>NZ_CP192082.1:0-4750000 GCF_050955735.1 Nocardia sp. CA-135953
ATGGACGACGAGCAGAACGTGCTGGCCACCGTGTGGCCGGAGGTGGTCGCCGAACTCACCACCGGCTCGGCCGATGGTGCCATCCCGCCGGTCTCCCGGGCACAGCAGGCCTGGCTCAAACTGGTCAAGCCGCTGACCGTGGCGCAGGGGTTCGCCTTGCTCTCGGTGCCATCGTCGTTGGCCCAGGAGGCCATCGAACGCGATCTGCGCGAACCCATTCTGCGTTCACTCGGCCGTCGTCTCGGTCCGCAGGTCGAGGGCCTTGGCGTCCGGATCGCGGCGCCGGCGACGCAGCCGACCGAACGCCCTGGCAACAATCCGCGTCACGCGCGCATGACGAGTCGGCCCGAGCGTGGCCGCGACAGCGGTCGCGGTCCGGCGGGCTATCCCGCCCCCGACTATCCCGGGCGCAACGACTACGCCCCGCCGCGTTATGCACAGCCCAACGATTACCCGGCGGCACCCGAATACTCGACCGGACCGGAGTACTCGACTGGACCGGAGTACTCGGCGGCACGCGACTATGCGCCCACGCCGGAATACGCGGGCACACCCGAGTACCTGCCGGTGCCCGGATACGAGGTTGGGGGGGCGTACCCGACCGACGAATACCCGAGCCGCGGCGACTATCCGGGCCAGACCAATGGCGAACGGCAGGAGCCGCCCGCGTCCCGCCGCGAATCCGGACTCCCGCCGCGACGCGATTCGGTGCCGCCCGGCCAGGAGTCACTGTTCAATCCGGAGCCGCTACCGGAACCGGTGCGGGCGCAGGGGCGCGCGCCGATGCGCGAGGCGGCATCCGCACGGGAATCCCGGCCGGGCACCGATCCGGCCATCGCGGCCGCGCACGAATCGGTTCGCGAGCCGATCTCGGACAACCCGCACGACGACGAACCGGTCGTCAATGTCCGCAATTCGTGGCCGACCTACTTCACCAAGTCGCAGGAGAATCCGGCGCCGTCGAATTCCTCGGCGAGCCTGAATGCCAAGTACACCTTCGAGACCTTCGTCATCGGCGCGTCCAATCGCTTCGCGCATGCCGCGGCGGTCGCGATCGCGGAGGCACCCGCGCGCGCCTACAACCCGCTGTTCGTCTGGGGCGCCTCGGGTCTCGGCAAGACCCATCTACTGCACGCGGCCGGACACTATGCCCAGCGGCTGTTCCCTGGCATGCGGGTGAAGTATGTATCGACAGAGGAATTCACCAACGACTTCATCAACAGTCTGCGCGACGACCGCAAGGTGGCATTCAAGCGCCGCTACCGCGAGACCGACATTCTGCTCGTCGACGACATCCAGTTCATCGAGGGCAAGGAAGGTATCCAGGAGGAGTTCTTCCACACCTTCAACACCCTGCACAACGCCAATAAGCAGATCGTGGTGTCTTCCGACCGGCCGCCGAAGCAACTGGCCACGCTGGAGGAGCGGCTGCGGACCCGGTTCGAGTGGGGCCTGATCACCGATGTGCAGCCGCCGGAGTTGGAGACGCGTATCGCGATTCTGCGCAAGAAGGCGCGGATGGACCGGCTCGATGTGCCGCACGACGTGCTGGAACTGATCGCCAGTCGGGTCGAGCGCAATATCCGCGAGCTGGAGGGTGCGCTGATCCGGGTGACGGCGTTCGCCTCATTGAACGGCCAGCCGCTGGATCTGCCGCTGGCCGAGGTCGTACTGCGCGATCTCATGCCGGATACCGCGACGCTGGAGATCAACGCGGCGACGATCATGGCCGTAACCGCCGAGTACTTCAACACCACGCTCGAGGAGCTGACCGGGCCGGGTAAGGCCCGGCCGCTGGCGCAGGCCCGGCAGATCGCCATGTATCTATGCCGGGAACTAACGGATCTATCGCTTCCCAAGATCGGCCAGGCTTTCGGTCGCGACCACACCACGGTCATGTACGCGGAGAAAAAAGTGCGCAAGGAGATGACCGAGCGGCGCCGCGTGTACGACCAAGTACAAGAACTAACAGCCCGAATTAAACAGCGTTCGCGCTGACCGGCACTAACACCTCGGCACCGCCCTTGACCTGGGGCGGTGCCTTTTTGTGCCCTGTGGACTCCTCGAGGAATTCTTGTGGAGTCCTCGAGGAAACTCCGAGTTGTGCACCGGTTCGTCCACAGGCTGTGCGGATGATCGTGGATCCGTTGCTAACAGGGGTGGAATCAACAGAGTCCACAGCCGTATCCACACACAGGTCCTGACCAGCGACGGGCTCGGTCAGCGGCTTGGGGAATCCTCGAGGATTCCGTGTGGAGTCCTCGAGGATTCCTCGAGCTGTCCACGATTCGGTGCACACGTGTGAACAACCTGGTGAATCTGGTGGAACAACTCGAGGAGCGCTCGAGGATGAATGGGGGACAAACCCGCGACGTCCACAACCCCCATCCGTTCATCCTCGAGTCACCCAGCGGTCATCCACACCGCACCACGCCCCCGGACCTGCGGATTCGGCCGCAGTCCACAGATTCCACAGTGCCTACTACTACTTCAGTTCTTCTTCTTGAAGATCTCTCTTCAAAACAGGATGTGTGGAAAGTCGATCAGTGAGCATCGGCATCCGAGCCACTCGCCGAGACAAGCAAGGAGAAGAGGGGGGCGACACATCCGCGCGATTCACCCGCACCTGTTCTCCTTGCTCGATATTTCGCAGCACGGATCGTCTTCGCGACACAGAACAACCGGAGGGTCGGGCTAGGTTCAGCTGGTCCGGACGAGTACGGTTCAATGTCGGTCGCCTATGCCAGACTGCAAAGGTGGCAGGTACAGCACCCCCTTTCGAGAATCAACGCTGACGAAGCCGACAGAGATCACGGAACCGGGAGAGGACAGAACGGGCGATGGAGCTGGCGGGTATGAAATTTCGGGTCGCCCGAGAGGATTTCGCCGAGTCCGTTGCATGGGTGGCACGCAGCCTCCCGTCGCGGCCTCCGGTCCCGGTACTCGGCGGCGTACTACTCGTTGCGGGCGAGGACGGACTGACCGTCTCCGGCTTCGACTACGAGGTCTCCGCGCAGATGCGCGTCGCGGCCGAGGTTGCCGGACCCGGCGAGGTGCTCGTCTCCGGTCGACTGCTCGCCGATATCACCAAGGCGCTGTCCAATAAGCCCGTCGATGTTGCCGTCGACGGCACCCGCGTGCTGATCAGCTGTGGCAGTGCGAAGTTCTCGCTGCCGACCATGCCGGTCGAGGACTATCCCCAGCTGCCCGAGGTGCCGCAGCAGACCGGCGAGCTGAGCGTCGATGTCTTCGCCGAGGCGGTCGGCCAGGTCGCGGTCGCCGCCGGACGCGACGACACGCTACCGATGCTCACCGGCATCCGGGTCGAGATCGAGGGACCACAGGTCGTGCTCGCGGCCACCGACCGATTCCGGTTGGCGGTCCGCCACATCGAATGGCAGCCCACCCGCACCGATATCGAAACCTCGGTGCTGATTCCGGCCCGGACGCTGTCGGAAGCCGCGAAGACGCTGGGTCCCTCCGATGCTCCCGTACAGCTTTCGCTCGGCACCGGCAGTGGTGCGGACGGTCTGCTCGGCATCGTGAATGCGGGCCGCCGGACCACCACGCGACTGCTCGATGCGGAATTCCCCAAGTTCCGCCAATTGCTCCCCAAGGAGCACACCTCGATCGCCACCCTCCCGGTCGCCACGCTGACCGACGCCATCAAGCGCGTCGCGCTGGTCGCCGAGCGCGGTGCACAGGTGCGGCTGGAATTCACCGACGAGGGGCTGCTGCTCTCGGCAGGCGGCGACGACGCGGGTCGCGCCGAGGAGTGGCTGGAGGCCGAATTCCGCGGCGAGTCACTGACAATCGCGTTCAATCCGGGTTACCTCGTCGACGGCCTCTCCGCGCTGCACGCTGATCGGGTCACCTTCGGCTTCACCACGCCGAGCCGTCCCGCGGTGCTGCTGCCAGCGAGCGACGAGGAACCCAAGGTGACGGAGTCGGGTGCGTTCGTCGCGCTGGAGAGCCCGTACATCTACCTGTTGATGCCGGTTCGGTTGCCGGGCTGAGCATCGGCGGCGATGCGATTTATCCACAGTTCGTCCACAGACAGTGGATGGACCACAAGATGTTGTGGTTTGCGCCCCATTCGTCGCCGGCAGCGGCGGAAAACGGCGATTACGACGGCCGGAGCGGAGTAGACGCGTGTTCATCCGGACGCTGTCACTGCGCGACTTCCGCTCCTGGGAGCACGCCGAACTCGAATTATCCCCAGGCCGAACGGTTTTCCTGGGGGCCAATGGCAACGGCAAAACGAACCTGCTCGAGGCGGTCGGCTACCTCGCCACCTTGGGCTCACATCGGGTCGCCGCCGACGCACCGCTGATCCGTATCGGCACCGAACGCGCCAGGATCGGCGCGACCGTCGTGAACGCGGGCCGCGAACTGCGCATAGATCTCGAATTGAACCAGGGCGCCGCGAATCGTGCGCAGATCAACCGATCTCCGGTGCGCAGGCCGCGAGAAATCCTCGGCATTCTGCAGACGGTGCTCTTCGCGCCGGAGGACCTCGCCCTGGTCCGCGGCGATCCGGGTGAACGGCGGCGCTTCCTCGACGAGTTGTGCACAGCCAGGTTGCCGCGGCTGGCCGCCGTGCGCGCCGACTACGACCGGGTGCTGCGACAGCGCTCGGCCCTGTTGAAATCCGCTGGGCGCCAAGCCCGCTCGAAGGCGGAACTCAGCACCCTCGATGTATGGGACGGGCATTTGGCGACCCACGCCTCGGTGCTGCTCGCACAGCGACTGCGTCTGGTGCACGATATGTATCCGTATCTCGCACAGGCGTACTCGTCGATCGCGCCCGAATCACGCCCCGCCGCAATCGGTTACCGCAGCGCGAGCCTGCCGCCGGAATTCCTGGACCCGGCGCGCGCACCGCAGCCCGATGACGTGGAGGCGCTGGAGGCGAATATGCTGCGCGAACTGGCGGCGGCGCGGCCGAAGGAATTGGAGCGAGGGGTCTGCCTGGTCGGCCCGCACCGCGACGATCTGGATCTGATGCTCGGCACGGCCCCCGCGAAAGGCTTTGCCAGCCATGGTGAGTCGTGGTCGTTCGCACTGGCGCTGCGGCTCGCGGCCTTCGAACTGCTGCGCGCCACCGGCGCCGAGCCGGTACTGCTACTCGATGACGTATTCGCCGAACTCGATCGCCGCCGACGCACGGCGCTCGCCGAGGTTGCGGTCGGCGCCGAACAGGTGCTGGTCACCGCCGCGGTCCCCGAGGACGTGCCCGTGGAACTTTCCGCTGTTCCGCTCCGGATTGAAACGAACGGCGGTGCGGACGGCCGCATCTCCCGAATCGCCGACCGGGAATCCGACGCCGCCACCGGTTGATCGGGCACCGTCGGGACCCCTGTCGCGTCGGTAAGATCAGCGCCGATTGCAATGCGACGCGTCGGCAACCAGCGCGCGAACAGCGGCGGGGAGAGAGGTGGACCTCGTGAGCGAGCGTCAGCGAGTGAACCATCAGTACAGCGCGCGATCGCGCACGACGGAGCTGAGCGTCAGCGAGGCGCAGTCGTGAGCGAGCGTCAGCGAGTGAACCATCAGTACAGCGCGCGATCGCGCACGACGGAGCTGAGCGTCAGCGAGGCGCAGTCGTGAGCGATCCGACAGCGTCGAATGCTTCCGCATCCGAGCCGGAACCGGAGTTGCGCGGTATCGATCTGGCGCGGCGTGCGCTGGAGGAGGCGCGGGCGGCCGCCAAGGCGAGCGGTAAATCGGTGGGGCAGGGCCGGGCATCGCCGCGTCGGCTGCGCACCGGAGCCCGCCGTCGCACCGGCTGGTCCGGCGCGCGGCCCGATGACCGTGACCCGCAACTGCTTTCGAGCCTGACCGGCGCCATCGCGAAGAATCGGGGCTGGTCGACCAAGGTCGCCGAGGGCATGGTCTTCGGCCGCTGGGCCGGTGTGGTCGGCGAGGACATCGCCTCGCACGCGACCCCGATGACATTGAAGGACGGCGTGCTGAGCATCGCCGCCGAATCAACGGCGTGGGCCACCCAGCTGCGCATGCTGCAGGGCCAGATCCTGGCGAAGATCAATGCGGCGGTGGGACAGGGCGTGGTCACATCGTTGAAGATCACCGGTCCGGCGGCGCCGAGCTGGCGCAAGGGTGAGCGGCACATCAAAGGCCGCGGTCCACGGGACACCTACGGATAAGCGACAGTCCAGCGCATAGATCTGTTTCACGTGGAACGCCGCGGCCGTCATACGTGAGTCCGCGACGTAGGCTGAACTATGTGGTGGCCCCCGCTCATTCCCGCGCCGCGCGGACGCTCCGTTCTGTCGTGCGCGATCGGGCGCTGTGTCGATGGTTCGCTCGCTGACGCCCGCTCAGGAGGCCACGGTCACGGCGCCGTCACACAGGCAACTCTCAGGCCGAATCTGATGGACTCAAAGGGGTTGACGGCGGAACCGACCCGCGCTCGACCGATTTCTCGCATCCACGGAGCCGTCAGGGGTGTCGTAGGTGCATTGTGGCTTGGGTCTACCAGTAGGATGGTGGGGTAACTAGCGGCGAACCTTTCGGCGCGTTCCGTACAGCCCGCGCGTGGACCCCTATTTTCACGACCAGAATCACACCGGTGCCCCACGCGTGCTGTCCGACCGCTGCGCCAGGGATCAGCAAGTAAGGAGAGCTACCGACCAGTGGCTGCCATGGACTCCAACGCAGACGGCTCGAACAAGCCCAAGTCAGGCAATTACGGTGCCGAATCCATCACCGTCCTCGAAGGTCTCGAAGCCGTTCGCAAGCGGCCCGGTATGTACATCGGCTCCACGGGTGAGCGCGGTCTGCATCACCTGATCTGGGAGGTCGTCGACAACTCGGTCGACGAGGCGATGGCCGGATACGCGACGCAGGTGGATGTGACCCTGCTGGCGGACGGTGGCGTCGAGGTGATCGACGACGGCCGCGGTATCCCGGTGGCCATGCACGCCCAGGGTGTGCCCACCATCGAGGTCGTGATGACCCAGCTGCATGCCGGCGGCAAGTTCGACTCCGATTCCTATGCGGTGTCGGGCGGACTGCACGGTGTCGGCATCTCCGTGGTCAACGCGCTCTCCAGCCGCCTAGAGGCGGATGTGGACGTGGACGGGTACCACTGGACGCAGGAATACAAGGATTCCAAGCCCGGCAAACTGATGCAGGGCGTTCCGACCAAGCGCACCGGCACCACGATTCGCTTCTGGGCAGACCCGGACATCTTCGAGACCACCATCTACAACTTCGAGACGGTCGCGCGCCGCCTGCAGGAGATGGCGTTCCTGAACAAGGGCCTCACCATCACCCTGACCGATGAGCGCGTCTCCGACGCCGACGTCACCGACGAGGTGGTCAGCGAAACCGCCGAGGCGCCCAAGCATGCCGATCCGGATGCGCCCACTGCGCCGGTGGAGCACAAGGTGAAGACGCGGACATACCACTACCCGGGTGGTCTGGAGGATTTCGTCCGGCATATCAACCGAACCAAGCAGGCCATCCACAACTCCGTCGTCGCGTTCACCGGCAAGGGCACCGGGCACGAGCTCGAGGTCGCGATGCAGTGGAACTCCGGCTACTCGGAGTCGGTGCACACCTTCGCCAACACCATCAACACCCACGAGGGCGGCACCCACGAAGAGGGCTTCCGCGCGGCGCTCACCACGGTGGTCAACAAGTACGCCAAGGACAAGAAGCTGCTCAAGGAGAAGGACGGCAACCTCACCGGTGACGACATCCGTGAGGGTCTGGCCGCCATTGTGAGCGTGAAGGTCTCCGAGCCGCAGTTCGAGGGCCAGACCAAGACCAAACTCGGCAATACCGAGGTCAAGTCGTTCGTGCAGCGCACCTGCAACGAGCACCTCTCACACTGGTTCGAGGCCAATCCGGCCGATGCGAAGACCATTGTGAACAAGGCGGTTTCCTCCGCGCAGGCCCGCGTCGCCGCGCGTAAGGCGCGCGAACTGGTGCGTCGCAAGAGCGCCACCGACCTCGGCGGCCTCCCCGGCAAGCTGGCCGACTGCCGATCCAAGGATCCGAGCAAGTCCGAGATCTACATCGTGGAGGGCGACTCCGCCGGTGGCTCGGCCAAATCCGGCCGCGACTCGATGTACCAGGCGATCCTTCCGCTGCGCGGCAAGATCATCAATGTCGAGAAGGCCCGCATCGACCGCGTCCTCAAGAACAACGAGGTCCAGTCGATCATCACCGCCTTCGGCACCGGCATCCACGACGAATTCGATATCGCCAAGCTGCGTTATCACAAGATCGTGCTGATGGCCGACGCCGACGTGGACGGCCAGCACATCTCGACCCTGCTGCTGACGCTGCTGTTCCGCTTCATGCGGCCACTGGTCGAGCACGGGCACGTGTACCTCGCGCAGCCGCCGCTCTACAAGCTCAAGTGGCAGCGGTCCGATCCGGAGTTCGCCTACTCCGATCGCGAGCGTGACGGCCTGCTCGAGGCGGGGCTGGCCGCGGGCAAGAAAATCAACAAGGACGACGGTGTCCAGCGCTACAAGGGTCTCGGCGAAATGAACGCCAAGGAACTCTGGGAGACCACCATGGATCCCTCGGTGCGGGTGCTGCGTCAGGTCACTCTCGACGATGCCGCCGCGGCCGACGAGCTGTTCTCCATCCTGATGGGCGAGGACGTCGAGGCACGTCGCAGCTTTATCACCCGCAATGCCAAGGACGTTCGCTTCCTCGACGTGTAACCGGCGTGACGCGCAATTCCACGTCCGGTACCAAAGGAGACTTTTAGATGACTGAAACCACGCTGCCACCCGACGGCGGAGCGGGTGACCGGATCGAACCGGTCGATATCCAGAACGAAATGCAGAGCAGCTACATCGATTACGCGATGAGCGTGATCGTGGGTCGCGCGCTGCCCGACGTCCGCGACGGCCTCAAGCCGGTGCATCGCCGCGTGCTCTACGCGATGCACGACAACGGCTACCGGCCCGACCGCGGCTATGTGAAGTCCGCCCGCCCGGTCGCCGAGACCATGGGTAACTATCACCCGCACGGTGACGCGTCGATCTACGACACCCTGGTCCGCATGGCCCAGCCGTGGTCGCTGCGCTATCCGCTGGTCGATGGTCAGGGCAACTTCGGTTCCCGCGGCAATGACGGCGCGGCCGCCATGCGGTACACCGAATGCCGCTTGACCCCGCTGGCCATGGAGCTGCTGCGCGAAATCGACCACGAGACGGTCGATTTCACGCCGAACTACGACGGTCGCTCACAGGAGCCGACCGTTCTCCCCAGCCGCGTGCCCAACCTGTTGATGAACGGCAGTAACGGCATCGCGGTCGGTATGGCGACCAATATCCCGCCGCACAACCTCAACGAGTTGGCCGGGGCGATCTACTGGGCGCTGGAGAACCACGACGCCGACGAAGAGGCGACGCTCGCGGCCTGCATGGAGCGGGTCAAGGGTCCGGACTTCCCGACCTACGGCCTCATCGTCGGTAATCAGGGCATCCAGGATGCCTACACCACCGGTCGCGGCTCGATCCGGATGCGCGGTGTGGTCGAGGTCGAAGAGGACAACCGCGGCCGCACCACGATCGTCATCACCGAGCTGCCGTACCAGGTCAACACCGACAACTTCATCAACTCCATCGCGGAGCAGGTGAAGGACGGCAAGATAGCCGGCATCTCCGATATCCACGACGAGTCCTCGGACCGCGCGGGTATGCGGATCGTGGTCACCATCAAACGCGACGCCGTTGCCAAGGTTGTGCTGAACAACCTCTACAAGCACACCCAGCTGCAGACCAGCTTCGGCGCAAACATGCTCTCGATCGTCGACGGCGTGCCGCGCACGCTGCGCCTGGATCAGATGATCCGGCTCTACGTCGAGCATCAGTTGGAAGTCATCGTCCGTCGTACCAGGTACTTGCTGCGCAAGGCCGAGGAGCGCGCCCACATCCTGCGCGGTCTGGTCAAGGCGCTCGACGCGCTGGACGAGGTCATCGCGCTGATCCGGCGTTCGGCCAATACCGACACCGCGCGCACTGGCCTGATGCAGTTGCTGGATATCGATGAGATCCAGGCCACGGCCATCCTCGATATGCAGTTGCGCAGGCTGTCCGCCCTGGAGCGGCAGAAGATCATCGACGAGTTGGCCAAGATCGAGGCCGAAATCGCCGACCTCAGGGACATTCTCGAAAAGCCGGAGCGCCAGCGCGCGATCGTGCGCGACGAGCTGGCCGAGATCGTCGAGAAGTACGGCGACGAGCGGCGCACCAAGATCGTGGCCAATGACGGCGATATGGCCGATGAGGATCTCATCGCCCGCGAGGATGTGGTCGTCACCGTCACCGAGACCGGTTACGCCAAGCGCACCAAGACCGACCTGTACCGCAGCCAGAAGCGCGGCGGCAAGGGCGTGCAGGGCGCGGGTCTCAAGCAGGACGACATCGTCAAGCACTTCTTCATCAGCTCCACGCACGACTGGCTGCTGTTCTTCACCAATAAGGGCCGGGTGTACCGGGCCAAGGCCTACGAACTGCCCGAAGCCAGCCGGACCGCGCGCGGTCAGCATGTCGCGAATCTGCTGGCCTTCCAGCCGGATGAGAAGATCGCGCAGATCATCCAGATCAAGGGCTACGAAGATGCGCCCTATCTGGTACTCGCCACCAAGAACGGCCTGGTCAAGAAGTCGAAGCTGTCCGATTTCGACTCCAACCGCAGCGGCGGCATCGTCGCGGTGAACCTGCGTGACGACGACGAATTGGTCGGCGCCGTGCTGTGCTCGGCCGATGACGATCTGCTGCTGGTTTCGGCGCGCGGCCAGTCGATCCGCTTCTCCGCCACTGATGAGGCACTGCGTCCGATGGGCCGCGCCACCTCCGGTGTGCAGGGCATGCGGTTCAATGCCGACGATGAACTGTTGTCGCTCAATGTGGTTCGCGCCGACACCTATCTGCTCGTCGCGACCTCCGGTGGTTATGCCAAGCGGACCGCGATCGAGGAGTACACCCCACAGGGTCGCGGCGGTAAAGGTGTATTGACTATCCAATACGACACCAAGCGTGGCACCCTTGTCGGTGCGCTCATCGTCGACGACGAGGATGAGTTGTATGCGATCACATCCGGCGGTGGTGTTATCCGGACGGCGGCGAAGCAGGTTCGTAAGGCTGGACGACAGACCAAGGGCGTGCGATTGATGAACCTCGCCGATGGCGATACGTTGCTTGCTATCGCGCGCAATGCCGACGAACCCGATCCTGATTCGCTCGTCGGCGGAGACGGCGACATCGGTTCCTCTGAGCAGTAACCCCACAGCGGCGGCAACGAACGGATCTAAGGATTCCCATTGACCACGAATCAGCCGAACGACGAGCGGCACCAGACGAACGGTGTAACCGAACGGATCGCACCGTCACCGATTCCGCCGCGGCCGATCCCACGGCCGGTCGCATCGGCCGAGAACGGCCAGCCGAGTGGCCCGCAGGGAGGGGCCCAGCCGCACGAAATGCGCAGCAAACAAGGCGAAGTCGCGTTCAAAGCGCCGGAGCCGAGCTCGGGTGCGGACGGGCATGAGGCATTCGATCAGCGGGCGGCTCGGCCGGGTAACCCAGGCGAGCCGGCCGCGCCGGAAGCGGGCGATCGCTCGGCATCGAACGGCGGCGGCCAGTCGCCCTTCCAGGAGGGCTGGTCGCAGCTGCCGCAGCGGGAGCCACAGTCGAACCTGTATCGCCCCGGCCAGTCGCCGGTGACCGGTCGCCCGAATTCCACCGGCGGTGGGCTCAGCGGCAGTGGTGCTGGCGGTGGCCTGGGTGGCGGCGGCGGTCTCGGTGGCGGCAATGCCCGCACCACCGCGGATCTCGCGGCCAAGGCGGCACGCAAGGAAGCGGCGATGGTGAAGTCCGTCGGCATCGACGGACCGACCCGCAGCATCGCCCGCCCGGAATTGATCAAGGACATGCCGGACCTGTCCGACATCCGGCACCCGCTGCCCGTCGAAAACCCGGGCCCGCAGTCGGTACCTGTCTCGCCCGCGGTTCCGGTCGCCGTCGCGGCGGCCGTCGCCTCCGGTGAGCCGTTGCGGGCTACGGTGCAGATCCGTCGGATCGACCCCTGGTCGACCCTGAAGATCTCGCTGGTGATCAGCGTGGCCATGTTCTTCGTGTGGATGCTCGCGGTCGGTCTGCTCTACATCGTGCTCGAGGGCATGGGTGTGTGGGAGCGGCTCAACAGCACCTTCACCGATATGGTCTCCTCCGACAGCGGCTCGGTCGGGTTGGTCGACGCCGGTTCGGTATTCGGCTACGCGGGCGTCATCGGGCTGATCAATGTGGTGCTTTTCACTGCATTGGCGACCGTCGGCGTCTTCATCTACAACCAGTGCTGTGACCTCGTCGGCGGCATCCAGGTGACCCTGGCCGACCCCGACTAGAAGCGGTGTCCACGCGGCCGGTCGCTGTCCTCGCACAGGGCGGTGACCGGCCGTTTTGGTCTTCGGCGGGCGGGTAAGGTAATCTCGTGCCTCGGTTCGGTTAGCAGCTCCGGCGGGTAATCGGAACAAGAAATAGGGGCCTATAGCTCAGGCGGTTAGAGCGCTTCGCTGATAACGAAGAGGTCGGAGGTTCAAGTCCTCCTAGGCCCACTCCCGAACATCACAGTAGGGTGGGAATCATGAAAATTCTTCTCACGGTCGGTGTCGTGGTCGCGGTTCTCATCGGAATCACCAAGCTGCGCAAGCGTGACGATGCGGACCTGTGGCACGAAGTCACCACCCGCTGAACTGTCCTCGGACAGTAGGGATTTCGGGGCCTTAGCTCAATTGGCAGAGCACTGCCTTTGCAAGGCAGGGGTTAGGGGTTCGATTCCCCTAGGCTCCACCAGGAACCGTGCAGGCCACGACCTAGATCTATGATCTAGGTCGTGGCAGGTCCATGTATCCGATCTGAGGGATTCGCGCATGACCGAAAGGGCGCGTGCCCACCCCTCGCCGGACCGGTGGGTCCACCTATTCCCGGGTTCGCTGCCGCGTTCCGCGTAACGGTCGCATCCTCGAGACCTCGCCGAGTTTCGAGGACCATGCCGTGGCGATCCGCCGGGCCGGACTGCTCGACCGTGTCGGGCCGAGCGCAACCTCGCCACTGATACGCTGCGGCTGACGAGCCGCTCGGCACGCTCACCGGCTGGCTACAGCGCTATGCGGACCGGCATCGAGGCCGATGCCCGTAAGCTGGCACCGCTACATCGATCGCGACATCGTCGGTTACGCGAGTAGCCCACTAGGATCTCGTACGGCCGATCTCATCCCGGTCTGCTCGCCGAGCGCCTGACACCCGTATATGTTGTGGCACACCGGAATATCGTGACGTCCGCAAGGGCGAGCCGATCTGGGTCGTGTTGCGTGATGCCGGGCACGAGTCCATCACGACCACCGATAAGCGCTACGGGCACATCTCGGCCGGCGGCCACAGGCGAGACAAGACTCATGCTCTCCGTGAGCATGAGCCGGGCATCGAGTGGCACTGACGGGCAGATCAGCTACCGGCTTGATTCACAGAGCGACCGAGGCCTGCTTCAACTGGGTGAGCATCGTTTCATCGGGCCAGAAGCGGGCTTCGAAGCGAATGGGAGACATGCCGGGAATCGGTGTGAGGCCGGTTATTTCGAGGGCGGCGGTGAGTGGGACGGTGCAGATGGGAACGGCGTTGTCGGCGGCGTCGGTGCCGGCGAACATGATGTAGTCGGCGGCGGGGAGCAGGTAGTCGACGCCTTGGCCCCAGACGGTGTAGGTGTAGGGGTGGGTGTCGATGCCCGCCGGCTTCATGTCGCCGACGATGGCCGTCTTCAGGTCGTAGCGGGTGACTTCGAGGTCGCGTTCGAGCGCCTGGTTGAGCCAGTGGGCCTGGACGGCATACTCCCACATGGCAAGTCGGTATCCGGCGCGGACGGCAGCATGGTGTTGTTCGTGTCGGCCTGCGCGATCGAAGGGGACGACGGTGCCGTCCTCGTCGAGGGTGTAGCCCTGCGGTGAGAGGCGTTGGCGTGCATCCACATACTGTTGCTCGACCTGGCCGTAGATGCGGGCGAGCAGGTGTGGGATATCAGGGACCACGATCAGTGTGTCGATGTCGGGCATGAAGACTACAGGGCGGCGGCCGGCATAGCGCTGACTGAAGGTTGCCAACCAACCCGGGGCGAGCGGCCAGGAGGTGAGGTATTCGCTGCCGTCGCGATCGGTGCGGGTGAGGATGGCGTTGCCGCGCGGATCATGCGGCTGCGCAATGGCTTCCAGATTTTCGCGGGCCGCGGTGAAGACCTCGTCGGCCGAAACAGGCCAGAGCGCCATGGTCGAGTAGTTGATGACTGTTCGCGTGTTCGGCAGGTCGATCGCGACCAATTCGTCGACGAACGGGAAGGCCGGGCGGCTGACGAACCGGGTGTCGATCTCGGCGGCCTCGGGCCAGCGGTGCAGCAGGTTGTCGAGTGCGGCCTGTTTGTAGGTCGTCGGACGCAGAATCGGCCGCAATAGCGGTCGGATTTCGGCCCAGGTGCTGTGTTGTGCAAGTGCCGCAAGGTGATCCGGCGTTGGATCCTCGAAACTCCCCACCGGACAACCGTATCCGTCGCCTCGACGGCGCGCACGTGGGTCAGCTCGTCGTGGGCGGGCCGTGTCGGTCGAGGTGCAGGTAGGTGAAGCAGGTAGTGATCAGGCACACCACGGTGGCGGTGATGAGCATGGCCCAGCCCGCGACGATCAGACTCAGCAATCCGCCCAGCAGCGCGCCCGCGCAGAAGGCGGCATAGAGCAGGAAGTAGCCGAGCCAGTCGGCGTAATCGCCGCCGCTGATATGGCGTTCGATGCCCTGGCCCATTTTGACGAGGGTGCCGGTGACGTAGCTCAGAGGTATCGAAACTTCGCCGTTCTTGACGAACGAGGTGTTGAGCGCGCCGACCCCGAAGGCGACGAACAGGATCGGGATGAGGTCGATCTTGGTGGCGCTCGTCGCCCAGTAGATGATGCCGTCCAGCAGGGATGCCACGGCGAGGCTGAGCGTGGTGAGCAGGGTCGGGCCGTGCGGATGGCCGGACCAGTAGTGCGTGCGACACCAGGAGGCCACCACGACGCCGGCGAGGAACGAGAGCATGAGCAGCGCCGCGGCGACGGCGATATCGGGTTCGTCGTGGAAGTAGCCGAGGACCGCGCGCTCGGTATTGCCGGTCATGAACGTGACGAAGTAGCCCGCGGTATGCGTGAAGGCCGCGGCTCCGATGAGACCGGCCAGTGCAGCGAGCACCCAGGACAGTCGTGCCTCGGCGTCATACAGCGCCTTTCGGCGCGCGAGATCCGGTTTCGTCACTGGTCAGGCTCCTCACGAGGGGTATGACGAGTCAGTGATACCTGGTGATCCTGAGATTCTGCTGTCGCATCGCCGCGTTCCGGATAAGGATTGCGGAGTAGTCGCCGCCTTCCTTGGGTACGAGCAGCGCGACGATTCTCGGTTAGCGTGCACGAGTGGACTCTGTGTTCGATTATCTGCTGACCGAGGCGCTCGATCCGACACCGCTCGAGTCGATCACCGATGCGTGGACGCGGCATCGGGCGACCGCCGAGCGGTTCGACAACACGATCGATATAGCGATCGCCGGTGGATTCGGTGCGGACCGACTGGGTTTCGCATTTCTGTCCGGATATCAGCAGGCGCTGCGTGCGTTGCTGCCCGACCTCCCGGCCGATGAGCTGGTCGCGGTTTCCGCGACCGAGGCCGGTGGCGCGCATCCGTCCGCGATCGCGACCGAGGTGACCGAGACCGACCGCGGCTGGCGGGTGAACGGCACCAAGACCTTCACCACATTGGGGATACTCGCGCGGCGGATGTTGGTGATCGCCAGCGCGGGCACGGCGGCCGACGGGCGCAACCGGCTGCGCGCGGTGCTCGTCGATGCCGCACAGCCCGGCGTCGATGTGACGAATCTGCCCGCAGTACCTTTCGCACCCGAAATCCCACACGCCTCGGTGACATTCACCGATGTCGCGGCAGAGCCGCTGGCCGGCGACGGGTACTCGGATTACCTCAAACCGTTCCGCACCATCGAGGACGTCCATGTGCTCGCGGCCACCCTCGGCTGGTTGCTGCGGGTCGGGCGCGAGTCCGGTTGGCCGCGGGCGACGCTGCAGCGGTTACTCGCCGCGGTGGCCTTCGTACGTGGTCTCGATATGGATCGGCCGACCGCACCGGGCGGGCACATCGCACTGGGTGGTGCGTACGCGTATTTCGAACAGGTGCTGACCGAATTGGAGCCGCTGTGGGCACAGGCCGATCGGGTCGTTCGCGAGCGGTGGGAGCGGGATCGTCGGTTGCTGGCGACCGCCGGAAAGGTACGGGCGCAACGGTTGACGGCGGCCTGGCTATCGGTGGGCATGGTCGAGAATTCGGCGGTGCCGACAGATAGCTGAGCGGGGCTGACCTGCCCCGCAAAATGGGGAGCGGGCCTCGGCGAAGGGGGGGAGTTAGCCGAGGCCCGCGTAAGGTCGGCCCGGGGGGGAGGGGCCGACGTGAATGATCCTACGCGATGTTCCGGGATTGTGTGTGCGTGGGGATCGCGACTTTTCAAGATTTTTCGGGACGGCTCACCTGCGCCGGGCGCGGGCGCCGCCCAGGTAGCCGGACCGGTCGGTGGTCGGACTGTTGCCGGTTCGGTGACTGTTGTCAAAAATGTTGTCGCGCAGTGATTTACGACCGGGGTGTGATCTCACTACGCGGGCGATGTGAAAGTGAAAACCATGCCGACCGGTTGCTGTGCGTCCGGAATCGCTTCTGGGGTTCATCGACCGGACGGCAGATTCGGTCGGATTTGCCGCGTGTCGTTCGGTCACGGGCATGTCGGGCCCGCGGCACCCGAGTACCGGTCGGGCCCGAATCGGGTAGTGCGCTACGCGCGATCGGACGGGGATCGAGCGGCAGGATCGAAATCGGTCGCATCCCGATCCGGCACCCCCGAGCACCGCCCGGAACGGGATGCGACTGTTTGTGTTCGGTGGCAATTTCGCGACCATCGATCGTTGGTAAAGCCCAGGTCGACGAAAATCACGGGAAATTGTCGGTGCACAGGGCAATACTGACTCGGGTAATGGTCACCTCGCTCGGAGCGAGCGAACCTCAGGAGAATCATGCCCGACGCAATCGTCGCCGAGGGTCTGGTCAAACGATACGGCCAGTTGGTCGCCCTCGATGGACTCGACCTAGCGGTGCCCGAGGGCACCGTCACCGCATTGCTCGGACCGAACGGTGCGGGTAAGACCACCACGGTCCGGGTGCTCACCACCCTGCTCATTCCGGATGCCGGCCGCGCCACCGTCGCGGGTATCGACGTGCTCCGCAATCCACAGGCGCTGCGCTCACGCATCGGCGCGTCCGGGCAATACGCCGCCGTCGACGAATATCTCACCGGATTCGAAAATCTGGAGATGGTCGGCCGGCTCTATCACATGGGCGTACAGCGCAGTAAGGAGCGCGCGCGGGAATTGCTGGAACGCTTCCGACTGAGCGAGGCCGCCGATCGACCGGTCAAGGGCTACTCGGGCGGCATGCGCCGACGGCTCGACCTGGCCGGCGCACTGGTGGCCAATCCACCGGTGCTCTTCCTCGACGAGCCGACCACCGGACTCGATCCGCGTGCGCGCCTCGACCTCTGGGATGTCATCGAGGAACTGGTCGCCGGGGGAACCACCCTCTTGCTGACCACGCAGTACATGGAGGAGGCCGACCGGCTGGCCGACGCCATCGCGGTGATCGACCACGGCAAGGTGATCGCCCGCGGCACCGCGGATGAACTCAAGACCCTGGTCGGCGGCGACCGCATCGAACTCACCGTCGACCACGCCGACAATCTCGCGACCGCCCAGGAGGCACTGAAGGGCTTGGCGGACGGGGAGATCCACCTGGAACCCGGACTGCGCCGGATCACCGTTCCGGTCAGTGACGGATCGCAGGCGCTCGTCGATGCCATCGGCAGGCTGAGCACCCACAATGTGCAGATTCACGACGTCGGGCTGCGTCGCCCCTCACTGGACGATGTCTTCCTGACGCTCACCGGTCACGAGGCCGAGGAGTTGATCAACGGAAATGGCAGCAAGCCCGTGGATCGGCTCGAAGCAACGGAAGGACGCAAGCGATGACCGCGGCGACCCTGGACACCAGAACCCGCATGCCACTCGGCGAACGTCTCACCATCGTCTACACCGACAGCTTGACCATCGCCAAACGCAATGTCATCAAGATCAAGCGCGTACCCGACGTGCTGATCTTCTCGACGCTGTCGCCGATCATGTTCGTGCTGCTTTTCGCCTATATCTTCGGCTCGGCGATCGAGGTGCCCGGCATGTCGGGCGGTTACCGGGAGTTCCTGATCGCGGGCATCTTCGCGCAGTCGGTGGTGTTCGGCGCGACGTTCACCGGACTGGGACTGGCCGAGGATATGCAGAAGGGCATTATCGACCGGTTCCGTTCGCTGCCGATGGCGCCGTCGGCCGTGCTGGTCGGGCGCACCATCAGCGATGTGGTGATCAATGTGGTCAGCCTGGTGGTGATGTCGCTGACCGGTTATGTCGTCGGCTGGCGGATACGCGGATCACTGCTCGACGCGGTGCTGGCCTATGTGCTGTTGCTGCTGTTCGCGTACGCGATCTCCTGGATCATGGCCGTGGTCGGCCTGCTGGTCCGCGCGCCCGAGGTGTTCAACAACGCCAGCTTCATGGTGATCTTCCCGCTGACATTCCTGGCCAATACCTTTGTGCCGCTCGAGAATCTACCGACGGCGCTGCGGGTATTCGCCGAATGGAATCCGGTTTCGGCGGTCACCCAGGCGACTCGCGATCTGTTCGGCAATACCAGTCCGATGGCCCCGAAATCGGACGCTTGGTCCATGCAGCATCCGGTGGCGACGACGCTGGCGTGGGTGGTCATCATCCTGTTGGTGTTCATCCCGCTCGCGCTGCGTCAGTACAAGCGCACCGTCAGCCGCTGACCGGAATCGAAGCGAAGTCAGCGACCGTTGTCCGCGCCGGCGCCCGCCAAGGGGGTCGGCGCGGAACCGTTGCGGGAGTAGCCGATTCGCGGCGGCGCCGGCGCCGGTTCCGGCGGTTGTGGACGCTTGCTGCGGACCAACCAGGCCACGCCACCGGCCAGCGCGACGACGACCGCGGCGATCAGACGGTTACGAGAACGTGCGGAGGTGAGTAGGCGCCCCAAGGTCATTCGACAACTGTGGCACATACCCGCGCATCGCGCAGTAATCCCGGATCACAGCCGCACCCGGCCCGGTGCGGCGAAGATTGCGAGGATCGTGGCACGATGGGCGGCGTGACCTCACCGAATCAGACCGCCGTGGCCACGTTGCACACCAACCACGGCGATATCAAGATCTCGCTCTTCGGTAACCACGCCCCGAAGACGGTGCGGAACTTCCTCGGCCTGGCCGACGGATCGGCACCGTACGAGACGGAGAACGCCAGCGGCGGCACCTCCGGCCCGTTCTACGACGGCGTGAGCTTCCACCGGGTGATCGACGGGTTCATGATTCAAGGTGGTGACCCGACCGGCACCGGACGCGGTGGACCCGGCTACGAATTCGGCGACGAATTCCACCCGGAGCTGCGCTTCGATCGCGGCTACCTGCTGGCGATGGCGAATGCGGGACCGGGCACCAATGGTTCGCAGTTCTTCATCACCGTCGGTTCACAGCCGCATCTGAACCGCAAGCACACCATCTTCGGGGAGGTCGTCGACCCCGATTCGCGCAAGGTCGTCGATGCCATCGCGACCACGCCGACCGATCGCAACGACCGTCCCAAGGAAGCCGTCACCATCTCCAAGATCACTATCGAATAATCCGATGAACGCTCAACCGCCCGCACCGACGTGCGTCCGCCACCCCAATCGTCCTACGGGCCTGGCCTGCACTCGGTGCGGGCGACCTGCCTGTCCGGAATGCCTGCGACCCGCGGCGGTCGGACAGCACTGTGTCGACTGTGTCCGTCAGGGGCAACGTGAGGTCCGCCCGGTGCGAACCGTCGCCGGTGCGCAGACCCTGCGGACCCCGATTCCGTATGTCACCTATGTGCTGATCGCGCTGAACGCGATCATCTTCGCGGTCACCGCGGGCCAATCGAAGAGTCTGGTGGAGAACACCGGACATTCCGCGCTGTACGTCGACTGGGTGCTCTATCCGCCCGCGGTCGCGCACGGTCAGTACGTGCGGCTGATCGGCTCCGGCTTCCTGCACTACGGTCCGATCCACCTGCTGCTCAATATGTTCGCGCTGTATGTGGTCGGCCGCAGTATCGAGCCGGTCCTCGGGCGGGTGCGCTATCTGGTGGTCTACCTGGTGTCACTGCTCGGCGGTGCGGCCGCCGTGATGGTTTTCGCCAGGGACAGCCTCACCGCGGGCGCATCATGTGCGGTCTACGGACTGTTCGGCGCGATCACCGTGATCCTGATCCGGGTGCGGCAGAATCCGAATCAGATGTTGATCCTCATCGGCATCAACGTCTTCATCAGCTTCTCGCTGCCCGGTATCTCATTGGCCGGACACCTCGGCGGACTCGCCGCGGGCACCCTTGCCGCACTCGGCATTCTGTTCCTGCCCGAATGGTTGCGCGCGAAATCGCAGGAGAATGTGCGACTGATCGGGTGGACTGCGGTTGCCGCCGTCGCCGTGGCGGCACTCGCGGTGATCGTCGCCGCGGCCATATCGCTGCGGTAGATGCTTCACGTGAAACGTTGCCGCCGCGGGCATTCGGCGCGCGGCTACTGCGCCAGTCCGTGCGCGACAAGGGTTTCGAAGACCTCGTCCGGACTGGTGCCGAGGTCCCATCGGCCGAAGATCAGCAGCCGTTCGTCGCCGTGGTGCTCGACGTCGATTTCGAGCATGGGATTCTTGCGGCCGAGGCGGCGGTAGCCGACGACTCGGGCCCGCATTATCTGATCGCGGGTGTATGCGGTCGGCCCGGTAAGAGTGCGGACCACCAGTCGCGGCTGTGGATCGGCGGTGATGCTCAGGCGCGGGCGCTGTCGGAATCCGAGGCCGGCCAACGCCAGCAGGCCGACCGCCGCCGATCCGATCAGCAGCCGACTCGGCCCATCCTTGGCGAGGATGGCGGCACCGGCCAGCACCAAACCGCCGATGGTCACCGCAATGAGAGCGGCCATCGGTGTGGTCCAGGTGGTGCGTGGTTCGGGAGGCGGATCAGGCGAATCGGATTCGGGATCCACGTGTCACTTTCCCCAATCGTTCCTCGAGTTGTCCACACGGTTATCCACAGGTGTGCATGAATGACACGTCTGTAATCCTGGCGTTACTGAGCCAGGTCACCGCCACCGCATGGTCATGATCAGGCCGATGACCATCAGACCGAAGCCGATCAGGAAGTTCCACGCCCCGAGATCCGCCATCCAGGAGATCTTGTCGTTGGCCAAGTAGTAGACGAGCAACCAGACCAACCCGGCCAGCATGAAGCCGAGCATGATCACGACGTACCAGACCGGGGACGGCCCTGCCTTCACCTTCACCGGCGTGCGGCTGGCGGGATTGATCGTGTAGTCGGTCTTCTTGCGGACCTTCGACTTGGGCATGTCGTCCTCGGGTTCGGCGTTCAGGTCGGGTACCGGCGGGCGGGATTCGGTTGAATTATGGCCGAGCTCGCGCACCACAGAACCCGATCCGGCGGGGGCCGAGACGGTCCGGGTGAGGGCTCAGGTCCCCTCCGGTCTGCCTCTAGGCTATCCCAACTGGTAATGCGGGCGACGGTCCGCCGGGTCGCCACGTAATCTCGACAGCATGCGTGTACTGGTCGTCGACAACTACGACAGCTTCGTGTTCAACCTGGTGCAGTACCTCGGCCAGTTGGGTGCCGAGGCCGTGGTCTGGCGCAATGACGACGCGAAGTTGGCCGATCTGGACGCGGTCGTCACCGAATACGACGGCATTCTCATCAGCCCGGGACCCGGCACTCCGGATCGGGCGGGTGCGAGCATCGATCTGGTGCATGCGTGCACCCGGCACGGCATTCCGCTACT
Organism: Nocardia sp. CA-135953; assembly: GCF_050955735.1. NCBI lineage: Bacteria > Bacillati > Actinomycetota > Actinomycetes > Mycobacteriales > Nocardiaceae > Nocardia > Nocardia sp. CA-135953. Next base: position 22,038 of record NZ_CP192082.1, read on the forward strand.
CGGGGTGTGCCTGGGCCATCAGGCCATCGGAGAGGCGTTCGGCGGCACCGTGACTCGCGCGCCGGAGCTGCTGCACGGCAAGACCAGCTCGGTCTTCCATCTCGGCGCGGGCGTGCTGGCCGGTCTGCCCGACCCGTTCACCGCGACCAGATACCACTCGCTCACCGTCCTCGAGGACACACTGCCCTCGGATATCGAGGTGATCGGGCGCACCGAGTCCGGGATCGTGATGGCCATGCGGCATCGGAGCCTGCCGATTCACGGCGTGCAGTTTCATCCCGAATCGGTGCTGACCCAGGGCGGGCACCGGATGTTGGCGAACTGGCTGGAGGTATGCGGCGAGCGCCCGTCCGAGGGACTGGTGGAGATGCTGGAGGCGGAGGTCGCGGCACTGGTGACCCAGTGACGCGTCGGCCCTATGTGCTGCTGTCCGTCGCGGTCAGTGTCGACGGATATATCGACGATGCGAGCCCGGAGCGGCTGAAGCTGTCCAATGCCGCGGATTTCGATCGGGTGGATCAGGTGCGTGCCGAGTCCGACGCGATCCTGATCGGTGCGCAGACGCTGCGGCGCGACAATCCACGGTTGCTGGTCGACAGTGCGGACCGCCGGGCGGCGCGCATCGCGGCCGGAAAACCGGAGTACCCGTTGAAGATCGCCGTCAGCGCACGCGGTGATCTGGATCCCGAGCTGCGGTTCTGGCACTGCGGCGGTGACAAACTCGTCTACACCACACACACCGGTGCGACGAAGCTCGGCGATCGGTTGGCAGGTCTGGCGGAGGTGGTTCCGCTCGGTGCCGATATCGACCTCGCAGCATTGCTCGACGATCTCGGCCGCCGCGGCATCGCCCGGCTCATGGTCGAGGGCGGCACCCGCATCCACACGCAGTTTCTCGCGGCGGACCTGGCCGACGAATTGCAGATGGCGGTCGCGCCGGTCGTCGTCGGACATGCCGCGGCGCCGCGCTTTCTCGGCCCCGCGAGCTACCCGGCCCGCCGAATGCACCTGGCCGATATCACTCGGATCGGGGATATTGCATTGCTGCGCTACCTGCCGCGCGAGTCCGAGGAACAGACCGATATCCGATTCATGCGCCGGGCAATCGAACTGGCGCGGCTGTGCCCGCCCAGTCCGACCGCGTTCTCTGTCGGTGCGGTCATCGTGGCCGACGGCGTCGAGATCTCGACCGGCTACTCGCGCGAGACCGATGAGAAGGTCCATGCCGAGGAGTCCGCACTCGACAAGCTCGACGCGGACGATCCTCGGCTGGCGCGAGCGACGATCTACAGCACCCTGGAACCGTGTTCGCAGCGCGCCACCGCGACCCGGCTCCCGTGCACCGACCGAATTCTGCGGGCCGGGATTCCGCGCGTCGTCATCGCCTGGCGAGAACCGACGACCTTCGTGACCAACTGCGTCGGGGTGGAGCAATTGCGGAAGCACGGCGTCGAGGTGGTCGAGTTGGCGGAGCTGGCCGAGGCGGCGATGTCGATGAATCGCCACCTGGATCTTTCCTGATCGGCGTGACCGCCCGCCGTAGACCGCGGTGACGAATTCGCTGAACTGATTGTCGCCAGGTTGGCCGCGGTTACGGCGGACCGAGGACGTAGGTGGTGATCGACACCGTTCCGTTCTTCGCGATCGCCGATCCGGCCGCGGGCTGCTGGCTGACGACCCGGCCGACGCTGTTGGTATCGAAGGTGCCCTGGGTGGTCTGGCTGATCTGTGCCGATGTGCCGGTCCAACCCGCCTGCCGCAGTTTGTCCACCGCCTGCGCCGTGGTCAGGCCGACCAGGCTCGGCATGACGATGTCGCCGCTGGAGACCTGCACGGTGACCGTCGATCCTTTGTCCGCGCTGGTGCCGCCCGCCGGGTTGGTAGAGAGCACCTCGCCCTTGGGCTTCGAGGACGGCACCTCCTGGATGTTGATCTTGAAACCGGCGCTGTCCACCAGATTCGGCTGCGCGACACTGATGTCCTGACCGACCACATTCGGCACTCGGATCTGCTCCGGTCCGGAGCCGAGAATCACGACGATGGCCCGGTCGACATCGACGCGCGAGCCCGCCGAGGGATCGGTGCCGATCACCTTGTCCGTCTCCTGCGCACTCGACGGCTTGCGCTGCACGCTCGGATCCATCCGCAAGCCACTGGCGTTCAGCTGCTGCTCCGCCTGCTCCTGGGTCATGCCGTCGAGCCGAGGAATCTGCACCTGCGCCGGCCCGCTGGAGACCTGCACGGTGATCGTGCTGCCCTTGTCGACCCGGGAGCCGCCGAGCGGCTGAGTGGAGATGACATTGCCGGTGGCGACCTTGTTATCCGGCTTTTGCTGGATGGCCACCGTGAAGCCGAGCTTCTGCAGCGAGTCCTGGGCCTGTTGCGTGGATTTGTTCGAAAGGTCGGGTATGGCGACCTGATCCGGGCGTGCGCCCGGTCCGATCAGAACCCAGAACAGGGCGAACGCAACGATGACCGCGGCGGCGGCGCCGAGCGCGATATAGAGATTGCGGCGTGGACTCGCCGGTTCGGCGGGTTCCTGCTCGGCGGTGTCGTCATTGCGTTCGACGGTGCGGAAGTTGCGCGGCCCAGGTTCGTTCGAGCCGAGGATGGTGGTGCGGTCCTCATCGGTCATCACCATCGGCGCGCTGGGCTTCTGCCCGCCGAGCACCCGGATCAGATCGGCACGCATCTCGGCGGCCGACTGGTACCGGTTGGCCGGATTCTTGCTCATCGCCTTGAGCACGACGGAATCCAGCTCGCGCGGCACTCCGTTGTGGACATGCGATGGCAGCCGCGGATCCTCCCGGACGTGCTGGTAGGCAACGGCGATCGGCGAGTCGCCGGTGAAAGGCGGCTCGCCGGTGAGGATTTCGAACAGCACACAGCCGACGGAATAGACATCCGAGCGGGCGTCGACGGTCTCACCGCGCGCTTGCTCGGGCGAAAGATATTGCGCGGTACCGATAACCGCTGCGGTCTGGGTCATCGGGTTGGAGCTGTCTGCGATCGCGCGCGCGATGCCGAAGTCCATCACCTTCACGGCCCCGGCCCGGTTGATCATGATGTTGGCGGGCTTCATATCGCGGTGCACGATTCCGGCCTTATGGCTGAAATCCAGTGCGGCGCAGACGTCGGCGACGACCTCCATGGCCCGGCGCGGCGGTATCGGACCCTTGCCGCGCACGATGTCACGCAGCGTGTCACCGTCGACGTACTCCATCACGATGTACGGCAGCGGACCGCCGTCCACCTCCGCCTCGCCGGTGTCGTAGACCGCGACGATGGCCGGATGATTCAGTGCGGCGGCGTTCTGTGCCTCGCGCTTGAAGCGCAGGTAGAACGTCGGGTCGCGGGCCAAGTCGGCACGCAACACCTTGATCGCGACGTCCCGGCTGAGCCGGAGATCGCGCGCCTTGTGGACTTCGGACATGCCGCCGAACCCGATGATCTCACCCAGCTCGTAGCGGGAGGAGAGATTCTTCGGGGTCGTCATGGTTGTCCTTGCGGAGTAGCAGCGCCTGGAGTGGCCGAGGGTCCTCGGGCACCGGGACTATCCGGAAATGGTAAATCGAGCGTAGGGAACCACGAGCCTCTTGTGGTGGTGGACGGACTCGTCGTTTTCGACGACTTCGTCGTACTCGGCGCTGTGGTACTCGGCGCTGTGGTCGGCGGCTGCGTTGTCGTCGTCGGTTCCTGGGTCGGTGGCGGTGGCGGGGCCGGTCTGGTCGTGGTGACGACGGTCGTCGGCGCCTCGGTTGTGGTCGTCGGCGGCGTCGTGACCGGCGGCGGCGCGACCTTCGTGGTGGTGGTGACCGGGCGCACGGTATCCGGATTGGTATCGCCGCCGAAGAGCAGCCACAAAACGAGTCCGACGAGCAGCACCGCGCCGACGGCCACGGCCGCGCCGACCTTCTGGCCGGTGGTGAATTTCGAGGTCTCCGGACCGGGCCCTGGGTTGGTGCGGGTGGCGCCGGAACTCATCACGGTCCTGGGCGCGCCTGCGGGCGACTGTCTGGTCGAAGCGACGCCGCCTACACCCATCGGCGTGGCCGGGGTGTTGTACCGGACCGTCGGGCCATCGTGGTCATGCGACGGCAGAATCACGGTCGGGCCCGGCGGCAGCACCCGGGTCGCACCGGTTGCCGTCGGTCCCGCGGTGGTGACCGGCGGTGGTGGACGCCGTCCGGCGCGCACGGCGGCGACGGCATCGGCGAATTCGCCGCCGCTGGCATAGCGCAGGGCCGGATCCTTGCCCATGGTGATCTCGATCAGCTCGCGCACATTGGGCGGCAGATCGGACGGCATCGGCGGCGGGGCCTCGCGCACATGTTTCATCGCGACGGTGATCGCGCCGTCGCCGCTGAACGGGCGCTGCCCGGCCAATGCCTCGTAACCGACCACACCGAGTGCGTACACGTCACTGGCCGCGGTCGCGTCCTCGCCGACCGCCTGCTCGGGCGCGATGTATTGGGCGGTGCCCATCACCATGCCGGTCTTAGTGACCGGGGAGGCGTCGACGGCCTTGGCGATGCCGAAGTCGGTGATCTTCACCTGACCGGTCGGCGTGACGAGGATATTGCCCGGCTTGACGTCCCGGTGCACGACGCCGGCAGCGTGTGCGACCTCGAGCGCGCGACCGGTCTGCTCCAGCATGTCCAGACCCTGGGCCACCGAAAGTCGCCCGAGCCGGTTCAGCACCGTATTGAGCGGTTCGCCCTGCACCAATTCCATGACCAGATAGGCGGTTTCCCCGCCGCTGGGATCCATGGTCTCGCCGTAGTCGTAGATTCCGGCGATACCCGGGTGATTCAGCTGGGCCGTGGTCTTGGCCTCACTGCGGAACCGGTGTCGGAAGGTCGGGTCGGCTGAGAACTCCGACTTGAGCACCTTCACCGCGACCCGGCGGTCCAGTCGGGTGTCGAGCGCCTCCCAGACCTGCCCCATACCGCCCGTGGCGATCAGGCGTTGCAGGCGATATCGGTCGGCGATCATCGCACCGTTGTTCAGCATCCCGGCCCCCGTACATCCACTCGCACGTTCATAATCTCTCAGCGCCCTCGCAAACCGGCGTCCAGCACCGCGCGGGCAATCGGCGCGGCCACCGAGCCACCAGTGGCGGCCAACGCCCGGTCGCCGCCGTTCTCCACGATCACCGCGATGGCGATCTTGGGGTTCTGCGCGGGCGCGAAGGCGATGTACCAGGCGTGTGGTGGCGTATTGCGCGGATTGCTTCCGTGTTCGGCGGTTCCGGTCTTAGAGGCGATTTGATACCGGGTCTGGCCGTGTCCGACGGTGTTGTCCTCCGACGCGATCATCAGGTTGGTCAGCGTCGACGCTACCTGGGCGCTGACAGCTTGGCCGACCGAGACCGGTTTATTTTTCGAGAGTTCGCTCAGATCGGGTCCCTGCAGTTGGTCGACCAGGTACGGCTCCATGCGGACGCCGCCGTTGGCGACGGTCGCGGCGATGACCGCGTTGTCCAGTGGGGTGAGCGCGACATCGCGCTGACCGATGCTGCTCTGAGCCAGTGCGGCATTGTCCGGAATCGTGCCGACGGTGCTCTCCGCCACCGGAATCGGGATGCCACGGTGCGCCCCGATTCCGAATGCGGCGGCCTCGTCCTTGAGGTTGGACGAGCCGACCTTGAGACCGAGTTCGACGAATGCGGTATTGCAGGATCTGCGGAATGCCTCGGTGAGCGTTGCGGTGGGGCCGCTGCCACAGGTGGCTCCGTTGTAGTTCTCCAGCGTCGTGTTCGTCCCCGGCAACGTGATGTTCGGCGCTGCGGTGAACTGGTCGTCCGGGGTTGCGGTGCCGTTGGCCAACGCGGCGGCGGTGACGACCACCTTGAAGGTGGAGCCCGGCGGATAGGTCTGCGACACAGCACGATTCAACATGGGTTGGCGCTGGTCCGCACTCAGCTCTTCCCAGGACTTGGTGCCCTGGGCGCCATCGTGCCCGGACAACAGGTTCGGGTCGTAGCTGGGGGTGGACACCATGGTGAGAATCTTGCCGGTACTGGGCTCGATCGCCACCACGGAACCCGTATAGCCCTTTGCGGTCAGCTGTTCGTAGGCGACCTGCTGCATCATCGGATCCAGCGTGGTGAGCACATTGCCGCCGCGCGGATCACGGCCGGAGATCATATCGATCAGGCGGCGTCCGAACAGCGAATTGTCCGAACCGTTGAGCACCGTGTCCTCGGCGCGCTCCAGCCCCGTGCTGCCGTACTGCATCGAGTAGAAGCCGGTGGCCGGTGCATACGCCTCGGGATCGGTGGGGTAGGTGCGCAGGTACTTGTAGCGGTCGTCGGTGGCGACCGAACTGGCCAGCACGGTGCCGCCCGCGGAGATCTGTCCGCGCTGGCGGGCGTATTCGTCGAGCAGCACGCGCGAGTTGCGTGGATCGGTGCGGTAGTCGTCGGCTTTGATCACCTGCACATAGGTGGCGTTGAGCAGCAGGGCGACGATCATGAGCATCACCGCGACCGCGACTCGTCGTAGCGGCGTGTTCATTCCTGCGGCCTCGCTTCCGGTTTGCGCAGAAGCTCGGTGGTCGCATCCGCGATCGGGGCCACCGGATCCTTCTTGCGCACCGGCGCCGGGGCACGTGCCGCGTCGGAGACCTTGATCAGCAATGCCAGCAGCGCGTAGTTGGCCAGCAGCGACGAACCGCCGTAGGACATGAACGGGGTGGTGAGACCGGTCAGCGGAATCAGTTTGGTGACACCGCCGACCACCACGAACAATTGGATCGCGATGGTGAACGACAACCCGGCGGCCAGCAGCTTGCCGAAGCTGTCGCGCACGGCGAGCGCGGTCCGCAGGCCGCGCACCACGAAAACCAGGAACAGCAGCAGCACCGCGGCCAGCCCGAACAGGCCGAGTTCCTCGCCGATGGTGGTAATGATGAAGTCGGTCTTGGCGAAGGGCACCTGCGAGGGCCGTCCGCTGCCGAGGCCGGTGCCCGCCAATCCACCGGTGGCCAGGCCGAACAGCGACTGTGAGATCTGGTAGCCGGTGTTGTTGTAATCCGCGAACGGGTGCAGCCAGGTCTGAGTGCGCACCCGGACATGGCTGAAGGCCTGGTAGGCGAAGAAGAATCCGATGGTCAGCAGCACGCCGCCGATGACGAGCCAGCCGACCCGCTCGGTCGCGATGTAGAGCATCACCAGTACCGTGCTGAAGATCAACAGCGAGGTGCCGAGGTCCTTTTCGAAGACCAGCACGCCGATGCAGACGATCCAGACCACCAGAATCGGTCCGAGGTCGCGGGCGCGCGGGAACTCCATGCCGAGGAAATGCCGACCGGCCGCGGTGAACAGATCGCGCTTGGCCACCAGCACCGAGGCGAAGAAGATGATCAGCAGGATCTTCGCGAACTCACCCGGCTGCACACTCAATCCGGGTAGCCTGATCCAGATCTTGGAACCGTTGGTCTCCGAATACGCCCCGGGCAGCAGTGCCGGAATCGCCAGCGCGACAAGGCCTGTCAAGCCCAGGGTGTAGCCGTATTTGGCCAGCGTGCGGTAATCGCTCAGCACGACCAGAATCGCGATGAAGATGATCATCCCCAGACCGGTCCACAGGACCTGTTGATTGGCGTCGGGGGAGGGGATCGGCCACGAGTTGTAAGCGGCGGTCTGCGCGTCGGCGAGATCGAGCCGATGGATCAGCACCAGGCCGAGTCCGTTCAGCAGCGCGGCGATCGGTAAGAGCAGTGGATCGGCGAACGGTGCGAAGCGGCGCACCGCGAGATGCGCGACCGCGAACAGGGCCAGATAGGCGAGACCGTACTTGGCGATATCCCAGGTGACCGATTGTTCCTGACTCGCCTCGACCAGAAACAGCGAAACGGTGACAATGCCCGTCGCACCGGCGAGCAATACGAGTTCGGCATTGCGCTTCGTCGACGGTGGCGGCGCTGGCGCGAATCCGCCGGGCGGACTGGGAAAAGCCCCAGCGGACGGCGGTGCCGGAGCGGACATCAGTCCGTCACCCGGCAAGGTTCCCCCGCCGTCTGGGGGTTCGGCGACGTCGCCGCCGTCGGGGTCTTGGCGTCGGGGCCCTTGGTCTCACTCGGCTGCGGTTCGGGCGCGGGCGGCCGGTTCTCGGTGGTCGGGGCGACCGTCGTCGGCGCGGGGACCCCGGGCTGCGCGGGCGGCTCGCTCGGCGGCACGACGCCGGGCTGCGGTACCGACTCCTTGGTCGGACAGACGGGCAGCAGCTCGTTGCGCGCCAGCATCTGCATCTGCTTGCGCGCCTCGTCCAGCGAACCCGGCGGCAGCCCCTTGTCCACCTGGTCGTGCCCGGTCTGCTTGAGATCGGAAACCTTGAGCGACTTGCACTTCGGCGGCAGCGTCTCGCCCGGCTGCTTCAGGGTGAGGGCGCCGGTCGGGTCGACACAGCCGATCGTCTCGACCTCGTGGATCGAATAACCCAGCACCGAACCCGGCAGCCCGCGCATGATGACGACCTTGTCGTTATCCGCGCCGACGTAGTAGTTGCTGCGAATCATGTTGTAGCCGACCAGCAATCCGACCGCTGCGGCCAGCACCAGGGCGACCGCGAGCAGGATCCACCGCAACTTGTGCGATTTGCTCTGCGGCGGCGTCTCCGGTGTGGCGGCGGCCCGGCGTGGTTCGGCCCGCGGCGGACGCATCGCGGCGGCCCGACCGGCGGCGGTATTCGGCGGCGGGGAGTCCTCGTCCTGACCCGAGGCCGCGCCCGCCACGATCGGGTGGCTCTGCCCGTAGTCCAGATCGATGACATCGGCGACGACCACGGTGACGTTGTCCGGGCCGCCGCTGCGCAAGGCGAGTTCGATGAGCCGATCAGCACATTCGTCGGTGCTGCCCTCGCGCATGGTGTTGGCGATGGTCTCATCGCTGACCACATCGGAGAGTCCGTCGGAGCACAGCAGATAGCGATCGCCGGCCCGGGCCTCGCGCATGATCAGCGTCGGCTCGATCTCGTTGCCGGTGAGGGCGCGCATGATCAGCGAGCGCTGCGGATGGGTATGCGCCTGCTCGGGCGTGATCCGGCCCTCGTCGACCAGCGACTGGACGAAGGTGTCGTCGCGGGTGATCTGGGCCAGCTCGCCGCCGCGCAGCAGATAGGCGCGCGAGTCGCCGATGTGGACCAGGCCGAGTTTCTTGCCCGCGAACAGGATCGCGGTGAGCGTGGTGCCCATGCCGTCGAGTTCGGGCTCTTCCTCGACGTGATCGGCAATGGCGCCATTGCCCTCGTGGACGGCGGTATTGAGCTTGCCGAGCAGATCGTCGCCGGGCTCGTCGTCGTCGAGGTGGGCGAGCGCGGCGATCATCAACTGCGATGCCACCTCGCCGGCGGCGTGGCCGCCCATACCGTCGGCTAGTGCGAGCAGCCGTGCGCCCGCATAGACGGAGTCCTCGTTGTTGCCTCGGACAAGACCGCGGTCGCTGCGCGCTGCGTAGCGGAGAACAAGTGTCACGATCGCAGCTCGATCACTGTTTTGCCGACACGGACGGGGGTTCCGAGTGGAACTCGGACTGCGGTGGTGACTTTCGCGCGGTCGAGGTAGGTGCCGTTCGTCGAGCCGAGGTCTTCGACGTACCAGTCGTCACCGCGCGGTGAGAGCCGCGCATGTCTGGTCGAGGCGTAATCATCGGTGAGTACCAGCGTTGAGTCGTCCGCACGTCCGATCAGCACCGGTTGGGTGCCGAGCGAGATGCGAGTGCCGGCGAGTGAACCTTGAGTCACCACAAGAAATTTGGCGCCCTTCTGGCCTCGGCTGAAAGACGGCAGCACCGCGGAACCGCGTGCGGCCCTGGGCTGGATCCGGATGCCGGATGCCGCGTAGATGTCGCTGCGCAGGGTGCGCAATACCGCCCACACGAATAACCACAACAGCAGCAGGAACCCCGCACGGGTCAATTGCAGGATCAGTCCCTGCACGGCGCTCCACCTCCTGTTCGACCGTGTACGTCGGTGCCGGAGGTGCGAGTTCGCCCCCACCGGCCTGCTGGTTTCGCGAGCCCCGGTCCTGGCGACGCGCGTGTGTTGGCAGCATCATAGGGCCGTGGGTCGAGTTCGATCACGATACGGCCGCAGAATCCCTGTACGCCATGTCGTGACCTGCACCGCGAGCTTACGGGATCAGACGATACGGATCAGGATCTCGGAGTGCCCGGCGCGGATGACGTCGCCATCGGCCAGCTGCCAGTCCTGAACCGGGGAGCCGTTGACCAGCGTGCCGTTGGTCGAACCCAGATCCGAGAGCATCGCGGTCTGCCCGTCCCAGCGAACCTCGATGTGCCTGCGAGAAACTCCGGTATCCGGCAGCCGGAAGTGCGCATCCTGACCGCGGCCGATGATGTTGCTGCCCTCGCGGAGCTGGTAGGTGCGGCCACTGCCGTCGTCGAGCTGCAGCGTCGCGGAATAGCCCGAACCGGCTTGTGCGCCACCGCCGTACACGGGTGCGGGGGCCTGGTAGCCGCCGCCCTGCGCGCCGTAGCCGGGCTGTTGCGAGTAGGCCTGGCCATAGCCGCCCTGCTCCTCGGGCGCGGCGTAGCCCGGCTCGCCGTAACCGGGTTCCGCGTAGCCCTGTTCGCCGTATCCGGACTGCGCGTAGCCCTGCTGGCCGTAGCCCGGCTGCTGACCGTAACCACCCTGGTCGGCGTAGCCCTGCTCGCCGTAACCCTGCTGCGCGTAGCCCTGCTGGCCCTGCTGGCCCTGCTGGCCCTGCTGGCCATAGCCCTGTTCGCCGTAACCCTGCTGCCCGTAACCGGGCTCCTGGTAGCCCTGCTGGCCGTAGTCCTGATCGGCGTAGCCACCCTGCTGCTGGCCGTAGCCGCCGCGCTCGCCATAGCCCTGCTGCCCGTAACCGGGCTCCTGGTAGGCCTGCTGGCCGTAGCCCTGGCCACCCTGCTGGTAGTCGTAGCCGTTCTGATAGTCGCCGTAACCCTGTTGCGAGTCCGGTGCCTGGTAGTCGGAGCCACCGCCGTAGGGCGCGCCGCCCCGGCCGTAGTCGTCGCGGTACGCACCGTTCGGCGGCCCGGGCCGCCCCGCAGGCGGCGGTGCGTACCCGCGGTTGCGTGGATCGGACTCCGCGGGCTCACGGCTTGGGTCGTAGCCTGAGTTCTGCGTCATGGGGCCAGCTCCTGGTTGCGGGTGTGCAGGTCGTTGTGGCGTGGGTTCGGGGCTGCGAGCCGGGGTGGCTCTGCGGCCGATGTCGGGATCGACCCGACCGCTCGCCCTGAACTGTCCGGTGTGCAGCGTAGGTGATGCCTCGAATGCCACGTGTACTTCGCCGTAGGTCTGCCAGCCTTGCTCGCGGATGTAGTCCTGAAGGTGTTTGGCGAACGCGCGGGTGGTGAGGTCGTGGTCGGCGTCGAGTTGTTGGTGATCAGAGGTGTTGATGGTGATCACATAACTGTTGGGCGCCAACAGATGTCCGCCACCCAGATCCTGGATATTGTCGGCGGCTTCCTGCTTGAGTGCCGCTTCCACCTCCTGGGGAACGACACTGCCCCCGAAGGCTCTGGCGAACACGTCACCGACGGCGCCTTGCAGGCGACGTTCGAATCGAGAAACGATGCCCATCTCGGCCTCCCTTCGGTGCGTGTCTGATTATTCATAACAACGACACGTACATATGGCGTGTCGCGTATCGACCACGTTCATTGCATGATATCCACGATCGTCCACACCTGTAACTCCCGGAAGCCAGCCTGGGTTCCCGCGCCTGTCCGGACCGCACTCGAGTGCCGTCAACAGGCGATTTCGTGTCTCGCAGACCCGCGTGATACTGTCTCCCAGTCGCTCGGGCGAGTGGCGGAATGGCAGACGCGCTGGCTTCAGGTGCCAGTGTCCTTCGGGACGTGGGGGTTCAAGTCCCCCTTCGCCCACAGATGTAGTGCCGTAGAGCCGCAGGTCAGAGGGTGTTTTCTCTGTTCTGCGGCTTTTTTCGTCAACAGGATTTGTTGACTGGGATGTTGACTGGAATCGCCAGTTGGTGTTGACAATCGTTTTCGGTCAAGGCGGGGTGTGTTCCCCTTTCGGTTCGAACGCTGTGAAAGTGCCTGGTTATCGATTGTTTTGGTGCTCGGCGCATGTGTGTGGTCGAGGTCGTGGGTTAGCGGATCGGCCTGGAGGAGAAGGGGGTTCGGAAGCACTCCCTTCTCCCTGTGTCGGGCATTTGGGGGTGCCCGGCATCGCGCTCGGTCGCATCGTCTGAGTTTTGGGTCGGTGGCTCTTGCTGCCAGACGCTGGCTTTTGTTAGGCGTGCGCCCATCATCCGAACCTGGAGTTCCTGATGTTTCAACCTGCGGTTACCCGATAGCCGGATCCCGGTGTGGATCATGGGCGGTCGTCGGTGACCGGGCTCGCGTAACAGTGAGGGCGCGTGCCTCTGCCCGAGCACCGTCCAGAACCTGATCGGGAACTGCCCCGCTTGATCGCCAGGACTTGAAATCCCGCAATTTCGTTCGTCACGAAAACCCGAATCAAGCTGCCCCGCAGCGTTGTTGAGCGATCTCACTGCCACATCACTACGCTGCGAGGAACGGCCACCACCAATGGGTGGGGGGCAGACCACGCAGCATCGGATAATCCGGGACATCGTCCGCGTATTCCGCACTGCTCCGGAGTATCTCGTCCATTTCCTTCAGCTCGTCGAGATTTTGATCGTACAGAAGATCCGATGATCCTGGATAATCGTCCAGCAGCAATTGAATCGCCGAACGACGGATAAACGCCTCTTCCCACCTGCCGGTCACCGCGCTGTCGAGCGCGTGGCCGATACAGACAGAAAATGCGTGGCGATCGGCATCGATCCGCGAAATCACCTCGGAGCGAAACTCTGCTAGCTCGGTATCCGATACTGGGTCGCCACCACCGACCTGAACACCGATCAGCTCGGACATGGCGTTCTCGAAGGTGCCCCACCGTGTGGAGAGATGACGCTCGCTGCCGGAGTCGGCGTACTCTTTCGACAAGTCGAAAAGACGCAGGGCTTCCCGCATCGACTCTTTAGTCGTACCAAATCTCATGAGCGAACCACCTTGTCTGAATAATTGGATGTCACAGTAACAGCTCCAGTTTGGTTTCCAAGACTTATTTGATGTGAGCACCGTAGGCTATGACGCGGGCCATCTCAGCGTCGGATGCTTCGGATTTGCGCCGATGGGAATTGATGTTGACTGTTAGGGATTGGTTCAGCTTCCCATCTTGTACTGTGCTGATCGGTTGAACCTCCAGGATCGGTGACGGTGCCGGAGTCGAGGCCACTGTGTGGCGGATCGAACCGATGAGATTGTCGATCCATGACTGCGGCGCGAGGGCGGTGGTCGAGAAGGAATCTCGCCTCGGTTCGGTGACAGCGGGTCGATCGAGCCCCGGACGCATCCCCAGTATCGGCGGTAGCGCGAGACTGGGCGGCACCAGTCCATTGGACCATGCCTTACCCGATGACCAGGGCGATGGCGGGTATCGCTGGCTCATTCCTGGGTCGGGCACAATCTCTGGTGGTGCTGTACCGTCGGGCCCTGGTTTGACTGCTGTCGGTTGCCCGTATGTGGCGATCATCGCCCTTCCGTCCGGAGTGACGTTCACGATGGTTTCGACGATGTTCGGCTTCCCCTTGACGATCACATCTCGTTGGAAGACATACTTCATCACCCCGTCCCTCGGGTAGATTCCGACCAGTCTGCCTTCACGAACGGTGAGGTCGGCGCTGTTCTGATACGCCTCGATTCGGCTCGGCAAAAGCTCCTTCTCCGAGTCGGGCATGTTTTTCCAGTGCCTGAGAGCGTGGTAAGCACTACCGAACTCGTCACCGAATCCGAGACTCTGGTTCTGCCGCAGCATCGCTACCACATCCCGTTGCGACATCCATGGGCGCAGATCAACGGCACCTTTGCCGCTACGCCGAACAGTCTCTATGTCCTCTTCAAGATTTTTCGTGACCTGATAGTCATCCAAACGCTTGGCGGCTACCGAATCTTTGTTTTCACCTTTCAGAATGTCTTTAGGGTCCACACTGTCGTATGCTTCTTGGTATTTCCCCTTATAGTATTCGTACGCGTTCGCGAATTTTCGCGGATTTCCGGGACCGGCTTGGTTCATCGCCCATTGAAGGGCGCGTTGCTGCATTCCGGCGTTGACGGCGTTGTTATTGAATTTCGCGGTTCCGCCGACTACCTGCGCGGCCCGTTGGCGTGCGGGATCATCCGCCGGCAGGTCTCCCAATACGAGCTGTGCGAAGGTCGGCGTTTCCGAATCCGGGCCACCGATCATCGTCTCGGCGAGGATACCTTCGCCATCGGCGATCTGAATCCGCCGCCCGTTGGACATTGGCTGAGGCTTCACCCCTGGCAGATCCCGCACTTCCGGCACCGGTTCGACTGTTTTCGGGAAGCCTGGTGCGTCGGGGGTGGTGGTGGACTGTGTGATGCGGTCTTTCAGTTGGGGTGGCAGGTTTTCGAATCTGTTGATGGCTTGGCGGGCCAGTGCGATGGCTTCTTCGCGGGTTGCGCCGTTGGCGAGGGCGGTGCGGGCGGTGCGGGAGCCGATGGCGAGGGCGGTGGCGCGTTCGGTGGCGTTGATCCCGAGCTCGGTGACGCCACCGACGAGTGAGACGACGTCGATCGCGGCGAGGATGTTCTCGACCGCACTGTGTTCGGGTGCGCGGTGGGTGGTGGTGGGACGCAGCGAGCCATCGGGTTGGGGGGTCAGTGTGGCGAGATCGGCCATCGGGCCGTAGAGGTGGTTGTAGACCCAGTCTCCGGCGATACCGAAATCGGTTTTGATGCCGTTGGCCAGATCGATCGCGCCCTGCACGCCGTCGCGGTCCAGCGGAACGCTGCTGCGGGCGGGAGGTGTGCGTGATCCGTCGGGGTAGATGTAGTAGGTGGCGGTGGAACCGTCGCCGAGGGTTTGGGTGACGCGTTGCCCACCGGGTTGGGGCCGATCGAATTCGGTGCGGACCGGTCCGTCGGGACTGTTGGTGATCCGGGTATGCACATAGTTGCCGGTCGAGTCGAGACCGTAATCATCTACCGCGGTGACCAGACCGTTGGTGGTGGTGACGACGTGGTCGCTGCCGTCCGGGCGGCGCTGGGTGTATTTCTTGACACCGGGCTGATCACTGCTTTCGATGGTGATGATGCCCTTGGTGTCGGTGGTGGTTGTCAGCTTGCCCTGCGGGTCGACCGAAAAGGTTCGGTCCCACGGCATTTCCATGTTGTCACGGTTGCCGAGGCTGCTGATCTGGACTTCGAGGGTGTCGTTTCGGTCGACCAGGCGGGTGGTCGTGGCGTCGGGGTTGTCCCAGTATCCGGTGGTGATGCCCTTCTCGCGGTAGTCGAGGATCGGCTGACGACCCGTCTCCGGGGGAACAGGATTTCGGTGCGTGTCCATGGCTTGTCGGCGCCGTCGGATCCGCCGCCCTGGGTGACTTTGATGATCGATCCGTCGAGTTGGACGGTGGTGGTGATCTTGTGGCCGAACTGATCGATCGTCGTTGTCGAATTCGGTGTGCCGTATAAACCTTTGACCTGGGCTGTGGTGACCGGCGAGGGATCGCCCGACCGGTTGGATCCCGGCCGGGTCAGCGCGGGGTCGGGTTTGAAAGCGTCTGGATCACTACTGCCGGATCGGGCCGAAGGAGGGCTGGTGTGAATGCTGGGTTGTGCCGGGCCGGGTTCGGTACCGAGTTTCCAATCAGGTTTGAAAGCATCCGGATCAGGCATAATTCCTCCTTGCGAGTGGCGTGATGAGAACGACGCAAACGTGTTGCGCCGGTGAGTAATTCGTCAGGACCGATGTCGGTCAGCATCTGCGGCCGCGTTATCCATGGCGCGGGACAGAGCAGACATAAAACGCGGCCCGCACTTTCGCGGGCCGCGTGGCTTTTTCGGGAGTTCCAGTTAGTGGTCGTCATCCATCCGGGCCGCGATGTAGCGGCCGGTGTGCTCGGCCTGTCGGTGTAGTCGTGGAACGACTGCGGCATGGCCGATAGATGGTGGTGTCACCGGCAATCAGTGTCGTGGCCATCTTGCAGGTGCCCAGCCCCACGCTGACCGGGGGCTTTTCGAGTGGCCGACAGAATCCCCAGACCGGACATGAGCGGCTGGTGTCAAATACCGCAGAAACGAGTGAGACCTGCACGAAAGCCAAGCAGTGCCTGCAAGAAAAGGGGGGCAGACAAGCCTTGTCGACGGACGGTTGCACAGTCGTGCCGTCTGCAAGATCATCACGCAAGCAATGCGATTTCGTCAAGCCCTCACCGATCCGGACACGCCGGTATCCGTACCCGAATCCGGCGCCAGAGACTGTCATGGACCGGCCGAACAGAAACCTGGACACCTCGCGACCTCGACGCCGAGGTCGACCGGCCCGCGAGAACCGGACACCGGCGAGTCGCAGCGGCCCCACCAGGACACGTGCCCGTGGTCGATTCGCGCGGCACGGTGTGCTGGACATTCGCCCTCTCGCCCCCCACCATCTGGATCTCGAAGACGGCGGTCTGCTGATCCTCGCGTTGCGCGGTGGGGGTGTAGATGTGCGGGGCCAGTCGGGCGCGGGCTTCATCGCGCAGGCGTGTGCCGTCGCGGTCGAGGGTGCCGGTGGTGGAGGCCAGGGCGAGGTCGGCGGCGAGTTGGCTGGGACTGTAGGTGGCGTCGGGCATGAAGGTGGTGCCGTCGGTGGTCCACAGTCCGCCGTGTTGCCAGTGCTGGTCGAGTCGCTGCTGGGGCGGCGGGCTTCTCGGTGCCGGTGGGGTCTTGGGCGCGGCCGGCGATCAGGTCGAGGTCGCGGCCCAGTTGCGCGGCACTGTAGGTGGTGTCGGTGGCGAAGCCCGAGGCCAGTTGCGGGGTGGCGAAGCGTTGGGTGCGTGGGTGGTGGGTGTGGATTCCCACGGCGTTTTGATGCTGTTCTGGTGGGTGGTCAGCCCGTTGGGCAGGGTGACCGGTCTCTGCTGGATCGTGGTACCGCTGGGCAGCGTCAGATCCTGGGACTGCCCTGGTGCGGGTTGGGGGCTGTGGGTCAATGCGAGCGCGTCCTCGATACCACCGGCCGGTGGCGGCTGCTGCTGTTGCTGGGCCTTCGAAGGGTCGGGCATGAGCAGACCCGCCAGCTGTTGCTGCTGGGGCGTGAGCCCGCCGGTCGAGGGTTTCGCCGTGGTGGTCGGTGGCGGAGCGACGCGGGGCTTGCCCAGGCTCTCAGGGATCGACGGGCCCTGAACGGGATAAGGGGTGGTCAGCGGGGTGGTGATGGCCGGGGCCGAGACATCGTTGTCGGGGATCTGCTGGGGGTCTTTCGGTGCCACAGTGCGTACCTCGGTATTTCATGAAAAAGGCCGCCCCCACTGCTGGGGACGGCCGGAGGGCGGAAATGACAAGTGCCGCCCACGATTTCGGGGTGAATCGAGTGCGGCACCAGAGGTGCTCACGAACGGGCGTCGTGAGCTGGGGGTGTCCGACCACAGGGCCGGACGTGTTCGCATGAAGTTGCGGTGGGCCTCGACGATTGCTGGTTTCGGCACCGGCGTAATCGCCTACAGCCGAGTCGATGACTCACCGGCTTGGGACATGAAAAAGCCCAGGCTGCGTTGTGGATGCTGCCTGGGCGGGCGGGGTGGAGATGACAAGTGCCGCAGTCGATCACGAATGATCGAGCACGGCACAGAGTTGTCCGTGTTGCGGACGAGGACTGAGGTTCACCGGCGATGGTGGCGACAGGGATTGCCGGTTACATCCGGTGTTCACGGATGCGATTGAGACTGCCTGGGATACCGATGGGTAGAACAGTATTTACGGCTACCTCGGCGTGCGGACCGACCGAACCCCTATAGCAGCTCGAGCCTTGTCCTCGGCGGGTCGTATCGCTGGATAGTGCTCGCGCCGTTACGGTCTCGCAGTGCGAGCCCGCGGACTGATACAGAGGTCTCCGCATGAGCAGATTTCGAACAGGGTTGACCCGCATGCCGGCTACGCCCCCGATCCGAGTCACACGACGTGACCCCGAGGGGAATGAGTCGGCAGTGTAGGCAGCGCAGCCGTTTGCGAGTGGCGGACACAATCCCGAGACCGGACATGAGCGGCTGGTGTCGAGTACCGCGGAAGCGAGTGAGATCTGCACGAAAACCCAAGCAGTGCCCCACAAATAAGGGGGCAGACGAGCCTTCTTGGTGGACGGTTGCACAGTTGTGCCGTCTGCAAGATCATCACGCAAGCAATATGAGTTCGTCAAGCCCTCACCGATCCGGCCATGCCCGTATCGTCTCGGAACTCGGCGCCACAGACCGTTCATCAACTGCCCTGGCCGTGCTGGCCCGGTCGGAGCTGGGCTCACGGCAGATAGCTGCAGTCGGTGCTGGCCGCGTCGCCTCTTGCTGCGTGTTCTTCTCGAACGACGCCGTCGACAATGGCCACAGTTCGAAGGCGAGCGCGCTCATGGCCAGCACCGGGAAAGCTCGGGCATCGAGCTTTCCCGGTGCTGCACGCCAACGACTGACGGTCCGGGCCGGCCGGGCGGGCCGGGCGCCGCAGCGTCCGATCCCGCCTGGCAGGGGTGCGGCTCGGGTCACCGCGACCAGGAGTACACCGGGTAGACGGCGTATTCGCAGCCCAGGGTGGTTACCGAGACCTTGCGGGTGTCGGTGGTGTTGGGTGGTGTGGTGAGGAACTCGGTGTAGGTGGGGCACGCGGCGCTCTGGTGGGCTATGAGGGTGGTCTCGACCACCGCCTGCGCGCCGTGGTTACGGTCGAGCACCACGGTCGGCGGGGTGTCCTGGCCCTGCGGCAGGCCGCCGAACAGTGCGCCCCGCGGCTTGCGGACGGCATCGACCTGTGGACCGCCGGTGACCGCTGTGATACCGGGGTAGCCGGTCAGGCTGCACGCCCCGCTCGCACCCACCACCCAGTAGTTCAGCTTGAACCCCAGCGTCGCCCCCGACGGGTTGGTGATCGGCTCGGCGTTGAAGTTCAGCTGCCCGTCCGCACACGCGGGCACCTGTGCGGTCGGCTGCCCCTGCAGCTGCACCTGTTGCGCGCCGGCCTGCGCGGCCGTGGCCTGCGCACCTGGCACCCCGGGCTCGCTCGTGCACCCGGTCAGCACCAACGCCGCCGCCCCGAGCACCGAGAACACCCCGGCGGTGGTAGCGATTCGTTTCGTCATGGACAACACCTCACGGTCGAGTCGGAACCGGAAGCCGTGCGCTCCCGATCGACGTATCCATCCCCCCGTAGGGACGATCCCGTCGCACATCGAATCGCCTGGCGCCCCCGCGGCCGTTAACGCCCTCGCGGACAACCTGTTCCGCGACCGGCACCCGCGCCGTGGGCCGGTCACCGGCCGATGATCAACCCGCCGCCCCGGACGGCGGGGCCTCGGCCAGCGCCAGTTTCAGCTGTTCGCTCTCCATCCGCAACCGCCGCTGTTCCGTCGTGCCCTGCGCCCCGGCTGCGCCGCTGGGGGATCTCATCCGACGCCTTGGTCCTGGGCCGACGGACTTGGCACCGGATCGGCGAGCCTCGGCGCCACAGTGCCCATTATCGTCGCGGGCCGGGTCTTCGCCGCCGAGACCTTCCGGTCCGCACCGTGAGTCCGGCCATGAACATTCGACCGGGCACGTGGTCGTATGCTGAGTTGGCCAGGGGTGCTGGCTATTTCCCGTCCGAGCATGTTCCCGTCCGAGCATGGACTTGCCTATCGCTGATGTCGTGCGTCCACAATGGTGTCGCTGCGCGTAAGGGTGCCCAATCAAGGCCTTCGTAGGGCGGCGCAGCTGCCACGCCCAGGGATGTCACACCAAGTCGGTTCCAAACCTGCTGGTCTGCTATCGATTTCGAGCTCACTGCCGTTCGCAGACAGGCACGATGGGCGTACTGCCGAATCAACGGAGGTCGATCGACTGCACCTGATCGTTGCTGACCCCCTGCGGTCACCTGGCAGGGGTGCTGATGATGACCTTGGCGGTCTGGCCGGTGCGCGCGGTTTCCGCGATCGCCGCGTTGACACTCGATCGCAGCATCGGAAACCGTTGCCGATGTGGCAAGTTCGACCCACCCACACAAATGAGACCACACCGGCGTCGACATCACCTTCACCCGCGACATCCAAGACCACATCGAGCAGCGACATGTGCGGCAATTCACCGAATAATGATGCGACACCCGCTGATTCGTGCCGCAACTTCCCAACGTGCGCAGTGAACTCGTGCAGCGTTGGACGTCCCAGTTTCCGGAGACGCAAACGCTATCCGGACGAAGTCACTTGTCCAGAGTCTGCCGCTGTCGCAGGATGACTCTGGCCAGTTCGGCGGGCGTTCCGGTGGTTGTATCGACAGTCGTGTCATAGCGGTAGCCGTGATCGTGGACTGTGCGGAAATGGCCGCGCGCTACCCCGATGTTCTTGCCACGAGCCAGTTCCCGCTGCTCAGCGACAGCCAGCGGGCAAGTGACACAGACCAGCTGAACGTCCAGGCCGGCCAACGCATCCATCCACATCGGCAGCAGATCTGGGGTCAGCAGCATCTCGTCGACGACCAGATGATCGCCACCATGGGTGAACGCGGCGGCCGCAGCGCACGCCGACCGCAGCATCCGCCGACCGACACCGCCGTAGCGAATGACCACCAGCTGATGACCATCCGCATCACGGCCGGTCCGGTCATACCAGAATCCATCACGGCTCAGCGGACCGTCACGTCCACCGCCCCAGTTCGGCGGCACCAACCCGAACAAGGTATCAATCCCCCAATAGACAAACGGGATGTCGCTCTCATCCTGAATGGCACGCGCCAGGGTGGTCTTACCCGCGCTCGATGTCCCGTTGAGGAAGATGACCCGATGAGGGAGTTCCACGCTCCGCATCCGACCACGCTATCCAGTCGCTCTCGGTCACCCTGGGAAAAGTGACAACTACAACCTGCAATTGGTGTCACCTATCACCTGCAGCTCTGACACAAACCCCAGGCCACCGAAAGCCCCGGTGACAACTACGACCTGTCGTCACATCGTGTGGATCATCGTCGCAGCGCCGAGTCGGATCTGCCGAAGTGATGCAACATGTTTCGCGGCGGAGACGAGACCATGACCGAGGTGTACACCCGATCGGGCTCGACGGCGTCCAGATCGGGGACTCGCAGGTCCAGGGATGACCGGCAGGGACCGCTATCCAAGTAGTCGGTATGCCTCGTGATCGTCCTCGGTTGTGGTTTCCAGGGGCGTAGCGGTACCAGGTACCGCCTGCTGGGGCGGGATGGCGGTGTCCGGTGGTGTAGTGATCCGAGTGCATCGGCGGCGACCGGAGCGGGTGCTTGCAGAGCGAGATGCCGGAGCGCGGCGACGCGGCCGGCATCGAACGTCTCGTTGTTGGGCGAGACCAATCCAGTTTCGGCACCTACACATTTCACCGATGCACGCCGTGGCAGCATGGCCGGCAGTGCTCCGATCACGGCTCCGCATCACTTACGTGTATCGTCTGCCGGTTCACCACATCGTGAACCAATCCGATGCCGTTCCGGTGCGGTCGGGTTCGCTTCCGACACCGGGGCATTGTTCAATTGCATTCCGACGCACGCCCTTTGCGTCAGAAAGAGACCTCACGCATGCACCTCACGAAGTTCGCGGTGGCCACGGTCATGGCTGCCGCGGTCACGGTGACCGCCAGTGGATTCGCTCACGCCGACGTGCCCGCGGCGCAGCAGGAGAGACCATTCGCCCTTCAGGGCACCGATCACGGTGTGGCCTTCACCATTTCTCAGTCCTCCGATCTGAAGGAGGTCACGGTCAACCTGGACGGCGGCCGATTCACCGCGACCGACACCGGCTACACCGTCGCCGACGCAACCGGTGCGCGTATCGGCGAAATTCCCTTCCGGACAGCCACTTCCGACGGCACTGTCGAACTCTCCGCCACTGTTGACCCGACCGGCACCCACCTGAGCGCCAAGCCCATCGACGGATGGGTCTCCCAGCGTCAGATCAACACCCAGATGGGGGCCGGCATCGGCGGCACCATCGGATTCGTCCTGGGGAGCTTCCTGGGCCTGTTCGGCCTGATCGGCATGGGTGTGCTCGCCATCATCACGATTCCGGTCGGCATGATCGCCGGCGGTCTCATCGGCGCCGGGATCGGCGGGGCAATCGGC
The DNA here is from genome assembly GCF_050955735.1 of Nocardia sp. CA-135953. Lineage (NCBI taxonomy): Bacteria > Bacillati > Actinomycetota > Actinomycetes > Mycobacteriales > Nocardiaceae > Nocardia > Nocardia sp. CA-135953. The sequence continues at coordinate 44,175 of NZ_CP192082.1, forward strand.
AACTCCCTGCCCGCGTCCGACGAACCCAACATCTGGGAATACCACTGCGGCCGCCCGCACGAGCCTCGCTGCTGATCGAACAACCGAAACGGCGCCGCCCGAGCACTGCGCCGGGCGGCGTACTCGACCGACCTTGTCCGCGGCGGCCCGAGTCCGAACCGACGGGAGCAGTGTGCGCGCCCCTCGACGCACCCGCCCGCGTCCTGCTCGCCCCCACGACGCGGCCCTGGCCATGCGCGGGCTCGGCGAAGCCCTCACTCAACATCCCAGCTGTGTGACCAACTCGCCCACTTGGCGGACACCTTCGACAAGAACCCGGACCTGTGTCGCCGACTCCGCCTCCCAGCCCGCCGTTCGGATGGCGGCCATGGCCGCGAACACGCTGCGCGAGCTGTCCACCACCACCGAGCTGCATCGGACCGCCGGTCGAGGCACTTCCCGCGCGGCACTGTGCGCGCCTGTGTCTCGGCGATGTGACTGTGTCTCGGCGATGTGACGGTTCGCGACCCGACGTGCCGCGGCAGGGAAGTGCGTACCGCTGGTACGAAACCCGCACGGTAGGAATGTTTCTCGCGATCAGCGCGGCCCGCATCGACAGTCGTCGCGGGCACGCTCGGGCGGCCGCGATCTGCCGTCAGATGCGTCGGCTTCCGGTGGCAGAGCAATCGTCGAGGGGCGCGGCAACAGCTACCGGCGAGTCGTCTGATTGTCAATCTGCCTGATTCACAACCTTATTCGCCGTGTCGGCGCCATCCGGTTCAGCGTTGTGCGGTGGCAGCGCCGAGTCGCTCGTACCGTTCCTTGGTCCGTCCACCGAATCAGTGTCTGGTCGTGGATAGTCTCGATGTCGCGCCGCCGAAGTGCCTGCCGCGCCGTTCAGTTGGATCGGCGGCGCGCCGCCGATCAGCGAATGTATCCCTGTGCCCGGCCCAGCGACCGTCGACCAGTGTGCCGCCCGAAAAGCTGGCGACCTGGTGGTGCGGGACTAGATCTGCAACTGATCGTCGATGTTCTTCAGGCGGTGCCTTGCCAACGCGAGGTTGGCGCGGTTGCGATCCAGGGCGAGGTAGAGGAAGAGGCCATGGGATTGGCGACTGCTCAACGGGCGAATGATATGGTACTGGCCCGACAGCGAGATCAGGATGTCTTCAATGTCTTGCTGGAGGCCCAACTGGGCGAGAGTGCGTTGTTTGGCGCGGACGATCTCGGTATTGCCCGCCGCGGCGATCTCGAGATCGAGGGCTTTGGAGCCGCCGGCCGTGCCGAGGGCCATTCCGCTTTCGTAGTCGACGATAGCGGCCCCGAGCGCGCCGTCGACGGCCATCATTTCTTTCAGCGCCGTATCCATATCCGACATGAGTCATTCCTTACTGTGCTTCGATTCATCGGGGTTGTGCAGGTACAGACGTCAGCCATTTGGAGCGTGTAACTGGGCAATGATCTTGCGCGCCGTGGCACTCAGGCGACCCAGGCTCACCGACTGGGCACTGCCCACCACCAACACCAGGGTGCTGGTCAGAGGGAAGACTCCGACGCACCCCCGATCGGCTTCGAACAGTACCGATTGTGATCGTCCGTGCGAGGCTAGTACTGCGAAGTGGTCGCCGATACTGGCCGCCGCCGCAGCGACCACCGACCCCCGCAGCGCGACTTCATCTTCTTCGCCGTCACTGGAATTGCCCGATGCCACGACGAGGCCGTCACGGCTGGCGATGAAGATGTATTGCGCGTCGGCGAACGACTCGCACGCCTCGGCCAACAATTTCGCAACGGCGTCGGGGTCGCTGAGCCGTATCGCCTTGCGCTGTACGTGTTGTTGGTTCATATCCGGACCGCCTGCTCGATATGACGTAGGTGCCTGCGAGCCAAGGCCAGATTTGCTTGCGCGCGATCGAGCACGAGGTACAGGAAAAGCTTGTCGCGACGATCGGGAACAGCCGATACACTGTCGGGCCGACTCTCCAGCGGCATGACGATGTGATACTGCGATCCCAGGGTTACGAGAATGTCTTCGATTGCGTCGTCGAGTTGCAGCGTCTCGATTGCGCGCATCTTCGCCTGTACTACCTCTGCGAGTGCTGCGCCGGCGATGTCGAGATCGAGTAGCGAATTTCCACCCTGCTTGCCGACAGTCGAACCGGTGTCGCAGTCGACGATCGCAACACCTATAGCTCCATCCACCGACATTCCGTCGCGCAGAGCATCATTGAGATTCACGCTACCTCTACATATGAAAGATGTCCGAGCACCGACCGAAGTCAATGCGGACAGTATCACTCGGTCTGCACTACTACCAAGTCATGCCGGGACCATCGCGCGTGCTCTAGTTGATGCCCTTGGCTGATAACGCTCCGACCGGAAGATATCTTTTGGCTATCAGCTAGTTTCTACCCTTGGTAACGCCGTGCTGACCTCGTAGTACGTCGTCCAAGGCGAATCTCTGGTAAACCAAGATCGCACCGAGACCGACTGGATTTCTAGCACCGCCACGATCGATGGCAGGGACAAGCACTGCCGGAACCCGTGTGCGACTCCGCACACCTGTCCGGTATCGGGTTGCTTGTCCAGTATCGGGTATGGGATACCGAAATGGAACGCGCGTGCGGCGCGCTATGGAGACGTCGGGAATTCGGGCGCACGGGTGAGCGGGGAACCGGAAGTTCAAGTCCCCCTTCGCCCACATCAGTTGCGGCTGGTCAGCGGTAAGATCGAATCGGATCTCTGACCGGCCGTCAACACTCCGGTCAACATCTTGTATTCCACGGGATGTCGGCACAGTCACCCTTTCACGGAGGACTTTGTGCCCACTCCACGTTCTGTCACTCGCACCGACGGTTCCATCACCTGGAAAGTGCCGTTCCGGCTGCCCCAGCCCGGCGGCAAGCCCAAGCAGACTTCCGAGACCTTCGACGACTTCGAGTCCGCGCGCAAGTTCGCCGACCTGATCGAGAAGCACGGAGTCGTCGAGGCCCTGCGAGTCCTCGAGGTTCAGCGCTCGGCGGTGGTCGCCGCGCCGACAGTCACCGAATGGTGCAACTTCGTCGTCGATCACCTCTCGGGCGTCGAGCCCTACACCAAGAAGAAGTACAGGCAGTACATCGTCAACGACATCGATCCCTTCATGGGACACCTTCCTCTCGATGCGGTCACCCAGTTCACCGATGCCGCCTGGGTCATCCACATGGAAGAGGAGAAGGAGTTCGCAGCCAAAACCATCCACAACAAGCACGGCTTCTTCTCCTCGGCGATGAAGGCGGCGGCCACACTCAAGCCTCAACCGCTCATCCCGTACAACCCCTGCGCGGATACCAGGCTGCCGAAGATCTACCCGACGCGGGTCATGTTTCTCGAACCCGACGAGTACGGGCTGTTCGTCGGTGCGATGCCCGACCGGTGGGTTCCGCAGGTTGAGTTCTCCACAGCCTCGATGGCCCGGCCTGCCGAGATCGCCGCGCTGCTGGTCGGCGACATCAACCGCGACACCGGTGCTGTGGACATCAGTAAGGCGTTCAAATACACCGGTGGCCGCTTGAAGCTCGGGCCGCCCAAGACACAGCGGGGCGTTCGCGTGACCAATGTGCCGATGGAAACTCTGGACCTGCTCGACCTGGATCGGCCGAAGAGCGAACTGCTGTTCCACACCTACCACGGCAACCCGATCCGGCCCTGCTACTTGTATCAAAAGGCATTCGTTCCCGCGCTGCAGAAGCTGATTGTGCTCGACGAGAACGGCGACGTCGTCTCCGACGAGTTGAAAGGCAAACGGCCCAGCCCCTATTGGCTCCGGCATACCGGAATCAGTTGGCGCCTGCTCGGCGGTGCGCCGTTGTTTGTGGTGAGCCGCGACGCTGGTCACGAGTCGGCCGTCATCACCGACAAGGTCTACGGGCACCTGGACCGCTCCGCCAGCGCCGATGCCGCCAAGGTCTTTGCCGCCCGCCTTCCGCGGTTGCACCGCCCGATCCTGTCCATCGCCGCATGAACGCGCCGATTCACCAGCACGCCGAATCTTGGTTGTCCCGCCGTTCTTCGCACCGGGGAATCAGGAGGGGGCCCGTTGTGCTGAGCCTCGACGAGTTCACCGCGGTGCGTGATGGGTTGCCCGCGTATTGGCGTCAGCACGCCGACTTCCTGGCCGTGGGAGCCGCACGTCTCAACGAGACCGCTGCGGTATTCGTCTGCGACGTCGACCCCGACACCGCCAGCTGCGAGATCTCCAAGACCTGGACACCGACAAACGACGGATGGAAGATCCGGCCGAACAAGTACAGCCGCAGGGTGATCCGCCTTCCCGAGGCACAGATCGAGCGCCTCGACCTGGACCGCCCCGGCGACGAGCTGCTGTTCACGACCCGCTCAGGCGGTCCAGTCCTCGGACATCTCTATGCCAAGGTGTGGAGAGGCGCACTGGCCCGTCTGCTCGACTGCCACGACGAAGGCAGCGACCCCCTGCACGGCAAACGGCCTCGCCCGGAGGACGTACGTTGGAGCTGCGCCGAATGGTTGTTGTCTGCAGGTGTGCCATTGGCGATGGTCGTCGCGCACCTGGGCTTGGCGCGTATCGACACGTTGATGTCGGTGGTCGAGAGGTGTGTGCCTGAACTGAGTGCGACCACGACCGGGGCCACCTCCGTGGTCGAGCCGCCACCGGTCAGCCGGTAGTCCAAGCGCGCCGCCTCCATGCCGCCCGGCTGTCCGCCCCGATCGACCTGCGGGCAGCCGGGCACTCGATCCGATCCGATTTCATTTCATTGCAGTCTGACAGACGCTATGAAATGAAATGCATTGAAATGAAATGAAATCCAATGCTCAAGGTCATCGCTTCGTCCTCATCCGAAACCCCTGATACGTGCACTTTTCCTGGCTGCGATCGACCGGTCGCGGTCAGCGAACACCGGCGCCGTCCACTGAAGTACTGCGACGATCCCGGCCACACGGCTCTCAAAGCACTGCGCAAGAAGCAGGCACTGGCGAAGGCAGCGGCCCGAGCCGAGGAAGCTGCCGTTCCTCGTACGGTCACCGGTGACATTGCTTCGCTGGCCGGACTCGTCGACCGCTTCGGCAAACTCGGCACTGAACTCGACGCCGTAGTCACCGATGCCGGAGATCTGTTCGACTCGATCCGCAATCCGGCCAACATCGCCCATGAGGTCGCCGAAATAAAGCGCAGCACCACGATCCAGGTCGCCGAAGCGGAGCAGGCTCGTGTACATGCCGAGCAGGTCGCCGATGCCATGCGCCTCCAGCTCGACCAATCTCGCGATCTCGAACAGGTGGCTCTCGATGCTGCTGAGGAGGCCGCGACGGCTCTCGATCAAGCCAATGACCGCGTCGAGGAAGTGACCGCCGAGGCGAACCGGCGCATCGCGGAGGCTGAAGCTGCCCGTGACAGCGTGTACGACGAAGCCGAGCAGGCACTCAAGCAGATGCGCGAGCACGTCGATGCCGCGAGAGCCGCACAAGCGCGAGCCGAAGGTGAACGTGCTGCGGCGCTGAAGGCTGCCGAGGCGGAGCGAGCCGAGGCGTCCAGGCTGCGTGAGGTGTTCGAGAGCCGGACCGAGGAGCACTCGCGCCAAATCACACATCTGCACTCGGTCCACACCGAGGCCCTTTCGGCTGCGCATCGTGCCGCCGAGGAGGCGGCACAGGCTCATCGCCAACAGCTCGAACAGAGCCGCCGTGACCACCGTGAGCAGATGGCTGCGGCGCAGAAACGGGCCGACGCCGAGGCGGCCCGGCTGCGTGCCGAGTTGCAGGCGGCACGCCGTCCGGCCATGGACCCGGCCAGCAGCGCTTCAGAATGAGATGGCACGGCCCGGAGACAGGTGCACGGGTTCACCTGGGATCACACTCCGGGCCGTGCCGCTCCCTGTGGCACGGTGTCGGCTGAGCCGCACCCAGGGAGTCATCGGGCCGGCGGCTGCCAACTTTGGCGGCGTTGACGCCGACTCAATCCCGCTGCAGAGGAGATCGCTTGGGCAGATGACTGACCCAGCGCATCAGGCGTAGGCGTAGGCGGATCATTAGAGGGCTGGGCGGTCTGCTTTAGCGCCGCCTGGATATCGCTCTCGGTGAGAAACCAGGTTCGGCCCGCGCGATGACCAGGCAATAGCCCCGCGTTCAGCTGCCGCACATACCAGGCCCGCGACTTGTGCAAGCGCCGTGCGCCTTCCTCGACCGGCCAGGTCTTCTCAGCTGTAGTGCCCTCGTCGTCGCGAGCAGGCTCACCTACTGGCGAGGCCGACGGTTCCCTGCTCATCCTTCGGTCTCCGCGCCGTGCACCCCCCAGAGGGCGTCGTTCTCTGCACCGGCGGATGTGACGCGGACTAGCGGACCACCAACCCGCACGATCGCGGATTCGACCGCCGCGGCAGACAGCACCGGATCAGCTCGTGGCAGCGAATGACCGACTCCGGTGACCAGCTCGAAATCAGCCTCGATCTTGTCGGCGAAGCGCTCCGACTGCGAGGGGGGTACGACGCCGTCGCGCTCGGCACCCAAGACCATGGTCGGAACCGCGCGCAACGTGGTCACGGTCTGCGGTCCCAGATAGAAATGACGCAGCGAGAGCACGAAGTCGCACAGCACGCGCGGGTCGACCCGATTGCTGCCAGTCACGAACGGGGAGCGTGACCCATATCGCCTACTCAGCGCTCGGAAGCGAGCTTGCAGGGCTCGGTGGGCCAAGACGTTGAGCGTATCGAGCGCGCCTGGACGCGGCCCGTTCAGTGCGTTGGGGATCGAAAGAAAATAGCTCGGCAGCGTCGGGTACTCCGGGAACTCACCGGCCGGGTTGAACAGCACTGCGGCGGCCAACGTCTGGAACTGCCTGGGATGGTGCTCGGCGAACGCCTGGGCGACGTGACCGCCCGCGGAATGCGCAACAAGGATCACGCGGCCGACCACACGCGAAACGATGGCATCGAGATCAGCGGCCAGGGTCGCCAACGTGGTGAAGGCCCTGCGGTGTGGCCATCCTGAACGGCCATGGCCACGCTGGTCGTAGAGATACAGATCGACAGCGTCGCCGAGGCGGCTTGTCAGATGTTCTGCCAACGGAGCCCAGTATGTCGAGTCGGTCAGCAAACCGTGCACGAAGATCACCGATGTCGGTGCACGGCCGGTGCCGAATCGCTTGGCCGACAGTCGAACTCCGTCCGGTGCCGGGACGGTGAGGATGCATTCCTGGGGGAAGGTCATGGGTTCGGTTCCTCGTAGAGGGGCAAGGGGAAGGTCGACGGCATCGAGGGCTTGGGAGCTGCCGGATGCCAGTGATCGAGGGAGGTGGGTGTGGTGTGGTCGCACCGGACAACGGGCGGATCGGCGTTCGCCGCCAGCAATTCCGCAGGAGGCGTTCGCCATCCGGCCTCGTCGCACATCTCGCAGGAACGCCGCCGAGCGCGCTCGGCGACCGCTGCTTCGTGCAGTTCGTCGCGATGGTGGCGATCCCAGGCGGCACGAGCCCGGCGCGCGGTCCGGCAGGCGCCGCACAAAGGTGTCATGGTGGCGCCGATATGTTGCGGGCATCGCCCTGGCGGAGCCGAATTCACAACCCATTCCTTTCGAGGAGCGCACGGTAGTGCGCACTTTCGGGTGATGGGATTCACGGGCGTGCAACAAGATACGGGTGCAGCAGAGCAGTTCGGACACAGGAATTCAGAATCGATATTCTCGCGCAACGCGAATCAGCCGATGTAGGTAGGACAATTGCTTCGGTGGGAATGGGCCGCCCGATCGGAGGGGGTGATCGGGCGGCCCGCGCAATCCCCCTAGAGGGAAAGATTTGGACGCGCCGGGATTTCTAGAGCGTTATCAGGTCGAGGTCCGACCAGCGGTGGTTGAATCCACGTATTCTCCTGGCTCGAAGGTGTTTCGGACTTCACCATCACAACCGCGTAATCCCGTGAGTGTCTACTGTTTTCGGCTACGCCATCGAGTGCAATACACCTGCGAGTGCATGTGCGTGCATCTGCACGTGCATCCAGCTGAGCCTGATGTGTTCTGGGACGCAAACAGCCGATTTCGTGATCTATGCCACTTCGGCATGATGTCCGACTTCCTTGCAGCCGATGAAGCCGTGCAGGGCGTAGCCACCGCATTTGCCGGTCACAAACTCATTGACGCGCACCAAGTACGGCTGGCGTGTGACCGGATCGAGCAGCGTCATGAACGGGTCGGCAGGCCCGCGGCCGAATGCCATCCGTTCGTCCCGACTCCACCGTCGGCGGAACTCGGGATACGCCTCGAGCGCCCCGAGGAGCTCGTCGGCCCAGTCCGTGTTCGGGCTCATCGCCAAACGACCGCGCAGGCAGGCGATCCTGATCGCGATCTCGTGGTCGCGGTCCAACAGAACATCCCGCGCCTCGTCGGTGAACATCCACAGCTGTTCGTTACCGACCTCGGCCAGGCCGGGAAACGCCCGCTCGTGAGCGCTGTTGTGGGCCACCAGGTTCCACCGGGAATCGAAGTAAGCCGCCAGGTGTGGTTCGGCTCTTATGAGCGTGTAGCGCTGGTTGGGGGTAAGGCCGTGGCGCAGCTCCTCTACGGTCGGCGTCGGGGCGGGAACCTCGACGCCTGCGAGCTGGAACAAGGCCCACCGACCGTCTTCGTCGAGTTCCAATGCGCGAGCAATTGCCTCGAGCACTCCTGTCGACGGCTTCTTCTTGTCCCCGTGTTCGAGCTGCACCACGTAGGACAAGCTGACCTGGGCGAGCTCGGCCAGACGGTTCATGCTCATCTTCGTGCGGCGACGCGCAGCCCTGATGTACCGACCGAGGGTCGGACGTGACAGCGGGCGGACCCTCGCCCCCATTTCAATAGCGAATTGTTTGCTAGCTGAGCTGTCGTTGTGCATTCAACCCCCTTGTTTCTCAAGCAGGCATTTCCTCCAAACGCCTGTGATGGATAGGACGGCGGAACTGGTTTCCCGGTTCCTTCGAGGTGGAAGCGTATTCGAATCGTGATCTTGTGGAAGGGGTCGGACTGACACTGTGCGGTGTAATGCACTGCGACGTGTAATGCACTTGGTGGTGCAAGTGAAAACTATGGACACGCAACGCATTTCACGGTTGTGATGGTGAGGTCAGAACGATACACGTGAATCGGAAGGAGAATCCGTGGACCCCGCCATCATCCTCAGCGTCCTCAACACCGGCAGTTCGATCGCTGCAAACGCAACGTCGGCACTGGTGAATGTGCTGAATATCGTATTCAGCTTCCTGTAGGGACTCCGGGGCCGCCCGACAACGAATACTTCGGGCGGCCCATTCCTCCATTTAGAAACTCTCTTTCGACTTTGTCGATAATTCTCAGCGCAGAAAGTGGATCGCGCATGCCTTCATCCGAGAACCGGACCTCGCTATGCGTTTCTCCGCATGTCGAGAGCGCCTCCCAGCCCTCCGCACATCGCTGGCCTCCCCATGGGCAGGCCAAGCGCCGAATCCAGCGGGGCGTATTCGTTGCCGCTGTTCCTCTGATGGTCACCTTGGCCTTGGTGATCCCGGCCGACGCCGCCGTCGGTGAGATCGCCGACCAGCCCGGGGTGACCAGCCCGGCGCAGCCGGGAACAACTGCGCCGCCCCCACCGCCAGCGGCACCTGAACCCCAACCCGAACCCGAGCACACCTCGCCCGCGGTACGCAACGATGCCCCCTCCCGCCCGGTCCCTCCGTCGGAGCCCGCTTCACCGATCGTCTGGGAGGACCTCCACCTACCCGAACCAACGCCGACGGTCGCGCCGATCGAACCGCCGCCGAAAACGATCAGGATCGGCGACTGGAGCACCCCAAGCCCGGACTGGCTCCCCCCGGAGGTCACGGACGGAATCAACACCGCCGCCGCAGGCTTCGAAGCCGCAGCCGCACAGTTCTGGGACAGCATCGGACTACCCCCGGAGCGCAGTGACCGCGTCGCGGCGGCAGGTACCGCAGGAACCGGGATCGGTGCCGTCGCCGCTGGAGTTCCGGCGGCTGCCGTGGCTGCCGTTCCCGGTGCGGCACTCGGAGCCGCGGCCGGTGCCGCGATCGGTGCCGCTGTCGGAGTCGTCGGGTCTATCGGCGTTGAAGGCGCATTGGCCGTCGCAGGTGCGGTAGCCACCGCAGAAATCGGTGCCATTCCCGGCATCCTGGCGGCGGCTGCCGCTACCCCCATCGTGTTCGGCGGGACTATCGGCACCGCCACCGCAGTCGGTGCCGCGATCGGAGCCGCGATCGGCGGGGCGATCACCGGAGCGCTGGGCGGAATCCCCGCCGCCATCGCGGGCGGGACGGTCGGTGCCAGCGTCGGCGCAGCTGTGGGGGTGGGGGAGTGAGCAAGCACCGAGCTCGTCAGCGGCACCGCGCGGTTTGGAGCCTGACGGCTTGCACGGCAGCAGCGATGCTGGCAGGCACCGCAACAGCCATCGCCGACGACACCGCGCAAGTTCCTGGTCCCAGCTGCCCTGGACTCTATGTGTTGGGCGTTCAGGGTACGAGCGAATCTTCGCCCGGAGCCTCCCTTTTCGACAACACCGGGATGCTCGGCGAGATGTTCCGGCCGATGCTCGCGAACGGTGTGAGTATCGGACACGCCTTCGTGCCTTACCCCGCTTCTTTCGGCGGCGTGATCGGCACCGGCGCAGGTACCGACTCCTACGTCGATTCCGTGCAAGCGGCCCGTACCCAGCTGGACGCGATGGCCACTCAGGTCATCGCACAATGCCCCGACACGAAACTGGCCGCTGCTGGATACAGCCAAGGCGCGGAAGTGCTTTCAAGCTTCGCCGCCGATGTCGGCTCGGGAACCGGGCCCGTCCCGGCTGACAAAGTCGCCGGGATCGCCTTGCTCAGCAACCCTTCTCGCGCAACGGGCACCGATCCGTTTCCCGGACGGCCCGGCCAGATGACGCCCAGCCCCGCACCAGGATCCGCAGGGGAGCTGACCAGTCGAGTGCGGATCAACCCGGTACCTCCGACCGGTGGCATCACCGCCAGCGGATCAGGTTACGGCGATCTCTCCGGCCGAGTCGCCGAATTCTGCATAGCGGGTGACCTGAGCTGTGACGCTCCCGCCAACGACGCAGCGTTGCGCACCGTCGCTGGCCTTGCGGCTCAAGCGGATCTGCGCGATCCGATTGTTGCTGCACAGTCTCTGACGAATGGGTGGTCAGCCACCGTGGCGGACACCAGAACCTCCGTACTGGTGAACGATGTCAGCGTCGTAGACGGTCAGGTCACCTACGCCCCCTCCCGGTCGGTCTCTCAACGTCTAGCCGAGGCCGCCGACCCTCGTTCAGCGGCACCGACAGCAGAACAGACCCAGGCTGCCAACGACAAAGCCGACCAGGTCGTCTCGGCAGTCCTCGCCGATCCCCTGGGGCAGATCCCGCGTCTGGTCGGGCAGATCATCGCAGCGATCGGGCAGAACATCGCCGACAACAGCGATCTGGCCAACCCCGCCGTCCTGGGGCGCTACCTCGATGTGCACGGCAACCACACCGGGTACGGCACCGACGGCCAGACTGCCAACGCTGCCGACTGGTTCTCGGCTCTGTCGCGTGATCTCGCGGGAGGAGCTGGCCGATGAGGCGGTTCCAGCGGGCTCGGGTTCGGTGCGTACAGCGTGGTGCGCACCGGGCACCGGTGCGAGTGCTGGCAGCAAGCGCCACTGCCATCGCCGCTTTGATCGCCATGACCGGCGTGGCGTGGTCGCAGCCCACATCGGAGCTACCAGCCGGGACCGAATGCCCGGCACTGTATGTGCTCGGCATCCAGCCCGCGGAAGAAACCTCGCCCGACGCTGCGTCCACCACCGACACAGGGATGCTCGGAACGATGTTTCGGCCACTGCTTGCCGAAACCGGAACGAAGGTCCAACGCGCCTACGTCGCGCTCGATGCCACAGCTGCGACCGGTTCTTTGAGCGCTGCTGGCGACGGATATACCCGAGCCATCAGCGCGGCGGCGGACAGACTGGTCGAGTCCGCGACCCGTGTCCTCCAGAAGTGCCCGGACACACTGCTCGGCGGGGCGGGATATGCCCAAGGAGCGCACGCACTTTCAGAGTTCAGCCGACGAGTCGGCACCGGCGCCACAGCCATCCCGGCCGATCACATCGCGGGCATCGCGTTGATCGCCAATCCGGCGCGACAGCGAGATTCCGAGGTGCTGCCGGGCCGCCCGGGGCAGACCACGCCGACGGCACCGCCGAGCCTGCCCGACTCCGCTGTCTCGGCGATCACCTTGCCCAACACCCGCCTCGCCGGAGGCGGAATCGCTGCTGCGCTCGGTAGCCACGCGATCGGTTCAGCCAGCTACGGAACACTCACCGGCCGCGTCGCAGACCTTTGCGCGCCTGGTGATCTCGCATGCAACACTCCCGACCACGCCGCGCTGCTGCAAGTCGTATCGAACGTGGCGGCACGCGCAGACCTCCACGACCCCATTGCGGCGATATCGACGATCGCGACCGCGATGGCGCAAACGATCTACACCACGGCGATCAACGTCGTCACCGACGACGTTCAAGGCACCAGCCTGGACCAGATCTCCTATGCGCCCGAGAAGAGCATCTCGCAGCGACTTGCCGAAGCCTCGGACCCGCGCACCCAGATCCCTGGCCCGAACGACGCGATCCAGGCGCTCATGAAGCTGGGAACCATTGCCTTCAACAGCGCGGTCACGATCGCCGAGAAGGTCATCACCCCTGCCACCGTTGCCGAACTGATCGGCATCGGCCTGGTCGACCCGGTCGGGGCGTTGGCAACTCTCGGCACGAAGCTCGCTGCTGCTGCCGTCGAACTGATCCCGCCGGCCACCGGAACGCGGCTAGTGCAGCAAGCATTCGACGCCGTTCGCGACAACATCACCGACAACGCCGACCTGGTCGACATCGGGCTGCTCACCCAAGCCGCCGACGTCATCGGTCGCCGAGCCGACTACGGCGCCTCCAGCAACGGCCAGCAGTCCCTGATGACGGTGGCCGCGCACTGGTTCGCGGCGCTGGCCGACAGCCGTGACCAGCATCCACCGGACTCGTCGGTGACACCCAGTCCCGCGGGAGTCACTACTCCCGCGTCCGTTCCTTCGGGGGAGCCGCACACCCCCTCCACTCATCGTGTGGCTCCCCCGGAGGAACTCCCTGCCAACTGACGAGGAGGTGAAGTGTGTTGCAGGACCATAAGTCCCGTGACGAATGGGGATGGCTCGAGAACCATATCGGCTCTCGGCCCGCCGAATCCCACGCGCTGTCTGGCAACGCATTCACCTCTTCTGCAGACCCAGCGACCGCCGCAGAATGGGGATGGCTCGACGATCAACAGCTATCGCCCGCTGATGATGAACCCTCAGACGACGGGGACACCAGCACTGCTGTCCCGATAACAGCGAAGGCACCCAGATCGAACAGCAGGGTTCTGAGCTGGGTATCCATCTCGGCCGCCGTGGCAGCAGTTCTCGTCGGGGCCGTAGCGGTCATGTCACGGGCCGACCTCGATCAGACAGCAACGACGACCACCACCTCTACCACTGCCGGTATGCCAACGGTTTCCGACAACCCGGCGTGTGCAGGTTTGACCGGCGGCCTCGTCACCGATCGCCGTGGAGATAACACCTCGATCGGGGGGATTGTCGCCAGTTTCGAATTCGCCTATTACTCCGACCGCGACGCCGCGCGTGCATTGTCTCTTACCGGGCCCGAGGCGGGCCTCAGTCTCGACGGACTCACCACAGGAATCGCCAGCCTCCCTGTTGGCACCCGCCATTGCGTGGCGGTCACTCCGCTGAGCGAGACCGCCGCAGACGTGCACATCGTTGAATTGCGGCCCGACCGCAGTCGTTTCGACTACCTGCAAGTGATCAACGTCCGTTTCCACGACGGAGTACACATCACCAACATCCAGAAACGAGGATGACGGTGACCAACGCGCTCCCTTTGCAACCCGGCCGCGCGACCGCGCCGCCATCGCTGGCCGACATCGTTTACGCGTCCCCACTCACTCCATCCCCGATCCGTACCGAACCGCTGCCGACCACGGGTGCGTACCCGCCGCTCGTTGCCATCGTCGGTGCACACGGTGGTGCCGCCACCTCGACCCTCGCACGGTTCTGGGCACCTGCGGCCGACAGCGGACAGCGCTGGCCCGCGTCGACGGTCACCACTCAGCGTGTCGTTCTCGCTGCGCGGCTGTGCATGCCGGGCCTCGTCGCTGCTGCCGACAGATTGCGGGAATGGCGCGCCGAGCATGCGCCTGCTGGCGTCACCGTCGTGGCGCTCGTGCTGACGCCGACCCGCCCCGGCCGAGTACCGGCCGAGGTCCGCCGATACCGAGATCTTGTCGCCGACCTCATCGACGACCACGTGTTCGATATCGACTGGCACGACGAACTCATCACTTGCGAACTGGGCGACCTCGCCGAATGGACACCGGGTCAACCGGTGCCACGTCGCCGTCGTCGCCGTCGCATCACCGAATCGGTCCCCACCGACGTGATTGCCGCAGGTGCGGCGATCACCCGGCTCGTTGTGGCGTCGCGACATCTGTCCGACACCAGCACCAAGGAGTCCTCATGCTGACTGTGGCCCTCTCGGCGGTGACGCACCTCGCCGAAGTCTCCGTCACCCCCGTAGCCCCCCCAGGGTCCGAGCGTTTCCTCAGACTTGTCGGCTGGGCGAGCTGGTTCGCGATGATCGCCGGTGTCGTCGGAATCATCTATGGCGGCGGCAAATTCGCCTGGGAGCGGATGCACGGCGGTGCCATCGAGTCCCCGAAGATCATTGCCGGGGCTCTCATCGGTGGCGTCTTCGTCACCATCTCCGGGATGTTGATGAACGGCGTGAGCTCGTGATCGCCGCCAAGCAACTGCCACCCACCGTCACCGTTCCGCTGATCCAGCTGTTCGGCTGGGTTGCCTGGCTGGCAATTCTGGTCGGGATCACCCGAATCATCTGGGCTGGAGCACTTTTAGCAATTCGCGTCTACCGCGACGAAGCAATCGAAGGGCTGGTCGCCGCTTTGGTGGGCGGTGCCGTCGTCGGATCGGCAGGGCTGATCGCCCAAGCCCTCCTGCAACCCCCCTGATGCAGTTGCCGACCCCACTTGCTCACCCATGCTCGTTCACGAAAGGCACCCGATGTACCCGAGCGGCAAACCAGCCCTCGCCGCCCTCGTCCTGCTGGGCGTGACCGGTCTGCTGACTCTCTCCGGTCTGATCAGTGGATGCGGCACCGATGGCCCGACGGTGATCACCACCGGCCCATCGCCCACCCACGCTGAACTACGTGCTGCTCCGACCGGGCTGACATGGCAACGGTTCCAGGGCATTCCGATTCCCCGGACTCAGCAGGGCCCGACTATCGAAGAAGGGCCGGTTGCTGCCGGATACGAACACTCGCCCCGCGGTTCGGCTGTCGCGGCTATCCAAGCCACCGTGCGAATCTCGATTGCCGACGACATCCAGTGGTCGCGCGTCGTCGATCGGATGGTCCAACCCGGCGTCGGCCGTGATCAGTGGGCCACAGCACGAATCCAACTGTCCATCACTGAACCGGTGACATCCGATCGCGCACCGCAGATCCTCGGTTACAGCCTGCTGGCATACACCCCAGATTCCGCAGACGTCGCCATCTTCACCCGCCAGCCAGACAACTCGCTGACCCGCAACACCGCCACGGTGGCTTGGCATGACACCGACTGGCTCCTGGTGCTGCCCGAGGACCCCGACTCAACTCGGGTGACGGCAGTACCCGCGACACCCGCTGACATGGTCTGGCTACCGCTATGAGTAGCCGGAAGACCTCATTCGGATTCCGACCGGGGCTGACCTTGGCAGCCTCGCTCTTGGCGCTTGTCGTCGTCGCCGTAGTCGCCCTGCTGTACAACAACGAATCGCAGTCCGGCACGAAAACGACTGTTGTGCCGAGTGTTCCGCCGAATCCGTCGTCGTCGACGACGACGGTGACCCCGCCCGGATCGCCTTCTTTCGGGCTGCCGACGACCGACCTGTTCGGTGCCCGGCTCGAAACGCCCGCCGACCCAGCTGGTGCGGCGTTGCCCCAGGATTCCGCTGGCCCGGATGCCAGTCTCGGCGCTGCGTGGTTCGTCGCCGCACCGACGGGCATGATGTGGCAGCGCGGGTGGAACGGTGCGGCGTTGCCCGCATCTCGCAGTGATGGCCCAGCGCGTGTCGAGGGCGGCATCGCATCCGGTTTTGCACATACACCGCAGGGTGCTGGCCTGGCCGCCGCCGACGCGATGGCCCGCGCGCTGGCGGCCCCCGACGGAGTCTGGCAGCGGGTAGTGGCAGCACGGTTCGTCGGAGACCAGGCAGCATTGCTCGAGCGATACGCCAGCAGCCGCCGCGACAACCCCGACGCCGCGAAATACGTCGTCGTACCAGCAGGCATCAAGATCATCGACTACCGCGACGACTTCGCTGTCGTGCAACTGGGAGTCCGTACCCCGCAAGGCAAATCGGGATTCTCCTCCTGGCCGATGGCCTGGGTCGACGGCGACTGGCGTATCCGTGCCCCAGAGGACGTGGGAGCGCTGTGGGCAGCGTCCACATTGGTCACCTCGCTGGCCGACTTCGGGGTATGGCGATGACCGGCCGACGTATTCTGCTCATCGCTCCGCTCACAGTCATCGTGGTGGCCGGATCGATGATCCTGGGTACCGGCAACGCCTCCGCCAAGCCGATCCCGTGCTATCTCCCCGGTGCCGACCTTGCGTGCAAGGTCGGCGGCGACGCAGTGAAGGACGTGGCAGCGGGCAGTTTCGAAGCGATCGTCAACTCGATGCTCGAGGGATTCGGGCGACAACTGGAGTGGGCTTTGTCGTGGTGGGTCGCCCTGCCCTCTCCGGCGCTCGGATCGGGCTCGGGCCAAGTCTCGCCCGTCCTAGCGACGGTGCGTGAGTACACGACCGGACTTCAAGTGTTGCTGATGACCGGTGCAGTGCTTCTCACGGCCGCCAGATTGATGATGGCCAAGCGGGGCGGGCTACCTGGACAGATTGGTCTGGCGGCCGAAACTCAGGAGTCCTTCCTGACCTTCGCCCGCGCAGTCTTCGCCAGCTGGATGTTCGCCGCCGTCATTACCGCGGGAACCAGGGCAGGAGACAGCTTCTCGACCTGGGTCCTCCTCGATATCACGCACAACGACGCGGTCAACGTCCTGCACAACATGGTCAGTTTCGACTCCCTCGTCGACCGCGACGGGGGACTGGGGCTCGGGGCGATGTTCATCCTCGGCACGATCGGATTCATCGGAGCCCTGATCCAGGTCATTCTGCTCGTCATCCGACAAGCACTGCTGATCGTGGTCGTCGCGCTGCTGCCGGTTGCAGCCTCAGCGGCGGGCACCGGACCAGGCTCCGGTGCCTACAAACGCCTGCTGACGTGGTCGATCGCCTTCGTGCTGTTCAAACCCGTCGGTGCACTCGTCTACGTCGTGGCCTTCGCCGCCGCCGGCACTCCCGGCAACGACCCTCAAATGGCACTGCTCGGGCTGATCCTGCTCGCCCTGGTGGCACTGGTACTGCCCGCGATCATGCGCATGGTCGCGCCTGCGGTCGCCACGATGGGCAGCGGCAGCGGGGCCGGTGCCGCCATGGCATTGGGCGCGCTTGGCGGCCTTGCCGCCTCGGGCGCCGCGTCGGCAGCCGGATCAGCCTCCGGCGCACGTGGTGTCACCGAATCGGTTCACAGCGGCAGTTCATCGAACTCTTCGTCGAGGCAGAGCGCTTCCGGAAGCGGCCCTAACGGCGGTCGGGTGATGACAGGAGGCGAATCCTCCACGGCCGCAACGAACAGCGGCGGTGGAGGCGGTCGAAAGGGGAGCCAACAGCCGACTCCGAATCCGGCTGTCCCGACCGGCGGTTCGACTGCACCGCCGACGGGGACCTCAACGGCCAGTTCGGCAGCGGGCGGTGCTGCTGGCGGTCCATGGATGGCAGCGGCCCACGCCGGAGTTCAAGCCGGATCGAGTGCAGCCAATCAAGTACGCGATCAAGTCGCAAACGAGATAGGTCCCGACGAGCCCGGCCCGATGGAGGTCCGTCGATGACATCGCGAATGTACGGGCGCTGGGAACAGCCCCGATCCGCCGGACTGATGGGCCTGACCTGGGGCGTGTCCATGGCAGGACTCGGGTTGGTCGTCATGATCATGATCGGGTTCTTGATCACCCAATCGATCACCGTGGCAGCGGTGCTGCTGGCCGTCGCCGCCATCGTGTGGACACCATTGGTTGTGCAGCGCGCCGGACGGACCGGCTGGGAAATTGCCACGCTGCGAACGCAATACGCACTTGCGCGGCGCCGTAACGAAACCCTCTACCGCGCAGGACGGTTCAGCCGCATTCCCGGTGCCGCGCGGCTGCCGGGCCTACTGGCCGACTCGAAACTGATGGAGTTCGAAGCACCAGGCGGGCGGAGATTCGGCCTGATCCATGTGCGCCGAACCAACCACTGGACCGTAGTGTTGCGCGTCATTCCATCGGCGCAGGAACTGGTCGACCAGGACCGGATCGACGCCTGGGTCGAAGAGTACGGAGCATTCCTCGCCGCACAAGGGCGCAGCGGCGATGTCGTCGCAGTGACGTCGGTCCTCGAATCCGTCGTGGATACTCGGCTCCGGCAGCGACGTGAGGTTGCCCGGCTGATTCGGCCCGACACCCCCGACTACTCTCGCGCCGTCATGGCCGAAGCCGCCGCCGACACCGGCGGAAGCGGCGTGCGGATCGAAGCTCGCATCGCACTGACGTACCGGTCGATTGGGCGGATGCGCCGCGACCAGGCCGAACAGGCGAAAGAGATCGGCCTGCGGCTGCAAGGAGCGCTCAGTCAACTGGCCCGCGCCGGGCTGCCCGCCACCCCGATGCGCGCGTGGGAGGTATTCGGACTGGTCCGGACCCGCTACGACCTTGCCGCTCAACGCGATGTCGAAGCAGCAGGGGCGGAGGTACTGGACACCCAATCCTGGGACAGTGCCGGGCCGATCAGCCACGACGACCGGTGGGACCACTTTGTCCACGACGGTGCCCGGTCGGTGACCTGGGAGATGGACGCCGCCCCGCTGGGGGCTGTCCACGAAACCGCCCTCAAACCACTGCTCGAGCCGCGCCCGGATGTTCCTCGCAAAAGAGTCGCGGTCGTGTACCGACTGCACTCCACCGCCGAATCGACCTCGATCGTCGACTCCGACTTCAAGGACGCACTCGCCTCCGAGCAGACCCAACAAGGAATCGCCTCGGCGGCGGCCTCGCTACGAGTGGCCAACACGCAAGCCAGCCGTCAAGAACAGGCCCGCGGGGCTGGTTTGACACGTTTCGGCGTACTCGTCACCGTCACTGACCATCTCGGTGCCGATCTCCCCGGCATCGAAGCATCCGTACAGACCATGTCGGCGGCATCTCGGCTCAGCGTGCGCCGCTGCTACGCCTTCCAAGCCTCGGCATTTGCCGCCAGCCTCGGCATCGGCGTCGTCCTGCCCGAGCACGCCAGCATCTCGAAGAGGGTATCGGCGTCATGACCCGCCGAGACGCCCGCCCAGTCCGGTCCACACTGGTAGCCGGGATTCGAGTAATGACTCGGGAGGAACGTGCGCGCGTCGAGAGCGTCGCGGCCCGAGGCGGCTTCGGCGCCTGGTGGGCGCGATACCTGCTGTCCAGCGACAACCACCGCCTCGCCACCGCGACCCGCCGCGCCGAAGACAGCCACCGCGACGGCTTCGACCGCCAGCTTGCCACCCTGAGCGACCGCGGCTATCGCGGAGCCGGAGGCGGGCGGTCCTCAGTTGTTCCCGCGACACCGGAATGGCGTGGCACCACGACACAAACAGCGGGACTCTGGCCCTTCTCGGTCGGCGCGTCCGCCCCGGTGGTCGGCACCCCGCTCGGTCCACACTTCATCACCGGCAGCCCGGTGCACTTCGATCCGATGGCCTGGTTCCTCCGGGGCTTCCTCACCGCTCCCACCCTTTTTGTACTGGCCCTCAACGGTTTCGGGAAGTCCTCGCTCATCCGCAGGATCATGACCGGGGCAGTCGCCGCCGGAGAGACCGTGCTCGCGCTCGGGGACACGAAAGGTGAATACCGCGACCTGGTCGAACGTCTTGGCGGCCAGATCGTCGAACTCGGATACGGGCGAGGCAAGCTGAATCCCCTGGCCGTCGGCGCACTCGGTGTCGTGGTCGACCGCCTACCCGACTCGGATCTACGTCGGCAGGTCATTGCCCGCGTCGAAGCAGGCCAGGTCACCATCGTCGCTGCCCTGATCGAACTCGTGCGCGGCGACCGGATCGCAGATTGGGAAGAGACCCTCCTCGCGGCGGGTCTGCGACAGCTCTACAGCAGCGGGGACTACACAATGTCCCGGCCACCGCTACTGCGCGATCTGCTCGGCGTCATCTCCGACGGCGGGGAGAACATGCTCCGCTCCTCAGAGGAAGATGTCGAGCACGCCTACCGAGACTCGACCCGCACCCTGCGGCGTTCGCTGAGGGCACTGATCGAAGGCCCCTTCGGAGAAGCGCTCGACGGCCACACCACGACCGAACTCAACCTCGATGCGCCCGCGGTCTGCGTTGATGTCAGCCATATCCCCGATGGGGACAACAAGTTGCTCGCCGCCGTGCTCATGGTCTGCTGGTCCGAAGGAATCAGCGCCGTGACCGCTGTCCACACCCTCGCCGATGCCGGCCTCGCGCGCAAACGCACATTCGAGATCGTCCTCGACGAGATCTGGAGGGTCCTCGGGCTCGGCGATTTCATGGTCGACCGCGTCGACGCGCTCACCCGGCTCAATCGGCCGCTGGGCTCAGGGCTGATCATGTGCAGCCACACCATCAAGGACTTGTCGGCCTTCGACAGTCCAGCCGCTCGCATGAAGGCGCTGGGATTCATCGAACGATCCAGGGCGAAGATCCTCGGGCCGATACCACCCGATGAAGTGGAACGACTGCGCGCGGTCGTGCCACTGACCAAAACCGAGGAGCTCCTTCTCACCGGTTGGGCGGCTCCCCGTCAACCCACCGAAGAACTGCTCGACAGCCGGGGCGAACGCGAAACACCGCCCGGCACAGGATGTTTCCTACTCCGTACCGGCGAAGGCCAGCAACCCGGAATCCCATTCAGGCTCGTGTTCACAGCCACCGAGCGCGCAACTCAGGTTCACAATACGAACCGTCGGTTTGATGGCCTTCGCGACACCGAAGACGCGGGGTGACCGCCGCATGGAGACCTCACGGACCACCATAGCCTTCGCTGCCGCCCTACCTCTGCTTCTCACGGTGTCGACACTGTCGATGCTCGTCATGATCGGGTCGCAAAATCCGGCCACGTGCACCCTGGCCGCCGCTTCGGGCGGCGGGATCGAAGGCCCCACCGGCATCACTCTCGCCGGGCTCAACGAGGCGCAGCTCAAGCTTGCTCGCAACGGTGTGGTTATCGGGATACAGAGGCGCCAGGCACGCACCGTGATCATTGCCGAAATAGCGGCGCAGATAACCGAATCCGGGCTCAGAAATCTCGCCAATCCCTCCGTACCAGAGTCCCTGCGTTTCGCCAACGACGGGACCGGCAACAACCTCGACAGCCTCGGTCCACATCAGATGCGAGCCGGCGTCTGGGGAGCGGTTGGCATCGCGACATTGATGGACCCGATTTATCAGATCGGGTGGTTCTACGATCAGGCCGACAAGATCAGTGGCGCTGCTGCGATGAGTCCAGCGGAACTCGCGCAGGCCATCGAGATCTCCGGCAATCCCACTGCGTACAGCCACGACCTCCCACTGGCCGAGGACCTGTACAGCGCGTTTGCCGGTATTGATGTCGGTCAACTGCCTGCCACATCGCCCGGCCAGCTGCCAGCAGGTTGCGGAGCAGACGGCGCGGGACTCGTAATCCCAGGAAACACAGGACCATTCAGCCAGTCGGTTGTCGAGGCCGCCGCACGTTGGCTCGGCACGCCTTATGTGTGGGGCGGCGGCGACGCCAACGGCCCCACCAACGGGGGAATGGACTGCTCGGGTTTGACCCTCTACGCGATCTATCAAGCATCGCAGGGGCGCATCCGGCTCCGGCTCCGGCTCCGGCTCGCGCATTACACGCAGGCACAGCAAGACGACCCTGCGGGCCAAGCCATTCCGTTCGCCCAGCGTCAGCCCGGCGACCTGATCTTTTTCACACAACCCGGCGCTTCGGACTCCCACCACGTCGGCATTTTCTACGGCACCGACGCGCAGGGTCGTGACCTGCTGCTGCACGCCCCGACCTTCGGCCAAACCGTCACCATCGAGCCCCTCTGGCAAGGGGAGCGCATGGACGTCCGCAGATACGGATAGCACAAGGAGGAAGTACCTATGTTCATCTCCGGCGACAGAATCCCGGCACGACACGATCCAGCGCCTGCCACCGACGAACATGGCCGATCCGCAGCTTACAGCGGACCACACATCACCTTGTGGTCAGCGGGAAGCGATCGCGATACATGGGCGATCTGCGGCGACGAGGGCGAGCTGATTGCCTTTGGCCCCTTTGGTTTTGACGATCCGGATCACCCACGGGGCGAGGCACTGCGTGCCGAAAACGCGGCGGCGATCAAGGCCATTCGACTCGCCGCCCACGTTCGCGCCGTTGTCAACGTCCCCGCGGCGAACCTCCATCTATTGGTGAGCCGGACACTCGATCACGCGAGACTCACCACCATCGCGAACAGCCACCAACTGACGCTGAATCTCATCGTCACCAGTGACTGGAATCCGGCGACGGAATGGGTGAACTCGGGTGGATATCTACAACCGGCGGTCGATCCCGTCGAACTGCTCGTCGACGACTCGTACCCGTCCGCGTCATGAACACCCGACCAGTGCTAACGATCGCCGGTATCGGTGCCATCCTGCTGGCTGTCACCGGCTGCGCATCGCGCGACGATGCGGCGATTCCTGCCGCCAGGTGCACCGCGCCGCCATTCCCTCACCCGTACACCGCCGTCGACGCCTGCGCGGCCGACGAAGTGCTGACCACGGCAGTCGCGCGCATCTTCTCCCGTCCCTTCGAACAGCGCGACCCGACAACATCATTCGAGTCCGCCGCACCACTGCTGACCGACGACTACCGGGAACGGGTCGGAAACTCCGCCATCGTGCTCGGGGGCCGGATCGTCGGCGCGTTGTCGCTGCAAGAGCCGACCGCAGTACGCGTAACCGCCACAGCGCGTGTCACCGAGGACGATCATCCGCCCGATACCGACACATCTGTCAGCCGCGTCATCGCGCTCGATCAGCATCTCGGCGATGGTCCAACCCATCACAGCTCGGTCTACGCGCGGGTCGTCCGAGCCGGCCCCAAGCACCCCTGGTTGCTTGACCAGCTCGAGGTGCACTGACGATGACCGAAGAAGTCGACGAGATCACCACCTCACTCCGCGGTGTGGCCACCCAGGCGATGCGCGTCGCCCTCGACACCGTTCGCACCTACCGGGCATCCAAGCAGAACGCGGCGCGCGACGCTGCCGCACAAAACCGCGCCATTATCAGCGAAGCTCGCGCCGCCGCCCGCGAGATACAAGATCAGCAGCGCCACCAGCTCCGGACCATCGAAACGACCCGACGACTCGAAGTACTCGACCAGAACGCGGAATTCGCGAAGGAACTTGCACGCGACCAGCTGTCGCAACAGCAAGACGACGCCGCCATCGCCGAATGGGCGGCAGCGAGGGCCACAGCGGATATCGATCCTGATCGAGCCGACGCCTACGACGAGCGCCTGACCGATGCCGGGCTCGATCCCAATGAAATCCAGGCCGACGCCGAGCGACTGCTGGCCAGCGAGCCGGGCTGGATGGACTTGCCGATCGATGACTCGACGCAGCTCGCCGCCGATCTCACCCTCGGCCACCTCGACGCGGACAGTGCTCAATCCGACACGCAGAGCCATGGTGCTGACGCCACCCGAGCTGCCGCACGACTGATCTCCGAGGCCCACCCGCCCAACGGCGCCACCACCGGCCCGGCCGCCCCTGCCAGTGCTGCGCCACCCCAGCCCAACGCCCCTGCTGTCGATCAGGCGCTACAGCTATGAACTCGACCCACCATCCCATCGCCGAAACCCAGCCACGCGCACCGGAATCCAGTGTCCCCGCCAGCAGCGCCGCCTTGGTGCGGCTACAGCACGCGCTCCGCACTGGGGACACCGCCGCATTCGCTCGGTGGCTGTCCCGACTGGGCGTGCCCTGGGTGCATCTATCTGTGGTACTCGCCGCTTCGCAAATTGCCGACAAACCGAATCCACCGAGCCAAGCACCCGTGTCACGAGAGGAGAGCAGGTCGTGACTACTCCCCAGGCATCCAGCTCCGAAAGCGACGCCGTGCGGGCTGCGCTACTACAGATCATCGAGACATGGCGGGAGTCCGAACCCTCCGCGACGCGGCTGCCCCGGTCGGTGCGCAAGCAGATCAACCACACGCTGCGCGATGGAGTTCGTCGGCAGCAAGCTGAGCACCAGCAAACCCGAGAAGCCATCACCGACTGGATTCGCCAACACCGCAATACCGTCCAATCGGGTCGCGCGCCCAAGCTCGGTGAAACGGTGGACCAGTGGTTCGGTCGTCAGCAGAGCCTCGCCCAACAGGCAAACACTCTTGAAGATGTCATCCAGCGTGCCCCGCATCTATCGGAAACCGAACGCGGGCAGGCGATCGAGGCACTGCGGGTTGCCCACAACACGCCCGACGCGCCGGAGCGATCGCCCTGGCAGCAGAAGACGGGACTGGATGCGCTCCGGGCGCGCTTGACCGCATGGCGATCACGGCAGCAACTGGCGGGCCGGATCGGTTCGGTCGCAAGTCGATTCACTTCCCGCCTGACGGCCGCCACTGGCCCAGCGGCGTGGATGACTCCCCAGCAGTCCGCGGCACTGAATGAAGTCAGTAAGAAAGTTATGAACTGGGAGCACGCGTTGCGGGCCGCGATCAGGGGCGACCAGGTTCCCAATCTTGCCGATCTCGCGCACGCGAAAGAAGCGGCGATGAATGGTGCTCGGGCTCTGGGGATTTCCGAACCAGATCTCGTTGCGCATGTTCAGGGTGTCGAAAGCATGACGCGAACCAAATTCGGCGTCATCGATGCGCTGCAAGACGGCGAGAAATCTGCCGGCCCTGAACAGTCCAGTACCGGCTCGGCGGAGAGTACGAGCAATGCCAGCGCGGAGCAGCAGTCGACGCACCTGATCCAAGCGGCCAACGGCGGCGGTACCGAAGCTGCACAGGCCCAAACGACTGGTGCCCCACCGGCACCGCCAGCGTCTCAGCCCAATGTCACGGCCTCGCTGTAGCCATGCAACCAAACACTATGTGCCGCACAGGAAAACGAAAATGACCGATCATCATCAACCCGCGTCCGGCAGAGCCCGGTTCCCACGCAGTGAACTGAGATCTGACCTGCGTGCCCCTTCTATTCGCTACGCCGCCCAACTCTACGAAGGCTGCTTCGTCACCTCCGCGTTCGTCGCAGGAATCGAGAGTCGTGTCTGGCAGTACGTCGAGCAGTTGACGCCCAGCCCCATCGGACAGGTGTGGTTCGTCGACAGCCGTGCCAATCTCTGGGGTCTCCCCGACACCGCAGAGGTCACCGCAGGTCCGTTGACAGCGCACGTCAAGCAGCGGCTCACACCGCACCTGTACCCCGATGGCGTGCCTGCCGTCGCTCGTGAGTTGTCGACGCCTGTCGACCGATTTCTCATCGAACTCGTCGACCAGGGTGCCGTCCTGAAGGCTCGCTTCGTCGGCCAATCTCGACAAGGTTCGGCCAGCGTGCTCGCGGATTCGCAGATCGCCGGAGCCGAAGAGCAGTGGCTCGTCGCATTCGAGCGCAACACAACCGAACGAATCGCCATGACCGTCACCGGGCGCCCCGACGGAGAACATATTGCCGTATCACATGTCTTCGCAACGACATTGAGCCCCATCCGACACGAATTGGGACAGCACTGGCTCGACCTCGCCCCAGCGGCCGCGGGCCAACCGATCTCATTCGGCAGCCTCGTGGCGATCCTGATGGACGCACGTCTGATGGGCAAGCGTCTGATCAGCCCGGACCCACTGCTACGCGCACCAATCAACGCACGCATCACCTTTCAGCCGGACGCTCCGACATCACCCACACCGACGGACAACGCCGCCGATGCGCTGATCGACTCAGCTCACCTGTCCGGCAGCGCGCAACAAGCCACGGACCCGACAGAAACCGAAGCACTTGGCCAGCCACCGAGCCCACTATCGAATCCGGAGATGGGTCTATGAACGCGCAGGTCATCGCGGCACCGATCGGCCATCATCAACTCGCTACCCGGTTCGGCGTCCTCTGCGGCCAACCGGCCTCGGAGTGGTCACCATGGTGACGGCCTCGCGAAAGATTCGGCGCCGTAAGAAGGGCGGCCTGTCCGAGGAAAGCCTTGAGCTGTTGGTGGTATGCGGCCTGATCGGCCTGGCACTAGCGGTGTGGGCGGCATTGGCACTGGGCAGCTGGTGGGCAGGGATACCGGTGCGAGGCAATCCGGCCGAAGCGCTCGCAGCAGTAGCCAAGGGACGGCGGCCATGGCCATGGCAGTCCACCGTCGTCGCCGTCGCGCTCGCCATCCCCATCGGAGTCGGTGGTTGGTGCGCTCGGACATTCGTTCGGTCACGTCCGGAGATCGACGCAGTCGCTCGCACTATGCAGCGCTCACGGAGTCTCGTCGGTGCCCGTGGAGAGTCCGCGGCGAGATTGATGAAGGACGCGCCCGATGGTGCCCAAACCAAGGGGGCGCGTATAGGTGCGACGGTTGACGCAGGCGTGGATCTTTATGCCCCATTGGAAATGGGCGTGACGGTCGTTGCTGGAAGCCGCTCCGGCAAAACAACGGCGTGGGCGATTCCTTGGGTGCTGGAAGCTCCAGGCCCGATGGTCGCCACCACCAACAAACCGGACCTCCTGGAACACACTCGCTACGGACGCGAACAGCGGGGCCACGTCTGGCTTCTCGATCTGCAAGCCGCCGCAGGACAATATGCGCTCGGATTCTGGTGGAATCCCTTGCGGTACATCACCGAACTCGATGGCGCGCTCGAGCTTATCTCCTTCTTCGTCTCCGCTTCCCGAGACAGTGACAGCCGAGTCGACTCCTACTTCGACGGAGGAGCCCAGAAACTCGCCGCACTCTATATCTTGGCCTCCGCATGCGTCGGGGGCGACCTGCTTCATGTCCTGGAATGGCTGGGACGTGACCAAGACGACACCCCCCAGCTGATCCTGCTCAAACATGGGCACGATATTGCAGCACAACGCATTCGCGACATTCAATCCGTGACCTCACGACAGCGCGATGGGCTGTTCGACATGGCGAGGCGATTTCTCGACGTGCTCACCATACGGATTTACGCCAAGGTCGTCACACCACCGAGCCGCAAACGCATCGCTGTCAGCGGCACCATCGATCACCCCGACAAGATCGCAATCAACGTCGAGCAACGGCCCGTCACCGACGAACTGCCCGAATTCGATCCGCTCGCCTTCGTGACCAGCCGCGACAGTTTGTATGCATTGAGCATGGAAGGCCCCGCATCCTCCACTCCGCTCACGACAGCACTTGTTGGACAGATCATTCAAGCGGCACGCCGCATCGCCAGCGGCCGCCCCGACGGCCGCCTCGCGGTGCCGATGTTCGCGATCCTCGACGAAGCCGCGAATTGCGCAAAGATCGCGGAATTGCCGTCCTACTACAGCTACGCCGGCGGCCAAGGAATTCTGCTCTTTACCTTCCTTCAAGTGCTCGAACAGGGCAAGAAGCTGTGGGGTATCGACGGGCTGAAAACAATGCTCAACCAGTCCGTGCAAATCTATGGCGGCGGCGTCGGCGATATCGACTATCTGCGCGACTGGGCCGCGTTGGTCGGGCACCACGACGTTGCTGATCGGTCTCGCCGAATCGGCCAAGGAAATTCCGACACGTCCTACAGCTGGCGGAGCGAGTCGATTCTGGACGAATCCGATCTCGCCGCACTCGACGGTGAACGCGCGATCGTCCGATACCCCCGCAATAAACCGATCCTCATCGTCCAAGTGCCGTGGTGGGAAACACCGCACCGCGAACTCGTCGAACAATCACTCGCTCTGTATGCGGGAACACCCCCTCCCGACGCTCCGACGATCGCCGAGAACGATGACAGCCAGAATGGAACTCAACCGTGACCACACCTGCCCAGAACAAATATCCAACCCATTCGACATGGTTCGAAAGCTGGCTGGTCCCACAGATCGCCCGGAAGTTGTCGTCGGGCAACCGTGAGGGCACGTTTACATTCTGCGCGCAGTGGTGGTTGCACACCGAGGTTTCCTGCCGGATGGCGTTCCTTCATTCGGCTTGGGAGGCAAGCAGATTGAGCAAGGACGGGTCGGCGATGTCGGCGTGGTTCCTGCATCATCTGGACCCTCATCTGCGGGTCGTGATGGACGCTGCTTCTGGGCCGATGTGGCGGTGCACCCCAGACCGGCATGTCGCCATCCCGACACTGCCGTTCCAAACGGTACCTGACGGATCGTTTCCGCCGACCCCAACCACATCGGTCGCCGACGCACACTACCGATTCCACTACCTGTGGTTCGAAGACTGGCTGGCGCCACGCGTAGCCCGGAAGTTGTCGTCGGGCAACCGTGAGGGCACGTCTACCTTCTGCGCGCAATGGTGGCTGCACACCGAGGTCGCCTGCCGGATGGCTTTCCTTCATTCGGCTTGGGAGGCAAGCAGATTGAGCAAGGACGGGTCCGCGATGTCGGCGTGGTTCCTGCATCATCTGGACCCGCATCTGCGGGTCATGATGGACGCCGCTTCTGGGCCGATGTGGCGGTGCACCCCCGACCGGCATGTCGCCATCCCGACACTGCCCGCTCGACGAATTCCATTGGGCTGGTTCGCCACACCACATCTGCCAACCGATACGGGTTTCGGCCCCGACTTCCGAAACCGGCGTAGCGCATGAGCCGGTAGGCGCTGGAGAAGACCATGCCAGACGACGAGTACCCGCGACTCGGCGCAGCTGCGCCCGCGGACAACAACGCCAACGCCGACACGCGCTCCAAGCCGGATGCCACAACGGCTGCGGACGATGCCGTAGTCGGGCAAGCCGACGGAGACAAGAGCCTGGAGCAGATCGTTGACCGCCTCGCCGATGAGGTACAGCTGGCATTCGATCCCGAGTATCGCGCCCGAGAAGTACTGCGCAGCTTCATCGATAGCACTGCGGGCAGGATCCTTACCGCGCCAGCGATAGGCGCCAGCTACCGCTTGATTCATGTTCGATTCGAGCTGGACAGCCATGACCAGGGCGGATGGACCGCAAGCGAGGTCGGCCGCGGCACCAACAGCGAGGAAGCCGATCCGCCTGAGCCGGTCGAATCGTTGTTGATCAACCCCGAGTCCGACATCCCCTACGGTCTACTGCCTCTCGATCGGCTACTCACGATCATCGAAGGCGGAGCCACTTTCTCCCGCCGCAATGATCTCACCCGGCTGCAGGGTCCTGGACTCCACGTCGACCAATCCGACCGTGACGCCCTCGAGCAGGTCGATTCTGAGATCAGGGAACGGACCGCAGGACTCGCCGCCGCTGGTAGCCGCGATTCACTCCTGGACGCACACCGCGAGATCAGCGCGGTACTCGCCGACACGGAGTACTGGTCAGGCGAGGTGCCGGAGACCGACACTGCCCGCCAAGCGGAGATGTCCGAACTCACCCGCCTGCTGCATAGCCTGGAAGCCCGGATCGGCGACCTGCCCGGCGAACCGGATGCCGCCGAACCGCTCACCGAATTCTGGCGTCAAGTCGTCCAGCTCGAGTCATGGCAGCCAACACCAGACCACCGGAGCCTCGAGGCCACGGCTGACCGCGTCGCCGAGCACATCGATCGCCTTGTGCCCGACACAGGTGTGATCGAGGCCAGCACACTCACACCCGACGACCTCGTGATTCGATTCGCAACACCGGTCGCCGGATCCGACGACGGAATCGTGACCGCGACATACTCGACGCAGCGAAACCAATGGCTGATCGACACCGCGATCATCGACCCCACCCGTAGACCCGCTCTCCGGGAGTCAACGGTGAACGTCTACGGTCACCAACCCTCCGTGGTCGCCAGCCACATGCTCGTCCTGACCGGAACGTTCACCGACAAGGTCACGGTCGGCCAGCTCGTGGAATACCTGGAGCGCTCCCGCGATCGCTCATTTCGTGCGATCGATGCGACGTGGACCACCGAACACCCGCCGGTGTCGGTGCCCGCACAAGCAAGAATCGCGATCGAACGCATCGAGGTCGCCTTCACCGAACACCCTGCCTCGGCCCCTCGTCCGGCAGTGCTCGACACCCTGATCGCCTCCTACCAGACGATCAGCACTGACCTGCACGAGGTTCTGGGCACCGCACCATCGAATATCGAGTCGGCGCCAGAGATGACGTCGCTCGTCACCAGCGTCTACCAAGGTGCGCTAGACCGGCTGGCAGCTCGAATCCGTGACGTGCCAGGGGGAGATACACGACTCGCGCAGTTACTGATTGACCGTACTCTGGAAGCGGCGGTCGGCACGGGGGCCGAACGAGGAGACGCGACCGTCGACGCGGCTGGCAGCGCTGGTCGCGCGCCTGAAGACCCCGGCCTGCATGCACAATCGAACGACATCAAGGACGGTCATGTCACTGCAAATTCGCCAACACGTCGAGACGGTGTGGACAACGTCGATCGGCCTGCCGTCGGATCTGACAGCCGAGGAGATCAAGCTCTTCCTCGATCAGGAAGCAGCGACGATCAGCGCATTGATCGAGCAGGGGATGGGCACCGCCCAAGGCCCGATGATCGCGCAGTGGAGGGCCGAGCACAACGGCTTGGAGCCCGACTACCTGACGACGGTCGCCCTGATCAACACCGCCCGACTCCGCGTGACCGAGCAGGTCCTCCAGCAGAATCTCTACGAGAAGATTCCACCCGAGCCCGACGAACCGATCTCGGAGATCCCGGAGGAGACCGACCAGGGTCCGGACCGGTGGCGGAATCCGCTGAGCCGCAGCGAACCGGCACCGGAGCTGGAAGAGCTGACCGACCAGTGGTTTCCGGCCAAGCCAACGCTGTGGCGGGTCATGCTGGCATATCTCCTCCAAGCGATGAACGAGGATGGCCAACCGATCCCGACCGGCCCGCAAGATCCCGCGATGGTGGCAGTAGTCGCCCGACTGGAGGCCGCGATGGTGGCCGACGGGCAGCCTCTGGACGGTCCGGGAGCGCTCGAGCCCTAACTCCGGGCCAGTTGGGAATGTTCGACGACCTCTTCGGCGAGGTCGTCGTCCACCAACCCGCGACCAAGAAATCACCGACCCGTCGTCGGTCCACGGCATCGGCCCAACCACGACGAACCCGGCGTAAGGCGCTCGACCCCAACCAACAAGCGCTGTTCGATAGCCATGGCGCGAGTCCGGTCGATCCGACTGCCGCCAACCCCGGTGGATCACCGCTACCGCCCACCTCGGCAGAGCTACGCCTTCGCAGGCAACCTAACCGCCGACCTCCCGCACCGGATATCGCTGACGCACGGGCAGACGCGAATTCGCGACCAACAAGCCGTTCAGCCGAACCGAGCGATTCCGCAGAAACGACGCCATCGCCCTCGACTCCAGTCTCTGGGGAGCTCGATCGACCTCAATCCGATGCGGTCACCCCCGGCGCAGTCATCACCGACCACCGACCGGACGTCAGCTCGGCACCGAAGCTCGAAGAAGAATTCACACCGGGCCTATTCGACCCGCAACTAGTCGAAGACAGCGAGACCGCCGCACCGGCACAGCCCGACAGTCCTGCCACAGACGCCGAAATCTCCCCTCCGACCGTGCCACAGGAGTCGGCGACATCGTCCACCCCGCTGGCGCCAGATGTTCCCCAGAGCAGCACAGATCCGGCCGAAATCACGCAGGAAGAATCGCAGTCGCCCGCTGTCGCAGGTGCCGGAGCACAACTTCAGGACAGCGACGAAACCAGCGACGATGACACCGAAGACCTCGGCGACGACGAAGATGTCACCAACGATCATCCAGACGCGGTCGACTTCGTCGCTGGCACCACGATCTGGGTACCCTCCGGCCCCCGGGAGCGTGTGCGCGCCAACATCGCGGCAATCCAGTTGCTGGATCAGCTGGACGAAGAAGACCGCTACGCGACGGCCGACGAACAGAAGGTAATCGCGGGATACAGCGGCTGGGGGGCGGTCCCGCAGGTCTTCGACCGCGATCGGCCCGAATGGGATCGAGAGCGCGCCGAGCTGCGGGAAATGCTCGGTGCCGCTGGATGGGCTCGCGCTCGTGCCACCACACCCAACGCGCACTACACCCCTCCCACCATCGCCAAAGCGATGTGGAACGCGCTGATCCTTGCCGGGTTCACGGACGGACGAGTACTCGAACCAGGTTGCGGCTCAGGCAACTTCCTTGCCCACGCGCCGGCCGAGGCTGTCATGGTGGGCGTGGAACTCGACTCCACAACCGCTCGCGTGGCGGCTGCCCTCTACCCCAGTGCGCAGATCCGCAACGAGGGATTCGAGGAAACACTCGTCGAAACCGAAACCTTCGCGGCCAGCATCGGCAACGTCCCCTTCGGCAAGATCCGGCTCCACGATCCGACCCACAACAGCTCGAACCTGACAATCCACAACCACTTCATTCTCAAATCGCTCGCCTTGACCGGCGTCGGCGGCTATGTCGCGATGATCACCAGTGCCTACACTGCCGACGGCGAGGACACGCGCGCCCGTACCCTGATGAGCGACCGCGCCGACCTAATCGGTGCCCTCCGCCTTCCCAATCGTGCTCATGCGCGTGTGGCTGGAACCGATGTCGTCACTGATGTCTTGCTGTTCCGTGTCCGCGAAGAAAACCGTGCCCCCAGCGAGAACACTCGAAGGTTTCTCACCCACGGCAAGATCTATGTACCCGATCCCGAAGACCCCGGTGCCGAAGTCGCGATGCCGATCAACCGGTACTTCGCCGACCACCCCGAAAACGTACTTGGTGCTGCCATCAAGTCGACCGATGCCTACGGCAACGAAATTCTCGGAATAGACGGGCCGCTCGGCGACGAACTGAATGAGCTGGTGGCCCAACGGCTCACCGACATCGTCGACCAAGCTCGCGCCGCAGACCTCGCGTTGACCGCCACAGCGGAATCCACGGCCATCTCAGAACCGGAGATGTTCGGCGCTGGCCTCGTCCGCCCGGTGGACCAATCCGAGCGCATCGCGGTTGACACCTTGCGCTGGAACGCCGAGCGCTATCGCATCGAGGTCTACGACGGCCACGATTGGGCCGAGGCCGCCGTACGGGGAAAGCGAAAGTCTCAAGAGTGGAGAGCCTTGCTCGGACTCCGCGACGTCGCGACACAGCTGGTCCGCGCTCAACTCGACGGACTCGCTCCAGAACACCGCAAAGCTCTGCGCGTCGAACTCAACCGGCGCTACGACAACTACCTGTCTCAATACGGATTCATCAACCGCTTCAAGTGGATTCACCCTCCTGCGGTCACCGAGCAGCAACATCGAGTCCGCCTCGACAAAGCCATCGAGAAATGGCGAATCCTCGAGGGCAGCAAGACCAAGCCATACCGAGGCCCCGTTCCCGACGACGTCTACGAACAGCTATCCGCGGAGGCGTGGACGCCAACCCGCGAACCATTCAAGAAGCAATCCCACCTCGAAGGCATACTGCGGAACGACCCGACGATAAGCGTCGTCTTCGCGCTGGAGAACTTCGACGACGAGACCGGGCGAGCGACCAAAGCCGCTGTCTTCACCGCCGATGTCGTCTCGGCTGCTCCGAAGCCACCGGAGCGCGTCAACACCATCGATGATGCCGTCGCAGCGAGTCTGAACGAGTCCAACGGCATCCAGATCAGTCGAATCGCCGGACTGCTCGGTGTCACCGTCATCGAAGCCGAACAACAACTCGTCTCCTCGGCGTTGGCATTCAGATCCGTCGAGGACCCCGACGTCTGGATTGATGCTCCGATCTATCTGTCGGGCAATGTCCGCAGCAAACTCGCCGCCGCCACCCGGGCAGCAGAATCCAATCCGCAATACGCGGTCAACGTCAAAGCGCTGACCGCCGTTGTGCCGGAACGCAAGACCGACGTCGATATCCGGCTCGGCGCAGTGTGGGTCGACCCCGCTGACTACGTCCAGTTCATCCGCGACACCTTCGACCTCCACGCGGGCCAAAACGTCAACGTTTCCCGCGTCGACGGCAGCTGGATCATCGACGTTCCCAAATACGGCGGTTGGGACGCTGACGTCGAAAAATGGGGACTGCGTCCGAAGAAAACGCTCGACCAGCGCAGCCGCTACAACTTCGACGATCCCGACGCCGAACGCCGTGGCATCGAAGGCTCAGGCGTCGCCAAGGCACCTTCGCACATCGACCTGCTACGCGACCTGTGTAATTCGCGCACGATCACGGTCAACAAGTCTGGCGTTTACCTCGCGGCCACCGGCGGGGACGTAATCCACACACGGGCCACCCGGATGGCACAGAACCAGGCCAAGCGGTTGAACGAAGAATTCTGTGCCTGGGCACTCGACCGAGACGCCACGCGGCGCGAGCGGCTGCTGGACCGCTACAACGACCTGTTCAATTCGTATGTCGCCCCACAGTTCGACGGGTCGTACCTGACTCTTCCCGGACTGGGTGCCACATTCGTTCCGTACGACTACCAGCGCAGCGCGGTGCGCCGGATCTGTAGCACGCCCACAGTCCTTTTGGACCACGTCGTCGGAGCCGGAAAGACGGGCACCATGCTCATGGCGGCCATGGAGCTCAAGCGGCTCCGGCTTGCCCGCCAGCCCTGGATTGTCGTACCAAACCACATCATCGACCAGGTCACCCGCGAAGCAAACCAGTGGTATCCCGGCGCACGCGTACTCTCCGGGGCGGCAGCCACCGACTCCGATTCACGGAGGCGACTCCTGGCCCAGTCCGCGGCCCAGGACTGGGACATCGTCATCGTCCCGATGTCGGCGTTCAAGCGAATGAACGTATCCGGACAGACCTCGGCGCAGTTCATCCAAGTCCAGATCGACACGCTCGAATCCGGACGCGCACACCTGACCGACCGTGAGTCGATCAAAGAACTTGAAATAAAGCTCGCCAACGCGAAACAACGGCTGAAGCGTGCGCTCAGTGAAACCAGCCGCGACGCAGGCGGATTCGGATTCGAGGACGGTGGATGCGACTACCTTTTCGTAGATGAGGCGCACAATTTCAAGAATCTAGAACGCGAATCCAACGTCATGGAACTCGCGTGTATACCTGGTTCCCAGCAGGCGCTGGACATGCTGTTGAAACTTTCCTACTTGCGCACCAAACGCCGACGCGAAGCGGAAATCGCAGGTATTCCAGCAGACGCCTACATCGAGCGAGTTGCCACCTTTGCGACGGGCACACCGGTCGCAAACTCGTTGTCCGAGCTATTCGTGATGACGAAATACCTGCGTCCCGACCTGCTCGAGCACTCCCAAGTCGAACACCTCGACGCTTGGGGAAGCAACTTCACCGACACCGTCACCCGAGTCGAGCTGAATACCTCCGGCACCCGTTTGGTCTCTCGCACGCGAGTCGGAGAATTCATCAATACCGGTGACCTCATCGCAATGACCTCTACCTTTACCGATGTCGTCGGGCGCGATCAGATTCCTGCTAATCTGCCCGAACTGGATGGTGGCGAAAGAGAGGTTGTCGCCTACGAGCCCGAACAAGAAATCCTCGACTTTATCCAAGATCTCGGGTATCGAGCCGACAGTCTCGATCCGAAGAGACCGGACCTTGACAATCTTCTCAAGATAAGTACCGACGGTCGCAATGTGACACTCGATCCGCGAGCCGCTCATTTGGATGCACCCGCAAACGGTGGCCGTGCTCGGATCGTGGCCCAAAAGGTCCTCGAAGTCCATGCTGAAACCAAATTCAACACCTACCTCGACGCCCTCGGTGAGCCTTCACCGACACCCGGCGGACTTCAGATCGTTTTCTGCGACCGATCCACCCCGAAGAACACAGACGACTGGACGATCTACCAGGCGATCAAAGATGAGCTGATCGCTGGCGGGATGGAACCCGGCTCGATCCGATTCATCCATGACTATCCATCGGCCGCTGCAAAGCAGGTGCTCTTCGACGAATGCAAGAACGGGAAGGTTTCAGTCATCCTCGGTTCGACCGAGAAAATGGGAACAGGTACAAACATTCAAACGAGAGCGACCGCACTGCATCACGTCGATGTGCCGTGGAAGCCTGCGGATTTGCAACAAAGAGAAGGCCGCATCATCCGCCAGCACAATCAGAACGCAAAGGTCAAGGTATTCTGCTACGTGGCCGAAAGGACGTTCGATACCATCATGTGGCAGATCCTGCAACGCAAGGCGCACTTTATCGAACAGTTGAAGCGTGCCGATCGCAGCGTGCGGCGCGTCAAGGACATTGAGAACGATGATCTTGCTGAAAATGCTGCGGCAATTAAGGCGATCGCGACTGGAGATAATCGGCATGTCCGCAAAGTCGAGTTGGACTCCGCGGTTGCTGGCTTGCAAGCTGAACAAGATCAGTATTTTGCGGCGAACCGTAGTCGAGAGCGCGAGATTTCTTCGCTAGAAAGAGCTATCCCGCGTCATGGTGCAGCTATCCAGGCAATCCAAACTGCCGTCGAGCATCTCGAAAGCTTGACCGAATCCCAACGGAATTCTTCATATGTCGTCAATGGTAAGCACTTCAGCAAGCGTCCAGAGGCATCCAAAGCGTTGATGGATATTCTCCGGGCGAGCATGGCGGAGCTTCAGCGTAAGAGCTTGGATGAGGCATTGACTGTCGCGACAATAAAAGGATTCCAAATCGAGGTCCGCTACAGTACCGAGCAATCGCTGCTCTATATCAAACCCGTCGGATTGCCGACACCTCCTCGCGCGATCGAACGAGAAAAACTCTACATCGATGCTCAGAAGACCCATCAAATGACACCGGAAGAGCAAGCGGCCGACCAGGCCCGGCTTGCCTCCGGAATCATGTCGCGCGTTGAGAATATGATCACTGAATTGCCGCACGCCCTTGAGATGCGAAAGTTGGACCTCGAACTCGACAGCGCGCGACTATCCGAACTTCAGACGACCCAGCCCGACGGGTTCGATCGCAGTGACGAGCTCGCCGCACTGTACGCCGAACTCGACCAGCTCGAACGCGACCTCCGCAACGAAGCGACCAGCCCCGAAGCCTTGGCGGCTCGGATCGCGCATCAGCAACGCCTGGAGGCGAAAGGCCGGGACAGCGGTTGGAGTCTGATGCTCAATGCAACGCCCGGCTTGTGTCGGCAACTCGGCGTTGAGACTCCCGACGAGATCCGCGAACTAATGGCCCAGCGCGCTGAATCGGCCAAACTCAAGCAATTGGCTCAGCAAGCGGACGAGTCCCAACTCGTAAATTCTGAGACGGAAGGCGCTTTCGTCCTCGAGCTGGTCGAGGCGGCAATAGCTCCGGCCGGTGCGAAGGAATTAGCAGTTGAGTACAACGCCGAGTCGAGCGGCACTGTTGGAATAGTCGAATCCAGCCTCAACTCAACGGAACTCGGATACGACTAGGTCGCTGCGCGGGATCATCAACGGCATTATCGAGGACGCGAAAGTTGACCGGCTGCCCGTGCATGCCGCTGCATTGGATGGCTCTGTCTACGATATTGAACACTTCCTCAAGCAATCCGTTCGTGACGGGCGAATGTACGTCGCATGCCAAATTTGATGCCAAATTCCTTACGGTGACCAGTAATTTCGCCATCGATGGGCAACTACGCGCCCGCCCCTCAACCGACTGTCGAGTCTTCTTCGGGACCGCGACACCGGTGTCAAATGCTGTCACGACGGCAACGTTCCACTACCACCCGCATGCGCCAGTTTGCGACGCGAATACACCACAAGAAGCCGGTCGCGTCGACGCGTGGTGGCCGTGTCCGGTGGCCTCCGCTGGGTGC
The DNA here is from genome assembly GCF_050955735.1 of Nocardia sp. CA-135953. NCBI lineage: Bacteria > Bacillati > Actinomycetota > Actinomycetes > Mycobacteriales > Nocardiaceae > Nocardia > Nocardia sp. CA-135953. The sequence goes on from NZ_CP192082.1 coordinate 82,224, forward strand.
CAATCGACTGCGGTGAGCCAGCGTGTGTTCCTGCATGGTGTCGGGAGATAGCTCACGGCGCGCAGAGCGGCAACTGCGGTTCATTCACTTCGGTCGGCCCTTTCGGGGAATTAAGCCAGCTCATGAACCTCCTGGCCTCCTTCAGTCCTCTTCGCACTAACTGGCTCTGAGTCCGATAAAGTCGGTGTAACCCGCCCATATCGGGTTTGAACTCTTCAGGAAGGCTCGGAATGGCAGATCCGTGGCTGTCCGCCGATGACATCGCAGCCCACCTCGGCGTCACAAAGGACACCGTCTACGCCTGGATTGCAGAGAAGGGCATGCCCGCCCACAAGGTGGGGCGGCTCTGGAAGTTCCAGACGAGCGAGGTCGACGATTGGGTTCGAGCCGGCAGGGCGTCTTCGTCCGATGAGGCCGCCACGCCGAGTGAAGCCTGACTGTCGGTGGACGGCGATACGTTGAACGACTTGCCTACGAGGGGAGAGGAGAGCGGGTGAACGATGCATTAGCGCCGTCGCCACGGCGCTACGCCTTGTCGTTCACCACGGGTGCCCTCCTGGCTCGTGAGGCGGCCATGCTCGCACCGGTCTACCTTGAGGAGCGGGACTGGGAGCGGGTCCGCAACCGAGCGGTCGAGGGCAATCTGCTGCAGGCACGGACGCGCAGCACTGGTGTCCGTCTGGTGCGCGAGACGGTCGCGCGACTGTCGGCGTTGACCGGCGACGAGGTCGAACTGCTGGTTGACACCACTGCTTCGGAACGGTCATATCTCCTGTGGGTAGCCGCCTGTCGCCGCTACGAACTCATCGGGGAGTTCGCCGAAGAGGTATTGCGCGAGCGGTACCTCACTCTCGCTTTGACGCTCGGCTACGAGGACTTCGACAGCCTCGTGCGGGCCAAGGCGCTGTGGCACGAGGAGCTGGCAACCATCAAGGAGTCGACGCTGCAGAAGTTGAGGTCGAATGTATTCAAGATGCTTCAGGAGGCCGGGCTGCTGTCGGACGCGGGCTACATCATCCCTGCCGTGTTGTCGGAGCGAGTCGTGGCGACGTTGAGCGCCCGCAGACCGAACGACATGCGCTTCTTCCCGACGAAGCAGACCGAGAGGGCGGGCGCTGCACGATGATTGCCAAGACTCTGCCCGAGCAGGAGGAGCACCTGTTTTCGGTTCTCAGCGGTCGCCGCTTCCTCCAGATGGAGGGGCTGAGCAACGAGGTTCCGTTCTTCATTTATCCGTACCCGCCGGAGGATTCACTCGAAGTCGCCGCGGCTAAGAAGCGGGTCAAGAACCGGCTGGCCGGCGCTGGGGTGACGGTCTTCGAGATCAACCTCTACGACCTGTCGATCGAGCTGCTCAAGGCGCGGGGCGTCTGGGACCGGGTGCTCGCTATCGAGTCAGACCAGGACAAGACCGACTTCCGCGAGATGCTTCAGGGAATGCTCGACCCTCAGCTGCACATTGCCCCGGCGATCCGTGACCGACTCGCCCCTGAGCAGTTCGACATCTTCTTCCTCACCGGCATCGGTGAAGCTTTTCCGTACATCCGCTCGCACAACGTGCTGAACAACCTGCAGTCGGTGGTCAATGGCAAGCCGATGCTCATGTTCTTCCCGGGCCGCTACGAGCAGTCCGACACGTTGGGCTCATCGCTCGTGCTGTTCGGTCGGCTCAAGGACGACCAGTACTACCGAGCCAAGAACATCCTGGAACAGGAGGCGTGAGCTCGATGCAGCTCGACCAGATCTTCGACAAGGACATCCAGCGGCCGATCGAGGGCGTCATCAAGGCCGATGACGCCGCGCACCTGGGCACCGAGGTCGACGAGTACGTCCTGACCAACGAAGCGGCTAAGGGCCTGGAGATCCTCCTGGAGGAGTACACGTCCTATACCAACGCCAACGGCGTGTGGATCTCGGGCTTCTTTGGTTCTGGTAAGTCGCACATGCTCAAGATGCTCGCTCACCTGCTTGGTGACGTCGAAGGCCAGGACTACCCGCGCCAAAACGTCTCGGACAGCTTCCGAGCCAAGACCCCCGACGCCTTCCTGCCTGGCCTGCTCGACAAGGCCGACCGCATCCCGGCCAAGAGCCTGCTGTTCAACATCGACCAGAAGGCCACCCTGATCAGCAAGGACCAGACCGACGCCCTGCTCAGGGTGTTCGTCAAGGTCTTCGACGAGTCCCGCGGCTACTACGGTAGCCAGGGCCACGTCGCCCGCTTCGAGCGTGACCTGGACGCCCGTGGTCAGTACCAGGCCTTCCAAGAGGCGTTCGAGCGCATCGCTGGCATTCCCTGGACTCAAGGTCGCGAACAGAGCGCCCTGGAGGGGCCGAGCATCGACCGTGCCTTCGCCGAGGTCAACGGCGGGAGTGCCGACGGCATCATCCGGCAGTACAGCGCGTCGTACTCGGTCTCGATCGAGGACTTTGCCGACGAGGTCAAGGCTTGGCTGGATAAGCAGGGCGACCCGACCTTCCGTCTGAACTTCTTCGTCGACGAAGTCGGCCAGTTCATTGGCAGCGACACCAAGCTGATGCTCAACCTGCAGACCATCGCCGAGTCACTCAACACCAAGTGCTCCGGGCGGGGGTGGGTGTTCGTGACCTCGCAGGAGGACATGGAGAAGGTCATCGGTGATCGCACCCGCCAGCAGGGCAACGACTTCTCCAAGATCCAAGCCCGCTTCAAGACGCGTCTGAAGCTGACAAGCGCCGACGTCGAGGAGGTCATCCGCAAGCGTCTGCTCGAGAAGAACGACGCAGGCGTCGGCGCGCTGAGCGTCATCTACGCCGAGCAGCACGCCAACTTCAAGACGCTGTTCGACTTCGTCGACGGAGCGAAGACCTACCGCAACTACATTGATGAGGCGCACTTCGGCGGGACCTACCCATTCGTCAGCTACCAGTTCCCGCTGTTTCAGGCCGCGATCGAGGGCATCTCCGACCACAACGTCTTCGAGGGCCGGAACAGCTCGGTCGGTGAGCGCTCGATGCTCGGCGTCGTCCAGCAGGTTGCCAAGGACATCGGCAACGTCGAGGTCGGCCAGCTCGCCACCTTCGACAGCATGTTCGCCGGTATCCGCGCTTCGCTGAAGTCGGCCGCCCAGCGATCGATCGACGTCGCCGAGCGCAACCTCGACAACGAGCTGGCCGTCCGCCTGCTCAAGGCACTGTTCCTGGTCAAGTACGTCGAAAGCTTCCAGGCGACCCCGCGCAACCTCACGGTGCTGGTCTACGACCGCTTCGGTCTCGACCTTCCAGTACTCTCAGAGCAGGTCAAGGAAGCGCTCACGCTGCTGGAAACCCAGACGTACGTTCAGCGCAACGGCAACGTCTACGAGTACCTGACCAACGAAGAGCAGGTCATCGAGGAGGAGATCAAGAACGTCGACATCGACGCCTCCGAGGTAAGCAGCCGACTGTTCAGGATTCTGTCCGGCGACGTCATCAAAGCCAACAAGATCCGCTACGCCAAGAACAACCAGGACTTCCCGTTCGGCTTCAAGCTCGACGACCAGGCCCATGGCCAGCAGCGTGAGTTGGCGGTCCACTTCATCTCTCCGGAGTACCCGTACTCACCCGAAGAGATCCGCATGCATAGTGCGGGCAAGGACGAGCTGCGGGTCATCCTCCAGCCGGACGCCCGCGTGCTATCCGACCTGCGCCTGCTGATCAAGACTGAAAAGTACATCAAACGGAAGCAGGGCACCTCGATCTCGGCCATCGAGGGGCAGATCCTTCAGACCAAGGGTGCTCAGAACCTCGACCGCGAGAAGGAGCTGATCGAGCGGGTCAAGGCCTCGGTAGGCAAGTCCACCCTGGTCATAAACGCCGCCGACATCACCTCCAACTCGCAGGATGCGCTGGTTCGGGTGACCGACGGCTTCCAGGACCTCATCAGCCGGACCTACACCCAGCTCAAGCTGCTCGGTGGCACGACATACAGCGAGCAGCAGATTGCCGGCGCGGCCAACCCCGACAACGGTCTATTCGCCGCAGATGAACTCAGCAAGCTTTACGCGCCAGCCGAGGAGGTTTTGTCGTTCGTCTTGCGCATCGAGGCCCTCGGCGAGCAGGTCACGGTCAAGACCATCGTCGGCAGCTTCACGGCGAAGCCGTACGGCTGGGACCTGGCCTCGATCGAAGTACTGATCGGCTACCTGGTCGGCACTTCCAAGCTGACGCTCACTGTCGACGGTAACGTGCTCAAGCGGTCTGAGGTTGCCACGGCTCTGCGCAACACCCAGAAGCACGCCCACGCTGTGGTGTCGCCGCAGAAGACCTTCGACGAGCGCAAGGTCGCAGCCTTCCGCAAGTTCTGCACCGACTTCTTCGACGAGGGCAACACGCCGAAAGATCCGCTGGAGCTGGCTCAACACGGTGCCGAGAAGCTGAAGGGCAAGCGCGACGAGCTCAAGGCTATGGTGACCGGGTCGAAGTACCCATTCGTCAGCCAGCTCCAGGCCGCTATTGGCTTGCTCGATCAGGTGGTCAACAAGCCCGACGACTGGTACCTGACTGAGTTCAACCTTGGCGACGATCTGCTCGACTCCAAGGAGAGCACGATCGATCCGATCCAGGCGTTCCTCAGTGGCGGACAGAAGGCCATCTACGACCAGGCCGCCGATCTACTGACTGCCCACAGCAGCAACCTCGGCTACCTACCGTCCGGCAGCGACGCCACGGTGCACGCGGCACTGGATGACCCGAATGCGTTCCGCGGCAATAAGATGAACCGGCTCAAGCAGGCTACTGAGCAGTTACGTACCCAGATCGACGCGGTCGTGGCCAGCAACCGAGCAGAGGTCCTTGAGGCGATCGAGGGGCGCAAGGCCGAGATCGAAGGCAGCACCTTCTACACCAATGCGCCCCTCGACTCTCAGGAGAGCGTGCTACGCCAGGTTGACCAGACGATCTTCCGAGTCCGTACTCAGAACCAGGTCGCACTCATCCGCGAGACTGGGTCGGGCTTCGAGGAGACGGTCTACCCGCGTCTGCTCGACCAGCTGGCCGCGGCTCAGCAAGGTGGGGATGACGGCGACGGCGGAACACCGCCTCTGAAGCAGACCGTATCGGTCAAGACCATTTCGGCCATGGGTATCTCCGGGGTGTTGGAGACGGAGGAGGACGTCGACCGCTACCTCGGTGCCCTGCGGACAGCACTCGTCCAGACCCTGAACGAGGGAAAGCGAATCTCGCTCTGATGGAAACCGCACCGCTGAAGTCATTCGCCACCTGGGCGCGCAAGGAGCTCATCCGCGAGGTGACCGCCCGAATAGCCGTTGTGCTGGCCCCAGCCTCGTCCGAGCGGGTGGAGCAGCCCAATGCCGTCAAAGCCCTGGAGAAGGCCGTCAGAGCGGCTGGTGGAAACGACAAGGGTAGGGCAGCGGTCGCCGACCGAGTCGCCTACACCTGGTTCAACCGGATCATCGCCCTACGCTTCATGGACGCCAACGGCTACACCGACATCGGTGTCGTCTCGCCACAGACAGGCGTCGAAACCGGTCAGCCTGAGATCCTGGCTGAAGCCAAGCGCGGCAACGTCGACGCCGCCGTGGTCGGGCGCAAGACCCGCGAGACGGTCGCGGCCTTACTCAACGGGACCCGGCGCAGTGGCGACGCCCAGGGCGAAGCCTACGCCCTCCTACTCGCGGACTACTGCCGCTATTGGAACCGCGCCATGCCGTTCATGTTCGAGCGGCAAGGCGACTTCACCGAGCTGCTCATCCCGGCCAACCTGCTGGCAGATGACTCGCTGGCGAGCCGCGCCGTCAAGGTGCTGACCACCGATGTCTGCCAGGACGTCGAGGTCATCGGCTGGCTGTACCAGTTCTACATCTCAGAGCGCAAGGACGAGGTCTTCACCGGCTTCAAGAAGAACAAGAAGGCCGGCGCCGACGAGATCCCAGCAGCCACCCAGCTGTTTACGCCGCACTGGATCGTCCGCTACCTGGTCGAAAACTCCCTCGGCCGCCTGTGGATGCTGAACCGCCCTTCCTCACACCTCGTCGACCAGATGGACTACTATATCGCTCCGGTCGACGAGGAGACCGACTTCCTCAAGATCAACAGCCCGGGGGAACTCAAGGTCATCGACCCGGCCTGCGGCTCGGGCCACATGCTGACCTACGCCTTCGACCTCCTCTACGTAATCTACGAGGAAGAGGGCTACGCCCCGGCAGAGATCCCCAGCCTGATCCTGACCAACAACCTGTACGGCGTCGAGATCGACCCCCGAGCTGGGGCACTGGCAGCTTTCGCCCTCACGATGAAGGCTCGTTCCAAGCAGCGCACATTCTTCAACAAGCAGGTAGAGCCGAATATCTGCGTACTCGACCCGATCAGCTTCACGCCGGACGAGATCGACTTCTTGCTGACGCGTGGCGACCGTCATGCAGAGTCGGCATTCTGGAACCAGTTCGCTCATGCCGCCGCTGTGGGCTCATTGATCCAGCCTGACGGCGCATTGACTGACCGTCTTGGGCGTCACCTCGCATCTCTTGATAATGGCGGTGATCTTCTTCTCGCCGATGTCCTCTATCGAGCTTACCGAGTTGTTTCTCAATCTGAGATCCTCGGTGCTCGCTATGATGTTGTCGTGGCAAATCCGCCGTACATGGGCGGGAAAAACATGAACGGCATGCTGAATGAATGGCTGAAGCGCAAGTATCCGCTCAGTTCCTCTGATCTGTACGCGACATTCATTGAGCGGGCCATGGCACTTACGCGCAACCGGGGTTTGGTTGCCATGATTACGATGCAGTCGTGGATGTTCTTGTCCACGAGTGAGCAATTAAGGCGTCGCATTCTGTCGACCATGACTACAGTGGTGCTTGCACATCTCGGGACGAGAGTCTTCGATTCTTTAAGCGGCGAGGTCGTTTCTACCGCCGCCTTCGTACTGGCTAACAACGCGGAGCAATCGCGAATGGGGTTGTACATCCGCCTCACAAGCCTCGGAACGGCTGAGGCGAAGAGAGGCTCACTTGCTACGCTTTCCCGCGAGGGGATGGATGAATTCTGTTACGCGAGATCGGCAGCGATGTTCTCTGCGCTCCCAGGTAGCCGCCTAATTTACTGGCTGGGGGCCCACTCTAGGACTGTCTTGGCGGAGTCCCACCCTATAGAGACCGTCGCACCAGCGATCCAAGGGATGATTACAGGATCAAACACGAAGTTTCTGCGAATTTGGCATGAAGTATCATTCAACCGCGTTGAGCTCCGCGGCGATAGCGGTTGGGGAGCCGGGAAGATCTGGGCGCCCTATAATAAGGGTGGGGAGCCGCGACGCTGGTACGGCGCCCAGTTGCATATAGTGAACTGGTCGAATAAGGGAAGCGATTTCGTTCGCAATCGATCGACGAATAGCAAGCTCTACTTCCGTGAGTATTTGAGTTGGAGTTACCGTTCTTCGGACGAATTTGCGCCCCGCTTCTATCCAGGGGGATTTCTGTGGGATGTTGCAGGTTCGGGTGTATTTCCTGAGCGGCGCGCGACCCTATTAGCGTTGCTAGGCCTTCTCGGTTCGAGCACAGGATCGTATCTAATGAAGTGCCTGAATCCGACGTCAAACTTTCAGGTTGAGAACGTCTTAGAGATGCCAATGGTCACCAGCCTTGAAGAGCTCGTCTGTGCCGCTGGTCTGGACAAGAAAGTTGAACGGGCCATCGATCTCTCGCGGGCTGATTGGGATCGATACGAGACCTCGTGGAACTTCAATCTATCGCCGCTCGTTGGAAAAGTTGGTCCGCTGGCTCAACTAGTCGATGCCTTATATCGCGACTGCAAAGAACATTTTGATGAATTGGCGAGTATTGAGAATGACATAGACTCATTCTTCAAACATCTGTATCTCTCGGAGCAGCCTGACGCTGGCGAGGACGAGCGTCGACGGCCCGTGACCTTGACCGGAAACTATTTCGACGATTCAGGCGGGTCCGGCGGGGGACGGCTTGACGAATTTCGTTCGGACTCCACTAGAGACCTGATTTCTTATGCAGTCGGATGTATGTTCGGTCGCTACAGTATGGATAAGCCGGGCCTCATCCTGGCCGACCAGGGTGGGACGCTGCGGGACTACTGGAACAAGGTTCCGAGCCCGACGTTCGACCCCGACAAGGACAACGTCATCCCCATCGTGGACGACGAGTGGTTCGAGGACGACATCGTCGCGCGTTTCCATCGGTTCTTGCGCGTCGCGTTCGGCGATCAGCACTTTGAAGAGAACTTGCGCTTCGTCAAGGATGCGCTTGGAGTGAAGGACATTCGCGACTACTTTGTGAAGTCGTTCTACAAGGATCACGTCCAGCGTTACAAGAAGCGCCCGATCTACTGGCTGTTCTCCAGCCCCAAGGGGTCGTTCAACGCCCTGATCTACATGCACCGCTACATGTCGTCCACGGTGTCGACGGTGCTCAACGAGTACCTGCGTGAGTTCCAGGCCAAGCTCTCGTCGAGCCTCCAGCAGCAGGAGCGTTTGGCCGCTGGTAACGGTACGCCGCGTCTGCAGGCGGCCGTTCAGAAAGAAGCTGACCGCCTTCGCAAGGTTCTGATGGAGCTTGAGGAGTACGAACACGACGTGCTGTACCCGCTGGCCTCTCGTCGCCTGGCCATCGATCTGGACGACGGCGTGAAGGCGAACTACCCGAAGTTCGGCGCTGCCCTGAAGAAGATCCCAGGACTTGAGGCCAGCGATGAGTGATGCCACAACCGTCCGCCCGCACCTACTGCGCTGGTTTGAAAGTCGGCGGCTCGTCTTCTGGCACGACCCGGAGGGGCAGTACGCCGCTGACCTGGACGATCTCGACCTGCCGGGCATCGAGACGATCCGGGTCACCAACGATGAGTTCGCCATCAAGAACCGGGTGCTGCATGACGAGCCGAAGGGCAAGTTCGTCGTCTACCGCTCGGGTCCGGTGCCGACGGGCATCGACAACTGGCTGTTCGACCTTGAGCTGGCCTACGGGGTCTTCACGGCCGACCGCACCGCTCTCATCGCCCAGGATCTCGGTCTCAGCGCCACAGGCATCGAAGAGGTCGTCCAAGCGCACGAGAAGTTCTTCAACGCCACCAAGCGTGTACAGAGCCTCAAAACACTCCTTAACCCCGAGGACGACGCCACCGACCTGCGCGCCAAGATGACTGCAGTGCTGCTCGGCCTCAAGGACTCGCACAGCCTGCTCGAGATCACCCGTGCCCTTCTGGTCGAGAACGCCAAGGAGCAGCGCGCTAAGTATGACTCGCTCGTGGATTACGGACTGAACGACTTCTATTGGCGGGGCGTCGCTCGCATCTATGGCTATGAGGCGCTGTCACCGAGTATCGATGACCTCGTGTTGTGGATATTCCAGACGGCGATCGACGGCTTCAATTCCGACCGTCCGGGCGGGTTGCAGAACATCCAGCTTGACTTCGCCAGCCTGCGCAACGACCGCCGCAGCCAGGGTGCCCTCGCCACGCTGGCGAAGCGGGCGGCTCGTGACCTCGACTACAAGTCGCAGATCGAGGATGCGAGCTTCCGTGACCTGGTGGCGATCGACCTCTTCGAGGAGATCGACCAGAAGATCATCAGCGACCTGGCACGGGCTGTCGTCGATCAGACTGTCACTCCGCGTGAGGTCGCCGAGGTCGTCCGGGCGCGTCAGAACAGCGTGTGGGTCGACAACTACAAGCAGCTCTACACGGCCATCGCTAATGCCTCTGAGCTGTTGGACGAGATCGCCTCGCTCGACGTCGCGATGCAGTCGTTCGATGACGGGCTCGAGCGGTACCGCCGTGAGTGGTTTCGCATCGACCAGTACTATCGCCGGTTCATCTTCGCGGCCCGCACGGCTGAGTATCCCAAGCCGCTTGAGGTTCTGCGCGAGCAGGTCGAGAAGCGCTACATCAACAAGTTCGTCTACGAGCTCGGTAATGCCTGGCAGCAGCAGGTTGACCAGGCAGAGAAGTGGCGATCAATCGCATTGCGTGCGCAGACAGCCTTCTACTCCCGCTACATAGCGCCGCTGGTGCGCGACGGCGAGAAGAAGGCGGTCGTCATCATCTCCGACGCCCTGCGCTACGAGGTGGCCGACGAACTTGGCTCACGCATCCGGCAGGAGGACCGCTTCGACGCAACGCTCGACGCCGTCCTCGGGGTGCTGCCGAGCTACACCCAGCTCGGTATGGCGGCGCTGCTGCCGCACACGACGCTTGAGTACTCGGCAGACGCCAAGACTCTTCTCGCCGACGGCCAGCCGACCAACAACACCGCCTTTCGGAACAAGGTCTTGGAGGCCGTCGGTGGCTCGGCGATCCAGGCGGAGGACTTCAGGGCACTGAACGCCGAGGATCGGCGGGAACTCTACAAGGCCAACCGAGTGCTGTACGTCTACCACAACCGGATCGACGCCACGGGTGAAAAGCCCGGCACCGAGCGGCAGGTCTTCGAGGCCGTCGAAGACACGCTGCGTGACATCGTCGACCTCGTGAAGAAGCTGGCAAGCGCCAATGCGACCAACATCTTCATCACGGCCGACCACGGCTTCTTGTTCCAGGACGAGGCGCTGGCGGACAGCTTCTTCCTGTCGACTCAGCCGCAGGGCGACGACATCAAGGTGCCCAACAAGCGCTTCGTACTGGGCAAGGCCCTCAAGGTCGACAACGCCTTCGTCACCTTCGAGGCCGCCCAGCTCGGTGTCGCGGGCGACCTCGAAGTCCAGATCCCCAAGTCGATCCATCGCCTGCGACTGGCCGGCGGCGGCTCACGCTTTGTTCATGGCGGGGCAACGCTGCAGGAGATCGTCGTTCCGGTGCTGGCGGTCAACAAGAAGCGCAAGAGCGACACCCGGTTGGTCAACGTCGAGGTGTGGCCGGAGTCCGACAAGATAACGACCGGCCAGGTCGTCGTCCGCCTGTTCCAGACCGAGCCGGTCAGTGACAAGGTCCAGCCCCGCAACCTGCGGGCTGGGCTGTACGTCGGCGAAACCCTGATCTCGAACGAAGTCGGTCTGACCTTCGACCAGACCTCGACCGACAAGCGTGACCGCTACCAAAACGCTCGCATGTTGCTCAGCCAGGAGTCGAGCGACTACAACAACCGGCCGGTGGAGTTCCGTCTGGCGGAGCGCATTCCCAACACGAATCAATGGCGGGTCTTCGCCAAGGCCGTCTACACGTTGAAGCGTTCTTTCGCTTCGGACTTCGACTTCTGAGGACGGAGCTGAGATGACCGAGACCGAGAACGAGGCGCTTGACGCCGGTGAGCCCCAGCAGGACGATCTCGACTACAAGATAAACCTGCTGTTCCCCGGGGTCGTTGTCCGCAAGGACCTGGTCAAGGCGGTCAAGGGCAACGCCATCGTGCCGTCGTACGTCCTCGAGTACCTGCTCGGGCAGTATGCCGCCTCGGACGACGAAGCCACCATCCAGGCTGGCATCGACACGGTGCGGAAGATCCTGGCCGAACACTATGTTCACCGCAACGAGTCCGAATTGGTCAAGTCCACGATCAAGGAACGAGGGCGGCACCGGATCATCGACAAGGTCACGGTCACCCTCAACGAGAAAGCCGACGTCTACGAGGCCGAGTTCGCCAACCTCGGCATCAAGGGCGTCATCGTCGACTCGCCGGTCATCAAGGCCCACCCCAAGCTGCTCGTCGGCGGCGTCTGGTGCATCTGCGACATCGAATACTTCCACGCCGACGACCAGCGTGTCGTGCCGTGGATCCTCGGATCGATCAAGCCCATCCAGCTCTCGAAGTTCGACGTCGACCAATACCTCGAAGCCCGGCGTGGCTTCAACACCGAAGAGTGGATCGACCTGCTCATGCAGTCGATCGGATTCAACCCCGCCATGTTCAGCAGGCGAGGCAAGCTCTTCCAGCTCGTGCGCCTCATCCCGTTCGTCGAACGCAACTACAACCTCGTCGAGCTGGGGCCGAAGGGAACCGGCAAGTCCCACATCTTCTCGGAATTCTCGCCCCACGGGATGCTCATTTCAGGCGGCGAGGTCACCGTCCCCAAGCTTTTCGTCAACAACGCCAATGGGCGCATCGGCCTGATCGGCTACTGGGACGTGGTCGCTTTCGACGAGTTCGCTGGAAAGAAGAAGCGCACCGACAAGGCGCTCGTCGACATCATGAAGAACTACATGGCGAACAAGTCGTTCTCCCGCGGTGTGGAGACCCTGGGTGCGGAGGCGTCGATGGTGTTCGTCGGCAACACCTCGCACACCGTGCCGTACATGCTCAAGAACTCCGACCTGTTCGACGAGCTGCCCGATGCCTACCATGACCCGGCCTACCTCGACCGCCTGCACTACTACATCCCGGGCTGGGAAGTCGACATCATTCGGGGTGAGATGTTCTCCGACGGCTACGGCTTCGTTGTCGACTACATCGCCGAAGTCCTCAAATCGATGCGCTCACAGGACTACTCAGACCGCTATCAACAGCACTTCACGCTGTCGCCCGACATCTCGACTCGTGACCGTGACGGCATCCTCAAGACCTTCTCCGGCATGATGAAGATCCTCTTCCCGGACGGCCAGGCTACGAAGGAGGAGACCGAGGAGATGCTCCGGTTCGCCATCGAGGGCCGGAAACGGGTGAAGGACCAGATTCTGCGTATCGACTCGACCATGGCCGAGGTCAAGTTCGGCTACCTCGATCAGGATGGCACCTGGCACGGCATCGCCACTCTTGAGGAAGTCGAGTACCCGACCTACTACTACCGTGGGCGCACGAAGAAAGGGGAGAACGAGCCGGAGGGGCCATCATCCGAAACCGACGCGCTCGGTGATGCAACGGCACCGACTGGCGTCGGGCAGTCTGCCGAACCCGAACCGGAGTCTGACCTCTTCCAAGGGCACCGGGAGTACCAGCAAGGGCAGCGTGGCGTCTCGTTCGACTCGCTGCTTGTGCCGTATCTCCGAGGCGCCTCAACGATCACGATTATCGACCCCTACGTGCGCATGTTCCACCAGGCTAGAAATCTCATGGAGCTGGTCGAGGGCATCGCTCGTGCCAAGGACCCGGCCGACGAAGTCGCCCTGAAGCTTGTCACGGTCGAGAATCAAGATGGTCCGGACAAGGTTCAGCGACAGCTCGAATATCTTCTCCAGATCAAGAAGAGCGCGGGCATGCTCGGCATCGTCTTCGACGTCGAGCTCGTCGACCCGCCCGCGATCCACGACCGCTCGATCACAACCGATACCGGGTGGAAGATCCTGCTCGGTCGCGGCTTGGACATCTTCCAGCGCATGGCCGACAATCCCTTTGATCTCGCCACCAAGTACCAGAAGTACCGCGAGCTCAAGGGCTTCGGGATCACCTACCTCCGGCAGTTCAGCGAATGACGACTACTTCGATGCAGTCGAAGGCCGAACCCGCAGGCCAGCGAACCAGCGCGGTGCGCTCGATGCTGTCCAATCCCAGCTACACCGGGTACGCGGTATGGAATGCCAATTTGTAAATTCTGGGACGGAGGCGCCCGCGTCCTTGAGCTGGTCGAGGCGGCCGGACCCGGCGCGTAGAGCTTCAGTCCTCAAGCCATCCCTGGCGCCGCTTGCGCGCATAGTAGTCGTCTTCTTCGTCCCAGTCGTCATAGTCTGGGGTCGTCACAGGTCGCTGTCCCATTGATGTCGTACTGACTGGCGGAGACAGTGGCGCGCGATGAGGACTATCCACCGAAGGTATTGTCGCAGGCGCGGTCCAGTGCGGCTCGACCCCGCCCGGTTGCGGCGCCGACGGCTGCACAGTGGAGATTGGTGTATTTGGTTGGACGGTCATATCCACAACTCGGGCAACTTGCGGATCGTCCATCAGTTCTTGCATTGCCGCGGCGGCGCGCGGTTCGGCGTCTTGAACCGCTTGCCGGTACGCGTACAGGATGAGATCGGATAGTCCGCTCGGGCCGGCGGCGACAGCTTGGGCGTCTACCGAAATTGCCTGCAGGTGGCCTTTTGAATCGACCTCGATCGCCACCCCACCGACTCGCGCCAACCCGCGGATCTGGGCAAGCGCCTGCTGTGCTCGCAGGACTTTGACACCGACCTCGTCGTAAGGACTCGCCACGATTAGCCTTCCGTCACTTGGCGGGTGGAATATATTTTTCGAGGGCGCTCGATACGCGCGTTACATCGGAGCAAACATCGTTCTCGATATCGTCAGCCTTGCGAAGATCGAATACAACATTCCCCTCCGGAACGTCAATTTCGATGATACAAGTGAACTCAGGAAAGCGATCTCCCTGCAAATGATATATATGCGCGCGATGGGATCCGACGCCAACGGGCTTCGGGTCGGCTCCGACACGCTGCCACCCAGCAGCCTGTTCCCCCGAGGTGTATCGCACGTTCAATGTGTATTCATGACCAACCCAGCCGCAGGTCTCCCCTGGGAATTGAACTGCCGATTTTCGTTCCGGCATCAACCCGACTTCGCTCAATGCCGCATCAGGGAAAGCAGTGCACGGATCCCATTTGGGAGTTTCCCCCGGCTCGCGTCCGTTGTCTTTGCCACATCCTGTCGAGACGACGCCGATTACCAGGGCTGCCGCAAGCATGCCCGAAGCTCGAACCACTTCTCGAACCACGGCACACCTCACTTCCACTGGTTGACGTGTGCGGGCACTTTGTCGCCTCTGAGTACCGAGACGAACAGCTGCTGATTCGCAGTGGTCATATTGCCACCGAAAACAATCTGGTTAATTTCATTGTCCCCCGATCGGGCGTCGACAACATACTGAGTGGTGTCGTCCCTATCCAATCCCGCTCCCTCGAGAATCTTCGGAACCGCTGCAATATCCCCGCTTTTTAAGTCATCGAATGGCTTAAGGGCGCCATTATCGGTGAAGGTGCCGGGTAGCCCGTTGGGGTCAATACGACCTGAGTCGACGAGCGCCTGCAACATCGTATACCGACGTCCTGCGTCACTCCTTGAGTCAGTTTGCATTTCGGCTAGCTCGTCGTTGATCGCCGGGTAGGGGGTGGATGGCTTGTCGTTGATCGTGCCGACAGTGGGGTCTTTGAGAAAGGCTTCGATGGAGTTGGCCATCGGCGACCACACATATTTCTCGTACGGTAGTGCCTTGACGCCGAGGTTTATGTACTCCTTGGCGGTCATGAATCCGGCACCGAGGCGCTCTTTGCGGTGGTCGCTTGCCGATTGATCGTCGTAACCGTGGAGGCCGCTTTCGGCCGCGATGCCGCCCTCGACGAGGCCACGTAAGCGCCCCGAGTTCAGGGCCAGGTCCGGGCCGCCCTGTCCGAGGGCGAAGGCGCTGTCGAATTGGTGGGCTTGGGCGATGGCGGCGCCGTTGATGATGGCGGCAGCTTTCGGGTCGCCGTCGAGGAGGGTGAAGACACGGGTGGATTCGACCGGATTGAGGGTGCCGAATCCGTGTGTGCCGGTGAGGTTTTCCGGAGCCCCTGCCATGTTGCCGACGTACGGCGCAAGGGCGCCAGCGACATGCTGGGCGACTTGCGGGGTCATCTGCCCGCCGTGGGGCATCTTGACGTCGGCAGAGTTCTCACCGGTCGACAGGACGTTGAAGTTGTTGGTGCCGTCGGAGGAATGGGTGGTGGACAAGATCTGCGAGAGCCCCTGCGCGGACCTACCGGCAAGGTTGGCGTCGTTGAGCTGCGACTGATAGTGCGGGTCCCCGGGAGGGACGGTGACTTGCGCGTCCTGGTGGATCCAGTCGAGCATCGAGTTGATCGCTGGACCGTTGGTTCCGTCGGGCCAATGCCGTTGCAGCAGCGGCATTACATCGGTGTCAGGATGGTAGCCGCTTCCGAGTACTTCCGGTCCGCCTTGGCCGGTGAGGATGGCGGTGGTTCCTTCGTGGTTGCGGGAGGCGATCTCGACCGACTTGCTGATCGAATCATCCAGCGGGTAGCCGGAATCCGGGTTCAGCTGGTTGTTATGGGGCTGCTGCCAGGCCAGGTGCGATCCCTGGCGGTACAGTTCGGTCGACGTTTTGGTTCCCGGTTCGATGCCTTGATCGGACATGCCCAGTGCGTCCAGGAACTTGTTCTGTTTTGTGAGGAACGCGTTCATATTCGCGCTCTCGGGGCGCTGTCCCATGTCGGGGTACTGCTGGGTATTGGCATCAGGCCCCTGAGTGCCCGCGCGGGTGGAGATCAATTGCCTGACGTCGGGTGGTAACCGGTCATATCCGCCGGGCGAGGTTGGTTTGCCGTTGGCGCCCACGCCGGTACCGACCTTCTCATCCGACAGCATCAACAGTGCATTGCTCATGGCCGCCGCACTAGCCTGTCCGCCGGATCCCTGCGCCTTCAATTGCTCACTCGCGGCGATGAACCCATCCGCACCCGCGCTGTTGAAGAACTGCTGGGTGAACTCCTGCGTCGCGGCCGGGATAGTCGCACCGTTGCCTTGGAGGTACGCCGCGAGCTGCTCGGGCGGGATACCGGAGGCTTTCATGTCCTCACCGAGTTCGGTCAGCAGCTCCGGGGGGATCGGCTGCCCCGAAGCGACCGCATCATGGATCTTCTTGCCCAAGGCCGCGCCCGCTGGCCCGCTCAGAGCGGTACCGCCGCCATCCTTGCCGCCACCCGGGCCGCCATGCGCAGCAAGATCAGCTAGTCCGGCAGCGATAGTGGCTTTCGCCGCCGCGACAGCCGAGCCGGCGTTGGCCAACTGCTCCTTGAGACGGGTCTGGTAATCGGCGGCGGATCGGTTCAGGTTGCCCTGCACCATGGCGGCCACTGCGTCGGTCTTGGCGTTCGGGAACTCCGGCGCCGTCACACCGCCATCGGGCCACACCGACATCCCGGCACCGGTCGCTTCGCCATAGATCTTGACCACCGCGGCCTGATACCCAGCAATCGTCGACCCAGCAGAGGTAAACGACTGCGCGACAGCATCGGCGGCCCGGAATGCCTTCGAGGCAGCGAGGAATTCGGTAAGAGCTCGCGCCGAGGCCGCTGAGGCGGCGTTACCCTGCCAATGCAACGCCGTATTGTCCACTGCGCGTTGCGCTTCGGCCATCCGGTCGGAGAAGTTCTTCCCCGCCGCCTCCACATCGTTCCCGGCCTGAGTCAGGGTTTCGGGCTTCCAACTGAAGACCTGGGAAACGGTCGGAATCTGAATCGTCATAGCTGCGCCCGCAGCTTGCTCAGCTGATCGGTAAACGCCTGCTCAACAGCCTCATAATCGTTGGCACTGGTACCGGCCGCCTCCGACATCGCCCGCAGACTGTCGGCCTGGCGCCCGAACGTGGCACTGAACTTTTGTGCGACATCTGTAGCGATTTCGCCGAGGTCGGTGTCGGGCATCACCACCTGTGACAGCCCAGGCATCGCTATCTGCGCGATGGCATCGGCCTTGCCGGACAAGTCCTGCGCCAACTGACGTAGCGCACCGAGATCGGCTTTGAGCATTTCCCCCAACAGACGTACCTCTCGCTCACAGATGTCAGTCTCGGGCCGACGCTACCACAGCGGGAACTTGCGGAGGAGGCGAGCGTGCTTCGGAAGTGACTGCGCTATAAGGTATGTGAGCTGGGCCGATAGCTCGCAGCAAGCCCGCAACTGTCAGTTGATTCCGGCCAACCGGGTGACGTGCTGGGCGAGTTCGCTGTCACCGACCGGGGTGAGCGTCATGTCATGACCGATGGTGAGCAGATAGCGGCCGTCGCCGGTGAAGTCGAGCCACGTGCGGTGCCGCGGCGGCGGCGACATCGGATCCTCAGGCATCACGGTAATGGTGAGGTAGCCGCGGGCATCGATCGGACGGCGCAGCACTTGCCGAAACCGCTTGGCGCGGCGGCTTTCCTCGGTCTCCTGCCATTGGCCAGGATCAGGGAACAGCACCGCCCGCCGAGGCTCCTGCATCGCGTCGAGCTTGCCCACTGGCACCGACCCGATCGCTGTGATCAGGTGTTTGGCGACGTTGCGAGCATGACAGGACACCACCGTGACCGCATCGACGGTCGCGAGCACGGCCGCGCCCCAGTCGGAGAAGGCCGCTCCGAGCGCCAGGATCGGGTCGGGCTGACGCTGCCCGTCGGTGAAGCGGTCGCCGAACACGGCGATCGTTGTGACATCGGTACGGGCGAGAAACTTCAATGTCCCGGTCAGGTCCGGGTCACCGTTCGGCGGGAACCGCTCGGCAAGTTTCAGTGCGGCCCTTGCACTTTCGGTGCCTACTGTGCCGCGAGGCGCGAGATTGATCGGGTAGGGACGCCGGTCCCGCCTAGTCTCGGTCGCCCAGACATGACTGAACTCGTCCGGGGTGAACACCCACCGCACTACCCATCCCCTCGCGGTCCATTGGCAGTTCTCCTGGGCGGGGGTGGTGGCTCGTCATCGGTTGCGTCCCAACCGATCACAGCGGGCATCGTCGGATCGACCTTGCCCAGCTCTTCGTTCTTGCGCCGCAAATATTCGGGGCTGCCCTTGCTGCGGTCGGTATCTGAACCTTGCCCACGCCCCGCCCCCGGCATACCGCCCATCGGCGCAGTCGAGCTACGCGTGCCCTGTTGGGCACCGGCGGAGTTGCCAGGATTCGTTCCAGGTGACTGCGGCTGACCAGGAACCGAGGCCCCCGGCCCACCCGTACGACCGCCGGGCGACCCGGGGACGCCACTGGTGCCACGAGGAGAACCCGGCACACCAGAGCCGGATGATCCGGGAATGGAAGGCACTGTGCTCGATGATGAGACCTGCGGTTTGTCCACTGGATTGGTACCAGCGGGTGCTGTCGATGTGCTCGGGGTTGACGACTGTCTCATGGCGGCCGGATCGTCCAGTGACGCAGACTTCGTCTGCGTAGACGTCGATAGGCTGTCTGGCTGCGAATTTTCGCCGGGTGGCTGCTCACTTGGCTTCCCGTCGCCGGGTTCACCATTCTGACCGTTTTTGTTGGGCTCGCTGGGACTGGCACCACCATCGACTCGACCGAGGTCACCACCCTGCTGCTGACCTGTATCGCCAGGACCAGCCGTACCAGGGCCGGGGGGTAGTGGAACGAACCGCGGAACACTGTCACCTGATGCAGGCAAGGTCGGGTTGTACACGAAATTCATCGTGTCCTGCGCGGTCGCCTCGGCCTCGGATGCCGCGAGGTTGTACGCGGTGCGTCGGTCCGCCCCGTTTGCGGCTTCCTGCGCCGCATCGGCATCCTCTTGATAGGGCGGAGGCGGCGGCGGGATCGCCGCTTTGACCGTTTGTGCGGCACTGGCATTCAGGTCCATCAGACGCTGAACCGTCAGGGCGGTGTCATGCTGCTCGCCGCCCGCTGCAACGAATGCGTCGGTCGACTGCTGGGCGGTGGCGGCGAATGTGCCCGACCAGGAGGCGAATTCGCTCTTCACCTCCCGGGAGAACGCATCGAAGAGCTCGTGAAGCTTGTCGGCTCGCTTGCTCCACTCACTCGCGATCTGTCCCATCGCGCCCGGATCGATCTTCTCGTGGACCAGATCCCAGATCTGCTGGTGCCGATAACTGTCGAACGACTCCCGATCGGGAACATAAGCCGGATCGACTCCCGCCGACCCGAACCCACTGATGTGAGCAAGCTGGCTCTGGTGCGCGCGAATATCGTCAGCGATCTCTTTACTCGTCCGCCTACCCACGACGCCCTCCCGACTCAGCTGTCCCCGAGGCGGGGCATGATACCGCGCGCCAGATCGACCATCCCCGAACACCTTTCGGGCGTCGGCCCATCGATGTGATCCCCGAAGATGATGCGGCCGAAGTCGACGTAACCCACCTTGGTCTGCAGCAGAACATCACAACTAGTGCGAGGCACCTGCTGCCGCACAATCAATGCAGCGCGACCGTCGATCGTCGCGTCCTCGATCTGCGCGCCGTCGTCGGTGAACTTCGCACGGCCCTCCTCCAAGGTGCGGTTACCTGACAGGATCCCCAGGGTGTACGCCTTGTCTGGGGACTTGAATCCACAGCCCAGGAACGTGTACTCGGCGTGGATATCGGTCGACCGATTGCGCGAGCGCGGGTCATATCCGAGATGGCTGATCGTGTCGTCATCGATCCAAGTACAGGGGTCGAACGCGACATCCGGGCGATTCTGATTCTGCTGCTTCGGTGGCTGCAAGTTGGACGCGGTCAACGTCGGAAACGGCGGATGCCCAGCCGCGCTCGCGCCCTTTTCGGTCGGAGAGCTGGCCACTGGGGTTCCATCGTCTGACGTGGTGCAGCCAGCTGCCGCCAGCGCGCCCACGAGCAGCAGCGAGGCCACCGATAGGCGGCGAATACGTTTGGGTCGCAACGCTTTCACGACTGTCATGCGTGACCTTCGAGTTGGTCGGCCGCGACCTTGATCGCGGCGCGGTTCGCGGCGTCGGCGTCTTCGAACTGTTTTCCGGCCGCCAGATACGCCGCCTTGTACCTTAGGACCGTCTCCCGGAACGCGGTCAGCGCGTCGATGTACTCGCGCCCTTTCGCGCTGAACCCGTTGGCTAACGCATGCCCGGACGGAAGATCGGGAAAGCCTGTCACACTGGTGAGACGCGAAGCAGCAACGATCTCGTCTTGCAATCCATCCGCCAGCTTGTCGCAGGAGGCAGCGAGGCGCTTAGCGCCGTCAACCGGCACCTGAAACTGCTCAGCCTTGGCAGCATCGTACGCTGCCTGAGCGTTCGTCTGCCCCTTGTCCGGTAGTGCCATGGCCGCTCCCCCCTCTGGTCTCGATTGAGCATAATCAACCCAGCTGCGGTGGGAAAAGCGTAGCAGTGCGCGCGTACGGATATCGGGGCGCTGGCCTGACGGCTCGATTGTGCTCGCCGCTGTGCTCAGCGTGGCAACAGTGGAACCATGATGTTCGCAACTTCTATAGCGCGGTTGAGCGGGGCGATAGCGCTGCCTGGCTCCAACCGCAGCACCTCGATGCTGAACGAGCCCAGGGTCGAGGCGAAGATCAGGTTGCAGTGGTCGCCGGCCCTGTCGAACACCGGGCGATATCGCAGGCCGTGGCGGCGCGCGATGGTGACCGGCACAAACGCCGCTCCGGCTTCTTTACGCCTGAAGTCGTCGACTGTATAGATCTGGGACCACACATCAATCGAGTAGAGCCGCAGATGGTCGTGCCCGCCACATCGTTTGAACCCGTCGATCCGGTCGATACCGCCAATGTCCGAACTCAGCGTGGCCGGATCGACGCCAATCTGCCGCCAAACATCGTCGCCGATCAAGGAGGGATCCCACAGTGCGTTCGTGGCTGCCCGCCTGTCGGTAGCACTCCTGCGAGCGACGAGAGCCGCCCAGTTTTCCCCTTTTTCACGCATGTCGAGCCTCCTCCATGCCGCTGGTCGGAAAGATGAAGTTCCTGTGGCCTTTCGGCGAAGAGATGTTTGTTCTAACTGGTCGACAGACGTTGCCGTGTACCCCTTTTCGAGGAACAGGGCGGTCGCAGCGGCGACAGGCGCTCATACATCTGTTGCCGTTGCTCGGTGCGGCTGAGCCGTCGGCATGTATCTGGCACAAGGTGAAACGGCTCCAAGGTCAAGGGTGAGGGCAACGTGTGTAAGACGAAGCGGGCCCATCGCGCAGGCAAGGGCAGTGATGTAGAAGCGATCGAAAAGCCAAGTGGAAGTTCAGCTGTCGTCTGCTTCCAGCAAGAACACCGCGACAGCCAAATGCACGAGGCAGTCATCCGGCCGATGCTCACGGTGGATCTGCCGCAGCTGCTTCGCCCGCTCAACCGTCAGGTTCATTAGGTAGACCCGGCACATGCGTTCGGCCAACTGCCCATCAGCCGCAACAAAGACCCTTTGTTGCAACGGATCTGTCATCTTCATTACCCCTCGCGCGCAGCGGCGGATTGGTTCTTGCATGATGGATCGGGCAGCGGCAGTAACTGATCGGCGATGCTGGAATCGTCGCTGCCGTCCGCATCCGGGACGGGCGCGTGCCCGCCGCCCCCGCCCGCACTGCCATCCGGCCGCACCGTCCGGGGCGGCAAATCGTCCGTCGCCTTGTTCGGCAGCCGTACCGTTCCCGCACGTACGTCCTCGACCAGCTGGTCAAACGCCTTGCACTGCTTAAGCAACGTGGCAGCATCACGCTCGCCGTGGGCGGGATCGTGCTGCCGCAGGGCGTAAAGCAGATACTTCCAAGCGAGCCAATACACCATCTCGCCGTAGGACGAGGGATTCATCGGGGCGCCTGCTGCGACCTCGATCTCCTTCGTATGCCCCTTGGCTTCTTGGTTGATCAGGAAGGTCAGGATCGACAGCTGCTCGTGGATCACGTCAGGAACATTGTGGCGATGGTCGTGGATCACTCGCAGGATGCCGATGTACTGATGGGCACAGCGCAGCATGACTGTCGTCGGTTCTTCTGCACCAGCAAAGACCCGCAAGAAGGGTCCGGCATCGGGCAGTGGCTGATCTAGCTGGGCCTCGACGGACGGGAGCGAAAAGACAAGCGGCTTCTCCGGGGAATAGCCCATGACGAAGTGACTCGGCGGGCGAGGGTCTGACGGCATGGTGAAGTGCCCCTTTGAGTTTCGAGTGTGAATGGTCCGCGCGCCCGTGGCACAGGATGAGTGAGGAACGTCAGTCCCAAAGCCGCGCGCATGGCAGCGGCGGCAGATCGGCAGCCACGTCGTCATCGACCGTGACGATGAATTCCGGAAAGCCGTGGGCCAGTTCGTCGGCGACGTTGGCGGCTTGCTCAGCCGAGGCAGCAAAATCCAGCTTCAACGCGCCGGATTCGATATGTATGTGGCGGATACGGCGAGGTGGACGCGCCGCTCGTACGGGCCGAAGGGAAGTCATCACCACTCACCGCCCGTGCACCAGTTGGGCGGCCGTAGCGTTCGGCGGGCGATCTTCTGAACTGCCACGATCACGCACGTCGGTCATGGCCTATCACCGCGGCTTGCTCGTGGACAACACCATCCGGCCCGCCTCGACCAGGACGTCCTGGGCGGCGCTCTTGCGCGGGCAATTCTTCGCCCGGCAGGCCACATGGATCTGCAAAATCTCATGCGCCTGGGCGGGGGTGAATGGCAACATCGGCGCAGCGTGAGCAGCGGAATCGCACAGCGCGATGAGCTGGTACATGGCAAGAGAACTGGTGTTGACCATCAGGGATCTCCGTTTCAGCGGAACAGCAAGCGGGTCGGGCGGTACCCGGCAACGGGGGCTCTCGCCACCGGCCTGCCACATTGGCGGCCAATGCGCCGCGCAAGGGGTACGGCGTCAGCCCGGTGCCGGGTACCGCTTCTGACTTTGGCCCACAGGCACTTTCGGCCGTAACCGCACGGTGTTGGGGTAATGTGGGCGTAGCGTAGGTATTTGCCCAGGTCAGGCGTAAAACCGTAGGTAAGGCGATGGTACGAGGGCGGGAATGGACCGGGTTCGAAGCGGTGGCCTTGCAGGAGGCCATGCGAAGATCTGTCCGCGAATTCGCCGCCTTACTCGGCGTTGAAACCACCACGATCAGCAACTGGCGTACAGGTCTGAGCACGGTGAAACCGCGCTCAAACACCCAAGCGATCCTGGACACGACCTACCAGCAGCGGGCAACGCCGGACGACCGCGCTCGGTTTGAGCAGATCGTGGCCGAGGGGGAAGCGGTTTGGCGTGAGCGGCATAGCAGTGCCCGCCATCCGGTAAGGAGTACCCAGCCGCCCTATGATGGGGGGACATGGCCCCCGGAGCATCAGGTTGATGACGTGCGTCGCTCAGATTTTCTTCGCGGTCTGTTAGCTGTATCTACGACGGCGCTAACGGACGACGTGATCGCGACTGCCACCGGCCCGATTGACCGCCTTCCTGTTCGGGTGGGCATGGATCATGCCGAGCGCGTACGGGATTGGGCGTCGCTGTTTCGCGCCGCCGATGACGCGGGGTTGCATATCGGGGACGGCATGGTCGCGCAGCTGCGGGTCGCGGTGGGTTATCTGCGTACCGAAATGTCGGAACCTGTCCGTGAGGCCATGAACGCTGCGGTCGGGACCTTCTTCCGAGTCGTCGGCTGGGCTCACTACGACCGGGGGAACCATGAGGCGGCTCGGACGAACTTCCGCGCGGGTTGGCACTGCGCCGAGCAGGCCAAGGAATGGTGGCTCCGATCTGCGGTGCTGACGTGTCTGGCTCGCCAGGACATCTACCTCGGCGATCCGGACAATGCCTTGACCCTGCTCGGGCTGGCAGCCGTTCGTGCCGACCAGTTGTCGCTGTTGCGCCGCACCGATATCGCAGCCGTGCAAGCCCGCGCTTTCGGAAAGCTGGGCAATGCCGTCGAATGCATGCGGGCCGTCGATCAAGCAGAGCAGTTCTTCGCCGAATCGCGTGGGCAAGACCATCCCGATACCGCGCACGAAGGCTTCCAGACGTACTACAGCGAATCACTCCTGAGAGGTGACACGGCTCAAGGGCTGTTCGACCTCTCCTACCACCACAATGCCGAGGTGCCCAACACGATCGGCCGACTGCGGACGGCGCTGAACTTGTCCGATGAACACGCCCGGTCGCGTCAGCTGAGCCTTATTCGGTTGGCCGCGTTGCAGCTTCGCCACGGTGACAGCGACGAAGGATTGGCGCTGGGTATGCAGGCAGTCGAAAGCGCCTCCGGCACCAGTTCGATGCGCGTTCTGGATGGCTTGAAGATGGTGTATCAGGCGGCCGGTGACGATCGCGTCGCGTCCGCGGCGGGCGTACATGAATTACGGTGTGGCATTTCCGACCTCCTCCGCGCCTCGTAGTTTCGCAAGCCGATCGACAAGGAGCTGCTCGTGATCATCGCTTTTTCAGTCACGCCGATGGGTACTGGAGAGAGCGTCGGCCAAGGCGTTGCCGAGGCCGTGCGCGTTATCCGTGCCAGTGGATTGCCGAACGAGACCAACGCCCTATTCACGACAATCGAGGGCGAATGGGACGAAGTTATGGCGGTGATCAAGCAGGCGATCGATGCGGTCATGGCGGTCGCGCCCCGCTGCAGCATCGTCCTCAAAGGCGATGTCCGGCCTGGCGTCACCGACGCCATGACCGGCAAGGTGGCATCGGTCGAACGCTACCTAGCAGCGGAGGCTGCCGATTCCCGGCAGAACGGCGGGTAGGCGGCATGCGGACGAACGGCGAGGGGTTGAGGACGCGTCAAGCAGCTATGAACGCAAACTACGATCGGCAGCTTCTCCGCCAGGATGCTCTGACCCGTGCCGACACCAGGGTCGACCCTCCGCTGGAGCGCCTATGATGACCGCACGGAACCGCTACACGAACGGTTACGAAACACGCCTGGTCGCAATCCAATTCCGGATGACGGTCTCAAGGTAGGAGCGCAGTCGCTCGGCGGCCGGTGATACCGGGGTCACCTCATCGAAGCACATGCCGCTCTTCCGCTTGGCGATCAGTTTCGTGATGTTGTCTCGCCCTTTAGCCGGGAACACCAGATTGCAGTTCGCCCTCGTCAGCTCGGCGCTTAGCCCGACAAACCCTCGTCCGATACCCAATTCCGGAGAGGCACTGTAATTCTTCGCCTCGATCGCCGCGATGAGCTTGCTCTGCTTCGGATGGGCACCTGATCGCCGACTCTGGTCCGCCTCATCGCGTTCGAGGATCGCGACATCACATTCATGGGCGACACCCGAACTGCCCGCCACCTTCACTCCGAGGTGGATCTCGATCGTTTCCCGTATCTCCGGAAACAAGACTCGCACGTAGGTGAAGCCAGGCGCCCACAGATTCCCCGGTGAGCACCGGAACCGAACTTGTGTCGTGGCTGTCCTGCCGTCGTAGGTGATCATAGAGAGACCGCCCGCGGCGTGCGCGGCCTCAACGGCTATGTAGAGCAGAGCGGCCTCGTACAGGTCGGACTCCTTAGCGAATCCTCGATAGCTCGCGTCGAGAACGCCCAGTGAACGCTCGACGAACTGAACCAGCTCGACCTTGCCCACCCCCGCTTTCATCGAGATCCCAGCAACGCCAGTGCCTGCTCCAAATCCTCGAGCGCCCGCGCCATCTCACCAATCTGCGGCATCTGATCCGCCGACACCGTCAGTAGATCTTCGTCAGTATCGGGCGAGGCGAAAGTGATGCGATATCCCTGCTCGGCATGGTCCATGTCAGCTCCGAAGAACCCGGCGATTCGCTGGCGTGATTCAATCGCTGTCCTCGTGGCAGTGATCAAAGCGGTGAGCAGGATCTCCAGCTTTTCATCGTCGGAGAATCTGCGTGTCGTGATCTCGGTCTTCGTCTTGGCCTTCATGTACCCGACCGAAGGTTGGTCTAAGGCCGGGATGTCCAGCCCCGCAGCCACATCGGACCTGATCTGTGCAGCGACCTCGGGAAATAACTCAGAAACCTGCACGATCAAAGTCTCGTAAGCGTCACCGCTGCCTTCCACCACTCCCCCATGTCCCGCGAAGCCCTGGTTTTGCCGACGCGCGATCGTACCGCGTGGCCGAGACTTCGCTCAGCTGTGAGCCTTTCACCGAACCGCAGGGCCGATCGCTAACCGGCAACCGCGGTAGTCGGGGATTCTGCCTCGGGCTCACCGGCAGACGGTAGGGACGCTCCCGTTCCCGAGGGGACGCCGGGCGTTTGGATTTCCGATGCCGGATGTCATGTGGATATTCAAGGCTGAGAATCCAGATCCAATGTGGGCGAACTGGTTTCAGGTCTGTGCGTGGGTGGAGCACCAGTTGCTGGTTGGCTGACCGTGCTTTGTGCTTCGACGCCGATTGCTGCGTCGATAAGGGTAGTTGCGGAGTTGCCCTGATAAGGCTCGGTCACCTCGACGTGACCTTGCGCTGAAGGACTCGCACGAGGTTGCCGTTGGGCGTGAATGAGCTCGCGTTGCGTACGTTCGAGTTCGAGCTTTGCGGTGTCGACGGCGAACTGATCGACATCCTCGACCATAAAACGAGCTTCGATAATGTCGAGTTCTATGACCGGGCCTTCCGGCCCGGCGATGTCGGCCAGCGCCTGTCGCGCTTTGGCTGCCTTGGCGCCTGCTTCCTCGGCGAAGGCGGCCGAGTTCTCGGCGATTAGCTTGGCGTGGTGCATGGCGATTAGCGTCCCGCTGTCAGCGGCCTGTGTGCGCAGGCCACCGATGATTTCGGCAACTGCCTGTTTGAGTGGACCGTCAGTGAGACCTACTGCCAATGCTTCAAGCTCGTCTGCGTGGTCGAGATGGCTTGTGTCGCGAGCCACTTCGGTAACGAGGTCGCGATATCTGGCGTCGTCGACTTCGGCCTGGTGCTCGGCCTCGACCCACTGCTGGTTCGCATCCTCGGCGGCAATGCGGTAGGGGCGCTGAGCGTCGGAACGTGCGCGTAGTCCGAGCACATGTGACATGCCCAGCTTCATATTCGGGCTGGTGCCGTTCCTCAACGCTTCCCTTGCCTGGTCGAGGACTCTCTGTTGTTCGGCCACATCCGCAGTGAGCTGCACGACCCGCTGTTCCAGGGGCAGGTCGGCGTACCGGGAACCGGGCTTCCACTTCTCCGTTCCTGCGGCTCCGTATCGGCGCAGCTGCTCTCTCGTCCAGTTTTGCGCCATCTCGGCGGGGTCTTCGGTGAAATGCCACTCGTCATCATCGGTCGTCGCGGCTCCGGTTACCGCAGCGAGGTAGTCCTCGTCGGTGTCCGCTGGCGCGTTGGCGGGATAGCTCGGCGCGGGAAACACCGTGGGCATGTGAGGCGGGGCAAAACTGGCCTCTGGGTCAATGGCCCCGGCGGCTGCTGCGGCGCGCTCGTCGTCTTCGGGGCTGGGTGGCTCCGAGGTGACATCGACGACGCTGATCGCTGTGTCGTGCTGAATGGCTTCGATTCGGCTGGCGAGAGCATCGCACAGTGCGTTGGCGTCGAGATCGCCCAATGGGCCGAGTTGGTTGTCCTGGACGAGGGTCGTCGCGACCGACAGTAGGTCACGGGGTTGCCAGACTGTCGGGTCGGCTGATTCGACGGCACCGACGAGTCGCGGCCAGGATGGTTCGTCGATTAGTGAGGTCGCGATCGCGGTGCCCAGGACTTCGCGAAGTGCCGAAAGCCACTGTGGTCGCAGGAGATTTGGTCGCGTCGCGTGGGTTTCGGCACCGTTGAGGTGTCGATGGAGCCGCCACCAGAGTGCGGCTGCGGGTTGCTCGTCCGGCAGTGGACGCAGCTCGGCGGCGGTAATCATGTGAGCGGGTACATCGATGCCCGCACGGTGCATGTTGTCGAGATTTTCGGCGAGCACCGGCCAGTACGGATCGTCCGCGATTCGGGTGTTAATGGTGTCCGCGACCCCCGCCCACCTGGAGGCGGCGCGGTTGCTGGCACCGATCAGGGCACGGACTCGACTGGCAAGGGCGCGCTGGTAGCGGCGTTGGCGATTTGGGACAGCGTCGGGGCCAATCGGACGATGATCGGCGTCAGGGACGTGGCAGGCGGCCCGCCACACAGCTAGGTCGGCAACCAGGTCACGGTCGAGATCGATCAGCGCCGACGCCCATCGCGGCGCCGTAGTCGATGTCCAGCTGTAGGAAACCGCGCGTATTCGATCGGTGAGTTGAATGAGTCGATCTGTGAGATCGCCGAAGAACTGGTCGTTCTCGGGTGCGGCGCGAAGCTGCACCGGGATGCCCGCAAGCCATGGAAGCGGTCCGGTGTCGGTCGAATGGTTGCCCGTCGTGTCGAGACGCCAATCCAGCACGGCGGCCAGATCGACGGCATCGTCAAAGTCACGGTGCGAGATGGCGCGATCGAGGGCCGCAACGGGATCGTCGCCGGTCGCGGCGATGGTTGCGAGATGTTGACGCAGTGTCGGCCAGGCGGGAGCTTCGGTCAGTCCTGGTAGGAGCCGTACGGCCGACCGTTCGATGTGTTCGAGTGCAGCGGGGCCTAGAGCGTGCTCGGCAAGCGCGCCGAGAGCGTCGGTGTAGGTGTCGACAAGCGGGCCGAATCGGGTCAGCGGGTCCATCGCTTCGCGCTGCATCGTCGTTGCTGATTTCTGCGTGCCGTCGCGTGAAAGGATTTCGATCAGGATGTCGATCGCGGTGCGAGGCAGCGCCGCCCGCTCGGTCAAGAGCGATTGATTGGTGCCGTCGAGGGCCGTCGCGATCCAAATGTGGTTTGCCAGTGCGCCGCGAGTGGCCATCACGTAGAGCTGTTGGCGGCTTTCACCGCCAAGCAGAACTCCATGACATATCTCGCTGGTTGTCCCCTGCGCGGAGTCGATCGTGCCCGCATAGCCGAGAGACACCGCAGCACGTAGGTACTCCGGTGGCAATACGACGCGGCGTCCAGGCTTGCGGCCGTCCCGCAGGTGCACCGCCTCGACACTGCCGTCGGGGTGCACTGCCGTGACAACCCAGCGGTACCCGTTGCGTACGTAGTCGGTTCGGCTGATTCGGAGCCTGGGATTGTTCTCACCGGTACGGATGGTGTCGCCGGCCGAGGCCAGCAGTCCGTCTGACAGCTCGACTTCTCGGCCGACCGGGGTGTGGCTACGGGCAAGTCGATCGGCACGTGCTCGCAAGTTGAGTGTGGCGACGATCTCGTGGGTCGGTGCCAGCATTACGGCGTCGCGTCCCACGGCGGTATCTGCCGCCCATGCCCGGTAGGCGGAGTCAGCGACGGTGTCGGGTGCGCCGACATGGATACGTCCATGGTCGGCGTGGAATGCGAGCCCGGAGGCATCGCCATCGCGAAGCGCGAGCGTCGCTGCGGCTTCGGTCTCATCGCGGAACCTGACGAGTTCGGTGAGAGTTAACGGTTCTTGAATCGCCATGATGTCGCGCACCACCCCGCCGGCCGCGACAGCCGCCAACTGTTGGTGGTCTCCGATCCCGCGCACGGTGGCACCGCGTGACAACAACCATGACACCGCACGTGCCAAGGTGAACGTGCCCGCTTGGGCGATTTCGTCGATGATCACGAGCGTGTCTGGGCCGATTGCTCGCATCCATCCCGGTACGAGCGGGTGAGGATCGGCCGGATCATCGGGCAGCCGATGCAGCGACGGCGTGTATTGATCGAGGGTGTGAGTGATTTTGTCGATCGTTGCTACTGGGGCACCGGTCTTCTCGCCGAGAATGGCGGCAGCGGCTGCGTTGGGCGCGAGTCCGATTACGGTGCCGTTCTCTGCGGTCCACGCTCGGGCGAGTATTTGCATCGCAGTCGTCTTGCCTGAGCCTGCCGGTGCGATCCCGAGCAGGAACCGCTGTTCAGAGGTTGCCGCTCCGCGGACAAGGCCGATTTGCCCTGCCTTCAGTGGCCGGTCTGGATTATTGGCGGCGTATTCCAAAAGTGCTGTGCTGACTGTGGTCTCGGACACCGTTCGGGCACCGGTCCGCCGGGCCATATCGATGAGGCGGGCTTCGGCCGCCAGAATTCGTGCCGAGGTGTAGAGCCGAGAATCGGCCATGGTGTAGGCGCTGCTGCCATCAAGTCGGCGCAGGGGAGCAGGAGCACGGAACCGGTCGGGCTCCCTTATCGCGACCGACCGTCTCGGACCGAGAGCCGCTGCGACGATTACATCCGTGATTTCGCTCCACCGCGAAGGTGGAATCTGGCCGCGCACAATGCGTTCTGCTTCGGAGCGCACATGGGTCATCTGCCACGTCGCGCGCTCATCGGAGACGGTAGCGATAACCTGGTCCGCGGCGCGACTGATCCAGTCGGCGTCGATGATCGGCCGTGCCCGGCGGCGAGGGTGTAGTGCGGCGTAGACCATGGCGCCGATCGCTGCATCGCCGCCAAGCACGTCGACGGCGTCGGCACGCCAATCTGCCCGCTCTTCAGCCCTTGAGCGCGCCTCCGGTTTGGCCTGGCGGGTTTCGAGCGTCGCTTGCTGCGCGAGTTGGAACATCTCGGTCGCGGTTGGCTCGCGCCCATGGATTGCTTGGAAGGTCGTCGCGAGTTCGCCAAGACGGGCTGTGATTACGGCGGCACGCGCTGACCAGCGCTCCATCAATGCTGGATCGATTCCGACGACTTCCCGCACTGGGCGCTTGTCAGGGTCGGTGGAAGGACGAGCAGCGAACTCCAGGCCGAGCGCCTCTTCCAGCCGCATTTCGATTCTGGTGTTGTAGATTTCGCTGACTGTGACCAGCGCTCGGAACAGCATCCGTCCATCCAGTGTGCGCCATTGCGGTCGGCGCTGTGCGTCTCCGGCCAGCTCCTGCTCGGGCTCGGCGGTTTCGTGCACGCAGACCTTGTTGCTGATCACCAGGTGGGTGTGAAGGTCTGGGTCTCCAGCGCGGCTGCTGCGATGAGTGAACGCCGTGGATATCAGTCCTTGGACGTCGACTTGGCGAATCCCGCGTGCGCCCAGCCTGGTGTAGGCGACTCGCTCTTCGAGATATCGCAGTGCGTCAGCGACCGCGCCGTGATGAGCGGCTTCGATCATGGCGGCAACCGGTCCCGGTGCGACAGCCCAGAGCGTTGAAATGCTTTTGACCGGGGAAAATGTGATATCGAATCCGGCGATTGCGCTGGTCTTCGGACGCGAATTGCGCGCTACCCAGCCCGACAGTTCACGCTCGTCGGTAGGTGCCCGCGCGTATTCCGCGGTGAACATCTCGACCGCTACGCGGGTCCGGATGGCGGCGCGCACGTCGTCAGGTATCGGTACTGACCACTTCAGGCCGCGAGATCGGTTGTGCCGCACGAACTCTTCAGCGCACCGTTCCCGAAACGTCCCAGCAGCGGTATACACCGCGAACGGTGCACCCAGCCGGATCGCTTCCAGCGCAGCACGTTTCGCATCCTTCGGTTTCGCGCCGCGCCCTACTTCGGCGCGGAAGGTCTCCCGGCCGATTCGTTCAGCCTCGGGATGGACTCCTTCGCCGAACAAGGCACGCATCTGGTCCTCGCGCACCTCGCTGCCCGCTGTGAGCCCCAATGCCGCCAATCCCACGCCCCACCACAATCCCGGTGACTCGCCACGGGCGCTGTAGTAGTCAGCGAGAGCGAATTTGCCAGTCTGGGCTGCATCGTGGACAGCAACGTGTTTGAGGTAGTACGTGAAACCGCTTCCAGCCGTGAGCTTGTGGATCGTTGCAGCCACAGAATCCACGCTACGCGCCGTTATCAGAAAGTTACCGTCGGTGCAAGAGGTGTATGGCTGTTGGGTGGGGTGGATTCGAGAGCGAAGCGATAGCAGGAAGGTGCCGAATCATGAAGAAGGATAGTGCTTCACGACGCGATTTGCGACTGATTGACGAGATAGTTGGGCGAATTGGAGGCCGGAGCCGGACCCATCCACACTCGCGCGCCGCGCAGCGGCGCGCGAGTGTCGATGGATAGGTCGCGGGGATCACCCCGCCTACGAACGGATCTCACCGGGTGATGGGCGATCGGCTAGCCAGGGTTGGGTGCGCGATCGTGCAGGGGGCGGCATAGTGGATGTCGGTGAGTGGGGATGTAGGTAGCAGCTACACGACTCACCGGCCGGGCTCCTAGTGCCTGTTCCGGGGGAAGGACAGGCCATGATGGCCGAACGACGGAAACCGGCAGTCAAGGGGCGACAGCACATCCGGGAGCGGATGGTCAGTCGCCGCCGTGAAGAACGTGAGGCGACAGCGCGGCGCGACAAAGACAACGAGACCGACCTTCTCGCCGCCCTCGATGTCAGCCAGCAGATCGCCATACATCGCTGCTCGGTGGTGGAGGAACTCGAACACCAGCAGGGGGAGTGCCTAGACCGGGTGCGGGGGAGGGGTGTGAAACCCGCCGAGATCGCCGCACACCTCGACTGGCCGGTGGCGGAGGTCAACAGGCTCATCAAACTGGTGACGCGCGGCGATGATGCCAACGCCATCAGGACGCCAGCGCGCCCCGAGAAGATGCGCAAAGGTGTTTCCTCCGATGAATCGGATGCCCCGTTCGTGGCCTCCCTCAACGAGTCTGCGGCCACCGAGGACGCTGGTCCCCAGTTTCCAGCAGGGACGGACTCCTGATCCCGGTAAAGGACGGTGGACGACATAGTGCGGCGCGCCGGGACCATCGGAGGTCCCAGCGCGCCGCATTACTCGCAGACTCGTTGCGCCGACCCGGAGCAGCTACGCCAGTAGGGAATAACGCCTGAATCCGGACATAGCACCGCCACTGCGGTGGCGCGCCCCTATCAATCCGGACAGCTCGCTATTCGTCCTCGAGCGCCGACGACCACAGGTCGATGAAGCTGGACAGCTCATGGCGTGCGTTGTAGAGACCCAGATAGCGAAGATCGTCCTTGGATGGCAACGCCCCCAGCTTGTCGATGACAACGGCGAGCCGGGTTCGCGCCGCCGTCACAGCGCGTTCGATCACGAACCGGTCGTCGTCGGTAATTTCGGAGAACGACTCCGCGCCCATCATCCTGGTTTCGATCCGACGGAAGGCCACCAGGTAGGCGGCGGCACCGACCACCTCGGCGGCTCTTTGCATCGTCTTCGCGTTCGATGACCATTCCTCGTACGCGGTCGAGATCTCGTGGTGGCGTTGGCACAGAGTTTCGATGATCACGTTTTGATGCAGGCGCTCTGCCTCGGTCAGGTACTGGCGTTCGCCAATCTGATCCAGGGCGTACGCCAGTTGTTCGGTGCTCCGATCCCTGGCATCTGCGAGCAGATCATCACGAGACGGGTTGCGGTGCTGGCGATTTGACTTCTTCATTGCGATTCTCCCTCCTATTCGGCGCTCATGGCGGGGACTGGTGTGGTGGTGTCCTTCGGCGGAAGAAGTTCGATTTCTTCCCCGCACGCAATGCGTTCGATCCGGCTCAGCTCGTAGCCTTGCGAGGCGATAAAGCGCAGGAAATAGATGTTGCGGCGCTTGATCTCGCGCCATGCCCATTCGGTCATCGCCGCTTCGAGTCCGCAGATGGCCATCGCGAGCTGCATCATGTGTTGGCGTGCGGCTGAAGCGCTCTCGATGTGTGGATTGAGCGTGGAGCCGTCTTTGTAGAGGCGGTTAGCCTCGGTGCCGGTCAGCAACTGCCCGGTCAGCGAATGCGCTTTGCCGTGCGCGATTTCATCGGGCCAGTTGGCCATGACATACGTGACGAACTCCGGGGCACCGACCGGTTCTTCGGGCCGTTCCAGGAACCGCCGGAGCCATTCGATCCTGCGGGGTTGTTCCTCGCGCCACGCCGCGTTGTGGCTTCGGACCTTGGCGTTCTTCGCCTTCTTCTCCTCGGCCGACTCCAGCTTGCGACCACTCACGGTGAACTCGTAGGCAGCCGGGTCGGTGCAGAAGTAGACAGGTGTCCACGCCAGACGTGGTTCTACGTCAACCAGCGGGACCTTGGCGGGTTGCGGGCTATCAGCGTCGAACGAGTCCGAAATACCCTTGTCGGACCCGTCTTGCTCCTCGTCTTCGTCGTCATCGGAATCGTCGTTGCCCCAGTCGATTTCCTGGATTGCCAAGCGCTCGCCGGTCGTTCGGTGGAAGTACTGCTCGTCATCATCGAGATACACCGCCAGATGCGCGCGGTCGATCATGTCGGCGGTGACACCGGCGTCGTCTTTCGTACGTAGCCGATGCAAGGCGAACGGCGGATCTTGCCCCCATGGTTTGGCGTCGAGCACGGGATGGCCCATCCGCTCGTAGGGTTCGGACGCCTCGGCGCGAGCCAGTTCGACCGCACGCTTCCTGCGCAGTGACGCGGCTCGTTCCTCGAGCTTGCGTTCGTCTACCCATTGCAGTTCGCGTGTGGCTTCGGGATCATCCTCGAAGTCGAGCAAGGCGGCGGCACGCTGGAGTGTCCATTCGCCGCTGACGAACTTCTTGCGCTTGTCGGGGGAGCTGGCGACCTTCAGCGACTTGCTCACCATGGTCGCCGGATTGATTGTCCGTTGGGCGATCTGGTCGGCACTCAGGCCGAACATCGACAGCTGCTCGAACGTCGACAGCTCCTCCTCGCGGGTGAGTTCGATGCGGTGCTTGTTCTCCGCGTACTGCTGGAGAATCCGCATGAGGTCGTCGCCAGTGGCATCAAGGACCAACACCAGGATCTCGGTCAGGCCGACCTCGACTGCCGCCAAGGTGCGATGCTGACCGAGCCTGACCTCGAGTTCGCCGCTTTCGGTCTCGACAACGACCGGTGGCTGCAGAAGGCCGACTTCACGGATGGACCTGACTATCTTCTTGTAGCGGTCTGAGCGCCTGATTTGGCGGATGTTCTTGGTGAGCTTGAGCGTCGCTGGGTCGACCGGGCGAGTCTGAGGGATCGTGGTTTTCGTCATTAGGTGAGTGCCTTCTCGGTCGGATTCAGCGGTGGCTGGTGTCGCAGTTGGCGCATAGGCCCAGCAGTGTCGCGACATGTGCTCGCGCCCTTGTGAATTCGCGCTCAGCCTCGCTGTCTGCGCGTCCCTGAGCGGTCAGTGCTGCCTGATACATGTCCAACACGAGCTCGTTCACGAGTCGGAGTCGTTGATCGAGAACCTGATTGACGGCGGGGTCGTTCATCACGATCCGGGCGAATCCGCATGAGCATCGAGTGGCGCGGACCAGTCCGTTCTGATGCCTTCCACGCGCTCGGCGCAGTCCGTTCCGTAGCTTCGCGAAAATACTTGTCTTGCTGGACTTTCGGTGGCCAGTCATTGCGGTCCCTCCCTCGTGTGGCTGATCGAATGATGGTCAGTCTAGACACTAGACTGAAATTAGGCTAGTAGATAGACTGAAGGTACGGATGGGGATCATCCGAAAGCCACAGGCAAGGAGGAGAAATGACTGCACGATCGATTACGCGGTTGAAATTCCACGAAACGGGGGCGGCGTTCCTACGGGCATCGGGTGCGCCGGAGCGACAACTGCCGTTCATCGCGAGATGGGTGTGCGAAGCTCAGCGGGACGGATCGCCGTTGACGGTGGCCGCCGACAGGCACTGCGTGGTTGGCCGCACCTTCGGGTTGTCAGACGCCGGAATCGTCACCAAGGCGCTCGATGCCGCGATCGTACGACCCTGGGGCTCATTCCGTCTGGCCCCCAGGTCCATTCACGTCGGTGCCGCCTCGACTGGATCTCAGTCCGATGTCCACCTCACTTGGTGAACGAGGAATCAGAATCATGACCAAGAACCGCACCGCAAATCCCAATCTGATCCGCCAGATTCACCGCCCGAACGTCGATCGCATCGCGGGAATTGTCACCACCATCAACGCCATGCTCGCCGGAGACCAAGAAACCGCCATCGACATCATCGGCGCACACGGAACCGACGCACGGATTGTCCTGCGCTGGGGAAGGATCGTCATGACGTTCACCTCGGCCGAGCAGGTGCAGATGATGCTCGGGCTGTTCGGGCTGGCACGACAATGCATGATGGACGTGCTTCCCCGGATACCGCTGCCCGCCGTCGAAGAGTCTCCATTCGACGTAGCGGCCCTCGCCACGATCACCTGGACACGCACACCGCAGGGAGCGGCGACCATCGAGCGGATGTACCACCTCGCCCTCCGACGCTCGATTAGCTACGTCTCACTGACCGTCCCGCCGATCACTTTCCAGATCCTCGACCAAGCCAGCCTCAACAGCGCCATCAAGGCGCTTGTACACGCGCACCGGCTGGCAGTCACCGTGTACCCGGACGGTGAGCGATACAAGCGCAACCCGATCACCGACAGCTGGAAGCGCGCACACCATGGCTCTCTCCAGAGACGCGGCACCGGCTGGCCCGAGTACTGATTGAGCGATCCGTCGGAAGGGGGAGTCGGTGACGCGAACAGCGACGCCGGCTCCTCGACGTATCCGCAAGGCAGCCACCTCAACTCACGCGCTGGGCTGTTTCTCCACAGCCCACGGATTCATCCACAACCCGCTGCGCGGCGATTGATATCGGAAACCCAGAACCACGATGGTGACGACCGACAAACCCCGGTCCTCTGCTTGCAACCGTGAATGGATACATGATGACCACCTGGACCCTCACCGCCGTCGTGAACAGCACCGGTGCCACACGAGCCGTGGATGGCCACGCCGACGACCACCATGGCGCACTGCGCGCAGTCACAGCTGCCGCGAGAAGCGCTGTCGCCGGTGTCCACGGCACGGACGACCTGACAACCTACGTCCTGGCCATCGACCAGCAGACCATTTCAATCTTGTCCACCGGCCGCGATTCACATGGGAAGCCCGACCGGCATGCCCTTCTGGCTGCCCTCGACCAGCTCGAAGGGCGATCGACCACCTAGGCGTGACGCATACGTACCCCGAAGCGCAACGGTGCGGCTGTGAGTATGAGCCTTGGTAACTTGGCCCCGCTGGGAACCCAGAAGCACAGCGGGAGCGTGCACCAAAGTGCGGCGCCCAAAGGGCGACGACGTGCGAGACGCAGGAGATAACGGCCATGACCTTCGAAGTCCGGGTCGAGCGGCGCGAAGGCCGGTGGACACTGTACTGCGACAACGTGGGCTCCGACGCGCTCGCAACGGTCGTGCGACTCGCGGACGCCGAAAGCGTCGCACGTGACCGGCTCGCCATCGAGACCGACACGGCAGTGTCCGCAATCGAGGTTCAGATCGTTGTCCAAGACATCGGACATACGCCCAACCTCCAGCAGCGATCCGCTGCTCTGCTCGAAAAGCGTGCTCTGGAAGCGTCATTGAAGAAGCAGATCGCAGACGAGACGGACGCCCTGGTCCGCGAGCTCGACAGTGAGGGCATTCCCGCACGGGACATTGCCACGCTCACCGGGGTCAATCATCAGCGCGTCAGCCAACTGATAAACCGCAAGTAGCCCAGTGGCATACAGAGGCCCGAACCGGAAGGGGATCTCGGCTCGGGCCTCTCTCCTTCATCGTAAGCCCCGTCCATGTGCCTACGGCGCTGTAAGGCCATCCGCCGAACGAAGACTCGTGTTCAGGGCCACGAGTTGCGAACTCTCGCCCGAAGTTCGATCCGCGGTACAGTTGACCGACGTTCGACACAACGCCGACTGGGGAGGTCGCCGTGCAGCCAACTCGATTGGACCTGGAGCGCCAGAAGCTTCGCGCCATGATCGCT
This sequence comes from Nocardia sp. CA-135953, assembly GCF_050955735.1. Lineage (NCBI taxonomy): Bacteria > Bacillati > Actinomycetota > Actinomycetes > Mycobacteriales > Nocardiaceae > Nocardia > Nocardia sp. CA-135953. The sequence continues at coordinate 120,112 of NZ_CP192082.1, forward strand.
GTCGGCGTGGCTGAAGGCGATCTCGCCAATGCCTGGAGAACACAGCTTCTCGCGGTGCAGAAGGCTGCCGCCAACGAGGTGACAACCACCCTTGCTGGTCTCCGAGCGGCTCGGCGCGACGGGGGTGCAGATCTCATCGCTCAGTGGCGATACCGTTTCGACTCTGCGAAGGCGGAGCTGGTGCAGGTATCGGATGCGGTTCTGAAGGAGCTTCGCCAGATTCGCACCGCAGAACTCACCAGCCATATCGATCGGCTGGACCAGATGCAACGGACCTGGGCAGTACAACGACAGCACTGACCCGCTGCGTCCACGCGGATCGCCTTGCGTCAAGCAGGGCGATCCGTCGTTGTTCGCCCGGCATGGGCGCAGTCGCTTGGGGTGTGAGTCCCCTGGAGGTTGATCGACATAGCGCAACACGAACACAGAGGAATTCGGCCAGAATCAAGTGATGTTCAAGTGGATGGGTAAGCGCGGCAAGACAATTCGACGCCAAGCTGGACGGATCCGATTGTTTCCCGCAGTGTTCGCCGCGCTCGGCGGGGGATTAGCCGTGGCCTACGTTGCCTACCAGGTCCTACATCGGATCACGCCGACCAGCGATGTCAAGGCCGCGCCGATCGACATCACGCGGGTCGCGTTGACCATCGTCGCCGGTGTCGGAGGTGTTGTCGCGTTGGTGATCGCCTACCGGCGTCAGCGCGATCTTGAACAGAGCCGGTTTGTGGAACGCTTCGGTGCCGCGGCCGCCCAGCTCGCCGCCACCGATGTAGCACTGCGGATCGCCGGGGTGTACGCCATGGCCGGTGTCGCCGACGAATCCGATGGGCTACGCCGCCAGCAATGCATCGACGTGCTCTGCGGCTACCTGCGCTTGCCTTACAGTCCCGAGCTCGGTGGCAACCACCAGAGCAAGCTTGTCCTCAAACACCACCGTGCCACGGCGGACGGTACCCGCGCCGACGATCAAGAACACCACCTCGAGTACCGGCACAACGACCGCGAAGTCCGGGCGACCATCGTCCGCGTCATCGCCGACCACTTGCGACCCGAAGCCGAATACAGCTGGTCGGCAAGCGACTTCGACTTCCGCACCGCCTACCTGGAAAATGTCAACTTCAGCAGGACCACTTTCTCAGGCACCGCTCGGTTCAATGAGGCTAGCTTTAGCGGAGTCGCCAGGTTCGAGGGGGCCACCTTCAACCGCTCCGCCTGGTTCGGCAGGGCAAGGTTTAGCGGCACTGCCGGGTTCGGCGGGGCCAGATTCAGCATCGCGTGGTTCGACGGGGCCACGTTCAGCACTGACGCCGAGTTCGACGGAGCTACGTTCGGCGACCATGCCGGGTTCGTTGAGGCCACGTTCAGTGGCAACGCCGAGTTCGACGGGGCCGCGCTCGGCAACTACGCCTGGTTTGACGGGGCCGCGTTCAGTGGCAACGCCGGGTTCGACGGGACTACGTTCGGCGACCACGCCAGGTTTGACGGGGCCGCGTTCAGCGGTCACGCTAACTTCGTCGGGGCCGCGTTCAGCGGCAACGCCCAGTTCGACGGGGCCATATTCAGCGACGGCGCTGAGTTTGGCGAAGTTTCGTTCGCGGGCCAGACCAGTTTTGTGGGTGCCGCCTTCGGTTCCGCACGAATCAGTTTCACCGAGCCTCGGCGGTGGGGCCCGCCCCCGCCGTCATTCGATTGGGGCGACGACGGCATCGGCAAACCAGTGAACGTCGAGCCCCAACGCTGGCCCCCTGCTGTAGCGGCAGTGTGATAGCAGCCAAGAGTTACGTGCCAGCGGTCGTTGACATGTAGGTGTCAACGACTTCTGACTCTTACGTGTCAGCTCCGGCCGCTTCGTTACATGCTTGCGCCAGCTCGGCGCGGTCATCGGTCGCCGGAGTGGCCGTCTGCGTCGGATCGGGCGCCAGCACAGGGCCGCCCGAACCGACCAGCGCTAAGGCGTCCGCGCTCGCGGCGCGGGCCTCGTCGGTATCGCCCACGATCAGCGCCACCACCGGCACCTCGCCGTCCTTGGTCCCGATCGTCAGCGGCAGGCCCCGCGCGACTGTGGACACAGCACTAGCCTTGCCAGATCGTGATGTTGAACTCTGCGGCAACAGGCTGCACCGGAGCTGTGTCGACTGTCTTGGTGAAAGTGACTGCGGCGATGACCCCTTTGCCGACATAGCAGAATATGTCGCCGTCGGCGGGCGATAAGGCTCCAGTAATGAATCGAGTGTTCTTTTTGCATGCGTCGTAGCTGGGCGAAGAACTGTCCAGCTTAGCCAACGTCGACCTATTGTCGGGGACCAGCGTCAGTGAGCCCCACCCGATACCAAGCCCATTCTCCTTGGTTGGGGATGGACATTCGGTCTTCTTTCCAATGGGCAGGTTATAGCCATTAGCGAGCACAATTGAACAATTTGTGACCAATACCGAGCCAGGCGCCACGGCTGGCGCGTTCGTTGTCGCTGGTGTGGCTGACGCTGCTGGTGGTCCGACTGAAACGGTTGCTGAGGGCTGGATGATGGGCTGCGAGGCGTCAGGCGCTGTTGCCCTGCCTACGAATACCCCAGCGCCTGTGAGAGCCACGATCAGGCCAGAGATCGCAGTGATCCATGCAGGTCCGAAATCCCGGATTCTGGTTCGCTTCTCGGGTTCAGCTTGTGGTGTGGGCGCTCCATCTGGCCGCCGCTGTTGTTGTCGGCCAGACTGATTCGCACCGGTGCCCCCAGTGGGCGGATTCTGCTCGCTCACGCCGCAGAGTCTAAGGTGAAGTCACCACTTAGGAACACTAGGTTGTGTCTCCCAATGCCATTGAGCGATCAGCCCTGCGTGGCAGGGCTGATCGTGGATCATGGAGAGACTCACCCGTTGACCACGCCATAGGGAACCTGCGGATCCGGAACCCTCCGGGATAACCTGACAGGTGACCCCGGAGGTCGTCGACCTGCTACCTTTGAGTGCTTTCGCCGACCGACGTGCAGAATGGAGTCTTGACGTGGCCCAGCCGGAAGCGTCAGAGCAGTTGGATCTGCTGTCGGGTGCGGCCCAAGGACTTTCGCTCAATGAGCTGGAGGCGCATCTGCTGGGCGCTGCCCATCTCCTCCGAGGCCTCGTTGATCAGGCGGATTTCAAGAGCTACATCTTCCCGCTGCTCTTCTACAAGCGGCTGTGTGATGTCTACAGCGAGGAATTCGATGATGCTCTCGAACATTCTGGTGGGGACCGTGACTTTGCGGCAAAGACGGATCAGCACCGTTTCGTCATTCCGGAGGGTCATCGCTGGGATGATGTCGTAGAGACACCTGACGAGAAGCTTGGCCGTGCGCTCGTTGATGCGCTCCGCGCGATAGAGAAGGCCAATCCAGATACTCTTGACGGAATCTTCGGCGACACGCCATGGACTAACCGCGATAGGGTTCCGTCTCACGTCCTACGAGCGCTCCTCAACCATTTCTCCGCACGATTCCTCGGCGATGCCTATGCAGACGCGGATCTTCTTGGTCAAGCGTACGAGTATCTGATCAAGAAGTTTGCGGATCTGTCCAACAAGAAAGCCGGCGAGTTCTATACGCCTCGCGCCGTGGTCGAGTTACTGGTGAATATCCTTGGCCCGGAGCCGGGCGAGACGGTGTATGACCCAGCTTGTGGTACCGGCGGGATGCTGATCGAGGTCACCAACCACTTCGCTCGAAGGGGTCTGGCTACACGGTTGCTGTGGGGCAAGCTCTTCGGCCAGGAGAAGAACCTCACGACCTCAGGTATCGCTCGTATGAACCTCATCCTGCACGGCGTGGAGGATTTCCGCATAGAACGCGGAGACACCTTGCGCGCCCCTCGGTTCTTCGACCGGGATGGAGGGCTGCGGACCTTCGATTGTGTGATTGCGAACCCGCCCTTCTCGCTGGCTGCCTGGGGGGAGAAGGAGTGGGCCAAGGACCCGTATGGCCGCGGGAAGACCGGCGTTCCGCCGCGCGGCACCGCTGACTGGGCATGGATCCAGCACATGCTTGCCTCTATGCGCCCCGGAACCGGAAGAGCGGTTGTCGTCCTTCCACAGGGCATTCTCTTCCGGGACGGCGTCCAAGCAAGTATCCGCAGGAAGGTAATCGAATCGGACAGGATCGAGGCCGTCATTGGACTGGGGGAACGCCTCTTTTACGGTGCGCCGCTGGCTGCCTGTGTGCTCGTGCTGCGTGCCGAAAAGCCGAAAGGTCGGCAAAAGAAGATCCTTTTCATCGATGCTTCCGACCAGCTGCGCAAAGGGCGCAATCAGAACGAACTGGAGGCTGAGCACCTTTCCCGCATCTTCGGCTGGTATCGCGCCCGTGCTGATATCGAGAATCGTAGCCGTCTGGTGGCACGTCCGGAGATCGAGAGTAACGACGGCAACCTCAACATTGCGCTCTACGTTGGAAACAATCCGGCTGCAGAATTGCCTGCGTTGCACGAAGCCGTCGCTGCCTTGGAAAATGCACTGACCGACGCTGCGGCAGCCGACAACGAACTTCGTGACAAGTTGAAGAAATGGAGGCTCCTCGAATGAGTGACACCAGCATCGCATTGGCTGCGCTGCCAGGTATGGAGGCGATTTCGGGGCAGTTGAGTCAGCGGGAACTGGAGAACTACCTGTGGGGCGCAGCTACCTGTCTACGGGGACTGATCGACGCAGGTGATTACAAGCAGTTCATTTTTCCGCTCCTCTTTTTCAAGCGCATCTGTGACGTGCACGACGAGGAACGTGAGCAAGCCCTGACCACCTACGACGGGGACGCGGAGCTGGCGGCGAAGGAGGAGAACTATCAGTTTCAGATCCCCGACGGTCACCACTGGGCGGACGTACGCGAGGTCCGTTCGGGGCTTGGCTCAGCGCTCGCCCAGGCGATGAAAGCCATCGAGAAGGCCAACCCAGACCAGCTCTCGGGAGTCTTCGGCGATGCGCAGTGGACGAACACCGAACGGCTCTCGGACGGCACGCTCCGCGATCTGCTGGAACACTTCTCCACTCAGGTGCTCTCGCTGGCCAGAGTTCACGAGGACGAACTGGGCCAAGGGTACGAGTACCTGATCAAGAAGTTTGCGGACGACTCAGGCCACACGGCCCAGGAGTTTTATACGAACCGGACACTGGTCCGGCTCATGACACGGATGCTGGAACCACAGCCGGGGGAGACAGTCTACGACCCCACCTGCGGAACAGGCGGCATGCTAGTCACTGCGGCGGCCGAGTTGAAGCGGCAGGGTAAGGACCACCGGCGACTGACCCTCTACGGGCAGGAGTTTAACGTGATGACTTCCTCGATCGCCCGTATGAACCTCTATCTACACGGTATCGAGAACTTCCGCATCGAGCGCGGAGATACTCTCGCCGAACCTCTGTTTTTCGTAGGTGACCGGCTGCGGCGTTTCGACGTCGTGCTCGCGAACCCTCCATATTCGATCAAGCAGTGGAACCGTTCACTCTTTGCAAAGGATCCATATCAGCGCAATATGTGGGGCGTACCCCCTCAGGGAAGAGCGGACTATGCGTTCTTTCAACACATCGCTGCTTCGCTGGACCCTGAAACCGGTCGGTGTGCCATCCTTTTCCCTCATGGCGTGCTATTCCGAGAAGACGAGCGAGTTATGCGGGAGAAACTGATCGAGTCCGATCTCCTGGAGTGCGTGCTAGGACTCGGTCCGGGACTCTTCTACAACTCGCCAATGGAGGCGTGTGTAGTAGTGCTGCGCACTCGGAAGCGATCAGGGCGCAATGACAAAGTTCTTTTTATCGATGCGGCAAACTTGATCGAGCGAATGCGTGCGCAGTCCTTTCTGAGTGAAGCGCATATAACGGAAATATCTAAAGTGTACGCCGGATTCACTGAAGTGGCAGGATTCAGCACAATTCGAGACAAATCCGCGCTGCTAGAGGAGGGTGCGATGCTTGCCGCATCTTACCAAGTGGATCGCTTCTCCATTGGTGAGCAAGAAGACTTGGAGGGTCTGAAAAAAGGTCTGGCGGGATGGGACTTGCAGGTCGTAGAGCAGCGCGTCCACTTGGAGACAATGATATCGCGTCTCGGTGGTGGTGAAATATGAGCTCAAAGGATGCTTCCTGGCGGATAGTCCTGTTCGGCGACGTTGTACGGAACGTTAACGACCGAGTAAGTGCAGAATCCACGTCGACACGGAGTGTGGGACTTGAACACCTCGATCGCTCCTCGCTTGTAGTCTCGAAGTGGGATGAATCTGGGGCGGCATCCAGTTTCACTCGTTCTTTCAAGCCGGGGCAAACACTCTTCGGTAAACGTCGCACTTATCAGCGGAAGTCCGGATATGCTGAATTTCAAGGTGTATGCTCTGGGGACGTCTTGGTGTTTGAGGCTCAAGATAACTGCATGATGCCCGAGTACCTTCCGTTGGTAGTTCGAAGCGAGGAATTCCATCGGCTCGCCCTGAAAACGGCGGTAGGTTCGCTGTCTCCACGCACCAATTGGAAGGCGCTAGCGAAATACGAGTTCGCTCTTCCTTCGCTGCACGAGCAGCGGCGTATCGCTGACCTTCTATGGTCATTCGAGCGTGCCGCGCAGGCGAAGGCGAATGCGCTGGAGGCTGCGCGGCAGGCGGAACTGGCGGCGCTGGCTGAGCTGTACGACGAGCCGGAGTGGCCTGTGCGCCGAGTGATCGAAGTAGGAGATGTGCAGTTAGGTATGAAGCGTGAGCCCAACGTGCACAAGGGAGTTGATATGCGTCCCTACCTCCGCGTCGCAAATGTCGGAGACGACGAACTTTTCCTGGACGATGTCCTGGAGATGAACTTCGCTCCAGCCGCCTTCGCCAAGTATGTCTTACGGCCGGACGATGTACTGCTTAATGAAGGGCAGAGCCTTGAGTATGTGGGCCGAGCGGCAATGTACCGAGGAGAGATCGAGGGCTGCTGTTTCCAGATGACATTGCTGCGCTTCCGCGCGGGTGATGAAGTGTTGCCGGAATTCGCTCTCGGTTGGTTCCGCCGTTGTCAGCGTTTAGGTGCATTCGCCCGGGTGGCCAAGCGCACTACCTCCATGGCACACCTTCCAGCTGGACTCCTCTCGGCCCAACCGATCCCCGTTCCTCCCCTGTCCGTCCAGCAACGCGTCGTGGAGCAGCTCGAAGCCGCCCGTGAATTGCGCACTACCATCGCCGAGGATCTTGCACAGACGCGTAGTCTGATGCAACGCACCTTGAACGTGCTGCTCCAGGGGCCTCAACCTGTTGGCGAACCCGCCGACGGCTTCGAACGTCGACTGTGGCGGGGCGAAACATGGAATGAAGACGGCCGAAGGTGAGCAAGGGGCAGGGATGTTCAGGGAGCAGGATACGGTTCAGGCGTTCGTCACCGACCAGCTCACCGCCCTTCCCGAGCTCAATTGGGTCCGGCTGGGTCCTAACCCGGACCGGACCGAGCAGGACGTGCTTGTCGAGTCCGAGGTGCGTGAAGCCCTGGTCCGCCTCAACCCCACTATCTCGTCAGACCCCGAGCTCGCCGACGAGGTTCTCTACCAGCTCACCGCTCTGATACGGGCAGCGCGTGGCGAAGGAGTGGTCAAGGCCAACGAGGACTTCCGTTCTTGGCTGCTCGGCGAGAAGTCGATGCCCTTCGGACCCGATCATGAGCATGTCACCGTGCAGTTGGTCGACTTCGACGACCTCAGTCGCAACCATTACCATCTCGGCACGGAAGTGGTCTTCTGCCGTGGTGTGACCCGCCGCCGCTTCGATCACGTGCTGTGGGTAAACGGGATTCCTCTGGTCGTGGGTGAATCAAAGTCCGCCACGCGTGCAGGTACAACCTGGGCCGACGGAGTTCTCCAGATCGACGGCTACCAGGCAGAGGTACCGGAGTTCTTCGTCCCCAATGCCCTGTGTTTCGCCATCGACGGTCGCGATCTGCGCTATGGCAGTCTCCGGCTACCTCTTCACCTGTGGAGCCCATGGTGGTCCCCAGGACTGCGGGAGCAGCACCCTTCTCCTGGCCCCGAGTACCTCCGTCAGGCTGTGGACGGCCTGCTGAAGCCGTCGACCGTTATGGATATCACTCGGAACTTCACGGTCTACAGCACTGACGATCAACACCGGAAAATCAAGAACATCTGCCGCTATCAGCAATATGAGGCCGGTCGGCGGATGGCCGACCGGGCCGCCGCTGCGGCCCACGACAAGAACGCACCCCGGCAAGGACTGGTTTGGCACTTCCAAGGCTCCGGCAAGTCCCTTCTGATGGTGTTCACGGCCCAGGCGCTGCGCACAGACCCGCGCACTGGAGCTCCCACAGTGTTGATCGTGGTGGATCGACTGGACCTCGATACCCAGATCACTTCTACGTTTGAAGCTTCGGATATTCCGAACGTGGTTACAGCGGATTCCGGTGACGATCTCGGGGTAATGCTCGCAACTGGTCAGCGGAAGATCATCGTCACCACCATTCATAAGTTCAAAGATCAGGACGGAATTCTGTCGACTCGCCGGGATATTGTCTGCCTCGTCGACGAAGCCCACCGCACCCAGGACAAAGACCTGGGTCAGCGGATGCGCGACGCCCTGCCCGGTGCGGTCTTTTTCGGTCTAACCGGCACGCCTATCAACCGAACCGACGTCAACACCTTCCGGACGTTCGGCTATGAGAAGGACGACGGCCGCTATCTCTCGCGGTACACCCAGGCTGACTCACTGCGTGACGGGACGACGCTCCCCCTGCACTTCGAGCCGCGCGATGCGCGCTTTCGGATCGAAGGCGAGGTCATAGACGCCGAATTCGAGAAGTTGGCTGAGCGACTTACCCCGCGCGAGAAGGCCGCTATGGCCAACCGGGCCGCCAGAATGGGGGCGTTGATCAAGGCTCCTGAGCGAATTCGTATGGTGTGCGAAGACATCGCACGTCACTTCCAAGAGAAGGTGGCGCCTGAAGGTTTTAAGGCACAAGTTGTGGTTTTCGACCAGGAGGCGTGCGTCCTTTACAAAGAGCATCTAGACACGTTGTTGGGCCCGGAGGCCAGCGAGGTCGTGATGTCCACTCAGGGGCAGCCGGAGGAGATAAAGGAGCGCTTCGAGCGAGACACGGCTGAGGAGGCGGCGTTGCTGGACCGCTTCCGAGACCCGGACGATCCACTAAAGATCCTCATCGTTACGGCGAAACTCCTCACAGGTTTCGACGCCCCGATAGCGCAGACGATGTATCTGGACAAAGTCATGCGTGATCACACACTGCTCCAGGCAGTTTGCAGGGTTAATCGCCCGTACCGTCGTCCGGGTAGCGAGCAAGTGAAGTCTCACGGCCTGATCGTGGACTATCTCGGTGTCTTCGCCCGCCTAGGTCAGGCGATGCGTTTCGATGAGAGGGCAGTCGAACACGCAGTCACCAGCATCGAAGGACTACGTGACCAGTTCCCAGACGCTCTGCGTATGTGTCTGGATTTCTTCCCTGGGGTGGATCGTGCCGAAGACGGCTACGAGGCGCTGTTTGCAGCTCAGGACAAACTGCCCGATGACGAGACACGGCAGGCGTTCGCCGAAGCATTCGCCCGGTTGTCCCGACTGTGGGAGGCGTTGGCCCCGGACCCGAAACTGCGCGAGTACGCCGACGATTACCGCTGGCTGGCCAAGGTTCATCACTCTGTGCGCCCCAGCAATGCCACGAGCCCTCTGTTGTGGCGGGTACTCGGCCCCAAGACACGCAAGTTGGTCAACGCACATATCCATGCGGACGTGCCACCTGAACGTCTTGAAACCCTTGTCCTCGACGCCAGTATGGTCGAGTTTCTGCAGAGCGTTCCAGATCGGGGAATCCGGCAGCTTGAGCCCCGGCTTGAGGACCGGCTCGGCCGTCGCCGTGGTGAGCCGCGTTTCGACTCCTTGGCGCAGAAGCTAGAGCGGCTGCGTCTCCAGTACGAGGCGGGGCAGTTGGTGAGCCGCGAGTATCTGTATCAGCTGCTGGACCTCGCGAAACAGACCGTGCAGGCAGAGGACGAGGAGAAGAAGAAGGATCCGAGGGAACAGGGCAAGTACGCTCTCACTCGACTGTTCGAGTCCTCCCGCTCAGAGGGGATACCGGTGGCGGTCGCGAAGCTCGTCCAGGAGATCGACAGCATCGTAGACGCAGTGAGGTTCCCTGGGTGGCAGCACACTACGGGCGGTGAGCGCGAAGTGAAGAAGGCGTTGCGCCGCACGCTGGTCCGATACCAACTGCAACGGGACGAAGAGCTGTTTCAGAAGGCATACGACTACATCCGGCAGTACTACTGAGGTGGCCCTCAGACCATGATCCGCTGGATGTCGGCGCTCGGCCGTATCGTGCACTCAGGCATGGACTTCGCCCGCACCCACCAGGTCCGTACCCGGCCTAGACGCGAGAGGAGGTGACTTGCATGACCCCGGCTCACGACCTACGCGCGTCGGCGACCCAACCCACTGTCGTCAACGTGCGCGAAGTACTTGCCCAGCTCCGCGACGGGCGGCTGCGCCAGCCGTCCGAGCCGTCCAGCAGTGCGGAATGGACGGACCACCACAAGCACGTACTCCTCGATTCAGTCCTGCGCGGTTGGCCAATTGGCACGTTACTTGTCGCGCGTGAAAGGGACGGTTCACGAGTCCTACTGGACGGTCAGCGACGCCTCGCGGCGCTTGAGGAGTTTATACGCGGCGAGCTCCTGGTCGACGGCAGACTGGCCCCACCTGCACGAGTCTTACGGGAATCGGATGGAAAGACGTACCACGCTCTGCCGCAAGGGCTGCGCACAGCGATCGACGACTACCCACTTGTGCTCCTGGAGCTCGATGAACTGCCGCCCGCCGAGTTGCGACACGCCGTGCTGCGGCTCAACGCTGACGCCAGACTTACTGAAGCCGGTCGCAAGCTCGTCGAATCGGGTTCGTTCGGGGAGCAGGTTCGGGGCCTCGTGGCCACGGCGGCCGATTGGGGACTGGGGGAGGAGCGCATCGGTTTCGGGAACGTGGGCTTGGCTTACGAGGACGTGATCAGCAGAGTGTTGGTCGCCGCAGAAGCAGGCAGTGTCCTGGCCGCGGCCGTGGGCAGCGAGCAACTGAATCATCGGCTGTACTCAGGTGATCCAGTAGCCGACCAGACCAGAGATGAGGTGGCTGACGCTCTCAAGGAGTTCGTGTCCCTGCCCGCACTCGACTTGCCCGCCGTTCGGTTTACCAAGCCGACCCTGCTGACCTGGATGCTGGTGATGGTCCGGGCTCGGCGTGCGTTCGGACCCGGAGTCGAACACCACCTGGGGTATCTCCTGGAATGGCTGGAGCCGGAACGCCGAAGGCGGGCCGCTGAACTCGGGTCGGGTGTGACTGCGCCACTTCGAACCGCATTTCTTGGACTGCCATGCGATGCATTGCTGGAGCGGTTCAATGAGGTGTCCGCTGTGGGTGCCCACAGCCCAGAGTCGACGGTCTTACGGGATGCAATCGGCTGGCTGTTTCTTGTGGCGACAGGCGGTGCCCCCTCGCGTCGGGCTTCCCCAGTGCCGGATGTTTTGCGCATGTACGCGGCGCTGACCAACGCAAAAGACGAGCCGTTCACAGAAGACAGGATCGACCAAGTTCTGTGGAAGGACGGGGTACTGAAGTCCTGGGGGGAATGGAGTTGAGCCGGGACACAGCGGACGATGAGGTTCTCCGCCGAGCCCAGATCAGGGATCAGTACCGCAAGCTGGCCAAGGGCCAAGTGCGTTCACCGCTGCGTCGAGTCGAGATAGATGGTCACGCACATCTCGGCTCGCTCACCGCTGAAATGGCGCCGGGTGTCACACTTCTGTGTGGGGTGAGCGGCGCAGGCAAGACACAGTTCCTCCGAACGCTCGCACGCCATATGCGACAGCAGCCTCCGTTGGAGGGCGTGTCTCCTACCACGACGGTCAGATTGACAGGCCAGGCACGGCACCGCAAGAGCGATCGCACCGGCCCTGCCCTGGGCGAGGTGGAACTCGCTGCGGCGAAAGCACCGTGCGTCTTCATCGACACCGCACGGGAATGTTTCGATGTCCTGGCCCAGGTGAGCCGAATTCCTGCTCACGAGCTCGAAAGCGAGCGTGCCGCGGCCGAGAAGGCCCCACGTAGTCCCTGGTTCGATCATGCATTGGGCACCATAATGGGGCGCAAGTACGATCTGGCGACTCACCAGGAGCTGGACAGACGCTCGCCAGCCACCGGTGAGTCATCTACCTGGTTCTACTACGAACTCCGCCGTCACGGCGACACGTATGGGCCCGAACAGATGAGCCTGGGAGAGCTCGCTGCCTGCGTCATTCTGCGTGCCCTGCGTGGAGTGCCGCGTGGCAGTGTCGTGCTTCTCGACGAACCCGAGAACTTCCTTTCTCCCCGCGCCCGTCAACAGCTGCTGGATATCATCGTGGCCCGTGCGGTTGAGATGGAGCTTTCTGTCGTCCTCGCCTCGCACTCACCGGAGTTCGCCTACCTCCTGCCCAGCACTTCGCTGCTCACACTGGAGCGCAGCATCGGTACAACGGCTCAGGCGACTATCTCGACCGGGGCCATTCCTGCTCAGGTCGGTCGGATGCTCGGTATGGCTCCTAGGACCGAAGCTGTGTTGCTGGTCGAAGACCGCTTCGCCCGGCTGATGTTGGAGGAACTGCTTCGCTGCTACCTGTCTGAGCTGGCCCCGCACCTGTGTGTGCAGGATGTGCGAGGCGCTGACACCGTCGCAACCATCGCACGTGCGCTCGGACCAACCAGACCTGCCGTGCCATTTCTCGGCATACTGGACGGAGACACACGCTCCGAGCCGGGTCGCCAGGGAGAGTGGCTAGAGTACTTGCCGGGCGACAAGGATCCCGAAGCCATCGTCATGCAGCTCCTTCGGGAACGTACGGGTGTGGCCTTGAAGGAACTCAGCGTTATGAAGGCCACCTTGAGTCACGCCCTGGAAGAGGCAAACGTCTGCAACATCCACGACCAACCTGCCATCGTTAGCGAACATACAGGAGTTGACGAGATACACCTGATTTCCTTCGCTGTGCGCAGAATCCGCTCGGTACCGAACCTTCGCAGGGACACGGATCGTTTGATGGAACGAGTTCGCACACTCGTCGTGGGTCTTTGAGGTGAAAAACAGGCCCGCACCACGCCAACAGCTAAAATTTAGCAAACTAACACGATCGCAGCGTTAGGCAATCGCACCCTTGAGCTGAGGGTCCCGATCACCGAACCACGTGTGAGCACCCGCGTCAGCGTCACCACCTGGGAGTGCGCTATCGAATTCTTGACGTGACCAGAACATACCGCCATCGGCGATCGCGGCTGTCTCGATCGTGTTCTTGGCTTGGGAACACCGCCAGTCGGGTCGGATATTCGATACTGCGCCGAATGGTGTTGCTGGGCTTCATCGTTCACGTCCGCGCCATCAGACACGACCGACAACGGTATGGGCACCTGGATCGCACCGCCAGCGCTGCTGCGGCGCAGGTTATTGCTGCGAAGATCCCGCGGCTGAACACCCGCTCGATCTAGCGACCTAAGTCTGGTGGCCCGGTTGGTTGACCGGGTTTCGGTCGACCGGGCCGCGGCGGCGTCGTGTCGGAACTGCTTGTGGGCGTGGGTGATCCCCCGGCGGGGGGATGTTGACCGGGTCAACACGATCGCGTTACGGTAGCGATCGTAAGCGTGCCGAAATCACTTGGAACGCAGGATATTGCACCGAAATTGACGTGCGAACAAGGGAACTGGAAGTGCTGCTGCTTCAAGTCCCCCTTCGCCCACAGTTGTATTGCGATATAGCCGCAGGTCAGCACGTGTTTTCGCTGGTTTGCGGCTATATTCGTCAACAGGATTTGTTGACCAGGATCGTCGGTTGGTGTCGACAATCGTTTTCGGCCAAGGAGGGGGAGGGTTCCCCTTTCGGTTCGAACACTGTGAAGACGCCTGGTAGTCGATGGTTTTGGTGCTCGGCGCGTATGGGTGGTCGAGGTCGTGGGTTAGTGGATCGGTCTGGGGGAGAACTGGGGGGAGAAGGGGGTTCGGAAGCACTCCCTTCCCCTGCACCAAGATCGTTGCTGCTTCCCCTGGATGTAGTCAGCCGCCGGCGGCTTGCCGCGCCGGAATGTTTTCCGAGAATGGCTCGTTAGGCGGGCATGACTGCACAGGCTCGCACGCCGATCAATACGACGCGCTTCGTCGTGGTCGCGCCGGACGGCCGCCGTTCGGCGGAGTGGCGGGTGTGGACCGGCAGTAAGAAGGGTGAGTTCAAATACAGCCTGCACAGCAGCAATTACTCGCAGCTCGGATATCTACCCCCGGCGCGCGACGTCCTGCGGCCGGGCGACAGACAGGCGATCGACCGATGGGAGCTCCCGGAGGACGAAATCCTGCCGCACTGGCGCACCGCCCTGTGCATCTGGTTTCCCGAATCGGAACTTGGCGAGGTCACGACGAGTAGTGGCCGTCGTCTTCGAGGGAGTAGTCGCGTAGCACGGCGTCGCGGTGGAAGCCTGGGCGTGTCAGGAGCCGGATCGAGGGTTCGTTGGTGGCGATCGTGTAGGCCTGGACGCGGTGCAGGCGCGTCGGATCGAAGCCGAATCTCACGATGGCGGTGAGGGCCTCGGCGGCGATGGCTTGTCCCCAATGTGGTCGTGCGAGGTCGTAGCCGACCTCGGCGCGGCGGTGGAAGCGTTGCCAGGAGTTGAACCCGAACAGACCGATCATCGCGCCCGGTGAGCCGTTGTCAAGAGCGCGAGTGTCACGCAAGGAGTCAGGATCAGGGTATCGAACTCGTCGAAGGTGAGCGGCTGCGGTGACGAATATTCGAACCATCGTCCGTAATCTTCTTGGTGCGACCAGAACCTGCCGCCACCGGCGACTGTGGCTGTCTCGATTGTGTTCTCGGCTTGGGAGCACCACCAGTTGGGACCCGATATGCGAAACCGTGCCGAATGGTATTGCTGCGCTTCACCATTCACGTGTGCACCCAGCAAGAGTTGTCTGACTTGGAAGCTCACACGGAAACTCCTCGACCCACCTTGAGCGCCGAGGACGTTCAGTTCGCAACCGGCTGATGTAACAGGCGGGCTGGCATGGCGATCCCCCTTGCGATCCATTTAACAGAGGAGAGTTGTGGCAACGCCTGAGTCGAATAAGCCCGACGCTGTCAAGAAAGCCCGTGACCAGCGTGACCAGCGGCTGGGGTGTGGATTTCTCTTGGTCCTGGTCGTCGGCGGCTTTCTGATCTGGGGATGGTCGAACGACTGGTGGCCGAACACTCCAGAGCAGAACGCGCAGTTCGAGAAGATCGAGCAGGAGCGACAGGTGACCGACCGCTGTGAGGATGTCGTCCGCGATCAGCTGAAATCACCAGCGTCGGCGAAATTTTCCGATGTTCAGATCGCCGGGAACTCGAAGGAGGGCTGGGCTGCCAGCGGCTATGTTGATGCGCAGAACAGCTACGGCGCAATGTTGCGTGACGTGTGGACCTGCACAGCAGACCTCAGTGCAGACGGCAAGACGATCACGGCCAAGTTCGGAGCGCTCACGCCGCAGTGACAGGCGGCCCTGATCTGACGCGCGTCAGCAATGTAAGGGGTCGCCGAAAGTTGAATACGCGACTCAAGGAGGTTCTTGGTCTAATGGCTAACCTAAAATCGGGATTGCCGTTCGTGCGGCCTGCCACGGACGGGTTCCGCTGTTTCTCCAGCTCACGCCGCTGTGGAGAGGACTGTTCGCACGATGTCCGGTCGGGTCGGTGGGTCCGGTCAGAACAGATCGTCCCAGGTCCACTCGGGGGCGACGGCACCATCGTCAGGCTCTCTCCCGTACCGGTAGTCCTCCGGGTTCTCGACATTGTCCAGAAACAGGTCGAAGTTCCCGGCCGCGGGTAGCCGGACGGTCAATTCTCGTGCGGCGCCATTCCACCTGGCCGCCCGCAACTGCTCCAGCAGGTCCCTGGCGAAGTTCAGGCCGTCGAGCGCGACGGCGGGTACGGCCCGCTCGGCCAGGGTGTGTGCCATCTCGGTCCACCCGCCCTTCCGCAACTGCTCCAGCAGCCCGGCGACGGCGTGCGGGTTGTCGAGCGTGACGGCGGATGCGGCCCGCTCGATCAGGGTTTGTGCGTGCTTGGTCAATGCGGCCTCCCACAACCGCTCCAGCAGCCGCGCGACACCGCGCAGGTCGTCGGGGCCGACGGCGGATACGGCCCGCTCGGCCAGGGTGTGTGCCTGACCGGTCCATCCGTTCTCCCCCCGCAACCGCCACAGCAGCCGCGCGACACCGTACAGGTCGTCGAGCGTGACGGCGGATACGGCCCGCTCGATCAGGGTGTGTGCCTGCTCGGTCAATCCGGCCTCCGACAACCGCTCCAGCAGCCGCACGACACCGCGCGGGTCGTCGAGGCCGACGGCGGATACGGCCCGCTCGGCCAGGGTGTGTGCCTGCGCGGTCCACCCGCCCTTCCGCAACTGCTCCAGCAGCCCGGCGACGGCGTACGGGTCGTCGAGGCCGACGGCGGGTACGGCCCGCTCGATCAGGGTGTGTGCCTGCGCGGTCCACCCGCCCTTCCGCAACTGCTCCAGCAGCCCGGCGACGGCGTACGGGTCGTCGAGGCCGACGGCGGGTACGGCCCGCTCGGCCAGGGTGTGTGCCTGCTCGGTCCATCCGGCCTCCCGCAACTGCTCCAGCAGCCACGCGACATCACTCGGGGCGTCGAGCGTGACGGCGGATGCGGCCCGCTCGGCCAGGGTGTGTGCCTGCTCGGTCCATCCGGCCTCCCGCAACTGCTCCAGCAGCCACGCGACGGCGTACGGGTTGCTGGGATGGATGTGGTCGATGACCCAGTCCGCTGGTCGTTTGTCGTCCGGGTGCGCGAACCGAAGCAGGCCGACCAGCGCGGCAGCTGCGTCGATGTCCCCGACGCGGGTGGCCTTGACCCACAGCTGGGCGGCATCGCGGTAGAGCCCCCGATCCGACGCGGCCCGGCCGAGGACGGTGTAGTCGCCGGGGTGCGCGTGGGTGGTGAGGGCTTCCCAGAACGGGATCGGTGGGATGATCTCGGAGTATTCGGTGCGGGCGTGCTGGTCGAGGAAGTCGGCCAGGAGATACACCGGCCCGCCGCCCGCTCCACCGGGCCGACCGGCAGGATCGATGCGGGAGCGGGTGCGGGTGCTGCGGGAGCGGGCCGAGGCAGCGGCGATGCGGGGCAGTGGCCCATCGGCGCCCTTGCACGGCCGCGCGGCCTCGGCCAGGGCCTGTTCGAGCCAGTCCGGTTCCGAGGCGACGGTGTTCCATTCGCTGGGACTGACATAGGCGTCGGCGGCCTCGGCGAGCAGCCCGTGCGGGATGGCGTTGCGGTGCCCCATCCTCCGGGCGTCCATCGCGATCCGCACGATCGCCTTCGCGCCGACAGACAGTTCGTTGTCGTAGCGGTGCAAAAGTTCCGGTCCACCGGCCAAGTACTGGGTGATCCGTCCGTCCTCCGCCCGGTCTCGCGCGTACCTGAACCGTGGATCGGTGGCGGCGGCCGCGGCCAGGGCGTCCGGGTCGGCGTCGGCGAACGATGACGGGACCTCGAGCACCGTCGTGACGGTGTTGTCGAGCAGCTCGCGCACCTGGGAGGCGTGGGGGCGGCGCAGTTCGGTGTAGTAGGCGCGCCACAGCGTGCCCACGACCAGCACGGGAGCGCGGGTCGGGTCGCGGAGCAGATCACGCAACGCCACCGCGGCCTTCTCGTCCCCCGGTCGTCCGTCGCCGCCGAGGTATTCCTGGGATTCGTTGAGCCACACCACCGTGCGCGACCGCACCCGCCCGAGACCTTCGCGCAGCGCGGTGCGTCGGTCCGGGCTGGTCGGGTGCCACACCCGCCACCCGCCGTGGTCGCGCAGCGGGGCGAGGGCTTCCCACAGGGCGCGGGTCTTGCCGGTGGAGGAATCCCCCAGCAGCACCACGAACCTGCTCTGATGTTCTTCTGCCGCCGCGGTGACGATCTCGGCGAGGGCGGTGTCGTGGGGGCGCGGGACGTAGGCGGTGAGCGTCGCGTCCTGGCCGGGTGCACCAGTGGTGATGGCCTTGTGGACCCCGAGTTCGATCGGGTCCAGGTGCGCGGTCAGCGGTTGTCCGGCCGCGCCCCGGCTCGCACGCTGGTAGGCGTGTTCCCACGCCACCAGCTCGCGGCCGGTCACCTGGCAGGCGGTGAGGATCTGTTCGACGGTGTCCCACCGCGGCAGGTGGGTTTTGCCGCTGAGGATGTTGCTCAGCGTCGTCTTGCCCAGTTCCCCACCGGCATCGTTGACCAGGGTGACGACACGGTTCTGGCTCAGGTGCTCGCGCTCGAACAGGGCGCGCAGCGCCTCCCGCAGATCCTGCGGTGTCGCGACCGCGTCGACGTCGGTCACCGGTCCGTTGTCTCCGATCTCGTGTCGCTGGTGTCCTCGTGTGGTGACGGGTGATCCCAACAGTATTGCCGCGCCCACCAATTCGCGGGTCGTGTTGTGTGGCAGGCGATCACCACCGGTCGCCGTTGGGTGCCCGGCGTGAGGGCGGGGTGGTGGGTGCGGTCACCGGTTGCGGTTGCGGAGTTCACGGATCGCGTCCAGCAGTGGCCCGACGGTGCGGACCAGTTCGGTCAGGGCGGCGGGGATGCGGCCAGCGTTCTGGAGCAGGAGAACGGAGGTGGCGATCCAGGCGATGATCTCTGTCATGGTGACGACGATCGGCGTGCCGCCGGTTCGGGTGCATCACCATCGGGAAACCGAACCCCGCACCCGCCCTGAGCGGCGACAACGTGTGATCGTCGCGGCTGTAACCGAACACAACTGGAAGGAACCGACCGCAGAAGCCGTGCCCAGTGTCGGCCGGTTCGCGGGTTCGGTCGATGGTGTATCGGCGCACTCCGGCCGTGTCCGACCGAAGTCGCCAGTCGCCCTGGTGCCAGCGACTCGGCGAAAAGGACCATGTCGCACGCCCAGTGCGTGCCCGGCCCGCCGCTGAGGATTCGGCTGTTCTGCGCGGGATGTCGTGGAGTTCGCCCGCACACCGTAGTCGGCATCGCCGAGCGGTCGGTACCGCCACCACAACTGACTTCACTGAGATAGCGTCAACCGACACTCTAACGTCGTACGGCCACTGACACTTTCGTGTCGCCTCCCACGCAGCACAGCCGACCTTCTGAACTGGGCTGCCGCAGGTCAGCGTGTGTTTTCGCGGATCTGCGGCTTTTTTCGTCAACGGGTTTTGTTGACTGGGATGTTGACGGGGGTCATCGGTTGGTGTTGACAATCGTTTCGATCAAGGAGGGGAATGTTCCCCTTTCGGTTCGAGCCCTGTGAAACGCCTGGTAACCGATTGTTTTGGTATCGGCGCACATGGGTGGTCGAGATCGTGGTTTAGCGATGCCTGAGCGGTGGCATGCCCAGACGGAGTTCTGCCTGACGTCGATGGCTCGCCCGAGCGAGGTCGGTGCTCTGACCGTCGGGGATGTCAATCGGGATACCGGTGGGGTGCGGATCAATAAGGCGTTCAAGTACACCGGTACCGGTTGGCGGTTGGGGCCGCCGAAGACCAGGCGGGGTGTGCGGACGGTGAACGTGCCGTTCGAGACGATCAACCTGCTGGATCTGGACCGTCCGCACGACGCGCTGTTGTTCCACACCCGCCGCGGCACCCCGATCCGGGCGGCCTACTTCTACCAGGAAGCTTTCCTGCCCGCCCTGCGGGAGCTGGTCGAGGTCGACGATCAGGGTAATGTCGTGGTCGACCGGCTGGCGGGTAAGCGGCCGAGTCCGTACACGTTGCGGCACACCGGGTTCAGTTGGCGTCTGTTGGGTGGGGTGCCGATGTTCGTGGTGTCCCGGGATGCCGGGGCATGACTCGTATGGCACGACCGATAAGCGGTATGGGCATCTTGACCGGACCGCCAGCGCCGCGGCTGCGCAAGTCGTCGCGGCCAAGATCCCGAGGCTGAACCGACCTGCTGGATAGATCGCGTAATCTGTTGGCCCGGTTGGCCGTTAGTGCATGGTCAACCGGGTCAACTGCCGGTTGTCTGGGTAATAGGCAAGCTACACGATCAGTTCCGCGAGGTCGTTCTGGTTGATCAGGTAGAACCACGGTCCATCGGGCCGCGTGTGGACGATCTCCTCCATTTGATCCCACAGTCGGACAACGCGGGTGAGCCAATCCCAGGTCGACTGGTCCCTTTTGCCGCCGAGGCAGAATGTGCGAAGTCCGGCCTTCTTCATCTCGAGCAGCTCTCCTGGCTTTGTCCGGATTCGCTTGTCTCTACAGATGACGATCAGTCCGCGCGCGGCAACCTCGGGGATCCAATCCGGATCCAGTACGCCGAGCGGGCATTGGGGCAGGATCAGCGGGTGGCCGACGTGGATCGTGTCCTTGCGCGCGAACGCCAGCGCTTTGCCGAGACCGAGCGCGCTTTCATCGACATAGAACCGAATCTGCCCAGCAACAGCGGCCATATTTCAGACGATCAGCTCGCCTGCGGGACACGCAGCAGCTCATACCGCACAGCGGCGTTGACGAGCTCTGGTTCCAGTTCGTACATGTCGGCGATCATTTCGGGCGGGTCGCCCGCGCGTATCAGTTCACCGATGATGTCGGTGCGTACTCCTCTGACCGATGGTTCACCGAAGCTGCGTCGTGGGTCGACCAATACTTGGGGTATCTCGGGTAGAGGTCGGAGACTGATGAGCACCGCGTCTCGGCTCTGGTCACTCCAGATGGCCGAATCGGCGAATTCCTGTGCGGGGGCAGTCCACTCCAGCATGGTCTGACCGGTCCGAACGACTTCGACCAGCGCCAGCCGCTTGTCGAGTTCGGTCTGTTCCTGGGCTCGACGGACGATCTCTCTGCCGTCGACGTCGAGCCAGGTGCGGGCGGAGGCGAGGGGATATTTTGTATCGAGTTCGGCTCTCAGCAGCTCAACGACGGGGCGCATCTTGAACAAGGGAACGCCGGCCTCGCGATACTCCGACAACAGCCGTGTCTCGACGAACTCGCCCCAGGTCACGATCTCGTCGCCTGTCGGCTCTGATCGGACTACGGGTGGGTAAGACTTGGTGCCACGCCGGTACCCGTCGATCCATCGGCGGGCGGTCCCGGTCTTGAGGCCGAGAATGCGGTCGACCTGGCTCAGGCCGTACACCGGCCTGTCCTGTAGATCGACGATTGTCCCCATAGCCCAAGATACTGCCAGATAGTCCACGGCGCGCCAGCAAGATCAGACGAATAGTCATCAGCGCTGAGGACTAAAGAAGAGCAGCTCGCCGTCAAGACACCACGACATGAACCCCTGCCCGGTCCGACGGTATGTCTTGAGCCCGGTTTGGCAGTTTGGGCGTGGCGCTACGGGCACGCGGTGGGACTCCAGCCACCGAGCGCTGTAATCGTCCCACGGTCGCTGAATGGCGTCTAGGTGAGAAGACTTGGGCCGCGATCCCCCGGCGGGGGATGTTGACCGGGTCAACACCTGAGGGTTACGGTAGCGATCGTCAGCGTGCCGAAATCACTTGGAACGCAGGATATTGCACCGAAATCGACGTGCGAGCACGGGAACCGGAAGTTCAAGTCCCCCTTCGCCCACAGATATGCGAAACGCCGCAGATCAGAGATTTCTCGGTCTGCGGCTTTGGGTCGTCTGTGGGGTTTCCCATGTGCGTCAGCGGCTTCTGTGAATGGGGTCGGGTGTAGTGGGCGGGCCGTCTGATCCGTACCTCTGTGTCGGCGTGTTGGTCGAAACCGAGTGGGTATGCGATCGGTGTGGCCGAGGCGTCCCACTCGGCCGACCGGCGCTAGGAGGTTGTCGTGACCAGTGACATGCAACAGGCCAAGCGTCCGGTCAGCGCGACGCTGGCCGGTCCGTACGGACATCCGTTCCATCCGATCCTCGTGACAGTGCCGATCGGGGCATGGGTGGCGAGCGTGGTATTCGATATCGCTTCGCATATTGCGGGCGACCCGCAGTCCCTCGCTCGTGGCTCGGCCTGGCTCATCGCGGTCGGTGTGCTCGGCGCGCTGGTCGCGGCCGTGGTCGGCCTGCTGGATCTGCTCGCGATCCCGACCGGCACCTCGGCGTTTCGCACCGGCCTCGTCCACATGAGCCTGAATCTGATCGTGACGGCCGCCTTCGCCATCGACTTCTGGTGGCGGCAGTCCGGTGACGGACCGGATGGCGCGGTGCCGATGGGTCAGTTGGTGTTGTCGATCATCGCCCTTGCGGTGCTGGGCGTCTCGGGTTATCTCGGCGGTAAGCTCGCCTACCACTACGGCGTCCGGGTGGCCGACGAGACCACCCAGGCCTCCGGGTACCGACACTGAGTCCGCATCAGGCCTCGTGCCGTCGGTGCTTGCGATGACTGGTATCGCACAACGGGTAGTTCGACGAACGACGGCACAGACACAGCGCGACGACGACTCGGTCGGAGTGAATGGACTGTCCGTCCGGGGTGACGAGTTCGACCGGCCCTTCGATGAGTGCCGGGCCGTCGGTAGTGAGCTGGATCCGCCGGGGTTCACGGTCGGGGTTTGTCGGCACGGATCACCACCAGATCTTCTCGGTTCTGGCCGGGCTCGATCAGCCCGGTCGAGGTCAGCCACGGGGTCAGCTCGCGCATGATGGGACCGAACGGCACCGAGGAGCGCGCCACGATCGCGACCTCGAGTCCGCCGTCCCGGAGTTGGGCAACGGTCGCATCGGGATGGCACAGACACGAATGCACGGTCAGTGCGACGCCGCCGGGTTCGAGCAGGCCCGGCATCATCGCGCACAACCGGTCCAGGATGGCTCGTCCCTTTTCTCCCGCGTTCCAGGCCCTGGCTCTGCGATCGGCAGCGCTTCCAGGGGCGGGAACGTAGGGCGGGTTGGCGAGGACGAGATCGAAGCGATCGGTTCCGAGTATCGCCTCGAAGTCGCCGTGTAGCGCTCGGACGGTCAGGCCGCGCAGTCGGCAGTTCAACCAGGCGGTGGCGACCGCGCGGCGGGAAACGTCGACCGCGGTGATGGTGCGGGCACCATGGCGGGCAGCGGCGACGGCGAGCGCCCCGGTGCCGGTGCCGATATCGAGTACGTGACCACCGTGCGGGATACGCGCCTGCGACAGTGCGTGCATGAGCAGCCGCGTGTCGTGCTGGGCTCGATAGACGCCGGGAGCGCGGACCAACATCATATTCTCTGGATTATCCGTTCGGACCGCTCTAAACATCCGCACCGGGCAGCAAGGAACTGCGTCCGGCACGCCAGGCGTCGAAAATGTGGTCGGCGAAGCGGTCCTCCAACATATTTGTGACCTGAATGCCGAGGACCATCGACTCCGTCAGCGCAGGCTCATGCGCGATCAGATCACCGATTACATCTGTGCGCATCAATTGTTCGTGTACCGCATCGGCTTCCACGTGTTCCTGGTAGAACCGCACGCAGGCCGGGTCCGCTTCGAGTCGTCGCAGGGCGTCGACCAGGCGTGACGACGCCGGTGATGAGCTGATTTCGACAGTCGCGAAATGTCCGACCAGCGCACCGCGCAGCGACCGGTGCAAGCCGAACAGCGACATCATGTTCACCAGCGAAAGCATCGGTTCCGGGACAGCATCGAGGTAATGCAGATATTCGGCGTCGAGACCGGCGCCGGCCATCAGCTCGGCGAAAAGTCGCGCGTGGATCCGTTCACCGCGACCGCCGCCGAATTCGTCGAATTCCACCGCGACGAGAGCAGCTTTGGCTCGTCCGCGCAGGCGTGGGATCACCCAGGCGTAGGGGTCGGCCTCTTTATGGTGATAGATCGATCTGTGCACGAAATACTCGCGCATATGCCACCATTCGCCCTCGTCTCGGAGGAACCGGGACGGACCGGTGGATTCGATCGGTGTCACCAGGAGTTCGTCGAGCTCCGATTCGAGATCATCGCCTCCGGATACCTCCGCGCGCATTGCGTCCAGGAATGCGGTCTCCATGGCGGCCCGCAGGGTCAGCAATCCAGGATCCCATTCCCATTCCGGGTCCACCGCCGCGAACCCGTGATAGTGCAGCTCATAGCAGGTGTGCAGGGCAAGCTGCAGATCGTCGCTGTACGGGTCGAGCGATCGGGTCTTCGGCACCGGTTTGCCAGGTATTCCGCGCAACAGCCCTACCACCGCCTCGGACAGGGTGCCGCGTGGGTGTGGCAGGGGGCGAGGACGGATATCCGTGGTGACCGTCATACCTCCTCATACTCCCCGCGACCTGATGCGATATCCAGCGATGTCCGGGGTGACGACAGTGCTCGGCGAACCGCCGCGCCGTTACGCGCAGCAATAGTCGATCCCGCGTAGGCAAATGCCGCGGGTTTGCCGGGATTCGTTCGGCAGAAAATCGAATAACAGCTTGTTCAGCCGCGCAGACCGATTCGGGCGCAGCATCATGTGCGGCAACCGAATTCAGTACGGCGTCGACGGCTCCGACCAATGCGCCTACCTCGGCGGCATCGGCATACGCCCCGAACACGCCTCGTCATTCGCCTACCGAGCACCGAACCTCTACTCCGTAGAACAGTCGTAGTCAGTGATTGCGGGCCGGGGCTCTGAGCTCGACGGCGCTGTTGGCCAGGACGCCGGTGAGTTGGTGCCAGCGGCGGTGGCGGTGGCGGAACATCAGGTGGACGAAGATGCGGATCGGGGCGCCGCGCAGGCCGGACTCGATTTCGATTTCGTCGGTGTAGCGACAGCTGGATTCGGTGATCGGCTCGAAAGTGAGGCGGTGGTTCCAGGTGCGGACGGGCCCGCCCCATTCGTTGGTGCGGATCTCGCGGGCATCGAGCCGCACCAGACGCAGATGATGGCGCCAGGAGGGGATGATGCCGAACCACCAGAGGCGGGCGGAACCCTCGGCGGCCGGCTCGACGTGGTCCGGGATGTGGAATTGTGGCACCGAAAGGATCGGTGCCACAACGTAGGCGAACAATTCCGGCGTTCGTGCCAGTGCGCACGCCACCTCGGCGCCGATCGGCAGCTCGGTAGTTAGGGTTACCTTACTCATAGGTGAATGATGGTCCTGGACGGCGCTGCTCGCAATAGTTTTCACACAGCTGCGGCGTCGGCGATCTCGTCGCTGGTGGCGCCGGCCATCGCCGAATACCTCGAGGCGGTCCGCGAGAACGCCGCCTCCTGACCTCGGTTCCGTCAGAACCTGTTGACTCCTAATGAGAACCTGTTCTAATTTTTGGCATGCGTAGATTTGACGGCCGCCGCGTATTGGTCACCGGAGCAGGATCGGGAATCGGGCAGGGGATCGCCCTGCGGCTGCTCGATGAGGGCGCGACTTTGGTCGCCGCCGATATCGATGCGGCGGGTCTGGAGAACACCGCGGCGAAGGCGGGTGATGCGGCCGAGCGGCTGCGCACCGTCGAGGTCAATATCGCCGATATCGAGTCGGTGCGCGCCGCGACGGGCGAGGCGATCGAATTCCTCGGCGGCCTGGATGTGCTGGTGAACGCGGCGGGCATTCTGCGGCCCGCGCGCACCGACCAGATGCCGCTCGAGGTGTGGAACCAGGTGATCGGGGTCAACCTCACCGGGACCTTCCTGATGACCCAGAGTGCGTTGCCCGCACTGTTGGAGTCCGGCCAAGGCGTAGTGGTGAATCTCTCCTCGACCGCGGCCTTCAGCGCGTCGCCCTATCTGGCGTCGTACGCGGCATCGAAGGGCGGGGTGAACGCCTTCACACACGCGATCGCGCTGGAGTACGCCAAGCAGGGGTTGCGCGCGGTGAATATTGTGCCCGCGGGCATTACCAGCGGGATCACCACCAAATCCATTCTCGATCAGCCGGAGGGCTTCGATCCGAAGCTGTTCTCACGCCTCACCGGCTGGCTCAACGGCGGTGCGCTGGGCACTCCGGAGGATATCGCCGGTGCGGTCGCCATGGTCGCCTCCGATGACGGCCGCTACATGACCGGCTGCGAGATCCGCATCGACGGTGGCGCCCTGATGTAATCGGGCGGGTCGGGCGACGAGCAGGTGATACGGAATCGGCGGATCGGCCAGTTGCTTGTGGTCGACGACGCAGCCCGCGCCTTCCAGCGCGGCGATCACCTCGGCCACCGGCCGCAGCGTGAAACCGTATGCGGTGAACGGCATTTTCGCCATCGTGTCCGGATCGCCGATACCGACGACGAGGCTGCCACCGGGACGCACGACGCGCACGAGTTCGGCAACCGCGGCGGCCAGATCCGGCACGAAGTAGACGGTGTTGACGGTGATGGCGGCATCGAGTGCGTCATCGGCCAGCGGCAGATCGGTCATCGAGCCCGGCGCGAGTTGCATTCGGCCCGTACCGATTTCGTCGGCGAATTTCGACTTCGCCCTGGTCGACATGTCCGGTGAGATCTCGAAACCGTGCACCGTCCCATTCGTGCCGACCCGCTCGAGCAGCATCGAAAGCCCTGCGCCACCGCCGAATCCGATATCCGCGACCGTCGCGCCCGCCGCGATCCCGGCCGCGTCGACCGCGCCGGCGATGGCGCGCTTATTACCGCGATTGAGCATGAAGGCGAATCCCTTGCCGAGCGTTCCGTGCGGATTGCCGAGTTGACCGGCAATCGTGGACAGCACGCGGGTCCGGATACTCATGCCGTCATGCTAGCCACTGTCCGATAACCGAAAGCCGACCCCGATGCGATCACCGCTGGTCCTCCTTGCCGCCGCCGTCCTGGCGCTCGCGCCGATCGGCACTGCCGAGGCGGCGGGATCGTGGGGGCCGCTGGCGCCGCCGAATCCGTACCTCGGGCCGCTCGGCACCGCGACCATGCACGGCGATGCCGGATCGTCGGATGCGACGCCGCTGGCCGGGCCTGGCACCGGTGCGATTTCGGTGGCCGGGTATCCGCTGGCTTCGGCATGTCCGACCTTGCTGCAAGGGGCGGACAATCTGGTCGTCGCGCTGTGCACACCCGTGATCGGCCAGACTCCGACCATCCATCTGCTCGATGCGTCCTTTGTC
The DNA here is from genome assembly GCF_050955735.1 of Nocardia sp. CA-135953. Taxonomy (NCBI): domain Bacteria; kingdom Bacillati; phylum Actinomycetota; class Actinomycetes; order Mycobacteriales; family Nocardiaceae; genus Nocardia; species Nocardia sp. CA-135953. Next base: position 147,065 of record NZ_CP192082.1, read on the forward strand.
GGTCCGGTCGGCACGCCGCTGGCTTCGCTGGAGATCGCGAAGGGAAGTCTGCTCGGCGGTGTCTATGCCTATCTCGACAACGTCGACCGCCTGGTCATAGTGGACGGTAACCGCACTTTGCTCCGCGTCGGCCACTCGCGTGACGCGGCGGGCAAATGGCGGCTGTCGATCGATTCGTCCACCGATCTCAGTTCGGTGATTCCAGTGGGCGACAACGTGACCGGGCTGGTGCCGGACTGGTCCGGCAATGTCTGGTTCGCCACCGGCAAGAGTCTCGTCGGCCTGGTGCCGCCCGCGGGTGCGGCGGCCACCGTCGCGCTGCCCGCGGGTGAGTCGGTGGCCAACAGCATTTCGTCGGCGCCGAGCGGTCGGGTCGCGGTGGCCACCACGCACGCGCTGTACGAGTTGCGCGCCGATGCCACTGGGCGACCGGAGGTGCTGTGGCGCGCGGCCTACGACCGCGGATCGGCGCGCAAGCCCGGCCAGCTGAGCTGGGGCACCGGTGCCACCCCGACCTACTTCGGGCCCACCTCCGGCGCGGAATATCTGACCATCGTCGACAATGCCGACGGGCAGGTGAACGCACTGGTTTTCCGTTCCGGCACCGGACAATTGGTGTGCTCGCAACCGGTGCTCACCCGTGGTGGTGCGGGCAGCGAGAACTCGCCGATCGGCATCGGCCGGTCGCTGTTCGTCGCCGGCACATACGGCTACCCGTACCCCACGGTCCCCGAGGGCGCGGGGCCCGCCGTTCCGGCATCCGCACCGTTCGTCGGCGGAATGACCAGGGTCGATGTCGAGGACACCGGCTGCCGTACGGTGTGGGAGAACACGGTTCGCAGTGCGGCCGTTCCGCATCTGTCCACTGCGGACGACGCTATCTACACCGTGACGCGCGTCGGACTGGACCTCACCACTCCGCTCGACGGCTACGCGTTCACCGTCGTGAATCCCGATACCGGCGCGGTGATTTCGCATCGGCCGCTGGCCGGAACCATCGTCGACGATCCGCTGCAGACCTCACCGCTGATCACGCACGACCGCAAGATTCTGCAGGGCACGATTACCGGAATTCTGCGCGTCAGCTGAAGTCGGGGGCATTCGGTCCGGTGGCCAAACCCCGTTCGACCACCGCGAGGGCCCGGTGAATCGCGCTGTCTCTGGCTGCATCGTCGAGGTCGTCGAGTACGCCGTCGATGATCAGCGAGGCCATACCGTGGACCGTTGACCAGGCGGCGTATTCGGCGTCCGGTCGGTCCGCCGGGTCGAGGAAGCCGACGTCGACGAGTTCGTCCAGGAGTCCGGCCAGCAGATCGAAGGCGGGCGAAGGCATTTGGTCGCCGCAGAACGCGGTGCGGAACAGGCCGGGTTCGCGCAGCGCGAAGGTGATGTAGCCCCGGCCCACCGCGCCCAATCGGGTGATCGCATCCGCTGGCGGCGTCAAGCTCGCCATCGTCTCGGCCATGGCGCCGAACAGGGTGTGCTGAGCCTGTTCCTGTGCCGCGTTCAGCAACTCCTCGTGATTGGTGAAGTGCCGATAGGCCGCGGTCGGCGTGACGCCGACATGCCGGGCGGCCGCGCGCACGGTCACCGCCTCCGGCCCGCCGGTTTCGGCGAGTTCGGCGGCGGCGCGCACCAGGGCGTTGCGCAGGTCGCCGTGGTGATACGGGCCGTCGCGGGTGGCGCGCTTCGGCGCTGTTTCCGAATCTGTCATCACATCGATGTTGACACCCACACACATGGCGTGGCAAGTTAACACCCATAAAGTTTACGCACGATAACATGCTCGATCGGAGATCCGATATGTTCGAAACACTCGGCAGATTCGTTGTCCACCGTGCCCGCTGGATCCTGGTCGTCGGCGTGCTCGCCCTCATCGCGGGCGGTGTGGTCGGCGCGACGGCCTTCAGCAAGATGCAGCCCGGCGGCCAGCAGGACCCCAATGCCCAATCCAGTGCCGCGCAGACCCAATTGGCCGATAAATTCGGCGCCGATACCGACTACGTCTTCATGATCGAGGCGAAACAGGGAACGGTCGACGGCACTGCCGTCGCCACCATCGGCCGCGATCTGGCTCGACGGCTCGCGGCCGACCAGCGCCTGACCAATGTCGTCTCGTATTGGGATACCGGATCACCGGCCATGCGCTCAGCAGACGGAACCGCGGCCGTCGTCCTGGCGGGCAATGTCGATAAGGAAGCCACCGATAAGGAGAAGTCCGCCGCCTCGATCGTCGAGACCTATCGCGCCGACGGTCCGGTCGCACGGATCCAGGTCGGTGGCGGCACCGCGATCTTCCACTCGATCACCGAGCAGATCGGCAAGGATCTCGGCCTCGCCGAAGCCGTTGCGGTCCCGCTGATTCTGGCGCTGCTGGTGCTGGCCTTCGGCAATGTGGTCGCCGCGCTGCTCACCCAGGTGGTCGGCGGGATCGCCATCCTCGGCACCTTCACCGAACTCTCGATCCTCGGGTCCGTCACCGATGTGTCGATCTACGCGGTGAATCTGACCACCGGACTCGGACTCGGGCTCGCGGTGGATTACGGCCTGCTGATGGTCAGTCGCTTCCGTGAACGCCGCGCGGCCGGAGCCGAACCCGACGATGCGGTGATCGCTGCCGTATCGACCGCCGGACGCACCATCGCCTTCAGTGCGGCCACCGTCGTGGCGGCGCTGTCCGCGCTGGTGATCTTCCCGCAGTACTTCCTGCGGTCCTTCGCCTACGGCGGCATCGGCGTGGTCGCCATCTCCGCCGTTGCCGCGGTGGTCGTTTTGCCCGCGCTGCTCACGGTGCTCGGCGCGCGGACCGATGCGTGGCGGGTGCCCGGTGTCCGAGGCATTCGCGGTGACGCAACGCCGTTCTGGGCCGGCGTGGCCGGATTCGCGATGCGTCGACCGCTGCTCGCGGGTGTGCCGGTGGTAGCGGTGCTGCTGCTCGCCGCCGCGCCGCTGTTGCACGTCCAGTTCGGTACCCCCGACGATCGAGTGCTGCCGACCAGTACCGAGGTGCGTCAGGTCGGTGACGCGATGCGGGATGATTTCGGCGGCGGCGATGTCAACGCGCTGTCGGTGATCACCGAAACCGGCGTTGCCGCAGCGCCGCTCGCGGATTACGCGCGCACCCTGTCCAGGGTTGAGCACGTCACCCAGGTCGATTCGAGTGCGGGCACGTTCGTCCACGGCGAGCTGACGGCGAGCACACCCGCCGATGCCAGGTTCGCCCGCCCGGACGCGCAGCGCCTGACCGTACTCACCGATCTGGACCGCAATTCCTCCGCTGCCCGCGATCTGGTCGATCGCGTGCGTGACGTGCCAGGTCCGGCCGGTGCCAATGCGCTGGTCGGCGGGCAGGTGGCCGAACTGCGCGACAGTCTCGCATCGATCGGCGCGAAGCTGCCGATCGCCATCGGGTGGATCGTCGTGACGACCTTCGTGCTGCTGTTCCTGTTCACCGGCAGCATCGTGCAGCCGTTGCGCGCACTGCTGTCGAATGTGCTGAGTCTGGCCGCCACGCTCGGGTTGATGGTGTTCGTCTTCCAGCAGGGGCACCTGTCCGGACTGATCGGGTTCACCCCTGCGCCGCTGGATGTTTCGATGTTGCTGCTGCTGTTCTGCATCACCTTCGGACTGTCGATGGACTACGAGGTCTTCGTGATCAGCCGGATCAAGGAACTGCACGATCGCGGTGCGTCCACGAAGGAAGCGGTTATCGAGGGACTGGCCCGCACCGGCCGCTTGGTGACCACCGCGGCGGCGCTGATTTCGATCAGCTTCCTTGCCTTCACCAGCAGTGACGTCCGGTTCATCCAGTTCTTCGGACTCGGCGCGGGGTTGGCGATTCTGATCGACGCGACACTGGTGCGCGGCGTGCTGGTGCCGGTCGCGATGCGACTGCTCGGCACGGCGGCTTGGTACGCGCCGAAGCCGTTGCGTTCGGCGTACGGGCGGCTCGGTTTGGCCGAAGCCTGAGACGTAGGTCACGCGGCCCCACATGCCACGGTGCGGGGCCGCGTTCGGCTGTCGCACTGTCGTTTTCGCCCGATCCGGCCGGGTCGAGCGAGGAAGGTGGCAGAGATCACAGAGCCGGTTATGGTTGCGGCCGTTGTGCTGACCGCGGTCCGATTCGGTGCTCCTGCGACCGCATTTGCGCACCTGGTTAATCATGATCTTGACCGGATGTAAGTCCACCCCGAAGGGTTACGGCTAGGTGTAGATCACGTTTATAACGAAGATAACCAACCTGAAGTTTCTTTTGCCCTATCCAACTGCCAGCAACACCAATTGTCGAGCGGTGAATGTGCAGGTCCAAGCGGCATTTGGTTACCATTGAGGACTCTATGTTCACAATGTAGCTAATCGCTCGACGAATGTTTGTCACCAACCTGTGGTTTCTGGATCGTGATCTGGGATCGCGCGCCGAAGGTCGGTTCCGAGGTCTGGTTTCGGCTGCCGAATGGCCGCCGAAAGTTTGCTGGAATACTGAAAAACGATGTGCCCACATGGGTTTGCTGGGTCGCTGCTTTATACGCCTGACCTCGGCGGGGAGGGTTGCGTCGGGATAACGATTGTGTAGAGTTGACGGTAACGCTGGCCGCAGCTGAGCTGGACTCGCTGCGGCCAGCGGAACTCAATTGGGGGACTTCGGATCTCGGTCGTTACGTAGCGTTGCTACCGATTGCCCGGACCCATTTCACTCACCGTATGCTCGGCGTTATCTGTCAGCGCCGCGCGGAATCCGCTCGAGCGCCACCGAATCCCAGTGTCGCGGCGGCTCGTGCGTCCTGCTCGAGTGCGGCCCGCCGCCCCACCACGAAGACGTAGCCGAGAAACAGTGCCTCCGCGATGAATCCGACGCCGACCTTCACTGGCACGGGCAGCGAACTCGGTGTGACGAAACCCTCCAGCAGCCCGCAGACCAGTAGCACCGCGACCAGACCGAGCGCGACCGTCGCAGTGGCCCGGCCTTGGCGGGCGACCGCCTCCAGCCGACTCGAACGTCCCGGATCGATCAGCGTCCAGCCGAGCTTCAGGCCGACCCCGCCGGCCACGAAGATCGCGGTCAGCTCGAGCGTGCCGTGCGGGAGGATGAATCCGAAGAACGAATCGAGCCGGCCGGCATCGGCCATCAACCCGCCGGTCACCGCCGTATTGAGCGCGTTCCCGAACAACAGGTACACCGCGGGCAGGATCAGCACCCCGGTGAACAGCACCATCGCCGTCACCCATGCGTTATTGGTCCACACCTGCGCGGCGAACGCGTCGTGCGGATGTTCGGAGTAGTAGGTCTCGAATTCGCCGCCGGGTGCGGTGAGCCAGTCGTTGTGATCGGAGATGCCGAACAGATCGCGCGCCGAACCGGAACCGGCGATCCAGACGGCCAGACCGGTGGAGACGATGATGAAGACCGCCGCCACCGCGACCCACCACGGCCATGCCCGATACAGCATCGCGGGGAATCGGTGGGTGAAGAACCGGCCCACCTGGCTCCACGCGTCGCCCTCGGTGCCCAGCACCCGGCCGCGCGCCTTGGTCAGGAGTGCGCTGAGTCCGGCGATGAGTTCCGGATCCGGACTGTGCGATTGCAGCCGCGCCAGCTGCTGTGAGGTGCGCCGGTACAGCGCGACCAGTTCGTCGGCCTCCGCGCCGCTGAGCTTGCGCCGACCGGCCAGATAGGCCAGCCGATCCCATGCCCGCCGCTGTGCGTAGCTGTAAGCATCTATGTCCATTGGTTGCCTCCCATACCGCCGGTCGGAAGAATGCTATCGACATGGCTGAATTCACCACCGGCGAAGCGGTCGCACTCGAGCTGCCGATCGCCCGGATCCCGACCAGGGCCACCGCGTTCCTCTTGGACGCGCTGGTGCAATTCATGCTGGGCAGCATGCTGATGCTCGGCCTGAGCGCGGCGCTACTCTACTTCGGCGCCGACTCCGCGTGGTACAGCGCGGCGGCGATCACCACGATCGTCGCGACGCTGGTCGGCTATCCGGTGGTCTGCGAAACACTCATGCGCGGACGGACTGTTGGCAAGCTCATGCTCGGCCTGCGGGTGGTGCGCGGCGACGGCGGACCGATCGATTTCCGCCACGCCCTGACCCGCGGGCTGGCGGGTGTGATCGTCGACTTCTGGATGTTGGGCGCATTCGGTGCGGTCGGGGTGATCACCTCGATGTGCTCGCCGAATGCGCGCCGGGTCGGCGATGTGCTCGCCGGCACCGTTGTCGTGCACAGCCAGCGCAGTGTGCCCTTCCCGCTTCTTGCCGTCGCACCGCCCTGGCTCGTTGCCTGGTCCGGACAGTTGGACCTGTCCGGCATCACCGAGGACCTCGCACTCGCGGTGCGCCAGTACCTGGCCCGTATCAACACCCTGAGCCCCGCCACCCAGGCGAACCTCGGTCACACCCTGCTCCTCGCCGTGTGTGACCGGCTGCAAATTCCGGTACCCGCCGGGTATCCGCCCGTACAGATCCTCGGCGCGGTGATCGCCGAACGCCAACGCCGAACGCTCGCGCCGATCATCACGCCGATGGTGATGGCAGGTCCGCGCCCGATGCCGATCGCCCGCGCGAGCTGAGTCTCCACTCGCGACACGGTCATTCGGCGGTGACCCGAGCTGGGCTGCACGGCCGCCGCGCTGGGGGGCGTTGACTGGTTGAGGAGTGTGCGTGGCTTCTATGGTCGGCGCCGCACCCTGGCTCGTAGTCGGGCTGGTTCTGATTGCCGCCTGTGGGCGGGGTTCGTGGGCGATCGTTCGCTCGCCGAGGACTGGTTCGCGCCGGAGCGGGAGCTCGCAATCCGGAAGTGCGGTGTTCCCGGATCGACATCGATGCCAAGGCGACTTCGGGTCAGCGCCCGAGCGATCGTGGAGTCACATAGTGCCGGACTGTTTCAGCTCCAGGTATTCGTCGGCAAGGGCTTCGGGGAGGCGCTCCGGGGAGGCCGCGACCACATCAATGCCCATGCGGCGCAGGGATTCCTGGACCAGGGCGCGTTCGGCGATCAGGGATTCGGCGGCGGCCGCGGGATAGAGGTCGGCGAGGGTGTCGCGTTCGGCGGCGGCCGCGGCGACGTCGGGATCGGTGACCGAGACGATCAGGACGCGGTGGCGTTGCGCGAGGGTCGGCAGGACCGGTAGCAGGTTCTCTTCGACAGCCGCCCCGTCCAGACTGGTGAACCAGACGACCAGGCTGCGGCGGCGGGCGCGTTGGATGGCGGCGCGGACCAGCCCCGCGCTGTCGGTGTCGACCAGTGCGGGGGTGACGCCCGCCATGGCGTGCATGAGCTTCAGTTGCAGGCGGCGGCCGCCCACACCGCGGACCTCGGTGCGGACCTGCCGATCGTAGGCGAGCAGATCCACCGAATCGCCTGCGGCCGCGGCCAATCCGCCGAGCAGGAGGGCGGCCTCGATGCTCGCGTCCAGCCGGGTGCCGGTGCCGACGCGGCCCGCGCTGATGCGGCCGGTATCGAGCACCATCAGCATGTGCCGGTTACGTTCCGGACGCCAAGTGCGCACCAGCACATCGGTGGCGCGAGCTGTGGCCCGCCAATCGATGGCCCGCACATCGTCACCGGCGACATACTCGCGGAAGGAATCGAATTCGGTGCCCTGGCCGCGCATATTCGCGACATTGCGGCCCTCGAGATGTTGCAGCCGTTTGACTTTCGAGCGCAGCAGCCGTTCGCTGTGGAATTCCGGCAGCGCCCGGACCCGCGCGGGCACGGTGTGGCGACTCTGCCATCCGGCCATACCGAGCAGGCCGAACAATCGCACCGTCACCGGACCGGCGACCCGATCGCCGCGGTAGGTCGGTGTCAATGCGGTTTGCACTCGCATGCGGGTGTTGGGCGGCAGATCCATTCGGTGCGTGCGGGTTTCGGCGCGAGCGCTGCCGGGCCAGTCGTCCCACAGCCGCCCGCGCACGGTCCTGGTCCCGTTGTTCACCACGCCGAGTTCCACCTCGACGCTGCGCCCGAGCCGGATCACGGTCAACGATTCCCTGGTCAGCGTGAGGTCGCGCGCTCGCGCCACTGTGCCGAGATCGAAAAGGACAAGGGCGGCAAGCACACTGGTCATCAGGACGACACCGAGCCACGACGGCATGACGAAGCAGACGAACAGTGCGAGCACCGCCGCCGTCAGGGCGAGCCGACCGGTAACGACCACGAGCTACACCGGAACCGGAACCGAAAGCAGCAGTGACGACATGACGCCCTCGGTCGTCACACCGTCCAACTCCGCCTCGGGCCGCAGATGCAGCCGATGCCGAAGTACCGCGACCGCAACCGATTTCACGTCGTCCGGGGTCACGAACCCACGCCCGTTCAGCCATGCGAACGCGCGCGAGGCCGCCATCAGCGCGGTCGCGCCGCGGGTGGACGCACCGTGCTGGACCGCCGGGGAGTTGCGGGTGGCCCGGCAGATATCCACCGTGTAGGCGAGCACCTCCGGACTGATGGTGACCCGGGTGATCGCCGCCCGCGCCGCGGCGATATGCGCCGGACCCGCGACCGGACGCAGACCGGCGGCGGTCAGATCGCGCGGATCGAAGCCGCCCGCGTGCCGCTGCAGAATGCGGAATTCGTCGTCGCGCCCGGGCAATTGGATATCGACCTTGAACAGGAAGCGGTCCAGCTGCGCCTCCGGCAGCGGATAGGTGCCCTCCTGTTCGATCGGATTCTGGGTGGCGACGACGACGAACGGGTCCGGCAGCGGCTGCGGCTTGCCGTCCACCGAGACCTGACGCTCCTCCATCGATTCCAGCAGCGCCGATTGGGTTTTCGGTGGCGTGCGGTTGATCTCGTCGGCGAGCAGCAGATTGGTGAAGACCGGGCCGTGCCGGAAGGTGAATTCGGTGGTGTGCGGATCGTAGATCTGCGAACCGGTCACATCGCCCGGCATCAGGTCCGGGGTGAACTGGACCCTGGCGTGTTCCAGATCCAGGGCCGTCGCGAGCGCACGGACCAGCAGCGTCTTCGCCACGCCGGGAACGCCTTCCAGCAGCACATGGCCGCGGCAGAGCAGGGCGAGCACCAGGTACATGATCGCGGTGTCGTTGCCGATCACCGCCTTGCCGATCTCGGCACGCAGTGCGGCGAATGCGGCGCCCGCCTCCTCGGCGGCCGGGGTGTGGTTGGTGTCCGTGCTGGTCATCCGACCTCCGCCTCTATCCATTCGAGTTGTGTGGCAACGAGTTGCAGGGTGCTCGCATCGGGCACCGGTCCGTACAGCGCGGCGCCGACGATGGCCGGATCGACCCGGGTCCGTGCGGCGACGGTCGCGACAAGCCGGTCCGGCGTGACATCGGTGCCGACGCCGAGCATCGGGCGGATGCGGCGCAGGGTGGCGGCGCGCAGCCGGTTCGCGACATGCTCGTGGTCCTTCGACCGGCGATAGAGCGCAGCCTGGCCGCCGAGCAGCTCGTTCGCGGCCACTTCCACGGGTCGCGGTTCGCCGACCAGCGCACCGCGACGACGCGCCCGCCACCACACCAGCACCGCCGCGGCGATGAGGAATTGCAGGCCACCGAAGGCGACCGGTGCGGGCAGCCTGCCGAAGATGGAATCCTGGCCCGCGCCGAAGCCGGAGTCGTCGCGGTTGTCATCCGGATGGTGCTCGGGGGGTTTGGGCGGCGGGATATCGGGCGGTGTCGGCCTATGCGGTGCGGGCGCGGCACACGAATTCAACACCGCGTACAGCAGCACGATCAGCGCGATGGCGGCGAGCAGCGCGGCCCAGAATTTCGGATTGCGCAGCAGGTCCGGTAGCGGAGGAAGTTGTCTGCGGGGCTTGGTCTTCTCGGTGATCGTCGCGTCGACCGGTTCCGGTGCGGGCGGTGGGGCGCTGCGCGAGTAGCGGTCGGCGTATTCGAGGCGGCGGTATTCGTCCTCGGTGGCGCGGCGGCCGCCGTACACGACTTCATCGAAACTGTGTGCGGCCGGGTGTAATTCGCTCGCATGCTCGAGCGGCAGCGCGGTGGTCGCGTCGTCGGCGGTTTCCCGCGCGGTCCGCGAGCGGCGGACCTCCAGCATGCCGCGCTGTTCCAGGCCGCGTAGTACCGCGCGGAACCGCTCGCGGAGCGCGGTGTCGAAATCCCGGTGCAGTGCGGCGTTTTCGGCGGCGTCGCGGTGGGCGTCCGCGGGTCCGAGTCGCGGGGGTGGCGGCGGGGCCGTGGGTTCTGTCATCGTTTGTCCGTCCCGGGGACCCGGATATCGAGCCCCTCACGGCGGCACCGGCGATCCACATACGAGACCACCCGCGTCGCCGACTCGACCACCTCCCCGAAGGCGATGATCAACAGCGCCGACGTCGACAGCAGGACGATGACCTGCCAGCGATGAGTGCCGGTGAAATCCGAGAGGTACCACGGAATGCCGAGCAGCGGCACGGCGACGAGGACGACCAGGGCGCGGCAGGCGAACCACAATCCGGTTATCGACGACTGCGCACCCTGGACGAGCAGCTTCGAGCGCGCGACCGCACAGGCATGGGTGGTTCGTTCGACGAAGATCACCGGCACCGCGACGAACCGTCCGGCCCGCAGATAGCCGAGCCAGATCAGCGCGAACGGATAGGTGATGATCAGCAGGCTGCCGATGATCAGCACGCCGATGCCGACCAGCGTGAACAGCATGTGGAAGGCCAACAGCGGACCCGCGACCGCACCCACCCGGCCCAGTGTGGTGCGCCAGCCGATCGGCGATCCGGCGACGGTCGCGAGTCCGAGTGCGACCGTCATCCCGCGCAGCAGGAACCGCAGCAACCAGGCGGCGGCCGCCGTCGACAGGATCGCGGCCCACGCGGTGCCCGCGTCGGAGCCGTCGGTCACATAGGAGATCCCGCCGGTGACCGCGACGACCAGCAGTTCGGCCAGGACGAGTCCGATCGCGGTCGTGCCCGCCAGTACGACGACATTCGCCTGGATCAGCGCGAACGGCTCGTCGAGCAGTTCGCGAAAGCTCAGTGGGCGGATCGGCACCGTCGTTCCAGGGGAGGTTGGCACCGGATCGTTCCCCGCCCCGACGGCACCGGCCGGCTCGGCGGCTGGTAACACGCGGCCGAGTCTAGCCGTCGGCGACCGGCCAGGCGGGGCGCAACGTGCCGATGGTGCATTCGAGCAGTCGGTCGGCGACTTTCTGATAGCGCGCCGGGTCGACCGGCTGTGCCGCGCTCGTGACGCGATCCACCCATGCGTCCTGGCAATCGGCTAACGCTGAGCGGCAACGGCTCGAAACCGGCGGCTCGTTCACATCTGGGACATGGCAATTGATTCACGTTGGTTCTGTGACCACGCGGTGATGTTCATACCAAATTCCAGGGACGGTCGATCCGTCCGGCAACGGCTGTGGTCGCCGGTCCTTTTCTGTTGCGCCGATCTTGTCGCAGATGCGCTGCACCGCGAGATTCGACTCGTTCGTGCCGATCTCTACGCTGGTGTACCCGGTGTCGTGGATCGCGTCGACGAGGGCGGCGACCGCTTCGCTCGCATAGCCGGCTCGCCGGTGACTTGGGCCAATCCACCAACCGATGGACGCGAACGACGTCTGGTCGGCGCTGGGGTGCACAGTCGCGCCACCGATCACGGTTGTGTCTGATCGCGACTCGATCACCAGAAGCCCGGGAGTCGGGTGGCCGCGCCTGACAGCCTTGATCAGTGCCCTGCCATTTCGTTGTGTCCAACCGTTGCTGGCGAGCATCGCATCGTCGATCGTGGCCTCGAGCGGGACTGCGTCCTTCGGCGCCGGTCGGCGCAGGGTGAGCCGCGAGGTTTCGATATCCCGCAGCACGTCATAGCGTGCAGTGCTTTCCTTGCTGGTGAGTTCGCTGACGCGCCACACCCAGAGCCAAACCGCGACGAGTACGGCGGCCACCATGAGCAGCAGCCGGACACTAACGATGAGTTCGGTTGCGGCGGAAGGAGATCCGGCCGTAGCCGCGACGCCGATGACTGCTGCGGGAAACCCGAGGAGTGCGATCCATCCCGCCAGCCCAAGGGTGGCACGCCGGGGCGAGTGCTGAAATGACGCTTTGGCAACAGCGATTCGCCAGGTGGGGAACATACGCGAACAGTATTCGATTCCGTTGTTTGGTTCTTTGGCAAGCGGGTGGGCGTTTGGAAAGGATCGGGGCCGGCGAGACGGCTTCGAACCGGGGGGCCTTTGCCGCGCCAACCAGGCACAACAAGCCCTTTCGGTCCAGTCAGTTGGCTGGCGGCAGTTCCTGTGGACTTCGGCTGCGGGGGAGTTCGTTGCGGGGACGGGTCGAGAGTTCGTCGTCGCGGCCGGCTTGGGGGAGGCCGTAGCCCTGGGGGTAGTGAGGGTTCTGGGTGTAGTCCGCGTCGACGACGGTGGCTGCGACGCGTTGGGCGTGCCAGGACTCGGGGGTGGCGGGCAATTGGTAGCCGGGGTGCGCGGGCTGCGTCATCGCCGGGGCGTGCGAATCCTGAGACTCGACGGTCACCTTGCGGGTGCGGCGCAGGGTGAAGGTGATCTCCTCGACCTCTTCGAATGCCTGGCGTGCGGTGCGCAGCGGGTGGGTGGCGGTGTCGATCGCATTGGCGACGAACGCGGGCACCAGCGGTCGGATGAAGCGGGCCGCGGTATCGGAGAACGGTACGGTGCCGATCAGCGGAAGTTCCAGGCCGCCGCTCTTGGGTGCGGACGAGGCGGTATGCGGTACCACCGCGCCCGCACCGGCGGTCGCCGCGAGCGCACCCGCACTCACGGTGGCCGGAAGATTGGGGGTCACCTCATGAGACACGGAGCTGTCCTCTCGGTCGCCAGCCGTTCCGGCTGGAAGTTCAGCTCGTCCCGGGTCCGTGATGCCGATTTCCAATCCGCCGATGGCGGCGATGATCCGGGTGCGCTGACGCTCCCGATCGATGGCGGTATCGGTCTCGACGGCCAGTCGGGCGGCGGTCAATTGTTGTTCGGTGCGCAGGTTTTCGGCCTCGACCCGCACCTCGGCGCGTTTCACCGCGATGGCGGCATCGGCGCTGCGTTCGGCGCGGTCCTGCACGGTGTGGAAGGCCAGTCGCCGATCGAGTGAGGTCTCCCCGCGCCACCACCGCATGATCAGCGGAAGCAGCGCGAGCAGGACGAAGGTGAGGATGCTCAGCACCCGCAGCAGGAACGCGCCCGCCGTACCGGTGGTGTAGTCGTTCATGGCCAGCCAGCGCGCGCCGAGGCCGCGATCGGCATCGGCGAAGGCGGCGGAACCGGCAGTGTCGAGGGCCTTCTGGTCCTCGGTGATCCGCTGGTCCAGTCCGGTGACCCGATCCTGTGCCGCCGCCAACTGCTTGCGCGCGTCGTCGAGTATCGCGTTGGCGGTCTGCGATTCGGGACCGCGACCGGGTACACCGGTGATCCGGGTCTGCGGGCATTCCGGCGTCGGGTTGTATTCGCAGCGCGCGATCACCAGCGCGTGGTCGATATCGGCCTGCGCTTTGGTAATCGACTGGTCCAGTGCGGCGCGATCGCCCTCGGCGCGGTCGAGTTCGGTCCGCGCGGTGACCACCGCAGGTGCGGAATCGACCGCACGCTGCGCCTTTTCATCGAGCAGCCGATCGATGGTGCCGCCGAACAGCACCGTCGAAGCGAGTTCTGCGACCAGTACCCCGGCCACCACCGCGACCGCGATCCGTCCGGCGAGGCCGCGGCGATCCGGTCCACCAGCGGGTCGTGCGGTCGCCAGGGCACGGGTCACCGCACCCGCCAGTAGTACGACGACGAGCGCGACGAACACGATCGCGAACAGCGGCACGGCATCGGCCGCGGCGAGTGCGCTCGTGCCGACGATCCCGGCCACCGCCGCGAACAGCAGTACCACGGCGCCGCTCACGGCATAATCCGCCCGCTCATGCGGATAGTCGATTTCGGTCCCACCCTGCTCGCGCCAGAGGCCTCCACCGAGCCAGGTGAACAAGCCGGTGACCGTCATGGGATCCCACATCCTCTACATCCCAAGTCGAAGTGGCGACCCGCTAGCGACTGCTTGCAGGTCGCTCGAAAAACCCGCCGAAGCCGTCACTGATTCGTTGTCACAGCGTGACAGGCGCGACCGCGACACACCGAGCACGCGACCCGGGATGTGGTCAGGCTCACAAAATTCGGTATGACCGCCTGACTTGTGCGCCCGCTCACCCTTGATCTGGCAGGAATGACCGCACCGGAAAGAGTCGACGGACGGGGTTGTTGCGAGTGTTTTTCCGATGCTCGGCAAGGGTTTTGGTGTGCTTGGCAGCGGCTCTGTTGATGGGCGCCCCCGATAGCCGTGCGCAAACACTCGATGACGATCCGGCCTTGGATCGCATCGTCGCTCTGGTGGCCGAACGCCTGGATACCGACGCCGTCGCCGCGGCCAAATGTCGGCACCTGGTGTCGCCCGAGGTAAACGTGTTGTAAACCACTCGAATTCGATTGCTGGAAATGTGCTAAATCCCACATGAGGCAAAAGAGTCCGGACGGTCGGATCGGGTTGTGTGCTTGTCACACCCCTATCGGAATTCTCTCATCCAGCCCGCTGGCGAGTTAGCCACCGCGGATCGGGTTTGCCCCGACCGAAGCAGGGGAAATCCACTTCGATGCAGGTGAGCGCCGGTTCTCGCGGTGTGGGGTGCGGCGTGCTGCGGGTCCTGGGCACCCGTTCTCGCTGGTTGGCACCCGGTGCCAAGGGGATCGATCGCACCGCGTTCGCTGCTTTACACTGGACGACGCGCACACGTGGAGGACCAATTGAAGAAGCCCAGCTAGACCCGGTTATTAGCACGACCTAAGTTGGTTGGGCCCAGGACCTGACTTATCGTTTGCTCTTAATGCCGAACACAACAACGTTCGGCAATAGCGCCCGCTCGGGCTCGGAAAACCGGTGCCCAAGCGTAGCGGGCGCGCACCCGTGCGGAGGTAAGGAACACGTAAGCGTTCCGTTACCGACGAGCACCCCTACGTCATCGCAGCGGGTGGACAACTGGAGACGTGACTGCACGAAGAAGACCATCAGCGCGGCTGGTTTCGCAACGTACAGGCGCAGTCTTGACGGAGGCAATCGACGAAAGGCCCCTTTCCCACAGGCCGATTCATCGAGGCCGACTTTCTTGAAGGCAGAGGCATGACGCAACTTCCTGGCCACAGGTCCCCCGGACCCATCGGGCTCTATGACCCGGCGAACGAGCACGACGCCTGCGGTGTCGCATTCGTCGTCGACATGCACGGCCGCCGCAGCCGCGACATCGTCGACAAGGCTATTACGGCTCTGTTGAACCTGGAGCACCGCGGTGCGGCAGGTGCCGAACCCAATAGTGGTGACGGCGCCGGCATCCTGATCCAGATTCCGGACCGGTTCTTCCGTGCCGTGGTCGATTTCGAGTTGCCGCCGGAGGGCTCCTACGCCACCGGTATCGCCTTCCTGCCGCAGGCCCGTCGCGAGGCGACCAAGGCCGCCTACGGCCTGGAGCGCATTGTCGAATCCGAGGGCCTCGCCGTGCTCGGCTGGCGCGAGGTGCCCACCGACGAGTCCACCCTGGGCGCGCTGGCCCGCGACGCCATGCCGACCTTCCGCCAGATCTTCATCGGCTCGCCGAAGGGTTCGGCCGAGCAGCTGTCGGGCATGGATCTGGAGCGCCGGGCCTACGTGGTGCGCAAGCGCGTCGAGCACGAACTGGGCAAGGCCGGTGCGGGCGAGGGCGCGGTCGGCAAGGAGTCGGTGTACTTCCCGAGCCTGTCCGGTCAGACCTTCGTCTACAAGGGCATGTTCACCACTCCGCAGTTGCGCGCGTTCTACCTGGACCTGCAGGACGGCCGGATGGAGTCCGCCCTCGGCATCGTGCACTCCCGGTTCTCCACCAACACCTTCCCGTCGTGGCCGCTGGCGCATCCGTTCCGCCGGGTCGCGCACAACGGTGAGATCAACACCGTCACCGGTAACGAGAACTGGATGCGCGCCCGCGAGGCGCTGCTGCGCTCGGATGTCTTCGGCATCGACGAGGCGGGCAACAACCGCCTGCAGAAGATCTTCCCCGTCTGTACCCCGGGGGCGAGCGATACCGCGCGCTTCGACGAGGTGCTGGAACTGCTGCACCTCGGCGGCCGCAGCTTGCCCCACGCGGTGCTGATGATGATTCCCGAGGCCTGGGAACGCAACGAGAACATGGACCTGCAGCGGCGGGCGTTCTACCGCTACCACTCGATGCTGATGGAGCCGTGGGACGGCCCGGCATCGGTGTGCTTCTCCGACGGCACCGTGGTCGGCGCCGTGCTCGACCGTAACGGTCTGCGCCCCAGCCGCATCTGGGTCACCGATGACGGTCTGGTCGTCATGGCCTCCGAGGTCGGTGTCCTCGATATCGATCCGGCCAAGGTGGTCCAGAAGGTGCGGCTGCAGCCGGGCCGTATGTTCCTGGTCGACACCTCGCAGGGCCGCATCGTCGGCGACGAGGAGCTCAAGAGCCAGCTCGCCGCCGAGCACCCCTACCAGGAATGGCTCGACGCCGGCGTGACCAAGCTGGCCGATCTGCCCGACCGTCCGCATGTGCACATGTCGCACGATCGCGTGCTGATCCGCCAGCAGATCTTCGGATACACCAATGAAGAGTTGAACCTGCTGATCTCGCCGATGGCCAAGACCGGCGGTGAGGCGCTCGGCTCGATGGGCACCGACACCCCGATCGCGGTGCTGTCCTCGCGCCCCCGGCTGCTCTTCGACTACTTCTCCCAGCTGTTCGCACAGGTGACCAACCCTCCGCTGGACGCGATCCGCGAAGAAGTGGTGACCAGCCTGCGCCGGGCCCTCGGCCCGGAGGCCGACCTGCTGCACCCCGGCCCGGAGTCCTGCCACCAGATCACCATCCCGCAGCCGATTCTGGACAACGACGAGCTGGCCAAGCTCATCCACATCAACGACGACGGCTCGCATCCGGAGCTGCGCTCGGTGGTCGTGCACGGTCTGTACCCGGTGAAGAAGGGTGGCAAGGGCCTACGCAAGGCGCTCGAGGCCATCAACACCCAGGTCTCGGCCGCCATCGAGGGCGGCGCGCGGATCATCGTGCTGTCCGACCGCGAGTCCAATGAGAAGCTGGCGCCGATTCCGTCGCTGCTGCTGACCTCGTCGGTGCACCACCACCTGGTGCGCGAGCGCACTCGCACCATGGTCGGCGTGGTCGTCGAGGCCGGTGACGCCCGCGAGGTGCACCACATGGCCATGCTGGTCGGCTTCGGCGCGGCCGCGATCAACCCGTACATGGCCTTCGAGACCATCGAGGATCTGCTCGAGCGCGGTGGGCTCCAGATGCCGGGCAGCACCGGCGATCCGGCCGACGATTACCGCAAGGCCGTCGCGAACTACAACAAGGCCGCGAGCAAGGGCGTGCTGAAGGTGATGTCCAAGATGGGCATCTCCACGATCGCCTCCTACACCGGCGCGCAGCTGTTCCAGGTGATCGGCCTGTCGCAGGAACTGGTGGACGAGTACTTCACCGGCCTGCGTTCGCATCTGGACGGCATCGGCCTCGACGAGATCGCCGCCGACGTGGCGGCCCGGCACACCGTGGCGTTCCTGGAGAACCGCAACGAGCGCGCGCACCGCGAGCTCGAGGTGGGCGGTGAATACCAGTGGCGGCGCGAGGGTGAATACCACCTGTTCAACCCCGACACCGTCTTCAAGCTGCAGCACGCCACCCGCAGCGGTCAGTACTCGATCTTCAAGGAGTACACCAAGCTGGTCGACGATCAGTCCGAGCGGCTGGCCTCGC
Source organism: Nocardia sp. CA-135953 (assembly GCF_050955735.1). Classification (NCBI taxonomy): domain Bacteria; kingdom Bacillati; phylum Actinomycetota; class Actinomycetes; order Mycobacteriales; family Nocardiaceae; genus Nocardia; species Nocardia sp. CA-135953. The sequence goes on from NZ_CP192082.1 coordinate 164,806, forward strand.
TGCGCGGTCTGTTCAAGTTCCGGACCGGTGAGCGCAAGCCGATTTCGATCGACGAGGTCGAACCGGCCAGCGCCATCGTCAAGCGGTTCTCCACCGGCGCGATGAGCTACGGCTCCATCTCCTCCGAGGCGCACGAGACCCTCGCGATCGCGATGAACCGCCTCGGCGGTCGCTCGAATTCCGGTGAGGGCGGCGAACATCCGGCCCGCTTCGAGGTCGAGGAGAACGGTGACTGGCGGCGTTCGGCGATCAAGCAGGTCGCCTCGGGTCGTTTCGGTGTCACCGCGCACTACCTGACCAACTGCACCGATATCCAGATCAAGATGGCGCAGGGCGCCAAGCCCGGTGAGGGCGGTCAGCTGCCCGCGCACAAGGTGTACCCGTGGGTCGCCGAGGTGCGGCACTCGACGCCGGGCGTCGGCCTGATCTCGCCGCCGCCGCACCACGACATCTACTCGATCGAGGATCTGGCGCAGCTGATCCACGATCTGAAGAACGCGAACCCGCAAGCGCGGATTCACGTGAAACTTGTTGCGGAGCCAGGCGTCGGCACGGTCGCGGCCGGTGTGTCGAAGGCGCACGCGGACGTGGTGCTGATCTCCGGCCACGACGGTGGTACCGGCGCCTCGCCGCTGACCTCGCTCAAGCATGCGGGCGGTCCCTGGGAGCTCGGCCTGGCCGAGACCCAGCAGACGTTGCTGCTCAACGGACTTCGCGATCGCATCGTCGTGCAGGTCGACGGCCAGATGAAGACCGGCCGCGACGTGATGATCGCCGCACTGCTCGGCGCCGAGGAATTCGGTTTCGCCACCGCGCCTCTGGTGGTTTCGGGCTGCATCATGATGCGGGTCTGCCACCTCGACACCTGCCCCGTCGGTGTCGCGACGCAGAACCCGGTGCTGCGCGAACGCTTCACGGGCAAGCCGGAATTCGTCGAGAACTTCATGCTTTTCATCGCCGAAGAGGTACGGGAACTGCTGGCGGAGTTGGGCTTCCGCACCCTGGACGAGGCCATCGGCCGGGTCGACATGCTCGACACCTCCCAGGCCAAGGCGCACTGGAAGGCCAGCAAGCTGGACCTGTCGTCGATCCTCGACGATGTCGAGACGGCATTCATGCGCCAGGACCGGTACCGCACCAAGACCCAGGAGCACGGCCTGGACCGGGCGCTGGACGTGCAGCTGATCGCGCAGAGCGCCGATGCGCTCGAGCGCGGCCAAGCGGTGAAGTTCGAAACCAAGATCACGAACGTGAACCGCACCGTCGGCACCATGCTCGGCCACGAGGTGACCAAGCTCTACGGTGGCGCGGGCCTGCCCGACGACACCATCGACATCACCTTCACCGGGTCCGCGGGCAACAGCTTCGGCGCGTTCGTGCCCGCGGGCATCACGCTGCGGGTGCAGGGCGACGCGAACGACTATGTGGGCAAGGGTCTTTCCGGCGGCCACCTGATCGTGCGCCCGTCGCTGAACGCACCGGCCGACTTCGTCGCGGAGCAGAACATCATCGCGGGCAACGTGATCCTGTTCGGCGCCACCAGCGGCCAGGCCTTCATCAACGGTGTGGTCGGCGAGCGGTTCGCCGTGCGCAACTCCGGCGCCACCGCGGTGGTCGAGGGCGTCGGTGATCACGGCTGTGAGTACATGACCGGTGGTCGGGTGGTCATCCTCGGTGAGACCGGCCGAAACTTCGGCGCCGGTATGTCCGGCGGTGTCGCGTTCGTCTACGACCCGAACGGCACCTTCGAGGCAAAGCTCAACCCCGAGCAGGCCGACGCGGTCGAGCAGCTCTCCGGTGACGACTTCACCTGGCTGCGCGACATCGTCACCCAGCACCGCGATCAGACGGGCTCGGCTGTCGCCGAACGCATTCTGAGCGACTGGTCCCAGCAAGTGAACCACTTCGTGAAGGTTATGCCGCGCGAATACAAGAAGGTTTTGCTCGCGATCTCCGAGGCCGAGAAGAACGGCACGGACGTCGACGAGGCGATTATGGAGGCAGCACGTGGCTGACCAGAAGGTTCCAAAGATGTCGACGAGGCACTGTGACTATTCAAGGCAGCACGTGGCTGACCAGAAAGTTCTAAAGATGTCGACGAGGCACTGTGACTATTCGGGGGCAGCACGTGGCTGACCCGCAAGGATTTCTGAAGCACACCAAACGGGAACTGCCGACGCGTCGTCCGGTTCCGCTGCGCCTGATGGACTGGAAAGAGGTCTACGAGCAGGGTTTCTCACACCAGACCCTGCAGACCCAGGCCAGCCGGTGTATGGACTGCGGTATTCCGTTCTGTCACAACGGCTGTCCGCTGGGCAACCTCATCCCGGAGTGGAACGACCTGGTTCACAAGGGCCAGTGGCGTGAGGGCATCGACCGGCTGCACGCGACCAACAACTTCCCGGAGTTCACCGGGCGGCTGTGCCCGGCGCCGTGCGAGGCGTCCTGTGTCCTCGGCATCAACCAGGATCCGGTGACGATCAAGCAGGTCGAGGTCGAGCTCATCGAGAACGCCTTCGACGAGGGCTGGGTGACCCCGGTCTACCCGACCCGCATCACCGGCAAGCGGGTCGCGGTGGTCGGTTCCGGTCCGGCCGGTCTGGCCGCCGCACAGCAGCTGACCAGGGCCGGTCACACCGTGACCGTCTTCGAGCGCGCCGACCGCGTCGGTGGCCTGCTGCGCTACGGCATTCCAGAATTCAAGATGGAGAAGCGCTTCATCGACCGCAGGCTCGCGCAGATGGAGGCCGAGGGCACCATCTTCAAGACCGGGGTGAACGTCGGTGTCGACATCACCGCCGCGCAGCTGCGTGCGCGGTTCGACGCGATCGTGCTGGCCGGTGGCGCCACCCTGGCGCGTGACCTGCCCATCCCGGGCCGGGATCTGGACGGCATCCACCAGGCGATGGAATTCCTGCCGTGGGCCAACCGGGTGCAACTCGGCGACGATGTCACCGACGAGAACGGCCTGCCGCCGATCCACGCCAAGGACAAGAAGGTCGTCATCATCGGTGGCGGTGACACCGGCGCGGACTGCCTGGGCACCTCGCATCGTCAGGGCGCGGCCAGCATCCACCAGTTCGAGATCATGCCGCGGCCGCCGGAGGAGCGCGCCTCCTCCACCCCGTGGCCGACCTACCCGCTCATGTACCGGGTCTCCTCGGCGCACGAGGAGGGCGGCGAACGCGTGTTCTCGGTGAACACCGAGCGTTTCGTCGGCGCGGACGGCAAGGTCACCGCGCTGGAGGCGCACGAGGTCAAGATGGTCAACGGCCGCTTCGAGAAGGTCGAAGGCACCGACTTCACCCTCGAGGCCGATCTGGTGCTGCTCGCCATGGGCTTCACCGGACCCGAGAAGCCGGGCCTGCTCGAAGGTCTCGGCGTCGGCTACGACCAGCGCGGCAATGTCCAGCGCGATAAGAACTGGTCGACCAATGTCCCCGGCGTCTTCGTCGCCGGTGATATGGGCCGCGGCCAGTCGCTGATCGTCTGGGCCATCGCCGAGGGCCGCGCCGCCGCGTCTGCGGTCGACAAGTTCCTCGAGGGCGAGACCGCGCTGCCCGCGCCGATCCCGCCGACGGCAGTCGCGCAACGATAGAACCTCTCTGACCGGAGCGGAAAGGGCGCCTGTAGATCTCGAATCCACAGGCGCCCTTATCGTTTGCCATGCGTACGCATTCGATCCTGGCGCGACACGCGGAAGGTCGCTGAGGGGAGCCGTTTTCGGCGGGCGCGTTGACGGGAATCGGACACGGTAACGAGTTCGAATGGCGCAGGTCGAGGCGTTGCCTTATTGTGATCTGCGGCGTGGTGCGTGATCTTGGGATGTGGGTTGCGACGTGCGTGTCATATCGGTGGGTGACCCGATATGCACTGGACCGACATCCGCCGAGGTCAGCACGGTTGACAAAAGACTGTCGGAGCTAGCTCTCGCAAGGGGCGATGTTTTGAACTGGAGCGGTATGCGGTTGAAGAAGGTGGCCGCCGCACTCGGTGCGTGCGCGGCTGTAGCATCCGGCGTAGTCCTCGGTAGCGGTTCGGTAACGGCCGATCCGGGCTGCCCGAGCCTCTATGTGGTTGCGATTCCCGGTACTTGGGAGACCGGAAAGGACAAGACGCCACAACCCGGCATGCTGTCCGGCGTAACCAATGGGCTGGGCCGGTCGGTGGACGTCGATTACGTGACCTACGCCGCGACCGCCTTCCCGTGGGAGGGCGATGTCTACGGCGCGTCCAAGAAGGAAGCGACCGATCGCGCCCGAGGCCTGGCCACCGCGATGGCACAGAGTTGTGGCGGCACCAAGATCGCGATCGTCGGCTACAGCCAGGGTGCGGATGCGGCGGGCGACCTCGCCGCCGAAATCGGCACCGGGCTCAGCTCGATTCCGGCGGACCGGATCGCGGGTGTCGGCCTGATCTCCGATCCGCGCCGCTCGCCCACCGACATCCAGGTCGGACCGGTCGCGCCGGGCGCGGGCGCCGGCGGCGCTCGGGTCGGCGGCTTCGGCTGGCTCAGCGATCGCACCCGCACCATCTGCGCGCTCGACGATCTCTACTGCGCAACCGCCACCGACGATTTCGTGACCCGGTTCGCCGGCTTCCTCGCGCAGACCTCGGAGGCGAATCCGGCCAACCTCTGGCGCTATCAGCTCGAGGCGGGCGCCATCATGAACGACCTGATGAACCTCGGCGGCATCCCGACGCTGCAGTCGCAGCTCACCGAATCCGCCAACCAGCAGCGGGCGAAGGATCTGGAGCGGTTCTACAACTCGCACGCGCATACGCTCTACGGCAGCTACCCAGTGGGCGGCGGGCAGACCGCCATCTCCTGGATGCACAACTGGATCGCGGGCATGGCCTGATTCCGAGGCGATAGTCCCAGACAAAAGCGCAGGCCACCCGTGCACATGGAGGGGTGGCCTGCGCTTTTGCCGAACGCCCTGACTGCTAGCCGGCCGATCCGGTCGACGGCAGGGCCGGTACACCCGGCAGCAGCAGCGGCGGCTGTCCGGGGCCATTGTGCCAATCACTGCCGGGGCCATTGTGCCAATCACCGGGGCCGCGACCGTCATGGTCGCCGGGACCGTCCCAGTCACCGTGATGGTGGCGGTTGATTTCGGTGCCTTGCAAGGGAATCTGGTCCGATACTGTCTGAACCGTCGGCACGGACGAATCGGCCGTGGCCGCGGATGCGGTGACCGCGAGCGCGCTGAGCGGAATCGCGGCCAACGCGCCTGCGATCGCAATGCGAGCGAAACCACGCCTGAAGGTCGATGACTTGGTGAGCAAAACGGATTCCTTTCCTCGGACGATGAGCCGCTGGTTGGTTCGAGCGACCTTTCAGTAGTCGCTGCGGCGGCTCACCGATCCAATACAAGGCTCCGTCACTGGGATCGGGGTGCGATCATTCTGGCAGTCGACTGTGAATGACCGAGTCTTGGAACAACCATCAAGGTTGCTGTGAAATATTGCGCGGCAACAGATCCCACACGTGACCGTTCTCATTGACGGTCGCCGCGGTCCGGCGGCCGCTGCGGGAGAACAGGATCCGGGTGATCGAGCAGTAGTCGATCGGGAAGGTCAGCGGCCGGGCCAGGCCGAGCACGTCCTGCAGGAATACATTGATCACCCCGCCGTGCGCGAAGACGAGCACCGTATCGGCCGGATCGGTGTGCGCGGCGATCGAGGTGACGGCATCGCGCACCCGGTTGATGAAGGCTGTCGCGTCGATCTGTCCGGGCAGATGCCCGGACTTGATCCGGTCGTAGACGGCCGCGAATTCGACCTTGGCATCCTCGATCGGAATGTAGGAGGGCAGGTCGCGATCGTATTCGGCCAGATCATCGATCACATCCACCGCAAGCCCGAGTTTCGCCGCGGTCGGCTCGGCCGTCTCCCGCGCCCGTAGCTGCGGACTGCTCACGATCCGACTGATCCGATGCTGACTCAACGCCGCAGGCACCCGTTCGGCCTGCTCCACCCCGACCGGCGCCAACCCGGGATCGGCCGGCCCACCGGAGGCTTGCACCCGCAACGGCTGAGCATGACGAACGAATATCAACTGCACCCAGCCCACTCTGCCGTATGACCGCTGTTCATTCGCACTAGGGGATTGAGCGACGTGTGGGTGCCATACTCGAAGCCATGATCGTCGAACCTTTTCCGCAGTGGCTGCGCCCGCCGCCGGGTGGGTTCGTCGCCGAGGATCTGGATCGCCTGCCGGACCTGCCCCCGCATACCGAGTTGATCGACGGGAGCCTTGTCTTCGTGAGCCCGCAGGCGAAGTTTCACATGCTGGTTATCACCCTGCTGGATTCGGCCCTGCGCCACCTGGCGCCCGCACATGTGCGGGTGCGGCGGGAAATGACTGTCACGTTGGGACGTGATCAGCGTCCGGAGCCGGGCATCGTTGTGGTTCGTGCCGATCGCGATGGCGGCCACGAACTGACGTCATATCAGGCCGATGATGTCGTACTCGCGGTGGAGGTTGTATCCGTCGAATCGCGTACTCGCGATCGGGAACGCAAACCCCAGTTGTACGCGCAGGCTGGCATCACGCACTTCTGGCGCATCGAGAATGTCGACGGCCGTCCTGTGGTCTACGGCTACGAACTCGACCCCGCCACAAAGGCATACGCACTCACCGGCATTCATCATGAGCGACTGAAGCTGAGCGTGCCATTCGACATCGACATCGACCTCACCGACATCGATCGACTCTGACCACTCGACCTCGTGGTCAGGTCGTCGTAGTTCCCTTGCACTCCGCCGGGAGTTCGAAGAAGTCGATGAAGCGTTCGGCGGCGGGGAGGTCACCGGATATCTTGGCCTCGCCGGTGGCGATGGTGTCGGCCAAGGGGTTGCCGTCGACGACTATGGCGACGAAGGCGGGCACGGTCGCGTGGATGGTGGTGGCCGCGCGGCCGGTGGCGCCGCGGGCGATGGTGAAGGTGCCGTCAGCGACCAGCGCGTGGAATTCGTCTGTACCGGAATCGGACCCGGTGAAGTAGAGGTCGTAGTCGGCGTGCACTCCTGCGGCGGATTCGGGCTTGAAGAATGTGCGCAGGGTGACCACGAGGGAGTCGGTGGATACCTCGGAGCAGCGGTAACTGTTGGGGGAGCGCGCGCCCCAGCGGTTGAGCGCCACGATCACCGAATCGAGTTCGCGACCCCAATCGGTGAGGTCGTATACGGCGGCGCCGACCGGCGGCGGCAGCTTGCGTTTGTGCACGACGCCGATCTGGACGAGTTCCTCGAGCCGTTGCGAGAGCACATTGGGACTGATGCCGGGCAGTCCGGCGCGCAGATCGGTGAAGCGCTTCGGGCCGAGGAGTAGTTCGCGCACCACGAGCAGGGTCCAGCGCTCGCCGACGAGGTCGAGCGCGCGGGCAGCACCGCAGGCGTCGTGGTAGCTGCGCTTGGCGCGCTGCTCCGGGGCAACAGTCATGAGCTACAGCATATCAGTCGTTCTTCAACTGAATTAATTAGTTGTCTTTTAGGACCAATCATTGCTAGCGTGCCACAGTAACGATCTTCGGGTGGAAGGCGTCTGTGGTGACGGAAGCAAAAGAACGACATAGACAGGTAGGGGACGCCCCGGCCGGTTCGGACAGCAAGCGCTGGCTCGCCCTCTATGTGTTGTGCGGCGGCATGCTGATGATCGTGCTCGATGCGACGATCGTGAATGTCGCACTCGCGGATATCCAGACCGACCTGGGCTTCACCGCATCGGGTCTGGCCTGGGTGGTGAACGGATATCTGATCTCCTTCGGTGGCCTGCTCATGCTGGCCGGCCGACTCGGTGACCTGATCGGTCGCCGCACCATGTTCCTGTCCGGTCTGGTGGTCTTCACCCTGTCCTCGGCGCTGTGTGGTGCGGCCGTCAACGAGGTGACCCTCATCGCGGCCCGCTTCCTGCAGGGCATCGGTGGCGCCATGACCTCGGCGGTCATCCTCGGCATGATCTTCGCGATGTTCCCGGATCCGCGCGAGCAGGCCAAGGCGATCGGTCGCTACGCCTTCGTCGCGTCGGCCGGTGGTGCGATCGGCCTGCTGCTCGGCGGTTTCCTGACCGCCCTGGACTGGCGGCTGATCTTCCTGGTCAACCTGCCGATCGGCATTGCGGTCGGCATCGGCGTGCTGAAGATCCTGGACAAGGACAAGGGCGCCGGACTGAAGGACGGCGCGGATGTGCCCGGCGCCGTGCTGATCACGGCGGCGCTGATGCTCGGCGTCTACGCGATCGTCAAGCCCGCGGCGGAATACGGCTGGACCGATCCGGTCACGCTCGGGCTCGGCGCGGCCACGCTGGTACTGCTCGGCGGATTCATCGCGCGGGAGGCGACGGCGGCCACCCCGTTGATGCCGCTGACGATCTTCCGCTCGCGGAATCTGTCCGGCGCCAATGTGATCCAGGTGCTGACCGTGGCGGGCATGTTCGGCATGTTCTTCATGGGTTCGCTGTACCTGAAGCAGGTGCTCGGCTATTCGCCGATCCAGCTCGGCACGGCCTTCTTCCCGGTCGCGGCGATCATGGGTCTGCTGTCGGTGCGCTACTCCGAACGCCTGGTGATGCGCTTCGGCGCCCGCAAGGTGCTGATTCCCGGTCTGCTGCTGATCCTCGTCGCGCTGCTCTGGCTGACCCAGGCCCCGGTGGACGGCAGCTACTGGATCGACATCTTCGGCCCGATGGTGCTGTTCGGTACCGGTGCGGGTCTGGCGTTCCCGTCGCTGATGAATCTGGCGATGTCGGGGGTCGAGTCGCAGGAGGCCGGGCTGGCCTCGGGTCTGGCCAACACCACCATGCAGGTCGGTGGTGCGCTCGGTCTGGCGGTGCTGGCCACGCTGTCGGCGAGCAAGACCGAACATCTGCTGAAGGACGGTGTCGCGGCGAATGTGGCGCTCACCAACGGATTCCACCTGGCGTTCTGGATCGGTGCCGCACTGCTGATCGTCGCGCTGGTCGCGGCGGTGGTGGTGTTGAAGTCGGTGCGGCCGCAGCCGTACGACGAACTCGAGGACGAGCTTTTGCTCGAGGCCGAGGTGGCCTCCGAACGCACCGTCATCTAGTCCGAAATATCGAAGAGGCCCGGTTCGCGATGCGAGCCGGGCCTTTTCGTGGATTTACTGCTGCTTCTTACGCTTGGTCAGCAGGTAGATGCCGCCGACGATCAGGGCGACGACGACCAGGCAGCAGATGCCGCCGATGATCAGCCCACTGCTGCTCTTCTTCTTTTTCTTGGCCGCGAACTCCACTGCCGATGCGACGGTGTCGGAGTTGGTCCAGGTGTCCGCGCTCGCCCACACCTGCGGGTCCAGCAGGGCGGTGTTGGTCAGCAGATCAAGGTACATATGCATCCCATTGTCGAAGGTAACGGCCTCCTCCCGGGGCCGAATTGTCAACACTAGTAGGCGAATACCGCCTGGGAAGCCTTTCCGATGTTTGCAAATCCTTCAGAATGAATTCTCACCGTGGAGATTTCAGCGCGGCTTCACCAATGGGAACGGAAGTGTCTCGCGGATGCTGCGGCCGGTGATCAACATGACGATACGGTCCACGCCCATGCCCAATCCGCCGGTCGGCGGCATCGCATGCTCGAGTGCCTGCAGAAAGTCCTCGTCCAGCTCCATCGCTTCCGGATCGCCGTTGGCCGCGAGCATCGACTGTTCGGTGAGCCTGCGGCGCTGTTCGATCGGATCGGTGAGTTCGCTGTAGGCCGTACCCAATTCGACGCCCCAGGCGACCAGATCCCAGCGCTCGGTCACGCCGGGGATGCTGCGGTGCGCACGGGTCAGCGGGGAGACCGAGGTGGGGAAATCGATGTAGAAAGTCGGCTGCTCCGTATGGGATTCGACCAGATGCTCGTACATTTCCTGCACGACCTGCCCGGCATCCCAGCCGTGCTGATAGGGCACCTCCGCCTGGTCGCAGAGTTCGCGCAGCTCGTCGAGTGGGGTCTGCGGGTCGATCTTGGTGCCGAGCGCCTCAGATACCGCGCCGTGCACGGTCTTCACCGCCCACTCCCCGGAGATGTCCACCTCTTCGAAGGAGCCGTCCGGTTTGGGGCGCAGTGCAACCATCGAACCATTGGCGGCCTGTGCGGCGTTCTGGATGAGCTGGCGGGCCAGCTGCATCATCCGCTCGTAATCGGCATGTGCCTCATAGGCTTCCAGGCTGGTGAACTCCGGATTGTGGCTGAAGTCCACACCCTCGTTGCGGAAGTTGCGCCCGATTTCGAAGACCTTCTCCATACCGCCGACGCACAGCCGCTTGAGATACAGCTCGGGCGCGATCCGCAGATACAGATCCAGATCGTAGGCATTGATATGGGTGAGGAACGGTGTCGCATTGGCGCCGCCGTGCACCTTCTGCAGGATCGGGGTCTCCACCTCGAGATATCCCCAGGCGTTCAACGAATCCCGCAGCGAGCGCACCACCGCGGTCCGCTTGCTCAGCACCTCGCGGACTTCGGGATTGATCGCCATATCGACGTAGCGCTGACGCACCCTGGCCTCGGGATCGGCCAGGCCCTTCCACTTGTCCGGCAGCGGGTGCAGGCATTTGCCGATCATCCGCCAGTCCGCGGCCAGCAGTGAGAGTTCACCGCGCCGACTGTGCCCGATCTGACCGCTGACCTCGATGAGGTCGCCGAGGTCGAAGAATTCGCCGAATTCGGCGCTGCGTCCGGCGCCGACCCGATCGCGGTCGATGACCAGCTGGATATCATCGGTCCAGTCCCGGACCACCGCGAAGATCACACCGCCGTAATCGCGGATGCGCAGCAGTCGGCCGCAGACCCGCACCGTGGTGCCGCGCGGTGAACGACGCGCTGCCGCAACGGTATGCGTCGGGGGATAGGCGACCGGATAGGCGTCGACGCCCGCGGACGCGAGCCTGTCGAGTTTGTCCATGCGCACCCGCACCTGCTCCGGGCGGCGGGAAAGCTGTTCCACACCGACGTTGTCCGGCAGATCCGGCGGACTGCCGTCGGTGTGCAGTCCGATGATGCCCGCGGGTACCGCGCTGTGCAGACCGGTATGGGTGATGGTCTCGGGTTCCTTGCCGAAGCGCGGTAGGAAGCCCTCGGCGAGCGCACTGGCCATCGCCACCCGGGGTAGCTGCCTGCGCTCCTCGAACAGGAAGAACCGGGGCACCCAGTGCGGCTGATACTTCACATTCGACCGGTATAGCGCCTCCAACTGCCACCAGCGCGAAAAGAACAGCAGCACACTGCGCCACAGCCGCAGCACGGGTCCGGCGCCGATGCGTCCGCCCTCTTCGAAGACGGAGCGGAATACCGCGAAGTTCAGCGAAACCTTGGTGATGCCATGCTGTTCGGAGGTCAGCGCGAGCTGGGAGATCATCAGCTCCATGACACCGTTGGGGCCGTGTGGATCTCGACGCATCAGTTCGAGTGACGCACCGGTGCGTCCCCACGGCACCAGCGACAGCATGCCGAGCACCTGCTCCTCGGGTTCGGATGAGCCGGCCGCACGCTGTCCGTTGAGGGTGGTGGGCTGGCGGGTGGGCTTGACCGCCTCGACCAGCAGGCAGTCGCCGTCCAGCCGGTCGCCGAGGCGGCCGAGCGCCATGGAGAAGCCGCGCTCGGTTTCGGTATCGCGCCAGGCGTCGGCGTGGGCGATCACCTGCCGGAATTCCTCGGCCGGAATATCGCGATGGCGGCGAATCCGCACGGTGATCCCGTGCTTGCGCAACCGGTTCGCCGCCTGGCGGACCTGCTTCATCTCCGGGCCCGCGAGCGAGAACGTCCTGGTGTCGAGAATGGCCTCGTCACCGAGGCGCAGCGCCGAAAGTCCGGCCCGCCGGTACGCCGTCGCACCGAGTTCGCTCGCGCCCATGACCGCTGGCGCCCAACCGAATTCGTCGGCCAACTGCAGCCACGCATCGATCGCCTGCGGCCAGGCCTCGCGAATGCCGATCGGATCGCCACTGGCGAGACAGACGCCCAATTCGACACGATAGGTCAGCGCCGCCTTGCCGCTCGGCGCGAACACCACCGCCTTATCGCGCCGAGTCGCGAAGTAGCCGAGCGAATCCTCGATATCCGAGCGCTCGAGCAGACCGCGGATCGCGGATTCGTCGGTGCCGGTCATCGCATTGCCCGCACGTTGCGAACGCAGCAGGATGACCACTGCGGCCAGCAGCGCGATGGCGCCGAAGAGGCCGAGCAGGAAGTTGACGAACGGGCGCGGATGGCCGTCGAAATGTTCGTTGTCGACCAAGACGGCGGCGGTCACCCGATATACCGACCACAGCGGCCGCTGCACGCCACGGGGCAGCGAACCCGGGAACAACTCCACCAGACCCCAGCCGAGCAGACAGCCGACCGCGAGACCGCCTACCAGTACGCCCAACGCCTTCCAGCCCGCCCCAGGGCGCACCTTGGTGTAGAACTCCCGCCAGGACGCGAGCAGCACACCGATCGCGGCGAGCTGCATCACCGCGGCCACCAGCGCGTGCATGTTGCCCTCGTCGGCGAATTCGAGCACATTCGCCAGCGCGTAGAGCGAGATATAGCCGAGCAGCAACCACCAGGCGATTCGCTTGCGGCTCGCCGTCGCCCCCGCGAGCAGACCGACCACCAGCGCCCACACCAGGCTGGTATCCGGTGCGTCGAAGTAGTACAGGTCGATGTAGCGACGCGGCACATGCGTCAGATATCGCAGTCCGGGCGAGAGGCTCCACAGGAAGCAGAGCACGGCGAACACGCCAAGGAGCAGACCCGCGATATGCGGGACCTCGCGCAACCGTCCGTGTCCGCGATGCGGAACCGGTGGTGCCGATCTTTCCGAGGGTGCTTCGGTGTCGATGTGTTGCCCGGCGTGCGTGGTTGTCACAGCACCAGTGTGTACGGTGCCGCGGTAGTGGTGCTCGAAGGCCACCCGGGCATGTCGGTTATCGGTGCGTCATCCATGTCTGTCGGTCGCTTGCGTGGGGGTTGGATTTCCGCTTCGACGGCGACGGAGTAAGGATGTATCCCATGTCCGATGCAGTCGATGTGCCGATCGATGACGACGTCATTCGACTCGGTCAGTTCCTCAAGCTGGCCAATCTGATCGATTCCGGATCGGAGGCCAAGACCGTGATCGCCGCGGGTCTGGTTCGGGTGAACGAGGAGGTGGAACTGCGCCGCGGACGGCAATTGCATGTCGGCGACATTGTGGCCATCGCCGGTCACCGGGCCAGGGTGGCGGCGGTCTAGCCGCTCAGTCTTCGGCACGGACCACGATGCCGTCGTGGTCGCTGTAGAGCATATCGCCGGGCACGAAGGTGACACCGCCGAATTCGACCGGGACATCGCGCTGCCCGGTGCCGGTCTGGGTGCTCTTGCGCGGGTTGGTGCCCAGCGCCTTGATGCCGATATCGAGCGTGCGCAGGATGGCCGAGTCGCGCACCGCACCGTTGACGATGACGCCGGACCAGCCGTTGGCCACACCGCGTCCGGCGATGATGTCGCCGACCAGTGCGGTGTGCACGCTGGCATCGCCGTCGACGACGAGCACGCCGCCGTCGCCCGGCTCGCCCAGCGTCTGCTTGACCAGCAGGTTGTCCTGGAAGCAGCGGATCGTGGTGATGCGCCCGGAGAACTCCGCGCGCCCGCCGAACTGGATGAACTGTGTATCGCAGCTACGGATTTCGGGGCCGATTTCGTCGGCGAGGTCCGCTGTGGCAATGGTGTTCACTGTGACATTCTGCCGCGCCTTCGGCGCGGCGTGTTCGCGGCCCCCTGGTGTCTCGCGTCCGAGCCGTCGAGACTCGCGACTTCGTCGCATCGCTTCGACGGCTCGGACGCGAGACGGGCCGCGAACGGGTCGCTCGTAAGGCTCGCTCCGTCGTGGTCGAGTCGGTGCTCATGGCTCAGCATTCGCTGGAAAGGGCCGCGCGAACCCAGTCGCTAGCGGTGCCCGTAATGCATCTCGTATTTCATCCGCTCGGTTTCGCGCATCTTGTTGTGGTTGATCCACCCCTGATCGATGCCGTGCTGGCTCAGCCGGAACCGACGCCAGACGTAACTGAGCGACACCGTGAAAACGATCAGCGGCACGATCATCATGAGGATCATGCCGATCTTCAACCCCATCGGGCCGGGGAACAGCAACCACAGCGCGAAGAACGGGATGAACGGTACGAGGAAGCGGACGAGGTAGCGTTCCATGGCCCCGTGCCCGACGAGGTCGTGGATTACCCACTCGTGCAGCTCCTCGGGGAGCTCGCGGCCGAGATCGTAAGCGATCCGTTGGCCCAACGTGGGACGCTTCATATATTCAGGCTATGCCCGTGAGATGCGTCACGGCCAGATTCGGCGCATTTTCGGCAGCCGGATTCAAGCGCGACCGTGGCGGCGTTCATAGGCCAGCCGTTCGGTCTCCGCGCGCTTCCTGGACGTGGCGTCGGCCAGCGCCGGATCCAAGCCGTGCTTGACCAGACGCGCCCTGCGATACACGTACATCAGCGCTGCGGTGAAATAGATCAGCGGCAGATACAGCAGGGCCATCATCGCCAAACCCATCCATTTCGGTCCGGGTACCAGCAGGAACAGGCTCAGCACCGGAATCATCGGAATGAGGAAGCGCATCAGGTAGCGCCGTGCCGCACCGGGGCCGGTGAGATCCTCGAACACCCACGCCGACATCGACTCCGGCAGCGTGCGCCCGCAGATGTAGGCGATGCGCTGCGGGAATGTCGGTGTCGTGCGGTCGGCCATAGTGCACAGCATCCTCCGACCGGCCCGGCCGAGACAAGTTCTGGCTAGCCCTGCCTGCTGGTGTGGAATTCGGCGATCTGGGTGGTCAGGTTGTGCGTGGCGTGTTTGACGGCGAGCTTGACGAACGGCTCGATGGTCTTGCCGAGCACCTTGCCCGCGATTCCACCCGGCACGCGATAGTCGACGATCGCGTCGACCGTGCAGCTATCGGTGCCCTTGGCGTGGAACAGGAAGGTGGATTCGATTTCGAAGCCCTTGATCGACTTCACCGCGATCGCGTAGTTCTCTTCCCACCGCACGACCCGCAGGCGCGAATGCAGCGCGGCCGGACCGAGTTTGATGGTGCCGTCGAAGGTCGCGCCGACGCCCTCGACCTGTTCGGTGATCGGCGTGAAGTCCTGGACCTCGGTGATGAAACGCGACAGATTCCGGTAGTCGTTGACGTACGCGAAGGCTGTTTCGGCCGATGCCACACAGTCTTCGACGATCTTCACCTCGGTCATGGCACAACTGTAACGGGTTGCTAACAGCCCGGCCGCAGGTGCTTGCATTTGCAAGCGTCAGGCGGTGACCGCCAGGGTCGCGGCCAGTCCGAAGGCCACGGCCATCACTGCCACCTCGATGATCGCGCGCCGCAGTGAGGATTCGGCGGGCATCCGATGTCCCGTCGCCTGCGGTACCCAGGTCCGTCGCCACCACCAGCCGAGCGCCACCAACCCAACCAGCACAAGGGTTTTGGCGAGCAGAATGCGTCCGTAGCCGGTCGTCACGAACGGGGCGATCCCGCCGACCCGCACCAACCCGTTGACCAGGCCGGTGACCGTGACGATGCCGACCAGCGGCAGCGCCACCGCCGAATACCGGGGCAGCGTCACCGCCCACTCACCGCGGGTGCGCACCACCAGCGCCAGCGCGACCAGCAGGCCGAACCAGGACGCCGCCGCCAGTGCGTGTACGGCCGCGAGCACCGAGCCGAACGGCTGCTGCGACATATGCCCGGTGATCGGCCGCAGCGCGAGGGCCACCGCCGCGAAGACCAGCACCAGATCGGTCGACGCGGTCTCCGGCCGCCGGAACGCCATCGCCGCATAGCAGGCGACCGCACCGCTGCCGATCAGTACCGCGATGCCGACCTGACCGCCGCTGATCTCGACCAGGAAATTGCCGAACCGCCTTGCGCTGAGCTTGCCGATGGGTACGCCGACGACGGCGGCCGCCTCGAAGACGAGCACCGTGAATTCGGTGATACACCAAAGTCCGGCCAGTACCGCGAGCGTCCGCCACGGTGGCCGGAGTCGATCGTGCAGTCGGGGCAATGCGGCCAATCCGAGCACCGTGGCCCCGGTGCAGTCCGCCAGCACCCGGATGACGCTCTCGGTTTGCGCGGGAGACGGGACAGCCAGGATCAGCGCGAGTGCCACCCCGAGCAGCCCGGCCGGGACGACCAGCAGCAGCGCTTGCGCATTTCCGCCGCCGGTCGTCCGCTGCACCTTGTTCACCCGTGTGCTCTTCTCACCGCTGCGATTTGCGGCTCCTGCCACCGTACAGGGCGAATGCCAGACCACCACCGAACAGGACGACCGCGCCGATGATGAAGACCCACAGCGGAATTCCGCCGGAATCATCGGCGCTGCCACCGGAGTTGTGTCGGCTGTCGGCCTTTGGGCCGGGCGTACCGTTGCCCGCCTCGGTGAGGGTGAAGGTCCGCTCGCCCTTGACCGGATGACCATCGGCGGAGGTGACCCGGTACCCGATCTTGTAAACGCCGGTCGGGCCGAGTTCGCCGACCGCGACGCTCACCGTCGGGCCGTCCACCTTCGGATCGCCCTTGGACCACAGATTCCCGTCCGGACCCACCACGGTGAGTGCCGGAAAGCTTTCCTGCAGTGGCTCGTTGAAGGTGATGCTCACCCGCTCCGGACCGGTTTCGATGCTCGCGCCGTCGGCGGGCACGCTGCTGACCGGCGTCGAATGGGCCGATGCCGCTCCGGCCGCGAACGCGCCCACGCTCAGCAGGAGCAGGCCCGCGACCAGCCCGGCGACCGTGCGACGCATGGCGACGCCACTCATGCCCGGCGTCCGCGGATCACATTGCCCAGACCGAGCGCCACGCCGAGCAGGCCGAGCGCGAGACCGATGCCGCCGAGCCAGCGCGCGGTGTTGTCGGTGCCCTTCGACTTCTCCGCGGCGGCCGAACTGCCGACGTGGTGGTCGTCATGGCCGTCGCCGGAGGCCGCCGCGAGGGCGAGCATCGGTGCCGGATGCTCGGGTTCGGAACCGTCCGAGCCCATCGGCTGATCCCACTTGACGATCTTGCCGTCGCTGTAGGTCTGGGTGGCCGGGAAGCTGACCTCGGCCTGGGTCGGCAGCGGGCCGACCGAGAGGACGAAGCGCTGGAACTGGCCGGGACGCACACCGGGTGTGCCGGGATCGGCGGTCCAGGTGACCGAGGTGGCCTCGGCCTTGTCATTGCGGTCGACCTTGGAGCTCCAACCCGGGATGGGCTCGGTGCGGGCGCTCTCGAGGTTGGGCAGGACGACGGTGAGCGCCGTGGTGTTCGCGGTCTCCGATTCGGTCGGGACCTTGAAGGTGATCACCGAGTAATCGCCCTGTGTCGCACCGGGTGCGTCGGCGGTGACGTGTGCGGCGGCGGTGCCGCCCGCGAGGAGAACGAAACCGGCGGCGGCGACCGCCGTGCAGGCGCGCGTGATCTGCGTACGCATGGTTGAAGTGCTTTCTGTCCGAAGGGGTTTGGGTGTGGCGGGTCAGGCCGACACCGGTGGCGCGCGCGGACCGATCGCGCCGTTCGGATGAAAGCGGTAGTGCCGCAGAATCGGATCGGACCAACGGAGCGGGCGGCTGACCGCCAGCGGTGATCGGGCTGGGGAAACGGCGCGAATGACGCTGGACGCCAACGCATAGAGCCGCTCGGCCAGCAGGATCAGTGCGGCGCAGCTGAGTGTCGCGATCAAATGCGCCGACAACATCCAGCCCGTGGGCAGATATGGGTCGAGTTGCGGTACGGCAGTGTGGCTGTGGCTGTGGTCGATCAGCCCGGACAGCACCGCATGTCCGACGAACTGTCCGAGCGCGAGCGGACCGAGCACGGCCCAATGCCCGATGGTGCCCGGGTGCAGCCGTCCTGCGGCCCAACCCGTCAATGCCGAAACAAGCAGCAGCAGTGCGGATTCGGCCGAATCCGGAAATCCGCCACCGGCCGCACCGTGCGCGGCGATGGCGAGCGCGCCGACCATGCCGCCGACCAGACAGCCACGCGGGCTGCCGGAGGCCTGGTCGGGAGACATCGAATGGATCAGCTGACGCCGAGGCGCGCCAAGATGTCGGCCTCGATACCGGACAGCTCGCTCGAGATCGACGCGTGTACGGCGCGACGACGCGGTGCGGGCATCTGCTCCGCGGTCCGAATCGCGGCGGTCAGATTGCCGAGTCGATCCTGCGTGGCGGTGACGAATTTCTGGGTCTCACCCTTGCCCGCCTTGTCGCCGGACTGCGCGCCGATTTTGTCGAGGGCGGCTTCGGTGTTGGAGATCCGCGCCTGCAGCCGACCGCCGTGGCCGCTGAAATCACCGAGCTGTTCGACGCCGATGCCCAGCTGATGTGCCCGGCGGGTATCAATCCGGCCGCGGATGTAGGTCGCGGCGCGATAGGCCAGCGGTGCGAGTACGGGCACGAGCACCCGGGCGACACCGAGGTACTTGCGGACCTGGCTCGCGGTGAACGGATCCCGCTCGGCCTTGGCGGCTACCTTCAGTGCGGCCTTCTCCTCGGCCTGCAAGGTGGCGATCTGCGCCTTGGCGACCTTGGCCTGGGTGTGGGCCTCCGCGCGGCGAGCCTTGCGGTCGTTCCTGGCGCCGAGTTTCGCCTCCATGGCCGCCTTGTGCTTGAGGGCCTTCGCCTCGGCCCTGCGGCTCGGCCGCCGCTTGCGCTTCGTGAACAACCCCATCGAGGCCCTCCGTCATGCTGGTTCGCTGTGACATTCTGCCGCGCCTGCGGCGCGGCGTGTTCGCGGCCCCCAGTGTCTCGCGTCCGAGCCGTCGAGACTCGCGACTTCGTCGCATGCGCTTCGACGACTCGGACGCGAGACGGGCCGCGAACATCGCTCGTAAGACTCGCTCCGAGCGGGGTTGGCCTGGCATCGAATCACTTGTTGCTCGACTACCGATTCATACCATGAGACCGCTGCGTGTACGACGCAACTTCGTGTCATGCGGTCACAGAGTTGTCAGGGGTCTGGACCATACTGCGTATGTGGATTCGGGCAGTGGTGACCGCGACGGTCGCAATCACGAAGGCGTAGCTGATGAGCGGCAGGCCGGGGTGAGTGCTGCGTCGATGCCCGCCGAGCCGAGCGCATTCGTCGATGCCAGGGCATTGATCGGGTGTCGGCACCGATTGCATTTGAATGCCGCGCATCCGAACCTGCTGACCGGGGTGGTCGAGGATGCCGGGGTCCGTCAGCGCCGGGAGGCCGCTACCGCGCATCGCACCCGGGTGCGTGCGGCGCTGATCGCCGCGGATCCGGACAACTGGGTGGTGATCGATCCGACGCTGCGTGCGGGGGAGCGGGCCACGGCCACCATGCGCGCGTGTGCCGAAGGCGCACAACACATCTGGGGCGGACTGCTGCCGCAGGAACCGGATACCGGCCGCCGCGGCGGTTCGGAGATCCTGCTGCTCGATCGCGATCGTGGCGGCTACATCCCGGTCGTCGTGGTCAATCACAAGGTCACCGATCCGCGCCAGCCCGAACCGGCCGATTTCCACCCGACCACCTCGGATCTTTATCACTGGGATCCGCAACCTGATCCGCATCGCAAACTGCGCCAGCAGCCCCGCGATCAACAGCGGCTCGCACATCTGTACCGCATGCTGCAGCGGCATGGTCTGGCCAGTCCGGCGCTGGTCGGCGGCGTGATCGGCTACGACTTCGACCGCATCCTGGTACACGATCTCGGCCCGCTGCTCGCCGATTACGACCGGCGCTATGCCGATCGAATCGCGGTGGTGCGCGGGGAATTGCCGACGGTTCCGTCGAAGGTGCCCGAATGCCGCCAGTGCCCGTGGTGGACGCGCAAGGCGCCCACCGATGAGACGCAGGTCGCGGGTCACAGCTGCGAGGGCTGGCTGACCGAGCATCGGGACGTGAGCCTGGTCGCGCCCGGTTCCCGCGCGGAGATACTGCGCGGACACGGCGTCCAGACGATCGACGATCTGGCCGCCTGGGTGGGCGACGATCCGGAGGACTGGCAGCACGGCCCGTTCGACGAGGCCGTGGTGACCGCCCGCGCCTGGCTCGCTGGTGCGCCGCTGGTGCGCCGGGTCGGCCGGGTCTGGGTGCGCCGGGCCGATGTCGAGGTGGATGTCGATCTGGAGAGCTTCCAGGAGTACGGCGCATACCTGTGGGGCACGCTGCTCGACGGCGTGTACCGCCCGTTCGTCACCTGGGATCCGTTGCCCACCGAGGACGAGGGCCGCTCCTTCGGCGAATTCTGGACCTGGCTGATGACAGTGCGCGCCGAGGCCGTCGCGGCCGGGAAAACCTTTGCCGCCTACTGCTATTCGCGCACGGCCGAGGACAAGTGGCTCTACGAATCGGCGCGCCGTTTCGCGGGTAAGCCCGGCGTGCCGACGGTCGATCAGGTGCGCGCCTTCGTCGACGGACCGCAGTGGGTGGATATGTTCCAGGCCGTCTCCGATCAATTCATCTGCCCGAACGGCAAGGGGCTCAAGAAGATCGCGCCGGTGGCCGGGTTCTCCTGGCGCGATCCCGAGGCCGGGGGCGAGGCGTCGATGAGCTGGTATCGGCTGGCCGTCGGCTACGAGGGCGAACCCGAGCTGAGTCAACGCACCCGGCTGCTCGAGTACAACGAGGACGATGTGCGGGCAACCATGGTGTTGCGCGAATGGATGCATCCCCGGCCCACACGGGCGGATGATCCCCACCGCGCCGACATCGAGGTGCCCGGCTTGGCCGACTTCGGGCAGATGTCGGCGGATGTCGGATAGGCGCAGCGGTACCATCGCGACGTGACAGAGCACGTCGAACAACTCGAGTTCCAGGCAGAAACCCATCAGCTGCTCGAGCTGATGATCCACTCGGTCTACTCCAACAAGGACACGTTCCTGCGGGAGCTGATCTCGAACGCCTCCGACGCGCTGGACAAGCTGCGGCTGGAGTCCTTCCGCGATAAGGATCTGCACGTCGACACCGCCGATCTACATATCGAGCTGGAGGTCGACAAGGACAACCGGATCCTGACCGTCAGGGATAACGGCATCGGCATGTCCCGCGCCGAAGTGGTCGATCTGATCGGCACACTGGCCAAATCAGGCACCGCGGAGCTGCGCAAGAAACTGAACGAAACGAAATCCGAGGCCGCCGCGGAGGAGCTGATCGGCCAGTTCGGCATCGGCTTCTATTCGACCTTCATGGTCGCCGACAAGGTCACCCTCACCACCCGCAAGGCGGGCGAGACCGAGGGCACCCGCTGGGAGTCGGCCGCGGGCAGCTCGACCTACACCATCGAAACCCTCGACGAGGCCCCGCAGGGCACCGCCGTATCGCTGCATCTCGAGACCCCCGACGAGGAGGATCACCTCTTCGATTACACGCTGGAGACGAAGCTCCGCGAGATCGTCAAGAAGTACTCGGACTTCATCGCCTGGCCGATCCGCATGCAGGTCGAGCGGACCGTCACAGTGGGTGACGGCGCCGGAGCGGAGCCTGCGGAGCGACCCGAAGAGACCGAGAAGACCGAGAAGACGATTCTCGAGGAGCAGACCCTCAATTCCATGAAGGCGCTGTGGACCCGCCCGAAGAGCGAGGTCAGCGACGAGGAGTACAAGGAGTTCTACAAGCACGTCAGCCACGGCTGGGACGATCCGCTGGAGATCATCCCGATGAAGGCCGAGGGCACCTTCGAGTACCAAGCACTGCTGTTCATTCCCTCGCACGCGCCGTTCGACCTGTTCACCCGCGAGCACAAGCGCGGTGTCCAGCTCTACGTCAAGCGGGTGTTCATCATGGACAACTGCGAAGAGCTCATGCCGGAATACCTGCGCTTCGTCAAGGGTGTGGTAGACGCGCAGGACCTGTCGCTCAATGTCTCCCGCGAGATCCTGCAGCAGGACCGGCAGATCCAGATGATCCGCAAGCGCCTGGTGAAGAAGGTGCTCTCGACGGTCAAGGAACTGCAGGGTGCGGAGGATCAGGAGAAATACCAGACGTTCTGGAAGGAGTTCGGGCGCGTCCTCAAGGAGGGTCTGCTCTCGGACTTCGACAACCGCGAGACGCTGCTGCAGGTCTCCTCCTTCGGCTCGACCAACTCCGAGGAAGAGCTGACCTCCCTCGCGGCCTACGTCGAGCGGATGCAGGACGGTCAGGACGCCATCTACTACATGACCGGCGAGACCCGGCAGCAAGTCGAAAGCTCTCCGCACATGGAGGCCTTCAAGGCCAAGGGTCGCGAGGTGCTGATCCTGACCGATCCGGTCGACGAGATGTGGGTCGGTTCGGTCACCGAATTCGACGGGAAGCCGTTGCAGTCCATCGCCAAGGGCGAGGTCGATCTGGAGACCGAGGAGGAGAAGAAGGCCACCGAATCGCTGCGTGAACAGCAGGACAAGGACTTCGCCGAACTGCTCGCCTGGCTCGGCAAGAACCTGGACAACGTGAAGGAGGTGCGCCTGACCAACCGGCTCACCACCTCGCCGGCCTGCCTCGTCGGTGATGTCTTCGACTTCACCCCGATGCTGGAGCGCATGTACCGCGCCTCCGGTCAGCTGGTGCCCGAGTCCAAGCGGATCCTCGAGCTCAACCCGACCCACCCGCTGGTCACCGGTCTGCGCGACGCCTACGACACCCGCCGGGACGACGCCGACGCGGGCAAGGTTCCCGAACTCACCGAGACCGCCGAATTGCTCTACGGCACAGCGGTTCTCGCCGAGGGCGGCGAACTGAAGGATCCGGCCCGCTTCGCCCAGATCCTCACCGAGCGCCTGACCCGCACGCTCTGAAGGTCGACCCGCCAAGAATGGCGGACACATCACCAGTGAGCGGCTCACATTGGTTCCATCCAACCTGTGTGAGCCGCTCACCAGGTCTGCGACGACCCGCAAGGTTGTCGAACAAGACAACTGATTTCCGTGGCACATGGGTAACTCATCGGGGACGGCTGAGCCCCGCACCGATTCACCGCTGGGCGCCAACGCGACTATCGTGGCACTTGATCCGGCTTGAATACGCGGGGAGGCGGGCTAGCTGACATGCCGAATGCGAACGGGCCGGTCATCCGGGCCGCACGTGCCGATGACTACGACGCCATCGCCACCGTCATCGATGACTGGTGGGGACGCTCGGTGTTACCGCACCTGCCCAGGTTGTTCGTCGATCATTTCTACCGAACCAGCCTGGTCGCCGAGGTCCCCGGCGCCGGATGGCGGGAGCCGACCGAATGGCTGGCCGGATTCCTGATCGGCTTCCTCTCGCCGTCGGAATCCGATGAGGCCTACATCCACTTCGTCGGCGTCGACCCGCAGTCTCGCAAGAGCGGCCTCGCGCGCGAGCTGTACGAGCGGTTCTTCGCGATCGCCAGGGCCGATGACCGACACATCGTGAAGGCGATCACCGCGCCCGGCAATGACGCGTCGATCGGCTTCCACCGGCATCTGGGCTTCACCGTCGCCGGGCCGGTGCGTGATTACAACGGGCCGGGCCATCACCTGATCACCTTCGAACGCAAGATCTGATCCGCTTGGCGCACAACGTGATCGGCCGGAGTTGGTAGGTTCCGGGGGTGCTGCCCGGTTAGCCTTGGACGGTCGAAAGGATCGTCAGCTGATGTCTGGTAACCCGCTTGCCGCCGCCGAGCCGTGGGATCTCGTCGCGGACGGATATGCCGAATTCGGACCCGCGATCATGGCGCCCTTCTCCGTTCGCGCACTAGAACTGGCCGGTCTTTCCGCCGAATCACATGTGCTCGATGTCGCGGCCGGGCCGGGCACGCTGAGTCTGCCCGCCGCCGAACGAGTGGCACAGGTATCGGCCATCGACTTCTCCGAGCCGATGATCCAGCGACTCGCCGGGGATGCCGGCGCAGCTGGGCTGACCAATATCGAAACGCGGGTGGGGGACGGGCAGGCGCTGCCGTTCGACGACGACAGCTTCGACGCCGGTTTCTCGATGTTCGGGCTGATGTTCTTCCCGGATCGGGCAAAGGGCTTCGCGGAATTGTTCCGGGTACTGCGTCCCGGTGCCACCGCCGTGGTGTCGAGTTGGGCGCCGGTGGCCGAATCGACGCTCATGCGAATGATGTTCGGCGCCTTCGCCGCCGCCGATCCGACCATCTCCGAACCCCAGCCCAACTTCCTCAACCTGGAAAATCCCGAGGTCTTCGCGACCGAGATGCGTACCGCGGGCTTCGCCGGGGTGAGCATCCAACGCCATACCAGCACGATCGCTTTCGCCGACTCCGACGAGATGTGGGAGACCATGGTGCGCAGCAGCGCCCCACTGCTGCTGATGCGCCGCACGGTCGGGGAGCAGGTGTGGGCCGAACGCGTCGCCTTGATGCGCGCCTACCTCGCCGTCAACTACCGCCCGAACAAACCCCTGTCCACCACGGCATTCCTCGGCATCGGCCACAAACCGACCCTCTGACAGCCGAAAACGCCCCGCCATCCAGTGGATGACAGGGCGCAGTTGCCTTGCGACGCAGGCTATTAGCGACGCAGGCTATTAGCGGGGAGCCATCCGCAGGGCGCCGTCCATGCGGATGGTCTCGCCGTTGAGGTAGTCGTGCTCGACGATGTACTGCGACAGCTGCGCGTACTCGTCCGGGCGGCCCAGGCGCGACGGGAACGGCACACCGGCCTCGAGGCCCTTGCGGTACTCCTCGGTGACACCGGCGAGCATCGGGGTGTCGATGATGCCGGGGGCGATGGTGTTCACCCGGATGCCGAACTGGGCCAGGTCACGCGCGGCCGGGACGGTCATGCCGTGCACGCCGCCCTTGGAGGCCGAGTACGCGATCTGGCCGATCTGGCCTTCGAAGGCGGCGACCGAGGCGGTGTTGATGATCACGCCGCGCTGCCCGTATTCGTCGACGGTGTCGGTCTTGGCGATCGCGTCGGCGGCCAGGCGCATCACATTGAAGGTGCCGAGCAGGTTGACGGTGATGACGGTGCGGAACAGTTCCAGATCGTGCGGGCCGTTCTTGGACAGGATGCGTCCGGCCCAGCCGACACCGGCGCAGTTGACCACGATGCGCAGCGGCGCACCGGAATCGACGACCTGCGCGACGGCGGCGGCGACCTCGTCGTTGCTGGTGACGTCGGCGGGGATGAGGGTGACGCCGTCGGGCACGTTGTCCCCGGCGCGCTCGATGGATTGGGGTACGTCGAGTCCGAAGACGGTTGCGCCCAGATCGGCGAAACGCTTGGCAGTGGCGGCGCCGAGGCCGGATGCGCCTCCGGTGATGATGGCGGCGGAACCCGAAATCTCCACGATGGTCCTCTCGTTCGTGACAGCCGGTTGGCCCTTCGTCAATTGCACCCTAACCGGTGCCGTATGAGAGGCCGATCACGGCTCCCTCGCACCCGATGCCCGCCCTACATAGCACTGTCGGATAAACGGAAAATTATTTGCGAACATATATGTTCGCGGCTGGTATCGTCGCAGCTATGCAGCATCGCCTGTTTTCCGCCGTGCCCGTAGCCGGGCGCCGGATTCTGATCACCGGCGCGGCGCGCGGGATCGGCGCCGCGCTGGCGCGGCAGTTGCACGCGAAAGGGGCGAAGGTAGCGCTGCTCGGGCTGGAGGCGGATCTGCTCGCGGAGGTGGCGCACGAATGCGGGGACGCGCCGTGGCGCTATTGCGATATCGCCGATCACCGGCAGGTGGAGCGGGTGGTGAGCACGCTGGTCACCGAACTCGGCGGGCTGGATGTGGTGGTGGCCAATGCCGGGATCGCCAAACAATTGCCGCTGCTGGGCGGGGATCCGACGGTCATGGAGGAGACGCTGGCGGTCAATGTGCTCGGCGTCTACTACACGCTGCGTGCCGCTGGACCGCACATCTGTCATCCGGCCGGGTATGCGCTGGTCATCTCTTCGCTGGCGGCCGCGGTGAATCTGCCGCTGGTCGGGGCATACAGCGCGTCGAAGGCCGGGGTGGAGGCACTCGGCAATACATTGCGGCACGAGGTCAGGCACACCGGCGCGAAGGTCGGGGTCGCGTATTTCGCCGAACTCGATACCGATATGACCGCGCGCGGCTTCGGCACCGCCGCGGCGCGGGCCATTCTCGGCCGGTCGACGGTGTCGGGAGTCGCACCGCTCGGACCCGCGATCGATGTGGTCGAGCGCGCCATCGCCCGGCGCAAACGTCAGGTGGTATCGCCGTGGTGGGTGGCAGTGGCGCTGCCGTTCCGGCCGATCGCCCAGCGGGTCATCGATATCGCGTTGCGGCGCGGGGTGGCGCGGGCGTTGGAGATCGCGCGCACCGAACAGGCACCCTTCACCACAGACCAACCGGCCCGACCCCGCAAAATGGAGCGACCGGCGTAGCCGGATATCGCCCGCCCGACCCCTCGGAGCCACTGAATGACCGAATCCGCAAGCAGCGCACGCCAACTCCCACGGGGGCGTCACGGCCTGCCGCGGGAGGAGGTGATCGCCTCGCAGCGCGAGCGGATCCTGAGCGCGATGGCCGAGGCCATGGTCGAGAACGGATACGTCGGGACCTCGGTCGCGGTCATCCTGAAGCGGGCCGGGGTTTCGCGGGAGACCTTCTACGAGCAATTCCGTTCCAAGGAGGATTGTTTCGAAGCCGCCCACGAGCGGGCCGTCGAACTGCTGATCGCGAATATCGCGAATGCGATGAGCGGTGATCCGCGGGATGCCGCCGACCCGGCCGATCCCGATCGGATGGGCCGCATCCTCGAGGCCTACTTCGACGGGCTCATCGCCGAGCCCGCATACGCCCGCCTCTACCTCGTCGAGGTCTACGCGGTGGGTTCGAAGGCGGTCGCCCGCCGCGCTCAATTGCAGGAATCATTCGTCGCCATGATCGCCGACGTCCTCGACGCCCGCACCGACCAACAGCGCTTCGCCTGCCAAACCCTCGCCGCCGCCGTCAGCGCCATGGTCACCGCCCGCATAGCCGTCGACGACCTCCCCGGCCTCCGAGCACTGCGCCAACCCCTACTCGACCTGGTGCGCCGCAGCGGTGATCTGTACGGCGAGGCGATGCTGCGTCGGTCGGAAGTACGCGCCTGAGCGGCAGCAGGACGACGGTGCACGGTTGGCCCACTTGCGGCGCTCGGCGGCGTGTGGCTCGGGCCGATGATGTCCAAGGGCAAGCGAGTCGAGACCGCTAGCCCAAAGCGTGACCGAGTGCATCTGTCGGCTTCTGGTGCCGGGTCGTTCGGGACGTGTGCCGAACTGCGCGGTAGCGGTGGTCTGGACGGCGAGGCGATGCTGCGTCGGTCGGAAGTACGCGCCTGAGCGGCAGCAGGACGACGGTGCACGGTTGGCCCACTCGACGGCATGCGGTTCGGGCCGATGACGTCCATGGGCGAGCGAGTCGAGACCGCCTAGCCCAGGGCGTGACCGTTGAGTGCATCTGTCGGCTTCTGGTGCCGGGTCGTTCGGGACGTATGCCGAGCTGCGCGGTAGCGGTGGTCTGGACGGCGAGGCGATGCTGCGTCGGTCGGAAGTACGGGCCTAGCTGCAGCGGACTGACCGATACGAGCGGCGCTCGGCGGCATGCAGCCTGGGCCGATGATGTCCCAAGGCAAGCAGCGTGGACACCGCTTGCCTGGATGTCGATCCGCTTCGGCGCGGTGCCGTGCCTGACACTTCTCCTATAAGGGCTGGCTGCCTGTGGCCGAGTAGCCGCAGTGCCCGGTCAGCGCATCTCTTCGGCGGGCTCGGCCAGCGGGGTGCGTTCTGAAATTCGGTGTGCGCGCCGCGATCGAATCAGCAGGGCAACGCCTGCGGTGGCGGGGGCGAGGGTGGCGAGTGCGCCGCCGGTGAGTATGCCTAGGTCGGGGCGGGCGGCGGCGAGCAGGCTCGCGGTGCCGAAGTAGAGGAACAGCAGGCCGGAACAGATGCCGATGACATGTTCCGGGAGATGTTTGCCGACCAGGATGCCTGCGGCGATGGCGAGCGCGTCGGCGGCGACCATGCCGATGGTGGAGCCGATCCAGACGCCGATCCAGCTGTTGTCGGTGGCCAGGGCCGCGGTGGCGAACATGGTCCGGTCGCCGAGTTCGGCGAGCAGGAAGGCCGAGAGAACCACGAGGAACGGCGCGGTCGTCGAACGCGGCGGCTTGGGTTCGGCCTGGGCATCATCGCTGCCGAAATGTTCGCGCAGGGTCCACAGGCCGACGGCCAGGAAGGTGAGCGCGGCAACCAGTGCGATTGCCCGGGTGGACAGCGCGGCACCGACGAAATAGCCGACACCGACCGAGATCAGATGCACCGCCGCACTCGCGCTCGCAATGCCGCCGAGCACCACCCACCAGCGGTAGCGCAGCGCGAACGTCAATGCCATCAGCTGGGACTTGTCACCCAACTCGGCGAGAAAGACGATTCCGACGCTGAGCGATATCGTCGCGATCATGTGGTCTGCACTCCCGGGCTCCGGCCTGCCGGCCGGGAGATCGGGTTACGCCTCCGGCCGACAACGAAATGGTTGTCTCGGCCGAAGGTCTCGCCCACCGGATCTATACCGGTTCACGCGGCCGGGTCCGCGCCCTCGTGGGCGGCGGACCAGTATGTCGACAGCGCGATTGCGGGCTACTCCCCTTCGCTGTCGTCGACTGTACCCCCGCAGCCATACTCACGCCAAGCCGTTGTAATCGAAATTTCAATGCGCACAATAAGTTTGGTGATCCAACTATCGAGTTTCGGGTGTCCTGACTGATCCGGCAGCACACGCTTATCCAGAAGTGAGCTAGCCCTTGGCAATCAGCGCACACCGGTCGCGACCTGCTACCTGGGTTTGCTCAGCACCGGACAGCTCGACCCGAGGATGCCGTCCGATTGCATCGGCTCGCTCGGCGCAGCGGGCTGATGGGTTCACGCGGCCAGGAGCATGGCCAGCACCGCGGTATCCGGATCGCTGATCGGATCCAGTCCGACCCGGCTCACCAAAGAGGTGACGGTGCCGTCGGATTCGGCCTCCGCCCACGCGGCCCGATGCTCCAATCCCAGATGCGGAACGCCGGGCAGGAGCACACAGCCCGATGCCACGCCGACGCATTCCGGCAGCGACGGCCGGGTTTCCGAGGGCGGGTGCAACATCAACAGCGCCGGCGGCACATGATCGGCGAACCGGCCGGGTTCCAGTGCCTGGTCGCCGAGCACCGGTCCCTCGGCAAGGACCAGCCCGACGGTGCCCGGCGCCGGATCGTCCGGTAGCTCCTCGCGCACACCGAAGACGGTCGAGGTGGTCAGCAGGCCCGGATACGAGGCCACCCGCACGGCGAGCACGAGTA
The DNA here is from genome assembly GCF_050955735.1 of Nocardia sp. CA-135953. Taxonomy (NCBI): domain Bacteria; kingdom Bacillati; phylum Actinomycetota; class Actinomycetes; order Mycobacteriales; family Nocardiaceae; genus Nocardia; species Nocardia sp. CA-135953. The sequence goes on from NZ_CP192082.1 coordinate 194,054, forward strand.
CCTGCGCCCATTCGTTGGTGGTGTCGGGCCAACGTCCGGAGATGACGAATCCCCGCAGCGATCCGCGGGCCTGGAACGGCGTGATGCCGATGGGTCCGTTCGTATGCATGATGCCTCCCGTGATCGAACCGGGGGCGGCTTTGCCCGTCTTCGAACTGTGGATTCTCGAGGATGCGCCAAAACTCAGTTGGCACACAAGTACCAAAGAGTGCTAATCGGACACGACGAACGCAACGAGCCCGCGAACCGGTCGGTTCGCGGGCTCGCAGGTGGAAAGCTCAGCCGAAGATGAGGCCCTTGGCCTGGCCGACGGCGCGCGCAAAGCGCTCCTGCACGTCCTCCCAATTGACGACGTTCCAGAACGCGGTCACGTAGTCCGCCTTGACGTTCTTGTACTGCAGGTAGAAGGCGTGCTCCCACATGTCGACCTGCAGCAGCGGGATGATGCCCGGCGGCACGTTGGCCTGCTGGTCGTAGAGCTGGAAGGTCAGCAGCTTCTGGCCGAGGGTGTCATAGCCGAGCACCGCCCAGCCGGAGCCCTGCAGGCCGTTGGCCGCTGCGGTGAACTGCGCGCGGAACTTGTCGAACGAACCGAACTGGTCGTCGATCGCGGCGGCCAGCTCGCCGGTCGGCTTGTCACCACCGTTGGGGGAGAGGTTCTTCCACCAGATCGAGTGGTTGATGTGCCCGCCCAGGTGGAAGGCCAGGTTCTTCTCGTTCAGGAAGATCGCGCCATGGTCGCCCGCCTCGCGTGCGGCCTCGAGCTTCTCCAGCGCGGTGTTGACGCCGGCGACATAGGCAGCGTGGTGCTTGGAATGATGAATCTCGTTGATCTGCCCGGAGATATGGGGCTCCAGGGCGCTGTAGTCATAATCCAGATCTGGCAACGTGTACTCAGCCACGATGTCCCTTCCTAATGTCGGGCCGGGTGCGCCCGCCGTCTCGAACGCACTCAACCATCATTCGTACACCCGCTCGTTTGCAACCGCGCCCCTCGCCCCCACATTCCGCCGGGGCAACCCGCGCAGTGCGCTGGACAACTGACGGTACGACTGATTTCGTGAATACATGGGTAACTCGGCCGGGCACGTCCGAAAGTCGGCTGGGCACCCCACGCAGGACCTGAGATTCAGGCCGTGCGGCACTCGACTCGTGGGCCTGAATCGCGGAGAGGCGGATGAGCACCATGTCCTGGTACGACGAACTAGTCGGACGGGTCCGTCTTCCCGAGCCGGTGATGGTTACGCCGGAGCAAGCGCTGCCCGGTAGTCCCGACCCGATACCGGTCCGGGATATCCATTATGTGAACGGTCGGCCGATCCATCCGCCGTTCCCGGAGGGTCTGCAGGTCGCGGTGGTGGCCATGGGCTGTTTCTGGGGTGCGGAACAGGAGTTCTGGCAACTCGACGGTGTCTTCACGACCGCGGTCGGGTACGTCGGGGGCTATACCCGCAACCCGACCTACGAAGAGGTCTGCAGTGGGCGCACCGGCCATGCCGAGGCGGTGCTGATCGTCTTCGATCCGAACGTCATCGACTACGCCGGTGTGCTGCGCCAATTCTGGGAGAACCATGATCCGACGCAGGGCATGCGGCAGGGCAACGATCGCGGCACCCAGTACCGCTCGGCGCTCTTCACCGTCGACGCGGCGCAGGCGCGGCTCGCACACAGCACCGCGCAGACCTTCGGTGAGCGCCTCGCTGTAGCGGGCTACGGCGAGATCACCACGCAGATCACCGAACTGCCGGGACAGGGCGGCACGGATCCGCTGCGGGCGCTGCCCGAGTTCTTCTACGCCGAGAGCTACCACCAGCAGTATCTGGCCAAGAACCCCGGCGGCTACTGCCCCGTGCACGCCACCGGCGTCAGCTGTCCGGTCGGACTGGGTGCCTGAAAACAGAACCGCACACCCGATGACCGGGTGTGCGGTTCGAGGTGCCTGACTACAGTTGCGGCACGATTCCGGCGCGCAGGGTCCGCGGATCGCCCGCGTCATGCGCTTTCCACCAGCGCACCCCGCCCGCGATGAACTCTTTCAGCGGGATTTCGGCGCCATCGGCATCGCGAATCGTCATGTCGTCGAACCACACCCGCACATCGAGTTCGCGCGGGTCGATGCCCTCCTCCTGGGAGAACTCGATGACGTGGGTGGTGGCGTGGGAGTCGATCCGGGTGTCGAAGCTGAGCAGTTCACTCCAGTGCACCCAGCCGCTTTCGTCCACGTCGATGAATTCCCAGCCGTGCAGCCGGCCGCCGCCGAAGCTGCGGATGGCCGCGTCCAGTTTGTCCAGTTGTAGCGGCAGCACCCTGGCCGCCACGTCGTCCCACTCCTGAACGCGCAGTGAGGCCGCGACTCGACCGACACCGGTGAATGTCAACTTCACGCGATAGTCCTCGGGCGCGGGGCCCTCGGCCGGAAGCGTCAGAACTTCCAGGTCGAGGCTCAGTTGCGCGTTCGCTGTATCGACCTCCACGCCTAGGCATGTGGCCTCGGAGAGTGCTGTGTTGAGTGCCGTTGTTTCCATTCCGTCGAGTAGCCCCCTGCTCACGTTCATGCGTCCAGGCTACCGACAGCACCTGCGGGAACCCGGTATTTCAGTTATTCGCTGGTGTTCTGGTTTTTTGGGGAACCGATCCGCGACCGGCGGCGTCCAAGAAGATATCGGGACCCGCACAGCCTCAGGTCCCGAAGCGGCGGCGAATGACCGCTCCGGGATGGCAAGGAGGGGAGTCTCGGATCGGTCGTTCGTACCGCGACCTGCAATAGCAAATCTCTCGGGATCGCCCGTTTGATCCGGTTTCGGCGCATCAGTCCTTGTAGATCGACAGCTGCCGGATAGTCGATGTCCGTGATCGGTGTGCTGTCAGATAGCTGCGCCTGTGGATCAAGCTGTGGATTATGTGGATAACTTTGACCGACATATGCACAACCGAGATATGCACAACCGAGATATGCACAACCGAGATATGCACAACCGAGATATGCACAACCGAGATATGCACAACCGAGATATGCACAAGCGGCCCCGGAGCGGGGCATCGGACAGGATCCAGAAGCACAGAACATACCCGAGGTAACGTACCGATGTCGAGGCCGTGAAGTGCCTGTGGGTCAGCGGCATAGCGGGGCCGGAACTCCCCGGTGGTGGGCCACCCATGGCAGGATCGAAGCGTGACGAGCCCCGAAGTGTCGTCGGTGCCGGTGGAAGCCGTACCGGACGAATTCGACAAGACCGAGCGTGTCGCGGCGGACGCCCCGGCGGCGATTCTGCTCGACGTGCGCGAGGACGACGAATGGCAGCTCGGACATGCGCCCGGGGCGATCCACATTCCGATGGCAGACGTGCCCGCCCGCGTCGACGAGCTGGACTACGACGCCCAGCTATATGTGATCTGCCGCCAGGGCGGCCGCTCCATCGAGGTGGTCAAGTACCTGGCGCACATCGGATACGACGCGGTCGATGTCAGCGGTGGCATGGTGGCATGGCAGCGGGTGGGTCGACCATTGGTCGCGGACGGCGATCACGAGGCGAAGATCTACTGAGGAAAGAGAGGGGCGCCGTGAGTACGGTGGTACAACCTTGTGCGCGTTGCGGCGCGCGCTGGGCCGTGCAGACGACGCCGATGCACTGGTGCCCGCGCTGCCGTGGCGTGCTGTTGTCACCTGCGCCCATCGACGCCCCTGCCGAGCGGCGAAACTACCGCTGGGTGGCCCGCCGTCCCGATCAGCGCACCCGCAAGTCGAGCTCCGGTCGGCCGCGTCCGTCGGTGGAAACGCCGCGCTACCAGCAGATTCCGCGCTGGGGCCTACTGGATCCGCCGGTCGAGTCCGCACCTGCGCCACAACGGCCGCTGGACCGGCTGACCAATCGGGCCGGTGCGCTACTCATCGCGACCGCGGCGGTTTTCGCGATCTCCGCCTGCGCCGAACTCGGGCGCTATCTGATCCTGCTGCGCAACCGCACCCGGCTGATTCCGTCCTGGCTGCTGCACATCTCCGATGCCATGGTGTGGCTTTCGGCATTGGTCGGCCTCACGCTCGGGTTGATCACCGCGATCGCGATGCTCGGCTGGTTGATCGAAACGCGTCGGGCCGCCTTCGCCGCGGTCGGCCGCCGTGACCCGCGCTTGGTCCGGACGCTCGCACTCGGCTGTCTGATACCGGTGGTGAATCTCTTGTGGCCCGGTGTATTTCTCACCGAGACGGTCGCCGTGCGTCCGGATCCGCGGACGCTGCGGGCCGTGCGCATCTGGTGGGTGGGCTGGGTGCTCGGCGCGGGCTGCACAGTGGCGGCGCTGCTGTGGCGGACCGCGGATACCCTGCAGGCCAAGGCGGACGGTGTGCTGTTCACCGCGTTCACCGATCTGGTCGCGGCCGGGGTCGCGGTGCTGACCTTCTGGGTGCAGCGGTCGATGTCGGGCCGGGATCTGTTCGGCCACACCAGGATTGCGCGCCGGTGGGTGATCGCCGTCGATCCGGCGGTGCCCGTCATCGAACCGGTGCAGCCCGGTGGCGGCGCGGCGAAACAGCCCGTCGCACTCGAAACAAGTACACCGCACCGTGAGTTCGAGGAGGTCTCGGCCAAGTGAGCCAGGGCAGTCGCGCACCGTTCGTCGTCGCGCACCGGGGATCATCGGCGGCGCTCCCGGAACATACGCTCGCCGCGTATGAACTGGCGCTGCAAGAGGGCGCCGATGGCGTGGAGTGCGATGTCCGGCTGACCAGGGACGGACATCTGGTCTGTGTGCACGACCGCACCGTAGACCGGACCTCGTCGGGCACCGGGCTGGTCAGCGAAATGACCCTGGACGAACTCGAGGGACTCGACTTCGGGGCCGACGGCGCACCCGCATCGGTACTCACCCTCAGTCAATTGATCGAGCTGGTACTCGATTGGCGCAGCAGGCCGACCAAGCTGTTCATCGAGACCAAGCATCCGGTGCGCTACGGCGCGTTGGTGGAGAACAAGCTGCTCGCCGAACTCCAGCGCTTCGGCATCGCCACCCCCGCCTCCGCCGATCACTCCCGTGCGGTCGTCATGTCCTTCGCGGCCACCGCGGTCTGGCGGATCCGCCGTTCCGCACCGCTGCTGCCGACTGTCCTGCTCGGTGAATCATCGCGCTACCTGGGCGGCAGCGCCGCGACAACGGTCGGCGCGACGGCCGTGGGTCCCTCGGTGAAAACCCTGCGCGAACATCCGGAGCTCGTCGACAAGGCTGCCGCCGCGGGCCGCGCCACCTACTGCTGGACGGTGGACGATCCCGACGATGTGCGCCTGTGCGCCGACCTGGGCGTCAGCTGGGTGGCCACCAACCACCCGGCCCGCACCAAGGCACTGCTCGCGGCTGCCTGAGTCGAATCGGTTTCCACCGCTGGGCGAGCGCATAGCCGAGGCTGACGACCTGTACGGGTGACCCCGACGGAGCGAGTGACCGCTGGGCGAGCGCATAGCCGAGGCTGACGACCTGTACGGGTGACCCCGACGGAGCGAGTGACCGCTGGGCGAGCGCATAGCCGAGGCTGACGACCTGTACGGGTGACCCCGACGGAGCGAGTGACCGCTGGGCGAGCGCATAGCCGAGGCTGACGACCTGTACGGGTGACCCCGACGGAGCGAGTGACCGCTGGGCGAGCGCATAGCCGAGGCTGACGACCTGTACGGGTGACCCCGACGGAGCGAGTTTTACGAGCGACCGTTCGCGGCCCGTCTCGCGTCCGAGCCGTCGAAGCGCATGCGCCGCAGGCGCGAGTCTCGACGGCTCGGACGCGAGACACCCGGGGGCCGCGAACACGCCGCGCCGCCAGGCGCGGCAAATCAAACACAGCCACTGTAGTTTGACCTGCCGTGGGTAAAAGCAAGCGCAATAGTCCGAAACCCGGAGGGAACCGGGCCCAGCGTCTCGCCGAGCGGCGGGCGGCTTTGGAACTGCAGGCAGCGCAGTCCGGTGCGCGTCCGTTCGAAGGGCTGGCCGCGGAGTGCGATCTGGTCGCGCTGCGCGAATTCGTACCGTCGGCGACCGCGACGCTGTCGCTGTCGTCCGATATCGCCGCGGAGCGTTCCGTCGTGCTGGCCACGGTATTGCCGGGCGCGGTCGCCGGATTGGTGCGGGCGGGCGAGCCGCCGATCGGATACGTCGCCACGCAGGTGCAATTCCAGGGTTCGGATCCGGCCGCCGATATCGCGGCGGCGATCCTGTGGACACAGTCCGCCGAACCCGGTGAATCGCTGACCGTGGCCGAAAGTGCCGAGGGCGGACCGCGATTGGCCGATGTGATCGATGCGGACGCACAGCTGGAACTGACCGTGCACCAGGACTTCGACTGGTGGGTTCCCGAGGGCGCGCAGCCCGATCAGCAGGTCGCCGCGACCATCGAACAGGCCAAGCAGGCGATCATGCCGTCCGCGCGACTGGATCTCGGCCCCGATGCGATCGGCGCGGGCTGGTGGGTCGATGCCGGTGATAAGGCGCATCTGCGCTGGGTGCGCCCGGAGAACGAGGACGATCTGATGCTGGCGCTCGCGCGGCTGCATGCTTCGGGCGGACTGCATCTCGGCGATGGCTCCCGTTTCGCGGGCTCGTTCCGCACGCACGGCCTGCTGGTACCGGTATTCGATCTGGATCCGGAACCGCACGCCAGCGAGTGGACCAAACCGGCGATCGAATTCGGGGAACGCCTGGCGGCGGCGCTGGCCGACGACACCGCGCTCTCGGCGGAGGAGCGCCGTTCCCGGGATGGGCTGCGGTCGCGTCAGGTCACTCTCCGATGATTTCAAAAAAGTTACCGAGAATTTTGTGAAATACCCTCCTTTCTAATCAACCTCGGTTAGGTTCTCTGCATCACCCGAAAGCTGGTGGTGGTGAGCGAAGTCTCACCGAAAGATGAGGAAAGTAGGACCATCATGGAAGCCATTCTGGCGCTGCTCAAGACGCTGCTCAGCTCCCTGAGCGCTGCATAAAGTCGACAGGGCCGGCTCGTCGTTACGAGCTGGCCCTGATTCCGCTATGGAATCGTGAATTAGATGCTGCCGCCCGCAGTGGACGGAGCGCCGGAAGCATCGCTCGGACCACTCATTTCACGAGCGACGAAATCCTCGAGGTCGAACAGGTTCGACCCGGCACGATCGGCGATGGTGAGCAGGGTTGTCATATTCGCGGCTTCCTCCATCTGCTCCTTCATGAACCACTGCATGAACTGTTCACCCAGGTAATCGCCCTCTTCGCGGGCAGTGCTCGCCAATTGGACGATCTGCTCGGTGACGTTCTTTTCCTGCGCGAAGGCCAGCGCGGTCGGTTCACGTACATTCTCGAAATGCGATTTCGCGGCGTCGATCCCGGAAAGCTCGACGCTGATATCCCGGTCCAGGAAGTACTGCACGATCATCATCACGTGATTGCGCTCTTCGACCGCCTGCGCATAGAAATGCTTGGCCAGTTGCGGCAGATCCGCATTGTCGAACCACACCGCGATCGCGATATATTGATGCTCGGCATCGAATTCGTGCCGGATCTGATCGTGGAGCAGGCCGTGAAATTTGCTGCGTAGGAACTCCGGATGGCTGGACATAGTTGCGACCTCAGCGCTGGTCATGCCGTGTCATCCAAGTGCAGCCTTATCGAGGCCAGTGGTGCCTAATTAATTCTTGGCAGCACCGGCCATTCTCGGAGCGGAAATATCGGCGCGCGGTGTGGTGCGCAACTCGCGCGAGATGAAGTCCTCGACATCGAACAGATCGCCCGCGGCACGGTCGATGACGGTCAGCAGGGTGGTCATCCCGGCGACCTCCTCCACCTGCTCCTCGAGGAACCACTGGATGAATTGCTCGTCGGCAACGGGCCCGACACTACCTCGTAAGCAGATCGTCCGGGATCGGTTGGTCCTTCGCGAGGTCGTCGAAGAATTGACCCGCACGTTGCTTATCCCACAGCAATACATTTCCGCTATCGGTATCGGTGAAGCCGCCGATCGGGACGGTGGTCGCCACGGTATCGCCGCGCATCGCCCAGCCGAGCTGGCCGAGATTCCAGATGTGATCGCCTTTGTCGACCTTCAGCGATTTCGCGGTATCGCTGGCCAGCGGCCACAGCGTGAACGGATTGGCCAGCGTGCCCGCGCTGGTCACCTTCTTCAGCAGGGCGGCCATGAACAGGCGCTGGTTGTTCATCCGGTCGATATCCGCGAGGGCGGTCGCCCGGCTGCGGACGAAGCCCAATGCCTGCGGACCGTCCAGGGTTTGGCAGCCGGCAGCCAGGTTGATGCCCGCGAGCGGATCGTCGATGGCCTTGGGCACGCAGACATCGATGCCGCCGAGTGTATCGACGATGCCGGCGAAGCCGCCGAATCCGATCTGCGCGTAGTGATCGATGTGCACGCCGGTCGCGGTTTCGACGGTCTGCACCAACAACGGTGCACCACCGAAGGCGAAGGCGGCGTTGAGTTTGTCCTTGCCGTGGCCCGGAATGCTCACATACGAGTCGCGCGGCAGGCTGACCAGCGTGGTCGCACCCGATTTCGGAATGTGCACCAGCATGATCGTGTCGGTGCGCTCAGGTCCGACCTCACCGCCGGTGGCGAGTTCCTGTTCCTGATCGGCCGTGAGTCCGGCCCGGCCGTCGGAGCCGACGAGCAGCCAGTTCGTCCCCGGGGTATCGCCGACGCGGTCGGAGTAGTTGGCGAGCGCGTCGATCCGGCTGAGCGAACCGTCGAGTTTGATGACGGCGCCGACCACCGCGAGGACCAGCACCACCAACAGCACGAGGAACCAGCGGAACAGGTGCCGTTTGCGACGACGGCGTGGTGGACGAGGTTCGCGGTCGCGGCGCGACGGCGGCAGGGACGGCGGCGGCGAGGGTTCCTTGCGGCGCGGGTGCAGGTTCCGCGGGTCCTGGTAGGGAACCGGCTGCTGCGGCGGCGCATAGCCGGGAACACCGCGAGGCTGGGGTTCGTGATACGGCTGCTGCGTCGGTGCATGGGGTGGCCGGGAATTGCGCGGCGGCATCCGCGTTTCGGGCGGTACCTGCGAATATGCCAGTGGCGGTGCATAATTCGACCCGTCGCGGCGGATGACCTTGGTGGGGTCGATATGCCTCGGGTCCGGACCGGGTCCGCGACGACCCGGCGGATGGGGGTCGCGCCGCTGCGGCGGCATGGATGGCGCACCGGGATTTCCGAAAGGTTGCGGCTCCCGGCGCGTCCGGTCGTAGCGCTGGGGGTCGTCGCCGTTCATCACACAGACTCTACTGTTCGAGGGCCGTCGGGGGGCTTGACGAGCGGCCGGAAGTCAATGCGCTCGAGTGAGCGCTCGTCGATAAATTCGCCGCGGGGACCGGCGGGTGTTACGGCAACCAGGAAACGTGACCGCGTAGCAATGTATAGCCGATATAGGCGACCGCGTCGATCGTCGCGTGCGCCAGCACCAGCGGCCACAGCCGGTTGGTGCGCTGCCAGAATCGGCCGAAAATCACACCCATGACCAGATTGCCGAGCCCGCCGCCCAAGCCCTGATACAGGTGATAGCTCCCGCGCAGCAGCGCCGAGGCCAGCAGCGACCGGTTCTCCGCCCAGCCGAGCCTGCGCAGTCGGGTGATGAGATAGGCCACAACCAGGATTTCCTCGGCCGCCGCATTCGCACAGGCGGACACGATGAGTGCCGGCAACCGCCACCAGTGGTCACCCAGCGAACTCGGCACGATCGTCACGCTGAACCCCAGCGCATGCGCGGCCAAGTAGAGCCCGAGCCCGGGCAGCCCGATGACCGCAGCGAGGATCAGTCCTGGGAGCACATCGGAACGCCAACGGATCCTGGCCAATCCGATCATCCGCGGCCCTATTCCACTGCGCCACAACAGATACAGCCCGAGCGCACCCCACCCGGCCAGCCGCAACGCACTGAGCAGCTGGAAGAGCAGGTCGATGGTCGATTGCGCCGCCCGCGTCGGATTCAGCGCGACGGTCTGCCCGCCCACCCCGCCCGGCGACAGCGCACTCTCGAGCAACGACAGCGCCGCATTCAACCCACTCAGCCCGAATGTCACCACCAACACGACCAGGATTTCGAGCCGAATCCCCAGCCGCTCCCGATCGGTCAGCTCGGGCTCGTCCCCGGCACCGGTCTCAGCACGCATGCGTCCGAATCTATTGCCCGCGCCGATCCGGCCCCGGCCTGGGCGCGTCAGATGCGGCGCAGACCGTTCAGGAAGGGGCAGCCTGCGAGGGTGCGGACGGCGCGGCCGAGGGATGCGACGTCGTCGGCGGGGGAGTTGAAGGGGAGGCGGAAGTCGTGGTCGCCGTCGTGGCCTTCGATGCGCAGGGTCACGCCGTAGCGATCGATGGCCAGTGGGTGCACCGTGCCGGTCTGCAGGCGTGGCGGAAGGTGGAGGGCGAGTTGAGCGATGATGTCGGCGTGGTCGGCATCCATATGCCGCAGCCAGGCGGATTCCAGTGCGCAGAACGGATCCGGTTGGGCCAGTCGGAGCTCGTCGACGCAGACGGATTCGGCGCCGGCCGAGTCGGCCACCACCGCGGCGCTGATCACCACGCGCAACAGGGTCGCGCCATGGCCGACATCGAGCAGGTCGGGATGCGGATGATCCTTGGCGACCTCGGTGGCCAGCGCCCGCAGCGCCTGCGTCGGCACCGCGCGCACCCACCCGCGCAGCCACACCAGCGCCCGCACCGGCTCCCGCAGCGGCAGCGGCGCATTATCGGTCAGCTCCAGCACCGCCGGCGCACCGCTCTCACCCGAATTCCCGGCCAAGACCGCGGCCATGGACGCGGTCGGCACCGCGATCACCGCATCCCCGCATTGCCGGACGTGATGCACCGAAATCGGCGTCGGATCAATACCCGGCATCGCCAATACCGCCTGCTCCGCATGGGCGCACGCACTCCGAACCCGCTCAGCGGTCGACGGTGCAACAGTCGGCTTCAGCATGCTGGCCTCCATACTAGTCACGCGGTGCAATTAGGTTATCCTAAGCTAAGTCAAGCCTTCGCTTTCCGCAACCATTCCCCGCGCACGAATCCCGACAATTCCCCGCCCTGAGCCCCCGACTTGCGGCAGCACCGGCGACGCGCGGCCCAACCCTTGCCGCCATTCTTCGCGACCTTCGGGGCGCGCCATGCCGTCACGCTCGGGCCGCAGGCGGTCCGCGCGGGTCGAACGCGCGGTGGTGGTACTGGCCTGTGTGGGCGAGTGCGTGCCGTTGGGCGACCCGGTGCGTGCGGGTAGACCCCGTCGGGTGGCCGACCGCCGTGCTGTGCGGGAATTAGGCAGGTGCGCGGAGCGGGCGGTGGTGGTACTGGCCTGTGTAGGCGAGTGCGTGCCGTTGGGCGACCCGGTGCGTGCGGGTGGACGCTGTCGGGTGGCCGACCGCTGTGCGCGGGCGGGGATTGGGAAATGCTCGCAGGGTGCGGTGGTGGTACTGGCCTGTGTAGGCGAGTGCGTGCCGTTGGGCGACCCGGTGCGAGCGGGTAGACCCCGTCGGGTGGCCGACCGCCGTGCGTGTGCGGGGATTGGGCAGGTGCGCGGAGCGGGCGGTGGTGGTCCTGGCCTGTGTAGGTGAGTGCGTGCCGTCGGGCGACCCGGCGCAGGCGGGGATTGGGGAAATGCGCGGAGCGGGCGGTGGTCGTACTGGCTTGTGTAGGTGAGTGCGTGCCGTTGGGCGACCCGGTGCGAGCGGGTGGACGCTGTCGGGTGGCCGACCGCTGTGCGCGTGCGGGGATTGGGCAGGTGCGCGGGCGGGCGGTGGTGGTCCTGGCCTGTGTAGGTGAGTGCGTGCCGTCGGGCGACCCGGCGCAGGCGGGGATTGGGGAAATGCGCGGAGCGGGCGGTGGTGGTACCGGCTTGTGTAGGTGAGTGCGTGCCGTTGGGCGACCCGGTGCGAGCGGGTGGACGCTGTCGGGTGGCCGACCGCTGTGCGCGTGCGGGGATTGGGCAGGTGGCCCTGCGAGCCCAGGCGAGCGGGGTGGGGAGTGGGCGTGGTTACGGTGGACGTATGGCGGATGGAGTGCAGGTGGCGCACGGGGTGGCGGGGGAGCCGGTGTTGCTTTCGTTGGCGGCGCCGTCGGCGGCGCGGCGAAGTTTGGATGAGGGGCTGGTGCGGGCGGTGGGGACCGGGGCGGTCGGCGTCCGGGTTCTCGACGCGGATGTGAGCGATGCGGAGATCGCCGGATTTCTGGTCGAGGTCGCGCACTCGGATGGCGGATTCATTGCGCGCACCTCCGATGGGCAGCGAGCGCTGGGTATTGTCGCGGGAACAGTTGCGGCGTTGTGCGGTGAGGATATTCGGGCGGCGTTGGCTCGGCCCGATATCGCCTTTCTGACCTCGTTGAAGCCGCCTGCGGTCGAGGCTGCGCGCAGCGTGTTGCTGGCGATCGAATCCGATGCACCCGACGATCTAGTTGGAACTCTGAGCATCCTCCGCGCACGCAAGTAATGTCGTAACCGTGCCGCGAATCGCGTACTTCGGGCCGTCCGGAACCTTTACCGAGATGGCCCTCGCCAAGCTCGAGTCCTCGCAAGCCTTCGACGGACCGGTCGAGCGGATTGCCGCGCCCAGCCAAGGCGCGGCGCTAGATCTCATCCGGTCCGGTGATGTCGAGGGTGCGGTTGTGCCGATCGAGAGTTCGGTCGAGGGCTCCATCTCGTCGACCCTGGATTCGCTGACCATCGGTCCGCGGCTACAGATCGTCGCCGAAACCGAGCTCGAGGTGAGCTTCGCGATCCTGGCCAGGCCGGGTACGGAGCTGGCCGATGTTCGCATCCTGGCCGCCTATCCGGTCGCCGGGGCCCAGGTTCGGCTGTGGATAGCGCGCACGCTGCCGAATGTCGAGATGTACACCTCGGCCTCGAATGCGGCCGCGGCCGAGGACGTCGCGGCCGGTCGTGCCGACGCCGCGGTCTCCACCGCGCTGGCCGGAGAACGCCTCGGTCTGACGGTGCTGGTGTCGGGTGTCGCCGACCACGACCAGGCGATTACCCGCTTCGTGCTGGTGACCCGCCCTCGAGTCGCGCCGTCGGCAACCGGTGCGGACCGCACCTCGATTGTGCTCGACCTACCCAACGAACCGGGCTCGCTCATGCGCGCGTTCGCCGAATTCGCCACCCGCGGTATCGATCTCACCAGAATCGAATCCCGGCCCACCCGAACAGGTATGGGCACCTATCGCTTCTACCTCGACTGCGTCGGGCATATCGATGACACCGCGGTCGCCGAGGCACTCAAGGCATTGCACCGCACGGCGCGGATCCGTTTCCTCGGTTCCTGGCCCGCGACCTCGGCGACCGGAACCCCACCGCCCTCGGATGAACCGGCCGCCGAGTGGCTGACCCAATTGCGTAAGGGGGTGGCCGACCTATGACCGGCAGACTGATACTCGTTCGCCACGGCGAGACCGAAGGCAACGTAGCCAAGATCTTGGACACCCGTATTCCCGGCCTACCGCTCACCGAACGTGGTGCGGCCCAAGCGAAAACCTTCGGCTCCAGTCTGTTGAGACCGCCGAAGGCGCTGTTCTGCTCGGCCGCGCTGCGCGCCAGACAGACCGCCGGATACATCGAGGCGGCGACCGGCGTACCGGTCGAGGTGCTCGATGACATCCACGAAGTTCAGGTCGGCGAGATGGAGGGTCTGAACACCGAGGAAGCCCACTCGTTCTTCCAGCGGATCTACCGCGCCTGGCACGAAGGCGATCTCGCCGAACGCGTCCCCGGCGGCGAATCCGGATACGACGTCCTGGCCCGCTTCCTGCCGGTCGTCGAGGATCTGCGCACCAAATACCTGACCGATGGCAGCGATGGCGACATCCTGGTGGTCAGCCACGGCGCCGCCATGCGCTTGGTCTCCCGGAACCTCAGTGGTGTGGCACCGCCTTTCACCACCAACAACCACCTCGACAACACCGAAACCATCGAACTCGTCCCCCGCCCCGTGGGTGGCTGGGAATGCATCCGTTGGGGCCGCTTCACGCCACCCTTCGCCTACGAAGTGGCGCCAACCGCCGACGACCCTATGGGCTGAATCCCCTTGGGGCACAGTGCCTCGCTCAGCCCTCAGGCCAACGTCGGACTTTTCGGAAACTCTTCCCGCTCCGGCAAGGAATGGATCAGATCCTCCAGGGCGGCGCGCAGGCGGGCGGGCGTACCGGTGGCCAGTGACGACCACTTGGTGCCGTCGTCGGCAACGCTCGCCGTTGAGATGAATCGTCCGTTGCGCGTGTTGAATACGGCGATGTGCTTGTCGACGATGTCGCGGGTGCCGTCCCCGTACAGCACGGCGCTGATCTGTGCATGCGAATGGATTTCGACCACGGCCGACGCGAGGGTTTGCGCGTCCTGCGCGGGAGTGCCGACCTTTGCGAGTCGTCCGGCGGTTGCAGCGGCATCGCCGAGGTCCTCGAAGATCGTGGCAAGCTCCTCGGTCGGTGCGTTCATGCCGTAGAGCTCGAGCGGTGGGGCCGTGCCGAGCGCCGCTATCACGGTGCCGGCCAAGTCGATTCCCACTTCGTCGATCACATACGAGTCCTGCCCGCGAAGGGCGACGACGGAAAGGTCATCGCTCTTCGCCAGACAGAAACGACTCACGTACCCCTCGACGATCAGCCGCATGGTGACAATCCAGTGCGGGCGGTTCAGTACCCGCAGTCGGTCCTCCAAGTCGGGCTGAACCGCGTTGTCGATCAGCAGGTCTCGTTGTTCGAGCGACTCGGCCGCGCGGGCCATTGCCGCCTGAAGCGCGGGCACGCTGTCGAAGCGAGCGTGTGCGTTCAGCACAACCGGAAGGTCATCGAGATCCAGCTTCTCGCGGAGAAACTGGATCTCGTCGGGCGACAGCACTACCGCCTCGAGTGCGGAGGGCCCACCACTGGTACCGAGGACGGTCACCCAACCGTCCCGGCATTGGCGCCGATCACGCCGTCGGCGGCGAAGCGGCCGTCGGTGAAGTGATCGGACCGAAGGTCGACCTTGCTGTCGTGCTCGGACTCGTCGTCCTCGTCGCCACGAGCCTGGTTCCCCAGCAACGGGTTACCACCCGCGCCGCTGTTGCTCGACCGGGCCGGTGCGGCTTCGACAGATGCGACCGCCTCGGGTGCCGCTGTCGCTGTGTTGCCGCCGATGACGCTGCCCGTACCCCACCCTTCCGGCAGTTTGAGCTGGGTGCCGCCCGCACCACCGGCCGAGATTCCGGAGAACGAGACCGCACGGGTCGCGGCTGCACTGCCCGCCGCCGCCATGGTGCCACCCATAGCCATCGGGGCCATTGTGCTCATCGGCGTGCTTGCCGTGGCGGTGACCGCATTGGTCGCCACACTGCCGACCGTCGAAACACCGGTGCTGACAACCGAACCGACCGCCTGTGCGGCCTGCGTGGCGGCACTGGCCACACCCGGGTTGGATACGAACGCCTGCACGGCGGCGACCGCCGTCGAGATCGGGTCGGTGGGCGCTCCGAACGCGGCATCGGCATTTCCGCTCGGCTCGGCCTGACCCGCGCCCGCAGCGATCGGCGGCGGCATCATGAAGTCGGCGGGCGTAGCCAACATCGCCGAGGTCGCCGCCTCGTAGGTCTCCATCACCAGCGCCGCGCGGATGTCCATGGCGTTCCTGGCGATCTCGGCGGCCTCCATGGCGCCGGTGACGGCGCCTGCCGGGTTGGTCGAAGCGGCCAACGCGGCATTGACAGCCGCGATTTCGGGCGGGCTCGGCATCGCAAGCGCGGCAACGCCGTAGGCGATGACGTTCGCCGCGGCCTTACCGCCCATCGCCGCGGCCTGCACGCCCTGCTGCTCGGACCAGCCGAGGAATCCGGTCAGCTTGCCGAGCGCGGCGATACCGTTGACGCCCTGCATGCCGACGCCGAGCTCGGCCATGACGCGGGCAACGGTGGTCGTCGCGTCGACCCAGGCGGCGGTGAGTGCGCCCCATGCGGTAGCGGCCGCCGAAATCGGGATCGCGTGTGCGCCCGCGTGAAGGGTGGCCGAGTTGACTTCGGATGGCCGGGCGATCCATACGACCCCGGTAACTCCTGCAACCATGCTTTTAACTCCCCTGAATGTCTGAATGGTGGTCGAGGACAGCGGTGCGGGCTGCTAGACCTGAATTGCGTCGACTCCGGCGGCGCGCACGACGTCGCCGGCGATGTGCTGGGCCAGCTGCATACGCAGTGTCTGGGCAGCATGGTGCAGTTCGAGAATGCCCTGGGCGATCGAATGATCGTGGGTCACCGCGCCCTGGTTGAAGTGGCTGGCGGATACGAACGAAACCTCTTCGGCGCCGGACGGGATCACGTGTGTGGCCGGCGCGGTGATCATGGACGCTGCGGAAAGCCGCTCGGCGACCAGATCGAGTTCGGCCGCGGCGGCGAGAATGGCCTCGGGCGAGATCAGTACATGTCCAACCATGACTCGACTCCTTCTAGTGGCTGTGGGGCGGAACCACGAGAATTCCCCCTTCGAGTGATAGGACGCGACAGCAACGCGATCGGTTCCATCGAATCCCCAAGTTTCTTTCGGTCATCCGTGCTGGTTTCGCGCTCGTCGAGCCGAGCCCGAAATGCAGCTTGGATAAGACTAGCCCCATCCCAGCTCATGCAACCGGTCTTCGTCAATGCCGAAATAGTGTGCAATCTCATGGATCACAGTGATCGCGACCTCCTCGACGACCTCGTGCTCATCGCCGCAGACGTCGAGAATCGCGTCGCGATAGATGGTTACGGTGTCGGGTAGCGAGCCGCCGTAGTGACTGTCCCGTTCGGTCAACGCGATTCCGTGATACAGCCCGAGCAGATGTGGATCCTCCGGATTGCGCGGTTCGATCAGCACGACCACATTGTCGATGGCGCGAGCCAACTCCGGCGGAATGAGATCGAGCGCATCGCCGACCAGCTCCTCGAACCGGTCCGCGGACATGGTCACCGCCATCAGCGCGGTTGCGGCTGTGGTGGCAGCGGTGCGGCGCCGGGCAGCGGGGCGGGGGTGGAGCGGCCCGAATTCGGCGGCGGCACCGGAGCCTGGCCGTTGATCAGGATCTCGCCCTTCGCCGATCCGGTGATCGGTGCGAAACCCTCACGGTCGGTGCCCTTTCCGATCATGCAGTCCAATTTGCGGCTGCCCGCCAGCCAGCTGCGTGCGTCGAGGTAGTCGAAGAACAGCGTCAGCGTCTTATTGCGCACCGCGTCGGGTGAGCCGAGGTAGTCGTTGGCCGCCTTTGCGCACTCGTCCTCCATGAACTTGTCCTGGTCGTCCTTGGCGGGCGGGCCGCCGGAAAAGTGCTGGCCGAGGTCGACGGTGGACACGATCTCGACGGCATGCGCCTGCACGCAGTCCACTGGATCGGTGGGCAGATTCTGATTGATGCCCAGGCAGGTGCCGGGCTCGAAGACCTTCGACTGATCGTGCTCGGTAGCGGCGCCGGTGGTCGGCAGCGGAGTGCCGGTGCTGCCGGAGAACTGGAGTCCGCAGCGCAGTGTCCGATCACCGTGCTTCCACCCGTCCGGACTCGGATACATCAGGCCTACGACATAGCGGCCGCGCGGATCGAACTTGCCGTTCAGGTACTGGTCGACGGCCGGGGTGCAGTGCTCTTCCTTGAGTTCGGTCAGTCGCAGCGAGTCCGGAAAACGTGAGCCAGGACCGAATTCCACGCCGGGGTATTTGGCCATATCGACATCGGCCGCGACCTCGAACAGATGCTTGTTGGAGCAGGCGACCTTCACCAGATCGCCGCGGTCCTGTTTGCTCCAGCTGAGGCAATCGCCCTTGGCCGCGGTGCCGAACTCCTTGTCCAAGGCGGTCTGGCCCGGCGAACCCGGATTGTGCGCCTCCAGACCCTTGTCGTTGTCGTAGCCGGTGATGAACAGACCGACCAGCGAGATGATGACGGCACCGGTCGCTGCGGCGAGCAATACCCAACGCAGCTTCGGCGCGGACAGATGCAACTTGCCGTCGGCGACGGCGTCGCGGTCGATGATCACCGACTGCGGGAACGATTCCACGCGCGACGACTCGCCCGAGGGCGGCTCGGATTCGTGCGGATCCATGGTCACATCATCAGCAGACATTGCGACCCATCATGTCAGCGTCTGATCGCTGGTGCCACGACCTGGTCGAATCGATCCGAAGTGCCCCGGTCGTACCTATGCGCGACGTCGCCGTGGTGCACCAGGTGCCCGCCCGTCTCGGCCCCACCGGTCAATATCCGCAGTACGCCGAGCCCGATCAGCGGTGCGAAGACCATGCCAACTATGCGCGCGTATATCGCGGCACGGTCCGCGTCCTGGGATATCGGCGTGAAACAGCAATATCGCGACCATTAGGCTGGTCACCCATGATCGACCTCCGATTCCTGCGGGACAACCCCGACGCGGTCCGCGCCTCGCAGCGCGCCCGCGGCGAAGACCCCGCCCTCGTCGACGCCCTGCTCGAGGCGGACGCGGCGCGCCGTGCGGCGGTGGCCAACGCCGATAACCTGCGCGCCGAGCACAAGACGATGGGCAAGCTGATCGGCAAGGCGAAGCCGGAGGAACGCTCCGTCCTGCTCGAACAGGCGCAGGAGATGTCGGCGAAGGTCAAGGAGGCCGAGGCCGCGCAGCACGCCGCCGACGCCGATATGGACACCGCGCACCGTGCCATCTCGAACGTGGTCCAGGAAGGCGCCCCGGCGGGCGGCGAGGACGATTACATCGTGCTCGAGACCATCGGCACGCCAAGGGAATTCGACTTCGAGCCCAAGGACCATGTGGAGCTCGGCGAATCGCTCGGTCTGTTCGATATGGAACGCGGCGCGAAGGTCTCGGGCGCGCGCTTCTACTTCATGACCGGTTACGGTGCGCTGCTGCAGCTGGGTCTGTTGCAACTCGCCGCGCAGAAGGCGGTGGCCAACGGGTTCACCATGATGATTCCGCCGGTGCTGGTGCGCCCGGAGGTCATGGCCGGTACCGGATTCCTCGGCCAGCACAGCGCCGAGGTCTACCACCTCGAGGAGGACGATCTGTACCTGGTCGGCACCTCGGAGGTGCCGCTGGCGGGCTACCACGCGGACGAGATCCTGGACCTGAGCGCCGGCCCGAAGCGCTATGCGGGCTGGTCGTCGTGTTTCCGGCGCGAGGCGGGCAGCTACGGCAAGGACACCCGCGGCATCATTCGGGTGCACCAATTCGACAAGATCGAAATGTTCGTGTTCACCACGCCGGAGCAGGCCGCGGCCGAGCACAAACGTCTCCTCGCCTGGGAGCAGGACATGCTCGCGGCCGTCGAGGTGCCTTATCGAATTATCGATGTCGCCGCGGGCGATCTGGGCAGTTCGGCCGCTCGCAAATTCGACTGCGAGGCTTGGGTGCCCACCCAACAGACCTACCGCGAGCTCACCTCGACCTCGAACTGCACCACCTTCCAGGCCCGCCGCCTCGCCGTGCGCTATCGCGACGAGAACGGAAAGCCGCAGATCGCAGCCACTTTGAATGGGACGCTGGCGACCACCCGCTGGATTGTGGCGATCCTGGAGAACAATCAGCAGGCCGATGGTTCTGTCCGGGTGCCTGCCGCGCTGGTACCGTTCGTCGGTACCGAGGTGCTGACACCACCGCGATGAACATCTCGAATTAGCCCGTCCCACATTGCCTACAGGTAAATAGCTAGGGGTTCGCCATGCCGGATTCACAGGATGTGGCAACTGTCGGCAATTTCTATGTCTAGGCTATTCCCCGTGCGAGGAATCGGGTCTCGCGGCGATACCCGAACCCGGGTGCGGGCCGCGTCTGCGTTGGCGACGGCAATGGTCATGTCCCGGACCACCGGTGCCTTCTACGTCATGGGGGGCGCGCTCGGCCTGCTGATCACGGGAATCGCCCCGGGCAGCGAAGGCAATCGAGCACTGGTGGGTACCGCCGCCGCGGTGGCGCTGCTGCTCGGACTCAGCCTGCTCGGCTGGGGTCCGCGGTTGCCGCATGGGATTCACCATGGTTATGTCGCGATTGCGACGGTATTGGTGACCATCGCGGTATACGCGTTCCCGAATACCGTCGGCGCGATCAGTCTCGCCTCCTTCTATGTATTCGTGGCCTGTGATGCCGCATTGTTCTTCGCATGGCCGCAGGCATTCGCGCACATAGCGTTCGCTATGGCCATGTGCCTGTGGGTGATGCCGACGCGGCCGGTGCATCCCACATTGCCGTGGTGGTCCGGGTTGATTCCGGCCGGTGTGACGTTCGGCGTCGGCGTGGTGGTCGGCATCCTGACCCGAATGGCGTCCGAGGCCGATATCGATGTGCTCACCGGACTGCTCAACCGGCGCGGTTTCGACCGGGCGCTGAACGGGGCGATCGAAACCGCCACCCGTACCGGT
The DNA here is from genome assembly GCF_050955735.1 of Nocardia sp. CA-135953. NCBI lineage: Bacteria > Bacillati > Actinomycetota > Actinomycetes > Mycobacteriales > Nocardiaceae > Nocardia > Nocardia sp. CA-135953. The sequence continues at coordinate 214,396 of NZ_CP192082.1, forward strand.
CAGGGGCTGGCGCTGGTGCTGGTCGACCTCGACCGCTTCCGGAAGATCAACGACCACCTCGGCCATCGCGCGGGCGATGCGGTGCTGCAGCGGGTCGCCGATACCTGGTCGAAGTTGCTCGCGCCCGATCAGCGCCTCGCCCGCTACGGCGGTGACGCCTTCGCGCTGCTGCTGCCGAATACCACCGAGCAGGCGGCGATTCTGCTGACCGAGCAGTTGCGGGCATCGGTGACCACCGGATGTTCGGCCGGTGTCACCTCCTGGCAGCCGGGTGAGTCGGGTTCGCTGCTGGTGAGTCGGGCCGATGTCGGTCTGTACCGGGCCAAGCAGGCGGGGCGCAACCGGACGGTGCTGGAGTCGTCGCGGCAGTTGCCGCTGGCGGTCGAGTTGCGCGAGGCGATCGACCAGGGCGCACTCGATGTGCACTACCAGCCGATCGTCAGCCTGACCGAGGGTGGCGGCAAGGCGGTCGGTGTCGAGGCGCTGCTGCGCTGGTCGTCCAGTGCGCAGCCGGATGTCACCACCGAGGGACTGATCCGGGTTGCCGAGGAATACGACCTCATCTCCGATCTGGACGAGCTGGTGCTGCGTCGGGCCTGCGCCGACGCGGCGCGCTTGCAGGAGACCTTCGCACAACTGGATCTGACGCTGAACGTCAATGTCAGCGGTCTGGAACTGGCCGAGACCGGTTATGCGGACCGCGTAGCCAATATCCTGGCCAGCACCGGCTGGCCTGCCGATCAATTGGTGCTCGAGGTGACCGAGAGCGAGCTGGCGGCCGAATCTCAAACGGCCATCGGCAATCTGCACATCCTGCGCGAGCGTGGCGTCCGCATCGCGATCGACGACTTCGGCACCGGCTACTCCTCGCTGAGCCGCCTTGCGACCCTGCCCAGCGACATCCTCAAGGTCGACCAGTCCTTCGTCGCCGCGATCCGCTCGGACTCGCCCGCGCCGCCACTGCTCGGCGTGATCGCCGCACTGAGCAGTGCGCTGGACCTGCAGGTGATCGCCGAGGGCGTGGAGACCGAATACCAGGCCGCGGTGCTGACCGAACTCGGTTTCGCGCTGGCCCAGGGCTATCACTACAGCGATTCGCATCCGGTCTCGGAACTGATCACCGATCTGAACGAGCATCAGGGGCGAGTCGGCCCCGGGCTCAACGGTCGGGAATTCGGCGATGGGGACCTGCATACCGCCAACGGATGGTTGCCGCTCGGCTGAGTGCGTCCGAAAATCGCTTGACGTGCTCGGGGGCGGGTTGTCAGGCTGACGGTATGCGTTTGCTTATCTACGGCTATTGATTCGATAGGTCGCGGACCGGCGGGAGCGATGTGCGCGCGCTTACGGTGCGGGCGGTGCTCTTCAAGGGCATCGGCGATCTCATTCCGCTATACGCGCTGTATGCGGTGCTGTTCGCCGATCATGGTTTGAGCACCGGGCAGATCTCTTCGTTGCTGGCGATGTGGTCGGCGACCGCCTTCCTGCTCGAGGTGCCATCGGGTGCCTGGGCCGATACGGTGTCGCGGCGTGGGCTGCTTGTAACGAGCGGTGTGCTGCTGACCGCCGGTTTCACCTGCTGGACTGTGCTGCCGACTTACCTGGGTTTCGCGGCCGGCTTCGTACTCTGGGGTACCTCGGGCGCGCTGGTGTCGGGGACGTTCGAGGCACTGCTCTATGACGAGCTCGTCGCCCGGAACGAGCAGCGGGCGTATCCGCGCATCATCGGATATGCCAGGGCGGCCTCGGAAGCCGCGATCGTGATCGCGATCCTCGCCGCAACGCCGTTGTATATCTGGGGCGGCTATCCGTTGCTCGGCTGGTGCAGCGTGGCGTTCGCGGCGGTGCATACTCTGCTCGGGCTGTCGTTGCCGAGCGCGCCGAAGGCTGTATCGGCCGCGGCGGTCGAGGATCTGGATGATTCGGCTGGCTCGCCCGAGATTGTGGTTGCCCCAACTCGCGAGGTCGCGGTAAAGGAGTCGAGCGCGTCCCGGGTGGTCGCTGCCGCTGGGCAGTGCGATCGTGACAGTGCACAGGGACCAGCGCAGAGTGGGAGCGTGGCGGCGGACGGAACCCTTCGGCGACGACCAGCGCCGGCAGCCGATTCCGGATCGTCGAGTGTCCACATCGCTGCGTCGATCTCGACGGAATCACGGCCGTTCGCGACGTATCTGAACATGCTGCGAACCGGTGTGGGGGAGGCGATTCGGGTGCGTGCCGTGCGTAATGGCGTGGCATTGGGGGCGCTGCTGTTCGGGGTTACGGCCTTCGATGAGTACTTCGCCCTGCTCGCCCAGGAGGTCGGGGTGGAGACGGCGGTGGTGCCGATGCTGGTCGGTATCACGGTTGTCGGTTCGCTGGTGGGTTCGGTGATGGCGGGGCGCACGGAGGGCATGTCGGCGCGCGCCATGGCGATCGCGGTGGCGCTGGGTGGTGTGCTGTTCGTCGGCGGCGCGGTGATCGCCGGTCTCGCGGTCCGCTGGCCGGGTGCGGTGTATGTGCTTGCGGGCGTGGGTTTTACGGCGATCGGTGTTTCCTACGGCATCGTCTACAACGCCAGTGTCGTAGCGGGGGCTCGGTTGCAGGACGCGATCGAAGGTCCGGCACGTGCGACGGTCACTTCGGTGTCCGGACTCGTCTCGGAGGTTGTCGCGCTGGCGGTATTCGGTTTCGCCGCGGTCGCGACGCTGTGGCTGTCGATGTCGACTACGGTCGCGCTGCTGGGTGCATCCATGCTCGCGATAGCCTTGCTGATTCCGTCATCGCTACCGCGTCGGAAGTCCGATTCGTAGGTACTTCGCGTGACACCGCTGCCGATGGGCGGCACCAGCAGCCGCTCGTCAGCTGAGCATTGATTCGATGAGATGGGGCGCGGTCAGCAGGAACTGATCGGTGGAGCGGTCGATCAGCGTGTCGCGGGATATCGCGAGGGTGCCCGCCAGCCAGCTGTCGGTGGTCTCCCATAGCCCGCCGAGCAGCTGGGTGGCGGCGAATTCTGCTTGGTCACCGGCACTTTCGACGATATCGGCACCGATCTGCTCGGCGCAGACCGCCATCATGATGCCCGCGAACGAGCGCATCACCTCGGCCCGGCGCATCAGCAGCGCCGGATTCAGCTGCGCCTCGACAGTGACGATGCGGGCCTTGCGTCGATCGTCGGCGATCAGGTCGACGGCCGCGCAGGCTCGCGGGCGTGATCCGCGTCCGAGCGCTCGTATTGCCGCTTGGCTGGTTGGGCTCTGTTGGTGGTCGACTCGGCCGATGATGCACGGCCAGAAGCATCGGACGAACATCCTCGGCCGACTTGCATCGAGGGTGACCGGCCATTCCGGGGCGAATTCGGGGCTGCGATCTCCAGCGAAGGGTGTCTGATCCGGCCGGCGCGGGGTCGCGGTGTGCTGTGGCGCGGTCGGGGATGTGGGGGTGGCGGTACGGTGCGGGGATGGTGGCGCGGGCGAAGGTGGGGTTGACCTTCGGGTTCTGCATCGGGGTCGGGGTGGCGGTGCAGGGCCGGATCAATGGGGCGTTGGGGGTGCGGTTGCAGGATGGGATCGCGGCGGCCTGTATCAGCTTCGGCCTCGGTCTGGTGGTGTTGCTGATTGCGTTCGCGGTCAGTCGGCGGTTGCGGGACGGGCTGGTGCGGGTGCGGCGGGCGGTGGCCGGTGGTGAGTTGCGGCCGGTGCAGTTGTTCGGTGGGCTCTGTGGTGCGTTCTTCGTTGCGTGCCAAGGACTTACCGTTGCGGCGATCGGCGTCACGGCCTTCACCGTCGCCACGGTCGGCGGTCAACTGCTGAGTAGTCTGGTGGTGGACCGGCTCGGGGTGGCGCCGAACGGCCGCACCCCGGTCACTATTTCGCGCGTCGGCGGCGCGGCGCTGGCCCTGGTCGCAGTGGTCCTCGCCGCAGCGGGACGGTCTGGTGCGCCGGTCGGTTCCGCGGCGGTGCCCGAATGGCTGCGCACCGGGCCCACCGCCGCGCTGATCCTCTTGCCCGCGCTCGCCGGAATCGGACTGGCTTGGCAGCAGGCGGTCAACGGTCGCGTCGGCGCGGTCGGCGGCCCGTTCTCCGCCACCCTGGTGAACTTCGGCGTCGGCACGGCTGCCTTGTTCGCCATCGAGGCCTGCATCTTGTTCGGCACCGGCTGGCCGACCGAATTCCCCAGTGAGCCATGGCTCTATCCGGGCGGACTCATCGGCGTCGCCTTCATCGCCCTCGCCGCCGTTACCGTGCGCTGGATCGGTGTTCTGCTGCTCGGCCTGACCTCGGTAGCAGGCCAACTGCTGGCCTCGATAACCCTGGACCTCCTCACCCCAACCGGCGCCGGGCTGTCACCAGCAGCCGTAATCGGCTGCGCCCTGACCTTCGTCGCGGTCGTCGTCGCCACTCGTTCGCGAACCTGACCTGAGCATCCGCGCTCGAAGTTCGAGCAGGCAGTCCCCTGCCTGCAGTTCCGGTGATCGAGGTGTCGATGTCCAGTGCAGCCGAACAGGGGTCACCCAGCGACGGCAACCGCACCGGCCGACATCGCCGGGAGATCTATCTCGCGGCGTTCGGATTCGTTCGATTAGCTGCTGCCGAACCAGCCCGGGGGGAAGAACCAGCCCGGAGGGAAGAACCACTGGTTGCCCCAGCCACACCCGCCCCAGCCGTTCCATGGGTTCCCGTGGAACTTCCACGGGTTGCCGTGGCCGTGCCAGGGCTTGCCGGTGTCGAAGTCGAAGTCGAAGTCGCAATCAGTCTGTGCTACACCGGGTCCAGGTGTCGGCATTGCCATGGCGGGAGCCGCCACTGCCGTCATCGCCGCCCCAATCAGTGCGACCTTTGCGAGTAGTCGGCACGTGCCGTTGCCGCGCGCCTTCTTGGTGATCATGGTGCCTTCTTCCGGCGAGCCGTCGCGCGGACCTGGCTCACCGACCATTGAGAAGATCGTTGCTATTCCCCGACGCTCCCGATTCTAGGAGCGCACAGCAGTCGCCACCAGCACGTGAGCGGCTGGATTGCCTCGAATTTCAGAACCGACCGGCAGCCGGCGAAGGCCCATGGGGCCGGGATTCAGACCAGCTTGCGCGAGCGCAGTTCATGCCCCTTGGAGGTTTTGCACCGGCCGGATTCCAGGTCCCACTGCCACCCGTGCAAATTGCAGGTGAGGTTATTTCCTTCGACCACGCCGAATTTCGACAGATCCGCCTTCAGGTGTGGGCAGCGGCGCTGGACTTCCCAGCCGGCCAATTCCGTCGAGGCGGAATCGTCGTGCGCCTCGGCGAACCATCCGTCCGCGTAGGCGATCCGCTCATCGGTGAGGCATTTGAAGAAGGTGTACAGGAATTCGTTGTAGCCGCCGATGCGCCAGGCCTGGAATCGGGTGGACAGGAAAATAGTGTTCACCCAGTCAGGCTCCTCCTCGCGCAGCACGGTGCGCACCAGCTCCGGCGGGATCCGGAAGCCGTACCGGTACTTGCCTTCACCCTCGACCGGCCCGCGCACCACCCGCTTGGGGAAGTCCAGCACCACGGTTTCCTCACCGATGACCAGCCCGACCGGATAGCCGATCCCGTCGCAGATCAGATCGCTCTGCTTCATGATCGGCTCGAACAGCGCCTGCAGTGGTTCCAGCATCCGCTCGTCACCAGTTGCCCACGCAGTTTTTTCGGCCGCCAGCACGGGCGCGAGGCGCTGCGCCATCAACTCGATGTATTCGGCCTTGTTGTCATAGATCAGGCCCGGCTCGAACGGGTGGGTCAGCGTGAGTTCCGCACCACGCACATCGGCGACCGAGCCCGGAATCATCACGATCCCGCCCTCGTTGCCGTGGATCTTCATCTGTTCCAGGAACACCATCTGGTCCGGGAAGATATTGCCCTCGTCGCCGCGATCGTCATTGAGGTAGCGCAACTCGTCGTCGAGGAATACCGGCGGACCCGCCGATGGCACCACCCAGGTGGCGTCGACCTGCTCGATATAACTGCGCGCCCGGTCCATTCCGCGCTGACGCTTCTGCTTACCGAAATTCGACTTGGTCCGCGCGGGAATGTCGTAGACCATCGGATACCAGATCGCGCCGGAGTACTGCAGCAGGTGGATATCGATGTGCCCGAATGCGTCGTGCAGCACATCCATATCCACCGGACGGGCATCGTTCATGTTGAAACAGGTGGTCTCGCCGTCGGAGACGACCAGCCCGGAGTCGCCGATCGGTCCGTCGGCGGGTGCGCGCAGCGCGATGATCATGATGTCGATCTCGCCGCCGGGCCCGGCCACCCGGTGCTTCACCGAATCCTCGGTCTCGAAGAACTTTTGGAAGCCGAGTTTCTCCAGTTCCCGCTTCAGATCCGGCACCGGATAGTCCGGCAGCAGCACGGTCGCGTCCTTGTTGACGTGCTTCGCCAGGTGCGCCGCGTCGAAGTGGTCGCGGTGCAGATGCGAGACGTACAGGAAATCGCAATTGCCCAGCTCGTCCCAGTCCAACTGGGTGTTGTCGGGAAACGGGAACCACGAACCGAAGTACGCGGGGTTGACCCAGGGATCGCAAAGGATCGACCCGGCCGCGGTGCGGATGTGGAATCCGGCGTGTCCGACGCTGGTGATCTGCACGAGCTGTTCCTCCTGACCGGTTACCAGCCATCAAGGGTAGTGGTTAGGCAGAAACGTCGCCGATGCAGTAGCCCTCGTTGCCCGCGGTCAGGGTGAAGGTTCGGGTCTGCATCACACCCGAGGGGTTCGTGACCGGAACCTCGACGCTGATGTAGCCCGCGCGCAGCCGCTCCGAGCGGATCTCCTGATCGGTGAATTTCGTGGTGCCGGTGAACCTGCCCGGGTTATTGGCCAGCGGCGGAGCTGTCGGACTTCCGGTTCCGCTCGGGTCCCAGTTCGCCGGGCTCGCCTTGCAGACCAGTGGGTAGGTTCCCTCTTTATCGGCGGGATCGAGTGGGGTGCCGACGAAGCGGGACAGATAGCGCCGCACGGTATGCCTGGCATCGGCCTCATTGGGTCCGGCATCGGCACCGTCCTGCGCCACCCATGGGCAGGCGATCCGGGACGGATTCTTCGCGGCCGCCACGAGTTCGTCCCGATCGAAGGCGACGGTCGTGCCCGCGTTCTGCCAGGTGACGGTGTTCTGTGTGGTGGTAGCGGGTTGTGCGAGTGCTTTGAGGATCGCCGTCTGCTCGGTGGCCATATCGGCTACATTGCCCGGAGCCAGCATCCAGCACTTGGACCGCAATTCGGCGGGTGTCGAACCAGCCAAGACGGCCCCGAAGCGGGCCACGACATCCGTCGCGCCGGGCAGGCCGGGGACCGCGCCGACCGGCACCGCGAACGCCTGCGCCACGGCCATAGGAGTTGTGGTCGCGATCGCGGCGGCCTGCGTGGTGTTGGTCGGCCCCGACGTTCGCTCCGGCTCGTCGCCGGGAATGCCGGATACGGAATCACAGCCGGTCAGCAGGACGGCGCCGGTCAGCATCAGACCACCCATGATGGCCACCAGCCCTCTCCGGTCGCGTTCGCGCGGGTCCTTCCAGTCGCGTTCACGCGGTATCGGGCGGGCGCGTTCCACTTCGAGGGTCCTCTTTCATAGACGGTGAGCGACGGGTCAGACGCGCGCAGTCGCGGCGGCTCTGCCGGATGGGACAGTCAGCGACTACGCTAGCGGAATTGTGGAACCCGTCTACCGGACGATAATCGGGCTTGCCCGTACCGTCTTCTTTGTCGAAGGTTTGAAGTTCAGCGTCAAGGGCGCTGAACATATTCCGGCGCGCGGTGGTGCCGTCCTCGCGGTGAACCACACCGGCTACATGGACTTCACCTACGCGGGTCTGCCGGTGCGCACCCCCAAGCGGTACATCCGCTTCATGGCCAAGAAGGAGGTGTTCGACAACAACATCTCCGGCCCGATCATGCGGGCGCTCAAGCACATTCCGGTCGATCGGTCCGCAGGGGCCGACTCGTACCAGGCGGCACTCGAGTACCTCCGCAACGGCGAGTTGGTCGGCGTCTACCCGGAGGCGACCATCAGCCGCAGCTTCGAGATCAAGGCCTTCAAATCCGGTGCCGCGCGCATGGCGATCGAGTCGGACGTGCCGATCATTCCGATCGTCATCTGGGGCGCCCAGCGCGTGTGGACCAAGGGCTTCCCGAAGCGTCTGGGCCGCACCAACACTCCGATCTCCATTGCCGTCGGCGCACCGATCCAACCCTATGAGCCCGCCGCCGAACTCACCGCCCAACTCCGCAGCACCATGCAGGCCATGCTGCTGGATCTGCAGCAGGACTACGTGCACGAACCCGGCGCGTACTGGGTGCCGGCACGTTTGGGCGGCAGTGCGCCTACCCTCGAAGAGGCTGATGCCATGGATGCCGCCGAAGCCGACGAGAAGGCGGCGCGCCGGGCAGCCGAGGATTCGTTGTAGGGGAAACTATGTCGCGGGAACCGGTCTATGACATTCTCACCGGTTTGGTTCGCACGATGCTCGCGGTGCAGGGTCTGCGCATCGACATCACCGGCCAGGACCGGATCCCGCGCACCGGCGGCGCCGTCCTCGCCGTGAATCACACCGCCTACCTGGACTTCATGGAGGTCGGGCTGGTCGGGCGCAAATCGCGGCGCAATGTCCGCTTCATGATGAAGGCCGAACTCGAGCACGGCATCGTCGGCTTTCTCATGAAGCACTGCAAGGCAATCGGCGTCGATCGCGCGGCCGGAGCGGCGTCGTTCCGGCACGCCCTCGAGGCGTTGCGCGGAGGCGAACTGGTCGTGGTCTATCCGGAAGCGACCATCAGCCGCAGTTTCGAACTCGAGGAATTCAAATCCGGCGCGGCTCGTATGGCGATCGACGCGGACGTGCCGATCATTCCGATCGTCATCTGGGGCGCGCATCGCATCTGGACCAAGGGTTTCCCCAAAAAGCTCGGCCGCCATCGTTTTCCGATCAATATCCGCATCGGCGATCCGATCCCGCCCGGCGAATCGACCGACGACCTGACCGCCGAAATCCATACGCGGATGGGCGAATTGCTCGAACAGGCGCAAACGGGCTATCCGATGCCCGAGGGTGCGCCTTGGGTTCCGGCCCGACTCGGTGGCAGTGCGCCCACCCTCGCCGAGGCCGCGGTGCTCGAGCGGGAAGAGATGGCCCGACGTCGCGCTGCGGCTCAGCGAAAAACTCGCTGAGTTGGTCAGGCAGACCCGGCACGGGGCCGGTGCGGGTCCCTGGAAGAATTCGGCCGGTGGCACACCCATCAGTGCTTTGAAGTCCGCCGACATGTGGATCGGTCGTAGTTTAGCCGTGGACGGCTGCGACGTCGGCCGATGAAGTCTCCGTGTTGCTCGCATCGACGAGGATCCGGCGGACGCGGCCGATCCTGGCGAAATGCTTTGGGGCGATGCTGATTCCGCTGTTGAACAGGTTGCGTAGTTGGCGTTCGCTAACGGCGAGGTCGCGGACCGTTGGCGTTGCGGATATGGCGGCTACCGCGCCGCGGAGAAGTTCGCGGTGGGTGCGTTGTGGCGCGTCTTCGGAGATCCGTTGTGGAAGAACATCTTCCAGAAAAGGCAGAACCTCTTCCGCTGGCAGCATGGCGAGTTCGTTCGCCAATTCGGCGGCGACGCCGGGGACCTCGGCGAGGCGGACGACACAATCGGCGAGCTCCGCGGCGGGAACGCCGAATAGTTGGCGGGTGGCGCCGGGGCCAGGCGCAGGCGGGCGCAGCCAGCGGGTTTATCCGCCTTGGAGTACGAGTTTCGTCAGGCATGTCACCGGAATTCGCCGACGGAGCACTGGCCGGCCAGGCCTATGTCCGCGCCGGCGGCAACGCGACGCTCACCGACGACGTCCACCAAGCCCTGTGCCACGCACGCCCCAGCTACGCCGATTGGGCCACCGACAACGACACCGTCTTCACAGCTCTCGCCGACCACAGCGCCCCTGATGCGCCAACGTCGCATGTCCGATTTTCGTTTGGACGCGATGACGGACTACAGTTTTGGACGCACGTGCGGCCCTCCCGGACCCGGACGAAGCGTATGCGGATGTAGCGCAGCTGGTAGCGCATCACCTTGCCAAGGTGAGGGTCGCGGGTTCGAATCCCGTCATCCGCTCCACGAAAAACGCCAGGTCAGTAGCGTGAGCTACCCTGGTGTAGACGTGTATGTCACCACTTGCGGTCACAACCGGCTTCTCAGGGCAACTACCGGCTCTGGAGGCTTCATGCTCACACCCCGCCCGCGACCCCGTAGAAACGGCTCGATCGCCTGGCAGGTTCCCATTCCATTACTACGACGAGACCGGGCGTCGACGCTCGACGTCGGAGACTTTCGACGATTTCGAGGGCGCGGTGCGCTGGTGTGAGCTGGCCGAGGTGGTCGGTGTCGCCGAGGCGCGCCGGATCCGGGAGATCCAGCTCGGTGCCGGAGTGCGGTATACGACGCTGGTGGCGTGGTTGCGTAAGTACACCGCGCGGTTGACCGGTATCGAGGAACGCACCCGCGCTGGCTACCTCCGCTACATCGACGTCGATATCGAACCGTTCTTCGGCTCCTCGCTGCCGATCACTGCGTTCAACCAGGATCTGGATGCCGCCTGGATCGTGCATCTGGAACAGGACAAGGGCAACGGCGCGGCACGATCACCGATCACCTGGTCAAGCTGATCGGTCCGGACAGTGTGCTCGGGCGCTCGATCGTCATCCATGCCGGCACGGATGATCTGGGCAGAGGGGTCCACGCTGATTCACTGACGACCGGCAATTCCGGGGGGGGCGGCCGGCGTGCGGTGTCATTGGAATATCGAGCTTCGAAGGGTTCCGGTAGTAATCGCCGAATTTCGGGCGGATTTGAAGTCTCGCCGAGAGTCGACGGGCGGAAGCAGGTGTGAGGTTGGGGTGTACCCCAGTTAGACATTGATGCAGGAGTCGCTCAACTGGCGAATCCGGCAATGGCGTCGAGGATGGCGGTTTCCATGGCGGGGCTGCCGGTGTGCCCGGAGTCGTCGATGATCCGCAGTTCTGCATCGGGCCAGGCTCGGGCGAGTTCCCAGGCGGTGAGCAAGGGTGCGGACAGGTCGAGACGACCGTGAATGAGAGTGCCGGGGATGCCGGCGAGACGGTGCGCCTCACGCAGCAACTGGCCGTCGTCGAGCCAGGCGGCATGGGCGAAATAGTGAGTGCAGATCCGCACGAACGCCAACCGCGCCGCATCCGGTTTGGCACTGTATTGGCCTGGCGTGCCGAGGGTTTCGTGCGCGATCACCGCGTCCTCCCACGCGCACCACTCCCGCGAGGCCCTCTCGCGCACTGCCAGATCCGGGTGCTCCATCAGTCGCCGGTACGCCTCGACCAGACTTCCTTCCCGGTCCGCAGCGGGCGCCCTGTTGCGGAACCGCTCCCATTCGACCGGCAGTAGCAACCGCAAGCCGCGGTAGAGCCAGTCGATCTCCTGTGGTCGAGTCATAGTCACCCCGACCAGCACGATCCCGGTCACACGGTCCGGGTGGCGCTGAGCGTAGGCGAGGATCAGGGTCGAAGCCCACGAGCCGCCGTAGAGCAGCCATCGTTCGATACCGAGGTGCTCGCGCAGCAGTTCCATATCGGCAAGTAGATGTTCGATGGTGTTGTGCGCCATATCAACTGAGGGATCGGAGGCGTGCGGCAGGCTCTCACCGCATCCTCGCTGATCGAACAGCACAATCCGGAAAGCGTCCGGATCGAACAGTCTGCGCGCCCCTCGCCGACCTCCGCTGCCGGGACCGCCGTGCACCACCAGAGCGGGCTGGCCGTGCGGGTTCCCGCTGGTTTCCCAGTAGATCCGGTTGTGGTCACCGACATCGAGTAGCCCGGACTCGTAGGGCTCGATCCCGGGAAATGATTGCCGCGCTTCGGAAACAGACACAACCCGCAACGGTAGTCGTGGCCGATCGGCGGCCGTTGCCTGCAGGGCAGCGCAATGTTGATGACGACGCATATGGATTCACGAAGCGAGTGCACACGAGTTCGGGTGTCGGTGCACACGACTTCGAACATCGACAGTCGCTGGTCGGAACAGCCGGGAGTGTCTGAAAAACATGTCGAACCGAGGGACTGTAGACGCGTTCGTCAGGCGTGCTGTTCGACCAGGTCTTCCGGTATCTGGCCTCCCTCGCGCCCGAGCCGCGCTGCCGCGCACCGTCGCCTAGCCACGCCCCGAGCACTCCACCTGCCCACCAGGATTCATTTCATCACCCGCAGTGCCGGAATGAAATGAAATGGAATGAAACGGAATTCCATGATGCTGAAAGCCGTCAACCCACACCATCACCACTGACACCCCGGCGTGATGCCAGTTCCCCGTGGACAACGGGGGCACATGCGAGGCCGCCGTCCCGGCCAGCGGCCGACCGGGCGCACCGCGCAAATGCTGCGTCAACCCCGACCACACCGCCCAAAAGCACTGCGCCGCAAGCGCCGAGAGTGTCTCGCGAACGTTCGTGATGAGACACCCCGAGGGCCGGTGGAATCCGGATCCGATCGGTCTTGCGGTCGGCGAGTTTCAGCCGAGGGCTTGACCTTGCCCCGGGGGCAGGGTTCGAGCATGGTGGCATGAACGAGATAACGCAGCAACTGTCGGAATTCGTAGCGGCCACGGCCGAGAAGTTGGGCCTGCCGGGTGTAGCCGTCGGGGTGTTGGCCGATGGTCGAGAAGACTTCGCGTGCCATGGGGTGACGAGTATGGACAATCCGCTTGCGGTGGACCGGGACACGATGTTCGTGGTCGGGTCGGTGAGCAAGACGTTCACCGCGACCGCGTTGATGCGGCTGGTCGCTGAGGGGCGGGTGGAGTTGGACGCGCCGGTGCGGCGGTATGTCCCCGAATTCGCGCCCAGCGATGCGGTCGCGGACGAGATCACCGTGTTGCGGCTGCTCAACCATACGGCCGGGCTGGAATGGAAGCTCGGCGTCGACACCGGCGAAGGAGACGATGCGTTGGCGCGGCACGCGGCGAAACTTGCCGAGTCGCCGTTGATCGCGGAACCGGGAGCGCGGGCGTCCTATAGCCAGGCGGCGTTCAACCTGGCCGGCCGGATCATCGAGAACGTCACCGGATCGAGCTTCGAGCGGGCCGTCACGTCGCTGTTGTTCGAACCGCTCGGGCTGGCGCACAGCTGTTACGCGATCAACGACGTGATGACTCGGCGATTCGCGGTGGGCCACAACGTCGATGGGAACGGTGTGCTCGCGGTGGCCCGGCAGTGGAAGGACGACCGAGCCAACAATCCCGGCGGCGGTGTGGCGACGTCGGTAAGCGATCTTCTGCGCTGGGCGCGGTTCCATCTCGGCGACGGCCGGACCGAGGGTGGCGAGCGCATTCTGCCTACCGGACTGCTGCACCGGATGCGCGAACAAACCGTAGAACTGCGCGGCAGCACCTTGGGTGACGCATTCGGCATCTGCTGGTTTCTGCGTGCAGTCGATGGTGTCGCGACCATCGGGCACGGCGGGTCGGGCAATGGCCAGTTCGCCGACCTGCTCATCGTGCCCGAGCGGAACTTCGCGGTTGCCGTGACGTCGAACGCGGGCCCGGATGCCGGCCTCGCGTTCAACCGGACCCTGGTGAACTGGGTGCTCGAACACTACCTCGGCGTGCTCGAACCCGACCCGGAACCGCTGCCCTACGACGCGGGGCGGGCGGCGGAGATCGCCGGGTACTACGAGAACGAGATGATGCGACTCACCCTCGACTCCGACGGGGCAGTATTGACGATCGGATGTGCCATCAAACCGGAGATCCGTGCCGCCGCGGACACCGAAATGCCGCCCGACCTGCCACCGGCTGTCCTCGGCCTGTTGCCCGGCGACGCGGACGAGTACATCGTCACCGACGGCGGTCTGCAAGGACAACGCGGGTTCTTCACCCGTGACGAATCCGGCGCTCTGACCGGAATCGATCTCGCCGGCCGGTTGTTCGCCCGGGTGCGATGATGTGCCACGCGCCTTGGCGCATCAGTGAAGGGAGACGCGCATGATCACGATCGGGCAGCTCGCACGGTATGCGGGCGTGACGGTTAAGGCCGTGCGCGTCTACCACGAGCGCGGACTGCTCCCGGAGCCTGCGCGCGACTGCTCCGGCTATCGCCGCTACGGTGCCGAAGACGCCGTCGATCTGGTCAAGATCAAGACACTGGCACGGGCCGGTGTGCCCCTGGCGCGTGTCAAGGAGTTACTGGCCGCGAACTCCGACGAGTTCGCGGCGGCGATCGCCGAAATCGACTGCATGCTCGCAGAACGCGCCGAAGAGATCCGCCGGACCCGCGAGCAGATCGCCGAATTGGGTTGCGGCGACCGTCTGTTCGTGTCCACCGATGTTGCCGAGTACCTCGACCGCCTGCAACACCTCGGGATAAGCGAACGGGCGGTGCGGATGGAACGCGACATCTGGATTCTGTTGCAATCGGTCGCCCCGAAACAGGCGTCCGAGTGGATCGCCGACAAGCTCGACGCCATCGACGATCCGCAATTCCGGGCCATCTACCTCGATTACGACGCGGCCTTCGACTGGTCCCCCGACGACCCGCGCCTGGTCGATCTCGCCGACCGCACCCGGCGGTGGCTGACCGCCAGGTCCACTGGAGCAGGCCGGACAAACCCGGCGTTGGACCCGAAACTGGTTCGCCTGGTGAGCGAATCAATCGGAATCACATCGCCGGCCTGGGAACGACTGACACAGATCGCACAAAGCGCGACCGTTGAATAACCTTCCTCTACGCGAAGAGCGCATGCGCGAGCCCGACGCATCAAAGAAGCCAAGAGGCTTGTGGCCGTAGTTGGTCCACTCGAGCAGGCCGGTTGCTGTGTCGAAATTGTTCGTTTTTGAATATCTGCCTGGCCGGACCGAATTGGCAGGGCGGCCGGTTCGCAGGGGATAGCGGCATTGGGCGGGGTGCAGGGTGGACTCGGCGATGTTGGTGATCAAACGCCAGGGATCTCGTGGCTGGTGTGGTTGGGGGCAGTGGCGGAGAAAGATCTGGTGGTGGGGACAGGCGAAGCTGATCGGCAGGTGCCATACCAGTTTCCAGGGTCCGCCGTGCTGTTGCTGGATCGGGCTGCGGTCCCCGGTCAGGCATTTAGGGCAGTAGCGTTGCGTGTTGTTGAACAGCCATCTGTCGACCTGGCTCGATAGCCCGAAGAGCGTCTTCGCGATGGGTGGATACCGATCGGCAAGGGGCACCAGTGTTAGCGTTGCCGCCTCGTCCGTGCTGAGCCTGGTGGCCGCGGCGAACGCGCCGGTATCGAGATCCAGCAGCAGGTTGAGGCTGAGCGGGGGTTGTCGAATCCGAATCGGCGGGCCAAGGTGACGGGGCTGACTCGGAGCCGGTGCGCGAGGCGTAGCAGGTAACCGCCGAGGGACTCACCGGCGAGCGGATCCAGGCTTCGCGCGAGTGGTCTGATTTGGGTTCGGACGGATTTCGGCTGCGACACCACATCGACCAGGCCCGCCGCGAAGTCCAACGCCAGCAACAGTCGAGCCTCCTCCAAGCTCTCCGCGCCGTGATGGCGTCCGGTGCTGACCAGGAATTCCAGCCCGGTACGGTGCCGCTGGCCACGCCGCCAGGAAAACCCCGCGGATCGGCGCACCATCCACCAGCGGAGCCCGAGCCAAATCCCTTACCGGGCAGGAGATTTCCTCACGGCCGTTCTTCCACGTCGCTGTCCATCGGATTGGCCAGCTATTGTCGAGATCCAGCCCTGCCCGGCCCGCGCCGACAGGCTCCGCTATGACGAGTTCTTCCCAGCCGCTCCGATGCGACCACAACGGCACCACGGACATCGCCGCACCAGCACGCGCCTGCGTCCCAGTTCGATTCTCGCCCATGGCAATACATCAAAGCCCCGATCAGCCGGGTCCGCGGCCACTTCGGTGACAACATCATCACGAAATCTGCTCTGGCCAGGTTCCAGATGCGCGACATGCGGTTACGAATGTCGATAGCAGCCGGTATCCTCCCGCGCGGAAAATCTGTGGTCGCGACGGTGATCGCTTGACCAGACCGGGGGCTGTGGCGATGGTGGAAGCGGCTGGGCAGGCGTCAATTCGGGCCCGTGCGACCGGCTGGAGTGTGATCTCGTGGGTATTGTTCGCCAGCTCCGGACCCCTGGCCAAGGCGGTGATGGTGGCGGGAGGGTCGCCGACGGCGGTGACCTCGGTGCGGGTCATGGTGGCCGCGGTACTGCTGGTGCCGGTGGTCGCCGTGTTGCGGCCGCGAGCGCTGAGGTTCCACCGTAGCGATCTGTGGCTGCTGCTCGGCTACGGTGTGTTTGGCGTCGCCGGGGTGCAACTGCTGTTCTTCATTGCGGTGGAACGGATTCCGGTCGGAGTGGCGATAGTCCTGGTCAACCTCGCGCCTGCGCTGGCATCGTGGATCAGAAACGATCGATTCTTCGACACTGAAACCGCGCGTGGTCGCGCTGGCGATCACCTACCAGTGGTAACGCGACCTCGAGCAGAGCCGGTTTATGGAACGATCGCAGGAACCCAGTACCTTGCAACGGTTTCCGATTGCCGGACCTTCAAGCTGAACTCAGAAACTGAATCCGGTTCCGGTGACATGCTGCGTCCGAATTCACGCCCAGAGGAGGACCGGCGCAGCCTGACTTCCCAGACCGGAGAACAGTAGTAGCGGCGAACCGGAACTCAACAACCGGCCCCGTGACGTCCACGGCTATCGCAGCCCGGCGGAAACCTACGCTGAACACTGTGGCACTTTCCGCCGCGCGATCGACCGGGTCGGCGCCGATCGGCCGTTCTACTCGGGTAAGCACCGCCACCACAGGATGAGCGTGCGGGTCATCGCCACACCTGACGGTGATCGTGTGGGTGTCGGGTGCGTTGCCCGGCAGCGTGCACGACATGAAGGCGGCCTGGATCTGGCGAATCCTCTACGAGTTCGAACAGGGCGGATGGATCGTGTTGGCCGACAAGGGATATCACGGCGCCACCGCGGCACTCACGCCGTACAAGGGCAGGGACAAACCGGAATCGCAGAAGCAGTTCAACCGCGCTCACGCGAAGCTACGCGGCCCCGGCGAGCGCGCCAACGCCCAGCTGAAAACCTGGCGGATACCGCCGAAACTCCGCTGCTGCCCGCACCGGACCGGGCAACTCGTCCAAGCCATCCACGTCCTTCAAGCCCGCGAGGTCCGCGCTATTCAGCAAGGATGAAAAGGCTCAATGAAGCGTGTTGGACGCGGATTCGCCAGCCCGGGTGCGGCGGTTGGTTCAGATATGTGCGATATCGCCTTTCACGCGTCACGTATTTGCTACGCGACAAGGCATTCCGACTCTTCGAACGTCGGCGGGTGGAGCGATCGCTGTGACCTCCATCGCATAGCGCTGGCAAGATTTCGCCGGACCGAGGTGAGCTGAACGGCACTTTGGCGGTCTCGCGCAATTCGCATCGTTGCTTGTCCGGTTCAGCGCGGTAGGGATAGGGCTGTCACCTGCTCGACAAGCGATGTGGCTCAGGTTATTTCGCCTGAATAGGTCGTGGAGGTCGGTCCACGACGCATCTCCGGGAGTAGGCGATTCGTAGCGGGATTCGATGCGTTCCGCCGCCGCGTTGCATCCGTCGGACGTGGCGGCGTGATGCCGTGGTTCGTCCTCGTCGGTTCGGGGGGCTGCGGAACGCGGCCGCGTTATTTGATGTCGTTCCAGCTGTGCCAAGAAGGATCTGTTGCCGCCAGCGATGACGGCTTTCAGAGCGCTGGGGCGTAGGTCTGTGGTGTCGATCTGGTCTATTGGGAGCCAATCGAATTCGAGGTGGTCTTCATGGCTGGCCGGTGTGCCGTCGAGTTCAGCTTCGAAGATGAGGTTGATTTCGTGGTGTGCGTTGTCGTGATCGGTGTACCGGTGCTCGATTACCCCGGCGAAGCCGGTGATCCTGCCTGCGGTTCCGAGTTCTTCGGCGAGTTCGCGGATGAGTGCGGATTCGACGGGTTCGCCGGATTCGACATGTCCGCCGGGAAGGAAGGTCCATGTTTTGCCGCGTTCGCGTGCCACGAGTAGCCGACCGCCGTCGCGGATGATCGCGCGGGCAATGATTTCGGTGGCGGCGCTCATCGGTGGCTCTTCGTGTCGAAGGTCGTGTAGGTGTGGGTGGGGTGATTCAGAAGCAACGAGCTTCTCTGCTATCCAGCCTGTACTGACCGTCGGTGCGTTAGAACCGGAAGCGCACGATGCGGGTGGAGCGTTTCATACCTGGCAGCAGGTTCAGGAGGCGGAACATGCGGCGCGCGTTCGCGGGCGCCTTGGCCATCAGCACCGGTGAGTCGTTCATCGGTGCCTCATCGACGTATTCGAGGCGCGGGTGCCAATCGGCCAGCGCGGCCGGATCGTTGAAGCCGCAGTGGAATTGGGTGTCGTATTTGCGCAGGGTGGGGTCCCATTTCGAGGTGCGCCACGCCCAGACCGGCACCGTGTCGAACTGTATTCGGCCGGTGGGGAAGGCGTCGACGACGCTGGTCAGCAGCAGCCGGACGTCGGACTCGGTCAGATAGGGCACCAAGCCCTCGGCGATCATCAGCACGGGCCGCCCACGGGGGATACGGTCGAGCCAGGTCAGGTCGGTGACGCTGGAGCCGATCAGGGTGTAGTGCTCGCGCGGCGGCAGGAATTGTTGGCGCAGTTCGATTATGGAGGGGTAGTCCAGGTCGTACCAGTCGACGGTGGCGGGCGGGTCGATCCGGTATACGCGGGCGTCGAGGCCGCAGCCCAGGTGCAGTACGACCGCGTCGGGGTGATCGGCGAGGAAGCTTCGGGCCCAGTCGTCGTGGGCCTTGGCGCGTACCACGGCGGCGAGGCCCATCTGGCTGGTGCCGAATCTGCGGTTGTCGTAGTCGGGGTCGAGGCGGCGCATCGCCTGCTCGGCGTACTTGTCGCCGAGAATCGGGTCCGACAGCCGGTTGTCGAGTGCTTTGGCTTTCAGGACGGGACTGACGGTCTTCTGCACTCCCACCAGTCCGGTGTCTTTCATGCCAGCGACACTACTCACATTCTCGGCCCCGTCTATCGAGGCGACGCCCGGCCGCCAGCGCCCGATGCCGCATCGTTTCTACGAGCGTTCGCGCGTGTGGACGAGCCGACGACCGTATTGCTGCTGTGCTCGGTAGTACATGGGTCTGGCGCTTGGCTCCAGCGCCGAGGGCGGTGAGCTTGGTGCGTAGGGCGTCGATGTCGATGGCCGGGAACTTCGCTTCGTACTCAGGCGAGACACAAGGTGTGGGCTGTCCGGAACCCTGGTGCGCCTGGTTCGCGGCTGTTGATTCTGGAAGTCGACGAGTGCGCCTGCGCCCCCTCCGTACTCCCTTCGGGACGGGTGGTCGCCGACCTGCCCAGCTTTCCGGCTCGGCTTGTCGACCGTCAGGTAATTGGATCTGGCCCACTTTCGGTGACGCGCCGGTCAGTCAGCAAGAAGGACCCGGCGTCGCAAAAGGTCAAAGTTAGCTCGCCCGTACATCATTCGCTTGATCATCTTGATGCGGTTGACATTGCCCTCCACCGCGCCGCTGCTCCACTCCGTCGACAACGCGTGACGGACCGCGTCGAGGTCCCTCAGCAATCCCTGAGCGAAGCTGACCAGCGGCTTCTCACCGCAAGCCGTGGCGGCGGCGACCCAGGCCTCGAGATGACGGGCATCGCGGTGCTCGCGGATCATCCCCGCGAAATCCCGGACCAGCCGGTAAACCTCGCGCAGCACATCGTGGTGAGCCATCACGGCCTTCAACTGGGATTTCTCGTCCTCAGACAGGTTCTTGTGCGGCCGCATGATCCAACCGGCGACCTCGCGGGGCGTCGGCGGACCCACCAGTGGCGCGGCCGGCGGCAGCCCGGCCCGCCACCCACCGATCAGCCGCCGCACGGTTCGCGCCGACCCGGTGTAGCCGCGGGCACGTAGTTCGAGATGGAGCTGTTTGGCGCAGGTGCAGCCCTGTTGCCAGCGTTCGGTCAGCCAGTCCAGGTGAACGTCGAGTCCACTGGCCCGCATGGGAATCGCCCCCAACAGCTGGTCCGGGTCGGTGGCCCGCATGTAGCGTCGCACGGTCTTCCGGTCCAAATTCAGTCGGATACCGATCGCGCGCTGCGACATCCCCGCCTCCGACAGGGCGTGAACATCCCGGTATCGGTCGCGGGTGGTGGTCTCGCGCCGGCCCGGTGGCGGCTCGACCAGGTCGGGTGGCGGTGTGGTGGGTTCACGCGCAGGCCCGGCGGCGTCGGACTCGACCGCCACGGCCGTCCAGGCCGCGCGATGCGCGCGAACGATCTTGTCGACCGCGAAGGTCAGGTTGTTGGGTCGAACCGGGGCGCCCTGCTGGGATTGCTCCCGGTGGGTTTCCCCGGTCCGCCCGCCGAACCCGGCGTGCCCATTACTGAGCACCGGGCTCTCCACGAGATCAGGCCGCTGGGTGGTGTGTGTTCATGGGTCCGAGCCAGGGTGGGGGAATCTTGTTGCCTCGGTAGCGGTATCGGGTGACCGGGACCGCTGAGATATCGAACAACTCGACGCCGTCGAACGCGATCGGTGTCCATCCTCTTTGAGTGTGGAACCGTCGCCGGATCGCCTTCCAGTTCAAGCGGTTTCGGTGCATTATCCACCTGATCACCCGCCACCAGACGAACGTGTGGAGGTTGGAGAAGGTGTGTTTGACGACCGCATGCTTGAAGTAGTTGGACCATCCGCGCTGTATCTGGTTGATCCGGACCAGCGCCACCCTGTAATCCAGATGCGACAGCCTCCGGGTTACTGCCTTGATCTTCCGTTTGAACGCCATGACTGGCTTGTCGGCGACAAACGTGTAGATATGCCACTTGCCGGTTCCTCGTTTACGCATCCATTTGATATCGAAGCCGAGGAAGTCGAACCCTTTGGTGAGGTGGACGATCCGGGTCTTGGATTCCGACAGGCGAAGGCCCATCGGTGCCAGGACCTGGCTCACCTCGGCGCGGAGCTGCTCGGTGTGCTGTTCAGTGCCGTTGACCATGACGACGAAGTCATCCGCGTAGCGGACCAGTCGCCAGGTGCCCAGGCCCCGGTGACGCCGTTGCTCGCGCTTCCACCTGGTCGCCATCGTCTGCTCCCAACGCCCGACAGCAAAGTCGTCGAGCACCGACAGCGCGATGTTGGCCAGAAGCGGTGAAAGGATGCCACCTTGCGGTGTTCCCGAAGTGGTGTCGTTACGATCGCCGAGTTCGGTCATGATCCCGGCTTTGAGGAACGACTTCACCAACCCGAGCACCCGCTTGTCCTTGACCCGCAGCCGAACTCGATCCATCAGGGCCGAGTGGTCAATCGTGTCGAAGCACGCCTCGATATCGGCATCCAACACCCAGCGGTAACCCTGGGTGCCGAACACGTGGATCTCGGCTATCGCGTCATGCGCGCGTCGGTTCGGCCGGAATCCGTAAGAGCACGAACGGAAATCCGCCTCAAAAATCGGTTCCAGCACCAGCTTCAGCGCAGCTTGAACCACCCGGTCCGCGATGGTCGGGATTCCGAGACGGCGGAGCTTGCCACTCGCCTTCGGTATCATCCGCTCCCGCACCGGCAACGGACGAAACATTCCCGACCGCAACTCACCGCGCAGACGGTCCAAGTACGCCTCGGCCCCAAACACTTTCACATCGGCGGCGCGGACGCCGTCGATGCCGGGCGTTCGAGCTCCGGAATTACCCGCGACCCGATCCAATGCCATCACAAGCGTGGCCGGATCGCACACGAAGTTGAACACATCGTCGAACCGGAAGCCGTGATCGGCCACCGCCCAACGGTGCAGTTTGGCCTGCATCCTCCGTACCCGCAGCCACGCCGTATCCGGGTCGGGCCACGCGACAGGAACATCCATTCCTGTGTCTCCGGGCATTGCAGTGTCTCCCTTGCGATCTCGCTGCCGTCCTTCCCCATGCACGCGGCTCTCCCGCGCTCGGAGTACTACCACGGCTCCGCCCCTCCATGGCCCGATCGGCGGACGGAGCGCCCAGCCCGAACCGCCCGCGCTGGTTGTGCGGGAAGCAGGCAGAACCAGGGAGGTTCCCGTGTTCACTGACTGATCGTTCGACAACGTAGGCACCCGGCTATGCCCCCGCGGCATCGCCACGGTTACGCCGCAGCCTTTCACCGTGGCCTCCCGAACGGTCCGTCACTCACCGCGCGGGAGTTCCCCGTCCGACCATCGATCGGACGAGTGCGCGCCGCACCCAGCCCAGATCTGCCAGATTCGAGCTGGTGGCACCTTAGGAGGCTTTAGAGCACCGGTTTCTCGCGTATACCTCGTCGTCTCGCTTGCCGGACCCGCACCATCTGGCAGTGCTGACACGTCCCGGCGTTGTCGGGGCCGCTTGCCACCCTTCCCAGCACCTCCCGGGTCAGGCTGCCCCCAGCTTCACCGCCCTGCTGCGACAGGGCGGCGGCGAAGGTCTCTCACCTCCCCACGATCAGTCAGCGCCTCACGGCGCACGTGCAGCAGGTGCCAGCGGTCGGCGACCTGGATGGCGTTCGGGGCGCCACGACGTGCGCCATCAGCGTAGGGTCCGCCGCGGTCACGGCACACCACCTCGATCCCGGGATGCTCGGCGAGCCATTCGGCGACGGTGTCGGCGGTGCGGTCGGGCAGCAACTCGACCGGGTCGCCGGTTGTCATATCGATGATCACTGTCCCGTACACGTGGCCACGACGGATCGCGAAGTCGTCGATCCCGATGAACGTCAACGAGCTCGGGGACGGCAGCGGCAACGCCCGGACCAGACGCAACAACGTCGACCTCGACACTGATACGCCGACATGCCCGGACAACCGCGCTCCAGCGCGGCCGCCGACAGCCAGCCCGATCCGCGACAGCATCGCCTTCTGCCCGCCGGTGCGCCGCTGGTAGCGTTCGGCCACGTCGGTGACCTGTTCGGCGAAGATCTTGCGATCACACCCGTGGTTGACGCACCGGAACCGACGTACCGCCAGCGTGATCATCACTTCCCGGCCCGACACCGCCTGATCGGCCACCCGGCGTTCGTAGCAGCTGTGGACCCGGCTCGACGCGACTCCACACACCGGACACGCCGCTGACGGCACCACCGTCCGTGCCCGCACCCACAACATCCCAGCGGCCTCGCCGACCTCGTCGATCCGCAACTGACCCAGGTGCGGAAACACCATCTCGCACAACGCCTCTGCCGTGCCACCAACTACCACGACCAGCCGGTTTAGCGAACACGCTGCGCTGCAACCCAATCGGCGTTCTCCACGCCCGGCGCGTCACCGAAAGTGGGCCAGATCCAATTCGGTGACGGACAGGTGGAGGAATTCCGTGACAGAACTACCCCTCACCTGGAGGAATTACTTGACCGCTGACACGGCTCCGTCCTCTATCGCGCGATGAACCGGTCGATGCCTGCCGGAGGCGATCGAATTGCGGGGTCGGCGTGTGCCTGCGGTACCCGGAAATGGAAGTGGTAATGGTGACATCGGGGCCGATATCCTGTGCATATTGTGGGGAGGCTGACCATGGACGATGCCCTGCAAGTACCGCATCTGAGAGCCACCGCAGACTTGGAACTGCGCCCGTGGTCGTTGTCTGCGGCAGACCTCCAGCTTGTTGAGGAAGCCTCTGCCGACGACCTGATTCCTATAACCACGGCGTCGGCGACCTTCTCGCGCGAGGCCGCAACGCGGTTTGTCGAACGCCTGTTGCAACGAGCGACCGATCGAACCGGATACCCGATGGTGATCGTCCGGCGACGGGACAACACACCACTGGGAAGTATCGACCTGTGGTTGAAGGACATCGACGAAGGTCGCGCATCGCTCGGCTACTGGGTGGTCCGCTCTGCCCGCGGCCATGGCGTCGCCGCGCATGCTCTGGCAGCAATGGCTACCTGGGCGCTGGAAGAGCTGCATATCCCACGGCTCCAGCTCTATGTGGAACCTTGGAACCGCGCTTCGATCCGCACTGCGGAGAGAGCCGGTTTCGAATGCGAAGGGCTCCTCAGATCGTGGCAGAAGGTCGGCAATCGACGCCGCGACATGTTCATATATGCGCGCGTGGCAACGGGAACGCTCGCCGAGGCGGATCGGGTTTGCACCGGTTAGACCTCAATGACCGGTTGCCGGCGTTCGCGGGTGATCGCACAGCGTTCGATAGGCCCCGGCCGGGGTACTCGTCTCATGGTCGACCTCCACGGCCTCGCTTGTAAAATTGGTCGCGACAACGCTTGATCTGCGTTTGTACGCACAGCCGGTGGATAAATCCGCTCGAAAAACATCTGATGAATCGCTTCACCCTCTCTATGAGAGGACCGTCCGATGGGTTTTGCAGAAATGCGCCGGTTCCGGCGTGATCCGTTGGGTTTCCTCGAGAATCTGCGCCGGACCAGCCCGGTAGAGGTGTTCGGGCTGCCGTGGGGCGGATGGTGTGTCGGCGATACGGGTCTGGCGCTGACGGTGTTGAGTGACCGCGCTTTCAATGCGGGCAAGTCCGGGTTCTTCGGTTCTATGCTGCCTTCGCGGTCTGCTCAGGTCGATTTCGGCCGCGCGGTACGCGCGTTTCTGCGGACGCATACGCCCGAGTATCGCGAGTCCTTGGCGGCGGCGGTGATCGAAATGCCCTCCGTCACCCGCTGGCCCGCAACGGGAGTCGAGCTGGTGTATCGATGCACCGCGGACATGTTGCTGCACCCCGATGGTTCTCCCGAGTTGCGGCAGTTACTGGAGCGAAATGCACGCGTGGGCGCGCTTCGTCCGGCTCGAATGGCGCAGCGGGCGCGGGCGCAGCTGCTGCGCACCAAGCTGTCCACCGCGCTGAACGAGCAGATCCGGGGACGGCGCAGCGCCACCGGCCGCACCGCGGAAGCCGAACCACGGGATCTGCTCGATGCCGTAATCGGCGCCTGTCCCGACGGCGTCGCCGATGCAACGGTGGCGCAGCTGTATGTGCTGATGTTCCGGTCCATTGTGGGACCGCTGGGCTACTCGCTCGCGTGGTCGGTGCTGCTGGGCAGTCTCCACTGTCCCGGCTCACCATGGCCTTGGCCCGTCGACTGGGTGGTACGTGAGGCCCTGCGGCACCGGCCGGTCTCCTGGATGGTCAGCCGTTCCGTCCCCTATCCCGCCGAGTTCGGGGGGATCGCCTTCCAGACCGGCGACCTGCTGTCCGTCAGCCCCTATCTGCTCCATCACGACAACAAACACTGGACCAGACCAGGGGCATTCCAACCCGACCGCTGGATTCGACCGAGCGAACACGGCCCATTTGTGCCCTTCAGCTCCGGCCCCTTCACCTGCGCCGGCGCCGCGGTCGCCCACGATCTGGTCACCGATGCGGCCACCACCCTCATCGAGAACACCTCTCTGCGCGTCATCGGCGGCGGCGATACCCGCCCGATCGTGACCAATGCCGCGACCCCCAGGCCGTTCACCCTGCGGCGTACCCCACAAAGCCCTGTCCGCGCCCGACCGAGCTCCAGGAAGGAGGTGACATCATGATCAAGGCATTGCGGTTCATCTTCACCAACAAGCCGACCCGTACCTGGGACCCCGCTCAATACGGATGATTCTGCTACCGGCTGGATGGCTCGACCAGCGCCAACCAGCTCTCGGTCATCGGTGGCGCCCCCGATGACATGGCGTTTCCACCGGGTTCTTCGGAGCGGATGAAACGTCCACTGTACGACGGGGATTCGGGGACACCATCGTGGTGGGACAAGATCGTCGACTACGTCGAGGGCGGGGTGTGGCCGAGCGCCGAAACCGACACCGGGTATCGATCGGTTTTCAGCTGCTCGCAGCCGGTGAAGGCTGAGCTGGGTACCTGGTCGTCGATGGTTTGGTGTGGCCTGATCGTGTTGTAGATGACCCGGAAGCGGTGAACCTCCGTGTCCAGGCCATCGCCGTCGGCTATCACGCCATGGAACAAGTGCTCGTATTTCAAGGTGCCGAAGAACCGCTCGATCCACCTGGGGTGATGGCACCCGCGTGCGGACGTGTCGCAGCAGCGGTTCCGGTCCGGCGAATGCGGTCTCGAGCACCTCGCCGCGAAAGCACGGGACGTTGTCCGACACCGCCGTTAGCGGCAGGAGGTGACGTCGATACCCGATGCCCATGCCCCACGATGCCGACAGAACCAGGCAATTGCACCCTGGTCGCGCGTTATCGTGCGTTGCTGTAGGGACGTAATATCGGGACTTCGCTTGCGGCCAGATCAGGTTCAGGAATCGAGAAAGTCGACGAGCAGCGGCACCAGCGTCGCCGGGCGGTCGAGGGGGATGATGTGACCGCAGTCCTCGATCAGGTGCCCGGTCAGGGTGTCGGCGAGCGGACGGAGTTGGTTTTCGAGTGTGGTTCCGACCGGGTGGGATCCGATGGCCATCGTCGGCACGGTGAGCCGGGCGGTGTCGACAGCCCGCCGCATCTGCTCAGCGCTGGTGGGCATCGCCCGATAGTAGGAGAAAGCGCACCGCAGGGAATCGGTGCCGGTGTAGGCGGCGACGAAGGCATCGCGGGTTTGTGCGGGGATGCCGTGACCCTGGGTCCCGGTCGCCAGAAACCAGTCGAGGTAATCGGATTCGTTTCCGGCAAGGACCTTTTCGGCAAGCCCCGGCACCGCGTGAAACCCGAACCACCAGGGCGGCCCACCGGCCAGAAAGGTTTCGGCACCGGGCAGCGTGCCCAGCAGCGATTCCATGAGCACCAGCCGGTTGACTCGATCGGGCCGCCGCATCGCCAATAGGAAAGCTGGCGGAGCACCGGCGTCGATCGCGACGACGGACGCGCTGGTTTCGCCCAGGGCGTCGAGCAGCCCCTCGGCGTCGGTGGCAAGCGTGTCCGCGTCGTAGCCGTCCCGTGCTCGTGTGCTGGCGCCGAGGCCGCGCAGGTCCGGCGCGATCACCCGGTGTCGTCGGGCGAGTGGGCCCATCACCTCGCGCCATAGCTGCCAGGTGTGTGGAAAGCCGTGCAGCAGTAGGACTGCCGGTCCGGTGCCGGCGATCGCCACGTTCGCTTTGATCCCGTTGGTTGCCACCATCCGCACTGTGAGATCTGGCAGTTCGTGCGACATTCGATCCTCCGCTAGCCGGTTACCGCTAGTTACTAGCTGACCTTAGGTAACCTGAGGTAGCCTGCCAAGACGGCACTTTCGAGACAGGTGGTGAGCTCCAGGTGACTACCCGACCCAGCACAGGCCAGCGCGGGGATCTGTTCGCTCCGGACTGCCCGACCCGTCGGCTTCTGGATCGGCTCGGCACCAAATGGGTGTCCATGGTGGTGAAACTGCTCGCCGAGGCCGCGCCCGGCGAGGTGCGCTTCGCCGAACTACAGCGTCGGATGCCGGGCGTATCGCAGAAGATGCTGTCGGTGACTCTGCAAAGCCTGTCCCGTGACGGGCTGGTCACCCGCCGGGTCGAACCCACCGTTCCCCCGCGCGTTCACTATCGCCTTACCGATCTCGGACTCTCCCTGGAAAATCCGCTGGCCGCGCTGCGGGCGTGGGCGGAGGAGCACATGGCCGAGATCGACGCCGCCGCAAACCCTGCGGACCACGCATGACCTCATTTCGATCCAGCCACGAAGATTCCCGCGGTGCGTGGCGGCCGCATTGCGCGGCCGTCAGCGGATCTAAGACGAGAGGGCGCACCTCGCGGCCGTCGCTCGGATCGCTTCGGCGAATGATCCGCTAATCGGCAGAAGCGGATGTGCCTGCGCCACGGCCGATCTCGTCGCTGCCCCCGTGGAGTGGCCGGTTCGGTCAGCGCGCCCTGCGGTATTACAGGTAGTTCGGGGCGCCGTCGGCACGGCGATATCGTAGAACGTGGCATCGCCTTCCCGCCTCTGACGCGAAGGCCGCCGCCGAGATCGAAGACGTTCGGGCGAACGTATCTGGCTGTGCCACAGAGCTTTTCATGTACCGGCAGTCCGTGAGCTGTGGACCTCAGCCGTCGGAGGGAACCGCTGTCGAATTCGTAGCGGATTAGCGTCTGCGAAGAAGTAGGGCAGCGCTTGCATCGCTGCTGGTAGCGAGGCCCCCATCCGGTATTCGGGTGGGGGCTCGGTCGTTTCGCCGGCGCGGTGCGATGGCCGACCTCGACCGCGCGGTATGCGGCATTTCCGTGCGTCCTGATCGGGATCAGTTCGAATCCGAGGGCAGCTCTGGCCAGAAACACAGCGCACATCCGGTCCCGACGGCGCGGTGAAGATTCTTTCGCCCGCGGCGATGAGTTTTCCGGACCGCCCCCGTCCTTACCGGTGAACGCGCCACCAACCCGGCGCGACCGACCCAGAAGGAACAAGAAATGACCGCCATCACCGCCACCCAGACCACCGCCGCCGTCCACCCCGGCAAGATCCGCAACCGCGTCCTGTGGACCCTGCAGATCGTGCTCGGTCTGTTCTTCATCGTCGCCTCCGGCGGCCCGAAGCTCGTCATCCCGCAGACCCTGATGGAAAACAACGCCACCGCCTTCTCGATCCCGTTGGCGCTGCTGGTCTTCATCGGTCTCGCCGAGGTCGCGGGCGGGATCGGACTCATGGTGCCCCGCCTGACCGCGGCCGCCGCGATCGGCCTGGCGATCGTCACCTTCCTCGCCGCCGGCTTCAACGCCTTCCTGGCCGACACCCCGGAATTGGCCCCCTTCCCGCTGGCGCTCTCCGCGATCTTCGCCTGGATCGCCTACGAACGCCGGGCCTCGATCACCGCCCTGCGCGCGCTGATCAAGCGATGACACGCGCATAACGCCCGGCTACCGGCGGCACCCAGCCGCCGGTAGCCGCGTTGTGCGTTACGGGGACGGTCCGGTCGGGTTGGTCGGGCTGTCCCATCGGAGTCGCGGGGCGGACGTCACCGGGTCGGGCCGCCCGCCCGCGTCCCTCCGAATCATGTGATGACGGTTTTCTTCCCCCGGCGGACGGTTTGGTGCCCCAGCCCGACGCGTGAGCCTGTGCCGTGCGCGGGCGAGTCCTCGTATCGCTCGTCCGGCACGCTGATGTGAGCCAATACAGGATGTTCAGCGCGGCAGTCGATCTCGCGCCTGCTCGACCGATATGCGGCATTACAGAGCGTCGCGAACAAGGTAGATCACCTCGCCACGATCATCGGTCACACTGCGATCGGGACGGAATCCGATTTTCTCCAGGACCCGCAGCGACGGCTTATTCCAGGCTCTCACCGTCGACCAGATACGCCGCCGTCCGGTAGCAAACGCCGCATCGACCACCGCACGTGCCGCCTCGGTCGCATAGCCCAAACCATGTGCCCACGGCAGCAATTCGTATGCGATCTCCGGCTCCTCGAAGCTACCTCGGCCGACGATCAACCCGCAGTAGCCGATCCGATCTCCCTCGGCCCGACGCCGGACCGACAGCAGGCCGATACCGGCGGTCATCGCTTTACTGCGCTGCCGGATAAGGCTTTCCCGGACATCCGCGAGGGTCGCTGTGGTTCCCCCTTCATGCTCGCTCAGCAGCGCAAGGTTGCACAATGCATCCTCGGTTCCACGCAGCCGCAGCGACAATCGGTCGGTCTCGATCGAGAACGACATCGGCCGTAACGATTCTGGCAACTCGACCCCCTAAAATCGAACGGTGGAGCGGGGCACTGCTTCACAACCCGTGCGCCAGCGTGTCCATGACGACGGTACACACGAGTACGCGAGGTCATCCGCTCATCGGCATGAGCGCGCATCGCCAGCGAAGCCGCGCGACGCGGCAGATCTGGACGCTCGCGGATCGCGTGCCCGGCGGCATTATCGTGCGTTCGATACGGTTCGAACCGAGCTTTTAGCCGGGTTCGGTCAGCGCGGTGCACGGCATGTGCGGATGTTGTCGGCTAGATGATTGATTCCAAGGGGTGGGCCCCGTGGAGCGGGCCACCCATCTTCGGGGTCAGTGGTCATAGGCGAGTAGTGGTCGGTGGACCGGTGCGCTGGTGGTGTCGTTGTGCCAGATGGCGGCGGTGAGCGCGAGGATGCGCTGCAAGACATGGACGGTGACTCCGGCGAGCGTGCGCCCGCCGTGGTGTTCCAGATCGAGCTGGCCTTTGAAGGTCTGGTTGACTGACTCCACTACCTGGCGTAGCTGTTTGAACAGGGCGCTACCTGATCGTTCGGTCTCGCCGTTGCGGGCCGGGCGCAGCAGCCGCAGTCCGGTTGCAGCCAGTTCGGTCGAACTCGACGCCGAAGTAGTTCTTGTCACAGATCAGCGTTTGCCCCGGCCGTTGGACGGCCAAGGTGGGGTCACCGGCCAGGATGCCCATCAGCGTTTCTCGCTCATCGGCTTTCGCGCCGGTGAGCGCGAACCCGATCGGCAGTCCACCGAGAGTCGCGATCAGGTGCAGGCGCATTCCCCAGAAGTAGCGCGAATGTGACGTGCAGTAGCCGTATTCGGCCCATACGGTCAGGTCGGAGCGTTTGACGGTCTCGCGGGAGCGGCCGCATTCGACCGGGGTGGAATCAGCGACCCACACATCGTCGGTTCACACGCTGGTGTCGACGGCCAGCGCCCGGATCGCCGACTGGATCAGTCCGGCACCTTGATATCTGACGTCTTCGCCCCAACTTCACCTCGAATACCACTGCCGGGCGACGACTTACAAGCTGCACCGCATGCAGCGCTCGTCCATCGCGGTGGTGCGCGCTGACCGACCGCTTCGCTCCACCCGAGGCAACCACCCGTGTTCGAACGAGCGCTCGAAGCGTTCGGTATCGGCGCGCCGTCGGTCGGCACCGTACTCGACGCCCCACACGCCGGACCCGGGTCAGGTCGTCACCGCCACCCTTGGCCGAACGGTACCGGCCGTGGAAACGTCCGGAATAGATGTTGCGGCGGCGATGAATTCAACCGCGCGAGATCGTCTGACCGAATGAGCAGCACAGCCCAACCGGGCTGGGCCTGACAAAGAGGGAATCAATCATGTCTGTGTCAGTGCTGGATATGTCGATGTCGCTCGACGGGTATATCGCAGATCCCAATGACTTCCTCGGTGGAGACGACGGTGAGCGGTTGCACAAGTGGGCCGACGAGACCGATGCGTCCGGACCCCTTGGGCAGTTTCAGGAGGAATGGAACGCCGCAGGTGCGGTTCTGTCGGGCCGGCGGACTGCCGAACTGATGGATCACTGGGGTGGTGATCACAACGGCAAACCGATCTTTGTGCCCAGTCACCGACCGCCCGCACCGGCCGCCCGCTGGGGTTATCCGCTGGTGACCTATGTGCAAGACGGCATCGAAAGTGCGATGGCGCAGGCGAAAGCCGCAGCCGGGCAGCAGAATGTGCAGATACGCGGTGGCGCCTACACCGTGCAGGAGGCGTTGACCGCTGGGGTGCTGGACGAGGTGCAGATCCATTTGATTCCGGTGCTGCTGGGTGGTGGACGTCGCTTGTTCGATGTGTTGCCTTCGGAGATCGAGCTGGAAGTTGTCGAGGTAATCAATACGCCCGCGGCCACTCACATTCGTTATCGCGTCCGCCGCTGAGGCCAGCTCACTCAGGGGAGGCCACGCAGCCCTGCGTGGCCTCGGCAGGCGGCGACAGATTCCGACAACGACAGAATCCCGCGCCGAGTGGACGTGGTCCGCCCGCGTCTCACTGGTCGAGACCGTTCGAAAACGCCCTTCTTGTCGCACAAATGCCGCGACGGCGGACGTCGTTCGGAATCGGCAGGTAAATGTTGTACATGCTCACCAGCCCGAACCCGACAAGACCGAATGCAACGGTCTCACCACAACGGGTGGGCGTCCATCAGGGTATTGCGCGGCCGCGCCGCACACCACCACCCCTTGGAATCATCTAGAGGCGGATCGCCGTACGGACGAGGTCGGCGATGGCTTTGGATCTGCTGTGTGGTGGCCAGGCGATGACGGTCGTGACGGCTGGTGCGTCCGGCACCGGCACGATGGCGTGATCGTCGCGTAGTTGGGCTCGCAGCGACTCGGGCATGACCGCGCAGGCCCGTCCGAGCGTGATCAGCTGCGTCAACTGGGTGTGGTCGCGAACCTGCGGGCCGGGGCGGCCGTCCGGATAGCTTCCGTCCGGTCGGGGCCAGCGCGGCAGGGGCAGGTCGGTCAGGGCGTTGACCTCGGCCATCGACATGTGGGGTCGGTTGGCGAAGGGGTGTCCCGCGGGCAGGACCACGACCTGCTGTTCGGTGTGCAGGTCCTCGGTGTCGAATCCGGCCGTCGTGTCGTAGGGCCGGTGCAGCAGAGCAACGTCGGCACTGCCGTTGCGTAGCAGGCGTTCCGGTTCGACGGGCCCGCACAGCACCACCTCGACCGCGACAGCGCCGGGGGCGGCGGCGTAGGCGGCCAGCAGCTTCGACAACAGTTCGCTGGAAGCTCCTGCCTTGGCGGCCAGCACCACACCGGGCCGGTCGGGTGCGGCGCGGCGGGTGCGGCGCTCGGCGGCTTCGACCGCTTCGAGGGCGAGGCGGGCCTCCCGCAGCAGCACCGACCCGGCCTGGGTCAACGTGATCGCGCGCGAACTGCGGTGCAGCAGAACGACTCCGAGCCGTCGTTCCAGCTGCTGGATCGCCCGCGACAGCGGTGGTTGCGCCATCGAGAGCCGTTGTGCCGCCCGCCCGAAGTGCAACTCCTCGGCGACAGCGACGAAGTATCGCAACTCCCGCGTCTCCACCAGGTCATCGTATCCGGCGCTCACCACGACCAATACCCGTGCGGTATCGTCGCCCACCCGACCGGTCTTGGACGCCCCACCCGAGTCCGCAACATGATCGACGGCATGAGTGAACCGACGATCGCGCTGGTGACCGGCGCGAACAAAGGCATCGGATACGAGATCGCGGCGGGTCTGGGCGCGCTTGGCTGGCGGATCGGTGTGGGCGCGCGGGATCGACAACGCCGCGAGACCGCGGTGGAGAAGTTGCGCGCGGCCGGGACCGATGCGTTCGGCGTGCCGCTCGACGTGACCGACGACGCGAGTCTCGCCGCTGCGGCCGAGCTGATCGCCGACCACGCCGGAGGGCTCGACGTCTTGGTCAACAATGCCGCGATCACCGGCGGTACGCCACAGACACCCACCGCGGTCGATCCCGCGACCGTGCGAGCTGTGGTGGAAACCAACGTGATCGGGGTCATCCGGGTCACCAACGCGATGCTGCCCATACTGCGCGGCTCGGCCTCACCGCGAATCGTGAACATGTCCAGCAGCGTGGGCTCGCTCGCCCTGCAGACCACGCCCCGCATCGACATGGGCCCGGTTCCCACGGCGTACTTGGCGTCGAAGACCTTCCTCAACGCCGTCACCATCCAATACGTCAAGGAACTGAGCGACACCAACATCCTGATCAACTCCGGCTGCCCCGGTTTCACCGCCACCGATCTCAACGGCTTCCGGGGCGTGCGCACACCGCAACAGGGGGCGGCGATCGCGATTCACCTGGCGACCCTGCCCGACGACGGGCCGACCGGCGGATTCTTCGACGACGCCGGAACAGTGCCCTGGTGACGGGCACACCGGTGCTAACCGTTCCTGAAGTCGGGCGCGCATCGGCGCCGGAGGAGAAGCAAGACAATGACAAAGGCAGTCCGCTACGACGAATTCGGCGGAATCGACGTCCTGCGGATCGAGGAGGTCGAGCGTCCGGTGCCCGCGGCCGAGCAGGTCCTCGTGCACGTGAAAGCGGCGGGCATCAACCTTGGTGAGGCGGCCATACGCACCGGCGCGATGGCGGAGATCTTTCCCTCTGCCTTTCCGTCCGGTCAGGGCAGCGATCTTGCCGGAGTCGTCGCCGAGGTCGGCGCGGGAGCCGACCGATTCTCGGTCGGCGACGAGGTGATCGGATTCTCCGAGAAGCGGTCCGCGCAGGCCGAGCTGGTCCTGGTCGAGGTCGACAACCTCACTCCCAAACCGGAAAACGTCTCATGGGAGGTGGCCGGCGGCCTCTACGTCGCCGGCGTAACCGCCTGGGGGGCAGTGCATTCCGTACAGCTCGAGCAGGGAGAGAGCGTCGTCATCTCCGGAGCAGCCGGAGGAGTCGGCTCACTCGCCGTTCAGCTTGCGCGCCGTGCCGGAGCCACGGTCATCGGTCTGGCGAGCGAGGGCAACCACGAGTGGCTGCGAAGCCACGGCGTGATCCCCGTCGCATACGGTGCCGGCGTCAGGGACCGGCTCGAGGCCGCCGCACCGGGCGGCATCCATGCCTTCATCGACACCTACGGCGACGGGTACGTCGAGCTGGCCCTCGCTCTCGGCGTCGCAATCGCACGGATCGACACCATTGCCGATTTCGCAGCAGCCGCAAAGTATGGGGTCAAGACCGAACCCGGGACCGAGGCCAGGCCGGGCGCCGAGGTCCTCGCCGAACTGGCTGCCCTGATCGCCGACGGACACCTCGAAGTCCCGATCGCGAACGTCTACCCGTTGACGCAGGTTCGTCAGGCGTGCACCGAACTCGAACGCAGACACACCCACGGCAAAATCGTGCTGAGGCCCTAGCCGGCGCCACACAGTGTGGCGCGCTTTCACACTCCCACGCACCGCGCGTTCATCCAGGCCGTCGCTGGAGACGCCGCACTGATCGCCGGCGACCTCGAGGAAGCCGCAACGCTCGCGGCCGCCGCGGTCATCAACAGCGACCGGCTGCGATTGGCACGCTATCTGCGGTATCTGAGCGACTTCTACAACCGGATCCCCGCAGGCGCCACACGCCATCCCGCCCTGGCAGAGTTCGTCGACCTCATGCACACCGACTACCCGGCAATCGTTGCGGCCCAACAGCGTTGATCTACTGTGCAGGCCATGACGATGTCATCGTCACTCGCCGTAGGCCCGCCCTGCCCCGGGTGTGCTGGGGGTTTTCCGGAAGATCGCTGCGAATTCCTCTGCAAGTAGTCCGTAGAGTGCAAGGTCGGCGGGTGCGCCGTGTACAAGTCGAGCATTTCGTGCGACGCCCTCCCGAACCGCGCCGATGGACTCACACGCTGCCACTGCGGCGGAATTCTGGGTAAGGATCCATGAATACATTCGGCGAAGCCCCATAACGTCGAAGCCGAACCGGGCGAGTAGCTCGCCCGCCTCTGCGCCCAGGCCACGGCGACGATAGGCGGTTTCGCCGATGGCGATTCCGAATTCGGCGGACCTGTCTTCGGGACTCTGATGACTGAGCGATCCGAGTCCGATCGGGGCACCGGAGTCCATCATGCAGAAGATGAAAGTCGCATTGTTATATGACACTTGCTCATAGCTGGCGATCCACTTCGCCCACATCCTCTTAGAAGAGGGATAGCGATAACCGACAGCAAGCCGAAACGACTCCTCTTGAAACCATTTGTACAGGACCTCCACGTCACTTTCCTCGGGGGCCCTGAGCGCTACTGTCGTACCTTTTATCACCGCAGATCTCCTTGCTGGAAGAAACCAAGTTCAGTACCGGCCGGGCACAGGTTTAGCGCCTTGTCCGCGCGAGAGCGTGCTTCGCCGAGGGTGTGCCGACGACACTTCTTTTTCGGTGGCCCTCGGTTCCAACTCGGCGCGAAACAGTTGTCAGATCGGAAAAGGCGGGCAGGCCAGGCAAGGCGGGAAAGGCCCAGGCAGGGGAGGGATAGCTCGGGGGACGAAGAGCGCTCGAAGCATCTCGGGAATCTCCAATGCCGCGATGAGGTCCCCCAGCCATGTCAAATCCAGAACAAACATCTTTATCTCTTCTCTTTAGTGGTTCATGACCACATTGGCTGCTTGCCCGATCAAGAAAAGGATTGTCGTGCGCTGAGGATCGAGATCATCGCCCGTTTCCAGGGAACGGGCGACTCCGAAACAAGTCACATTCACAGCCCCATGAAGGTGATCGTGATCCCGAGGATCGGCTTGGTGGCGCTACCGCCAACGACGATACCGGTGAAATTTTCTGTGCCGCCGCCGACGCCTAAGTAGCCGCCGCTACTAGGAAAACCGGCGTTGCCGAAAACGCTGCCGTGGCTGAAGATGCCGAAAGATGCGTCACCTATGCTGCCGTAGCTGGTGCTATTCGATCCGAGAGCGCCAGGGCTGACGCCGTCAGGGGTGATACTAAGGCTCATGATTTCCTTTCAATATTGCGCTGGCTGAATAGTTCTCAAGCCCGCGCGGTAACGCTCGTCAGAGCGGATAGGCGGATAGGTTAGAAAGGCGGAAAAGGCTCAGGCCAGTGAGGGATGACCCAGGGAACGAATAGCCCCCGAAGCGTGTCGGAAATCTCCGCGACGACACTCCACAACCACGTTAAATCCAGAATCAACATTTCTATCTCTTTCCTTGCGGGATGGTTTATGACGACACCGGCTCCGCCGAGCGGTCTCACCGCTCGGCAGAAACGGATGCCGTATGCCGAGGTCCAGGTTTCTCGACCGTTTCCGGGGCGTGTTCCGGGTGGTTCACGCCACCTTGAATGTGAACCGGTACAGGCCGCCCTCTCCCGTGAAGTGCTCTACGGCTGCGGGGTTACTCGCCGCCTGTAGTTGCAGGCGGCGCGGCGGGCCGAGCTCGTCGTCGTTGCCCAGGGGGAACTCCATCGCGCGGTTGTTGAGAACTCGTAGCGTCTCGCGGACCGTGGCAGTGAGCACAGCGGTCCGGAGGGTAGCCGGTTGTCCAAGGGTGCGAGACAGTGCCAACGCCCATTGCCCTTCGAGGATCTGCTTATACGCCCGTCGGGGATCACCCGCGACGTCGCGTCCGAAGTCCATCTCGATCAACTGGACGATGTACAAGGACCGGGGGTCGTAGTCAGCAATCGTGACGTCGCCCCGACGGGTTTCGCCGGTGTCCAGGTTGTCCCAGAAGTCGATCCCGCCGTGGACCGTGAATTCGGTCTGGGTGACGACACTGTCGCCGAGTGGGATCTGGCCGCGCCAGGTCAGCAGATAGACATCGTCCGAACCCTCCTCGTCGGTGTCCACGATGCACTTCATCTCATCGACGATCACCTTCGCCATCACTCGCCTCCATTCCGATGTCCCGACCCGCGCCACTCTCTGTGGGATGAACACGAGGCTACGAAAAGAACCGACGGTTCGCAAGAACCGTTGATGTAACGGTTCTACAATGACGAGAACCTCTGATGTCACGGTTTAAACATGAAAAAAGAGGGGACGGTTCTATCGTCCCCTCTTGTGACCCGACGTTGCCGGGCGATTCAGGCGTTGTGCAGCTCTGCTGTGTGCATTGCTTTAGCCGCTTCTAGGAGTTTCTGCTTCCGCTCGTCCATCACCTGTTCTATCTGGACGGGATCCAAGGCTTTGCGGATGCCGTCGAGGAGGAATTCGCGCGCAAGCTCGGCGACCGGGACACCGCGAAGGATCGCGATCTGCTCCAGTAGCTGGTAGTGATGCTCGCGCATGCGCACGCTGAATGTGCTGGTGTTGCCGCCCTGTGGCGATGAAGATCTGCCGGCCATCGGCCCTCCTGTTGATGCGCGGTGTAACGGTGATCCGGTTCATACCTATAGGTCTTCAACCAAGGTGCGATAAAACGAGAGCACCGTTGTTTTTGCTAACGAGTATATAACTCTCGTGTGACAAGCACCAGAGAACCTTAGAATCTTCGGTGCTAGTTTGTACGCAGGGCTCGGCCGGGTCGAGGCCATCCAGCAATCCGAGCGGGAGCACACCAGATTGACCGATACGACACCATCACCGTCCGACATGGAGTTCGAGATCGAAGCCGACCTCGCAGAGACCGAGATCGAATTCGAGATCGAGATCAACCTGGAGGAGGAGTTGGATGATGTCGACCCCGAACGCCTCCAGCGACTGCTGGATGAGCATGCGCGTGAGTTCATCGAGGACGGCATCCAGAGGGCCAAGGATTCCGGCGAGATCTGACCTCTCGCAGTCGGCAATCAAGGCGACACCAAGGCAAGCGCCGCAGGCGGTTCCCCGCGCGAGCCTGGGCAGGGCAAGAGCTCAGAACCCCCGCCAGGGCTCGGTCAGCACCCCGGTGCGGATCGTGGTGATCCGTTTGGCGTACTCGGCCGCGATGCGAGGAGAGTGGTCGACGTTCTGCGCCGGCCAAGTGATCATCTTCACCTGCATCACCGCCCGCAGGGCAGTGAACCCGCTCCAGCTGGTGATGTCGTAGCCGTGGGCCTCGGCGAAGGCCGCGTAATCGCCTCGGCGAGCATACCCATGGTCGTCTCA
Source organism: Nocardia sp. CA-135953 (assembly GCF_050955735.1). NCBI lineage: Bacteria > Bacillati > Actinomycetota > Actinomycetes > Mycobacteriales > Nocardiaceae > Nocardia > Nocardia sp. CA-135953. The sequence goes on from NZ_CP192082.1 coordinate 252,516, forward strand.
GCCGCCGTCTTGGCTAGATCCGCGTGGTCGAATCCCCAAACCCACTGTGGCACAGCGGCCCTCGCTGAACGCTGGCGGAAACGCCCTTGCGACCGTGCTCTTGCTGCTCCTGTTCGTCGCGGCGCTGGTGGGGTTACTGATCCTCGCCTGAGGACGCGGATCATGTGTCGAACAGCTGGATGTGGACGAAGCGGCTCGACGGGTCGCGCTCGTCCACGATGACGATCCGGTTGACCGACTTTCCGTCGGGGCGATGGTAGACGTCCTCGGCCTGCATGATCGACGGCGAAGTCTCCAGAGGCGGACCCGCAATGGTGGTTTCGGCCACGCGGAAGACTTTGGTCAGTGGCGCGGCGAATTTCGAGGTGGCCAGCAGCAGGGTGAGGCCCTGCGGATCGGTGGATATGGCTAGCCGGTAGAGCGTGTCGCGGCCGTGCTCCGATCGGGCGCCGAGCACGGAGGCATTGTCGGGAATGATGATTCCGCCGAATTCGGAAGCCTCCCTGGTGATGTCGGTGTCCTTCGCGGCGTGGGTCGGCTCCGATCGGTGGTCGCCGTCATGTGTTTCGCAACCGGTCATGCCGACCGTCACGGCCATGAGGCCGGCGACGACACAGGCCAGCTTCATCTGCCGGATTCCAGGCATTGGGTACCTCATCGGGTGGGATCACTCCTATCGCCGTCGCGGCCGCCGGGCGTACCTGGCAGGTTCACCGGTCCGTTCGACGGTACTGTCCCGTCGAATCGCCGGACCTCGCTGGATCCTGCGATGTCGTACTCCCGCGCCAAGCCCGCGGTGTGCAGCGCTCCCATGCGCTTGTCCGAGACTGTGATACCGGCGATCTCGGTGCTCTTGTCACCGTCCCAGTTGTAGCGGTCGTGCACGTGCAGTTTGTACTCGGCGATGATGCTCGGCTCGGCACCGCCGGCCGGTTTGCGCACTGTCACTACACCGGTGGCTGACAGATGGATGCCGCCCATCGCGAAGAACCAGTCGTCACTCAGCGCCCGGGTTATGTAGAACCCGCTCCATTGCGACTGGAATTGCACTGGGTTGTCATAGTTCTGGGCAGCCGACGCTTCGGTGGTGATCCGCCGGATCTCGGTCTCGGCTATCGAGGTTGCTTTGGTGTCAGCCGCAGACACATCCCGCAATACGGCGTCGGCGTTGATAGTCAGCAGCTTGCCGGTGTTGTCGAGGTAGTGGTTCAGGTGAGCTGAGGCATGTGTCCAGCCCGCGGCGTCTGCGGCCACGGATGCCGCGGCGGCTACCTTGGCGAAAGCGACGTCGTCGGCGCGGCTGTAGATGGGTTGCGAACCCCACGCGCCCTGCCCGGGATCAGCCGGCGGTGCGGGGAGTGGTCCAGGAATCGGTGCCATGGTTTCTATTCGTTCGTCGTTGTCGAAAGCGGTCGGGTCAGCCAGCGGATCCGACGGTGTGTTCCCACCAGACGTTGTCGCCGTATCCGTACCGGCTGGCGCCCAGGTCCACGGTCACTTTGTCGGGCAGCTCGAATTCGCTCGGGTTGTAGGAAGGGGCGGTTCGGCCCGGTTCGTAGTCCAAGGCGTCGGAGATCGACTTGATGGTGGTCGAGATCGTGTCCTGCCGGGTCGCGACCGATTTCTTCAGCGTGTCGACGGCTGAGGAGATCTGGGACTTCATGGAATCCTGCATGGGACTGTGGATCAGCTGTGCCCATACGCCCAGGGGGAGGGTGAAATTCTGGAAGTTCATGGACTTGGTGATGGTGTCGGCCAGATCCATCGCCTGGTTGTAAACGAGGCGTTCGAGGAGCAGCCCGCCATTTTCGACGATCTTGGCGACCGCGTCGAGGTCGCTGCTGCGTCCGGCGATCGATTGCCCGAGACTGGTCGCGGCGGTTCCGAACGCGGTCGAAGCTTCCCCGGACCAGCTGGTCTGCAACCACCTGGTACCGCTGGAGAGGTTTTCGGAGGTGACGTAATCGTTGATCCCGAGCAGGCCGATCCGTTTACCTACCGATTGCAGTGCCTCCCAGTCCGCCACGAGTGGGGAAAGGTAGTCGGCGACGGGTTTGATGCCGATCGCCTGGCTCAGCGGCTCGTCGTAGGGGGTCAAGATCTCGATACTCGCGGTGACCACCTGGCGGACGGTGTACTGGGCCTCGTGCACGTCCTGCAGGGTTGGAAGCTGCAATCCGCTGAATCGCGAGACGCCGTGTGCCGAACTCGTCGCGGGCACGTCCTGCCCGTCGAGGGTGGCGGTCGCTGTCTGGGAGATGGCGTCGGCGTGCTGCTGGTCGGAAGTCTGGTACCGGTTGTCCGCGGTGCCCAGGTTCGTGCCGAGTGCGCCGAGGACGCTCAGGTCGTTCTGGTGTGCGCTGGACAGTGTGCTTTGCAATCTTTGAATCGCTGGCGTCAGCGTGGCCAGCTGCCCGGTCGTCCCGGTGGGTAGTGACATCATCGGCAGCAGCCGGTTGGCGTTCGAGGAGAAGTTGGTGCCGAGGTCTTGTAGATCCAGTCGGAATCCGGCGAGTTTGGATACGTCGACAGCGAAATCAGCCATGCTATCCCCCCAAACAACTTACGCTGGCGCAATCCGCGGAGCTGTCCCGGTGCGCTATCGGAATTTAGCATAGCCTCGGGTCATGCACCGCCACAGAGCATCTCGTGTCTCCTGCGTCGCAGTCATGGATGCCACCATAGGTGGTGGCGTCCAAATCGAAGTCATCGTCGCTCCCGACGGCTCAGTCGTGACCGGCTACCCCATCGGCGGTGATGGGGTGGTCAGGAACAACGCGAATGGTAACCCGATCAAATAAGCTGGGAGAGCGATGAATTCGGACAGGGCGGCACGAGAAGCGCGAAAACGTGAGCGAGGCCCACAAGCCATCGAAGCCCGTATCCGTCGGCTCAACAAGATGAGAAAGGCCTCGCGAGACCTGTCGTAGGGGCCGGAGTTGAGCGACGCGCCATGGACTGCTCGACCGTTTCGCGGGTGCGGCTAAGGGCCCAGAAGGCGTCGGTCGAAAGCTGGCGGTGCACCAGGTCGACGTCGAGACGGTCCGGGTCGATGGTGATCTCGTATTCTTCTGCCCTGCAATTGATCATGATGTTGGATCGTTCCAGTTGTTGTCACGCCGCCAACAGATTTGGGCGGCCTGCCGCTGGAGCGCGACGGGCTGCGGAGATGAACCGGAGTTTGTTCCCAAAGGCATCGGCTGCCGCGCGGATCCGTCCGATCGCCGCCGGCCGGGCTGGTCCGCCCGCGCTATTCGCAGACCTGGTGGGAGAACCCGAATTCAACGGTGACGGCTGCCTGTGCCGGGGCGAATCGGCTGTGCGGTATGCCAGGGGTGAAGGCGAAGACCGAGACGTGCTCGTTCTGGCGATCCAGCCACCAGCCCGCGGTGCGGCAGGCGCGCCACCGGGTACCGCTCCAGTCGGCGAGCCTTTCCTCGCCCGCGGAACCGAATGTCCAGCCGCCGGAATCACCCAGATGAGCGAGCAAGCGGCCGGCCACTTGATCATCGGGCGTGCCGTCGGCGGCGGCGATGGCGAAGGTGCGCTTGCAGTAGAGACCTGTGTTGGAGTCCTCGCAGCTGGTCGTGTAGTCGGCGACCGTCAGGCCGGCGGGCAGGGGTAGCAGTAGTTCGGCGTCGGGGGTCGCGACGGCCTTGCCTCCGTAGGCTGGGGCGGTCGCGAAGACGCCGAGGTCGCTCAGCACGAAGAACAGCAGCACGAACAGGGCCAGTACGCCGTACAGCCCGCCGAGCACCCGGGCGATCCACTGCCGCACCCCACCACCGTCGGTATCGGCCCAGTCCCAGATCAGTCCCGCCAGCAGCACCACGACACCGGCGGCGATCATCAGCACCTCGAGACTGTGCTGATAGTGGCGCACTCGCGGGCCCGCGAACGCCACACCCAGCTCGGCCACGGTCAGCACCGCCAACACCGCACCCACGCGCCACCGGGTGCGGGGCGCTCGCGCCGCCAGCAGCCAGCAGGCCAGCGGCACCAACAAGATCAGCCGGAACACGTCGCCAGTCTAAAGTGGCTGCGCCGGTGACCACCGGTTTCGATGATGCGAAGAGTGACCATGTCTGCTCGGTGCCGCGCCGGAGAAGGCCTTGCCGAGCGTCGGTTGTCGTTGGTCAACGACGCGCGGCATTGGATTAAACGGCGTGGTGTCCAGCAAGAAGGAGCGATGTGAACGGCGGCTGTCTCTGCGGCAATATCCGGTTCTCCGCGACCGGTGCCCCGGACTTCCCTCACCTGTGCTCGTGCGAGCACTGCCAGAGGCTGTCAGGCGCCCCGGTGATGTCGTGGGTGTCCTTCCCGGAGAAAGGATTCGCGTGGACCGGTCCGGGCGGGGAACCGACCTGGTTCGAGACCTTCCCACAGGTCTGCCGCGGGTTCTGTCCGAAGTGCGGTTCCTCGGTCGCGTCCAAGGGTGATGAAGCTGGCTTGGTGGGGGTCACGATCACGGCGTTGGATGATCATGCCGACCTGGTGCCGGTCAAGCAGAGCTTTGCTCACAACGCAGTCCCGTGGATGGCCCCGCTGGGGTGAGGCGCTGCCCTTGCGGGACAACCCATCCGGGCTGTCCCACAAGGGCGTTGGGTTTGTTCTCCTAGCCCCTGCTGGACGGTGGCGCCAGGGTGATCATGACAGGCCGGGCGGGCCAATCGCTCTGTCTCCGAGCGCTTTTGCCGTAAGAAGCACAACGTCAGATCGATCCTTCGATCTCGCCGAGCCAGGCACCCGTGTTCGTGGATCGGGTTTCCCGCATCCCTAATGGTGACGTCGGGTACCGGAACTGTCCGAATGGGTGCCGTCACGGCCCCTGTCAGGGTAATCAAGAGGCTGATCCAGCGCATAGTCGGTCACGCCGACAGACGTGCGTCGCCCGTAATACGTGGCGCAGGGCGCGGTGATCAGGTGACGGCTCGACTTGGCTTGTCAGATCGGCTGGCTGGCGCAACCGTTCGGGCAAGCATCAGTAGGGACAGTCTCGGAGAGTTACGTCGTTACGGGCGACGGAGTTTGACGCTCAGGAAGAGCGGCTGTTGGTGCGTCTTGTCGTATCGACGTGGATCAACCAGCCGAGCTTCCTCGGCGGCCCGCGGCTCCACCAGCGCTTGGAGCACGAACCCGGCGCCGAGAAGCTCGGCGAGGAACGTTTCCAGCGTCATCCGCCGGTAGCTGATGGAACCATTTCCGAGAGGAAGCTCAACGCGGTCATCGGCGAAGTAAGAGCCGCCGAAGTAGGTCCAGTCGCTGGTGGGGTGGGTTGTGGAGACGAGCAGGCTGCCGCCTGGCCGTAGAACGCGTCGAATCTCGGCGAGCAGCTGCTCGCGCCGGTCTATGTGGTGGTAGACGAGGGCCATCACGGCCAGGTCGAACGACTGATCTTCCAAGAAGGTCAGCGGCTTCTCCAAGTCGTGGTGGTGCAGGATGGCACTGTCTCCGAGTCGCTCCTGCGCGGCGTGCAGCAGGGTCTCGCTTCCCTCGACGCCGATGACCTGCGCGGCCCCCAGCTTCAGCAGTTCGGCGCCGTAGTGGCCTGCCCCGCATCCAAGATCCAAAACCCGTAGTCCGCTGACGTCACCGGCAAGCCTGAGCATGGCCGGCCGGTCGATATGGGCGTTATAAGCGTTGTCCGTCGCCAGGGTGGCGAACTGCTTGCCCATCTCACCGTGGTCGGCGGTCTCAGCACTCATTCGATCATCCTCGCAGCAGCCGCCACCACATAGCTTCTGTTCCAACGAGATTCGCCAGTGCACTCGTGCCCGGAAGGCACCGTCTTCAGGCCGGGGAGCTGTCGTGCGCGACCGATTCGGGAACAGGGCCGAGCACGGAGGCATTGTCCGGAATGACGGTCCCAACGAATTCGGAAGCCTCCCTGGCGATGTCGGTGTCCTTCGCGGCCTGGGTGGTCGGCTCGGGCCGTCGTGTTTGAATTCGGTTATGGATCTTGTTCGAGGCGACCGGTTTCGGTCGGCGCCCATGGTCCTGGTAGCACTGTCGGTGGTTGCCGCGTGCAGTGCACCCGAATCCGATACACCGTCGACATCGACCGCGGCGATGCCTACATCAGCAGTGACCTACTCGTGTGACGCCAACGCTGTTACGGGCCGGGTCTTCACAACTGACCGTGGGCCCGAGCAGCCGTTCACCGTGATGGTTCCCGAGCTTCCGGGATGGGAGCGCACCGAGGTTCCGGGAGTCGACACCCGCGGGCTGACCATTCAGCGCAGAGATCAGCTTCCGCAGGTGTTCCATAGTCCGACCGCCACGATTACCGTCAACCCCCTCGGCCCCGCATCGAAGGTGGAGGAGGCCGTGGTAGCGACGCGCCAGATAGCGCAGACGACACCGGGTTGGCGGACACGCGACGATCAAAAGATCACAGTGTGTGGCCAGAATGGTGGAAAAGTCACCGGTGCCTTCTCGCTCGCCCAGGTCGAATGGTGGCAGGACTACCGCCTCGTCGTCTGCGCATGCAACGGCGCAATCCACCCGGTCTTATTGGTCGGGCGGACAACGGTGGCGGACTTGGACAGACTCGGTGCCGACCTCACCACCATCCTCAACAGCGTCCAGATCGTGGCGTGACATACAGGGGCCTGCGTGAACTCGCAGGAACGGGCTCTGTCAGGTCCACAATCTGGCGGTGCCGACCGCGCCATCGGCGGCGTTGAAGTCGATCTCTAGGTTGGTCGGCTGTTGCCGTGTAGGGCACCAGCACGTCTACGGCGGGTCCGTCCCGATGTTCGAGGACAGCCTTGATGGCGAGGCCGGTGAACGGTACGGACACAGTGACATCGAACACAGTCGCGCGGGCGCGCAGGGTGGTTCGGTCGGCCCCGATTTCCATTGCGCTGGTGGCAGTTTGCTCGCCACCGTGGCCGCCCAGCGGATCCAGTACGACTCAATGAGTACGTCGGTACCACGTGGGCAGGTAGCGCAGCCGCGACGGTCCGTTCGTCGAAACCGCCCGATCGCCAGGAGTCCTCAGTGGTTTCTGTGATACTGGCCAGACCGAAAATGCTTGGGGGTGTGGTGAAGACGGACGACGAGCCCGACAACAGCCAGTTCGTATTGGGGTGGGCGGAATCTGTTGCGCTCGCGACGATGCAGATCGCGATGATGCAGGTCGATCTGGCGGCAACCCGGGACGAGGACGAGATCGCGGCGAAGCGGGTGGTTCGTGACGAGGCGGTAGCACGGCTGTGTACGGAGTTAGCCTCTGCTGAAAGTCCCACCTCCGACACACAATTCGTGTCGGAACTTTTCACCGAGATCGAGTCGAATGGCATCGCTCCTGTTGCGCAGCGAGTTGCCGATTTCGGTCGGCGGGCACCGCGGAGTATCGGTTCCCGCAGCCGTTCTCTGCTGGTGTTGGTCGATCTCGTGCTCTTCGACCCCTGGCCCGCCAAGCGCAGGTGGAATGCATCGGCCCGTCAGGAAATACTGCGGACATTGACCGCGGGGTTTCCTGAAGCGAGGGCCTCAGACCTCGACGCGATGTTCACCGAGCAGAAGGCGCTCATCCGTCGGCTCCGCCGCAAGAACGTCCGTTGGGGCAGAGTAGCGGTGGCCGGTGTGCTCGGCCTTGGTGTCGGAGTCGCGACCGCTGGCTGGGCCGCGCCATTGATCGGCACCGCGATCGGCACGGCGGCAGGACTTTCCGGCGCGGCGGCCACCTCGGCAGGACTGGCCACTCTCGGTGGCGGAGCGATCGCGGCGGGCGGCTTCGGTGTTGCCGGTGGTACGGCGTTGGTCACCGGTGTCGGTGGTGTGGTGGTCGCGGGTGCGGCCGCGAGCGGTGCGCGCTGGACTCCGTTGGCCGCCGGACAGGTCGTGGTCGGGGCGATGCGTCTGGATCTGATCAATCGGGTTGTGCTCGCGGAGGAGACCGATCGGGACGAACAGCGCCGACGCGTGGTGCTGGCGCTGCATCAACGTTTGGAGAGCCTTATCGCGGATCGTGAGTTGCTGATCGCGCGGATCGGGCGTCTCAGCGCCGATAACAAGCGACTCACGGTGGAGAACCGGCGGCTGCGCGATGAGCTGCGGCTCGAGCGTGATCAGGTCGAAATGGCGGAGAGCGCAATCGAAGTCGTGCTCAGCCGTATTCCCGAGTCGGCTGTGAGTTGAGATGGACGAGTCCATCGATCGGAATCTCGACACCATCAGTCGACGGATGGCTGAGCTCGAGGCGGCCACGGTATCGGCGCTCTCCGATGGGGATGCGGTGATTGTTCGCGGCGAGCCGATACCTGCGTCGTACGCCGAGATGACGGCGATCAACGATCGGGTGCGCGCCGAGTCCGGTTGGCTCGATATAGATTTCGACGCCGCTCTGACACCGGTGCAACGTGCACAGTTGGAGAGTTGGCGGGCGCGCCAGCGCAGTGCCTGGGATCACGACGACCTGCTGGCGGTCGGTGTCACCGGCATCGTCGGAGCGCTTGCGGCGTGGTTCGATTCGGCGCTGGACCGCGCGGTCGTGAAATCGATGGAGCCGATTCGACGCACCAAGCGGATGCGGGCTTGGGAGCGTGCCGGGAAGCGGCTGCCGATCGACTACACCGGGCCGGGGTTCGGTGGGCGAGCCCATCGTGTCCGCTCTGCCGGACATGATCTCGCTCGGCCGTTGGAGGCGCTGCGGCAGATACGTACTGGCGAATTCCGTGGGGTGCGTTGGGATCACGGAGAGAAAGAGACGGTCTCAGTATCGGGTAGATTCCGTGAGGTCGAATCCACTTCGGAGGCGTTGGTGCTGTGGGTCAAGCACCTCGCGGCGGATCTGGTTACACCGATGAGTCTGCCGCTGCCCGGGTCATCGTTGTTGTATGAGCTCGACAATCGAGATCTCCGCAAGTTCGCACATGCTGTCTACCTCGGCCCTTCCGCGGGAAATGGGCTGAATGTGCGATCGGGGATTCTTACGCCGTCGCTGAGTGTTCTGGCCACCGAAGTCGTTCTGCGAACCCACGTCCATGCGAAGGCGTACGTCGCAACTGGCAGTGCTGATCTCGATGAACGACGACAAAGGCTGCGTGGTGAGCTTCTCCTCGCGGCGCACGCCTTGGCGGGTGCGGCCGCGGCGGGCAAGACGCTGTCCCGGTTCGTCATGCTGGACGACAAGCAACGTTGGACAGCGTTGCGCCACATGAATATTCCACTGGCGCTGCGGATCGGTTGCCTGGCTGTCGAGAACGCGCGCGCGATGCAAGCCCGTCACCAGTCCAGCGCCGAAGGATGGGATGAACTAGAGCGACTGCTAGCTGCGGACTAACAGGAGACGCCCTGAACCCCTTGGCGCTGACTCTCCAGCTGAATGCCGGGCATCGCCACCGACTGGGCAGCGCGATGGTTATCCCAGACGCCGGTCGACGGTGTGATGGACAGCATGGCATCCGCTGAACTGGTCGCGTATTCCCTGCGGGATGTGGGTGCGGTCGGTTGGTTCGGTATCCCAAGGGAACTGGCGAGCATTCCTGGATCGGGCGGTGGCCGGCGAGCCGTAGGTATGCTGCGAGAGCCTTGGTTTGGTGGGTAGCCGATAGATCGTGAGCGGGGTGGCTAGGCGATTGGCTGAATTCGACAGTGGCGCCGCGTTGCGGGCGGAGATCGCTGCTTTCTATGCCGGTTTCGGGCAGCCGGAGGTGCTGGCGGCGGCGTTCCGGCAGGCCGGTTTGTTGGTGCCGTTGGTCGATGATGATCGCCTGTGCACGTCCCGGCTCGGGGGTGTGGATTGGATTTGTGCGTTCACCAGTGTCGAGGAGTACGCCCGCTATATGGCTGCGCGGGGTGTCGCTGGTGATCAGGAGTATCGGTATCAGTTGCTGTTGGGGTGGCGGCTGGTCGAGTACGCGGCGGGGCGGTCGGAGCCCACCGGTGTGGCTGTCGATATCACCGGTTCGGCGCCAATAGCGTTTCCGCCGCAGGTGTCCGAGGATTCGATCGGGGACGGGAGGTAGCGGTGGGGGAGCAGTTGAATGTGGATCCCGCGGTGCTGCAGCAGGCGGCGGACGGGATCACCGGGGTCATCAGTGAGCTGTCGGATCTGGGTGTCGGGGAGACCGGGGCGATGGGGCGGGGGTTTTCGTTGTTGACCCTTTCGCCGATGGAGGCAGGTAAGGCGTCGGTACAAAGCGCATTCGAGACCTTCACCGAGCGCTGGTCATGGGGTGTGCGGGCGCTGGTGCAGGCAGGCAACGAGATCGCCAAGACGTTGGGGTTGGCGGCAGGGCGCTATCACATCATGGATGAGAAGTTCTCGGACACGTTCAAGGAGATGTTCACGCAGCTGACGGGCAACCCGCATCTGTCGAAGGAAGAGATCGATGCGCGGTCGTGGGGAGACACGTTGGCCGACAACCAGTTCAATCAGATCCGCCACACCGACTACAGCGCCGAATCGTTCCAGAATGCGTTCACTCATATCGGTACGAACGTCAAGGTGATCGAGGCGGTGGGCCCGGACGCGTTGGGCAACAACGGTCCGATACCGGGGATCCCGCGGCATTGGAATACCGGTGCTGCCGAGCGGGCGGCGGAGATCATGAACGACCAGGGGGCGAAATAGGTGAGTGGTCTCGGTGATTTCGTCAACAAGGTCGGTGACGCGGTCGAGCACGGCGTCGAATCGGCCACGCAGAAGGCCGGTGAGCTCGCCGACGCGGGTTTGGACGCGGCGGCGGGGCTGGCGCGCAAGGTCGGTGCCGATGGAGTCGCGGAGAACCTCGACGACCTCGGAGACAGGATCGCCGATCTCGCCGGCGGTGAAATCAAGGAACGCGAACTCGGACAAACCACCGACCCGAAAGAACTGATCCGGGGCGAACCCTCAGCGATCCACAACGCCGTTGATGCACTGCAGAAGATGGGCGACTCGATCGGCAAGACCGGTGACGCGCTGCGCACGGTCAACACCGCAGACTGGACCGGGTCGGCGGCCGAGGAGTTTCACACCGAGTTCGCGAAACAGCCGAAGCTGTGGTGGGAGGGCGCTGATGCGATGGGCAAGGCATCGGGTGTGCTCGATGGCTGGTATCACGAGGTCACCGCCGCGCAAACCAAAGCCGCTGATGCGATTGCGAAGTGGGAAGCGGCCGATACCGAGGAAACCACGAGGAAGAACCAGTGGAACGCGCTGTCGGATGAGCAGAAACGCAAGACGCCTCTGACCGACACGTGGACCTCGATCCGCAACGAGGCCCGCGAGATCCTGCGCGGCGCACGCACCCAGCGGGACAACGCAGCAGCCTCCGTCACGGCGGCGTTGGCGACAGCGACCGAGGCCGCCCCGACCGAACCGCCGTTCACCGAACGCTGGACCGACAATGTCTCGGATCTGTCGGGGGCGTTGGATCAGGCGAAACTGAACTTCACCTCCGGGCTGTTGACCAGTTTCACCGGGATCGTGCAGTTCGTGCGTCAGGTCAGCCCGATGGACGCCTACAACCTGACCCATCCGGCCGAATACTTCTCGGGGATGTCGGATCTGGGCACCGGGCTGGTGGTCGCGGCGGCTGACCCCGGGGCGACCGTGTCTTCGATTCTGTCTGGTGCGCGCAAGAATCCGTCGGAGTTCCTCGGCTCTTTGACCGGGGATCTGATCACCACCGTGGGCACCGGTGGTGCGGGCGCGGCCAAACCTGCCCTGTCCGCGTTGGACAAGATCGGTGACGTCTCGAAGGTCAGCAAAGCGACCCACACCGTGGCCAGCGCGGCAGAACACGCCCCGCACACCACCCCACACGCTCCCGGCAGCGCCACATCCGGGGCGCATACGCCGTCATCGACCCCGCATGAAACCGGTACACCGGCCGGCACACATCCGACAGCAGAGACACCGTCGAGCAGCCCGACTGGGCACGAGCCGGGCACACCGTCCGGAACCCAGCCGAGCGCCACCGAGTCCGGCACACACCCGAACGCGACAACCGAATCTCCGACACAACCGGGAACGACCACCCCGCAACCTGAAACACCGACGCACACAACGGACTCCGGCACATCAGGGCCCGACAACACCACACCGGGGCATTCTCAGGCGGATGCGCCGCAGCAGGCGCACCCCGATCCGGCGGCACCTGACTCCCACCCCAGCGGTGAGCATCCCGGTGATGCGCCCCAAACTCCCCACCAGCCCTCCGACACTCCAGCGGTTCGACCGGATGCGGAGGTGTCCGCAGGACCGAACCCGAGCCACGAGACACCCGGCCAGCACCCTGATCCCGACTCGAGCCCACCTGCTCACACCGATTCGCCTGACACCCCGACCGATCACGGTGACGGCAGTCCGCGTCAAACCCACGACGGGACAGAACCCAACCACCCGGACGGGGACGGCACGAACCCCAATGGCCACGACAATGCATCCCCAGAAAACCAACCGTCCCATCATGATTCGCCGCAGGAGCACCCGACCCCGCAGGAGCGAGCCGAGGCCGATCAAGGTGCTGGCGATACCGCGCGAGAGAACGGTGCGGACCACGACCGCGTTGAGGGCGATAAAACGTGTTCCGAGGATCCGGTCGATATTGCGACCGGTGAATTTCTGCTCCCCGAAACCGATGTCGACCTTCCCGGTGTCCTCGCACTGACTCTGCGGCGCACGCATCGCTCGAACTACCGGTACGGCCGCTGGTTCGGCCCATCGTGGTCGACCACCCTGGATATGCGTCTGGTCGTCGAGCACGAAGGCGTCACTTTCCTCGGCGAGGACGGCATCATGCTGGCCTACCCGCATGCAGAGGTGGGTGTCGCCGCCGAACCGATGACCGGTGGACAGGGGTGGACGCTGACCCGAACGGAGGTCGGCGGTTACCGCATCTGGGATCAACAGCGGGAAATACTCTGGCATTTCGCGCCCGAACCGACCCTCGATGGCATCGAGTCCCGCCTGGGCAACTACGCCATCTCCGCGATCACCGACCGCCACCGCAACCGGATCCGCTTCCGCTACGGCACCGACGGCGCACCGGTCGAGGTGTCACATTCGGGCGGCTACCGAGTACGCATCGACACCGCCGCGGGACGCGTCACCGGGCTATCTGTACTCGGCGCCGACCCTGATGGCGCCGAAACACGAACCCGATTAAGGGAATTCGGGTACGACGCTGGCGAGCTGTCGACGGTGGTGAACGCTGTCGGCGCTACCACGAGCTACACCCACGATGACGAACATCGGCTGACGTCTTGGACCGATTCCAACGGCAACCAGATGGTCAACATCTACGACGAATCCGGCCGTGTCATCTTCCAGCGCGGCACCGCCGGAATCTTGGATACCGATTTCGACTACCTCGAATTCCCTGATGGCACTGGCCGTCTCACCACCGTCACCGACTCCCTCGGCGCCACCACATCCCACGGCTTCGATCGCGACTTCCGCCTTCGTGACCTGGTCGATCCCGCCGGTGGTCGTACGCATTTCGACTACAACGCCGACCGCAAACCACTGAGGGTCGTCGCACCCGATGGCGCGGTGACCCGGTACCGGTACACCGGCGAAGGCGACATCGCCGAAATCATCCGCCCTGACGGCCACACCGTGCAGATCGACTACATGTGGCGCAACCGGCCTACCCGAGTCACCGACGCCGACGGCACTGTGCAAGAACAGGAATGGAACAAGAACGGAGACCTTGCCGCCTCTGTTGACCCGGCGGGAGCCCGAACCGCGTACGCCTACCACTCCAACGGTGCCATCGCCGAGCTCACCAATGCCGACAACACCTCGACACGTATCGAAGTCGATGCAGCCGGATTGCCGGTCCAGGTGGTCGACCAGACCGGTGCAACCACGCGCATCGAACGCGACTCCTGTGGCCGTCCCGTCCGAGTTACAGATCCCATGGACGCCCAGACCCACTACGAGTGGGCACCGGACGGAAAACTGCTGCGCCGCATCGACCCCGACAGCTACGCCGAGTCGTGGACCTACGACGGCGAAGGCAACCCTCTCACGCATACCGACCGCGCAGGCAATCTCACCCGCTTCGTTTATGGCGCCTTCGATCTGCTGCATTCCCGCACCGATCCCGACGGCTCGACAACCGACTACACCTGGGACAGCCAACGTCGTCTCACCAAAGTCACCAACCCCCTCGGTCAATCCTGGACCTACGAATACGACCCAGCCGGGCGCCTGACCGCACAAACCGACTACACCGGCGCCACCACCCGCTACACCCACGACGCCGCCGGACGAGCCACCACGATCACACCGGCCACCGGCATCACCCGCCACCACACCCACGACATCCTCGGCCGCCTCACCGCGGTCACCACCGACACCGGCGACTGGATCAGATACACCCACGACCTCGCCGGACGAGTCCTGACCGCGATCGCGGGAACAAACGACGACCCCACTCACACCCTCGAATTCACCTACACCGCCACCGGCCAACTCGCCTCACAACAACTCGACGACCAACCGGCGATGCGCCACGACCACGACCAGTACAGTCGCCGTATCCGCCGCACCACCCCCACCGGCGCAACCACCGGCTGGGACTACGACGGCACCGGAAAAGTCCGCGGCCTTAGCGCCGACGGACACAAACTCGCCTTCCACTACGACTCGATCGGGCGTCTCAAAAGTTGGCGCGTCGGCGAAATCGCTATCGATCGGACGCTGTCCGATATCGGTCGCGTCACCCGCCAGCACGTGATCGCCAACCCTGCTACATCACTGAATCTCGACATCGGACCACGGTCCAGCCCGCGGACACTCCGTCACGACGAATACGCCTACCGCCTCGACGGCTACCTCATCAACCACATCCTCACCCGCCCCGACACCAATTCTGTGGTGAGCGATTACGTCCTCGACCCCGTTGGGCGCGCCACATCGATCACCCGCAACAGCACAATCGCCGAGCAGTACACCTATGACGCACTCAGTAACATCACCAGTGCGCTGCAATCAGAACCGCATACCAGCACGACGGCGACAGTCGCCGACTCGGACGATTCCTATACGCCTCTGCCCGAATCCGAGGGCGACAGCCGCCGCGAATACCGCAACAACTTGCTCATCCGCGACGGCCGTACCCGCTACCACTACGACGAGGCCGGCCGCCTCATCCGCAAGACCACCACCCGGCTGTCCCGCAAAGCCGATATATGGCACTACCGGTACGTGCGCCGTGAGGCGCTGACTGATCGTGGGGAGGTGAGAGACCTTCGCCGCCGCCCTGTCGCAGCAGGGCGGTGAAGCTGGGGGCAGCCTGACCCGGGAGGTGCTGGGAAGGGTGGCAAGCGGCCCCGACAACGCCGGGACGTGTCAGCACTGCCAGATGGTGCGGGTCCGGCAAGCGAGACGACGAGGTATACGCGAGAAACCGGTGCTCTAAAGCCTCCTAAGGTGCCACCAGCTCGAATCTGGCAGATCTGGGCTGGGTGCGGCGCGCACTCGTCCGATCGATGGTCGGACGGGGAACTCCCGCGCGGTGAGTGACGGACCGTTCGGGAGGCCACGGTGAAAGGCTGCGGCGTAACCGTGGCGATGCCGCGGGGGCATAGCCGGGTGCCTACGTTGTCGAACGATCAGTCAGTGAACACGGGAACCTCCCTGGTTCTGCCTGCTTCCCGCACAACCAGCGCGGGCGGTTCGGGCTGGGCGCTCCGTCCGCCGATCGGGCCATGGAGGGGCGGAGCCGTGGTAGTACTCCGAGCGCGGGAGAGCCGCGTGCATGGGGAAGGACGGCAGCGAGATCGCAAGGGAGACACTGCAATGCCCGGAGACACAGGAATGGATGTTCCTGTCGCGTGGCCCGACCCGGATACGGCGTGGCTGCGGGTACGGAGGATGCAGGCCAAACTGCACCGTTGGGCGGTGGCCGATCACGGCTTCCGGTTCGACGATGTGTTCAACTTCGTGTGCGATCCGGCCACGCTTGTGATGGCATTGGATCGGGTCGCGGGTAATTCCGGAGCTCGAACGCCCGGCATCGACGGCGTCCGCGCCGCCGATGTGAAAGTGTTTGGGGCCGAGGCGTACTTGGACCGTCTGCGCGGTGAGTTGCGGTCGGGAATGTTTCGTCCGTTGCCGGTGCGGGAGCGGATGATACCGAAGGCGAGTGGCAAGCTCCGCCGTCTCGGAATCCCGACCATCGCGGACCGGGTGGTTCAAGCTGCGCTGAAGCTGGTGCTGGAACCGATTTTTGAGGCGGATTTCCGTTCGTGCTCTTACGGATTCCGGCCGAACCGACGCGCGCATGACGCGATAGCCGAGATCCACGTGTTCGGCACCCAGGGTTACCGCTGGGTGTTGGATGCCGATATCGAGGCGTGCTTCGACACGATTGACCACTCGGCCCTGATGGATCGAGTTCGGCTGCGGGTCAAGGACAAGCGGGTGCTCGGGTTGGTGAAGTCGTTCCTCAAAGCCGGGATCATGACCGAACTCGGCGATCGTAACGACACCACTTCGGGAACACCGCAAGGTGGCATCCTTTCACCGCTTCTGGCCAACATCGCGCTGTCGGTGCTCGACGACTTTGCTGTCGGGCGTTGGGAGCAGACGATGGCGACCAGGTGGAAGCGCGAGCAACGGCGTCACCGGGGCCTGGGCACCTGGCGACTGGTCCGCTACGCGGATGACTTCGTCGTCATGGTCAACGGCACTGAACAGCACACCGAGCAGCTCCGCGCCGAGGTGAGCCAGGTCCTGGCACCGATGGGCCTTCGCCTGTCGGAATCCAAGACCCGGATCGTCCACCTCACCAAAGGGTTCGACTTCCTCGGCTTCGATATCAAATGGATGCGTAAACGAGGAACCGGCAAGTGGCATATCTACACGTTTGTCGCCGACAAGCCAGTCATGGCGTTCAAACGGAAGATCAAGGCAGTAACCCGGAGGCTGTCGCATCTGGATTACAGGGTGGCGCTGGTCCGGATCAACCAGATACAGCGCGGATGGTCCAACTACTTCAAGCATGCGGTCGTCAAACACACCTTCTCCAACCTCCACACGTTCGTCTGGTGGCGGGTGATCAGGTGGATAATGCACCGAAACCGCTTGAACTGGAAGGCGATCCGGCGACGGTTCCACACTCAAAGAGGATGGACACCGATCGCGTTCGACGGCGTCGAGTTGTTCGATATCTCAGCGGTCCCGGTCACCCGATACCGCTACCGAGGCAACAAGATTCCCCCACCCTGGCTCGGACCCATGAACACACACCACCCAGCGGCCTGATCTCGTGGAGAGCCCGGTGCTCAGTAATGGGCACGCCGGGTTCGGCGGGCGGACCGGGGAAACCCACCGGGAGCAATCCCAGCAGGGCGCCCCGGTTCGACCCAACAACTCTTTCGACCAACTCACCGATGTCTGGACCCCAGACCGCCAATGGTGGCACTACACCTACGACGCACTCGGTCGCCGAACCACCAAACAACACCTCACCAACGACGGGACCGTCCTCGAACGCACCGACTACACCTGGGACGGCACGCATGTCATCGAACAGCGCGCCGACGGGGTCTCGACACGATGGCAATACCAACCGAATTCCCATACCCCAGTCACCCAAGCCACCGAGCAAGACGCCTTTGACCGCGAGTTCTATGCCATAGTCACCGACCTTGTCGGTACGCCCACAGAAATCATCAATCCCGATAGCGCCGCAACGGTAGCTACCGCGACTGTCGATCTCTGGGGGCGCACGGCATGGTCCGGCCAGGTCGCCACGCCGCTGCGGTTCCCTGGCCAACTCTACGATCCCGAAACTGGCCTCAACTACAATCTCCACCGCACATATGACCCCGGAACGGGAAGATTCCTTACCCACGACCCACTTGGTCTCTCACCGGCGCCGAATCCCAACACATATCCCCACAACCCGACGGTGTGGGCCGACCCTCTGGGCCTGGTACCCGACGGATGCAACCACAAATACTATCGATCTATGAGCGAGTCCGACTTTGAAACATTACAAAATACCGGACGGCTGCCCCCGACGAGTGAAACATTCATCTCGCCGACTCAAGGCTTTTCTGATTCCTATGCCGGACGCCTTGTAGAATTCGAGCTTCGCCCGGGAACAATCGATGAACTAGCGGAAATCGGTGTCAGAAACAGCGCGAAGGCCGTCCTGGATGTGTATCCGGATATGCCGGTAGTATCAAAGGGATGGGCGGACTTCGCGGCGCACTTCAAGGGTGAAGGTCCGGGCCACGTCAATATCGGGTTGGGTCGGGGTCCCGCATTGCAGATATTCAACGACTCGATAGTCAAATGGAGGGAGATAGTACGATGACTCCAGAGGATGAGAAGGTCATACTAGGGTTGGTATACAGCCCGGCAAATCCGACTCGGGTCGGCTCGCCCGAAGAAGTGCTGCGGCACTTCGGGGAAAGCAATGGTCGGCAACTCGGATTGAAACTGCTGAAAGAAGCGATCGAAAGTCGTTATGCCGACGGCATCGAACTCGCCCTTATTGTGAGCAACGAGTTCGGGATCACGATGGACTACCTCGACATGCTTCTACAGTTGAGTGCCGCAGACTGGCATCACATGCACGAAGACGTCGTATCGCTGCTCGGGCAGCTGCGGACATCAACCGCGGTCGACGCGTTGTATCGAGCTGCAGTCTGGATTCCAGATTATCTCGATTACGACGACAACAGGGCCCTCGCAAGAAAAGCGATCTGGGCGCTTGGCGGCACACCTGGGCCGGAAGCCGAAGCTGCCTTGGTTCGCCTGCGTGATTCGGATAGCGAGATTGTGCGGAAGGGAGCCGAAGCGCAGCTCGAGCGCAGGCAAAAATCTCATACGGCAACGTAGGAAAGGTTTCGCATGTCCGCCGTCCAACATGAGTGAGCCGCACGTTACGAATGGCTACAAACCGCCATCGCCCAAGGATGATTTGGACCTCGGCCACTGATCAGAGTGTGACTACTCCGGTGCCCATTCCTAGTTGAACGCGCAGTTCAGGTGGGGTCGGGTACGGCTTTTCCGCGGGCAGGCGATCGAGAACGTGCCTCCCGGCGGCTACCTCACGTGCGATCTCATGGGCGAGTCCAGTGACGTCATCGATCCCGACGATCCACTCGTCGCAGTAGCGATTCACCGCTTCACCGGAAAGCCCCACCTGCAGTGATCGGAACGGTAAGGGACGAAATGCGGTGTCACGCTCGGGATCCCATTGAATCCGAACCGGGGCGGCCAAACTGGTTTTCCATTGCGCATGGTCCTGATGCACAGCGCTGTCGAAGTGCGCGAACGCCGAATGGCGGAGTGCCCACTCGAAACCTGAACGCGAGATCCGGACGGCCAGCACATGCTCCTGCCCAGGCTTCCTGGCCCAGCCGGATCGGTACATCATCCACAGAAATGATGGCTTGATCCAGGTCATGCGCTCCCGCTTGAACGCGCCCGGGAACCGTCCAGAGGCCGCGGCGGGAAGGGCAATCTGCGGGCCGTATGCCTGGTACACGGTAATCGTATCGGCATCGTATACACCACGGATCTCACGAAAGGGCCTGTCCACGGAAACCATGGTTGCATGTCAATCGCCCCAAAGGTCTCCGGCGGCCAGCGCACCCTCACTGGAGCGCTGCGCTAGAGGCGGATCCGTTCGGCGAGCTTGTCGGCGTCGATGACGGTCCGGTCGGCTCGGGCGGAATCGACGAGTCGGCCGATGTCGGCCAAGGCGTCGGCGGGCTGGGTGGCCCAGCACCACCGGCCTTAGACGGCGGTGTCGGCGACACCGGCCAACTCGCGGTCGAACACCTGGCGGCGCTCCACCCCGATCTCGGTTCCGCAGATCAGACCCGCGCCGCAGCCGCGGCACGCTTCGGGGTCCCGTCAGTCGTGGTGCACATAGCGATTCGCCTTGTCGGCCATCGCCAGCGTCGATCCCGGATGCTCTTGCTGCCCACCGGGTTTGCGGCCGGACTTTCGGCACAGCGACTTCGGGGTCGGCTTGTCGAAGGGGGACTATCGCTGGACGGGGATTCAACCAGTTCGTCGACTTCATCCCAGCCGGAGCTTCAACTCGGCGCCCTCCGCCCGCAACTCGGCGTTCCGAGCTTCGAGCCGCTCTATCACCTCGGCTTGCCTCGCCACCAGAGCGACGGGCTTTTCATACGAGGGCATTGAACGCGAATCGGCAGGCACCCATATCATTCACGGTGCGATGCCGATGACGGAAATCAGGACGACATCAGACCAGTGCGTGTCGCCGTCATCGCTACGGTGATGGCCAGCCGTGATGTGACGGCCTGTGGCACAGCCATCCTCAGCCGGTTACATCTGGCCGTTACGAACCGGGCCCGCTGGTTCGTATCCCGATCGGGCCGGCGGTGACGCTGTGCACGCCAGCCGTGGCTGGGGTTCGTGCCGGAAGAGGTGACTGGGGCGCCGCCACGGTCGCCCTGGTCAGGATGCGAAAACGGCGGGCCGAACGGCCCGCCGTGCTGTGTTCGGCGCTGACTGCGGCTCAGTTGTCGGGGTTGGCGTCGCGGTCGTGGCTGGTGGGGTGGCCGTCCTTGTCGTACCACTGGCCGTTCGCGTCGCGGGTCCAGCCTTCGAATTCGGTGCCGATCAGGCTGTCGACCCCCCAGCGTTCTCCCAGGCCGAGTGAGGGGGAGCGTGCGGGTTCGGGCGGGGCATTGCGGCGTTTTTCGTTGAATACAGCGAGTATCTCGCGATTGCGCGCCCGTTCTTCATCAGAAGGGATCAAGCCTCGTGCTTCCGATTCCTCGCGACTGTAGAAGGTGAATCGGCCGACTTTTTCCGAGTCCGGTTCCGGCATGGGTGTGTCTCCTATCGTTCGGTCAGCGTGATGATGGTGCGACCCGTTTGCGGATCGGTCACTTTGCTCTCGCAGAAGAATTCGGTCCCCGTTTTGAACATAACTTCGTCAGGAGTCCCGCCGTAGTCGTGGACTTGTCGCCCACTCTTGCTCAATATCTGGAATTCGGTGTTCGTGGTGTTGGTCATGAGTTCGTTACCGCCGCGGCTGGAACTGTTCATGAACCCGTTCACCGGTCCCGCTTCTCCGGGCTGGAATCGGGCGAGTTCCTCGGGCGTCATCTGAATATTCCGGGTCACCGGACCTTGGTACGGGGGTAACTTGTCCAACGCGGCATTGATCCGGAGAGCTTCCGCCTGCTGATCGGCGGTGAGGTTCCCTTCACGCAGCCCGCGAATCAGGTCCCGGCTGGGGCCGCGGGTCAGCATCCATCGTTCCTCGTTAGATATCTCACCGGTGAGCTGTGTCGGTGCCGTTTTCGGCTCCACCTTCGGCGTCGCTTTGGCCTTTAAATCCTTGATGCGTTTCAGTTCTTTGGCATGGTTGGCAAGGGTTTGTTCGGCCTTTACGCCCTTTCCGAGTCTGGCGGCTTTGAACGCATCGATGAGGGCGCGAATGGGGCGCGCGAATCGGGCGGCAATGGCCACGACACGCGCGCTGGCCACCGCGGCACCGATACCGAAGGTCACCACGCTTGCTGCGATGGCGATTGCGACGGTGATGAGCAGTTCTTTGAGTAGCTCTTCGCCCAGATCCTCGAGGACCTTTTTCATGTTTTCGCGCAGCTCGACCAGGCCGTCGTGGTGGTCTTTCGCGCTGGCGGACAGTTCATAGAAGGCGGCGGTGGTGGTTAGGGCGGCGTCACGCAGGGCGCGCAGATCTTCATCGATGTGTTCGTATTCGGGGCTGACAATCGCCTCGAACGACCAGGCGACCCGTTCCAACTCCCCCGCCATCTTTGCCACCGGTCCAGCGTCGGCAATCTTGGTCCAGGTGTCGGCGGCGCGTGCGAGTAGATCGACATTGCCGTCCGGGATGGTAATCCCGATGGCTTCGGCCAGTTGCACACCGCCATCGATCAGGCCCTGGCCGGGTCCTCCGGCGCTCGGCAGCGGCACCCGGCACAGGTATGCCACGGGGCCGGGGGTGGCCGGTTTATCCGGTGCCGGGGTGTCGGTGCCGACCGTCGCGTTGTATTCGGCAACGGCGTGGTTGTAGCCGATTTCCAGCAACACGCACCCGTATGCGTGCACCGCTTCGGCGAGGTCATTGGACATGTCCAATAGCTCTTCGGCGCGCATGTCGTAGGTCTTGGCCCATTTCTTGGCCTCGTCGTAGGACCCGGTCATGGCGTGGCATTGGTTGAGGGTCGGCCAGAACGAATCGACGGAGGCGAACCAGTCGGCGGCCAGCGAGACGAGCTTGTTCCCGGCGTCGTAGTAGACGCTGGTGTCGACATCGAGAACGGTCACGCGCGGCCCAGGGTGCGCAGGTTCTCGGTGACAGCGTCGTTGTAGGCGGTGTGTGCGGTTCGGGCTGCGGCCTGCATGGCCTCGATTCCCTCCCGAACTTCCTGCGCCGCGGTAGCCCATTCCCGGTGCGCTTCGGCTTGCTTGTCGGCGGCGTGGCCGTTCCAGCTCTGTTGCATTACGGCCATGCGTTCATCGATCTCGCGTATGGATTCTTGTAGGAAATCGTTCAGTCCGCCGATGCGGGCGGTTACGTCGTCCAGGTGGTCGAGATCGACCTGATACCTCATGTGCCACAGTCCTGTTCGGTTACGCGGAATCAGCTACGGGAGATCCAGTGAGGATTGCCGCAGTCCGGTGGCGTTGGTGGTGTCGGTGCCGGTGTATTCGACACCTACCACACCGAGCAGATCAGCCATGGTGTTCAGGGCTTCGAGTACCTGCAAGGCGCCGTCGCGGGTTTCCTCCCACCCCGTCGAATAGGCGGTGGCCGCGGTGCCTTTCCAGCTCGTCATCAGCCCTTGCACGTCTGCGTCGGCTGAGCGCACACCGTTGACGAGAGTTTGCGCGGTCCACTGCACATACTGTCCGGCATCCGAAACATGGTCGGGCACAATCGCAAATGGTGAGCCGGTGGTTGATGAACCTTCAGCCATGCACGTTCTTTCAGTCGTCGGTCGGTCTTGGTCTCAGTAGGTTAGACGCGGCCCATGCATGTTCGGTTCCATCAGAGACCTCTCGATCCGAACCATGCATCGGTGGCCACTCGTGAACAAGCTAGTCGCCGGATAGGACGACAATTCCGGTGGTCTGAAACTTCAACGGCGGCTGTGGATGTCGGTTTGTCGCCGCAACTGCCTCGAGGACCTCGAGGCAGTTGCGAAAGACTGCCGAGGACGATGCAGACCAGCCACAGTAGAGCGTTGGCTGAAGGGTTTCCGGGCCGCCATGGCGAGGCGGATCTGGGGCCGCGGGGGCACGAATGCGATGACAGGCGGTGGATGCCTGCCGGTCAATCGTGTTCATCTCGACGATGCGCCGGACAGCCATCGTCGAGCGCGGCCGAATACAGAGTTCTTGCGCCCGCGTGTTCGTTCGATGGAGTAGTTGCACCAGTGGGGCAGTGCCTCTCGTGCGGCAAGCCATGTCTGGGGTATCCCAACGATCGGACCCGTGCGGTTGCCGGTGTAGGCGGCGACGATCCCGCCGACGATGGCGCTGGTGGTGTCGATATCTCCGTCTGCGGCAATGCATGTGGTGACTGCGGCCGGGTAGTCGTCCAGATATGTGGCCGCGACCCACATCGTGAACGGCACCGTGTTCTGCGCGGTGACCAGAGATCCGTTGCCGAGTTCGTTGGCGGCCTCGGCGGCGGGGGCTCCGAGCAGGGTGCGGGCGCGGCGGATCAGCCGGGTCGTGTCACTGTGGTCGAGGCGGTCCAGGACGCTGGTGATGAATTCGGTTGGTGTGGGCCGTGTCCCGTTCAGGCGCGCATGCGCGGCTTGGGATGCGGCGAGTGCAACCGCGACGGCACCGGTGACCCCTTCGGGATGCAGATGCGTCACCTGCGCCGACTGGACTGCTTCGGCGACAACCTTTTCCGGATCGCCGGCATAATAGGCACCCAACGGGGCAACCCGCATGGCTGCACCGTTGCCGCAGGAGCCTTCGTCACCGAAAGCGGCTGCGGCCGCAGTGCGCCAATGCATGCCATCGCGGACTCGGCGCATGGTGGCGACCGTGTTGAAGCCGTAGTCACGGCTCGGGTCGAAGCGTCGTGCGAAAGCGGTGGCGAGCCGATCCTGGTCGATCTCGCCACGAGTGCACAGCTCGGTAACCACGGAGCAGGCCATCTCGGTGTCGTCGGTCCACCCCCACGGTCCGGCAGGGAGATTACCGGCCCGAAGATCGGCGATGGATCGGCGCATGATCGGGAACTGCTGCCCCAAAGCGTCACCGACGGACAGTCCATCCAAAGAATCAAGCATCAACTCGACATGCATTGCATCTGATGATAGCCAAGGGGAAGACAATCGACGCGGATGGCGAATGCGTCTGAATCTTCAATGGCGGCCATGGATGTCGGTTCGTCGCCGCAAGTGCGCGGATGAGTTCGGTGACGTGTTTGCGTTGCTTGCGCCCAAGAGAGCTGGTTCCGGTTGGCGGGTGTATGCCTCATCGAGTTCGAGCGCGATTCCGGATCCGTGCGCGACATCGCGCACGTCGAGTTCCAGGTCTCGAGCCGTGGCGCGGACGGTGTCGCTCGAGTCCGGAGGCCCGGTGTGGTGGGACCCGTTGACAACCCATACTTGGGACCGCCCACCCGCGCACTTTGCTGACCGCGCCGCCGACCTGCACGCGATTCCACTCCGATCCTATGGGAGTCCGCTTCATGCAAGAACCGATCACGACCGAACAGCAAGCCCGCACATATCTGGCGACGGCATTGGATGGAGATCACCAGTACCGGATGTTCCCGTTCGAGCTGGGATGGGTGATCTATCACCAGGCGGGGGATAAGCCGATCAAGCAGGGGCGGTATCTCGGTCTGACGAAGCTGGTGCTCAACGCCCAGACCGGGGTGATCGTGGAGTTTCCCAATCTGCCGGTGGACATCGTGGTGGAGACCTACCTGTCGGCGATCAGGGAAGGCACCTGGATGCCCGCGAATCAGATCTACCCGTACCGGATCAGACTGCATCTGCAGTTGACGAACGAGGAACCGGACATGGTGGAGTACCGGATCCAACCCGAGTGGCTGGAGAATCCCGGAGAGCCGACCCCGCCGTATCAGCTCTTGATCGACAAGCACACCCTCTCGTCCCAGCCGAGCGATCCCCTATCGGGGCTGGCACTGTCGTGGGCCGAGATCCGCAACCACACGGACGGGACCTGGCCCACTCACGGAATGCTCGAGTACTAGAACCGGGTTCTACGGTCTCGGTCGATCCCCATTTACAGAAGTCGACGTTGGGATGCCTCAGGAGGCATATCTGGAGTTGCGGAGCTCCCTGCTGGAAGCGTTGCGGCGCAACAATATCGACCCAGACCTGGTCGAAATCAGTGGGCTTCCGAGTATTCCTAGTGGGCCACAACGATATGACGCACCTTGGGTCGCATTCCAATTGGCTCCCTTGCGGTTTGGCTGTTTCCCGTGCGGGCGGGTGTGCTTCCACGTTCGCTTTTCCCCGGTCAGGGGCTATACCCCGTTGGTTCGCCGCGTTATGCGTCCGGCGTATAGCCACCCCTGAGTGGCCGGAATAGGATCGGTTCGGTTCACACGCACGTTTCAGTAAAAAGCCAGGTCAACGGAATATTCTGAGGTGAAGGGAACACGTCTGCATGAGCGTCACGACTGAATCCAGTCACAAGACCAAGCCTCAGCGTTACAAGGTCATCGGCGATGTCCATCTGTTGCTGCGTCGCGGCGACGAAGTGCTGTTCGGTCGACGTCATAACACCGGCTTTGGGGATGGTGCATGGCATCTGCCATCTGGTCACGTCGAGGCCGGCGAATCCGTCATCGACGCAGTGATCCGTGAAGCGAAAGAAGAGATCGGCGTGGCGATCGCTCCCGCTGATGTGCAGTTCAGCCACATCATGCATAACGCGTCGTCGGATGGCCGGATGGCGTTCTTCTTCACCGTCCGGTCGTGGCAGGGTGAACCCATCAACCAGGAGCCAAACAAGTGCGGCGATCTGCGGTGGTTCGCGGCAGATGGCTTGCCGGACAATATGATCGACTACTGTCGGGTGGCCACCCGACCGGCCAGAGTCTCGGCAGCCCGGTGGAGACATCGGTTTGATAGTCCTCGAGGATCTTCGCGAGCTCCGGATCGTCCGGCATGACAACCAATCCCTGCTTCACCCGGTCGGACAGCTTCTCGATTTCCTTGATGTAGATCTCCGTGCCTTCCTGATCCGCTCGTTGTACGAGCGTGAAGGCAGCCGAGATGAAGTTGTCCAGACGCCGGGTGACGATTTCCTTCGCAACTACTGCGACATCACCGAACGGGAAGTAGTCGCTGTAGGTTTCGGCGTTCGATGTGCGGGACTTGACGTGGCCGTCCTCGGTGACGAACAGATCCCATCTCGAATCCTCGGCTTCGGCTTTGCGGGTACGGATCGCCGAAATATTGGTTTCCAGGGTCGAGACCAGGGAGCTGAGCTTCGACGCCATCTGTTCGATGACGTCGGAGGTCTGAATCGTGTCGGTGCGATCCTCCTGGCCGCGCCGTCGTGCCGCCTCACCTGCCGAACTGTCGAAGTAGTCGCCGGACTGCTCGATCGGGTTTCCCGCGGCGGTGGCCTCGGTCTCGATGAACTTGTAGGTCTCGTTCATCATGTCGACAACCTGACCGAGATAGCGGAGGTCCCACCCGAGCACCTTGGATATGGTCAGCGACTGTCCATCTGCCATCGCCTAGCCCCCCAGCTGCTTGAGTTGGGTAGCCCAGTCGGCATCTGTCTGCTCATAGACACCCGCGGCGGTCTCCACGCTGTCGCAAAAGCTGCTCAGGCGGCGATTGTGGTATGCCAGCACGGTGTCCAGCGCCTTGAGTGATTCTTCGACTTTGACGGCGAGGTTCGAGTCCGCCATCCGCTCGCGGGCCAGATCACGGCTCACCTTCGCGATCGGCGTCTTCGTCGTGATCCTGCCCGCGTTCGTGCGTACGGAGGCCGCGAGTGCGCGCATCTTCACGGGGTCGACGTTCACTTGGACTCCTCGAACAGTTGCACGGCTGCGGCTTCGGCGTTGCCGAGTGCGGCACGGTGACGATCGATAATGAGGTGGGCCAGGTGCTGGGGGCCGTTGTCCATCGCATAGTCGGCGATATACAGGTCGGTGATCCGACCACCGGCATCTGTCTCGATGCTTACGCTGCCGTCCCTGGAACGAGCGGAGCCGCGCACCGCCGCGAGCCGCTCGTTGATCCGCTGGATCTCGAGCATTCGCTCGTCGTTATTCATCGCTGTTCCCCCCGTCGAGTGGCGCTCTCGAGAGCGTACCTAGATCGGGCCTCGGCTACTGCCAGAGGGCTTCGCGGTGCCTCACACGGTCGCGGCGAGGACCCATACAGCACTCCGTATTTCAGCCGAATCCAGGCCGAAACCACTGCGGTGCAGCACGATTCAATAGAAGATAGCCATGAGCTATCCGCGCTGGTAGAAGTATGTTAGCGAAGAAGATCGCAGAGAGTCGAATCCTGTTGTGCCAGAAGCAGAAGTTCTGACATGGAGGGCCCGCTGGAGATACGCCTCAGCAGGCGAGGCGCAATCTGAAAGAAGATCGACCAGCCTCCGGCAGCACGAGCACCGGCTCAAGCGGTAAGCGGACATCGAACAATACTGAGAGGCAGAGCGTGCAAAGGCCTACCCGCCGACATGATGCCCCGCTGACCAAGCCCGCAACGGCGTGATGAGATCGCCGACAACCCCCGATCCACAGGTGTTGACAATATCTCCGTTGTGGCGGCTTTCTCATCCCCATGCGGAGAGCACGTCGGTGGCGTTCCATACCAGGTCGACGGTGTCGGTGAGGGTGGGCTCGATATCGGCTAAGGACACTGCGACCAATGCTGTTTCGTGCGGGACGAAGCCTGGAACACTGGCGACTGCGCGAGTGAGTTCGGCTAGATCGTGGTGGTCGAAGGGGGTGGCGAGCCATTTGATCGATCCGGCGAAGATCACCCGGTTGGCGACGGGGGAGCGGTCGGTGCCGATGAGGTCGATTTCTGGGTTGAAGGTGCGGTTCCACCAGCCGCCGACGGCGGTGATGTCTTTCCAGGGCAGTGCT
Organism: Nocardia sp. CA-135953; assembly: GCF_050955735.1. Taxonomy (NCBI): domain Bacteria; kingdom Bacillati; phylum Actinomycetota; class Actinomycetes; order Mycobacteriales; family Nocardiaceae; genus Nocardia; species Nocardia sp. CA-135953. The sequence goes on from NZ_CP192082.1 coordinate 280,553, forward strand.
CCTGCGAGCGCGCTCAGTTCGAGTGCGTCTCGTACGAGGGGTTCGACGGCTTTGCCGCGCCAGGAGGTCCAGCGTCGAGTGAACAGCTCGTAGGCTGCGGCGACTCGTCCTCGCCGGACCAGGTCCTGAACCGAGCGCAGGGTAGCGAGGTAGAGCCGTAGGTTGCTGTCTGCGACTCGGTAGAGTGCCGGTTTTCCCGGTTTGATCGATAGTGGCTGATCCACCGAGAGCACTTGCTTTTCTACTGAGAGTCGATGCAGTAGAGGCGATAACGTCCCGGAAGGCAGCGCGCCACTGCGGCTGCCCGCCGAAGCCGCGATGGTGGCGTGGGTGCGTTCCCCGCTTCCGATCGCTTCGAGTACGCGTCGTGCTTGGTCGGGGGCGGGGAACTCGGCGAGGAGAGTGGCCTCAGGTACTCCGAACAGCGGCGCGGCAGGATCGTCGCATTCGCGTCGCACGAAGTCGAGCGGTGACAGCCCGTGCGGCCAGCTACGCAAGATGCCTGGCAGCCCGCCGGTGATCAAGTGCGCGTCGATGCTCTGTGCGGCGTCGAGGCCGAGAGCGTGACCGACTTCGGCGGGGTTGAGCGGGTCGAGGACGAGGTTGTCTGCTCGTCTGTAGAACGGGCGGTCGTGGGCGGTGAGGCGTTCCATCATGTGGATGTCACTGCCCAGGAGTAGCAGCAAAACCGGGCGTTGCTGCAGCAACCGGTCCCACGCCGTTTGCAGTGCGCCGTCGAAGACCGTGTCTTGTTCTGCCAGCCAAGGTAATTCGTCGATTACGACAGTTGTCGGGGTATCAGCGAGGGTGGTGGCCAGTAGCCGGAAGGCGTCGGGCCAGCCGCCGATTGTCTCGGGGAGTGTTTCGGGATTGGCTGCGATCCCCGATCTTTTCAGTTCGGCGAGAAACGTGGCCAGTGATTCGGATACCGGCATACCCTTCGTGGCGGTGAAGTACAGATACGGTACTTGCGCCGTGTCGCAGAACTCCTGGACCAGTCGTGATTTTCCGACCTGCCGGCGGCCTCTGATCGCAACGGCCACGCCTCGGCGGGATTCCGCGACACGCTGCAAGCGAGTCCTCAGAAGTCTTAGCTCGGTTTTTCGGCCGACGAAGCCTGATGCTGCCACCCGGAGCCCCTTATGTAACCCAAATCTATGTAGACGCGATCTATGTAGATGCAATCTACATTATCAGCCCGTGTTCGGCGGCTGTCCTTGCCGATGTCGGTTGCGGCGTTTGCGTCGCGGGTCGGGGAACCCTAGGGAGGTGTATCCGGGTGCGCGTTTCGGTAGCAAGGATGCGATGACCGGGTCAGTACGTCGTGGTAGTCAGTCGTGCGCGGTGGCGGCGGTCTTGCCGGGGTGGGTCGGGTGATGCGTCCGAGGTATTGGACGAGGCGGCCTTTGAAAGACACTGGAGCTGCGAGGAACAGGGTGTCGAGCGCGGGGCAGTCGAAGCCTTCGCCGATGAACGAGCCCGTGCCCACCAGCAATAGAGGTGGCTGGTCGGCTGTGCGAGCCGCAACTTTTTCCGCGAGTGCTTGGCGGTCGCGGGCTTTCATGCCACCGCGGAGCACGATGACGTCGTCGCAGCCAGCGGCGGTGAGGCGGTCGGTGAGCGTTTCGACGTGATTCACCCAGGTGGTGAGGACCAGGATGTTGGCGCCAGCGCGGTGTGCGGCCAGTACGTCGGTGACGATCTGGTGCAGACGGTCTTCGTCTGCAATGAGCATTCGGTAGATCTCGGCGATTTGGGTGGGTCGGCGTCGCCGTCGTAGGCGAACTCGGTTGGGTGCACGTGCAGAACGGGTGCGGGCCGGCGCATCACCGATGATCGGCAAGCTGCCCGGTTCTGGCGCGTCGATGGTGAGGGCTCGAGCTGTTTCGGACGGTAGGCTGGGTCTCGTGGCAGAGGAATCGCCGGGCCAGAGGCTGCGTTTGGCGTTGGAGATGTATGAGTTCGGTGTGCGTATGCAGCGTGCCCGCATACGTCGGATGCGACCGGAGGCCGCCGAGGCGGAGGTGGACGAGGCAGTTCAGGACTGGCTGCTTTCTCGTCCTGGGGCGCCACTCGGTGATGCGGCTGGTCATGCGTCGTCTCGTTTCGCGTGAACCAACTCGAGGCTGCGCTGCGTCGTGCGGCGTCGGATCTTCGTCGGCATGGTTATGCCTGGGCGCTCGTGGGTGGATTTGCGGTGTCGGCGCGGTCGGCGCCGCGGTTTACTCATGATATTGACGTAGCGGTGGCGGTTGCAGATGACCGCGGCGCTGAGGAATTGGTTCGTCTACTCATCGCCGAGGGCTACGGGTTCTATGCCTCGGTGGAGCACGATAACGGCAGGCTGGCTACCGTCCGGCTGAAGCGCGCCATCGATGGTGTGTCGGTGCTGGTCGACATCTTGTTCGCTAGTTCGGGAATTGAGTCCGAGATCGTGCAGGCCGCGGAGAACCTCGATATCGTGCCCGGGTTGACGCTGCCGGTCGCGACCACCGGCCATCTCATCGCGCTCAAACTGTTGGCCCGAGACGATGTTTCCCGCCCACAGGATCTCGCGGATCTGCATGGCCTCCTGGTGGCGGCTTCCCAGGAGGACATTGCGCAGGCTGAGAGCGCCGTCCGTTTGATCACCGAACGCGGCTTCAATCGTGACCGTGACTTGCTCGTGTCGCTGCATGAACTGACCTCGGCCCGCTGAGAGATCTCACCGCAGCTATTCAGCGAGTTCTGTTGCCCGGCTTGGGTGCACATGACTCATGTAATTGTTGTTCGGCGGCGTTGTGACCGTATTCCAGTTGTGGGGTTTGCGCGGGTCGGGGAATCCGAGAGTGACGTAGCCGGGTGCGCGTTTGTGTAGTGATGATGCGAGCACGGGGGTACGGACGTCGTGGTAGTCGTGGACGGTGGCGGTGGTCTTGTTGGGATGTGGTCGGGTGATGCGCCCGACATATTGGACGAGGCGTCCTTTGAATGAGATGGGGGATGCGAGGAAGAGGGTGCCGAGGGCGGGGCAGTCGAAGCCTTCGCCGATGAATGAGCCGGTGCCGACGAGTAGCAGCGGTGATCCATCGGCTTGGCGGGTGCGGATCGTTTCGGTAATTGCTTGGCGGTCGCGGGCTTTCATGCCGCCGCGAAGCACGATGATGTCGTGGCAGCCTGCGTCGGTGAGGCGGTCGGTGATCGCTTCGAGGTGGTTGACCCAGGTGGTGAGTACCAGTATTTGTGCGCCGGCGTGGTGCGCGGTCTGGATGTCGGTGGTGATCTGCTGTAGGCGGTCTTCGTCGGCGACCAGCGCCCGATAGATCTCGGCCATTCCGCCTGGTTGGGACGGATCGGCGTCGCCGGTGTACGCGAATTGCGTCGGATGAATCTCGAGCACTGGGTGGGGTGCAGGCGTTTCACCGTTGGTCGGCAGTTGTCCTGCTGTGGGACTGTCGACCGTGTGGGTGCGTGAGCCGAGCTGGTGGTAGATCAGGTCGTTGAGCTGATCGCGACGGTAGGGGGTGGCCGTGAGTCCGAGCCAGTATCGGGTGGGTATTTGGTTGAGGACTTCGGTGAAGGCGGAGGCGGCGATGTGGTGGCATTCGTCGACGATGACGAATCCGTAGCCGTTGGTGAGTTCGGCTACGTTGGTGCGGCGTGCCAGGGTGGGGAGCAAGGCGATGTCGATGACGCCGGTGGTCTTGGATCGGCCGCCGCCGATTTGTCCACACTTGAATCCGAGATGGTCAGCGATCCGGGTCCGCCATTGGTCGGCCAGGGCTTTGCGGTCGACGAGGATCAATGTGGACGTGGCCCGGGAAGCGATTGCGCCGCAGGCGATGATGGTTTTGCCGGTACCGGGTGGTGCGACAATTACACACATGTCGTCGACCTCGATGTCGGCTACCGCGGCTCGCTGTTCGGGGCGCAATTCCGCCGAGCATTGGAACGACTGTTGGTTGCCTTCGATTCGGTTGTCTTCGATGCGCAGTGTGCTGTCGGCGGATTCGACCAGTGTGGTGAGTAAGGGCAATAGTCCGCGGGGGAGGACGAGGTCGCCGTCGAGGGTTTCGTCGTAGCTGCGCAGGAATCGTGGTGTGTCCCAGGTACTTCGGCGGGCGCGCTGGCAGGTGTAGAACTCGGGGTTCGGGATGGACGCGGCATGCTTGACCGCCGAAATCATGGCGGGGCCCAGATCAGCAGCGGTCAGTTGGAGCCTGGCTGCGAACGTTGCGCGCACTACGGCTGCCGGGCGTGGCATGATCCGCGAAGAGGTCGGCAGCTGCAGGCGCCGAACATCGTGTCCGACTTTTGGTTCGGGCAGCGTGTAGGCAAGTGCGGCAACTTGTTTCGGTGACAGTCGCGGGATGCTCGACAGGTAGGCCCACTGGTCCTCGAAAGGTTCGAGAGTGGCCGGATCCAGGAACAAGGTGGTGCCGTGCTGGCGTCGGGTTCCATTCAATGGTGCGGCGATGAGATTGCCCATGCCGCGGCCGGTGTGCGTGTCCTGCGACGGGAACAGTCGGTCATAGCTGGACAGATTCATGCTGCCGCGCAGCTGGATCGCCTCGGCGAGCAGGCCGGTGGCGATCCGTCGAGCCAGGGCAGCGGCGGTGGCCTGTGCGAAAAAGATCCACACATGCGCACCGCGGCCGGATTGCGACACCTCGAGTGCTGCGGGGATGTCCTTGGTGCGGGCTGCTTTGAGGTATGCCAAGGCGTCGAGCATCGCGGTGTCTTTGTCCAAGTCCGCGGCCACCCACCAGCAGGTGTCGTCGTCGCCCAGCGGATACAAGCCGATATGGTGCGTCCCGCGCAGATGGGCGGCGACGACCTCGTCGGTGAGCGGCAGGTATGACGCCTCCGATCGTGACATGCCGGTGCGCCACCGCCCCCGGATCGCGGGCATCCAGCCGAAGCGGCCGTCCTGGCGGTTCTCCCAGCGAATCGCGTAAATGTCGGGGCGGCAACGGAATAAGTTGAGGTAGAACCGGACCTTGGCTTCCGGAGCCGAACGCATGTCGACCGGGGTCGACAGTGCGGTCTGGTCCGGATCGGCTGGTCGTGCTTGGTTTTCGGTGAGGTCGAGCAACCGCCGCAGGCGGGCGTTGTCGGCACGGAGGGAATCGAGCTCGCCGGGGAAGCGTTCCACGGCCATCCAGTGTGCCGTGCCATCGTTTCTACCGCCGAGGGTGGTATCGGATTGGGGTTGCTCATTCCGCCCGCCGCGTGAGGTTGCGGACAAGCCTCATCGACCGACGTGATTCTCCCGCAACTCCACCCGCCTTCGACCACGACGGCAAATTTCGGCCTATACGAATCGTGACTCCGCATCTGGTTCCGAGTACCGAGTCCTTGGTGAGATTGTTCGCCCCAGCGATGCCTCGACTGAATCCGGCGTCGATCCACCGACGTAGATGGACGGCGGTACATGATCCGGTGTCGGCAAAGGTGCGACCTAACGGAACATGCGCATGGCATTCGCATGTAGGCTGTAGTTATGGTTGTTGCGATTCAAATCAAGGACGTGCCCGAGGAAGTGCGGGACGCTATCGCCGCACGTGCCGCGGCCCGCGGTCAGTCCACTCAGGTGTACCTACGTGCCTTACTGGAACGAGAGTTGCGTGCTGAGCGGAACAAGCATCTGCTCGAGAGTTTGATAGGGCACCGCAGCCTCGGTATGGGCGCTGAGGATGTCGTGGAGGAGATTCGTGGCGGCCGCGAGGACGACGAGTGATCGTTGTCGACGCGAATGTCATGGTTATGGCCTTGTCGAGCCCTGCGACTCAGGGCAATACCGCGCGAGCAGCGATGCTCGCCGACGACGACTGGATCGCTCCCGCGCACATGCCATTGGAGGTGCTGCGCACTCTCCGCAAAGCCGTGCTCGGCAATCGCTTGACCGCCAACGACGCCGACGCCGCGTTCCGAGCGCTCGCCGCTATGCAGATCGTCTACGTAGGAACCGATGTCTCTCTGTTACATACGGTCTGGGCAATGCGCCACAACGTCTCGGTATACGACGCGGCCTACCTGGCGGTCGCTGTCCTACACGACGCTCCGCTCATAACCTTCGATGCCCGGCTCGCCAAGGCCGCCGAACAGACCAAACCAGACATCCGCGTCACGTTGCTCTGATTCGGGCTGGGTACCAATGGCACGAAGCCCTCGCGTCCGGTGTCTCGACCTGCGCGAGCGCACTTGCGACGAGCACATATCTCGACCGGCTTCGATTTCGATGTTGAGTAACAAGATTCAGCTCGCTGTCCATCCCTTGGCAACGAGTTCGATCGGCGGCCGGTAGTCGCGGGCACTCGAGATGACGCGGCGCAGGCTCCGGTTGAGGTACATGCGGTCGGTATCGCCGAGACCGCCAGAGCTGTCGATTATGTGTTGGCAAGTAAAGGCCAAGTCGTTCATGCACCCGAGCACCTGACGATCCGCCGTCGTGGTCAGGACGAGTTCGCGTGCCCCGGTGTCGGCGAACGTGTCCAGGGGTAGTTGCTCGTCCCGGAGTTCCCGCTGGATCAGGCGAGTCGTGAGGGTGCCGGTGGCGCGTAGGTCGGCTGCGGTGACGTCCGCCTCGAAAACGGTGAACAAGGTCGCGGAGTGGGTCAGCAGGAGACATTTGCGGCGGTTGAACCACAGCAGGTTGGCGTACCAGTCATCGGGATCGGCCTCGGGCGTCGGCTTGGTGAGCCGCTGGGGGCCGATGACAGCCAAGAGTTTCTTCGTACACCGTAGGATCATTTCGCGGTGGTCGGGTTTCTCGGTCGTAGCGTCTCGCGGTGGCTGGAAGCGTTCATCGCACAAATTCTCCCATCGCACCGCATCGCCGACACCCGATCGAGCCAACCCTCCGAACTGCGGTTGCGACCGCACCCCGGCGAGGTCGCGCTTTGCCCATGGCGAGTCGCCTCGATGCCGTTTACCCGTCCGCGGCACCGAAGTCGATCGCGCACCGCCTATCAGCCCCGACTCGCCTCGATATCGACGGTGACCAGACGTCTGATGAAGGCCGGCTTGCTGGAGTGCCGTTCACGCAACGCTTTCGCCTGCCGCGCGAAGACATCGGTGCGACCGTCCCGTTCGGCGAGCTCGCGCAGGTCGGTGAGCAGCTCGATCGCCGCGTCGTACTGGCCGGACTTCTTGGTCGCGACCATTACTTCAATTCGTTGCCAGGCACCGTCCTGGTCGCGGGCGAGTTCGTTCAACCGCCGTTCGCGTTGACGTGCCCGCCGGGCCTCGAGCCGAGCGTGCTGTTCGGCCCGGACAGCTGCCTCACGGCGTTCCCGCTCGCTCCGGTGTCGGGCCGTACCATCCAGCAGGTCAGCGACGGTACGCCGTGGCGCCTGGGCGGGTGCGGCCGTCGTGGACTCGCGGAATCGGCGCAGAAGTTCCATGTGAACACTCGCCGCGTCGTCACCGGCGACACGAAGCAACAGCCGATCTTTCTCTGCCGCATCGAGATCGGCGATCCATGCGGCGAGCGCACGCGGATCATCGGCCACCGCGTCGAGATCGGGGCTCGCCGACGCCGCGACGTGCAGCAGATCGCTGTCCAGCCGCAGGAAGTCGGCCATCGCCCGCTGAGCGGCGGTGAGCATACGGAGTCCCGGCGGCACCGGCGGCTCGAGTTGGTCGTCATCATCGCGGTCGAAGGCCCACTCATCGCGTTCCCACGTACCGTACCCGGCCAACCAGGCCAAATACAGTGGTCGCAGATCTCCGGCGGCAAGATCGGCGCGTACTCCGACGATGGCCGACAACGAAGTCTCCGCGTCCTCCACCCAGTCACCGGACTCGTCCTCACTCGAGAAGCCGAGAATGATGTTCCTGCCGGAGGTTTCGGCGGTGACACAGTCGCCGAGACAGTACTGTTCTGCCACCTCGGGACCGAGCAGTGTGCACGGCAGTCGGAACAGCAGCTGGCGGGTCCCCCAATTCGCCAGATACAGGTGCGCGTCGTAGTAGCGCTCGACCATCCGACGTACATCACCCCGGAAACTGCCCCAGTGGTATTCGTTGACGAAGCTCGTCGCGGTGATGCGCGCCCGGGTGGACAAGGCTCGCACCTCCGCCTGCTGACGGTCGTCCAGCGGGCGGTCGAGGGCGACGAACTCGTAGTACTGGTACTCACTCACGCGGGCACCTCGAACCGCTCTGCGGTGAAAGCGGAGTCATCACCGAGATGGAAGAACAGGTGTCCGCGCAGGGTGGCAGATTCGGTCAGCACAGCCCAGCCGCGACCACTGACCGGATCACCCTCATCATCACCTTCCCAACTGAACTCCACCCAGTCGCGACCGTCACGGATCTCGATACGGCAATCCATCCACCCGCGCACGGCGATGAATCCGAACTCACCCGTCCCACCAGAGTGGAACTCCATGAATCCAGGCTCGACAAGATCGATGGCTTCGCGATCCCACAAGTCCATCGCCACGATGCGCCAACGCCCCGCCACAGTCATCGACATTCCCGTCCATATGTGTCCAACATCCCGGCGATGATAATCCCTGCCGGTCGGTGACCGGTCACGCCCGAACACTATGTGGCACATCAGGTTCAATGATGCGGTGACCAAGCCGATCCCGTGAAGATCGTAGCGGGCAAAAGGGGTGGCGACTATGTCACCAGACTGGTGCGTATTTCACCACATACGCCCCATGGCGGGCCGTTGCCGAGGCATCTACGCTGCATCGGTGACTTTCTCTACGAACGAGCAGCAGTTCCTCGCGGAGGCCGGGATCGGTCGGCTGGCCACGGTATCGCCCGACGGTGTTGTGCAGAACAACCCGACCAGCTATCGGGTGAATGCCGACGGCACCATCGACATCGGCGGTATGCGCATGCAGACCAGCCGTAAGTACCGCAACGTCGAGGCTGGCAGTCGGGTGTCGTTCGTGGTCGACCAGCAGGTTTCATTGGAGCCGTACGTTATTCGCGGCATCGAGGTGCGCGGCACGGCCGAGGCGCTCGACGACCAGGAGCCGCCGTTCCCGCCCCAGGAGCGCTCGATCATTCGGATCCATCCCGAACGGATCATCTCCTGGGGCATCGACGGCGGCTCCTTCGATTTCACCAGTCGCACGCCCGACAACTGAGTAGTCGGGCATGGTGAGTAGATCGGCGAGGTAGCGGCAGACGGAGTCTGGGAGCTTGTGGACCTCGGCAGTGCGCTGCAATACACCGAGGCCGGCGTGCCTGCCGATGTCGCAGATAAGATCTGCCACTGAGCGTCGTGAGATCAGTCGGCAATTTGGCGAGTCGCCCGTTCGGGCAGGATCCCGGCCTGCACGAGTTCCTCATAGATCCGCTGCTGCTCATCGTCGAGATTCGAGTAGAGCATTTCGTATGCCAGATCTTCCTCGGCGAGCACCGCGACCGGATCCCAGTCGTCACCGAGCGCCGCGACGACGGCGCTGCGCCGCCGTGCCTCGTCCAGTGTGAGGTCGTAGGCAAAATCGTGGTCGGCCATGTCGGCATCTCCAACCGGGTTCTGTCCAAAAACGATTCGACGACGATGCCCAACCACGCCTTCTCGGGCAATGACCGGCATCACATTCCACGCTGGAGTTCGTCACATTCGATGCCGTGCGCGGACTGGACCGCGGAGTAAATGCGTCCACATAATCGCCAGGAAACCGTCCAAATCGGGCACAGCGACGCTATCGCGCCACGCCATCAAGAGAGCAGAACTCGCCAATGGCCGTCGCCGGCTGCTGCCGCCGGTGCGCTTGCGCGAAATAGCGCCGATGCGTGAATTGGTATTCGCGCATCCGGCATTATCGGATGTTCGAGAGAGGTAGCAGCTCGGCCGAGCGCGAAACGCTGACCTGACCCTGTTGTCGTCCATTCGCGAATATCTTCGGTGCATGCACGTCGCGAAACGCGACGCGGATTCGCGAATAACTGCCGTAATCGCTCACGGACAGAGCCGCCCGGCCGAGCAGGCGCGCAACCCTTTCTGGCCGCAGCCTGAACCACGGTCGTGCACGCTGCCACGCTCCGGGATCTGCTGCGCGCCAGGGGACTACGGATCAGAAATTTGGTTGTCGGGCTCGCTTGGCTGACCGTTTTCGGTCCCCTGACCGTTGGCAACATAGATTATCGGTGGTTGGAACCGGGGCGGTTCGCCCTCGAACCAATGTCTGGGACCGGTCCCGAAGATCACGTCATCCGCTCTCCCGGTCGCGGGGGCATCTATTCGCAGCGATACGGTCAGGAGGTGTCGGTGCAGAGCGCTGGCGGCTCGTTCGGGGATTACCACCTCGAACGCTTGGTGGGTCGTGGCGGTATGGGTGAGGTGTGGTTGGCGCGTGACCGCACCGGTCGCACTGTTGCGTTGAAGGTGTTGTCTGCGGCGTATTCCGCCGATCCGGGCTATCGGCGCCGTTTCGAGCGCGAGGCGCGGCTGGGTGCCCAGGTGCGCAACCCGCACGTCGTGCCGATCCACGCTTTCGGTGAGGCCGACGGTCATCTTTTCTTGGAGATGGATTACATCCCGGGCATCGATCTGGCCACGCGGCTGCGGTCGGGTGCGTTGGTGCCTGCTCGGGCGGTCGAGGTCATTGCCCAAGCGGCGGAGGGCCTGGATGCCGCTCATGCGGCGGGGCTTGTTCATCGAGATGTGAAGCCGGGCAATATCCTCGAGGACACCAGCGGTTTCGTATATCTGATCGACTTCGGTATCGCCCGCGCCGCGGACGGCAGCGCCCTCACGGCCACCGGGTTGGTGGTTGGCACGTTGGGCTATATGGCGCCGGAACGATTCACCGGCACGGCCGATGTCCGCTCGGATGTCTATTCGCTGGCCTGCGTGCTGTACGAAACCCTCACCGGGAAGCTGCCGTATGGCGACGGCGATCCGGCACAGCAGATGCATGCGCATTTGATGTCCGAACCACCGCGTGCGTCGTGGGCTGCCGGAGGTGTACCGCCGCAGCTGGACGCTGTTGTCGCCCGCGGGATGGCCAAGAAACCGGTGGAACGCTATGCCAGCGCGGGGGAGTTCGCCGCCGCCGCGAATGCGGCTTTGGGCGGGCCCGTGCCGGCGCAACCGACCTCAGCGAGATCGGGCGGTCACCCGCCCACCCGCGTTATGCCCGCCGTCGCCTCGCCCCCGACCTTGGCCGAGCCCCTTTCGGCGCCGCAATCGCCCGAGCCTCGGACATTCTCACCAGCGCCTCGAAAGCTGTTGGTGCGCAGATGGTTACCGATCGCCGCCGGTCTAGCACTTGTCGCCGCGGCGGCACTGTGGCTGGTGAGCACTGACTTCGGGTCCAATTCCGCTCCAGGCACGACGACGCCCGCTGCTGCCTCGACTAGTTCGCCGCTGCCCTCGACCGGCGGACCGGTTCCGGCTGGTGCGGTGCGTGACGGGAACTTTGCTTTCACCGTTACCGGGGTTGCGTCCAACGTGAGCCGCACCGGTTCGGTAGCCCCGGGTGGTTCCTACACCATCGTGACGCTGTCGGTCACCAACGTCTCCCAACACGGCCAAGTCTTCCGCATCGCCGACCAGCGCCTCAGCACCGCCGCCGGCCGCTCCCTCGCCCCCGACGCGACCGCGACCACCGAACTCAACCCGTCCGGCCCTGGCCTCGACCAGATCGATCCCGGCAGTATCCGCACGATCCGCCTGGCCTTCGACCTCCCAGGCAAGGACAAGAACGGCAAGAAAAACGATAAGAAGGGCGACACCCCGAGCCAGCTGGTCCTGCACGGCGCCCCGTCGTCGTCCGGCGTGACCGTGCCGGTCGGCTAGCCGCAGGCCGACCGGAACCTCGGAGTCGGATCGCTTGCCGACCTCGTGCAGTCGTCGGAATCGTCGTGTTTCGGATAACTCTCACTGCCCGACCCCGCCGCGCAGGTATGGATAACGATCCGCTGGCGCGTGTGCATTCGGCTATGCATTCCGTGGATACGGCAATATGCTGCCAATCGTGTCGAATCTGCGGATCAGTGAGGTCGCTGCGTTGATGGGTGTCAGCGATGACACCGTGCGGCGGTATATCGATCAGGGCCGACTCAACGCGATCCAGCTGGACAACGGGCGCAAGGGTGTGAGCGGCCGCGAGCTCGCGGAATTTCTGCGGGCCAACGCGGAGGCCCCGGAGCTGGGTGCCACGGTGGCGGTCTCGGCGCGGAATCGGATGCGCGGGATCGTGACACGCATCGTGAAGGACACGGTGATGGCTCAGGTCGAGATGCAGGCCGGGCCGTTCAGATTGGTGTCGCTGCTGAGTCGCGACTCGGTCGACGAACTCGGCCTGGAGGTCGGCAGCGTCGCGGTCGCATCGGTCAAGTCCACCCATGTTGTTGTAGAAATCCCGGAAAGTTGATGAGGATGATTCGTTCGCTGAGTGCGGTTGCTCTGACCGGAGCTGTCGCGATGACGTTGGTCGGCTGTGGGTCGGACAAGTCGTCCGATCCGGCCCCCACCGACAAGATCTCCGGCACGGTGACGGTATTCGCGGCCGCATCGTTGACCGAGACGTTCACCGAGTTGGGCAAGCAGTTCGAGGCCGCACACCCCGGCGTCAAGGTTGTCTACAGCTTCGGTGCGAGTTCGGCGCTGGCCGAGCAGATCAAGCAGGGCGCCCCGGTCGATGTGTTCGCCTCGGCGGCGCCGAAGAATATGCAGCAGATCGTCGACGCGGGCGATATCAAGGCCACACCGGTGACGTTCGTGCGCAACCGGCTCGAGATCGCGGTCCCCAAGGGCAATCCCGGCCACATCACCGGTCTCGCCGACTTCGGCAAGACCGAACCCAAGATCGCGCTGTGTGCTGAGCAGGTGCCCTGTGGTGCCGCGGCGAAGAGCGTGTTCGAGGTCGCCGGTGTCAACCCGCAGCCCGACACCCGTGAGGCCGACGTCAAAGCGGTACTGACGAAGGTCACCCTCGGTGAGGTGGATGCGGCGCTCGTCTACCGCACCGACGTCAAGGCCGCCGGTGACAAGGTGGAAGGCATCGACTTCCCCGAGGCGGACAAGGCGATCAACGACTATCCGGTCGCGCCACTGGCCGAGGCCCCCAACTCCGCGGCCGCCGCGGTGTTCGTCGATTTCGTGCGGTCCGACCAAGCGCGCACGGTGTTCACCAAGGCCGGATTCGACAACCCGTGATCCGAACGTCGGCGCGACGGCGGGCAGCGCGCGGGCGGCGACCGCTCGTGCTCGTGCTGCCCGCCGTCTGCGGTTTGGCGTTCTTGTTATTGCCGCTGGCCGGGCTGCTGCTGCGCGCGCCGTGGCGCGGTCTGCCCGACAGGTTGTTCAGCGCCGAAGTCGGCCAGGCGCTGCGCCTTTCGCTGGTGTGCGCGAGTTCGGCGACTGTCGTCTGCCTTGTGTTGGGGATTCCCTTGGCGTGGTTGCTCGCTCGCGGTGAGATCCCCGGACTCGGGTTCGTGCGGGCGCTGGTGACGGTCCCGCTCGTGCTGCCGCCGGTGGTCGGCGGTGTCGCGTTGCTGCTGGTATTGGGCAGGCGCGGGGTCATCGGCCGTCATTTGTACGAATGGTTCGGTGTCTCACTGCCTTTCACCACCGCCGGGGTCGTCGTCGCCGAGGCGTTCGTGGCGATGCCGTTTCTGGTGATTTCCGTCGAGGGTGCTTTGCGCGGAGCCGACCCGCGCTACGAAGAAGCCGCCGCCACCCTGGGTGCGTCGCGTTGGCTGACTTTCCGGCGGGTCACCTTGCCCTCGGTGCTGCCGGGTGTGATCGCGGGTGCGGTGCTGTGCTGGGCCCGTGCACTCGGTGAGTTCGGTGCCACGATCACCTTCGCGGGCAACTTCCCGGGTAAGACGACGACCATGCCGCTGGCGGTCTACCTCGCATTGGAAACCGATCCCGAGGACGCGATCGTGCTCAGCTTGGTGCTGCTCACCGTATCGGTGGTCGTACTGGCGGCGCTGCGGGAGCGGTGGACGCGAGGAGCGCTATGACACTCGACGCCGAAATACGCATCACCCGAGACAAATTCGAACTCGATATCGCCGTCAGTGTGGCACCGGGTGAAGTCGTCGCACTGCTGGGCCCCAACGGTGCGGGTAAGACCACCGCGCTGCGGGCGCTGGCCGGACTCACCCCACTCACCGGTGGCAGCATTCGTCTCGACGAAAACACTTGGGACGCACCGCCGAAGCTGTTCACCCCGGCCGAGCGTCGCGCGATCGGCGTCGTATTCCAGGACTACCTGCTGTTCGCGCACATGTCCGCCCAGGACAATGTCGCCTTCGGACTGCGCGCCCGCGGGCACCACCGCCGGGCCGCGCGCGACCGCGCGAAGTACTGGCTCGAGCGAGTGGGCCTCGCCGAGCACCGGCACGCCAAACCGCGTGCGCTGTCGGGCGGTCAAGCTCAACGTGTCGCGCTGGCCCGCGCGCTGGTCACCGATCCGCGACTGCTGCTGCTGGATGAACCGTTGGCGGCACTCGACGCCAGCACACGTTTGCAGGTTCGCTCCGACCTCGCCCACCATCTCGCCGACTACACCGGGCACACCGTGCTGGTCACCCATGACCCGCTCGATGCCATGGTGCTGGCCGACCGCCTCGTCATCGTCGAAAACGGCAGCATCATCCAGGAGGGACCGCCAAGCGAGGTCGCCCGCAGACCACGCTCGGACTATGTCGCGAACCTGGTTGGCCTCAACCTTTATCGCGGCACAGCCCATGGCAACATGATCGGTCTCCACGACGGCGGCACACTTACTGTCGCCGAACCTGCCCACGGCGCTGTACATGTCGCGTTCCCGCCGAGCGCGGTGAGTCTGTACCTCGAACAACCAACGGGCAGCCCGCGAAATACCTGGCCGGTGATCGTGGTCGGGCTCGAACAGCACGCGAACACCACCCGGCTTCGCCTCGACGGCAGCCCGTCCGTGCTCGCCGACGTCACCCCCGCGACCGTCGCCGATTTGCGTCTTCAGATCGGAGTGCCCCTGTGGGCGGCGGTCAAGGCCACCGAAATCCACACCTACCCGGCGTGATACAGGTCAGTAGAGATCTTTGGACAGGACCGGCCATGAATGCTGGAGGTCGTCCTGCCAGTAGCCCCAGGTGTGGGTGCCGGTGGGGGGCAGGTCGAATGTCGCCGGAATTCCCAACTGGTTCAAGCGGTTCTGCAGGTTGTGTGAGCAGGCGCTCATCGCGGCCTCGATGATGCCGCCGACGACCACGTGGTTGGCCACGCTGATCGGGTTGTACTTGTCATCGCCCATGATGAACGGGTCGCCGGGACCGTCGTGCGCGCCGGGCAGCCCGCCGCCCGCCGCAACCCAGAGGTTCGTTCCGCGCAGTTTGTCGGCGTGCAGGACCGGATCGTTCGCTTGCCAGAGCGGGTTGTCCGCGGGTCCCCACATATTGTCCGGGTTACCGCCGCCCCATGTTTCGACCGTGGTTTGCACGAACTTCTGGCCGACCGGATCGCTGGTCTGCGCGCAGCCGCTGTAGGCGGCGACATTCCGGAACAGGCCGGGCTTGGTGATCGCCAGCATCAGCACCGATGTACCGGCCATCGAGTAGCCCGCGATCGAGTTCTTGCCGTTGGTGCCGAGCGCCGCATCGATGATCGGTGGCAGCTCCTCGGTGTAGAAGGTCTGCCATTTGTTCACGCCGAGTACCGGGTCGGCCGCGCGCCAGTCGGCGAAATAGCTCCACCGGCCGCCGATCAGCTCGACGACATTGATGTTCTTGTCGCCGAGGAATTGCTTGGCGTCGGTCTTCTGGTCCCATGAGGCGTTACCGTCGACGCCACCGCCGCCGCCGTTGACCAGATACAGCGTCGGACGCGGGACCGAGTTGTCCGCGGGCAGATCCACCAGGACCGGGAACGTCCGATCCATGGCCGTGGAGTGGACCTCGAGCTGCAACTTGCGGTCACCGAGGGTCTCTACTTTCTCGATGTAGGAACCGTCGGGTGCCTTGGCCGAGCTGTTGATCGGTGCGGCCGAGGCCGCAGGTGCCCCCAGGCTCACTCCCGTGCCGACGACCGTCACAGCGGCGGCCGCCGCAACGAGAACTCTGAATCGCATACCGCGTCTCTCCTGAAAATCGCATCCGCGCAACGTTCAAGCCCGTTTAGGTTGTCCACCAAATGGGCAATCGTTACTACCGTAGATCGAATCGGATGCCGGATGCGGCCGGAAGCCCCCAGTCCTGGGGGTGGTGTGACCGAGAGTTGTGTCACTTTCGCCAGAAGAAGTGATGTACCACGCCGCTCGGGCTCGGGATCCGCTCCAGATGAAAACGGTCGACGAGTTCGTCGGGGCTGGTCCACAGCCTTTCGCCGCGACCGATTTCGATCGGTGCGACGGCGATGTGCATGTTATCGATCAGGTCGGCGTCGAGGAACTCGCGGACTGTGGCGATACCGCCGCCGATTCGCACATCCTTGCCCTCGGCGGCGTCGAATGCCTGCGCCAGAGCGTCCTTCGGAGACGCGTCGAGGAAGTGGAATGTGGTTTCCCCCAGGGTGATCGAGGGGCGCACATGATGAGTGAGGACGAAAACCGGTGTGTGGAACGGGGGTTCGTCGCCCCACCAGCCTTGCCAGTCGTAGTTCTCCCATGGACCCCGCTGCGGACCGAATTTGTTGCGCCCCATGATCTCGGCGCCGATGTTGTTGGTGAAGTCGCGGGTGCAGTAGTCGTCGAGGCCGTAGCTGCCGCCGGGATCGGTTCGGTTGGACCAGTGGGCGGTTGCGCCTGCCCAGAACATGAGCGCGCTCGGATCGGCGTGGCCGAATGGGCGCTCGCGGGTTTGTCCCTCGCCTGCGCCATAGCCATCGCTGGAGACGGTGAAGTTCTGAACTCGGACCAGCTGTGTCATCGGAATCCCTTCTGATTGCAATTTGCAACCGGTTGAGAATTTACCTGAACTGATCCCGTTGTGCAACCAGTTGGGAGGTCGACTCGCGACGATTCAGAGGCCGAACTCCGTACCAACCGCGGATCCTGATCAATGTGATCCGCGCCCGCGGCAGCCTGAACCGCGCGATCCGCGATACCGCCTGCTCCTGATCGTGACCGGTCGCCGGCACGCATGGGACCAGCTCACCGGTGCAGGCGCAGCGCTATTTCCGCAACGTGACCGACGGTAGAACGCGAAATCCTTGCTGCGTTGACTGGCAATGTCGCGAGAGGTTGCCGAGAGTATCGCGCAGCTGATTGTGGACAGCATTGGGCCGCAGTAGTTTTCGATCGCTGGTCGTTGCTCTACGAAAGGTCGAACCGATGATTCTGCTTTCCCTCTTGGGCATGACCGGAAGTGCCGCTGCCGCATGGGCCACCGGAAGTGCCGCGATGGGTCTGGCAAATAGCGGCATTCCGCAGTGAGTCACAGGAATCGGGCGGGACGGCATGGGCGCCGTCCCGCCCGATTCCTATCGAGCGGTGGAGCGGAAGCCGCGCAGGCGCAGACTGTTGCTGACCACGAAGACCGAGGAGAACGCCATCGCGGCGCCGGCGAGCATCGGGTTCAGCAGTCCGGCCATGGCGAGCGGAATCGCCGCGACGTTGTAGGCGAAGGCCCAGAACAGATTTCCCTTGATGGTGCCGAGGGTCCTGCGAGACAGTCGGATCGCATCGGCGGCGGCGCGCAGGTCACCACGGACCAGGGTCAGGTCGCTGGCCTCGATGGCGACATCGGTTCCGGTGCCCATCGCCAGGCCGAGGTCGGCCTGAGCCAGAGCCGCGGCATCGTTGACGCCGTCGCCGACCATCGCCACCACCTTGCCCTCGGCCTGCAGCCGCTTGACGGTGTCGACCTTGTCGGCCGGCAGCACCTCCGCGATCACCGCATCGATACCGACCTGTGCCGCAATGGCTTTCGCTGCGGCGGTATTGTCGCCGGTCAGCATGATCGGGGTGAGACCGAGTGCCTTCAGCTGCGAGATCGCCTCGGCGGAAGTGGGTTTCACCGCATCCGCGACCACGAGCACGCCGCGGGCCTTACCGTCCCAGCCCACCGCGACGGCGGTCCTGCCATCGGTTTCGGCAATCTGCACGGCCTGCTCGAGGTCGGCGTCCAACTGCTGCGACCAGTCCGTGAGCAGCCTTGCGCGCCCGACGATCACCGCATGGCCATCCACCACACCCTGCACGCCGAGGCCCTCGATATTCGCGAAATCCTCGACCCGCCGCAGCGCACCGACCTTATCCCGGGCACCCTTGGCGATCGCCTGGGCGATCGGGTGCTCCGACGAATCCTCCAGCGCCCCGGCCATCGCCAGCACCTCGGCGGTGTCCTCACCTTCGGCGGCAATGACATCCAGTAGGGTCATCTTGCCAGTGGTGACGGTGCCGGTCTTGTCGAGCACCACGGTATCCACCCGACGGGTCGACTCGAGCACCTCCGGACCCTTGATCAGAATGCCGAGCTGCGCACCGCGACCGGTGCCGACCAGCAGCGCCGTCGGCGTGGCCAGCCCGAGGGCACACGGGCAGGCGATGATCAGCACCGCGACCGCGGCAGTGAAGGCCGCGGCGACCGAACCGCCGGTGCCCAACCAGAATCCGAGCGTCGCGACCGACAGCGCGATCACGATCGGCACGAAAATCCCGGAGATCCGGTCCGCCAACCGCTGCGCTTGCGCCTTACCGGTTTGCGCGTCCTCGACCAGTTTCGCCATCTGGGCAAGCTGGGTGTCGGCGCCGATGCGATTGGCGCGCACCACGATCCGCCCGCCCACATTGACCGTCGCACCGACCACCGCATCCTCGGGGCCGACCTCCACCGGCACCGATTCACCGGTGAGCATCGAGGCGTCGACCGCCGAGGAACCCTCGACGACCACCCCGTCGGTGGCGATCTTCTCACCGGGCCGCACCACGAAGATGTCGCCAACGCTCAACTGCTCGACCGGAATTCGCTGCTCCACTGTGCCTACCCACCCCGCCGACTCCGTCGGCTGCCGTTCCCCTGTGTCTACCCACCCCGCCGACTCCGTCGGCTGCCGTCCCCCTGCACCGCGCAGCACCGAGACTTCCTTCGCGCCGAGTTCCAGCAGTGCCCGCAGCGCCGCCCCGGCCCGCCGCTTGGAGCGCGCCTCGAAGTAGCGTCCGGCGAGGATGAAGGTGGTGACGCCCGCCGCGGCCTCGAGGTAGATGCTGCCGGTGCCGTCCATCCGCGAAATGGTCAACTCGAACGGATGTTTCATGCCGGGCATCCCGGCCGTGCCCCAGAACAGGGCATACAGCGACCAGCCGAATGCCGCGAGCGTGCCCATCGACACCAGGGTGTCCATGGTGGCGGTGCCGTGCCGCAGGTTTGCCCACGCGGCGCGATGGAAGGGCAGTGCGCCCCACGCCACGACCGGCGCGGCCAGCGTCAGCGAAAGCCACTGCCAGCTGTCGAACTGGAGTGCGGGCACCATCGCCAGCGCGATGACCGGAACCGTCAGCACCAGCGAAACCAGCAGTCGGGTCCGCAGCGCCGCTGTCGGATCCTGTTCCGCGGCCGTTTCCGCGGGCTCCTCGATCGGCAGCGCCGCGGTATAACCGGCCTGTTCGACGGTGGCGATCAACTGCTCATGTGAGATATCGCCGCTGAAGTCGACCCGCGCCTTCTCCGTCGCATAGTTGACCGTCGCGGTGACGCCGTCGAGCCGGTTCAGCTTCTTCTCGATGCGATTGGCGCAGGACGCGCAGGTCATGCCACCGATCACCAATTCGACCTGTCCGGCGGATGGTTGTGTCGCGGTGGTCATCGTGTGCTCCGTTCTGTGCGACTCAGGGTAGTGATCAGTGGCCGTGTCCGGCAGGTTCGGCTGCCGGGATGGGTGCGGGACCGGCAACCGAGACGGTGAATTCGGCGGTGCGAACCACGCCTTCGTGCTGGAAATCCAGGAAGAGTCGGTAGTCGCCCGTGCTCGGCGCATCGACATAGAAGGTAATGCCTGGTCCGGCTGGGGTCACACCGTCGCCGGGGCTGCCCTCCGGGTGGACGTGCAGGTAGGCGAGGTCGGCGGCGCGCAATGCCACGAGGTGGCCATAGGCCCCCAGGTAGGGCTGCAGATCGGTGACCGGTTTGCCATTGCGGCTGACCGAGAGCACGACCTTCGAGGCCTGGCCCGGCGTGACCGTGCCGTTCAGCGCGACGGTGTACTCGCCGACCTGCGCGGTAGTCGACGGCGCGGGCAGTGCCTGCGCGTCGTAGTTGCCCGCGACCCGCAGATCGGCGCCTAGCGTCAGATTCTTACCCCCATCGGGTGTGAAGTCGGCGAAGACCCGGTAGTCACCGGCGCGGGTGAGATCCAGCGGGACGCTCCAAGCTCCGGCCTGGTCGAGTACCGGATGCACGTGCTGGAAGGCGGCCATATCGCGGCGGACCACGATGAGGTGCAGATCCTTGTCGTGGCTGCGCACATAGCTGGTGACGGGCGCGCCGTCGCGATTCAGGATGCGAAACCGCAGTGGAACATTCGCCGCCGCGGTGGTCTGCGGGGTGTCCAAGCGCAGGGTGTAGCCGTTTTCGCCGGCCATGAGTCCCGCGGGCAGCTCCTCGGACTCGCTCATGGCCTCGTGGCCCTTCGAGTCGTGCCCGTTCGAGTCGTGTGCGGACTCGGTGGGTTCCGGCCCGAGCGTGGCACCGACGGCCAGTGCGATCCCGAAGACCGCCGCGAGACCGAGGGTGAAGCCGGTGAACTTGCTAGCTGCGTTCATCAGGGGGCTCCGTTCGGATCATTCGGCGGACCGTCCCGTCGAACTCGGCTCTACCGTACCCCCCTAGGGTACATTGTCAATATGGTACGGGGTGAGGGTATGCAGACGAGAGCCCGGCTCGGTACTGGACCGGGCTGCCTGCTGCGGTGCGCCGAGCAAGAAACCCACCAGGCCGGTCGTTATGGCCAGAGCGTGTTTGACCTGACCCTCCGGACTCTCCAGCAGTGCGGCGTCCTCGACATTGGCGCCATTGCCCATTTCGATGAAAACATCGGGCACCGTGGTCAGTGCGGGACCGGCCACATCCGCACGGGTCTGCAGACCGTCTTGCGCGTCCTCGACTGCGATGCTCAGGCTTCGGGGCGGTAAGTGACCAGCGCCACCGCGGAGGTAGCCGATCCGGACTCGGCCGCCCATCATGCGGCCGATCGGCACAAGCGGAGCGTGATCGACTATCTCGCCGAACTACTGACCGCCGCAGGCCGCTCCGACGCTCCCGAACTGGCGGCCGAGTTCGCTCTCCTCGTCGATGGCGCAATCGTCACGGCTGTTCGCGATGCGACCCAGCGGCCGCCGACAGCGCCCGAGCCATTGCCCAACGTCTACTCGCGGCGAGCTGAGACTGTCGGCCGGTAGCCATCCCGCCCGACTGTGTATCGACGTCGATTCAATTGGTGTGCATCATGATCCGCTCGCCGGCATGGACGGTCGTGCCGACCACCGCACGATCTCCTGGGGACGGCGTGCCTGGGCGCCGCCGACCATCTCGCACCAGCGCAGGGGTAGCCCCGGACGGTGACCGAGTGCAGTGGTGAAGGCTGGAAGCGCCGCGCTCACGGTGGTGCGAGCTTCAGGCCGAGTGCAGGTGGCGGGCTGTCGGGGAGGTTTCCGTGGTCGCCGGATCGGGATAGGTGCCGAGCAGACGGTCGGCGGTGCCGGAGGTCGTCACGGTGAACCAGTAGTGCTCGTTCTTGTAGTGGTGATGACGATGGTTGCGCCAAACCGCCCGGTAGAGCGAGCCTTTCGGCTTGTAGTCGGTGTGGATCAGATAGTGGGTCCACTCGTAGCCGAGGCCGAGGGCGGTGATCATCAGCAGGAAGGTCAGACCGAGGCCGAGCCGGGGGAAGGCCAGAGTCGCGATCGCGATCAGGACGACCACCAGTACCGCAAGCGTTTTGGTCGGGATGAAGATCAGCGGGATATTGCGCGGATCAACATGGTGCTCACGGTGTTTGCGCGCCAGTTCACTATCGATCGGGATCGGGCCGAATTGCCTCGGCCGCCAATGCAATACCGTGACGTGCACGATCCATTCGAAGACCGGGAAGACCGCCAGCATGACCGCGGGCATCAGCACATCCGTCGATTGCCAGTCGCCCGCAATGATTCGGGCGACCAGCGCCGCCACCAGGGTGGTGCCGATCAGCCATGGCGACGGGTGCCGGATGAATTCGCGGAAAGCGGCGGCGAGGGTGAGGCCGCGGCGCAGGGGCCGCTCGTCCTGACGCACACGCGCCGTGGCCGAATCCTTGCTGGATGATTGTGGTTTCGTCATGGTCTTTCCTCGATGGAGCCAGTCGGTGCCAATCCATCTGGTGGCGACCGAGCGATATTCGAACCGCCGCGGTGATCCGGATTGCCGATGCCGGATCGCATATTCGCTGTCAGCGTTCGATGTTTTCGGTGCCCTCCAATACTTCGATCAGGGCCGTGGTCGCCGGTTCGAGCAGCGCCCGAGCGGTGCTCGAGGCCTGTTCCGGCGCACCGGCCTCGATGGCGGCGGCCAGGTTTCGATAGGCCTCGACATTGCCCACCTCGGCGGACATGATCGGAGCCAGCGCGGCGAGCGCGGGTTCATAGGCGGCGCGCAACATGTTGAACATCAGCCGGAAAACGATGGAGTCGGCGGCGTCGACTACGTGATCCCAGAACTCCATCGCATGGCGCTGCTGTTCGATCGGATCCTGTTCGGCGGCAAGCGCTTCGACCGCGCGATCCAGGGCAGCGCGCACGCCGGCCGACTCGGTTTTGTCGAGCCGGATCGCCGCGAGTTCGGCCACTTTCGGTCCGTTGTGCAGCCGCGCCTCCAGGATGCTGCGCGCGACCTTCGGTTCCAGCTCACCGGCCTGAACCAGCAGTCGCGGCAGCACCTCCAGCCCGGCCCCGCGCCGGTAATCCAGCACGGTGGTCGCATCTCCCTGCCGCACTGCCACCAGTCCCGCAGCCGCCAACCGCTGCAGTGCCTCCCGCACAGCGGGCCGCGAAACTCCCAACGCTTCCGCCAACTGCCGTTCGCTGGGCAGCGTCGCGCCGGGCGCCAACTCCCCACTGAGCACATCCGCCGCGATCTGCTCGAATACATCGCCCGATACCGACCGCTTGACCACAGGTTGCAACGCCATACCGTCACTCTGCGCCGAAAAGGTCAGGAGGTCAAGTGGTCAGACCAGTTACGGTGCATTGACAACTCAGCCAAGCGGCCCCAACCACGGGCGCAATGTGCGCACCTCTTGCCGGTGCGTCGACCACTCAGCCGCAGCGGCGCCGACCTCGGTGCAGTGTCCGCACTGCCGTTCGCGCCAAAGTTCCACCCCGCCTCGACGGTTGCGCCGCCCGCGTCGCAGCAAGCCTGTTCGGCCGCAAGGGCTTTGTTCGCCTCCAAGGCCTGAACACACGAACCACCGGCGGCGTCGCCGGACACCGACGCTGACTAACGCGCGCTACTGTCGCGCCGCGCCATCCGGCCACACCACGGTCACCGGCACCCCACGCACACGCGCTAGCTCGACAACCGAACCGGTGCCGCTGCGTTCCCCGGCCTCACCGTCCCACACCGCGATCAGCTCGTCGACGCTGCCGAGCACAGCCGCGTTCGCGGCCTCGTACGCCTCACGCCCGGCGTCGTCGAAGTCCATCACCCGTACCTCGGCCGCTCGCAACATGAGGTCGTCGAACACCGGCAGATGATCCGGCTTCACCTTCCGCTCGCGGTAATTCCGCGACGGCAACACCACCTCGAGCCGCCCGCCGGCATCGAGCACCGTCCGCGCGAACACCGAATCAGACCCACGCGCAATACAACTCACCCCGACCAGATCGGCCCGGTCGCGCTCGACGAGCAGCGCGCGGACCGCGTCATACACCAGTGATTCTGTTGCCTCGGTGATGTTCATGTGCCCGGTGACGCCGATTCGCACCATGCAAGTAGCTCCTAAGCTGTCGCGGCAACGAGTGGCCGCATCCGCTCACGCAGCTCGACCACCGCGCCCACGGTCGCGAACCCTTCCGTGCGGTTGTACACCCTCGCGAGCTTCTTCGCGACACGGTCCGAGGCGGTCTGCTCGACGACCAGTAACGCAGCGTGACCGACGCGGCAGGCCTCATAGAGTTCGCCCTCGATCAGCCGTGCCTCGACCAAGCCCAACTGGTCTAGTGCTGCGCTGCGCCGCCGACCCGGCCTGCGTGACTCGATCGCCCGTCCGATGTGGTCGGCGGCCTCGGACGCGGTCGCACGATCGCCGTCGCGGCGCGCGATATCCAGCAACCGGCCGCCGATCGTGCCCGCCAGCTCGGCCGCGTCGAAGTAGCGAATCCAGTCCGGATCTATCGAACGGTCTGCGTCGGCGAACGCTGCGTGCGCCTTATCGCAGGCGTGGCGGAACGCTGTCGGACGGCCGAGCTGCCCATACGCCCACGCCTCCCGCGTGAACAGCATCGCCTCGGTCGTCGGAGTCAGGTGCCCGGCCGCGTAGTCCTGCGCCAGCCGGACCAGTTCGAGAGCGTCCCAGGCTGCTCCAGCGACAGCAACTGCCGCGCCATCCCGGACAGCACCACCGCGGCGAACGGGCGGACCAGTCGCGACATGAACCTACGCCGCGCTGGTAATACTTCACGCCCAGCCCTCAGAATCGGGATCCGCCGAGAGACCCGGTCGGTCTTCTCAGCTTTCGTGCGGTAGGGCCGAAATGCGCCGTCCGTCACGGGTGTTCACGTAGACGCTCGGATCGTCATCGGCGCGCGCCCGAATGACGGCGAAAACGAGACCGTCATCGGCGACGGATGCGACGGCTTCGTCGAGTCCGGAGGCCACCGACACCGACACCGCGTCACAGGCGGCGAGACCGGTCACGGCTAACCAGCCTTCGCCGCCGTCGCCCTCACTGTGGAACCTGATTCGCAAACGTTGGAGCGGCATGTGATCGGGTGAGCGGTCGCTGCGCGGCCCGGCTGGTCGCGGCGCACCGAACGTGGTGCCCTCCACGAACCATTCGCCGTCACGCGGATCGGCGAACACGATCCAACGGCCCTGCACGCCGTCGATCAGGACGGCGGCGACATCGTCGCGGATGACGGCAGTGACCGGGCTCAGGTCCCGGTCACTGCCCGCGAGGGCGCGGGTTGCGACGGCGACCGCTGGGTGTTGCTCGAGAGTCGTCATTCGGCTACGCCCTTTTCGTTGTGGTCAGCAGATCGCCGCGATGGTGCTGCTGTTGTCGGGTTCACGGTCCCAGTTGCCATTAAACGCGTTCACAATGGCCTCGGTGTGGAACTGGTAGAGGATCCCTGCCGACGAGCATGACGCCGAGTACAGCGTTTCTACGTCGGGATCGGTGGTGTTGTCGTTGCGTTCGGAGTGCACATACTGCTTGCCGTCCTTCGGGTCGTAGCGCCACAGTTTCGTAGTCACGTTGCGCAACGCGGGCCTTCCGGTGCAGTGCACCTTGAACCCGAAGTTGATCGGCGCGATCGAGTTGTGGCCGGTTTTCCATGGCTCGATCGCGTGGATGAAACACGTGATGTTGTCGGCCGACGCGGGACCAGCGCCACCCCCGACGAGCGTCGAGCCGATGCCGAATCCGGTGAGCAACGCCACCCTGATCAGGTTCCTCATCACTTCCCCTATCTATCTACCTACCGCTGTCAGCGGGGGTCGGAAATCGCTGTCGGCCGGTCGGATTCCTCCGCCTCGACCCGCGCCCGGATGGCGTCCACAGTCCTGTCTTTCGGGATTCGCTCGGGCCACACGATCACCGCAACCACAACCCCTAGCGGCAGGCCGATAGCCAGCATTATCCCGAGCATGATCCATCCGTCGCTGATCATCGAACCTCGTTGTCTCGCACGGAGATCGGCTGTATGTCGATCACTGACGGCATGGACAGCAGGCCCTGGCGGACTTCGGTCAGAAGGTCTATGTCGATCGGTGCGACCGTCGCAGCGGCAATCACGGCTGCGGCGTCGGCGTGGAGTTCGCTGAGTTCTTCGGGATCAATCAGCCACCCGTCTTCGCCGACTAGATCCCATGACCCGTCGTCGTGCTGGAGGTAACACGGGCCGCCCTCCGGGGCGAGTGCCAGTTTCCGAGCGTCTTCGTCGTCGCGTCGTACGGGAAGGTTCATCTCCCGTCCCTTCGGTCGTCCGGTTGGTGGGCACCCGCCGCCGAGGACTGCCGCCCACTCGGGCCATCCCATGCGGGCGAGTGGTTCACCGGATGAGGGGGCGGTGTGGCGTCGACCCGACGGCGGGGCCACCTTCAGACTCTCGGCAGTCCGGACTTCGAACCAGAGCGCAAAACACATGCTGCCGATACGATTTCGATACGGGCGAGATCAGGGGGATTGATGATCGTCAATACGTGGACATCCGTTGAAGTGCGCGCGTTGCGCGTTGCGGCTCTCCGTATGACCCGAGAACAGTTCGGCGACAAACTCGGCTGGGCGACGTCGACGATTCAGAAGTGGGAGCACGGCGGCACTCGCGCGGTACTCGCCGACCGGGCCGCATGTCTGGATGAGACGCTGGCCGCACTCAACCCTGAGCAGTTGGAACGGTTTACAGCCGCCTTGACCGAAGCAGGATCGACCGAGGGGGTGCACGCTGGAGGCACGGCCGCCACGTTCGCGGCCGACGAGGAGGACGACATGAGACGCCGCACATTCGGCACTTTCGCCGTAGCCGCCGCCGCGACGACCCTCTCCCCGGCCGCCCGCATCGGCAAAAGCGACGTCGCACGCCTGGAGGCGATCAGCGCCGAACTGGAGACCGACATGCAACGGCAGGGCGGCGCGGCTCTCGTCGATGATGCAGTGGCCGCTCTCGATAGAGGTCTCGCCCTCGTCGATACGGCCACGTTCGACGGGACCACCGGCCGACACCTGATGTCCGCTGTCGGCAACCTGGCGGCACAGACTGGATGGCTCGCCTACGATGCCGACCGCCACGCCCTTGCCCGCAAATGCTTCACAGAGGCGATGTCGTTGGCGGGCACCGTCGACGACGATTGGCTGACCGCCTACGCATGCCTCACCGCCGCACTGCAACCGATCAACCTCGCCCGCAACGGGATCGGCTCAGCGTCGCGCGCCCTGCCGCTGATTGCTCGCGCGGCCGACGCGATGCGCCGACAGCCGCCGTCCCGCGTCCATGCCCTGATCGCCGTTCGGGAAGCTGCCGCGCTCGGCGTCCTCGGCGACGCCGACAGATTCGGTCAAGCCATCGCTACCGCGTGGCGGGAGTTGGAGCGCGCCGAACGATACGAGTCGGTCGACGACTGCCCGCAGTGGGTCCGGTTCGTCACCCCGCAGGAGATCCGAGGGCATGAGGCGCGTGGCTGCGCCGCCGTCGGCCGCATTCGTGCCGCGCTCGGCCTGTACGAGGTTGCGGTCACTGAGCACGCCAGCCCCAGCAACATCGCGAACATGGGGGCTTGGGCCGCGTCGGCACACGCTCAGGTCGGCGATCTGGACGGCGCGCTGGCTCGAGCTCTCCCGGTCGTGACGCAACTCGAATCCGCGGTGATGTCCCCCCGAACCGTGAGAACGCTTATCCCAGTTCGGAAGGCGTTGGAGACAGTGCCGGCCGGAGCCGATTTCTGTGCGCGTTTCGACGCGCTCGACGCCAAAGGAAGTGTGTCCGCGTGATCGAGTTTCGACGCTACGACAACCGTGCGGCCCGCGAGATCCGGAACACGGTGATGGATGTGTTCACCCGGTCCTACGTCGACGCGATTGCGTCCGGGGATCCATTCGATTCGCCCGAGGCGTTCGCCGAGCGGTTCGACGCTTACACGCGCGGCCCTGGTTTCGATCTGGTGGTCGGCTACATCTCTGGCGCCGCTGTCGGGCAGGCGTGGGGCTGGCCATTGAGTCCGACCTCCGGGTGGTGGGGCGGGCTGAAGCTCGACGACACGACCGAGGACCATGCCGCATTCATTCGCGAGGATGGGACGCGTACTTTCGCGCTGTCCGAGATCATGGTGGACGCTGACCACACCGGACGCGGGTACGCGCATGCTCTGCATGACGAACTGCTGCGGATGCGTAGTGAGCCGCGCGGGACGCTGCTGGTCGAGCCGGACAACGAGCAGGCGTATGCGAAGTATCGGCGTTGGGGCTGGTCGCGAGTGGGAACGCTAACGCCGCATTGGGATAACGCGCCGACCTTTGATGTGTTGATTCGGCCTCTGGAGTAGGGGGCTGCCCCTGTCGGGCCAGGGGAGCGTGCCGGCGAGATGCTCAAAGTCTGTGCGGCCCGTTCTGACGCAACCCCGCGGCGCTCGAATAGCCACCGGCGCACTGTCGGACAGGCGAGTCAGCTGGGGTCGGAGCCGCGAATGGCGGCGAGCCAGATGGCGGTGGCGGCGGCTACCGAGGTGGCAGCGAGGAAGGCCATGAAGCCACCCGCGGCAATGTAGACCCACATGAGGGCTACGAAGGGCGCGGCGACGGTGGATTGTGCGTCGAGCAGGAGACGGCGACGGACCCGAGCGGAGTCGGTGGCGAGGTTCGCGGCGTCGGGATCGGGACGGGTTGGGTTGTCGATCAGACGGCCGGGTGGTTCGGAGCTCCGAGCCTTTCCGGACGGGTAGAAGTGCAAGGTGGCGGTGTCGGCTGATCTGTCGGTCACCTCGGCTTCGGTCTCGGCCATGGCGAGCAGTGCCGGATCGAAAAAGATTGGCAGCCAGCGAGTTCGATAGTTCTCGTTGATCTCGAGCCAACTTCGGCTGACGAGCCGATATTGCTGGCGCACCCGCTTGATCTCCACGGTGCGCGTGGCATCTGCGCTACTGCCGGTACCCGAACTCCCGCCGCTGGCATCGACGTGCGCGCCGACGTTGTGAGGCGTATCCCGGTGCGGGCGGGCATTGCCTTCGCCGCGAGGCGTGTCCGTACGGTTGTCCCGGCGCGGCCCGATATCTGCCAACCCATTCGACAGCAAGCCCGACGCCCGGGCGAGCTGAAATCCCGTATAGCCCAGAATGCCGACAGCAACCGTCGCCAATGCCGCAACCTGGTCCAAATCGCCGAACGGCGCCCAGGCCAGGCAGACAACCAGGGCGCCGATCGTTACGCAGACCGGATAGGCTAGGGGGTTTCTCCGCCCATCCCGGCCCGGTCCGAATTTCACTTCAGGAAGCCGACTTTGGTGTAGTCAGGGGAGGCGAGGCCGAACGCGCCGTAATTGGCGAGGTTGTCGCGCACCGCGTAGGTGCCCGAGGCCTGCTGCAATGGCACCGAATAGCCCTCGGCGAAGATCATCTGATCGCATTTGTTGGCCAGCTCGATGGCCTTCGCGGGATCGAGTTCGGCAATGGTCTGCTCGATCAGCGCATTCAATTCCGGGGATCCGATGCGGGCCTTATTGCTCCCTTGACTGTTCGGATTGTTCGGGTCATACGCGTAGACCTGCGGCAGCACCCCCAGCGGTAGCACGCTACCGCCCCAGCTGAATTGGGCGATGTCGAAGTTGCCCGGATCGATCACATCCTTGAACAACCCTTGGCCGGGCACGGTTTGGATGGTCATCTTCACCCCGACCTTCGCCAGGTTCTGCTGCACGATCTGCGCGGTCTGCACCCAGCCCTCCTGCTGGTACATCACGTCGCGCAGTTCCAGCTTCCGGCCGTCCTTTTCGCGGACATCGCCGTTGAGCTTCCACCCGAGCGCGTCGAGCATCCGCGCCGCCTCGGCGGGGTCGTAGGCGATGGGAGCCGAATTGTCCTGGTAGCCCTTCTGCCCCTTCATGTAGATGTGATTGTTCAGCGGCGTCGGATTTTCGACGACCCCGTTCTGGGCGGCGGTCACCAGGGCCTGCCGATCGATTGCCTTCGAAATGGCAATGCGCAGTTGCGGATCCGCGAGCAGGGCGCCCTTGCCGCCATTGAAGGTCAGATGCGACCAACTGGGCTCGGGCGCCCGCCGCACCACCACGTTCTTCGAGTTCCTCGCCCCGGTCACATTCTCGATGCCGGACATGTAGGCATAGTCGATCTCGTTGTTCTGTATCCCGGGCAGCACCGCGGAATCGTCGAGCACGCTGAGCGTGATCGTGTCCAGCTTCGGGGTATCGCCCCACCATTTCGGATTGCGGCCCAACGTGATCCGGTTCTGCGCGCGATCGATGCCGGTGAGCATGAACGGACCCGAGCTGACCGGGAGGGTGTCGTGGTCGGCGTTGCTGAACGCATCCGGGGTGGCGGTGACGGACTTCGGATACAGCGGACTGAATTGACCCTGCCATTCGGCATACGGCTTATCGAAGGTCACAATCGCCTGCCGGTCGTCCTCGCCGCGTTCGACCTTCTCGACCCGGTCGAAGCCGCTGGGGGAGGAGATCAGGAAGCCGGGGTCCTTCGTGCTCAGCGCGGCCGCCTCTGATCGCAGGTCCTCCCAGGTGATCGGGGTGCCATCGGACCATACGGCCTTCGGGTTGATCGTGTAGGTGACCTGCTGGGGGCTGGTATTCGTCAGCTTGATGTCGGTGAAGTAATTGTGATCGACGGTCAGTTCTCCCGCGGCATTGCTCACCCAGGGCGACGGCATGGTCGGATTGATCACCGAGGCCGTCGTGTCGGTGGTGCCGTCGATATGCAGATAGTTGAAGTTCTCCGGGAAGTTGGTGATGGCGAGGCGCAGATTCCCGCCATCGCGCAACTCGCTGCGATCCTTCGGGTTGATGTCGTTGGTACTACCGATATCGACCGCTCCGGGCGTGATGCTGTTGTCGGAGCAACCGGTCGCGATCAGACCGAGGGCGATAACCGGAACTGCTACGGCCGTTGCGAATCTCATTTCTCGAACCCGACCTTGGTGTAATCCGCCGACGCGAGGCCGAAGGCGCCGTAATTTGCCAGCCCTTCGCGCACCGCCACGGTGCCCGCGGACTGCACGATGGGCAGCGAGAAGCCCTCGTCGAAGATCATCTTGTCGCATTCGTTCGCCAGCTCGATGGCCTTTTCGGGATCGAGTTCGGCGATCGTCCGCTCGATCAGCGCATTCAGTTCGGGCGAGCCGATCTTGCCCTTATTGCTCAATGTATTCGCCGGGTCGAAGGCGTAGATCTGCGGCAGCGCACCGAGCGGGAGGATGCCACCGCTCCAGGTGAACTGGACCATGTCGAAGTTGCCCGGGTCGACCACATCGGTGAAAAGCCCATTGCCAGGGTAGGTCTGGATGAGCAGCTTGACACCGATCTTGGCCAGATTCTGCTGCGCGATCTGGGCCATCTGCACCCAGCTCTCCTGCTGGTACATCACATCGCGGATTTCCAGCTTGCGACCGTCCTTTTCGCGGACATCACCGTTGAGCTTCCACCCGAGATCATCGAGTTCTTTGGCGGCCTGCTCGGGGTTGTAGGCCACCGATGCCGCATTATTCTGATAGCCCTTCTGGCCAACCATGAAGATGTGGTTGTCGAGCGGCTTGGGGTCGATGACGACGCCCTGCTGGGCCGAGGTCGCGATGGCCTGCCGATCGATCCCCTTCGAAATGGCAACGCGCAGTTTGGGATCAGCGAGGATCGAGCCGGGCGCGCCATTGAAGGTGAAGTGCGAGAAGCGCAGCGCGGGTGCGCGACGCACCTTGATGCCGGGTGCGTTCGAGGCGGTCTTGACCTCATCGATGCCTGATACCGTCGCCGAATCCAGTTCGTTGTTCTGCAGTGCGTTCAGCCGGGCGGAGTAATCGAGCACACTGTAGGTGACCGTATCCAGCTTCGGCGTATCACCCCACCATTTTGGATTGCGGCCCAATACGATTCGCTGCTGCGCCTTATCGATCGAGGTAATCACGAACGGGCCCGCCGAAACCGGCAGACCGTTGCGATTGATGTCGTCGAAGGCCTGCGGGGTCGCGGTCGACGCCTTGGGGTAGACCGTGCCGAAGATGCCCTGCCATTCCGCATAGTGCTGGGCCATGGTGACGATCGCCTGCCGGTCGTCGACGCCGCGTTCGACCGTGCCGATTTGTGCGTAGCCCTGGGTTGCCGACACTTGGAAGGCCGGGTTGCGCCCGCTGAGCGCCGCGGCCTGAGATTTCAGATCTTCCCAGGTAATCGGTGTTCCATCGCTCCAGACCGCCTTAGGATTGATCGTATAGACGATGGTCTGTGGATTCGTGTTGGTGAGTTTGATCTCGGTGAAATAGTTCGTGTCGGTGGTGATATCACCCGCCGTGTCGGATTTGACCGAGCTGGGCAGCGCCCACGAGACCAGATCGGACACGTCGCCGTCGGAGTCGACATGCAAGGCATTGAAGGTTGCCGGGAAATTCGTCAGCGCCAGCCGCAGATTCCCGCCGTCGCGCAGGTCGCCGGCGTCCTTCGGATTGATGTCGTTGGTCGTGCTTATCGAGCTGGAACCCGCCGTCACGTCATCGCCCGACCCGCACCCGGACAGAATCAGCGCGATGGCGACAGCGGGTGCCGCGATCCGAATTCCCGCCCGGCGCTGCCGGGCGATGCGTGCAGTTGTCAATTCACGAATCCGATCTTGGTGTAGTCGTAGGACGCGAGGCCGGGGGAACCGATATTGGCGAGATTCGCGCGGACGCCGAAGCTGCCGTCGCTCTGCATCAGTGGCAGCGAATGACCCTCTTCGAACACCTTGCGATCCACCTCATTGGCCAGCTCGAGCGCCTTCGCCGGATCCAGTTCCGAGAGGGTGCGATCGATCAGGGCATTGAGTTCCGGCGAGCCGACGCGGGCGTAGTTGCCCTGCAAATCGTTCGGGTCGTAGTAGTACGCCTGTCGAATACTGCTGAACGCGAACGCATCACCCACCCAGATGAACTGGGCGGCGTCGAAATCGCCGGGCTGGATGACATCGGTGAAATACCCCGCGCCGGGTCTGGTGTCGATGGTCAGCCCAACGCCGATTTCGGCGAGGTTCCGCTGGATGATCTGGGCGATCTGCACCCAGGTCGGGTCGTTGTACATGACATCGCGGATGACGAGCTTGCGCCCGTCCTTCTCCCGCCCATTGCCATCGAGCTTCCAACCGGCCTCGTCGAGTTCGCGGGCCGCGGCGGTCGGGTCGAATCCGAGGCTGTTGTCCTGATAGCCCGCCTGACCTTGCAGGAAGATGTGATTGTTCAGCGGCTTCGGATTCTCGACCAGCCCGTTCTGAATCGCGCTGACGATCGTCTGCCGATCGATGGCCTTGGAAATGGCGACGCGCACCTTGGCATCGGACAGGATGGACCCCGGCGCGCCGTTGAAGGTGATGTGGCGCCAGCGATTACCCGGCGCGCGGCGCACCACCAGGCCGCCGGTATTGCGCACCGTCTGGACGTCGTCGACTGTGGTCAGCTGCACCAAATCGAGTTCGTTGTTCTGCAGCGCCGTCGTCCAGGCGGTGTGGTCGAGCACGCTGTAGGTGATGGTGTCGAGCTTGGGTTTTGCCCCCCACCATTTCGGATTGTGGCCCAGCACGATTCGGCCCTGCGACCGGTCGGTGGAGACGACCTGGAATGGTCCGGCACTCGGCCCCATCGCATCGGCGAGGCTGTTGTTGAACGAATCCGGGTCGGCGGTCACGGATTTCGGGAACAACGAGGCATTGCCGGCGAACTGGCCGCGCCATTCGGCGTAGGGGTGGCTGAAGGTCAGAACGGCCTGGCGGTCGTCGACGCCGCGCTCCACCTTGTCCACGAATTCGAAGCCGTTGGTGATGGCGATCAGGAATCGCTTGTCCCTACCGCTGAGCGCGTTGGCCTCGGATTTTATGTCTTCCCAGGTGATCGGATTGCCGTCGGACCATACGGCCTTCGGATTGATCGTGTAGGTGACCTGCTGCGGGTTGGTGCCGGTCAGCGTGACATCGGTGAAAAAGTCCTTGTTGATGGACAATTCGCCCGCCGCATTGGTGTCGAACGCACGTGGCATCAGCGGCCGTTCGATATCGGCTATTTCGCCGTCGTTACCGTCATTGGAAAGGGTGTTCCAGTTGGCCGGATACGACGTGGTCGCCAAGCGCAGATTCCCACCGTCGCGGACTTCGTCGACGCTCGTGGGGTTGATGTCGTTGGTGGTGCCGAGCGTATCCGACAGCCCCGCCGTCGAATCGCCGCCCGAACCACAGCCCGCCGCGATCAGACCCAATGCGACAACCGGTGCCGCCCATTTGGTTCGGGTTCTCGATCGCATCGCGCTCTCCCTCTATCGGCTGACGACCGGCACCGGGACCGCCTCGATCAACGCCCGGGTGTACTCGTTGCTCGGCCGGTCGAAGATCTGTTCGGCGGGCCCGGCCTCGACGATCTTCCCGCGATACATCACCGCGATATCGTGGGCCAGATTGCGGACCACCGAAAGGTCGTGCGAGACGAACAGATAGGACAGACCGTGTTCGGTCTGCAGGTTGCGCAGCAGATTCAGCACACCCGCCTGGATCGACACATCAAGTGACGACACCGGCTCGTCCAGCACGAGAATCTCCGGATCCAGGGCCAGTGCACGGGCAATGCTGATGCGTTGCTTCTGGCCGCCGGAGAAATCGGCGGGATAGCGGTCGGCGTGTTCGGGCCGCAGACCGACCTGTTCGAGCAATTGTGGTACCCGCTTGGTGATTTCGGTGCGGGGCCTGCCATCGATGCGCATCGGTTCGGCGAGCACGTCGAAGATCGGCAGCCGCGGATCCAGTGCGGCCGTCGGATCTTGGAAGACGATCTGCATCTTCCGGCGGATCTCCCGCTTGCGCGCCTTGGTCAGGGTCGCGATATCGCTGCCCATGATCTCGATGGTGCCCTCTTGCGGCTTCACCAGGTCGAGAATCTGGGTGAGTGTGGTGGATTTTCCGGATCCGGACTCGCCGACCAGCGCCAATGTGCGCCCGGCGTGCACCTCGAAGCTGATGCCGTCGACGGCGCGGACCTCGCCCTTACGGCGCTTGAACACCACGCCCGAGGTGATCGGATAGGTCTTCACCAGATCCGAAACCCGCAGCACCACCCGCTCATCGGTATCGGCTTCGGCGGATGGCTCCGAAATCTCCTGGCGGTAGGCCTCGAACAGATCGGCGGAGGTGACTTCCGCGGTGCGGATGCAGGCGGCCGAATGGCCGGGGTCGGTCTTCTCCAACGGCGGCTCGGCCACACGGCAGTCATCGATAGCTATGGGACAGCGGGGTGCGAACGAGCAACCCGGCGGCAGCGCGTGCATGGCAGGCGGTGCGCCGACGATCGGGATCAGCGGGCTGCGGGCCGGACCGTCCATGCGCGGTATCGAGCCGAGCAGGCCGACGGTATACGGCATCCGTGGAGCGGCGAAAAGCTCTGCCGCCGCAGCGGTTTCGACAATTTTTCCCGCGTACATCACCGCGACCCGATCGGCGAGCGTGGCGGCGATGCCCATATCGTGGGTGATCATGATGACACCGGCGCCGGTGATATCGCGCGCCTTGCGCAGCAGATTCAAGATCTGCTTCTGCACCGTCACATCGAGTGCGGTGGTCGGCTCATCGCAGATGATCAGCGCGGGATCATTGGCAATGGCCATGGCGATGACCACACGCTGACGCATACCGCCGGAGAACTCGTGCGGAAATGCCTTTGCGCGCAATGCCGGTTCCGGAATGCCGACCAGATCCAGCAGTTCGACAGCCCGTGCCGAGGCTTCTCGACCGGTCATATCCGTATGTGTGAGTAGGGCTTCGGCGACCTGATCGCCGACCCGATACACCGGTGTCAGTGCCGAGAGCGGGTCCTGGAACACCATGCTGATGGAACGTCCACGCAGCTTGGACAGTTGGCGATCGCCGAGCCCCAGCAACTCGCGGCCGCGCAGCCGGATGGAGCCGCTGATCCGCGCCTGCTCTGGGAGCAATCCGATCACCGCGAGCGAGGAGACCGACTTGCCGGATCCGGATTCGCCGACGATGGCGAGCACTTCGCCATCGGAGACGGTGTAGTTCACCCCGCGCACCGCGTCGATGCGGCCCTCTTCGCTGGGGAAGGAGACCCGCAGGTCGGAGACCTCCAACAGCGGTGCGGTGGAGCTCTTTTCGGTCGAGTTCTTTTCGGTGGAGACCTTGTCCGCTGGGCCCGTCATGCCGCTACCTTCTCTTCCGACCCAGCCTTCTTGCGCGAGCGAGCCCGTTTGGCACTGGGATCGAATGCGTCCCGCAAGCCGTCACCGACCAGATTCGCCGAGAGCACGATGACGATCAACAGTCCACCGGCGAACATGAACAGCCAGGGAAAGGTGAGTGCCGATGCGGTGCCCGAGGCGATGAGCGTGCCGAGTGAGACATCCGGGGACTGCACACCGAATCCGAGGAAGCTCAAACCGGTTTCGGCCATGATCGACGCGCCGACCGACAGCGTGGTGTCGATGATCAGGATCGAGGCGATATTCGGCAGGATATGACTCAGGATCACCGTCCTGGTCGGCGCGCCCATATACCGTGCGGCCTTGACGAATTCGCGTTCACGCAGACTCATGGTCAGGCCGCGCACGATGCGCGCGCTGATCATCCAGCCGAAGACGCTGAGCAGCAGGATCAATAGCAGGATGGACCCGCTGCCCTTCGTCTTCGGCGCGAACAGCGCGACGATGATGAAACTCGGCACCACGAGCAGCAGGTCGACCAGCCACATGATGGCCTTATCGGTGAAACCGCCGATGAGGCCGGCGATCGAACCGGTCAGCGCCGCGATGGTGGTGCTGATGATGGCGACGCAGAAGCCGATGATCAGCGATTTCTGCATACCGCGCAGGGTTTGAGCGAGTACGTCGTGGCCGATGGCGTCGGTGCCGAAGGGATGCTCGGCAGAGGGCGGTTTGCGCAGTGCTGTGCCGTCGAGTTCCTGATAGTCCCAGGTCCAGAAGTACGGCAGCACATAGGCGACCAACACCAGGATCAGCAGCACGATCATGCCCGCGACGGCGGCCTTGTTGCGCAGGAACCGCCGCAGCACCAG
Organism: Nocardia sp. CA-135953; assembly: GCF_050955735.1. NCBI lineage: Bacteria > Bacillati > Actinomycetota > Actinomycetes > Mycobacteriales > Nocardiaceae > Nocardia > Nocardia sp. CA-135953. Next base: position 317,394 of record NZ_CP192082.1, read on the forward strand.
TCTGCGCCGACCCGAGGCGGCCGCGACCTCCGGCGCGCCCTGGACAATGATTTCGGCTTCGGTCATGACTGCGCCTCGCCAGCGTTCGGCTCCGTCACGCCCGACGGTGCTGTGTTGATGGTTCCTTCGCTGCGCGCACTCACGACACACGCACCCTTGGGTCGAGAATCGCGTACACGACATCGGAGAGCAGACCCGATACCAGCACGACAAGACCGGCGAATGCCGTCACCGTGACGACAACGTAGAGGTCCTGGGCATTGATCGAATTGACCAGCCACTCCCCGACGCCGTGCCAGCCGAAGATCTTTTCGGTGAAGGTCGCACCGGTGATCAATCCGCCGAGGCTGTAGGCGAACAGCGTCGCCATCGGGATCAACGCGGTCCGCAGGCCGTGCTTGTAGAGCGCCTTGTTGCGGGTCAGACCTTTGGCTCGGGCGGTACGGATGAAATCGCTCTGCAGCACGTCGAGCATGGCATTGCGCTGGTAGCGGCTGTAACCGGCCATCGCGCCGAGGGCCAGACCGGCCGTCGGCAGCACCAGATGCTGGAGGCGGTCGAGCAATTGCGGGAAGAAGCCGTTGATCTTGTTCGCCGAGGTCTCGCCGGTGTACAGGAAGATCTGCGATCCGGTGAGCGTATTCACTTCCAGCGCACCGTATTTCAGCAAGGTGGCGAGCAGGAACACCGGCGTGCTCAGCACCAGCAGGGACACGACCGTGGTGAAGTAATCACTGAATTTGTATTGCCGGATCGCCCCGGCCGCACCGATCAGAACCCCGAGCACGGTACCGACGATCGAACCGATGATCAGCAGCCGCAGACTCACCAACACCCGGCGCGGCAGTTCCTCACTGACCGGCTGCCCGGCCAGCGTTTGGCCGAAGTCACCCTGCGGGATGCCCTTCAGCCAGCTGATATAGCGCTGTGGAATCGGCTCGTTGAGATGCAGCTGTTCGGCCTTGGCATCGATCACCGCCTGCGGCGGACGTGGATTGCGCTGTTCGAGACTGTCCAGCGGCGTGAACGTCAGCGACGCCAGACTGAACGTCAGGAACGAGGCCAGCAGCAACAGCACGACATAATTGAACGCGCGTCGTAGCAGGAAGCCGGTCATCAGTCCTCTGGTCCTACGGCTGGTCGAGCCAGCATCGAGTATTAGTCCCTGATCATAAGGACGTGCGTGCGAGCGTGCGTGACACGCGTGAGATCGGCATGTCCTCTATTCTGTGGTGACCGGTGTTTCCAGGCTTTTCCGGTGCTCAAAGGGGGATTGCATGGGTTATCCGCAGTATGAGCCATATCCATCGGTCCCGGCACCCGCACCCGGTGGCGGCACCGCGATCACGGCCGGGGTGCTGGCGAGTATCGGCGGTGTGGGCCAATTGCTCGGCGGCGGTTTCAATATCGTGCTCGGGCTCACCGATCTGGCGCGTGATCTCTCGGAGTACGACTCGACCGGCCTGTTTGCGCAGAGCTGGATCAAGACCTACCTACTGGTCGCCGGTTCGATCGCGGTGGTCACGGCGTTCCTGCTCGGTATCGGCGCGATCATGATGTTCACCAGGCGGCCGCTCGGTCGGGTGCTCGTCGTCGCCGGATGCGCGGTGGTGGTGATCGCCGGGATCGCGGAGTACGCGGTAACCCTGCACTACACCACCTCGGGCGGCGGCGCGGCGGAGATCGGCGGCGGCATCGGTGGTCTGTTCGGGTTGATCTTCCCGATCGCGACCGCGGTGCTCGCCCTCGTGCCCGCGACAACGCGCTGGCTCAACCACAACCCGGCAGCCGCGCCGCCCGTGGCCATTTATCCGTATGGATCCGGTGCTCCAACCGCTGGGTATTCGTCTGGACCTGCTGTGCCGCTGGCTGGGTATTCGTCTGGACCTGCTGTGCCGCTGGCTGGGTATTCGTCTGGACCTGCTGTGCCGCCGGCTGGGAATCCGTCCGGTTCGACGCCCTATCCGCCGTCGCCTTATCCGCAATACGGTCCGTCAGCCGATGTTCCCCGGTATCCGCAAGCAGATACCGATCAGGCGGGCGCGCAGCCGCAATGGGGAGCGAATCCGCAGGCAGCGCCGGATTCTCCGCCACCGGATCTGGCGAAACGGCGGTCCGACCCGACGATGAACGCCGAGGACTCCCCGTGGCGGCGACCGCCGTCACAGTGATAGCCGCGACCTCGCCGAGATGGTCTTCCGGCAGGATGGAATAGGTGACTCGCCTGCACCTGCCCAAGCCGAAGATGGTTGCCACCGATGTGGACGGCACCCTCATCGATCACGACGAGCGGGTCACCGCGCGAACCAAGGCGGCGGTGGCTGCCCTGATCACCGATGGGGTGCCGTTCGTACTCGCCACCGGACGGCCGCCGCGCTGGATCGATCCGGTGGTCGACGGGTTGGGTTATGCACCGCTCTGCGTCTGTGGCAATGGTGCGGTGATCTACGACAGCGCCGCGGACCGCGTGCTCGCCAGCCGAACCCTGGACGTTGACACCCTGGCCTGGATCGCAGACCTGGCCGAACGCGCACTGCCCGGCTGCGGTCTGGCCGCCGAACGCGTCGGCGCCAGTGCACACGACGCGGTGACGCCGCAATTCGTCAGCTCACCGGAATACGAACACGCCTGGCTGAATCCGGATGACACCGAGGTTTCGCGCGCCGAGGTCATCGATGCGCCCGCGATCAAAATGCTGGTCCGACTACGCGGCACCCCCAGTGCCGATATGCGCGCGGTTCTCGCACCGCTGATCGGCGACCGCGCCGATATCACCTATTCGACCGACCACGGCCTGATCGAACTCTCCGCACCCGGCGTGACCAAGGCGTCCGGCCTGACCAGCGTGGCCCAGCGCCTCGGTGTCGAACATTCGGCGATCATCGCATTCGGCGATATGCCCAACGATGTTCCGATGCTGTCGATGGTCGGCCACGGCGTCGCGATGGCCAATGCGCATCCGGAGGCGCTCGCCGCCGCGGACGAGGTCACGGCGGCGAACTCCGAAGACGGTGTGGCGCAAGTGCTCGAGCGCTGGTGGGTGTGAACGCGCGGTTCAGTGGGCCGGGCCCGGCGCGACGACTTGGCCGACCGGACTGCGGTTGACCTGCTGCTGATAGCTGTCGTTATAGGTCTTCCAGACGGTGGTGATGATGCCGGTCAGCTGGTTGAGAATCAGTGAGCCGTACTGGAAGTCGGTTCGCAGCCCGTCCGGCACCGAGTAGCCGTTGCTCATCGGCAGCCCGAGCAGCCCGGCATCCCCGCCGAGGGCGAGGAAGCGGTCCAGGATCGCGCCCATGACCTCGAACACCTGACCGTTCAAGCCGGTATAGACATACCCGTTGACGAACTTCGCGTACTGCTGTCCCTGCGCGGCGGGCAGCGGCTCCGACACCGGCTTGCCGAGCGGACCGTCCGGACCGCCCTTATCGGCCCAGTGCCTGGCGATCGCATTCTGATTCACCAAGCCGAGCAGCTTGGCCGTGAGTGCGGCCAACGTGGCGATATCGCTCTGCGGGGTGGTCTGTATCTGCGGTTGCTGAGGTGTCGGCACCTGTGCCTGCCGTTGCGGCTTGGTCGAGGTACCGGACGGTGCCGATATGCCCGCTGCGATATCCCGAATGCGGTCCATATCGGCGTAGGCGGAGTCACCGGGGCAGCTGGTATTGCCGACATCGCGATGCGCGAACACCACCGGCAGCTGAACCGCCTCACCCTGCGCATACGAGGTGAATTCGGTGCCCTCGGAATACATCGTGGTGTAGCCCTTGGGATCCAGGCCCGCGATCTTGGACCGCCACCCGATGAACCGACCGATCGCATTGATCGCCTCTTCCGACGGTTCCTCGGATTCGTAGTTGCCCATCAGTGCGACACCCGAAGTGTTCTCGTTGAACCCACCCGCGTGCGCGCCCTGCACCGGGCGATCCAGTCCGCCGAATCGGCCCTCGAATATCTGGCCGTACTTGTCGACCAGTGCGTTGTAGCCGATATCGCACCAGCCCAACGTTTTTGCGTGATACGTGTAGATCGCGCGGACGATGCCCGCCGATTCGGCCGGCGTGTAGTCGTTGCGACCCGCGGTGTGGTGCACGGTGAGGCCGCCGAGCTGGTCGTCGTAGGTGGGTTCCTCGCAGCGAATGGATTCGTCCGCGCCCCACTGGGATCGGGTGATGACATTGGGGCCGCCACCGGGAAGCGCCGCGGCGACAATCTCGAGTGCGCCATCGATCGCGCCGCGGCCCGGATCGATCAGCACGGCCGTCAGTGCGGCGTCGGTCTGGGCCGGATCATCGGAACGCCCGGCGGTCGGGGTGGGCAGCATCGGCCCGGCGCCCTCCGCGTCACCCACGACCGGAGGACGCGGTACCGCCGCCACGGCAGGCTTGCGGGTCACCAGGATCTGCACGGACTTGGTATTGCCGACGTAGATCGGTTCGGTGCCGGTGGTGCCGCCCGTCGCGCGATCGTTGCGACGGGTGTCGACGGCCTCGGCGTCGTACCAGGGACCCCAACCGCCATCGGACTGACGGGCCCGGACCAACGTCTTGGTATTCGCCAGATCGTGCGCGGTCAGTGCGACAACGCTGAACGGGGTATCGCGGCTGAGCTCCTTGACCTGCGCACCCACCTGGCTGAGAAGTTCCGGCGGAACGGCGCCGGGCGACAGTGCCGGTGTGTCGGGGGTGACGTCGGGCTCGAGCTGGGCGGGATCGGCGATGAAGGCGGCGGCAGGGGAACGGCCTTGGGTGGGTTGACCGAGGGTTGTGCCCTGAGCTGGGGCGGTGGTCTGACCTGGGATGGTCTGGCCGGGCGCCGATTGACCCGGCGTGGTTTGGCCGGGGGGTGATTGGGCGGGGGTGCTCTGGCCTGGAATTGTTTGGCCGGGGAGTGATTGGGCGGGGGTGCTCTGGCCCGGAACTGTTTGGCCGGGAAGCGACTGGCCGGGAACCGTTTGGCCTGGTGTGGTGTGTTCGGGGTCGAGCTTGGGTAGGGGAATTTCCGCCGGTAGCTCGACACCGGGCGGCAGTGGCAAACCCTGGGGAACCGGAATGGACTCCGGAATCGGCAGCATGCGTAGATCCGAAAGATGCAGATCAGGCAGGTCGAGACCGGTGAGTTCACGCAGCGGAAGGGTGATGTCGGGCGCCGTGGCGAGCACCACCTCGGCCAGTTGCACGGGGATTGCGGCAAGATCGCTGCCGGTTGTCGGACGGTAGTCGGTCGAATCGCTCAGCGTGAATGTAGCGAGCGGAGCCGCTACCGCAAGTGTGGTGACAACCGGGAGCACGTAGGAACGTTTCGGTTTGCGGTACGGCACGAGCATCTCCAATCAGGTCGAACCGAGCGATCATCTGCATGAATGTCAGGGTTGCTTCCTGATGCATCAACGACCACACTAGTTTACAACTGTCACATATCTAAACCTCTGGTTGAGGATTATGTGATTGCTTGAATGTAGCTCTCGATTTGCGACCGGATGGAACGACATGCCGACGGTATCGAACCGATCAGGTCCTGGAAAACCGTGGGAGTGAACGGATGCGAAGTAAACGGCACCGGAATGACACGACGCGGAGGGAGCGAAAATTGCGGATGAAAACGAGTGCGCCACGCGGACGAATTGGCGGGCGACAGATATCGGGAACTCCGATTGCGATCCGTCCGATGCTGGTCACCGGTGGTGCGGCCGTGCTGGCCGGCACAGTGCTCGCGTTCTGGGTCCGGCCGACCGACGCCCCTGTCCGTCCGTTGGCGGGACCGGGCCATGGGCGCGGTATGAGTCAGGTCGGTGCGTTCGACAATGCCCTGGAAGGCTGGACCGCCGAACGAATCCTCGATCACTACTACCCGCGCGCGACGCTCGGCAAAATCTCGGCGACCACCGTCGGGGTGCGGCTTTTCGACCAGGACGATTCGACGCTGGACGTCCATGCCGACGCCGGATTGCGAGTCGCGGGCCAAATGCTGCCGCGCGGCCAGGTCGCGCATCTCACCGCGCTGCCCGACGGCGGCGCGAATGTGGTTGTCACGATGGGCTGTGACGGTGCGGTGCTGTGGCAGCGGGCGACCGCCGACCCGTGGATCTATCCGCTCAACCCACGGCCCAACCGTCCCGCCGCCGAACATCTGACGCTGTGCGGTGGTTCGGCATATCGCGGCTCACTCGGCGTTGCCATGGAAAACGGTGCGGCGCGCACGGTGAACCGGGTCGACGTCGAGGACTATCTGCTCGGTGTCGTCCCGGCAGAGGTGCAGGCCAACTGGGTCGACAAGGGAGCGACGGAAGCCCTTCGCGCACAAGCGATCGCGGCACGGTCGTACGCGCTGGCGGAGCATCGCCACCTGTACGCGCAGACTTGCGATACCGCCGACTGTCAGGAGTACCCCGGCACTGCCAAGGAGGATCCGCGCGCGGCCGCCGCCATCGCATCGACTGCGGGGACCGTGCTCTTGCGGGATGGTCGAATTCTGCGTTCGGAGTACTCCTCCGCACCCGACGGTGGGGAACCGGCCGATATCTCCGCCTTCGATGTCGGACCGACACCCGCCGAACTCGGCACCCCGGTGGTCGGCGCGGGTAATCCGGTGGACCCCAGCAAGCAGACCCTCGTCGCCGAATCCCCGATCGATGCCGAGTACCGCCGGATCGGCGGCGCGACCAGCGCGGTCGGCCGGCCGCTCGGACCGGAAATGGCGCTACCCCAAAACGCCGGTACCTACCGGCTTTTCACCAACGGCGTCATTATCGCGACACCGACGCTCGGCGCCCAGGTCGTCGACTTCACGACGCTGATGCAGCTGGCGCCGGATACGCACGAGGGCAAACCGAGCGGTACTGTGTCGCCGGGCAGTAACGAGCATGCCGTGCCGCCTGGCGCGAATGGCGCACTCGAGGGCGCAGTGCCCGGTGTTGCGAATGGCGTGCCCGAAAGCGCGCCGCCCGGAAGCGCGGTGCCGCCCGGCATGAACAGCTCACTCGAGGGCGCAATGTCCGGTGTTGCCAATGGCGTGCCCGAAAATGCGCCGCCCGGACGTGCGCCTGGCGTGAATAGGTCACCTGAAAGCGCAGTGCCTGTCGGCAATGTCGCGCCCGGGCGTGTGCTGCCCGGCGGCAGTGTATTGCCCGGGAACGCATTGCCGAGTGGCGCGCCTGAAAGCGTGCCGCCCAGCGGCAACATATTTCCCGAGAGCGCGTTGTCGAATGCCTCGCCTGAAAGCGCGCCGCCCGGAGGCGCGCTCGCGCCCGGAAGTGCCGTGTCGCCGGGACATTCCGCAGTATCAGGCGCCGCCATCGCGCCCGAGGTCTCGCTTCCGCCCGGAACCACCGTCGCACCGACCACGGCATCAACCCCAACCCCGCCGCCCCCACGCGGTCCCGCGATCCCTTCGGCCGCGCCGACAAGTGAGGAATCGGATGTGACCGAAGAACTCTAGTCGCCCTACGCACCTTTGTGGTCCGCTCCTCTCGGCCTCTCGGCCTCTCGGCCTCTCGGCCTCTCGGCCTCTCGGCCTCTCGGCCTCTCGGCCTCTCGGCCTCTCGGCCTCTCGGCCTCTCGGCGGCTCGGCGGCTCGGCGGCTCGGCGGCTCGGCGGCTCGGCGGCTCGGCGGCTCGGCGGCTCGGTGGCGCGACCTCTGGGCGGCTCGGCTCCTCGGCGGCTCGGCGACTGCGGCTGCCGCCCGGTTACCGCTGCTCGGTCAGGTGGTCGCAAAGCCGCGGATCGAACCTGCCGTCGTCACACTTCGGCTGCCGGCGGACACGCATTGAAGGGTTGACCTTGACGTAACGTCAACCTGCAAGCTGGTTGTACCGACGAGAAAGAAGGGAGAACAGGTCATGCGAACGGGCACCGAATGGTCCATCCAGGATCTGGCCAAGGCGGCCGGTACCACCAGCCGAACACTGCGCCACTACGGGCAGTTCGGGCTGCTGCCGCCGAGCCGGATCGGCGGCAACGGGTACCGCTACTACGACCAGGACTCCTTGGTTCGGCTGCAACGCATCCTGCTGCTGCGCGAACTCGGCCTCGGCCTCCCGGTCATCGCCGAAGTTCTCGCGGGCGAACAGGACACCGCCGCCGCACTGCGCGCGCACCTGGAACTGCTTCGGCAGGAACAGGATCGGATCCGGCGCCAGATCGAGTCGGTGACCACCACGCTGCACAAGACGGAACGAGGTGAACAACTCATGGCAGCAGAGGTTTTCGACGGTTTCGACCACACTCGGTACAAGGATGAGGTGATCGAACGCTGGGGCAAGGCCGCCTACGAAGGCGCCGACCGCTGGTGGCGCTCGCTTACCGAGGCGGATAAGCAGGCGCACTTCCAGACCCACCTGGATATCGCCGCCGACTACGGCCGGGCGCACGCCGCCGGACTCGTCCCGGACAGCGACGAGGTCCAGGCCATCGTCGCGCGGCACCATGACTGGATCGGGGTCGGTTCGCAGCGCCGCCCGTCGTACGAGTACTTCACCGGACTCGGCGAAATGTACGTCGCCGACCCGCGTTTCGCGGCCAACTACGACGTACACGGCGACGGTACAACCGAATTCGTGCGCGACGCGATGAAGGCGTACGCCGAGGCCAACCTGCGATAACAACAAGGTAGGGCGCCCGCGTCCAGCGGCCGCCCTACCCCCGGTTCGCATTCACGGAGGCGGACCGGCAGTTTCGATCCGGCGCGTTGTAATTCGTCGTGGCTCCGTTCATCCTTGCCGCTGTGCCGCTGTGCCGCTGTGCCGCTGTGCCGCTGTGCCGTCGACCGGCCGCTGGATCGACATCTCGACCGGGTCCGGTACGGCGGCCGTAGGATCGAATCGTCCACAACCAGGTGGGGAGGAGTTTCGACGATGCTTTACCGGAGTGGGGGTCGGCCGCCGAGCGGTGCGGCAGCGCAGATCGGCGCGGTGCTTGCGGTGCTGTATGGGTTGCGGAGCCTGGTCGGGGGCACGTGGCTGGTCATCGATTTCATCGGTAATCGAAGCCGGTTCGACAATTCGCTCGTCATCTTCACCACGCTCGCGGCGGCGCTGATGGCCGCTGTCATGATCTTCGGCGGTGTCCAACTCTGGCGTCAGGACGAGACCGGGCGCTACACCCTGATCGTCGCGTCCGGTCTATCGATCGCGATCGGCATTGTCGGACTTGCCGTTTCGCTCACCGGTTACGAATTCGGCCTCGGCATCTTCTGGTGGTCCCCCGACGACCACTCACTTTGGGTGTCGTCCTCCTTCTTCGGCCTGGTCGGCCAGATCACCGCCCTGATCCAGGAAAACCTGCTCCGCACCGCTCTGGACCTCATTCAACCCCTCCTCATTTTCATCCTGTGTGCCAACGGAAACGCCGCCCGTTGGACCGCCGCCCGCCCCACCCGCCCGTCCCACCCCGCGCTGACCTACTGACCGCGCTCGCGTCGAACGAGACCCGCACGGCGCGGTACGGGTTTTCCGTTTGACCATCGGACGAGTGATGGTGCTCTTGGCTGCGGGCCGGCCCTGGTGGACTTGCTTATCGGCGTGGCCATGTTCGGTGTTTTCAGGCCGACGTCGGCGGTGGGGGTGGCCCTCATGCTCACGACGATGGCACCGGCTGCGGTCGGCTCGACCGGATGCTGGATCGCTGAGCGTCGCCGCCCGCGGGTGCCTTTTCGGCAAACACCAGGGGAAATTCCGATGGCATCCGTCGCCGAATGCACGCAGGTCGCGACTCCACCCGGCTCGCGCGCGGACTTCCGATACGCTGGGCACCCGTGACCGTCGCATCGTCCCCGGGTAACTCCGCAAACTCCGCCTCTCAGTTCGATCTGATCGTCGTCGGCTCCGGATTCTTCGGGCTGACCGTCGCCGAGCGTGCCGCCAATCTGCTCGGTAAACGGGTGCTGGTGATCGATCGTCGCTACCACCTCGGCGGCAACGCCTACTCGGAGCCGGAGCCGCAGACCGGGATCGAGGTGCACAAGTACGGGGCGCACCTGTTCCACACCTCGAACAAGCGGGTGTGGGACTACGTGACCCAGTTCACCGAATTCACCGGCTACCAGCATCGGGTCTTCGCGATGCACAAGGGGCAGGCCTATCAGTTCCCGATGGGCCTCGGTCTGATCTCCCAGTTCTTCGGCCGCTACTTCACGCCCGAGCAGGCGCGCGAGCTGATCGCCGAACAGGCCTCGGAGGTCGAGACCAAGGACGCGCAGAACCTCGAGGAGAAGGCGATCTCGCTGATCGGCCGTCCACTCTACGAGGCTTTCGTGCGCGACTACACCGCCAAGCAGTGGCAGACCGACCCGAAGGAACTGCCCGCGGGCAATATCACCCGCCTGCCGGTGCGCTACACCTTCGACAACCGATACTTCAACGACACCTACGAGGGTCTGCCCAAAGAGGGCTACACGAAGTGGCTGGAGAATATGGCCGCCTCCGAGCTCATCGAGGTCCGGCTGAACACCGACTGGTTCGACGTGCGCGCGCAGATCCGCGCCGAGAACCCGGACGCCCCGGTCGTCTACACCGGACCGGTGGACCGCTACTTCGACTACAGCGAGGGCGAACTCGGCTGGCGCACCATCGATTTCGAGACCGAAGTGCTCGAAACCGGTGACTTCCAGGGCACCTCGGTGATGAACTACAACGATTCGGATGTGCCCTACACCCGCATTATCGAACCGCGGCACTTCCACCCGGAGCGCGACAGTTACCCGAACGACAAGACCGTGATCATGCGCGAATTCTCCCGCTTCGCGCAGACCGGTGACGAACCGTACTACCCGATCAACACACCGGAGGACCGCGCCAAGCTCACCGCATACCGGGCGCTGGCGAAGAAGGAAACCGCAGCGGCGAAGGTGCTTTTCGGTGGTCGCCTCGGCACCTACCAGTACCTGGACATGCATATGGCGATCGGCAGCGCGCTCAGCATGTTCGACAATGTCCTGCGGCCACACCTGGAGTCGGGCGAACCTCTTTCGGACCTGGAGGCGTAGATGAGCGACACTGGCGAAGCCTTGCTCATCGAAGCCGACCGGGTGCGGGTGTCCCGCATTGACGCCTGGAGGCGTAGATGAGCGACACTGGCGAAGCCTTGCTCATCGAAGCCGACCGGGTGCGGGTGTCCCGCATTGACGCTGAAAGCGACGAATGACCTCCCAATCGATCCTGGAAGATATGACCACCGAAACCCGCGCGAAGTCGCTGCTGCAGCGCATCATCCTGCCCCGGCCGGGTGAACCGCTGGACGTGCGCACCCTCTATCTGGAGGAGTCGCCGACCAATGCCCGGCGCGCGCACGCCACCACCCGCACCTCGCTGTCGGTGGGCGCGGAGTCGGAGGTGTCGTTCTGCACCTACTTCAATGCGCTGCCGGCGAGCTACTGGCGGCGCTGGAGCGTCCTCAAGTCGGTGGTGCTGCGGCTCGAACTCGCCGGCCACGGCCGGGTGGACGTCTACCGCTCGAAGGCGGACGGCTCGCGAATCCACGTGCAGGGCAAAGAATTCGCGGTCGCGCTCGCGGGCTCGGAGGCGGTAGCGGAGCGTGACCACGCAGGGACCGGGGAGCGCCGCGAATTCAATACAGCCGCCGAGTCGGTGCACGTGGAATTCGAAGCCGACCTCGGTCCGTTCGAAGACGGCGGCTGGATCTGGTTCGACATCACCACCGATACGGCAGTCACGCTGCTCGCGGGCGGTTGGTACGCGCCGGTCGAGGCGCCCGGTGCGGGCACCATCGCGGTCGGCATGCCGACCTTCAACCGGCCGACCGATCTGGTGAAAACCCTCGGCGCGCTTGGCTCGGATCCGCTGGTGCTCGAGAAGATCGCCGCGGTCATCGTCGCCGATCAGGGCAACCGCAAGGTGGTCGACGAGCCCGGCTTCGCCGAAGCCGCCGCGGTGCTCGGCGATCGGCTCGCCATCCGCAATCAGCCCAACCTGGGCGGTTCCGGCGGCTACAGCCGGGTCATGTACGAGGCGCTGAAAACCACCGACGCCGAGTACATCGTCTACATGGACGATGATATCGAGATCGAACCCGATTCGATCCTGCGCGCGCTGGCCTTCGCCCGCTTCGCCGAGTCGCCCATGCTGGTCGGCGGGCAGATGCTGAACCTGCAGGAGCGCTCACACCTGCACAGCATGGGTGAGGTCGTGGACCGCGGCATCTTCATGTGGACCTCGGCGCCGAATGTCGAATACGACCACGACTTCTCGAAGTACCCGCTCAAGGACCGCGACAACTCCAAGTTGCTGCATCGGCGCATCGATGTCGACTTCAACGGCTGGTGGACCTGCGTGATCCCGCGCCAGGTCGCCGAGGAGATCGGTCAGCCGCTGCCGCTGTTCCTGAAGTGGGACGACGTCGAATACGGGCTGCGCGCCCGCGATCACGGCTACTCCACCGTCACCCTGCCCGGAGCCGCCGTGTGGCATATGGCCTGGAGCGACAAGGACGACGCGATCGACTGGCAGGCGTACTTCCACCTGCGCAACCGCCTGGTGGTCGCCTCGCTGCACATGCCTGGCAACGGGCGCGGCATGGTCGTCAACACTGTGAAGGCGACGCTGAAACACCTGCTGTGCCTGGAGTATTCGACGGTCGCCATCCAGAATCTGGCGATCGAGGACTTCCTCGCCGGACCGGAGCGACTGTTCCAACTGCTGCCGAGCGCCCTCGGCGTGGTGCACGAAATGCGCAAGCAGTACCCGGATGCGGTCATCCTGCCGTCGTCCACCGAACTGCCGCTGGCCAGCCACATCGGCGTCGGCGCGGTCGGTGAACCGGCGAATCCGATCGCCAAGGTGGTCCGCCTGGCCAAGGGAGTCGTGCACAACTTCCGTCCGGCGCATGCCGAGCATCACGAGCGTCCGCAGCTGAATGTGCCTACGCTGGACGCCCGTTGGTTCCTGCTCTCGCAGATCGACGGCGTCACCGTCACCACCGCGGACGGCCGCGGCGTGGTCTACCGTAAGCGCGATCCGCGGCAGGCCCTCGGCCTGTTCAAGGAGGCCATGCGGCTGCGCAAGGAGTTGGCTGCCCGCTTCCCGGAGATGCAGCAGCGCTACCGCGCCGCTCACCCGACGCTGACCAGCACGGCGGCTTGGGAGAACGTCTTCGGGGTAGGAGCGGAGCCCGCGCAGCGACCCAGCGGTTTCGATACGAAGGATGAGCAGTAGTGAGTCTGGAAGCCACCGCCGCGGACGACAACACTGCGGTGCAGTCGAGTGCGAACGGCCACGGCGGCCCGGTATCTGCGGTGCCGTCGGTGCCGCAGCCGCCCGAAGTCAAGATCATCAACGCGGTCCAGGCGACCATCGGCACCAAGCCCGAGGTGATCAAGGCCGCGCGCGGTATGTCGCATTTCGGTGAGCACGCGCTCGGCTGGATCGGCATCGCGACGGCGGGCTGGCTCGTCGACAAGCCCCGGCGCAGGCAGTGGGCCGGGGTGGCGGTCGGCGCGGTCGGCGCGCACGCGGCATCGATCGTCATCAAGCGCATCGTCCGTCGTCCGCGCCCCAATGATCCATCGGTGCAGGTCAACGTCTCGACGCCGAGCAAGTTGAGCTTCCCGTCCTCGCACGCGACCTCGACCACGGCAGCGGCGGTGTTGCTCGGCAGACTGACCGGGCTACCCTTGCCTGCGGTGCTCGTCCCACCGATGCTGCTCTCCCGGGTTGTGCTCGGGGTGCACTATCCCTCCGACGTGCTCGCCGGTTCCGCGCTCGGCGCCGCGTCCGCCGCTGTTGTGCTTGCCGCCGAAAAGAGACTCGATAGTGACCGCACAAGAAAAGACGTTCGTTGACATGAGTGAAGAGCCGACCAGCACGGACCTAGCCGAAGCGGTAGTCAAGGGTCCGCCCAAGACACTGGCCGGCGGGCTGTTCAAGGCGGTCCGCCCGCGTCAGTGGGTCAAGAACGTGCTGGTGCTCGCCGCGCCGCTGGCCGCGGGTCCGGATACCGCGACCGAACTGAGCGTGCTCGGCCATGTCGGCATCGCCTTCGTGGTCTTCTGCATGGCGGCCTCGGGCATCTACCTGGTCAACGACGCGCTCGACGTGGAGGCCGACCGGGCGCACCCGACCAAGCGGTACCGCCCGATCGCCGCGGGCGTGGTCCCGGTGAATCTGGCCTACCTGCTCTCGGTGGTGCTGCTCGTCGGCTCGATCGCCGGATCGTTCCTGGCGTCCTGGCATCTGGCCGTGGTGATGACCGTCTACATCGGCATTCAGCTGGCCTACTGCTTCGGCCTCAAGCACCAGGCGGTGCTGGACATCTGCATCGTGTCTTCCGGCTTCCTGCTGCGCGCGGTCGCCGGTGGCGCGGCCGCGAATATCGACCTGTCGCAATGGTTCCTGCTGATCATGGCGTTCGGCTCGCTGTTCATGGCCGCCGGTAAGCGCTATGCGGAACTCCAGATCGCGCTGAGCACGGGCGCCAAGATCCGCAAGTCGCTGGAGTACTACACACCGACATATCTGCGCTTCATCTGGACTCTCGCCGCGACCGCGGTGGTGGTGTTCTACGGTCTGTGGGCGTTCCAACAGGACAGCCTCAAGCACACCGACTGGTTCGCAATTTCGATGATTCCGTTTACCATCGCAATCCTGCGTTACGCGGTCGACGTCGATGGCGGCGAGGCCGGTGAACCCGAAGAGATCGCGCTGGGGGATCGCATCCTCCAGTTCCTCGCAATCGCCTGGATCGGAGCGGTAGGTGTCGCTGTCTATCTCACCTGACGAACTGCTGGTAGAGGGAGCGGAGCGAACAGAAAAAGTGACGGAGGAGCCGGCCGAAGGGCCGGCTCGTTCGGCCTTGTGGTTCGTCAGGCTATCCCGAGCCACCTTCGTCGGTGGGATCGCGCTCACCGTCGCACTATTCTCGGTCGGCGCCTGGCAGCGACGCTGGATCGCCGACGACGGCCTCATTGTGCTGCGTACGGTGCGGAATCTGTTGGCGGGCAACGGGCCGGTCTTCAACGAGGGCGAGCGCGTCGAGACCAACACCAGTACCGCATGGACCTATCTGGTGTGGTTCTTCAGTTGGCTCACCAGGGCCAGGCTGGAGTACGTCGTACTCGGCGTCGCACTGACGGTGTCGATGCTGGCGATCGTCTTCGCCATGCTCGGCGCCGCGCGGTTGTGGGGCGGCACCAAGTCGGCGCTACTGCTTCCGGCGGGCGTATTCGTCTATATCGCCCTGCCGCCGGCGCGTGACTACGCCACCTCCGGTCTGGAGAGCGGTCTGGTCATCTGCTGGCTGGGTCTGCTGTGGTGGCAACTGGTGCGCTGGAGTCAGACCGACCGGGTGAAGCTGCCCGCGCTGTTCGGGCTGGTTTTCCTCGCCGGACTCGCACCGCTGATCCGGCCGGAGATGACGCTGGTCGGCGCGCTGTCGCTGCTGATGATCTTCCTGGCCCCGATGCCGCAGTCCCGGCTGCACCCGATCGTGTTGCGCGGCTTGATCGTTGCCGCCGCCGGATTGGTGCCGCTGTGCTACCAGGTCTGGCGGATGGGCTACTACGGCCTGCCCTATCCGAATACCGCGGTCGCCAAGGACGCGGGCGGCGCCAAGTGGGGGCAGGGCTTCAAATACCTCTGGGATCTGGTCGGTCCGTACTACCTGTGGGTGCCGCTGCTGATGCTGCTGGTCCTCGGCGTTGTCGCGGGCCGCTCGGCGCGTGCCGACCAGGCGACCGACGAGCGCGGCTGGACGGTGCGCCGGGTTCGTGAATGGCTGCACTCGCCGGGTGCGGTGGTCGCGCTCATGCTCGGCAGCGGATTCGTCCTCACGATCTATGCCCTGCGCGTCGGCGGTGACTTCATGCACGGCCGGATGCTGCTGCCGCAGCTGTTCTGCCTGCTGCTGCCGGTCGCCGTGGTGCCGATCCGGCTGCCCGAGGGCGGTCTGCGCGCGGTGACCGCTTCCGCGGTGCGAGCGACGGGCCCGGAGGCGGTAGCGGAGCGTGACCACGCAGGGCCCCGGGAGCGCCGCAATTCGGCTGGAACCTGGTCCTTCGCGGTGATCACACTTGCGCTGCTCGGCACCGCGGGCTGGGCGCTGTTCGCGGCCAACACCACGGCCATCAAGTCCGGCACCAAGATCAGTGCCTCCGGCATCGTCGACGAGCGCGTCTACTACGTCCTCAATACCGGCCACGACCATCCGATCCTGGCCGAGGACTACCTGGACTACCCGCGCATGCGGGCCATGGTGAACAATATCGCCGAAACCCCCGACGGCGGTCTGCTGCTGAACTCGCCGTCGTTCATGTTCTGGTACGTCGCGCCCCCGCCGCAGCCGATTCCCGACGGCGGCGCCGGGCATACCGTCTACTTCCTCAATCTCGGCATGACCAGCATGAACGTCCCGCTGAACGTGCGCGTCATCGACCAGATGGGCCTGGCCTATCCGCTGGCCGCGCACACCGACCGGCTCACCGACGGCCGGATCGGACACGACAAGAGCCTGTATCCGGACTGGGTCGTGGTGGATACCGGCATGGTCGACCGGCATCCGTGGATGCCCTGGTACATGGACGAGAAGTGGGTCACCCAGGCGCGGACCGCCATGAGCTGCCCGGACACCGTGGCGCTGAATATCTCCTACCGTGATCCGCTCACCTGGGGTCGCTTCAAGCACAACCTGATGCACGCACTGCACTTCGCGAAATACCGGATCGATCGCGTGCCGAAGTACGAGATCGAGCGGTGCGGGCTGGTGGATCCGTATCCTCAACCGCAAAGGTAAGAAGCAACTCCTGTCACACGGGGCCCATGGATCTCCGTGGGCTCCAGTTCTTTCACTGACCAGGGCAAATAAACGTGGCGCATATCGCTTTATCTCTTTTTGATAACGCCACCGCATCGATGTCGCGATATGGTACGTGGGAACGCCCGTTGGGGCTTCCGATTCGACATGGGCCCATCCAGTGGTCAACGCAGAGACGCGGTCGAAGTACGACCGCATAACGAAAGGCCGAAAACCAGATGCGAGGCGTGATCGGGCAAAAGACGCAGAATGGACGTCTGAAAACCCGTAGAGCCGGTTCGTGGCTCAAGCGGTCGGTGCTGATGTCGCTGGCTATCTTGCTGCCGCTCGGGGTGTCAGTAGCAGGTCCGGCGGGTTCCGCGTCGGCCGCGTTCAACCCGGACGGTTTCGATTTCTGGGTCGACTCCAGCATGGGTCCGATCAAGTCGCGAATCTTCCGCGCCGCGGACGGCAATACCGGGCGCGTGGTCTACGCGCTGGACGGTATGCGGGCCCGCGGTGACCTGAGCGGTTGGGAAATCGAGACCGAGGTCGCCCGTGAGCTGACCAAGTGGAATATCAATGTGGTCATGCCGGTCGGCGGCCCGTCCAGCTTCTACGCGGACTGGAACGCGCCGGGTAACTTCCTCGGCCTGAGCACCGGTTCGTCGGGTTCGGCCAACGGTTCGTCCTCCGGGTCCGCGATGACCGGCTCCTCGGGTTGGAACGAGACCCTCGGCAAGTCGAACACCTACAAGTGGGAGACCTTCCTGACCAGCGATCTGCGCAATGCCCTGCGTGATCGCCTGGGCTTCAGCCCGACGCGCAACGGTGTCTTCGGCCTGTCCATGGGCGGCAGCGCCGCGCTGACGCTCTCGGCCTACCACCCGGACCAGTTCGTCTACGCCGGTTCGTATTCCGGCTATCTGAACATCTCCGCGCCGGGTATGCGTGAGGCGCTGCGGGTCGCGATGATCAGTGCGGGCGGCTACAACATCGACGCGATGGCGCCGCCGTGGGGCCCGCAGTGGCTGCGCATGGACCCGTTCGTCTTCGCGCCGCAGTTGATCCGGAACAACACCAGGCTCTGGGTGGCCGCAGGCAGCGCACTGCCCGGTCCGTCCGACGCGAGCTCGCCGATCGACGTCATCCAGGGCACGCCGCTGGAGGCGCTCGCACTGGTCAACACCCGAGCCTTCCAGGTCCGGATGGCGACGCTGGGTGCGCAGAATGTCACCTACAGCTTCCCGTCCGTCGGCATCCACAACTGGCACAACTGGGAATCCGAGGTCTACCGCATGATCCCGGATCTCTCCGCCAACATCGGGTAGTAGCTGTGTTGATTTGCCGCGCCTTCGGCGCGGCGGGTTCGCGGCTCTGTTTTTGGCCGCGCGGCCGCGGCGTGTTCGCGGCCCCCTGGTGTCTCGCGTCCGAGCCGTCGAGACTCGCGACTTCGTCGCATGCGCTTCGACGGCTCGGACGCGAGACGGGCCGCGAACGGTCGCTCGTAAGGCTCGCTCCGTGGTGGTTGGGGAGGGTTTGGATTCTTACTGCTTCAGTACTTCTGGTGGTTGTCGAGGTTGGCTCGAGTACCTCGTGATGTGTCGGGAGCGCGACTCGGACGGGAGATGCGACGCGAGCGGTCGCTCGTAGGACTCGCTCCGTGGTGGTTGGGGAGGGCTTGGATTCTTACTGCTTCAGTACTTCTGGTGGTTATCGAGGGTCGCTCGAAGTACCTCGCGATGTGTCGGGAGCGCGACGCGGACCGGAGATGCGACGCGAGCGGTCGCTCGTAAGCATCTCGCTCCGAGCGGGGCTGGTAGTGCGGTGAGTTGACCGCCTGGTGTATTCGCACACCAGGCGGTTCTTGTTTGCTCGCATCCGTCCGAAACCCCCGTCGACAACGAATCAGCTGGTGGATGCCTTCGCATAGTTGTGGTTTGGATCACTTTTCAGCAACATAGAAGAATTCGCTGGACATTGATGCGCGAACCGTATGTATGCAGGTGGTATGTCTGTTTTGCACAGGGTCGGTTGTCTTTATGCCCGATTAGGCGCCAGTTGAGATTGCTTGAAGTTTGCTGACTGGCCGCCTGGACGAAAGGTCGAGTCGAATGCGAAGTGTGCGCTGGCAGCGTAGGCCCGGAAGCTCGGCCGGGGCGCCCGGTGGTTCCTGGGCGAAGAAATGGGTGCTCGGTGTGGCGACGGCGATGCTGTTACCGCTCGGGATCTCCGTCGCGGGAAGTGGCGCCATCGCATCGGCGGGCATCGACCCGGCGGCCTTCGACTTCTGGGTCGATTCCCCGGTGATGGGTCCGATCAAGAGTCGGGTGCTGCGCGCGGCGGATGGCAATACCAACCGCGTTGTCTACGTGCTCGACGGCCAACGGGCACCGGAAACGCTCAATGGCTGGGAGATCGAGACCAACGTCCCCGCGATCCTCGCGAGCTGGAATATCAATGTGGTCATGCCGGTCGGCGGCATGTCGAGCTTCTACGCCGACTGGAATGCGCCGAGCAACTTCTTCGGCGTCACGCCGGGTGCGATGGGTTCGGCCACCGGATCCGGTGCGACGGAAGCCTTTTTGGCAGGGCCCGGAAAGAGCTATCGCTACGACTGGGAAACGTTCCTGACCCAGCAACTGCGATCGGCGCTGCGGGATCGCTTGGGCTTCAACCCGAATCGCAACGGTGTGTTCGGGCTGTCGATGGGTGGCAGTGCCGCGCTGACGCTTGCGGCCTATCATCCGGACCAGTTCAGCTTCGCCGGAGCGTTCTCGGGCTACCTCAATATTTCGGCGCCGGGTATGCGGGAGGCGATTCGGACGGCGATGATCGACGCGGGCGGCTACAACGTGGACGCGATGGCGCCGCCGTGGGGTCCGCAGTGGTTGCGGATGGATCCGTTCGTCTTCGCGCCGCGCTTGATCGCGAACGGCACCCGGGTGTGGGTCGCCGCCGGTAGTGCGCTGCCGATGCCCGAGGATCTGAATATTCCATTCCCGGTTGCCGCGGATCGTCTCCTCAGGGGCTCGCCGCTCGAAGCGCTCGCCTTGGCGAATACCAGGGCATTCCAGGTCCGGATGATGTCGTTGGGGGCGCAGAACGTGGTGTATTCGTTCCCGCCCGCCGGACTGCATGCGTGGACCAACTGGCAGGACGAGGCCTATCGGATGATTCCGGACATGTCCGCCAATATCGGCTGAGTTATCGGCCGCCGCGCATGGTCGCTCGCTCCCCGCGGGCATGTTGCGGTGCACAAGCCGCCCGGTGCATGTACCGGGCGGCTTTGTCTTTGGTCCGCGTCGAGCAGTTGCCCAACGGTTGGCTGGATGATCGCTGGCTCGGAAGTCTCGGCGCCGCATGCCCGGCGTAGGTGCGTGGAAAGAGTTCGCGTCGGTCTTCCCGGATCTCATCACGACCCGACATCGCGGCCGTTTTCTGGTTCGAGCACTTGCCTGTAGAAGAGTGATAACGCCGAGACCTGCTGTGCGCGCGGAGCATTCGTGTCGAGTGTCGATCCTCATACTCGACAGCGCGAGCGATGGTGCTCGCACGGGCGAAAGGTCGAATCGATGCGGCATTACCGAGTTTGCTGAATAGTTGCCGATGGCTGGTTGCTGAGCTCGGCGGTTGGGGTGGCATCCGCATCGGCGGATCTCCCGGGTACGCCGCAGTGGAATACCAACGTTGTCATTCCGGTCGGCGGGCAATCCAATTCCGCTATGCGGGTTCGTATTCGGGCTACCTGAATATCCCGCGCCCGGTATGCGCGAGGCGCTACGGCTGGATTCCCGTTGCGCCAGGTTACCCCGGGCGGCAGGTATGCCTGATCGACCCAGAGGAATCCCCCAGAGGAATCCCTCGGCCTGCTTGCCGAACGCGGTCCCCGAGACGCGGTGCTGCAACGAGCTGCGGCTCGACGAACCCGGCCTTGCGCTACCCGGCGGTCGGTGTGCGCGCCTGGCACTACCTGACCGACCAAGTGCTCGACATGCTGCCGGATCCGAGCCGGCACCCGGGGCAGAATTCGGACTCCCTAGCGACCCCCTAATCTTTGTTCGAAATTCCCGTTCCGACACGACATCTCCGCATGAACGCGATAGGGTCTCCGCACGATCACAGCTTGTGAACAGGCGGAATTCGGCCACTCGAATACCCCGGTCTTGCTAAGGCTTCGCACGTCGAATAACCTCCAGCGAGCGCAAGTGTGACCAGATCGTTGTAGCGCCGTCTCTTGTGCCGGAATGTCGGGTACCGGTTCGCACGTGACGCGTGTCTCGTTGGCAGCACGGGTGTTGCCCGGCCCGCAAGGGCTACGGGCGACACCACAACAGCAGAAAGAGAGCAGGATTCATGCGTTTCGGCAGGGCGGCCGCGCCGAAGAGAACCAAGTCGGGACGGCGAGGTACCCCTCGTGGTTGGCGGAATCGAATTCTGGCTGTCGGTGCGGCAGCGTTGGCGCTACCGATCGCCGCGGGCGTGACGGGCCCGACCGTTGCCTTGGCCGCGCCGGTGCACGGCCCCGCGCTGCGGACGCCGTCGGGCGGCTTAGAGGATCTGATGGTCCCGTCGCAGATGGGTCCGATCAAGGTCCAGGTGCAGTGGGCGGCGCGCGGCGGTAACGCGGCGCTGTATCTGCTCGACGGCTTGCGGGCACGTGACGACCGCAATGCGTGGTCGTTCGAGACGAACGCCCTCCAGCAGTTCGGCAACGACAACATCTCGCTGATCATGCCGGTCGGCGGCCAGTCGAGCTTCTATGCCGACTGGTACAGCCCGAGCAACACCAACGGGCAGAAGACCACCTACAAGTGGGAGACCTTCCTGACCAAGGAGCTCCCGGCCTTCCTCGAGGGCTACGGTGTGTCACGCACGAACAACGCGGTTGTCGGCCTCTCGATGGGTGGCTCGGCCGCGCTGGCGCTGGCCGCCTACCACCGCGACCAGTTCAAGTACGCCGCGTCCTACTCCGGCTACCTGAACATCTCCGCGCCGGGCATGCGTGAGGCGATCCGCATCGCGATGCTGGACGCGGGCCGCTACAACGTCGACTCGATGGCCGCGCCGTGGAGCTCGCAGTGGCTCCGGATGGACCCGTTCGTGTTCGCCCCGCAGCTGCGTGGTCTGCCGATGTACATCTCGGCGGCCAGCGGTCTGCCGGGGCAGTACGACAACCCGAACTCGGCCGTCGGCTACTTCAACACCGCCAACGGCATGGCGCTGGAGGCGCTGTCGCTGGTGAACACCCGCGCGTTCCAGTCTCGCCTGGGCTCGCTCGGCATTCCGGCCACATTCGACTTCCCGGCCGCGGGTACCCACTCGTGGAAGTACTGGGAGGGTGAGCTGTGGAACTCCCACAACGGCATCCTCGATGCCACCGGCGGTTGGTGAGCTAAGGGGCCATACGCCGAACGGCGCCGTCTGCTTCCGAACGGAAGCGGCGGCGCCGTTTCGCATTCGCCAGGCGGATAAGCCTGCCCGCGTGTCTTACCCGCAACCGCGCCGCAACCGGGGTAGGAAACACTTGTGGCAGGACTTGCACTCGGCAGATGTGGGCGGCGCGGGCAGCGTAGCGGACGTGTGACCCGTGGCGCGGTCGCGATGCTCGCCACCGCTATCGCGATCACGCTCGCCTCAGGGCTTTCCCCGAGCACCGCCCCCGCAAACGCCCAACCCGCCGCCGCGCCCGCTGTCGGCGTGACGGTGCAGCGGGTGGTGTGGCTGACCGATCGGCGGGTCGCGCTGTGGATCAATTCGCCGTCGATGGCCACACCCATCCAGGTGCAGCTGCTGCTGGCCCGGGATTGGAACACCCGCCCGGAGGCCAGGTTCCCGGCTCTGTTCATGCTCGACGGTCTGCGGGCGACCGATGAGGAGAGCGGCTGGACCCACGACGCCGGTGCGGTGGATTTCTTCGCCGATAAGAACGTTACGGTGGTGCTGCCGGTCGGCGGTCAGTCCAGCTTCTACTCCGACTGGCTGCAGCCCGACAACGGCCGCAACTACAAATGGGAAACCTTCCTGACCAAGGAACTTCCGCCGCTGCTGGAGAGCCAGTGGCGGACCACGGACGTGCGTGGCATGGAAGGCATTTCGATGGGCGGCACGGCCGCGATGTTCCTGGCCGGGCGCAATCCGAACTTCGCGAGATACGCCGCGTCGTACTCCGGCGTGCTGACCACGACCACTCTCGGCATGCCGCAGGCGATCGAGTACGCCATGCACGATGCGGGCGGATTCGATTCGGCGGCCATGTGGGGTCCGCCGGGCGGTCCGGAGTGGGAGAGCCACGACCCGTATGCGTTGGCGGACAAACTCAAGGGCGTCAGCCTGTATATCTCGAGCGGTAACGGATCGATCGGACCGTTCGACCAGGCCAGCGGCATTCCGGGGGTCAGCACCAATTACGCGGGCATGGGGTTGGAGATCCTATCCCGGCTGACCTCGCAGAACTTCGTGACCAAACTCGGCAAGCTGTCCATCCCGGCCCAGGTGAATTACCGGCCCTCCGGCACACATTCGTGGCCGTACTGGGATTTCGAAATGCGTCAGTCCTGGCCGCAGGCCGCCGCCGCGCTCGGGGTCGACCCGAACAAACCGGCCTGCCAAACCGGGGGCTCGATCGCCGCCCTGGCGAGCGGCAACGGCTGGCTCGGCGAATGCCTCACCGGCGAGTATCAGGTGGCGAGCGGCATCGCGCAGGACTTCAAGGGCGGCCGGGTTTTCTATTCGCAGGCCGACGGCGCGCACGCGGTCGGGGGCATGATCGGCGGCGGCTACCAGGCCGCGCTCGGCCAGGGCGGTGCGCTCGGTCTGCCCACCGATGACGAGCGCGGGCTGCCGGACGGCCGCGGACGCATGCAGGCCTTCCAGAACGGCCTGCTCTACTGGACCCCGCGGACCGGCGCGCAGGTGGTGCGCGCTGCGATTCTCGACGAATGGGGTAGGCAGGGCTTCGAGCGCGGTCCGGCCGGATATCCCACCGGACCCGAGACCAAGGTTCCCACTAAGGACGGTGTGGTCCAGTCCTTCGAAAACGGTCCGTTCTACTACAGCGCGAAGACCGGTGTGCATTATGTGCAGGGAATGATCTTGGGCAAGTACGCCGAATTGGGTTATGAGAACAGCCAACTCGGCTTCCCCACCGCCGACGAGGCCCCGAGCAAGGATTTGGGTCGCTACTCCAAGTTCGAGGGCGGAAATATCTACTGGAGCCCGCTGTCGGGTGCATGGCCGGTGCGTTCGGGTCCGATCATGGATATGTGGTCGGTGGTCGGTTACGAGAACGGCAGGCTCGGGTACCCGACGAGTGACGAGTTCGCCGTTCCCGGGGGGATCCAGCAGAATTTCCAGACCGGATTCATTACGGTGCGCGACGGCAAACCCGAAGTGCACGGCATTTAGTTCCAACCGGTCTGTTTGCCTACCGCCTGCACGTATGCTCGGCTTTCCTCTAGCCTGGGTGGCGACCCGTCCCCTTAGCGAACAGATCGAGGACACGAATTCATGCATCGGACCCGCGGAAAGGTTATCGGCGTAGTCGTGGGGATCGCCGCTACCGGCTTGCTCGCCGCCTGCGGCAATAACGATTCGACTGTGTCGAGCACGCCGACGCTGTCCCACACCACGACCGCGGCGGCAACGACCTCCGCCTCGACCCCTGCCTCGACCAGCGCCGTCGCAACCGGTCAGCCGTCGCAGGCCCCCGAGACGCCCGCCGATACGGCGACGCCGGAGCGCCCGCAGCCCGTTCCGACCAATGCCGCACCTGGTGACACATCGAAGCTGACCGATAAGGACAAGAAGTTCCTCGACGCGCTCAAGGCCGCGGGCATCACTCCGTCCAGCCCGGATATCGCGCTGAGCATCGGCACCTACGTCTGCCAGGGCGTCGCGGCGAATGCCTCCGATCAGGATCTGATGACCTTCGCTACCGCGATGGCCGGATCGGATCCGTCCTTCGATCCGGCGAAAATGCCGGTGGAGCAGGCCGGAAAGATCTACATCGATACGGCTAAGTCGACGTACTGCCAGTGAGTGCGCGCGGTTCGGCCTCCCGCCGGTCCCGAAAACCGGCGGGGTGCCTGCTCTTCATCGGTCTGGTAGTGCTCGTCGTCGTCATCGCGCTGCTGCTGTGGTTCGTGCTCGCCGGACCGCTGCGCAAGCCGAAGCCAGGTCCGAAGCCGCCGCCGACACCGCCGACCTCCCAGCCGGCCTGGTGTCCCGACGTGCAGATGATTTCGATACCCGGCACCTGGGAATCGAACAGCAACGACGATCCGCACAATCCGACGGCCAATCCCATCTCGTTGATGCTCAACGTCTCCGGGCCGGTATCGCAGCAGTTCCCGGAGGGGCGGCTCGATATCTACACCGTTCCGTACGTCGCGCAGTTCTCCAATCCGATCGCGATTCCGCCGGACGGCCAGCAGTCGTACAACAACAGCCGTTCCGAGGGCTGGCAGCGCACGCAGGACGCGATGGCGAATCGGTATCGCGACTGTCCGCTGACCGCCTATGTGGTCGCCGGGTTCTCCCAGGGCGCGGTGATCGCGGGCGATATCGCCAACCAGATCGGCGCGGGCAAGGGACCGGTACCCGCGGACAAGGTGCTCGGCGTCATGCTGATCGCCGACGGCCGCCGCACCGGTGACAACGGACCGGGCCAGGCCATCCAGATCGGCACCGCGCCCGCCGGAGTCGGCGCCGAGGTTTCGCTCAACGGGCTGAAGGTGCCCGGGATCACGATGACCGGTGCGCGTTCGGGTGGGTTCGGCTCGCTGGCCGATCGCACGTACACCATCTGCGCGCCCGGCGACATGATCTGCGATTCGCCGCGCGATGCGTTGAGTCCACTGAACATCGTCGGCAGTGTGCTGACCCTGGTCCGCGCGGTCGGCAACCCGGTGCACAGCCTCTACAACGGCTACGTGGTGGATGGCGACGGCACCACCGCGACACAGTGGACAGTGAACTGGGCCAGCGGTTTGATAGAAGGCGCGCCACATCCGGCGCACGCTTGACCGCCTCCCCCGGCCTTCCGCCGGTCGTGGGAGCCTCGACACCGCGGTCGCGGGCAGGCGGTCGAGTGCGGGTGAGCCTCTGGGCGTACCCGGCGCGTTACCCATGCGCGCACGAAATCAGTCGTTGCGTTGGTGACTGGTCACATGAAACCCGCCTGATCGCGGTGCTAGTGACGCAAGCTTGGGCAGCTACACACCACAACGCTGTAAAGTGCGCCTGATGATCGCGACGCCGGCCCTCGAGCCCCCAGAAGCGTGGGCACGATGCGGCCCGGACTCGCGCCCACATTTCCTTACAGCCAGGAGCATGAGTTCATGACAGAAGCCGCACCGGCCACCACGGCGAGCCGTGAAGCGGATGCTGAGTTGACCGCGCTGGGTACTCCGCTGCGGCCCTTCCGCTTCGCGGCCGCGGGCGAGGGAAATAAGCAAGAGGGCGGGGCCAGGAAGTTCGTCCAGACCGCGCAGACGGCCGAGGAGTACGGCTTCGACACCTTCGTCGTGCCGGACCACCTGGGTGACCAGATCGGCCCGATCGCCGCACTCGGCGCATTGACCCAGGCCACCGAGCGGATCCGGCTGGGAACCTCGGTGCTGGCCAACGGTTTCCGGCATCCGGTGGTGCTGGCCAAGGACCTCGCCACCATCGATGTGCTGTCCAAGGGCCGCCTCGAGGTCGGCATCGGCGCGGGCTGGAAGCAGGACGAATTCGTCGCCGCGGGTCTGCCGTACGAATCGCCTGGCGTGCGCCTCGCGAAGCTGGACGAGACCCTGACCATCCTCGATGTGCTGCTGCGTGGCCAGGAATGCACCTTCGAGGGCAAGTACTACCAGGTGAACGGTGTCAAGGGCACGCCTAGGCCGCGGCAGGGTCCGCGCCCGCCGATCTGCACCGGCGGCGGCGGTCCGAAGATGCTGCGCCTGGCCGCCAAGCACGCCGACATCGTTTCGGTCGTTCCGGTCACCACCAAGAACGGCAAGGGCCTGCTGTCCGGCATCACCTTGGAGAAGACCATCGAGAAGGTGAACCTGATCAAGGAAGCCGCAGGTGAGCGTTTCGCCGATATCGAGCTGAACTGGGCCATTACCGCGATCGTCATCACCGACGACCGGGAGAAGACCGCCGAGATGGCGCTGTCCGCGATCGAGCGCGGATTGCACCCGGACCTCGAGGTCGACGTAAAACTGTCGGTCGAGGAAATCCTCGCTTCGCCCTATGTGGCGATCGGCACATTCGAGGAGATCGCCGAACAGATCCGTCAGGTGCGGCAACTCACATCGATGTCGTATGTCGGTGTGTTCCCAACCCAGATGGACGCGTTCGCGCCGATTATTCCGCTGCTGCGGGGGAGTGACCCGGTCTTCTCTGTAACATGACTCTGGTTTGAGAACATCTAGCCGATAGCGGTCTACCGCGCAGACCGCAATAAAATCTGCAGGCTGGCTCTCGCATGTAGAGCACCCGCGGGCGATAGCGAGTCGGGGCCTCACAGGTAACAGCGGCGTTGTCGCCGTCTTGCTGCGTGTGCCTCGGAGGAGATGAAGGAATGGAAGAGACTTTCGACGATTACCTGGATGAGACCGGGAATATCCGTATTCCCGATGATCACACCCTGGTAGACCACGTCGAGAAGCACACCCGCAACGACGCGAACACCCTCGCGTACCGTTACATCGATTATTCGCGCGAGCGTGACGGTGAAGCGCAGGAGCTGACGTGGCGTGAGTTCGGTATTCGGCTGCGCGCGGTGGCCGCTCGACTGCAGCAGGTGACCAACCCGGGGGACCGGGTCGCGATCCTGGCCCCGCAGGGCCTGGATTATGTGATCTCCTTCTTCGCCGCGATCTACGCGGGCACCATCTCGGTGCCGCTGTTCGACCCCGACGAGCCGGGCCACACCGACCGCCTGCACGCGGTGCTCGGCGACTGCGAACCCTCGGCCATTCTGACCGCGAGCTCCTCCGCGGCCGGTGTGCGCCAGTTCTTCCGCTCGTTGCCCGCCGCCCAGCGTCCGCGCATCATCGCGGTCGACGCGATCCCGGATGCCGTCGGCGAGAGCTGGGTGCGTCCCGATGTCGCCGTCGACGACATCGCTTACCTGCAGTACACCTCGGGCTCCACTCGCGTCCCGGCCGGTGTCGAGATCACCCACCGGGCAGTCGGCACCAATCTGCTGCAGATGGTCGACGCGATCAACCTCGACTGGAACTCGCGCGGTGTCACCTGGCTGCCGATGTTCCACGATATGGGCCTGTTGACGGTGATCCTGCCCGCGGTCGGCGGCAAGTACATCACCATCATGTCGCCGAGCGCATTCGTGCGCCGCCCGTACCGCTGGATCAAGGAACTGGCCGCACACAACGACGGTGCCGGAACCTTCGCCGCCGCACCGAACTTCGCCTTCGAGCACGCCGCCGCGCGCGGTCTGCCGAAGAACGGCGAGTCTCTGGATCTGTCGAATGTCATCGGTCTGATCAACGGCAGCGAGCCGGTGACCACCTCGTCGATGAAGAAGTTCAACGACGCGTTCGCCCCGTACGGCCTGCCCAAGACCGCGATCAAGCCCTGCTACGGCATGGCGGAGGCGACGCTGTTCGTCTCCGCGACCAAGGCTGAGGACGAGGCCAAAGTCGTTTACGTCGACCGCAACGAGCTCAACGCCGGTCGTATGGTCAGGGTCGAGCAGGGCGCCGAGAACGCCATCGCGCAGGTCTCCTGCGGTTATGTCGCGCTGTCGCAGTGGGCCGCCATCGTCGATCCGGAGACCATCGATTCCGACGGCGGCGGGCACGAACTGGCCGACGGCCAGGTCGGTGAGATCTGGCTGCACGGCAACAATATGGGCATCGGCTACTGGGATCGTCCGGACGAGACCGCGGCGACCTTCCACAACAAGGTCGCGCATCGGCTCACCGAGGGCAGCCACACCGAGGGCACCACGGCCGACGCCAACTGGATGCGCACCGGCGACTACGGCGTGTACTTCGAGGGCGAGCTGTACATCACGGGGCGGGTGAAGGACCTCGTCATAGTCGACGGCCGCAACCACTACCCGCAGGACCTGGAGTTCTCCGCGCAGGAGGCCTCGAAGGCGCTGCGGCCCGGTTTCGTGGCCGCGTTCTCGGTGCCCGCGAATCAGCTGCCGGCCGAGGTATTCGAACAGGGCAGCCATTCCGGCCTGAGTTTCGATGCCGACGATGCCTCCGAGCAGCTCGTCATCGTGGGCGAGCGCGGACCCGGCGCGGGCAAGGCCGATCCACTGCCCATCGCCGACGCGGTCCGCGCGGCGGTATCCCAGCGTCACGGTGTGACCGTGCGCGACGTGCTCTTGGTTCCCGCGGGTTCGATTCCACGGACCTCCAGCGGCAAGATCGCTCGACGCGCCTGCAAGACTGCTTATCTGGAGGGAACGCTGCGGGGTGGTTACACCCAGCAGGCCTTCCCCGATGCACCGGAAGAGTAATTGCCCGAGGGTGGCTCGATCCGAATATCGACGCTGGGCGTGGCTTCCCACGTCAGGCGTCGATTCGCGGCGCGCCCGGTACGCAGACAGGTAGCTTGAGGAACTGATGGCTGACAACGAGGGCACGCCCGACCAGACGACCGAGATCGTGCTCGCCGATGCGGACGCGATCGATCCCACTGGCGCCGGGGACGTTTCGCAATCCGCCCCGCGGACCGACATATCCGTCGCGGAGCTGCGGGAGTGGCTGCGCCGCTGGGTCGCCGACGCGACCGGTCAATCGATCGAGCAGATCACGGTGGACCGGCCGATGGAGGAGTTCGGGCTGGCCTCACGCGATGCCATCGCGCTCGGCGGTGATATCGAAGAGCTGACGGGTGTGGTGCTGACGGCGACGATCGTCTATCAGCATCCGACCATCGCGTCGCTGGCCGAGGTCGTCGTCAACGGTGAGCCGGAGTTGCCGCAGGAATCCGCCGACGATTCGTTCTACACCGCGGGCTATCAGCCGGGCGAGGCGCACGATATCGCGATCGTCGGCCTGTCCACCCGGCTGCCGGGCGCGGGCGATACTCCCGAGTCGACCTGGGAATTCCTGATCAACCGCGGTGACGCGATCCGGGAGCGGCCCGAGGGGCGGTGGGAGGAGTTCACCAGCGAACCCGCGGTCGCCGAGGCGGTCGCCGAGGGCAATACGCTGGGTGGCTACCTCGATCAGGAGGTCGTCAAGGGCTTCGACGCGGAGTTCTTCGCGATGTCGCCGGTCGAGGTCGAGCGGGTCGATCCGCAGCAGCGCCTGGCGATGGAGTTGACCTGGGAAGCGTTGGAGCACGCCCGAATTCCGGCCAGTGAGCTCAAGGGTGAACCGGTCGGTGTCTTCATCGGCTCGTCCAGCAATGAATTCCAGCTGATCGCCGCGCTCGGACTCGGCACGCCGGATCCGACTGTGCCCGCCTCGGCCGAGGCGTACGCCATCATGGGCAGCGTTTCCAGCATCATCCCCAACCGGGTGTCCTACTTCTTCGACTTCCGTGGCCCCTCGGTCGCGATCGATACCGCCTGCTCGTCCACCATGGTCGCGGTGCACCAGGCGGTGCGCTCGCTGCGAGACGGCGATTCGAATCTGGCGCTGGCCGGCGGCGTGAATATGCTGCTGTCGCCGATGGCGTCGCTCGGATTCGACCGCAATGGCGCGATCGCCAAGAATGGTCGGCTCAAGGCGTTCTCATCCGATGCGGACGGTTTTGTCCGCGCCGAAGGCGGCGGTCTGGTCGTGCTCAAGCGGCTCGCCGACGCCGAGCGTGACGGCGACAAGATCTACGCGGTGATCAAGGGTTCCGCGGTCAACAATGACGGTCGGTCCAATGGTCTGCTCGCGCCCAACCCGGATGCGCAGGCCGAGGTCCTGCGCCGGGCCTATCGGGATGCGGGTATAGCCCCCTCGACGGTCGACTACATCGAGGCGCACGGCACCGGCACGCTGCTCGGTGACCCGATCGAGGCCGACGCACTCGGTCGGGTGGTCGGCCGTGGCCGCGACGACGACAAGCCAGCGCTGCTCGGCTCGGCGAAGACGAACTTCGGGCACCTGGAGTCCGGTGCGGGCGCTGCCAGCCTGGCCAAGGTGGTCATGGCGCTGCAGAACAACATACTGCCGCCGAACGTCAACTATGCCGGGCCGAACCCGTACATTCCGTTCGAGCAGGCCCACCTGAAGGTCGTCGACGAGGCGACGGAATTCCCGCGCTACAGCGGCACCGCGACCATCGGTGTTTCCGGCTTCGGTTTCGGTGGCACCAACGCCCACGTGGTCATCCAGGAATACAAGCCGACTCCGACTGCGGTCGATCGGAGCCAGGTCGCGGGCTCAGAAAACGAGACCGCGGAACTTATCGCCGAGGCGGCAGACCAGAGCGAAACGATAGACGGGGATATCGAGACCACAGGTGTGGTCGCGGAGGTCGATCAGATAGTCGCGGAGAGTGCCGAGCAGGTTGCGGGAGACGTGGCGGCCGTTGCGGAATGGTCGACCGAGCGGGCTGAACCGCTGCCCGTGATCCTTGCGGTATCGGCTTACCTGCCTTCGCGCCGCCGCCGCGCCGCCACGGAGCTGGCCGACTGGCTGGAGACCGAAGACGGACGTAACACTCCGCTCGAGGATGTGGCGCGTTCGCTGGCCAAGCGAAGCCATTGGCGTTCGCGTGGCGTGGTCATCGCCAAGACCCATGAAGAGGCCGTCGCTGGTCTGCGTGCGATCGCTGCGGGGAAGCCCGGGGCCGGTGTGTTCACCGCGGACGCGCCCGCCGCGCAGGGCCCCGTCTGGGTGCTGTCCGGGTTCGGCGCGCAGCACCGCAAGATGGGTAAGCAGCTCTACCTGGAGAATTCGATCTTCCGCAAGGCCGTCGACGAGGTCGACGAGCTGGTGCAGGACGAGGCCGGGTATTCGGTGCGCGAGATGATCCTGGACGACGCCCAGGATTACAACGTCGGCACCTCGCAGGTCGGCATCTTCACCATTCAGATCGGTCTGGCCGCACTGCTGCGTGCGCACGGCGCGCAACCCGATGCGGTGGTCGGTCATTCGATGGGTGAGGTGGCCGGGGCCTATATCTCCGGTGGTCTCGTGCTCGAGGACGCGGTGCGCGTGATCTGCGCCCGTTCGCGCCTGATGGGCGAGGGCGAGGCGATGATCAGCGATGACGATGTACGCAATATGGCGCTGGTCGAGCTGAGTGCCGCCGATGTCGAGGCGATGCTGGTCGACTATCCGGATGTCGAGTGCGCGGTGTACGCGGCGCCGACGAATACCGTGATCGGTGGTCCGCAGGATCAGGTCGCGGCGATTGTGGCCAAGGTCGAGGAGGCGGGCAAATTCGCCCGCGTGCTGGCGACCCGCGGCGCCGGGCACACCTCGCAGATGGATCCGCTCCTCGGCGAGCTGGCTGCGGAGCTGGCCGGTATCGAGCCGACCAAGTTGACGGCCGGCCTGTACTCGACCGTCGACAAGGAAGAGTTCTACCGGCCCGGCAGCGATCCGGTGCACGACGAGGCCTACTGGGTCAAGAACATGCGCCACTCGGTGTACTTCACCAATGCGGTGAAGCTCGCGGTGGATACCGGCCACACCACCTTCCTGGAATTGGCGCCGAATTCCGTTGCGCTGATGCAGGTTCTGGGCACGACCTTCACGGCGGGTGTGCACGATGCGCAGCTCATCCCGACGCTCAAGCGCAAGGAAGACGAGTCGGCGGGCGTAATCTCCGCGCTGGCCCAGCTTTACGTGCACGGGCATCGCGTCGATCTGCCGTCGCTGCTGCCCGCGGGCGGCTACGCCGATATTCCGCGCACCGCGTTCCTGCGCAAGCAGTACTGGCCGAAGGCGAAGATGGCCGGTGGCAGCGGCAATGCGCGCGTGCCGGGTGCGCATGTCGCGCTGCCGGACGGCAGGCACGTGTGGGAGGTGCAGGCCTCGGCCGTCACCGATCTCGCCTTGCTGGTGAAAACCGCTGCGGCACAGGTACTCAGCGAGGTGTCGTTGGGCGCGTCGGTCCCGCACGCGGTGCTGCCGACCACCGGAACGCTGACCACCACGTTGATCCCGCACCTCGGTGGTGCGTCGGTGCAGGTGCACGCGCGTGCGGGGGTGAGTTTCCAGCTGCTGTTCGAGGCGGTCGTCGCCTCAGGTGCGCCGCTGCCCGAACCCGTTGTCGCCGCTGCGGTTCCGGGAACCGAGGTCGCGACCACCGGCGAGGCCGATCTGGAGGTCGTCGAAACCTTCGGTGAGCGTTGGGATCCGGCGGGCACCCAGACCTTGGAGGAGCGGCTGGCGCTGATCGTCGCCGAGTCCATGGGTTACGCGGTCGAGGATCTGCCGATGGAGATCCCGCTGATGGAGCTCGGCCTCGACTCGCTGATGGCCATGCGCATCAAGAATCGGGTGGAATACGAATTCGATATTCCGCAGCTGCAGATCCAGGCCGTGCGCGATGCCAACTTGAACGAGGTCGGCAAGGTGCTGCACTATGCCATCGAGCACCGCGACGAGGTGCAGGCGATCGCCGATAAGCAGGCGGCCGGTGAGGAGATCGCGGTCGACGGCGGATTCATCGCCGCGGCGCGCGCTGCGGTTGCGGCGGGTGCGGATCCGGCGGCCGTGGTGGCGAATGTCGCTGCCGCTGAAGGGGTTTCGCTCGACGCCGAGAACACCTCGGTGGAGGCGGAGGCCGAGAAGATTGTCGCCGAGGCGGAGACGGCGGCCGGTATCACCGGTGCTGCGGCTGATACCGCCGCGCCTGCCCCGGCCACTCCGGCGCAGGCGGCCGCGGTCGAGGCGAACGAGGCTGCGACCGGGCGGGCACTGGACACCGAGGACACCACTGCGGTCGGCGCGGCCGAGGCCGTGGCTGCTGGCGGGGCTCCCGCCGCCGCCGCGATCTTCGGTGGTCAGCCCGCCGGTGCCGATGAGGACGATGTGCCGCCGCGTGATGCCGCCGAGCGGTTGACCTTCGCCACCTGGGCGATCGTCACCGGTAAGTCGGCGGGTGGCATTTTCAATACCCTGCCGATCCTGGAGGAGGAGGTCGCCGAGAAGTTGGCGGCTCGACTCACCGAGCGGGTCAAGGCGGAGGTCACCGTCGATGACGTGCTCGACTGCGAGACCATCGAGCAGCTCGCCGATATCGTGCGCGAACTGCAGAACAGCGGTGCCGATGTGGATGGTTTCGTGCGTCCGCTGCGGGCGCGCGCCGAGGGCTCGAATGCGGTGCCGGTCTTCGTCTTCCACCCTGCGGGCGGCAACACCCTGGTGTACGAACCGCTGTTGAAGCGCCTGCCCGCCGACACCCCGATGTACGGCATCGAACGTGCCGACGGCGATATCGAGGACCGTGCCAAGCAGTACGTGCCGCAGTTGCGCCTCATCCAGGGTGACGGCCCGTACGTGCTGTACGGCTGGTCGCTCGGCGCGGTGCTCGCCTTGGCGGTCGCGCATCTCCTTCGTGCCGAGGGCGCGGACGTTCGCATGGTCGGCCTGATCGACCTGGCCATTCCGACCGAGCCGGAGGACAACAGCCCGGCGGAACGGATTCGCCGTATCCAGCGCTACCAGGCATTCGCAAAGAAGACCTATGGGGTTGAAGGCGAACTGCCGCAGGAGCAGTTGGAAGAACTGGCGCTGGCCGATGACGAAGATCAGTTCAAGATGATCAGCGATCTCGTCAAGATCAGTGGAACCAAGATTCCGGGCGGTGTGCTCGAACATCAGCGCACCTCGTGGATCGAGAATCGCGCATTGCAGAAGCTGAGCCCCACCCGCTACGAGGGCGACGTCGTGCTCTATCTCGCCGATCGCTACCACGACGGCGCGATCGAGCTGGAACCGCGTTTCGCGGATCGGCGACCCAATGGCGGTTGGGATGAATACATTCCGAACCTCGAGGTTATACATATCCCGGGTGACCACCTCCAGATCGTTGACGAGCCGCGGATCGGAAAGATCGGAGCCGACCTCACCGCGAAGCTTGCCGTTTTTGCCCCGTAGGGGTGCACCTGATGAGAGGGGCCAAGTGAGCACTACTGCCGAGAAACTTGCCGACCTGCGAAAGAGACTGGAATTAGCGCAGGAACCGGCGGGCGAAGCGGGGGTGGCGAAGCGGGCCGCAAAGGGAATTCCGAGCGCTCGCGATCGGATCAATATGTTGCTCGATCCGGGTACCTTCGTGGAAATCGGTGCGCTGGTGCGAAAGCCGGGTGATCCATCGGCACTGTACGGCGACGGTGTGGTCACCGGGCACGGCCTGGTCGAGGGTAGGCCGGTGGCGGTGTTCTCACACGACCAGACCGTCTACGGCGGTTCGGTCGGAGAGATGTTCGGGCGCAAGGTCGCCGCTGTCCTGGAGTTCGCGACCAAGGTCGGCTGCCCGGTGGTCGGCATCAACGACTCCGGTGGCGCCCGGGTGCAGGAGGCGGTGACCTCACTGGCCTGGTACGCCGAGCTGGGTAACCGCGCCGAGCCGCTATCGGGCATGGTGCCGCAGGTTTCGATGATTCTCGGCAAGTGCGCGGGCGGGGCGGTGTACGCCCCGATCAATACCGACGTGGTGGTGGCCACCCACGAGGCCTACATGTTCGTCACCGGGCCCGGCGTGATCCGGGAAGTGACCGGCGAGGACGTCAGCCTCGAGGAACTCGGCGGCGCCGATAGCCAAGCGCAGTACGGCAATATCCATCACGTCGCCGATGATGAACAGTCCGCGTTCGAATGGGTGCGCGCGTATCTGGGCTTCCTGCCGACGAGCTGCCAGGAACAGCCGCCGATCGTGAATCCGGGGCTGGAGCCGGAGATCACCGAATCGGATCTGGAGCTGAATTCGATTGTCCCGGACTCGGATAACTCCGGGTACGACATGCACGACATCCTGTTGCGCATATTCGACGACGGTGATTTCCACGAGATCGGCGCCTCGGCCGGGCGCAATATCATCACCGGATTCGCGCGGGTGGACGGCCGCAGCGTCGGTGTGGTCGCGAATCAGCCGATGGTGTCCGCCGGTGCGCTCGATGCGAGGGCCTCGGATAAGGCCGCGCACTTCGTGCGGATGTGCGATGCGTTCGAGATTCCGCTCGTATTCGTTGTCGACACACCGGGATTCCTACCCGGTGTGGAACAGGAGAAGATCGGCGTCATCAAGCGCGGCGGCCGCTTCCTGTTCTCCTACGTCGAGGCGACCGTGCCGAAGGTTACCGTGGTTATCCGCAAGTCCTACGGCGGCGGATATGCGGTGATGGGTTCGAAACAGCTCGGTGCGGATGTGAATCTGGCCTGGCCGACCGCCCGGATCGCGGTCATGGGCGCGGAGAGCGCGGTCAGCCTGATCGGCCGCAGACAGATCGATGCGGCGCCGGAGGATCAGCGCGCCGCGGTGCGCCAGCAGATGATCGACTTCTACAACGCGACCGTGGCGACCCCGTGGGTCGCGGCCGAGCGCGGCTATATCGACGCCGTCATCGAACCGTCGACCACCCGCCTGGAACTGCGTCGCGCCCTCCACCTCCTGCGCGATAAGGTCCTCCTCCGCAACCCCCGCAAACATCACCTCCTGCCGCTCTGACGGGATCGGGCCGCATCCCCGGTGGAATGCGGCCCGATGCTCTTCGTGGCAGGCTCTTCGTGGGCAGCGGAAGTCAGGCGATGGTCGCCGACTCGATGATGACGTCGTCCTGCGGCACATCCTGGTGCATGCCCGACGAACCGGTGGATACCGCGGCGATCTTGTCGACCACCTCGGAGCCCTCGGCGACCTTGCCGAAGACCGCGTAGCCCCAGCCCTGCGGATTCGGCGCGGTGTGGTTCAGGAAGCCGTTGTCGGAGATGTTGATGAAGAACTGCGCGGTCGCCGAATGCGGGTCGTTGGTGCGGGCCATCGCAACGGTGTACTTGTCGTTCTTCAGGCCGTTGTTCGCTTCGTTCTGAATCGGGGCCTGCGTGCCCTTCTGCTGCATCTCGGGGGTGAAGCCACCGCCCTGGATCATGAAACCCGGAATGACGCGGTGGAAGATGGTGCCGTTGTAGTGGCCGGCGTTTACGTAATTCACGAAGTTCGCGACGGTGTTCGGGGCCTTCGCGTCGTCGAGGTCCAGCACGATCGGTCCGTAGTTGGTTTCGAGATTCACCTTTGTCATACCTCACACCTTTCCATCCCCCCGGCAACTGGTCAGCAGTTCGGGTCAGAGTTCGATTCGCAACCGCTGTCTCTGCGTTCCGCGAGTTCGCCACCATCCGCTGGATGGTGACCAAAGAATCGGACCCAGGTTTCGAGCGAAGCGAGATCGAGCACGCGCCGTTCGCGGCCCGGCTCGCGTCCGAGTGGCCGAAGCGCATGCGACGAAGTCGCGAGTCTCGGCCGCTCGGACGCAAGCCATCGGGGGGCCGCGAACACGTCGCGGCGGAGCCGCGACAATTAAACACCGCTACCATTGCCAACCGTGCCCGACGCCGCTACCGCTGTCTTGACAAAACCGCCCGCCGCGCCCGAAGTCGCACCGAGCGATTTCCGAACCGCGCGTCTCGTCGCGCTGGTCGCCGGCGTGCTCGGCGCGCTGTTCGCGCTGGCAGCTCCGTTCTTACCGGTCAGCCAGACCACCGCGACGCTGAACTGGCCGCAGGACGGCGCCCTCAACAGCGTGCAGGCGCCGCTCATGTCGCAAGTGCCGATCGATCTCGACGCGCGCATTCCGTGTTCGGCAATCGATCAGCTGCCGAGTTACGGCGGGATG
Organism: Nocardia sp. CA-135953; assembly: GCF_050955735.1. NCBI lineage: Bacteria > Bacillati > Actinomycetota > Actinomycetes > Mycobacteriales > Nocardiaceae > Nocardia > Nocardia sp. CA-135953. Next base: position 354,894 of record NZ_CP192082.1, read on the forward strand.
CTGCTGGCTACCGCGCCGCCACAGGGCGACCGGGCCTCGCTCGAGGCGATGTTCGTGCGGGTCTCGGACACCACGGTGGATGTGGTCGACCGCAATGCCGTGGTCGCCTCGGCCGAGCGTGCGCAGTTGGGCGCGTGCACGTCGATCACCATCAGCTCCGACATCAATCGGACCAGGGCGTCGTTCGACGGTGTGACCACGACGATCGAGCGGCCGGTCGAGGGCGCGGCGCCCGGGACGACGCAGAAGGTCGAGGTGCCGGTCGAGGGGCAGCTGAACGGTGATCTGCGGCCGCAGGTGGTCGGCGTGTTCACCGATCTGAAGGGCGCGGTGCCCACCGGCCTTTCATTCCATATGACGGTGGACACCCGGTTCTCCTCCAACCCGACCCCGGTCAAGTTGATCGCGATGATCGCGGCGGTGCTGTGCACGCTGATCGCGCTCGGCGCACTGGCTCGGCTCGACGGCAGTGACGGGCGCGGGCACCGCCGGATCCTGCCCGCCAACTGGCTGAAGCCGAACTGGGCGGACGGCGCGGTCGTCGGCACGCTGCTGCTGTGGCATTTCGTCGGCGCCAACACATCCGACGACGGCTACATCCTGAGCATGGTGCGGGTGGCGCCGCACGCCGGCTATATGGCCAATTACTTCCGCTGGTACGGCGTGCCGGAGGCGCCGTTCGGCTGGTACTACTACGTCATCCAGGCCTTCTCGGAGATCTCCACCGCGAGCCCGTGGGTCCGGTTGCCCGCGTTGTTCTGCGCGATTCTCTGTTGGATGGTGATCAGTCGCGAGGTGGTGCCCCGGCTGGGGCGGGGGGTGCGCAACAGCAAGGTGGCGCTGTGGACCGGTGGGCTGGTCTTCCTGGCGTTCTGGCTGCCGTTCGACAACGGTCTGCGCTCTGAGTCGATCGTCGCGCTCGGCGCGCTGCTGACCTGGGTTTCGATCGAGCGGGCCATTGCGACGGGGCGACTGCTCCCGGCCGCGGTGGCGATTCTGGTGGCCGCGTTCACCTTGGCGGCGGCGCCGACCGGTCTGATGTGTGTGGCGGCTCTGCTCGCCGGTATCCGGCCGCTGGTGCGGATCGTGGTGCGGCGGCATCGGCAGTTCGCGGCGCAGGGTGTCGGCAAGTGGGGTTCGACGCTGCCGCTGCTCGCGCCGATCGCGGCGGCCGGTCTGCTGGTGCTGATCGTGGTGTACACCGACCAGACCTTCGCCGGTATCCAGGAGGCCAACCGGGTGCGGCAGGTGACCGGCCCGAACCTGGCCTGGTACGAGGACTACCTGCGCTACTACTACCTGTTCGTGGAGACCGTCGACGGATCGCTGTCGCGCCGCTTCGCCTTTCTGATCATGCTGCTGTGCCTGTTCACCACCATGCTGGTGCTGTTGCGGCGCAGGCAGGTTCCCGGCATCGCCAGCGGTCCGACCTGGCGGCTGATGGGCGTGGTCTTCGGAACCATCTTCTTCATGATGTTCAACCCGACGAAGTGGACCCACCACTTCGGCGCGTATGCGGGCATCGCCGGATCACTGGCCGCGGTCACCGCGGTGGCGGTTTCGGCAAGCGCGTTGCGGGCCAGGAAGAATCGGGCGATCTTCCTCGCCGGATTGCTGTTCGTGCTTGCGGTCGCCTTCTCGGGTATCAACGGTTACTGGTACGTCTCCAGCTTCGGTGTGCCGTGGTTCGACAAGCGGATCTCGCTGCACGGCTACCAGTCGAACACGCTGATGCTGGTGCTGTTCGGGCTGGCGCTGGCGCTGGTCGGCTGGTCGGCGCTGCGCGAGGATTACACCAAGCCGCAGCCGTCGGCGAAGTCGGTGCGCGGCAAGCGGATTCGTAAGTTCGCTGCTATCCCGCTGACCGTCGTCGTCGCGCTGATGGTGCTGCTCGAGGTGTGCTCGCTGGTCAAGGGCGCGGTATCGCAGTACCCCGCATATTCGCTCGCGCGCTCGAATTTCGATGCGGTGCAGGGTAATTCGTGCGGTCTCGCGAATGACGTGCTGGTGGAACCGGATGTGAACAAGGGCAACGGCATGCTCACGCCGATCGTCGATCCGGCGAATCCGCCGAAGAACGGTGATCCGCTGGCAGGCGCCGATCCGGTCGGCTTCGATCCGAACGGTGTGCCCGAGAAGCTCAGCGCCGACACCATCGAGGTGAAACCGGGCACCGGCAATACCTCCACCCAGTCGGTCGGTCCGGTCGGCGCGGACGGTCAGAACGCGGGCACCGACGGCGGCTTCGGCGCGACCGGTGTCAACGGCAGCCGGGCCACCCTGCCCTTCGGCCTCGATCCGGCCACCACGCCGGTCATGGGCAGCTACCAGCAGGGCGTGCAGCAGCCCGCGCATCTGGTCTCCAGCTGGTACCAGCTGGCGCCGCGCTCGGGTGATCGTCCGCTGGTGGTCATTTCGGCCGCGGGCCGGATCCTGTCCGTCGACGACACCGGCGACACCAGGTACGGCCAGTCGCTGACCGTCGACTACGGCAAGCACCTGCCCGACGGCAGTGTGCAGATGCTCGGCACCTACCTGCCGCGCGATATCGGTCCGTTCCCATCGTGGCGCAACCTGCGCGTCCCGCTCGACGAGATCGCACCCGATGCCGATGCGGTGCGCGTTGTCGCCAACGACCCGATCCTGATCGGCGACCAGTGGCTGGCGTTCACCCCGCCGCGGATGCCGAAGTTGGCCACGCTCAACAGCTTCATCGGCTCCGAGCAGCCGGTGCTGCTGGACTGGGCGGTCGGGCTGCAGTTCCCGTGCCAGCGGCCGCTGGACCACAAGAACGGCATGGCCGAGGTGCCCGGGTACCGGATCCTGCCGGACCGGCCACTGGCCATCAGCTCGACGAATACCTGGCAGGCCGAAGAATTCGGCGGGCCCCTCGGCTTCAGCCAGATGCTGGCGAAGTCGAGCACCGTTCCGACGTATCTGAAGAACGATTGGGCGCGGGACTGGGGTTCGCTGGAGCGGTACGACCAGTACTACCCGAATGCGGTTCCGGCCAAGTTGGATACGGGTACGGCCAACCGTTCGGGGCTTTGGTCGCCCGGACAACTGCGCGTGTTCTAACTCCTGGCTATACCGGCCCGTCGAATCGGAATTCCACCGATTCGGCGGGCCTGTCCTATATCTAAATGCGACCGCACGGAATGTTTATCGAAGTGCGGCGCTATTCGCCACTACCTATTCGTGAGCGCACACACGCGATCGCGCGGATACGGTGCCGTATCTGCGTGTGGCCTGCGCTTACGTGTGCTGGGACAGCAAGAGGCCGCCGCATTGGCGATTCGCCATTGCGACGGCCGGGTGGTCGGTTGGTTGATGAACGACGGACTCAGACTTTTGTCATACGCAGTCCGAGTTCACGACGGAGTAGCTCCTGCGGGGTTTGCCGGGATAACACACGCAGCACCGCCGGTCGAAGCTCCCTTAGTTCATCTTCGGTGAGCAGTCCGACGAGGTCACGCAGATCCATATCATCGAAGGCCGCGGTCATGATTAAAGGTTAAGGCCAGCTTCACCGTTGGGAAGGCGTTCGTGGCCAACATTTACGACACGGTCACGCTGGTTCACCGTCGTAACGTGCGCGGGCCGCTTGCACCTCATCGATGCGCTCCTTTATGGCGCGCATCACAGTCTATGGGCTGTCGCTGAATGTGGAACGGCGCGATCGAGTTGTCAGCCGAGCCTGGGCCTACCCGGTACGCTCACGGCATGACTAGCGGCGCTCCGAGCGACTGGTACCGGTGGATTCCGGAGCAGATCACTGCCCGCGACTACGAGCTGCTGCCCGAGGACTTCGGCCGAACCATCGAGGTGATCGACGGGCATATCGTGAAATGCGAGAGCCCGTCCCGTTTGCACAATCGGGTGGCTCGGCGGATGGCGGCGCGGATGGAAGCTGGCCGTAAGCCCGAGCCGTGCTTGATGGTCGAGACGGACGTGGATGTCCGAATCAGCGATGTTCCGCTGAGCCTGCGCCGACCGGACATCGTCGTATACCGCTGCCTCGACGACGACGCGAAGCTCTACGCGGGTGACGCCGTGCTGGTGGTCGAGATCGTTTCTCCCGATAGCTCGCACCATACCGATACGGTCGAGAAGAAGGCCGCCTACGCCGCTGCGGGTATTCCGGTGTACTTCATCGTTTTTCCCACCGAGGCCGGGGACGGTATCGAGCAGATCGAGGAGTACCGACTCTCCGAAGGCCGTTACCATCTGGTCTGCCTGCATACCCGACGGCTGACACTGGATACACCGATTTCCATCGATGTCGCATTCGATGAGCTGACAGCGGGTTAGCGCGTTCGGCTGGCGAAGTCCGGTGCGGCCTCGATCGTCCCTGCGAAAGATAGACGGCGCGGGTGCGCGGCTGCCGGGATGATTCGGTACAACCTCAGCTGACCTGTCGTCGCGCGATCAGTGCCCGCATATCCTCGATAGAACCCGCGCTCGGATTGGCCCCGGACCGCTGGATCTGCTCCGCCTTGGCCTGTAACCGGAAGTAGGCGCCCGGCTCGCGCACCTCGGCAACAGCGATATGCCGCCATTTGGTCAGCAGTTCGAGGATGCCGGAGAGTTCCTTGCTGTTCTTGGCCCGGTCCAGCACGATTTCCCACTCGTGATCGAACTCGGCGAGCAGTGTGGGTGTCAGCGCCGCGCGGATCGCTGCCGGTTCCGCGGCGGGGACACCCGTCACGGGTTCGGGCAACGGTGCGGGGGAAGCCATACCCCACCATAACTGCCGAGACCGGCGATGTGGCCAGACAGCGGCGTCTGGGTTATACCCCAGCAGTATGTGCGTGGACCTCAGCACGCGATGACGCATATGAAGCCGACTTCGAGTGCTAGCGCGCTCGGATCGGGTCGGCTTTCTTCCAGCCGTTGACCGATTGCACGGTGGTGGCGACGGTTGCGGGAGTGGCGGTGAGGTCGTAGGGGGTGAACTGTTCGAGGGAGCCCCAGTCTCGGGTCCAATTGTGGGTGAGATAGGTGGGGATGGTTTGGGATTTCAGGAGTAGACCGGTCCAGCCGAGGGGGCCGCCGCCGATATCGTCCTGCCAGGCATTGGAGGCGTCGGAGCCGACGCGGTCGGGCAGGATGCGCCAATTGGGGACCTCGGCGACGCCGTCGTGGTGGTCGAACGGGCGCTGGCAGGGGAAGGCCAGGCCGACGTGCCAGTCCAGCAGGACCGGAGCGGTTTCGCCGACAACGGAATTCAGCGTGGCCAGACGCGGCAGCCGGGGCGGGGTGACGGCCAGCCATTGCTTCTGGGTGATGTCGTTGTCGACCGCGACCAACCGGACCGCGTTCACTCCGGCGGGCAACTTGTCCAGTGGCACCCGGAGATTGCGCCAGGACGGTGCGGGGCCGATGTCGAGCGGATCGACCGAACCGAGCGTTCGCACCTCGCCGTCCGCTCCGCGCACGCCGTACTCCAGGTGCAGCTCCTGTCCGTAGGTGAGCACACCGTCGGCATCGACCGAGCGGATCCGGCCCGCCGCGGTAATGGCGAGCACCTGGTAGGCCGGGTCATCGCGCATGCTGTCGGTCAGATCGAGCCGGTACCACTGCGACGTGAGTTCGGCCTGCTGCTGATCGGCCCCGTCCTGGTAGCTGCCCATGATCGGGGTCCGCGCCGGGTCCAGGCCGAACGGCAATGCCACTGTGCTGCCGTTGATTCCGGCCTGCTGGGTGGTGCCGCCGCCGGTGCCCGCACCGGTTGTTTTGGTGGTCTTGTTCTTCGAATCCTTGTTCACCGAATTCGCACCGCCGGTGACGGTTTCCTCGGCATCGGCGGTGAGGTCGGCGGCGACCCCGTTGGACGTGAAGCCCTTCGATTCGGCGGACAATCCGTCGGCGGGGGAGCCGGTGTAGGGGAGCAGCAGCGAGTTCGCGGTATCGGTCTCCACCAGCACCTCGTTGGCGAGCGCACAAGTATTGCCAGTCAGCGATTCGAGATTCGACTTGGCGATCGAGTACGCCGGGTACTGCGTGACCGCCGCCTTGGCCAGCGACGCCACCTCGAACAGCACGAGCAGCGCCGCCGCGATCGTCAACGGCGCGGAGGCGTAACGCTCGAAACGGCGTGGCGCATCGGTCTTCTCGCGGTACGGCTCGCGATAGTGCAGCCACACCGCGACGAGCAGCGCAACCCCGCTGAGCCCGAGGAACAGTGTGGACAGGCCCTTACCCGCGACCAGCGGCGCCTTGTCCCACCACGGCACACCGTAACTGGATACGTACCACCAGCCATTGGATCCGGTGAAGGTGATCGCCAGCAGGAACAGCACGGCCGCCGCGACCAGCGACCGGTTGCGTGGCGAGCGAATCCCATTGGTGCCCACCGCGACCGCCGCCAGCGCCGCAAGCGACCCGGCCAGCCCAGCGTAAACGCCGAAGTGGTGGGTCCATTTGGTCGGCGTGAACATCATCAGCAGCAGCGAGGCGAAGACGATGCCGAGAATTCGCACCGACGGCCCGCGCGACGTTCCCGGAATCCGTCCCTTGCGCAGCACCTGCAGCACACAGACCAGCAGGCACAGCAGCATGATCAGCACACCGAAGCGCCGCGCCAGCGATCCGTCCGGCGAGAGCATCAGCAGCGAATCCCACCGCGTACGCTCGTCGAACCAGGCGACATTCGGCCCGACGAGGGTACGCACCCGAGTCGCTTCCATTACCGTCGCCAGCGTCTGATCGGCGAAAACGACCACCAGCACGAGCGTTCCGGCGGCCAGGCCCGGTGCCAGCAACGCGGCATATCGGAAGAAGGTGGCCAGGCGTGAGGTGCTCCGATCCGCACGCACGTCGACGCGAGCCTGTCGTCCGGGCAGTTCGGCACTCGGATTTCCCTGGTCCCCACCAGGATTCGCGGTATAGGCGGGCTCTCTTCCGACAGCGTCGGCCGATCCTGCGGCAGCTGCCGCAGGTCCCTGCTTCGCACTGGACGCGGAATCCAGCAATGTGCCGGCCGCATCGCGCGCCCGCCGAATAATGATCTGCAACATCGGCCGCGAACCCGCGATCAGCGCCGCCACACAGATCAACCCCGTGGGACCGGCCGCCAGTGAGAACGCGGCGATCAGCACACCGACCGCGGCGGGCAACAGCCGTCCCGTCGCAATGGCCCGCTCGATCGAGCACCAGGTCAACAGCGCACCCGCGGCGATCAGCGGTTCGGGCCGCAGACCGTTGTCATAGGGCAGCCAGAACGCGAGGAAGACCAGACCGGCGGTCCACAGCGCCACCTTGTGCCTGCGCACTCGAGCGCCCAAGCGCGGCAGCACCTCCCGGCTGATCACCATCCAGCACACGATGCCGGCGGCCAGCGTCGGCAGCCGCATCCACGGGCTGGCATCGGAGACCTTGGTCATCCAGGCCAGCACCTCGTAGGACCAGCCGAACGGCGCCTCGGGCACCGCGAACCAACGGTAGTAGTTGGCCATGTATCCCGAATGCTCCGAGACGCGGGCCATATTCAGGATGTAGCCGTCGTCGGAGGTATTCGCGCCGATGAAGTGCCACAGCACCAAGAGCCCGAGCACCGCCACATCGGCCAGGGTGAACCGCCACCAGTGCGCGGGCAGGAACCGGCGCGCGCGCCGACCATCGGCATTGTCGAGCAGGTGCAGCGCGATCAGCGCGACGATCGTGCAGATCGCCGCCGCGATCATGGCACCGAGCTTCAGCGCGGACGGGGTCGAGGAGAAGCGGGAATCGATATCGGCGTGCAGCTTCGCGCCATCGAGCTTCGCGGCATCCAGATCGGTGAAGACGCCGACCATCTGTGGGCGGATATCGCGGGTGATGGTGTTGCGGAAGGGCGTACCGTCCTGGCGTTTCGCACCGACGAATTCGACCGAGGTCGCGGCCGCCGTGGTGGTGATGGTGACGGACTCGCACCCGGCGATCTCCGCGACCGGTGCGGACAGCAGCGGCACATCACGCTGCAGCACCGCGAGCGTGCCGTCGGTGACCGAGACGATCAGTCCTTTGGCACTGGCCTGACCCGAGGCGTGCGGAATGGTCGAAAGCACCGTGCCCGACCCGGCCGCGGTCACCACCGAACACGGCAGCGTCGCATCCAACCGCAGCGGCACATACGAAACCAGCGGCGCCTCGACACTGGTACGGCCCGCCTGGGGCCAGTCGAGCGCGGCCCGATCCTGTTTCACCGGAAGCAACGGCGTCAACAGTGCCAGCACGAATCCGAGCAACCCGGAGACGAGGGCGATCAGGCGGTTTCGGGTGAACGCTGCAGAAGTTCGGTCCGGTCGCACGAGGCACCATGCTAGCCACCCGCATGGGTGACGCTCGCCACCGAGATCATCGCCGCTGCCTATCGCAGCGGCCGGACGTCCCAGAGCCACACGTCGTCGACCTGTCGGGGCGCGACCCCGAGCAGTTGCGTCACGGTCGTGCGCAGCACTTCGGAGTTCTTGGTCGCGGGCAGGACCATCACGTCGGCCTCCCAGAAGCGCAGGTCGTCGAGTGCCTGTGCGCGGGTGTCGTCGTCGATGGGCGGTACCACGCCGGTGTCGAGGGCGCCGACGAGCAGGGCGGTGGTCGGACGGAAGTCGGGTCCGTAGATGCCTTTCTTGTTCGCGCCGGTCGGGCCGACAAAATAGCCGCCGGCGAGCGGGAAGTCGAAGTCGGCGTCGGCTTGCCAGCGCAATGCCTGCGCGTCGGGGGGCCGCGGCGGCGGCACCATGACAACCGAGCCGCCGCTCACGTACTTCTTTACTGTCCCGTCGGCGAAGAACTCCGGAGTCGGTGTGCGCTCGATCACCGGAAGGACGGTTGGGATAAGCGGAGCCAAGGCCAGGCCGAGCGCCGGGAACCAGGCCAGCGGCCGCCAATCGACCGGCGACTGCTTCCACCAGGTGACCGCCTGCTGGGTTGCCAACGCCAGCACCGCACCGATGGCCGGAATCGCGGCCATGGTCAGCCGAGTCTCCAGCACGGTGTTGAGCAGCGGGACCAATTCGGCCCAGCGCCAAGGCAATTCGATCCCGGTCGACACCTTGCCGAACATGGCCGTCGCACCGAGTGACAGCACCCCGAAGACGACCATCACCGCGGTCGCCGACCGGACCACTCGGTCGCGCCACAGCAGCGCCACCGTGACCAGCAGCAACAGCAGCAGTGGCCAGCCGAAATAGGCGTTCTGCTCGGTGTCGTTCATGGAAACGTACTGGCCGGGCGCGAACATCCCGCCGAGCGATTCGGCGGGGAACTGCACGATGGCCTTCAGATCGTTGCCCATCGGCCCGTGGTCGATCGAGCGATAACTCTGCGGCCCGAAGAACTGCCACCACAGCGGAATTTCGGTGAGCATCAAGGTGATCCCCGCAGCCAATGCGATGGTCGGGGCGAGCGCCCGCACTACTTGCCAGCCGGTGCGCGGTGTGTGCAGGTAGTACACGAGGCCGAAGAGTCCGAAGGCGAGTGCGAAGATCAGCAGCGGTTCCTCGCCGAGTGCGATCTGCAGCGCTACCAGGAAGCCGAGCGCGACGGCATCGCGAACTCGCCTGCGCGGCTTGGCGGTCTCCGCACCCGACACGCGTCGTGCGAAGCGGATCAACAGCAGTGCGATGACCGGAAGCAGCGCCAGCAGTACGAAATTCGGGTGCGCATTGGCATGGGAGATCATCGCGGGCGCGAAACCGCAGAACAGTCCGCCGATCGCGGCGGCCAGCCGGGACTCCACCAATTCCCTGGAGAACAGCCAGTACCAGGCGAAGGCGGTGGAGGCGAGGCCGAGCGTGAGGACGAGCACGAAGGTGACGGTCGGTCCGAACAGCAGCGTGACCGGCGTCAACGGCACCCCGACCCCGAACATGGCCGTATTGGCCATCATGTTCACCCCGGCCGGGAAGTTCTGCAGATGTGTGCCGAGCGGGTTCTCCAGATGCGCCACCGAATGTGCGGTGACCGCGAAGAACCACTCCCACATGGTCTGATCCTGACCGCTTTTGATCAGGTACCCGCTATGTGTGTTGCGCCACTGTCCGGACAGCACCGTGACGGCCAATGCGAGATAGCTCACCGAGGCGACCAGATCACTGCGATCGACCCGGATCCGTCTCCGCTTCGCGGTGCGCTGCTCGAGTCTGGCCCCGCCAGCCGGTGTCGATCCATTGGTGACGACGCCTACTGCTGGTGGTGCTTCGACCTGCAAAACAAACTTCTCCCGTAAGTGGTCAGATCAGCGATCCACCGTAACCGAATACCCTGTGAACCGCCTCCCCGGCGCCTTCGGGCCGGACTCGAGTAGCGCGACGCGACCATTGGCGGCCGCTGGCCGGCTGGGTCAGCAGTTCCCCACCAGTTACCCATGTTTTGGCGAAATCATGCGTCGAGCGAGCGCACCGGCCGTGCTGATGAGTCGGGTGGGCGGCCTCAGCGATTGACGACGACCAAGGTGAAGGGGCCGATATCGGTCGTGGTGAAGTGCGGGTCCGCGAAGAGCTCTTTGGGGAAGCTCACGGTGTAGCGCTTCACATTGGGGTCGTTGGGGTAGACGTCCTTGGCCAGGCGCAGGGTGTAGGTGTCGCCACTGCTGCGGAAGAGGAACGCGTCCGGTGCGCGCCACGGGGTCTTGTCGAGTGCGTCGACCAGGGCGGCGGGGGAGTTCAGCTTGCTCCACGACTCGATGGTGGCGGCGCGGCCCGCGAAATCGGCAAGCGGGTTCGCATAGTGCGAGGTCAGCGCCTGGAAGCCGTAGTACGGGTAGAACGAAAGGAAACTGGTATCGGCAGTGAGGACCACCGATTCCGAGCGCGGACGGCCGGTCTGCGCGATCAGTGCCGCATCGATTTCGCGGTAGTACGACGCGGCGCCTGGTGCCCGCTTATCGGCGCGTTCGCCGTGGCCGTCGGTATCTGTATATGCGGTGGTGATCTCGGGCTCGAGCACCTGGGGGATGTCCTGGGTGAACGCGATGGCACCGACGATGGCGACCACGACGGCGGCGAACTCGAGCCGCGCTGGTTCATTAAGTGCCTGATAGGCCGCCCGCGCGCCTTCGACGAACCCGAATGCACCCGCCGCTGCCAGCAGCACTTCGAGCACGGGGGTCAGGCGGAACGAGAGCAGGGTGGTACCCGCCGCGGTCGCCGTCATCGACAGCAGGCACCACAGATAGATGGCCACCACGCCGATCCCGAGCGCCTGCGCCCGCCGCGACGACGCCGCCCGCAATACCAACCACGCCGTCCCGAGCAGGAAGAACGCCCCGGAAAGCGAGAACTCCGCCATCGGCAACGGCAATTGCGACCCGCCCTCGGGCAGATAGTGGAATGCCGTCCCCGAGCTCGGCATGGTCCCACCGAGCATCTTCAATACGAACGGCAGCCACACGACCAGCGCCACCACACCCGCGATTGCCGCGATGACAACCAGCCGAACCAGTGGCGGCACCGCGGCCCGCCACACCGAACCCGACCCGGCCTCGCCGGTACCGAACCCCGCTCGGTTCGCCGCCCGCTGTGCCCGCACCGCAAGCCCCGCCGATACAAGTCCCATCAGCCCGACCGCAAAGGCCGCCACCGCGAAATACAACGTGTAGAACGACGCCGCCATCCCGAGGAACAGCCCTGCGCCGATAACCGCGCCCCAGCCCGCGGCCGTTCCGATACCGCCCGCCGACGCGGCGCCACCACCCGATGCCGCACCAGCGCCCGACAGCTCGCGCGGCCGGTACAACGCACCCCACGCAAGAATCAACGCGGGCGGCAGCAGCAGCACGATGACCGCGCTGTACGCCTCCGGCGAGGCATAGGCGATTGTCACCGCGGTCGTCGCCGCACTGACTCCGATCGCCCAGTCGGCGCGAATCAGCTTGGACCACAATACGAGTGCGATCACCGCGACCACCGCGAGCGAACCGATGGCGTACGGCTTGAACGCCTCCCAGCCGTCCATGCCGAGTACATTCGCCACTCGACCGCCGATCCAGAACCAGCCGGCCGGATAGAACGGCGGCAGGTCGGCGTAGGTCATATCGTGCAGTGCCGCGCTGTCGGTCAGCCGCGTCAGATATTCGGTGCGGAATTCCTGGTCCACCGAGACGCCGAACAGGTACAGCTTGGTCGCCGCCAGCGGCATCCCCAATGTCACCGTGACGAACGTCGAAATCCCGACCCAGGACAGCGCTTTCGCCGCCCATGGCCACCGCCGCGCCCGCACCAGCCAGATCGCCGCCCCCAGCAGCACCGCCGCGCCGACCTGTCCGACCGTGGTCAACGACCTGGTCACATTGGACGAGTTGAATGCCGGCCACTGCACCATCGAAAACGCCACCAGCCCAACGGCGGCAACGATCGCGGCCACCACGGCAGCCGGCAGCGCCTCGCCGACCCCGGAGCCGATGTGCCGGATCAGCAGCGCCCCACGGCCGCGCTCCGGCGCGGAGTGCTCGGCGCGTTCTGCCGTGACTGTGCTCAACGGAGTGCTCCTTCGACAATGCGACGGCTCGAGGTCGGCTCCGAACTTGCCACGTCGCCCGGCCGCTCGCACGGGCAGGGTGCCGAATGCCGGATCGATAGGTCCCGGCAAACCGCGACCGATGGCATCCACCGAAATGGCACAATGGCGTGCGCTGATGCCGGACTCGCTGTCACGTCGACACCGAACTCGCCGGGCAGCCACGGAAGCGCGTGGTGCTGATATAGACGAGCCGCACCTGTCCCGCGCAAACGAATGCGCGGCCGACACGGTGCGGCTCGGGGAAATCAGATGGGCAGCTTGCGGAAGATCGGGCGCGGGATGTGGCGCAGGATCATCATCACGAAGCGGAAGGTGCCGGGTGCCCAGACGAGCACCTTGCCCCGCTGCGACGCCGAAACCGCCAGTGCCGCAATGTCTTCCTTGTTGACGGTGAGCGGAGCCTCTTTGACGTGCGCCGAGAACCGGGTCCGCACCATGCCCGGCCGGATCACCAGCACGCGCGGTCCGTACGGCCGCAGTGCCTCGCCGAGCCCCAGGTAGAAGCCGTCGAGTCCGGCCTTGGTGGAGCCGTAGACGAAGTTCGAGCGACGCACCCGCTCACCGGCCACCGAGGACATGGCGATGATCCGCCCGAAGCCCTGCTTCTTCATCTTCTCGCCGACCAGCACACCGACGGAAACCGCCGCGGTGTAATTGATTCCGGCGACCTGCACGGCCTTGCGCTGGTTCTGCCACAGCTCTTCCGGATCGCCGTCCAGGGCGAACGCGACGATGGCGACATCCACGTCGCCGCCGTCCCAGGCCGCGTCGATAACCCTGGGATGGGCCTCGGTATCGAGCGCGTCGAAGTCGATGACGTCGACCTGGGTCGCACCGGCCGACTTCAGCTCGGAGACGGCGTCCTCGCGCAGCGGATCACCGGGCAGTGCGGCCAGGATGATGCGCGCTGGACTCTTGCGCAGGTACTCGGCGCAGATCGCCAAGCCGATCTCCGAGGTACCGCCCAGCAGCACGATGGTCTGCGGGTTGCCTACGGCATTAATCACTGGAGCTCCAGCCTTCTCGCCATATCGGACATGAAAACGCCTGTGGGATCGACACTTCGGCGGATCTTGATCCACTCGTCGATCCGCGGGTACATCTGGTGGAAGGTCTCCGCGGTGGTGCGCGAATCCTTCGCGGTGTACAGCCGGCCACCGAATTCCATGACGCGGCGGTCCAGTTCGCTCACCAGCTCGTTGAGGCCGGGCCGGATCGGGAAGTCGCAGCAGATGTTCCAGCCCGGCATCGGGAAGCTGAGCGGAGCCGGGTTACCTGGACCGAACAGTTTGAAGACATTCAGCGCCGAGATGTGCCCGGATGCCTGGATATCGATGATGATCTTCTTGAATTCGTCGACCGCTTCGGTCGGCACCACGAACTGGTACTGCAGGAACCCGGCCGGACCGTATGCGCGGTTCCACTCCGCGATCATGTCGAGCGGGTGATAGAACTGCGTCAGGTTCTGGATCTTGCCGGTGTAGGTGCCGCCCATGGCGTAGTACGCCTCGCCGACGGCACCCAGGGTGAGCCGGTTCGCGGTGAGGCTCGGGAAGATGTTCGGCACCGTCAACAATTGCGGCGCATCGAACTTCAGCGGATTCTTCTGCTTCTTCTTCGGTAGCTCGTCCACCTTGGCCAGCCGGCCACGCGTGATGCAGGCGCGACCCAGCTTCGGCTGTGGGTTCATCACGTCGAACCACGCGCTCGAGTAGGTGTAGTTCGCCTCGCTGCCGTCGCTGTGCGCGGCAATGGTCTCGTCGAGCGTGGTGGTTTTCACGCCGTCGTTGAGGAAGTACGCCGTCTCGGTGGGCGCCATCTCGATGGTGGCGCGCAGGATGATGCCGGTGAGTCCGTTGCCGCCGACGGTCGCCCAGAACACCTTGGCATTGCGCTTGGGCGTGATGTGCTGCACCTGCCCGTCGGCGGTGAGCAGATCGATCGAGCGCACGTGGTTGCCGAAGCTGCCCTCGCTGTGATGGTTCTTACCGTGGATATCGGAGGCGATGGCGCCGCCGATCGTCACCTGACGGGTGCCGGGGAGCACCGGAACCCACAGCCCGAACGGCAGCGCGGCCTTCATGAGCTGGTCCAGGCTGACGCCGCCGTCCACATCGACGATCCGGGTGTCCCGGTCGATCCGGTGGATATTGTTCAGCGCCGTCATATCGACGACGAGGCCGCCCGCGTTCTGCGCGTGATCGCCATAGGAGCGGCCGAGCCCGCGCGCGATGATGCCGCGACGCAGGTGGGCAGGCTTGGAGTCGTTGTCCTCGGCGACCATGGCGACGGCCTTGGCGATCAGTTCGGGATCGCTCGTCGAGAGCACTTCGGAAGATGTTGGTGCGGTGCGACCCCACCCGGTCAATGCCTTGGTCCGCGTCGGCAGCGCATAGGTGCCGTCGGCGACATTGCCGGAGTTACCGGTTGTGGTGGCGGTCGGAGCTTTCGTGGACATCGGCATAGAGGCTACATGCATGAGCCGATATGCGGTCGGCGTCACCGTACTCCCCAGTACGCGAGGTCCGGCAGCGGTTGCGTCGCGCCGGACAAGTGTCCAATCGGTGCTCGGTCCGCATGCCGCGGGTCACCGGCGTTACGCTCGTCGGCGTGCAAGCAGAACCCCACCTGCCGCTCCCGGCCGAACTGCCGTTGGTCGATGAGTCGGCCGGCGTGACCGACGGGCCCGAAGGCGGTAGCCCCGGACCAGCGCAGTCGGCCGAAGGCCGCCCGTTGACGGTGGCGGTGGGCGACGGGCCGGCCCACGAAGGGACCCGGGAGCGCCGAATCGAATCCAGTACCGATGTCGACCTCGAGACCCAGATCATCCGCTTCACCCTCACCGGTGGCCTCTCGGCCATCGTCGACTACGGGATCTACAGCTTCCTGCTGAACCTGATCGGCCTTCCGGTCAGCGTCGCCAAATCGATCAGCTTCATCGCGGGCACCACCACCGCCTACCTGATCAATCGCCGCTGGACATTCCAGGCACCCCCGAGCCGCGCCCGCTTCATCGCGGTGGTGATCCTCTACGCCGTCACCTTCGCCGTCCAGGTCGGCATCAACCAGGTGCTCTACGCCGCCCTGCCGGGCGACTGGTGGCGCCAGCCGCTGGCCTTCGTCATCGCCCAGGGCACCGCGACGGTCATCAACTTCGTCGTGCAGCGCCTGGTCATCTTCAAACTCGGTGTTTGATGGCAGCGCCTGCGGCGCTGCGTGTTCGCGGCCCCTGGTGTCTCGCGTCCGAGCCGTCGAGACTCGCGCCTGCGGCGCATCGCTTCGACGACTCGGACGCGAGACGGGCCGCGAACGGTCGCTCGCAGGACTCGCTTCGTGGTGGTCGGTGATGGCGGGTCGTTCGGCACCGGATGCGCGCGTCGGGTGCGAGGCTCGCGACTTCGTCGCATCGTTTCGACGACTCGGACGCGAGACGGGCCGCGAACGGGTCGCTCGTAGGACTCGCTTCGTGGTGGTCGGTGATGGCGGGTCGTTCGGCACCGGATGCGCGGGTCGGGTGCGAGGCTCGCGACTTCGTCGCATCGTTTCGACGACTCGGACGCGAGACGGGCCGCGAACGGGTCGCTCGTAAGGCTCGCTCCGTTCGGTCGAGTGGGCAGCTCGGCGAACGAATCAGCGCGGAATCAGGGCGTTGGCCTGTGCCTTCGCTCCGAAGTAATCGCCGCCCTTGGCGCGGACGTTATCGGTGCCCCATTCCCGCTGCTCACGCGCTGCGGGGACCAGATGCGGGATGTGTTTGCGGCAGTGGATGTAGGCCTCTTCCACATCGACCACCACCCAGCGCTGCGCGGCTCGCCCCTTGACGTTCTCGGGTAGTTCCGGGACGTTGTGGCGCAGCGCGGTGTCGTCCACGATCCGCGCCGAACCGTTGATGTGCAATCCGATCAGATCCTGGACGAAATCGATTAGCAGGATGCCTACGTGCGGGTTCTCCAGAATGTTGCCGAGGCTGGCGTGCACACCGTTGCCGCGGTATTCCGGGTAGGCAAGAGTGCGTTCGTCGATCACGTGCAGAAAGCCGGGCAGGCCGGCCCGGAAGCTTGCGTCGCATTCGCCGTGTTTGTCCGCGGTGGCGATGAACGCCATATCCATCCGGGCGATGAATTCGATCATCGTCGGGTTCAGTTGGTCGAGTACTTGATCTTGGTAGAAGCGTTCGGCACGGTCCTGCGTACCGTACCTGTCCTGTAGTTCGCGCTCACCGTCACTGCCACAACCTGTACCGGGCATCGAGCCCCCTCTGGTAGCTGGAATCCGGCACACCGCAATGGGTTCGACGCTGAGCCCGCGACTAAACCGAAATCTTGTCCATATTAGTCTGGCAACACAGCAAAATCCATGTTGAGAATGCACTGAATCTTTAGTTAGCACAAGGGTTTCCAGAAAATAGCTACAATCCGACCGGCCGGAACTTTACTACCCGGCCGGTCGGATCGAGCACAACTCAGGCAGGGGTCAAAGTCACCGGAACGCCATTGAAGACCGCATTTCCGGACGGCACATCCACCACCGAATCATCGGTCAGCACGTTGGCATTCACCCCGGCATGCGCTCGGGCCACCGTCTGAGTGCTGTCGGTGTGTCCCCAGCCGTGCGGCAAGCTGACCACCCCGGGCATGATCGCCTCGGTCGGCTCCAGCGGCACCGTCAGCGTCCCCGCGGCGGACTTCACCACGGCCGTATCGCCGAGCCCCAACCGCGCCACATCCGCCGGATTGATATGCAGCGTGCAGGTATTCGACCCGCTGACCAGCGTCGGGATATTGTGCATCCAGCTGTTGTTGGATCGCAGTTGACGCCGCCCGATCAACACCACATCCGGCGCGGCATCGGCGAGCCGGGCCCGCATCCGCGCGACATCGTCGAGCAGCGGCTGCGGTGCCAATTCCACCTGCTTGGACGCCGTCCGCAGCACGCCGGGCAGCCGCGGCTGCAGAGGTCCGAGATCGACACCGTGCGGATTGTCCAGCAGCACCTGCAGATTCAGCGTGCTGTATCGACCTCGGCGCTCCCAGGGCCCTCCGTGGTCACGCAAGCCACCGCTTGCGGGCCCGTCGCTCGCGGCGGCATTCCACTCGCCATAGGGTCCGAGCCGCAGCATCAGGTCTATGCGCTGCTCGGTGCTGTTGGACCCGATGAGTTCGGGCCGCCGCTCCGGTATGCCCGCCTTGTGCAGCATGCCCGCGATGATCAGTTCGTCGACGTCGTTCAGCGTCCCCGGTCCGGCAGGCTGCCCGGTGAGTGCGGCCCCGAGCCTGGCCACGATCTCCGACTCCGACGGCCGATCGCCGAGCGGGACCAGCGGCCGCGAGTACCGCGCGTAATTGCGAACCGCGAACTGCAGCAACGCGAAGTCGTAATGCGGCGACTGCGTCGAGCGCGGCGGCGGCAGGATCACATCCGCATGCCGGGTGGTCTCGTTCAGGTACCGGTCCACGCTGACCATGAAGTCCAATTGTGCGAATGCCGTATCCAACCGGACCCCGCTCGGCGCGGACAGCACCGGATTACCCGCGACGGTCACCAGCGCGCGCACCTGCCCCGCGCCCGCTGTCATGATCTCGTCGGCCAGGGTCGCCACCGGCAGTTCTCCCATTGCCTCGGGCAGCCCGCGCACCCGGCTGGCCCAGCGCCCGATGCGGAACGGCTTGGTGCGCGGGATACCACCCGCCGCCGCATCGGCGAACATGGCGCCGCCGGGTGAATCGAGGTTGCCGGTCAGCACGTTGATCACCTCGACCAACCACTGGGTCAGCGTGCCGAATTCGGCTGTGCAGGTGCCGATTCGCGCGTACACCGCCGCGGTCGGCGCGGCCGCCAACTCCCGCGCGATCCGGATAACCGTCTCGGCGGGAATTCCGGTCCGTTCCGAAACCGCCTCGGGCGTGAAATCCGCGGCGGCCGCGCGCACTTCGTCCAGTCCCGCGACATCCACGCGGATATCGGTCAGCCCTTGTTCGAACAATGTGTGCACGACCCCGAACAACAGATAAGCATCGCTACCCGGCCGGATGAACAGATGCTCATCGGCCAGCTTCGCGGTCCGCGTTTCCCGCGGATCGACCACGACGAATTTCCCGCCGCGCTTGCGCAAGGCCTTCAACCGGCCAGGGAAATCCGGTGCGGTGCACAGCGATCCGTTCGATTCCAGCGGATTCGCGCCCAGCATCAGCAGATAGTCGGTGCGATCCAGATCCGGCACCGGCACGGTTAGCGGATCACCGAACATCAACCCGCTCGCCACCTGCTTGGGCATTTGATCGGCGGTACTCGCCGAAAACAGATTCTTGGTGCCGAGCGCCCGGATCAGCACCGGCACATACAGCGCCCCCGCCACGGTATGCGCGTTCGGATTGCCGAGATACAGCGCCGCCGATTGATTTCCGTGCTCGGCCACGATCGCCGGGAAACGTGCGGCGATGAACTCGAATGCCTCGGTCCAGGATGCGGTGCGCCAGGTATCGGTGGCCCGGTCCCGGATCATCGGTTCGGTCAGCCGGTCCGGATCTTCGTCGAGATGACCGAAGCTGGCCCCCTTGGGGCAGATGAACCCCTTGCTGAACGGATCCTGTCGATCCCCGCGAACCGAGGTCACATGGTCGTTCGAGTCGAGTGTGATCTCGAGTCCACAGACCGCCTCGCACAGCGGGCAGGTCCGCAAAAGCGTCCGGGAGTCATCAGTGAGCTGGGCCATAACCCCCATCATCGCGCGCGATGGATCCAGGTGAAACAGGAACGGTTGATTTATTCGCGTGGACCGCATCGCCATATTCCGCGAACCAGTCGAAGGGCACCAACGCAACGACTGATTTCGCGAGAACATCGGTAACTCGTCGGGTACGCCCAACACTGATCATGCGCTCGACGCAGGACCTGCACGGATGCCGAGCGGCACCCCGCTTGTATGGCCTGAGTAAGCGGGGAGGCGGATGAACTCAGCAGGCGACGGTGCTGACGGTCGTGCGACGCGAGAGCGCCGAGCGAACCGCCGCGCCGATCGCGACTACCGGCGGGATCCAGCGGGCCTCGCCGGGAGCCACGCCCCAGCAAGCCTCGCCGGTGGTGAGCTGGGTGGGGGGCAGCGGGATGCCGTCGCCGTCGGTGTAGACGGTGGCGCCCGCCTCGCGCAGTGCCTCCAGCGCCATCGCGGCCTTGCGCAGGCCGGTGACCAAGTGGATCTCGCGACGCTCGGCGCCGGGAATCTCGATAACCGGACCGGTCAGGTTGTTCGCGCGCAGGAACCGGCGAACCTCACCGGCCAGCTCACCGCTGATCTCGATACCCGACAGCTCGTCATCCGTGATCAGGCAGATTCCGTTGGTCGTTTCAGCGATCGTCCACCCGCGCTGGATGTAGTCCTGCGCCGCGGCAGTCATCTCTGCCGCCGATGCGGAAGTCGGAAACGTGGTGCGCACTGTCTTTCTCCATTCCCCGATTGGTCTGGGTCCTGCATACGTGGGTGGTATCGGGGCGGGGTGGGGTGGGCGTTACGGGTTGTACAAAAGATCTTGGTGACTGTCGGGTTCGTCTCACCCGGTAGTGATCGGCTATCACCGAGACACCTCTTTTAATGGGCGTGTGCCGCCGTCCCACGCGGCTGTACCGGTCGGGTGTGAATCCACTCCTATTGGCCGGGAGTCGGATTGAGGGAAGGATCGCCGATATGGGTGAGCATCGCGTGGCGATTCGATGGGGGGTGGTGGTCGGGTGACGGGCGGGCGAGATGAATCCGATCGTGACGGGGCGGCGGATTCGGCAGAGTTCGAAACCGAATCACGCTGGATCACTTGGAAAGACACCGCGTCCAAGCGGTTCTCGCGCACCGCGGCGCCCGAACCCGCCGAACCCTTCGAAAGTCCGAGGGCCTGGACCGCCGATGCCGCCCGCGGTCTGCTCGACCTGCAATTCCACCGCCCCGCGACCAGGACGTTGCTGCCGCTGGCCTACATGCTCGGCCTGGCCTTCGCGATCGGCATCCCGATCGCACTGACGGTGTTGATGTGGCAGGTCTCCGCGGTGCTCGGCGTGCTGACCGCCTTGATCGCGATACCGCTCGGCCTGACCATCGCGGCCGTCGTACGCCTGCTGCTCGAATTCCTGGAGAACGCGGCCAAGCTGGCCAGCAAGGTCGAGCACATCGCCGATCTCGCCGACGATCTGTTCCAGGCGCTTTCCGATGTCGCCGAGCCGGTCAACCAGCTCTCCGAGGACGTTCGCGCCGTGCAGTTCTGGCGCTTCCGCAAGCGCGGCGCACGCAAATAGAACCGGGCTGAATTGCCGGATCATCGCCTGTGGGAACTTATTCGTCACTGTTGCGCCCTTGGCCTGCGTGCGACGCCAATCGTGACCTGGGTCGGATTTACTGTGAAACAATGCTGTTCGGATATCGCGAGGGGGAAGCATGGCTTTACCGCAGGGCACAACCGGATCGACCATGCCGCGCAGGCAGCTCGGCCGACATCTGCGTGATCTGCGCAATCGGGCCAGGATGACCACTCGAATGGCGGCCCAGCAGCTCGAATGGTCCGAGGCCAAGATCTGGCGGATCGAAACCGGGCAGACCTCATTGCGCAGCCTGGACGTCGAGGCCATGTGCAAGATCTACGGTGCGCCAACCGATCTCGTCGAACCGCTGACCGCACTGGCCAAGGAGACCAAGGCCAGGGGTTGGTGGACCGGCTACAGCGATGTGATCGCCGAGGGTTTCGAGGTGTACATCGGTCTCGAGGAGGCCGCGCGAGCCCTGGCCACCTATGAGAACGAGCTGATCCCCGGACTGCTGCAGACCGAGGCATACACGCGCGCGTTGCTGAAGTCCGCGCGTCCGGACGCGTCGGAGTCCGAAATCGAACGTCGGGTGCAGCTGCGGACGGCCCGGCAGGCGTTGCTCACGCGCAAGGATTCGCCGCTGCATCTGGATGCGGTGATCAGTGAGTCGGTGCTGTGGCGGCGGGTCGGTGGTGCCGAGGTGACCGTCGAACAGCTCGCGCACCTGCGGCGCATGTGCGACCTGCCGAATGTGCGAATCCAGTTGGTGCCCTCGGATTCCGGCTATCACGACGGTATGGATTCGGGCCCGTTCGTCCTGCTCGAATTCGCCGATACCGCGCAGGTGGAGCTGCGGGAACCGCCGGTGGTCTATGTCGAGGCGTTCACCGGTCCGGTGTACCTGGACAAGGATCACGAAATCGAGCGCTACCGAACGGCTTTCGCGAACATCAAGTCGGTCGCCGCGGATGCGCGCCCCGGTATCGAGGAAGCGCGCGAGAGCATCTAGCGGAACAGCACTTTCTGCCGATTACCCCAGGTCCGCTCGGGCACGTCGCGATGGGTCGGCAGCGCCGACTGGTCGACCTCACGACCCTTCTCGCGACAACTTTCCGGCCCGGACTGCAATTCGCCGGCGGGCGTCGCCGTCGTCGGCGCGCTCATCGCCCTGACGGCTTACCAGCCCAAGCGTGCCGAGGCGCAGGAGCCGGAAGTGGAACTCGTCGGCTGAATCCCCTCCGCCGATCGTGAGTCGAACGTCACCGCTCCTCATCGGGGGCGGTGACGTTCGGCGTTTCATGAGAAGGGCGGAGCAGAAGTGTCTTTCGGGGATCGGATATACGTCAGCGGGCGACCGTCCAGACCGACCTTCGGCCATTCGATGCCCAGCCGTGGATCGAAGGCATCCATATCCCTGTCCAATTCCGGCGTGTACTCGATCGAACAGAGATAGGTGACGGTGGAGTGATCCGCCAGCGACAGGATCGCATGGCCGAGACCCTCGGACAGGAACATCGAGCGCCGATCGACATCGTCGAGCACCACGCTGTCCCAGCGTCCGTAGGTGGGTGACCCGGGCCGCAGATCGACGACGACATCGAGGAACGCGCCGCGCACGCAGGTCACATATTTGGCCTGACCCGGCGGATCCTCGGTGTAGTGGATACCGCGTAGCACCCCGGCCGCCGAGACCGAGCAGTTGACCTGGCGCAGATCGAACGGCCGACCGGTTACCTTCTCGAATTCCGAGGCCTTGAACGATTCGCAGAACATGCCGCGCTCGTCGCCGAATTGGCGCGGGGTGATCACCCATGCCCCCGGCACGGCGAGTTCACGGAACTCCATCGTTCACCAATCCCGTCCGCGCTCGAGCAGATCGAGCAGATACGTCCCGTAGCCGGAGCGAACCAGCGGTTCGGCCAGCGCGCACAGCTGTTCGTCGTCGATGAAACCCTGCCGCCACGCGACCTCTTCCGGCACGGCGATTTTCAGGCCTTGCCGCTGTTCGATGGTGCGCACGTAGTTGGCGGCGTCGAGCAGCGAGTCGAAGGTGCCGGTGTCCAACCAGGCGGTGCCGCGGGCGAGGACATCGACGCGCAGCCGATCCTGTTCCAGATAGGCGCGATTGATATCGGTGATCTCGTATTCCCCGCGCGCCGAGGGCCGCAGCCCGCGCGCGATCTCCACGACATCGTTGTCATAGAAATACAGTCCGGGGATGGCGTAGTTGGACCGCGGCACCTTGGGCTTCTCCTCGATCGAAACCGCTCGGCCCTCGGTGAATTCGACGACGCCGTAGGCGGTCGGATCCGAGACCCAGTACGCGAAGACCGCGCCGCCGTCGATCGCGGCGAAGCGTTCGAGGCTGGTGCCGAGGCCTGGTCCGTGGAAGATATTGTCGCCGAGCACCAGTGCGGCGCTCCCGCCGCCGATGTGGTCGGCGCCGAGGACGAATGCCCTGGCGAGTCCGTCCGGTTCCGGTTGCACCACATAGCTGATCGAGATGCCGAACTGCGAGCCGTCGCCGAGTAGGCGGGCGAACGCGTCGGCGTCCTCCGGGGTGGTGATCACCAGGATGTCCCTGATGCCCGCCAGCATGAGCGTGGACAGCGGGTAGTAGACCATCGGCTTGTCGTAGACCGGGACCAGCTGTTTGCTCACCCCGCGCGTGATCGGGTGCAACCGGGATCCGGTGCCACCGGCCAAGATGATTCCGCGCATGGTCATCGAGTCTGCCAGGCGCATCCAGCCCGGCTTCGGCGAGGTTCCGACTCGCCTACGAATTGATCACGAACGTTTGGTAATCCGGCGCGGCGGGCGATATATGTAGCGTAGATCACGCTATGGTGTTGTGAAACATCAGCGTGTGAGATGTCAGCGTCGACTCTCGCCTGAGAACCGTTCGGTCGGGTTCGGCGCGCCAGTGTGAGGTAGGTGCGCGATGGTGGCGATCAGCGGGAGTGAATTCGACGCAGTTGATCCGGGACTGTTGATGAACCCGGACGGTCCGAGCGCATCGGCCCGATTGCTGCTGGCGACCTGCCTCGGCGCGGTGCGGCCGGTGCTGCGGATGTTTCCGGTCAGCCGCACGACCATCCCGATCGGTGCTCTCGCGATCGACGGACTGGCGCGACTGCGGCCGCAGCCGCGCGGAGTCGATCGAGAACAGGTGACGCTGAACGGGTTTCGGATGGAAATCCTGCGTCCCTCGGGCGGCTCGCGCGCCCTGCGGCACGGCGCGGTGCTGTATATGCACGGTGGCGGATTCGCCGTCTGCGGTCTCGGCACCCATCGCCCGATCGCGGCCGGCCTGGCCCGGCGCACCGGACTGCCTGTCGTCAATGTCGACTACCGCCAGCTGCCCGGGAACAATGTCGCCGCTGCGATCGAGGACTGCGTGACCGCCTACCGCTGGCTGCTGCGGCACGGCGCGGACCCGGCCAGGATCATGTTCGCGGGCGATTCGGCGGGTGGCTTCCTCGCCTTCGCCACCGCATTGCGCGCGATCGAGTCCGGGCTGCCGTCGCCGGGTGGGCTGATCGGGCTGAGCCCGCTGCTCGATCTGGACTACGCCGCCAAGCGCGACTATATGAATGTCGCGCGCGATCCCTATCTCCCGCTATCCGCGCTGGAGGCGGTGGTGCGGATCGGCGCCGAGGTGGACGGGGTGCTGGATCCGCTGGTATCGCCGGTCAACGGCGCCCTGGCGAGTCTGCCGCCGGTGCTGCTGATCACCGCCGAGGACGAGATGCTGCGCTACGACTGCGAGCTCATGGCCCGCAGACTGACCGCGGCCGGTGTCCCGAACGCGCTGGAGATCTGGCGCGGTCAGGTGCATGCCTTCATGGCGATAGCCCCGAATCTGCCCGAGAGCAGGATGGCATTGGCCCGGGTATCCCGGTTCGTGCGTGCCCGCCTCGAGCAGCCCCAACAGGCTCGGACGGCTTGACCTGGATCGGCCGGACGAGTCGCGAACCCCGCATCCGGACCTCGCCCTTCGGCGACGGTCCGGGGCGGGGTTCTTTGGTTGGAAGCCGAACTTCGAATTCCCCTCGGCTATCCGGAGAATTCCCTGCGGCAGGCACAGCGATGCCTTTTAGTTCAGTGTGATTTACCTTTTGTTCATTTGCCGGATGTTTGAAATTATCCCGGCTTCGGGTGGATCACAGCCCTATCAAGCGGGCAAATTCCGCCCGCCCATTTCGGTCGAGCGGCTATCAGCAGCGGAAACCCCGCCCGAGCGATACGCGGGCGGGGTTTCCTGGGCTCGTTTTCAGTTGTGTGGAGCCGTTGTGCGACTTACTTCGCCGGTGCCGGCGCGTTGAACGGCGCGCTGGTGGTGGCGAAGTACTGGATCGCCGCACCGATCGCGACCGGAGCCGTGATGAAGATCTGACCGAGCAGGGTGCCCAGCGCACCGACGGCGAGGATACCGGCGACGCAGCCGACGGCCGCGGCCGGGATGAACGGGCCGAAGAGACCGATGATGGTGGCCGAGGCGACCGTGGCACCGGCGATACCGCCGAGAACGCAGCCGAGGGCGCCGCCGCCGAGGCCGCCGACCAGGGTGCCGATGGTGGCGCCCATGGCGATGGTGTCCTTCATGCGGTTGAAGGCGGCCAGCTCACGGTCGTACTGGGTCTTGAACGGGGCCTGGTCCTCGTAGGGCAGCGCGACCGGCTTGTAGGTGGCCTTCGCCATGTCGAGCTGCGGGGTGAGGGTGGCGGTGTGGTCGGCGACGTCCGCGGCGATCGGGAACTCGAAGTCGTCGACGCGGAACGTCAGCGGGGTGCCCGCGACGGTGGTGCCGTTGGCGGCCTTGATCTTGAGGGCGTTGTCCTCGACGACCAGCGAGCCGGAATCGATCGAGATGATCGACTGGGTGTCGGTGGCGTTCGCGGTGAAGTTGATCGGGGCGTCGGCGGATTCCGCCGGTGCCGCGTTGACGGTGCCCGCAGTGACGCCCATAGCGGCGATCAGCAGGGCCGAAGTCGCGGCGAATTTCCTCATCAGCATTTGTTTTGGACCTCGATGTGAAGCGTTCGGGGGGACTAGACGATCGAAATCTAGACCAGCTAACGAGTGGTGAACCCGTTGTGACCGTTAATTCAAATTTTGTTCACCATCGCGACTCGAGGCTTGGTGGGTTCTTTGAAATGTGCGCGTTGACCTTGCTTTTTCACAAAGAACTGAACCACGAGTCTTTCTTTCCGTTCGATAAGAGTGACTAACGTCACAGATTGGAACCCTGGTCGCGCAGGGGAATCCGGCCGGACGGATCCGGCCGCAGCGGTCCGCGCGGGCGACGTAAGGTCGTGGGGTGCGACTGCTCGTAACCGGCGGGGCCGGGTTCATCGGTGCGAATTTCGTCCAACAGACCGTGGCAGAGCGTCCCGACGCCACCGTAACCGTCCTTGACGCTTTGACCTACGCGGGAAATCGGACCTCGCTCGAGCCGGTGGCCGACCGCATCGACTTCGTGCACGGTGACATCGCCGATCTGGATCTGGTCGACGAACTCGTCTCCGGTGTCGACGCCGTGGTCCACTTCGCCGCCGAATCGCACAATGACAACTCCCTCGCCGAACCCTGGCCCTTCGTGCAGACCAATATCGTCGGTACCTACTCGCTGCTGCAAGCGGTACGCCGCCACGACGTGCGCTACCACCATGTCTCCACCGACGAGGTCTACGGCGATCTCACTCCGGACGGTCCCGCATTCGACGAGGACACCCCCTACAACCCGTCCAGCCCCTACTCGGCCACCAAGGCCTCGAGCGATCTGCTGGTCCGCGCCTGGACCCGCTCGTTCGGCGTCCGCGCGACGATCTCCAATTGCAGCAACAACTACGGGCCGTACCAGCACGTGGAGAAGTTCATCCCGCGCCAGATCACCAACCTCATCGACGGCGTGCGGCCGCGGCTCTACGGTGCGGGCCATCAGGTGCGCGACTGGATCCACGTCGACGATCACAATCGCGCGGTGTGGGACATCCTGGAGCGCGGGCGAATCGGGCAGACCTATCTGATCGGCGCGGACGGTGAACTCGACAACAAGTCCGTGGTGCGGATGATCCTGCAGGCCTTCGACCGCGATCCGGGCGATTTCGATCACGTCACCGACCGGGCGGGTCACGATCAGCGCTACGCCATCGATGCGACGCTGCTGCGCACCGAACTCGGTTGGACGCCACGCTATTCCGACTTCGCTGCCGGTCTCGCCGCGACCATCCGGTGGTACCGCGACAACGAATCCTGGTGGCGCGCAGCCAAAGCCACGACCGAGCGCGCCTACGCCGAGGCGGGCGAAACGACCATCGACGCCTGAGTCAGCCCCAGACGATCGAGTAGTACTTCCACAGCGCGGCGATCAGCGCTACCAGGGTGGCGGCGATGACGGCGACGGCCGGCCCCTTGGTCGGGGTCTGGCCTCGAACGTCGGTGAGCCGCAACGGCATCCAGCGCAGCAACACCACCGGCGCGACGATCGCCAGCGGCACGAAGTACCGGCCCTGGACGCCATCGATGATGTAGTAGTCGACCGGCGTGAACGACATGTACAGCGTCACGTAGATCATCGCGACGCTCGCGAGCAGCGTCAGCGCGACGATCAATGTGCGCCGGAAGGTGGCCGTCGCGGTATTCATCCGATCCGCGATACCGATGCTGACGGCGAAGGCGAGCAGGCAGGCCAGCACCGACAGCGCGGGGACATCGATGTAGGCGAAGCCGAGTTCACCGAAGAACTGCATGAACCACCGCTGGTCGCGCAGTGCGATGCTCTCGCCGAAGGTGTTCACGAAATTCACCGGGTCGGTGAGGATTCCGTGCAGCTGATCGCTCGGCCGCACCGAATTCCATTGGTGCTGTGGGCGCATCAGGCCCATACCGTCGGTGGTCGGTCCCGCGATCTTCATCCAGACCGCGAACGCCAGCGCGCCCAATCCCGCGAAACCCCATGGGATGAAACGCTTCCAACCGGCCGCACCGCCGAAGGCGAACCGGTTCGTCGGTACCAGCACCACGAGCATGGCGAGCAGCACGTAGGTCGGCTTACTGACCGGCAGCAGCACGGTCGCACCCAATAGCGCGGCCGTCTCGGTGCGACCGAGACCATCACCCAGGAACAGCGCCTTGACCAGCAAGGCCGAAACCAGGACGGCCAGTGCGTTGGTCATGGTGTCGGCGGTGACGGTGCCCGCCTGGAAGACCGCGATCGGCAGCACGGCGACGGTGAACGCCAGCCACTGCACTCGGTGCGCGCGCAGTGCCCACAGCCCGAATCCGACCAGCGCGAGGTAGGTGGCCAGGCCCGCGAGCCGGGTCAGCAGCATCATCGCGCCGACATTCGCTCCGAACAGCTCGGCGACCCGAATACCGATGGCCGCAGGGATATACGGCACCGGCGAGTAGGCGGCGGTATTGGTGAACCAGACCGGCTCCACGGCCTTGGAAACCGCGGCGCCCTCCATCCGGGCGTAGCTGCCGGGATCGGCCACCATCTGATCCGGCTCTTCCGGATTGGTGCTGTAGTCGTGCAGCGCGTAGCCCATCAGCTCGGTGATGCTGATCGGCACATCGCCGCCATAGGAGATGCCACGATCGTCGTGGATCCGCTGCGGCAGGAAGCCGCCGTGCGCGACCTGGTAGGCGCGACCGAACTGGGTGATTTCGTCGTGGCCCCAGAACGGCGGGGTGATCCAGGCGAACAGTGCGCCGAAGACCGTGGCGACGATGGTGAAGGCGACCGTCGCGGCGCCGAAGCGGGCCACGATCCGGCGTCCGAATTCACGTGCCGGATTCGATCTGCTCGAATCAGGTTCGGCGGCAGCGGATTCGGCTGTCGCGACATCGTTGTCCGTGGTCTCCGGTTCCGGATTCGCGGCAGTTGCGGTTCGATCCGCCGAGGTGGTCAACGCTCGGCTCCACCGGTGTTTATGTCACCACCATGCGCGTCGTCCGCGCCGACGGCCGAGTAGCGCAGGTAGACCAGCCGGGCGGCCTCGTGCCGGGAGCGCCGGATGCCGTCCAGGATCAGCCCCGCGGTCCAGGCGAGGCTGCCGAGCAGCAGCAAGGTGAATCCGAGGAACAGTGTCGGGAAGCGGGGCACCTCGTGGGTGTTGTAGAACTCGACCACGATCGGAATGGTCAGGATGATCGAGACCAGCCAGCTCAGCGTGCCGAACAGCCCGTAGAACGCGACCGGCCGCTCATGTCTGGCCAGGCCGATGATCAGCGCCAGGATCTTGAATCCGTCGTGGTAGGTGCGCAGCTTGCTCTCGCTGCCCGCGGGCCGATCGCGGAAGCCGACCGGAACCGCGGTCTTGGGGACCCGCAGATGCAGGGAATGCACGGTCAGCTCGGTTTCGATCTCGAATTCGCGAGAGACGGCAGGGAAGCTTTTCACGAATCGGCGCGAGAACACCCGGAAGCCGCTGAGCATATCGTCGACGTTCTCGCCGAACACCTTTCCGACCACGCCGTTGAGCACCTTGTTGCCGGTTTCGTGGCCGGAGCGGTAGGCCGAGGCGCCCTCGTCCTGTTTCCGGACGCCGAGCACGTGGTCGTACGGACCGTCCAGGAGTGTCTTGATCATCAGCGGCGCGGCCGACGCCTCGTAGGTGTCGTCGCCGTCGATCATCAGATAGATATCGGCCTCGATATCGGCGAAGGCGCGGCGCACCACATTGCCCTTGCCCTTGGTGTGTTCGTGGCGCACGATCGCGCCGGCCGCGCGGGCCCGCTCGGCGGTCGCGTCGGTGCTGCGGTTGTCGTAGACGTAGACGACGATTCCCGGCACGGCGGCCTGCAGGTCGGCGACGACCTTGGCGACCGAAGCCTCCTCGTTGTGGCATGGCACCACTGCGGCAATTCGGAGCTCGGTGGAGTCCACCCGGTCAATCCTCGATGTCGGCGGTGAATGGGGAACACCGGGAGGGTACAGGGCGGTACCTATTTGGTGCTCACTCGGTTCACCGAGCCTACTGGGGTACCGTCGCCGGGTGTCTTACCCAGAGCAGCCCGTGTCATTCTCCGAACGGTCCGGCTCACCGCAATCGACGCCCGTTGACGAGCCGCTGACCGCGAAGGTGATCGCCGCACTGCGGCGCGGCGGCGCTTTTCTGGTGGTCGGCGCGATCGGTTTCCTCGTGGACGCGGGCACCTACAACCTGCTGGTGTTCTGGGGCGGCGAGGGCGTGCTGTACCACGCACCGCTGCCCGCCAAGATCATCGCGATCGCGGTGGCCACGGTGGTGACCTACTTCGGCAACAAGTGGTGGACCTTCGGGCACAAGAAATCCGATAATCCCGGGCGCGAGTACCTCTTGTATGCCATATTCAATGTGGTCGCTATCGGCCTGCAACTAGGTTGTCTCGGGTTCTCCCGCTATGTGCTCGACCTGTCTTCACCGCTGTCGGACAACATCTCCGGCACGCTCATCGGCCAGATCGTCGCGGTGGTGTTCCGCTACTGGTCCTACGACAAATTCGTATTCGTCGGTTCTTCGGACAGTGTGGCTAATGACAAGCAACCATAAATAGCGGGCCCGCCCGGTTCCTGGACAGGCAGTCGCCGAGGCTGATTGATATCCTCGCACCCGCCGCGAAGGCATCCAGGGGCGTGTCTGTCCCGTCGGCACCGAAACGATTTCGAGGACTTCATGGATCAGTCGGCTACCCAGGCTGTTACCGAGACAAATGACCAACCTTCGACCGCGCCCGCCTCGCTGCGTGTCGACCACCAGGCGCCCGATCGGCTGGTGCTGCAGCGCGGCATCTTCACAGGTCCGTCGGCGAAGGTGAGTGACGAGCTCTACGCCGTCGTCAAGGGTCGAGCCCATCGGGAACGCCTGGAGCTGAGACTGGACAAGGGCTCGTCCGCACATACCAACACCTACTTCGGACGCTTCGCGGCCAGCTATTGGCAGCGCTGGACCACGGTCACCGAGGTGTGGGCGAGCATGGTGCTCGATGTGACCGAGAAGGCCCGCGTCCGGGTGGTCGCCTCCGATATCGCTGGGCACCGCCGGATCATCGAGACGGCCGAGATCACCACCAGCGGCCCGCTGACCCTGACCGCACCGCTGGACCAGTACGTCGACGGTGGCGCGCTGTGGCTCGAATTCGATGCCATCGGCGGCGAACTCGGCATTTCCGCGCAGACCTGGTCCGCCACGGCACCCGACCAGATGCGCCCGGTCGCCATCGCGATCTGCACGTTCAACCGGGCCGCGGACTGTGCCGAGACGGTGGCCGCGCTGGCCTCCGACGCTCCGATCCTGGAGGCCATCGACGCGGTCTATGTGGTCGATCAGGGCACCGATCCGGTGGAGAACCAGCCGCGTTTCCAAGAGACGCTGCCGATCTTCGGTGACAAGCTGCGCTACATCCGGCAGCCGAATCTCGGTGGTGCGGGCGGCTTTACCCGTGGCCTGTACGAGGTGTCCGCGGTCAACGAGCACGCCGACGTCATCCTGATGGACGACGACATCCTCTGCGAACCGGAAACGGTGTTGCGGCTCAACGCCTTCGCCAATATGACGGTGGCACCGACCCTGGTCGGTGCGCAGATGTTGTTCCTGCTCAACCCGGATTACCTGAATGTCGGCGCCGAGGAAGTGCATCTGCACGAACTGAAGCACGGCCAGAAGGTGCCGAAGGCATTGCGCAACACCAGCATGCTGAAGAAGAACCAGGAGCGCCGCGTCGACGCAGGCTACAACGCCTGGTGGACCTGCCTGATCCCGGCCGAGGTGGTCGCCGAGATCGGGCTGCCGGTGCCGATCTTCTTCCAGTGGGACGATGTCGAATACGGCATCCGGGCCCGCGAGCACGGGTTCGTCACGGTGACGCTGCCGAACGCCGCGGTATGGCACGCGGACTTCTACTGGAAGGACTACGACGACTGGGCGCGCTACTTCAGCACGCGCAATTCGTTGATCGTCGGTTCGCTGCACACCGATCTCGACGGCAAAGCCATTACCCGCCAGCTGTTCCGGAGTCTGGCCGAACATCTGGTCGCCATGCAGTACGGCCTGGTGCACACCACCCTGCAGGGCATCGAGGACTTCCTGCAGGGGCCGAAGGTCCTGCGCGACGGTGGAATCGCCGCGCTGGCCGCCGCTCGCACCAGTCGCGGCGATTACGCCGAGACCGTCAAGTATCCCGCCGCGACCCCGCCGGTGCGCTCGGCCGATATCAATTTGCGTCGGGCCGGTGGCGAACCGAGTCGGGTTACGGCGGTGCTTATCAAGCGGGCCATCGCCCAGTGGACTGGGCGCACCCAGCACGGGCTGGTCGGCGTCACCCGCGAGGACGCGCACTGGTGGCACGTTTCGCTGTTCGACCACGTCGTGGTCACCGACGCCTCACAGTCCGGTGTCCGGGTCCGGCAGCGCGACAAGGCGCGCGCTCGTGCCCTGCTCATCCGCACCATCCGCGTCCTGCGACGCCTGCGCCGCGAACTGCCCGACCTCACCCGGCAGTACCGCGCGGCGATGCCGGAGTTGACCAGCCGGGAGAACTGGGAGCGCCTCTACGGCATCGAGCCGAACTGAGCCGGTGCCGCGCACGCGAGCCGACTCCGCATTTCTTGCCAGACGTAGGGATCGCCGCGCAGCCCCGCCCTTCGGGCTCTGGTTCGAAGAGCGCGGCCAAAGTTGGTTTACCGGGTCACGACAGCGACGGTAGCGGGCTGACGGCCCGAAGGTGGCCGGGGTGGACCACCTTCGAGGTCGGCGTCAGAGGAACAGGTCGGTGGTCAGTTCGGCGTCGCCGGGGACGACGCGGTACTTGTCCAGATCGGTGATGCCGTGTGCGGCGAGGACTTCGTCATCGAGGAAGAAGTTGCCGCTGGTCTCCTTCGACGGTGAGGTGAGGACCAGGTAGGCGGCATCGGCGTAGATATCGGGGGTGCGGGAGGTGGCGATCATTTCCTCGCCGCCGAGCAGGTTCTCGACCGCGGCCGTGGCGATGGTGGTGCGCGGCCACAGCGAGTTGACGGCGATACCGTCGCCCTCGAGTTCCTTGGCCAAACCCAGTGTGGTGAGCGACATTCCGTATTTGGCGATGGTGTAGCCGAGCGCCATGCCCGCCCACTTCGGGTCCAGGTTGAGCGGCGGGGACAGGGTGAGGATGTGCGGGTTGCGGCCCGCCGCGGCCGATGCGCGCAGCGCGGGAATGCTGAGCTTGGAGAGCAGGAAGCTGCCGCGGCAGTTGATGTCCTGCATCAGGTCGTACTTCTTCATGGAGATGGCGTCGGTGGGGGACAGGTCGATCGCCGAGGCATTATTGACGACGATGTCGATGCCGCCGAACCGCTCGACGGTCTGGCGCACGGCCTCGGCGACCGACTCATCGATGCGCACATCGCCGACGAACGGCAGTACGGTTGCGCCCGCCGCCTCGAGTTCCGCGGCCGCGGTGTGGATGGTGCCGGGCAGTTTCGGATGCGGCTGGTCGGTCTTCGCGATCAGGGTGATATTCGCGCCGTCGGCGGCGGCTCGTTTGGCGATCTCCAGACCTATGCCACGGCTGCCGCCCGACATGATCATCGTCTTTCCGGCGAGCGGCTTCGATCTCGGTTCCGTCATGACCTGCTCCTGTCGTCCAGGCCGCGGGTGGGTGCGCCGGCGGCCGTGCCGACCCGTTCGAGCGACCGGCGAGCAGTCGCCGACGGGTGTTGTGCACGTCAAGGGTAACCCAGCCCCCTATGCAACCAGTTGCATAGGATGGTCGAAGAAAAGGGCGCCGGAGCCCCGACGCCCTATCGACGCTGTCAGATGCTGGACGCGCCGGCGATCAACACGATGTTCAACAGGATCATCAATGCCACGATGCCCCAGCTGATGTAGATGAAGATGGCGCCGGGCGTCTTCTGCGGAACCGGGCCGATCGCACCGTTGAGGAAGATGACCGCGGGCGGCTTGTAGTAGAACCGTGCGCCCTGCCCTTCCTGAATCGCCGCCGTCGTATTCGCCGGGCCCATATCGAACAGCCAGGGCGTGGTCACCTTGACGTGGTACTGCCCCGGGCCGACCGGAATATGGTTCTGACCCCACCGCGTATTCGGCACCCGCTGACCGTTGATCAGGATCTTCGGCTTGGTGATCGCCAACAGGAAGGCGAACCACTCATAGGAGGCATCGACGGTGATGCCCGGCGGGGCCGGCGCCTGCTGCGGAGCCGGGTGACCGTAGGGCGCCTGGCCGTACGGCTGCTGCCCATAGGGCTGAGCGGCCTGGCCGTACGGCTGCGGCGGTACGGGCTGGCCGTACTGCGGTTGCGGAATATGCGGCTGACTGCCGTACTGCGGTTGCGGCACCTGTGGTTGGCTGATCGGTTGCTGCCCCGCGGGCGGCGCGTATTGCGGTTGCGCACCGTAGGGATTCGGCGCGCCCTGCGGCGCCGGCTGACCATATGCGGGCTGTCCGGGCCATTGCCCGGGCTGGCCCTGTGGCGGATACCCGCCGGGGTAACTCATCGGAACCCTCCCGTTTAGCGATTTGTGCGTGCCGACCCTACCGTGTCGATGCGGCGTCCGCTCTGCCCTACGTGGTTACGCAAGCTGCCGCCTTCGGGCTTGCCGCTCCCCGCCGGGATTCCGCGGAATCAGCGTTTCGAGCTTCTCTCCTGGTAGAACTGCCGCTGCTGCTTGCGGATATCGCGCCATACCTTGGCCCGTTCGGCTTGCAGCCGCTTATCCGATCGCGCTGCCATCCAGGCGTTTTCCCGTTCGAGTTTGCGGTAGCTGTCGAAGCGCCGCTGGGTGAGCGCGCCACTGTCGATGGCTTCCTGTACGGCACAGCCGGGTTCACCGTTGTGCGCGCAGTCGTCGAATCGGCAGTGCGCCGCGATGGATTCGATATCGCTGAACGTCTTCTCGATGCCTTCCGCGGCATCCCAGAGTCCGATGCCGCGCAGTCCAGGCGTGTCGATCAGCGTGCCGCCGCCGGGCAGCGGCCGCAGCTCCCGATGCACCGTGGTGTGCCTGCCCTTCCTGTCCGCCGCGCGAACGGCGTTGGTGGCGAAGACTTCCTGGCCGAGCAAGGCATTGGCGAGCGTCGATTTCCCGACGCCGGACGGACCGATCAGCGCGACGGTGCCGTCGAGCATCGCGGTGAGCACATCGAGTCCGAATCCGGTATCCGCGCTGACCGCGATGGCCACCGCGCCGGGCGCGACGGCCTGCACTTCGTCGAGCGGAATATCCAGCGCCGCATCCGCTTTGGTGAGCACCACGATCGGCTGTGCGCTGCTCTCCCACGCCAGCGCGAGCATGCGCTCGATCCGACCGAGGTCGATATCGCCGTCGGCCGCACTGCAGATCAGCACGGTATCGACATTCGCGGCGAGCACCTGGCCCTGTGCGCGGCGGGCGGCGGCCGAGCGCATGATCGCGCCGCGGCGCGGCAGCAGTTGTCGCACATTCGGTTCGGCATCGATGCTCACCCAGTCGCCGGTGCACAGGCCGCTGATTTCGGAATCCGAACCTCGCCTGAGCGGGTCCGGCCGGGAGGAGGCAGCTTGCGTAACCACGGACGGCCCCCGCTCAGGCCAAATCGAACGCGGGCAACGGGCGCGCATTGGTCCGGTCGGTGTCGCGACATCGCATTCGCTGCGATCCACGCGGATCACCCGCGCGGGAACACACCCCTCGTGGATGAGCGAGTCGTATTCATTGGCAACGGCTTCGGTCCAGCCGTAAGGGACGAGGAGGTCGTGGTCGACCATGATGGAAGGAATCCTTCGTCGGGCGCCGAGCCCGACCGGACTCAGCGAGAGGTATCTGAGGCGGAAATTCGTGCGACAGCGTGCGTTTGCACAGCTGATCCGGGCACGACAATCCGAACGGTCCGTGTCACGATCTCCACCTCCTCACTCTCGTCTCGACGTTGCCCGCCAACTCTGGCACGGCGGGCAGACCCGCGCAATCTATTTTTCGTCGGTGGTCTTCTGATCCGGGGTCGGCTTGCCGAACTGCTCGTTGCGGCCCAGGCTGCGCAGGTGGAACCATTCGCGCAGACCGGCCGGATCGCGGCGGGTGACGAGGAAGAACCAGGAGAACCGGATCCATTCCTGGGGCAGCAGTTTGCGCATACCGGGCTGGGACATCAGGTAGCCGCGGTTGCGGTAGGTGAAGTAGCGCTTGACCGGGTCGTCCGGGTACTGGGTGTGCATGCGGCCGCCGAGGATCGGCTTGAATTCGGCGGCGCCGTTGGGATGCAGGTAGGCCGTCTGTAGACAGGTGCCGAAGGGCAGACCGGAGCGGACCAGCCTCCGATGCACCTCGACCTCGTCGCCGCGCACGAATAACCGCAGGTCCGGAACGCCGATCAGATCGACCGCCTTGGCGGAGATCAGCGCGCCGTTGAAGAGCGAGGCGATGCCGGGCAGGAAGTCGTCATCGCCCAGCTCGGAACGTAGCCGCCGCCAGACCACACCGCGGCGCAGCGGGAAGGCGAGCCGGTCCGGTTCATCGATATCGCAGACCACCGGCGACACCTCGACCAGACCGTGTCGCCCTGCGCAATCCAGCAGCGTGGCAAGGACTTCCGAGCCGTCGGGGCGGCCGTCGTCGTCGGCCAGCCACACCCAGTCCGCGCCGAGGGTCAGCGCGTGCAGCATGCCGAGCGCGAAACCGCCCGCACCGCCGAGATTGTGCGCCGAACCGAGGTAGGTGGCCTCGACCGGCTGTTGGGCGACCAGCTCCGCGACCTCGGGTTCATTGGCGTTGTCGACCACGATCAGGTGGTCTACCGAGTGGGTCTGGGAGACAAGCACTTTCAGTGATTCGGCGAGCAGTTCGCGGCGCTTGTGGGTCACGACTACGGCGACGATCTTGGCGTCGGGGCCGGTGCCGGCTGGGGTGCGGGCGGCTTCGATCTGTGCGGGGGAAGGGTCGTCGGAATACGGCACGGAGTCGATCGGGCCCTCGCGCCCCGCGTCGATCGGGGCGTTCTGCCCGGTCGGCTCACTCATGCTGTAACCATTCGGCATGATCGGGGTTCCCTCCGTGGTTACGCGGGCTGCCTCCTCCGGGCCCTGACCGCTCATGCTGTAACCATTCGGCATGATCGGGGTTCCCTCCGTGGTTACGCGGGCTGCCTCCTCCGGGCCCTGACCGCTCATGCCTGATTCCGCTCCAATTCTCGCTCGGTTCCCATTTTCCGTTCCGCTTCCATTTCGCGCAGCACGGTGGCGACGTGATTGCCCGCGTCCGGGCCCTCATAGGCACGTACCACTTCTTCGATACCGCCGCGCAAACGGATCTGCCCGTGGTCGACCCACATGGCGGTATCACAGAGCTGGGCGAGAAATTCGTTGGAATGGCTGGCGAACACCAGGATGCCCGAGCGGGCGACCAGTGATTGCAACCGGATCCGAGCCTTCTTCATGAATTCGGCATCCACCGCGCCGATACCCTCGTCGAGCAGCAGGATCTCCGGATCAATGGAGGTCACCACGCCCATCGCCAGGCGCACCCGCATACCGGTGGAATAGGTGCGCAGCGGCATGGACAGATATTCGCCGAGTTCGGTGAATTCGGCGATCTCATCGATCTTCGACAGCATCTGCTTGCGCGTCTGTCCGAGGAAAAGACCGCGGATGATGATGTTCTCGAAGCCGGAGATCTCCGGATCCATGCCGACACCGAGATCGAATACCGGTGCCACCCGGCCGCGGATGCGAGCGCTGCCGCGCGAGGGTTCGTAGATTCCCGAAAGCAATCGCAGCAGTGTCGATTTGCCCGCGCCGTTATGTCCGACCAGGCCGACCCGGTCGCCCTCTTTCAGTGAAAGGGTGATGTCGCGCAGTGCCTCGACCACCACGACGTCGGACTGATTGCGGCCGATCGCACCGCCCGCCTTGCCGAGGAATGCCTTTTTCAGCGATCGTGATTTGGCGTCGAAGATCGGGAACTCGACCCACGCCTGGCGGGTTTCGATACTCACATGGTCGGTCATCGGGCCCGATCTCTCCTATACCCAGTACGGCACGCGCGAACGGTACTGCTTCATGGCGAAGATCGCCACGATCCAACCGACTACCGTGATGGAGCCGACGACCACCCAGTGATACAGGTGCTGATCATCGCCGAGCAGCGGTGCGCGGACGATCTCCAGGTAATGGAAGGTCGGCACGATTTCGGCCAGTTTCGCGCGCTCGCTCACCTGACCACCCTGTTCTTCCAGGCTTTTCGTATTCCACATGACCGGCGTCAGCACGAACAGCATCAGCGTGAGGCTGCCGAGGATCGGCGCGATATCGCGGTAGCGGGTGCTGAAGATGCCGAACACGATCGAGACCCACATCGAGTTGAGGAACAACAGCCCGAGCGCGGGGATCGCGAAAATGGCGGTCCAGTGCAGTTTTTCCCAGACGCCGAATGCGATCAGCACCACCAGATAAATCAGCATGTTATGCGCGAAGAACAGCAACTGCCGCCACACCAGGCGATAGACGTGCACGCTCAGCGCCGACGGCAGCTGCTTGATCAGCCCCTCATTGGCGATGAACACCTCCGAGCCCTCGAGAACGCTGGCCTGGATCACATTCCAGATGATGATGCCGACGGCCACATACGGCAGATACGACTTGATCGACTGGCCGAGCAGCGCGGAGTACAGAATGCCGATCGCGGCGGCCTGCACACCGGTCGCGATGGTGATCCAGAACGGGCCGAGTACCGAGCGTCGATAGCGCTGTTTGATGTCCTGCCAGCCGAGCGACAGCCAGAGCTCGCGCTGCGTGAAGCCGGCGCGGAAATCCTTGAACGCGCGCCCGAAGGTCCGCGAGTCCGAGACGATC
Organism: Nocardia sp. CA-135953; assembly: GCF_050955735.1. Classification (NCBI taxonomy): domain Bacteria; kingdom Bacillati; phylum Actinomycetota; class Actinomycetes; order Mycobacteriales; family Nocardiaceae; genus Nocardia; species Nocardia sp. CA-135953. Next base: position 393,492 of record NZ_CP192082.1, read on the forward strand.
GCGCTCGCCGGCGCGACGGCCTCCTCCGGCGCCGGCGCTTCCGCGTCGGAGCTCACGGGATGCTCCGGCGCGGTGTTCTCTTCAGGAGGCACGGAGGTCTCATCGGAACTCTCGTCGGTACGCGCTTGGCTGGTATCTGAACGCACTGAACCCTCTTCAGGACGATCCGAGCTCTCATCGGGACGCGCCGTATTCACATCGGAGACCGAGTCGGGGCGGGCGGCAGCGGACGGCACGGTGCTCGACACTACCCTCGCAATTTCCCGCGGCGTGAGCGGCAGGGCCCGGAGGCGATAGCGAAGCGTAACCACGTAGGGCCCCGCGATCGCCGCAAATCGGACACCCGCCGACCCGGCCGGCACTCGACTCGGATCTGGTCAGAGATATTGTCCGGAGCCGCCGATCGGCGAGTTCGACTGGCCCCCGCGCGGGTCGGTCGCGTGGATGCCGGGCGGCAGCGCACCCTGGCGCATCTGTTCCAGCTGCGCGCGCGCCGCCATCTGCTGGGCGAACAGCGCCGTCTGGATGCCGTGGAAAAGACCTTCCAACCAGCCGACGAGCTGGGCCTGAGCGATCCGAAGTTCGGCATCCGACGGCACGGCGTCATCGGTGAACGGCAGCGTGAGCCGCTCCAGCTCCGCACGCAATTCCGGGGCCAGACCCTGTTCGAGTTCGCGCACCGAGGATTTGTGGATCTCGCGCAGCCGGGTCCGGCTGGCATCGTCCAGCGGAGCCGCGCGGACCTCCTCGAGCAATTGTTTGATCATGGTTCCGATGCGCATGACCTTCGCGGGCTGCTCGACCATATCGGCGAGCGATTCCTCGACGTCGTCCTTATTGTCCGCATTGTCGGATTTCTCATCACCGTTGGTAACGACCTGTGCGGTGAAGGGCGTGTCCGAGCCGGACTCGACCGGAATGGCCAGCGGCCGGCCGTCGGGTCCGATCACGACAATGGATTCGGGTGCTCCATCCGATTGCGTCATGGTCCCCATCATGTCGCGTCCGCCGCGAACGTGCTAAGTCGCCTCGCCCTTCGATCAGGTCACCGGGTCGATGCCGCGGCGCAGAGGCGGCGTCTATTCTGTTCGGGTCGTGTGGTTCGGATTTGGGTGAAAGTCGGTTGCCATGCTGAGTCCCAGTTCACCGCACCCCCGCCTGCCGGTGAGGGGGAACGCGGTTACCCAGCCTCGCCCGCTGCCCTTAGAGTGGCCAACATGACTTACGACGTCGCGAGGGTTCGGGGCCTGATACCGTCCCTCGGCGACGGCTGGATCCATCTCGACCCGCAGGGCGGAATGCTGGTCCCGGATTCGGTATCTCGTGCCGTATCAACAGGTTTCCGAACCTCATCGTTTTCCCACATCGGCCGCAATGGCGCCGCCGTTCGCAGTGCCGCGATTCTGGACGCGGCGCGCGAGGCCGTCGCGGATCTCGTCGGCGGTGATCCGGCGGGCGTCGTGCTCGGACCGGACCGCGCGGTTTTGCTGGCCTGGTTGGCGGAGTCGCTGAGTTCGCGGCTCGGCCTCGGCACCGGGATAGTGCTGTCGCGATTGGATGATGAGGCGAACGTCGCGCCGTGGTTGCGGATCGCGAACCGCTACGGCGCGCATGTGCGCTGGGCCGAGGTCGAGATCGAGACCTGTGAGATGCCGTCGTGGCAGTTCGAGGAATTGATCGGCCCGACCGCGCGGCTGGTCGCGCTGACCGCCGCATCGCCGATCGTCGGTTCGGCGCCCGCGGTGCGGGTCGCGGCGGATCGGGTGCACGAAGTGGGTGGTCTGCTCGTCGCCGATTGCTTCGGCGCCGCGCCCTATGCCCTCATCGATATCGACGAACTGAATGCCGATGTGGTCGCGTTGAGCGCACCCGCCTGGGGTGGTCCGCAGATCGGCGCACTGGTCTTCCGCGATCCGGCCTTCCTGGACCGTATTCCGTCGATGTCGTTGAACCCCTACGCCAAAGGCGCCGAACGCCTCGAGGTCGGCGGCCACCAATACGCCCTGCTCGCCGGCTTGACCACGTCCATCGACTTCCTCGCCGGCCTGGACGAGCGTGCCCGCGGCACCCGCCGCGAGCGTCTGGAAATCTCCATCACCTCGCTGCAGGACTACCACGACCAACTCTTCGAGCACCTGATGGATGTGCTCGACAAAATCTCCAACCTGACCGTCATCGGTCGCGCCTCCACCCGCATCCCCACCGTCAGCTTCACCATGGCGGGCATGCAAGCCGAAAAGGTAGCCGCCAAACTCGCCGACGCCCGCATCGGCACCTTGAGCGGCGTCCACGGTGGCAGCCGGTTGCTGGATGCCCTCGGCGTCAACGACGAGGGTGGTGCCGTAACCGTCGGGTTGGCCCCGTACACAACGAAATTCGAGATCGATCAACTAGGTCGGGCGCTGGCCGCTCTGGAGTGAGTCCGGGCGCTGCCGGTAGTCGGTACGCCACCAATTATCGATGACCCGTTATCGCCGCACCCAGCGATCCAGAAACCCCGAGCACCGATTCGCAGCACCCGTGCACCGGGCGAAACCGTTGCGCTCGACCCGGTTTCGGGCGGTCGGGTCGCCGAGGGCTGTGTGGTTCCCAGCACCGGGAGGGTGTTCTCGAGGGTTCAGGATTCTATGAGTTTGCTTGCAAGACAAGCTATCTCGCGTATGGTACGACTCGGATCGAAGCTGGGTAGCGGAAGTCGCGCCGAGCTCGTCGGCACTATAGTCCCCGCACATCTGTCCGGAGCCGGTTGTGGTCTTGGTCAACGCCATCGTCGCGGCATGCCCGAGGGCAGGACGCTGCACGGCATTCATATTCCGCTGGCAGCGGCCGACGCACTGCCGTTCGCCGAGTGGACAATCCCGATATCCATCAGCCACTGGAACAGCTGACCACCGACGCGGCCATATATGCAGGCACCCTGCACGAGAAGGCGTGTCCGCTCGGCCTTGACGCAAGCGCGGAAGTATTACCCTCGCCCATTCGGCGGGCTCAGCACATCGTGCGGCATGGCTCGAATGACCGAAGCGGAGATGGACCACGCATTGCGATCGCTGACCGAATTGATGGTCACGACGACCGGTTGATCGGCACGGACCCGCGATCGCCGTACCGCCGAAAAGTGTTGCGGAAGGAACGGTATGGCTTTCGAACCCGCCCGCGGAGGCCAGGCGACTTCTGGACAAGTTCGCTGACCTGTGCTGATACCAGTGTGCACCTTGCTAAAAATCGTCGGCTCACATGTGCGCGGTATGGCATGGTACACGTTGAGAAAGATGCTTCTACCTGCGATAATGATTGCTTTTCTTTAGGCGACTTCTATGCCATCTGTGGACTTCTCGGCTACTTCGGGCTCAACACCCTGCTGAACATTGAATGCAGTGTCCGCAATCACGCCTTTGCCCAGCAGTTCTGCATGCCAGAAGTAGCGTCCCGGAGGCAAGGGCAGGCCTGGGCCGAGAGTAATCCCAGCTGCCGCCCGCGCACGCAGGTCGACGATGTTCGCGGTGAGTACGAAGTCCATCGGCGCACCTTCGAACTGAACAGGGTTTCCGTCGGCGCTCCACAGCTGTACGCGCACAACGAAAACGCCGATATGGTCGGTATCGGGCTCCGGGTCGACAAAAACGACTACCGACATCGGCGGAGTTGGCGTCACGGTCCAGCTCCAGCCGAGGCCAAGAGCGTGTACCTTCCCTGACGGATCGCTCTGGGTTGCATCCGCGGTCAGGATGGTGAGCTTCACTCGGTTGCCTCCATGGAGACTTCTATGCTATTGGCAGCATCCAGGGATGCTCCGGAGTTGAACTCCCGGTCGGCCGAGTACACAGGTGCGCCAGAGGTCAGCTGACGGTATGCCTGTAGATGCGCGGCCACGAAAGAGTGCGTTTTCCCACTCGAGACCTGAAACCATTGAATTCCGCCTGGCGGGCCTGGCGGCAGAACTAGGTGGCCCGTCAGGCCTTCAAGGTATTTGTCCAACTGCATCGAATTCGCAGCCTCACGCTCCTCCAGCAACCTGGACAGTGCGGTGCGAATTTCTTCCAAACGGTTCGCGCTCTCGTCGCCTGCGTCGGTCTCGTCGAACTCGGCTACCCGCGGTGTTGCTTTGACGAGTTCGACACGATGGGTGATGCGTGCGCCGATCGCAAGCGCGTACCGCCGGATCGTGGACAGCCGCGGATCGGAGGTCAACTTCTCGAACTGCGTGATCACCGATCGGTTGCGACCGATGTCGTGTGCGACCTGGCTGGCGGTGATCTTCACGACGTTCTTCCGCAGGTCGACCAGCTTCTCCAGCATCTCATGATCGGCTTCAACGAGATCATGCGCGAGAGCTTCACGTGGATCGCTCATGTCGATCCCGATCAGCTCATCGAGATCGTCGTCTGCGTTCATGTGTTGAGGTTAACCTCAACTGCGGAGTTGTGCCGCGAATTGGTCTGTGATCCACTCCTTGAACCGGTTCACAGCAAGCCTGATGTGCTCGTTCTGGATCTGGTTCCATCCGTGGTCCCACCGCTCGTCCGGCTTACGTGAGGCGACCACCCAGACCAGCACGGCTGGCGCTTTGGGGACTCCTGTGTACAGCCGGAAGTGCCAGCCTCCACGGTTGCCCGGCCGAGGAAACTTCAGCTCTACGACGACGTCTCCGTCGCGAACCTGCTCGTATTCGATGTCACGCACTGTGCCCGCGTGCGCGGCTTTCATTAGGGTCATCAGCTCTCGCCGCAGCATGATGCGGTCTGCGTGGCCAGGAGTTGGCGACCCGTCGGGTCGTGTGGGTTCCGGGTCCCCGACCGTGATCCGGTTCAGTTCATCCTTGAAAGCCGGATGCAATTTGGGTGCTCGCTCGCCGTACGGCCACTGCCCTTGGATCTCGCTGGTCACGCAAACCCGTCCCTCGAGTGAACCGTTGGTCAACGGCGCACTGGTTCGCCGCTAGCAACCAGCAGTACCAGATGCGACCGACATCAGGGGCCGGATGGAAGCAATGTCGTGCTCGGCCATGCCTGTTCGCGGTAGAGACATCGCCGAGTCGAAGAACTACACGACAAGAGAGGTCCCCATATCCGGCGTGCTCGTGAAGGGCTGACGGCGCTTGTGAAGGACCAGGACCTACTTTTCCCGGGCCGGACAGGTGATTTCGTCACTTCGACGGAATGTCGCTGGGCGTTCGACCTCGCCGCGTCAGCCAGCGGCGTCTCCGGAGTTGTGCAACACGGTCTGTGGCATACCGAGGCATCGCCAGCGATCTGGGCGGGCGCGAACATGAAGGTCGTTCAGCGCATATTTGGGCATAAGACCGCTATGCTCGCTCTCGACTTGTACGCCAGCGCTGCAAGGACTTTGGAGGGAGTTGTGACAAGGCGTGATAATTCTGCCCCGGCGCGGAGTACACGCAAACGTCCGTCTGCGCGCAAAACCACTGGTTAATCATTGCGGAAGGAACGGTATGGCTTTCGAACCTGTCCGCCGAAACCAAACGTTTGCTTAGCACCATCGACGACCGTTCGGAAGAGCCGTGATTCATATCACAATGCATGGCTACTGGGCGGTATCCACAATGTATGCACCGACCAAGAGCCGAGCGACGATGCCGTCGGCCCGCCTATGCACAGGATGTGGATAACTTCATCCCCAGGTTGTAAAAGCCCAGGTAGATGTGGACTTACATCATTGTCATTAGTCAGGTATATCCTGAATCCGGCACGCGGCCACGGAGACGAACTCCCTGGTCGGGCTTCCGCTCCGTGGTCGACGTGGTTCCTGCTTGCCTAGGGCAGGCCACGAAACTACCAAGAGTCGTAGTACTGCGCGAATTAAACGCGCCAGTTGCTGGGAAGTCTCCGGTTCGGTCGTGCCCGGAGTTGCCGCCCCTTTGGCATCTCCGTCAGCCCGACCGAAAGGACCGAGTACACCCGTGAAGTTCGAGATCAACCCGCAGGCGCTCCGCGACTTGGAGAAGCAGCTCACTCAGACGCTCCAGGTCCCGCGCGACGGGAGTGAGGCCGACGCGATGAGGACCGTGAAGGAGCAGTACAAGCAGAAGACTGGCGTCGAGTTGGACGACGATGCCCTCCGTGGCATCGTCCGTAAGGCTCGTGGTGAGTAGCCAGTAACACCTGACAGGTGCGATTGGGGAGTGTCCAGCTGGACACTCCCCAATCGCGATATTGATCCGAGCCGGGTGTTCGCGGCTCCTATCCTGAAGACGTGGGCTCTATAACCCTTGAGATCCTCCGCGATCTCCTCCAAGCCGCTTGGTCGGCCGATACCAGCGCCGCCGCCGCGGACTGGGCCGAGAAAAACCGCGCCAAGGGCCAGTGTGCCGTGACAGCCTGCGTCATCCAGGACTACCTCGGCGGCGAGATCCTGCACACCATCGCCACCTTGCCAGGTAGGAAGACCGTTTCCCATTATTTCAACCTCATCGCCAACGAAGCGGTTGACTTGACCTTCCAGCAGTTCCCGGAGGGCACACGCTTTTCCTCTCCAGCGCCGAAGACAAAAGGTTTCCCGTCGACTCGCGACTACTGCCTGTCCGCGCCCAAGCCGACTACGGCTTGCCCTGCTGTCAGCGCCTGTCCGGCCGATGCGTGGACGCCTATCTCAGCGCAGCGCTGCTGCAGATGCTGGCCCCGGCAGCGTTGGAGGTCTCCCTCGCCGCAGCGGCCGAGATCGAGGCCGAACGCGGCAGGCTCGAGACCTTGTGGTCCCAGCGCCTGGAACGCGCCGCCTACGCCGCCGACCGCGCCGCCCGCTGCTATCGGCTCGCCGAACCGGAAAATCGGTTGGTGGTAAGAACTTTGGAGCGTGACTGGGAACAGGCTTTGACCGAGCTGGAACGGTTACGCGAAGACCACGACCGGTTCCTCGCCGCCACCCCGCCGGTGCTGTCAGCCGCCGACCGCGACCGCATCCGCGGTCTTGCCGCCGATATCCCCGCCCTCTGGCAGGCCGCCACCACAACCAACACCGACCGCAAACAACTGCTACGCGCAGTCATCGACGTCGTCACCGTCACCGTGATCGGCGACAGTGAACAGGTCGAAACCGAGATCGGCTGGGCCGGCGGGCACCGCACCAGCGGGCAACTGGCCCGCCCGGTCGCGCGCCTGGAACAACTGTCCTACTATCCGCGACTGGTCTCCCGCGTGCTCGAACTCGATGACGCCGGCCTGACCGATGCCCAGATCGCCGACCACCTCAACTCCGAGGGACTGCGGCCGCCCAAACGATTCGAAACCTTTGGGCCCCAAGCAATCCGGGATCTGGTGAACCGGCTACGCGCCACCACCGGCCGATCCGGCCACCGCACCCAGCGGCCGGCCCCGCCGCCCGGACAACACACATGGTGGATGCCCGAACTAGCCGCCGAACTGGCCATGCCACCGGTCACCGTCTACAACTGGATCCGCCGCGGCTGGGTCACCGCCCGCCAGGACCCCGACACCCGGCGTTGGATCATCACCGCCGACCCCACCGAACTCGAACGCCTACGCCAGCTCCGCCGCCTACCCCGCGGCTACCACCTCCGCCGCCGCTGGCACAACGACCCCACACCCACCGAACCCACCACTCACCCAGCCGAACCACAGTTATGAATGCATTGTGGTTGACACGCTGAGCGGTCGTTTCGGATGTCGAAAACCGATTTGAAAGCTCGCCCGATGTTCCACCGCACCCGCGACGCGATCGAAGCGCACTTGACGATCGTGTTCACCACCCTCGCTGTTGCCCGCTACCTGCAAGAATCCACCGGAATCAGCATCTCCCGCATGGTCCGAGTGCTACGGCCACTACAAGAGATCACCGTCGTCATCGCAGGCCATCGACACCTCGCCGCCGACCCGATCGGTCGTGAAGCCACCGAAATCCTCACCGCACTCGGCACTCCGCACCCATGACGACCAGAAGTGGGTCACTAAACCTGTGCAACTCAGGTTCGAGCCGGGTTCGAATAAAACACTTTTGGCGGAGACGGAGGGATTTGAACCCCCGGTCGCTCTCGCGACGCTCGCTTTCAAGGCGAGTGCATTCGGCCGCTCTGCCACGTCTCCAGGCCAATGAGAGTACCCGTTGCCGTACGCTGTCTGCCGCCGGGTTAGTCGGAGTTGCCTATCTCGTGGTCGACGCGGGCGAAGACCTCGCCGACTATCTCGAGTTGTTCGGGACCGAGTAGGTCGATGAAGTTGCGGCGGACCGCTTCGACGTGACCGGGCGCGGCGGCCTCCAGCCGACGCATACCTTCCTCGGTGAGTTCGGCGAGTACGCCGCGGCCGTCCTCGAGGCACGTATTGCGGCGGACCATCCGCTGGGTCTCCAGGCGGCGGATCTGATGGGTGAGCCGACTGCGCGAGGACAGCACGCCGTCGGCCAGTTCGCTCATGCGCAACGAACGATCGGGGGCCTCTGAGAGCAGGACGAGGATCCGATATTCGGCGAGGGTGAGATCGGAGTCGCGTTGCAGTTGACGGTTCAGTGCCGTCGCCAAGCGCTGGTTACCGTCCATGTAGGCCCGCCAGGCACGCTGCTGCGACGACGAGAGCCATTTCGGCTCGACAGTCGCGTGACTGCTCGGTTCTGGAATCACGACTTCCATTCTATGCGCGCCTGAACTGCGCAAACGCACAACCTAGCGGTCCAGCGAAAGACCTGGACGCACGATTAATCAAATCCTGGATTATGGCCCGATGGCCGGACGGTCAGCGGACTGTCGCGATCAAGGAACGGTCGAGCTCGGCTGGATTCGCGCATCCGGACAGGCCCATGACGGAGTCGAAGTCCGCGAGCAGGACGCGCAGCGCGTGCCGCACACCCGCTCGGCCCGCGATGCCGAGACCGTATGCCCATGGGCGGCCGTAGAGCACCGCCTTCGCACCGAGTGCCAGCGCTGTGAGCACGTCCGAACCGGTGCGGATGCCGGAGTCGAACAGGATGTCCGCGCGGTCGCCGATGGTGGCGACCACGGCGGGGAGCGCATCGAGTGCGGCGATGGCACCGTCGACCTGGCGGCCGCCGTGGTTGCTGACGATCACCGCGTCGGCACCCGCGTCGACGACTTGACGGGCGTCGTCCGGATGCAGGATGCCCTTGACCGCGATCGGCAGATCGGTCCACTCGCGGAGGTGGGCGAGGTCGGCGGGGCGCAGGGCGTGGTTGCCGAACAGTCCGCTCCAGGTGAGGATCGCGGCTCGCATCGCATCCTCGCTCTCCTCGGGAGGCGCGGAAAGCTTCGCGCGGAAGACCGGATCCGCCAGATAGTTGGCAATACCCTTGCCGCGCAGGAACGGCAGATGCGCGAGCTCGAGATCGCGGGGTCGCCAACCGAGGCTCGGGGTGTCGACGGTGACGACAATGGCCGACGCACCCGCCCGTTCCGCGCGCTCGACGAAGGATCTGGCGAGTTCGTTATCGGCGGGCCAGTACAGCTGATACCACCAGCTGCCGGCCGCCGCGCCGACGTTCTCGATGGTGGACGAGGCCGCCGTCGAGAGCACGGTACCGACGCCGAGTTCCTTCGTGACCTCCGCGACGATGACCTCGCCACCCTCGTGCAGCAGCTCCAGCACCCCGACCGGCGCGGTCAGCACCGGCGCGGCCAGTCGCGTACCGAGCACCTCCACCGACAGATCGCGCGCACCCGGCCCCGAGGTGCCGCGCAGCATCCGCGGCACGATCCGGTGGCGGTCGAATGCGGACCGATTCGCCGCCGCCGTCCGCTCCCCGGAAGCACTGCCCGCCACATACGCGAAGGCTTCCTTGCTCAGCACCGCACGCGCTCGGTCTGCCAAACCCGCAGCCGTCAGTGGCAATTCGGGCACCGCGCCACCGAGTCCACCCAGGTAGATTTCGTTCTGGAAGTCGACAAAGCTGCTCACGCCGGGAACGCTAGTCCCCCGCCCCCATCCCCGCATGCAGCTCGCTATATTGCCGCCGCCGATGCCAACCGTCCCAGCCGGACCGACGTCCGGAACTCGGGTGAGCCGCACACTCGGGCGCTGCCGGACTTCTGCTGCGTGCCCCGTTCTCGGGCGGGGATTCTGCGGTGTTGTTGCGGCACCGCGAGTCATCAGGGCTGAACCTCGGCGCTGCCCACGCGTGCGGCACTCGGGTGAGCCGCATACACGGGTGTGTGCTCGCGAGGATGGGTGGATAGGGGCAGGATGGGGCGGTGCGCGCTATCAAGCTGAACGGGTTCGGGGGACCCGAGGTGATGGAATGGGGCGAGGCGGCGGATCCGGTGCCGGGGCATGGGCAGGTGCTGATCGACGTTGCCGCGGCGGGGGTCAATCGCGCGGATCTACTACAGCGACAAGGGTTCTATCCGCCGCCGCCCGGGGCCAGTGAGGTCATGGGGTTGGAGTGTTCGGGGGTCATCGCCGAAGTCGGTGATGGGGTGCGGGATTGGCATGTCGGCGATCGGGTTTGTGCGCTGCTGTCCGGCGGCGGGTATGCGGAACAGGTCGTGGTTGCTGCGACGCAGGTGCTGCCGGTGCCCGACGGGCTCGACCTGGGTGCGGCGGCCGCGCTGCCCGAGGCGGCTGCGACGGTGTGGTCGAACCTCGCGATGACCGCCGGGCTGGACGCCGGGCAGTTGGTGTTGATCCACGGCGGCGGCAGCGGAATCGGTACGCACGCAATCCAAGTCGCGGTGAGCCAGGGCGCGCGCGTGGCGGTGACCGCGGGCTCGGCGGAGAAGCTGAAGCTGTGCCGCGAGCTGGGCGCGAGCGTGCTGGTCAACTACCGCGAGGACGATTTCGTCGCCGCGATCCGCGCCGAGAACGGTGCGGGCGGTCCCGGCGCCGACATCATTCTCGACATCATGGGCGCCGCCTACCTGTCACGAAACGTCGAGGCGCTGGCGCCGCACGGCCGCCTCGTGGTGATCGGCATGCAGGGCGGGGTCACCGCGGAGCTGAATCTCGGTGCGCTGCTGTCCAAATGGGGCACCATCCACGCCAACAACGTCCGCAACCGCCCCACCACCGGCCCCGACAGCAAGGCCACCATCATCGCGGAACTTCGCCGCCACATTTGGCCCTTGATCGCCGACGGCACCATCGCCCCGGTCATCCACGCCGAACTCCCCATCACCGAAGCCCCCGAGGCCCACCACCTCCTGGACTCGTCCGAAACCTTCGGCAAGGTGGTCCTGAACGTCCAGGACGTCTGAATCGATGACTCGAGAGCAGCCGCAGCTCCGCTGAGCAACACCTCTGTTCCGCTGAGCGACAGCCCCGCGCCGCACTGCTTCGAGGATCAACTTGTGCGTGTACGGGGTGTCCACACCCAGTGAGCCTGCGGAAGTGCTCATGAATTGGGCTGTGGCAGGCCAGAATTGACGCATGACTGAGTTCGCTTTGACGGCGGATCGGCGGGACGAACTGGCGGCGTTACTCGGTGATGAGGAGCGGCTTCGCGGCGAGTACCCGAAGGTGGCGGAGTACTTGGATACCGCGCCCATGCTGTCGGGGACGGGGAATGATCGGGCCGACGCCGCGTTCGATCTGCGGTTCCACGGATTTCCGAAGGAATCAATTCACCGGTGGGGCGACTTCAAGATCTTGCCAGAGGATTTCGAGCGGAAACGGATCGGTGAGCGAGACAGCCACCGGACCCATGTCCCGGTGGGTGGTGCCTATGTGGGTGTAGCGGCCTTTGCGACCGGACAACGCGTACCGCTCAATGGTCAAGGCCCCGACCTTGTCGAAGCTGATGAGCCAATAGTGCGGAACACCCGCGTCGGCGTAGTCGCTCATCTTGTGGACACGGTCCCGACGGACCGACCAGGTCGACAGCACTTCGGCAACGATCACGCAATGCTCGGCCGCGAGCTGCTCGTATTCGGGTAAACACCTGTGCAGCACGGCATCTGGTTTGCGCGCCATCGGCGGAACCTCCCAGAGCAACACATCCACTTCGGTGTTGGTCTCGTAGGAAGAGCCATCGCCGGTACGCATCTCGGCCACCGCCGCTCTTTCCATCGCGAGGGATAACCGCGTACCGACCTTCTGGTGCTCCCGGCCCCGCAGCTCACGCGGCACGACAAACCCGTCAACGATCTCTAGATCGCGTCGGATGTCCTCATCGAGGTGGAGGTATTGCTCCCAGGTAATGGGCTGACGCTGTCCATGCCAGCTGACGGACACACGGCCTCCAAGGTTGATGGGCACTCATGTCAACAAATACGAGTGCGCCCGAGGGGATTCGTACCCAGCCGGGGGCGAAGCCCTCCGGGGTGGGGGTGTGGGGGTTCCACCCCCACAAGCATGACGAAACGAGCAATGGCTCACGCCCTCCGTGAGCATGAGCCATCCGCGAGTGAAGTGCGCCCGAAGGGATTCGAACCCCTAACCTTCTGATCCGTAGTCAGATGCTCTATCCGTTGAGCTACGGGCGCATGCCTGTGTTCAGTTGTACAGCCCCGGCGAACCGGGGTGTGGCGGAGGCGAGAGGATTTGAACCTCCGGTCCCCGTGAAGGGACAACTCATTAGCAGTGAGTCCCATTCGGCCGCTCTGGCACGCCTCCTGGAGCCTTCTCTTCGAGGGCACCGGTCCTTTCGAACCGCCGAACAGGAAGGTTACAGTAGCCGACGTCCAGATCGCAAAACGCCAGGTAGTCACCGAAGATTGCTATCGAACCAGTCGAAAATCCGGGTCTGGGAATCGATGCGATCGAAGTCTTCCTCACCGCCGGGCCGGTCGGCTCGGTGGTGCAGCCCTGGATAGGTCACCACGAGGCTGGCGACCGCGGCGCGGGCGGTGGCGTCCCGGAGTTGGTCCACTTGGGTGGGCGGGGTGTCCGGGTCGTCGGCGCCGAAGAGCCCGAGCCAAGGCGCCTGCAGATCGGGGGCCGCGCGGATGAGAGCATCGGCCTCGTCGGTGAGTGGTTCGACGATGCCGGATGCGGCGACACTGACCGCGGCGCCGACGGGGCGATTGGTCGCCACCAGGAAGGCCGCGGTGCCCGCGTGGTCGAAGCCGAGCACGCCGATGCAGTCCGGGAAGACGCCGCGGCGGGTGAGCCAGTCGAAGCAGGCGTCGAAATCGTCGAAGAGTTCGTCGCCGAAAACCTCCTGCGCCGGCTCGCCGTCGATGCGATGGAACAGATTGGGCGCGACCACCGTCCAACCCTCGGTCGCCAGGGCTTTCATGAGTTCCAGCAATGTCCCGGTGAACTCCCGGGCCTCGTGCAGCACCACGATGCCGCCGCGTGCATTGCCCTCCGGCTCGGCCACCGTGATGGGCACCTGGGCGCCAGCGGTTCGAAGCCGATCGTCGGTCGATGGTTGTGAGTCCGAACCGGAAATGATGTCGTCGCGACTACGTAGCGGCGCAATATCGTCGTAAATGCCCGACATGAAACAAGGGTAGGTGGATCTGCTGATCTTCGCGAGAAATTGCATGTGAGCGGCCCTGGCACCGAGATTTTCCTGGACCCGGCATATGGTTGAACGGTGACAGCGCACATCCGGCCGGACCTCGATTCGATCCCGGCGTACGTCCCCGGCCGCAACCATCCGGGCGCGGTCAAGCTCGCCAGCAACGAGACCACCTTCGGTCCGCTCCCCTCTGCCGCGAAGGCCATTGCCGAGGCCGCGGAATTGGCGAACCGCTACCCGGATAATCAGGTCACCGAACTGCGCGCGGCCATTGCGGACTTCCTCGGCGTCTCCTCGGCGAATGTCGCGGTCGGCTGCGGCAGCGTCGCGCTGTGTCAGGAACTGGTGCAGATCACCTGTGACGCACCTACCGACGAGGTGCTGTTCGCCTGGCGCTCCTTCGAGGCGTATCCGATCGTCACCCAGGTCGGCAATGCGACCGCCGTGCAGGTGCCGCTCACGCGAGATCACGTGCACGATCTGGATGCGATGGCCGCCGCGGTCACCGAGCGCACCAAGCTGATCTTCGTCTGCAATCCGAACAACCCGACGGGCACCGCGGTCGGCGCGGCCGAGTTGGTCCGCTTCCTGGACGCGATCCCGGAGCATGTGCTGATCGTGCTCGACGAGGCCTATTTCGAATACCTGCGGCTCACCCCCGAGCAGCGTCCGAACGGTGTCGAGCTGGGCCGCGATCGGCCCAATGTCGTTGTGCTGCGGACCTTCTCCAAGGCGTACGGTCTGGCGGGGCTGCGCGCGGGTTATGCGGTCGGCGATCCGGCGGTGATCACCGCGCTGATGAAGGTGCACATCCCGTTCAGCGTGAACCGGGTCGCGCAGGCGGCCGCGATCGCCTCGCTGGAGGCGCGGCACGAGCTACTCGACCGCACCGACACTCTCGTCGTCGAACGCGATCGGGTGCGCGAGGCCCTGCTCGCCGCGGGCTACGAGGTGCCGCCGAGCGAGTCGAACTTCCTGTGGCTGCCGCTGGGCGAGCGCAGCGCCGAATACGGTGAGGTGAGCGCGGAGGCGGGGGTGCTGCTGCGGCCGTACGGCGTCGACGGTGTGCGGGTGACCACGGGTGATCCGCACGAGAACGAGCAGTTCCTGCGGTTCGCGACCGATCCGGATGTCTTGGCGCGCTTCGGAATCGGCTAAACGCCCAACGCCCTGGAGATCGTGGGCCAGGACAGGCCCAGCTCGTCGGCCCAGTACGGCCACGAATGCGTGCCGGTCGCCCGGAAGTTCGCGGTCACCGGAATCCCGAGTGCGGTGAGCCGATCGGCCAGCCTGCGGGTGCACATATTGGTCGCGGCCTCCAGCGGACCGCCGAATCCGATGGTGCTGACCAGATCCGGGTTGTTCGGGGTGTCGTATTTGCCGGGCAGTCCGCTGCCGACCGACAGGTAGATCGCCTTGCCGCGCAACGCTTCCGCATGTAGCAGCACGTCATGGTCGAGCCAGGCGGAATCGTGCTGATCGCCGAACATATTGTCCGGTCCGCCACGGTAGGTCGCGACCACCGCACGGGCCTGTGCCTGTCCGAGATCGGTGCCCATGGAGAAGCATCCGCTGTGCGCGGCCACCGCCGTGTACAGCTTCGGCTGGCGGAAGGCCAGCATCATCGCGGCCTCGGCGCCCATGGACACGCCCATGACGGCATTGCGTCCGTCGCCGTTGAACTTCGCATCGATCAGCGGCGGCAGTTCCTTGGTCAGGAAGGTTTCCCACATATTGGTGCCGAGCACCGGATCAGGGCGCTGCCAGTCGGTGTAGAAGCTGGCCGGTCCGCCGACGGTCAGCACCACGTTCACGTCTTTGTCTTCGAAGAATTTGTCCGCGTGCCCGAGTTCGGTCCAGTTGTTGCTCTCCGCCTCGGCACTGCGCCCGTCGAGCATGTAGATGGTCGGCCGCGGATGGTTCTGCTCGCGCGGCAGCAGCACCTGCACCTCGACGGCGCGACTCATCGCGGGTGAATTCACCCACACCCGCAGCCACCGGTCGTTGATGGGCACGATCCGATCGATCGAAGCCTGCTCGACACCGGGGACGGTCGGCTCCGCGGGGGAGGGACTATCCGCCGAGCCGGTATTCGGGCGGGGCTGGTCGCCGGGCGCTGCCAGCCCCGCGGGTGGACCGAACACCGCCGCACCGGCAATCAGTGCGACGCCGACTATGGCGCTGGAGACCCAACGCCGCACCTCGCGCCGAGACAGCATGGCGCCCATCCTGCCAGAAATGCGAAAGTAGGCGCGTCAGCGATAAACACGCCGGTTGGTATGTGACATGAGGCACTGGGCCTGGCTACTTCGTGGCAAGGTCACCCTGCCAGCGGCGTTCCATTCCGGCGAAACGCCATATCGCCGCCGCGACCACCCAGGTGGCCACGAACAAACCCGCCACGATGTAGCCGAGATCACCCAGATCCAGATTCCCGATCCACGCGATGATTCCGGATTCGACTTCGAGCCGTTCGGCGAAGATCGACACGATCTCCTGCCCGCCGATCAGCAGTGCGACCGCCACCGACAGTCCGGTGACCACCAGGTTGTAGTAGATCTTGCGGACCGGTTCGGCGAAGGCCCAGTCGTAGGCGTAGCTCATGAATGAGCCGTCGAGCGAATCGAACAGCGCCATACCCGCCGAAAACAACACAGGCAGAACGAGAATCGAATACCAAGGGAGTCCGGTCGCGGCCGCGCCGCCCGCGATCACCAGCAGACCGACCTCGGTCACGGTGTCGAAGCCGAGTCCGAACAACAGCCCGACCGGAAACATCTGCCACGGCTTCTCGACCAACCGCACTACCGGCGCGAGCACCCGGTTCAACAGGCCCCGGTTGTCCAACTCGCGCTCGAGCTGCGCCTCGTCGAACTCGCCCTGCCGCATCCGTCGGAAGACGCGCCAAATGCCGAGTAGCGAAGCCAGATTCAGCAGACCGATGACGATCAGGAAGGTGCCCGAGATGCTGGTGCCCCACAGCCCGGTCCACCGCTGCAGCCCCGAATCCTGGTTCTCCAGATTCGCCGCCAGCGCTCGCACCCCGAACGCCAGCAGCGCGACCAGGATGAACACCACGCTGGAATGGCCGAGCGCGAACCAGAAACCGACCGTCTGCACCCTGTGCTTGCCGTTCTCCGCCACCAACTTTCGGGTGGCGTTGTCGATCGCGGCAATGTGGTCGGCGTCGAAGGCGTGCCGCATGCCGAGGGTGTACGCGGTGACGCCGAGGCCGACGCCGAAGACCGCGCCCTGCACCACGTGATGTCCCGGTACCACGAATAACAGCAGAGTCCCCCAGCCGATGACATGCAGCGCCAGAACGGTCACCGCCATACCGACAACGCTGCGCACGAGCCAATCCTCACTGCTGGACGAACCGTTCGTATAACGGTACTGCGCGCGCAACATACGGGTCGGTCGGGTTCTGGCCGATCGGCAAACAGTTGCCGGTATCCGGCAGATTTCCGAACAGGCATTACGTCGAATTCGGGCACACGGCCAGCACACCGGTCTTAGGCTGCTGTGCGGGCGTTTTCAGGCGTCGATAGGGATCGAGCATGATCGTGGACAGCGAACGGCAGCGGCCAGGTCGTGATGTTGTGCGCGCGATCGGCAACCCGGCGGCCTGCGCAGCTCCGCTTCCGAAACCGGCTGCCGTGTCCCGGTTCCCCGCAATGCGGAGGCTACCGCGCGGACCTCCGGCGTAACCCGGTGTCGGCTGCGCTCCGCGCGCGAAATTCTCTGCTCGATCAATGCCTGTCTGTTCAGACGCAGTACCTGATGCCCGACCGGAGAAAACCGTGAATCAAGCGTTACCCGTCATATCGCTCGAAAGTTCCGCTGACACAAAACCTTTCGGCCTCGATCTGAATAGCCGAATGCGGGAGTGTGATGAGTTCTTCCGATTGCCCGAACTCGCCCATCTATCCGCGAACCGCCGCCGCACCGCATTGGAGCAACTCCAACAAACCGGCAGCTACGTGCAGACCGCCGAGGAGATCCTGATCGGCGCCAAGCTCGCGTGGCGCAACCACGCTCGCTGCGTGGGTCGAAAACACTGGCGATCACTGAAATTGCTCGACGCACGGCGGGTGCGCTCGGCTCGCGACCTGGCCGAGGTCTGCTGGCAGCACCTGCATATGGCGACCAACGGCGGCGCCATCCAATCGATGATCACCGTCGGACCACCGCGCCAGGCGGACGGCCGCGAATTCCGCATCGTCAGCCCACAACTCATCCGCTACGCCGGCTATCGCAACGGCGACGGCACCGTCACCGGTGATCCGGCCAATATTGCGATCACCGAATTCGCCATGAAGCTCGGCTGGCGCGGCGCTGGCACGCCCTTCGACATCCTGCCGGTGCTCATCGGCGCTCCGGACGAACCGATCCGCTGGTTCGATATCCCGCCCGAACTGGCCCGCGAGGTCGAACTCGAACATCCCGAATTCGACTGGTTCGCCGGACTCGGCCTGAAATGGCATGCGCTGCCCGCGGTTTCGAATATGAACCTGGAGATCGGCGGCATCACCTACCCGTTCGCACCGTTCAACGGTTGGTATATGGGAGCCGAAATCGGCGCACGCAATCTCAGTGACACCACCCGGTACAACATGTTGCCGCTCATCGCCGAAATGATGTGCCTGGATACCAGATACGAGCGTTCACTGTGGCGCGACCAGGCCCTCGTCGAATTGAATCGTGCTGTGCTGTACAGCTTTCGGAAGGCAGGGGTGTACATCGTCGACCATCACACGGTCGCCAAGCAGTTCTGCGACCACGTCAATCGAGAGCAGGCCGCGGGCCGAAAATGCCCGACCGACTGGAGTTGGATCAATCCGCCGATTTCGTCGGGCGTGACCCCGACCTTCCACCGCTACTACGACGAACCCGAGCCGGATCTGCGCCCGAATTTCGTGCGTCGGGACTTCGGCGGGGAAGGTGAAATCTGATCTTCGTTCGGCAGCGGCAGTGCGGTCGATGGGCAAGAATGGGGCCATGGCACGGCGTTCCATGGGCTCGAAATGGGAAGAATTCGGCGCGCATCTCGAAGGTGCGCCGGGACGGCTGCCGGTCGAGGTGCGGCGGTCGATTCGGGCGCGGTCCTCGGGTGAAGAAGGTGCGGCCGGGGTCCCCGATGATCTCGCCGATTTCGTCGAGCTGGTCGCCGAACGATCCTATCGGCTCACCGAGAAGAACATCACGACACTGGCCGACGCGGGGCGCAGCGACGACGAGATCTTCGAGGCGGCCGCTGTCGCGGCCTACGGCGCCGCCGACCGACGGCTGCGCGCCGCCCGCCGATCCTGGGAGGGGCGCTGAAATGTGGCTCGACTCAGTCGAATCCGGGCAAGAACTCCCGGCCCGAATCATGTTCGCGACCATGCAGCGGTTGGGGCGCACCGAGGTTCCCGCGGTCATGAAGGTCATCTGCTATCGGCACCGCTATTTCGGCACCCCGCTTTCCGACCTCATCCAGGACGCCATGCGCGGACCGTCCTTCTGGACCGTCGCCGAACGCGAAATCTTCGCGACCAGGACCTCCCAGTCCAATGAATGCCCCTTCTGCGACTCCGCCCACCGGGGCATCGCGGGCGCGTATATCGCCGCGGATCTGGTCGATGCGGCCCTGGCCGACGGCGAAAACTCGCCCCTGCGCGCCGAAGCTCGCGCCATGCTCGAATTCGTCGGCAAAATGGTCCGTAATCCCGATGGCCTCACCCCGGGTGACGCCGACAAAGTCCGTGCGGCCGGCGTCACCGCCGAGGCGTTCGACGAAGCCATCTGGGTGGCAACCCTTTTCAACGTCATCAACCGCGTAATGAATACCGTGGGTGCTGAGGCGCTCGAAGCTGGCGAAGCCCAAATCGGCGCACGCTTCATCAAAGCCTTCGGTTACCGGACCCCACCACCGGTGCGCTACCTCTCCCGCGGCGCTTAGCACCGACGCAAGGGTGGCACACCGATCATGAACGCCAAACTCCCTATGCACCCGATACCGCAACTGAG
Source organism: Nocardia sp. CA-135953 (assembly GCF_050955735.1). Taxonomy (NCBI): domain Bacteria; kingdom Bacillati; phylum Actinomycetota; class Actinomycetes; order Mycobacteriales; family Nocardiaceae; genus Nocardia; species Nocardia sp. CA-135953. The sequence continues at coordinate 412,890 of NZ_CP192082.1, forward strand.
CTTCGGTCAGGTCGACGGTTCGCGCAACGCGCGTTCCGCTTGCCGCTACCGACCCCATCGCTAGCCGCCGAAAGCGGATTTTACCGTTGGCGGGGCTATCCGAGTACCACTGTGCCGCAGATGGTCAGTATGGAAATCTGCGCGACAAGGCCGAGATCGCACCCAACGGATGGCGAGCACTTCGGCCGGGCGGACACCCGGTGCCGGGCGGGTTTACCAGCGACCGCGCCCGCTGAGCATTAGCTCAATCTCAACAACCCGCCGCTCCAACCGCGCCGAATGAATACCATCCGCAGCCTTCCGAGCGGCCTCGATGGTCTCTCGCGCCGCATCGAAATCCCGGTTCCGCGCATACGACTCCGCCAACCAAGTCTGATAGAGCGCCACCTCCCGCGCCCTATCTTTCGGAAAGCTGCCGATCGCCTGCTGTAGTAGGGGCCGGGCGCGTGCCGGATCGCCGAGTTCAACGAAGCACCTGCCCGCCATCACATCGATTTCGGACCGGTCCACCCAGTACACCCATCGAGGTTCCTCGACGTCAGCTGTCCGACGCTCGTAGATGTTGTCCACTGTGTCGAGGGCGCGCATTGCCCCCTCACGGTCACGGGCGCGCGCTGCGGCCCACGCCACTCGGTCGGTCAACAACGCGGCCGCGACCGGTGTCGCCCCGTGCGCTCCTCTGACCGCAGTCCGGGCGAGCAGGACTGCGTCGTCCGGCCGGCCGACGTTCGCGATTTGATAGCTCAAGCTCGAGAGCAGTTGGCCGGTGAGTACGCGATTGCCTGCCTGCCTGGCCGCTTTCGCGCCATTCAGATAGGTGTATTGGGCGTGCCCGTAGTACCCGGCATCGCTGGCTACCCATCCGACGAGCTGTGACAGCTCGCCAGCCGCGGTCAGGAGGCGACGGCCGATGTCGTCGGTATAGCTGCATTCGTTGATAACCGTTCGGAGGTCTTCGAGTTCCTTGACGACGAGCGGAAACAGGTCCTTACCACCCACCGTGTCATCGAGATGGCGAAGGTCGATGACGCGCTGCTCAACGTCGTCCGCAAGCGAACCCCCAACCCGGTGCCCTGCCGTCGAATGAGTGATCGGGGCGGAATCGGACACCAGCCATTCATGAGCCAGCCGGATCGGGTCATCCGGCGGTGCCGTCAACGCCGATATAGGGATGTTCAACGCACGCGAGTAAGCAACGATGTGCTCCTGCTTCACATCCCGCTGATCGTTCTCCAACATCCCAAGCATCGACTTGGAGAAATGAGTCTTGGCCGCGACGGCGGACAGACTGACCCCCTGCGATTCGCGGGCCAGCCGAAGCAGTGAGCCGGGCTTATCCATGGATCCGCGGTACCGATCTGTGGACGCTAGTGGACGCTGAACTTGTTCTGTGTCAAGCCTTCTCACACGAGACTACTACTCAGTGCACCTCATCGACGTTTCATCAAGAAGCCCGACGCCGTGCACGCGCCCGTAGCCCCGATGGCGGCCGATTCCTGTGTCTCAAATCAGTACGCCGCCATTCAGGGACCGGGCGCACCAAGCCGCAGTCGACGCACCGGAGGTCGGCAGATGCCGAACAACGAGCTTCAACAACGCGATTCGTTCGTAGGGCCACCCCGCAAGTACACAGGAGCGCCAGCCGAAAAGGTCGAACTCTTCGCAGAAGCGGTCCGGCAGTGGGGAACTGGTCCAGCGTCGACCGAATCGTCCCGGTGCCGGGGTGTCGAGTCCTCCGACACCGGTGACTACGAACCACCGACAGAGGTGCCCAATGGCGCACAGTGAGCCGAAAGCGAAGCTCTGCCCCCGCTGCACCCACGAGGACGCCGAGCCGTGCACCGGCATTTGCCGCTACTGCAAGACCGCTATCGAGCGTGCAAGCCGCGCAATCGTTCTCGCGCTACGCGACACCAACACCAGAACCAACCACCCGGCGGGATGGTTGCAGCACGACGACGGATCATGGGCACCCGTAGACGATCACGGGTTCATCGGCCAGACATTCGCATTCGCATCCGATGACCTTCACGAGTTCGACGAGCATGCCGTGATCACCGTCGAACCGATCTCGACCAACGACACCGAGGCCGACTAGCTGTGTCGACTACAGGAGTTGTATGCGCGACCGTCGCCGGGGTTGTGACATTGGGTGTCGTGGTCTTCTACCTACTGCCCTACCTCCTCGACCCCCCGGTGCACGTCGACGGGGAACGCCCCAGCACCGAAATACTCGCCCGCATCGCTCGCGACCGATGCCACCGCGCACCGGACTACCCGTACAGCATCGAGGAAGCGCGCCGCGTATTCCGTGCGCGCATCAACTGCGACGCCGACTCGTGCGGCGCAAAGCACGAGGCTGTCTGGACATTGATCGACGCGGGGGTGCTGCGACCGAGCACACGCGTCGAACGGTGATGAGACACTGACACAACGGCAGCGACGAGAAACGGAGGCATCGGCGTGGGGAATGACGAACAACTCGGTCTGGACTTCGAAGTCGAACAAACCGAGTGGGGTAAGTGGGTCGACCCCGACCGGCGTGCCGCGCAAGTCCGCAAGTTCTTGGATTACGCCGGGTTGCAACACATTCCATCAAAACCATGGCCGGAAGACTCGGCGGAGGTCGAACGGCTCAACCCCATTGTTGCGGGCCTGTTCCCAGATATGGCTACCGCAATGGCGCCCGAGAATGCCGACATGGCAGACGCTTTTATTTGCTTCATCGGTGCTTGCTTCATCAAGTTCGCGAGTGCGAAATGGGTCGAGTTCGAATGGTTCGGTCGCGAGAACTCGTTTTACGACCACGTCAATCCCGCTCTGCAGATGGGCACCTATGACGAAGACGTGGATACCGCGTGGGGATTGATGGACAGCATGATCAACTATCACCCCGAAGTATATGACGGCATGTTCTCGCAGATGGCCAAAGCGATTCGCGAATACGCGGCCGATCACGAAGAGAAACGCCACGAAGAAGCCTCGTCGGTGATGTGATGTGACCTGATAATTTTCGCTACACAATTCCACACCTCGGGGGGGTGGTTATCGCCATGCCGGACGGATACGACAAAGACCGCGATAGCGTCGACAACAACACGCGCGGAAGGTATTCGAAAACGGCACAGATCGATTCTTTCGTGATCGTGAAAATGGATACGTCCAGCAGTCTCGCACATACACGACACGCGCGGGCCGGACCGAGTTCGACAAGATAAGAGAACGCGACGGTCGCACTGACACCATTGAAGAGAAATCAGGGCGGGTCGACACCCCCAAAGATAAAAAGCAGCTGGAAGTCGTCCGCACCATCCTTGAAAAGGATGAGAATCACAAGCATATACTGAGAACAGTCGAAGGCGAGTTCATTTCGAAAGACGTGCAGTTACTCATCAAAGACCTCGAAGAACGATTTCCGGACCAGTTTACGCATCAAGTTATTTCGAGAGAGGATGCCCGGGAGATTTGGGCGCGAGGTCTGGAAAGGGAGCCGAGTCCACAACTCGAATTGCCCGGTGTCCGCGAGCAAGCGCGTGAGCAAAATGAACGACAGCGGGAGGCGCGGCAGAAGGCAAAAGAGCGTCAGGACCGGACGCGGATCGCAGAGCGAGAACAGCGGGCACGTGATAGAGAGTTAGCGCGGAGTGTCGGCCCGCGAGAGTTGAACGAGAAACGCGAACAGATCCGTGCAGATGTAGCGGAGCAGGCGCGGAAGATCGCCGAAGCTCGCCAAAAAGGTCAAGCACTGGAAATCGAGAAGATACGGGAGTCCCACGCCTGGATAACCAAAGACCTGTCCGACGTTCGCGAAATAGAACGCGCACAGACGCGAGAAATGCTCCGTGACGCCGAACTCGGCCGCGAACCAGCCCAAGAGATGGAAAGGCAGCTGGAGCGGAACTGCGAAGTGCAACGCAAAGACGTAACACGAGAGCTAGGGGAGATTGGCTCCACCATTGTGCGGGAAGACAAGCAACGCTACGAGCGCGAAACTGTCGAGAGGCAACGCGAACAAGTACGCGAAGTCCGCGAGCGTGCCGCACGGGAAGGTGTTCCGCGCGAAGTCATGCACGTGTTGGAAGTCAGCCGATTACAGCCCGGAGAGCAACCCAGAACACGCGAACATGAACGCGACCATAACGAGCACCGAGCGCGAGAAGCTGCCAGGGAACGCGAACGCGTAGCCGAGCGGGAACGGCAACGCGCGCTCGGCCGGGAACCTGAGCGATAGATGCGAAGGGCTGTGCCAGACGTACTTTGGTCGGATACCGTGCTGACATGCGGGTCTCCGTGCGGGCGCCAAATGTCGATGACAAGCGCGTGGACCCGGATACGATGAGTGGCAACAGTTCCTCGACGATCCTTCCGGCGTGGGCGCGGCAGTCGCCGCAGATGAGCGAGGTGCTGCCGTCGACGACGGCCACAAAGTAAGTGTCGCCTGAACCGCAGGTCTCGCCAACATCTCCAGACGGTCGTACTCGGCTTCCTTGGCCGCTGCCTGGTCGATGCGGGCGGTTGGTCGCGGGGTATCTGCGCGCCGCAAACCGGCTTACGGCGATATCGGGCCCATAGCGGGTCACGACTGCCGCTGCTTTGTCCGCGTTCGATCCGGCAGGTCAGTGCGGCAACCAGCAGTTCGGGGCCGGCCTGGGATCGTGACGAAAGTCTGACGGCGTGGCCTGGTTGCGGCGAATTTTGCCGGCTTGGCATCACAATCAGGGCATGACCTCGGTAAACGATGGAGTGGGTTGCGGGCGGGTTGGGCACAAGGGCTCGGGGTGGTGGTGATATGCGGGTATTGCTGACCGGGGCCGCGGGTTTTATCGGAACGCGCGTGCATCGGGAGTTGGTGGGTGCGGGGCATGAGGTGGTGGCGATTGATGTGATGCTGCCCGCGGCGCACGGAGTTGGTGCCGTTGTTCCGGAGGTCGTCCGGTTGGTCGACGTGCGTAATGCGGATGCGCTGGATTCGGTGCTTCGGGGGATCGATGTGGTTTGTCATCAGGCCGCGGTGGTGGGCGCGGGTGTGAGTGCGCAGGATGCGCCTGCCTTTGCGAGTCACAACGACTTGGGGACCGCGGTTTTGCTGGCGGCGATGGATCGGGCCGGGTGTCGTCGGTTGGTGTTGGCCTCATCGATGGTGGTTTATGGGGAGGGGCGGTATCGCGGGGCTCGGACCGTTGAGGTCGGGGTGCGCAGGCGCGGGGATCTCGAGAGCGGGATGTTCGAGCATCGGGATCCGGATTCGGATGAGGTTTTGTGTTGGGAGGCGGTGCCGGAGAATGCGCCGTTGCGGCCGCGGAGTCTTTATGCGGCGGCGAAAGTGGCGCAGGAGCATTACGCGTCCGCATGGGCGGCGGTAACCGAATCCGGGGTCACCGCATTGCGCTATCACAATGTCTACGGTCCCGATATGCCAAGGGACACACCATATTCCGGAGTCGCCGCGATCTTCCGATCCGCGCTGGAGGCAGGTGAGTCGCCGCAGGTTTTCGAAGACGGCGCGCAGGCACGGGATTTCGTGCATGTCAGTGATATCGCTGCGGCGAATCTCGCGGCCGTCGAATACGCGCATACCGGTTTCGTGCCGCTCAATATCGCCTCGGGACGTCCGATCACCATCGGCGCGGTAGCCACCACGTTGGCCGCGGCGCGCGGTGGTCCCGAACCGGTGATCACCGGACGCTATCGCCCCGGCGACGTGCGGCATATCGTCGCGAGCCCCGAACAAGCGCAACGCGTTCTGGGATTCACCGCGCAGGTGGCTCCGCACGACGGTCTTGCCGAATTCGCTTTCGCACCGCTGCGGGCGGTTGCCGGGGAGGGTGCGCCGGTCGCGTAGCTCAGTTTCCGTTGAGTGGTAGCCGAACTTCGAAGCGGCAGCCCTGCTCTCGATTCTCGGCGCTGATATCGCCGTGGTGGGCTTCGACCAGACCCGCGGCGATCGCGAGACCCATACCGCTTCCGGAGGACACGCCGTCGGACGCGACCGGGGAGCGCGCGGCGGTGCCGCGATAGGCGACCTCGAATATTCGTGGCAGATCTGCCTCGGAGATGCCCGGGCCGGTGTCGTCGACGCGTGCCCAGGCCTTGCCGTTGGAGGTGCCCGCGGATATCGCTACCTGGCCGCCGGGTGGGGTGTGCGCGATCGCGTTGGAGACCAGGTTGGTCAGCACGCGGCCGAGGGCTCGATCGCTCGCCGCGACAACGATTTCGGAGTCTGGCTGTTCCGCGCGCAGCAGGACTTCGGCGCGTTCGGCATTCGGTCGGTTGGCGGCCAGCACCTCGTCGATCAGCTCGCGCAGATCGACCGGCTCCAGTTCCAAACGCAATGCGCCCGCATTGATCTTCGACATTTCGAACAGATCGTCGACCATCACCGACAGCCGATCGGTTTCGCGCACAATCTGTTCCGCGTAACGCGCCACATCGTCGGTGCCGGTGACCACGCCGTCGGAAAGTCCCTCCGCCATCGCGCGGATACCGGCCAGCGGGGTCCGCAGGTCGTGGCTCACCCAGGCGACGAGTTCGCGGCGCGAGCGCTCCGCCATCCGTTCTTGCTCGCGGATCTGCTTCTCCCAGACGGTCTTTCGGGCCTGTTCTCGCCCGAGCAGTAGAGCGGCGGGCACGGTGACCGCCGCGACGACCGCGAGCACCACCGCCGTGCGCTCGAGTTCATCGGTGAACATCAACCCGCTGACCCCGATAATGCCCGCGAGCGTGGACAGCGTCGGGATCAGGACCAGCACGGCCATGCTCGCGGTCATGGAGCGATTGCTGGTGGCGCGCAGGATCGCCGCGCCGATGGCGACGATCGGAAGCGAACAGGCCAGCACGTAGCCGATCAATTGCAGGGTGTTCTCAGGCACTGGATTCTCCATTCCGGCCCCAGATGTAACCGCGGCCCCATACTGTCTCGATCCGGTGCCGGTCACCGAGTTTCGCCCGCAGCCGCTTGATATGCACGGTGACGGTGGACAGGTCGCCGAAATCCCAGCCCCACACCTTGGCCAGCAGTTCCTCCCGGCTGAACACCTGGTGCGGGTGGCGCAGCAGGAAGACGAGCAGATCGTATTCGCGCGCGGTCAGGTCGACCGGCCTGCCATCCACCAGCGCGGACTGGGAATCCGGCCGCACCTCGACCGCGCCGTCGCGCAGTACCTCCGTGCTCGGCTGCCGCGTCGCCTGCGAACGCCGCAGCACCGAGGCGACCCGCAATGCGAGTTCGCGGGCGCTGAACGGTTTGGTGACGTAGTCGTCGGCACCGGCCTCCAGGCCGAGCACGCGATCGTCCTCGTCGCCGAGTGCGGTGAGCAGGATGATCGGGGTGTCCGGACGTGGGCCGGAACGCACCGCGCGGCAGATCTCGATGCCGTCGGGGGCGGGCATCATCACGTCGAGGACGGCCAGTTCGACGGGGTCGCCGGTGGGTTCGGTGAGCTGTGCCATGGTCGAGGCGCCGTCCGAGGTCTCCACGACGGTCAGTCCGTCGCGTTCGAGATAGCGCCGCACCACATCTCGGACCAGCGGGTCGTCGTCGGCGATCAGAATGCTCATGGATTACCAATTCGTCAGGATCGTATGGGCGAGTACGAGCGTGCCGAGTGCTTGCAGAAATAGCCAGACTCGGGCGGTGGACCGCGGCAGAAACGCGGTCGCGGCGAGCAGCCAGACGTCGAACGGCAGCCAGATGCGCTCGGTCTCCGCCTTGCTCAGGCCACTGAGGTCTGCCACCGATATCGCGCACAATCCGGCCGCTACCAACAGCGCGGTCGCATCGTATGGTCCGCGCAGCGCGCGTGGTAGACCGGCGGCGCTGGCCAGGCCGACCGCGCAGCTGGTGGCTGCGAGATTCGCCCAGACCCAGTACGCGTACGGACGCTCGGAGGCGATGCCCTGGTAGTACCGCTCGACCACCAGGTGGTAGCCATCCAGCCACCAGAAACCGGACAGCGTGAAGGCAGCCACCACGATCAGCGCGCCGAATACAGCGGGTAACAGCGGCCGGACGGTTCGGCTCGCGACCAGGACCGCGACCGCGGGTAGCGCCATGATCACGAGGCCGTAGCTCAGGTAGATGCCGACCCCGAAGAGCACACCGGAAGCGACCGCGACCCACGGCCGCCGGATCCCGATCGCCAGCAGCGCCACCGCCCATGCCGTGACACCCGCGAACATGGCGTCCGCCGAAACCGCGATCCAAATCGCGGCGGGCGCTATCGTCAAGAACGGCAATGCCTTTCGGGCTCGATCCTCGGCACCGAGCGTGCGCAGCATGACCGCGACCGCGACGATCGCACTCGACCCGATCAGCACACACGCCAGTCCCGCCCAACCGCTGCCGCGCAGGCCGATGCGATCGAGCAGGACGAAGAACAGCAGGGCGCCGGGCGGATGCCCGGAGACGTGGGTCGTCCAGGAGTCTGGTTGGAAATCCAGGATGCGGCCGGAGAATCCGCGCAGCATGGCGGGGATATCGCGGACGCCGGGGACCTCGTACAGATATTCGTGGCCGTCGGCGAGTCGTCCGGTGAATCCGCGCTGCCAGCCGTCGATCATGGCCAGGGCGAAGGCCCAGGCCAGAGCGGTCAGCCAAGACACCGCGAGCAGCCGTCGCCAGGGCAGCGACTCGGCCATCGCGGAACCGAAACCGATGACCAGTATCGCGATCGCGATGGCCGGTACCGAACCCCAGCCGACATGCGGCAACCAGTTGCCGAAGATGGGGGCCGAGCCCGCGTAGAGCTTGCTCCGCCAGTGTTCGCTGGCAATTCGCGGAATCAGGAATGCTGCCAGGGTGAGTGCGGCGGCGATGCCGGCTCCCAGATACTCGCCACCTATCCGGCCGCGTGGCCGTGTCGCGGCCTCCGTCACGTCATGCACGAACCTCACCATAGGGCCGCAGCGCCTGGAAAACCGATGCTCGAGCGGTTCTGAATGTGGACGTCACTGTTTCGTCACCACTTTTGCGGCCTTGATTCGGCCGGGCTGGCCTAGCGTCGAGTAGGTGACCGAGACCCTCCACAACCCGGGCGGCGTGACCGTCGTCATCCCGTGCCGAGACGAAGCTGAGGCGTTGCCAGGTGTGCTCGCGGCCATTCCGGCCGGGTTCCATGCGCTGGTCGTGGACAATGGCTCGACCGATGCGACGGCCGAGGTGGCCCGCCGCTGCGGTGCCGCTGTCGTATCCGAGGCGAGCCCCGGGTACGGGGCTGCCGTGCAAGCCGGCATCGCCTCGGCCAGAACGGATTTGGTCGCCGTCCTCGACGGCGACGGCTCGATGGATCCGAGGGAGTTGCCGCCGCTGGTCGAACTGGTGCGTGCGGGTGCCGATTTGGCGGTCGGACGGCGTAAGCCGGTGCACCGCGGTGTGTGGCCGTGGCATGCGCGGCTCGGCAATCGAGTCATCGCCGGGCGCTTGCGTCGCCGATACGGGCTACCCGTGCACGATATCGGTGCCATGCGGGTGGCCCGCCGGGCCGCTTTGCTCTCCCTCGGACCGCTGCACACCCGCTCCGGCTATCCGCTGCAACTGCTGATCGGCGCCGCAGGGGCGGGGTGGCGTGTGGTGGAGCGCGATATCGCGTATCGGCCACGGGCGGGTGGAGTTTCGAAGGTATCCGGGTCGTGGCTCGGCACCGCGCGCGCCACTCGCGACTTCCTGGCGGTGCTGCGATGAATTACTCTCGCCCGTCGCCCGTGGCCGCGACACTGCTCGTGCTGGCCAAGGCCCCGATTGCCGGTCTGGCCAAAACACGTCTGACACCTCCGCTTTCGCCCCCTGATGCGGCTCGAGTAGCTGCGGCCTCGCTGCTGGATACCTTGGCGTCGATGTCGCGGAGTCCGGTCGCGCACCATGTCGTCGCGTTCACCGGAGAGCTCGCGGACGCGGAGTGTGCGGATGAGGTGGCAAGGGCGCTGACTGATTTCGAGGTCATCCCGCAGCGTGGTGCGTCTTTCGGCGAACGCCTGGCCAACGCGCACGCCGATGCCGCGCGATACGGGCTGCCGGTTTTGCAGATCGGCATGGACACGCCGCAGATCGGCCCGGAGGTGCTGAGTTGGGCCGCCCGCGAGCTGGTATTGCGCGGCGACGCACTGCTCGGTCTCGCCGACGACGGCGGCTGGTGGGCACTCGGGCTGCCGACACCCCAGGCGGCGCGCACACTCGTCGACGTTCCGATGTCGACCGATCAAACCGGCGAGCTCACCCGGGAGGCCATGCGGCGCTGTGGTCTTCGTGTGCGCTCGTTGCCGCGCTACAACGATGTCGATACCTTCGCCGACGCACTCCAGGTGGCGCGCGAATCCGATGGGCGGTTCGCGCGCTTGATCCACCAGCTGCACCACACCCTGCTGACACCCCGATGAGCGATATCTTCGATCTCGCGCTGGCGGGGGAGGACTGCTGGGTGCGCGATACCGACGGACGACGCCATCCTCTGCGCACCCGGCGTTGGCTGGGCTTCGACGCCGCCGACCGTTCGGCCGATGCCGCGCTGACCTGCTGTTGCGATGGACCGACGCTCGATCTGGGATGCGGTCCGGGACGGCTGGTCACGGCACTGCTGCAGCGCGGAGTCATCGCGTTGGGCGTCGACATCTCGCCGATGGCCGTGGCCACCACCAGATTTCGTGGAGCGCCCGCATTGCGGCGCGACCTGTTCGGACCGCTGCCCGGCGCCGGCCGTTGGTCCTATGCGATCCTGGCGGACGGCAATATCGGGATCGGTGGCGATCCGGCCCGCTTACTGACCCGCGCGGGTGAACTCCTGGCTCGCAATGGCATCGCGGTGGTCGAATTCGCCCGTCCCGGTGCCGGTGTGGTGTCGAATCCGATTCGGCTGGAGACGAGAGACCGAGTGGGGGAATGGTTTCCGTGGGCGCGGGTGGGGATCGATCGCGCGGAAGAGCTGGCCGCGGCGGCCGGGTTCCGCATGGTGACGGCGATGGAGGTGTCCGGTCGGCATATCGCCTGGTTGCGATCGGGCGGGCCCACTTCGAGTAGTCGGTGGGCGTTGTCATGAAGCGCGGCAGCTGGATGGAATCGCCAGCGCGATTTCGGATGAATTTCCTGGCTACCGCGCGCCCACGGGTGACAACCGCACGCGGACCAGCGGTCGCGAGTCGTGTGGGGATCGCGCTGGGCAGTGCGATATTGCTGTGCTTCGGCACCGGTTTGCTCAGCCACTGGATTCAGCATCCACCGAGCTGGTTCTGGTGGCCCGCGCATCCGGTCTGGCTGTATCGGGTAACCCAGGGCGCGCATGTGATCTCGGGTGTCGCCGCGATCCCACTGCTGCTGGTGAAGCTCTGGGCGGTGTACCCCAGACTGTTCCACCGTCCGATCATCGGTTCGGCTTTGCGAATCCTCGAACGCGGCTCCATCGCGATCCTGGTCGGCGCGACGATCTTCCAGCTGTCGACCGGGCTTCTCAACATCGCCCAGTACTACCCGTGGAAGTTCTTCTTCCCTACCGCGCACTACGCCATGGCCTACGTCGCCGTCGGCGCACTGGCCGTGCATTTGGCCGTCAAACTTCCCGTCATCCGGGACGCGCTGCAACATCGGCTGGTCGAATCCCCGACCGAGCCGCCTGCCGCCGCCGGCACGCGGCCGCACCTCTCGCGACGTGCGGTGCTGACAGGTGCCGGTGTCGCTGTCGTCGCAGCGGGGTTGGCCGTTGCCGGGCAGACGATTCCGTTCCTGCGCTGGGCTGCGGTGCTCGCGCCGCGCAGTGGGCACGGGCCACAGGGCGTTCCGGTCAACCGATCGGCCGCGGCAGCCGGGGTTGGTGACCGGGCCCGTGATCCCGAGTACCGGTTGACGGTCACCGTCGGCGATCGGCAGCGCCAATTCACCAGGGACGAACTGCTTTCCCTGCCGCAGACTCGGGCCGGCTTGTCGATTGCCTGCGTCGAAGGCTGGAGCGCGGGCGCCGACTGGTCCGGGGTGCGCCTGCTGGATCTGCTGGCGGCGGTCGGCGACTATTCCGGTGGCGATATCCGCTTCCGCTCGCTGGAGCAAACCGGCATCTACGGGAGTTCGATTCTGCCGCAACGTCATGCGGTCGACGACTGCACGCTGGTCGCCCTGACCATCAACGGCGAAACCCTCGATCTGGACCACGGCTACCCATGCCGTCTCATCGCACCCAACCGACCCGGCGTCCTGCAAACGAAATGGCTGTCCGAAATCGAGGTGCTGCCATGATCGCGGCCCGCATACTGCTGCTCCTCGTCGGCGGTTGGCTCGGCTGGTACGGCATCAGCGCGTTGTTCGACCTACCCCCGACAGATCTCGACTCGGTCGCGATCTGGTTCGCGGGCGGAATCCTCTTGCACGATGCGGTCTTCGCCCCGATCTGCGCCGCGGTCGGACTCACCGCTCGCCACCTGCTGCCGCGCACCTGGTGGGCCGTCACTGCCTGCGGCGCCATCTGCTCGGTCGCGCTGGTACTGATCGCCCTCCCGGTCCTCGACCGTGGCGAGGGCATGCCGAGCAATCCCACCATCCTGGACCGCGACTACCCCGTCGGACTGGCAGTGGCGTTGATCCTCGTGTGGTCGCTGGTTTTCCTCGCTCACGCTGTGGCCGGCCGGTCCCGCCGGGCCCCGCGCACACAACGGGATATCGGGCCTCCGGTCGCCGTGACAGACGAAACTCGGCCGCCGTAGCGAGGTGCTCTCGTCGCGCCGCTATTTCCACGAGGGAAGCGTCGGCAACGCACCAGTGAGCTCGGCACCGTCGGAACGACCGAGCAGCCACGCGAGCAAGGCGGAAGCGGGCCCGCGGACGGTGTGGTCAGGAGAACCACTCCCAACGGTCGCGGTGAAGTCCGTGTCAGTGCTCCGCACCTCGAACGCAACTGAAGGATCAGCCCCAGCGGCAATCCCCCTGGTCAAATCGGCAGTGGCCCGCGGAAGCAGCCGAGTGACGAAATCCGCCGGCCAGTCACCAGGTTGGTATCCGGCCGCCAAGTCGACATGATGGATCTCCACCTCTTGCAGCCGCATCCAAATGACCTCGGTCGCCGGAATCGGCCGCCCCTGCCTGGTCCGAACGGTTGCCGTCCAGGCCTCCTCGGGAGCGGACTGCGCAAGCGCCAGCCAGCGATTCGCCGCCGTTTCGTTATCGGCCAGCTGCTCGGCGAGTGGCCGCGGCGCACCCGCCTCGATATCGGCGTCCCGAATGAACATGCTGGCGTACTGCGGTGTTTCGATCCCGGTCCGCGCCCAGAGCAGCAGATTGACCAGGCTGTCGGCATTGCGTGCGAGGTGCGCGAGCAGATGTCCCCGCGTCCACCCGGGCAGCAGCGAGGGCACGGTCACGTCGTCGTCGAGTCCGCGGATGGTGTCGAGCAGACGGTTCGTCGCCGCGGCGACGGTTTCGAGCGGAACGGTGGTCTCCGGCGCGTCGTTGGTCACCGAACCGACCTTAGCGATATTCATCCGATCACCCATGGCGACAGCATGACACCAACTGGTCATTCGGACGTAGGGCTTTTGTCGGCTCTCTGCGATAGGCAGACACGATGAAAGCGCACCCTCGTATCACCGCGGTCGCCGTCCTCTGTGTGGGCGTGCTGGCCGCAGGCTGCTCGTCCTCGGATACCAAGGCCGACTTCACCGTGGCCAAGGACCAGACGCTGGTGATCTCCCTGGACGACCTGCTGGCCGCCACCGGTGGCACCGCCGCCGTGACGATCGCCGATCCGGAACACGGCACGCTGACCCGCCGCCTCGACGGCGCACTGGTCTACCAGCCGAAGCCGGGCTACACCGGCACCGACGAGCTGAAGGTCACCACCACCGACGCGGTTCGCCTGTACACCACCGACATTGCGCCGCTCGGCGAATTCGGCGGCACCACCGTGCAGGCCAGCGGTTACGGCTCGGCATGGACCCCGGTGCCCGGCGCAGCGGGCGAGTTCTACGGACTCACCGATCGCGGCCCCAATGTGGACGGTCCCGGAAAGAACGAGAAGCTCACCCCGACACCGGGTTTCGTGCCGAAGATCGGTCGATTCAAGCTGGTCGGCAATCGCGCGGTCCTGCAATCCACGATCGATCTGCGCACCGCCGACGGCACCCCGTTCAACGGTCAGGTCGACATCGCCGCGAGCACCGGCGAAACCATCAAGGACCTCGCCGGAAACGTTCTGCCGCCCACCGACCATGGCCTCGACCCGGAGGGCCTGGTCGCGTTGCCGGACGGCACCTTCTGGGTCTCCGACGAATACGGCCCGTTCCTGGTGCATTTCGACGCCAAGGGCGGCGAACTGGAGCGATTCGGCCCGGGATCCGGTCTGCCCAAGGAACTTTCGCTGCGCACCCCGAACCAGGGCATGGAGGGCCTGACCATCACCCCGGACGGCGGCACCCTCGTCGGCGTCGTGCAGAGCGGCCTGAATACCCCCGGCCTCGGCGGTTCGGCCAAAGACGTGCCGATGACCCGCATCGTCACCGTCGACCTGAAAACCAAGGCGGTCAAGGAATTCGTCCTCCCGCTACAGGATCCGAAGACCACCAAGGTCGCCGACTCCGAGATCACCGCGCTGAGCGCCACCACTTTCCTGGTCGACGAACGCGACGGCAACCTGCCCCCGAAGGCCGATAAGAAGCTGTGGACCATCGATATCTCCGGTGCCACCGACGTCGGTCCGGACTCGAAGGTTCCAGGCGCACAATACGATCCGGAACGCGGCGGACTCCAGATCGAGGGCAAGCCGCTGGAAACCCTGGTCGGCGCCGTCTCGACCGCCGACGCGACCGCGGCGCTGAAGAAAGTGGGCGTCACCCCCGCCGCGAAGACCGCGAACCTGGATTTCGTCGCCCTTGTCACGAGCCTGAACCCCGACGGCAAGTTCTTCGGTCACGACAAGATCGAGGGCGTCGCCACGCTCGACGGCGGTAAGACCCTCTACATCGCCAACGACAGCGATTTCGGCCTTGCCGCCAGCAAGGGTGACCAGCCGCCCTTCGGCCTGAAGCCCAAGACACTGCCCAACGGCCTGCAGGACACCGGCGAAATCCTCGAGGTGGACACCACCGAACTGCCCGCGAAACTCGACACCCACACGGTCGAGATCAAGGTCGACTAGCTCGAATCGCTCTCGACCCACTCGCGGCCTTCCAGAATCACCGCGGCCGCCAATATGATCAGCCACAGCGACATCGATCCGACCTGGATCCGCTGGGCGATACCGAGCGCGTAATTGCCGGTCAGGTTGTCGGCGACCAACATCCACACGGTCGCCGCCGACCCGATCACCAGCACCACCACGCCGGCCTCGCGCAGGATCCGCCAGCGGTGATATCGGAAAGCGGCCACGCTGAACGCGAAGGTAGCGATAGCGATGGTGGTGACCGCGATGGTGCTGGTCAGCGCGTGCGGCTGATGCAATTGCGGGAACAGCTCGCTGCCGCCGCCGCCGCATTCGGCGTTGTCCTGCGGGGTGCAATCGCGCAGCGGGAGCAGCACGTCGCCGATGGTCGCGGCGCCGAAGCAGAACAGCGCGACCCAGCCGATAGTGGTGAATCTGCGGCGCGGAAACAACAGCAGCCCGGCGATCGCGGCGGGCATCAGCAATGCGCCGACGATCTTGTCGGCGGTCGCGAACAACTCGCGATGCGGTTTGCCGACGGCATCGAGTTCGCTGAGGAACGAGTCGACCGGATCGACATCGATCTTCAGCACGAACTCGAGCAACCACGACGAATAGCTGAGTCCGGCGATCGCGATCGCGGCCGCGATGAGCCCGCAGGCCACCCGGACGTGTCGTTCGGCGAGGCTCCGGCTATCAGTCACTGGACCCATTCTCCGCCTCCTCGTTGGTCCGGTGATCAACAGTAGGTGCGTGTGTCCGCACCGTCCGGTCTTCCACACACCTCATTACCAACTCGAACACAGGGATCTGTCAGGTCCGTCGGCGATGGTCGGTAGAACTGAGGAGGTCCCCATGATCGGAATCACAACGGCCATCGCCGGAACGCTGGTGCTGACGGTAATGGCGGTGTCGGGCTACCTGGCCGCGCACGCGCCGCGCTCGCTGGTCCGGGTGCGTGAACGCCGCTGGTGACTGCTTGCAGGCTCCACAGATTCAGCTAGCGTCTCGCGGCCAATACGGTCTGGATCCGGTCGGCCGCCACAATGGCGTCCTCGTGTTCCCAGACCCGGATCACCAGCCATCCCTCGGCCGCCAGCGCCGCATCGGTGGCCCGGTCACGGGCCACATTTCCGCTCAATTTGTCCGCCCACCACTGCGCGTTGTTCTTCGGATCGGTCGCGTGCTGCGGGCACCGATGCCAGAAACATCCGTCCACATACACCGCGACGCGCAGCCGGGGAAAAACCAGATCCGCCCGCCGTCGCTGCCCGCGCAACGGCGCCCGATCGACGAAATAGCGCAGTCCGCGCCGATGCAATTCCCGGCGCAGCGCGAGTTCGGGCCGGGTTCCGGTCCGCCGCTGACGGGCCATCCGCGCACTGGTCGCGGCGTCGGTGAGCGGATGGCGAGCCGGGTTCACGACGTACCGAACCTCATGCCGCCCAGCCGCCCATCCGATCGAGATGACTTTCCACATCGGCCAGAAATCCGGGCGGGAACCGTAGATTGCCCATTCCGGTGCGCCGCAGGAAACCGGCGGTGGCACGCGCCGAGAGTAGTCGTGAATCGGTGAGGAAATGCTGCAGATCTTCGTACGGCTCGTGCACCGGCCACGTCGAAAGCGGCACCCGATAGGCGTTACCCGCGCGACCCCACGCGGCGACCGGCCACGGCCGCCCCGGCGGCAACGGCTCATCGCCGGGAATCGGGTCGAGTGGCTCGGCCAGCCGCGCGCCGACCCAGGACGCCATCCGCACGCTCACCGCATTCCCGATCAGCTTCCATCGGTGTCCGTGCCGAATTCCGGGCACCGTAGTCGCCGGTTCGGTCCAGTCGGCATCGAAGCCCTGCAGCCGCTCACCATCGACGACGCCCGGCGTGACGAGCTCGCCCGACGGCAACCGCACCGCGGGCGGACTCGCGATCCCCAGTGCCGAACCGCCTTTGAGCGTCGGGATCGCATTCACCGCCCAGCCGAGCCCGCGCACACCCTCGGTCCAGTAGAAGCCGCACGGATCCTGTTCCGGGTCACCGAGATCGAGCGGTCCGGCATCGTCACCGAACAGCACCCGACGCGGATCCTCGGTGCGCGAGGCCAGCATCAACACCCGCTGACGGCGCTGTGGCAGCCCGAACGCGCGCGCGTCCACCAACCGGTATGCCCAGGTGTAGCCGAGCTCTTCCAGCGCGCTCGTGATGTGCCGCATGGCGGCCCCACGACCCAGCTGCAGCATGAACGGCACATTCTCGATCAACAGCCAGCGCGGTCCACGCTGACGGCGCACCAGCCGGAACACCTCGTCCACCAGACCCGAGCGCGTACCCGTGATGCCCGCGGTGCGTCCGGCCTGCGACAGGTCCTGGCACGGAAATCCGGCGGCGACCAGCTCGGTCCCGGCGGGCAGGGCCCGCAGCCGAGTGATGTCCCCCTGCAACGGAATCCCAGGAAAGCGCGCGGCCAGCACCGCCCGCGCACCGGGATCGATCTCGCACAGCAGTTCCGTGTGCCAGCCGTGGCGCCCGAGGCCGAGCTCCAGCCCGCCGATACCGGCGAACAGCCCGACCATCCGCCCGCCCGTCACAGTCATCCCTTCTCGCGGTTGCTCGCGGATCGCTCGGAACCACCAGCGCTGCGTATCCGCTCAGCAGGTTACTCGAGCATCGAATGCGACGACCAGCGACCGCCACGGTAATGTGTCGAGCACTCGATCCGACCGGATGCCCCGAGCAAGGCTCACGGTCGAATCACGGTTTGCTCGGTCGTTCGATGACCTTCCACGCGCAGTTCCCGGTTTATCCCAAGAGTGACGCCAGGAAAGTGAGCGAAATGCAGATTCCGTCCACCAAGAACGGAAACTATCCCAACGTTGTCGTGACCAGTCTGGCGGCGACCACTTCGATTGCCGGTGATATCGACTCCACCTGGAAGGGCCTGCTCAACGGCGAGAGTGGCATCGATGTCCTCGAGGACAGCTTTATCGAGCAGTTCGAGCTACCCGTGCGCATCGGCGGACATCTGAAGGTCAAGCCTGTGGATTGCCTCACCAGGCAGGAGTCACGGCACCTGTCGTATGTGGAGCAGATGGCCGTGGTGCTGGCCCGTGAGGTCTGGCGCAATGCGGGCAGTCCGGAGGTGGACAAGAACCGCCTCGGCGTCGCTATCGGTACCGGCCTCGGCGGCGGCGAATTCATCACGGCCGCGCGCGACCGGCTACAGAACGGCGGCTATCGGAAGGTGTCGCCGCTGACCGTGCAGCGCATCATGCCCAACGGCTCGGCCGCCTGCGTCGGCCTGGAGCTCGGTGCGAAAGCGGGTGTGGTGACACCGGTCTCGGCCTGCTCGTCGGGCTCGGAGGCGATCGCCAATGCCTGGCAGATGATCGTGATGGGCGATGCCGACATGGTGGTCACCGGCGGGGTCGAGGGTTCCATCCAGGCCGTGCCGATCGCGGCATTCACCATGATGCGCGCCATGAGCACCCGCAACGCGGATCCGAGGGCCGCCTCGCGACCGTTCGACAAAGATCGCGACGGATTCGTCTTCGGTGAAGCGGGCGCGATGATGATCATCGAAACCGAGGAGCACGCCAAGGCGCGCGGTGCGACCATTCACGCGCGTCTGATGGGCGCCGGGATCACTTCCGACGCCTTCCATTTGGTCGCACCGGATGTCGAGGGCAAGGGCGCCGCGCGGGCGATGACCAGGGCCATGCAGAAGGCCGGAATCAGCAAACGCGATGTCGGCCATGTCAATGCGCACGCGACCGCGACCCCGATCGGCGATACCGCCGAGGCGCAGGCCATCAATGCCGCCGTGGGCGACCATGTTTCGGTGTACGCGCCGAAATCCGCACTTGGCCATTCGATCGGTGCGGTCGGCGCCTTGGAATCGGTGCTGACGGTGCTCTCGGTGCGCGACGGCATCGTTCCGCCGACGCTGAATCTGGATAACCAGGATCCGGAAATCGAGCTCGATGTGGTCAAGGGCGAGGCCCGACCCGGACGAATCGACTACGCCGTGAACAACTCGTTCGGTTTCGGCGGGCACAACGTCGCGATCGCTTTCGGGCGGTACTGAGCCGAATCGAGAAGGCATACCTGCTAGCCTTCCCGACACTTCGTTATCGACCTGTGTTCGGTGTAATCGCACGGCCCGAGTGCCTGCGTTGGCAAAAGGATAAGGCGATGATCGACGAGACCTTCGACGACTATTTGGACGATCAGGGCAATATCAAAATCCGTGGCGACAAGACCCTGATCGACTTCGTCGACAAGCACAGCGCGGAGAACGGCGACGAGCTCGCCTACCGCTACATCGACTACTCGCGCGAGCGCGACGGCGAGTACATCGAATTGACCTGGCATCAATTCGGCGTGCGGCTGCGTGCGGTCGCGGCCAGGCTGCAGCAGGTGACTCGGCAGGGTGATCGGGTGGCGGTGCTGGCCCCGCAGGGGTTGGACTACGTCGTCTCGATCTTCGCGGCGGTTTACGCGGGCAATATCGCGGTGCCGCTGTTCGATCCGGATGAGCAGGGCCACACCGATCGCCTGCACGCGGTGCTCGACGACTGCAAGCCATCGGCGATTCTGACCGTCGGTTCGGCCGCCGCGGGTGTTCGGAACTTTTTCCGGTACCTCCCAGCGGCCCAGCGTCCGCGGATTATCGCGGTGAACGCGATTCCGGACAGCGTCGGGTCGACCTGGGTGCGACCGGAAATAAATACAGACAGCGTCGCCTATCTGCAGTACACCTCCGGCTCCACGAGGAGCCCGGCCGGTGTCGAGATCACCCACCGCGGGGTCGGCACCAACTTGCTGCAAATGATCGATGCCATTGGGGTACAAGAGAATTCGCGTGGCGTCACCTGGCTACCCCTGTTCCACGATATGGGTCTGCTTTCGGTTATCCTGCCGACCATCGGCGGCGGATTCATCACGATCATGTCGCCGAGCGCTTTCGTGCGGCGGCCGTATCGCTGGATCAAGGAACTGGCCGCCGCCTCCGACGGCGCCGGAACTTTCGCGGCCGCACCGAATTTCGCATACGAACATGCGGCGGCCCGCGGTAGGCCGAAAGCCGATGAGGAACTGGATCTTTCGAATGTGATCGGGCTGATCAACGGCAGCGAGCCGGTTTCGGTGTCGTCGATGCAGAAATTCAACGAGGCATTCGCGCCGTACGGTCTGTCGAAGACCGCGCTGAAGCCCTGCTACGGCATGGCGGAGGCAACGCTGTTCGTTTCGGCGACCAGAGCCACCGACGAGGCGAACGTCGTCTACGTCGATCGCAATGAGCTCAACGCCGGGCGGATGGTGGAAGTGCCGAAGGGCACGGAGAATTCGATCGCACAGGTGTCCTGCGGTTATGTGGCGCTATCGCAGTGGGCGGTGATCGTCGATCCGGAAACCGGCATCGAGCGCGGTAACGGCGAAGTCGGCGAAATCTGGCTGCACGGCGACAATATGGGCATCGGGTACTGGGGTCGGCCGGATGAAACCGCCGCGATCTTCCACAACATCTTGGCGCAGCGACTATCGGAGGGCAGCCACGCACAGGGCACCGATCCGGACGCGAAGTGGATGCGCACCGGCGACTTGGGTGCCTACCTGGACGGCGAGCTGTATATCACCGGGCGGGTGAAGGATCTGGTGATCGTCGACGGTCGTAACCACTACCCGCAGGATCTGGAATTCTCGGCGCAGGAATCCGACGCCGCACTGCGGCCCGGATTCGTCGCGGCATTCTCGGTGCCCGCGAATCAATTGCCCGCATCGGTATTCGAACAGGGCAGCCATTCCGGCCTCGCCTTCGATGCCGATAACACCTCGGAACAGTTGGTGATCGTGGCCGAGCGCGGTACCGGTGCGGCGAAGCTGGATCCGCAGCCGATCGCCGATGTCGTGCGCGGTGCGATCGCACAGCGCCACGGCGTCACGGTGCGCGATCTGCTGCTGGTTCCGGCGGGCTCGATTCCGCGCACGTCCAGCGGCAAGATCGCCCGGCGTGCCTGCCGCACCGCGTATTTGGAGGGCACATTGCGCGGCGGCCATCAGCAGCAGGACTTCCCGGACGCGCCGGTTGATTCGGCGGATGTGACCGTCTGATCTCGGGTTGTACGACGGTAGAATCGAAGTAGCGGCCATCGGCGCCCGGGCATACCGGCGCCGATGTCGTGTGCGGTGCGTTCGGGGGTGTTGGGGGGTTCTTGACCTCGAGGTTACTCGAGGTTGTTGGCTGTGGACGTGGCGGAAAATCGGTTGGCCTATCTCGGGACTGATGCCACGCTGAAATGTCGGACCCCGATGCGAACATCACCAGGGATCCGTTCGCGACACAGCCAATCCAAGACGATCACGAGGGGGAGCTTTGTCCGTCACGCTCGATACGCCGTTGGCCGACACGGAGGTCGACAGACCGGAGCGGCCCGCCGCCGCGCCGGGCCGCCTGCAATCGCTTCGCCGGTTCTGGCCGTATCTGCGGCCGCATCGGTTCACGCTGCTCGGGGCCACCACGCTCGCGGTGCTCGCCACCCTGACGGCGATCATGATTCCGCTGGTCATCGCGCGGATTATCGACGGCCCGATCCAGCGGCGCGATTTCGGCGGCGTCGTGTTTCCGGTGCTGCTCGTGCTGTCGCTCGGTCTGCTGGAGGCGTGCGGCGTATGGGGTCGGCGGTGGCTGATCGCGAAGCCCGCGGCCCAGTTCGAGATCGATATGCGCGCCAAGATCTTCCGCAAACTGCAGACGCTCTCGATCGGACGCCACGATGCCTGGGAGTCCGGCCAGCTGCTCTCCCGCGCGGTCGACGATATGGGCACCATGAAGCGGTTCGTCGCATTCGCGGGGCCATTCCTGATCATCCACTGCATCGTGATTCCGATCGGTCTGGTGGTGCTGTTCGCGCTGAGCTGGCAGATCGGGCTGACCTTCGCGGTCCTCGCGATCCCGCTGTCCTACGCCTGCCTGCGGTTCGAGCGGCGCTACGGTGTGGCGTCGCGGCGCTCGCAGGATCAGGCCGGTGACCTGGCCACCACCGCCGAGGAGTCTGCACAGGGCATCCGTGTGCTGAAGGCATTCGGTCGCGGTGCGTTCTTCGGCGGCCGGTTCACCGCGCAGTCACGGAAACTGCAGCAGACCGAACTGCTCAAGGTGCGGCTGGATGCCACGCTCTGGTCGGCGATGGTGTGCCTACCGCAACTGGCCATCGCCTTCGCGCTCGGCTACGGCGGTTACGCCGTCGCACACCAGATGATGACGCTCGGCACCCTGGTCGCGAGCATCACGCTGGCGACCTTCCTGCAGTGGCCGATCATCTGGACCGGCTTCCTGCTCGCCGAGTGGAACGATGCGCGCACGGCGGCGGACCGGTTCTGGGAGATCATCGACACCCCCGTCGAAATCACCGATCCCGCGGATCCGGTGGCACTGCCGGAGCGGATCGTCGGCGAACTGACGATGCATCGTGTGCGTTTCGCCTTTCCGGACACGAAAGGTGAAGTGCTGCATGACATATCGCTGAAGGTGCGCCCGGGTGAGACGGTGGCGCTGGTCGGCGCGACCGGTAGCGGCAAGACCGCGCTACTCAACCTGATTCCGCGGCTCTACGACGTGACCGACGGCGCCATCACCATCGACGGCATCGATATCGCGTCCATGCGGGTCTCCGATCTGCGTTCGCTGGTCTCGGTGGCATTCGAGGAGCCGGTGCTGTTCTCGGCGAGTGTGCGGGAGAACGTAGCGCTCGGCGATCCGGACGCCACCGACGACGATGTGCGGCGCGCGCTGGATGTCGCCCAGGCCACCGATTTCGTGAACGACCTGCCGTGGGGACTGGATACCCGAATCGGTGAGCAGGGGCTGAGCCTGTCCGGCGGTCAGCGCCAGCGTCTGGCTCTGGCCCGCGCGGTGCTCGCGCGAGCAAGCGCGGGGGAGCGGACTCGGATCATGGTGCTCGACGACCCGCTGTCCGCACTCGATGTGGAGACCGAGGAGCGCGTCCAGGAACGGCTGCGCACAGTACTGGCCGGTGCCACCACACTGCTTGTGGCGCACCGACCTTCGACCGCGGCACTGGCCGACCGAGTGGCGCTGCTCGCCGACGGCCGGATCGCCGCCGAAGGCGCTCACGATCAACTACTCAAAACCAGCAGTCGCTACCGCGAGCTGATGGGAGGTGAATCATGACCACCACCGAAACCACCGTCCCCGCCGACGATTCGGCCGATCGCGACGAGGTCGCCGACTGGCGCGGCATCGCCAACGAGGACAAGACGGTCACCGAGACCGGAAATCTGGTGCTGGCCGGTCGATCTCGGCGTCTGCTGCTGAGCCTGGTCCGGCCGTACCGCAAACTCGCGGTCTTCGCCCTGCTGCTGATCGTGCTCGACAATGCCTCGATGGTGTCGGCGCCGCTGTTCGTCGCGCACGGGCTCGACGTCGGCATTGCCGAGGGGGCCGCAGGGAACTGGGCGCCCTTGGCGCGCACCGTCGCGGGTTACCTCTGCGCGGTCGGCGTCGGTGTCTTTACCACCTTCGTCTTCCTGCGAATCTCCGGAAGGCTCAGCCAGAGTGTGCTTTTCGATCTGCGGGTCCGGCTGTTCGCCCATATGCAGCGGCTCAGCGTGGCCTTCCACGAGCAGTACACCTCCGGCAAGGTCGTCGCACGACTGACCGGTGACATCGAAACTCTGCAGCAGCTGCTGGAGAGCGCGCTGAATCAGGCGCTGAGCGCGATCCTTTCGGTGCTGACCATCGCGGTGCTGTTGATCTACCTCGATCAGACGCTCGCCGCGATCGTGCTGCTCGGGTTCGTGCCCTTGGCGCTGGTCACCCGCTGGGCGCAGCGCAGGCAGCGGGCGGGTTACCGGCGCACCCGCGGCGCCATCGCGAAAGTGGTCGTGCAGTTCGTGGAGTCGATGGGCGGCATGCGCGCGGTACAGGCCTTCCGTCGCGAGACCCGCAACGAATCGGTGCTGGCAACCGAGGACGCCGAATACTTCCAGGCCACCACCGCGGCGATGCGTGGCATGGGCGACTATGCCGGTCTCACCCGCCTGCTCGGCAATCTGACCACGGTGATCGTCATCGTGGTCGGCGCCTGGCAGGTGATCGAGGGCAACCTCGCCGTCGGCGTCCTCGCGGCATACCTGTTGTACCTCAACGAGTTCTACGGCCCCCTCGACGAGCTCGCCCAGGTATTCAATGCCTACCAGTCCGCGGCGGCCGCGCTGGAGAAAATCTCCGGTGTGCTCGAGGAGGAACCCTCGGTTCGGGAACCGGAGCAGCCGACCACATTGGCGAAGGCGATCGGTGCCGTGCGGATGGACCGAGTGTGGTTCGGCTACGGAGCTGCTGCCGCGCGGACCGCGGCGCCGGAATCTGCCGATGCCGATGCCGATGCCGTGCTCGGGCCGTCGGATGCGGCTCGAGGAACTGTTGCGGGTGTATCGGACAGCCCCGATGTGGTGACGTCGAGCGTGGGCGGGGTGACTCCGAAGCATGCGCCGGCCGATTCGGATTCCGCCGGACGCACTGTGGCGCACGTAGTCTCGGATGCTTCGGGTGCGGTGCGAGCGAGCGTGACCGGACCGCCGCGGGGCGACGCCGCGGCGGCGAGTCTCGAAGGTGCTGTGCCGCAATCCGAGGAGCTCGGACGAGCGCGTCCGGTGCTGCCCGAGTTCTCGCTGGAGATTCCGGCCGGGCAGGTGATCGCGCTGGTCGGTGCGACCGGTGCGGGCAAGTCCACATTGGCCAAGTTGTTGACGCGGTTCTATGACCCGTCGGGCGGCACGGTGACCTTGGACGGTATCGACCTGCGGCGGTTGTCCGATGCGGATCTGAGGCGCAATGTCGTGATGGTCACGCAGGAGTCGTATCTGTTCTCCGGATCGGTGGCCGACAATATTCGGCTCGGCCGGCCGGAGGCCAGTGATGCGGAGGTGTTCGCGGCGGCGCGCGCGGTCGGGTTGTACGAGTTCGTCACCGCGTTGCCCGACGGCTTCGACACCGATGTGCGCAAACGCGGTGGGCGATTGTCGGCGGGGCAACGGCAGTTGGTCGCGTTCGCCAGAGTCTTCCTCGCGGATCCGGCGGTGATCGTGCTGGACGAGGCGACCTCGAGTCTGGACATTCCGAGCGAGCGGCAGATCCAGCGCGCGCTGGAGACGGTGCTGCGCGATCGCACCGCCGTGATCATCGCGCACCGACTCTCCACGGTCGCCATCGCCGACCGCGTGCTGGTGCTGGAATCGGGTCGGATCGTCGAGGACGGCACGCCGAGCGAGCTCGTCGGGGGCACCGGCCGGTTCGCCAGCCTGCACGCGGCATGGCGAGAGTCGCTGGTGTGATGCGGGCAAGGCACGTGCGTCCCTTACGGTAGATACGTGACGAACCCAGACCTCGGCCCCGACAGCCAACCGGCGACATCGCGGTGGCCGGCGATTCTCACGTGGCGCGCGCACAACGCGTCACGGATGGAGTCCGTCCGCGTGACGCTCAATGGCAACCGCATCCGCGCCGCCGGTCGCATGATCGGCGGCGAATGCGCCGACCATCCCGCGTTCAGTGCGTCGTATGACCTGGTCACCGATGAGAACGGTGTCACGAAGCGGCTGTCCCTGCGCAGCACCACCGCTGCCGGGGAACGCCAGGCCTCGATCGCCAGGGACGAGGAGGACTACTGGCTCGTCGACGCAGGCGGCGGCCACGTCCGCTCCACCTTCGCGGGCGCCCTCGACGTCGATGTCGTACTCAGCCCGTTCTTCAACACCCTCCCCATCCGCCGCTTCGGCCTGCAGAACGGCGTCGACAACATCCAGGTCCCGGTCGTCTACGTCCGGCTCCCCGACCTCCTGGTCCAAGAAGCCAGCCTCACCTACAGCAGCGGCGCCACCGGCATCAGCGTGCTTTCTCCCGTCTCCAGCGCCACCGTCACCGTCGACGCCGACGGCTTCCTCCTCGACTACCCGGGTCTCGCCGAGCGCATTTGACCCGCTGCCTCGCACTTCTTCACACGGGGATTGCTGTTGCGGTGCCGCGCAGGGGATCTGCCGGGCGAATGCGTGGCGCGCAGCCTGGTGCGTGGGTCGCTCCCAGTTTCGTGAGCGCCCTGCCGTGTCGCGTATTCGATCCGCTGCCTCGCACTCTTCACGCGGGAATTGCTGTTGCGGTGCCGCGCATATTTCGCGCCGCGCACGGATGCCGAGCGAATGCGTGGCACGCATCGTGGTGCGTGCGGGTCGCTTCGTGAGCACCCGGCCGCGTCGGACTGCTTGCCGCAAACACTCGTAGTCCGAGGCGGACGATGATTCCCCGCGCAGTGGTCGCGAGCGACTCGATGAGGCTGTCTCCTCGGTATTCAGCCCGCCCGTTGCGATCAGTCCAGTTTGGTGATCACCCCGCCGCGCTGGCCCGCCGCGCGCAGCGCTTCGAGCCAGTTGTGGTCGCCGGGGCGGATGTCGGTGATCTCCCAGCGCTGGGCCGTCGCATAGCGTTCGCGGCCGTCGTGCCCGGCTTCGACGAGGTCGACCAGGGTGCCTTCGTCGCGGAGGCTGTCGCGCGCCGCGCCGAGCACGGTGAGCGTCTCCTCCAGCACGTCGAGCAGGGCGGTGGCGTTCGGTTCGCAGATGGCGCGGACCAGGTCGGGGGCGGTGGCGGCGACTCGGGTGCCGTCGCGGAACGAACCCGCGGCCAGCCCGAGCGCCAGCTCGCCGCCCGCGGCACCGGCCACCGCAAGCGCCTCGGCCAGGACATGCGGCAGATGGGAGATCCGGGCCACCGCCCGGTCGTGCTCGTCCGCGACCACCGGGGTGACCACTGCACCGCACGCGAGTGCCAGGCGCACCACCCGAAGCCACGGTTCCGGATGGGTGCCCGCGTCCACGCCGACCGCCCACACCGCAGCCCGGAACAGGCCGGGATCGGTAGCCGCCCAACCGGATTCGGAGGTGCCGGTCATCGGGTGCCCGCCCACATAACGAGCCGCGAGCCCGTGCCGACGCACCGCCTCGGCCACCGGCGCCTTGACGCTCACCACATCGGTGAGCGAGCAGCGCGGCGCGAAGGTCGCCACCTCGGCGAGGATATGGTCCACCGCGGGCATCGGCACCGAGACGACGATCAGCGCATCGGTATCCGCAGCCCGGGTAAGCACCCCGAGTAGATCCCCGGTGACATCGAATCCGTCCGCCCGCGCGGCCTGCGCACCCGCCTCTGACCTGTTGTAACCCCATGCGTCATAGCCCGCGCCGACCGCGGCGCGCAGCAGCGAACCGCCGATCAAGCCTGTCCCGAGGACACACACCGGTGCTTTCTGGTCAGGAGTCATCGGAACAGATTCGCATACGACTTCAACATTTCGGCTCGAGCCGACTACCGTTGCGGCATGGCAGCACAGCGCTCGGGCACGAACAAGGCTGCGTCGGATGATTACGACGACGTGGAAGGGTTCGCAGTGGCGGTTGTCCGCGAAGAAGGACAATGGCGGTGTAGTCCGCTGAGTCAGGCCGCGCTCACCGATTTGTCCGCGGCGGAAACAGAACTCAAGGCATTGCGCAGTTCCGGTGCGGTGTTCGGATTGCTGGATATCGATGACGAGTTCTTCATCGTGCTCCGGCCCGCGCCGAGCGGTACCCGGATGCTGGTCTCGGATGCGACGGCCGCGATCGACTACGACATCGCCGCCGATGTCCTCGAGGCCCTCAATATCGAAATTCCGGACATCGATCCCGACGAACTCGACGATATCGAGCCGTGGGAGGAGGGCGACCTCGGCGTCCTCGCCGACCTCGGCCTGCCCGAACCCGTGCTCAGCGTGATTCTCGCCGAGACCGATCTCTATCCGGACGAGCAGCTCGGCATGATCGCCCAGCGCCTCGGCTTCGCCAACGAACTCACGGCCGTGCTGGACAAGCTGCCGCGTTGACGTGAGCCTGCTCACCGACGACACCGACATGGTCCGCGCGGCGATCGCCGCCGCAGCCGATGCGGGTGATCGCGACGTACCGGTCGGTGCCGTCGTCTTCGATGCCGACGGCCGTGAACTCGCGCGCGCGGCCAACGCCAGGGAGGCCCTCGGCGACCCGACCGCGCACGCCGAAATCCTCGCCCTGCGCCGCGCCGCGGCCGTCGTCGGCGACGGTTGGCGTCTGGAGGGGTGCACACTCGCGGTAACCCTGGAACCGTGCACCATGTGCGCGGGCGCGCTGGTGCTCGCCCGCGTCGGTCGCCTGGTCTTCGGTGCCTGGGAACCGAAAACTGGTGCCGTCGGCTCCCTTTGGGACGTAGTCCGTGACCGCCGTCTCAATCACCGCCCGCAAGTCCGCGGCGGCATCCTCGAAGCCGAATGCGCAGCCCTACTCGATGCCTTCTTCCACGCCCAACGCTGACCCTCCCACCCCCGCTACGGCCGATTTAGCGATCCGCCCCCCGTCCGGTATGGTTGTCGGCGGTGGCGTGTCCGAGCGGCCTAAGGAGCACGCCTCGAAAGCGTGTGAGGGGTAACCCCCCTCCGAGGGTTCAAATCCCTCCGCCACCGCTTACGCCCCTCACCTGAAATGCCGGGTGAGGGGCCTTTTCTTGCCGACTCCCGTTCAGCGGCGGCTGCCATCCGGACGATCCTCGCGCAGCTGCTCGCCCGGCGTGATGACGGCAATATTCGTCGCCCATTCGGACAACCGGGTCAGCCTGGATCCGGAGTTGCCATCCCGGACTTGCAGGTCATCGGAGGCTCGTCGGCAAGCGGTCGCCGACACCGATCGGGCGCATGCCGATTCCGTGACGCACCCGATTGCCCACTCTGATATGAGAAATTCGGGATCGAAACTCGCCGAGCCTCTTTCGAGCGACACCACCGCCGTGGTGGCTGTAACCGCTACTACCGCTGCCCGATTCGACAGTGCGCGCACGAGTTCTTGCGTGGGCCCAGCGCGCTTCCGGCCGGGTCCGGCGGACCGACCGTCTCTAGTTCGCGTTCGGGAAAGCCTGGCGCACACCGATGGTGATCGTTTCGGCTTCGGCCAACCTGCGGCGTTGGACACGCTTCAGCGCCTCCACGACGCTCGCGGTCCGATTGTCGCTGTGCGCATCGATGAACGTGACCACCTCTGGACGTCGGACGGCAATTTGGATCCTCATACCACCCATACCTCGATGGTAATCCGCATGGCTCCTGAAGTTGCTCACCGGAGTTCGTTCAACAACGAGTGATGCTCACTGATCGCGCAACCGATTTCGGTCCGCACCATTTCACGATGCCGCCGGTAAGCCAGGTATTCGGCGATTGCGTCGTTGATGACGGCGGTCATG
This sequence comes from Nocardia sp. CA-135953, assembly GCF_050955735.1. Taxonomy (NCBI): domain Bacteria; kingdom Bacillati; phylum Actinomycetota; class Actinomycetes; order Mycobacteriales; family Nocardiaceae; genus Nocardia; species Nocardia sp. CA-135953. The sequence goes on from NZ_CP192082.1 coordinate 442,305, forward strand.
CTCCGCCGTTCGGCGCTCGGCCTGTGCGCGAACCATGGCTTCGATGTCATCGGTCAGCCGAAAGTGCATGGTCACGACTGCGAGGGTGACATGTCGGCGGCGAGAAGTCGCCCGGGTACCGCTCCGGATCCTGCCGCCGCAGGAGGACGGTCTGCCGGTCCAGGTCGACCCCGACCCGAGGCCGCGCACCCTGCGCTTGCTCGTCGCGCAGCATCTACACCAAGTCCCGGTGGTCCAGTTCCATCCGCTTCGTCCTGTAGAACATGGCGGTGAACTCGTCGGTGAACGTGCCGGACACGGGGTTCGAACTCAGCCACGACGAGGCCCGAGCCATGGCAGCCAACGCATTTCAATCCGACATGGTCCACTGCGGCCATGGAAAAGCTCGAGATCGCGGCAGTGCGGCGCTTGCGGTGTTTTCGGGTCAGGGCTTCGAAGAGGGCGACGGCCATCAGCAGTAGGACCCAGCCAGGGACGGACCAGCAGGAATCCGCCATGTGGCAGCAACGAACCCGTCGGCTGCGGAGTTTCTGGGTAAGTCGGCGGCGGGCGGGTATACGGCGATTAGGTAAGCGCGGGGAGGGTGCGCAGCGATGATGCGGTGCAGTACAAGCCGCGCGCGATTGATTCGCGAGAGTTAGATGAGAGAGCCCTATTTTCGATTCGGCGGCCTGCTGGTGCTGATCTGGCTGGTGATCGGCGTCGTTGCCGCGGGCCAGCGACACTATTTCGACAGCGGACCGGTCAATTGCGCCGGCTTCGGCACGATTGCGGTGACGGTGATCGCCGGCCCGCTCAACTATATGGGTGTGAACCCGAAGATCTCCGACTGCAATGTGCCCCAACCGAGCCAGTAATGCGTGAGGGCTGAGTTCCGAGGGTTCGGCCACCCTCAGGGCTCAGGGCGTGCTCTGCCGGGCGGCGACATGCCGTGCGGTCGGGCGCGCCCGCCCGCGCCCGGCAAGATGCGACAATTCGCTGAAACCCGTGCGCGCGGTTTGCGGGAGAGATATGGGCGAGATGAAACTTGGCAGCGTGCTGATCGTGCTCTGGTTGGTCGTCGGCGTTGTCGCCTCGGGGCAGCGGCACTATTTCGACAGCGGTCCGATCAACTGTGCGGGCTTCGGCACGCTCGCCCTGACCGTCCTCGCGGGCCCGCTCAACTACATGGGTGTGAACCCGAAGATCGCCGATTGCAATGTCCCGCAACCGAGTCCCTAGATCGGCACCGGCTCCAGATCCCGCCGCGGCTCAGGAGCTTTCGTCGATCTACTGCAGGAAGCGCGTTCGATGGCGGCATAGAAGCACAGATTCATCCCGGCGACGGTGACACCGAGGCCGATTATGCCGGGTAGTGCCGCGCGGTCGACGCGCAGCGAGGCCCGCCACAGCAGCAGTGCGATGGCGCCGGCGAAGGCCAGACGCACGCTTGCCGCCGTGCCGACGCCGATGATCTCGAACAGATACTTGGCCAGGCCGGCACTCAGCTGGATACAGCGGCGAGGATGGGCGCGGGCACCGCGCGAGCCGCGCGTGGCTGAACTTGTACAGCCCGAAAGCTAGGTGTCCTAAGTAAATGACGATGGACTGGTCGGTTTCTCGAAACGGTGCTTACCTTGCCGATCGATGCCCGATCTGTGGTGATCGGCACAAGTGCTCATCCGGCCGGAGAGTGATCGTCTCGCGTGCGGGTATCCGAGTTGGTACGCGAGTGCGAAAGGAAGCGATGACTATGCGCGAGCGTGTGACCCATCCGAGACCAGCGCCTTCCGCTGGTACGCGACTGTTTGCGATGCTTCTGATGATCTGGCTGGCTGTCGGCGTTGTCGCCGCGGTTCAGCGCCACAACTTCGACAGCGCTCCGATCAACTGTGCCGGTTTCGGCACCATTGCCGTCACGGCGCTGGCCGGTCCGCTCAACTACATGGGTGTGAACCCGAGGGTCGAGGAGTGTGATCTTCCGCAGCCGAGTCAGTAATGCCTGTTCTCCCACCGGAATTCGAGTTGTCATCGGCGGATTCCCGTGGGAGCGTTCCTAATTCGAAACTCAGCCGCCCCACACCGGCTGTCGTACTTCGTCGGGCGCCGGCTCATCTCGATGGTGAACGCACTCGGCCCCGCACCCGAATCCGGGTGCGGGGCCGAGCCGGGAGTTCCGATCAGCTCACGCCGACGGGCACCCGCACTGTCTCCGCGGACCGCTGCCGCAGCTCACGCAGCTTCGCGCCCTCTACGTCGATATCCGGCAGGATCCGATCCAGCCACTTCGGAATCCACCAGGACCATTTGCCCATCAGCACCAGCAGCGATGGGATCACGACCATCCGGACGATGAACGCGTCGATCAATACGCCCGCCGCCAGTGCGAAACCCAGCGACTTGGCTGTGATGTCGGTTTCCAGCAGGAAGGAGCCGAACACCGAGATCATGATGATCGCGGCCGCGGTGACCACTCGGGCACCGTGGTGATAACCGGCGATCATCGCTTCCTTCGGCGACCTGCCGTCGACGAATTCCTCGCGCATCCGCGTCACCAGGAACACCTGGTAGTCCATGGCCAGACCGAACACCAGACCGATCAGCATGATCGGCAGGAAGCTGACCAGTGGATGCGGATCCTCGATCAGTCCGAGCTTGCCCTGCTGGAAGATCAGCACGGTCGCGCCGAAGGTGGCCGCCATGGAGAGCAGGAAGCCGAGCGCCGCGGTCAGCGGCACCAGGATCGAGCGGAATACCAGGATCAGCAGCAGGAACGCGGCACCGGCCACGATCGCCAGATACGGCACGATCTTGCTCAGCAGCACATGGTCGACATCGGCGAAGATCGCCGTGGTGCCGGTGATGCCGTATTCGATGCCGTACTCGGACTGCATCTGCGCTTCGGCATCGCGGGCGTCGCTGACCAGATCCTTGGTGGCCTGGTTGTTCGGACCCGACTTCGGCACGCCGTCGAGCAGTGCGCCCGCCTTGTCCGCACCGCTCCACTTGGGCTCGGTCACGTAATCCATGCCAGGGTAGGACGCGAGCTTGGACCGCAGCGCGTTCACCGCGGCCTCGCGCCGGTCGGCGGGCACATTGGTGAGGTCGACCGCGACATTCAGTACGCCGTTGCTGCCCTCACCGAAGCCCTCGGTGCGCAGCTCGTAGGCCTTGCGGATGGTGGAGGTCTTCGGCTGGCTGTCGTCGCCGGGCAGGCCGAGGTTCAGACCGGCGGCGGGTGCGGCGAGCAGACCGAGCACGACCACGCTGAGCAGCAGTGTCACCGCGGGTGCCCGACCGATCAAACGGCCGACACGCATCCCGTTGGTGACCGACTTGTCGTCCTCGGGATCGTGCTGGGCCACGATCGGCAGCTTCGGCTTGAACAGGAACCGGCCGAACGCGCCGAGCAGCGCGGGCATCAGCGTGATGGCGGTGAGCACCGCGAACGCCGCGGCGATCGCACCGCCCAGACCCATGAACGTCATGAACTGGACGCCGATGATGCTGAGTCCGCCGAGTGCGATGATGACGGTCAGACCGGCGAACACCACCGCCGAACCCGCCGTGCCGAGTGCGGTACCGGCCGCTTCCTCCGGCGAATCCTGCACTGCCAGTTCGTGTTTGTAGCGCGACACGATGAAAAGCGCGTAGTCGATCGACAGCGCGATGCCGATCATGGACGCGAGGAAGGTGGTGAAGCTGGGCACCTCGATGATCGAGGTACCGAGGAAGATCAGCGAGGTGGCCGCGCCGAGGCCGACGATCGCGGTGATGATCGGCACGAAGGCGGCGACGATGGCGCCGAAGGCGATGATCATGACGACCAACGCGATGCCCATCCCGATCTGCTCGGACTTACCGCTGGGTCCCTCGTTCTTCTGCGCGATAGAGCCGCTCATCTCCACCCGCAGCCCGGCATCGCGGGCATCGCCTGCGACGTTGTAGGCCGCTTCGCGCTGCTCGTCGGTGACGTCGGTGAACTTTTTGATGGTGAACGGGACGCTGAAGAACGCGACCGAGTCGGGCGCCGTCTTGCTGAGCACATTCAGCGGTGCGCCACTGCACTTGGACGGATCGGGGTCGGTGATGCAGCCCGACTTCTCGGCCGCCTCGACCGGATCCATCACCGGCTTGCTGTGGTCGACGATGTCGAGTGTGCCGAGCTTGGCGATGAAGGCCTCGAGCGCCGCCCGGTTCGCCGGATCGGTCAGCTTCTGCCCATCGGGTGCGGCAATGACATAGGTGCCGGTGACGGCGTCGAATTTGAAGGCGTCGGAGGCGCCGGGAAAGTGCTTGTCGAGAATGTCGTTGGCACGGGCGGACGGCAGCGCCGGCATGCTGAAGTCATTGGTCATCGGCTCCTCGAGCTGCGCGCCGAGGCCGCCCAGCAGTAGGAACAGGACAATCCAGACCGGAAGCACTATCCATTTCCTGCGGAAAGCGAACTTCCCCCATCTATACAGATAAACGGACACGAAAGGGTTCTCCTAGCTGACCTTTTCGAGCGACCTGCAAGCAGTCACTACGGATGGCTGGTTACGTGCTGATTCGTGGCGCGTAGACAAGCACTCGCGGGGGTTGCCCTGCCGACCCACGCCTGCAATTGACGCTTTCTGCCTACCGTGCGGTAGGTAGACTACCCAGGAGCTAAGCGGAGGTACAACCTCAATTCTGGTGGCAACGTAAGCTCAGCGCATTAGTGGTGAGAGGATCATCCCATGATTGATCGTGACGCGGGCGACGCTGTTGTCGCAGGTGGCGGCACAAAAATGGCAATTCGCGACGCAGCGGTAAAGCTGTTCGGGGCCAAGGGGTTCGAACAGACGAGCCTGCGCGAGGTCGCGGATGCGGTAGGAATCACAAAGGCTTCGCTCTACTATCACTACGCATCGAAGTTGGATCTGCTACTGGCGATCGTCGATCCGATCGTCGATCACATGCGCTCGGTGACCGAGGACATCGATGCCGTCCCGCACGACGAGGAGGGCGTGCGCGCTGTGTTGCGCGCCTATTTGCGCGGCATGATCCGCCATCGTGACGCGGGTGCGCTGTGTGTCCGCGACACCGTCGCGATCGTCAATGTCATGGCCGACCGGTATCCGGACATGCTGGATTCCATTCGGGTGCTGCGCGAATGGCTCGCCGGACCCGGCGCCGACGATGTCGCCGAGCTGCGCGCCAGTGCGGCACTGGAAGTGCTCGGAGTCGCGCTGCTGTCCACCGAACTCGTGCCCGGGGTGGAGGATTCGGTGGTGGAACGCACACTTCTGGACGCGGCTACCTGTGTGCTGACCGGCTGCCATACCGCGTAGATTCGTTCGAACACCGAAGAGGCCAGGGAGTAGCCGCCGTGCACATCACCGCGAGGGTCGATTACGCCGTGCGGACCCTATTGGAGATCGCCCGCGCACCGCAGATCCACCGTGTGTCGGATCGGGTCGCCGTGCAGGTCGCCCCGGTGGTGAAGGCCGAGGCGATTTCGACCGCGCAGCATATTCCGCCCAAGGTGCTCGAGACCGTACTCGCCGAATTGCGCAGAGCTGATCTGGTGACCAGCAGGCGCGGCCCGGACGGCGGCTATTGGCTGGCCCGCCCGGCCGCGCAGATCTCCATCGCCGATGTGATCCGCGCGATCGAGGGACCGCTGGCCTCGGTGCGCGGCGAGCGTCCGGAGGACGTGCGGTACCCGGGTGCGGCCGAACCGTTGCAGCGGGTGTGGATCGCGCTGCGGGTGAATATTCGTGCGGTGCTGGAGAATGTCTCCATCGATGACATCGCGCAGGACCGGTTGCCGGGATTCGTCGGCACACTCACCGAGGATCCAGGTGCCTGGGCGCGGCGATAATTCGAATCGAAGCACACCGGCCGAAAGCCACACGTGCGAACATCGCTGCTGGTCAGGAATGTTCGCGACGGATCGCGCGGATTGCCGGTAGCCTCCTTTTCATCATGCTGATCAGACTGCTTCGCACTCATCTGGCCCCCTACCGGGCCCAATTGGCGGGCGTCGTGGGCCTACAACTCATCTCGGTCATCGCGATGCTGTACTTGCCGACCCTGAACGCCGACCTGATCGATAACGGTGTCACCAAGGGCGATATCGGCTACATCTGGACCACCGGTCTGTGGATGCTCGCCGTCACCGGCGTGCAGATCATCGCCTCGGCCTGCTCGGTCTACCTCGGCGCGCAGGCCGCGATGGGCGCGGGTCGGGATCTGCGCGGCGCGGTGCTGCACCGGGTCGGCACCTTCTCCGCGCGCGAGGTCGGCATGTTCGGCGCGCCCTCGCTCATCACCCGCAATACCAACGATATTCAGCAGGTTCAGCTGTTGATCGTGATGTCGGCCACCATCCTGGTGATGGCGCCGATCATGTGCATCGGTGGCATCTTCATGGCGCTGCGCGAGGACCTCGGGCTGTCCTGGCTGCTGCTCATCGCGGTGCCCGCACTTGCCATTTCGATGGGTGTCATCGTGGCGAAGATGGTGCCCGGCTTCCGCGATATGCAGCACCGGATCGATGAGGTCAACCGGGTGCTGCGCGAGCAGATCACCGGTATCCGGGTGGTGCGCGCATTCGTGCGCGAACGGCAGGAGACCTGGCGCTTCGGCGTGGCCAACACCGAACTCACCGAATCCTCGTTGCGGGTCGGGCGGCTGATGGCGCTGATGTTCCCGCTGGTGATGCTGATCAGCAATATCACTGCGGTCGGGGTGATCTGGTTCGGCGGACATCTGATCAACGAAGACAAGATGCAGATCGGCTCGCTCACCGCGATGCTGACCTACATCATGCAGATCCTGATGGCCGTCATGATGGCCTCGTTCCTGGCCATGATGGCCCCGCGCGCGGCCGTGTCGGCCGACCGGATCGGTGAGGTACTCGAGACCGAGACTTCGGTGCTGCCGCCGCGGCTGCCGCAGCCGTTCAAGGGCGATCCGGCGCAGGTAGATCTGCAATTCGCCGAATTCGCCTTTCCCGGAGCGGAGAAACCGGTGCTGTCCGCGATCCGGTTCCAGGTCGAGCCGGGTACGACCACGGCGATCGTCGGTTCCACCGGCGCGGGCAAGACGACACTGCTCAATCTGATTCCCCGGCTCATCGATGTGACCGATGGCGCGGTCTACGTCGGCGGTACCGATGTGCGTCACATCGACCTCGAAGTGCTGCGCGAACAGATCGGGCTGGTGCCGCAGAAGGCATACCTGTTCTCCGGCACGATCGCGAGCAATCTGCGCTACGGCAATCCGGACGCCACCGACGAGGAACTGTGGCGATGTCTGGAGATCGCCCAGGCCGCCGACTTCGTGCGCGATATGCCGCAGGGTTTGCAGACGCCGGTCGCGCAGGGCGGCACCACTGTTTCGGGTGGACAGCGTCAGCGGTTGGCCATCGCGCGGGCGCTGGTGAAGAAGCCGCGGGTCTACCTGTTCGACGATTCGTTCTCCGCACTGGATGTCGCCACCGATGCCCGACTGCGCGAAGCATTGCGGCCGGAGACCAAGGACGCCTCGGTAATCATTGTGGCGCAACGGGTCACCACCATCCGCGATGCCGATCAGATCGTGGTGCTCGAAGACGGCATGATGGCCGGGACCGGCACCCATGAGCAGCTGATGCGCGATTGCGCGGAGTACCAGGAGATCGTCGCCTCGCAGCTCGGCGCCGATGAGGCCGTCGTGCTCGCCAAACGCAACGTGCCGCCGCCCGATGCGAGCGGTGACGGGCATCGGACCCGGCGGGAGGAGATTCGATGAGACCCGGAGCGGTGAATCCCGGTGCGCCGGATGCGAAAGCGAAATCGTTCGGTCCGTCGCTGCAGCGGTTGTTGCGCAGACTGGCGCCCGAGCGCGTATACGTCGGCGTGATCGTCGGACTCGCGATCATCTCGGTGGTGCTGAATACGCTCGGCCCTTACATCCTCGGCAAGGCCACCAACGTGGTATTCGATGGTGTCGTCGGCCGCCGGTTGCCGAGTGGCATCACCAAAGAAGAGGCGATCCAGCGCCTGCGGGCCGCGGGCGACAACACCTTCGCCGACATGCTCGGCGCGATGGACGTCACCCCGGGTGTCGGTGTGGATTTCGGCGCCGTCGGCCGGGTGTTGATGCTGGTACTGCTGCTCTACATCGGCGCCGCGGTCTTCAGCTGGCTACAGTCCTTCCTGCTCAATATCGTCATCAACCGCACCGTGAAGCGGCTCCGCAGCGATGTCGAGGACAAGATCCATCGACTTCCATTGCGCTACTTCGATTCCACACCGCGCGGTGACCTGCTCAGCCGCGTCACCAATGACGTGGACAATGTGTCGCAGACCCTGCAGCAGACCATGAGCCAGCTGATCCTTTCGCTGTTCTCGGTGGTCGGCATCCTGATCATGATGTTCTGGATTTCGCCCCTGCTTGCGTTGATCGCCCTGCTCACCGTGCCCGCCGCGATCGTGGTCACCACGCAGATCGCCAAACGCTCCAAACCGCACTTCGTGAACCAGTGGAAGTACACCGGCATGGTGAACGCCCAGGTCGAGGAGGCCTTCACCGGGCACGAGGTGGTCACCGCATTCGGCCGCAACCGCGAGGTCGGTCAGGAATTCGACAAGCGCAACAACGATCTCTACGAGTCGAGTTTCAAGGCGCAGTTCATCTCCGGGCTGATCATGCCCGCGATCATGTTCCTCGGGAATGTGAACTTCGTGCTGGTGGCGCTGGTCGGCGGCCTGCGCGTGGCGACCGGCAATCTGTCGCTCGGTGAGGTGCAGGCCTTCATCCAGTACTCCCGGCAGTTCAGCCAGCCGCTGACCCAGATCGGCGCGATGGCCAACCTGCTGCAATCCGGTGTCGCATCGGCCGAGCGGATCTTCGAGATCCTCGATGCCGAGGAGCAGTCGGCCGATCCGGTCATGGAGAACACCCGTCCGGTCGATCGCGGCCGGGTCGAGTTCGAGGCGGTGTCGTTCCGCTACGAACCGGAGACGCCGGTCATCGAACGGCTGTCGCTGGTCGCCGAACCGGGACATGTGGTCGCCATCGTCGGTCCGACCGGCGCGGGCAAGACCACCCTGGTGAATCTGCTGCTGCGGTTCTACGAACTCGACGCGGGCACCATCACCATCGACGGCGTCGACATCACCGAGATCACCCGCGATCACCTGCGTTCCAGGATCGGCATGGTGCTGCAGGACACCTGGCTGTTCAAGGGCACCATCCGGGAGAACATCGCCTACGGCAGTCCGAATGCGAGCGAGGCGGATATTCTCGAGGCCGCCCGCGCCGCCTATGTCGACCGCTTCGTACACGCGCTGCCGCACGGATACGACACGGTCATCGATGAGGAGGGCTCGGGCGTCAGCGCTGGTGAGAAGCAGCTGATCACCATTGCCCGCGCCTTCCTGGCCAAGCCGTCCATCCTGGTGCTCGACGAGGCGACGAGTTCGGTCGACACCCGCACCGAGGCGCTGGTCCAGCACGCGACCGCGGCCCTGCGCCGGGACCGCACCAGCTTCGTCATCGCCCACCGCCTGTCCACCATCCGCGACGCCGACCTGATCGTCGTCATGGAGGCGGGCCGCATTGTCGAACACGGCAACCACGAGCGCCTCCTCGAAGAACGCGGCGCCTACTACCGCCTCTACAACGCCCAGTTCGCCGCGGCCGCCGCCGAGGCCTGAACCGCGACGTCGCATAGCTGTCGACTGTGCGACAGCATGATGCGGGGCACAGCGGCGTGCCTGAGAGGATGTACACCGTGGCTGATCCTGGAGCTTTCTCGTTTACCGTCGGTACCCGCATCCCGGGGCGACACGGTCGAACGGGCCTGCTCAGCACACCGCACGGTGATATCGCGACGCCCGCATTCATTCCGGTCGGCACCAAGGCGACGGTGAAGGCGGTACTGCCCGAGACCATGAAGGAACTCGGCGCGCAGGCGCTGCTGGCGAATGCCTACCATCTGTACCTGCAGCCGGGCCCGGACATCGTGGACGAGGCGGGTGGGCTGAGCAAATTCATGAACTGGCCCGGCCCGACCTTCACCGACAGCGGCGGCTTCCAGGTGATGTCGCTGGGTGTCGGCTTCAAGAAGGTGCTGGCCATGGAGGCGGTCGACGTCCGCAGCGATGACGTGATCGCGAAAGGCAAAGAGCGCTTGGCCACCGTCGACGATGACGGCGTTACCTTCCGCTCGCACCTCGACGGCTCGAAACACCGGTTCACCCCGGAGGTTTCGATGGGTATCCAGCATCAACTCGGGGCGGACATCATGTTCGCCTTCGACGAGCTGACCACCCTGCTGAATACCCGTGCCTACCAGGAGAAGTCGCTGCAGCGCACCCACGAATGGGCGCAGCGCTGCATCGACGAGCACGAACGGTTGACCGCTGCGCGCACCCATCGCCCGTATCAGGCGCTGTTCGCGGTGATCCAGGGCGCGCAGTACGAAGACCTGCGGCGCAAGGCCTGTCGGGAACTGGAATCGCTGCGCGGCAGTGCCGGAACGGGTTTCGACGGCTACGGCATCGGCGGCGCACTGGAGAAACACAATCTCGGCGCCATCGTCGGCTGGTGCTGCGACGAACTGCCCGAGGACAAGCCGCGCCATATGCTCGGCATCAGTGAACCGGAGGACATCTTCGTCGCGGTGGAGAACGGAGCGGACACCTTCGACTGTGTGAACCCGTCCCGGGTCGCACGCAATGCGGCGATCTATGTCGCCGAGGGCAGATTCAATATCAATACCGCCAGATTCCGCCGCGACTTCACCCCGATCGACGACACCTGCGACTGCTACACCTGCGCGAATTACACCCGGGCCTATATCCATCACCTGTTCAAGGCCAAGGAGATGCTGGCCTCGACGCTGTGCACAATTCACAACGAGCGCTACACGATTCGGCTCGTCGACCGGATTCGCGAGAGCATCGAGGGCGGCTGCTTCGACGAGTTCAAGGCCGAAACGTTAGGCCGCTGGAAAAGCGGTGTTTGAGTTTTGGCCGCGTGGCCGCGAACGGTCGCTCGTAAGACCCGCTCCTTCGTTGTTACGTCCGGAGCGGGTCTGCGGCGTCACAACTTTCAGCTCAGGAGCGCGGGAGTTTCGCGTGGCCCGTAGCTCGGCTCGTGCTTCTTCAGGAAGGCGATCACCCGGTAGGTGATCGGCAGCACGATGACCTCGGCGAGCGTCTTCCAGACGAAGCCGACGATCACGTAGTTCACGAACTGTCCCCAGCTGTCGATGCCGATGGCGGTGGCCGCGATCGAGCAGAAGATCAGCGTGTCACCGAATTCGCCGACGACCGTGGAGCCGATCAGCCGCGCCCACAGGTGCTTCTCCTTGGTCTTCTCCTTGATAAATACCAGCGAGGCCGAATTCAGCATCTCGCCGACGAAGTACCCGGCCAGGCCCGCGGCGACCAGCTGCGGGGTGGTGCCGATGACGGATCGGAAGGCTTCCTGATGGTCGTAGAATGTCGCGGCGGGCAGCTCGATGGCGATCTTGAAGCAGATGACCGCGAGCAGCAGGATGGCGAAGCCGTAGTAGATGGCCCGGCGGGCGGCCTTGAAGCCGTACACCTCGCTCAGGACGTCGCCGATGATGTAGGCCAGGGGGAACAGGAACCACGCACCGTCGGTGGAGATCGGCAGGATCTCGATGGGGCCCAGCTTCACCGAATGATCGGTGAAGAATTGGACGCCTTTGGTTGCGCAGATATTCGAGATGATCAGCGTCGCGGTGAACAGGGCGACGACGGGGGTGTAGTAGCCCCGCGCGGCGACGGCGAATGCCGCGTGGGCCGCCGCGGGGCCCCCAGATTCTGGGTGTTCTTCGACTGTTTTGGACTCACTCACGCGCTTCATCCAACCAGGTTGTGGAATAGGCTGTACCAATGACGAATCCCGGCGATTCCGACGAATGGTGGAAACAGTACGGCGGCGAAGGTGTGTCGCCGGAGGCTGGCTCCCAGGGGTCGGTACCGCAGTACCCCTCGGCACCGCAGTACCCTTCCGCGCCGCAGTACCCGCAGCAGCCGGCTCCGACGCCGCCACCTCAGCCGCAGTCGCAGTACCCGAGCTACCCGCAGCAGCCGGTCGCCGGCCCGCAGCAGCCGTACCCGCAGACCCCGGCCTATCCGGGCGCGTATCAGCCGTACGGCTATCCGCAGCAGGCCCAGGGCACTAATGGCCTGGCAATCGGTTCGCTGGTCGCCTCGGTGGTCGGGCTGTGCACCTGCATCGGCTCGATCGTCGGGATCGTGCTCGGTGTCATCGCACTCAACCAGATCAAGGAGCGCGGACAGGAGGGCCGCGGCCTGGCGCTGGCCGGTATCTGGGTGGGCGCGGGCGGCATCGTGCTCGCCATCGTCTATGTGATTCTCAACGTCGCGCTTTCGACGACATAGGACTCGAAAACATCAGGGGCGCTCCCGATTCCGGGAGCGCCCCTGAGCTTTATCCAGGGGTCGGCGATCAGGCCTTGACGACCTGGGTGCCGCCGGCGAACTTGTCGTGCCAACCCTGCTTGTTCGGGTCCTGCGAGGTGGTGATGATCATGTAGATGACCAGGCCGAGCTCGGCCAGGCCACCGATGCACGGAATGATGCCGAGGGCTACATAGAGGTTGCGCTTCAGCGAAACCTCCGGGCTGATCTTCGCCGCACCGCCGGGCGCGACGACCTTGAGGCCCACGATCTTCTTGCCGAGGGTGGTGCCCTGCGAGGTCTCCATGCCGACGAAGTACCCGAGCGCCGCGATTGCGCCGACCAGGCTGGTCACGATCTGACCACCGAATCCGGAGCCCACGATCAGCGAGATGATGACGGCGACCGGGATGCCGACGATCAGGTGATCGATGACGCGGGCGCCGATGCGGGCTCCGATATCACCGGGCTGTCCGCCGTATCCCGGCTGCTCGCCATAGGGCTGCTGGGGATAGGGCTGCTGCTGGCCGTAGGGATCCTGCGGCTGTTGTCCGTATTGCGGCTGTTGTCCGTATTGCGGCTGCTGTCCGTACTGCGGCGGCTGCTGGCCGTACTGGGGCGGCTGCTGGCCGTACTGGGGCTGTCCACCCTGCGGGTACTGCTGGCCGCCTGGGTATTGTTGCCCGCCTTGCGGATATTGGTTGGGGTCGTACCCACCGCTTGTCATATGTGTTTCCTCGTCAGTGATCAGTAGATCGGTCGCTTGCGTACGTTACGGACATCGCGCGGGTTGCAACAACCCATGCTCGTCGAGTATCCACGGTTCGTGGGTGAGATCGGCCGGGTCGAACCCGTCGAGTAGTTCGGTGGGCGAAATCGGGGGATAGCCCAGGGAACTGGCCAGCGCGGCCGCGACGCGATCGGGTGTGTTGCCGAGGGCGAGCTGATCGGCGAGTGTCACCGCGCCGTCGCGCTTGGCCAGTCGCTTGCCCGTGGCATTCAACACCAGTGGCACATGTGCGTAGTGCGGCACCGGAAGGTCGAGCAGCGTCGCGAGATAGGCCTGACGTGGCGTCGACGGCAGCAGATCGTCACCGCGGACCACCTGGTCAATGCCCTGCTCCGCATCGTCGACGACGACGGCCAGGTTGTACGCCGGAATTCCGTCGCCGCGGCGCAGTACGACATCGTCGACGGGGCCACGGTAGCGTCCGTGCAATTCATCGGTGATCTCGAATTCGGTTGCGTGCGCACGCAACCGCAACGCGGCCGGGCGTCCGTCGGTGCGATGCGCGGCCCGCTGGGCTTCGGTCAGATCACGGCAGGTGCCTGGATAGTGGCCGAGCGGTCCGTGCGGTGCGGTCGCGGCCTGCTGGATTTCCCTTCGGGTGCAATAGCACTCGTAGGTGAGCCCGGCCGCCATGAGTTGATCGATGGCCGCTCGATAGTGCGGCAGCCGGTCGCTCTGCCGGACTACGGGACCGTCCCAATCCAGTCCGATCGCGGCGAGATCCGCCAGTTGGCGCTGTTCGGCGCCCGGCCGGACGCGATCCAGATCGTCGATCCGGAGCACGAAGCGGCGTCCGGTCGATCGCGCGAACAACCAGGCCAGGACCGCGGTGCGCAGATTTCCGATGTGCAGATCGCCGGACGGGCTCGGGGCGTACCTGCCTGCTGGATTTCTGATTACTGGCACGTTTGCCATGCTAGGGGTTCCGGCACGGGTCACCGGATCAGCAGCCGCGGCTTGAGTCGGTCCTCGGTGATGGAGGTTCCGCTGTCGAGGGCGGCAAGCAGGTCCTCGGCGTGCGCGATAAGACCCGCGCAGTCGATTCCGTACGGCACAGCAGTGTTTCGGTCGGCCTCATAGGCGCGCAGCCGGGTCACCGCACGGGTGAGCAGCGTGCGCGCGCCCTTCGGATTCGCGCGCTGCATGTGGGTGAGGCCGACCGCATATTGCGCCAGACCCTGCCACAGCATCCTTTCGGCGAACGGCCCGTTCTTCCATGCGGCCTCCAATACTTCGTGTGCGTTAAATGCCAGGCCGTCATCCAGCAGTTGCTGGGCGTAGGAGAGGGTTTGCTGGGGCGGCAGATTCAGGTCGTCCGGAATTCGCGGCACGCCGGCGCTGCCGACGGGCAGCGGCCGCCCCAACCGGTCGCGTGGGCGGGGATTGCGTGCGCGACCTGCCTCGTCGCGCGGGCGTTCGACCATGCTGCCCATCATCCACGGACGGAGTCGAAGGCGTCCAGCCGAGTTGGTTCGGGTCACGATTAACTGACGGATCACGGAGCAATCACATCCCAAAAAGTTTGCTGCCCAGCAAACATAGGAATGAATGTCATCTTCCGGCAATGTTCCCGCAACTCCACATCTTCGCAAGATTGGCAAATGCGAGCATTGAATTGGCAAGAGATCGGCAAATGCTCGAGGAACCTGCTAATGTTTACCGCGCGGGGGCGACCCCGCGAGGTGAATTCACCTCGAAAAGTGCGATCACGACGCACCGTGAAAGTCGCACGCTTCGGCAAGGCGCACCGCGGGATTCGGCGTTCCGCGCCGGATGCCGGTGCTAGTTAGGACGATGTCAGAAGAATAATCTCGTTCTCGACGCAGCAAAGGAGCTTAGTGCCGTGGAAGTAGACTTGACGGGCGCTGTGTGGCGTAAGAGCACATACAGCGGCCCCGACGGGAACTGCGTGGAAGTCGCATTTCTCGTCGACGGCAACGTGGCGGTCCGCGACACCAAAGACAACGGCTATGGTCCGTTGTTGGCGTTTACGCCCGGCGAGTGGAACGCGTTCCTGAAAGGAATGTCGAAGGGGGAGTTCGGCCGCGCCTGAACAACAGGTACGGCCGAACCAACAGCACGGGCCCCGGGTCGGCACGGACTCGGGGCCTTCGCAGGCGCTCAGCGCCCTTTCTCAGTGCCGGCCGTCGGTATCGTCCTGAGCTGCGCGTAGCACGGCGAGCTGCCTGCGCTCTTCCTCGTGCTCGGCCGCCATGTGCGCGCGGGATTCCTGCCACGGATCGGGTCGGAAGAATCCGCCGGTGCCCGGCTTGCCCGCCGAACCCAGCTTGTTCATCTTCTTCGGCACCGTCGCACCCTGATAGGTCAACGGAATCGGGTGACCGTGCTCGTCGACCGGACCGAGCGGCTGGTGGATCTCGATGTACTCGCCGTGCGGCAGCCGCCTGATAATGCCGGTCTCGATGCCGTGCTCGAGCACCGCGCGGTCGCTGCGCTGCAGGCCCAGGCAGATGCGGTAAGCGGCGAAGTAGGCCACCGCGGGCAGGGTCAGAATGCCGATCCGGCCGACCCAGGTGGTCGCGTTCAGTGAGACATCGAATTTATAAGCGATGATGTCGTTAACGCAGGACAGTGTCAGTACCACGTAGAAGGTGATCGCCATCGCGCCGATCGCGGTGCGGACCGGCACGTCACGCGGGCGTTGCAGCAGGTTGTGGTGTGCGGTGTCCTTGGTCAGCCGCCGTTCGATCCACGGATAGGCGATCAGCACAGCGAAGACCAAGCCCATGATCATCGCACCCCAGAACGGTGCGGGCACGGTATAGCGGCCCGGATACAGCTCCCAGGGCGGGATCAGGCGCATCATGCCGTCTGTCCACATCATGTAGAAGTCCGGCTGGGTGCCCGCCGATACCTTGGCCGGGCTGTAGGGCCCGAAGGCCCAGATCGGGTTGATCTGCAGCAAGCCGCCCATAAGTGCGACGACACCGAGGGTGAACGCGAAGAACGCGCCCTGATCCAGCGAGAACACCGGCACGATGCGTGTGCCGATCACATTGCGTTCGGTGCGGCCGGGACCAGGGAACTGGGTGTGCTTCTGATACCAGACCAGCGCGATATGCGCGGCGATCAGCGCGAGCATGATGCCGGGGAACAGCAGCACGTGCGCGATGAACAGGCGCGGCAGGATGATCTCGCCCGGATAGTCGCCACCGAACATCAACCAGTGCATCCAGGTGCCGATGAGCGGGATGCCGAGCGTGATGGAAGAGAACGCCGCCCGCAGGCCGGTGCCCGAGAGCAGGTCGTCGGGCAGCGAGTAGCCGAAGTACCCCTCGAACATGGCCAGGATCAGCAGCAGCGAGCCGAGTACCCAGTTCGCTTCGCGCGGTTTGCGGAACGCGCCGGTGAAGAAGATCCGGAACAGGTGCACGATGATCGAGGCCGCGAAAAGCAGTGCTGCCCAATGGTGTACCTGGCGCACGAACAAGCCGCCGCGGACCTCGAAGGAGATGTTCAGCGCCGTCTCGTAGGCGCGGGTCATCGACACCCCGCGCAGCGGCTGGTAAGCGCCGTTGTAGGTGACCTCGGCCATTGATGGGTCGAAGTACAGCGTCAGATAGGTACCGGACAGCACCAGGATGATGAAGCTGTAGAGCGCGATCTCGCCGAGTAAGAACGACCAGTGGGTCGGAAAAACCTTGTTGATCGACCGTTTGATGAATCTCGCGGCCTGATATCGCTCGTCGAAGGAGTTGGCTTGTTCGCCCGCCTTACGACCTATGTCAATAGCCATGGCCGACACCCCGCTCTGGTGAGTGGTGGTATGTGTTCTACTACAGACGGTAGCAGGGGATCGGCCGGGAATCGATAGGTTTCCCTGAACCGCAATGTGGAACAAGATCATTCAGTTTCCCGGTGCCTGCCGATAGTGCCGGTAACCGGTGTCATATCGTCGAGTCGTGAGTACGGTGGCCGCCCAGGACGCAACGATGTACTGGCTGTCGGGCCGTACCCGAAATGACCTCTTCATGCTGTATTGCTTCGAAGATTCCGGGCGTTCCGGTGCGCAACTGCGCGAGTTCGTCGCGCACCGCAGTGCGGAGATTGCCGACCTGTCGGTGCGGCTGCGCGAGCTGCCCGCAGATCTGGACTATCCGGCATGGGTTCGGTGTGAATTCCGTGCCGAGCAATTTGTGGAACATATCCTTCCGGAACCGGATTGGCCAAGTGTGTGTGAGGTGCTCGGCAAACTGCTCGGTACAGGGGTGGACGCCGCGGTGCGGCCATGGCGGTTGCACGTGTTTCGTGAGGTCGTCGGTGCACCGGGAGGTGCTGGACCGGCAATGGTAGCTGTGTTGCAGATGTCGCACGCGTTGGCGGATGGGCGACGGGGTGCGGAAATCGCCCGGAGGTTGTTTTCCGAGGTTGGTGGGGCCGAGATGGTTGCGCAAGACGTTTCCTCTGCGCAAGCGCCGGCGAATCCCATACATATGAATTCGGTACTGGCGCTGCTTCGGATGCCGATTCAGTTCGCGTGCACGGTGATCCGTGGCTTTCAGGCATTCCGCGCGCAGCGGGAGCTGGCCGAATTAGCCAGTGCGGGAAGGCTTCCGGGGCCGGGACCCGCGTTCACGCCGAGTCTGGTGAACCGTAGCGATTCGACAGATGGATACGCCCATCAGGCACGGATGATCATCTGCCATGCCGAACGGCTGCGCATCCCGGGCCGCACCGTGACCGTGGTCGCGCTGACCGCAGTGTCGATCGCGCTCGATCGCTATCTGACGGCGCGGGGGGAACGACCGGACCGCCTCGGCGCGCAAGTGCCGATGGCCTTGTCCGACAATCGGATAGCGGCTCGCAATAACTACCGAAGCCTCGGTGTCGACCTGTTCATCGACGAACCGGACCTG
The DNA here is from genome assembly GCF_050955735.1 of Nocardia sp. CA-135953. Taxonomy (NCBI): domain Bacteria; kingdom Bacillati; phylum Actinomycetota; class Actinomycetes; order Mycobacteriales; family Nocardiaceae; genus Nocardia; species Nocardia sp. CA-135953. The sequence goes on from NZ_CP192082.1 coordinate 460,364, forward strand.
CTGGCTCGCGCGAACAAAATCGCTGCGGCCCTCGCCGATCGCCGAACCCGCGCACAGCACCCACTGCTCACCGCACAGGACCGCGTCACCGCCGTCACCCCGGCCGCATTACTGCGCCGCGACATCGAGCGCTACCCACTCGACACCGTCCCCGACTCCATCGCCGGGCACACTGTGGTCTCCAGCGTCCACCGCGGCCCCGCCGACCTGACCTTCGGCGGCGCACCCGTCCGCTTCACCGGCGGCTTCCCCGCAATCGGCTCGGTCATGCACCTGACCCACGGCGTACACGGCCTCGGCGACACCGTCACCGTCTCGATCCACGCCGATACCGCCGCACTACCGGACATAGACAATTACGTCGACTTGCTACGCGATGCCCTGAACGACGTATTCGACTGTGCCATAGCTGAATTGGGCGAGCCCGAAACGTCAACCGGATGATTCACCGCAGCCCGACGCCGTACTTCTACGAGTAGCCGAGCGACATCGGTATGTTCGAATGCATTGAACGCCTACATATTCGGGCGGAAACGGTGGCGGCGGCAATCGAGCGGGAGCGCAACCACAACCACATCACGAACCGACTTGGCTGAATGACCGAGCCGATTGCGGTGAAGTGACGGGTGCGCCGCCGAGCGGTCGCGGGCCGACTATCGCGGAGATTCGAGAGCAAGCGCAACAGTGCGTGTTTCCAGTTCGAGGATCGGACGGGCGGCGCTACTGCTGATTCGGCGCGAACACGCCCGGGAAGCCGAACATCGCGACCAGCGCCGGGTCGTGCAGTGCGATCACCCGGGAGACACCAGTAGTAGTTGGAGCCAGCACAACGATGCCGCTTGCCCGGAACACACAGTCGGCGTCTCGGTAGTAGATGACGGCGGCCGGCTGGCCGTTGGCTGTAGTAGCGATCATCCGCCAATCGCCGGGTCTGCCGAGCACGTACGCGTCGAGCATGTGGATGCACCGCACCCGGCCTGCGTACCATTCGCGGAATGGCGTCGCCTCCAGCGTGGCGTCGGTGCGCAGCACTTGTTCCAGCAGACCGGCGTCGGAACGCTCGAAGGCCGCGATGTAGCCGTCGAGTAGTGCGCGTGCCCGCTGGTCGGTCGGTTCGAGCAGCTTCTCGGGCTCCGGATCCAGTTCGTCGAGCCGGGCACGGGCGCGCTGCAGACCGCTCTTTACCGCCGCCGTAGTGGTGCCGAGGATCTCCGCGGTTTCGGCCGCGGAGAACGCCAGCACCTCGCGCAGGATGAGGATCGCGCGCTGGCGGGCGGGCAGGTGCTGCAGGCTGGCGATGAGTGCCAGCCGTAGCGACTCGCCTGCGATAACCACTGCGGCCGGATCGTCGGCGGCCGGGGTGATCCACCCGTCCGGCAACGGCTCCAGCCACGAGACCTCGCCCGTCGCAACGTGACTCGGCGGGCGATCGGGCCCATCGTAAGGCCCGGTCAGGCCCGAGGGCAGCACCCGGATCCGGCGCGGCTGCAAGGCCGTCAGGCAGACATTGGTGGCGATCTTGTAGAGCCAGGACCGAATCGACGCGCGTCCTTCGAAGCCGGCGTAGGAGCGCCATGCCCGAAGATATGTTTCCTGTACCAGGTCCTCCGCGTCCTGGGACGAGCCGACCATGCGATAGCAGTGCGCCAGCAGCTCCCGGCGGAACCGCTCGGTTTCGGCGGCGAACCGGTCCTGGTTCGCCGCCTCCGGCATGTGCGCCGTCATGTCGCGAGTGTAGGCCGTGGCCGGTCGGCCGGATGTGCGGTCGAATCCCACAGGCAGCTCCTTGTCCGCACCGCTCCCGCCGGTCGGGACGGTCGCTGATTACGACCGGGACGCTGTTGTGAAGGAATCGAAACGCAGCTCAGCGGGTGTCACGGCACCAGTGCCAGTTTGCCGGTGGTGCTGCGGGTTTCGAGTTCCGCGAGGGCTTTCGGGCCGTCGGACAAGTCGTAAGCGGTGGGGCGAGCGGGAGTGAGGACGCCAGCGGTGATGAGCGCGGACAGCTCACCCATGAGCTCGCCGAATATCTGCGGTGCGGCCTGGCTCAGCACGCCGATGTTGAGGCCGATGATGTGGACTTGGTGCTTGTACACCAACTCCCAATTGGTGATCGCGGCTTCACCGCCTGCCACGCCATAGACGACGATCCGGCCGGTGACCGGCCTGGCCGCGGCCACGCCGGCGGCGAAGGTTGCGCCGCCGGCGGACTCGAGCACCAGATCGGCGCCGATGCCGCCGGTCAGCCGCAGTACCTCGGCGGTGAGGTCGTCGGTGCGGGAGTCCAGGACGTGGTCGGCGCCGAGTGCCCGCACAGTCTCGTGCTTGCCCGGCGAGGCAGTGGCGATGACCGTCGCGCCATAATGCTTGGCCAGGGTCACCGCGGCTTGGCCGGTCGCGCCCGCCGCGGCGTGGATAAGCACGGTCTGCCCGGTGGTGATGCGGCCCAGAGGCCTGAGCGCGGCCAGCGCGGTGGGCCAGTTCACGACCAAGCCCAGCGCCTGCTCGGCGCTCCAGCCGTCCGGAATCGGCACCGCCGCAGCTGCGGGCAGGACCATGTACTCGGCGAAAGCCCCGTAGCCGACGCCGATAACCCTGGCCCCTGGTTGCGGGGCGCTCGTAGCCTCACCCACCGCCACGACCTCGCCGGCGGCCTCGAAACCCGCAAGATACGGTGGTTGCGGACCGCCGAGGAACGTGCCGTAGGCCCGCGAGATATCGGCGAAATTGACACCGGCGGCCGCGACCCGGATCAGGACCTCGCCCGGGCCGGGCACCGGTACCGGCGCGTCGATGATCGACCGCATATCCTGCGGACCCTGCAGCGAAGTCTGCTGCAGGGCGCGCATAGTGGTGGGAATACTCACAGCAATCAGCTCTCTTTCTCGGCTTGCGTCGCGGTCGGCCGCGTCGGCGGTCCGCACCGTCGACCATGTAGACCTCGGTCGCCACAGAAAGGAATCGGCAGCCGTGAATCGTGGCGAACCCACCCGTGATCCCGCGCGCACGCCATGCAGCACAGCGACCCAACCGTCGAAACGGGGGATGAAAACTTCGATCCGTGTTGACCGCGTCAATGCCCTGGTCGGGCAGCGCCTGAAGTGGCGGACCACACGCAGTCCGAAGACAACAGCAGGTCAGGACACTAAAATATGTCCTGACCTGCTATTTTATGGCGGAAGGCAGGGGATTTGAACCCACCCGCAACCCAAGGTCAACAGGTTCTTCGGTCGAATCCGCCGCATTTCAGGCTGTTTCGGCGCTGCTGACGAGGGCCGCGTGCCGCAGCCGTATAGCTGCCGGTTCATTTCAGGCGGCATCGCGACTTATTCGGCCATGTGGAACGGTCTGTCGATCGGTGCGGGTTCGGCTGTCGCAGCCTCAGCCGGGCCGAGAGCTCGTGGGGGTGCGGTGAGGGCCTGCGTCGCACCGAGAACCGCGCCGATACCCGCGCCGATGGCGGCGAGCGGCGCCGCCATGAGGGCCGCGCCGTATGCGGCGCCGATGGGCCCCGCGGCGAGACCGATCGGTGCGAAAGGCACGCCGACGACCAGACCGAGTGCACCGCCGACACCTGCGCCGATCAGCGCGAACGGGCTCGCCACCGCTGCGCCTGCGGCCGCACCGAGCGCCGCGGAGCCGACGGTCTGACCCGCAACGCGATCGGAGCGAGTGCGCTCCATACCCACCGAGTCGAAGAACGTAGCGAGATCGGCCTCGGTCACCGCCGCGGCGTCGTTGAGTTGGATGGCGGGCTCCCGCGGCAGCCAATCCGGTGCCTCGACCTGTACGTTTCCGAAACGCAACATGCCCGGCGGCGGCGCGATCGGCGGCACCGGTGCGACCGGGACCGGGCCGTGCAGCGACTCGACCGGCGATAGATACTCGTTTTTCGGTACTGGTCGCGCCCATTGCAGCGAACTGCGCGTGTCGTCCGGGATTCGCGTTCCCCGGTACGGGCGCACATTCGGCACCTGGGCGGCGGGCCAGTCCGAGGACTGCTTCGCCTGCTCTGCCTGCGCGGTGGGAGTCGCCTCGGCCGAATCCGTGTCGTCGGCCACGAAGGCAACGTGGTCGCCGTGCTCGGTCCGGCTCACCGGACCGTGCCGGTCGAGTTCGGCGTTCGCGGTTCCGTTGCTCCCCACCATGGTGAGAAGAACGGGAACCGCTCCCGCCACTACCATCGACCCCATCTTCTGTTGACGCGAACTGACTTTTCTGTGCTTGCCTGTGCTCATCGATTACCTTTCACAGTGCAGAGAACTTGTTGATTCGCATTCGGATCACGGGGCGTCTTGGATGGTCGAGAATGCGGTGACAGGTTCGAATCAGGGCCACCACCAGGACTTTCCGGGCATTTCAGCACCCACGGATCGTGGTGTCCATGTCCACCATCCATGCCGCGACAATGAACATGACTCGGTCGCCCTTTCCGAGCAGTCGGAGCCGGATCCTGAGAGAGCGGCTACGACATCCGCGTTGTTATGAACCGGCAAATGTAAGCCCGGTGTGGCGTCCACGGCGGCCGCGCGGTCCACCTGACGTATCAGCTGCTCCCGCCGATCGGCGCTGCCGCGCAAACCCAGTCGGTGGCGAAGGTGCGCCGGGATCAGGTGATAGCGACCGGCGGCGGCGCCGGACACCGACGCTGAGATTGGGGGAACTGATAGCCGGTGCCGTCGATGCTGCCCACTGCTACGGTCGTTCCATGTTCGCTCTCGTGGTGAAGTTCGACTTGTTCGACGAGGACGCGGCCGACGCGTTCGACCAACTCGTCGCCGATACCGTTCGGCAGATCATCGAACACGAGCCCGGCACGCTGGTCTATGCGACCAACACCGTTGACGGTGAACCGCTCTCGCGGATCTTCTATGAGGTGTACCGCGACCGCGATGCGTTCGAAGAGCACGAGCGGCAGCCGCACACCCGACGGTTCCTGGACAAGCGCAGCGAATACGTCGAGTCATTCCGCGTCGAGTTCCTGGGCCCGGCCGTCGCGAAGGGCCTGCCTGCTTAGAGTCGCTGGGCAATCCCGCACCACATGGCGAAGCCGTGCACGCTGTCGACGGCGCGGGCCTCAGCGCGAGCTAGCGCTCGGGCGGTCTCGTGAACCATTGGGTTGTAGCGGGTCTGCGCTGGTGCGATCGACTTCGCAGTGAGTAGCGCGTCGAACGCACGACGGCGATCACCGTGGAGTAGGTAGGCGCGCGACAGATCGATGTAGTGATGGCCCGCACGCTCTTTCGGTGCATCGGCGGGGAGCGCCAGAGCGCGGGCCCGGTTGAGCGCCTCGGTGCCGTCCATCGCTTCGACTGCCAGCGCGACCGACCAGATGCCGACGTTTGTCGGGCCGAAGCTGAGGACCCGATCCCGGTCGTCGCCAAGTCGCTCGGCAGCGGCTCGAGCCTCGCCGAGATGCTCGTCCGCCAGGCTACGACGGCCGGACCGTGACGCGGCCAAGCCGGATTGCAGGTGCAGCCCACCCCACGCGATCAGGTCATCACGACGGCCGACGCCGAGCCGAGGCTCGATGTCGCCGCGGCATCGCTCGAGGAAGCTGAGCGCAACCGTCCAGTCACCGCCAGAAGTGAGCAGCGCTGCGCGCTGAAACTGGGCTGTTGCCTTCCACAGCGGGTTGTCGGCTTCGGCTGCGGCCCATGCGATTCGATCGACGGCGAGCGCGGCGAGGTCGGAGTAGCCGAGCTTGTGCGCTAGCGAGTGCGCGGAGTAGTACAGCTCGCACAGCAGCACTAAAGCGCGACCACGGTCGACGCCGGTAGCGCGGTGCATGGCGGCGCGCAGTTCGCCCAGCAGACCAGGCAGGTGCTCACCGAGCTTGTGGAAGCTAGCAGCCCGCCGCCACGTGCACACTTTGTCGACTTCGGCGGCGAGCTGTGCAAGGGCACGGGGCTCGGCTACAGCGGCGTTGTCGATGTCGTAGGCGGCCAGCTCAGTACGAAGCACGGCGATCGCAGAGTGAACTTCGGTATCCGGGCCGGGCGCGGGCACGTACGGTTGCCCGGTCAGGTCGGTCACCGACAGCCGCAAGGCTTTCGACACAGCACCCAGAAACGCGGGCGTTGCTGGCGCTCGGCGCTGTTCCACAGAGCGGATAAGCGCCGTCGACACATTCGCCTTCTCTGCCAACTGCTTTTGTGTGAGTCCCGCCAGTCGTCGCGCCTCGCCGACTCGGGCCGCTACTGCCGCGCGATCCGCGCTCATGGTCACCACCGTTTCATTGAACGCCGTGCCAAGTCCGTAGTGCCAAGAGTACGAAATTCTTTCGCACTTCACAGTCGGAAGCTGCGCCATCGTTCTAACTACACCGCGCCGTCGGGTCGACCCGCATCCTCGGCGGCGTGGTGAGTCAGCGGTCCGAACCAGACGCCGGGGAATCCCATGGCTAAACCAGAAATTGCCGCCCTGATAGCTCGCGGCGATGAGCTGCTCGACCGATCCGTCCTGCCGCATGGCTGGCCGCATGAGGCACCCGAGCGGCCGTTCGCACCCGATGCCGCGCACTACGCGATGCAACGGCACGCCCGGTGCCCGTTCGACTCCTGCGCCCGTAAGCGCGCCGCGCATGAAGTGCTCGTCGAGGCCGGTCACATCGTGCCCGACCCGCGCAACTCGAAGAACCTCCCGTGATCGGCGAGGTTGCCCGGCTCGACGGGCACGACGACGACCCAGACCACCAGCCTGTGGGGTGGCTGCAACGCGATTCGCTACTGCCGCAACGGGATCCCTTCACCGGCGCACCCGCCACCTATAACGGCGCACCGGGCGATGTGGTCGAGGTGTTCGCCGAAGCGGTCCGCGAATGGGCAGATCGCCCCGCGCCCACAGCCCCAACGGCGAAGCGCTGCCCCCGCTGCACCTATGAGGACGTCGAGCCCGACACCGGCATCTGCCGCTACTGCACGGCCGCTATCGAGCGTGCAGGCAAAGCCGCGGTTGTCGCGATGCGCGACGCTGACACCGGAGCCGATCGCCCGGCGGGTTGGTTGCGGCGCGACGACGGATTGTGGGCGCCTGTCGACGATGAAGGCTTTGTCGGGCAGACCTTCGCATTCGAATCCGATGACCACCACGAACTCGGCGAACACGCAGTGATCACCGTCGAGCCGGTCTCGATCGACGACACGGAGGTCGACTAGCTGTGTCGACTACTGGACTCGTATGCGCAACCGTCGCCGGGGTTTTGATGCTGGGCGTCGTGGTCTTCTACCTGCTGCCGTACGTCGTCGACCGCCCGGTGCACGTCGACGGTGAACGCCCCAGCACCGAAATTCTCGCGCGCGTTGCTCGCGACGCATGCCACCGTGCACCGGATCGTCCGTACAGCGTCGAGGAAGCGCGCCGCGTATTTCGTGCGCGCATCAACTGCGACGCCGACTCATGCGGCGCGAAACATGAAGCGTTCTGGACCCTGGTCGACGCGGGAGTGCTCCGGCCCCGGCGCATATGTCGAGCAGTAAGACGCGCCTCGCTCGAGGCGGTTCTGACTCTCCCGTGGGGTACGGGAGTAGTAGGTAATGGAGGGACATCCATGGGATTCAACGCGATTCGGGCAGCCGTCACGGTCGTCGCTGTCAGCGCCGCACTACTCGGCGGGCAAACGCTCACCACCACGCCGGTCGCGCAGGCCGCTGGCGGTGTATGCACCTTCGAGTTCAACAAGAACCCGTATGTGCTGCACAAGGCCGTCGTCGTAGGCGGCATCGTGGAATGCGACCGCGCTCCTCTCCAGTTCCGCATCGAGTTGCAGCTATGGCATCGATCGGGCACCAGCAACCCGCAGCCGACGGGGGACCGCGCCGTTTCCACGCAAATCCCCAACCCACACCTCAACATCGCCGCGATGGCATTGGACTGCGTACCCGGCGTGTGGCAAGGCAAGATCGTCATGCGAGCTACCTGGGACACCGGGACGGATGAGGGCCGCAACGAGACACCGCCCACCTTCCTCCAGTGCTAAGTTGACTTCCGATGAAGCAGCTCCATATCAGTAGCGGCCCTCCCACATGGTCGAGTCGCTGGTTCTTGCTGCGCCGCAACCTGCACTACCGGTTCCGGCATGTCCCCCGTGAGCCCGGCTACACGGGGAAGAATCAGTGGAATCCTCACCGCGAATACGGTGGCTGGGTCATCCGACCGGGGAACGGGTGGCGGCGGATCCGGTGGGTGACCCCGCCTCTGCACTACACGCGCGCCATCCCCGCTGACGACATGTACGCGGTCGGCAGTTGGATGCTGGAGAAGCTGGAGAAGTAAGTCCAGTAATCCGGATACAGCGGCCCCACCCGATCCCCTTCCGGGTGGGGCCGCCCAATCCATGAACATCCAGGGGGATTCATGCACAGGCCTTCACCCACTGCCGGATCCGTTTGTCGGGGATCATGTCGGCTGCGGTGCTCGGGCCGAAGAACGGTTCGATGTCGTTGCGCATGTAGGCCCGGTATCGCTTGCGCGTGCCATCGGTGACACCGGTGAGGTTGTCGATGTGGTCGGCCCCGGCGCTGGCGATGGTGACGACGGGGTTGGCTTCGACGTTCTCAGCGATCTGGAGTCGTTCGAGCGCGCGCTCGGCGCCGAGTTCGTCGAGCGCCTTGCGCCAGCGGAGCCCTGCCGCGTGGTCGTCGAATGACATGGATTGCTGCTTGCCGTTATGGCGGAACATGACCTGTGTGTAGTCGGTGCCGTCGCGGCGGGTGCGTACACGGATGCTGGACATGCGGGTCGTCTCTCTGTAGTCGGGACACTGCCGTGCCGACTTCTTGGAGCATCCCCTCAGATGACATCCGTTGACCGCGCGTGTTGACCGGGACTGGTCAGGGACGGTGAAAACCATCCCTGACCAGGTATTTCCCTGGCGGAGGATAGGGGATTTGAACCCCTGAGGGCGTTAACCCAACCCGCGTTCCAGGCGAGCGCCATAGGCCACTAGGCGAATCCTCCGTGCAGCAGCATACCGGGTGCCCCCGGCCGGTCACCAAATTGGGGCTGCTCGGGGCGGGAACTCCCAGTTGGGTCCCGTTTCGACCCATTGCGGTCCACCCCGGTGGTGATCATTGTCGGAGCCGCCCGCTACACTTGCATATGGATCCCGCGCGGCGCGCATCCTGTGAACTCCCCCAGGGCCGGAAGGCAGCAAGGGTCAACGGGCTCTGCCGGGTGCGCGGGGTCCCCTATATTCACTCCAATTCGGAGCAACCGCCGGGTAACGTGAACACGGTCCGCCGGACGTCGAACGCGCTCGGCTGGATCAAGCGGTCCGACCGCGGTAATCGGCTCGGACGTCAATCGCCCCTTCGCTGCTTCGAAAGGCTGCTCAGGATGCCCCGGCAAACGCAGATCGGTTTGATGAGCCCCCCGGAGCTCGTGTCCGAACACGAGACCCAGACCGCGAATTACGCGACGCTCAAGACCGAGAAGCTCACACTGGATCTGACCAGGGGTAAACCTTCGCCGGAACAACTCGACCTCTCCACGGAACTGCTCACGCTGCCCGGCCCCGGCGATTTCAAGGACGGCGCCGGCACTGATTGCCGCAACTACGGTGGGCTGCACGGTCTCCCGGAATTGCGTGCGATCTTCGGTGAGTTGCTCGGCATTCCGGTCGAGAACCTGATCGCGGGCAATAACGCCAGCCTGGAGCTGATGCACGAGGTGATCAGCTACGCATTGCTGTACGGCACACCGGATTCCGAGCGGCGCTGGGTGGCCGAGCCAACGCTGAAGTTCCTGTGCCCGAGCCCAGGCTACGACCGGCACTTCGCGATCACCGAGGCGCTCGGCTTCGAGATGATTCCGATTCCGATCGGTCACGACGGACCGGATGTGCACGCCATCGCCGCACTGGTGGCCGATGATCCGCAGATCAAGGGTCTGTGGGCGGTGCCGAACTACTCCAACCCGACCGGCGTCATCTTCTCCGAAGAGGTTGTCCAGGAGTTGGTTTCGATGCCAACCGCGGCGCCGGACTTCCGCCTGTTCTGGGACAACGCCTACGCGGTGCATCCGCTGACCGATATCGCCGCACCCGTCCTGGATGTGCTCGGTATGGCCACCGCGGCCGGAAATCCGAACCGCCCCATTGTTTTCGCCTCCACCTCGAAGATCACCTTCGCCGGTGCGGGGGTGAGCTTCCTCGGTGCGTCCACGCCGAACCTGAGCTGGTACCTCGACCACGCGGCGAAGAAGAGCATCGGCCCGGACAAGATCAACCAACTGCGTCACTTGCGGTTCTTCAAGGACGCCGACGGCGTGCGGGCGCACATGCAGAAGCATCGCGCCATCCTCGAACCGAAATTCGCACTGGTGCTCAAGATTCTGGAGGATCGGCTCGGCGCGTCCAAGGTGGCATCCTGGACCGAGCCGAAGGGCGGCTACTTCATCAGCCTCGATGTCCTGGAGGGCACCGCGGCCCGGGTGATCGCGCTGGCCAAGGATGCCGGCATCGCGCTCACCGCGGCCGGTTCGGCCTTCCCGTACCGGAATGACCCGGAGGACAAGAACATCCGCATCGCCCCCAGTTTCCCGCAGCTGCCGGAACTGGCGAAGGCGATGGACGGTCTGGCCACCTGTGTACTGCTCGCGACCACCGAGAAACTGCTCCAGAAATAGTCGGCAAATACAGTGGGCGCGTATCGGATCCGATACGCGCCCACTGTATTTCAACCCTCTAGTAGCGCCCGCAGTCGTGCCAGATCGGCCCGATTGGCCCGCCGCATCGCCGCCTCCATGATCGGTGCGGCCAGCTTGCCGAATCCGCTCGGAATTCCGGTGTTGCGCAGGGTCATTCGGGTGCGGTCCGGTCCGGCGTCGGCCCAGGTGTAGGTCGTCTCCATCGGGAAGGGTCCCTCGGCGGTGCGCATTACGAGTCGTTCGCCGGGTGTGTACTCGACTACTTCATAGGTGTACACGAGTTGTCTGCCGAGGAATCGCGCGACGAATTCCATGCGCGATCCGATCCGCAGCGGCGGCTCGGTCTGCCATTCGATGCGGTCGATATCGGCGTACCACCGCGGAGCGTTCGTCGGATCGCCCGCGAAGGCGGCGACCTGAGCGCGTGGACACTCGATCACCGCCTCGGTCGATACGTCGACGGCCACGATCAGCGGGGTTTATGTGCAAGCACGGCGAACATGGTCACCGATAGGTGGACGTCACCGGTTTCGGCGCCCCGTTCCAGATCCGCGATGAGCTGGTCACGCTGTGCCTCGGTGATGGAACCGCGCGCGACCGCCATGGCGGAGATGCGGTTGACCAGCGCGCCCGCGCCGACTGTCCGGTCCTGCACCAGGGCGTGCGATCCGATCTCGTCGATAACCAGGCCTGCCTTGGTCAGCAGGCCGGGCAACCTGCGGCCGGAGAACGGGTTGGTGGTTGCGGCGATCAGGGTGTCGACGACCTCGCGAACCACATGACGGTCGCCGGGATGCACGATTGCCGTGCCCCAGTCGCTGTCCATCACAACGACACGGCCACCGGGCGTGAGCACCCTGGCGATCTCGTTGGCAGCACGACTCGGTGCGGTCAGGTGCTGGAACACCCGCTCGCAGAGTGCGGCGTCGAAGGTTTCAGCGCCGAACGGCAGCCCGTAGGCGTCGCCGGAATGGAATTTGGCCGTCGAACCGGCCTGTTCGGCGCGGCGTTCGGCGGAGGCGAGCAGCTGTGGATCGGGTTCGACACCGATCGCGGTGCCGGTCGGGCCGACCGCATCCGCGAAGGCGATGACCTCCGAGCCGGTGCCCGATCCGACATCGACCGCACTCTCGCCGGGCTGCAGCGCCAATGCTTCATGTGCCCACGTGCGCAGTCGGCGGATGCCCGGCAGCGCCGCCTGCAGATCCCGCACGTCGACCAACTGATCCTGGCCCGCGCTATCGAAGCGATCCGGGCGCAACCCCTGCATATTCATGGGCCCGATTCCGTCTCTGGGTATTGCCGTCGTCTGAGGCATGGCGCTGAGCCTACTTCGGCACCGACCGCATCGCACGGCAGGACTGTGAGGTGGGTCACGATTCGGACAGGCCACCGATCCGGGTGGGCCGGACCACGCAACGGTTCCGAGTGAGATGATCGGAGAAGTCCGGTACCAGCGAAAGGAAGTCCTGTGGCCAAAGCGAAGTCCGCGACTGTCAAGCTGTGTCTCGCCCAGGAGCCGGAGGCGGACAAACTCCTTTCCGAGGATTCCTTCGCGTTGCTGACGGGCATGCTGCTCGATCAGCAGTTCCCGCTCGAACACGCCTTCCGCGGGCCGAAGAAGATCGCCGACCGCATGGACGGCTTCGATATTCAGCGGATCGCCGACGCCGACACCGAGGCGTTCGAGGAACTGTGCGCGACCCCGCCCGCCATTCATCGCTACGGCCGGTCCATGGCTCGCCGCACCCAGGAACTCGCGCGCTATGTGGTCGAGCATTACGACGGCAGGACCGAACGCATCTGGACCCAGGGCGATCCGGACGGCAAAGAGGTGCTGCGCCGTTTGAAGGAACTGCCGGGTTACGGCGATCAGAAGGCCAGGATCTTCCTCGCCCTGCTCGGCAAGCAACTCGGTGTGCAGCCGAAGGGGTGGGAAGCGGCGGCGGGCACCTACTCCGAAACGGGCTCACGGCGCTCGGCCGCCGATATCGTCGACGGCGAATCCCTTTTGGAAGTAAGGGCTTTCAAGAAGCAGATGAAGGCGGCGGCCAAGAAGTCCTGAGGTCGCTCCGGGTTTGCCTATTCGAATCTGTCTGCATTTTTCCCTCGTGCCCGATTGAGTTCTCGCCGATGCTTTTCCCTCGGTAGCAACACCTAGATGAGGGAACGCAGTACATGAAGATGAGGAAACTCGCCGTCGTCGCGGCGCTGGTGACCATGGCGACCGGTGTGGCCGCGGGCACCTCGGTCGCCGCCCCGGCCACGACCGAAAGCGACGATAGCGCAATCAATTTCACCGCCGAAGCGGTAGGCGATTCATCGATTGTCAAGACCGACGCGGGTTCGCTGGCGGTCGAGGGCGATGTCTTCGAGATCAAGGCCGCCGATGGCACCGTGCTCGCGGGCACCCCGCTGCGGTTCCGGATCGACGACTTCGAATTCCCTATCGCCGCACAGATTTCCGATCGCACCGCGACATTGACCCCGCAAATCGATCGCGAACACGCGGTCTACCAGCCGATCGCGCTGCCCTACGAGGACCAGGCCCCCTGGAAGACCCCATACGACCGTGAGGTCGCGGCCTGGACCCGTCTGACGAGCACCGTTTCGGCGGCGGCCACCATCGGCACGCTGGTCGGCGGTCTCATCGGCGGTGCGGCGGGCTGCGTGCTCGGCGGTATCGCCGGTGCCACGGTCGCCTCGGCGACCATCGTCGGTCTGTTCGGTCCGTTCATTCCGGCCGCCGCCATCGGCTGCCTCGGCGGCATCATCGCCGTCGGTGCCCTCGGCACCCTGGCCGGTCAGATTCTCGTGACCGCGCCGGTCGCGATCGGTGCGGCGATTCAGTACTTCACCACCATCAACCAGCCGTTCGTCCCGGCCAAGTAGGTCGCACGGCATCCGTGCCCACCGTCGCCACGGAAACAGGCCCCGCCCAGTACCTCTCGACTGGGCGGGGCCTTCCTGTGGCCGGGGGAAGGCCGGGCCGAGGAGTTCCCGCTCCGCTGATGGGGCTTGGTGCGCGGCGATTTCGGTGTTAACTTTGATCCCATGTCTTCGAGCCGTCCGACCGCACTGCGGGTCACTTACGTGACCGCCGCGCTGGGTCTGCGACTGCCGTTGACTCGCGAACTGTGTTGTTCCTGCTGCAGCTGAGCCGCTGTTTCGGCTCGTGCGCTGCCCCGCCGCCGCACGTGTAGGCACGTCCCGTGGTACGGGACTTCAGCAAGGAATCTTCATATGTCCCTCACCCTTGATCGATCCGGCTCCAGGGTCGTAACCGGTCGTGTCCGTGTCCAGCGCCCCGTTGTCGCGCCGGAACTCCGCATCGCCGACAATCCGGCCGCAGCCGTGCTGCGCGCCGCGACCGGCGGTCCGGTTTCCCGTGACAATGCCGCGCGCACAACGGGTTTGAGCATCGCGACGGTCAACCGCCAAGTTTCGGCGCTATTGGCCGCCGGACTGCTGCGCGAGCGCCCCGACCTGACCGCATCGGGTGCGGTCGGCCGTCCGCGGGTGCCTTTCGAAATCGACCACGAGGCCTATCTGACCCTCGGCATCCACATCGGCGCCGCGGTCACCAAGATCGTCGCAGCCGATCTGCGCGGGCGCATCCTCGGCGGGCTGGCGATCGCGACGCCGCAAACCGGTCAGGACTTCGCGACCACGACCGTCGCGCGCAGCGCCAAGGCCTTCCTGCAGCGCTGGCATCGGCGCAAACCGCTCTGGGCCGGTGTGGCGATCGGTGGCCGGGTCGATGCCGCGACCGGTGTCGTCGATCATCCCAAGCTGGCTTGGCAAGGGGCGCAGGTCGGTTCGGTGCTCGGCGAGGTGCTCGAGCTGCCGGTCTCGGTTGCGCCGCACGTCGAAGCGATGGCCGCGTCGGAACTGCTGTTGCCGACCGGCGAGCCGCGTGGGACCACTGGTCCCGGCAGCAGCCTGTACTTCTACGTTCGCGAAACCGCCGGTATCGCGGTGACTTTGGACGGCCGGGTGCATACCCCCAGCAGCGGACCCGGTTCGATCGCGCACTTCCCGACCGGCTCCGATGTCCAATGCACCTGCGGACGGCGCGGCTGCCTCGAGGTGACCGTCGGTGATCGGTCGCTGCACGCCAGGGCCGTTGGGCGCGGGATCATTCCGGCGCACAAGGGCACCGGCGGCAGCACCATCGCCGACCTGTACCGCGCCGCAGAGGCGGGCGCGGCGGATGCGCAGGAGTTGCTCGCCGAGCGCGCCACCATCCTCGGACACACCGTCGCGATGGTCCGTGACATGCTCAACCCGGACCGGGTGATCCTCGGCGGCCAGGCCTTCACCGGCTACCGCCCCGCGGTCGCCCACGTCGCCCGCGCCTTCACCCAGTCCTCCCAACTCCCCCCGACCGACATCCGTATCAGCGGATTCGGCGGCAAGGTGCAGGAATTCGCAGCAGTGGTCACCTCACTCAGCGCCATCTACGCCGACCCCCTCGCCGCCATCCGCCGCACAGCGCTGAACGACTGACAATTCGCCTGCAGGTTTCTCGCCTACTTCAGGAAGTAGGCGAGAAGACCGGTCAGGAACGGCGCCAACGTCGTGAACGCCGCTCGGAATTGTGCTGTCGCCGTATTGGCGAGGCCTATCAGCTCAGTGAGTCGATTACGTCCGGCGGTCCACTCGTCATCGGGCAGTTGCGGAACGCCCGAAGCGTCGGTACGAACGATGGGATACGACGCGTCGAGGATCCGCGCACCGGCCGCCTGCCAGGACAGATGTACCGGAACGAAAAGGATTCCCAGCAGTCCGGCGAGCACCGCCCCGTACAACAGGGCATAGGTGGGCGGAATTTCGGCTGCCGTGCCGGCGGCGATCCGCGCATTGCGGAGCTGACCGGTATTGAGCACGCTGATCGAGACGACCATCGCCAGGATGGTCAGAGCCGTGATCAGGGCGGCGCGCAGCGATCTGATTTCCTCGATCCGATGTGCGGTCGTCGCCGCGAGCGTGTCCAGTGGCTGAACTGCGATGAACCGAACCCGTGCGCGCACAATCCAAATGACCGCGACCGCCGGCCACATCGCGACGGCGACAAGCACGAGCGCGATGCCGATCCGCACCGCACTCGGTTGAAGCCGGCCCCAGAACATCAGCGGCATCGCGGCGGTTCCCGCGATGGTCAGCAGGTACAGCGCGGTGAGTGCGGACAAGCTGGCGCTTGGATATCTGGCGCGAAGTTCACGCAGCATCGGAACGGTGAAAAGCGTTCCCGCAAACGCCATCGCGACGGTGATCCCGATCATTATGCGCCACAGGGCGTATGCGGGCCCGTCGCTGAACGGCGCATGCCGGCCGCGGTCCAGTCCGCCGACAACGAGCCAGCCGGCACCGGCGGCGGCCACCGTCACCACCACAATGCTGATCGGATACCAAAACCGTTGCGCGAATGTCTTGTTCAGATCGATGGTCGCCAGCTCCGACTCCATCGCACTCTCCCATCCGGACACGCAAACGAGCGGCCGGGAGCAATGCAACCACAACGAGGCCCGAGCGGCTGGTCTTCCGCGATCGGTGGACTGCTGCCGACGAAGTTGCTCGGCTCGCTGGCTGCTCCGAGGACTTACGTGAAGAGAGCTTCGAGGGCGGTGATGAAGTAGGGGAAGTGGCCTGCGAAGCGTTGCAGGTTGCGGTCGCGTTCGAAGGTGCCGAACCAGTACAGGCCGGGCTGGGAGTCGGCGGCGGGGTTCAGGTCGCGGAAGGTGCGGATCCAGTTGTCGGCGCGGCCGCCGATCACCATGAACGGCAGCGCACGGGAGAAGACCAATTCCTGGTCGGCGGGCGGGATCTGGTCGCGGGTGGTCGCGTCGAGGCCGCGCTGCAGTGCGCGGATCTGGCCGACGAGTTCGCGGCCCTGGGCCGTGCGCACCGGTAGGAATCGCGGCAGCAGGACCGCCGCGACGCCGGCGAGCAGGATCGCGACGCCGACCAGTGCGCTGCCCGAGGTGAGCGCCAGAGCGATGGTCGCGGCGATACCGGCGACGATCAGTGCCCCACCCACCAGGATCGGCAATCCGATGTGGGCCCGATCGATGAACGCGCCGCGTTCGACCGCATCGGCGAGCATTGCGCTGCGCACCGTTTGGGACTGCAGGCGTCCCGGCGCGCGCAACTCGCCGACGGTCACCGAATCGGTGCCGTCCGGCAGCAATGCGCGGTAAACCGCCTTCTCGTAAGCGCGCAGCTGGTCATCGGGTGCGTTCACCCGGTCGATGCGCCAATCGCTATCGCTGACGGGCGTGATCCAGATGTACCGGCGCACGGCGAGGTCGATCACCGTCGCGGCGATATCGCTCGGATCGGCATGTTCGTCGAGCAAGACGCCCGCCTCGCCGGGCAGGATGCCCTCCGGAGAGGTGAACTGGACCCGCGTACCGTCGCGCAGCAGCGGATCGATCGTCGCCGAACCGGCTGTGGCAGCGGCGTTTTTCCGCCTGGTCTCGACCACGTAGCCCGCCATCGCGGCCAGTGCGAGCAGCAGCACACCGAATGCGACGAGTACCGGAGTCGTGAAGGAGAAGGCGCCGGCCTCGCTGTTGTCGCGAATATCGGCGTTGGCGGGCACCGTGCCGGGCGGCAGCTGCAGGGTCAGGTCGATATTGTCGCCCTTGCGCAGGTCGGTCTGGCGCCAGTAGAGCACTCCGTCCGCCTCGATCTGCAGATCGGAGCACTGGCGCAGATTGCCGGGCGGGCCCAATTTGCAATCCACCACGCCCATTTCGTAGCTCGGGCTGATCAGGGATGCATCGATCGATGCGACATCGGCATTGATGGTGCCGAGCCAGCGGAAGACCTGGGTACCGGGTGCGTCGCTGACCGTGTTGTGGATCGCGTAGGTGAACGTCGATTCGCCCGGCTTGGCATCGATGGTGAACAGATCGTTCGCGACCGTCGCGGTGCCGGGGCCTTTGGTATCGACATCGGTGACTTTGAAGACGCGTTCGACATCGTCGCCGACCTTGAGGCGCAGCGGCAGCGTCATTTTGAAGCCGCTGTCGGCGGGGACCGTCACCTTCTCGGTGACCTCGAGGACACCCTCGCGGCTCAGTTTCAGATCCGCGACAATATCGACACCATCGGTTGCGGGCTCCGTGTGGGCAATCGGTGCGGCGGCCAGCATTCCCGCAGCGGCGAGAAGCAGCGCGCTCGCGGCGCCCCCCCGAAAAGTCAGCATGGCTGCCTACTCTAGACAAGTTGCTAAGCTGCGTCAGCAGCCCGGCGCGAGCGACGGGCCCGCAGGCGGTAGCGCTCGGATAGGTACAGTCGGCCGCCAGCCGCCCCGTTGAGGGTGGTGGTGGGTGACGGGCGGGCCCACGAAGGGTCCCGGGAGCGCCGCAAATTCAATACCGCAGGCGATCATGAGATGAGGGGGTACGGGGGACGTGACCCAACCACCGTACGGCTACGGGCCGGTTCCGTCTGGTGGACAACCGGTTCCGCCGCGTCCCGGTTCGGCGTATGGGCAGCCCGGATACCGTCCTGCGCCGGGGCAGCCCGTTTATGGTCAGCCCGGATATGGTCAGCAGCCCGGTTATCCGCCCGGTTACGGCCAACCCGGATATGGTCCGCCGCCGGGTTATGGCCAGCAGCCCGGTTATCCGGCGCCCGGATACGGACAGCGCGCGCCCATGCCGCCACCGACGCCCTACGGCCCACCCGGACGTCCACCGCAGAAGCGCAAGGGCGGCGGCGGGTGGATCGCGCTGCTGTTGATCATCGTCTTCGTGGTCGCGGGTGGCTTGGTGCGTGGTGCGTTTTCGCACGGCAGGCTCAGCAACACCGCGTCGGGCCCCGGCCCGAGCATGACCTATACGCCGGATTCGAACGGCGGCGTATCGGAGACCGGAACCAACCCGCTGCTGACCGATCCGAACACCACCTTGATCCCGGCGAAGTGCTCGTACGCACCGTGGAGCACACAGGTGGACACCGCGCGCAAGTTCTTCGAGACCGCCGCGAGCTGCCTGGAGTCGGCGTGGAAACCCGTGCTGGCACAGAAGAATCTGCCGTTCCAGTCGCCGACACTGAATGTCAGTGCGAGCACGGACGGCATCACCACGCCGTGCACCGGCTCCACGAGTAATTTCGCCGCGTTCTACTGCCCGGCGAACAAGACGATCTATATGCCGCTCAGTCAGCTGCAGACCGATCTGTTCAAGGACAACTGGATCGTCTACCTGTCGGTCTTCGCCCACGAATACGGTCACCACGTGCAGGCGATGGCCGGAATCCTGCGCAAGGCCAATAGCGATCGCGTCGACGCGGGCGTGCGCAGTGAGAAGGGCTTGGAGCTCTCGCGTCGAATCGAGTTGCAGGCCAACTGCTTCGACGGCATGTATCTCGGCTCTTCGGCCAATGGCGGTTCGCTGACCACGGCGCAGATCACCCTCGCCCGCCGCGACGCCCACGGCCGCGGTGACCAGCGCGGCGATATGCGCGATCACGGGACCGCGGACAACGGTGGTACGTGGTTCGAGATCGGCGTGGACAAAGACCGTGCGGCACAGTGCAATACGTTCACCGCGTCGGCCAGTTCGGTGTCGTGACCAGATGACGCAGCCGCCCTACGGCTATGGTTCGCCGCCCGGCTACCAGCCGTTGCCCGGATATCAATCCGCACCCGGATATCAGCAACCGCCGGGATATGGCACGCCACAGGGTTATCCATCCGGTCCTCCTCCGCCCTACGCGACGCCGTACGGTCCGCCGATGCCGTATCAGCGGCCGGGATATCCGCCGCGCCCGCACCCGCCGCGACGCCGGAGTACGAGTGCTGGGCTCAGTGCACTGCTCGGTGTGCTGACGGTCATCGTCGTGGTCGTCGGACTGCTTGTCTCATCGGCGATTTCGGCCGATGAGGAGAACAAGCGGCACCGCCCGTCGGCCTACACGCCGCCTACGCCGAGCTACACCTACACTCCGCCGACTTCATCGACCTCCTCGCCGAGCCCGACATCGCGCGCAGCGGCGACCACCAGTCGCGCCGCCGCGCCGACGACGACGAAACCCGCTGGGCCGCAACCGGTCGCCAAAACCGGTGACAACCCGCTGTTCAGTGACAGCGCCGCGGGTGTGGTCAATGCCGAGTGCAGTTATCCGGCCTGGTCCGCGACTGTCGAGGCGGCCACCCGATTCTTTCAGGCGGCCGCAGCCTGCCTCGACAAGAAATGGCGTCCCGCGCTACAAGGCGCCGACCTGCCGTACTCCAGCCCGGCTGTGAGCGTGCCGGCACGCGGGGCGGACGCGGCGTCACCATGCGGCTCCGGCAGTGCCAATTGGGCAGCATTTTATTGTTCGGCGAACCACACGATCTACATGCCTCTGGACAAAATCCAGATCGAGCGGTACGGCAACGACACGGTCGTCTACCTGACGGTTTTCGCGCACGAATACGGCCATCACGTGCAGGCGATCTCCGGCATCACCCAGGCAATGAGCAGTCAGCGTTCCGACGCGGGAGCGCGCAGCGCGCTCGGGCTGGAACTGTCGCGTCGCATGGAGTTGGAGGCGCAGTGCTTTGCCGGAATGTATGTCGGCACCTCGGTCGTCGATGGCGCATTCGACAAAGCGGCGCAGAACAGAACGACAGCGGATCAGTACGGGCGTGGAGATAAATCCGGCGATGCCCGCGATCACGGCACCACCCAGCACTACGGGGCGTGGTTCGAGCAAGGCCAGAACTACGACAGGACATTTCAGTGCAACACATGGAATATGTCGTCGGACGAGGTGTCCTAGCTAGCGCTTTCGTGCCCCCGGTGGATCAGTGATCGCCACCCGGCGTCTGCCCGAAGTGTCCCTCGCCCAAGCGGCGCGGCGCATGTCCGTGCACGCCTTCGGCATATGCGGTCTCCGCATGCAGTGCGAAGTCGATGCCCGCGGACTCGTCTTCCTTGCTGACCCGGAATCCGAGGAACCGGTCGATGGCCTTGCCGAGCACGAAGGAGACGGCGAACGCATACGCCGCGACCACCAGCACGCCGACCAGTTGCTTGCCGAACTGCGCGAGTCCGCCGCCGTAGAACAGGCCCTCGACACCACCGGTCATCACCTGGTTGGCCAACAGTCCGATCAGCAGCGTGCCGACGATGCCGCCGACGAAGTGCACGCCGACCACATCGAGGGAATCGTCGTAGCCGGCCTTGAATTTCCAGCCGACCGCGAACGAACACACCACACCCGCGGCCAGACCGACGATGAGCGATCCGAGCGTATTCACCGAACCGCACGAAGGTGTGATCGCGACCAGACCGGCAACCACGCCCGAGGCCGCACCGAAGGTGGTCGGCCGACCGTCGCGGATCTGCTCGACCCCGAGCCAGCCGAGCATGCCCAGACAGCCCGCGACCAGAGTGTTCAGGAATACCGCTGCCGCAATACCATTCGCCGATAGTGCCGACCCGGCATTGAAACCGAACCAGCCGAACCAGAGCAGACCCGCCCCCAGCAGTACGAACGGCAGGTTGTGCGGACGCATCGCATCGATCTTGAAGCCGATGCGCGGGCCGAGCACAAGGGCCAGCGCCAGCGCCGAGGCGCCGGAGGCAATCTCGACGACCATGCCGCCCGAGTAGTCGAGCGCGCCGAAGGAGGCCAGCCAGCCGTCCGGTCCCCACACCCAGTGCGCGATCGGCACATAGACCACAAGCGCCCACAGCGGCACGAACACCATCCAGCCCGCGAATTTCGCGCGGTCCGCGATCGCGCCGCTGACCAGTGCCGCGGTCAGGATGGCGAAGGTCAGCTGGAAGGTGGCGAACAGCAGTTCCGGGACGGTGCCGTGAACGGAATTCGGATCGATGCCCGCCATCCCGAAGTGGCCGAGATTACCGATCAGACCGCCACCCGCGTCCTCGCCGAAGGCCAGGCTGTAACCGGCCAGCAGCCACACCACGGTCACCAGCGGGATCGCGATGAAGTTCATCATCAGCATGTTGAGTACACCGGTCGAGCGCACCATCCCGCCATAGAAAATCGCCAGCGCGGGCGTCATCAGCAGCACCATGGCCGTGCTGACGAGCAGCCAGGCAGTTGCCGCGGGATCGATGGTTGAGGACACGAGGTAACTCCTTCCACGCTTGCATGCGTTGCGAAGAAGTTACCGAATCCTCACACCGTCGCTGGGCGTCGGCCCAGACAGTTCAGCGCCGCGCCTTCTTGGCCAAGGCACGCAGACCGCGTCGCCCGGGCACCGGAAGGTCGTCGCTCTCGGCCATCCATTCGGCGGTGGTGAGCCACCGGCGCTGGATGCGCGCGTCGGCGGTGTCGTGGAAGAGCCGGCGGCCGCGATCGTCGCGCAGGTCGTGGGCGAGAGTCGACCAGCGCGGCGCGCGGTCATTTTCGGCCAGATAGTCGCGCAGGTAGGTCGCGACGATCGTGCCGATGGTATTGACCGGTCGCAGCGAGACCCGATTGCCGTACTTGGCGGAGTAGAAACGTCGCGCAGCGCAAAGCGATCCGGCATTGGCATTGGAGGCGATCCAGCCTGCGCGCTGTGCGCGCTCGACCAACCACAGGTGTTTCACCGCGGACGGGGCGATATCGCCGATCCGGTCCCGGATCAGTGTCATCACCGGTTCGGACTGCAGTACATCACGTCGGGTGGGACCTGCGCCGTGCGCGAGCCAATGGTCCTCGGCCAGCCGGGCGAGTACACGGCCGAAGTCGTCGATGCTGCGCTGGGCCCGACGGCCGAGGCGTTCGATGCGTTCGGCCTCCCGGCGCATCTCGTTCTGCGCTGTGAGGGTGCGAATCGCCGCCATGGTCGGCACCTGGCCGCGTTCCAGTAGTTCGAGGATGGCGGCCGCGGTCGACGGATCGGCGGCAGCGGCCACCGGTAGCGAATCGCGCTTGATCGCGAAGTCCTGGGGGCTGATCGCCCGGCTGAGCAGGTCGACGGCGGCATGGTCATCGGCGAAATCGGTGCTCGAAAGCCAGGCGGCGGCAATATCGTCACACGACGGCACGGTGGAAATTTCCTCCGGTGGAAGTGGTGTGAGTTCGGCGAAAAGCGCCGGAATTGTGGATTTCAGGTTGTGCCCCGGTCGGGATGAGGGACCGGCCGGGGCCACCAACCTGATGAAGGTTTGGCTACCGAAGTTGCCGAGAACTACGGTAGCCAGGCGATTGCGTCATGTCATGCACGTTGATTGATTCGTTATCTCCGCAAATAGCTCCAGAACCGGGGCGCGAGTTCAACTAATCGCCGCGAAGTGCACTGGACGGGCGGCAAAATTCAGTGTTCGTCCATTCTCGATCTTCGATTGCTCCGACTTTGCCGCCTTCGGCGCTGATCAGTGGGGGCCAATGAAGATTCGAGCATCCTGTGATCTACATCACATCACTGTCGCGAAATGCCCGGCATCGCGCCACGCCCGGCCTGTCGGTCGAGGGGAATGCGCTTTGTCGGTGGGCGCCGGTAACCTCTGGCCGTGGCTCTGTACCGGAAATACCGACCGGCAACGTTCGCTGAAGTGGTGGGTCAGGAGCACGTCACCGACCCGCTGAGTACCGCACTCGACACCGGTCGCATCAGTCATGCCTATCTGTTCTCCGGTCCCCGGGGCTGCGGCAAGACCTCCTCGGCGCGCATCCTCGCGCGCTCGTTGAACTGTGTGCAGGGCCCGACCTCGACACCGTGTGGCGTCTGCCCGTCCTGTGTGGCGCTGGGACCGGGCGGTCCGGGGAATCTGGATGTGATCGAACTGGACGCCGCGAGTCACGGCGGCGTCGACGACACTCGCGAACTGCGCGATCGAGCCTTCTACGCGCCCGCGGAGTCGCGGTACCGGGTGTTCATCGTCGACGAGGCGCATATGGTCACCACGGCCGGGTTCAATGCGCTGCTCAAGATCGTCGAGGAGCCGCCGGCCCATCTGATCTTCATCTTCGCCACCACCGAGCCGGACAAGGTGCTGCCCACCATCCGGTCCCGCACGCACCACTATCCGTTCCGGCTGCTGCCGCCTGCCACCATGCGCGGACTGCTCGGCAAGATCTGCGAGCAGGAGCAGGTGCCGGTCGAGGAAGCGGTGTATCCGTTGGTGATTCGCGCGGGCGGTGGGTCGCCGCGCGACAGCCTGAGCGTGCTCGATCAACTGCTTGCGGGCGCCGGTCCCGAGGGCGTCACCTATTCGCGGGCGGTTTCGCTGCTCGGTGTCACCGATGTCGCGCTGATCGACGATGCGATCGACGCGCTCGCCGCCGGCGATGGCGCTGCCCTCTTCGGCACCATCGACCGTGTCATGGAGGCGGGTCACGATCCGCGCCGCTTCGCCGTCGACCTGCTGGAACGTCTGCGCGACCTGATCCTGCTGCAAGCTGTCCCCGATGCCGCCGACCGCGGTCTGGTCTCCGGCCCCGGCGATGTCCTGGACCGCATGCGCGAACAGGCCGAACGCACCGGCCCGGCCACCCTGGCCCGGCACGCCGAACTCCTGCACGATGGGCTCGGCGAAATGCGCGGCGCCACCGCCCCGCGCCTCCTGCTCGAGATCGTCTGCGCCCGCATGCTCCTCCCATCGGTCTCCGACGCCGAATCCGCAACCCTGCAACGCCTGGAGCGGCTCGAACGCGGCATAGCCACCGGAGCACTGGCGCCGCGCACCGCCGCGGCCCCATCCGCTCCGCCGCAGCCCGAAGCCCCGGCACAATCGGCACCGCCGCGTTCGTCCGACGAACCTCCCCGCCGCCGAGGCGCGGAACTGCTCGCGGCCGCCCGCCGCGAAAAGGGCGCCACCCGCGCAGGCGCGAGCCCGGCGAGCGCTCCGGCGCAGGCTGGTAGCCCGGCGCAGAGCCTGCCTGCAGAGCGGGCAGCGGCTGTTGATCAGCACTCGACCGCTGAACATGGTGTCGGTCCAGCGGGTTTGTCCGGTGGGCCGGATCCCGCGGTCGGACCGAGCGCTGCGGCAACACAGCCCTCATCGGTGCCAGCGGCTTCGGCCGCCCACCAGCATTCCGCAGAGCAGGGCGCAGCCGCAGGGCACGCCGAAGCGGGAGCCGGATTCGCTTTCGTGCCGGACGAGCGCGGCGATACGCGGGCGGGTGCCGATCGCACGGCTGTCGATCGGGGTTCGAGCACTGGACAGGTTGGTACGGCAGAGTCGGCCGGAGTAGATGCCTCGGCTGGGACGAGCGGCGCACCCGTCGATGCGGCGTCTGCGGGACAAGCACGCGATGCCACACGTGAGGCTTTCGCCTCTTCAGGCGTCGAATCTGCGAATCGAGCCGCCGCACCCGGTCGAGGTGTGGCCGACCCGGCGGGCGACGCGGGTTCGCAGGCTGCCGCCGGATTGCTGGAATCCGAAGGGACGCAGGAGGTCTCCGAGACAACTGCGCCGCGAGAGCGCGACTACCCGGGGGCCGCGGCGGCTGGTGAGGGCCGAGCACCGGCCAATTCAGAAGTTGCGCAGTCGATTTCGGCTCGGCAGCCCGACCAGGCTGCCACCGATCGGGCGGCGTCCACGGCCGGTGCGGCGCAAGCGAGCAAACAGACCGGTGGTGCGGGTGCCGCAGGACACCACGACGCCGCGGTGCAACCGTCGGAGCGAGGTGTCGCGGATCGGGCCGCAGGTGGTGCGGCGCCGGAGGACGGCGCACAAGGTGTTTCTGAAGGTGTTTCCGGGCAGCGGGGGAGCGTGCAAGGTCCCGCGCAGGACAGCGGTGCGCACGGTCTCGCTGAGCAGGCCGGTGGGCAGGGGGATGGGGATTTGTTGCGGGCGGTGGAGGGGGCCTGGGCGGAGATTCGGGCGAAAGTTCGGGAGTTCGGGCCTACCGTGCAGGCGTTGCTGTCGGGGGCCTCGGTGGCGCGGATCGAAGGGGAGGTGATCGTATTCGCGCATCAGCATGCGCCGTTGGCGCAGCGGTTGTCCGATCCACGGAATGTGGAGGCGGTGCGGTCGGCGGTGCGGGCCGTGCTCGGCAGCGATCATCCGGTGCGCTGGGAAGCGGGCGGCGCCGCGCCTCGGCCCGCGGCTGCCGCGCCGAAGGCGAGTCGGGGGCGTGGTCAGGCAGGGCAGGCTGTTGGTGCGCCGGGACGCGAATCCGGCACTGCGGCCGGACGCGCTTCGGATGCGCCTACGCCGCCGCGGTTCTCGCGGCCGAGTCAGGCCAGGGCGGCGGCCGCCGATCCAGCGGCGGGCCCTGGTCGGCGGCCCGCACCGAGTAGTGACGCGCGGTCGTTCCGCGGCGACGACGATATTCCGCCGCCCGACTTCCCGGATCTCCCGGATGACCCGGGTCCGATGGATTACGCGCCGATCGATGGCGTTCCGCCGCCCTCCACGCCGGAGGAGGAACGGGAGATGCTGGCCGAATCGCAGACCCCGGTGGCGCCAGGGGATCGACGCGACCCGGATGAGGTGGCCTTGGAATTGCTCAAAAGTGAGCTGGGTGCCACACGGCTGGATGGTTGACAACCCTCGTTCACAAGACGTTAAGTTAACCGGAGTTCGCACACCACGGTAGTATGAACGGGTGGCCGCGAGCCGCGGTGTGGCGAAGTTCTATGGTATGCGGAGGCATGCGGGTATCTGGAACTCGTCATCGCCGCTGCTTGTCGACTTTTGTACAGCGTCAGGACGGTCGGTCTCCGGACCGATCGGCGAGTCACTCGCATGGACGGACGAATGTTCGGCCGCCGCACCCTTGAGGAAGGAACACTCCGATATGACCACAGAGGCCTACATTTACGAGGCCATCCGCACCCCGCGCGGACGCGGCAAGAAGAACGGTTCGCTGCACTCGGTCAAGCCGATCGACCTGACTGTTGGTCTGATCCAGGAGCTGCGCGGCCGTTTCCCGAACCTCGACGAGGACCGGATCTCCGACCTGATCCTGGGCGTCGTCGCGCCGGTTGGTGACCAGGGCGCCGATATCGCCCGCACCGCCGTGACCGTGGCCGGCCTGCCCGACACCGTCGGCGGCTTCCAGCTCAACCGCTTCTGCGCCTCCGGCCTCGAGGCCGTCAACCTGGCCGCGCAGAAGGTCCGCTCGGGCTTCGACGACCTGGTCCTCGCCGGCGGCGTCGAGTCCATGTCCCGCGTGCCGATGGGCTCCGACGGTGGCGCCTGGGCGTTGGACCCGGCCACCAACTACGACACCTACTTCGTGCCGCAGGGTGTCTCCGCCGACCTGATCGCCACCATCGAGGGCTTCTCCCGCGATGACGTGGACGCCTACGCCGTGCGCTCGCAGGAGCTCGCCGCCAAGGCCACCACCGGCGGTTACTTCGCCAAGTCGATCGTTCCGGTCAAGGACCAGAACGGCCTCGTCGTCCTCGACAACGACGAGCACATGCGTCCGGGCACCACCGCCGAGGACCTGGCCAAGCTGAACCCGTCCTTCGCCGTGGTCGGCGAGATGGGCGGCTTCGACGCCGTGGCGTTGCAGAAGTACCACTTTGTCGAGAAGATCAACCACGTCCACCACGGTGGCAACAGCTCGGGCATCGTCGACGGCGCCGCGCTGGTGCTGGTCGGTTCGGAAGAGGCGGGCAAGGCCTCCGGCCTGACCCCGCGTGCACGCGTCGTCGCGACCGCGACCAGCGGCGCGGACTCCACCCTCATGCTGACCGGTCCGACCCCGGCCGCCAAGAAGGTGCTGGCCAAGGCGGGTCTGACCCTCGACGACATCGACCTGGTCGAGATCAACGAGGCCTTCGCCTCGGTGGTGCTGAAGTTCCAGAAGGATCTGCAGATCCCGGACGAGAAGCTGAACGTCAACGGCGGCGCCATCGCGATGGGCCACCCGCTCGGCGCCACCGGCGCCATGATCACCGGCACCATGGTCGACGAGCTGGAGCGCCGCAACGGCCGCTACGCGCTGGTCACCCTCTGCATCGGCGGCGGCATGGGCGTCGCCACGATCATCGAGCGCGTCTAACCCCAACCGACAGCTGAGAATTCACGGCGGCGTACGCGCAGGCCCGGAGGCGGTAGCTTGCGTAACCACGTAGGGACCGCGAACGCCGCCGATTAGACACAGGAGACACAGAGCAGTGAGCGAGCGAACCGAAGGCACAGGGCGCCTCGCGAACGGCGGAGCCGTGAGCGAGACCAACATGATCGGTTGGGAGCAGGATTCGGACGGCATCGTCGTTTTGACGATGGACGACCCGAACCAGGGCGCCAACACGATGAACGAGCTGTACAAGACGTCGATGACCACGACCGTCGACCGGCTCGAGGCCGAGAAGGACAGCATCACCGGCGTGGTGATCACCTCGGCGAAGAAGACCTTCTTCGCCGGGGGGGACCTGAAGAACATGATGAAGGTCGGCCCGGAAGACGGCCAGGCCCTCATGGAGGAACTCGGCACCATCAAGTCGGCGCTGCGTCGGCTGGAGACTCTGGGCAAGCCGGTCGTCTCGGCGATCAACGGCGCCGCACTCGGCGGTGGCTTGGAGATCACCCTGGCGACCCACTACCGAATCGCCGCGGATGTGCCGGGCGTGCAGCTCGGCCTGCCCGAGGCGACCCTGGGCCTGCTGCCCGCCGGTGGCGGTGTGATCCGCACCGTGCGCATGTTCGGCCTGCAGGGCGCGCTGATGCAGTTCCTGCTGCAGGGCAACAAGTACCGCCCCGGCAAGGCCAAGGAGATCGGCCTGATCAACGAGGTCGTCGGCTCGGTCGAGGAACTGTTGCCCGCCGCCAAGGCGTGGATCAAGGCCAACCCCGAGGGTGGCGTGCAGCCCTGGGACAAGAAGGGCTTCAAGATCCCGGGCGGCACCCCCTCCAGCCCGGCCTTCGCCGCCAACCTCCCGGCCTTCCCGGCCAACCTGCGCAAGCAGCTCAAGGGCACCAACATGCCCGCACCGCGCGCCATCATGTCGGCCGCGGTCGAGGGTTCGCAGGTCGATATCGACAACGCGTCGCTGATCGAATCGCGCTACTTCGTCTCGCTGCTGACCGGCCCGGTCGCGAAGAACATGATCCAGGCGTTCTTCTTCGACCTGCAGTCGATCAACAACGGCGGTTCGCGGCCCAAGGATGTCCCGAAGAAGGAGATCCGCAAGGTCGGCGTGCTCGGTGCGGGCATGATGGGCGCGGGCATCGCCTACGTCTCGGCCAAGGCGGGCTACGAGGTCGTGCTGAAGGACGTCACCATCGAGGCGGCTGAGCGCGGTAAGAACTACTCCGAGAAGATCGAGGCCAAGGCCCTCTCTCGCGGCAAGACCACCGAGGAGAAGTCCAAGGCGCTGCTGGACCGGATCAAGCCGACCGCGGATGCGGCCGACTTCGCCGGTGTCGACTTCGTCATCGAAGCGGTCTTCGAGAACACCGAGCTGAAGCACAAGGTGTTCCAGGAGATCGAGGACATCGTCACCCCGGACGCGCTGCTGGGATCGAACACCTCCACCTTGCCGATCACCGGTCTGGCGACCGGTGTGAAGCGCCAGGAGGACTTCATCGGCATCCACTTCTTCTCGCCGGTCGACAAGATGCCGCTGGTGGAGATCATCAAGGGTGAGAAGACCTCCGACGAGGCGCTGGCCCGGGTGTTCGACTACACCCTCGCGATCAAGAAGACCCCGATCGTCGTCAACGACAGCCGCGGCTTCTTCACCTCGCGCGTGATCGGCACCTTCGTCAACGAGGCGATCGCCATGCTCAACGAGGGCATCGAGCCCGCGACCATCGAGCAGGCCGGTCTGCAGGCGGGCTACCCGGCCGCGCCGCTGCAGCTGTCGGACGAGCTGAACCTGACGCTGATGCAGAAGATCGCCAAGGAGACCCTGGAGGCCGCCGAGAAGGGTGACAACACCCTGGGTGTGAAGCGGCACCCGGCGCAGGATGTCATCGACTACCTGGTCGAGCAGGGTCGCCCGGGCCGCCTGGGCAAGGCCGGTTTCTACGAGTACGACGAGGACGGCAAGCGTCTCGGCCTGTGGCCGGGTCTGCGCGAGCACTTCAAGACCAGCGCCGGTTTCGGTGTGCCGCTGCAGGAGCTGATCGACCGCATGCTGTTCATCGAGGCGATCGAGACCCAGAAGTGCTTCGACGAGGGTGTGCTCATCACCACCGCCGACGCCAATATCGGCTCGATCTTCGGCATCGGCTTCCCGGCCTGGACCGGTGGTGTGCACCAGTACATCGTCGGTTACCCGGGCGGCCAGGCGGCGTTCGTCGAGCGCGCCGACTACCTCGCCAAGACCTACGGCGAGCGCTTCGAGGTCCCGGCCTCGCTGCGCAAGTAGTCACGCGGTAATTCGCGACGGGCCGTAGCGACTGCTTGCAGGTCGCTCGAAAAGGTCAGCCCGCCACCGCATTTCGCGGTGGCGGGCTTTCGCTGTTCCCGGCCCGGCTTGCGGCCGCGCGAGCATTGCGAGAGTGTGCTGGTTCACCTGGAGGGCGCAACCTGGGGCCTGCCGTCGGGCGAACGCACCCTGATCCTGGTGGGCGACAACACCTTTTCCAATGCCGTTAACCTGTGCGACCGGCCTCGTCGATACGGTGGTTGATTGTGGTCAGAAGTAAAGCGTCCCTGGTTGTAGCGACCGTCGCGCTCGCATGTGCTGTTGCCCCGGTTGCCAACGCGGCGCCGCAGCCGGTCGCGTCCGATGTCGCACCGGTGCGCATGCTCGGCCAGCAGATGATTCCGTTCGACATGGACTTTCGGGGCACCACGGTCGGCGGACTGTCCGGTATCGATTTCCAGCCGAGCACCGGCGAATACGTGTTGATCAGCGACGACAGGTCCGAGCGTGATCCGGCGCGTTTCTATACCGCGCGATTCGGCGTGGACGACAGCGGCGTCGGTCCGGTGATGTTCACCGATACCCGCGCGCTGCGTACTCCGGACTGCTCGCGGTACGCGCCGAAGTCTTTGGATCCGGAGGAGATTCGGGTCGATCCGTGGACCGGTGATTACTTCTGGACGCAGGAGGGTGAGCGCACCGATGCGGTGCTCGCCGACCCCTCGGTCCGAATCACCCACCCGGATGGCACTTTCGCCGCCGAACTCCCGATTCCGGAGAACGAGCGGATACGCCCGACCACCGGCCCGCGCCAGAATCTCGCGCTCGAGGGCGCGACCTTCGCGGCGGGTGGCGCCCTGTTCGTGACCGCCATGGAGGGCCCGCTGCTGCAGGACGGACCTGTCGCAACGGCGAAAACCGGTGCCACTTCACGGCTTACGGTGCAGGCGCGCTTCGGTCGGCTGCTTGCTCAGTACGCCTACCCGATGGAGCCGGTCTTCGCCGAGTCGAGTCCGGAGCCGGGCCAGGGCATGAACGGCATTGCCTCGATCCTGGCCGCCGATCCGCTCGATCCCACGAAATTCCTTGTCCTGGAGCGCTCTTACGTGCTCGGCGTCGGCAATAAGATCCGCATCTACGAGGCCGATACAAGTGGCGCGACCAACGTCCTCGATGCTCCGCTCGGCACCGCCCAGCCGGTCGCCAAGCGCTTGCTGGTCGACCTCGCCGATCTCGGGCTCGACCCCATCGACAATATCGAGGGTATGACCTGGGGGCCGCGCCTGCCGTCGGGCGAACGCACCCTGATCCTGGTCAGCGACAACAACTTTTCGGATAAGCAGGTCACCCAGATCGTGGCACTGGCCGTCCGGTAGCAGGTCGGCCAGCTGGCCCGTAGTTCAGCTGGGCCGCAGATCCTCCGCCGCCCGGTAGTACGCGTCGGCGGCGCGGGTGAAGTAGTCGAACAGCACTTCACGCTATTCGCGCCCCGCCATCGCCGCCGCATCGTCTCCCGCGTCCTGGCCGCCTCCGCCATCACCCGCGGTGTCGCCGTGGGCGGCAGCCAAGACGGTCGCTGGTTGATCGCCGCGTTCCAGAACACGCAGCGCGAGAACGTCACGGAGCGGATCTCGTTTCTCTACGATCCGACGACCAGGCCCGCGACCGAGCGCTGCGGCGGTCGCAACCACGCTGTTTCGAAAGCCACCCACTCGGGTTGATACCGCGCTACGTTGGAGTATGCGTGACATATCGGGCATCGCGAGATCGTTTCGCGATGTCCGATGTCCGTGTGTTTCTCGGTCGCCGGTGACGCCGATTCGATGTGAATTCGAGGTGGTCACATGAATCCACAGATGCGTTCGGGCAAGGCAAACGCCGAATCGACTTCGGCCGAATCGGACACACAGCGGCATGCACCCATCGAAATGGTCGACGAGCTGGAGGCGATGGGCCTGTCGGGTGCGGTCGAGGTCGGCCGGGGCGGGTTCGGGGTGGTGTACCGCTGTGTCCAGTACGCCTTGGACCGGGTGGTCGCGGTCAAGGTGCTGTCATCGGAGATCGATGCCGAGAGTCGGGAACGGTTCCTGCGCGAGGAGCAGGCGATGGGCCGACTGTCCGGCCATCCGAATATCGTCGACATCCTGCAGGTCGATGTCACCCCGACCGGCCAGCCGTTCATCGTGATGCCCTTCTGCACCCGGGGCTCGCTCGAACAGGTAATTCGGGACCAGGGTCCGCTCACCTGGGCGGATTCGCTGCGGGCCGGAGTGAAGCTGGCGGGTGCGATCGAGAGCGCGCATCGGGCCCAGATTCTGCATCGGGACGTCAAACCGGCGAATGTCCTGCTCAGCGCGTACGGCGAACCGCAACTCACGGATTTCGGAATCGCCAGGATTCCGGGCGGTTTCCGCACTTCCAGTAGTTTGATCACGGGCTCACCCGCCTTCACCGCGCCCGAGGTACTCAAGGGCGACGAGCCGACCGTGCTGTCCGATGTATACGGACTCGGCTCGACGCTGTTCGCCCTGTTGACCGGCCATGCCGCCTTCGAAAGGCAATCGGGGGAGAAGGTGGTCGCGCAATTCCTGCGGATCACCACCCAGCCGGTGCCGGATCTGCACGGCCACGACCTTCCCGACGATGTCGCCGATGCCATCCAGTATGCGATGGACACCGATCCGGGTAGCCGGCCCGCGTCGGCCTTCGAGTTCGGCGAGCTGCTGCGCACGGTGCAGCGCGAGCACGATCAGATGCCCGATGAGATGGCGCTGCTGGATACCTCGGAGGTGGCGCCGGAGGAGACGGAACATCCGAACGCGGCCGAGGTGACGGTAACGCGACCGGCGGTGACCGCGCGCCGCAGTTGGCCGTTGACACTGCGCCCCGCGGTCTCCCAGCATCCGGCCAACTCGCGCTCGGTCGCGCCGACACTGCCCCCGACCGCCACGACGAAATTCCGTCCGCCGACCCCGACCCGCGAGCCGGTGCCGCGCCCGCGCCTGCTGGACACCCTGCGCGCCGGTGGCCGCCGCCGACTCGCGGTGATCCACGCGCCGGCCGGATTCGGCAAGAGCACGGTGGCCGCGCAGTGGCGCAACGAGCTGACCGATGCCGGGGTCCCGGTGGCCTGGCTCGGCATCGACCAGTACGACGATAACGAGATCTGGTTCCTGGCCCACCTCATCCAGGCGATCCGCCGGGTTCGCCCGGACATCGGCGACGGCTTGGACCAGGTGCTCGAGGAACGGCCCGCCGACGCGGTCGCCTATGTCATCTCCACGCTGATCGACGAGATCCACGCCAGCGGGACCACCGTCGTGGTGATCGTGGACGACTGGCACCGGGTCGGCGATGCGGATGCGCGGCGCGCGCTTGATGCGTTGCTGGACAACGGGTGTCACCACTTGCGCTTCGTGGTGACCAGTCGGGAGCAGTCGGGTCTGCCGACCAGTCGGATGCGGGTGCACGACGAATTGGTCGAGATAGGCTCCTCGGCGTTGCGCCTGACCACCGAAGAGACCAAGGAAATCCTGGTGCAGCGCAACGGATTCGCGCTCACCGATAACCAGATCGAGGAGATCCACGTGGCCACCGACGGCTGGCCCGCGGCGGTGCAGCTGGTGAGTTTGTCGTTGCGCGGCAATGTCGATCCGGATCGATTGATCGCGAATCTGGACGAGGGCAGTCACGGCATTCGTGAGTATCTCGCCGAAAACGTCTTGGACACCCTCGAACCCAAGATGCTCGACTTCCTGACCTCGATCTCGATCACCGAGCGGGTCAGTGGTTCGCTGGCCTCGGCGCTGTCGGAGGAGCCGGAGGCCGAATCGATGCTGGAACAGGCCGAACAACGCGAGTTGTTCGTCCGGCGCATCGCCCATGATCCCGAGTGGTTCCGGATGCAGCCGCTGTTCGCCGAACATCTACGGGCGCGGTTGGAGCGGGCCGATCCGAGCAGGGTGCGGGCATTGCACCGCAAGGCATCTCGCTGGTATGCCGAACATAATTTGCTGCGCAAGTCGGTCGATCACGCGCTGGCGGCGACGGATCTGAAAATGGCGTTGGATCTGCTCGAGAGCGGCGGCATGGATCTCATCGATAAGTCCCGCCTAGCGACGCTGCTCGGGACGGTATCGAAGCTGCCGATGCAGCAGGTGGCTTCGCGATCCAAACTGCTCATGGCCGTGGCCAGGGCGAATGTGAATCTGCAGCAGCCCGCCGCGGCGCGCGCGGCCTTGGGCCGCTTGTCCAATGTGCTGGCGCGCGGATCGTCCACCGATGACGATGCGGACCGACAGCGCTGCCAGGCAGCGGTGCTCGCGGCCTCGGATCAGATCGCGCGCGACCACACCGAGGGTGTTCTCGACCGGGTGGCCGAATGCCTGGAGAAACCCGATGAACTACCCGCTTGGACCGTATCGATCGCCGCGAATCTGACCTCCTTCGTGCGCTTGTGCGAATTCGACTTCGACGGGGCGCGCGAAATCCAGGAATGGGCGGCGCCGTTTCACGCTCGATCCAAGGATCCGCTCGGCGAAGTTTTCGGACTGTGCGGCAAGGGTGCGGCGGCCTATGAACAGCTCGATATCGCCACTGCCACAAGCTGTTTCCAGCAGGCGTGGGAGACCGCGCGGCAGAAGTCGGGGCCGCGCTCCGATGCGGTGCGGGTGGCCGCGGCGCTGCTCGGCGAAATGAGTTACCGCCGGGGCGATCTGGATTCCGCCGACCGGCTGCTCGACGACAGTCATCAGTTGGTCACCCGAGTCGGGCCGGTCGACTTCCTGATCTCCACCTTCGTCGTCGGTGCCAGGGTCAAGGCCGCGCTCGGCGATCTGTACACCGCGACCGCCCGCCTCGACGAGGGCGATCGAATCGCGGCCGATAGCAGATTGATCCGGCTCGCCGCGCATATCCGCGCCGAGCGGCTGCGTCTGGGATTGCTGACCGATACCGCGGCCCGGCGCGTCGCCGATGCCGCGACCGGATACGAATCGGATATCTCCGGAACCATTCACCAGGCCCATCGGATGACGGGCGCGGCGGCGCTGGCCGCCGAGGCGGAGGAGATCGCCGCGATCCGCGCGCTGCTGTCCGAACGTCAACTGCGCGCCGACGATCGCGCGGTGCGTCGGGCCCGTGCGCTGCACGCCCGCATGGTCGAACAGCGCCGTCCCCGTGCGGAGTTGGACACCGCACTGCTGCTCGCCGAATGTCTGGCCGCCTCCGGCTGGGTCGGCGAGGCCACCGGACTGCTGCTGCCCGCGGCGGCCACCTGCGCCGAACACGGTTGGACCATGCCACTTTTGGATGCGGGACCCGGCGTGCTCGGTATCCTGCGCGTGCTGCGCACCGAAGTGCGTGCGACACCGGGACAATCCGGCGAAACGACGCTGCCCGCCCTATTCCTGGATGAACTCCTGGGCTAGGACGGGCAGTATCAGTCGCTGATTACGGCTGCCACCACGGGCGCAGCGGCAGACCCGATTCGCCGTTCGGGCCCAGCTTGACGCCGAGCACCTGGTGCAACTGAACCACGTTGCGCTGGAAGCCGAGTCGGCAACCGGCCATGTACAGGCCCCACACCTTCGCGGTGCCCTCGCCGACCTCTTCGACGCAGGCATCCCAGTTGGCGACCAGATTCTTACACCATTCGTGCAGGGTGAGTGCGTAGTGCTCGCGCAGGTTCTCCTCGTGGATCACCTCGAGGCCTATGTTCTGGATCTCGGAGATGATCCGGCCGGAGCCGATCAGTTCGCCGTCCGGGAAGACGTAGCGGTCGATGAAGTCACCGGCCTTGGTGGTCCGGGTGTTGTCCGGCCTGGTGATGCAGTGGTTCAGGAACAGGCCGCCCTCGCGCAGCTTGCTCTTGATGTAGTCGAAGTAGAACGGGTAGTTGTGCACCCCGATGTGCTCGGTCAGGCCGATCGAGGAGACGGCATCGAAGTCGACCTCCGGAATATCGCGGTAGTCGGAATGCCGCACTTCGGCGAGGTCGGACAGACCCGCTTCGGCGATCTTCTGCTGCGCCCATTCCGCCTGTTCCGCGGATAGGGTCGCGCCGATGACCTTGACGCCGCGCTTGGCCGCGTAGCGCACCATGCCGCCCCAGCCGCAGCCGATATCGAGCAGCCGGTCGCCCGCCTTCAGTCGCAGCTTGTCGAAGACCAGGCGGTACTTGTTCTCCTGGGCCTGCTCCAGGGTCCAGTTCTCGTCCCCGTAGGTCGCGCAGGTGTAGGTCATCGAGGGGCCGAGGACGTATTCGTAGAAGGTGTTGGAGACGTCGTAGTGGTGGTGGATGGCCTCGGCATCGCGAGTCTTGGAGTGCCGCAGGCCCTCCAGCGCGATCCGGCGCCAGCGCGGCAGCGTCTCCTGCGGCGGCGGCGCGATCGGCTTGAGCCGCTCCCAGCCGAGCGAGCGGGCGATGGTGACCAGCGCGAGCGCCGACGGACGACGGAACTTCATCCCGTCCATCGCCCGGAGAATGTCGTACGGGTCGCCGGGGTGCACGCCGGTGGCGTTCATATCGCCTGCGATGTAGGCACGGGCCATGCCGAGATCACCCGGCGCGGTGGCCAGGTAGTTGATCCCACGCGGGGACTTGATCTCCAGGGTGTATTCCGATTCCTCCGGCCCGGTCGCGCTGCCGTCGTAGGCGGTGAGCCGAATCGGAACATCGCCGTCGATCAGCGTCTCGAAGATCTCGGCAATGCTGAGTTTTGTCCCGAGGTCCGCGAAGACATCGGAACGGTCCTTGAATGTAGTCATTTGCGTTGCACCGCCTTCGAATACAAATCCAGCAGTCGCTGGTCCGGGTCGTAGCGCTTCTTCAGTTCGGTGTAGGTCTCGCCGCCGTACAGGGCCGCGAATTCATCCTTGCCGTAATACGAATCCGAGTACAGGGATTTGTGCCCGTCGAACTCGGTGACGGTCTGCTCGATCGCGCGATTGGCCTTGCCCTCCTGCTGACCCGCGACGGTCGGCACCGCGGACCAGAATCCGACATTGACGTAGGTACGGTTCGGCTGCAGCGGATACAGCGGCCATGGACGCCCCGTTGCCGATGCGTCGTTTTCGCGCAGTCGCAGCGGGCACAGCCAGATCGGTTCGATCGGAATTTCGCGCAGGAACCATTCGACGAAATCCGCGGTCCGCTCGACCGGAACCTCGACGTCCTGCACCACGCGCTCGCGCGGCGGATTGCCCTGGCGGGCCTCCAGTTTGTCGCCGATACCGTACTTGTGATCGAGTGCGATGAGCTTCCAATAGAAGCTGCTGCGCCGGTAGCGCTTCGGCCAGAACCGGCGGATCTTCGGGTTCTGGGTGCCGAAGGCGCGCGAACACCAGAACCAGTCGGTGTCCCAGCGCCAGAGATAGTCGTGGATGCTCAGCCGGTCGCGCTTGGGGCGGTCGGAGTCGTGCTGGATGGACCGGTAGTAGATGTCCATGCCGGTGTAGTCGCTGACCGGGCCGGGTTCGTCGGTCTGTCGGCCGAGCGTCAGATAGCTTTCGTCGGCGGTGAAGACCACGCCGTCGAGGTAGTCGACGCGTTCGCCGTCGTGGGTCTTGTCCGTGACGATCCGGGCGAGGGTGGACTCCAGCTCGCGCAGGTCGTGGAAGCGGACGTGGCGCAGCGCCACATAGGGCTGGACGGTCTCCAGTTCGATCTTCAGGCGCACCGAGTAGCCGAGGGTGCCGTAGGAGTTCGGGAAACCGCGGAACAGGTCCGCGTGCTCGCCATCCGGTGTCGCGGTGATGATCTCGCCCGCCCCGGTCAGCACGTCCATCTCCAGCACCGACTCGTGCGGCAGACCGCTGCGGAACGAGGTGGATTCGATGCCGAGGCCGGTGACCGCGCCGCCGAGGGTGATCGTCTTGAGCTGCGGCACCACCAGCGGGGCCAGGCCGTAGGGCAGTGTCGTGGCGACCAGATCCTCGTAGGTGGTCATCCCGGCGACGTCGGCGGTCTTGGCTTCCGCGTCCACCGCGATGACCTCGGCGAGGCCGGAAACATCCAGGCCGGGTGCGGTGTTCTGGGCCCTGGCCCGGAATAGATTCGAGGTCTTCTTCGCCAGTCGCACGTTGGCGTTCGCGGGTATCGCGCGATAACTGGCCAACAGTCGGTCCACACCCGCTCGATGCGCGGCGAACCCTGATTCGTGTGCGGCCGATGCGGGCCCGGCCTTCCCCAACAGACTCACTGCCACTCCTCGACGCTAGTACGCACCGGTAACACAAGCCACCGCAAGGTCACCGACGAGGGATAAATGTCACGCTTCTGTTGCATCGGGAATACCCAGGACCCGCCGTGTCAGTCCGGCGGCGGTCCGGGCGGTTTCGAACACCCGCTTCGCACTACATATTGCATGGATCCCCTCCGGCGCAATCTGATCGGGAAGCCTAACAGTGCGGACCGGTCGGCGCGCGGTGATCAACAGGACCGACCTGGTCGTCGCACAGTGATGGGGACAGGGCAGGATAGGGGCAAATCACTGCCCGGACAAGGAGCTCATCGTGGGACAGGTCAGCGCCAGCAGTTCGATCGCCGTCGCGGCGGATCCGCAGCGCGCACTCGAGGCCATCGCGGATTACGAGAAGGTGCGTCCGCGCATCCTCTCCGCGCACTACCGCGACTACAAGGTGGTCGAGGGTGGTCAGGGTGCGGGCACCGTCGCCGAATGGACCCTGCAGGCCACCGAGAAGCGGTCCCGCAACATCCACGCGGTCGTGTCGGTCTCGGATTCCATCGTGACCGAACGTGATTCGAATTCGACGCTGGTGAACACCTGGACGGTGACGCCGGACGGTACGGGTTCGCGGGTCACGCTGCGCACGTCGTGGAAGGGTGCGGGCGGCATCGCGGGAATCTTCGAGGGCATCTTCGCGCCGTTGGGGCTGAAGAAGATTCAAGCCGAGGTGCTCGCGAACCTGCAGCGCGAACTCTCCTGAGATAGCGGGGGTACGTCAGCCGGGCGAGTCCCCAATCGAAACTGTCGCTGCCATACCCTCCAGCGAAGACTCTCCCACCACGGGAGAGTCGACCTGGTGAGCAGCTGTCCACTTCCTACTCCCCCGTACGCTGTTCTGGTGAGCTACGACCACGTCTTGTTGCCGTCCGGTGTCGCGATGACGATCGCGCAGATCGACGCGTATCTGGCTACCCAGCAGGGACGACCCGAGACGGAACCGGTCGTGGCGATGGCGGCGGAGCTGAACAGGCGCAATGCCGAACTACCCGAGCAGGACGGATTCCTCAGCACGGTGCCGGTCGGCGGCGCGGCGACCGGTGCGGTATTGCACGTGCCGTGCCCCTACGACGCGATCGGATTCGTCCGGCAGTTGCTGTTCGATATCGCGACACCGCTGAACTACGCCGTCTACGATCCGCAGCTGGCCTGGCTGATGGATCCGGCCGGACATGTGCCCGCGCTGGTCACCCACGGTGGCGCGGGCGAGTTCCCCTATTTGACGAAAGCGCTTGCCGACCAGTGGATTTTCGAGCTGGCCCCGCCGAATCCGTATCTGGTCGTCGAACGTGACGAGCAGGTCTACATTCAGACCTACCGCGACAAGTCCGGGACATTCACCCTCGAATATCGAGATGGCGCCCCGGAGAAGCACTTCGGCATCACCGTCACCGACCCGCAGACCGTCGCGGACCTGATCTGGGATTGGGCGATCGACGACCGCACCCGGCTGCAGGCCCTGCCCTGGAGTCGAATCACCGTCTGACGCTCACTGGTTCTGTACCGCCAGCCGACCGGCCAGGGCAATGAACGAGGCCCCGAATACCCGGCCGCATCCAGGTGACCACGGTGGGCCGGGAAATCACCTGGTTGCGCACGGCGGCCGCGCAGGCACGCAAGCTACAGTGCCCGCCTACCCGATAGCGCGCGGCCGAGAGTGAGTTCGTCGGCGAATTCGAGATCGCCGCCCATGGGCAGACCGGATGCCAAACGCGTCACCGACAATCCGGGAAAATCGCGCAGCATTCGCACCAGGTAGGTGGCCGTCGCCTCGCCCTCGGTATTCGGATCGGTCGCGATGATCACCTCGCTGACATCGACGCCGTCCTCCTGATTGCCGATGCGTGCCAACAGCTCTCGAATGCGCAGCTGATCCGGCCCGATGCCGCTGAGCGGATCGAGCGCGCCGCCGAGCACGTGGTAGCGTCCGCGGAATTCGCGGGTGCGCTCGATGGCCTGCACATCCTTCGGCTCCTCGACCACGCAGATCATGGTGCGGTCGCGGCGCGGATCCGAACAGATGCGGCACATTTCGTTATCCGAGACCGTGCCGCAGACGATGCAGAACTGCACGCCGTCGCGCACCTTCTGTAAAGCGGCCTGCAGCCGGTCGATATCGGGCGGCTCGACCTGGAGCAGATGAAATGCGATGCGCTGCGCGCTTTTCGGACCGACGCCGGGCAACTTGCCCAACTCGTCGATCAGATCCTGGACCGGGCCCTCGTACAAAGACGTCCCCGGATCAGAAGTCGGGCAGACCCGGCAGCGACCCGCCGCCGGCCAGCGGGCCGAGCCGCTCGGCAGCCAGCTGCTGCGCGTTGGACATGGCGTCGTTGACCGCGCCGATCACCAGATCCTGCAGCCCCTCGACATCGTCTGGGTCGACGATCTTCGGATCGATGCTCAGCGTGACGACCTCACCGGTCGCCTTGATGGTGACCTGGACCAGCCCGCCACCGGCCTGACCCTGCACTTCGGTCGCCGCGATCTCGGCCTGGGCCTGCATCACCGCCTGTTGCATCTGCTGCGCCTGGGCGAGTAATTGCTGCATATCGAACTGACCACCGGGCTGCACGGCTTGTCCTCTCTGCGGAAAGTGTCGTCGTCCAGCCTAGTGGGCGCGGCAACAGCGGTGTCCGCAGCCCCGAGCCGCCAGATAACAGTTCGATTCTCGACCAGATGTCTGCGAGGCCACCGTCTTACGATCGATACAGGGTCGGGATCGGGTGTGGTGAGTTCTGGAGACAGCAATGCGCGCAAACCGAGTTCTTTTCATGGGCACCGCGATGCTCACACTGGGATTTCCCAGTCTTTTCCTGGGGGCAGGCCTCGCCGCCGCCGACTCCGGCATCGTCGACCCCGAGGTTGCCGACGTCGAGGTTGCCGACCCAGAGGTTGCCGACCCAGAGGTCGTCGACGCCGAGGTCGT
The DNA here is from genome assembly GCF_050955735.1 of Nocardia sp. CA-135953. Lineage (NCBI taxonomy): Bacteria > Bacillati > Actinomycetota > Actinomycetes > Mycobacteriales > Nocardiaceae > Nocardia > Nocardia sp. CA-135953. The sequence goes on from NZ_CP192082.1 coordinate 501,420, forward strand.
CGACGCCGAGGTCGTCGACACGGCGGTGGACTACGGCGGCGGGTGTGTCCTCTATCCCGACAATCCGACCGCCACCATCGACTCGCTGCGGTCGCGCTGCTCGGCCGAACAGCAGGACGCGATCTTCCGCGATGCCCCACGCGGCGAGGTGCCGAGGGGAGTTACGAACGGCTGGGTGACCAGGCCGCCCATCATGGAGGTGGTGGCCCCGGCCTTGTGGATCGGTAAGACGTTCTACACCGACCCCGACGGTGGCTTTCTGGTGAACCGGGTCACCCAGGCGGGCCTCGAGGCCTGGCAGGCCGATGTGTACACCGCACCTGCGATCACCGATGGCGGGCCGACCTGGGCGTTGAACTATGCCCCGTCACCGACCCCGCAGGTCTATGACGAGATCCGTGAGGTCACGCCCGATGTCTGGTTCGGCTACTCCTGGTGGCGCGGCTACTTCCAGACCACCTTGCTGCTCACCTTCGCGTTGACCTACTAGCTCGTGCGGTGCGCGTGACGTCCCGTGCGGCGCAGGCGCAGCCGCCGGCAATGTCACCGCAGTCGACGACGAAGGCGTGCCGTGCGTGGTCGACATCGATGCAGTCCGCATCGGTGCATTCGGCGGTGCGGCCGAGGTGGACGGTGAGGGTGCCGTGGCAATGGTCGGTGGTGGATTCGCAGGACGGACACATCGGCGCGCGCATATGGCCTCCAGACGTGATCGGTTCGTGAATCGGTCATAGCACCCGTCCCGGACAGGTGGTGGGAGATCGGTCGCGTGTCGCGCGACGGCATCGCCGACGGCGGCTGTCCGGAAACCGACTGTTCATGCCGCGTCCCGCGGTGTGCGGGAGGCGGCGGGCCACACCACTCCCGGGTCGATCCAGGGATGCTACGTGCGAAAATGGCAGCACAGTCCATCGATATCGGTGCGCCGGGCATCCTCGATCTGCGTCGGGCGCGCACGGTGTGGGGACTGGTCAGCGATCGGTAAGCGAGGGGCGGAGGTCGGCGCGGTGACTATGCGCGACGAAGCGCGCGGCTCGGGTGCTCGGGAATCCGAGACGACGCTGTTGAATGCCGGACGGCTGAGTGTCCGCCAGCAGGTCGCGGAACAGTTCGCCAGATATCGCGCCGAGGGTGCCGATACCGCGGGCTACGACGAATGCGGTCGGCCGACCAGCGGGTATTACGACGAGCTGGTCCATCCCGCGGGTGGTGTGCGGCGCATGTGGTCGGAGCTGTCCGCCGATTTCGTGGAATTGGGCACGACCGGGCTCGGGCGACTGGACAGCCGGGTGCGCAGGCTCATCGATGACGACGGCATCTACTACACCGAGGTGGGTGCGGCGGGCGAACCGCCCATGCCGACCGCATGGCGGCTGGATCCGATTCCGCTGCTGGTCTCCGCCGACGACTGGACTCGGCTGGAGGCCGGGCTGGTGCAGCGCTCGCGGGTGCTCGACGAGGTGCTCACCGATATCTACAGCGCGCGTCGCACCATCACCACCGGTCTGCTGCCGCCGGAGGTGGTGTTCGGCAATCGTGGATATGTGCGGGCCGCGCACGGCATCACCATTCCCGGGCGGCACCAGTTGTTCCTGCACGCCTGCGATCTCAGTCGGTGGAGCGACGGACAGTTCCGCGTGATCGCCGACTGGGCACAGGCGCCGTCGGGTGCCGGATACGCGCTGGCGGATCGGCGGGTGGTGTCGACGGCGATTCCCGAGGCCTTCGAACATTCCAATCCGCGTCCGCTCACGCCGTTCGCGCGGGCCATGCGATTGATGTTGATCGAGTCCGCGCCGATGGCCGACGACAATGATCCGGTCGTCGTGGTGCTCAGTCCAGGTGTGCATTCCGAAACCGCCTTCGACCAGGCCTATCTCGCCTCGACGCTGGGTTTTCCGCTGGTGGAGAGCGCGGATCTGGTGGTGCGCGACGGTGCGCTGTGGATGCGCTCGCTCGGCAGGTTGAAGCGGGTCGATGTGGTGCTGCGGCGGGTGGACGCCGAATTCTCCGATCCGCTCGATCTGCGGCCGGATTCGCGGCTCGGGGTGGTCGGGCTGGTCGAGGTGCTGCGACGTGGTGCGGTGACCGTGGTGAATACGATCGGCAGCGGATTGCTGGAGAATCCCGCGCTGGCCGGATTCCTGCCGCGGATCTCGCGGGCCCTGCTCGGCGAGGAGTTGGCGCTCGAAAGTGCGCCGACGTACTGGGGTGGCAATGACAGCGAACGGTCTCATCTGATCGCGAATCTGGATCGGCTGATCATTTGCTCGGCGGTCGACGGTGCGATGCTGTTCGGTCCGGAACTGTCGAATGCCGAACGCGCGGAACTCGCCGCTCGGATCGAGGACTGCGGCTGGCAGTGGGTCGGGCAGGAGCCCGCCCAGTTCTCGGTCGCGCCCGCAGTGCAGGGTTACGGCGGACTCGCCTCGGCACCGGTAGGTATGCGGTTGTTCTCGCTCGCCCGACGCGGCGGCTATACCGCAATGGAAGGTGGCCTCGGCCAACTGCGCCAACGCCTGCAACCCGAGCGGATAGTCATAAAGGTTGCCGCCAAAGACATTTGGGTTCGCGCCGCTCCGACCGCCGTCGCCGCCATCAGCGCCGAACCCGCCCAGGAGGAACGCGAACGTCGCGCCCCGGCAATCGAGCCGGTCAGCTCCCCCCGCGTGCTCAACGACCTGTTCTGGATGGGCCGCTACAGCGAACGCGCCGAAGCCGTTGTGCGCCAATTGATCGCAACGCACGACTGCTACCAGGACTACCGCTACCGTCCCTGGCTGGATGGCGCCGACGCGCTTCCCGTACTCATGGCCGCGCTGGCCCGCACCACCGGAACGCCGGCTCCGCTCAGTGTGCTGCCCGGTGGTGTGCATGGTGCCGGGGTAGTCGAGAAGGTGTCCGCTGAGCCGAGTTCTTCTGGTGGAGAGCATGATTCGAGTGCCGGTGTCCATGGTTCCGCGACGAGTGGGTCAGGCAGTGGCAAGGCCACGGAGGCTGCCGGGCCAGCGGCGGATGCCGGTGCGACGGAGCCGAGTGTGACTGGGGCGGAGCCGCGCCGGTCAACTGCACGGTCGCAAACGCAATCGCAGGCGGCAGGACCCGGTCCGCGTGCAGCAGGGGCGTCGGATCCGGCCGGAGCGGAACCGCCTGCGTCGAAGCCGGTGGGCCAAGGGGCCCAGGCGACGGGAGCGCCGTCTGGTTCCGCCGAGCCAGGGTTGGATGCGAATTCCGGTGCGCAGCTGCCAGGGTCCGGTCCGGCCGCCTCGGAAGCGCCCGGATCGCAAACGCGATCGCAGGCGGCCGGGCGAGGACCGGGTGTCAGGGGAGCGGTTTCAGGCTCCGATGAGCCGGGATCGTCGCAGTCGGGTGGACAAGGGCCGAGCGCCTCGGAAGCGGCATCGGGCGCCGCTGATTCCTCGAAGCCGGTTGCGGCGATTACGGCACGGTCGGTGGCTGATGAGGGGCGGGAGGGGCATGACTATTTGGTGGCGTTGACCGTTGATCGGGATATGCCGGGGTCCATGGCGTTTGCGATCAATCGGTACGGGTCGGCGGCGCGGGCGGTGCGCGATCAGTTGTCGGTGGATACCTGGATGATTCTGGGTGCGGTGGATCGGGCGCTGGAGGAGTATCGATTCACCGGTGACGATCAGGAAGCGGCATTGTCGGCGCTGCATTCGCTGTCGTTGGCGGCGTTGCTTTCACTGTCCGGTATCGGTGCCGAATCGCTGGTGCGCGATACCGGTTGGTTTGTCATGGATATCGGCAAGCGCATCGAGCGGGGCCTGTCGTTGACCGCATTGCTCGCGGCCGCGCTGACGACGGTCTATCCGCCGGAAGCCGAGCGGGTGGTCACCGAAACGGTGCTGCGGGCGACCGAGTCGTCGGTGAGTTACCGTCGGCGGCACCGGGATTCGGTGCGGGTATCGGCGGTGGCCGGACTGCTGCTTTTCGACGCCGGGAATCCGCGTTCGCTGGCCTATCAGCTCGATCAGCTCGATGCCGACTTCCAGGCGCTGCCGGGCGCGTCGGGATCCTCACGCCCGCAACGACTGCTGGCCGATGCCCAGCGCATGCTGCGCCGAGTGGATCCTGCCGATCTCGATATCACCGATGCCGATGGCCGGCGAACCGAACTGGCCGAGTTGCTGGAAGGCGTGCATTTGCGGTTGCGCAAGATCTCCGAATCCTTCGAGACCACGAAACTGGCGCTGCCGGTGGGCATCCAGCCGCTGTGGGGTAGCACGAGGGTCGTTGGATGATCGCCCGCAACGCCGCCGCCCGGCACTACCAGGTCGAGCATCGCACCACCTACAAATATTCCGACGAGGTCACCAGCTCCTATGGGCGCGCCTATCTGACACCGCGGGAGTTTCCCGGACAGCGCCTGCTCTCGCATGAGATCCATATCGATCCGACGCCGTCGGACCGCTCGATCGGCACCGACGTGTACGGCAACACCACCTCGTATTTCCATGTCACGGTAGAACATACGAAGCTCGTGGTCACCGGGGAATCCGTGGTCGAGGTCGACATACCCGATGCGACCGCGGTGAGCGCCATCGGCAAGCCTTGGGAGCAGGCCCGCCCGTCCACCGCCACTGGTCCGCTGGCGGTGGAATTCACCCTCGACCTGCATCCGCCCGAGATCACCCGCGACGTCACCGCATACGCCGCCGAATCCTTGACGCCCGGCAGGCCGCTGCTGGAAGCGGTGACCGAACTCAACACCCGCATCCACGAGGACTTCACCTACAAATCCGGCTCGACGACGGTATCCACCAGAGTCGCCGACGTCTTCGTAGCACGTGCGGGCGTCTGCCAGGACTTCGCCAGGATCGGCGCCGCCTGCCTGCGCTCACACGGGCTGGCCTCGCGCTATGTATCAGGTTATCTGGCAACCGATCCGCCGCCGGGTAAGGAACGCCTGGTCGGCGCGGACGCGACGCACGCCTGGTCCGCGGTATGGGTTCCCGGCGATACCGCGCACGACCGGACCGGTCACTGGATCGGCTTCGACCCCACCAACGACCAATTCGCCGACGAGCGGTACGTAACCGTCGCGTGGGGTCGCGATTACGCCGATGTGCCCCCGATGCGTGGCATCATCTACACCGACGCCAAGGAGAGCTCGATCACCGTATCCGTCGACGTGGCGCCGGTAGAGGTGTAGCCATATGCGCGATTTCACCTGTCCGAACTGCGGACAACAGTTGGCCTTCGAGAATTCGGTGTGCCTGTCCTGTTCCAGCCCACTGGGTTTCAGTCTCGCCGATCGCGCGCTGGTGGTGATCGGCGATCCGCCGGGCGACGCGGCGGTGGATCGGTCGCGCGGCGTTGTCGATCGCGACCGCTTCCAGACCTCTGGCTGCCCCTGGCCTGGTCACTCGATATGGTGAACCGCTCAATGGGCCACGACGACCTCTATCCGTTCGTCCTGCCCGGCCCGGTGCTCGAAAAGATGCGCCTGATGCACGACCTCTGCACCACCCCCGACCCGCGCTGAACTGCATCTCCTGGTCCCCGTCCGCCAGATGGACTAACCTCTTAGCTAAGGAGGTGTCATGTCAGGAAACGCAGCCGAGCAGTTCAATATCCACGACGCCAAGACCAACCTGTCGCGAATTATCGAGCGAGTTGAACATGGTGAGGAGATCGTGATCAGCCGTGCGGGCCATCCTGTCGCCAAGGTGGTGCCACTGGTTCGGCGGGCGGAGCGCACCGGCCGCGGCTCGCTGCGCGACCGGCTGGTGCTCGCTCCGGATTGGGACTCCGAGGTGACCAACACCGCCATCGCCGACGACTTCGGGCTGATGCCGTGAGTCTCCTTTTGGACACCCACGTGGTGTTGTGGTGGTTGACCGACGATTCGGCGCTGTCGGACGATCTGAAGGAGCGGCTCGACCATGATCCCGACGTATATCTGAGCGCGGCGACGATCTGGGAAGTCGCCATCAAACACGCCATCGGAAAGCTGGCGGGCCCGGACGATTTGCCCGAGCGGATCCGGGACAGCGGATTCATTTCGTTGCCGATTGGCCACGACCATGCGATCGTAGCCGGACGCCTCCCGATGATCCATCGGGATCCGTTCGATCGCATGCTCGTCGCCCAAGCCAAGTGCGAGGATCTGACGCTGGTCACGAGAGATCCCTACTGTCAGAAATACGAGGTCGCCATTTTGGTGGTCTAGCGGATATCTTGCGTATCGCTCGCCTAGCCGACCCCGTTTGTCGCGATCACGTGGTCGGCCATGCCCTCCGGTCCCCATTGGTTCTGCGCCAGCGCCTCGTATACGCAGATCAGCAGTAAAATCCGGGCTCGCTGTCCGGCCGTCAATTCGGTATCCAGATACGAATCCTGGACACGCAGGCCGGCGCCGGATACCCGGCGCGGGTTCGGCTCGGACAGCAACCAGAACAACTCCGGACCGATCAAAGTCGAGCGGCCGCCGGTTTCGGTGAACCACCGGGACGCGTATTCGATCATCAGATCGGTGAATGTTTCTCCGCTGCTGATCGATTCCGCGAACTGGTTCAACGCGCCCGAGCGATCGATGCCGCTCTGGATCACCGACGCGAGCCGGCCCGCGACCTCCCGGAATTGTTCTACGCCCTGGTCTTGCCAAACGGTAAAAGCCATCGCTTACTCCATCGACGTGTCCGATTGTGGCTGAAGCAGTTTCGAGTCAGAAGGGGTTGATCGTTGTCTTGCCGCCCGCGCCGTTGGTCGCGAATGTCGGAGTGATCCGCGGCGCTGCTGCTGTCGCAGGCAGTGCGCTGGCCAGCAGCTTTTTCGGAGCGACGGGCAGCGGGTCGGTATTCTCCAGGATCGCGGCGCCCCGCGTGGACACGACACGCTCTTCCTGGGCCACCGAATCCCAATCATCCTCCGCCGCGTCGTCCCAATCCTCCTGCGCGCGGTCCCAATCCTGTTCTGCCGCTTGATCACGGACTTCTGGCGTTACCGGTGCGAGGTCCTCCGGCATCGCCGGTGTGCGATCCTCCTGCGCTGCTGGAGTCTGCTGCGCTGCTGGGGTTTGCTGCGCTGCTGGAGTCTGCTGCGCTGCTGGGGTTCGCTGCGTTACTCGAGTCTGCTGCGCTGCTGGAGTTCGCTGCGTTACTGGAGTCTGCTGCGCTACTGAGGTTTGCTGCGCTGCTGGGGCCTTCTCCGCCGTACGGCCCCGCCCGAACAGCATCAGGGTGAGATGCACCGCGAACAGCATGGTCAACGGCATACCGGCGTACAGCGACAAAGACACAGGGCTACCACCGATTTCGCGCGCGTACTCGATATTTCCGGCCACCGACACCAGGGTCCAGAAGACGAACAGCGCGGTGGCGTACCACCAGGCCGAACTTCGCCGCTTGAAGGTAGCGGTGGCAATGATCGAACCGATGACCAATCCGTCGATGGCGATCGGCACATTCGCGGCGAGCGCCGGAGCCACCAGGTTTCGCACCGACAGGTCGTGCAATGCGGCAAAAGACATTTCGAACGAGGTGAGTGCGACGACGCCCGTGACGATTGCCGAAGCATGTAGCGGGCGCGGTCGCCATGCCCGAAGCCGGGTGATCGGCGACGGCCGATGATCCGCCGGTGCCGACTGTTCCTCGAGCAGTTCCGTTTTCGTTGTTGTGATCGTCGCCATAGCGGGAGCGTATCGTGCATCACTGCGTATTCCGTCGAGGCTCCCAGCGAAGGCCCGGCGCGTTGTCCGTATATCGGACATCGCGCCCAAATCCGCCGTGCACATTGGGGACCCGGTTGCGCCCGCTATGGCACAACCAGGTCAGCGCTCAGGCGCGCAGGCGTTCTCGGCGGAGTTGGTCTACCTCGGGGAGGTGCAGTGGGGGGAGTACATCCACGCCGAGGACGCGCGCGAGCAGGAGGTCGGCGAGTTCCGGATTGCGGGCGAGGGCGGGGCCGTGCATGTAGGTGCCGATGGTCGAGCCCTGGACCACGCCCTCGAGTCCGTCGCCCACACCGTTGCCGACGCCGCGGGTGACGTGCGCCAGCCCGGTGGCGTCGCCGCCGAGTTTGGTTCCGCCGCGATGGTTTTCGAAGCCGGTGAGGGCAGCGGTGAGACCGGGGAGCAGCGGGGTGGTCGTCACCTCGCCGATGGCGCGCTTGGCCTGCGGGGAGGTGGTGACATCGATGAGGCCGACGCCGTCGACGCGCTCGCCGGTGGAGGTCTCGTACCAGTGGCCGAGCACCTGGATGGCGGCGCAGATGGCAAGTACCGGAGCACCTTTCGCGGCAGCCCGCTGCAGGCCGGGATAGCGCTGCAGGTGCCGGGTGGCCAGGCGCTGCGCCGAATCCTCCGCTCCGCCAAGGGTATAGATGTCGAGCGACTCGGGAACCGGGTCGGACAGCGTGATTTCGACGATCTCGGCGTCGTGGCCGCGCATGCGCAGCCGCTGCCGCAGCACCAGCGCATTGCCGCCGTCGCCGTAGGTGCCCATCACGTCGGGCAGCACCAAGCCGATTCGTACCGTCGATTCGGGCCCGCCCGTCACCGGGCCACCACCCGCCATCGAATCGCTACGCGATGCTGACATTATTCTCGCTCCTCCAGATCGCGGTTGAGATCGCGGAACGCGGTGTAGTTGGCCAGTACCTCGACCCGTCCCGCCGGACAGGATGCGATGGCGTGCAGCGGATCCGGCACCGTGGTGTGCCGGACTCCGGCATAGGTCAGGCGCACCGCGAGATCGGTGGCGCGCTCACCGGCGGCCACCACCTGAATGCCCTCGAAGTGCTCGAATCGCACATCCCACAGCCAGGACAGATCCTCGCCGTCGGGCACCTGCCCGTTCACCGCGATCACCAGACCGGCCGAATCGGACTCGATCATCGACAGCGCCTCCTGCCAGCCGGCCGGATTCTTCGCCAGCAGCAGCCGGGCGGCGTGCTCGCCGACCTGCACCGTCCGATATCGACCGGCGATCTCGCGCACCGTACCCGCCGCGGTCGTCGCCGCCGCCGGATCCGCACCGAGGGCGACCGCCGCGGCGACCGCCTGCGCGGCATTGCCCTTGTTGGCCCGTCCGGGCAGCGCCAATTTCAGTGGCAGCCGGACACCGTCGGGTCCGACCAGCTCATCGCCGTCCAGCCACCAATTCGGTTCGGGCCGTTCGAAATCCGTGCCGGTGCTGCGCCAATGCGCGCCCTCCCAGACGATCGGCTCACCGCTGCGCGGGCAACTCGTCGCATCCATCGACCAACCGCTGCCCGCCGCGACCCACACCACATTCGGGTGGTCGTAGGCAATGGAAGTCACCAGCACATCGTCGCAGTTGGCGATCACCACGGTCTGCGGATGCCGCGCCAGTCCGGCGCGCAGCTTGCGCTCGATCATATTGATCTCGCCGACCCGATCCAGCTGATCGCGGCTGAGATTCAGCAGGACCGCCACGGACGGATTCAGCGAATCGGTGACGTGCGGCAGATGCAGTTCATCCACCTCGATCGCGGCCAGTTGCGTCCCGCGATGCGCACTCAGCGCGGCCACGATGCCCGCGTCCATATTCGCGCCGTCGGCCTGCGTGGCGACCTTGCCGAGAGTGCTCAGTGCGGCCGTGGTCATCCTGGTGGTGGTCGACTTGCCATTGGTGCCGGTCACCAGCACGGTACGCCGCCCGCGGCCCAGCTGATCCATGATCGTCTTATCGATCTGCAGGGCGATCAGCCCGCCGATCATCGACCCCTTGCCGCGGCCCGCCTTCTGCGAGGCCCACGACGCCGCCGCCGCCGCCCGCAGCGCGAGTCGCCCGCGCACCGTTATGTCTGCCACGCCGCGAGTCTATGTGTTCTGCCCGGCGGCGCATTCGCTGCGGCCAAGCTCCCCGCCTCCCCAGAACTTTTGCCGGTCGTCGAGCACGGGGAGATTCCCGTTCCGGGTCGTTCGTCTGCTCCGCCAGTTCCGCATACGTCCGCGCATCCTCGACGTACCGTTCGCGCAGCGTCGGATCACCGGGGTCGGATCTGTGCCGGACGACTATTGGGCGTACCCGACGAGTTACCCATGTGCCGACGAGATCAGTGCTTACGTTGTCTAATACAGCTTGGCGTTGTAGTTTTCCGGCGAATAGTAGCGCTCCAGCTCCTCCACCGACTCCGTCACATTGGGCTGGACCTCTTTGACGAGCTGGGCGGGAGTAGGCAGATTGTCGACCGGCCACTGCTCCGGTTCCCACAGGTGACTGCGGATGAACGCCTTGGCGCAGTGGAAGAAGATCTGCTCGATATCGACCTCGATCGCCAGGATCGGCCGATGGCCCTTGACCACCATGTCGTCGAAATACGATGCGTCGCGAACCAGGCGCGCCCGGCCGTTGATGCGCAGCGTTTCGCGGCGGCCCGGAATCATGAACAGCAGCCCGACGTGCGGATTGCTGAGGATATTCAGGTAGCCGTCGGCCCTGCGATTCCCCGGCCGTTCCGGAATGGCGATGGTGGTGTCGTCGAGCACCTTCACGAACCCGGCCGGATCGCCCTTCGGTGAGGTGTCGCAATTGCCGTCGGCATCGCTGGTACTGAGGGCGATGAACGGGGTGGCCGCGATCCAGTCGCGGTCGCGCGGATGCAGTGCGACGCGCTCCTTCGTCGCGGCTCGCGGCATGACCTCCCCGAGCAACTGCCGCAGCTCGCCCGGGTCGGTGATCTGATTGATGTCGGTGATCTCGCCCATACTCCGATCAAAGCACCGGCGGGGGTCGACGACGATCGAATTATGTTCCCGCGAGGGAGATCGATCACAGGCGCAGGTCGAACAGGTTCGGCTGGCCCGCGGCATAGCGGTCGGCATCGATGCGGCGCAGCGGTTCCAGTTCGGTGGCGCGATAGAGGGTGAACTTGCGGCAGCGTTCGGCATTCGAACCCGAAACGTCGAGAATGGCATTGACCGCGTCGCGCGCGGATTCGTTGGCGCCCTCCATGGTTGCCAGATCGACATTGGTGCGCACGTAATCGCCTGCCAGGAACAGGTTTTCGAGCGCGCCGTTGGCCTCCGGCCGGCACTCCCACGATCCGGCGGAATTGATCAGCAGCGGATCCGCATTGGCATTGCGCCGCTGGGACTCCTGCCAGCTGATGCCCGGATCGAGGAACCAGGAATGCAGATCGGCATCGCGCAACAGGTCGTCGCGGTCGTTCAGATGCGCCCGCAGTTGCGCCCACACTTCGCGCGCGATCTCCTCGTGCGTGCACTCCTTGGCGGGCTTGCCGTAGAGCATGCCGGGGGAGTTCCAGTCGGAGATATCGACCGAGAGGCAGTCCTGCACTGTGCCGTCGCCGAATTCGGTGAGTTTGCGCGTCCACAGCTGATTCTGGGTGATCGAGGTCAGCGACCACGGTGCATCGATATAGGCGGTGTGACCGTGTGAAATATCCATCGGCCTGCGCAGATAGAACTGGATTCCGTTCATCCAGTCGACGAAGAGGCGATCCATCGCGGCCAGTTCCGGGCGCACCTCGAGTACGTCGGGCGACCAGAGCGCGCGGGCTCGTTCGGCGGACAGCGCGACCACGAAATAGTCGGCGTCGATGCTGCGCTGTGCGCCGTTTTCATCGACGATGCGGGCCGAGGCGATCCGCCGATCGCGCACCTCCAGTCCGCGTACTTCGGCCCCGACCGCGAATTGCACGCCGAGGTCGTGCAGTCGCCGCACCCATGGATCGATCCATACCGAATTGGTCGGGCCGTTGAGCACCCGGTCCAGCGCGCCGTCGTTGCCGATTTCGAAGGGGTTGCCAAGGAACTGTTCGCCCATGGTGCCGATGGTGCGGACGCTGGCGACATCCTCCTTCGCGGCGACCATGATGCTGGTCAATGTGCGCGAGAGCAGGGCACGGAATTCGTGGGAGCGCTGGTGGCCGCCGACGAAATCACGCCACGAGGTGTGCTCCCACTGCCCTAACCGCCGGGCATCGCAGCTGGAGTTGAATACCAGCAGGCGATCGGCGAAGTAGGCGCCTTCCTCGGCGGGCATTTTCAGGGCCGTCGCGATTGCCGCGCCCACCGTTTCGCGGAACGCGTCCGGAGTGAAATTCGTGCGGGCCTTGGGGCCGAGGGGAAGTCGGAAATCATCGCCGCCGCGGCGGGCGAAACGCGCCTCCGGCACGCCGATCAGATTATTCCAAACGCCATTCGGATTGCCCGCGAACGGAATTCGCCGCATGGTGTCCGGAATGTGTTGATAGAAGCCGGGAAAGAAGCGGAAGCCGTGCTCACCGGGTAGATCCGGCCGTTCGCCCGACCCGCTGCCCGGTACCGGAATACTGCGCGCCTTGCCCCCGAGCGCACGTCTCTCGAATACGGTGACCTGGAACCCCCGCTCGGCCAATTCGTGCGCCGCGGTCAATCCCGCGACCCCACCGCCGAGCACCGCGACCCGCCCGCCGCCGGGACTACCCGCGGCAGGCGCCGATCTCAGCCCACCGGCCGTCAGCGCCGCCGCCGTTCCTGCCCCCATCGCAACCGTGCCGCGAAGCATCGTTCTTCGCGAAACGGTCCACCGTTGATGTGCCATGCGCTTCTTTGCTCTAAGCCTTTGGACCGATCTCTACCGCCGCCGAACACTGTAAAGCGACTGCTTGCGGATGAGCCGACCCACCCCTACCGCCGCCGGACCCGGTCGGCCTCGCATTCGACCAGGTCACGAATACAGCGGGGCAGACACTACCGGGCGTGTGACCGGGTCGAGTTGGTTTCTGGAACCGGGTTGATACGCAAACTTCGCAGGTCAGGCGATCGTTATGGCGGTGTTGGCGAAAAGGGGCAGGTAAATCGCGTACGGCTGAGCCGGGCTGTTTATCGCACGCTGTGTCGGCGAGACGGAAATGGACCTGCGCGATGGCTCTGGGCCGTACGAACCAGGGTTGTTTGCCTAGGGTTGGCTCCGGTGCCGGGGGACGGTCGGGGTCGGTTGCGCTGCTGTGGCGAGTCCATGGCGGTCGGCTCAGGCGTCCACCAGTCGGGGTTGTTTGCCGTGGGTTGGCTCCGGTGCCAGGGTAGCGGGGGAAATCGGTTCCGCCGCTGTGGTATTCGCATCGCGACGTCCAGCCTTCGTCGCCGCGAACGCGCCCGCGATCACGATGGCTCCGCCGAGCAGTGACAGCGGTGTCGGGTCCTCGCCGAAGGCGGCCCAGGCGGCGAGGATGCCGACCACAGGGACGAGCAGGGACATGGGGGCGACCGTGCTCGCCGGGTACCGGCTCATCAGGTAGGTCCACAGACCCGCGCCCGCGATGGTGCCGAGCGCGACGATGTAGGCGAGGCCGAGCAGCGCGTGCCAGCCGCCGGGGGACGTGACGTCGGTCAACGCGTGCAGGCCGGTCGTCGGCCCTTCGATGAACGCGGACAGCGCGAACATCGGGATCGGCGGCACAACCGTCATCCACAGCGTCAGATGCAGCGGGTTGACCTCGCCGGATGCCGTGGCCAAACGCGAGCCGACATTGCCGAAGGCCCACCCGAGCCCGCCCGCCAGCGTCAGCAGCACCGGCAACAGGGCCGCATGCTGTGCACGATCGAGCCCGATCACCACGATGCCCGCCACGGCGACGCCGATGCCGAGCAACTGTGTCACCCGCAACCGCTCCCGCAGAAACAGCGCACCCAGCACAACCGTGAACGGCGCGGAGGATTGCAGCACCAGCGAGGACAACCCGGTCGGCATGCCCACGCGCATCGCGGTGAACAGGAACGCGAATTGCAGAATCCCGAACCCGATCCCATACAGCAGCAACCACCGCAGCGGCACCTTCGGTCGCGGCACGAACGCCAGCACCGGCACCGCGATCACCACGAACCGCAGCGCAGCGAAGAAGAACGGCGGAAAGTGGTCCAGCCCCACCCGAATAGCAATGAAGTTCAGCCCCCAGAGCAGGACAACGGTAAGGCCGAGCAAGCGGTCGCGATTGGTCATGTTCTTTATCGTCGGTAATGAAACCAATAAGAACAATCGAATAAATATGCACTATTAATGTAGCATCGCTTAATGGTTTTCGGCAGCCGCCCCTCTCTGACTCCCGACGCCGCGCGATCGGTCGGCAACACCGGCGAGTGCGGCGCTGTCGCGGCGTCGGTGTCAGCACTTGCGACCGAGGCCGCAGCCTCACCGCCGGCCGCAATGTCGGAACAAGCTGCGGCTGAGCGATCGGGCCGCGCAGGAATGGCAGGGATCGCAGTATCGCCACCGGGCGTAGGGGCGGCGTATGCCGTGGCGTGGCTGACGGTTATGGCTCGTGCGGCGTTGCCTTCGTTGGCGGTGTTGGCGCGTGCTATGGGTGCGCGATCGGGTGGTGCGGGGACGGTAGGGATCGCAAGTTCGCTACCGAGCGTAGGGGCGGCGTATGCCGTGGCGTGGCTGACGGTTATGGCTTGGGTCGCGGCGTTGCCTTCGTTGGGGGTGTCGGCGCGTGCAGTGGGTGCGCGATCGGGTGGTGCGGGGATGGCAGCGATCGAAGGTTCGCTATCGGCTATTGGAGCGGCGCATGTCGCAGCCGCCTGAGGACGTGCGGGTTGGGCCGCCGATGGCGGTTGAGCGGCTGCGGGTGCTACGGGAATTCGCGGATCGCGGGACGATCGCGGCTGTGGCCGAGGCGCTTTCGATGACTCCTTCGGCGGTATCGCAGCAGCTCAAGGTGCTTGCCAAGGAGGCGGGTGTCGCGTTGCTCGAACCCGATGGGCGCCGGGTTCGGCTGACCGATGCGGGGCACGCGCTTGTCGTGCGCGCTGACGAGGTGCTCGCCGCGATGGACCGTGCGGTGGCCGAGATGGCGCGCTATCGCGGGTCCGCGCGTGGTCGGGTCCGGGTCGCGCTGTTCCCGTCCGGTGCGGCGCTGCTACTGCCGCGGGTGCTGCCCGCGCTGGCCGACAGTGGTGTCGAGGTCGTCGCCCGTGACGAGGACCTGCCGCCGAGTGAAGTGCCGCGGCTGCTGGCCGACTACGACATCGTCCTCACCCACCGCGACGAGCGCTCATCCGGTATCGCGGGCCCTCGCGTCAGCACCACGGTCATCATGCGCGAACCCACCGATGTCGTTGTCGCACCGACCCATCCGCTCGCGACCCGCACCGAGGTGACCCCGGCCGAACTCGCCGAGGAGACCTGGCTCAGCGTCCGCGGCGGCTTCCCGGTCGACGACGTGCTGCGCTCCATCGCGACCATGACCGGGGTGCAACCCCGTATTGCCCAGCGCCTCAACGACTTCCGCGTCATCGAAACGCTCGTGGCCGCGAACTACGGCGTCGCTCTCATGCCCCGCTGGGCCGTCGTGCACCCGAACCTCGCCGTGCTACGCCTGTCCGGCGTGCGCGCCGCCCGCCTGTACGAACTCGCCACCCGCCCCAATCCGCCACCCGCCCGGCGATAGCCACCGTCCTGCAAGCCTTCAGCACCGCCGCAGCCGAAATAACCGCCGAATAACCCCCCGCCGCCGACGCAAACCGCACGGCACCGTCCCTCGGGTCGCAACCTACGCGGAGTCCCCGAGCGGTCGCCCCCCTCTCAATTCCCGAGACATGGCGCCAGTTTCAACGCGCCATCCAGATGAGATGCCAGACAGGCGGAATCGCTGGCGCAGACCGCGTGGCACCGTCACATAGGTTGCAACGTATGCGAGGGTGCCAAACGGTCTGTGCCAGCTGAATTCTCGGGCATGGCGGCGGGCCTCGGACGCGAGTGCACCGGAAGTGCCAGGTCGGAATCCATCGGCTGTCGAACCTTGTCCACGCCCCGGACAACTCGCTCGGGGCAGCGGCTTCGAAATGCTAGTGGTGTCGGGGTGGGCCGGGCCGGTACTGTGGGGAGCCGATGTAGCCGAAATCGTCGGCGACCATGGCGGCCAGTTCCAGGAGGGCACGCCGGGTCGGCTTGCTCACCAGTTCCAGATCGATCTCCGCACCCTCGGCGAGGTGGTCGTCGAAGGGCACCACCTGGACCGCGCGGGTGCGGTCGAGGAACAGTTTGCGTAGCTGGTCCAGGTCGACCGTGGAGGCGCCGCGGCGAGATGCGTTGACCACCACCACCGTTCGCTCGACCAACTTGCCGTAGCCGTGGTGGTCCAGCCAGTCCAGGGTGGCCGAGGCGCTGCGGGCGCCGTCGATGGCGGGTGAGGTCACCAGCACCAGCGAGCTGGCCATATCGAGCACACCGGCCATGGCCGAATGCATCAGACCGGTGCCACAGTCGGTGAGGATGATGTTGTAGAACGACTGCAGAATGCCGATGGCCTGGCGGTAGTCGGCCTCGCTGAAGGCTTCGGAAACCGCCGGATCCTGTTCGCTGGCAAGCACTTCCAGTCGACTGGGCGCCTGGGATGTATGCGCCCGGACATCGGAGTACCTGGTGATGTGGTGATCCTCGAGCAGATTGCGCACGGTGGAGCGGGTCTGCCGCGGCACCCGATGCGCCAACGTGCCGAGGTCGGGATTGGCATCGATCGCGATGACCCGGTCACCACGCAGCGAGGAGAACGTCGATCCGAGCCCGACGGTTGTCGTGGTCTTGCCGACGCCGCCCTTCAGCGACAGGATCGCGATCCGATAGTCCCCGCGCACCGGCTGGTTCACCCGGTCGACGAGATCGCGGAAGACGACATCCGCCGCGGACTCACCCGGATTGATCATGCCGCCGGAGGCCTTGTGCACCGCGCGTCGCCAACCGCTGCGCGGCGCTTTGCGCGCCCGCTTGAGCAGGTTCAGGTCATTGACCGAATGTCCCGGCTGTCCCGGCTGCGGCACATGCTGGGGCTGGAACGGCTGCTGCGTATTCGGCGGGCCGCCTTGCCATCCCGGCGGCGGCCCCTGTTCGGTATACGGCACCATCCCGGTGCCCGGCCCTTGCTCGCCATACGGCATCAGACCGGTGCCCGGCCCCTGTTCGGCATACGGCAGCGGTTGCTGCGCCATGGGCGGCTGCCCCATCGGAGGCTGTTGCCCCACGGGCGGTTGCTGATACATCGGCTGCTGCACCGGTGGTGGCGGCGCCCAACTGTAGATCGGCGGCTCGGCCGGACTTTCCACCGGGACCCGCCGGACCAGCCCATCGGGCCCGATCTCCTGGCGGTATTCGCCATATGACGGCTCGGGCTGCACCGAATGGTTACCGCTCTGGCCGGGACTCGGCTGATACGGCTGCGCGAATTGACCTGTGTTGAACGGCGATCCGGGTGGCGTGAATCCTTCGGGCGGCCCGTACTGCTGCTGCGGCGGAACCCCGGCCTGCGGGTAACTGTTCTGATCTGTTGGCCCGCCTGGGTATCCGGTGAACTGTCCCGGCTCCGACTGTTCGGACTCATCGGGCTGTTCGGTGACCTCGGAGGCATCGTGCTCGTCGGTCGCGGGCTCCGCGTCGACGGGTACGGATTCGGATGTTTCGTCCGGCGCCGAGGAGTCGGTGGTGACCTCGGCCGTATCCAACGAATGACTCTGCAGCCAGGGCGGAGAAGTCGGGTTGTGGTCGTTAGTTGTCACAGTTCCCCCATCTGCTCGGGAATTCGAGCAGAGAGCTCGGCGCTTGAAGTGCGAATCAACGCTAGCACGGGGTACTGGCCCCCGCGCCGTGGTATACACGGCCGCCGCGCCGAATGACACACCGCGACCAGCCGCTTCGTGCAGCTAACTCGAAAGCACTGTCCAACAGCAAGATCGAGAGCCGGGCACCCGAGTCCGCAACAAAATTGTCATCCACGTGTACCCGATCCCCACCGTACTCCGCACCCCACACCCAGGCCCCACAATCCCCAGACCCACCCCAACTCCCCACCCCCACACACGAAACGTGCGATCAAGATCAGGTGGCACCTGCGGCATCGCCCGAGAAGCTTCCGCCACCAGTGACGCCTGATCTTGATCCTAGGCGGGTGCCTGGCTCAGTGCGCCCGGTTTACCGCCGAGACCACGGCTCGCAGCGACGCGGTTGTAATGGATGTGGCGATCCCGACACCCCACACCACCTTGTCGCCGATCGCGCACTCCACGTACGCCGCGGCCTGCGCGTCGTCGCCCGCGGACATGGCGTGCTCGGAGTAATCCAGCACTCGCACATCGAATCCGACCGTCGCGATCGCGTCGACGAATGCGGCGAGTGGTCCGTTGCCCGCGCCGGTGACTTCCTGCTCGACGCCGTCGACCTTGACCACCGCGGTGATCGAGTCCACGCCGCCGTCGGTCTCCGAGGCGGTGACCTTCTGGCGCATCCGCTCCAGCGGCCGGATCGGGCTCAGGTATTCGTCGGCGAAGACGTCCCACATCTCCTTGGGCGAAACCTCGCCGCCCTCACCGTCGGTGATCTTCTGGATCGCCTGGGAGAACTCGATCTGCAGCCGGCGCGGCAGCACCAACCCGTGATCGGTCTTCATGATGTAGGCGACGCCGCCCTTGCCGGACTGCGAGTTGACCCGGATGACGGCCTCGTAGGTGCGGCCCACATCCTTCGGGTCGATCGGCAGGTACGGCACCTCCCAGACGATGTCGTCGACATCGGATTCGGCGGCGTCGGCCGCGGCCTTCATCGCATCCAGACCCTTGTTGATCGCGTCCTGATGCGAACCGGAGAACGCGGTGTAGACCAGGTCGCCGCCGTAGGGGTGGCGCTCGTGCACCGGCAGCTGGTTGCAGTATTCGACGGTCCGGCGGATCTCGTCGATATCGGAGAAGTTGATCTGCGGATCCACGCCGCGGGAGAACAGATTCATCCCCAGCGTCACCAGGCAGACATTGCCGGTGCGTTCACCGTTGCCGAACAGGCAGCCCTCGATGCGATCCGCACCGGCCTGATAGCCCAGTTCGGCGGCGGCCACCGCGGTGCCCCGGTCGTTGTGCGGATGCAGCGACAGCACGATCGAATCGCGGCGGGCCAGGTTGCGGCTCATCCATTCGATCGAATCGGCGTACACATTCGGGGTCGCCATCTCGACGGTCGCGGGCAGGTTGATGATCATCGGCTTGTCAGGGGTGGGCGCGATGATCTCGGTGACCGCGTCGCACACCTCCTTGGCGTAGGACAGCTCGGTGCCGGTGTAGGACTCCGGGCTGTACTCGTAACGCCAGTTGGTGTCCGGGTAGCGCTGCTCGACCTCCAGGCACAGTGTCGCGGCATCGGTCGCGATCTTCTTCACCGCCGCCTGGTCCGCGCGGAACACCACACGCCGCTGCAGGACCGAGGTCGAGTTGTAGAAGTGCACGATCGCGTTGGCCGCACCGGCGCACGCCTCGAAGGTGCGCTCGATCAGTTCGGCGCGACACTGGGTCAGCACCTGGATGGTGACGTCGTCGGGAATCGCCCCGTCCTCGATGATCTCGCGGACGAAGTCGAAATCGGTCTGGCTGGCCGACGGGAAGCCGACCTCGATCTCCTTGTAACCCATCCGCACCAGCAGGTCGAACATGCGGCGCTTGCGGGCCGGGCTCATCGGGTCGATCAGGGCCTGGTTGCCGTCGCGCAGGTCGACGGCGCACCAGCCGGGTGCGCGGTCGATGATCTTGTCCGGCCAGGTGCGGTCGGGCAGCGTGATCGGCTCGACCTCCTCCGCGAAGGGCCGGTAGCGGAAGGTTGGCATGGAGGAGTTCTTCTGCCGGTTCCAGGCGGGCTGGTCGGCAGGGGCGGGCTTGCTCGGTGCCGTAATGGTGCGCGAGCCGGATACAAATGCGTCAGCAGGGGACATGCGATTTTCTCCAGGGTGTGGTTGATCCCAGTTATCGGGTCGACCGGCACGGCAGAACCCCGCGACGGGAGGCCAGTCCGATCAGACCCCGCCGCGGCGGCCGAGAAGAAGTGCCCGCTGCATGATGTCGGCGAGTTTACCGTGCCCCGGCGCACTGTTGAAAGCCCGGTCCCCATCGTCCGGTCATCCGACGTAACGATTAGCGTTCCGACCAGCTGGAGGTAGGTTCATATGACTTGGCTGGAACAACTGGCGGTCTTCGGCGCGGGCATCGCGGCGGGCGGCATCAACACCATCGTGGGATCGGGCACGCTGATCACCTTCCCGGCGCTGCTCGCCTTCGGTATTCCGCCGGTCACGGCCAATGTTTCGAACACTATCGGTCTGGTCCCCGGGGGCGTCAGCGGGGCGTACGGCTATCGTCGCGAACTCGAGGGCCAGCGGGCCAGGTTGGTTCGGCTCGGCAGCGCGTCCCTGCTCGGCGGCACCACCGGCGCGATCCTGCTGCTCATTCTGCCCGCCGCGGCCTTCAAGGCGATCGTGCCGGTGCTGATCATCGCGGCGCTGATCCTGGTCGTGGTCCAACCGCGGTTGGCGCGCTGGGTGAAGGAGCGCCGCGCCGCCGATAGCGGTCCGGCGCCCGAGCACGGCGGCCTGATCCTGTACGTCGCGATATTTCTGTGCGGCATCTACGGCGGTTATTTCGGCGCGGCCCAGGGTGTGTTGTTGATCGGGCTGCTCGGGGTGTTCGTGCACGAGGACATCCAGCGGCTCAACGGGGTGAAGAACGTGCTCGGTCTGCTGGTGAACGCGGTCTCCGCGGTGGTGTTCACCCTGATCGCCGATGTCGACTGGCGGGTTGCCGCGCTGATCGCGGTCGGTTCGATCATCGGCGGTGTACTCGGCGCGAAGATGGGCAGACGGATGCCGCCCACCGCATTGCGTGCGGTGATCGTCGTGGTGGGCAGCATTGCCGTCGTCCGACTGTTGATGACGTAGACGAAGGATGTATGTGGCACTCGAGATGCGAAACCCCTAGTGCGGTCCCACTTGTCACGCAGCTGGATTGGTCCCAAAGGAGGACGACGGCGGTCGGGTCCGCAACGCAGGATGATCGGTATGCGCGGGTGGAAGATCGTCGGGTTGGCACTGGCGGCCGTATTGGTGCCGTCATTGGTTTCGTGCTCTCGGCACAGTGCTGCGGTTACGCAGGTCGTCGAACTGGTTGCGCAGGCCGATGCGGCGCCGACCCCGAAACTCGATTGGGCGCAGTGCCACGAAGCGGAGTTGAGCAAATATCAGTGCGCGACGGCTGCGGTCCCCATCGACTACGCGCAGCCCAACGGTGCGACGCTTTCGCTGGCCGTCGTCAAACAGCCGGCCGCGGATAAGGACCGTCGCATCGGCACCCTGTTCAGCGCGGTCGGTGGACCCGGCGGTTCGGGCTTCAATTGGGCGAGCCACGGTGCGTTGTCGGCCGGTGAGGTGGCCCGCCGATTCGATGTGATCACCTTCGATCAGCGCGGTATCGGCCGCAGCGGTCAGGTACGCTGCTTCGCGAATTCCCAAGAGCAGCACCGGTTCTGGTCCGCCATCCGGCTCCCGCCGGCGAATGCCGAACAAGAGGCCGCGGCCGCGCGCAGCGCCCGCGACCTGGCCGCCGGTTGCGCCGCGCACAGCCCGGAGCTGCTGCCACACCTGACTACCGTCGATGCCGCGCGTGATCTCGACCTGCTGCGCCGCGCGGTCGGCGAGGCGACGATGACTTACACGGGCGGTTCCTACGCGAGCTATCTGGGCGAGGTCTACGGCGCGATGTTCGGCGACCGGGTTCGCGCGCTGCAACTCGGCTCGATGATCGACCCGGACGCCTACACCAACGATTCGCGCGCCCAGATCGCCGACTCCGCGGCGGGCACCGAAGCGGTGCTCGCGGAGTTCCTGCGGCTGTGTGCCGAAGCGGGACAACCGCGCTGCGTATTCGCGGGCCCGACCAAAACCGATGCCGCCGCGCTGCGCGTCCGCAACGACGCCGTTATGGACCGGCTGCGCCAGGGACCCATCGTGGTCGGCCAGGGTGAGCGCGCCCGCGCGGTAACCCTCACCGAGGTGCTGCCCGCGCACGCCACCATGCTCTACGACACGAAGGAGGGCTGGCCCGCACTGGCCGAACTGCTCACCGAACTGGAGCGCGGCCCGGCGGGCAATCCAGATGTCGTACAACAGATTCTGGATGCGGGCGGGTTCACCGAGGATTTCCTCGACGCCTTCACCGCAATCTCCTGCGCGGACAACAGGTTTGGCCGCGAACCGGAGCAATGGCCCGCCATGGCGGACGAACTCGCCGGTGTCGCACCGCATTACGGTGCCATGTGGCTCTACTTGCGACAGGCCTGCGGCGCTTGGCCCGCATCGGCCGAGGGATATCCGCAGCGCATCACCGGTCCGTGGATTCTGCGTTCGGATAAGCCCGCGCTGCTGTTCAACAACCGCTTCGATCCGGTCACCCCATTGACGGCCGCACGCAGGGCGCAGCAGGAGTTGGTCAATGCCAGGCTGGTGATCATCGAGGGCGGTTACGGACACCTGGTGGTGAGCGACTGCGCGGGCAGGCTCCAGGAGCACTACCTCGTGGACCTGCAACTCCCCGCGCCCGGCGCTACCTGCAAGCCGGACAGGCCCCCGTTCGCCGACTGAAACGCCGGTACCGGAAACCACTCGACCAAGATCGTCCGCATTCCGGCCACTACCACTGTTCAGGACTCCCGAATCCCGGTAGTCTGCGCTCGGCCATGCGTGATGAGGGAGGTGGCCCGGGTGCATAGACGTGCCTTTTTCAAGGCAGCCGGTGCAGCCGCGATGCTGGGTGTCGCGGGTAGCGTATTGGGCAGGGCGACAGCCGATGCCGCAGATCCGATGTGGGACAACCTTTTCCGCATGTGGGTCCCGGAAATCTTTGCGCCACTTCCCGATCCGCCCGAACATTCACCCGCGATCGTCATCGGCTCCGGCTTCGGCGCTTCGGTCACCGCACTGCGCCTGGCCGAGGCCGGCATCGCCAATACCGTGCTGGAGCGCGGTTCGCGCTGGCCGAACGATCCGTGGCGGGAGATCTTCACCGGTGACGATCTGCCCGACGGCCGCGGCTTCTGGCATCGCACCAACTTCACCGGCGTCACCAAGGTGCCGACGCATTTCGCCAACTTCGGCGGAGTGCTCGATTGCACCCAGTACCCGGGCATCGATGTGTGGCGGTCGGCGGCGGTCGGCGGCGGCTCGGTGATCTTCTCCGGCGCGATGGTCGCGCCCGAGCGCCGCTTCTTCGACCACGTCTTCGGCGGCACCGTCGACTACGGCGAAATGGAGCGCGTCTATTACCCGCGCGTGCGGGAGATGTTGCGGCTCAGCCCTATTCCGGCGGACCTGTACGCCGCTTCGCCGTTCGCACATTCCCGGGCCTGGGACGAGCAGGTGCGCAGGGCCGGCTATCAGCCGGTGGCCAATGACTCGATCTTCAACTGGGATGTGCTGCGCGGCGAAATCGCCGGCACCACAAGGCCTTCCGCGACGGTTGCGCGCAGCAATCTCGGCAACTCCAACGGCGCGAAGTTCGACCTGAACCAGAACTACCTGCGCTACGCCGAGGACACCGGAAAGTCCGCCGTCTATCCAGGGCACCGCGTCGACGCCATCGCGCAGGAATCCGGCGGCCGCTATTCGGTTACCGTGACAAAACTTTCGCCGACCGGCGATGTGATCGGCACCCGCACCCTCACCTGCGACCGACTGTTCCTCGGCGCGGGTTCGGTCGGCACCTCGGAGCTACTGGTGCGGGCCCAGGCCACCGGCGCACTGCCGAACCTCAACGAGCACATCGGCGACGGCTGGGGCACCAACGGTGACGTGGTGCTGGCTCGCGGCGCCAGTCAATTGGCCGGCTTCGGACAGGGCGTGCCGAGCGCGAGCCGGATCCTCGACGAATCCGCAGTGCCGCTCACGCTCGAAAATTGGTACATCCCCGGCATTCCGTTCGAGACCGGCGCGCTCGCCTCATTGGGCATGGTGCTCGATCCGGCCCGTGCGCGCTTCGGCTATGACCGCGCCCGCAATACGGTCGGGCTGTCCTGGTCGGCCAAGAACCGTGACGATGTCGTGGCGGCCGCCCGCGCGGTCGATCATCGGATCGCCGAACGCTCCAATGCTCTCGTCGAATACGGCGCACTCGGTTACGACGCGAACGCGCTGTTCACCGCGCACCCGCTGGGCGGTGCGGTGCTCGGGCGGGCCACCGACGGCAACGGTCGCGTGCACGGTCATCCAGGCCTGTACGTGATGGACGGTGCGGCCATCCCGGGCAGCACCGGCACGGTCAACCCCTCGCTCACCATTACCGCACTGGCCGAACGCAATATCGAGGCGATCATCCGCGCTGGGAAGTAGCCCGGCGCGGCGCGTATTACTGTCGGCGGGACCGTTCGGCGTCGAAGGGATCCTCACGTGGCAACACCGACCAGGCCGACCGCGCCCGGCCTCGACGACGGACCGAAGCTGGATTTTCCACGCAAGCCGCCCGCGCTGTGGTCGGACCTGGTGATGCTGGCGCTGGCGATCGTCTCGGTCGTGCTGGTCACCTGGGTCAGCTTCTTCGACGTCGCCGCGTACACCTACCGCGTGATCGTGGTGCTCGACTACTCGGTCTGCGCGGTATTCGCCGCCGAATTCCTCTGGCGCTGGCGCCGCGCGGGCTGGCCGTGGACGTTCCCGTTCGTCTATTGGTACGAAGTGCTCGGCATGATCCCGGTGACCAGCCCGTTCTTCCGCGGGTTCCGGTTACTGCGGATCGTGGTGATCGCGGTCCGCCTCGGCCGGGTCGCCGATCGGGCCCTCGGTGATCGTGTGACCGCCGCGGTGGTGAACCGGTTCGTGACGACCATCGTCGATGTCATCAAGCGCCCCATGACCATCGCCATCATGGACGAGGTCGCGCAGGTGCTGCGCACGGGCCACTACACCCGCAATATCGCGGCGGCGCTGGAGGAGAACCGCGCCGAAATGGACGAGATGATCCTCGAACTCATCAAGAACGATCCGCAGGCCGGTCGGGTCCGCTACATCCCGTTCCACGACGAGATCATCCGGCTCATCGCCGACACCACATTTCGGATCGTTTTCCAGGTGCTGGCGGATCCACGCACGGACGAACTGGTCTCGGACATGATCCGCGAGAATGTGGATCAGATCCGAGACGCCGTGCATGCCGGGGTGCGCGTCGGGCCGTCCAATTACGGCCCGACGCCGCATGAACAGACCGTGCGCTACCACCTCAGCCGTGTGCCGCGTGCCTGATCTCGTCGCGCGGCGCCGCGTAACGCTTTGTCTCCCAGACGATCAGCAGCACCAGCACACCGCACAGCAGCCCAAGTGACGCCAGCGCGGGCAGCGCACAGGCCGCTGGAATCAGCGCGAGCAGCACTACGGCAGCCACCAGTCGCGGCACCGTGACGTTCCCGGTCGCGTACTGCTTGAACCCCACCAATGCGATCAGATACAACACCACACCGCCGTACAGCGCGAACAGCGGTATCCCGGACAGTGCGTCCTTCAGGCTGTGCGCCGATTCGTCGCCGACGTAGTAGAGCACCTTCTTCAGTCCGAGCGAGAGACCGATGATCCCGGCGATCATCGGGAAATGCCAGAAGGTGTAGGAGTTTCGGGCGATCTTGATCTGTCGCTCGCCCTCCGCGTGCTGCAACTCGTGCTCCACCGACAGCGCCGCCACATCGAAGTACGCCCACCACAGCAGGCCCGAAACCGCGAGTCCGAGCAGGGATCCGACCGCGATCGGCCACGAAATGGGCAGTCCGGCAACGCCGATGCCGATCGAGACGATCGATTCACCCAGCGCCACAATGGTGATGAGCCCGTAGCGTTCGGAGAAGTGACTGGCCGAGTTCAATCGCCAGTCCTCGCCCGCCAGCAGGGTCCATCCCATATCGCCGACGATCGCGGCGATCCACAGGACGATCTGCGTCGTGCCTGCTGTCATGGCGGCGATGACGAGCAGGGTGGTTCCGATGGTGATGGAACCGACGCTCCAGCGCAGCACCTGGTTGCGCAATTGCGAATCCTCGGCGCTGGCCAGCACGTATATGGCCAAATGCACCAGGCGCACAATCAGATACGCGATCGCGAAGACCAGTGGGCCGAACCAGCCGCCGGGCGCATCGTCGAATGCCTCCGGAATGGTGAGCGCCGCCAGGAATCCGCCGCCCATCGCGACGAACATGGCGACCCGCGCGATGCCCTCGTCCGCACGCACCGTATTGCCCAGCCAGGAGTAGGCGATCCACAGCCACCACATGACCGCGAGTACCAGCACCGCGCGCAGCATGTTCTTGGCGCTGGTTTCGTGTGCGACCAGGCCGGTGACCATGGTGAAGGCGAAGACGAGCACCAGGTCGAAGAACAACTCGAGCTGAGTTACCGACGCATCCTCGGCCGTTGGCAGCAGGCGTGCCCGTCTGGAACCGATCATGGTTCACATCGTCGCATCCGAATACGACAGGTGCGTTCCTATACGGCCTGATAGTTCTCGTTCTCGGTGAAGCCCTCAGCGAACTCGATGAAGTTCTGCACGACGGCCTCGTTCGAGCGGCGCATGGTCCGGCTCACCAGCATGCCCGGAACGGGGATCGGGATGTAGAGCTCGACGTGGTACCAGACGTCGGTGCCCTCCTCGCCCTCGGTGACCTCGAACCAGCCGCCGCCCTTCACCCCTCGGGTGCTGTCGGCGACATCCCAGGCGGAGCGAGTCTCGGTCCATTCGTACTCCAGGACCTGCAGATCCGAGCCGCCCATCAGGTCAGCTTTGACGAATACCCGGCGCGGTCGCAGGTCGTCGTCGCGGCTGGCGACCCGGGCGTCGCTGTAGGAGGTCGACCACTCCGGGAGCATCTCGACCGCGGCCAGTGCATCCATTACCCGCTCGGGATCGGCGTCGACGACGAAACGGATATCGGTCTTTGTACGCATTCCATACCTCCGCCCCCGCCCATCTACATCGGCAAATTGTGCCCAGCGACACATTCGCAAGTCAACTGAGCGGGCAGTGCCCGAAGCCACATCGGCCGCATATCTCGGGGGGATCACGGTCGATTATGTACGGCGGGAACAAGTTACGGTTCAGTATTTTCGAACGAATCGCGATTTCGCCGGTCGAGTGGACTTGCCGTAGCAGCTGGCGGGCCGTAAGTCGATCGTGCGCAATGTATTCGCCTCGTCGGCTGCGCAGGAGGTAACGGGCCCGCGGGGAGCGGGCCCGTGGGTGCGGCGGCTCAGTGCGGCGTTGGTTCGATGATCGCGTCCGGACCTGGGTAGACGAGCGATTCGTGCCCGTCGTCGAATCGCACCACATACGGCGGTGCGCCCTGAGGCCCACGGACTTCGACGATTTCGCCGTGGCGATCACTCTGTCCCACAACGTGGCCGTGTACGAGCAGCCGGTCTCCGACATTCGCCATCATGGCCCCATTATCGAATGACAGTGACGCGCGTCACAAGGGTTCCCCGTACTACGCGGCGTTTCACTCGTTACCGACGAGTCGATCGACTGCGGCCTCGATCAGCTCCTGACTCTGTGCCTCAGCGAAGATTCCCGGCAGCGTGAGCCGGTCCACGATCAGCCAATTCAGCGCCAGATACAGCAGAATCACCGATTTTTCATCGCCGGGCAGTTCGGCTTCGAGATGGTTGCGCATATTGAAATCGAGATCCGCGCGCACGGCCTCGGTCATGACCGCCCGCAGCTCCGGTCGCCGCGTCGCCTCCAGGCGCAGCTCGAGCATGGCCAGGTAGCCGGTGCGGAACGCCTCGATGCGACCGACCGTCTCGCGCATCAACTCGGCAATATGCGCCCGCGTCTTCGGACCCGTCGCGAGGTCGGCCATGGTCGCCGCGCTCGGTGTCAACCGTTCGTAGAACCGCCCGCCCACCTGGGTCAACAGGTCGTCGCGATTGGTGAAGTAGTTCGACGCCGGAACTCGACGAGATGGTCGTCAAGAGCTATCCGGTCGTCGCGGGCGGCGGCATATCCGCCTTGTCGGGGTGCGTTCAACCCGACCCTGTTCACACCGACCGAGCGCCGGGACTTCGGCAACGGCGCCCAGGTCACCTGGTTCACCCGGGCCTGATGCCCGGCCGTGGCGGCGGTCCGCCGCCACGGCGCCGGGCACCCTCACGCGACCTTGTCGTAGACCAGAACGATCGCACCGGAATCCGTGGTGGACAGATCGGTGAGCGACCAGCTGGTTGCGGGCACGCCGTCCTCGAACAGTCGTGCGCCGCCGCCGACGAGTTCGGGGCACAGCGTGATGATCAGCCGATCCAGCTCGCCCGCCGCCACCAGGTTCCGGATCACGCTGCTGGAGGCCAGTACCACGATGTCGCCGCCGGATTCGGCGCGCAGCTGCTGTTCGGCGCGGCCGAACGGGCCCGTGCCGACGCCGGATCGGTTGTCCGCGTCGATATCCCCGACGAAACGCGGCTGCTGGAATACCTCGAGCGCGGCCGCGCCATGTCGTTGCGGGCGGCGATCGACTACATCACCCGGGCCCGTGGCCGACGCAACCGTCCCGATTCCGGTTGGGAAAGCCTCACGCCGACAGAGCGTTCCGTGGTTGAACTCGCGGTCTCCGGCCTGACCAATCCGGAGATCGCTGCGCGCCTGTTCATCGGCCGCGGCACCGTGAAAACGCATCTGGCGCATGTTTACGCCAAGCTCGGGATTGCCAATCGCACCGAACTCGCCCGTCTCGCGCCCAGTGATCAGCCGCGCAGAAATGACAGGCGCACTTGGCGGTCGGGGTTGTCGACATTGAGGTCTACCATCGCGATTGATTGCCAGGTGCCCAGGGTCAATGCGCCGCCGATGACCGGCACGGTGGCGTAGGGCGGGATCAATGCCGGCATGACGTGGGAGCGGCCGTGTCCGCGCGAGCCGTGGGCATGCCGCCAGCGATCATCGGCGGGCAGCAGGTCGCGCAATGCGGCGAG
The DNA here is from genome assembly GCF_050955735.1 of Nocardia sp. CA-135953. Taxonomy (NCBI): domain Bacteria; kingdom Bacillati; phylum Actinomycetota; class Actinomycetes; order Mycobacteriales; family Nocardiaceae; genus Nocardia; species Nocardia sp. CA-135953. The sequence continues at coordinate 530,148 of NZ_CP192082.1, forward strand.
CAGATCGGCATCGCTGCGCGCGCCGAGTTCCATGATCGCGATCCCGGCCGTGGCATGCGGTACGAAGATGTGCAGCAGCCCGTCCTCGCCCGCCTCGCGCGCGAACGACGCGCACTGCGGAGTGATGTCGTACACGACCTCGGAACGTCCCGTGGTCACCTCGATCACCGTGCTCTTCATGGGCTACATCGTCCTCTCAATCGGTGTCCGGTTCCCGTCGCAGCGCCGTCACCCGCACCGAAGTTTCGTGCAGCCGGTTGAACACATCCAGCACCAACTCCAACTGCTCGACCGAATACCCGGCCAGCGCCGCCCCGAACTCGCGTGCCGTCACCTCGTAGTGCGGCGCGATCTCATCGATCCGCTCTTGGATCACCCTGATCGCTCTTGGATCACACTGATATCGACCCGCCGCCGGTCCTGCGCGTCGTGTTCGCGCCGCACACGCCCGCTTTCAGCAGCCGGTCGATCGCGTGATGGCGCCGGTGGTCAGGCCGGTGCGGGCGGCCGGCTCTCCGGCGGTGGCGGTCCGCCGAGGCGGAGCAGGTTCGAGCAGCGCAGATCGGTCACATGCAGGCCGGAGCCGGTCCGCGACGGCTCGGTGCATCATCACGTCGTCATCGGCGCTCCGCTGGGCAGCGATGAGGTAGGAACAAATCCGCTGGGCCTCTGCCGGTACGCTGGGGTGCTGTCAGCTGCTGATTGTCGATCTTGGAGGACCCTGTCGTGGCTCTCGTTGTTCAGAAGTACGGAGGATCCTCGGTAGCGACCGCCGAGCGTATCCGGCGCGTCGCTGAACGGATCGTCGAGACGAAGAAGCAGGGCCACGACGTTGTGGTCGTCTGCTCGGCCATGGGCGATACCACCGACGAGCTACTCGATCTGGCGCAGCAGGTGGCGCCTGCGCCGCCGGCTCGGGAAATGGACATGCTGCTCACCTCGGGTGAGCGCATTTCCAATGCGCTGGTCGCCATGGCCATTCATTCGCTCGGCGCCGAGGCCCGCTCGTTCACCGGCTCGCAGGCGGGTGTGATCACCACCGGATCGCACGGTAACGCCAAGATCATCGACGTCACCCCGGGCCGGGTGCGCGCCGCGCTGGACGAAAATCTGGTCGTGCTGGTCGCCGGTTTCCAGGGCGTCAGCCAGGACAGCCGCGACGTCACCACGCTCGGTCGCGGCGGCTCCGACACCACCGCGGTCGCACTGGCCGCGGCGCTGGAGGCCGACGTCTGCGAGATCTACACCGATGTGGACGGCGTCTTCACCGCCGACCCGCGGATCGTGCCCGACGCGCAGCAGCTCGAGCAGGTCTCCTATGAGGAGATGCTCGAGCTCGCCGCTTGCGGCGCGAAGGTACTCATGTTGCGCTGCGTGGAATACGCGCGCCGCTACAACGTTCCGGTGCATGTGCGCTCGTCCTACACCGACAAGCCCGGCACCTACGTCTATGGATCGATGGAGGACATCCCCTTGGAGCAAGCAATCCTCACGGGCGTCGCGCACGACCGCAGCGAGGCCAAGGTGACCGTGGTCGGCCTACCGGACGAACCTGGCTACGCCGCCAAGGTATTCCGCGCGATCGCCGATGCGGAGATCAATATCGATATGGTCTTGCAGAACATTTCCAAGGTCGAGACGGGGAAGACCGACATCACCTTCACCCTGCCCAAGACCGAGGGCGCGCGTGCGGTGGAGATGCTGACCAAGCGTCAGGACGAGATCGGTTTCTCGCAGGTGCTCTACGACGACCACATCGGCAAGGTCTCCCTCGTCGGCGCGGGCATGAAGAGTCATCCGGGCGTCACCGCCACCTTCTGTGAGGCGCTGGCGAATGCGGGCGTGAACATCGACCTCATCTCCACCTCCGAGATCCGGATCTCGGTGCTGGTCAAGGACACCGAACTGGACGAGGCCGTGCAGGTGCTGCACAAGGCCTTCGATCTGGGCGGCGACGAGGTCGCGGTCGTCCACGCGGGAACGGGACGCTGACTTGGCCGGGTCGAGCGCGGAGGCGGCAGCGCAGCGTAACCACGCAGCGCTCCCGGTCAAGTCGAAAGGGGTAGAGCCATGGGTTTACGGGTAGGAGTCGTCGGCGCGACCGGACAGGTCGGCGCCGTCATGCGAAAACTGCTGGAGGAGCGCAACTTCCCGGCCGACGAGGTGCGTTTCTTCGCCTCGGCCCGCTCGGCGGGTAAGACCCTGCCGTGGCGCGGCGGCGAGATCGTGGTCGAGGACACCGAGACCGCCGATCCCACCGGCCTGGATATCGCTTTGTTCTCCGCGGGCGCCACCATGTCGCGCGTGCAGGCACCGCGTTTCGCGGCGGCCGGTGTCACGGTGATCGACAACTCGTCGGCTTGGCGTAAGGATCCCGAGGTTCCGCTGGTCGTCAGCGAGGTGAATCCGGAGCAGACTCGCAATCTGGTCAAGGGCATCATCGCCAACCCGAATTGCACAACCATGGCCGCGATGCCGGTGCTCAAGCCGCTGCACGATGTGGCCGGCCTGCGGCGCCTGATCGTTTCGAGCTACCAGGCGGTCTCGGGCAGCGGCCTGGCCGGTGTCGAGGAGCTGGTCTCCCAGGTGCGCGCCGTGGTCGACGATGCCGAAAAGCTGGTGCACGACGGCAGTTCGGTGCCGTTCCCGGCTCCGAACAATTATGTCGCGCCGATCGCCTTCGACGTGATCCCGCTCGCCGGTGCACTGGTCGACGACGGCTCCTTCGAAACCGACGAAGACCAGAAGCTGCGCAACGAGAGTCGCAAGATCCTCGGCCTGCCCGAGTTGCTGGTCAGCGGCACCTGCGTGCGTGTCCCGGTCTTCACCGGCCACTCACTGTCGGTGAATGCCGAATTCGCCGAACCGATTTCGGTCGAGCGGGCCAAGGAAATTCTCGCCAAGGCCCCCGGCGTCCAGCTCACCGACGTGCCGACCCCCTTGGCCGCCGCGGGCAAGGACGACTCCCTCGTCGGCCGCATCCGCCAGGATCCGGGTGTCCCCGACGGCCGCGGTTTGGCGCTGTTCATCTCCGGCGACAACCTCCGAAAAGGCGCTGCTCTCAACACCATTCAAATCGCCGAAGTCCTGTTGGCGCAGCGCTGACGTTGACCGAACGGGCCGTTCCGATCATGAGATCTGAACGGCCCGTTTGCTTTTCGGTCATCTGATATCGAGTTTCACTGACGAGCCGAGCAGCGCGGTCAGCGACAGCCGAATGTGCGCCGGAAGGTTTCGCTCAGGTATGACGGGGAGGCGAATCCGGCATCGGCGGCGCAGCGCGTGAGGTCGTGTCCGGCGGCCAAACTCGCGAAAACCATTCGGAGCCGGGCCCATTGGCGGTAGCGGCGGAATGTGGTGCCGGTGTGTGCGGCGAAGGTTCGCAGGAAGTGGGTTTCCGACATCCCGGCTGCATCGGCCGCGTGCTCGGCCCGGATGTGTGCGGTCGGATCGTCACGAATGTCGCGGACAATGGCATCGATTCGGGGGTCGATCGCCGATTGTCGAACCGATATCAGGCACTCCAACTCGGCGACACCGGTTCGGGCCGCGGAGATGAGGGCGGCTTCGGCGCGCTCATGCCCAGCCCCGAAGGTCGTGCGGCTCGCCAGATCATCGTCGACGCCTGCCGGGCGCCACGTCACGATCTGTCGGCAGTGGAGAACTGACCCAGCAGGCCCGGGCGGGCCGAAATTCCCTCGCTCCGCCCGGGTGCCCACTGCTAGCCTGCGCCGATGGCGAATCCTTATCCACAGGTGTATTTCGGGGACCGGCTGATCGACGCGGAACGGGCGTCGGTCGCGGTCGCATCGTCGGCAGTGCTGTACGGGCTCAGTGTGTACACAGTGTTCCCAGTGCTTGTGGATGGATCGGCACGCACCGCATTTCGGCTCGACGACCATTTCCGGCGACTCGAGGAATCCTGCAAGATCATCGGCATCGACCGGTTCGCCACTGAATGGGACTTCGCACGATTCCGCACGGCGATCATCGACTTGGTCGCGTCCAATGCGCCGAGCGAGGACGTATTCGTCCGCGCGACAGTGCATGTCGTCGAATCGATTCCGGGCACCCGGGTCCGGGGCTGCGCCATCCAAGTCAGCATTTTCGTCTACGACGCGGTGCCGATCGTGCCCCAGGACGGCATGCGGCTGAAATCCAGTCCATGGCGGCGCATTCCGGATAATGCGATTCCCTCGCGGGCGAAAGTCAATGGTGCGTACGTCAATTCGGTACTCGCCAAACAGGATGCCATCGACAGCGGCTACGACGACTGCGTCTTCCTCGACGGCAACGGCCACGTCTGCGAACTCAGCGCCGCCAATATCTTCCTCGTCCGCAACGGCACCCTGATCACACCGGATGTGTCCTGCGACATCCTCGACGGCATCAACCGCCGCACCATCCTCACCGTCGCCGCCGAAGACGGCATTCCGGTCGTCGAACGCACCATCGACCTCACCGAGCTCTACATCGCCGACGAAGTCTTCGTCACCGGCACCTCGTCCGGGACCTCGCCTGTCACCGAAGTCGACGGCCGCCTGATCGCCGACGGCCACCCCGGCCCCCTTACCCAAGCCCTCCGCAAACGCCACACCGCCGCCCTCCGCACCGACAACCACCACAACTGGCTCACCCCCCTCTGACCGCTCCCTGCGGAAGTCGTCACTAAACGCGAAAAAAGGCGATATCCCCTTCTTCGGTGTTCGATTCAGCGGATGCCCGGTGTGCGCGGATCCGGACCCAGGCAGACCAGAATGGCGCAGCCGGGTGGGGTATCGGCGAACGGCGGCGCCAACGGATAGTTCAGGCAGCTGAAGACATCGCAGCCCGGATATGCCGCAGGGCCGATGCCGAAGACCGCGAGCAGCAGATTCGTATCCACGAACCGCCTCGGATCCAGACGCAACGGTGGCTCCACATACGGACCCGGATCGGGCACCGGACGGACTTCGAAGGCCGCGAACAGGCGACGGAAGAATTCGTACGGCAGCTCCGCGGTGTTCTGCACAATCCCCGAAATGCCCTCGTTGCTGACATTTCCGAAGGCTCCGGTCCACACCACCGTCAAATCCAGGCTCGGCATGATGAAGACGTTCTGCATGCCGAGTCCCGACATCGAGTAAATGTCGGAGGGTAGGTAGTCGGGGGTCTCGGCACATCCCGGTCCGATCCAGAACAGATAGCCGTAGCACGCGTTCTCCGCTGACGGCCGGCGTGCGTTGTGCAGATACGTCTGCGAGACGATTTGCTGCCCGTCCCAGCTCCCGTTATTGCTCACCAGCAGGCCGAGCTTGGCGAAATCGTTCGGTGGGATCATCAGATGGGCGTATCCGTAGGTGTGCCCGGCGCGGTCGCGCGCCCAGTAGTAATCGCCGCGTTCGATGCCGAGCGGATCGAAAAGCTCACGCTGCGCGAACTGCTGCAGCGGTTCCCCGACGGCCAATTCGATGACATAGGCGAGCAGATCGACATTGCGCTGGCTGTAGCTGAATGCCACGCCCGGCGGATTGTCCAACGGCACCCCGAGCGCCTGTACCGCACTATTCGGATCGAGTGGAATCACCCCGGTGACGCCCTCGGTGAGCACGCCCACCTTCATGCCGGACGTTTCGGTCAGCAGATTCTCCACGGTGATCGACCGATGCTGCGCATCACCGAGTCCGGGCGGCAGGTACCGATCGATCGGCGCTTCGATATCGAGTTTCCGCTGATCCCAGGCTATTCCGGCGAGCAGGGAAACCACGCTCTTCGTCGCACTCCAGATATTCCAGGCGACATTCCCGGTCTGGTCGTTCGTCGGCCCCTCGCCGATCAGGCAGTTGTGCCGGAACACCTGCACATTCAACCGATTACGCCCGCCGGCGAACTCCAATGCCTCCGCGAGTCGCCCCGAATCCAGTCCGACCTGTTCCGGCGCCGCCCGTTCCGGCTCTCGCCCGGACGACACCCCACATGACAGCTGCTCGGTATGCGTGGCCTGCGCACTTCCGGCGAAAACGCTTCCCGCAACCAGCGATACCGCGGCGATTCCGGCCAGGAATCCATAGATGCGCCCCATGTGCAAAGGCTATCGCGACCGACCTCGCCAGACGGGGCAACAGGCTGAATACGTTGCCATGGTTGCATCATCGACCACACCGCGATCGACCACGAGCCGAGTCGCTCCGGAAATACGAAACGCCGCCAGGTCGGTAAACCTGGCGGCGCTGAGTCGCCGGACGCCACGCCAACGTCACGACTCGAGTGCCGACGTCCCACAAGCGCCTCTCGGCGGGTGGTCGCTCGTAGCGACAAATGGGGTGAGGCCCGGGGCTGTCCGGACGCCGACAGAGGTGATCAACGGTCCGCCGGTCGGATCTATTCCACGAATTGCGATGTGATGCGCACAACGAAAATCACCTGGTCGGATCCCGCCGCGCCTCCCGATAGCTTTCAGCTGGCTGGGCAGCGGACCTGTCTAGGGCAGAATGTACGGATGCTGCGGCCCCGGTCACAAAACCGACCGATAGGTATCTATCGAGTTAGCCCAAGCCGCGTCGCCATCAGCGGTATCTGTGGCCCGGTCTTTGCGATCACGGCAGCGGCCGACGTCCTCTCACCGAGACCGGATATGCGCCGGCAGATTGGTGGGCGGCATGCCGCCGCACGGCGCACCCGGCGACCGTGATCAGATGCGGCATGGCCACTCGATGAGGCAGGTCCCTGGCAACCCGCAGGTGGTGGTTCGGGCGCTACGGACTCGCGTGCCGCAATCTAGAATCAACGGGCTCACGAGGTGAAGAGGGGGATCGGCGTGTCCGATGATCTGGTACTGGCCGAAATGCTGGCAGCGTTGGAGCGCAGTCCGGAGGTGCTCGCGCTGCGGGTGCGGGTGATCGAGTTGCTGATCGATCGTGGCCGCCATGCCGAGGCGCTGGCCCAGTGTGCGACGGCGCTCGGTCAGGAACCGGGACATCCGCGAGTGCTGGAGTTGTTGCAGCAGTGCACAACTGCGCTCGCAAGTGGTGCGGTTCCCCCCGCTGCACCGACCCGGCCGACGTCGAGCGAGCCGATGCTCAGCCAGCCCATGTCGGCCCACCCATTGCCGACCGAGTCGACGCCGAGCCGGCCCGCGCCGAGCAACACCACGTCAAACGAGTCGACACCGGACGAGGCGAAAGGCAATCCGTCGCAATATGATTGGGCGGCGGCCGAAGAGCAGGTCGGCGATATCGTCGCCCCCGCATTCATCGATGCGGGCTCGCGCGAATTCGTCACCGACTCCGATGTCGGCGTATTCGAGAAGCCCACCGTCAAGCTGGCCGATGTCGGCGGCATGCAGGATGTGAAGCGTCAGCTCGAACTCACGCTGCTCGGTCCGATTCGAAATCCGGGATTCGCCAAGGCTTTCGGCACTTCCGCACGCGGCGGACTGCTGCTCTACGGCCCGCCCGGCTGCGGTAAGACCTTCATCGCCGCGGCGGTTGCCGGTGAACTCGGTGCGAACTTCTACCCGATCGAGATCGCCGACATCCTCGATATCTATCACGGTTCCGGCGAGCGCAATCTGCACGAGGTCTTCGAAATGGCCCGCCGCAATGCGCCCTGTGTGCTGTTCCTCGATGAGGTCGACGCCCTCGGGCACAAGCGCAGTCAGATGTCGGGTTCGGCGTGGATGCGCAATGTGGTGAATCAGCTGCTCAACGAGATGGATTCGGCCACCCACAGCAACGACGGCGTCTACATCCTCGGCGCCACCAACCACCCGTGGGACCTCGATGTCGCCCTGCGCCGCCCCGGCCGGTTCGACCGCATGATCCTGGTCGGCCTGCCGGATTCGGACGCGCGCCGGGCGATCCTGCACTACCACCTGAAGGATCGTCCGGTCGCGGGCATCGATCTCCCGGCGATCGTGCGGCGCACCGACGGCTTCTCCGGTGCAGATCTGGCCCACATCTGCACCTCGGCAACACAATTGGCGATGGCCGACTCGATCAGCACCGGCACCGTGCGCCCGGTCGGCATGGCCGATATCGAGGTCGCGCTGAGCCAGATCAAGCCGAGCGCGGGCCCCTGGTTCGAATCCGCCCGCAACGTAATCGAATTCGCCAATAACGACGGTACGTACGACGAACTCGCGAAGTACATGCGAGCGAGGAAGTTCCGCTCCTGAAACAAGCCCGGACGAGCCACTCGGGGTACATCAACCCGCACGCCATCCGGCGGAGGGCCCATCATCGGCATCTGAAGCCGCGCGTCGTCTGCGTCCTAGGAGTACGCGGCATCGCCTGACGCCTGTATGGCAAGCTCGAATCCGAAAACAGCTCCGCCCCTGACCATTTCGGTCGGAGGCGGAGCTTTTCGTTATGGGGAATCCACGGGCCCCAGGGCTCGGAACTACAACAGGCCCCACCAATAGAGCAGTGTGGCCAGCACCCAGACAACCACGGTTTCCATCGCCGCTCCCATTCTCCTTGGCGCCTCATCCTCCATCATCCGCCGATTCGCGCCACCGCGCCGCAAACTTGTCGGGATCTTCCGCAAATAATGCGACTACCTGTGGTTTTGTTCCTGCAAGGTCTTCTTAAGTGCCCAGCAAGCCCGCGACGGCATTGTTTGTGTCAACACCGCAACACAAGCCACCACCGGGGGTGGGGAACCGGACTCGACCTGTTCACGAGGGGTAACAGGTCGCGTCACGGGGGTAGTGCCAGCCGGGCCGGTCCACGAGGGGTGACCGGCCCGCTGGCGCTTTATCGGGGGCAACCACTTCGGATGGCTCTTCCCGGAGCTGACCGGCGAATCAGTCGCCGCTGCCGAAGGTAACCATTCGGTGCGTGCCGACGATCCCATCCAAGGGTGTATGTGGCCGGGCCGGTTCACGAGGGGTGACCGGCCCGGCCGGGGCCTCGAGCGGTCAGCCGACCGTCTGGACCGCCCACACCGGTCGCGCCGACCAGCGAGTTCATCGCGATCCAGTGCTGCTCCGCATAGTCGGGTGCTGCAAGTAGGCCTTCCAACTGCCGTAGGAGGTGATATCGGTGGCGGTACCCACGGCATCATAAGTGCAGGCGAAGCCGATGACCGCACGTCCGTCGGATAGTTCGACACTGGTCAGCGCCATCGGCGCGGGCAGCGCGGCGAGGAAGCGGCCCAGTCCCGCCGCTGATACCCGGAACAGCTCGCCGAGGATCGGCGCACCGAGTCCCGGGCCGAGGCGCACCAGCCCGGGTTTCGCGGGCGTGGTGTCGAGTGCGGTCAGGCGGTAGGCGTCGGTGGTGCGCACCTCGCCGGTGAAGCGCGCGCCGATCCCCTCCAACTGCCAGTGCAGCGGCTGACCGCGCAGGTGCGCGCCGAAGACGGCCAGATCAACGCCGTCTTCGATCAATGTCGGAGCATTGTCCTTACCGATGATGCGGGCGGCGATATCGACGGCGACCTGATCGGCAAAGGCGGGCGTCACGACCATCACGCCGAAGGGCGCGCCGGTCGCGGTGGATTGGCCGGGGACGGCGACGGCTGCCATATCCAGCAGATTGCAGAAGTTCGTGAAGGTGCCCATCCGTCGGTTGATGCCGAACGGATCCGCTTGTACCGCAGCGATACTCGGATGCTCGGTGGTCGTCGGCAAAAGCAGTCCGGCGAACCCCTGCAAAGTCACCGCCGCCGCAGCCTTGGCTCGCGCCAAGGTATCCAGATCAGCCGCGAATCCGGGGCCGGTCGTTGCGCGCGCGGCATCGATGATGGCAGTCACGGTGGGATCGGCGCTCGCCGGCGCGGTATCGAGAAATGTGCCGACGGCCGCATAGCGTTCCGCGACGATCGCGCCGTCGTAGAGCAGAAGCGCGGCATCGAGCATCCCGGAGATATCGACCTCTTCGGTCGTTATCCCGGCACTCGTCACCGCGGATACGGTGCGGGCGAACGCATCTCGATACGAATCGCTGAGTGTGACGAGATCCTCGGGGCGCGGGACCGCCAGCCGGATGGTCTGCGGCGCGGCGAGCGGAACATCGGCGGGCCAGGACCGGCTGCGCGGATCCCGAGGCTCCGGTCCGGCCATGACCGCGGCCGAGGCGACCGCGCTGTCGAGGTCGGTGGCGAAGACCGTCACGGCGTCGTAGTCCGCACAAGCCGGAACCACGCCGTGTGCCGGAATGATCCCCAAAGTGAGCTTGATGCCGACGATTCCGTGCAGCGCGGCCGGGACGCGTCCGGAACCCGCTGTGTCCGTTCCGATTCCGACATCGGCGATACCGAGAGCCACGGCGACTGCCGATCCGGAACTGGACCCGCCGGAAATCAACTCCGGATCGTGCGCGTGGCGAACCGCGCCGTATGGGCTGCGCGTGCCGACGAGCCCGGTTGCGAACTGATCCAGATTGGTCTTGCCGAGAACCAATGCGCCCGCCGCGACCAGGCGCTCGATCGCCATCGCGGTGACCTCGGCGGTGTAGGCGAATTCTGGACAGGCCGCGGTGGTCGGCAGCCCCGCGACATCAATATTGTCCTTTACCGCGACCAACACCCCTGCCAGCGGCAAGGATTCACCCGCGGCGAGCCGCTGTTCGACGCCCGCGGCCTCGGCGGCGACATCGGCCTCGGCACGCAGCGTGATCCACACCTCTGGCCGATCGACCTCCGCGATGCGTCGATACGCGGCGGCGACCCGCGCGGTCGGCGTGCCGTGTACTTCGATATTGCCTAGGACGCCTGCGGTCATTCGGTGGCTCCGATCACTGCTAGTGGGGTTCCCGGTTCCACTTTCGAGCCTGGGGTGGCCAGTACCTTCAGTACCGTGCCGGTGCCCGGGCTGTGCACCGGCAATTCGAGTTTCATCGCCTCGAGGATGGCCACCGGATCGCCCGCGTCGAGACGCTGGCCCACCTCGATTTCCACCCGCCAGACATTGCCGATCATCGGTGCGGTGACCACCGTTGCGTCCGGCGGCAATCCGGCCAGTGGATCGGTTGCAGGTTCCGGCACACTCTCGACGATCGTGCTCTGCTCGAATTCCCCTGCGGCGCGCCAGGCCTGTTTCTCTGCTTCGAAGGCGGCGGCCTGTTCGGTCTCGAATTCCGCTATGGCTTCCGCATTTTCGGCGAGTACCCGCAGGTGGTCGGCGAGTGCGAAGGTGCCATCGCTGACCTCGGCGTCGAAACGCCCGGCCGCGGCGGCCGCGCGCTGTTCGAGCAACTGCTCGGGAGTCACCGGCTCCCAGACGATGCGGTCGAAGAATCGGAACAGCCACGGGGTGCCTGTTTCGAACGGTGCGGATTGCCGGTAGCTGGACCAGATCGGCACCGTCCGGCCGATCAGCTGATAGCCGCCCGGTGATGCCATGCCGTATACACAGAGGTACTTGCCGCCGATGCCGACGGCATCCGCTGGTGTCCAGGTGCGCGCCGGGTTGTATTTGGTGGTGACCAGCCGGTGCCGCGGATCGAGCGGAACCGCCAGCGGCGCACCGAGATAGACGTCACCCAGGCCGAGCACCAGGTATTCGGCGTCGAAGACCGCGGCACGCACATCCTCGATGCTGTCGAGTCCATTGATGCGGCGGATGAATTCGGTATTCGAGGGCAACCACGGAGCGGCATCGCGGACCCCGCTGCGGTATCGATCGATGGCCTCGGCAATCGAGGGATCGTCGAACGACAGCGGCAATCGAATCGTCCGACTGGGCACCACGAGGTCATGGGTTGCCGGCAGTTCGGATTCGAGGTCGGTCAGCGTGCCGAGCAACCGATACTGCGGCAGCATCTCGGGATCGAAATGGATATGCAGTGAACGGACACCCGGCGTCACATCGATGATGCCCGGGAGACCGGTGCCCGCCAATGCTTCGGCGAGTGCCTGCACCCGCATGCGCAAGCCGAGATCCAGCACCATCTCGCCGTATTCGACCAGAATATTGTCATCGCCGCCGCGCAGATAGGCGACTTGCGGGCGACCCGCACCCGCCGCGACGGTGCCGAGGATGCCGCGATCGGCCAGTCCGACCGGCGCGCGGGAACCGGTGAGCGGGCTCAGCCCCGCAGTTGGGGCCTCGGCCTTGGCGCGAGCGGTGTTCGAACGGCGCAGCGCGGTGGCCCGGTCATCGTCGACCGGCGCGAAGCGGACGGTATCACCCGGACGCAACTGGCCGAGTTTCCAGCGATGTGCCGAGATCACAGTGAGCGGGCAGGCGAAGCCGCCGAGACTCGGACCGTCCGGCCCGAGCAGGATCGGGGTATCGCCGGAGACATTCAATGTTCCGACGCTGTACGGGTTGTCGTGCAGATTCGACGGATGCAATCCCGCATCGCCACCGTCGGTGCGCGACCAGGTCGGCTTCGGACCCTCCAGTCGAATGCCGGTGCGATTCGCGTGACTGCCGACTTTCCAAGGGTGCGAATAGAATTGGTTCATATCCGCGTCGGTGAAATAGGCGGGTGCGGTCTGCGGTCCGATACCGACGGCCAGTTGCCACACGTGTGTGAATTCGGGTCGCTCATCGAACGGAACCGCTTGTGGCTCAGCGAGTTCGGGCCGATTCCCGACGATTCCCAGCACGTCCCCCGCGACAACGGCTTTGCCGGTGCTGCCGCCGAAACCACCGAGAGTAAAGGTGGCGGCGCTGCCGTGATAGAGCGGCGCATCGATGCCGCCGCGTACCGCGAGGTAGGTGCGCAATCCGGCGTCCGACGGTGCGCCGATATCGAGCACCGACCCGGCTGGGACGGTAACCGGCTGCCACATCGGGACCGGCTGTCCGTCTACCGTGACCGGCGTCGAAGCACCCGTCACGCAGACCACGGTCGTATCGGCGAAACGCACCTGTGGACCCTGGAGCGTGCATTCCAGCGCGGGTACACCTGCGGGGTTGCCGACGGCGATATTGGCCAGGGTGAACGACAGATCGTCCATCGGACCCGACGGCGGAATTCCGACCTGCCACAGGCCGATTCGCCCCGGATGATCCTGAATCGTGGTCATCGTGCCACCGCGCAGCACATCGATGCGATGGCTGGCGGGCCGGATATCGGCCAGTGTCGTCGTGACGTGGTCGGCGTCGAGCACCACGGCATCGGCAATCGCCGCCCGCAACTGGGGCAGATTCGTTTGGACCCCGTAGATCCTGGTCGCGGCCAGCGCATCACTCGATCCCGCGAACGCCGCGTCGCGAGTAGGCCCCGACGCGATCACCTTGGCCAGCAGCGGGTCGTAGTACGGACTGACCTCGGTGCCCGTCGCGACCCAGGTATCGACCCGAACCGCCGCATCCACCGGAAACGTCGCGGCCGTGATCAACCCGGCGCTCGGCCGGTACTGGTGTCCCGGATCCTCGGCATAGACCCGCGCCTCCACGGCCCATCCGCTGATCGCCGGTCCGGTCTCGGGCAGTTCGTCGACCATCGAGCTGTCCCCGCCCGCCAGCCTCAACATCCACTCGACCAGATCAACCCCGGTCACCGCCTCGGTCACCGGATGCTCGACTTGCAGCCGGGTGTTCATCTCCAGGAACGAGGCCGCACCGCGCTCGACGTCGTAAACGAATTCCACTGTGCCCGCCGATCGGTACCCCACCGACCTGGCCAACTCCCGCGACGCCGCGAGCAACTGCTCGGACAGCTCTGGCGCGAGTCCGGGTGCGGGCGCTTCCTCGATGACCTTCTGATTGCGCCGCTGCAGCGAACAATCCCTGGTGCCGAGGCTCACCACGCGCCCGCAACCGTCACCGAACAACTGCACCTCGATATGCCTGGCCCGCGCCACGAACCGCTCCAGGAAAACACCGGTCGAGGAGAAATTCGTTGCGGCCAAACGCTGCACGCGCAGGTATGCCGACCGCAGCTCATCGGCATTACCGCAGGCCTGCATGCCGATACCGCCGCCGCCACCGACCGCCTTGAGCATCACCGGATAGCCGACGCGCTCGGCCTCGGCCACCGCGTGTCCTGCCGATTCGAGCAGTCCACTACCCGGAATCAGCGGCACCCCAACGACGGCGGCGGTCTCGCGAGCGCGGTGCTTGTCGCCGAAGATGCGCAATTGCTCCGGCGTCGGCCCGACGAATGCGATCCCGGCATCGGTCACCGCCGTGGCGAAATCCGCGTTCTCCGAAAGGAATCCGTATCCGGGATGAATCGCGCCGGCACCCGTCGACAGCGCCGCCTCGACGACCAGGTCGGCACGCAAGTAGGACTCCGCAGCCGGACTCGACCCCAGATGTACTGCGACATCTGCGATTTCGACATGGGCGGCACCGACATCGGCATCGGAGTACACGGCGACGGTTTTCAAACCGAGCGCACGCGCCGTCCGCATGATCCGGCAGGCGATTTCGCCGCGATTGGCGACCAGAACCGTATCGAATTCCAGTGTCACCGGAAACTCCTCTATTCAGTTGCCAAGGACATCGCGGCAATAGCCCGCGTGACCCGATCGAGAACGACATCGAGCGATTCACCGATATGCGTGTGCAACAGCCGGTATGCCAGCGGAAGATCCTGTGCCAGAACGGCATCCAGAATTCCCAGATGCTCGGCGATGGTGGTCTCGATCCGATTGTTGACCATGAAGTCGTACATCCGCACATGCCTGATCCGCGAATTCACCGCCTTCAGCGAGCGCACCAGCTCGGCATTGCCCGCCGCCGTCAGCAGCGTGACATGGAACTCCTCGTCGCGGACCACGAAACCGGGCTCCTGCTCGGGCGGATCCGCGCGCAGGGCCAGCCAGGCCTCGCGCTCGGCCGCCAGCAGCACATGATCGTGCACGACCGCTGGATTGTCGATGGCGCGCTGAATTCCACCGAGCTCCAAGGTAATTCGCAGCTCGTACAGGTCCCGGATCAACGGAATGCTCGGCCGCACCGGAGTGAAGCCGTATTCCTCCCGCTGCAACAGACCGTCCGAACACAGTATGGTCAGCGCCTCCCGGACCGGCGTCCGCGAGATTCCGAACCGGGTCGACAGTTTGGGCTCGGTCAGGCGCTCGCCGAACCGGATATCCCCGTTCATCAACTCGCCGCGCAAGGTCGTATAAACAACGTCCCGCAGCGGCCGTCCCGCTGCATCCGCCAGTGTGGCCACCCGTGTCGACATGCGTGTATACGCTATGGACCTCGCGTTTCGCCGAGATGACCGCACGTTAGCAAGCGGTAAGAGTCTGCGCACCGCCCATATCGGACGACCTGGGACATATCGGAACCATCGCGTGTCCTTCGGCGTGCCGCCTTCCGGAATTTCGCACCGTCGGTGCACAGTGAGGGAGCAGACAGCAACACTCGGCAACGTCGCCGCACCACCGCAGGACACATCGTCCCCGCAGGCTGATGACAGCCGGACACTTCCGTGCCGGTCGGTGCCGATCCGTCGCGACGCCGGGGTGCACCTACGAGAAGTCTCGGGAGGTATGGATGGATGCGTTCGTGATCGTTGGCTTGTTCGCCCTGGTCTGCGGGCTACTAGCGGTCATTGCCTGCGCGGTGTGGTGGCCGACCCCCGACCGCCGGGCCAACCAGCGAAAACGATTCCGCCCCCGACCTGTGCGGGCCGGGGGCGGAACCGTTCGTCTCAACCACGAGTCGGGGTGACAGGATTTGAACCTGCGACCTCTTCGTCCCGAACGACGGAACGAGGCGTTTTGGCTAGGCCTGGCTGTTGTTTGTGCTGTTGGAAGATGTTCGCGACCAGCACATTTCGACGTTGGCTGCGTTGGTGACTATGGGTGCGAGTTGTCTCTCCTGCGGACGCGTTGCGGACGACGGGTACCGGTGCGGCGAGCCACCTTGCGCAGGTTTGGCACCCGATACAGTAACGGCGTGGACAGTGGGCACAAGAACCTCGGCAAGACGGTGAAGATGTTCCTCGCCGACGGAACGCCGGGCGGCTTGCAGACGGCGGAGATCATGAACTGGACGGGTCATATCGTCGCGGCGCCCCGCTCGGATCTTGCTGCACTGCTCTCCCGCCGCGAGGTCGGCAGAACGGGTGTCTACGTCCTGATCGGTGAGGATCCGGATACCGGCGGAATCCTTGCCTACATCGGCGAAGGGGACGAGGTCGGTGTCCGAATCCGGCGACATGCCGAGCCAGGGGACAAGAACGGCAAGGACTTCTGGGATCGCGCGATAGTTATCACCAGTAAAGACGCCAACATCACCAAGGCGCATGCCAGGTACCTGGAAGCGAGGCTCATTCAGCTCGCCCAGCAGGCCGGCCGCGCCAAACTCGTCAACGGCACCGCGCCGCCGGTGCCAGCCCTGCCGGAAGCAGACATCTCGGACATGGAGAGCTTCATCGCAGAGGCTCGCATCGTGCTCCCCGTCCTCAACGTCAACATCTTCCGATCGGTGTCCGTGACACCGATCCCCGCAGCGGGTCCCAAAGACCCCATCGCCGAAACACTCTCGCCCGTGTTCGAGATGGCTGTCCGCAAGCACGGAATCACCGCCACGGCGCAGGAGGTCGACGGCGAATTCGTCGTCCGCGCCGGATCGCTGGCCCGCTCATCGTGGTCGGGCCCAGCCAGCAACTATCAGCGGCTGCATCAAAACCTTGTCGGTGAGGGCATTCTCGAGGCAACCGGTTCCGGTGAGTTGGCCGCCTTCACCCGTGACTATCCGTTCTCCTCGCCGTCGGCTGCCGCTGCCATCGTCTCGGGTCGCAATACGAACGGGCGGGAATCTTGGAGGATCCCGGGGATGGGTACGACATTCGGCGATTGGCAGACCAGAGAGACCTGACGTACGGCCCACCGATCGCACCGTTCCTCCTGTCGATGATGCGCCGTAACGGTTTTCAAGGTCGTCGGTCTCGATGTTTGGGCGAATTGCGCTTTTGTTGGCGAGTGTTGATCAGGTGGGCTGATCAGGCCATTCGCTCGCTGATGGTGTTGGCGAGAGTGGGGTGTGTTGGACGCTGCTGCGGGCTCGTTGCGGGCGCACTGAGCCAGGCGGCCGGGCGGTTGGTTCCGACCGCCCGGCCTGCCTGTGTGACCTCTTCGTCCCGATCCGACAGAAGTGGATGTTTCGGCTGATCACGAGCGTTGTTGATTCTGTTGGATGGTGCTCGCGACCAGCGCTTTTCGATGTTGGCTGCGTTGGTGGATGTCGGTGCGAATTGCCTCTACTGCGGACGATGTGCGGACAGAGAAGCTGGACTCTGCCGGATTCCCGTCAAGCGCGATATCGATTTCGGTGCTCCTACACCCCACCGCGAAGCGCCGCTTGCGGCCATGAGGCTTCCACGTCGTCGAGAGTAACGATTCGACGGTGCAGGCCACGCCCGAGGCTTGGGCCGGCCAAGAGGAGCCGCTCGATCTCGGCATGTCCCGCGTCTTCTGGCATCAGCGTTCGATACCTGTAAGTCAGATACGAAGCTTCCACCACCACGAGGAGCGGACGCTGCGGGTCAGGAGGATACATCATGTCCCTTGGCCCAAAGCGAAACTCGATCTTCGGGTTCTTGTTGCTTTCTGAGAAAACGAGCCTCTTGCTTACGCGTTCCACCACAAAGCCAGCAGCAGAGAGTTTTTCTAAGGTGATCGACCTGTCGTCGCCGGGTTCGAGGCTGAAGAACTGCCGCGCAACGTCCTGATTGAAATGGACCTGCTGCCACCGAGGAAGGCCAGCGCTGTTGTTTGCCTTGCCGACAAAACCGATCAGTGCCAATTCCGTTCCAGTAAGCAGATCTGGGATCTGACCCGACATAACTTGTTACCGCACTCCTTCGGGTACCCGCATGATTTCGTCGTACGGCAACACCGTCTTGCCCGTCGACTTCTTCGCTGGAGGCTTGGCGGCGATGATTATGTACTCGTGTACATTCTTAAACAGGAAGTTCGGAGGGTACGGGTAGCTGCCGAAGATTGGGCGCTGACCGTTCGCGGAGCCCCACTTGCCGCCGGTTCCGTCCTTGTTCCAGATGATCTCGTTGACTAGGACGAATCCCAGATCGCGGAGCAGGATAACCAGGTCAGTGGCCAACGGGAATGTCAACAGACCGTGTTCGGTGTGCTGGTTGACATTCGCAGTGTTGACGCAAAACTTCCGCCCAGGAGCTAGGACACGGAATACTTCGGCGAAGGCTGGCCGTAGCGACTCAACGAACTCCAGGTAACCTGCGATATTACCGAGATTATTCCCGCCGTCGCCATAGTCGGCCTTGTTCCAGTATGGCGGGCTCGTGATGGCCAGCCCAACTGCATTGTCCGCTAGGTCGAGTTTGCGCGCGTCACCCAACGTTGGGTTGAATAGGTGTCCGGAACCGTTAAGAAGCGCCTTCTCGTGGAGCATTCGTTTCACATATGCGTCGCTCTGGTCAACGCAAACGCTTTCGCGTTCGAGTTCGGCGGCTACTCGTCCGGTCGTTCCTGTCCCACCAAAGGGATCCAGCACAGTCTCACCGACGAAGCTAAACATCTTAATTAGGCGCTTGGGAATCTCCGGAGGGAAGACCGCCGGGTGCTCGGGGTCTGACGTGTTGGCGATGCTCCACACCGTCTTGGTGTACTCCCGCCATTCCTCCTTGGTGATGGCGCTAGCTTCCCGCTGCTCTCGAGTTACCACCAGGGTCACGGCGTCTTCCTTCGGCTCAAGTTACGTCTTCCTTCGGATCAAGTTGCGTCGCTCGGAATCGAGATCGACAACGATAAGATGTTCGTGCCAAGCAGCGAGGCGCGCTCCGTATTCCACGCCGAGGAAGTCACCTACCTCAGAATCGATCTCGTCGATCAGATCGGCGTAGGGCCACGTCGGATACGCCACCGTAGTGCGGCCGCGGTTGCTGCTGACCACCGGCTTCTCCAACGCGGTCTTCCATAGGCGGTCACCCAGGTCCGCCAGGCGCTCGACGCGGCATGCGTCCCGACTCGGCACCGGCAGGCGACGATGCACCGCACCCGTGACGTGAAACCCGTCGCCGGTGACATGCCACAACCAGAATGCAAGACGGCTACTCAGCATGGCGTATGCCGCCGCCGCGTGCTGCTCGGAGTCGAAGTGCAGGATAGAGAAGCCGTTCTGCGAGTCATGCCCGTCAGTTACCGCCCGGTGCGGATCCCGCATCACGCCCAGGAAGTTATAGGCAGTCGGAGCCAACGCGAGGACGTCTGATTGGCCTTCCCCAACTGAGTGACTGAGACCCGTCAGCGGCATTTGCTGGCGTCGGGTGTGCCAGTTTTCTAGGAAGTGCGTGTGGGCGGCGCACTCGACGAGCAACTCCCGCTCCCACTGGCGCCCGATCTTCGGGACAACACGCGGGACGCCCTCTATGCCGGCGATCGACGTGACAGGTATGTCGCGGAGGGCCTTCTCGCGAGTCCGGCTAGTCCAGCGATACAGCGGGCTGGCCGTCAGATTGGGCGAAGCGCTCTTATCAAGATGCACCATAGCGTTTCGAGTCTTGATGTCGTCACCGAAGAGCGCGTCCGGAACGCGGTCGAAGGAGAGCAGCTCAAGCCAGCCGGGCTGCTCACTCATATGGACACGTAGTTCAGGAAAGGGTGAGCGCGTCGACGACACAACCGAAAGCGGCAGGACGATAGCCAGTGCCCCGTCGCCGGGTAAAAGGTTAGAGCACAACTCAACGAAGACCGGCGAGACGTCCTGACCTGCAGCAGAACCCGTCACCGGATGCAGCTGGGCTATGTGGATGCTAGCCGCGCTCCGCTTGAGCGGGGCGTACGGCGGATTCGCGACTACCCGTGTGAAGCCGGTCTCAGCGGTCTCGGGGAACACGTCGTCCAGCCGCCACGGCTCGTAGTACCCGAGTGGATGCCCGTCAACCGGGCGCTCATCGGTGTCGAATGACAGCATCGGCTGATCCGGCACAGCTGCTGCGTCGATGAGCAGTGCGTCGCCGGTTGCGAGGTTGCGCCGGAAGCGATGCCAGCGTCGCCACGGCTCCGGGCCCTCGGGGCTGCGTACGAGATCCTCGGCGGTGAGGACGAACGACGTGGTCTCTGCAGCAATCGGGTCGAGGTCTACGCCGTAGATGCGCTCGCGCGCTCCCGGCTGGTCATAGATGGCCGACAGTACCGCTCGGAGGAACACACCACTGCCATGCGCTGGGTCGAACCACAAATGCCCGTCCGGTGCCTCCTCGGCCGAGCAAACGCGCTGGACCATCAGGTGGGCGACATCACCAGGTGTGTAATACACGCCCGCCGCCTTGCGAGTCCGACGCTCATGTGCGGTGCTGTGCGCATTCAGGACGTCGCGGCGGGTCGCTGCGGCCATCGGGTCAAGCAGGTACGGCATCAGTGCGCGTAGCTCGGCTGGCTCCGACAGATCGAGCGAGACCTCCACGTCAGGCACGGTGCCGAGCGTGCGTTCACTTCCTCGCCAGAACCACTCATGGGCGGCGCCCAATCCCTCGGCTGCGCACGGTGCTTCCACCGAGGCGGCGACCAGCCACTCACCGAGAAGCGCCCACGTCGAGCGCCGAGCCACTTCGGCCGAATCAAGGGTGAAGCCCAGACCAGTACGATCTGGCCTGTACAACCCTTCAAAAGGGAGGTCGACAGCAGCCTCCACCTGAGCAGCCGCAGACCGAACCCCTCGCGCCAGCCGCTCTACCCTCGGCACCAGCGGACGATTGTGGCCAGGAGATGACAGCGCAACCCAGTCTGGGGGCTGCTGTCCACGGGTCACGTCATGATCATAAGGGCTAGGCCCGACAGTCAGCCGGTGGCCAGGCCGAGCGCCCGATAATCTATGCGCGTGACTGACTTTGCCATGTTCGCGAATGCACGTGCCTTCGTGCATGTTCAGAGTGGCGAGTTGGCCGCTAAGACTGCGACTCCCCTTGCTGATGTGCTGCGTCGTATGTCGCCGGGCGACCAAGTCGTTCCGCTCTTTGAGACATCACCGACGCACGGTGAGAACGAACTGCGCACGCTAAGAGTCCTGTGCACTTCGCTGCAGCTCGACGCCGATCAGCTGCTCGGCGACTACACGGCCGTCGCAGGGTCGGTCCCATTTATTCTGACTACCTCGCACGGTGCTCAGGAGCGCGTCATCGGCAATGACGGCCACATCGTTGTGAGCGTGTCCAAGGAGGACCTGCCCACCCCGCTTCCCTCGACCGACTTTCTGCGACTCCGGGCGCTGAGTGACCCAGTGGCTTCGCAGTTCAAGGGCTCCGCCCCGCCCAGGCCAATCCTGGAGGTCGCACACGCAGTGGTTACGGGGGTGCGGGCAGCCGCTGCGCGTGGCCGAGACGACGACGCGCTCTTCCGTCGATTCACTCTCATCGCCGGCCAGACAGCCGACGCGGCGACGGACCTGTTGATAACGGCCAACCGAAGGCCGCGCGACGGCGACCTAGCTTTCCTGGTGACGAGGGCGACCATGCCCGGCCTCGTCACCGCCGATGCCAGCGGGCGCCTTGGCCAGCCACAGCAACCCATCGCCCGGCCCCCGGAGGACATCAAGGACCTTCTGATCGACGCTCAGCGCAAAGCCACCCCCGGCGACCCGTTCAACGCCGATCCCGCTATTGCGGCCATCGATGAGCTGATCGGGCTCCTCAACGCCGATGAGCAGGTCAAGGCTTTGGATGACTTCGCGGAGTTCTACGAATTCCGCCGCCTCAGCCAGGTCGTCACTCAGGCCATTGACCTGGCGAAGCGTCCGGTCCCGGCGCTGGCATCGACCCCACCCGAGTCGGAAGAATTCTCCCCGGATGGTGACGCGGCTGCCGCGGCGCTGCAGGGCCTGTCGGTGGAGGCAGTTCTCGCCGAGTTGCCCGATGGCTTCTCAATCGATCGCAGCGTCGTGGCGGCGGCCGTCGCCTCACTTCGAGCGGGCAAGCATCTGTTGCTCGGTGGTCCGCCTGGTACGGGAAAAACAACGCTGGCCGAAGCGCTCTGCCGAGCGGTCGTCGGCACCAACTACGACGTCACGACGGCGACAGCTGACTGGACGACATTCGATACCATCGGTGGCTACCTTCCTGACAGCCAGGGACTGAAGTTCGTGCCCGGCGTTGTACTGCGGTCTCTCCGCACGGCCGGGTGGCTGATCATCGATGAAGTCAACCGCGCCGATATCGACAAGGCATTCGGTCCGCTCTTCACGGTGTTGTCGGGCGGCGAAGGAACGGCTGGGCGCACGTCAGTTCTGCCATATACCGCCGGTGACGGCAAACCCGTCACGATCGAATGGGCCGCCAGCGCGAGCGATTCCGAAGACACGTACGCCATCACGCCGAGTTGGCGTCTGCTGGGCACACTCAACGTCTCCGACAAGGCGAGCCTGTTCCGTTTGTCGTTTGCGTTCCTTCGCCGCTTCGCGGTCATCGATGTCCCCCTTCCGGCCGACGGTGACTACCGGGCACTCTTCACCCGCTGGTTCGAAGCGCTCGGTCGCGATGACACCAGTACGTTCGTCGACCTGGCCATGGCAATTGCTACCGGGCCGGTTCCGATCGGGCCGGCCATCGGGCGAGACTTCGCGCAGCTGATCATCGAGGGCTTGGCCGAAACCGCCAGTGGCACACCGACGTTTGCCAGTGACGAGGAAGCTATCCTGACCGCGACGCGGCTCCTGATAGCACCACAGTATGAAGGCCAACCGCTGACCGCGGGTGACAAGCTCTTGGCGATGATCGACGACGCGATCGAGACTGCGAACCTCCCAAGTCGAGCCAGCCTGTCCGACGGACTCCATGAGGTCGCATTGTCGTGAGTCTGATCGACCGCAGCATGGATCGGGCCCTTCGGACAGTGATGCTTTCGGAGGTCCAGGCACTGCTGCCCGGCTTCATTAGCGCGGCCAGCATCGAGCGCGGCGGACCGATCAACGCTGCTTCTGAGCTGCTCGGGCTCGCCGAGGCCGACCTGCGCCGTGTGTTGGCCGTCCATGTCATGCTGTCAGCTCCAGTTCGCACGCTGGTAGCCGAGCTCCCGACCAGCATACGGCGTCCTCTCACGGCGTCCGTTCGTCCGAGGGTTGCCGGGCGCACCGTGACCTCCGGCATCGACTGGGCGGCGACGGCTCGTCACCGTGCAACTTCCAGTCCACTTGGGGACATTTGGGTAACCCGACCGGCGAACCGAATTTTCGATATTCCGGAGAACCGGGCACTGGCCTGGGTCCTTCGAGCCGTCGAGGAGCGCGGCCGCATTGCCGTTCCGCCCGGCAGAGATGCGCCGGGAACCTGGAGCGAGGAGATCCGCACAATGACGGCTGTCGTGCACCGCGCTCGCCGCACCGCCTGGCTCGAAGCTATCCCAAGTGAATGGCCGGGCGACGAGGCGTACTTTCGGCTCAGGGCGGACCGAATGGGCTTCTACAGCCTGCGGGTCACCGAGGCAGCGCGCTATCTGCGCCGTATCCTTCTGGCTCCAACGGCACAGGATCTCACCGAAGTACTGAGCGAGCGGTACTTTGAGCCGCGCCAGGACTGGAAGCTTTTTGAGATTGCTGTCCTCATGAGGATGACCAGGGCGCTCCGATCCATTGGCTCGCGCCTGGACACAACTCGACTGTTCCAAGACGGCAAAGGCCGCCCGTTTGCGCGCTTCCGCCTGACACACGACCGCGAGGTACGTATTTGGTACCAATCCTGGCCGCCGTCAACCACGCCTTCCGAACTCGATGACGCGGTGTACTATTACGAACTTCCGTCAGGAGGGAACCGCCCGGACATAGTAGTGGAAGTCGTCGACGGCGGGATTTCGACGCAAGCCATCCTTCTGGAGTTGAAGGCGTCAGGCTCAGGCTCCTACCTCAGCAGCGGACTCTCACAGTTGCTCAGCTACCTTCGCGACCGGCCGACATTGCTGAGCACGCCCGGATCTGGCTGGCTTGTCGCCCCACCAGGAACTAGCTTCGTCTCCAAACCGACGGCTGGACGCTCACTGTGGGTCACGACGGCCGACGACGTCGCGGCAGAATTGGTGGCTTCCGTTCAGACACCGTCAAGTACCGCCGAAATCGGCACACTGCCAAGTCACCGAACCGAGGGCAGGGCAGAGTAACCATAAATCATCAAGTGGCCGATGTTCTACCTAAGGAGTGCGTAAGTAGGTCGAGAATCGCTGGGTGAATTCCCCGGATTCTCGCGGCATCCTGGGAGAATTCCATAGGTGCGCGACAACGACGGCCGGAAGCTGGATCACAAGACCCTCGAAGTCCTGCGGATGCGGGCGATCGAGCAGGTCGCGGCGGGCGCGCACCCCGAAGAAGTTGCCGTGACCATGGGATTTCACAAGAACACCGTCTACGGGTGGCTGGCCAAGGCGCGTGAGGGCGGCAAGGACGCGTTGAAGGCCAAGGCGGTGCCGGGCCGGCCGCCGCGGCTGAACGCCACGCAGATCTCGAAGCTGTACGGGTTCATCGTCGGTGTCGATCCGCGTCAGTTGTCGTTCGAGTTCGCTTTGTGGACAAGGGAAATGGTGCGTGAGGTGATCCGCCGTGAGTTCGGTGTGCGCCTGAGCGTGGTCAGCGTGGGCCGGCTGCTGCGCACGATGGGCCTGTCGCCGCAGCGCCCGCTGCACCGCGCCTACCAGCAGGACCCCGACGCTGTGGAAGCCTGGAAGACCGAGGTGTTCCCCGCGATCCGCGCCGAGGCCAAAAAGGCTGGTGCGACAGTGTATTTCGCCGACGAGGCCGGGATCCGTTCGGACTACCACGCGGGCACCACCTGGGCGCCGGTCGGGCAGACGCCGGTCGTGGCGAACACCGGGGCCCGATACTCGATCAACATGCTCTCGGCGGTCTCGGCACAAGGCGCGCTGCGGTTCATGCTCCACGACGGCACCGTCAACGCAGGGGTGTTCATCGAATTCTGTAAACGCCTGCTCAAGGACGCCCCCGGCCCGGTGTTCCTGATCGTCGACGGCCACCCCAGCCACCGAGCCAACCTCACCAAACAGTTCATCGCCGGCACCGAGGGCCGGCTACGGCTGTTCTTCCTGCCCGGCTACTCACCCGAACTCAACCCCGACGAATGGGTATGGAAGAACGTCAAAGCAGACCGGCTCGGCAAAATCGGTGTCACCAGCAAAGACGACCTCAAAACCAAGGCCACCGGCGCCCTGCGCCGACTGCAGAAACTACCCGCTCTCGTCCGCGGATTCTTCCGCGATCCGCACCTGGCCTACATCACCGCCTGACTCGACCTACTTCCAAACTCCTTAGTAACTCTAAGACTTAGAGGGTTATTCAGCGTTGTTCCTGAAGAATTCGAGTCCTATCACAGCGGAGATCGTGGTGGCGAAGGTGTGAAACGGCCGTCGGTAGTCGGTGTGGAAGATGCGCCAGGTTTTGAGGTGGGCGATCACACGTTCGACCGTCGCGCGGACCGCGTTGAACGCGGTGTTGTATTCCGTGTCGCTATCGGCGAAGTCGTGGCCGCGGGGTTTCCGGACCGGTGTGAGTACACCGGTACCGAGATACCCGAGATCACCGAACCAGTTCGATAGATCCATTCCGTCGAGCACGCCGGGCAATCCGATCGCGGCACTGTCGTGGCGGCAGCCGTCCACCGGATCGGACACCCATCGCAAACGCCCATACACATCGCAGACGACCTGCACATTCACGCCGGTTGTTTTCCGCTTGCCCGAGTACAGCTCCGGCCGATCGACCCACGACCAGCACGGGAGCAACGTCCCATCCACAATGTACTGCTCATCGAGCGAAAGCTCCTCGGCCACTGGCACTTCCGGTACGAGCACCCGATCCAGCCACGGCGTGATACACGAGATCGCCCGTGAGATCGTCGGCTGCGAGGTCTCGTACTGTTCGGCAAGTTCGAACTGAGTCCGGTTGCGCCGTAAATACATCAGAGTTACGCACACGCCGCCGAACAGGCCCAGCGACGGCGGGCATCCGATCATCTCCCCGGCCTCGAAGGAGCACCGTTCAACAAGCTCGGTCAACTCGACGATCTCTTCCCGGCTCAACCCGGTGGTATGATACATGCGCAGCGGTCCTCATCAGCGAAATCTTTTGTGGTGAAACGATTTTCACTGATAACGGGCCGCTGCTTCGTTAGACACGCCGAGTCGTCAACCCATCATCCCAGCACCTGAATAACCCTCCTGGTGTACAAACCATTCAAGCGGTTGAGACATCCGCTCGCCGTTTATCTTCTTATATCTCCTCGGCTGCGCGGATTCGAGTACATGATAGTCTTGTCCGAACTTTTGGTATTTCGATTGGAACGCGTAAAGCCAAGCAATGTGCATATGGATTATGAATCCCTCAAGTGCCCGCTCTCGGCTCGTATCGTTGTAAAGTCGAACAGCCAGCAGCGCCTCCTGCTGCGACGCTTGCAGTTGTCTCTGCCACAGTTGAGGGCGCGCCATGCTGAAATCACCATGCTTCCTGTATTCGCGACTGGAATCTCATTCGATGTCGGGCGCCGACGTGGGGTTCGTTACAGCCTCTGTCGCACGGATGACTGAGGGCGTGTCATGGGTGCCGCATCTGGATCGTTGGATACGGACTATGGAGGACGGACGGGTGTCCGCCCTCCACAGTCCGCCCCGGTTTCCCCCGCCGACCAGCAGTTTTCGTGGTGGTGTCTGGCTGCCTGCCGCAGGGACACTAAACACACCCTGCGGGCGCATTTAGTGTCCCTGCGGCAGGCAGCCAGACAGTTGGGTGGGTAAGGCTGGTCGGCGGGGTAAACCGGGGCGTATTTGACCCGAGTTTGGTCAAATGGCTTAGTACTGCAACGGCACTCAGGTGAGTGGATGGCCGCGTCGCCGGTAGTGCGATAACCGGGCTTGGTGCTGGCGGCGTCGCCGCCAGTGCGACCAAGCCCAGATGTGATCGGCGACATGGTGTGGGGTGAGCACGAACGCGACCAGCAGGCGCCGGATTTCCGGTACCGTGAGAGCGATCATACCCTCGTCGAGGTCGCTGGTTCCCCTTTTGCAGCAAGGGTTTTCGATGCTGCCAGCCACGCGAGGGCGAGCATGGACAAGGTGATGTGGGCGTACCAGGCCCGCCAGCTGCGGACCTGGTAGTGATCGAGCCCGGCCTCGCCCTTGGCCTGCTGAAACGCTTCCTCCACATGCCACCGTGACCCCGCGACCCACGCCAGATCGACCAGTCGAGACCGGTGCGGGCCGTAGCAAATGTAGTAGGCGATCTCGTGCTCACCCTTGCTGTTCGGGGTCAGCGCGCGGCGTGCCAGCAGCCAGTGCCCGCGCCCACGGGCCCAGGATCCTTCGATCGGTCTGCGCGCCCAGTCGTATTCACGGGGCCCGTGCGCCCCCGCGCCGACCGAGAGCCGCTGCCACTTGCCCACGGCGAGGTCGGCGATCAGCTCATCAGCACGGGCAGTGCGGCCGGCGCGAGTCGTCAATAGGTGGTCGCAGCGGGTGGCCATCACATACGACACGTCCTGGTCCTCGAGCCAGTCCCGCAGGTAACCGGCTTGGCCGTAGACCTCATCAGCGGTGAACCACGCGAACGGCACCCCCGCGGCCAACGCCCGTTCCAGCATGGCGATCATCTGCCGCGCCTTGGTCGCGAACTCGACCTCGTCGGGAATCCCGGCGTCGCGGCAACGCTGGCGATCAGTGGTCCACGATTCGGGGATATACAGTTCCCGGTCGATCAGGGCGTGCCCGTGCCGGGACGCGTACGCCAAAAACACCCCGATCTGGCAATTCTCCGTACGACCGGCGGTGCCGGAGTACTGGCGTTGCACCCCAGCGGATTTCACACCTTATGACGAGCCGATGGTAATGCCGAAGTGCACCGCAATGCCGCAGGCAGGCGGTGCCTGCCTGCGGCATTGCGGTGGGTTGTCAGAGTTGGTCGAGGAATGCCAGTAGGGTGTCGGGGGCCTGGTAGCGGTCCGGGGCGGTGGTCGGTGACGTGGTTCGGGCGAGGGCTTTTTCTTTGAGGGCCATGTCGGCGTGTATGTAGATGCGGGTGGTGGTCGGGCTCTCGTGGCCGAGCCAGAGAGCGATGACGGTGATGTCGACGCCGGAATGGAGAAGCTCCATCGCAGCGGAGTGCCGCAGGGTGTGTGGTGTGATCTTCTTGCCCTGCAAGGAGATACATGTCTTTGCTGCAGTGGTGGCGTGTTTTTTGATCAGCTGTTGGTTTGGATCGCCAGCACTCGGCTGATCATGTTCGCGTGCTCGGGAGCCTGGAGACTGGCATAGCGGAACAGGGAGTGGATGGCCGCCAGGCGCGTATTTCGGCTGCTGATGGCGTTGCCCCGCACCGCTTCCAGATACTGCAGGAAATCCCCGACCATCACGGCGTCGAGGTCGGTGAGGTCCAGGTCGGAGGGCAGCGTGCCGGTGCGGGAGTGCAGGTAACCCAGCAATAGTTTGAACGTGTCGCGGTAGGAGGCGATCGTGTGAGGGCTGACGCCTTGCTGGGTCATCAGCCGGTCGGTGAAGAACGCCTCCAGGATTGGAGCCAGCGCTGTCATGATGTCCTGCGATCGTGTTCGAGCCGCTGAGCAGCCAGGGCGAGTAGTTCTGGGGTTGCTTGCAGATACCAGTAGGTCGCCTCCGGGCCGCCTGAGTGGCCCAGGAAGGTCGACAGGATCGGCATATGGGCCGCGACGTCGGCGCCGGACCGATACCAGCCGATCAGAGTATTGACTGCGAAAGTGTGGCGGAGGTCGTGAATTCTGGGCCGTCGCCGTCCCGGTGGTGTCTGAATCTCCGCCAGGACAAGGAGTTTGGCGAAGGTGTGCTGCAGGCTGCTGGGCTGCGGCCGGTGCCCATTGGTGGTGAGGAAGAAGCTGGCCGAATCGGTTGCCGGGCAGAGCATGTCGCGGCGTGCGGCGTAACGGCCCAGCATCTGCGCGGTGGTGGGGTGCAGCGGGATCAACCGCGTGTGCTGGTTTTTGCCGATCACGGTGAGCATCGCGGCGTCCAGATCGACGTCGGCGCGGTCCAGCGCGAGCGTTTCGCCCAGCCGTAGTCCGCTTGCGGCGATCAAGCTGATCACCGCGTGGCAGGTGGCCGACGGCATCGGCGCGGCGATTGTCCCCGCCGCGTGCACGAGCGCGGCGACCTCCTCGGCCGTGTAGATATACGGCGTCGGCCGGTGCGTCGGACCCGATAGCAGGTCGGCGGGAGGGATTTCGCAACTCGGGTCGAGCGTATGCAGGTGACGGGCGAAGGCTCGCACCACGCCCAGGCGGCGGCACCAGTGCGCCGGTGCTGCGTTTTTCGGCTCGATCGCCCATGCCAGCGCTGCCGACACGGTGATGGTGGGCTGCCCGGCCGCGTCGAGCCGGTCGGCGAACCCCAGCAGCATCCGGCCCTCGGCGTGCAGCCGGTAGCCCAGCGCGCGGCGCATCGCCAGATAATCCTCGACGCGGGTCCGGATGGTCATCGGGCTGCCCCCTGCGGACAAGGCTGGGCCAGCTCGGCCAGCCGGGCCTGATCGACCTTGGCGTAGATCGCCGTGGTGCGTTCCTGAGCGTGGCGCAGCAGTTGCCCGATCTCGACCATCGACGCTCCAGCATCGAGAAGACCGCACGCCACCGCATGCCGGATCCGGTGCGGCCCGAACCGGGCGACACCAGCACGAGCGCAAGCACGGGCCAGCACCTGAGTGACCGAGGAGGTCGCCAGGGCGGTGAACGGCGCGACCATGGTCACGAACACCGTAGTGGCCCTCGTCTTCGGCCGCGCATGCAGAAGATACTGCGCCCACGCTTCGCCGACATCACCAGGCAGCGGCAAAACATCGACCCGGCCACCCTTCCCACGGATCATCACCTCTCCGGTTCGCCAGCCGACATCGGCGAGTTCCAGACGCGCCACCTCGCCCCCACGCAACCCCAGACGCGTCAACGACAACACGATCGCGTAGTCGCGACACCCGACCGCGCTGTCACGATCGCACGATGCGAGCACCGCCCGGATCCCCTCAGCCGACGCCGCCCGCGGCACCCCCAGTCGCGCAGGATGAGCACGACCAGCCGGGACAGCATCGGCCAACAGGACCGGGACATGCCCGGCCACGTGCAGGAAACGCAGCAACGACCGCAACGCCGGCAGTGTCACCATGTCCGGCGGCCGACCCTCCCGCTGTCGCGCCCACCCCATGACATAGCCGGTGACCTGGCCCGACGACAAGCCCGACAACGACTCGCACGGCACCGGCAGCCACACCAAAAACACCCTCGCGCACCGCAGATAGTGCGTGACCGTTCCCGCGGACAACCCGCGTTCAGACTCCAGATAACGGCGATACTCGCTCAACAGAACATCCTGCGACGTGACCGCGGCGGCCGCCGAATGCGGTGGGGCGACCCGCAATCCGCGCAGATACCTCAGTATCGGCGCGACCGCGCGAGGCGTCACTCCGATGCGGAGGCCCTGAGAGCGCCGCTCGCGCAGGAACTCCTCGGCTACCTCGCGTGTCAGTCCAGCGCCGGTCAGGCCCCGGCCCAACAGCCAGTCACTCAGATCCGCCAACAGATGCACGTGATCGCCGACCGTGTCCAGGGCATATCCCTGACCGGCCAGCTCACAGCGCAAGCCGTCTGCGAACGGCGCCAGCGGGCCATCCACGATGATCGGTCCCCAGCGCCGTGCTCCACTTCGAGAGTCCATGATCGTCTCCTGTCGTCGATGGGACTCATCGACCAGAGACACCACGAACCGGACCCACCACCACGAAATGCCGCTCAACCAGCCTCAGATAGCGGCCTCACAACCAATCTCCCGGCCGTACTTCGGCATTACCATCGGCTCGTCATAAGGCACCAAATGCTGAGATCGGCATTTCACGCCCTTCTTCAAAAATCCGGTCTCATCACCAGCCAGCACAGCCTCGGGGTCGCCGAGGTGTTCGACCACATACTCCCGCACATCGTCACGCACCGCATCGACATCCCAATCGGCCTTGCGCAGCAGCCGCTGCATCCCGTCCGGACTGCCCTCACCAGCGCGTTCGGCCAGCGTCCACCCGTTCTTACGCTCCAAACCCGCGAGCAGCCCCGACACATACTCCCGCACCCGCTCCCGCGGCTCCGAACGCGCGAATCTCCCCGCGATCCGCGACATCAACGAATCCAACTCCGCCACAACACGATCCAACACCACACATCACATCTACCAGCACCGACTCACACAGGTGCCGTTGCAGTATTAGTGCGTGACGTCAGTCCCGCAAAGCGTCGAGGATCGCCTGCTGCTCGTCGGGAATCTCGGGTGCGAAGGTCTGCTCGGCTCCATTGATCGCGAGTGTCGCCGACCGCAACACCCGCAGACCACGAACAATCACCCGGATACTCACCCCGGTCCGCGCCTGCGCGGCCCGCGCCACCGCCAAGGCTGTGAACACGATCGTCAGATGCGCCTCGATCGCGTCCTGGGTCCGCGCAAACATCGGCCGTGCCGCCAGATCGGTCTTCGACATCCGGAACGACGCCTCAGCGTGTCAACCACAATGCATTCATAACTGTGGTTCGGCTGGGTGAGTGGTGGGTTCGGTGGGTGTGGGGTCGTTGTGCCAGCGGCGGCGGAGGTGGTAGCCGCGGGGTAGGCGGCGGAGCTGGCGTAGGCGTTCGAGTTCGGTGGGGTCGGCGGTGATGATCCAACGCCGGGTGTCGGGGTCCTGGCGGGCGGTGACCCAGCCGCGGCGGATCCAGTTGTAGACGGTGACCGGTTGGCATGGCCAGTTCGGCGGCTAGTTCGGGCATCCACCATGTGTGTTGTCCGGGCGGCGGGGCCGGCCGCTGGGTGCGGTGGCCGGATCGGCCGGTGGTGGCGCGTAGCCGGTTCACCAGATCCCGGATTGCTTGGGGCCCAAAGGTTTCGAATCGTTTGGGCGGCCGCAGTCCCTCGGAGTTGAGGTGGTCGGCGATCTGGGCATCGGTCAGGCCGGCGTCATCGAGTTCGAGCACGCGGGAGACCAGTCGCGGATAGTAGGACAGTTGTTCCAGGCGCGCGACCGGGCGGGCCAGTTGCCCGCTGGTGCGGTGCCCGCCGGCCCAGCCGATCTCGGTTTCGACCTGTTCACTGTCGCCGATCACGGTGACGGTGACGACGTCGATGACTGCGCGTAGCAGTTGTTTGCGGTCGGTGTTGGTTGTGGTGGCGGCCTGCCAGAGGGCGGGGATATCGGCGGCAAGACCGCGGATGCGGTCGCGGTCGGCGGCTGACAGCACCGGCGGGGTGGCGGCGAGGAACCGGTCGTGGTCTTCGCGTAACCGTTCCAGCTCGGTCAAAGCCTGTTCCCAGTCACGCTCCAAAGTTCTTACCACCAACCGATTTTCCGGTTCGGCGAGCCGATAGCAGCGGGCGGCGCGGTCGGCGGCGTAGGCGGCGCGTTCCAGGCGCTGGGACCACAAGGTCTCGAGCCTGCCGCGTTCGGCCTCGATCTCGGCCGCTGCGGCGAGGGAGACCTCCAACGCTGCCGGGGCCAGCATCTGCAGCAGCGCTGCGCTGAGATAGGCGTCCACGCATCGGCCGGACAGGCGCTGACAGCAGGGCAAGCCGTAGTCGGCTTGGGCGCGGCAGCAGAGGTAGGTGTATCCGTTGACGACGCCGTCACGGTGGGTGTAGTGCACTGTCATCTTCGTCCCGCATCGCCCGCAGCGCAGCAGCCCGGTCAGCAGCGCCGGACCCTCCCGGACGGCACCCGGTGTGGCAGCGGTGGCCCGATTGGCTTGCAGCCGTGCCAGATTTGCCCGCCAGCGCTCAGCGGTGATGTAGGCGGGCAACCGGTCCGGCAGCACCACCTTCCACTGCTCCATCGGCACGCTCACCTTCCCCGTCGACGGCCGCCCGGCGATCCGCCGCCGCGGATCGACCGATCGGCGCCCATGCGCGTAGATCCCGGCGTAGATCGGGTGGCGCAGGATGTTGTTGACCGTCATCCGGCTCGGGCGCCGCCACTCCAGCTCACCGGCGTCGGGGCCCTCCCGCAACCGCACCCCGATCCGGATACCGTGCTCGACCAGATACCCCAGCACCGCGTTCACCGTGCCCAACTCGTCGAACAAGTCGAAGATCAGCTCGATGACCGTGCGAACCTGCTCGTCAGGGTCCTTGACGACCTCCCCGGACGGGCGCAGCACGTATCCGGTCGGGACCGCGAAGAACAGCTCGCCCCGTTTGGCCTTGGCGAGGCGACCCGACGCCATCCGCTGCTTGATCAGGTGCAGTTCGACCTCGCTCATGGTGCCCTTCAACCCCAGCAACAGCCGATCGTTGTACTCGCCCGGATCGTAGACGCCATCGCTGTCGGCCAGCAGCGTTGCGGCCAGCACACACAATTCCATCAGCTGATACCAGTCCCGGCCCGACCGTGCCAACCGTGAAACCTCCACTCCCACAATGATTCCCACATGACCCAATCCGACCTCGCTGACCAGCTCCGCGAAACCGGCCCGCCCGGCCGTGCTCGCTCCCGACATCCCCACATCGGCATCGATGACCTTCACCCGATCCCGCGCCCACCCCAGCGCGATCGCCCGGTCGACCAGCCCGTACTGAACCCGCAGCGACTCGGTGTGCTCAACCACCTGACGCATCGTCGACTGGCGCACATAGATCACCGCCAGCCGATCGGTGTGCTCGGCCCTCACCTTGCCCGGCCACTGCGGAATCTGCGCACTCATCGTCGGTGTCCCCATCACCCGAGCACGTCAGACGCCTACGGACCATCACCGTCAATACCCGGACCGCCGCGACCCGGCTCGCCACGGGCAGATCCGCCCACTCGATCGGCTCCGGCCTCACCGCCGGCCTCCACACGCGCAGTTGCCTCGACCTGCCGCTTCAACCGCTCAGCCACCGCAGCCATCCGCAGCAAGCCCTCACGTCCAATCATCAGCCCCTCCAGCCCGTTCCGGCTACAGGTGCATCATGAACCGCACGCTTCGACCTGCCACAAATCGTGATAACTCGCGATTACCGCGCCCGCGGCCATCATGTCCGCTGGCATGTTCGTGACGTAGCCTTTCAGCCCGGCCAACCGACGCGCCCGAGCCAACGCTGCGGTGTCAAGGGCCTTGCCGTCTTTGGCCGACTTCACGAATCGTGGTGTGCGAGCAGCCTTCACCCCGTCGATGACCTCCCGCGCTCGAGCCTCCTGCGCGTTGAGAGTCCGGTTGTCGCGGACGTAGCGTTTGGTCGAGTACGCCCAGATCGCCCGCCACGACCCCCGATGACGGTCCGGGTCCCATACCGGCTCCGCACGCAACCCAACATTGTTGTCGCTGTTCGCGCCACGTTTCGGCGTGAGGGTATCGATGACCTGCCCATCAGTGAAATACTCACCGTGCCAACGGAAATGCGACTCCAGGTCGATGGGCGCCTTCGTCACTCGCGACCCGACGATGAACCGCATCCCGGCGTCATCAAGCTTGGTCAGGTTCTCTGCAGACAACATTCCCGCGTCGGCGACGACAACGAAACTCTGCAACCGGTGCCGTGCCTGGAACCCTTCGATAATCGGCACGATCGTGTGCTTCTCGGCCTTGTTTCCAGCGAAACACCCTATCTCCAAAGGGAATCCGTTCCGGTCGACCAGCAATCCGACCACGATCTGCGGATCGACCCGCCGTTCCTTGGAGTTATGCCGAGCTCGGCATAATTCGAATTACGCCGAGGTTCCGGTTATGCCGAGGTCAGGGTGGTCGGGGTGGTGTCGGTGCTGTTCGGTCGGTGTGGCGGGGTCGGACCGCGCGGCATAACCGTCAGCGGTGGGGACGAGGATATGTCTTTCTGATGGTGCCCGGGTCTGCCCATCAGGAGGAGAATCACATGAACCCGGAATACACCAGCGATGCCCGCGCAGGGGCCGCATCGGTATCCGAGCTGATCGCCGAGTTCGGACAGTGGCTGGACAGTCAGCGCGGGTTGGCGCCGATCACCGTCGGCAATTACCGCTGGAATGCCGCTCAGTTCCTCGCCGATCTGCCGCAGCCCATACAGGTGTCGCTCGGCTTTCTCGACGCCGGGACGGTGACGCGGTTCATGGTCGAGTACTGCCGGGACCGCAACACGAACTCGGCGAAGACGATGGCCAGGTCGGTGCGCTCGTTCCTGCGGTTCGCGCATGCGACAGGCCGAACATCGACGCAGCTGTGGAGCGCGGTCCCCGCTTCCGCTAGTTGGCATTTGGCGTCGCTTCCCCGCTCGGTGCCGACCGTGGACGTCGAGCGGATACTGGCGGTCGCGGCGGGTTGGCGATCCACTCCCACGAGCCGCCGCGACTACGCGATCCTGCTGTTGCTGGCCAGGCTCGGGCTTCGTCGCGGCGAAGTCGCGGCGCTCGGCCTCGACGACATCGACTGGCGTGCTGGAGAACTCACCGTCGTCGGCAAAGGCGAGCGGGTCGAACGGCTGCCGTTGCCGGTCGAGCCGGGAGAAGCGATCGCCGCGTGGCTGGTCGATGGGCGGCCCGAATGTCGCACGCGGTCGGTGTTCACCACGCTCAGACCACCCGGTCGGCCGTTGTCGGCTGGGGCGATCGGCCACATCGTCGGCAGCGCCTGCCGCGACGCCGGGCTCGCCCGGATCGGGGCGCACCGGCTGCGTCACACGCTGGCCTCGTCGATGTTGCGGGCCGGCGCGTCGTTGTCGGAAGTGGGTCAGGTACTGCGCCACCGCAACCCGATGTCGACCGCCATCTACGCCAAGGTCGACGAGAGTGCTCTGCGACCGCTGGCCCAGCCTTGGCCCGGCACCGCACCGGCCGCGGGAGACGACGACGCCCGGAACCTGGTGCGTCCCTGGCCTGGTGCTCGATCATGAACACCCTGCGTGAGGACATTGCCAGCTACCTCGCCACACGTCGGACGATGGGATTCAAAGTCGAGGGCCTGGGCAAACTGCTGTCGAGCTTCGTCACGTTCTGCGAGGAACGCGGCGCCACGCACGTCCGCAACGACCTGGCGATTCAATGGGCCACGACCCAGATCAAGGTTCCGGTCAGTGATGCTCTGGTCGCCCGCCGGATGGACGCGGTCCGGATCTTCGCCCGCTACCAATACGCGCTGGACCCAGCCACGCAGATCCCCGACGACCTGATCTACCGGCGGCGTTACCGGCCGAAAGAACCGAACATGTTCAGCGAGAACGAGATACAGGCCCTGCTCGCCGCTACCGATACCTTGTCACCGCCATTCACAGCGTTGACCTGGCGGACTCTGATCGGTCTGCTCGCGGCCACCGGCATGCGCCCAGGTGAGGCATGCCGCCTCAGCGTCACCGACATCGACCTGGCCAACGGCGTGATCCAGATACTGCAGACGAAGTTCGGCAAGTCCCGGCTGGTGTTCATACACCCCAGCACAGCCAGCGCCTTGACCCGCTACCTGCAAGCACGCCAGGAATGGGTCGGCACCGCGGCACGGTCCTGCCCGGCGGTCTTCGCCGTCACCACGATGATCGGCTGGTATCGCGACGGCCAGGACGTTCAAGCGCGCTTGCCGCTGCTGTCGACCTGGCTCGGTCATGTCGATCCCGCCTCCACCTACTGGTATCTGCACGCCGTGCCCGAACTTCTCGCCCACGCCGCGGACCGGCTCGAGGCCCTCACGCCCCTGCCCACCAAGGAGCCGCTGTCATGACAGCGCCGACCGTGACGTCGTTGCTGCAAGGGTTCTTCGCCGAACGGCTGGTCAGGCAGCTACAGGCCAGCCCGCAGACCATCTCGGCCTACCGGGACACGATGAAACTCCTGCTGCTGTTCGCCGCCGAGAAAGCGAAAACGGCTCCCTCCCATTTGATGATCGACCACCTCGACGCCGTGACCGTCGGCGCGTTCTTGGCCTACCTCGACACCCAGCGGCACAACAGCACCGCGACCCGCAACGCGCGCCTGGCGGCGATCCATTCCTTCTACCGTTATGCGCTGCCGCTGATCCCCGACCGAGCCCACACCGCCAGCCAGGTGTTGGCGATCCCGCCACGCCGTCACGAACGGGCGATCGTGTCGTATCTGACCGGCCCCGAGACCGACGCCCTTCTCGCAGCGCCGGACTGCGGCACCTGGCACGGCCGCCGCGACCACGCCCTGCTGCTCACCACTGTCCAGACCGGACTTCGTGTCTCGGAGACAACAGGATGGACCACCCCGACATCACCACCACACACCCAGGCGCGGCCGTGCGCACCACCGGCAAAGGCCGAAAACAACGCGCCACCCCGCTGACTCGACAGACCGCGGCCACCCTCCACGCCTGGCTCGCGGAGGCCGGGCCCGCACCCGGCCGACCCGCGTTCCCGACACGACGCGGAACCCGAATGTCAGCCGACGCAGTGCAACGGCTCGTCGCCAAGCATGCCGCGACCGCCGCGCGATACTGCCCGTCGATCACCACCAAACATGTCACTCCCCACACCCTGCGCCACACCGCGGCGATGACGCTGCTGCACGCCGGCGTCGACACCTCCGTCATCGCCCTATGGCTGGGCCACCAAAGCGCCACGACCACCCACATCTACCTGCATGCCGACATGACCATCAAGGAACGAGCCCTCGCCCGCGTTCCCGAAATGAACACCACGCCAGGCCGCTACCGGCCCGCTGACGACCTCATCCACTTCCTCGACAGACTATGAGAACCCGCCCCCGCCGCTGGCGGTTATACCGCGCGGTCCGACCCCGCCACACCGACCGAACAGCACCGACACCACCCCGACCACCCTGACCTCGGCATAACCGGAACCTCGGCGTAATTGGAGAAGCCGACTTTGCGCAGGTCGTCTTCTTTCTCCGCTTCGAAATACAACGTGGTCACGTCGTACAAACACAAAGACACGTCGCCGTTGGTGGTCGCGTAGGTATCGCGGGTGCGGGCAGCGCACGCCATCTCGCACCCGTCCCGGATCTCGACGACACCACCGAGGCCCTACCCGCCGGCGACCTCGAAGACGCCGACGATCTGTGGGTGGCCGCCGCGCTGCGGTGGCGCGCGGTCATCGCGTTCTGGTGGCGCCCGGCCGCCACCGGAACCGTGGTCGTCGCGATCACCGTCCTCGCGTTCTTCGCCGTCGGCGCCGCCGTCGGGCTTGCCTGGTTCATCTACGGCATCGGCTGGACCGGACACAGCGTCTGGACCACCCACGGCCGCCCCAACCTCCGACGACTCGCCCGCACCCGGCGCGCCCGCTGGTAACCGACCCCGCCCTTTATCCCCAACACAAAGGAGGCACCAATTCCCATGGCTGACAACACATCCGAAACCGACCAGATCATCGACGAAATGGCCGGGCTGACCCGCCGGGTCAACCAGGTCATCGCCAGCTGGCGTGTCATGCACCCGCGCGCCACTCGCGTCCCGCGCAGCGTGCGCCGCGAGATCAACGCCCTGATCAAGTCCGACGCCGCCGACCGCAAATTCGCTCACGCCCAGGAACGCCGGCGAATGACCGCCCACATTCGCGAGTACCGGTGGCGACTGGTCAACGAGCGGCAGATCCGGGAGTGGGACACACCGAAAACGTGGTTCGACCGGCAGCGTGAACTCGATGCCGCCCGGACGCGGATCGAGACCGGCATCTACGCCACGCGGCATCTCACCGCCACCGAACGGGGACAGGCGATGACCGCGCTGGCCACGGTCCGCGCCTACCCGAGCGACCACGTCCGCCCGGTATTCCGGCCCGCCCGGGGCTTGGACGCGCTGCGCGCCCGCACCCGCGACGGAATCACCCGTCTGCGTGCCGGTATCGCCGCCCCGGCAGAACAGCGTCGATTCCAGCAGTGGGAACAGCTGCACCGCGAGTGCGCCGCGCAGGCCGCGCTCGCCGAACAGACGCGGTTCCAGCACGCCTGGTCGCAGACAATCGACCTCGACGAACCCATCCCGATGGTGCCGGTTGATCTGGGCCCCGGCCGCGGCGAGCCGACCGGGAGGACATATTCCGCGCGGCCGCAACAGGTCGCCGACCCGGTCGACCGGAACCACCGGGCCACCGGTCCCGAGACCGCGGGTGACCTCGAGCCCGAGCGCCGCTACGAAGCAGTGGTCGGTAGCGCTGAAATCCTGCGTACCCACCCGGATATGGCCCGGCGGACACAGACCGGCAGCCTGGCGCAGGCGCACGGATGGGCGTTGGACCAGCTCGCCGATGATCGGCAGGGCTGGCCCGCAGAGGCCGAACTCGTCGCCACCATCAGCCACGCAGGCGCCGAGTCACCGATCTACCACGCCGCCGGGCCGCGAGGCATGGTCATCGACGAGGTCACCGGCTGGCACATCGAGCCCGAGAACACCGCACTCACCGAGGTAGAGCAGCTGCGCGCTCAGCTGCACGCCGCCCGCGCCGAGAACGATCAGCTGCACACCGAGAACACCGAACTGGTCCGCAAATTCGCCGATCACGACATGTCTAGGCACCAGGCCCCGGCCGCCGGCGGACCCGTCGCGGCGGCGATGCCGCGGCCGACCGGACCGATCTTCCACGGCCCGGTCATCACCAAACCCGTCCTGAACGGACTCGACCGATGACCCGGCCCGTCCCGAACCGTGACCCGGCCCGTCCCGAACCGTGACCCGGCCCGTCCCGAACCGTGACCCGGCCCGTCCCGAACCGTGACCCGGCCCGTCCCGAACCGTGAGCCGGCCACCGAACCGGTTCGGCCATCAACCCACCCGGTGCCGGTCCTCGCGCCCGCCGACACCACCGAGGAGGACTGCGCAGGTGACTCCGGACCAGGCCCGCGACAAGGTCGCCAAACTCCGAGCCCACGCCGCCAGCGTCGACGGCACACCCGAAGCCGCCCTGTTCTACGCCAAAGCCAACGAACTCGCTGCCACACATGGGCTGCCGCTCACCGAGCACCAGCAGCCAGCCGCCGAAACGCCGCGCCCCCACCGGGCGCGGCCCAACGGACCGCAGCAATCGAACGCCGCGACGCAATCCGCCCCGACGACCGCGAGGAGGACCACCACCTTGACCAGCACCGCCACCAAGACCAAGCCCGCACGCCCGGCAGGCGACACCACGTTGAGCAAGGCGTTCACCCCGCGCACCCGCGCCGCGTTCAACCGCAACAGCGAGCCCGGCGCCCAGATCGACGGCTACATCGTCGCGATCGAGGAAGAACCCGACCTCGATTACCGCACGCGCGCACCGAAACTCGACGCCGACGGCAACGAGCGCATGGTGCCGATCCTGATCGTGCAGACCGACGGCACCACCAAGCCCTACGGGCAAGGACTGCGCAAGGTCTGGGTCCGCACCGGCATCGCCGACGCCCTCATCGGCGCGTGCATGGACGCCGGCGCCACCCGCACCGTCGTCGGCGGCAAGGTCCGCATCCGGTACG
Organism: Nocardia sp. CA-135953; assembly: GCF_050955735.1. Lineage (NCBI taxonomy): Bacteria > Bacillati > Actinomycetota > Actinomycetes > Mycobacteriales > Nocardiaceae > Nocardia > Nocardia sp. CA-135953. The sequence continues at coordinate 570,355 of NZ_CP192082.1, forward strand.
AGGGGCTCGGCGAACCGCCCGCCCCGAACTTCTCCGCACCCAAGCTCTACACCGCGATCTACGAGCCGCCGGTCGGCCAGGAGGCGTGCTGATGAGCGAACCGACCCGCGTCCTGCAGCTGGTCAACACCGCGGTCACCGCGCTGACCACAGGCGGGCAATCCGCGCTCGATGTCGTAATCCGCGATCTGGACGACAACGACATGGAAATCCTCATCACCCACATGGCCGAGTGCACCAACCTCAGCGCCCCCGCGGTCGTAGGGAGCCGAGTATGAGCGACACGGTCAATATCCCGGTGACCGGCGATCGGGACAACGTCAAAGCCACGATCACCGCCCTGGATCCCGTCGTGGACATCGTCACCGACTGGCGAATCTTCCCGCAGCGCAACGGAACCACGGTCAGCGCATACCTCGAAGCCCGCCCCCAGAACGGAGGCGCACAATGACTCTCGATATCTCGACGGCGCCGCAATTCGCGCCCCTCGAGATCGGCTCCCACACCCTCTACATCCCGGGTCGGGCAACGGCCAGTGCGCACGACACCACCCGCACCGAACAGGTGCCGGTGCGCAGCGACAGCCCTGCGCACCACAACGCACCAGCCGAAACGAACCCGGTGCGCAGCGTGCCGCGGGCGTGGCCGGTCCTGCTGCTGGCCCTGCCGGCGTTCGTCGCGATCTGGTCCGGTTGGGTCGGACTCGGAGAACTCACCGGATTCGGTCCGGTGCGGCCGCTGCCCGGAATCTGGGACCAGTTCACGATCAACACCGCGATCACCCTGCCGATCGGCATGGAGGCGTACGCGTCCTACGCGCTGTACGTATGGCTGTCGGGAGGAATCCGATCGGACCGAACCCGCAGCTACGCCAAGTATTCGGCATTCGGAAGCCTGATGCTGGGCGCCGTCGGACAAGTGGCCTACCACCTCATGCGCGCCGCCGCCGGCGTCGCCGTCGCGCCGTGGCCGGTGACCGTTCTGGTGGCCTGCCTGCCAGTCGGAGTGCTCGGTATGGGCGCGGCACTCGCGCACATGATCATCCGCGAACACCACGCTCCGAACCTGCGCACCGACGGTGCACAGGCGGTGCGTAGCTCGGAAAGCGTGGTGCGTAGCCCTGTGCAGAACGCGTCGCCCCGGTCCGAGATGAGCGTTACGAGGACGGGGCGTGCCGGTCGCCTTACCGATTGCGCACCAGATCCGGCAGATCGAAGCGACCCCGCCAACGGCTACCGCACCGGCCCGTGCGCGGGACCGTTGGGCCGATATCGCCGAAGAGATCTGCAACGCCGATCCTGCCGGACACCGCGACCCGGACAAGGTCGCCACAATCCTGCGGCTGAAATTCGAACACCAATGGTCGCACTCCCGCATCGCCGACCACGTCGAGCTCAGCGCCTCGGCGGTCACCCGCACCCTCACCGCTGCGCGCGAGCACATCGGTCCGTCGGAAGGAGGAACACAATATGGAAACTGAGGTGTATTTGCAGGCCAAGGATTGCGAGAAACTGACCGGAATCCCCGCCGCCACCTGGCGCTACTGGGCCCACATCGGTGCCGGTCCCGCGAGCTTCAAACTTGGGCGCCGCCGGGTCTGGCGCAAGAGCGTCATCCTTGCATGGATCGACGAACAGGAGGCGGCCACCGTCAGAGGCGGTGTGGCCTAGTGGCAGCACGACGGAATCGACGTGCTGGGGTCGAAGACCGCTGGTACAAGTCCGTCGTCACCGTTGGGGACAACGGGGCGAAGACGACCGACAAGGTTCCCTCAGCGCAGCACGGCAGGGGAAGGCGTTGGCGTGCACGGTATGTCGACGATGACGGCCAGGAGCATGCCAAGGCGTTCGTCCGCAAGACCGACGCGCAATCCTGGCTGGACAGCGCGACCAGCTCGCTTGTGGCCGGTACCCACGTCGCACCATCCGCCGGCCAGAACACAATCGGCCACATCGGCCCGACCTGGCTCGACTCGCAACCGCATCTAAAGGACACGACCGACTCGACCCGTCGAATCACCTGGCGTGTGCATGTCGAGCCCCGCTGGGGCACAACGGCTGTCCGGGATGTGCGCACCGGACAGATTCGTGCGTGGGTTGCGGAAATGATGGCCGCCAATGTCGGCGTCCCGACGATCGAGAACGCGGTCGGCATCCTGCGCATGGTCCTCGAAACCATGGTCGAGCACCGCCAGCTGCCGCGAAATCCGTGCACCGGCGTGAAACTGCCGCGCCGCAAGCACAAGCGGCGTGGCTACCTCACACACGTGCAGGTCCATCAGCTCGCCGGTGAGGTCACCGAAAACTCCACGGCGGTAAGGCTCCTCGCGTACACGGGTCTTCGCTGGGGAGAGATGGCGGCGTTGAAAGTCGCGAGCTTCGACATGCTCCGCCGTCGGCTCAACGTGCTGGAGGCGGTAGCCGAGGTCGAGGGCAAGCTGGTGTGGTCGAACACGAAAAACCACGAGAGGCGGTCGGTGCCCTTTCCGAAGTTCCTGACCGATGAGCTCGCAGCTCTCATGAAAGGGAAAGGCCGTGACGATCTCGTATTCGCGTCGACGGACGGGAAGGTTCTGCGCGTATCGACCTATCGTCCTCGCGTCTTTCGGCCCGCGGTTGATCGACTGCGTGCTGCCGCGGAGCAAGCTCGCGTGCAGGAAGCGCTCGACGGGGACGCGGTGACACCTGAATTCCCGATCATCACTCCACACGACCTGCGGCACACTGCGGCATCGTTGGCGATCAGCGCCGGCGCGAACCCCAAGGCGGTGCAAACGATGCTCGGGCACAAGTCCGCGGCCATGACCCTCGACACGTACTCCGATCTGTTCCCGGACGATCTCGAGGTAGTAGCGGATCGGCTCGACACTGCGGCGCGGGCCGCAATCGAATCAGCTGCGGACGCACTGCGGACGGGAGAGGTAAACGGACTCTCCGGCTAGCTGGAAATAGAGCAAGGCCCCTGGCCATGTGGACTGGTCAGGGGGCTTTTCCGTGTCTCCACACACGAGTCGGGGTGACAGGATTTGAACCTGCGACCTCTTCGTCCCGAACGAAGCGCGCTACCAAGCTGCGCCACACCCCGTGAAGCGAACCTGGAGTAGCTTACAACAGCTCACGTCCAGACGTTAAACCCGCAGGTCAATCAGCCTCCATGGGGGCGAATGCTGGTGAAGATGCGCATCGCGGTGGCCGCGTCGACGGCATTGGGGACGCCGGTGTCGGCCGCGATCACCATCACGAAATTGCCGCTATCGGTGGGGGTGGCGAAGGTGTAGATCGAGTAGTCGGTTGCGCAGCCCGGATTGGCCTTGGTCGCAGTGCCCTTGGTCTCCACGAACATGCCCTGCTGGGAGCCGTCGAGCGAGCGGAGCGGCTGCGCGGCGCTCGGGATACCGCCCGGTGAGTCGGTGTAGGCGATCTTGGCCGTCCTGGTGCCGAGTTCGGTTGCGGCGGTTGCCGAATCGGCGTCCTTGGAGCCGGTCAGGAAGGCCACGGTGCGGGTCGAACCGGGGCAGTAGCTCTTTCCCTCGGTGGCCAGCCCCTTGCCGGTGACAGCGTCCGGCGGATCGCCGAAGCCGCCGACCTTGCCGTCGGGGGCGACTGTCCAGTCGGCGGGTACGTCATAGGCGGCCCCGAGGTCCGAGGCCACTACAACCTGGTAACCGGGTACGACGGGGGCCTCGCTATTGGCGGGGGCGTGCTTGGTGGTGGTCGGCTGGGTTGAGGTATGTGAACCCGTGGGGGTGAGTGCGCTCACCATCGACGGAACCGGATTCCGCGCCGCGGTATCGTCCGAGCGGTGGCCGGCCGTGACGATCGCCGCCGTCGCCCCGCCCGCGACCACGAGCGTCGCGACCGCGGCGGCGATCCATGCGGTGCGGCGCCCGTGGCCCGGTCGGTTCGCACTCGATGCGGCGGCCAGGTCCGAGGCGAATCGGTCAGCGAAGAACGCATTGGCGCCACCGCTCGGCCCGTAGGGAGCTTGCATACCGCCGTGCGGTCCGGAAGGCGTTGCGCCGGGCTGGAATTGCGTCGCCGAGCCCGGCTGCCATGCCGGCGCGGGTTGCGGCGCCCACTGCAGGGTCGGATCGAATTGACCAGGGGCGCTTGCTGTTTGCCGCGCGGTCTGCCACGGCATGGGCATCGCCGGTGCGACGCCGCCGTTCCACGGTGTGGCGGTCGGTTCGGGGCCGAACGGCGACAGTGCGGCCGGATCGAGCTCGACCGGCGCACCGAATGTGCCGTGCGCCGCGTCGGCCCCCGACTGCGTGGGAGTGGACTGCCCGGATCCGGGCAATCCGAGCGCGGGGCCGAATTGCTCTGCCCCATAAGGCTGTTGCTGATACGGCGTACCGGTTTCGCGCCGGTCGTCGAAATCACTCACACTGTCCCCTGCCTGATGTCAGTCAGTCTCGGCAAAGGACCTTACAGCGTCTCTGGAAACCCCTTGTCGATGGTTCCCGACACCAACCTTCTCGGATGTCCGACGTGCACACCACCTGGTGTGCACGTCGGTTTCCGTTTCATCCGGGCGGGTTTCACACACACCGCGATGCAGGCCGGGGCCTCCCGTCGATGGACATTGTCACCGGGTCGCGCGCTTCGGCCTCTCGGACCGGGGCAGTGCTGCTCTGCGTCCGGGATGAGATCGTCTGCGACAGAGAGTTCTCGACGCGCTCTCAGCGGAACTCAGCGGGCGATGGCTTCCGAGGGCGAAACGCCCTGTCCGCTATCGGCATTGGGACGTTTCGGCGGTGCGGCGACCAGCGTCAGCAGCGTCGCCTCGGGGCGGCAGCAGAAGCGGTACGGCGCCCACGGGGAGGTACCGAGACCCGCGGAGACGTGCAGTTGGGTGTGCGCGCCCCACTTGGACGAGCCCTTCACCCGCGAGCGATCGATACCGCAGTTGGTGACCAGCGCACCGTATCCCGGCAGGCACAGCTGGCCGCCGTGCGTATGTCCGGCCATGACCAGGTCGTAGCCGTCCTCGGCGAAGCGGTCCAGCACCCGGGGCTCGGGGGAGTGGGTCAGGCCGATGCTCAGCACGGCGAGCGGGTTGGGCGCACCGGCGACGGTGTCGTACCGGTCGCGCTGCAGATGCGGATCGTCGACGCCCGCGCTCGCGATCCGAATGCCCGCGACCTCGACATCACGGCGGACATGGGTCAGATCGAGCCAGCCGCGCTCGGTGAAGGCCGCGCGCAGGTCCTTCCACGGCAGCGGCGCGCCGTACACCCGGCGGTGATCCTTTTTGAAGTATTTCGCCGGATTCTTCGGCACCGGCGCGAAATAGTCATTGCTGCCGAAAACGAAAAGGCCCGGGCGGGAAAGCAATCCGCCGAGGGCCTGAACCACCGCGGGCACCGACTTCTGGTGCGAAAGATTGTCGCCGGTATTGACGACCAGGTCCGGCTCCAGCCGGTCCAACTCCCGCAGCCACTGCTGCTTGAGCTTCTGACCAGGCATCATGTGCAGATCGCTGATGTGCAGCACCCGTAGTGACGACGAGCCCGGCTGGAGCACGGGCATCGTGGCCTCGCGCAGTACGAAGGCGTTTCGTTCGATCAGCGAGGCGTAGCCGATACCGGCCACCGCGGCCCCGGCGGCTCCCAACGCGGTTCGTCGGATGGCGGAGGTCGAGATTACGGGCATTTGCCCAGCATAGGTGACCCCGGTGCGGAACGCCGAGTGTGTTTCCGCACAAGCGGTCGGGTCGGTGTGGTGAATCCGGGTCGAACGCCAAATGTAATGGGCCGGGAACCGGGAAACGGCTACCGTGTGGCACATGTCGGAACTCAAATCGCAGCTGCGTGCGGATATGACCGCCGCGATGAAGGCCAAGGACACGCTGCGCCTCGCCACCCTCAGGATGCTGCTCGCCGCCATCCAGACCGCGGAGGTCGCGGGCTCGCAGGCACGTGAGCTCTCCGACGCCGAGGTCATCGCAGTACTGCAGAAAGAGGCGAAGAAGCGCAGCGAGTCGGCCGAGGTCTACGCCCAGGCCGGGCGTGGCGAACTGGCCGCCAACGAACACGCCGAGGCGCGCATCATCGATGAATATCTGCCGACGCAGCTGACCGACGCCGAGGTCGCCGATGTCGCCGATACCGCGATCGCGCAGGTCGCCCAGGAACTCGGCGAGCGCCCGGGCATGCGCCAGATGGGCCAGGTCATGAAGGCCGCCACCGCGATCGCCGCCGGTAAGGCCGACGGCTCTCGCATCTCGGCCGCCGTGAAGTCGCGTCTGTAGCCGTACCGAAGAAAGCCGCCGATCCGGGATCCGGATCGGCGGCTTTCGTATTTATGAGGAGTTATCGAGGGGCAGGGAATCCCGGAATACTCGGTAATCCCGGAATGCCTGGAATGCCCGGAATCGGAAGACCGGGCGCAGGCGCCGGTCCAGGTGCCGGCGCGGGTGCCCGTTCCGTCCCGTCGCTGATATAGATCGTGATCACCGACCCGGGAATCGCCGACCCATTCGGCGCTGTCCCCATCACCGTTCCCTTCGGCGGCGCACCGGTGCCGTTCACCGGCGAGACCTGGAAGCCCGCGGCGACCAGCGCGGCAGTCGCCTGACCCTGCGTCATGCCCGCGACATCAGGGACCTGGGCCTGGTTGGACCCGCGCACATATTTGTCGTCCAGCGGTGGCAGTGCGGGCGGCGAGAAGTTCCCGAGCACCGGCTTGACCGCGTTGAACCAGGTGCGAGCGGGTTCATTACCGCCGAAGAGATTGCCGTCGCCGCAGCCGCGCAGCGGGAACGAGCAGATCTCACCGGGTGTCGGGCTGTCGCCGTAGACGTAGGCCGCGGCCGCCAGTGAGTTGGTGAAGCCGAGGAACGCCGAGGAGCGGTGGCTCTCGGTGGTTCCCGTCTTGGCCGACAGCGGCGCGTTCCAGCCGGTCGCCCGCGCCGCGCCGGCTGCGGTGCCGCTGATGTCGTCCTGACTCATGGCATTGGCCAGCGTATTCGCCAGTCCGGGATCGACGACCTGCTCGCACGCCTGCTGGGTGAGCGGCACCGTCTTGCCGGAGCGGTCGATCACCTCCTTGATCGGCGATGGCGGGCACCACCGCCCGCCGGACCCCAAGGTGGCGGCCACATTCGACAGCTCGAGCGGGTTGATCGCGACCGGGCCCAGGGTGAACGAGCCGAGGTTCTGTTCCTTGATCATGTCCGCCAGGCTCTGGTTGCCGTGGCCCGAGCTGCCCGCCTCGGTGTAGGAACGCATGCCGAGGCGCACCGCCATATCGACGGTCGGGGTGACCCCGACGGCCTGGATCAGCTTGACGAACGCGGTATTCGGCGAGGTGGCCAGTGCTTCGGTGACCGACATCGGCGACTTGTAGTTACCCGCGTTCTGCACGCAGTAGGTGGCGGGCGGGCAGCCGCGCGCACCACCGTTACCCATGCCCTTCGCCTCGAACCGGCCAGGCACATCGAGCTGAGCGTTGATACCGAGGCCCTTTTCCATGGCCGCGGCTGTGGTGAAGAGCTTGAAAATCGAGCCCGCGCCGTCACCCACCATCGAATACGGCTGCGGCTGCACTGTTTCGTTGGCATCGCGGTTCAGGCCGTAGGTTCGGCTGCTGGCCATGGCCAGCAGCGGATGCGAGTCCTGCCCCGGGCCGACCACGGACATCACCTGGGCGATGTCGTCGAGATTCGGGTTCGCGGCCTCGGTGACCGAGCGTTTCACCGAATCCTGCAGAGCCGGATCGAGCGTGGTCTTGATCGTGTAGCCACCGGTATTGATCTGCTCGCGGCTGATACCGGCATTGGCCAGGTACTGCAGCGCGTAGTCGCAGAAGAAGCCGCGATCGTTGGCGGCGATGCAGCCGCGCGGCAGGCCCTTGGGCTCGGGGAGCACACCGAGCGGTTCGGACTTGGCCTTGCGGAATTCCTCGGCGCGGCTGGGGATGTTCTGGATCAGCGTGTCCAACACGGTATTGCGCCGCTGTAGCACACCCTCGGAATTGGTGTAGGGATTCAGCTTCGAGCTGGACTGCACCATGCCCGCGAGCATCGCCGACTGCGGCACATTCAGATTCGCGGCGTCGACGCCGAAATAGGTCTGCGCCGCGTCCTGTATGCCGTAGGAGGAGTTACCGAACGGGACGAGATTCAGGTATCGGGTGAGGATCTCGTCCTTGGTCAACTCCCGGTCCAGGGTGAGCGCCATCCGGATCTCGCGCAGTTTGCGTGCGGGAGTGGTCTCGATGGCGGCCCGGCGCTCGGCGTCGGTCTTGGCGACGACGAGTAGCTGGAAGTTCTTCACGTACTGCTGATCGAGGGTGGACGCGCCCTGTTGCACCTCGCCGCTGCTCGTATTGGTGACGAACGCGCGCATGGTGCCGGTCCAGTCCACACCCGCGTGCTCGGCGAAGCGCCGATCCTCGATGGAGACGATCGCCAACTTCATATCGTTGGAGATCTTGTCGCTGGGGACCTCGAAGCGGCGCTGCTCGTACAACCAGGCGATGGGTGTTCCATTCGCGTCGACCATGGTCGAGACGGCGGGGACAGTGCCCTCCACCAGCTCTGCGGACACATTGTCGACGGCGTCGGCGGCGCGGTTGGAGACGAACCCGAAACCGCCTGCGAGAGGGAACAACAACCCGGCGACGAGCACGGCGGCCAGCGCGCAGCTGCCGGCCAGCCTCGCGAGCGTATGTGTGATCGGCACGGACCCAGACTACGGGGTGCCGATCCGGCGCTCTCGGGTGTGTTTGCGAGTAGCTCGGATCCTGGAGTTCGCATGCCGGATTGGGCGTGTCGTGGGACGGATTCCGGCGTGTCGCGGAGGGGCGGACCGCAGGTCGAGTCGACCGCCCGGTTCTGGATCACGGGTGCAGGGACGGACGTACCAAAAAGTCTCGGGACGGTCTTGCGCAGAAGCCATACCTTTACCTAGATTGAGAACCCAGTGTGATAGAGCTAACACTCAAAGTGGAATGTGGTGCAGTTCGCGGCGGGGTTTGGGTTGCTGCGACACTGACACGCGATTCTGGAGCGCCGTTGACCCGGTGTTCGGACTGCAAAGGGGCACACCAAATGCACATGACAACCCCCATCGCTCGATTGGACGTAGAGCAGGCCGAAGCAAGGATCGCCTGGGTAGCCCAGGCCCGATGCAAGGAAGTAGACCCTGATCAACTGTTCGTCCGCGGCGCGGCGCAGCGCAAGGCGGCGACGATATGCAGGCACTGCCCGGTGCTGATGCAGTGTGGGGCCGATGCACTCGATAATCGAGTCGAGTTCGGCGTGTGGGGTGGAATGACCGAACGGCAGCGTCGTGCGCTGCTCAAGCAGCACCCGGAGGTGACGTCCTGGGCGGACTTTTTCCAAGCCCAGCGTCAACATCAAATCGCAATCTAACCCTGGAACTGAAGCCGAGCCCGCGATTGCGGGCTCGGCTTCGTTAACGGGTCTATATCAAACCGGCATCGGAATGACACGGTCGCCCAATCGATTTCGCCGCCGACAACGCCTCAGGCGGTCACCTCGACCGGGTGCGCATCGGTGAGTTGCGCCGCGACGGCACGCAGTGCCGCCAGATCGGAGACCTCGAAGGGCAGGGCGGTCACCGAGGCGATCGGCACCCGTGGGTGCGCACCGGTGAACCGGTGCAGCAGATGCTGTTCGCGCTTGGCGGTAGCGACCCGCTGGGCGTGGATACGCAGCACCGCGGCGGTCAGCGGATCGGATTCGGCGAGCTGATCGGCGGCGGTCAGCGCATGATCGGCCGACAGTGAACTGAGCATCGGGTGGGTTCGGTTCAAGATCAGCCCGGCCAGCGGCATGCGTTCGGTCGAGAGCCGGTCGACGAAGAAGGACGCCTCGCGCAGCGCATCCGGTTCGGCGGCCGCGACCACCAAGAAGTGCGTGCCCGGCTTGGACAGCATCGCGTACGTGCGGTTCGCGCGATCCTGGAATCCACCGAACAACGACTCCAGCGACTGCAAGAAAATCGACGCGTCCTTGAGCATCTGGCCGCCGACAATAGTCGAAACCGCGCGCACGGCCAGGCTCATCGCGCCGGTCACCAAACGGGTGACACCGCGACCGGGAGCCATGATGACCCGGATCATCCTGCCGTTCAAGAAGTTTCCGAGTCGCTGCGGCGCATCGAGGAAATCGAGCGCATTGCGCGACGGGGGAGTGTCGACCACGATCAGGTCCCACTCCTTGCGTCCGGCCAACTGACCGAGCTTTTCCATCGCCATGTACTCCTGCGTACCGCCGAAGGAGGAGGCGACCGTCTGATAGAAGGGATTGGCGAAAATCTGCTCCGCTTTCTCCGGACTGGTGTGCTCGAGCACCATATCGTCGAAGGTGCGCCGCATATTGAGCATCATCGCGTGCAGTTCGCCCTTCGCGTCCGGACCGAGCGCCACCCGCTGCGGGGTGTTGTCCAGATCGGCGACACCGAGTGACTGGGCCAGCCGACGTGCCGGGTCGATGGTGAGCACCACGACCTTGCGACCCTGCTCGGCCGCGCGCAATCCGATGGCCGCCGCGGTGGTCGTCTTGCCGACGCCGCCGGAGCCGCAGCAGACCACCACCCGCGCGGTGGGATCGGCGATAATGCTCGAAACATCCAGTGGCGTGGCCACATTCGGACTACTCATCGGACCCCCTGCTTGCTCAGATGTTCGGCAAGTTCATAGATGCCGCCGAGATCCATGCCGTCGGCGAGCGCGGGCAGATACATCCGCGATACATCCACCTTCGCCAGTTCGGCGGCGCTTTCGTCCTGTGCCCGCAAAGTGGCCGAATGCTCGACGGTTTCGGTGATCAGGCCCTGGAAGTCCTGGTCCGACAGGGAAATTCCGGTCTCGGTGAGTCCGGCGCGAATGGCATCGCGATCGATATCGCCCTGTGCGGCTTTATTGCGCACGTCGGCCGGCAGTTGGCCCTTGGTCGCCCGGTTCACGATGACGGTGCCGATTCGCAGGTCATTGGCGGTGAGTTCGGCGACCGCATCGGCGGTTTCCTGCACCGGCAGCGCCTCGAGCAGGGTGACCAGGTGGATCATCGTCTGATCGGAGTGCAGCAGCCTCGTGACGCCCTCGGCCTGCGAGGCGATCGGCCCGCCCTTGGCCACCTCGACCATGGCCCGGGTGACATCGAGGAAGCTGGCGATCCGTCCGGTCGGCGGTGCGTCGACGACGATTTCGTCGAATACAGGCTTGCCCTGCTTATCCACCCGGACCGTGCATTCCTTGATCTTGCCGGTCAGGATGACATCGCGCAGACCGGGTGCAATCGTGGTGACGAATTCGATGGCGCCGACCCGGCGCATCGCCCGCCCGGCGAAGCCCAAGTTGTAGAACATATCCAGGTATTCGAGGAAGGCGTGCTCGATATCGAGTGCGAGCGCGACTACTTCACCGCCGCCGTCCGCGGTGGCGATCCTGGTTTCGGTGGGCGGCAGCGGCGGCAGATCGAACAGTTGGGCAATGGACTGCCTGCTCTCCACCTCGACCAACAGCACCCGCCGTCCGCCCGCGGCCAGCGCGAGTGCCAGCGCGGCGGCGACCGTCGACTTACCCGTTCCCCCTTTGCCGGAGACATAGTGCAGGCGGGCCTTATCCGCGCGTTCCGGCCAACCTGTCTCCGGCTCCGGCTCCGCCGAAATAGGCACTGCTGTTGGTACTCCCACGATCGCGAGCCTATAACCCGTTCTGACATCGCGTCCCAGCGATATGGTCAGCGCCTCATTTCCAGCGATTCTGTCCCAGACGCCAGCTGCAGAGCTTGCCCCAAGGTGAGCTCCCCGCTCTGTCGACCACACGGAGCTCTGTCTTATCAGCGAGGAGTTCGCGGCCTGTCTCGCGTCCGAGCCGTCGAAGCGATGCGACGAAGTCGCGGGATTCGACCATTCGATGCGGGGTGCATCAGGTGCTGAGCGATCCGTCGTTGGTGACTACCCACGGAGCGAGTCTTGCGGGCGAGGAGTTCGCGGCCTGTCTCGCGTTCGAGTGGTCGAAGCGCCTGCCGTAGGCGCGGGATTCGACCATTGGATGCGAGTGCGTTAGGTGCTGAGCGATCCGCCATGGGTGATCACCTCGGAGCGAGTTTTACGAGCGACCGTTGACGGTCTGTCTCGTGTCCGAGCTGTCGATGCGATGCGACGAAGTCGCGGGATTCGACCATTGGATGCGGGTGCGTCAGGTGCTGAACGATCCGCCGTCGGTGACCACCACGGAGCGAGTTTTACGAGCGACCGTTCGCGGCCCGTCTCGCGTCCGAGCCGTCGAAGCGATGCGACGAAGTCGCGAGTCTCGACGGCTCGGACGCGAGACACCAGGGGGCCGCGAACACGCAGCGCCGAAGGCGCTGCCAAAGTTACAGCATGAGTGATTCGAAGGTGTGGGAGTACGCCACCGTTCCGTTGCTGACGCATGCGACCAAGCAGATCCTGGACCAGTGGGGCGCCGACGGTTGGGAGCTGGTGACCGTGCTGCCCGGTCCGACCGGTGAACAGCACGTCGCTTACCTCAAGCGCCCCAAGTAATCGAAGGGACTTGCACTTATGACCCAGTGGGAGAAGAACCTCGCCCAGCTCGGCCTGGCCCTGCCGCCGGTCGTGGCGCCGGTCGCCGCCTACATTCCGGCGATCCGCACCGGATCGCTGGTCTACACCTCCGGTCAGCTGCCGTTCGTGGACGGCCAGTTGTCGGCGACCGGCAAGGTCGGTGCGGAGGTCTCGCTCGAACAGGCCAAGGAGGCGGCCAAGTTCTGCGCGCTGAACGCGATTGCCGCGGTGCACGATCTGGTCGGGCTCGATGCGGTGGTGCGCATTGTGAAGGTCGTCGGATTCGTCGCCTCCGCACCGGGATTCACCGATCAGCCGCAGGTCGTCAATGGCGCCTCGGAATTGCTCGGCGCGGTCTTCGGTGATGCGGGCGTGCACGCGCGCTCCGCGGTCGGCGTCGCCGAACTGCCCCGTAACACCCCGGTCGAAGTCGAACTGATCGCCGAAGTGCGATAGACAGGATCGATGACGCTCACCCATCCCGCATACGGCCGGCTGCGGCAGGTCACGCCGACCGCGGCCGTCGTGCTCGCGGACAATCCCGGCCAGATGACGCTGGAGGGGACCAATACCTGGCTGCTGCGTGCGCCGGGGCAATCGGAATACGTCCTCGTCGATCCGGGACCGAAGGACAAGGCGCACAGCGAGACGCTCGCGCGGGTCACCGGCGGCAATATCGCGCTCACCCTGATCACGCACCGGCATCACGATCACACCGGCGGTATCGACCGGCTGGTCGCGCTGACGGGTACGCCGGTGCGGGCCAGGACCGCCGAATTCCTGCGTGGTTCGGATGCGCCGCTGGTCGACGGAGAGGTGATCGAGGCCGCCGGACTGCGGATCACCGTCCTCGACACTCCCGGCCACACCAAGGATTCGGTGAGTTTCGTACTCGACGACGCGGTGTTGACCGGTGACACCATCCTCGGCTTCGGCACCACGGTCCTCGATTCCACCGACGGCGCCCTCGCCGATTACCTGGCATCGCTGGACAAGTTGGTCGAGGCGGGTGCGGGACGTGCGCTGCTACCGGCACACGGTCCGGATCATCCCGATCTGGAACCGGTAGGGCGGTACTACATCGCGCATCGGCAGGAGCGGCTCGATCAGGTGCGGGCGGCATTGCGCGTGCTCGGGCCGAACGCGGGGGCGATGTCGGTTGTGCGCAAGGTCTATGCCGATGTGGACAAGCGGCTGTGGCCGGCGGCACGCAATTCGGTGCGAGCGCAGTTGGAGTACCTGCGCGCCGAGCAGAACTAGAAACACCGAAAGCACGCTGAGTTCATTCGGTAGCTGAACTCAGCGTGCTTGTGCGTTCAGATGCGTCAGCGCGCGCGGCGGGCCAGGCGCTCGGAGTCGGAGATCAGTACGCTCTTGCCCTCCAGCCGTAGCCAGCCGCGGTGCGCGAAGTCGGCCAGAGCCTTGTTCACGGTCTCGCGGGAGGCGCCGACCAACTGCGCGATCTCTTCCTGGGTGAGGTCGTGGGTGACCCGCAGCGCACCGGCCTCCTGGGTGCCGAACCGCTGCGCGAGCTGCAACAACGCCTTGGCGACCCGGCCGGGGACGTCGGTGAAGATCAGGTCGGCCAGGTTGTTGTTGGTGCGGCGCAAACGACGGGCGAGAACGCGCAGCAGTTGCTCGGCGATCTCGGGCCGCTGGTCGATCCAGGACTTGAGTGCGTCACGGTCCATGGTGACCGCACGGACCTCGGTCACGGTGGTAGCGGTCGAGGTCCGCGGACCCGGGTCGAAGATCGACAGCTCACCGAACATGTCCGACGGACCCATGATGGTCAGCAGGTTTTCCCTGCCGTCCGGGGAACGTCGTCCGATCTTCACTTTTCCGGAGGTGATGATGTACAACCGGTCGCCGGGCTCGCCCTCGTTGAAGATGACATGGCCGCGCGGAAAATCCACGGGCTGCAGTTGTTTGGCGAGAGCCGCCACCGCGGTGGGCTCTACGCCTTGGAAGATGCCGGCTCTGGCGAGGGCCTCGTCCACGAATGTGCTCCTTATGGGAAATGGCTCTGTCCTGGACCGAAGCGATTCGGCCAACAGCGCAGTCTACGCGGCATTACAGCAGCGTAGTGACAGACACCACGTAACGAGTCGATTGCGCGGCATGCCAGGTACCGGTTGGCAGGGGATTCAGCTGGCGCGTGCGACGTCCAGCTCTTCGCCACGGGACCGACGCCTGCGCATCCGTGCCACCGCGGCGGGCAGTCCGAGCTTCGTCAGCTCCTTCACTTCGGCGTTGCTTGCCTTGTCCAGGTACTGCTGAACCTCTTCGTCGGGTTCGAGAAGTTTGCGGAGCCGATTCTCGACCCGCTCCATGCCCAGTGCAAAAAGCATCAGCACCACTGGGAAGAGCACCACAGCGAGTCCTTGCATGACGAGCAGTAAACACGGTCCAGGTCTCAGATGGAACACGGCAAGAGATCTAGGAGGGAACCGTTGTGGGGTGGTTCCGTATGGTGGACGCGTGCGTGTCTCCCCCTCCACTGCTGCCGTGAGCGGGCCTGCGCCTGCCGTCGAGGCGACCGATGCGCAACCCGCCTCGGTCCCCGCGCCGAAGCGCAAATCCCGAGCGCGACAAGCGGAAACCCAGCTCGGCCTGACCCGAAGGGCCCGCCGGATGAACCGCACTCTCGCGGTGGCTTTTCCGGACGCGCACTGTGAGCTGGATTTCACCACACCACTCGAATTGGCGGTTGCGACAATACTTTCCGCGCAGTGCACCGATGAGCGGGTGAATCTGACCACACCCGTGCTCTTCGCGCGGTATCCGGACGCTCGCGCCTACGCCGAGGCAAACCGCGCCGAGCTGGAGGAATACATCCGGCCGACGGGCTTCTTCCGCAACAAGACCAGTTCGCTGATCGGGCTCGGGCAGGCGCTGGTCGAACGCTTCGATGGTGAATTGCCTCACACCCTCGACGAACTGGTGCAGTTGCCGGGCATCGGCCGCAAGACTGCCAACGTCATCCTCGGCAACGCCTTCGGTGTGCCCGGCATTACGGTCGACACCCATTTCGGTCGGCTGGTGCGCCGCTGGGCGTGGACCACCGAGGAAGATCCGGTGAAGGTGGAACACGCCATCGGCGCGATCATCGAACGCAAGGAATGGACGATGTTGTCCCATCGCGTGATTTTCCATGGGCGCCGGGTCTGTCATTCCCGCAAGCCCGCATGCGGTGTCTGCATTCTGGCCAAGGACTGCCCGTCGTTCGGGGTCGGGCCGGCCGATCCGGAAACCGCGGCCAAGCTGGTGAAGGGTCCGGAGGCGGAGCATTTGCTCGAGCTGGTGGGCCGGTGAGACGAATACCTGTCGCGGCGCGTCTGGCGCTGGCAGGGTTGATCACCGTGGTGGCCTTGGCGGTCGCGCTGTGGCCCCGCGCTGACGACGACACCGCGACGAGCGGCGACCACTCGGCGAATTCCCTCGCGAGCGCATCGGTCGAGGCGCGCACCGCCGCCGGGCTCGCGAATTGCCCGGCGCCCGCAGCGGATGCGGTGGGACGCGGGCCGCTTGCCGGACTCGCCCTGACCTGTCTGTCCGATGGCAAACCGGTCGACTTGGCGGCCGCACTCGCGGGCAAACCGGCACTGCTGAACCTGTGGGCGTACTGGTGTGGACCGTGCGCCGAAGAGTTGCCGGATGTGCAGGAGTACGCGCGACGGGCCGGAAACGCGATTACCGTGCTGACCGTGCACAGCGATCCGGATGAGGCGAGGGCGCTCGCGCTGCTGACCGACCTGAAGGTGATGTTGCCCGGCGTGCTCGACCCGCGCACCAAAGTGCGAACCGCGGTCGGTGCGCCCGCGGTGCTGCCGGTATCGGTGCTGTTGCGTGCCGATGGTTCGATCGCCGAGGTGGTGGTGCGCGCATTCAACGGCGTCGACGATATCGCCGATACGGTCGCGAATAATCTGGGAGTTGCGGCATGACCGAGATCCCCATGCCGGGCAGCATTCCGAAATGGCTGCGCCGAGCGGCGGACCCGAATACCGATTCCACCGACACGCTGTCCTTGGCGCGGGCGGTCCGGCGGGCCATGGCGATCAGCACCACACCGCGGCAGGCGGCAGTGCTCGTGCTGTTCAGTGGTTCGCCCGAAGCCGATCCCGAGGCGCCGGGCGGGCTGCCCGCCGATGCGGATGTGCTGCTCACCCAGCGCGCTTCCACCATGCGCCAGCACCGCGGTCAGATCGCCTTTCCCGGCGGTGCGGTCGATCCCGGCGACTCCGATCCGATCGATACCGCCCTGCGCGAGGCATGTGAGGAGACCGGGCTGGCGCGCGAGGGCGTCGAACCCTTTGCGGTGCTGCCGAAGCTTTTCGTGCCCCCGTCCCGATTCGACGTGACCCCGGTGGTGGCCTACTGGCACACTCCGAGGGCGGTCCACGTGGTCAATCACACCGAGACCGAACGCGTCGTGCGGGTGCCGCTCGCCGATCTGCTGGACCCGGCGAATCGCTTCATGGTGCGCAGCCGCCTCGGCTATCAAAGTCCGGCGTTCCAGGTGGACGGAATGCTGGTGTGGGGACTGACCGGCGGCATTCTGGCGGGTATCTGCAACACCGCCGGGTGGGAACGGGACTGGGACCACAGCGACGTTCGCGATCTGGAGTCCGCGCTGGCGGCCGTAGGGATGACGTTATGAGTTCATCGGCTTGGCTCGATATCGCTGTGGTGCTGCTCGCGCTGCTGGCCGCCTCCTCCGGTTGGCGGCAGGGCGCGGTGGCGTCCGCGCTGGCCTTTCTGGGCGTCGTACTCGGCGCGGTCGCGGGCATTCTCATCGCTCCGCACATCCTGATCCATGTCAACGAGGGCAGACCGCGGGTGCTCACCGGCGTGCTGTTGATCGTGCTGCTGGTCATCGTCGGTGAGGTCGCGGGCATGGTGCTCGGCAGGGCCGCGCGCGGCGGTATGCGACATCCGTTCACTCGCAGTGTGGACAGCGTCGTCGGCGCGGTGCTGCAGGCGGTCGCGGTGCTGGTCACCGCATGGCTGCTGGCGTTGCCGCTGGCCACTTCGTCCCAGCCGGCCATCGCCGCGGCCATCAACGGTTCGAAGGTGCTCGCCGACGTCAACGATGTCTCCCCGAGCTGGCTGCGGCGGCTGCCGAACGAATTCTCCAAGCTGCTCAACACCTCCGGGCTGCCGGATGTCATCGGACCGTTCGGTCGCGCGCCGATCGCGGCGGTCGAACCGCCGGATCCCGGTGTGCTCGCCAGCCCGGTCGCGGCCTCGCTGCAGCAGAGTGTGCTGCGCATCCGCGGCGTAGCGCCGAGCTGCCAGCGGGCGCTGGAGGGGTCGGGCTTCGTGATCGCACCCGAACGGATCGTTACTAACGCTCACGTCGTCGCCGGGACCACCAGCATCACAGTTGACGCCACCAACGGGCCGCTGAATGCCACGGTTGTCTTGTTCGATCCGTCCAAAGATGTCGCGGTGCTCGCGGTATCCGGGCTCATTGCGCCGGTGATCCCGACCGCGCCTTCGCCAGCGCGCTCCGGAGACAGCGCTATAGTCCTGGGCTACCCCGGCGGGGGTCGATATACCGCCAGTGCTGCCCGAGTTCGCGAGACGCTGGACTTGACGGGCCCGACGATCTACCGCAACGGCACCGTCGAGCGTGAGGTTTACACGGTTCGTGGCCAGGTGCGGGCAGGCAATTCGGGTGGGCCGCTTGTGGATACGGAGGGAGAGGTGCTCGGCATCGTATTCGGTGCGGCGGTCACCGACGATGACACGGGATATGTGCTGACGTTGTCCGAGGTCCGGGCACAACTGGATGCTGCCCCTGGTGCGGTTGCACAAGTCGAGACGGGCGCCTGTGTGCTGAGCTGAATGGGTGAAACTCGCTACCCGAGCAGCTTGGCCAACTCCATCGTGACGGCTTCCGGGTTCTCTTGGTGCGCAAAGTGACCCGCGTCGGGAATCACGACCTGTCGCCGCTGCGGTGACAACCGGCGGCCGCGCTGGAAGGTCGCGGGCAGGATGTAGCCGTCGAGTTCACCGCGCACGGCCAGCACCGGAATGCGGATCGGCACCCGCATGGTGGCCATGAACCGCCGACCATCCGGACGCCACTGACTGCGGAAGGCCCAGCGCTGGTATTCCAGCGCACAGTGCGCCGCACCGGGAATCTGGATGGCCGAGCGCATCCGATCGGCCGTCTCGATGAATTCGGCGGTGCCCGACCAGGTTCGGCTCACTCGCTGGCGCAGTAGCCGTTCGACCTCGAAGCCGTCGCCGGTGGTCAGCAGATGTTCGCCGTAGCGCGGCAGCTGATAGCGCAGGAAATTCGGCAGCCAGGTGCGCCGCTGACGCCGGTCCCGCAGTACCGCGCTCTTGAGCGCGGCCGGATGCGGGGAACTCACCAGTGCGATCGAGCGCACCAGTCGGGGATGCAGCACCGCGGTCGTCCAGCACACCAGTCCGCCGTCGGCATGCCCGACCAGCGTGGCCTCGGAATAGCCCATGGCGCGGATGAGGCCGGCGATATCACCGGCCAGCGTCCAACCGTCATAGCCGCGCGGCGGTTTATCGCTGTCGCCGTAGCCGCGCAGATCCACCGCGACCGCGTGGTAGCCGAGTTCGGCGAGTCCGGTCAGCTGATGCCGCCAGGACCACCAGAGATCGGCGAATCCGTGCAGCAGGACGACCAGCGGTGCGTCCGGGCGGTCCGGTTCGGCCTCGGCGACATGGAAGCGAATGCCGTTTGCGTGCACGTCCCGATGCGTCCACGGACCGTCGTAACGGACGCTGGACGGATCAGGAAACGAGTTCGACGACACGCCGACCGAGCCTAGTAGGGGTCCGGCCAACCGCCTAGTCGACGCTGCCGTGCCGCTCCGGCTGCTTACCCGAGCGACTTCGACTGCGTCGGCTCCGCGAGCGTGAGGGGCTCCTCGTGCGAGCCGAATCCGCTCGGCAGCACGGTGCGCGCCTGCTTGAGCGAATCGATCGTCTTCTCCGGCGCCCGCAGTTTCTTGACCCGCAGATAGCCGAGCAGAGCGAGCACCGCCGTCGCGACGATCATCAGCAGGAATACGATCAGGAACGCCGCCCAGCGCGCCAGCCAGACATCGAGCAGCTCGCCGAGGAAGAAGAAAAAGAAAAAAGTGCTGAACAGCAGCACGGTCAGCGCGAGGATGAAGTAGACGCTGCCCTGCAGCCCCTTCTTGATCTCCCCGGTCACCTCGGCCTTGGCCAGTTCGACCTCGGCCCGCACCAGCGTCGACATCTGCTCGGTGGCATCGCGGACCAGGGCGCCGAAACTCGCCGACCCGGCTGGGTCGGCGTCCGAGAGGGGAATCGAGGTGACAGTGCGGTCGCGACGCGACTCATCCCCGTTACCGCGCTGCGTCCCATTCCTATCTTGGGCGAAACTCACTTCGTCGACCCTTCTCCCTGTCCCGGCACTGCTTCCGCCTCGGTCTCTCGTTGTATCGCACGCGCGTCCCGCCGCGCCTGGTGGACACGCCCACGCCGCAACAGTAGCGCCGAACCCGCGAGCGACGCCGTCATTGACGTCACCAACACCGCGGCCTTCGCCAATACGACGGCCGAGCCGTCACCGACGTCGGTCAGCGCGAGTTCTGCCACCAGCAGGCTAACGGTGAAGCCGATCGCACCGAGCACCGAGAGGGCGAACATGTCTCGGTAGCCGAGGCCGACCGGACGCTTCGCGATGCCCAATCGGATTGCCACCCAGCTGATTCCGAAGATACCGACAGTCTTGCCGAGCAGTAATCCGAGAATTATGGCCAGCGGCAACCTGTCACTGAACAGGTGCTGGAAAACCTTGCCGTCCAACGGGACTCCGGAGGCGAACAACGCGAACAGCGGCACGCAGAGGCCGGCCGAGATCGGCTGGATCATATGCTCGAGCCGCGTTGCCGGGGCTTCGGTCTCGCCCGGATCCTTGCGCACCCTGGTGAGCAGGCCGAGCGCGACACCGGCCAGCGTCGGATGGATGCCCGCCTCATGCAGCGCGTACCAGGAGACCAGCGCCAGCGGCACATACAGCAGTGGTGTGGATATCCGCCTGTGCTGGGCCAGTGCCCACAGAGCGAAGCAGGCCGCCGCGCCGAGCAGCCACAGCGCCGACATCGTCGTAGTGAACAGCACCGCGATCAGGATGATGGCGAGCAGATCGTCGACCACGGCGAGGCTCAGCAGAAAGACCCGCGCGCTTGCCGGAATCCGGGATCCGGTCATGGCCAGCACAGCCAGCGCGAACGCGATATCGGTCGCCACCGGAATCGCCCAGCCACGGTGCATCCCGTCGACGCCGAATCCGACCGCGAATGCGATCAGCGCCGGGGTGACCACGCCGCCGACCGCCGCGATGATCGGCAGTAGGGCCCGTTTCGGATCGGCGAGCTCGCCGACCACCAGCTCGCGTTTGAGTTCCAATCCGGCGACGAAAAAGAAGATGGCGAGCAAACCGTCCTTGGTCCAGTCCGCGACGGTGAGATCCAGATGCAGTGCTTTGATCGGCAGGACGTACTCGGTGACGGTCAAGTAGCTCTGGCCCCACGGCGAGTTCACCCACAGCAATGCGGCAGCAGCCGCGATCAGAAGTATCGCACCACCAACGGTTTCGGTGCGTAGATACCGCGTCAGCTCCGAGCGCACTTGGGTGATCACGGGAAACCTTCCGCCAGGGTGGACTCCGACCGCGGACGCGCAATCCCACCGATCCGGCTTTCAGGTACGCGACCGCATGCCGACCAGGCTTCCCGGCACACCTTACGCAATTCTAACGGGTACGGCCGGTGACGAATTCCGTCACCGGCCATACGATGTGCCGACTCAGGCGCGGCTGGCCCGGATCGCCTCGAAAACGTTCGGATCGACCAGCGTCGAGGTGTCGCCCAATTCGCGGCCATCCGCGACATCGCGCAGCAGTCGCCGCATGATCTTGCCGCTGCGGGTCTTGGGCAGTTCGGGCACCACGTGGATTTCGCGTGGCCGGGCGATCGGGCTGATCTCCCGTGACACCTCCGCCTTCAGTTCGCCGATCAGCGCGTCACCGGTGTCCTCGGCCTCGGCCGTCAGGATCACGAAGGCGACGATGCCCTGTCCGGTGGTCGCATCGCTGGCGCCCACCACCGCGGCCTCGGCGACGCCGGAGTGACCGACCAGCGCGGATTCGACCTCGGCGGTGGAGATGCGGTGACCCGACACATTCATCACGTCGTCGACCCGGCCCAGCACCCACAGGTCGCCGTCGGCATCGAGCTTGGCGCCGTCACCGGCGAAGTACCAGCCCTGTTCCGCGTAGCGCTCCCAATAGGTGGACCGGTAGCGATCCATGTCGCCCCAGATGCCGCGCAGCATCGACGGCCACGGCTGATCGAGCACCAGATAGCCGTTGGCCTCGCTCTCGCCGAGTTCGACCGCCTTGCCTTCTTCGTCGACGACCATCGCCGAAATTCCGGGCAGCGGGGTCATCGCGGCGCCGGGCTTGGCGGCGGTGACACCCGGCAGCGGGGAGATCATGATCGACCCCGTCTCGGTCTGCCACCAGGTGTCCACGATGGGCGCGGTGTTCGCACCGATCACCTCGCGGTACCAGCGCCAGGCCTCCGGATTGATCGGTTCGCCGACGCTGCCGAGCACCCGGATGCTGGACAGATCATGTGCGGCCGGAATCTCCCTACCCCACTTCATGAATGTGCGAACCAGTGTCGGCGCCGTGTAATAGATTGTGACGCCGTACTTTTCGACGATATTCCAGTGCCGGTGCTCATCCGGGAAGTTCGGCGTGCCCTCGTAGACGACCTGAGTGGTCCGGTTCGACAGCGGTCCGTAGACGATGTAGGTGTGCCCGGTGACCCAGCCGATATCGGCGGTGCACCAGTAGATGTCCTGTCCGGCCTTGTGGTCGAAGACATTGTGGTGGGTGTAGGAGGCCTGGGTGAGGTATCCGCCGCTGGTGTGCAGGATGCCCTTGGGCTTGCCGGTGGTGCCGGAGGTGTAGAGGATGAACAGTGGATGCTCGGCGTCGAAGGCCTGTGCCCGGTGTTCGGGCGCGGCCTGCGCGACGGTCTCGTGCCACCACAGGTCGCGGCCCTCGGTCCACGGCACCTCGATATCGGTGCGCCGCACCACGAGTACATGCTCGACAGTGTGCGGCACATCGCCATTGGCGTAGAGCGCCTCGTCGACGGCCTCCTTGAGCGGCGCGGCCTTACCGCGCCGCCACTGACCGTCGGTGGTGATGATCAACCGGGCGCTCGCGTCGTCGACGCGCTGGCGCAGCGCGGTGGGGGAGAAGCCCGCGAACACCACCGAATGCGTGAGCCCGAGTCGGGCGCAGGCCAGCATCGAGACGATTGCCTCGGGAACCATCGGCATATAGATGGCGACCCGGTCGCCCGCTTCGAGTCCGAGTTCGGTCAGATAGTTTGCGGCGCGGGAAACTTCGGCGAGGAGTTCGGCGTAGGTGATGTCGCGGGAGTCGCCCGGTTCGCCCTCCCAGTGGATGGCGACCTGATCGCCGTGTCCGTCGAGCACATGGCGGTCCACGCAGTTGTAGGCGACATTGAGTTTGCCGTCGACGAACCACTTCGCGACGGGCGCGTCACTCCAGTCGAGCACCTTTGTCCACGGCTGCTCCCAGTGCAGCCGGTCGGCCTGCTCGGCCCAGAACGCGTCGCGATCCGCCGTGGCCCGCTGGTACAACGACGCGTCGGCATTCGCCGCCGCAGCGAATTCCGCGGTCGGCGGGTACGAGTCCCGGTGGTCGGTGGTTTCGGTCATCTCGTCTCTTCCTCACTAGCGCCGTGGTGCTGGCAGTCGCAGTCGATTCGACAGTAACCAACTGTGATCCAGCCCGCGCCTGCTGTGTCCAATGGGTTTCCATCGCGTCACCGCGGCGGGTAGCCTGCGCGATCCGCTGACAAACCGGCCTTTCGGTAGCTATCGTCATAGACCAACCAGCTCCGGATACCGGAAGCCTCAACGGAGGCATACTTCCGGCGGATGGCTGTCTTCTCCTTAAGGTTTAGTGCGTTTCGACGATGTTGCCGGATTGGTAACAAGTGGAACGAACCTCTCCCAATACGGTGACAAGACTGCTTCGAATAGCTAACGTCCCAGGCATTCCAAGGCGGATCGAGTCGAGGCGCGCTGGGCAGATACTCATGCGTCGTCGCGGATCCCCTTCGCCTGTCTCGAAATCGGGAGAACGCGTTGAGATTCAACAGAGCTACAGCGTTGACCGCGGCAGTCCTGCTGGCCACAAGCCTGGGACTGTCCGCATGTTCGTCGAGCGATAGTGCCGACGCCGACATAGTCACCACCAATGGTGGTGAACCGCAGAATCCGTTGGTGCCGACCAACACCAACGAGAACATGGGCGGCCGCGTCGTGGACCGGCTGTTCGCGGGTCTGAAGTACTACGACGGCAAGGGCGTGGCGCACGACGAGATGGCCGAGTCCATCAAGACGAACGACCGCAAAACCTACACGATCACCATCAAGCCGGACTGGAAGTTCACCGACGGCAGCACGGTGACCGCTAAGTCGTTCGTCGACGCCTGGAACTACGGCGCCCTCGGCACCAATGGTCAGCTGCAGAGCTACGCGTTCACCCCGATCGTCGGATTCGACGAGGTATCAGCGGAAAAGCCCACGGCGCAAACGATGTCGGGGCTGAAGGTGGTCGACGACCGAACCTTCACCGTCGAGCTGAAGTCGCCGTCCATCGACTTCGAGACCGAACTCGGCTACGCACCGTTCTATCCGCTGCCCGATGCCGCGTTCAAGGATATTAAGGCCTTCGGCGAGAACCCGATCGGCAACGGCCCGTACAAGTTCCAGACCTGGGAGCACAACGTCAAGATCGACTTGGTGCCCAACCCGGACTACAAGGGCGGCCGTGCGCCGAAGAACAAGGGTCTGCGCTTCGTCATGTACCAGTCGTTCGACACCGCTTACTCGGATCTGCAGGCAGGCAATCTCGATGCCCTCGACACCATTCCGGACAGCGCACTGACTTCGTACAAGAAGGACCTCGGCGATCGCGCGATCCTGGAGCCGTCCGCGCAGAACCAGCACATCGGCGTCCAGTCCAATGTTCCGCATTTCGGCGGTGAGGAAGGGTTGCTGCGGCGCCGGGCCATCTCGATGGCGATCAACCGGCAGCAGATCTGCGACACCATCTTCAACGGCACCAAGACTCCCGCGCGCGACTTCACCTCGAGCACCCTGCCCGGATTCAACGGCAACCTGCCCGGTTCGGAGGTGTTGAAGTACAACCCCGAAGAGGCGAAGAAGGTCTGGGCGCAGGCCGATGCCATTTCGCCGTGGTCGGGACGCTACGAAATCGCCTACAACTCCGACGGCGGCCACCAGGCGTGGATCGAAGCGGTGGCCAACAGCATCAAGAACACCCTCGGTATCGATGCGGTCGGTGCGCCGTATCCGACATTCAAGAACATCCGAGATCTGGTGAACCAGAAGACGATCGGCAAGTCGTTCCGCTACGGCTGGCAGGGCGACTACCCGACCATGCTGCAGTTCCTCACCTCGCAGTATTACAGCTACTCCGAGACCAATAACGTCGACTACAAGAGCCCCGAATTCGACCACCTGCTCGACGCCGCGCTGGCCGCGCCGACGCTGGACGAGTCGTACAAGATCGTGGCGCAGGCGCAGGCGTTGCTGATCAAGGATATGGCCGATATCCCCGTGCTCGATTATCTTGCCGCGGCGGGACGTTCGGACAAGGTGAAGAAGGCCGACCTGGCCTGGAATGGTCTGTTCGACTTCGAAAACATCGAGAAGTAGCCGCTCGGCGCGGTCGTGCCGCACATTCCGACGGCACGACCGCACCGCTCACCCAGGAGATGAAATGGCCTGGTATGTCGTGCGGCGTCTGCTCCAAATGATCCCCGTCTTCCTCGGGGCGACGCTGCTCATCTATGCACTGGTCTTCTTAGTTCCGGGCGATCCGATCCACGCGCTGGCCGGTGACAAGCCGATGACGCCTGCCGTCGAGGCACAACTGCGTGCGCGGTATCACCTGGATCGTCCGTTCATCGTGCAATATCTGCTGTATCTGAAGGGCATTTTCACCCTCGACTTCGGGACGGCGTTCTCCGGTCGACCGGTGCGCGACGAACTCGCCCGCGCCTTCCCGATCACCATCAAATTGGCGTTCATGGCCGTGCTCATCGAGGGCGTCTTCGGTGTCGTCTTCGGTCTGATCGCTGGACTGCGCAAAGGCAGACTGTTCGATTCCACACTGCTGGTGGTCAGTCTGATCATCATCGCGGTGCCGATCTTCGTGATCGGCTTTCTGGCCCAGTTCGTACTGGGTGTGAAGTGGGGGATCGCGCCGGTGACCGTTACCGGTAAGGCGAGCATCGGTGAATTGCTTGTGCCCGCATTCGTTCTCGGGTCGTTGTCGTTCGCCTATGTACTGCGGCTGACCCGAAATTCGGTGGCGGAGAACATGTCCGCCGATTACGTGCGCACCGCGACCGCGAAGGGCCTCAGTCGCCCGCGCGTCGTCACCGTGCACATTCTGCGTAATTCGATGATTCCGGTGATCACCTTCCTCGGCGCCGATCTAGGTGCGTTGATCGGCGGCGCGGTCGTCACCGAGGGCATCTTCAACATCCCGGGCGTGGGTGGGACGCTGTACCAGGCGATTACCCGGGGTGAGCCGCCGACGGTGGTCTCGTTCGTGACCGTGCTCATCGTGATCTTCCTGATCTCGAATCTGATCATCGATCTGCTCTATGCCGCGCTCGACCCGAGGATCCGATATGCCTGAGCTCGAGAAGAAAGCTCCGGACCGGCAGCAGCATTTCGTCGCGCCGCCCGATGAAGTCGAGGTGCTCGCCACCGATCAGGTCGTCGATACCGGTTCGCCGACCAGCATCTGGCAGGACGCGTGGCGGCAGTTGCGCCGCAATCCGATCTTCATCGTGGCCGCGGTGCTGATCGTGTTCATCGCCATCGTGGTGCTGTGGCCCGGCCTGTTCTCCGATCAGGATCCGCGCTACTGCAATGGTGATTTCAGCATGGATCCGCGCGGGCCCGGACATCCGTTCGGTTTCGATAAGCAGGGTTGTGACGTCTACACCCGAACCGTTTACGGCGCCCGAGCTTCCGTGATGGCGGGCTTGGGTGCCACCACGGTATTCCTACTGGTCGGCGGCACACTCGGGGCCCTCGCGGGCTTCTACGGTGGGTTACTCGATTCGGTGGTGTCGCGCATCGCGGAGATCTTCTATGCGATTCCGCTGATGCTGGCCGCGATCGTCATCATGCAGTTGCTCGATTCGCGCACGATCTGGACTGTCATCCTGATCCTGGCCGCATTCACCTGGCCGCAGGCCGCACGCATCGCGCGCAGTGCGGTGATCGAGGCGAAGAACAGCGAATATGTCACGGCGGCAAAGGCATTAGGGGTCTCCCGAATACGCACGCTGCTGCGCCATGTGCTGCCGAATGCGGCCGGACCGCTGATCGTGGTCACCACGATCTGGCTCGGCGCGTTCATCGTCACCGAGGCGACACTGTCCTACCTCGGTGTCGGCCTGCCGCGCACGATCGTGTCCTGGGGCTCGGATATCAATACCAACCAGCATGAACTGCGCGGCGGGTCGCCGATTCTGTTCTATCCCGCAACGGCTTTGGCGCTCACCGTGCTGAGCTTCATCCTGCTCGGCGACGCGCTGCGGGACGCGCTCGACCCGAAGGCGAGGAAGAGGTGACCGCGGCGATGTCGGATAAACCATTGCTCGAGATCGAGGATCTCAACGTCTGCTTCTCCTCCGAGGGCAAGAAGATTCCGGCGGTGCGCGACGTCAGCCTGACCGTGTATCCCGGCCAGACCGTCGCCATCGTCGGCGAATCCGGATCCGGGAAGTCCACGACCGCGCACAGCATTATCGACCTGCTGCCCGGCACCGGACAGGTCACTTCCGGCTCGATCAGGTTCGACGGCACGGATCTGGCGAAGGCGTCGAAGCGGGAGGTCGTCGCGGTCCGCGGTAGCGGTATCGGATTGGTGCCGCAGGATCCGATGTCGAATCTGAATCCGGTGTGGAAGATCGGGTTCCAGATTCGAGAGACCTTGGTGGCCAATGGCATTGCCAAGGGAAAGGCAGCCGAGCAGCGCGCCATCGAACTGCTCGAGGAAGCCGGGATGTCGGATGCGGCGCGTCGGGTGAACCAGTATCCGCACGAATTCTCCGGTGGTATGCGCCAGCGCGCGCTCATCGCCATGGGATTGGCCTGCCGACCCAAACTGCTGATCGCCGACGAGCCGACCTCGGCCCTCGATGTCACGGTGCAGCGGCAGATCCTCGACCATCTCGACGGACTCACCAGCGAACTCGGTACCGCGGTCCTGCTCATCACCCACGACCTCGGCCTGGCCGCCGAACGCGCCGAGCACCTGGTCGTGATGTATCGGGGCAAGGTGGTGGAATCCGGCCCGGCACTGCAGATTCTGCGCGAACCGCAGCACCTGTACACCAAGAAGCTGGTGAATTCCGCGCCCTCGCTCGCCTCGCAGCGGCTGTCCTCGGTGCGTGAGCGCATAGCGGTGCGTAAGCAGGCCGTACAGGTCGCGGAAGAGGTCGCGGCGGCCGATGCCGAAATCGCGGCGGTCTCCGATGACGTGGTGGTCGCACAGAATCTGACCAAGGCGTTCAAGATTCGGGGTAGTACGCCGTGGAAGTCGACGGATTTCGTCGCGGTCGACGAAGTGTCGTTCCGGCTGAAGCGCGGCACGACCACGGCCATCGTCGGCGAGTCGGGTTCCGGAAAATCGACTGTGGCACAGATGGTTCTGGGGCTGCTCGAACCGACATCGGGTTCGGTGACCTTCGACGGTCGCGAAGTGGCGAAACTCGATCGCAAGGGCGCGTTCGCTTTTCGTCGTCGAGTGCAGCCGATCTTCCAGGACCCTTACGGTTCGCTGGATCCGATGTACTCGATCTACCGCACCATCGAGGAGCCGCTGCGCACGCACAAAATCGGCACCGCCAAGGAACGTGAGGCGACGGTGCGCGATCTGTTGGACAAGGTGTCGCTGCCGTCCTCGGTAATGCGCCGCTACCCCAATGAACTCTCCGGTGGCCAGCGCCAGCGCGTCGCAGTAGCGCGTGCGCTCGCGCTCTCCCCGGAGGTCGTGGTGTGCGACGAGGCGGTTTCCGCGCTCGACGTCCTCGTCCAGGCCCAGATCCTCAAGCTGCTCAACGACTTACAAGCCGAGCTCGGTCTGTCCTATCTGTTCATCACCCATGACCTGGCCGTCGTCCGCCAGATCGCCGACGATGTCCTGGTCATGCAGACCGGCAGGATCGTCGAAGCGGCCACAACCGACGAGGTCTTCCAGAACCCCAAGGAGGAATACACCCGCCGCCTGCTCGACGCCATTCCCGGACGGGACCTGCTGGCGGGCTGACCAGGGGCGATAGATACCTCGCGGACTGGACTCCGGCGGTACTGGCTGACGAGCGACCGTTCGCGGTCTGTCTCGCGTCGGAGTAGTCGACGCGCATACGGGATTCGACCATCCGATGCGGGTGCGTCAGGTGCTGGACGATCCGCCGTCAGTGACCACCACGGAGCGACCGTTCGCGGTCTGTCTCGCGTCCGAGCCGTCGAAGCGATGCGACGAAGTCGCGGGATTCGACCATCCGATGCGGGTGCGTCAGGTGCTGAACGATCCGCCGTCGGTGACCACCACGGAGCGAGTCTTACGAGCGACCGTTCGCGGCCCGTCTCGCGTCCGAGCCGTCGAAGCGATGCGCCGCAGGCGCGAGTCTCGACGGCTCGGACGCGAGACACCAGGGGGCCGCGAACCCGCAGCGCCGAAGGCGCTGCAAAATAACACAGTGACCGATCCGCTACAGCCCCTCGTCGATCTGCCAGGTGTGTGCGAAGCCGCCGATAAGGCGCGTGACGCGCTCGCCGCGGTGCACCGGCACAAGGCGAACCGGCGGGGCTGGCCGACCACGGCCGCCGAGGCGGCGGTGCGTGCCGCGCGCTCATCCGCCGCTATCGACGGCGGCAGTACCGAACTGCCCGCCGACGGTCGGGTCGCGGATCCGATCCTGGCCGGCTCGCTGCGGGTCGGGCAGGCGCTCGACGGTGACGCGCTGCGGAATCTGGTCGGCACCTGGCAGCGCGCACCGCTGCAGGCGCTGGCCCGGCTGCATCTGCTGGCCGCGGCCGATCTGGTGACCGACGAGGCGCTGCTCGGACGGCCACGCGCTGACGGCGGTGTGGCCGAACGGCTAGACCTGCTGGTGCAGACCGTGCTCGGATCCAAGGCGCCCGCGCCGGTCATCGCGGCGGTCGTGCACGGTGAATTACTGACCCTGCGGCCGTTCGGTACGGCTGACGGCATCGTGGCGCGGGCGGCCTCTCGACTGGTGGCCGTGTCCAGTGGACTGGACCCGCACAGTCTCGGCGTGCCGGAGGTGTTCTGGTTGCGGCGGCGTCAGCAGTATCTGGATGCGGCGGCCGGATTCGGCTCGGGTGCCCCGGATGCGGTGGGCGGCTGGGTGATCCTGTGCTGCGGCGCTTTCGAAGACGGTGCGCGAGAGGCGACATCGATCGCCGACGCGGCATCCGGATAGGGGCCTACACACATCAAAGCGGGCGGCGTTGTCGTTGACGACCTCACCGCCCGCTAGCACGGATACCCGGTTACCAAGCGTGCTAGGTGGGTTGTGTTCTGCGGCCTCGGCGATTATCCGAACTCCGCCGGTTCATCCCCGCAACCTGTGCGAGGCCTTCGCCGTCGAAAACCCGGATCTCGCAGGCCCACAACGCTTCTGCCCTTGTCGCGGCGCGCTCCGCGTGGGTGCCTGGTGCCCGTGCTGGGAAGGGTAGGTCGGGGAGCTGAACCTTCTCTTCCGGTTCCGCTCAGGCCTTCCGCCCTTCCGTAGTTACCTTTCTACACCTGTGACTGCCCTCACATCAAGGCTTGGAAAAACATTAAATAACCGGCGTGTATACCGGCGTTTCATGGTTGAATGCCTGGTCGCAGCGGCCTCTTTGTTATGTCGGCAAGCCCTCCGTCACGCCCCTCGAGATCCCGGCGACGCGGCCCGCACCGGGCGGCATTGGCTCAGCGGAGCCGACGCAACAGTCGGTAGCTGATCGCCCCGGCCAGCACCGCGCTCAGCCCGACCGCCGCCGTTGCGGCAAGGGTGGTCGACGACGGACTCTGGAAACGCGCCCACAGCGAGACCGGGTTGGAGAACGTGAGAATCGGCCAGCCCTTGGCCACCGCTTCGCGGCGCAGATTGCGATCCGGGTTCACCGCCGTCGGATGCCCCACCGCGCTCAGCATCGGTAGGTCGGTCACCGAATCGGAGTAGGCATAACACCGCGAGAGGTCGTAACCCTCAGTGGCGGCGAGCTTTTCGATCGCGGTCACCTTACCCGCACCGTAGCAATAGAATTCGACCTCGCCGGTGTAGCGGCCGTTCTCGACCACCATTCGGGTCGCCGCGGTATGTGAGGCGCCGAGCACCTCGGCGATCGGACCGACGATCTCCTCGCCCGAGGCCGAGACGATCACCACATCGTGTCCCCGGATCTTGTGGTCGGCAATGAGATCCGCCGCCTCGGCATAGATCAACGGGTCGACGAGTTCGTGAAGTGTTTCGGCCACAATGGATTTCACCTGCTCCACATCCCAGCCCGCGACCATATTCGTCAGATTGGCGCGCATGCGCTCCATCTGATCGTGGTCAGCGCCGGAGAGCATGAACAGGAAGTGGGCGTAACTGCTCTCCAGTACCGCGCGCCGGTTCAGCAGGCCCTGTGCGTAGAAGGGCTTACTGAACACGTAGGTGCTCGATTTCGCGATCACCGTCTTGTCGAGATCGAAGAAGGCGGCCACGCGCTCGCCACCGGCGCTCGGTCGCTTCGTTGGCGTCGCGTCCCGTGCCGTCTGGTCCTCGAGCTCTGTCTGGTCGCCATCGGCCGTCACCCGTTCAGAATATGCATGCCGCCGCGAGGCTGTCGGACGGGTCGTACGTCTGGTTCGTTCGGCGGGTTTGCCCCGGAGACGCCGGGCCGGTGGTGGTCACAAAGTTCTCCGACGACAGACTTGCGTTGTGGCCCGGGCTTGGGTGTAGTATTGCTGGCACCTGGACATAGTCCAGGCGCGTTCAGCCCGACCCCCCGGGGCTGAACCCGACGGCCCCAGCCTCCTCCCCCCCCGGCTGGGGCCGTCCTCTATTTCTGGGTAGTTTCCCCCCGGTTTCGGGGCCTCCGGATTTATCCACACCCCCCGAGTTATCCACATTCGGCATATTCCATCTTCTGCTCGGCTTCGTCTTCGAGCACGCTGACCTGCATGAATCTCGAAGCCGCCCTGGCACTCACACCGCCGCCCGTGCTCGTGCTCATCCAGGACACCCGGCTGCGCGATGAGGTGCGCCGGGTCGCGGCGGCCGCGGAGCGCGAGCTCGACGAGCGCGCGCTCTCTGTCGGCCGGCACGCTTGGCTGGCGGCACCTCTGGTGATCCTCGACACAGTGGCGGCCGAGAGCTGTGCGCGGGCCGGTTATTTCCGACGGATCGGCATCGTGTTGGTGACAGACGGGGAACCCGGATTGACCGATTGGCAGGCCGCCGCGGCTGTCGGTGCCGAGCGCGTCATCGCGCTGCCCGGTGCCGCGGTCGGACTTATCGAGAAGTTTGCTGAGCACGGCGAATACCGCATGGGCGATGGTGTTGTCGTCGCGATCGCGGGTGCCGGCGGCGGTGCGGGCGCCTCTACATTGGCCGCGGCGACCGGACTGCGATCCGCCGCCGAGCGGTTCCGCCACGACACCGTGCTGGTCGACGGCGCACCGCTCGGCGGCGGTCTCGACCTGCTGCTCGGCATCGAGACCGGGGCCGGGCTGCGCTGGCCGGATCTGGTGATCGAGGACGGCAGGGTGTCGGCCGCCGCACTGCACAGCGCACTGCCGGCAGCCGCCCCCGGACTGGCGGTGCTGTCCTGCGGGCGCGGCGGTGCCGGACGCTTGCCCGCCGAAATCGGCCCTGCCGCCGTGCGCGCCGTCATCGAAGCGGGCCGTGCCGCAGGCGATTTAGTGATATGCGATATCTCGGGCGAACGCGGCCCACACGCCGACCAGATGCTCGACGCGGCCGACCTCGTCGTCCTGGTCGTCCCGGCCCGCCTGCGCGCCGTAGCCGCCGCCGAATCGGTCGCCGCCCATATCGGTAAGCGAAATCCCAACCAGGGCTTGGTAGTCCGCGGCCCGGCACCCGGCGGACTACGCGGCCCGGAGGTCGCCGAGGTCCTCGACCTCCCCCTCCTGGCCGCCGTCCGAGCCCAACCCGGACTGGCTGCCCGCCTCGAACGCGGTGGCCTTACTTTGCGCCGCGGGCCTCTCCGCGACGCTGCGGACGCGGTGCTCGGGGTGCTCGGCGCTCCGGCCGGGAAGGGGCTGCGATGAGTGCGCTGGTTACGTCGGAGTTGTTGGATCGGGTGCGCGAACGGCTGTCCGGTGCGTCGGGGGATCCGGATCCGGCGCAGGTGGCGGCTGCTATCCGGGCCGAGGCGGGTGGCGTGCTCGGTGATACCGACCTACTGCGGGCATTGCGGCTGTTACAGACCGAGATGACCGGGGCTGGGCTGTTGGAGCCGCTACTGCACGACCCCGGGGTCGCCGACGTGCTGGTGACCGCGCCGGATGCGGTGTGGATCGACCGGGGCCGCGGGCTGGAACGGACCTCGGTCGTCTTCTCCGATGAGGCGGCGGTGCGCCGCTTGGCGCAGCGGTTGGCGCTGTCGGCCGGGCGGCGGCTCGACGACGCGCAACCGTGGGTGGACGGACGCTTACCCGGAAGGGAAGCGGCACTGGGGGATTCGTTCGGAGTCCGGCTGCACGCGGTATTGGCGCCGGTGGCATACGGCGGCACCTGTCTGTCGCTACGCGTGCTGCGTCCGGCGACACAGGGATTGGATGCGCTCGCCGCAGCGGGCGCGATGCCCGCCGACGCGAAACTTCTACTGGAGCAGATCATTCGGGCCAGGCTCGCCTTCCTGGTGGTCGGCGGCACCGGCGCGGGCAAGACAACGCTACTGTCCGGCCTACTGGCCGAGGTCGCTGCCGACGAACGCATAGTCTGCGTCGAAGACGCCGCCGAACTGGCACCCCCGCATCCCCACGTCGTGCGCCTGGTCGCGCGCACGGCGAACGTCGAGGGCGTCGGCGCGGTAACCGTCCGCGATCTGGTCCGGCAGGCCCTGCGAATGCGCCCCGACCGGATCGTCGTCGGCGAGGTCCGCGGCGCCGAGGTGGTCGACCTCCTGACCGCCCTGAACACCGGCCATGACGGCGGCGCGGGCACGGTCCACGCGAACTCACCCCGCGAAGTCCCCGCCCGCCTGGAAGCCCTTGCCGCGCTGGGCGGAATGGACCGAGCCGCCCTCCACAGCCAACTCGCCGCAGCCGTTCAGGTCGTACTGCATGTCCACCGCCGAGCCGACGGCTCCCGCGGCCTCCGCGAAATCGGCATGGTAGCGCGCGACCCCCAAGGTCGCGTCACCATAACCGCCGCCTGGCACGCCGACCAAACCCCCACCCCGGCCGCATCCACCCTCGCTCTCCTGTTGGATGAACGGCTCGGCCGATGAATGTGGGAATGGAGCGCACGGCGCTCGCGACCCGGACGGCAGCGCTGTCGCGCGTGCTCGCGGTCCCGTCGTCGGATGTGGTGCCGGTGCTCCTCGAGGAAGCGACTCCGGCAGCGTTGCGGTCCAGCCTGATCGCGGCAGCGGTGCACTCGGGAATTGCTGGTCGGATGGCGCCGGTGCGGTGCCTGGTCGGTGAACGGCTCGGTCGATGATCGCGGGATTGGTGTGTCTGGCGCTCGCGGTTCTGCTGGCGCCGCCGCCGAGTTCGCGACGTCGGTTCGTCAGGCAGTTCACGGCGTTGGGCGGCGCCCGAAAGTTCCGGCGGGGCAGTGGTTTTCGGGTGATCTTCGGTATTGTCATCGTGGGAGCGTCGACCGTTGGTATCGGTCCGTTGGTTGCGGCGATGTTGGTTGCGGGAACGGTCGGTATTCGGGTGCGGTGGGCGAGCCGGGAGCGACGGCGCAGTGCGGAGTGCGCCCATCTGTTGGACGCGCTCGAGGCGGTGATCGGGGAACTGCGGGTAGGTGCGCATCCGAGTGCGGCGGCGGAGATAGCCGCGCAGGAGTCGCGCGGGGAGGCGGCACGCGTCTTCGCGGTGAGCGCGGCGCGCAGCAGACTCGGTGGTTCCGGCGCGGACGGGTTGCGCGATTCCGATTCCGTCGTCGACGCGGAACTCGCCAGGATCGCCGACGCATGGGAGGTCGCCGAGCACCACGGTCTAGCTCTCGCGGAACTACTCTCGGCTGCTCGCGCGGACCTGCTGGGGCGCATCCGTTTTCGCACGCGCACGACAGCCGCACTGGCCGGTGCTCGCGCCACAGCGGCGGTCTTGGCGGGCCTACCGGTCCTCGGTATCGGCCTTGGCCAACTGATGGGTGCCGCGCCACTGCACGTGCTGCTGAGCCCGGGTGCCGGAACCGTACTGCTGCCACTCGGCGCGGCACTGGCGTGCATCGGCTTGCTGTGGACCGACGCGATCACGCGAAAGGTCTTCGTATGAAACAAATCTGCTGGTTGTTCACGGATTCGAAGGGCTTGCGAATGGTTGGAATCGCCAGTGCGCCACTGCTTTTGCTCGCGATGGCGTTGGTCGTGCTGCCTGGACGAGTTGCGACGAATCGGCGATTGCGGGCGCTAGGAGAGCCGGGTCCACAGCCGGTCGCGCTGGTATCTCCCCGCTGCACCGACCGCGATCCGATGGCCATAGCCTCGGTATTCGACCTGCTGGCCGCCTGCCTACGAGCCGGATTGCCGATGGCATCCGCAGCCCGCGCAGTGGCGCCGAGCGCCCCGACGGCCCTGGGCGCGGCATTGCGCAAGGCAGCCGACCTGCTGGCACTGGGTGCGGACGCGGCAACCGCCTGGGATCAGGTGGCCCGCGACGGCGCAGACCAACCAGGCGCCGAGGAGGTCGATTCACTGGCCCGGATGGCACGGCGCTCTGCCCGCTCCGGTGCCTCGCTCGCCACCGCCATCGGCGAACTGGCCGAACAGCGCCGCAGCGGAGTCGAGGATGCGACCGCCGCCCGCGCCGAACGCGCCGGAGTCCTCATCGGCGGCCCACTGGGCCTCTGCTTCCTCCCGGCCTTCGTCTGCCTCGGGATCGTCCCCGTAGTGATCGGCCTCGCGAGCCGCGTCCTCGGAGGCGGACTGTTGTGAGAACTACACGGCAGGGGAGTACTGCATCACGAGCGACGGGTTCGCGAACGACCGAGTTACGGACGGCCCAGCGAGGCGTTACCGGTTCCGGCAGTTCTGCTGGCCCGAACAGCGCAGCACGGGATGCTTCCGAGCTGGGGATGCCCACTCGGAGCAGGACCTACCCGGGCGTGATCGCGCCGGACTTTGTCGGGCAGGAGACCGCCGCGTGGGGCTCTGTCGATCACGGCTCTGCCGAGGGTGCCATTGCTGAGCTGCTGGGTGCTGCGCTCGGGAGCGTTGAGCTGTGTGGTGCGGTGCCGGGACGCGCGCGGCCGGGAAGAGCGGATGCGCGCGGAGTGCGCGCGCGGGACATTGTCGACCCGGTGCGGGGCGCGCACGGTTCTGTCGAACGCGGCGGTGTTGAAGGTGCCGTCGCGGAGCGAACGAGTGCGTTGCTCGGGACGCTAGGGCTGTGCGGCGCGGTGCCGGGGCGTGCCCGACGGGGAAGAGTGTGTCGGCGCGGAGTGGCCGCGTGGGCGGGAATGAGAGGGGAACGCGGTGCGAATGATGCGGGATCAGGTGGTGCTCCGGCTGGGGGCCATCGGCATGGAGCTGCGGGCTCGGGTGCTACGGGTGTTGGTCGCGGACGACGGGATGAGTACGGCGGAGTATGCGATCGGGACTATTGCGGCCGCGGCGTTCGGGGCCGTGCTCTATGGGGTGGTGACCGGGGACAGCATTGTGAACGCGCTGACGAAGATCATCGACAAGGCGTTGAATACCGCGGTCTAGCGCGGGGTAGTTGTCGATTAAACTACTGTGGTGCAACGCATCTCGGTGACGATCGGGGTGCGGTGACGGTTGAGGCGGCGATCGCGCTCGCTGCCATCGTGTTTGCGGTGGTGCTGTGCGTCGGTGCCTTGCTCGCGGCGTCGACGCAGGTGCGCTGTGTCGACGCCGCTCGCGAAGCGGCCCGGCTGGCTGCCCGCGGTGATCAAGCGAATGCGGTGTCGGCGGCGCGGCGGGTAGCTCCGCCGACCGCCGACATCTCGCTGCGCAGTGAGGGCGACCGGGTAGTCGCGGCGGTCTCCGCCCGTGCTCCCCTGTTGCCCTTACTGGTCCTGCACGCCGAGGCCGTCGCCACCCGCGAGCCAGGAGCCGAGCCGTGACCAGCAACGGCCGACTGATGGACCGCGACGTGCCACCGGGCACCACACAAATGAAGGACAGCGACGTGCCGCGCCACCGAACCGCGGCAGTTGGGATGCCCATTGACCGAGCAGTAGAAGCAGCTCCGCCGAACAGCCGGCCCTGCCGACCAGGCGACCACAATCACAGCGACATCGTCGACCAGAGCACAGTACGTCGCTGTTGCGCCTCCGCTGGTCGCTGGCTGGAACGCCGGTCCAACGCGCTTACATGGGCGGACAATCGAGCTGACCACCGGCGCGATGCGATTGCTTCCAAGGGTACGGACGGCCTCGATGGAGTGGAGCAGGCCCGCGAGGCGAATGCGGTCGGTGTGGTGCGGCGGGACGACGGCGTTGCGACGGTGTTCGCCTGCTTGGCGCTGGCTGCGCTGATCGGCGCGACGCTATTGATCGCTCAGGTCGGGGCGGTCGTTGTGGCGCGACATCGGGCGCAGGCTGCGGCGGATTTGGCGGCATTGGCGGCGGCGGGGGAACTCGCGCGCGGGGCAGATGTCGGATGTGCGGAAGCCGGGGAGATTGCACGACGGATCGGGGCGCGGATTCAGCGGTGTGAAGTCGTGCAGTGGGATGCGACCGTCACTGTTGAAGGGAATGTACCAATGGGTCTGTTAGGAACGCGGACTGTTCGCGCGGTTGCTCGTGCCGGACCTGTAGAAGTCGAAACGTGACCGGTACGTACTTACACTCGCCAGTGGTACTTCACGATGTCGGAATTCGGTAATTGCGATGCTCGAATAAATACGCCATTACCTCAATTTACTTGGTACCCCAGAACGCAATCGAATGAATCTGCACGTGGGGTGGTAATAGCTGTGGCAATACCTCAGTTAACATGAATCTAATCCTCTTTATTCGGCGGTCCGACACGCCGGCGCAGCACGGCGAGGCACGCCGACACGCGCCTATAACCCCTGGTGACCACCCGGAAACGTGGACAAGTGATCACGTTCGGGGGTCGGCGCTGTCACGAGTCGAGCGCGGGGCCTTCGCCGTGTCGCTCAGTTGTCCGTATCGGCGGCCAATTCGCCCAGAACCGCGGTCAGCAGGCGAGCCGCACCGGCCTTGTCCAGTGGATGGTTGCCATTGCCGCACTTGGGCGACTGCACGCAGGACGGGCACCCGACTGCGCAGGTACACGTCTCGATCACCGCGAGCGTGGCCGACAACCAGTGCTGTAGCTGCGCGAACCCGCGTTCGGCGAAGCCCGCACCGCCGGGCTGTCCGTCATAGACGAACACTGTCGCCAGTCCGGTATCCGGATGCTCGGCGGTAGAAACACCGCCGATATCCCACCGGTCACATGTCGCGACCAGCGGCAATAGGCCGATCGCGGCATGTTCGGCGGCGTGCAGCGCACCCGGCACCCGTGGCGTATCCAGGCCTGCTCCGGCCAGCAGTTCGGACGTCACCGTGTACAGCACCGCGCGCGTCGGCAGCGTCTGCTCCGGCATATCCAGCTCGACCAGGTCCAATACCTCGCCGGTGCGCAGCGTGCGCAGATATCCGATCACCTGACTCGTGACTCTGACCTGCGCCAATGCGGTCGTCACCCGGCCGTGGCGGCGCTGTTCGGTCAGCGTGTCGACGGCGATGGAAGTGACCTGTCTGGCGCTGGTGGTCCAGCCGGGATCGGTGCTGCGCACGAAGGCCACTCCGCCCTCGAGATCCAGCTCATCGACCAGGTAGGTATCGCCTTGATGCAGGTGAACAGCTCCCTCGTGCAGCGTCGCGCGCACTCGCCCGGCATCGGCCGTGCCGAGCAATCTGCCGGTCTCGCCATCGACGATGGCAATGGGTGCGCCGATGCCACCGCGCACGTCGACGGCATCGTGCGGCTGCGCCTCGGCCGTCGCGAACCAGCGCGCGCTACCGTCGCGCACCGCACCGTTCCGGCGTCGAATCAACCCCTGACCTGCGAGATCGGCGAGCACCGCGCCCGCCCCGAGCTCGTCGACCTCAGCATCGGTGAGCGGGAGTTCCAGCGCCGCGCACAGCAATTGCGGACCCAGTACATAGGGGTTGTGCGGGTCGGTGATGGTGGCCTCGATCGGCTTGTCCAGCAGCGACTCAGGGTGGTGGACCAGGAAGGTGTCCAGCGGATCGTCCCTGGCCACCAGGAGCACCAGCGATCCCTGCGTGCGCCGGCCCGCTCGCCCGGCCTGCTGCCAGAACGAGGCGACCGTGCCCGGAAAACCCGAGATCACGACCGCATCCAGCCCCGCTATATCGACGCCGAGCTCCAGCGCATTCGTAGTGGCGGCCCCCAGCAGCGAACCGTCCGACAGTGCGGCCTCCAGTTCGCGCCGATCCTCCGCGAGATAACCCGCCCGATAGGCGGCGACCCGTTTGCTGAGCTCGGGATCGACGTCGGCGAGCAGCCTGCGGGCCTCGATCGCGGTCAGCTCGGCGGCCCGCCGCGACCGGACGAATGCGAGCGTGCGCGCGCCTTCCACCACCAGATCGGCCATGATCCTGGCCGCCTCCGACGTGGCGGATCGTCGAACCGGCGCACCGTTTTCGCCGGTCAGGGTGGTCAACAGCGGCGGCTCCCACAGTGCGATTGTGCGCGAGCCCTGCGGCGATCCGTCCTCGGTGACCGCGACGCAGGGCGCGCCGATCAGCCTGGATGCCGCAGCCGCGGGCTCGGCCGTGGTGGCCGAGCACAGTATGAATACGGGATCCGCGCCGTAATGTGCCGCGATCCGCCGCAGCCTGCGCAGCACCAGCGCCACATGCGAGCCGAATACGCCCCGGTAGGCGTGGCATTCGTCGACCACCACATAGCGCAGCCTGCGCAACACCCTGGCCCAGCGCTGATGTGAGCGCAGCATGCCGATGTGCAACATGTCCGGATTGGTGAGGATCAAGCGGGCATTGGCCCGCACCCATTGCCTGACCTCGGCCGGTGTGTCCCCGTCGTATGTGGCCGGATGGACATCCCGCAACGGCCCCTCATGCGTCAATTCCGCTATTGCCCGCAGTTGATCAGCACCCAATGCCTTGGTCGGCGCGAGATAAAGGGCGGTGGCGAGTGGATCGTCGCGCAATGCGGTGAGCACCGGTAGCTGGTAGCCGAGCGATTTCCCGGATGCTGTGCCGGTGCTGACGACAACGTGCAGGCCGCGCGCGGCAAGGTCGGCGGTTTCGGTCTGATGAGTCCACGGCGCCTCGACTCCGGTGGCTCGCAGCGCGGCGACGACGTCGGGTGCGGCCCAATCCGGCCAGGTAGTCGCGGCTGCGGGCCGTGCGGCGAGTTCGACGACATGGGTGAGACGGGGGTCGTCATCGGGCACCCCGTCGAGGACACGATTCAGCAACGATGCCCCGTAACTTCGGCCGTTGCCGGCGCGTGGCTGCGTTGCCGGTTCGGTCGGATTCACGACTCGGACTCCGCGACACGCGCAGAAAGTGTGAAACGTGTGCGCTTGGGAAGCTCCACCTGCCATTTCGATACCAAATAGCGACCTGGGTCACAGGCTGTTTGCCAGACACTGACTCGGTTATCCGTAAGCAAACGAACCACAAGTCTGGGTTCCGGCATTGTGTCCCTCACCTGCGCATTCGCAAGATCAACTTTTTTGCAAATTGTCGGTAACTCGACTGTTGAATTGCTCGAAGACATGGTTCACTAGTTCCTGGTCGCAAGCTTCTGTGTTCGAGGGACGGATCCAAAGTCCAAACCGTCAGCAGGATCGATGTTGCGAACGGTGTGCTTGGTGCTTTCCTGCAGGGGGAACCAACAGTACAGCGGTCGGAACGGACCCGGTGGATGAACCTACTTGTCCGCCGTTCCGGTAAGAAAAGAGAAGGAACAGAATGGCACAGGGAACTGTGAAGTGGTTCAACGCGGAGAAGGGGTTCGGCTTCATCGCGCCGGAGGACGGCTCCGCTGACGTCTTCGTCCACTACTCCGAGATCCAAGGGTCGGGCTTCCGCACCCTCGAGGAGAACCAGAAGGTCGAGTTCGAGGTTGGCCAGGGCACCAAGGGCCCGCAGGCCACCGGAGTTCGCGCGCTCAGCTGAGCGTCGAAACAAACCGCTCGTCCCTCACCACCGGTAACGGAGGTGAGGGACGAGCTATATCTGGGGTAAGACAAAAACCGACGTGTACCTGCGGTGCGGTCATATCGCGCTAGGCACTGCATACTGATCATCAGCGACGCAGGTACGCTCTGTGGTTCGAGTCGCAAGCGCTCGGCCACACGTCGCGTCAAGGTATAAACGTGTCTGGTGGCAACGTCTCCCCGTCGCCGCCGCTTGCCCCAGCCGCGCACAGCGCGAAGATGCGCCGCGCGGGTCGATAAGGAAAGGTGTATTCGCCGGTGGCAACACGAGACCGCGGTGCAGCCGACCAGGGCCGTCCCCTGCGTCGTCTCGTGATCGTCGAGTCCCCGACCAAGGCCCGCAAAATAGCGCCCTACCTGGGCCGCAATTACACGGTCGAGGCCTCGGTCGGTCATATCCGGGACCTGCCGCGCGGTGCGGCGGATGTGCCCGCCAAGTACAAGGGCCAGTCCTGGGCGCGCCTCGGCGTCGACGTCGACAACGACTTCGAACCCATCTATGTGGTCAGTCCGGATAAGAAGTCCAAGGTTTCCGAGCTCAAGAGCCTGCTGGCCGAGGCCGACGAGCTCTACCTCGCCACCGACCCCGACCGTGAGGGCGAAGCGATCGCCTGGCACCTGTTGGAGACGTTGAAGCCCAAGGTGCCGGTGCGACGCATGGTGTTCCACGAGATCACCGAACCCGCTATTCTGGCCGCCGCGGCCGATACCCGCGATCTGGACAACGATCTGGTCGATGCGCAGGAAACCCGGCGCATCCTGGACCGGTTGTACGGCTACGAGGTCAGTCCGGTGCTGTGGAAGAAGGTCATGCCGCGGCTGTCGGCGGGCCGGGTGCAGTCGGTCGCGACCAGGGTGATCGTGCAGCGCGAGCGCGAGCGGATGGCGTTCCGCTCGGCCGAGTACTGGGATATCGCGGCGAAGCTGGATGCGGGCGGGGACAACGGCGACGCCACCAATCCGCGGACCTTCGGGGCGCGACTGGTCAGCGTCGACGGGACCAGGGTCGCCACCGGCCGGGACTTCGGACCGGACGGGCAGCTCAAGGGCAATGGCGTGGTCGTCCTCGACGAGCCGTATGCCCGCCGCCTCGCCGAGGCGCTCGAGGGCGCCGATCTGGCGGTCTCGTCAGCGGAGGCAAAGCCGTATACGCGTAAGCCGTACGCGCCGTTCATGACCTCGACACTGCAGCAGGAGGCGGGCCGCAAGCTGCGGTTCAATGCCGAGCGGACCATGCGGGTCGCACAGCGGCTGTACGAGAACGGGTACATCACTTACATGCGTACCGACTCGACCACGCTGTCGGAGTCGGCGATCGCCGCGGCCAGGTCGCAGGCGACCCAGCTGTACGGCGCCGAGTATGTGCACCCGACGCCGCGGCAGTACACCCGCAAGGTGAAGAACGCGCAGGAGGCGCACGAGGCGATCCGCCCGGCGGGCGATACCTTCGCGACCCCGGGCCAATTGCATGCGCGGTTGGACAATGACGAGTTCCGGCTCTACGAGCTGATCTGGCAGCGCACGGTCGCCTCGCAGATGGCCGATGCCAGGGGCACCACGCTGACGCTGCGGATCACCGGTGTCGCGGGTACCGGCGAGGAATGCGTGTTCTCGGCCTCCGGTCGGACCATCACCTTCCCGGGCTTCCTCAAGGCATACGTCGAGAGTGTCGACGAGGAGGCAGGCGGTCAGTCCGACGACGCCGAATCCCGGCTGCCCGCACTCGACGAGGGCGAGCGCGTCACGGCGGTGGAGCTGAATCCCGATGGGCACAGCACGAATCCGCCCGCGCGGTATACCGAGGCCTCGTTGATCAAGACGCTCGAAGAGCTCGGCATCGGTCGACCTTCGACGTATTCGTCGATCATCAAGACCATTCTCGACCGCGGATATGTGTACAAACGCGGCAGTGCGCTGGTGCCGTCGTGGGTCGCCTTCGCGGTCGTCGGTTTGCTGGAGGCGTACTTCGGTCGGTTGGTCGACTTCGACTTCACCGCCGCGATGGAGGACGATCTCGACGCCATTGCCGGTGGGCGCGAGCAGCGCGGAAATTGGCTGTCCAGCTTCTACTTCGGCGGCGATCACGGTGTCGAGGGTTCGGTCGCGCGCTCCGGCGGTCTGAAGCGGATGGTCGGTGAGCGGCTCGATGATATCGATGCCCGCGAGGTCAATTCGATCAAGCTGTTCGTCGATGGTGAGGGGCGCGATGTCGTCGTTCGGGTCGGTCGGTTCGGACCGTATCTGGAGCGGCTGGTCGCCAATCCCGATGACCCGGAAGGGGATTCGATTTCGCAGCGGGCGAATCTGCCCGATGATCTGCCGCCGGACGAGCTGTCCCCCGATGTCGCCGAGAAGCTTTTCTCGACACCGCAGGAGGGGCGTTCGCTGGG
The DNA here is from genome assembly GCF_050955735.1 of Nocardia sp. CA-135953. Taxonomy (NCBI): domain Bacteria; kingdom Bacillati; phylum Actinomycetota; class Actinomycetes; order Mycobacteriales; family Nocardiaceae; genus Nocardia; species Nocardia sp. CA-135953. Next base: position 613,855 of record NZ_CP192082.1, read on the forward strand.
TACCGATCCGGCGACCGGGCACGAAATCGTCGCCAAGGAAGGACGTTTCGGCCCGTACGTCACCGAGATCCTGCCGGAGCCCGCGGCCGAGGACGGACCCGCACCCGCGAAGAAGACCGCGAAAAAGGTTGCGGCGCCCAAGCCGCGGACCGGATCGCTGTTCAAAGATATGGATCTGTCGACGATTACGCTCGACGATGCGCTGAAGTTGTTGTCGCTGCCGCGCGTTGTCGGGTCCGACCCGGCTTCCGGTGAGGAGATCACGGCGCAGAACGGGCGTTACGGCCCATATCTGAAGAAGGGCACCGATTCTCGTTCGCTGCTCAACGAAGACCAGATCTTCACCGTGACGCTGGACGAGGCGCTCGAGATCTACGCCGAGCCCAAGCGGCGCGGACGCCAGGCCGCCAGTGCTGCGGCGCTGCGTGAGCTCGGGAACGATTCGGCCACCGGTAAGCCGATGGTGATCAAGGACGGGCGCTTCGGTCCGTACGTCACCGACGGTGAGACCAATGCCAGCCTGCGCAAGGGCGACGAGGTCGAATCGATCACCGATGAACGGGCCTCGGAATTGCTCGCCGATCGGCGCGCGCGTGGTCCGGTGAAGAAGACGGCCAAGAAGGCGGCGGCGAAGAAGACTCCGGCCAAGAAGGCGACGGCGGCGAAGAAGACCGCCGCCAAGAAAACCACCGCAAAGAAAACCGCCGCGAAGAAGTCCTGACGGTTTCGTCGGTGCCTTGCCGTAGCCTCGCCCCGGTATCGAAGCTCGATCGGGAAGGGGACCGCCATGGCCATCGATCAGGAACGCGAAGATCTCATCCTCGCACTCGACAGCCAGCGCGAGCTGTTTCGAATCACCCTGCGTGGCCTCGACGAGCAGCAGGCACGGCAGCGCACTACGGTCAGCGAGCTGACTCTTGGTGGACTGCTGCACCATGTCGTCAACTGCGAGCGGCACTGGACAAAGGTCATCGTCGAGCGCGACGAGACGGCGAAGCAGGAACTGGCCGAATTCGAGGGCGAATATTTGATGGCGCCCGACGATACGGTTGCGGGACTGCTGGCCACTTGGGACGAGGTGGCGGAGGCGACCGCGAAGCTGATTCGCACCGAGCCGGATCTGAGCACGTCCATCCCGACCCCGACGACACCGTGGACGCCCGACCGCGTGTGGTGGACCGTGCGGTTCACGCTGCTGCACGTATTGCGCGAGATCACCCACCACAGCGGGCACGCCGACATCATTCGGGAGGCGCTCGACGGTGCCAATACCACCTACCAGCGAGCTTGATGCGGATCCGTTCAGCCGTCCGGTCGGGGCTGTCGGAGGGGGCGGCTAGGGTGTAGCGCGTGGCGGGTGTCTTCGATCGGCTGGTTGGGCAGGATGCGGTCGAGTCCGAATTGCGGGCGGCCGCGGTCGCCGCGCGCGGGGGGGCGGGCAATGGCGCGATGACGCATTCCTGGCTGTTCACCGGACCGCCCGGATCGGGGAGATCCGTTGCGGCGCTGTGCTTTGCGGCCGCGCTGCAGTGCACGGACGAAGGGGAGCCCGGATGTGGTCGGTGCCATGCGTGCACGACCACGATGGCCGGAACGCATGGAGATGTGCGGCGGGTGATTCCGGAAGGGCTGAGCATCAGCACCAAGGAGATGCGCGAGATCGTGCAGATCGCCTCGCGGCGGCCGAGTACCGGTCGATGGCAGGTGGTGCTGATCGAGGACGCCGACCGGTTGACCGAGGCGGCGGGCAATGTGCTGTTGAAGGTGGTCGAGGAGCCGCCGGATCGAACGGTATTCCTGCTGTGCGCGCCGTCGGTGGATCCGGAGGACATCTCCGTGACGTTGCGGTCGCGCTGTCGGCATGTACATCTGGTGACGCCCTCGGCGCCCGCCATCGCGCAGGTGCTGCGCGAGCGCGACAAGCTCGATGAGAAGACCGCCATCTGGGCGGCATCGGTGAGCGGCGGTCATGTCGGGCGGGCTCGGCGGTTGGCCACCGACGAGGAAGCGCGTGCTCGTCGGCAGCGGGCGCTGGGGTTGGTGGGTGCTGTTTCGCGGCCGGGTACCGCCTACGCGGCCGCGGATGAATTGGTGAAATCCGCAGACGACGAGGCCAAGCAGATGAGTGCGGCGCGCGACGAACGTGAGCGCGAAGAATTGGCGACCGCACTCGGTGCGGGCGGCACCGGCAAAGGCGCAGCGGGTGCGACCCGAGGTTCGGCCGGTGTCCTCAAGGACCTGGAGCGCAGGCAGAAATCCCGCGCCACCCGCACCGGCCGCGATGCCCTGGACCGCGCGCTGATCGATGTAGCGGGCGTCTACCGTGACGCTCTGGCTGTCCGCTTCGGCGCCGCCCGCAACGGTTCCGGCGTCACCCTCACCCACCCCGATATGTCCGACCAGATCCACGATCTCGCCGACCGCGTCCGTCCCGAGGGCCTGCTCCGTTCCATCGAAGCCGTCCTCGCCTGCCGCGAGGCCCTCGACCTCAACGTCAAACCCCGCTTCGCCGTCGCCGCCATGGTCGCAACCCTCATCTCTGCCCAATCCGCGTGACCGCTAGCATCCGTTTTCGCGATCCGACCCTCGAGACGACAACTACTACCGCCTGCCCACTCAGCACCATTTTCGTGTCAGTTCAGTGAAAGTTTCGTCGCCGGTGTCCACACGACATGTGCGACATGATGCGGGCCGGACTGGCGACGATGTGCGCGTCGCGAGCGCAGCGGTCGCGCCATCGCCCCCGATTGCGGTTTCGCAGACGGTCCGCGGAGATTCCTCGATAGCGGGCCCAACGGCTTCGAGGACAGGTGAGGCCGACTTGCGCCCGAATGTCGACCGGCGGGTATTGATCGACCGAGAACTGGCCGGGCCACCCGGCCTGGTCCGCCGTTCGCGCCCCGATGACCTCCCGTTTTCGCGATCCGACCGCCGAGACGATAGACTCGCGTGGCCGAAAGGCACGCCGCCTTAGCTCAGTCGGTAGAGCGCTTCACTCGTAATGAAAAGGTCGGGGGTTCGATTCCCCCAGGCGGCTCCACCCGAAAAGCACCCCTATCCAGCTGCTTTTCGACCCTTCCGACGCTTGCTCCGAGTCGATGTCTTCCCGGTCTTGTCACGCTTTGTCACAAGGGCTTCCAGAGTGCCCGCCGCCGAGACCAACGCATCGTTCTGCGAATGGACGTAGGTACGCATTGTGAACGCGCTGTCAGCGTGCCCCAGCCACTCCGCGATTACCGCGATCGGTACTCCCTGAAGGTGCATCAGGGTTCCGCAGGTGTGACGTGCGTCATGCAGGCGGATTCGGCGCACCCCAGCCTTCTTGGTGATCTTCTCCCAGTAGTCGGTCAGCGTGTCCGGGTGATACGACGCGCCAGCCTCGTTGACCACGACATGCGTGCCAGGCCCGTACGCCTCACCGAGTGCCACCTTCTCGGATGCCTGCCGCTTGCGTGCGGCCCGCAGTTCCGCCGTCAACGTGAGCGTGAGCGGCAACGTTCGCTCGGAATCTTCGGACTTCGGATCGTATTCCTCGGCCTTGCCGTTCACCGAGACGCGATTGTTGGCGATGGTCAGCAGCCCAGCGGCCAGGTCGACATCCGTCCAGCGCAACCCGCCGATCTCACCGCGGCGAAGGCCCGACAGCGCCATGTGCCAGGCATGGCGGTTGCGATCGTTGGCCGCGACTGCCAAGACCTTGCGCACCTCTGCCTCGGAGTAGGTGACGTGCTTCTTCTTCGGTCCGGCCGGCACCCGGTCGACCAGCGCGGCGACGTTGCGGACCAGCTTCCCCTGTGCGATCAGCGATTCCAGCACGGATTCGAACCGGTCCAAGGTGGCGTTGGTCGTCTCGGGCTTCCACGGCCTACGGTTGCGCCCGTTGGCCTTCTTCGCGGTCCCTGCCAGCAGATCGGACACGAGGTCATCCAAGTGCCGTTTCGACAACTTCTGAACTGCCTCGGTGCCATACCGGTCACGAACGGGTTGTAGTGCGTTCCTGTAGTTCGAGGCAGTGGTGCCACGGACCCGCTTGCCTGCCAGCCAGTCTTCGCACGCCTGTTCCACAGTCAGCGCCGATTTCGGGACGTAGGTGCCCCGGCGAACAGCTGTCGACGTCTCAGCCAGAGCATCGCGGGCCTCCGCCTCGGTGCGATAGCGCTTCTTCGTCTGCCGACGCTTGCCCGTCTCCGGGTCCGTCCCCGCCTCGGCCGTCACCTGATACCGTATCGCGCCACTCTTGAGCGTGATCTTCTCGATCTGTGGCGGCAGCTGCCTCCTGCTCATGCCGCCGCCTGGTCGAGACCGGCGATGTAGTCGGCTACCGCCTGCTCGGTGACGAAGCGTCGACGGCCGATCTTGACCGAGCGCAGTTGGCCCGCTCCGATCAGCTCGTAGTACTTGCTGTGTCCGATCGGGATCAGCTTGCGGACTTCGGTTTCGTTGAGCAATCTGGACATGACGGGCTCCCCCTATGCTGCCAAATGGTTGGTGAATGAATTCTGTTGTGGCACAACGGTTTCATGTGATCCGCCGCCGCCTGGTGGTCCTTCGTCGTTCTTGAGGCGGGCCATCGTGTATTGGGCACGCTGAGTGATCCGGGCCGAGACGAGCGCCATGACCAGGTGTGAGCGTGGGGGCGCGTCGCGGTCGCCCGGACCGACAGGGGTGATACGCAGGTGCGAGGTATCGGGTGGGAAGACGCCGATCGCGGCGAGTTCCTTGCGGACGAATTCCATGCGTTCGGCTTTGTGGTCGGGGATGGTCTTGCCGGTCCAGTCGCCGGAGGACACGCAACGTTTGCCGGGGACGCCGAGCAGGTCACGGCGATGGTTCTTGCCCCGGCTGCGGCCCGGCTGGGTTTTCTCCGTGGCGCCCTTCGGGACGATGCCGTAACGTAGCCACACCGCGCATTTCTCCGAGCACGGGGTTCGTTGCAGTTCTTCGTGCAACCGGTCGTAGTGGCGGTTCACGCGAGGGCTGTCGGACTCCAGCACTTCGGTCACGGACTTGGTGAGGTACTTGGTCAGGTAGGCGACCTTGCGATCCATCTCCGGTGTGCCCGCGATGATCTGGACCGGTTTGCACTGGCCACCGAAGCGCAGTGTGTGGGCTGGTTCGATGTCATCGACGGAATCGATGGTGTCCAGCGCGTCATCCCAATAGGTCAGCGCCCGACCGGAATTGGGGTCCACGAACGTGCCCACCCGGTGGTCCCAGACCGGCATATGGTCCCCGGAATACACCTCGTTGTCGGGGCCGAAGTGCGGCCACCAGATGCTCCGGTAGGTCGCCGCGGCTGTCCCGACGATTGCTTTCGCGAACAAGCCCGGGAAGGCAGAGCGCTTCGCCCAGTACTCGCCTGCAGCGACGATCGTCAGCATGTCCGTGCTCCTCGACGCACTTCGCAGCCTGACAGCCGATGAGATCGAGCAGCGCCCGTCGCCCTAAGCAAGTTGTTGCTGAATTTCGCTATATAGAGTCAAGAGCGCCCCGGCGGCGCTTCGCGCCGCCGCCGCGCCACGCAGCACTGCGGCGTCCTCGTCGCAAGCTCCTCGGTCACCGGTGCGGCGGCGCGTCGGCAGCGCTTGACCACCGGAGCGCATTTTGATCCAGTTCGCGTGTTCTGGCATCCGCTTCGGCGACGTGGCAGCACGCAGACTCCTCAGAGCTGGCCGCTTTTTCGTTCACCGGGCAGTGCTGGGCACTTCGTCAGCCGTCCCCGGCTTGCTCTCCCGCAACTCGTCCACCGAATCCGTCGGCACTCACACGTGGGGCCTGGCTGTGGTCCGGTCGTAGGAAGGTCGGAATCAGGCTGACCTGCGTGGATGAATTGCTGAACGAATTCGATGACCGACATCCGCCCTGTTCGGTCAGACCAGGAAGGTCTCTATCCCCGAGTGAACCACGCGGAGGTCACAGTTCGCGATCCGCGCCAACTCCACGATTCGGTCGATGTGATCGGCCGAGATGAACCCGATACCGTAGCCGTCCGAGCCAGCGTCGAGGATGATCAGCGCGGAGCCGAGTTCGCGGCACCGCGCGGCGAGCGGCCACAGGAAGTTCTCGATCTCCTCAGGATCCCAGTCGTCGTCGAACTCGTTGAGCCAGTCCCAGTCGAGCGCTGTCGGGCAGGCGGGTAACTCGACCAAATCGTCTCGGATCATGGCAGGGTCGAAGTTCATCTCGCAATAAGCCATGCCCGCCTCGTGGAGGCTGCCGGACTCGGGGTACAGAGCGTCCATCAACGCGCCGGACGGAGCCCACGAGTCCGCGAGCTCACGACCGGCGATCGCCTCGGCCAACCGTCGCTGAGTCGACTCCGAGCCAGGTGCGACGAGTTCGACGATGTCGGACAAAGCCTGCGGTATCTGCTGCATATCGGGCATACAGGGAATGTAATCGCCCTCACCGACAGACGTCCCAACCCGAAACCCTGTAGTCCGATCGACAAGTGGGCCGAGTTGCGGAACCTCTGCTCCTCATGGCCCGATTGTCTGACCTCGCTCGGCCGAGTCAAGGGAAAGAGCGCCCTTGACACGACCTCCCTCAGTTCAGGATGGCCAGTATGAGGAGGCAGGGGGAGGGAAGTCACCCGGCATACGAAGTTGTCACGGCGTTGCCACATGTCCACCAAACGACCCCGGACACGGCAAGACCCCCACGGAAGCATTTCGCCACTTCATGTAGGGGTACAGACGTCGGAAGACCGCGTTCGGATACGACGATTTCGACTCGTAATGAAAAGGTCGGGGGTTCGATTCCCCCAGGCGGCTCCATTTCCCAGGTCAGGGGTCTTTCGGGGATCTTTGTACGTTGTACGGGATGCCCATGGTGTCAAGGATGAGGTCGGTTGCCCGGGCAGGCGAGTCGGCCCAGGCAGGGCACGACAGTCAGGCTCCTCGCCCACGTCGGCGCATTGACAGCGGTAATTCACGGCAGATCATCGATTGCTCATACTTCGTCGCGGATCGGGTGGCCGCACCGCGATGATCGGCCACACACCGTTGGCGACAACCGTTCGCGGACGGTGCCCAACCGAATAGGCGGTCTGTGCAGCCGTTGGTCATTCTCCTGCCAGGAGTGACCAGATGGTGCTGTCGTGGAGGTGGCCGTCGTCTTCGACGGGAGTAGTCGCGCAGCACCGCGTCGGCTCACCGCCACGCGTAGGCGGTGGACTCGCAGGTGTCAGGGCGCTCCCGACGGCGGGCGCCGACCTCGGGTCCCTTCCTGGCGGTCGCTACCTCCGAGAAGCCGGGGCGGCAGTGTCTCTAGAATGTGAATTGTGTTCCGTAGCCGGTTGTTTGGGCGGTTCCGTTGATGCCGTCGACGCGCGCGGTGACGAACGGCATGGCTGATGCGGGCGACAGGCATCCGTTGACGTTCAGTGGCGTGTTGGTGTGACTGAATGTGTAGGGGTACGTCGCGTCCTGATCCAGGCTGGCCGCACCGATAACCGCCGCCGTGACCCTCCCCGGTACGACGGTCACCGAGATCGCGCCGGCGAGACCGGCATTGACGCCGAAACTCGGTTGAATTGCGACGGTGACGCTGGTCGAGTCGCCGAAGGTCAACGCGAGCGAGGGTGCGATACCCGCGCTGACGCCGACGCTCGGCGCAATTCCGATGGTGACGCCTTCGGAGATATCCACGGCGCAACCGATCAAGTATCCGATCGCGATTTCCCCGTCGCGGACTGAACCGCCGTTGACAGACACCGAATAATCCCCGGACACTTTGGCTGCGTGCACGAACGGGATTCCTTGTGTTACTTCGTCTCCGGCCGGGACGAGATTGCCCACATCGACCGCCGCGACGAGGTGCATGCCACCGGCACCGGCTTCGCCGGGCGCCGCCTCTGCGGGTGCGTTCGCAGTGCAGGTCGCTGCACCGACCATCGCCGTGAGCGATGCGATAATCCTGAGATATTTCCTGGTCATACCACTCCAGTCGAATAATTACCGACACAGACTGTTCCGTAGAAATAGATCGCTCGCGACACCGGGACTCGAAGTGTCTAGCCGCGCAGGAGGTTCGATACGGGACCAGCACTCGAACCTTCCGGCAGACCCTACCGCATCTACGGGACAACTGATCTCATGCGCCCTATTACTCATCCGGCCTGTCGACTAGCCGGATATCGGCAGGGCGCGACTCGAGAATCTCGGGGACTTACAGGATCGTCGCGGCACCGGCTGGTTGTGCTGGGCCCCAAGGGTTTCGATCAACCCGGGCGGCTGCACGCAACGGTCGAGAACTCTCGTGCTCGGCCTCGTCCGCAATCCAGGCGGCGATCTGGGTGCGGGAGGTGAATTCGAGTTTGCTCAGGATGTGTTCGACGTGGTGCTGTGCGGTCCGTTGGGAGAGCACCAGTTTTGCGGCGATCTGTGTCGGCTGATTCGCAGCGATTCCAGCAGCACTTCTGCTGCCCGCGAATGGTCGCCCCATGCCCGGATCTGCGACGCGTCCTCGAAACCGGACGCACTCGAATCGGCCGTGACGGGTGTGATCGCGTCGCGGCGGGTCCGGAGTGGATCATCCGTTGTCATCGACGGCGGGCGATCCACTCGGCATGTGCGCGAGCGCCGGGCGCTATGCGCTCACCTTGCGACGATGTCAGGGCATCGTCAACGAAGGTGAACGGATCGCGAGTTCGTTGGTGTCGACATCAGGCGGTGGGGAGCGCGGTGGGACTCGTCTGCCAGGCCTGTGCCAGGGCGTCCCGCAAATGGTGCTTCAACCCGCGCACCTTGACGCTGTCGGTGCGCCGTGGGTCCAGTGCCTCCTCCACCATGTGCAGGAACCGCCGCCGGGTCACGCCGAAGGTCACAAGCAGTTCGCCTGCCGTGGCGCCGCCGAACGGCGCCCAGCGGATCGCAAAGCTGATCAGGGCTTTCGCCGTCGCGTCGAGGGCCTTCGCGCTTTCCATGAGCTCACACTCGCGCAGCGAGGTCCGCACCCACCATGCGTCGTAGCGATGTTCGACAGGGGGGCGATGGGTAGGGCGCGTATCGTTCGCAGCACACACACGCTGTGCCGCGGGACGAACGCTGTCATCCGGCTCGGGCGTCGCTCGGCAGACGGTGAACACCGGGAATCGATCGATTCGAGGACGCGGCTCGAACCGCACCCGGATCGGCAGTTCCGCAGACGGTGCGACGTCACCCTCGATTGTCGCGTACACCCACGGCCCCTCGTCGAGTTCCACAATGGCGATGGTCAACGGCACCACCTGGGCGTGTGGACGGCTCACACTTCGGTGTACGAGCCGCCACGACACGATCGAACCGAGACCCGACGACGGCGACCACTCGAGATCCCAGGACCGGCACGACGAACATTCGGCGGTCAGCGGCGCGAACAGTTTGTCACAGTGTCCACAGCGCCGGATCATCATTGCGGTATCGGTCCCGGTGGTTCTGCCACCGGACTCGTATGTTTGCTCGGACATGGGAAACCTCGGTGTGGTGATAGCCATGGATGCTGTCCTCACCAAGCGTCGCCGTCTCGGCGCCCGAACACGACGGTAGAACTACTACGGGGTATACCCATTTCTGCCGACCGGTGCGTATCGCGACCTGGTCGAGGGCCTAGTGCAGGCGATGCGTGCGCGCGGTCCAGGCGGCTATCTGTGCCGAGACGAGTAGCCGAGTTTGCAGAGGATGTTTTCCAGGTGCCGGTCGACGGTGCGCGTCCACAGCACGAGCCGCGCTGCTCGATGGTCCGGTTCGACTCGTCCGCCATTGCGAGGCTGGTCAGCACCGACTGTGCCACCAGATCGTCATCGACGCCGGCCGACAGGTCGACCAGCCACACTCCGTCCGGGAACGACCGGCCGCTACCTCGCTGGCGTGCCGAGTCTTTCCGACACCGCCGACAGCGGTGAGCGTGACCAACCGAGCCGTCGCGAGCAGCTCGCGGGCCTCCCGATGCCGTCCGGACGAAACTTGTCACCGCGAATGGCAGGTTACCGACCACGCGAGTGGGCCTACTTTGCCCCATGAGACCTGATCTAACCGTGCCGGGGGCCGTGTACGCCCGGTTTGCGAAGGTCGTTTTCGAAGTGGTTGGTGCCAGAGCGCTACCCGTGGGTGCGTCCGAATGCGGTCTCAACATGCGCGAACTGCCGATATGGGTGGAGAAGGGGGTGTTTCTACCCATGTCTGTGCGTGCTGGATCTGTGAGGCTCGGTCTATCAGTTGTAAGCAGGAGGTCGACCTTGACATCTCACCCAGCGTGCCCCATCGATGAGGGTAGCCAAAGACGCCAGCTACATCCGCGACAACCAGGGGTCGGCGATGGATGACGTATGTCGCACCGAATTCGACGGACTGCGTGTGACGTGGCATTTGATCCAGAATCGGCTGATCTCGATCGTCGCCGTGCACGACACATCCGATGCTTCGCCGGTGCTCTCGTTCGACCCGGCCGCTTATCCGGATCTCGTGCAAGCACGAGAACTCCATCCGGGTCTGACGAAGCTGTGGGACGCGGTGCGCCGCGACTTCTGGACCACCCTTATTCCGCCGTGCCCGAATAAGGGCAGACAATGGCAAAGGTCGTGAGCGCGGCAGTTGCCCGGCCCCCAGCATCGTTACCGACTGTCGAACCAGCCAACGAGGCAAGTATCGGAACTCGAATCGCCCATCCGTTGCTCCGCGGCACAGTCGGGTTGGGGTTGGCGACCATGGCGCTGATAGGTGGCCACGACCGGCTCGGGCACGCGCTCTGGCTCAGCCGACTCATCGATCTGCCGGCAGCCGCACTCGTGCCTCCGAAAGGCACCAAACGCTGGACCGTTCAGTTGGGTGACTTCCGTGCCGAATGGTTGTGGAACGACGATCTGCCCGCCCCGTGGCAGCGACAAGATTCGGCGCTGCTGTACTTCCACGGCGGTGGGTTCATCAGCGGCGGCTTGAACACCCATCGGCGCCTCGTCGCCAAAATCGGACGCGCGAGCCGGATGCCCGTATTCAATGTCGACTACCGGCACTTGCCCGGCGCGCATTTTACCGAGACGCTCGACGACGCCGTCGAGTCCTATGTCTACCTGCTCGAGCACGGCTTCCAACCCGAGCGCATCATCGTCTCCGGTGACTCGGCAGGCGGCGGGCTGGCCTTCCGGCTGGTGCTGGCAATCCGGGAACGTGGTTTGCCGATGCCCGGCGGCATCTCCGCGATCGCACCGTGGGCCGACTTCGATTCGACGACCCGAAACGCCCACCCCAACCGGCACCTCGATTCCTATATCCCCACTCGCATCCTGGAAACGATCGTGCGGCGCGGCGTCGCCGTCGACGGCGAACTCGATCCGATATGGTCGCCGGTCAACCACGACTTCACGGGTCTACCTCCGGTCCTGATCCAGGTCGGCTCCACCGAATGCCTGCTGCCCGACGCGGAAATGCTGGCCCGCCGCTGCGTCGAAGCGGACGTTCCGGTACAGCTGCAGGTCTGGGACCGGGCGCCGCACGTCCACCACGTCGCCTCGGATTTCCTTTCCGACGCCCGAGCCGCGATCGACGACCTGGGTCTGTTCCACCGCCAGATTGTCGCCTGACCCGCCCGTCGAGACGAACCCGGAAGAACGAACCCGGAAGAACGAACACGGAAGAGGTCGAGTCGGCATGCCCATCGAGCGGCCGCTGCTGCTGTTCCGCTACAGCACGTTCGCGATCATCGCGGTCGGCGTCACCGCGCTGTCGATCGTGTCAGCACTCGGTACCGCCTGATGCTGGTCAATACCAGTGGTGTGTCTGCCAGAATGCCCAGGCGCCGTTGGGGCTGCCGTAGCGCTCGTTCATATAGTCGTAGGTCCAGCGGATTTGGGTCAGCGGGTTGAATCGCCAATCGGCGCCGTGGGTTTGCATCTTTTCGGCGGGCAGTGCTTGGCCGAGGCCGTAGGCGCCGCTTTTCGGGTTGATGGCGAAGACGTCCCAACCGCTTTCGTGGGTGATGACGGCGTCGAAGGCGGGGAACTGGTGCAGTGGTACCACTGTCAGGGCGAGGGCTCTGGTGCCCAGGCGGATTAGTGAGAGCGCGAGTCCGGCAGGGGTTGTTCCACTGTCGGGCGGGCTGGCGGCGGGGGTGACGGCGACTGTTTCGTCGCTCTCGTCGCCGGGTGCAATATTGTCGCTCTCCTCGGCGGAGAGGGCGAGGCTGCCGTCCAGGCCGTCGGTGGATGGGGTAACGCTGTCGGCGGATGTGCTGTCGCTCTCGCCGAGGCTGTCTGCGGACGTGGTGGCGCTGCTGTCGGGGAAATTGGCGGGCGTGGTTGTGCCGCCGTTCGGCCTGTCGGTGGGCGTGCTGTCGCTCTCGCTCGGCCCATCTGTAGGCGTGGCAAGACCGTCATCCGGGCCGTTGGCGGATGGTGTGACGCGGTCGTTCGGCCTGTCGGCGGAAGTGTTGATGCCTCCGCCCGGACTGTCTGCGGACGTGGCGGCACTGCTGTCGGGGATATTGGCGGACGTGGCGCTGTCATTCAGTCCGTCGGCAGATGTAGGGCCGCTATCGGCCAGACTGTCAGCGGAGGTTGCGGCGTCATCGTTCGGGGCATTGGCGAACGTGACGACGCTGTCGCACAACCCCTCGGCAACGGCTGGACCGGCACAAACCATGAGTGCTCCGACCGCGATGGCGGCCGCGACAACGCGCAGCATCGATTCGCTCCTTAGATGTATTTGCCTTCCATATCGATGGGTGTCATGAGTTCGCCTGCATCAGTTCGTCCGAATGGTCAAACCCGGATTGTCTTGCAGCACACTGCTGATCGGCTGGCCGAGCAGCAGTGGGACGTGGCCGCAGCCGAGATCGAACGCGGAGCTCACCGTGACGATGGCGCTGCTGAGGCCGAGTGCCTTGGTGCCGGCGAAGATCGGTCCACCGCTGTCACCACGTTGGCCGCAGAGGGCGGCATAGAACATATTCTCGATCTTGACCGGTTGGTCGCCGTGGCCGCGTAACAGGCCCTTTTGCCCGGCCGCCAGCACCGTCCCGCACGAATATCCGGATGTGAAGCCGGTTTTGCAGACGGCCGCTCCGACAACCGGTTCCGTGATTCCGTCGATGCGCAGGACATCCGGCGACTGTCCCGAATTACTGCCGTTCACATTCTCGTCGGGCGCCTGCGCCGGTGAATCCAGTTTCTGGGTGGACACCAGGTTGTTCCGGAAGCGTGGCGCGAATGTCTCGTCGATCCGGACGATCGCGTAGTCCTTGGGGGCGAACTGGGAGACCGTGAAGTGACCGATCTCCTTGCCGAGCTGCCCATCTTTGAATTCGTAGACACGTTGGGGCTCGGTGGTTTTCGCGGATGGTTCGACAACATTGTTCGGGTCGCAGTGCCCGGCGGTGATATTCACGGCATCACCGCCGGCATCGGTGGCATTGAAGCCGAACGAGCACCTGTGCGCATTTCCGTCGACCTTGATGCCGAACGGTTGACCACCGATGATGTCGCCTTCGGTTTGGATTCCCGTGATCGCCTGGATGCCGACGGAGGTGTCGTCGGGTCGGGCTTCCGGCAGCACTGCCGTCACCGACTGGATCGGCCCGATATCGGTCGGCAACTGCACGTCATCGGCCAGGCGGACGGCGAAGCTATTGGTCACCACGTCGATGCCGTAGGCCACAATCGAGTCGACGACGGTGCTCGGCTGACCGGATAGCCAACGTTCGAAGGCGACGCGGCGGGCATCGAGGGTGCGCTCACTGTCGGCAACGGTTTCCACGCTGAATCCGGCCTTTTCGGCGATGGATTTGGCGTCCGCCGCGCGCTCACCTTCGGCGAGCGAGACGATCGGACGGTCGTCACTCATCCGGATCCCGGCGAATACGGCCGGGTATGCGGCGCGGGCCTGCTGTGCGAATTCGGCCAGCCGTCGGGCGGTTTCGGCGCGTACGAGATATTCGTGCGCATCCATTCCGAGGTCACTCGCGACGGCCGCGATCAGTCCGGGCGGCAATGGGGCGGTATCGGGCCTTGGTGCGGCCGATGCCGGATGCGCGATCGAACCCGCCATTGCCAATGCGGCACAGCAGCCGAGCGCTGCCCGCCGCGTACGAATACCCGACCTCACCGAGCCGCCTCCTGACCGAGCACCGAAGTATTCGATGACGCTATGTCACATGCGTCACAAAACGGACTATTTGGTTCCATAGCGTGTCGGTGTCCGTGCCGGTCAACGCCCGATGTCTACGCCGGACAACTTGCCGACACGCCGAGAATGTTGAGGCGGCCATTACTTCCGAACGCGGGGTGGGCGCCGAAAGGCTCCGCCCGCGTTCGATTTCCATGCACTATGTCAAGCCGAGTCCGTGCTCGAGGACCGGCCACGACCTCTTCAATTCGTCTTCCCAATAACCCCACGAGTGCGTGCCCTCGTCGAAGTTGTATGTTGCCGGAATGCCGAGCGATATCAGCTTCGCCTGCAAATTCTTCATGCAGTAATTGGCCGCCGCTTCGATCGCGCCGCCGAGCAGAACCTGATTTGTCAATCCGTCGAGGCCGGGTTCGGCATGTGCCCCGTTCAGCGTGTCATATTTTCCGGGCAGGCCATTACCTGAAGAAAGATAGAGATCGATGCCGCGCAATTTATCGGCGTGCAGGTAAGGATCGTTTTCCGTCCATTCGGGCGAACCGACCGGGCCCCACATGTTGTCGGCGTTTCCGCCACCCCAGGCGATCACGAGCTTCAGGAACCTGGAACCTATCGGATCGCTGGTCTGTGCGCAGCCACTATATGCGGCCGCCGCCCGGTAGAGGTCGGGCCGGGCAATTGGCAATGCCAACACCGTGGCGGTGGAAGCGGAAATTCCCGCGATCGCGTTGACTCCGTTGGTGCCGAGTGCGGAATTGATCAGCGGTGGCAATTCATCGGTCAGGTAGGTCTTCCATTTATTGCGACCCAGTACCGGATCGTCCGCGAGCCAGTCGGTGTAGTAACTGAACCTGCCGCCGATCGGCTGGACCAGGTTGACGTCTTTGTCCGACATGAACTGCCGCGCATCGCTTTGTGCCTGCCATGATGCGTCGTCCTCACCGCCGCCCGCACCGTTCAACAGATATAGCGTCGGCCGGGGAACCGAGTCATCCGCGGCCCGCTGGATCTCCACCGGAAATTCAGCGCCCATCGCCGCGGAATAGACCTGAAGTCGGATATTTCGGTCGTCGATGTACTCGACGTCGGTTATGCGCGAACCGTCGTCCGACGCCGTATCCGTAGAAATCTGCGCGGATGTTGCGACCTCGGCAAAGGCCGGCGGCGCACCTAGCGTCGTGCCGACGAGCATCCCCACCAACGCGATGCCGACTACCGATCTATGTATTCCTCCGATTGCGCCGCTGTCCATACCCAAGCTTTTAGCACCAAGATTCCGGCCGGTGCCGCATCGACACGTCGCCGGTAGGGCGGCACCGGACCGAAACCAGGTACGGCTGCCGTGCACCAGCGTTATTATGTCAAGCGCGCCACATTCATCCGGATGGGCTGGTGTGTGCGTGGCATTCGGATAGCACCACCTACGTGTCGGTGCCGCAGCAAGAGTCGGCGACGCGGACAGCGTGACCCGCTCTTCCACGAGTTGTCGGGGACCGGTGGCTGGAGAAATGCCATGACCCAAGCAATGAGTTTCGACTTCAGAGCACTCAGATCCGCGATCGGCGGGCCGGTATTCGCTCCTGACGACGCGGGTTATGACTATGCCCGTACCATCTGGAACGGGGCCATCAACCGGAGGCCCGCGGTGATCGCCCAGTGCCTTTCCGCCGAGGACGTGGCCGCGGCCCTGGCTTTCGCGAGGGAAAACGGCTTCGAGGTAGCGGTGCGCGGCGGTGCGCACGCCTACAGCGGTACGGCGGTCTGCGACGGCGGCCTGATGATCAATCTCGGGGTGATGAATCGCGTCGTGGTGGACCCGGTGGCCGGGACAGCTTCGGTCGGCGGCGGCGCGACGATGGCGGATATGGATGCCGCGACCCAGGCGTATGGACTGGCGGTGCCCGGCGGCGTGATCAGCGATACCGGCGTGGGTGGCCTCACCCTGGGTGGTGGCATGGGTTGGCTGACCCGCGTAGCCGGTCTGTCGATCGACAATCTCGTCTCGGCACAGGTTGTTCTTGCCGATAGCCGGATCGTGCGGGCGTCCGCCAGTGAGAATCCGGACCTGTTCTGGGCGTTGCGTGGTGGAGGCGGGAATTTCGGAATCGTCACCGAATTCGAATATCGCACGCATCGGATCGGGCCCGAAGTGCACGTCGGATTCTTCTTCTGGCCGCTGAGGGATGGGGATGCCGCGCTACATCTGATTCGTGCGTTCATACCGACGATGCCGCCCAGGTCGGGAGTGCTGGTCGGTGTCGCTTTATCCGCGCCGCCGGAGCCTTTCGTGCCGCAGCAGTACCACTTCGTGCCCGGTCATGCCCTTATCGTCGCCGGTTACGGCACTGCCGAAGAACATGCCGAGATGGTGGCGCCGATCCGCAGCGCGCTCGCCCCGCTCTTCGAATTCATTGCCCCGATACCCTTTACCGGATTGCAATCGATGCTCGATGTCGCGGTGCCATGGGGCATTCACGGATATGAGAAGGCGCTCGATCTCGACGACTTCTCCGACGACGTGATCGCGATTCTGACCGAGCGAGCGGGGCAGAAGACATCGCCGCTCTCGTTCATGCCGATCTTCGTACTCGATGGCGCCTTCACTGCCGTCGGCGAGGACGACACCGCATTCGGTGGCGCGCGCTCGGCACACTACGTATGCAATATCGAAGCCGCCGCCCCGAACGCCGAGATATTGGCCGCCGACAGGGCGTGGGTGCGCTCGACCTGGGAAGCGCTGTGCCCCTTCGCATCCAGCCAGGGCGGGTATGTCAACTTCATGGCGGAGGCGGGCGAGGACCGGGTACGCGCATCCTATGGACCCGCCAAATACGCGAAGCTGGCCGATATCAAGACCGAGTACGACCCCGAGAATGTTTTCCACCGCAACGCCAATATCAAGCCGGGCTGATCGCGATGAAGGTTGCGGCCGATTCAGCCCCGGATCGAGGTCGATGGGCAGTCGATCGCCTACCGGATGGTGGGTCCCGATCCACCGCTGATGTTGCTTCACGGCGGATGGGAGGACAGCCGGTGGTGGCGGCTGCAGTTGGAGTCGCTCGCCCATGAGTACACGGTCATTGCCTGGGACGCACCTGGATGCGGCAGGTCCGACGATCCGCCGGAAGGTGTGCGTCTCGGCTACTACTCCGACACACTGGCGGGATTGATTCGAGAACTCGGGATCGAACATCCGCATGCCGGGCGCCGTCGACCAATCCCAGCAGAGGTCCGGGTCAGCCCGCTGCGGCGCCGCGTGGGTCGGCGCGCTGGATTACGTCCGCCAGCAGGGTGTTGAAGCGGTCCGCGGCCTCGATATTGCCCAGGTGGCCGGTGGGCCAGACCTGGTAGTCGGCAAGGTGACCTGCCTTGGCGAGAGCCTCGACGATCGGGCGGGACATGCGCTCGGGCAGCAGGTGGTCTTCGGCGCCCGCGATGACCGTGGTCGGCACCGTCAGGTGCTTCGCGGCATCACCCAGGTCCAGATCGGCGAGAGCGACGGCGTGCAGGCCGCGGGTGAGCGGGCGGCACGAGCGGACGATGCCGAGCGCGAAGTCCACCTCGTCACGGGTGGCGGGCTTGGACATGACGCGGGCCTTGAACACCGCGCTGACCGGCCACCCGCCCGGCAGCGGAATCGGCGCGGCGAGTGCGGTTTCCGCGATGACGAGCGGGACGCGGAGGCTGGCGCCGAGCACGGTCACCGGGCGCTCGGCCACCATGAGCGGCTTGTTGAACAGCGGTAGCAGGTCGGTTTCGTACCGGATGTCGCTGGCCGCGGTATTGGCCATGACGACCGCGGCGGCGCGGCGAGTGACCTGTTCCGGATAGCGAGATGCCCACGCCTGCAGGGTGATTCCACCCATGCTGTGACCGACGAGGACGGCGCGCTTGCCGGGCGGGAGAGCGGCCTCGAGCACCGCTTCGAGGTCGTCGGCCAGTGTCTGCGCGCCCGGGCCGATGCTCCCGAGGGTGCTCTCGCCGTGGCCGCGCTGATCGTAGGCGAGCACCCGGTAGCGGTCGGCGAAGGCATTGATCTGCGGATTCCAGTACTCGATGCAGCAGCTCCAGCCGTGGATCAAGACGATGACATCGCCGTCGGCGGGACCGTAGGCATGGACCCTGAGCTTGGCCCCGTCCCCGGTGGTGACCGGGATGATCTCGGGTGTGGCGGTGGGCTTGTTGAGCGACGCGGTCCGGTATGTCCGCGCCCGTAGGCCGGCACGGTAGGCGGCGGTCAACGGTTCGTCTCCGCGCACTTCCGCCAGCGTCCTCATCGACTTGACCAGCATTCGAGCACTCCTTTGTGTCTGCCGCCACAGTACAGTGCAAGCTGAGTGCTTGCTACTGCTAGCGCTCCAGTGGCGAAAATCCTGGTTCTATCGGATGGATACCCGAAATTAGGTCGGCCAATAGTCTTGCCGGCAGAAACATCGGGCACGAGCTCTTCTTCCTGGATATCGCCTGTGCCCGAGGCAGCCGTTACCCCCGCCGCCCACCCTGTCTTGCCCCGATCCCCTTGCCTCACCCCACAATCGCGCGCCCGTTCTCGGGATCGGCCCGGTTCTGTGGCGCGGAGCCCGACAAAGGGGCGGCGGTCAGCTGGGGGTCAGGAAATCAGCGATATCGTCGGGCATCACCAGGCAGACCTGATCGTCCGGATGGAAATCACCGGGGATGTCGCGGCGGTTGGGGGCGCGCACGAAAACGACAACGGACGCACCGTCTCCGGGGTCTATTTCGACCGCGACCGAGCCGGAGAAATCGCTGTCCGTGGGTGCGTGCCAGTGGCCCGCAGGCTCGAATTCGAGCCTGCGGGCCGCGCTGCCCCCGAATCCGTCGAGCCGGCATGAGCTGTGGCGGGCGTGGGGCGACCGCGGCTACCGTTGGTGCTTGTGGAGATGAGTCATGCGGTACCGGTCGTACACCAGGAAGCGGTGGCGGAACAACCGAGGCGCACCGGCCTGCGCGCCTTGGGGTGGCCGGTGGTGGCGGCGGGCGTCGGGGTCGGTGCCGCGGTCCTGCTGCATTTCCGGGATCCGCACGGCGAAGGCTCCTATGGAATCTGCCCGGTCTACGCACTGACGGGGTTGTATTGTCCCGGCTGCGGCGGCATGCGGGGCATGCACAATCTGACCGACGGCCGAATTCTCGATGCGGTACACAGCAATCTGCTCGTACTGCCGCTGGTGCTGGCCTTCGTGCTGTGGATCGGTGACTGGTCGATCCGTGCCTGGCGCGGTGAGCGGATGCGACTACCTCGGATCGGTCGCAGCACGATGTGGGTGTTCTTCGCGCTGCTCATCGGCTATACCGTGTTGCGAAATACGCCGTGGGGGACCTGGCTCACGCCGGTCTAGCGGTTTTCAGGCAGGCTTCGTATATGAGTGATTCGCTGAAGGAACGCGTGCGGGCGAAACTATTGCGCCAGCTCGCCGAGGACGGCACGCCCGACTCGGAACAGGATGATCCGCGCCTGATCTCGGTCGAGTCCGATCTCGATACGCTGAACAGCGTCGCCGATGACGATCCGTTGGTCGAAGAATTGGCCACGCGCTACTTGGTCTTCTGACGGCGCTTCAGCGCGATGTCTTATCGACCTGCCCGCCGGAGGGCGGCAGTTGCGGCAGCGGCTCACCGAGCAGCCACGCATCCCAGAGCGGCCGCAGCGGCACCAGACTGTAGTGGCCCGCCAGATCGGTGAATTCCTCCGTGGTGACCGAGCCGTGTCGGTAGCGGATCGTCCACTCGCGCAGCAGATCCCAGAAGGCGAGTTCGCCGAGTTCCAGGCGCAGAGTATGCAGGGTAAGTGCGCCGCGTTTGTACACGCGGTCGTCGAACATACGTCGCGGGCCGGGGTCGCCGATGATGATGTCCTGCGGTTCGCGGGACAGGTTGTGCCGGGCGGCGCGGGCCAATTGGTCCGCGGTGGGCCCGCCCGCGGCTTCGGACCAGATCCATTCGGCGTAACAGGCGAAGCCTTCGTGTAGCCAGATGTCACGCCACTGCCAGATGGTGAGGCTGTTGCCGAACCACTGGTGCGCGAGTTCGTGTGCGACAAGGCGTTCCGCGCCCCGGCGGCCGTCGCAGTGGTTGGCGCCGAAGACGGAGATGCCCTGGGCCTCGATCGGGATCTCGAGATCGTCATCGGTGATCACGACGGTGTACGCCTCGAACGGATACGGGCCGAACTTCTCGGTGAACAGCTCCATCATCTGCGGCTGGCGCTCGAAGTCGTGTTCGAAATTCGCGCGCAGTCGTGGCGGGATCACCGCCTGCATCGGCACCGAACCGCGCGGGCTGCCGATCCGGTGTTTCCGGTACTGCCCGATCTGGATGGTGGCCAGATAGGTCGACATGGGCTCGGACTGTTCGTAAACCCAGGTGGTCTGGCTGGCCTTGGTCTGCTTGCGCATCAAGGTGCCGTTGGCGAGCGCGTAGTACGGGGTGTCGGTGGTGATCGAAATCCGGTAGCTGGCTTTGGAACTCGGATGGTCGTCGCAGGGGAACCAGGACGCGGCGCCGTTGGGCTGGCTGGCCACCAGCGCGCCCTCGGTCAGTTCCTCCCAGCCCACCTCGCCCCACGGCCCGCGCACCGGCTTCGGCAGCCCGGCGTATTGGATGACCAGCTCGAGCAGCCCACCCGCGGGGATGCGGTGCTGCGGCGTCATGACGAGCTTGCCGCGCTGGTGGGAGTATTTCGCGGCCTTGGTGCCGTTGACGAGCACCTTGGACACGGTGAGCGACTGGGACAGGTCGAGCGCGAAACGGTCACGGACGGCGTCGGTCACCGCGATGATCCGAGCTCGGCCTGCCATGCGATTACTGGCGACCTTATAAGTGATCTCGAGTTCGTACCGCGATACCCGGTAGCCCCAATTTCCGTTCTGCGGTAGGTATTCGTCGACGGGCTCTTCGTAGTACTTGCCCGCCATCAGGAGGCCGCTCCCGCCTCGCTGAGGCTCGGCGCCGCACTCGACCACGGCGCTATCGGATTGCCCCACCAGCGGGTGGACGGCGGCACGGTGTCACCCCGCATGACCAGCGAGGCGGGGCCGACGGTCGCGCCCGCGCCGATGCCCGCGGCGGGCAGGGCGACGCAGTGCGGCCCGAGGGTGGCGCCCGCGTCGAGGGTGACGGTGTCCATGGCCATGATCCGATCGTGGAAGAGGTGGGTCTGCACAACACAGCCGCGTTCCACGGTCGCGCCGTCACCGAGTGTCACCAGGTCCGCCTCCGGTAGCCAATAGGACTCGCACCATACCCCGCGTCCGATCTTCGCGCCGAGTCCACGAAGCCACAGATTCAGTACGGGGGTACCAGTCGCGGCGCGCGCGAACCACGGCGCGGCGACGGTTTCGACGAAGGTGTCGGCAACCTCGTTGCGCCACACGAACGAACTCCACAGCGGATGCTCCTCGGCGCGAATTCGCCCGACCAGTAACCACTTCGCGGTGACCGCACTGGCCCCCGCGATGGCACCGGCGCCCATCAGGACAAAACCGCAGAGCAGTCCGGCGACCAGGTATCCGGCCGATTCCGCGATCCAGGCCAGCGTGAACAGCACACCGAGGCCGATGGCGAAACTCACGAGCACCGGGACGAGCCGGCAGGTCTCGACTATGCCGCGGAACACCTTCAGCCGCAGCGGCGGATCGAAGGTGCGTTCGGTATCGCCGCTTTCGGAGGCGCGCCGCAGTCGCACCGGTGGGCTGCCGAGCCAGGACGAACCCGCCTTGGCCTTGGACGGTGCGGCCGATAGCACGGCGACCAGCCCGTTTTTCGGCACCCGTCGACCGGGTGCGGTCATA
Source organism: Nocardia sp. CA-135953 (assembly GCF_050955735.1). Classification (NCBI taxonomy): domain Bacteria; kingdom Bacillati; phylum Actinomycetota; class Actinomycetes; order Mycobacteriales; family Nocardiaceae; genus Nocardia; species Nocardia sp. CA-135953. The sequence continues at coordinate 635,762 of NZ_CP192082.1, forward strand.
CCGGAATTGCCGAGGAAGGCGCGCTTGCCGACCTTCGCGTCGCCGATGTGCAGCCAGCCGCCGCCGAGTTCGTAGCTGGCGATCATGGTGTCGTCGGCGAGGAACGCGCCGTCGGCGACCGTGGTGAATTTCGGCAGCAGCAGCACGGTGGACGCCTCGACGCTCTTACCGATCTTCGCGCCGAGCAGACGCAGCCACAGCGGGGTCAGCAAGCTTGCGTAGAGCGGGAACAGGAAGGTGCGCGCCGAATCCAGCAGCCGTTCGGTGGCCCAGGCCTGCCAGCCGACCCGGCTGCGCACGGGATGATGGCCCTCGGTGAGTCCGATGCTGAGCAGCCGGACCGCGATGACCGTGGCCACCGCGTACACGGCGAGGCTCAGCAGCGTTGCGACGGGCAGGATCGCGAAACCCTTGCCGAGCGCACCCGCGAGTGTGCGGGCGTCGCGGATGAACCATGCGAGGAATGCGCCGCCGGTGGCCAGACCGAGAATGGGCATGGCCGCCAATGCCATCGAGGTCGCGCCGAAAATCGCGACCCAGTGCGCGGCCCGTGCCGGAGTATGCGACGGCCAACGATGCTGGGCCTTACCGACTTTCGTGGCGGGCGAGCCTGCCCACTCCTGTTCGGCCTTCACCCTGCCCGATACCGAAGATCCGGCCGCGATCTCGGCATTCTTACCGATTTTGCTGCCGGGCAACAGGATCGAGCGGGCGCCGATCACCGCGCCCGCACCGATGGTGATCGGTCCGATGTGCACCACATCGCCGTCGATCCAATAGCCGGACAGGTCGACCTCGGGCTCCACACTGCACCCGTCACCGAGTTCGAGCATGCCGGTGACCGGCGGCAGGGTGTGCAGATCGACGCCCGTGCCGATCTTCGCGCCGAGCGCCCGTGCGAACGGCACCATCCACGGTGCGCCGGAGAGACTCTCGGCGCCGCTGGCCTCCGAGAGCCGCACCGCCGTCCACAGTCGCAGGTGCTCCGATCCGCCGCGGGCATAACTGCCGGGCCGCACGCCGCGCAGCAGAATCCGAGCGCCGGTCGCGCAGATCACCATGCGACCGGGCGGCGAGATGAACAGCAGGAAGGCGGCCAGCGTCCACCACCAGGACAGATGCGGCAACCACGGCAGCGAGCCGGACCAGCCCGCGATATTGCCGACAATGGCCAACCAGGTGAGCCACTGCAGTCCGGTGAGGGTGGTCAGCGGGATGGTGGCCAGCACCTGGGTCCACTGGGCGCGCAGCGGCGTCGGGCGCACGATGCGTTCCTCGACGGCGGCGCTCGGCGCGGTCTCGTCGAGCAGTCCGGCCAGTGCGCCGAGGCGAGGATGGTCGTAGAGATCGGCGACAGTGATCTGCGGATAACGTTCGCGCAGTGCGGTGACCAGTTGCGCCGCCGATAGCGAACCACCACCGAGATCGAAGAAGTCGGTATCCGGACCGGTGATTTCGGCGCCGAGAATCGAATCCCACAGTCCGGCAATCCATTGCTCGGTTTCGGTGAGATCGCCGGTCGCGGTTTCGGTTTCGGCGGTGTTCGGCAGCGGCCACGGCAGGGCGTCGCGATCGACCTTGCCGGAGGTACGGGTGGGCAGGTCGGCGACGATGGCGAGCCGGGGGACCAGCGGGGCCGGAAGTTGTTCGGCGAGTTGGGCTCTGGCGGCCTTTAGGTCGAAATCGGGTCCGGTGCCGGTCAGGTAGCCGACCAGGATCTTATTGCCCGCCTTGGTGGTTCGGATCGCGGCCGCGGCACCGGTGACGCCGGGTAGGTGCTGCAGGGCGTTGTCGAGTTCGCCGAGTTCGATGCGGCGGCCGCCGAGTTTGATCTGATCGTCGGCGCGGCCGAGAAAGACCAGACCCGCGCTGTCCTTGCGAACCAGGTCGCCGCTGCGATAGGCGCGCTCCCAGCCGAGTGACGGTAGCGGAGCGTACTTTTCGGCGTCCTTGGCCGGATCGAGGTAGCGGGCCAGGCCGACGCCGCCGATCACGAGTTCACCGGATTCGCCCTCGTCCACTGGATTTCCGGCGGCATCGACGACGGCGAGATCCCAGCCGTCCAACGGTAGTCCGATCCGGACCGGGAAGCCGCCGTCGAGCAGCGCCGCACAGGCCACCACCGTTGCTTCGGTAGGGCCGTAGGTATTCCAGACCTCGCGCTCGGAATCTGTGTCTGATTTGCGGCGTTCGCCGGGCCGTGCGTCGTTACGCTCCGCTACCTCCTCCGGGCCCGTCGCTCGCGCCGCGGGGTTTCCGGCAAGGCGTTCGGCAAGTTCGGGCGGCACCGCCTCACCGCCGAAGATCAGCAGCCGGACCGGGTCGAGCGCCTCGGCGGGCCAGGTCGCGGCGAGTGTGGGAACCGTCGAGACGATGCTGATTTCGCGGCGCACCAGCCAGGGACCGAGATCCGCGCCGGTGCGGACCAGGGCGCGCGGCGCGGGCACAAGACACGCGCCGTTGCGCCAGGCCAGCCACATTTCCTCGCAGGAGGCGTCGAAGGCGACCGAGAGTCCGGCGAGAACCCGGTCGTCCGGACCGATCGGGGCATCCGGCAGGAACAGGCGCGCTTCCGCGTCGACGAAGGCGGCGGCATTGCGGTGGGTGACCGCGACGCCCTTCGGGGTTCCGGTGGATCCGGAGGTGAAGATGATCCACGCGTCGTCGCCTGGGGTGGGGCGAACGGTCGAGGCGTCAGTGGACGTTGGCCGTTCGACGGCCGTCGGCTCGATGCCTGCCGCGGTCACGATCGCGGTGACGCGGGCCTCACCGAAGACGAGCCGGGCGCGCTCGTCCGGATCGTCGGCGTCCACCGGGACGTAAGCCGCACCGGCAAAAAGAATCGCCAGAATAGTGACGTAAAGCTCATGTGTGCCGGATGGCATTCGCACGCCGACGCGGTCGCCGGGGCGCACACCCGCCGCGGTCAAACGCACGACTCCGGCGTCGATTTCGGCCAGCAATTCGGTGTAGCTGAGCACTATGCGACCGTCATCGATCGCGGGCGCCTCCGGATGGGCTTGCGCGGTGCTGTTCAGGATGTCGACAAGGGTCCTGGCCTGCGGCGCGAGTGCGGCGCGTAGCAAGGGTTCGGGGGTGCGGAGCCGGTCGGTCGGGCCTGTGCCCACCGCCGTGTCGACCTGCGGCCGCAGCATCACGTCCTGCCCACCTCTCATTGACACGCCTTGCGCTTCCTCGTTGTTGTTTCACAGCAGGGTTACCAGTGGGCAAACGCCATGGTGACCAACTGTCTACGGTACCTGCGGTATCGGTCAGAGTTCTTCGCCCAGTGCTTCAGCGCAAGGCGACGCAGGGTCTGCCGCTCGTCCTCGTCGAGGCGATACAGCACCCGCTCGGCGGCCTCTTCGATGAGTTCGTCGGTCTTGCGGCGCTCGGCGCGTCCGGCCTGGGGGATGGACAGCCGGTATTTACGCCGGTCCGCCGAATCGCGGGTTCGGATGACGAAACCGGACTCCTCGAGGCCGTCGATCAGCCGGACCACCTCGCTGCGGTCGATGCCGAGCGCGGTGGACACCTGCTGCTGGGACAGGTCGTCGAATTCCTCTGGACAGCCCAGTACCCATTGCCGGGTTCCGGCAGGCGTTCTGGTGGCTCACGGCCGCGTCGTCATCTCGTTGATCGCATCACTATTGTTGTGGCGCAAGGAGATTCAGCCGAACCGGTGACACTTTGCGCCTGGTCGGTGGCGGCCGGCCCGGCGCATTTCGGATTACGCGGCAGACGCGGCCGTGCCGATGCCGAGCGCGGCGAGTACGGCCGCGCTGATCTGTTCGAGCCGATCGCGAACCTGTGGGCGGCGCAACATGGCAACCGCTCGTGACGCCAGCATGGCGAGCAGGATCATCTCGACGGCGGCAATGGAGCATTCGATGGCGCCGAGGGCGAGGGTGTTCAGAAATGTGACATCGGTCAGGAATTGCGGCAGTACCGCCAGGTAGAACAGCCCGACCTTCGGGTTGAACACGCACGACACCACGCCAGCGGCGAATGCCGAGCGGATCGAGGCGGGAGCCTGCGCGGCCAACTGTCCGGACGCCGCGGCGGTGCCCGCTCTGCGCTGCTTGCGGTGATCGATCAGCGCGCGAATTCCCAAGTACACCAGATAGATTCCGCCGATGACCTTGAGTGTGCGGTAGGCCGTCGCGGACTGTTCCAGCAGAGCGGCGACACCTGCCGCGACCACCACCGCCCACACGATCCCGCCCAATGCCGAGCCGATCGCCGCGGCAATGCCGGGTCGCGCGTCCACGATCGAGAAGCGCAGCACCAGAAACGAATCCGGGCCGGGCGTGATCGACAGCAGAATGCACAGGCCGATAAAGCTGAGCAGCAGGGAAAGCGTCACCTCTCGATCAGATCGCACATCACTCGGCATTGCAAGGTTATTTATTTGACTGCATGTATATGCAGCGATGGACCCGGTTGACAGGGCGGTGCGGTATCTGCCAATCTCGGTTCAGGTCATGAGTACCAGCGTCAAGCCCCGGCTAGCTGGTCGGCAACCCTCCTCCGCGGTGGGGTGCTCCGGGTGACGACCGGGCCGCAGCCCGACCGGGTGCGGCAAGCGCGGACTCGGATGATCAGCTGATTTCGGGTCCTACAGCCGATGGGATTTGTGATGACCGCTGTAATCGAGCAGAGCTCTGTTTACCCGCCCTGCCGACTGCCGTCCCCCTGTGCCGCCCTTGCCCGGGTTTCCGGCGACGATCTCCAAGTGCCGCTGGTACAGGGCGGAACGACCACCTACGCGAACTTCGACTATGCCGCTAGCGCACCGGCATTGGCGCAGGTAACCGACCGCGTGCAGCAGCTGCTGCCGTTCTACGCGAGCGTGCACCGCGGCGCCGGTTACGCCTCGCGGATCTCGACCGAGTGCTACGAGGCCGCGCGCGGTTCGGTCACCCGCTTCCTCGACGCCGCCGACGACCAAGTCGTGGTGTTCACCCGCAACACCACCGATTCGCTGAATCTGCTCGCTGCCTGTGTGCCCGGCGACACCGTGGTGCTGGATATCGAACATCATGCGAACTTCCTGCCCTGGACCCGGCACGGTCGCCGCGTCGTCAAGGCCGCGGCGACCGTCGAGGAGACGATCCGCCAGCTGATCGCCGAATTGTGCAGTAAGCCGGCGGCATTGCTCGCGGTCACCGGCGCGTCCAATGTGACCGGTGAGGTGCTGCCGCTCGAGCGCCTGGCCACCATCGCGCACCAGTGCGGTGCGCGCATTCTCGTCGATGCCGCGCAACTGGCACCGCATCGTCGAATCAGCCTGCGCGCCACCGGAATCGACTACCTCGCCTTTTCCGGTCACAAACTCTACGCACCGTTCGGCGCGGGAGTGCTTGTCGGACGCCGGGATTGGCTCGATGCCGCCGAACCATATCTGGCGGGCGGCGGGGCGGTCCGCGAGGTCACCACCACCAGGGCGGAATGGGCATCGGCGCCGCAGCGTCACGAGGCCGGTTCGCCGAATGTCCTGGGCGCGGCCGCACTCGCCGCCGCATGTGAGGCGCTGTGCGCGATCGATCCGAAAACCCTTGCCGCGCATGAGCGACAGCTCGCCGATCGCCTGCGCGCCGGGCTGTCCGCGATTGCGGGGGTCGAACTGCTGCGCATCTGGGACGACAGCCCCGACACCGTCGGCATTGTCGCCTTCACCCTGGACGGATTCGTCCCAGGCCACGTCGCGGCCTATCTCTCCGCCGAACACGGCATCGGCATTCGCGACGGCCGCTTCTGCGCCCACCCGCTGCTCGAGCGGCTCGGCCTCGACGGTGCGCTGCGTGCCAGTATCGGCCTCGGCACCAGCACCGCCGATGTGGATCGGCTGGTCGAGGCCATCGCCACTCTTGTCGACAAGGGTGCGTCGTGGAATTACGCCAGTACTGACGGACTTTGGAACCCGACACCGGAGACCCGCGCCTTCGCCCACCCCCAAACCAACGACGGCGCCGCGCCGTGCTCGATCGGCTGATCTGCGCCGTCCGCAACTTTCACATCGAGGTGCGCACCTGGCTCATCGCTCGATCTATAGCGTTGCCGCGCAGGTGAATCCGCCCGGCCGCGTTCAGTCTTCGAGCGAGGTCGGGCGGTAGTAGCGGCCGCGGTAGTAGAGCAGGGGAGCGGCGCTCGGCTGTTCGTCGGTGTTGTCGTGGACCCGGGTCACCAGGCCGACGACGAGGGTGTGGTCGCCGATGGGGATCAACTGCTGGATGTTGGCGCGGATCCAGATGGGCGTGCCGTGCAGCACGGGCTCACCGGTGTCCAGGGTGGTCCACAGCGAGCGGTCGCTGAAGCGTTGGTCGGCAGTGCGGGCGAATCGCTTGGCCAGATCGTGCTGGTGTTCGCCGAGGAAATGGACCACAACGGAGTCGGCCGCCTGCAATGCCGTCAGGCTCGACGAGGTGTGGGCGATATTGAAGGAGACCAGCGGCGGCTCCAGGGACAGCGATGCGAAGGAGGTCGCGGTGAAGCCGACCGGGCCGTTCACGGAGCCCAGGGTGACGACGGTGACGCCCGCCGGATAGTGCCGCATGGAGGCGCGGTACAACTCGGCGGTGATACCGCTCAGATCATCGGGAATCCGGATGTCCGTGGCGGGGGGTTGACCTTCGCTCACAGCTGCGCCTCGCTGGCGCTCGGGTCCGCTGCGACCGTTGGTGCTGTGTTGATGGTTCGCTCGCTCACATGACGAAACTACGCCGAGCGTCTGAGTGGCGCTTAGTCCACGTCTATCGGGAGCCCGGCGGTGATGCGTACCAGTTCGCGAAACGAGGTGCGGAACACGGTATTCGGATGGCCGCCCGCGGCCCAGACCTCCTGGTGCGTGGACAGCACGTTGTCCACCCAGGTCGGCAGGTTGGTGGGATGGCCGACCGGCGCGATGCCGCCGATGGGCTGACCGGTCACCGCCTGCACCATCGCGGCGGGGGCGCGGGTGAGCTTGCCTTCCAGCCGTTCGCCGGTGCGCCCGAGATCGACCTGGTGTGCACCGGAGACCAGCAGCAGCACCGGATCGTCATCCAGGAGGAACACCAGTGATTTCGTGATGGCGCCCACATCGATGCCGAGTGCCCGCGCGGCATCGGCGGCAGTGGGTGTGGGGGCGGGCTGAGTGACGATGACACCATGGTGGCCGCGCGCGATCAGGGTATCCGCGACCCGGCATGCGACTGGTGGAAGCGACCTGCGCATGAAACCAGAGTAGAGCGATTGCGGGCAGTGTGCCGGTCGAGTTTTCGGTCAGTGGTCGCGATGTCCGATGGGAGAACCGGTGCGGCGCACCGACTTTGCACAGCATTTGCGCGCGGCACGGACTGGTCGGCTGGCTAGAGCACTTCTGCTTTACGCTATACGAATGACTGATTGGCAGGCTTTCACCGTTGCGACCAAGGACCACATCGCGCAGGTCACGCTGACCGGCCCCGGCAAGGGCAATGCCATGGGTCCGGATTTCTGGCGGGAGCTGCCGGAGATTTTCCGCGGGCTGGACGCCGATCCCGAGGTTCGCGCCATTGTGCTCACCGGTTCCGGAAAACATTTCTCCTACGGACTCGACCTGCCCGCGATGACCGGCACATTCGGTCCGCTGATGGCGGATAGGGCGCTGGCCGCACCGCGCACCGACTTCCTCTACGAGGTGCGCAGTATGCAGGCCTCGGTGACCGCGGTGGCCGATTGCCGCAAGCCGGTCATCGCCGCGGTTTCCGGCTGGTGCATCGGCGGCGGGCTGGATCTGATCGCCGCCGCCGATATCCGCTATGCGAGCGCGGACGCGAAGTTCAGCCTGCGTGAGGCGAAGGTCGCGATCGTCGCCGATATCGGATCGCTGCACCGGCTGCCCGGCATCATCGGTGAGGGCCATTTGCGCGAACTCGCCTACACCGGTAAAGACATCGACGCGGCGCGTGCCGAGAAGATCGGCCTGGTCAACGATGTATTCGCCGATCAGGAGGCGGTACTGGACGCGGCGCACGCCGTCGCCCGCGAGATCGCCGCGAATCCGCCGCTGGTGGTGCAGGGTGCGAAGGATGTGCTCGAGCAGCGCACCAAGGATCAGGTGGCCGCCGGGTTGCGCTATGTCTCCGCGTGGAACTCCGCATTCCTGCCGTCCGAGGATCTGACCGAGGCCATCCAGTCGGTGTTCGAGAAGCGCGCTCCGAAGTTCAAGGGCCGGTAAAGGCCGCATATTCGCTTGCCCTAGCCGTTGGCTCGCACACATACTTGTATCACGCAATTAGTTGATTGACGCAAGTAAAGGTGAGTCGAGTGGATGAGGACGGGCTGGCGGTCGAGGCGATCGCGATGCAGCTCACCCGGCTACAGCGAATGCGCGAACGGACCGCGGCGCAGCTGCGCAGCCGGGACGGCGTGGATCCCGCAGCCTTCGCGATTCTGTTCCGGCTGCTCTGTGACGGGCCGATGCGGTCGGGTGCACTCGCCGATGCGGTGCATTCGGATGCGTCGACGGTCAGTCGGCACATCGCCCATCTGGTCGAACGGAAGCTGGTCGAGCGGCAGGCCGATCGCAATGACGGCCGCGCCACCGTACTGGTCGTCACCGAGCACGGTCGGGAGGTCGCCGAGCGGATCCGCAGGCGTCGACACGAAAACCTGACCCGGGTGATGGCGGCTTGGACGTCGCAGGACCGGGCCACCTTCGCCGGGCTGCTGCGGAAGTTCGTCGACGACTACGAGCAGGCCAAGCCCGCCATGATCGCGGCCATGCGCCAAGACCACAACCTCTACGACCTTCGGACGGAGAACGATTCGTGACCGCACCGGCCACCGTGGCGGAGCCCACGGGTTTCACCCACAGACAGATCCTGACCATCATGAGCGGTCTGCTGCTCGGCATGCTGCTCGCGGCGCTGGACCAGACGATCGTCTCCACCGCGATCCGCACCATCGCCGACGATCTCGACGGCTATTCGATGCAGGCCTGGGCGACCACCGCCTACCTGATCACCGCGACGCTCGCGACGCCGCTGTACGGCAAGTTGTCCGATATGTTCGGCCGCAAGCCCTTCTTCATGGCGGCGATCTCGATCTTCGTGCTCGGTTCGCTGCTGTGCACGCTGGCGCAGTCGATGTACGAGCTCGCGGCTTTCCGCGCATTCCAGGGACTCGGTGCGGGCGGCCTGATGTCGCTGGCGCTGACCATCCTCGGCGATATCGTCAGCCCGCGCGAACGCGCCAAGTACCAGGGCTACTTCCTCGCGGTATTCGGCACCTCCAGCGTGATCGGCCCGGTGCTCGGCGGTGTGCTGGCCGGACAGGACAGCATCCTCGGGATCAGCGGCTGGCGCTGGGTCTTCCTCGTCAACGTGCCGATCGGACTGGTCGCGCTCGGCGTCGTCTCCAAAGTGCTCAAGCTGCCGAAGCGGCCGCATTCCACCGACCGGGTCGACTGGTGGGGTGTGCTCGTGCTGGCGATCGGACTGGTGCCGCTGCTCATCGTTGCCGAGCAGGGGCGCGAATGGGGTTGGGGCAGTGGACGATCCATCCTCTGCTATGTGATCGGTGTGCTCGGTGTCATCGGGTTCGTGCTGGTCGAGAAGACTATGAAGGATAAGGCGCTGATTCCGCTGCGGATGTTCGCCAATAAGACTTTCGCGCTCGGCGTGGTGATCTCGGTCGTGGTCGGCTCGGCGATGTTCGGCGGTATTTCGCTGCTGCCGCAGTACCTGCAGGTGGTGCGCGGATCCAGTCCGACACTGGCAGGGCTGCAGATGCTGCCGATGGTGCTCGGGATGATGACCGGCTCGATCGTCTCCGGCCAGCTGATCTCGCGTACCGGTCGTTACCGGATCTTCCCGCTCATCGGCGCGACCGTGTTGACGCTCGGCCTGTTCCTACTGCACTTCGTGAATGCCGACAGCCCACTGTGGGTCACGATGATCTTCATGGCCGCCACCGGCTTCGGACTCGGCAACCTCATGCAGCCGCTCACCATAGCGGTGCAGAATGCGTTGCCGCCCAAGGATATGGGCGTATCCACTGCCGCCGCGACGTTCTTCCGGCAGATCGGCGGCACGATGGGTGTCGCGGTATTCCTTTCGATCCTCTTCGCGCAGTTGACGCCGAATATCTCCACCGAGATGAAATCCGCAGCCGCCGATCCGGCATTCCAGCACGCGGTGGTCGAGGCAGCACAGAGCGGCAATCCCGCCGATGCCGCGCTCGCGAAAGGTCTACTCGCGCAGGACACCTCGGCGGCCGGTGGAGTACTGAAGGACAGCTCGATCGTGCAGCAGCTCAGCCCGGAACTGGCGCGGCCGTTCAAGGTCGGCTTCGCGGAATCGATGTCGACGGTGTTCCTGTCGGTGACCGGTATGGCACTGCTCGGGCTGATCCTGGTGCTGTTCTGGAAGGAAGTGCCGCTGCGTACGGTCGGCGGTATCGAGGCGGCCAAGGGTGATCCGTCGGCGAACGGATCCGACGTTCTCGAGCACACCGAGTTGTCGACCGGGGGCGGCGAAACATCGAGTCCATCCGAGGCGAAGGTGGATGCCATGGTGAGTTCGACGAACGGTGTCAAACCGCAATCAACGGGTGCCGCTGGTTCGGCGTGAATCCATCGGATGTGCCCGCGCCCGGTGCCGATAGGTACCGGGCGCGGACATCCGGCTACTGGCCGATTTCTCGCCGAGAGCGGAAGCGAATTCTCGCCGTACCGCGAATTCAATTGCCGTCGTAGCGCATTCGAAGGCTAGTTCTTCAATGCACGAATCATTTGCACGAGTGTCTCCGCGCCTGCTTGTATCGTTTGCTCGTCGCGGCCCACTAGTTCGAACTCGCCTCGCCAGCCGTCAATAGTTGCAGACAGCAGTGCGTATTGCGCCGGGTCGTTTCTGAACGGAGGTAAGGCTGGCTGCGTTAGCGGGGTATCCGTGACGGAAATACCGTCAACCATCAAGATGCGTGGAGTGCCGCTTTCTGCATGAGAATTCGACGGTGCCGCAGGGGGGGCATCGAGAAATATATATCCGAGATAATTCGAGTCCGCGCTATGGTAATCGCACCCATTTCCGGTACCGATCTGCTCGGTAAGTGGCTTTGTTGCAATGACACCCACGCCAAGGTTTTCGGCATGATACTTCGCAGCATAGAACTGCTTCGGGTAGTCGCACAATTCTTGGAGCGTGTGACTACTTGTTTTGATTTCGCTGGGACTGTCGGTGTGAGATTTCGGCAGCAGCCCGCAGCTCGAAAGAAGTAATGTAAGCATTACCAAAGATATGGATCTTGTGTTCATTCTGCCGCCGTCCACGCTGGAGTCGGATTACTGGCATCGAATTCGGTGGAAGCGCTTTGCGGCCAATGATCGTTGTAGATCCCCTTCGGGTTGCTTATGGAATATTTTATGTTATTAATACTGTCCACTTCGGCACTGAGCGCGCTGAAGTTTCCGGTAGCGATGATGGCCGCATCGCGTATCCACAGCGCTTTGTAGTAGCCGGTCATAGCGGCAGTCGAGAAGTCTCGTGCATCCAAGTGGCTGTGCAGGTTTCGGTTCACATCGACCTGGACAGGAAGGCGGCCGTCGTCGAGTGTCATCTCGAATAGCCCCACCCCGACCAAAGAAGTATTCATGCTGTTATTCACTCCCCTTGCTATCGAATCTCGCGTTCAGTCGAGTGCTGGTTCGGTGTCCGGTTGGCCGCGTGGACGAGCTCGGTACCCGACTTCGCCAGCGCCGGTGATAATCCGCACTGCGAGGGGACGGACGCGGACGCACCCTTATCTGTCCAGCGCGTGTTCGCCAACTGTTCCCCCTCATTTGATCTTCGACACCGATCCTATCGAGAACTCAACAGGCTGGTGCGGCAACCAGCTAGCCTCCGCTGTATCGAGCTTGCGGCCCGGGAATTCCGTCGAACGTAGTCGAATTGTGGTCGCCCACGGCGTGTTCCACCGCCATATCGCTACGCTGGGCGGAGCGGCCTGAGCTATCTCGATGTTGCGGAAGCCCGAGCAGCGGGGGTCAGTGGCGGGTGCGGAGGTATTCGTCGTGTTCGCGGTCTTCTTGGTGGTAGCGCTGGGTGAGGGTGGTGAGGCGATGGATTTCGGTGGCCATGGCTTGGGGGGCTATGGGTTTGGCGATTATGGGGTCGCCGGTTTTTGCGTAGTAGCGGCCGTCGGGGTAGTCCATCCACCAGAAGCCGCGGGCGGGGGTGGGGCGGGCGTCGAGGGCGGGGCCGGGGCAGATGGTTATTTCGCCGAAGGCGGAGCGGGGGCGCTGGAAGATGCGGTCCAGTTGGTCGATGGGACCGAGGTCGTGGGCGTGGCGGATGTGGCGGTCGCGGTCGGCGGCGATTTCCGCGCGCCGGATCTCCAGCGGCGGGTGGGTGCCGGGGCCGCACGTGGGGAGTGCGATCACCGCCTGCCGGGCGACTTGCTCTGCGGCGCAATAGGTTACGAAGACGTCGCCGCCGGTGTCCGGATTCGGGCCGGGGAGTTGATGCAGGGCGGCCCCGGCTTGCGCGCGAACCGCGCCGTGGAACCGGTGGGTGTGCGATAGGTCGGTACCGTCGAACCCCTTCGACTCGACTCGCACATCCGGCTCGAGCAGAACCTCGATGGCGCGTTCCAGTTCGGGCGAATACTTCGCGAGCAGGGAACTGACGGCGGCATCGCGGTGGCGCTTCAGCTCATCGAAGTCGGCGATCTCCGTCCGATAATGCAGCGGATAGGGCAAGCGATCGCGACCATATGCGGCCCAAAGTATTTCGAACTCCAGACCGCTGAGCCTGTGCGCACCCACGCCATCGCCTCCGTCGACTGCCATCCCGCTGTCCTTCCCCACTCTGCCACCTTCACCGATTGCCATTCCCGCGCTTACCCACTCTGTCAGCTGCTGCCGTATCGCTGCTCAGGCCCGGGGTTTCGTCGAACGTAGTCGAATGGTGGTCGCCCACACCGAATTCGGCCGCCATATCATTACGCTCGGCGAGCTGCCGGCGGTGGACAGCGCAGCAAGCGATCTGGGCGCGGCGGCAGGTCGGTTTGCTGGCGCGCGTCGATTCGGGTGGTGCGCACGTTTTGGCTGGTGAATTGGTGTGTGGCGTGCGGATCGGTGCGTAGGGCTGACTGACTTGTGCTCCGCGCGTGCTGTATTGCTCGGGGTGGTGCCGCGTGCCGGTTGGTTTGCCGTGTGTGTTGGTTGGGTTGACCTGTTGGTGTGTGCCGATTCGCGTGCTGCGGATGTTTCGGCCAGCGATTTGGTTCGTGGCGTGCGAATCGTTGTGCGGGGGTGCGGTATCGGGATGTAGGCCGCTGCGCCACGATTCCGAACGATCTACGCGAGGATTCGAAGATTGGTTCGCCCAGCATTGTCGGTGGGGTGACCGGGTGGGCACGGGTTCAGTCCCGGGTCGGGGCGTCGGGGTCGGCGCCGATCACCGGGGGGACGGTTTTGGGTTGGGAGTCCAGGCCGGTGAGCTGTTCGCCGTGCTCGGCGGTGATCAGGTAGTCGGGAACGCTCTTCTTGCGGTCGTCGTCGTTGCCCTTGCTCTGGCCGGGAGCACCCATGCCGGACATGCCGGAGCGGCCCGATGTGCCGGTGCTCTGGCGAGTGGTCGCGGCGGACGTGGTTGTCGCGGTCGTGGGCGTGCCTGCGATGCTGCGGCCGGGGCTGGGTTGGGTGGTGCCCGGGGTGCCGGGGGTGCCGGTGCTGGTTGGGCGGCCGGTGGTGGTTCCGATGCCGGGGGTATTGAGGCTCGGGGTGGACGTGCTCGGTGCAGCGGTGGTGGGGGAAGTGGATTGGGTTGTCGCAGTTGTGCTTTGGGGCGCGGTGCCGGCCGCGGTGGTGGCATCCGGTGACGCTGTCGACGGGGTCGTGTCGGTGCCCGCCTGCTGACCCGAGCCCTGGCCCTGGTTGCTCGAGCCGTCCGAGCCGTCGCCACCGGAATCCGACGAACCGTCATCGGAACCCGAAGGTCCGTGCGTGCCACCGGAATCGACTCCCGGTATGACCGGGCCCGGGCCGTCGGTGATCGTCGGCGCGGTCGGCATATAGGGCACCCCGACATCGGTCTGCCCCGCGACCTGGCCGTACACCGTGCGCAGGATTCTGCGCCCCTCCTGCTCGGCTTCGGTGCTGGTGTATTCGCCGGTCTTCATGACGCCGTCTTTGGGCAGCGTCTTTCCCGCTATATCCGGGCGTTCGGTCAGCCCCGGCATCAATGCCTGGGTCTGCTCCAGGCCGGTCTTCATTTCCGAGAGTTTGAGACTGGTCAGCGTGGCCGCCTGTGCGAGCGGAACGGACTTGTCGTAGTAGTTGTTCACCGCGGTGGTGGCTGCCTGAGCTGCGGCACCGGTCCATCCGGCGTGGCCGTTCTGGCCGGTAATGGTGCGACCGAATTCGCGCTTGAAGACCTCGAAGGTGCCGGTCAGGTCCGCGCCGATGTTTGCCCACATGGTGACCGCATCATCGACGAGCTTCGGTTTCATCGCCGAGACGGCGGTCTGCATTTGCTCGAGGGTGAGGTGGTCGTAGCTGTCGGGAGTCGTGATGTGCGGTGGTTGCGTCTCGCCGTCGAAACCGATGTAGCCCGACTCGGTTTTGTAGATCCAGTCGCGGTCTCGGTTCCATTGCTCTTGGGCCTCGATGACCCGGCGCTGGTAGTCCTCGTAGGTCATTCCGGAGTCACCTGCGCAAACTGGGAGGCGCGGTCTTGGTCTTGGGCGACGAAGTTCGCAATTGCTTGCGCCACAACCTGTTTCACGGTTTCGACCGTCTCGATGTGCTGCTTGATCACTGCGTCCAGCGACCGGTCGGTCCCGGCAGCGGTTTCGGAGAACTTCTTCTCGAGAATCTTGCCGGAGTTGAAATCGCCGAATCCCGTTATTAGGCTTATGTTGCCGATCTTGTCCAGCACCGTATTCAGCCTGTCGATTTGGTCGTCGCAGACCTTGTCCAGGTCCTTTCCGACTTCAGGGTCCAGTGAGAGCGCACCGATGTTGGCCTGGTCAAGTAGCCGATTCCATTCCCCCGGATCGACACCGTTGGTCATTCCCCCTCCTTCAATGTTCAGGCAGGTACGGAGCCAAGGCTTCGCTGAGACGATGTACTTCAGCGCATGGTTCACCAGCGCTGGCGCCGACAGTCCCGGACCGGTTCATTACCTTGAAGTCGACTATCCCACGCGGCACCTCGACGGCGAGCCAGCAAGTCTGGTCATGCGTGGCGCCGCGTGGGCGAAATTGGAGTGCCGTTCGGGAACCAACAGTCGTCGACACATAGTCCACGTAATCGGTCCTCTGTCTGCTCTCCTCTAAGGTGTGTTCCGACGACAAGATTCCGAAGTTGTAGGTTTTCGCTGCGGATAGCCAACCGCAGACCTTCCAGCCTGTCGGGTCGACTCCGGCGACTGTGGTGTCCTTGCTGGCGGCGTTCAGTCCGAGCGCGGATATCGCCGAATCCGGTATGTCGCAGGGATTCCAGATCGCTGCTTCAGGATCTTTCGATGTGGTGGCGGTTACCGAAGTGGCTGCCGATGCTTTCGTGCTGCTCGGCGTCGGAGCGCTATCGCTTGAGCTGCTATTGCATCCGGCAAGTGCCAGCGCCGCGCCAAGGATCAGGGCCGCGACGCGCGGCATCTTTGCTTTACCAGCCATCCGCGAACCCCTTCGCTGCCACGCGTCCCGAGGGCAACACGCAATCCCCCATTGCTCCGCAACCCTACCGGCTCTCGCGGGAGACCGGCAATGAGACGAGCCGATGTTCAGGCACCGAAAGCCTCCCGCACTCGCATCGTGCGGGAGGCTGCGTATCGATCACTCAGGACTGGCTGAACTTTCCATCGGAGACGGCCGCAGTGAAGGCATCCCACTGATCGGAGGTGAACACCAGTGCCGGACCAGCCGGGTTCTTCGAGTCCCGCATACCGACGAAGGAGTCGACCAGGAAGGCGACTTCAACGCAATCTTTACCGCCCGAGCTGCGGATACTCTTGAACCACTGAGCTTCAGATAGGTCGACGTCGTACTTGTTGGTCACCGCCGTACTCCCTTGCGATCTGCCGAAGCAGGCTCCTGCTTGCGGTCTCGTCCAGCGCTCGCCGCCAGATGGCGTCATGGGCAACATGGTAGCGCTGGACATGATGTGGTGACTCCAAATACAAATCCCCCGTGAAGTTTTCGAGGTAGACAACCGATGGCTCGATCGGCTCTCCCTTCTTGTCGACGTCGAAGTCGACGATCGTGAACAGCCCGATGGGATCACCCAAGGGGATGCCAGCTGAGTGCGGAAGGATTCGCAGCGAGACGTTCGGCAATGTGGAAACGTCGGCAAGATGCTTCAACTGTGCGCTCATCGTCCTTGCATCGCCGACGACGCGGCGCAGTGCGCACTCCAAAAGCACTATCTTCAGTTCGATTGGCCGCCGTTTGCGAGTGATCGCGCGCTGTCGCCGAAGCTTCAATTGCACGCGGCGATTGATTTCGTCATCAGTGTCGGTCGGGAACACGTCGCGAGCGAGTACACGCGCATAGCCGGGAGTCTGCAGCAACCCCAACACGACATCCGGCGCATACGAAGTCAACCGCCGCGCCGCTGCCTCCAAACCCACATACACATCGAAGTCTTCAGGAATCAACTTCCCGTACTCATGCCACCAACACTTCCCCGACGCCTGCTGCGCCAACCCGAGCAGCCCTTCCGTGACCACCTCTTCCGCGTCATACACCGCGCACAGCTCTCGAATATCCAGCAGCCGAATCCGATTCGTCTGCCCGGTCTCCAACCGCTGCAAGGTCGTCTGACCGCGTTCGATCAACCGCGCCGCCTCCGGCATCGTCATCCCCGCCTGTAGGCGCAGGTCACGCAGATGGCGCCCCAGTTGTCGTCGCGGAACTGTACTTCCTGAATCCGTCATAGCCCCCTGCCTCAGTTTTCGGTAACGAGTGTGATGTGTCCACGGACGTGCCGATCCGCGGACACGGAACTTGTCCTCGCCTTTCGGCGCGATTCGAATGCAGACCCCATGTAGACGCTGACTCCTCCGCCTGTCGCGTGCTGTGCTGTTGCCGCGCCCGGCCGGAGAGCCGTAGGAAACTCGAGAAACCTATTGGATCACAACGGATTGCCGCGTATCCGCAGTTTCGGCCGGGCGCTTTCGAACTCACCGATACGAAGGAGGCATCCGATGGATCACCGAGACCGGCCGTGCGCCTCGGGGTTGGGTCGGGCGTATCCGAGCGCACCGAGGCGAGTTGTGGATTGCCGGGGCTGGTGGTGTGTTTCGGGGTTGGGTCGGGTGGATTCGAGCGCGTCGCGGCGAGTTGGGGGTGTCGTGGATTGCCGCGGCTGGTGGTGTGTTTCGGGGTTGGGCCGGGCGTATCCGAGCGCGCCGAGGCGCGTTGAGGGTGTCGTGGATTGCCGGGGCTGGCCGTGTATCTCGAGGTTCGCCCGTGCGCATCCGAGGGTGCCTGGGCGCATCGGGAATCCAGTGGGTGACAGCGCGGTCGCCGATGCGCCCAGGCCGGGCTCGCGACCTTGCTGATCGAACCTCTGCCGACGAAGGGTGAGGTGCTGCGTGCCTGTCGCGGCGTCGAGCAAGCCGCCCACCCGCTGCTGAGCGCCGCGTATGAACTCACCTGCCTGCACGAGAGTCGGCTCGTCGGCGGCTGCCGAATCACTGACATCGACAGTCGGAGAGCGAAATTGGTGCGTGAGATCAATCACTGGGTCCGTGCGCACCTACCGCCCGCACACGGCAGCGCCTCGGTGCACACCGAAACGCTGGGTGCGGTGCTCGACCGGCTCGCCCAATACACCGCTACCGCCTACGCCGCCCTGGCGAGCGCAGCGGACTACGACCTCGGCGACGTCTGGGAGTCGCTGGCCGAATTGGCCATCGGTTACGAGGATTTGGCAGCCGAGGTCAGCGCGGGCCGCCGCCGACTCCCCGGCGGCCCGTGACCATCCCCCGCCACGCCCGAACACAGCGGGCCGAGAGGTTGCGGGATCGTCGAATCCCGCAGCGGAGACGCCGGATTCCTATCCGGGCGGGCGCGTCGCCGGGCGGCCGGACCCCGCACCCTGATGGAGTTTCGGCTGGCGCGCGTCGGATCGACGGCGGCTGATGCGCTACTTCCCCGGTGGTGGGTGAATCTGTGCTGCCATTGCCGACGGCCGCATCCTGCATGGGGTTTCGGTTGTCGAGGGGTGCGTGTCGGATCGACGGCGGCTGATGCGCCACTTCCCCGGCGGTGCGTGAATCTGCGCTACCACTGCCGACTGCCGCACCCCGATGGTGTTCGGCTGTCGAGGGGCGCGCGGGTCGATCGTGCCACCCCGGCTGGCATTCCGATACCGGTGCCGAATTGATCGCCGAATGATGGGTTCGCCGAAAATCCTTCGGGCACACCGTCGAACGGACGCAGGGTGGGGAAGGTGGCATCGCCCAAGGGGGGATTCTTCGAGCCCTAGGGTTGGCTGTTCAGGGCGCGAATCCTCCCTAACGTAAGCGAGGTAATCAATCAACCTCGCTTTCAGGAGCAGTGAAATGCGAATCAAGTCCTTCATCGCGGCCGGTCTTCTCGCCACCGCCGCCGTCGCCGGGGTGTCGACGGCAGCAACCGCGTCCGCGGCCCCGGCCTACTACTACGGCACCTACGCCACTTCCGCCGCATGTGCGGCGGACGGCGCCTCCCCCACCACCGGCGGCTACTACTACGAGTGCGTCGAAACCTACAGCGGTTGGGATCTCTACATCTACTACTGAGTCGATCCGCCGATAGTCGAAATCGGCGGCACGACACAATGATCAAAAGCGGGAAGTCCGAACGCACCGGACTTCCCGCTTTCGTTGTGGGCAGGCGAATCATCCGCCAGCCCAGCAAGACTCAGTGGCCGCCGTTCTCCTGCAGCCGCTTGATCGAGGCCTCCACCTCGGCCTCGGCCTCGGCGCGGCCGACCCACTCCGAGCCCTTGACGAACTTGCCCGGCTCCAGATCCTTGTAGCGCTCGAAGAAGTGCTTGATCGCGGCCAGTTCGAACTCCGGCACATCGGCCAGGTCCTGGATGTGATCCCAGCGCTGGTCGCCCGCGGGCACGCACAGGACCTTGTCGTCGCCGCCCTTCTCGTCGACCATCTTGTACATCGCGACCGGACGCACCTCGATCAGGCAGCCCGGAAACACCGGCTCCGGCAGCAGGACCAGCGCGTCCAGCGGGTCGCCGTCCTCGCCGAGGGTGTTCTCGATGTAGCCGTAGTCGGCCGGGTAGACCATGGACGTGTAGAGGAAGCGGTCGAGCCGGACCCGACCGGTCTCGTGATCGACCTCGTACTTGTTCCGAGAACCCTTGGGGATCTCGATGGTGACGTCGAACTCCACGCCATCTCCTTACTGATGCTTCTGGGTGACTGTCGTCGGAACGCCGACTCGACAGGTGTTCGGGGGGAACGGTGCCGGAACGAGGATAGTGTGGTCCGCGGGCACTCGGGTGCGGTAGGTGGGTGGACCCGGCGACGGTGCGACGGTCGGGCGGTACGAGACGGAGAGACGGCGGGCACGTGGTGGGTGGCAGCAATAGGAATATCGGTAGCTTGGCCACCAAGCGACGCCGCAATATCTGGATCGGCGTCGCGTTCACGCTGGCCTTGCTGCTCGGTGCCGGGGCGGGCGTGGTGATCGCGGTCAAGCCGTGGACCGAGGAATTCCGACACGGCGGGCTCACCATCGCCGCGCCGCCCGAACCGATCAAACCGGTTCCGCGAGTCACGCCCGCGCCCTCGAATGCGCCCGCGCCGACTCCGTCCGGTGTCGCCGCCGCGCTCGCGCAGGTGGTCGCCAATCCGGACCTCGGTGCGTTCGCCGGTGAGGTCACCGATGCCGACTCCGCGACAGTGCTGTGGAGCGGCGAATCCGATAAGCCGATGATTCCGTCGTCCACCGCCAAGGTCCTCACCACCGCGGCCGCCCTGCTCACCCTGCCCGCGGATCATCGGGTGACTACCCGTGTCGTCACCGGATCCGCGCCCAATGAACTCGTGCTCGTCGGTGGTGGCGATCCGACACTGACCGCGCAGCCCGACGGCAAAGGGTATTACCCGAACGGGCCGCGGCTGTCGGATCTGGTGTCGCAGATCAAAGATTCCGGCCATCCCGTCGACACCATCGTGGTCGACACCTCCGCGTATTCCGGCCCGCCCATGGCCCCCGGCTGGGATCCGGTCGATATCGGCGAGGGTTCCATCGCACCGATGGATCCGGTGATGCTCGACGGCGGCCGTCTCGACCCGCTGGTGGAGTATTCGCCGCGCACCCCGACTCCGGCCCTGGCCACCGGACAGCGTCTGGCCACCGAACTCGGACTCGATCCCGCCAAGGTGCGGATCGGCAACGCCGCCGCCGATGCGACCGAGGTGGCGAGCGTGCAATCCGCGCCGCTGCGGGACCGCCTGCGCGACACCATGGTCCATTCCGACAATGTGCTCGCCGAGGCCATCGGCCGCGAGATCGCGGTTGCGTCCGGTAACGAGGCATCGTTCACCGGGGCTGTCGCCGCCCTCGAAACCGCGCTCGGCAAGGGCGGATTCGATCTCAACGGACTTTCGATGCGCGATAGCAGCGGCCTGTCGACCGAGGACCGGGTGCCTCCCCGGCTGCTCGACAAGATCATCTCGACCGCCGCGAAGCCGAGCGGGGCCAATGCCGCGCAACCGAGCAATACCAAGGCCAGGCCGGAGACCGACCGCATAGCGACCACCCTGGCGCCGCTGCTCGACGATCTGCCCATTGCGGGTGCGACGGGGTCGCTGAGCAGCCGTTATGTCACGCAGAACCGGGGCGGCGCGGGCTGGGTGCGGGCCAAGACCGGAACTCTCTCGGTGGCGAGCACGTTGGTCGGGTATGTGCTGGACAGCGACGGGCGGGTACTGACCTTCGCATTGATGTCGAACGATCGGCCACCGGAGCTGAGCCGGCCCGCATTGGACGCCATCGCCGGCACGCTGCGTAACTGTGGATGCTCGTGACGGGTGGTTGACCATGTTCGAAGGCACTGAAAAATCGGGCGCCGCGCCCGCCGTGAATTCGGGTGCGGACGATCCGGCCGAGCGCAGACGCTCCGGATTTTCCGGTGCCGTCGATTGGCGTCTTGCCGCGCGCACCGGCGCCGCGCTGGTGCCGTCCGGCCCGCGGACCTCGCGGTATTCGGCCGAGCAAGTAGTGAGCGAGCTGTCCGAGGCATCGGTGCGGGCGGAGGGGCCGGTTCGTGAGGTGACCGGTCTGCTCGACGACCAGCCGGTGCCCTCGGCCCTGGTCGTGGACCGACCCGGCTGGATCAATGCGGCCGCCGATTCGATGGCCCAGTTGACCGGCACCGGGCAGGCGTCGGACCAGGGCCTGCTCGCAGGCAAACCCGCCGGTGTGCAGGCCGGCGCGATGCTGGCCTTCCTGTCGACCGCGATCCTCGGCCAGTACGACCCGTTCACCGGACCCGATGGGACGCTGCTGCTCGTCGCGCCGAACATCATGGCCGTCGAGCGTGCACTCGGCGTCTCGCCGACCGACTTCCGCTTCTGGGTCTGCCTGCACGAGGTGACCCACCGGGTGCAGTTCTCCTCCGCGCCATGGCTGGCCGATTACATGCGCGCCAATGTCGACACCCTCGGCGAAGTCGGCGAAGAACCGCTCGCCGATATGCTCGGTCGCCTCGTCGAAGAGGTGCGCGACCGTCGCCGCGGCACCGGGCCGGCAGACCCGAATTCACGCGGTGTGGTCGGCCTGCTCCGCGCGACCCAGGCCCCGCCGCAGCGCGAAGCCCTGGACCGCCTGCTGATGCTCGGCACCCTCCTGGAAGGCCACGCCGACCACGTCATGGATGCCGTCGGCCCTGCCGTCATCCCCACCGTCGAACAAATCCGCGCCGCCTTCGACAAGCGCCGCAAACGCCCCACCAACCCCCTCCAACGCCTCCTGCGCGCCCTGCTCGGCGTGGACGCCAAGGTCGCTCAATACGTCCGCGGTAAGAAATTCGTCGACGCGGTGGTGGCCCAAGTCGGCATGGCCCAGTTCAACACCGTCTGGACCAACTCCGAAACCCTTCCGCTCGCAACGGAAATCGAGGCTCCTGAACGCTGGGTGGCGCGCGTCCTCGGGGGCGTCTCATGATCGGCGAAGGCTTCATCGCTCAGCTTCCCGAGCGAATCGCGGGCACTGATCATCGATAGTCTCCGGATATGAGCCGGAGGGCGGGAGCGATGCCCGGGAATTCGCGGCGGCTGCCCGAGACCGAGGCGGTGCTCGAAGTGCGGCGGGCGGTGCGGGGGTGGCTGGCCGATTTCGAGACGGGTGATGTGGCCGTCGCGTTGTCCGGTGGTGCGGATTCGCTGGCGTTGACGGCGGCTGCGGTGGTGGAGGCGGCACAGGTCGACGCACTGGTCGTGGATCATCAGTTGCAGGCGGGATCGGAAAAGGTAGCGGCTGAGGCGGCGGCCGCGGCGTTGGCGCTGGGGTGTCGGTCGGCACATGTGCTGACGGTCGAGGTCGGTGCGGACGGGGGATTGGAGGCGGCGGCGCGGGCGGCTCGGTATGCGGCGCTCGACGGGGCGCGGGGTGGGTTGCCGGTGCTGCTCGGGCACACGCTCGATGATCAGGCCGAGACCGTGTTGCTGGGGTTGGGGCGGGGATCGGGTGGGCGGTCGATTCAGGGGATGGCGGCATACGTTGATCCGTGGGGGCGGCCGCTATTGGCGGTCCGCCGGGCGGTGACCAGGCAGTTGTGTGTCGATATCGGACTGACGCCGTTCGAGGATCCGCACAATTCGGCGGCGGAGTTCACCAGGGTGCGGTTGCGGAATGAGGTTCTGCCGCTGCTGGAGGAGGTGCTCGGAGGTGGGGTCGCCGGGGCGTTGGCGCGGACGGCTGAGCAGTTGCGTGATGACGGTGCCGTATTGGATGAACTGGCCGACGAGTTGTTGCGGGCCGCGAGTACCGGTCCGGCGAGTAATGGGCCGACTCTCTCGATCGAGACCCTCGCCACTGCCCCCGCGGCCTTGCGCCGACGCGCAATCCGTGCATGGTTGCTGGCTGGTGGCGCTAAAGCCCTGACCAACAAGCATTTACAGGCGGTTGACGAATTGATTACCGCGTGGCGCGGGCAGGGCGGCGTCGCGGTGGGCGGCGGGCAGCCGGGACGCAGGTTGGTCGCGGCGCGCGAACATGGCAGGCTGACTTTGCGTCTGCAAGGATCCGGTGACACATAATGGATCGGCCGGGGAGGCACCCCGCGGCGCGAGCGACGGGCCCGGAGGCGTAGCGAAGCGCGTGACCACGAAGGCCCCGGGACTGCCGCAGATACAACACCGGAAGGGAAACCAACTGACGTGTACGAGGGCGATATCGCGTCGGTGCTGATCACCGAGGAACAGATCGCGGCCAAGACCCAGGAGTTGGCCGAGCTGATCGCCAAGCGCTATCCGGCCGACGCCCCCGAGGGGGATCTGTTGCTGGTCGGCGTGCTCAAGGGCGCCATCTTCTTCATGACCGATCTCGCGAAGGCGCTGCCGATTCCCACCCAGATGGAATTCATGGCCGTCTCCTCCTATGGCTCGTCCACCTCGTCCTCCGGTGTCGTGCGCATCATGAAGGACCTGGACAAGGACATCGCGGGCCGCAATGTGCTGATCGTCGAGGACATCATCGACTCCGGTCTCACGCTGTCCTGGCTCAAGCGCAATCTGTCCACCCGCAATCCGGCCTCGCTCGAGGTCGTCACGCTGCTGCGCAAGCCGGACGCGCTACGCACCCACGTGGAAGTCGCGCACGTCGGCTTCGATATTCCGAACGAGTTCGTCGTCGGCTACGGCCTCGACTATGCGGAGCGCTACCGCGACCTGCCGTATATCGGCACCCTCGACCCGAAGGTCTACGGCGGCGCGTAATCACGGCATGAGCGAACGCAGTGAGTGAACAGAAAACGCAGCCGCCCAGCGGTTATGCCGGAGCCGAGCGCTAGCGAGGCGCAGGCATAACCGCGAATATCGTTGCGGGCGAACCGGACCCGCCGCTGTAGAGCGCACCGCCGACCAATACCCAGGCACCGGTGACGGGTAGTTCGGCGAGATTCGCCAGACATTCCAAGCTGATCCGATGTTCGCGATACAGCAGCTTCGACACCTCATAGGTGTCGTCGGTCCCCAGATCGGGTCCGAACGTATCGATACCGAGCGCGCCACGCCGCCCCAGCCGCCCGGTCCGCAATAGCCATTTGACCGTCTCGGCCGCGAATCCCGGTTGGTGATCGGCACTTTCACCGGTTCCGATGAATTCCGGCGTCCCCCATTTCTCGTCCCACCCGGTCCAGGCCACCAACGCCGACCCGTCGGGTATCCGCCCGTGCCGACCCTCCCATTCCCGCACATCAGCGATGTCGATCGCGTAATCCCGATCGTTCGCACATTGGTCCCGCACATCGATTTTCACCGCGGGCAACAAGAGATCGTCGAGATCCAATTCGTCGGCGGCCAGTCCGTCGGCATGGAAGTGGATCGGTGCGCCCCAATGGGTTCCGGTGTGCTCGCCCTGCTGGATACAGCGCAGGTAATAACCGTCGTTCGCGACCGTCGCGACAATATCGGTCCGGAATTCGGGATCACCGGGAAACAGCGGCGCCGTCGCCGGATCGTGGACATGGGAAAGGCTGACCAGCCGTCCGAACGGCCGCGGGCCGGTCATCGCTTCCGCTGCGGAATCGCACGTGCCAAGGCCAGCAGATCGGCCTCGAGCATCCGGAACAACCGATAGGTGAGCACGAATGCCAGGATGCCACCCACGCTGAGCACCCGCACCGAAACGATCACCAAATCCAGATCGGCGGCGTCGACGAAGGTCGCACTCGCCACGCCGAGCAGCGGAACCGATGCGGCGACGCCCAGATAGAAGTTTCCGCGCTTGGCGAGTTTGCGCAGCTGCTGCTCGTCCTCGGCGCCGATACCGCCGCGCACAAGCAGCTGTGGATAAATCGAACGCACCGCGTAAACCATGATCGGGAAGAACGGATATGCCAGCGCGATCGCGGCGCACACCACCTGTGCTGCGAAGAAATGCAGAAAGGTCGCGCGCGGTAGCTCGACCCCGAAGAAGACCGGCGCCAAAGGCCACACCAGCCCGGCGAGCAGCCAGAACACGAACGGCACCCAGACCGCCCAGTCACCCATCTGCAGGGTGTCGCGCCGGGCGGCGGCCAGCGTGCGCGGGGAGTATTCGTGACCGCGCGCCAGCCGGAATCCGATCGTGAGCGGGCGGCGGGTGAGGAAAAGCAGCAGCAATCCGGCGATCGGAAAGGCGATGAGATTTGTGATCAGGCCGCCCGTGGCGAACCGTTCCTGATCTGCCGCCGTCATCCGATCGATGATCAGTGAGTTGTTCAAGTTGATGTTGTAGACGCTGGCGAGGAAATTCGGCACCCCGACGCACAGCGTGAGGATCGGTATGAGCCAGCCTCGCGACCGGTACGCCAGGCTGGACGGTGCCGGATCGACCAGTTCCCTGGCGCGCTCGTCGAGGCACAGATCCAGTTGCGCGGCCAGTTCGGCGCCATTGCGCCAGCGGCGCTGCGGATCGGCCCGCAGACATTCCAGCAGCACCCGCCGCAGCGCATTCGGGGTATCCGGGGGCAGTTGCTCCAGCGTCGCCGCGGTGACGCCGCGCTCGCGCAGGGCGACCATGGTCGCGATGGTTTCGGCGCGGGCGTCCGGATCGGCGGCCATCGGCGGATCGTCGAACGGCATCGCGCCGGTGAGCATTTCCCACAGCAGCGCGCCGAGGGAGTAGATATCGCTGCTCGAACCGGGCGGCGGTGCGGCCGGATCGAGGAGTTCGGCGAGTTGTTCGGGGGAGCGGTACGGCAGCGAATCCGGTTCGGCGGCCAGCGGATTCGCCGCCGTGCGAGGTGCCGCCGTGCGCGCGGCGAAATCGGCGAACTTGGGAATACCCTCCGCGGTGAACAGCACATTCGCCGGTTTGACATCGCGATGCATTACGCCGTGCTGCTCGGCGTAATGGAGCGCGTCGGCCAGTCGTCTGCCGATCCAGGCCACCGTCTCCGGCCAGCTGAGTGCGGCGATTTCGGCGCGCACACTCGAATCCGACGGCCGGATCTCGCCCCTGGCCTCCATGGCGGCATCGATGGCGCGCAGCAGCAGGGCGCCGCCCTCGGATTCCGGGCCGCGCCGCCGCTCGGCGAGCACTCCGGCCGCGGTACCGCCGGGCAGGTACTGCATGTAGACCAGCCGGGTCGATGCGGGGGCCTCCGGTGTCGCGGCAGTGACCAGGCGCTGATCGAAAACCCGCACCAGATGCGGATGATCCAGTTGCGCCATGCTGTGCCCGCCGGCCGCACGGCCCGCCGAAAGGCGCACGGCGACAAGACGTTGCATGGAACGCTGCCTGGCGAGAAAGACCCGGCCGAGGGTGCCGGTGCCCAGATCGGTGAGCAGATCGAAGTCATCGATCCGATGCCCCGGTACCAGACCGGCGACCAGTGCGGCGGTTCGTTCGGTATCGGCCGCGGTATCGTCGTCGTCGGCGTAAACGGCCAGCCGCGCGCGCACATCCTGGGCCAGCTCCGGATATTCGGCGAGGAAATCCGCCAGTTCCAGCGAGCCGTACCGGCGTCGGGCCAGGAACTCCTCGCAGAGCAGATCGACCAATTCCGCACTGCGCTCGACCTCGGGAAATTCCTTGCGGTACTCGGCGATGCGTTTGCCGAGGCCCTCCCGATCCCAGCGGTGGCGCAGATCGATGCGAACCAGATCGGTGAGTACCGCCAGCCGCACCTGGGTGCCGTCGGGGACGTACTCCGCGATCGGAGGTGGTTCGGTCCGCTCGCCACGCAGGCAGTGCTGCCAATCTTCGGTGAATCTGGTTATGGGGTCGGTCTCGCCTCGATCCGCGAAATCGGCAGCTGTCACGATCGCGGCTCCGGCACGGCCGGCCTGCCGCGCTCCCGGTCCGCCGAAACATGATCGCGGTCAAGGGAATCCGCTGGCGCGACGACCCGCTCGAGCGCACGCAGATCGGCCTCCAGTGCCCGGAAGAGCAGGTAGGAGCCGATGAACGCGATGATGCCGCCCACACAGAGCACGCGCACCGCGGCGATCACCATCGGAATATCGCCGGGCGGCAGGAAGGTCACGCCCGCCACCGCGAGCAGCGGCACCGAGGCCGCGACCGCCAGATATCCGTTGGCGCGGCGATCCAGGCCGCGCAGCCACACCGCGTCCTCGGTACTGATTTCTCCGTGCCGCAGGAAGATCGGATAGATGCAGCGGACCATGAAGAAGCAGACCAGGAAGAACGGGTAGGCCATCGCGATCGCACCGCACACCACGATCGAGGTGAGGAAGTGCACCACCGCACGGGCGGGCACGTCCCCGGCCGCCAATTGCAGCGCGATCGGGAAGGTGAATCCGGCGAGCACCCACAGCGAGAAGACCACCCACACCGCTCGGTCGCCGAACAGCAGGGAATCCGCCCTGGCCAGCCGCAGTGTCTCGGCATCGTAGCGGCGGTGGCGGCGCAGCCCGCGCGGCACCGTGAGCATTCTTCGGGACATATAGAGGATCAGCGCCGCCCCGAGTGGGAAGAAGATTCCGTTCACCACGGTGGTGATGATCATGAAGGTACGCCCGGCGTCCTCGGGCAGCCGGTCCACGATCAGATGCTGGTTGTGCTGGATGTTGTACGCCGAGGCGAGGATATTCGGGATGCCAATGGCCAGCGACACGATCACCAGCCGCCACGCGCGCAACTTCAGCCGCCAACTGCCGGGCGGCGGGTCGACCAGATCTCGGGCTCTCGGGTCCATGCACAGGTCGAACTGCTTGGCCAGCACCCCGCCATTGGCCCAGCGCCGCGTCCGATCCGATTCCAGACAGGTCAGCAGCACCCGCCGCAGCGCCGCCGGGCAATTCGCCGGAACACGTTGCAGCGCAATGTCGTCCACTCCGGCGGTGCGGCGTTCGAGCATGCCTTCCAGCGCCGTATCGTCGCCTTGTTCGGTCGCGGTGGCATCGTCGAACGGTTTCGCGCCGGTGAGCAATTCCCACAGCACCACGCCGAGGGAGTAGATATCGGAGCGGGTGTCCAGATCCTCGGCCGTGCGCTCGCGACCGGGATGGCAGGCCTCCAATTGTTCGGGCGACATGTACGCCAGTGAACCGCCGAAATATGCCACCGGACTGGTGCCCGCCACATTGCGGCTGAAGCTGATATTGAAATCGGCCAGCTTCGGCACCGCCTCCGCCGTGAGCAGGATATTGGCCGGTTTCACATCCCGGTGCAGTACGCCGTGCGCGGAGGCGTATTCCAGCGCCTCGGCCAATCTGCGGCCCAGCCACGCCACGGTTTCCGGCCAGCTCAGCCCGGCGATCTCGGCGCGGACGCTGGAATCGGTCGGGCGGATTTCGCCCTTCTCCTCCATGGCCGCGTCGACCGCGTCGAGCAGGAGTTGTCCACTGCGTTCGGCCGGTGCGGTGGCACGCACCCAGCGCAGCACGCCGAGCAGGGTGCCGCCGGGCAGGAACTGCATGTACAGCAGTCGCAGTCGGCGCATGGCCGGATCGCGCGAGTCATCGGAGCCGAGCAGCCGCTGATCGAAGACGCGCACGATGTAGTCGTGGTCGAGCTGGGCCAGGGTCTGCGGCTCGGTGCCGTGGTCGGCGGAGATCTTCACCGCGACCAAGCGCTGCAATGATCGCTGCCTGGCCAGGAACACTCGGGCGAAGGCGCCGCTGCCGAGTCCGGTGAGCAGGTCGAAATCATCGATGGACTGACCGATCTCGATCCGGTCGAGGGCGTTGAATTTCCCCGGACCGGTTCCGATCGTGGTCGGAATGGCGGTCGCCGTCTCGGTCGGATCGACGGTCGTGCGCGTCACGTCAGTATTACGAACGGACTGCTGGGTTCGGTTCAGTCCGACGGTTTGATCGGCTTGGACGGTTCGGCTCAGTTCGGCCGCGGCGCGGGTATTGGCGAACTCGGTCAGCACCGAATCCTCGAGCGCCGCCCGGCGGGTGCTCTGGTCGATGTCATCGGTATTGAGCAGCGCGCGCAATTCCGCCGCTTGTTCCGGATATTCCCGCAGATAATCCTTCGGATCGACACGTTCACCGCTGTGTCTGCGGATGACGAACTCTTCGTACACCAAACCGGCCGGAATCTCGCCCGGTTCGAGTTCCGGAAACTCGGCGCAGTAGTCGAAAAGCCGTTTGCGCGGCGTCGGCGCGGTATTGGATTGGCGGCGCTCCCGGGGCGCTCCGTGGTCACGCTCTGCTACCGCCTCCGCGCCCGTCGCGGTGGGGAGCCGGATCCAGCGATGTCGCAGGTCGACGCGGATCAATTCGATCAGGGCGGCCCGGCGCAGGGATTCGGCATCAGGCAGAAAGTCGGCGATCTCCGGTGGCCGGCGCGCCGATTCCCATGCGGTCGAGAAGGCCTCGACCACATCGTTCTCGGTATGCGACGGCGACTCGCCCCAATCTCTGGTCGGCTCGGTGTCGAGATCGGTTCGGTGCGTATTTTCGGAATCAGCACTCATTTTCGGACCTACCTGCTGAGCGGATGTCGAGTATCCGCAGTGGCCGTTCGGTGGATGTGCCGCTGAATTTCCGCCACACCCGACGACATCGTCCCCCGAGCAGTAATCGAAATGATAACTTGCGCCACAACAGTGGATCACCCGATTTCGACAACGATGCGACGGGGAAGAACCAGCACATGAACAACACTGCGGCACGAGCGACGGGCGCGGAGGCGGTAGCGGAGCGTGACCACGGAGCGTCCCGGGAGTGCCGCCAATCCAATACCGCGGCGCGAGCGGCGGGCGCGGAGGCGGTTGCGGAGCGTGACCACGGAGCGTCCCGGGAGTGCCGCCAATCCAATACCGCGGCGCGAGCGGCGGGCGCGGAGGCGGTTGCGGAGCGTGACCACGGAGCGTCCCGGGAGTGCCGCCAATCCAATACCGCGGCGCGAGCGGCGGGCGCGGAGGCGGTTGCGGAGCGTGACCACGGAGCGTCCCGGGAGAGCCGCCAATCCAATCCTGCGGCGCGAGCGGCGGGCGCGGAGGCGGTTGCGGAGCGTGACCACGGAGCGTCCCGGGAGAGCCGCCAATCCAATCCTGCGGCGCGAGTGACGGGCGCGGAGGCGGTTGCGGAGCGTGACCACCAAAAAAGCCGGGAGCAGCGCTGTAAATCGAATACCGTGACTGTCGCGGCGGGTGGCGTCGCGGCGACGGATCCGACAGCGACGGATCCGACCGCTCCGGAGGCTGCTGAAGCCCTGGAGGTGCAGGCCGCTCGTGGGGTCGCGGTAGGCGGGACCGACGCCGTACATGCTTCGATGGATTCCAGCATGCCACGCGAAACCGGCCTGTCACGAGGTCCGGCGGCGGCAATCGCGGCGAGTGTGCGTGACGGCTCGCTGACGCCGACCGAAACCGTCGATACCGCCCTGGATCTGATCGCCGCCGAGAACCGAAAGACGAATGCGTTCACGGTCGTTCGCTCCGCTAAGGCACGGGCCGAGGCACTCGCGCTGGAACAGCGTTCCGATCTGGATCTGCTGCCGCTGGCGGGGGTGCCCGTCGCGATAAAACACAATATCGCGGTCGAGGGTGAATCGATCCTCGCCGGTTCCACCGCGACCGATACCCGCCCGGCAACCACCGACCATCCGGTGGTGTGCAGGCTGCGGGCCGCGGGCGCGGTGGTGGTCGGGCTGACCGCGGTCCCCGAACTGGGCCTGTGGGCTACGACCGAGAGCGAGGGCCGCATCGGCCGGAACCCGTGGAACTCCGCACGCAGCTCCGGTGGCTCCTCCGGCGGTTCGGCCGCGGCCGTGGCGGCCGGGTTGGTGCCGGTGGCACACGGCAACGACGGGCTCGGTTCGGTGCGCATTCCCGCGGCCTGTTGCGGGGTGTTCGGGATCAAGCCGGGGCGGCATACCGTACCGGCCGAGGTAGGCGTCGATTCCTGGTCCGGGATGGTCGAAAACGGTGTGCTCGCAACGACAGTCGGCGATGCCGCGCTCATGCTGTCCGTACTGGCCGCGCGCCCGGACCTAGCCGAGTTGGAGCCGCCGGGCCGACTACGCATCGGGCTGGCCGTGGCGCCACCGTCCCGGATGTTCCGGGTCGATCGGCACTGGACCGCGGCGGCCCGCACCGCTGCTTCGGCCGCCGCCGCGGCCGGGCACCTGGTGGAAGCGGTGACACTGCCCTACGGCGAATCGCTCGTTTCGGTCGGCCTGCGCTGGTTGGCATTCGGCGCGCGGGAGGCCGTGAATCTCATCCGCCCCGAACGTCTGCAGCGGCGCACCCGCCGCCACATCGCACTCGGTCGGCTCGTCCAGCGGCTGCGGCTGGTGCGACCGGCGCAGGTAGACCGGGTCGAGGCGCAACTGCTGGATTTCTTCGAGCGCTACCACGTGGTGATCACCCCGACGCTCGCCGCGCCGCCACCGCGGGCCAGGGCCTGGCACACTCTCGGTTGGCTCGCGAATGTTGTTGTCAGCGCTCGGTATTCACCGTTCACACCGCTGTGGAATCTGGTCGGCTGGCCCGCCGCGTCGATCCCGATGGGAATGCACCCGAGATCCGAAACGCCCGTCGCCGCCCAACTCACGGCACCGCCCGGCAGTGAATCGATCCTGCTGCGCCTCGCGGCTCAACTCGAGTCGATCCACCCCTGGAAGCGAACGGTGGACTGTGTTTGATTTGCCGCGCCTTCGGCGCGGCGGGTTCGCGGCCCCCTGGTGTCTCGCGTCCGAGCCGTCGAGACTCGCGACTTCGTCGCATCGCTTCGACGGCTCGGACGCGAGACGGGCCGCGAACGGGTCGCTCGTAAGACTCGCTCCGTGGTGGTTGGTGATGGGGGATCGTTCGGCACCGGATGCGCGCCTCGGATGGTCGAGACTCCCGACCTCGTCGCATCGCTTCGACGGCTCGGACGCGAGACGGGCCGCGAACGGTCGCTCGTAGGACTCGCTCCGTGGTGGTTGGTGACGACGGATCGTTCGGCACCGGATGCGCGCGTCGGGTGCGAGACTCGCGCCTGGGTCGCATCGCTTCGACGGCTCGGACGCGAGACAGGCCGCGAACGGGTCGCTCGTAAGACAGCTCCGCTCCGTGGTCGTCACTGACGACGGATCGTTCGGCACCGGATGCGCGCGTCGGGTGGTCGAGGCTCGCGCCTGGGGCGCATCGCTTCGACGGCTCGGACGCGAGACAGGCCGCGAACGGGTCGCTCGTAAGCATCTCGGTCCGTTGGGGCTGATAGAGGCTTGAAGGGCGAGCGACTAACCGGCGATCGCGGGCTGATGCTGCACTGCGAAACCGCCGTCCACCGCGCGTGCGGCGAATTCGAGAATGGTGGGCCGATTGTCGTCGGCGCGCCAGGCCACCGCCAGTTCGCACGGGGTGAGTCCGGCGAGCGGTCGGGCGGTCAGACCCGGCCAGCGGTACATCGGCACATTGTTCTCGGCCAGTAAGCAGACACCGAGGCCGAGGCTCACGGCCTCCAGCTTGTCCTCGGGGGTCGCCGCCTCGGCGCCGATCTTGGGCTGACGGCCGTTGCGGGCATCGTTGCCGAGCCAGAAGTCGCGCACCGCACCGGCCTCGGTGGGCAGTGCGATGAACGGTTCGTCCAACAGGTCGGCGAAGTCGATGGTGTCGTTCTCGGCCAGCGGATGGTTCTCCGGCAGCAGCACCCAGCGCGGCTCGGTGCGCAGCACCTGCCAGCGGTATCGGTTCGGATCGGGTAGCGGAAGCCAGACAAGCGCGAGGTCGGCCTGTCGACCGGCCAGACCGCTGGACGGGTCGGTCCAGGAGGCGGCGTGCAGCGCCAAGCGGTGCCCGCTCGCGCTCTCCAGATCGTTGAGCAGCCCGCGGCCGAGCGCGGATTGGATGCCGACGCGCAGCACCTCACCCGCCTCCTGTAGGGAGACGTTGGTGACCTCCCACAGCTCCAGGATCTTGCGGGCGCCTTCGAGCAGCTCCTTACCCGCGACGGTCAGCGCGACGCTGCGCTGGTTGCGGTCGAACAGGACCACGTCGAGCTGACGTTCCAGCTGACGAATCTGACGCGACAGGGTGGGTTGAGCGATATGCAGCCGCTGAGCGGCGTTGGTGAAGTGCAGTTCCTCAGCGACGGCGACGAAATACCGCAGGTCGCGCAAATGCGGGTCCATAGCCCCTTGCTATCAGAATCGGTCCTGAATTTCCAGCCTATTGAGGCCGGAAAGTCTGGATATGGCAGCCGAAACAGTCGGCAGGTTTGTTAGACACAGCATATGGCTTGTCATGGTCATTTGCATCATCGACTCCGCGAATCTCCAGCACTCGCGACCCGTGCTGCCGCGCGCAAGTTAGTTGGGCATATGACCAGCAACGATGCGGCGAAGAGTGGGTCTGCGGACCGCGCCTGGGAGGTGCTGAAGTGTGGCCGGTCACTGTCGGGAAACCGGGCCGCAACGAGAGTGATGCTTTTACGGGTAGGTGAAGTGATGTTAGTCACAATTGCGTTTTGCAGTCTCGTTCGAGCGTCCGGGGACGGCAAGCCGAGTGGGGCGTTCGAACGTGCGACGGCGCCGCGGTCGATAACCCGACCACGGCGCCGTCGTCGACCGCTCAGAGGCTGCGTGCCCGAACCTCGTAGGCCTTGCGCTCGGCCACGTCCACATCGCCGAGGAAGGCATTGCTCGACCCCAGCGCCCCGGCCAGTCCATCGGCCATCGAGCGCGGGTCACCGCATATCGCGAGGTGGAGATCGCCTATCTGGCGGGCGCCGACGACGCGGCCGTGCGCGGTCTGATCGGGCGCGAATTACGCGCGCTGGCGGGCCGTGATGTCAATGCCACACGACAGCGCGAAACACTGCACCCATATCTGAAAAGCCATCGCAGCCCAGAGGCCACGGCGAATTACTCGGTGTGCACAAGAACCTTCGGGTGCACAAGAACACGGTCCGCTATCGGATCCAGCGGATCGAGGAACAACTCGGCCATCCGATCGAAGCGCGCAGTCTGCCGCGGGAGATCGCACTGACCTGCGTCGCCACCTACGGCGCAGACGCCCTACCTTGAAACGCTACGAACTATTCCGCCTCCGCGACCTGGCGTAGTGGCGGTTCGGTGACCGGTGCGACCCGCACATCCGGCAAATCCGCGAGCAATTGCGTGGTCGCCACCGCAATGGCGTTCACCGCCTTGTCGACGGCTGCCTTGGTGGTGGTGCTCAGTCCGGACACGCCACCGACCGTGCGCACGTACTGCAGTGCGGCAGCATAGATTTCCTGCTCGGTAGGCGCAGGATCCAGGCCACGAAGGAGGGTGATGTTGCTACTCATGGGAGCACACTACTGCCCAATGTCGGGCTGAGGCAGGCCAAGAAACAGATCCGACGAAGCCGAGCGATTACACAGGTCCATCCAAGATCGATGGGGAACAATCGAAGGTATGCCTGCCCGCGGTGTACCCACCTTGACAACATTCCCCTACGACGAGCTCGACAAGCGGGAAGAGGACCACTGGTCCGGCGCGGCGGTATCGGATGACGAGCTGCGTGCGCTCGCACTCGGCGGCTTCTATTCGGCGCGCTGGGATGCCTTCCACGACGCGCTGCTACTCGGTCCCGAGCGCGACCATCCGCTCGGTGACCGGCGTGAACTCGCCATCGATACGCTCACCGGCGCATGGGGCATCACCGACGGCACCGAGGCGCGGGCCTCCATGGAGCAGCTGCTCGAAGGTATGCACGCGCCGCTGTACGCGATGGTGCATCCGCTGGTGATGGCATCGATCAATGCCAGTGAACGCGACCGGTTCGGTGAGCGGGCCGATCGGCACCGCGCCTTCCTGCGGCAGGTGGGCTCGTTCCGGGGGATGGACAATCCGGAGGCGCTGGTCCGCGATTACGACATCTGGTCGCAGGCGATCAAAATCGGTTTCACCGATCATCTGGCCCGTCCGCTGCCGAGCGATATCCATGCCTGGGATCTGGCCCGGGTGGTCGCGGTGGCCCGAATGGCCTTTACCGCGGGCTATCTCGACACCGAGGTGGCCTGGGATTATCTGATGCGGGCACTGCCGCTGGCTCAG
Source organism: Nocardia sp. CA-135953 (assembly GCF_050955735.1). Taxonomy (NCBI): domain Bacteria; kingdom Bacillati; phylum Actinomycetota; class Actinomycetes; order Mycobacteriales; family Nocardiaceae; genus Nocardia; species Nocardia sp. CA-135953. Next base: position 670,892 of record NZ_CP192082.1, read on the forward strand.
CGCAAATACCAGAATTGGCGCCAATTCGGCGATGCCTACCTGACCGGCTGGACCTACTGGCAGGCCTGTGAGGATCTGGCCGAACTCAAGAACGGCGGCGTCGATCGGCGCATGGAACTGCTGCGCCTGTGGTTGCGTCCGACCAGCCCGTGGCGGCGGATCACGCTGCAATCAGTTCCCGTCGGGGAGTGAGCGCAGAATCCCGCGGCCGTAGCGCTGGAACTGTCCGTCATCGACCATGCCGAGGGAATGCCGCTCCACCAGCAATTCCCATTCGGAATACAACTGGGCGACGCCAGGATCGGCCGGACCGGCCGCACTGTCGGCCGAATCGCGCCGGACGGCGAAATTCACCGCGCAGGTGACGCGCTCGGTATCGGCCCGATCGGTGCCGGTGAAATGCAACGTGACGTTTCCGTCGTGCACATCGATTCCGGTCTCCCCGCGCGCCGAGCCGATCTCACCGGGTGTCGTCACGGCGCCGTCGGTGGTGCGCGCCCACATGACGACCGGAATGGGTAGCTCGTGGGCGTACCTGTCGCCGGGGCCGATGGAAATGAACAGCAGCCGTCCGGTGGTCGCGGCCAGCAGGCCGGGACCGGTGCCTGCGGGCGGATGTGCCATGACGATGGCGGTCTCCAGCACGTATTCGTCGATGGTGACGTAGCGATGCAGAGCGGCGATCGCCGCCTTGGCTTCGCGTTTGGGGGCCATCCGCCGCACGGCTCGATCGACATCGGCTCTGGTCGGCCCGCTCTTACCCCACTGCGGGGCGGGCGGCTGTAGATCGGGTGCGGCCACATCGATGCGCTGGCTGGCCAGGATCTGACCGTTGATGCGCTCGACGATCTCGGCAGCCGCTGGGAAATCGTGTTCAGCTATCAATACCGGTAGCGGGGTGCGGTCGGCGGGCACGCCGGTGAGCACGGGCGTCGGATAACGCAGATAGATCTCGATGACGACGGCATCGTCGGCACGGCGGTTCAGGCGAACCTTGAGCAGATCGGTGACCGGCACGTCGAGGACGCGCTCGCCATCGCTGCCCGGGCGTAGCACGATCAGTCGTCCACGGCCGTGCCGCAGTATCGCTGTGGGTGTCCGTAGCTCAACTATGTCCATACCCCCTGCGCTCTGTTTGATTCGCGGTGCTTCCGGGGCCCTACGTGGTTACGCAAGCTACCGCTTTCGGGCCCGTCGCTCGCACCGCGGCTATGTGTCGTCGCTCACGATAGGCCGAACATGACATGATTGTGACCACTTGGCGTAACCCGACCGGAGACTTCGGGAACCACGGACGTTCCCCGACCGTTTACCTGTCGAACCACACCAGCTGCCGAACTGCGCGATGTATCGACTAGACCGTACGCGGTAACGTGGCATGTCCGCATCCGAACCACCGGACGGGACGCGCCCGACGCCACGCTAGGCATGCACCGGAGACACCCGGAAAGGACTGGCCGCCCGGCCTAAGCTCTATGAACCGCAAGACTGTGTTTCGCACCCTGGCCATAGTCTCGGGCATTTTGCTCGTGATCTATGCGTTCAGCTATTTCGGCAACGACACGCGCGGCTGGAAGAGCGTCGATACCTCGGTGGCGTTGAGTCAGCTGAACGACAAGAGCAACGTCAAGAACGTACAGATCGACGATCGCGAGCAGCAGCTGCGCATCGAGCTGAACAACGGGAACGACGCGACTTCCGGCTCCAAGAAGATCATTGCCAAGTATCCGGGCGGCAGTGAGACCTCCAACCAGGTCTTCGACACCGTGCAGAAGTCCGGCGCACCGTTCAACACCGTGGTGAAGCAGGACAGCTGGTTCACCCAGATCCTGCTGTTCGTGCTGCCGATGGTGATCTTGTTGGGCCTGTTCATCTTTGTGATGTCGCGCATGCAGGGCGGTGGTCGCGGCGGCATGATGGGCTTCGGCAAGTCCAAGGCCAAACAGCTGTCCAAGGACATGCCCAAGACCACCTTCGCGGATGTGGCCGGCGCCGACGAGGCCGTCGAAGAGCTCTACGAAATCAAGGACTTCCTGCAGAACCCGGTCCGCTACCAGGCACTGGGCGCGAAGATCCCGAAGGGCGTGCTGCTCTACGGCCCGCCCGGTACCGGTAAGACCCTGCTGGCGCGCGCCGTCGCGGGCGAGGCCGGGGTGCCGTTCTTCACCATCTCCGGTTCGGACTTCGTCGAAATGTTCGTCGGCGTCGGCGCCTCCCGCGTGCGCGACCTATTCGAACAGGCCAAGCAGAACAGCCCGTGCATCATCTTCGTCGACGAGATCGACGCGGTCGGCCGCCAGCGCGGCGCCGGCCTCGGCGGCGGCCACGACGAGCGCGAGCAGACCCTGAACCAGTTGCTCGTCGAGATGGACGGCTTCGGCGATCGCACCGGCATCATCCTGATCGCCGCGACCAACCGCCCCGACATCCTCGATCCAGCGCTGCTACGGCCGGGCCGCTTCGACCGGCAGATCCCGGTCAGCAATCCGGATCTGGCCGGACGGCGCGCCATCCTGCGGGTGCATTCGCAGGGCAAGCCGATTTCGCCCGAGGCCGATCTCGACGGTCTGGCCAAGCGCACCGTCGGCATGTCCGGCGCGGATCTGGCCAATGTCGTCAACGAGGCCGCCCTGCTCACCGCACGTGAGAACGGCGCGGTGATCAGCGGCGAGCAGCTAGAGGAATCGGTGGACCGGGTCATCGGTGGTCCGCGCCGCAAGAGCCGCATCATCAGCGAGCACGAGAAGAAGATCACCGCCTACCACGAGGGCGGCCACACCCTGGCCGCCTGGGCGATGCCGGATATCGAGCCGGTCTACAAGGTCACCATCCTGGCCCGCGGCCGCACCGGCGGTCACGCCATGACGGTGCCCGAGGACGACAAGGGCCTGATGACCCGCTCGGAGATGATCGCCCGCCTGGTCATGGCGATGGGCGGCCGCGCGGCCGAGGAACTGGTGTTCCACGAGCCGACCACCGGGGCGTCCTCGGATATCGACCAGGCCACCAAGATCGCGCGCGCGATGGTCACCGAATACGGCATGAGCGCGCGGCTTGGCGCGGTGCGCTACGGCCAAGAGCAGGGCGACCCGTTCCTCGGACGTTCGATGGGCATGGGTTCGGATTACTCGCACGAGGTTGCCGGTGCCATCGACGAGGAGGTGCGCAACCTCATCGAAGCCGCGCACACCGAGGCGTGGGCCATCCTCAACGAATACCGTGATGTGCTCGATGTGCTCGCCACGGCGTTGCTGGAGCGGGAGACCTTGCACCGCAAGGATCTGGAGGAGATCCTCGCCGCGGTGGAGAAGCGTCCGCGCATCACCGCGTTCAACGATTTCGGCGATCGTGTGCCGTCGGATAAGCCACCGGTGAAGACCCCGGGTGAACTGGCCGCCGAACGCGGCGAGCCGTGGCCCCCGCAGGCGCCGGGCCTGCCGAAGCTGCCACAGCGCGAAGCCGCGGCGGCCAATGGCTATCCGGACGGTGGCTATCAGGAACCGCGCTACGGCGGCGGTCACCCCCAGCAGCCCGCGTCCGGCTACCCCTTGCCGCAGGCCCCCTCCCCGGCATATCCGCGACAAGGCGCTACGCACGGCTCGCGGCCGGATTACGGTGCTCCGGCCGGGTGGTCCGCCCCGGGCTGGCCGCCCCGCGACGAGCCGCAGCAGCAGTCGGGTCAGCCGGGCTACGGCGGCTGGCAGGGTGCGCCGCAGCCGCGGCACGGCTACCCGCAGCCGCAGCAGCCATGGGGTCAGCCGGGCAGCGGCAACGACGGATATGACGAGCCCGCCAACGGCACCGGGAATAACGAGGGCGAGAACCACGATTGGGATGGACCGAACGGTCGGCGCTGATGCGTGCCGATTAGGCTCGACCATCTGGGTGCGGGGAGATTGCTCGCGCCCGAGATTTTGGAGGTGTCCTCGATTGTCGGCCAACAATCACGTCGGTGGGCCCGGGCATGTGAGCGGCGGTGCCGTTGCCAATGCCAAGGCTTTCGACGAATTCGACGAACCAGTCAAGTACAACGGTGCGGGCCCGGCGGAGCCGGATCTGATCGCACTGGAGACCGGCAGCCCGTTCGATCAGCCCCGAGCCGAGGCCGCGATCCGAGAATTGCTGATCGCGGTCGGCGAGAATCCGGACCGGCCCGGCCTGATCGATACGCCCGCGCGGGTCGCCCGCGCCTATCGGGAGATGTTCGCCGGGCTCTTCACCGAGCCGGATGCGGTGCTGAACACCACCTTCGACGAGGGGCACCAGGAACTGGTGCTGGTTCGCGATATTCCGCTGTATTCGACCTGTGAGCACCATCTGGTGTCGTTCCACGGCGTCGCGCACGTCGGCTACATTCCGGGCCTGCACGGCCGGGTGACCGGGCTGTCCAAACTGGCCAGGCTGGTCGATCTGTACGCCAAGCGTCCGCAGGTGCAGGAGCGGCTGACCAGCCAGGTCGCAGATGCCGTCATGCGCAAGCTGGATCCGCGCGGCGCCATCGTCGTGATCGAGGCCGAGCACCTGTGCATGGCCATGCGCGGTATCCGCAAGCCCGGCGCAAGCACCACCACCTCCGCTGTGCGCGGTCTGTTGCAGTCCAACGCCGCCTCGCGAGCCGAGGCCCTCGATCTGATCCTGCGGAAGTGAGGCACCGCGCGGTGTCGACCCATGCCCCCGATCTCCTCCGGAGCAGAGTCGCGCCGCGCGATAGCCGATCCTGCGTGGTGATGGGCGTCGTGAACGTCACCAGCGATTCGTTCTCCGATGGCGGCCGCTACCTCGATCCGAGCCTGGCCATCGCACACGGCATCGAACTGTACGAGGCGGGCGCCGACATCATCGATATCGGTGGCGAGTCGACCCGGCCCGGTGCGGTGCGGATCGACCCGGAAACCGAGGTCGCGCGGGTGGTTCCGGTCATTCGCGGCTTGGTAGTTGCCGGTGTGCCGACCAGTGTGGACACCATGCGGGCCGGTGTCGCCGAGGCGGCGATCGCGGCCGGAGTTTCGGTCGTCAACGATGTCTCCGGTGGCCGCGCCGATCCGGATATGGTGAAAGTCGTTGCGGCAGCGGAGGTTCCGTGGATCCTCATGCACTGGCGGGCGGACGCGGACTATCGGCACACCGGTCCGGCCGACCACTACGACGATGTGGTCGCCGAGGTGCTCGCCGAGTTGACCGCACAGGTGGACCTGGCCATAGCGGCCGGTGTGGATCGGTCCCGGCTGGTACTCGATCCCGGCCTCGGTTTCGCCAAGAATGCCGAACACAATTGGGCGCTGCTCGGGGCACTGCCCGAACTGGTCGGTCACGGGCTACCGATTCTCATCGGCGCCTCCCGTAAACGATTCCTCGGCGCCCTGCTCGCCGATGCCGAGGGGCCGCGCCCGCCCGACGGCCGGGAGACCGCCACCGCGACGGTGTCGGCGCTGGCCGCCCTGCACGGCGCCTGGGGTGTCCGCGTCCACGATGTGCGCGCCTCGCTGGATGCTATTGCCGTGACCGACGCCTGGCTGCGTGCCGCCCGAAACAGCACCCGAGGAGCCGATCTATGACCGCAGCATCGCGCAGCGATTCGATGAGGGGTGGTGGCCGGGAGGCGAGTCGGCCCGAGCGACTGGACCGGATCGAGCTGCGCGGCCTGCGCGCCTTCGGCTATCACGGGTGCTTCGACTACGAACGCCGCGACGGCCAGGAGTTCCTGGTCGATCTGACGGTATGGACCGATTTCGCCGCCGCCGCGGCCACCGACGACCTCGCGAACACCATCGACTACGGCGCCCTCGCCGAGCGCGCCGTGCAGATCATCCAGGGCCCGCCGCGCAATCTCATCGAGAAGGTGGTCGCCGAGATCGCCGACGATGTGATGACCGATCCCCGCATCCAGTCGGTCGAGGTCGTCGTGCACAAACCGTCCGCGCCGATTCCGCATGCCTTCGCCGATGTCCGCGTGGTCACCTCGCGCCAGCGAGGTGCAGCCGTGAGCGAGCGGAGCGAGGGAATCAATAACTCTGCGCCTGCGGCGATGGCGGAACCGAGCGCCAGCGAGGTGCAGCCGTGAGCGAGCGGAGCGAGGGAATCAATAACTCTGCGCCTGCGGCGATGGCGGAACCGAGCGCCAGCGAGGTGCAGCCGTGAGCCGCGCCGTCTTGTCGATCGGCTCGAATCTGGGCGATCGGCTCGCACATCTGCGCAGTGTCGTCGAGGGGTTGGGGGATCGGGTGGTCGCGGTTTCGCCGGTGTACTCGACTGCGCCGTGGGGCGGGGTCGAACAGGACGACTATCTCAATGCCGTTGTGCTGGCTGATGATCCGGAGTTCGGCGCGCACGATTGGCTGCGCCTGGGGCAACAGTTGGAGCAGGCCGCTGGGCGGGTGCGTGAGGTGCGTTGGGGGGCGCGCACTCTCGATGTCGACGTGGTGTGGTGTGCCGAGGGCGGTGCGGTCTGCCGCAGCGCCGATCCGGAATTGACCCTGCCGCATCCACAGGCACACAATCGGGCCTTCGTGCTCATCCCCTGGCTGGATGTGCAGCCGGACGCGGAACTCGATGTCGATGGAACCGTGCGGCCGGTGCGCGGCTGGCTCGCCGAACTCGACGAGGCCGAACGCGCCGGGGTCCGGCCGACCGAATTCGTGTTGTCGGCTGCCGCGGAGGGATCGGCGTCGTGAAACTGAAGCCGACCCGGATACTCGATCTCATCGCCAATGTCGTTATCGCGGCGCTCATCGCTTGGGTGCTCACGCGGATGGCCTATGGCAGTTTCCCGCCGATCTCGATTTACGCGGGCGCATCGCTTTATCCGGTCGCCGCGATCGAAGTCGCGCTCGGCTTCGTAATTCGCGGACGGGTCAGTGAACATCAGATCGGCGACGGCAGCCACCAATTGCATCCGATCACCGCGGCCCGCGCGGTCGCGTTGGCGAAGGCGTCGGCGCAGGTCGGCTCGCTTGCCGCCGGTGTCTGGCTGGGGTTCCTTTTCTGGGTGTATCCACAGCGCGACACTTTGAATGCGGCGGGTGCGGATAGTCCCGGCGCCATTGTCGGGATGCTGGCGGGGGTGGCTTTGGTAGCTGCGGCGCTGTGGCTGGAGTATTGCTGTCGGGCTCCCGAGGACCCTTCAGATGATCCGGCTACTACATAGCAAATAAACCCGTCGGAAACACGGCGCGGGAATCTGGGCGCGGCTGGCTGATCACGCTACCCTGGCGTGCATGGTTTCACCCTCCCGCAGCAGCACCTCTCGTCGACGGCGGGACGACGCGGGAAAATTGTTCATCGGCGTATTGATTCTGCTCGGTCTGGTTGCCAGCGTTTTCTTGGTTTTCAGCGACCGTCTGCAGTTTGTTCGGATCGGCTTGGTGGCGGCGCTGTGGGCGGCCGTCATCGGCGCTTTGGCCGCGACGCGGTACCGCAAGGAAGCCACGATCGATAAGGCCAAGGTCCGTGACCTGCAGACGGTGTACGAACTCCAGTTGGAACGCGAGGTGACCGCCCGGCGCGAATACGAGCTCGGCGTCGAGGCGCGGGTGCGCGCGGAAGTGGGTGCCGATGCGGCCGAAATGGCCGCGCTGCGCGCCGAACTGACCGTGCTCCGCGAGAGTCTGCAGCGGCTCTTCGACGGTGATCTGCCGATGGATCGACCCGCATTGCGCGCCGATGCGACCCGGATTCAAGAGTTGCCGAGCGCATTCGGAAATTCGGCCAACAATAGCTCGGCGAATGCCGACACCTGGCTGGACATGGCATTCCAGCAATCTCCCAGCACCTTTACCCCGGTCTTCGAATCGGATCATCCGGAGCCGCCGCGATTCGCCAGCCCCTTCGACGATCCGGTGACCGCGGAGACCGCGATCGTCTCCCTCGACGATCTCGATGATGCGGAAATCGCCGACGCCGAGGTCGACAACGACCCGCTCACCACGGGCGGCTGGGCCGACGCGTTCACCGAGGATCCGGAAAAGACCGGAGTCCCGCCGCGGTTGCAGCCGTTGGAGTACACCGTGCCGCCGCGCCTGCCGGAGCCGGAGCCGTCCGAACCCGAGTCGCATGACCACTCGACACCGGAGCCGTCCACCCCGACCCCACACCCGGAGCCCACCCCGCAGCCGACGACCGCGGTCCCGCCCATCGGCGCCAGCTCCCGCCGCCGTCGCCGAGTAGATCCGGATGGCGACTCCGGCAACTCGTCACGCCGACTTTCGGTCGCCGAGATCATGGCCAACCTGCAGTCCGAAGAGAAGGGCCGTACGGGGCGCTGATCCGCGCCGAGCAGTGACGGTTCCGCACCAGCGGCCACCACGGAGCGGCCCGTCTCGCGTCCGAGCCGTCGAGGCGCATGTCTTGCACGCATGGAGCTCGACCGGCGCGTGTGCATCGGTGGCCGAACGATCCGTCGTCAGTGACCATCACGGAGCGAGTTTTGCGAGCGACCGTTCGCGGCCTGTCTCGCGTCGGAGTCGTCGAAGCGATGCGCCGCAGGCGCGAGTCTCGACCACCAGAGACGAGTGCACCAGGCGCCGAACGATCCACCATCACCAACCACCACGGAGCGAGTTTTGCGAGCGACCCGTTCGCGGCCCGTCTCGCGTCCGAGCCGTCGAAGCGATGCGACGAAGTCGCGAGTCTCGACCATCCGATGCGAGCGCATCCGGTCCCGAACACCCCGTCATCACCGACCACCACGGAGCGAGTTTTGCGAGCGACCCGTTCGCGGCCCGTCTCGCGTCCGAGCCGTCGAAGCGATGCGACGAAGTCGCGAGTCTCGACGGCTCGGACGCGAGACACCAGGGGGCCGCGAACACGCCGCGGCCACGCGGCCAAAAACAGAGCCGCGAACCCGCAGCGCCGCAGGCGCTGCCATCAAACACTGCGTTGTAAATCACGCGGTGCCCCGTGGCGTCGGTGAACCATGGGCCGATATTCTCAGTGCGGAACGTCTGGTACCCGGCTGTCCGGGACTGGAACGACATCGAGAGGACAACGTTGACCTCGAGAAGCGTCAACCCTGACAACGCTGCTTCGGGTGACCCCGCGCCTGCACGCTTGACGGTGGGAATCGTCTCGGCGGGACGCGTCGGCTCAGCACTCGGCGCGGCCCTCGAGCGCGCCGGACACGTGGTGTTCGGCGTGGCCGCCATTTCCGATGCCTCGGTGCATCGGGCCCGCACTCGACTACCCGAGTCCGAGATCCTGCCGGTCGAGGAGGTGGCCGCACGCAGCGAACTGCTGCTGCTGGCCGTACCCGACGCCGAACTGGCCGGGCTGGTACGCGGACTCGCATCCGCGGGTGTGGTCCGGGCAGGCACCATCGTCGCGCACACCTCCGGCGCCAATGGCGTCGGCGTGCTTGCTCCGCTGGCCGAGCGCGGCGCACTGCCGCTGGCCATCCATCCGGCCATGACCTTCACCGGACACGACGAGGACGTCGTCAGGCTCGGCAATGCCTGCTTCGGCGTTACCGCCGCCGACGAAATCGGATTCGCCATCGCACAATCGCTGGTGATCGAAATGGGCGGCGAGCCGGTTCGGGTGCAGGAAGAAAATCGCCAGCTCTATCACGCCGCGCTCGCACACGGCAGTAATCACCTGGTCACGGTCATCCTGGACGCGGTCGACGCACTGCGCGCCGCCTTGGCGGGCCCCGGCCTGCTCGGCCAGCAGATCGTCGACGATCAACCCAACGGTCTGGCCGAACGCCTGCTCGCCCCTTTGGCCTCCGCCGCGCTCGACAATGCCCTGCGCCGCGGTCAGTCCGCGCTGACCGGCCCGGTGGCGCGTGGCGATGCGGATGCCGTTGCCGCCCATCTGACCGCTCTGGAAGCGGTCGATATCCGGCTGGCCGCGGGCTATCGCGCCATGTCGCTGCGCACCGCCGAACGCGCCAAGACCAATCCGGCTCTGATCGAGCTGTTGGAGGGAGGCCGATGATGGACCCCGAACTGCCCGCCGCGAGCGACGGGCCCGGAGCAGGCAGCTCGCGTAACGACGGAGGGCCCGGCGAGCGGCGTATCGGGTCCAGCGCATACCGGCGCGGCGAACTGACCGTGCACCACGATCCCGAGGTGATCGCGGCGGTCTCCAAGGCGCTGCGGGGCGTCGGCCGTACCGTCGGCCTGGTGCCGACCATGGGCGCACTGCACGAGGGGCATCTCGAGATCGTGCGTCGGGCCAAGCGGACCAATCAGGTGGTCATCGTCTCGATTTTCGTGAATCCCCTGCAGTTCGGTGCGAACGAGGATCTGGACAAGTACCCGCGGACCCTCGACGCCGACGTCGAGTTGCTGCGCAACGAGGGTGTAGAGCAGGTATTCGCGCCGAGCGCGTCGGATATGTATCCGGACGGGCCGCGCACAACAGTGCATCCGGGCCCGATCGGCGCTGAGCTCGAAGGAGCCAGCCGACCGACGCATTTCGCGGGCATGCTGACCGTGGTCGCGAAGCTGCTGAATATCACGCGCCCGACCGAGGCGTTCTTCGGCGAGAAGGACTATCAGCAGCTCACGCTGATCCGGCAGATGGTGCGCGATCTGAATATGGACGTCAAGATCGTGCCGCTGCCGACGGTTCGCGAACCCGACGGCCTCGCACTGTCCTCACGCAATCGGTATCTCGATGCGGCACAGCGCGAATCGGCGCTGGCCCTGTCGGCGGCGCTGGCCGCGGGTCGGCATGCGGGCGCGCTCGGCGCCGATGCCGTGCTGGCGGCCGCCCGCGCGGTGCTCGACGCGACCCCAGGTGTCGATGTCGACTATCTCGAATTGCGGTCGTCCACGCTCGGCCCCGCCCCCGCGAACGGCAATGCGCGACTGCTCATCGCCGCCAGGGTCGGCTCGACCCGCCTGATCGACAACACGGCCGTCGCACTCGGCGCCCCGGTCGATGGCGGCCACCCCACACTTCCCGATTCGCGCACCGCCGCGACCGACTCCCAGCCTGCCCAGGCCAATATTTAGGAGGGCGACAGCGATGTTGCGCACCATGATGAAGTCGAAGATCCACCGCGCCACGGTGACCCACGCCGATCTGCACTATGTCGGCTCGGTGACGGTCGACCAGGATCTGCTCGACGCCGCAGATCTGCTCGAAGGTGAGCAGGTCTGCATTGTCGATATCGACAACGGCGCCCGGCTGGAGACCTATGTGATCGCCGGTGAGCGCGGTTCGGGTGTCATCGGGATCAATGGCGCCGCCGCCCATCTCGTGCATCCCGGCGATCTGGTCATCCTGATCGCCTACGGCATGATGGACGAGGCGGAGCTGAAGGAATACGCCCCGAAGGTCGTTTTCGTCGACGAGCACAATCGTGCGACCGATCTCGGTTCCGATCCGGCGCATGCCCCGGCGGGTTCCGGTCTGGTCACCCCGCGCTCACTGACCACCGTCTGATGCTGCTGGCCATCGATGTCCGGAATACGAGCATCGAGCTCGGATTGTTCTCGGGCAGTGGTAATCACGCGAAGTTGGTGCGGCAGTGGCGGATGCATACCAATCCGCTGCTGACCGCGGACGAATTCGCCATGCAGGTGCGCGGTTTGGTCGGTGATCAGGTCGAGGAGATCATCGGAGTTTCGGCGTTGTCCACCGTGCCACCGGTACTGCGCGAGATCAGATCGATGCTCACTCGCTATTGGGATCATGTGCCGCATGTGGTGGTGGAACCCGGTGTGCGAACCGGTATTCCGCTGCTCGTCGACAATCCCAAGGAAATCGGCGCGGACCGCATCGTGAACACCCTTGCCGCACATCATCGTTTCGGCACGGCCGCGATTGTCGTGGATTTCGGCACCGCCACCACCGTTGATCTGGTATCGGCCAAGGGCGAGTTTCTCGGCGGTGTGCTCGCACCCGGCGTGGAGATCTCCAGCGAGGCGCTCATCGAGCGTGCCGCATTGCGCCGGGTGGAGTTGGCTCGGCCGCGCTCGGTGGTCGGCAAGAACACCGTCGAGGCCATCCAATCCGGCGCGATATTCGGCTTCGCCGGTTTGGTGGACGGTCTGATCGATCGGATTCGCGATGAATTCGACGCATTCGCCGGTGACGATGTCGCGGTGGTCGCGACCGGCGCCACCGCACCGTTGATCGTGCCGGAATCGGAGACCATCGACCACCACGAGCCACATCTCACATTGACCGGATTGCGCCTGGTCTACGAGCGCAATCAGCGCCGTAAGGGCAGTTGATATGCCCACCCGGCGTGCTCACGCATGATCAGGCGCTTTGCCGCCGGTTTTCGCGCTGCTACACTCGCACCCGTGTATTCCCGCGTGAGCACCCAGGAGTGTTGTCGAGGCTGACCTGCCTCGACCGTTCGAGGCTGACCAAGTCCCTCGACCGTTGACATACTCCTGGAGATTCGCTGATGCGTTCCTCTGTTCTTTCCCTCGATTCCGCACGTAATGCCCTTTCGGCCACCCCGCCGCTGGATCGTGCCGTCTCCTCCCCATTACCCACCCGCCTGCGTCCCGCCGATCTGCTCCGGCTGACCGACGAGGGCGCCGAGGACGTACTCGAGGGACGCTATGACCATCTGTTGCCGGCCAATGGAATTTGGCCGACCGATGAGCGCTGGGCCACCCGGCTGCTTTCCGACGACGAGGTCGATGAGGGTTATTCAGCGTTGTTCCTGAAGAATTCGAGTCCTATCACAGCGGAGATCGTGGTGGCGAAGGTGTGAAACGGCCGTCGGTAGTCGGTGTGGAAGATGCGCCAGGTTTTGAGGTGGGCGATCACACGTTCGACCGTCGCGCGGACCGCGTTGAACGCGGTGTTGTATTCCGTGTCGCTATCGGCGAAGTCGTGGCCGCGGGGTTTCCGGACCGGTGTGAGTACACCGGTACCGAGATACCCGAGATCACCGAACCAGTTCGATAGATCCATTCCGTCGAGCACGCCGGGCAATCCGATCGCGGCACTGTCGTGGCGGCAGCCGTCCACCGGATCGGACACCCATCGCAAACGCCCATACACATCGCAGACGACCTGCACATTCACGCCGGTTGTTTTCCGCTTGCCCGAGTACAGCTCCGGCCGATCGACCCACGACCAGCACGGGAGCAACGTCCCATCCACAATGTACTGCTCATCGAGCGAAAGCTCCTCGGCCACTGGCACTTCCGGTACGAGCACCCGATCCAGCCACGGCGTGATACACGAGATCGCCCGTGAGATCGTCGGCTGCGAGGTCTCGTACTGTTCGGCAAGTTCGAACTGAGTCCGGTTGCGCCGTAAATACATCAGAGTTACGCACACGCCGCCGAACAGGCCCAGCGACGGCGGGCATCCGATCATCTCCCCGGCCTCGAAGGAGCACCGTTCAACAAGCTCGGTCAACTCGACGATCTCTTCCCGGCTCAACCCGGTGGTATGATACATGCGCAGCGGTCCTCATCAGCGAAATCTTTTGTGGTGAAACGATTTTCACTGATAACGGGCCGCTGCTTCGTTAGACACGCCGAGTCGTCAACCCATCATCCCAGCACCTGAATAACCCTCGATGTCTGGCTGATCAGCTGGACTCCAGGCAAATCCACCGAATTGCACGACCATGCCGGTTCGCTCGGCGCCTTGACCGTGCTCAGCGGCGCGCTCTCGGAATTCCGCTGGAACGGAAAGGAACTGCGCAGGCGCACGCTGACCGCGGGAGACCAGGCCTCGTTCCCGATCGGCTGGGTGCACGATGTGATGCGCGCGCCGGCCGCTGGCGACTGCTTGCAGGTCGCTCGAAATGGCGCCGCTGGCGACTGCTTGCAGGTCGCTCGAAACGGCGCCGGTGGCGACTGCTTGCAGGTCGCTCGAAATGGCACTGCCGTGGAATCTGTCGGTCCGCTCGATCCGACGCTCAGCGTGCACGCTTATTCACCGCCGCTCACCGCCATGTCCTATTACGAGGTGACCGGCCACGGCACCCTGCGGCGCTCCCGAACCGTCCTCACCGACCAGCCCGAAGGTGATATGTGATGACCCGTTTGTCCATCGATCAGATGCTCGAGAACGCGCGGGACCGCCTGAATCGGATCTATGCCTTCGAAACGCCGCAGGCGCTCGATCGAGGCGCGATTCTGGTCGATATCCGGCCGCAGGCGCAGCGCGCACATGAGGGCGCGCTGCCGGGCGCGCTGGTGATCGAACGGAATGTCCTGGAATGGCGTTTGGATCCGTCGAGTTCGGCCCGGCTGGCACTGGCCACCGATCACGATGTGGAATGGATCGTCGTCTGCTCGGAGGGCTTTACCTCCAGTCTCGCCGCGGCCGCGCTGCAGGAACTCGGTCTGCATCGGGCCACCGATGTGATCGGTGGCTATCAGGCATTGAAGGCGGCCGGTCTGCTCAGTGTGGGGGTTCGGGCGCCGCACTTCGCCCGCGAGGTCGAGGCGCTGGCAACACTGTAAATTCGGGCCGAACCATTTCCATCTCGAAACATACCGGCGCGCAATGGCTTTCGGATGATTGCCGGAGCGCGCCCGCTATTCGGCGTGCCGGAGAAGGTCGCGAAACAGGACATGACGGACTGTTCCGGGCACGGCTGATTCGTTGGCGATCGGTCGCGCCCGGGCGGCCCGCAAATCGATTTCCGGTGCCCGCTAGTGTTGTTGAACGTGAGCAACCCGAACACGCCTTCATCCGCTCGCTCCGTGGGTTCGGTGCCTGCGGGGCAAGCCAACCGTCCCGCGCCCGCCGCGGACGATGTTCCGGAGCAGATGCGGATTCGGCGTGAGAAGCGCGAGCGGTTGATCGCCGATGGCGGTGATGCCTATCCGGTGGTGGTGCCGCGCACACATACTCTCGCCGAAATTCGGGCGGCCTATCCGGAGCTCGAGCCGGACACCCGGACCGGTCTGCAGGCCGGTGTCGTCGGGCGCGTCATTTTCCTGCGTAATACCGGCAAGCTGTGTTTCGCGACGCTGCAGGAGGGTGACGGCACCAAACTGCAGGCGATGATCAGCCTCAACGGTGTCGGAGCCGAGGCACTGGCGGCCTGGAAGGCTGATGTAGACCTCGGAGACTTCGTATTTGTGCACGGTGAGGTGATCTCCTCACGAACCGGTGAATTGAGCGTTATGGCCGATTCCTGGGCCATGTCGGCCAAGGCCCTGCGGCCGCTGCCGGTGGCGCACAAGGAGATGAACGAGGAGTCGCGGGTTCGGCAGCGCTATGTCGATCTGATTGTGCGCCCAGAGGCCAGGGAAATGGCCAGGACCAGGGTCGCGGTGGTGCGCGCGATGCGCAACGCGCTCGAGCGCCGTGGCTTCCTCGAGGTGGAGACGCCGATGCTGCAGACGCTGCACGGCGGTGCGGCGGCACGACCGTTCGTCACGCATTCCAATGCCCTCGATATAGATCTCTACCTGCGAATTGCGCCCGAACTGTTCCTCAAGCGCTGTGTGGTGGGCGGCCTGGAACAGGTCTTCGAGATCAACAGGAACTTCCGTAACGAGGGGTCGGACTCCACGCATTCCCCGGAGTTCGCAATGTTGGAAACCTATGAGGCATACGGCACCTACGACGACTCCGCGCGGATGATTCGAGAATTGGTGCAGGAAGTTGCCGAGGAGGTCTTCGGCACGCAGGTGGTAACCCTTGCAGATGGCACCGAATACGATCTCCGCGGCGAGTGGGCGACGGTCGAGATGTACCCCTCGCTGTCGGATGCACTGGGTGTATCGGTGACTCCGGAAACGTCGATCGAGGAATTACTTGCACTCGCTGATCGGGTCGGACTCGAAATTCCCGAGGACAAGGGCTATGGCCACGGCAAACTTGTCGAAGAACTGTGGGAGCACCAGTACGGTGACAAGCTCTACGCCCCGACTTTCGTGCGTGACTTCCCGGTCGAGACATCACCGCTGACCAGACAGCATCGCAGCAAGCGCGGAGTTACCGAGAAGTGGGACCTCTATGTGCGCGGCTTCGAGTTGGCAACTGGCTATTCGGAGTTGGTCGATCCGGTGATCCAGCGCGAGCGGTTCGTGGATCAAGCGCGGCTCGCCGCACAAGGTGATGACGAGGCGATGGCACTCGACGAGGACTTCCTCGCAGCGATGGAGCACGGCATGCCTCCGACAACGGGTACAGGTATGGGAATCGATCGCTTGTTGATGGCACTCACGGGATTGGGAATCCGGGAAACGATACTGTTCCCAATTGTGCGTCCAGTCACTCGCTGACGATCGGATTGCATAGCTCGGCCCTCGTCTTGGAATTTTTCGAATTCGGGGTATTCTTGCCTCGGGTAATCGGCCTAGTATGCGGGTCGCACGATTTCGAGAGGACGTTCATCTCATGGCAAAGAAGGTCACCGTTAGCCTGATCGACGATGTCGATGGTGAGTCCATCGCGGACGAGACCATTGAGTTTGCGATCGACGGTGTGTCGTACGAGATCGACCTGTCGTCGGCAAATGCGGCGAAGCTGCGCGACGGCTTGGAAGAGTGGGTTTCGAGTGCTCGGCGGGTGAGTGGTCGGCGGCGGGTCAAGGCTGCGGTCGCTGCTCCCGGAGCCGCAAAGAGCAGGGTCTCGATCGATCGTGAACAAAGCGCTGCAATTCGCGAGTGGGCGCGCCGGAATGGACACAAGGTGTCCGCGCGGGGTCGTATCTCGGCAGACATCACCGATGCGTACAACAAGGCCGCGAAGGGCTGAGTTCTTATTTAATTGGGCTGCCGCCCGGGCGAATCGTGCGACGCCCGGGCGGCGGTGCGTTTGTGATAGGCCTTCGATATGAGGAAGGTTCGGAGTCGACTCGATCTTGCTCGCGGTACCAGGACGCGGCACCATGGAACTGTGCGAAGAGCGTCACTGGCGGTATGGAGAGATGAGGTATCGGCGCAGTGACTGGTTTCGTCGGATCGCTATTGCGATTCACTGATGACTCGGGTCGGCAGCAGGAGTTCATGCTCACCCCGGACCAGCAGCGCGTCACCATCGGGCGTTCCCCGCAGGCCGATCTGGCGCTGCGCTGGGACGCGGAGGTCTCGCGCCTGCATGCGGCGGTCGAATATCTCGGCGCGCACTGGACGATCGTCGATGACGGCCTGTCGCGCAACGGCACCTTTGTCAACGGCGAGCGCCTCGTCGGGCGGCGGCGGCTGATGGCGGGCGATCGGATCCGGGTCGGTACCTCGCTGGTCTCGTTCCACGATTTCGGCGGCGTTGTCGATGATGCGACGCGGACCTCGACCGGCACTATTCCGACGCTGCGCTCACTGACCGATACCCAGCGCGCGGTACTGGTCGCGCTGTGCCGTCCATACAAGAACGGTGCGGGTTTCGCGACCCCGGCTTCGAATCAACAGATCGCCGAGGAATTGTTCCTCAGCGTCGATGCGATCAAGACACATCTGCGGGCGCTGTTCGCCAAGTTCGGTGTGGAAAATCTGCCGCAGAATCAGAAAAGAGTCCGACTGGCCGGTTTGGCTATGCAAAGTGGGTTGATCTCCGACCGAGACTTGTGACGCGGGCGGGCGTGGACTCTCGCTTAGGCGGCCGAGCGCTTGAACCATGGATGGTCGCGACGGTTACCGGTGTACTCGAAACATCGCCGGACCGAGCAAATCGGATCAGGTCCGGGTTCCGAGGCAGGAGAAATTCATGTTCGCGCTACGACTCGCCGCGCTGGTGGCGGCCACCCTTGCAACCGGCTTGATCGCGGGCGTTTTCTACGCTTACGCGATATCGGTGATGCCCGCGCTGAACCGCACCGATGACCGCACGATCATCGATGTGATGCAGAAGATCAATGTGGTCATCATCAACCCGTGGTTCATGCTCGGGTTCCTCGGCACCGTCGGTTTCACCCTGCTCGCGGCGGCGCTGCACCTGGGCAAGGAACACCGCACCACCTTGATCTGGCTCGGTGTGGCCCTGGCACTCAATGTGATCGCCTTCGCGGTCACCTCCGGATTGAATGTTCCACTCAACGACCAACTCGCGGCGGCAGGCGACCCGGCCCAGATCGGTGACCTGGCAAAGGTGCGCGCCGATTTCGAATCCGCTTGGGTCCGTTGGAATATCCTCCGCGCCATCCTGCACACACTGGCCTTCCTGGTGCTGACCGGCGCGCTGTTCGTGGCCGGTGTCCAGCACGGGCGCATGCAGGCCGCGGGTGCGGTTGGTACGCAACAGGTTCCGCAAGCCCAGCTCGTGCCGCGGACCGCCGGTCAGCCGTACCGCGCGCCGATCATGGTTCAGCAGTACGGATTCGGACAGACCGGCTCGCAGCCGGTGGGGGCGCATCCCCTGGCATAGAGTCTCGCGACTGCTAGTTTTCTCCGTCGTCGGCGGGTCGATCAATGATCGGCCCGCCGACGACGGTTTCGGCGACCATGGGAACCGGCTGGTGGCCGATCTGCGAGGTGTGGTGCGCCGCAATATGACTCGGGCTTGTTCCCAGCATCTGGCGAGTGCGGTGAGTTCGGCGATTTCCGCATCGACGTCCGCGGCCTCCGACGGTATCGCGATAGCATCCGCCGACGCCGCGGCGCCGCCCGCCTTTGCCGCGCCCGCCTACGCGAGGCAGACCGCGTAACGGAGTCGATCGCGGTCCGGCCGCGACCAGTGTCCACGCGTCGTAGGCGATTACGACATCTTCGACCCGGTCCAGCACCAGGCCGTACGGCAGACCCGTCGTCATGGTCGCGGGCAGTGGCAGCAGGCGAATCCGCTTGCCCAGCAACATGGTTACTTGCCGCAGGAAGGCCGACCGGTCCCATGGCGAGGGCACGGTCAACGTCGAGGTCAGGTTGCGTACCTGCGCGACGGCCGGGTCGGAGCACCGCCAGCGGCTCACGACAGGCCCGAACCACGGCAGATCGAACCCCGGTGGCCGCGCATTCGGAAATCGAGACAGGAACGGCGAATCCGGACCACCTGAATCGAAGTCGGTAGCTCATGCCATCTGAACACGGTCGAAACGGTACCGGGCATCTGCGCCAACGAGTATGGGCGGCCGCCTCGGGCTCGGATCGCGATAATTCGTGCGGAGACTTCGCCGAACTGCCTCCGTGGCGGCGATAAGTTGCGCTACGTTCTGGAACGCGTTCCAGACTTTGGAGGTCTCCATGCGGCGTGTTTCCGGGTCCGCAATCGTCGTTGCCGTGCTGGCCGTGCTGTGGGTTGGTGCGGCTGGTAGTGCACAGGCCGAGTATCCGGTCGACTACAACTTCTTCGCGGGAATCCCGAATGAGCTGGTGAATCATGGTGGCTCGCTGCCGGGTTCGAATGATTGGGGGTGTCGGCCCGGTGCGGCGCATCCGAATCCGGTGGTGCTCGCACACGGTACGGGTGGTGGGGCGCAGACGAATTGGGGGCTGTACGCGCCGCTGCTCGCGAACGAAGGTTACTGCGTCTTCTCGCTGACCTACGGCGCCTACGATCTGCCGTGGCCGATCTCCGCGGTCGGCGGGATGCTGCCGATCGAGCAGAGCGCGGTGCAGTTCGCGGCGTTCGTGGATCGGGTGCTCGCGGCGACCGGGGCGAGCAAGGTGGACGTGGTCGGGCATTCGCAGGGCACTGTGCTGCCGAACTACTACGCCAAGCGGCTCGGCGGTGCGGACAAGATCGATAAATATGTATCGATCGCACCGGCCTGGCGCGGTACCAATGCGGGCGGCGGGGCTGATGTGGCCGCATTCGCCGACCGGCTCGGCGCCGGGCCGTACTTCCATGCCGCGACGGGTTCGCTGTGCCAGGCCTGCACCGAGTTGTTACGCGATTCAACCTTCCTACGGGATCTCAACAGCGACGGCGTCTACGTTCCCGGTATCACCTACACCAACATCATGGGCAGCCTGGACGAGATCGTCGTCCCGTACGACTCGGGCTTCGTGCCAGCGCCGAACGCGACGAATATCGTGGTCCAGGACGGTTGCGCGATCGACTACTCCGAACATCTGGCGATCGCGGGCAGTCCGCGCACCGCCCGCTTCGTGCTCAACGCCCTCGATCCGGCGCATGCGCGCGAGGTGCCGTGCGAGTTCGTCCCGCCGTTCACCGGGTGACACCCACGGCTGGGAAGCGGCGAGGCGCCGATTTCGCTGAGGGCAAAACCTGAGCGGAAACGTATCCCGCAACTAGCACGTTATGAGTGAATGACCGTGTTGTCGCCGGTCCCCAATAGGGTGGTCTGGAGGCGGCGTAATCCCGTGCCAACTAGAGTGGAGGCCGGGGCCGCAACCCCCGGGCTTCATGGCAGGCTGACGCCACGGAAGCGTCGGATGCCAGAATTTCGGAGCAGGAGAGTGAGGGAGCGATGTTCGAGAGGTTCACCGACCGCGCGAGGCGCGTCGTTGTCCTGGCCCAAGAAGAGGCCCGGATGCTCAACCACAACTACATCGGCACCGAGCACATCCTGCTTGGGTTGATCCACGAGGGCGAGGGCGTAGCGGCGAAGTCGCTGGAATCCCTTGGTATTTCGCTGGAGGGTGTGCGCAGCCAGGTGGAGGAGATCATCGGCCAGGGCCAGCAGGCTCCGTCCGGTCACATCCCGTTCACCCCGCGTGCCAAGAAGGTGCTGGAACTGAGCCTGCGCGAAGCGCTGCAGCTCGGCCACAACTACATCGGCACCGAGCACATTCTGCTCGGCCTGATCCGTGAAGGTGAGGGTGTCGCGGCGCAGGTGCTGGTGAAGCTGGGTGCGGATCTCAACCGGGTGCGCCAGCAGGTCATCCAGCTGCTGTCCGGATATCAGGGCAAGGAGCCGGTGGAATCCGGTTCGCGCGGCGAGGCCGGGACCCCGTCCACCTCGCTGGTGCTCGACCAGTTCGGCCGCAACCTGACCCAGGCCGCCCTCGAGGGCAAGCTCGACCCGGTCATCGGCCGCTCGAAGGAAATCGAGCGCGTCATGCAGGTGCTGAGCCGCCGCACCAAGAACAACCCGGTTCTCATCGGTGAGCCCGGTGTCGGTAAGACCGCTGTCGTCGAGGGTCTGGCCCAGGCCATCGTCAACGGCGAGGTCCCGGAGACGCTGAAGGACAAGCAGCTCTACACCCTCGACCTGGGTTCCCTGGTCGCGGGCAGCCGCTACCGCGGTGACTTCGAAGAGCGCCTGAAGAAGGTGCTCAAGGAGATCAACACCCGCGGCGACATCATCCTGTTCATCGACGAGCTGCACACGCTCGTCGGCGCGGGTGCCGCCGAGGGCGCGATCGACGCCGCTTCGATCCTGAAGCCGAAGCTGGCTCGCGGTGAGCTGCAGACCATCGGTGCGACCACCCTCGACGAGTACCGCAAGTACATCGAGAAGGACGCCGCACTCGAGCGCCGGTTCCAGCCGGTCCAGGTCGGCGAGCCGACGGTCGAGCACACCATCAATATCCTCAAGGGTCTGCGCGACCGCTACGAGGCGCACCACCGGGTATCCATCACCGACGGCGCGCTGGTGGCCGCGGCCACCCTGGCCGACCGCTACATCAACGACCGGTTCCTGCCGGACAAGGCGATCGACCTGATCGACGAGGCCGGTGCGCGCATGCGCATCCGTCGCATGACCGCCCCGCCGGACCTGCGCGAATTCGACGACAAGATCGCCGATGCGCGCCGGGAGAAGGAAAGCGCCATCGACGCGCAGGACTTCGAGAAGGCGGCGCGGCTGCGCGATAAGGAAAAGCAGCTGGTCGCCAAGCGCGCCGAGCGCGAAAAGCAGTGGCGCTCTGGTGATCTGGATGTCGTGGCCGAGGTCGACGACGAGCAGATCGCAGAGGTGCTGGCCAACTGGACCGGTATTCCGGTGTTCAAGCTCACCGAGGAGGAGACCACCCGTCTGCTCCGCATGGAGGACGAGCTGCACAAGCGGATCATCGGCCAGGAGGACGCGGTCAAGGCCGTGTCGAAGGCGATCCGCCGTACCCGCGCCGGTCTGAAGGATCCGAAGCGTCCCTCGGGCTCGTTCATCTTCGCCGGTCCGTCCGGTGTCGGTAAGACCGAGCTGTCCAAGGCGCTGGCGAACTTCCTGTTCGGCGACGACGACGCGCTCATCCAGATCGATATGGGCGAGTTCCACGACCGCTTCACCGCATCGCGGCTCTTCGGTGCCCCGCCTGGATACGTGGGCTACGAAGAGGGCGGCCAGCTCACCGAGAAGGTGCGCCGCAAGCCGTTCTCCGTCGTTCTGTTCGACGAGATCGAAAAGGCACATCAGGAGATCTACAACACCCTGTTGCAGGTCCTCGAGGACGGTCGTCTCACCGACGGCCAGGGACGTACGGTCGACTTCAAGAACACCGTGCTGATCTTCACCTCGAACCTGGGTACCGCGGACATCTCCAAGGCGGTCGGCCTGGGCTTCACCCAGTCCAACGCCGAGGGTTCGAACTACGAGCGGATGAAGCTCAAGGTCAACGACGAGCTGAAGAAGCACTTCCGGCCCGAGTTCCTCAACCGCATCGACGACGTGATCGTCTTCCACCAGCTCACCACGGATCAGATCGTGGAGATGGTGGATCTGATGATCGGCCGCGTCGCCACGCAGCTGAAGAACAAGGACATGGAGATCGAGCTGTCCCCGCAGGGCAAGGCACTGCTTGCCAAGCGCGGCTTCGATCCGGTGCTCGGCGCCCGTCCGCTGCGCCGGACCATCCAGCGCGAGATCGAGGACCAGCTGTCGGAGAAGATCCTCTTCGGCGAGATCGGTCCGGGACAGACCATCGTGGTCGATGTCGAGGGCTGGGACGGCGAGGGCTCCGGCGAGAACGCCAAGTTCACTTTCACCGGCAAGGCGAAGCTGACCAAGGCGGCAGCCACGGAGGAGAAGCCGGAGGTCGTGCTCACGGGTGCGGGCGAAGGCACCACCACGGCCGAGACCGCCGGCGAGTAATCGCAACGGCTGGAAGATGCCGCCCACCGGATTTCCGGTGGGCGGCATTTTTCTGGAATTCGCACGGCTCGAGCGGCGGCGTACCGTGGGGAGCGGTCATTCGGACAACTATCACGGGGGTGCTAAGTGACAAATTCAGAATTGACATCGATCGCGGTTCTGCTGGATCGGTCGGGTTCCATGCAGGCGATCAAAACCGATACCGAGGGCGGCTTCGATGCCTACATCGAAGAACAGCGCAAGGTGCCGAGGACGACGCTGGTGACGCTCGCGCAGTTCGATACCGAATACGAACTGGTCTATGCGAATCGGCCGATCGCCGACGTGCCGCCGCTGAACCTGCAGCCGCGCGGCGGAACCGCACTGTACGACGCGGTGGGACGGCTGGTCACCGATATCGGCCGGGAACTCTCGGCTCGACCCGAGCACGAACGGCCGGGCACGGTGATCGTCGTTGTACTCACCGACGGGCACGAGAATTCCAGCCGGGAATGGACGCATGCCGCGGTGCGGGCGCTGATTACGCAGCAGCAGGAGGTGTACTCCTGGGATTTCGTATTCCTCGGCGCGAATATGGATGCGGTGGCGGTGGGGTCCGAATTGGGATTCGATCCGCGACGCTCGCTGACCTATGGCGCGACGCCGGCCGGAGCGGCCGGGGCATTCGCGTCGGCCGCGGCATATTCGGCGCGGCGCAGTATGGCCGCGCCCGGACAGGCGGTGGATGGATTCACCGATGCCGAACGGCGGGCCGCGAATCCGGACGGGCAGTAGTTCGGCAGGCAGTGCTGGTCTGGGTGCGGCGTGTGGCCTGCGGGTGCGGGGCACCCCGCCGGGCGCGGCTGCGGGTTGCAGCGCAGCCGCGTGGACGGTCAAGCGGAGGGATTCGTGAATCGGGCGAGGGTCGGGGCGAAGGCTTGGGCCAGCTCGCCCGGGACGATCAGTTCATCGATTCCGTACTTCTCCCTGCGGTATTCGAGCACCTCGGCGACGGTCGCCGGATCTTCGTCCAGCACCCCCGCCGATCCGGCTGCGCGCAGTCCGGCCGCGGTGAGTCCGAGGCGCTTGCTCAACCAAAACGGCAGTTTGTCACCGATGCCGACCAGCTGATGGGTGAAGCGCACATCGCGATCGGTGTTGTCCCGCACCACTCGCACCATTTCGGCGAGATCGGCCTCCGTGGCCTCCGGTCCAGCGGCCAGGAGCACTCGATCGGCGAAACCTGCTGCGACAGTGAGCATTCGAGGTCCGTTCGCGGCAACGACGATCGGCGGGGCCGGATCGATCTGTGCACGAACGGCATCCACCGTGGCGATGAGTTGCTCGCGCCGCCGTGCCGCCGAGCCCCACGGCATACCGAGCCGTTCGGCCTCACCGCGCGCATCAGGACGCCCCGACCCGATGCCGAGTTCGAATCGTCCGTCTGAAAGCAATTGCAGTGCAGTGGTTTCCCGCACCGTGACGGCGGGGTTGCGTAGCGGAGCGGCCAGTACGTTCGGGCGCAGCCGCACCGTGGTGGTCACCGCTGCGGCGGCCGCGAGCGTCGGGAAGGGCGATGGGGTGTTCAGTGTGTCCGGAAGCAGGATCGTCCGGTAGCCCTGCTGCTCGGCGCTCTGTGCCGTGCGGGCCCATTCAGCACCCGAGCGCGGTGTGATGACGATTCCGAAGGTCAGGCTCATGATGTGGTCTTCCGTGAGTCGGGTCGAATGATCTTTGGGTCGGAGTGCGGCCGTGTGATACCGGCGGCCGACATTTGTCGAGCAAATGTTTCTCGCGGTGCCCGCCACCGATCGGGGCCGAGACGACGGGCACGGCGTTTGCCGGGAATGGCTCAGGTGGTGGGAGTTTCGCCGCCGCGTGGCTTACCGCCGCGTTCGCGCAGCACCGCCAGTCGACTCCGATACTGATCCTCGGAGATCTCGCCCCGCGCGAATGCGATACGCAGCGCGCCGATTCCGCTCCGGTGTGTCCGGAACCGCCGCCGCGCGAATACGAAGACGACGATTATGGTCGCCCAGAACAGCACTGGGAAGATCCAGAAGAACGGCCAGGGATGCCACCCGCCGTCATAGTGATCGGCTAGAAAGGTCACGGCCTCGGGTTGGGTGAAAATGTTCATGCCCCAACCCTGCGCCCGACACCCCACCCAGACATCGGCCTGCCGACGCTATTCGTGCTACGCCTGTGCGCGTATACGTTTGGGTCGGCGGGCCACTGGTCGCATAACCACTGGGCCCCTCGCACACAGGATGCGAGGAGCCGGGAAGTCAGGCGAGGGCGGCGTCGAGGGTGATGTTGTCCACTCCGGCGAGGGCCTTGCTGACCGGGCAGCCCGCCTTGGCGGCGGCCGCCGCGGCGGCGAAGCCGTCGGCGTCCAGGCCGGAGACCCGGCCGCGGACGGTGAGTTTGATGGCGCTGATGCGGAAGCCGCCGTCCGGATCCGGGCCGAGGGTCACATCGGCGGTGACATCCAGGCTCTCGGGTGTGCCACCGGCATTGCCGATCTGGGCCGAGAGGGCCATAGCGAAGCAGGAGGAGTGCGCCGCCGCGATCAGTTCCTCGGGGCTGGTGGTGCCGTCGGCGTTGTCGGCTGCACGCTTGGGGAAGGAGACGTCGTACTTGCCGACACCGGAACTGGCCAGCTCGACCTGGCCGGAGCCGTCCTGGAGGCCACCGGTCCAGGCGGTGCGCGCGGTACGTGTGGGCATCACGGTCCTTTCGAAGATGTGTGAATCGCAATTCGCAGTCGAACCTACCCCGCCGCCCCGCGACGCGTGCGAAGGCGGCAGTCCGAATCGAGTGGTCCCGCACGTCCGGTCGCTGTTGGTGGCCGGCGGCGTCGGGAACCGGATGCCATGGCCGATTCGCCGCTCGCACCGTTGGCCGCCGAGGTCTACCGGCATCAGCGGGCGCGGGGTCTCACTTCCGCGCGGATCGCGGCGGCGCCGGCCGAACTGGCCCCCTTCCGTGCTGTCCGAGCCCCGAATGCACCGAACCGCTGACGGACTGTTGTCCGCCAACGGTTTTCGGTGCCTGCGGGATCAGACCATGTCGCGCCGCCACACCAGCCACATCGTGCCCGTCGCGAAGAGCGCCACGTACACCACCAGCGCGATGAGCGACTGCGTCCGCGACAGGATGTCGAGCACGCCCGGCGTCGACGGCCCCTCGACGGTCCGCATCGCACCGGCCATCGAACCCGCTGCCGTACCGGGCAAATGATCGGTGAGCACCTTGATCGGGCTGAAGATCGCCGCGACACCGCGCAGCAGATTCTCCACCACCAGTACCCATACCAGTCCGAGCCCAACGGCAAGTGCGGGACCGCGCGCGATCGCTCCGATCAGTGCGCCCGCCAGCGTCCACATCCCGAGAATCGCTGTGCCGGTGATGATTCCGTTCGCCGCCTGGCCGAGGCCTGGCAGTGCGAGCGACTGTGATCGGGTTGTCGCGATAATCGAGGCGACCCCGATATCCGCCACGAACGCGACGCACACCAGCCCGATAACCGTGACCGCAAGGCTGATCAGCGCACCGCCGATGGCATCGGTCCGCGACGGCCCCTGGGTGAGCACGGTCTTCCAAGTGCCCCAGCCATATCCGCTACCGATGGTCAATGCGCCCAGAATAAGCATCAGCGCACCACCGAACATCGCCATGCCCTGGGTGAAGACCTCTGGCACCGCGGCGGGCAACATCTGGTGCAGCAGAACGTCTTCGGGCACGCCGCTCGACATCGTCTTCATATCGCCGGAGGAGTAGGCGAGGTAGTTGAACAGGTAGGAGAAGGTGAGATTCAGCAGAATCCAGGTGCCGAGGATGATCCAGAATGCGGGCCACTTACGCAGTCGCAGCATTTCCGCTCTCGTGCTCGCCATCAGGTCTTTCACTGTCGCGTTCATTTCGCAGGCTCCAATTGGGTCATTTCGAAGAACACTTCTTCCAGGGACTTTTCATCGGTCCGCAGCTCCAGCAGATCCGCGCCGGATTCGACGACCGCTCGCGCGACCACCGGCGCGCTCTCCGCGCCGGCCTCGATCCGAATACCGCGCGCGGTCAACATGGCCGAGCGCTCGCCGACCGCTCGGCGCACCGCGGGAAAAGCCACCTCCAGCGGTTCGGCGCGCAGCAAAAGCGAAGACGCGCCGCGCAATTCGGTGACGGTGGATTCGGTGAGCAGTTGCCCGCCCGAGATCACCCCGACGCGATCGCAGATCTCCTGCACCTCGCTGAGCATGTGGCTGGACAACAGCACGGTATGACCGTCACCGGCGAGAGTTGTGATGAGCTCCCGCATTTCGGCCATGCCCTGCGGGTCGAGGCCATTGGTCGGCTCGTCCAGGATCAGCAGATCGGGACGGCCGAGCAGGGCCGCGCCGACACCGAGGCGCTGCTTCATGCCGAGGGAGTAGGTGCGGAATTTGTCATCGGCGCGATCGACGAGGCCGACGCGGTCGAGTGCGTCCTCCACGTCGGCACGCGCTAGGCCGCGGTATTTCGCGAGTACCCGCAAGTTGTCGCGGCCACTGAGGTAGGGGTAGAAGCCCGGACCCTCGATGAGGACGCCGATGCGGCGGACCACGGCCGGATCGCCCGGAGTATGTCCGAGCACGGTGGCGGAGCCCTCCGTCGGACGGATCAATCCGACCAGCATTCGCAGCGTGGTCGTCTTGCCCGCGCCGTTCGGACCGAGGAAGCCGTAGATCTCGCCGGGTGTGACATGCATGTGCACGCGGTCGACGGCGGCGTGGGTGCCGTAGCGTTTGGTCAGCCCTGCGGTGACCACGATGGAATCTGTCATGCACCGAGAATCCGCCCCGACCAGGGATGGCACATCCGTCACGCGGCGATGCTCGACGTACGTACCTCGGCCTACGAAGACCGTGACCGCGGCCGGGACGACTGATTTCGCAAGCACGTGGGTGAACGCCCGCTCCTGGCTGTCACCTCGACCGGCGGCCCGCGACGCGACCGTTGAGGCACCCACGGCCGGCAAATATTCGGGGGCGGGCGGAGCATACGTAGCGCGGCGGACGTCGTGGCCCGTCCGGGCTAATAGGCTGCAAGTGTGACAGCGCCAGGGGAATCGAAACGTGGCCCGGTCGTTCAGGACTGGGTGCTCACGCTCGTCGTCGCGGCGATCCAGCTCGTCGGGGGACGCAATGCCAACCTGCGCCAGACCGGAGTGCACGCACTCGACGCATTCGGCTATGTGCTGTTGCTGATCGGACCGGTGGCGTTATTGCTACGCCGTTCCTACCCGCGGCCCGCGCTGCTCGTGACGATCGTGTCCTGCGCGGTGTACCTGCTGCGCGGCTATGGCTACGGCCCGATCTTCGTCTCGCTGGTGATCGCGTTCATCAGCGCCGCGATCGTCGGATCGCGCTGGTGGACATATCCGCTCGCGCCGATCGGCTATCTCGCGCTGCTCTGGCCGCTGCCCGCGCTGGTCGGGCATCCGGCCGACCCGTGGCTGGCCTTCGGCATGATCGCCTGGCTGGGTGTGCTGGTCGCGATCGCGGAGGGGATCCGCCAGCGCCAGGCGGTGCTGGTGGCACGCAGGCAGCGGGCCGAGGCGGCCCGCCGCGATGAGGAGGCGCAGCGCGAACGGCGGGCCAGCGAGGAACGGCTCGCGATCGCGCGCGAGCTGCACGATGTACTGGCACATAGTCTTTCGCTGATCAATGTGCAGTCCTCGGTCGCGCTGGAACTCTTCGCCAAGAAGCCGGAACAGGCCGAATCGGCGCTCGCGGCAATCAAAACGGCGAGTAAGGATGCGTTGGCCGAGGTCCATACGCTGCTGCACTCGATCCGCAGTGGCAGCACGGCCGAAGTGCGCGACACGGAGGTCGAGCCGGAATTCGCGCGTGCACGTCCCGATTCCGAACGGGACCACGATAATTCGGATGCCGGCAGCGTCGAAGCCCCGCCGCCGCCCGCCCCGCGGAGCCCGGCCCCGAGCATCGAGGACCTGGACGCACTGCTGCAGCGCACCCGTGCCGCCGGTCTCACCGTCGATACCCGCGTTATCGGCACCACGCACAAACTGCCCAGCGTCGTCGACGTGGCGGCGGCCCGCATCATCCAGGAATCGCTGACCAATGTGGTCCGTCACGCCCCCGGCGCACCGGCCGCGGTGACCATCCGCTATGCCGCCGATTCGGTCGAGATCACCATCGACAACGCTCGCGCCACCGGCACACAATCGAAGTCCGCAGCCGGCGGTGGCAATGGCATTCTCGGAATGCGTGAGCGGGCACACGCCCTCGGCGGCCAGCTCATCGCGGGTCCGCGGCCCAGTGGCGGATTCCGTGTGGTGGCCCGGCTGCCGTCCAAGGTGGGGGCTCAGGAGGAGGCGCGATGAACGGCGGCGATTCGAGGGACGCGGGTGGGCCTGTCCGGGTATTGGTTGCCGACGACCAAGCCCTTGTGCGCGGCGGTTTCGTCGCTCTGCTCGATGCGCAGGACGGCATCGAGGTGGTGGGGGAGGCCGACAACGGCGAACAGGCCGTCCGCATGACCCGCAGCCTGACCCCCGACGTGGTCCTGATGGATATCAGAATGCCGGTCCTGGACGGCCTCGCCGCCACCAGGATGATCGCCGAGGATCCGAAACTCGCCGAGGTGAAGGTTGTCGTGCTGACCACCTTCGAACTCGACGAATACGTTTTCGAAGCAATGCGCGCCGGGGCAACGGGGTTCTTGGTCAAACACACCGAACCCGCCGACCTCGTCCGCGCCGTCCGAGTCGTCGCCGTGGGCGACGCCCTGCTCTCACCCGGCGTCACCCGCCGCCTCATCGCCGAATTCTCCGCCCACGCCAAACAACCTCCACCCGCCGCCTTCACCGAACTCACCGACCGCGAGCGCGAGGTCATGACCCTGGTAGCCGAGGGCCTCACCAATGCCGAAATCGGCGAACGCCTCTTCATGAGCCCCGCCACCGCCCGCACCCACGTCAGCCGCATCCTCATGAAACTGGACGCCCGAGACCGCACCCAACTCGTGGTCATGGCATACGAATCCGGCCTGGTCCGCCCGGGCTGGCAATGACGCGGTCCTGTGCGAAATAGCGGCGGGCGGTCGGGGGGTACATGGCGGGGATGGCAACCAAGACGGCCAGGATGTGCCCGGTGCGGAAGATTCCGGCGATCACTGCGGATGCGGTGAGGTCGTCGAACAGGTCACCGATCTGCTCGGCGGACAACGCGGCTGCCAGCGGTTCGATGATCAGTGAGGCCAAGCCGATAACGCCGATGCCGAAGGTGAGCACCAGCCTGGCCCAGCGGGCGCCGCGCGTCATCTGGACGGCAACGCCGAGAACCACCAGGTAGATGCCGCCGCGAATGGCCAGACCTGTTGCGAGCGAGCCGATATCGGCATTCGGGCGGTCCAATTGCACGGCGGTGTAGGTGATGGCCTCGCCGACGCCGCAGAGCAGCGCAATGGCGAAGCCGGTGAATGCCACAGAAACCGCGTGCGGTGGGTCGGTTCGCGGCCGTACGGAAAAGGCAGTGCCGGTCATGCGACCGACACTGCCCTGCGCGGTCCGAACTCCGGATCAGCCTGCGGTAGCGGCTGTTTCTCGTACCAGAGTGCTATCGCGCGTCGCGAATTCGGTGAGCGCCGCGAAACCGAGGCCGAGACAGGCCCACAGGGTGGCCGTCTCGCCGAGCGATGTCGCACGGAACTGCCACAGCAGGACGGCCGGGAAGTCGTCCTTCACCTCGTTCACACCGGGCAACAGGACGTACCCGAATACGACGATGAGGACGAATGCCGCGACCCCGGCGATCAGCCGGACCGTACCGAGTTGCGCGCCAAGCAGTTTGTAGACGTAGAGCCCGATACCCACGGCAGCCAGTCCGAGTAACACCGCCGCCAACCACAGCAGGGTGCGCTGGTTGATGGTGTCCGGTTCACCCACGGCGGGCGGATTGGCCGGGTATTTGAAGAACGGCACCGCCACGATCGCGGTCCAGCCGGCCGATGCCAATCCCAGCGCGAGCTTCGGCCCCGACAAGGTGGTGTACCGGCGTGCGAAATGCGCGACCGATGCGAAGATCGCCCCGAGCGCGAGCCCGGCGAGTCCGAGCGCAAGGAACTGCCCGAACTTCTGTCCGGACCGACTGACCAGCGGTTCTTCCTCGTCACCGTGCGTATGCCCGGCTGGTTCCTCGGCGTGCTCGGCGGCCTTGGCGGTATTGGCCTCTTCGATGGAGATGGCGGCGTCGATCTTGGGCTCGCCGACGAAATAGCCCACTGTCGCGGCCAGCAGACCGGCGATGAGGCCGGCCAGCAGGCCACGGATCAGCAGGGTCTTGAGCGATCCGATCAATGGCACGGCACACCGAGCAGGTGACGTCCGTCGTGCATGAGCTCATGCAGATACATCCCGCTGCGCGAGATGACGCCCTGATCGAAGCCGACCAGGTACAGCGTGAGCAATGCGAGCAGAACGACGCCCACTGCGATGAGCAGCGTGCCGAGTGAATCAGTTGCCCGACTCGGTGAATGCGCGATAGCCATTCGAGTCCTCCTAGGGATGCGCGTCCCGTGAGTTGTTCGGTGCAAGGGTGCCGGTGTCTGGCTTTCCGGCACCGAGGACTCGGTGCAAGAACACAGTGGCGCGACCGCTCCGGATTTTCACCGAATTACCGCGTCACCCTCGCGTTTGTCATTTCGAACTGTGACATCTGTGCACGCCCGCCGTCAACACGGCGGGTAACTTGCCCAGGCCGGGATGGGCGCGTCGCGCGCCGCGTCTGTCCAGCGGTTTCAGGAAGCGGACTTGGCCGCGACGTCCAGTACGACCTCGAATTCCAGCAGCGAGACACCCGTCGAAACCGGCTTCTGCCGCTCGCCTGCGTGGGCCTCGCGCGCGGGTCCGTCCCGCCACGCCGCGAACGACTCCTCCGAATCCCACTGGGTGACAACGAAGTACCGATTCTCCCCGGCTACCGGCCGGAGCAACTGGAAGCCGAGGAAGCCCGGCGAGCCCTCGACCGCGTGCGCGCGATGGGCGAATCGCTTCTCCAACTCGGGGCCCGCGCCCTCCGGAACCTCGATCGCATTGATCTTCACAACAGCCATGCGCTCGACAATACGTTCGCCGATGAACCCGGCTACCACGGATCTGTCTTACGAGCGACGTTCGCGGCCCGTCTCGCGCCCGCGCGAAGGCGCGGCCATCGACTCAGCCGAGTGGCCGAAGCGCATGCGACGAAGTCGCGAGTCTCGGCCGCGCCCCCAGCGATTGCTTGCAGGTCGCTCGAAAGGGTCGGACGCGAGACACCAGGGGCCGCGAACACGCAGCGCCGTAGGCGCTGCAAACTGTCACAGTGTTGTATGACGAAGGTGGAGCAGGGGTGCCGATCCTGCTGCTGCACGGACTGATGGGCAGTGCCCGCACCTGGCGCGATCACCTCGACTGGCTGCGCAAGTTCGGCCACGTCTACACCTTCGACGCCGCCGGTCACGGTCGTCCCGCGCCCGTGGAATTGACCACCGAGGCCTTCATCGACGACCTCGCCGCGGCCACCGCCGAAATTTCCGAACCCATGGTGGTCATCGGACATTCGATGGGCGGTCTGCACGGCTGGGTTTTCGCCGCGGGATATCCGGAGCGGGTGCGCGCGCTGGTGGTCGAGGATATCGCCCCCGACTTCCGTGGCCGCACGGCCGCGAACTGGGCGGCCATGATCGAGTCCTGGCCGCAGCCGTTTCCGGATGCGGATGCGGTGCTGGACTACTTCGGCCCGGTCGCCGGTCGCTACTTCCTCGACTCCTTCGAGCACGGCCCCGACGGCTACCGACTGCACGGTTCGGTCGCCACCTTCCGCGATATCTCCGAGGAATGGGGAACCCGCGACTTCTGGGCGCAATGGCGCGCGGTCGAAGCGCCCGTTCTCTTGATCGAGGGCGAATTCACCATCACCCCCGAGGGCCAGATGCGGCAGATGGCCGATGTCCACCCGAACGCCGTCTACGTCCGCATCCCGGGCGCTGGCCATCTGGTGCACGACGACCAACCCGAGCGCTACCGCACCGAGGTCGAAGCCTTTCTCCGGAAGGCCCTGAACCTTCCCGCATGAGGCTGTGTTCCGCCCTCGGCCGTCAGGGCGAACGGCCCGTCGGTCTTATTCGACAAGGTCCTCGATGACGTCGCACGAGGCTGTTCCAGCTTCGCCGGCCGACGCGAGCAGTCCGTAGTGGAGTGTCCGATCGGGGCTTGTTCGACAAGGACTCGAAAACCCCGATTGTCTAGCCCTCGCCGGCCAGCGCGAACAGCCCGTCGGAGGTTTGTTCGATGAGGCCGTCGACCAGCAACGAGTCCAAAGCTCGGTCGCGCTGGCCGGGATCGCGAGTCCAGGCCAGATCCAACCGGATTCGCTCGACCGGCCCGCTCGCGTCGCGTAACACGTCGAGCAGCCGACCGCGCGCCTGACGATCGGTGCCCTCGTACTTCTGCGTCTTACGAACCACATCCGAGACCGGCCTGCCCGCCGAAACCCACGCGCATTGCGGCAGCGGGCAACGCGAGCAGTCGGGCGTGCGCGCCGTGCACACCGTCGCGCCGAGTTCCATCAGCGCGGCGGAAAACATTGCGGCATGGTCGATTCGGCGCGGCAGCAGCGCTTCGGTCTCGGGTAGATCGCGCGACGACGGATTACCGGCCTGCGCGCGCCCGTGCACCGCGCGCGCCACCACCCGGCGAACATTGGTGTCCACCACCGGAACTCGCTGTCCGTAGGCGAAACAGGCCACCGCCCGCGCGGTATACGCGCCGATACCCGGCAGACCGAGCAGCACATCCACATCGGTCGGCACCTCGTCGCCGTGTTCGTCGGCGAGCACCTTCGCGCATTCGTGCAGCCGCAACGCCCGCCGCGGATATCCGAGCTTGCCCCAGGCACGCAGCACCTCGGCCTGCGACGAGGCCGCCATGGCGGAGGGGACCGGCCAGCGCGCGACCCACTCCCGCCAGATCGGTTCGACCCGGACCACCGGCGTCTGCTGCAGCATGATCTCGCTCATCAGGATCTGCCAGGCGGTGACGTCCTTGCGTCGCCACGGCAGATCCCGCGCGGTCTCCCGGTACCAGTCCAGCAACGATTCGGCATCCACCCGATTGGTACCCGTCGTGATCTTGGGTTTTCCGCCTGCATGCTGTTGCGCTGCGCCGCCCTCCGACACTGCCCTCACCGTTCCTATTGTCCTGCGGCCGGTCGATATTTGCCGAGCCGTAACGAACCGGACTCGCTGGTAACCATTGCGATGTGCACAATGGTCGGTATGCCGGATTCCAACCCGATCAGTGCCTGGAAATCCCTTCGCGAGGGCAATGCACGCTTCGTGAACGGCAACCTGCTGCATCCTAGTCAGGGCGCGGTCGACCGGGCCAAGCTCGTCAGCGGCCAGCACCCGCACGCAATCCTCTTCGGCTGCGGCGACTCCCGCGTGGCGGCCGAGCTGATTTTCGACCAGGGCCTCGGCGATATGTTCGTCGTGCGCACCGCCGGCCATGTCGTGGACAGCTCGGTGCTCGGCTCGATCGAGTACGGCGTGCAGGTCTTGAATGTGCCGCTGATCGTGGTGCTCGGGCACGACAGCTGCGGCGCGGTGAAGGCCACCATCGACGCGCTGGACGGTGGCGAAGTGCCCGGCGGATTCATCCGCAGTGTGGTCGAGCGGGTCACGCCGTCGATTCTGGTCGGACGCCGGGAAGGGCTGTCCACCGTCGACGAGATGGAGGCCAGGCACGTGGTGGAGACCAGCCGACTGCTCATGCAGCGCTCGATGATCATTTCGCAGCGCGTTGCCACAGGTGAATGCGCGATCGCCTGCGTCACATACAAACTGGCCGAGGGCGAAGTCAAGTTGCAGCGGGTCGTCGGCAATATCGGTGAGCTGGCCTGAACCGGTGAGCTGGCCTGATCCGGCCGAATCGAGACATCCAACGGTGGGAGCGGAATTTACCTGCCGTGCGCGGGTTTTCCGATCCGACACGCCGGGGTCCTGAGTCGCTGTACCGGATCGTGCCCTTACCGTTGACTCCGTGCTGGAACCGAATGGACCGCTGCCTCCGGAGATCTATTGGCGACGCCGCGCGCTCGCCGTAGGTGTCCTGGTCGTGGCGCTCGCACTGGTGATCTGGTTGGTATTGACGGTCACGCGCGGCGGCGATTCGCCCGGTACGACAAAAGCGGCCGCGACCAGTTCCGCGTCAGCGACGAATAAGCCCGCGGGCGCGTCCTCCTCGCCGCCGCCGACCACCGGCGAATCCAGCGCGAAGCCCACCGGCACTACCGCTGCGGCGGCGAGCGCCAGCCAGGTCGCCGCGGGTATCTGCCCGGATCAGTCGCTCGCGGTGAAGGTGACCGTCGAGCAGCCGACCTACAAGACCGGTGAGAATCCGGTATTCGGCGTCGTGATCACCAATATCTCGTCCACGGCCTGTTCGCGCGATGTCGGCTCCGGACTGCAGCAGGTCTCGGTGACCAGCCTCGACGGCCAGCGCCGCCTATGGTCGAGCACCGACTGCTACCCGGACGGCGCCCCCGACGTCCGCACCCTGAACCGCGGCGAGCAGGCGGCATTCATGGTCACCTGGTCGGGCTCGACCTCCCAACCCAACTGTGCGGGCGACCGCGTCCAGGTTCCACCCGGCGCGTACGCCGTTGTCGCCCAACTGGGCTCACTCCGCAGCGCCGCCGAACCCTTCAACATCGCCTGACCGGTTGTCCGAGAGTCATTGTCGGCTCAGAAGTCAGGGGCGGTCTCTGTGGCTGCGGTGCGCTGTTTACGGAGTCCGGCTAGGCGGATGGCCGACTTGACGTCGGTCACCTCGTGGATCTTCATGCCGCTCTTGGTGCGTGCCAAACCGGGTGGCACCAGCGCGGTGGTGAAGCCGAGGCGTTCGGCCTCGGCGAGTCTGCGTTCCAGTCCGGTGACCCGGCGCACCTCGCCCGCCAGCCCGACCTCACCGAGGATGATCCAGCCGACCGGCAGCGCCTGATCGCGCTCGGCACTCGCAATGGCAAGTGCCACAGCGAGATCCGCTGCTGGCTCCAGCAGGCGCATACCGCCGACGGTCGCGGCGTACACGTCGTGCTTGCCGAGGAACACCCGCCCCCGGCTCTGCAGTACGGCGAGCACCATCGCGACCCGGTTGTAGTCCAGCCCGCTCACCGCCCGCCGCGGATTCGGGATCTCGGTGTGCACGGTCAGACCCTGTACCTCCGCGACCAGCGGCCGTTTACCGTCCATCGCGACCGTGACCGCCGTACCCGATACCGAATCGGTGCGGTGGTGCAGAAAAAGCCCGGACGGATCGGTGACGCAGGAGATCCCGTCGTCGTGCAATTCGAAACAGCCGACCTCGTCGGAGCTGCCGAAGCGGTTCTTGATGCCGCGCACCATGCGCAGTGTGGAGTTCTTGTCGCCCTCGAACTGCAGCACCACATCCACCAGATGTTCGAGCGTGCGCGGGCCCGCGACATTGCCGTCCTTTGTGACATGTCCGACCAGCAGCACCGCAATGCCGCTCGCCTTGGCCAGTGACGTGAGCGCCGCCGCGACCGCGCGCACCTGGGTGACGCCGCCGATGGTGCCGTCCACCTCCGGGACGAGCATGGTCTGCACCGAGTCGACCACCAGCAGTGTCGGACGCACCTGTTCGACATGGCCGAGCACGATCGACAGATCCGATTCCGCTGCGAGATATACCCTTTCGTGCACCGCATTGGTCCGGTCGGCGCGCAGCCGAACCTGTCCGGCCGATTCCTCGGCGGTGACATACAGCGACTTCTCGTCGCGCTGACCGGCCCAACGATGGGCGACCTCCAACAGCAGCGTCGACTTGCCGACGCCGGGCTCACCCGAGAGCAGTACGACCGATCCGGGCACGATGCCCCCGCCGAGTACCCGGTCGAGTTCCTCGACCCCGGTCGGCCTGGCCTTGGTGACCTTCGAATCGATATGCGAGATGGGCGCGGCGGCGGTGCTCGGCAGCATGGCCTTGCGCCCGACCGGTGATGCCGCGGTGGCTGCCGATCCGGCTACCTCGTCGACGGTGCCCCATGCGCCGCAGTCCGGGCATTTGCCCACCCACTTGGCGACCTCGTACCGGCATTCGGAGCATCGGAAGATCGACTTGGTCTTGGCCACAGGCGCGCTCCCCCGCCTCTCCGAATCTTTGCCGGTCGTGAGTGCCTCGAAAATCACCACCCGGGGCCCGGCGGTCGGGCATTCGAACAGTGTTGGGCGTGCCCGACGAGTTACCCATGTCCTTACGAGATCAGTTGTTGTGTCGGCAATCCTACTGTGCCGTCGCCCTCAGGAGATCGGATCAGTGTCCGCCCTTGTGCTCGCCCTCGGTCGCGGTGGCCTGGCCCCCGTGCCGTTCGGCGACCGCACCGGCGTCGACCGGGACCTGCACGGTCACGGTGCCGTTCTGCTTGAAGTTGAACGTCACCGGGTAGGTGAGGCCGGGGATGATGTCCTTGGACAGACCGGTGATCTCGATCAGACCCGGCTTCTTCTCCGGATCGACGGCGGTCGTCTTCTCGCCGGCCCCGGGCGTGGCGCTGGTGGTCGGCGCGGCAGTGCTGCTCGGCGCGGCGGAGCTGCTCGGCGCGGCGGAGCTGCTCGGCGTCGCACCGTGCTCGTCGGACTTGGCGGCGGTCGCGGCGGTGGGCGAGGTCGCCGCGACGACGGTCTGCTGCGGGGCGATCTGGAAGGCCGAGGCGCCCGCAGGCGGGGTGATCTTGACCGTGCCGAGGTCGGTGGTGATGCTGGTCAGCTCGTCGGTGACGGTCTCGCCGTTATTGACGACCGACAGCGCGATGATCGCCTTGCCGCCCTTGGTGTTGGTGTAGTCGGTGCCCGTGGCCGGGAAGACGATGTGCACATTGCGCAGCGAGATCCGGTCGATGTCGGCGTGATTGCCGTTGACTGCGGCGACCTGGGTCGCGGTCTGCGAGATCTGGCCTGCACTACAGCCGGACAGCACGAGCGCTGCTCCGGCGGCGAGCACGGCAACCGAAACCATGCGACGACGCGCCCCTGTCGAGGCGGTCACAGCTTTCAGGGCAGTCACGGGTTGTCCCTCCATGTCGACCGGGCTCACTCCGCTAGGGAGAGTAATAACTAGGCAGCGTAGTAGTAGCCTCCGCGGCACGGGCGCCCGGGATGTGTCTGATTGCAGCGCCTGCGGCGCTGCTCTGTTTTTGGCCGCGTGGCCGCGGCGGGTTCGCGGCCCCCTGGTGTCTCGCGTCCGAGCCGTCGAGACTCGCGACTTCGTCGCATCGCTTCGACGACTCGGACGCGAGACGGGCCGCGAACGGTCGCTCGCAGGACTCGCTCCGTGGTGGTTGGTGATGGTGGATC
Organism: Nocardia sp. CA-135953; assembly: GCF_050955735.1. Taxonomy (NCBI): domain Bacteria; kingdom Bacillati; phylum Actinomycetota; class Actinomycetes; order Mycobacteriales; family Nocardiaceae; genus Nocardia; species Nocardia sp. CA-135953. Next base: position 709,092 of record NZ_CP192082.1, read on the forward strand.
GTTCGGCACCGGATGCGCGCGGCGGGTGGTCGAGGCTCGCGTCTGGGGCGCATCGCTTCGACGGCTCGGATGCGAGATGGGCCGCGAACGGGTCGCTCGTAAGGCAGCTCCGCTCCGTGGTGGTCACTGACGACGGATCGTTCGGCACTGGATGCGCGCGTCGGGTGCGAGGCTCGCGTCTGGGGCGCATCGCTTCGACGGCTCGGATGCGAGACGGGCCGCGAACGGGTCGCTCGTAAGGCAGCTCCGCTCCGTGGTGGTCACTGACGACGGATCGTTCGGCACCGGATGCGCGCGGCGGGTGGTCGAGGCTCGCGTCTGGAGCGTATGCGCTTCGACGGCTCGGATGCGAGACGGGCCGCGAACGGGTCGCTCGTAAGGCAGTTCCGTGGTGGGTTCCCAGGGCTGGATGGTTCGGACACCCCGTTGCTCGGCATCCGTTGGGTAACGGTTTTGCGCGGTGGCGGCGTAATGCCCGACACGCCGCTGGGTTCGCGGACCGTCCGGTGTGCTATTCGCGCCGGTCGATAACCTGTTCTGGCACAACGCAATGCACACCGCACCGGTTCTGTCAACCCCCACGGTTGGCTCGTTGTGGCCCTGACCTGCACAGTTGATCGCGCCGTTACCGAGTCGCATGTTAAACTGTGAACATCGAAAGGGGCACGGGACACATGATTTTTAAGGTCGGAGACACCGTCGTTTACCCCCACCACGGAGCGGCGCTGATCGAAGCTATCGAGACTCGCACCATCAAGGGTGAGCAAAAAGAGTATCTGGTCCTGAAGGTCGCACAAGGTGACCTGACTGTTCGCGTTCCCGCAGAGAACGCCGAATATGTCGGCGTGCGCGACGTCGTCGGCCAGGAGGGTCTCGACCGAGTCTTCCAGGTGCTGCGTGCGCCGCACACCGAAGAACCGACTAACTGGTCTCGCCGCTACAAGGCCAACCTGGAGAAGCTCGCCTCCGGCGATGTGAACAAGGTGGCCGAGGTCGTTCGCGACCTGTGGCGTCGGGAGCAGGACCGCGGTCTGTCTGCGGGTGAGAAGCGGATGTTGGCCAAGGCCCGTCAGATCCTCGTCGGTGAGCTCGCACTCGCCGAAGGGACCGATGACGGCAAGGCCGAGACGCTCCTCGATGAGGTTCTTGCTGCGGCTTCCTGACCGTGAACGTCTCTAACAGCGACGGATCCGTCGTTGCGTTGGTGCCTGCCGCCGGCCGTGGCGTTCGTCTGGGTGAATCGACACCCAAGGCGTTCGTCACGGTCGGCGGCACACCTATGGTCCGGCTGGCCGTCGACGGCCTTATCGCCTCCGGGGCGGTCGACCGGATCATCGTGATGGTCCCCACTGAACTCGTCGAGAGCGCCGTTGCCCTGCTGCCGCCCTCGGAGTCGGTGCGCGTGGTCACCGGTGGCGCCGAGCGCACCGATTCGGTGCGCTGCGGTATCGCCGCCGCCCCCGATGCCGCCCACTTCCTCGTGCACGACGCCGCCCGCGCATTGACCCCGCCCGATCTGATCGCCCGGGTCGTCGCGGAACTGCGGGCCGGCGCCGAAGCGGTCGTGCCCGCATTGCCGGTGGTCGACACCATCAAATCCGTCGACGCGCGCGGCGAGGTCACCGGTACGCCCGGCCGCGCCGGTCTGCGCGCTGTTCAGACTCCGCAGGGTTTCGCCGCCGACTTGCTGCGCGCGGCCTATGCCGATGAGCGCCTGCAGGCCACCGACGACGCGGGTCTGGTCGAACTGCTCGGCACCCGGGTGCGCACCATTCCGGGCGACCCCATGGCTTTCAAGATCACCACCCGGCTCGACCTGCTGCTGGCAAATGCCGTGCTCGACGGTGCCCGGACGGTAGGGCTGTCATGAGTATGCGCGTCGGCATCGGCAGCGATGTCCATCCCATCGAAGCGGGCAGGCCGTGCTGGATGGCGGGTCTGCTCTTCGACGGCGACGACGGCTGCGCCGGACATTCCGACGGCGATGTCGCCGCGCACGCCCTGTGCGATGCGCTGCTTTCCGCCGCCGGACTCGGCGATGTCGGCGCGGTGTTCGGCACCGGACGGCCGGAATGGGCAGGCGTTTCCGGCGCGGCCATGCTCAAAGAAGTGCGAAGGCTCCTTGACGAGGTGGACTTCGAAATCGTCAACGCGGCGGTTCAGGTGATCGGCAATCGGCCGAAGATCGGACCGCGTCGCGCCGAGGCCCAAGAGGTGCTCGGCGAACTACTCGGCGCCCCGGTCTCGGTGTCGGGCACCACAACCGACGGCCTCGGGTTGACCGGTCGCGGCGAGGGCATTGCGGCAGTGGCTACCGCCCTGCTACAAGAATGTCGCTGATCCAGCCTTCGCCGACCTGAGCCGCTCCGTGAACGGCCTTATCTACCAGCTAGGATCGACTTCCGTGACTCTGCGCCTTTTTGACACCGACACGCGGACCATGCGCGATTTCGCGCCACTGGTCCCCGGCCGTGCCTCGGTGTACCTCTGCGGCGCCACCGTGCAGGGGGACCCACATATCGGCCATGTGCGCAGCGGAGTCGCATTCGACGTACTACGGCGCTGGCTGCTCGCCCACGACTACGACGTGTGGTTCATCCGCAATGTCACCGATATCGAGGACAAGATCCTGACCAAGGCCGCCGAAGCGGGTCGGCCCTGGTGGGAGTGGGCGTCCACCTACGAGCGCGCCTTCGACGACGCCTACCGAACCCTCGGCGTACTGCCACCCTCGGTGGAGCCACGCGCGACCGGCCACATCACCCAGATGATCGATCTGATGCAGCGGTTGATCGAGCGCGGGCACGCCTATGCTTCGGAGGGCAACGTCTACTTCGACGTGGTCAGCTATCCGGAATACGGCAGCCTGTCCGGACACCGACTCGATGACGTGCACCAGGGCGAGAGCGCCGGTGCGGGCAAGCGCGATCCGCGCGACTTCACGCTGTGGAAGGCCGCCAAACCCGGCGAGCCGACCTGGCCGTCGCCGTGGGGGCCCGGTCGGCCCGGCTGGCATCTGGAATGCTCCGCGATGGCCGAGTTCTACCTTGGCTCCGAATTCGATATCCATTGCGGCGGAATGGATCTGGTCTTCCCGCACCACGAGAACGAGATCGCCCAGTCCAAGGCGGCCGGTGACGGTTTCGCGCAGTATTGGCTGCACAACGGCTGGGTGACCATGGGCGGCGAGAAGATGTCCAAGTCGCTCGGCAATGTGTTGTCGGTGCCGAATGTGCTGAAAAAGGTTCGGGCCGTTGAACTTCGGTTCTACCTGGGCAGCGCGCACTACCGTTCGATGCTGGAGTACTCGGATAAGGCGCTCTGCGATGCGGCGGCCTCATATCAGCGCATCGAGGCATTCGTGCATCGGGTGGCCGAGCGGGCCGGTGTGATCGCGGTCGGCAAGTGGACCGATGCGTTCGCCGAGGCGCTCGACGACGATCTTGCTATTCCGCGGGCCTTGGCCGAGGTGCACCGTGTTGTGCACGAGGGCAATAAGGCGCTGGAATCGGGTGCGATCGATGCGGCGGTCGAATTGGCCGGGCAGGTCCGGGCCATGCTGAATATCCTCGGCGTCTGCCCGTTCGACCCGCAGTGGTACAGCCCACAGGACAATTCCGTCGCGCTCGATGCCCTGGACGTCTTGGTGCGCGCCGAACTCGACCGCCGCCAGCAGGCGCGCGCCGCGAAGGACTGGGCCAGCGCCGACGCGGCGCGGGACCGGTTGCAGGCCGCCGGAATCGAAGTGACCGATACCGCACAGGGTCCGGAATGGTCGCTGGGTGCGGCACAGCATTCGCCGGGCGCGGTGCAGCGTGGAAAGGCGGACTGATGGCAGGCAATTCGCAGCGTCGAGGCGCGATTCGCAAGGGCGGCAGCAAGAAGGGCGCGGTCGTCGGCTCGGGTGGACAGCGTCGGCGTGGTCTGGAACCGCGCGGTGCGACCCCGCCCGCCGAGGCGCGCACCAAACATCCCGCCGCCAAGCGCGCGGCCGCCAAGGCGAAGGCCGCGGCTCAAGGTAGGCCGGGTCCGCGCGGTGGCGCTCGCCCGGCCGGACGCAAGAGCGACGACGGTCCGGAGATGGTGCTCGGCCGCAATCCGGTCGTCGAATGTCTGCGTGCGGGTGTGCCCGCGACCGCGCTGTACGTCGCGGTGGGCACCGAGAACGACGACCGGCTCACCGAAAGTGTGAAGATTGCCGCAGATGCGGGCATTTCGATCCTCGAGGTGCCGCGCACCGATCTGGATCGGTTGAGTGCCAACGGACTGCATCAGGGTGTTGCGCTGCAGGTGCCGCCGTATCGGTACGCCCATCCGGATGATCTGGTTGCGCGGGTGCAGGATTCGGCCGAACCCGCGCTGCTGGTCGCGCTGGACAATATTTCCGATCCGCGCAATCTCGGTGCCGTGATCCGTTCGGTGGCCGCCTTCGGCGGACAGGGTGTGTTGATTCCGCAGCGGCGCAGCGCGAGCGTTACCGCGGTGGCCTGGCGGACCAGTGCCGGTGCCGCGGCCCGGCTTCCGGTCGCCCGCGCGACGAATCTCACTCGCACACTGAAGGATTGGGCTGCGCAGGGGTTCCAGATCGTCGGACTCGACGCGGGCGGTGACACCATCCTCGATGATTTCGACGGCAGCGTTCCCACCGTGATCGTGGTCGGTTCGGAAGGTAAGGGCCTGTCCCGGCTGGTTCGCGAGACCTGTGATTCGATCCTCGGCATCCCGATGGCGGGTCCGGTGGAATCGTTGAACGCGTCCGTGGCGGCGGGCGTCGTACTCTCCGAGATCGCGCGTCAGCGCCGGGCCTGAGCACCGGGAGTCGGCTAGTTCACCGCCGAATCGGCGACGCGTTCGAACCGCAACGGGCGGACCGCAAATCACCGATCGCCGTCGATCGGGCAAATCGGCCGCCGGGTTGAACCGCAAATCGACTCCGGCCCCGTAGAATTCGACTCGTGGTCATCCCGAACCAGGCTCCCCAGGAGACGATCGAGCATCCGCACGCGACGGCGGTGCTGGCGCTCGGTGCGGCGAGTCTGTTCTGCTGCGGTGTGCTGGGACCGGTGGCCTGGGCGCTCGGCAGACGCGCGCTCGACCAGATCGAGGAGTCCCACGGCGGTTACGGTGGCCGCGCCCAGGTGCTGGTCGGCTATGTCCTCGGCGTTATCGGCACGATCCTCATGGTCTGCACGGCGATCGTTTTCCTGCTCATCCTGGTCGGCGGCCGCGCGTAACCCGAGCGGGTCAATCCAGGCTGGGCCGTTGCTCGTCGACGTTGCTGTCCCAGGTCGGCCATTCCTCGCTGATGCTGCCGGTCCAATTGGGCTGGCGGCGATCCCGGAATGCCGCCATCGCCTCACCGCCGTCGATGCTCTTGCCGACGTGCTCGTTCAGATCGGTCTCCAGCTGACCGACCATGGCCGGGCTCATGCCGAGGCTCTCCCATAGCAGCCGTTTCGACAGGGCCACCGGCAGCGGCGCCGCACCGTTCGCGATGTCATGGGCGATGGCGAGTGCCGTGGGCAGCACCTCACCCGCGGGCAGGCAGCCATTGGCCAGGCCCATGGCCTTGGCCTCGTCGCCGTCGAAGGTGCGACCGGTCAGCATGATGTCGGCGGCATTGGCCATGCCGACCAGCCGCGGCAGCGTCCAGTGCGCGTAGCCGTCGGCGAGCACCCCGCGCCGCACCTGATTGAGTCCGTAGACGGCGTCCTGTGCCATGTACCGCAGATCGCATTGCAGGGCCAGCGCGAGTCCGATGCCGACCGCATGTCCGTTGACCGCCGCGATCACTGGTTTGCGCACCCGCCACGGCGCCGGTTCGATGGTCGCGCTGACATCGCCGACCCGATTGGACAGATCCGCACCCGCGCAGAACGCGGGTCCGGTACCGGTAATGACGACGGCGCGAATCGCATCCTCGACATCGCAACGCTGCAGTGCCGCACTCAATTCGGCGGCCATGGCCGGAGTGACGGCATTCTGCTGTGCGGGTCTGTTGAGCGTGAGGACGGCGATGCCCGCGGAGACATCGACGAGCAGTTCCGAACTCATGCCACTGGATGGTAGTCGTGTTGAATTTGCCTCGCCCGCGGCGCTGGCAACGTGGCTCACGCCCGCAACACGCGGCGGCCGATGGCGTACTTGTGCACCTCGGTCGGGCCGTCGTAAAGCCGGAAGGCGCGCATGTCGCGGAAGATCATTTCGACGACCGTCTCATCGCTGATGCCGATGCCGCCGAGCACCTGTACGCAGCGGTCGGCGACCTTGAACAGTTCCTCGGAGACGTAGGCCTTCGCGATCGAACTCTCGTGCCTGGCCATGTCGCCCTGGTCCATCAGCCAGCAGGCGTGCCAGATGGTGAGGCGGCACTGGTGCAGGGCGATCTCGTTATCGGCCAGCATGAACGAAACGCCCTCGTGGTCGCCGATCGGCTTGCCGAAAGCGGTGCGGGTCCTGGCGTATTCGACGGCGATGGACTGCGCGCGTTCGGCCGCACCGAGCCAGCGCATGCAGTGCGTGAGCCGGGCCGGGGCCAGCCGCAGCTGGGCGTAGCGCAGTGCCTGACCGGTCTCGCCGAGCAGCGCGTCCTCGGGCAGCACCAGATTCTCGAAGCGCACCACGCCGTGACCGCCGACGTAATTGCGGTCCATGGTGTTCATGGTGCGTTCGATAACGATGCCGGGCTGGTCGCCCTCGGTCAGGAACAGCGTCGGGCCCTCGGGCACATGCGGGTTCGGTGCGACGCGCGCCATGATGATCCAGGTCTTCGCGCCGTCCGCGCCGGTGATGAGCCATTTGCGGCCATTGATGGTGAAGTTCTCGCCGTCGAAGACGGCCTCGGTGGCCAGCTGATTCGGGTCCGAACCCGCGCCGTCCGGTTCGGTCATCGCGAAGACGGTGCGGCGGTGTCCGGCGACCGCGGGTGCGAGGTGACGCTCGACCTGTTCCGGGTTGGCGATCTTGGAGAGCAGGAACATGTTGCCCTCGTCGGGCGCGGCGCAGTTCATGGCGACCGGGCCGAGGGTGGACCAGCCCGCTGCCTCGTAGATCACGGCCTGCTCGATATGGGTGAGGCCGCGACCGCCGAGGGCCTCCGGCGCCTGCACGGTCAGCAGTTTTTCCGCGCGGGCCAGCTCGATGAGGTCCTGGCGCAGTTCGTCGGTGGGACCGTGCGACGTGAGTCGCGGATCGCGCTCGAAGGGGATGATCTTGTCGATGACGAACTGGCGGACCCGGTCGCGTTCGGCGGCGAGTTCGGCAGGAATCGTGAAGTCGATCATTGGTCACCATTCGTTCGATGGGGCGCGTGGGTCGAGCATACGAAACCGGGGGCATCCGACTGAAGGCGACTGCCATCAAAAGCCGTCTATGGCTGGCTACAGCCTTGCTGACCTGCATTGATATCCGAAGTCAGCCGAGCCGACCAGGTGTCAGCGCGCTGTCAGCGCGGCGGGGGTAGTCCGTGCGCGCCACACATGGCTGATGGTTATTCCGTGCGTGGCCGCGGCACCGGCTCGGGTCATGTGCGGGAGTCAGCGGGCGCGGGCCGCCTGACGGCGTCGGGGACCGAGAAGACGACAGATCAGATAGATCAGGAACGAGATGGTGGTGACGAAGGTGGAGACCGGAACGCCCGGCGCGAGCGACAACAGGATGCCACCCACCGCCGCCGTTTCCGCGAAAACCACCGCGAGCACCGTGGCGCGCACCGGATTCGCGGTCAGCTGCGCCGCCGCGGCCGCAGGCGTGATGAGCAGGGCGAGCACCAGCAGCGCGCCGACGATCTGTACACCGAAGGCCGCGGTAATGCCGAGCATGACCGCGAACACCACCGAAAGCGCCCGCACCGGAACCCCGCGGGCGAGTGCGACTTCGGGATCCGAACTCGCGAAAAGCAGCGGCCGGTACACCACCGCGAGTACGGCGAGCACCAAAACGGTGCAGGTCAGCAACAGTGCCAACCCGTTGTAGCCGACGCTGACCACCTGACCGGTCAGCAGCGAGAATTTCGATCCGGCGCGTTCGGGACCGAGCCACAGGAACAGCACCGAGAGTCCGAGTCCGAACGACAGCACCACCGCGATCACCGAATCGCGTTCTCTGGCTTTGGTACCGAGCAGACCGAACAGCACCGCCGCCACCACCGAGCCGATGATCGCGCCCAGCCCGACCCCGATTCCGGCGAGCAGCGCGGCAGACGCACCGGTCAGCGAGAGTTCGCTGGTGCCGTGTACCGCGAACGACATCTGCCTGCTGATGATCAGCGGACCGATCACACCGGCAAGCAATCCGAGCAGCGCGGCCGCGAATACCGCCTGCTGCACGAAGGAATACGAGAGCAGGTCCGCGGTGGTGGTGAAGTCGAACATCTTCGAGACGACATCGGAGAGCTTGTCGTTCACGAACGAACCCCGGCCGATTCGGGCAGCTCATCGGAAAGCGTTGCGCAGTGCTGGGCACCGGCCGCACCGAGCGCGTCCATGGTGTCGCCGGTGCCGACGACGACCAGCCGCCCGCGCACCCGCAGCACATCGACCTCGGTCTGGTACAGCTCCGAGAGCACCGCCGAGGTCATCACCTCGTCCGGAGTGCCGATCCGGAACTTCCCGTCGACCAGATACAGCACCCGATCCACCAGCGGCAGAATGGGATTGATCTCGTGCGTCACGAAAAGCACCGCGGTGTCATGGGTTCGCCTGCGTCGATCGATCAGTTCCGAAACCAGCCGCTGATTCGCCAGATCGAGGCTCAGCAGCGGTTCATCGCAGAGCAGCACCTCGGGATCGCCGACCAACGCCTGTGCGACCCGCAGCCGCTGCTGTTCGCCGCCGGACATGGATTCCAGTGGCGCATAAGCGAATTTCTCCGCGCCCACATCGGCGATGGCCGCACGGACCTTGCGCTTGCGCTCGGCGCGCCGCCGCAGTCCGAGGCCCCAGCGGTGCCCGTCGACGCCGAGTCCGACCAGATCGACCCCGCGCAGCTGCACACCGGCATCGATCGTCTTCTGTTGCGGCACATAGCCGATGTCGGGATTGCCTGCCCGTGCGGGCCCTCCCGCGATATCGGCGGTGCCGGAGCTGAGCGCGAGCTGACCGAGCAGCACCTTCAGCAGCGAGGTCTTCCCGGATCCGTTCGGCCCGAGAACGGCGACGAATTCACCAGGCGCGATCTCGAGATCCAACCCTTGCCAAAGCGTGCGTTCGCCGAATGACAAGCTGGCGGAATCGAGTTTTACGGCGGCTGAGCGGGTATCGGGCCGCCGCTCCACCTTGTCGGTGTCTTCGGTGGTCAGCGCGGCTCCCATGGGCCCACTCGTCACCCGGCCACCACCCCTCATCGGATCGCTTCGCGATGCTGTCATAATCTCGATCAGGCCAGCGCCGCGGCCAGGGCCTGGGCGTTCTTGGTCTGCCACTGAATGTAATCCACACCCTCGGGCAGCGTTTCGGTCACCTCGACAATGGGTAAACCGTTCGACTGCGCGAGCGCCCGCAAATCCTTGGTGATCTTGTCCTCGGTCTGGATGTTGTAGATCAGCGCGCGAACCTTCTTACCGGTCAGCAGATCCTGGGTGGCGGCGACGGCGGCGGGCGCCGGATCGGTCTCCTGCTCGATCGCCTCCTGGAATTCGTGCGGGGTCAGATCCTGGGTTCCGGCGGCGACCAGCAGGTAGTGCGCCAGCGGTTCGGTCTGCAGCACCGGGGTCTTCGGGTGCTCGGCCGCGATCTTGGTGGCGACGGCGGTGATCGCGGTCAGCTGGCTCTTGAATGCGGCGGCGCGGTCGGCGTAGGCGGCGGCGTGGGCGGAGTCGATCTCGCCGAGGGTGCTCGCGATCTGGTCGGCGACCGTGCGCACCGTGCCGATGTCGTAGAAGACGTGCTCGTTCTCGTCGCTCTTGTCGGTGCGGGATTCGAATGCGTCGACGGTGCGCTTGTCCTTGCCCTGGATCGCCTTCTCGATGAACTCGTCGTAGCCGCCGCCATTGAACACGACCAGATCCGCATCGCTGATCTCGGCCGATTCCACGGCCGAGGTCTCGTGCGAATGCGGATCGGCGGTGGGGTCGGTGATCAGCGCGGTCACCGCGGCATCCGGGCCCGCGATGGTTGCCGCGATATTGCCCCAGACATTGGTGGACGCGACGACGCTCGGCTTATCCGAATCCTTCGAACTCCCGCATGCGGTGAGCGCCACTGCGGTGGCCACCCCCACGACGATACCGGCGAATCTGATGGCAATCCGTGTGCTCACGCGGGGGGTACTCCTGGCAATGCGGCAGATCTGAGCGTGCTCTAGATCATAATGGAAATCGTTACCATTTGAACTGTAGCAGTAGGCCCGGTTCGGCACGAGTCGATGTTCGCCGCGTCACTTCGACGCCGGATACCGGCCGGGCCCGCGAACCGATCGGTTCGCGGGCCCTGACCAGGGTGGCGGTCGGCTCAAACGAACGCTTCCACCGGCTTACCCAACAGCTGTGCACAACGCAGCAGGCCGAGATGGCTGTATGCCTGTGGATGGTTGCCGAGTGAGCGTTCGGCGACCGGGTCGTACTCCTCGCTGAGCAGACCAGTCGGTCCGGCGACATCGACCAACTGCGCGAACAGCGCCTCGGCATCCGAGCGCTTACCGATCAGCAGATACGCCTCGACCAGCCAGGCCGCGCACAGGTGGAAGCCGCCCTCTCCGCCGGGCAGGCCGTCGTCGTGGTGGTACCGGTACACCGTCGAGCCGCTGCGCAGTTCCGCCTCGGTGGCGACGACCGTCGCCGCGAAACGCGGATCCGACGGGTCGATCAATCCGCTGAGGCCGATGTGCAGGGTGGCCGCGTCCAGATCGGTGCCGTCGTAAGCGGCGGTGTAGGACTGGACGTCGTCGTTCCAGCCCTTGGACTTCACCTCGTCGGCGATGGTGTCGCGCAACGTGATCCACAGCGGATCGATCTGGCGCTGGAACCGCTGCGCGAGGGTGATCGCCCGGTCCACGGTCAGCCAGCCCATCACCTTCGAGTACACGTGGTGGCGCGGGTTGCCGCGGATCTCCCAGATGCCGTGGTCCGGTTCCTGCCAGCGCCGCTGCACCGCGGAGACCATGGCGTGCACCAGTTCCCAGTCGGCGTCCGGCAGCGTCTTGCCCGGGTCGGTCGATCCCTTCGCCTCGCGACCGTGGGCCAGCGATGCGATGAGATCGACGATCGGACCGAAAACATCCAGCTGCACTTGCATATTCGCGGCGTTGCCTACGCGGACCGGACGCGAACCCGCATAGCCGGGCAGCTGATCGATCGATGCCTCGGGCGGCAGGGTTTCGCCGTAGAGCGTGTACAGCGGGTGCAGGCGCTCGGGACCGGGCAGCGTCTCCAGGACCCGGTGCACCCAGCCCAGGAACTCCTCGGCCTCGGTCAGCGAGCCGAGCGAAACCAGCGCCTGTGCGGTCAGCGAGGCATCGCGCAGCCAGCAGTAGCGGTAGTCCCAGTTACGTACGCCGCCAATGTCTTCCGGCAGCGAAGTAGTGGCGGCGGCCAGGATCGAACCCGACGGCGCGTGCACGAGGCCGCGCAGCGTGAGGGCCGAACGCTTCATCAGATCCGGCTTCAGCGGCGGCAGTTGCAATTTGGCCGCCCACTTGGACCAGTAGTCCTCGGCATCCCTGCGCCGCTCCAATTCGCTGACCATGGCGGGCGCGAGATCCTGCGTGCCGCAGCGCATTTCCAGCACGATCGGGCCGCGGGACGGATCGATGACGGCGCGCGCGGAGCTGTGCATGCCATCGGAGTGGATCTGCCAGTGCACACCGGGGGAGCGCAGCACCATCGGGTCATTGGTGCCGACTACGCGCAGTCCGTTCGATTCGATTTCGATGCTGACCGGTACCTGACCGAATTCCGGTCGGGGCGCGAAGGTTACGACCGCCTTCGCGTCGCCGGTGATCACCCGGGTCAGGTCGGTGCGGGTGGGGGCCACATCGTGGGGCAGGTAGTCCACCACTTGCAGTTTGGCCCAGCGGGTTTCGACGGTCATGGTGCCGTCGATGTAGCGCTGCGACAGCGGCAGGCCGGGACGTTCCGGCTCGATGGTGAAGTGTCCGGCCTGCGGTCCGCCGAGCAGGTGGGCGAAGACCGCGGCCGAATCGGGCTCGGGGTGGCAGAACCAGGTGACGGTCGCGTCGGGTGTGAGCAGCGCCACCGAGCGCGGACTGGCCAGCATGCTCAGCCGCTCGATGCGCGGCGCGCTCGCCCCAGCCAACCAGGTGCGCCGTTCCTCGAGCAGGAAGGCCAGCGCCCAGGACACCGCCTCGGTGGAATCCACGCGGTATTTGGCCAGGCTCTCGCCGTCGCCGACCTTGATGCCGACATCCGGGCCGGACAGCATGCGGAAGGCCTTCTCGTCGGTGACATCGTCGCCGAAGAACACCGCCGCCGACGCGCCCTCCTGATGCCGGACGGTATCGAGCGCGACGCCCTTATCCGTCTGGATCACCGCGAGCTCGATAACCGATTTACCCTCGGTCACCTGCACGCCGACCCAGCAGGCCGCACCCTGGCGCACCGCCTTGAGTGCGCGCAGCCCGATTTCCGGACTCGCATTGCGCACATGCAGTGCGACGCTGGCCGGTTTGATCTCGACGCTGGCGCCGGGATTTTCCGCGGCTATCTGCGTCAGACTGTTCTGGACTTCGACCAGCAGTTGTTTGGCGTCATTGTCGATGGCGTGCACGAAACCCACATCGAATTCCGAACCATGACTACCGATAAGTTGCACCTCGACCGGAAGTCGCGACAATGCCGCGAGATCTCGCAGTGCACGGCCGGAGATCACGGCGGCGGTCGTTCCGGTGAGACCGGCAAGCGCGCGTAGCGCGCTTACCGATTCCCGATGTGGAAAAGCTTTCGCCGGGTCGGACACGATGGGTGCGATCGTCCCGTCGTAGTCCGATGCGACCAAAAGCCGTGGCACGCGCGCGACCGTCGACAGTGCACGGCGAAGTTCCAGTGGCAGATCCTGTGCGCTCACGCATCCAACCTAGTGATCGGAGGAGTTTTTTCAGGGGCACGCGTGACAATACTGTGTTGAATTTGCCGCACCGAAGTGCGCTGCGTGGCGTGCGCGGTGTTGGATTTGCAGCGCCTGCGGCACTGTGTGTTCGCGGCCCTCTGGTGGCTTGCGGCTGAGCAGCCGAGACTCGCGACTTCGTCGCATGCGCTTCGACTGCTCAGCCGCAAGCCGGGCCGCGAACGTCGCTCGTAATCTCGCTCCGTGGTGGCTCGGTGAGCAGGGATGTGACCGAAATTACGGCGTACGGGGGCCTTCCGTCGCCAAATCTGCGCGGTATGTGCTGGTTGTCGGCCGGCTGGATGGCCGCCTGCTGATCTTGTCGAGCGGCCCGCGCGCAATCGCTAGCGGCCGCCGTTGTCGCCGAGCAGCAAATCCACGGTGAGTTCCAGTCGCTCGGTCACATCGGTGGCCGAGGCGCGTCTGGTCAGCCAGGCGACCAGATTCGATAGCCAGACATCGCTGATGACCCGCGCGATCGCCAACTGGCGTTCGGTGGGCTCGCCGTCATTCATGGCCCTGGCGAATACCCGGTCCATCACCTTGCCGACCCGGTCGACCTCCGCGGCGGCCGAGGCGTCGGCGAACATGAACGCGCGCGTCATCGCCTCGGTGAGCAAAGGGTCGCGCTGCATCATTCGGGTGATCTGGGTCAGCAGCAGGTGCATGCGCTCGTTCGGAGTCTGGCCGGCAAGTGGTTTGCGTTTGCCCTCGATCTGCTCGAATTCCCGCGACAGCGCGGAAACGAGCAGATGCACTTTGGACGGGAAATATCGGTACAGCGTGCCGACCGCCACGTCGGCGCGTTCGGCCACTGCGCGCATCTGCACCGCGTCGTAACCACCCTTGGAGGCCAGTGCGAGCGTCGCGTCCAGAATTCGCTTACGCCGTTCCCGCTGCGCGGCCGAGCTGAGCTCGGCCTCGCTCAGCGTGGTGACCGTCGCGGTGGCCGATGCTTGCCCGGCCGCATTCGAATCGGCTGGCTGCGATCGGGAGGGGCTGGCCATTGATGAAAGTCCTTTCCTGCATTCCGGCAACGGGCATCGGTCGTCTCTTGACTTCCGCCCAGCTAGGATATTAGAACATGTTCTAGGTGTGGGAGTCACGCCGGAAAGGCGGTACGGACTGTGACCATCGCCACCACTGACGAGCATAAAGCCGTTCAGGAGTCGATGCGCGGATGGGCCGGATCGGTCCGTCCTATTGCAACAATGCGGGACGAGCCGACGGACTTCTGGCGCGCATATTGGCCGGGGTTGGCGGACTTCGGAATTTTCCGGGTCGCCATTGCCGAAGCGGCAGGCGGCCACGGTGGATCGGTCGCCGACCTGGCGGTATTGGTCGAGCAGGCGGCGCACGATCTGGTCGGCGGGCCGGTGCTGTCCACCGCATTGGCGAACCTGGTCACCGCGGGCGCGCTCGCCGAGGATATGCCGTGCGGTGTTGCGCTCGACTTCGTTGTCGGGCGGGACGTGGTCAGCATACCGGTCGCATCCGATGAGTTGTTGCTCACAGGTGTCTGGGAATCGGTGCTCGGCGCTGCATCGGGTACTTCGGTGCTGGTGCCGGTGCGGACGCCGGATGGGTTGCGCTGGTGCGTGATCGGGCCCGATGCCGAAGGTTTGCGCATCGAGGCGCTGGCACCCGCTGACCCGAGTACGCCACTGGCGCGTGTGCACTGCGCCGAGGTACGAGTGCCCGCGAACCGAGTGTTCGAGTCGCCGCATGCGGTGGAAGATCTGCTCGCGGTGCTGGTTTCGGCCGAGCTCGCCGGTGTGGCGGGCTGGTGCCTGGAGACCGCCGTCGAATACGCCAAGGTGCGTGAGCAATTCGGGCGCAAGATCGGCTCTTTTCAAGCGCTCAAACACATTTGCGCGTGCATGCTCTGCCGGGCGGAGCTGATCCGTTCCGTCGCGGCCGATGCCGCGGCCGCGGTCGACGAGGGCGGTGCGGAACTGCCCATCGCGGCCGCCATCGCCGCCGCGATATCGCTGGACGCCGCGGTCGAGACGGCCAAGGACTGCATTCAGGTGCTCGGTGGCATCGGTTTCACCTGGGAGCACGACGCGCACTTCTACCTGCGCCGGGCCACCGCGCTGCGGCAGCTGCTCGGCGGTTCGGCGCGCTGGCGGGCCAGGGTCACCGAGCTGACCCGGGCTGGGCAGCGACGGACCACCGGTGCGGACCGGGTCTTCGCCTCCGCGGCGCGAGCGATGGCGCCGCAGGAGGTAGCGGAGCGTAACCACGGAGGGGTCCGGGAGCGCCGCGAATCCGACACAGCGGCGGGAGCGATGGCCCTGGAGGAGGTAGCGGAGCGTAACCACGGAGGGGTCCGGGAGCGCCGCGAATCCAACACCTCCGAGGTCGATGACAGCAATGCGAACGAGCTGGCCGCCGAGGTGGCCGCGATCGCCGCGCTGCCTGCCGATCAACGGCGCAATGCGCTGGTCGACGCCGGGCTCGCCATGCCACACTGGCCCGCACCGTACGGGCGCGGCGCGAATCCCATGACGGGCCTGGTGATTTCGGAGGAGTTGCGGCGCGCGGGCCTGGAATCGCCGGATCTGACGATCGGCGGCTGGGCCATTCCGACCTTGCTGCAGCACGGCACCCAGGAGCAGATCGACCGCTTCGCGTGGCCGACGCTGCGCGGCGAGGTGGTCTGGTGTCAGCTGTTCAGTGAGCCGGAGGCCGGTTCGGATCTGGCCGCGCTGCGCACCACCGCCAAGAAGGTCGACGGCGGCTGGGTGCTGCGCGGACAGAAGGTGTGGACGTCGCTGGGTGATCGGGCGAACTGGGCGATCTGCCTGGCCCGCACCGATCCGGCCGCACCGAAGCACCGCGGTATCAGCTACTTCCTCGTCGATATGCGCAGCGCTGGACTCGAGGTGCGTCCGCTGGTGCAGATCACCGGAGAGGCGCGGTTCAGCGAGGTCTTCCTCGACGATGTGTTCGTGCCCGACGACGGTCTGGTCGGCGCGCTGAACAACGGCTGGAAGATCGCTCGCTCGACCCTGTCGACCGAACGAGTCGCCATGGGCGGCAACGGGATCGGGCCGGTGCTGGAGGAGCTCATCGCCAAACTGCCGGCCACCGGGCCGGGGGCGGAGCTATTGAACGATCGGCTCGGCGGCTTTGTCGCCGATGCGATCGCTGGACTGTTGCTGGAACAGCGTGCCGCGGTTCGGATGCTGGCGGGCGGTGATCCGGGAGCGCAGAGCAGCGTGCGCAAGCTCGTCGGTGTCCGGCACCGCCAGGCAGTGGCCGAATTTGCGGTGGAAACGGCAGGTCCAACCGGTGCGCAGGACTCAGAGGTGGTAAAAGAGTTCCTGCTCACACGCTGTTTGTCGATTGCTGGTGGAACCGAGCAGATTCTGTTGACCGTGGCCGGTGAGCGAATCCTCGGACTGCCTCGCGACACCGACAGCTAGTCGACCAACCAACTGGGAGTTAGAGCGTGGACTTCACCCGGGACGAGGGCCAGGATGCCGTGGCCGAGGTCGTTGTGAGTTTGCTGGAGCGTGAACCGGCACGCGATATCGAGCTGTGGCCGAGTCTGATCGAGACCGGACTGCTCTCGCTCGCGCTGCCGGAGCGGTTCGGCGGTGACGGTATGGGCTTGGCGGAGGTCTCGGTCCTGTTGACCGAACTGGCGGCCGAGGCGGTGGCCGTGCCCGCCCTGCCGACCCTCGGCTTCGGCCTGTTGCCGCTGCTGGCCGGATTGCCGGACAGCGTCGCCGAGCGGGTCTATTCGGAGGTCGCCGAGGGCGCGGTGCTCACCGCCGCGTTGAGCGAGCGCGCGAATCCGTTCGTGGTCAAGCCGGAGACCACCGCGGTTGCCGATGGGGACACCGTGCGCATCACCGGTCACAAGGTGGCGGTGCCGTATGCGGAGCAGGCGCGCTGGCTCTTGATTCCGACGAATTCCGGTATCGCACTGGTTGATTCGGATTCGCCGGGGCTCACCCTGACGCCGTCACCGGCTTCCGGCGGGATTCCGGAATGTTCGGTGCGCCTGGACCAGGTCGAGATTCCGGCCGAGCAACTGCTGCCCGGCGGTATCGGTGAACTGCACCGGTTGGCCATCGCCTCGATCGGCGCGACGGCGGACGGACTGCTCAAAGGTGCGCTTCTGCTCACCGCTGAGCACCTGCGAACCCGGCGGCAGTTCAATCGGCCGCTCGCCGAATTCCAGGCCGTCGCACAGCAGATCGCCGATGTGTACGTCGTCTCGCGGACCTTGCACGCCACCGCCGTTTCGGCGAACTGGGCGCTGGCACAGTCCGATTGGACGCCGCCGCATCAGGAGCGCATCGATGACGACCTCGATGTGCTCGCCTACACCGTGGCCTCGGAACTGCCCGCCGCCATGCAGAAATGCCATCACCTGCACGGTGGCCTCGGGGTCGATGTGACCCACCCGATGCACCGCTACTTCTCGCAGGCCAAGGACATCGCACGCTGGCTCGGCGGCGAATCGTTCCGACTCGATCGATTGGGGGCCAGATGTTCATCGATCTGACCGCGGAGCAGCGCAAGCTTCGCGATGAATTGCGGGCGTACTTCGCCGATCTCGTGACTCCCGAGGAGGAGGCCGAGATGGCGATCAACCGCCACGGTGACGCCTACCGCGCGGTGGTGCGCCGGATGGGTGCGGACGGTTGGCTCGGTGTCGGTTGGCCGAAGGAGTTCGGCGGCCAGGGTTTCGGGCCGATGGAACAGCAGATCTTCTTCAATGAGGCAGTACGCGCGGACGTTCCGCTGCCACTGGTCACCTTGTTGACGGTCGGGCCGACGCTGCAGAGCTTCGGCACCGACGCGCAGAAGGCGAAGTTCCTGCCCGCAATCCTTTCCGGCGATATCCATTTCGCGATCGGCTACTCCGAACCGGAGGCGGGCACCGACCTCGCCGCGCTGCGCACGAGTGCGGTGCGCGAGGAATCCGGCGATTGGATCGTCAACGGGCAGAAGATCTTCACCACCGGTGCGCATGAGGCCGACTATGTCTGGCTGGCCTGCCGCACCGGCTCGGTCGAGTCACGACACCGGGGCATCACGATCCTGATCGTGGATACCACCGATCCCGGCTACTCCTGGACGCCGATCATCACCTGCGATGGCGCGCACCACACCAACGCCACGTATTTCGACAATGTCCGGGTGCCCGCCGACATGCTGGTGGGCGAGGAGAACAAGGGGTGGCGACTGATCACCACCCAGCTCAACCACGAGCGGGTGAGCCTCGGCCCGTCCGGCAAAATCGAACAGCTCTACGACCGGGCGCGCGAATGGGCCCAGTCGCGCGGTGTGCTGGCCGAGGCGGATGTGCGCCGTTCGCTCGGTCGCATCCACGCCATGGCGCGGCTCAACGAACTGTTGAACTGGCAGGTCGCGGCGACCGTCGACGGTGACCAGGCCACCGTGATCGCCGATGCCTCGGCAACCAAGGTGTATTCCACCGAATCGCTGCAGGAGGCGGGCCGGTTGGCCGAGGAGATCGTCGGGCATTACGGCGATCCGGCAGATCCGGACACCGCCGAACTGCTGACCTGGCTGGACCGCAGAACCAAACAGAATCTGGTGGTGACCTTCGGCGGCGGCGTCAATGAGGTGATGCGCGAACTGGTCGCCTCCTCCGGGCTGAAACTGCCTCGGGTACCTCGATGAATCCGCGCCGATGCGCGGTACGGACGACGACAAGGAGCCGCGCGTGCCGGAAACCATGACTCCGGAAGCGATTACCGAAGCCGCCGAGAAGATCATCGCGGCGGGTGATTGCGCGCTACGCCTCGGGCGTGATCCGGTGAACCAGCCGATGATCAACAACTGGGTGGAGGCGCTCGGGGATCGGAACCCGATCTACGTCGACGAGGAAGCCGCGCGCGCCGCCGGACATCCCGGCACCGTGGCGCCGCCCGCCATGATCCAGGTCTGGACCATGCTCGGGCTCAATGGTTCCCGCGCGGCGGACGATCCTACGAACCAGATCATCGAGCTGCTGGACAGCGCGGGCTTCACCTCGGTGGTCGCGACCGACTGCCAGCAGACCTACCACCGATACCTGAATGTCGGTGAGCAAGTGGCGGTGACCACCAGGCTCTGCGATATCCGCGGGCCGAAGCGGACCGCGCTCGGTGAAGGGTGGTTCATCACCTTCCAGATCAGCTGGCAGGTGGGCGACGAGGTGGTCGCCGAAATGCTCTGGCGGCTGCTGAAATTCGCGCCTGGCAGTGTTGTTTCGAGCGACCTGCAAGCAGTCGGCGGCGGCACCGCCCCGAAAGCCCCCGCGGGCGACCGGGTCAAACCGCTGGTCTCCTGGGATACCGAATTCTTCTGGGAGGGCACCAAGGCCGGGGAGCTGCGGATCCAGCGGCTGCCGGACGGCACGCTGCGACATCCGCCGATTCCGGCACTGTGGCAGGACAAGTCGGAGCAGACCGACTATGTCGTCGCCTCCGGGCGGGGTGAAGTGTTCAGCTATGTCGTGCATCACGCGCCGAAAGTGCCCGGGCGGCAATTGCCTTTCGTGGTCGCGCTGGTCGAATTGGCGGAGGGGGTGCGGATGCTCGGTGAACTGCGCGGCGTCGATCCGGCCGATGTGAAGATCGGCCTGCCGGTGCAGGTGGAGTTCGAGAAGCTCGACGACGATGCCGTGCTGCCGGTTTGGCGGGTGATCGCATGACCTACGTCGAACCGGCCACGATCGAGGTCGGCACCGCGCTGCCCGAGTTGGTCATCACTGCCGATCCGACCTTCGTGATCAGTACAGCGTTGGCCACCAGGGACTTTCAGGATGTGCACCACGACAGGGACAAGGCCGTCGCCCGTGGTTCCAAGGACATCTTCGTCAATATCCTCACCGATACCGGGCTGGTGCAGCGCTTCGTCACCGACTGGGCCGGACCGCGCGCCATCGTCAAATCGGTCGCGCTGCGCTTGGGCGTACCGCTGTATGCCGGTGACAGCCTGACACTTTCCGGCACCGTCTCCGCGATCCACGGCGACGACATCCATATCGATGTCGTCGGCCGCGACAGCCTCGGTGACCACATCACGGCGAAAGCCGTTATCGCACTGCGGAGGCCATGATGACCGCTGCCAGCACCACCGGGATTTCCGGCCGCGCCGCCATTGTCGGCATCGGCGCCACCGACTTCTCCAAGGACTCCGGCCGCAGCGAATTGCGGTTGGCCGCCGAGGCGGTCACCGCCGCGCTCGCCGACGCGGGCCTCACACCCGCCGATGTGGACGGCCTGACCACCTTCACCATGGATACCAATACCCAGGCGGCCGTCGCACGTGCCGTCGGTATCCCGCGGTTGAAGTTCTTCAGCCACATCGGATTTGGTGGCGGTGCGGCCTGCGCCACCATTCAGCAGGCCGCCATGGCGGTCGCCACCGGCGTCGCCGATGTGGTTGTCGCCTACCGCGCCTTCAATGAGCGTTCGGTATCGCGCTTCGGCCAGTTTTCCACCGCGCTGGCCACCGCGCCGACTTCCTCGGGCATCGATGCGGGCTGGTCTTATCCACCGGGGTTGGGGACACCGGCCGCGCAGGTGGCCATGGTCGCTCGCAGGTATATGCACGTCTACGGCGCGACGAGCGCGGACTTCGGCCGCGTCGCCGTCGCCGACCGCAAACACGCCGCGGTGAACCCGGCCGCCTTCTTCTACGGCAAGCCGATCACTCTGGACGATCACCAGAATTCGCGCTGGATCGCCGAACCGCTGCATCTGCTCGACTGTTGCCAGGAGTCCGACGGCGGTGTCGCGATTGTGGTCACCAGCGTCGAGCGGGCCCGGGATCTGCCGCAGCGTCCGGCCGTAATCGCCGCTGCCGCACAGGGTTCCGGTGCCGACCAATATGTCATGACCAGCTACTACCGTGACGCCCTCACGGGCCTGCCGGAGATGGGTCTGGTCGGCGATCAGCTCTGGGAGCAGAGTGGTTTGCGTCCGGAGGATATGCAGGCAGCCATCCTCTACGACCACTTCACTCCGTTCGTCCTCATGCAATTGGAGGAACTCGGTTTCTGCGGACGCGGTGAGGCAAAGGATTTCATTGCCGACGGCGCGATCGAAGTCGGTGGCCGCCTGCCGCTCAATACCCACGGCGGACAGCTGGGCGAGGCCTATATCCACGGCATGAACGGGATTGCCGAGGCGGTCCGGCAGATCCGCGGCACCTCCGTCAACCCGGTGGACAGTGTGGAGAACATCCTGGTCACCGCTGGCACGGGAGTCCCGACCTCGGGCTTGGTGCTAACGCGTTAGGTGTCGGACAGGGACGTCGACCTCAGTTAGTACCGCTAGAGTGAACATATGAAGCGGATGGTCCAGATTCCATCTGAACTGGAGCAGGAGGAAGACGGTACTTGGGGTGCTCACGCTGTCTTTCCGAACGGCGGCGCGCACGGGGTCGGTCAGACTCCGGATGAGGCGGTTGCCGACCTACACGAAGCCGTCACACTAGTTCTGGAGGAGATCGGACTGCCGTCAGTTCTGACGATCGTCCAGGACGTCGCCTGATGCCGCCGCTTCCAGTGGTTTCAGGCGACAGGGTTATCAAGGCACTCGAGCGAGCTGGGTTCGGGCTGATCCGAGTGAACGGCAGCCATCATATGATGCGCAGTCCGGAAGGGCGGTTCACCGTTGTGCCGGTGCATCGCGGCGCCGACATTCAAGCCCGGCACGCTGCGCCGCATCATTCGGGATGCAGGGCTGTCGGTTGCCGAATTTGTGCAATTACTCGATTAGGCCACTCGTCCGGCCGCCTCATCGAAGGCGGCCAGGATGGCACCGGTATCGAGGATGAATGCGGTCACTCGCCGAAGTCTCCAGCCAGCCCCTTATCGATTCCCTCGAGGTTGAGCGGTCGGTCACTGCGGTATCCGCCGGTCGTCGGACGTGGTTTCGCCGCATGCTGATCGATGAGTCGGTCGATTTGCTGAGCTAACGTCAATCCGTGTGCTGCCGCCAGCCGGTGCAGCTGGTCACGCGTTGCCTTCGGCACCTTGATGGTTGTAGCAGTCATACCTCAGGTATACCGATTGGTGCGGCAGACAGTTGTGAGGGATTCATATGACCGATCGCCATCTGGTCGATGTTCACATTCTGCTCGTTCGTGATGGTGACGTGTTGCTCAGCAGGCGGCGCAGTGCGGACGAGTTCGATGGTCTGTGGCATCTGCCTGCGGGGAAGTTGGAATCCGGTGAGTCCGCGACCGTCGCTGCCGCGCGTGAGGCGGAAGAGGAGATCGGGGTTGTCATCGATCCGGCGGAGCTGCGGCTGATCCATACCGTGCACGTGACCAGCTCTGGGCGAGAAGCCCGGCTAGGGCTGTTTTTCCATGCGCAGCGGTGGATGGGTGAGCCGGTGAATCGTGAGCCGGACAAGAGCTATGGGCTGCAATGGTTTTCGCTCGACGCGCTGCCGGAGGAGACGCTGATCCGCTATTCCGCTGCCGGAATCCGTGGGTTCACGACGGGCACGCCTTACAGGGAGTTGGGCTGGGCGAAGTAGCCCTGAGGAGCTCGGGGTTCGCGAGGGGCACGCCCTACCGAGAGTTGGGCTGGGCGAAGTTGGCCCGGGGTCTAGGGGTGACTGGCGGGACAGCTCCGGGTTCAGGATGGGTACGCCCTACCGCGAGGGGGCTCGGCGTAGTCACCCAGGGTCTACGGGTGAGTTGGCGGGACAGCATGGCCATGAGCTGGTCGACGCTGTCCCGGGTGCCTGCCGGAACATGGGCCCGCGCGCCCGCGAATCTATCGAAGACCGCGCCTTCGACCACCGCGATAAAGTCGGCGGCGGCCGCATCAGGATCGGGAAAACCCAAGGTCTGGAAGAGTTCTCGCGCCCGCTCGGTCGAGAACAGGCTGTGTGTCAGCCGTTGGTGCAATTCCGGGTCGCCGAGCAGATCGATGATCAGCGCATGCCGGACGATCAGGTGATTGCGACGTTCGACGAGTAGCCGGTCGAGCCAGCCGGCTATGGCCTTCGCGATGTCATCGGGCTCGAGCGATGGCGGCGTAGCGAGTTCGGCGGCGGCGAAGTCGTCGCGGGAGCGGGTGGTGATCCGGTCCGCGATCGCCTCGATGAGCGCGCGTTTGGTGCGGAAGTAATAGGAGGCCGACCCAGCGGGCAGCTCGAGGGCGGTGTCGAGGGCGCGGTGGGTGAGCGCTCGAATGCCCTGGGTGGCAATCACATCGATGGCGGCGTCGACGAGTGCCGCGCGTCGGTCGGTTGTGGACATCATCACCTTCGCTGGCGGCCGCATCCCTTGATCCTCTACAACTGTAGAGGATTAGGAGGGTGTCATGGAAGACAACATCACACTGGATGCCGACCAACTCCGCGCGCGCGCGTGCTTGCGCGAGCTGCTCGACCGGCACGGCAGGCCGGTGAAGCGGCACCGCGGCATCTACCTGCACGGCCGACCCGGTCGCGGCAAAACCATGTTGATGGACGACTTCTTCACAGGCATAACGTCGAACCGTAAGCGCCGCTTCCACTTCCACAACTACTTCGCCCAATTGCACACCGCGGCACACAAATCGGGCGCCGTCGACAAGACCATCGACAACCTGCTCGGTCATGCCGAACTGGTCTGCTTCGACGAATTCCACGTGCACGATATCGGCGACGCCATGCTGATCGCCCGCATGCTCGACGCTCTATTCGCCCGCCGCATCGTCTTGGTGGTGACCTCGAATTACCCGCCGGAGCAGCTGCTGCCCAACCCGTTGTTCCACGACCGCTTCCTGCCGACCATCGCGCGCATCCGCGCGCATCTGGATGTCGTCTCGGTCGACGGCCCACTCGACTACCGAACCCGCGTCGCGCACAGCGGCACGGGCTTCGCCTCCGGCTGTTACCGCATCGACGATGCGAGAGAAGTCGACACCGCAGAGGTTGTCGTTGCGGGTGCCCGCGAGATCCACGCCGACGCCATCGACGGCTCCGCCATCGCTTTCGATTTCGCCGCCCTGTGCGGCACCGCCACTGCCGCCTCGGACTACGTCGAACTGGCACACCGCTTTCGCCGGTGGACCTTGCGCAACGTCCCACCCTTGCGCGAGGTCCCGCCCGACTGGGCGATGCGCTTCGTCAATCTGGTCGATGTGCTCTACGACGCCGATCTCGAACTCACCCTCGAGGCGCGCACGGCACTATTCGACCTGCTGGCCGACGTTCCCGCCGTCCCCGATCCGGCACGGACGGCAAGCCGCCTGAGTGAACTCCGTCAGCCCGAATCCGTCGTGCTCCGCTAGCTGCGTACCCACCTGAATGCACTGCCGGTTACGGATAAAAAGGAGCTGTTCCTAAGTATTCGATTCACTCCCGAGCGGACCACTCGGCATGCAACTATGTGCCTGTTCGGAGCTGTACTCAGATGTGGTGGTGGCAAAGTGGCCAGGGCGGGAGCGCCGATATCGCGCGTGATCGTGCTGATCACGCTACTGGCGTGTGCCGCGATCGCACTGCGCGGCCACATTCCCGGGGCCCATGATTCCGGCGATCACCGCACGGTGCCATCGGCTATTTCGGTGGTATTGATGCCGGTACTGCTCACGGTATCGGTGGTGATCCTGATCGCCGGGGTGATAGCCAGCCAGCATCGACTGCCGCTGGCCATGCCGGAGGTGGATCGTGATTCCGAGCGCAGACATGGACTGCTCGGCCGTACCGGGCTACTGGTGCTGGCCGCGCTGGCGGTCGTGTCCTTGATCGTCGCGGCGGCGTCGGCGGTCTTCTTCGTCGGATTCGGTCGCGAGGGTGAGCCGACGCCGTCATCGGGGCCGCGCGGTACCACCACCCACACCCCGCAGGAGGCGGTCACCGCCCCCGCGACCCCCGACAGCGCTCCCACCCAGCACCTCACGGGGACCGCACTTCTGCTGGCCATTGCCGCTGCCGCCGTGCTGGTCGGCGGGGCATTGATCGGGCTGATCGTGGTCGCGGTGGCGGGGCGGCGTAAGCCGCGTGTGGCGCCGGTCCCGGTACCCCCGGCCGCGCCGACGGTCGCGGGTTCGCTGGCCAGGGCGGCCGAGATGGGTCTGGCCGCCATGAATGTGCCCGGTCAGGATCCGCGCGAGGCCATCATCGCCTGTTACGTCGCAATGGAACGCGGGCTGTCCTTCGATCGCGCGGCCGCGCCGCTGGCTTCGGATACCCCGATGGAGGTGCTGGCCCGCGCCTTCGAGCGCGGCGCACTGCACGACGCGTCGGCCAGGGAATTGGTCGCGCTCTTCGAGGAGGCCAGGTTCAGTCCGCATTCGATGCTGGAGTGGCAGCGGATGCGGGCCGAACAACTGCTGCGTATCGTGCTGGCCGATCTGCAGGGGGAGATGGTATGAACCGCGCGATCGTGATCGGAGCGGTGATGCTCATCGTGCTGATCGAGCTGATCACCCTCGGCAAGGGCCGCGGCGCGTTGCTCATCGCCGCCGGAGTTCCGGTGGCGCTGGCCATGATTCAGCTCACCTGGTCGTTGACCGGCCGTTCGGCCATCAAAACCGATGTCGGATCCGACGATATCGACAACGGTCCCGCCGAGATGCTGCGGCACTGGCATGCCAGAGCGGAGATGCTCGCCGACCGCGCGGACGGCACCAGAGCCGACTGGGATCGGCATCTGCGTCCGCTGCTGGCCAAGGAATTCGAGTTGTCCACCGGCTTGCGGGTCGCCAAGAACCGCAAGGCGACCGAGGGTGCCGGAATTTTGCAATTCGGCCCGGAGCTGTGGCGCTGGGTCGATCCGGCCGACTCGGCACTGCGGGATCAGACGACTCCCGCACCGGGGCGGGCCGCGCTGGACGAAATCCTGCGCCGCCTGCAAAAGATGTAACCGACCCGGCATGAGCGAGCGGAGCGAGCGAACAATGAACACAGCCGGGTCAGGCCCGGAGGAGGCAGCTTGCGTAACCAATGTAGGCCCCGATCATGCCGAATTGAATACGGCCGTAGGAGAATGGGTTTGAGGCAAGTGCGGGTAGACATATGACGATGCCGATGGACACGACCATCCAGCGCAGCGAGGCGGTGCTCCGGGAACTTTCCCGGGTGATCGTCGGCAAGCGGGATGAGTTGCAGCTGATCATGATCGCCGTACTTGCCGGCGGTCACATCCTGATCGAGGATCTGCCCGGCCTCGGCAAGACGCTCATCGCCAGGTCCTTCGCCGCCGCGCTCGGTCTCGACTTCACCCGCGTGCAATTCACGCCCGATCTGCTCCCCGCCGACCTGCTCGGCTCCACCATCTACGACATGTCGTCGGGCCGGTTCAATTTCCGGCGCGGACCGGTCTTCACCAATGTGCTGCTGGCCGACGAGATCAACCGCACCCCACCGAAGACCCAGGCCGCGCTGCTGGAGGCGATGGCCGAGAGCCAGGTCAGCATCGACGGCGAAACCTTCCAGCTGCCCCAGCCTTTCATCGTGCTCGCCACCGATAACCCGATCGAGTACGAGGGCACCTATCCGCTGCCGGAGGCGCAGCTGGACCGATTCGCCATGCAGCTGCGGCTGGGCTATTTGTCGGAGAACGACGAACGCCAGATGATCCGCCGTCGCTTGGAGCGCGGTTCGGCGACACCACAGGTGGTGCAGGTGGTGGATGCGAACGGCCTGTTGGAGATGCGGCAGTCCGTCGAATTCGTCACGGTGCATCCGGATGTGGTCAGCTATGTGGTCGCGCTGGCCGGTGCGACGCGTGCGCATCCGCAGGTCGAGGTGGGTGCGAGTCCACGCGCCGAACTCGATCTGGTGCAGATGTCGCGGGCCCGTGCGCTGCTGCTCGGGCGCGACTATGTGATTCCGGAAGACGTCAAGGCGCTCGCCGTTCCGGCCATGGCGCACCGGATCACCTTGCGTCCCGAGATGTGGGTGCGCCGGATCCGTGGCGAGGACGTGATCACCGAATTGCTGCGCCGTTTGCCGGTTCCGCGCGCGTCGGTGACATGATCCGGCGGGAAAGGGCATGACCCAGCCGGATTCCACCGCCCCCGTCATCCAAGGGATCGCGGCGGCCAACGCCGCGGCGGCGCGACCGCCGACCAGGGACGAGCCGATGGCGGGCGGGGCGCGGCATCGGGATATGACTGCCGCCGTCGAGGCCGAATTGCGCTGGCGTCCAGCGCCGTTGGTATTCATGCTGGCGGTGAGCGCGGCGGTGGCGCTGCTACTCGCGGTGGTGCTCGGTCGCTGGCAACTGGTCGTCTTCGCGGCTCCGCTGCTCGGTGTGCTGGCCACCGTGCCGTGGCAGCAGTCCAGGACTCGGATCCAGGTGGACGGCGGCGGCACGCTGCGGTGTTTCGAGACCGAGGAGATCGTGACGACGATCGGCGCCTCCGTAGAATCGGGTCACGCCTTGCTTCGGTTGAAACCGGAGAAGTTCGCGGGACTCGGGATCGACATCGAGGAGGCGATCGATTCCGGGACGGCGCCCGCCGGGCTGCGGTTGGCTCTGACGGCGGACCGCTGGGGTCGCTATCCGCTGTCGGTGCGGGTCACCGCGCTGAGCCCGGCGGGACTGTCCGTGGCCGCCGCGGTGCTGCCCGCGGGGCAACTGTTCGTCTACCCGATCACCGACCCACAGCGAATGAAGTTGCCGCGCACCGAACTTCCCGAACGGCTCGGCACCCACCTCACCCGCAAGCACGGTCCCGGTGTGGAGTACGCCGATATCCGCGCGTACGCGCCCGGCGATCAGCTCCGCATCGTGAACTGGCCGGTGAGTGCGCGGCGCGGGCGACTATATGTCACCGAGCGGCTGACCAACCGATCCGCGGATGTGGTTGTGCTGGTGGATACTTCGCAGCAGGCCCCAGGCCCGGCCACCGATTCGCTCGAGCTGTCGGTGCGCGGTGCGGCGCAGGTGGTGCAATCGACGCTGCAGGCCGGTGATCGCACCGCGGTGGTCTGCCTCGGCCAGTCCCCGCGCTGGCTGCGCCCGGATATCGGGCGGCGGCAGTTCTATCGGATCGTGGATACCGTGCTCGATGTCGGCGATGAGCACATTCCGACCACCGGCACCTTGGCCCCGCATGCGGCCGTGCCACTCGGTGCGATCATCGTCGCTTTCACCACACTGCTGGACACCCAGTTCGCGCTCGCGCTGATCGATCTGCGCAAGCGCGGACATGTGGTGGTGGTCGTGGATGTCCTGCGCGGCACACCTTTTCACGAACATCTCGATCCGACGCTGGGCCGGATGTGGAATCTGGAGCGCGCCTCGATGTATCGGGATATGGGAACCGTCGGAGTCGATATCGTGGCCTGGACCGAAGACGCCCGGCTGGATCAGGTCATGCGATTGATCCCGGACCATCGCCGAACCGTAAGGGTGCGCCGATGATTCGATTCCTCGCCATCCTGTCCGGGGTCCTGTTGGTGACCTCGGTGACCTTGATGACGCCATGGGCCGGGATTCCGGCGACGGCGCTGGTGGTGGCGGGCTGGTGGTTCCGGCTCCCCGCGGTCGGCGCGGTGCTCCTCGCGATCGGGGTGCTCGCCGTGGCTGATACGGGTGTACTGGCCGCCGCCGCGGCAGGTTTGGTGGCTACGACTTATCTGCTGAATACCGCGACGGTGTCCGCGCCGGTCGGCGTTGTCCCGACCACGGTTCCGTCCGTCGCCGGCGCGGTGGCATTCGCCACTGTTGCTGTCGGCGCGGCGCTGCTCCCGTTGCGCTTGGCCTGGGTCCCGATCGCCGCCCCGATCCTGGTGATCCTGCTGTACGCCCTGGTAATCCAGGGCGTCGCAATCAAACGAGCAAGCAACACGAGCGCGCCCAGTTGAGGCCATAAACGAAGGGCCCCGCCGCAAAGCGACCCACAGCCCGCCCTTTTCCCGAGAATGTACTGGTGCAGGCGTGCTCTCGGCGTTTGCCTCCACCGGTACATCGTGATCAGACGTCCAGTGCTCAGGTGAAGCGCAGGCTGACATCGGCGAGGACGGGGGCGTCGGCGCGGTCCGCGACGGTGGCGCTGATGATGAGTTCGGCGTCGGTGCGCCAGATTCGGGTGCGGATGGTTTCGCCGGGGTAGAGGACGCCGGCGAAGCGGGCGCGGAAGCCGGTGACGCGGCTCGCGTCCGAAGCGAGCACGGTATCGGTGGCGGTTTTGCAGACGATGCCGTAGGTGCACAGGCCGTGCAGGATAGGGGCGGGGAAGCCTGCGGCGCGGGCGAATTCGGGATCGGAATGCAGGGGGTTGCGGTCGCCGCACATACGGTAGAGCAGGGCCTGCTGGGGCAGGGTTGGGGTGGTGACGTCGAAATCCGGGGCGCGGTCGGGGAGTTCGGTCTTGGTGCTCGGGCCGCGTTCGCCGCCGAAGCCGCCCTCACCCTTGGCGAAGATGGATGAGCGCGCGGTCCACAGCGGCGCGCCGTCGGAACCGGTGATCGCATGCTCCTGTACCACGACGGCGGCGGAGCCTTTATCCCAGAGTTCGGTGATGCGCCTGGTGATCGTCGCCTTGCCTGCGGCGGGAATCGGGCGGTGCACTTCGATCTCCTGGTGGCCGTGCACGACCTTCGCCAGATCGATGTCGATGCCGGGGAACCGCACCTTCGGTGGCTCGGTGTCGTGGAAGTTAGGTGCCACGGTCGCGAAGGTCGGCAGCACCTGCGGGTCGCGGTCGTCGACGTAGCGCAGTTCGGCCGGATCCGTCCAGCGTGTGCCAGCCCCGAGGCCCAGGTGGTACAGCTGCACTTCGGATGGCGTCCAGGTGAACTCCCCGCTCGGAAGTTCCGCGCCGAGCGCGATTTTCGGGTCGATGGGCATCGAGTTCTCCTTGTGAATGCTTGTGGACAGCTCGCCCGCGGCACGCAGGCAACCTGTCATGGGCGTATCCCAGCGATCCGAGGCCCCATGTGGCAATTGCCTCGGATCGATCGTGCGGCGGCCGGGCCGCGTCGGGCAAGGTCGCGTCCGCTCCGTGAGACGCCATGGCCGCCTATGCCTCGGCGACGGCCTCGGCCGACTGCTGCTTCTTGCGCTCGGCGATATCCAATACCGCCAGGTAGCCGAAAGTGATCGCGGGCCCGATGGTCGCGCCGGGGCCCGCGTACGTGTGACCCATCACGGGGGTCGCGCTATTGCCGGAGGCGTACAGGCCCTCGATCACCGTGCCGTCCTCGCGCAGGACCCGCCCGGCGGTATCGGCGACCAGACCGCCCTTGGTGCCGAGATCGCCCGGCACGATCTTGGCCGCGTAGAACGGACCCTGCACAAGCCCGGCCAGGCATGGGTTCGGCTGCACGGTCGGATCGCCGTAGTACCGGTCGTAGTGGCTGTTGCCGCGGCCGAAATCCTCGTCCGTACCGGTCTCGGCGAACTTGTTGAACCGCTCGACGGTCGAGGTCAGATTCTCGGCGGGCACGCCGATCTCGGCGGCCAACTCCGCGAGGCTATCGGCCTTGACAATCAGGTCGTTTTCCATCCAGCGGGACGGAAACCGCTGACCGGGCTGCAGTCCGGCGAAGATGTAGCGGTTCCGGTAGCGCTGGTCGAACACCAACCATGCGGGGATGTTCTCGCCCGGACCCTCACCCTGCCCGTATTCGCCGCCGTACATGGTGTGCACAGCCTCGACGTAAGGAGCGGACTCATTTCCGAATCGCTTACCGTCGGCGTTGACCATGATGGTGCCGGGCAGATTCCGCTCGGCCAGCGCGAACCACGGCTTTCCGCCCTTGAAGATGGTCGGCCCCCACCAGGAATCCTCCATGAAGTCGACCGCCCCGCCGGCTTCCATGCCCGCATTGATGCCGTCGCCGGTATTGGCGGCCGCGCCCGTGGTCCACTCGGTGGTGATGGGCTGGCGCTGGTACTTGGTGCGCATTTCGGCGTTGTGCTCGAATCCGCCGCTGCCGAGTACCACACCGTATTCGGCGGTGAACCGCACGGTCTCGCCGTTGTGCTGGGCCTCGACGCCGGTGACCACGCCGTTCTCCACGACAAGTTTGGTCAATGCGGTGTTCAGCAGCAGCGGCACATTCGCGTCGATGAGCCCCTTGCGCATGGCGGCGATGATCGCCTGCCCCATGCCGAGGATGTGCTTGCCGGTCCACTTGGCGAAGTAGGTGCGGGCGCCGACTCGCATGGCCCGCATGACGCCCTTCGGATGGCGACGGATCAGGTTGAGCCGGACGAAGTCGGCCTGCATGACGACGACATTGAGCGGGGCCTTGGCATACGGCGGCTCGAGGTTGAACCGCTCGTCACCGAGGATCTTGGCGTTGAACGGCGCGGGCTCGCACGAGCGGCCCTGCCCCAGGCCGCCCGGGGCCTCCGGGTAGTAGTCGGAGTAGCCGGGCACCCACTTCATCTTCAGCGGGGTGTGGTCGAGGACGAAGTCGAAGGCCTCCGCACCACGGTCGATGTAGGTATCGATCCGGTCCTTGGGCACCGCGTCGCCGATGATGCTGTGCAGGTAGGTGCGGGCGTCCTCGCGATCATCGGGACGTCCGGAGGCCTTCAGTGCCTTGTTGCCGGGGATCCACACGCCACCGCCGGAGCGTGCGGTCGACCCTCCGTAGTGCGCGGCTTTCTCGATGATCACCGCGCTCAGCCCGTGGTGGGCAGCGGCGAGGGCGGCGGTCATCCCGGCGGCACCGCTGCCGACCACCACCACATCGTAGCTGCGCGCATCATTAACCGGATCAGTCATGTAGAACACGTTATAGAATGGGACCGCATTTGGTCTATGTTGAGTGGCAGAAGACGCGCTCGACATTCCATTCGTCGAGAAAACCTGTTTCAGTTTATGGCCGGAGTGATGTACATGGGCGGTGTTGTTTCGAGCGACCTGCAAGCAATCGCCAGCGGTGTTGTTCCGAGCGGCCTGCAAGCAGTCGCCAGCGGCGAATGGGACCTGACCGCCGACGTCGTCGTCGTCGGCTACGGCGCGGCGGGGGCCGCGGCCGCGCTGGAAGCGACCGAGGCGGGTGCGCAGGTGCTGGTGCTGGAACGTTTCGCCGGTGGCGGGGCGTCGGCGTTGTCGGGCGGCATCATCTACGCGGGCGGCGGCACCTCCGTGCAGCACGAGGCCGGGGTGCACGATACGCCGGAGCAGATGCTGGCCTATCTCGAGCGTGAGGTCGGCACGGCGGTCACGCCCGAGACGCTGCGGCGGTTCGTGGACGAGAGTCCGGCGCTGATCGATTGGCTGAAGGGGCACGGTGTGCCGTTCGAGGCATCGCTGTGTCCGTACAAGACGTCGTATCCGAATGACAGCTACTACCTCTACTACTCCGGTAGTGAGGTTTCCGGTTACGGCCGCGAGGTCGCGACGCCCGCGCAGCGCGGACACCGGGTCAAGGGCAAGGGCACGTCCGGGAAGAAGCTCACCGGTCCGCTGGCCGCCTCGGCGTCGCGACGCGGGGTTCGGCTGGAAACCCTCACGCAGGCAACGCGATTGATCAGCGATGACAACGGTACCGTGATCGGCGTCGAATGCGAGTCACTGCGCGACGCTCCCGGGTGGGTCCGGGATCGCTACACCCGCATGGCGAAAATCGCCGCCAAGCCCGGCATTTACTATCCGCCGCTGCGCAAGGCGATGGAGCGTCAGCTCGCGAAGCTCGATCGCAGGTACCGCACGAGAATTCGGATTCAGGCCCGTCGCGGTGTGGTGCTCAGCGCGGGCGGATTCATCGCGAATCGGGAGATGCTGCGCGAGTACGGGCCGCAATACCGCGGCGGACTCGCGCTCGGCACCACCGGTGATGACGGCAGCGGCATCCGGATGGCCGAGCAGGTCGGTGCGGCGACGGATCGGATGGGCAATATCTCCGCGTGGCGATTCATCTTGCCGCCCAGTGCATTTACCGGTTCGGTGCTGGTCGATGCGGAAGGACGTCGGGTCATCGATGAGACCCGCTACGGCGCCGCGGTCGGCCACGCACTGATCATCGAACACGGCGGTAAGGGTTGGCTGCTCGCCGACGACGGACTCATGCGCACCGCGATCGCACAGATTCGGACGCAGTCGGCGTGGTTCCAGCGCGGACAGTTCGAGGCCATGCGACGCAATGCCGTGCGCGGCGCGACTCTGGATACCGTTGCGGCGAAGGCCGGTATCGATGCGGACGGGTTGCGCGCCACCGTCGCCGAGCACAATGCCGCGATCGCGAACGGTGCGCCCGATCCGGTCGGCAAGCCCGCCGAATTCACCAAAACGGTGGGGGCCGGGCCCTTCTGGCTGTTGGATGTAGGTATCAAACCGAGCGTCGTCAATCCGTGCCCGATGCTCACCCTCGGCGGAGTCGTCGTCGATGAGGACACCGGTGCGGTGAAATCCACTGCCGGAACCGATATTCCCGGCCTGTACGCGGCCGGCCGGACGGCGGTCGGTATCTGCTCGGACTCCTATGTCAGTGGATTGTCCCTGGCCGACTGCATTTTCTCCGGTCGTCGTGCCGGCCGATTCGCGGCGGGTGCCGAAGTGCTTTCGCGGGCAGCGGTGCCCGAAGCGACAACAGTGGAAGGAAACTAGCGTGCTGTCCGACGCGGTACGAATCGAATTGGCCGATGAACTCGAGGCCGCCGAACGCGATCGGGTCGGCATCGACCCGCTCATCGCCAGGCATCCCGATATCGATGTCGTCGACGCCTACGAGATCCAGCTGATCAATATCCGGCGCAAACTCGACAACGGCGCGAAGGTGGTCGGGCACAAGGTCGGACTTTCGTCGTTGGCCATGCAGCAGATGATGGGTGTGGACGAACCCGATTACGGTCATCTGCTCGCGGATATGGAGGTCTTCGAGGATGTTCCGGTCGCGACCTCGCGCTATCTGATTCCGCGAGTCGAGGTAGAGGTCGGATTCGTGCTCGGCGCGGATCTGCCCGGCGAAGAATGCACCGAGGCCGATGTGCTCGCCGCGACGGTCGCCTACGCGCCGTCCATAGAGCTGATCGATTCGCGGATCAAGGACTGGAAGATCGGGCTGGCCGACACCATTTCCGATAACGCGTCCTCGGCCGGTTTCGTACTCGGTGCGGCACGGGTTGCGCCGAAAGGCCTGGATATCAAGGCCATTGACGCCGTGCTCACCCGAAATGGTGAGCTGGTCGCGGAGGGGCGCAGCGATGCGGTGCTCGGCGATCCGGTGATTGCGGTGGCCTGGCTGGCGCGCAAGGTAGCCAGTTTCGGCGTGCGGTTGAAGGCGGGCGACATTGTGCTGCCCGGTTCCTGCACCCGCGCCATCGATGCCCGCGCGGGCGATTCGTTCCACGCCGAGTTCGCCGGACTCGGTTCCGTCCGTTTGCAATTCAATTAGGAGGCTTGCCGTGTCCGAAACGGGGACCGTCACCGCCGCGATCGTCGGATCCGGCAATATCAGCACCGATCTGCTGTACAAGCTGCTTCGCTCCACCACGGTGGAACCGAAGTGGATGATCGGAATCGACCCGGAGAGCGAGGGTTTGAAGCGCGCCCGCGGGCTCGGGCTGGAAACCTCGCACGAGGGCGTGGACTGGTTGCTCGCGCAGTCGGAACTGCCGGATCTGGTATTCGAGGCGACCTCGGCGTATGTGCATCGGGCGGCCGCTCCGAAATACGCCGAGGCCGGAATTCGCGCGGTAGATCTCACGCCGGCTGCGGTGGGGCCCGCCGTGGTGCCGCCGGTGAATCTGGTCGGCGCGAATCTCGATGCGCCGAACGTCAATATGATCACCTGCGGTGGTCAGGCCACCATTCCGATCGTCGCGGCGGTATCGCGCGTGGTGCCGGTGGCCTACGCCGAAATCGTCGCCTCGGTGTCGTCGGTGTCCGCCGGACCGGGCACCCGCGCCAATATCGATGAGTTCACCAAGACCACCTCGCGTGGTGTGGAGACCATCGGCGGTGCGCAGCGCGGCAAGGCCATCATCATTCTGAACCCGGCCGAACCGCCGATGATCATGCGCGACACCATCTTCTGCGCGATTCCCGAGCACGCCGATACCGATGCGATCGCGGATTCCGTCCACCGGATGGTCGCCGATATCCAGAAGTACGTGCCCGGCTACCGACTGCTGAACGAGCCGCAATTCGACCCGCCGTCGGTGGTTTCCGGTGGGATGGCGAAGGTTTCGGTGTTCGTAGAGGTCGAGGGTGCCGGCGATTTCCTGCCGCCCTACGCGGGCAACCTCGACATCATGACCGCGGCCGCCACCCAGGTCGGCGAGGTCATGGCATCCCAGATTCTGTCGGCCCGGGTGTAAAGGAGCTCAACCATGGCATATTCCGCAGAACTCGACATCCGCGTCACCGACACGTCACTGCGTGACGGTTCGCACCACAAGCGCCACCAGTTCACCGCCGACGATGTGCGCAATATCGTGACCGCGCTCGACGGCGCCGGTGTGCCGGTCATCGAGGTGACGCACGGCGACGGCCTCGGCGGCTCGTCGTTCAACTACGGCTTCTCGCACACTCCCGAGCAGGAGCTGGTCAGGATTGCCGCGGAGACGGCGAAGCAGGCCGAGATCGCGGTGCTCATGCTGCCGGGCGTCGGCGTCAAAGAGGACATCAAGATCTCCCAGGACAACGGTGCGTCGATCTGCCGCATCGCCACGCACTGCACCGAGGCGGACGTATCGATCCAGCACTTCGGTCTCGCGCGGGAGCTGGGGCTGGAAACCGTCGGCTTCCTGATGATGTCGCACACCCAGCCGCCGGAGGCGCTGGCCAAGCAGGCGCGCATCATGGCCGATGCCGGATGCCAGTGCGTCTACGTGGTCGACTCCGCGGGTGCGCTTGTGCTCGAACAGGTTTCGGACCGAGTGGCGGCGCTGGTCGCCGAACTCGGTGACGACGCCCAAGTCGGCTTCCACGGGCACGAGAATCTGGATCTGGCGGTTGCCAACTCGATCTATGCGGTTCGTGCGGGTGCGAAGCAAATCGACGGCAGCGCACGGCGATTCGGCGCTGGTGCGGGCAATACGCCCGTCGAGGCGTTCGTGGGTGTCTGCGACAAGCTCGGTATCAAGACCGGCATCGATTTCTTCGCGATCGCCGATGCGGCCGAAGATGTGGTGCGGCCCGTCATGCCGCAGGAATGCCTGCTGGACCGCCAGTCTCTGATGATGGGCTATGCGGGTGTGTATTCCAGCTTCCTGAAGCATGCCGAGCGTCAGGCCGAGCGCTATGGCGTTTCGGCGGCCGAAATGCTGGTGCGTGCGGGCAAGCGCAAATTGGTCGGTGGACAGGAAGACCAGCTGATCGACATCGCGCTGGAGCTCCAGCGCGAGGCCTCCGTCTCCGCCTGACCCCCGGACCGCAAGGCCCCTTACCACCCGGTGCGCGGCCTTTGCGCGACGGTGTCGCACAGAGCTGGTGAGCGCCTCGCATAGGTTGCAGCTTGTGTGTGGCGCCCACTGGACCTGTGCGAGCCACGGGCCGCGGTGAATCCGGTACTGGGCAGCCGCGAAATGGCGGCGGCCGGAACTGCCAGCTGATCGATGGCGCTGGAGAGACCGCGCGGCCTCCGCGTTATCCATGGAAGGCCGCGATCGGGTTGGTCGCGGCCTCGAGAGGGCGGCGCATACCCGATGAACTCCTCGCGGGCTCTGCAGCTTGTGTGCGGCGCCCATTGGATGTGCGCGAGCCACGGGCCGCGGTGAATCCGGTACCGGGCAGCCGCGAAATGGTGGTGGCCGGAATGGCCAGCTGATCGAACGGGTACCGGGCAGCGGGGAAAAACGGCGGTGGCCGTGGGGGTGTCGCGTGCGCAATGTGTTCCGCGCACTGGCTTACAACGTGGGTTCGGTGCCCAATGGATATGCGCGAGCTACCGGCAAGTGAATATTGGAGTTCGGGGGTCGCGGATGGTGGGGGCATCGGCGATCATGAATTGTGATCTGTCCGCATTGCAATGCGAACCTGTTGCGCAAGGAGCGCGGCGGTCGGCGCTGTTCGACGTGTAAGCGGGAATTCGCGCTCGAACCGAAGGAAAGCCCGCTCGGGCTGCACGATATCCGGATGCGCAAGCTGGCCGAGCGGCTCGGTGACGGGCGCGGGCTGCGGTACACGCTGGTGCAGCTCTGGTATGCGGCCGGACGCAAGAAGGTTCCGGATGTGGCGCGCGTGTTCAAGCGGGTGCGTATCGGAGTCGGAGTGGCCATTGTGGTGGTCGCCTTTTTCCTGATGGTGAGCGGTGCGGCGCCGCCGGGTGTGGTGTTCCCGCTCGGTGCGCTGGTTTTTGCGCTGGCCATCGTCGGAATCGGCGCGGCGCGGCCGTGGTTCCTGAGCCGGGCGACAGTGCGAATGCCGGTGTCGTACGACATCTTCCGCCGGGATGTGGTCGGTCGGTGGACGCCGATTTACGGTGGCCAGCCGCCCGGCTCGGTCGACGAGGGGCTGGTGCGGCCACCGGCCGTGGACCGGCCTCGATTCGCGGTGTTGTGCCCGGATCGCAGCGTGCTCGCCTGCCTTGCCGCGAACAATGTGTCGCAGACCTGGGCCATGGCGTTGACCGACCGCATCGATCGGCTGCCGCCGGATGTGCCGGTGATCGTGCTGCACGATGCGAGCCTGCCCGGCATTGCCTTTGCCGGGAAGGCTCGCATCGCACTCGGGAACCGGGCGGTGGTGGTGGGCCTGTCACCGCGTGCGGTACTGGCCAATGCGTCGGCGCTGCGGTTGCGGGAGCCAAAGCCGCAGGACACCGCATTTCTGCATGGTGAACCGCTATCGGCGGCGGAGATCGAATGGCTCACCGAGGGTTGGTGGTCGCCGATCGCCGCGATTCCGCCCGCGAAACTGCTCATGGTGCTGGAACGGGCGGTCGAGCGGATCGAGGATGCGTCCGATCCGGATCGCCGCGCCGCCCGCGAGGTAGGTTTCCTCACGTGGCCGACCCGGTGAAGCAGCACATGCTAGATCGGCTGCTCCGCATCGCGGCCGATCGCGCCGCCGCCCCGAGCGGCATCCGATTCACCGAGCGTCAGCTCTATTACGAGGTCTGCCGCCTACTCACGCCGACGCATCGAGCGCCCCGCCGGTTCGCCTGCACGGTCCCAGCGCCGCTGAGCTACCACACATTCCGCGCCGCTCTCGACCGCCTGGAGATGCCCGGGCTACTGACACTCGCCCCACCCCGGACCAACCGCGCCGGACTCCACACCCCCGAGCCCGACCTCTTCGACTACGGCCTCCCGCGGCTGCTCGTCTGTGAATCGGACGCAATCGCACAAATGCTGCGCGCCAACGGATTACCGATGGAATCCGCCTGCCCGGTACTCAGCGCATCCGAACTGCCCCTCGACCCGGGCATCGCCGAAATGCTCTCCCGAGTCGACGGCACCATCTATCTCCTGCACGACGCGAGCCCCCACGGCCTCACCTTCCCGACACGGTTGGCGGACCTGACCGAGATCCCGGACAGCGTGCGAGTCGTCCCCCTGGGCTTGCGTCCGCGGCAAGCGGGCGCACTGCACCTGACCCACCTTCGCGGCCCGGTGCCGCGTGCTCAGGTCGCGCTGCTGGATCCGTGGGAATGCGCGTGGCTACGGCGCGGCCGGTTCGTCGAGGTCGAAGCGGTGCGCCCGGCAGCACTGCTACGCACCGTGCACCGTCTGGTCCGCGAGGTTCGCCCGACCCGCATCGGCCTGCCCGAGCTGCGCCGCGCCCGGACCACGGGCTTTCTGACCTGGCCCGCCGCATGAGGTCGCTCGCTGCCGTGTGGCAGCCGAGCGGTGTGATGGCCGAGGTCGGTCGCTCGAGCGCGGCTATCGCGTGGCGGTGGCGTCGAACTGGAAGCCGTCAGCCCGGCCTCGGTGTCGCGCAGCATGCGCCGCGTGGTCAGGCTAGTTCGCCGATCGCGAGTCGGTCTCAGGATCTCCGTGGTACGGGGAGGGTGCGTTCTCTGACTCGGCCCGTCGCGCGGAAATTCCAGCTCATTCCCTGGAATCCGGGCGTTCAGCGATCGAGGTCGACAGCAGGGACCATTGGGCTGCGGATCGAGGTGCCGTCGATCCAGCCTCGCTGTTGTGCGCCACCTGGCCGGCTCCTGAGGTATGCGCCGCGAGCGTTCGATCGAGCTGTGCTGTGCGCGGAATACGGGCCCTTCTCGGCCCGCTGCATGAAAGGGAATTGCTGTGCCGGAGCATCGGCAGATTACGTATACCGATGAGTTGCTTGCTGACGGGTCGGTGCATCGGCGGTATGCCGATGGCCGTCAGGAGTGGCGGACGCGTGGAGCACAGGGAGTGGTCTCCTGGCGCGATGATCGGGGTAACTCGGGGACCGATGAGGGGCTCGGGCCGAAGATCGTGAAGCGCACGTACCACAACGGATCCGTCGTTTATGGGCGAGAGGCGGGGTTCGGGCGGACGCTCTGGGGTGACGGAGCACTGACTGTCAATCGGTCTTCGTTCGGTGGTCGGCTCGGCGGCATTCTGGCTGCGGTGGCGGGCGGTGCGCTGCTCGGCGCGCTGGTCATGCCGCCGAGTGCGATGAGTGCCGAGGAAGAGGAGGAGTTGCGCCGCCACGCGGCCGCGCAGTCGTCCGGTTCCAGCGACGGGGACGGCGACTACGGCGGTTGGGACGATGACGGCGGCGATGACGGCGGCGATTTCGGCTGAGGGTAACTATGGCTCGTTGGTGTGCATTCTCGACGCCGGACGACCCGGCCGGTCAGGTACGGTCGGTCGGTGGCAACCCGGTGTCGGTAACCGATTGTGATGCATTGGGATTGCTCGATGGCCCAGGCTTCGCGGCGGGTCCTTTCGAGATGCCGGGTGGTGCCGCTCGGCCGTCGGACCGTGTGCTGACGGCGGTCGGTGAGGTCACGCTGTTCAACGCGGTTCAATTGCGCGCGCGACTCGGTGCCGACGCGCCGCCGCCGGACTGCCCCGACGGTGAACTGCTGTTGCACTGCTACGCCCGCCTCGGACTCGACGGAATCGCCGCCGCCGACGGCATGTTCGCACTCGCCATCGTCGACGGGGACGATCTGGTATTGATCCGCGATCACGTCGGCACCCGCACACTCTTCTACGCACGTGCGGACAATGGCTGGGCCGCATCCACATCGCTACGCGCGGTGCACCGGTGGCCCGCACTGCGAACCGGTTTACATCTACCCGCGGTCCGCTCCTTCCTGACCTTCGCCTACCTGCCGGGACGCGAGACACTGCTGCGTGGCATCAACGAGGTCCTGCCGGGACGCTGTGTCCGTCTGCGCCGTGACGGCTCGATGACCGAGAAAACCTATTGGGAGCCAATAGAAGTCGAGGACAGTCGAGCGGCGGCCGACCACGCACTCGAACTCCGCGAACTGCTCGAGGACGCGGTCGCCCGGCGACTGCCCGCGGGGGAACCGGTCGGCGTGCTGCTCTCCGGCGGCATCGACAGCAGTCTGGTCACCGCCCTCGCCGCCAAACTGCACGATCAGCGCGTGCACTCGTATTCCATCAGCTTCGGCGGGACCACCCCGAATGAACTCGCCTACTCCGGACTCGTCGCCACCCATTGCAATACCGAGCACCGGGTGCTCACGGTGCCCGGTGCGACGGTCGCGTCGCGACTGGCCGAGACGGTATCGCTGCTCGACTGCCCGGTCGGCGATCCACTCACCGTGCCCAACCTGATGCTCGCGGAAGCCGTTGCCGCAGAGGGTATTCGGGTGGTCCTCAATGGCGAGGGCGGCGATCCGGTCTTCGGTGGCCCGAAGAACCTGCCGATGCTGATCTTCGAATTATCTCGCGACGACCCGTCTCCGGACGCGAGAGCGCTGGCCTATCTGGACAGCTACCGCAAGTGCTACAGCGACCTGCCGGTGCTACTGACTCCCGATGCCCTGGCCGCGCTGGCAGACGCACCACCGCTGACCGATCTGATCGCGCCCTATCTGCGCCAGGACCGGATGACCGGCCTGCTCAACCAACTGTTGCACACCAACCTGCGCACCAAGGGCGCGCATCACATCCTCACGAAGGTCGAACGACTCACCGCGGCAAGCGGTTTGGAGGGCCGCGCGCCGTTGTTCGATCGCGCGGTCATCGACCACGCCTTCCGCGTACCAGGCCGGTACAAGCTGGCCGGTACCAGCGAAAAGTGGATCCTCAAACAGGCTGTGCGCGACCTACTTCCGGCGACGATCGTGGACCGCCCGAAGAGCGGTATGCGAGTCCCGGTGCAGCAGTGGCTGTCCGGGCCGCTGCGCGGGCTCGGACACGATCTGCTGCTCGGCTCGTCCGCACGTGCGCGCGGCCTGTTCCGCGAGGACACCATCCGCTCGTGGCTGCGCGGCGACGGTGCGCTGTTGCCGCGGCAAGGCGGCAAGTTGTGGCTGGTGCTGTCGTTGGAGCTGTGGTTGCGGTCCTTCGAAGTCGGGCCGTGAGCGAGTGACCCGGAGACACAGTTCGTCCGCGGCGCGCAGCGGACCCGAGTGCGGCGTGAGCAGCATTCGTACGTTCGAGCAGCACCGAGGAGCCGCATGACCGATCCCCGAATCAAGCAGCACGCGGACGATGAAAACGAGATCCACGATCTGGCCGAATTCGTCGACGCGGGAAGAAATGTCGTTACGCCCGTCGCGCAATTTCCGCCAGCGGTCGCCGCGGTGGTCGTCCAGGCCTTCGCCCAGATAGTCCGGAACGCGAAGGCAAGCCGCGCCGCGACCGTCCCCGACGCGGATGGCATCATCCGGTCCCAGACCTTCGAAGAGGGCGACGTCTACATGATCGAGTCCCCGTTCGACGGCTTCTTCGCCGACCGCTACATCATGGATTTCTACAATGCCGAGGAACGCGGCATCTGCTCGCGCATGCATCTGCACACCGGCCTGCGCTTTGTTCGCATGATGACCGGTCCGGACACCCACATCCGGGTGAGCAGCCTCTCGCCGTTCCGCGTAACCGACGTCGAAGGCGTTACGCCCTTCGCGCCCAACCAATTCGAGGACGATCTACCCGACACCCCGCCCGGTCTGCACCGCACCAGATACAACCTGATCGTCCCGCCCTGCTCTTTCGTCGATATGCAGATCCCCCGCGGCGTGAGCCATCAGTTCAATGCCATCGGTCCCCACGCTGTCATCGACTCGGTCCATCCGGAAGAATCCATCGAGGTCTTTCGCGAACAGATGTCCGGCTTCAAGATGATGGCCCAGACCGTTTTCCTGGCCGAGGAATTGCCGGACGCAGCTTCCTGTACGCCGCTCACGTAGCGACTCAACTCTGGGCGACTCGGTGCTGGGCGGCTCGGTGCTGGGCGGCTCGGGTGCTGGGCGGCTCGGGTGCTGGGCGACTCGGTGCTGGGCGACTCAACTCTGGGCGGCTCGGGCGCTGGGCCACTCAACTCTGGGCGACTCCGGCTGCTCCCGCAGAAACGCGCAACGATGAGAGCAGTGAAGCCGGCGTTGCAGGATGTCCTCAGTTCCGCGCGCGCATACCGTCCATCGTCACGTCGATCATGTGATCGGCGGCCTCGGGGACCGTCTCGCAGGCGACTCCGATGCCGTGGCCGAACCTGAGCAGATCGCGCGGTTCGATATCGCGACGGATATCGCCGGAATCCTGTGCCGCACGCAGCAGCACGGCCGCCGCGTCGGTGATCATCGACCGACACAGGGTGAAGGTCGGCGAGCCCTTGTCCATGCCGGCCTTCATGGTGGTCGCGAGACTGCGATTGTCCATCACCCACTGCACTTGCTCGCGCAACCATGTTTCGAAAGCCTCGGCAGCCGAATGGGTTTCGAGCAGTTCGTGCGCGCGGGCGCTCAATTGTTCGATGCTGGAACGGTATACGGTTTCGATCAGCACCTCGCGGCTCGGAAAGTGCCGGTAGAGCGTGCCGATGCCGACCCCGGCGCGGCGGGCGATCTCTTCCAGCGGGGCGTCGGGTCCCTGTTCGGTGAATGTCTCCTGAGCGGACGTGATGATCCGCTCGTAGTTGCGCCGGGCGTCCACGCGCATCGGCCGTCCCGTCGACGGTGCTGCCATATTCCCTCCAGTGGAAAACGGAAGGACCCTCCAGATAGGCTTGCGTAACTGGAGGAACCCTCCATATGATAGCTCTATCGGAAACGGAGGATCCCTCCGTTTGAGTCCCATTCGATGGAGCGTTCTTTGTCCACCACCATGTCCGCGGACACCCGTGTGCCCGCAATCTCCAGTGCCGGTCGGCTCCGATCCGGCATCGTGCTGGTCACGCTGCTGACCTGCCAATTGATGATCATCCTCGACATCACCGTGATGAATGTCGCGCTGCCGCGCATCCACACCGACCTGCACTTCAGCGCGACCAATCTGGCCTGGGTGATGAACGCCTACACCCTGGTCTTCGGCGGTCTACTGCTGCTCGGCGGCCGCGCCGGTGATCTGTTCGGCCGTCGCAACCTGTTCATCGCCGGAACGGCACTGTTCACCCTGGCCTCGCTGGCTGGCGGGCTGGCGCCATCGGCCACCTGGCTGCTCGTCGCCCGTGTCGTGCAGGGCATCGGCGGGGCCATGGCCGGTCCCAGCACCCTCGCGCTGCTGACCACCACATTCAGTGAACCCAAGGCCCGGATGCGGGTGCTCGCATTGTTTTCCGGCATGTCCAGTGCGGGCTTCGCGATCGGTCTGATCGTCGGCGGCCTGCTGACCGAATGGCTGACCTGGCGTTCCGTGCTGTTCATCAATGTGCCCTTCGGAATGGCCGTGGTAGCACTCGCGCTGCGGTATCTGCCGGATGGCGCGCGCCAGCCTGCCCGCCTCGACCTGCCCGGCGCGGTCACCGCGACCGGCGGCGTCGCCGCGCTGGTCTACGGGTTCATCAGCGCCGCATCGCACGGCTGGAGCGATGCGGGCACCGATATCTGGTTGGCTGTCGGCGCGGTATTGATCGCCGCCTTCCTGGCCATCGAGGCGCGCACGGCCCAGCCCCTGCTGCCGCTGCGACTGTTCGTCGATCGCAATCGCGCCGCGGCATACGCGAATATGTTCCTCGGGCCGATGGCCGGTATGTCGATGTTCTTCTTCCTCACCCAGTACCTGCAGGAAGTGCGCGGATTGAGCGCGCTGGCAACGGGTTTCGCCTTCATGCCGACCGCGCTGATGATGTTCACCATGATCCGGCTGATCCCGCGGCTGCTGCCGCGCTTCGGTCCGAAACCGGTGACGGTAGTCGGCACGCTGCTGATGGCGGCCGGTTTGGTGCTGCTGACCCGGCTGACGGTCGACACCGCCTACTTCCCGATGCTGTTCATCGCCATGATCCTGATGGGAAGCGGTATCGGCCTCGCCTTTTCACCGCTTAATGTGATCATCATGTCGAGCGT
The DNA here is from genome assembly GCF_050955735.1 of Nocardia sp. CA-135953. NCBI lineage: Bacteria > Bacillati > Actinomycetota > Actinomycetes > Mycobacteriales > Nocardiaceae > Nocardia > Nocardia sp. CA-135953. Next base: position 753,403 of record NZ_CP192082.1, read on the forward strand.
TGCGCCGACCGAAGCCGGTGCCGCGGGCGGCGCGCTGCAGACCCTGCAGCAGACCGGCGCCTCCCTCGGCCTCGCCATTCTGGTCACCATCTTCGGTACCGCCGCCCGCGATGCCGGAGGTTCGGCACACCACGCCCTGGTCAGCGGCATCACCACCGCCTTCGCCGGCGCCGTGGTCATCGCCGCGCTGACTTTCGTCGTCGCTCTCACCTTCCGCAGCACGCGTCCTGGGGAGTGAAATATGGCCCCGCCCAGGTGATTCCGGGCGGGGCCATATTCTCAGAGCCAGGTGTCCAGCGTTGTCGTGGTGAGGAAATGCTCCAGATCGTGCCGCCAGGGGGCCGGCACGGTCTTGTCCGGTTCGATGGCGGTGTACTGGCCGCGGTAGAACAACAGCGGCCTGCCGGAGCTGGTCGACTCCGAAAGCGCCAGCACCCGGCCGATCACAATGTAGTGATCGCCGCCGTCGACGACGCTGTCCACCTTGCACTGGATGGTGGCCAAGGCGTCGTCCAGGAGCGGGAGCTCCAGTTCGGAGGTGTGCCACTTGGTTTCGGCGAACTTATCGGGTTCGCGGGAACCGAAGCGGGCACACAGTTGCTGCTGTTCCTCGGCGAGGACGTTCACACAGAAGCCGCCGGACTGTTCGATGGCCGCCCAGGACCGGGAGGTCTTGGTCGGGCAGAACAGCACGAGGGGCGGGTCCAGTGACAGGGCGGCGAAAGATTGGCAGGCGAACCCGATCGGGGCGCCGTCGGCATCGAAGGTGGTGATCACTGTGATGCCGGTGCAGAACTGCCCCAATACATTTCGGAACTGTCGCCCGTCGATCGCCGGATACTCGTCGGTCGTCATCGTCTCCCCGCTCGCCCTGTCGTGCATTACGGCTGCCGCTGTCCGACCGTGAAGTCGTGACCCCACAGGCTGACCGCGGTGGATTCCCGTGCGATCCAGTCGGCGTCGTCGACTTCCAAACCTTCACAACCGAATTCGACGTCGAACCCGCCCGGTGTCTTCATATAGAACGACAGCATCTTGTCGTTGACGTGCCGGCCCAGCGTCGCCGACATCTTCACCTTCTTGCGCAGTGCCCGATCCAGGCAGAGCCCGACATCGTCGGAGCCCTCCACCTCGAGCATCAGGTGCACGATGCCGCTCGGGGTCGGCATGGGCAGGAAGGCCAGCGAGTGGTGGCGCGGGTTGCAGCCGAAAAAGCGCAGCCAGGCCGGTTCCCCGTCGGCGGGCCGCCCGACCATCTGCGGTGGCAGCCGCATCGAATCGCGCAGCCGGAAGCCGAGCACATCGCGGTAGAAGGTCAGCGCCGCCGCATCGTCCTTGGTGCTGAGCACCACATGGCCGAGTCCCTGTTCGCCGGTGACGAATCGGTGTCCGTAGGGACTGACCACGCGCCGATGTTCCAGTGCCGCACCGTGAAACGCCTCGAGGGTATTGCCCGAGGGATCCTCGAACGAGATCAGGTCGTAGACCCGGCGATCGGCCTTCTCCTGCGCGGTGCCCTCCTTGAACGGCACCCCCGCCGCATCCAGCCGGTCCCGAATATCCTGCAGCTCAGCGGCATTGGCAGTCTCCCAGCCGGAGACCCGCAGCTGATCCTTCTCGCCCGGCGAGATGACGAGCCGAGCCGGGAAGTCGTCCATGCGCAGATACAGCGCCTCGGGATTGCTGCCCTTGCCCTCGACCATGCCGAGCACCTCGAGCCCGTATTCGCGCCAGGCCGCCATATCGGTGGCCTCGATGCGCAGATACGCCAGTGATCGAATGCCCATCACTTCTCCTTCACACCGGCAAGGAAATCCGTTGCCAGCCGGTTGAATTCGTCGAACTTCTCCAGCTGGGCCCAGTGCCCGCAACCACCGAAGACGTGCAGCTGCGCCCGTGGAATCATCTTCGTCGCGACCAGCGCGCCGTCGAGTGGATTCACCCGATCTTCCCGGCCCCAGATGAGCAACACCGGCTGGCGCAGCTTATAGGCGTCGCGCCAGATCATGCCCTGCTCGAAATCGGCTCCGGCGAAGGACTTTCCCATCGCCCTGGTCGCGGCCAGCGCCTCGGGCGTGCTCGCCGACGCGAAGCGCTCATCGATCAGCTCGTCGGTGATCAGCGACTGATCGAAGACCATGATCCGAAGGAATGCCTCCAGGTTTTCCCTGGTCGGCTCGTAATTGAACTTCGCGAGGTGCTTCACGCCCTCGGTCGGGTCCGGCGCGAACAGGTTGACGCTCAACCCGCCCGGACCCATCAGCACCAGCTTGCCCGCCCGATCCGGGTAGTCCAGCGCGAATCGCACCGCGGTACCGCCGCCGAGTGAATTGCCCAGCAGATGCACGCGTCCGGTGATCTCCAGCGCATCGAGCAGATCCTTCAGCGCGGAGGCGCTGTGTGCGAAGTACTGCGGGTGGTCGGTCGGCTTGTCCGAGAGCCCGAATCCTGGCTGATCCACCGCGAGCACGTGGAACTCGCGGGCCAGCACCGGGATGTTGCGGGCGAAGTTCGACCACGACGAGGCGCCGGGCCCGCCGCCGTGCAACAGTACGATCGTCGGGCCGTTGCCGACTCCGGCCTCGTGATAGTGCAGGCGCAGATCGGGCCGCGCCTGCGCGTATCGCGAGGTCGATTCGAAGGTGAGTTCGGTTGTCGCAGTCACGGCTAGACCATGCCGTCGGTAACCGGAAGCCCGAATTCGTGCGTGCCGTACATGACGTAGGCGCGCTCGGGATCATTGGCGGCGTGCACCCGACCGGCGTGCGCATCGCGCCAGAAGCGTTGCAGCGGAGTGCCGTTCGCGAGTGCGGTGGCGCCGGAGGCTTCGAAGAGTTTATCGATCGAGGCGATCGCCCGCCCGGTCGCGCGCACCTGGTCGCGGCGTGCCCGCACGCGCAGATCGAACGGAATCTCTTTGCCCGCCACCAGCAGTGCGTATTCGTCGGCGACATTGCCCGACAGTTGACGCCATGCGGCATCGATATCGCTGGCGGCCTCGGCGACCCGCACCTTGGTGAACGGATCTTCCTTGGCCTTCTCGCCTGCATAGGCCGCGCGCACCCGCTTGCCCTGGTGCTCGACGTGGGCGGCATACGCGCCGTACGCCATACCGACGATCGGTGCGGAGATGGTCGTGGGATGGATTGTGCCCCAGGGCATCTGGTACACCGGATCAGTGTTCTGTGCCAGGCCGGGGGACTTCAGCTCACTCATCGCCCGGAAGCTCAGGAACCGATGCTTCGGCACGAAAACATCCTCCACCACAACGGTATTGGAGCCGGTGCCGCGCAGGCCGACCACATTCCACACATCATCGATGCGATAGTCGGTGCGCGGGATCAGGAAGCTGCCGAAGTCGACCGGCTTGCCGTCCTTGATCACCGGACCGCCGAGCACGGCCCAGGTGGCGTGATCCGAGCCCGAGGACCAGGCCCACGCGCCCTTGACGATGTAGCCGCCGTCGACGACCGTGCCCGCGCCCATCGGTGCGTACGACGAGGAGATCCGGACCTCGTTGTCCTCGCCCCACACATCTTCCTGCGCCTGCTGGTCGAACAATGCGAGGTGCCAGTTGTGCACACCGACGATGCCCGCCACCCAGCCGGTGGAGCCGCATGCGCTGGCCAGTTTGCGAACCGTGTCGTAGAACACGACCGGATCTGCCGCATGGCCGCCCCACTGCTTGGGCTGCAGCAGGCGGAAGAAGCCGGTCTCCTGCAGTGCCTTCATCGATTCGTCGGGGATGCGCCGCAGGTCCTCGGCTTCCTGTGTGCGCTCGCGCAGCGTCGGCAACAGTGCTTCGACCCGTTCGGTCACTTCTTGCGTCATCGCGGGACCTGCTCCTGCCTGGTCGGATTGGTAACCGGTACTCATTTGCCTCTGAGACTAGAACAGGTTCTTATTTCTGTCGAGAACGGGCGACCATAAGGGGCGTTCGTCACCGATTCGCAGGTGGTCGACGGAATCGCTGGCGTGGAACGCGACATTTTTGTAACGTGTTCTAGTACAGAAGGAGGAGGAATCGCGATGGCAGTTACCCCACCGCCGCCGAGCGACGGGCCCGCAGGCGGCAGCGTGCGTAACCCCGGAGGGACCCGGGAGGCGGCACATTCGACACCGCCGCCGAGCGACGGGCCCGCAGGCGGCAGCGTGCGTAACCCCGGAGGGACCCGGGAGGCGGCACATTCGACACCGCGGGGCGGTGCGAAGGTTCGCGAGCTCGATGTGGGCGCCGCGCCCACCCGATACGCGCGGGGATGGCATTGCCTCGGGCTGGCGAAGTCGTTCCGCGACGGCAAGCCGCACGCGGTCGAGGTGTTCGGAACCAAGCTCGTCGTCTGGGTCGACAGCAATGACGAACTCCGAGTGCTGGACGCCTACTGCAGACATATGGGTGGCGACCTGAGCATGGGCGAGGTCAAGGACGGCGATATCGCCTGCCCGTTCCACGACTGGCGCTGGTCCGGCACGAGTGGCAAATGTACCGCGATTCCCTATGCGCGGCGCGTGCCGCCGCTGGCGCGGACCCGCAAGTGGACCACGCTCGAGCGCAATGGTCAGCTGTTCGTCTGGCACGACGTCGAGGGCAGCCAGCCGCCGCCGGAGGTGACCATTCCGCACATCGTCGGGCCCTATACCGACGCGGATGGCGATCCGAGCGAAGAACTCGACAGCGGGTGGACCGAATGGACCTGGAACTCGCTGCTGATCGAGGGCGCGAACTGCCGCGAGATCATCGACAACGTGGTGGATATGGCCCACTTCTTCTATATCCACTTCGCCTTCCCGACGTACTTCAAGAATGTCTTCGAGGGGCATATCGCCACCCAGTTCCTGGAGACCAAGGGTCGTCCCGATATCGGCATGGCCTCCAAGTACGGCGGCGACACCCTGCTCGAGTCGGAGGCGTCGTACTTCGGGCCCTCTTACATGATCAACCCGCTGGTCAATATCTACAGCGGATACGAGGTCAAGAGCGTCCTGATCAACTGCCACTACCCGGTGACGCAGGATTCGTTCGTGCTGCAGTGGGGCGTCTCGCTGGAGAAGCCGAAGGGCGTCGACGGTGAGATGGCCGACAAGCTGGCCGCGAAGATGACCGAAGGCATCAGCGTCGGGTTCCTGCAGGATGTCGAGATCTGGAAGCACAAGTCCAAGGTCGAGAATCCGCTGCTCTGCGAGGAAGACGGTCCGGTCTACCAGCTGCGCCGGTGGTACGACCAGTTCTATGTGGATCTGGCCGATGTAACCGACAAGATGACCCAGCGCTTCGAATTCGAGGTGGATACCACCAAGGCGAACGAGGCGTGGGAGGCCGAGGTCGCCGAGAACCTGCGGCGCGAGCGGGAAACGGAAGCAGGCGTCTGATGGCGGCAAGCTGGGCGAAAGCACCCGACTTCGCCGACCAACCGGCGCGGCGGGCCGCGGTGCAGGCCCAGACCGCGGTCGACAAGCAGCGCTATCTGGAAGAGGGGCTGACCTTGCTGCGGTGTCAGTCATGCCAGAGCGAGGTGCTGGTGCGCAAGAGTTCGTCGCACCAGACCTCGGTGCAGTGGACCGAGAATCCGGCCGCGCGCTGCCCGGTCTTCGCCAGGCTCAGCGCACAGGGCTACGGGCCGGGACGTCCGGAAACCTGTGCGCAACTGGAGAAGACGATCAAATGGGCCGTCGACGAGGGTGTGCTCGAGGTTCGCGAGTAGCACCGGATCGCGGGTGTGCCGCCGGCCGAATCAGTCGAGGCGGAAATCCGCGAAGTCGAACCCCGGCGCGACTACGCAGCTGACCAGCACATACTCATCATCCGCGGGTCGCGCGGCCTGACTGACCCCGCCGGGCACCACCGCCTGCAACACCTGCCCGTGCTCGGCATCGGGTCCGAGGACAACCTCCTCGCCCCCGATGTCGAGCGCCAGCGCCCCACCCCGATGCCACAACCACACCTCATCCGATCGCACCGTATGCGGCGCCGACTTCTCACCCGGCATCAACAAGAAGTAGATCGCGGTAGCGCTCGCTCGCGGCCCCGGATACCCCTCCGGCGTGAATTCCGCCGCACTACGCCAGGTTTGCCGATACCACCCACCCTCCGGATGCGGCTCCAAACCCAGTGCGACAGCCAGCGCCGGTCGGTCATTACTCATGTCCCGACTATGCCCGATCGACGGTTTTCCGGTGGCTCAGCCACTGATGCCGCTGACCGGTCACGGCGGCGATGCGGTCGAAGTCGTGATCCCGATGCAGCAAAGTCGGCCCGCGCAACTGGTAGGTGGCTGCGAGGACGAGGTCGACCGGGCCCGCACTGCGATGCCGTCCCCGCTTGGTGAACTCGGCCTGAATCTCCCAGGCGCGGGCGTAGGCCCGATCATCGACGGGGTTCCAGCCGAGCAGCATCCGCATGTCGTCGACGGTCTCAGAACAGGGTGGGTTCGCCGAAGCCGGGGGTGCGTTCGATTTCCAGGAGGCGTTGTTTGGTGGTGATGCCGCCGGGGGCGGAAAAGCCGGTGAGGGCATGGTCGGCGGCCAGGACTCGGTGGCAGGGGATGATCAGGGGGATCGGGTTGCGGCCGAGGGCCTGTCCGACGGCTTGGGCCGAGCCGGGCGCGCCGATACGGTCGGCGACCTGGCCATAGCTGAGGGTGTGGCCGGGATCGATGGCGCGGGTCACTTCGTAGACGGCGCGGTGGAATTCCGGAATTCCACTGGTGCTCACGGGAATCCAGCGCAGATCGTCGAGTTCGCCGACGAGGTGGGCCTGGATGCGGGCAATGGCTTCGGCGATCGGGCCGGTGGGGTTCGCCTCCGGAATTTCCTCGGCGTCCGGAATTCGGCTGCTGCGACGCATGATCCTGGTCCGCGTCGCAGCGGGGCTCGCCTCGGGCAGTCCGAATCGGAATACGCGGTCGTCGGCCCAGGCGATCGCGCAGGTGCCGATCGCGGTTTCGAACAGCGCCGACCCGGTGACCGGGCGAGCGGAAGTACTCATACGGTCAGTGTGCACGCCGGGTCCGACATTCTTCGAGCAGACCAGTCCAGTTCTCAGAAACTGGCCTGGATGCCACCGACGGTCGGCTTCACCGCTGCGCAACTCGGGTTCGAGATCCGGCGCTGCGCGGTCCGCTCGGCATGTGTGAAGGCCGAAGCGTCCGGATCGGGCACGTCGTAGCGGCCGTAGATCACGGTGAGATCCGCGTATTGGCGCTGGTTTTCGTAGTAGGAAGGCGACCGGTCGGTCAATGGTCCCGGCGCGTGGAACCGTTCGAGGCGGAAGACCTCGCTCGGGCGCCGCGGGGCGAACCGGTGGATGAGATAGGCGAAGGCGGCGATGACGAGCAGGGTGGCGAGGGCGGTCATAGCAACAATGGTGCGCGCACTGGCCTTGTCATTGAATATCCACTTCGCTAATACTGGACTTTATGTCGACGAGAGTTATCGGTGCCGCCAGCCTTGCCCGTGATCTGGGGAGTTGGCGCAGTGCGGACGAGAACGGCGAACCAGGGGAGCGCCGGTCGACGCGCCCGGCCTATCTGGCTCTCGCCGAAGGCATCCGCCTGCTCATCCACGACGGCCGCGCACCGCTCGGCGTCGCACTGCCCAGTGAGCGCGACCTCGCCACCACGCTCGGCGTCAGTCGCACGACCATCACCTCCACCTACAGCCTGCTGCGCGAACACGGCTACCTGATCAGTCGTCAGGGTTCGCGCAGTACCGTCGCCCTCCCGCGCGACGTGCAGCACGACGGCACCAAACCGGCACGCAGCATCGTGGCGATGATGGCGCAACCGGAACTGCCGACCATCGATATGACCTACGCCGCGATGGCCGCGCCCATGGAGATGCAGGAGGCATATTCCGTTGCGCTGCAAGGCCTTCCGGCCTACCTCGGCACGCACGGTATGGATCCGGTCGGTGTGCTCGCGCTGCGCGAGGCACTGGCCCGCCGCTACACCGAGCGCGGCTTGCCCACCGAACCGGATCAGATCCTGGTCACCCTGGGCGCCCAGCACGGCCTGCGCCTGCTGCTCAATGTGCTCACCGCGCCGGCGGCCCGGGTGCTCATCGACCACCCGACCTATCCGAATGCCATCGAGGCGATCCGCGATGTCGGCGCCCGCCCCGTGCCGGTGCCGTTGCGCCCCGAAACCCCGGAATCCGGCTGGGATCTCGACGGAATCCGCAGTGCCGCAAGGCAAACCGCGGCCACCCTGGCCTACCTGGTGCCGGACTTCAACAACCCGACCGGCCTGCTGCTCGACGCCGACGGCCGCGCCGAACTGACCGCCATCGCCCGCGAGACCCGGATGACCGTGGTGATCGACGAGTCGATGGTGGACCTCAGCCTGACCGACCGGACCGCGCCCCCGCCGGTCGCGGCCTTCGCCAAGGGCAGCGAGATCATCACCATCGGCTCGGCCTCGAAATCCTTCTGGGGTGGTCTGCGCGTCGGCTGGATCCGCACCAACCAGTCGCTGATCACCAAACTGCTCGGCATCCGCTCCACCGTCGACCTCGGCACGCCCGTCATGGACCAGTTGGCCACCATCCACCTGCTGGAGAATGCCGGCACCATCCTCACCCGCCGTCGCGATCAACTCCGTGCCCAGCGTGCGGCGCTGCTCGCCACGCTCGGCGAGGAGCTTCCGGACTGGCGCACGATCGTCGGCGACGGTGGCATGTCGGTCTGGGCGCAGCTACCGGCTCCGGTCTCGACGGCACTGGCCGCCACCGCCCCCAACCACGGTGTATTGCTCGCCGCCGGACCGAGATTCGGTGTTCAGGGCGCGTTCGAACGCTTCATCCGCCTGCCCTTCACCCACCCCGAACCCGAACTTCGTTTGGCGGTGAAGTCCATTGCCACCGCCTACGAAGCCCTCACCCCCCGCGCCGCCGACCCCCTCCAACCCCTCACCTGCTACTGACCGGGTAGTGCAATATCGAAGGTATGGATGTCATTTCGGGACCGCGTGTCCCCGATAGTGTCGACGGCTTCCGTGAGTTGGCGGGCGCGCGGTTGGGCGGATTTCCACGTACGGAGGTTGCCGACGCACCGGGTCTTCGCCGGGCGGCGGTGCTGCTGTGCGTGGTGGCAATAGACGGTCCGCCGTCGGTGATGGTCATCAAACGCGCGTATCGCGGGCGCAATGCCGGGCAATGGGCGCTGCCAGGTGGCCGGGTCGACGACGGGGAAACCGTTGAGCAGACGGCGATACGTGAATTGCACGAGGAACTCGGACTGACCGCGAGCCCGGCCGATCTGCTCGGCAGGCTCGACGACTTTCCCGCCGCATCGGGTTTCGTCATCACGCCGATCGTGGCCGCTCTCGCCGACGTGTCCGAGTTGCGGCCCAATCCAGACGAGGTCCACTCGGTCCATCAAGTGGATCTCGCCCGGCTGGCCGCCGACGATGTCCCGCATTGGGTGCATCCGAACGAGGCGGTGCGACAACAGGATCTGCGGCCCGATGCCCCCGCGGTCCCCAACGACGGCCCCGGTCTACTGCAGATGCGCCTCGCTGAGAACATGACCATCCACGCACCGACCGGTGCCATGCTCTGGCAGTTCCGTGAAGTCATCCTGCTCGGCCGAGACCCCGATGCCGCCCGGATCGCGCATTTCGCCCAGCCGACATGGACGCGGAACTAGCTCAGAAGGCCATAGTTATCGATCCACCCAAACGGATTCGATCGGCGTCGCCTCGCTGGGCGGCGGGGTGGGCGTACCGGCAGGGGTGCGCGAGAAGCGCGGAGCCGGCGCGTGTTGGACGACACCGTCGATCTCGATCAACCCGGTGCGCGCGGCAATGTGTGGATTCTGTTCTGCCTCGGTGAAAGTCAGCACCGGTGTCGTGCACGCGTCGGTGCCGTCGAAGATCGCGGCCCACTCGTCCCGTGTCTTGGTCTTGAACTTCTCCGTGAACAGCTTCTTCAGCTGATCCTGACCATTCGGATCGAGCTGCATCGGCAGGCCCTCGGGGTCGATTTCCAAGCCCTGCAACAGTTCCGCGTAGAACTGCGCCTCGATCGCCCCGACGGCCATGTACTTGCCGTCCGAGGTCTCGTACGTGTCGTAGAACGACATACCGGTATCGAGCAGATTGGTGCCGCGCTCGTCCGACCACATGCCCATGCCGCGCATGCCCCAGATCATGTGCGAAAGAGCAAGCGCCCCATCGATCATCGCCGAATCGATGACCTGCCCCTTACCGGAATTCTGCCGCTCCACAAGGGCCGCGAGAATGCCGAATACCAGGAACATCGAGCCGCCACCGAAGTCGCCGACCATATTCAGCGGCGGCACCGGCCGCTCGCCCTTGCGGCCGATGGCGTGCAGCACGCCGGTCAGCGAAATGTAGTTGATGTCGTGTCCGGCGCGTTCGGCCAGCGGACCGTCCTGACCCCAGCCGGTCATCCGGCCGTAGACCAACCGCGGATTGCGTGCGAGCACCGCATCCGGGCCGAGGCCCATGCGCTCGGTGACGCCGGGCCGGAAGCCCTCGATCAGCACATCGGCCTTCTCGGCGAGTGCGAGCACCTTCTCGATATCCGCCGGATCCTTCAGATTGGCCTCGACGATGGTGCGCCCGCGCCACTGCGGCCGCTCCATGAAGCCGGGCAGCATACCGGGCCGCTGTACCCGCACCACATCGGCGCCGAGGTCGGCCAGCAGCAGCGCTGCATGCGGACCGGGGCCGATGCCGGCCAGTTCGATGACCTTGATGCCCGCGAGCGGGCCCTGTGCGGCGGTGGATGGTGTGCTCACGCCTTACCTCGGTTCGTCGTTGATCCAGCGCTCCCGGTGCGACCCGAGGCTGTATTGACAGTATGACAATAACGCCGAAGCTATATGCGAGACGGGTTCGCGAGCCCCAGGGGGAGTTGAGTCGATGCAACATGAAATATCTACGGCGTCCACGAACTGCCGGTCATTTGGTGACCTTGCCTCGGAAGTCGCTCGAGTCCGTCGGGGGTGTACAGCCGTACCGCTCGAACGGCGGCGGCGACCGCTACCAGCGGAGGTATGCGGTGGCCGTATCCGCCGTCCGCCGACCATGCGAGGCCGAGCCCCGAAACCGGGGGCAACGGCCATACGGCGCGGCCGACGTGGAGCACCGCCCCGCAGTGCTGGAGGTACTCGATGGCCCGTTCGGCTTTGCTGATGCCGGTAACGAGCCGGATATGGCGCCCGACCGGACCACCGATGGCGATGGTGGGTCCCGACAGGCCGTTGTCCTGAAAGAACAACTCCACCCCGATTCGCAGCGGAGCGGGTAGCTCGATTCCGGCCCGCTCCGCTCCGAACGTCACCACGAGCGTGTCGTCGGCGTGGCTGATCGACCAGTCGAACCGGTTGGCCATGACGGCGGGTTCGGCGGCGGCCGTGGATGTCATCGGATTCGTCGGCGGCGCAATCAGTGTGTACTCCCTTTTTCGAGCATCGACAGTTGTTCGGGGAACGCACATATGCCCAAACGTCGTTGGTGGGATGCCATATCGTTACGCTGGCCGATCGGTTGGGGGAGGGCATCGGGCATTCATCTCGCCCAAGGTCTGCTATCCGGGGTCCAGGTTTTATTCGAGCCGATGTCGTGGACCGGAGGACCGTTTCGGTTGGGGTCTTCGAGATCGAGCAATACGCAGAAACGAACCAATCGTTCGGCTTGTAGCGAATGCATAGCTATCAGAAGATGGTTGGAGAAAATTTAATTAAGATCGATCCGGCAAATCTGTGAACTGGGTGTATCTCCCAGCTAGAGTCCATGGCTATGACCGATGTACAAGTAGACGGCGGGTATGCTTTTTCGCGGGATATGTGGGCAACTGAACGGTTATGGCTGTCACGGTCCGTGCGGACCATCCTCGTCGGACTCGCCGGCCAACTGAGCGGGCTCGGGCCACAGGCCTGGACTCGCTATGAAGACGGTGAGCTGGAATTCGTGCAGGCGCGTGAGTTCCAACTAGCCCTGTTGCGAGTGCACAGTGTGCTCGCGAACGAGATCGACGCCGGGATGTTGGAAGCTGCCGCCGCCGCCCTCGACCATACGGCGGGGCTGGGCGACGTCGCCTCCGTCACGGGCCTGGACCGGGCGCATACCTATCAGCGCTGGGGCACCCTCACCGCGGTCGGTGAACGTATTGCGCTCATCATCTCGCAGCCGTGGCCGGATGCCGGGCCGTCTGCCATCCGGTCTCCCGACGCGCTCTACGAGCGAGATCGGCGATGGTGGCGGGTGAGCAGCGCCGCGAGACGCAACGCCCATTACGCCATCGTTGTCGTCGACCGACTGGTCCAGCGGGTATACGCGATCGATCCGGACGGTTGGCAACCGGATTCCACCGAAACGCGGTGGGAATTCCGAGCACTCGGTTCCGAACCGCTATCGCAGAACCACGTGGACCGCGCATACCGGAAGGGCCACCTGCCGGTCCGATTGGGCGACCCGTATCCCGCCCGGCTCGATCGCGCGTGCGTCCCCAGCTACTTCTCGGATGGGCACGATGGCGACTGACGCGCCTACATCGATGCCATCCCCCGTTTCGAGCTGATCGAGGCTTTTCCCAACCTCTTCGGTACCGAACCCAATTGGCTCGGGACCGGAATGCCCTGCAATGAAACGACGATCGGGCTGCGCGGGCACGTCTCGCATGCCTGATCCATGAAATAGAGAAGGACATTTCGTGATCGAAACCTCGCGCATCGCGGCGATCGGTATCGCATGCGTTGCAGCAATCGTGCCGGTAACCGCCCACGCGGAAGCGTCCGCCGAACATGACATCGAGTACAAGGTCACCTCGGTGGAACGTGTCGTGACAACCACGCTATCGGGCGGGACCTTCGTACTCGACCACGAGCACAGCTCGTTCACGATTCGCGATGAGAGCGGCGCACCCGTGCTGGTCGTGCCAACGCGAATCACGGTGGGCGACAAGGTGCTCACAGTCGACTCCGCTCTCGGCAAAGACGCGAAGGAGCTGCGGTTGACGCCCGGTGAGCTGCGACCCGCCGCCACGCCGGTCGCATCGCCCGTCGAGAACCAGGCTGCGATGGCGGAGTTCTCGACCCGATTGGGGCTCGCCGCCACGCTCGGCACATTCGTCGGCACCGTGATCGGCCTGGTCGCCGGGGGCGTTACCGGCTGCATTGTGGGTTTGCCGCTGTTCGCGGTCGGCTGCATACCTGCCGCGATCGCCGGTGCGGGGATCGGCGGCATTCTGGGGACAATCGTTGCCGGGGGACCGGTCCTGATGCTTTCGGCCGTGGAGCTGATCGACACGCTCAACGCGCCCGACGGTACGACCAAGTGGGCGCAGAACTCTCTGAAACCTGCGAATTAGGTAATCAGAAATGCGGCGCGAAAGAGCGCGCCGCATCCCCGATCTCGGCGGCCGGCCGGAAACCACCCACCGGCCAGCCGACTCCACACCGGCGTCACCGACAGCACGGCCGCGTACCGTCTAGCTCAGCGCATGGTCCAGATCGCTCAGCAAATCCTCGACATCCTCCAGCCCAACCGAGATGCGGACGACACCGTCGGACAGGCCGATGGTGGCGCGGCCTTCGGGGCCCATGGCGCGGTGGGTTGTGGTGGCGGGGTGGGTGATGAGGGTTTTGGAATCGCCGAGGTTGTTGGAGACATCGATGATGCGCAGGCGGTTGAGGACCTCGAAGGCCCGCTTCTTGGCCTCGGCCTCCGGCGCGTTCAGTTCGAAGGTGACCACGGTGCCGCCGCCACTCATCTGGCTGGTCGCCAGGTCGTACTGCGGATGCGATTCCAGGTACGGATAGCGCACCCACGAGACGGATTTGTTGCCCTCGAGGAAGCGGGCGATGCGCAGCGCGGATTCGGTCGAGTGACGCACGCGCAGCGGCATCGTCTCCAAACCCTTGAGCAGAGTCCATGCGTTGAACGGGCTCAGCGCCGGACCGGTATGGCGCATAAGGTTTTTCACCGGACCATCGATGTAGTCCTCGGCGCCGAGGATCGCACCACCGAGCACCCGACCCTGACCATCGATGTGCTTGGTGCCCGAATACACCAGCACATCCGCACCGAGTTCGAAACCGCGCTGCAGCAGCGGCGTGGCGAAGACGTTGTCCAGCACCACTTTCGCGCCCGCGGCATGCGCGAGTTCGGTCACCCGGCGCACGTCGACCAGGGTCTGCATCGGATTGGCCGGTGTCTCGAAGAACACGGCCTGGGTCGGCACCGAAAGCGCCTGCTCCCACTGATCCAGATCATCGCCGTCGACGAAGACCGTCTCCACACCCCAGCGCGGCAGAATCTCGTTGCAGACCACGAAGCACGAGCCGAACAGGCTGCGCGCGGCGACAAGTCGATCGCCCGCCCCCAAAAGCGCACCGAGCGAGGTGAATACGGCCGACATGCCGCTCGCGGTAGCGAAACACGCTTCGGCGCCGTCGATCAGACGCAGCCGCTCCTCGAACATGGCGACCGTCGGGTTGCCGTAGCGGGAGTAGACGAAATGCTCGATATCGCCGGTGAACGCGGCCTCGGCCGCCTCGGCGCTCTCATAGACGAAACCGGAGGACAGGTACAGCGCCTCCGCGGTTTCCTCGAATCCCGAGCGACGCAGGCCACCTCGCACGCCGAGCGTCGCGGGACCGACGCCTTCGGGCAGCGGCTTGTCGAACGAACCGCCGGTGATCATGACTGCCGCCAGGGCAGGCCGATGGCGCGCCAGCCGGAGCCACCGCGATGTCCGAGCTCATCGATCGGGCCTTCGAAGCCCTCCAGCACATTGAACGACGGGGCGATGCCTGCCCCGGTCGCGGCGACCGCCGCACCGATGGAACGCTGTCCGGAGCGACAGAGGAAGACGACGGGCGCAGCCGGATCGCGCCCCGCCAGCGCCTTGGTCAGCTGCTCGACGAACTCACCGTTGCGGGCGCCGTTGCTGTCCACCCATTCGATCAGCACCGTCGGCCGTTCGATCGAGGTCGTATCCGGCACACCGACGAAACGCCATTCGGCCTCGGTGCGCACGTCTACCAAGACAGCTTCGGGGTTGTCCTGCAACAACTCCCACGCCTGCTGTGGGGTGATGTCACCGGCATATGTCATGCGATCCTCCTGTGAATCCACGCTTGCCGCACCTGGGTTTCGGTGCGCGGCCAGGTCGTCACCCGGAGCACCCCACCGCGGAGGAGGGTTGCCGACCAGCGAGCCGGGGCTTGGCGCTGGTACTCATGACCCGAAAATGAGATTGCCTGGGTAGGGGGCGCCATGTCAAACCCCAGTTCGCACCGCGCACAGGGAATCAACGGCAGACGATCCATCGGTCTTGCGAGCGGGTCAGATTCCAGGTTGCCGGGGTCTCCCGGCCCTCGACCGCGATGGTCACCGTCGCCTTGGCGTTATCGCCGTCGACCATCGCATTCTCAATCTTGGTGACCTTGATCGACTTTCCGGCCGCGGCCCCGCCGAACTGACCAGCGAGCGGCGTCTTGCTCTCGTCGAAGTCCGGACAGGCCACGCCCGGCGGCGGTGTGTTGTCGGTGGTGGCGCGGGCCTCCGCGTAGCGCTGCACCGCGGCCGCGATCTTGTCCGATTCTGTGACATTTTTCTCAGCGGGCGAAAGCACCGCACCGAGCACGATCGCGACCAGCACGACAGCGGCGAATACGGCCGCCGCGATGAACGGCGCGATGGAGCGACGATCGGTCTGATCGACCTCGATTACCGGTTCTTCATCGGTGCCCTGCTGCTCTGTCATGGGTCGATCATCCCTGGTGGACGGCGGTATCCGGCATTCGGCCCCGGAACCTGCGTCGCGCGGATTTGATAGATGTGCCCAGAGCGGGTAGTCACGGTAGGTGGGCCGGGCAGCGAACACCCGGTGTACGCACCGCCGCAGGGTGCGCGCTGTGCCACCGATAGAATCGCGGGATTGCGGCGCGGCTTCATAGCCGAGATGGCCGCCTGTTCGCATCAGCAGATGCGACCGAGAGGGTGCGTCAAGTTAGCCTAAGCTAAGACTGACGCCGTTAATTGTTTCGACCATAAGGGTGCGCGTAAAAGATGACCGAACAGAGTGCTGAGTCGACTAGCGGAGCGCACGGGCCCTCCGTTGTTACGCAAGCTGCCTCCTCCGGGCCTGACGCGCACACCGCGGGGCCTCGCCCGCTTCGCATCGCGATCGTGGGCGCGGGACCGGCCGGAATCTACGCCGCCGACGCGTTGATGAAGTCCGATGCCGAGGTGAGTATCGACCTGTACGAGCGCATGCCCGCGCCGTTCGGGTTGATCCGCTACGGCGTCGCGCCGGACCATCCGCGCATCAAGGGCATTATCACCGCCCTGCACAAGGTGCTGGACAAGCCGCAGGTCCGCCTGCTCGGCAATATCGACTACGGCACCGACATCACCCTCGACGATCTGCGCACGTTCTATGACGCGGTGATCTTCTCCACCGGCGCCAACGCCGACCGCGCGCTGCCCGTCCCCGGCATCGACCTGGACGGCAGCTACGGCGCCGCGGACTTCGTCTCCTGGTACGACGGCCATCCGGACGTGCCGCGCACCTGGCCGCTGGAGGCGGAGAAGGTCGCGGTCCTCGGTGTCGGCAATGTCGCACTCGACGTGGCGCGCGTGCTGGCAAAGACCGGCGACGAGCTGCTGCCGACCGAGATCCCGCCGAACGTCTACAGCGGTCTCCAGGCCAATAAGGCCGTCGAGGTGCACGTCTTCGGCCGCCGCGGCCCGGCGCAGGCCAAGTTCACCCCGCTCGAGCTGCGCGAACTCGACCATTCCCCGACCATCGAGGTCATCGTCGATCCCGAGGACATCGACTACGACGAGGGCTCCGAGGCCGCGCGCCGCCACTCCAAGCAGGTCGACATGATCGCCAACACCCTCGAGCAGTGGGCCATCCGCGATGTCGGCAACCGCCCGCACAAGCTGTTCCTGCACTTCTTCGAATCCCCGGCCGAAATCCTCGGCGAGGACGGCAAGGTCGCGGGCCTGCGCACCGAGCGCACCCAGCTCGACGGCACCGGCAATGTCAAGGGCACCGGCGTGTTCAAGGACTGGGACGTCCAGGCCGTCTACCGCGCCGTGGGCTATCTGTCGCAGAACCTGACCAACCTGCCGTTCGACGATCAGGCCGGTGTCGTTCCGAACGAGGCCGGACGCGTCCTGGTCGACGAGGACGCCGACGGTGCGGATCGCTATCTGCCCGCCACCTACGTCACCGGCTGGATCAAGCGCGGTCCGGTCGGCCTCATCGGCCACACCAAGGGCGATGCCAACGAGACCGTTGCCTGCCTGCTCGACGACAGCGTGAACTTCACCCCGGCCGCGAAGCCGGAACTGGATGCGGTCACCGAATTCCTCGAGAACAAGGGCATCCCGTTCACCACCTGGCAGGGCTGGTACCGCCTCGACGCGCACGAACGCGCCCTCGGCGAGCCGGAGGGCCGTGAGCGCGTCAAGGTCGTCGAGCGCGAGGACATGCTGCGCGCCAGCGAGCCGCACAAGGTCTAGTGCGAACGCCACAGGGGGTGACAGTCACCTCCTGTGGTTCTCGACAATCCGACACGGCTGCGGCAGCACAAAATCTGTCGGGTCTGCCGCAGCGGAAATTCCGTCTCTGAGGCATTCTGTACAAGTGTTCGATGCCCATCTCCACATCTTCGACCCGCGGTTCCCGCTGGCCGAGAACGAGGGCTACCTGCCCGACCCGTTCACCATCGCCGATTATCGAAAGCGTATGTCGCGCTTCGATGTCAGCGGCGGCGCCGTGGTCAGCGGATCCTTCCAAGGCACCGATCAGACCTATCTGAAAGCGGCGCTGGCCGAGCTCGGCGAAGGGTGGGTCGGCGTCACCGCGCTGGACCCCGACGCCACCGACGAAGAGATCAACGAACTCGACCGAATCGGTGTGCGTGCGCTGCGGTTCAACGTCAAGCGCGCGGCCCCGGATATCACCGCGATGACGCTGCAGGCGTTGCGCGCGCACGACCTCGTCGGCTGGCATGTCGAGGTGTATATCGACGGCAATATGCTCACCTCGATGCAGCCGGTGATCTCGAAGCTGCCGGTTTTCTCCATCGACCATCTCGGCATGTCCGAGGAGGGGCTGCCCTATCTGCTGGATCTGGTGGATCGCGGGGCGCGGGTGAAGGCGACCGGCTTCGGTCGGGTGCATATGAAGGTGGCCGATACGCTGCGCCGGATCCACGCGGTCAATCCCGAGGCGCTGATGTTCGGCACCGATCTGCCCGGCACCCGCGCGGGGCGACCGTTCCGGGATTCCGATGTCGATCTGATCTGCGATGTGGTGGGCACCGATATGTTCAAGGTGCTGGAAGACAACGCGCGCGTGTTCTATCGTCTGCCCGCCCGCGAACGGGCGATCCAGGCCGATCCGACGCCGACCCTGCCGATCCACCGCACCGAGCAGCCGACCCTGCCGCTGCGGCGCGATGAACTACCGAAACTCGAACCGGCCGATACGATTCCGTTCCCCGCCATCGAGTGAGTGCGACTCAGCTCACGATGGCACCGATGACCCATACCCCGGTCGCCAGCAGCGCACCGAAGAGTTCGACGAGCATCGACAGACCCACACCTTTGAGCGCGTGAACTGTTGCCTGCCAAGCGGGTTGGTTGTCGCGGAGTCGCTGCAGCTCCGAAAGATACACGCCCAGAACGAATCCCACGAACAATCCGACCACCGGGATGATGAAGAAGCCGACGATGCCGAAGATCGCGCCGATGAACAGGGCGCGATTGGATACGCCCGCATCCTTCATCTTCCGGCCCGGCCAGGTGTATTTGATGACGCCGGACAGCACCAGGAACGCTGTGCTGATTGCGAATACGGTCCACGCCGTCGCGCCCCCGGTCATGAACGCCCATGCGGCAATGGCGCCGAAGATCAAAATGGCTCCCGGCAGTATCGGGACGATGATCCCGACCAGCCCGACCAGAATTACCAGGCCGACAACGACCTCACCCCAAGCTGACATTGCCGGTCCCTCCGCTTTCCGCGTCTAGTCACGCTGCCAGGATTCTGGCCTATTCGCCGGGTCGGTGCACAGTGTCGATTCCCGGTGTGTGTGAGGCCGCTCACAGGTTGTCACAGCGCGAGCGGGCGGGTGCGTGTCAGTGGGTACGACGAACACGGTTCAACGCCGCGACCCCCGGTGAAATCGTAAATTCGCGGCCACCGATATGAACAATCACACCGGTCAGCTGACGGTCACCGAGGGCACCGACTCGATCCTCGAATTCGCGACTATCGACGCCGACGGGCCGACCGGGATCTTCATCGATCGCCTCGCCCCCGTCGGCTGGTGACTGGTGTGGTGGTGGCCTGTCCTCGGGACCGAGGCCAGGCCGCTCGCCGTTTCGCGGCTGTGCGGTGGGGGCATTATTACGCTTGGGGTATGCGAATTTCGGTTGCGGCGGATGAGCGGGTCGGGGTGGCCGAGGAGCTGGTGGTTGAGCTCGGGCGGCGGGGGTTCGAGACATTGGTGCATGGGGCGCTGGCGGATAGTGAGCGCAACGACTGGGCTTGGGCCAGTGAGGCGGCGGCGCGGGATGTGGCAGCGGGGCGGGCGGAGCAGGGGGTGGTGTGCTGTTGGACGGGGACCGGGGCTTCTATTGCCGCCAACAAGGTGGCGGGGATCCGGGCCGCGCTGTGTGGTGATGCGGTGACGGCGGCTGGTGCGCGGAAGTGGAATGACGCGAATGTGCTTGCGCTGAGCCTGCGTTCGACTTCCCGGGCCGAGCTGACGGAGATCCTGGATGCGTGGTTCGGCGGTGAACCGAGTGCTGATGTGCGGGACCACGCCAATATCGCGCATCTGGCGAAGATCGAACGCGGACACTGAGTTATTGACAGCATGCTGTCAAATATGACAGCATGCTGTCATGCTCCTGAGGACAGTTCACACGGCCGTTTACGACACGCTCGCCGACTGGGAGGTCGGTGCGGCGACCGCGCATATCAATCGGCCCAGTTGGCAGAAAGCACCGGGAACGTTCCGGGTGCAGACAGTTGGACTCACCGCCGATCCGATCATCACGACGGGCGGGATGCGGATCGTGCCGGATATGGTGCTCGCCGACCTCACGCCCGCCGCAAGCGCGATGCTGATCCTGCCCGGCGCCGACACCTGGGAGACCGGCGAACTCGTGCCCTTCGTGCACAAAGCGCGGGAGTTTCTGGCTGCGGGAGTTCCGGTCGCGGCGATCTGCGGTGCCACCTTCGGATTGGCGAAGGAAGGGCTTCTCGATAACCACGCCCATACCGGTGCGGCCGCGGAATACCTTGCCTACAGCGGATATTCGGGCGGCGATCGTTATCTGGACCAGGCGGCGGTACTGGACGGCGATCTCATCACCGCGGGCCCGACCGCGCCCTTCGAATTCGCCCGCGAGGTGCTGCGCAGGCTCGATGTCTATGAACCGCATGTGCTGGACGCGTGGTACCGCTTGTACGGCCACAGCGATCCGGCGGGCTTTGCCGCACTTTCCGAGTACGAGGCACAGCGGGTCGCCACGGTATGAGTGACACGCCCGAGCAGAACCTCTTCGCGACGGTCGCGATCACCTCGTTCCAGCTGAACGGTCAATTTCTCGCCATCGCAGAGGAATTGGCCGCACCCGGCGGAATCACGGCGGCGTGGTGGCAGGTGCTCGGCGCGGTGCTGCGCGAACCGCTGCCGGTGGCCGGAATCGCCCGAGCCATGGGGATCACCAGGCAGAGTGTGCAACGCATCGCGGATCTATTGGTGGACAAGGGACTTGCCGAGTATCAGCCGAATCCGGCGCACCGCCGGGCCAAACTCGTTGCGGTCACCGACGCGGGTCGCGAGGCGATCAAGCGCATCAATCCGCAGCACAGGGTCATGGCGAAACGGCTCGCCGATGAACTGGGTGCCGAGCAATTCGCTCTGACCGCTCAGGTCATGACGCGACTTTCCGCAGCGCTCGACGCCATTACCGACCAGACCTGATGACCTGCTGACCGATTCCGCGCGCGTCAGACGAAGGGCTTGTCGGTTCGACCGACCAGGTCGGCAACCGAATCGACGACCAGGGTCGGGCGATAGGGGAACTGCTCGACGGACTCGCGAGTGGAGATGCCGGTGGTGACCAGTACGGTCCGCATGCCCGCCTCGAGACCCGAGACGATATCGGTGTCCATCCGGTCGCCGATCATCACCGTCGACTGTGAATGTGCGCCGATCCGGCGCAGTGCCGAGCGCATCATCAGTGGGTTCGGCTTGCCGACGTAGTACGGCTCCTTGCCGGTCGCGCGGGTGATCAGCGCGGCCACCGAGCCGGTGGCCGGGAGCAGACCCTCGCGGGACGGTCCGGTCGCGTCCGGGTTGGTGGCGATGAAGCGCGCACCCCGGTCTACCAGGCGGATCGCGGTGGTGATCGCTTCGAAGGAGTAGGTGCGGGTTTCGCCGAGCACCACGTAGTCCGGATCGCTATCGGTCAGCACATAGCCGATTTCGTGCAGCGCGGTGGTGAGTCCGGATTCGCCGACCACGTAGGCGGTTCCATTGGGGCGCTGGTCGTTGAGGAAGGTCGCGGTGGCCAGCGCCGAGGTCCAGATCGCCTCCTCCGGAATATCGAGTCCGGTGTGGCGCAGGCGGGCCTGCAGATCGCGCGGCGTGCGGATCGAGTTATTGGTGAGCACCAGGAACGGGATCTCATTGCCGCGCAGCTCGGCCAGAAACTTGTCGGCACCGGGCACCAGATGGTCTTCGTGTACCAGCACCCCATCCATGTCGGTGAGGTAGGACAGGATCGGTTCATCTGGTGTGCTCACAAGCCAATTGTCGGCTATCCGCCCACCCACCGCGCGAATACCGGTCCGATGCGACCATCCCCACATACGGTGGGCATCCCGCGGACGGTATGCGATGCCCACCGGCTATGCGATGGCCCAGGTGCGACCCGGCACACCTCGTCGGATGGCGCTGACTATGGTCGAGGGGAGGCCGTGTGAGAACCGATCGCGCAGCGCTCAGGTAGGCCGATGGGCTCGGGAACTCCCGTGTCGCCCTTGCGGTTGTACCGGGATGCGGTCGCGGGATTCAGGCGGCCGACGGTGCGCGGAACCTCCCGCACGGACCGTTGAGCGAAGCGACAGGAGTGGCGCATATGGGTGATCTCAAGCTCGGATACAAGGCGTCGGCGGAACAGTTCGGACCGCGGGAATTGGTGGAAATCGCGGTGGCGGCCGAGGAACACGGCCTCGACAGCGCAACGGTGAGCGACCATTTCCAGCCGTGGCGGCACAAGGGCGGGCATGCGCCGTTCTCGCTGGCATGGATGGCCGCGGTCGGTGAGCGCACCAAACGCATCCAACTCGGCACCTCGGTGCTCACTCCGACCTTCCGCTACAACCCCGCCGTGATCGCGCAGGCCTTCGCGACCATGGGTTGTCTGTACCCGGACCGCATCATGCTCGGTGTCGGCAGCGGTGAGGCGCTCAATGAGATCGCCACCGGCTACACCGGCGAATGGCCGGAATTCAAGGAGCGTTTCGCTCGACTGCGCGAATCCGTCGACCTCATGCGCGCGCTGTGGACCGGTGAGCGCACCGACTTCGACGGCGAGTACTACAAGACCGTCGGCGCCTCGATCTACGACGTGCCCAAGGGCGGCATCCCGATCTACATCGCCGCGGGCGGACCGCTGGTCGCGCGCTACGCGGGCCGTGCCGGTGACGGTTTCATCTGCACCTCCGGCAAGGGCATGGACCTCTACACCGAGAAGCTGATGCCCGCCGTCGCGGAGGGCGCCGCCAAGGCCGGACGCGCCGTCGAGCAGATCGACCGGATGATCGAGATCAAGATCTCCTACGACACCGATCCCGAACTGGCACTGGAGAATACGCGCTTCTGGGCCCCGCTCTCGCTGACCGCCGAACAGAAGCACTCCATTACCGACCCGATCGAAATGGAGGCCGCCGCCGACGCCCTCCCGATCGAGCAGATCGCCAAGCGCTGGATCGTCGCCAACGATCCGGACCAGGCCGTCGAACAGATCAAGCCGTACCTCGACGCCGGCCTCAACCACCTGGTCTTCCACGCCCCCGGCCACGACCAGTCCCGCTTCCTCGACCTGTTCCAGCGCGACCTGGCCCCCCGCCTCCGCGCCCTGGGCTGAGCCGCAACCGCACCGGCCGCGCATCGACGGGCTCACCCGCCGATGCGCGGCCGGACATGGGGCAACGCGGCGGGTTCGGCTTCCTCTAGCTCTTCCGCCCGACCTGGGTCGAGCCGCCGTGCTCTCGGCTGAGCCCAGACTGGTCCGCGAAGCTCGGCCAGCTCAGGCGAAATGCTCGATCGAGGCGAGTCGGATGACGGCCGCGATGAGTCCTGCAGCGACCATTCGAGACCCGCTCCGGCGCGCTGAGCCGATGCCCGCATTCGGAACGGGTTGGTCAGGCGCGGGTGAGGGCGAAAATGCGGAGGTCTCGGGCAGTGCGGGTGCGGTAGACGCGGTAGGCGCTGGTGATCTCGACGAACCGGGCGAACAGGGCGTCCTTGTCGGATTCGACCAGGGTGGCGCGGACGGGGATGCGTTGGCCTGCGATGGCGACGGTGGCATTCGGGTTCGCCAGCAGGTTGGTGGTCCAGGCCGGATGATGCTGCAGGCCGAAGTTGCTGCCGATCACATAGATGGTGTCGCCGTCGTGCAGGCAGAGCAATGGTTGGGTGCGCGGCTCACCGGATTTGCGGCCGGTGGTGGTCAGCAGCATGACCGGGGCGCCGATCGGGCCGAGGAGGGTGAACTTGGCGTCGGTGCGCTCGAGGATGGCCCGATCCAGCGGGGTGACCTTCCGAATCAGCCACGACCCGGGTTTGGTAGATGCGAGCTCGGTCGCCAGGCGGGCAAGCAAATTGGTGTTCGAACCCCACTGCCGCTTCGGAAACTGCTCAGCCATGCCCGGACTATATCCGGATCGGTGCGAATAGGAATTCGTGATCGCCGTCTCGCCGTACGGCCTGGGTAGCCGCGGGTTCACTAAGCTCACGGACATGGCCGATACCGCTCCATCCGCTGTGTACATCGCATCTCCGGAGGGTGACACCGGAAAATCGACGGTGGCCCTCGGAATGCTTCAGATGCTGTGCGCTACCACCGCCCGGGTCGGCGTATTCCGGCCGATCACCCGCTCGACCACCGAGCCGGATTACATCCTGGAACTGCTGCTCGAGCACAGCACCGCCGATATCGACTACACGCAGGCCATCGGCGTCACCTACGAGCAGGTACACGCCGATCCGGATGCCGCGATCAGCGAGATCGTGATGCGGTTCCACGAGGTCGCGAAGCTGTGTGACGCGGTGGTGATCGTCGGCAGCGACTACACCGATGTGGCCAGCCCGAGCGAACTGCGCTTCAATGCCCGCATCGCGGTGAACCTCGGCGCGCCCGTACTGCTGGTCGTGCGCGGTTCCGGCCGAACTCCGGACGAGGTCGAGCAGCTGGCCGAGCTGTGCGCACACGAGCTGTCCCTCGAACACGCGCACTTGATGGCGATCATCGCGAACCGTTGCGATCCAGCGCAATTGGACGAAGTCGGCGTTGCCCTCAACGGCTTCGATGTCCCGTCCTGGGCGTTACCTGAAGTGCCGCTGCTGATTTCGCCCACAATGGCCGAGCTGTGCACCGCGATCGGCGGTGAAATGTACAGCGGCGATGTGGAATTGCTGCAGCGTGAGGCATTGCAGGTCATGGTCGGCGGCATGACGGCCGAACATATTCTGGAGCGATTGGTCGACGGTGTCGTGGTCATCGCGCCGGGCGATCGCTCCGACGTGTTGCTCAGCGTCGTGAACGCGCATGAGGCGGAAGGCTTTCCGTCGCTGTCGGGCATCATCATGAACGGCGGCATGCTGCCGCACCCGGCCATCGCCAGGCTGATGAACGGCCTCAAACCCAAACTGCCGATCCTCACCACCGAACTGGGCACCTACGACGCGGCGAGCGCCGCCTACCGCACCCGCGGCCGCATGTCGGCGGGCAGCCCGCGCAAGGTCGACACCGCGCTGGCCCTGATGGAACAGCATGTCGACGCGTCGGAGTTATTGCAGCGCATCGAAATTCCGGATACCTCTGTGGTGACGCCGCAGATGTTCGAGTATCAGCTGATCGAACGCGCCAGGTCCGACCGCAAGACCATTGTGCTGCCCGAGGGCGACGACGACCGCATCCTGCGCGCGGCAGGGCGGGTGCTGCGGCGCAAGATCGCGGATCTGGTCATTCTCGGTGACGAGGCGGCAGTGCGCGCCCGCGCCGCGGAACTCGGCGTCGATATCTCGGCCGCACGGGTACTCGACCCGCGCACCTCCGGTTACCTTGACGAATTCGCCGCGGAGTACACCGAATTGCGCAAGCACAAGGGCATGACACTGGAGCGCGCCCGCGAAACCATGGCCGACATCTCGTATTTCGGCACCATGATGGTGCACAAGGGCATCGCCGACGGCATGGTCTCCGGCGCCGCGCACACCACGGCGCACACCATCCGGCCGTCCTTCGAGATCATCAAGACCGTGCCGGGCGTCTCCACCGTCTCGAGTGTGTTCCTCATGTGTCTGGCCGATCGGGTGCTCGCCTACGGTGACTGCGCCGTCGTGCCCGATCCGAGCTCGGAGCAGCTGGCCGATATCGCGATCTCCTCGGCGCAGACCGCGGCCCGCTTCGGCATCGACCCGCGCGTCGCGATGCTGTCCTACTCGACCGGTGAATCCGGCAGCGGCGCCGATGTGGACAAGGTGCGCGTCGCGACCAAGCTGGTTCGCGAGCGCGAGCCGGAACTGCTGGTGGAGGGCCCGATCCAGTACGACGCCGCGATCGAACCCACCGTTGCCACCACCAAGCTCCCGGATTCCGAAGTGGCCGGGCGCGCGACGGTCTTCGTGTTTCCCGACCTCAACACCGGTAACAACACCTACAAGGCGGTCCAGCGCAGCGCCGGTGCGATCGCGATCGGTCCGGTGCTGCAGGGGCTGCGCAAACCGGTCAACGACCTGTCCCGCGGTGCGCTCGTCGCCGACATCGTCAATACGGTTGCTATCACTGCGATCCAAGCGCAGGAAGGCTGATGTGCGGTGTGACATACGGCGGAACAATGCGGCCGGGTTCGCGGTTGCCGACCGAGTGCGGGGCACGCGCGTGATGCAGGAGGTGCGGAAATGAACGCGGTATCGCGTAGCGATTCGATGAGGGGTGGTGGTCGGGCGACGGATGGGCCGAATGACCGGGTGCTGGTGATCAATTCCGGCTCGTCGTCGATCAAATACCAACTGCTGGACCCGGAGTCGGGTGTCGTCGCCGCGTCCGGCATGGTCGATCGGATCGGCGAGGAGCAGGCCGGGATCGAGCACAAGGTCGATGGCCGAACCATCGAACGTCGCGAGCCGATCGCCGATCACACGGCGGGGCTGCGGCTGGTCTTCGATGTATTCGCCGAATCCGGCCACGATCTGGCCACGGCGGGGGTGCGGGCGGTCGGGCACCGCGTGGTGCACGGGGGCCAAGTGTTCTATCGGCCGACGCTCATCGACGACGACGTGGTAGTGGCCATATCCGACTTGTCTTCGCTTGCACCGCTGCACAATCCGGCGAATGTCGCCGGCATCGAAAGTGCGCGTGCGCTGCTGCCCGGTGTACCGCAGGTCGCGGTGTTCGATACCGCCTTCTTCCATGGCCTGCCCGATGCCGCCAAGACCTACGCCATCGACGCGAAACTCGCTGCCGCACATGGCATCCGGAAGTACGGCTTCCATGGCACGTCGCACGAGTACGTTTCGGGCCGGGTCGCTGCGCTACTCGATCGAGATCCCGCGGACCTGAATCAGATCATCTTCCACCTCGGCAACGGCGCATCGGCGTCGGCCATCCGTGGCGGACACCCGATCGACACCACCATGGGCCTCACCCCGTTGGAGGGACTGGTGATGGGCACCAGGGGCGGCGATCTCGATCCCGGGATCTTCGCGCATCTGGTCCGTGCGGCCCACATGGATGTCGACCAGATCGATGAAATGCTGAACCGCAATGCCGGACTCGAGGGACTATCCGGCGTCAACGACTTCCGTGAGTTGCAGCGGCTCATCGATGCGGGCGACGCCGCGGCCCGCCTGGCCTACGACGTGTACATCCACCGCCTGCGCCGCTATCTCGGCGCGTATCTGATCGAGCTCGGCGGTGTCGATGCCATTACCTTCACCGCGGGCGTCGGCGAGAACAGCCCGCAGGTCCGCGCCGACGCACTAGCCGGGCTGTCCCGCTTCGGCATCCAAGTCGATCCCGACCGCAATACCGCCGAAGACCGCGCGGCCCGGCACATCTCCGCACCGGACGCGGAGGTCGCCGTGCTCGTCGTGCCGACCAATGAGGAACTGGCGATCGCCCAGGCTGTGCTCCGCGTTGTCGCAGCTCAGCATGCTGATTGAGCGGCTCGAGAAAACCTCACGGAATCCTCACACTCGCTGCGGCAGTATTGGTATCGGATCAGGTTCGCGCCGGACGCCGTAACCGGGGCCGGACCTCCGCCGCTATCGGGTCCGCGATGCCCTCGCCGCTCCCGATGTGCCCGCTCCGGCTGCCCCCGGGGCGGGCAGGAAGGGCGGAACCCCAGGGATCATCGGCGTGCCGACTGCTCCGCGAATCGAGATCCGAGCCCGGCCGGCGTTCCCTCCCGGCCGGGTTTTGCTTTGCGGCGATCAGATCCAGGTCTTGGCTCGGATGGAATTCGCCAGGTCGACCAGCGCATAGCGGTGATTGCGGCCGGGGGCGCTGCGGGCCAGGGCGCGCAGCCCGGCCTCGGTGCCCGCACGCAGCTCGCGCTCGGTGAACGGCGCGCCGAAGAGGAGCGTCCCGTCGCTCCTGGGCGTATTGCCCGATTGCAGCCAGGCCAGCGCGGCACCGAGGACGAGCACGCGCATCTGGGTCGCGCGGCTCTCCCCACTTGGCAGGCCGACGACGCGCGAGGCCGAAAGGCGCAGGGTGGATTCGGGGATTTCGGCGATCGGGGCGGCGGTGAGCAATAGCCACACCGCGGTCATCCGGGCCGTTGTGTAGTGCCGGGAGGCGGCGGGCACCTCGTCGAGCGCGCGCACGGCCTCGTCCACCTTACCCGCCTCGGCCGACTGTCTGGCCAGGCCGAATGCGGCGCTCACCACGGCGCGATCGGTGCGCCAGACAGTGGCGTAGAACTTCTCCGCATAAGCCCGCCACTGTTCGTGGTCGTCCGAATCCCAATGCTGCAGAACGAGTTCCGCGGTCGCCGCGAGTGCGAGCTTGGGCGCGATCTCGCCGGGCAGCACTCGCAGCACCGCATCGAAGCTGTTGTAGGCCTGCTCGTAATCCAACTCGAGCAGCTGGGCCTGGCCCAGGTACCAGTCGATGCGCCAATCGTGATCGCCGGGCAGCGGTGACAGCATCTGGCGCACCGCCGCGGGTTCACCGAGTTCGAGCCGGAGCTTGGCCTCGGCCAGCGTCAGTTCCAGATCCCATGTCTCCTGGGTTTTTTCGGGATCGGCCACGGCGCGCTCGTGTGCCTCCTGCAACGCCGCGAGCGCATCGTTCGGTTCCGGATGTGCCACGGCGGCGAGCACCGGCACCGACGCGTCCGTCGGATCGATGAGCGGAACCGGAAGCGCCGCAGCCACTTCGACGGCGCGCAGCAGATTGCTTCTGGCGATGCCGTCGGCATAGGCGTCGGTTTGGCTGATCAACTCCTCGGTGCCGAAGCTGCCGCGCTGTGGACTGAAAACTGTGGACAGCTGTGGATGTTCGGCGCCGGTCTCCATGGACAGGATCTCGCGCAGTACCCCGGCCAGCTGCGCCGACATGACGCGCGCGGAGGGGAAGCGGCGCTCGGGATCGGGATCGGTCGCGCACAGCAGCAGGCGATGGAAGAATTCGTAGCGTTCGAGCACCGGATGGTCGGCGGGGTCGGGAATGCCGTCGAGATAGCGTCCCTGCTCCATCGGCATGCTCAGCGTCAGCACGGCCAGCGTCCGCCCGACCGTGTAGATGTCCGAGGCCACCGTCGGACCGGTCCTGGCGATCTCGGGTGCCTGAAAACCCCTGGTGCCGTATAGGTTTCCGTAGGCATCGATGGTGGCGACGGCGCCGAGGTCGATGAGTTTGACCTGATCCTCGGTGACCATGATGTTGTCGGGTTTGAGGTCGTTGTAGGTCAACCCGATCGAATGCAGATACTCCAGCGCGGGCAGGATCTCCAGCAGATATGCGATCGCCTCGGGGACCGGCATCCGCTCCGGCCGCGCATAGGTGTCGAGCATATCGCGCAGCGAGCGGCCGCCGACGTACTCCATGACGATGTAGCCGACCGACTCGCCGTCCGGTCCGGTGTGCTCGACGAAGTTGTGGATCTTGACGATGCTGGGATGTGCCACCTCGGCCAGGAATTGGCGTTCGGCGACGGCCACCGCCTGCGCCTCGGCATCGCCCGCGTGCAGCAGGCCCTTCAGGACGACCCAGCGGTCGCTGACATTGCGGTCGATCGCGAGATAGATCCAGCCGAGTCCACCGTGCGCGATACAGCCCTGGATCTCGTACTGGCTCGACACCATATCGCCGTCGTGCAGTGACGGGCGGAAATCATATGGCGCACCGCAGGTTTCGCAGGTGCCCGCGGTTGTCGCGGGTCGGGTCGCGGTGGCGCGGCCGACCGGATTGCCGCAGCGCCAACAGAAGCGCCTGCCCTCGGAGACGACGGGATCGGCGAGCACCGCGGTGCGTGGATCGGCGGGCGGGATATTCGGAATCGTGACCAGTCCAGCGCCGAGTTTGCGCGTAGTTGGTCGCGAGCGCGCGGTGCGGACACTGCGTCCGGAGGTGCGCATGGTCGCGGCGGAGGTCGGCTCCGGGGCGTTCCATGCGCCTACGGTGAACTCGGCGGCCATATTGTCGCGGCGGACGGTTTCGCCGGACGCGGGCTGGTAGCCGATGGCCTTGTAGGAGGCGCGGTGGTCACGGATCGTTTCGGCGGCGGCGGGCTGGTG
Source organism: Nocardia sp. CA-135953 (assembly GCF_050955735.1). Classification (NCBI taxonomy): domain Bacteria; kingdom Bacillati; phylum Actinomycetota; class Actinomycetes; order Mycobacteriales; family Nocardiaceae; genus Nocardia; species Nocardia sp. CA-135953. The sequence continues at coordinate 783,437 of NZ_CP192082.1, forward strand.
ACGAACGGTCTCACCGGAAGCGGCATTTTCGCCCTCGGTGCCGGAAGTGGCCTCGGGACGCAGGTTTTCGGCCTCGGGGCCGGTACCCGGTGACCACCTGATCGTCTCGATGGCCGCGGAGCCCGGTCCGGCCGGTTCGAAAAATGCGGTTGCCCTGGTGCTTTCTCCGGATTCCTCGGCGGGTTCCTTCGGCTCGCCCTCGGTCGAATCGGTGGCATCGTGCGGTGGTGTCATCGCCGTCAGTCCTGATAGGTCGCGACGGGCGGCGCTGGGACCGGCCCTAATGCGATGAGGTATTGCTGGTACAGCCGGGCCCAGGTGCCGTCATTGCGGATGCGCTCCAGCGTGCCGTTGACGAAGCGGACGAGATCGTCGTTGCCCTTGGGGATTCCGATGCCGTAGGGCTCGACGCTGATGCTGGGGCCGACCAACTCGGTGTACGACGAGTCCTGCGTGGCCAGACCAGCGAGAATGGCGTCGTCGGTGCTGATCGCGTCGACTTGACGCTGCTGCAGCACAACCAAACAGTCGGCCCAGGTCGGCACGGTGAGGATGGTCGCGCCGGGCTGCTCGCGGCGCATGTGATCCAGCGAGGTGGTGCCGGATACGATGCACACCCGCTTACCGGCCAAATCGGCCAGACTTCGGATACCGGAGTTCTTCACCGCGAGCACGCGCTGATTCGCGTGCAGGTAGACGGTCGAGAAGCTGACTTTCTGCCGCCGCTCGCAGTTGATCGTCATCGTCTTGGCGACAATATCGACGACATGATTCTGCAGCGCGGACTCGCGCTCGGCGGACCCGAGACTGCGGTACTCGATCTGCTCCGGACTACCGAACAGATCGCGCGCGACCTCCCTGGCGATATCGGCATCGAACCCGACAATAGTGCCGCTCACCGGATCACGGAAGCTGAAAAGGTTGCTGCCGGTATCCAAGCCGACCACCAGCCGGCCGCGGGCCCGAATCGCATCGATCGTCGGGCCGCGGGCGGCCGCACCTGCTCCGGTGGGCCGCAGACTCGCGGTCGGATCGCCGCACTGCTCGTCGCGTTCGGCTGGAATCGGTGAGTCCGTCGGTATCGAAACGGCTTTGGCGGGCAGCGGCGGTTCGGTGTATTCGGTGGTCTTCGTATCGATCGTGTCCGAGCCCGCCGCGCACCCGGCGAGCAGGGCGATTGCGGCGAGCGCGGCGAGTAGCCCGCGCACGCGGTTCACCGGTACTCCCGAAGTCGCGGCCAGATACCGAGGCCGACATAGCCTGCGGCGAGTATTCCCAACACCATCGCGCCCGGTGCCAGGAAGTCCAGTGATCGGGCCGCGCCGGAGATGTTGTCGCGCAACGTATTGCGCGTCGCGTCCAGGGCCAGGCCCAATGCGTCGTCCAGTGATTCCACCTGTGCCGCGGCATCCGCCGAGCCCGGCCCGGTCGCCACAGTCGCCGCCCCGATGAAATCGCCGCGGGCGAGAGTGTCGTTCATGCGCTGATGGGCCGCTCGCCAACGGGTAAGCGCCGCACGGGCCTTCGCGATCTCATCGGCCGCGGGCGCATCGGACGGATAGCCGCTGAGTAGTTCGTTGAGCCGGGTGACACTGGACTCGTAGGTCCGGTCGTAATCGCCGGTGGCGTCGCGGCGCACGAGCTTCAGCGTCTCCGCCGAACGCGCCTGCTGGGTCAGGATGCGGCTCTCGGTCAGCCGGGAACTCGGTACCGCGCCGTGGTCTCGGCCACCGATCATCTCCGCGGCCGAGACCGATCCGACGACCACCGTCCACGCCAACAGGATCAGCATCCCGGTGGAGGCGAGCAGCAATCCCGGATTGAGCACGCGATGCCAGCGCTTCGACAGATCGAACTGCGCCCAGACCAGCGCTCCGAGCGCCAAGATCAGCACACCGATCGCGGGCCATGGCGGCTGCACGTGATGGCGCTGGGCCGCGCTCACGGCGTCGGAGCGATGGCTCTGCAGTTGTGCGGCCATCGGCAGCAGGACGGTCTGCATCTGATTCGATGCCTCGCTCAAATACGCGGCGCCGACCGGGTACCCGTTGCGATTGTTCGCGCGGGCGGTTTCGACCAGACCAGAGTAGACCGGCAGGCCGGTTGCGATGCCCGTACGCAGTCGGGTATCCGGGTCGTCGTCGGTGGCCTGTCCGGCCGCGTGACCTGATTGCGTCACCAACTCCGCGGACGCCTCGCCCAGCGCCTGGCTGTAGCGATCGCGCACGGTCTCCGGTTCCAGGCCGCCCGCGATGAATGCGGTACTCGCCGCGGCGTCCGCGATGGACAGCGACGTGTAGAGGTGGTGGGAGGCGTTCGCATCCGGCTCGGTGTCGTCGAGCAGGATCTCCAGTGCCTGCTGGCGATCGCTCACCGTCGAGGCGGTCATCATGCCCGCGGCCAGGCACAGGCCGATGAGCAGCAGACCGATGGCGATGAGCCGGCCCGGGGTCGATAGTGCGAAGGACCGTAGGTTGGCCGGGTCCAAATGGGCGCGTAGCCCGGCCTCGCGCGGCACGTCCAGCCGCTCGGGCCCGACATCGGCCGTGACCGACGGCGGCCGCGGGGCCGTCGTCGAGTCGAGCGCTGCCATCTCCACCTCCCCGGTTGGTGCGCACATGTGCTCCTGCTGGGAGCTTATTGTGGTCTTACCGGCGCCGTGGCGTGTGAAACAACCGCGCGACGGCTAGATGAGGATGGTAACCAGATGCGTGGTGACGGTGACGGTTGGTCACGCGACCCAGACGGATTGCGGCATTGGGGGCGATTCGGCGCCGCCGGACTTCTGCTGCGCGCCCCGCTAGCGGGCGGCGGTTCTGCGGTGTTGTTGCAGCACCGCGCGCCGTGGAGTCATCAGGGCGGCACCTGGGCGCTGCCCGGCGGCGCCCGCGACAGCCACGAGACCCCGGTGCACGCGGCGGTCCGCGAGGCATGGGAGGAAGCGGGCATCGATCCCGCCGATGTTCGAGTGCGCGGCGAGCGAATCACCGCGACGGCATTGAGCGGTTGGACGTACACCACCGTTGTCGCCGATGCGGTGATGACCCTGCCGACCAGTCGCAATCAGGAGAGCAGTGCGTTGGCGTGGGTCCCCGAGGACGAGGTCGACAGCCATCCGCTACACCCCGGCTTCGCCGCCTCCTGGCCTGCGTTGCGGGCTGCTCCGGCGCGCGTCCGCCTCGACGACATCGATGTGGACGACGCCGGTACGGTCGCGGCCGCGCTGCCTCGTACCGTCGATCTCGCCGATCAGGGCTTCGTCTGGTTGCACGCGGATCCCGAAGGCCCCGGCGCCCACGCCCGCATCGTCGACGCGAATATCGATGCGACGGACGCCCTGCGGACGGACGGGAATTCGGAGACCGCCCCACCCGATTCGGTCTTTTCGCTCACCCGGGTTCAGGTCCTGTCCTGAAGCTGTGGTTGCGTTCTCGAAGGTAGTCGAATGGTGGTTGACGGCGAGGGTTTGGGCCGCCATTCGACTGCGCTCGACGAGCTCGAGCCGCGCTGCGAGTGTCAGGTGAGTTGAGTGTTGTGTAGCAGCGCTGTTTTCAGGTGCCGGGCCGCCGCTTCGGGGTCGCGTGCCTCGGTGATCGCGCGCACCACGACGATGCGCTCGGCTCCCGCCGCCAGCACCTCGGGTAGTCGTTCGGCATCGATGCCGCCGATCGCGAACCACGGACGGGTCGGATGGGCGTCGGTGGTGGAACGCACCAGGTCCAGGCCCGCCGCCTGACGTCCCGGCTTCGTCGGCGTGGCCCATACCGGCCCGGTGCAGAAATAGTCGATGTTCTCGTCGACCGCCGCGAGCCCGGCCTGCGCGCGGTTGGTGGTGGAACGCCCGATCACCACATCAGGTCCGAGAATGCGTCGCGCGTACCACGGCGGCAGATCGTTCTGTCCGAGGTGCAGCACATCGGCCCCGGCGGCGAGCGCGATATCGGCACGGTCGTTCACCCCGACCAGTGCGCCGTGCCTGCGGGCCGCGGCCTTCAATTCGGCGAGTGCGCCGATCTCGGCCTTGGCCTCGAGCGGGCCGAACTTCGCCTCGCCGGGCGACCCCTTATCCCTGAGCTGAATGATGTCGACACCGCCCGCGAACGCGGCCTCGGCGAACCTGGCCAGGTCGCCCTTCTCCCTGCGTGCGTCCGTGCAGAGATACAGCCGGGCGGTAGCCAAACGCTCCCTGGGCGGTAGGGACCGGAACTGGTGGGAGGGTTGCACGTGCTCGACCGTAGTCGCGCTACCGTGGGGATGCGAATAGTGAGGCAGGTGGATCGAATGCGGACTCTGGCCGTCGTCGGTGGCGGTGCCATCGGACTCGCCGCCGCCTGGCGGGCGGCCGAGGCGGGATGGTCGGTCACCATATTCGATCCCGCCGTCGGCTCCGGCGCATCCTGGGTTGCCGGGGGGATGCTCGCACCACTGTCCGAGGGCTGGCCGGGGGAGGACCTGGTCCTGGAATTCGGCGCCGCCTCGCTGGCCCGCTGGCCCGACTTCGCCGCCCGGCTGGAATCGACTACCGGTGTATCGGTATTCGTCGCCGATGAAACCCTGACCGTCGCGCTGGACGGTGCGGATGCCGCCGATCTGCGCACCGTGGCCGAATGGGTCGGCGGCCGAGGCCATGAGCTCCAGGTTCTCGACCGAGCCGGTGTGCGCGCGCTGGAACCCGCGCTGGCGCGCACCGTGCGCGCCGGCCTGCGCGCCGCCGCCGAACCCGCAATCGACAACCGACTACTGCTGGATGGCCTCCAAAAAGCTTGCGGCGCAGCCAGAGTCGAGGTGAGAGCCGAGACGGTGGACGCAGTGGAAGCGCTGCCGCACGACCAAATCGTGCTCGCCGCGGGCGCGGCGTCGTCGCTGCTGTGGCCCGGGCTCCCGGTCCGCCCGGTGAAGGGCGAGATCCTGCGGCTGCGCCATCGTCCGGGCGCGACACCCCCGCCGCAGCGCGTGATTCGCGCGCGCGTGCACGGCAGGCAGGTCTACCTGGTCCCGCGCGCGGGTGGAATCGTCGTCGGCGCAACACAATACGAGGCGGGCTACGACACGACGGTGACCGTCGCCGGAGTCCGTGATCTGATCGCCGACGCCGAGGCGGTGCTGCCCGGTATCGGCGAGTACGAATTGGCCGAGGCCAGTGCCGGATCCAGGCCGGGGACCCCCGACAACCTACCCCTGATCGGACGGCTCACCGACCGGATCGTGGTGGCTACCGGCCACGGCCGCAACGGCATGCTCGCGGTGCCGCTCACCGTCGACGCGGTGCTGAGCCTGCTCGACGGCGCACCGCTCGCTGACGCGAAAGCCGCCGACCCCCAACGTTTTTCGACGGCGAATCCGCCGTCACTCGCTACATCTGCAGGAGGAGTTCGATGACCTCGGTCCCCATCGGTGTCACCGTGAACGGGCAGGACCACGAATTCGACGGATCCCTGACGGTGCGTGAACTGCTCGATCGTCTCGGGCTGCCGTGCCAGGGCGTCGCACTCGCGGTGGACGGTGCGGTTTTCCCGAAGTCCCGCTGGGACGAGCCGGTCGGCCGCGGCTGGGAGATCGAAGTGCTTACGGCGGTTCAGGGTGGCTGACGCACTGGAAACCCCTGACGCACTGGAAACCCCTGACGCACTGGAGATTGCGGGCAAGCGGTTCGGCTCGCGCCTCATCATGGGCACCGGCGGCGCCGAGAATCTCGCCGTGCTGGAGGAGGCGCTCATCGCCTCGGGCACCGAGCTCACCACGGTCGCCATGCGCCGGGTCGACGCCGTCGGCGGCACCGGCGTCCTCGACCTGCTCAAACGCCTCGAGATCATGCCCCTGCCCAATACCGCGGGTTGCCGCACCGCCGCCGAGGCCGTGCTCACAGCGCAACTGGCCGCCGAGGCGCTCGACACCAACTGGGTCAAACTCGAGGTGATCGCCGACGAGCGCACCCTGCTCCCCGACCCGATCGAATTGCTCACCGCCGCAGAACAATTGGTCGACGCCGGATTCGTCGTGCTGCCGTACACCACCGACGACCCGATCCTGGCCCGCCGACTCGAGGACGCGGGCTGCGCCGCAGTCATGCCCCTCGGCGCCCCGATCGGCACCGGCCTCGGCATCGGCAATCCGCACAATATCGAGATGATCGTGGCGGCTGCGGGCGTCCCGGTCATCCTCGACGCGGGCATCGGCACCGCGAGCGACGCCACGCTGGCCATGGAACTCGGCTGCTCGGCGGTATTGCTCGCCACGGCTGTCACCCGCGCCCAGCACCCCGCCCTCATGGCGGCGGCCATGCGCTCCGCCGTCGACGCAGGCCATCTCGCCCGCCGTGCGGGTCGCATTCCCAAGCGCTTCTGGGCACAGGCTTCATCACCGGCGCGCTGAGTCAGGGGCGACCCTCGTCGCCCGAATTCGGCGCTCGCGCCGGTATTTGCAACTCAGGCGTGTGAAGCGAGCGCCGAAAGTCGCGCATACTTGGTGAGTGGTCATGAAACCGCCTCGGCGCGAGGTGCTTTCAAGCGACCATTGAATGCGACCGACCGGGCCACGATCAGGAGAGGGGCAGGAGATGGAAACCGGCATAGTCTGGCGCTGGAAACCGCGTAACGGTACCGGCGTGATCAAACTCGATGACGCCGACAGCACGCTCGTTTGGTTCCACCTGTCAGACGCTCGCGGAGATCTCGATATAGCTACGATCGCCGAGGGGCTACCGGTCGACGTCGATGTCGATCCGATTCCGCAGGGGGAGTACACATGTCGCGCAAAGTCGGTGCACCGAAGAGACTGATCCTTGCGGCGTTGGCCGCCGCCGCGAGCATCCTCGCCGCGCCGGTGGGCGCAGCGAATGCCGTCCCCGGCCATGCCGACTTTCGGCCCGGTGCGCAGAGTTATCGGTACGACGGCGAACATGGCACGTTCACGGGGGACGCCGTCTACTCCAGCCAGCAACCCGACGGCGGTAACCGGCTCATCTGGTCGTTGCAGCTGTCGCCGTATGTGCAGGGGTTAATCGTCGGTAACACGATGGCGTGCGGCGCTTACGTCGAGGGCAAGACTGGATACTCGGACAACCACAGCGCCATCCCCGCAGATTATCGGTGGCATTCGGTGGTGCCGAATCTCCAACTCGACAAACAATACAAACTCGTGATGAGCTGCGCGTTCACTGCACAGAATGGCCACACCACCGCGCCCGGTCACGCAGACTTTCAGATGGTATTCACCATCCATTCGAGATGAGTCCAGGTGTCGCCTCGATGTTCGGCGCACGCAAAGCGGACAGCTCTGAAGCCGAGCTCAGATCTTGACGTTCGCCCATCGGGCGAAACGCGCGAGTGTGTCCGTGCCGCGCCGGGCGCGGGCGATCACGCGCACGGTTTCGTGAACTTGGGGGTGGTTGCGCGTCAGTTCCGGAGCCACCATCCGCGCTTGCTCGAGGCTGCCGAGTGCTCGCTGCTTGTCGCCGTGCAATAGCCATGCCCGCGATACGTCGATGAGGTGGTGCCCCGCGCGCGAGGGTGCCACCGAGGCAGGTAGGCGGATGCGTTCGGCCCGTGACACAGCGGTGGTCCCATCGGACAACTCGACCGGTACGGCGACGGAGTGGATGGCGATGTTCGAGGGCCGGAATCCGGTCCCGTAGTTGCGGTACCGGTCTTCGCCGATCGCCTCGGCGATCCCGCGGGCTTCCTGTATGTGCGACTCTGCGGCGTCGCCGTCGAGTGCGCGGGCCGACAGGATCGATCCACGCAGGTGCAGCGCGCCCCGCACTGCGAGCAGATCCGGTGTCGTGTCCAGTTGCTCGCTGGCGGTGTAGGCGCGTTCGATGGTTTTCGAGCCCGCGACATAGGCGCCGGAGTACAGCAGGATCAACGCCCGGTTGTACTCGGCGGCGAGCGGCCAGATCGGGTCGCCGCTGCGTTCGGCTGCCCAACCACAGCGGTCCGCGGCCAGCCCCGCCAGGTCGAGATAGCCGTGCTGATAGGCGAACAGCATGGCCTTGCTGTAGGCGTAGGCCAACGTTGAGTAAATGGCTTCCAGTTGGTGGCCGGGGTTCTCGTCGTCGGCGAGCATGTGCAGGCCACGGATGACGTCCGGGAGATCTGTGGTCAGATCGGTGTAGCGTGCGCGGCGCATACCCTCGCGCACACGATCGAGTGCGGCCGTCAGATCCTCGAATGTGGTTGGCCCCGTGAGGGGTTCGTCGTTGAATGCCACGATCGCGCGCCGCAGCTCGGGGATGGTGGCGTGTGCCGCCGTGTCAGCGTGGTCGGGCATGTACGGCTGACCGGTCAAGTCGCCGATGCTCACTCCCAGCACGCGGGCGATTGCGGCGATGAACGCGGGTGAGGCGGGCCGATCGCCCTGTTCGACTTTGCGTAGCAGCGACAGCGAGACGTTGGCCTTCTGCGCGAGCTGGATCTGCGTCAGCCGCGCGAGCTTGCGTGCCCTGGAGGTGCGGGCACCGACCCCCATCTCATCCATACCCCAACAGTGCCACACGCTGTGGCGCTTTGCAGGCGCTCGGAGGGCGACGCTACTGGTCAACCCCGCCGTCGGGCCGACCTTTCCGGACCCCCGCGGCGGGTGCCGATCATGCGAACGAGGGGGTATGCGATGCGAGAAGAGCCGACCGCGTTGGGTTGGGTCGACCTCGATATCAGTTCGGCGGCGGACTGGGAGGCCGCGCAGGTGCGGCGGCTGGCCCAGCGGCTCGGGTATGCGCTGATCTGGCAGCCTGAGTCATCGCCGCTACCGCTGGTCGACCAAGTGCGTTGCGCTGATGTGGATGCGGTGATCGCGCCGTCGCTCGAACACCTGAATGTGCTTGCGGTGAACGCGATCATGAGTGTGGCCGACGTGGAGATCGTGTTGCCGCGGCTGTCGTTCCATCGGTGGGCGCCGGTCGCGCCTTTCGGGCGGTTGCGGTGAGCGGGACGGTTGTGTTCGGGTTGGCTATGGCGGCGGGGTTGCCGTTGGCGGTGCTTGTCGGGTCGGTGTGCTGGCCGACCCATGACGGCAATGACGAGGACGATGAGTAGACCGGATGTCGACTCGGTATGAGTGCGGACCGGGAAGCGGAGGTCAGGTTGCGGCTGGCGGATGCTCGCGCCCGCCTCCTTGCGACCGGCGAGACGTACACACGCAGCGAAAGGTGGTCGTGCCCCGGAGAGGTCGGAGATGTTCCGGCAGGCTCAGAACGATATCCACGCGGCCGAGCAGGCACGTAACCGTTTGCTTGTCGAGTTGGTCGGGGATGCCGACAAGGTGCCGGTTGAGCTGGCGGAGCGCCTCGGCCTCACCGGTCGCGAAGCCGTGCATATTGTGACGACGGCGCGCACTGGTTCGAGGCGGATGAGAGTGCATGTACTGGGGGAACAGTCCGACACCGAGGCCGCTCGTGTCTGGACCAGCGAGACGGATCCGGAGCGGTAGACAGTAGCGGTACACAGTGCAGGCCGACTCATGATCGCAATGAGTAAGGATGACGAGTAGATGTTCGCTCATATTCGACGACGAGCCGCTAGGGAGCCTGGCTCGTTAACGGGGGCATGGCTCAGGGTGATTCCCTGATGCGGCCCCAGGGCCTTCGTCATCCTCGAGGATGATTGAACTCGGCACTATTTAATGACGCGCGAGGCCGCGCAATGAGGAAAGCTGGTCACCATGATCGAGCTGAGGGGCCTGACCAAGCATTACGGGCAGACCGTCGCGGTTCAAGATCTCTCCTTCACCGTTCGACCCGGACAGGTGACGGGCTTTCTTGGGCCGAATGGCGCCGGTAAATCCACCACTATGCGGATGATCCTCGGCCTGGACAAGCCCACCGCGGGCACCGCATTGATCCAGGGCAAGCCGTACCACGAGCTGGACCATCCGCTGCGTGCCGTCGGTGCGCTGCTGGATGCCAAGTGGGTGCATCCGAACCGTTCGGCCCGCGCGCATCTGCAGTGGATGGCCGCCTCCAACGAGATCGCCATGTCCCGCGTGGACGAGGTGCTGCGGCTGGTCGGCCTGTCCGAGGTGGCGGGTAAGAACGCCGGTGGCTTCTCCCTCGGTATGTCGCAGCGGCTCGGTCTGGCCGGGGCGCTGCTCGGCGATCCGCCGGTACTGCTGTTCGATGAGCCGGTGAACGGCCTGGACCCCGAGGGCATCCTCTGGATTCGCCGCTTCATGCAGCGGCTCGCGGCAGAGGGGCGGACTGTGCTGGTATCCAGCCATCTGCTCTCCGAAATGGCCCAGACCGCAGAGCATTTGGTCGTGATCGGACGCGGTCAGCTGATTTCCGATTCGACCACCCAGGAATTCATCGAGCGTGCCTCGGAACAGTCGGTGCGCGTGCGCAGTCCGCAGCTCGAGCAGTTGCGCAGCCTGCTCACCTCCAATGGCATGACCGTCCGCGAGGACGGCTCGGGCCAGGACGCCGCCGCATTGGTCGTGGCCGGGGTGACCAGCGACGCGGTCGGCAAGCTGGCCGGTTCGAACGACATCACCCTGTACGAATTGGCGCCGCAGCGAGCCTCGCTGGAGGAGGCATTCATGCGGATGACCGGCGGCGCCGTGCAGTACCACGGCGAAGGCTTCGACCCGGCGGGAGCGTCAGGTCCGGAGGCGGCAGCTCGTGTAACCACGCAGGGCCCCGCGCCCTACACAGCGATGGGAGGTGCGCTCTGATGGGCGTGCTGGCAGCGGAACGCATCAAGCTCACCTCGACCAGGTCGCCGTGGTGGTGCTCGGCGATCGTGGTGGTGCTCGCTCTCGGCCTGGCCGCGCTGTTCGCGGCGGTGGCCCGCTCGTCGTCGGGCAAGGAGAACGCGCTCGACCTGACCGTCGCCACCGCGGTCGGCGGGATCAGCGGATTCGGCGTGATGGTTCTGATGATCATGGCCACCTTGACCGTGACCAGCGAATACCGCTTCGGCATCATCCGGACCACCTACCAGGCGACACCGCATCGCGCCAAGGTGATCGCCACCAAGGCGGGGCTGGTCGGCGTGTACGGTGCGGTGCTCACCATCGTGCTGGCCTTCGCCGCCTTCGCGATCGCCAAGGCGATCGGTGGCGATGCGAGTAACAACCTGACGCTCTCGGGCGGCGATGCCTGGCGCGAGATCTACGGTATTCCGATCTATGCCCTGCTCAGCGTGATCCTGGCGGTCGGCATCGGGGTGCTGGTCCGGCAGTCGGCTGCGGCGATTTCGCTGATCGTGCTCTGGCCTCTGCTCATCGAGCCGCTGCTCGGCGCGTTCGGCAGTTTCGGGCGCAATGTGCAGCCGTTCCTGCCCTTCGCGAATGCGGGCCGCTTCTACAGCGCGTCGGAATCGACGGCGAACTGGCACTGGGGACCGTGGGGCGGCTTGCTCTACTTCGCGGTTTTCGTCGCAATTGTCTTCGGCGCTGCACTGGTCGTGGTCAACCAACGAGATGCATGATTGAACTACCCGAGTTGCCCTCCCTCGCCGCTCGGGTGACGGGTGCCGACCTTGTCGGGAGGTCCGAGCACCCCGCGCACTGTCCGCCACTGCCCGGCGGACTATGCGAACATCGGCCCGGTGTGTGAATCCCCTTCCACACCGGGTCGGTGTATGTATTCGGGCAATCCAGGCAGTATGTGAACATCCCGGAAACTAAGCCCGGCACCGCTTCCATCCAGAATCGATGCTGGCTACCCTCGGAGTCAGCAACCAGTGAGTTACCCATTGGCGGACCCGGCGTTGTGCCCGCTCAGTCTGATCGAGGGGGCGCAGGTGGCGACAATAAGTAACCCGCCGACGGTTGGTCGGCTGAGATACGCCCGGGGCGTGACCGAAACACCTTCCGGCGGTGCTGATCCGGGGACGGAACCGGAAGGCAACAGGGGCGTTCCGTCCGAGGTGACGACACCGTTGGTACCCACCGATGAGGGCCGATCCGCTCGTCGTCCCGGCTCGGGAATGCGACGCGGGCAGTTCTCCGCCTTGATGAATGCCGCTAACCAGCGGCCCGACATCATCGGCGTACTGCGCAAGGCGCGCGAACAGCTGCCCGGTGACCCGGCTTTCGGTGACCCACTGTCGGTTTCGGGTCCGGGCGGTGCCCGCGCGGTGGCACGCGCCGCGGATAAGTTGGTCGGCGATACGCCGAGCGCGGCCCGGGAAATCGGGTTCGGCGCGCTGCAGGTCTGGCAGGCCGTGTTAGAGCACGTCGGCCATGGTCGAGGTAGCGAAGAAATAACTGTGATGTTCACCGATCTGGTGGCGTTCTCCAGTTGGTCGCTCTCGGCTGGCGATGAGGCGACCCTCGAACTGTTGCGCGGGGTTGCCAAGGCCATCGAGCCGCCGATCGCCGACCGCGGCGGTCAAGTGGTCAAGCGCATGGGTGACGGCATGATGGCCGTCTTCACCTCGGCCGATCGTGCGGTGCGTGCCGCTGTGCAGGCCAAGCGGAACTTGGCCGATGTCAGCGTGCGTGGTTATCGCCCGCAGATGCGGATCGGTCTGCACACCGGCTCGCCGCGCGAGATCGGCGGCGACTGGCTCGGCGTGGACGTGACGATCGCCGCTCGTGTGATGGAGGCCGGCGGCAACGGCAACACCATGCTTTCGCACCCGACATTGCAGTCCGTCGAACCGAAGACACTCGAGGAACTCCGTCTCTCGGTCAAGCCGTATAAGCGCAGTCTCTTCGCCACCCCACTGACCGGCGTGCCAGAAGATCTTCAAATCGTCCGCCTGTCCCCGACCTAACCCGCATCCGCCCCCGCAGCTGGACAGATGATCACGTGGACACCATGGCAAAACGCGAGAAGCCCCGCCCCGCCACCAGTCCCACCTGATCATCTGTCCAGGGCGGGTGAGGTGTCTAGATCAACCAGGCGAGCGCGCCGGCGGTGGCGAGTGCGGCCAGTACTACCAGTGCGATTGCGAGTGGGCGGGCAGTTTTCCAGGTGGAGTAGGCCCCGCCCAGGAGGAATCCGGCCAGCGCGAACAGGATGACGGATGACATCTGGTCATTCTGCCTCGCGTGCGCTGCTCGATTAACAAGCACGCGTGCTTGCTTTTTTCTGGACCGGATGTGATGCTGGACTCCGGAACGCGGACTCCACCGGCGGCGCAACGCGGCGCGCCGGGACGGTTCGCCGCACAGGAGGGCCTTCCAGCTGATGAGTATGCTGGCCGCCGATCCGGAGCTGATCCGAATCGGCAACTGTTCCGGGTTCTACGGTGATCGGCTCAGCGCCATGCGGGAGATGCTCGAGGGCGGGCAGCTCGATGTGCTCACCGGGGACTATCTCGCCGAGTTGACCATGCTGATCCTCGGCCGGGACCGCATGAAGGATCCCAGCCTCGGCTATGCCAAGACCTTCGTCCGGCAGATCGAGGACTGCCTCGGACTGGCGCTGGAACGCAATGTTCAGATCGTCACCAATGCGGGCGGTCTCAACCCGGCCGGGTTGGCCGAGAAGCTACGCAAGGTTGCGGCGGATCTGGGACTGGATGCCAAGGTCGCGCACGTCGAGGGTGACGACCTGCTCAGTCGAGCGGGCGAGCTCGGCCTCGGGTCACCATTGACCGCGAATGCCTATCTCGGCGCCTGGGGCATCGTCGAATGCTTGAATGCGGGCGCGGATATCGTGGTCACCGGCCGCGTCACCGATGCTTCGGTGATCGTCGGCCCCGCAGCCGCTCACTTCGGTTGGGGGCGAACCGATTACGACCAGCTGGCCGGTGCGGTGGTGGCCGGACATGTCATCGAGTGCGGTACACAGGCCACGGGCGGTAACTTCGCATTCTTCACCGAGCTGGCCGATCTCGGACGGCCCGGCTTCCCGATCGCCGAAGTGCGCAGGGATGGCAGCAGCGTCATTACGAAGCATCAGGGCACCGGCGGCGCTGTCACGGTGGATACCGTTGCGGCACAGCTGATGTACGAGATCCAGGGTGCGCGCTACGCGGGGCCGGATGTCACCACGCGGCTGGACACGATCGAGCTGAGTCGAGAAGGCCCGGATCGCGTGTTGATCAGCGGTGTGGCCGGCGAAGCGCCGCCGCCGCAGCTCAAGGTTTCGCTCAATACTCTCGGCGGTTTCCGCAATGAGATGGAGTTCGTGCTCACCGGACTCGATATCGAAGCGAAAGCCGAACTGGCGCAACGACAACTGGAGTCCTGGCTGCCGGTGCGGCCCGCGGAGCTGACCTGGACGCTCGCGCGTCTCGACCGGCCCGATGCCGAAACCGAGGAGCAGGCAAGCGCTTTACTGCGCTGCGTGGTTCGCGATCCGGATCCGAACAAGGTCGGCCGCTCGTTCTCCAATGTCGCGGTCGAGCTGGCATTGGCCAGTTATCCGGGTACCAACTTCACCAGCCTGCCCGGCAATGGTTCGCCGTACGGCGTGTACACGCCGGGATTCGTCGATGCCGCCGAGGTGCCGCATGCGGCGGTGCTGCCGCAGGGCACGCGTGTCGATATCGCACCCGCGTCGGACACGCTGGAGTTGGCGAATGTGGCCGAGCCGGAACTGCCGGAGCCATTGTCCACCAACGGAACTCGCCGAGCACCGCTGGGCACGATTGCGCTGGCCCGCAGCGGCGATAAGGGCGGCAATGCCAATATCGGCGTCTGGGTCCGCACCGATGAGCAGTGGCGCTGGCTGGCGCATACGCTGACGGTGGAGCGGATCAAGGAACTGCTGCCCGAGGCCGCACCGCTGACCGTCACCCGGCACGTACTGCCGAATCTGCGTGCCGTGAACTTCATCATCGAGGGTCTGCTCGGACAGGGGGTGGCCTACCGGGCCCGCTTCGATCCGCAGGCCAAGGGGCTCGGCGAATGGCTGCGCTCGCGTCATGTCGATATCCCATTGGAGTTGCCATGAGTCCGTGGAATACGCCGGAACGGCGCGAATTGCGCGCCACCGTAAGGGGTTTCGCCGAGCGCGAGGTTCTTCCGTACCTCGACGCCTGGGAGCGCGACGGCGAGATCCCGCGCGAACTGCACAAGAAGGCCGGAGCGCTCGGACTGCTCGGCATCCAATTCCCGGAATCCGCAGGCGGTTCCGGCGGTGACGGTATCGACGCCATGATCGTCTGCGAGGAAATGCATCAGGCCGGTTGTTCCGGCGGCCTGTTCGCCTCGCTGTTCACCTGCGGTATCGCGGTGCCGCACATTATCGCCTCGGGCAATGCAGACCTGATCGAGCGCTTCGCACGCCCGACACTGGCCGGGGAGAAGATCGGCTCGCTCGCCATTACCGAACCCGGCGGCGGCTCCGATGTCGGCCATCTCACCACCACCGCGCGCCGCGATGGCGACCTCTACATCGTCAATGGAGCCAAGACCTACATCACCTCGGGTGTGCGGGCTGATTTCGTGGTGACCGCCGTGCGGACGGGCGGGCCCGGCTCCGGCGGCATTTCGCTGCTGGTGGTGGAGAAGGGTACGCCGGGCTTCACGGTCAGCCGCAAGCTCGACAAGATGGGCTGGCTGGCCTCCGATACCGCCGAACTGTCCTATGTGGATGTCCGGGTGCCGGTGGAGAATCTGGTCGGACCGGAGAATTCCGGCTTCTATCAGATCGCCGGTGCGTTCGTCAGCGAGCGGGTCGGGCTCGCGGTGCAGGCGTATTCGCAGGCCCAGCGCTGCCTGGACCTGACCTTGGACTGGGTGCGCAACCGCGAGACCTTCGGCCGCCCGCTGATCAGCAGGCAGGCCGTGCAGAACACCGTGACCGAAATGGCCCGCCGCATCGACGTGGCCCGCGTCTACACCCGAGATGTGGTTGAGCGCAGCGCCGATGGCGAAACCGATCTGATCGCCGAGGTGTGCTTCGCCAAGAACACCGCCGTGGAGGCGGGCGAATGGGTGGCCAATCAGGCCGTGCAGCTGTTCGGCGGCCTCGGCTATATGCGCGAATCCGAGGTCGAGCGGCAGTACCGCGATATCCGCATTCTCGGCATCGGCGGTGGCACAACGGAAATCCTGACCGGACTGGCGGCGAAACGATTGGGGTACCAGTCTTGACGACACTACGCACCACACTCGATACCGCATCGCCGGAGTACACGGCCGCGGCCGAGGCCATGAGCAGCAAACTCGCGGAGGTAGCGGCCGAATTCGCCAAGGCCATCGCGGGCGGTGGCCCGGACAAACTGGCCCGGCATCGCAAGCGCGGCAAGCTGACCGCGCGCGAGCGCATCGAACTGCTCATCGACGAGGATTCGCCATTCCTGGAACTGTGCCCACTTGCCGCGTGGGGCAGCGACTTCCACGTCGGGGCGAGCGTGGTGTGCGGTATCGGCATTGTCGAGGGCGTCGAATGCATGATCGTCGCGCCGGATCCCACGGTGCGCGGCGGCACCTCGAATCCGTGGACGCTGCGCAAGAACCTGCGCATGAACGACATCGTCATGCAGAACCGACTACCGGTGATCGGACTCGTCGAATCCGGCGGCGCGGATCTGCCGACGCAGAAGGAAGTCTTCGTACCCGGCGGACGGATGTTCCGCGACCTCACCCGGGCATCGGCGGCCGGAATCCCCACCATCGCTTTGGTTTTCGGCAATTCGACCGCGGGCGGTGCCTACATCCCCGGCATGTCCGACTACACGGTGATGATCAAGGAACGCTCCAAGGTATTCCTCGGCGGACCGCCACTGGTCAAGATGGCCACCGGTGAGGAATCCGATGACGAATCGCTCGGCGGCGCGGATATGCACGCGCGCGTCTCGGGTCTGGCCGATTATCTGGCGGTCGACGAGCAGGACGCCATCCGCATCGGCCGCTCGATTATCAAGCGCCTCAACTGGAAGAAGCAGGGGCCGGCACCGCGCGCCGAGGTGATCGAGCCGCGGTACGACCAGGAGGATCTGCTCGGCATCGTCCCGTCCGATCTGAAGATTCCGTTCGATCCGCGCGAGGTGATCGCCCGCGTCGTCGACGGCTCCGATTTCGACGAATTCAAACCGCTGTATGGCAGCAGCCTGGTCACCGGATGGGCGGAGCTACACGGCTATCCGGTCGGCATTCTGGCCAATGCGCGCGGCGTGTTGTTCTCGGAGGAGTCGCAGAAGGCGACCCAGTTCATCCAGCTGGCCAACCGGTCGAATACGCCACTGCTGTTCCTGCACAACACCACCGGCTACATGGTCGGCAAGGAGTTCGAGCAGAAGGGCATCATCAAGCACGGCGCGATGATGATCAACGCGGTCTCGAATTCGAAGGTGCCGCATATTTCGCTGCTGATGGGCGCGTCCTACGGTGCGGGCCATTACGGCATGTGCGGTCGCGCATACGATCCACGGTTCGTCTTCGCTTGGCCAAGTGCCAAATCCGCCGTCATGGGCGGCGCGCAGTTGGCCGGTGTGATCTCGATCGTGGGCCGGGCGGCCGCCGAGTCCAAGGGCATTCCGTTCGACGAGGAGGCCGATGCCGGGATGCGCGCAATGGTGGAGGCGCAGATCGAGGCCGAATCGCTGCCGATGTTCATGTCGGGGCGGCTGTACGACGACGGTGTGATCGATCCCCGTGATACCCGCACGGTATTGGGAATGGCGTTGTCGGCCATTCACAATGCCCCCGTCGAGGGCGCCGATGGCTTCGGCGTCTTCCGGATGTGAGGGCCATGTCTTTCACGAATGTTCTAGTGGCCAACCGTGGTGAGATTGCCCGCCGGGTATTCGCCACCTGTCGTCGCATGGGTATCGGCACGGTCGCGGTCTACTCCGATGCGGATGCCGCGGCACCGCATGTCGCCGAAGCCGATGCGGCGGTGCGTCTTCCGGGCAATACCCCGGCCGAGACCTACCTGCGCGGCGAACTGATAATCGAGGCGGCCTTGGCCACCGGTGCCGACGCCATCCATCCGGGTTACGGATTCCTTTCCGAGAATGCGGAATTCGCACAGGCTGTGCTGGCGGCCGGACTGGTGTGGATCGGCCCGCCCGTCGAGGCCATCGAGCAGATGGGCTCGAAGGTCGCTGCCAAGAAGATGATGGACGCGGCCGGCGTCCCGGTACTCGCCGAACTCGATCCCGACGAGGTCACCGCGGCGCAGCTGCCGGTGCTGATCAAGGCTTCCGCCGGTGGTGGCGGACGCGGCATGCGAGTGGTGCGCGAACTCGACGATCTGGAACCGCAGATCGCCGCCGCGCGCCGGGAAGCCGAATCGGCATTCGGTGATCCGACGGTGTTCTGCGAGCGGTACCTGGAGACCGGCAGACATATCGAGGTCCAGGTCATGGCCGATACCCACGGCACCATCTGGGCCGTCGGCGAACGGGAATGCTCCATTCAGCGCCGCCATCAGAAGGTGGTCGAGGAGGCGCCGTCGCCGCTGGTCGAGCGGATCGACGCCATGCGCACGTCAGGCGCGGAGGCGGTAGCGGAGCGTGACCACGTAGGACCCGCGCGCGTGGCCGATGGATCGAGCATGCGCGAGCGGCTGTTCGAGGCGGCCAGGCTGGCGGCCGGTGCGATCGGCTACACCGGTGCCGGGACCGTGGAATTCCTCGCCGACGAGGCGGGCGACTTCTTCTTCCTGGAGATGAATACCCGCCTGCAGGTGGAACATCCGGTCACCGAATGCACCACCGGACTCGATCTGGTGCGGACGCAGCTGGAGGTCGCGGCGGGCGTCGAGTTGGCTGCCGCGCCGCCGCCGCTGCGTGGGCACTCGATCGAGGTACGGCTGTATGCCGAGGATCCCGCGAACGAGTGGCAGCCGCAGAGCGGGACGGTGCATCGTCTCGATATCCCTTCGGTGGCAACCGAATTCGATATTCTCGATCGACCGGGCGTGCGTCTGGATACCGGTGTGGTGGACGGTTCGGTCGTCGGTGTGCACTACGACCCGATGCTCGCGAAGGTCATCTGCTACGCCGAGACGCGCGGCGATGCGGCACGGCTGTTGGCAACGGCCTTGCAGCGGGCCAAGATTCACGGTCTGGTGACCAACCGCGATCTACTGGTGCGAGTGCTGCGGCATCCGGCATTCCTGGCCGGAGACACCGATACCGCATTCTTCGAAACGCACGGATTGGATTCGCTCTCCGCACCTTTGGCAACCGAAGCCGATGAGGCATTGTCCATCGTCGCCGCCGCGCTCGCGGATGCCGCGGCGAACCGGAAGGCGGCCAGGGTCGGCGGCGGGCTGCCCGCGGGTTGGCGGAATCTGCCGTCGCAGGCACAGCACAAGTCGTACGAAAGCCACACCAGCGGAACACATGACATCGGTTACCGCTTCACCCGAACCGGTGTCGCGGTGGACGGTCACGATGGACTCGAATTGGTGCAGGCCGAGCCCGAGCATGTCGTATTCACGGTTCCGGGCGAACGCGGCCCGGTGCGCAGACAATTCGACATCGCCCGCTACGGCGAACTGGTCTGCGTCGATTCGCCACTCGGACCCGTATCGGTGCGTAGACTGCCGCGCTTCAGCGATCCGGCCGATCAGGTCGCGCACGGTTCACTGCTCGCACCCATGCCGGGCACCGTGATTCGCATCGGTGCCGAGGTCGGCAGTGCCGTCGAACAGGGCCAGCCGATTCTGTGGCTGGAGGCCATGAAGATGGAGCACACCATCTCCGCGCCCGCCGCCGGCGTGCTCAGCGCCCTCAATGTCACCGTCGGCCAGCAGGTCGATGTCGGAGCCGTGCTCGCCGTCGTCGATCCCACCGAATCCCAGGAGTTCTGATGAGTTTTATCGAAACCGAAGAGCAGAAGGCGCTACGGGCCGCGGTCGCCGGGCTCGCCGCGAAGTACAGCTTCCGCGATTACGTGCTGCCGAAGGCGCGCAAGAACGAACCGCTCACCGAATTATGGGATGAGGCAGGCAAACTCGGGTTTCTCGGCGTGAATCTGCCCGAAGAGTACGGCGGTGGTGGCGCGGGCATGTACGAGCTCGCGCTGGTCATGGAGGAGCTGTCCGCACAGGGCGCGGGCCTGCTGCTGATGGTGGTCTCACCGGCCATCTGCGGCACCATCATCACCAAATACGGTACCGATGAGCAGAAGCGGCAGTGGCTGCCCGAACTCGCCGACGGCACCGCCAAGATGGTCTTCGGCATCACCGAACCCGACGCGGGCTCGAACTCGCACCAGATCACCACCACCGCGCGCCGCGACGGCGACGACTGGATCCTCAACGGCCGCAAGATCTTCATTTCCGGTGTGGACCAAGCCGAGGCCGTGCTCATCGTGTCGCGCACCGAGGACCACAAGACCGGCAAGCTCGTCCCCGCGCTGTTCATCGTGCCCACCGATGCCCCCGGCTTCGTCAAGACGCCGCAGGAAATGGACATCATCGAGCCGGACCATCAGTTCACACTGTTCCTCGATGACGTGCGCCTGCCGTCGGATGCCTTGGTGGGCAAGGAAGACGCCGCGCTCATGCAGCTGTTCGCAGGCCTCAACCCGGAGCGCATCATGGGCGCGGCCATGGCCGTCGGCATGGGCCGGTACGCCATCGATCGTGCCGTCGAATACGCCAAGGAACGCACGGTGTGGAAGACGCCGATCGGTGCGCACCAAGGCATTTCGCATCCGCTCGCCGCGGTGAAGGTCGAGGTGGAGCTGGCCAGGCTGATGATGCAGAAGGCCGCGACGCTCTACGACGCGGGCGATGAGATGGGTGCGGCCGAGGCCGCGAACATGGCGAAATACGCTGCGGCGGAAGCCAGTATCAAGGCGCTCGATCAGGCCATCCAGACGCACGGTGGCGCGGGCCTCACCAAGGAATACGGCCTCGCCGCTATGCTCGCCGCGGCCCGCATCGGCCGCATCGCCCCGGTCAGCCGGGAGATGGTCCTGAATTTCGTCGCCCAATACTCGCTGGGCCTGCCGAAGTCCTACTGACACCCCGCCCTCGTCGCCCGATGCCTGGTCGACGAAGGATCGGGTCCAATGCCGCTACCGGAGGGACGATGACCGAGACATCAACCGCACCATACGTGCGTTACGACATCAGCAATGGATTCGCCACGCTGACCCTGGATTCGCCGCACAACCGCAACGCGCTGTCGTCGCGGTTGGTAGCCGAGTTGCTGCAGGGCCTCGACGACGCCGCGGCGGATCCCGCCGTCCGCGGCATCGTGCTCGCGCACACCGGCAATACCTTCTGCGCGGGCGCGGACCTCACCGAGGCCAGCAATGCCGATCCGGCGGTGGCCGCCGATGAGCGCACCCGGATGATGATCGGCGTACTGCGCAGACTCGTCGAAACGCCGAAGCCGATCATTGCGCGGATCGACGGCAATGTGCGCGCGGGCGGTATGGGCATCGTCGCGGCCTGTGACATCGTCGTCGCCGGTCCCGGCAGCAGTTTCGCACTCACCGAGGTGCGAATCGGGTTGGCGCCGTTCATGATTTCGCTGACCCTGTTGCCCCGGCTCAGCCCGCGCGCCGCGAGTCGCTACTACCTCACCGGCGAGAAGTTCGGCGCGGATATCGCCGAGCTGATCGGCCTGGTCACCATCACCGCCGACGATCCGGCGGCCGAGGTGACCCGGCTGTGCGCGGAACTGCGCAAGGGGTCCCCGCAAGGGCTCGCCGAGGCCAAACGATTGGTCAACGCGGGCATACTGGCGGAGTTCGACAGCTCCGCCGAGGAACTCGCCAGCCGCTCGGCGAGCTTCTTCGGCACACCCGAGGTGCACGAGGGCATGCTGTCCTTTTTGCAGCGCCGTGCACCGAGCTGGGCAGAATAGCGCCATGGCAGCGATCTCCAAGCCCCCAGTGCCGCCGCACGAACCCAAGCAGGACCGCAGCCGGGCCACCCGGCAGCGCTTGCTCGAGGCGACCATCGATTGCCTGGCCGGAATGGGCTGGGCGGCGGCCACGGTCTCGGTCGTCGCGGAACGCGCCGGGGTGTCACGGGGCGCTGCCCAGCACCACTTCCCGACCAGGGAAGACCTGATCACCGCCGCACTCGAGTACATGTTCGACACCCGCACGCAGCAGGCCAAGGACGAGGCGAAGTCGGTGGCCGCGCTGGCCGAGGGAGTCGAGCGCACCGAGGCGGTGGTGGCGGGGTTGGTCGAATCCTTCACCAGCCCGCTGTTCAAGGCGGCGCTGCAGGTGTGGACGCATGCGGCCGCCGATCCCGCGCTGCGGGAGCGAATTGTGCCGCTGGAAGCCAAATTCGGGCGCAGATCGCATCGGCGGGCAGTGGAGGCGCTCGGCGTCGACGACGCTGATCCGGTTGCCCATCACCTCGTTCAGGCAACGCTCGATATGGCGCGCGGACTCGGGCTGGCCGATATCCTGACCGATGACTCGGCGCGCCGCAAGCAGATCGTCTCCCAATGGGCGGCCACGCTGCACGCCGCCCTGCATGCACCTAGGCCGTGAGCCGCCAGTCCTCGTCGAATCCTTCGCCGGTGACACATGCCGGAATCAGGCGGCCGTCTCGTCCGCGGTAAGCACCCGCGCCAGCTCATACCCGCGCGCTAACAGCTTGCCACTAAAGGGAATTCGCTGTCAGCAGAGCCCTGCCTGCTGCATGTGGCTTTCGTCGATCGCGTAGGAGGTGGAACCGATGAGGACACCGAGCAGCCCACCGATGACAAGTCCAGGAATAGCGCCGACGAGGAAAAGGGGCAGACCCGCGATGCCGCCGATGGTGGCGCCGACCAGACCGCCGACCAGTGTCCTGACCTCGATGGTGTCGCCGGGTGCCACGCACTGCCCGATGAGGTCGGCCTGCGGGGTCGGTTCGACCGCCGCAGCGATCGGCGCGGTCGCGACCGGTGCGGTCGGCTGGGGCGCTTCACCCGGTGCGGCCGATGCGGTCGAGGCGAAGCCGACGGTGAGCGCGATGGCGACGAGCGCGCCGATGACGGTTAGGACGAATCTCGAAATGCTTCTCACGTTTTTCCTGATGGTCGGAGTTGGCAACTGGATCATCATTCCCGGAGTTCGCGGCGTGCGAAAGGGTTTCGAATGAATGCCGCATTAAGAGGATTTCGAGGAAGCGGGTGGATCAGCGGGCGGCGGTCAGATCGTAGAGGGTGATGCCATCGACTTCGGTCGCGGTGAAGTGCTCTTCCACCCACTTGCTGATCTCACTGCTGGTGCCGGAGCGACCGAAACCGAAACCGCCGTCCTCACCGCCGCGATTGCCACTGCCGATGAAGTAGTGGATCTTTCCGTCGGCGACATACTGCTCGAACTGATCCAAGGTCGGCGACGGATCGCTGCCGTTGAAGCCGCCGACCGGCATGACCGGCAGTTCGGTGGCCAGCTGGAATCCGGCGGCACTGTTGGAGCCGGTGGCCGCGGCGACCCAGGTGTAGTCGGAGCCATTGTTTTCCAGCAGTGCGATGACTTTCTCGCTCGGCCTGCTCGCGCCGAGCAGACCGCCGGCGGGACCGCCCATCATCGGATTGCCCGCGGCCTCGTTGCCACCTGGCATGTTGGCTTGTCGACCCGGAGCGCCATTCGTATTGCGGCCGTCAGTGTTTCGTCCACCGGGCATTCCGCCGCCGGGACGGCCTGGGTTACCGAAGCCGCCCGACCCGCCGAAGCCGCCTGGCCCACCGAAGCCGCCTGGCCCACCGAAGCCGCCCTCGTCGCCGGGACGATGGCCGAACATCCCGAACATCCCGACGTTCGGTCCCGCCGACGGGATCCCGCCCTCGTGTCCGGTCGAAATGGTCTGGACGGAATACGCGACGGGCCCGGCGAATCCGGTGAATGCGGCGGCCAATGCCGCGACCAGCGCCACCTTCCTCGGTGCGGGCAGCAGTACCGCGATGGTCGCGCACACACCGACCACCAGCACCGCCCAGCGCAACCACGGCACGAAGCTCGAGCTGCGCGACAACAACATCCATGACGTCGCGGTGGTCAGGCCGACCGCGAGCCCCGCGAACAACCGGACCCACAGCCGGTGCCGATCCCGCCACAGCTGAACTGCGCCGATACCGACCAATGCGGCGACCGCCGGAGCCAGCGCCACCGTGTAGTACTGGTGGAAGATGCCCGCCATGAAGCTGAAGGTCAACCCGGTCACCAGCAGCCAACCGCCCCACAGGATCAGCGCCGCGCGCCTGCCATCGGTGCGAGCAGCCTTGCCGCGCAACAGAATTCCCGCTACCAGCGCGACCGATGCGGCGGGGATGAGCCAGGCGATCTGACCGCCCTGCGCCGGTTCGAACATCCGGGTGATGCCGGTGCTGCCCCACATGCCACCGCCACCGCCACCGCCACCGCGCGGCATATCGCCACCGCCCGGGGTGACGCTGCCGTGTTCATTGCCGTTCAAGCGACCGAGACCGTTGTAGCCGAGAGTGAGCTCGACGATCGAATTGTTTTGCGACCCACCGATCCACGGTCGCGAAGATGCGGGCCACAGCTCGACCGTGAGCAGCCACCAGCCGGCCGCGACGATCATCGCCAAACCCGCCGCGAGTAGCTGCAGGATCCGCTTGCCGAGTTTGGGCGGACCGGCGAACAGATAGGTCAGCGCCAGTGTCGGCACTACCAGCAGCACCTGCAATTGCTTGGTGAGGAATCCGAATCCGATGAAGACACCGGTGAGTACCAGCCAGCGGGTGCGCCCGTCCTCGACCGCCCTGGTCATCGCCCAGGCCGCCGCGATCATCAGGAATACCAGCAGCGCATCCGGGTTGTCGAACCGGAACATCAGTGCGGCGACGGGCGTCACCGCGAGCGCCAGGCCGGCGATGAGTCCGGCCGCCGGGCCGAAGGGCCTGCGCACCGTCGCCCACACCAGTGCCACCGAGGCGACGCCGAGCAGCACTTCCGGAACCAGAATGGTCCAGGAATTCAGTCCGAATGCCCGCACCGACAATTCCATAAGCCACAGCGAGGCCGGTGGTTTGTCGACGGTGATCGAGTTCGCGGCATCCGAGGAGCCGAAGAAGAAGGCCTTCCAGGACTTCGAACCCGCCTGTACCGCGGCGGAATAGAAGGAATTCGCCCACCCGCTGGCACTGAGGTTGCACAGGTAGGCGATTCCGGTGCCGAGCAGCAATACCGCCAATGCGGGGTATTCCCAGCCGATCTTGCGCTCGGGGCGCGATTGAGGCGGCACCGCGGTCGATGGTGGCGTGAGTGTAGCCGTCACTGCTGTCCGCCCTCGGTGACCAGCGCCGCGCGGATGGCGGTCGGGTTACGGAAGACCCAGCGCAGGCCGACGAATCGGATCAGCGTGGCAATGAGATTGGCGACCACGAGTACCAACAATTCCAGATGAACGGCGGCGTCGGGTGCCCAACGGTGCAGGGCGAACAACGATCCGCTGGTGACCGATAAGCCGAAGCCGAAGATCAGCAGACCTTGGAATTGGTGTGACACAACGTCATTCGACCCACGCACCCCGAAGGTGAAGGCGCGGTTGGCGGCGGTATTGCCGACCGCGGTGATCAGCAGCGCGACGAAGTTCGCCACCTGCGCACTGGTCATGGGCTGCAACACCAGGTACAGCAGCATATAGGCGAGGGTGGAGATGACGCCGACTATCGCGAACCGCACCACCTGCCCGACCATCCCCAACGGCACACCGGGAACCAGTGGTTCACGGCCGACGGAGCGACGCAGCTCGTCCAATGGCAGCGCACCGGTCGTCAGCCCGCGCAGCAGTCGCCACACGCCGAGCAGATCTTTGCGCGCGGTATCGATGATGTCGACCCGGCTGTCCGGATCATCGATCCAGTCGACCGGCACCTCGTGAATGCGCAGCCCGGCCCGCTCGGCGAGCACCAAGAGCTCGGTGTCGAAGAACCATTCACCGTCCTGCACCAGCGGCAGCAGCCGCCGCGCCACATCGGTGCGCATCGCCTTGAACCCGCACTGCGCATCCGAAAAGCGTGCCTGCAGTGAGGCTTTCAGAATCAGGTTGTAGCAGCGCGAGATGATTTCGCGCTTGGGTCCGCGCACGACTCGCGACGCCGCGTCGAGTCGGGTGCCGATGGCCAGATCGGAGTGGCCCGAGATCAGCGGCGCGACCAGGGGCAGCAGCGCATTGAGGTCGGTGGACAGATCCACGTCCATGTAGGCGACCACCTCGGCGTCGGAGTGCTCCCACACCGCGCGCAGCGCGCGGCCACGGCCCTTGGCGTCGAGGTGCACGACGCGCACGTCATCGAGTTCATCGGCGAGCAACTGCGCGACCTGCATGGTGTCGTCGGTGCTCGCATTGTCGGCTACAGTGATCCGCGCCGGGAACGGGAACCCGTCGCGCAAGTAGGCGTGCAGCCGCCGCACGCAGACACCCAGGTCGGCCTCTTCGTTGTAGACGGGGATCACGACGTCCAGCACGGGCGTGATCACCGTTTCGGTCATTTCCGCCCGGTGCGCGGCGGTCGTCGATTCGGTCATGGTGACTACCCTCGCGAACCGCGCTGGACCCTAGCTGGGCTCTACCTGTGAGGTTCCTGGGGACCGCGGCTACCGCACTCGCCGAATCCGCAACACAGTGTCGGTACGCATCCCCACCTGGCCCTCCGGCCACGTGACTTCCCGCTCGACCGCATCCTTGGTCTCCACGTTCCAGTCCGGCCCGAGAGCCAGGCCGTCGAGCACCTCATCCATCGTCGGAAAGTGCACGTCATGCCGATCCTCGACAAACGACGGCCATCCCGCATGCCCCGCGATCAACAAGACCCCGCCGACGCCCACGGCCTCGGCGGCCCGCCGCAGAACCTTCGTCCGCTCCTGGTCCCGCGCCACCGGCGAATGAAAGAACTGCGCCGAAACCAGATCGAACTCTCCCTCCGGAAACGATTGCGCCAGATCATGTTCCGCGAACGCAATGCGCTCCCCGACGCCCGCCTCGTCGGCATGCGCAGCCGCACGCCGCAGCGCTGTCGGGGACACATCGACCGCGGTCACGCGCCACCCACGCCGCGCGAGCCAAACAGCGTCCGCACCCTCACCACATCCGAGGTCCAATGCGGTCCCCGGCTCGAGCCCCACGGCCTCCCGCACCAACAATGGATTGGGATTCCCGGTCCACACCTGATCCCGGTCCTGATAGAACCCCTCCCAGAACTCCTGGGTGTTGCCAGAAGTGGTGCTCTCGGTCATGCGTCGTTCTCCCATCGAAATCACGTATCTCGGTCCATCGACCCTGTTCGCATGATGTACGCAGGGTCCGCGACGGCGCCAACTTTGTTGCCGTTTCGGCAACCGCGTCTACCTGGGTCGGGTGCAGGTATTGGTACGGTCGGATTTGTGATGCGCAGTGGGCGGGGAGTGGATGCGGGGACGCCCAGGCGGGTCGATGCTCGGACCGAGCGGTGGCGGGAGCATCGGGTGCAGGTTCGGGCGGAATTCGTCGATGCGGCGTTTCGGGCGCTGGACAAGTTCGGACCCGAGGTGAGCATGGGCGATATCGCGAAGGAAGCCGGGGCGGCCAAGCCCAAACTTTATCGGCACTTCGAGGATAAGACCGATCTGTACAACGCGATCGTCGACCGGGTTCGCGACATGCTGTGGGAGCGAATCGTTTCCAGTGCCGATCTGACGAATGATTCCGCGCGGGAGTTGATTCGGCGTGGCGCGGCCGAATATGTGCTCGTGGTTTCCCAGCACCCCAATGTTTTCCGGTTCATGCTGCACAGCCACTTCACGCGG
Organism: Nocardia sp. CA-135953; assembly: GCF_050955735.1. NCBI lineage: Bacteria > Bacillati > Actinomycetota > Actinomycetes > Mycobacteriales > Nocardiaceae > Nocardia > Nocardia sp. CA-135953. The sequence continues at coordinate 811,001 of NZ_CP192082.1, forward strand.
CGGGCCGATGAATCCGAGCGGGCGCTGCAGTCGGCTCGGCAATCGGCCAAGCGGGCCGCGGATCTGTTCACCGGACTGCTCGCCGACAAATCCGTCGAAGTATCCAGCGTCGAACTCGTCAACTATTCGGTATTCGGTGCGGTGGCCTCGGCCACCGACTGGTGGCTCGGCGCGAACCGGCTACAGGCACACACCATGCCGATCGAAAAGTTCGTCGCCTACCTGGCCGAGATCATCTCCGCACTGGCCGAGGCCAATGCGCGACTGAACGGCATCCGCATGGACTCGGCCCAACCGCTGCACCTCGCGTTCTCCAGCGACTGACTTGTGCGCACCGACCGCGAGCGCGCCATCAGCGGTCGGCTCCCGCATCCACTTCGAACCCCATCGTTCTCGTCAACCGCATCATCGAGGCCAACGGTGTCTGCGATGCCCACAGTATGACCCCACCCACCGACAAGTTTCGGAACCCACTGGCACCACTGAAGCCCATGGCAAGTGACGGCGGCACACCTGGTACAGCGGTGCGCCGGGGTCAGGAGGCGGACAGCCGCCATAGCGGGGAAACGGGGCCGTGACCTGCGCCGAGGTCGTAGGAGGCGGCCAGGCAGCGGTAGGTCCAGTCCTTGGCGAATTCGACGGCATCGGGGACCGAGTAACCATTGGCGAGTGCGCACGCGATGGCCGCGGCCAAGGTGTCGCCGCCGCCGTGGTCGTTGCCGGTGGTGATGCGTGGCGCGGTGAACTCGAGGAAGCGATCGCCGTCGAAGAGCAGGTCGGTGCTCACCGTCGAGGACCGCAGATGGCCGCCCTTGACGATGGCCCACTGCGCTCCGAGCTTGTGCAGCGCCTCCGCCGCCTTCCGCGCCGAGGCATCGTCGATAACCTCGATCCCGGTGATCAGCCGCACCTCGTCGAGATTCGGCGTCACCACCGTGGCCAGCGGAATCAGCGTGTGCCGCACCGCGTCCAGGGCCTCCTCGTGCAGCAGCGGATCGCCGTGCATGGATGCCGCGACCGGATCGACCACCAGTGGCGTCCGATCCCGTCCGATCCCGACTTCCTGACATGCCGCCGCGACCGACTCGATGATCGCGGTCGAGGCCAGCATTCCGGTCTTGGCCGCTCCGACCCCGATATCCCCGACGACCGCGCGTACCTGATCGGCCACGACCTGCGGCGGAATCTCGTGGAACCCGCTCACCCCGACCGAGTTCTGCACCGTAACTGCGGCCACCGCCACGCATGCGTGCACCCCGCACATGGCCATGGTCCGGGAATCGGCCTGAATACCCGCGCCGCCACCGGAATCGGTCCCAGCGATAGTGAGGACGCGAACTGGAGTCTGCCCGTCGGGCACGAGCGGCAGGAATTTCACATCCCAGACCCTACCCAGCGTCGCCCGAAGGTGACCCTGCTCGCTCCGGCACCGCCGGCGGCGGTGATCGCCACCACGACGGCGGTGGCGGCCGCGCCGATCCGGAAATCGTCTTCATCGGCATAAAACTCGACACCACCCACATCCGCGCCCTCCTCGACGGCGCCCTCCTCACCGACGACGAACTCAGCGCAGGCCCCACCACCTGGACCACCTACCCCGACCCCTTCCCCACCTGGGGCACTCTCGACCAGCACTGACCTGGACGACCGATCACCACGCATCCACGCAGGCAAACGTCGAGAGCACCCCTCCACCACCGGATTCTCGGTCGCTAGTTGGAGATGCCGGGGGCCTGGTGGGTGTAGGTGGGGTCGGTGAGTTGGGTGAGCATGAAGGCGGCTATGTCGGCGCGGGCGATTTTGAGGGAGAGGCCCTTGGCGTCGGCGGGGAAGCCCTGGCGGTAGGCGTCGGTGCGGGGGCCGTCGGTGAAGGCGCTCGGGCGGACGATGGTCCAGTCGAGGTTGCTTGCCCGGACGTATTCTTCCTGCTTGACGTGGTCGGCGTAGGCCTCGCGCAGCAGCATCCCGAACATCACGTACTTCCAGAGGAAGTTCAGGTTGCCGCGGCTGTCGCCGACACCCAGGGTGGTCTGGCAGATCAACCGCTTGACGCCGGTCCGGTCCATCGCCTCGAGCACCGCTCGGGTGCCTTCGGCCCGGATGACGCCCTTGCGGCCCGCACCCAGCGAGATCAGCACCGCATCCTGCCCGGCAACGGCCCGCTCCACCGAATTCGTGTCGAGCACATCGCCCTCGACGATGTGCAACCGCTCGTGCCGCTGCCCGACGCCGGCCGCATCGCGCGTGAACGCGGTGACCTCGTGCCCCTGCTCGAGCGCCTGCTCGACGACCAGCCGACCGACGGTGCTGGTGGCTCCGAAAACTGCGATACGCATGATGTTCTCCTGTGTTGAATTCGCGGTGCTGCCGGGCCCTACGTGATTACGCAGGCTGCCGCCTCCGGGCCTGACGCTCGCACCGCGGGGGTTGAAAACTGTTGAGCTGTTGGTGAATCCAGTACATCAACGGAGAACGAGACGAACCATGGCCGTCCGTCTCGAAGACATACGACAGGGTCTCTGCCGGGAAACGCGCAACGGCCCGCGTCCGAAAACGGATGCGGGCCGTTGCGCTGTGTGCGCTCAGCCGAGCTTGGCGAAGAACTGCCGGATATCGGCGACGATCACCTGCGGTGCCTCATGCGCGGCGTAGTGTCCTGCCGCATCGTTCGGGCCACTTTGGACGGAGCCGACGTCGTAAGAATTCCAGCTGACGATGTTGCTGTGATCGCGCTCGGCGAACCGGCGAATCGACTGGAAATCACCCTTGAACATCGCCAATCCGGTCGGCACCGTGGTCGGTCCACTCGGCTGCTGCGCGGTGTGCGCGTCCTCGTAGTAGAACCGCAGCGACGACCCGGCCGTTCCGGTCAGCCAGTAGATGGCCACATTGCCGATCACGAACTCCTCGTCGAGGCTTTCGCCGAACAGTTGCGCATTCCAGCCGAGCAACCCGACCGGCGAATCGGCCAGCGCGAACGCGAGCGTCTGCGGCTGCTGGCTGTGCAAGGCGTTGAAGGCCATCTTGTTCTCGTGGAACCACTGCAGGTGCTGCAGCGCCGCCATATCCTCCTCGGACAGCCCCTCGAACTCCGATGGATCACCGGACGGGAACGAAAACAGCTGCGTCACATGCACTCCGACGACATGATCGGAAGCCAGCCGTCCGATCTCCGGTGAGACCATCGAGCCACCGTCGTTGCCGATCGCGCCGTAGCGGGTGTAGCCCAGTCGGCCCATCAGCTCCGCCCAGGCCGCGGCGGTGCGGACCGTGCCCCATCCGGTGCTGCGGGTCGGCCCGGAGAATCCGAATCCCGGCAGCGACGGGATGACCAGGTGGAAGGCGGGCTCATCGGCCGATTCCGGCTCGGTCAGCGGCGCGATGACATCGAGGTATTCGAGCACCGAACCCGGCCAGCCGTGGGTCAGGACCACCGGCAGCGCATCCGGCCGGGAGGACCTGATGTGCATGAAGTGGATATCTTCGCCGTCGATCTCGGTGGTGAACTGCGGGTAGGAGTTCAGCTTCGCCTCCAGCGCGCGCCAGTCGAAGCGTTCCAGCCAGTACTCGGCGAGATCCCGCACCCGCTCGTTCGGAACGCCGTAGGCATCGCCGACGCCGGGCAATTCGTTCGGGTAGAGGGCCCGGGACAGCCGGTCGGCCAGGTCGTCGAGCTTTGCCTGCGGGACGTCGATGCGGAAGGGGGTGATTGCGGTCATCGCTACTCCTTTTGAAACGGAATGCTTCGTTCTGTTTAAACTTTACCAGAACGGATCATTCCGTTTCAAGTGCTAGTCTGAACCTATGCCGAAAACATCCGATGCCCCAGCTCAGAAGGGTCTGCCCGGACGCAAGGCGCAGGCCGCCCGCAACGACGGGCTCATCCTCGAGGCGGCCCGCGCGGTCTTCCTCGCCGACGCCAACGCCCCCATCGCCGCCGTCGCCGAGCGAGCCGGAGTGGGCATCAGCGCCCTCTACCGCCGCTACCCGAGCAAAGACATGCTGTTGCGCACCCTCTGCCACGAGGGCCTACGCCGCTACAACGCCGAAGCCGATGCCGCACTGGAGGATTCGGACGGGTGGCGTGGTCTGGTGGGATTTCTGGAACGCGTGGTCGACGCGGATGTGCACTCGTTGACCGTGCATTTGGCGGGCACCTTCACTCCGGACGAGTCGATGCTGCCGGACGTCACGCATTCGGGTGAGGTCACCGAGGAACTGGTCCGGCGGGCGCACGCCTCCGGTCGGCTGCGCGCGGATGCCAATGCCAACGACCTCGGTCTCGTCCTGGAAGCATGTGCGGCCGTTGCCATGCCGGACCAGGTCCGAACCGCTGAACTGCGCCGACGCGTGCTCGCCATGCTGATCGCTGGGCTCTCGGGAAAAGGTGAACTGCCCGGTCCGCCGCCGGAGGCGGGTGAATTCGCGTGGCGGTGGGAACCGCGCAGTCAGCGATGATTTCCACCGCGACGCGACGTCTGCACGTTCAGGCATACCCATGTCCACAGCAGCGAAGGGAATCGCCATGAACTGGACACTCGAGGTTGTGATCGTGCCGGTGTCGGATAGTCCCGTGATCTCGCGACCGGGGCCTCAGACGTGCCTGTAGCCGGTGGATATCCAGGGTGCACCGGGCCGGGCGAGGGGGTGGATCGCGCGGCCGTCGACCCATGCGGTCCAGCCGTTGTCGCAGGCGATATGCGCCCAGTCCCCGGCGCGGCCGAGGATCTGGAGCTCGACGCCGGGATCGATGCTGGTGATGGGGCCGAGGCTCGGATCGGGCGCGGCCCATGCGTCCAATCCGCCCTCGGGTACCAGGTGGGTCGGGTACCAAAGGGCGGCAAGGGGTTCGATGGCGCGGCCGTCGACCCATGCGGTCCAGCCGTTGTTGCAGGCGATATGCGCCCAGTCGCCGGAGCGATCGAGGATCTGGAGTTCGACGCGCGGTTCGATGCGGGCGACAGGCGGCCGGGTCGAGTCGGGAGTGGCCCATGCGGGCATGCCGTTGGCGGGCACCTGGTGGGTCGGATGAAATGCCGGAGTGCGGCCGCGCTCTACCGCCGGCACCGCTTCCGTGGGTGCGGCAGACGCGTCGAATGCCGGTATGCCACCGGCGAACGGCTTGACCACGGCGGGATCCAGCACATCGCGCACCAGCCGGAGCGCGACTTCGGTTGTGGTCTCCAATAATTCGGCACGCGGATTGCGCGCCGCGAGTTCGCGCCAGCATGCGAACCGGGTCGAGAACGTCGAACGGAACACCGTGAAATGGGCGAGCGCGTCCTGTTTCTTTGTCGCACCGTTCATTACGGCAATGCTCCCGGTCGTCAACAGTTGACCGAATGACCGTGCCACCGCGGTCCCGGCATCGGTGAATCGGTAGCTGCCGAGCGCCTCGAGTCGAACAAGGCTCAGCGACGCCAGCCGCGCCAGTCCCTCCGTCATCCGGCCGGCCGCCGCCGCGAGTGAGACCGGTGTGGCGCCCTGGGCGGCGGACAAGGCCCAACGAGTGTCGCCCGCGGCCAGCCCCTTGGCGAGTTGCTCCTCCAGCTCGAGCGCTCGCAGCTCGAGCGGTCCGGCCGCCACGTTTCGCCGCAGGACCCCGGCCAGGCGGGCCTCTTGTGCCGCATCGGCGGCGGCGAGAAGTGCGGCGAATGCGATGAGATCGAGGTCGATCGGGGGTGATGCGAATCCGGGGCCGTAGGAAGTGAGATCGAGCAGTTGGTCGACCAGCATGGTCGCCTGGTCGAGCGTCGGCACGACGGTGAAATCGAAGCCGTCCTCGCCGGTCCCGGCCTGCATGACGAAGGTGCCTTCTTCGTCTCCGCGCAGTAGCAGCGCCGCTGTCCGGTTGTGTTGCCCGACGCGGTCGGCGGTGACGGCGGTGGTGTCGGAGGGATCGGCGGCGATCCGCAATGCTCCGGTCGCCGGTCCGGTGAGTCGATCGTCCGCTTCGAGCAGTCCGGTGTCCCGCAGCGCCGCCGCCGGGTCGGACGGCGGGGTCGTCAGCGGCAGCGCGGAGCGTGGTCCCGGCTTCAGCCCGGCGATGGACATGGCCGCGGCGAGTTGGTCCGGGTCCAGTCGGAAACGCATCAACATCGTCGACTCCTTCCCACATCCGGATCGGCCGCGCGAAGGCGGCTCGGTGGGCGTCTCGGGTCGACCGAATCACTTTTATGTTTTCACATGCGGCGATTGCTCAGCAACAGGCCGAGCGGCGGTCTCGACCTGCGAAGTTCGGACCGCTCGCGACATCGATGCGGTCTGCCGGTCAACCCGATCCGACGGCATGCACCAGGCGTACGCACGGCCTCGATCTTCGACCGCGCAGATTGCAGCCGAGCTAGCGCGGGCCGAGGAACAGCGTTTGGGTGCTGCGGCCGAGCGGGCCCTTCTCGTCGAAGAGCGCGGACTCGGCCAAGCCGATGCCGTGCGGTTGCGGATAGGTGGCGGCGTCCAGGCAGACCCATTCGCCGACCGGCTGTCGGTGCAGCGTGACGGTGAGATCGGTATTGATGAACAGGTATCGGTTCCAATCCAGCACTCGGCTGACGCCGTTGCCCGAATCCGCCGCGGCGAGTGTGCGTTCCAGCGGACTCGGCGTGGTACCGGCGACGATCGGATACTTCAGCCGGATCCAGCAGATCGCCGGGCCGGGATCGGCGAAAGAACCGGACACGAAGCGGTAGTCGATGCCGGTGTGGAAACCGATGGGCTGGGTCGACGGAAAGTGGGACGGCACCGCCTGATCCGGTCCGGGACGGGCGCCGGTCGGCAGGAACTGTTCGGGCAGTTCGAGCTCCGGCTCGGCGAGTTTGAAGCGCCAGGCGTTCGCCCGCATGACGGGTCCGCGATCGGTGGACAGCGTCGCTTCGATCAACTCCACACTGCGTCCGGGCCGTGCCACCCGCGTCTGCACCGTCAGCGGCTCCAAGGGAACCGGGCCGAGGATTTCCACCGCGACCCGGCCGACCTGGAATCCGGCCCGCGGCTCACAGCGTTCGATCGCGTGCCCGAGCAGCGCGGATGGTGGTCCGGCGTGCTGAGCGTCGGGTGACCACGGCCCGCGGGTCAGTTCGGTCGAGACGAACCGGCTCGGGTTCGCCGGATCTGTAGTGTAGAAGGCGTCGGCCACGTCGTTGTCCCGTTCCGCTGGATTGTTCGTACGGTTAACGATTCTGCTACGACGCTACCCCGCGGCAACGAGCAGCCACCGAACCCGTCGCGATCCCGGTCGAATGGTCGCGCTGCTCGCTCCGGTTCGTTATTGCGCGTGCTTATCGCCCGCATCATGGCGAAACTCGCGATCGGCACCGCATCAGCGAAAACCCTGTGTCGGCCGCACCTGCAAGGTGTGGCCGACACAGGGTTTCGATGGGATGCGTCAGGCGAGGGCGATCGCGGCGCAGAGCGCGGCGATGGCGGTGAACTGCAGGGCCACCCGGCCGTTGATCACGCTGTTCCACTTGTCTTGCAGCGCACGGGCATTCGTCGGAATGACGCCGGAGTGCGCCGCGGCGGTCTGCTGGGTGTTCACCGGCTTCGCGACGCGAACGTAGATGCCGAGCCAGGTCACCAGCGCCACGACGGCGATACCCGCCGTGATCGCCGCTGCCGCGTGGCCGCCGATCGCCGCGAGAGCCGTTGCCACAACGGCGGTTACCACACCGCTGATCCCGACGATCGGCATCCGGCGGTCGCCGTAGTAGTGCCCCCAGCCCGCCGAGATGGTCACGGTCCGGTCGTCCAGCTTGTCGTACACCGACCGCGTGATCAGTGCGAAGCAGGCGTCGGTGCCGTAGACGACGGCGTTCGCGAGGACCGAGACGATGGCGACGACCTGGATGAGTGTGGTGCTCATGAGTTCCTCCGTTCTGTGCATGTAGCGTTGATAGAGAATCTAGCAACGCTAGAACTCGTAGTCAACCGATACCGGGATTCCGTATGCCGTCGGATTGATCGGCCCGGTTGTCGTCAGTTACCGACCCCAGCCGTTGTCGAGCAGGTCGAACAACTCGTGGAACGCGCTCGCCGGATCTTCCCAAGTACTCGCGACTTCGGCGGCTTCCAGTGCGAAGTGAGCGAGTCCCGCGGCCGCGAGATCACCCGCCGGTGCGCCGGTCGCTTCGGCGATCGCCGCCGCCATCTGCGCAATCGGCTTCCTGGTTCATCGAAGAAGTTCCGTTGCGCGGCAAGGCTCCCGAGCCGGTTGCCATCGACAAGCCCGAATGCAAGGCCGTTGCCTGATGCGGTACGGCGTCTGCTCAGGAGCGCAGGCGCCACGCCGCGATCTCGGTTCGATTCTGAAATCCCAACTTGGCCAGGATGCTGCGGACATGCGTCTCCACTGTGCGCTCGGAAAGTACCAGCCGAGTGGCGATTTCGCGGTTGGCGAGGCCATCCGCGACCAGGTCCGCGACCTCGGTTTCGCGGGCGGTCAGCGGGTTCGCGGTGCGGCCCGCTCGGTCGATCTCGGCGAGCAGCGCATCGGCGGCCCGCAGTCGGTGCGTCATATCGAGTCGCCGAAATTCCTGTGCCGCTTCGGTTATCGCCGACCGGGCGGCGCGCAGATCCCCGGGCGCGCCCCGGGTGCGCAGTGCGTCGGCCAGCCCGAGGCGGCTCAGCGCCAGAAATGGGCGCGCGCCGATCCGGCTGTCCATCGCGATCGCACGCTGGTAGTGCTCGATCGCGGCGTCGACTCGTCCGGCAGTGAACGCGAGGTCGGCGATCGGGCGGGCGATCGAACCGGAGCACAGCACAGCGCCGCCGTCGCCGAGGTAGTAGCCGTCGTCGGGGCCGAACGCCTGGTAGGTGCGCTCCGCGGTTTCCTTGTCGCGCAACAGCACCGCGGTGAAACCGAGGTTGTAGAGCAGCCCGAGCCAATGCGGTCCGATCTGGAAGGTGCCGGGCAATTCCCGGAACTCCTGGAACAGCGCGCGTGCCTCGTCCAGATCGCCGGCCAGGGCGCGTGTCATCGGCAGGAAGATCCGGATCAACGGTATCTGCGGCGCATGGCGCATCGCCGCCAATCGCTCGGCGGCTTCGGTTTCGGACACATATCCCTGCACCATGTTCATCAGCCCGCGGAACGCGTGGTGCAAACCGAGCAGCGACTCGTCGCCCATCCGGATGGCGAGTTCGAATGCGGCGTTATTGCTTTCGTCGGCCGTGACAAAGTCTCCGGTCAGTGCTGCGCGGGTGGCATCGAGTCGATGCAGATGCCAGCGGGCGATCGGCAGGCGTCCCCGCTCGGCGACCTGCTCCAGCTCGATGATCGCTCGGTCGACCAGGCCGAGATCACCGAGTTGGAAGGCGGCCGAGGCCTGCCATAGATAGCCCCACAGCCGGGCCAGCGGCTGACGCGCCCGGTCGCCGATTTCGATGGCGCGTTCGACGAGGTCCATCCGCTCGGCGAGGAACTGCGGCGCCGAAAGGGCGAGGTGGCGGGCGTGGATGGCATCGAGCAGAGTGTCGGGGTCGCCGCTGCGTTCGGCGGTCGCCATGGCCGTCGCGGAAAGCTCTCTGGCACGGTCGCATTCGCCGATCTGTGCGGCTGCCATGGCACGATGCGCGGTGAGCCGGGCGATCGACGCGCCGTCGGTGTCGGCCGATAAGCCGCGTAATGCGCTGCGGCACAGTTGATCCACAGTGGCGACTACCCTCGGGGTACCGATACCGTGCACTACCAGCGCGGCCGCCGCCACGAGGTCGGGGCGGGTCGCCTGCTCCGCGATCGCCCCGGCCCGTGCGCAATGGCCGATGCTGTCGTCGATGCGACCGGCCTCGAATTCGCTGCGCGCGAGTTCGATCAACAACTCGGCCCGCAACGGGCCGGGTGCGCTCGGTCCGGTCGCCTCGATCGCCCATTCGTGGAAGCGGATCGCGTCGTCGTAGGCGGTCGTCGCGCGGGCGGATTCGGCGGCAATGCGAGCCCAATGTGCGCAGTCGGCGTCGGTGTCCTGGCCGCTCGCTCTTCGCAGGTGGGTAGCGATCGGTCCGGCCGCGGAAGGATCGCCGTCGGCGCGGGCGGCGAGCAACTCGGCGGCGCTGCGGTGCAATGACAATCGCTCCGACGGCGACAATTCGGCGTAGATCGCATCGCGGATCAGCGCGTGCACGAATGCGACTGCGCCGTTGTCGGGGTGCCGGACCACACCGGCGGTCACTGCCGTATCGAGCGCCGTTTCGACATCGGCGCCCGTGAGCTGTTCGAGTAATTCCGGTTCGATCCGCTCGCCCAGCACGCTCGCGGCCCGCAGCACGGTCCGGGTCACCGCGTCGAGCCGATCCACCTGCGCCAATGCCAGCCGTCGAAAACCCGGACGGGACAATGGATCCGGATCGGATTCGCCGGACGATTCGACGACGAGCCGAACGTAGAGCGGGTTGCCTCCGGTGCGTTCGTGTAGTCGGTCGGCGGCCGCGGTATCCAGGGTGGGCGCGGTGTGGCGCAACCAATGCCGGACCTCCTCGACCGATAGTCCGGTCAGCGGCATCGTCTGGGTGTGCGGCATCCGTACCAGGTCCGGCAATTGTTCGAGATAGGGCCCGTCGGCGGTGTCGCGTGCGGTGGCGACCAGGAGCAACCGCTGGTGCGGGAGTTCGGCGGCGATGTGCCGCAGCAGCAGTAGTGAGGTCCGGTCGGCCCAGTGCAGATCCTCCAGCACCACCGCGAGTCCGGCCGGGGCCGCTGCCGCTTCGAGCGCGGCGGCGAAGACGGTGAACATCCGAAACCGTTGCGAGGCCGAATCTTCCCACCGCACGGCGTCGCCACCCGCCAGTGCTTCGGCCAACTCCGGAAGGTCGCGGCCGAGCCGATGCCACGGCCACAGCGGCGGCATCCCCGCATCGTCTACCGCGAAGCCACGGCCGACGCGCAGCCCGCACTCGGCGGCCAGCGCCGCGGTGTGCTCGGCCAGCCGGGTCTTGCCGATTCCGGCCGGTCCGTCGATCAGGACCAAGCGCCCCGGTCCCGCGGCGGCCGCGAGCACATCGGCCCGCAGGCGGGCGAGTTCGCGATGACGACCGATCAGCGGGTCCTGCATAGCCAGCAGTATCCACGGGCTCGGCGGGCCGCGCGCGAGGTTCAGTACCGCGCATACGTGGTGACACTGATTCGCACTGCTGCCGTTCCACCGAAGCTGAGTACATCATTCCCGCAGATCAGGAGCGTTTCGGATGTATGCACAACTCGTCTATTTCGATGGACCACGCGGCACCGACCAATTGGTCGCGGCGGACTTCGCGTCCCGGCACCGCATCGAACCGGCGCTCGCCGGTGTCCCAGGACTGCTCACCACTTACGAGCTGCGCCGCCACGACGGGTCCGGGATGATCGTGGTGTTCGCCGAATCCGAGGATGTGCTGCTCGCCGCGCAGCGCGCGATCCTCGCCACCGAACTGCTGCCCGGCGAGGATATGGCACTGCTGCCCGGCCCCGACCGGGTGGAGACCTATCCGGTGATCGCCCATCGAGGCTCCGCCGACATCTATGCGGATCGGGGCTAGCCATGACGTGGACACTGCTCGTCGAGCCACAGCTGCAACGCGGCCAACGACACTGGGTGGTCGATCCGGCGCACAGCCGAGCCGAATTCACTGTCGCCAACTTCGGCCGCACCGTCTACGGCCGGGCGCCGATCCGGGACGGTCGGTTGACCGCCGGACCCGGCGGTAGGCCCGAAACCGTCACCGGCACGGTCGATCTGGGTGCGATCGACACCGGGCATGCCCGGCGCGACCGGGATCTGCGTGCCCGCCGCCTGCTCGATCTGGACCGTTATCCGCTGATGACGTTCACCGCCGACCACATCACTGAGCCGGCTGGTGAGTGGCGAGTCGCCGGGACGGCACAGGTGCGCGGACGACGGGTCGAACTCGTCTGCACCGTAACCAGATTCGTCCTCGGTCCCAACGACACCGTCCGGCTGTCCGCTCATGCCGTGCTGGACCGGCGGGAAATCGGTATCCGGGCACCGGAGTTGATGATCGGACGGTATATCGCGATCGACCTGAATGTGCTTTTGCGCCCGGAGGCCGAGTCGGACTGACGGATCTCCGGCGCGGGCCGACGAGGGGTCAGTCCGCGCCGGAGTTCGGGTGCGTGTGCTCGAACAACCGAAGCAACATGTCCGACAGCGCAATTCGCTCCTCTTCACCGAGTGGCGCGAGGATCTCCTCACGCACCTGCCGCGCCTCCCTCTCGAGTGCCCGCAGCAGGGCCCGGCCGGTCCTGGTGATCCGCACCGACATTCGACGGCGATCGGCGGGATCGCGGGTGCGCTCGACCTGACCGGAACTTGCCAATTCGTCGACGATCTTCGCCACATCGCTCGGATCGATATCGAGCCGAATGCCTAGATCGCGCTGCGCATGCGGCCCGAAATCGGCGAGCGCGGCGAGTACCGCCACATGCCACAGCCGAAGCCCGTGCGCCGCGAGCCGATCGGCGAACCGACCCCGCGCGACCTTGCCCACCCGCGACAGCAGGTAGGTCTCGAGGCCGAGCAGGCTCGGCGGAAGTGCACGCGGCGAGTCCATGCGACAAATTATAGGGTGGGACCTACGATAGGTTCACACCTACTAATAAGGAGACGCGTGGACGCCCTGTACCAGAGACTGCTCGTCACCCGTTTCGCCGAATGCTTCGACTTCTACCACGCCGTCCTCCCGGAGCTCATCGGCGCGAAGCTGATCAAAGGCACCGCGGCGGGGCCCTATGCGAACTGGGATGTCGACGACCAAGCGGTACTCGTGCTCTTCGATCGCGGCGCGATGTCCGAAGTCGTCGGCACCGCCGATCTACCCGTCACCGCCGCACCCGCGCAAGATGCCGTGATGTTCGTCTGCCGAGTGCCCGACGTCGACACGGGCCTCGACCTGTGCCTGCGCAACGGCGCGACGCTGGCCGCCGCCGCGACCGATCGACCGAACTGGGGTCCGAACCTGCGCACAGCCCACTTGCGCGACCCAGCGGGTACCCTGATCGAGCTCCAGTCCTACTGACGGGCGATGAATTCCGTCCGCCAGCACCGTCGGCACTAATACAGGCACACCGATCGGGAGGACCACCACCATGCAGAAAATCGTCACGAACCTCTGGTACGACACCCAGGCCGAGGAGGCCGCCGAGTTCTACTGTTCGTTGTTCGAGGATTCGAAGATCACCAATGTCGTGCCCTACTCCGAGGTGGGTCCGCGCGAGGCCGGGCTGACGATGCTCGTCGATTTCGAACTCAACGGACAGAAGTTCACCGCCATCAACGGCGGCGGCGATTACCACTACACCCACGCCATGTCGCTGCTGGTGAATTGCGACAGCCAGGACGAGGTGGACCGACTCTGGACGGCACTGCTCGCCGACGGCGGCCAGCCGATCGAATGTGGTTGGCTCAACGATAAATACGGTATTCCCTGGCAGATCTGGCCCGTCGAAGCCGACACCCTGTTGGCGAGTACCAACCGCGCGGCCGCGAACCGCGCCATGCAGGCGATGCTCGGTATGCAGAAGATCGACCTGCAAGGCATGCGGGACGCCTACGAGGGCAAGATCAGCTGATCTGCCAGGAGCCGACCTCGCGGTATCCGGAGTTGTAGATCGCGGAGCTGTCACCCTCGGTGATCTGGTAGTGCTTCATATTAGGTTATCGTCGGGCGGGAAAATTTCACACACCAACGGGGGCTCGCACCAGCGGGCTGAGAGGACGGCTAGCCCAATTCGGGCGTTCAGGGCCGTCGACCGTATGAACCTGACCGGGTAATGCCGGCGTAGGGAGGATATTCATGGGCACACCTGTAGATTCCGTGACCACCGGTCCGATCGAAGGCAGCGTCAAGCACTACCGGCAGGTCGATGACCTGCGCATTCCGGTGCGTCGGATCAATCTGACCAATGGCGAGCACTTCGACGTCTACGACACCTCGGGCCCGTACACCGATGACACGGCGTCCATCGATCTCGAGGCCGGGCTACCCGAGCTGCGCGATGGCTGGACCAAGCCCGACGTCGACGGTCCGCTGACCCAGCTGGCCTGGGCGCGGCAGGGCATCGTCACCCCCGAGATGCGCTTCATCGCCGCGCGCGAGGGCGTCACGCCGGAAATGGTGCGCGACGAGGTCGCCGCCGGTCGCGCGGTCATCCCGGCCAACCACAGGCATCCGGAGCTGGAGCCGACCATTATCGGCAAGAAGTTCCTGGTGAAGATCAATGCCAATATCGGCAATTCGGCCGTGTCCTCCTCGATCGCGGAGGAGGTGGAGAAGATGGTATGGGCCACCCGCTGGGGTGCGGACACCATCATGGATCTGTCCACCGGCAAGAATATTCACGAGACGCGCGAATGGATCATGCGCAACTCGCCCGTCCCGGTCGGCACCGTGCCGATCTATCAGGCGCTGGAGAAGGTGAACGGCGATCCGACCGCGCTCACCTGGGAGATCTACCGCGACACCGTGATCGAGCAGTGCGAGCAGGGCGTCGACTATATGACCGTGCACGCCGGTGTGCTGCTGCGCTATGTGCCGCTGACCGCCAAGCGGGTCACCGGCATCGTCTCGCGCGGCGGATCCATCATGGCCGCATGGTGTCTGGCGCATCATCAGGAGTCGTTCCTGTACACCAACTTCGCCGAACTCTGCGAGATCCTGGCGCGCTACGACGTGACCTTCTCCCTCGGTGACGGCCTGCGTCCCGGCTCCATCGCCGATGCCAATGACGAGGCCCAGTTCGCCGAGCTGCGTACCCTCGGTGAGCTGACCAAGATCGCGAAATCGCATGGCGTGCAGGTCATGATCGAGGGCCCGGGTCACGTGCCGATGCACAAGATCGTGGAGAACGTGCGGCTGGAGGAGGAGTTGTGCGAGGAGGCGCCGTTCTACACCCTCGGCCCGCTCGCCACCGATATCGCACCCGCCTACGACCACATCACCTCGGCCATCGGCGCGGCCATCATCGCCCAGGCGGGCACCGCGATGCTCTGCTACGTCACGCCCAAGGAGCACCTCGGCCTGCCCGACCGCGACGACGTGAAGGTCGGCGTGATCACCTACAAGATCGCCGCGCACGCCGCTGACCTCGCCAAAGGCCATCCGCACGCCCAGGACCGGGATAACGAGCTGTCCAAGGCACGGTTCGAATTCCGCTGGCGCGACCAGTTCGCCCTCTCCCTCGATCCGGATACCGCCCGCGAGTATCACGACGAAACCCTCCCCGCCGAACCCGCCAAGACCGCTCACTTCTGCTCCATGTGCGGACCGAAGTTCTGCTCCATGCGCATCTCCGCCGACGTGCGGGAATACGCCGCGCGGCAGGGGCTTTCGGATACCGAGGCGCTGCAAGCCGGTATGGCGGAGAAGTCCGCCGAGTTCGCCGACCACGGGGCACAGGTGTATCTGCCGGTCGTGTCGTAAAGATGGCGATAGCCCCGGACCAACGAGTGGTCCGGGGCTTCTCTCTGGAAGGTACACGAAGAATCCGCCGCTCAGGTGTGGATTCGCACAAAAAATCAGCTTCTCGGCCTTGAAGGGCCGAGCTGGCAGCTCTTACCCGCGCCTGGCTGGGGTGGGTTCGGCCGCCCCGGGGGTCTTGCGGATGCAATACAGCGTCTCCCTTGCGTTGAACCTCATTCGCGCGCATGCCAGATGCGCCCGCGGACCTCGCCGAGGCCGATGCGCCGCGAACTCGCACCCCGGGCCGATGCCGTGATTACCACCTCGTCGCCGTCCTCCAGGAAGGTCCGGTGCAGCCCGTTCACTGTGACGGGTTCGGTTCCGCCCCAGGATAATTCGATGAACGAACCGCGTTGGTCCGGTTCCGATCCGGAGATGGTGCCGGATGCGTAGAGGTCGCCGGTGCGCGTGGCAGCGCCGTTCGCGGTGAGATGCGCCAGCATCTGCGCCGGCGACCAGTACATCCGGGAATACGGTGGATGCGAGACGGTTTGGCCGTTCCAGTGCACGGCCAGGTCGATGTCGAGGCCCCACCGCTGGCTGCCGCGCAGATAGGGCAGTGGTTCGGGTTCTTGCTTCGGCAGTCGAATGCGGGCGCTTTCCAAGGCGGCCAGCGGCGTTATCCACGCCGAGAGCGAGGTCGCGAAGGACTTGCCGAGGAACGGTCCGAGCGGCTGATACTCCCAGGCCTGGATATCGCGCGCGGACCAATCGTTCACCAGCGCGACGCCGAAGACGTGCTCGGCGAACTGGTCGATCTCGATCGGTGTGCCTAGTTCGGATCCGACGCCGACTACGAATCCGAGCTCGGCTTCTACATCGAGTCGTTGCGAAGGCCCGAAATCCGGTGTGCCGGAGGTGGTTCGGAGTTGGCCGTGCGGCCGCACGACCTCGGTCCCCGAGACGACGACGGTGCCCGCGCGCCCGTGATATCCGATCGGCAGATGCCGCCAATTGGGCAGCAGCGGTTCGGCATCGGGACGGAACAGCCTGCCCAGGTTGGTCGCGTGGTCGATGCTGGCGTAGAAATCGACATAGTCACCGATCTCCACTGGCAGTTTGGTACGCACATCGTGCAGTAGATGTACTGCCTCCCTGGGGATTTCGTCGGCGATCAGCCTGCGGATCCGCTCGCGCACCTCGCGCCATCGACGTGGCCCCGCCGCCATGAAGGCATTGAGAGTCGGCTCGGCGAATACCGGATCCTCCAGTGCCGCAGCCAGATCGATGACTTGCTCGCCGAGTCGCACACCCACTCGGAAGTCGCGGCCCTCCGGCGCGAAGACGCCGTAGGGAAGATTGTTCGGACCGAAGAGGGTGTTGTCGGGAACCTCGATGCGGGTCTTCATGCTGGCCCATGGCGCTGATTCGCGTGCGGGCGCTGATTCGGTTGCCGGACATCGACGGACTGCGGTGCGCGACCGGACCAGGTCCACGCATATCCGGGATCCTCGCACGCCAGCGCGCCTTCGCCGAGTTCGAGCGGTCGGAAAGTATCGACCATGACCGCGAGTTCATCGAAGAAGTCGATGCCGATGCTGCGCTCATACGCGCCCGGCTGCGGACCGTGCGCATAACCGCCGGGATGTACCGATACCGAACCCTGCCCGATGCCGGAACCCCTGCGCGCCTCGTAGTTTCCGCCGCAGTAGAACATGATCTCGTCGCTGTCGACATTGGAGTGGTAGTACGGCACCGGAATCGATAGCGGGTGATAGTCGACCTTGCGCGGTACGAAATTGCACACCACGAAATTGATTCCCTCGAATGCCTGATGGGCGGGCGGCGGCTGGTGCACCCGGCCGGTGAGCGGTTCGAAATCGGCGATATTGAAGGTGAGCGGATAAAGGCAGCCGTCCCAGCCGACCACATCGAACGGGTGCGTCGCGTAGATCATCCGTGTGCCGACCACCTGACCGCCGGGTCGATGCTTCACCAGCACCTCGATATCGGTTCCGGTGGCGACCAGCGGTTCCCCAGGCCCGTGCAGATCCCGCTCGCAGTACGGCGAATGTTCCAGCAGCTGACCGAATTTCGAGAGATAGCGTTTCGGCGAGGTGATGTGGCTGGATGCTTCGATCACGTACGCGCGCAGCGGTTCCGGGCCGCTCGGTAGCCAGCGGTGCGTGGTCGCGCGCGGAATCAGCACCTGGTCGCCCTGCCGGGCCGGGATGGTACCGAAGACCGTTTCGACAACGGCCGCACCGGATTCCACATACACCAGCTCGTCGCCGATCGCATTGCGGTACAGCGGTGACGCACCCTTGGCCACCACATACGAGATCCGCACATCCGCGTTGCCGAGTAGCAGTCGACGGCCGGTAACCGGATCGGCTCCGGCCGGGGTATCGCCGGGGAAGAGTTCGTGCAGGCGCAGATGTCGATGGCGCAGTGGATGATTAGGGGTGAGTGTCTGGTCCGGCAGCTCCCATATCGTCGAATCGACAATGGCGGGCGGCAGGCCGCGGTGATACAGCAGCGAGGAATCGCCGGAGAAGCCCTCTTCGCCCATCAGCTCTTCGTAATAAAGCCGTCCCCGGTCGTCTCGATGCTGGGTGTGTCGCTTCGGCGGCACCGCTCCCACCTGCCGATAGAACGCCATGACCGCACCTCCGGCTGTAGCGCTGGATTTGCTTCCATCGTAGTGCTGGAACGCACGGTCCGGTGGACATTTTGTCAGTCCTCTGCCATCTTCTGCGGCATTTCGCCTAGCGACGGGGTGAAGTGCTGAACAATTGTCAGGCGTGACGCAATGCGCGGTACACGGCCGGCCCGACAAAGGCTCCGAGGCTCCGCGGATCCCATCCGTCCTTGTCCGCAAGCAGCGTGCGCACCGCGCCCTCACCGGCGGACACCCACAGCTCGACCAGCACCGGCAACTTGCGCTCGGCGTCCTCGGTGCCCCACGCGCGCAGCGTCGTTACGAGCAGATCGTTACGGTGCCGTGGTGAAACTGCCCGAGCCAGTCGACGTCGAGCTGAAGACGGAACCGTTGAAGAACTGGGTCCGCTGACCTTCAGTCGGTGAATTCGGCGATCACCGGGGCGTGGTCGCTGGGGCTCTTGCCTTTTCGTTCCTCGCGGTCGACCATCGCGTCCTTGGTGCGGGCGGCGAGGGTGGGGGAGGCGAGGATGAAATCGATGCGCATGCCTTCTTTTCGGGGAAAGCGCAGTTGGGTGTAGTCCCAGTAGGTGTAGACGCCGGGGCCAGGGGCATAGGGACGCACGACGTCGGCGAAGCCGGTTTCGACGATGGCGTCGAAGGCGTCGCGTTCGGGTTGGGAGGTGTGGGTTTTGTCGGCGAAGAATTCGACGGACCAGACGTCGTCGTCGGTCGGGGCGATATTCCAGTCGCCGACCAGGGCGATCTGCGCCTCCGGATTCTCGGCGAGCCACTGGGCGCCGTTGGCGCGCAGGGCGGCAAGCCATTCCAGTTTGTAGGTGTAGTGCGGGTCGTGCAGGGTGCGGCCGTTGGGGATGTACAGGCTCCACACTCGCACTCCGCCGCAGCTCGCACCGAGTGCGCGCGATTCCACGATCGGGGCGCTGATCAGCGATTCGGCCGCATCCTTGTCGAAGCCGGGCTGGTCCGGGAATGCGGCTTCCACATCGTCGAGGCCGATGCGAGAGGCGATGGCGACACCGTTCCACTGGTTCAACCCGATATGGGCGACCTCATAGCCGAGTTCGTCGAAGCGCTCGAACGGGAACTGGTCGTCGCGGCATTTGGTTTCCTGCATCGCGAGCACATCGATGTCCTGGCGGTCGAGAAAGTCCGCGACCCGGTCGAGGCGGGAGCGGATCGAATTGACGTTCCAGGTCGCGAGACGCACGGATGCCTTCCTTCGCAATGGGCTATAGGTCTGTTGTACCGCAGGTTCAGCGCGAGCCGTCCGGCACGGCATAGCGGTAGGTGTGGTGGTCGAGGAAGCCCAATTCGTGATACATCGCGATGGCCCCGGTATTTTCGGCCTCGACCTGGAGATAGGCGTGGGTGGCGCCGCGGTCGGCGCCCCAGCGGATCAGCTCCGCGCAGATCAGCGAACCCAATCCGTGCCTACGGTGTTCGGCCGTCACCGCGACGCAGGTCAGGCCGATCCAGCGGCGGCCGTCCGGTGCGCTGGTGAGCGCGCCGCGGCCGATCGCGATGGGCCGCGGCAATCCGAGCGAGGCGAAACCCACTTCGCCGTCGTGCACGGCCGTGAGTACCTGCACCACCGGCGGCGGCGAAACAGGCTGTGTCGCAGGATCTTCGCCGCTGTAGCGGTGCATCGACAACCAGGCGTCATCGGGTGCGGGCACGATGCGCACCATCCGCGGCCCCTGCGGCAGTACGAAATTGTCGATATCGATCGCCAGCAGCTGGGTTTCCCGCCAACTGCGCCAGCCCGGTGGCAGCGCCGCCAGCCGATCCGGCAGCGCGAGCTGCACCGGCAGTCCGTGCGCGGTGTACCACTCACCGATCCGCTGCAGCGTATCCGCGCCCAGCCTCGCCGGACCGTCCGAGCTGCCGAGCGGCACAGCGGAATTGGCGCGGTTGGTATAGCCGTTTCCGGCCCGCAGCAGCCAGCCGTCGATCCAACCCTGTTCGATACCTGGCCAGCCGTAGGCCGCCGCGGCCTCCAGCGCCCGAATCTCCCTGGTGCGAATCGGCCTCGGCCCCAACGCTTTCATCGCGACCACGCGATCCACCGCGACCGCGACGACCTGCCCGTCCGCGGCCCGCACGGTAGGCGGATCCAGCGAAACCAGTTCGCCGATCACATCTGTGAGTGGTTGTGGATAACCAGCAGGCAAGCGGTACCGCAGCACCACGCGCCGACCCAACTGGATATCGGGCGATGGCGAATCACCCGCAGGATCAGTCATCGTGGCCGAACGGGTCGGGCACGGTGCCCGGAATCCAGCTGAGTCCCGGTGTGCCCCAACCGTTCCGCTTGATCGCCTTCTTGGCCGCACGGGCATTGCGGCCGATCAGCACGTCCACATAGAGGAATCCGTCGAGATGTCCGACCTCGTGCTGCAGCATGCGGGCGAAGAAACCCTTGCCTTCGATCTCGACCGGTTCCCCGTGCTCATCGGTTCCGGTGACGCGGGCCCATTCGGCGCGACCGGTGGGGAACTGCTCACCGGGCACCGACAGGCAGCCCTCGTCATTGTCATCGGGATCCGGCATGGTCTCCGGAATCTCGGAGGTCTCCAGCACCGGATTGATCACCGCGCCCTTGCGTCGCACGGCCGAACCATGGGGACCGACATCGGGGCAGTCGTAGACGAACAGCCGCAGCGGCACGCCGACCTGGTTCGCGGCCAGTCCGACGCCGTTGGCGGCATCGAGCGTCTCGTACATATTCGCGATCAGCTCGGCCAGTTCCTCCGGCGTCCGAGTGACCTGCTCGGTCGGATTGTGCAGAACCGGGTCACCGACGATCACGATGGGGAGGATTGCCATGGGGGCAATTATTGCCGATCGGCTCGCACGGGTCGCAGCCGCCGCGATCGCGGGTGGTCGCGACTCGCTACCGACCGGTAGCGAACACGCCGGTACGGTGCTGGGGCAATCCCGCGGCCCGTGGTTCAATGATCCGCGACGTACAAGCATCATTTTCCTCTGGTGGTCACTCGGCGAGGGAGCAAGATGGACGGCGCAGCGGCGCGGAATCTTTCCGGGATCCAGGACGGCCCTTCTGCGAGCGAAGATGTCACGGCAGCCCAGCAGGTCGATGGTGACGGTGACGGTCTCAGCCGTCGCGAACACGACATCCTGGCCTTCGAACGGCAATGGTGGAAATACGCCGGGGCTAAAGAAGAGGCCATTCGTGAACTGTTCGGCATGTCGCCGACCAGGTACTACCAGGTACTCAATGCGGTAGTGGATCGGCCGGAGGCACTTGCGGCAGATCCCATGCTGGTGAAGCGGTTGCGTCGACTGCGAGCGAGCAGGCAGAAGGCGCGAGCCGCTCGGAGGCTCGGCTTCCAGGTATGACGCGCCGCCGTAAAAGCGGACCCTGCGCAGAGACCACAGGGGCCGGTTTGCGGATAGGGTCGATAGCGTGAGCGAGCGTCAGCGAGTGAACCAAAGACCCAGCGCGTCGTGGCGCACGGTGGAGCCGAGCGCCAGCGAGGCGCAGCCGTGAACTACCCGAATCCCACCTCCGGCGGGCCGCCGTTGCGCGCGCTGGCGATGGTGTTGATCGCGCTGGCCATCGTTTTCGCGGGGCTCGGCGCGATGTCGTTATCGAGTTCGGATTCCGACACCTCGGGGGCGGGTGATGCCTCGAGCACAACGAGTCGGGCCGCCGCCACCACGGCGGTCGCGACGACCAACGCGCCGGTGCAGACCACGAGTGCGGCACTGACCAGTTCGGCGCCGGCCACCACGAAGCCGTCGACCACGACGACGTCGCCGACGACAACCACGGCGAATCGTGCTGTCCCGGTACATGTTCTGAACAACAGCACCATCGCCGGACTGGCCTCGCGCACCGCGGGCGAGCTCACCGCCAACGGCTGGACGGTCGCCGAGGTCGGCAACTATCCCGGCCCCAATCTCGCGAATACGACTGTGTACTACGGCAATAACCCCGGCGAGAAAGAAGCCGCACTGGCCATAGCCGATGAACTGGGCGCGACCGCGGAGCCGCGCTCCGGTGGGTCGGGTTCAGGCGTGACGGTAGTTGTCACGGGCAACTGACCAGTCCGGGGGCTCGCGACACGGCCCGGTCACGGGTGCGACACGGCGGGCGTGGCATCATCTTGTCCGGTAACGAACGTGTCCACCCAGCTTTACTCGTAAACTCGGTACTCGTAAAGGAGTTCCCCCGATGGCCCCGTCCACAACTCGTCGCCCGTCCTGGCGCACTGTGACCCCGGTGCTCGCTGTCGCGGTCTTCGGCCTCGCCGCCTGCTCGAACAGTCAGGAGTCGAGCGACGTCCAGGGAACTACGCCGCCCGTGTGGACCGGTGCGTCCGCCCCGCCGGCCGGCGAATCCGGCACCGTGACCGGCGCCCCGAATGCCAACACCGGGGTGAAGGTCGACCTCGAGGACCCCGCGGGTTCCTCGGTCGCCGTCGCGAACATCACCAAGGACGGCAACCACCTCCAGGTCAGCATCGAGGCGCACGGCCTGCGTCCCGGCTTCCACGGCCTGCACATCCACCAGGTCGGCAAGTGCGAGCCCAACTCGGTCGCGCCGACCGGCGGACCCGCGGGTGACTTCCTGTCGGCCGGCGGCCACCTGCAGGTCGGCAGCGCCAACGCTCATCCGGCCAGCGGCGACCTGACCTCGCTCGAGGTCCGTGCCGACGGTTCGGCCAAACTGGTCACCACCACCGATGCGGTGACGCTGGACGACATCAAGGGCAAGGCCCTGATGATCCACGCCGATGCCGATAACTTCGGCAATATCCCCAACCGTTATGTCCGCGCCGACGGCGTTGCCGGCCCGGACGACACCACACTGGCGACGGGCGACGCTGGCGGTCGCATCGCCTGCGGTGTAATCCAGTAGCAAGGTCACCGATATGGCCGGGACAGCAATCGCGCGGGTTCCCTTCCCCGGGTCGCCCCGGCCGACCATCGGTATCGAATGGGAGATCGCGCTCGTCGACAAGGTGACCCGCGATCTGTCGAATACCGCTGCGGCCGTATTCGATTCGCTCGGTGACCTACACGCCTACGACGGAACCCCGCAGGTCACCAA
The DNA here is from genome assembly GCF_050955735.1 of Nocardia sp. CA-135953. Taxonomy (NCBI): domain Bacteria; kingdom Bacillati; phylum Actinomycetota; class Actinomycetes; order Mycobacteriales; family Nocardiaceae; genus Nocardia; species Nocardia sp. CA-135953. The sequence continues at coordinate 834,150 of NZ_CP192082.1, forward strand.
GGAGTTACTTCGCAATACCGTCGAGCTCGTCACCGGTGTGCACAACACCGTGGGCGAGGCGGTCGACGATCTGCGCGGCACCATGGATACCGTGCGCCGTGCCGCCGATCCGCTCGGCGTCGATCTGTTCTGCGCGGGCACCCATCCGTTCGCCCAGTGGTCGGCCCAACAATTGACGCGCTCAACGCATTACGACGAACTGATCGATCGCACCCAGTGGTGGGGCCGCCAGATGATGATCTGGGGCGTCCATGTGCATGTCGGAGTTTCACACGGCGAGAAAGTTTTTCCGATCCTCAACTCCCTGCTGCTGTCGTATCCGCATCTGCTGTCGCTGTCCGCGTCTTCGCCGATGTGGGCGGGTTCGGACACCGGTTATGCGAGCAACCGGACGTTGATGTTCCAGCAACTGCCCACCGCAGGTCTGCCGTTCCAATTCGAAAACTGGACCCAGTTCGAGCATTTCGTGCACGACGAGATGAAGACCGGGGTCTTCGAACAGCTCGGCGGAATGCACTGGGATATCCGGCCCGCACCGAAATGGGGCACCATCGAGGTGCGCGTCTGCGATGGGATCTCGACCCATGCGGAGCTGGCGGCCATGGCCGCGCTCATCCACTGCCTGATCGTCGATCTCGATCAGCGCCTCGACAATGGCGAGACGCTGCCGACCATCCCGCCGTGGCATGTCCAGGAGAACAAATGGCGCGCGGCCCGCTACGGCCTCGACGCGATCGTCATCGTGGACGACGACAGCAACGAGCGGTTGGTCACCGATGATCTGATGGATCTGCTGCAGCGGTTGGAGCCGACCGCCAAGCGGCTCGGTTGTGCGGACGAACTCGCACTGGTGGCGGAGATCCCACGGCGCGGCGCGTCGTATCAGCGGCAGCGCAAAGTGGCCGCGAGCACCCAGGGCGATCTGGTCGCGGTGGTCGATGCCCTGGTCAAGGAGTTGGACCCGTAGTTCTGCCTGGTCGAAAAGTCGGCTGACGTTCAGCTGGCCAGGGGTATGGCGTTCATCCGCCGTTTACTATGGTCGACGTGCTTGTCGAAGATCCGAGTCAAAAGGCTGGCAGCGTCTCCGCGGCGCGAGCGACGGGCCCGGAGGCGGTGGCGGTAGCGGAGCGTAACCACGGAGGGATCCGGGAGCGCCGCAAATCGAATACCGAGTGGGTGCGCGTGCCGCGCTCGCGGATCTGGACGGCGGCCGCGATCGCGGCGGTGCCGGTGCTGCTCATCGCCCTACAGGTGGGTTCGATCGGGCACGATTTCGAGGGGCCGCTCGGCAGTCTGTGGCACGACTACGTCGGCACACCCAAGTCCATGTCGGTGCCGTGGGCCGGACTCGTTCTGGCCCTGGTCGGAATCTCCAAGCGCCGCAGGATGATCGCGGTCGGCATCGCGGCGGGTATCGACGTGGTGTGGGCGAGTATTCGACTGCTGAGCGGCGAGTCGTTCGCCATCGGCAATGGGCCGACGCTCGTGCTCACCGGTCTGGCGCTGGTCGCCGGATTCCGCTGGAGCGGAGCCGAGCGACGCAATGCGCTGCACGCCGCCGCGCTGGGTGCGTTGCTGGTGCTGGCCACCAAGGTCGGTGATGTGTGGCTGCACATTACGGTCGTCGGCCGGCCGCAGGTCTACGACGTCTATGTGGCGCTGGCCGACCATGCGCTCGGCGATCCGTCCTGGGTGATGGGCCGCGTGGTGGATGCGCTCGGGCCGGTGGTCTGCGCGGTGCTGCACTGGGTCTATATCGAACTGCCGGTGGCGGCGATCGTCGTCGCGGTGTGGCAGCTGCGCCGGGTGGTATCGAGCGGGGTGTGGCCGACCCACTATCTGGTGCGAACCTTCCTGGTGCTCGGACTGATCGGTCCGGTCGGCTATGTGATCTTCCCGGTGGTCGGCCCGATGTTCGGCTATGGCGCCGACGGCCACGGCATGCAGGTGGGCAACTTCTGGCCCGATTTCGTCCCGCCGATCGATCGCAATCCGACGCCGCTGTCCTTCGACGCCTTCACGCCACGCAACTGCATGCCCTCCATGCACACGGCTTGGGCGCTTTCGGTCTTCGTGCACACCCGCCGGGATACGGACGGCTCGCAGGCTCCGCTGTGGCTGCGCTGCCTCGGCGCGTTCTGGTTGGCCGCCACACTGACCGCGACGCTGGGCTTCGGCTACCACTACGGCGTCGATCTGGTCGCCGGTGCGGTGCTGTGCCTGACCGTCGAATCGGCATTGCGCGATCCCGAGCGTGGTTGGGGTTGGTTCCGGGTGCGCCTGGTGCTGTTCGGTGTGGTGATCCTCGGCGCGCTGTTGCTCTCGTTCCGCTATCTGGCGGTTTCGATGGCCGAATATCCGGTGCTGGCCGGGACAGTCGTGCTCGCGCTGCTGGCCGCGATGGCCGCGGCATTCCACGCGACGTGGTTTGCCGACGCTCCGGTGGTCGAGGCGGAAGAGGTTCCGGTCGGCGCTGCTCGATAGCTCTGAGCGCTATCTCGCTTACAACGTGTCGTCCCGCAGTTCGTTCACCCGCAACAGCCCGTCACGGTAGCGCTGCTCGCGATACGCCGTCCGCCCGATCAGATGCGCGATGACCGGCGCGGTGAGCAGCGTGAACAACCCGACCAGCGCCAGCAGCCAGATATTGCCGTGCCCGCGCAACTGGATCGCCGCACCTTCCAGAACCAGGATCAGGCCGACGACCTGGGGTTTGGTGGCGGCGTGCATGCGCGAGAGCGTGTCAGGAAAGCGCACGATGGCGATCGATGCGGTCAGCGCGAGCGCCGCGCCGCTCAGGATGAGGACGCCGGCGGCCAAGTGCCACAGATTCATACATTATCCCGAACGCGGAATCGGGATACCGCCGCGGAGCCGAGGAAGCCGACCAGCGCCAGCGCGACGATCGCGGGAACGACCGTGGTGTCGTCGCTGTAGGCGGCCCAGACCGCCAGGCCGGAGGCGGCGATGGCCATCAGCGAATCGATGCCGACAACGCGGTCCAGGGTGCTCGGACCGGCCAGGATGCGGTAACTGACGATCACCGCCGCGGCCATCAGCATGATGCCCGCCACAATCGCGACAACATTCACGACTCCACCTCCGGAGTTGTTCGGGCCGAACGCCATTCGGTGGGGCGTTCGAACGACGAGATGAGCAGCCGCTCCAGCCGCCGGGTGATCCGATAGAACGTATCGACCGCCTTTTCGCTGCTCACGTCCAGGACGTGCACATAGAAGACACAGCGCTGCCGGTCGATCTCCAGCACCATGGTGCCCGGAATCAGATTGAGCACATCGGCGCACAGCACCAACACCAGATCGGATCGCACACTCAGATTCACCCGCAGCACACCGGAGACCGGCGGCGGCGCCGGACGGATCGCGAACCAGGCCACCTGCAGACTGGATTCCAGTGCGTAATACGAACTGACGACGATCAATTCGATCAGCGACAGCGGATGTAGGCGGCCGGATACCGGCACGCGCGGCAGCGGCAAGGTCAACATGATCAACGCACCGACAACGAGACCGGCAAGCAGATTGCCCACAGTGAGATCGCCCCAGAGCGTCAACCACACCGCCGTCAGCCACCACAGCACGCCTATGCGCACGACCGTCGATCGATTCGGGACACGGCGACGGGCGCTGCTCACCGGCTCGTTCCCTTCGCCTCGGCATGCGAATTGCCGAGCACCGCACCGACATACACCGCCGGATTGCTCAGATCATCGGCGGCGCGGTCGGCGATGCGCAGGATCGGACCGGCGAATACGGTCAGGCACAGACCGACCACCACGAGTGCCGCCGTCGAGCCGACCATCAGCAACGGCATCCGCCCCGGATCGGTGCGCTCGTCATAGCGCACGTCGGTCGAATCCTCCACCAGCGTAGGCGGTTTCGCCGCGGTGAGATGTCCCTCCGGCGCCTCGGCGCGCGGTCGCCAGAACGCCTTGCTCCACACCCGCGCCATGGCATACAGCGTCAGCAGGCTGGTCAGCACCGACCCCGCGACCAGCACCCAGGCCAGTATGCTGCCGGCCGCCGCACCCGCCTGCAGTAATGCCACCTTGCCGATGAATCCCGAGAACGGCGGTATACCACCGAGATTCAAGGCGGGCACCAGGAACAGGATCGCCAGCAGCGGACTTGCCACGGCCAGACCACCCAGTCGTCGCAGCGATACCGATCCCGCCTGCCGCTCGATCAGTCCGACCACCAGGAATAGCGCCGTCTGCACCAGAATGTGGTGCGCCACATAGAACACCGCGCCGGAAAGACCTGCGGCGGTGGAGAGTCCGATGCCGAATACCATGTAGCCGATGTGGCTCACCAGGGTGAACGACAGCAGGCGCCGGATATCGCTCTGCGCGATGGCGCCGAAAATACCGACCACCATGGTGAGCAGGCCGCAGACCAGCAGCACATCGTCGAATCCACCGTTCGGGAACAGCAGAGAGTGCGTCCGGATGATCGCGTACACACCGACCTTCGTCAGCAGGCCCGCGAAAACGGCGGTCACCGGTGCGGGTGCGGTGGGGTAGGAGTCGGGCAGCCAGTTCGAGAGCGGGAAGACCGCCGCCTTGATACCGAAGGAAACCAATAGCACCGCGTAGACGGCCATTCGAATGCCGTCGGGCACCTGGCCCATTCGCACCGCCAGCTGGGCCAGGTTCAGTGTTCCGGTGGCGGCGTAGGCCAGCGCGATGCCGGTCAGGAAGATGAGCGACGACACCATCGAGACCATCACATACGCGACACCGGCGCGGATCCGGTCCGCGGTCGCGCCGACGGTGAGCAGCACGAACGATGCGGCGAGCAGGATTTCGAAGCCGACGAACAGGTTGAACAGATCACCGGCCAGGAATGCGGCCGAAACACCCGCGGTGAGTACGAGATACGTCGGTCGATAGATCGAGGTCGGCTGGCGCTCGTCACCGTCGCGGATGTTCTGGCCCGCACCGTAGACCGAAACCGCGAGCAGCACGATCGCGGAGACGAGCAGCATGGCCGCGGATAGTCGATCGACCACCAGCGTGATGCCGATCGGCGTGCCCCAGCCGCCGACCTGCAACGCGGTGGTCCCGTCGCGATCTACCAGATACAGCAGCACCCCGCAGATGCCCAGCACGATCGACAGCACGAAAATCATGACGAAGCGCTGGATGCGCGGCCGCCGCCCGAACACCAGCGTGCCCGCCGCCCCGAGCAGGGGCACCAGGACCGGGAGCGGCGCGAGCGTGGTCAGCGGACTCAATGCTCCGGATCCTCTGCCTCGCGCCGGGCCGCGACCTCGGCGTCCTCCGGGTCGTTCTGCACGGTGTCGGTGGTGGTGAGGATGTAGGAGCGATAGGCGAGGGCGAGCACGAAGGCCGCCAGACCCATGGTGATCACGATCGCGGTGAGCACCATGGCCTGGGCCAGCGGATCGGCCGTATCCTCGCCCGCACCACGGATCGGTGGCCGACCGTCCCGCCCGCCTGCGGTCAGGATCAGCAAATTTACCGCGTTGCCGAACAGGATCATGCCGAGCAGCATTTTCGAGACCGCGCGTTCGAGGATCAGATAGACACCGCACGCGACGAGAATCCCGATCAGGATCAGCAGGGTCAGATTCGCACTCACTGGAAACGTCCTTGCGCCGAAGCGGATTCGTCCTCATCGGTGGCCAGCTCACTGTCCAGGCGCGCGCCGAGGCTGCGCAGCACGTCCAGGACCAGACCGACCACGATGAGATAGACGCCGAGATCGAAGAACAATGCGGTGACCACCTTGACGTGCCCGATCACCGGCAGCGTCACCTCCACGATCGCCGACGACAGCGGTGGCGCGCCGAGCAGCAGTGAGGTGCTCGCGGTTCCCGCGGCCAGCGCAAGCCCGCCGCCGAGTAGATGACCCGCATCGACGGGCAGTGCCTCGCCGAGTTCGTAGCGGCCGCCCGCGAGATAGCGCAGCGTCAGTGCCAGTCCGGCGGTCAGTCCGCCCGCGAAACCGCCGCCCGGCGCATTGTGGCCGGAGAAGAAGAAATACACCGACAGCACCATGACGGTGGGGAAGACCAGTCGGGTGGTGACCTGCAGGACCATCGATCGTTCGCGACGATCCACCAGCCGCCCCGCGGGCAACCAGCTGATCAGGTCCGGATCGTAGTCCGGGGAGTCCGCCGCGCGCGGCGCGCTGCCGAAACGTCTGCTGCGGAACACCAGCGATGCCACACCGGTCGCGGCCACGACGAGCACCGAGATCTCGCCGAGGGTATCCCAGGCCCGGATATCGACGAGCAGAACATTGACGGCGTTCTTACCGCCGCCGAATGTGTATGCGGCATCGGGGATCAGGCGCCAGATGGGTTCGGCGGAGCGGGCCGCGACCGCGAAGGCGGCCAGCACCGCGACCGACGCACCGACCAGTGCCGACAGGATCGCCCGACGCACTTTGAATGCGGCCGTGCGGCTTTCATCGATGTCGGCCGGGAAGGCCCGCAGCACCAGTACGAAGATCACCAAAGTCAACGTCTCGACCAGGAATTGGGTCAACGCCAGATCGGGCGCACCGTGCAGCGCGAAGATCACACCGCAGCCGTAACCGGTGACGCCGACGACGAGCACGGCGGCCAACCGGTTGCGCAGCACCGTCGCGGCCAGCGCCATGACGGCCATGATCGCGCCGATGGCGACCTGGAACGGCGAATCCCAGAGGCGTAGCCGAACTCCGGTGCGCGTGCCGAGCGCGAGCAGCACCGTCGGCAGCAGGATCAAGGTCACCAGGATCGCCGCCTGACTCAGCGGCAGCGAACCACGCTGCACCGCACCGGTCATCCGCAGCGACAGCCGGTCCATGGCGCGCAGGGTGGCGTCGTAGGCGCGATCGGCATTGCCGAGCATGGTCGCGGATTCGCCGATGCGGCCACGCAGCCGGAACACCACGAAGCCCGCGCAGATGATCAGTATTGTCAGTGCCAGTGGAACATTGAAGCCGTGCCAGAGTGCGAGATGCGAATCGAGCACGCCGGGAAGGGTTTTCGCGTAGGGGCTGAGCAGTTCGTCCATCCGTGGCGCGCAGAGTCCCGCTGCCAGGCCCGCAACCGCGAGCACGGCGGGCGCAGCTGTGAACTGCGCGCCCGGCGCATGCCAGTGACCAGTTTCCGAATAACCCTGCCCCGCAAGGCGCACGTCCCCGTGCAGATCTCCACCCTCGGGCTCGCGGGACGGCAACTCCCGGTCCGCAAAAGCTCCCCAAATGAACCGCATGCTGTAGCCGACGGTCAGCATGGATCCCAGCACCACCCCGACCGCCAACGCGACCCTGGCCGGTTCGGCAAACACATCCGCATCCAACACCGCGGCCAGTGCACTTTCCTTGCCCACGAATCCGAGCAGCGGCGGAATCCCGGCCATACTGAGCGCCGCCAACACCGCAACCCCGCACAGCACCGGCGCACGCCGCCCCAGCCCCGACAACTCGCGCAGATCCCGCGTACCGGCCCCGTGATCGATGATCCCGACCACCATGAACAAACACGCCTTGAACAACGCATGCGCCACGATCAAGGCCGCACCGGCCAGTGCGGCATCCGGCGTCCCCAGCCCGACCAGCATGATCAGGAACCCCAATTGGCTCACCGTCCCGAAGGCGAGCACCAGCTTCAGATCCGTCACCTGCAATGACCGCAATCCTGCCAGCACCGTCGACGCCACGCCGAGGGTGAGGATCAGCGGATGCCAGGCCGGGCTTTCGGCGAATGCCGGGGCCAACCGCGCCACCAGATAGACGCCCGCCTTCACCATGGCCGCCGCATGCAGATACGCGCTCACCGGTGTCGGCGCCGCCATCGCACCCGGCAGCCAGAAGTGCAACGGCACGATCGCCGACTTGCTCAATGCCCCGACCAGCAGCAGCACCACCGCGACATCCACCGCGATGCCGGAAGGCGGTCCGGCGAGCAGATCCGACAGCAGATAACTGCCGCTCACTTGACCGAGGATGACGATCCCGACCAGCATCGCCAGCCCGCCCGCCCCGGTCACCAAGAGCGCCTGGATCGCGGCCCGCCTGCTCACCGCCTGTTCGGCATGGTGGCCGACCAACAGGAACGACAACACCGTCGTCATTTCCCAGAAGACGAAGAGCAGCAACATATTATCGCTGGTGACCAGGCCGAACATGGCCCCGGCGAAGGCGACCAACTGGGCCGCGAACACCTGCAGCCGCGGTTCGTCGTCCTCGAAATATCGTGCGCAATAGGCCAGAATCAGCGCACCGATGCCGAGCACCAGCGCGGACATGATGGCGGCCAGCGAATCGAAGCGCAGCTCGATATTCATCCCGATGCTCGGCGCCCAACCGACCCGAACCCGCTGCGTCCTATCCCAATTCGCGACCACCCAGCCGAGACAGCCGAACGGTACGAGCGCGAGTACGTAGAAACCGTTGCGCCCCAATGCCCGCACGCACAACGGTGCCGCAAGTGCGGCTGTCACGAGCGCGAGCAGGATTCCGAGCAAACTGCACTCCGTCGGGTAGTTGCGGCGGGGTGATACCGAATGATCCTACTTGGAGCCTGGGGGGTCGGCCGAGCGAATATGGCGTATGCCATCTCCTGCCGGTGGGCTATATATCCGCTAATGTTTCGTCGTCGACGGATCGCCCCGGCCTCGGTCGGCTGCGCGGCCGGAATCGGCGCAGCACCAACAACCCGACAGCCGAACCGAGGGCGATCGCGAGCGCGATCCGGCCGCCCAGCGCTTGATGGTCTGCGCCCCCGTTCAGCGGCCATTCGGCGCTGTCGTGTGGCAGCGCCGTGATGATCGACGGCAGATACAGCGCGGAAATGGCGAGCACCCCGCTCGGTGCGTAGCGAGGACGCGCGGTGCCGCAGCAATAGCCGGCCGTGAGTGCCAGGACCGCGCTGCCCGCCGCGGTCACATAGCGATGGGCGTCGGCGGATTTCACCAGGGCGAATACCGCGAGTCCGGTGATCAGCAGGATGGCGATGAAGGTCGAGGGCAGGCGGACCCCGATCAGCAGTCCGACGGCGGTGGCAGCGATCAGCGCGGCGACGCTCCACCCGGGTCGCGGATTGCCGCCGATCGCCTCGGCGGTGGCCACCAGACTCACCGCGAGATACACCCCGGTGCCGTCGCGCCCGGGTAGCAGCATGGCCGCGGCGGTGGCGGCGATGATCGTCGCGGCCACCGCCATCCCGATTTCGACCGCATGGCTGACGTTCGGCGCATGTTGATACTGCCGCGCCAGCCATTCGGTAATGGCCAGGATGACCAGTGCCAGCACCATCGAGGCCAGGATCGGCGTGACCGGAAGCTCGACGTCGATCCGCGGCGGCTTCGATCTCTCGGGCTGGGACCGATTGCGCAGCGTACTGATGATCAGCAGGACCACCGCGACGCTGACGAGCCAGCGTGGCGGTGTCTCGAGCACCGCGTATGGATTGTTGTCGGCGATCTCCAGCAGTTCCGCGAGGTCACCGAAGACGAAGAACCCGGCGGCGCCGATGGCGAAGCCGGCCGCGGGACCCGGTCGGCGCAGCACCGCCGCGCCCAATGCACCGAGCAGCACACCGGCCAGAATCGAATCCAGATAGTTCTGGGTGGTCAGCAGGTCGGCCGAGGAAACATGGTGTCCGGCGAAGTGATTGATGTCCATGGCGATCGCGCCGAACAGTGCTGCCGCCCATGCCACCAGCGGCTTGTGGAAGGTGATCACCAGGACCGAGACGGCCACCGCGACGATCACCCCGATCGCGGCGCCGCGCGGGACGCTGTTGTTCAGGCTGGCCAACCGATACGGCGAAGTGTCGGCGCTCCAACTGAAAGTGATCGGCAGGAACATTGCGACGCCCGCGACCGCGGCCCCGAAGAAGGCCGTGATCGTGTCGATCGCATTGCCGATCTTGCGCACCTGGTCGAACTTACCCGCGCTCGACGCGGGAACCGGTGATTGCGCCCATATTGCCCGAATATGTCGGATATGCGTAAAGCGCAGGAAGGCGGCAATTACCAGGAGATTGCGCCGATCGCCTATCGACGGTTGTCCGCGTACCGGCGCAACGACTCGACCTGCTCGGCATCGAGCGACGGACGCACCACCGCCCTGGCCGCCGCGACATCCCCGGCGGTGACATCGGCGGCGTTCACATCCCGGCGCATCGCGGCCAATGCGGCTTCGCGCAGCAGCGCACTGCAATCGGCCGCGGAATAGCCGTCCAGATCGGCGGCGAGCGCGGCCAGGTCGACATCGGCGGCCAGCGGCACCGATTTCCCGGCGGCCCGCAGGATCTCCAGTCGGGCATCGCCATCCGGCGGCGGCACGAAGATCAGCCGTTCCAATCGGCCGGGGCGCAGCAGTGCGGGATCGATCAGTTCCGGACGGTTCGTCGCGCCGAGCACCACCACATCACGCAGCGGTTCCACACCGTCGAGTTCGGTGAGCAGTGCCGCGACCACGCGGTCACCGACGCCGGAGTCGCTGTTCTGACCGCGCCGCGGCGCGAGTGCGTCCACCTCGTCCAGGAAGATCAGCGATGGCGCGGAATCGCGTGCGCGCTGGAACAATTCGCGCACCGCACGCTCGGAAGCGCCGACCCATTTGTCCATCAACTCGGCGCCCTTGACCGCGTGCACGCTGAGCTGACCGGTCCCGGCCAGTGCACGGATCAGGAAGGTCTTGCCGCAGCCCGGCGGGCCGTAGAGCAGGACGCCGCGCGGCGGACGAATACCGAGGCGGGCGAACGAATCCGGGTGGCGCAGTGGCCAGAGCACGGTTTCGGTGAGCGCCTCTTTGGTTTCGACCATGTCCCCGACGTCGTCCAGGCTGAGGCTGCCGATCGCGAGTTCCTCGGTCCCGGAACGTGATAGCGGCCGGATCACCTCGGTGGCGCCGAGCAGGTCGGGTTGGGTCAGCTCCGGTTCCGACTGTTGTTTGCTGGCCCGCGAGGCCGCGCGCAGTGCCGCCTCCCGGCACAGGGCGGCCAGATCGGAGACCACGAATCCGGGTGTGCGCGAGGCGATTTCGTCGAGCTTCAGATCCTTGGTCGGTACCTTGCGCAACAGCTGCTCGAGCAGTGCCTTGCGTACGGCCGCGGTCGGCAGCGCGAGTGCGAGTTCACGATCGCAGAGATCGGGTGCGCGCAGCCGCGGATCGGCACCGGCCGGATGCGCGGTGGTAGCCAGCAGTGCCACGCAGGGCTCGGCGATCGCCGCGCGCAACTGGTCCAGGATCAGCGTGGCGACCGGTTCGGCGGGTGTGGGCAGCAGTGCGTCGATATCGGTGACGAGCAGGATTCCGCCTCGCCCGGAACCGATTTCGGCGACCGCGGCCGCGACCTCGCGCAACCGTGCACCGCTTTCCGCAGCGCCGACCGTCGGACCATCCAGTTCGACAATGCGTCGTGGCGCTGCCACCGCACGCGCCAGCGTGGCCTTGCCGACCCCGGCCGGGCCGGTGATCAATACCCCGAGATGCGGTGTGGCGCCTAGGGCCTTCAGCAGTTCCGGTTCGTCGAGCGCGAGGCTGAGCCACTCCTGGAGTTTCGCCGCCTGCCCGTGCGCACCGGCCAGGTCCTCGACCGGAATGGCCGACTCGCCGACGGTCGCGTTCCAACCCGCGCCCGCCCCATTGGTCGCGGCCAGCGCCGCGGCATCGGTGGCCCAGTGTGCACCCACCCCGCCGGCTCCGCCTCCTTGCCATCCCCCACGCGCGGCCTCACCCGCCGGTACCGGCAGCCCGGCCGCCGCCCGATCGGCGGAATCCCGGGCCGCCACCGCACTCGCGCCCCAGACCACCGCGGTATTCGGCTGCACACTCACCGGAGCACGGCCGGGATCGGTCGCGGTGACGGTCAGCAGCTCGGTGGTCCACGCGATGCCGAAGGTGCGCGAAAGTGCCTGGGTGGCAGCCGAAGAACTGATGTCCGGACCGAGGTCGCGGGGCAGTAGCGATACCGCGTCGCCGACCGTGACCACCTTGCCGAGCAGCGCCTGCCGCAGCGTCGCCGCCGGAATGGTCCTGGTGGCATGCACCGAACCGCTCACCGAGATCTGCTTGGCCCCGTACACCGTCGCGGGCGAGACAACCACATTCGCGTCCTCACGCAGTCCCGCGTTGGACAGCGTGACGTCGTCGAGCAGCGCGACCCCGGCCGGTGTGCCTGACGGGGCCACCCCGACCACCGCGGCGGTGCGCCGTGCCCCGATCAGCGCGATACCGTCCCATTCCCGCAGGCCGAGCGCGGTCAGCGCCTCCGGATGTAACCGGACCACCCCGCGTCTGGCATCCGCGGCGGAGGGATTCAGTCGAGCGGTGAGCGCGAGTTCTGCCACCGTGCCATTCTGCCCGCGTCCGGCTCCGGTTGGTCGGCGGTCCGTCGGATAGATCCGAGATTGTGCGGGAAATCGTCGATGACGAGTGCCCCGCTAATGCGCCCTGAATCAATGCGCCCTGAATCAATGCGCCCTGAATCCGAAATTGTGAATGTACTCACGGAACCGAAAACGTCCGCGAAACGTCGTCGATATTGCCGATCGGACCTGCAGTCGCGGCAGTGCGCTCTGACCAGTGATTTCGCCCCGGAGACTGGTACATGTGTCCGAGTTGAGCTCATTGGACTCGGCTAATCACGCCGCCTCGCCGTGGATCGACCGGTATCTACGGCCTACTCGCGATATGACGGGCGACCGTTGCCGAGCTAGCACTTCGGCTCGAGCAAATGTGAAACGTCACTCACGTTGCCTGACCGCATCTCAAATCGAACCGCGGAACTGCGGACAGCTAAAGTTCGGCAATTGTCACGATTTCATGATTTACGAACCCCGATGTGCGACAACGAATTCCGCGCGCTAACGTTCTGGTCCCGCCCCATGTTCGGGCGGGACGACAAAGTGGAGGGAATTCAAGAAATGAAGTTCGGAAAGATCACTACTGCTGTCTTCATGGCCGTCACCGCGGTGGGGATTACCGCGGCTACCGCCAATGGGCAGCCCGCCGTGGCGACCGACCAGCCGGCGGCAGTGACGCGGGGGGACGTGACTTCTGGTGTTGTACACGGAATCAACTACCACACAACGGTTTCCCCAACCGATAAGACCATCACCTGGGCCGTTGACAGCGGCCGGTTCGAGCTCGCCTCGGACGGTGCCGCGGTGTTGCTGAAGTCCGACGACGGCGCGACGGTGGACCAGGTGCCGCTGCACTCCGAGGTCGCGGGCCTCCCGATCGCGGTGAGCCAGCAGATCAGCGCGGACGGCCGCACCGTCGCGCTGGCTTCGACGATGACCCCGGCGGACACCGCGAAGCTGAACGACATTGCCGGGCTGAAGGACATCAGCTCCTACGACCGGCTGATGGAGCAGGTCAACAAGAACCTGCCGGGCATCGTCATCGGTGCCGTCATCGGGGCTTTCATCCCCTTCCTGTGGATCATCAGCATCCCGGCCGGTGCGCTGATCGGCGGATACGTCATGGGCGGCCAGGAGTTCCTCGACGCCGTGATCGCGTTCGCCACCGGTCAGCCCTGATCGTCGCGCCATGAGTAGAACGCGCGTACACAGCGCCTGCCCGCTGTGTACGCGCGTTCTGTGTGTGCCGTCGATGCCGCCACCGAGCAGCGCGGCCCTACTTGTCCTTTGCGACGATTCCGGCGGCCACCGCGACCGGGGTATCGGCGTAGGTGGGGGCCAGGCAGACGAGTTTGGCGGTGCCGAGTGCGACGTTCGGACTGCCCTCGAACTCACTGCCCGGATTCTCCGCGACCACCTTCTCGATCAACTCCTTCTCCTCGGTGCTGTCCAACTTCTTGAACTCACCGCAGGTGGTGCTCGACGCGGGGCCGAGCGAGGGGTAGCTCGCTGTGGTCTTGGTGGTGGTGGTCGGTGCGGCGGCGGCCGTGGTCGGCGCCGCACCGGTCGCGGACGTGGTGCCGGCGGGCGTGCTGGTGCCCGTCGCGCCCTGGCGCAGACCGTTCGCGTCGGAGCTGGAATCGTCCGAACTGCCACATCCGGCCAGCGCCACGGCCACCGCCCCGGTGGCCAGGACGATGGCGGTAACTCGCTTGATCACGTGCGTTCCCCGGTGAGTCGCGGCGCCGGAGTCTCCGGCGCGTCCGGAGCAGGGTACCGGGCGGGAGCGTGATCAGTGGACGCGACTCTGCCAATCGGCGGGCACCCGGCCGCGCGGCCCCGGGGCGGGCTGGTCCACCGGATGATGTGTCGGCGGTGCCAGTTCCGGTCCGCCGCTGTACATCTCGTCGGAGCGGAAGTCGAAGAACCAATCCTCGCCCGGCTCATAGCTCTGGATGAACGGATGTCCGGTGTCCTTGGCGTGTTTGGAGGCGTGCTGCTCCGGCGAGGTGTCGCAGCAGCCGATATGGCCGCACTGCGCACAGCGCCGCAGGTGCACCCACCAGCCCTGGGCCGCTTCACATTCCATACACCCCGGACCGCTCGGCGCGACCGCGGGATCGATACCCTCCAAGTCCTGCGTCATCACTGACCTCCTGCATCGGCTTCGGAACGGTCGCCGGGGTCCGGCGTTTCCTCGGGACGGCTCAGCGGGAGCCAGACCGTGAATCGGGTATTGCCCGGCTCGGAATCGAGCTGGATATCGCCGTGGTGCTTGTTCACCACGATCCGGAACGAAATGTCCAGGCCGAGACCGGTTCCCTCGCCCACCGGCTTGGTAGTGAAGAACGGTTCGAAGATACGGCTGCGCACGTCGGCCGGAACGCCGGGCCCGGTATCGCCGATCTCGATCACGGCGCAGTCGTTTTCGTGCCTGGTGCCGATGGTGAGCGTGCCCTCGCCGTTCATCGCGTACACCGCGTTATCGATCAGGTTGGTCCACACCTGATTCAATTCCGCCGCGTAGCAGGGCACTTCGGGCAGTGTCCGGTCGTACTCCTTGACCACGGTGATGCCGTCGCCGATCTTGCGACTCAGCATCACCAGCGTGCTGTCGAGCAGTTCGTGGATGTCGACGACCTGGAACGGCGCCCGGTCCATCTGCGAATACTGTCTGGCCGCGCCGATCAGGGTGGAGATGCGCGTGGTCGAATCGGCGATCTCGTTCATCAGCAGTTCGGTCTCGATGGTGTAGTTCAGCCAGCGGATCGCGCCATGGAAGACCTGTTCGGGGCAGTCCTCCAGGGTGGCCGAAACCCGTTCCAGCCAGTCCACATCGAAGCCGGCCTGCACGAAATTCGGGGCCAGGTTCCAGCCGTCGTCGATGCCGTGGTCCTCCAGCCATTCGCTGAGGATGTCCTCGCGCTCGGAGGCCTCCAGCGTCGTCAGCTCCGGGGCCTTCGCGACCTGGGCCGCGGCGTCCTCCTGCAGGCGCACCAGCGCCTCCAGGGATGCGGTGTCGAATTTGCCCTGCGCGATCATGGCCAACTTGTGCCGCATGCCCGTGATCCGGTCGCGCAGGCCGGAGGTGGCGCGCACCGCGGCGGCGGCCGGGTTGTTCAGCTCATGGGTCAGTCCCGCCGACAGCGAGCCCAATGCGAGCAGGCGCTCGCGCTGGGCGATCCGCTCGGCGGAGTTGCGGTTACCGAAGAACGCGCCCTCGAGCAGGTGCACGGCCATCGGGAACCAGTCGTGCATCATCCGCGCGAACGTGCCCGCATCCAGTACGAAGAACCGCGAGCGACGGGTTACATACATCGAGCCGGTGTAGACCTGGTCGACCTTGTCGCCGAGATAGGCCGTCCACGCCCCCGCGTACGCACCGCGATAGTCGGTGCGCGCTGTCTCGATCTCGGCGCCGCCGGACAGCTTGGTGAGCTGCACCTCGCCCTCGATCATCACATAGAAGCAGGTGGCCGGATCGCCTTCGCGGAATACCAGTCCCGGTTCGACGATCTCGATGCGGCCGTCGGCGCACAGCAGATTCAGCTGTTCGTCGGTGAGCTTCTCGAAGAGAAAGAGGCTGCGCAGCTCCGCCGGATCGCAGGCCAGATGACTGCCGCGATCCGCTGTCTCGTTCGAATTCATGGTCCAGCCTCCTATCACGCCAGGTACCGATGCACGAGCATGACCGCCATCGCACCCTCGCCGACCGCCGAGGCGACCCGCTTCGCCGAATCGGCGTGCACGTCACCCGCGACGAAAACCCCGGGCACGCTGGTCTCCAGGTGATGCGGCGGTCTGGGTAGCTCCCAGCCCGCGGGTCTGGTTCCGTCGACGAGCAGATCGGGACCGGCCAGCACATAGCCCGCCTCGTCCCGCTTGACCACGCCGTCGAGCCAGTCGGTCTGCGGTGCGGCACCGATGAACAGGAACAACCGTTCGGCCTCGGCTTTTTCTTCCGCGCCGGTCCGGTTGTTGCGCACCACGATCTGCCGCAGGTGGTCGTCGCCGTCGGCGGCGATCACTTCGGCATCGGTATGCACGCGGATATTCGGTATCTGCGCGATCTGCTGGATCAGGTAGTGCGACATGGACTTCTCCAGCGAATCCGCGCGGACCACCAGATGCACCGTGCGCGCGTTGCGGGACAGGAATACCGCCGCCTGCCCCGCCGAATTCGCCCCGCCGACGATGTAGACATCGTGGTCGGCGCATTCGGAGGCCTCGGTCATGGCCGAGCCGTAATAGACACCGCGCCCGGTGAAATCGTCCACACCCGGGGCGGGATGACGCCGGTAGTCCACACCCGTCGCGATGATCACCGTGTGCGCGCACAGCCGCCCGCCGTCGGCGAACCGCACGGTGCGCGCGGATCCGTTGACCTCGAGTCCGACCACCTCGCGTGTGGTGATCACCTCGGCGCCGAACTTCGCGGCCTGCCGCCGCGCCCGATCGGCCAGCTGCGCACCGGACAGCCCGTCCGGGAAGCCCAAATAGTTCTCGATGCGCGAACTCTGACCGGCCTGGCCGCCGGTCGCGGTGCGCTCGACGAGCACCGTGCGCAGTCCCTCGGAGGCGCCGTACACCGCCGCGCCGAGTCCGGCGGGTCCGCCGCCGACCACGATGAGGTCGTAGAAGTCACCGGTCGGATTGGTGTTCAGCCCGACACTTTCGGCGAGTTCGCCATCGCTCGGTTGCACCAGCGCCTGACCACCCGGAGTGATCACCACCGGACAGATATCGGGATCGGCGCCCGCCGCCTCCAGCAGCCGTGCGCCTTCCGGTTCCTCGGCCAGGTACCAGCGGTAGGGCAGTTGATTACGGGCCAGGAATTCGCGCACCTCCGACGACCGCGGGGACCAGCGGTTGCCGACAACCTTCGTCTCGGTGACGGGTTTGTGGTCGTTGCTGCGCCAGGCCTCGAGCAGTCCGTCCAACACCGGATACAGCTTCTCCTCCGGCGGGTCCCACGGCTTGAGCAGATAGTGGTCGAGGTCGACGACATTGATCGCGTCGATCGCTGCGCTGGTGTCGGCGTAGGCGGTCAGCAGCACGCGACGGGCATACGGGTGCAGGTCCATGGCCTGCTCCAGGAATTCGATGCCGTCCATGCCCGGCATCCGATAATCGGCGATCAGGACCGCGACCGGCTGGCCGCGCAGTTTCATTTCACGCAGTGCGTCGAGTGCGTCCGCGCCCGACTCCGCGCGCAGAATCCGGTACTCGGCCCCGTAGCGGCGGCGCAGGTCGCGAACGACCGCGCGGGAGACTCCCGGATCGTCGTCGACACTGAGGATGGCCGGTTTCGTAGCAGCGGGTGCAGTCACCTATCGAGTATGGAACGCTCGTCAAACGCGATGCTCGCGTACCAAGTCGAGTTCGGTGGGCGTGAGCAGGCGCTCCAGTTGTTCGTCGGGAACTGCCGGGCGTGCGATA
Source organism: Nocardia sp. CA-135953 (assembly GCF_050955735.1). NCBI lineage: Bacteria > Bacillati > Actinomycetota > Actinomycetes > Mycobacteriales > Nocardiaceae > Nocardia > Nocardia sp. CA-135953. The sequence continues at coordinate 851,941 of NZ_CP192082.1, forward strand.
CGCGGCGCGAAGATGTCTCGAGTAGCGGGCGTCTCGGGTGTGATGGTGGGAAGCAGCGGGACCTGATCCCCGTGCCGATGATGTAAGAGCGAGCGCAGTTTCACGGCCGATCACCTCACGCTTGACGGAAAAGCTTGTGGCAGTGTCTGATGCTTCGTCTATCCGCCATTGTGCGCGCGCCATTACACGGCCGGGTAAACAAATCGCGAAAAAGTGACACATTTGTCTTCCAACAGCCGCCGACTAGGCTGTTGCCAAATCGTCAGGTCGTGCTAGACGGACGTCCGTCGCACAGTTCTCCGGAGGCAGCGTTGCCAAAAAATATCGAAGCCACGATCGAGATCGCCGCAACACCGGAACAGGTCTGGGCCGTCGTCGCCGATCTCGGGCGGATGCCGGAGTTCAGCCCACAGTGCGTCCGGATGCTCGCGCTCGGCAAGCCGAAGGCGGGCACCTGGACGATCAACCTCAATACCGACGGCAAGAAGTACTGGCCGACCACCGCGCGCATCGTGCGCTATGAGCCCAATCAGGCCTTCGCATTTCGGATCAACGAGAATCGCAGCATCTGGAGCTACACGCTGGAGCCGACCGCCACCGGCACGCGGCTGATCGAGCGCCGCGATGTGCCCAACGGCACCAGCTGGTTCTCCCGCAGGGCCATCGATGCCGCGCTCGGCGGCGAGGCGCCGTTCGAGGAACTGCTCGAGCAAGGGATGAACGAAACGCTCGGCAAGATCAAGTCCGCGGTCGAGGCCGCCGCCTGAGCGTGCCTTCCCCTGACCGATCCGTGACATGTCGCGACCGGTGTCGGAGAATGATGGTGGACGTCGCCGACTTCGAGTGATCACCGTCGGTGGGTTTATGCGTTACATCGCGCTGCGGTAGACATCGACGATGCTGCCGCAGTCTTCTGCAGCTCGGTGCACCCGTAGTTTCCGTTTCATCTCCACAACGACCCCAGGTCTCACTGCCGTCACCTGTTAGGTCACCGACACGGGGGTACATCTCGTCCAGGTAGATCGAACTGGCAGCAGCTGCTGGAGCCGCCCTTCGGCACGTGGGCACCGTCCCAGTGTTCGCGATGGTATGCCTCAGCCTCTCGATCACCGTCCCACTATCTCAGACAGTCCCGGAACACCTCATCCAGGTGGTGAAGTGGGCGATGAGGTTGTCCGGGGTGCTGGGGTGGATCGCGTGGTGTTGGTCCTGGAGTTCGGTGTAGCGGCCGTCATCGGTGATGTCGTGCCATTGGATGGTCGCGCGGGGTTTGTTCGGCTTGTCGAGGGGGCCGGTGTAGAGCAGGGCGGATCCGCCGCCGTCTGCGGGTCGCTGCAGGAGGCGCTGACAGCGTTCGTGTGGGGTGTCGCTGTCGGGGTGGCAGGTGCCCTGTTCTCGGGTGCCGGGTTTGGCGGGTGGTAGGCAGTCGGCGAGCAGTGCGGGGAGGTCGTGCGTGGGGAGCAGGCGGCAGTGGATCGGGCCGTTGGCATCGCCGAGGGTGGCTTGGGCCAGACACATTGCGCGCTGGTCGGTACGTCCTCCGACGATGCGGTAGACGCGGACGCCGCCATCGGGGCTCGGGTATCGGGTTGTGCCGCCGAAGATTTGGATGCGCACCAGCGAGGTGGCCAAGGTGTCCAGGGCGAGTTCGATTTCGGTGAGTTCGTCGCGGGAGTAGCGCTCGCGCACGGTGGCGTGGTGGGCGTCGAAGTCGTCGCGGTAGGCGAAGCGACTGGTGAAGCGAAGCGGATCGGGGAACCGGTCGTTCCCGAGGTTGAACCACAGTGCCGCGAAATCGTCGGGCTCCCAAGTCCATTCGGTCATCAATACGTTCCGATCTATCGTGCGGGTGTTGGGTGTGAGTGCGGTTGGCGAGCGGAGTCGAAAGGTCGTCTCCGGGAAGGCTGGAGCCACCTTTCGACTCGGCTCGGCCACAGACGGCCGCTGGATTGCTGTTTGTGCCGCTACGAGGTCGGCGCGTCGATGCGGTCCGGGCTGGCGCTGTACGTTGTGCCCGCTCACCAGGGTTTGCCCCAGAGTCGGTGTCGGCGTGTTGTGCCGCTACGAGGTCGGCCGGGCGTCGATGTGGTCCGGGCTGGCGCTGTACGTTGTGCCCGCTCACCAGGGTTTGCCCCAGAGTCGGTGTCGGCGTGTTGTGCCGCTACGAGCTCGGCCGGGCGTCGATGTGGTCCGGGCTGGCGCTGTACGTTGTGCCCGCTCACCAGGGTTTGCCCCAGAGTCGGTGTCGGCGTGTGGAATCGGGGTGGATGCGACCTGCCGCGACCAGCGCGTCGAATGCGGCGTGCTTGCGCTCGCAATCGTGTTCGCGGTGCAGTTGCATCGCGACGTGAGCGTCGGCGAGTGTGAACGGTTGTTCGGGTGGGCCGCATGTCCATGCCTTCGGCCATTCGATCGGGTGTAAGCGGCAGCGGCGTGCGGCGGGTCGGTCGCGGCGTGGCTGGTTTATCGGCCACACGCATGCCACGCCGACCATCGCGAACGCACCGCCGCCGACGACCGCGAGGATGCTGTGCACTATTTGCCACGGCCCCATAGCCATTCAACGCTTGCCGCCATTGCCGGGGGGCCTCGGCGGTAGTGCCAGTTGGGTGAGCCCGTCGAGTACTTGGTGCAATGTGCGGGGTTCTGGTATGCCCTCGGTGAGGGGGTGGTCGGTGGTGTCGATAGGAAAGTCGATGCCGCGCAGTCGGGCTCGTTCGCGTGGGCTCGACCGCGGTGGTGTGATCCGGCCGCACCGCACGAGCGTGTAATAAGCGACCCGCTTCCACGCGCACCGCTGGATCCGGCAGGCCCGATGACGGCGCATTTGCGCGTGTGCCAACTCGATTTCGGCGAGGCCGCAGATATTCGGTGGGTTGAGCAGTGCGTCTTCGTACATCACGCCGCCCCCGTCTCGACGCCGGGCATGGGCTGCGCTGAGCGTGTCCAAGTGCCTTGTGGGCAAACAGTTTCCAGGTCGAATCCGGCGTCGCAGATCAATGCGGGCTGACAGTCGACGTGGCCGAGGTCGAAGACGACGATCGCTTGGACCTCGAGCCCGGCCACTATGGCGAGCGTGTAGGTGATCGAGTCGTCGATATCGGCGGGTGGGCGAAGCGTGTAAACGTACTGGTAACCGAGTGTGTTCGCATGTCGCTGCACGTCGAGGGCATGTCGTGGGGAATGCGGGCCGGATACGTCGTTGCGAACTAAGCCAATGGCTTTCGGTTTGTTCGGTTTGTCGGTTGGCCGAAGGTTCGGCACATCGTCTGTAACTCGCGCGGTCATCGGTACCCCCAGCATCTTCGATGTGGTCGTTGTGGCTTGCCGCAGCGGCGGCCAGGGCCCGGGGACGTGGAGGTCTTCCGATATACGTTGCGGCGGTTCAAGGTTCGGCATGATCACTCCCGTCTAAGGTGGCCTGGCCCTGGCTGCTGATGGGCCAGCCAGGGCCGGGAGAGCCGAAACGGTGGGAAGTTCTCCCGTCCGGGCCGAAACAGCACACCACTGGTGCTCTACCTGGCATAGTGCTTTCTGGGGGTTCAAATCAACTGGTTCAAATCTCCAGGAACGTGCTCGTTTCAATCGACAAGATGCACTCAGAATCGCGGTCTTTCAGATTCAGAATCGAGGAATACAGATGCCTGACGACGAGTCGCCCACCCTGCTGCGCCGCCAGCTGGGGCGCTTCCTTCGCGACCAGCGCGAGATCAAGGGGCTGATCATCGCGACTGCCGCACAGGAAATTCAGCTGAGTCCTGCTGCGCTGCAACGGCTGGAGACCGGGCGGCCGCAAAAGCTACGCAAACAAGATGTTCGCGCACTGTGCGAGTTGTATGAGGTGGACACCGACGAGACCGAGAAGGCGATCGACCTCGCGGCACAGGCCGCGAAGAATCCGGACATCACGGCGCTCGGTGGGTTGTTCTCCAATGCCTTCAATATGTATGTGGGCATGGAGCGATCAGCGCGCAGCCTCATTACGTACCACGAGCAGGTACCTGGACTACTGCAGACCGCAGACTATGCACATGCCTTGATCAGCGCGTTCTACCGCGACGCCAGCCCCGAGGAGATCGGCCGTCGGGTGGCCATTCGCAAAACGCGTCAGGCGATGGTCACTCGGAAACGTAGTCCCCTCGCCATGGAGGTCCTACTGCACGAGTCCGCACTGCATCGTGTGATCGGCGGACCACGCGTGATGGCTACGCAACTCCACGAGCTCGCAGAGCTCAGCAAATTGCCGAACGTGAAACTGCGACTGCATCCGTACTCGGCGGGTATGACCTGGGGAATCCTGCACGGCCCGTTCGTGATTCTCGACTTCGGGACCGACCGTAATGGCAAGCAGGTGGAACCCCCCATCGTCTATGTAGAAGGTCGGTTGAGCAGCGACCTGTATGTGGAGAGGCCCGACGAGGTCCAGCGCTACCATGAATTGGCTGACGCCGTTCGGGCCGAGGCGCTGGACGAGATCGGAACGCGAGACCTGCTTCGCCGGGTAGCAAGGGAGTTTCAAGCGTGAACGTTGACCTGACGAAGGCGCGCTGGTTCAAGAGCAGTCGTAGCGAGAGCGGCGGTCAGTGCGTGGAGGTCGCGTTCCTCGACGGCGGCCACATCGGCGTCCGTGACTCGAAGAACCCAACCGGCCCGGCGTTGGTCTTCACGCCCGGCGAGTGGGACGCCTTCACCACGGGCGTCGAGGACGGAGCGTTCGACCACCACGCCTGAGCCTGGTTATTACCGAGTAGCGCAGCGGCCCCATCCCGACGAGCCCAACGTCGCGATGGGGCTGTCTGTTGTCTCGACATCGGCCGAATCGTGCTCACGCAGAACTTCGGGTTTCCCGAGCGGCGTGTTGCGCGGAGAGCCGATATGCGACAGCGTCAAAGGTGTGCGCGAACCGGTAGTCCTCCGGGTTCGGCACCGTCATTCGAGGTCGGTAGCCCTCGCCATGGTGAGCTATGGGGGACCTCAGCTTCCGGCCAGCGGCTCTCGGTGGTGGCCGAGCAGGTCGCGGGGTCGGCGGCTACGGCTACAAATTGGCCGAAACACCGTGCAGGGCATTGGATTCCGCCGTTCACCGAGGTTGGATGCGGTGACCAACAGCAGTTGGACCTATGGCGCGGCAGCGGACACATCGAGTTCGGATTTGTCGTGAGCGAGTTCTCGGTCGATCTCGATGACCTCGACCGGATCGTGGCCCGGTTGTCCGGCCTTGCCGGTTTCGCCAGCGATCATCTCGATGACATCGATGGCAAGGTCGCGGCGCTGACCGGAACTGGTTGGGAAAGCGTTGCCGCCCAGGCATATTCCGAAGCGCACCAGCAGTGGATGACGGGAGTGCGTCAGTTCGCCGGAGGCGCGCGAGATGAGCGACGCGGCCCGCAAAGTGCACACGCGGTACAGCACGTCCGCCGACGTCAACAAGCTGATGCTGCAATCACCCTGGCGGCCAGGCAATTTCAAGGATAAGAAAGATCATCGTCACCCTTGACAAACCGGACGATGCCCGAGAGGGTGACAGGCAGTCGTCGCCGTGGGGGTGCAGCCAACTGCAGGGGAGGGTTCGATGTCAGCTCAAACCACAAAAGGCTACTGTGCTGCGCAGTGGTCAGAAGGCTACGAGGTGATGTGATGGCGGCGGGGGGATACTTCAATCACTACGACGACCCCGATGAGTACTGGGACGAAGAGCCGCTTGTACCGAAGAGGTCCAATGCTGCCCAGCCTGTTTCGGCGCCACCTCCGGTCGAGCCGAAACCAGTACCGGCCCTCACCGAGTCGACGTCGCCACAGGGTGAGGCCCCCTTCGCAGTGGCTAACTCATCCGCAACTCCAATTCGTGTCGGATCATCCTTCGCCTCAATGGAACTCGACCGCGGCTGCCTGCCGATCCGCATTCTGATTCGTCCGCAATGGAGCCGCTATGTCGCTCCCCACGAGGTCGGGGCCGAACTCATGGCGGCCTACAGAGCCGCTGTGGAGCAGCGTCTAGACCAGCTGTACGCGTCTGGTCGTCGGCCGACTCCGCAAGAAATTTCGGAGGCCGCGATCCCGGATCACCGGATAATTCTGATGGTGTTGCTCGAGACTCGGACCTGGGAGGAATACAGCATCGCGTCCAGCGGCATGATCAATAGCGGACACTTCCAAGCATCGGGTCAAGTCATATTTCACGGACAAAATCCCGTCAAGTTGACCGCTGACGTATCCCAGCTGCTGTCGATCGAGGTGCGAAATGATTGGGCAGCGACCGCACAGTCCGATCGGATCGTAGACGAAATCCTGTGGTGCGCCGATCAGATCCGTTCCATGCGCCCAAAGCGCATCGTACGGGGAGACTATTCACCTTATACAGACGATGATCTGGAATATCAGTTGGACCAGCATCGGCTGCGGCTCCTAGAAGAACGGATGCGTGATGGCAGATAAGCTGACACTTAACCTGCGAGCGATGAGATTGGCTGCCACCAGCTGGGGTGAAGCTGCCGGCCACCTCAAAGTGGGAGTTGAGACAACCCGAAACCTTGAAATCACTGCGTCAGAAGCGGGCACGTTCGCGGAAGCGCTGTCGAAGTATCAACCGGCCCCTGGCTACTTCCGAGACAGGTTGAATGAAGGTGTCACCGTTTTCGAGGATATCGGCAAAGTCCTCAAATCCGCGGCAGATACGTATGAAGCGGAAGACCTCGCCAGTAAAGGAAAGCTGGCGAAGCTCGAGGGGGAGATATGACCGCCCCAGATAATCGGCAAAGCTTGCTCGAAAAGTCAACTTATCTTCGTGCGAAGGTAATCGAAGTGGGGGATCTGCCGGCGAAGGTGGACTCAGGCTGCGGGCACCTAGTCAAGCTTGTTCGAGCAAACGGGTATGCTGGTGCCGCCACCAACCCCGTGGGGGTATTGACCGGGTCGGTTGAGGATGCCGTCGATGAGATTTGGGCCGAACGTGACAAGGCAAACAGTGCCATTCGTGAAACCTGGGAGAAGCTCAAGCAACTCGAACCCGATCTGGACGTTCCGGTCAAGTTCATCGATGTCGCGAACGAGTGGCGCAACCTCAAGAATAATCTGGTCGCCGCAAGCGGCGACTTCGCTGACACCAAACTCTCCGAGTGGTCGGGCGATGCGGCTACCAGATACGAAGAAATGCGCACAATCAGGCAGCAGCCCGCATTGGACAACTTGCAGATAGAATTCAGTAATATCGCACTCAGCTTGGAAAGTATTGCTGCGGCGGAGTTGACTCTATACGGCGAGATCGCCACGAAAGTGCAGGAGTTGATCTCGAAGGTTGAGGACGGCTTTTTCAATAGTGTCAAAAGTATGTTATCCATAACGTTCTCGGGCGCGCTCTCTGTTGCCCAGGAGTTGGTAAAGGTGGTAGAGGCTGCAAGGGCCTTCATTATCGGTATTGTGAAGAGTATGGGGGATGCCGCCAAGACTCATATGATTGAAGGTAACAAGATATCGCAGATTATAGATATTCAAAAGGGTCTTCCTGACAATAAATGGCCCAGTGGTGTCAAATCTTCCTACGGAACTGGAATCGAAGGAATCCGGGAAGCGATCGGCGACGCCTCAACGAAAGACGGGGACAAGTCGGATTGGACGGTGCCCCAGTGAGGATTGGCTTGCTAACCGTGGTCGCCACTGCTGCGCTGGCCTTGACGGCGGGATGCTCTCCGTCGCAGCCCGCTGCAACACCCGTGTCGTCTCAGGCTCGACCGACGATGACACAGGGAGAAATGTGCGATGTTCTGAAGGACTTCTTCACAACCGAGTTGCACGCCGTCGATGCGCGAGCCACCGACTTAATCCTCTCGACAGACGTCGTCCTTACGGTCGGCGGAGTGTGCACGCTCGCCCAGGGCCAGAAGCTGGTTGGGGCCTGCGTAGTGCGAAATGCACCGAACGATGATCCAACAGAGGGTCGCCGTGGGTTTGCGAAGACGCCAGAGCTGGGCGAGGCAGTATGGGTGTACGATCTGCGAGCAGATAAAGGAGACCATACGGTACGGTTCGCTACCCGAATCAACACGTGGATCGCCATGCTCGAGATCCGGGAGGCCGACACCCAGACGGCTGAGGGCGACCTCCACCTGACCGACGACGACAAACGCAAATCCGTTCAATTCCTGACCGAGCTGACCACAAAATTCGCAGTCAATGGATAGCCGGTCCGGTGAGAACCAAGCTACGGCACGGGGAAATGTCGTGCGCGTCGATCGCATCACGGGTGTGGTGGAAGATGGGGCGGGCCTACATGGATCAGCAGTTGCAGCCCAGCTTCCGGGCAGGCGCATTTACGTCCGACCAGATCGAGGGCCTGCAAAGCCTCGGCGTCGACTGGCAGCTCGCCGGGCTGCCAAGCAGCAGTACCCCGTGCAGGGAACAATCCGGCTGTTTCCCGAGCCATGGTGCCGGGCGGCAGGTCGTCGATGTCGACCGACCATGTAAGTGGGCCGGAATCCTGGACCGATATTCCTTGGCGACCAATGCCCAGTGCTGATTTGCGGAGACATCGCCAGCAGCTCACAAGGTGAGCTGCGAATGCCTCAGTCCGTACTGCGGCTGCCTGGGGCGTCGATGACCTTGCTGGCGGCGAAGTCGTGCGCCGCTTGCACGCTTGTCTGGTGGTCGGTACGGTCGATCCAGCTGAATGGGGCGGGGAGCCGGGCCGACCCCGATCGATGCCATCGACGCAGTCGGCGACCGAGAGGGACTACATGAGTAGCAGGGGGAATGCGCTGTGTGGCATTGCATCGGCTGTTGGCGCGGTATTGCTGCTGTCGGGGTGTGGGTCGTCGACCGATGGGGAGGCCAAGCCTGCTAGCACTTCGACCAGCGCAGGGCCGTCACTGGCCGCAGACGTGCCGCGTACTTATGACCCGTGCAAGGACGTTCCGCAAAGTGTGCTGGATTCGGAGAAGCTCGGTATGAAGTCAACCGCCAATGGCGATGCAGGTGGAGAGGTCAAGTGGCGCGGCTGCGCGTGGGTGCGGCCCAGCAGCTATGGAGTGAGCATCCGTACTACAAACCTTACTATTGACGTCATTCGCAGCCGCAACTTTCCTGAGACCACCGAGTTCACCATCGATGGCAGGCGGGCGATCTCGACACGCCAGTTCGATGGCCCGTTCATCAAAGAGGCGTGCACGGTGGACGTGGAGATGAGGGGTGGCAGTCTTGAATTCAATCTGACCAACCCGAAGTCGACCAACACGGGAAGCCTCGACTCATGCAACTTGGCTCGTGATTTAGCGGAGAAGGTTGTGCCCAGCCTGCCCGCCAACGCCTGACCACTGATTCACTGACCGAACTGGGGGCGGCGACATGGCAAACGACGACAAGAGCCCGTTGGCGAATCTGATCACCGAGGCCCGCGAGGGTCGGCTGACGATCCGGATGGATCTCGAGAAGTTCGTCTATGTCGACCGCGACTGCGAATACTTCAAGAGCGTCATCCTGAACATCCAGAGAACGATGACCGAAATCTCACAGCAGGATAAATGGGGTCTTGGTGACAGATTCGAGAAGCAGGGCGACCGGGATCTGGTATCCGCCAAGACGATGGTCCAACGCTGGCGGGATAAGTCCAGGGGGTCGGAGAACAGTGTCTTCGCCGTGATGGAGTCGCACTACAAGGTCATCGAGGACTTCCAAACCTTGTTCCGCACCGTCCGCGAACGCATTACCGGCACTGACACCGACCAGGCCGCCCGCTACTCGGACCTCGAGGCGAACATGCCGCAGCAGGCTCCGGCCACGCCCAAGATCTTCTCCTGGCCGGGCTTGTAGAAAGGCGAATCGCGATGAGCGGCAACGAGTCAACGAAGATCCCTCCGCACGGAGAGAACGTATTCCATTGGGAACGCAGTGATATCGAGGATGCGTTCAAGCCATTGGATCCCAAGGTCGCGCATGATTCGGCCATGAGCTATTCGAATGTGGCCACTCAGTGGGACCAAGGCCTGGAAACCTTCGCCCGTTCGGTGCAGAGCTCGATCGCCGAGGCGTGGGAGGGCTCGGCCGCCGACAGCGCCAAGAACTCGATCACCCGCTACGTCACCGACGCCCACAACCTGACTCCGCTGATCACCCAGATGTCCAACGATATGCAGTCCGCCGCCGAAGGTGTCCGCGCCGTCGCCAATGGAATCCCCGAGGCCAACCACCACTCGTGGACCGCGAACGTCTGGCCACCGCGCGCCCATGAGGAAGAGAACACCAAGAATGAGGCGACTGCCGGTGCCCGCAGCGCCATGCTCACCAACTATGTGAACAAGTTCGCCGAATTCGACGGACGTGTTCCCGTGTTGCCGACCGCGCTCGACCCCGCCGAACCGCTGGATATCTCGGGACCGACCAAGTCCAGCGACGACTCGGGACCGAACGGGCCCGGTGGAACAGCAGGCCCTGGCACGACCGGCGGTCCTGGAGACTCGGGCAGCGAGAATCCCGAACAAAAGCCCGAGGACAAGACCACCGAAGAACCCACGTCCACCGATACCAACACGTCCGGGACCACTCCGACCACGACCAACTCGAGTACAACACCCACTGCCACCACATCGGACACCCCGACTACGACCACGCCGAGCACCGCTACGACGCCGAGTTCCACAACGACCGGCACCGGTTCGCCAGGTACTGCGGGGAGTTCTGGTTCGACGACGCCCAGCCCCGGTCGCACCGTCTCCGGTATCCCAGGTACGACCAGCACGACCACGCCCGCCGCGGCGGCCACGTCGACCACCGGCAGATCCGGAATGTCGGGCATGGGCGGGATGGGTGCCGGTGCGGGCAAGGGCAAGTCCGATGAGGACAGCACCCACAAGATCCCGGATTACCTCATCAACGCCGAAAACACCGAAGAACTCATCGGCGAGATCGCCAAGACCGTCGAGGGCGGTGTGATCGGCGCGAACCCCGACCCGCCTGCGCGCAACTGACAACTCGCTGGCGCGGTAGTCGCCGGAAACCCGCGCGCAGCCGGGCGGTGTCGGCGCGGTCCACGAGATGCGACCTCGTCTCGTCGACGGCCGCCGAACGTATTGGCTACGACCGTGATACCACTCCGGCTCGACGTACGTTCCGGGTGCACACAGCGCACGCACACCCGCATCACCGATTGAAATCTTCAGATAGCTGAATGGACATGGGAGCCCGACGATTTCGCCGCACCAGGTTCGGCCCCGCGAACGACCGCTTTCCCAATCCACTCCGCTTCACCAGCCGCTTCGCCCACCGCGACGACTTCGAGGCGGGCCGGGTCACCATGCGCGAGCGCTACTCCCGCGATGAATTCGAAGAGATCCAACTCGCCCTGCAGACCTTGACCACCCCACCATGCGCATCCAAATCTTCGGCGGCACAACCCAACACAAGAATCCTATGGGTGGCGTGCGGATATCCCGCCTAATCGGTGCCCGCACCGACTATCACGCGATGTCGTTGGCGCAGGCAACTTTCGACGACGTCCCAGGCCCTATCCGATGCCGATTGTTTCCGGTTGACCACCTCCCGGCACAGTTGGTCAGCTCGCTGCCGCCGTGTAACTCCGGCACTCAACCGTCGGCGACCTTCCACCCGGATGACCTGTCCACCCGCGCCAACGGCCACCTCGAAAGCGTCACCCGCAACAGTCCGCGCGAGCGCTATCAACGTCTGCTGCACCGCCCCGCCGACGGTGGCGGCTCGGCCCTGCTGCATATCGGCCCCGCCAATAAACTCACCGCACCCTCGACCACCGTCCAATGGCACGACATCACGGGCGACCCCTGCTACACCGAAACCCACAGACAGCACATCACCGTCCGCCCCACCACCCCAACCGATCTGACTTCCCACTTCACGTCCTGGATCGACCAGGTAACCCAACGTCGGCGCGAAGCCGAAGACCACTGGTAGCCCTGCGGATACGGGCGAGATGCAACGAATCCCAAAGTGCCGATCCCGGATACCTGGTGCATGAGAATGTTCGCTCGATGGAACCGTTTCGAAAGACGGTGCGTCCATTACTGATACAAGGGACTGATCCGACCGGAACTCCATTCCCACCCTGTGAACTGTCCGCACGGACCGGACAGGGTTCTCGGCGGTCGGTATGTACATGATCTCGCGTGAAGGAGAGTGCTGAGTTGGCCGGGTTTCTAGAGGTGGACATCGATGTGTTGAGCAAGACGGTTCAGTCATTACGGGGCGCCGAGCAGGTGCTCAACGATGCGATGAACGCGATGAAGGACGGCAGCCACGGCGACATCGGGACCAAGACTCTCAACGACGCCGCCGACAGCTTCCAACGACGATGGCAATTCGGCATCGAGCGGATCGGCGAGTCCGCGAAGGCAACCGCGGACGGTGTCGCACAGTGCCTCGATGCCTATCGACAGACCGACGAAGCATTCGCCAAGGTGGTCGAGCAAGCCAAGAACGCCGTTGACGGACAGCCGGCCACCTCGGCCACCTCGGCCACAGCATGAGCCAGAACCCGTACCCCTACCTCGGTTTCAACCCCGTCCCGGGCGCTCCCGACGACGTGGCGGGGCTGCGCGGGCAGATCAACACAGCCGCCGACGCGGTCAAGGAAACCAACCAGTTGTTGAACAGCCTGCGCAACAGCAACGACAACGTCTGGCAGGGCGGGGGCGGCGATGCTTTCCGTGCGCATTTCGATGCCACCCTTGCCCAGGACCTTGGCTACGCCCAGAACTCGCTCGAAAAGGCCGTCGGACTGCTCGCCGAATGGCATGCGAACCTCGTGAGCTTCCGGGACACCGCCAACGGCCTGGAAACCGAAGCCGCCGAGGCCAAGGGGCAGTACAACAGCGCACTCCAAACATTGCAGCAAGCTCGGTCGAACACAGACCTGGGTCTGGGCAGCATGACCTTCACCGATCCAGTCGAGTTGCAAGCCGCGCAGACCCGCCTCAACGCCGCCACCGCCCAGGTCAATGCCGCCGTCGCAGCGGTCAACACCTGGGAAGGGAACGTCGATTCGATCATCCGCCGCGCACGCGATCTCGAAAGCACACACGACAGCTTGGCCCGACGGATTGCGAGCGAACTAGACGGGGCTGCAAAGGATTTCGCGCCCAGCCCGCCTGACAAGAGCATCTGGGACCGCATCGCCGACGCGATAAAAGGTGTCGGTCAGTGGATCGGCGATCATCGACAGCAGATCCACGATGTGTTGGCAGGAATATCTGCGGTTACGGGTCTTCTCGCACTGGTGACACCCCCGCCGGCGGATGCGATCTTCGCAGGTATCGCGCTCGTCGCCGGTGCGGGCGCACTCGCAACGGATTTCCTCGATCCTGATGTCCGCGGTGCATTCAAGGATGTCTTTTCCGGCGATTTCAATAGTGATGCGCTGACGAAGATAGGGATGACTGTTGGACTCGATAGCCTGGGTGTTATACCTGGCGTCGGAGGCGCAATAAAAGGGGTGAAGGCATTTACTGAACTTGGAGAATTCGCTCCGGCTATCAGAGCATTCACCGAGGGCGCGCAAGCCCCGGGAATAATGACGAAAATCATCGACGGAGTTCCGAACGCGGTCGACAAGATTCCACTGATGCCATCGGCGGTATCCCGGTCCATGAACGACTTCAGTAGCGTCTTCGAGGATTTCGGTCAGGTCAGCAAGCTCGAGCCGGGAACCTCGGCGGCTGGCATTGAACTGTTCTCGCGCGCCGGAAAGGCTGGCCTAGGACTTTTCAAGATAGGGAATATTGGCAATGAGTGATACAACGGTGGATATCTGGATTCCACACGGCTTCATGGCTATGCCCCTAACCGATATAGAGAGCCGGATAGGCGTTGTCCAAGGGATTGTCGGTGAAATGGAGTCATCGACAACGAAGGCCATGGCCGAGGCAATCCTGCCCGCTGCCCTAACACTCTTTGCCGAACTAGCGCACAGGGACACGAGGTATTGCGGAATAGGTCGACACTTGTCGTCGGACGGAAATCTGATCACGTCATGCATCACTGTTTGCGTCTATGAAACCGGTGGTGATAAGTTGAATCCACGATTGAGATTGACGAACCTAGCTGATTCCCGGTCGGAGTCCGGCGAAATATACAATCTCGAAATGGCAGATGTGGGTGGTCGGCCGATGATGTTCACTGAGCGCGTGACGGAGCTTCCATCGCCTGAGTTTCCAGAAAGACCATTCGCGAGCGCCACCACGGCTACGTTCCAGCTCGAAGCTGTTGTTCCGTCGGATGACGGCTCAGCCCTGGCCGCTGTCGAGCTATCGACCGCAGCAGTCGACTATGGTCCAGAATTTCGAAAGATGATCGTGGACATGGCAGAGTCGATCGAATTTCGGGCGAGCGGTCGCACGATGCCTCGACCATCATCACTGGACTTGTGAGGGATTTTATCGTGGAAACGTCATCACCGGCCGCGTCCTGGCCTTCCACGCGTGCCGCCTTGCGAAAGGGAGTGTTGTTGCCGTGGATGGCGCTGCTCGGCGGGGTAGCCAGTCTGCCAGCGACCGTGATCTTCATCAATTTGGGCGATCCTGGCCACAGCCAATTGACCCACCGCCTTGCCGGACCAGGGTTGGTGCTGTCGGTAATCCTTTTCTGCACCGGGATTTTCGGTGCATGCATGGTATGGATCCGGAGGCGGACGCGGACGATATTGCAGCGGTATCCCTGGCTGGAGTATCCGATCGGTTATCTGACCAACCGCCGCTACGAGTGGGTTGAACTGAGGGATATCAACGGAAACCGAATCGCGCAATTGATCGTCAGCAGTTGGGCTCATCAAATAGGTTCAGTGGTGGACGGTAACTCTTCGACAGCGTGGTTCGCAGGCGATCCTCGTAAACACGGTGTCATCTCCGCCCCAGGTGGCGGCGACTTTCGGTACGCGTACTATTCTCCGGCCAGGCAGCCGCCTGAATTCTCGTTCCGAGAGAATCGCTCTGGCACTCGACTCGATTCGAACGGTGCACCGCCGCTGTCCGTTCGCGAATTTCAACTTGCCCGAGACCGCGGTTACGTGAAAATGAAGCCGGTGGGCGAGCCGGTAGTGGTACGGCACGGTAGCTCAGATGACACTCGTTACCCATCGCCTCGCCTATTGCGTCGAGTCTTGGCCTTCGCCATTGATTGGGCCCTACACCTCGGCGTCGGGCTCGGCTCGGCGATCGCCGTCAGCCCCGAGTTCTCGGTCGAGGCCGTTACCCGATTCGATTGGAAGCATCTCGGTGTGAATCCGATTATCGCGCTGGGGTTCTGGGCGCTGGCGTCGGTAGTCGACCGCGTCGGTGTGCAGGCGATCTTCCACGCGACCGTCGGCAAGGCCGTATTCGGATTGCGCGTCATCCGCCCCGACGACGGAACCTCCCCTTCGTTCGGACGGCTGTTGGCCGTGTGGTTGGTAGATCTGTACATGGTGGTCGCGTTTCCGATAGCGCTCGTCGGCAACGGTGATCTACCGGGGCCGGATAGAGTTGACGACTACTTCCTCCCCGCCGTGCGACGCCGCGATATTCGGGCACATCGATGATCGCGAGATCACAAGGTATGGGGTGTGTTTCGAGGCAGTGAGCACCAGGTCGCACGCCTTCGGCGATGCCAAATCGCGGGCCGATCAGTACGTGGTGCCGGCCGGGTTGAAGTTGACCGATGTCGTCACCATCAACGAGGCCGGCAGCCGCGACAACAACACCCCGAAGATCGAGGCGTGCCAGCTGGAAACCGGGCACCCAGGTGGTGACCTTCACGGCGAAGGTCACCTGGGGCCTGAGTTATTGCCAGTTGGGCAGCGTCACGACCTGCGCGGCGTAGGAGAGACCGGCGCCGAAGGCGATCAGCAGCGCGGTATCGCCCGGCTTCGACTCACCCTTGCGCAGCAACGCCTCCATGGCGAGCGGAATAGAAGCGGCGGAGGTATTCCCGGTCTCCTCGATATCGTTGGCCAGCGCGCAGTGCTCGGGCAGCTTCAGCACCCGCGCCATGATCTCGATGATCCGGCCGTTGGCCTGGTGCGGGATCATCGCGTCCAGGTCGTCGGTGGATAGGCCCGCGCGATCGATGGCGTCGCGGCAGACCTTCTCCAATGAATGTGCGGCCCAGCGGAATACCGCCGTACCCTCCATGGCGAGGTAGGGCCGCACCGCGTCGAGGCCCTTCTCCTCGATTTCGGCGAAGTATTCCATCCAATCCTTGTCCTGGCGGATCGCATGGTGCTGAGTGCCGTCCGAACCCCAGACCGTGGGGCCGATGCCCTGTTCTTCCGCGGGACCGACCACCACCGCGCCTGCGCCGTCGGCGAACAGGAAGGCGGTCGCGCGGTCCTTCGGATTGACGGTGTTGGTCAGTTTCTCCACGCCGATCACCAGCACATGGCTGGCGGTTCCGGCGCGCACCAGATCCGAGGCCACCGCGAGCGCGTGGCAGAAGCCCGCGCAACCGGCCGAAATATCGAACGCCGCCGTGCCGTTCATGCCCAGTTCGGTCGCGATCTGCGGCGCGGCGGCCGGAGTCAGCAAGAGGTGAGTGGAGGTGGCGACGATGACGCAGTCGACCTGCTCGACCTCGATTCCCGCGGATTCGAGCGCGCCGCGAGAGGCCGCGACGCTCATGCTCTGAATCGTCTCCTCCTTCGAGGCGAAGCGCCGCGTTTTGATTCCGGAACGGGTGCGGATCCACTCGTCACTCGAGCCGATGGGACCGGCGACCTCTTCGTTGGTGACGATTCGAGCGGGGCGGTAAACGCCGAGCCCGAGGACCGCCGTGTGCTCAGCCCCTGTGGTCTGGGTGATTTGAGCAGCCATAATGCGTCTCCTATGTACCTGCGGCGGCGCCGCCGGGTTGTACCCCGAAAGCATCGAAATGAGTCCCTCATCGGCCGGCCGCCTACGTCACCGTAGACATGAGGCCCCCTCATATTAGCCCGTGTCGCACGTGTTGGGCGTGCGTATTCTCACATTTGGCGGGTATACCTCCGAAGCGCGCCCTGTGGTGCGGCGCGCTGCCCCAACTATTGATTCGAGGACACCATGCTCGGACTCGGGATTATCGGGTGGATCATCATCGGCGGTCTCGCCGGCTGGATCGCCAGCAAGATTATGAAGACGGATGCGCAACAAGGCATCCTCCTCAACATCGTGGTCGGCGTGGTCGGCGGCCTGCTAGGCGGATTCCTCCTCAAATTGCTCGGCGTCGATGTCGAAGGCGGCGGACTCTGGTTCAGCTTCTTCACCTGCCTCGGCGGCGCGGTGATTCTGCTGTTCCTGGTGCGGCTGTTCACCGGCCGTAAAGCCATGAGCTGACCGTGGGTGCCACAGGCTCTGTTCCCGTAAGGTGTGAACGCTTGCGCCGGACCTATCGTTGAAGGCGCAAACCGTCTCTGCATCGAGCACGAAAGAGGAGCCTGTGGCACGCCGTCCCACCCCGCCCGGCACGCCCGAAACGACCGGAGTCGGCCATGTCGTCGATCTCGTCCGGGCCGCGATCCCCCCGCTGCATCCCGCCGGGCTGCCGTTCGTCGCGGCGCCGCTCGCGGTGGCGGTCATCGGAGGTAAGCGCAAGTGGGTGCGCCGCACGGGTCTGCTGGCCGCCGCGGCCTGCGCGACCTTCTTCCGGCATCCGAACCGGGTGCCGCCGAATCGGGCGGGCGTGGTCGTCGCCCCGGCCGACGGCGAGATCGCTCTGGTCGATACCGCGACGCCGCCCGCCGAACTTGGTCTCGGCGATGCGCCGCTGCCGCGCGTGAGCATCTTTCTTTCGGTGCTCGACGTCCATGTGCAGCGCACTCCCATCTCCGGCACCGTGCGCTCCGTGCTGCACCAGTCCGGTCAGTTCCGTTCGGCGGATCTGCCCGAGGCCAGTGCGGTGAACGAGCGCAACAGCATGGTCATCGACACCGCCGGTGGCGCGCAGCTCGTGGTCGTGCAGATCGCGGGTCTGCTGGCGCGGCGCATCGTCTGCGATGCGCAGGCCGGTGACAAACTGACCATCGGCGATACCTATGGCCTGATCCGTTTCGGGTCCCGGGTCGACACGTACTTCCCGGCGGGTACCGAATTACTCGTCGAACCCGGACAGCGCACGATCGGGGGCGAGACCGTGCTGGCCGTACTTTCCACCGACTCATGATGGAGCAGGCCCTGCCCACACCGCAGCGAAGGCACCGGACCATCCGGCTGTTGCCGAGCATCGTGACAATCATGGCGCTGTGCGCGGGACTGTCCGCGGTGAAGTTCGCACTGGACGACAGGCTCGACATCTCCTTGGCGATGGTCGGCGCCGCGGCCGTACTGGACACCCTCGACGGTCGGCTGGCCCGGATGCTCGATGCCACCACCAAGATGGGCGCCGAACTCGATTCGCTCTCCGATGCAATCTCCTTCGGTGTCGCGCCCGGTCTGGTGATCTACATCGCGCTGCTGGACAGCAACAGCGCGGGCTGGATCATCGCGCTGGTTTTCGCGGTGAGCCTTGTGCTGCGCCTGGCCAGGTTCAATACCCTGCTCGACGACGACACTCGACCGCAGTGGGCGCGCGAGTATTTCGTCGGCGTCCCCGCACCGGCGGCGGCGTTGATCGCGCTGGTGCCGATCGGGCTGTACGTGCAGTTCGGCGACGGCTGGTGGGTCGGCTACTACGAGGTCGCGGCCTGGACCTTGTTCGCGGCGGCGCTGGCGGTCAGCACGATTCCGACGCTGGCCATGAAGTCGGTATCGGTGGCGCCGCAGGCGGCTGCCGGCCTGCTGGTGCTGACTGCGCTCGCGACGGCGCTGCTGGTCACCTATCCGATCGTGCTGCTGCTGGTGCTGGTCGCGCTGTACCTCGCGCATATCCCGTTCGCCTGGCATTCGCGGCGCTGGGTGGCCGCGCGTCCGGAAACCTGGCAGCACAAGCCATCCGAACGCCGGGCCCAGCGGCGGGCGCAGCGGCGACGACCCGCACTGCGGCGTCCGGCGATCCGCGGGGCGAGCCGCCTGCGGCTGCGCAGTCCGGGGAAAGAGCGTCGGGCGGACGATCTGCACCAGTGAGCTGTTGGGGCTTGCCTGGTATTCCTCGAGGAATCGTCTGGGTCGCGCGTGAATGCTGCGGCTATGAGCGGCGTTGCGGCACTTGGTGGTTTGGGCTTCTGGGGATTCGATCTGGGTCGGGTTTTCGGTGGTGGCCGGACCATCGGGTCGGTCACCGAACTGTCGAAGGCCGGATGGATCCCGACCGGTACCGTCATCTTCGGCGGCCGAGCACGGAAGAAGGTGGCGGTGAAACCGGATGGATTGCGCGAATTCCAGGCGCATCGCCCGCGCCTGTTCGCGCTCGCCTATCGGATGCTCGGCTCCGCGACCGAGGCCGAGGACGCGGTGCAGCAGACCTACCTGCGCTGGGATGGCACCGACCGCAGCACGATTCGCTCGGCCGAGGCCTGGCTGACCACCGCGGTCGTGAATCTCTGCCGCACTTGGCTGGTTTCGGCCCGGGCCCGCCGCGAGACCTATGTCGGACCGTGGCTGCCCGAGCCGGTACCGACCGCGCGCGGGGAGCTCGGGCCGTTGGAGACGGTGGAGGAGCGCGAGCTGGTGTCGCTGGCGCTGTTGACGGCATTGGAACGGTTGAGCCCGATCGAGCGGGCGGTTTTCGTGTTGCGCGAGGCATTCGGATACGCCCACCGGGAGATCGCGGACATGCTCGCGGTATCCGAGGCCAACTCGCAGCAGATCTTCCGCCGGGCCGGTATCCGGGTGCGTGAGGGGCGGCCGCGCTTCGACGTTCCGGCCGATCAGGCCCGCGAGCTGATCGAGCGCTTCCTCGAGGCGGCACGGATCGGGGATATCGAGGCATTGGAGCGGATGCTCGCGGCCGATGTCGTCTCGACCGCGGACGGCGGCGGTCAGGTTACCGCGGCTCGTCGCCCGATCGTCGGGGCTGCCGCGGTCGCGCGGTATGTGGCGGGACTGTTCCGGTGGGAGGTGCCGCGGATGGTGTTGGCGCTGGAGGAGATCAACGGCGCGCTCGCGGTCATCGTGCGGTTGGCGGGGGAACCCGCGCTGGTCGTCGGCGTGGACACCCTCGACGACGCGGTGACGGCGCTGCGCTTGATTGTCAATCCGGCGAAGCTGTCCTATATCGGGCGGGAGTGACGCGGGTCATCATCCGAGGCTGTCAGGGATCGGCGCATCGGTGACGGACCGTGCTCACCGGACGCACGGCGGCCTGGTTCAAGGAGCAGATCGGGCGTGGTGTGTCCGGGGCGGCGTGTCGCTGAAGATCGTCAACTAACGGTTGACGATACGAGATCGTCAACCTATGGTTGACGCATGACAATCAACGTACGACTCGATGATCTGATCGAGGGCATCAAGAAAGCACGTCCGGACAATGTGCTCGACCAACTCTCCGATGCGGTGGTCACGGCCGGGCATTTCGGCGAAGTGGCCGATCATCTGATCGGCCACTTCGTGGATCAGGCCCGCCGCTCCGGTGCATCGTGGACCGAGATCGGTGCCAGCATGGGTGTCACCAAACAGGCCGCGCAGAAGCGGTTCGTGCCCAAGGGGCCGGGTGATCCGGCGGCCATGGATCCCAATGCGGGCTTCGCGAAGTTCACCCCGCGCGCGCGGAAGATGGTGGTGGCCTCGCAGGAGGCGGCTCGCACCTCCAGCAATCTGGAGATCTCCATCGGACATCTGGTGCTGGCCCTGTTGTCCCAACCGGAAGGCCTCGGCGCCAGGGAGGTCATCGCGCAAGGGGTGCAACTCGAAGCGGTCCGGGATGCGGCAAACGACGCCATTGCCCGACAGCCGGCCGATCCGGCGAAGGTGCCTGCGCTCATTCCGTTCGACGCCGAGGCCAAGAAGGTGCTCGAGCTGACCTTCCGTGAGGCACTTCGCTTGGGACACAACTACATCGGCACCGAACATGTCCTGCTCGCCCTGCTCGAACAGGAGAACGGTTCCGGAATCCTGTCCGATCTCGGCGTCGACAAGGCGAAGGCCGAAGCCGATCTGTCCGAATTGCTGTCGGTGATCGCCGCCGAGAAGTCATGATCGCCCGGGCCGCGTTCATCGCCGGACGACGTCGAATTGCCTGGATAGCCATCGGCATTCGATCTGCGCACGCGGCCAGGACACGGCAGCGCAGGGCCGTCCGATCGCGGGGTATGTCGGTGCGCTCACGGATCCCGCTCGAGTACCGTGAGCCCGTCGCGGCCTGACGGCGGCTCAGTTCTCCGGGACGTTGCGGGCGAGTTCGTCCAACCAGGCGGCGGCGGAGGCGTCGCTCGGCGCACGCCAGTCGCCGCGCGGTGAAAGTGAGCCACCCGAACCGACTTTCGGGGCATTGGGCAGGGTGGAGCGTTTGAACTGGCTCGTCTGGATGAAGCGGCGTAGGAATTCGGCGAGCCAGTATTTGATGATCGGCAGGTCGTAGGTGTTGCGCTGGTCGGCCGGAATGAGGTCCGGCCAGCTGCCGCGGTCGCGCTCGGACCAGGCGTGCCGGGCCAGGTAGGCGACTCGGCTCGGGCGGTAACCGAAGCGCAGCAGGTAGTAGAGGTGGAAGTCCTGCAGTTCGTAGGGGCCGACGGTGGCCTCGGAGCTCTGGCTCGGTGCGGTGGAATCGTGGCTGGGCACCAACTCCGGCGAGATCTCGGTCTGCAGGATCGATGACAGCACCCGGCCCGCCTCTGGGCCGAACTGATCGGTGTCGACCGCCCAGGCGATCAGATATTTGATCAGTGTTTTGGGGACCGAGGCGTTCACGCTGTAGTGCGCCATATGGTCGCCGACGCCGAAAGTGCACCAGCCCAAGGCGAGTTCGCTCAGATCGCCGGTGCCGACCACGAGCGCGTTGTGCTGGTTGGCAAGTCGGAACAGATGCGAAGTGCGCTCGCCCGCCTGCACATTCTCGTAGGTGATGTCGTACTGCGGAATACCTTCGGCGGCAGGGTGATTCAGGTCTCGAAGCATCTGGGTGGCGGATGGGCGGATATCGATCTCCTGCGCGGTCACGCCGAGCGCGTCCATCAACGCGTGCGCGTCGGTGCGGGTTCGGGTGCTGGTCGCGAAGCCGGGCATGGTGTAGGCCAGCACATTCGCGCGCGGCAGTCCGAGCCGGTCCATGGTTTTGGCCGCGACGATCAGCGCCTGGGTGGAGTCCAATCCACCGGATACGCCGATGACCAAGCGCTGACTGCCGGTCGCACGCAACCGGGTGCTCAGGCCCTCGACCTGGATGTGATGCACCTCTGCGCACCGTTCGTTGCGTGCGGCCGGATCGCTGGGAACGTAAGGGAAGCGCTGGATTTCGCGCCCAAGGGGGATAGCCCTCGTCGGAACCGGCAACTCGACCTCGATACGCCGCAGCCGCACCAGCCGGTCGCGGTGATCGTGCACATTGTCGGCGAAACTGGTGGTGCGAATGCGATCAGCGGCCAGCCGCGGCAGATCGAGATCTGCGGTGACCAACTGGGGATGGTCGCAGAACCGCTCGCCCTCGGCGAGTAGATCGCCGTTCTCGCAAACCAGCGCCTGTCCGTCCCAGGCCATATCGGTGGTCGATTCACCGTGTCCCGCAGCCGAATACAGATAGGCGGCCAGATAGCGCGCGGAATGCGAGGTGCACAGCGCGCGCCGGTAGTCGGCCTTACCGATGACGATATTGCTCGCCGACAGATTGACCAGCACCGTCGCACCGGCCAGCGCGGCATATCCACTGGGCGGCAACGGAACCCAGCCGTCTTCGCAGATTTCCAGGTGGAATACGAAGCCGTCGAGATTGGTCGCGGTGAACAGCAGATCGGATCCGAACGGCACCCGCTGACCCGCTATCGTGATGTGGTCGTCCAAGGTCTCGCGTGCCGCCGCGAACTGGCGCTTCTCATAGAACTCGCGATAGTTCGGCAGATAGCTCTTGGGTGCGGCGCCGAGCACCGTGCCGCGGCAGACCGCGATGCCGCAGTTGAACAGTCGCCCCTGCGTCCGCACCGGCGCACCGATCACCAGCACCGTATCGATCTCCGCGCTCGCCACGACGACCTGCTCGATTGCCGCGGCGACCGCGTCGTCGAGCGCATCCTGGTGGAATAGATCGTCGGCGGTGTAGCTGGAGAGTCCGAGTTCGGGAAAGACCGTCAGCACCGCGCCGTCGGCGGCCGCTTGCCGGGCGAGCTCGAGCGTCTGCTCGACATTGAACGCGGGATCGACGACCCGGATCCGCGGCACCGCGACCGCCACCCGCGCGAACCCGTGCCGATAAAGCGAATCGAACGGCAATGCGGGCACAGGCGTCCCCCTTCGGGATCGTTGATCTTCCTCCATCGCGAAATCTACGCCCGCCCGGTCAGGCCCCCGCCCCAGCGCGGCCATTTCGCCTTGGCCTTCGGTTCCTCCATGAGCGGTCCGCGCTCGATATCGGTGACCAACAGCGGCAGCCGCGGCGCGAGCTCGTCGAGCACCGCCAGCGTGTGCCCACCCTGCGCGGCTCGGTACTCCGGCATGGTCAGGCCGACGACCTGCAGGAACTGCATCCGCCCGTGCGGTGTGTCGATGGCGCCGAGTTCCGGGTCGACGGTGAAGGCGACGGCGTGGATATCCGAATCCGGATGATCCGCGGCGATCGGGCCGTTCGACTTGATGGTATGGCCCGGTTCGAACCAATTCCCGGATTGGAACACGTAGCGGGCCAGATTCTGCAAGAAGTTCGCGGGCCAGACCGGCGGTTTCTCGTCGGCCGGGGTGCGCAGCAGGCGGAAGGTGAATTCGAATCCCCAGCCCGATTCGTCCGGGTTATCCCATTCCTTCTCGTACAGCTCGGTCATGCCGTAGCTGATGTAGTGCCAGTGTGGGACCGGTTCGGTGCGCGGATAGGCGCTGATGCCGTCCAGCGGATCGGGCCCGCCGAGCGACCAGGGGACCCCCGTCCCCCAATGGCTGGGTGCGGTGTCGTGGTATAGCTGCTCCAATGCGGCGTCGATAGCGTTCCAGCCCGGACTTTCACTCACCTGGACACCATAAGGTCGGCGCCGAGCATGCGCCGCGCTGTGCTGGATCGGCGGCGTTCGCGGGACCCTCCATGGGCCCGCTGCGCTACCTCCTCCGGGGCCGTCGCTCACGCCGCGCCAGCCGATCGTAAGCCATTGGCGGACAGAGATTTGCTGCTCGCGCGACCTGGGCGGGCGCCGCGCGGATCCCGGACTGGTCGGCCTGTCGGGAAGGGCCGATCCGGCGCACCGGTAAGCTATAGCAATGGCGGATGGCATGGATTCCGACCTAGTTGCGGGGGAGCGACGCGCTGATCTCGAGCGTGCGCTGACCTATGTCTCCACCGAATCGCAGCCCGACGGCAGCTACATAATCAACGGCGATCTGCCGCCCGATGTGGCGCCACCGTTCATTCGGGCGATCATGCGGGTGGAGGCGGAGTTGCTGCTGAACGACGCGGAACTCGTAACGGTCGATGAGGGTGAACCACGCACGCCCGAGGAGCGCCGGGCCGATGCTTTCGTCGCATTGATACTCCGGGTGGACGACCGCAGCTCGGCCTGAGTCGGCGCCGAGCAGCGCGGCGGACCTTGCACTCGATACCCCTGAGTGCTAAAAAGGGCTTGGCACTCTCGACGTGTGAGTGCCAGGTCGGGACGGTGAGACCGGGTCACATCGACACCCTCGGTCGTCCGTCGCGGGCACCGAACCTGGCCAGCGTAAATGGGGCGATCCAACCTGCGATCGACCTGTGTGTCAGCCATATACATGTGGAGGATCTCAACGCAATGGCCAAGACAATTGCGTACGACGAAGAGGCCCGTCGCGGCCTCGAGCGGGGTCTGAACGCCCTCGCCGACGCGGTCAAGGTGACGCTGGGCCCCAAGGGTCGCAACGTTGTCCTGGAGAAGAAGTGGGGCGCCCCCACGATCACCAACGATGGTGTTTCCATCGCCAAGGAGATCGACCTGGAGGACCCGTACGAGAAGATCGGCGCCGAGCTGGTCAAGGAAGTCGCCAAGAAGACCGACGACGTCGCGGGCGACGGCACCACCACCGCCACCGTGCTCGCCCAGGCGCTCGTACGTGAGGGCCTGCGCAACGTTGCGGCCGGCGCCAACCCGCTGGGTCTGAAGCGCGGCATCGAGAAGGCCGTCGAGGCCGTCACCACCAAGCTCCTCGCGACCGCCAAGGAGGTCGAGACCAAGGAGCAGATCGCCGCCACCGCCGGTATCTCGGCCGGCGACGCGTCCATCGGTGAGCTGATCGCCGAGGCCATGGACAAGGTCGGCAAGGAAGGCGTCATCACCGTCGAGGAGAGCAACACCTTCGGGCTCCAGCTGGAGCTCACCGAGGGTATGCGCTTCGACAAGGGCTACATCTCCGGTTACTTCGTGACCGACCCGGAGCGTCAGGAAGCGGTCCTCGAGGATCCGTACATCCTGCTCGTCGGTTCCAAGGTTTCCACCGTCAAGGACCTGCTGCCGCTGCTGGAGAAGGTCATCCAGGCCGGCAAGCCGCTGCTGATCATCGCCGAGGACGTCGAGGGCGAGGCCCTGTCGACCCTGGTCGTGAACAAGATCCGCGGCACCTTCAAGTCCGTTGCCGTCAAGGCGCCTGGCTTCGGTGACCGTCGCAAGGCGCAGCTCGCCGATATCGCCATCCTGACCGGTGGCGAGGTCGTCAGCGAAGAGGTCGGCCTCTCCCTGGAGACCGCGGGCATCGAGCTGCTCGGCCAGGCCCGCAAGGTCGTCATCACCAAGGACGAGACCACCATCGTCGAGGGCGCGGGTGACGCGGAGGCCATCAAGGGCCGCGTCGCGCAGATCCGCACGGAGATCGAGAACTCGGACTCGGACTACGACCGGGAGAAGCTGCAGGAGCGTCTGGCCAAGCTGGCCGGCGGTGTCGCGGTGATCAAGGCCGGCGCCGCGACCGAGGTCGAGCTCAAGGAGCGCAAGCACCGCATCGAGGATGCCGTGCGCAACGCCAAGGCCGCCGTGGAGGAGGGCATCGTCGCCGGTGGTGGCGTGGCCCTGCTGCAGTCGGCTCCGGCGCTGGACGACCTGAAGGTCACCGGTGACGAGGCGACCGGTGCGAACATCGTGCGCGTCGCGCTGTCGGCTCCGCTGAAGCAGATCGCCTTCAACGCGGGCCTCGAGCCCGGCGTTGTCGCCGAGAAGGTCTCGAACCTGCCGGCGGGCCACGGCCTGAACGCCGACTCGGGCGAGTACCAGGACCTCCTGGCCGCCGGTGTCGCCGACCCGGTCAAGGTCACCCGTTCGGCCCTGCAGAACGCGGCCTCGATCGCGGCCCTGTTCCTCACCACCGAGGCCGTCGTCGCCGACAAGCCGGAGAAGGCCGCCGCACCCGTCGGCGACCCGACCGGTGGCATGGGCGGCATGGACTTCTGAGTCCCGCCTCTCGGCAACACATCTAGACCCGAAGGCCGGTCCACCAATGGTGGACCGGCCTTCGGTCTTTGGTCAGCCGATCAGAACGATGAGTGGAATCGCGACAGCCGAACGGATCCAGACTTATCGGTTCGGTGGAAGTGGGTTGGGGCGGGGGTCAATTCGAGGCGGCGCTCAGGTCTGGGGTGGGGCTTTTAGAGGTGCCCTTGGCCGCTGGGGTGGGGGGTTCGATTTGTTGATCAGCGGCTGTCTCGGGCGCGTCGTCGACTGTCGGATCGGAGTCGAATACCAGGGTGGGTGGATCGGGTTCGGCGGCCGGTGTGCCGGTCGGCAGTTCGGGATCCGCGGGCTCGGTTGCGGCCGATTCGGCGGCGAACTCCGCGGCGGCGGCCAGGCGCAGGCGTTCGGCGAGTTCGTTGAAGATGTAGAAGTTGGGGATCTGACCTACGGGGGTGAGGGAGACCCAGTTGCCGTCGACCTTCATGCGGACCAATCCGCTTCGGGCGTCGATCAATTGGATCTGCTCCCAGGCGTAGGCCCGACTGTGGAAATAGAGTGCGGCCAGGTCGAGGGCGATTTCGCCGAAATGGGCGGTCGCGCCGTCATCGATGGCGGCAACGGCGCGGGGGAGCTGGGCCAGGGTGACGGCCGACTGGATGGCCCTGCCCCACTCACGCGCGTCCCCGAACAGGGTGTCGTCGAATGCGGCTTCGGCGCCGTCGGGGCCCGACATCCGCAGCGAGTACTCGGTGTGAGCGGAATTCTGGAACGGGATGACCTGCTGGCGTACTTCGGCGCTGTCCCAGCGGAACCCGGCCACCTGCTCACCGGAGCGGTACACGGTCATGCCGACATCGAAAAGATCCAGCCGCGCGGCGCGGTGCCGCCGATTGTGCCGCCCGCGGAAGAATGCCAGCGATGCGGGCACCAGGCCGAGGAGACCGACCGCGAGCGCACCGGGATAGGCCCCGACCGTCACACAGATGACTCCCACGGCCGTGAACCCGCCCGCGACGATCCCGCAGCCGCGCATGAACGTATCGCTCGCAGGCGCCGGTAGAAAGGTCTGTCGGTGCGTGCCGAGCTTCTGATATTCGGCCATCAAGTGGATGAGCTGCGACAGTGGAACCTTTTGTGGCCCGCCGGTTCCGACATCGCCATGGCTCGGAGTGGTCAATTGTCTCTCCATGAGGCGGTTTTCCTCCGCGGCGAAGCGTATGACACTCGCCCGAAGGTCGCCACCCCAGCCGCGTGCCCGGTCAGTCGGCCGAGCTTACGTCATCGCGGCGGTATACCTGCGATGGGTTCGGGCGTTTCGTCGTGATTTAGATCAAGTTGTCATATGGCGAATAGGCCGATGGCCGGTCCGCTGAACGAACCGGCCGCGCGGCGGGATCAGATTCCGTCGACTGTCAGGACGGCGAACGGCGTGGTCGGGGTGCCGGGCACTGCTGTTCCTCACCGAAAACCCGGGCATCAATGCCGCCGCGCTGGCCCGGCTGTGCGAGGTGACCCCGCCGACCACGAATACGATCCTGACCGATCTCCGGGAGCTATTGGGGTACAGGCGACCGCCTGCTGTTCAAACGCCCCAAAAGTATTGGCTTTACCGGCGATCCCGTAACAGGTGCACTTGGGGTGGGCAGAAGTCTTGAACGTCACTCGGGGGGCGACAATGAATGGATTCATGATTGTGATCGTGATCGGCATCGCGCTGTTGTTCGGCGCGCTCGTGATCATCAATCTCGGGAACCGCGACAGTCGGCGGCGCCGCAACCGTCGCAGTAGAAGTCGATGGGCCGCAGGTGGTGGTGGCGACGCAGGCGGTGGTGGCGGTTCGAGTTGCGGTGGCGGTTCGAGCTGCGGCGGCGGTTCGAGCTGCGGAGGCGGTGGTGGTGGTTGCGGCGGCAGTAGCTGATTCAGTCCGGCAATAGACTCTGAAATGCGCTGTCCACCAACATCCTGCGCTGTGCCTCGGTACTGGGGAGCGTGTCGGGGGAGACGCGGGCCAGTTGGTTGAAGCCGTGGTAAATGCTCACGGCGACAACCGCTCTGGTCCGCGCCTGCCCGGCGTTAAGCCCCAATTCGCGCAGCAATTCCGCGACGTATTCGATGCGCCGGTCCGCTACTCGGCGCAGTGTCGCGGCGACCGACGGCTGGTCCGCCGACGCCAATAGCGCCAATTCGATGCGTCCGGTGGCCGCGTAGTCGATGACCTGGGCGAAGAGTCGATGCAACCGCTCGGCCGGATCGGTCTCGATGGCGATTTCGGCGATCACATCGTCGGTGCTGCGCTGCTCCCAGCGCGCCAGTGCCGCCTCGACGAGGGCCGCACGGTCCTTGAAATGCCAGTAGAAGCTGCCCTTGGTGGTGCCGAGCCGCTTGGCGATGGGCTCGACGGCGACCGCCGCCAGACCGCCCTCCGCCAGCGCGTCCAGTGCGGCCTGTGCCCAATCGTCGGCGCTGAGCCGCGTCTTCGCGGTCGCATCCCCTTGTGCCATTCCCGTACGCTATCGTATGGTCATTCCATACGCTCCCGTATGGATAACCGGAGGAATACCATGCCTCGTTATCGACCAGTCGAAATTCCCGAACGAGCCACGCTGGCGCGTTCGACGAAGGTCGATTGGGATTACATCGATTCCTACGCGATAACGTTGCCACCCGGCGCACCTATCGATCCTCGGAATTGGACCCGAAAGATATTCTTCGGCAACCCTTTTCCCGATCGCGAATGCGACGAACGCGAGCATGTGACCGCCGATGCGATGGCGGTCCTCGACTTTGTCGTCTCGGTTCTCGTAGACGACGGCGCGGTCACCATCACTTCACTGGTCAGGTATCGAAATCACTGGGGCCGAAGGTATTTCACCGTCGTGCGCCCATTCCATCGTCGGCTCGTACCGTGGATGCTCGAGCGCGCCGCTCGCGGTTTCGCCCGCTGACGCGCCGTTTCGAACGGATGCGGGCACGACTCTGTCCGCGGTCGTAGGCTGAACCCATGTCTGGCGACATACGCGGTGTGCTCTACGACATCGACGGCGTGCTGGTGACCTCCTGGCACGAGATCGACGGTGCGGTCGACGCCGTGCGCCGCGTGCGCGAAAGTGGTTTGCGCCGAAGGTTTCTCACCAATACCACCTCCCGCACCTGCGATGAGATCGCCGAGCGGCTGCGCGCCGCCGGGTTCGATGTCGATGCCGCGGAGATCGTCACCGCCGCCCGGCTCACCGGCGAATATGTGGGCCGCCGCTACCCGGATGCGGCAGTGTGGGTGCTCAATCACGGCGATATCGCGGCCGACCTCGCCGAGCTGACTCTCGACGACGAAGATCCGGATGTCATCGTAATCGGCGGCGCCGGTGCGGAATTCACGCATGATGCGCTGAGCCGGGTGGCCGAGCTGATGCTGGACGGCATTCCGGTCGTCGCGATGCACAGCGGCCTGAGCTGGGCCACCGATACCGGGCTCCGCATCGACGCGGGCGCGTATCTGCCGGGTCTGGAGGCGGCGGGCAATGCCGAGATCGCGGTGGTAGGCAAGCCCGCGGCGGCCGGATTCCGCACCTGCGCGGACCTTATGGACCTCGAGCCGGCCGAGGTGTTGATGATCGGTGACGATCTGCACTCCGATGTGCTCGCCGCCCAAGATGCCGGTATGACCGGAGTTCTGGTGCGCACCGGCAAATTCCGGCCCGCCGTTCTGGCGGCGGCTGCGGCCGCACCGGAACACGTCATCGATTCCGTCGCGGAACTGCCCGCGTTGTTGAAAGGTCTGTCGAAAGAATTATTCTAAAAAAGTCCTGCAAAACACTTTCGGCGTGCCGAACCTCTCAGTATCCTCCGTTGTGGCAAACAGTCAGCGCCGCCCACTCTGGTAGCGGTTAGATCGGAGATCGGCATCCGGTAAGCGCAATAGCAACCGGGCGGCCAACTTTCGGCTAACACCTGTTTCGCCGAAGGTTGAGACGAACGGCCCGATCGATGACGAGGGGATCGGGCCCTTCGGTATTGTCTGCCCCAATGTCACAGGATGCGAATACGGGACGAATGTATGCCGGGCAACCCGTAGAGGACCGGCAACGTCAGCGGCGTGCGCGTTTTCTGGAATCGGGCCTGACGGTCTTTGCGCGCGATGGCTACGCCAATAGTTCGGTCGGCGCTATCTGTAAGGACGCCGGACTGTCCTCGAGGCAGTTCTATGAGGAGTTCACCGGCCGCGAATCCCTCCTACTCGAGCTCTACGAGCAGATCGATAGGGAATCGCGCGATGCGGTGACCGCCGCCCTCGAGAAGAAATCCGATGCGACCGCGCTGGAGATCATCGACGCCTCGGTGCGCGCCTACGTCGAATCCATCGGCGCCGATCCGCGCAAGGCGCGGGTGGCGCTGGTAGAGGTCGTCGGCGCCGGGCCGAAGGTGGAGAAGTTCCGGCTGGAGTTGCGTCGCGTCTGGGGTTCGCTACTCGCCGGCGCCGCGGAGGACGCCGCCTTGCACGGCGAAATCCCAACGGGCGATTACGAGATGCGGGTGCTGGCCATCATCGGCGCGGTCAACTACGTGGTGGATTCCTGGAGCGGTTCGGACCCGCGCCCGCCACTGGACGACGTGATCCGGGTGCTCAGCCGAGTGATCATGGGTGCGGTCGGCGCGTAGTGCGGCGACCGTCGGTTAGCGTTCGCTCTATGGAGACGGTTCCCATCCAGATGCCGGACGGCACCACCGTGCCGGTGCGGCTGTTCCCGGCAATCGGTGCGCATCGGCATCCAGTGCGCCCGGATGCGCCGCGTCCGGTGGTGGTGATAGTGCCCGGACTCGGTGTCCCGGCCGGGTACTACGAACTGTTCGCCCAGGAGCTGGCCGCGCGCGGCTTCGATGCCGCGATCGGTGAGTTGCGCGGCGCGGGTGACAGTCGCCCGCGCCCGAGCGCCGCGAGCACCTTCGGCTACCACGAACTGGCATCGGTCGACTTCCCGGCGATCTTCTCGGTGGTGCGTGACCGGTTTCCGGACAGCACCCCGTATCTGCTCGGCCACAGCATGGGCGGCCAGCTCGCGGTGTTGTACGCGTCGCGGATCCGCGGCCGCCTGGGTGGGCTGATCCTGATCGCCTCCGGCACCCCGTATCACCGTGGATTCCGGGGTATTTCGGGTCCTGGCATGCTGGCAGGCAGCGCGGTCATGTCGCTGACGGCCAATCTGGCCGGCTTCTGGCCCGGCGACCGCATCTCGTTCGGCGGCTTCGGACGGCAGTCGAAGGTGCTCATGTCGGACTGGGCCCGGTTGGCCCGCACCGGCCGCTTCGTGCCCGTCGACGCGGATATCGACTACGAGGAGCGGATCGCCAGACTGAAGTTGCCGGTGCTGTCCGTCACCATGACCGGCGACGATCTCACGCCGAGCAGTTCGGCCGCACATCTGCTGGCCAAGATGCCCGAGGCCGAGGTGACCACCTGGGTACAGCCGGAACCGTTGGGGCACAACGGCTGGATCCGTCGATACGGCAGCACGGTCGATCAAATCGAGAAATGGCTGCGGGACCGTTGATCGGACGGCCTGACGGTGACCGCAGGCTCGGCGCTCATCGACCAGGCGCACAAGCTGATCGCCACACCGCTGCAAGTCCTTTGAAACGACACGATCGCCGCAACCTCTCACATCGAGAGTGTTGCGACGACTGCGTGAACCCGCCGGGCACCAAGCCGTTTTGGACGTGCTTTACGACTCCATCAGCATCTGGGTGAAGAACTCATAGATGAGTCCGGCCTGGAATGCCGACTGCTTGTTGTCGGCCGCACCGCCGTGACCACCCTCGATATTTTCGTGGTACCAGATGGTGTGGCCCTGTTCCTCCAACAGCGCCGCCATCTTGCGGGCATGGCCCGGATGGACCCGGTCGTCGCGGGTGGAGGTGGTCAGCAGGATCGGCGGGTAGGCTGCGTCGGCGCGGACGTTCTGGTAGGGCGAGTACTTGCTGATGTACTCCCACTCCTCGGGCTTGTCCGGATCGCCGTATTCGGCCACCCACGACGCGCCGGCCAGCAGCAGGTGATATCGCTGCATATCGAGCAGCGGGACCTGGCAGACGATGGCGCCGAACAGTTCCGGATAGCGGGTCAGCATGACACCCATGAGCAGGCCGCCGTTGCTGCCGCCCACCGCACCCAGTTGTTCATGTGTGGTGATGCCGCGAGCCACCAGATCCTTGGCGATCGAGGAGAAGTCCTCATAGACCTTGTGCCGGTTGGCCTTCTGCACCGAGGTGTGCCACTGCGGGCCGTACTCGCCGCCGCCGCGGATATTGGTCATCACCCAGGTGCCGCCGCGTTCCAGCCAGCCCATGCCGGAGGCGCCGCTGTAGGCGGGGGTGCGGGATACCTCGAAGCCGCCGTACCCGGACATCACTGTCGGGCCGGGGGTGTCCTTGCGGTCGCGGTGGCGGATCACGAAGTACGGCACCATGGTTCCGTCATCGGAACGCGCGAAGAACTGCTCGGTCTCGATGCCATCGGCGTCGAAGAAGCCGGGTTCCTGTTTGAGTTGTTCGGTCCGGCCGCCGACCGCGCTGGCGAGCAAGGTGGCAGGAGTGGTGAATCCGCTTGTGGTCAGCATGAATTCGTCGCCGCCTTCGAGCGGGTCGAGATTCATCACGCTGGTGGTCGCCATCTGCGGGGTGTCGGCGAGCGGCTCGCGGTGCCAGCCGTCCGGACCGGGAGTGAGGACGTAGAGTTTGGTCTGCACATCCTCGAGGGTGATCAGCAGCAGATGGTTCTCGGTCCAGCCGTAGCCGTGCAGTGAAGTGTGCTCGTCCGGGGTGAAGATCACCTCGAATTCCCGTGCGCCGGAAAGGAATTTCTCGAAGTCCATGGCCAGCAGCGCACCGGCCGGATAGGTCTTGTCGCCGATTTCCCACGGCGACTTCAGTCGGACCAGGAACCAATCCTTGTACCAGGACTCGCTGGCGTCGGTCGGTACATCGAGATGCCGCAGACTGCCGTCGCTTTCGAGCAGATACACCTCTTCGTTGAAGAAGTCGGTGGCGCGGCCGACGAAATGCCGTTCATAGCCGGGTGTCCGGTCGTAACCCGCCGAGACCGCGACATCGCCCGCCTCGCCCTCGAATACCGTTTCGGCCTCGGTGAGCGGGGTGCCGCGCCGCCAGCGCTTGGCAATTCGCGGATAGCCGGAGTCGGTGAGCGAACCCGGCCCGAAATCGGTGCCGACGTACACCGAGTCGATATCGATCCAGCGGATCTCGGATTTCGCCTCGGGGAGGAAGTAACCGCCGTCGGCCGGATCGATGAATTCCCTTGTTTCGATATCGAATTCGCGCACGACCTTGGCATCCGCGCCGCCACGGGACAGGCTGATGAGCGCGCGCGACTGTTCCGGCCGCAGCACCGCGGCGCCGCCCCACACCCAGTTCTCGCCCTCGGCGGTGCCGAGTGCGTCCAGGTCGATCAGCACGTCCCAGTCCGGCGCTTCCTTGGCGTATTCGGCGAAGGTGGTGCGCCGCCACAGACCGCGCGGGTGTTCGGCATCGCGCCAGAAGTTGTAGAGCCACTGGCCACGCCGGCCCGGGTAGGCGATCTTGGTGTCGGTGTCGAGCATGTCCAGGATGCGGCGCTCGAGCTCGGTGAACCGATCGGAGCTGGCGAAACGCTCGACAACCACCTCGTTGTGCGCGCGGGCGAAGTCGAGGGCCCGCTCATCGGTTACTTCTTCGAGCCACAGGTAGGGATCGGTCACAGTTTGCTCAACGCCCGTCATGTCCACATTGTTGCCGAGAGGCTTTAAAGGTGAGATATCACTCGATGAATCGGGCAATTCGGGCGGCCTGTTACCGGTTGCTCGACATCGGTCGAGTAGTGACATACGTACCGGTCGGATCAGTAGGATCGCTGCTCCGATACCGAACCGAGGCGGAAGGTGGCCGGTTTGCCACAGTTTCTCTGGGAGCAGCACTGCTGCCTGCCATTACTGCATTCCGCTCGGATCGCCGACCTGGCGCGGTATCCGCTGGGGTCGTATTTATCGGTGAACGTCGGGTATTCGCACCAGTCGACCGAGGATTCGCTCGCGCTACTGCACAAGTTCCGCCGGGATGCGCTGACCGACGGTCGGTTCCGGCTGGTCGAGCGGTTCGCCGATATCGGTGCCACCGATACCATTTCGCTGGCCTTCGACCTGGAGGATTCGGGGCCGCTGGGCGGTGATCCGGGCAATCTCGAAATGTTCTACGAACTGGGCGTTCGCTCAATGCTGCCGACGTACAACCATGCCAATGCGGCGGGTTGCGGCTGCCTTGATACCGATGACACCGGACTCACCGCCTACGGCCGAGATCTGGTCCGCAAACAGAACGAGGTCGGCGTATTCGTCGACGGTTCGCACTGCTCCCGCCGCACCGGACTGGACCTGGCCGAATGCACCGAAGTTCCGATGATCTACAGCCATTCCAATTTCGCCGCGCTGTGGGCGCATCCGCGCAATATCACCGATGAACAGGCGCTGGCCTGTGCCCGGACCGGTGGCGTTATCGGTATCAATGGAGTGGGGATCTTCCTGGGCCAGAATGCGATCGATGGCCGGGCCGAGCGGGTCGGGGCAATGGCCGCGCATATCGAATACGGTGCGGAACTCGTCGGGATCGAACATGTCGGCATCGGATCCGACTACTCCTTCGATGCCGAGGATTTCAACGACATGCTCACGCAGGATCCGGGGGCGTTTTCCGACGCGTATACCAAGTGGGGGCCGCTGCAGTGGGTACCGCCGGAAGATCTATTGGGGCTCAACGAGTTGCCTGGGCTGGACGCGGCACTCGCCGATCGCGGATTCGGCTCGGCCGACCGAGCGGCGGTATTCGGTGGCAACTTCGCCCGGGTCGCACGGCAGGTCTGGCGCGACTAGCGCGGTGCCTCGATCGCCGAGATGCTCGGCGGCGACGCGCTTGGGGGCTCAGCGCGATCCGGCGCACGTCATCGGTGGTCACCACCGGAACGATTATCGTCGGCCGAGCCGAATCGGCCATGGTCGTCGTCGTGTAAATAATGTTCATCCGACCGACGATTCGGCCTGGTGCGCGCACCGATCGATGCCTCTCCGATTCAATAGCTGATGACTATCAATGCTGCTCGCGGGCCGGGGGGTTTAGTTCACCGCTGCCGGGTGCCGCAGCTGCCAGTCGAGGTATCGCCGCCCGGCGCCGCTGCCGGGTCGCAAGAAAGTCGCGGCGTCGTGTGGCGCGCGTCTCATAGTTGCGGGGGGACGGTGGGTGAAGTTCGCTCGACAGAGTTAGGCTCGACGGCGTGACTTCCCATTACGACGTTGTCGTACTCGGTGCCGGTCCTGGCGGTTATGTCGCCGCCATCCGCGCGGCACAACTTGGCCTCCGTACCGCGATCGTCGAGCAGAAGTATTGGGGTGGTGTCTGCCTCAACGTGGGCTGCATCCCTTCCAAGGCACTGCTGCGCAACGCGGAACTCGCGCATATCTTCACCAAGGAAGCCAAGACCTTCGGCATCTCCGGCGACGTGAGCTTCGACTTCGGCGTCGCGTTCGACCGCAGCCGCAAGGTCGCCGACGGCCGGGTCAAGGGCGTCCACTTCCTGATGAAGAAGAACAAGATCGACGAGTTCGACGGTAAGGGCACCTTCACCGATGCGAACACCCTCTCGGTCGCCCTGTCCAGCGGCGGCACCGAGACGATCACCTTCTCGAACGTGATCATCGCGACTGGCACCGTCACCAAGCTGCTGCCGGGCACCTCGCTCAGCGCCAATGTGGTGACCTACGAGGAGCAGATCCTCACCCGCGACCTGCCCGGCTCGATCCTCATCGTCGGCGCGGGCGCGATCGGCATGGAGTTCGGCTACGTCCTGAAGAACTACGGCGTCGACGTGCGCATCGTGGAGTTCCTGGACCGTGCGCTGCCGAACGAGGACGCCGACGTCTCCAAGGAGATCACCAAGCAGTACAAGAAGCTCGGCATCACCATCACCACCGGTGCGGCCGTGCAGTCGATCGACGACGACGGCTCCAAGGTCACCGTCTCGATCAAGGACAACAAGACCGGCAACCTGGAGACGGTCACCGTCGACAAGGTGCTGCAGGCGGTGGGCTTCGCGCCCCGGGTCGAGGGCTACGGCCTGGAGAACACCGGTGTCGCGCTCGAGCGCGGCGCCATCGTCATCGACGACAACATGCGCACCAATGTGGCGCACATCTACTCCATCGGTGACGTGACCGGGAAGCTGCAGCTGGCCCACGTCGCGGAGGCCCAGGGCGTCGTCGCCGCGGAGACCATTGCCGGAGCGCCGACGGTCACGCTCGGCGACTACCGGATGATGCCGCGCGCCACCTTCTGCCAGCCGCAGGTCGCCAGCTTCGGCCTCACCGAGCAGCAGGCCCGCGACGAGGGCTACGACGTGAAGGTCGCCACCTTCCCGTTCACCGCCAACGGCAAGGCGCACGGCCTCGGCGATCCG
The DNA here is from genome assembly GCF_050955735.1 of Nocardia sp. CA-135953. Lineage (NCBI taxonomy): Bacteria > Bacillati > Actinomycetota > Actinomycetes > Mycobacteriales > Nocardiaceae > Nocardia > Nocardia sp. CA-135953. The sequence goes on from NZ_CP192082.1 coordinate 888,807, forward strand.
ACCGGATTCGTCAAGCTGGTCGCCGACGCCGAGTACGGTGAACTGCTCGGCGGCCACCTCATCGGTCCGGACGTCTCCGAACTGCTGCCGGAGCTGACCCTGGCCCAGAAGTGGGACCTGACCGTCAACGAGTTGACCCGCAACGTGCACACGCACCCGACGTTGAGCGAAGCCCTGCAGGAAGCGTTCCACGGCCTCGCGGGCCATATGATCAACTTCTGATCCGTGTCGAAGACGGTGGTGGTCGGGCCGGAAAGGTCCGGGCGCCACCGTTTTTCATTGGAGCTGAACAATGCGACGCAAATGGTTGATCGGTAGTGCGCTGGTGCTCGTGGTGGCGTTGGCGCTGGCGGTCGGCGGCTACTACCTGATGAACTCGCGCACCTTCCAACTGACGGGGCGATTGGTGAACCGGGTCGATACGACCGACAAAGTTGTCGCGTTGACGCTCGACGACGGGCCGACGGACCAAGCACCGGAAGTGTTGAAAGTTCTTGCCGAAGCCGGGATTCCGGCCACCTTCTATCTCATGGGCCGGGATCTGGCCGCGCATCCCGAATACGGCAGAGCCATTGCGCAGGCGGGTCACGAAATCGGCAATCACACCTACAGCCATCGCCGCATGGTCCTCGTCTCCGGCGATACCGTCCGCGACGAGATCGAACGAACCGACGCGGAAATCGCGAAAACCGGTTACCAGGGTCCGGTCACCTTCCGCCCGCCTTACTGCAAGAAGCTCTGGGCGCTCCCGAAGTATCTCTCCGACCACGACCGCACGACGATCACCTGGGATGTGGAACCCGACTCCGGCAAGCAGGCCGATACCGACGCCATCGTCGCCGAAACCGTCTCCGAGGTGCGGCCCGGCTCCATCGTCCTCCTGCATGTCATGGGCCGGTCGCACGAATCCCTCGCCGCCATTCCGCGCATAGTCGGCGAACTCCGTTCCGCCGGTTACCAATTCGTCACGGTGTCGGAGCTTCTGAAGCACTGAGAATGGTCAGAGCATGCCGTAGGCGTGGGTGGGTGTCAGGCGAACGAGGGCGCGGCGGTCGGTGACCATGGCCTTGCGGTATTCGTCCCAGTCGGGGTGCTCGCCCGAACCGGCTCGGTAGTAGCCGACCAGTTCGTCGACAGTGGAGTCGTTGGGATCGGCGGCGACGGGCGTGAGATCGACCGTGCCCTCGATGACGGCGTAGGCGAAGAAGTCGTCGCGGGTGACGTGGATGGCGGCCCACGGATCGCGCACCAGATTGTGGTACTTGGCCCGGTCGGCGGTGATGGAGATGCGGATGATCCCGTCGTCACCGACCACATGCAGCACATTGGACAGCTGTGGGCGACCGTTGCGCCGGATCGTCGTGAGCACGGACCGCTTCGTAGTCCGCGCGAAATCAACAGCCGAGGAAATTTCCATACCCACACCAACCCACCACAACGCCCCGACCTTCCCCCTGGTCAGTTGATCACCATGTCATGGTTGCGGCAGCCGCCGAGAGGCCTGCACCACCGGTACATGGTGATCATTCGACCAGAGTGGCCGTGGACGGGCGTATCGGTCGAGCGAGTCGGGTGGAGGTCAGTCGCGGTGGTAGGCAGCCTGGGCTTCTTGGACGCGGGGCATGTTGGTTTCGAGGATCTGGATGAGGGCTTCCAGGCGTTCGGCGACCAGGGCGCCGAGTTCGGTGAGGGTGTATTCGACTCGCGGGGGGATGGTTTCCTGTACCTCGCGATGGACCATGCCGTCGCGCTCCAGGGCCTGCAGGGTCTGCGAGAGCATGCGCTCGCTGACACCGTCGACGCGACGGCGCAGGGCGCTGAACCGGTACGGCCCCTCGCGGAGCGCGACCAGGGCGAGGGTGCCCCAGCGGCTGGCCACATTCTGGAGCACCGGTCGTGACGTGCAGTTCCGGGCGAATACGTCGGCTTCCAGCGTCGGATCGTCGGTATCCACCAACGCCTTGCGCTGAGTGGTCATGGAATCGATAGTACCCAACTTGACCAAAGTGTCTGCGGAGTGCATAGTGCTTACTAATAGTTAGTACTTGATGAAACGTGCAGACCATGGAGGTAAGTCATGACGGTCGCGGTAACCGGAGCCGGTGGGCAGTTGGGCCGCCTCGTCGTCGAGGCGCTGTTGCGCGAGGGGACCACGCCGGTGGTCGCGATCGTGCGTGATCCGCAGAAGGTCGCCGATCTGGCCGAGCGGGGAGTCGATGTCCGGCAGGCCTCCTATGACGACGCCGAAGCGCTCGACCGCGCCTTGGCCGGTGTCGACCGGGTGCTGTTGGTCTCCGGAAACGAATTCGGTGCGCGAGTCGCCCAGCACACCAACGTAATTCGGGCTGCCGAGCGTGCGGGCGTGAAACTGCTCGCCTACACCAGCATTCCGCGCGCCACCGAGAACCCGCTCATCCTTGCCCAGGAGCACCGGGGCACCGAGGCGGTGCTCGCGGAATCGACTGTCCCGCACACACTCCTGCGCAACGGCTGGTACTGGGAGAACTACTTCGGTGCACTCGGGCACACGATCGAGTCCGGCGTGCTGCGCGGCGCCGCGGGTGCGGGTCGCGTCGCCGGCGCAGCGCGCGCCGACTATGCCGAGGCGGCCGCCAAGGTGCTGACCACCGACGGTCACGCGGGTCGGATCTACGAACTCGGCGGCGATGAGCGCCTCACCTATGCCGAACTCGCCCAGGTGATTGCGCAGGCATCCGGCAAGCCCGTGCGCTACGAGAACCTGTCCAAGGAGGACTACAGCGCTGCGCTCGAGCAGGCCGGCCTGCCCAGCAATTACGCCGCTGTGCTCGCGGATGCGGACGCCGGAGTCGGTGACGGCATCCTCGATGTGGACTCCGGCGACCTCCAGAAACTGCTCGGCCGCCCCTCCAGTCCCGCCGTCGAGGTTTTCCGCGCCGCCCTCGCCTGAGATATCCAAAGGTGAGTTCACCGGGTTGCACGCCGCGTCGCGGCATAGCGATGCGCGTGCAAACCTGGTGTGCATCACAAGAATTGGCTGACCAAGACGTCGATGTCGTACGCCGCCCCAGCCCCACGCTCCAAAGGCAGGTCGCCGGGGCCGTATTTCGGCCGCGCATTGTCCGCACTCGTGGTTACGGCGTGCAATCCCGTTATATGTCAATGGAATTGGCAGCTCAGCGGGGCCTTTACGCCGCCGCAGCGTTAAGCGACCATGGGGAGGCCCGGGCGGTGCGGCCGCGAAGCGTTGGCACGATATGCAAGCCCACGTGAATCAACCTCGACTCCCATCAGACCCACTGCACCAATTGCAGAATGATGCCGTTCGGATCGGCCGTCTAGAAGTAGCGCTCACCCCAGGGTTCGGTCTCGATCGGGGTGACGATCGGCACGTCCTCGCCCTGGAGCCGTTCGTACTCGGCATCGATGTCGTCCACGACAAACGCGACAAGTAGTCCCTCGCCCGCACTCCCCGCTTTGTCTTTCGGCTTGAAGCTGTCGAGACCGGTGCGCAGGTAGCACAGGGTAAAACCGGCATCGGGGCGGGCGACCGAGACGAAACCGTCGGCCGACATCTGCTCGGTGAAGCCGAGGTGGTCGATGGCGAATTTTGCCGAGGCCTGCGGGTCGGCGACATTGAGTGAGATGGCGGAAGCGGTGATTTTCACAAGGTCCTCCTCGGGAGCTGGACTCAATCTCTCTACATAGTACGCTGTACGTTGTAGAGAAATTCCCCGAGTAGTCACACTGTTATGTGGATCACGCCGATACGATCGGGATCTCGCGAACACCAGGAGGCGGCATGGCCGAGCAGTCACGGGACCGCAGCAGCGCGGGCGATCCCGTGCGCACCTTGGAATTGCTGTGGCGCGTGCCCGCCGCATCGGTGCGTGGACCGAAGCAGCGCAGCAGTGTGGATGCCGTGGTCGCGGCGGCCATCGACATCGCGGATGCGGATGGGATCGGCGCGCTCACCATGCGAGCCGTAGCCGCGAAGCTGGGCCTGACCCCGATGGCTACCTACACCTACGTGCCGGGCAAGGCGGAACTCGTCGACCTCATGATCGACGCGGTCTATCGGGAGATGTCGCGTGCCGATCTGACCGATCTGCCCTGGCGCGATCGCGTCACGACGATCGCTGCCGAGAATCGCGCCATGCTGGTCAGCCACCCATGGGTCGCTTACCTGCCGACCACGCGGCCACCGCTCGGCCCGGGCGTCGCCGCCAAATATGAACATGAACTGCGCGCTTTCGACGGCCTCGGTCTCGACGATCTCGAGATGGACGCCGCCGTCACCTACGTCCTGGGCTTCGTCACGTCGGTGGCGCGCATCGCTATCGACACCGAACGCGCCGCAACCGAGAGCGCCATGTCCGACCGGCAATGGTGGGAACGCGCCGCCCCGCTACTGGCGCAATTCTTCGATGCCGAGCGCTATCCGCTGGCCGCCCGCGTCGGCGCGGTCGCGGGCCAGGCGCACGACTCCGCCTACAGTGCCGACCACGCCTACGAATTCGGTCTGGTGCGAGTCCTGGACGGCCTGGCCCAGCTCATCGAAAACCGCTGAGGCGCAGGGCTTACTGATCACCGGTCTCGTTGTGGGGTTTCGGATGCCGCGCGGTGTCCGCACCGCTGGGAAGCAGGAAGCTGGTGATCACGATGGACAGAAGAATGAATCCCGCCACGATCAACACGAGGCTGACAGTCATGACGGCCCCTTTCTCTATCGAGCCGACAGCAAATGGTCAGCTAGCTTGATGGAGGGGTTTTCCGATCCTGGTGCCGTCACCCTATGGTGTGCGACACACGTCGGTATATGTCTCGAAAACTGTGGTTACTGCGTGACGACGGGATGAAAATCGTCACTCTGCGCGTGTCGTATTTCAGTTTAGGGGCTGTCGAGTGTGATCGCTCTGGAATTGCTAAATCGAGAATGGGCGGCGTTGGCGAGGGCGAACTGTGCGCCAACGCCGCGGTCGGTCAGACGCCGTCGCGTTGGATCCGCAGCGCGGTGATGGTCGCGGCCAGCCCCTCGTACTGATTGATGAGCAGCACGATTTCGATCAGGCTGCGCTCGTCGTAGTGCTCGGCAAGTGCGGACCAAGTGGTGTCGTCGATATCGCGGGTTTCGACCAACTTGTCGACGGCGGTGAGCAGCGCGCGATGTTTGTCCGACCATTCATCGGCAGCGGGGCCGGTGCGAACCCGGTCCAGGATCTCGGGCGTGACGCCCGCCCGCCCGCCCAGTCGAATGTGATGGTCCATTTCGTAGGCGCAGTCGCGTAGTTGTGCGACGCGCAGGATGACCAGCTCGGATTCGTGCCTGGGCAGCCGGCCGCCCGGCATCAATCGTCCGGAGAAGTGCAGCCAGCCGCGGAACAGCCCCTTGGTGCGGCCGAGTGTGCTGAACAGATGTGCGTCGTCCGTCCCCGCCGCGCGGGAAAGTATCTGCCAGACAACCCAATTGATCGGCCCCAGCTCGCGGAGCCGACCGGGTGAAATGCGTGGTTGCAACGCCGAAACCATGCTCATGCCTCCTTGTCCGCCGCCGGTGGCGGGGTCCGTCCCTCGGGACCGAATCCGAGCGTACCGGTGGTCTTCGCGGCGACGGCAGGTCATCATCAGTACCGGCGCGGTGGACGGTGGGACGCCGGGTCGAACCGGATGAGGGCAGGGAATACGCGATGCTGGTGAAGATCAAGACCGGAGCTGTTCTCTCCGGGGCCGAACAGGAATTCGTGGAATGCCTGCGGTCGTATCCGACGACCGGTGTCGCATTGGTCGGCTTGGAGGTCGGCGATCACGGATCGCGTCGGGTCGATGCGATCATTCTGACCCCGCGCGGCATTACCGTGACCGATATCAAGGGCTTCCGCCGCCGTCAGAGCGGGATCCTGAGCATTCCGGGCGACGGTCCGTGGACGATCAGCGCGGAGCCCGCCGATCTGGACGAGGAGATCTCCGGTAATCTCGTCGATCAGTTGGAACACAGCATGCATGCGGTGAAGACGCGGCTGGAGCGGGCGCTGATCGATCCGGGCCACATCTGCGGCGCCGTCGTGCTCGTGCCGTTCCGCGGGGTCGCGGTGCGGCCTGCTCGAACCAACTTGCGCCCAGGCATGGATATCGTCGTCTCGAATGCTCGCGACGCGACCGAACTCCGTATCTACCTGGAGGGTTTCTCCGCCGGACCGCGCAGTTGGACCGCGGATCGGGTCGCCGCAGCCTGTGCCGCGCTCGGCGTCACCGAAAAGCCTTCCCGCGCCGAGCTGCTCGCGGACGGCTTCGACGAGGTACAGCCCAAAGCGCCGTCGCCGTCGGCGCGCGAGCTGCGCAGGCACGTCATCCCCGCGCCGCTGCCGCCGAGCAGGCGGCAGACGGCGGCGGGGTGGCTGGTCTTCGCGGTTGCCCTGGTCGGAATGGTGGTGGTCCTCGTCGTGATCGCGAGCTCGCTCGCGCACGATTCGGCAAACCCGGCCCATGACCCGGAGACCTCGACGACGAGCGTGACGCCCTCGCCGCCGCCGTACCGTCCGACCGAGTGCTGGCCCCTCCAGACCGACTGCTGATTCAGAACGCGGCTTCGTCCAGCTCCATGATGTCGTTATCGATCGCGGCGATAATATTCTTCACCGCGGTCAATTCGGGCAGTGCGTTCTTCGCGAAGAAGCTTGCGACAGCGACCTTTCCGGAATAGAACGCCCGATCCTTCGCCGGAGCTTCGGCGGCCAGCGCGGCGGCCGCGATCTCGGCCTGCACCAGCAGTCGCCAAGCGATGAGCAGATCGCCGACCGCGAGCAGGAAGCGCACCGAGCCGAGCCCGACCTTGTAAAGCTCCTTCGGATCCTGTTGGGAGGCCATCAGATAGCCGGTCAGCGTGGCGGCCATCGCCTGCACATCGGCGAGCGCGGTGGCCAGCAGCGCCCGCTCGGTCTCGAAGCGACTGGTCTTCGCGTCCAAGAACGCGGCGATCTGCCCGTTGACGTGCGCGAACGCGACACCCTTGTCCCGAATGATCTTGCGGAAGAAGAAGTCCTGCGCCTGGATTGCGGTGGTGCCCTCGTAGAGCGAGTCGATCTTCGCGTCGCGGATGTACTGCTCGATCGGGTAATCCTGCAGATAGCCCGAACCGCCCAGTGTCTGCAGCGATTCGGTCAGGTACTGGTAGGCCCGCTCGGAACCGACACCCTTGACGATCGGCAGCAGCAGATCGTCGACGCGATGCGCCAATTCGGCATCCGCCCCCGAAATCAGTTGTGCTACATCGGCATTCTGATGGGCGGCGGTGTAAAGGTATACCGCGCGCAGACCTTCGGCGTAGGCCTTCTGCATCGCCAGCGAACGCCGCACATCCGGGTGGTGGGTAGTGGTGACGCGTGGAGCGGCCTTGTCGGCCATCTGCGTCAGATCCGCACCCTGCACACGTTGTTTGGCGTAGTCGAGCGCATTGAGGTAACCGGTCGACAGCGTGCCGGTGGACTTGATGCCGACCACCATGCGAGCGTTCTCGATCACCTGGAACATCTGCGCGATGCCGTTGTGCACCTCGCCGACCAGCCATCCCTTTGCGGGCACCTCGGTCGCGCCGAAGGTCAGTTCGCAAGTGGGCGAGGACTTCAGGCCCATTTTGTGCTCGACACCGGTCACGTAGACGCCGTTGCGGTCGCCCAGTTCCAGCGTCTCGTGGTCGAACAGGAATTTCGGCACGTAGAACAGCGAGAGGCCCTTGGTGCCGGGACCGGCACCCTCCGGACGAGCCAGCACCAGGTGGAAGACGTTCTCGGCGGTCTCACCGACGTCACCGCCGGAGATGAAGCGCTTGACGCCCTCGATATGCCAGGAGCCGTCCTCCTGCCGGATCGCCTCGGTGCGTCCCGCGCCGACATCGGAACCGGCATCGGGCTCGGTCAGCACCATGGTGCCCGCCCAGCCGCGGTCGTAACCCTTTGTGGCCCACTGCTTCTGCTGCTCGGTGCCGACATTGAACAGCACCGAGGACATCACCGGACCCATATTGAAGAAGCTCGCGGCCGGGTTGGCGCAGGTGAGCATCTCGTTGATCGACCAGATGACCGCGGCGGGCGCGGGCGTGCCGCCCATGCCCTCCGGCATGCCGAGCCGACTCCAGTCGGCCTCGTGCACGGCCTGGACGGTCTTGCGCAGCGGTTCGGGCACCGAAATCGAGAAGGTGGCCGGATCGTAGACCACCGGATCGCGGTCGGCCGCGGCGAAGGATTCCGCCACCGGCCCCTCGGCCAGCCGCTTCACCTCGGCCAGGATCTCCCGCACGGTTTCCGAATCAAGATCGCCATAGGCACCCGTATCAAGGAGCTTGTCCAGTTCCAACACCTCGAACAGGTTGAACTCGATATCCCGAACGTTCGCCTTGTAGTGACCCACCGGTCCTCCTCGGACTCACGCCTCCACGACCGGGCAGCCGCGGAATCGGCGCTTGGACGTTGTACAAAAAGAGCCTGCCGCACCGCTGTCTTGCTACGCAACCGTAGGCAGGTGGGGGTCCTCACAGTGGTTTGCCGAGTGACTCCGCAAACGTTCACACCGCGGAAACGTGCGAAACGGACTCGTCACCGAGAGATATTCCGGCGCAACAACTTCTGTCTAACGTTCGCATCACGAATACAGCCTTTGTATACAACTCGGTCTACAGGTTCTTTCGAGCCACCTGTAAGCAGTCGCCAGCGGCCGTGACCGGGCCGAAGGCGGGCGTATTCGGCGCGGCGCACGCAGCGCCGCCGAACACCTGATGAAGTGAGAAGGGTGGCGCTCCATGCCAGAATCCCGTGAGATCCGTCGATCGCGTTCGCGCCGCGTCAGCAAGGCGCTGGTCGCGCCGACGGCCGTCGCACTCGCCGGTCTATTGCTGACCGGCTGTGGCGCCAAGGATGACGCCTCCAGCAGCGGCTCCAACGCCTCGTCCTGCGTCGATACCTCGAAGGACTCGATCAAGATCGGCTCGCTGCACTCGCTGTCGGGCACCATGGCGATCTCCGAGGTCACCGTCGCCAACTCGACCAAGCTGGCCGTCGACCAGATCAATGCCGCGGGTGGCGTACTCGGCAAGAAGCTCGACCTGGTGCTGGAGGACGGTGCCTCCGATCCGAAGACCTTCGCGGAGAAGGCGGAGAAGCTGATCAGCTCCGACTGTGTCGCAGCGGTATTCGGCGGTTGGACCTCGTCGAGCCGCAAGGCGATGAAGCCGAAGTTCGAGAGCCTGAATTCGCTGCTCTACTACCCGGTCCAATACGAGGGCCTGGAGGACAGCAAGAACATCTTCTACACCGGTGCGACCACCAACCAGCAGATCCTGCCCGCGCTGGATTATCTGAAGCAGAAGGGCATCAAGTCCCTGTATCTGGTCGGCTCGGACTACGTCTTCCCGCAGACCGCCAATCGGGAAATCAAGGCTTACGCGGCGGCGAACGGCATCGAGATCAAGGGTGAGGACTACACCCCGCTCGGTTCCACCGACTTTTCCACGATTGTGAACAAGGTCCGAAATGCCAAGGCGGGGGCGGTATTCAACACCCTCAATGGCGACTCGAATGTGGCCTTCTTCCGCGAGTACACCAATGCCGGCCTGAAAGCCGCTGATATGCCGGTGGTTTCGGTATCCATCGCCGAAGAAGAAGTCGCCGGCATCGGCGCGCAGAATATCGCCGGACAGCTGACCGCGTGGAATTATTACCAGACGGTCGATACTCCCGTCAACAAGAAGTTCGTCGCCGACTACAAGGCCGCATTCGGCGCCGACAAGCCGACCTCGGACCCGATGGAGGCCGCCTACGCCTCGGTCTTCCTGTGGAAGAACACCGTGGAGAAGGCGAAGTCGTTCAAGGTGGCCGATATTCAGGCCGCGGCCGACGGCGTGACCTTCGATGCACCGGAGGGCCTGGTCACCGTCGACGGCTCCAACCACCACATCACCAAGACCGCCCGCATCGGCGAAATCCGCCCGGACGGACTGATCTACACGGTATGGGACTCGGGCAAGGCCGTGACGCCGGACCCGTACCTGACGTCCTACGACTGGGCCAAGGGCCTGAAGTAGTCGACTAGCGCCGGGTGCGGGCACTGTGAGGGGGTGCCCGCACCCGGCCGACCCCCGTTAGGAATCCACTATGGACGTGTTGATCGGCCAGCTCTTCACCGGGCTGAGTCTGGGATCCATTCTTCTGCTCGCGGCGCTGGGCCTTTCGCTGACCTTCGGTCAGATGGGCGTGATCAACATGGCGCACGGCGAATTCATCATGGCGGGCTGTTACACGACTTATGTTGTGCAGAAGGTCATCTCGTCGGCCGGGGTATCACTGGTCGTTTCGTTGCTCGTCGGTTTCCTGGTCGGCGGACTGCTCGGTGCGGCCCTGGAAATGGGTCTGATCCGGTGGATGTACGACCGGCCGCTGGACACCCTGCTGGTCACCTTCGGCGTCGGACTCGTGCTGCAACAGGCCGCGCGTGACATCTTCGGCGCTCCGGCCAAGAACGTGCTCGCACCCGATTGGCTCAGCGGCGGCGTCACCATTCTCGGTGCGGTGGTGCCGAAGACGCGCATCTTCATCCTCGTGCTCGCGGTCGTCGCGGTGACCGTGCTGGCCCTTGCGCTGAAGACGACCCCGCTCGGTCGGCGCATCCGCGCGGTCGTGCAGAACCGGGGTCTGGCCGAGACCAGCGGCGTCTCCAGCCGCGTCACCGACATCAGCACCTTCTTCATCGGTTCCGGCCTGGCCGGGGTCGCGGGCGTCGCGCTGACGCTGATCGGTTCGACCAGCCCGACCATCGGACAGAGCTATCTGATCGACGCCTTCCTGGTTGTCGTGATCGGCGGGCTCGGGCAGATCAAGGGCACCGTGATCGCGGCGTTCGCACTGGGCCTGCTGAATTCGTATATCGAGTACTCGACGACGGCCTCGATCGCGAAGGTGATCGTGTTCGTCATCATCGTCATTTTCCTGCAGGTTCGTCCGCAGGGGCTATTCACCGTTCGGACGAGGAGTCTGGCATGACCACACTCGGACAACGGTGGCGCGCATATCCTTCCGTGACGGCGTGGGGCGGCTTCATCATGGCCGCGATCCTGCTGTTCGCGGTCGCGCCCGCCGTGCTCAGTGACTTCCGGCTCAACCTGCTCGCCAAATTCCTCTGCTTCGCGATCGTGGCCGCGGGCATCGGATTGGCTTGGGGCCGTGGCGGAATGCTGACACTGGGTCAAGGCGTGTTCTTCGGCATCGGCGCATACATCATGGCGATGCATCTGCAAATGGCCGATGCGGCCCGGCTGCACAATGAGGTGCCGGAGTTCATGGAGATCGCCGGCATTCGCGAATTGCCTTCGTTCTGGCGGCCTTTCGCGTCGGCTCCGGTCGCCTTGATCGGCATTCTGGTGCTGCCCGCGCTGATCGCCGCGGCACTCGGTTACGGCGTATTCAAGCGCCGGGTCAAGGGCACGTATTTCGCGATCCTGAGTCAGGCCCTGGCCGCGGCGCTGGCGATTCTGCTGACCGGGCAGCAGAAGATCGGCGGATTCACCGGACTATCGGACTTCCGTGCCTTCTTCGGCTTCAAGCTCTCGGATCCGGTGAACCGGCAGATGCTGTTCTTCATCGCCGCGGGCACCCTGCTGCTGGTGGTCGCCGCGGTGCGCCAGCTCATGCACAGCCGCTACGGCGAATTGCTTGTCGCCGTGCGTGATCAGGAAGAACGCGTGCGCTTCCTCGGTTACGATCCGGCCAATATCAAGATCGTGGCCTATGTCGTCGCGGCATTCTTCGCGGGCATCGCGGGTGCGCTGTTCACCCCGATCGTCGGCATCATCTCGCCCGCCGATATCGGTGTCGTGCCGTCCATCGCATTCATCATCGGTGTGGCGATCGGCGGACGGACCACACTGCTGGGGCCGGTACTGGGCGCGATCGGCGTCGCGTGGGCGCAGACGGCGCTCTCGGAGGAGTTCCCGTCCAGCTGGACCTATCTGCAGGGTGTGCTGTTCATTGTGGTCGTCGGGTTCATTCCGGCGGGTCTGGCGGGGGTGTGGCCGATGTTGAAAGGATTGCTGGACAGTAAGTTTCGTCGGGCCGCCGTTCCTGCTGCCGTGGTGGTCGATGAACCGCTGCCCGAAGTCGTGACCGAGGAGAAGGTGGAATCCCGATGAACGCGCACGACCCGAAGCTGGGCGGCAATGCGGGCATGTCCAGTGAGTACCTCGAAATCCGCGGACTGTCGGTGAGTTTCGACGGATTCAAGGCCGTCTCCGATGTGGATCTCTCTGTGCTGCAGGGAGATCTACGGTTCCTTATCGGTCCGAATGGGGCGGGAAAGACCACACTCATCGATGCGATAACCGGCCTGGTGCCCGCCACCGGATCGGCGCAGAAGTCCGGTGTCGAATTCCTCGGGAAGAAGGTGCACCAGATCGCTCGGCTGGGCATCGGCCGAACCTTCCAGACGGCAAGCGTTTTCGAACAACTCAGTGTGCTGCAAAACCTCGATATCGCGGCGGGTGCTGGTCGTTCGGCGCTGACACTGTTGCGCCACCGCAAGTCGGTATTGCCGAGTATCGAAGAGGCACTGGAGATCACCGGCCTCGGTGAATTGCGTGATAAGCCCGCCGGAGTGCTGGCGCACGGGCAGAAGCAGTGGCTCGAGATCGGCATGCTGCTGGTGCAGAACGCCTCGGTGCTGCTGCTCGACGAACCGGTGGCGGGTATGAGCGCAGATGAGCGCGAGGAGACCGGAAATCTGTTGCGGCGCATCGGCGGTGAACGCATTGTCGTGGTGGTCGAGCACGACATGGATTTCATGCGGTCCTTCGCGACCTCGGTGACCGTGCTGGCCGCAGGCACGGTACTCAGTGAGGGCACCGTGGAACAGGTGCAGGCCGATCCGAAGGTGCAGGAGGTCTACCTCGGCACCGCCGCGGCCATCGGCACCGAACTCGAAGACGCGCAGACCGCGCAGGAGCTGACCGCGAAGGAGTCCGCCGATGCTTGAACTCATCGACATCCATTCCGGATACGGCCGGACCGAGGTGATCCACGGCGTCTCGATCACTGTTCCCGACGACAGCGTGGTGGCGATCATGGGGCACAACGGCGCGGGCAAGACCACGCTGCTGCGCACGGCCGTCGGCCTGATCGGTACCAAATCCGGACAGATCAACTTCAACGGTGCGGCGATCACCAAGATGTCGCCGTCGCGTCGGGTCAAACGTGGAATCGCGTACGTACCGCAGGGGCAACAGAGCTTCCCGCAGCTGAGCACCGCCGAGAATCTGCAGGTTGTCGCCGACGGCCGCAAGCGCGGTAAGGCCTTGATCGACGAATCTCTCGACCTGTTTCCCGCGCTGCGGGAACTGTTGAATCGCAAGGCGGGCCTGCTGTCCGGCGGCCAGCGCCAGCAATTGGCGATCGCCAGGGCGCTGATCACCGAGCCGAAGTTGCTCATTCTCGATGAGCCGACGGAGGGCATCCAGCCGTCGGTGGTTGCCGAAATCGAGCGCACCATCATCGATTTGACCGGTCGCGGCGGACTCAGCGTGCTGCTGGTGGAACAGCACATCGGCTTCGCACTGCAAGCGGCGCAACGCTATTACGTGCTGCAGTCCGGACGTGTGACGTCCGCCGGCGAGGGCGGAGCGGGCGCGGAGACCTCGGTTCGCTCGGCGATGGCGATCTGAGCTGGCCGCCATGACGCGCAGGGGGCGGGTTCCGCTCAGCGAGCAGGTTTACGAATCGCTGCGGCGGGACCTGGCCACGGGGACGATCGTGCCCACCGAACGGCTCGGCGAGGAACGCCTGGCCGAGACGTACGGGGTTTCGCGCACCCCCGTGCGGGAAGCGCTTGCCCGGCTGCAGGCCGACGGATTGGTGGAGCGGCATGCCGACGGGCTGTATCCCTATCGACCGCGGTTGGAGGAGCTGGACAATCTGTTCGAATTGCGGATCGTGTTGGAGGCCAGGGGAATTCAGCGGGTGATCGGCATCATCGGAGAACCCGCACCGGCACACGAGTTGTCCCTGGTGCGTGCGGAACTCGACATCTGGCGCGGATTTCGCGACGATCCGCCCGAACCGGGCCCCGCGCTGGTCGCCGTGGACGAGCACTTCCACACGACTCTGCTTGCCGCGGCGGGCAATACAGCGCTGGCGGACGCGCTCACCGGTGTGTATGTCCGGGTCCGTCCGGTCCGGACACTGGACCTGCCGACGCCGGAGCGGATCGCCACCATGACCGCCGAGCACATCGCTATCGCCGAACAACTGCTCGATGGCGATCCCGCTGCCGCGCTGCGCACGCTCACCGCGCACATCGGTAGCTCGCGCACCCATGTACTCGCGCGCGCCCAGCAGGCGATCGAGTTCACGAAACTCTCACGCGCCGTCCGGGATTGACTCGTCGGCGAAGAGGTATTTCACGAGCGCTCACTCGGCGAGTAGCTTCAGCACGACGGGGCGGGACAGGGTGCCCGACACCTGGCGGGCGAGTTGGTTGGCGCTGGTGCCTTCGGTGTGGGCGTCGCGCAGCGCAGTGGCGAGTTCGTCGCGGGCGGCGTCGGCGGCGGCCTGGGCCTCGCGCAGACGTTGCGCGGCGCGGCCGACGGGATCGGTCGGCACATCGGCCGCAGGTGCGCTGTCAACGCTGGTCGATTCGGTGGTCAACTCGTTGACCGGCTCGCGGTGTGGGATCGATTTATCCGTTCGCAGCGCCGCCCTGGCGAACTCCATCATGAATTCGCGGGTCGCCTGCTGGTTCTCGGCATCCGCGCCGAGCAGCAGGCGAGTGGTCTGCGGGACGGCGAGGCTCCAGTTGGACAGGCCGCACAGGGCGAGCAGCAGTCGGCCCGCGTGGCTGGCGTCGACGTCGAACTGCTCCTTGGCGCGGTCGAATTTCCGCAGGTAGTGCTGGGCCCGCCAGCCGTCGATATCGTGCGCGTCGGTGCCGCGATGCAGGCCCTCCCAGAGCAAAAGCCGTAGCAGTTGCGGATTTTCGCGGTGGTAGTCGAACAGCTTGCCCACGTACTCGCCGGGTTCGGTCTCGGCCAGGGGCTGGACCACATCCATGAATTCGCGCATGGTGTCGATCAGGATGATGTCGAAGAGCTTGTCCTTGCTGCCGAACAGGCCGTAGATGCGCTCCTTGTTCACCCCGGCCGCCTCCGCGATCCGGTCGACCCGCGCGCCGGCCAGGCCGTATTCGGCGAATTCGTCGCGCGCGGCGCGCAGCAGCGCCTGCCTGGTCGCGTCGCTCCGTTTCATCGTGACCGCCATGACCGCGACTTTACCATCCCATTAAACCAACTATTTGGTTGACAACTGCCCGGCTGTGGGCCTAATTTCGTTCACATGGCAACGCCGACTCTTCAGCTTCCGGCCGGTAACCCGGCTCCGGCACGCACTCGCGGCGCGTCACCACGCGCGCACACCGGGCGTACCCTCCCTGTTTTCGTCCTGTCCGCACTCCTGGCCACCGGCCAGATGTACATCCCGATCCCCCTGTTCACAGCCATGAAGGCCGACTGGAATGTGGGCGCGGGCACGATGACCTGGATCATCAGCGCCTTCGCCTTCGGCTATGCGGGTGGCTTCGTGCTGTTCGGCCCGCTGTCGGATCGCTACGGCCACCGCCGGGTACTGGTCACCGGCATGATCGCCGCTGCGGTGGTCACACTGTTGACCGGCCTATCGTTCAGTGCGCCGATCGCGGTCGGCCTGCGCGTCGCGCAGGGACTTGTCGTCGGATCGATTCCGCCCGCGATCATGGCCTATATCGCCACCCGCATCGCACCGGCGCATCGGGCGGTGGTGACCATGTCGGTCGCCACTTCCTTCCTGGCCGCGACCGTGCTGGCACAGATCGCCTCGCAGGCCGTCGTCGCCGCGTTCCCGTGGCGCACCATGTTCATCGGCTCGGCCGTAGTTTTCGTGGCGCTCGCATTCGTGCTGCGTGCGGTCATGCTCGACGATGCACCCACCGGGCGCGACAAGCCCCTTGTGCACAGTTACGCCGCGATCCCCGCGGTGCTGCGCATCAAGGCGCTGCTGCCGATGCTGGCAGCGGGCGCGCTGGCCATGGCGGTGATGGTCGGGGTGTACACCGGCATCGAAATCACCGGTCTGGTCAAGGGTTCCGGTGAACTGCTCGCCCTGCGTGCGGGCGCGTTGCCGGTGATGTTCGCACTGCCGTTGCTGGCAATCCCGCTCTCGCGCCTGACCAAGCCGGGCCAGATGGTGCTCGGCGTGCTGGTCGCCGCCACCGCCATGGTGATCGCCACCTTCGAGGGCACCCACCTCGCGGTGCTGACCATCCTGCTCGCCGTGCTGGTCGGCGGGCTCGGCGTCATCGCGCCCGCGGTCCTGCAGACCGCGGGGGAGTTGGGTGGTGCGGCGCGTGCCGCCGCATCCTCGGTCGCCATGTTCAGCTTCTACGTCGGTGCCACCGCCGGTCCGCTGGTGGCCGCGGCCGCTGCGCCGCACGGCTTTTCGGTACTGGCATGGACCCTGGCCATCCTGCTGGTCGCGGCGCTCGGCCTGACCCTGTTCGGGGTGCGGATGCAGCGCTCGACGCTGCCTGTGTAGTCGAATGCGCCAGGCCGACATCGGAATTCGCGATGTCGGCCTTTGCGCGTTATCTTGAAGAACTCCGCCCGCGACGCCGTGCCATGGCTCCACGTGCAGGACCGCGAGGATTTCCGTGCGGTGTGCGCAGTTCCGCGTCACTTGAGGACATACGGCGATACCGAGCTTCGATGTTCGCTGATATCGAGCACCTTGCCCAGTGGCGGAAACGCGCGCTGCGGGCAATTGGCGCGTTCACAGACCCGGCAGCCCGCACCGATCGGCGTGGCCTTGGCCACGTCGAGATCGATGCCGTCGGCGTAGACGACGCGCCCCGCGTGCCGCAGCTCGCAACCCAGACCGATCGCAAAGGTCTTGCTGGCCTGGCCGTATCGGGTCGCGCGGCGTTCGACGGTGCGGGCCACCCACAGGTATTTGCGACCGTCGGGCATCTGGGCGATCTGCGTCATGATCTTGCCCGGATAGGCGAAGGTTTCGTAGACATTCCACAGCGGGCAGGTGCCGCCGCTGGAGGAGAAGTGAAAACCGGTGGCGGACTGGCGTTTCGACATGTTTCCCGCGCGGTCGACGCGCACGAAGGAGAACGGAACGCCGCGTAGCTTCGGCCGCTGCAGGGTGGAGAGGCGATGGCAGATCGTCTCGTAACTCTGGGTGAAGAAGGCCGAGAGCCGCTCGATATCGTAGCGGAAATCCTCGGCGACCTCGTGAAAGTGCGTGTAGGGCAGCACGGTTGCCGCGGCGAAGTAGTTCGCCAGTCCGAGCATGGCCAGCTTGCGGGTGTCCTCGGAGGCGAAATTGCCCTCCTCGACCAGCTTTTCGAGCAGGTCGCCGCATTCGAAGTAGGCGAGTTCGGCGGCGAGTTTGAAGGTGCGCTGACCACCGGACAGATGCGGCGCGATCTCCAACCGCTGGGTCTCCGGATCGTAGCGGTGCAATACGCCTTCGCCGAGATCGATGCGCTCGATAATGTGCACGTCGTGTTCGCGCAGCAGGCGGGCGATCTCGCTGTTCACATCGCCGCCGTGGAAGCGGATGCGGGCGGTGAGTTCCTCTGCGGCGGTATCCAATTCGTGGATGTAGTTCTGTCGCTGATAGAAGAAGTCGCGCACTTCCTCATGTGGTTTGCTGATCGCCGCGCTACCGGATCCGTCGGCGAAGCGGTCCTCGGTGGCGGCGGCCAGCTGCGCGGAGGTGTTGCGGTACCGGTTGTGCATATTGACCAGTGCGCGCGCCATGCTCGGATGCGCGGAGACCATATCCGCTATCTCTTGGGTATCGGCCTCGATGCCGAGCTCCTGGTCCATCACGACCTCTTGGAGTTCGGCGATGAGCCGGGTGTCGTCCTGGGAGGAGAAAAACGTCGCGTCGACGCCGAAGACTTCGCTGATGCGCAGCAATACCGGTACGGTGAGCGGGCGCACATCGTGTTCGATCTGGTTGAGGTAACTCGCCGAGATCTCCAGCTTCTGGGCGAGTGAGACCTGGCTCAGCCCTCGTTCGGTCCGCAGCTGACGAAGCCGCGCCCCGACGTAAGTCTTGGCCATATGTCCAGTTTATGAGCGGTTCGCAAACCTGCCAATGGGTAATTAGCAGCAGAGCTGAGCGATATGTCACAGGGGCGGGTTACCGTCGAGTGATGCTGTTCTCGGATGTCGTGCAGGCCTCGGAGACCGTCCGTGCGACCCGGTCCCGGAAGACGAAGATAGCGACCCTGGCCGCGCTGTTGTCCGAGGCCGCCCCGGATGAGCTGGAGCCGGTGGTCGCCTGGGTCTCCGGTGAACTACGGCAGGGGCGCATCGGCACCGGCTGGCGCACGCTGACAGCACTCGAATGCGAGCCGAGTGAGCTGGCGACGCTGACGGTTTCGTCGGTCGACGGCACGCTGAGCGAATTGGCCACCACCTCCGGCCCCGGCTCGACCAACCGGCGCAAGGAATTGCTACGCGGATTGTGGACCGCAGCCACCGCCGACCAGCAGGCCTTCCTGATGCGTCTGCTCGGCGGCGAGTTGCGCCAGGGCGCGCTCACCGCGATCGTCACCGAGGCGGTCGCGGTGGCCGCGGCGGTGCCGATCGAACTGGTCCGGCGGGCGTACATGCTCTCCGGGCAGTTACCGGTCACGGCCGTCGCCGCGCTGACCGGTGGGGCCGAGGCGCTCGGCGAATTCCGGCTCGAGGTCGGTCGCCCGATCCAACCCATGCTCGCCTCGCCCGGCGCCACCCTGGACGAGGCGATGGCCGAATTCGGCGACGAGGTGAGTGTCGAACACAAGCTGGACGGCGCGCGCATCCAGGTGCACCGGCAGGGTTCGCGTGTGTGGGTGTTCACGAGGACACTGCGCGATATCACGGCCGGTGTGCCGGAACTGGTCGATCTGGTCGCCCAGCTCGACTGTAGGAGCGTGGTGCTGGACGGAGAAACGTTGGCGCTCAACGATTCCGGACGGCCACGTCCGTTCCAGGAGACGATGAGCCGCTTCGCCGAGGTCAGCTCGACCAGGGAATTACTGCTGCACCCGTACTTCTTCGACTGCTTGCACCTCGACGGTGCGGATCTGCTCGACGCGCCGCTGCACGAGCGCCGCACTGCGCTGACCGAAGTCGCGGCCGCACATAGTATTCCGGCCTTGATCCGACCCGATGCCGAGGCGGCCGCGGAGTACTTCGACGGTGCGCTGGCCGCCGGGCACGAGGGCGTCATGGTCAAGTCGTTGACCGCGCCGTACGCCGCGGGCCGCCGCGGCCGGTCCTGGCAGAAGATCAAGCCCACGCACACACTGGACCTGCTGGTGCTCGGCGCGGAGTGGGGTTACGGCCGTCGCACCGGTTATCTGTCGAATCTGCACCTCGGCGCGCGCGATTCGGTGACCGGTGATCCGGTGATGGTCGGCAAGACCTTCAAGGGCCTCACCGATGCGCTGTTGCAGTGGCAGACCGCCGAATTCCCGCGGCATGAGCGTGCCCGCGATGAATACACCGTCTACCTCTGGCCCGAACTCGTGGTCGAGATCGCCCTCGACGGTGTCCAGGTGAGTCCGCGCTATCCGGGGGGTGTCGCCCTGCGCTTCGCCCGCGTTGTGCGGTATCGACCGGATAAGTCCGCCGCCGATGCCGACACCATCGAAACGGTCCGCGCGCTGCTGCCGTGATCGGGCGGTCCGCGCTGCCGCGCCCCGCATCGGGATCCGCGTGCGGGCGTCCGAATCGTTATGCGGGCCAGCGGGCCTACTGGCCGAACCTGCTCGGCCGGGTGGCTTTTGGCGACCACACTGGCCGATACCGAATCTGCCGATCCGACAGCCGTTGGCGCCGACTGATCGGTTCCCAGACGATTCACAGCTGGATTGCGAGCATTCTCGAGGTGATCGGAGCAGGATGATCAATGTCGGCGAACGAAGCGGCTCCTCGTAGAACAGGAGCCTTACCCCACGGCTTCCAGCTCGCTCGACCCCGGCGGTTCACTGCTCGGACCGTCTTCCCGCCGACCGGCGGCGCCCATCCCTCGCTCGCGCCGCCGGTCCGCGACCCCCTCGTCGGGCAGCTCCCCGGTGTTCAGCCGGAGCGGAATCAGCCACACGATCGCGGCGACCAGTGCGATGGTGGCGAGCAGGGCATACGAATCGCCGAGTAGGAATTGCCATACCGTCCAACGGAATTCCCGGCCATCGGTCTGCGGTACCTGCCAGATCAGCCCCTGCGGCAGCAGTGGCAGATCCGGATCCCATGCGCCGACCTGGTCGGACCGCAGTGGCCATGCGAAGACGAACAGGTAGATGAGCCCGGGTACGGCGATCCGGACGGCGAGTGGCCGATGGCGCAGCACGTGGATCAGCCACAGCAGTGCCGGTGTGATCCACACCCAGTAGTGGGTCCAGGAAATCGGCGAGACCAGCAGCATTACCGTGGCCGCGAGCAGTGCGCCCAGCAATTGGTCACCGCGCAGGTGGGCGATGCGCGCGGCCGCCATTCCGGCGAGTCCGAGCAGTCCGGCGCAGACGAACGAGGACGTGGTATCGCCCGAGGTCGACCATTCCAGGCGGCCGAACATGCCGTTGATCGACTGATTCTGCACATAGGCGAAGCCGATTCGGTTCTGCGAGGTCATGGTCGTTGTCCAGAACTGCAGTGCCTGGGTCGGCCGGTACCAGAAGCCGATCGCGACCGTGGCGCCGAAGGTCGCCGCGGCCGTCGCGGCGGCTCGGAATTGGCGGGTGACGAGCAGATAGACGATGAAGACCGCGGGGGTCAGCTTCAGTCCGCTCGCGATGCCGATGAGGATGCCCCGATATCGGCTCTCCTTGGGCATGGCGAGATCGGCCAGGACCAAGGCCATCAGGATCGCGCTGAGCTGACCGAACCGGAACGCCTGCTGGACGGGCTCCAACCAGATCGCTGCGCCGGTGACGGCGATGCTCAATGCCAGCAGACCCGTTCCGCGGCGCATTTGCTGGAGTCTGGCCGCGCTCCAGACGCTCACGAACAGCGACGCCATGGTGAGCACGGTGACGCCGGTCCCGATGTAGTTGATCGGGAATCGCGAGAGTTCGGCACAGATCCACGCGGCGAAAACGGGATAGAGGAAGGGCAGGCCCATCGGTCCGCGGCCGTCGTACAGCAGCGCGGGATGAGTCGCCGCGGCCGTACCGCCCCACATATAGACCTGTAGATCTATTTGGTGCCAGTACATCTGCCAGTTGGGCCGCACGAACAGCAGCCAGGCACCGATGGACAGGGAGGCGAATACTATTGCGGCACTGAGCGTTAACTTGTGCGAGACCTCGAGCTGCGTCTCCGCACCGGCAGTGCGCTGTTCTCCTGTTTGCAGGATGACAGCCATGGAGTTGTTATTCCTTCATCAGGTGATACAGCTCTAGCGGACAGCAAATCCTTAGCTAAACTAAAGGCAATTCATCGTATCATCGCTGCCCAACGACGGCTGCGCATACTTTTCCCTGGGGTGGTGAGACCTACCCCGCGAGCACCCGCAGCAGATGTTCGACCTCGGACCGGATCGCATCGCGAGCAGGATTCAGGTACTTGCGCGGGTCGGCAATGGTGGGGCTGTCCGCGAGCACGGTCCGAATCACTTCGGTGGCAACGACATTCAGCCGGGTGGCGATATTGACTTTGGTCATGCCGCACTGGACGGCGGCTCGCAGACCGGCATCGGGGACACCGGAGGAGCCGTGCAGTACAAGGGGGACGGGGACTTTCGCGGCCAGCCGAGCAATCAGGTCGTTATCGAGTTCGGCCGTGCGGGTTTGCATGGCGTGCGAGGAGCCGACGGCCACGGCGAGGGCATCCACACCGGTTGCCGCGACGAATTCGACGGCCTCGTCCGGATCGGTGCGGATGCCGGGCGCGTGCGCACCGTCCTTACCGCCCACTTCGCCGAGTTCGGCCTCTACGAAGACGTCGCGGTCCTGACACCAGCGAGCGATATCGGCAGTGGCAGCAACGTTTTCGGCGTAGCCGAGCGTCGAGCCGTCGTACATGACCGAGCCGATACCGAGGTCGACCGCGGTGCGAACGAGTTCGAACGAAGTGGCATGGTCCAGGTGCACGGCGATATCGGCGCTACTGTCGGCGGCAATGCTCGAGCAGGCCAGCGCGATCGGGGCGAGATTGCCGTGGTAGCGCACCGTATTCTCCGAAAGTTGGAGCACCACCGGCCGTTTCGCCGCCTCGGCGGCCGCTGCGATGGCCTCGGCGTGTTCGATGGTGATCACATTGAAGGCGCCGAGACCGCCCGGACGGGCGGCCGCGATCAGGTTCGCGACTGGTCGCGAGGTCATGGGGAGGTCTCCTGCGGGGTGGCTAGTCGTTCGACGATCACCGTCGGTGCGATCTGGGTGCGCAGGCGGCGGTCGATTTCACCGGCCACCGGGATGACGACCGCGGCGGCCGAGGTGGCGACGGCGTCTACCAGAATGGCGGGCCAGTCGGGGTTTTCCTTCGCATCCGACAGGGCCGCGATCACCGCGGCTGTCGCGGAATCGCCCGCGCCGGTGGGGTTTCCGGCGAGTGGTTCGGGCAGGGCCGCCGACCACGCGCCCTCGGCGGTGACCACGACCATGCCCTCGGCGCCGCGGGTGGCGATGACGGCGCGCACGCCGCGTTCGATGAGCGGAAGTGCGGCCGTGGCGACTTCGCCGGGGGTCACCGGGACTCGTCCGGTGAGACGTTCCAGCTCTTCGGTATTCGGCATCAGCACGATGCCGGGGATCTGCGCGGCCAGGCGCAGTGACTCGCCGTCGACGTCGCAGACGGTCGGGACACCGGCGGCGATGGCGGTGCGCGCGATTTCGGCGGGCAGGCCGTGGGCGATGCCGCCCGGCAGTGATCCCGAGATGACCAGGCCGTTGATATCGGGCAGCATGCCCGAAACGCGGACCGAGAGCTGTTCGGCGGCATGTGGATTCGACACCCGTGCGCCCGGCTCCCACAGTGCGGTCGCGGTACCGTCGCCCGATTCGCTGATCACCACCGTGCGCCGGACCCAGGGCAGTGCGTGCACGAAGTCGACCGGCATCTCCAGCTCGGCGGCGGCCGCGAAGGCGTGGTCGGAGAATCCCGTCGCCCTGGCATATTTTCCGAGCTGATTGAGCACCCGTGTCACATTGATGCCCTTGCCGCCGATGCGCTGCTCGACCGAACGGACCCGATGGGCCTGGCCGCGCTGGAAATGCTCTACCCGGTAGGTCATATCGTAGGCGGGATTCATTGTCACGGTGAGGATCACGTCAACAACTGTCCACGTCTGAGCACCCGGCGCAACTGTAGATTGCCATCGACTATCAGCAGGTCGGCGAAAAAGTCGGCCCTGAGGTCGCCCACATCGGCCAGTCCCGCCGCCGCGGCCGGTACCGAAGTGGCGGCGATCACAGCCTCGCGCAACGGCACACCGCATTCCTGGACCACCCAGGCGAGGCAGCGCAGGAGGTGGGCGGTGCCGCCCGCGATGGATCCATCGGCTATTCGGGCCACGCCATCGGCGACGTGCACGACTTGCGGACCGAGCTGATATTCGCCGTCGGGCATGCCCGCTGCCTGCATCGCGTCGGTGATCAGCGCGACCTGTCCGCGTGCGGTCGCGAAAACCAATGCGCCGAAACCTGAGTCGATGTGTACCCCGTCGCCGATCAGCTCGACGACGACCTGGCGCTGCGCGGCGGCGACGAGTGCGGCGGCCACCGGACCGGGCGTTCGGTGATGCAGTGGCGGCATTCCATTCGCCAAGTGCGTGACCAGACTTCCGAATCCATTGGGGCGCAGGGCCTGTCCGAACCGGGGGAAATCGGTATCGCTGTGGCCCAGCGACACCACCACATCGCTGTCGGAAAGACGTCGGGCGACCTTGTCGAATCCCGGCAGCTCCGGGGCGAGCGTCATGACCCGCAGATGCCCGTCGGCGGCAGCGAGCAGCCGTTCGGTGAGCTCGAGATCGGGATCGCGCAGATATCGGGGATCCTGCGCACCGCACCGCGCGGCGGCCAGAAACGGTCCCTCGGCATGGATTCCGCCGATGGTGCCGTCCGTCGCCAAGGATCGCAGCGTAGCGACCTGCGCGATCATGTCGGGTGCGGCGCCGGTGACGACGCTGGCCAGCACGGTGGTGGAGCCGTGCGTGTGATGGAATTCGGCGGCCGCGCGGGCTTCGGCGCCGTCGACGGTGTCGAACCGATGGCCGAAGCCGCCGTGGTTGTGAATATCGACGAGTCCGGGCAGTACGGTGCCGGAAAACGGCGGCACGGTCGAATCCGGATGTGCGGCAACCCATTCCGCGAGCGCGCGTACCGTGTGGATCCGGCCGGCGCGAATGGATACGACGCCGTCGTCGAATTCGGATGTCGCGGAAACGATCCGTCCGCGAATCTCGAGACTCATCCTGGTCTCGACGCGAGTCACGTGAGCGCTCCCTGTCTGGCGAACAATGCCGCACCCATGAGCCCCGCGCGAACACCGAACTCGCCGAGTACAACCCGGGGCGCGGGCACCACGCGCAGGCGTTCGGCAATGGTGTGGTGCAGGGGTTCGGTCAGCGCGGGTCCGGCCCCGGCCAGGCCGCCGCCGAGAATGATCAGTTCGGGACAGGCCGCATGGATGAGGCCGAGCAGTCCGTCGGCAAGCGCGCTGATCGCTTCGGCGACCACGGCGTTGGCGTCGGAATCGGTATCCAATATCGCGAAAACATCAGCTGCGCTTGCTGTTTCGTGACCCGTTCGGTTCGCGTACGCGCGGGCGATGGCTGCGCCGGACGCCACGGTCTCCACGCAGCCGATATTGCCGCAGGGACAGCGCAATCCGTCGGCGTGCCGCACCGGGATGTGTCCGTATTCGCCGGTCTGTCCGTACGCGCTGCGCATCAAACGGCCACCGACGGAAAGGGTGCCGCTGATGCCGGTGCCAAGAATGACCACGCAGACGTCATCGTGGCCGCGCCCGGCGCCGAACCGCCATTCGGCCCAGCCCGCCACCGCGACATCGTGCTCGATCAGCACCGGCATACCCCAGCGCTCGGTGAACCGATCGCCGATGTGCACATCGCGCCAACCGACATTGCTGCTGAATACCGCGATCGAACGGACCGGATCGACAATGCCCGGCAGCAGGACCGCCGCGCGCGCGACGCGATCGCGCTGGTCATCGGTCAACTCCGCCAGCAACTGATCGCCGAGTGCCCCCATGGTCTCGAAGGCCGCCTCGCCCTGCGGCGTGGCTACCACACCCGAGGCGAGCACCGTGCCCGCGGCGTCGGTGACCTCACCTTTCATCGTGGTGCCGCCGACATCTAGGCCGAGCACCAGCAGATCATCGGTCAACGCCGTGACCGGCTGCTGATGCGCAACCGGCCCCGGCGCCGCCGCGGCGTCCGGCACCGCCGCGACCGCCGCGTCCGTGCGGTCCGCGAGATCGTCGCGGTGCGCGGTGGCCGGGGGCTTTTCCGTTCCCATATCCGCACAGTAGTTCCTGGTAGCGACCGCTCACTGATCCAGAACGACGGAACGGTTGAGGTTGCGCGGATGATCCGGGTCGAGGCCTTGGTCGGCGGCGCGCAGCACACACAGCTGGTGCACCCGCACCAGATCGGCCATCGGATCGATATCGCGATGCTCGAAGCGCGCTCCGGTGACGGCCACGTCCTCCGCGAAATTGGGGACCAGCGGTCCGAACGCCCAGACGGCGCGGCCGGGGGTGGAGATGCTGATCGGCCCGTGCCGGTATTCGGTCTGCAGATACGACTCGGTCCAGGACTGGCAGGATTCGCGCAGCTTGAGCCCCGCCTCCTCGGCGATCGCGGCCGCGAAACCCATCCCGACGAAGCTGATCTGCTCGGCACGACGCACGTCGGCCAGTGCCGTAACTGGATCCTCGGCGAGTACGGCCCTGGCCTGCTCGATGGCCGGACGCAGATCCTCGCCGAGATGCCAGCGCAGAATCGCCAGCGCGGTGGTGGCGAAACGGGTCTGTACCACCGACTGCTCGTCGACCTCGTCGATCAGGATCGGATCGCCCAGGTCGAGCACCGGGGTGCCCGGACTGCTGCAGATGACGGTGCGCGGAATGCGCGCCGGTATCGCCCGCATGGCATCGACCACTTCGGTGGTGGTGCCGGAGCGGCAGATGACGAGGTAGCGGTCGTAATCGCGGTCGCCGCGGATTTCGCTCGCGGGCCAGGCATCGGTAATGCCCTGCCCCGAACTCTCGCGCAATGACGCGATGGCACGGGACATGAACAGTGAAGTGCCGCAACCGATGACGGCGACACGCTCGCCCGGTTGGGGCAGTACGGCGCGGTGCTCGGCGGCGGTGGCCTCGGCGCGAACCCAGTCGTCCGGCTGGGTGGCGACTTCGGCGGCCAGATGAGTCACGGGGGTGGGGTCAGCGGAGATCGGCACAACAACAGGATCACTCTCGGTGATCGTTCATGTCAAATTTACGAGCAAATCAGTCACATGTGATCACAGTTAGGTCTAGCCTGTTGATCAAGCGATTCGTTCGCTCCATCATCGGCGCTTCAGTAGCGCCCGGAGTGAAAATTTGAAAGGTTCTGCTCGTGAAAAGACCCCTCCACGGCGTCCTCGCGGGGATCGCGATGGTCACCGGCCTCGCACTCGCCGTCTCGTCCTGTGGTTTCGGCTCCAAGGATTCGGCCGACTCCGATACGACGATCAACTTCCTGGCTCCCGCCTACAGCGACGGTGCCAATGGCACGAAGGCGCTGTGGGACCGCATCATCGACGACTTCCAGAAACAGAACCCCGACTACAAGGTCAACCTGCAGATGGAGTCCTGGGAGTCGATCAACGATGTGGTGAAGACCAAACTGCAGTCCAAGTCCACCACCCCGGATCTGCTGAATATCGACGCATACGCCAGCTTCGCCGGTGACGGCATGCTCTATCCGGTGTCCGAGGTCGTCTCCCCGAATGTGCTGTCGGACGTGCAGCCCAGCTTCGCGAAGAACGCCTCGCTGAACGGCACGCAGTACGCGATGCCGCTGTTCGCCTCCACGCGCACCCTGTTCTACAACACCGACCTGTTCGCCAAGGCCGGGGTGAGCACGCCGCCCAAGACCTGGGCCGAGCTGACCGATGCCGCCAAGAAGATCCAGGCGCTCGGCGGCGGTGTCTCCGGCTATGGTCTGCCGCTGGGCAGTGAGGAATCGCAGGCCGAGACGTCGCTGTGGACCTTCGGTGCCGGCGGTAACTGGTCCGACGGCGACAAGATCACCGTGGATACCCCGCAGAACCTGGAGGGGGTCAAGGCCATGCGGGAGATCTTCGACGCCGGAGTCACCCAGCCGAATCCGGGTGCGACCAACCGCAAGGACGTCATCAACTCCTTCATCCAGGGCAAGGTCGGGATGATCGAGGGGCTGCCGCCCACCATCGCCCAGATCGCCGATAAGAATCCGGGTCTGAAGTACGCCACCGCACCCACGCCGACCAAGGACGGTGCGCCCGTCACATTGGGCGTGGCCGATCACCTGATGGCATTCAAGAAGGACGGCAAGAAGGCCGAGACCATCAAGAAGTTCCTCGACTTCTTCTACTCGGCGAATGTGTACTCGAACTTCGTCAAGAACGAGCACTTCATCCCGATCACGACCAGTGCCACCGCGGTGCTCGCCGACGACCCGGTGACCAAGGCTTTCGCGGCGACCCTGCCGGTGGCCGAGTTCTACCCCAGCAATAACCCGAAATGGGCTGCGGTGCAGGGCGCCATGCATCAGCAGATGGGCACCATCGCGCAGGGTGCGGACCCGGCTCAGGTGTTGCAGCGGATTCAGGAAGCAGCGAAATAGCGTGAGGCGCCCAGCGGCCCGAGCGACGGGCCCGAAGGAGGTAGCGAAGCGTGACCACGAAGGGCCCCGGGAGGGCCGCGAATTGAGCAGAGCGACCCGGGTACTTTCAGGGAAGAACTCGACACTGCGGGCCGTCCCCTGGATCGGGCCGACTCTGGTGCTGATCGCGGCGATTGTCGCGTTCCCGGTCGGCTATATGGTCTGGACCAGCACCCGGGACCTGAGCGCCTACGGACAGGACCGCGGCCCCGCCGGACTGGCCAACTACCGAAACCTGTTCGATATCAGCGAATTGGGATCGGTATTGGCACATACCGTGGTCTGGGTGGTCAGCGTCGTGCTGATCACCCTGGTGCTCTCGGCGGGGCTGGCGCAGTTCCTGAACAAGGATTTCCCGGGACGCACCGCGGTGCGGATGGCGATCCTGGTCCCGTGGGCGGCCTCGGTCGTGATGACGACGACCATCTTCTATTACATGCTCGACCCCGATGTCGGCATCGCCAACCGGTTCCTGGTCGATATCGGGCTGCTGGACCGGGGCTACGGCTTCACCAAACAGCCGACGCCCGCCTTCCTGGTGGCGATCGGCGTCGCGGTCTTCGTCTCGATCCCGTTCACCACCTACACGATCCTGGCCGGGCTGCAATCGATTCCGGCCGAGATCGATGAGGCGGGCCGGGTCGACGGCGCCAATGCGTGGCAGCGCTATCGGCATCTCACCCTGCCGCAATTGCGTCCGGCGATCGCGGTGGCCACCATCATCAACATCATCAATGTATTCAACTCGCTGCCCATTCTGCAGGTCATCACCGGCGGTATCGCGGGCTTCGGCGCGGATACGACGACGACGTTGACCTTCAAGCTGATTCGGCAGAACCAGCAGCTCGACACCGCCGCCGCCATGAGCGTGCTCAACTTCGCGCTGATCGTGGTCATCATCGCGATCTATGTGAAGGTCATCAAGCCGACCCAGCAGGTGGACGCATGACGACACAGGCCGACATTCACATCGAGGGTGTGGACATCCCGCCGGACGCCACGGATGTCGAGGCCCCGACCGGTCGAACTCGGCGGCGGCGGTGGGAACTCACCGCGGTCGGGGTCGTGCTCGCCGTCATCTTCCTGACCCCGTTCGTGGTGATGGTGCTCGGCTCGCTGAAGAGCCGCGCCGAAATCCTGCGCATCCCGCCGACGTATCTGCCCGAGACCTGGCATCCGGACAACTACTCCACCATGTGGGACACCCCGGAGACGCCGCTGCCGTACAACCTGGTGAGCACGATAGTCATCTCGGTCTGCGCCACCTTGCTGGTGCTCTTCGTGGCCATCCCGGCCGCGTATTACACGGCGCGGCACAAGTTTCCGGGACGCGCGATATTCCTCGCGCTGGTGCTGGTCACCCAGATGTTGCAACCGACGGTATTGGTGACCGGCCTGATCCGGCAGTTCTTCACCCTCGGCATCAATGACACCTGGCTGGCCATGATCCTGGTGAACGCCGCGTTCAACCTCTCGTTCGCGGTGTGGATCCTGCACAGCTTCTTCGCCGCCATTCCGGTGGAGATCGAGGAGGCCGCGCAGCTCGACGGTCTGAGTCGTTGGCAGATCCTGGTCCGGGTGAGCCTGCCGCTGGTCTGGCCGGGCATCGTCACCGCGACGATTTTCGTGGTGGTGGCCTGCTGGAACGAATTCGCGGCGAGCCTGGTTGTGCTGACCACGCCGGAAAACCAGCCGCTGTCGGTGGCGCTGACCAAATTCGTCGGACAGTACGACACCGCATGGCAGTACGTCTTCGGGATCTCCACGGTGGGCATCGTTCCGGTGGTGATCCTGTTCGCATTCATCGAGAAGCGGCTGGTCGCGGGGCTTACCGCGGGCAGCGTGAAGTAATCGTCCGACGGCGGGTGGTCTTGTGCCCCCGCCGTTTTCGACGATGAATGCGCAGGCCGCCGGATGTCCGCGCGCCGGGGTAGGCGCTCGGCGACCGGTAGCATCGAATCCGTGGCACGGCAGGATGACGAACGCAAGGAGGGCCGCAATTACGGCGGGCTGTCCAAGGAGCAGCGGGTAGCCCAGCGGCAGGCGCGACTCATCGATGCGGCGCTGGAATTATTCGGCACCCAAGGCTACGCGGCCACCTCGATCGAACGGCTGTGTGCCGTCGCGAATGTTTCCACCCGCAGCTTCTACGAGGATATGGGCAGCCGCGAGGCCTTGCTGATCGCGCTGGTCAATCGCATCACCTCGCATGCGGTCGAACGGTCGCTGGAAAGTATGTCGAAGACCGCGGGCCAACCGCTTTCGACGCGGGTCGTCGACAGTTTTCGTGCCTACCTCGAGGTGACCTGCGCCGATCATCGGTCGGCGCGGGTGTGTTACGTCGAAGTGGTCGGCGTCAGTTCGGCGGTGGAGGATTGGCGCAGGCAACAGCGCCGCCTGCTGTCATCGCTGCTGATCAGCGAGGCGGAGCGAGCCGTCGAACGCGGCGAGACCAAGGCGCGCCGGTTCGATCTGTTCGCGCTCGCGGTGATCGGCGCGGTGAATTCACTGGCCCAGGAGCTGGTGCGGACCACCCATCCCGATACCGAGGTGTCACTCGATGAAATATGCGAGGAGATCGCCTATTTCGTGAATTCCGGGCTTGCGTTGAATTGACGGCGGCGGTGAGTTGTATCCGGAGGCGGTTCGCTGGGTGGTCGATCTCGTGCTCGATGGGCTGCGGGGCGCGGTGATAAGGGTGTCCGGCTCGGCAATACGGCGGCCGAATCTCTACCGTCGGCACGTGCCTGTGGTCAGATTGTTTGCGTGCATGGAAAAACGGCAGGTCGCCCGCGTGGGCGGGAAGGTATGAAATGACCGGACCGACGGACCGGCCGCAGCGATGGAACCGACTGTTGGAACTGCTCGCCGAAACCGGGCGCCTCTCGGTAGAAGAAGCCGCCGAACGCCTCGGAGTTTCCCCGGCGACGGTGCGCCGCGACTTCACCGCACTCGCCGAACAGCAGTTGGCGACCAGGACGCACGGCGGTGTGGTCGCGACTTCGGTCGCCTACGACCTGCCCGCGCGCTACCGGCAGGGGGCCGACGAGGCGAAGCAGCGGATCGCGGAACATGCTGCGGGACTAATCGAACCGAATGCGGTAGTCGGAATGAACGGTGGCACAACCACGACCGCGGTGGCACGAGCATTGGCCGGGCGGGCAGATTTGGCGAATGCTGCCGGCGACCAACTGACCATCGTCACCAACGCGCTCAATATCGCGGGTGAGATGGTGCTGCGCCCGCATATGCGCACGATCGTGCTCGGCGGGGTGGCGCGGCGGGAATCCTATGAGCTGCACGGGCCGCTGGCCGAGCGGGCATTGGCCGAATTACGTTTGGATGCACTGATTCTCGGCGTGAACGCGATTTCCGCCGAGGGTGGCGCGCAATGTCGGCACATCGACGAAGCGGGGGTGACCACCGAGATGGTGCGGCGGTCCGGGCATGTGATGGTTGTCGCCACCGCGGACAAACTGGAGCGCTCGGCCTTGGCTCGGATCTGCGCGATCGAGCAGGTCGATGTGCTGGTGACGGATTCGGATGCGGATCCGGGCGCGGTGGCGACGATTCGGGCTGCGGGGGTTCGGGTGGACGTGGTCTAGGGCGGACGCCGCGCTGAACAGTGCCAGCCCGCCGACGAGCACCCGTCTGCGGCGTACCGGTCACCGAGCGCCGCCCCTGCCATCAACAGCACCGCGAAACTCAGCTTGTAGGCATTGATCGTCCATTCCAGCTCGCCTATCGATGCGTGCGGATCGAGCTGGATCGCATGCATCGCGGTCGTGACGACCAGTGCGTCGAGCACGATCAAACCCGCGAGCGATGTCAGCGCCAGTACCCAGCGCCGTCCCGTGGTCATCTTCATTGCATTCCGCCGATGGGTTTGCGGGTACATACCGGTGCCGCAGCGCCGATTCATCGGAGGTCGCGAAAAGTTTCTAGCGGGTGACTGACATCGACTCTGATGAAGCCGACAGCGTGTGGGATGCGTTCGTGCGTATCTACAGATGCGAAGGCGCGAGATCGGCGACCACAGGAGCCGATTTGCGCAGGGTGCGCACCCATACGGCGAAGCCCCACGCGACGAAGCCCGCATAGATCAGATACAGCGTCGCGGACGGGTAATAGCCCGCCTTCAGCAGCAAAGGCACGCCGACGAGATCGACGGCGATCCAGATCAGCCAGAATTCGGCGAGCCCGCGCGCCATGCCATAGGTCGCCAGCACCGATCCGGTGAAGATCCACGCTTCCGCCCACGGCCCGTAGGAACCGATCAATGCGAACAATCGGGCGAATGCGGCCGTGCCGACCAACATCGCCGCCACCAGTACCAGCCGTTCGCGCCCGCTGGCCCGGCGCGGCGCGACGCCGCGATGTTCGAGTCCGGTTTCGGCGCGCGCATGCCGATACCAACTCCACCAGCCGTACACGCTGACCGCGATGAACATCAGCTGACGCCCGGCCTGTCCGGCCATATTCAAATGCTGTGGCGTGTTGAAGATTCCGCCGACGAAAACGGTGAACAGCAGCGCATTGCCCGCGATCCCGATCGGCCACGCCCAAACCCGCCGCCGCATACCGCCGACCGCGGAGGCCAGACCGAAACCATTGCCGATGATCTCGCGCCAGAGGATTTCCGAGCCCGCGATATGCAACTTGGCGTCGAGCAGCGCGAAAATTGGGTTCACCTCCGCTGTAACCCGGGCGGGTCGATATCTCATCCCAACCTGCGGGTTCGACGCACGCGGATCGAATGTCGCGTAACGATTGCGCAATCTGGGGTGGCGATTCGCAATATCCGTGCAACGACCTGCTCCTAGTGTTTTGGTCATGATGGCGAGCGGTACCGAGGAGCCCACCGGCGGGACGGGCATCCACATCAGCGGTTTGACGAAGACATTCCGGGTCGGCCGGAAGACGGTGCAGGCGCTCGACGAAGTGGAGCTGCATACCGAACAGGGCGCGTTCCTGTCCCTGCTCGGACCATCCGGCTGCGGCAAATCGACGGTGCTGCGCATCCTGGCCGGACTGGAGACACCGACCGCGGGCAAGACGCTCATCGACGGTGAGACCCCCGCCCAACTGCGCAACCGCCATGAACTCGGCATCGCCTTCCAGGATTCGGCGCTGCTCCCGTGGCGTTCGGTGGAATCCAATATCAAACTGCCCTTACAGGTCGCGGGCATCTCGCCGGACCCGGGACTGATCGCGGATCTGGTGCGGTTGGTCGGCCTGGAAGGCTTCGAGAAGGCCAAACCGGCGCAGCTGTCCGGCGGTATGCGCCAACGTGTTTCGATCGCGCGCGCACTTGTTGTGAAGCCGACCGTGCTGCTGCTCGACGAACCGTTCGGTGCGCTCGACGATATGACCAGGCAGCGGCTGAATCTGGAACTGCTGCGGATCTGGACCGAGAAGCCCGCGACCACCCTGATGGTCACGCACGGTATCGCCGAGGCGGTCTTCCTCTCCGATGTCGTCGCGGTGATGAGTCCGCGGCCCGGCCGGGTGCTGGAACTGGTGAAGATCGATCTGCCGCGCCCGCGCACGCCCGAGATGATGCGCACGCCGGAATTCCACAAGTTGCACGATTACCTATCGGAGCTGCTCTTCGGGAAGTCCGGCAAAGGGGGAGTCGCATGAGCGAGCGCAGCGAGCGAACAATGAACGCAGCCGAGCGCCATGGGACCGGATCGGTGCTGTCCAGCCGACACCGTCGAGGGGGTGTGGCATGAAACGGATCGGCGGACTGATCGGCGTCCTCGGATTGATCGCGATCTGGTGGCTGCTGGCCGCGCTGGAGGTCGCGGGTGGGACGATCCCGAGTCCGTGGACCGTCCTGCACACCATGTACACCGACGGCTGGGATTTGTACGGCCCCAACTTCCGGATCACCGCGCTCGGTGCGCTGAAGGGGTTCATCTGGGGCAACGCGCTGGCCATCGCGCTGGCGATGCTCATCGTGCTGATCCCGTGGATCGAACCGCTGGCAACCCAGCTCGCCATCCTCAGTTACTGCATCCCGCTGCTCGCGCTCGGGCCGATCATCCTGGTTGTTTTCGGCGGCCGCACCCCGACGGTCTTCCTCGCCGCGATGTACTGCTTCTTCACCACCATGGTCGGCACGGTCACCGGACTGCGCTCGGCCGACGTCACCAGCCTCGACCTGATCCGCGCCTACGGCGGCGGTCGCTGGCAACAGCTCTACCGCGTGCAGGCGATCGCGGCGCTGCCGAATCTGTTCGCGGCGTTGAAGATAGCCGCGCCGTCGGCTGTGCTCGGTGCGATCATCGGCGAGTACCTCGGCGGGGTGGACAGCGGCATCGGTGTCGCACTGACTGCTGCGCAGACCGCATACAACGTGCCACGCACGTGGGGGATGGCGCTGGCGGCAGCCGTACTCGCTGGGCTCGGCTACGTGATTGTCGCGCTGATCGCCCGACTGGTCACCCCATGGACCGCGCAGGAGGCCAGATGACCCACACACCAACGCCGCGTTACTTACTCCCACTGCTTGCCGAGCGAAGTGATGTGGCGGTCGAATGCGGCGCGGGCGACCACCATTCGACTACGCCCGGCGGAACTCCCGCGCATCGGGTAGGGCCGAGCGGCGCGTTCGGAGGAATGCGATGACCGACGAACTCGGGCCGGTGGACAACGTGACTGCCCCCGCACCGCCCACCGTGGAGAGCACGCGACCCCGGCGCGGTGCGGCGGCCGGGACGCTCGCTGTGCTGACCAGGATCGGCCGCTTCCTGTTCCCTCTGGTCACCGCACTCCTGCTGATGCTGGTGATCTGGTACGTCTTCCTGAAGGCCTTCCCTCAGGTCGGCCCGCGAGTAGGCAAAACGCCCAGCGATATCTGGAAGTACCTGTTCAACTCCTCCGGTGCGCACACCGCACGTCAGGCGATCTTCGACGACCTGCAGATCACCCTGCGCGACGCCGCGATCGGATTCGGTGTCGGCATGCTGGCGGCGCTCGTCGTCGCGGCGCTGTTCGTCTCGTTCGCGGTGGTCGAGCAGACGTTCATGCCGGTGGCCATGCTGTTGCGGTCGGTGCCCCTGGTGGCGCTGACCCCGATCATCGTGCTGGTCTTCGGGCGCGGACTGGCCGGTGTGACGGTGCTCGCGGCGATCGTGGTGTTCTTCCCGGCGCTGGTGATGATCATGGCCGGATTGCGCAATGCGCCGCGGCAGGCGATGGATCTGGTTGCCGCCTACGGCGGCTCCCGCTGGACCGGACTGCGCATGGTCGCCGTGCCCGCCGCCCTGCCGTCGGTCTTCGCGGCGGCGCGAATCTCGGTGCCCGGCGCGCTGATCGGCGCATTGCTCGGTGAATGGTTGGGTAGCGGAACGGGATTGGGTGCCAGTCTGATTCGCGCCATCCCGACCTTTCAATACAGCAAGCTGTGGGCTTCGATCGTGATCGTGACCGTCGTCTCAGTGCTGCTGTACGCGATTGTCGGCGTCATCGAAAATCTGGTGCTGGCCCGCTTCGGTCCCGAGGCGGGGCGCCGCTGACCGGTCAGTTTCTCGTAAATCAATGCTCGGAACGCCAAAGTAAAGAAATCGAAACGGAATCCCCCTAGATTCGGCCCATGAACCCCGTACAACGCTCTTCGTTCGGGCCGAACCTGAACCGGCGATCCCTGCTTCGTTACTCCGCGCTGGCCGGCGCCGCATTGGGCGGTGCGAGCCTGCTTGCCGCATGTGGCGATGATTCGAAAGACTCGTCGAGCGGGTCGGTGGCGGACGGATCCAAGTACGGTTCCGTCGCGATCCAGCTGTCCTGGCTCAAGAACATCGAATTCGCGGGCGAATATTTCGCCGACTCCAAGGGCTACTACAAAGAGGCCGGATTCGGTTCGGTGAATCTGATCGCCGGTGGCGCGGCCAGCACCTCGGTCGAGGCGGGCCTGGACACCGGCAAGGTCTGGCTCGGCACCTCGGCCCCGCAGACCACCGCGCCCGCGATCCTGGAGGGCCTACCCGCCAAGATCGTCGCGACCACCTATCAGAAGAACCCGTTCTGCATCGTCAGCTCCGCCGCCAAGCCCATCAAGACCCCGCAGGATATGAAGGGTCGCAAGATCGGCGTCCAGGACACCAATCAGCTGATCTTCAACGCGCTGCTGAACGCCAATGGCATGAAGCCGAGCGATGTGACCATCGTGCCCGCGCAATACGATCCGACTCCGCTGGCCAACGGTGAGGTCGACGGCTGGGTCAGCTATGTGACCAATGAGCCGATCACGCTGACCGCCAAGGGATTCCAGAATACGAATTTCCTCTTCGCCGATTACAACCTGCCGCTGGTAGCCGAGACCCTGACGGTCAAGCAGTCCACCATCGATAAGGAACGCGACAAGCTGAAGGCCTTCCTGATCGCCGAGATCAAGGGCTGGAAGGACGCGGTCGCGAATCCGGCCGAATCGGCGCGACTCGCGGTGGAGGTATACGGCAAGGATCAGAAACTCGATCTGAACGAACAGACCCAGGAGGCGGCCGCGCAAAACGGCCTCGTCGTCTCCGCGGATTCGACCGCCAATGGTTTGCTGACTATGACCGATCAGTTGATCGAGCAGAATATCGCCGCGTTGCGCAATGCCAAGATCGATATCAAGGCCGACCAGCTGTTCGACCTCTCGGTGCTGCGCGAGGTGTACGCGGAGAATCCGGGCCTGAAGTAGCGCTCCTGAAGTAGCGTTAGAGCGCCACCGGGGCGTTGGCCGGGAATTCCTTGAATTGCGGTTCGGCGTCCCGGTTTTCGGCGATCCGCCGCTCGGTTCCGGACCGGGCGACAAGCAGTTCGGCGGCGATCGAAACGGCGACTTCGGCGGCGGTGCGTGCCCCGATGTCGAGACCGGCGGGGGAGTGCAGGCGGGCGAGCGTCGCGTTGTCGAAGCCGCCCGCTTGTAGGTCTTCGATGCGTCTCAAGTGTGCGGACCAGGAGCCGTTTGCGGCGAGGTAACCCAGTTCGGGTAGTCGTAGTGCCACGGTGAGCAGCGGGATTTCGAACGTCGGATCGTGCCCGAGGACGACAATCGCCGTGCTGCTATCGATTTCGCCCGCCGCCGACAGGGTGTTCAGGTACCGGTGCGGCCAGTCGACGACCACCTCGGCACCCGGGAAGGCATCGGGTGTTGCGAAGGTGTCGCGGGAATCGCAGATTGTGACGCGGTAGCCGAGCAGTTTGGCCTGGACGGACAGCGCTGCGGCAAAAGCGTTGGCGCCGAATATGATCAGCCGTGGTGGCGGCGGGAACGAGGCGACGAATACATCGGATTCGGGCAGCGCGACCAGTTCCGTCGCGTGACGCTGCGGGGTGATCAGATGCTGTCCGATCAGATCCGGATCCGGATTCCACACCACGGTGAAGAGGCTGACCCTGCGGTGTGCGGCGATTTCCGCGGCTATGGAGGGGAATTCCGGGAAGTCCCGGCGCGAGAACGGTTCGACGAAAACATCGACCATGCCGCCGGAGTCCAATCCGGGCTCGCCCGGCGGGACGCCGAAGCGGTGCAGTCCGCGTCGACCGCTGCGCGCGGCATCGGCGGCCGCCTCGATCACGGTCATCTCGACGCTCCCGCCGAGGAGCGAACCATAGACCGCGCCATTGGCATCTACCAGGATCGATGTTCCTACCGGCAGCGGTCCGGAACCAACAGTTCGCACGACGGTGGCCAGTCCACCTGTCCGGCCCGAATGCCACACCCGCAGTAGGTCGTCGACGATGTCCCGCATCTGTTCAGCTCCGCTCACGCGTGCGGCGTGGCCGGGAAGTCACGATCATCGCCTGTCGCCAAATCGTCGCACGTGACGCACACCATATCGTTATTACCGGCTAAATATGTGCGCCCGCCGGAATCTCTAACAGCTGCTTGATACACCGAGGTCCAGTGCTTATGAGACATGACAACGGGATGGCCGGGCATGGCATGGAACACAGCTCGTGCCAGGCCGGTGGGTGCCGCGATGGCCGCGGCGACCACCCGGGCGACCACATCGGCCCCGACATCGGGGGTATCCACCGGCATGATCGCGACATACTCGGCGGGGGTGTGCGCGGCGGCTCGCAAACCCGTCCGCAGCGAGGCTCCGAGTCCGGTCGCCCAGTCCGCCGCCCACACATGATCGACACCCTCGGGTAGGTCGACAGCTCCCGGTGCAGGTCCGGTCGCGCCGAGCACCACGATCACCGGATCGCAGCCGCCGTCGCGCAGTGCCGCCACCGCCGACCGCAGCCAGGCGCCGCCCTCGGCCAATGCCTTGGGCATCCCGTAACGCGTGCCGGCGCCGGCGGCCAAGACGATGCCCGCGCAGACCGGTTCGGGTGAGGCAGCCATGAAAAGACGGTAGCCCGGCCGCGTAGCCGATGGGTTACGGAAAAGTGCTCTGACGTCGACAGTAGTAGATCCTCCAGATGGAGCCCGACCATCTCCGGAATCCGTGCCCAGGTCGAATACGGCCGCGCCGACGACACGCCGGAGGTGATCTATCTCGTTCGACTGGCGACCGGGGCGGTCGTATTCGATGCTGGTCCGATGACACCCGACGGGTTGGGCCTCGCGGAATTCAACGCATTGCCCGAAGCGGAGGCGAATGCGGCCTTGCTCGAGTGTTGCGCCGCGCCGGAATGGGCTCGTGCGCTGGTCGCGGGGCGGCCGTACGCGAATATCGATGCCGTATTCGATACGGCCGATGCGATGCTGGCCGAATTGTCCGAGGCGCAGATCGATCGCGCACTCGACGGACATCCGCGCATCGGCGCGCGGCCCGATACCGCGGCATCGGCGCGCGAGCAGGCCGGGGTCGCCGGGGCCGAGGATGTGGTGCGGGCAGGGCTGGCCCAGGGCAATCTGGCTTATGAGGCGAAGTTCGGCCATATCTATCTGGTGTGCGCGTCCGGTAAGTCCGGGGACGAGCTGCTGGAATTGCTCACGGCCCGGCTCGAGAATGATCCGGATACCGAAAGGCGGGTTATGCGAACGGAATTGGCGAAGATCAACCGGATTCGGTTGGCGCGGCTGCTGGTCGAGGATGGCGAATGAGCACGATCGGTACGCATGTGCTCGATGCCGTCGCGGGTGCGCCCGCGGCCGGTATCGCGGTGGCGCTCTATCGGGACACCGAGGTGCTCGGATTCGGAGCCACCGATGACGACGGCCGGATCGCCTCGCTCGGTGCCGCATTGCCACCCGGCACATATCGGCTGGTATTCGATACCGGCGCTTACTTCGCCGAGCGCGGGGTCGAATCGTTCTATCCGGAGGTTGCCATTACGTTCGTCGTCATCGAGGAGCGGCACTATCACGTCCCATTGCTGTTGTCGCCCTTCGCCTTTTCGACCTACCGAGGAAGTTGAGCCATTCATGGAGCTGACCGGGCCGATCGTGCTGACCGACAACCGGTACGGAAAGGCGGAGAACCGCATCGTCCGGATCTACCGGGACCAGCCGCGTCACGAAATCCGCGATGTGAACGTGTCCACGGTGCTGCGCGGCGATTTCGCCGATGCCTATATCGCCGGTGACCAGTCCAAGGTGTTGCCCACCGATACCCAGAAGCAGACCGCCTACGCGTATGCGAAAAAGCCTGGGCTGCAACCGATCGAAGATTATGCGCTGACGCTCGCCGCGCATTTCGTAGACGAAATCGCGCCGGTCGACAGTGCGCGCGTCGAGGTCGAGGAGTATGGCTGGCAGCGGGTCACCGTCGACGGTAGCGAGCACGATCACACCTGGGTGCGGCAGGGTTCGGAGGTGCGGACCGCGTCGGTCACGGTGTCGGGCAAGGACGACCGGCAGCAGGCCTGGGTCATCGGCGGGGTCAAGGATCTGGTGATCCTCAAGTCGACCGGCTCGGAGTTCGCCGACTTCCTCACCGACGATTTCACCGTCCTCGCCCCGACGCACGACCGTATGCTCGCGACCTCCCTCGTCGCGCAGTGGCGTTTCGCCGCCACGACCGGCGTGGACTGGGATGCGGTGTACGCGGGCGTCCGGCAGCGGATGGTCGAGGTCTTCGCGACGCTGCATTCGAAGGCGATGCAGCAGACGCTCTTCGAAATGGGCAAGGCCGCACTCGAGGCCTTTCCGGTGCTCGCCGAAATCCGGCTCGCCGCGCCGAATAAGCATCATTTCGACTACGACCTCGGTCGGTTCGGCATCGAGAACCACGGCGAGGTCTTTCACGCCGACGACCGGCCCTACGGACTCATCCATGCCACTGTG
Source organism: Nocardia sp. CA-135953 (assembly GCF_050955735.1). Classification (NCBI taxonomy): domain Bacteria; kingdom Bacillati; phylum Actinomycetota; class Actinomycetes; order Mycobacteriales; family Nocardiaceae; genus Nocardia; species Nocardia sp. CA-135953. The sequence goes on from NZ_CP192082.1 coordinate 928,962, forward strand.
CAGCGGGAAGATGCCCCGGCGGCCGGGCCCGCATGGCTACCGTAGGGCACATGACGACAACGACGGTCATCGACGGGTGCGCCGTGGCGACCGTCGATCCGAACGGCACCGAATACCGCCGCGGGTATGTGACGGTGCATGGCAACCGGATCACCGCGGTCGGTGCGGGTGATGCGCCCGATCTCGGCGCGGATGTGCGTCGCATCGATGGCCGTGGCTGCCTGCTCACGCCTGGACTGGTGAACACCCATCACCATCTCTATCAGTGGGTCACCAGAGGTCTGGCCGCGGATAGCACGCTGTTCGAATGGCTCACCACGCTCTACCCGATCTGGGCGGGCATCGATGAAGACGCGGTTCGCGTCGCCGCGACCGGTGCGCTCGCCGCGCTGGCCCGGACCGGTTGCAGCACGTCCACCGACCATCACTACGTATTCCCGCGCGCGGGTGGCGACCTGCTCGGCGCGGAAATCACCGCCGCCACCGAGGTGGGGTTGCGATTCCATCCGACGCGCGGCTCGATGGATCTCGGGCAGAGTTCGGGTGGGCTGCCGCCTGACGAGGTAGTGGAGTCCCTCGACGCCATCCTCACCGCGAGCGCGGATGCCGTTGCGCGCTGGCATGATCCGTCATTCGACTCGATGCTGCGGATCGCGCTCGCGCCGTGCTCGCCGTTCTCGGTGACCACCGAGTTGCTGCGCGAATCCGCGGTGCTGGCACGCGATCTCGGCGTACGCCTGCATACCCATCTGGCCGAGACGATCGATGAAGCCGAGTTCTGTGCGGATAAATTCGGCTGCACACCCGCCCAGTACATGGAGCGCCTCGGCTGGCTCGGCTCGGATGTCTGGTACGCCCATGGCATCCACCTGGACGACGCCGCCATCGGCACAATGGCGGAAACCGGCACCGGAGTGGCGCATTGCCCGACCTCGAATGCGCGGCTCGGGGCGGGTACGGCGCGCACGGCCGATCTGATCGCGGCGGGTGTGCCGGTAGGACTCGGCGTGGACGGTGCCGCGAGCAATGAATCCAGTTCGATGATCGAGGAGCCGCGCAATGCGCTGCTCTACGCAAGGGCCAAGGGTGGGCCGCGCGCGATCAGCACTCGAAAAGCTCTGGAGCTGGCCACTATCGGTGGTGCGCGGGTGCTGGGGCGGGCGGCCGAAATCGGGTCGATCGAACCGGGCAAACTCGCCGATCTCGCTTTGTGGCGGCTCGATACACCCGCCCACGCGGGCATTGTCGACCCGGTGGCCGCGTTGATTCTCGGCTCGGCCCCGCCGCTGGCGGCGTTGATCATAAACGGGCGCACGGTCGTTCGCGATGGCGAGGTGCGCACTGTCGACGAAGAGAAGATCGGCGGCGAAGTCGCGCGGGCACAGGCGGTGCTCGTCGCGAAGGCAGGCTGAGGTCTGCGGATGGAGGAGCGCTAGAACCTGCGGCAGCGCCCGAGCGACGTCGCGGTGTCTCGGTCCGCGGCCGCCGTCCTCCCCTCGGTGACGGCGGCCGCGGCAGCCGCGGGTCCGGCGCAGAACCCGCAGCGCCAGTTGGTCTTCAGGCAAGGGCGGTGGCGTGTTCGATCTCGTGCTCCGGATCCGATTCCAGCCGCGCTCGCAGCGCGAGCAAGCACATCACCTCGTGCAGCGTGAGACCCAGCTCGGCCGCATGCAATTCGGCGATCTCTTGGTCGAATCGACCGGACGGACCCGACTGATCCATCAGAATCATCTCCGCCACAACCATTCCAGCCAGGGCCTGCGCCCGCGTCAGCCGGCGCTCGGTCGGCAGATACGACAGCAGCCATTTCCCGCGGCCGGCCTCGGGCAGATCGATCCGGAAGGCCGCCTCGTGCGCCACATCGCTGGTGATGAGCCATTCCGTGGTTGTAATCGGCATCGCGCGAAACCCTTTCATCCGCTGCGACTTGTCACATTGTTCAGTTGCTGCCCTCTACGGTGTCAGTTCGCCTCGGCGTGGCGCGATCCCAGTGGCACAGGTGATTTCTTCACTCCGGCCGACGCACTTGACCAGCGGAAATACGGCTGATACCAAGGAATTGATCACAGTCGGCGTTTCGATTCTCCGGTGGCGCGCAGCACCGTCGGCCGGGCGCATCGGATGCGGGGAGGGTGGCGCGATGGATCGAGCAGGTCGCCAGGCCCGCCGACGTCCCGGAGGCAATGTCAGTGCCGAGGATCGCCGACGCCTGCGCGAGCGCCTCGCCGATCTCGGATTGACCGATCAGCAATTGCTGGAACCCCTTGCCGCCGAACTGCGTCAGCGCGGGTACCGACCGCGCGCCGCCTGGCGCTACGCCAACGAATTGACCCAGGGCGTGGTCGCCGAGCGCTACAACGAGCTCACCGACAGCGCCACCGCGGCCATGAAGGCCAGCCGGATCTCCGAATACGAGGCGTGGCCGTTCAGTCGTGACGGTGTCGTTCTCGATGATGAACCGGAGCGTCCGTCCGGTGTACGGCCGACGGTCCGCGTCCTGAAGAATCTCGCCACCATCTACGGCACCACCTGGGACCAACTCGTCGATGTCGCCGACCTGGCGCATATGCCCGAACACGAACGGCTGGAGTACCACGAGGCGGTGGCCCGGCGTGCCGTCGGCCGAGTGCCGGTGCCCGCCGGTGGTGACCTGCCCGCCGAGGTCCCGCACTTCACCGGCCGCGACGGCCCGAAGACCCAATTGCGTGACCGCGTAACCGAACACCTGCGCAGCGGCGCGGTCGCGGTACATGTGATCGTCGGGCTGACCGGCATCGGCAAGACCGCGTTGGCGCGCTACGCCGTCGCTGCCTTCGGCCGGCATTACCCGGACGGCACGATCTGGGTCGACCTGCACGGCTACACCCTCGGCCGCGATCCGCGCGAAACCATCGACGTACTCGAGCAGCTCCTGCTGCAGGTCGGGGTCGCCCGCGAAACCATCGAAATGGACCTGGCCGGGCGGGCGAACCGCTGGCGCACCACGATGAGCGATCGCCGCATGCTCATCGTCTTCGACAATGTCCTGGACACCGCGCAGGTGAAAGACCTACTGCCACAGGCCCCCGGCTGTTTCGTCCTGATCACCAGCCGCAGCAACCTCACCGGCCTGGCCGGTGCCGCACCGCTTCGGTTGGAGGTCATGGGGTGGGAGGAGGCCGAGGAACTGCTCGTCAAACTGGGCAATCTGCGCACCGGCTACGACAAGCGCGCGGTACGCCTGATCCTGGAGACGGCGGGCCGACTTCCATTGGCCATCAGGCTGATCGGCGGCCAGATCGCTCACCACGGCGAGGAGATGCTCGCCGACAGCGCGGCCGAAATCGCCAGTTTGACTGCGCGGATCAAGGAGGCGTCGGTGGATCGTCGCGCGACCGACTCGGCCGCCGAACATCTCTTCGATCAGTTCGCCGCGGAAGACGAGTCGCTGCGTGCCGCCTTCGAGATGTCCTATGAGCGCCTACAAGATCCGAAACATCAACGGGCGGTTCGACTTCTGGGCTGGTTTCCGGGTCCCGAGATCACCGCCGAGGCCATGGCGACGATGGCCTCGGTACCGCTCGGTGACGGAATGATGATGGTGCGCAGGCTATTCGAGGCCGGGTTCCTCGACCCGTCTTCCGGTGGTCGCGGTGGTCACCGCTACCGAATGCACGACCTCACCCGATGGTGTGCCCGTATGCACGCCGAACGCGAGGACTCACCCGCCGAACACGCCGCCGTCATCGATCGCCTCGTCGGCGAAAGCCTCGCCGTCGCACGTCAGGCGAGCATCCACCAGATCTTCGATCCCGCAGGCAGCGAACACCTCTGGAACCCCTCCGATGACGCGATCCGAGCGCGCGAATGGCTGACTCGCGAACGCGAAATGCTGCAGGGCTGTGTACAGGCAGCCGAACCGACAAGAGACGCAGCCGAATTGGCCCGTCGCCTGGCCTCGCACCTGTCCGGCACCGGTCACTGGTCCCTGGCCCATCGCCTCTTCGGCCGCGCTCTCGACATCGCGGGCCGAGTCCATGACCGCCGCGCCGAATCCTGGGCCCTGGTCGGCCGCGGCCGCGTCGACCGCCTCATGGGCCACCATGCGGCGGCGGGGGCGGCGTTCGAGCAGGCCAGGGCCATCGCACTGGAATTGGCGGATCAGAATACCGAGGCTGCCATCCTCTGTGAGCTCGGCCAAACCGCAAGGAGCACCGGCGATCACGCGGAGGCACGGGATTACTTCGGACAGGCGCTGAAAATGGCCAGGTCTATCGCCAATCAGCCGACCGAATGCGACGCCCTACAAGGGCTGGCGCATGTGGCCTGGGTGGCTTCGGACTATCGGACCGGTCGCAGCTACTCGGAGGAGGCGCTCGCCATCGCGGGCGATATCGGCGACCCCATCCGGGTGGCCACCGCGCAATGGGGTCTGGCCGAGGTCATCCGGCGACTTGGCGAACAGGCCGAGGCGAAGCATCTCTACCGCGAGGCTTTGCGCATCGCGCAGCAGATGAACCACCGGAGGTTGGCGGGCGACGCGCTACGGGGGCTCGGTCATATCGAAAGGCTGGTCGGGGAGCAGGAAACGGCCCGCGAGTACTTCGACGACGCAATGGCGATCGCCCAGCGCATCCACGACAGGTACGGCGAGGGGTGGACGCTGTGGGGTCTCGGCAATATCGCGCGCAAGACCGGCGACTACGAGAAGGCTCGCAGCATGTTCCAGCAGGCATACGACATCGCGGTCGAGATCGACGATCGGTTCAGCCAGGTGGATACGCTGCGCGGACTCGGGCATATCGAGCGGCACTTCGGCGAATACCGTGGCGCACAAAGGTATTACGAGGAATCCCAGTTGATCGCCGAACGGATCGGTGATCCGCTTGGGCGCGCCGATGCGCTGCGCGGCCTGGCCACGGTCGCGGTCAAGACCGGGCAGGCCGAGCTGGCCGAACAACTGCTGTCCCAGGCACTCGAACTCTACGCGAGAACCGGTGTGCGGCACGGTGAACAGATCACCTCCGAAATTCGGATGCGCAGCGACTGATCCGCGTCATGCGCAGCGCCTGATCGCAAGCGCGGCGAGTGTGCGGGCGCACGCGGTCATCTCGCTGATCAGCACGTGATGTTCGGTGTCCGGCGTGGTTCCGCGCGGTCCGAACAGACAGCATTCGATGCCCGCCCGGCTGAGGTGGGTGGTGTCGTTGCCGCAATACGAATACGGGAGCGCGAGCCCGGTCTCCTCGACGTGGAAATCCGAGACCAGGGGGAGTAATTCGGCGATGTCGCGTACGACGGCGCACTCGGGGGACATGTCCATCGGCGGCATATCCGTCCCGCTGACCCGGAACTGCGGGTCGACCGGATGTTCCAGGTGGATCGTGGCCATCGGAAACCGCGGGCGGAGGCGGTCGAGTGCGGTGTCGATGGCCGCGTGCACATCCTCGGGCTCATACGGTGGTGGGTAGCGCAGATCTATGAGGGCGGTCGCCTTGTCGGCGCAGTAGGAGATGCCCGAAAGATCATGTCCCTCACCACGTCCCGCCAGCAGGCTCGCGACCTGCATGCGAGGCAGTGGTGGAAAGTCTTGGTTGCGCAGTCCGATGTCGGCTGTGTCGAGCAGGTCGAGAACCTGCCGTAGCACCGCAATGGCGTCGACACCTTCGTCCGGCCTGCTGGTGTGGGCACTGCGGCCGCGAACAACCAAGGCGAACTTGTGGACGCCCGCCGTCCGGGTGATGACTCGACGGACCGAATATGGCTCGGGCACCACGGCCGCCGCCGCTGTGAGCCCGGATCGCAGTGCGTGCTTCGTGCCGACCCCGCCCTGAAGTTCGCCGACCACGAACTCCAAGAGCAAACCCTGTCGGAGCTGGATTCCGCTGCGGTGCACGGCGATTGCCGCGCCGATCATGGCGGCGAGACCGCTTTTCATATTGTGCAGGCCGGCCCCGAACAATTGGTCGCCGATTCGTCGCGCGGTGAACGGATTGTCCGGGTGATCGCGGCCCAGCGGATCCATATCCAGGTGTCCGTTCAGCATGAGCGCTGGTGTTGCATGCAATGGGCCGAGCAGGCCGATCGTCTGGAATCGACCTGGCTGCGCCTCCTGTCCGAAGGTATGAATAGCGTTGTCGGCGAGGGTTTTCTGGACCTGGACCGCCAACGGCGTCTCCTGTCCGGTGAAGGATGCGACGGCGGTCAGCTCGGTGGCGATGGCCACGAGCTCGTCTTCCGGGAGCAGTCGGTCCAGGGCGCCGATCATCTTCTCGATCGAGTCAGTCACACCTTCTGAATCCGAGCAGCAGGACATTTCGATACGCCCGCACGAAAGGGATCCTGCGTCGGATCTCGTCGGTGAAGTGCTGGACACGCTCATCGTCGAAGACGTAGGAGTCCAGCGGCCGTCTCAGCTGGAATGACGCCAGCTCGACCTCCGGTTCGGCGCCGTCGTAAATGGACGAGATACCGGTGTCCTTCGCCAGGTTTCGGCGCTCGATCAAATGTGCCGATCCGGCGATCAGCCCGTCGCGGTGCTTACCCTCCGGCGCCGGCTCACCCGGTGCGGTGATTGCCATGTAGTGGGCGTCGACGAGCACCTCGGGGGTGCGCCGCGCCGACAGGACACCGGCCGCCACCAGCGAGCGGGCGACGACGGCCGCGATCTTTCTGGTCGGCTCGGTCGCCGGATGCCGCGGCTCGATCTGCTCGAACCTGCGTTCGATGCCGCCGGCCAGCGGATTGACGTCGACCGACTGCATATACGGCGGCGGTTCGTCGATGGGAGTGAAATGCATATCGGCTACCGAAAGCCCGTAGCAGCCATAAGCCCGCTGTCGATAGGTCTTGCCGGACGGTAGCCATTTATCCAGTTCGGTCGAATCATGGAACGTGCGCTGCAGCACCGACCGTTCGTCGGCGGACAGCCCGAAATCTGCGGCGGCGAGGCGCCAGAAGGCAGCCCCGTTCGGGGTGCGGGATGCGAAGGAGTCGAGATCGGCGTTGACCTCGGGCACCATGTGCTGGTTAATGGCCGGAACCTTCCGACTGAGGGTGTAGTCAGCAATACGAAAGATGACACGACCACGGCGACCGAAGCGCTGAGCCGCGCGGCTCGAACTTAGTGCCAAGTACCGACATATCAAGCATTGCGGTGATCAATCACACCCGTGTCGTCGGCCCGACACCGGACACGAGCGTCTCGTGGGCGCTCACAGGATCAGCCATTGCTCGATGAGGTCGAGCGTCGCTGCCGAGTGCAGCGGTTCGCCGTCCTCGGCGTCCAGCAGGATCCAGGCGTATGGCGGCCAGGGGTCGCGTATCAGTTGGTAGCCTGCCCGTGTTGCACGCTCCGTGAGCAGGTGTACTCGTACGGATTCTGGATCGTGAGTCACCGAGTACCTTTCGTTGCGGGTTTGTCAGAATTTCTGCCTGTCATCCCGGCGTGAGAATCTGCGTCCTTTCAGCGCGCTGTTCGCCGGAATCTATTGGGCGAATGGAGGTCCCGGCTGAACACGCGCCGGGATACCGCGGTCGTGGGCGTGTCGAGGAGACGAGAGTTGTCCGCGTACCCGGACGAGGACAGCTCTCGTTGGAGCCGTCATATCGTGCCCTGTGAATGTTCCTGGGTTATAAAGAATTCCGCCCAATACTCGTGGCGTATCGCATCCCACAGTGGCGACAGGTCCGGGAATCTTTCACGCAGCCGAGCCAGATCCGGCGCGGTGGTGGGCGAGCCGGCCGAAATAAGTGGAGCGGGTTCAGATTGGTTGTGTACCAATATGACGCGAATGCAATGGTGGTCGATCCGCCATTCCGATACCCAGCCGTCGACCTCTGTGCGGTGCTTGCTCATCCGCACCCCCTAGCGGAGGGGTGGTTGTAGCCGCCGTGGGTGATGTCCGCGCGGGGGATCGGTTGCACCAGCTCGGAGAGCTTGTCCAGGACCTCGCGCAGTGTCTGTATCGTTGGTCCGCTCCAGGTGAGTGGCTCACTGTCCGACGGCGGGAACGCGATTCCCCGCGCGGCGGCACGCTCCCGCGGCGTCGCCGTCTGCGGAACGAGTCGACCCGCATCGATCAGGGTGTAGTAGGCCGCTGCCTTCCACACGCAGCGCGCGACTCGGCAGGCGAGGTGCGCGCGCAGTAGTTCGTGCGCCAGCTCGACATCGGCGCACCCGCACACTTGCGGTGGCGTCACGATCATGTCCTCGCCCCGCGTGCCCTGGCTGTCGCGCCCGTATCGAGTGGTGCCGGTCCGTACACATGACCGCCCACGAATTCGGTAGCCTTCGGCCGGTCTGGTCGGTGTGTATCTCGTTCTGCCGCTCGCTGTTTCGTCATAGCTGTGACATTCGTGGCCGGCGCTTCGGTAGTCCGCGTGCCGGTCGGCGGACACCGAAAAGCCGACCTCGTCGTTGTCGTCCAGGACATGGGTGTGAACCTCACTGGTGTGACGGTCGGTTGAAGCGCGGCACTCGGCAGTCCCGCATCGCCCTCGAGCATCCGTTGGTGGGTCTCGCGAACGATGCGGTTTGCTCCCTGCTATCACCGTGTGCCGCGCAGAGACAACGACATCAGCAACTCTGACCAGGCACAACGGAGACTTGGAAATTCATCGGAGGTTTTTCGTTGTGCCAGCGACGTTTCCGCGAACCGTGGCAAACTGGTTCCGCTCCCCGCTGTCCGACATTCCGTCTAATGAGGGGTAACCAGAGATGGCCGAGGAAGACAGCACCCTTGAGGCCCCGGCGACAGCTGGGGCGCATGTTGCGCCAGCAGCGAAGCGGTGGGGATGACAATGGCGCAGTCAGCGAGGTTGGTGGAGATCGGGACGACCACCTTGCACCGGCTGGAGAAGGGCACGGCCGACAAGATTCGAGTCCGCATCGTTCAACATCTGTGTGAGATCTACGAGCGCGGTGCGGAAGAGATCGCTGCGCTGAAACATCTGGCCGAGCAAGCGGCCGTGGAGAATTGGTACGAGGAGTACAGCGATGTGCTGCCTGGAAACTTCGACAACTACGTCGAGTTGGAAGGTGCAGCGCGGCACATGGTTTCGTACCAGGAGCTTATTCCGGGGCTATTGCAAACAGGCCACTATGCACGGACGATGATTCGCAACTTCTTCCATGATCAGAGCGACAACGATGTCCAACGCGCCATCGAAGTCCGAATGAAACGACAGGCGATCATCAGGCGGAGGGTCGAACCGGTCACGTTGGATGTCGTACTGCACGAATCCGCGTTGCGGCGTGTTGTCGGTAACCCGAAGGTAATGAGTGATCAACTGCGTCATCTGGCCGAAGCCAGCACATGGCCGAACGTGGAGATGCGGATATTGCCCTTCGCCGCCGGGATGCCGATGGGGCTGTTACCCGGCCCGTTCGTGATTATGGATTTCGGAGCCGATAGCAAGGGCAGGCCGGTAGAGCCGACGGTGGTCTACGTCGAAGGCCTGGTCACCGCGAATGTCTACCTTCAGAAACAGGTTGACGTCGAACGCTATTGTGCGGTGTCGGTGGCTTTGCATGATGCCGCGCTGAACCACCCCGTGGAAAGCAGGGCGCCGGTGAGGAAGTTAGCAAAGGAGTCTCAACAGTGGACATGAAGCTTCCCGGTGCTGCGTGGTTCAAGAGTAGCTACAGTCAGGGTGCCTCGGAATGTGTGGAAGTCGCCTGGTTGAGCGAGGGCGGCGTCGGCGTTCGCGACTCCAAGAACCCGACCGGTGCGGCGCTGGTCTTCGCTCCGGCCGAGTGGGATGCCTTTATGGCAGGCGTGCAAGACGGTGAGTTCACTCGGCCGAAGGTGTAGGGCTCCCCGAACCGACCACAGGCGACGGCTTCGGTCTGACGTGTATTGAATTGGGGCCGTTCCCCTTTCAGATTTCACTGAACACCATCGCCGTCGAGCGCTGCTGAGGAAGATAGCAAAGGAGTATCAACAGTGGGCGTGAAACTAACCGGTGCTGCGTGGTTCAAGAGCAGCTACAGCCAGGCTGGCTCGGAATGCCTAGAAGTCGCCTGGTTGAGCGATGGCGGCGTCGGCGGTCGCGACTCGAAGAACCCGGCCGGTGCGGCGCTGGTCTTCGCTCCGGCCGAGTGGGATGCCTTTGTGGCAGGCGTGCAAGACGGTGAGTTCGGTCGGCAGACCACGTAGCGACTCCCTGATCCGATCACGGGCGACGGCTTCGGTCCGAATCGTATTGGACTGGGGCCGTGCCTCTTTCATGTTCCACTGGATCCATCGCCGAAGCACGTTGCGGGAGAGCAAAGGGTATCAACGGCCGACGTGCCGCAGCCGTCGTTGATCCAGCAGGTGCCCGCGGCATGCCAAACTCCTGTCCTCTCCTCCCATCCGTGCGCAATCTCGCGATATCGGATGTGGGATGCCGCCGGGCCAGCGCTGTGCCGTCCGAAAACGTTTCACCGGACGACAGCATCTCTAACGCTGCTGAGGCACACGGGTGCCCCGGCAGGCTGCTGTTGCTATCCGCCGAGGGGGCGACGCGGCGGTGCCGGTGTCCGGCTGGGATCGAGATCGCAACCATTGCCGGTGTTGTTCGCGTTCGCGGCGTCTGCGGGCTTCGCGTTCGCGTTCGTTGCGGGTGTGGATGCGTGTCAGCACGGCGGCGAGCAGTTCGTTGGCGTGATGGCGATGGTTGATCGTCGGGGTGCCGGTGGGGTCGATGTGCTCCGGCGCGATCCAGGCGGTGCGGCCCGGAAACGCCGAATCCCTGCCCTCGGCAACGGTTTTCCAGCCGCCGGGGCCATCGTGAACGAGTGCATGACACGCGTCGCAGGCCAGCACCAGATTACCGATGTCGGTACGTCCACCCTTGCCGTAGTCCAGGATGTGGTGGACCGCGCAGAGGCTGGCCGGTGCGTCGCAGCCCGGGCGTGAGCAGCCACGCAGGGCAGCGATCAGCGCCAGTCGTTGCGACCTCGACCCGAGTCGTTTCATCCGGCCGAGATGCAGCGGCAGCCCCGCATGATCGAATACCGCCAGATACGGTTGCGACCGCTCGGCCAGCGCGAGCGCGTCCCGGATCGGCACCACTCCACCGGTGGCGGTGGTCGCTACACCTGACATCTGTTCCAGGTCATCGAGTTTCATCGTCAGGATCGTCGTTACCGGCAGGCCACGGTGGCGGCCCAGGTCCTCGGCAATGAGCCCGGACCGCAGCACGGCGGTGAGCGCATCGTGGTTGCGCTGCGCGGCGCTGCGGTGATCGCGCCGCGCCGCATCGGCCAGCGCGGTGGGATCCACGGCATCGATGTCGAACGCGGGGCTGTCGGGGTCCTCGGGATTGCATACGCCGGGGCGGGCGTACTTGGCCAACACCGGATCCAGCAATGCGCGCAGCACCGGATCGATCTCCCCGCGGATCGGTGACATCCCGTCCGGGCGTTGCCGACCCACCGTGATTCCGCGCATGCGAGCCCGATCGTGGTTATCGGTGAGTCGACCGTCGGGGTCCAGATGGGCCAGGATTCGGTCGCCGATCTTGCCGATATCGTCCGGCGACCCCGACCGGGCGAACTCGGCCAGGATCTGCTCGGCCGCCTCCCGATCTTCCGCGGACGCCCCGCGTGGCACGCGGTTCATCACATGAGCGATACCGCGCACGTGGTCGGCGGAAATCTCACCGCACGCCAAAGCGCCTGCGGTGCAGGGCAACTGCGGCTGCAACTGTTCTCCGCCCATATCGCGGGAAGCGCCGACCCACTGTGCCGCATGCACCCGACTTCCGGCATCGGCGCTCGACAACCGCAGTGTCTGCATCAGGAACCGCTTCAGTGTCTTCGACCCGGTGTGCGCGGGGATCGAGCGTTCATCGGCCTCGACCAGCAGCCGGTGCTGCAGCGCGGTGAGCTTGCGGGCGCATCGCTCCACATCCCGCATCAGATCGAGCACATCATTGTCCGCCAACCCGGCCAACGGTCGCTCGAGCAGTTCGGAGACCGCAGCGAGCAGCGGGTCGACTGCCCGCGCCTCGGGTTCCTCGCTGTTCGAAAGCATGTTCGAATTCTATCGCGAAAAGATCGCCAGGAACACCCCTGGAAACCGTTGTGACGACAGGTTTTAGCTGTCACTTGCAGGTTTTATCTGTCACCAGCCGGTTCCATCCCGGAGGCTGGCCGGTTGGACGAGGTTCTTGGTTTCGTGCGTAGTCGTTGGTCGCGGTTCACATGCCGGGCGACCATGGGCACTGTGCCCTGGCGAATAAAGCGGCGGTGGTTGATGCCAGTCCGGCTCCCGGATGCGCAGCGTGTACCCAGCAGCCGCGAAAGCGAGGACCGTATGCTTCCTCATCGGCTGACCAAAGGATGTCGATCCTGTAATCAATGACAACTATCGCCTGAAATCCCGACCGGTCCGCCCGGACTAGAACCTGTCGTCACACCAATTCGCATGGCCCCGATTCGCGCTGCCGGACTGGCAGGGACGGCTGCTACTATCACTCGCGGCAGCACGAATCACAGTACTGCACTGGCATTTTCGGGGTTTCATGTTCGCTTCATACGTGGTCCTGCTCGCGATCAGCGGCATCGTGCTGGTCACGCTTGCCCTTATCGCCCACGAGCTGCCGATGCGCCACCGCGTATTCAACGGATTGGCCGGCGCGGTGTTCTTCGGCTACGCCGGATACCTCGCGTTCGGGCTCCACGGCGGAACGTACCGAATGTTCTGGGCTGCGTTCATCCTGCCCGTCTTCATGCTCGTGAATTTCGTCCGAACGATCGACCTGAGCGACGTTGAGGGACCGCAGCGCGTCCGGCGTATGCCCCCACCAGAACTGCAACCCCAACGCACGCAAGCGACCAGGGAGCGACATGCCGCCCGTCGCGAAGCCGAGCGGGCCGCGATACGAGCGAGGCATACCGGCAGCCCCGAGTGAACGCACGACGTTCCTTCCGCCAGCGCTTTCGGGTCTTGCTCGCTTAATAGCTGAGGCCGTCAGTATTACAGCCAGTACCACGCTGGAGACTGCTATCACGCCAGGCTCTCAACTCCTGTATCGCGGCCTTGATTCGCTCCAGGCACGGACTGAACTCGCCCCTGGTGATGTAGGCGTACACCCTGTCCGCATGACCCTCGCACGGCGTTCGCCAAGGCGAATCGCTTCCGGCTCACCTGTTGTCGCAACTCGGCGGTGGTCCGCCATGTCCGATTGGCAGTCCTGCGCGCACTGAGCCGCGCTCGACGGTCCGGCAGGTTGTCACGGATCAAGGTAAATGGCCTGATCAGACAGTATTGCTGAATACTGGAACAGAGATGTCTCGGACTGCGCGGTTCAGCGGGCGTCGGTGCTCGATTCGGCGAGTAACGACCGCGCAACCTGCGGCGGTTGTCGCGCAACATCGCGGCAACCCACGGCTTCTACTGTGGCGGCAGCGGTAGTGGAGCGAGGTGTGGCGTGGATCTGGACACGATTCGGGATGTGATTGTGGCGCGGGAGCGGGCTGACCTGGCTGTTGTGGGCGGGAGTTGTGGGGTGCTCGCCGGGGGGACGTTCTTGTTCTCCGAGCCGCAGGAGGAATTGGATCGGCTCGTCGATATCAGCGCGCTCGGGTGGCCTGCGTTGACCGAGACGCGCGAGGGGCTGGAGATCGCGGCCACCTGCACGTTGGCGGAGTTGTCGGGGGCCGGGGCAGGGCGGGAGTTGGGGGTGGAAGAGATGCGGGCGGACTGGCCGGGAACGGCGTTGTTCGCGCAGTCGTGTCGGGCGTTGCTGGCATCGCACAAGATATGGCGGACGGCGACGGTGGGCGGGAATGTGTGCCTGTCGTTGCCCGCCGGGGCGGTACTGGGGGCGTTGGTGGCGTTGGACGCCGACGCGCTGGTGTGGTCACCGGATGGTTCCGATCGGCGGATTCCCTTGCGGGAGTTCGTGCTCGGGCCGGGACGTAATGTCCTCACCTCGGGCGAAGTGTTGCGATCGATTGACGTTCCGATTCGAAGTCTGCACGCGCGCACTGCGTTTCGGAAGATCGCGCTTGCTCCGCTCGGCCGTTCCGGTGCGGTTGTGATGGGCCGCCGCGAGGTGGACGGCCGCTGCGCGCTGACCATAACCGCGGCGACCACCCGGCCGATAGTGCTGGATTTCGATGGGACGCCCGGCGCTGCCGAGGTCCGGGGTGCGGTAGCGGCCATCGACCCGACGCTCTGGTTCGACGATCCGCACGGAGCGCCGGACTGGCGTCGCCATGTCGCCGGGGTGCTTGCCGGTGCGGTTGCGGCCGAGCTGCGCACCGAAGTCGGTGATGAGCAATGAGATTCGAGGTCGACGGTCAGTCGGTAGAGGCCGAACCGCGTCCGGGCCAATGCCTGCGAACCTTACTGCGCGAAAACGGCCATTTCGCGGTGAAGAAAGGTTGCGATGCGGGCGATTGCGGTGCGTGCACCGTGCAACTCGACGGAATCCCCGTGCACTCGTGCATCATTCCCGCCTACCGTGTTGCCGACCGCACCATAACCACCGCCTCCGGCCTCGGCACTCCCGAAGAACCGCACCCGGTCCAGCAACGTTTCGTCGACTCCGGCGCTTTCCAGTGCGGCTTCTGCACCGCGGGCATGGTGGTCACCGCCGCAGGGCTCGGCTGCGGTGGCCCGAACGCCCCGGATCCCGATGCGCTACCGGAGCTCATGAAGGGAAACCTCTGCCGCTGCACCGGATATCGTACGATCTCCGATGCGCTGGGTACGCCTCCTGACACGGGCGGCGGTCATACGACTGGTTGCCTGAGCATGGGGACTAGCGCTCCGGGCATTGGTGCGACTGTTGGGCCTGACCAGGCGAAGGACCCTGTCCACAGTTCTGAAGGTGGCACAGGGATCAACGCCGCAGCGGAGATCCGTCCGGGCCATTCCGCCTATGGACACGCGGGCACCGAGGTCGGTGCGCCCGCCGGACCGCGAGTCGTCACCGGCACCGAGCCGTTCACCTTCGATGTCCGCCCGCGGGATGCGGCCACTGATGTGGATGCCGCAACAGCGCCGCCGACGAGCCCGCTGCATATCGCCGTCTTACCGAGCCCACACCCGCACGCGCGCATCGTATCCATCGACACTTCCACCGCCGAGAACCTGCCAGGCGTGCATGCGGTGCTCACGTACGCCGACGCTCCTGATATCGCCTTTTCCACAGCGCGCCACGAACTTCGAGTCGACGACCCCGATGACACCTACGTGCTGGATCGCACGGTGCGATTCGTCGGACAGCGGGTCGCCGCCGTAGTGGCGGAGAGCCTGGATATCGCTCGCGCAGGTTGCCGAGCGATACAGGTCGAGTACGAAATCCTGCCCGCGGTATTCGATCCGGCCGAGGCATTGCTGCCGGAAGCGCCGAAACTGCATGGTGATAAGCCGGATTCGGCTCGCATCGCCGATCCCGAACGCAACCTGATCGCCGAGATCGAGGGCGAGGTAGGCGACGTTCAGGCGGGCCTCGCCGCGGCGGCGCAGGTGGTCAGTGGTGTCTGGCATTCGCCGCGCGGCCAGCACGTTCATCTGGAAACCCACGGCGGTATCGGCTGGTTGGACGCCGATGGCAGGCTGGTCGTCCGCTGCAGCACGCAGGTCCCGTTCCTGGTGCGCGACGAACTGTGCCAGATATTCGGGCTACCGCGTGACCGGGTGCGGGTATTCGCCAAGCGCGTCGGCGGCGGATTCGGCGCCAAACAGGAAATGCTGGCCGAAGATCTGATAGCACTGGCGGTGCTGCGAACCCGTCGACCCGTGCAATACGAATTCACCCGCTCCGACGAATTCACCAGCGCCACTTGCCGTCATCCGATGCGAGTCGCGGTCACCGCGGGCGCGAATGCCGACGGCATACTGACCGCACTGTCGATCGACGTGCTCGCCGATGCCGGGGCCTACGGCAATCACAGTGTGGGCGTGCTGTTCCACGGCGTCGGCGAATCCATCGAGGTCTACCGCTGCGCCGATAAGCGCGTCGAGGCCAAGACCGTCTACACCAACAACGTCCCCTCGGGGGCATTCCGCGGCTACGGTCTCGGACAGATCATCTTCGGCGTCGAGTCGGCATTGGATGAACTGGCGCGCGCACTCGATATCGACCCATTCGAACTCCGCCGCCGCAATGTCATCGTCCCCGGCGACGCATTCGTCGGCGCGGAGGTCAGCGACAGCGATCTGGACTTCGGCAGCTACGGCCTCGATCAATGTCTCGACCTTGCCGAACGAGCCTTATTGCGCGGCAACGGGATTCGCCCCCCAGGTCCGGACTGGCGGGTGGGCACCGGTATGGCGCTGGCCATGATCGCGACCATCCCGCCGCGCGGCCACCGCTCCGAGGCGACTGTCACCCTGCTGCCCGGCGGACGCTACGAACTCCGTGTCGGCACAGTCGAATTCGGCAATGGCACCACAACAGTGCACGCCCAACTCGCGGCAACGGCACTGAACACCGACGTGCGCCGCATCGTGATCCGCCAGTCGGACACCGACGTCGTCGGCTACGACACCGGCGCCTTCGGATCCACCGGCATCACCGTCGCCGGCAAGGCCTCCTACGCCGCGGCCGTGGCGCTGCGTGAGCACATCCTGGTCCGGGCCGCCAAACTGACCGGTCGTGCCGAAGCGGAATGCGTCCTGGTGGCCGATGGCGTCCGCTGCGGCGATCGGCTGATCGACGCCACCGAACTCCTGGCCGACGGCGAGTTGTCCGGACACGGCGAACACGCGGGCAGCCCGCGCTCGGTGAGCTTCAATGTGCAGGCATTCCGGGTCGCCGTGCAGCCCGACACCGGGTTGGTGCGCATCCTGCAATCGGTCCAAGCCGCCGACGCGGGCACGGTGCTCAACCCGATGCAGTGCCGCGGTCAGGTGGTCGGCGGTGTCGCGCAGGCCATCGGCACCGCGCTCTACGAGGACATGCGCTCCGCGCAAGGCGAGGTAACCACGCGGACGCTGCGGCACTATCACATCCCGCAGTTCGCCGATCTGCCGCACACCGAGGTCTACTTCGCCGAAACCGCCGATGACCTGGGCCCACTGGGCGCCAAGTCGATGAGCGAATCCCCGTACAACCCGGTTGCCCCCGCCCTGGCGAACGCCATCCGCGATGCTGTCGGGGTACGACAGACCGGTTTGCCGATGACAGCGGACCGGATCTGGCGCGCCCTTCAGGAAGGAGACCATGGGTGAGTACCCAGCGCCGTGAGCGTCTGGCCCGGAGGAGGCAGCGTGCGTGACCACGCAGGGAGGGGAGCGACGCGAATCCAACTCAGCGACGTGAGCGTCGGGCCCGGAGGAGGCAGAGCGTGGGTAACCACGCAGGGCCGGGGAGCGGCGCAAAACCAACACAGCGCCGTGAGCGTCAGGCCCGGAGGAGGCAGCGTGGGTAACCACGCAGGGCCGGGGAGCGGCGCAAAACCAACACAGCGCCGTGAGCGTCAGGCCCGGAGGAGGCAGCGTGCGTGACCACGCAGGGCCGGGGAGCGGCGCGAAACCAACACAGCTACCTGAGAATGTCCGCGCTCGCATCGACGCGATGCTCGACGCGGTCGACGCCGAGTTGCGGACCCGGTACCCGGGCCCCGACGGCCGGGTCCAGCCGATCCACACCGCCTATGTCCCGGCCGACCGGGCCACTGCCGCGACCCCCGCCGAGTGGGGTGCGGCCGCGATCGAGCTGCTCGATCGCCATCACGACCTGCTCACCGGAATCGACGGCACCGACACGCTGCCCGCCGTGCGCAGCCGACTCGAGCAGCGGCCGATCCAGGATCTGCGTATCGACTTCGAAGACGGTTACGGCTTCCGTGCGGACGCCGAGGAGGACGAGGCCGCCACCAACGCGGGGACGGCACTCGCCGAGTGGGCGAAGCAACCTGGTGGCCCGACCAGTCTCGGCATTCGGATGAAGGGTCTGGCGGGCACCGAACGCCTTCGCGCCCTGCGCACCCTCGAGTTGGTCTTGGCCGCCGCGGGCGGTGTGCCCGCGGGTTTCGTCTTCACGGTCCCGAAGATTCGTGCGGCGGAACAGGCTTCGGCATTGGTCGCCCTGTGTGACGGACTCGAGCGCGGCTCCGGACTCGCTGCGGGCACCCTGCGATTCGAACTGCAGATCGAGAGCCCGCAGGCGATTATCGCCGCCGACGGCAGCGCCCCGATCGCCAAGATGCTCAGCATGTCCGAAGGCCGTTGCAGTGCTTTGCATTTCGGCACCTATGACTACACTGCCGCGTGCGGTATCGCCGCGCCCGATCAGGCGCTCGACCATCCGGCTGCGGACTACGCGAAGTCGGTCATGCAGGTGGCCGCCGCCCAAACCGGGGTGTGGATCTGTGACGGCTCCACCCAGATCGTGCCGGACCGCGATCCGGAATCGGCACTGCGCAACCATCATCGGCTCGTCGGCCGGGCGCTGCGTCTCGGTTACTACCAGGGCTGGGATATGCATCCGGGCCACTTGATCACCCGCTGGCTGGCCACCTACGAATTCTTCCGCCGCGCCATCGACGTCGCGGTTCCCCGTCTGGTCGCCTACCTCGACCGGCGCTCCGGCGGCGTCATGGACGAGCCCGCTACCGCGGAAGCCTTGGCGGCCACCGTTTTACGCGGTGTGAACTGCGGCGCGCGCACCGTCGATGAACTGCGTGCGCTCGCGCCGGAACTGACTCCCGAGGTGCTGCGGGCGCTCGTTGCGCGCGAGCCGATTCCGCAGGAGACGCTGTGAACGACGACGCAGGAGGCCCATTGAACGCGGATTTCACGCTGCTGCCGGATCTCGCGGTGCGGACGCTCGGCGGATCGGTCATCTGGGCCGATGACGAATTCTTCGCGGAGAAGGAGAATTTGATCAATCCGGGTCCGTCGGAATACCGACCGTCGACCTTCGGACACAAAGGTCAGATCTATGACGGCTGGGAAACCCGCAGGCACCGCGGCCGCCCCGGCGACGACTCGGCCATTGTGCGCTTGGGCGTGCCCGGGGTGATCCGCGGCATCGTGGTGGACACCGCCTGGTTCAAGGGCAACTATCCGCCCGCGGTTTCGGTTTCCGCACTCGAGATCGACGGTTATCCGCCCGCGGAAACCATCGCCGAGCGCGACGATTGGGTGGCGCTGATCGACCGCGCCCCGGTAACCGGCGACAGCCGCAATCCGTTCGCGATCGAGAACGAAAACCGTTGGACCCATGTGAAACTCACCATGCACCCCGACGGCGGCGTCGCCCGGCTGCGCGTACACGGCGCGGGCAGGCCCGATCCGGAGCTGCTCGGTCTCGGCCCGCTGGACCTGGCCGCGCTGGAGAACGGCGCCCTGGTCCTCGACTGCTCCAACCGTTTCTACAGTTCGCCGAACCAGCTGCTCTACCCCGGCCTGGCACGCAAAATGGGCGACGGTTGGGAAACCGCCCGCCGCCGCGACGACAGCAACGACTGGGTGCACATCCGGCTGGCCGGCCCCGGCCTCATCCGCCTCGCCGAGATCGATACCTCGTACTTCCTCGGCAATAGCCCTGGTTCGGCCCGGCTCACCGGGCGCACCACCGACGGCACCGAACTCGAATTGCTCCCGCGCACCGAACTGCTGCCCGACACCAGGCATCGCTTCGCGGTCGTGCCGATGGCGGCATCGGTCGAGGAGGTCCGCCTGGACATCTACCCCGACGGCGGACTCGCGCGACTGCGCCTCTACGGCGAACTGGGGGGTTGAGCGGCATGGGCGAACGAGATTTCGTCGGCTACGGTGCGACGCCGCCGGATCCGCAGTGGCCCGATGGCGCGAAGATCGCGATCCAGTTCGTCCTCAATTACGAAGAGGGCGCGGAGCACAATGTGCTCGACGGCGATCCGCATTCGGAGACGTTTCTCTCGGAAATGACTCCCGCGCAAGCCTTTCCGAACCGTCACATGAGCATGGAATCGCTTTACGAATACGGCTCCCGCGCCGGACTGTGGCGGGTGCTGCGCGCCTTCGAACGCCGCGACCTGCCGCTGACCATCTTCGCCGTCGCCCGTGCCATGCAGCGAAATCCGGAGGCGGTGGCCGCCTTTCGGGAACTCGGCCACGAAATCGCCAGCCACGGCTTGCGCTGGCAGTCCTACCAGCTCACCGACCGTGACACCGAGCGCGAACATATGGCAGAGGCCGTGCGCATCCTCACCGAACTCACCGGCGCGGCCCCGCTCGGCTGGTACACCGGCCGCGATTCCCCGCACACCAGGGAACTGGTGGTAGAACACGGCGGTTTCGTCTACGACTCCGACTCCTACGCCGACGATCTCCCGTACTGGGTCACCGTGCACGGCCGCAACCATCTGGTCGTCCCGTACACCCTCGACACCAACGACATGCGCTTCGCTTCACCCGCGGGTTTCCCCAGCGGCGAACAATTCTTCGCCCACCTCCGCGACGCCTTCGATGTGCTCTATCGCGAAGGTGCGGAGGGCAGTCCGAAGATGCTGTCGATCGGTTTGCACTGCCGTCTGGTCGGTCGCCCGGCCCGCCTCGCCGCGCTGGAACGCTTCCTCGATCACGTCCAGTCGCATGCCGATGTGTGGATCGCGCGCCGCATCGATATCGCCGAGCACTGGCGTCGGGTGCATCCGGCGGTCTAGGGGACGGCAGCTGGCGTGGTGGGTGAGCTCAGCCGAACAGATTCCGCACGAACGGCAGCGAATCCGGCAGCGACGCATTGACGGTCCCGCTGTGATCCTCCGGATACGTGTGCAGCGTGACCGGCTGCCGATTCGCCTCGAGCACCGCGGCGTACCGCAATGTCTCCGGCGTCACCACATCGGTGTCGCGCAGCCCTTGCCCCAGGAACAGCGGCCTGTCGTAACCGGATTCGGGCAGGCCGAGGTATGCGGTCAGCCGTCCGTGCAGGTCCGGGATCTCGAGCAGCGGACGTGCGAACAGGTTACCGATCACCACGCCGTCGGCCGCGAGCGCATCGCTGAGCGGGGTGATGCAGGCCTCGCGGGCGCGGGCGAGCCAGTCGCGGCCGGACTCGGTCAGATACGAATCGATATTCAACGCCGGATAGGTCGTGCGCAGGCCGTTGAGGATGTAGAGCAGGTACGCCGACGAGTGCGGCGACAATTTCACCGGCGGCACATGCGGACCGAGCGGCAACAGAATGTCCTGGATATACGCCGGTGTGCCGGTGCCGACCGCGCCGCGGTAGTCGAGTTCGGGTCCGCCGAATTCGGAGGCGTAGCGCGCCGTGTAGACGGCAGCACCGGCGCCCTGCGACTGACCGACAACCACCCACTTCTTCGCCAGCGACGAGTACTGCCTGGTGGCGGCCCGCACCGCATCGACGACATTGTGGGCGACCACGAGGCCGTTGAGATACGGATGTTCGCCCGGCGTGCCGAGCCCGGCGTAATCGGCCGTCACGATGGCATAGCCCTGCCGCAACCACGTCTCCAGATACGCCCAGTCCCGCGCGACCGCGCTCGGCCCGGCGATGCTGTAGGCGCAGTCGTCGCCGAGTCCGACCGTGCCGTGTGCCCACGCGATCACCGGCCAACCACCCTCGGGTGCGTCCCCGGGCGGGAAGTAGACCGCGGCGCTTGCCACCGTCGGCACATCATTCGCGGTGGTCGTCTCGTACAGGATGCGGCTGGAATTCGCCGAACCGGGCGGTGTCGCCACCGCGGCCAGCGGTGCGACGGATTCCACCGCGCCCGGATCGGCGCTCGCCGCAGGCTGTTGCAGGCCTAGACCACATACGACGGCAACGGCGAAGCACAGTTTCCGCATAACGGCTCCTCTCGGACGCGGAACATCTGTCCGCGATGAACGCGGTCTGCCAATCGAACCATCGGCGCCCATTTCGAGGTGTCGGACGCCACACGGACGCTTGTGAAGGTGCTCACAACCCCGAATGCCGGGCGCATGGGATGGCAGCCCATCGGGCCATCTCAAACAGTACGAGCGTTACGCTAAAACCGCATGTCAGCGCTACCGGCAGGTAGTTTCCGCTCGTGCAATTCGCAGGCAAATTTCGCAAGGTTAGCAAAGGCTAGTGGAAACCTAGCTCGGATTCACACTTGCAACAGGTAGACGGCTATTTCCTGGTATGCCATCGTGTGGAAGTACACCCCATGGGCCTAGCAAGCCTGCAAATTGCCGCCACAGCAGTTCGAGTGATGCTCGACCGTGGGGCACGAAAACCCAAAGAAGTGGAGTCAGAGATGTCGAACGCCGGCACCCCGAAGACCGCTGCGGAGATCCAGCAGGATTGGGACACCAACCCGCGCTGGAAGGGCGTCACCCGCAACTACACCGCCGAGCAGGTGTCGAAGCTGCAGGGCACCGTCGTCGAAGAGGCCACCCTCGCCCGTCGTGGCTCGGAGATCCTCTGGGATCTCGTCAACAACGAGGACTACATCAACTCCCTCGGTGCGCTCACCGGTAACCAGGCGGTCCAGCAGGTCCGCGCCGGCCTGAAGGCCATCTACCTGTCCGGTTGGCAGGTCGCCGGTGACGCGAACCTGTCCGGCCACACCTACCCGGACCAGTCGCTGTACCCGGCCAACTCGGTTCCGTCCGTGGTCCGCCGCATCAACAACGCGCTGCTGCGCGCCGACGAGATCGCCAAGGTCGAGGGCGACACCTCGGTTCAGAACTGGCTGGCCCCGATCGTCGCCGACGCCGAGGCCGGCTTCGGTGGCGCGCTGAACGCCTACGAACTGCAGAAGGCCATGATCGCCGCCGGCGCCGCCGGTGTGCACTGGGAGGACCAGCTGGCCTCCGAGAAGAAGTGTGGCCACCTGGGCGGCAAGGTGCTGATCCCGACCCAGCAGCACATCCGCACCCTGACCTCCGCGCGTCTGGCCGCCGACGTCGCCGACGTGCCTTCGGTGATCATCGCCCGCACCGACGCCGAGGCCGCCACCCTGATCACCTCGGACGTGGACGAGCGCGACCGTGAGTTCCTGGACGGCTCCCGCACCGCCGAGGGCTTCTTCGGTGTGAAGAACGGCATCGAGCCCTGCATCGCGCGTGCCAAGGCCTACGCCCCCTACGCCGACCTGATCTGGATGGAGACCGGCGTGCCGGACCTCGAGGTCGCGCGCAAGTTCGCCGAGGCCGTCCGCGGTGAGTTCCCGGACCAGCTGCTGGCCTACAACTGCTCGCCGTCCTTCAACTGGAAGGCGCACCTCGACGACGCGACCATCGCGAAGTTCCAGCGTGAGCTCGGTGCGATGGGCTTCAAGTTCCAGTTCATCACCCTGGCCGGCTTCCACTCGCTCAACTACGGCATGTTCGATCTGGCCTACGGCTACGCCCGCGAGGGCATGACCGCCTTCGTCGACCTGCAGGAGCGCGAGTTCAAGGCCGCCGCCGAGCGTGGCTTCACCGCCATCAAGCACCAGCGTGAGGTCGGTGCCGGCTACTTCGACACCATCGCCACCACCGTGGACCCGAACACCTCGACGGCGGCCCTGAAGGGTTCCACCGAAGAGGGACAGTTTCACTGATACATGGCGGCGCTCCCCGCGCCGCGTGTTCGCGGCCCCCAAGGTTCGCTTCCGAGCACTCGGGACTCGCGCCTTCGGCGCATGCGCTTCGAGTACTCGGAAGTGAGCCGCCCGCGAACGGTCGGTCGTAAGACTCCCTCCGTGGTTGTCGCTAAGGCAGTTTCGGAGCTTGAACCGGGTAGCTCGCTTCAGGGAATGAGGTTCCCGACGTGAATACCGCTAATCCTCTACTCCAGTAGGGGTGTACCGCCCTCCTGGCTGAACAGCCCCAGCCAGGAGGGCATCCCTATACCTTGGACCATCGAAGGTCGGCTCTTATCGGAGCACCCTTCCAATCAGCCACCCGACAGCCAGACAAAAACAGCAGGAGCGGGACGTGAGCAGCGAGAAGATTCAGCGCGTCGGCATTATCGGTGCCGGCCAGATGGGTGCCGGCATCGCGGAGGTGTGTGCGCGGGCACATATCGACGTGCTCGTCTACGAACAGACCCGGGAGCTAGCCGCCGCAGGTCGCGCCCGCATCCTGCGCTCGCTCGACCGCGGCGTCAGCAGCGGCAAGATCACCGAGCGCGAGCGCGAACAGGCCGCATGGCGGCTGCGGTTCACCTCCGACCTCGGCGACTTCGCCGACCGCCAGCTGGTGGTCGAGGCGGTGCTCGAGGACGAGAAGGTCAAGACCGCCATCTTCGCCGAACTCGACAAGGTGGTCACCGATCCGGACGCCGTACTGGCCTCCAACACCTCTTCCATCCCGATCATGAAGATCGCCGTCGCCACCGCCAACCCGGAGCGCGTGGTCGGCCTGCACTTCTTCAACCCGGTCCCGGTGCTGCCGCTGGTCGAGCTGGTCACCACGCTCAAGACCAGCGAGGCGGTGTCCGCGCGCGCCGAGGCCTTCGCCGGCGATGTGCTCGGCAAGCAGGTCGTGCGCTCAGCCGACCGCTCCGGCTTCGTGGTGAACGCGCTGCTGGTGCCGTACCTGCTCTCGGCCATCCGGATGGTCGAATCCGGCTTCGCCACCAAGGACGACGTCGACAAGGCGATGGTGCTCGGCTGTGCCCACCCGATGGGTCCGCTTGCGCTCACCGACTTGGTCGGCCTCGACACCGTGAAGTCCATCGCCGACTCCATGTACCAGGAGTTCAAGGAGCCGCTGTACTCGGCGCCGCCGCTGCTGATGCGCATGGTCGAGGCGGGTCTGCTCGGCAAGAAGACCGGCGCGGGCTTCTACCAGTACAAGGTCTGATACCGCGTCGCTTCTGGTCTGACACCGCGGTGGTGGCACCACTCGGCCGCGAGCTATCAGACGTAGCAAATCAGACAGAGCAGACGCGATCAGCGGAATAGTCTGTTCAAGAAGTTCTGTCGTAGGTGCCGGCCACCGTTGTGCACCCCTCGCAAGCACCACGGAGCGAGTCTTACGAGCGACCCGTTCGCGGCCCGTCTCGCGTCCGAGCCGTCGAAGCGATGCGACGAAGTCGCCAGTCTCGACGGCTCGGACGCGAGACCCCAGGGGGCCGCGAACCCCGCCGCGCCGAAGGCGCGGCAAATTCGACACAGCAAGGGAGTACCCGCTCATGGTCAACGTTCAGGACGGTTACGGGTCGAGCATTCTCGGCTACCCGAGGATCGGGCCGCACCGGGAACTCAAGCGGGCCCTCGAGGGCTATTGGCGTGGTGGGGTCTCCCGCGACGAGCTGCTCGCGGTCGGGCGCGATATCCAGGAGCGGCAGTACAACGGGCTGGCCGCCACTGGTCTGACCCAGGTGCCCGGCAATACCTTCTCCTTCTACGACCACATTCTCGACAATGCGCTGCTTTTCGGTGCGGTGCCCGCGCGGTTCAAGCCCTACCAGGACGAGCTGCACCCGCTCGACTTCTACTTCCTGATGGCGCGCGGTCGTCCGGATCTGCCGCCGCTGGAGCTGGTGCGGTTCTTCGGTACGAATTACCACTACCGTCAGCCCGAACTCGACGAGAACACCGAATTCTCGCTGCATCCCGAGGCTTTGCTCGACGAATGGGATCGCGCCAAGGCCGGTGATATCGAGCTGCGTCCGGTGGTGGTGGGTCCGGTCTCGCTGCTGCTGCTGTCCAAGGCGGGCCATATCCCCGGTGAGGGAGGCGGTTTCGACACCCTCAGCTTGTTGGACAAGCTGCTGCCGGTGTACGAGGAGCTGTTCGAGATCCTCGCCAAGCGCGGGTCCACCTGTGTGCAGCTCGACGAGCCGTGCTTCACCAGTGAGCGCACTCCGGCAGAGCTGGCCGCGTTCGAGCGTGCCTACCAACGACTTTCGACCTCGGCGCTGCGGCCGCGCCTGCTGGTCACCGGGCAGTACGGCGATTTCGGCGAGGCACTGCGCATTCTGGCCGAAACCAATGTCGAGGCCATCGGATTGGATCTGGCCTCCTACCGGATTCAGCCGGAAGAGCTCGCGGAGATTCCCGGCATTCGGCGCAAGCGCCTGTACGCGGGCGTGATCAGCGGTCTCAATGTGTGGCGCGCGGACCGCTACGTGACGCTGGAATACCTCAATGAGCTAGCCGAAGTGTGTCCCGATCTCGTGGTGTCCACCGGCACGACACTGCTGCACGTGCCCTATGACGTGCTCGCCGAATACGAGATCGAGGGCAATGTCGCCGACCGTCTCGCGTTCGCGCAGCAGAAGGTCGGCGAGGTGGTTTCGCTCGCCAAGGCGCTCACCGAGGGGCCCTCGGACAAGTGGCGCAAGCGGCCGACCGAGGTGCACTTCAAGCAGAAACACGCCGTGCGGCAACGGGTTTACGCGATCACTCCCGATATGCGCTCGCGCGAACCGTACGAGGTGCGCCGCGCAGCCCAGCAGCGCAAGCTGAATCTGCCGCCGGTGCCCGCGACCACGCTGGGTTCCTTCCCACAGACGAACAGGATTCGCCAGGCCCGCTACGACCTCGGCCAGGGCAAACTGTCCTACGACGAATACCGCAAGAAGATCGAGGCCGAGATCGAGGCCACGATCCGCCTGCAGGAGGACATCGGCCTCGATGTGCTCGTGCACGGTGAGCACGAGCGCAACGACATGATCCAGTACTTCGCCGAGCTGCTCGACGGATTTGCGACCACCCACTTCGGCTGGGTCCAGGTGTACGGATCCCGTTGTGTGCGACCGCCGATCATCTACGGTGACGTTTCGCGGCCCGCGCCGATGTCGGTCGAGTGGATCAGCTATGCCCAGTCGCTGACCGATAAGCCGGTCAAGGGCATGGTCACCGGTCCGGTCACCATGATCGCGCGTTCGTTCGTGCGCCAGGATCAGCCGCTGTTCGAGACCGCTGATCAGGTCGCGCTGGCCATTCGCGATGAGGTCGTGGATCTGGAACGGGCCGGGATCTCGATCATCCAGGTCGACGAGCCCGCCATTCGCGAGTTGCTACCCATGCGTCCGCAGGGGCGCGCCGAATATCTGCGGTGGGCGGTCGGGGCATTCCGCCTGGCCACCTCCGGCGTCAAGCCGGAGACCCAGATCCACACGCATATCGGCTATTCCGGTCGCACCGAGGTGGTCGACGCGATCGAGGAACTCGATGCCGATGTCACCGCGATCGTGGCGACCCGCTCGATCGAATGGGTATTGAAGGCGCTCGAGGAGGACTCCGCATCGGGGCACGGCCTGACTCACGGCGTCGGTCCCGGTGTTTACGAGAGCCGTTCGGCGCGGATCCCGGATATCGATGAGCTCGACGAATTGCTCACCGCCGCAGCCGAAGCCATCAGTTCCGAACGCCTCTGGGCGAATCCGGACGGTGGACTCAAGACCCGGCACTACTGGCAGCTGGAGCCCTCGCTGCGCAATATGGTCGCGGCCGCGCGCCGCGTTCGTCGGCGGGCAATGCCGACGGAGTAATACCGCGAATGCTCTGGAATCGGCCATTCATCGAGGCGAGATCTGGCCGCCGGTACCTGGTCCCGCATTCGCCGACGCCATGGCCTGGGTGGCCCAAGAGGTGCTGCCGGAGTTTGGTCAGTCGCTGAGCACAGCCACGACGAGCATGAATGTCGCGCCGGTGACGGTGCAGGCGAGGGTCAGGCGGGACGGGTGTTCGGCGTGGGCCTCGGGGAGGATGTCGGCGGTGGCCAGGTAGAGCAGGAAACCGGCGAAGTAGCCGAGGTAGAGGCCGATGGTTCCGGCGGGCACCCGGACGAGGGTGCCGATTACCGCACCGATCACCGGGGCGACGGCATCCAGGGCGAGCAGGGTCAATGCGCGTCTGTGGGCGGAGCCGTACAGCGTGGTGATGGTGAAAGTGTTGAAGCCGTCGGCGAAGTCGTGACAGATGACGGCGATGGCGACCGCGATGCCAACGGTCGCTCCGGCTTGGAAACCCAATCCGATGCCGAGACCGTCGAGGGTGCTGTGGAAGATCAGCCCGGCCGCCGCGACCAATCCGACGGATTCGAAACCGTGCTTGTGTGAACCGAATTCACCTTCATGGCCGGTGTGGATGGCGACGGCGCGCTCGATGACGTGGATGGTGAGAAAGCCGGCCACTGTCGCGATGAGTGCCGCCGGGACACCGAGCACGCTGTCCCCCGACTGCTCCAATGCCTCCGGCAGCAGGTCGAAGAACACCACACCCAACATGACGCCCGCCGCCAGCCCCAGCACCAGATGTTTGCGGTCGCCGATCCGCACCGCCACCAGCCCGCCGATCAGCGTCGAGCACATCGATACCAGCGCAAGCAGAATCGCCATCGATCCAGCATCTGTCATCCGCCGCCGCCGCGAAGCGATATCCGCCTGCCGCTGAGGCGAATGGTCAACTGACGTGTCCACTTTCGTCGTTTCTTCGGCGGCGGCTCAGGCTTTTCGGTATCGCTGTCCGCCTCGACCTCATAGCGGCGGATGTAGGCGCCCGCGAACGCCTGCACCGTCGCGGTCACCGGAATCGCCAGCAGCGCGCCGGTCGGCCCGAGTATCGCCGCACCCGCTATGACCGCACCGAATGCCACGGCCGGATGCATATCCAGCGTGGTCGCGGTGATTCTCGGTTGCAGGACATAGTTTTCGAACTGCTGGTACACCACGATGAAGCCCAGAATCCACAGTGCGGTGGACGGGCCGTGCACCAGCGCGACGAGCACCGGCAGTGCTCCGGCGAGATAGGTGCCGACGGTCGGAATGAACTGCGAGACGACGCCGACCCACAGCGCGAGGGCGAATGCGGACGGCACATCGAGGATGCGCAGTGCGGCATAGTGCGCGATCGTCGAGCACAGTGCGAGCAGTCCGCGCGAATAGATATAGCCGCCGGTCTTGTCGACGGCGATATCCCAGGCGCGCAATACATGTCGCTGGCGGTGCGGCGGCAGCAGCGAGCAGACCGCATTGCGGAAGCGCGGTCCGTCGGCGGCGAAGTAGTAGGTGAACAACAGCACACCGAGGGACTGGAAGATCGCGCCGATCGCGGCGGTGCCGACACCCCAGGCATTCCCCGCCAGCCCGACCAGATAGCGGTCGATGGTGGAACTCCACTCACCGAGATACTTGCGTAGATCGTTGCCGGACAGATTCGTCTTGAAGGTGCGATTGACCCACTCGACGGCCTGATCCGCGTTATCGGGCGCGTTCTTGACCAGGGTGGTGACCTGATCGACCAGCAGCGCGCCGAGCGTCCACACGAAGGCGACGGTGCCGACGGCCAGCACCAGGAACACCACCCCGGTCGCCAGCCCGCGCCGGACACCGCGCGCGGCAAGCCAATTCACCGCGGGCTCGATGGCGAAGGCCAGGAACAGCGAAACCAGCAGCACCAGGAGGAAACCCTGCAGTTTCTGCAGAACCCAGAAGCCGCATACCAACCCCGCCACCGTCGCCGCCGCGAGCAGGAACGCGCGCAACAGCCACGGCGGCGGCCCCGCGGTCACATCGGCGGTGACCACCGCCGTTTCGGCGGGCGGGGATTGCTCTTCATCCGCAGACACATCGCCAAGCTAGCGAACCGGCGACGAATCGGCGCAGCGACACGGACTAGATCGTTGCGGCGTCGATCACGAACCGGTACCGCACATCACTGGCGACGACCCGGTCGTAGGCGCCATCGATCTCGTCGGCCGAGATCAGCTCGATCTCCGCGCCGATCTCGTGTGCGGCGCAGAAGTTCAGCATCTCCTGGGTCTGTGCGATACCGCCGATACTCGAACCGGCCAGCGCCCGCCTGCGTCCGATGATGAGGGACGGGTTGACGCTCAACGGGTTCTCGGGCAGGCCGAGAATCACCAGGGTGCCGTCCAGCTTCAGCAGGCGCAGGTAGTCGTTGGTCGGCAGATCGGTCGAGACCGTATTGAGGATCAGATCGAAGCTGTTGCGCAGCTGGCGGAAGGTTTGCTTATCGTCGGTCGCGTAGTAGTGGTGCGCGCCGAAGCGTTTGCCGTCGTCCCGCTTGCCGAGCGAATGGCTCAGCACGGTGACCTCGGCCCCCATCGCCGCGGCGATCTTCACCCCGACGTGCCCGAGTCCACCCATGCCGATGATCGCGACCTTCTTACCCGGTCCCGCATTCCAGTTGCGCAGCGGGGAGAACAGCGTGATGCCCGCGCACAGCAGCGGCGCCGCCACATCGAGTCCGATGCCCTCCGGAATCGACAGCACGAAGTTCTCGGTCACCACGACCTGGGTCGAATAGCCGCCCATCGTGTACCCACCCGGCTGGATCGACGAGTCCACCCCGGCGTTGTAGGTCATGGTGGCCCCGTTGTCGCAGTACTGCTCCTCACCGGCCAGGCAGGGAGCGCAGACGCCGCAGGAATCGACCATGCAGCCGACGCCGACCCGATCACCGACCCGATGCTTGGTCACCTCCGGACCGACCGCGGCGACAATGCCCGCGATCTCGTGGCCGGGGACGCACGGGTATTTGGCGCCGCTCCATTCGCCGCGGGCGGTGTGGATATCGGAGTGGCAGATGCCCGCGTATTTGACATCTATCAGCACATCCCGCGGTCCGAGCTCGCGTCGCTCGATCGTGAGCTTCTCGAATTGCCCATCGGGCGCGGACATCGCATACGCAGCAGCAACGCTCATGCCTACATGCCTACCCGCCGCAGCGGAGGTTTGCCAAACTCATCGCCGAATAACGATCTCCGGCCACAATGGAATTGGTCAAAGGCCCAGCCGGAGGCGGGAGAGCGGCATGGACGACGAGCGGTACCGCGCGACCGAGAGGCAGCGAGCCGGTGGCGGGCGTGCGTTGACGCTGTTCGCGACCTTCCTGCTCGCCGTGGCCGCATTCTTCGGTTTCCGCGGTGAACTGCCCGACTGGTCGTCGTCCTCGGGTGCGGACAACTCCCCGCCCGCCCTGCTCGAGCCGCTGCCGCCGCTGGACCCGGTGGCGGTCGCACATGCCGTCGAACCGGCGCTGGTGAATATCAGCACGTCCGCGCGGCCGTTCGGAGTCGGCGCGGCCGGAACCGGGATCGTGCTTACCACCGACGGACAGGTGCTGACCAGCCATCATGTGGTCAAGGGGGCCGAAACCGTGACGGTCACCGATGTCGGCAACGGCATCGTCTACAACGCGACGGTGCTCGGTTACGACGCCGGTGCGGATATCGCGCTGCTGGAACTCACCGGTGCCACCGATCTGACGATCGCACGCATCGGCCGTTCCGCCGAGCTGCGCGTGCACGAGGATGTGCTCGCCATCGGCAATGCGGGCGGCGCGGGCGGCACACCGACCTCGATCCAGGGCAATATCACCGATCTGAACAGCACGATCGTCGCGCTCAATGCCTCCGATCTGACCCGCAAATCGCTGACCGGGATGGTGGAGATCGCGGCGCCGGTCACCGCGGGACAGTCCGGCGGTGCGCTCGCCGATCCCGATGGCACGGTGGTCGGCGTGATCACCGCCGCGTCCGGGGAGACCTCACACGAGGTCGGGCGCACCCCGAACGGCTATGCGGTGCCGATCGACACCGCGATGCGGGTGGTGGGCCAGATCCGTTCCGGCACGCCCACCGAAACTGTGCACATCGGGCCGACCGCGACGCTCGGCGTATTGATCTCCGACGCGAAACCGAGCGGGGCGAAGATCGATATCGCGCTGAACGGATTTCCGGCCTACGCCGCCGGGCTCGTCGAGGGCGATGTCATCACCTCGATCGACGGCCGTGACATCACCACCGCGAAGGCCCTGCGGGCCGCGATCAATGTGCACAAGCCGGATGACACCGTTCAGCTGGATGTCCTCGGCGCAGGCGGAGCACAGCGCACGATCACCGTGGTGCTCGCGCTGGGCACACCGAACTAGACCAGCGACAGCCAGTAATCCTGGAACTTCAGGAAGACCAGCAGCAGCACCACGGCGTAGAACACCGCGACGAACGTCCACCGCCACTCGACGACGATCCGCATCGGCCCGCGCGCACCACCCCACACCTGCTCGGTGGCCACCGCGAGCAGCGGCGTGATGATCGCCCACACCACCATGCAGTACGGGCACAGCGCGCCGATCCGGTACAGGCTCTGGAAGATCAGCCAGCAGATGAAGACCGTGCCGAGCACGGTCCCCGCCCACAGCCCGACCCAGATCCAGCGCGGAAAGCGCACATCGGCGACCGCGAGCACCGCGAGGGTGACGACCACCGAGAAGCCGACGATGCCGATGATCGGATTGGGAAATCCGAATGCGGCGGCCTGCTCGGTGGTCATCACGCTGCCGCAGGACAGGATCGGGTTGATGCTGCACGAGGGCCGGTAGTTCGGATCGGTGAACAGCTTGAACCGCTCGATGGTGAGCGTGACCGAGGCGAGCCACCCGGCCAGCCCGCCGATCAGCAACACCCAGGCGGCCCTGGAAGAGGTGTTGTTCACTTGGCCGCGGCCGCCGCGATGACCGCTGCCATCGCATCGGGCTTGAACTGACCGTTCGACAAGGCGAGGTCCTGGCTGTTCACCTGGGTGCCATTGACGAAGACCGTCGGTGTGGATTGGACGCCGCTGTTCAGCACATCCTTGGTCTTGGCGCCGATGTACTTGTTGTAGCTGTTGTCCTTGATGCACTGCCCGACCGAATCGGGAAGGCCTGCGCCCTTCGCGATGGTGATCAGCTGGTCATCGGTCAGACCCGCACTGCCCTCGGCGGGCTGCAGCTCGTACATGGTGGCCAACCAGCCGAGGTACTTCGACGGATCCGCCTCGGCGACGCAATACGCCGCATTGGCCGCGCGCGAGGAGTACTTCGTGGTCGAGGCCTTGTCCAGGAACGAGATGATGTTGTATTCGACGATGGCCGTGCCATTGTCGACGGCGTCCTTGATGACTTGGGCGTTGGCGGCCTCGAAGGCCTTGCAGGCCGGGCACTGCAGGTCGGCGACGACCCGGACGGTCACCTTCGAATCCGGCTTCCCGATGCGGACCGCACCGTTATCGGTGATGGTCGCGGTGGCGCCATTGGGTAGCTGGCTCACGGCGGCGGCGATGGACGGGGTGGCGCCCAGATCGTTCTTGTTCGCGTTCTTCACCGCGATACCGATGCCGATGGCCGCGATGAGCCCGATCAGCACGACGGCCACACCCACCTGGATCAGGATCTTGCGGTTGCGGTCGGCGCGCTCCGCCGCCGCGAGCGGATTCGTTTTACCACCCGGTTTATTGCTCACCGTGCGTTCACCACGCCTTTCGCTTGCCTGCCGGTTACCTGCCGCCACGATGGTAGATCCGGAACTCCCTAGGGGCGTGGACGGGCACGGCCACATCATCCGTGGTCAACCTGAGAGGAACCTCGGTCAGGCTTCGGCGAGGCGGCGCTGCTGCTCCTCGACATCGAACAAGGCTGGTGGCCAGTCGAGTTTCAGCCCGTCGAGTGCGTCGATCAGCAGTTCGGTGACCGCGAGGCGGGCGAACCACTTGTGGTCGGCCGGGAGCACATGCCATGGGGCGTAGTCGGTCGACGTTCGGTCCAGCATGACCTGGTAGGCCTCTTGATAGGCGGGCCAGTAGCCGCGCTCATCGATATCGGCGGGATTGAACTTCCAGTATTTATCCGGCCGGTCCAGCCGTTCCCGCAGCCGCTTCTTCTGCACGTCGAGGGAGACGAACATGGCGACCTTCACCAGCGTGGTGCCCTGGTCGACCAGTTCCCGCTCGAAGGCGTTGATCTCGCCGTAGCGCGGTTCCCAGACCTCGGGCGGCACCAGATTGTGCACCCGTACGACCAATACGTCCTCGTAGTGCGAGCGGTCGAAGACGCCGAGTTGGCCGGCGCGCGGCAGCGCCTTGCGGATGCGCCACAAGTAGTGGTGGCTCTTCTCGTCCTCGGTCGGAACACCGAAGGAGGCGTGGTCGACGCCGGACGGATCCACCGAACCGATGACGTGGCGGACGATGCCGCCCTTGCCTGCGGTATCCATCCCCTGCAGCACCAGCAGCACGCTGCGGGTATCGCCGGAACGGCCATTGGCGTAAAGCTTCTCCTGCAGATCCGAGAGCACACCGGCGCGTTCGATGAGCAGCTTCTGGGCCTGTTTCTTGTCACCTTTGAATCCGGGCGTGCCGGAGGCGTCGAGATCAGCGATGCGCAAACCATCGGCCCGCAGGGCCTCGACGGGCGGCAGAGACCATTTCTTCGCCATCGGTAAATCTTATGTGGTGTTTTTGGCCGCGTGGCCGCGAACGGTCGCTCGTAAGACATTCCGTCGTGGTCGCTGATGCTGCGGCGGGGCGATTGTCAACTGCCCGGCGGTGGGGTCAGCGGATTTGGGCTAGGCGGAGTAGCTGGTCGGCGAAATCCTCGTCGGTGACCGGGGTCAGGGTCAGCTCATATGCGGTGGTGAGTAGATAGCGTCCATCACCGGTGAAATCGAGCCAGCTGCGGTGCCGGGTGGGCGGCGACATCGGGTTTTCCGGTTCCACGGTCACGGTGATGAAGCCGCGACCGTCCACCGGTTTTCGCAGGATCTGGCGGAACCGGGCGGCGCGGCGATGGCCGTTGGTCGCGCTGTCGCCTTCGTCGGAGTTCAGGACCGCGTCCTGCGGCTCCCGCATGGGCGCGAGCTTGCCCGGCTCGGCCGATCCGATGATCTCCACCAGATGTTTGCCGAGGCTGCGGACGTGGCACATGCGCACCGTCACCTTGTCGATATCGGCGATCAGAATGCCCGCGTGGTTGTGCACCACCGCGGCGAAAACGAGGATTCTTTTGGCGCCCGACTCACCGGAGACGGTGATGGTGGTGGCATCGGAGCGGGCGCACAGCATGAGCGC
Organism: Nocardia sp. CA-135953; assembly: GCF_050955735.1. Taxonomy (NCBI): domain Bacteria; kingdom Bacillati; phylum Actinomycetota; class Actinomycetes; order Mycobacteriales; family Nocardiaceae; genus Nocardia; species Nocardia sp. CA-135953. The sequence continues at coordinate 963,657 of NZ_CP192082.1, forward strand.
GGCGGACAGATCGGCATCGGCCTGGCGGGCGAAGCGCTGGGGTAGTCGCAGTGCGGTGTATTCGGATTCGGTGCGGGCCGTGGCGGCCGGTGCAAGATCGATTGGGTAGGGGCGGCGGTCCAGGTTTGTTTCGTTCTCCCAGACGTGCGTGAATTCGTCCGGGGTGAATACCCATTTCACCGTGTGCCCCCGCTGCCGGCATTCGGCCGCGCGATCTGTGGGCCGTCGGGCGGCGGTGTGAATCGAGGGACACGGTCGCCGGACGCGGGCATGATCGGGGTGTAGACATAGGTCATCGTGTCCTGGACATCGGCCTGCGCCGTAGCAGCGGCCATGTCGTGGTCCATCCTGCGTTGTCCGCCGTGGATCGCTTCGGCGGCGGGATCTTCCAGAGCACGATACTGCGGCGGCGGCGGAATCGCCGCTCGGATGGCCTGTGCCGCCTCGGAATTGAGCTCCATCAGGCGCTGCACCGCGCGGCAGACATCATGCGCCTCGGTACCGGCGCGGACGAATTCGCGGGTGGCGCGCAGCGCGGCATCGGCGCAACGACCCGACCAGTGCGCGAATTCGCGATTTGTGGCATCGGAGAAGGCCTGGAATGCCTCGGCGACCACGGTGGCATCGGCGCGCCAGGCATCGGCGACCCGGCCGAGAGCCGCGGGATCCATGACCTCGTGCACCAGATCCCAGATCTCCTGGTGCGTATAGGCGCCGAACAGTTCGCGCTCGGGTGCGTACGGGGGATCGGTTCCGCCGCTTGCCGATCCGGCGGAGGCGGCGACAGCGCGCTGCTGGACCCGGATGGCGTCGGCGGCGGCCCTGGTGACGGAATCGGCCATGGGTCAGTGGCTTCCGTCGATCTGTTCGCCGCGCGGCGACTCCAGGTAATCGGTGATCAGTTGCAGCGCGGCACGATGTGCGGCCTCGGCATCCTCGAAACGTTTTCCCGCGGCCAGATAGGCGGCCTTGTACAGCAGGGCCGTTTCCTGGAATGCGGTGACGGTGTCGAGGAATTGAGTGCCCTTGTCGCCGAAGCCTTTTGCCAGGCCGTGGCCCGTCGGTAGGTCGGGAAAACCGGATACCTCGGTGACGAGATGTCCGGTGGCCGTTGCCTTTTGTAGGTCCTCGACGAGCTTGTCGCATGCGGCGGCGAGGTTTTCGGCGACGTCCTCGGCCAACTCGAAGGGTTCCCCGCCGCTGGTTCCGGTAGCGGCGGCATACAACTGCCTGGCCATCCGCTGACCGGTATCCGGTACCGCCATCTCGGTCGCCCCCTCACGTTCGGTCCACCCACCGCTTGCGGGCACCTTACCGTTCGGTACCGACCGGTGGAACCCGCTTGTGCTCGTCCCTCGACGCCGCACCCATGTGATGTGGCGCACGACAAAGTGGCTCCCTAGAGCGGGCGGGTGGCGTTGATGTATTGCAGGAGGCGGTGGACCTGTTGATCAATATGGATCAGGCCCGCTTCGGCGAAGAGTTTCGGGAAGGTCTCGTCGTCGAAGACGCGCAGTCCGCTCCAGCCGCCGACGACCCGGCTCGCCCGGCCGAACGGGTTGTCGGCGCGGTGACTGGTGGTGATGGCGATGCGGCCGCCGGGGGCGAGGACGCGGATCATTTCGCGGGTCGCCGCGATCGGGTCGGGGATCAGATAGAGCGCGCCGAAGCAGCAGACGGCGTCGAAGGTGCCGTCCGGGAAGGGCAGGGTGCGCGCGTCGCCACGGAGGTAACCGACGCGCGGACCCGCGTTATCGGTGACGGCTCGGGCCAGCATCGGCTCGGAGTAGTCCAGACCGATGGCGAAGCCGTCGCCATCGAGGGCATTGCTCAGATAGCGAGTGAAGTTGCCTGGACCGCAAGCGATGTCGAGCACCTTCTTGGACCCGTCGAGACGCAGTGTGGTGACGGCGTCGCGACGGTCGGCGGCTGTGCTGCGGCCGCTGGCCAGATAGAACAGCGCGGGCCGCCAGGCCTTTTCATAGATCGCGGCGAGGGCGGGTGCGTTCATGGTGCGTCGAGCGAGATTCACCGCACCGCCCTCGGGTCCGCAGGCGGCAATTTCATCCGAGCTCCTCGGTTGGTCTCCGAACTACGTGCGTTCGACGTCGATGGTCATGCCCGCGGCACGCAGGCGATCGGTGAGTGCGTCGCCCATCGCGGCCGCGGGGGTGAGGATGCCGGCCAATTCGGGCTGCTTCGCACCGTCGAATGCCAGGCACAGTCCGGCCTGTCCGAGCATGACGGCGGTGGCCTGGTAGCCGGGATCGCCGGTGCCGGAGAAGGTCGCCACATATTTCGCGCCCGAAGAGGTGTGCGCGTAGGTCTTCATGGTGAACCAGCCACTGGTGCGCGCCTGTTCGCTCGGCCCGGTGCCGGGCTTGGGCACGATCCGGTCGAGCAGCTTGCGCCCCACCGCGACTCGCGACAGCACCGCACCGGCCGCCATCGTCGCCACGATGCCGCCCGCCATACCGGCGGCCACCAGCGGCGCCGCGGCCGACTTGCCCGCGTTCATCACCTCGCGGTAGCGGAAGTTCTTGCCGTAGACCCAGCCGAGCAGGCCGTTGGTGCGGCGCACGATCTTGGTGTTGTGCGCGGCCATGAAAAAGGTGCCGACCCAGCCGTCCAAGCTGGGGTCGATGGAGTTCGCCCGCTGCAGCGCCTGATCGGACTGGCGGCCCACATCGGGGTCCATCGACTTGTCCGGGCTGAGCGAATACGGGTGACTCAACACCCTCCCCTTGGACGGGTCGGCCGTTATGGCCTCCATCATGGCCCGGAGCGAGTCGATGGTGCCGCCGCTCGCCCCGCCCTTCAGCGACGCGATCAGGGTGGTGTCCTCGAGTTCGCCGGTATGGTCCGCGACCGTTCGCTGGTACAGCTGGTACACACTCACATCCGATGGAATCGAGTCGTAGCCACAGGAATTCACGATCTTCGCGCCGGTCTCCACCGCCTGCTCGTGGTACCGATCGATCGCGTCCCGGATGAACAGCGCCTCACCGGTGAGGTCGGCGTAGTGGGTCCCGGCCTTCGCGCACGCGGCCACCAGCGGGATGCCGTAGCGCAGGTACGGGCCGACGGTGGTCACCACAACCGTGGTCCGCGCCGCGAGTGCGTCGAGTGCGGCCTGGTCGGTCGAATCGGCGACTACCAGACCCCAATTCGCGGCGTTCGGGCCGAGTTGGTCACGGACCGTTGTCAATTTGTCGAGCGAGCGTCCCGCCAGTGCGATGCGCGCCTCGGCGGGCGCCGCGCCGAGCAGATACTCCGCGGTGAGCTTGCCGACGAAACCCGTTGCGCCGAACAGCACTAGGTCGAATTCTCGGTTGTCTGCCATGATCTTCCGTTCGATAGCTGCTGTGGTGAATTATTTGGTAGCGGAACCGCGTGTGGTCGGCTTCTTCGCTCGCGCCCGCGGTTTCTTGGTCGGCATCGGCTTGCGCTCGATCAACCACTCCCTGTGCGTCTTACCCAAATCGGTGACCGGCGCCTCGTCGTAGAGCCATTCGCGGGAAATCTTGTGCCAGTTCGCGGTGCATTCGAGCTGACCGAGCATGCCGAAAGTGAGGAAGTCGGCACGCCGCGAAAACAGGTGCTCCGGCGGCAGATTCTGCTGTTTCATCCCGGCGAATTCACTGGCTCGCGGATCCACCGCGAGCAGAAACGCACCGCTGGCCAGCTCCGGAGTAATGGTCAGCTCTTCGTCGAGCAGACACCATTCCGAGGCCGCGAGCACGTATTCCAGGCATTCCTCGGCGCCGATCTCATCGGGCGAGTCGATCACGCCGCGCTCGATCATCAACTGCCGCAGGTCTTCTGCCCGATCCTCGGCCGCCGCGCGCAGGCAGATCGTCTCGAACCGCACATGTTCGGGATCCATCCGATTGAACAGGCCGAAATCGAGGAAGCCGATCCGGCCGTCGTCGGCCAGCAACACATTTCCCGGATGCGGGTCACCACAGAATTCGTTGAAGCTGAACAGCGAACCGACATAGAAGCGGTAGATGATCTCGCCGATCCGATTGCGTTCGGCCGCGGGCAACTGCCGGATCTCCTCGAATCCCTTGCCCGCCACATATTCACTGACCAGCACCCGCGTCGTACTGAGTTCGGGCAGTGAGCGCGGCACGATGATGAACGGATGTCCGGCGTAGAGCTCGGCGATCTGGAGCTGGGTGGCGGCCTCGGCGTGATAGTCGAGTTCGCTCTCCATATTCCGCCGCAGCTCGTCGAGCACGGCGGGCGTGACCCAGGGCATCGCCGATTGCAATACGCGCCGGAACATGGCCAGATTCTCGAGATCCGCGCGCACCGCCGCATCGATGCCCGGGTACTGCACCTTCACCGCGACCCGAGCTCCGTCGTGCAGTCGCCCCAGATAAACCTGCCCGATCGAGGCCGCGGCAATGGGCTCGGGCTGGAATTCGGCGAATACCGCGTCCAGCGGCTGCCCGTAGTCCTCCTCGATCACCTGCCGCATCGACTCGAACGACACCGTTGGCGCGGCGTTGCGCAGCACGGCGAGTCGTTTCTGGAAGCGTTCGCGATGGCTCTCGGGCACCAGATCGAGATCGAGCACCGACATCATCTGGCCGAGCTTCATGGCCACGCCCTTCATGGTCCCGAGGACCGTGACCACCTGCTCGGTGGTGCGGATCATGGACTCCTCGGCCATCTTCGAGCGCACGGCCGCCGACCGGCCCCGCATGGACAGGCGTGTGCGCTGGGTTCGGATTACCGAACTGGCTACCACCGCCCCCAGTTTGGTGCCACGAGCAAGCCGAGAAGTCGGCACTTGCTTCGCCATCGAGGTACCTCCATTGGTGCCGGCGGTCGGCGCGACGGGCGCGCAGGCGGTAGCTTGCGTAACGATGTAGCGCCCGGCGCGGACCGCGATGAGGCAGAGCGCGCGGGGCGGCGACGTGGGACACCCGCGTACCGCTCGGCTTCAGAGTAGCCAACCTCGCGGCAATGTCGAGACCGCCGTCACTATTTCAGCTAGCGCCCCAGCTAGCGCCCTGTTAGCGCGCGAAGTCGGGCGATTGATAAGTTGGCGCTCACGAGCTAGCGCTCATGCCTCCACCTCGCTGACGCTCGGCTCCGGCATGACCGCTATTGCGGCTGTGTCGATTGACCGCTATTGCGGCTGTGTCGATTGATCGCTCGCTCAGGCGCCGGATTGCGGCGGGTCCGGCAGGATGTGCGACTGGGCGTTGAAGATCGCCCGGGAGCCGCCCGCGCGCGCCATGCCCTCGATGGCGCTCCAGGCCATCATGGTCAGGTAGTCGATGACTTCCTCGCGCGACATCGCCTTGTCCGTGCTCCACCAGTGCGTCGCCAGCTGGATGCCGCCGACGAGCACATACGACCACAGTTGTGCGCCCTCGGTCTGGAAGCCGTACTCGGCGCTGCGATCGACGATGATCGTGGTGACGACGTCGGCGAACAGCTTCTCGAATTCGGCGAGCGAGGATTGATCGGTCGAGCCGTTGCCCATGATGAACCGATAGACCTCGGGATCCTCGTCGACCGTGCCGACATACGCGGCGAGGGCCGAACGCACCAGGTGGTACTCGTCCGCGTCGAGGCTGATCGCCTCGTACACCCGCGGCATCAGCGTGGTCTCGATGAACCGCTGCATGGTCGCGTGGACCAGGTCGTTCTTATCCGAGAAGTAGCGGTAGAGCACGGTTTTGGAGACGCCGATCTCCGCGGCGATCTCGTCCATGCCCGCATTGCTGCCCCGCGTGCGAATAGCCGCGAGGGTGCCGTCGACCAGCTCTTCGCGACGGTCGATCTTGTGCTGCCGCCATCGGCGCTTGCGTCCGTCCGTCCGGCCGGTGCGCACCGCCGCCGGTCGTTCGGCGAGCTCGCCGACATCGACAAGGTCATCGGTGGACAGCGTCAGCTCCCTCGTTTGTATGGGTTCGTGGACCACCAGCTTAGGTCCAGGCAAGGACCGACATGCGCGTTTGGGTGTTGGTTGCGACAGGTTGCACATAATCGGGCCATTCGGCGTCGGTTCCGTGTCGCTTGCGATCGGCCCGGAGGCCGGTCGGCAACACACAGCAGAATGGGTGTCATGGAGAAAGCTCCCGGCAACATCGCGGTGCTGGATGCGCCTACGTCGTCCGCACCACCGACCAGTTTCGCGGCCTTCGTCGACGAGGCGGGCAAGCGCCGCGATCTGTTCAAGATGAAGGCCCTGGCCACCGGGTTGTTGGCGTTCGCGACAGCGGTCTATCTGTTCTGCCGCTGGTTGGAATCGCGCGGTGCGGGTGATAACTGGGTCGGTTACCTGCGGGCCGCGTCCGAGGCGGGTATGGTCGGCGCACTCGCCGACTGGTTCGCCGTGACCGCGCTGTTCCGCCATCCGCTCGGCCTGCCGATCCCGCATACCGCGATCATCAGGAAGAAGAAAGATCAGCTCGGCGCCAGTCTCGGCGCCTTCGTCGGATCGAATTTCCTTGCCCCGGACGTGGTCTCGGCGAAAGTGAATTCGGCGCAGGTCTCCTGGCGGGTGGGGCGCTGGATGGCCGATCCCGGACATGCGGGCCGGGTAGCCCAGGAGAGTTCGACCATTCTGCGCGCGGTGGTCGGGGTGCTGCGGGACGAGGATGTCGAGCAGGTCATCGACAACACCATCGTCAAGCGGATCGCCGAACCGCTGTGGGGTCCGCCGATCGGGCGGGTGCTCGCCGAACTGCTCGCCGACAATCGGCAGTTGCCGCTGCTCGACATGCTTGCCGAGCGTGCGCACCAGTGGGCGCTCGGTTCGCAGGAAACGATCGACCGGATCGTTTTGCGGGATGCGCCGCAGTGGGCTCCGAAATTCGTAAACATTCTGCTTTCAGAAAGGATCTATCGGGAACTCGTCGAGTTCACCTGGAAGGTGCGATCGAATCCGGAACACGAGGTGCGGCTCGCGGCGAATCGGTTCCTCGAGGAATTCGCCTACGACCTGCAGCACGACGAGGCCATGATCAAAAAGGCCGAGCGGATCAAGGCGCAGATCATGGGTCGCGAGGAGATCACCGGCATGGCCGAGGCGACCTGGCGCGCGGCCAAGCGGCTGATCCTGGAATCGGCCGACGATCCGAACTCCACGCTGCGGCGCAAGGTCGCCGAGAATGTGCAGCAGCTCGGGGAGCGGCTGCGCGACGATGCCGAGATGCGCGCCAAAGTCGACGATTGGATCGATCGCGGTGCGCGGTATCTGGTGGAAAACTATGCGGGGGAGATCACCACTCTGGTCACCGACACGGTTGCCAGGTGGGATGCCGAGGAAGCTAGCAAGAAGATCGAATTGCAGGTTGGACGTGATCTGCAATTCATTCGCATCAATGGCACGGTCGTAGGATCGCTGGCAGGGCTGGTGATCTACACGATTTCGCATTTGATGTTCGGCGGCTGAGCATCGCGGCGTGAACTCGGGTCCTGGAGGCGGCAGCCTGCATGGTGGGCCGTGAATGCCGCGAATCGGACAGAGCGCGCAGCGCCGGAGGGGTGCTTACAGGGTGCTTGCAATAGCTAGCACTCTGCTTTAGAATTGGAAACGTACAACCGCCAGAAGGTGAGTGATGGCAGACCAGCCCGAAGGTTCCGCCGAGTACACCGATGATTCACAGGAGAGATCCAGCGGCGTCGGCGAAAAGGCGGCGCGTGTGGCCAACGCGGCACACGACATCGGAGGTTTCATCAGGGCACAGCGAGAAGCTGCGCAAGTCTCGTTGCGTCAGCTCGCCACCCTGGCGGGAGTGAGCAATCCGTATCTCAGTCAGATCGAGCGCGGATTGCGTAATCCGTCCGCCGAAGTACTCGCGCAGATCGCCAAGGCACTGCGCGTCTCTTCGGAGGTGTTGTACGTACACGCCGGCTATCTCGAGCAGCGGCCGCACAGTCCGGTCCGGGATGCCCTGATTGCCGATACGTCGATCAGCGAACGGCAGAAGCAGGTGCTGCTGGAAATCTATGAATCGTTTCGCCGGGAAAACGGAGGAAGCGAACCAGGGGGGAACGAGTGGGACAGCGACGTTCCGAGCACATCACCAACTCCGCCACGCCAGGAGAACGAAGAATGACCGAAAACGCAAACATCAAGCCACTGTTCGCAACCGTCGGTGCCGGTGACGCCGTGTACGCCGCGGTTGTCGATGCGGTCACCCAGGTGCGTGAGCGCGCCGCCTCCACCGATGTCAGCGGTCGCGTGGATGAGGCCCGCGAGCGCTTCGCCAACGTGCCCGCCGATGTCCGGGCCCAGTTCGAGACGCTGCGCGAGCGGCTGTCCGGCCTGCCATCGGAGCTGCCGGAGGATCTCGCCGAGCTGCGCGAGAAGTTCACCTCGGAGGAGCTGAAGGCGCTCGCCGAGAAGTACTACACCCAGGTCCTGGACCTGTACGCGGATCTGGCCGTGCGCGGCGAGGAGACCGTCGAGCGGCTGCGCGCCAACCACCTGGTCGAGGATCAGATCGAGCGCGTCGAGACGCTGTACAAGGATGCGGCCAGCCGCGCCGAGGATGCGCTCGCCAAGGTCAACGAGCTGATCGGCCGCCCGGCCAAGGAAGAAGAAGAGGCCGAGGTCGGGCCGGTCGTCGAGGCCGAGGTCGTCGAGGTGACCACCGAGACCGAGCCCGCCGCCGAGGGCGTCGCCCCGGAGAAGGCGCCGGCCAAGAAGGCGCCTGCCGCCAAGAAGGCTCCGGCCAAGAAAGCGGCTCCCAAGAAGGCTTGAGGCCCTTCCCCCTCTCCACGCTGACGACCCCGCACACCGACGTGTGCGGGGTCGTTGCTCCTATGATGGGCTGGTGGACACAGTGCACGGATTGGCCAGCTGGATCTTGTACGGACTGCGGCTCTTGGCGCTCGGCGCGACAATTTTCGCGCTCATCCACGCCATCCGCCAGCGCCCGGACGCCTTCACCGCGGTCGACAAGCTGACCAAACCGATCTGGATCGCCATCCTCGGCGCGGCCCTGCTGTTCCTGTTGCTCTCGCTGAGCGTCACGAGTCTGCTTGCGCTGGTGTCGATTATCGCGACCGGCGTATACCTCGCCGATGTGCGGCCGAAGGTGGATGAGATTCAGCGCGGGCCGCGCTGGTAGTGACTACTCGCCGGAACGAATGATCTCTTCGATATTGCGCTCGGCCAGCGCACTGATCGTCAACGACGGGTTCACTGTTCCGGTGCTGCCGGGCACAGCCGCCCCGTCCATCACGTACAGGCCTCGATAGCCACGCACCCGACCGTAGGGGTCCGTCGCGCGTCCGATCACTGCGCCGCCCAACGGATGTGAGGTGAACGAGGCATCCGCCTCCAAGGCTGGTTGGGCGTTGGACGGGCAGTTGCAGGTCGCCTTGTTGTTGACTTCCCGCGCGTGGGCCAGGTAGCCGGCGGCGCCGTCGGGTGGCCACTGCAGGTTCACGCTCCCGTCGGTGGGGTTGTAGACGAACCGGCCGCGGGTGTCGTCGAGGACTATGCCCAGCGACGCGACAATGCCGACGTCGAAGGGCGTGGTGCCGGGCACGAACCAGTTTTCCAGCGATACGGGTGCGCCCGTCTCGTCCAGAATCCGGCTCGCAGACGGCGTGCCCTGGGTCCCTATCGCGACCGAGCTGGCAGGCCGCGCCAACGCGACATCGCCGTTGCCGCCCCAGCCTTCGCCGATGTGCTCGTTCAGATTCGGCAGCGCGCCCGTCGCCCGCGCGCGCACCAGCAGTTCGGAGGTGCCGACCGAGCCCGCGGCAAGGAACAGCTTGTCGCAGGTCAGTGTGCGGATGCGGAGCACCTCGCCGGTGGGCGCGAGTTTGGTCACGGCGACGGTATAGCGACCCGACTCCTCGCCGATGGCGTCCACGCGATGGCCGGGATAGATCTGGGCACGGCCGGTGTCCTCGGCATAACGCAGGTAGTTCTGGTTCAGATCGAACTTCGCGCCGTTGGAATTGCCGAGGTTCGAACAGCCGACAGTGGCCGACGGCGTCGATCGTCCGGTCAGCTCGTCGCGGATGACGTCCCAATTCCAACTGCCGTCGATGCGCTGCGGTGTATAGCCGGCCGCACGGAACTGTTCGTCCCAGCCCCGTGCGTGGGTGAACGCGAAGGAGTCGTAGATGTCGTTCGGTATCGGGCTCAGCCGCAACGTATTTCGGACCCTGGGGTAGAAGATGTCGTGCATCTCGCGGTAGTCGACCACCCCCTGGAAGACGTGGTCGAAGAACCGCTGCTCCGGCTCGATCATCACTCCGGTGAACACCACCGAGCCACCGCCCACACACGCACCGCGCCATACGTCCATGCCCGGGTAGCTGGAAACGTCGAGAACCCCGCCGAACGGATCGATCTGCACGGTGAGCCTGTTCGCGCCGGTAAAGGTCGTGCGATGCCAGAAGCCGCGGCCATCCGGAATCGTGTCGTTGGCGAAGATATTGCGCCACGGATCGTTCGGCCAGCGTGACCCTCGCTCGAGCACCGTGACCTCGGTCCCGGCTTGCGCCAGACGCAGCGCGGCGATCGCCCCCCCGAATCCGGATCCGATGACGACGGCGGGCAGATGATCGGCCGGATCCGGCAGCGGCGCGAAGATCTCCGGCACCAGCGTGCGGTACACCGGTGATTTCGGGCTCGGGCTGTAATCGTTTGCCCACGAATCATCTGCCCACGCCGCAAACGTGGTGCCACTCGCAAGACCCAGCATCGTCGCCGCCAGGCCAGCGCCCTTGACGAAACCGCGCCTGTCCATGGTGCCTCTCATCTGATCCGAAGGTCGCTCCATCAGCGCCGACAGCGTCGCTGCGCCCATAGCGGCTATCTATCATATGAAAAGGGGGAGTGGGAGGTGACGAGATCTTGATACGCGTATGGATCCGGTGGCTGATGATGCATGGCCTGCCACGGTTCTACCTGCTCTGGGCGGCGCGCCGGGGCGACCCCCTGGGGCAGATCGCCGTCGGTGCGGATCGTTTGCTCGGTTCGTCGCAGTACGTCGAGGAGATCCGGCGGCGGGGCCGGATACCCAGGATGTCGGGTTTGCGCGTGACCGCGGACTACGAACTGTGCCGACTCATCCTGCGCGACCGTCGCTTCAGCCAGGTCAGGCCCGACCATTCGGCCTTGCCCAAGCCGATCCGCTGGGTGATGACCAAAACGGATCCGGGACTGCCCAACCTCGCGGAGCCGCCCTCGATGCTGGTGACCGACCCGCCGGACCACACCCGCTATCGTCGCCTGGTCGGGCAGGCATTCACCCCGAGGGCGATCGCCAAACTGCGTGAGCGGGTTGTCGAAGTGACCGATGACCTGCTCGAACGCCTGGAATCGAAGCCGCGGCCGGATCTGATCGTCGACTATTGCGCACAGTTGCCGGTCGCGATCATCGCCGAGATTCTCGGGTTGCCCGCGCACATGCATTCGACCCTGCTGAAGTGGGGAGATTCCGGTGCGCCGCTGCTCGAACGCGGCCTGAGCTGGAGCACTTACCGCCACGCCATCGAAGATTTGGCCGAGGCCCAACGGTACTTCGACCAACACCTCGACCGGCTCACCGCCGAACCGGCCGACGACGTGCTCAGCATGCTGGTGACAGGTGGCGAGCTCTCCCGTCGCGAGCAGATGGCCAATGCGGCGCTGCTGCTTGACGCTGGATTCTTGACGACGGTGAATATGCTCGGCAATGGAATCGCCCTGCTGACAAGCCATCCGGACCAGCTGGAACTGCTGGCGGCACAGCCGGAGCTGTGGCCACGCGCGGTCGAGGAAGTCTTGCGCTACGACGGTCCGGTGCGGATGACGGGCCGAGTCACGAACTGCGAGGTCGACCTCGCCGATCAGCGCGTCGAATCCGGTTCCCTGGTCCTGCTGTCGTTGGCGGGCGCCAACTACGACCCCGCCGTCTTCCCTGATCCCGAACGATTCGATGTGACCAGGGCCAATGCCGCGGATCACCTTGCGTTCGGCAGCGGGGTGCACGGCTGCCTGGGAGCCACGCTGGCTCGATTGGAGGGCTCCATCGCGCTGCGAGCCCTGTTCGAGCGATACCCGGATCTGTCCTTGGACGGTCCACCGATCCCACATCCCCTGCGCAATCTGCACGCCTACCGCTCCATGCCCGTCAAGCTGCGCGCCTGAGCCCGGTTGGGGATGGCAGGGGCGTATCGAGTGCTCGCTGCGTGCGCGGGTAGCCATCGACGCGACCGCCTGCGCCTGCAGGCCTGGGCCGGACGCTATCCGGATCGCGTCGCGAAGCAGGCATGTGCAGTACTGCTGACCAACACCGCGCCGAGTCGACTGATCGCCGAGACGACTGTCCTGCCGTTCTTCAATGCACCACTCCCGTTGCTCAATCGGCGAATTCGGCTGCCGCACAAGATAGGCCGACTAGGCCTCGGCTCTCCGCTGGTCTTCCCGCCGATGGCCCCGGTCAAGTGGGCCTTCACCCGGCAGATCATGAGCCCGCGCTGCACCGGCGACGTAGTCGACTACAGCCTGGCCGTCGTCCGCTCCTGCCCGGCCCGCGTCCGTGCGAAATTCGGAATCCTGCTCGCCGAACTGGATCTCGGTGAATCGGCCCGAAGCCTCGTCGTGCCGACCACAATCCTGGCCGGTGAGTTCGACGATATGACGCCGCCGGTGCACGCCGAGCGAATCGCCGAAATGCTCAGGGAGACCGGCAGTCTGGTCAAATACGAGGTGCTCCCGCAGGGGCATCTGGGAAATACCGAGATGCACGAGCGGTTCAACGAGGAACTGGAGCTGGTCCTCGATTCGGTGCGTCAGCCCGCAAAGGCAGCGGGGTAGGCCTCCTAGGAGAAGACCACGGTGCGGCGGCCGTGGACCAGGACGCGGCCCTCGAGGTGCCAGCGGAGGCCGCGCGCCAGGACCACGCGCTCGATGTCGCGGCCTTGGCGGACCATATCGCGGACCTCGTCGGCGTGGTCGATGCGGATGACGTCCTGTTCGATGATCGGGCCCGCGTCGAGTTCGGCGGTGACGTAGTGGCAGGTCGCGCCGATCAGCTTGACGCCGCGGGCGAAGGCCTGGTGGTAGGGCCGAGCGCCGACGAACGATGGCAGGAAGCTGTGGTGGATATTGATCGCCTTGCCCGCCCAGTGCTCGCAGAGTTCGGCGGGGAGCACCTGCATGAAGCGGGCCAGGACGACGGCGTGCGGATCGTGAGCATCGACCAGGGCGCGCACCTCCTCGAAGGCCGGGCCGCGTTCGGCCGGATCCTTCGGGAACGGCACGTGGTGGAATTTCACCCCGTGCGCCTCGGTCATCCCGGCGAGGTCCGGGTGGTTGCCGATCACCGCTTCGATGGTGGCGGGCAGTTCACCGCTCGCGGCGCGTCCGAGCAGGTCGTGCAGGCAGTGGCCGTCCTTGCTGACCAGTAGTACGGCCCGGCGACGCTCACCGGAGTCGAGCAGCTGCCACTCGGTCTCCGGGCCGAAGTCGGCCGCGACCCCGGCGAACCGGTCGCGCAGTTCCGCGATACCGAACGGCACCGTCGATGCCTTGATCGCCTGACGGGTGAAGAACCAGCCGATATCCGGGTCGGAGTGGTAGCCCGCCTCCACGATGGACCCCCCGAACTCGGCGATGAAGGAGGTGATCCTGGCAATGATGCCCGGACGGTCCGGGCACCCGAGGGTGAGCACGAAGCGTCGGTCGTCCAGGACAGGTGGAGCGGAACTCATGGGCTAATCCTCCCAGGTCGACTATGCGCACCTGCGGCACCCCGCCCCGGGCAAGTGTTGAGCGAAGGTCGCGGGAAAGCCGACAATGGAAATGTGACGCGGGTGAAGTTCGTACGACAGCTCGATGGGCTGACGTACGAATTCGTCCGCGATGGCTGGGCCTACGGCTACCCGTCCTACAAGCGCATCGATCACGACCTCTGGTGCCGCCGCCTCCCGGACTTCGGCTGGTCGATCTGCACCGATTCCGGCGAAGTCCTGAGCCGCCCCTTCGACGACCCCGGCCAAGGCCCCCTCCCACCCGAAGGCGCCTGGGTCTCCCGCAACCACGAACGCTCCTACCTCTACCACCTCCTCCTCCACCACCACCCCTGACCCGCCGAGAATGTATTCCTGGAGCGCAACTCTCGACGTTTGCCTCCACCATTACATGGTGATCTTGAAGTCGGCCGCCCTGGCTGTATCGGAAGCGCCACCTGGTGAGCTGTTGTGTGAATTCCAGGCCTCGGCGTTCCTGGGGCCGCATCCCAAGCCGCGCCTGCCAACCCACCTGGACCTCCCGATGACCGGGGCGCCCCCGACATCGCGTGGATCCCCAATTCCTGCTGGTGTCTGCAATTCCTGCTGGTGTCTGCAATTCCTGCTGGTGTCTGCAACTCCCGCTGGCATCCCCAACTCCTGCTGGCATCCCCAACTTCCGTTAGGTTCTCCTGGCTCCTGGCTCCTGGCTCCTGGCTCCTGGCTCCTGGCTCCTGGCTCCTGGCCCCAGCCGGACTACAGTTCGTAAAACGGCTCCGCGTAACGGAATTCGCCGGTGATCTGCGAGTCGTACGCCGACAACGCCCGCACCTGGAAGTGGGAAACCCAGGCCGGTTCATCGGGCGTGATGCCGAGGCGGGCGGCGGGGGTGAAGCCGAATTGGGGGTAGTAGTCGATGCTTCCGGCCAAACCGATCAGGGGTTCGTCGAGGGCGTCGGCGGCGCCGATGGCGGCGTGCATCAAGGCCGCGCCGACACCATTGCCCTGATGTTCGGCCAGGACGCCGATCGGGCCGAGCGCGAGCACCGGGAACGGGCCGACACCCGCGCGGGTGAGGCAGACATGGCCGATGACGGTGTCGTATTCGACGGCGACCATCGAGAGGGTGGGGATCCAGCCGGAGTCGCTGCGCAGCCGGGTGACGAGGTCGACCTCGGGTGGGTCCGCGGCGCTGTCGTCGGTGAATTCGGCCGTCTCCCGGTCGTTATCGGTATTCGCGTACTGCGGTCCGAAGGCGCTGCGGTGGACGGCCGCGATCGCGGCGGCATCGTCGGCGCGTTCGCGACGGATCAGCACGGTGTCGTCTCCTCCCGAACGAATGGGCCATCCGCAACTGCGCAACTGTCGGCTGGGCAGTCGCAAAGCGATGTCCGTAGCTCCACCGACAGTATCGAGTGTGCGCGATGTGTCGCCAGGCGCGCAATGGAATTCGCCACCGGTATGCCAGACTCTCACCCTGTGGCAAATTCCGCGTCGCTGACCAGGGCCGAAGTGGCCGCCATGATCGATCACACGCTGCTGGCGCCGGAGGCGACGGCCGCGGAGGTGAACGCTTTGGTCACGGAGGCAAGCGAACTCGGCGTGTACGCGATCTGCGTATCGCCGTCCATGTTGCCGATTCGAGCGTCCGGCGTGGTGGTCGCGGCGGTCGCCGGATTCCCTTCTGGGAAGCACCATTCGCTCGTCAAGGGGGCCGAGGCGCGTCTCGCGGTCGAACAGGGCGCGGCCGAGGTCGATATGGTGATCGATGTCGGAGCCGCGCGCGCAGGCGATTACGGCGCGGTGCTGTCCGACATCGTGACGGTGCGCGAGGCGATGGGGGATCGCGCGGTGCTCAAGGTGATCATCGAATCGGCGGTGCTTTCCGATGCTGCGATCGTCGAGGTCTGCCGCGCCGCCCAACGTGCCGGTGCCGATTTCGTGAAGACCTCCACGGGATTTCACCCCTCCGGTGGTGCCAGCGTGCACGCCGTCCAGCTCATGGCCGAGACCGTCGGCGGGCGGCTCGGTGTGAAGGCCAGCGGCGGCATCCGCACCGCCGAGGCCGCCGCCGAACTGATCGCGGCGGGCGCGACCCGTCTCGGACTCTCGAAATCCCGTGCGGTGCTGGCGGGATTCCCCGCCTGATCCCGAGTCCGACAATCAGGGTTGTGGATTCGACGACGTTCAGCAGCTGACGCTGCCGCTGCTGTCCTGCGCGGCGGGCAGTTCGGTCCGCCCACCCGCGAGCTTCACCGCGATGCCATTATCGGTGACCTTGACCTCGGTGGCCTTCAGACCGAGCGGGTAGCTCTGCAGACTCTGCGTGAACACCTCGACGATGCCCGACACCAGATCGGTCGGTATCCCCATCCCGAGCAGCGCCGCCGACTTCGTCTCGACCTGCACGGTGCCGTCCTTGATCTCCGGCTTCACCTGCAACTGCGCGAGGCCGCCCAGCACATCCAGGGTCAGCATCCCGGTCGACGCGGACGACGACACGCCGCTGACCAGGCCGCCGAGCGTTTCCCGGATGCCGTCGTTGCCCCAGGTGACATCGGCCGACGAGCTGCCGACGGTGCTGCCGCTGCCGCTATTGCTGACATCGACATTGTTGAACCTGGCGTGCACCACCATGCCGACGGCCGGACCGAACTTGGAATCGTCGCTGTCCACCTTCACCTGATCGACCTTTCCGTCGATCCAGGTGATCAGCATGGGTTTGGCTCCGAAGCTCACATCGATCTTCGAACCCATATCCTTCTCGAATTGTGTGCTGATGCACCGTGAAACCTGGTATCGCGCGTATGCCTCCCCGCCGACCAGCACGGTAGCGAGCAGAATCGCTACCACAACGAGGGCGATCACCAGGGCGCGCCGGTTTACCGTCAGGGTGGATGGGCTCTTCGTACTCATGCGCTCGATTCTTCCCCACGTTTCTGTGCTCGTTCTGAGGGCGCTGTGAGGGGTTCGATTGTGACATGCGACACAGAGTTCGAGCGTAGCCTGGTCGACATGGCTGGCGATGCGGCGGGCCGCGCACTCGATTCCACCGAGCACGGGTGGCGTGTGCTGCGGCGATCGGCCGAACGCCATGCCGGGTTCTTCACTACCAGGCAGGTGCTGCGCGCCGGATGTGAGGCCCACGTTCGCGCCGGTCTCGGCGACGGCTCGGTGACGCGGGCCGGGGTCGGAGTATTGCGGCTGGCCGATTGGCCGACCGGCCCGCTCGACGAATACGCCATGTGGGCGGCCTGGTTCGACGGCGCCGCCGCGGTATCGCATCAGAGTGCTGCGGAGTTGCACGGACTCGGGCGACTACGGCCGCGCTTCCTGCATATGTCGGTCGGTGCGGGACGGCCGCCGGTCACCCCGCGACTGGTGGTGCTGCGCCGCCCGCTGATTCCGGCCGATCTCGAACCCGCGGGTGGATTTATGGTGACCACGCCCGTGCGCACGGTGCTCGATCTGGCCGAGGCCGCTATCGGGCAACCCGCATTGAATGAGGTGGTCGGCGACGCGGTCGCCATCCACCGCTGCGGTGCCGATGAAATCCGTTCCGCGAGTGTGCGACTGCCCCCGCGTGCGGCGGCTCGCGTGCGCCGGGCTCTCACCGCCGCGTGATCGGCGCGGTGAAGCCGCGAATGATCCGATTCGGCTATCAATTCGATCGATCTCCGGTTTTGCCCGGCGTCCCGACTCGAAATTCCATTCCGCGGAACGCTATTGGCCGAGGAGGCGCTGTGGCAGCAGCTCACCGACTGGCGTCGCCGTGGCATTATCGAGCCCGCCTTCGCAGCGGCGGTGGAGCGGGTGATCGATCATCCGGAGTGGTTGTCGCTGCCCGGTTTCCGGGTGATCGTCATCGGGGCGGCGGCCGAACTCGCCCCGCTGCGGCCGCTACTGCGATGGGGTGCCGACGTGCTCGCGATAGACCTGCCAGGACCGCGGCGGTGGCGCGAGATTTCGGATATCGCGCAGGCCGGGGCGGGTCGGCTGCGCTATCCCGTCACGGTCGGACCCGGTGCGGATATCACCAGGCAGTTCCCGGCATTGGTGCATTGGATTCGCGCGCAGTTCGACCACGACGCCCGCCCGGTATTCGGCCTGTACGCGAATGGTCTCGGGACCGCAAGGGGTTCGACTGGCCGCCGCAGACTGGAAGCTATGGGCCTGCCCACCTGACTGCGAAAGTAGGCCGGGTACGGCACCGACGCGCCCATCATCACCCAGCAAAACCACAGGACGCCAAACCACCCTGAGCCACCGTACCCGACGAGCACCCCATTTCAAGATCAGGTGGAATCTATGGCGGCATCGGTCGAGAAGCCCGATCCACCAGTGTCACCTGATCTCGATCTAAGGGGTTGTGTTGGGTGCGACGGTGGGCCAGGGGACGGAGAGGACGCAGTCGCGCATGCGGCGGCGGTAAGTGCGGACGGGGAGACCCTCTTGGCGCAGGTATTCCGCGGCGGTGCGCCAGCGGACTCGGGGGCCGAAGGGGGCGAGCGGGGCGGCACGGGCCCATGCGCGATCGGCGGCCGTCAAGAGCGCGTGGATCGGCTCGCCGGGAATGTTGCGGTGGATCAACACCTTCGGCAGGCGCTCGGCGATATCGGACGGACGCTCGACCGTGAACGGATCCCAGGCCAGGGTGAGTGAGCGCGGACCGGATCGATCCAGCAGCACCCAGGCGCAGCGTCTGCCCAGCTCATCGCAGGTTCCGTCGACGAGCAAACCGTCCGGATCCATCCCGGACAGGATGGTGGCCCACGCATCGGGAACGGCGGTTTCCGGATATTGCCGCAGCACATTGAACGCGCGCACCAGCGCCGGTCGCAGCCCGGCCAATTCGAATCCGCCGCGCGCGAAGATCACGCCGTCGCGGCCGGGCACCACCCGTTCCGGATCGATCTCCAGCCCGACCACCCGCACATCCGCGCGGACCCTGCGCAGCCGGACCGCCAACTCCAGCGTGGTCCACGGACTCGCCCCATAACCGAGATCGACGACCAGCGGATCGGCCGCACTGCGCAGTCGACCGGTGACCAGTTCGTCGTGGATCAGCCAGCGGTCGCTGCGTCGCAATCGGTTGACACCGGTGGTGCCCCTGGTGATGGTGCCGACCGGTCTCAGCGGGTCGGGTTTTGCTCTTCCAGCCACTTCACTGTCTGCTCGGCCTCGCCGCGGAACAGGTCGACCAGGTTGACCAGCATCAGCTGTTCGAGTCGCGGGCCGACCATCGGGATGAACACCTTGGCCTCGGAGGAGAACCGCATGGTGCAGCCGGTATCGGTGGGGAACAGGCGAATGGTGCCGCCGAGGCTGCCCGGCCCGGCCGGTATCGAGGCCGAGAACTTGCCGACGGACTCGTTCTCGTCGAACGGTCCCCAGCTCTCCTTGCGGGTGATGACCATGTCCTTGCGCATGACCGCCTGCGCGATCTCCGGCAGCATGTCGCGCGGCAGGATGTGATCGAGCACGACTTCGATACCGGAATCGCTGACATCGAGGCTGACGACTTCACTGCCCGGCGCTAATTTCGACATCTCCGCGCACCGGTCGTCCCAGTACTCCCGGGTCGACAGCGCCGCGTACAGCTCCTTGGTGGTGTGCAGCGGGAAGCGGGCGGAATAGTCCAGTCGGCGGGCCATGAGGGGTTACGTTACCGGGACCGGCTGCCGCCCCATCGCTCGGCGGTAGGTCTGGGGATTCGCACAATCGTCACACCCACGCCACGCGGAATCCGCACATCGTCCGAACAGAATCGCGGTATGAACAGCTCAGCGCTCGGCGAGCCAGTTGTTCGTGAACTCTTCCTCGTTCGCCAACAGTTCGGTCAACCGCTCCGCGATCGCGGTCTCGATCTTCGCGCCGAACAGCGGAATCTTCACCTCGATGGTGCCCTTGGTCTCGGCCACCGAACCGGAGCCGTCGGCTGTGAGCTCGATGGTCCCGTTGACCTCGGCGGGCGCACCCTCGACCCGCGCGGTGAAGGTGGCCGAATCGCCGGTCCAGCTCTCGGTGCGCGGGATGATCAGATCGCCGGGCCGCACCGCGGTGATCGCGGCAGGCAGCAGATCGGCGGCGATGACCTGCACCATCTCGACCTTGACCTGGCCGCCATTGACGGTGACCGAGTCCAGCCGGGCATTATCGCCACCCACCTCGGCGATGCGGTCCTTCCAGTACTGCTCATCGGCGAAGGCCGCGCGTACGGCGGCAACCGGATGCGAGTAGCGAGCCGTGTACGCCAGGGGTGTAGCCATGGTCGAACACGCTACCGTCTGGGGCGTGCAAACTTCACGGGTGGTGTCGGCGGACCGGCTGCGCGAGCTGCTGGTCGATAGCGGCGCGCGGCTGCGCGAATCGGTGCGGCTGGCCGAGCTGACCACATTGCGGATCGGCGGTCCGGCCACTGTCGCGGAATGTGCGACGACCGAAGCACTGGTCGCGACCGTCCGGACGCTGGACACCGCCGGCATTCCACTACTGCTGCTCGCAGGCGGATCCAACCTGCTCATCGGCGACGACGGCTTCGACGGTGTCGTGGTACTGGTGCGCAACGAGACCGTCGAGATCGGCGCGCACGGTGTGGTCGCCGAGGCGGGTGCGAACTGGGACGCGGTGGTCGCGGCCACGATCGAGGCCGGTCTCGGCGGGCTGGAATGCCTGTCGGGCATCCCCGGATCGGCCGGTGCGACGCCGGTACAGAATGTCGGGGCATACGGCGTCGAGGTCGAAAGCCTGCTGCGCGGGGTGCGCCTGCTGGATCGCGCGAGCGGCGAGATCCGCTGGATCGAACCGGCCGAGCTCGGCTTCGGCTACCGCACCAGTGCACTCAAGCATCGCGATACCGCCGTGGTGCTCGCGGTGGACTTCGCACTCAACTCCGACGGCGCGAGCGCACCGCTGCGCTACGGCGAACTCGCGAACGCACTCGGCGCGGGCAACGGCGACTCCCGGCCCGCCGATCAGGTCCGGGCGGCGGTGCTGAAGTTGCGTGCGGGCAAGGGCATGGTGCTCGACACCGCCGATTACGACACCTGGAGTGCGGGCTCGTTTTTCACCAATCCGGTGGTTCCGGTGCACCGCGTCGAGGCAGTGAAGGCTGCGATCATCGCCCATGTGGGCGACGTCACGATCCCGACTTATCCGGCCCACGACGGCGTCAAATTCTCCGCGGGCTGGCTCATCGAGCGGGCGGGCTTCGCCAAGGGATTTCCGGGCCATGACGCGCCGGCCCGGCTGTCCACGAAACATACGCTGGCCTTGACCAACCGCGGCAGCGCGACCGCCGCCGATCTGGTCGCACTGGCCCGCACCGTCCGCGACGGTGTCGCCGAGCGATTCGGTATCCGGCTGGAGCCGGAGCCGGTACCCATCGGAGTCGCTCTTTAAACGGTGAAACGGACACCGCACTCTTCGCAAGGCCGGTCGGACGGTTTTCGCCGCGTAAATTCGATGAAGTGAGCCATCATCCAGTCATCCACAGACCGGCCGCCGCCGTCTCCGCCGTGCTGCTCGTGGTGGTCGCGCTGGTGGCCGGATGCACATCCGACAAAGGCGGAAACAGCAACTCCGCTCAAGACAACACCCCCGTCGCGAAGGTCACGCTGACACCGGGCACCGACACCAAGAACGTCAATCCGACCGCACCGATCTCGGTCACCGTCACCGACGGCACCATCGATCAGATCGCGCTGACCAACGCCAACGGCAAGCAGGTCGCCGGTGAACTCGCCGCGGACAGGCACAGCTACCGGACCACCGAACCGCTCGGCTACGACGCCAAATACACCTGGTCCGGCACCGTGGTCGGCACCGACCACAAGCCGGTCCCGATCGACGGCGCCTTCACCACGCTGGCACCGAAGAACACCTTCCCCGCGACGCTCAATATCGCCGATAACCAGGAAGTCGGCATAGCCGCCCCGATCATCTTGCAGTTCAAGGGATCTGTGCAGAACAAGGCCGCGGTGGAGAAGGCGCTCACCATCACCACCAATCCACCGACCGAGGGCGCGTGGGCCTGGTTCCCGGACGACAACGGGGGCTCGCGCGTGCACTGGCGGCCGAAGGATTACTGGGCGCCCGGCACCACCGTGCACGTCGCGGCCAAGCTCTACGGCCTGGATCTCGGCGGCGGAAACTATGGATATTCCGATCTCACGTCGGATTTCCGCATCGGCCGCAGCCAGATCGTCAAGGCCAGCGCACCGAGCCATCGTATGCAGGTCGTGCGCGACGGACAGGTCGTCGTCGATATCCCGGTCAGCTACGGCGAGGGCAATGAGGCGCGCAATGTCACTCGCTCCGGTGTGCACGTCGTCACCGAGAAGTACGAAGACTTCATGATGTCGAATCCGCCGTTCTACACCAATGTTCGCGAACGCTGGGCCGTACGCATCTCGAACAATGGCGAATTCATCCACGCCAATCCGGAATCCCTTTCGGCACAGGGGTCTTCGAATGTCACCAACGGCTGCATCAACCTGTCGCCGAGTGACGCGCAGGCCTACTTTCCGACCGCGCTCTACGGCGATCCGGTCGAGGTGACCGGCACGTCGATCGCACTGTCGGCCGCCGACGGCGATCTCTACGACTGGACCATCGACTGGAATACCTGGACCGGGCTGTCGGCATTGCAGGGCGAACCCAAGAATCCGGTGTCCGCGACACCGGTGCCGCCGTTGCCCGCCGGCGGTCGCTGAGCTAGGCAAACCCGGCGCGACATGCGACGATCGGTCAGGTGACCAGCAGACCAGCCACGGGGGACAACCTGCGCGAGCTCGCGCGCCTGCGTCGGGTCCGCGACCGGATCGACCGGGAGTACGCGCAGCCGCTCGACGTCGAGCGGCTGGCCCGCGACGAGCACATATCGGCCGGTCACCTGAGCCGCCAGTTCAAGCTCGCCTACGGCGAGTCGCCGTACTCCTATCTGATGACGCGGCGCATCGAGCGCGCGATGTCGCTGTTGCGGCGTGGCGATCTGAGCGTGACCGAGGTCTGTTTCGCGGTCGGCTGCCAGTCGCTGGGCACCTTCAGCACACGGTTCACCGAGCTGGTCGGAATGCCGCCGAGCGCCTACCGGGAGCAGGCCGAGCACACCACGGTGGATCTGCCGACGCTCGTCGTGAAACGGGTGACGAGACCGATCAGGAATAGAGAAGCGCCGGTCAACTAGGGGCAACTAGCGTGAACGCCATGGACATCATCATTCAAGCGAGCTTCCTCCCACAGGACGACCCGGAGGCCGCTCTGGCCTTCTACCGCGACGCCCTCGGCTTCGAGCTGCGCAGAGACGTCGGATTCAACGGGATGCGCTGGCTCACCGTCGGCCCGGTCGACCAGCCGGGCACATCCATCGTCCTGCACCCGCCGACCGCCGACCCCGGCATCACCGACGACGAGCGCCGCACCATCGCCGAGATGATGGCCAAGGGCACCTACGCCAGCATCCTGCTGGCTACCAAGGATGTCGACGCCGCCTTCGAGAAGGTGCAGGCCACCAATGCCGAGGTCGTCCAGGAGCCGACCGATCAGCCATACGGGGTTCGCGATTGCGCCTTCCGCGATCCCGCCGGAAACATGGTCCGTATCCAACAGTTGAGCTGAGCCTTCTGACAATCGCCGCGCTCGACGCCGGTGGCGGCCGCAAGCCACCGGTGTCGACCCCCATGGCGAGCAAATTTGCCACGACAGAACTACCGAACGCACTGCTCGAAGCTGATTAGATCGAGCCAGTCGACTCCGACCCAGACCGCGCACGCGCCCCGCGCAACCAGATGGAGAACCGATCAGTTATGGCCGAGAAGACGGACACGCAAGCTCACGCTGCCGACAGCCACGATCTGATCCGCGTGCTCGGCGCACGCGTGAACAACCTCAAAGACATCAGCATCGAGATCCCGAAGCGCCGATTGACGGTGTTCACCGGTGTTTCCGGCTCGGGCAAGAGTTCGCTGGTATTCGACACCATCGCCGCGGAGTCGCAGCGGCTGATCAACGAGACCTATAGCACCTTCGTGCAGGGCTTCATGCCCACGCTGGCGCGCCCCGAGGTCGACGTGCTCGACGGGCTGACCACCGCGATCATCGTCGACCAGCAGCGCATGGGCGCCGACCCGCGCTCCACGGTCGGCACCGCCACCGACGCGAGTGCCATGTTGCGCATCCTGTTCAGCCGACTCGGCAAGCCGCATATCGGCTCGCCGCAGGCGTTCTCCTTCAATGTCGCCTCGATCAGCGGCGCGGGTGCGGTCGCGATCGAGCGCGCCGGGAAGACAGTGAAGGAGCGCCGCAGCTTCAGCATCACCGGCGGCATGTGTCCGCGCTGTGAGGGGAGGGGGTCGGTCAACGATATCGATCTGACCCAGCTGTACGACGACACCAAATCGCTGAACGAGGGTGCGCTCACCATCCCCGGCTACAGCATGGACGGTTGGTTCGGCCGCATCTTCACCGGTTGCGGCTTCTTCGACCCGGACAAGCCGATCAAGAAGTACAACAAGCGCGAACTCAACGATCTGCTTTACAAAGAGCCGACCAAGATCAAGGTCGATGGCATCAACCTGACCTACGAGGGTCTGATCCCGCGGATCCGCAAGTCGATGCTTGCCAAGGACGTCGACGCGCTGCAGCCGCATATCCGCGCCTTCGTGGAGCGGGCGGTCACCTTCCAGATCTGCCCCGAATGCGACGGCACCCGACTCAGCGAACTGGCGCGCTCGTCGAAGATCAAGGGCATCAGCATCGCCGACGCCTGCGCCATGCAGATCAGCGATCTGGCCGAATGGGTCAGCGGGCTGAAGGAGCCGTCGGTGGCGCCGCTGCTGACCTCGCTGCGGCACACCCTCGACTCGTTCGTGGAAATCGGACTCGGATACCTGTCGCTGGAACGGCCCGCGGGCACGCTGTCGGGTGGTGAGGCGCAGCGCGTCAAGATGATCCGCCACCTCGGCTCCTCACTCACCGACGTCACCTACGTATTCGACGAGCCCACCGCGGGGCTGCACCCGCATGACATCCAGCGGATGAACGAACTGCTGCTGCGGCTGCGGGACAAGGGCAATACGGTGCTCGTCGTCGAGCACAAGCCGGAGACGATCGTCATCGCCGACCACATCGTCGACCTGGGTCCGGGCGCGGGTACCGGCGGCGGCACCGTCTGCTTCGAGGGCAGCGTCGATGGGCTGCGCGGCAGTGGCACCATTACCGGCCGCCACTTCGACGACCGCGCGGCGCTGAAGAAGACGGTCCGAAAGTCGAACGGCGCGTTGGAGATTCGCGGTGCATCGACCAACAACCTGCGGGATGTCGATGTAGACATTCCGCTCGGTGTGCTCGCGGTCATCACCGGCGTCGCGGGTTCGGGCAAGAGCTCGCTGGTGCACGGCTCCATTCCGGCCGGTGCTGATGTGGTGTCGGTCGATCAGGGCGCGATCCGCGGCTCCCGCCGAAGCAACCCGGCGACCTACACCGGACTGCTCGACCCGATCCGCAAAGCATTCGCGAAGGAAAACGGCGTCAAGCCAGCGCTTTTCAGCGCCAATTCGGAGGGCGCATGCCCCAATTGCAATGGCGCGGGCGTCATCTACACCGACCTGGCGGTCATGGCCGGTGTCGCCACCACCTGTGAGGAATGCGAGGGCAAACGGTTCCAGGCCGCGGTGCTCGAGTACCACCTCGGCGGCCGCGATATCAGCGAGGTACTCGCGATGTCGGTGACCGAGGCGCGGGAGTTCTTCAGCGACGGCGCGGCGCGCACACCGGCCGC
The DNA here is from genome assembly GCF_050955735.1 of Nocardia sp. CA-135953. Taxonomy (NCBI): domain Bacteria; kingdom Bacillati; phylum Actinomycetota; class Actinomycetes; order Mycobacteriales; family Nocardiaceae; genus Nocardia; species Nocardia sp. CA-135953. The sequence continues at coordinate 989,146 of NZ_CP192082.1, forward strand.
GGAGAAGATCCTGGACCGGCTCGCCGATGTCGGGCTCGGCTACCTCACCCTCGGTCAGCCGCTCACCACGCTGTCCGGCGGCGAGCGGCAGCGGCTCAAGCTGGCCACCCATATGGCGGACAAGGGCGGCGTCTACGTCCTCGACGAGCCGACGACGGGCCTGCATCTCGCCGATGTCGAACAGCTGCTCGGCCTGCTCGACCGGCTGGTCGACTCGGGTAAGTCGGTCATCGTCATCGAGCACCACCAGGCGGTAATGGCCCATGCCGACTGGATCATCGACCTCGGTCCCGGCGCGGGCCACGACGGCGGCAAGATCGTCTTCGAGGGCACGCCCGCCGACCTGGTCGCCGAGCGGGCCACCCTGACCGGCGAACACCTGGCAGCATACATCGGCGCCTGAATGAAAACGCCCCCGCTCGGGAGAACCGTGCGGGGGCGAAACATATTCGGCGCGTGGCAATTACCGCGCGTTCTCCTTGACGAGCGAACCGTCCTTACCGAACGATTCGGTGTCGACGACCGCATCCTTGTGCCGCTCGGCGAGCAGATCGCGAATTTCGATGAGCAATTCGATCTCGGACGGCTCGGCCACCTTGGCGGTGCCGAAGCGGTTCTTCAGTGTCTTCATCGGCACCATCAGCACGAAGTACAGCACCGCCGCGACCAGCACGAAGTCGACGAGCGCGGTGATGATCGGCCCGATGGCGACGAAGGTGGCCGGCTTACCCGAGACCAGCTGAACGCCGAGTCCCAGCTCATTGGTCTTACCCAATACCGCGAGCAGCGGATTGATGATTCCTTTTGTCACCGCCGTCACCACCGAGGTGAACGCGGTACCCATGACCACCGCGACGGCGAGATCGATGACGTTCCCGCGCATCAGGAAATCTTTGAAACCCTTGAGCATGAGCCGAGTTACTCCAATCTGGTCAAATGCGTTTCAAACACCCGATGCTAGCGCTCGCCCTACTCCGGAGCGAACTCACAGCAATCGGGAAACGCTCATTCGGATGGAGTATCGTCGATTCCCTCAGCCGCGGCGAGCGAAGCGTCCGGGACCGGCCTGGTCACGGGGCTTGACGATGATCTGGTCCAGATTCACATGGGACGGTCGCGACGCCACGAACCCGATGATCTCCGCGATGTCCTGAGCGACCAGCGGATCAATGCCCTCGTACACCTTGGCGGCACGCTCCTCGTCTCCGGCGAATCGCACCAGCGAGAACTCGGTTTCCACTGCGCCGGGCGCGATTTCGGTGAGCCGCACCGGCTGTCCGAGCAGTTCGCCGCGCAATGTGCGGTGCAGTACGGCCTGCGCGTGCTTGGCCGAGGTGTAGCCGGAGCCGTTGTCGTAGGCCTCGAAGGCGGCGACCGAGGTGATGGTCACGACGAGCCCGTCGCCCGAGGCGATCAGCTTCGGCAGCAACGCCTTGGTCACCCGCAGCGTGCCGAGCACATTGGTTTCCCACATCCAGCGCCAGTCGTCCAGATCCGCCTCGGCCACCGGTGCCAGACCCTTCGCGCCGCCCGCATTGTTGACGAGCACATCGGCGTTCTCGATCGCTTCGGTGAACGCGCCAACGGAATCGTCCGAGGTCACATCGAGTTCGATTGCGGTGCCACCGATTTCGTCGGCGAGGCGCCGCAGCCGATCGAGCCTGCGCGCACCGACGACCACGTGATAGCCCTGTTCGGCGAGTTCCCGGGCGGTGGCCTCCCCGATTCCCGAGCTGGCTCCGGTGACGACGGCAGTGCGAATGCTCATGATCGCGATCCTAGGATCCCGCACCGGCCCGGCCGCCGTTAGCCTCGGTGGCATGGCTATTCGGGAAGCGGTCAGTGCGGACGGGACGAGCATCGTCTATCGGGTCGGCGGCCCGGCCGACGGCAGGCCGCTGGTGCTGGTACACGGCTGGTCGGCCAATTTGCGGTGCTGGGGCGCGGCCGCGGACGAGCTGGCCGAGCGCTTCCGGGTGCTCGCCGTCGACCTGCGCGGCCACGGCTACTCCGACGCCCCGGAAACCGGCTACGACGATCCGAAGAACTGGGCCGCCGATATCGCCGCGGTGCTCGGCGCCGAGGGCATCCGATCCGATGCGGTGCTGCTCGGCTGGTCCTACGGCGGCATCGTGATCAGCGACTATCTGACCGCCTACGGCACCGGCGCGGTCGCGGGCGTCATCTACTCGGGTTCGATGGCCAATATTGGTCGCGCACCCGGTGCGGAGACCGGTTCGGCCATGCAGGAGGCCATTCCCGGTGTATTCGAGGAGAGTGCGGGTAGGGCGTTGCGCGCGTTCGGCGCCTTCGGCAATGCCAATACCGGACCCGGCCCGGACAAAGGCGTCGATGCGCAGCGCATCTTCGGTGCGAGCCTCGGCACACCGCCCCGGGTGCGCAAGGCGCTGTTCTACCGAACCGTCGACAACACCGAAACGCTACGTGCCCTGGACATTCCGGTGCTGGTCCTGCACGGAACCAAGGATCCGGTCGTGCCGATCGAGAACGGTCGCTACATCCTCGACGCGGTGCCCGACGGCCGCGGTTCGTTCTGGGAGGGCGCGCAGCACGGGCTGTTCATCGAGGATCGGGCGCGCTTCGTCGCCGAGGTGAGCGCGTTCGTCGACGGTCTTGATTAACCGTCCGAAATTCGCTGGCGCCGCACGCTCGGCTCGAGCAGACTTGTCGTGTCCCGGCGCCGAGATCAGCGCCGGGCAGATATTTGCACCGCGCGTGAGAACCCTCACGAAACTGCTGTGACGACTGTCACTCGGCCCGGATACGGTGTCTGGGTTGGGCAATTCAACGTGCACTATGGATGGTGTGAGTCAACGCCCGGACCTACGGCCGAATCGGATCGCCGTGTTATCGGTGCACACCTCACCACTTGCTCAACCGGGTACCGGCGATGCAGGCGGCATGAACGTCTATGTCCTGCAAACCGCCGTTCAGCTGGCCCGACGCGGCACCGAGGTCGAGATTTTCACTCGGGCCACCTCTTCGAACGTCCCGCCGGTCCAGGAGGCCGCCCCGGGGGTTCTGGTGCGCAATGTGGTGGCGGGCCCGTTCGAGGGGCTGGACAAGCACGACCTGCCGACCCAGCTGTGCCCGTTCACGGCAGAGGTGCTGCGCCAAGAGGCCAGACACCAGCCCGGACACTACGACCTCGTCCATTCGCACTACTGGTTGTCCGGTCAGGTCGGCTGGCTGGCGCGCGACCGCTGGCGGGTGCCGCTGGTGCACACCGCGCACACCTTGGCAGCGGTGAAGAACGCGGCGCTGGCCGAGGGCGACTGCCCCGAACCCGCGACCCGCGAGATCGGCGAGAAGCAGGTGATCGCCGAGGCCGATCGCATGGTCGCCAATACCGCGGAAGAGGCGCACCAGCTGATCGAGCTGTACGGCGCCGATCCCGAGCGCATCGATGTGGTGCCGCCCGGCGCGGATCTGACTCGCTACTGTCCCGGTGAAAGGGCCGCGGCCCGAGCCGAATTGGGCCTGGCCACCGACGAGCGGATCGTCGCGTTCATCGGCCGCATCCAGCCGCTCAAGGCCCCGGATGTGCTGGTCCGCGCGGCCGCCGAGCTGCTGCACCGCGACCCGGCGCGCAAGCTGCGGGTGCTCATCGTCGGCGGCCCGTCCGGCACCGGACTGGAGCGTCCCGATTCACTGATCGAACTCGCGGCCGCGCTCGGCATCGCCGAGCACGTCACCTTCCTGCCACCGCAGCCGCCGGATCGCCTGGTCCAGGTGTATCGCGCCGCTGACCTGGTCGCGGTGCCCAGCTACAACGAATCCTTCGGTCTGGTCGCCATCGAGGCGCAGGCCAGTGGCACCCCGGTGCTCGCGGCCGATGTCGGCGGACTCGGCACCGCCGTGCGTCACGGTGAGACCGGCCTGCTCGTCCCCGGGCATCGGACGCCGGACTGGGCCGATGCCCTCGGCCATCTGCTCGACGACGGCGAGCGACTACGTCGGATGGGTTTGCGCGCGGTCGAGCACGCCGGCCATTTCTCCTGGGAGCACACCGCGGACGGACTGCTCGCCAGCTATTCGGCGGCGCTGGCCGATTTCCGTGCGATGCGAGCCGGTCTCGGTGCGGGCCGCCGCAAGGTCTTCGAGGCCGCACTGGCCGAGCTGCCGGACGAACGCACTAGCCTCACCGGTGAACGCAGTGCTGTTCTCCTCGGCGAGATCAGTCAGACCAGATCGCGGGCGCTGTGGCGGCGCCGGACGGGAGCGCACCGATGAGCACGGCAGCCGCGACCGCACAGCTGATCGACGAAACGCTGCGCGAGCGCGAAATCGAGTACACCCATCCCAGCCAGGAGACGTTCGTCGTCATCCTGCCCGGTGATCGCAAACTCCAGACCACCGTGATGCTCACCGTCGGCAAGCACGGACTGCGGATCGAATCGTTCGTCTGCCGCAAGCCCGACGAGAACTTCGAGGGCGTCTACAAATTCCTGCTGCGTCGCAACCGCCGCCTCTACGGTGTGGCCTACACCCTGGACCGTGTCGGCGATATCTATCTGGTCGGCCGCGTGGCCACCCATGCTGTTACCTCCGATGAACTGGATCGGATCTTCGGCCAGATCCTCGAGGCCGTCGACGCCGACTTCAATGTCCTGCTGGAACTCGGCTTCGCCGAATCCATTCGCCGGGAATGGAAGTGGCGGGTATCGCGCGGCGAATCCTTGCAGAACCTGCGCGCCTTCGAGCATCTGGTCGAGACTGCCGACCAGCCTTGAACCAGCCCGAGCGAGTGTGTCGATTGCGTAGCGAAAACGGTCACCGGTCGAATGCTCACTGTTGGAATGTCTGGACCATCCAACGCAGGGAACCACCGGGGAGCGAGTCTTACGAGCGACATTCGCGGTCCGTCTCGCGTCCGAGTCGTCGAAGCGCATGCGACGAAGTCGCGAGTCTCGACGGCTCGGACGCGAGACACCAGGGGGCCGCGAACACGCAGCGCCGCAGGCGCTGCAAATCAAACACAGAGGCAGCCCGGCGATGATGGTTCTTGCTCTGGATATCGGTGCGACGAAATTCGCCGCCGGGGTGGTCTACGGGGGCCGGAAGGTACGCGATGTGCGGCGGATCGATGTGCCGCGGGAATCGGTGTGGGCGGCGTGCCGCGACCTGCTGCTCGAGGTGGCCGGTGACGCGACGGTCTCGGCGATCGGGATCGGTTCGGCCGGACCGGTCGATGTGCGCACCGGTGTCACCAGTCCGCTGAACATTCCGGAATGGAAGCCGGGCTTTCCGGTCGTGGCCGAGGTACAGCGGCTGTTCCCTTCCGCCGCAGTGCGATTCGCCATCGATGGTGCCTGCCTTGCCCTGGCCGAACATCACGTCGGCGCGCTGCGTGGCATTCCGAACGGCCTGGCCATGACGGTCTCCTCGGGCATCGGCGGCGGCATCATCGCCGACGGTCGGGTGGTGCTCGGGCGCACCGGCAATGCCGGACACGTCGGCCATATCGTGGTGCCGGGTTGGGATGTCCCGTGTGAATGCGGCGGCGTCGGCTGCGTCGAGGCGATCGCCAGCGGTATGTCATCGGTGCGCTGGGCGCGCGAACAGGGGTGGCGCGGCGAGACCGGCGCCGGGCTGGCGAAGGCAGCGCACACCGGCAACGAGATCGCACTCGCCGCGTTGCAGCGGGCCGGAACCGCCCTCGGCACGGCCATTGCCTCCGCGGCCTCGACGCTCGATATCGATCGGGTGGTGATCGGCGGCGGCTTCGCGCAGTCCGGCGAACCCCTGTGGGAACCGCTGCGCGCGGCACTGACCCGGCACGCGGGTTTGGACTTCCTGCGCGAGCTGCAGGTGGTGCCGTCGCGAATCACCAATGGCGCCACCCTGGTTGGCGCGGGTGTACTCGCCGCCGGCCACGATACGGCCGATGCCATCTCCTGAGCAGTGGGAACGGATGCGAGGCCGGTTCGCGTACATGCCAGAATGGCCTGCATGACGTACACCCTCGTGTTGCTGCGCCACGGCGAGAGCGAATGGAATGCCATGAACCTTTTCACCGGTTGGGTGGATGTGCACCTGACCGACAAGGGCATCGCCGAGGGCAAGCGCGCCGGGGAACTGTTGGCCGAGCACGGCATTCTGCCCGATATCGTCTACACCTCCGTGCTGCGGCGCGCGATCAGCACCGCGAACATCGCGCTGGACGCCGCCGACCGGCACTGGATCCCGGTCGTGCGCGACTGGCGCCTGAACGAGCGCCACTACGGCGATCTGCAGGGCAAGAACAAGACGCAGGTCCGCGACCAGTACGGCGACGATCAGTTCATGCTGTGGCGGCGCAGCTACGACACGCCGCCGCCGCCGATCGACCCGTCGAACGAGTACAGCCAGGAGAGCGATCCGCGCTACGACGGTATCGACGTCCCCAAGACCGAATGCCTGCTCGACGTGGTGAACCGCATGGTTCCGTACTGGGAGTCGACCATCTCCAAGGATCTGCTCTCGGGCAAGACCGTTCTCGTTGCGGCGCACGGCAATTCGCTGCGCGCGCTGGTCAAGCACCTGGACCGGATCTCCGATGACGATATCGCCGGGCTGAATATCCCCACCGGTATTCCGCTGCGCTATGAGCTGGACGAGAACTTGCGCCCGGTTCGTCCGCGCGAATACCTGGACCCCGAGGCCGCCGCCGCGGGGGCCGCGGCCGTCGCCAGCCAGGGCGGCAAATAAGCGCCTACCTCGATACATACGCGCCGCGACCAGCCTCGGTCGCGGCGCCTTGTCGTTTCTCGGCGGGACACCGCTGATCCGCTTGCCGGGTCGCGCCGGTGGCACATCGTTTGCCTCGATCCGAAATGGGGCCGGTGCGCGGATCGCGGTCAGTTAGCGGTCGACCGCCACTGAACCAGATCCCCGACGGCGTGCCCCCGGCCCGCCTGGACCGGGCGCGCACGGTCGCGCTCGAAGAGACCGAGCGGCTCACCCGGCAGCGACTCGGTGCGGTCGGCAATGTCGGATTCGCCGGAGTGAAAACGATCCGGACTCTCTCGCGCGAACAACGCGTAAACAAGCGGCTAACGGGCCTGGAAGTGCCCATGACCTGCGTGAAACTTCGCGTACCCCGAGTTAGGTTGTCGGTTGGCGACCGTACGATTCAAGTGTGAGCGTTCCCCAGGCCGTCCTACTGGCAGTCCTCGCGGCTGTCGTCGGCCTGGCAGTCGGCGGGCTACTTATCCCGTTCATGAACGCCAGGCAGGCCGCCCGCAGACAGGCGGATTCCGGTCTCACCATGTCCCAGGTACTCGACCTGATCGTGCTCGCCTCCGAGAGCGGAATCGCGGTCGTGGACGAATACCGCGATGTGGTGCTGGTCAATCCGCGCGCCGAGGAACTGGGCCTGGTTCGCAACCGGCTGCTCGACGAACGCGCCTGGGCCGCAGTGGAGAAGGTGCTCGCCACCGGCGAATCCACCGAATTCGATCTCACCGCGGAGAAGCCGCTGCCCGGCCGCAGCCGGATCGCGGTGCGTGGAGTGGCCAGGCAGCTGTCGCGCGAAGAGACCAGTTTCACCGTGCTGTTCGCCGACGACGATTCCGAGCAGGCCCGCATGGAGGCCACCCGCCGCGACTTCGTCGCCAACGTCAGCCATGAACTCAAGACTCCGGTCGGCGCGATGAGCCTGCTGGCCGAGGCCATGCTGGAATCCGCCGAAGATCCCGACGCGGTCCGACACTTCGGTCAGCGCGTACTCGGTGAATCCCGGCGCCTGGGCAAGATGGTGACCGAGTTGATCGCACTCTCGCGACTGCAAGGTGCGGAAAAGCTACCCGAGCTCGAGGTGGTCGACGTCGACTCCGTGGTCACGCAGGCGGTCGATCGCTCCCGAACCGCCGCCGAGGCCGCTGGCATCACCGTCAGCACCGATCGCCCGAGCGGACTCGAGGTGCTCGGCGACGAAACCCTGCTCGTCACCGCACTGTCCAACCTGGTGGAGAACGCGATCGCGTACTCACTCGCGGGCTCCCACGTTTCGGTGAGCCGCTCACTGCGCGGCGATCACGTCGCGATGGCCGTGACCGATCGCGGCATCGGTATCGCCAAGGAAGACCAGGAGCGGGTCTTCGAACGATTCTTCCGATCCGATAAGGCGCGCTCGCGTGCCACCGGTGGTACCGGGCTCGGCCTGGCTATCGTCAAGCACGTGGCGGCCAACCACAACGGTGAAATCACCCTGTGGAGCAAGCTCGGCACCGGATCGACGTTCACCCTGCGAATACCTGCCCATCATGAAGCCGGCGGCGAAGAAGAGGTCGACGGTTCCGTGGTGAGCATGAGAGAAACACACCCGCGCCCCACGGGGCCGGGCAGACCGAATGGTGTGGAGGCACGCAGATGACGAGTGTTCTGATCGTCGAAGATGAGGAGTCGCTGGCCGATCCGCTTGCGTTCCTGCTGCGCAAGGAGGGATTCGAGGTCACCGTGGTCGGTGACGGACCGTCCGCGCTCGCCGAATTCGACCGCTCCGGCGCCGATATCGTGCTGCTCGACCTCATGCTGCCCGGCATGAGCGGCACCGACGTGTGTAAACAGCTGCGCACCCGCAGCGGCGTACCGGTGATCATGGTCACCGCGCGCGACAGCGAGATCGACAAGGTAGTCGGCCTGGAACTCGGCGCCGACGACTACGTCACCAAGCCGTACTCGGCGCGCGAACTGATCGCCCGCATCCGGGCCGTGCTGCGCCGCGGCGCGGGCGATGAACTCGACGGCGGCAATGAGAGCGGTGTGCTCGAGGCCGGACCGGTCCGGATGGATGTCGACCGCCACACCGTGCACGTCAACGGCAGGCAGGTCACGCTGCCGTTGAAGGAATTCGATCTGCTCGAATATCTGCTGCGCAATTCCGGGCGAGTGCTGACCCGGGGCCAGCTGATCGACCGGGTCTGGGGCGCCGACTATGTCGGCGACACCAAGACCCTCGACGTGCACGTCAAGCGGTTGCGCTCGAAGATCGAGGGCGATCCGGCCAAGCCGGAGCACCTCGTCACCGTCCGCGGCCTCGGCTACAAGCTCGAGGCTTGACCGCCGGCACCCCCCTGAAAGTTCCTACAAAGCGCAGCCGCCGAGGCCCCGACAACCTCGACGTCTGCTGCGTGCGTCCGAATCAGGGCAGGTAGACCCAGGTGGGCCCGAGGCCGGGGACGTCCTGCTTGTGCAGGGTGATCCAGCCGAGATCGTCTTCCTGCATGCACTCGTAGATGTCGGCCGCGCTGGTGCCGCGGCACGCGATGGTGTGGGTGACGCCGTACGGGCTCATGATCAGGTTCTTGCCGTTCGCCTGAGCGTTGATCGCCTCGGGGGTGTTGGCGGGCAGGAAGTCGGCGGTGAAATCGGCGTATTTGGCCGGGTCGCCATTGGGTTCGGCATGCGCGGCACCGGTCAGTGCGGCGGTGGCGCCGAGCGCGATGGCGGTCAGGGTCAGGGCTTTCTTCAACATGACCGCACATCCAACCGTATGTGAGTAAAGCCCGCATGGCGGGCAGGTGAATCGCCCCTACTTCGAGCACAGCCGGACGAAGTCCGCCGATAGTCTCTTGCGCTTGGCCGAGCGCAGGCGAGGCCACCACCTATGCAAGGCTCACGCCGACTGGTCGGCGATGGGTTGGTCGGATTTCATCCGGTCGGCATGCACGGTCGCGGGATGGATCGCGATGAGGCCGAGTCCCTCGCGCCGCTTGCAGTGCCTGGCCAGCTCTTCGTAGGCAGGTACGCCGAGCAATTCCTTCAGCTCGGGAGCGTAGGACTGCCACACCGGACGGGCGCCGACATGCGCGTCAGGGGAGCCGGAGCAGTACCAGTCCAGGTCTTCGCCGCCGGGACCCCAGCCGCGCCGGTCGTATTCGGTGATGGTGGTCTTCAGGATCTGCACGCCGTCTGGGCGCTCCACCCAATCCTGGGTCCGCCGGATCGGCAGCTGCCAGCACACGTCCGGCTTCACCTCGAGTGGCTCGATGCCCTTGCGCAGCGCCATGGTGTGCAGCGCGCAGCCGACGCCGCCCTCGAAGCCGGGGCGGTTCAGGAAAATGCAGGCGCCGTCGAAGCGGCGGGTGCGCAGGGCGGGCTCGTCCTCCAGTTCGTCGAGTTCCAGATAGCCCTTCTTGGTGATCTTGCCCTCGGCATCGGTCGCTTCGTCCATCAGCTGCCAGTCGCCCGGTGTGAGCATTTTCACAGCATTGGTCAGACGCTTGCGGTCGTCCTTGTCGGAGAGGAACGCACCGTGCGAGCAGCAGCCGTCATCGGGGCGGTCGCTCAGAATTCCCTGACAGGCCGGAGTTCCGAAGACACACGTCCAGCGCGACAGCAGCCAGGTCAAATCCGCGACGATCACATGCTCGTCGTTTGCTGGATCCACGAACTCGATCCATTCACGGGGAAAGTCGAGATCGACCTCCGGCGCCGGATCGATCTTCCGCGCTGGTGGGGGTCTCTTGGAGCCGCTGTTCGCTGCGCCTACCGTCACACTTCAGGACGCTAACAGTTCAGTCGCCTGGGCTAAAGGGCCGGTTCACCCAGTACCGTATTCATGTGCGGCTTGGGGTACTCGATGTCGGAAGCAATACCGTCCACCTGCTTGTGGTGGACGCCCATCGCGGTGGTCACCCGATGCCGATGAGCTCGACAAAGGCCACTCTCCGGCTATCGGAGAATATGGATTCCGAGGGCCGCATCACCGTCCAGGGGGCCGAACGGCTGATCGCGACGGTCGCCGAATTCGCCAGCATCGCCGAGACTTCCCGCTGCGTCGAGCTGATGCCGTTCGCGACTTCCGCGCTGCGTGAGGCCGCGAACTCCGATGAGGTACTCGCCAGGGTCCGCGCCGAAACCGGCGTCGAACTGCAGGTGCTCGCCGGTGTCGACGAGGCCCGGCTCACCTTTCTCGCCGTGCGCCGGTGGTACGGCTGGAGCGCGGGCCGGATCCTCAATCTCGATATCGGCGGCGGCTCGCTGGAAATGACCAACGGCGGCGATGAGGAACCCGATCTCGCGGTCTCGCTGCAACTCGGCGCCGGAAGATTGACCAGAGAATGGCTGCGCGAGGATCCACCGGGCAAACGCCGCGTCGCGGTGCTGCGCGATTGGCTCGACGCGGAACTCGTCGCACCCGCGAAACAACTGCTGGACGTGGGGAAACCGGATCTCGCGGTCGGCACATCGAAGACGTTTCGGTCGCTTGCCAGGTTGACCGGAGCGGCGCCCTCTTCGGCCGGGCTGCGGGTGCGCCGTACACTCACCAGCTCAGGTCTGCGCCAACTGATTGCCTTCATCTCGAGAATGACGGCGGCGGACCGTGCAGAATTGGAAGGCGTAAGTTCCGATCGGTCACAGCAATTGGTGGCTGGCGCATTGGTCGCGGAGGCGAGTATGCGGGCACTATCGCTGGACACCCTCGAGATTTGTCCGTGGGCACTGCGCGAGGGGCTGATCCTGCGCAAACTGGATACCGATATGAACGGTGGACCGAGGGCTACGGCATTGCCGGGTGCCGTTGTGGAAACGAGCGGTAAGCCGGTGCCCGGCGGCGATCTATCGGGCCCGATCGAAACGGTGTCGTCATGAGTGAGGATTCCAAGCAGCTATCGGTTGCCGAGCTGCTGGCACGAAACGGCCAGCAGGGCGCGGCATCACCCGGTGGCGGCGGGCGGCGGCGGCGCGGTGGCCGCGGCATCTCGGTTGCCGAGCTGACCGGTGATCTGCCTGCCATTCCGGCGGGCGGCGGCGGCCATTCGGCGCACGCCGCACCCGAGGACGACGAACCGGCGTACGAACCGCCGTCGTACGAATCCAACGGGTACGACGCGTCGGGTTATCAACCCTCCGGTTTCCAGTCCGGCGGGTACGCGGGGTCCGGTTTCGAAACGCCTGCGCCGGAACCCACTTCGTACGCCGCGCCGGATCCGGCGCCGTACGCCGCACCCGAATCATCCAACTACTCGCCGATGTCGGGGCCGATCACGCGGTACGACCCGCTCTCGGCGTACGCCGCTGCGGAGGCGCCCGCCGATCCGCTGCCCGCGCCGGGATATTCGAGCCGGATCATGCCGGGGCGGGAAATGCCGGGCGCGGATTCGTCGCGGCATTCCGCGCCCGCGGATCCGCTGTCCGCGCCGATCTCGGATCTGTACGCCCCGGCGCCCGATCCCTACGCCCCGGCACCGGATCCGTATGCGCGGGACCCGCTTGCGGACGGCGCGGTCGGCTCCGGACGCACCGGCCGCAGACGCCGGCATGCCGAACCGGAGGAAGAGACCACCGACGTACAGCCGCTGCGCGATCTCGGCCGCGGCATCGGCGCGCCGCCCGAAAGCCCGCCGAACGGATCGAGATTCGGCGGCCGGGCCGCCCGGCGACGCGCGGCGGAGGCCGCGGCCGAGGCCGAGGCCGACAACGCCGGACCCTCGACCGCGCCGTGGTCGCCGTCCACCAGCGGCTTCGCACCGGAATCCGCGCCGCTGCCGATGCCCCCGCGGCCGGACGGTCCGGCACGCGGCGCCCATCCCGAGCCGCTGGATCAGCGAAGATCCGCACGACTGGACGGTCCGGCCGATCGGGGACTGCCCGCCTGGTCGGTGCGCAGACATGTACCGCCCAAGGGCAACGCGCCCGAATCCGGGAGCATCCCTACCGCCGCGTGGTCGCTGGCCAGTCAGGATCAGCAACTCGTCTCCGGTCAGACCGTGGCGGGCGACCTGCTGCGCGACGAAGTCGAACGTGCCGAGGCCGAGCGGGCGAACGGGCGCGCCGCTGAACGCAACGGGCGTGGGCGACGTGGCCGATCGCAGCCCGCCGAGCCGGATGTGTACGACGGTCTGACCGATGTGTACGAACCGTTCCCGACCGGTGATGTCCTCGACGACGAGGATTTCGACGACGACGATGTCGATTCGGATCATTCTTTCGCCTCCCGCCTGTCCCCGAGACGTGCTCGCTCGCGGGTCGCACGCAAGTCGGAGTACGACACAAATCGCCGCCAGTGGATGATTCTCGGTGGTCAGAGCACCGGTGCCGCAGTCGCCGGGATGTTGCTCTTCAAGGGCTTCGAGCGCATGTGGGAAATGCTGCCCTGGGTGGCGCTGTGCCTGGCGATGATCGTGATCCTTGGTCTGGTGGCGCTGGTGCGAATACTGCGGCGCACCGATGACATCCTCAGCACGGTGATAGCCGTCGTCGTCGGCATCTTCGTCACCCTGGGACCGCTAGCCTTTCTACTCAGTACGAACTGAGCAGGGAGCAGGCTGTGGGGAATATCGGGCAGGCGGACGACACCAGAACGGCGAACGTGACCGGGGGGCGCGCTCCCGATCCGGACGTGCGCACCGAACCCGATTCGCCGGTCGAAGCGGCCGGCGGATTCGGCGCTCAGCAGATCCTCGTCGGTCTCTCGACGGCCTCGGTCTATCCGCAGAACACCGAGGCGGCCTTCCGATACGCGGCCGAAATCGGTTACGACGGCATCGAATTGATGGTCTGGGCCGAGCCGGCCAGCCAGAGCATCGCCACCGTCCAGGCCTACTCGCGCAAATACGGTGTGCCGGTACTGGCGATCCACGCACCGTGCCTGCTGATCTCGCAGCGGGTCTGGGGCTCGGATCCGGTGGCCAAACTCGAGCGCAGTGTGCGCACGGCCGAGGCGCTCGGCGCGGGCACCGTGGTGGTGCATCCGCCGTTCCGCTGGCAGCGCAGGTATGCGCAGGGCTTCACTGATCAGGTGGCCGAACTGGAGGAGCACAGCCACGTCATCGTCGCGGTGGAGAATATGTTCCCGATGCGCGCGGACACCCTCTTCGGACGCAAAACCGGGTCGGCGAAGCGGCTGGAGCGCCGCGGCGGTCCCGGTCCCGGCGTGACCGCCTTCAGCCCGTCCTACGATCCGACCGATACCGGATTCCGGCACTACACCCTCGATATCTCGCATACCGCGACCGCGGGCGCCGATCCGCTGGCGCTGGCCGCACGGATGGGCACCGGGCTCGCGCACCTGCATCTCGCCGACGGCCGCGGTGCGGCGCACGACGAGCATCTCGTGCCGGGCGAGGGCACGCAGCCGTGCGTCGAGCTCTGCGCGGCACTGCTGCGCTCCGGTTTCGCCGGTCACGCGGTCGCCGAGATCAATACCCAGAATGCGCGTACCGCCCAGGGCCGCACGAGCATGCTGAACCGCACGCTGGACTTCGCCAGAGCACACCTCAACGCGCCCGCTCCGGCCCCGACGCACGCGAATCAGGTGTGACGCCGCACCGATCTGTCCGCAGAAGGGAATGCCGACCCGAATCGCTTCGTTCTACGCTGTACGAACGCTGTGTCCCGCCGACACGGCCGACCGACGACAGGAGTGACGATGCCGGAGCTGACCGCCGAACACGCGCAGGCCACCACGACGGACGCACCCTTCAGCCGGGTGTGCACACTGACCGAACTGCTGTCGGCCAATCCGGATACCGGCCGCTACCTGGGCACCATCGACAAAATCTGGACCATCGGGCCGAAGGTGCACGGCGGCACCATGGTCGCGATCAGCGCCGCCGCGGCCACCCGCTGGCTGCGCGCCTCCGATCCGGCCCTGGTGGTCATGGCGCCCATCGCGGCGAGCTCCGATTTCCTCGGTGCACCGGAGCCCGGCGAGGTCGAGTACGAGGTGCACATCCGCAAGGTCGGTCGCCAGATCTGCCTGGTCGATGTGGACCTGATCCAGAGCGGGCGCACGCTGGTGCGCACCGCGTTCACCTTCGGTCATCTCGATGACGCCGACCCGATCTACGCACAGCGGCATGCTGAAATGCCGATCGAACCGCCCGCCGACGCCGTCGGTTACCGGGATTCGTCGATGGGCAAGGTCGTCCATGTGGCGCGCGGCGCCGAACTATTCATCGATCGGGAGTGGGCCCGATTCCTCGACGGTGCGAAAGGTGAACCGCGCCTGCGTCTTTGGATGCGCCCGTTCGAAGGTGACCAACAGGATCCGGATATCGCCATGTACTTCGCGATCATGTCCGCCGATATGAGCCCGCCGGTCCTGGCGAACCTCGGCCAGACCGGTTGGGCCCCGACCGTTCAGATGACGACCTACCTGCGCCGTCGCCCGGCCCCGGGTTGGTTGCGGATCATCGCGACCAGCCATGAGGTCGGCGAGCGCATGTTCGACGAGGACCAGCTGATTCTCGACTCCACCGGTGCGGTCGTCGCGCAGAGCCGTCAGCTCGCGCTGGTGCCACAGCGGCGATAGGACCCCACAGCGGCGATAGGACCCCCAGCGGCGACAGGACCCTGGCTCTTCCCCAGCGCCGAGCCGATTTGGTCGCGCGACTAGCCTTAAGGCCCATGACGAGAGTTGCGGTGATCGGTGGCGGTCGCATCGGGGAGGCGTTGATCGCCGGATTGCTCGAATCCGGACGGGCGGCGAAGGATCTGGTCGTCGTCGAGACGCATGCCGATCGGGCCGAACTCATCGGCGACCGTTTCGGCGTACGGGTCACCGATTCGATCGCGGACGCGATCGTAGGTGCGGATGTCCTGGTCATCGCGGTCAAGCCGGGGGATGTGGATACGGTCTCGAGCCAGCTCGGCAAGGCCGAACTCGATGCCGATCGGGATCAGATCCTGGTGTCGCTGGCGGCGGGTGTGCCCACGGCGCGCCTGGAGAACAAGCTGCCCGCCGGTTTCCCGGTGGTCCGGGTGATGCCGAATACCCCGATGCTGGTCGGCCAGGGCATGAGCGTGCTCGCGCCGGGCCGCTACGCCCGGCCGGAACAGCTGGCCCAGGTGACCGAGCTGCTCGCCGCGGTCGGCAAGGTGGCGACCGTGACCGAGGCGCAGATGGATGCGGTGACCGCGGTCTCGGGTTCCGGACCCGCGTACTTCTTCCTGGTGGTCGAGGCCATGGTCGATGCCGGTGTCGCGCTCGGCCTGACCCGCGACGTCGCCACCGAACTCGTGGTGCAGACCATGCTCGGCTCGGCCGCCCTGCTCGAGAGCTCCGGACAGACCGCTGCCGAACTGCGTGCCGCAGTGACCTCGCCGGCGGGTACGACCGCCGCCGCGGTGCGTGAATTGGAGCGCGGCGGGGTGCGTTCGGCCTTCTTCGAGGCATTGCACGCCGCGAAGCAACGATCCGCCGAACAGGGTGCCAACGACGGTACTGGCGGCAGCGCTTCCTGAGGTGTCTCGGGTGGGAGTTGATCAAACACCGAACGTCTGCGGGGTGACCGGTCGGTTCCGTGCGTGTAAACCTGATTTCTCACACCCGTCGCAGTAATCCCACTGGTCCCGCTAAGCTTCAAGGAGCACGTGCGTGTCTGTTCCGCCGGTGGGGAAGCCGGCGGCGCGGACGTGCCGGAGGTCAGTGGTGCGATGATGTCTAACAAGATGTCTGCAAATAGTTCAGGGACGTCGCCAGGAAGTTCCGGACCATCGGGTGGCCGGGCCAATTCCCGGACCCAAGGCGGTTCGGGAACTCCGACGCAATCGGTGCTCGGCGGAGGTACTCAGTTCCTCACCGTCGCCGAGGTCGCGAATCTCATGCGAGTGTCCAAGATGACGGTCTATCGGCTGGTGCACTCGGGTGAGTTGCCCGCCGTACGGGTCGGTCGTTCGTTCCGGGTGCATGCCAAGGCGGTGCACGACTATTTGGAGACGTCCTACTTCGACGCTGGATGAGGCGGTTTCATCAGTTTGACGGTGTCCCGGTAGGATGAACCCTCGGTTCGTGTGCGCCTGTCGGCGGCACCGCTTTGTGGTGTCCGGTGCCAGCTGGCGGCGCGGACGCTGAAATATGCGTACGTGATTGGCGTGCGCGCCGAGTAGAGAGAACGCGAGGACAACCCTATGGGTTCTGTGATCAAGAAGCGCCGCAAGCGCATGTCGAAGAAGAAGCACCGCAAGCTGCTTCGCCGCACGCGTGTTCAGCGGCGCAAACTCGGCAAGTGAGTCGCTGCGCGTTAGCTGAGAGGCCCGTCACCGATTGGTGGCGGGCCTTTCTTTTGAAACAGCGAATTTTGAAAGTTGCCCATGTATCGGGTGGCTGAAGTCATCGTTAGATCCTGGTTAATACCCTCTGCGCATCGGAGTCGACCGGTTACTCTGGTACCGCAGCAAATGGAATTGGGGGGCTGTCACAGTTGGGATCCGGTGCGGTGGGTTCTGAAATGCGGGATGGACATACACCCAAGGTGGTGATGGTGACCGGTGCCAGCCGATTCTTCGGCGGCAACGTGGTCGCGCGTTTGGCCCAGGATCAGACCGTCGAACACATCCTGGCCGTCGACACCATGACCCCCAGTCGTGAACTGCAACGACGCATGGGCCGCGCCGAATTCGTTCGCGCCGATATTCGAAATCCCTTGATTCGCAAGGTGATCGGCGGCAATGAGGTCGATACCGTCGTGCACGCCGCGATGCTCACGCATCCACCGGCCGGTGGTGGCCGGGCGGTGATGAAGGATCTCAACGTGCTCGGCGCCATGCAGCTGCTCGCGGTGTGTCAGAAATCGCCTTCGGTGCGGCGCGTGGTGGTGCGCTCGACCTCCGCGATCTACGGATGCAGTGCGAAGGATCCCGCGAAATTCACCGAAGAAATGAGCGCGCGAACTCCACCGAGTGGTTGGTTTGCTCGCGACATGATCGAAATCGAAGGATTCGTCCGCGGACTCGCGCGGCGGCGTCCGGATATCGCCGCTTCGATTTTGCGTTTGGCGCCCATTGTCGGCCCGCGGTTGGCCCGGCGCGGTGTGCAGTATCTGCGCTCACCCGTCGCTCCGACGGTTCTCGGCCGCGATGCCAGGCTGCAGTTGCTGCACGAGGAGGACGCCATCGCCGCGATGGCGCACGCGGCACGGCAGGCGCCCGGCGGCACCTACAACATCGCGGGAGACGGCGCACTGGTGTTGTCGCAGGCGATCCGGCGTGCGGGTCGGATCGAGCTGCCGATCCCATGGTCGGTCTTCCGCACCGCGGGCCGCGCGATCATGGGCCCGATCATGCGGGACTTCACCAGTGAGCAGATCGACTATTTCCACTTCGGCTGTGGCCTCGACACCACCCGTATGCGCACCGAACTCGGTTTCGTCCCGCGCTGGACGACGGTGCAGGCATTCGACGACTTCATCGGGGGCGCAGCGTCGCGGCCCGTCATCGATCCAGCCTGGATCGATGCCGCAGAACATAAACTGCTCGGCCTGCTCGGGGCCGCTACGGGAGCACATACATGAATGACGTAGCGAAAGTCATCCAACTCCACGATCTGAATATCGAAACGCGCCAGCGGAACACGCCGCGGCGCTGGCCGGAACCGGTGACCGGCGAGGTCGCGCCGAGCCAGGTGGTGACGTCGCTGACCGAACGTCTCGCGGCCGCCGAACCCCCGGCGCCGCAGTCGGTGTCGGACATGCTGCGCGGCGCCATCGGCAAGCAGATCCGCACCACCGCGGATTTCCTGCGCCGTCGGGTCACCGGCGACTATCAGGTCGACGAATTCGGCTTCGACGAGCACCTGCTGGAATCGTTGATCCTGCCCGCGCTGCGCCCGCTCTCGGATTATTGGTTCCGAGTGCAGGTCAACGGGATCGAGAACGTTCCAGAAGCAGGCGGTGCGCTGATCGTCGCCAACCATGCGGGCACCATTCCGCTCGACGGGCTGATGCTGCAACTGGCGATCCACGATCGGCATCCGAAGGAACGCGCGCTACGTCTGCTAGCCGCCGATCTCCTCTTCGAGACGCCGGTGCTCGGCGTGCTCGCTCGCAAGGCCGGGCACACCCTGGCCTGCCATCCGGATGCCGAAAGGCTTTTGCGTGCAGGCGAATTGACCGGCGTGTTCCCGGAGGGCTTCAAGGGCGTCGGCAAGCAGTTCACCGACCGCTACAAGCTGCAGCGCTTCGGTCGCGGCGGATTCGTCGCGGCGGCGGTGCGCACCGGCACGCCGATCATTCCGTGCTCGATCGTCGGCTCGGAGGAGATCTATCCGAAACTGGCCGATATCAAGCCGCTCGCCAGGCTGCTCAATGTGCCGTATTTCCCGGTGACGCCGCTGTTCCCGCATCTGGGTCCGCTCGGCGCGCTGCCGCTGCCGTCGAAGTGGTACATCGAATTCGGCGAGCCCATCGCGACCACCGGCTACGCGGCCGAGGACGCCGACGATCCGATGACCATGTTCGAGGTCACCGATCAGGTTCGCGAAACCATTCAGCAGACCCTCTACAAACTGCTCACCAAGCGCCGCAACCCGTTCACCGGCTAGTGCTCGCGGCGCCGGGTGACCGCGGCGGCGACCGCGCCGCCGGCGGCGCCGAGTGCCAGCGCGGTCGGCACGCCGATCTTGGCTGCCTTGCGTCCGGTGCGGAAATCACGGATCTCCCAGCCGCGATTCTTCGCCACCTCCCGTAGGTCCGAATCCGGATTGATCGCCACCGCGGTGCCGACCAGTGACAGCATCGGCACATCGTTGTGGCTGTCGGAGTAGGCCGTACAACGCTTGAGGTTCAAGCCTTCTCGGACCGCCAGCGTGCGCACCGCATGCGCCTTGCCGAGTCCGTGCAGGATGTCGCCGACCAATCGCCCCGTGAACTTTCCGTCGACGCTCTCGGCGACGGTGCCGAGCGCGCCGGTGAGCCCGAGCCGCTTGGCGATCACCTGCGCCAGCTCGACCGGTGTCGCGGTCACCAGCCAGACCTGCTGGCCGGCGTCCAAGTGCATCTGCGCCAAAGCCCTTGTGCCGGGCCAGATCTTGTCGGCGATGATCTCGTCGTAGATCTCCTCGCCGAGGGCGGCCAGTTCGGCGGTGGGGCGGCCCGCGATGAATGCCAGCGCCTTCTCCCGGCCTGCGGCCATATCGGTGCTGTTCTCCTTGCCGGTGACCCGGAACTTCACCTGCTTCCAGGCGACGTCCACCAGATCGGAGGTCTTGAAGTATTTGCGCGCGGCCAAGCCGCGGGCGAAATGCACGATCGACGCACCCTGCACCATGGTGTTGTCGACATCGAAGAATGCGGCCGCGGTCAGATCCCGCGGCACCTCGGGCCCGATGGCCTCGATATCGGCTTCGGCGAGTTCGGCATCGTGCAGCGACAGCGCCGCCTCGGCACTGGCCTCACCGGCCAGATTGGCCCGCAGCTCTTCCTCGCTCGGGCCGAAGGGGCTGCGAGAGATGCGCGCGAGCTGGTCATGCAGACCCTGGCCCAGCCGGCCCTGATTCCACCGCACCGGAAACTCACCGAATCGTCCCGCGATGAAACCAGCTCTTGCCACCTTCGATCGTTCCGGCACCAGTACCTCCGCCCGTCGCGCGAACCACAACCACATTAGCTGGCCGCGGCGACAGTCAAGGCACTACCGCGCGCTCCGATCGGGGCGTGGCGAGGGGATTTAATATCGGCCATGACCAATCCCACACATTCGGTGACGCTGCTGACGAGATCGGGCTGCGGGCTCTGCGTCATCGCGTTCGAGCAACTCCGGGCGATCTGCGCCGATTTCGACATCGAGCCGTCGACCGTCGACGTGGACCAAGCCGCCGGAACCGACCCTGGCCTGCGCGCGGAGTACGGCGACCGGCTTCCCGTCGTGCTGCTGGACGGTCGTGAGCACAGCTATTTCGATGTCGACGAGCCCCGATTGCGGGCCGACTTGACTCGCTGAGCGATTGCTGATCCGGCCCGATTCCGCCGCGCTGCTGGTCGCGGCCGAAAATGAGGCCAAATTCACCGACTTTGTGAAGGGCTGCACAAGCGGTTACGGTGGTGGCACGCGACCCGCTCGCCGAGGCTGCGGATCCACCGCGTAATGAACCCAGCATTCCGAATACTTCGACCATGGCACCGGACCGCCCCGGGCACGAGGTCGAACGACGAACCGGACCTCGCCGGAGGCCGGAACGAGGAGCCGACGACGTGACAGAGCAGCATGAGGCGCCGAGTGGCGTCTCCGGCAGGGCTCTGCAAAAGGACATCCCCCAAGCCACCGTGGCGCGGCTGGCCACATATCTCCGGGTCCTGGCCATGTTGGCCGACGACGGTGTTGCCATCGTATCGAGTGAGGAACTGGCTGTCGCGGCGGGTGTCAATTCGGCCAAGTTGCGCAAGGACCTTTCCTTCCTCGGCCCCAACGGTGTTCGGGGTGTCGGCTATGACGTCGCCAAGTTGCGCACCAGGATCGAGGATGTGCTCGGGCTCTCGCAGGGACATCGGGTGGTACTGGTCGGCGCCGGAAATCTGGGCCGGGCACTGGTCGGGTACGGCGGGTTCCGGCGCCGCGGTTTCACCGTGGTCGGCATGTTCGACAGCCACCCCGAGGTGATCGGCCGGTCGGTCGCCGGTCTGGTGGTGCGCGATGTCGCGGATCTGGCCCCGGCCGTCGACGCCTTGAAGCCGACCATCGCGGTGATCACCGTGCCCGACGACGCGGCACAGGACGTTTGCGATCTGTTGGTCGCCTCCGGGCTGCAGTCGATTCTGAGCTTTGCTCCATGTGAACTGACCGCGCCGGAGACGGTGGAGGTGCGCCGGGTCGATCTGGCGGTCGAGTTGCAGATGCTGTCGTTCGAGACCGCACGCAATGCGCCGCCGCTGCCCGAGGTCGCGCACGCCGTTTCCGGCCGCATCGCCCACCGCGCGCCCGCGCACACTGCTGCCGGACATCCGGTGCTCAAGCACTCGACGTCCTCGCATTCGGCAACGGAGCCATCCAGCAAGGGATCGGTGGTCACACCATGAGTGAGCGCAGCGAACGAATCATGCGGCGGCGCGTAATGCGCATGACGCAGCCGAGCGCCGGCGAGGCGGAGTCATGAGCATTCTTCTAGTCGGGATTTCGCATCGCAGCGCGCCCGTCTCGATTCTGGAGAAGGTCGCGATCACCGACGCGGACCGGCCGAAACTGATCGATCGAATGCTCACCTCGAGCCGTGTGTCCGAGGCGATGATCGTCTCCACCTGCAACCGTGTCGAGGTCTACGCCGTGGTGGACGCCTTCCACGGCGGCCTCGCCGAAGTCGGCGATTTGCTGACCAAACATTCCGGCCTCCCGCTGCCGGATCTGACCAAGCACGCCTATGTCCGCTACAGCGAGGCCGCAGCCGAACACCTGTTCGCGGTGGCCAGCGGCCTGGATTCGATGGTGATCGGCGAGCAGCAGGTGCTCAGCCAGATCCGCGGCGCCTACGCTTCCGCCGACGCACAGCAGGCGGTCGGGCGGACCCTGCACGAACTCGCGCAGCACGCGCTGCGCGTCGGCAAGCGGGTGCATTCGGAGACCGGTATCGATCGGGCCGGCGCGTCGGTGGTTTCGGTGGCGCTGGATCGGGCGCGGCATGTGCTCGGCCCGCTCGCCGGGCAGACCGCCGTGGTGCTCGGGGCCGGGGCGATGGGCGGGCTCGCGGTGGCGCATCTGTCGCGGGCGGGCATCGGCCGCATCCTCGTGGTGAATCGCACATCGGCCCGGGCCAAGCGGCTCGCCGCGACCGCGCGCAGTCACGGTGTCGAGGCTCATTCGATGGAACTGTCGCGCCTGACCGAGGCGATGGCGGCCGCGGATATCGTCGTCACCTGTACCGGCGCGGTCGGCGCGGTGGTGACACTGGCCGATACCCACCGCGCACTCGCCGAACGCGAGCGCGCCAGCCAGGTGGAACGGCCGTTGGTGTTCTGCGATCTCGGTCTGCCGCGCGATGTCGAACACGCGGTAGCCGGACTGCCCGGTGTCACCGTCATCGATATCGAGACCTTGCAGCGCGATCCGGCGGCCGGTGCGGCCGCCGACGATACCGCCGCCGCCCGCTCGATCGTCGCCGACGAACTCGCGAAATACCTTGCAGGCCAGCGCATGGCGGAGGTCACCCCGACCGTTGCCGCATTGCGGCAGCGCGCGGCCGAGGTGGTCGAGGCCGAATTGCTGCGGCTGGATTCCCGGCTGCCCGGACTGGCCGATCCGGAACGTGACGAGGTGGCGCGCACCGTGCGTCGCGTGGTGGACAAGTTGCTCCACGCGCCGACGGTGCGCGTTAAACAGTTGGCCTCCACCCCGGGCGGCGATACCTACGCCGAGGCGCTGCGGGAACTGTTCGAGCTCAAACCCGGTGCGGCGCAAGCGGTCGCGGCTCCGATGGAACTCAGTTCGATCAGCGACGAGCATACGGCGATTCGCTTCTTCGGCGATGTTGCGGTCGACCCGGAAGCGATCGTCGGCGGCAGCGAGATCGCGCTGGCCGACGACTTCACCGCCGGACACCGCGGCGAAGAACAGGGGCAGACGTCATGACAGTTGTGCAGGAAGAGGAAAACGTGACCGCAGGCAGCATTCGCGTGCCGTGGCGGATCGGCACCAGAGGCAGTTTGCTCGCCCGCACGCAGGCGGGCACGATCCGCGACAATCTGATCGCGGCCGGACACGATGCGGAGCTGGTGGTCGTCGAGACCGCGGGCGATCTATCCGCGGATCCGGTGCAGCAGATCGGTGTCGGCGTCTTCACCTCGGCACTGCGCGACGAACTCGCCGCCGGGAAAATCGATATCGCGGTGCATTCGTACAAGGACCTACCGACCGCACAGGATCCGCGTTTCACCATCGCCGCCATCCCGCCCCGCGAGGATCCGCGCGATGCACTGGTGGCGCGCGACGGTCTGGTGCTCGGTGAGCTTCCCGCCGGTGCCAAGGTCGGCACCTCCGCGCCGCGCCGCGCCGCGCAGTT
This sequence comes from Nocardia sp. CA-135953, assembly GCF_050955735.1. Classification (NCBI taxonomy): domain Bacteria; kingdom Bacillati; phylum Actinomycetota; class Actinomycetes; order Mycobacteriales; family Nocardiaceae; genus Nocardia; species Nocardia sp. CA-135953. The sequence goes on from NZ_CP192082.1 coordinate 1,012,859, forward strand.
GCGTGCCCTCGGACTCGGTCTGGACATCGTGCCGCTGCGTGGCAACCTCGACACCCGGCTGCGCAAGGTCAGCGAGGGGGAGTTGGACGCGGTCGTGGTGGCCAGGGCCGGACTGGCCAGAATCGGCCGGCTCGACGTGGTCACCGAGGCGCTGGAGCCGGTGCAGATGTTGCCCGCGCCCGCACAGGGTGCGTTGGCGGTCGAATGCCGCAGCGATGACAGCGAACTCATCAAGGCGCTTACCGAACTAGACGACGCCGCGACCCGTGCGTCCGTCATTGCCGAACGGTCGCTGCTGGCCGAACTGGAGGCCGGTTGCACCGTGCCGATCGGCGCGATCGCCGAGGTCGTCGAATCGCTCGACGATGACGGCAGAATTGTCGACGAACTCTCGCTGCGCGGTTGCGCGGCGGCCGTCGACGGCTCCGATGTATTGCGAGCCTCCGTGGTCGGCGCTCCCGAGCGCGCTGCGGAGCTCGGCCGCGAGCTGGCCCGGGAACTGCTCGATCTGGGCGCCCGCGAGTTGCTCAGCACGCCGGAAGCAGCGGTTAGTCCGCCCACTGACTTTTACAATTCCAGCCCAATGGAGAACAGCCAATGAGCGAGCGAATCAACAACACAGTGCCCCCGGCGATGTGCGTGCCGAGCGCTAGCGAGGTACGGGCATGAACCGAGCACACAAGAAGCATCCAGGACGGATCCTGTTTGTCGGGTCGGGGCCCGGCGACGCGGCACTGCTGACAGTGCGTGCGCGCGAGGTGCTGGGGCGGGCGACATTGGCATTCACCGATCCCGATGTCGACAAGGGCGTGCTCGCCCTGATCGGTATCGCGGTCGAGCCGGGCGAGGACGGTGAACGTCCGGTGGACGTGCGGCCCGCGCTCGGCGACCCCGCCGAGGTGGCCAAGACGCTGATCGCCGAGGCCCGCGGTGGCCACGACGTGGTCCGGGTGGTCGCGGGTGATCCGCTGACGACCGATTCGGTGATCGCCGAGGTCAATGCGGTGACGCGTTCGCATATGGTCTTCGAGGTGCTGCCGGGCCTGCCCAATGGTTCCGCGGTGCCGAGTTTCGCCGGTATCGCGCTCGGTTCCGGGCACACCGAGGCCGATGTGCGCGGTGAGGTCGACTGGGCCGCACTGGCCGCCGCGCCCGGCCCGCTGGTGCTTTCGGCGACCTCGGGTCATCTGGCCGAAACCGCGAGTGCGCTGGTCGAACACGGTATGGCGCCGCAGACCCCGGTCGCGGTGACGGTGCGCGGCACCACCCGCCAGCAGCGCACCATCGAGGCCACCCTGGCCACGCTCAACAGTGCGGCCTCCGAGCTGGTCGGTCCGCTGGTGGTGACCATCGGCAAGGTGGTCGCGCAGCGGTCGAAGATGTCGTGGTGGGAGTCGCGGGCGCTGTACGGCTGGACCGTGCTGGTCCCGCGCACCAAGGAGCAGGCATCCGAGATGAGCGAGCGGCTGGTCACCCACGGCGCCATTCCGATGGAGGTGCCGACCATCGCGGTCGAGCCGCCGCGCAGTCCGGCGCAGATGGAGCGCGCGGTCAAGGGTCTGGTCGACGGCCGCTACCAGTGGGTGGTGTTCACCTCCACCAATGCGGTGCGTGCGGTCTGGGAGAAGTTCGCCGAATTCGGTCTGGACGCTCGGGCCTTCTCCGGTGTGAAGATCGCCTGCGTCGGCGAGGCCACCGCGGATAAGGTGCGCTCGTTCGGGATCAATCCGGAGCTGGTGCCGAGTGGTGAACAGTCGTCCGAGGGCCTGCTCGCCGACTTCCCGCCCTACGACGACGTTTTCGATCCGGTGAACCGAGTCTTGTTGCCACGCGCGGACATTGCCACCGAAACTCTGGCCGAGGGTCTGCGCGATCGTGGCTGGGAAATCGATGACGTGACCGCCTACCGCACGGTGCGCGCCTCGCCGCCGCCGGCCGAGACCCGCGAGATGATCAAGACCGGCGGCTTCGACGCGGTGCTGTTCACCTCGTCCTCCACGGTCCGCAATCTGGTCGGTATCGCGGGTAAGCCGCACGCGCGCACCATTGTTGCGTGCATCGGCCCGAAGACCGCCGAGACGGCCATCGAATTCGGTCTGCGTGTGGATGTGCAGCCGGAGGTCGCCCAGGTCGGTCCGCTGGTCGAGGCGCTGGCCGAGCATGCGGCCCGCCTGCGCGCCGAGGGCCTGCTGCCCCCACCGCGCAAGAAGAGCCGCCGCAGCCGCTAGATACCCGTTGGCCTACCCGGTTGGGCGGCGAGAGTGCAGGCTGTTTTGTGCGACCTGCAAGCAGTCGCCAGCGTCGCTCTCTCGCCGCGCAACCGGAGCCGCCGCAACCGTCGAGCTCCGTTGATCAGCGGCTGTAGCGCATCAGGGTCCGCACCAAACGGCAGGTGGTGTCGGACGGCGGGCGAATATCGATGAGTTCGGCTGTGCGCCGGATCCTTTCGTTGCTGGCTTGGCTCGGCAGATAGATCCCGGAGTCCAGCAGGGCGATGGTCAGGCGCATCGCCTTGAGTCGTCGATTGTGCGAGATGTACCACTTGCGCGGTCGCCCGGCGGGCAGCGGCCGCTTCTGCAGCGGAACATAGGGTCGAACTGTGTTGTTTCGAGCGACCTGCAAGCGATCGCTGACCTTCGACTTCGATGCGGTGTTGGGCACGGTGCGTCCTCCCGTCGCAATCGGGAACCTGGAGCGATTCCCTCGAACACTCCTTCGATTTTACTACTGCCCACCGACAAAAACACCCGCTCACAAGGGCTTTCGTACGCTGCGGGGAACCGCGCGGTGATCTGGCCACCCCGAGTTCGAACCGAGGACTCGGGTACGCGGTGCCCGGCCGTGAGACCGGCTATCCGGGCGGATGACTTGTTCGCGAGTGTGTTTCAGAGTCCGTGTAGGAGTTCGAGCGCTTGGGGGTGGCGCAGGATCGCAGCGCGTTCGAGCCAGTAGCGGGCGTCCTTGTGCCCCTGGGCTGCTGCCGCGGGATTGTCCGTCTGCACAGGTCGCTCTCTCAGGAATCGCGCGAGCTGGAACATTGAATCGGCATCTCCCGCTTCGGCGCCGCGACGCAACCACCGCTCACCCTCGACCCGGTCATCGCGTACTCCTGGGACAAGACCGACCACTCCCCACCATCATCCGCTCCTCGCACGGCACTCTTCGAGCGCCGGTAATCGCCGGCGACCGCCGGGTGGTCCGCAGTATCGCCCGGTGGGCTTATCGGATCCTCGAGACATCCTCAACGATGATGGCAAGCCCCTGATCCATCGGCGTACCGCCGCTTGCGACTCGTATTCGGGCCGGGCGTATCGTGCGGTTATGACCGGATTGGACCGCCCGCGGCGGTTGCGCCGTACCCCCGCCCTGCGTCGTCTCGTGGCTGAAACGACTCTCGAGCCACGGCAATTGGTGCTACCGATGTTCGTCGCCGACGGACTGGACGAGCCGCGCGAGATCGGCTCCATGCCCGGCGTACTGCAGCATTCGATGGATTCGCTGCGCAAGGCGGCGGTCGAAGCGGTCACCGCGGGTGTGGGCGGGCTCATGCTCTTCGGTGTGCCGCGGCCCGAGGACAAGGACGCCACCGGCAGCAAGGCCAGCGATCCCGATGGCATTCTCAACCGGGGTCTGCGCGCGCTCGCCGACGAGGTCGGCGATTCGACGGTGGTCATGGCCGATACCTGTCTCGACGAATTCACCGATCACGGCCACTGCGGCGTGCTGTCCGCGGACGGTGCCGTCGACAACGACGCCACCCTGCACCGCTACGTGGAGATGGCGCTCGCGCAGGCCGAAGCCGGGGCGGATCTGCTCGGTACCAGCGGCATGATGGACGGTCAGGTCGGCGCGATCCGGCGCGGCCTGGACGCGGTCGGGCGCACCGATACCGGCATCCTCGCCTACGCCGCGAAGTACGCATCGGCGTTCTACGGTCCGTTCCGCGAGGCGGTCGCCTCCTCGCTGGAAGGGGATCGGCGCAGTTACCAGCAGGATCCGGCGAACCGTCGCGAGGCGATCCGGGAACTGCAACTGGATCTGGCCGAGGGCGCGGACATCGTGATGGTCAAGCCGGCGATGTCGTATCTGGACATCCTGCGCGATGTCGCCGACCAATCGACGGTGCCGGTGGCCGCGTATCAGATCTCGGGCGAATACGCGATGATCACCGCCGCCGCCCAGCGCGGCTGGATCGACCGCCGCGCTGCCATCCTGGAATCGCTGATCGGTATCCGCCGGGCCGGCGCGGATATGGTGCTCACCTACTGGGCGACCGAGGCCGCGCACTGGCTGTCGTGACGAATCCGCTCAGACCCGAGGCGCCGGGTGCGGCGTCTGGCAGTTCGAAGTCGGTCGAGTCGGAATCGATGAGCCCGGAATCGCCCTCAATGCAGTCATCCTCCGAGCCGGAGGGTTCGAAGTCGCCGGATCGCGAGTCGGACGGGGCGAAGTCGCTCGGTTCGAATCCGCAAGGGTCGGATACCGCGGGACCGAATCCTGCGTCACTGCCGGAGGGCGCACATCCAACCGAGGCGTATCCGCCTGGGTCGCAGGGTACCGAGTCGGCCGGCGCGTGGCCGCAGGGCGCCGAGGCGCCCGGGACGGCTGATTCGAACACGCACGGCGCAACTCCGGCGGGCGCGCATCCGCCCGGCGCAACTCCGGCGGGCGCGCATCCACCCGGCTCGAATCCGGTGGGAGCGAATGCGCCCGGCTCGAGTCCCGCGGGCGCGCATAGCCACGGCCCTGCTGCAGCGGGCGCGCGTCCACCCGGCTCGAGTCCGACGGCAGCGCATCCGGCCGGACCGTATCCGCAGGGCGCGATTCCGCCGATGCCGTATCCGCCCGGGGTGTATCCACCGGCCGCGTACCCGCGCGGGCCTGTTGTCGGGCCGCCGCAGCCGCGGCAGGAACCGCCGGAGGATATTCGGACGGCGCGGCAATTGTGGTGGGGTGTAATCGGATTCGGCATTCTGCAGATGATCGGGTCGGTTGTCGCGGCAATTCAGCAGCGCAAGGATTTCGCGCAGAAGATGTTCGACCAGGTGCACGTCGGCGATCCGAATTTCACGATGGCCAATGCGGAGCTGATGGTCTCGTTGGCCTTCGTGGTCGCTGTGGTGATCGGGTTGGCGCTGGCCGCATTCGCCTTGCTGTTCGTGCACCAGTTCGTGCGCGGAAAGCTATGGGCACGGACGCTTTTGACCGCTGTGGGCGTCTGGCTGGTACTGGTGGCGGTCGGCACACTGTTCGCGCTGGAAGCGGTGACGGGAGCGGCCTCGCTGGTAGCGGGTGCGGCGGCGATCGTGCAGGGCGTGCTGGCCGCGGGTGCGGTGTATCTGAGTCACCGTCCGGACTCGACCGAGTACTTCCAGATGAATCGCAGGTGAACGAAAGCTGGAGCCGTCCGCGAGTTTGTCAAGAAATCGGCAGCATGTATCGTGAGGGTTGTCACAGAGGACATGGGAACCGGAAGTCATTTGTTACACGTTGTCTTACGTTTTGTAAGTACGTCGACCAGATGGCTCCGGGAGATCGGAGGCATCGATGCGAGTGGTGATCCAACAGCCGCAGAGCATTCGACGAGATCTGCTTGTACTGAGCCTGCTGGTCCTGTTCGCGTTGGTCACCGTCGCGCTGCTGATCCTGCCCGGCGCGGTCGGCTGATCCGGGACCGGGTGTCGATTCCCGTCACCGTGCTCGACTGGCCCTTTCGAGCGACCTGCAAGCAGTCGCCAGCGGCTGGGAGCATGGTGTGACGGATTCCGCGGATGGCGCGACCATCCTCTTCACCGAACCGGGCGCGCGCTGGCGTTCGGTGGCCTACGGGCCGTTGCTGTGTCTGATCGTGTTGATTCTGGAATTGGTGACCGCTGATCAGGTGCACTGGTTCGCTCTCATTTTCTGTGCCACGCTGATCGCGGGTTTCGTTGTGCTGCAGGTGATCGCAGGACAGCGGCATGTGAGCGTCGAGTTGACCCCCGGCATGCTGCGCGAGGGCACCGAGACCTTGCCGCTGGCGTCCATCGCTGCGGTGATGCCCGAGCGGGACGAGGACTCCTGGGATGATGTGGATTGGGAATCGGCGCGCGCGCTCGGCGAATTGAGCGGGGTGCCACGCCGGCGCAAGGGCATCGGGCTGCGGCTCGTCGGTGGTGAACTGGTGCAGGCGTGGGCGAAGGATCACCGCGGACTGCGGGCGGCGCTCACCGAAGCGCTCGACGGGACCGGTGCCGATCTGCCTACGCGGACCGAGAAAACCGAAGACAGTGAGAACGGAGCGGATCGTTGACGCGCTTGATTGCGCTCGGTGACCGGATGCTTGCGGCATTGGTCGAATCGACGCTCGCGCTGGGGTGCGCGGTTCTCGCGGTGGTGAGTTGGCGCAATGGGCTGATCACCACCACCTTCGCGCCGTCAGGGGACGTGCCCGGCTTCGATTCAACCCGCTACAGCGCTCCGTGGTTGGTGCTCGCCGCTTTCCTGGTCATGGTGGCCGGCGTGCTCGCGATCGATGCTTTCGCGCGCACGGTGCGTGCCGCGCGTTCGCGCTGAACCAGGGCAATCACCGGCGATCCGGATCGCCGCACCAGTTTGTTCGCGAATTTCGCGGGAACATCGCAGGCATGATGCCGACAATTCCATCGTTTTCGCTACTGAATCTGCTGCCGGTTCCGTTGGCCTGTCTGCTGACAACCGGTTTCGTCGGGCTCTGCTTGGGCGTCACCTCGTAGCGCCGCACCTCAGGCGCAACGGCGATCCGAGACGTGCCCTGGCGTATCGGCCACCACTGCACTACCGTGCAAGTGCCGCGCCGCGAGGTGCAACGGTCGGCATTCAGTGAATACTGTTGTGGCCGTTATGCTTTCGGTCGGAATCCGAATTGTGTCGACTGGGAGAAATGCTTGTGATTCGTTTTGCCGGGAAAGTGTGCGCGGCGGTCGTCGCGGCGGCCGCAATCGGTGCGGCGCCCGCATGGGCCGCACCGGGACTGCCGCTGGAGCCCGCTGCCCAGACCGACACTCAGACCGAGGTGGCCCAGCCCGCGCCGATCTTCGTGCCCGATTCGGGTTCGGCCGGTGTGTACAACAACTTCATGTGCCAGCTGCACACCATCTCGGCCTCGGCGCCGTGCATGTACACCTGAGTTCGTCCACACCCGCCGGCGGCCGTCCCTCTAGTCCCAACTCTGATAGATGTCGAGCGTGCGGCCGTCTCTGGTGCCCGGCGCGTTGAGGTACACGGTGACGGTGCCGTCCGGATGCCTGGCCGCCTCCATGATGACCTGGCGCAATGAGGCGTGCACTCCGCCGTTCTCGTCGCGGTAGATCTCGGTGTCACTCTTCAGTCCGGCGCCGATCCGGTTGAGCGGCACCACCATGGTGACCAATGCGGGCAGTGGTCCGTCGCCGAGGGCCGTGGTCTCCGCGTGATCCAGATGCAGCCCGATCCGGTCGGGCTGGCTGACCGGATCCGCGGCCGCTGCGGTCCCGGCGCCGACGGTGACGGCGGCGGCGAGCGCGGCGAAGATCGTGGAGCTGATGACGGCGAACCGCATTGGACCCTCCCGATGGGTTGGATGGTGCGACGACCCACCGAGATTACGCATCGGCAATCGGTCGGCGACCGATATCGGCCGCAACCATGATCGGCGTGTTGCGCCGAAGAGGCTGCGGTGCGTGCGGTCTGCGTCACTCGACTACACCCTGTCGTCGACTCGTTCCAATCGGGCTGAGACACTGGACGTCGTGAGTTCTTCTCCGCGCGTGACCAGGGCATCGGTGCCGGTCTCGGCTCAGCTCTTCGACCGGGCCGCTTCGGTGATTCCGGGTGGTGTGAATTCGCCGGTGCGGGCCTTCAAGTCCGTGGGTGGCACACCGCGATTCATCGCATCGGCCAAGGGCTGCACACTCATCGATGTCGACGGCAATGAGTATGTCGATCTGGTGTGTTCCTGGGGTCCGATGATTCTCGGCCACGCGCATCCCGAGGTGGTCGAGGCGGTGCAGCGCGCGGCCGTCGGCGGACTTTCCTTCGGCGCGCCGACCGAGGCCGAAATCGAACTCGCCGAGCTGATCGCCGAGCGGGTAACGCCGGTGGACCGGGTCCGCCTGGTCAACTCCGGCACCGAGGCCACCATGAGCGCGGTCCGGCTGGCCCGCGGCTACACCGGTCGCACCAAGATCATCAAGTTTTCGGGTTGCTACCACGGCCATGTGGACGCGCTCCTTGCCGACGCCGGATCCGGCGTCGCGACCCTCGGCCTGCCGACCTCGCCCGGTGTCACCGGTGCGCAGGCGGGCGACACCATAGTGCTGCCGTATAACGACATCGAGGCCGTTGCCGCCGCGTTCGCCGCGCATCCGGGTGAAATCGCGTGTGTGATCACCGAGGCGGCCGCGGGCAATATGGGTGCGGTCGCACCGCTGCCCGGTTTCAACGAGGGCCTGCGCAAGCTGACCGCCGACGACGGCGCGCTGCTGATCATGGACGAGGTGATGACCGGGTTCCGAGTGAGCCGGTCCGGCTGGTTCGGCCGCGACGGTGTCGCCGGTGACCTCTACACCTTCGGCAAGGTGATGAGCGGTGGGCTGCCTGCCGCCGCGTTCGGCGGTCGCGCCGAGATCATGAATCACCTTGCGCCACTTGGCCCGGTGTATCAGGCGGGCACCCTTTCCGGGAATCCGGTTGCCGTCGCCGCCGGCCTCGCCTCGCTGCGTGCGGCCGATGACGCGGTGTACGCCGCACTCGATCGCAATGCCGAGCGGCTGGGCGGCTTGTTCACCGAGGCGCTCGGTGCCGCAGGGGTCGAGCATCAGGTCCAGTTCGCGGGCAATATGGTGAGCGTGTTCTTCGCCGACCGTCCGGTCACCGACTACGCCACCGCCAAAGCCAGCCAGACCTGGCGTTTCCCCGCTTTCTTCCACGCACTGCTCGACGGCGGTGTGTATGCGCCGCCGAGCGCGTTCGAAGCATGGTTCGTCTCCGCGGCGCTCGACGATGACGCATTCGACCGTATTGCCGCCGCCCTGCCCGCCGCCGCACATGCGGCCGCGGCCGCCACCCCCGAAGGATCCCGCGCGTGAGTTCCGACCAGCCAGATTCAGAAATGCGCGAACTACCAGATACCCCTGTCGACAGCGCGGAAACGGCCGCTCTCGCCGACGAGTCCGATGCCGCTGCGCCGGTCGGCGCGGTCGAGGACGACACCATCGAGACCATCGTGCATGTGCTGCGGCACGGCGAGGTGCACAACCCGAAGGGCATTCTCTACGGTCGCCTGCCCGGGTTCAGCCTTTCGGTGACCGGTCGGTCACAGGCCGGTGCGGTGGCGCGGTCGTTGGCCGACCACGACATCGCCATGGTGATCGCCTCGCCACTGCAGCGTGCGCAGGAGACCGCCGAGCCGATCGCGCGTCAGCACGGGCTGCTCGTGCGCACCGATGAGAACCTGATCGAGGCTGGCAATACCTTCGAGGGCCTGCGGGTTTCGGTCGGCGACGGTGCGCTGCGCAAGCCGAGGCACTGGTGGAAGCTGCGCGATCCGTTCACCCCGTCCTGGGGCGAGCCGTATCTGCAGATCGCGCACCGCATGCTGGCCGCGGTCAACAAGGCGAGGGTCGAGGCGGCCGGACACGAGGCGGTGCTGGTCTCGCATCAGCTGCCGGTCTGGACCCTGCGGCGGTTCCTGCAGGGCCAGCGGCTCTGGCACGATCCGCGGCATCGGCAATGCTCGCTCGCCTCGCTGACCTCGCTGGTCTACCAGGGCGACACCCTCGTCGACATCGTCTACTCCGAGCCCGCAGGCGGTTCGGATCCCACGGTGCACGGCGCATGAGAACTTCTTCCCGGCCGTCGGCCCGGCGTTTCACGTCGGTCCTGCTCGCGTGCGTGGCCCTGGTGGCCGCGCTCGCGGGTTGTTCGACCGGGAAGGATGCGGTGGCCTCCGGCGGTACGTTCGAATTCGTCTCGCCCGGTGGCAAAACCGATATTTTCTACGATCCGCCCGCCGCGCGTGGCACCATCGGCAAGCTCGCCGGGCCGGATCTGATGACCTCGGGCAAGACCACCTCGGTCGCCGACTTCCCGGACAAGGTGGTCGTGCTCAATCTGTGGGGGCAGTGGTGCGGGCCGTGCCGTGCCGAGGCGCCCGCGCTCGAAAGGGTCTACGAGGCAACCAAGGACAGGGGCGTCGTCTTTCTCGGCATCAATGTCCGTGATTTCCAACAGGACAAGGCGCAGGACTTCGTCGTCGACAACAAGGTCGGTTATCCGTCCGTCTACGACCCGTCCATGCGCACCCTGCTCGCGCTCGGCGGCAACTTCCCGACCAGTGTCATTCCCACCACGTTGGTGTTGGATCGGCAACATCGGGTCGCCGCTGTCTTCCTCCGCTCGCTCTTGGCGGAAGACCTCCAACCAGTTGTCGAACGCATTGCCGCGGAAGGTTCGCAGTGACCCCCGCACACGCCGTTCGGTCCATGTCGTAATTACGTCCCGCTCGATAGCGAGCGGTAGGAAAGGTGCAATCGTGATTCGCGATCGCCGTACTCGTCGCCCGCGTGCCTGTCGCCCGCGGCAGGCCGCCCGTCTCGTCCGCGGTGTCTGGACGGTCGATGACCGGTGGGTCGGCGTTGCCGCCGTGCCACGCAGCGCCGCAGCCGATTCCATGATGGACTTCGCGCCGGAAGCCGCGCCGGTGCCCGAGCGAGCTGATCGACCCCCGGTGGAGACCGACTGATGGTGCTTGCCGCAGTAGGTGATTCGTTCCAGCAGACGGCGGCGACGGGGCCGCTGTTATTGGCGCTCGGCGCATGCGTACTGGCCGGACTGGTCTCGTTCGCCTCGCCGTGTGTGGTGCCGCTGGTGCCGGGTTACCTGTCCTATCTGGCCGGGCTGGTCGGCGCCGCGGCGCCGCCCGCCACTGCGCCGCAGGCCAAAAGCCTTGGCGGCACAGCGGTTTCGGTCGATCGGGCTGCGGCACGTACGGGTCGGATCCGAGTGGCCGGTGCGGCCGGTTTGTTCGTCGCGGGCTTCACCGTGGTGTTCGTGCTCGCCACCGCAACGGTTTTCGGCGTCATCCAGACCTTGAACGTCAATCGTGAACTGCTGCAACGGGTCGGCGGTGTGGTCACCATCCTGATGGGTCTGGTATTCGTCGGCTTGGTCCCCGCGTTGCAGCGCGACACGCGGATGGAGCCGCGCAGGCTCACCAGTATTCTGGGCGCTCCGGTGCTCGGCGCGGTCTTCGCGCTCGGTTGGACGCCGTGTCTCGGGCCGACGCTGTCCGGGGTGATGGCGGTTTCGGCCGGGACCGAGGGTACGACGGCCGTGCGCGGCGTCGCACTGATCGTCGCCTACTGCCTCGGCCTCGGTCTGCCGTTCGTGATCCTGGCCTTCGGGTCGGCGAGTGCGTTGCGCGGGGTCGGTTGGCTGCGGCGCAATTCGCGCACCATTCAGATCATCGGGGGCATATTGCTCGTCGCGGTCGGGATCGCGCTGGTCACGGGGGCGTGGGACCAGTTCGTCGCCTGGGTGCGCGACGGGTTCGTTTCCGAGGTGACGCTGCCGATATGACCGTGATCGACAGACCCGAGGCGGCGGTGACGCCGCCGAAGCAGTCCCCGGTCGGGCGTGCCTGGGCGCTCGTGCGCAATGCCTGGCGTGGGCTCACCAGTATGCGCACCGCGCTGGTATTGCTGTTCCTGCTGGCCCTCGGCGCGATTCCGGGCGCGCTGCTGCCGCAGCGAAATCTCAACGAGGGCAAGGTCGACCAGTACATCGCCGACCGCCCGACGCTCGGACCGTGGATGGACCGGTTCCAGCTGTTCGACGTGTTCTCCAGCTTCTGGTTCACGGCAATCTATGCGCTGCTGTTCATTTCGCTCGTCGGCTGCATTCTGCCGCGCTGCCTGGACCACTATCGCGCGCTGCGCACGCCACCGGTCCGGGTGCCGCGCAACCTGTCTCGGCTGCCGCACCATTACTCCGAGACCATCGATGGCACCCCGGACGCCGCGCTGGAGCACGCTCGAAAAGAGTTGCGCGGCTGGCGGACCGAGGTCCGCGACGGAACTCGTGAAGGTGAGATCACCCTCTCCGCGGAGAAGGGTCACACCCGCGAACTCGGCAATCTCGTCTTCCACCTGGCCCTGGTCGGGCTGCTCGTCGCGATCGCGGTCGGCAAGCTGTTCGGTTACGAGGGCAGCGTGATCGTCATCGCGAACAACGGGCCCGGCTTCTGCACCACCTCGCCCGCGGTCTTCGACTCGTTCAAAGCGGGCAATATCAACGACGGCACCGGTATGGCGCCATTGTGCGTGCGCGTCAAGGACTTCAAGGCCGATTACCTGCAGAACGGTCAGGCCGAGATGTTCACCTCGCATATCGAATATCAGGCCGGCGGCGATCTGCAGAGCGATACCTGGCGTGATGCGCGGATCCAGGTGAACCATCCGCTGCGGGTCTCAGGTGACCGGTTGTATCTGCAGGGCCACGGTTACGCGCCGACGTTCACGGTGACCTTCCCGAACGGCCGGACCCGAACCGAGACCGTCCAGTGGCGGCCCGACAATGCGCAGACCTTCCTGTCCAGCGGTGTGCTGCGGATCGATCCGCCCGGCGGCATGTACGCGACCGATGAAGAGCGCCGCAAGAACCAGATCGCCATCGAGGGACTGTTCGCACCGACCGCGCTACTGCACGGCAGCCTGCTCACCTCCTCGTTCCCGACCATGAACGATCCGGCCGTCGCGGTGGACATCTATCGCGGCGATACCGGCCTCGATACCGGTAAGCCGCAGTCGCTGTTCACGCTGGATCCCGAGCAGGTCAAGCAGGGGCGACTGACCAAGGAGGCCAGGGTCAACCTGCGTCCCGGCGAGTCGTCGACGCTGCCCAATGGCACCAAGGTCACCTTCGACGGTGCGCAGGAATTCGTAAATCTGCAGGTATCGCACGATCCGGCGCAGCAGTGGGTGCTGGTGAGCGCGCTGGCCATGATGGCCGGGCTGCTGGTGTCGCTACTGGTGAAGCGGCGACGCATCTGGATCCGCGGGTACCCGGCCGATGACGAAGCGGGTACCGTTGACAAACGACGCACCGTAGTAGAGATGGGCGGGCTCGCCAGAACCGATCAGGCGGGCTGGGGCGGCGAATTCGATCGCCTGCGCAAGCGCCTGCTCGATGACCGATCCGCCACGGGAGAGTGACCATGCCGATCGACCACACCATCGCCCAGTACAGCGATCTCGCCTTCAAATCGGCGATCGTCGTGTACGCGCTGGTGCTGGTGCTGCTGATCGTGCAGTACGCGGCGGCGCGGACGCAGAAGGTCGTCGCGCGCGAACTGGTAACTGCCGGTGGTGGTTCCGATCGTCCCGCCGGACCCGGTCGGGTCGAGACGCCGCAGGCCAAGCCGTTCGCCGAACGCGCAGGCAATATGGCGTTCTCGGTGCTGTTCGTCGCCATCGCGCTGCATGTGACCTCGATCGTATTGCGCGGCTTCGCAACCCACCGCTTCCCGCTCGGGAACATGTACGAATTCGTCACCATGGCGACCGCCGCGGCCGCCGTGGTCGGCATGGTGTTCCTGCGCGAACAGCGATACCGCTCGATGTGGGTCTTCCTGCTCGTCCCGATCCTTATCCTGCTGTTCCTGGCCGGCACCCTGCTGTACGCCGACGCGGCACCCGTTGTGCCCGCACTGAAGTCGTTCTGGTTGCCCATCCACGTCACCATCGTCAGCATCGGCAGCGGCGTCTTCCTGGTCTCCGGCATCGCCAGCCTGCTGTTCCTCTACCGCCTGCGTCAGCCCGAAGGCGCCGAATCCGACAACATCCTCGGCACCATCGCCCGCCGCCTCCCCGACGCCCGCACCCTGGACCGTCTCGCCTACAAAACCACGATCATCGGCTTCCCCCTCTTCGGCGCAGGCGTAATCCTCGGCGCCATCTGGGCCGAAGCCGCCTGGGGCCGCTTCTGGGGCTGGGACCCGAAGGAAACCTGCTCCTTCATCGCCTGGGTCCTGTACGCCGCCTACCTCCACGCCCGCGCAACCTCGGGTTGGCGCGACACGAAGGCCGCGTACATCAACATCGCCGGGTTCGTGGCGATGCTTTTCAACCTCTTCATCATCAACATCGTGATCAGCGGCCTGCACTCGTACGCGGGGCTGAACTAAAGGGATTTAGCAGCGGAAATGGGGCGGTGCGCGACACGCCCCGCAGCCTGAACGCGCCGGGCCGGTATCCCACCTATGCTTGCCAGTTATTAGCTATGTGGGTCCGTTCATGCGATTTCGCCGCCGCTGATGTACATCCGATTCGAAACGGGATCAGATATGCGCCCTCGATTCGTCGTTATCGCGACCGGTGTGGTCGCGGCCGTCGTGGCTGTGTTCGTGTGGCCCGGCGCCGAGCCGAGCCGAGCCCAACCACCCGGTGCTGACGTATCCGGTGCCGGGATTCATGTGACGACATCGGTGGAGAACGTCAGAGTGGACCCCCCGGGCGACCGGATGCCGAACTTTCTCATGACGTTCGCGCATGCCGCGCAGCTATCCGGCAATTACGCGCTGAACGTGGAGGGCGATGGAGTAGTGTCCGGCCAGGCCGTCGCGGGGTTCCTCCTCGGCTGCGCGCTCACGCTGGACAACGGCTTCACCGTCGGAATCGATCCGAATCAAGGGCTGTTGGCGAGTATTTCCCCCCAATTCAGCCAGTCGAATGTTGCCGCCAGACTGCCGAGTACGGCAGCGAAGCCGGTGTCCACACCGCAGCTTGCCAGCACCACCTCCCGGAGCGCCGCGACGACCTCTCGGAGTGTCGCGCCCAGCTCTCACATTGCTGCGACGACCTCCCCGAGTGCCGTGCCCACCTCTCAGAGTGCTGCGACGACCTCACAGACTGTCGTGCCTACCTCTCAGAGTGCTGCGACGACCTCCCCGAGTGCCGTGCCCACCTCTCAGAGTGCTGCGACGACCTCACAGACTGTCGTGCCTACCTCTCAGAGTGCCGCCACGACCTCCCCGAGCGTCGAGCCCACGACTCCGAGCGTCGAGCCCACGACTCCGAGCGTCGAGCCCACGACTCCGAGCGTCGAGCCCACGACCCCGAGCGTCGAGCCCACGACCCCGAGTGCTCCCAGCGCGAGCCTCGGACCGACCGTCGGCGGGACCCTGGGCTTGACAGAGGTCCTGGAAGCCACCTTGGCGCCGGGCCAGATCACCACCGTCACGACAGTGACGACCAACCTGGACAACAAGACCGTGTTCCCGTACCACTTCATTTTCAACAACGCCGCGTTGAACGTCGGCCAGTGTGCCTCACCGGTATCGGCCGTCCCCTTCGTCACGGCCACGGTGAGTACCGCGTTGGAGACGGTGCAGACCTCCGCCTACGGCACCCAGTTCACCTTCTGATCCGACTACGGACCCTCGGCGCTCGATCGCCGAATGGTGCGACTTACAAGCGGTGCACGCAGACTACGAATTGGCGTTGCTGGTAGACGATTCCGCGGTCACTGGAGGAGCAGACGTTCACGTTTGTGGTGTTCAGTTTGACGTCCATGACGCGGACGGCGCTGGGGACGCCCTTGGTGTTGCATTCGAGGCGTTTGGGGCCGTCTTTGTTCGGGTCCATGCAGCCGCCGATCACCCAATCGATGTCCATGCAGAGGGCGGCGCGGTTGATGCCGTGCAGGGTGTCGTTGAGGGAGCGGTCGGCGTCGGTCGGGCAGGCGGCGTTCACGGGCGCCTTGTCGATGACCTTGTAGTTTGAGGTCGCGCTGCCGCAGGTGGCCTTGCCGAGGGTGGGATTGTCACCGCTGCCGCCGATTTCGACGCAGTCGCCGACCTCGACCTTCAGGCCGCCCGCGATTTTGTCGAAGGTGCTGCGGATGGCGGAGGTGGTCGGTGGGGCCTCGGGGGTGGTCACCGGCAGCTCGGGGAACGACGGTTCCGACGCGGTGGTCGGCGCGGCGTCGTTCTGGGCCGCGGGCGATGGGCTGCTCGTCGTGGACTTGTCGTTGCTGAGCGACATCGCCGCCACCGCCACGACGGCTGCGGCCAGCGCGGTTACAGCTATGAAGACGGTCAAGGTGAGACCCGCACGGATACGTTGACGCGACACCTGTGACGTCCTCCAGGGCTGTTCGAACTCGCGCGCCGAGATACGAAGTTGAAAGTTGCAATAGTGAGAGATCACGTCATGCCTACACCATCGGGTGTGTGCGCGTCGAGTCGCCTATTTTCGAGGATAAAAAGGATACTTGTGTGAAAAGATCATAGGTCGAATGGTGCAAATAACAATCGAATAACGATGGCTATTTGAGGTTTCCCAAATGTCGTGCGGGGCAACAAGCTACGTGGCGCTAGACGCGTCAACCGGCTACCGGGGCCGGTGCTTGTCAGAAGGAAACCTTGATGAAGTTCGGCACGTTCGCCGTCACTCTCGTGTCCATCGCCGCCGTGGGAATCGCCGCGGGAACCGCGAATGCGAAGCCAGCGGAAGTTGCCGAAGAGGTGTCGGCCTCCGGCGTCGAGCAGGGAATCGGTTACCACACAGTGGCTTCCGAAATCTCGGATGGGCACCGGGATCGCGTTCTCACCACCGAGGTCGACAGCGGCAAGTTCGAACTCGCCGACAATGGCACCAAGGTCTTGCTGAAGTCCGATGCCGGTGCCGTGGTGACGGAAGTCCCCTTGACCTACGAGCTCTCCGGCACGAAGGTCGCGGTCGACCAGACGATCTCCGATAACGGCCGAACCCTCGCTCTCACACCGAAATTGAGCGCGAAGAACATCGGCGAGATGCAGCCGGTCAATTCCATGGCCCGCCTGACCGACGAAATCAACAAGAACATCGTCGGCGTGGTCCTCGGCGGCGTCCTCGGCCTCATCATCGGCGCCATTGTCGGCGTCTTCTTCTTCAGCATCATCACCGGCCCGATCGGCGCGGTAATCGGCGCGATCGCCGGCGGCTACATCATGGGCGGCCAGTCGTTCATGGACGCCCTCATGGCCGTCATCAACGGCGAGCCGTGATCGTTTGAGTTCTCGCATCCCTGGCGACTACTTCGCACAGCTCTACCTTGTGCGAGGTAGTCGCTGAGCTGCGTGAACGCCACTGCTGGTGCGCGAGTGGGGATTCGGCCGGTCTCCCGGAAACCTCCCGGTGAACCGAGCGAACGCTCAGCGCTCGGCGGGCCCGTCACCGTCGCGATGCTGCCGCGAAAGGCGCCAGAGGAATTCGGGGTCGTCGTCGGGCCCCATGATGCGCTTGCGCTGCGGCGAACGCGTGGGCGGTCCGGCTGTCTTGTCGGGGCCGAACGCCTTCCAGCACAACACCGCGACTGCCACAACTGCGATGAGTGCCAACAGGTACGTCACGTCGCTCACCTCCTGCTAACGAGGGTAGTCGCGTGCGTAGCCTTCGAACACAGCAGACACGAAATTGGTGGGTGCGGGCCCCTAGACACGAAGATCGAACTCACGGCTACAGGCCCGCGGACCGGGCTCAGCGTGCGGTGGCCTCGGTGGTGAGCGACTGGAGCAGCTGAAGTACTTCGGATTCGCGGAACCGGCGATGCCCGCCCGGTGTGCGCAGTGATCCCAGGCGCCCGGCGTGGGCCCAGCGGGTAACGGTCTTCGGATCGACGTGGAACATGGCGGCGACTTGGCCCGGTGTCAGCAGGGTGTCCTGGCCGCCGACGGTGATCGCAGTCATAGCAAACCTCTCCGTTCTCGACAGTTCCCTCATCAGATGGCGCCATCGTTGCACTGCAACCCCTAGGTACTCGAACCACCTACAGTTGGTAAAGGGGAAGTAATAGACAAAACGGATATGAGCCCTGGTCAGGCGCGGTCGGACGTAGTCCGCCTCCTCGACCGGAGGTATCGCCGAGGGTGCGCCATAGCGTCGCATAGGCTGGACGACGTGAGTGACGCAACTGCACCGAAGGGTGAACCAGCACAGCAAACCGCTGGCGTCGGCGCGCGGCTGGCCCGCAATCTGGCGCTGTACACGCTCGCCAGGCTGGCGCTGGTCGTCGTCATCGCCGCAGCGATCATCGGCATCGCCCGGCTCGTCTCGGTGGATGTCCCGTGGTTGGTCGCCGCGCTGTTCGCGTTGATCATCGCGATGCCGCTGTCGCTGACGCTGTTCAAGAAATTGCGCGCTCGGGTCAACGAGGACATCGCGGTCGTCGATGCGAAGCGTCGCCAGGACAAGGCGCAGCTGCGCGCCCGGCTGCGTGGTGACGACGACCCGACCGGTGCTGCCTCGTGAAGTACTGCGACCGTAGTGCGCCGCGCGCTTGGGTAGACAATGCCGTGCGACTCATCGAGGCCGACACCCAGCGCAGCGCCGACACCCATCTGATCCGGTACCCGCTGCCCGCCGCCTGGCAGGTCCAGCTGTATCTGAAGGACGAGTCGACCCACATCACCGGTAGCCTCAAGCATCGGCTGGCGCGGTCGCTGTTCCTGTACGCGATCTGCAACGGCTGGGTCACCGAGGGCACCACGGTGGTCGAGGCGTCATCCGGTTCGACCGCGGTCAGCGAGGCGTATTTCGCCAAATTGCTCGGTCTGGATTTCGTCGCGGTGATGCCGGCGAGCACCTCGCCGCAGAAGATCGAGTTGATCGAAGCCCAGGGCGGCCGTTGCCATTTCGTGCAGCGTGCACCGGATATGTACACCGAGGCGGCGCGGCTGGCCGCCGAATGCGGCGGCCACTTCATGGATCAGTTCACCCATGCCGAGCGTGCCACCGACTGGCGCGGCAATAACAACATCGCCGAATCCATCTTCCAGCAAATGGAATTGGAGGCGCATCCGGTGCCGGACTGGGTCGTGGTCGGCGCGGGTACCGGCGGCACCAGTGCCACCATCGGCCGCTATATCCGCTATCACCGCTACCCGTCGAAACTGGCCGTGGTCGACCCGGAGAACTCCGCGTTCTACGGCGGCTACGAAACCGCCGATGTCGGATATCAGACCGAAATGCCTTCACGTATAGAGGGAATCGGCCGACCGCGCGTCGAGCCGTCGTTCATCGGTCAGGTGGTGGACCGGATGATCGAGGTGCCCGATGTCGCATCGATCGCCACCGCCCGGCTCGCGAGCCGGGTAATCGGCCGCCGCGTGGGCGGCTCCACCGGAACCAATCTATGGGGTGCGTTCGCACTCATCGCCGAAATGATCTCCGCTGGTCGTTCGGGCAGTGTGGTGACGCTGCTCTGTGACGGCGGAGATCGTTACGCCGGAACGTATTTCGATGACTCATGGGTCGAGGCGCAGGGCATGAACCTCGCCGAACCCGCCGCGATCCTGGAGAAGTTCGCCGCGACCGGAATCTGGTCCGGCTAGTACGCGATATCGCAACCCCGGCCGCGGCGCCGGGGTTTTCTCTTGCCACGAAACCTCGTCAATTTTCGTTGACAACTGCGGAGTTCGTCAATCAAAATTGACGACATGACTGAAGCGACCACACTGGCGGCCGCCGCAGGCAGTTCGGACCCCAAGGTCGGGCTGCGCGCGGTGCTCGCACTGCGTCGGCTGCTCGAACGGCTGGAGGCGATCCAGGTGACCAATGCCCGCGAACAGGGCTGGTCCTGGCAGGCGATCGCGGAGGCGCTCGAGGTCAGCAAGCAAGCGGTCCACCAGAAATACAACCGGAGAGGCGGGCACCGCTGATGTTCGAACGGTTCAGCAGGTCGGCGCGGACGGCGATCGTCATCGCTCAGGAAGACGCGCGGGAACTGCGCGCACCCAAGATCGAGGTGGAGCATGTCCTGCTCGGTCTGTTGGCACAGGGCGAGCCGGATTTGAAGTTACTGCTCGAGGAAGCGGGGCTCACCCACCGAGCGGTGCTCGATTCCCTCGGCCAAGAGGCCGAAGACCAGCCGCTCGGTGCGGAGGACGCCGAGGCGCTGCGCTCGATCGGCATCGATCTGGATGCGGTGCGCGAGAGTCTGGAGGCCACCTTCGGCGAGGATGCGTTGGAACGGGCCGTGCCCGAGGAACGATCCCGATTCGGCCACGGCCGCGATCGGAACTGGGGCCACATCCCGTTCACGAGGGAAGCCAAGAAGGTGTTGGAGCTGGGACTGCGCGAAGCACTGGCCCGTAAGGACAGGTCCATCGAATCCGGGCACCTGCTGCTCGGCATTCTGCGCGCGCCCAATGCGACCACCACCCGCATCCTCGGCGGTTCGGAAGCCATCGATGCGCTCCGGCCGAAGGTGCACGCGCTACTCGACCGTGCCGCGTGAGGGTCGGGCATGTGCGCCCACTCGATTCGGGTTTTGTGGCAGCACATGCCCGCCCATCAGGCCTAGCATTGGCGCATGCAGCTTCTGATTCGGTTGATCATCAACGCGGTGGCCATCTGGCTGGCCGCCGCTTGGGTCGACAAGATCGAAATTCTCAGTCCCGCGGACAAGGGCAACGGCGGCAAAGTCATTGTCATCCTGGTCGTCGCGGTGGTCTTCACCGTGGTGAACGCCGTGATCAAACCGATTGTGAAACTTCTATCGCTACCGCTGGTCATCGTGACCCTCGGCCTGTTCCTGCTGGTGATCAACGCGCTGATGCTGTGGATCACGGCGAAGATCAGCGAAACCACCGACTACGGCCTGCGCGTCGACGGCGTATGGGCCGCCGTCTGGGGCGGCATCATCGTCGCGGTGGTCAACTGGCTACTCGGCATCCTGGTCCTGGACGGCGACGACTGAAAACCGCGGCGCGGGCGACCCTCCTGGTCGCCCGCGCGCTACTAACCGGCGATACCCAGCGCCAACGCGGTGACCGCAGACCACGCCAACAGCGCCAACCCCGAATCGCGAAGCGCCGGAATCAATTCCAGCCCACCCTTACCGGAGCGCACCGGTGCATTGGCGCGCACCGCCAATGGCACGGCGACCAGTCCGACCAGCGCCCACGGTGTGCGGACGACCAACAGCAGAGTCGCGATGAACGGCACGGCGAGCAGCGCCAGGTGCAGTGTCCGAGTCCGCGGATCGCCGAGTTTGACCGCGAGGGTGACCTTTCCGGATTCGGTATCGGTCGGGATATCGCGCAGGTTATTGGCGACCAGCACCGCGCTGGAGAACGCTCCGACCCCGATCGCCAGCACCAGGCCCGCCCATTCGATCCGCTCGGCCTGCACGAATTCGGTGCCGAGCACCCCGATCAGACCGAAGAAGACGAAGACCGCGAACTCACCGAACCCGCTGTAGCCGTAGGGCTTGCTGCCGCCGGTATAGAACCAGGCACCGGCCAGGCAGGCCGCGCCGACCAGCAGCAACCACCACGCCGTAGCGATGACGAGCACCAGCCCGAAGACCGCGCCGATGGCCAGGCTGATGATCGCGGCATTCTTGACCGCGGCGGGCGAGGCGAGCTGCTGCCCGACCAGCCGCAGCGGGCCGATACGTACGTCATCGGTACCGCGGATGCCATCGGAGTAGTCGTTGGCGAAATTCACCCCGATGATCAAGGCCAGCGAAACCAGCAGCGCGAGAACCGCTTTCCACCACACCGTGCCATCGATGGAGGCGGCGGCGCCGGTTCCGGCGAGGACAGGGGCGATCGCGTTCGGCAGGGTACGGGGCCGTGCGCCCTCGATCCATTGCGCTGCAGTAGCCATGTCCGCAGCCTAATGCGCGGCCGCGGTTCGGACCGCTCGGGCGGTTCAGTTGGCTTCGGCGGCGGTTTTCAGTCGGTCCAGGCCCTTTTCGAAGTCCTTGCCGATCATATTGTCGATCGGGAACACCTTCCCGAGCACGCCCATCAGGCCCTTGTGCTCGCCTCTCATCCGCCAGACCACCTCGGTGCGGGGTTCTCCTCCTTCGAGGGCCGAGACCGGGTTCAGCTCGAAGGTCGTTTTATTGGTGGCCTTGAACGGCTTCTCGAAGGCGAGCCGGATACCGATTTCCTGTTCGTCACTGGAGGTGATCTCCATGCTGCCGCGACCGGCCTTGCGGTTGCCGTCCCAGGCGTACTTGGCGCCGACGCCGGCGTCCGGCCCGGAGTACTTCCGCTGCAGGTGCGGATCGACGTCCTCCCATGGCGACCACTTGGTCCACTCGTGGAAGTTATGGATCAACCCATGAATGCGCGCGGGCTCGGCCGTGATCACAGCCTGCCGAACGATTTCGAACTCAGCCATGCGCACAGCGTAGGCGATTTACCGGTCCGAACGGGGGCGAAAAACCATGTCAGCCTGGCAGGCGGTATTCGATTGCGGCACTCCCGGGTCCCTCCGCGGTCACGCTGCGCTACCGTCTCCGGACCCGTCGCTCGCGTCGGCGCTCGCATACGATAACCACGGAATGTTTCCCGATCAGAGCGGCCCGAACGGCCGAAGTCAAATCCTGACGACGCCCGCAGGCGAATCGGTCGTAGTGGCCCTGCTGGGCGAAATCGCGCTACGCCGAGACGGCACGCTCGCAGCGCTACCCGGGGCACGGTCGCGACTGCTGCTCGCCGCGCTGGCCCTGCGGCCCGGCCGCAGCCGCGGTGCCCAGGCGCTGATCGACGAGGTGTGGGGTGAGCAGCCGCCGCGCGCGCCGATGAACGCGCTGCACACCCAGGTGTCGCGACTGCGCGCGGCGCTGCCGGATGCGGCGCTGGAGATCGGTCCGGCGGGCTACCGTCTCATGCTGACCGCTGATCAGGTCGATTTGACCCTGGCGGACGACCTGGTGCGGTCGGCCCGCGCTAAACAAGGCAACGGCGACCATGCCGGATGTCTAGAGGTGTTGACCCAGGCCAGATCGCTCTGGCGTGGCGAGCCCGGTGCCGACCTCCCCGCGGGCGACCTCGCCGACGAATTGCGCGCCGCGGCCGCGCACCGCTGGTCCGAACTGGAGGCGATCGAGGTCGGCGCCCGGGTCGCCTGCGGTGATCTCGACGGTGCGGTGGCGATCACCCGCCGAACCGCGGCTGCCAAACCGCTCGACGAGGCCGCGCACGCCACCTTGATGCGGTTGCTCGCCGCGGCCGGTCGGCCCAACGAAGCACTCGATGTCTTCGCATCGATCCGTGGCCGACTCGTCGAAGAACTCGGCGCGGACCCGGGGCCGGTACTGGTCGAGCTGAATACCGCGATCCTGCGGGGTGATCCGGTGCCCGGATTCGCATCGCGGACCGATCATGGCAAGCCGACACCCGCCGTGAATTCGGTCACACCAGCTGATCCGACAGTATCGGCCGCGGTAGCGGATTCGGCCGCACGGGATTCCGCGGCGCGAGACGCGATGGCACTGGATTCGATTGGACGAGTTTCGGATTCGGCCGCTGCCGTGCCGCCGAGTGCCCGCTCCGCGATCGGCCTGCGCGCGGCTCCCAATGCCCTGCTCGGACGTGCCGCCGATCTGGACGCGCTCGAGCAACTGCTGTACCGCTCCCGGGTGACCACCGTCCTCGGCCCCGGCGGCACCGGAAAGACCAGGGTGGCCAACGAATTGGGCGCACGGGTCGCGCACAGCGGATCCGTGGTGCTGGTCGAGTTGGCGTCGGTGCGGGCCGATCCGGCCGCCGACGCCGATCCGCGCGCCGATGTCGAGGCCGCGATCAGCACCACGCTCGGTCTCGGCGAGATCGTCCGGGAGACGGCGTGGCGGCGCTCCACCGGCTACAGCGATGCCGGTCGCCGACTGCGCGATGCGCTCGCCGCTCGCCCGACGCTATTGATCTTGGACAACTGCGAGCATCTGATCGACGCGGTCGCCGAAGTGGTCGCCGATCTGGTCGGCAGCTGCGACCAGCTCAGCGTGCTCACCACCAGCCGAGCGCCGCTGGCGATCACCGCGGAAACGGTTTATCCGCTGGCGCCCTTGGCGATCGACGCGGCCGGATCGCCCGCCACCGAGCTGTTCATGGCCAGAGCCCGAGCAGTGCGGCCGACCGTCCGTCTGGATCCCGAGATGGTGGCCAGGCTGTGCACCACACTCGACGGGCTGCCGCTGGCCATCGAACTCGCGGCCGCACGGGTGCGGACCATGAGCGTCGAGGAAATCGAAACCCGCCTGGAACACCGATTCGCCTTGCTGCGCAGCGGAGATCGCTCCTCGCCGGAACGTCATCGGACCTTGCACGCGGTGATCGCATGGAGCTGGAATCTGCTCGAAGAGCCGCAACAGATCGCCTTGCGCAGGCTGTGCCGCTTTCCGGCCGGGTTCACCCTCGATGCCGCCGAAGTGGTGGCGGGCGGCCCCGATGTCGACGATGTCGCCACGGCCGTTGACGGACTGGTCGGCCAGTCCCTGCTGACCGTCCTGGACGACGATGAGGGCCTGATCGGCACCCGCTACCGAATGCTGGAAACCGTTCGCGAATTCGGGGAGGAACAGCTCGCGCTGACCGGATCCGATGCGGCGGCGGGTATTTCGGGAGCGGTCGACGAGCGTCCCGTTGTGATGGATCGCATGTCGCGCTGGGCCCGTGATTATTCGATCGCCGCGGTGCACCGCTATCTGTCCGACGAGCAGGTGGCCACCGTGCTCTCGGTCGGCGCGGAGCTCGACAACCTGGTCGCGGTGCTGCGATATGCGTTGGACCGCAGGGACGCCCGCACGGTGTACCGGGTCTTCCCGGTCGCAGGCACGCTATGGGTGATGCGCGGTGCGCATATGGAGCTGAGCGGTTGGGCGCGCCGGATTCTGACCCTGCCGCCCGAACCCGGTCCGGTGCGCGGTCCGGTCGCCGATCTGCAGATGCTCGCGCACCTGCAGATCGGCATGCACCTCGTGTTCCTCGGCGCCGACCCGCGCGAGGTGGCGACCACGCGGGTCAGGATCCGTCGATTGCTCAGCACCGCAATCGATCTCAATGGTGGAGCGCGCTTGCTCGGCGCGATGGCCTGCGGGAATGCCTCGGGCTCGGACATGCCGAGGCAGTTCGCGGACGGCGCCCGGTCGCCGGACCCCGTGGTGCGTGGCGCGGCGGTGTTCATGCGCGCGAATATCCGGGAGAACGCGGGCGATGTCTACGGTTCCAACCGGGACGCGAAGGCTGGCTTGCAGCTGATCGAGGGCCGCGATGTCTGGGGCACGGCGATGGTCACCCAGCACCTCGGGCAGCTCGCCGGACAGACGGCGCACTATGCCGATGCGGTGGAGTACTACCGCCGGGCGGCGGAGCTGTTGCGGGAGTTGCGCGCCCACGAAGAAGCCGTCGAAATATCCAGTTATCTCGCGGTGTCGTTGATCGGCGCAGGCCGGCTCGACGAGGCGCGGCGGGAGTTGGGCTTCGCGCTCGGCGCCGCGGATGGCGATCCGGCACACGGTACGCCGATCGATGACCCACACGTCCGACGTAACCACCGCCTGGCGCCGGTCGTCGTCGGAATGGCGGAACTCGAACTGGCCGAGGGCGATATCGACACCGGGCTGCGCTATTACCGGCGGGCCCTGGACCTGCACGGCTGGCCCGATGACGCCCCGATGGTCGGCCCGGGCGTGCTGATGACCGCGAGCGGGGTCGTGGACGCGTACGTGCTGCACGGGCGGGCGGAGGAGGCCGCCGATATCGCGTGGACGCTGCTGCGCATCGCGGCCGGTCGGCTCGGGCAGTTCCCCGACCTGCCGCAGATCGGGGCGGTCGGCAATGCCGTCGGAACATTCTGTCTCGCGGTCGGACGCGATTCGGAGGTCGGCTTGGAGTTGCTCTCGCTGTCTACCAAAGTGCTGGGGCGACAGGATAGTCCGTCGGCCGAATTGCGGCGGCATGCGGAACTGCACCGAACAACGGTGGGGGAAGAGCGCTTCGACGAAGCACTGACCCGTGCCGCAGGCATGCGTCGGCGGCGAGCGGCGGACAGGATCCTCGAACTCCTGCGGGAACTGTCCTGCGACAACGAAAATCGCGGTGGGTGACACACCCACCGCGATTTTCCGTGCATCACGCCCGGCGCATGTACGCCTTGATACTCAGCGGCGCGAAAATCATGATCACGATCACCGAGCCGATCAGCGACCAGGCCAGATCGGTGCCGTAGACATTGCCGTTCATCAGTGCTCGGGCCGCATTCACCATGTAGTACACCGGATTCACGTGATTGAGCCCCTGCATCCAGCCCGGCATGGTGCTCACCTGAGCGAACGCGCCGGACATGAAGGTCAGCGGGAACATCACCATCATCGAAATGCCCTGCACGCCTGCGGCACTCTTACCGGTGACGCCGACCAGCGCCCAGATCCAGCTCACCGCGAACGAGCAGACCACGATGACCAGACCGGCCACCACGACACCGGCCACACCGCCCTCGGGCCGGTAGCCGATGGCCAGGCCGACCACGATGGTCAGCGTCGTCGCCAGTGCGTAGCGCACCATGTCGGCGATCAACGCACCCGCCAGCACCGAAATGCGGGCGATGGGCAGGGATTTGAACCGGTCGAAGACGCCCTTGTCCATATCCTCGCGCAACTGGGTGCCGGTGACGACCGAGGTCAGGATCACGGTCTGCACCAGAATGCCGGGAATCAAGACCGGCAGATAGTTCGACACGCTCCCGCCGATCGCCCCGCCGAAGATGTAGGCGAACAGCGCGGTGAACAGGATCGGCTGAATCGTCACATCGAACAGTTGCTCGGGATTGTGCTTGATTTTCAGGATGCCCCGGTAGGCCATGGTGAGCGAGGTCGACACGGTCTGTCGCAGGCTGATCTTATTGGTGACGTCGGGAATCGAGGTCGGTGCCGCATGCCGCGCTGCGGTGCTTTCGGCGGTGATGGTCGTCATGCCGCGCTCCGTTCGGAATCGTTGTCGTCGGCCGGGTGGCCGGTGATGGTGAGGAAGACCTCGTCGAGGCTGGGTTTGGTGACGGTGATCTCGTCGATCGCGATCTCCCACTCGCGCAGGCGGATCAGCAGATCGGCCGTCATGCCCGCGTCCGCGAGCGGCGCGGTGAGCCGACCGGCCTCCGGCGTGATCTGGGCGTCGACGCCGAGGAAGTCACCGACAACCCGGCGGGCCTCCTCGAGCTGGGCCCGGTCGACCAGGGTCAGATGCAGTGAGGAGCCGCCGATCGACGCCTTGAGTTCGTCGGCGGTGCCGTCGGCGATCACCTTGCCGTGGTCGATGACGGCGATCCGGTCCGCGAGCTGATCGGCCTCGTCCAGGTACTGCGTGGTGAGCAGCACCGTCGCGCCCTCGCGGACCAGGCGGCGAATGGTCTCCCACATCTGCGCGCGGGTGCGCGGATCGAGGCCGGTCGTCGGCTCGTCCAGGAACAGCAGCGGCGGTGTCGCGATCAGGCTGGCGGCCAGATCGAGACGGCGTCGCATACCGCCGGAGAAGTTCTTCAGCGGCTTGTTCGCCGCCTCGGTGAGGTCGAACTCCTCCAGCAGTTCGACCGACTTGCGCCTGGCATCGATCTTGCTGAGGCCGAGCAGGCGGGAGAAGATGATCAGATTTTCGGTGGCCGTCAGGTCCTCGTCGACCGAGGCGTACTGCCCGGTGACGCCGACCAGCGACCGGACCGCCGTCGGTTCCGCGACGACGTCATGGCCGAAGATGCGGGCGCTGCCGCCGTCCGGGCGCAACAGGGTGGCCAACATGCGGATGGTCGTGGTCTTGCCCGCGCCGTTCGGCCCGAGCACACCGTAGACCGAGCCCTGCGGAACCGCCAGGCTCACACCGTCGACGGCGCGCTGTTCCCCGAACACCTTGACCAGGCTGTCCGCCTCGACGGCGAGCGCTGAAGTGGGTGTGTATGAAGTCATGCACAAGACTTTGGGGTCGCCGTCTTGCACGGCCCTTGCATCACGATGTCGCGCAATCTTGCATCACGATGTCGCGCAACCTTGCATCACGATCGCGTGCTCATACCGCTGGGTCAACGGGGAAACGTAACAACTGATTTCGGGAGAACATGGGTAATTCATCGGGTACGGGCTGACTCGGTAACGATGTCACCGCCGGTCGCCGACGCAACTGTGGTCGCGCCTGGGTCTGGCGCCTAAATACGCGGAGAGGCGGACAAGCGCTCGCGGAGTTTGGCGCGGTCCGGCTTGCCGGGGCCGCGCAGCGGAAGCTCGTTCAGCAGCGCCAGCTCGCGCGGTGCGGCGATGGAATCGAGTTCGCGTACGACGTGATCGCGCAGTTCCTCGAGGGTTGGGGTGGCACCAGGGGCGGGGACCACCGCGACCGCGACCCGCTGGCCGAGCCGATCGTCGGGCAGACCGAGCACCACGCATTCGCTGATGGTGGGGTGCGTGATGAGCACGGCCTCGACGACCTGCGGGATAACGAGCAGACCGCCGGTCATGATGGCCTCGTCGAGCCGTCCGCTGATGCTGAGCACGCCGTTCTCATAGGTGCCCGCGTCGTCGGTGCGGAACCAGCCGGGTTCGGCGAACGCAGGATGGTCGGGCTGGCCGCGGTAGCCGATGGCGATCATCGCGCCGCCGAGCAGCACGCGACCGTCCTCGATGCGAATCTCGGCGCCGTCGAGCGGAACTCCGTCGTACACGCAGCCACCGCAGGTTTCGCTCATGCCGTAGGTGCGAACGACGTTGATACCGGCCGCTTTCGCGCGTTCGTAGACCGGTGCCGGAGTGGCCGACCCGCCGACGAGCACGCCGTCCAACTGGGCAAGTGCTGCCGCGACGGTGGGCGCCTCCAGCGCCTTGATGAGCTGGGTCGGCACCAGCGCGGTATAGCGGCGCTCACCGCGCATACCGGAAATCGCGCCGACCAGCGCCTCGGGGAGGAAGCCGCCGGAAACGTCGAGCACACTGGGTTCGGTGCCGGCCAGAATGCTGCGCAGCAGCACCTGAATGCCCGCGATGTGATGGGTCGGCAGGGCCAGTAGCCAGGTGCCGGGACCACCGAGTCGATCGTGTGTCGCGGTCCCGCTGGCCCGCAGCGCGGCAGAGCTGAGCATGGCGCCCTTCGGCACACCGGTGGTGCCGGAGGTGGTCACGACCAGTGCCGCCTCGTCATCGATCAGTTCGCCGGGCGAGAGTGCATCGCTCAGTCGCCGGGCCTCCCGACGGTCGCTGGTCGGTATCGGCAACCACGCGGGGCCGTTGCCCTCCAACACTTCTCGCAGATGCGGCATGACATCGCCGAGCCCGGATCCGCTCGGCATCGGCAGCGTCCGCAGGGTGCGACTCACGATTTCGCCCCTGTCATGCGCGACCGCACGTCACTGGTGCTCGGCGCCGTCGTGCGCAGGCGCGCTGTGTTCATGGTTCGCTCGCTGCGCTCCCTCACGAGTCTGATCGTGTCATGTCGACACGACCGCGCGTGGCACGGGTCGGTTTGCTGGGGCGGCGCGCTGGGAGTTCGGCCGCGTCAGGGGGAAAGAAGTCGGGTACGCCGGACATCGAGACTGCGATTCACTCGGAGGACGGTACTCAGCGGTGCTCACCCGGACGTCGGCGGTCGGGCGGTCATCCGTGGTTATCGTCCTCGCCGGGGTCGGCATTGGCAACTCGAGCCGGAGCGGCCGCGCCGCCGCTGTCGGCGTGATCAGTCCGGTGACCAGCGCGAATCCCGCCGAATCGGATGCTCGGCGGGAACTTCGACCAGAACGATCGGCACACCGTCGGGATCGCGCACCCACATTTCGATCAGTCCCCACGGCTCGCGCACCGGCTCGCGCTCGATGCGGATCCCCTTCAGCGCGAGCTCCGCCGCCGCGTCCGAAATGTCGCGAACCTGCAGCCAGAGCGCGCCTTCGAAGGTGGTCGATTTGCCCGATCCGCCGTGCGCGGCCACCTCGACCAGCGACTGTCCAGCGAAGAAAACCGTGCCGCCCGGATACTCGCGCGCGATGGCCAAGCCGAGTCCGTCGCGGTAGAACGCGAGGGTCATCTGGTAGTCGGCGGGCCGCAGGATGACCCGGCTGCTGAGGATGTCCATGTCAGAAGTACCAGGGGTAGGGGGTCCAGTCCGGCTTGCGCTTTTCCAGGAAGGCGTCGCGGCCTTCGACCGCCTCATCGGTCATATACGCCATCCGGGTGGCCTCGCCCGCGAAGAGCTGCTGACCGACCAGACCATCGTCGAGCAGATTGAACGCGTACTTCAACATGCGCTGGGCCTGTGGGGATTTGCCGTTGATATCGGCGGTCCACTCCAGTGCGACACTTTCCAGTTCGGCGTGATCGACGACCTTGTTCACCGCGCCCATCTGATGCATTTCCTCGGCGGTGTAGGGGCGGCCGAGGAAGAAGATTTCCCGCGCGAATTTCTGGCCGACCATTTTCGCGAGATAGGCGCTGCCGTAACCGCCGTCGAAGCTGCCGACATCGGCGTCGGTCTGCTTGAACCTGGCATGCTCGCGGCTGGCCAGGGTCAGATCGCAGACCACGTGCAGACTGTGCCCGCCGCCCGCGGCCCAGCCGTTGACCAGTGCGATGACCACCTTCGGCATGAACCGGATCAGCCGCTGCACCTCGAGGATGTGCAGGCGGCCCGCGCGCGCCTGGTCGACAGTGTCCGCGGTGTCGCCATCGGCGTACTGGTAGCCGCTGCGGCCGCGAATGCGCTGGTCGCCGCCCGAGCAGAAGGCCCAGCCGCCGTCCTTGGGGCTGGGACCGTTGCCGGTGAGCAGCACCGCGCCGACGTCCGGGGTCATCCTGGCGTGATCGAGCGCGCGATAGAGCTCGTCGACCGTGTGCGGGCGGAACGCATTGCGCACCTCCGGCCGATCGAAGGCCACCCGGACGGTGCCCTGCTCGATATGCCGGTGATAGGTGATGTCGGTCAGGTTCTCGAACCCTGGAACGGGCCGCCACAGCTTCGGATTGAACGTCACCCCAGTGATTATCGCTCCCACTGATGTTTCGGATGCCAGCGACTTCCATGCGAACTTCTACGGTGCCGATTCCATTACTCGACGGTACGACTTGACGGTGTATAACAACGCGATACCGTGCAAGCATGGACAGAGCATCGCGTAGCGATTCGATGAGGGGCGGCGGTCCTGCGGCGGCCGGGCGTGAGGCAGTGAAACGGGTTCCAGAGCAGGTCGTCGGGCGGTCCGGTCCGCGTATCGACAACAGCGCGGTCGACGAATCCAGGTACGAGAAGCACGGCGGCTTCCCCAAGGTCTCCCGCGCGCGAGTCGGCGCCGACTTCGGCGCGTTCGTCGAGGCCATGCGCACGCTGCAGGATCTGGTCGTCTCCGTGGACGCCCCCGACGAGATCTACGGCGCGGCACTCGACCGGACGCGCGAACTCATCGATCTGCTCGAGCCGTATCGCGCACCCGAACTGCAGGGCCCGGCGGGCCGCGCGGTCGAATTGCCCGGGCGCGGCAGCCTTTTGCTGCTGCCGTGGCAGGTGATCGAGGCCGGACCCGACGGCATCGTGATGGCCGGTGAATTCCGTCGCTTCCATCTCGGCGGCAACGGCGCGGTACACGGCGGCGTGCTCCCACTGCTCTTCGACGATCTGCTCGGCATGATCGTGCATTACGCCGGAAGGCCGATCAGCCGCACCGCCTACCTCGATGTGAACTACCGCAAAATCACTCCGTTGCAGACACCGCTGACCGTGCGGGGGCGCGTCGATCGCATCGAAGGGCGCAAAACGTACATAACCGCGGAACTGGCCGATGAGCAGGGCAATGTCCTCGCCGATTGTGAAGGATTGATGGTCCAATTGCTGCCGTGGCAGCCGTAGCCGGACGAGTGCCGTGTGGCTCTGCGCACCAGTGCGTATAGTGACGTGCGCTCGTTCATCGACATCGATCCCGGAGGAACCTGAAAGTGGTTGCAGCACTGTCTGAATCCCTGCTCGACGACGCAAAGCGCACGGCCTTCCTTGCCGATGCCAAGGAAGTTCTGGACGCCGAGGTGTCGGACAAGGGTGGTGCGTCGGGTCTGGCCGTCAAGGGTGGCTACGCGGCGGTCAAGAAGATCAGCCCGTCCATCGTGCCGGACGCGCTGGAGTCCTTGGCGCCCAAGCTCGTCTCGCAGCTGGAGCCGTTCTGGCAGGAATACGCGGCGACGGGGTCCGGCCAGTTCGCCGACCTGCTGGTCGCCAAGTCGGACGAGGTCGCCGAGGCATTGCTCGCGGTGACCGACGCGCGTGCCGACGCCTCGACGCGTCCGGCACTGAGGAAGGTCTACTCGTCGATGCGTTCCTCGGCCAAGAAGAACGTCATCGAGGCCCTGCCCCGGCTGGGCGACCTCGTGCAGCGGCACGCCTGAGTTGGATTGCGGCGCCACGGCGCCGCTTATCGCGCTCATGCCTGCGCCTCGCTAGCGCTCGGCTACGGCATGACCGCATGGGCGGCTGTGTTTTTTGTCGCTCACTACGTTCGCGCATGGGACTCGCTCCGCGGTGGGTGCGCCGGCGACGCTCATTGTCGCGCACGGCGATTCGGCCGACCACGGGCGCTGAGCGCCCCGCGTCCGGTGGTGGACGCGGGGCGAGTTTTCCGCCGACCCGGACAGCGTGAGGGAGCGCAGCGAGCGAACCAACGGCACTGCGCCCTCTGGGCACACCCTCTCTGGGCACAATGGTGCCGAGCGCTAGCGAGGTGCCATTGTGAGCAGGGTGACGAAGACGTCGAAGCAACTGTTCTGAGAGGCTGGAGATGTGAATCCGTCTACAGCACAGGCGCAAGTGGTCGTCGACGAGCTCGCGCGCGGGGGTGTGCGGGACGTCGTTCTGTGCCCGGGGTCGAGAAACGCGCCCCTGGCATTCGCACTGCAGGCGGCTGATGCGGCAGGCCGACTCCGCCTGCATATGCGCATCGATGAGCGAACCGCGGGCTTTCTGGCCATCGGACTCGCCATCGCCAGTCGACTGCCGGTGCCGGTCGTGATGACCTCGGGTACCGCGGTCGCCAATCTCGGCCCCGCCGTGCTGGAGGCGAACTACGCCCGCGTACCGCTGGTGGTGCTGAGCGCCAACCGGCCCTACGAGATGCTCGGTTCCGGCGCCAATCAGACCGTCGAGCAGTTCGGGCTGTTCGGTAGCCAGGTCCGCGCCTCGATCAGCCTCGGACTCGCCGAGGAAGAGTCGGACACCGATGGCGGCATGCCCTACGGCCAGCAGAACAGTCAATGGCGTTCGGCCGTCTGCCGGGTACTCGCGGCGGCCCGTGGCACCCGTTCCGGCAATGCCGGCCCGGTGCATTTCGATATTCCGCTGCGCGAGCCGCTGGTGCCCGATCACACGCCGGACGAGTGGGCGCCGCAGGGCCGCCCCGGCGGCGAGGCGTGGACGTGCAGCCGGTACGCGACGCTCGATGTGCCGCTCGACCTCGACCTGACGCCCGATACGGTCGTCATCTCCGGCCATGGCGCCGGCTTGCGGCCGGAACTGGCCGAGCTGCCGACAGTGGCCGAACCCACCGCCCCGATGCACGGTCCCGCCCTGCATCCGCTGGCCCTGCCGCTGCTGAAGCCGCGGCAGGCGATCATCACCGGGCGGCCGACGCTGCATCGCCAGGTCGCGAAGGTGCTCGCGGATCCGGCAGTGACCGTCTACGCGCTCACCACCGGTCCGCGCTGGCCCGATGTCTCCGGCAATGTGGTCGGCACCGGAACCCGGGCGGTGACCACGGGTGCGCCGAGTGCGGACTGGCTCGCGTACTGCCGCGAACTCGATGCGAAGGCCGTTCAGGTCGTTCGCGCCGAACTGGCCAACCACCCGAAGCCGACCGGACTGCACGTCGCCGCGGTGGTGATGGACGCGTTGCGCGAGGGCGATCAGCTGCTGCTCGGGGCGTCCAATCCGGTGCGTGACGCGGCCCTGGTCTCGCCGCCGCGGCCGGGTGTCCGAGTGCTGTCCAATCGTGGCGTGGCCGGTATCGACGGCACCGTTTCCACGGCCCTCGGCGCGGCGCTGCACCACACCGGCCGCACCATCGCGCTGATCGGTGACCTCACCTTCCTACACGACGCCTCTGGCCTGCTCATCGGCCGCGGCGAACCCCGCCCCGCCGATCTGACCATCGTGGTCGCCAACGACGACGGCGGCGGCATCTTCGAACTCCTGGAACAGGGCGATCCGCAGTACGCCGGTGTTTTCGAGCGCGTCTTCGGCACGCCGCACGGAATGGATTTGGCCGCGTTGTGTGCCGCCTACCGGATTCCGCACAAGCAGGTCGATACCGAGCAGTTGACGGTCGAGTTGGCCGGGCACGCGCACGGGTTGCGGGTGCTCGAAGTCGCGACCGAGCGTTCCGGTCTGCGCGAGCTGCACGCGAGGGTGCGGGCCAAGATCGTGCCGTAAAGCCGACGGGCCGATCAGTACTCCGGCTCGGAATCGCGATCGTCGTCGAGCGGCACCGGGATCGACTGTTCCACGACATCGGCTGGATTGGCTTCGAAGGCATCTCGATCGACCGCTGCCGCGAGTTCGCGGTCGGAGCTGTCGTCGGTGTCATCGACGATCTCGGGATAGGCGGGGACGTTCTGCTCGACGTAGTCGGCTTCCGAAACCGGGGACGTGCTTGGATCGGTCATCGTTCATTCCTCTCCGCGCGTGCTTTTCGGCTGGGTACCCGATGCTCTGCCGAGCGAACTCCAGATGCTGCGGAAATCACAGCGCAGGCGGACAACCAGTCCAACACTGTCGAGAATGCTCCAAGTCCGTTCGCGCGGCAACCCACCCGCAATTCGCCCTCAACTGGCTGCTGCGCCGGCCAACGGTGTCGACCGTCATCGTCGGCGCACGTAATGCGGAGCAGTTGCGCCAGAACCTCGGCGCAGTCGGCTGGGAACTCGACGCCGAGCAGATCGCGCGTCTCGACAAGGCAGGCGCGACGACCCCGGCGTATCCCTACTACCCGTACTACCGGCTGCCGGACTTTGCGCGGCTGAGTGCTCCCGCGGTGTGAGAGGGATCAGCCACGGCGGCCATTCCTCCGCAGAACCCGCGGGATCGGGCGCTGAGGCAATCACCCTCAGTACACGTCGCGAACGTATCGCTTCTCGGCAACCAACTGCTTCCGGAACGCCAGCGCCCCGTCCTCGTCGAGTTTGCCGTGGATCCTGGCAATGGTCAGCAGGGTGTTATCGACATCCTTGGCCATGCGCGCCGCATCACCGCACACATAGACGTGCGCGCCGTCGCGCAGCCAGGACCACAGCTCGGCGCCGTGCTCGATCATCCGGTGCTGCACGTAGATCCGCTCGCGCTGGTCGCGGGAGAAGGCCAGATCGAGTCGGGTGAGGAAGCCCGAGCGGAACATATCCTCCAATTCCGCTCGGTAGTAGAAATTCTGGGCGGCATGCTGATCGCCGAAGAACAACCAATTGCGGCCGATGCAGCCGAGGGCACGGCGTTCCTGCAGGAAGCCGCGGAAGGGCGCGATGCCGGTGCCGGGGCCGATCATGATCATCGGTGTGGTCGGATCGAGCGGCGGCCGGAAGTGCGGTGCGCGCTGCAGGAAGATCGGCACCGCGGATTCGGCGGCGTCGGCGCGGTCGGCGAGGAAGGTCGAGCACACCCCACCGCGCCGCGCCACGGATCCGGTCGCGGCCGGATCGCCGTACCGGACGACACCCACGGTGAGCTGCACCTCGTCGGGACTGACCAGCGGACTCGACGAAATCGAATACTGGCGCGGCTGCAGCTTTTTCAGCGTGCCGAGCCATTCCACGAGATCGGCGCGCACCGGGAAATCGCGCAGCACATCGACCGCCTGCCGATCCCACAGGTAGTTGTCGAGTTCGTTGCGATTGTCGCGGCGCAGCAGTTTCGCCAGCCGGTTGTTGGGATTGCGTTCGGCGATGAAGGTGAGCAGATCGTGGCTGACCTTCGTGATGTCGAAGCGGGTCCGCAGCGCCTGGGCCAACGACAATTCCTGGTTGTCGAGTTCGATGATCCGACGGCCGTCCAAACCGGTCGCCCCGAGCCATTCGGCCACCATCGACTCGGCGTTCGTCGGCCAAACCCCGAGCGAATCACCGACCTCGTAATTCGCTTTCAGTCCGCGCAGGTCGAAGCCGAACTGGCGCACTTCCTTCGGCGATCCGGCATGCGACAGCGGCTCATTGCGCACCAGCGGTGCGGTCACCGGGGCATTGCGGGTGAACGACGCCGGTCCGGCGGTCTGGGTCCCGACGGCCGGTGCGGTGCGGGTCAGCACCATCGTGCCGCCGGAGGACCGTTCGGGCATCCGAGTTCCGCGGGGACCGGCAGGACTCGTCTCGGGCGCACCGCCGTCCAACGCGGCGAGCACCTCGTCGAGCCAGCGCGCCGCCGCTTCCTCGTAATCGGGCTCGCTGTCGACGCGTGCGAGCAGACGGGTGGCCCCGCGTTCGGTCAGTTTCGCGTCCAGTTTGCGACCGTGGCCGCAGAAGTCGTCATAGGAGGAGTCGCCCAGTGCGAACACCGCGTACCGCATGCCGGTCAAGCGGATCACGCTGTCGTCCAGGCGTTCCCAGAAGTCGGTGCCATTATCCGGCGGTCCGCCGTCGCCGAAGGTGCTGCTGATCACCAGCACATCGCCGGTGAGTTCGTGGAGTTCGCACGAGTCCATATCGAGCAGCCGCGGCGCGAAACCGGACTCGGCCAGGCGGGCGGCCGTCGTCGCCGCGAACTCTTCGGCCGTGCCGGTCTGTGAGGCCCAGAGTACGGTGACCGGCCGGGTCGGTTCGTCGGGAACATCGTCGGTGGACGCGGATTCTGTTGTCGCGCTTCGCGAATACATACCGGCGAGCAGTCCGTCGATCCACAGCCGACTGTTCTTGGCCAACGGCGCGGATTCGGGCAGCACCGGCTGGCCGGTCACCGGAAGGGATTGCAGCGCCGAGAGATATCCGGCGAGATAGATCCGTTCGGTCTCACCGAGCGTCGGCGCCGTGCCCGTGTCGAGCCCCAGCATGACCGCCAGCGGGTGCGAGCCATGGTTCGTGGCGGTTTCCGGCACTCCCGCCGAAGGGGTTTCGGCCGCTTTCGGCATCACCGCGACCCGCCGCAACGACACCGCGCACGCCTTGAATTCGGGCTGCAACGAGTCCGGATCCACCGCGTCATTGGTCACGGCATTGATCGTCAGATATTCGCCCTGCTCGTCGTTCCAATGGAACGGCGCGAAGCAATCACCGGGCCGCACCCGGTCGCTGATCTGCACCGGCAGCACCGCTCTACCGCGTCGGGAGGCGATTTCGAGCTGGTCACCGGCCTCGACTCCGAGCCGCTCGGCATCCTCGGGATGCACCTCGACGAACGGCCGGCCGGTCAATTTGGCCAGCTTGTCGATCTTGCCGGTCTTGGTCATGGTGTGCCACTGATGCTGCAGGCGGCCGGTATTGAGCATGAACGGGTAGTCGTCGTCGGGCATTTCCGCCGGCACCAGATGCGGGCGCGGCCAGAACACCGCGCGACGGCTCGGCGTCGCGAAGGCCAACCGGGGCTGGTGCCCGGCATCGTCGACGAAAAGTTCCTGGCTGACGCCGTCATTGCGGTAGCGGATCGGGTTGCGCGCGCGGTCGGGCTCGGCGCACGGCCACTGCATCGGCCTCTCGCGCAACCGCTCGTAGCTCATGCCACGCAGGTCGTATCCGGTGGCCGGATTGGCGAATTGCTTGATCTCGTCGAAAACCTCGGCACTGGAGGAGTATTCGAAACCCGCGAAGCCCATCGCGGTGGCGACCTGCGCGATCAGCAGCCAGTCCGGACGGGCGTCGCCGATCGGATCCACCGAGCGCTGCAGCAACGTGACATTGCGCTCCGAATTCACCATCACCGCATCGGCTTCGGCCCACAGCGTGGCGGGCAGCAGTATGTCGGCGTAGGAGTTGGTGGCCGTATCGGTGTAGGCGTCCTGCACGATGACCAGCTCGGCTGCCTCCAGGCCGCCGATCACCGTCTTCCGGTTGGCTACGGTGGCAACGGGATTGGTGCAGATGATCCAGGCCGCCTTGATCTGCCCCTCCGACAGCTCGCGGAACATCTCGATCGTGCCCGGTCCGGCTTCGGTGCGCAGCGTGCCCGGCTCGACGCCCCACGCGGTCTCCACGAAACTGCGGTCGGTGGGGGAGAGCAGACTGCGCTGCCCGGGCAGACCCGGACCCATATAACCCATTTCGCGCCCGCCCATGGCATTCGGCTGACCGGTCAGCGAGAACGGTCCGCTGCCAGGACGACAAACAGCCCCGGTGGCCAGGTGCAGGTTGCAGAGCGCGTTGGTGTTCCAGGTGCCGTGGGTGGACTGGTTGAGTCCCATGGTCCACAGCGACATCCATTCACCGGCTTCGCCGATCCAGCGCGCTGCGGTTCGGATATCGTCCTCGGCCAGCCCGGTGATCGCGGCGACCTGGTCCGGCGGGTAGTCGGCGAGGAATTCGGGCATCGCCGCCCACCCCTCGGTGTGCTCGGCGATGAAGTCCGCGTCGATAGCACCGTTTTCGACGAGCAGGTGCAGTAGCCCGTTCAGCAAGGCGAGATCGGTACCCGGCGCGATCTGCAGGAACAGATCGGCCCGCGCCGCGGTATCGGTGCGCCGCGGATCCACCACGATCAGCTTCGCCCCCGCCTTGACCCGGTCGATCATGCGCAGATAGAGGATCGGATGGCAGTCGGCCATATTCGCGCCGGTCACGAAGAACAGATCGGCATGTTCGAAGTCGTCGTAGGAGCCGGGCGGCCCGTCCGCGCCGAGCGACTGCTTGTAGCCGGTCCCGGCGCTGGCCATGCACAGCCGGGAATTGGCCTCGATGTGCTTGGTCCGCAGATACCCCTTGGCCAACTTGGTCGCCAGGTATTGCGCCTCGAGCGACATCTGCCCGGAGACATACAGCGCGATGGCGTCCGGTCCGTGTTCGTCCAGGATCGCCCGCAGCCGGGCGGCCACCTCGTGCACCGCCTCGTCGACGGGCACCGGCACCGGCACCTGCCCGCGCTCGGGCCGCCGGTACGCGGTCTCCATCCGCCCCGGCGCCGCCATCAATTCCTGGTGGGTCGCGCCCTTCGTGCACAGCCGGCCCGCATTCGTCGGATGCAGTTTGTCACCGCGAACCTTGGCGATGACCGGCGCCCCGTCCGCGCCCGGGCGGGTCTCGACGACGATGCCGCAGCCGACGCCGCAGTACGAGCACGCCGTTCTGGCGGTGCTCGCATGATCGGTGCCTGCATCGGTCATGCCACCGATCATGCGCACCGCCGATTGCGGCCGATTTACCCAACGTTATCGACAGATGACAATTGACCTCACCGCAGCAAATTGCCCCCGTGAGGTGTGGCGCACGCCACGAAAATCTGCCGCGACCAGGAGCTCCGTCCGATTTGCCGGTCAGCCCAATTTGTACGCGCGGTGTAGTGCGACGATGCCGCCGGTCAGATTGCGCCATTTCACCGACGACCAGCCCGCATCCGCGATCCGCAGCGCCAACTGCCGCTGATTCGGCCAGGCCCGGATGGATTCGGCGAGGTAGACGTAGGCATCCGGATTACTGCTCACCGCCACCGCGACCTTCGGCAGCGCCTTCATCAGGTACTCCAGATAGATGGTGCTGAAGATCGGCACGACCGGCGTGGAGAACTCGCAGATCACCATCCGCCCGCCCGGTTTGGTGACTCGCAGCATCTCGCGCAGCGCGGCATCGGTCTCGGAGATATTGCGCAGACCGTAGGAGATGGTCACCGCGTCGAACGAATCGTCGGCGAAGGGCAGTGCGGTCGCATCGGCGGCCACCATCGGCACATTGCGGAATTTGCCCGCGGCGAGCATGCCCTGGGAGAAGTCGGCCGCCAGGCACCAGGCACCGGATTTTGCCAGGTCCAGTGTCGAAATGCCGGTACCCGCTGCGAGGTCGAGCACGCGCTCACCCGGCCGCGGCGCCACTGCCTTGCGCACCGCCCAGCGCCAGTATCGATCCTGTCCCAAGGAGATGACGGTGTTGGTCAGGTCGTACCGCTTCGCGACCCCGTCGAACATCGACGCGACCTCGTGCGGCTGCTTGTCCAGCGAAGCCCGAACCGGTTCCCGCTGCTCTGTTTTCGCCACGTCCCCGAACCTACCGCGCGCAGCGCATACCCGGCGAGACTCCCGCGCCGAACTGGCCCAGACAATTCGCGTCGTTATCGGACGCGCCGGTCTTTTCCATGGTCACATCCCCGTAATCGGCATTCGGAGGTCGCGAAACTCACAAACGAGTTACGCCGTGTGCGGCAACTGGGTCCGAATCCCCGTGACGGCGGCGTAGTGACCCATCAGTTCGGTGCAGATGGCGGGCCAGGTCCGCTGCAGCACCGACTTGCGAGCAGCCGCGCCGAATCGCGCCCGCAGTACCGGATCACGAAGCGCCGCAACCGCACTGGGCAGGAGCTCGGTGAAGCGATCCACCGGTAGTAGGTAGCCGTTGCGGCAGTGCGCGATCAGATCGCGCGGTCCGCCCGCATCCGGACCGATCACCGGAACCCCGGCGGCCAGCGCCTCCTGCACCCCCTGACAGAAAGTCTCGTGCTCACCCGCGTGCACCATCACGTCCAGGCTCGCATACGCCTGCGCCAGCTCCTCGCCGCCGAGCTCACCGGTGAAGACCGCAGTGGGCATCATCCGAGCCAACCGACCCCGCTCCGGTCCGTCCCCGACGATCACCAGCTGAATCGCCGGATCGCTCGCCAGCACCGCCAGCCGGTCCACATGCTTCTCCGGGGCCAGCCGCCCGACGAACCCAACCAGCAGTTTGTCCTGCCCACGCAACCAGGACGCCCGCAGCTCCGGTCGCTTCGCCGACGGTGTGAACCGGGCGATATCGACACCGCGTCCCCAGCGGTGCACCCGGGGGATACCGTGCCGCTCCAGATCCTCGGCCGCCGCGCGCGACGGCGCCAGCGTCCGTGTCGCGCCCTCGTGAATCCGTCGCGTCCAGGCCCAGGCCGCCCGAGTGGCCAGCCGCAGCCCGTAACTCTTCGCGAACCCGGCCACATCGGTCTGATAGATCGCGACCGTCGGCAGATCCAACCGCATCGCCGCACCGAGACCACCCGCGCCGAGCAGGAAGGGCGAGGCCAGATGCACCACATCGGCGTCGAATTCATCGATCGCGGCGGTGATCCCGGGCTGCGGCAGGCCCACCGGCAGCGAACTGACCTTCGGCACCATCACCGCTGGTACCAGATGTACCGGGAATCTTTTGTAGACCCGTGGCGCGGCGGGCAGCCCGTGCGGCGTATCCGGCGCGATCACCAGCGCCTCGTGCCCGTGCTGGTCCAGGTGGTCCAGCACCCGGAGCACGGAATTGACGACGCCGTTCATATTCGGCAGGAACGACTCCGAAACGATGGCTACTCGCACCATCCCAGGTTGACCCGTGCAACGCGCCACGCCGTCACGTCGAAATGACCGATACGCAAAGATCCGGCGAACTGTCGGGGCCGCTCGGCTCAGGCGGCGCCGGCGGCCGCGCGGGATCCGTTCACCGGGCCAGGCGTACGGCGCTGTGCCCGCAGCAGCAGCCACATCGTGGGCAGCGCGACCGCCCACACCAGCAGAATCACCGACAGCGCGGGCTGAATCGCGACCCGCACGTCACGTCCGGCCACCCGGACCAGATCCGGATCCTTGCGGCTGTACTCCACATTGATCCGTTCGCCCGCGGTGAGGTTGGTCGGGTAGAGCACACCGACCTTCGGATTGTGCGTCTTCCCGTCCGGTGTGACATAGATGACCGCCGAGCGCAGCCGCCCGGCCGAGAGCACCTCGGCGGAGGTCACACCCTTGTCGGAGCTGATCAGACAGTCGTTGCGCCAAGCGGCCAGCACCAGCAGCACGACGAGGGCGCTGAGGAAGACGGCCGCCGTCAGCACCCCGACCCTGGCCCGCCGCAGGCGGTTCGAACGCCTTTCGGACTGGCTGGTTTCCGACACCACAACAGGCTACTTGCCGCCTCCGATACCGTTTGCGGCCATGTCCCGAAAATTCAGCTTCACCGTGCCCTACGCCGTCCCGGTCGAAGATCTTCACCGGGCACTCACCACCGACGACGTCTGGCAGTCCCGGTTCGCCGGCGCGCAGACCGCCACACTCGATCTCTCGCATCCGCAGGGTATGGGCACCATCCGTATACATATGACCGAAAAGGCAAGCGATGACAGGGTTCCCGGCATCGTGAGCAAGGTACTCGCGAGCGAACTGGTGCTCTCGCGCACCGACAACTGGCAGGCATTGGACGGCGAAATCGCCAAGGGCACCTTCGAGGGCGTCACCGGCGGCATCAGCAGCGAAATGTCGGGCACTTATGAACTGCGACCGACCGTGGAGGGGTCCGAGATCGAGGTCGTGGGCACCGTGCGGGTCAAGGTGCCGCTGGTCGGCGGTGCGATCGAACCGCTGGCCGAACAGCTGCATCATCGGGTGCTCGAGAGCGAGCGCAAACATATCGAGAAATGGGTCGCCGCGCAGCCGAGCGCCTGACCCGTTCCGAACGCCCCGGCGAAAACCGGGGCGTGCCGGGCTCATCGGCTAGGCGGAATCTCCCGGGCTGAATTCCTTGGGGCTGAATTCCTTGGGCTCCACCAGCACCAGCCAGTTGCCGGAGTTGTCCCGGATGATCGCCTCGGTGCCATAGGGCCGTTCGGCGGGCGGCTGGATGAACTCCACGCCCCTGGCGGTCAATTCCTCGAAGGTCTTCTGGCAGTCGTCGGTCTTCAGACCGAGCGCGCCGTTGGTGCCGTTGGCCAGGGCCCGGCGGATGGCGTCGGCGAGATTGTCATCCAGTGGCGGTCCCGGAATCATCAGGGTGATTTCGAGTTCGGGATGATCGGGATGTGCCACGCTGACCCAGCGGAATCCATTGTCGCCCATCGTCACATCGCTGGTCTCGACGAACCCCAGCTTTTCGGTGTACCACTGCTTGGCCGCGTCCTGGTCGGTGACGTACACGGTGACCAGCGAGACATTCGTAATAGTCATGCCCAAAGGCTAGGAGGGGCGTCGACCTGGGCGCTTCTCCGAAATTGCTGAGTTGCGCGAACCGCTGAGCACTCAGCCCCGCGGCTTGCGATCCGACAGCCCGTGCATGAACACATAACAGCCGGGAATCCGTGGCGCGCCGTCCGCGAATTTGGCCTGATACTCCGACGGCGTCACCCCGACCAATTGCCGGAACTTACTGCTGAACGACCCGAGACTGCTGTATCCGACAAGCATGCAGACCTCGGTCACGGTGAGGTTGGTGGCCCGCAGATAGTCCTGTGCCCGCTCGATTCGTCGCTCCGCCAGATACGCCGCGGGCGTCACGCCGTATACGGCCGCGAACGCGCGCAGGAAGTGATACTTCGAAACCCCTGCGGCGGCGGCCAATTCGTCCAGATTCAACGGCTCGGCATAGTTCCGGTCCGCAAGATCGCGCGCCCGTCGCAGATGCGGAAGTAGGTAGAGCGCGGGTAATCCGGTCATCTCAGGTGAAGGGTGCGAGTTCGTCGAAGCGGTAGGACGCCCGGCCCGCGGCCCGCCAGGCCCTTGCCGTCAGATCCAGATCCTCGTCGGTGACCAGATTGCCCATCACCCGAACCGCGGTGCGCTGCAGATACTTCGACCGCATCACCGGCGGGCCGCCCATCGGCACCATCCTGGGGTGAGTCGCCAGACCGGCGATCCGTCGCGCCACGGAGAACGTCCGACCGTAGCGGGTACGCAAGAGTTCCGGCCAGACCTTCGTGAGATCCGGTTCGTCCAGCAGTTCGGCGAGCATGTGCCCGCCCTCCAGTCCGTAATCGATGCCCTCGCCGTTGAGCGGATTCACACAGCCCGCGGCATCGCCGATCAATACCCAATTGCGCCCCGCGACATTCGACACCGCCCCACCCATCGGCAGCAGCGCGGACGCGACCGCCCGCAGCGAACCGTCGAACTGCCACTCCTCGCGGCGCAACGAGGTGTAGTGCGCCAGCAGCGGTTTCAGCGCGATATGCGAAGGCCGCCGCTCGGTGGCCAGCGAGCCGACGCCGATATTCACCTCGCCATTGCCCAGCGGGAACACCCAGCCGTAGCCGGGCACCAAGTCGCCGTCGGCGTTGCGCAGTTCCAGATGTGAAGTGATCCACTGGTCGTCGCTGCGCGCGGACTTGATGTAGGCGCGGGCCGCGGTGCCATAGGCGTACTGCCGATGCCACGTGCGCCCGAGCAGTTTGCCGATCGGGGAGCGGACACCGTCGGCGACGACGAGCGTCCTGCATCCGATCGCACGGGTGCCCTCCGCCGTCTGCACCGTCACACCCGTGACGCGAACACCCTCCCGGATGACATCGATCACTTTCGTGCCGTCCAGCATCCTGGCCCCGGACTTCACAGCTGTCTCACGCAGCTTGTCGTCGAGTTCGGTTCGGGGAACGGCACTTCCATACGTTGGGAAGGAGCCGCCCGGCCACGGCAACAGCGCCTCGCGGCCGAAACCCGTCAGCCGCAGGCCGTGGTTCACGGTGTGCGCGCGCAGCCAATCGCCGAGTCCGAGGTGCTCCAATTCGGCGGTCGCGCGCGGAGTGAGTCCGTCGCCGCAGGTCTTGTCACGTGGGAAGACAGCGGAATCGATGAGCAGGACATCGCGACCGGCCCGCGCGGCCCAGGTGGCGGCGGCCGATCCGGCCGGCCCGGCACCGACCACGAGCACTTCGGTCTGTGTGGGAATCGCGCTCTGCGTCTCCCCGTCCCCGCCGGCGGGGGTGACATCCGGTGAACCCATGCGCTCAATACTCGCAGGAGCATTCGGTTCGTGTCGATGGAGCCCGCCCCTGGCGCAGACCATGCGATCGATGAGGTCGGTAAACCATATGGAAAAGTGTCTGATACACCGCATAGTGACGGTGTTGATGGGCCGTGCGGCGGGGACACGCTAGGTTCTCTACCGTGGGGTCGGACGCATCGCTGGGAGAAGAGATGAGCACATCGGCTGTGAGTGATGAGAGCACGGTGGTGGCCGGAGTCGATC
The DNA here is from genome assembly GCF_050955735.1 of Nocardia sp. CA-135953. NCBI lineage: Bacteria > Bacillati > Actinomycetota > Actinomycetes > Mycobacteriales > Nocardiaceae > Nocardia > Nocardia sp. CA-135953. The sequence continues at coordinate 1,057,709 of NZ_CP192082.1, forward strand.
TCGGTGATACCGAGCTCGCGGAGACCGTGCGCAATGGCCTCATCGATGTCGAAAAACTCCTGATCGATGAGCTGTCCGACGGCGAGCTGTTCCTACAGGAGGCGGCGCTGCATCTGGCCAAGGCCGGAGGCAAGCGATTCCGCCCGCTGTTCACCATCCTCACCGGCCAGCTCGGTCCGCGCCCCACTGATCCGGCGCTGATCACTGCGGGCACCGTGGTCGAGCTGGTGCACCTGGCGACGCTGTACCACGACGACGTCATGGACGAGGCCACGATGCGCCGCGGCGCCCCGAGCGTGAATTCACGCTGGGGCAACAGCATCGCCATCCTCGCCGGCGACTATCTCTTCGCGCACGCGTCACGGCTGACCTCGACTCTCGGTCCCGATGCCGTGCGGATCATCGCCGAAACCTTCGCCGAACTGGTCACCGGCCAGATGCGGGAAACCATGGGCGCGCGCGAATCCCAGGATCCGGTCGAGCATTACCTGCGCGTGGTCTGGGAGAAGACCGGCTCGCTGATCGCCGCCGCCGGACGCTTCGGCGGCACCTTCTCCGGCGCCGATGCCGAACACGTCGAGCGGCTGGCTCGGCTCGGCGATGCGGTCGGCACGGCCTTCCAGATCTCCGACGACATCATCGACATCTCCTCGGCCGCCGAACAATCCGGTAAAACGCCGGGCACCGACCTGCGCGAGGGCGTGCACACCCTGCCGGTGCTGTACGCGCTGCGCGACGAGGGCGCCGAGGGCGACCGCCTGCGCAAACTGCTGGCCCACCCGCTGCAGACCGACGACGAGGTCGAGGAGGCGCTGTCCCTGCTCGCCCGCTCGCGCGGCATGGTGCTGGCCAAGGACAAGCTGCAGAGCTACGCCGATATCGCGCACGCCGAACTCTCCGTGCTGCCGTCGGGCCCGGCCAACGACGCCCTGGAGCACTTGGTCCGCTACACCATCGAACGCGTCGGTTAGGTGGCACGTAGCTCACATTTCGATCAGGAACCTTCGCTCGGCCCCCTGCGTTGACCTGGTGTAATCCAATCGGTGAGGTCGTGGCAACCGCGACGACCGATTTCGTGAGTACATCGGTAACCCGCCGGTACGCCCAGAACCCACCAGGCACTCGACACAGGACCGGTGACCGGGTCTCGCGGCACTGACTTGTACGGCCTGAATACGCGGAGAGGCGGACATGCACGGGTATGCGAATGGGCTGAAGACGTTCGGGCTCATGGTCGGCCTCTCGGCCCTGATCGTGTTCGTCGGGGCGATGTTCCGCAGCCCGATGATTCTCTTCCTGGCGATCCTGCTCGCCGTAGGCATGAATGCCTACGCCTATTTCTACAGCGATAAGATCGCGCTCGAGGCCATGCACGCCCAGCCGGTCAGCGAGCTGGAGGCCCCGGTCATCTATCGCATCGTGCGCGAGCTCGCGACCACGGCGCGTCAGCCGATGCCGCAGCTCTACATCAGCCCGACCAACGCCCCCAACGCCTTCGCGACCGGACGCAATCCGCGCCACGCCGCGGTCTGCTGCACCAGCGGTATCCTGCAGATCCTCGACGAACGCGAACTACGCGCGGTGCTCGGCCATGAGCTATCGCACGTCTACAACCGCGACATCCTGATCTCCTCGATCGCGGGCGCACTGGCCGCGGTCATCTCCGGCGTGGCCAACCTGGCCTTCTCCGCCTCGATATTCGGCGGCAACCGCAATGGTGAGGGCCCCAATATCCTCGGCGTGATCCTGGTGACGCTGCTCGGCCCGATCGCCGCGACCCTGGTCAAGTTGGCGGTCTCCCGCTCCCGTGAATATCAAGCCGACCAATCCGGCGCCGAACTCACCGGCGATCCGCTCGCCCTGGCCTCGGCGCTGCGCAAGCTGGAGCGCGGCGTGCAGGCCGCCCCGCTGCCCCCTGAGCCGCAGCTGACGGCCCAGTCGCACCTGATGATCGCCAACCCCTTCCGCGCCGGTGAGCGTGCGGCACGCCTGTTCTCCACTCACCCCCCGATGGCCGATCGCATCGCCCGTCTCGAGGAAATGGCGGGCGGGCCCCGCAACTACTGATCGGCGGACCCGACGCGCTCAATCGTGTTCGGTCGCGAGTTCCTGTTCGGGAACGCGCATCTTCTCGGCCCGCCCCACCACCCGTGGCATGAGCAGCAGCAGACTCCGAAAGCCTTCGTCCACCCGATGCCACGCGCACCCGCTGACATCCCGCACACCTCCACAAAGTATTTGTTTGCCAAGCAAAATCTAATCTCTGGCAAGGCTAGTGCCCGGCGCTCGGCGATCCGGAAGGACGCGGCAAATGCCCCGCGCGCCGCCACCGACGACCACCTGCGGACGGTGCACAAGCAATCGCGGCGCGATCTCGTGACGGTTCGCACGCAACTCGACCAGCTTCAGGATGGGGGTGAAATCCCAAGCCTGCCAATGGATCTGCGCGGCCACTGTGTCGCGTTCGGTGGCGCGCTGCATGAGCATCACACATTCGCGCTGCATGAGCATCACACATTGCGGACGGTGTCTTTCCGGCGCTGGTCCGCCGGCATCCCGAATCGGCTCCGGCGGTCGAGCGGCTGCGGCGTGAGCACGGTCTGGTCGCCACGCCAATCGCCGAATTGCAACAGTTGCCGAACAGCACCGCCGCGGCGAATGAGAAACCCCCGTCGATCATGATGATCGACGGGGGTTTTCGGTGGCAGGTGTAGGATTCGAACCTACGTAGGCTTTCACCGACAGATTTACAGTCTGCTCCCATTGGCCGCTCGGGCAACCTGCCGTCGCGCTTCTCGGCGCGCAGAGCAGCTTACAACGAACCTGCACCCTGAACGCAAACCGGCTGGCCATCGGCCATGTGGCGGGACTAGGGTCGCGCTCCGGGGTAGAACTGACGGTGACTGGATCATCTGGTCGCCGGCGACTGCTTGCAGGTCGCTCGAAAGGGTCAGCTGGGACCCGTTGGACCGCCAGGACAGGAGCGAAGTGTGGCCGATTCGTCTTTCGATGTTGTCAGCAAGGTCGACCGTCAGGAGGTCGACAACGCGCTGCATCAGGCGGAGAAGGAGCTGAACACCCGCTACGACTTCCGTGGCACCGGCGCGAGTATCGAATGGTCCGGCGAGGACAAGATCGTGCTCGGTGCCGAGGCCGAGGAGCGGGTCAAGGCGGCGCTCGACGTATTCAAGGAAAAGCTGATTCGCCGCGATATCTCGCTCAAGGCCTTCGATGCCGGTGAGCCCGTGGCCTCCGGCAAGACCTACAAAATCACCGGCACGCTGGTGCAGGGCATCGACGCCGAGCATGCGAAGAAAATTTCCAAGAAGATCCGCGACGAGGGGCCCAAGGGCGTCAAGGCGCAGATCCAGGGTGACGAACTACGCGTCTCCAGTAAGAAGCGCGACGATCTGCAGGCGGTGATCGCATTGCTGAAAGGTGAGGACTTCGGCATCGCGCTGCAGTTCGTCAATTACCGGTAGGTGTCGTGGCCGATCTTTTCGAGCGACCGGCGAGCGGTCGCTGGCGGCTCGCCGCGTGTGGCCGCAAAAACCGCTCTGACCACTCGGTTTGGAGGTGCGACCGGTGAGTGTGTAATCTCGTTCAAGACTTCGCCGCGCCGGAGTCCTGAAAGTGGGTCACGGTGCGGAGCTAGTCATGCCCCCTTAGCTCAGTCGGCAGAGCGTTTCCATGGTAAGGAAAAGGTCAACGGTTCGATTCCGTTAGGGGGCTCGCCGGATTGCCGGTGGTGACCGACTCGGCATCGCTACAACCTCCACTCTGTGGGGCCGGGCGCGGCATCACCAAGCAATGCGACCCCGTGGCGGTGTAGCTCAGTCGGTAGAGCAAACGACTCATAATCGTTGTGTCGCCGGTTCAAGTCCGGCCATCGCTACCAAAAACCGATCAGACCATCTGGTTGACCCGAAAGAAGGAATATCGTGGCCGCGAAGTCCACCGATGTCCGGCCAAAGATCACCTTGGCCTGCGAGCAGTGCAAGCACCGCAACTACATCACCAAGAAGAACCGGCGCAACGACCCGGATCGGCTGGAGCTGAAGAAGTTCTGCCCGAACTGTGGCACCCACCGGGCGCACCGCGAATCCCGCTAGTCCACCACGCGTGCCGCTGCCGCGTTGATTGGCTTCCGGGTCGGTCCCGGATTCTCGGGTCGTGACACTTGCGAGGGCCGGACATATGTCCGGCCCTATCGTGTTTTACGAATCGAGTGCGGTGGGCGTTGCGAGCGAAGCGAGTAACCGATCGACACAGCCGCCAAGCGGGCACGACGGAGCCGAGCGCTAGCGAGGCGCAGTCGTGAACGCTCCGTCGACTCCGGGGCTCGGGGTCAGATAGGTACAGTCCTCCCGTGACAATCAACACCGGTACAGACGAAGCGGTCGCAGCGGACGAAGAACTCGATCCCGCGGCGCACGCCGCGGCGATGGTCGGTCATCATTACCGCGTCGACGACTACTACGAGGTCGGCCGCGAGAAGGTGCGTGAATACGCGCGCGCTGTGCAGGATTATCACCCGGTGCACTGGGATGAAGACGCCGCGCAGGATTACGGCTACGACAGCCTGCTCGCCCCGGTCACCTTCATCTCCCTGGTCGGAATTCTGGCCCAGCGCAAACTCTTCGAGCAGATCGTCACGGGCTACGACCTGAGCCAGATCATGCAGACCGATCAGATCCTGGAATTCCACCGGCCGATCAAGGTCGGCGATCAGCTGGTCTGCGATGTCTACCTGCACTCGTTCCGGCAGGCCTTCGGTGGCGACATCATCGTCACCAAGAACATCGTCACCGCACAGGACGAGGTGGTGCTCACCACCTACACCACGCTGATCGGGCGCAGCGGCGGCGATATCGATCCGAACCTGCAGGGCGCGGTCCGCAATGTGCTCATGCACGGTATCGGCGAGGACGCGCCGAGCCACCGTCCGCGCACCGGTGCCGCCGCCGATGCACTCGCGGCGCCCGCACCCGTGGTGCCTGCGATCGTGCCGAGCAAGCACGCGATCGACTTCGAGGACGTCGCCGTCGGCGACGAGCTGCCCCCGCGTACCGTTCGGCTGACCCGCGGCGATCTGGTGAACTACGCGGGCGTCTCCGGCGACGCGAATCCGATCCACTGGAGTGACGAGGTCGTCAAGCTGGTCGGCCTGGACAACGTGGTCGCGCACGGCATGCTCACCATGGGCCTCGGCGGCGGTTTCGTCACCTCCTGGCTCGGCGATCCCGGCGCGGTCAAGGAGTACAACGTCCGCTTCACCAGCCCGGTCTACGTGGGCTCCGAGGAGCCTGCGGAGGTCGAGTTCACGGGTAAGGTGAAGTCGGTGGATCCGGAGACCCGGACCGCGGTCGTCGCCATCGTGGCGAAGTCGGCGGGCAAGAAGATCTTCGGACGCGCCACCGCGACGGTCCAACTGGCCTGACCTGGTCGAGCGACCCTGATTGGCATATGCCGCAGGCGGTAACGTACACTCAGATTTCTGGGGTCACCAGCCGCTGCGCGCTGCTCTGCAAGGGCTGGTTCCAGGTGAGTCCGCACGGATTCGCCGACGGGGCCGGCAACTGCCGGAGTGGCGCGCGTGTTGTGTGAAACCAGATGGAAGAACGACAACTGAACACAGAACAGTGGTTGGACAGCTGGATCGTCCAACCGAAGGGGCGTAGCTCAACTGGCAGAGCAGCGGTCTCCAAAACCGCAGGTTGCAGGTTCAAGTCCTGTCGCCCCTGCCCTGGATGCCAGCGACGAAAGGATCGACGTGAGCGAGCGTAGCGAGCGAGCCATTGGCACAGCGCGCATCGCGCACGGCGGCGCCGAGCGTAGCGAGGTGACGGCGTGAGCGACGAGCGGGACAATCGCCACGGCGCGCATGCCGAGGACGACGACACCTCCGCGGTGGCTCGGCCGAGCGGTAAGAGGTCCGCGCGGCGCAGTCGCAATGCCGATTCGGGCTCGGTCGCCACGATCGATCGGCCCACGTCGGGCAAGGCAGCCAAGACCGATCGGGCCGAACGCAAGAAGACGGGTAACCCGTTCAAGCGTTTGATCAAGTTCCTGCGCGAAGTAGTCGCGGAACTGCGCAAGGTGATCTGGCCCAACCGGAAGCAGATGGTCACCTATACGAGCGTTGTTCTGGTGTTCGTGATTTTCATGGTCGCGTTCATCAGCGGGTTGGATCTGGCGTTCATCAAGGGTGTCAACTGGCTGTTCGGCTAGCTGATCGCCGCCGACGCCGGTAGCCGACCCCGAGCCGGCGCGTTACAGCGCGCCAGGCCCGGTACGCAAAGGATGTACGTGACGACACAGGAAGCGAGTGCCCCAGTGAGCACCCCGGAGAACGACACAACCGACGAGTTCCCGGTCGACGAAGCGGTGCAGACCGTCGAGGAGTCCGCGGCCGTCGAGGAAGCTGTTGTCGACGAATCCGACGCCGCTGACGCCGAAGTTGTCGAGGCCGCTCCTGTCGATGCCGAACCCGCCGACCCGGTTGCCGAGATGAAGGCCGCGCTGCGGCGCGCCCCGGGCGATTGGTACGTAATTCACTCGTACGCCGGTTACGAGAACAAAGTGAAGGCCAACCTCGAGACCCGCGTGCAGAACCTGGACCTCGAGGATTACATCTTCCAGGTCGAGGTGCCGACCGAAGAGGTCACCGAGATCAAGAACGGTCAGCGCAAGCACGTCAACCGCAAGGTGCTGCCCGGTTACATCCTGGTCCGGATGGAACTCAACGACGAGTCGTGGGGCGCGGTGCGCAACACCCCCGGTGTGACCGGTTTCGTCGGTGCCACCTCGCGGCCGTCACCGCTTTCCATCGACGACGTGGTGAAGTTCCTGGTCCCGGCCGCGCAGCAGCAGAAGAAGCCCGCTGCCGAGGCCGCCGCGGCGGCTTCGACCGCCACCGATCTCGCGCCCAAGCCGGTCATCGAGGTCGACTTCGAGGTCGGCGAGTCGGTGACCGTGATGGACGGCCCGTTCGCGACGCTGCCCGCCAGCATCTCCGAGGTCAATGCCGAGCAGCAGAAGCTGAAGGTGCTCGTGTCGATCTTCGGGCGCGAGACGCCGGTCGAGCTGGCGTTCACCCAGGTCGCGAAGATCTAGGACCCCCGAATCTTGCAAAGAGCAAGGACACAAAAACCCTAGGAAAGAAAGATGCCCCCCAAGAAGAAGAAGCTCGCCGGGATCATCAAGCTTCAGATCCAGGCCGGCCAGGCGAACCCGGCCCCTCCGGTCGGCCCCGCGCTCGGTCAGCACGGCGTCAACATCATGGAGTTCTGCAAGGCGTACAACGCCGCGACCGAGTCGCAGCGTGGCAACGTCATTCCGGTCGAGATCTCGGTATACGAGGACCGGACCTTCGACTTCAAGCTGAAGACCCCGCCCGCCGCCAAGCTGCTGCTCAAGGCCGCCGGTGTGCAGAAGGGCTCGGCCGAGCCGCACAAGACCAAGGTCGCGAAGGTCACCATGGACCAGGTCCGGGAGATCGCCAAGACCAAGCAGGAAGATCTGAACGCCAAGGACATCGACCAGGCGGCCAAGATCATCGCGGGTACCGCGCGTTCGATGGGTATCACCGTCGAGGCGTGAGTTCGCACTCGCAATCCCGGTGGGAGGGTCGGCCAGACCCGATAACCACTTCTGAACCAGATTAAGGACAGAAAATCATGGCAAAACGAAGCAAGGCGTATCTCGCCGCGGCCGAGAAGGTCGATCGCACTCAGCTCTACGCCCCGCTGGCCGCCGCGCGGCTGGCGAAGGCGACCGCAACCACCAAGACCGACGCGACCGTCGAGGTCGCCGTTCGTCTCGGTGTGGATCCCCGCAAGGCCGACCAGATGGTCCGCGGCACGGTCAACCTGCCGCACGGCACCGGTAAGACCGCCCGCGTCATCGTGTTCGCGGCCGGTGAGAAGGCCGCCGAGGCCGAGGCCGCCGGTGCGGACGCCGTCGGCGCCGAGGATCTGATCGAGCGGATCCAGGGCGGCTGGCTGGACTTCGACGCCGCGATCGCCACCCCGGACCAGATGGCCAAGGTCGGCCGGATCGCGCGTGTCCTTGGCCCGCGCGGCCTGATGCCGAACCCGAAGACGGGCACGGTCACCAACGATGTGACCAAGGCCGTCAACGACATCAAGGGCGGCAAGATCAACTTCCGCGTCGACAAGCAGGCCAACCTGCACTTCGTCATCGGCAAGGCGTCCTTCGACGATGCCAAACTGGTGGAGAACTATGGCGCGGCGCTGGACGAGATCCTGCGTGCCAAGCCGTCGACCGCCAAGGGCCGCTACGTCAAGAAGGTGACGGTCTCGACGAACACCGGACCGGGCATCCCGGTGGACCCGAACCGCACCCGCAACCTCCTCGAGGAGGATGCGTAAGTAGCACCCGGCTCTTCGGAAGCTGTGTATTACCGGCAAGGGCGGGAACGCGAATCGCGTTCCCGCCCTTGCGGTGTATTCGGCTGATTCTCCTGGGGTGGCGGCGGAGTGTGCTGGTGCGGTGGATGCACCGCGAACCGGACTAATTCGTGCGCGGCGGTGGTTGCCCCTGAGGTGACAGCCGTTCTGCTGATTTCCGGGAGCACACGTAGTGCTTCGACCAATACCGCCGCACTGCGCACTGTCGCGGCGATCGCGCCCGAGGGGATCGAGACCTTCTGGTACGAAGGCCTCGCCGAACTTCCCGCGTTCAGTCCCGATGATGACGGGACCGGCCATCCGTCGGTTGTCGCACTGCACGAACACATTTCGCGCGCCGACGCGGTACTGCTCTGCACTCCGGAGTACGCGGGCACCCTTCCCGGCAGCTTCAAGAATCTGCTCGATTGGACCGTCGGCACGGCCGACCTCTACGAAAAGCCAACGGCCTTCCTCAACGTCGCCGCTCAGGGGCGTGGCGAAGGTGCGGCCACCACGCTGACCACAGTGCTGGGTTATGTCGGTGCCATCGTCGACCGAGCCAACTGTGCCCGCCTCCCGGTAGCTCGCGACGCCGTTGATGCCAACGGCCTGGTCACCACCCCCGAATTCCGCACCGGCGCACTAACCGTTCTCACCCGCCTGGTCCACCAGAGCACCCCGGTCTGAGCACCCCGCCGAGGTGAGTCGAATGGTGGCGTTCGGACCGAGTCCGAGCCACCATTCGACTCACCCCGATAATCAGCTGGTAGGAAGATGGCGACGACCGCGCCCGCGTTTTGGCAGATGGGGGTGGATTCGGCTACTCTGGACCGAAGTAATCGACGAGTTCGATGACTACCCAATCCGTTCTACCGAAGACCGTTGGTCGCTGCGCCCGTTCGGGCGTGGTCGAAGGTCCGGCATCGAGCCGGCGGCCCACGCAGGGAGGACCGAGGCTGGGATTCGATCTGGGCCATGCCCGGGTCGATCACCTATTGCGCCCCGGAACGCTCTGCGTTCGGGGCGTTTGCTTTTCGCCGGCCCCTGGTACTCGGCAGTTCGAATACGAACCGACATCCAGAGAGGAGGCGAAGTATGGCAAAACCCGAGAAGGTCACCGCGGTCGAGGAGATCACGGAGCAGTTCAAGAGCTCGTCGGCCACCGTCATCACGGAATACCGTGGTCTGTCGGTCGGTAAGCTCACCGATCTGCGGCGCGCGCTCGGCGAAGGCGCTAGCTACTCCGTCGCCAAGAACACCCTGGTCAAGCGGGCGGCTGCGGAAGCGGGCGTCGTTGGCCTGGACGACTTGTTCGTCGGACCGACCGCCATCGCCTTCATCAAGGGCGAGCCGGTCGACGCGGCGAAGGCCATCAAGACCTTCGCCAAGGAGAACAAGGCGCTCATCATCAAGGGCGGGTACATGGACGGCGCCGCGCTGTCCGTTGCCGAGGTCGAGAAGATCGCCGACCTGGAGTCCCGCGAGGTGCTGCTGGCCAAGCTGGCCGGCGCGATGAAGGGCAACCTGGCGAAGGCTGCCGGTCTGTTCAACGCTCCCGCTTCGCAGGTGGCCCGCCTGGCCGCCGCGTTGCAGGAGAAGAAGCAGGCCGAAGAAGGCGGAGCTGCCGCCGAGTAACACCCCCGGGTGGATCGCGTGCGGCTCGCCCACATAGACAACCAACTACCGAAAGGAAACAACAATGGCCAACGTTGACGAACTGCTCGAGACCTTCGGCAACATGACCCTGCTCGAGCTGTCGGACTTCGTCAAGAAGTTCGAGGAGAAGTTCGAGGTCACCGCGGCTGCCCCGGTCGCCGTCGCCGCCGTCGGTGGCGCTGCCGCTCCGGCCGAAGCCGCCGAGGAGCAGGACGAGTTCGACGTTATCCTCGAGGGTGCCGGCGACAAGAAGATCCAGGTCATCAAGGTGGTCCGTGAGATCGTCTCGGGCCTGGGCCTGAAGGAAGCCAAGGACCTCGTCGAGAGCGCCCCGAAGCCGATCCTGGAGAAGGTCGCCAAGGACGCCGCCGAGGCTGCCAAGGCGAAGCTGGAAGAGGCCGGCGCCAAGGTTTCCGTGAAGTAATTCGCGAGTACCTCGTCGAACGGGCGGTTCCCATTGGGGGCCGCCCGTTTGCGTTGTCATGACGCGTGCGACGGTAATGCGAATATTGCGAGTGATTCGGGGTTACTCTTCGGTCAGGTAAGGCTGTGCCGCGTCATGATCATGGGATACAGTGACCGCACCCACTGTGATGCGACACACCGTGATACACCGAATAGCGCGGTTCGCCGGTGGGTGGCTCGCAGAGAATTTGTGGAGGTTGGCGTGGGCGTCGAGGTCAGGACCGAGGGTGTTACCAAGTCCTTCGGTTCACAGCGAATTTGGCAGGACGTCTCACTGACGCTGCCCTCGGGTGAGGTCAGCGCGCTGCTCGGCCCCTCGGGTACCGGTAAGTCCGTCTTTTTGAAATCGCTGATCGGTCTGCTGCGTCCGGAGCGCGGTTCGATCTTCATCGACGGCACTGATATCACCACCTGCTCCAATAAGGAACTCTACGAAATCCGCAAGCTGTTCGGTGTGCTGTTCCAGGACGGCGCGCTGTTCGGGTCGATGAACCTGTTCGACAACGTCGCGTTCCCGTTGCGTGAGCACACGAAGAAGTCCGAATCGGACATCAAGAAGATCGTGATGGAGAAGCTCGAGCTGACCGGTCTGCTCGGCGCGGAAGGCAAGCTGCCCGGTGAGATCTCCGGTGGTATGCGCAAGCGTGCCGGTCTGGCCCGCGCGCTGGTGCTGGACCCGCAGATCATCCTGGTCGACGAGCCCGACTCCGGTCTGGACCCGGTACGTACCTCGTATCTGTCGCAGCTGCTGATCGATATCAACGCGCAGATCGACGCGACGATCCTGATCGTGACCCACAACATCAACCTGGCGCGCACCGTGCCCGACAACATCGGGATGCTGTTCCGTCGCTCGCTGGTGATGTTCGGTCCGCGTGAGGTGTTGTTGACCTCGGAAGAGCCGGTGGTCAAGCAGTTCCTCAACGGTCGCATGATCGGTCCGATCGGTATGTCGGAGGAGAAGGACGAGGCGCAGATGGCCCGCGAGCAAGCCCTCGTCGACGCCGGGCACCATCACGGTGGCGCCGAAGAGGTCGAGGGCATCATCCCGCAGATGCGGGCCACTCCGGGCATGCCGGTGCGTCAGGCGGTGCTTCGCCGTCAGGCGCGCGTCCGCGAGATCATGCACACCCTGCCGCATGCGGCCCAGGCGGCTATCCGTGAGTCACTTGAGCAGAACGACGACACACAAGTCATGGCGTACCAGAACAGCGAGCTGGGCGGATACGAGGGTGGGTCATTCGATACCACCGTGCGCCACAACACAACTAACGGGTAACATCTGCGATCGTGAATTCCACCCTGGCGCGATTGCGGACTCCAATGGAGTCGGGGTTTGGCCAGGCCGGCAACATCTTTGCGCTGTTCATCGACGTGATGCGCAAGACGTTCAAACGGCCTTTCCAGTTGCGCGAATTCATCGAGCAGTCGTGGTTCATCGCGAGTGTCTCGATCTTGCCGAGCGCACTGGTTGCCATCCCGTTCGGTGCGGTTGTCGCGCTGCAGACCGGCTCTCTGATCAAACAACTAGGCGCCGAATCGTTTACCGGCGCAACCAGCGTCCTGGCGACCGTCCAGCAGGCCGCCCCCGTCGTCACCGCGTTGATCATCGCGGGCGCGGCCGGATCGGCGGTAGCCGCCGATCTCGGCTCGCGCACCATCCGTGAGGAGATCGACGCACTCGAGGTGCTCGGCGTCGATCCGGTGCAGAAGCTCGTGGTGCCGCGCGTACTCGGCATGATGCTGGTCGCGCTGCTGCTCAACGGTTTGGTATCGGTGGTCGGCATCGCCGGCGGCTATTTCTTCAATGTCGGGCTGCAGGGCGGTACGCCCGGCGCCTACCTCGCTTCGTTCTCCGCGCTGGCCCAATTGCCGGACCTGTGGATCGGCGAGATCAAGGCCTTGGTATTCGGTCTGATCGCAGGCGTGATCGCCGCGTATAAGGGGTTGCATCCCAAAGGGGGCCCGAAAGGAGTCGGAGACGCGGTGAACCAATCCGTGGTTATCACCTTCATGGTTCTGTTCTTCGTGAACTTGATCCTGACACTCGTGTATTTGCAGGTCGTCCCCGCCAAGGGCGCCTGACCCGTGGCCACCTCGTACCGTCCCCCGGTCCTGGCGAAATCCGCCCGCCGGGTCCGTGAGATCGCGCGCATGCCGGTGAATGTCGTCGATCGCGCCGGCGATCAGATGTCGTTCTATTCCAAGGCCATCGCCTGGATACCGCGCACCGCGGTGCACTACCGCAAGGAGGTCATGCGGCTGCTCGCCGAGGTGACCTTCGGCAGTGGTGCGCTGGCCGTCATCGGCGGCACCATCGGTGTCATCGTGTTCATGTCCGGCTCGGTCGGCGTCGTCGTCGGCCTGCAGGGCTTCAAGGCGTTGGATTCGCTCGGCAGCTCGGTGCTGACCGGCTTCCTTACCGCGTACATCAACACCCGCGAGATCGCGCCGCTGGTCGCGGCGCTCGCGCTATCGGCAACGGTGGGTTGCGGTTTCACCGCCCAGCTCGGCGCGATGCGTATCTCCGAGGAGATCGATGCGCTCGAGGTGATGGCGGTGCCGGGTGTGCCGTTCCTGGTCACCACCCGGGTGATCGCAGGATTCCTCGCGGTCATCCCGCTCTACATCGTGGGCCTGCTGGGCACATTCCTGGCGTCGCGAATGATCAGCATCTGGTTCAACGGACAATCCAGTGGTTCCTATGACCACTATTTCAGTCTGTTCCTGCCACCAGAAGACGTCTTGTATTCATTCGTCAAAGTATTGGTCTTCGCATTCGTAATCATCATGGTGCATTGCTATTACGGCTTCAACGCCACCGGCGGACCGGCCGGTGTCGGCGTTGCGGTGGGTCGCGCGGTGCGCGCGGCGATCGTGCTCGTGAATGTGCTCGATTTCTTCCTGAGCCTCGCAATCTGGGGAACTACTACGACAGTGCGGGTTGCTGGATGAGCGCGCGGATAATCGAATTGGGAGCGACGGTGAGGTGCCGTCATGAGTAATCGCGTGCAGATGTGGCGCGCGACGGAGAAATTGCGCGTCCGGCTGCTCGGAATCGCATTCTTCGTGGTCTGCGCACTATTCCTGGTCACTACGGTCGCGATCTACAACAAGGCATTCGTCGATACCGTCCGGGTCGAACTGATCACCGACAGCGTGGGAAATGCGTTGACCCGCAATGCCGATGTGAAGGTGCGCGGCGTCAATGTCGGCGAGGTCAGGTCCAGCCGGTCCGAGGGCGGCAAGGTGACCCTCGACCTCGCGCTCGATCCCGGTAAGGCCGAGCAGATTCCGGTCAATGCGACGGCCCGGCTGCTGCCGAAGACGCTGTTCGGCGAGCGGTATGTAGATCTGGTCATCCCGGACGAGCCGAGTAAGCAGCACCTGACCGAGGGCGTGACCCTGCATCAGGACACCAGCGGCAATGCCATCGAGATCAGCAAGCTGCTCGATGATGTGCTGCCACTGCTGCAGGCGATTCCACCGCAGGATCTCGCCTCGACGCTCGGCGCACTGTCCCAAGCGCTTTCGGGTCAGGGACTGGCGCTCGGTGAGACGGTGGAGAAGTTGGATCACATCTTCCGTGAGGTCAACGGGGTCATGCCGGATCTGAAGCAGGATCTGGTGAGCTTCGCCGACGTTGCCGCCACCTATTCCGATGCGCTGCCGCAACTGGTCGACGCATTCGACAATCTGCGTACCACCAACGCGACCATCGTGCAGCGTCGTCCGCAGATCGATACCCTGCTGGCCACGCTGAATCCGACCGCCGCCACCACCGCGGACTTCCTGATCGCCAACCGCGACAACATCATCGATGTGGCCGCCGACTCGCGGCCCGCGCTGGAACAGCTGGCGACCTACTCGCCGACCTACGCCTGCGCAATAGCGAACTTCGCCAAGATGAAGCCGCGCATCGACCAGCTCATGGGTATGGGCACGAAGCGGCCCGGCTCGCGAGTCACCATCGAGCTGACCAACACCCGTGGCAAGTACCTGCCCAACCAGGACGAGCCGCGCTGGCTGGACACCCGCGGGCCTTGGTGCGTGCCGGAATACCCGGTCTTCACCGATCCGGGTCAGTACACCGGAGGACCGATCAACGATGGTTCCTACCAGGTGCCGAGCCGCAATCCGGGCGACCAGGACAGCGGCAGGCTGCCAGTGCCGCAGTTCGGCGTGTACCCGGCCGCGAATGTGCCGACCACGGCCGGCTCGCCCGCCGAACAGCAGACCCTCGGCACGATCTACGGTGCGGCGAACGGTGTTTCGCCCGACCAGGTGCCCAGCTGGGTCACCAGGATCGGTGCACCCGCATTCCGTGGCAGCGAAGTGAGCGTGCGATGAAGGAAACGATGCGCGGACTCGGTGGGCCGCTGACCAAACTCGTCATCTTCGTCGTCGTCACCCTGTTGGCGACGACGATCCTCGGGCTCTCGATCGCCAACTACACCGGCGGCGGCACCGCGTTCAAGGCGCGCTTCTCCGATGTCACCTCGCTCAATAAAGGTGACGAGGTGCGTATCGCCGGTGTCCGGGTCGGCAAGGTCACCAGCGTCGAGATCGTGGACAAGCGCCAGGCCGAGGTCGGATTCGAACTGACCGACCGCGATTGGCTGCCCGCGTCGACGACGGCGACCATCAAGTACCGCAACCTGGTCGGCCAGCGCTATATCGCGCTCGAGCAGGGCACGGGCGAGCAGGGCCGCAAACTCAACAAGGGTGCGACCATCGGGCTCGAGCACACCAGGCCCGCACTGAACCTGACCACACTGTTCAACGGCTTCCGTCCGCTGTTCCAGACGCTGACCGCCGATGACGTGAACAAGCTGTCCTACGAGATCATCCAGGTCTTCCAAGGCGAACAGGGCACCATCCACGATCTGGTGGCGACCACCGCGAACCTGACGAACAAGATCGCCGACAAGGACGCGGTCATCGGTGATCTGGTGCGCAACCTGACGGCCGTACTCAATGCGGTCAACGAACGCGAGGGCCAGTTCGATCAGCTGATCGTCAATACCGAGGCACTGGTCAGCGGGCTGGCCGCCGAACGCGACACCATCGGCAGCTCGGTCACCTCGCTCGCCGATCTGGCCTCGGCCACCGCGGATCTGCTGGTTCCGACCCGCCCGACGCTGCAGGGCTCGATCGCCGGGCTCAGCCAGCTCACCGGCACCCTCGACGAGCGCAAGGACGAAGTGAATACGGCGCTGACAAATCTGCCGATCAAGATGGAGAAGCTCGGCCGCGCCGGCAGTTACGGCTCCTGGTTCCAGTTCTATCTGTGCGGTATCGACATTGTGGTCGGTCCGGGCGCGGTAGATGCGCCGCAGCTCAACCTCCCCGCCGGTTTGCCGACGGTCAACCAGCCGCTCTACACCAATGCCGCACCGCGCTGCCAGGGGAAGGGTGGTCACTGATGGACGACCGGATCCTGCTCGGCAAGCGCAGCCCCGCGTTCCTGGGTGTGCTCGGACTGGCCATGGTGCTGCTCGTGACGATCTCCGCGTTCTTCCTGGACAGGTTGCCGATCATCGGCGCGGGCACCAAATACACCGCGCAGTTCTCCGAGGCCGCGGGCCTCAAGAAGGGCAATGAGGTTCGCATCGCCGGTGTGAAGGTCGGTGCGGTGTCGAATGTTCGGCTCGACGGCAATAAGGTGCTCGTCGACTTCCGCACCCAGGACGCGTGGGTCGGCAACGAGACCACCGCCTCCATTCAGATCAAGACCGTGCTCGGCCAGAAGTACCTGGCACTGGATCCGAAGGGCTCCGAGCCCGCCGATCCGAGCAAAGTGATTCCGCTGTCGCGGACGGTATCTCCGTACGACGTGGTGGACGCGTTCAGCGATGCGGCCAAGAACATCGACCAGATCGACACCGCGCAGCTGGCCACCAGCATGCGGGTGCTCTCGGAGGCATTCGAGACCACCCCGCCGGAGATCCGCAACTCCATCGACGGCGTGGCCCGGCTCTCGGAAACCCTCGGCAAGCGCGATGAGGAGCTCAAGAAGCTGTTCGTGGCGACCAGGCAGACCACCGGTGTGCTCGCCGACCGCAATCAGCAGTTCGAGCGGCTGCTCGCCAACGGCGGACAATTGCTGGCCGAGTTGAACATTCGCCAGCAGTCCATCGCGCAGCTGCTCACCGGCGCCAAGACGGTGTCGGCCGAACTGAGCGCGCTGGTCGCCGATAACGAGAAGCAGATGGGGCCGGCGTTGACCAACCTCGCGGCCTCCATCGACCTGCTGAACAAGAATCAGCAGAACATTTCCAAGACGCTGGAACTCGCGGCGCCGTTCTACGGCCTCTACGCGAATGTGCTCGGTACCGGGCGCTGGTTCGACGCGGTGATCGTGAACCTGCTCCCGCCCGGCCTGCCGGAGATTCCTGGCGATCGGCCGCCGGTGCGCACCATGGGAGGTAACTGACATGGGGGTGAACTGGCCTCGTAAGGAGCCGCTCACCGCGCTGCGGACCTCGCGTCGCGGCACCAAGGCGACCATCGCGATCGGCGTGATCGCGGCGCTGGTCCTGGCCGGCGCCCTCTGGTGGCTTTTCGATCGGATGACCACGACCAAGATCACCGCGTACTTCGACCGCTCCGTGGGCATCTACGAGGGTTCGGATGTGCGCGTCCTCGGTGTGCCGGTGGGCAAGGTGGATTCCGTCGAGCCGCAAGGCGAGCAGGTCAAGGTGGTGATGAGTGTCGACCGCAGCATCGACGTGCCCGCCGATGCCAAGGCCGCGCAGATCACGCCGTCGATCGTGTCCGACCGCTACATCCAGCTGACCCCGGCCTACACCGGCGGACCGAAAATGGCGCGCAACGCGACCATTCCGCGCGATCGCACGGTCACCCCGGTCGAGGTCGATCAGCTGTACAAGAGCATCACCGAACTCTCGGATGCGTTGGGCCCCGACGGCGCCAACGCCCAGGGCGCGGTGAACCAACTGGTGCGCACCTCGGCCGCGAATCTGGCGGGCAACGGAGATGCGTTGGCCAACAGCATCACTCAGCTCTCGCGCGCGGCGCGGTACCTCGGCGATGCTCGCGGCGACATCTTCGACACCGTCAAGAATCTGCAGACCTTCGTCACCATGCTGGCCCAGAACGACCAGCAGGTGCGGCAATTCAATGCCCAGCTCGCGGATCTGTCGACCTTCCTCGCGGGGGAACGCCAGGATCTCGGCGCGGCGCTGAACCTGCTGTCGGTCGCACTCGGCGATGTCGCCCGATTCATCGACGAGAACCGGGATCTGATCCAGCAGAATGCCCAGGGCCTGACCACGCTCACCGCGACGCTCGCCAAGCAGCGCGACGATCTGGCCGCGGCACTGCCGGTGCTGCCGCTGGCGCTGAGCAATCTGATCAATATCCACAATGCCGAATCCGGCACCCTCGATATGCGCGCCAACTTCACCGATCTGCAGGATCCGTTCGGTGCGGTGTGCAAGATGCTGGATCTGAGCAAGTTGATGCCGGGTGATCCGAAGTTCGAGGCGCTCGGCAAGCAGATGCGCCCGATTCTGGATCACTGCAAGGAGATCACCGATCAGATCACCGCCGGTGTGAAGACGCCGACGCTGATCCTGCCGTTCGGCATCCTCAGCAATGACAATCAGCAGCGCGACCCGGTGCCCGGCACGGTTCCCGGCACTCCGTCCGATCAACTTCCGCCCTCGCAGGGAGGTGGCCAACGATGAACAAGCGAATCCGTTCCGTGGCCAGCGCGGTACTGGTGGTGGGTATGAGCACGGTCCTGGTGACCTCGTGCTCGTCCGAGGGTATCTACGCGGTGCCGCTGCCCGGCGGCGCCGATGTCGGCGACCATCCGATGACCATCGATATCCGGTTCGACGATGTGCTCGATCTGGTGCCGCAGTCCGCGATCAAGGTCGAGGGTGTGGCGGTCGGCCGCGTCGAGAAAATCGCCCTTGCTCCGGACGGCTGGACGGCCAGCGTGCGCGCGCTGGTGAACTCCTCGGTCGACCTGCCCGCCAATGCGCGGGCCGAGGTGCGGCAGTCGAATCTGCTCGGCGAGAAGTTCGTCGAACTGTCCAAGCCGGCCGAGGAACCCGACAGCAAGAAGCTCGCCGATGGGTCGGTCATCCCGGTCGACCACACCCGGCACGCGACCGAGATCGAACAGGTGCTCGGCGCGCTGTCCTTGCTGCTCAACGGTGGCGGCGTCGCGCAGCTGCAGCCCATCGTCACGGAGCTGAACAAGACGCTCGGCGGCCGCGAGGAGCGGGTGCGCTCGCTGCTGGATCAGGCCGATACCCTGATCGGCGGGCTGAACGAGCAGGTCGACGACATCACAAGGGCCATCGACGGACTCGCCACGCTGAGCGGTCGGGTGAGCACGCAGACCGATCAGATCAGCAAGATCATCGATGAGCTGCCGCGAGGCATCAAGATCCTGGACGAGCAACGGCCACAATTGATTTCGCTGTTGCAGCAGCTGGATCGGGTGGGTCAGGCCGGCTTCGACGTGTTGAACCACTCGAAGGACGACCTGATCACGGATCTGACCTCGCTGCGTCCGACACTGCAGGAACTCGGCAAGGCCGCACCGGATCTGGTCACCGCGCTGCCGCTGATACCGACCTATCCGTTCCCGGACTCGACGCTGGAGGGCACCTTCGGCGGCCAGGTGAACACCTGGCTCTCGGTGGACCAGCAGATCGGTGTCACGCTCGGCAATCTCGGTGTCGGCAAGGGTGACCCGGTCTATATCCCACCGCCCTACGGCCCCGAGGTGCCGGTGAATCCGACCAATCCGTACTACGGCGGCAATGGTCCGCGCCCGGGTTGGCCGACGGTATCGCTGCTGCCGCTGCCGCCCAATATTCCGCGCTACCCCGCCGGCCTGCCGCAGCTGCCTGCCGATCCGCTCGGGGCGATTCTCGACCAGATCGGAGGTGGTCAGCGATGACCCGTCTGGTGCGCTACCAGCTGGTCGCGTTCGCCCTGATCGCGGTGCTCGGCGTGGTTTTCGTCGGCGCCAAATACGTTCGGCTCGATCACATGCTCGGCATCGGCGAGTACAACGTGAAGGTCGACGCGAAGCAGACCGGCGGCATCTACAAGGGCGCCGAGGTGACCTACCGCGGTGTCCCGGTCGGCCGGGTCGGCAATCTGGAACTCACCGACAAGGGTGTGGCTATCGGCCTGGTGCTCGATTCGAGTGCGCCCAAGATTCCGGAGTCGGCAAAGGCGGTAATCGCCAACCGTTCGGCCATCGGTGAGCAGTACGTCGATCTGCAGCCCGATTCCGATAAGGGCCCGTATCTGCGCGATGGTTCGATCATCACCTCGGCGACGACTCCGATTTCCGTCGAGCAGCTGGTCCAGAGCGTGGATACCTTCACTCGCTCGGTCGATCTCACCGCGCTGAACACCACCGTCACCGAACTCGGCAAGGCCTTCGACGGCAAGGGCGACGACCTCGAGGTCTTCGTCGATTCGCTGAACAAGTTCACCGCCACGTTCAACGACAGCCTGCCGCAGACGATCCAGTTGATCCGCGACGGCCGCATCGCACTGGGCACCCAGGCCGAGCAGTCGGGCTACATCCGGCAGTTCAGCCAGGGCCTCGACCAACTCACCGCCCAACTGCGTTCGAGCGATCCGGATATCCGGCGGCTCATCGGCACCGGCACCGATGCCGGCCAGCAGATCACCGCGCTGCTGAACGAGAGCGGCGGCGCGCTCACCGAGGATCTGACCAACCTGCGTCAGCTGCTGCTGACCATCTCGCCGAAGTTCTACGCGCTGCGTCCGCTGCTGCAGATGCTGCCGGGGCTGTCCATCGGCGCGTCCTCCACCGCGCCCGGCGACGGCACGAGCCATTTCGGCTTGGTGCTCGAGGCGAACAACCCGCCCGCGTGCACCCAGGGCTACGAGGGCACCAAGGCGATCCTCGACCAGATGAAGCGGGAGAATCCGGACTTCGACGACACCCGCGACGAGTTCCCGTTCAACAAGGACGCGAAATGCACTGTGCCGTTCGGTAATCCGACCGCGGTGCGCGGCGGAATGCGCGCAGATCTGGCGGATCCGAGCATTGTGCAGCCCTGGGATGCGAACCCCAAGACCGATCCCGAGAAGCTGAATCTGAACCCGATCGCCGTACAGATGGCCACCCTGTTGGGGGTCACGCCCAAGCGGTGAACAGGACCTACGCGGCTACGCCGCAGTAACAAAAGTTAGGGTGGCTGGCCGTGAGTGAGCGAAGCGAACGAACCGAGAACACTGCGCCCATGATGGGCACGACCGTGCCGAGCGCAAGCGAGGTACGGTCGTGAGCATCGACATGTCCAAAGAAACGTCGGCGGTAACCGGCTCCGATTCCACGGAAGCCGATGCCGCAGCGCATGACGCGACGGCAACCGATCCCGTGCGCCCGGCGGTCGCGTCCGCGGACGCATCCCGCGGCCGACTCGCGGTCACCATGGTCGCGGCCGCCACGCTGGTCGTCGCGCTGATAGTCGCGGTCTGGTTCGGCACCGGCTGGGTACGCGCGGCCTTCTTCACCGACGGTCCGCGCGTCGAGGCGCGCGATACCGCGCTCGCCGATGCCAGGCAGGCCGCGATCAACCTGATGTCGCTGGATCCCAATGATGTCGACGGTTCGATAAAGCTGATCCAGTCGTCGATGACGGGATCGCTGCTCGACGATGCCACCAAGACCCAGGAGCAGTTCCGCGAGCAGGCCACGCAGGCCAAGACCAGGCTGGAGTCCAAGGTCGTCGGGTCCTCGCTGACCGCGCTGAACTCCGAGCGCGACCACGCCTCCGCGCTCATCGTGCTGCAGACCACCAGGACCGTCCCGGACGTCGCGCCGTACTCCTACCGTCAGACCTGGGCCCTTGATCTGGTCAAGCAGGGGGAGGTCTGGAAGGCCGAGAAGGCGAGTCCGTTGAGTCAGCCGATCCCCTTGAATCAGCCGACTGCCGCACAGCCCGGTGCCACGCCCGCGCCCAAGCCCGGATCGTAGGAGAACCCGTCATGGCATCTCGTCGACCAGTCAATCGGGTCACTCCCCGCAACCGTCCCACCGTCGGCCGCACGGCGGCGAACACCGGTTCCGTCACCGCACGCCGCAGCACCCGCGCGGCCGACGAAACGACCACGAAGCGCCGGACGAAGGTCGCCGGTAGCGCGGAACCGGCCCGACCGGCTCCGCGGTCCGCCGAACCGTCGCGGCCGTGGTCGCAGCGGTTGCGTCCGGGCGCGGGGTGGGGCGTGGTCGCGGCCCTTCTCCTCGTCGCTGTGCTGCTCGGCGGCTTCGCCGCGGTTGCGGCGTTCCGTCCCGGCATCGACGATTCCAACGAGGCCTACGTGGACACCAAGGCCACCGAAGAGGTGACCGCGGCCGCCTCGCACGCGTTGAAGACCATCTACGCCTATGACGTGAACAAGCTCGACGGCTACAAGGATGCGGTGCACGGTGTCGTCACCGGGCAGATGCTCGCCGACTTCGACAAGTACGCCGATACCAATCTCGCCGCCCTGAAACAGGCGCAGACCAGCGCCGATGCCCTCGCTGACCCGATCGGGGTGACCTTGCTCACCCAGGACAGGGCCGAGTTGCTGGTGAACTTCGTGGTCAGTGCGAACAAGAACGGCGTCGCCCAGCAGAGCGCCTCCGGCCCGATCGTGCTGAAAATGCAGAAGGTGGACGGCAAGTGGCTGGCCGCGGCCATCGTCGACCAGTGATTTCGGCGGCATAAGCCCAGCAGGGCAGGGGATCTGGCTGATCACCGGGTCGGGCCCGCCACTTGACGAGTTTCGCCGGACACGTCACGCTATTCACAACAGCGGCAGCTGTCACAGTGGCTCCTCGCGCCCCGCGGTTCCCGACGCAGCCAGCGATTCGGACCCGGAATCCGGCCATAACGGTCACGGCGTGCCGCCACACGGAGGCTTGTTCGGGTGGTACTTTGACACCACCTTGCGTATGGGTGTACGGTTGGACGTTG
The DNA here is from genome assembly GCF_050955735.1 of Nocardia sp. CA-135953. Lineage (NCBI taxonomy): Bacteria > Bacillati > Actinomycetota > Actinomycetes > Mycobacteriales > Nocardiaceae > Nocardia > Nocardia sp. CA-135953. The sequence goes on from NZ_CP192082.1 coordinate 1,080,237, forward strand.
CGCTGGCTGCCTCCTGTCCATACCTCGATTTGCACACGTAAGTTCCACCTTCCGGTGTTACTTCCGTTGTTGCCTGTTCGGGTTTCGTTCGGGTTGTATCCAGCGGAATTCGTAGCAGACAAGCGACGGTCGCGGACCACCACGCGACGCGCGTGAGGTGCTGGAAGGACGCATCTTGGCAGTCTCCACCCAGACCAAGGCAGTTGCCGGAATCCCCGGAGCCCCGTTGCGGGTGTCTTTCGCGAAGATCCGTGAACCCTTGGAGGTGCCCGGACTTCTCGATCTACAGACCGACTCATTTGCATGGTTGATCGGCTCGCCCTCGTGGCGGGAGAAAGCCGCGGCTCGCGGCGACGGCGGACTAACGGGCGGTCTGGAGGAGGTGCTCGAGGAGCTCTCGCCGATCGAGGACTTCTCCGGGTCGATGTCCCTTTCTTTCTCTGATCCTCGTTTCGAGGAGGTCAAGGCCTCCATCGACGAGTGCAAAGACAAGGACATGACCTACGCGGCGCCGTTGTTCGTGACCGCCGAGTTCATCAACAACAACACCGGTGAGATCAAGAGCCAGACGGTCTTCATGGGTGATTTCCCGATGATGACCGATAAGGGCACGTTCATCATCAACGGCACCGAGCGTGTCGTCGTCTCGCAGCTGGTGCGTTCGCCGGGTGTGTATTTCGATCACAGCGTCGACAAGGGCACCGAGAAGGATCTGCACAGTGTGCGGGTCATTCCGTCGCGTGGCGCTTGGCTGGAGTTCGATGTCGACAAGCGCGACACCGTCGGTGTGCGCATCGACCGCAAGCGTCGTCAGCCGGTCACCGTGCTGCTGAAGGCACTGGGTTGGACCACCGAGGAGATCGTCGAGCGCTTCGGCTTCTCCGAGATCATGATGTCGACCATGGAGAAGGACAACACCGCCGGTCAGGACGAGGCGCTGCTGGACATCTACCGCAAGCTGCGGCCGGGCGAGCCGCCGACCAAGGAGTCCGCGCAGACCCTGCTGGAGAACCTGTTCTTCAAGGAGAAGCGCTACGACCTGGCGCGCGTCGGTCGCTACAAGATCAACAAAAAGCTCGGCATCCACCTCGGTGAGCCGATCACCGCATCGGTGCTCACCAAGGAAGACATCGTCACCACGATCGAGTACCTGGTGCGTCTGCACGCCGGTGATCGGGCGATGACCGCGCCGGGCGGCGAAGAGGTGCCGGTCGAGGTCGACGACATCGACCACTTCGGCAACCGTCGCCTGCGCACCGTCGGCGAGCTGATCCAGAACCAGATCCGGGTCGGCCTCTCCCGCATGGAGCGCGTGGTCCGCGAGCGGATGACCACCCAGGACGTCGAGGCCATCACGCCGCAGACCCTGATCAACATCCGTCCCGTCGTGGCCGCGATCAAGGAGTTCTTCGGAACCTCGCAGCTGTCGCAGTTCATGGACCAGAACAACCCGCTGTCGGGTCTGACCCACAAGCGTCGCCTCTCGGCGCTCGGCCCGGGTGGTCTGTCCCGTGAGCGCGCCGGTCTGGAAGTCCGCGACGTGCACACCTCGCACTACGGCCGCATGTGCCCGATCGAGACCCCGGAAGGCCCGAACATCGGCCTGATCGGTTCGCTGTCGGTGTACGCGCGGGTGAACCCGTTCGGCTTCATCGAGACGCCGTACCGCAAGGTGGTCGACGGCAGGGTGACCGATGAGGTCAAGTACCTCACCGCCGACGAAGAGGACCGCCACGTCCGTGCGCAGGCCAACTCGCCGGTCGACACCGACGGCCGCTTCCTCGACGAGCGCGTGCTCTGCCGCCGGGGCAACGACGAGAACGAACTCGTCCCCGCCGACGAGGTCGACTACATGGATGTTTCGCCGCGCCAGATGGTTTCGGTCGCGACCGCGATGATTCCGTTCCTCGAGCACGACGACGCCAACCGTGCCCTCATGGGTGCGAACATGCAGCGCCAGGCCGTGCCGCTGATCCGTTCCGAATCCCCGATCGTGGGTACCGGTATGGAGCTGCGCGCCGCGGTCGACGCCGGTGACGTCGTGGTGAACGAGAAGTCCGGTGTGGTGGAAGAGGTTTCGGCCGATTACGTCACTGTGATGGCCGATGACGGCACCCGCAAGAGCTACCGGATGCGCAAGTTCGCCCGCTCGAACCAGGGCACCTGCGCGAACCAGCGGCCGATCGTGGACGAGGGGCAGCGCGTCGAGTTCGGTCAGGTGCTCGCCGATGGTCCCTGCACCGAGAACGGTGAGATGGCCCTCGGCAAGAACCTGCTCGTGGCGATCATGCCGTGGGAGGGCCACAACTACGAGGACGCGATCATCCTGTCGCAGCGCCTCGTGGAAGAGGACGTGCTCACCTCGATCCACATCGAAGAGCACGAAATCGATGCCCGCGACACCAAGCTCGGCGCCGAGGAGATCACCCGGGACATCCCGAACGTCTCCGACGAGGTTCTCGCGGACCTGGACGAGCGCGGCATCGTGCGCATCGGCGCCGAAGTTCGCGACGGCGACATCCTGGTCGGCAAGGTCACCCCGAAGGGTGAGACCGAGCTGACCCCGGAGGAGCGGCTGCTGCGCGCGATCTTCGGTGAGAAGGCGCGCGAAGTGCGCGACACCTCGCTGAAGGTGCCGCACGGTGAGTCCGGCAAGGTCATCGGCATCCGCGTGTTCTCGCGCGAGGACGACGACGATCTGCCTCCGGGCGTCAACGAGCTGGTCCGGGTGTACGTGGCGCAGAAGCGCAAGATCCAGGACGGCGACAAGCTGGCCGGCCGCCACGGCAACAAGGGTGTCATCGGCAAGATCCTCGCGACCGAGGACATGCCGTTCATGCCCGATGGCACCCCGGTGGACATCATCCTGAACACCCACGGTGTGCCGCGTCGTATGAACATCGGCCAGATCTTGGAGACCCACCTCGGGTGGATCGGCAAGGCGGGCTGGGATGTCGGCGCCGGTGCGGACGGCAATTCCCGTCCGGACTGGGCCAAGGCACTGCCGGAGGAGATGCTGGCGGCTCCGGCCGAGTCCAACATCGCCACCCCGGTGTTCGACGGCGCTCGTGAAGAGGAGCTGACCGGTCTGCTCGCCTCGACCCTGCCGAACCGCGACGGTGAGCGCATGGTCGACGACAACGGTAAGGCGACGCTGTTCGACGGACGTTCCGGTGAGCCCTTCCCGTACCCGGTGGCCGTCGGCTACATGTACATCCTGAAGCTGCACCACCTGGTCGACGACAAGATCCACGCCCGTTCGACCGGTCCGTACTCGATGATCACCCAGCAGCCGCTCGGTGGTAAGGCGCAGTTCGGTGGTCAGCGCTTCGGTGAGATGGAGTGCTGGGCCATGCAGGCCTACGGCGCCGCTTACACGCTGCAGGAGCTGCTCACCATCAAGTCCGACGACGTGGTCGGTCGCGTGAAGGTGTACGAGGCGATCGTCAAGGGTGAGAACATTCCGGAGCCGGGCATTCCGGAGTCGTTCAAGGTGCTCCTGAAGGAACTCCAGTCGCTGTGCCTCAATGTCGAGGTGCTGTCTTCGGACGGCGCGGCGATCGAGATGCGCGATGGCGACGACGAGGATCTGGAGCGCGCGGCCGCGAACCTGGGCATCAACCTGTCCAGGAACGAAGCCGCCACCGTCGACGATCTGGCGAACTAGGCGGTAGGTCGAATGCCGTTCCCCGCGAACGGCATTCGGCTCCGCGTTACACCAACTAGTGAACTTTTGCTCGAATTCGACCCGAATAGGGGAAAGGAAGTTACGTGCTAGACGTCAACTTCTTCGATGAACTCCGGATCGGCCTTGCCACCGCCGAGGACATTCGGCAGTGGTCCTTCGGTGAGGTCAAGAAGCCGGAGACCATCAACTACCGCACGCTCAAGCCGGAGAAGGACGGCTTGTTCTGCGAGAAGATCTTCGGTCCGACCCGGGACTGGGAGTGCTATTGCGGTAAGTACAAGCGCGTCCGCTTCAAGGGCATCATCTGTGAGCGCTGTGGCGTCGAGGTGACTCGCGCCAAGGTGCGCCGTGAGCGGATGGGGCACATCGAGCTGGCCGCTCCGGTTACCCACATCTGGTACTTCAAGGGCGTGCCTTCGCGCCTCGGGTACCTGCTCGACCTGGCGCCGAAGGATCTGGAAAAGATCATCTACTTCGCCGCCTACGTCATCGTCGGTGTCGACGAGGAACTGCGTCACAACGAGCTCTCCACGCTCGAGGCCGAGATGGAGGTCGAGAAGAAGGCCGTCGCCGATCAGCGCGATGCCGACCTGGAGGCCCGCGCCCAGAAGCTCGAGGCCGATCTGGCCGAGCTCGAGGCCGAGGGTGCCAAGTCCGATGTGCGCCGCAAGGTCAAGGACGGCGGCGAGCGCGAGATGCGTCAGCTCCGCGACCGGGCCCAGCGTGAGCTGGACCGGCTCGAGGAGATCTGGAGCACCTTCACCAAGCTGTCGGTCAAGCAGCTCATCGTGGACGAGATCCTCTACCGCGAGCTGATCGACCGCTACGGCGAGTACTTCACCGGCGCCATGGGTGCGGAGTCCATCCAGAAGCTGATGGAGAACTTCGACATCGCCGCCGAGGCCGAGTCGCTGCGCGAGACCATCCGGTCCGGCAAGGGCCAGAAGAAGCTGCGCGCGCTCAAGCGGCTCAAGGTTGTCGCGGCCTTCCAGACCAACGGCAACTCGCCGATGGGCATGGTGCTCGACGCCGTTCCGGTGATCCCGCCGGAGCTGCGCCCGATGGTTCAGCTCGACGGTGGCCGTTTCGCCACCTCCGACCTGAACGACCTGTACCGCCGCGTGATCAACCGCAACAACCGCCTCAAGCGACTGATCGATCTGGGTGCGCCCGAGATCATCGTCAACAACGAGAAGCGGATGCTGCAGGAGTCCGTGGACGCGCTGTTCGACAACGGCCGCCGCGGCCGTCCGGTCACCGGTCCGGGTAACCGCCCGCTGAAGTCGCTGAGCGATCTGCTCAAGGGTAAGCAGGGTCGTTTCCGCCAGAACCTGCTCGGTAAGCGCGTCGACTACTCGGGCCGTTCGGTCATTGTCGTCGGTCCGCAGCTGAAGCTGCACCAGTGCGGTCTGCCCAAGCTGATGGCGCTGGAGCTGTTCAAGCCGTTCGTGATGAAGCGTCTGGTCGATCTGAACCACGCGCAGAACATCAAGTCCGCCAAGCGGATGGTCGAGCGGCAGCGTCCTCAGGTGTGGGATGTCCTCGAAGAGGTCATCGCCGAGCACCCGGTGCTGCTGAACCGTGCGCCCACCCTGCACCGCCTCGGCATCCAGGCCTTCGAGCCGCAGCTGGTGGAGGGCAAGGCCATCCAGCTGCACCCGCTGGTCTGTGAGGCGTTCAACGCCGACTTCGACGGTGACCAGATGGCCGTGCACCTGCCGCTGTCCGCGGAGGCGCAGGCCGAGGCCCGCATCCTGATGCTGTCCTCGAACAACATCCTGTCGCCTGCCTCGGGTCGTCCGCTGGCCATGCCGCGTCTGGATATGGTGACCGGTCTCTACTACCTGACCCGCCTGGAAGAGGGCGCGAAGGGCGAGTACCACGCGGCCACCAAGGACGCACCGGAGCAGGGCGTGTACTCCTCGCCCGCCGAGGCGCAGATGGCGGTGGACCGCGCTGAGCTCACCGTGCGCTCGCTGATCAAGGTGCGCCTCACCGACCAGCGTCCGCCGAAGGCAATCGAGGCGGAGCTGTTCCCGGACGGCTGGAACCGCGGCGACGCGTGGATCGCCGAGACCACCCTCGGTCGCGTGCTGTTCAACGAGCTGCTCCCGGCGGACTACGCGTTCATCAACGAGCAGATGCCGAAGAAGCGTCAGGCCACGATCATCAACGATCTGGCCGAGCGCTACCCGATGATCGTGGTCGCGCAGACCGTCGACAAGCTGAAGGACGCGGGCTTCTACTGGGCCACCCGTTCCGGCGTGACGGTCTCGATGTCGGACGTGCTCGTTCCGCCGGAGAAGACCGAGATCATGGAGCGCTACGAGGCGCAGTCCGATCAGATCGAGAAGAAGTACCAGCGTGGTGCGCTCGATCACCAGGAGCGCAACAACGCGCTGGTCAAGATCTGGCAGGAAGCGACCGAAGAGGTCGGTAAGGCGCTGCGTTCGCACTACCCGGCCGACAACCCGATCATCACGATCGTCGACTCGGGCGCGACCGGTAACTTCACCCAGACTCGTACCCTCGCCGGTATGAAGGGCCTGGTTACCAACCCGAAGGGTGAGTTCATCCCGCGGCCGATCAAGTCCTCCTTCCGTGAGGGCCTGACGGTGCTGGAGTACTTCATCAACACCCACGGTGCTCGTAAGGGTCTGGCCGACACCGCGCTTCGTACCGCCGACTCGGGTTACCTGACCCGTCGTCTGGTGGACGTCTCGCAGGATGTCATCGTGCGCGAGCACGACTGTGGCACCGAGCGCGGCATCCTGGTGCCGATCGCGGAGAAGCAGCTCGACGGCTCGCTGATCCGGGACGCGCACGTGGAGACCAGTGCCTACGCCCGTACCCTCGCGGCGGACGCGCTGGATGCCAAGGGCAACGTGGTCGTGGGTAAGGGCGCCGATCTCGGTGACCCGGCCATCGAGGCGCTGCTGGATGCGGGGATCACCGATGTGAAGGTCCGCTCCGTGCTGACCTGCACCACCGGCACCGGCGTCTGCGCGACCTGCTACGGCCGCTCCATGGCGACCGGCAAGCTGGTCGACATCGGTGAGGCCGTCGGTATCGTCGCCGCGCAGTCCATCGGTGAGCCCGGTACCCAGCTGACCATGCGTACCTTCCACCAGGGTGGTGTCGCGGGTGACGACATCACCGGCGGTCTGCCCCGTGTGCAGGAGCTTTTCGAGGCTCGTGTGCCCAAGGGGAAGGCGCCGATCGCGGAGGTCTCGGGTCGGGTGCGGCTCGAGGACGACGATCGCTTCTACAAGATCACCATCATCCCGGATGACGGTGGCGAAGAGGTTGTCTACGACAAGCTCTCGAAGCGTCAGCGTCTGCGTGTGTTCAAGCACGACGACGGCACCGAGCGTCTGCTCTCCGACGGTGACCACGTCGAGGTCGGCCAGCAGTTGCTGGAAGGCGCGGCGGATCCGCATGAGGTGCTGCGCGTGATGGGCCCCCGTCAGGTGCAGATCCACCTGGTCCACGAGGTCCAGGAGGTCTACCGCTCGCAGGGTGTGTCGATCCACGACAAGCACATCGAGGTCATCGTGCGCCAGATGCTGCGTCGCGTGACGATCATCGATTCGGGTGCAACGGAGTTCCTGCCCGGTTCGCTCACCGAGCGTTCCGAGTTCGAGGCCTCCAACCGTCGCGTCGTCGCCGAGGGCAATGAGCCCGCGGCGGGTCGCCCGGTGCTGATGGGAATCACGAAGGCGTCGCTGGCGACCGATTCGTGGCTGTCGGCGGCATCCTTCCAGGAGACCACCCGAGTCCTGACCGATGCGGCCATCAACTGCCGCTCGGACAAGCTCATCGGCCTCAAGGAAAACGTGATCATCGGCAAGCTGATCCCGGCCGGTACCGGTATCAACCGCTACCGCAACATCCAGGTCCAGCCGACCGAAGAGGCTCGTGCTGCGGCGTACGCGGTGCCGTCCTACGACGACACCTACTACAGCCCGGACAGCTTCGGCACCACCACCGGTGCCGCGGTTCCGCTCGACGATTACGGTTTCAGCGACTACCGCTGACCTCGGTAGCGCCGTAACAGAATTCGGCCCCTGCTCCCTTCCAGGAGCGGGGGCCGTTCGCATTCTGGCGCATTGCCGGAGAAATACGTCGCGGCCGCAGCGTCTTTCGGCGCGAATATGCTGTCACCGGTACACGGCAGTCCGCAGGACGGCACGGTCGAGGATCCTGGCTACGCGGCGTTCACGACCGCCGAACTGATCCGTGCCGCACACGAGCGCGGCATGACGGTGGTGCCGTGGACGGTCGACGATCGTCCCACCATGACCGCGCTGATCGATCTCGGCGTGGGCGGCCTGATCAGCAACCGCCCGGACCTACTGCGCACCATCCTCGCCGAACGCGGCTACCGGCTGCCAACGATGTATCACCGATGACGTACTCGCGGACAGGTTTTGCCTGCGATGTGGCACTTTTCCTCGAACCTCGCCGGTAGCCAGTTACCTGATTGCAAGAGCGGATGGCTCGGGAACTGAGTGTGTGCCGCCAGTGCGAAAATCAGTACGGCCCATGGGCTTTGGACTTGGAGGAGATGTGGATTGCCGTTTCGGTCCGGATAACGGCAGATCAGTCGGTCGGGGCCGGGCATATCCACCATTTCCAGACCCGACCAATGCACCGAGAACGAGTGATCGGCGTTGTAGCAGTACATCCGCCGGTCCGAAACCATTACCGAGCCGGGACGTTCGGCTACCCAGCACGGGCGCAGTCCGGCCTCGGCCTGGCGGCGTCGCGAGCGGTTCGCCATGGCATTGCCGAGATGGGCCGCCGCCACGAAGGACAGCGTGCCGACTGCCGTCACGCTATTGCGATTCCAGGTTCCGTCGCCGACCGCCCGCCACTGAAACCAGACGGCAGGGCCCTCGGCCAGGCATATTTCGTCGGATTCGGTCCGGACCATGGTGGCTCTGGTCGGCAGTTCGGCAAGCCGGTCGTGCAGCAGGAAGTCGATGACACCGCAGGTGTACAACAGATGGTCGTCAGCCGTGGACCAACCCACCTGCTGCTCGATGATCCGATCGATATCGGAGGTCGGGTCGTACATCGGCCCTACCGCCCGATCGGCCGCAGACACATCGGCTTTCCCTCTGCTTTCCGCGCCAACGCCGTCATGCAATATCCAATCGCGATAGACATGCCACCGTTGTCAATTGTGCCCAAGCCGAGCCGATCGCGCGATCATCGGCCATGGTGCAAGGTTGTGTTCGTAGGCTGGTACCGCCGAAATGCCCGGCCCGGCCGCCGACTTCGAGACGGGATCCCCACCCATGACATATGGACAACAGCCCGGCTATGGCTACCCGCCGGCCCAGCCGCAGTTCGAACCACCGGCACATCTGGGCTTCGCGGTCGTCGCCACGATTATCGGCACACTGACCTGCCTGGTAGGAACGGCGGTCGGGCTGGTCGCGATCATCTTCGGTACCCAGGTGCACTCGAAGTGGATCGCGGGCGACGTCGCGGGCGCGGTCGACGCGTCCAAGAAGGCGCGTGGCTGGGCAATCGGAGCCATGGTGGCGAATGTGCTGTGCGTAGTACTCGGACTCGGCTACCTGGTGGTCACGCTCACCCGATCTTCTTCCTGACCCCGGTGGACAACCGCTGTCCCGCCGGGGCATGAAATCAGAACACGTTTCAGTCCGCGCCGATATTGCGGCGCGGGTCGATGTCGAGCTGGAGGTCCCGGTGGATATAACCGATAGCACCGGAAAGTCCGTTGCCGCATCGGCATTCACGGCGGTCATTCGGCCATGGCGGAAGTGATCGATCGACCCGGTCGGGAGGGCGGCCTGAGCGCGCGCCCTCCCGTAAACCACGTCAGCGCTCGCTGTCCAGCAGCGCCATCTGCGCTGCCGCATACCGCTCACCCGCGATCTGATCCGCGGGCACGGCGGCCTCGATGGTCGCCAGTTCGTCGGCGCCGAGCTGGATATCCACGGCCCCAAGGGATTCCGACCAGCGCTGACGAGTGCGCGCGCCGAGGATCGGCACGATATCCGTGCCCCGGGTCAGTACCCAGGCAATGGCCAGTTGTGCGATCACGCGCCGCCCGGGCGCGAGGTGGCCGATAGGCATGTCGCTCCGGGGATCATGCACGTGCTGGCCAAGCTGGACGACACCGCGGCCACCGTCATCACCGACCTCGGCGAGGTCCTGGTGCAGAACCGGATGCACACCCTGCTGGTCGGCGACCACGCGAATCGGCGTGGCTGGGACCGGTTCTACGCGTGGCGCTGGTTCACCGATCCACAGGGGCGATCGCTGTTCCCAGAGGAAGACTGGGATAGGTTGGGCCGCAACCACGTCGCGGATCTGCGCGCCACCGCCGCGCGCCGATCCGGCGACGCCGACGTCACCGAATTCGTGAGCCGATTGCGTACCGCGAGTACGGAATTCGAGCAGCTGTGGCACGAACACGAAGTGGCGGTGCGGACTTCGGATATCAAGCGGATCCTGCACCCCGAGGTGGGCGAGATCGATACGATCTGCGAAACCCTGCTGACCCCGAACGCGGCACAGCGGCTACTGGTCTATATGCCGCGCCCGGGCACCGATGCCGCGCAGAAGCTGGATCTATTGCGCGTCATCGGGACCCAGCGCCTGCTGCCGCACGACGATATCGGCTCGCTCAGGGATTGAGATCGAAGTAATCCATCGCTGCCTGAACCGCCGGTTCACCACCACCGGCGGACAGACCGGCGAACGCACCGATGGCCCCGCCGACCACGGTCGTGATCGGGACGGTGACGAAGTCGAAGACGAAGAGACCGAGCGGGAAACCGAGGACGAATCCGATGGCCGCACCGATCGCGGCACCGGTCAGCACCTGCGGCATGGACTTCTCGACCTGATCGAAGAAGCGCTGCTCGGTGCTCACCTCCCGCACCGGACCATCGGTCGTGCTGATCGGGGTGAGCGAAAGCCGGGAGCCCGCCTCATCGATGGCAGGCACCAGATCGATCCGATGTCCGGCGATCTTCACCGCGGTCGGCAGCGCGGCGACCACCTGTCCGTTGGCATCGGACAGCGAGATGACCTTGTTGTCACGAACCAGATCCCAGCGTCCCTCGGAAATCGTCGTCACCACGGCGTGGCGATTCTCGGTCGCCGCGACGTGGTAGCCGATGTGCTGGAAGAAACCCTGCAGGTCGAGTGGGACGTCGGCGGTCGAATTCGGCACGGGCGGTGCGGGTTCCGCGTGTACGACGCCGGTTCCGATCGTGGTGGCCGCGAGTGCAAGCAGTGCCGTCGCGGTGATTTTGGAGATCCTCATCCTGCTCTTTCATCCGACCACCGGCGCGGAATGTCCGGCTTCTTCTAAACGAAGATACCGTTTCGTGATCGGATGTTGAAGGGTTTCCGTCCCGAATTTCAACGCATTGGAGAAAGACCCGATTGTTTTGTGGTGCTTCGGATTCAGCTCCTGGCCGAACCCATGCGACGTTTACGGGGCTTCAGATGCAGACCGGGCAGGGGCGGAGCCGGAATGCGCTGTTCCGGTGTGTGGCCCGCGATATCGGCGAAACGCTCGACAACGTGTTTCTCCCAATCGTTTCGGGCCTCGATGATGTCCTCGTGGCTGCGGCCGACGAAGTTCCACCACATGACCAATTCCTCGCCGAACGGCGCGCCGCCGATGAGCGCGAAATGCGCGCCTTCGGCGCTGCTGAGCTGCAACTCCTCGCGTCCGGTGCCCAGGTAGAGCAGTGGGCCGGCGGCGATTTCGGTGCCATCGGCTGTGACACTGCCCTCGATCACCATGAGTGCGTGCTCGAAATCGGGATCCAGGGCGATGGGGGTGTCGGTGCCCGGTTCGATTCGCACATCCGCGCCGACGATCGGCGTGTACGCCTCGGCGGGCGAGGTGAGTCCGGCGAACGTCCCGATCAGCACGATCGCTCGCACCCCGGGTGCCTCGTAGACCGGCAGCTCGCGATGCTGTTCGAAATGCGGATCGATTCCGAGGCTGTTGCCGGGCAATGCGATCCACAGTTGCAGCCCGTGCCCGGCGTGCGCCCCCGCGACGCCGTATTCGGAATGCGCGATGCCGCGACCGGAGGTCATCAGATTCAGCTGTCCCGGCTCGATCTCCACATCGGAGCCGATCGAATCGCGGTGGCGAATGCGTCCGTCGAACGGCCAGGTCACGGTCTGCAGTCCGATATGCGGATGCGGATCGATATCCGGTGACGCACCCGTCTTGGTAATCGTGGGCGAGCCGAAATGATCGAGGAAGCACCAGGCGCCGACGGTCGGCAGATCACGTTGCGGCAGTACGCGTTCCACATAAACACCGCGCACCCCGCCGAGCGGGACCTCACGCGCCGGATAGAGCTCCGCGACCGGACCGGGACCCGGTGTGGCCTCGCACACCGCTTCCTCCGGATGCGGATCCAAATCGCTCATGCCCGCGCCTCGCCGGCGCTCGGCTCCGGCATGACCGATTTTATCGGCTGTGCTGATGTTCCCTCGCTGCGCTCGCTCATCGGGTGACGCCCTTGCCGACCACATGCTCGTCGTATTGCGAATGCTTCTCCAGGTAGGCCTTGATGAACGGGCACAGCGGCCGGATCACCCGGCCGCGGGCGATCGCATCCTCGATCGCATTCTTGGCCAGGACGGTGCCGAGGCCCTTACCGGAAAACGCGCCATCGATCTCGGTGTGGATGAACACCGTCTCGTCGTCGCGCTCCTCGTAGTCGGCGAATCCGGCCAGTTCGCCGCCGTAGAACACCTCGTAGCGCTTCTTCTCGTCGTTGCGGGCGACCTTGCTCTCGGGCGTCGATTCGGTCATGGTCGACTTCTCCTTCGTCGGACGGACCGGGTGCTTGCTCAGGATCGACACGCGGTTGAACGCGCCGATCGTGGTGGCGACCCACAGGATCGCCGAGACCTGCTCATCGGATAAATGCTCGCGTGCCAGAGCGTACTCACGATCCAGCGTGGCCTCGTCCGGCAGCGTGGTGGTGAGTTCGGCGAGTGCCAGCGCCGCCCGCTCCAGCGGCGTGTAAAGCGCGGTCCGCTGCCACGCGGACAGCACGGCGAGTTCACGCTCGGTGGTACCGGCCGCGACGGCGGCGCGATGGTGTACGTCAAGGCAGTAGGCGCAGCCGTTGATCTGCGAGACGCGCACGTTGATCAGTTCGATGAGCCTGCGGTCGAGTCCGGCCGCGGCACCGGCCGCGCGGACCGCGCTTGCCACGGTGTTCAGCGCTCGAAACGCCTCGGGTGTCTGCTGATCGATGAACACGCGTCTGCCGGAGGACTCCATGGTCCGGGATAGTAGAGGCGGTGAGCGCCGAGTTCGGCGGCGGTGGGGACCGTGCTGCGCTCGACATCTCTGGAGAACAGCGACCATTCGGACTGCACGACCGCGATCGGATGCACCGCATGGGCCGCGCGCGGCTCCTTGCCGGTCACCTCGGACAGGCCGAGTGCCCGAACTTTGCCCTGCGCGACGAGTTCCGCCATCGCACCGACTGATTCCTCGTTCGGGACCGCCGGATCGCGGCGGTGCATGTAGTACAGGTCGATGGTGTCGATGCCGAGGCGGCGCAGGCTGGCATCGACCGCGTTGCGGATGTATTCGGGCGAGTTGTCGATACCGCGGTAGGTGGGATCGTCGGCTTTGCGGACGATGCCGAACTTGGTGGCGAGGACCACCTCGTCGCGGTTGGTGCGCACGAAATCGCTCAGGAATTCCTCGTTGTGATCCGTTCGCATGGTTTTGTGAGTGCGGCCGGTTTGACGGCGACGGTCTTGCCCTCGTACAGGTCGATCTTGTAATCGAGTACGGCCAGCGTCTGACGGAGTTCATCGATCTTGGCGAGCACCTCCGAGCGGGTATTGCGGAACATCTGCAGCCGCTCGTACACAGTGGAATCCCCCTCCCGCACCAATTCGGCGTAGCGGACCATGTCCGCCACCGACATCCCGGTGGTGCGCAACCTGCCGATCAACGCCAACCACTCCAGATCGCGATTGCTGAACCGCCGCTTCCCGGCGTGATCGCGCCCGATGTAGTTCATCAGCCCGATCCGCTCGTACCAGCGCAGTGTGTCGCGACTCAGTCCCGACCGATCGGCGGCCTCGCCGATCGAATACTGCGGCTTCTCCCGATCCACATCGACGATTTGCTGAGCACCGACAACCTGACCTACGGCTCCACCCACTGCACTCGCCCTTCTCGATGAACGCAACCGACGTTAGCTACCTGGAGCGCACTCCAAGCAAGCCCCTATTCTGCCGAAATTCGCAATCGCTTGCCGCTGGTTGTGCACCTTGCGTGGGAAACTGCAGCCGACCAGGGGCGGGCGAGCTGAGGAGCGAGCGTGACGGCACTTCCTGAGCCATGGCGGCTGTTGACCATCACCGAGTATGAAGCGCTCGGTGAGGATGATCTGTATCGCCAGTGAGCCTGCTCGCCTTCGGTCTTACCGACGAACTCGGCTACGTCGACAATGATGAGGTCACGGGTACCTTCACGACGAATTCGCCGTGCCTTCTCACGATTCGGCTCGATCAGCTGGGCTGACGCGTCCGACCGACGAGCCGTATCGCGGACTCAGTCGCGCTTGGGCAGCTCCTGCACCGCCCATTTGTTGCCGTCGGGGTCGGTGAAGAAGGTGAACAGGCCCCAGCCCATATCCACCACCGGCGACGCGTCCACACCCGCCGCGACCAGCTGCTGGTACGCGTCCTCGGCGCTCGCGACGACCACCTGCATGCCTTCGACGCTGCCCGGTGCGGCATCGGTGATGCCCTCACCGATGCAGATGGAACAGCGGGAGCCCGGTGGGGTCAGTTGGACGAAGCGCAGGGTCTCGTCGACGCGGTGGTCGTGGTCGGCGTTGAAGCCGATCTTGGTGTAGAAGTCCTTGGCGCGGTCCACGTCGGTCACCGGAATCGCGACCAGTTCGATTTTCCAATCCATCCGGAGAGCATCCCATCAGCTCGACGGCGAGAACGCGTTTTCGCACCTACCCTGGTGACATGCCAGGTAAGGACATCGACCGGATCAGGGCCCGCTCGGCCTGGGCCACGGTCAAGGAAAGCCCCGTGATCACCGCCATCGCGGTGGCGCCGTTCGTGCTGGCGCTCGGCGTCGTGTGGTGGCTGCTCGGCGGATTCGCCGCGTTCGTGCTGCTCGTCGTCCTCGGCGTCGTCGTGGTCGTCGGCGGCAAACTACTGCACTGACGTCGCTATCAGCGCGGAATGTGGAAGCGCACCAGATCGCCGGTGCCCTCGTCCACCTGCGCCCACGGCCGGTCGAATTCGAGCACCGCCAGCGCCGACGTGGGGAATTTCCGGCTGAGCTCGATCGCCGGATCGGAGTCGCGATTGCTCGCCAACTCCCATGCCGTCCACGGCATTCCGGGCGCATGTCCGATGACCAGCAGGGTCGTGACATCGTCATCGCTGAGCTGGACCAATTCGATGAGCGTGCGCGGCGACGCCTCGTAGATGCCCGCCTCGTAGACCACCGGCGCGGTAACTCCGGTCGCGACCAGCGTTTCCCGCGTGCGGGTGGCGGTCGAGCACCGGACCGCATCGATCGGCGGCTGGGTCTCGCGTAACCACTGACCGGCAAGTCCGGCCTCGCGCTGACCACGCGGAGCGAGCGGGCGTTCGTGATCGGAGATACCGTCGGGATAGGACGACTTACCGTGCCGCATGAGGATCAAAGTCCGCACCATGGAGATACCGTAAGCCCTCCGGAGGAGAGGTCTCGAACACACTCGAGGCAAACTGAAAGCGGCATCACAATCACGGCGCCTCATGGGGCACCCCCGCCGGCACCGTGACGATGACGCTCCCGACCACTCCCGACCCCCTTGGGTAGCTATTAGCCCAGGTACATTTTCGAGGAACTGCACAAATGGCCTACGTAATCACGCAGCGTTGTTGCAACGACGCAAGCTGCGTCACTGAGTGCCCGGTCGATTGCATCCGTCCCACCCCGGACCAGCCGGAATTCGCGACGACCGAGATGCTCTACATCGACCCCGACACCTGTATCGACTGCGGTGCCTGCGTCGACGCGTGCCCGGTGGAGGCCATCTTCTCCGAGGATGATCTGACCGCGTCGCTCGCCAGGTTCCGTGACATCAACGCCGCCTACTTCCAGCGGCATCCACTCGAATCGAACTTCGATCCGATCGTCACGCCCGCGCGTCCGCCCAAGGATCTCGGCACGCTGCGCGTCGCGATCGTGGGCGCGGGACCCGCGGCCTGTTACGCGGCCGACGAGCTGCTGCGCCTCTGCGATGTCGAGGTCGAGATATTCGATCGGCTGCCGACTCCGTGGGGGCTGGTGCGCGCGGGCGTCGCCCCCGACCACCCGGGCACCAAGACGGTCTCCGGGCTGTTCGAGTCGGCATTCCGGCGCGAGACGCTGCAGTACTACCTCAATGTGGAGGTCGGCACGCACATCAGCCACGAGGAACTGCTCGCTCACCACCACGCGGTCATCTACGCCGTCGGCGCATCCTCCGACCGTCGTTTGGGCGTGCCGGGCGAGGATCTGCCGGGCAGCCATTCCGCGACCGAATTCGTCGCCTGGTACAACGGTCATCCGGACTACGCGGATCGCAAGTTCGACCTGTCCGGTGAGCGCGCGGTGATCGTCGGCAACGGCAATGTCGCCCTCGATGTCGCCCGCGTGCTGACGGTGGACCCGGACGAACTCGCCGCGACCGATATCGCCGATCACGCCCTGGATGTGCTGCGCGGCAGCAATATCCGCGAGGTCGTCGTGCTCGGTCGGCGCGGTCCGCTGCAGGCGGCCTACACCTCGCCGGAGTTCCTGGCGCTGACGCATATGAAGGGCGTCGATGTCATCGTCGAGGAGGCCGACCTGACGCTCGACCCGGGCAGTCAGGCGCTGGTGGACGATCCGGAGGTCGAGCCGTCGCTGGAGCTGAAGTACACCCTCGCCAAGGAATACGCGGCGGGGCGGCGCGATCCGGCCAATAAGCGGATCGTCTTCCGCTACCTGGTCTCGCCGACGGCATTGCACGGTGCCGATCACGTCGAGTCGGTGGAGTTCGCGCACAACGAATTGGTCAGCGAGAACGGCCAATTGGTGGCGCGCACGACCGATCGCAGCGAAGCCCTGGACGCCGGACTGGTTTTGCGTTCCATCGGCTACAAGGGCGAAGCGATCAAGGATCTGCCGTTCGACGAGCGCCGCGCGGTCGTTCCCAACGAGCACGGCCGCGTCATCGGCGAGGACGGTCTTCCGGTGCCCGGTGTGTACGTGAGCGGCTGGATCAAGCGTGGTCCGCGCGGTGTCATCGGCTCCAACCGCATCGACTCCGAGGAGACCGTCGAGCACCTGCTCGCCGACTTCATCGCGGGCAAACTCGGTGTGCCACAGGCCGATCGGGCCGCGCTGAAGGCGCTGATCGGACAGCGGCAGGCCGATCTGGTCGACCGTGAGGGCTGGAAGGCGATCGATACGGCCGAGAAGTCCGCGGGTAAGGCGTCAGGCCGGCCGCGGGTCAAGCTCACTACCCGTGAGGATCTGCTCAAGGCCGCGCGCGGCTGAACAGTGACCGGCTCCGTTCCCAGCGAACGGAGCCGGTTTTCTTTACAGCGGCATGATGCGCACGACGGTCGTGGTGGTCCCGCCGACCACGAACCACAACCGCAGCACCGGCCGTCCGGAGCGGTCGCCCGGTTCGTAGCGGCTGCGCACGGTGACATGCTGACGAGCCAGCACCGGCGCGACATACTCGATCACCGCGCGGTGCGGCCCCGCGACCAGCTTGGGGTATTCGACCAGGAACTGTTCCACCGCCTGCCAGTAACAGGCATTGTTGACGTGGTTGTACTGGTCGATATCGGTGGCGCGCACCGGGAACGGCATATCGGTATCCGATTCCGGCGGGGTGGCTTCGGTGAGATAGGGCCGCCAGCGCAGGCGGTGCTCATTGGTGGTCTGCGCCAGGTAGGACAGGCCCTCGTCGCTGATCCTGGCGGGCATATTGTTGGACTCGCTGATATTGATCCAGAAGCCCTCGGTCTCGATCAATCCGCCGTTCGCGCTGGTGATGCGCACCCGCATATTCGTCCACCGGGTGGACATGCTCGAACACCACCGCAGCAGCCGCACCTGGTCGGGCCACAGGATCGGCCGGATGACGTCGATGACCGTGCGACGCACGATCCAGCTCGGATCGGTCGTATGCAGATTCGTCTGTTGCAGTTGTTCCCAGGCGATATCCTGCAGATAACGTGCGACGGCGTCGAACCGCAAGCGGTTGTACGGATCGACATCGCCTGCCCGGATGGGCCACGCCGAAGCAAACCCCATGCCCTCCTGGGGAAGCGGGGCGAGTGGCTGATCGAGTGACACTGGTGCTCCTCGCGCTGCACGGTGTGCCGCGTTCTCTTACGCTGCTGTTCTGAGACGACTTTACGGGGCGTACGCCACACACTCGCGTCGAGCCGCCTCTACTCAAAGTTGTCGGTCCTGCGGGGCAGTATGGGGCCATGCCCGACTCCGCCCTTCCCGTCGAACTCGGCAAACCGGCCGAACGTGCCCTGGCCGCCGCCGGAATCCATCGCCTGGCCGACCTGACCGCATGGACCGAACGTGATCTCGCCGCACTGCACGGCGTCGGTCCCACCGCCATCGCGAAACTCCGCGCCGCCCTCGCCGACCGCGGCCAGAGCTTCGCCTGAGCGCTCCACCGCGCGGTGATCACCTCGGTACTATGCCTGGGAGGACCGAGGGGAGGGTCGGGGGTTGAAACCGCTGGGACCGCATGATCCGCGCATGGCGGGTCGCCACCGCTTGATCGCCGTAATCGGGCAGGGGGCGATGGGGCGGGTGCTACTCGGTCGATCGCCGGACGGACGCCTCGTCGCGGTCAAAATGATTCACCGTCACCTGGCGCAGAACCCAGAATTCCGCGCCCGCTTCCGCCTCGAGGTCCAGGCATCACAGCGCGTCACCGGCGCATATACAGCCGCGGTCATGGATGCCGATCCCGACGCCGCCGAGCCATGGCTGGCCTCGGTGTTCGTCCCGGGCCCATCGCTACGCGCCGCCGTCGACCAATTCGGCCCGATGCCATTGGGCGGACTCCGTTTGCTCACAGCGGGTCTGGCCTCAGCACTAATGGAGATCCACCGCGCGGGCATGGTGCACCGCGACCTCAAACCGACCAATGTGGTGCTCGCCGAGGACGGTCCGCGGGTCATCGACTTCGGTATCGCCTGGGCACTGGAAGGCGACATTCAGCTCACCAGCACCGGATCGCTCATCGGGTCCCCCGCCTTCATGTCGCCTGAGCAGGCCGAAGGGCGTCAGCTCACCGCTGCCAGCGACGTGTTCTCCGTGGGTGCCTTGCTGTTGCTCGCCGCGACCGGACAGAGTCCGTTTCTCGGGGCATCGACGCCGCAGACTCTGTACAACGTGGTGCACAACCGGGCCGACACGAGCCGGGTGCCGACGAAACTGCGTCCGGTGCTGGATGCGTGCCTCGATAAGCGCCCCGCCTATCGCCCTACGCCCGCTCAGCTGCTCGAATCGGTCGACGCTGTGACCGCTCAGGCCAGCTGGCCGGGCGGGGTGCGGCAGCAGATCGCGCAGGCGCGAGCCGACGCCGAACGGTGGGTGACACTGGACGGGCGGACTCCCGATCCCGAAAAGCGGCGTCCGGCTCGATGGGCGATCATCGCGGCCGCAGTGATCCTGCTGGTGGCGGGTGGGACCACAGCGGTGTTGCTCACGCACACTGAAACCCCGCCGGATCCGCTGACGAACAAGACTCTCGATTTATCCGATGATCAACTGCGGCTGGTGGATTCGTGCAAACTGCTAGGCGCCGATGTAGTCGGTACGCTCGGTCAACCGATCAAATCCAAGCTGACGAATTCCTCGGTTTGTAGTACGCAATTCGCGACGGCTGACGGCAAGAAGCCCGAGATGACGGTTAGCGTTGGGACCGTACTCGCGGGATCGCGCAACGAAACCGGGCACTCGGTCGCAGGCAAATCGGTCCTCGATACAACAACTGAAACGCAGTCGTGCGCCCGCGGGATCGCGCTGCGCGCCAAACCATTCGTCGGTGTCGAGCTGAAGATCAGCCTGGCCGAAGGGGATGTCTGTGGGTTGGCGACGCAGGCGCTGAAAGCCGTTACCACGCGATTGGTGATCGATCCGCCGCGCGTCAGTCCGCCGAAGCAATCGGTTGTGCCGCTGGATCCCTGTACATCGGTCGATCCAACGGTCATCGAATCAACGATGGGGTCGACAGGCGAGTCTTCGCTGGAAAATGTACACACGTGTACCTGGAAGGGCTCCCAATTCGGTCTGATCACTGTCCGGACGGATGAAGAGATACGGGTCGACAGCATTTCGAGGTACACCAATCTTGTGGTGGACGGGGGCAAGCTGGGCGGTCTCTCCTCGACGCGCATCACCACGAGCAGCGGCGTCTGCACAACGGTTCACTTGGTCCGCCCGACCATCGAAGATCGAGGGGAACTGATCACCGTGATGGTCGTACCCGCGGATCGGACGGCCGTCGAGTCAGCCTGTGCCGCAACGGAATCGATACTCCGTGGAGTTGTCGACAGATTGAGGAAGTCCTGATGGTGACGCAGCTTCAGCCCGGTGACCCCGCCCGCATCGGCAGATACCGACTACTGGCTCAGCTCGGTGCCGGTGGCATGGGACGAGTGCTACTCGGCGTCGGACCCGATGGCCGCCTGGTCGCGATCAAACAGGTGCACGCGCACCTGATCAGCGAAGAGGACTTCCTGCCGCGGTTCCGACGCGAGGTGCAAACCTCCGCGCGCGTATCGGGCGCTTTCACCGCGGCCGTGATCGACTTCGATGTAGAATGCGAAACACCTTGGCTTGCTTCGGCTTTCGTGCCAGGTGTACCCTTGGACAAGGCGGTGCACGACCACGGGCCGCTGCCGTACGAGCAAGTACGGACCTTGGCGGTCGGCCTCGCCTCCGCTTTGCATGCGATTCACGGCGTCGGGTTGATCCATCGAGATCTCAAGCCGGCCAACGTTATCCTTGCCGACGATGGTCCGCGCGTAATCGACTTCGGTATCGCTCGCGCCGTCGAAGGTCGCTCCGAACTGACCCACACCGGCTCGATCATCGGCTCACCTGCCTTCATGTCGCCCGAACAGGCACAATCCGAGCCGCTGTCGCCCGCCAGTGACATCTTCTCGCTCGGTGCCGTACTCGCCATGGCGGCGGGCGGCAAAAGTCCCTTCGCCGGATCTTCCCTGCCGCACACGCTCTACAACATCGTGCACACCCAGCCTGACCTCGGCGGCCTTCCGTCGGAGGTGCGCCACCTCGTCGAGCCGTGTCTGCGCAAGGATCCGAAAACCCGTCCCACTACCACCGAAATCCTCGACTTCCTGGGACCTCTTCCGCGCCAGGCCCACCCATGGTCCGTTGCGGTCCAGGAGGCGATCCGCGCACAGGGTGCGGAACTGTCCGCGCTGCTTACCGATCCGGAAGCGACGCAGATCGTCGGCGCCGACGACACCACCACCCCTGGGGCCGGTCCGAGCTTCGATGAGAAACTCCGGCAGCTCGAGGCACGGGCGCAGGACCAATCGGATCGACGCAAACGCAAGCGGTTCTTGATCGGCGCGCTCACGGGAGTGGTGGTTGTGCTCGGCGCGGCCGTGGCCGGCGCGGTCGCGCTCAGCGGCGGTGGGATGGACACCGATAGACCGAACCCGCTCGCCGGGTTCAACATGACCAAGCTGCGGTCGATCGACGTGTGCGCGGCCATGAACGATCCGTTGGTCGAGTCCTTGGGGGAGTGGGAGCGGAAACCGGCCTTCGGCGAGTGGGGATCCTGCAATGCGACCGTGGGTGGGTTTTCGTTCACCGTAGCCGTTGAGCGGATCGACGGATTTCGAGACCGCGGCAGGAAAGTCAGCGGAGTTCCGGTGCTCGAAAACCCTGCGGCGGCGGTCGATCAGTGTGATCGTGCGCTGTTGCCCGCTGCCGCCGACCCGCAGTTCGGAATCGTCGTTCGGGTGGCGGCCGCGCACCAGGCATCGGCCGACGAACTTTGCCGAATCTCGGACGAAGCCGCGGCACAGTTGGCTCGTAATCTCATTGTCGGAGTGCCGCAGCTGCAGAACTTTCGTGGTTCGCTGGCACGCCATGACCCCTGTGCGGTGGTCGACACCATCACGTTGAAACTATCGATCGGCGAACTCGTTCATGGGACCCCGGACTTGCTGCATACCTGTAAGTGGATGTCCGCTAACACTGTCACCGTGTACCTCTGGACGCACACTCCGCCCAACGAGCAGAAGCCGATTCATTTCGATTTCGGTGGCGGGAATGTGGTCGATGCCGACGAGGCCGAGATGAAGTCGACCTCATGCACTCGGCACGGGATATACCGCCCTGCCACCGATGGGCGTCCCGCCGAGGTGGTGACGGTTTCGGTCGAGAGTTCCTCGGTCGGTGAACACCCTGAGATGCGGTGCCTCGGCGCGCAGCAGATCATGCAGAACATTCTGGACAATCTGCCCAAGGCGAGCCGATGATGCGCGGCCGGATGTTTTCAGTGATGCGCACGGTCGTCGTGCTTGCCGCCGTTGTCGTCGTATCCGGATGCGGTGCGACCGTGCATGGCACGAGTGTCGCCGCCGAAATCGATGTGCGCACACTCGATGTCGGCACATCGCCGACGTCGCCCCCCAAACTATCGTCGCGTCTGAGCGACCTCGGATACCGGCGCCTCGAGGCCGCCCGGATGTCGGATGCGGTGCTGAGCCCGCATGAGGTGGATGGTAAGTACACCGGTGGTGCCGCGGCGTTCGCACACACCGAGGCGAAGTCGGTGACCTTCTACTTGGCCGATGCCGTCGTACCGGTACTGCAGAAATACGACTTCGTCGTGGGGTTCTCGACTGGATCTGCCGACGACTCCCGCCCGCTGACCAAAGCCACGCATGGTAGTCACGAGCGGGAGGGCCTGGTGATAACGGTGCTACGGTTTCCGGATGCGACGGCCGCGCGGGCCGCGGCCAAGGAACTCGATACCGTGGATTTCGGGCTCAATCCCGAGAATGTTACGGTCACGCTGCCCAAATATCCGACATCCAGCGCGCACTGGCGACCGTCGGTTCCTACGCTCGGCAGTACGACCGCGCACGGGGTCTACGTGGTGAGCGTCCTTGCCGACGCCCGGACAACGGATCTCACTCGGTTGACCGAGATGACGCAGAAATACCTCGACGCCGAACTTCCGGAACTGGACAAATTCGTACCGACTCCGATCGGCAAATTCAATGCCCTCCGGCAGGATCCGGACAGCATCCTCATTCGTGCCCTGCATGCTGGTGGAGTCGTTCCGGAGCCCGATGGTCAAGGCGAGGTCGTCTACACCGCGCGTGGTTATCTGAACTACATCCTCGATCAGGGCGGACGATTCCCGGTGTTGCAGCGCGCCGGTGTGGATCGGGTCGCGATGACGCCGAGCGTCCTGGTATTCCGAACCCGAGACGACGCGGCCGCAACCGAATTCGTCGCTGAGTCGGTGGAATTGGGTGCGGCGGTTGATCGCCGGGCAGTCGATCCACCGGAGGATGTTCCGAATACGTTCTGTGTCCAGGACTATTCGGCGCAAATCTCCGACGCGCAGTTCCGATGTTTCGTCGCCTACCGGCGCTACGCCGCATTGCTCCTGGGCCGTCGATTGTGGGAAACCCAGCAGAGGGCAGCGGCAGAGTACGCATTGTTCGCCAACAGTCGATGACGCTTTGTTCACTCGAGGTCAGTAACCGCGGTATGCGCCACCGGAATTGACCGCCGCGACACCTGGCACACTGCCGAGTGATCCGTATGTGTCGATCGAATACCGAACCCCGGCGATGATGTTGTCGACCGGATTCCAGATATCGTCGTGGCCGGGCGCTTTGTAGGCATTGAAAGTGCTGTCGATGGTCTGCATGAGTCCTTTGGAAGGATGCCCGGCCACCCAGTTACTGTCCCAGCGGTTTTCGGCGTACGGGTCGCCGGCCGACTCGTGCTGGATGATCAATGCGATCGCGTTCTCATCGATATCTTTCGGGTCGTAACCCATCGCGATGAGCGCCTTCTTCGCGTCCTCGATCCACTTGGCCACGTCGCCGCTCGGCTTCGCCCCGGTCGGTGCGCTCGAGCCGACACTGCCGGAATACAGGGAGCTCGAGGGGGATCCGGAGCCGCTGCCGTTGTGGTTGCTCGACACATAGCTGGGCTTGCTCGTGTTGGAGGTGGGCGTAGTCGAGGTCGGTGTCGTGCTGGTGTTCTGTGTCTGCGACACACCGAGATTCGGGTCGCCGAGATCGTTGAAGGCCGCCTGCAATTTCCCGACAGCAGCACGGATCCGGTCGCGGGCGGTGTTCGCGGCTGTCTCCGCAGCTTGCAATGCGAGGACGATTTCCCACTGTCGACGTGCGGCTTCGAGTTGTTCGGACACGATCGCGGTTTCCGAGTTGCCCCGGCCGTCCGCCTCGGCTCGGCGGATTTCAGCGATGCGTGGACCGGCGCTGACGGTTCCATCGGCGGACACCTCGAAGGGCGGATTCTGGTTTATGGCGTCGTTGCGCAGGCGCAGCACGGTGTCTTTTGCGCTCTGCAGAATCTGTACCTGCTCGTTGAACGCGGTTTGGAGCGCGTGCAATTCGGTGCTCACCTTGCTGGCTCGGGATTTCTCGGTTTCCATCCGAGTGTTCGCGGCCTGGCCGGCGGCCCCGGACCAAGCCTTGGTGTCCTCGAGCCCTTTGGTATCGGTAACGCCCTGGCCGACGACGCCATCGAGGCCGTCCGCGACCTTCTCGGCTTGCTCGCCCGCGTCACCAAGCTTTTCCGGATGCCAGTTGCTGACATCGTCGATGGTGAGTGTCATGGCAGCTGCAGCCCGATCGTCTTCAGCTTGTTCGCGAACTCGTCCTCGGCCAACTCGTACTTGCCCGCCGCGTTCTTCGTATTGTCGGCAAGCGTGGTCAGCCGGTCGCCGATGCGCTGCATGCAGCGATTCACCGTGTCGGTGACTTCCGGTATGACGGATCCGAAGTCGGTACCGGGCAATGCCGCAGCCGCCACCGCGAAGCCTTCACCGGCATTGAGCTTGCCGATATCGCCCGCCTCGGTGCGCAGGTTGTCCGCGAATTTCTGTAGCGCGCCCGCATCGACCCGCAACGTGCCCGGGTCCATCTGGTCTACCACGAAAGAATCCCCCTTCGTCCCCACCTCAGGTCGCGGTCAGCATAGCAAAAACGGGTGGTGTGGACAGGGCGGTGACGGTCCGTGATTAGGTTGGTCGGGGCATCGGTGATGATGTGAGTGTCGCCGAATGGACAGAGAGGTCGGCATATGCGCGCAGCCCAGGTCAGCAAGCTGGAGGGTCCGGAGGCGATCGAGGTCGTCGAGATTCCGGAGCCCACGGCGTATCCCGGGGGTGTGGTCATCGACGTGCATGCGGCCGGGGTGGCGTTTCCCGATGTGCTGATGACGCGGGGTCTGTACCAGATGAAGCCGGAGCTGCCGTTCGTCGTCGGTGGCGAGGTTGCCGGGATCGTGCGCGAGGCTCCGGAGGATGCGCACATAAAGGCGGGGGATCGGGTGGTCGCGCTGACGCTGCTCGGCAATGCCCTCGCCGAGGTTGCCGTGGTGCCGTCGCAGATGGTTTTCCGGTTGCCGGACAACGTATCTCTGCAGGCCGGGGCCGGCATCCTGTTCAACGATCTGACCGTGCACTTCTGCCTGCGCAACCGCGGCAGGTTGGCCGCGGGGGAGACCGTGCTGGTGCACGGCGCCGCGGGCGGCGTCGGCACCTCGACGCTGCGGATGGCGGTCGCGCTGGGTGCGAGCCGGGTCATCGCGGTGGTGAGCACCGAGGAGAAGGCGGCGGTCGCGCGTGCCAACGGCGCCACCGATGTGGTGCTGACCGACGGCTGGCTCGCGGCCGTCAAGGAGCTGACCGGTGGTCGCGGTGTGGATATCGTGCTCGATCCGGTCGGCGGCGACCGGTTCACCGACAGCATCCGCAGCCTCGCTCCGGCGGGCCGTCTGCTGGTGGTCGGCTTCACCGCCGGTGAGATCCCGACGGTCAAGGTGAATCGACTGCTGCTCAAGAACGTCGAGGTGATCGGCGCGGCCTGGGGCGAATGGGTGATGACCCATCCGGGCTACCTGACCGAGCAGTGGGAAGAGGTCGAGCCCCTGCTCGCCGCGGGCAAGATCGCGTCGCCTGAACCGGTGCTCTACCCGCTGGACCGCGCCGCCGAGGCGGTGGCATCCCTCGACAATCGCACCGCCGCAGGCAAGGTCGTCGTCACCCTGCGCTGACCATGAGCCGCCGCGCGCGAATTCTCTCACTGCCCGATGTCCGGCGCGGTGAACGGTGCGCGCCGGTACGGTGATCTGATCATGGAGCTATCCAATCGGGTACTGAATCGGACTTTGCTGGCACGCCAGCATCTGCTGGAGCGTTCGGCGTTGACCGTGCCGCAGATGTGTGACCATCTGGTGGGTTTGCAGGCCCAGGATTCGCCGCCGCCGTTCGTCGGATTGTGGAGCCGCATAGTGGATTTCGATCCCGCGACGGTTTCGGCGGGTCTGGACGATCGCTCGCTGGTGCGAATCACCTTGATGCGCGGCACGATTCATATGGTCACGCCGCCGGATGCGTTGCGCATCGCACCGCATATCCAGCCAGAGCTCGAAAAAGTACCCTTCCGAAAAGGTTTCAACTACGGCGCGATGGTCGGGTTGGATCCGGACGAGGTGCGCGCGCACGGTGAGGCCGCGCTCGGTGACGAGCCGATGTCGGCGGCGGACCTGCGCGCCAAGGCCGCGGCGATCTACCCGGATCGCGATGCCGGCGCGGTACTGCAGACCTGGCTGTACCAACTGCCCGTATTGCAGACTCCGCCGCGCGGCAGGTGGAAAGACAACAGCAGGCCGGTCTGGTCCCGCGTCGAACCCTGGCTCGGGGCACCGCTCGAACCTGGTTATCCATTGGCGGAGCTGGTCTTTCGTTACCTGCGTGCCTTCGGTCCGGCCAGCACCATGGATATGCAGACCTGGTCGAAGCTGACCGGCATGAAGGCCGCCGTCGAACAACTCGGCGACCGCCTGCGCACCTACACCGACGAACGCGGCCGCACCCTCTACGACATCGCCGAGGGCGAACTCGCAGACCCCGACCTGCCCGCACCGGTCCGCCTGCTCGGCTGGTACGACAATGCGGTCCTCTCGCACCAGGACCGAACCAGGATCGTCCCCGACGGCACGGCCCCGCCCCTGCGCGCATTCGCCACCGCGGTATCCCCGGTCCTGGTCGACGGCTTTCTCGCGGGCTTCTACAAGATCTTTCTGGAAAAGGGTGTCGCCCGCCTGCGCATCACCCCGGCCCGGAAGTGGTCGAGCACGGATTACGCGGCGGTGGACGCCGAAGCCAATGCGCTGGTCGCATTCCTGGAGGCCGACAAGCGCCCGAGTGTCGAAATCCTCGACGTGAACGGGGATCTGCGTCCCTGAAAACCGGCGGCGTTATCGCGAACGGAGGCGTCCGACGCGCACCGCGGGCAGTGGCCGACCGGGTGCGGCCACCAGTTGCTCGACGATATTCGCGGTTACCAGCACGGCCGCGGTCAGCGCCACCACGACGATGGCGGGCAGCAGCGACGAGGTCAGCGCGATGGCGATCAATGCGATGGCCGGTACAACGCGTGTGGTCGCCACATTGCCGAGCATGCGCCACCGATTGACCACCAGTGCCACCATGAACAGCGCGGCGCCACCCGGCGCCAGCGCTGCGGCCACGCCGTGCGCGGTATGGCCGGGGTCGGCGACCGAATGTCCGAGTCCGACGGCAACCGCCACCAGACCGGTCACCAGCGCGAAATGTCCGTAGCTCAACACATCTCGTACGATCAGCCCGGGTGAGGGCATGGTGGACAGTGCATGTTCGATCAGCCGCGCGGATCGATGGAAGTAGATCCACCACAGTCCGAGGCCGACCATGAAGGCGAGCACCAGCGTGGTCACCACCGCCGGACCGAGGCCGGTCGCGGACGCCTGCGCACCCGCATCCACCACGGATTCGCCCAGCGCGATGATGATGAACAGGCCGAACCGCTCGGCGAGATGGGAAACCCCGATCGTCCGGTTGCGCACCGCCCTGCTGTACAGCAGCGGCGCGCCCAGCTGCACCACGAGCGCCCCGGTCCAGACCCAGATGCGCGAATGCTCCGGCAGCGGCGCGCTCGCGAAAATCGCTATGCCGGTGACCAATCCGATGCTGAAGGGGTTGATGGTGGTCGCGAACCCGTTCGTCCGGGTGACGGCGACGAATAAGACGATCCGCAGCAAAAGATGCGCACCCGCGAAAACCATTGCGGCCCCGCGTGGTTGGTCCAGCGCGGCGGGCGCGGCCACCGCCATCAGGAAGATGCACAGCCCGGACCCGAACAGCACCAGGCGCTGAGCGTTGTTCTCCTCCACGGTATTCACCAGGATGGTGACCCCCACCCACCCCCACCACAGCGGTGCCAACAGCGCCAGCGCGTGGCCGAGCGTGCCGATCGAGGTGTGGTGGCCGAGCACATGCGCGGTCTGGGTGACCGCGAAGACGAGGACCAGATCGAAGAACAGTTCCGCCCAGGTGGCGCGGGCATGGGGTGTTGCGGTGGTGGATTCGGCAGGCTCGCTCATCGAAATCTCGCACTCGGTGACACAGGAAGTACGAGCCTAGATGGAATCAGCGCTCCGGGTTGTCCCGGTAGGCGGGCGCTTTCGTCGTTCCGGTCGGTGTGAGTGTGCGCAACAGCGGCAGTGTCCGGTGCGCGACCACCGTCGACAGCACGATCACACTGTGCGAGCGCACCACCGAACTCGTCCGGTCGATGCTCAACAACACCGCCTGCAACCCGGCATGTGAATCCGCGCCGATCCGGCACAGCACATCGCCGGAGCCGGTGGTCGCATATGCCTCCAGCACACCGGGAATCGCGTCGAGTTCGGCCGCCACCGCATCCAGCGCGCCTTGTGCGATCTCCAAGGTGACGAAGGCCTGCACATCGAAACCCGCTGCGGTGACATCGATCTGCGGATCATAGGAGGAGATGACGCCCGACTCCTCCATCCGCGCGATGCGCGACTGGACGGTGGCCCTGGCGACCCGGGTGCGCCGGGACAGCTCGAGAATGCCCGCCTTCTGATACTCGTGCATCGCGGTGAGGATGGCGAGATCGAGTTCATCCAGTTTCGCGGGCGTGCGCGGCATGACGGCCTCCGTTCGGGGCGCGACCGGCGTGGTGCGGGTCACTTGCGGTGCTATTCAAATTGTCCAGCATCAGGGGCGGCTTGCTAGCCGATTTCGCCATAGTGTCTAACCGAAATCGGTGATGTTGCCTATCCGATGGGGCGGCGATTTCCTTGGATCATGACCATCGAGCATCTGCGGAATGCCCAGCGACCGAGCGGCCCGCTGCCCACCGACGGTGAGTTGCGCCGCCTGGTCGGGCTGGTCGATCACGACGACAGCATCGATCCGTTCCCGGTCATCGGCTGGGACGCGCTGGTCTGGGTGGTCGGCAACGCGACCCAGACCGCGCACTTCCTGGAATCCGCCTTCGGCATGCGGCTGGAGGCCTACTCGGGGCCGGAGACCGGCAACCGCGATCACAAGGCCTATGTGCTGCGCAGCGGTGCGGCCAGATTCGTCGTCACCGGCGCGGTCGCCCCGGACAGCCCGCTGGTCGCGCACCACGATCGGCACGGCGACGGCATTGTCGACATCGCTCTGGAGGTCCCGGATGTGGACCGCTGCATCGAATGGGCACGGACGCACGGCGCGACGGTCCTGGTCGAACCACATGACGACACAGACGAATTCGGCACGGTCCGCTCGGCCGTCCTGGCCACCTACGGCGAGACCAGGCATACGCTGATCGACCGCTCCGAATACTACGGGCCGTATCTGCCCGGATATGTCGCCCGCCGCTCCGGATATCAGCCGCGCGTCGGCACTCCGACCAGGCTGTTCCAGGCCATCGACCATGTCGTCGGCAATGTCGAGCTCGGCATGATGGACGAGTGGGTCGAGTTCTACCGCCGCGTCATGGGATTCACGAATATGGCCGAATTCGTCGGCGGCGATATCGCCACCGAATACTCGGCGCTGATGAGCAAGGTGGTGGCCAATGGCAATCACCGGGTGAAGTTCCCGCTCAACGAACCCGCGATGGGCAAGAAGCGCTCCCAGATCGACGAATACCTGGAGTTCTACGGCGGTCCAGGCGTGCAGCACATCGCGCTGGCCACCAGCGACATCCTCGAATGCGTCGACGTATTGCGCCGCGAGGGTGTCGAATTCCTCGAAACGCCGGACACCTACTATTCCGATCCCGAACTGCGCGCTCGCATCGGCCACGTTCGCGTCCCGGTGCGTGAGCTGCAGCGCCGCGGCATCCTGGTCGACCGTGACGAAGACGGCTACCTGCTGCAGATCTTCACCAAACCGCTCACCGACCGCCCGACCGTCTTCTTCGAACTCATCGAGCGCCACGGCTCACTCGGTTTCGGCAAGGGCAACTTCAAGGCTCTGTTCCAGGCGATCGAGCGCGAACAGCAGGCGCGCGGCAATCTGTAGGGCTCGAGGCACTGTTCCGAGCTATGGCTGTGGTACCTGGCGAAGCGAGCGGATCAGGGCTCTCCGGGCATCAGGAGTGCGTACCTGCCGTCAGAAAGTTGCTGGCAGAAGAAGCGATCTTGTAGTTGGATAACCCGGCATCTTCTCCAACCCTGGCCCGGTGGATTTCAGTCGAAGCGATGGCCTTCGGCGTCGACAGCGGACAGCTTTGCGACCGGCCCGTCTTCGCCGGATGGCAACGCGAACAAGATGCACGCAAAGTCTTGATGTGCAAGCTGCTAATTTGCGTAAAGGTTGTAAACCTCTACGCCATTGATCACCGTTGGCTCGCAATGGGCATGTGGATTCCCATTCCGTTGCTGTTGGTTCGCGGCATCGAGGCAGTCGTTCAGCCAGTAGTAGCGGCCGAGGAAGTTCCCTCCGGCGGAAGCTGTCCCGGCGAGGGCGCCCGACAACCCCGCGACGATCAAGACGGCAACAGTCAACCTCTTCGACATGGTTCCCTCCCAATGACCAACGTAGTCAAGCAGTTTCAGCGTAGCGGGTCCGGGCGTGCGGTGACACCCCGGCGAGGTCGGAGCCCGTGCCTGGCGGACGTGTCGGTCTTGGTGGGTAGAGTTCAAGGCATGCGGATCCCGTCGGCAATCGTCATCGGCACCTCCCTGGCGTTGGTGTTGTCGGCATGCGGTTCGGGCGGCGACTCCGATTCATCGGGTCCGTCGCTGCGTCCCCCGCCGAAGGTCGCGTCGCTAGGTCCGTTTGCTGGCGAGTGTGGCCATGTCACCGATGACGAGGTCCGCGCCATCGCGGGACTGCCGCAGATATCGCGGGCATTCAAGAACTCGGTCGGATGTAATTGGCAATCGGCTGGTCAAGGTTCGTCCAGCGTCACCTTCGCTTCTTATCGGGGGAGCCCCATCGACCGCGAGCGAGCGTGGGTGACCACCCAGGGGCGTGGCCCCGAGAAGATCGAAGTCGGTGGCCGCACTGGATTCCAGGCACTCGAGCCCAGCGGTCAAGTGTGCGATCTCGCTGTGCAACTCGATGACGACTTCTTCGAATGGTCTATGTCGTTCGGGTTCTTCGCCGCATCTGGAAATCCGTGTGATCGAATGCGTAAATTGGCTGAGTTGACCGTGCAGCGGCTGCAATGAGGGACGACAGCATGAGTTCACGATCAGGCATTCGGGCCGCCGCCATCGCTCTCACCGTGCTCGCGATAGCCGTATCCACCGCGGGTTGCGGGAAGACGGTCAAGGGTACGGCGCACCCAGTCGGGGAAAGCGGAAGCACGACGGTCAACACGAATTTCGACAAGTTGCTGCGAGAATGCGATGCGGTGGCGGTGGATCAGATCGGTGCGGCCGTAGGTGACGGTGCCTTCCCCGAAGCGTCGTTCTACGGGGCCGTCTGCATGTGGGATGTGGACAGTGCGCCCGGCGGAAACGCCATGGTGACACTCAACTGGTACGAGGAAGGCTCGCTGAATACCGAGAAGTCCAATAACGACAAGCTCGGCTACAACACCGAGAACATCACCGTGCAGGGGCGGCGCGGTCTGAAGACGACGCGTCCGAACGATCCCGACTCGTGCGGGGTGAGTGCGGGCGCTGCCGACACCGGCGTCATC
This sequence comes from Nocardia sp. CA-135953, assembly GCF_050955735.1. NCBI lineage: Bacteria > Bacillati > Actinomycetota > Actinomycetes > Mycobacteriales > Nocardiaceae > Nocardia > Nocardia sp. CA-135953. The sequence continues at coordinate 1,112,242 of NZ_CP192082.1, forward strand.
GGCTGGTGGATCAACTACCACCCCGGCGGCCATCCCGATCCGTGCGCGGGTGCGCAGAAATTGGTCGAGTTGACGCTGAATCTGGCGCGGTAGCCTGGCAGGTGGTAGTTGCCCGTAGGGCGTGATGACCGACCCCACTTTGACCCTGTGTCGCGGTCACGAGTATCGTGGATCGCTGTGCCCGGAAGCATGCGGGCAAGTTCGTGCGCAAACGTAAGCCAGCGAAAGCGGCTGACCTTTCCGGCGTGCCCGGAATTCGGGATATGTCTTGCGTGCGACACGCCCGACCTCGGGACGCGAGAAACGCGGCCGGACGTGCGAGTGAAAGCTCGATGACCGCAGCGTGAACGACGGACCCGGAGGCGGTAGCTTGCGTGACCACGGAGGGTCCCGAGAGCGCTGCTAATTGAACACAGACATGAAGTTCCAGACACCGCGTTAACTAATTAAGGAAAGCCGGTCTATGCCAACCATCAACCAGCTGGTCCGCAAGGGTCGTCGTGACAAGGTCGCCAAGACCAAGACCGCGGCCCTCAAGGGGAGCCCGCAGCGCCGTGGCGTGTGCACCCGCGTGTACACCACCACCCCGAAGAAGCCGAACTCCGCGCTGCGCAAGGTCGCGCGTGTTCGCCTGACCAGCGCGGTCGAGGTCACGGCGTACATCCCGGGTGAGGGCCACAACTTGCAGGAGCACTCGATGGTGCTCGTTCGCGGCGGTCGTGTGAAGGACCTTCCGGGTGTCCGCTACAAGATCATCCGTGGCTCGCTCGACACCCAGGGTGTGAAGAACCGCAAGCAGGCCCGCAGCCGTTACGGCGCCAAGAAGGAGAAGAGCTGATATGCCACGCAAGGGCCCCGCACCCAAGCGTCCGCTGATCAACGACCCGGTCTACGGTTCGCCGCTGGTTACTCAGCTGGTCAACAAGATCCTGCTGGACGGCAAGAAGTCCACCGCAGAGCGCATCGTCTACGGCGCGCTGGAGCAGGCGCGCGAGAAGACCGGCACCGATCCGGTCGTCACCCTCAAGCGCGCGCTCGACAACGTCAAGCCGTCCCTCGAGGTGAAGCCCCGCCGCGTCGGTGGTGCCACCTACCAGGTGCCGGTCGAGGTTCGCCCCGGCCGTGCCAACACCCTGGCGCTGCGCTGGCTGGTGAACTTCTCGCGCGCCCGTCGGGAGAAGACCATGGTCGAGCGCCTCGCCAACGAGCTGCTCGACGCCAGCAACGGCCTGGGCGCTTCGGTGAAGCGTCGTGAGGACACCCACAAGATGGCCGAGTCCAACCGGGCCTTCGCGCACTACCGCTGGTGACGTCTGCCCGGCCCGTCGTTTTCCGGGTCGGGAGGCACAGTCGGAAAGCGGCACTTACCTGTCGCTTCCGGCGTTGACATAGAGACGACCACAGGGTCGTCCCCGAAAATCCCAACTAGCTACGAGCGGGGAAGATTTCCGTGGCACAGGACGTGCTCACCGACCTGAACAAGGTCCGCAACATCGGCATCATGGCCCACATTGATGCGGGCAAGACGACCACAACTGAACGCATCCTCTTCTACACCGGCATCACCTACAAGATCGGTGAAGTCCACGATGGCGCCGCCACCATGGACTGGATGGAGCAGGAGCAGGAGCGTGGTATCACCATCACCTCCGCGGCCACCACATGCTTCTGGAACGACAACCAGATCAACATCATCGACACCCCCGGGCACGTCGACTTCACCGTCGAGGTGGAGCGGTCGCTGCGCGTGCTCGACGGCGCCGTTGCGGTGTTCGACGGCAAGGAAGGCGTCGAGCCGCAGTCCGAGCAGGTGTGGCGTCAGGCCGATAAGTACGGCGTGCCTCGGATCTGCTTCGTCAACAAGATGGACAAGCTCGGTGCGGACTTCTACTTCACCGTGCAGACCATCAAGGACCGTCTCGGCGCCAAGCCGTTGGTCGTCCAGCTGCCGATCGGCGCCGAGGACACCTTCGAGGGCATCGTCGACCTGGTCGAGATGCACGCCAAGGTCTGGAAGGGCGAGACCAAGCTCGGCGAGAAGTACGAGATCGAAGAGATCCCGGCCGATCTGAAGGAGAAGGCCGAGCAGTACCGCCAGGAGCTGCTCGAGACCGTCGCCGAATCCGATGAGGCGCTGCTGGAGAAGTTCTTCGGCGGCGAGGAGCTCTCGATCGAGGAGATCAAGGGCGCCATCCGCAAGATGACGGTCAACTCCGAGCTGTACCCGATCCTGTGCGGTTCGGCGTTCAAGAACAAGGGCGTGCAGCCCATGCTCGACGCCGTGATCGACTACCTGCCGACCCCGCTGGACGACGGTGGCACCGACGGCCACGTCCCGGGCAAGGAAGAGGAGATCATCCACCGCGACGCGAACACCAGCGAGCCGTTCTCGGCGCTGGCGTTCAAGATCGCCGTGCACCCCTTCTTCGGCAAACTGACCTACGTCCGGGTGTACTCGGGCAAGGTCGACTCCGGTGCCCAGGTCATCAACTCGACCAAGGGCAAGAAGGAGCGTCTGGGCAAGCTGTTCCAGATGCACTCCAACAAGGAGAACCCGGTCACCGAGGCCGTCGCGGGCCACATCTACGCGGTCATCGGCCTGAAGGACACCACCACCGGTGACACCCTGTGCGATCCGCAGAACCAGATCGTGCTCGAGTCCATGACCTTCCCGGACCCGGTCATCGAGGTCTCGATCGAGCCCAAGACCAAGTCCGACCAGGAGAAGCTGGGCACCGCGATCCAGCGTCTTTCCGAAGAGGACCCGACCTTCTCGGTCAAGCTCGACCAGGAGACCGGCCAGACCGTCATCGGCGGCATGGGCGAGTTGCACCTCGACATCCTCGTGGACCGCATGCGGCGCGAGTTCAAGGTCGAGGCGAACGTCGGCAAGCCGCAGGTGGCCTACCGCGAGACGATCACCAAGCCGGTCGAGAAGCTCGAGTTCACCCACAAGAAGCAGACGGGTGGCTCCGGCCAGTTCGCGAAGGTCATCATCGCCGTGGAGCCGTTCGTCGGCGAGGACGGCGCGACCTACGAGTTCGAGAACAAGGTCACCGGTGGCCGCGTGCCCCGCGAATACATCCCTTCGGTGGACGCGGGTGCGCAGGATGCCATGCAGTACGGTGTGCTCGCGGGCTACCCGCTGGTGAACCTGAAGGTCACGCTGCTCGACGGCGCTTACCACGACGTCGACTCCTCGGAAATGGCCTTCAAGATCGCCGGCTCGCAGGCCCTGAAAGAAGCGGCCCGTAAGGCCGGTCCGGTGATCCTCGAGCCGCTGATGGCGGTCGAGGTCATCACGCCCGAGGATTACATGGGCGATGTGATCGGCGACCTGAATTCCCGCCGTGGCCAGATCCAGGCCATGGAGGAACGCAGTGGTGCCCGTGTCGTCAAGGCGCTGGTTCCGCTCTCGGAGATGTTCGGTTACATCGGTGATCTGCGGTCGAAGACCCAGGGCCGGGCGAACTACTCCATGGTGTTCGATTCGTACGCGGAGGTTCCGGCCAACGTGTCGAAGGAGATCATCGCCAAGGCGACCGGCGAATAAGTCGATGGGGGCAGGTGCAAGACTTGCCCCTATCAGCCGGGAGTCATGCACGACCCCCAATATGTAAACCGCACTGCTGCAACTGCACGCACCAACAAGTCCAGGAGGACACCAAGTGGCGAAGGCGAAGTTCGAGCGGACGAAGCCGCACGTCAACATCGGCACCATCGGTCACGTCGACCACGGCAAGACCACGCTGACCGCAGCGATCACCAAGGTGCTGGCTGACAAGTACCCGGATCTGAACGAGAGCTTTGCCTTCGATCAGATCGACAAGGCGCCGGAGGAGAAGGCTCGTGGTATCACGATCAACATCTCCCACGTCGAGTACCAGACGGAGAAGCGCCACTACGCACACGTCGACGCGCCGGGTCACGCCGACTACATCAAGAACATGATCACCGGTGCGGCGCAGATGGACGGTGCCATCCTCGTGGTCGCCGCGACCGACGGCCCGATGCCGCAGACCCGTGAGCACGTGCTGCTCGCTCGTCAGGTCGGCGTGCCCTACATCCTGGTCGCGCTGAACAAGTCGGACATGGTCGACGACGAGGAAATCCTCGAACTCGTCGAGATGGAGGTCCGCGAGCTGCTGGCCGCCCAGGAGTTCGACGAGGAAGCGCCGGTCGTGCGGGTTTCCGGTCTGAAGGCGCTCGAGGGCGACCCGAAGTGGACCGAGGCGATCGTCGAGCTGATGAACGCGGTCGACGAGTCCATCCCGGACCCGGTTCGTGAGACCGACAAGCCGTTCCTGATGCCGGTCGAGGACGTTTTCACGATCACCGGTCGTGGCACCGTCGTCACCGGTCGTGTCGAGCGCGGTGTGATCAACGTGAACGAGGAAGTCGAGATCGTCGGCATCCGCGAGAAGAGCACCAAGACCACCGTCACCGGTATCGAGATGTTCCGCAAGCTGCTCGACCAGGGCCAGGCCGGTGACAACGTCGGTCTGCTGGTTCGTGGTATCAAGCGCGAAGATGTCGAGCGTGGCCAGGTCGTCGTGAAGCCGGGCACCACCACCCCGCACACCGAGTTCGAGGGTCAGGCCTACATCCTGTCCAAGGACGAGGGTGGCCGCCACACCCCGTTCTTCAACAACTACCGTCCGCAGTTCTACTTCCGTACCACGGACGTGACGGGCGTTGTGACCCTGCCCGAGGGCACTGAGATGGTCATGCCCGGTGACAACACCGAGATGTCCGTCAAGCTGATCCAGCCGGTCGCCATGGACGAGGGTCTGCGCTTCGCGATCCGCGAGGGTGGCCGCACCGTCGGCGCCGGTCGCGTCACGAAGATCATCAAGTGATTCCCTGAATCGCTTTCGAACGGCGTCGCTCCGAAAGGGGCGGCGCCGTTCGGCATTTCGGGGGCGAGCCGCCATCGCCACTTTGGTTAACGTCGGGCAAAAGGGGGTAAAGACCGGTTGATCGGAGGATGCGATGAGGAGTTCGGCGCTGGCCAGCGCGCTCGACGTCACCGAGGGCACGTTGGTGCACGGTATGCCGTATCTCGCGCTCGGAGCCGGGCGGCCACTGGTATTCCTGCGATGGTTCACCCCGGATCACGCCAATCCGACCGGGTGGATGCGGCAGTCCGAAATCAAGACGTTGGCACCGCTCGCGGCGCATTTTCGGGTGTATGCGGTGAACCGCGCGCCCGGTATGGCCGAGGGCACGACGATGGCCGATATCGCCGCCGAGCACGCGGACGCGCTGCGGGCCGAATTCGGTACGCCCGTCGATGTTCTCGGTGTCTCCTCGGGTGGATCGCTTGCGCTGCAACTAGCGGCGGATCGACCTGCCGCAGTACGCAGGCTGATCATCGCCTCATCTGGCTACACCCTGGAAAACACCACTCGCGCGGCGCAACTGGCCTACGGCGAGGCGGCCTACGCGGGTAGGCGCGCACTGCACCATATGGCCGCCGTCAGCTCCAACTCGCCGATCGCGCAGCGCATTGCCGCGGCGGGTATGTGGTTGGCCGATCCCTTTGCGCGCCCGAAGAATCCGGCGGACACACTGGCTTTCATCCGTGCCGAGGATGCTTTCGACCTCGCCGGTCGGCTCGGCGATATCACCGCGCCGACGCTCGTCCTCGGCGGCGACCGCGACGACGCCTACAGCACCGAGACCTTCCGTCGTACCGCGGACGGAATCCCGGACTCGCACTTGATCATCTACCCGGAAACAACCCATATCGGGGTCGTGAAGCGGTTCGTTCCCGACGTCGTCGCCTTTCTCGCCGACTAGCAGTTGCTCGGCGCCGGTTCGCCGCGGAAGCGCGCGGCAAGCCAGGACAGCACCGAGGGAATGCCGAGGATGGCGGCACTCAGGTGTTCGGGGGCGCAGGTGAGTTCTGGCCGCCGAGCCGGGCCGCACCGTAGGGGAACTTGTATCGCGCACCGTGGACTCGTATTGAGAACACGAGTCTTTCAGATTTCGGTGCTCAGCCGAGTTGGGTCATACCCGCCGCGACCACCTGGGCGACATTGCAGATTTCATCCGCTGTCGGCAGCGGCAGTCCATCGAGCGCATGCAGCCGATCGCTGCTGGCAATTGCGAACATCGCCGAAACCCAGGCTGCGGCACACGCGCGCAAGGTGCCGGGCTGGACCGGGCCGGGCGCGCTGGCCTGCAACACCCGGGCGGTGACGTCGAGCAGTTGATCGCGCAGGCGGCGCAATTGCCGGCGCACGTCGGGATGGGTATCGGCCTCGCGCCACATGATCACGCGCAGCACCGACGAATGGTGATCGCGCAGATTGAGCGCGGCATCGAGATTGATCAGACTGGCCGCCGGATCGCCCGGTGTGACCACGGTGCCGATATCGGCGATCGGCTGGGCGGGCACCCGCTCGGCCATCAGTGCGGACAGGATCGAATCCTTGGTGGGGAAGTAATAGAAGACCAGACCCTTGGGGACACCGGCGCCCTCGGCGATGGCCGCTGTCGCGGTCGCGTCGAATCCCTGTGCCGCGAAGAGTCGTTCCGCGGCATCGAGAATGAGCTGACGGGCGTCGCCGTCGACTTTCGCGCTACGACGACGCCCGCCCCGCCGGGCTTTCGGCATCTGCATCAGTGATGCGGCGCCATGTCGTGCAACCGGCCCGACACCGTCGGCAGCGCCGCCACCGCGACCACTACCGTCACTACGCCCACTACCCACGCGGTCCAGGATGCGCCGCGGTAGTCGGTGTAGTCCATCGCCCACGGGGAGATGAACAGCAACGCGCCGAACAGGCCCATCGCGTAGTCGGCGGCCGTCAGGCTCGCTCGGTACATCTGCGCCAGGCCGGTGAGGGCGATGAGTACGCCGAGCACGATCAGCGTCCACATGGCGTTGTCGTTGTGGGTCACCCACAGGGGTGACAGCGCGGTAAAGACGCCCAGCACAACGGCCAGGAAGTCCTGCGCGCGACTTTCGGTGAACATGGGTGCCTCCTCAGGCTCTGAATTGTTCTCCCTACTCAGATCTAACCCTGATTGACCGCCCGATCAATATAGGTATGGACACGATTGCGCACCGATAGGTGGGGTAGAGCGGAGTGACGGTCATCACGGCGATTCGCGCAGAGCGAAGGTTAGGGTTAGCTGTGTCACCAAAATGTCAACTCGACCCGGTGCCTGCCGGGCACTACCGAAGGGAGGCCGTGCGCGTGAGTGAGCGCAGCGAGCGAACCATGAACACAGCCGGGTGCCCGGTCATACCGGAGCCGAGCGACGGCGTGGTGGCGGCATGAACGGGCCGATCGTAATCATCGGAGCTGGTCTTGCCGGTTTGCGCACGGCGGAGGAATTGCGCAGGGCCGGGTACGAGGGTGAGTTGCTCCTCGTCGGCGAGGAGTCGCGGCTGCCCTATGATCGCCCGCCGCTGTCCAAGCAGTTCGTGCGTGGCGAAACCGACGACACCACCCTGCGCCCCGCCGAATTCTTCGACGAGAAGCAGATCGACCTGCGGCTGAATACCGAGGCGGTCGGCGTCGACACCGCCGCGCGCCAGGTGCGCCTGGCCGACGGCGGCACGCTCGACTACGACCAGCTGATCATCGCGACCGGTCTGCGGCCGCGCCGTCTGCCCGGGCTGCCCGATCTGAAGGGCGTGCATGTCCTGCGCGGCTATGCCGACGCCGCCGCACTGCGCGACGAATTGTCCGGTGCGGGTACCGCTCTGGTGGTCGGGGCCGGATTCATCGGTTGTGAACTCGCGGCGAGCTTCCGGGCCAGTGGCGTCGAGGTCGTATTGGTCGAACCGCAGCCGACGCCGCTGGCCTCGGTGCTCGGCGCGGAGATCGGTGCGCTGGTCGCGCGCATGCATCGTGACGAGGGCGTGGATCTGCGCTGCGAAACCGGCCTGGACACCTTCCTCTCTGTTGACGATCGAGTGCGCGGCGCCCGGCTCTCCGACGGCAGCGAGGTAGCCGCCGATCTGGTGGTCGTCGGCGTCGGCTCGCGGCCGGTGACCGAATGGCTCGCCGATTCCGGTATCGCACTCGCCGAACCATCGGCCGGTGGTGGCGTACTCGCGGACGAGGTGGGACGCACCTCGGTCGAGGGTGTGTGGGCGGTCGGCGATGTGTCGGCCTGGCTGCACGAGACCGGGCAGCGCAAGCGCGTCGAGCACTGGACCAATGCCGGAGAGCAGGCGCGGTTGCTGGCGTGTGCGCTGCTGGGCGCGGAACCGCCGACCGCGGCACGGGTGCCGTACTTCTGGAGCGATCAGTACGACGTGAAGATCCAGGCGCTCGGCACCCCGAGCGCTGATGACGAGATCCACATCGTCTCCGACGACGGCCGCAAATTTCTCGCGTACTACTCGCAGCACGGCAATCTGACCGGTGTGGTCGGCGCAGGCATGACCGCTCAGGTGATGAAGGTCCGCGCGAAGATCGCCGGCGGTGCGCCGGTCGCGGACCTGCTCGAGGCCGCCCAGGCGTAGCGATTGTGCCGTTGTAATACGGTGGTCGGGTGATCGTCGCGCTCATCGATTCCGGCCTGGGGTTGCTGCCCACGGCCGCCTGGCTGCGCAAGCTGCGGCCCGATGTCGACCTGCTACTCCAGTTGGACCCCGATGGCGCGCCGTGGGGGCCCAAGCCGGAACAGTGGGTGACCGACCGGGTAGTCGACGCCGCGCGGAGCTCGGTGCGGCTCGGTGCGGAAGTGCTCGTGCTGCCGTGCAATACGGCCAGCGTCACCGCCCTGGACGAGGTGCGCGCCGAGGTCGGGCCGGGTATACCGGTGGTCGGCACGGTCCCCGCGATCAAACCCGCCGCGGCGGTATGCAAATCGGTCGCGGTGTGGGCGACCGCGGCGACCACGGCCAGCCGCTATCAGGCCGATCTGATCGCCCGCTTCGGCGGCGATGCGAAGGTCGTCGGCATCGCCTGCCATGGTCTGGCGGATTCGATCGATCGCGGTGATCTGGCCGCTGCTCGTGATTCGATTTCGCGCGCGGCCGAACAGACGCCCGACGATGTGGAAGGTGTGGTGCTCGGCTGCACCCACTATCCCTTGGTCATCGATGCCATTGTGGCCGCACTGCCGGACGGCGTGCGATTGTTCGACAGTGCGCAAGCCGTTGCGGCGCAGACGATTCGGCGGATGGAGGCACTCGACCGGCCGACGACCGGCAACGGTGAGGTGCGGGTGCTGAACAGCGGTCGGCCGGGTGAATTGCCCAGCAGCGCGGCGGCTTTCGAGTCGGGGCGGATTCTGGGTGCCCAGGGGTAGCGCGGCACTGCCGACCGCCGCCGATGTGCATGCGGCGCTGGCCGAGGTCGCCGACCCGGCCGATGCCAGTCATCTGCAACGGTTCTTCAAGACCGGGCCCGGTGAGTACGGCGAGGGCGATGTCTTCCTCGGTGTGCGCGTACCCGTGACGCGATCGATCGCGAAACGCTTTGCGGCACTTCCGCTCGACGAGATCGACACACTGCTGAACAGTGCCGTGCACGAGGACCGCCTGGCCGCGCTGATCATCCTCGATGCCAGATTCGCCGAGGCGGCCCAACCACGCACGCTCGATATCGATGCGCAGGCGGCGATGGTCGAGTTCTACCTCGCCGCGGTGCGCCGAGGCCGGGTGAACAACTGGGATCTGGTCGACGTGTCCGCCGAAAACATCATCGGCCCTTGGCTACTCGATCGACCCCGCGACCTGCTCTTCGAACTCGCGGGCGCGGACTCGCTCTGGGAGCGCCGGGTAGCGCTGCTGACCACCTTCGCGTTCATCAAGGCGGGCGATGCCTCGACCACCTTCGAACTCGGTGAACGGTTACTCGACGACCGCCGCGACCTGATCCAGAAGGCACTCGGCTGGATGTTGCGCGAAGTCGGCAAGCGCGTCGACGAGCAACTGCTCACCGGCTTCCTCGACAAGCACGCGGCGCAAATGGGCCGCACCGCACTGAGTTACGCGACCGAACGCCTCGATCCCGCCTTACGCGTCCACTATCGCGAACTGTAAACCCCTACCGGGGCTCAGAATTGGATGCGCAGGTGATCGGTGACCGGATGCGCCTGGCAGCCGAGGATATAGCCGTTCTCGATATCCTCCGGATCGAGGATTTCGGCATTGTCCATTTCGACCTTGCCCTCGAGTACCGTGCACGCACAGGAACCGCATTCGCCCTCCTGGCAGGAGTACGGCACATCCAGACCCTTCGACAGCATGATGTCGACCAGAGTCTGCTTGCGCGGCCACTTCAGCTCGTGCACCTCGCCGTCGAGTTCGACCTCGACGGTGGCCGCATCGGCGGCCTCCTCGTCGGTCACCGCGACCGGCGCCTGATCCGCGAACGGGTCTCCGGCAAGGGAATTGAACACTTCGGCGTGGGTCCGTGAGCGCGGCACGTCGAGCTGGGCGAGTGCGTCGTGGACCCGGTCCATGAACGGCTTGGGCCCGCACATGAACGCGTGGTAGCTCGTGTACGGCTCGACCAGGGCGGCCAAACCGTCGGCGGTCGGCAGTCCCTGCAGGTGCTCGAGCCAGTGGATCACGGTGAGCCGCTGCGGATGCTTCTCGGCCAATTCGCGCAGCTCGCCGGCGAAGATCACCGACTCGTGATCGCGATTGGCGTAGATCAATACGATTCGGCCGCCGCCGCGCGCCAGCGCAGACTTCAAGATCGACATCACCGGCGTGATGCCGCTGCCCGCGCCGAACAGCAGCAGATCGTCATCGAGATCCTTCGGCGTGAAAACGCCGGAGGGCGGCAGCACTTCGATCGCGTCGCCCGCTTTGACGTTGTCGCACACCCAGTTCGACCCGTAGCCGCCCACGGTGCGCTTCACGGTCACCTTGGGCTTGTCGTCGGTGTACGGCGAGCTGGCCAGCGAGTAGCACCGGGCCACCGAACCGGTCAGATCGCTCGGGATGCGCAGGGTGAGGAACTGCCCTGGCTGATAGCTGAAACGCGCACGCTGGTCGTCGGGCACATCGAAGACCAGCGAACAGGTGTCCGGCGTCTCGGTGATGACCGCGGCTACCCGCAGCACGACCGAACGCGAACCGTGTGGAACCTCGACGGTGGTCATGACCGAGCCTCGCTGACGCTCGGCTCAGCCATACCCACCGAAGGTGCTGTGTCGATTGTTCGCTCGCTGCGCTCGCTCACGCCTGTCGTCCTTTCGAACCGAACCAAAACTAGAACGTGTTTCAGTTTCATCGTACGTCGGGGTCGGGCTGACGGACAAGCTGGGCCTCGAGACCGGCGATCAGTACCTCCATGCCGAAGTCGTAGGCGTACTTTCCGCGCAGGTCGGGCATGTATTTGGTGGCTCGTGCCACCGATTCGGGCAGTGCGATATCCGCCAGCGGCTGCGGCTCCCGCGGATTCACCCGGCGGCGGCCGAACAGGTAGGTGTGGATCGTCGCGTACCCGGCGAGCACATTGCGATCATTGAAACCCGCCTCGAGCAGGATCTCCATGATCGCGGCGATCAGGTCGAGCTGTTTGCCGAGCATCTGTTCGATCAGCACATCGCCGAGTCCGGGATGCTTGCGCAGCTTCTCATCGATCTGGTCGATCAGATCGCGCAGCCGCTGCTGCCACGGTCCGGAATCGGCCGGTGGTTTGCGAACTCCGGTCAGCGCCGCGGTGGCGACGAGATCGAGCAACTCGCGTTTATCCGCGACGTAGTAGTACGGCGCCATCGGCGAAACGCCGAGCTCACGGGAGAGCCGTCGCATCGACAGCTTCTCCACACCGTCCGCACGTACCACCCGCAGCGCGGCCTCGACGATTTCGGACTCCGACAGTGTTCGATTCGCGGTGCTCCCAGGCCCTACGTGGTTACGCATGCTGCCGCCTCCGGCCCTCGAGCTCGCACCGCGGGGTCCGATTCGCGGTGCTCCCAGGGCCTACGTGGTTACGCATGCTGCCGCCTCCGGCCCTCGAGCTCGCACCGCGGGGTTCGATTGGCGGTGCTCCCAGGGCCTACGTGGTTACGCATGCTGCCGCCTCCGGCCCTCGAGTTCGCACCGCGGGGGCTCGTCTGCATTCGTCCGACTCCCATGCCACCTCTACCACTGCGGGTCGAATCGCCCGTCACGTCCTGTTCAGCTGCTTGCCACCCGCAGTCTAGAGCGCGCGGCCGTGAGTAGGTCGGTGTGCGTCCGCGCGGGCGTTGAGCGGGAGCTACGCATTCCCTGTTCCATTTTGTCAGCTCGTGACGTTATTGTGTGATGACGGCTACACCAGTCGCCGCGGAACCCGGTCACAATCTCGGAGGTAGGCATGCCGGAGTACGGATCCATCGGACACACCGATACCGACAACACCGGACGGATAGGGGCGGCCGAGTCCCGTTCGATCGAGGAGCCGCCGCTGGTCGAGGAGACCCTCATCGAAGAGGTTTCCATCGACGGTATGTGCGGCGTCTACTGACGGGCGCCGCGACCATGCTCGATCTCGATACCCGATGGGAGCTGCATCCGCGGGTGGCGCTGCGGCCGGAGTCCTTCGGCGCGCTGCTCTACCACTTCGGCACCCGCAAGCTCTCGTTTCTGAAGAGTCCCCGGATACTCGAGATCGTGCGGTCGCTGCCCGCGCATATCTCGGCACGCGCGGCCCTGCATGCGGCGGGCGTCACGGATGACCAAGCCGGACAGTATGTCCGGGCATTGGATCAGCTGGCCGACTCCGACATGATCAGGCAGGCCGCGCCGGGCAGTGCGCCGATCCCCGCGGTCGCGCCGCTGCCGCTCGCGGGGCAGCCGTCGGCCGTCACCGGTGGGCGACTGATCGATAAGTTCGAAAACGGTTTGGCCGCACCGATCTGCCTGACGTGGGAGTTGACCTACGCCTGCAATCTGTCCTGCGTGCACTGCCTGTCGTCCTCGGGCCGCCGCGATCCGCGCGAGCTGAGCACCGAGCAGTGCAAGGCGCTTATCGACGAGTTCGAGCGCATGCAGATCTTCTATGTGAATATCGGCGGCGGGGAACCGACTGTGCGCCCGGACTTTTGGGAGCTCGTCGACTACGCGACCGCGCACCATGTCGGAGTGAAGTTCTCCACCAACGGAGTTCGGATCACGCCCGAGGTCGCCGCGCGCTTGGCCGCCAGTGACTATGTGGACGTACAGATTTCGTTGGACGGCGCGGACGCCGAGGTCAACGATGCGGTGCGCGGACCGGGTTCCTACGCCATGGCGATCAGAGCGCTGGAGAATCTGGCGGCCGCGGGATTCGCGGACGCGAAACTCTCCGTGGTCGCGACCCGGCACAATATCGCCCAGCTCGACGAGTTCAAGGCGATCGCCGACAAGTACGGCGCCACACTGCGTTTGACTCGGCTGCGGCCTTCGGGACGCGGCGCCGATGTCTGGGACGAACTGCATCCGCTGCCGGAACAGCAACGAGTGCTTTACGACTGGCTGGTGCGCAACGGCGAGGGCGTGCTCACCGGCGACTCGTTCTTCCATCTCTCCGCCTTCGGTTCGGCGCTGCCCGGATTGAATATGTGCGGCGCGGGCCGGGTGGTCTGCCTGGTGGATCCGCTCGGCGATGTCTATGCCTGTCCCTTCGCCATCCACGACAAGTTCCTCGCCGGAAATGTGGTGGCGGACGGTGGTTTCCGCACCGTCTGGCAGGAATCGGACCTCTTCGCCGAACTGCGCGAGCCGAGCGGCGGCGGTGCGTGCTCCGGCTGCGCGCACTACGACTCCTGCCGTGGTGGCTGCATGGCGGCGAAGTTCTTCACCGGCCTGCCCGCCGACGGACCGGATCCGGAATGCGTCCAGGGCTACGGCGAGGCGGCGCTGGCCGATGCCGGGCGGATGATTCCGCGTTCGTCGGTGGACCACTCCCGGCGAATTGCGCCGAGCCGACCCGGCTCGCGTAAGTCGGGACCGATTCCGCTGACACTGTCGGTATCTCGGCCCGCCTCCGATCGCCTTTCGCCGGAGCTGCGGCCCGCGCGGGCCTGCAATGAAAGTCCGCTGAACTGATGTCGCGCGATAGCTAGTTATGCGCTATCTCGTTGATCGACGATGGCTATCGAGTGGCAAATTGATGATTGCCCTCGCGTTGCCAGCTGTCATCGGCGAGTCGCTTGCGACCCGCCGAAGACACGATTCGCCGGGAGTTCTTGCGCCACACGGGCGGATTCGTGCGGAATTCCGTCCTTTTTTCCGGACTGATGGTGCCAATGCGCGAATCACCGCCTAACATGCCAGGAATGCGCCACGATCGCCTACCCGACGGATTCGGGGTGCGGATCGATCCACGGGTACGCGCATACTCCGGGGGACGCATCCTGATCGGGGGTTCACCCGCCCGGTTGCTGCGACTTGCCCCGGAGGCCGCCGAGATGATCGGCGACGGGTACCTCGAGGTCACCGGCCCGAAGTCCGCCGTTGTTGCCAGACGGCTGCTCGACTCCGGCGTCGGTAATCCGCGCCCCCGTTTGCTGCCGTCCCTCGACGATGTGACCGTGATCGTGCCGCTGCACAACAATGCCGACGGCCTCGCCCGATTGCTCGCGGCATTGCGCGGACACAATGTGATCGTCGTCGACGACGGTTCGGATCAGCCTGTCGAGATCCCGCGCAACCGCGGCACCCACTGCCGGGTGACCGTGCTGCGCCACGACCGCAGACACGGCCCGGCCGCCGCGCGCAATGCCGGGTTGCGGGCCGCGACAACCGACTTCGTCGCCTTCCTCGACTCCGATGTGGTCCCGCGCAGCGGCTGGCTCGAGGTGATGCTCGGCCACTTCAGCGATCCGGAAGTCGCGCTGGTCGCGCCGCGGATCGTCGCGCTGGATCCGGAGTCGAACGCCCTCGCCCGCTATGAGCACACCCGATCCTCGCTCGATCTCGGACGGCGCGAATCGGCCGTGCAGTCGCGCGGACTGGTCTCGTATGTGCCGAGCGCGGCCATGCTGGTGCGCCGCCGGGCGCTGCTCGCGCAGGACGGATTCGACGAGACGATGCAGGTGGCCGAGGACGTCGATCTGTGCTGGCGGCTGGAGCAGGCGGGCTGGCGGCTGCGCTATGAGCCTGCGGCGCACGTCGCGCACGATCATCGAATCTCGTTCCGCGCCTGGTTCGGTCGCAAGCTGTTCTACGGCACCGGTGCCGCGCAGCTGGGCGAGCGGCATGCGGGCATGGTCACGCCGCTGTCGGTGCCGTTCTGGACGGTGGTCGCGACCATGCTGTTCGCCACGCTGACGAAGTGGGGACTGCTCGGCGGGCTCATCACCCTGGTGACCGCGCTGGCCCGACTACGCCGGGTCTTCACCGGGCTGGACAACCCGACCCGGATCGCGGCGATCTATCTGGCGCGCGGCTATTTCGCGGGTATCTGGCGACTGGCCTCGGCGATGTGCCGGCACTATTGGCCGGTCACCATGTTGGCGATGATTCTTTCCCGGCGCGTCCGGCGCATCGCGGTCACCATGGCGGTGGCGGACGGTCTGGCCGACTGGTTCACCCATCGCGACGCGGGCGGGCTCGACCCGTTCCGCTATGTGGCCTACAAGCGGGTGGACGATATCGCCTACGGAACGGGCTTGTGGCTCGGCGCATTCCGCGCGCGCAGCCTGGAATCGCTCAAGCCGAGTAGGCCCCGGAGCTGAATCGAACGTGTAATGGCTGTACCACCCGATGGGCTGATGTAGATGATCGACACACTGATCATCGGTGGTGGCTCGGCCGGGTGTGTGCTTGCGGCCCGGCTGAGCGCGGACCCGGAGCATCGGGTGCGGCTGCTGGAGGCGGGGCCGGTGTCGGCCGATCCGGCGGTACTGCTCGATGCGACTCGAATGCCGATCGGGCCCGAATCACCGTGGGTGTGGCGATATCCCGTCACGTTGGCAGGCGCGGTCACCGGGAATATCGTGCGCGGCAAGGTGATCGGCGGATCGGGTGCGGTCAACGGCGGCTACTTCGTGCGGGCGACGGCCGCGGATTTCGCCGCGTGGAGTAAGGAGCTCGACAGCTGGTCCTTCGATGCGGTGCTGCCCGCCTATCGTCGACTCGAGCGCGACCACGACTTCGGTGACCAGCCGGGACACGGTGCGACAGGCCCGATACCGGTGCGTCGCACCGCTGTTCCCGCACCCCTGAGCTGCGAATTCGCCTCGGCATGTACGGCACTCGGCCTGCCGCTCATACCTGACCTGAACGCACTGCCCGGCACAGATCCGGCCAATGGTTTCGGGCCGGTGCCGTGGAATATCGAGGACGGTAGGCGCGCCGACACCGGATCGGCATATCTCGCACCCGCGCTGGCGCGACCGAATCTCACGGTGACCGGCGCCGTACTGGTGACGCGCATCCGTTTCCACGGCACGCGCGCCATCGGGGTGGACTATGTGCACGAGGGTAAGCCGGGTGCACTCGACGCGGATCGCATCGTGTTGTGCGCGGGCGCGATCGAATCCGCGGCGCTGCTGCTGCGCTCGGGTATCGGCGATCCGGAACAACTTCGAGCGCTCGATATTCCGGTGGTGCATCCCGCGCCCGTCGGCGCCGCGTTCAGCGATCACCCCGAGATCGGCATCGACTACCGCTCGGATCCGTCGCACTCGACTGTCGCGGGCATCCCGCTGGAATATGTGCTGGAACTCGACGATGTCGAAATCCGTCCGTACGCCGTAACGTTTACCCCGTATACCCAACGTTTGGGTGTGGCGCTCATGCGCCCGCATTCCGAAGGTGTGCTCCGGCTCCGCTGCGCCGATCCAGCCGTGCCGCCGCACATCGATTACCGCTACTTATCGGAGTCGGCGGATCGGATTCGATTACGAGAGGCGGTAACCGTGGCGCGTGAGATATTGCACGCGATACCGATGGCGCGCCCGCCGGAATCGATACCGGATGACGCGTGGCTGCACGCGAATCTGGCTACTTCGCAACATCTGTCGGGCACCTGCCGAATGGGCGGTGCGTACGATGAGCGCGCGGTGGTCGATGAGCAGTGCCGCGTGCACGGCACGACCGGTCTATCCGTGGTGGATCTCTCCGTTGTCCCGGTGCCGCTGGGTCGCGGTCCGCAGGCGACGACGGTGCTGGTTGCCGAACGCGTCGCCGAATACCTCACCCAGGGGGTCTGGAAGATGGGTAGGTCACATTTGCGCGAGGTCTGAATGTGGTGTGACCTGGCGGACAAACGAAGGCAACCGCCCTTGTCCGAGTTGTGCGCGCCGGTACAGTTCGGGGCGGAAAGAAAGGCAAATGGTCAGCAATCTTGCAGGTGGGCGGCCCCCACGGCACGGCGTCGAACCTGGCACTCAGCTCGGCGCACTGGAAGCCTATGCCGCACAAGCACACGGATACCTCAGCGCGGGTGGCGAGCAGCTGTCGCAGCTTGCCGGTCTGCTGCGTCCCGTCGTGCTCGACTCCTGGTTGCGCAGTGTGCGCGGCGGCGTCGACCCGATGGATCCGCTCGACGGGCGCGGCCTGCGCGGTGCGGATCTACAGCGCTACCGCGACGCGCATCCGATTGCCGCATTGATGCCGCTGATCGACAAATTGCTCGTACAGGACACGGCCAGAACGGGTTTGATCGTCGCGGTCGCCGATCAGTTCGGCCGGGTGCTGTCGGTGCACGGCAATCCCGATCAGATCGATGCCGCCGCCGAAATCGGTCTGCGCGCGGGCGATGATCTCAGCGAACGCCGCATCGGCACGAATGCCGTCGGCCTGGTGGTGCGCACCGGACGGGCCGCGTGGATCCACGGGCCCGAACACTTTCTGCACCGGATGCATCAGATCACCGGTGCCGCGGCGCCGGTGCACGATCCCGACGGCAGGCTGGTCGGGGTGCTGATGATCGCCGGAGGCGTGCGGGTGGCGAAGCCGGAGATTCTGGCCTTGGTGAAGGCGACCTCGACCGCGGCCGAAATGGATCTGTTGCTGACCGCGATGCGTGCTGGTCAGCGCGGGGCGGTGAGTTCGACCGGCGACATCGCGGCGGCGCGGATGGGTCTGGATGCGCTCGGGCTCGGACAGCCGCTGCTGACCGTCGCGGGTGATCGAGTTCCGTTGTCGCAGCGGCACGCCGAGATTCTGCTGCTGCTCGCCGAACATCCGGAGGGGCTGGGCGCGGATCATCTCGCTCTGCTGCTCGACGACACGGATCTGGACAACGGCACCATTCGCGCCGCCATGTCGCGGTTGCGGGCGGTGGTCGGCCCGAACGTATTCGGTTCGCGCCCCTATCGGTTGCGGGTGCATATCGCAACCGATATCGAGGCGCTGCGGGCCGCGCTCGATTCCGGTGACGTCGATACCGCATTACGCCTGTACGCGGGTCCGGTGCTGCCGCGCTCTACCGCGCCGGGAATTATCGATATCCGCGATGAACTTCGGGTTCGGTTGCGCGCCGCGGTGCTCGGCTCCGGTGATGCCGCGGTGCTGCGTCGGTGGACCGCATGCGCGGAAGGGCGCGACGATGCCGCGGCCTGGGTCGTGTACCGGGCGACCGTAGATCGCGATTCACCGCTGTATGCGCAGATCGAGGCTAAAATTCGGGTACTCGATCGGCGGCTCGGCGCGGATGCAACGCGGATGCAACGTTCTCGCTCATAGTCTGCACATCCGAAAGTGCTGTGGCTCACATCCGCGATCGAATTGTGGTCGCGAACGCAGCTTTGCCCAGCTGTGTCGGCCCGGCTGAGTACGCTGGACGGACGACCAACTTTTTTTAGTGCAAAAAGTTCCTTTTTATTAACGCAGCGCCTAGTGTTCGCAATGCGGATCACATCCGTGTGATGTAGCTGACACCGCCGCGGCGCCCGCACCGCGGCAGCGACGTTGGAGGAGTGCTCGAGAGCTAGCGCACGCGGGGCGCAATCTGTTTCGATCCGGCGCGGGTGTCGTCATGCCCCGCGCATTCGCCGAATCTTCTTGTGGTGGCGTCGAAGCCATGTGTCAACGTTGAAAAAGCGTTGCCGCAGTGGCTTATTCGTGCTGCCTGAATGCGTTCGGCGTGCTTTTTTACACCGAACAAGGAGGCTCTGGTGCACGGTACGGAGTTGGGTGGGGCGCGACCGGACGGGGCGGCGCGCCTGGCGAGCGACTGCTTACCGGATGCTCCGGACAACCGGCCGTTCCCGCTCGCACCGGCGCAGCTAGGGGTCTGGTACGCGCAGTTGCTCGATCCCGAAGTGCCGATCAATGTGGCCCAATACGTCGACGTGCCCGGCGTGCTGGATCTCGCGATCCTGCAAGAGGTTTCGGTCATCGCGGCGCGGGAGTACGAGTCGGTGCTGCTGCGCCTCGGCGAATCCGCCGGGGTGCCGAATCAGTGTGTAGACCAGACGAATTCGGTCGATATCCAGGCAATCGACCTGCGCGAGTACGCCGATCCGGTGGCCGCGGCGCACGAATGGATGCGGGCGGATGCGGGCGCGCCGGTCGACATACTGACCGATCGGCTGTTCGCGGGCGCCGTGCTGCGGGTCGCGGACCAGCGGTGCTTCTGGTACCTGCGGGCGCATCACATCGTGCTCGACGGGTTCGGCGCGCTGACCAATACGCAGCGGGTGGCGCAGTTGTATACCGCCAGGGTGCTCGGCACCGGGCCGCAGGCGATCCAGCCGGGGGCGATGGCCGAATTGGTCGAGGGTGAGCTCGCCTACCGGGATAGTTCGCGTTTCGAGACCGACCGGGCGCATTGGGCCGGGCGGATCGCGGGGCTCGACGGCGCGACCAGTCTGGACGGGCGGACCGCACCGCGCGCGGCGACCAATCTGGTGCTGGGGCGGGTATTGCCCGATGCGCTCGTCGATCGGATGAATATGCTTGCGGCGAACCAGGATTCGACGCTCGCGGTGGTACTGCTCGCGGCCTTCGCCGGATACCTCGGTCGGCTCACCGATCGGGGCGAGGCGGTGCTGAGTCTGCCGGTGACGGCGCGCACCACCGCGCTCATGCGGCGGTCGGCCGGAATGCTGTCGAATATCGTGCCGCTGCGGCTCGCGGTCGACGGCACCTGGGGGGATCTGCTGCGGGCGGCGCGCGTCGAGGTGGCGGGCGCGTTGCGGCACCAGCGGTATCGGCACGAGGACATCCGCCGCGATGCCGAGCACGACGGGCGGCCCGCGCGCCGCGCGCTGTTCGGACCGCTGGCCAACATCATGCTCTTCGGTAGCGAGCTGACGCTGGGCGATACGGTCGGCCGGTACCACGTGTTGTCCACCGGGCCGGTGGAGGATCTGAGCCTCAACGTCTATTACGGCGAGCGCGACAGCGTGCACGTCGATTTCGAGGCGAATCCGAATCTCTATGCCGCCGATGACATTGCGCGCCATCAGCGGCGGTTCGTGCGGTATCTGGAGCGGCTGGTGGCCATCGAGGTCGATACGCCGATGGCGGCGGTGGCGGTGGCGACCGAGCTGGAACTCGAGGTCAGCACCCGGATCTGGAATGCGACCGGATTCGACGTGCCCGCGGCGATCGCCGGTGCGCCCACGCTGGTTTCGCTGTTCGAGGCGCAGGTCGCACGGACGCCGGATGCGGTCGCGGTGCTGTTCGCGGGTGTGCCGGACCTGACCTATCGGGAGCTCGCGGCGCGCAGCAATCGGCTGGCGCGGCATTTGATCGGACTCGGCGTCGGGCCGGAGACGCTGATCGCGCTCGACATCCGCCGGTCACCGGAGCTGGTAGTCGCCATGTACGCCGTGCTCGCCGCGGGAGCGGCGTATGTGCCGCTGGATCCTGATCATCCGGCCGAGCGCACCACGCACATTCTGGCCACCGCGCGACCGGCATATGTACTGACAACTGAAGCCACGGAGTTTTCCGGAGTAACGGTGATCCGTCTCGATGAGCGGGATCTCGCGGAATATCCGGATGGTCCGGTCTGGGATCGGGAACGCACCGCCGCGCTGCGGCCGGGGCAGCCCGCGTACGTGATCTTCACTTCGGGGTCGACCGGGCTGCCGAAGGGGGTGGCCGTCACACACGAGGCGATCGTAAATCGGCTGGTGTGGATGCAGCAGCAGTATCGGCTGTCGGCGGATGATGTCGTACTGCAGAAGACGCCCGCAACCTTCGATGTCTCGGTGTGGGAGTTGTTCTGGCCGTTGCAGATCGGCGCGCGGCTGGTACTCGCCGAGCACGACGGTCATCGCGATCCGGTCTACTTGCGCGCGACGATAGACGAATACGGCGTGACGACAGCACATTTCGTGCCGTCGATGCTGGAAGTCTTTCTGGCACAGTCAGAGTTCGCCGGTGGTACCGCGCTGCGTACGGTCTTCACGTCCGGTGAAGCGCTGCCCGCGGCGCCGGCGCAGCGGCTGCGGGCGCTGACCGGGGTGCGGCTGCACAACCTGTACGGTCCCACGGAGGCGGCGGTGGACGTCACCTTCCATGAAGTGACCGATACCGATACCCTCTCGGTGCCGATCGGCGCGCCGGTCTTCAACACCCGGCTCTACGTGCTCGATTCGCGGTTGCGGCCGGTACCGGTCGGGGCTGCGGGCGAGCTGTATCTGTCGGGGGTACAGCTCGCCCGTGGTTATGTCGGGCGCCCCGGGCTCACCGCCGATCGGTTCGTCGCGAACCCGTTCGGGGCGGATCTGTTCGGGTCGGATCTGTTCGGGGCGGCCACCCGGATGTATCGCACCGGCGACCTGGTGCGCTGGACCACCCACGGTGAGCTGGAGTACCTGGGCCGCACCGACTTTCAGGTGAAGTTGCGCGGGCTGCGGATCGAGCTCGGTGAAATCGAAGCCGTGCTCGGGGCCGTCGATTCGGTGGTGCGCGCGGTGGTCTCGGTGCGCGATGACGGAGTGGGCGAGCAGTTGGTTGCCTATGCGGTTGAAGCCGAGCCCGGCTCGGTGTCTCCCGCCGAACTGCGCACCGCGGCACTGCGCGCGCTGCCCGCGTATATGGTGCCCGCCGCGTTCGTGGTGATGGATGCGCTGCCGGTCAATGCCTCCGGCAAATTGGATCGTGCCGCGCTGCCCGCACCCGAGCGGATCTCGACCGAATACGCCGAGGTCGCGACGCCGGTGGAGGCCACGGTCGCGCGGGTGTTCGGTGCGGTGCTCGGGCACGATCGGGTCGGGCGCGACGACGATTTCTTCGCGCTCGGCGGCAACAGTTTGGTGGCCACCCAGGTCGCGGCGCGGTTGGGCGCCGAACTGGGCTGCCGGCTCGGGGTTCGCGAACTGTTCACCGCTACCACGGTGTCCGCACTCGCCGAACTCATCGAGCGGGCGGGTGGATCCAGTGGCGTGCCGGTGCTCGCGCAGCTGCGGGCGCGGCACCGGCCGCCACTGGTTCCGCTATCTCCGGCGCAGCAGCGGATCTGGTTCCTCAACCGGTTCGAGACTTCCAGCGCCGGTTACAACATGCCGTTCGTGGTGCGATTGCGCGGTGCGGTCGATATTTCCGCACTGCGGCTGGCCTTGGCCGATCTGGTCGACAGGCATGAGGTGCTGCGCACGATCTTTCCCGCGGTATCGGCTGGAGTGGCGGCCCAGCAGGTCGTGTTGTCCGCGGACAAGGTTGTCGTCGCAGGCGAGCCGGAGTCGATCGGTGCGGACGAACTGGACGACGAGCTGGCTCGGTTCGCGGCGCTCGGATTCGATCTGGAGCGTGAGGTACCGATTCGGGCCCGGATTTTCGTGGTCGATGACGAGAGCTGCGCGCTGGCGCTGGTGCTGCACCACATTGCCGCGGATGGCGTGTCGTTGCGGGTGTTGGCGCGAGATGTGATGTCCGCGTACCGATCTCGGCACGCGGGCGATGTACTGGAATGGCTGCCGCTTTCGGTGCAGTACGCGGATTACAGCCTCTGGCAGCACGAATTGCTCGGCTCGGCCGAGGATCCCGATGCCGCGTCGGCCCGGCAGCGGGAGTTCTGGACGGCCACGCTCGCCGGTGCGCCCGATCTGATCGAGCTGCCCGCCGATCGGTCCCGGCCTGCCGTCGCATCCGGGCGGGGTGCGGTGTTCGGTTTCGAAATTCCGGGCGATGTACACGCCGAGGTGGTGAAACTTGCGCGTGCCCATGGTGTTTCGAACTTCATGGTGTTGCATGCCGCGCTCGCTGTGCTGTTGTCGCGGCTGTCCGGTAGCGATGACATCGTGATCGGCACGCCGGTGGCCGGCCGTGGTGAACGTGCGCTGGACGATCTCATCGGCATGTTCGTCAACACCCTGGTGCTGCGGACCGTGGTAGCTGCCG
This sequence comes from Nocardia sp. CA-135953, assembly GCF_050955735.1. Lineage (NCBI taxonomy): Bacteria > Bacillati > Actinomycetota > Actinomycetes > Mycobacteriales > Nocardiaceae > Nocardia > Nocardia sp. CA-135953. The sequence continues at coordinate 1,135,439 of NZ_CP192082.1, forward strand.
CCGCCCCCTTCTCGTCGCTGCTGGCACGGGTGCGCGAGACCGATCTCGCTGCCTTCGGCCATGCCGAATTGCCATTCGAGCAGCTGGTCGATGCCATCAACCCGCCGCGCTCGCAGGCGCGGCATCCGCTGTTCCAGGTATTGCTCGCTTTCGACAATGCCGCGGACATCGCCTTCGAACTCCCCGATTTATCGGTCTGCACCAGTACCCTGGACACCGGAGTGACCAAGTTCGATCTCCAGCTCACGGTCACCGAAGGCTTCGCCGGTGCCGGACTCAGGGAAGGTTCGGCACCGGCGGGAGTCTGTGCGGAATTCACGTACGCCACAGATCTATTCGACGAATCCACCATCGCGGACTATGCGCAGTGGTTGGTTCGGTTGCTGCGCGCGATCGTGGTCGATGCCGAGCTGGCGGTGGGTGATCTACCGCTGCTGGATGCGGCGAGTCGGCAGCGTGTGATCGAGTGCGGAATCGCGGAGTCGTCGAGCCGTGTCGCGACGCTGCCCGCCGCGTTCGAGACGCAGGTGCGGCGAACACCCGATGCTGTCGCGCTGGTGGACGCGTATGGCGCGCTGACGTATACGGAGTTCTCGCGGCTGGTGAATCGGCTTGCTCGTCGGCTGATCGCCGCCGGTGTCGGGCCCGAGACGCTGGTCGTGCTGGGTATGCGGCGGTCGGTGGAATTCGTTGTCGCGGCCTATGCCGTATTGACCGCGGGCGGCGGGTATGTGCCGGTGGATCCGGATCAACCGGCGGCGCGGCGTGCGCAGGTCGTTGCCTCGGCTCGGCCGGTGTGTGTGCTGACTCGGACCGGGGAAGGGTGGTCGACCGGACCCTCGGTCCTGGTGGTCGATGCGCTGGACTGCTCCGGTTATTCGGATGCGCCGGTGCGGGATTCGGATCGGCTGCGTCCGTTGCGGGCGACCAACACCGCGTACGTCATCTTCACCTCCGGCTCCACGGGCTTGCCGAAAGGTGTTGCGGTACAGCATGCCTCGGTGGTCAACCAGATCGACTGGATTGCCGACGAATACGGCATCGGGACCGACGATGTGGTTCTGTTCAAGACTCCGGCGACCTTCGATGTGTCGGTGTGGGAGCTGTTCGCGCCATTGACGCGCGGCGCGCGCATGGTGGTCGCCGAGCACGACGGGCATCGGGACAGTGCCTATCTGGCTGCGACCATTACGGCGCACCGGGTGACGATGACCTCGTTCGTGCCGTCGATGCTGACGGTATTCGCCGATGCCACCGGTATTGCCGAGATCGCCTCGTTGCGTACGGTTTTCGTGGCAGGTGAAGCGATGACCGGTGCAGCCGCGGCCCGCTTCGCTGCCGTGTGCCGAGCCGAACTGCACAATCTCTACGGCCCAACGGAATTTACCGTGCACGCCACCTATGCGCCCGTCGATCCGACCGTGCCGGGGGCAGTGCCGATCGGTCGGCCGGTGCGTTCGAGTCAGGTGCTGGTGCTCGACGCGCGGTTGCGGCCGGTGCCGGACCTGGTCGTCGGCGAACTCTACCTTTCCGGCGTTCAGTCGGCGCGCGGATACCACGGGCGGACGGAATTGACCGCCGAGCGGTTCGTGGCCAATCCGTACGGACCGGCCGGAGCCCGGATGTATCGGACCGGTGATCTGGTGCGGCGCAATCGGGCCGGTGAGCTGGAGTACCTGGGGCGCAGTGACTTTCAGGTAAAGCTGCGTGGGCAGCGGATCGAGCTCGGTGAGATCGAGGCGGCGCTGGTCGCTGCCGACGATGTGCGTGCCGCGGTTGTTCGGGTGTTCGCGCACGCGGCGGGTGAGCTGCTGGTCGCCTACGTGGTCACGGATATGCCAGCGGCGGAGCAGGCCGAGGTGCTGGGGCAGCGGCTGCGCGCCGTGCTGCCGTCGTACATGGTGCCGACGGCCTATGTCGGATTGGTGGAAATGCCGCTGACCAGCTCGGGCAAGGTGGATCGGAAGGGATTGCCCGATCCGGTGCTGACCGCGAAGACGTTTCGTGCACCAGTCACGTCTGCCGAGCATGCGGTGGCCGAGGTGTTCGCGGCGGTGCTCGGTGTCGATCGGGTCGGGTTGGACGACGACTTCTTCGCACTCGGCGGAAACTCCCTGGTGGCCACGCAGATTGCCGCGCGAATCGGCGCGGCCGTCGATGTCGATATTCCGGTCCGGCTGTTGTTCGAGCATTCGACCGTGGCGGCATTGGCCGCGCATCTGCCCGGTTCGGGGTCTGCGCGACGGGCGTTGGTCGCGCAGGCTCGACCCGATATCGTGCCGCTCTCCTATGCACAGCAGCGGATGTGGTTCCTCAATCAGTTCGATGCCGCCTCGGTGGCGAATAATCTGACGGCCGCGGTGCGACTGGTCGGCGCGCTCGATCTCGGCGCGCTGACGGATGCGGTCGCCGATGTCATCGGCAGGCATGAGGCGCTGCGCACCAGATATCCAGCCGTCGACGGTGTGCCGCGGCAGGAAGTGTTGCCGGTGGATGCGGTGGCGCTGGTGCCGGAGCCGGTCGAGGCTACGGAGTTGGCTGATCGGGTTCGAGCGCTGGCGGCAATGCCTTTCGCGGTCGATCGGGAGGCACCGGTTCGACTCACACTGCTGCGCACTGGGACCGAGCACGTACTGGTTGTCTCCATCCATCACATCAGTGCGGACGGTTGGTCCATCGCGCCCCTTACTCGGGATTTGATGGTCGCTTACGCCGCACGTTGCGTGGGCTCGGAGCCGAATTGGGTGTCGCTGCCGGTGCAGTATGCCGACTACACGCTGTGGCAGCGGGAAAGGCTCGGTGCGGAGGACGATCCGGAATCGCTGATCGCCCGGCAGATCCGCTATTGGTCGACCGAATTGGCCGATCTGCCGGATGTGCTGGCACTGCCGGGGGATCGGCCGCGTCCGGCGGTCGTGTCGGGTCATGGTGCGCGCTATGCCTTCACCATCGATGTCGCGACCCATCGTCGGTTGCGTGCTGTGGCGGAGGGCGCGAACGCGTCGCTGTTCATGGTGCTGCACGCGGCATTCGCCACGCTGCTGGCGAAACTCGCCGGGCAGCGCGATATCGCGATCGGGACCCCCGTCGCCGGTCGCGGCGCCGCCGAGTTGGACGGGCTCGTCGGGATGTTCGTCAACACCCTGGTGCTGCGGGCCGATGTGCGGCCCGAACTGACTTTTGCCGACTTGATCGCGGTGGTCCGCGATGGTGATCTGCGCGCCCTCGCACATGCCGATGTGCCGTTCGAGCGGCTGGTCGAGGTAGTGAATCCGGAGCGTTCCGCGGCCCGGCATCCGCTGTTCCAGGTCATGCTCGACTTCCAGCACACCGCGCAGACCAGTTTGGAGTTGGCCGGGCTCGAGGCCTCGATGCTCGATATCGACACGCGGACAGCGAAATTCGATCTGCAATTGACATTGACCGAATCTGTCGGCGCAGCCGGTATCGCAGCGATTTTCGAGTACGCCACCGACATGTTCGACGCGCGGACGGTCGCCTCGTTCGCGACTCGGCTCCAGCGCGTGCTCGATGCGGTCGCCGATCCACACGTGCGGATCGGTGATATCGATCTGCTCGCCGATGACGAGCGGGCACTGATCCTCGACACCTGGAATGCGACGGCATATCCGGTGGATGCCGAAGCGACGCTGGTATCGCTGTTCGAGGCGCAGGCAGCGCGGACTCCGGATGCCGTTGCGGTCACCTTCGAGGGCGAGTCGCCGGCCCACCCGTCACCCGACCACCACCCCTCAACGAGTCGCCACGCGACGCTCACATATGCGGAATTCGCCGGTCGGGTGAACAGGCTCGCGCGGCTGTTGGTGTCGATCGGGGTTCGTCCGGATACCACGGTGGCCATCGGCATGCGGCGATCGGTGGATCAGGTCGTGGCCATGTACGCCGTGCTCACGGCGGGCGGTGCGTATGTCCCGGTGGATCCAGAGCATCCGGTCGAGCGGATCACCCGGGCGCTGCGGTCGGCGCGCCCGGTGTGCGTGCTGACCCGCTCGGCGGATGGGCTGGTTCTCGACACCGACGAGCGCTCGTGCGCGTGGGCGGTGCTCGATGTGGATTTGTTCGACACTTCCGACTATTCGGATGCCCCGGTCACCGATGACGATCGGCTCGGCTCCTTGGTGCCGGGCAATGCCGCGTACGTGATCTTCACCTCCGGCTCGACGGGGCGGCCGAAGGGAGTCGCGGTTTCGCATGCGGCGATCGTCAATCGTCTGGTGTGGATGCAGGACACTTACTCGCTGACCAGCGATGATGTCGTGCTGCATAAGACGCCCGCCACCTTCGATGTGTCGGTGTGGGAGTTCTTCTGGCCGTTGCAGGTCGGGGCGCGTTTGGTGGTGGCGCGGCCGGATGGGCATCGTGATCCGGCGTACTTGGCGCGGGTCATCCGCCGCGAAGGAGTCAGTGTCGCGCATTTCGTGCCGTCGATGTTGGTGGTGTTCGTCGCGGAACCGGCAGCGGCTGAATGTGATTCGCTGCGGATGGTATTCGCGTCGGGGGAGGCATTGGCGCCGAAGCCGGCGCATCGGCTGCGTGAGCTGACCGGTGCGGCTGTACACAACCTGTACGGCCCGACCGAGGCGGCAGTGGATGTCACCAGCCATGAGGTCACCGATGCCGATGTGGATTCCGTGCCGATCGGTGCGCCGGTATTCAACACCCAGGTCTGTGTGCTCGATGCGCGGTTGCGTCCGGTGCCGGTGGGGGTTGCCGGCGAGTTGTATTTGGCCGGTGCGCAATTGGCGCGCGGGTTTATCGGGCGGCCGGATCTGACCAGCGATCGGTTTGTCGCGAATCCGTTCGGCGATGGTGCGCGGATGTATCGGACGGGAGATCTCGTGACCTGGCGCGCGGATGGGGCGCTCGAGTATTCGGGGCGCACCGATTTCCAGGTCAAGCTGCGTGGTCTGCGGATCGAGCTCGGTGATATCGAAACCGCGATCACCGGTTTGGATTCGATTGCGCAGGCGGTGGTGGTGCTGGGGGACGGGCAGCAACTGGTCGCGTATGTCGTCGCGGCGACCGAGGTCGATACCGATGCCATGAAATCCGCTCTGAGCAGGCAACTGCCCGCGTATATGGTGCCGTCCGCGTTCGTCGTGCTCGATGAATTTCCGCTCAATGCTTCCGGCAAGCTGGATCGGAAGGCCCTGCCGGCACCCGTATTCGAGGCGGCGGTTTTCCGTGCTCCCGTCACGGCCACCCAGGAAATCGTTGCGCGGACCTTTGCCGAGGTGCTGAATGTCGAGCTGGTCGGTCTCGACGATGATTTCTTCGCACTCGGTGGAAACTCACTCAACGCCAGCCAGGTCGTGGCCAGGTTGGGGGCGGCACTGGACATGCGGCTGCCGGTGCGGATGCTGTTCGAGGCGCCCACGGTCGCCGCATTGGCGGCCGCGACGCAGGCGCATGAGGGACGCGGCTACATCGCGTTGAGCGCGCGCCCGCGCCCGGCGCGGATTCCGCTCTCACCGGCTCAGCAGCGCATGTGGTTCCTCAACCGGTTCCTTGCCGATTCCGCCGGTCCGGGCGATGCCGTGGACAACATCCCATTGGCGCTGCGGCTCACCGGCGATCTGGATGTGGCCGCACTGTCCGCCGCGCTGGCGGATGTGGTCGCTCGGCACGAGACGCTGCGGACGGTCTATCCCGACGGAACCGATGGCGCGGAGCAGGTGATCATCACTGCGGCTGTGCCGCCATTGCAACCGGAGCTGATCACCGGAGCCGAACTCGGGGCGCACCTTTCCGCATTCGCGGCGATCACCTTCGATCTGACCACAGACGTGCCACTGCGGGCCCGACTGTTCACCGATGGCCACGAACACGTGCTAGCACTTGTGCTGCACCATATTTCGGCCGACGGATTCTCGCTCGGACCGCTCGCGCGCGATCTCATGACCGCCTATGCCGCGCGTCGAGATGGCATCGTGCCCGCATGGGCTGCATTGCCCGTGCAGTATGCCGATTACACGCTCTGGCAGGCCGAAACACAGGGTGACGATGCGGATGCGGAGTCGCAGGCACACCGGCAACTCGCATTCTGGCGGCGCGTGCTGGCGGGTCTGCCCGAACAACTGGAGCTTCCCACCGACCGGCCGCGACCGGCCGTCTCGTCGTATCGCGGTGAAACCCACCGGCTCCACATCGACTCCGATTTGCACAGTGAACTGCGCGAACTGGCCCGCAAGCGGGAAACGACGCTGTTCAGCACGATGCATGCGGCGCTGGCCGTCTTGTTGTCGCGCTTGTCGGTGAGTGAGGACATCGCGATCGGTACGCCGGTCGCGGGTCGCGGTGATGCCGCGCTGGATGGGCTCGTCGGGATGTTCGTCAACACCCTGGTGTTGCGCACCCGGATCGACACCAGGGCACGCTTCGAGACGGTGCTGGACACCGTGCGCGCACAGGATATCGAGGCGCTGTCGCATGCGGACGTACCGTTCGAGCGGCTCGTCGAGGTCATCGCGCCGACACGGGCACAGAATCGGAATCCGCTGTTCCAGGTGGCATTGACTTTCCAGAATTTCACGCTGCCACCGCTCGAACTCGCCGATCTCGTGGTGCGTCCGGTCGAATTCGACGCGGCGGCAGCCAAATTCGATTTGCAGTTCACGGTGGTCGAATCCGATGACGCCGATGGCCGTGCCGATGGCATGGAAATCGAGATCACCTATGCGACAGATCTTTTCGACGCGGACACGATCGCGGTGCTCGGTCGCCGGTGCACTCAGGTGTTGGCCGCCATCGCCGCCGATGCGACGGTCGTGGTCGGGGATATTCAATTGCTCAGCGCCGAGGAACAGCATCGCGCACTGTACGAATGGTCCACTCCGACAAGGACTTATGTCACCGAAACCGCCACACTGGCCGACCGGTTCGCGCTGGCCGCCGCGCTCGATCCGACAGCCGTCGCCGCCCGGGCAGGGACGCGGTCGCTGTCCTATGCCGAACTCGACGCCTGGTCGAACCGGCTGGCCAGGCGGCTGATCGCGGCCGGGGTCGGACCGGAAGCACTGGTGGCGGTGGCGCTGCCGCGGTCGGTAGAACTGGTCGTCGCGTTGGTCGCGGTGATCAAGGCGGGCGGTGGTTATCTGCCGATCGATCCGGATTATCCGGCGGATCGGATCGAATACATACTCGATGACGCCCGGCCGATCTGCGCGATAACCAGCGCCGAAACCGATTTGGCACCCGGCTGGTTCGGCGGGCCGGTGATCGATATCGCTGCTGCGAATCAGTGTTCGAGCGCCATCTCCCAGACGGAGCGACGCAGGCCGCTGAATCCGGCGCATACGGCTTACGTCATTTACACCTCCGGATCCACCGGGAACCCGAAGGGCGTGGTCGTCCCGCACCGCAATGTGTTGCGTCTGCTCGACAACACCCGGTGCCACTTCGAGTTCGGGCCCTCGGATGTCTGGACCCTGTTCCACTCCTACGCCTTCGACTTCTCGGTATGGGAGCTCTGGGGTGCGCTGCTGCACGGCGGCACGCTCGTAGTGGTCGACTACTACACCTCGCGATCACCGCAGCAATTCCTGGAACTGCTTGCCGCGGAACGGGTGACAGTGCTGAACCAGACGCCGTCGGCCTTCTATCAACTGATTGCCGCAGAGCCTGCCGAACTCGCACTGCGCTATGTGATTTTCGGTGGCGAGGCATTGGAACCGCAGCGGCTCCTCGGCTGGTTCGCTCGGCATCCGCGGTCGCCGCGACTGGTGAATATGTACGGCATCACCGAGACCACCGTGCATGTGTCCTACCGGCCGATCGAGGCGGGCACCGGATCGGCGAGTGTGATCGGTGGGGCCATACCCGGATTGGTCGTGCGGGTGCTCGATGCGCGGTTGCGGCCGGTGCCGGTCGGGGTACCCGGCGAGATCTACGTCTCCGGTGGTCAGTTGGCGCGTGGCTATCTCGGACGGCCCGCGCTCACCGCGAGCCGGTTCGTGGCCGATCCGTACGCCGGGGACGGTGCGCTGGCCTATCGGTCCGGTGACCTCGCACGGTGGACGGCCGACGGGGAGTTGGAGTATCTGGGCCGGGCCGACCAGCAGGTGAACCTGCGTGGGTTCCGCATCGAGTTGGGGGAGATCGAGGCGGCGCTGCTGGATGCGAGTGCAGCGGTGCGCGAGGTGGCGGTGGTCGTGCGCAGCGATCTGGTGGATGAGCCGCGCATCGTCGCGTATGTGGTCGGCTTCGACGCGGTCGATCGGGTGCGGCTGCGACGGCAGCTCGCGCGCCGGTTGCCTGAGCACATGGTGCCCGCCGCGATCGTGGTGGTGGATCGAATTCCATTGACCGTCAACGGAAAGCTGGATCGGGCGGCGTTGCCCGCGCCCGAATTCGAAGCGACGACCTATCGCAAGCCGGGGACTGTCGAAGAGGAGATCGTCGCCGGGACTTTCGCGGATGTGCTCGGAATAGACGGTCTGATCGGCGCGGATGACGACTTCTTCGCCCTCGGCGGCTCCTCCCTGCTCGCCGCGAAAGCCGCCGCTCGCATCGGGGCAGCGCTAGGGCGCACCGTCGGAATCCGCGCATTGTTCGAATCGCCGCGGGTCGCCGACCTCGCCGCGGCGGTGAGCGCGACCGATATGGCTGCGACCAGGCCGGCGCTGGTGGCCGCCGCCCGTCCGGACCGAATTCCGCTCTCCCCGGCGCAGCAGCGCATGTGGTTCCTCAACCGGTTCGACCAGCACTCCATTGCCTACAACATTCCGTTGGCGCTACGGCTCACCGGCGCATTGGATATCGCGGCGCTACGAGCCGCGGTCGGGGATCTGATCGGCCGACATGAATCGCTGCGGACACGGTATCCGGAAGTGGACGGTGCGGCGACCCAGCTGATCGTGCCGGTCGTGCAGGCGATCCCATCGCTGTACCCGATTGATATCTCTGAAGCCGAAGTGCCGGAACGGATTCGGGAGCTGGCGGCTACCACGTTCGATGTGACGACCGATATCCCGGTGCGGATGCGGCTGTTCCGGATAGCGGGGCGTGCGGAGTTCGTATTGGCGGCGGTGCTGCATCACATTGCCGCGGACGGATCCTCGCTCGCGCCATTCGTCCGGGATCTGATGCTGGCCTACAGCGCACGCCTGGACGAAAGTGCGCCCGGCTGGACACCGCCCGTCATGCAGTACGCGGATTACGCACTGTGGCAGCGGCAACTGCTCGGTCGCGAGGACGAGCCCGAATCGCTTTCGGCACAACAGATCGCATTCTGGACCAGGACGCTGGACGGACTGCCGGATCAACTGGCGCTGCCGACCGATCACCCGCGGCCCGCGCGGCAGAGTTTGCGCGGCGTGAAAGTGGAGTTCGCGATCGACGCGCGGTTGCACAGCGCGCTCGTCGCGCTCGGACGACGCAGTGGCGCAACGCTGTTCATGGTGGTACACGCGGCGTTCTCCGCACTTCTCGCTCGGCTGTCGGGCAGTTCGGATATCGCGATCGGTACGCCGATCGCGGGCCGGGGCGATGCGGAACTCGACGATGTCATCGGCATGTTCGTGAACACGCTGGTGTTGCGTACTCGGGTCGATGGCGGTGAAGGCTTCGATGCGCTGCTCGAGCAGGCCAGGGCCGCCGATATCGCCGCCTTCTCGCATGCGGATGTGCCGTTCGAGCGCCTGGTGGAGGTGCTGAATCCAGAGCGATCGACAGCGCGGCATCCGCTGTTCCAGGTCGGGCTTTCGTTCCAGAATCACGAGCGCGGTGAACTACGGCTGCCCGGGCTCGAAGTGCGAGAACTCGAATTCGACAGTGGGGTAGCACAATTCGATCTGCACCTGTTCGCTATCGATCACTACGGTGCGGACGGCGCGCCCGAAGGCATCGATCTCGCGCTCGGATTCGCGACGGACTTGTTCGAGCCCGCTAGCGCGCAGCGGTTCAGTGCCCAGCTGCTCCGAGTGTTCGAATCGGTTGTTGTCCAGTCGGATACGGCTGTCGGTGAGTTGGATCTGCTCGGTGCGGCGGAGCGCGCGCGGTTGCTCGAGGAGTGGAACAGGACCGCGCATCCGGTGGCCTCGGCGACATTGGCGGATCTCGTCGATGCTCAGGTGGCGCTGACGCCCGAGGGTGTCGCCTTGGTCGATGCGAGCTTCGAATCGGCGCTCACCTATGCCGAATTCGATACCGCCGTCAACAGGTTGGCGCGCAAGTTGATTGCCGACGGGGTCGGCCCGGAGGCGACCGTCGTGCTCGCAATGCGGCGCTCGGTCGAGTTGGTCGTCGCCATGTACGCGGTGGTGCGAGCCGGTGGTGCGTACGTGCCCATCGATCCGGATCATCCGGTCGACCGGATCGCGTACGTTATCGAGACGGCCGCGCCGACGTGTGTGCTCACCACGTCACGCGATGGTTTGCCCATCGAAACATCTCTTCCCGCAATGGAAGTGGATCGACTCGAGCTGGCCGACTACGCGGCGACTCCGATTATGGATCGCGAACGGGTGCGACCCTTGCGACCCGAGCACCCGGCATATGTGATCTTCACATCCGGTTCGACCGGACTGCCCAAGGGCGTCACCATTTCGCACGCGGCGATAGTCAACCAATTGGCCTGGCTGCGTGACCGATTCGCACTCGGGCCACACGGGAGTGCGTTGCTCAAGACTCCGGCGACGTTCGACCTGTCGGTGTGGGAGTTCTGGTCGGTCCTGACGACGGGCGGTCGCCTGGTGGTGACCGAGCCCGGCACCGAACGCGATGCGGATCGGCTGCTCGCCCTGATCGAACGGCATGCGGTGACGGTGCTGCACGCCGTGCCGTCACTGGTCGGCATGCTGCTCGCGGTATCGGATGCGCCGCTGCCGAACTCGCTGCGTCAGGTACTCGCCATCGGTGAGGCGCTGCCGCCCGCCACCGCGATCGAATTCCGTCGTCGAGCCGGACATTCCGGTGCACGACTGTTCAACCTGTACGGACCGACCGAGGCAGCCGTGTCGATCACCGCCTTCGAAGTCGATGCGGACCCGACCCATATCGTGCCGATCGGCGCGCCCGCCTGGAACAGCCGGGTCTACGTCCTCGATTCGCGGTTGCGGTCGGTCCCGGTGGGTGTGACCGGCGAGTTGTATCTGGCCGGGGCGCAATTGGCGCGCGGCTATCAACGCAGGCCCGGGCTGACCGCCGACCGTTTCGTCGCGGACCCCTTCGCGAGCGCCGTCGGCGCGACGATGTACCGGACCGGCGATATCGTCCGCTGGCGTTCCGATGGCACGCTCGAATATCTGGAGCGCGCCGACTTCCAGGTCAAGATCGGTGGATTCCGGATCGAGCTCGGCGAGGTGGAGGCCGCGCTGCTGCGGCTACCCGAGGTGCGCGCCGCCGTTGCGGTGGCGCACTCTGGAACTCGGCTCATCGCCTACGTTGCGGTGTCGGACTCGACCGCTGCTCCCGAACTGGCCGGGGCGTTGCGTGCGGCGGTGGCGACAGAGCTGCCCACCTACATGGTGCCCGCCGCGATCGTTGTGCTGGAGTCGTTGCCGCTCAATGCCAATGGCAAGGTCGATCGGGCCGCACTGCCCGAGCCGGCATTCACCGCGGCCGCTTTCCGCGCACCGACAAGTGAGCTGGAGCGCTTGGTCGCCGCCACGTTCGTCGAGGTGATCGCGGCCGAGGAAACGGTCGGGCTGGATACCGACTTCTTCGCGCTCGGGGGCAATTCGCTATTGGCGACCCGGCTGGCGGCACAGTTGGGCGCGGCACTCGGAGTGCGGATCCCGGTGGCCGCGGTATTCGACGCACCGACCGTCGGGCTGCTCGCCGCGCGACTGGGCGACCTCGGGGACGTCGATGCCAGGCCCGCGCTCACTCGGCGTTCCGGCGGCGCGCCTGCACCGCTTTCGCCGGCACAGCAGCGGATGTGGGTGGTCAATCGGCTGGCCCCGGACGCCTCGGCCTACAACATCCCCGCCGCACTGCGTTTGACCGGTGCATTGGATATCGCTGCCCTCGGCGCGGCAATCCTGGACGTGATCGAACGCCACGAAACCCTGCGCACCCGATATCCGGATGCCGAGCCCGAACCGGTGCAGCAAGTACTGGACGTCGCCGAAGTCGATCTGGCACCGATCCTGTCGGCACAGAATGATATCGACGCGCGCATCGCTGAATTCGTCACCGCCGGTTTCGATATCACCTCGGCACCACCGGTCCGCGCGGCATTGTTCCGCACCGACGGTGATGAGCATGTGCTCGTCGTAGTGCTGCACCACATCAGCGCCGACGGCTATTCCGTCGCTCCGATGACGCGGGATCTCATGCGTGCTTACCTCAGCCGGATCGCGGGCAATGCGCCCGACTGGGAGCCACTGCCGATCCAGTACGTCGACTACAGCGTCTGGCAACGCGCGGTGCTCGGCTCCGATCGCGATCCGAACAGCCTGCTGTCCAGGCAACTCGGCTATTGGACAAGGGAATTGGCGGGCTTGCCCGAGGTACTGCCCTTGCCGACCGATAGACCGCGCCCGGCGCGCCGGGATATGCGCGGTGCCACAGTCGGTTTCGAAATCGACACGGTACTCACCGCGCGATTGGAAACGGTTGCCCGTGCGCACGGCACAACACTGTTCACCCTGATCCACACCGCGTTCGCGGTCCTGCTCGCGAAACTGTCCGGCACCACGAATATTGCCATCGGCGCACCGGTCGCGGGGCGCGGCGAGCGTGAACTCGACGATCTGATCGGCATGTTCGTGAATACCGTCGTACTGCGGACGGAGGTCGACGCACGCACCGGCTTCGCGGATCTGCTTCGCCAGGCCCGAGATCGCGATATCGCGGCGCTGTCCCATGCCGACGTGCCGTTCGAGCGGGTGGTCGATGCCGTCGGCCGGAACAGGTCCAGTGCCTATACGCCGCTGTTCCAGGTGATGTTCACCTTCCAGAATATGGCGTCCGACCGCGTCGCATTGCCCGGGCTCGAGGTCGAGGTGCTCGATCTCGAGCTGGCGGAGGCCAAATACGACCTGCAGCTCACCGGCATCGAGTTGTTCGACGCGGCCGGTGACCGGGCCGGACTGGGTATGCGATTCGGTTACGCGACCGACATTTTCGATGCCGCGACGGTCCGGCTGTTCGCCGAGCGGCTACTCCACATATTCGAGGTAATCGTGAAAGACCCGGCTATCGCGATCCGCGCCATCGACATTCGCGATGCCGCCCAACAGTCGGCAAGCCCTGCGGTTCCCGCCGACCTGCGCGCACTGATCAACGCCGCCGCCGAAATCAATCACCGTGCCGTTGCTTTCACTCATGACGAGCACGCGGTGACCTTCGGCGAGCTGGCCGCGAAGCTCGCGACGGTCGCCAAGGCCATGGGGACCACCGCGAAACCGGAAGCGCTCATCAATGTCGCCCTGGCCGGGCTGGTGCCCGGCCTCCTGGCCGCGCTCGGCGGCAGTGGTCTCGCCGCAGTCCTGCGGTCCCTGCACACCGAGGCGCGGGCCGTGCTCGCCAACTCGGATCCGGAAGTCGATTCGGAAGGAATCAACTGATGTCCCAGGCAGAATCGGTCGCATCCAGCAAACTCGGCAATCGAATTGCCGCATACGATCATTCGGCACTGCGCCGCGCGTACGGACTCGACGATCTCCCCATCCTGATCGATAAGGTCGCCGAATTGGATCCGGATCGGGTCGCTCTACGCCACGACGGCACCACCATCACCTACGGTGTGCTGGCCACCGAGATCATGGTGCTGGACGAGGCGATGGGCGGCGGTCTCGGTGCCGACGCACTGGTATCGGTCGTGGTCTCCAGCCAACTGCCCGCCCTGCTGGAGTCCGAGGACGGCGCACTCGGCATCGTGCTGGAGGGACTGCTCGATGATGCCCTGACGGCGGCGGCGCACGCGCTGCCGTCGATATTCGCGCCGATCGAGACCCTGGTCAGCGAATTCGAGGCACAGGTGCGCCGGACACCGGACGCGGTAGCCCTGGAGTACGCGGGTGCGACGTTGACATATGCCGAGTTCGACGACCGGGTGAACGCCGTCGCGCTGCGGTTGATCGACCTGGGTGTCGGCCCGGACAGCCTGGTGGGACTCGCCGTCCGACGTTCGTTCGACCTGCTGGTCGGCATGTACGCGATCCTGAAGGCGGGTGGTGCGTATGTGCCGATCGATCCGGAGCATCCGGTCGAGCGCATCGGCTACGTGCTCGAGGTCGCCGCACCGGTCCTGGTACTCACCACGACCCACGACCAGCCCGAGCTCGGACCGGGTATCCCGGTACTGCGGATCGACGAATTCGACACCGTCGAAGCTGGGGCGTCGATGGATGACCGTCCGCGTCCGTCGGCGGACAATACCGCCTACGTCATCTTCACCTCCGGATCGACCGGACGCCCGAAAGGTGTTGCGGTATCGCACCGTTCGATTCTGGCCAATCTACGGTGGCGACAGCGGCTGTATCGGCTACGCGGCGATGATGTGGTGCTGCAGAAGACGCCGTTCACCTTCGACGTCTCGGTATGGGAATTCTTCTGGCCGTTGCAGATCGGTGCGCGTCTGGTGATCGCGGCGCCGGATGGTCATCGCGATCCGGCGTATCTGACGCGCACGATCGCCGAACGCGGCGTCACCGTCGCGCATTTCGTGCCCTCCATGCTCGCCGTATTCGTGGCCGAATCGCAGATCGAAAGCGCGGCACGGACCTTGCGCCTGGTATTCGCCTCCGGCGAGGCGCTACCGGCCGCCACCGCGGCCGCCTTCCGCGATATCAGCGGCGCGACACTGCACAACCTGTACGGCCCCACCGAGGCCGCCGTCGATGTCACCGCGCACGAGGTCACCGCCGCCGACAGCACGACCGTGCCCATCGGTGCGCCCGCCGACGACACCGAATTGCTGGTGCTGGACGACAATCTGAGGCCGGTGGCCACTGGCGTGGTCGGTGAGCTCTATCTCGCCGGCGTGCAACTGGCCCGCGGCTACGTGGCCCGTCCGGGACTGACCGCCGACCGGTTCGTGGCCAATCCGGAAGGTGCGCCCGGTGACCGGATGTATCGCACCGGCGACCTGGTCCGCTGGCGCACCGATGGCGGCGGCCCGGACGAACTGGAATATCTGGGCCGCATCGACTTCCAGGTCAAACTGCGCGGGCTGCGCGTCGAACTCGGCGAGGTCGAGGCGGCGCTGCTGCGCAATGAGCAGGTCGCGCAGGCCGCGGTGCTGCTGCATCGGCATGCGGGCGGTGATCACCTGGTCGGTTACGTGGTGGCCGACGGTGGTGTCACCATCGATTCGGCCGCGGTAGTCGAATCGATGCGCCGGGACCTACCGGACTACATGGTGCCGTCGCTGGTGGTTGTCCTCGACGAAATGCCGGTCAACGCCAATGGCAAGCTCGATCGGCGCGCACTGCCGGAACCGGTATTCGGAACGGCCGCGTATCGGGAACCATCGACCGAGGCCGAGGTAGCCGTCGCCGAGATCTTCGGTCGGCTGCTGGAGACGGAACGGGTCGGCGCGGACGACGACTTCTTCGCGCTGGGTGGCAACTCGCTCATCGCTACCCGCGCTATTGCCCGAATCGGGGCCGCGCTCGGCATCACCGTCGATGTCCGCGACTTTTTCGACCGCCCGACGGTAGCGGCGCTGGCTGGGCTGGCACGCACCGGAGCCGCACGACCGGCGCTCACCGCAGCCGCACGGCCGCAGCACATTCCACTGTCTCCGGCGCAGCGGCGCATGTGGTTTCTCAACCGGTTCGGCACGCACACCGAATCCGCCTACGTCTTCGATACCGCGGCGGTGGACAATATTCCGGTCGCACTGCGGCTGCGCGGTGCACTCGAGGTCACCGCCCTGTCCGCGGCGATCACCGACCTCGTTGCCAGGCACGAGATCCTGCGCACCGTCTATCCGCAGACCGCCGATGGTCCGGCTCAGGTGGTGCGGCCGATGCACGCCGCGTTCGACCTCTCCCCGAGCGCTATTCCCGAGGCCGAACTCGCCGCCGCGGTATTGGCAGGCGCGGTACAGGGATTCGATGTCACCGAGGAGATTCCGGTCCGGGTGCGGCTGCTGCGCAGCGGACCCGAGGACCACACATTGGTCCTGGTGGTGCATCACATCGCCGCCGACGGTGTCTCGATGGGACCGCTGATGCGCGATCTCGTCACCGCCTATGCGGCCCGTCGTGTCGGCCGCCGACCGGACTGGGCGCCGCTGCCCGTGCAGTACGCGGACTACGCGTTGTGGCAGCAGCAGGTGCTCGGCAGCGAGGACGACCGGGAATCGGTGGCCGCACGCCAGCTCGAATTCTGGGCCGCCGAATTGGCCGACCTGCCCGCACAGCTGGATCTGCCCACCGATCGGCCCCGCCCCGCCGTCGCGTCCTACCGCGGGGCGACCCATGAGTTCGCCATCGACGCGGAGCTACGCCATGCGATCGACCGGATTGCCGCCCGCAGTCG
Source organism: Nocardia sp. CA-135953 (assembly GCF_050955735.1). NCBI lineage: Bacteria > Bacillati > Actinomycetota > Actinomycetes > Mycobacteriales > Nocardiaceae > Nocardia > Nocardia sp. CA-135953. Next base: position 1,151,894 of record NZ_CP192082.1, read on the forward strand.
CGCCACGCCCTTCATGGTGGTCCATGCGGCGCTCGCCATGTTGCTCGCGCGGCTGTCCGGCACCGCCGATATCGCCATCGGCACACCCGTCGCGGGACGTGGCGATCGCGCCCTGGACGACCTGGTCGGCATGTTCGTCAATACCCTCGTGCTGCGTACCGAGGTACGGGGCGAGCTGAGCTTCGCCGACCTCGTCGCCCATGCGCGCGAGCGCGATCTGAATGCCTTCGCGCACAGCGATATTCCCTTCGAGCGTCTGGTCGAGGTGGTGAATCCGGCGCGTTCCCAGGGCAGGCATCCGCTGTTCCAGGTCGCGCTGTTCATGCAGAACATCGGCCCGATCGCATTGACCATGCCCGGCCTGGACGCGGAGCTGGTCGATTTCGATCCCGGCTTCGCCAAATTCGATCTGCAGCTCACCCTTTCCGATACCGAGGCGGGCTACCGCGCCGAATTCACCTATGCCACCGACCTGTTCGATGCCGCGACCGTGCGCGAGTTCGGTATCAAATTTCTCCGGCTGCTGCGCGCGGCGGCCGCCGATCCGGATGTCACGGTCGGCGATATCGAACTTCTCGACGCGGGTGAACTCGATTACGTCACCGCGAGCTGGAATGCCAGCGGGCACAAGGTCGCCGATCGATTTCTGCACGAAGGGTTCGACAGCCAGGTTCGTCGCACGCCGAATGCCGTTGCCCTGGCTTCCGATACCACCGAACTCACATATACCGAACTGACCGAGCGGGCCAATCGCCTCGCGCGGCTGCTGATCAGTACCGGCGTCGGCCCGGAATCGCTGGTGGTGCTCGCGCTGCCGCGCTCGATCGAGCTGGTCGTCGCGATGTATGCGGTGCTGCGCGCCGGCGGCGCCTACGTTCCGGTGGATCCCGGGCATCCGGCCGAACGCATCTGGCACATCCTCGATACCGCCCGGCCGCATTCGGTACTCACCACGCGCGGAACCGGTTTCGCCCTCCCCGCGACCGTGCCGCCGAGCGTGCACCTGCACCATATCGACGAACTGGACCTTTCGGAGTACTCGGCGGCGAATATCACCGACCGCGAGCGTCGCGCGTTACTGCGGCCCGAGCACCCCGCCTACGTAATCTTCACCTCCGGCACGACGGGCCGACCGAAGGGCGTATCGGTCGAGCACCGCGCCATTGCCAACCAACTCGCCTGGATGCACGCCGAATATCGGCCGCGCGTCGGCGATGTCTATCTGCAGAAGACCGCGACCACCTTCGACGTTTCGCTGTGGGGATACTTCCTGCCGCTGCGCGCGGGCGCGACCCTGCTCCTCGCCACGCCCGATGGCCACCGCGATCCGCGCTATCTCGCGGAAACCATTGCCCGCCACGGCGTCACACTGACCGACTTCGTGCCATCGATGCTCGCGGTTTTCGCCGCCCATGCCCAAGTGAACGAACTCGATTCGCTGCGCGATGTTTTCGTCATCGGCGAGGCCTTGCCGCCGGAGACCGTCGCGGCCTTCCACGCGGTGAGCGATGCCGCGCTGCACAATCTGTACGGCCCGACCGAGGCGGCCGTATCCATTACCCATCGCGAGGTCACGGTCGACGACGAGCTGGTGCCGATCGGCGAGCCGGAGTGGAATTCCCAGGTGTACGTGCTGGATGCGCGACTGCATCCGGTACCGATCGGGGTACCCGGCGAACTGTATCTGGCCGGTGACCAGCTGGCCCGCGGCTACCACGGCCGGGTCGATCTGACCGGTGAGCGGTTCGTGGCCAACCCTTTCGGGCGAGCGGGTGCGCGAATGTATCGCACCGGGGATCTGGTGCGCTGGAGCGCCGATGGGGAACTCGTCTACCTCGGCCGGGGGGACTTCCAGGTGAAGTTCCGCGGTCAGCGCATCGAGCTCGCCGAGATCGAGACGGCACTACTCGCGGTGCCCGAGGTGAGTCAGGCCGCGGTACGGCTGATCGATGGTGACTATTTCGCGGGGTATGTGATTCGCACGCCGGGCAGCGTTTTGGATCTCGAGGCTGTCAAGGCCGGGCTGGCCCGGCGTCTTCCTGGATATATGGTGCCGACCGCACTGGTCGAGCTGCCCGAATTCCCGCTCAACAGTAGCGGCAAGCTGGACCGCGAGGCGCTGCCGGTGCCGGTGCTGCGGCAACAGAGCTTCCGCGCGCCGACCAATGCGGCGCAGCGTCTGGTCGCCGCGGTATTCGCCGAGGTGCTGCGGCTGGAACGAGTCGGCCTCGATGACGATTTCTTCGCGCTCGGCGGCAGTTCGCTGGATGCCACCCAGGTCACCGCGCGGGCGGGGGAGGCCATCGGCATGCGCATCCCGGTGCGCGCCCTTTTCGACGCCTCGACGGTCGAGGGATTCGCGGCCGCCGTCGACGAGCTCAGTAGGACGGGTGCGGCCGCGCGTCCGCTGGTGCGCCGCGAGCGACCGGCGCGCATCCCGCTCTCGCCCGCCCAACAGCGGCTGTGGTTTCTCAACCGGATCGAAACCCAGGACGGCGCCGCGAGCGTGTACAACCTCCCGGTCGTGCTCCGGCTCACCGGCAGGCTCGATGTCACCGCGCTGGAGCGTGCGGTGCACGATGTGCTGTCCAGGCACGAATCGCTGCGCACCATCTACCCGGACAGCGAATCCGGTCCGTACCAGTCGATTCTGGTACCGGCCGATATCGGCCTGACCCTCGATCCGGTACCGGTCGATCGTGCCGATCTGACGGCTGCCATTACCGCGATCACGACGGCCGGATTCGACGTGAGCACCGAACTGCCCTCGCGCGTAGCGTTATTGAGCGTTGACCGGGTGGATGATCGGCACGGCATTTCCGGTGACGAATACGTGTTGGTCTTCGTCGTTCACCACATCGCCGCCGACGCATTGTCGATGACACCGCTGATCACCGATCTGGTGCACGCCTACCTGGCCAGATCAGGTACTGCATCGCGCGGCGATTCGATGGGGGGTGGTGGGCCGAGCCGCAAGCCCGACTGGCGCGAGCTGCCGGTCCAGTACGCGGATTACAGCCTCTGGCATCGCGAACTGCTCGGTTCCGAGGACCGGCCGGGCGATCCGGCATACCAGCAGTTGCGATTCTGGCGCGCCGCTCTCGACGGCACGCCGACCCAACTCGCGCTGCCGACCGACCGGCCCCGCCCCGCGCTGCCCTCGAATCGCGGTGCCGCGGTAAATTTCGAGATAGATCCCGAGTTGGCCGGCGCGCTACGCGTACTGGCACATCGCAGCGGTGCGACGCTGTTCATGGTGGTGCACGCGGCCTTCGCCGCGACGATTGCCAGATTGAGCGGCACCGATGACGTGGTGATCGGCTCGCCCGTCGGCGGTCGCGGGGAGCGCCAACTCGACGCGCTCATCGGCATGTTCGTGAACACTTTGGTACTGCGGACTCGGGTCGACGCGGCCGCCCCCTTCACCGAACTCCTTGCGGGCGTGCGTGATTGCGATCTCGCTGCCTTCGCCAATGCCGATCTGCCGTTCGAGCGACTGGTCGATGCCATGGCCGTGGACCGGAGAACCGGCGCGCACCCGCTGTTCCAGGTGCTGTTCAGCTTCGGCGCGGCACCGCGCGGCGTCGCGGGCAGTCGGGCGCTCGAGGTGCCGTGGCTCACCGTGCAGCCGCTCGAATGCCCGGATACCACAGCGAAATTCGACCTGCACCTGGTGGTGAACGAACGCGCCGGTGATCACGGGCTCAGCGGAAGTCTGCGCTATGCCACCGACCTGTTCGATGCGGCGACCGTCGCCGCGTTCGTCCGTCGCTTTCGGCGGGTACTCGCCGCGGTGGCCGATGCGCCGCAGACCCGGATCGGTGCGATCGAGCTGTTGGCTGCCGACGAGCGGTCGATATTGGACCGCTGGAACGACACGACGCACGCTGTCGACGAAACCCGGACGCTCGCTTCATTATTTGCCGAGCAGGTGTTGCGTACTCCAGGGCCACCTGCGCTCACCTTCGAGGGGACGACCCTGTCCTATGCGGAGTTGGCCGGACGGGTGAACCGGTTGGCGCGCTGGCTGATCGAACAGGGTGTTGGTCCGGATTCGCTTGTCGCACTCGGCATGCGGCGCTCGATCGACCTGGTAGTCGGCATGTATGCCATCACCGTGGCGGGCGGCGGCTATGTACCGCTGGATCCGGACCATCCGGCCGAACGCACCGGCCACATCCTCGATACCGCCGATCCGCTCTGCGTGCTCACCTCGGGTATGGATCTGGATATCGCCGCCACACAGGTCCGTATCGATCGTCTCGACCTTTCCAAGTATTCGGTCGCGCCGGTTACCGATGTGGATCGGCGCGCGCCGCTGCGGGCCGCCAATACCGCCTACGTCATCTTCACCTCGGGCTCCACGGGTCGCCCGAAGGGTGTTGCGATGACCCACCGTGGCATCGTGAACCGCCTGCTGTGGATGCAATCGGCGCACGTCGCGCTCGATGGCACCGATGCGCTGCTGCAGAAGACGCCGGTGACCTTCGATGTTTCGGTGCCCGAGTTCTTCTGGCCGCTGCAGGTCGGCGCCCGGCTGGTTTTGGCTCGTCCGGACAGTCATCAGGATCCGGTGTATCTGGCGGATCTCATTCGGCGCGAGTCGATTACGGTCGCGCATTTCGTACCTTCCATGCTCGCTGTCTTCGTCGCGGACGATATCGATGTGTCGCCACTGCGGCACGTGCTCTGCTCGGGCGAAGCGCTGCCCGCCACCATCGCCCAGCGGGCACGGGCGGTTACCGGCGCGCGGGTGCACAACATGTACGGGCCCACCGAGACGGCGGTCGAGGTCAGCGCATACGAGGTGACCGCTGCCGATAGCGGTCAGCTGCCGATGGGCGGACCGATCTGGAATACCCGTGCGTATGTGCTCGATGCGCGGTTGCGTCGGGTGCCTGTCGGTGTGCCCGGGGAGCTGTATCTGGCCGGAGCTCAGCTGGCCCGCGGCTATCTCGGTCGGGCCGATCTGACCGGTGAGCGGTTCGTGGCCGATCCGTTCGGTCCGGCCGGTGCGCGGATGTATCGCACCGGCGATCTGGTCGTCTGGCGGGCGGCCGCTCAACGGGGTGTGCTGGAATACCTCGGTCGCACCGACTTCCAGGTGAAGGTCCGCGGCCTGCGAATCGAACTCGGTGAGATCGAGTCGGCATTGCTGTCGGTTGCCGCGATCGCGCAGGCAGTCGTCGTGGTTCGCGACGACCACGGTGACCAACTGGTCGCCTACCTGGTGGCGGACGGTGAACTCGATACCGAAAGCGTTCGAGCCGAACTCGCGCGGCATCTGCCCGCCTACATGGTCCCGTCCGCCTTTGTCGTCTTGGCCGAATTCCCGATCACAACCTCCGGGAAGTTGGATCGAAAAGCATTGCCCGCACCGGCTTTCGTTGCTGCCGAGTTCCGTGCGCCCGGCGATCTCGCGGAAACCCTTGTCGCCGAGACATTCACCGCGCTGCTCGGCGTCGACCTGGTCGGTGCGGATGACGATTTCTTCGCCCTCGGCGGCAATTCGCTCATCGCCACGCAACTCGCGGCCCGGCTGACCAAGGCGACCGGCGCGGATATACCCGTCCGCACCATCTTCGATGCATCGACAGTGCGGGAGCTGGCGCGCCGGATCACGGTCGAGCAGGAGGCCGCGCCGCCGACCTTGCCGCCGTTGACGGTTCAGGATCGCAATGAGCCGATTCCGCTGTCGATCGCCCAGCAGCGCATGTGGTTCCTGAACCGATTCGACTCCGCGAGTGGCGGATACAACATCCCGTTCGCGCTACGCCTCACCGGTGTGCTGAATGTGCCCGCACTGGAACGTGCGATTGCCGATGTCATCGCCAAGCACGAGACACTGCGCACCATCTATCCCGAACGCGACGGCGCCGCGACGCAGGTGGTGCTGCCCGCCGGGACCAAGTTGGTGGAACTCGTCGCTCGTGCGGTGTCGACATCCGAGTTGCCCGAACTCGTCGCCACCGCCGCCCGGACCGGATTCGATGTCACTGCCGAAGTTCCGTTGCGTGTCCGGCTACTCCGAATCGACGACGGTGACAGCAGGTCCCGCCAACAGATGTACGTACTGCTGTTCGTCGTGCACCACATCGCCGCCGACGGCTGGTCTTTCGCGCCGCTGACCAGGGATCTGGCGACCGCCTATGTGGCTCGCTGTGCGGATGTCGCACCGTCCTGGAGCCCGCTCGCCGTGCAGTACGCGGACTTCGCGATCTGGCAGCGCGATGCTATGGGCCGGGCCGATGACAAGGGTTCGCTGCTGGCCCATCAGCTGCGGTACTGGACCGGTCGGCTCGCGGGCGTTCCCGAGGTATCGACGCTGCCGACGAACCGGCCGCGCCCTGCGGTCGCTTCGAACCGCGGCGGTGCCATCACCGGCCGCCTCGATCGGGTATTGCACCTGGGCATCCAGGATCTGGCGGCCGCCCATCGGGTCACCCCGTTCATGGTGCTGCACGCCGCGCTCGCGGTACTACTGAGCCGCCTGAGCGCTGCCGACGACGTCGTCATCGGTACGCCGGTCGCCGGACGCGGTGACCAAGCCCTGGACGAGCTCGTCGGCATGTTCGTCAATACGTTGGTGCTGCGTACCGAGGTGCGCGCCGACGCAACGCTCGGTGAGCTCTTGGCGACCGTCCGCGCAGCGGATCTGGCGGCCTTCGATCACGCCGTCGTGCCCTTCGAACAGCTCGTCGAAGTGGTGAATCCCGTTCGCTCGCAGGCACATGCGCCGCTTTATCAGGTGGCGATGACGTTGCAGAACCAGTCCGCGCCGGACTTCCGACTGCACCGTTTGAATATCGCCGCACTCGATATCGGACCCGCGCCGATCCAGCTGGATCTGGACTGGACGCTGACCGACCGCTACGACGCCGATGGCGCACCCGACGGCATTGATGTGCATCTGCACTACGCGCTGGACCTCTTCGACAAGGCAACCGTCGACGGGTTCCTGGCAGGTTTCGAGCGGGTAGTACGCGCCATGGTGCGTGACGTGCAAACCCTGGTCGGCAATGTCGAGTTGATGTCGGTGGCCGAACGCGGACTGCTGCTTTCGGATCGCAATGCCACCGCGCGGCTACTGCCTTCCGAAACCCTCGACGATCTGCTGACGGCCCGGGTGGCCGCGACACCCGATGCCGTTGCGGTGATCTTCGAGGACACCTCGGTGACCTATGCGGAACTCGAAGCCCAGGTGAATCGCCTTGCGCATTGGCTCATTTCGGCAGGTGTGGGTCCGGAGACGATCGTCGGACTCGCCGCGCTGCGATCCGTCGACATGCTCGTGGCCGTATTCGCGATCGTGCGTGCGGGCGGTGCCTACCTGCCATTGGATCCGGCCCATCCGGCCGAACGGATCGCGCAGGTGATCGACAGTGCCGCACCGGCACTGGTGTTGGCCGTCGGCGGCGCGGAGCTGCCCGACCTCGGTGCCGTCCGTGTCGTCGATATCACCGACCTCAGCAGTTCGGACGCCGCGCCGAGCGACAGAGCGCCACTGCGCCGCGACAATACGGCGTACGTGCTGTTCACGTCCGGCTCGACCGGCCGGCCGAAGGGTGTCGCGGTCACCCACCGCGCCATCATGAACCAGCTGCGCTGGCTCGAGTTCCGCTACGGCGTCACCGCCGCCGATCGCATTCTGCAACGTGCCCCGCTCACCTTCGATGTCTCGGTGTGGGAGTGTTTTCTGCCGATCGCGGTCGGTGCACCGCTGGTGATCGCCCGTCCGAGCGGCCACCTCGACCTGGCGTATTTCGCCGGACTTTTACGCGAACACGGCATCACCATCGCCGAGTACGTGCCATCGGTACTCGCGGCGCTCATCGGTGAGGGCATGGGCGATGCGCTGCGCTCCTTTCGCCACCTGCACTGCGGCGGTGAGGCGCTCACCCCGGACCTGCTCGCAGCAATTCGCGAACATGTCGGCGGCGCGGTGCACAACGCGTACGGCCCGACCGAGGCGGCGATCTCGGCGATCTATCACGAATTCACCGACCACGATTCCGGCCACGATGTCGCCATCGGACGTCCGTGCTGGAACACTCGCGCCTACGTCCTGGACGCACGGTTGCGCCCGGTCCCGATCGGTGTCACGGGCGAGCTGTATCTCGCCGGCGACCAACTGGCCCGCGGTTACCACAACCGCGCCGGACTGACCGCCGAGCGCTTCGTGGCCGATCCGTTCGGTGTACCCGGCCGGTTGATGTACCGCACCGGCGATCTGGTGCGCTGGAACCGCGACGGCGACCTGATCTACCTGGGCCGCAATGATTTCCAGATCAAGTTGCGTGGTCAGCGGATCGAACTCGGGGAGATAGAGTCGGCGCTGGCCGGGGTGGCGGGCGTGACGAATGCCGCGGTGGTATCGACGCGCGACACCTCCGGCTACGACTGCCTGGTCGGCTACATCAGTGGGACGGAACTGTCCTCGGATGCGGTACTCGCGCAGGCGCGTGCGCATCTGCCCGCATACATGGTGCCCGCACACCTGGTTGTGCTGGACGAGATGCCGCTCACCACGGTCGGCAAACTCGACCGCGCGGCGCTTCCCGCAGTCGAAGTCGTCGGTACCGCAACGGAATCCCGTGCACCGCGGGAAGGCACCGAATCGGTACTCGCCGCACTGATAGCCGACCTGATCGGTGGCGTGCGGGTCGGCGCGGATGACGATTTCTTCGCGCGCGGTGGCAATTCGCTATCGGCCATGCGCCTAGTGGCTCGAGCGAACGCGGCGTTCGGTAGTGCGCTGACCGTGCGCGAGATCTTCGAAGCACCGACCGTGGCCGAATTGGCTCTGCGGGTGACGCGCGCCGATGTCGCGCGGCCCGCGCTCGTGGCTAGGGGTCGTCCGGAGCGTATTCCGTTGTCGCTGGCCCAAACTCGGATGTGGCTGCTGAATCGGATCGATCCCGAATCGTCCGTTTACAACATTCCGATCACCATCCGCCTGACCGGTGCATTGGACGAAGCAGCGCTGCGTGCCGCGCTGGGCGATGTTGTCGCCCGGCACGAGTCGCTGCGCACTGTGTTCCCCGCGGACAGCATCGGTCCCGCGCAGGTGGTGACTGAATCGACCTTGGACCTGCAGCGGGTCGATATCGCCGAATCCGACCTGACCGCGGCGGTTGTCGGCGTCACCCGGATCGGGTTCGATCTGCGCACCCGGATACCCGTGCGCGCCAAGCTGTTCCGGATCGCGTCCGACGATCATCTGCTCGTCGTGGTGGTGCACCACATCGCCGCCGACGGTGTTTCAACGGCCCCGCTGGCGCGAGATCTGATGGTGGCATACCGCGCTCGCACCGAAGGCGTGGCACCGTGGTGGCAGCCGCTGCCGGTCCAGTACGCGGACTTCACACTGTGGCAGCACGACGTGCTCGGCTCCGTTGACGATCCCGACTCCGTACTGGCCCGACAGATCGCGCATTGGCGCACCGAACTCGACGGACTTGCTCCGGTGCTGGAATTGCCGGCCGATCGCACGCGCCCCGCCGTGGCATCCGGTCGCGGTGCGGCGTTCGAGTTCGCCATCACCTCGGAACTGACCGCCGCGATCGCGGATCTGGCGCGCAAACACGGCGTGTCGTCGTTCATGGTGGTGCACGCCGCTTATGCGGCATTGCTGGCCCGACTTGCGCGCGTGGAGGATATCGCCATCGGCACCCCGGTCGCGGGCCGGGCCGAGGCAGCGCTGGACGATCTGGTCGGCATGTTCGTCAACACGCTGGTGTTGCGCACCGAGGTCGCGGCCGGGGCAACCTTCGCCGAACTGCTCGACGGGGTGCGTGCCACCGATGTCCGGGCATTCGAACATGCCGATCTGCCGTTCGAGCGCCTGGTCGACGAGTTGAATCCGGTTCGTTCGCAAGCGCATTCGCCGATCGTGCAGACATTGCTCACCTTCGAGCATCGTGACGATACGGTGTTGCGCCTACCCGGGCTCGAGGTCGCCGCGTATCCCATCGACAATCAGGTCGCTCAGTTCGACCTCGCGCTCGAACTCGCGGAAGGCGACGGTACCGCGCTGCGTGCCGTCATGCGCTACGCGACGGATCTGTTCGACCGGGCGACGGTCGAATCGTTCGCGGTCCGCTTCGTGCGCTTACTCGAGGCGGTGGTAGCCGATTCCGCCGTACGCGTCGGCGATATCGAGCTACTGGACCGCGACGAGCTGTCTCTGCTCGATCGTTGGAACGACACCTCGTTCGCGATAAACCGGTCACAGACTCTGGTTTCGCTGTTCGAGGAACAGGTACTGCGGACACCCGACGCGACCGCGGTGACGTTCGAGGGGCGGAGTCTGTCCTACGCCGAGTTCGCGGGCCGGGTCCATCGCTTGGCGCGATGGCTGGTCGGGCATGGCGTGGGCCCGGATTCGGTTGTCGCGCTGGGCATGCGGCGCTCGCTCGACTTGGTGGTCGGCATGTACGCGGTCACTGTCGCCGGTGGCGCGTATCTGCCGCTCGACCCCGACCATCCGGCCGACCGGATCGCCTATGTGCTCGAGACAGCGCGTCCGGTGTGGGTGCTGACTTCGGGTACTGATCTGGAAGCTGTTACGGCACGCCAGGTTCGGATCGATCGTCTGGAGCTGACGCGATATTCACCCGCGCCGCTCACCACGAAGGATCGTCTCGGCGGGCTGTTGCCGAACCACCTCGCGTATGTCATCTTCACCTCTGGTTCGACCGGCCGTCCCAAGGGCGTCGCGGTGTCCCATGCCGCGATTGTCAACCGCCTGGTGTGGATGCAGTACGAGTATGGACTCCACGCCGACGACGCGGTATTGCAGAAGACCCCGGCGACTTTCGATGTCTCGGTCTGGGAGTTCTTCTGGCCGTTGCAGATCGGAGCGCGATTGGTGCTCGCGCGGCCGGACGGTCACCGGGATCCCGCCTATCTGGCGCGGTTGATCAGCGACGAAGGAATCTCCGTCGCGCATTTCGTGCCTTCGATGCTCGCGGTGTTCCTAGCGGAACCCCGTGTGCGCGAATGCGTCACGCTGCGAACTCTATTCGCCTCCGGTGAGGTGCTGTCCGCACCGACCGCGCAGCGAGCCCGTGAGCTGACCGGTGCCCGCGTGCACAATCTGTACGGGCCGACCGAGGCCGCGGTCGATGTCACCTTCCACGAGGTGACTGCTGCCGACGCGGAGTCGGTGCCGATCGGCAAGCCGGTGTTCAATACCCGATTGCTGGTGCTGGATGCTCGGATGCGGCTGGTCCCGGTGGGTGTGCCCGGTGAGTTGTACCTCGCGGGTGAGCAGTTGGCGCTCGGCTATGTACGGCGGCCGCAGCTGACCGCTGAACGTTTCGTCGCGAATCCCCACCGCGTGGGGGAGCGGATGTATCGCACCGGTGACCTCGTCCGGTGGACTGCGGAGGGCGAGCTGGAGTACCTGGGCCGCACCGACTTCCAGGTGAAACTGCGCGGGTTGCGCATCGAACTCGGCGAGATCGAATCCGCGCTCACCGCACTGGATGTCATCGAGCAGGCCGTTGTCGTGGTGCGTAGCGACGAGCGACTAGGCGATCAGTTGGTCGCCTACCTGGTGGCTGACCGCGCAGTCGATATCGACGACGTGCGCGCGGAACTGGACGCCGCACTGCCCGCGTATATGGTTCCGTCGGCCTGCGTCGTGCTCGATGCCCTCCCGCTCAATACTTCCGGCAAGCTCGATCGCGCCGCGCTGCCGGCTCCCGTATTCGAGACCGCCACCTACCGACCTCCCTCGACCGAGACCGAACAGACCGTTGCCGAGATCATGGGCGAACTGCTCGGCATCGAGCGAATCGGCGCCGACGACAACTTCTTCGCACTCGGTGGCAATTCACTGATCGCCACTCAGCTGGCTGCCCGGATCGGTGCCGCGCTGGATGCCGAAGTCCCCGTGCGGATGATGTTCGAGGCACCGACCGTTGCCGGAGTGGCCACCCGCGCCGCCCTGCTCACCGGCACGGGCGGTCGTCCGGAGCTCACCGCGCGCCAACGCCCGGACCTGATTCCGCTTTCCCCCGCACAGCAACGGATGTGGTTCCTCAACCGCTTCGATCCCGGCGAGACGGTGAACAATATTCCGGTCGCGATCCGGCTCACCGGAGATCTCGACACCGATGCGCTGGCCGCCGCGCTGGCCGATGTCGTCGCCCGCCACGAAACCCTGCGCACCGTATATCCGGACGTCGATGGCACCGGCTACCAACGGATTCTGGTCGCGACGCCCGAAATCCGCGAGCTGGATTCGTCGGCACTGGTGGACCTGGTTGCCACACCTTTCGACGTGACTACCGAAATACCGCTGCGTATCGGCGTGGCCACCCTGTCGGAGCGCGAGCACCTACTCGCCATCGTGGTCCATCACATTGCGGCGGACGGGTTCTCGATGCCCCCGCTGGCGCGCGATATCGCCACCGCATACGCGGCACGGGCCACCGGCACCGCACCGACGTGGACAGACCTGCGTGTGCAGTACGCGGATTACGCTCTCTGGCAACGCGAGGTCCTCGGAGCCGAGGACGATCCGGAATCGGTGGCCGCACAGCAACTGCGCTACTGGAGCGGCGTACTCGGCGGGTTGCCCGCTCAGCTCGACCTGCCCTCTGATCGGCCACGTCCCGCGGTTGCCAGTAACGCCGCCGCCAGCACCACCATCGGGCTCGATGCCGCCATCCGCGACGGCATAGCCGCCATCGCCGCCCGATACGACGTCAGCCCGTTCATGGTCGTCCATGCCGCGCTGGCCACCTTGCTGGCGCGACTGTCCGGCATGGACGACATCGCCATCGGCGCACCGATCGCAGGCCGCGGTGCCGCCGCCCTCGATGACCTCGTCGGCATGTTCGTCAACACACTGGTGCTGCGCACCGAGGTGGCGGGCTCGGACTCCTTCGCCGCCGTACTGCGTCGGGTCCGCGACGGTGACCTGGATGCCTTCGCCAATGCCGATGTGCCGTTCGAGCGGCTGGTCGAGGTGTTGGATCCGCCGCGCTCCGAGGCACGGCATCCGCTGTTCCAGGTCGCGCTGTTCTTCCAGAATCTCGCGCCCGTATCGGTGGAGCTGGCGGGCATTACTGTCGCCGAATACGAGATCGAATACGAGACAACACGATTCGATTTGCAACTGACCGTAGCCGACGACGTCCTGCGCTTCACCTACGCCACCGACCTCTTCGACGAGTCGACCATCGCGATCTTCGGCGCACGCTTCACCCGGCTGCTCGGCGCGGTCATCAGCGATCCGGAACAGGTGGTCGGCGATATCGATCTGTTCGAGACCGGTGAGCTGGAACGGGTGGTGACCGCATGGAACGATTCCGCGCACACCGCATTCGTGTCGGAAATGCTGCTCGACGAATTCGAGCAGCAGGCCGCCGCGACACCGGACGATATCGCCTTGGTCTTCGACGGAACCACCATGACCTACGGCGAATTGGACCGCACGACCAACCAGCTGGCTCGACATCTGATCGCGACCGGTGTCGGGCCGGAATCTTTGGTGGCATTGGCGATTCGGCGTTCGGTCGATCTCGTGGTCGCCATGTACGCGGTGCTCAAGGCGGGCGGCGCTTATGTACCGATCGACCCCGACCATCCTGCCCAGCGCATCGCGCACATCATCGGCACCGCCGCACCTATTGTGCTGCTCACCATCGAAAGTGATCGTCAGGACTTCGGATATGCCGGCTCGACAGTGTGTGTCGATACGGTCGCGCTGGGTGACTATGCCGACGACCCGATCGCGGTGAACGAGCGGACCGCGCCCATTCACCCGCAGAACCCGGCCTACGTGATCTTCACCTCCGGTTCGACCGGAAAACCCAAGGGTGTCAGCGTCTCCCACGCCGCGATCGTCAACCAGATGGCGTGGATGCAGTCCGAGTACCAGCTGATCGCCGAAGACGTATACCTGCAAAAAACGGCGACCAGCTTCGATGTCTCGCTGTGGGGCTATTTCCTGCCGCTGCGCATCGGCGCAACGCTGGTGCTCGCCACCCAGGACGGTCACCGCGATCCCGGCTACCTCGCCGAAGTGATCGCCGAATACGGCGTGACCGTCACCGATTTCGTGCCATCGATGTTGAGCGAGTTCGCGAGACATATCGAAACCGCTGCCGTTCTCGACACATTGCGCACGGTATTCGTCATCGGTGAAGCACTGCCCGCCGAGACCGTCCGTGCCTTCGGCGCGTTGAGTTCCGCGCGCCTGCACAACCTCTACGGCCCGACCGAGGCCGCGGTGAGCATTACCCACCGCGACGTCACCGGTGAAATCGAACGCACCGTCATGCCGATCGGCAATCCGGAATGGAACAGCCGCGTGTACGTGTTGGATTCCCGGCTACGACCGACGTTGCCAGGGGTCGCCGGTGAGTTGTATCTGGCAGGCACCCAACTCGCTCGCGGCTATCACGGCAGGCCCGATCTGACGGCGGACCGCTTCGTAGCGAATCCATTCGGACCCGTAGGTGAACGCATGTATCGCACCGGCGACTCGGTCCGCTGGGACACCAGTGGCGTCACCCCTGAACTCGTGTACCTGGGCCGCACCGACTTCCAAGTGAAGTTCCGCGGCCAGCGCATCGAACTCGGGGAGATCGAGGCGGTACTCGCGGCGGTGCCCGGTGTTTCGCAGGCCGCGGCAGGCGTGGTCGGCGACCGACTCGTCGGCTATGTGGTGAGTGATGCACAAGATGTGCGCGCGGCAGTTCTGGCGGCCGCGGTGAATGCGTTGCCGTCCTACATGGTCCCATCGGCGATCGTCGTACTGGCCGCATTCCCGCTCAACGCCTCCGGCAAATTGGATCGAAAGGCACTGCCGGAGCCGGTATTCGACAGCGTCGCCTACCGTGCCCCGGTCACCCCGGCCGAACGGCTGGTGGCCGAGGCATTCGAGGCCGTACTCGCGCGGTCGCCGATCGGCGCGGACGACAACTTCTTCGACCTCGGCGGCAACTCACTCATCGCCATCCGAGTCCTGGCCAGACTCGGCGAGCGGCTCGGTCGGGTGCCTGTGCGGTTGCTGTTCGAGGCGCCCACCGTGCATGCCTTCGCGGCATGCCTGGCCGCGCACGCACACGACCAGCTTGTACCACTGATCGCCGGGCCACGCCCCGAGCGCATTCCGCTCGCACCGGTACAGCGCGGCATGTGGTTCCTCAATCAACTCGACCCGGACTCGGCTGCCCACAATATTCCGGTCGCGGTGCGCATCGCAGGCGAGTTGGACCAGGCGGCGCTGTGTGCCGCGTTCAAGGATGTGATCACCCGCCATGAGGCACTGCGCACGGTGTATCCGGCCGATGCGAACGGCATCGGACACCAGGTGATCCTGCCGGCCGAACCGGCCCCGGTATCCCTCGTGGTCGAGACCCCGAGCTCGGTGGACGAGCGCATCGCCGATTTCCTCGGCACCGGCTTCGATATCACCACCGAGGTGCCGGTGCGCGCGATACTGCTGCGGGAGCACGCGACCAGCCATGTGCTCGTCGCCGTGCTGCACCACATCGCGGCGGACGGCTATTCGATGGGTCCGCTGCTGCGAGACCTGTTGTCGGCCTATCTGTCCCGAGTGATCGGCGGGACCCCGGTCTGGCCGGAGCTCGCGGCACAGTACGCCGATTACGCACTCTGGCAAACGGCCGAGCTGGATTCGGTTGCGGCCGAACAACTCACGTACTGGACCGAAGCGTTGCGGGATCTGCCGGAAGAACTGGCATTGCCCACTGATCGGCCACGCCCGGCTGTCGCGTCCAAGCGTGGCGGCGCGGTGCGTGCCCGCATCGGCGGTGGTGTCGGCGCCCGCATCCACGAGCTGGCCGCGCGTCACAACGCGACACCGTTCATGGTGGTGCACGCCGCACTTGCCGTATTGCTGGCCCGGGTGTCGGGCTCCGCCGATATCGCCATCGGCACCCCGGTCGCGGGTCGCGGCGCGGCGGCGTTGGACGACCTGGTCGGCATGTTCGTGAACACCCTGGTGCTGCGCACATATCCGGACCCGGCCCGTTCGTTCACCGATCTACTCCATGAGACCAGAACAAACGATCTGGCCGCGTTCGCCCATGCGACCGTTCCGTTCGAGCGCGTCGTCGATGAACTCGGCATCGAGCGCTCGCAGTCCAAGCATCCGTTGTTCACCGTGGCGCTGAGCTATCCGAATACCGGCACGGAGGAATTCACGCTGCCAGGCCTGGAGTTGACGGCTGTCGAATTCGATGAACAGGTGGCGCGCTTCGATCTCCAGTTCACCGTCGCGGCGGCATTCGACGCCGAAGGTCACCTGGCAATCGAACTCGACTATGCGACAGACCTTTTCGACGCAACAACCGCTACGGGACTGCTTCGCCGCTTCGGTCGGGTGATCGGCGCGCTCACCGAGAATCCATCCGCGCCGATCGGCGCCATCGATGTGCTCACTCCGGCCGAACGGAGCGAACTGCTCGGCAGGCGCGGCGGTGAACTGGTGCCGCCGCGTACTCTCGCCGAGCTGATGGCCGACGCCGTGGCAATGAATCCCGATGCGCTGGCTCTGCTTTCGGACGACCGTGAGCTGACCTACCGCGCACTGGACGAGCACTCGTCCCGGCTGGCCAGAATGCTGACCGGGCACGGCATCGGCGCCGAGGACTTCGTCGCCGTGGCCATCCCGCGTTCCGTGGAATCCGTGCTCGCGGTCTGGGCGGTGGCAAAGACCGGTGCGGCCTTCGTCCCGGTCGACCCGACGTATCCGGCAGATCGCATCGCACACATGCTGTCGGATTCCGGTGCCGCCGTGGGCCTTACGCTCACCGCATGCCGCCCGGCACTGCCCGGCACCGCCGAATGGCTGGTACTCGACGCACCGGCCACGGCCGCCCGCATACGGCATTCGAGCGCGGCACCCCTTGCGCCCGATGAGCTGATCCGTCCGGTGCGCGTGGCCAATCCCGCGTGGATGATCTACACCTCGGGTTCGACCGGCACCCCGAAGGGCGTAATCGCGACCCACGGCGGCCTCGCGGGCGTGGCGCGCGCACAGCGGGATCGCTACCAGGTCACCGCGACATCCCGCGTCCTGCACGTGGCATCGCCCAGTTTCGACGCCTCCATGCTCGAACTCTTGCTGGCCCTGCCCGCCGGCGCCGCACTGGTGATCGCTGCGGCCGGTGTCTACGGCGGTGCGGAATTGACCGCGCTCATCCGCGAGCAACGGGTGACCCACGCCTTTATCACCCCGGCCGTGCTGCAAACACTGGATCCCGACGAACTCCCCGAACTCACCCACCTGACCGTCGGCGGTGAGTCCTACGGCCCCGATACGGTGCGACGCTGGGGAACCGGGCGTGCGTTCCACAACACCTACGGTCCGACCGAGACCACGATCATCACCAATATCAGCGCACCACTGCGGCCCGGCGAATTCGATCTAGGCACCACCATTCACGGCATGTCCGCGGTGGTGCTCGATGCTCGATTGCAACCCGTCCCGGATGGGGTGACCGGCGAACTGTACTTGCGCGGGCCGGGTCTGGCTCGCGGATACCACGCGCGGCCGGGACTTACGGCGGATCGTTTTGTCGCCGATCCCTACGGTCCGGCGGGCGGGCGGCTGTACCGGACCGGTGATCTGGTGCGCTGGACCGCATCCGGCGCGGTCCAGTACGTAGGACGTGCCGACCATCAGGTGAAGGTGCGCGGTCTGCGCATCGAACCAGGTGAGATCGACGCGGTGCTCTCGGCCCACGAGAGCGTCGAATTCGCGGTGACGATCGGGCACACCGACGCCGCAGGTTCGGTTTCGCTGGTCGCGTATGTGGTAGCTGACCGAGCGATCGACACCGCCGAACTCAGCGCTTTCGCCGCGCGCTCGCTGGCCGCCTATATGATGCCCGCCGCCATCATGGTTCTCGACCAGATCCCGCTGACCCCGGTCGGCAAGCTGGACCGCAAGGCACTGCCCGCCCCCGAGTTCCGTACCGCGACCTTCCGCGCACCGGAGACGGTCGCCGAGCGGATCGTGGCCGAAATCTTCGCCGAGGTGCTCGGCCTGGCAGCGGTCGGGCTCGACGACGACTTCTTCGCCGTCGGCGGAAACTCCCTGACCGCAACACAATTGGCCGCACGACTGAGCGCTCGATCGGACTCCTCGGTCGGCGTGCGAATTGTCTTCGAGAACCCGACCGTATCGGCCTTGGCCGCCGCTCTCGACACCACTGCGACGCGCGCACGTCCGGCGCTGACCCGGCGCACCGGCACCGATCCGGTACCGCTTTCGCTGGCACAGCAGCGCATGTGGTTCCTCAATCGCCTCGACCGCCAGTCCACCGCCTACAACATCCCACTGGC
This sequence comes from Nocardia sp. CA-135953, assembly GCF_050955735.1. Classification (NCBI taxonomy): domain Bacteria; kingdom Bacillati; phylum Actinomycetota; class Actinomycetes; order Mycobacteriales; family Nocardiaceae; genus Nocardia; species Nocardia sp. CA-135953. The sequence continues at coordinate 1,170,227 of NZ_CP192082.1, forward strand.
AGTGCGGCTCACCGGCGATCTCGATATCGCGGCACTCGATGCGGCCGTCAGCGACGTGGTCGAACGCCACGAGGTGCTGCGCACGGTCTACCCGCAGCGCGAAAGCGGCCCGGTACAGGTTGTTCTGCCGATGGCCGCCGCGGGAGTGCCGGTGCTGGCCCCCATTCCGGTGGCCGTCGATGATCTGACATCCGCCGTCGCGGATTTCATCGGCGCCGGATTCGATGTCACCGACTCGGTTCCATTGCGCGCCAGGCTGTTCCGTCCGGAGGCAGGCTCGGCAGCTCTCGGTGAGCACGTGCTGGTCGTGGTCGTACACCACATCGCCGCGGACGGCTCGTCACTGGTACCGCTGGCACGTGACGTGATGGCCGCCTATGCCGCACGTAAGCACGGTATTCCGCCGGAGTGGACCCCGCTGCCGGTGCAATACGCGGATTTCAGCCGCTGGCAACGGGATCTGCTCGGCAGCGAGGACGATCCGAATTCGCTGATCTCCCAGCAACTCGGGTTCTGGACCGCAACCCTCACCGGACTGCCCGCACAACTCACGCTCCCCACCGACCGTCCCCGACCCGCCATCGTCTCCACCCGCGGCCGGCATGTCGACTTCACCATCGACGCCGACATGCAGGCGAGATTGGCGGACTTGGGCCGGAACACCGGAGCGACACTGTTCATGGTCCTGCACGCCGCCTTCGCGGTACTGCTGGCCCGCCTGTCCGGCAGCGCCGATATCGCCGTCGGTACGCCCGTCGCGGGCCGTGGTGCGGCCGAACTCGACAATGTGGTCGGCATGTTCGTCAATACGCTCGTGCTCCGTACCCAGGTGGAGGCGGCGACCGGTTTCACCGAACTCCTTGGTCAGGTGCGCGCCGCGGATGTCGCCGCCTTCTCCAATGCCGACGTACCATTCGAGCGGCTGGTCGAGGTGCTGAATCCGGAGCGCTCGACCGCACGGCATCCGCTGTTCCAGGTCGGCTTCTCCTTCCACAACCAGGCCGAGGCGGAATTCGCACTGGACGGATCGACCGCCACCGCAGTCGATTTCGACTCCGAGATATCGCAATTCGACCTGCACCTGGTCGTCACCGACCGCTACGGCCCGGATGGAAACGCGGCAGGCATGGCCGCATCGATCACCTATGCCACCGCACTGTTCGACGAAGCCACGGTCGCCGGTTTCGCCGGACGACTGCAACGCCTGCTGGCCGCCGTCTGCGCCGAACCGCAGCTGCCGGTCGGAGATCTGGCGCTACTGGATACCGCCGAACGCGACCGAATGCTGGTGTCCTGGAATCGGACCCAACGCGGATTCACTCCCACTACCCTCATCGCGGCCTTCGAGGCGCAGGTCGCCGAGACGCCCGATGCGGTGGCGATTGTCGATGACTCGGTAACGGTCACCTACGGCCAGTTCGCCTCGCGGGTGAACCGACTCGCCCGCGCGCTCATCGGTCGTGGCGTCATCCCGGAATCGCTAGTGGCCCTGGCGATTCCGCGCAGTGTCGACCTGCTGGTCGCAATGTACGCGGTGGTGACCGCGGGCGGCGCGTATGTCCCGCTCGACCCGACCCACCCGCTCGACCGGACCACGAGCGTACTCGCCGCCGCGAACCCAGCACTGGTGCTGACCTCGGCCGAGCGGCCGATGCTGCCCGAGTCGGTGGCGGATCACGATGTGGTGCTGGATATCTCGGTTGCCGCCGGTGTCCTCGACAGCAGTCCGATTCGTGCTGAGGAGCGGCGGTCCACGCTGACTCCCGCACACACCGCCTACGTCATCTTCACCTCGGGATCGACCGGAACCCCGAAAGGCGTCGCCGTCCCGCATGCTGCGGTCGCACACCAATTGGACTGGCTGCAAACGGAATACGCGCTCGAAGCGCACGACGCCACGCTGCTGATGACCTCGGCGGCCTTCGATCTCTCGGTCTGGGAGTACTGGTGGGCCTTGCGCACCGGTGCCCGGGTGGTGCTGGCGCCACAGGACGCACAACGTGATCCGGCCAGCGTGCTGGATCTGATCCGACGCGCCTCCGTCACCACGGTGACGCTGGTGCCATCGCTGCTGGCCATGCTGACCGAAGTCAGCGGCGACCAGCGACTGCCGAGATCGCTGCGACGACTGCTCGTCATCGGCGAGGCACTGCCCGCCGCGACCGTCGACCGGATCGGCGCACTCACCACCGCCAGGATCGACAACCTGTACGGCCCCACCGAGGCAGCGGTCTCGGTTACCCGGTTCCGCGCCGACGCCGGTATCCGCCAGACGGTAGTCCCTATCGGCACACCGGAATCGGGAAACCAGGTCTACGTACTCGACGACCGGCTGCACCCGGTGCCGACGGGTGTAACCGGTGAGCTGTACCTGGGCGGCGCGCAGCTGGCCCGCGGCTACTACGGCAGGCCCGACCTGAGTGCGGAACGGTTCGTGGCCAACCCGTTCGGCGCACCGGGCACCCGGTTGTATCGAACCGGCGATATGGTCCGCTGGGGTACAGACGGCAACCTCGAATATGTGGAGCGCCGCGACTTCCAAGTGAAGGTACGCGGTTATCGCATCGAACTCGCCGAAATCGAGCACGCGCTGCGCTCACGTCCGGGGGTCGCCGAGACCGTTGTCATCGCCCATCGCGGCGACCTGCTGGTCGGGTATTTCACCGCCACCGAGCCGCTCGATCCGACCGCGCTGCGATCCGCACTGACCGGCACCCTGCCGAGCTACATGGTTCCGACCGTGCTGATCCAACTGGATGCCCTGCCGCTCAACGCCAATGGCAAAGTCGACCGGAGCGCACTGCCCGAGCCCGAGTTGAGCGCCAGAGAATTCCGGGCTCCTGAGACGGAGTTGGAGCTGCTGGTCTGCACCGTCTTCGCGGAGGCGCTGGAGGTCGAGCGAATCGGTATGGAGGACAACTTCTTCGAACGTGGTGGTAATTCACTGTCGGCCACTCGACTGGCGGCCCAGCTGAGTACCGCACTCGCCGAACAGATCCCGGTGGTATGGCTATTCGCCGCCCCGACACCCGCGGACCTGATCACGCAACTGGAACTGCGCCGCTCCGGCCGCGGCCGCGTCGACGCGCAAGCGGCCTTCGATGTCCTACTACCGTTGCGTCCCGGAGGCTCTCGCGAACCGCTGTTCTGCATCCACCCGGTCGGCGGCGTCGCCTGGTCGTTCGCGGGTCTGGCCGCACATATCGATGCGGAGCGCGGCATCTACGGCATCCAGTCGCCGGTGCTGAATTCGGATGCGGCGCTGCCGGATTCCATCGAGAACTGGGCCGGACACTACGTCCGCGAAATTCGCGCGGTACAGCCCGAGGGCCCCTACCACCTGCTCGGCTGGTCGCTCGGCGGTGTACTCGCGCACGCCGTCGCGAATCAATTACAGGACCAGGGCCAACATGTCGCATTGCTGGCCATGATGGACAGCCCGCTGCACATTACCGTGGACGAGACGGCGACGGTGCCGGTGGCCGATCTGCTCGGCGGACTACTCGGCGAACAGGCCGACGACACCGATACCGAACTCGATCGCACCCGGCTCGCCCGGCGCATCGCCGAACTTCCGGAGCCGTTCGCGTCCTTCGGATTCGACCGGCTCGGCCGACTCCTCGACGCGGGCACGCACTCGCTGGAACTCATCACCCGCTACCGGCCACGGCCCTATAAGGGCAATCTCGTCTACTTCACCGCCGCACTCGACGACCCCACCGGGGCCACCGGCGCGGCCGGCTGGTCCGACGCCGTCGACGGCACCGTGCACAACCACGCCGTCCAGGCCACGCACTGGCGTATGACCTCCGAATCCGCCCTCGCCCGCATCGGCCACGTCCTGACCGATGTTTTGGCGGCTGGTGCGCCCTGCCACATCAAGCCAGGGTGCGCGGAGTATTGACGATCATCCGAGCCTGCTCGCGCCAATCGGCGACCGCGCGGCCCTGGAAACCCGACAGCGCGGTATCGAATTGTTTCGCGCGCTTGGTGACGGTGAGGCCGACGTAGGTGTGGCCATTGGTGATCGCGCGGGTCGCCACCGCGCAGGCCTCGTCCACCTCGCCCGAGGCGAGCAGCGCGGTGGCGTGTTCGAACCGGACCAGCGCGGGTTCCATGGTCTCGCTCGGGTCGTAGAGCCCGATAGCTCGCTCGGATGCCAGGGCGGTCTGCTCGGCGCGGCCCAATCGGGAGTAGCCGATGGCCTGATAGAAGGCGAGCTTCTCCGGGCGGAACGAAAAGATGCCGATCGAGAGTTGTTCCGCGGGAAAATTTTCCAGCGCCTGCTCCGACTTCGAGATGCAGCGGGCGAAGCCGTCGGAATTACCCAGGCTGGCGTGCGCGCGGGCCGCCATTCCCCACAGCCAGGCCGCCGCCGGACCGTTGCCCGGATTTTCTTCGAGGCGCGGGCTGAGCAGGTTCAAAACTTCCTTCGGATTATCGCTATAGGTCGGTAAATACGACAATCCAGCCAGTGCGATGTCCTCGGAAAAGCGATCGCCGATGTCCTGGGCGGCGTGAATTGCGGTGGTGTACCACAATCGGGCCTGACCGAAATGGCCCTCATTGAACAGAATTTCGCCGACGACATTCGCCAGGCGACCAGCCGTACGGACCAGTCGGATTTGATGAGGGGTCGCCTGCCGCTCCGCGAGACAGCTGCGGACCGTACGGAATTGGTCGAGCGTGGCCTGCAGCAACTCGTGCGGCGGAACCTGCACGACGCGGGTGCCAAGGGCCTCGACGGATTGCTCGAGCAGGCCGAGCCGTCGTTCGCTCATCGAGCCCGCGTCCAGGGTGGCGAGCATCTTCTCCGGTTCGCTCGCGACCATATCGGCCGCCTGACCGGCCAGGCCCGCGCCGATGCAGGCCAACAGCAATCGCCTTCTCACGTCGTCATCCTCGACTTCCTTGTCGAGCCCGATGTCCCTACCGAGCTGTATCCGATCGAGCGCCGCGCTCGTGTCTTCGGTATCGCGGGCCGCCGTCGGATCCGCGATCGCGCGCTCGAATCGCGCGACGACGACCGAATCGGCCTCCGAGAGCACTCGATCGAGCAAACGCCTGCTTGCGGCATGCATCCGGGTTGTCCGGCCGTTCTCCCACAAGATCACGGTGCGCGGGGTGACGCCCACCAGGCGTGCGAACTCATAGCGACTTCGCTTCATCGCCACGCGAAGAGCGAGTACGTCTTCGCCGGTCCAGTCGATCTCAACCATAGGTCCCGCTCCCTCGTACCAGGTTGATTCAATCGGAAATTACTCGCATTTATCGCATTCGGCTCTGTTATCCACCGAATCGCAACGTGCACGCTTAAGCGGTACCCGGCACCGGGTTTGTACCCCAAACCCTTTCGGGGGTGCCGGCTCTCCGGAACCCGACGCACGGTCCCGACGCTGTTCCGATCCACAGCGTCGACGGCGGGTTCCGGTGGCGCTGCCGGTGCCGGGTGCACTTATCTCTTCGGCGGAGGTGAACAATGGACGTTTTGCATTCGGATATCCGGGATTTGTGGCTGGTACAGAGCCGCGACTGCAATCAAGAGCCGGTGGGTCTCAGTGATGACCGGGCTCGATTCATCCTCTCCGTTCATGCTGGACACGGCGCCCGCTGCCGCCAATATCTGGCTGCGTCCGCGCACTGCTTCCGACGCACAGCTGAGAGATAACCCGCGGCCCTGATGGGGGTTCCGGTGCGGCGCTTATCCGCAGAAGTGCCGCACCGGGATGGGGCCGAAAGGCCTCGGGTGCAGGCGACATTGCCCAGGCGAATCGCGGGGGCGTTGTCTGCCGGTCGAGGTGCGTCAGTCGCTGGAGCGCTCCGCGAAAACCGTGCGTGCCACTGTGATTCCGTTGAGTGCGGCCGGGAATCCGGCGTAACCCGCCATCTGCGTGATGATTTCGACGACTTCGGTCTGGGTGCCCCCGACATTCAGCAGGCCGTGTATGTGCACGCCCAGTTGCGGCGCCGCCGTGCCGAGCGCGGTGCACATGGCGACGGTGACCATCTCACGGGTCTTCAGGTCCAGGCCGGGACGCGAGTAGATATCGCCGAAGCTGTACTCGATGATGTAGCGCCCGAGATCCGGCGCGATATCGCGCAGCGAGGCGATGACCTGTTCGCCCGCGTGCCCGTCGATCTCGGCGAGCTTGGCGCTCCCACGCTCGAACCGGTCACCGGCCGGTGCCGGTGCCGGTGCGGCCGGTGCGGGGAGATCGGTACGGGCGTCGAACACTTCGCGCGCCGCACCCAGTCCGTTCAGCGCGGCAGGGAACCCCGCGTACACGCTGACATGGATCAGCGTCTCCACGATTTCCTCCCGCGTGCATCCCACATTCAGCGCGCCGTCGATGTGGAATCGCAACTGCGGCACGGCATTTCCCATCGCAGCCAGTGCCGAGACGGTCGCCAGCTGCCGCTGCCGCAACGTCAACCCCGGCCGCGAGAGTATGTCGCCATACCCGAATTCGACGGTCAACCGCCCGAGGTCCGGTGCGATATCCGCGAGACTGTCCAGCACCGCGGGCCGCTCCTGCCCGCCGACCCGCCGAAGCAGTTCCAGTCCGCGCTCGAAACGATCATTGCTGGTAGAGCCCTGTGCGTTGGTCATGCACCGAACTCTAGAAGTTGGAGTGTGCTCCAATGCAAGCCCTGATTCTCCCGGCTGGCCATAAGCCGTGACCTGGCGCCCTGACCACCCACCACAACCGCCAAATCCCTTTCACCGTATGGGCGTATCTCGGAGTCCAAGGCTGTCGCAGAGCCAGTGACCACCGCGCAGAAGCCGCAACCTATGCGAGGTAGGCATTCGATTTGTGCGACCTCAATCGGATGGGTTTCTGCTCGGTGGGCCACCGTCTTCGCCGACCTTGTAAAGGGAGCCGTCCGGGAGTTCACACAGCGGGCGGCTGTCCGACGGGGCGAGTTCGAGCTTGATCCAGGTGTCTTGGTGGAAGGCGACGAGCAGTGTTCTGATGGCAGGCGAGATTTCGTTTCCCGGTGGTCGAGACATATGCGTCACGGCTCCAACGAGTTCGGGAGATCGGTCCGACTCAGGAGGGCAGCCCGGTAGTCGTCGCGCAGGACATCCCACAGGTCCTCGTGCTGGGGAAGCAGTTCCCGGGGCGTCGGCCGTGCTGGTTCGGGCGGGGGAGTCCTGGACCGGCTGGTCAATGCTTGGTGGATGCGGTCAGGGGTGGAGGTCTTTCACATGTAGGCGAGCCTACCAACGGTAGGGGGTATGTTACTGCAGATTCTGTACTGAATCAGCCAAGTGTAGCGCGCTGTACAGCGTGCGCAGCCGATAATCTCTGCTGTAAGTGTTGCAAAGTTCTTCCGCAATCGAAGGAATCATGCGTAACATACGCACCCATACCCGACCGATCGCAGCATGATCGGCCGCACTCTCGCCGCAGCGATGTCGCGCCTCGGCGTGTGTCCGGCTGTGCCGCTCGGGCGGCGGGGGAAAGGACACAGGCGCATGCTCAAGAAGCTGGATCGAATATTCAGCTACGAGATGAAGGTCTCCGAATTCCTCGGCACCCTCATCATTCTCGCCATTCCGTACGGGCTCGTCGGCCTCATCTGGACACTGACCCACACCAGCCATCTGCACCGCATGCACGGCATCGACGTGGTCATATCCTTCCTCGGCTCGATCGTGTGCTGGCCGGTGCTCACCTTCTCGAATGTGTGCATGACCTGATGATGATCTTGGTTTGGCTCATCGACATCTTGGTGATCGGCGTCAAGATCCTCGGGGGGCGTATGAAAGTCAATCCGGTGCTGCGATTCGGGCTCTGGCTCGCCGTGCTCAGCACCGCCGTCGCCGGTATCGCCGTGGTCGGCTATCTCCTCGTCCTGCTGCAGCATCAACTCAGCGAGTCGGCATGAGCACTCGACTCACCGAAAGACCTACTGAGCCAACAGATCTGGAACGGGCAGTCGAGGATCTGAAGGGCCTGTGGCAACGGCATCCGCAGCGGTCGCTGGAGACCTTGGGGCGCCAGGTACGGCTCATGCGCGATGCCTTCATCGAGATGCTGCGCGCGATATTCGTGCGCCGCTTCCCGTTCCACGAGTTCATCAAGCAGTGCGCGTTCATGGCGAGCGTTTCCGCCGCACCGACCGTATTCGTCGCGATCCCGGTGGCCGTTGTCGTGTCGATCCAGGTCGGCGCGCTGGTGAATCAGGTTGGTGCGACGACATTCATCGGCGCGGTCAGCGGTCTCGGCATCATTCGGCAGGGTGCGCCGCTGGTCACTTCGCTGATGATCGCGGGCGCGGTCGGTTCGGCCATCTGCGCCGATCTCGGCTCCCGCACCATTCGCGAGGAGATCGACGCGATGATGGTGATGGGCGTCGATCCGGTGCGCCGGCTGGTCGCGCCGCGACTGCTGGCGGCGATCCTGGTCAGCATCCTGCTGTGCGGATTCGTGGTGTTCGTCGGCTTCGCCACCGGCTATATGTTCAACGTGTACGCCCAGGGCGGCACGGCAGGCTCGTTCATCAGCACTTTCGCTTCCTTCGCGGTGGCGAACGATCTGGTGATCGCACTGGTCAAGGCCGCCATCTTCGGTGCGCTGACCGCAATCATCGCCTGCGATATCGGACTGCACACCAAGGGCGGTCCGGGTGGGGTCGCGAACTCGGTGAACGCGGCGGTGGTCAATTCGGCGCTGATGCTGTTCGCGACGAACATCATCATCACCCAGATCTACAACACGCTCTTCCCGGCGAAGGTGATCTGAGATGGGCACCCGATACACCCCGCCCGCGCTGAAGCCGTTTCGCGCGGTCGGCGCGGTCGTCAGTGTGCCGGTTCAGGCCAACCGGCGGCTCGGCCACCAGGCGATCACCTTCTGTCGAGCGGTGGCGGCAATTCCGTTCGTGCTCAGGCACTATCGCAAGGAAGTGCTGCGGCTGACCGCCGATGTCGGCTGGGGCAATGGTTCGCTCATTGTCGGCGGCGGCACGGTTGGTGTGGTCATCATCCTGTGCGGATTCGGCGGGATCACCGTCGGCATGGAGTCCTACACCGCGCTGAATCTGCTCACCATGAATCCGCTGACCGGCGCGATCTCCGGTTTCGCGACGACGCGCGAAATCGGCCCGATCCTTGCGACTTTGGCCTTCGCCATCCAAGCGGGCTGCCGATTCACCGCGCAGCTGGGTGCGATGCGGATCTCCGAGGAGATCGATGCGCTGGAATCCATTGCCATCCGGCCACTTCCATATCTGGTGACCACGCGGATGATTGCCGCGACACTGACCATCGTTCCGCTCTACAGCGTCGGTCTCGCCGTTGCGTATCTGATGACCAAGCTGTCCGTGCTGTTCCTCGGCGGCACCTCCGCCGGGACCTACGACCACTACTTCTTCCAGTTCCTCAACGGTATCGATGTCTTGTTCTCGGTCGTCAAAGTCGTGGTGTTCGTACTCATTTCGACCTTCATCCAGTGCTACTACGGCTATATCGCCACCGGTGGTCCGGAAGGCGTCGGCCACGCGGCCGGCCGCGCGATCAAGATGGTGATCGTCGTCATGGTGTTCGTGAATCTGTTTCTGACCCTTGCGATCTGGGGAATCGACCCCGGATTCCGGATTTCGGGGTAGGTGGCGATGCTGCTCGATCCAAGTGGGCGCGGTCCCACCGTACGTCAACTCACGCTCGCCGGAATAGCCATGACTACGGCGGCCGCATTGCTGCTGTACCTGCTCGGCCTGCGCTATACCGGCTATTTCCAGGACAAGGTCCCGGTTGTCGCGGTGCTCACCAGTACCGGTGACGGGCTGCCGACCCATGCCGATGTCAAGTTCCGCGGCATGGTCGTCGGTACTGTGGCCGATGTCGATGTCGTCGCCAAGGGCAAACGTCAGGATGCCGCCCTGGATCTGAAACCGGCTGTGGCGGGCTTTATTCCGGCGACTGTCACGGCCCGGGTGATCCCCAACAATATCTTCGGCGTGACCGCCATCGAACTCGTCGACAACGGGCACGCCACCGAAACCCTGCGGGCGGGAGCCCGGATTCCCGAGGACACCAGCGAAGGCACCGTGCAGTTGCAGACCACGCTCAGTGTGCTGCGCGATGTGCTCGACCATATCCAGCCGGAGAAGCTGGGCCGGGTGCTCGCAACCCTCGCCGACGCACTCGATCCCGCCGCGCGGGTGCCGGGTTCCACCATCGAACGCCTCGATACCTGGCTCACCCAGGTGCACGCGACTCCCGGCATCGGCGATCTGCTCGGCAACCTCGGTCGGGCCGTGACGGCGCTGAGCGTTTCGGCGCCGGAGCTGGTCGGCGTGCTGTCGGATTCGGTGACCACCGCACGCACGCTCACCGAGCGGCGCGACAACCTTGTCGCACTGCTGACCAATGCCGGCGGCGCGGTCGACTCGGTCAATTCGCTGTTCGCGCGGAATCCGGACGCCGGGAAGGACTTGGTCGTCGGACTCGACGGCCTGTTCGGCGGTCTGGCCAGGGATCCGCAGGCCATCCCGGATACCGCCGCCAACTTCAATGCCGCGCTGCAACGGGTGCGCACGACCTTCGGATTCGGACCGAGCCGGCAGATGGTGTGGAAGATGGATGTCAGCTTCACGCCGTTCCAGCAGTACACGGCCAAGGACTGTCCGCACTACGGCACAATGGCCGGTCCGCGCTGTGGCGGTAGTACGGTGCCGGATGTCGCGCCGCCGCAGGAGTTTCCGCCGCAGCTGATGCCGCAGCGGTTGGCCGCCGCGGGACCCGCGCCCATTGCTCCGACGCAGGGGCTGCCGAGTATTCCCGGCCTACCGAGTATGCCCGGCCTACCGAGTATGCCCGGCCTGCCAAGTAATCCCGGGCTGCCGAGTATTCCAGGGCTGCCGACGATTCCGGGGCTGCCGACGATTCCGGGTATCGCCGCGCCCGCCGCTGCGACGGATCAACCCGCCCAGCCGAATTCGAATCTGCGCGGTCTCGATGCTGCCGCCGCGATCGTCGGCGGGCGGCCGACCACCGCGCAGTACCTGCTCTTGGCTCCGGTACTGGCCGGTGGCTCGGTGACCGTGTACGACACCGCACCGGATGAAGGGCGGTGAGTACATGAAATCAAAGAAAGCGCTGGCCGGATTCAGTCTGTTCGCCGTGGTCGCCGTGCTGTTGACGTACACGATCTGGTCGACGCTGCAGCGTTCGGTAGCCGGCGATACCGACTCGTACTCGGCCACTTTCACCGATGTGCTCGGACTGCGCGTCGGCGATGACATCCGGATGGCGGGTGTGCGGGTCGGGCGGGTCGACGCCATCGATTTCGACGGCGACTACCGGGCGCGCGTGGACTTCCGTATCCAGCACGATCAGCGGCTGACCACGACGACGAAAGCCCTTGTGCGCTACCAGAATCTGATCGGCCAACGCTATATCGCATTGGTTCCGGGCAAGGACGAGGGTGCGGTGCTGACCGCCGGATCCGCGATTCCCGTCGAACGCACCGAACCGTCGTTCGATGTGTCATCGCTGCTGTCGGGTTTCGAACCGCTGTTCAGTGTGCTGCAACCTGATCAGGTCAATTCGCTGTCGGAGACCCTGATCCAGGCCCTGCAAGGCAACAATGTCTCGCTCAGTGCGCTGATTACCCAGGCTGCTGAACTCGCGGGCACCTTCGGTCAGCGCGACAAGATTCTCGGCGATGTCATCGGCAATCTCAGCAGTGTGATCGCGGGCCTGGCCAATCGCAGCGGTGAATTGGAAACCCTGATCACGCAGGCGCGTTCGCTGGTGGAATCGCTCTACGCACAGGGCGAATCGCTGAAGTCGTCGGTCGGTACGGTGGCGAAATCCACTGATTCGCTGGCGGCGCTGATCGGTCAGGTGAAGCCGAATCTGGCTCGGGCGCAGAACGATGCGACCAGCGGTGTCGCCCTGCTGATCCTCAATGGCGCGTCCCTGGATCAGGCGGCGGTCGAGCTGCCGACCGTCCTCAATGGTCTCGCCCGGTTCACCGGCTACGGCGCATACGCCAACGCCTACATCTGCTCGCTGGACGTCTCGCTGTGGGGCGTGCTGCTGCCACCCGGGTTGTTCTCGCAGGTTGGCGGCAATTCTCATTCGGAGGTCTGCCGATGACGGCATCAGTGGCTCGGCTGCGCAATCGCTTGTTATGGCTGGGACTGCTCGCGGCGGGTTCGGTCGTCGTGCTGCTGGTCGGCTCGAGTGCGTTATCGCAGGCGCATCTCGGCGATAAAACGATTCATGCCGAATTCGCGCAGGCGGCGGGGCTGCGGTCGGGAGCATCGGTGGATGTCTCCGGCATCGAGGTCGGCTCGGTGAGTGCCGTGCGACTCGACGGCGCGAAGGTCGTCGTGGATCTGAAGGTGCGCAAAGATCTTCGACTCGGTCCGGACGCCTCGGCTGCCATCAAGATGACGACCATCCTCGGCAAGCTGCATGTCGAGTTGGTGCCCGGTAATGGAAAAGGACTGCCGGACAACCGCATTCCGCTGAAGCAGACATCGGTGCCCTACAACCTCGGCAAGGTCATCCGGGATCCGAACTACAAATCGTCCTTCGAGCGCATCGAACGCCTGGATCCGGCGAAACTGCGGCAGTCACTGGATGTGCTCAGCCGGCAGATGGGTGACTCTCCGCAGCTCACCGTCGAGGCACTGAACAGCATCGGCGCGCTGGCCAAGGTGATCAATGATCGCCGCGACGAGGTGGACATACTGCTGAAGAGCATGGATCAGGTGGCCGAGCTGGCCTCCGACAACCGCAATAGCGTGCTGGTGCTGCTGACCCGCGGCGAGGCCATCGGCAATGCCGTCGCACTGCGGCAGAACCTGCTGAAACAATTGCTCGACAATGTCGCGAGCCTGTCGCGGCTGCTGCAGGACATGGGCCTGGAGAACCAGAATCAGCTCGGCCCGCTCATCCAGAATCTGAACACCATGTCCGAGGGCCTGGAAAAGAACCGGGACAACCTCGATTCGCTCTACGAGATCATGCCGGTCGCATTGCGGCAGTTCAACAATGCCCTCGGCAACGGCCCGTACGGCGATGTGTGGGCGCCGTGGGTATTCCCGGACAACTGGCTGTGCTTCGCCCAAGCCGTACAGGGGTGCAATTGATGAAGATGGGTACCTTGCTGAAATCGACGGTGCTCGGCCTCGCCGTAACGGTGGCGACCGGTTGTTCGCTGCTACCCGACAGCCTCACCGCACTGCCCGATCAGTATCTCGGCGACCATCTGCAGATCAGTGCCGATTTCGAGAATGTCGCCGGCCTTTATGCGGGCAATGACGTCGCGGTGCTCGGTGTTCCGGTCGGCCGGGTCGATACCGTGATCCCCAAGGGCAGTTACGTCGAAGTCACCATGTCCATCGATAAGGGCGTGCGAATTCCGGCCGACGCCATGGCGGCGTTGGTCTCACCACAACTGATCACCAATCGGCATGTGGAACTCGCCCCGGCCTACGAAGGCAATGGTCCGGTGCTGACCGACGGCCAGCACATCCCGCTCGCCCGGACTCGTACCCCGGTCGAACTCGACCGCATTCTGGAAACCTTCGATCAGCTCGGCGCGGCTCTCAAGGGCGACAACGAAACCGGTCCGATGGCGAGCCGGGTGTTGTTTCCGCTGCTGAACGGCAATGGTGACAAGCTGCGCGAAACGCTCGACGATCTGTCTTCCGCATTCGAGGTCACCCTCGCCAATGGCGACCAGGTCTCCAATACCATCGTCAAACTCAATGAGATCACCGAGATCATCGCCCAGAACGACCAGACGGTAAGGGACTTCAGCGGGCGGCTCACCGAACTCGTGCAACTGATGGGGGAGCAGGCGCCGGGTTTGCAGGCGGTGATCACCCAGCTCAACGACTTCGTCACCAATACCTCGACCGTGGTCGGCCAGAACCGCGAACAACTGCTCGGTGCGCTCACCCGATTCACGACATTGACCGCGCAGATGCGGGCCAATGCCCGCGGGCTCACCGAAATCACCGATGTGACACCGCTTTTCTTCCAGAACTTCTCGAATGCCGTGAGCCGTGAGAACCGGGCACTGCGCCTGCACGGTCTGCTGGACAAAGCGGTGCTCGACGGTGAGGCGCTTTCGCTGTTCTGTGAGCGTATCCAGCTGCGCCTCGACGGCTGCCGAACCGGGAGGATCCAGGACTTCGGCCCCGACTTCGGATTGACCGCCGCACTGCTCGGGATCACCAAATGAGGGCGGCGCGTTCGGCTTTCGTCGCGGCGATGGTGGTTGTCGCCTCGGCGGGGTGTGCGGTTACGGTCGACAATGTGCCACTGCCCAAGCCGGGTATCGGCGGACCGGGTTATGAGTTGCACGCCGTTTTCGAGGACGCACTCAACCTGCCCGCGAATGCACACGTGAAGATCGGTGGAACCGAAATCGGCATGGTCTCCAAGATCAGCACCACGAATTTCCTCGCCGATGTGGAAATGCAGATTCGGCAGGATATCCAGCTGCCCCGCGGCACCACGGCCGAACTGCGTCAGGCCACTCCGCTCGGTGACATGTTCGTCGCCATGTCGCTGCCCGCCGAGCAGGAGAGCACCGAAATGCTGCGCCCCGGCGACACCATCGCGCCCGACCACACCGGTACCGGCGCGTCGGTCGAACAGTTGATGATGTCGATCTCCATGCTGCTCAACGGTGGTGGGCTCAATCAGGTGGCTCGGATAACCACCGAGATGAATTCGATGTTCGCCGGGCGGGCGCCACAGCTGGCACATCTGATCACCGAAATGACCGATGTGCTCGCGGCACTCAACGCACGCACTGCCGACGTCGACAGCGTGCTCTCCGGACTGAATGCGCTCACCGGCGAATTGGCCAGGCGCAAGGCGGAATTGGGTGCTGCCGCGGATACGTTCCCACCGTTGATCGGATTGGTCGCCGAAAACAACAGGAGTATTGCCGACCTCGTCGCCAAGGTCTCGGTCACCATGTCCGCGCTCGGTGATTTCACCGATACCACCGGCCCGGAATTCCTGAGCCTGTTCGACAGCATCCAGCGGCTGATGTCCGGCTTCACCCAGATGGGCGACAATCTGGCGGGCACGCTGGACGGGCTGCACGCCATCTATCCCGATGTCATGGCCAGTTATGACGGACCGGTGCTTGCGGTCGCCGCCACGGTTTCTTATCTCGATATCGGTGCGCTCACCGATCCGAAGGGTAGCCGCTGGCCGGAAATCGGCGATGTACCCGCATTCATCGGCAGTCTGGCCGAGGTGATCCAGAAGGTCATCGGGCGGTTGCAGGGCGGTGGGCGATGAATATTCCGCTGTGGCACTGGCTGGTTCGGCATCGGATCGCGGTGGCGAATATCGGTCTGATCGTCGTCCTTATTCTCGGCATGTCATATCTCGGTGCGGCCGTGCTGCGGATCAATCCGCTGCCGAGCACCTATCGGGTCCGGGTCGAGCTGAAGAGTTCCGGTGGACTCGCACCGAACAATGACGTCACCTTCCGCGGCAGCAGGGTCGGCAAGGTAGTCGACGTCCGGGTATCCGGCGACGGTGTCGCCGCCGTCGCCGAAATCAATGACACCGCAAAGATTCCGGTGGGCGGCACCGTCGCGGTCGGCAGGCTTTCGGCGGCGGGGGAGCAGTACCTCGACTTCCGCCCCGACTCCGACAGCGGTCCGTATCTGTCCGACGGTTCGATCGTCGATCGGTCGGCCACGAGCACACCGGTGACGGTGCAGTCGGTGCTCACCGATATGAGCGGGCTGATCGGCGGGATGAATCCGGCGCGACTCAATGTGATCATCGATGAACTCGACAAGGCGCTGGCCGGTGGTCCGGATCGGTTGCGCAATATGGTCGCCGGAATCAGCCGGGCCATGTCCGGACTGACCGATCTACTTCCGCAAACCCAGCGACTCATCGAGAACCTGCAGGTGATCGCCGAAACCACCACTCACGCCCAACCCGATCTGACCACGCTGACCACCGGTTCGAGCGCACTGTTCCAGCAGCTCACCGCGGCCGATCAGGAAGTGCGCGAATTCCTCGAACTCGGGCCCGGCCAATTGGCCACCCTCGGCGGCATCGTGCACGACACACAGGACCCGATGACCAATCTGATCACCAACTTCGTCGCCATCACCAAGGCCGCCAAGCTGCGTCAACCGGCCATCGAAGCGCTATTCCCCGCGCTGCGCGCGGGTTCGGAGGCCATCGGAATTCCGGCGCACGACAACGCCTTCAACACCATGGTCGATCCGTGGCCGCGCCCGACCTGTGACTACGACACGATCCCCGTGGTGCCGACCGACAAGACGGTCGATACCCGAGTGCGGCTCTACAACTACTGCATCACCACCAATCCCGCACTGCAGGTTCGCGGTTCGGCGAACGCACCACGTCCGAATGTGCCGGACAACGGTTCCGGCCCGCCGCCCGGTGTCACCGGCAATGAACTCTCCAGACCCGCACCCGGCAGATAGGAACGAGAAGCTATGAGCGAGCCGATGATCGACACAGCGGCCGAACGATTTGCATTCCTCCGCACACCCGATAAGCGGACCGCGATCGCCTACCGCGCCGCCGCCGCACTACTGCTCGCCGCCGCAGTAGCCACCACGGTCTTCTTCTACCTCCAGAACAAGGACAACAAGGCCATAGTCACCGCCCACGAGGACGCCCGTCTCGCCGCCTGTCGATACGCACCTGTACTCGCCGACTACGACGCCAAAAGTCTCGACAAATACTTCGCCGGTGTCCTCGACGGCGCCACCGGCGACTGGAAGAAGCAGTTCGACAGCACCAGCAAGGAACTGCGCGACGTCCTCACCCAGGGCGAAGTGGTCTCCAAGGTCAACGACGTCCAGTGCGCGATCAAATCCGGCGACACCACCTCCGCCGAGGCGATCGTCGTCATAGGCCAGACCATCACCAGCATGGGCACCCAGGGCAAACCCGCTCCCGGTCAGCTATCCATGGTGATGCGCCTGGAAAAGGTGGACGGCCGCTGGCTGGTCAATAAGGTGAACTCCCCACTTGCCATCCCGCCGCGGTCCTAGTCGACACCTATATCCGATGAGATCGATCTGTTCCGTGCACCAAGCGGATGAAGTGCCATTTTTCGACATATTGCGGTTCCTTAACGGTATGTCGCTGTAAGTTTGCCAACGATCGCACTCGAATTCAGCCCGGTTAGTCGATGGATGCCCCGCACAACTCGTGGAGGTAGAGATCTTGACTCGTCTGATTCTTCGTTGTCTCCGCCGCAGCCACTGCGGTTGGTCCCATGCTCTCGGCGTATTCGGCGGTGTGGCGCTCGCGCTGCTGTTGGCTCCGCCGGCCATCGCGGAACCGACGTATCCGTTGCCCGATCCGGACCCGTTCTACGCCGCTCCGGCGGATCTGGGCGCGCACAGCCCCGGTGACGTGCTGGAGGTGCGGGCATTGCCGCCGGTGCCCCTCTTCGCCGGTGCCACTGCCACACTGGTCAAGTTCCGGTCCACCGACTCGCACGGTGGACCGATCGCGGCGACCACCACGGTCATAACCCCACTGCTCCATCAGGCCGACGCTCCGTTGCTGTCGTATCAGCATTTCATCAATTCGCTCGGTACGAATTGCGCGGTATCGCACACGCTGTACAGCGGCGATCTGAATCTGGGGACGACAGTGTCGATGTTGAACGCGGTGCTGCAGCGGGGGTGGAGTATCGCGCTGCCGGATCATCTCGGACCGCAGTTCGCCCTCGGAGCAGCGCGTTTGGGTGGTCAGATCGTATTGGACGGCATCCGGGCGGTGAAACGGCTGCCCGACCTCGCCGTACAGCACAGCCCGGTAGCGCTGGCCGGGTACTCCGGTGGCGGATTGGCCACCGCATGGGCGGCAGTGCTGCAGCCGTCGTACGCACCCGAGCTGCAGCTCCAGGGCGCGGCCATGGGCGGCGTCCCGGAGAACCTGGTGTCGATGGCGCAGGGGCTCGGCCTCGAGCCGCACCCGGCCTTCGGACTGGCCATGGCGGCGGCGATCGGTCTGGAGCGGGAGTACCCGGACCAGATACAGACCGGTGCCTATCTCAACCCGCGCGGCCTCGCGCTCCGTGGCGCCATGGCAAACAGTTGCACCAACGAAATCCTCTTCATGGGCGCCAACGGCAGCGCTCGCGAATTCGTCACCAGCACTTCGTTCATCGATAGTCGTACCGCGCGGTCGGTAGTGGAGGAGAACAGTCTGGAACTCTATCCCGGGGTGCCGGAAATACCGATGTTCGAATGGCATTCGCCGGCCGACCCGCTGATTCCGGTCGACTCCATCGGCAACACCGACCGCCGGTGGTGCGGCGCCGGGGTGCGGTTGCAGACGATGCAGGTGTCCGCGCCCGAGCATTTGTCCGCGGCGGTACAGGGCGCCCCCGAGGTACTGCAGTGGCTCGAGGGCCGGATGCGCGGTGAGCCCGCGCCTGTGGCCTGCTGAGATGAGACCGCGATCAGCGGCCGAAGAGGATGACCCGCATCAGGTGTGCGATGCGCTGTTGGGAGCAGAGCGGGTTATCGGGGCCGAGCCATTGACCGAGGTCGACGACCAAGGCCAGCGCGGCATGCACCAACACCCGTGATTCCGCTGCGGAGAGTTCGGGCCGGACGCCGATGAGTAGTTTGGCCCACTCCTCGACATTGAGCCGCTGGATATTTCGCAGTACGGTGCGATCCTCCGGCGGCACATTACTGATCTCCGCGTAGTACACGAAGGTCAGCTCGCGCTCGGCGAACGAGCCCTGCACATAGAGCTCGATCAGGGTGGTCAGTGCCTGTTCGGGGGTGTCCGACGCGGCGATGGCGGGTCCGATGACCGCCGAAACCCGGTCCGCCGCACGGCGAAACGCGGCCGCGAGCAGGTCGCCCTTGCTGCGGTAGAAGCGGTACACCGCTGACGAAGCGGGCAGGCCCGCGGCATTGGCGATATCCTCCACGCTCACATTGGGATAACCGTGCTCATGAAAAAGCTCGATGGCACGCACTAACAAAAGCTCGTGTTTGAAGGTGAGTGGAACCTCCTTCGCGCCAAGGGATTCGCTGTCGTCGCCGGGCGCGGGCAGATCACACGCGGTCACCGCATGACAGGCCGAGCGCAGCAGTGCCGTCAGCGTGCGCACCGGCACTGCGACATGGTGATCGGAGATGCTGCCGATCACGCTCATCGCGGCGGCCGAGACCACCGCCCGGTCCCCGTCGGACAGCTCAGGTCGGGTCTCGGCCAGTAGTTTTCGTGCCACCGAATCGGTGGTGATCAGGTGATCGATCAGTATTTGGCGATCCGGGTCCTCCAGATAGCGATTCTGCCAGCGCAGCAGTGCGGCGCTGCGGCGGTTCGCGATGGAGGCTGCGATCAGGACATCGAGGATGTGGTCGAGGCGTTCGGCGGCGGGCCGGTCGCGCAGTTGTTCGGGCAGGCCCACCGCCTCGGTGCTCAGGCCGGCCAGCCGCAGCGCCTCCTCGCGGAACAGGGCGTATTTGCTCGGATAGTGCCGATATAGGGCGGTCGAGCTGATATCGAGGCGCGAGGCGATGTCCTCCATGCTCACGCCGTGGTAGCCGAATGCGCCGAAGGCCTCCGCGGCGGCGGCGGCGATCTGCGCCCGTCGGTTGCGCGGGCGGCGGCGCACCTCACGCGATGGCGCGGTGCGGCGTGCGGTCGCGTCCTCCGCTGCGCGACGATCCTCGGCATCCATCCCGCGATGTTAGCTCAACCGGACGCTTGCTCGACCTCTCTTCCCAGTGCTGAAACGGCATTGAATAGAAGATCACAAAAATATGCTCTTACATGTAGTGACTCCGGTGAACCTGAAAAGAATGCTCGCTAACATATTAGCCGCAGCGACGGACGGCGTATTGAAGCGGAGGAGCGTGGACTACGAGTGGGCCGGGCGTCCGAACAGGACAAGCTGCATGAGCAATCGAACCCGAGCTGGGGAGGCGATCGGTTCGGCACTGAAGTTGCGCGCCAGATCGACCACCAACGCGAAGGCCGCATGGATCAGAAAGCGGGCCTCGGCGGGGGAAAGCTCCGGTCGCACATCACGCAGCAGCCGCGCCCACTCTTCGACGCTGAGCCGCTGGATATTCCGCAGTACGGTGCGCTCATCGCTCGGAACATGCTGGAACTCCGTGTAATACACGAAGGTCAGCGCGCGCTCGGAGAACGAACCCTCGACGTACTGCTCGATCAGTGTGGTCAGGGCCGTTTCGGCGTCGACGGCCGCCGCCACCGCCGGGCCGATCGCACCGGAAACCCGGTCGGCGGCCCGTCGGAACGCGGCCGCGAGCAGATCACTTTTGCCGCGATAGAACCGGTACACCGCCGACGCGGCGGAAAGTCCTGCGGCAGTGGCGATTTCCTCGACGCTGACATTCGGATAGCCGCGATCGTGGAACAGTTCGACGGCCTTGCGCAGCAACAGCTCATGTTTGAACGAATCCGGAATCTCGGCTGCCACCGGCAGTGCGGCGTCCGCATCCAGCGCTGGCAGCTCGGCGGGCACTATCGACCAACAGGCCGCACTCAACAGTCGGGCAAGGGATTTCACGGGCAAGCCGGCATGGTGATCGGCGATGCTGGTGATCGCGCTGAGCAGGGCGGCGCGCAGCACCCGCAACTCGTCCTCGGCGAGTTCCGGTCGCAATGCGGCCAATTGCACACCGATCGCGCCGACGACGGCGAGCTGCTGGTCGGTGAGAACCGTGAGATCGTCGGGTTCGAGATAGCGGCCCTCCCAGCGCACCAGCGTGACGGTCGGCCGATTCTCGATCGTGACGCCGATCAGTGCATCGAGTACCTGCCGCAGCCGCCGCTCCGGCGTCCTGAGTTCACCCACCCCGCCGACTCCGTCGGCTGCCATCCCCCGGCCCTCTGCCACCTCCGGCCGTTCGACCGATTCGGTCATGGCGCGACCCACCCGCAGCAATTCCTCTCGGAACAGCGCGTACTTGCTCGGATAGTGCCGATACAGCGCCGCCGAGCTGATCCCGAGCCCAGATGCGATGTCCTCCATGCTCACACCGTGATAGCCGAGCGCGCCGAATGCGGCCGCCGCGGCCGCCGCGATCTGGGCCCGCCGATTCTTCGGCCTGCGCCGAATCTCCCGCGGTGCCGAGTCGCCGCTGACCGCCTTGCGCGCCGTACGGCGATTGTCGACACTCATGGCGCCATGGTATCGACAACCTCGACACCTTCATCTGTCTAGGTCGGTCTGATTTTGCCCAGGTGGGCGCGCTCGACCCGAATTCGGGGTCAACGTCTGCGTTCTGGCGTCGCGTCGAGCGCATTGGTATCGAAGGTGGCCAACCCCAACGATTTCCACGCATCGAGGAGGCGCTTGTCGCCGGATGCGACGACAAGATCGGTGTCGTCCAACTGTTCGGCGGAAGCGCAATGGACGGCATCGTACCCGCGCAGCGCGAGGAGGTCGGCGAGTTCGGCCGCGCGCCGGACCGAACCCCCATCCACCTCGACTATCTCGAGCTGTAACCAGAGCTGGTCGAGTAGGCGCCGGCACGACGCATACTGCGGGTCGTTCAGGCGCGCCATGCGATGCGCCTGCGCGAGTGCGCCCGCGGTTTCGGCATACAGCAGTCTGCTCGACACCACGGCGTCGGCGTCATCCCAGAATCGGCGGCATGCCGCACTGCTCGGCTCGCTGACCAGCAGTGGGACGAAGGCCGACGTGTCGAGGTAGCCGATCACCGGCGCTGCTCGTCGATGAGCTCGCTGACTATGCCCTCACCACGGATCGGCTCGGGCGCAGGCTGCTTTTTCTTACGACCGGGCTGCACGCGCCCTTCGGCACGAAGTTGCTCCAGCCGCGTCGGTCGCCCGACAGGCACGATGCGGGCGATCGGTCGTCCGTGGTCTGTGACTGTCACCGTGTGTCCGGCGCGGACCTCGGTCAGATGGCGACTGAGGTTATCGCGCAGTTCCCGAATACCGACGTCCACGCCGACCTCCCTGATGTGGCTATTGTTCTTTATTGCATTGTAGCCACATTGCCCAGTGCTGGTTCAGTTCGAGGTTTCGGGTCGAACGGCGGCGTACCAGTCGAGGAGGTCTGGATCGTCCACGGCGCTGCGTTCGGCGACACGCGTCGGGTCGGCGCCCTGGAAGAGCTTCTTGATGGGGACCTCGAGTTTCTTGCCGGTGCGGGTGTGCGGAATGCCGGGGGCGACGATGATTTCGTCGGGGACGTGGCGGGGGGAGACCTCGGTGCGGATGGTGGTGTTGATGCGGGTTTTCAGGTCGTCGGTGAGGTCGGTGCCGGGGGTGAGGGTGACGAACAGGGGCATCCAGTAGCCGCCGTCGGGTTGTTCGGCGCCGATGACGAGGGCCTCGGTGATTTCGGGGAGGCGCTCGACGGATTGGTAGATATCGGCGCTGCCCATGCGGATGCCGTGTCGGTTGAGGGTGGAGTCGGAGCGGCCGTGCACCACGATGCTGTCGCGTTCGGTGATGGTGATCCAGTCGCCGTGCCGCCAGATGCCGGGGAACATGTCGAAATACGCGTCGTGGTAACGGATTCCGTCCGGATCGTGCCAGAAGCGCACCGGCATCGACGGCATCGGCTTGGTGATGACGAGTTCGCCGACCTCGTCGCGGACCGGTTTGCCGTCCGCGTCGAAGGCCTCCAGTGCGACACCCAGATAGGGCGCGGAAAGCTCACCCGGCCAGGTCGGTACGGTTCGCGCGCCGCCGATGAAAGCCGAGACCACGTCGGTGCCGCCGCTGATCGAGGCGACCTGGACGTGGTTACCGACATTCTCGCCCAACCACACCGCGGATGCGGGCGGCAGTGACGAACCGGTGATGCCGACCTGTCGCAGCGCGGTGAGGTCGTGATCGGTGCGCGGCACCGCACCCGCCTTGATACAGGCGAGCACGTAGCCTGGACTGGTGCCGAGCACAGTCGCGCCGACTCGAGATGCGGTGTGCCACAGTGCGTCCGGAGTCGGGTAGGTGGGGCTGCCGTCGTAGCAGACGATGGTCGCGCCGACCAGCAGTCCGGCGACCTGGAAGTTCCACATCATCCAGCTCGGGCTGGTGTACCAGAAGAAGGTGTCCTCAGGGCCGATATCGGCTTGCAGCGCAACGGCTTTGAGGTGTTCCAGCACGACGCCGCCGTGCCCGTGCACGATGCCCTTGGGTAGTCCGGTGGTGCCGGAGGAGAAGACGATCCACAGCGGATGGTCGAAATCGACCGTCTCGGTTTCGATGACAACGGTCTCGCTATTGGCGGCCGCCTCGGTCCAGGCCAGTGCGTCCGGAACCGGCAGGCCGAGCTGGGATACCGCGACCGTCGTCTGCACGGTGTCCAGTCCCGCCCGCAATGCCGCGATATCGTCGCGCTTGTCGTGCGTCTTACCGCCGAACCGGTAGCCGTCCGCGGTGACCAGCACGGTGGGCTCGAGCTGGCCCAGCCGGTCCAGCGCCGCCTTCGGCGAATAGTCCTGACCGCAGGCGCTCCACACCGCACCGATGCTCGCGGTGGCCAAGAAGGCGATCACCGCCTCCGGAATATTCGGCAGGTATCCGGCTACCCGATCACCCGGCCGCACGCCCAGCGAGCGCAGTGTGCGCGCGAATGCCGCTGTGCTGTCGATCAATTCGCTCCAGGACACCTCGCGCACCGGAGCGTCCTCGGTCACCGCGACAATGGCGGGCCGATCGGTGCGGAACTGCCGCACGACCTGATCGACGTAGTTCAGCCGGGTGCCCGGAAACCACTGCGCACCCGGCATTTCGGCGCTTGCCAGCACCTCGCCCGCAATCGGTCCGAGTTCGAAGTAATCCCACAGCGCACCCCAGAAGCCGGGCAGATCGTCGACCGACCACTGCCACAGCGACCGGTAATCCGGTGCGGATTGCCCGGTGCGCGCAGCCACGAACCCGGCGAAGTCGGTGATGCGCGCCTCCGCGATATCTGATTCGGTCGGCACCCATTGTGGTTGCACCGCATTACCTCCTGGGGAGAGTCTTCGGAAATCAGGTGTGGTTCGCGCGCCGCACAATCTGTTCGGCATGCCGCAGCACCGGGGCATCGACCATGCGGCCCTCGAACGCGAAGACGCCCCGATGGTTCGGGACTTCGTCGAGTACTCTTCGAGCCCAATCGATTTCGTCGTTCGACGGCGCGTAGGCCGCCCGGATGACCGGCACCTGGCTCGGATGGATCGCCACCTTGGCGTCGAAGCCGCTCGCGACCGCATCCACCGCTTCGGCGCGCAGCCCGTCGAGATCGCGGATGTTCAGATACACCGAGTCGAGCGCGAATTTGCCGTATGCCTTGGCCGCGAGCAGTGTGGTCGACCGAACATGGCGTGCCACATCGCGATAGCTGCCATCGGCATGCCGACTGGAGTTGCCGCCGAGCCCGGCGACCAGATCCTCCGCACCCCACATGACCCCGATCGCGTTGGGCGCCGATACCGCTCGCCCGACCGCCATGGCGCCGAGCGGCGATTCGATCAGCGCGATCACCTCGTAGCTGGACAGGGAGCCGAGCTGTTCGGCGGATTCGGCCTTCGGCAGCATGATCCGCCGATATTCGGTCTGCGCCAGCGCCGCGAGGTCGGGCTCGTGCTCATCGGTGCCGACGGCATCGACCCGGACCACGGTGGTCTCGGGATCCAGCGGAGTCTCGATGAGCGCCTCGCGTGCGGCCGCTTTATCACCGGCCGCGACCCCGTCCTCGAGATCGAGGATCACCACATCGGCTGCCGCGGCGGCCTTTTCGAAGCGTTCGGGGCGGTCGGCGGGGCAGAACAGCCAAGCCGGTCCGGGCATTTGCCAACTCATGCGGGCTCCTTGCGCACCAATGTCTTGCGTACCGCCGTCGCCACGATATCGCCATGCTGGTTGCGAGCGGTGTGCGCGAAGGTGAGGATGCCCTCGCCCGGACGGCTCTTGGATTCGCGCTTATCGGTGACCACCGTCTCGGCGTACATGGTGTCGCCGTGGAACAGCGGCTTCGGGAAGGCGACCTCGGAGAAGCCCAGGTTGGCGACGATCGTGCCCTGGGTCAGCTGCGCGACCGAGAGGCCGATCAGCGTGGAGAGCGTGAACATCGAATTCACCAGGCGCTGGTGGAACGGTGGCAGCTGATCGCTGAAGGCCGCGTCCAGGTGCAGTGCCTGGGTGTTCATGGTCAGCGTGGTGAACAGGACGTTATCGGCCTCGGTGATGGTCCGGCCCGGCCGGTGCTCGTACACCACACCGATCTCGAACTCCTCGAACCACAGGCCGCGCTGCACCACCCGGCGTGGCGCGTTCGTCTCCGTCACAGACCCAGCTCCCGTCCGATCAGCATCAACTGCACCTCCGTTGTGCCCTCGCCGATCTCCAGGATCTTGCTGTCGCGATAGTGCCTGGCCACAGCGTATTCGTTCATGAAGCCGTAGCCGCCGAAGATCTGGGTGGCGTCGCGGGAGTTGTCCATGGCCGCCTCGCTGGCCACCAGCTTCGCGATGGAGGCTTCCTTCTTGAAGGGTTTGCCCGCCAGCATGAGTGCGGCGGCGTCGTAGTAGGCGGTGCGGGCGGCGTGGGCTCGCGCCGCCATGCGGGCGATCTTGAAGGCGATGGCCTGGTTGCGGCCGATGGCCTGGCCGAAGGCCTCGCGCTCCTTGGCATAGCGCACGCTCTCGTCGACACAGCCCTGGGCCGCGCCGACCGACAGCGCCGCGATGGCGATGCGGCCCTCGTCGAGAATGCGCAGGAAGTTGGCGTAGCCGCGACCGCGCTCGCCGAGCAGATTCTCCTCGGGCACCCGGACGTCGGTGAAGCTCAGCGGGTGCGTATCCGAGGCATTCCAGCCGACCTTGTTGTAGGCGGGTTCGGCCACGAAACCGGGGGTGTCGGTGGGCACGAGGATGGTCGAGATCTCCTTCTTGCCGCCCGACTGTCCGGTCACCGCGGTCACGGTCACCAGCGTGGTGATATCGGTGCCGGAGTTCGTGATGAACTGCTTGCTGCCATTGATGACCCATTCGCCGCTGTCGGCGACCGCGGTGGTTCTGGTGCCGCCCGCGTCGCTGCCCGCACCGGGTTCGGTGAGGCCGAAGGCGGCGAGATTGCGCCCACTTGTCAACTGCGGCAGCCATTCCTGCTTCTGCTTATCGTTGCCGAAGCGGTAGATGGGCATGGCGCCCAGCGAGACACCGGCCTCCAGCGTGATCGCCACACTCTGATCGACCTTGCCGAGCTCCTCCAGCGCAAGGCAGAGGGCGAAGTAGTCGCCGCCCATCCCGCCGTACTCCTCCGGGAACGGCAGGCCGAACAAGCCCATATCGGCCATGCCCGCGACGACCTCGTACGGAAACGTATGGTTCGCATCGTGTTCGGCGGCTACCGGGGCGACCACCGTCTCGGCGAAATCGCGCACCGTCAGTGCCAGGTCGCGATAGTCCTCGGGCAGTGTGCCGGTGGACAGAAAGTCGGCTGTGCTTATTGTTCGTTCGCTGCGCTCACTCATGCGGAAGTTCCTTCTCGCTCGGCGGTTTCGGGTTCGGTGGGAACCGCGGTGATGCGCACCAGCGGCTGGTCGAGGCGGACCTGGGCGCCCGGTTCGATCAGGACTTCGACGGTGCCCGCGACCGGTGCGGTGAGCGTGTGCTCCATCTTCATGGCCTCGACCACGACTACCGGGGCCCCCGCGACGACAGTGGCACCGTTGGCGACCGGTACCGCGATTACCGAACCCGGCATGGGACTGCGGATTTCGGCGTCACCGACGTGCTCGGCGTCACTGCGGACATTCAGCTCGGCCACTTCACGCAGCACGGCCACACCGGAAGGTCCGGCCACCCAGAGCTGTCCGTCGTGCTCCGCGACGCGAAACTCTCGGCGCAGACCGTCCAGCGTCAGTACCAGCCTTCCGTCGGTGAAATCCGCGGTGAGCGAGACTGATTCACTCGTGTTGAGGCGGACTTCAGCGGCATCGGGTGCGCCGGTGAGGTAAACATGCTCGGTGCGGTCACCGCCGGCGAGCCTGATGGTGGTCGGCGCGGGTGTGCCGATGCGCCACCCGGACGGAATGTCCCACGGATCGCTCGGTGCGGCAGGCCAGCGTCGCAGCCAGTGATACGCACCGGCGGCGATGAATTCCTCATCCCCGACGGCTGCGGGCCGGAAGTCGCCGACGCGGCGATCCAGCAGTCCGGTATCGAGCTTCCCGGCGGCCACATCCTGGTCTGTCAGCAGGAAACGCAGGAACTCGATATTGCTGGTGACGCCGAGCAGGACGGTATCGCTCAGTGCCCGATCGAGTTTCGCGAGTGCGGTATGGCGATCGGCGGCGTGCACGATGACCTTCGACAACATGGGGTCGTAATCGCTACCGACGACGGTGCCGATGCGCAGTCCCGAATCCACCCGCACGCCCGCGCCTTCGGGCTCGGACAGGTCGAGCACAGTGCCGCCGGTGGGCAGGAAGCCGCGACCGGGATCCTCGGCATAGACGCGGGCCTCGATCGCATGTCCGACGAGTCGCAGCTCGTCCTGCTCCACCGCCAGCTTCTGCCCGGCCGCGACGCGCACCTGGCACTCCACCAGGTCGATCCCGGTGACCAGTTCGGTGACCGGATGTTCCACCTGCAGCCGGGTATTCATCTCCATGAAGAAGAACTCGTCCGGCCGATCGGCGGAGACGATGAATTCGACCGTGCCCGCGCCGACGTAGTCGACGCTGCGTGCGGTATTGCACGCGGCCGCACCGATGCGCGCCCGGGTCGCGGCATCGAGCAGTGGCGACGGCGCTTCCTCGATCACTTTCTGATGCCGGCGCTGCAGACTGCATTCGCGTTCACCGAGGTGGATCACGTGGCCGAATTGGTCGGCCAGGATCTGCACCTCGATATGGCGTGGCCGGGTGACGAACCGCTCCAGGAACAGCGTGTCGTCACCGAATGCCGCGGCCGCCTCACGCCGGGCACCGGCCAGCGCCGCGGGCAATGCCGACGGTTCCTCGACCAGTCGCATACCTTTACCGCCGCCACCGGCGGAGGGCTTCACGAGCACCGGATAGCCGATATCGGTTGCGGCGTCGATCAATTCGGCATCGGTGAGACCCGCGCGGGCCATACCTGGGACGACGGGCACATCGAAAGCGGCGACGGTGTTCTTCGCCGCGATCTTGTCGCCCATGATCTCGATCGCCTTGGCGGGCGGCCCGAGGAAGACAATGCCCGCCTCGGCCAGCGCGGATGCGAAAGCCGCATTCTCGGAGAGGAATCCGTAGCCCGGATGCACGGCCTTCGCGCCGGTGCGCACCGCCGCGGCGACCACCTTTTCGATATCCAGATAGCTTTCCCGCGCCGGAGCCGGACCGAGGCGCACTGCGGTATCGGCCTCGCGCACGTGCCTTGCCTGCGCGTCCGCGTCGCTGTAGACCGCGACCGAGCGAATTCCCATGGCGCGCAAGGTGCGGATGACCCGCACCGCGATCTCGCCGCGGTTGGCGACGAGCACGGTGTCGAAATCGATGGGATGGGATTTGTTCATCATCGCGATCACATCCGGAAGACGCCGTAGGAAACGGGTTCGAGCGGTGCTTGCGCACACACCGAAAGGGCAAGTCCGAGCACGGTTCTGGTATCGGCGGGGTCGATGACGCCGTCGTCCCAGAGCCGCGCGGTCGAGTAGTACGGATTGCCCTGATGTTCGTACTGGTCCCGAATCGGCGCCTTGAATGCCTCCTCGTCCGCGGCCGACCACGGCTGGCCGCTGCTGTCGAGTTGATCCCCGCGCACCGTCGAAAGCACCGAGGCGGCCTGCTCGCCACCCATTACCGAAATTCGCGCATTGGGCCACATCCACAGGAAGCGCGGCGAATACGCGCGTCCGCACATCGAGTAGTTGCCCGCGCCGTACGATCCGCCGATGACCACGGTGAGTTTCGGCACCCGCGCACACGCCACCGCGGTGACCATCTTCGCGCCGTGCTTGGTGATGCCGCCCGCCTCGTAATCGCGCCCGACCATGAAACCGGTAATGTTCTGCAAGAACAGCAGGGGAATCTTGCGCTTGTCGCACAGTTCGATGAAATGTGCGCCCTTCATGGCGGATTCGCTGAACAGCACGCCGTTATTGGCGATGATGCCGACCGGATGGCCGTGGATACGCGCGAATCCGGTGACGAGCGTCTTGCCGTATTCGGCCTTGAATTCGTGGAATCCGTTTTCGCCGTCGACGAGCCGGTGGATGACCTCGCGGACGTCGTACGGGGTGCGCAGATCGACCGGGACCACGTCGTACAGTTCGGACTCCGGCTTCGCGGTCGCGACGGTCGGCGTCACCTCCCACGGGCTCGCCGGGCGTGGGCCGAGCGTGGCCACGATGCGGCGCACGATGCGCAGCGCGTCCTGATCGTCTTCGGCCAGGTGATCGGTGACTCCGGAAGTACGCGAATGCAATTCGCCGCCTCCCAGCTCCTCGGCCGTGACCACTTCGCCGGTCGCGGCCTGCACCAGCGGCGGGCCGCCGAGGAAGATTGTGCCCTGATTGCGCACGATCACCGCCTCGTCGCTCATCGCGGGCACGTACGCACCACCGGCTGTGCACGAACCGAGCACCGCGGCGATCTGCGGAATTCCCTTGGCGCTCATGGTCGCCTGGTTGAAGAAGATGCGGCCGAAATGCTCCCGATCCGGGAAGACCTCGTCCTGGCGCGGCAGGAACGCTCCGCCGGAGTCGACGAGATACACACAGGGCAACTGGTTCTGCAAGGCGACCTCTTGGGCGCGCAGATGCTTCTTGACGGTCATCGGGTAGTAGGTGCCGCCCTTGACCGTGGCGTCATTGGCCACGATCACGCATTCGCGCCCGGAGATCCGGCCGATGCCGGTGATGATCCCGGCGCCGGGACATTCGTCGTCGTACATGCCCGTCGCGGCCAGCGGCGAGAGCTCGAGGAACGGGCTGCCCGGATCGAGCAGCTGATCCACCCGCTGCCGGGGCAGCAGCTTGCCGCGGGCAACGTGCCGCTCGCGCGCCTTCGCGGGCCCGCCGAGCGCCGCGGCGGCCAGCCGGGCGCGCAGATCCTCCAGTAGCGCCCCGTGTGCCGCGCGGTTGTCGACCCCGACCTGTTCGGTCACCGTCATCACGCTGTCCTGCCATCCGGTTAGTCGCCGATAACTGGAATTCAGGTTAATGTTGATTAACCGAGATGTCCAGGTGTGCTGAAAGGAGCGCGTGTGACCAGCACCGACCCCGTCGCGCCCACGCGCAGGGAACAACTGAAACTGCAGCGAAGAGCGCAACTGCTGGATGCGGGTGCCCGGCTTATCGCCGATCGCGGATTCTTCGGCATGCGCCTGGACGACCTCGGTGCGGCCGTCGGGATCAGCGGTCCGGCGGTCTACCGGCACTTCCCGAATAAGGAGGCGCTGCTGGTCGAACTGCTGGTCGGAGTCAGTCAGCGGTTGCTCGCCGGTGGGCAGGCGGTGGTCGCGCGAACCGTGTCGGCGCGGGAGGCGCTGGACGGGCTGGTCGATTTCCATCTGGACTTCGCGCTCGGCGAGCCCGAACTCATCCGGATCCAGGACCGCGACCTCGAGAACGTGCCGGCCGGATCCAGGCGCGAACTGCGGCGCACCCAGCGTCAGTACGTCGAGATCTGGGTGGCGGTGCTTCGGGAGTTGCACCCGGATCTGCCGGAGGAGACCGCGCGGGTGCAGGCCCACGCGGGCTTCGGCTTGATGAACTCCACGCCGCACAGCGCCACCAATGCCAGCGCTACCCGGGCCCGGCCGATACTGCGTCGCATGGCGTTGTCCGCATTGGCACAGGCGACGCCGGGTTGATCGTTCGCCCCCTTTTCAAGCCTCTTGCAGTCCCGACGGAGCGAGCGAACACGGAACACCAACGGCCATTGGGGATCTCGCGCGTCACTCGCTGGTGTACTTCATCGATTCGATGCTGCAAGTGGACGATTTGGACCTGTGCTCCAGTTTCGTGCCCGCCATGCGCGAATCCGTCACTTCCACAAATGTTTTCGTGCACGTCGAAGCGACCCGTGCGGCCGCGGGCATCGGCTTGCTGTCCTGCTTTATGGCCGATCGTCACGACGATCTGATCCGAGTGCTCATGGTTTCCACGTGATCATCTGTCCAGCCGGGTGTGCCCGGTGGTTGGGTTCGGTGGAGGGTTCTAGGGTGAGGGGATGGCCTCACTAGCGGATTCTGATGTGCGCGGATTTCTCTGTCATGCGACGCGAACTGCGAAGGTCGCGTTTGTTGCCGCTGATGGACGTCCGGTCGTGACACCGGTGTGGTTCGTCCTCGAGGGCGACGAACTGGTCTTCAATACCGGCAAGGCCACGGCCAAGGGCAAGGCCTTCGCCCGCGATCCACGCATCGCGGTGGTGGTCGACCTCGAGGAAGCGCCGTATTCGTCCATTCAGATCCAGGGCACCGTGACCCTGTCCGAGGATCCCGACGAACTCCTGCGCACCGCCACCGAGATCGGCGGCCGCTATATGGGCGCGGACCGGGCCGAAGAATTCGGCAAGCGCAACGGCGTCCCGGGCGAACTGGTGGTCCGGGTGCACCCGTCCAAGGTGATCGCCCACTTCGACGCGACGGCCTAGCCCTACACTCACCCGCATGACCGTGCATTTCATCGGGGCCGGGCCGGGCGCCGCGGACCTGCTGACCGTCCGCGCGGTCGAGCTGCTTCGCACCGCCCCGGTCTGCCTCTACGCGGGCACCTACCTCGACCCCGAGGTACTCGCGCACTGCGCTCCCGATGCCGAGCTGATCGACACTCAGCACCTGGACATCGACCAGATCACCGAGCACCTGGTGCGCGCGCACCGCTCCGGTAAGGAGGTCGCGCGCCTCTGCTCGGGCGATCCCTCCATATATTCGGCCCTCACCGAACAAACCCGCCGCCTCGACGCCGCGGACGTGCCGTGGGACATCACCCCCGGCGTCCCCGCCTACGCCGCCGCGGCCGCCATGCTCGGTACCGAGTTGACCGTTCCCGAGGTGGTCCAGTCGGTGGTCCTCACCCGCATCCAGGCCCGTTCGACTGCCATGCCCGAATCCGAGGCTCTCGCGAACTTCGCCCGGACACAGGCCACGCTGGTGCTGCACCTGGCCATTACCCGAATCCGCACACTGGCCGCCGAGCTGATCCCGGCCTACGGCGCCGACTGCCCGACCGCCGTGGTCTACCGAGTCAGCCAACCCGAGCAACTGGTCCTGCGCGGCACCCTCACCGACATCGCCGACCAGGTCGAATCCGCAGGTCTGCGCCGAGCCGCCGTCATTCTCGTC
Organism: Nocardia sp. CA-135953; assembly: GCF_050955735.1. Classification (NCBI taxonomy): domain Bacteria; kingdom Bacillati; phylum Actinomycetota; class Actinomycetes; order Mycobacteriales; family Nocardiaceae; genus Nocardia; species Nocardia sp. CA-135953. The sequence goes on from NZ_CP192082.1 coordinate 1,202,522, forward strand.
GGCCGCGCCCTCACCCTGAATCTGTCCTGTGCCCAGTCGCATCTCTACGACCCGGCCCGCGCCCGAGACCGACCTTCGCAAGCAGTGTGAGATCGGTGACAGCCATCCAGCAAACTTGCGATGATCCCCCTGCCAGGGCTGATGCTTCCCGGCTATGAGAGCTGATTGGTCGGCTGGCGAGGGCGACGGTAGATTGTTTCGGTGATCTGCATTGAACTTCCCGGCGGAGCCGGTCGGTGGGTGGCGGGCATGGTCGCGCCCATGTAACAAGGTCGGCCTGACGGGCAGATAGTGCCAATGAACATTTTTGCTTGATTGATGAGAACTGAACGCGGGAACACAGGCGCCACGCTGGTATAGGTGCGCGTCGACGTCCCGGTGTTCATCGGGGAGCGCTCGTGTGGTGTTCCGGAAGCGAGGTTACGGTTGGACCGGCTGGATTTCGGCGGAAACGGCGAAACTGGTGGCGAACGGGCGCACGCTGCTTCGAGGGAGTCGAGCGAGCCGTTCCCGTTGTCCCCGGCGCAGTTGGGTATCTGGTACGCCCAGCACGTCGACCCGCAGGTGCCGATCAACATCGCGCAGTACGTCGACCTGCACGGCGACCTCGACCTCGAGGTCCTGCGTGAGGCGCTGATCAACTCCGGGCACGAGCGCGGCTCCGGCATGCTCTGCATCACCGAGATCGACGGCCAGCCGTATCAGTGGATCGACTACACGATTCCGGACCGGGACAAGGTCTACTACGTCGACTTCCGCGGTGAGGCCGATCCCAAGGCCGCCGCCATGGCGTGGATGCGCGCCGAGTACAGCGCCCCGCTGAACCTGCTCGAGGATCGGCTGCTGCGCTTCGCGGGCCTGCAGGTGGGCGATCACCACTGGTACCTGTACCTGCGCGCGCACCACATCGTGTTGGACGGCTTCGGCGCGGTGACCAACCTCTCCAGGGTCGCCAACTGGTACACCGCCATGTTGAACGGCACCGAGCCCGCACCGGCCAATGCCGCGCCCCTGCGCACGCTCTACGAGCAGGAGATGGCCTACCGCGACAGTTCCCGGTTCCAGTCGGACAAGACGTACTGGGCCGAGCGGGTCGCCGGTGTGGAGGACGGCACCAGCCTGGCGGGCCGGTCCGCGGGACCGGCGCCGATCAACACCCTCAGCAGTGTGCTGCTCTCGGACGAGCAGAACGCGGCGCTGGAAGCGGCTGTGGCGCGCCATGATTCGTCGCCGGCCGGGTTGCTGCTCGCCGCGTTCGCCGGATATCTGGCGCAGTGGACCAGCTCCGAGGACGTGATCCTCAGCCTGCCGGTGACCGCGCGAACCACCGCCGTGATGCGCCGCTCCGGCGGCGTCTCGTCGAATATCGTGCCGTTGCGGCTGCGGATCGGGCACGAGACCACCGTGGCCGATGTGCTCAAACAGGTCCAGGTCGAGGTGACCGGCGCGCTGCGCCACCAGCGCTACCGACACGAGGACATCCGCCGCGACGCGGCCGGTGCCGGCGTGGTGACCAGGGAGTTCTTCGGCCCCTGGGTCAACATCATGCTGTTCCAGGACAAGATCAGCATGGGCTCGATGGTCGGCACCATGGTGGTGCTGTCCACCGGCAGCATCGAGGATCTCGGCGTCAATTTCTATCAGTCCGAGGGCGGTTCGCGCGCGCGCATCGACTTCGAGACGAACCCGAACCTGTACTCCGAGGCGGAGACGCAGCGTCAGCACGCACGCTTCCTCGAATTCTTCGAGCGCTTCCTGCGGGCCGAGGCGGATGCGCCGGTCTGGGGCCTGGAGCTGACCACCGCGGCGGAGCGGGAGCTGACCGTCGCGGAGTGGAACGACTCCGAGCAGGACGTCTCGGATACCACCCTGGCGGCGCTGCTGGATGCGCAGATCCAGCTGACTCCGGACAACGTCGCGCTGGATTTCGAGGGCGCGCAGCTGACCTATGCGGAGTTCGCCGCGCGGGTCAATCGCCTGGCCCGGTTCCTGATCGCCGACGGTGTCGGACCGGAATCGCTTGTCGCACTTGGCATGCGACGTTCGCTCGATCTCGTCGTCGGTATGCACGCGGTGCTCAAGGCGGGTGGCGCGTATGTGCCGATCGATCCGGATCATCCGGCCGATCGCACCGCCTACATCCTCGAGTCCGCGGCACCGGTCTGTGTGCTGACGGTCTCCGGTGACGAACTCGAGCTGCCGGAATCGGTGCGCCGGGTGGAAATCGACACCCTCGACGTTTCCGCGTACGACGATGCGCCGGTGGCGGATTCGGAGCGGCGCGCGCCGCTGCGTCCGGACAACACCGCCTACGTGATCTACACCTCGGGTTCGACCGGACGCCCGAAAGGTGTTGCGGTAACCCATCATGCGATCGTCAACCAGCAGCTGTGGATGCTCGACGAGTACCGCCTCACTGCCGACGACGTGTACCTGCAGAAGACCGCGACCACCTTCGACGTATCGCTGTGGGGTTACTTCCTGCCGCTGATGGTCGGCGCGAAACTTGTTGTCGCGACGCCGGACGGGCACCGCGATCCGCTGTATGTCGCCGAGATGATCGAGCGGCACGGTGTCACCGTCACCGACTTCGTGCCGTCCATGCTGACGGTCTTCGTCGCCCATGCCACCGCCGCCCAATGTGCCACGCTGCGTGCGGTTTTCGTCATCGGTGAGGCGCTGCCGCCGGAGACCGCCGCGAAATTCAGGGAGATCACCGCTGATTTCTCCGGTCGCTCCGCAGGCTCCGCTGATTTCTCTGGTCGCTCCGCAGGCTCCGCTGATTTCTCTGGTCGCTCCGCAGGCTCCGCTGATTTCTCTGGTCGCTCCGCAGGCTCCGCTGATTTCTCTGGTCGCTCCGCAGGCTCCGCTCCTGCCGGTCTGCACAACCTGTACGGCCCCACCGAGGCTGCGGTCTCGGTCACCTACTGGGAGGCCACCGGCGCGGACACCGTCACGGTGCCGATCGGTATCCCGGAGTGGAATGTCCAGGTCTACGTGCTGGATTCGCGGCTGCGCCCGGCGGCCGTCGGCGCACCGGGTGAGCTGTATCTGGGTGGGCGTCAGCTGGCGCGCGGTTACCGCGGTCGCCCGGACCTGACCTCGGATCGGTTCGTCGCCAACCCGTTCGGCGGCAATGGCGAGCGCATGTACCGCACCGGTGACCTGGTGCGCTGGAACGTCGCGGGGACCCTGGAATACATCGGCCGCACCGACTTCCAGGTGAAGTTCCGCGGTCAGCGCATCGAGCTCGGTGAGATCGAAACCGACCTCCTGGCCCATCCTGCGGTCAGCCAGGCCGCGGTGCTGGTGGTGGATACCGCGACCGGTCAGCAGTTGGTCGCCTATGTCGTGCCCGTGCCTGGCCAGTCGATCGCTCCGTCGAATGGCCACTCCGCAAGCTCCGTGGATGTGATCGACCTCACCCGGTTCGTCGCGGAAAAGCTGCCGAGCTACATGGTGCCCGCGGCGATCATGGTGCTGGACGCATTCCCGCTCAACACCTCCGGCAAGCTGGACCGAAAGGCTTTGCCGGAGCCGGTGTTCAGCGTGGACGCGACCACATTCCGTGCCCCGCGTACCCCGGCCGAGCAGATCGTGGCGGCGATCTTCGCCGATGTGCTCAGCCAGGAACGCGTCGGCATCGATGACAACTTCTTCGATCTGGGCGGCAACTCGCTGGTCGCCACCCAGGTGGTGGCGCGGATCGGCGCGGCATTCGGCACCCGGATCGGCGTGCGTGCGCTGTTCGAGACCCCGACCGTGGCCGGTCTGGCCGCCCGCGCCGAATCGGCGCCGCCCACCGATCGGCCGCGACCGGCCCTGGTGGCCCAGGAACTGCCCGAGCGGGTGCCGCTGTCGCTGGCACAGCAGCGGATGTGGTTCATCAACCAGTTCGACTCGACGGTGCCGACGTACAACCTGCCGTTCGTGGTGCGGTTGGGCGGTCGCGTCGATTTCGACGCGATGCGGGCCGCGCTCACCGATGTGCTGACGCGCCAGCAATCGCTGCGCACCATCTTCCCCAACTCGGGCGACGGCGCCTATCAGCAGGTGCTGCCGATCGAGGAGGTCGACCTCGGCGTCGACGTGCAGCCGCTCGAGGCGTCCGAATTGGTCGACGTGCTCACCGAATTCGCCTCCGCCGGCTTCGACGTCTCGGCCGAGCTGCCCATTCGGGTGCGCCTGTATCAGATCATCGGTGCGTCCTCGGATGACACGCCCGAGTACGCGCTCGCCTTCGTCGTGCACCACATCGCGGCGGACGGCTTCTCGTTCGGGCCGCTCGCGCGCGACGTCACGACCGCGTATCTGGCCCGCGCGGCCGGGGAAGCGCCCGCCTGGGCGCCCCTGCCGGTGCAGTACCGCGACTACACCCTGTGGCAGCGCGAATTGCTCGGCGCCGAAAGCGATTCCGAGTCCATGGCCGCCCGGGAGATCACCTACTGGCGCGATGCGCTGGCTGGTCTGCCGGATCAGCTGGATCTGCCCACCGATCGGCAGCGTCCGCCGGTGCAGAGCTTCCGCGGCGCGCAGTTCGCTTTCGATATCGATGCCGAACTGCACACCCGGCTGAGCGCACTGGCCCGCGCCGAGGGCGCCACCCCGTTCATGGTGCTGCACGCCGCGCTCGCACTGCTGCTGGCCCGGCTGTCCGGCACCACCGATATCGCCATCGGCACCCCGGTCGCCGGACGCGGTGAACAGGCCCTCGACGACCTGATCGGCATGTTCGTCAACACGCTCGTGCTGCGTTCGGAGGTCGATCCGGGTCGGTCCTTCACCGAATTCCTCGGGCGCACCAGGGAAGTCGACCTCGCGGCGTTCGCATACAGCGATGTTCCGTTCGAACGTCTCGTCGAGGTGGTCAACCCGACCCGCTCGCAGGCGCGGCATCCGCTGTTCCAGGTGATGCTGTCGTTCCAGGAGATGTCGCACGGCACGCTGGAACTGCCCGGACTGTCGGTGTCGGCCGCCGAACTCGAAGTCCACATCGCCAAATTCGATCTGCTCTGGACGCTGACCGAACAGCGCGGCAACCAGGGTGAGCCCGCGGGCGTTTCGGTGGTCGTCTCCTACGCCACCGACCTGTTCGACGAGGCGACCGTCTCCTCGTTCGCCGATCGACTGGTACGGATTCTGCGCGGTGTGACCGCGGATCCGGCGGCGATCGTCGGCGATATCGATCTGCTCGACGAGCGCGAGGTCGAGCTGGCACGCGACGGCTGGCACGGCGCGCCGCGTGAGTTCGAGGCGGCCGGGACGGTGAGCGATCTGTTCACCCGCCAGGTGGCCGCGACGCCGGACGCCATCGCCGTGGTCGACCGTTCCGTCGACGGCTTCACCCCGGCCGTCGGAGCGTCATTGACCTACGCGGACTTCGGCTCTCGGGTGCACGCACTCGCGCGCTGGCTGATCCGGGCGGGCGTCGGCCCGGATGTCCCAGTCGCACTCGGTATGCGACGCTCGCTCGACCTGGTGACCGCGATCCACGCGGTGCTCGAGGCCGGTGGCACCTATGTGCCGCTCGATCTCGATCAGCCTGCCGAACGCATCGCCCATGTGCTCGATACCGCGGCGCCTGCCTATGTGCTGACCACGTCGCGGGACCGGTTCGCGCCGGAGGGCCTGGAGTCGGTCGTTGAGGGCCTGGAGTCGGTCGTTGAGGGCCCGGAGTCGGTCGTTGAGGGCCCGGAGTCGGTCGTTGTCGACGAGCTCGATCTGTCCGGGATATCCGATGCCCCGGTGACCGATGCCGAGCGCGTATCGCCTTTGCGCCCAGAGCATTTGGCGTATGCGATCTTCACCTCGGGCTCCACCGGTCGCCCGAAGGGCGTCGGGGTATCGCATGCCGCGCTGGTGCACCAGATGCGCTGGCTCATCAGCGAATTCGGGCTCGGCGCCGACGATGTGGCGCTGTACAAGACCCCGGCCACCTTCGACGCGTCGGTGTGGGAGCCGTTGGCGCCCTTGCTGACCGGCGGCCGGACCGTCATCGCCACCCACGACGGCTACCGCGACACCCAATATCTGACCGAGGTCATCGCCGCCGAACAGGTCACCGTGACCTCGTTCGTGCCGTCGCTGCTGACCGTATTCGCCGGCACCGTCGATCCGGCGGCACTGAACTCGGTGCGCATGCTGCTGGTCGGTGGTGAGGCGTTCACCGGTGAGGCGGTCGAGGCGTTCCGCAAGCTCGGCCGCCCCGATATCACGCTGATAAACCTTTACGGCCCAACCGAATTCACCGTCAACGCCACCCACGCGGTCGTCGGCGAGGTGGTGCGCGGCGCGGTGCCGATCGGTGCGCCGGTCTGGAACACCCAGGCCTATGTGCTCGACGCGCGACTGCATCCGGTGCCCCCGGGTGTCGCGGGTGAGCTGTATCTGTCGGGCGACCAGCTGGCGCGCGGTTATCTCACCCGGCCGGATATGACGGCCGACCGTTTCCTGGCGAATCCGTTCGGCCCCAGCGGTTCTCGCATGTACCGCACCGGTGACCTGGTGACCCGCGATGCCGTTGGACAGATCGTCTACAGCGGTCGCACCGACTTCCAGGTGAAACTGCGCGGTGTCCGGATCGAGCTCGGCGAGATCGAAGCCGCCCTGCGCGCCCATCCCGCGGTGGCGCAGGCGGTCGCGCTGGTCCGTTCCGACAGTCGGCTCGGCGACCAGTTGGTCGCCTATGTGGTGCCGACCGAGGCCGAGCCGGAGGCGGGATTCGATACCGCGCTGCGCACGCATCTGGCAGGCATGGTGCCCACCTACATGGTGCCCGCGGCGTTCGTGACGCTCGAGGCCATGCCGCTCAATGCGAACGGCAAGCTCGATCGGCGCGCTCTGCCCAAGCCGGTCTTCGAGGTGCACACCTTCCGTGCGCCGAGCACACCCATCGAGGAGATCGTCGCCCAGATCTTCGGTGAGGTGCTCGACCTGCCGCGCGTCGGCGTGGACGACGACTTCTTCGAACTCGGCGGCAACTCACTGATCGCCACCCAGGTGGCCTCGCGCATCGGCACCGCACTCGATACCAGGGTGCCGGTGCGGATGGTGTTCGAGGCGTCCACCGTGGCCGCGCTGGCGGCCCGGGTGGAATCGCATGCCGGTGCCGGCGCCCGCAGTGCCCTGGTCGCCCAGGAGCGCCCGGAGGAGGTGCCGCTGTCGCTCGCGCAGCAGCGCATGTGGTTCCTCAACCGCTTCGATACCGCCTCGGCGGTCAACAACATTCCGGTCGCCATCCGGCTCTCCGGTGATCTCGATGTCGCCGCACTGCAGGTCGCGGTCATCGACGTGATCGACCGGCACGAGTCGCTGCGCACCGTCTTCCCGGAGACCAAGAGCGGTCCGGTTCAGGTGGTGCTCGACGCGGCGCAGATCGTGCCCGACCTGACCCCGTACCGGGTCACCGAGGAGACCCTGGTCGAGCATCTGATCGACCTGGCCTCCATGGCCTTCGACGTCACCGACGAAGTGCCTTTGCACGCAAGGCTTTTCGAGATCAGCGAGTCCGAGTTCGTACTCGGCATGGTGGTGCACCACATTTCGGCCGACGGTTGGTCGATGGGGCCGCTGGCGCGTGATGTCATGGTGGCGTACGCCGCGCGCACCTCGTGGGAGTCGCCCGCCTGGTCCGCGCTGCCGGTCCAGTACGCGGACTACGCGCTGTGGCAGCGCGAGGTGCTCGGCTCCGAGGGCGATCCGGCTTCGCTGATCTCCAGCCAGATCCGGTACTGGACCGAACAACTCGCCGATCTGCCCGACGAATTGGTGCTGCCTTCGGACCGCCCGCGTCCGGCGATCGCCTCCTACCGCGGCGGCACCTACGCGTTCGTTATCTCCGCCGAGACCCAGCGTGCGCTCATCGATCTGGGTCGCAAGCACAATTCGTCGCTGTTCATGGTCATGCACAGCGCGCTCGCCGTGCTGCTGGCGCGGGCCAGCGGTACCAGCGATATCGCCATCGGTACCCCGGCCGCCGGTCGTGGTGAGGCCGCGCTGGACGACCTGATCGGCATGTTCGTCAATACGCTCGTATTGCGCACCGATGTCGCGGGTTCGGCGAGCTTCGCCGACCTGCTCGCCCTGGCAAGGGAAACCGACCTGCAGGCGTTCGCGCACGCGGATCTGCCGTTCGAGCGCCTGGTCGAAATTCTCAACCCGGCCCGCTCGCAGGCCCGCAATCCGCTGTTCCAGGTGATGCTGGCGTTCCAGAACATCAAGCAGGCCAACCTGGAATTGCCCGGACTGTCGGTCAACGGCATCGATTACGACGCGCGACTGGCCAAATTCGATCTGCAGCTGACCCTGCAGGAGACCCAGGAATCGGGCGAGGCCGCCGGTATGTCGGCCGAAATCTCCTATGCCCTCGATCTTTTCGACGAAGACACGGTGGCGGCCTTCGCACGGCGTCTCGATCGGATCCTGGCGGCCATCATCGCCGATCCGACCGTGCCGATCGGCGATATCCAGCTGCTCGACGATCAGGAAACCGCACTCGCGGTGGTCGGCTGGAACGACACCGAGCACGACTTGCTGCCGCGTCGTCAGCCCGGTCGTACCCCGCGTCGTTCGGGTGTTCGCAAGGGTGGCGGGCTCACCCTGGTCGGCGAGTTCGCCGCGCAGGCCGCGGCCACGCCGGATGCGGTCGCGATTGTGGATCCCGCGACCGCCTCGAGTCGCTCCGCGACGCTGACATATGCCGAGTTCGCTGCGCGCGTGCACCGCTTGGCGCGTCGGTTGATCGAGGCCGGTGTGGGTCCGGAAAAGCTGGTCGCCCTCGGTCTGCGGCGTTCGGTCGATTTCGTGGTCGCGGCGTACGCGGTACAGGAGGCCGGCGGCGGCTATGTGCCGCTGGACCTGGATCAGCCCACCGAGCGGATCAGCTATGTGCTCGAGTCGGCGGCACCGGCCTGTGTGCTGACGACCTCACGGGACAACTTCGAAAGCGGCGGGCTGCCAACGCTTTCCATCGATGAGCTCGAGCTGTCCGAGTACTCGGACGCGCCGGTCACCGATGCGGAGCGGATCGCACCGCTGCGGGCGGAGAACACCGCGTACGTCATCTTCACCTCCGGTTCGACCGGTCGGCCGAAGGGTGTGGCGCTGCCGCACGCGGCCGTGGTCAACCAGATCCGTTGGATCACCGGTGAATACGGCATCGGTGCCGATGACGTCGTGTTGTTCAAGACCCCTGCCACGTTCGACGTGTCGGTGTGGGAGTTGTTCGGCCCGTTGTCCACCGGTGGCCGGATTGTCGTCGCGAGCCCGGACGGGCATCGCGACCCGCAGTACCTGGCGGAGGTCATCGCGGCCGAACGGGTCACCATGACCTCGTTCGTGCCCTCGATGCTGACCGTCTTCGCGGGCAGTGTGGATGCCGCCGGTGGCGCGGCGCTCGAGTCGTTGCGCGCATTGCTGGTCGCCGGTGAGGCCTTCACCGGTGACACCGTCGCCGCCATTCGCAAGGTCAGCTCGGCCGAGCTCTACAACCTCTACGGCCCGACCGAGTTCGCGGTGCACGCGACGCACGGTCCGGTGGCACAGGGCCTGGTCGGCGCGGTGCCGATCGGTCTGCCGGTCTGGAATGCGCAGGCGTATGTGCTCGATGCCCGCCTGCATCCGGTCGCGCCGGGTGTCGCGGGTGAGTTGTATCTGGCCGGTGCGCAGTTGGCGCGCGGTTACTTCGGGCGCACCGATCTGACCGCGGATCGCTTCGTGGCCAACCCGTTCGGCGCCTCCGGATCCCGGATGTACCGCACCGGCGACCTGGTGACCCGCAATGCCGATGGTGCCATCGTCTACCTCGGCCGTACCGACTTCCAGGTGAAGCTGCGCGGTCTGCGCATCGAGCTCGGTGAGATCGAAACCGCCCTCACCACACACGATTCGGTGGCCCAGGCGGTCGCGCTGGTGCGTGCGGATGCGCGGACCGGTGATCAGCTGGTCGCCTATGTGGTGCCCGCCAATGGCGGCACGGTCGACCTCGACGAGCTGCGTGCGCACCTGAGCGAGCAGCTGCCGTCGTACATGGTCCCCGCCGCCATCGTGGTGCTCGACGCCATGCCATTGAACCCCAACGGCAAGCTCGATCGGCGCGCGCTGCCCGAACCCGTCTTCGAGGCCAAGGAATTCCGCGCTCCGTCGACCCCGATCGAAGAGATCGTCGTCGACATTTTCAGCGATGTGCTGAGTCACGAGCGCATCGGCATCGATGACAACTTCTTCGATCTCGGCGGCAACTCGCTGGTCGCCACCCAGGTGGTGGCGCGACTCGGCGCGGCACTGGACACCCAGGTACCGGTGCGACTGCTGTTCGAGGCGCCGACCGTCGCCGCACTCGCCGCGCGCATGGAGGCCAGCGCCGGGGCCGGCGCCCGCCAGGCGCTGACCGTGCGCCCTCGGCCGGAGTACCCGCCGCTGTCGCTCGCGCAGCAGCGGATGTGGTTCCTCAACCGCTTCGACGCCGATTCGGCCGCCGACAATATTCCGGCGGCGGTGCGGCTGCACGGGCATCTCGATCTGCCCGCGCTGCGCGGAGCGATCGCCGATGTGATCACCCGGCACGAATCGCTGCGCACGATCTACCCGTCGCATGAGGGCGTGGCCTACCAGCAGGTGCTCCCGGCCGCGCGGGCGATTCCGGAACTGGAGATCGTCCCGGTCGCCGAAAGCGAATTGGGCAGTGCCCTCTACGAATTCATCGGCCGCGGCTTCGATATCACCACCGAATCCCCGGTGCGGATTCGGCTCTACCAGGTCGAGCGTGCGCCGCTGAGCAGCAAGAAGTGGCGCGACAACACTCAGAACCACGTGCTCTCGGTCGTGGTGCACCACATCGCGGCGGACGGCTTCTCGATGCGTCCGCTGGTCCGCGATCTGATGTCGGCCTACATCGCGCGTAGTTCGGAATCCGCTCCGGTCTGGCCGCCGCTGCCGGTGCAGTATGTGGATTACGCACTGTGGCAGCGTGAAACGCTCGGCTCCGAGGACGATCCGACCTCGCTGATCTCCGAACAACTCGGCTACTGGCGCGAAACCCTGGCCGGACTGCCGGAGGAACTGCGTCTGTCGCCCAAGCCGCGGCCGGTCGTCGCGTCGTATGCGGCGCGCACGCACCGATTCCAGCTGCCCGGCGCACTCGTGGAGGCGCTCAACCGTGTCGCGCACGAGCACAACACCACGCTGTTCATGGTGGTGCACAGCGCCTTCGCGACCCTGCTCGCGCGGCTGAGCGGTTCGGATGACATCGCCATCGGCATCCCGGTGGCCGGTCGTGGCGAGCAGGTCCTCGACGACCTGGTCGGCATGTTCGTCAACACCCTGGTGCTGCGCACCCAGGTCGATCCGACCGAAGCGTTCACCGATCTGCTCGCCCAGGTGCGCGAGCGCGATCTGCAGGCCTTCGCACACGCCGACGTACCATTCGAGCGTTTGGTCGAGGTGCTCAATCCGGCTCGCTCGCAGGCGCGCCATCCGCTGTTCCAGGTGATGCTGTCGTTCCAGAACCTCGGCCGCACTTCGCTGGAGCTGCCCGGACTCGCGGTCTCCGAACTCGGCATCGATCCGCCGACCGCCAAGGTCGACCTGCAGCTCACGCTGAGCGAGGGTGCGGAATCGGAGATGGCCGCCGAACTCGTCTATGCCACAGATCTTTTCGACGATCGGTTCGCGGAGGCGTTCGCCGAGCGGTTCGTCCGGGTGCTGCGCGGTATCACCGCCGCACCGGCGATCGTGGTGGGCGATATCGACCTGCTCGACGACACCGAGCGTGCCCAGGTGCTCGACCGGTGGAACGAGACCGAATTCCCGGTCGACGCGGCACTGACCTCGCCGGTCGGCGATGCGGCCGCGACGCTGGTCTCGCTGTTCGAGGCGCAGGTGCTGCGCACACCGGACGCGTACGCGGTCAGCTACGACGGGACAAGTCTGGCCCACTCGTCCCCCGACCACCATCCCTCATCGAGTCGCTCCGCGACGCTGACATATGCCGAGTTCGCCGCCCGCGTACACCGGTTGGCGCGCTGGCTGAAGCAGAACGGCGTCGGCCCGGAATCCTATGTGGCCCTGGGCATGCGGCGCTCGATCGATCTGCTCGTCGGCATGTACGCGATCAATGCCGCCGGTGGTGCGTACGTGCCGCTGGATCCGGATCATCCGGCCGAGCGCATCGACTACATCCTGGAGACCGCGCGACCGGTCTGTGTGCTGACCTCCGGCACCGATCTGGAGACCACGGTGTCGCGCCAGGTCCGCATCGATGAACTCGACCTCGCCGAATTCTCCGATGAACCGCTGACCGACGCGGATCGGCATCGCCCGCTGCGTCCGGGCAATACCGCGTACGTGATCTTCACCTCGGGTTCGACCGGTCGTCCCAAGGGTGTCGCGGTCTCGCACGCGGCGATCGTCAACCGCTTGGTGTGGATGCACGCCGAATACGGTCTGTCCGCCGAAGACGTTGTGCTGCAGAAGACTCCGGCGACCTTCGACGTGTCGGTGTGGGAGTTCTTCTGGCCCTTGCAGGTCGGCGCGCGCCTGGTCGTCGCCAAGCCGGACGGTCACCGTGATCCGGCCTATCTGGCGCGCCTGATCGCCGACGAGCAGGTCACCACGGTGCACTTCGTGCCGTCCATGCTTTCGGTATTCTTGAGCACGATTGCGGCGTCCGCGGGTCCCTATGGGGTTACGCAAGCTACCTCCTCCGGGCCCGTCGCTCCCGCCGCGGCCGACGACCGCGCGGCCGAATGCGCCAGTCTGCGTAATGTTTTCGCCTCCGGTGAGGCGCTGCCCGCCGTGGCCGCGCAGCGCCTGCGCCAGCTGACCGGCGCGCGACTGCACAACCTGTACGGCCCCACCGAGGCCGCGGTCGACGTCACGTTCCACGAGGTGACCGATGCCGATATCAGCTCGGTGCCGATCGGTGCGCCGGTGTTCAACACCCAGGTGTACGTGCTGGATTCGCGGTTGCGTCCGGTGCCCGCGGGCGTTCCGGGTGAGCTGTATCTGGCGGGCGCGCAGTTGGCGCACGGCTATGTCGGCCGCCCGGATCTGACCACCGAACGTTTCGTCGCGAACCCGTTCGGCGCCGCCGAGCGCATGTACCGCACCGGTGACCTCGTCATGTGGACGCCGCGCGGTGAACTGGAGTACCTGGGCCGCACCGACTTCCAGGTGAAGCTGCGCGGTCTGCGCATCGAACTCGGTGAGATCGAGTCGGCGCTCACCGCACAGGCCGCGGTCGCGCAGGCGGTCGTGCTCGTGCATTCGGATGACCGGACCGGCGATCAGCTGGTCGCCTACCTGGTCGCGAATCCGGACCGGGCCATCGACATCGAGACCGTCAAGAACACGCTCGGCGACCAGTTGCCCGCGTACATGGTGCCCGCGGCCTACATGGTGCTCGACGAGTTCCCGCTCAATGCCTCCGGCAAGCTGGATCGCAAGGCGCTGCCCGCACCGACGTTCGCGGCCAAGGTATTCCGCGCGCCGACCACCCCGGTGGAGGAGATCGTCGCGGGCACCTTCGCCGAGGTGCTTGGTCTGCAGGGCGTCGGCCACGGCGTCGGCTTGGACGACGATTTCTTCGAACTGGGCGGCAACTCGCTGATCGCCACCCAGGTCGCCGCGCGACTCGGCGCGGCACTGGACACCCAGATCCCGGTGCGCGCGCTGTTCGAGGCTTCGAACGTCGCCGCACTCGCCGCTCTCGTGGAATCGGCAGCGGGCGAGGGCGGTCGGGCTCCGCTGACCCCGCAACCGCGCCCCGAGCTGGTCCCGCTGTCGCTGGCCCAGCAGCGGATGTGGTTCCTGAACCGCTTCGACAATCGCACCGCGGTCAACAACATTCCGGTCGCCGTCCGGCTCACCGGCGATGTCGATATCGCCGCGCTGAACGCCGCGGTCGGCGACGTGCTGGCCAGGCACGAGGCGCTGCGCACCATCTACCCGGAGATCGAAGGCACCGGTTACCAGCACGTGCTGCACACCGACGAGGTGCGCTTCGAGCTGGCGACCGAGGCGATCGCTCCCGGCGCGGTGCCCGCGCGCATCGTCGAGCTGGCGAGCGTGTACTTCGATGTGACCAGCGAGGTGCCGTTCCGGGCCAACCTGCTCAGCATCGATGAGCAGAACCATGTCGCGGTGCTCGTCATGCACCACATCAGTGGTGACGGTTTCTCGCTGCGTCCGCTGCTGCGTGACGTGGTGCTGGCCTACACCGAGCGCAGTCGCGGCGAGGTGCCCGCCTGGGCGCCGCTGGATGTCCAGTACGCCGACTACGCGCTGTGGCAGCGCGACGTGCTCGGCAGCGAGGACGATCCCGAATCGGTCGCGGCGCAGCAGCTCGCCTACTGGACCGAGCAGCTGGCCGATCTGCCCGATCAGATCGAACTGCCCGCCGACCGCTCGCGGCCCGAGGTCGCGTCCAATGCCGGTGGCACGCACGGCTTCTCGATCGACGCCGAATTGCACGGAGCACTGGCCGAACTCGCCCGCGCCCGCGGGGTCACGCTGTTCATGGTCATGCACGCGGCACTCGCGGCCTGGGCGGCCCGGCTGTCCAACAGCACCGATATCGCCATCGGCACCCCGATCGCCGGACGCGGTGAACGCGCGCTCGACGATCTGGTCGGTATGTTCGTCAATACGCTGGTGCTGCGCAACGAGGTCGAGCCGAGCGCCAAGTTCAGCGATCTGCTCGCGCAGGTGCGCCGCACCGATCTGGCGGCCTTCGCCAATGCCGATGTGCCGTTCGAGCGGCTGGTGGATGTCCTCTGGGGACGGCAAGGCGGCGGAGCCGCCGGGGTGGGTAAGCACAGCCCGGCCCGGTCCCAGGCACACCACCCGCTGTTCCAGATCGCGTTGACCTTCGAGGCCGCCTCGGCCGCGGAAATGGGCACCGTCGCGCTGCCTGGCGTCGAGCTGTCGGTGGTCGAATTCGATCCCGGCACAGCCAAATTCGATGTGCAGCTGACCGTCGGCGAGACCGCCGGCGGTGCACTGGGCCTGTCCTGGAACTACGCTACCGAGCTGTTCGATCCGGAGACGGTGGCATCGTTCGCCGATCGCCTGGTCCGGATTCTGCGGAGTGTGGTCGAGGATCCCGAGATCGTCATCGGCGATATCGATCTGCTCGGTGAGGCCGAGCGGCTCAATGTGTCGCAGCGCTGGGTGTCGTCCGGATTCGACAGCCTGGCGCGAGCGACGGGCCCGGAGGAGGCAGCCCGCGTAACCACGCGGGGCACCAGCGCCGCAATCCGATACAGCGCACCGCGATTCAGTACACCGGGTACCACGCTGGTCGATCTGTTCGAGCAGGCGGTGGCCGCGCATCCGGACAATACGGCGGCCAAATTCGGCATCGAGTCGCTGACCTACGCGGAGCTGGATCGGCGCGCGAATGTGTTGGCGCGCAGGCTGATCGCCGACGGCGCGGGTCCCGAGTCGCTGGTCGCGGTGATCCTGCCGCGGTCGCTCGATCTCGTGGTCGCGCTGCTCGCGGTGGTGAAGACCGGTGCGGGCTATGTGCCCGTCGACCCGACCTACCCGGCCGACCGCATCGCCTACGTACTCGCGGATTCGCGTCCGACCAGTGTGATCCTCGATTCGACGGTTCAGGTGAGGGTGCCCGACGAGCTGCCGACCGTGGTGCTCGACGGATTCGCGGTGGAGACCGGCAATGTCGAGGACGCCGACGATGCGCCGATCACCGACGCCGACCGCCTCGCGGCGCTCACCCCGGACAATGTCGCGTACGTGATCTACACCTCCGGCTCGACCGGCCGCCCGAAGGGTGTCGCGGTCGCGCACCGGAATGTGGTGCGGCTGTTCGCCAATACCGATCGCGATTTCGGCTTCGGCCCCCGCGATGTGTGGACGCTGTTCCACTCCTACGCCTTCGACTTCTCGGTGTGGGAGCTGTGGGGTCCGCTGCTGTTCGGCGGCACCCTGGTGGTCGTCGACTACTACACCTCGCGCTCGCCCGAACAGTTCCTGGAACTGCTGCGGGTGGAACAGGTCACGGTGCTCAACCAGACGCCGTCCGCGTTCTATCAACTGGCCGAGGCGGATCGCAATGCCGCACCGGATGCCGAACCGCTGGCCTTGCGCTACGTGGTGTTCGGCGGTGAAGCCCTCGAATTGCGCAGGCTTTCGGATTGGGTTGCCCGACACGGTGACGGCACCGACCGGCGCTCGGCACATGTCGCTCCGCTGCTGGTCAATATGTACGGCATCACCGAGACCACGGTGCACGTGTCCTACCGTGCGCTGGACGCCGCGACCATCGCCGCCGCCTCCGGCAGCGTGGTCGGCCGCGCCATCGCGGGTCTGCGCGTGTACGTCCTCGACAACCGGCTGCGGCCGGTGCCGGTCGGCGTCGCGGGCGAAATGTATGTCGCGGGACCGCAGTTGGCTCGCGGCTACCTCGGCCGCTCGGACCTGACCACCACCCGCTTCGTCGCGAACCCCCTCGCCGACGCGGAGGCCGCGGGCACACGCCTGTACCGCTCCGGCGACCTCGCGCGCTGGAACCGCTTCGGCGAACTCGAATACCTGGGCCGCGCCGACGATCAGGTCAAGGTGCGCGGCTTCCGCATCGAACTCGGTGAAATCGAATCCGCCATACTGGCCCAGCCGGGCATCGCCCAGGCCGCTGTCATCGTGCGCGAGGACCAGCCGGGCGATCAGCGGATCGTGGCCTACGTGGTCGCCGAACCCGATGTGATCCCGGACCTCGACGTGGTGCGCAGCGGTGCGGCGCAACGCCTTCCGTCCTACATGGTGCCCGCGGCGCTGGTACGGCTCGAGTGGATTCCGTTGACCGTCAACGGCAAGCTGGACCGTCGCGCGCTGCCCGCGCCCGCGGTGCAGGCCAAGGCTTTCCGCGCACCGGTGACGCCGGTGCAGGAGACCGTCGCCGCGGTCTTCGCCGATGTGCTCGACCTGCCCAGGGTCGGTGTCGACGACGACTTCTTCGACCTCGGCGGCAACTCGCTCATCGCGACCAGGGTGGTCGCCCGGATCGGCGCGGCGCTCGGCACCACCGTCCCGGTGCGCGCGCTCTTCGAGGCCTCCACCGTGGAAGCGCTCGCGGCCCGGGTGGAATCGCATGCCGACGGCGCCGCGCGCGCCCGGCTCGTGGCCCGCCCGCGCAAGGCCGACGAACTCGTGCCGCTGTCGTTCGCGCAGCAGCGCATGTGGTTCCTGAACAAGTACGACACCACATCCGCGGCCTACAACCTTCCGGTCGCCATTCGCCTGACCGGTGCACTCGATATCGAGGCGCTGCGGCTGGCGGTGGCGGATGTGGTGCGCAGGCACGAATCGTTGCGCACCCGCTACCCGGAGCACGGCGGCACGCCGGTGCAGGTGATCGTGCCCGCCGACGCGATCGCGCTGGACCTGCAGCCGGTTTCGGTCGATCCGGCCGAGCTGACCGCGGTGGTGACCGAATTCGTGACCACCGGATTCGATGTGTCCGAACAGGCTCCACTGCGGACCAGGCTCTTCTCCGCAGGCGCCGATGAGCATGTGTTGGTCGTCGTGGTGCACCACATCGCGGCCGACGGCTTCTCCATCGGCCCGCTGACTCGCGACGTGATGCTCGCCTACACCGCGCGCGCCCAGGACGCCGCGCCCGGCTGGGCGCCGCTGCCGGTGCAGTACGCGGACTTCGCCATCTGGCAGCGCGAAGTCCTCGGCGCCGAGGACGATCCGACTTCGCTGATGGCGCGTCAGGTGGCGCATTGGAAGCGCGCGCTCGACGGCGTACCGGACGAACTGCCGCTGCCCACCGATCGGCCGCGTCCCGCGATCACCTCGCATCGCGGCGCGACCGTGCAGACCGAACTGCCCGCCGAACTCATCGCGGCGCTGGAAGGTATTGCGCGCCAACGCGGTGCGTCGCTGTTCATGGTGATGCACAGCGCGCTCACGGTGCTGCTGGCCCGCTTGTCGGGCACCGACGATATCGCCGTCGGCTCGCCCATCGCCGGACGCGGTGAGCAGGCGCTCGACGATCTCGTCGGCATGTTCGTCAACACCCTCGTGCTGCGCACCGGCGTCGATCAGTCCGAATCGTTCACGGCGCTGCTGGACCGGGTGCGCTCGACGGACCTGGATGCCTTCGGTAATGCCGACGTGCCGTTCGAACGGCTCGTGGAACTGCTCGCACCGGAACGCTCGCAGGCGCGCAACCCGCTGTTCCAGGTGATGCTCGCATTCCAGAACCTGGAGCGCACCGCACTCGAATTGCCGGGTCTGTCGGTGTCCGCACTGGACCTCGACGAGAATGTGGCCCGCTTCGACCTGCAGTTCACGCTGTCGGAAACCGGTTCCGCCGGAATGACTTCGGCGCTCACCTACGCCACCGAGCTGTTCGACGAGTCGACCGCCGAGCTGATCACGCAGCGTTGGCGGCGGGTGCTGGAGGCCATTGCCGCCGACCCGACGGTCGCGGTGGGTGCCATCGATGTGCTCGACGCGCAGGAGCGGGCCGAGCTCATTGCCCGCACCGGTGCACCGGCGGTGCCCGCGCGCACGCTGCCCGAGCTGCTGGCCGAGGCCGCCGCGATGGATCCGAAGGCGACCGCCGTGGTGTTCCAGGGGACACGTGTGGCCTACGGCGACCTCGACGAGCGCTCGAACCGGTTGGCGCGCTTGCTCATTGCCGAGGGCATCGGCACCGAGGATCTGGTCGCCGTCGGCGTGCCGCGGTCCGCGGATTCGGTCTTCGCCGCCTGGGCGGTATCGAAGACGGGTGCGGCATTCGTGCCCGTCGACCCGAACTACCCGGCCGAGCGCATCGCGCACATGGTCACCGATTCCGGTTCCCCCGTCGGTCTCACCGTCGCGGCGGTTCGTGACGGCCTGCCGGATTCGGTGCGCTGGCTGGTGCTCGACGAGCTCGACCTGGACGGATTCGACGGCGGGCCGATCACCGACGCCGACCGGGTCCGCCCGCTGCGTCCGGCGCATCCGGCCTACGTCATCTACACCTCGGGCTCCACCGGTGTGCCCAAGGGTGTCGTGGTCACCCATGCCGGACTCGCGAACTTCAGCGTCGAGCAGATCGTGCGCTACGACCTCGATTCCGGTTCGCGCGCACTGCATTTCGCCTCGCCCAGCTTCGACGCCTCGATCCTGGAACTGCTGCTCGCGGTCGGCGCGGGCGGTGCGCTCGTGGTGACGCCGCCCGGCGTGTACGGCGGTGAGGAACTGTCCGAGCTGATCCGCACCGAGCGGGTCACGCACGCGTTCATCACACCCGCCGCGCTGGCCACGTTCGATCCGACCGGCCTCGACTCGCTGCGAGTACTGGTCGCCGGTGGCGAGGCGGTGCCGGCGGATCTGGTCGCCAAGTGGGCGGTGCCGTTGGAGAACGGTTCCGTCCGCAGCTTCCACAACGGTTACGGTCCGACCGAGACCACCATCATGACCAATATCAGCGAGCCGCTGGTGGCCGGTGACACGGTGGTGATCGGTGCGCCGATCCGCGGCATGCAGTCGCTGATCCTGGACGCCCAGCTCCGGCCGGTGCCGGTGGGTGTCGCGGGTGAGCTGTATCTGTCGGGCATCCAGCTGGCGCGCGGCTATCACGCCCGCGCCGGGCTGAGCGCCGAACGTTTCGTGGCCAACCCTTATGTCGCGGGTGCGCGCATGTACCGCACCGGTGACGTGGTGCGCTGGAGTCGTACCGGCGAGGTCGAATATGTGGGCCGCTCCGACTTCCAGGTCAAGGTGCGTGGTTTCCGCATCGAACTCGGTGAGATCGACGCGGCGCTGGCATCGCACGAGACCGTCGACTTCGCGGTCACCGTCGGCCACAAGGGCGCGGCGGGCGCGACCTCGCTGGTGTCGTATGTGGTTGCGGTACCGGGTCATTCGATCGATGTCGCCGAGCTGACCGCGCACGTCGAGGAACGCCTGCCCGCGTACATGGTGCCGTCGTCGGTGATGGTGATCGACCACATCCCGCTGACCCCGGTCGGCAAGCTGGACCGCAAGGCCCTGCCGGAGCCGGTATTCGCGACCGAGGTGGTCTTCCGCGCACCGCGCACGCCGATCGAGCACACCATTGCCGAGGTCTTCGCCGAGGTGCTCGGCGTCGAGCGCGTCGGTGTCGACGATTCGTTCTTCGCCCTCGGCGGCGACAGCATCGTGTCCATCCAGCTGGTTTCGCGGGCCAGGGCGCGCGGTGTGGTCTTCACCCCGCGCAATGTCTTCGAGCAGCGCACCGTGGCCGGACTCGCCGCGGTCGCCGAGACCGCCGACAGCACCGATACCGCCGTCGAGGCGCTGGCCGAGCTGCCCGGTGGCGGCGTCGGTGCCATGGCGCTGACCCCGGTGGTCCGGTTCATGGCGCAGCGGCAGGGTTCGTTCGGCCGGTTCAACCAGACCATGGCGCTCGAATTGCCGGTCGGCATCGACCGCGCGGGCATCGCGAAAACCGTTGCCGCGGTGGTCGACCGCCACGACATGCTACGGGCGCGACTGTACCGCGAGGATGCCGACTGGACCCTCGAGACCGTCGAGCCGGGCACCATCGACGTGGACGCGCTGATCGATCGCACCGAATTCGATGCCGGTATCGACGACGCGGCATTGTTCGAAATCGCTTCCGCCGCATTGGATTCCACACTGGATCGACTCGACCCGGCGGCGGGTGTAGTGATTCGCTTCGTCTGGCTGGAACCGTCGGACGGCAGCCGCGGCGGTCGCCTCATCGTGGCGGCGCATCACCTCGTGGTGGACGGTGTCTCCTGGCGCATCCTGGTGCCGGACTTCGTCGCCGCCTGGGGCCAGCTCACCGCGGGCCAGCAACCGCAGCTCGTCGCGCCCGCGACCTCGATGCGGGCCTGGGCGGACGCGCTGCGACGCGAAGCCGAAAGCGCCGAGCGGGTGGCCGAACTGGACTACTGGCGTTCGGTGGTCGGCACGGCCGATCCGCTGCTGACCGAGCGTGCGCTGGATCCGGCCGTGGATACCTCGGGCGCCATCGAGAAGCTGCAGGTCGAGGTGTCGGCCGAGGTCACCAAGGCGCTGCTGACCACCGTGCCCGCGCTGTTCCACGGCGGCGTCAACGACGGTCTGCTCACCGCGCTCGCCCTGGCGACCGCGAAGTGGCGTGCGGGCCGCACCACCGCGCGCGCCGACGATGCGCTGCTGATCCGCCTGGAGGGCCACGGCCGCGAAGAGGGCATCGTGCCCGGTGCGGATCTCTCGCGCACCGTCGGCTGGTTCACCGCGATCTTCCCGGTCCGCTTCGACCTGTCCGGCATCGATATCGATGCCGCGCTGACCGGCGGTCCCGCGCTCGGCAAGGCCGTCAAGGCGGTCAAGGAGCAACTGCTCGCGGTGCCGGACAAGGGCATCGGCTACGGCCTGCTGCGCTACATGAACGAAGCAACCGCGACGGAACTGCCCGTCGAACAGCCGGGCCAGGTGAGCTTCAACTACCTGGGCCGCGTCTCCGAGGGCGATGTGCCCGAGGCGCTGCGCGGCTTCGGCTGGATCCCGGCCGCCGAACTCGGTGCGCTCGGCGGCGCCTACAACGCGGATATGCCCGCGATGGCTCCGCTGGACATCAATGCCATCGTGGTCGGCGACAAGCTGACCGCCAATATCGGCTACCCGAGCACCCTGCTCGATGCCGCGCAGGTCCGCGAATTCGGCGAACTGTGGACCACCGCACTGGAAGCGGTTGCCCGGCACGCCAATTCGAACGGCGCGGGTGGGCACACACCGTCGGACTTCGCCCTGATGCGCTCGGCGCGGGGCGGCTCGGGGCGGGAGCTGACACAGCGCGATATCGACAACTGGGAGCAGCGCTTCCCGGCACTTGCCGATATCTGGCCGTTGTCCGCACTGCAGGCGGGTCTGCTGTTCCACGCGCAGCTGGCCGCCACTTCGGTGGACGTCTACACCGCGCAGGCCGTGCTGACGCTCACCGGCCGGCTGGACCCGACCCGATTGCGTTCGGCCGCACAGGCTCTGGTGGATCGCTACGAGAACCTGCGCACCGCGTTCGTCACCGATAACGACGGCAACCCGGTCCAGATCGTCCTCGACAACGCCCGGGTCGCCTGGGCCGAGCACGACCGGATCGAATCCGGCGAGGCCGCCGATCTCATCGCCGCCGACCGCACCCAGCGCTTCGATCTGACCGCGCCGCCGCTCGTCCGCTTCACGCTGATCCAAACCGCTTCGGCGGCGGGCCCGGAGGCGGTAGCGGAGCGTGACCACACTGCGGCGCGAGCGACGCACCCGGAGGCGGTAGCGGAGCGTAACCACGGAGGGGGCCGGGAGCGCCGCGAATCAGACACAGGAACCCGCGGCCGCCGCCAATCGGACACCGGCAGCTGGCAGTTCGTGGTCTCCAACCACCACATCCTGCTCGACGGCTGGTCCATGCCGCTGCTCATGCGGGATCTGCTGGTGCTCTACGCGGCACACGCCGATGCCAATGTGCTGCCTGCGGTGCGCTCCTACCGGCACTTCCTGGAATGGACCAGGCAGCAGGATCACGCGGCCTCGGTGGCCGTGTGGACCGAAGCACTGCGCGGTGTCAGCGAACCGACGCTGCTGTCCCGCCCGGATGCGACCCGCGAAATCACCTCGCTGTCCGGCGAATACTTCTTCGAGCTGGACGAGCAGGCGACCGCGCGACTCACCGCACTCGCCGCCTCGCTCGGCGTCACGCCGAATACCGTGCTCCAGGTCGCCTGGGGCATCTTGATCGGCCGGATGACCAGCCGTGACGATGTGCTGTTCGGTACCACCGTGTCCGGCCGTCCGGCACAGCTGTCCGGCGTCGAGTCGATGGTCGGCCTGTTCATCAATACCGTTCCGGTGCGGGTGCGCTTCGATCCGTCGGAATCGGTGGAGCAGTTGCTCACCCGGACCCAGGGCGAGCAGGCGGATCTGCTCGATCACCACTATGTCGGCCTGGCCGATATCCAGTCCGCCGCCGGCATCGGCGGTCTGTTCGACACCCTGGTGGTATTCGAGTCCTACCCGGTCGATGCCGAAGGCATCCGGGCGCAGGCCGCCGATATCGATGGCATGGCCGTGGCCGATATGCAGGCCGCCGACGCCACGCACTATCCGCTGACCCTGATCGCGCAGCTGGACTCCCAGCTGCGGGTGCGCGCGGGCTACCTGCGCGACCTGTTCGACGAGCAGACGGTGCGCCGCATCGCCGACCGCCTGGTGCGGGTGCTCACCGCGATCACCACCGAACCCGCCGCGGTTGTCGGCGATATCGAACTGCTCGACACCACCGAGCGCAAGCTGGTGGTGTCCGATTGGAACGACACCGCACACGATGTGGACGCTGTGCTGTCGGCTCGCTCCGCAGGCTCCGCTCACGGGGCGTTGTCGGCTCGCTCCGCAGGCTCCGCTCACGGGGCGTTGTCGGCTCGCTCCGCAGGCTCCGCTCACGGGGCGTTGTCGGCTCGCTCCGCAGGCTCCGCTCACGGGACCACGCTGGTCTCGATGTTCGAGGCCCAGCTCGCGGCAACTCCCGACGCGACCGCGCTGACGTTCGAGGGGACCAGTCTGACCTACGCCGAGTTCGGCACCCGGGTCTACAGCCTGTCGCGCTGGCTCATCGAACGCGGTGTCGGCCCGGAATCGTATGTGGCCCTGGGCATGCGGCGCTCCATCGATCTGGTGGTCGGCATGTACGCGGTGGCCGTCGCCGGTGGCGCGTACGTGCCGCTGGATCCGGATCATCCGGCCGAGCGCACGGAATACATTCTCGCCACCGCCGATCCGGTCTGCGTGCTGACCTCCGGCGACGATCTGAAGATCGACACCGCCCAGGTGCGCATCGATCTGCTCGACCTGTTCGGGCTTTCGGACCAGCCGGTGACCGAGGCGGAACGGCGTGCGCCGCTGCGCCCGTCGAATACCGCGTACGTGATCTTCACCTCGGGTTCGACCGGTCGTCCGAAGGGTGTGACGGTCAGCCATGCCGCGATCGTGAACCGGCTGGTGTGGATGCAGTCGGCCTACGGGCTGACCGGCGCCGACGCCGTACTGCAAAAGACGCCCGCCACCTTCGACGTTTCGGTGTGGGAGTTCTTCTGGCCGTTGCAGATCGGTGCGCGGCTGGTCATCGCGAAGCCGGACGGGCACCGCGATCCGGCCTACCTCGCCGAGATCATTACCGCGGAGCGGGTCACCGTCACCCACTTCGTGCCGTCCATGCTGTCGGTCTTCGTGGCCGATGCGGCCGCGGCGCGGTGTGATTCGCTGCGACTGGTATTCGCCTCCGGTGAGGCGCTGCCGCCCAAGCCCGCGCATCGCCTGCGCGAGCTGACCGGTGCGGCGCTGCACAACCTGTACGGCCCGACCGAGGCCGCGGTCGACGTCACCTTCCACGAGGTGGTCGCGACCGACACCGACACCGTGCCGATCGGTGCGCCGGTCTTCAATACCCAGGTCTACGTGCTCGATTCGCGGCTACGTCCGGTGCCGGTCGGTGTCGCGGGCGAGCTGTACCTCGCGGGCACCCAGCTGGCGCGCGGCTATGTCGCGCGTCCGGATCTGACCAGCGATCGGTTCGTCGCGAACCCGTTCGCCACCGACGGCGCGCGCATGTACCGCACCGGCGACCTGGTGGCCTGGACGGCCGACGGTGAGCTGGATTACCTGGGCCGCACCGACTTCCAGGTGAAGCTGCGCGGTCTGCGCATCGAACTCGGCGAGATCGAGCAGGCGCTTACCGCGCTGGACGAGATCGCCCAGGCCGTCGTCGTGGTGCGCGGTGATCAGCACACCGGCGACCAGCTCGTCGCGTATATCATCGCGACGCCGAACCTGCGGCTGGATATCGAGACGGTGCGCGAGGACCTGGCGCGGCAGCTGCCCGCGTACATGGTCCCGTCGGTGGTCATCGTGCTCGATGCCTTCCCGCTCAACGCCTCGGGCAAGCTGGATCGAAAGGCACTGCCCGCACCGGTGTTCGAGGCCGCGGTATTCCGCGCGCCGACCACGCCGATCGAGGAGATCATCGCGGCCACCTACGCCGATGTGCTCGGCCTGGAACGCGTCGGTCTCGACGACGATTTCTTCGCACTCGGCGGTAACTCGCTGAGCGCCACCCAGGTCGCCGCCCGGCTCTCGGCCGCACTGGATACCGATCTCGGTGTCCGCGAACTGTTCGAGGCGTCCTCGGTGGCCGCGCTCGCGGCCCGCGCGGAGTCTCGTGCCGGTGCCGGTGCGCGCATGGCCCTGGTGCCGCAGCAGCGTCCCGAGCGGGTGCCGCTGTCGCTGGCCCAGCAGCGCATGTGGTTCCTCAACCGCTTCGATCCGGAATCGGCCGTGGACAATATCCCGGCCGCGGTGCGGCTGTCGGGTCTGCTCGACCGGCAGGCACTGCAGATCGCGGTCGCCGATGTGCTGGCCCGCCACGAATCGCTGCGCACCTTCTACCCGGAGTACGACGGCACCGCCTACCAGCAGGCCGTCTCCACCGCCCGGGTGATCCCGGATCTGACGCCCATCGATGTCACCGAAGCCGAACTGCCGCAGCGCGTCGCGGAGGTCATCCTGACCGGCTTCGACGTCACCGCCGAAGTTCCGTTCCGGGCCAAGCTGTTCGAGATCAGCCCGACCGAACATGTGCTCGCCCTCGTGGTGCACCACATTTCGGCCGACGGCTTCTCGATGGGTCCGCTCACCCGTGACGTGATGACGGCCTATGCCGCGCGCGTCGAGGGCGGCGAACCTGCCTGGCGTCCGCTCGACGTGCAGTACGCCGACTTCGCGCTGTGGCAGCGCGCGGTGCTCGGCGCCGAATCCGATCCGGAATCGGTGATCTCGGCGCAGATCGAGTTCTGGTCCGAGACTTTGCGCGGTCTGCCCGAACAGCTCGACCTGCCCGCCGACCGGCCGCGTCCGGCGGTGGCGTCGGGTCGCGGTGCGACGCACGTGTTCGAGATCGATGCCGAAACCCACGGCAAGCTCACCGAACTCGCGCGCACCAGGGGCACGACGCTGTTCATGGTCGCGCACACTGCGCTGGCCGTGCTGCTGTCGCGGTTGTCCGGCGAGGAAGACATCGCGATCGGTACGCCGATCGCGGGACGCGGTGAGCGCGCGCTCGACGATCTGATCGGCATGTTCGTCAACACCCTGGTGCTGCGGACCCCGATCGACGGCGCGGCCACCTTCACCGAACTGCTGCGCACCGTGCGCGGCATCGATATCGGCGCGTTCGGCCATGCCGACCTGCCGTTCGAGCGGCTGGTGGAGATCCTCAACCCGGCCCGTTCGCAGGCACGGCATCCGCTGTTCCAGGTGATGCTGTCGTTCCAGAACACCGGCCAGAACAGCCTGGCACTGCCCGGACTCACCGTCAGCGGTGTCGAACTGCCGATCGATGTGGCCAAGTTCGATCTGCAGCTGGTGCTCTCGGAGCAGACCGCGACCCCGATCAGCACCTCGAACGGTGCGGGTGCCACCACGGTCGCGCCTTCGGGCATCGTCGGCGAATTGATCTACGCCACGGATCTTTTCGACGCGGACACCATGGCGGCGTTCGGACAGCGGTTCAACCGGCTGCTGCGAGCCGTCGCGGCCGAACCGGATCGGGCCATCGGCGATATCGACCTGCTCGATGCGTCCGAAGCCGAACTGGCACTGCGTGGCTGGAACGACACCGAGCGCGATCTCGGTGCGGTCGGCACGCTGGTCGACGCATTCGCCGCGCAGGCAGCGGCGACGCCGGACGCGGTCGCGATCGTGGACCCGGCGACGGGTGCGGCACTGACCTACGCCGAATTCGGTGCCCGCGTGCACCGCTTGGCACGTCGCCTCATCGCGGATGGGGTCGGCCCGGAGAGCTTGGTGGCCCTCGGTCTCCGGCGCTCCGTCGACCTTGTTGTCGCGGCGTACGCCGTGCAGGAGGCCGGTGGCGGCTATGTGCCACTCGACCTCGATCAGCCCACCGAGCGGATCAGCTATGTGCTCGAGTCGGCCGCGCCGGTGTGTGTACTGACCACTTCGCGTGACGACTTCGACGGCACCGGTCTGTCCACGATCGTCATCGATGACCTGGATCTGTCCGAGTACTCGGATGAGCCGGTCACCGATGCGGAGCGGATCGCACCGCTGCGGGCGGAGAACACCGCGTACGTCATTTTCACCTCCGGTTCGACCGGTCGGCCGAAGGGTGTGGCCGTGCCGCACGCGGCCGTGGTCAACCAGATCCGTTGGATCACCGGTGAATACGGCATCGGTGCCGATGACGTCGTGCTGTTCAAGACCCCTGCCACCTTCGACGTGTCGGTGTGGGAACTGTTCGGCCCGCTGAGCACCGGTGGCCGGATCGTGGTGGCCGGCCCGGACGGCCATCGCGACCCGCAGTACCTGGCCGATGTGATCGCGGCCGAGCGCGTCACCATGACCTCGTTCGTGCCCTCGATGCTGAGTGTCTTCGCGAGCAGCGTCGACGCGGCTGTCGGCAGCGACGCGCTGGCATCGCTGCGCGCACTGCTCATCGCCGGTGAGGCATTCACCGCCGATGCCGCGAACGCCATCCGCCGGGTCAGCTCGGCCCAGCTCTACAACCTCTACGGCCCGACCGAATTCACCGTCCACGCGACCCACGGCCCGGTGGCCGACAAGGTCGAGGGCGCGGTGCCGATCGGCCTGCCGGTGTGGAATGCGCAGGCGTACGTACTGGATTCGCGCCTGCATCCGGTCGCGCCGGGTGTCGCGGGTGAGTTGTATCTGGCCGGTGCGCAGTTGGCGCGCGGTTACTTCGGGCGCACCGATCTGACCGCGGATCGCTTCGTGGCCAACCCGTTCGACGCGCCGGGCACCCGCATGTACCGCACCGGTGACCTGGTGACCCGGGCCGCCGACGGTTCGATCGTCTACCTCGGCCGTACCGACTTCCAGGTGAAACTGCGCGGTCTGCGCGTCGAACTCGGTGAGATCGAAACCGCCCTCACCACACACGATTCGGTGGCCCAGGCCGTGGCGCTGGTGCGTTCGGATGCCAGGACCGGTGATCAGCTGGTCGGCTACGTGGTACCCGCGAACGGCGCCACCGTCGACATCGACGCGCTGCGCACCCACCTGACCGCGCAGTTGCCGTCGTACATGGTTCCCGCGGCGCTCATGGTGCTCGAAGCCATGCCGCTCAACCCCAACGGCAAGCTCGACCGCCGCGCGCTGCCCGAACCCGCCTTCGAGGCCAAGGAATTCCGCGCTCCGTCGACCCCGATCGAAGAGATCGTGGCCGATACCTTCGCCGAGGTGCTCGGTCTGTCGACCGCGGACGGCGCGCGCCCGGTCGGCCTGGACGACGACTTCTTCGACCTCGGCGGTAACTCGCTGATCGCCACCCAGGTGGTCGCTCGTCTGGGCGCGGCACTCGACACCCGCATTCCAGTGCGGCTGCTGTTCGAGGCGCCCAATGTCGCCGCGCTCGCCGCGCGGATGGACGGGCAGCAGGGCACCGGCGGACGCCGGGAACTGACGGCCGGACCGCGGCCGGAACAGATTCCGCTCTCGCTGGCCCAGCAGCGGATGTGGTTCCTCAACCGCTTCGACAACCAGACCGCCGTCAACAACATCCCGCTGGCGGTCCGGCTCACCGGCGCACTCGACACCGATGCGCTGCGCATGGCCGTCGCCGACGTGATGGACCGGCACGAGGTGCTGCGCACCGTCTACCCGGAGACCGCCGACGGTCACGGTGTGCAGGTCGTGCTGCCCACCGGTCAGGTCCACCTCGACCTGACCCCGCTCGTGGTGTCCGAGACCGATATTCGCGATCGCATCAGCGAACTGGTGCTGACCGGCTTCGACGTGACCGCCGAAGTTCCGGTGCGCGCTAAGCTGTTCCGGCTCGAGTCGCCTGCGGGAGCGGAGCCTGCGCAGCGACCAGAAGATGCGGGAGCGGAGCCTGCGCAGCGACCAGAAGATGCGGGAGCGGAGCCTGCGCAGCGACCAGAAGATGCGGGAGCGGAGCCTGCGCAGCGACCAGAACCTACCGACGGCTCGTCGACGGAAACCCACGTGCTGGTCTTCGTGGTGCACCACATCTCCGGTGACGGCTGGTCGGTGCGTCCGCTGGCTCGCGATGTGATGGTCGCCTACGTGGCCCGCACCCGCGGCGAATCGCCTGCCTGGACGCCGCTGGCGGTGCAGTACGCCGACTTCGCGCTCTGGCAGCGCGACACCCTCGGCTCCGAGGACGATCCGGAATCGCTGATCGCCCAGCAGGTTGCCTACTGGTCGCGGAATCTGGCCGGACTGCCCGACCAGCTGGATCTGCCGTCGGATCGTTCGCGCCCTGCCGTCGCGTCCAACCGCGGTGACGTCTACGAATTCGGGATCGACGCGCAGTTGCTGACCGAGCTCAACGCACTGGCCCGCGCGAACGGCGCGAGCCTGTTCATGGTGGTGCACGCCGCGTTTGCCGCCCTATTGTCCCGTTTGTCCGTCAGCGACGATATCGCCATCGGCACCGCGGTCGCGGGTCGTGGTGAGGCCGTGCTCGACGACGCGATCGGCATGTTCGTCAATACGCTCGTGCTGCGCACGCCGGTCGATTCCGGCGCGTCCTTCGCCGACTTGGTCGCGCGGGCACGCGAAACCGATCTGGCCGCCTTCGGCCACGCCGACCTGCCGTTCGAGCGGCTGGTCGACATCCTCAACCCGGCCCGTTCACAGGCGCGGCATCCGCTGTTCCAGGTGATGCTGTCGTTCCAGAACACCGGTGAGGCATCGTTCGAACTGCCCGGTCTCGAGGTGGCGGGTGTGCCGCTCGACGTGGTGACCGCGAAGTTCGATCTGCACCTGAACCTGGCCGACCGGCTCGACGCGGCCGGGAATGCGGACGGCATGACCGCCGAATTCGCCTACGCGACGGATATGTTCGACGCGAAGACGATCGCCGGTGTCGCCACGCGCCTCATCCGCCTGCTGCGGGCAGTGGTCGCGGATCCGGCCGTCGCGGTCGGTGACGTCGACCTGCTCGATGCCGCCGAGCACACCTTGGTGCTCGAGAAGTGGAACGAAACGGCCCATGTCGTCGATGTCCAGGCAACCCTGGTCTCGATGTTCGAGGAGCAGGCGGTCCGGAGCCCGAAGTCGACCGCGTTGACGTTCGAGGGGACGAGTCTGTCCTACGGGGAGTTCACCGCCCGGGTGAATCGCCTTGCCCGGTACCTGGTTTCGCTGGGTGTCGGACCCGATTCGATGGTCGCACTCGGCATGCGCCGATCCTTCGAGCTGGTGATCGGCATGTACGCGGTGAGCGTGGCCGGTGGCGCGTATGTGCCGCTGGATCCGGATCATCCGGCCGACCGCACCCGCTATGTGCTCGACACCGCGCAGCCGGTCTGCGTGCTGACCACCGCGGCCGACGAGTTCGACGCGGGCTCGACACCGACGCTCGAGATCGAGGCACTGGATCTGTCGGCATACTCCGACGAACCGCTGATCGATGCGGAACGCCTTGCGCCGCTGCGGCCTTCGAATACCGCGTACGTGATCTTCACCTCGGGTTCGACCGGTCGTCCGAAGGGTGTGGCCGTCAGCCATGCCGCGATCGTCAACCGTTTGGTCTGGATGCAGGCCGAATACGGGCTGGATCGCGGCGATGTGGTGTTGCAGAAGACGCCCGCCACCTTCGACGTGTCGGTATGGGAATTCTGGTGGCCGCTGCAGGTCGGCGCGCGCCTGGTCATCGCGAAGCCGGACGGCCATCGCGATCCGGCCTACCTGGTCCAGACGATTGCCGAGGAGCAGGTCACCACGGTGCACTTCGTGCCGTCCATGCTGTCGGTCTTCGTGGCCGACGACCGGGCGGGCGAATGCTTCGACCTGCGCAATGTCTTCGCCTCCGGTGAGGCGCTGCCCGCGGTCACCGCACAGCGGTTGCGCGAGCTGACCGGTGTCTGGCTGCACAACCTGTACGGCCCGACCGAGGCCGCGGTCGACGTCACCTATCACGAGGTCACCGATGCCGATACGGTGTCGGTCCCGATCGGTGCGCCGGTCTTCAACACCCAGGTGTATGTGCTGGATTCGCGCCTGCACCCGGTTCCGGTCGGTGTCGCGGGTGAGCTGTACCTCGCGGGCGAGCAGTTGGCGCGCGGCTATGTGGCGCGTCCGGATCTGACCGCGGATCGCTTCGTGGCCAACCCGTTCGGCACCGGCGGGCGCATGTACCGCACCGGTGACCTTGTCACCTGGACCGGCGACGGTGAGCTGGAATACCTGGGCCGCACCGACTTCCAGGTGAAACTGCGCGGTCTGCGGATCGAGCTCGGCGAGATCGAATCGGCGCTCACCGCGCTGGGGACGATCGCGCAGGCGGCCGTGCTGGTCCGCTCCGACGACCGCCTCGGTGATCAGCTGGTCGCGTATGTGATCGCGGCGGCGGATCGTTCGATCGATATCGACCAGGTGCGCGGCGAACTCGCGGGCGAGCTGCCCGCGTACATGGTGCCGACCGCCTTCGTCGTACTGGACGCGTTCCCGCTCAACGCTTCCGGCAAGCTGGATCGCAAGGCGCTGCCCGCGCCGGTCTTCGAGGCGAAGGTGTTCCGCGCACCGTCCACCCCGATCGAGGAGATCGTGGCGGGCGTGTTCAGCGATGTGCTCGGCGTCGCGCGCGTCGGCCTGGACGACGACTTCTTCGAACTCGGCGGCAACTCACTGCTGGCCACCCAGGTGACCGCGCGCATCGGCGCGGCGCTGGATACCCAGCTCGCGGTCCGCGATCTGTTCGAGGCCTCGACGGTCGCCGCGCTGGCGGCCAAGGCCGAACACAATGCCGGATCCGGCCGCACCCGGCCGCGGCTGGTCGCGGGGGAGCGCCCGGCCCGGGTGCCGCTCTCGCCCGCACAGCAGCGGTACTGGTTCCTCAACCAGTTCGACACCACCACCTCGGCTGTGGACAACATCCCGCTCGCGGTGCGGTTGTCCGGTGAACTGGATGTGGCGGCGTTGGAAAAGGCGCTCGGCGATGTGTTCGCCAGGCACGAGGTGCTGCGGACCACCTACCCGAGTTCGGCCAGTGGCCCGCACCAGGTGATCCTGCCCGCCGACCAGGCCGTGCCGGAGCTGACCGTCACCGATATCTCGGAATCGGACCTGGTCGGCGCGGTGATCGAATTCGCGCTCACCACCTTCGATGTCACCGTGCAGGTGCCGCTGAAGGTGGGCCTGTTCCGGCTCGCCGAACAGGAACACGTGCTGGCGTTCACGGTGCACCATGTCGCGGCCGACGGTTCGTCGATGGGTCCGCTGGCCCGCGACGTCATGGCGGCGTATGTGGCACGGGCCCAGGGGGAGATCCCGCAGTGGCAGCCACTGCCGGTGCAGTACGCCGACTACGCGCTGTGGCAGCGTGCAGTGCTCGGCTCCGAAGAGGATCCGGAATCGCTTGCGGCACAGCAGGTCGCCTATTGGCAGTCCGCGCTCGCGGGCATGCCCGATCAGCTGGAGTTGCCGGCCGACCGGCCGCGCCCGCGCGCGCAGTCGTTCCAGGGCAAGGCGATTCGCTTCGAGATCGCACCGGACAAGCACGCCGAACTGCACGAGCTGGCGCGGGCCAATAACGCCTCGCTGTTCATGGTCACGCATGCGGCGCTGGCCGTACTGCTCTCGCGACTGTCGGGTACCGACGACATCGCGGTCGGCACCCCGATCGCGGGTCGCGGTGAACGCGAACTCGACGATCTGATCGGTATGTTCGTCAACACCTTGGTGTTCCGGACCATCATCGAGCCCGGTGACACCTTCGCCGACCTGCTCGCCGATGTGCGCGAGCGGGACCTCGAGGCATTCGCGAATGCCGATGTGCCGTTCGAGCGGCTGGTCGAGGTGCTCAACCCGGAGCGTTCGACGGCGCGCAATCCGCTGTTCCAGGTCGGACTCTCGTTCCAGAACCTGGCCGAGACCACCTTCACGCTGCCCGGCCTTTCGGTCAGCGCGGTGAACTTCGATTCGCAGCTGGCCAAGACCGATCTGCACGTCACGCTGTACGACCGCTACGCCGAGGACGGCACGCCCGCGCAGATCGTCGCCGAATTCGGCTACGCCACCGACCTGTTCGACGAGTCGACGGTGCAGGGCTTCGCCGACCGCTTCGTGCTGGTGCTCGATGCCGTATTGGCTGATGCCGATGTGCGGGTCGGCGAGATCGATCTGCTCTCGCCCGCCGAGAACGCGCGAATCCTGCGTGCCTGGAACGACACCGCGCACTCGCTCGACATCGACGCCTCGACCACGCTGGTGTCCCTGCTGGACGCCACCGTCGCGGCGAGCCCGGATGCGGTGGCGCTGGTGGCCGAGGACACGACGCTCACCTACGCCGAGTTGGACGGCCGGGCCAACCGCCTGGCGCGTCACCTGATCACGCTCGGTGTCGGCGCGGAGGACCGGGTGGCGCTGGCCATTCGGCGCTCGGTGGATCTCGTGGTCGCGATGTACGCGGTGGCGAAGTCGGGTGCGGCGTATGTGCCGATCGATCCCGATCAGCCCGCTGAGCGCACCGACTACATCCTGAGCACCGCGGCACCGGTCTGTGTGCTGACCACCGGTCGCGATGGTTTCGACAGCACCGTGGCCGCGGTGGTGTCGATCGATGAGCTGGATCTATCCGGTGTCGCGGACGGTCCGATCTCCGACGGCGACCGGCTGCGGCCACTGGCGGCGGCGAATACCGCGTATGTGATCTTCACCTCGGGCTCCACCGGCCAGCCGAAGGGCGTGGCGGTGCCGCATGCGGCGATCGTCAACCAGTTGCTGTGGAAGACAGCCGAATTCGGCCTGGCCGCCGATGACGCGGTGCTGCTGAAGACCGCGGCGACCTTCGACCTTTCGGTCTGGGAGTTCTGGTCGGCCGCCGTCTGCGGTGGCCGGTTGGTCATCGCCGACGCCGATGGTCACCGCGATCCCGCGTACCTCAACGAGTTGATGCGCTCCACCGGTGTCACGACACTGCACGTGGTGCCGTCGATGCTGGACGCGCTGCTCACCGAATCCGGTCGCCGCCTGCCGCAGTCGCTGCGGCGGGTGCTGGCGATCGGTGAGGCGCTGCCCGCGACGACCGCGCAGCGGTTCCGGCGGGACAACGCGGCCGAGCTGTTCAACCTCTACGGCCCCACCGAGGCCGCGGTGTCGATCACCGCGCACACCGTCACCGATGCCGACAATGTGTCGGTGCCGATCGGTGCTCCGGAGTGGAACAGCCAGGTGTACGTGCTGGATTCGCGGCTGCGTCCGGTACCGGTCGGTGTCTCCGGTGAGCTGTATCTGGCCGGTGCGCAGTTGGCGCGCGGCTACTTCGGGCGCGTCGACCTGACCGCGGATCGCTTCGTGGCCAACCCGTTCGGCGCAGCCGAGCGCATGTACCGCACTGGTGACCTGGTGGCCTGGAACAGCGAGGGCGGGCTGGAGTATCGCGGCCGCACCGACTTCCAGGTGAAGATCCGCGGTTTCCGGATCGAGCTCGGTGAGATCGAGGCGGCGCTGCTGCGCCAGCCCGAGGTCGCGGCCACCGCGGTGCTCGCGCACACCGACCCGAACCTGGGCGACCGGCTGGTCGCGTACGTGGTGCCCGAAGCCGATGAGTTCGACAACACGCGGCTGCAGTCGGCGCTGGCCGCCGAGCTGCCGTCCTACATGGTGCCGTCGGTCTTCCTCACCCTCGATGCGCTGCCGTTGAACGCGAACGGCAAGCTGGATCGAAAGGCATTGCCGGAGCCCACCTTCGAGAAGGCGGTCTTCCGCGCGCCGGTCACCCCGATCGAGGAGATCGTCGCGAATACCTTCGCCGAGGTGCTGCACCTCGGTTCCGGAGCGCAGGCACAGCGGCTCGGCCTGGACGACGACTTCTTCGCGTGGGGCGGTAACTCGCTGCTCGCGACGCAGGTCGCGGCGCGCCTCGGCGCGGCACTGAACACCCGCGTCCCGGTGCGACTGCTGTTCGAGGCGCCGACCGTCGGCGCACTGGCCATCCGGGTCGAACAGCAGGCCGACGGGCGCGGACGGCACGCCCTGGTCGCCGGTCCGCGGCCGGAACATATTCCGCTGTCGCTGGCACAGCAGCGGATGTGGTTCCTCAACCGCTTCGACACCCAGTCCGCCGCCTACAACGTCCCGATCGCGGTGCGGCTGACCGGCGCGCTCGACGTGGACGCACTGCGCGCCGCGATCGCGGATCTGGTGCGCAGGCACGAGGTCTTGCGCACCATCTACCCGGAGACCGAGTCGGGAGCGGTGCAACTGATTCTGCCGGTGGGACAGGCGATTCCGGAGCTGGACGTCCGAATGGTCACACCGGATCAGGTCGAAACCGCTGTGGTCGAGTTGATTTCGGCGCCGTTCGACGTGACCGCCGAGGTGCCGGTGCGGGTGCGGTTGTTCGAGATCGACACCGAAAGTTCGGCTCCCGAATACGTGATCGCGATGGTCGTGCACCATATCGCCGGTGACGGCTCCTCGATGGGACCGCTGACACGGGATCTGATGACGGCGTACGCGGCGCGCTCGGCGGGTGTCGCACCCAACTGGGCGCCGCTGGAGGTCCAGTACGCGGACTACAGCATCTGGCAGCGCGAACTGCTCGGCAGCGAGGACGATCCGGAATCGCTGATGTCCAAGCAGGTCGCCTACTGGCGGACCGCGCTGGCCGATCTGCCGGAGCAGCTGGACCTGCCCGCGGATCGTCCGCGGCCAGCGGTGCAGTCCTTCGCTGGTGGCACCGTCGAGGTGCGCATCGACGCCGACACCCACCGCGGTCTCAGCGGGGTGGCGCAGGCCGAGGGTGCGACGCTGTTCATGATCGTGCACACGGCGCTGGCCGTGTTGTTGTCCCGGCTGTCGGGCACGGACGACATCGCGATCGGTACGCCGATGGCGGGCCGCGGTGAGGCGGCGCTGAACGACCTGATCGGTACGTTCATCAATACCTTGGTGTTCCGTACCCGGCTGGATTCGGCCGAGCCGTTCGCGGATCTGCTCGGGCGGCAGCGGGAAACCGACATCCAGGCGTTCGCCAATGCCGATGTTCCGTTCGAGCGGTTGGTCGAGGTGCTGAACCCCGCGCGGTCGCAGGCGCGGCATCCGCTGTTCCAGGTGGGCCTGTCGTTCCAGAACCTGGCCCAGACCACCCTGGAATTGCCGGATCTCACGGTCTCGGGCGTGGACTTCGATACCCGCATCTCCCAGTTCGATCTGCATCTGATTCTCAGCGACCTGTACGACGAGTCCGGGGCTCCCGCGGGCATCGCAGGCATATTCACCTACGCCACCGATCTTTTCGACCGCAGCACGGTCGAAGGGTTCGCGGACCGGTTCACCAGGCTGCTCGGCGAGATCATCAACGCGCCACGCGCCGCGGTGGGCGATCTCGAGTTGCTCACGTCGGTGGAGCGGGAACGGATGCTCGACGGCTGGAACGCCACCGCGCATCCGGTGCGGCCCGAACTGCTGCTCGACGGATTCCGGCGCGCTGTCGTGGCGCAACCGGATGCCGTCGCGCTGGTGTTCGAGGGTGCCGAGCTGGCCCACCCGTCGCCCGACCACCACCCCCCATCGAGTCGCTCCGCGACACTGACGTATCGGGAATTCGACGAGCGGGTGAACAAGCTTGCCCGCCTGTTGATTTCGCAAGGTGTCGGTGCCGAGTCGCTGGTCGGCCTCGCCGTTCGACGGTCGCTGGATCTGGTCGTCGGCATGTACGCGATCGTGACGGCCGGTGGCGCGTATGTGCCGCTGGATCCGGATCATCCGGCGGAGCGGATCGCGCACATCCTGGACACCGCCCAGCCCGCGTGCGTGGTCACCACCGCGGCCGACGCGGTGCCGGTCCCCGCGGACATCCCGGTGCTCGAATTGGATTCGCTGGAGCTGGACGGGTTCTCCTCCGCTCCGATCGAACCCGGTGAGCTGCTGCGCCCGGTAACCCGGGACAACCCGGCTTACGTCATCTTCACCTCGGGTTCGACCGGTCGTCCGAAGGGCGTCGCGGTATCGCACGAGGCGATCAACAACCAGATCGAGTGGATGCTCGCCGAGTACCCGCTCGGCTCGGCCGACGTGTACTTCCAGAAGACCGCCACCACGTTCGACGTGTCGCTGTGGGGTTACTTCATGCCACTGCGCGCGGGTGCGAAACTGGTGGTCGCCACCCACGACGGCCATCGCGACCCGGCCTATGTGGCGGAAGCGATTGCCGCGCACGGGGTTACCGTCACCGACTTCGTGCCGTCCATGCTGACGGTGTTCGCCGCACAGCTGGCGGCGGGCTCGCTGCCGACGCTGCGGGACGTGTTCGTGATCGGTGAGGCGCTGCCGCCGGAAACCGTGACTGCGTGGCGGACCGTTTCGGACGCGGTACTGCACAACCTGTACGGGCCGACGGAGGCCGCGGTGTCGGTGACCTACTGGCCCGCGCGCGAGACGGATGTGCGCACCGTGCCGATCGGCTTGCCGCAGTGGAACACCCAGGTGTTCGTGCTGGATTCGCGGCTGCGGCCGGTGCCCGCCGGCGTGGCCGGTGAGCTGTACCTCGCCGGTGATCAGCTGGCTCGCGGTTACGTCGCGCGGCCGGATCTGACCTCGGATCGCTTCGTGGCCAGCCCGTTCGCGCCCGGTGCGCGGATGTACCGCACCGGCGACCTCGTGGTCTGGCGCGAACCTGCGGATGCGGGCTATCGCCTCGAGTACCTGGGTCGCACCGACTTCCAGGTGAAGTTCCGCGGCCAGCGGATCGAGCTCGGCGAGATCGAAACTGCGCTGCTCGCCCATGGCGCGGTGAGCCAGGCGGTGGCGCTGGTGGCCGCGTCGGCACTGGGCGACCAGTTGGTCGCCTACGTGGTTCCCGCGCCGGGTCAGTCCATCGACCAGCCGACACTGCTGGCCGAGGTCTCGGATGTGCTTCCGGCCTACATGGTTCCGGCCGCCATCGTGGTGCTCGATGCCCTCCCGCTGAATTCCAGCGGCAAGCTCGACCGCAAGGCACTGCCCGAACCGACCTTCACCACGCGCGAATTCCGTGCCCCGGCAACGCCGGTGGAGGAGATCGTGGCGGGCGTCTTCAGTGACGTGCTCGGTATCGAGCGCGTGGGCGCCGACGACGACTTCTTCGCACTCGGCGGCAACTCGCTGGTCGCCACCCAGGTGGTCGGGCGCCTGAGCGCCGCGATCGGCGGCAGGGTGCCGGTGCGCGCGCTGTTCGAGGCGCCGACCGTGGCGGCCCTGGCGGTGAAGCTGGAGCAGCTGTCCGGCGTGGGCGAGCGGCGGCCGCTGGTCGCCGGTCCGCGACCGGATCCGGTGCCGTTGTCGCTGGCCCAGCAGCGCATGTGGTTCCTGAACCGCTTCGACACCGAGTCGGCGGCCTACAACCTGCCCATCGCGGTCCGGTTGACCGGTGCGCTGGATGTCGACGCGCTGCGCGCGGCCATGGCGGATCTGGTCGGCAGGCACGAGATTCTGCGGACGGTGTACCCGGAGACCGCGGGCGCCCCGGCACAGGTGATTCTGCCGGTGGCGCAGGCTGTTCCGGCACTGGAGCTGCGGCCGATCGCGGCCGCGGAACTGGAATCCACGGTGATCGCGGTGATGGCGGCGCCGTTCGACGTCACCGCCGAGGTGCCGGTCCGTATCGAGCTGTTCCAGGTGACCGACATCCCCGGCGCTGTGCCGTCGGGTCGCTCCGCAGGCTCCGCTCCTGTGTCATCGGGTCGCTCCGCAGGCTCCGCTCCTGTGTCATCGGGTCGCTCCGCAGGCTCTGCTCCTGTGTCATCGGGTCGCTCCGCAGGCTCTGCTCCTGTGTCATCGGGTCGCTCCGCAGGCTCCGCTCCTGTGTCGTCGGGTCGCTCCGCAGGCTCCGCTCCTGTCCTGAACGAGTTCGTGCTGGTGCTCGTGGTGCACCACATCGCGGGTGACGGTTCGTCGATGGGACCGCTGACCCGGGATCTGATGACGGCGTACGCGGCCCGCTCGGTCGGCGAATCGCCCACGTGGACGCCGCTGCCGGTGCAGTACGCGGACTACTCCATCTGGCAGCGCGAGCTGCTCGGCAGCGAGGATGATCCGGAGTCGTTGGCGGCCAAGCAGATCGCCTACTGGCAGTCGGCGTTGGCGGATGTGCCGGATCAGCTGGATCTGCCGTCGGATCGCCCGCGTCCCGCCGTGCAGTCCTTCACCGGCGGCAAGGTCGAGCTGAGCATCGACGCCGAAACGCATCGTGCGCTGGTCGGTCTGGCCAGGGCCGAGGGGGCGACGCTGTTCATGGTGGTGCACACCGCCTTCGCGGTAATGCTCTCGCGGCTCTCCGGAACCGATGACATCGCGATCGGCACACCGATGGCAGGTCGCGGTGAGGCCGTGCTCGACGACCTGATCGGCATGTTCGTCAACACCCTGGTGTTCCGTACCCAGCTGGAGCGCGGCGAGGCGTTCACGGATCTGCTCGGGCGTCAGCGCGAAACGGATATCCAGGCGTTCGCGCATGCGGATGTGCCGTTCGAGCGGTTGGTCGAGGTGCTGAACCCGGTGCGGTCGCAGGCGCGTCATCCGCTGTTCCAGGTGGGCCTGTCGTTCCAGAACCTGGCGCGGACCACGCTGGAACTGCCAGGGCTCACGGTGGCCGGATTCGATATCGACACCCAGCTCTCGCAGTTCGATCTGCATCTGATCGTGGCGGATAGCTACGACGAGGACGGGACTCCGTCGGGTATCGGCGGATACTTCACCTACGCCACCGATCTGTTCGACGCGGATACCGTCCGTGGCTTCGCCGATCGCTTCGCACGTGTGCTCGCCGAGATCATCGCGGCGCCGCGCTCGGCTGTCGGCGATCTCGAGATCATGGCAGCGGACGAACTCCGCGAACTGGTCTCCGGCCGCAATGCCACAGCGCACCAGGTGGATTCGTCCGCGACGCTGGCCTCGCTGCTGGATCGGACCGTGGCAGCCACGCCGGACGCGGTGGCGTTGGTCGGCGACGACGGTACCGCCGTTACCTACGGCGAACTCGGCTCCCGGGTTAATCGTCTTGCGCGGCACCTGATTTCGCTGGGTGTCGGTCCGGAGGCGCGGGTGGCGCTCGCGCTGCGCCGCTCGGTGGACCTGGTGGTCGCGATGTACGCGGTGACCCAGGCCGGTGGCGCGTACGTGCCGCTGGATCCGGATCAGGCGGGTGAGCGGACCGACTACATTCTCGAAACCGCTCGGCCGCTGTGTGTGGTGACCGATGCCGACACCGATTTCCAGACCTCGGTGACCGATGTCGTCCGGATGGACGCACTCGCGGACATCACGGACACGCCGATCGCCGACGCGGAGCGGATCGCGCCATTGCGCGCGGCGAATACGGCCTACGTGATCTTCACGTCGGGTTCGACCGGTCGCCCCAAGGGTGTCGCGGTGCCGCATGCGGCGATCG
Source organism: Nocardia sp. CA-135953 (assembly GCF_050955735.1). Classification (NCBI taxonomy): domain Bacteria; kingdom Bacillati; phylum Actinomycetota; class Actinomycetes; order Mycobacteriales; family Nocardiaceae; genus Nocardia; species Nocardia sp. CA-135953. The sequence continues at coordinate 1,242,948 of NZ_CP192082.1, forward strand.
TCAACCAGTTGCTCTGGAAGACGGCCGAATTCGGCCTCGGCGCCGAGGACGCGGTGTTGCTCAAGACGGCCGCGACCTTCGACCTCTCGGTGTGGGAGTTCTGGTCGGCGGCGGTTTCCGGTGGCCGACTGGTCATCGCGTCCGCCGACGGTCATCGCGATCCGTCCTACCTCAACACGCTGATGCGCGATGCCGCCGTCACCACCCTGCATGTGGTGCCGTCGATGTTGGATGCCCTGCTGATCGAATCGGACGGACAGTTGCCCGAGTCGTTGCGCCGGGTACTCGCCATCGGTGAGGCGCTGCCCGCCGCGACGGCGCAGCGGTTCCGGGAGTCGAACGCGGCCGGTCTGTTCAACCTCTACGGCCCGACCGAGGCCGCGGTCTCGATCACCAACCACGAGGTGACCGATGCGGACACCGTCTCGGTGTCGATCGGTGCCCCGGAGTGGAACAGCCGTGTCTACGTGCTGGATTCGCGGTTGGGTCCGGTGCCGGTGGGTGTTTCGGGTGAGCTGTATCTGGCCGGTGCGCAATTGGCACGCGGCTACTTCGGCCGGGTCGATCTGACCGCGGAGCGGTTCGTGGCCGATCCGTTCGAATCCGGCGCTCGGATGTACCGCACCGGTGACCTGGTGGCTTGGAATGCTCATGGTGAGCTGGAGTACCGCGGCCGCACCGACTTCCAGGTGAAGATCCGCGGTTTCCGTATCGAGCTCGGCGAGATCGAGGCGGCGCTGCTGCGCCAGACCGCGATCGCGTCGGCCGCGGTGCTCGCGCATACCGATCCGGCACTGGGTGACCGCTTGGTCGCCTATGTGGTTCCGATTACCGGCGAATTCGACAAGAGTGCGGTGCAGTCGGCGTTGGCCGCCGAGTTGCCGTCGTATATGGTGCCGAGCGCCTTCTTGGCGCTGGACGCCCTGCCGCTCAATGCGAACGGCAAGCTCGATCGAAACGCCTTGCCGCAGCCCACCTTCGAACATGCCGCCTTCCGCGCGCCGGTTTCCCCGGTCGAGCAGATCGTGGCCGGTGTATTCGCCGATGTGCTCGGCATCGAACGGATCGGCGCCGACGACGACTTCTTCGCACTCGGCGGTAACAGCATCCTGTCGATCCAGCTGGTATCGCGGGCGAAGGTACAGGGCGTGGTGTTCTCCGTGCGCGATGTCTTCGACCAGCGCAGCGTCGCCGGACTCGCCGCGATCGCGTCCTCGGCCGCGGATCTGCGGCAGGCGACCATGGCCGAGCTGCCCGGTGGTGGGATCGGCGAGATCCCGCTGCTGCCCGGTATCGCGGCGGTATCGGCGAACGACACGGCGTACCAGCGCTTCTCCTACGAGGCGGCGGTGGCATTGCCGAGCGAACTCGACGGGGATCGGCTGCGTGCGGCGATCGCCGCCCTGGTCGACCGGCACGATGCGCTGCGCACTCGCTTGCGCAAGGTCGACGAGGCCTGGGAATTCGAAGCGCTCGAGCGCGGCGCCATCGATATCGATGCGCTGGTGCACGAGGTCGCCTTCGATGCCGTCCTCGACCAGGACTACGGCTATGACGAACTCATGCGCCTGGCCGACAACGAACGCGCCGCCGCCGCGGATCGCCTCGATCCGGCCAACGGTGTGATGGCGCAGTTCGTGCGCTGTACCGCCGACCGGCTCGACGGCGGCAACTTCATGCTCGTCGTGGTGCACGGCTTCGCGGCCGATCCGAAGTCCCTCGGCATCCTGACCGGCGATCTGCTCGATCTGATCGCCGACGACCAGGGCGCCCTGCCCGAGGTCGGTACCTCGCTGCGGCGCTGGGCCTACGGCCTGACCGAGCAGGCGAGCGACCGCGCCGCCGAACTGCCTTTCTGGCAGGAGGTTTCGGCCACACCCGATCCGCTGCTCGGCGCGCGGGCCTTCGATCCGGCTTTGGATACCGTCGCCACCACGCGCCGGGTCCGTATCGAGGTGCCGATGGAGATCTCCGAGGTCCTGCTCACCATGGTCCCGGCGCGGTTCCACGGCGGCGTGCCGGACGGGCTGCTGTCGGCATTGGCCATGGCGCTGGTGCGCTGGCGCGGTGCGGAGCATGGATCGGATGTACTGATCCGGCTCGACGGAGACGGCCGGGCGGCGGTCGACGGTGCCGAATTGTCGCGCACCGTGGGCGCTTTCACCGCCGTCTACCCGGCCCGGCTCGCGCTGAACGGGATCGATCTGGCCGATGCGTTCGACGGCGGCGCTGCCGCCGGTTCGCTCATCAAGTCGGTGAAGGAACAGCTGCTCGCGGTGCCCGATCATGGCGTCGGCCACGGGCTGCTGAATCTGCCGCTGGCCGGTCAGGTCGGCTTCCGATACCAGGAAGCGGCGATCAAGACCGAGCGGGATGCCACCATGCCCGCGAACGGTGCGCTCGATATCGCCGTCACCGTCGGCGACGAGGACGACGGTCCGCGGTTGCTCGCCACCTTCGAGTTCCCGGTCGGGCTGCTGTCCCCGGAGCAGGTGCAGGAGTTGGCGGAGCTGTGGGTTGCCGCGCTGACCGCGCTGGCGAAGCACGCGCAGCGGCCGGACGCCGGTGGTCATACGCCGTCGGATCTGCCGCTGGTGCGGGTCGGCCAGGCCGATATCGACCTGTGGGAGCAGACCTACCCGGGCCTCGACGATGTCTGGCCGGTCTCGCCGCTGCAGTCCGGTCTGCTCTTCCACGCGCTGATGACCACGGCCACCGTGGACGTCTACACCATGCAGGCCGTGGTGCAGCTGGCCGGAGCGGTCGATGTGGCGCGGTTGCACGCGGCGGCGCAGGCGATCCTGGATCGATACCCGAACCTGCGCACCGCATTCGTCACCGATTCCACCGGTCAGGTCCGCCAGGTCGTGCTCGACCGGATCGAAGTGCCCTGGCGCATCGAGGATCTCACCGATGTGCCGGAGGCGGAGCGGGCCGACGAACTGCGTCGCCGGATCGATGCCGACCATGCGGACCGCTTCGACATGTCCAGCCCGCCGCTGGTGCGCTACACGATGTTGCGCACCGCTGCCGAGGAATGGACGCTGGCGATTACCACGCACCACGTGCTGATCGACGGCTGGTCGATGCCGCTGCTGATGCGGGATCTGCTGGTGCTCTATGCGACGCGTGGTGATCAGTCGGCACTGCCGCAGGTCTCCTCCTACCGCGACTTCCTGGACTGGCTCGCCACTCGCGATCAGGACGCGTCGCTGCGGGTCTGGGCCGATGCCTTCGACGGTGCGACCGAACCGACCGAATTGGCGCCGCCGGCGCGGACGGCCGAGACCTACGAGACCGCGAAACTGATCACCGAGATCGACGCCGACCGCACCCGTCAGCTGACCAAGCACTGCGCCGAACTCGGCATCACGGTCAACACCCTGGTGCAGGCGGCCTGGGGCATCCTGCTCGGTAGGCTCACCGGCCGCGCCGATGTGGTCTTCGGCGCCACGGTGTCGGGTCGGCCCGCCGAGCTGCCCGGCGTGGAATCGATGGTCGGTCTGTTCATCAATACGCTCCCGGTCCGGGTGCGCATCGATGACCGCGCGACCGTCGACGATCAGCTCGAGCGGTTGCAGCGTGACCAGACCGAGCTGCTCGACCACCACTACGTCGGCCTGTCCGATATCCAGCGGGCCGCTGGAATCGCCTCGCACTTCGACACCCTGCTGGTGTTCGAGTCCTACCCGATCGATCGGGAGGCGATCGCCGCGGCGAGTTCGATCGACGGCATGTCGGTGACCGGTGTCGGCATGGAAAGTGCGACGCACTATCCGCTCACCCTGCAGGTGACCGCGGAGTCCACCCTCGAATTCACCTTCGAGTACCTGCTCAGCCGGTTCACCGCCGAAGAGGTGGAGACCTTGTCCACCAGGCTGCTCCGGGTGCTGGACGCACTGCTCGGTGATCCGGCCGGACTGGTCGGCGATATCGATATCCTCGATGCCGGTGAGCGGGCCCGCCTGCTCGTCGAATCCGGTATCGCGGCAACGGCACCCGCACCGGAACCGGTCGGCCGGGTCGGTGCGCGCACGGTGTCGCGGGTGCTCGCCGAGGTGGTCGAGGCCGATCCCGAGGCGCCCGCGCTGCTGGTGGACGGCGACGAAATCGCCTACCACGTCCTGGATCGTCGTTCCTCGCAGCTGGCCCGGGTGCTCATCGCGCACGGCGCCGGACCCGGCGATGTGGTGGCGCTTGCGCTGCCGCGTTCGGTGGATGCGGTGGTCGCGGTCTGGGCAATCCAGAAGGCCGGTGCCGCCTGCCTGTTCGCCGGTGATCTGTCCGCCGCCGAAATGGCCACCGCCGGAGCCGGTTTCGGTATCACGCTGGAACCGACCGACGGCCCGATCAACTGGCTGGTCCCGAGCGATCCGGCGGTCCGGGCCGAACTGGCCGCCGCCCCATCGCACCCGGTCTCCTACGCCGATCGGGTCCGCCCGCTCGCCGAGGAACACCCGGCCTTCGTAATCCTCACCGCCGACGGCGCCGTACGCGCCTTCAGCCAAACCGAGGCACTCGAGCAGGCCGAGCAGGTCCGCTCGGAGTACGACATCGATTACGAGTCGACAACCTTCACCACCGCCATCTCGGGTCGAGCCGCATTCCTGGAGTCCATGACAGCAGCCGTTGCCGGAGCGTTGTCGGTGCTGCCCGGTGCGGACGACATCGCCGATGATTTGGCCGACGGCGAGGTCACCCACTGGTTCGTCACGGTGGGCGAGTCGACCGACGCGGCGAACGAGGACGTGCGAATCGTGATCGTCGAGTAACCGAGACCGCCCGGGCGGTACACGAAAGTAAGAGCCCCGCACCTCGAAAGGTGCGGGGCTCTTGTCTTTCCGCTTTACAGTCGGCCAGTCCCGTCTCGGTGCACTGCCTGCCCTGCGGTCACCACCGCGCGGTTCGTGGACCACTCCATCAAGCGCGACACTGGTCGCCGATTCGGTGCATGCCACCCCGACCAATCGGTCGGAGGTCGTGCGCACCTGGGGCCTATGTGTCAGCTTCGAGGAAATCCGAGGTCGGATTCCCCGAGGAACGTGTACTCGCCGTCGTTGGCTTCGAGCAGACGACCGGCGAAGACCATTGCCTCGATCAGGGCCTGTACCGCATCCACACCGAAGATAGCCCGGGTCAACGGCTCCGTCTCCATGCCTTCGATCCGGACGGGGCATGAGTAAGAACCGCTTTCGGACGGCTCCGGCTTCCCGAACGTGACGATGTTCGGCGTCCGTGGTTCGGATCTCCCTGACGGTGCTGTCCTTCGGAATCTGTTCCGGCCACACGATCACTCCGACGGTCACTGCCAGCGGTAGCCCGATCGCGACAACCCAGCCGAGCGCGATCACGGCAGGTCTCGGAGCAGTCGCAGCACCGTGGCGCACGTCTCGGCGTCGGCAGGTTCGACAGGGCTGACGCGATGATTCACAACGGCAGCACCCGGAACCCGTTGCGGTAGCGAATGATTGGCTGGAGTCCACAACTCCAGGTACACCCCCGGGCCGTCGTTCTCGTCGCCGTAGTCGGCGACCTCCAACAACCCTCCTGGGAACACGAACAGTCTTGTGCGCCTGTCCATCTCGACTCCTGTTGTCCAGTGTTGGTAGGCACCCCGTGACCGGTATGGCGTCACATGTCACGGGGGCCAGCTCAGACGCTAAGGAGTCCCCGAGCAGCAACACCAGAAAGTTGCAAAAAGTTGCTCAGATTCGTCTATCAGGCAACAAAGGTTTGAGATGCAGGGGATCATGTAGCCAGCACGAGAAACTTCGTGCACCCAATTAGATAGGAGGCTTGGACATGGGCTTGAGGTTCCTCGGGAAGGGTGGCTCAGAGGTCACAGGATGCCCTTCCCTCTACGCCACCGACGACGGCTACCTTGCTCAGGGGTGGATCACCGACCGACCCGAAACCGTTGAGATACCTCATCTCCTACTCGGCTTCCTGGAGCCGGATACGTTCATCGGAGCCACGCTCACTGACACCGGCAGGGGTACCTTCACCCTTACAGGTCAACCTGTAACCGACGCTGAGACGCTGGGGCAGCTAGACCTAGCCGACAACGAAACCGCTATCGAAGTACCGATGTCACAGAGGATGTTTTACGGTGCAGTACCTTCGAAATGATTGGTCAACCTGGTTGGGCTTCTTCCACGGTTGTAAGGCTCGAGCATTTCATTTGGAGGTCAGAGACGCTTATGCCGTTCCACAGGAAAACGAACGCTTTCGCCGATTCCTCAACGGCGAGCCTCCGACGGTTGACGACTACAAGAACGATTGGGTTGCCCTCGTTCAAGATGCAACCGTGCGGGGTGTGGAAATTAGCCGCGTGCGAGTTGTAACCATCCCCCACTCGGATTACCAACGATGGCTATTGTCTGTCACTAAGGGCAATGTGGAGGCGGGCGAAGATATTCGTTACGTACCGCGCCATCTCGCCGGGGAGGTGCCACCCGATGATTGGTGGCTCATCGATAATGATCGGGTGGTTTTCAACCTCGTTGACGAGCAGGGCGCACAGGCAGAAGGGGTGGCCGTCACTACTGACTCCCGCATAGTCGAATACTGCCAGAGTGTGAAACAACGGCTTTGGGATTTGGCTACGCCGTACGTCGAATATGTCGATAGCGACTACGGCCGACAGTGACAGGTGTTGACGACGCGCGCGAAGCTCTCGGAGCGCGGCTCCGGGAGCTTCGCCGCAGATCGGGTATCACTGGCCGGAGGCTCGCCTCTCTGTCTGGCTGGCACCCGTCGAAAGTCTCGAAGATCGAATATGGGCGGATCAAGCCGTCTGACTCCGATATACGCGCCTATTGTGAGCATGCGAATGCAGCCGATCAACTCGAGGACCTGCTCGCGACCCTCCACAACATCGATACTGCTTATCTGGAGTGGCGGCGAATCCTTGCTACCGGGGTGAAGCGCCGACAGCAGAAATCTGTGAAGCTCGAAGCGGAGGCGAATAGCCTCCGTGTCTACACCACTCAAGTAGTTCCTGGTCTCCTCCAGACCGCCGAATACGCTGAGGCCATCCTCAGGCGTCATGTCGAGTTCTATCGAGTGCCCGATGATGTAGAAGAAGGCGTATCCAAGCGGATGGACCGGCAACGCATTCTCTATCAGCGTGAACACCGGTTTCACTTCCTGATCAGTGAGCAGTCGCTATTTACGACTGTTGGGAATGACGATGTGATGCGAGGGCAACTCGATAGGTTGGCGTCAATCATCGGAATTCCCCGGATCACTATAGGTATTATTCCGGCTATTGCCGAAGCGCTCATCGTTTCGAACAGCTTTGTCATGTTCGACAACCGCATGGTTATGGTTGAGAGCACGGCGGCAGAGCTGACAATCACTCAGCCGAGAGAAGTTGCGATCTATGGCCGGGCGTTCGATGTGCTTGCCGGTCAATCGGTTACAGGTGAGGCAGCGCGGGAACTTATCCGGAAGGCGCTCGAAAGGCGGGCTAGATAGCCGTCTGACGGACGGCCTATCCAGCTCTTGGGCCGCCCGCCCCCGTCCTGGGCCTGGTTGTGCGTGCGTGGCCCGTATCGACTGAGGGTAGGCCGTTAAGCCCGACTATCGCTCGTTTACGCATCAGTAAATCAACGACCATGCAGGACGCAATGGTCAAGCCCGTGCTCTACGCGGCCGCCGAAATCCCCAACTACTGGCGCGTCGAGATCAACCCGTTCAAAGGCCAGCTCACCGACGAAAAGTTGCCGGTCCTGTTCGCACACGCCCTTGGACCGGAAGACGCCTACGAACGGACGCACCGGGTGGCGGCCGGAGACACCGTCACCCTGCGCAGTCCTTTCGAATTCACCGTGGATCCGGCGTCACTGATGCCATGAGCCGAACTTGTCGTTCGGCGATCATGTGTATGGATCGATCGTTCCTGGGCAGGTGGTCCAGGTCGCGGCCGCGCAGGTACGAAGGCCAGCAGTTCATCGACCGACAACAAAACGATCCCAACTGACCCGCGCCTGCGTTATCCGCCTCCGGCAACTCGCCGAGCGTAGTGATATGGCGGTCGGATTCGGCGTGGGCGACCACCATTCGACTGCGTTCGACGACACCCCAGGGGGCGAGCAGTGTCACCCGTCGTTGCGGTGTGGCTGTTGGTTGATTGCTGTGGTAAGGCGGGTGGTGAGTTCGCGGATGTGGGCAATCAGTTCGGGGGGTTCGTGGATTCGGCAGTCGAAGCCGAAAGTCGCTATGTAGACGGCGAGTTCGTCCAGGGAGTTGGAACCGGTGCGGAGTAGGCAGGTCCGGTCGTCGATGGCCTCGATGACGCCGACGGTCGGGGCAATGCGTTCTGCGGCGACCTGGGCGGGTACGTGCAGGGTGACGCGGGCGACATAGCGGTAGGGGGAAGTCGTTGTGCCACTGGTGACGTAGTGGGCGAGGTCGGTTTCGGGTGGCTCGCGCGGGGTGAAGCGGGGGCCGGTGGGAATGCGGGGGTGCAGGCGGTCGACGCGATAGGTACGCCAGTCCGCGCGGTCGATGTCCCAGCCGATGAGGTACCAGTGCCGACCGGTGTGCGCCAGCCGATGCGGTTCGGTGGTGCGCAATGATGTTGTGCCGCTGTGGGTTCGGTAGTCGAAGCGCAGACGGTGATTGTCGCGGATGGCGCCGGCGACGGCGGTCAGCACATCGGGATCGACGGTGGGGCCCGCGGAAGGCACTGTGACAGTGACCGATTGGAGCAGGCTGACGCGATGCCGCAGCCTCGACGGCAGCACCTGCTCGAGTTTGGTGAGCGCGCGCAAAGAGCTGTCCGCGATGCCCGCGATGGTGCCGCCCGCCGCGGTGCGCAGCCCGACGGCAACGGCCACCGCCTCATCGTCGTCGAGCAGCAGCGGCGGCAGTTTCGCCCCCGCCCCGAGGCGGTACCCGGCCACACCGGCGGTCGCGTCGACCGGATAGCCGAGGTTGCGCAATTTATCGATATCGCGGCGCACTGTGCGCACATCGACGTCGAGGCGTTCGGCGAGTTCGGTGCCGGTCCAGTCGCGAGGAGTCTGCAATAGCGACAGCAATCGCAGCAGGCGCGCGGAGGTTTCCAACATGACTGAAAGTCTGCCGCAAACCTAGGGCTGAAGCTGTCCTAGGTGGCCAATAGTGTGGTTCTCATGAGCACAGAAATCACCCCGTTCCGCATCGAAATCCCTCAGCAGCAGCTCGATGACCTGCGCAATCGTCTCGACAATGCGCGCTGGCCCGCACCGCTGCCCGGCGATGGCTGGGACACCGGCGTGCCGACTACCTGGCTGCGCGAACTGGTCGACTACTGGCGCACCGACTACGACTGGCGCGCCGCCGAGGCCCAGCTCAACACCTATCCGCAATTCACCACCGAAATCGACGGGCAGCGCATCCACTTCCTGCACGTCCGTTCGCCCGAGCCCGATGCCCTCCCGCTGATGCTGACGCACGGCTGGCCCGGGTCGGTCGTCGAATTCCTCGACGTGATCGGACCGCTCACCGACCCGCGCGCCCACGGCGGCGATCCCGCCGATGCCTTCCACCTGGTCATTCCATCGCTGCCGGGTATCGGATTCTCGGGTCCGGTCACCGAGAGCGGCTGGACGATCGAGCACATCGGCGCGGCCTGGGCGGAGCTGATGCGCAGGCTCGGTTACCAGCGCTACGGCACCCAGGGTGGCGATGTCGGCGCCGCGGTGAGCCCGCAGGTCGGGCGAGTCGCACCGGATCGTGTTGTCGGCGTGCACGTCAACGGTCCCGGACCGATCAAGACACAGCAACTCGACGAGGAAGAGTTGGCGAGTCTGACCGATCTCGAACGCGACCGGATCCGGCGCATCGAGGCATTCATGCGCGAGGAGTACGGCTATATCGCGATTCAGTCGACCCGCCCGCAGACCTTGGCGTACGGGCTGGTCGATTCACCGGTCGGCCAACTCGCCTGGATCATGGACAAGTTCCGGGAATGGACCTATCCGCGAAATGTCGACCCGGACAAGATCATTGATCGGGATCGGCTGCTGACCAATGTGATGCTGTACTGGCTCACCGGCACGGCGGGCTCGGCCGCCTACGTCGTCTATGCACAGGCAGGCACCTGGGGCGCACCCAAACCGAACTCCGGTGTGCCGACCGCCGGTCTGGTCCTGGCCCATGACGTCGCCATTCGCCGGTACACCGAAGTCGAGAGCACCATCACCCGCTGGAACGATGTGGACCACGGCGGGCATTTCGCGGCGCTGGAGGAACCGGTACTGCTGACAGACGATATTCGCGAATTCTTCCGCGAACTGCGCTGAAAACATGGGCCTGTTCCAGCATGTCGCGGCCCGAGCAGGCTCACAATCAATGGCAGCACGACGGTGGCAATGCAGAGGTGAGCGCCATGAGTGAGCCGAGACGGATTACTCAGCAACATCGGGAAGACTTCTGGCGGAGCTGCGGCTGGTCACCGGGTCTGCCCGAGGCCGAACGACGCCATATCGAGGAACTCTGGGATGACGAGTCCATCGATATGGCAGAGCTCTTCGGCTGGTAATGCGCGATCAGGCGGTGAGTTCACCGGCCTGCCGCCAGGAGTCGCGTTCGGCGGCAAAGGCTTCGGCCTGTACCGCGCGGAATTCGTCTATGGATTCGGCATTGTCGGTCAGGAACTTGCGATAGTCGGCGAGCGCGAATTCACCGTCCTCGGCCCGCACCTGCACCTTGCCCGCCGCGAAATCGGCCCGCAGGTCGAGGAGTTCATCGGCCTCGACCGGATACCAGTGGATCCGGTCGAAATAGCGTAGTAGCCAAGGGGATTCGTCGCGCAGGGTGCCGGGGTGACGGTGGTTCCAGACTTGGGTCGTGCGGCCGACGAATTGGTAGCCGCCGGGACCTTCCATCCCGTAGATGCACAGATAAGCACCGCCGATGCCGACGGCATTCTCAGGAGTCCAGGTGCGGGCCGGGTTGTACTTCGTCGTGACGAGCCGGTGGCGTGGGTCGATCGGGGTGGCGACCGGTGCGCCGAGATAGACGTCGCCGAGACCGAGGACCAGATATTCGGCCCCGAAGACAGTGTCGTAGACGTCCTGTACCGACGCCGATCCGTTCATGCGCCGGATGAATTCGATATTCCACGGGCACCAGGGTGCGTCCGCGCGCACGCCGTGCATATAGCGGGTGATCGCCTCCCGCGTGGCCGGATCGTCCCAGGACAGCGGCAGGTGCACGGTGCGGCTCGGCACCACGAGCCGGTCGGAAGCGGAGATGCGCTGTTCGGCTTCGGTGAGCAGATCGAGCAGCGTGGAGACCGGCATGACCGCCGGATCGACGCGGATCTGCAGAGAACGGACACCCGGCGTCAGCTCCGTCACGCCGCGCACACCGACCTCGAGCAGGTGCTGGTGCAAGGCGTGCACGCGGGCGCGCAGACCGAGATCCAGTGTCATGGTGCCGTATTCGACGAGTACGCCGTCGTCTCCCTGACGGCGGTAGGTCACCCCGGTCTCGTCGTCGACATCGGTGTGGCGCAGTACACCGTCATCGCCGTCGCCGCCGGGGGAGAGCACCGTGGGCCACGCGGCGCGCCGGGCCGGGCCGAGTTCGCGCACCGAGGCGGCGCGATCGCTGCGGATCGGGACGAAGCGCACGGCATCGCCCGGCGCGAGCTGACCGAGTTTCCATCGATCGGCGGCGACCACCGTCACCGGGCAGACGAAGCCGCCGAGGCTGGGTCCGTCGGGGCCGAGCAGGATCGGCGTATCACCGGTGAAGTCCAGCGCCCCAACCGAATACGGGGTGTCGTGGATATTGGACGGGTGCAGACCGGCTTCGCCGCCATCGGTCCTGGCCCATTCGGGTTTCGGGCCGATCAGTCGTACGCCGGTGCGATCGGAATTGAAATGCACCTCGTAGTCGGTGCCGACGATCGTGTCGAAGTCATCGCGGGTGAAGAACTCCGGTGCGCCGTGCGGACCTTCGGTGACGGCCAATTCCCACCGCCGGGACAGGACCGGCTGCTCCTCCATCGGCACTGCTGCCGCCACCCGGCCCTGAGGCACGCCGAGCGGCAGCATTTCACCGGCACGCAACGCGGCACCCGCGCTGCCGCCGAACTTGCCGAGCGTGAATGTGGCCGCGCTACCCAGATATTCGGGCAGTTCGATACCGCCCGCGATCAGCACATAGCAGCGCATGCCGGGTCCGCTTATCGCGCCGATATCGAGAATTCCATCCGCCGGGACCAGCACCGTTCGCCACTGCTGGACGCGAGTCCCGTCCACGGTGACATCGGTCGGCGCACCGGTGACACACACCCAGGTGGGCGCGGAAAACCTCAGCGCGGGACCGCCGAGTGTGCACTCGAGGCCGGCCGCACCCTCCGGATTGCCGAGTACACGGTTGCCGAGCCGGAACGACAGATCGTCCATCGGTCCCGAAGGCGGAACGCCGACGTGCCAATATCCGATCCGCCCCGGCCAATCTTGCACCGTGGTGAGCATTCCCGGCCGTACCACCTGCGCTGAACCGACGGCGCGCGTACCCTCGATCGGCATCGCGCCCTCGGTGGGGCCGGTAACTTCGCTCTGCGCGACAACCGCTAGGTCGGCGAGGGTCATCGGGTAACCACCATTCGCACGGGTGTGGGATCGAAGCCGTTGCAGGGGTTATTGATCTGCGGGCAATTCGACACCAGCACCAACGTGTCGATCTCGGCGCGCAGCGTGACCTTCTTTCCCGGAGCCGACAATCCGTCGACAATGCCGAGGGTTCCGTCGGCCTCGACCGGAACATTCATGAACCAGTTGATATTCGACACCAGATCACGTTTGCCCAGTCCCCATTTCAGTGCTTCGGACAGGAAGTTCTCCACACAGGCGTGCTGGTGGCGGGTGTGATGGCCGTAGCGCAGCGTATTCGACTCCTGGGAGCAGGCCCCCGCGATGGTGTCGTGGTTGCCGACCTCGTCGGCGAGCACGGTCATGAGTGCGGTGCCCGCATCGGTACGCAGCACGCTGCCGGTCCCGATGAAGATATTGCGCTGTGCGGTAATGGTGGCCTGCGCGCTATAGCGGTCGGTGTGGTCGGCCGCCGAGTACAGCAGGCAGTCCACCGCCTGATTTCCGTGCAGGTCGATGATTTCGAGCTGATCGCCCGCGCGGACCACGGTCGACCACGGCGCGCAGGCGGGCACGGTTTCCTCGAGCACAACGGTGCGGGTCGGTGCCGAGATCATGCTCCTACCTCCAGAGTCGCGGCCGTCCAGGCCTGTTCGGTGTTCTCCACGGCCCGCAGATACTCCGGATCGGAATTGTGCCGCACGGCAAGCTCTTCCGGTGCGGACCAGGCGACGATGTCGAGATCCGTCGCGGGCCGGTCGTCGAGCGGGTGTGCGGTGTCGACGACGAGCAGCACCACCGGCAGGTGGATGAGCAGGTCGACCGAGGAGCCAGCGCCCGCACTACCGGTGGCGGTCAGCGCACCATCGGATTCGACGCGGACGCCGCGGAAGAAGGAAACGGTCGGCCCGATATCCCGCGGTCGGAGTCCTTGCTTCGCACCCGCGAGCCGCAGCAGCGCACGGCCTTCGGGAGTCGGGCCGCACAGGGTGTCGTGCCGACCTGACGTGTCGGCGACCACGGTGGCCAGCACCCGCCCCTGATCCGAGAGCAGTGGATGTCCGGCACCCAGATACGCCTGCCACGGCACCTTCACCGTATCGGCGACATTGAGCCGCTCCCACGGTGCGTCGGCCCGCAGCAGCAAGACGTGCGCGCATGCGGCACCGGCGGGGTCGCGCAAACGCAGTCCGGTTCCGCGACCGAGTACGACATTCGCGTATCCACCGGCCGGAATGCGTTGTGCGAAAGTGATATTCGCCGCTGCGACGTCATCCGGTAGTTCAGGTCCGGCAATGGTCGCGGCGGTGGCTTGCGACCTCGCATGTGCGCGCGCTCCGGTAGTGGAGGCTGTGCTGGTCATCGTTGTCCCTAAAGGTCGTAGTCGTCTCGAGGGTGCTCTGGACGCCCAGGGCGGTGGGTAGCTGATCGTTGGTTGCAGTTGTCGTGTTGTTGTGGCTCGAAGGGGAATGGCTACCCCTGTCGCGGCGGCGGTGGGCGTCAGTACCCACCGCCGCACGCAAGGTCAGGCGAGCTGGGTGGCGGGTTCGAGACTTTCGGTGCTCGGCCTCGCATTGACGATCCGATGCACGACAACTCCGACGGCGACCACGATCACCACGAAAAGCGGTGCGGCCCAGAGCATCCACCAGCTGCCGCCGTTCGGCGTATAGACCTCGGCACGCGGCCAGGCCAGGTTCACCGCCATCGCGATGCCCCAGACGACAGCGAGCGCATTGATCGGAATTCCGAAGCGACCCAGGCTGAACAGCCCGGCAGCACCGCTTTCCCAGCCCCTGATCCGCCGCATTAGCAGCGGCACCGTGACCAGCAAATACGCCAGATAGAGCGTCACGATGCAGACGCTGGCCAGGGTGGCGAAGATCGCCGCATTGCCGAGGTTGAGCACCAGCAGACCGATACCGAGCACACCGATGATCACCGCGGGCAGCACCGGTGTGCCGAAGCGCGGATGCACCACAGCCAGGCGACGGGCGAAGGGAAGCTTGCCATCTCGCGCCATCGAGAACATCAACCGCGAGCCCGCGGTCTGAATTGCCAAGGTGCACACCGTAATCGCCACTGCGACGCATCCGAGCAGCACCTTGCCCGCCGGGCTGTCCAACTTCGAGGTGAGCACATAGGCCAGGCCCTCGGTGCCCAACGAACCGTCATCCAGACTCGGCGCTGCCATCAATGCACCGAGCAGCAGCAGTCCACCGCCGAGCGCGGAGACCGAGAGCGCGGTCAGAATGGTGCGCGGCGCGACCCGGCGTGGATTCTTGGTCTCCTCGGAAAGCTCTCCGGCGGAATCGAATCCGACCATCACATAGGCAGCCATCAAACCGGAGACGAGGAACGCCGCCCAATACGACCCGGGTGCGGCCTGATCGGTTTGCAGCACCACACCCGGCCCGCGCTCGGTGTGGGTGAAGAACAGCGCGATGATCGCCAGCACGCCGATGATCTCCACGGTGACGCCGATCGAATTGATCCGCGCCATCAGATCGATGCCGATCACATTGATCACCGTGGTGAGCACCAGCAGGATGCTGCCGAGCAGTACCGCATTGGTGGCGCCGGAGGTCGAGGTGAGCGCGGTGTCGTCGCCGACGATCTGGAATCCGCTCCATATCGATGGGAGCACCACCTGTAGCGCGATCGCGGCGGCAGCGGCCGTGACAATCTGCGCGATCACCATCATCCACCCGGCGAACCAGCCGACGACCTCGCCGCCGAGCCGACGCGACCACTGGTAGATACAGCCCGAAATCGGATAGCGCGCAGCCAGTTCGGCGAAGTTCAGCGCGACCAGGAACTGTCCGGCGAACACGATCGGCCAGGTCCAGAAGAATGCGGCACCACCGAACGAATAGCCGAAGCCGAAGAACTGGAAGATCGTGGTGAGGATCGAGACGAAGGAGAATCCGGCCGCGAATGAGGCGTAGCGGCCGAGTTTGCGGTGTAGCGTCGGCTGATAGCCGAAGCCGGCCAGGTCGGCATTGTCCTGGTCGGCGGGCGGTGGGAGGACGAGGGCGGGGGAATCGACTTTGGTGGCCATGGGGGGATCCTTCGCGAGCGGCCAATACCTATCGCATGACAGTTTTGCGCTCGCGATCGCGTTTTCGGTGTCCCTCGTGTATCGCTACCGGTAACGCCGGTAACTTCTGCGTTGCCTGGATTTCTATCGAGTGACAGAAACCTCACGACTGGGCAATCGCGCCGGAAACAGCAGACCGGTGTGATCGCTATGGCGGCGGTCGGCCGGATCGGACGCGGTGTCAGAATGGCGTCGTGGCAAATCTCGGTCCCGGCCGTCCCCGTCTCGACCAGCGCCCCCGGCGCGGTCGGACGCCACGCGCGGAGATCCTCGACGCCGCCGGAGAATTGTTCACCACCAATGGTTACGCCAATACCTCCACGCGGACGGTCGCCGATGCGGTCGGTATCCGGCAGGCCTCGCTCTACCACCACTTCGCGTCCAAGGACGACATCCTCGACGCACTGCTCGCCGAAACCATCGCAGGCCCCTTGGATCTCGCCGAACGCATACGTGAGGTGCCGAAGCCCGCGCACACCCGGTTGTACGCGCTGGCCTGGTTCGACGTGCGCCAGCTGTGCGCGGCGCATTGGAATCTCGGTGCGCTCTACCTACTTCCGGAATTACGCACCGAACGCTTCGCCGCCTTTCGATTGCGCCGCGACGAATTGCGCAGGCACTACGAGACTTTGGCCGCGGCGGTCGCTGCCGAGGCAGGCGTGCCTGGGGCCGAGGCCCTGCCGTTCCGGCTCGTGGAGACGGTGATCAACATCCGCTCCGACGAGGGCAGCGCACCCGCCCACGCCGAACGCACCATTCCCGACGCGATCATGCGCATGCTCGGCTGGCGCGGCGATCTGGACGGCCTCCGCGCCGATGCCACCGAACTTCTCCAGCGTTTGGCCTGAACCGCCCGCACGTCACGACTTTCCGTCGACCGCCACCCATTCCATCCCTCAGCCATGGACCGGGTCGACGCTCTGGTCGAGGAAGATCGACGGACCGGTCGGCCGCGGCAGGCGACCCTAGCCCTTACCGCGTGTGGCTTTGAATTCGAAACCCCAGTTGTACATGCGCGCGATTTCGCGCACACCGCCGCCCGGATGCCCCGAGGGCGGCCGGACGAAGGTGCCGTCGCGACGAACGATCAACTCGCCGTTGACATTCTCGATATGGGCGAGGATCACATCGCGCGAGTTGTCCTGGCAGCCACCGATGATCATTTCGATCGGCGGCGAGTTCAGCGGATACAGCGTCGCGGTGGACTGCACGCCCTGGAAGTTGTTCGCACCCTCGTAGATCGAGGCGAAGACCAGAATCCGGCGAAACTGCGCGGTGTAGTCGAGATTGATATCGAGATTCTCACCGGTCGCGCTGCTGCCGGTCCGGTCGTCCTGATCGAGCCGGATGAACGGCGGGCGATCCAGCGCGCCGAACGAACGGTCCAGGGCACGAACGGATCCGATCCGGCCGTCGGCCAGTTCGAAGAAACAGCACAGATCGAGGTCGAGGGCGTTGGCGCGCTTGCGGCCGAACAGACCACCGCCGCCGGTCTGGGCGGTGACCCAATTCAGGTTGACCCGCATGGTGCCCGAGGTCGCACCGTGCTTGGTCAGCGAGACCGTCGGCGCGTCCTTCGTCAGCGAAACCTTGCTGAGATCGACCGGCGCGCCGGAAGCGCCAGCAGTTGGGGCGAATTGGTTGGACGCGGTCGGCGGCGCATAAGGCTGCGATGGTTGGTTCGGCGGCGCATAAGGCTGCGGCGTTTGGTTCGGTGGAACAGGGTTCTGCGCGTAGGACTGCGGTGTCGGGCTCGCCGGATACGGCTGCGCCGGATTCGGCGGATATCCGGGCGGATACTGCGGAGATGTCGCGGAATGCTGCGCCGGCGAAGGTGTGTGCTGTTGTGGTGCAGGCGGCGTCTGCCCAGCCCCAGGATCATCAACCGAAATCCCGAAATCGGTAGCCAGCCCGGCCAACCCGGTCGCATACCCCTGACCAACCGCCCGGAACTTCCACGCCCCCTGCCGTCGATACAACTCCCCGAGCACGAACGCGGTCTCGGTACTCGCCCCCGTGCTGTCGAATCGCGCAGCCTCCGCGCCGCTCACCGCATCGAGCACCCGCACATAAAGCCCTTGGAACTGCCCGAATGTGCCACCATCCGCGGATGCCGCGATCACAATCGTGTCGATCTGCGATTCGACCTGCGCCAGATTCACCGACAACGTGTCGATGACCGTCGGTCCCGGGCGCTTCCCTTCGTGCCGCACCGCGCCGGACGGATGACTCGGCTGGTTGTAGAAGACGAAGTCGTTATCCGACCGCACCTTCCCGGAGACGAGTAACAGCGCGGACGCATCCGCATCCGGAACCCCTGGACCTGACTGCCACCCCAGCTCGACGCGGACTGAAGACATCGGCACCGCAACATTGGCGCCCTTCATCATCGACACATCTGCCAAGGTATACGACCCGGGTGCGCCCTGTCTCGGTCACCGCGGCCTCGGCGATCAGCGGGCGGGCGGCGCGATCTGCCAATGTTGTTGCAGCGCACCGGCGATCTCCGGCAGCACCGTGACCGGCACGCGCTTGCGTCGCAACATGGCCCGAATCTCGTTGACCTGTTCGCGTTTGCGCATGTCGTACGCCCCGGCGACGGGCCGCCGCACCGGCGGGATGGACAGCAGTACCAGTTCGCCGTGCCGTTCGTCGCCGCCGATCAGATCCAGTGCCAGCGACCAGCGGGCCCGCTCGTCGAGTGCGAACCGTCCGGCCACCACCCGCTCCCAGTCGATACTGGATTCCCGCCAGGGCGTGCGCTGGTAGATCGCCCCTTCGGTGAGCACGACGACATCGCGCCCGAACAGCGCGACCAGCAGCGCGATTCCGGCGACCGCACCGGCGAGCAGACCGGTGAAGATCCGGTTGACCCCGAATCCGGTCACGATCGCACCGCAAACCAGCACGGTGACCGCGATCCCGAGCATCCCGTACAGCATTGCCCGCCCGGTCGGAACCACACCCGCGCGCACCATCGTCATCTCGACCCTCCTGCATACCGCACCTCAACCTAGTCGGTCGGTTTGCTGCCGGCTTCCCGATGCGGGCGGGTCCCAGATATCAGGACGCCAGTGCGACGGCCGCCTCGCCGGTGTAGACGAGGAACTGCAGACTCTGCTGGAAGTAGAGCTGCACCGATTGCGCGTCATGGGTCTGGTAGCCGATGGACAAGTCCTGGCCCAGTTGCAGATCGAAATCGCCGCCGCGCGTGGTCAGTACGAACGCACCATCGATGGCCGGGGCCCAGATGATCTCGCCCTCCGGGATGAGGCGTTCGATATGGGTGCGGATCGGGTGACCGTGATCGGAGGTCTCGCTGACCGCCGTGTACAGGTCAGCGCTCAACAGCACCGAATACGGACCGTCGACGCCCGCCAACCGCAGTGCGCTCAGTGCCTGCGCGACGGACTCCGGCACCAGTCGCGGATCGCTGGGCAGCGTAATCGGCGAATTGGACGAACTCGCCCGAATACCGGTGATATTCGCGGCCTGATAGCCCTCGAAAATGGCCCGGTCCTCGGCGAACGCGATCTTGCGCGCGGCCTCTTTCACCGCATCCAGATCGGTGTCCTGCGCACCGCGCTCGACATCGTCGAGCTCCTCGCGCGACAACGTGAACGGCACCCGCAATTCGACCAGCGGCGCGACCACTCGCTGCCGAGCCTGCACTCCCTCATCCGGTGCGGTGATGACGGTAGTGCGGCCGAGGCCGACCGCGGAGTAGTCGGTGCCGTGCGGCCCGGACAGGTCGACCACCCGGCGACCGGCGATATGACGCTTGAAGGTGCGCGTCGCCTCTTGCTCGATGGCTGTCCATGCCTCGGCGGTGATCGGCGCGAGTTCGCGATGGAGGTTGTTCATGATTGCATGCTCCTTTTCAACGTGCCGATACCCAGAGAACCGTTACCGCCAACGCGATTCGGCGATAAAGATTCCGCGAGCGCTGTCGTGGCGACCTCGGGTGCGTCGGGGAGGTCGTCGAAGAAGTCGAGGGGCGGTGCGAAGAACAACGTGCCGGTCACCGCGATGGAGAAGTCAAGGATCCGGTCATAGGCCGCCTCCTCCGTTCCGATGAACATTCGGGTGAGCATGGTTTCGGTGATGCTCGGCGTGGCCGCGTAGGCGACGTAATAGGTGCCGAATTCGCCGTCCTTGACGCTGCCGAAGGGCATATTGGCGCGCAGGATCTTTCGCTCGGTGCCGTCGTCGTCGGTGACAGTGTTCACCGCGACATGCGAATTCGCGGGCTTGTCCGCATCGGAGAGCTCGAAATCGTCGAGTTTGGTGCGTCCGATCACCCGCTCCTGCTCCTCGATCGACAGTGCCCGCCATTCCGCCATGGGGTGCAGGTACTTCTGCACGATGACATAACTGCCGCCCGTGAAGTCCGGATCCTCATCGCCGACGAAGGCCGCGCTGAAGGCCGCCGAGCCCTCCGGGTTCTCCGTGCCGTCCACGAAGCCGAGTAGATCGCGCTGTTCGAAATACCGGAACCCGACGGTCTGATCGACGATGGTGACCGCGCCGTCGAGCCGGTCACCGATCGTCATCGCCAATTCGAAGCAGGCGTCCTGGAATTCGGATTTGATGTGGAAGAGCAGATCGCCCGGCGTGGTCGGCGCGCTGTGGTGCTCGCCGACGAATTCGGGCAGCACATGCAGTTCGGCCGGTCGTGGACCCGCGAAGAGGCGATCCCACGCCTCGGACCCGATCGACGCGACGCAGGTGAGCCCGGCGCCGGGCAGCCGGAAGCCGACCGAACGACGTAACCCGGGGAGATCGGCGAGCAGGTCGCGCACCGCCGCTTCGCCACCCTCGTCGATTGTGGCGACGAGGAAGATGGCGGCCGGTGTGAGCGGTTCGAGGATCGGCTGCGGCTCACCCATGCGCTCCACCCTAGAGGGCGGCCCCGACAAACCGGCCACGCGGTGCGGCCCCGTCGGCTCCTACTTGGCCACTGTCAGCAGGAATGCGACATCGTCCACGGCCTTGACGCTGTGCCGTGCCTTGGGCACGACCAGCAGGTCGCCGGCCGACCCTTTCCACTCGTTGGTGCCGCTGATCAAGGTCAGTGTGCCGCTGAGCACCAGCAGCGTGGACTCGCCTGCATTATCGTGTTCGGCCAGGCTCTGTCCCGCCGACAGACCGACCACGGTCTGCCGCAGCGCATTGGCATGACCGCCGTAGATGGTTTGCGAACTGCGCCCGCTCGTGGCGGTGCTGGCCAACTTGAGCTGTTGGCGCGCGACCGCAGTCAGCGATTTCTTGTCCATGGACCACCTTCCGCAGATGCAATCAGCCGGATCAGGGCTGGTGACACGGGCTGATATCCAGGAGTATGCCCGAATGGCGGGGGACGTGTGTCCGGTTTGGTCGCTGTGGCGGCATGCGGCGTGTTCGCTGCCGATCGGTGCTCGAAAGTCGAACTACTTGCGGGTGTAGCGACGAATCCGGAAACGCAGGCCGGTCTTCGATTCGTGCCACGGGTCCGTATCGTCGGCGTGCCATTCGGGCCCGATGGTGGGTGCGTAGGCGTCGCCATCGACGGCGGCATCCACCTCGGTGACGAGCAGGTCGGTCGCGAAAACCATGGCGGCTCGGTAGATTTCGCCGCCGCCGATGATCCAGACGTCCTCCGGCGCGGTCACGGCCATAGCTTCGGACAGCGATGCGGCGCGTTCGGCACCCGTCCCCGACCAGTCCGGCCGCCGGGTCACCACGATATTGCGGCGACCGTCGAGCGGGCGGAATCGAGGCGGCAGGGAATCCCAGGTGCGCCGGCCCATGATGACCGGATGCCCTACGGTGACGGCCTTGAAATTCGCCATATCCTCGGGCACACGCCAGGGGATGGTGTTCTCGAAGCCGATCACCCCGTCCGGAGTCTGCGCCCAGATCAGACCGATGGTGCGGTCGCGCCCTCCCGTAGCCCGACCACCACCCACCACCGAATCGCTGTGCGATGCCGCATTCATACGGCAACCGGCGCCTTGATCGCCGGATGGTGTTGGTAGCCGACCACTTCCACATCTTCGTAGACGTAATCGAACAGCGTGGGCGCGGGCCGCAGGTTCAATGTAGGGAACGGGTAGGGCTGCCTGGTCAGCTGCTCGGTGACCTGCTCGACATGGTTGTCGTAGATATGGCAGTCCCCGCCGGTCCAGATGAATTCACCGGGTTCCAGCTCGGTCTGCTGTGCGACCATGTGCGTGAGCAGGGCATAGCTGGCGATATTGAACGGCACGCCGAGGAAAAGGTCCGCGCTGCGCTGGTAGAGCTGGCAGGACAGCTTTCCGTCGGCCACATAGAACTGGAAGAACGCGTGGCACGGCGCCAATGCCATCTTGTCGAGGTCGGCCACATTCCACGCCGAGACGATGATGCGCCGGGAATCCGGATTGGTGCGCAGGGTGTGCAGTACTTCGGCGATCTGGTCGATGTGGGTGCCGTTGGGGGTGGGCCATGATCGCCACTGCACGCCGTAGATCGGGCCGAGTTCGCCGTGGCGATCCGCCCATTCGTCCCAGATGGAGACGCCGTGTTCGCGCAGCCAGGCCACATTCGAATCGCCGCGCAGGAACCAGAGCAATTCGTAGACGATCGACTTCAGATGCACCTTTTTGGTGGTGATCAGCGGAAAGCCCGCGGCGAGGTCGTAGCGCAGCTGATGGCCGAAGACGCTGCGGGTGCCGGTGCCGGTGCGATCCGCCTTCGCGGTGCCGGACTCCAGGACCAAGCGCAGCAGGTCCTCGTACTGGGTATCAGCATTGTTGGCCACGCCTGGCGAGCTTACCCATGTCGTGCCTGGCAAGCTCGAGCCATGCGCAAGCTCTACGTGATCGGCATCGGTGCCGGGGATCCGGACCAGGTGACGGTCCAGGCGATCAAGGCAATGCGGCAGGTCGAAGTGTTCTTCGTGATCGGCAAAGGGGCCGAGAAACAGGAACTGGTCGACGTGCGCACGTCGATCCTCACCGAACACCTCGATCGCCCGTATCGCATCGTGGAGATCGCCGATCCGCCGCGTGACCGGGATCCCGCCGACTACCAGGGCGTTGTCGAGGATTGGCACGATCGCCGTTCGGCGCTGCTGGAGCATGAGTTCGTGCAGGTCGACGGTGTCGGCGGCATCCTCGTCTGGGGCGATCCCTCGCTCTACGACAGCACGCTGCGCATGATCGAGCGGGTGCTCGCTCGGGGCGCGGAGAGCTTCGATTACGAGGTGATTCCTGGCGTCACCAGCGTGCAGGCCTTGGCCGCTCGGCATCGGATGGTGCTGCATCGCATCGGCGAGCCGGTGCACATCACCACCGGGCGTCGGTTGCGCGAGGACGGACTCAGCGGCTCGACCCTGGTGATGCTGGACGGTGACTGTTCGTTCAAGGAGGTGCCCGGCGACGACGTGCACATCTGGTGGGGCGCGTATCTGGGGATGCCCGACGAGACGTTGATCGAAGGACCGCTGCGTACGGTCGAGCGGGAGATCGTCGAGCGGCGCACTCGGTTACGTGCCGAAAAGGGTTGGATCATGGACGTCTATCTCCTGCGTCCGGGCTCCTGATGCGCGACGGCCTTCACGGTCGCGAGGACGGGTGTGGTCTCCAAGGTGTGAATGGCCTCGAATGCGCCGAGGCGTTGGACGAGGTAGTGGTGTAAGGCCTCCGGGTCCGAGCACATGGCTTGGGCGACAAGGTTTGTCGGGCCGGTGGTGGCGGCGACGAAGGCCAATTCCTCGTGCTCGGACAATGCGGTCGCGACGCGATCGAGCTGCGACGGTGCCACCGACATCCACAGCAGCGCTTGGGTGGTGGCGCCGAAGCGCGTGTCGTCGAGTTCGACATCGAAGAAGATCGCCTGTGCCGCTTGTAGTTCCGTGAGCCGTCGAGTGACGGTGGCCGGTGACCAGCCGGTCGCCGTGGCGAGCTGGGACAAGGTAGCTCGGCCGTCTTGTTGCAGGGCGTTCAGTAGCGCGACATCGGTGTCTGCGAGGCCACGCCGGGGTGTGGGCCCGGATTGGTTCGGCTCCAGTTGTTTTCGTTGTTGTTCGCTCAGTGCGGTGATGTGGCCGCGCCATGCGGTAGGTCCGCCGAGATAGGTGTGCAGAACGTAGTGCGCGGAGACGGCGGTAATGCCCGCGGCACGGGGGAGGTCCCGCAGCAGTATCGAGCGAGCGGTGTCACCGCGCGGAATATTCACTACCAGAAGGATTTCCGTGCCGCCGGAGATGAGTTTGACCCATGACGTGTCGGGGCGGCGAGCCAGCGAATTCGCTAGGTTCTGGCCGCTGGCCGTCGTAGTGGTGAGGCGCACCAGCCACTGGGTATGTGCGGCGTGGCTCGGATCCGCGAGGCCGACCACCCGCAGTCCGGCGGTGGCGCGTAAGCGTTGGTAGCGGCGGGTGACGGTCTGGGTCGAGACGTCCAGGACCGCCGCGATCTTGCTGAACGGTGCGCGGCCATCGATGTGCATGGCATGGATCAGGCCGCGGTCAACGTCATCGAGCATGGAAATATCTTTCACATTTGCGCTTGATATGGAAAGTATTCGCTGATCTTCGTTTGTTGATGGTGCATTTCCGCGCGTCTGCCGAAGGTGGACTTTGCCTCGGGCTGCTCGGCCCGGCAGACGAAGGAGAAGTCGATGATTCTGGTGACCGGAGCGACCGGAACTGTAGGCCGCGAGTTGGTCGGCCAGCTGCTGGCGCAGGGTGTTCCGATGCGGGCGGTGACCCGGCGGCCCGAACTCGCCGGACTACCCGACGGCATCGAGGTGGTACGCGCGGACCTGGGCGATCCCGATAGCCTCACCGATGCGTTGCGTGGTGTCGATCGGGTGTTCTTGTTGTCCAGCGGCCCCGAAATCCCGACGCACGACGCGAATCTCGCGCAAGCCGCAGCCCGTGCGGGCGTTCGGCACATCGTCAAGATGTCATCCGGCCGCACCGGTGACGACACCGCGACCGATCCGATTCCCACCTGGCACCGCGCCGGAGAACAGGCGGTCCGCGACAGCGGAGTCCCGTGGACCATGGTGCGCCCCTTGGGGTTCATGGCAAACGCGCTGCACTGGGCTGGTTCGATTCGCGATCACGGAGCGGTCTACGCCCCGTTCGGCCAGGGGCGCATTGCCGTAGTCGACCCGCACGACATCGCCGCCGTCGCCGCTGCGGCGCTCACCACCGACAGCCACGAGGGCAAGATCTACCCCCTGAGCGGCCCGCAGCCACTGTCCCCCGGCGAGCAAACCGAAATCCTCGCGGACGTACTGGGCCGCCCACTGCGCTACGTCGAAGTGGAACCCGCCGCCGCCCGCCAGTCGATCATCGACCACGGCGTCCCCGACGAGGTAGCCGACGCGATCATGGCCTTGCGCGCTACAGCCCTGGAAGCGTTCACCTCGGTAGTACACCCCACCGTCGAGCGCATCACCGGAACCCCACCCCGGACTTTCCGCACCTGGGCCGAGAACCACCGCCCCCACTTCGTCCCCGCGACCGCTGCCTAGCGCCGCTCTTCTTGCTGCTAGCAGTCGCGCGCTGGCCCTCGCGTAGCGAACTAAGCGTCGCTCGTCGCTCGCTGCCCGGCGTCGAGCGCCCGGCGATCAAGATCAGGTGGAATCTGTGGAGGCATCGCGAGAAGCCCTCGCCACCATGTCCACCTGATCTTGATCCGTCCGTGTGTCGGTGGGGCCGGGTAACCTGAGGGTCGTGCCCGAGCTACCGGAAGTGGAGGCGTTGGCGCAGTTCCTGCGTGAGCACGCGGTCGGCGCTGTGGTGGGGCGTGTCGATGTGGCGGCCTTGAGTGCGGTCAAGACGTTCGATCCGCCGGTTACGGCGCTGTCCGGGCGCGATGTGTCCGGGGCGGGGCGGTGGGGGAAATTCCTCGGGATGGAGTGCGACGGGCTCTGGTTGATCACCCATCTGTCGCGCGGCGGGTGGTTGCGATGGATCGATGAGCCGAGCCGGACACCACCCAAACCGGGCGGCAAGAGCCCGCTCGCGCTGCGGGTGAACTTCTTCACCCAGGAGGGCATGACGCCCGCATTCGACCTGACCGAGGCGGGCACCAAGAAGCGGCTCGCGGTGTACATCGTCGACGATCCGAAACTCGTGCCCGGCATCTCGCGCCTCGGCCCGGACGCACTCGAGGTGACCGAGGAGCAATTCGGCGAAATCCTGCACGGCGCATCGCAGCGCATCAAGACCGCGATCGTCGACCAGACGCTGCTCGCCGGAATCGGCAACGCATACTCCGACGAGATCCTGCACACCGCCGAGATCTCACCCTTCGCCAACACCAAAACCATGTCGGCGGAGACCATTTCGGTGCTGTACGAGGCGATGCGTTCGGTGCTCGCCGACGCCGTGCAGCGCTCGGTCGGCCAGGACGCCGCCCGCCTCAAGGGCGAAAAGCGTTCCGGCATGCGGGTACACGCCCGCACCGGCCTGCCCTGCCCGGTCTGCGGCGACACCGTCCGTGAGGTCGCATACGCCGAGCGTTCCTTCCAGTACTGCCCGACCTGCCAGACCGGTGGAAAGGTGCTCGCGGACCGCCGCATGTCGCGCCTGCTGAAGTAGATCAGATCAACGTAGGCACCCGGATGCCTTGCCAGGCAATACGTTTGGCCTTGTCCGGATCATTCTCCAGCCGGGTGACCTCATCGATGATCAGCGTTGTGCGCCGGTCCTCGGTATAGGCGGGCCACGAGGGGAGTGGCCGCCCGGTCCGCGCGAATGCGAGCCAATGGTCCTGGAACCGCCGAGTGACCGACTGCATCCCGCGCCGCCCGCCCGCCGCCGTGAAGGCCCGGCCGACCAGCGAATTGGCGGCACCGAAGACCGGAATCAGCTCCGTGGCATGGGTCGCGCCGATCCCCGCCAAACGCAGTGCGCGCGGGGCGAAGTCGTAACGGTAGGAATAGGTCGGTGCGTAGCGACTGTGACCAGCCGCCACGGTGACAGACGGCCGCCAGAACACATAATCCCCACCGGCACGAACGGCGACCTTCGCAGCCGGATAGCCCGGATAGGCTGCTACGACACGGGATTCGAGTTCCGAACCACCGTCACGGGTGAGCAGGGCATGCAAGCGTCCCGGAGTGGTCGGCAGTTCGTCGGCGAACTTCGCGAACAATGTGCCCTCATCGCGATTGGTACCGATGATGAGCGGAACCTTGTGTGCGGCACCGCTGGTAATCGCATCGATCGGGGACTGCGGCAGGTAGTCGTCGTCCACGACCGGCGCGATCGGGAACAATCCGGGCCGCTCCCGCAGCACCGTATTGCTGGTTTTGTCGACCGCGTGCCGAATGTCGTTGGCACCGGCGGTGATCAGTGCCTCAGCCGCGGTATCGGGTGTCGCGCCGAGCGCTTCTATGCATCGGCGAGCGAAAGCACGACCATCTTCGGCACCCATACCCCAATCGGCGGGCGGACTCTGTGCGATGCCGCGATGGAACAGCCCCTTCGCCGCGGGCGTGGCCAGTAGGGAGAGCACCGCATGGGCACCGGCGGATTCGCCGAAAATGGTGACATTGCCGGGATCTCCGCCGAACGCTGCGATATTGCGCTGCACCCACTCCAGCGCCGCGACCTGATCGCGCAGTCCGAGGTTGCTGTCGAAAGCTCGCTCGGGCGTGCTGAATTCACCGAAATCGACATAGCCGAACGCACCGAGTCGGTAGTTCAGCGACACCACGATCACATCGCCGCCGACCACCAGTCGCGCACCGGAATACAGCCCGAGCGCCGAGGTGCCGATCAGATATCCGCCGCCGTGAATGAACACCATGACCGGCCGGGGTGTCGACGATGGTTCGACGGGTGCGACGACATTGAGTGTCAGAGCGTCTTCACTGGTCGGCTGATACCGGCGCGGCCCGATCCTGGCACCGGACCGATGCTGCGTCGCGGCGAACCCGAATGCGGTGGCCTCGCGGACACCGGTCCATGGCGTCACCGGCTGCGGTGCGCGAAATCGCAGGTCGCCGACCGGTGGGGCGGCATAGGGCAGGGAGCGCCAGCGCAGGACGCGACGGCCGCGGTAACCGCGGACAACTCCCTCGGCGGTCGTGATATCGGACATCTTTCCGATGGTAACTACGAGCGGCGGGCCTCCAACAGACGCAACCAGAGCTCGCTCACCGTCGGATAGGCTGGCACTGCGTGCCAGAGCGTCGCCAGTGGCACCTTGCCGACCACGGCGACGGTCGCCGCGTGGATCAGCTCGCCGACCTCCGGTCCGACGAAAGTGGCTCCGAGCAGCGTGTCGGTGGCGGTATCGATAACGATCTTCGCCCGCCCCGCGTAATCGTCGCGTGCGAGCGCCGATCCGGCGACCGCGATATCGAGCTCCACGGTTTCCACCGCATATCCGGCTTTACGCGCCGCCGCCTCGGTCTGCCCGACCGACGCGACTTCCGGGGCGGTGAATACCACCTGCGGCACCTGCCCGTGGTCGGCCGTCGCCGCGTATCGCGCATCCGCCAGCGCGCGCCCCTCGGCCCGCGCGGCAATGACATCACCACACACCCTGGCGTGGTACTTCCCCATATGTGTCAGCGCCGCCCGGTGATTCACATCGCCGACCGCATAAAGCCAGTCGCCGTCGACGCCGCGCACCGTCAACCGGTCGTCCACCTCGACATAGCCGTCCGTCAGCCCGACCGAGCCCAGTCCGAGCTCCGCCGTCGCCGGTCCGCGCCCGGCGGCGACCAAGATCTCGTCGGCCTCGATCTCGCCTTCGTCGGTCTCGACGGTCACTACACCGCCGTGAATCCAGCCCTCGCCGGAGTCCTTCGCATCGGCGCGCACCACCCGTGTGGGTCGGGTGCCGAACAGAACCCGAACCCCGGCATCGGACAGCGCAGCAGCAACGCGTTCCCCCGCGAACGGTTCGGCATTGCCCAGCAACGCATTGCCGCGGACAAGCATGGTGATCTCACTCGCGCCGAGCGCGGCAAGCCAGGTAGCGGCCTCACACGCGACCACACCACCGCCGATGATCACCACCCGGCGCGGAATTTCGTGCAGATTGGTCGCATCCCGGGAAATCCACGGCAGCGCATCGCGCAATCCGGGCACATCGGGAACCGCGGCCTTGGTGCCGGTGGCCAGCACCACCGCGTGCCGGGCGCGCAGCTGTCGGCCGCCGACCTCGACCAGTCGCTCACCCGCGAGCCGTCCCGTCCCGCGGATCACCTCGATGCGATTGTCATTGGCCCAGTCGACCTGCGAGCTGTCGTCGTGCTTGTGCGTGAAGGCATCGCGCCGCTTCAACACCGCGTCGACATCGAGCCCGCTCGCGGTGATTCCGGCCATCGCCTTGGCGCCGGACAGCACGTGAGCCGGTCGCAGCAGCGCCTTACTCGGCATACATGCCCAATACGAACATTCACCGCCGACAAGTTCCCGTTCCACGATCACGGCGGTGCGCTCGCTGCCCGCGATGGCGTAGGCGGCGGCGTTCTCGCCCGCCGGCCCACCACCGATCACGATGACGTCGTATTCGGCGGCGGAATCGGAGGTCACTGGAGATAACCCTCGACCTGACGGGCCGGATTCTCCTGCGCCTCCTCGGGCGTGGCCCCGGCGTCGATGCGCGCACGGCGCTGCCGCAGCAGATCCCAGGCCTGATCGAGCATTACTTCGAGTGCGGCGAGCTGCTGCCGCTCAGCTACCGGATCGACCGCACCCGCCGTCGCCCTTGACCGCAAATCATGCTCGCGGTCGACCAGATTTTTGATACGCGCCAGGATGTCCTGTTCGGTCATGGGGACCATGCTACGACCGCGTCGGCGCGGTCACGGTCCTTCGGGAATCGGCCCGGGGCTGATCGGCGCCGGAGCGGCGGGTTCCGCAACATATTTCCGCTCGGGAGGGCGTCCAACGCGGCGTGCTGGATCGTCAGAAGCCCTGCGGTTCGTCGCCACGTCCATGTCACGCTCGAAGTGCATGGCTCCGGTCAAGTCGCGATCGCCCAACTGTGCCGTGCGTTGCGGTGTCGTCTGCGGCCGACGGCTGCCACTTCGTGCCATATCGCCACCACCGCCGACGGATTCGACCGCCCGGGTTGGGAGGTGGTTCATCGACCGCACGGGCGCGATCGCCGCCATCGGAGACGGACTCGGCCGGGTGTGCAAGGCGGAGTATTCCAGCAGTTCAGGGTGGAGCAGGTTCATGCAAGAGTCGTTGGTCAACGATCCCCGGGTTCGCGATGAGTACGCCCGGCGGCTACTGTGTGTGGTTCGCGCCGAGGACGCACCGACCACCAGATGGCTAGGTATGCAACGTTGGGCGCTCGGGCCGCGTAAGGCATTCTCCAGCAATCGGAATCGCGGTGCGCAGCTCGGTCCAGGTCAGTGCCGTGTAGCCGAGGGCGATGCCGAAGGTGTGCGGGCCGACTGCCGATGCGAGTGGATGTTGTTGCGCCACAAGGTGATGGCGGGACAGTCCGTCCAGCGCCACACCGCGTGTTCGGCCCGCGGCCACGGCACGGCGTTCGGCTTCGGCCGAATCCAGTGGCACTACTACGTGTGAACCGGCATCGTCGCCGAGTACTTCGAGTCCGCGGCGGCGAAGCTCGTCCACCACCAGGGTTCGGCGTGGGGGTACTGCGCGGCGCAGGCGGCGCAGGTGTCTGGCGAGATCGCCGTGCTCTGCGAATGCGGCGAGTACTCGCTGCCCCGCGGGGCTCGGGCCGGTGCCGGTTCGTTCGCGGTGCGCGACAACGGCTTCGGTGATATCCGGGGCAGCGACAAGCCAGCCGATCCCCAAAGTTGGCGAGAGGATCTTGCTCGTGGTGCCGAGATGGATGACGACGTCCGGAGCCATTGCGGCCAGCAGCGGCAAAGGAGCGGTGTCGTAACGTAATTCGCCATCGTAGTCGTCCTCGATGATGAGTAGCCCAGCGCGCCTGGCGAATTCGACGAGTTGGACGCGCCGTGCGGCTTGCATGCGCGTGCCGAGTGGAAATTGATGTGCCGGAGTGCAATACACGGCCTTTATGCCGTGGGGCAGTCGGTCGACTCGCAGGCCGTCGGTATCGATCGGCACCGGCAGCACCCGGACACCGGCGGCGACGAATGCACCCGCGGCACGCTGATAGCCCGGATCTTCCATGGCAATGGCGTCGCCGGGCCGCAGTAGGGCGGCCGCGAGTTCGCCTACGGCCGAACTGGTTCCGGCCGTAGCGAGCACCACGGACTTGCTACCCGCACCGAGGCCGCGGTGGCGCAGCAGGTGTTCGGCGATGGCCGCGCGGTATTCCGGTTCGCCGCCGCGATTCTTGCGGATGATGGGGGAGTCGTCGGCGGCCGCGCGCCAGGCGCGTCGCCAGGCCGCCTGGTCGAGGGCCTCGATGCACGGCGCACCTGGCCCGAGATCCAGGAGGTCCGGCGCGTGCTCGGCGGTGCTGTGTGTGCTCGGTCGTGCGGGCGGTTCGGCGGGGGCGGTGGTCAGGTAGGTGCCCGAGCCGCGCCGACCCGCGATCCAGCCCTCGGCGTGCAGTTGGTCGTAGGCCGCGGCGACCACCGTGCGGCTCACGCCGAGGCGCTGGGCCAGCGCTCGCGACGAGGGAAGTCGATCATCCGCGCGCAGGAGTCCGTTGCTCGCCGCGGCGCGCAAGCCCTCCGCGACTTGAACCGATAATGGCTGCTCAGCATCGCGGTCGAGGACGAGCGGAAGTTCATCCAGCATCGCGTACCTCCCGAATTGGGCTGTTCGAATTTCCATGAATTGGCTATTTCAGAATGCCACTTCGGGCTCCACGCTAGAGGCATGACGAACTCTCGGCCGCGGCTTTCGCCTACCCCACGTACCACCTTGACACGTTCCAAGGAGCGTGGCCGGACGGACCGTGCCGAACTGGACGCGGTCCTCGACGCGGGCCTGGTCTGCCACCTCGGCGTGCTGCTCGGCGACAGTCCGGTGGTGCTCCCGACCGTCTACGGCCGCGACGGCGACACGCTGTACCTGCACGGCTCGACCGGAGCCGGAAACCTGCGGGCCGCACTGACCGGCGATATCTCCATCGCCGTCACCCTGGTCGACGGCATCGTCTACGCCCGCTCGGCCATGCACTTCTCCGCCAACTTCCGCTCGGCCGTAGTGCGCGGCCGCGCCGTCGAACTCATCGATCCCGACGAGCGCATGCACGCGCTGCGGGTCATCGTCGAACATTCCGCCCCGGGTGCGTGGGATCGCGTGCGGCAGCCGAACAAAAAGGAAATGGCCGCCACCATGGTCCTCTCGCTCGACCTGACCGAGGCATCGGTGAAGGTCCGAACCGGCGGCCCGAAGGACGATGCCGCCGATATCGAAACCGGCGGCGTCTGGGCAGGTGTCCTGCCCATGCGTCAGGTTTGGGACGCCCCGATCTCCTCGGACGATCTGGAGCCGGGCATCGAGGTACCACAGGACGTACTCGATCGAACCGATATCGTCCCCGCCCGTTGACCCAACCGGCTCAGTGAAGTCGGCGCGGACCGGAATCGACGATGAACGTGAGATTGATTGTCGGACAGTCGGTTACCACGATTCGATCAGCGGGATGTCGTGCTTGTGCCGCTGCCATTCCGCGGTGAGGCGACCGAGTCGGTCCGGGGAGGCGATGCCGCGCACGCCTGCGATCTTGTCGTCACGGATCTCCAGGATCACGACGCCCAGGACCCGGTCGTCGAGGGTGGCGAGCATGGCCGGGCAGCCGTTGACCACGACGGCATGGATCGAGGGCGAGCCACCGGCGAGTCTTCGCTTGGCCGGAGTCGGTTTGAAGCCCGCCCGCACCGCTCTCGCGATCCGCTCCGGGGTCGAGTACCGGATCAGCTTCTCGGCGAGCCCCAGCCCGGCGCCATCGGAGATGCCGGTCGCATCGTCGGTCAGCAGCGCCACCAGCCGTTCGGTCCGGCCCGAGGAGGCGGCATCGACGAACGCCTCGACGATTCGGCGCGCCGAGGCACGGTCGATGTCATTGCCGTTGCCGGCGGCGGCAATTCGACGCCGCGCGCGGTGGATGTGTTGCTGACTCCCGGACTCGGTGATGCCGAGAACCTCGGCTATCTCGGCGTGGCTGTACGCGAAGGCCTCGCGCAGTACGTAAGCGGCCCGTTCGACCGGCGACAGCCGCTCCATGAGGGTCAGCACCGCCAGGGTCACCGATTCGCGCTGCTCGACGGTGTCGGCCGGGCCGAGCATCGGGTCGCCGTCGAGGAGCGGTTCGGGCATCCAGGTGCCGACCGCGCGTTCGCGCCGCACCTTCGCCGAACGGAGCCGGTCGAGCGCCAGGTTGGTGACGATCTTGGTCAGCCATGCCTCGGGCACCTCGACGTACCCCCGGTCGGTGGCCTGCCACCGCAGGAACGCGTCCTGCACCGTGTCCTCGGCGTCGGCGGCCGAGCCGAGCAGACGGTAGGCGAGCGAGGCCAGTCGATTCCGGCTGGCCTCGAAACGCGCCACGGTGGCAGTGTCCATGAGCGCGACTCTATGCGGCGACCACGTCGCGCGAGTGCGCTCCGGTGGTGGCCAAGCGGTACCTGTGACTCGGCATTCCGAAGGTCGGGTGGCTCAGGCTCCAAGCGGAAGTGTCCAGGATTGCCTTCTTGACGCGCGCGGCCGTGCGGCCGCACAGGGCCCACGACTTCGATCGCGCGTCACCGTCGACCAGCTGGAAGATCGCGTCCTCGCGGCCGAGGCTGATGTGGTTGCCGACATACGACAGCGGCGTCGTCGAGATCTTGCGCCCGGTCAGGTCTCCGATGATCGCGGCAGTCGCCTGCATGCTGGTGAATCCCGCGGAAGCACACGACATCGGCAACGGCCGACCGTTCTCGCCGATGACGAAGGCGCTGTCACCGGCAACGTAGACATCCGGGTGCGAGACCGACCGCATCTGACGGTCGACCGAGATCTGGCCGTTGGCTTCCACCTCGAGGCCGCTGGCGGCGGCAATCGGATGGACCGCGAAGCCGGCGGCCCACACGGTCGCGTCGGAATCGAAAACGGTGCCGTCGGCGGCGAGTGCCGCCGCCTCCTCGACGCGCTCGATGGTGGTGTGCTCATGGACCGTGATACCGAACCGGTCGAAGGTACGCAGCAGGTGACGGCGGGCCTTCGTGCCCAGCCAGCCGCCCAGTTCGCCGCTGGTGGCGAGGCTGACCCGAAGTCCCGGACGGGATTCGGCGAGCTCGGTGGCGGCCTCGATCGCGGTCAGATTGCCCCCGACTACCAGCACCTGCCCGTCCTCGCCCAGCTCGTCCAGGCGTGCGCGCAGCCGCAGCGCGGACGGCCGCGCGGCCACGTGGAAGGCATGCTTTTCGACGCCAGGGACGCCGTGGTCGGCGGCGGTGCTGCCGAGCGCGTAGAGCAGGGTGTCGTATTCGAGCCGGTCGATGCCCTCGCCGTCGGCGAGTGTGACAGTCCGGTGCTCGACGTCGACGTTGGTCACCCGCGCCAGCCGTAACCGGATGCCGGTGCCCGCGAACACCTCCGTCAGCGGCCGGTGGCGCAGATCCTGCCCGGCGGCGAGCTGATGCAGGCGCAGCCGCTCCACGAAATCGGGTTCGGCGTTGACGACGGTGATCTCGAAGTCGTCGCGGTGGAGTTGGCGCGCCAGGTATCCGGCGGAGAAGGCTCCGGCGTATCCGGCCCCGAGGACGACGATGCGGTGCTTCATGATTCGCTCCTAATCAGGTTCGCGTGTTTCCTGAACGAGACAGCCCCCGAATTCCTGACAGCACTATTCAGTGACGTGGATCACCCCGAGAATCGCTCAGCGGAACTCCATTCCGAACCACGCCGGCCCGAGCAGGTTCTCGACCGCATCGACGAAACCGGTCAAGACATGCCTGGTCTCGCATACAACTCGATGACCGTCGAGGACTACCCTCTGGTGACCGCCGCGGCGGTCACCAGAGGGTGATCGGGATGCCGACGGAGGTTGCGGATTCGTTGGCGAGGGTGCGGAGGGTTTCGGAGGTCTCGATGTGGGCGGGGTCGAGGCTGACGACGGCGAGGGTATAGGTGTCGGCGATGCGGCAGAGATAGCCGGATAGGCGGGTGCGGGGGAGGAGGTCCGCGGTGAGGCCGGGATGGATGGCTCGGGCGGCGACGCCGGTGCAGCGATGTGGGCCGAGGGTGCGCAGGGAGTCGGGGAGCGTTCCGATGTTGGAGCACAGGATGTCTCGTTCACCGGCGCCCCTGGACAAGGCGTAGGCCCAGCGATCCGGCATAACCTGCAGCAGTTCCTCCGGCATCCCGCCGGGGCTGGACATGCGCCGCTCGTAGGCGATTCGGGCCTTCTCGCGAATCGCGGCCGGAGTGTCGGTGCGCCCGATGGTGATCTCGGTCATCGCGAGGTCATTGTCGACGCGCGGCTCGTCGCGGGTGTCGACCGGAAGGCTGGCATCGATCGTCTCGCCGGGAAATCCACTGGCCCACAACATCTTCGCGATCAGGGCGATGAACAGGCTATTGGCCGTACCGCCTCGCGCCGCAGCCGCCGACTCCCAGTCGGCCTCGGGGCACTGCAGTACGACGCTGAGGGCCGGCGCGCTCGCAGCCCCTACGCGTCCAGCGACCGACCCGCGTCGACGGGTCGATACCCGGTGTCCGCGAGCAGATGCCGTCTGGGCGGGACGTTCGGGGATTCCGCGACGAAGCGCGCGAAACGTGCCGCGCACAACGATCGACCATTGCCGCCGAGCATCGGACCAATCCGATGCCGCAGCTCGGGTTCCCCGGCCCAGCGAGGCATTCGCGCGCGCGGCGGACCGGTTTGGCTCCCATGTAGTGGATGTCGACGCAGGTCTCGACATCGTCATCGAGCCGCCCGCATCAGATCGGCCCGGCCGCGTCGGATAAGCAAACTCGTCGGCGGGCCGGTCGGTATCCGACTTTTCATCTGGCCCAGTGGATTTCGTTGACATCGCGCCGATCGTCGACGGCGCCGAATTCATACCTGACCCGGTATCCGGGGAACGCATAGCCGGCACCGACGACGTGGTCAGGCTCGGGCCGCCGAGCGCATCATCGACCGCGAGTACAAGCGCTCTCCCGTCGGCAAGCGCATGCGAACAGGTCAGCGACACGATCGATCCGCCGTCATCCAGGTCGGCGGTCGACAATCGCCAACCCGGACCATATTCGGGATCGAGATTCGCGCCCTGCCCATCGGCCCACTCGAGCAGATCCCGGGTAGCGATGGTGCCGTCGGTGAACTCGAGCCGATACGCCCGAGTGTTCGCCCGCCAACCGCGACGCGCACCGGGGACCGAAGGCCGAATCACTCTGCGCCCCAACGGCCCGACCCGCAGCGCCGCGTGCACCTGCCGCAGTAACTCAGGATCGACGCGATCGGCCGTGCGCCACAAACCCTGGAGCGCGATCGGGGTGCCGAGCCCGCGATGCGTGCGCAGGAAGATCTCGTCGACGACGCTCAACCGTTGGGCGGCAGCCATTGTCAGGAGCGCACTCCGTGACGGCCCGCACCGGCGGCGAACCGTTGCGCGCCGTCCAGGGCTCCGTCGGCCAGCGCCTTCAGGCCGTGTCGGTACTCGTTGAGCAGTGCGGCCTCTTCGTCCATACCGTCCTGCTCCAGCAGCGACATGCGGTCCGAGCGCAGGCAGGTCTGCGGCAGTGCGGCCAGTTCGGCGGCGAGTTGTTCAGCGGCACTGCGGGATTCACCATTCGGCACCACCCGATTGATCAGCCCGATCTGCAATGCCTCCGTCGCGGCGACGGCACGACCGGTGAGCACCATATCCATCGCGCGCCCGGTGCCGATGATGCGCGGCAACCGAATCGTGCCGCCATCGATCAGCGGCACACCCCAGCGGCGACAGAACACGCCGAAGGTGCTGTCCTGCTCGGCAACTCGCATATCGCACCACAGCGCCAACTCCAGTCCGCCCGCGACCGCGTATCCGGAAATCGCGGCGATCACCGGTTTGGACAGCCGCATTCGGGTCGGACCCATGGGACCGTCACCGTCCTCGGTGACTCGATTGGAGCGCTCGGTGCCGAGCGCCTTCAGGTCCGCGCCCGCGCAGAAGGTGCCGCCGTCGCCCCACAGCACGGCGACCGCCGCATCCGGATCGGCATCGAATTCGCGGAATGCGTCGACCAGGGCCGCGGCGGTCGGACCGTCGACGGCATTGCGTGCCTGGGGGCGGTGCAGGATCACCGTGGTCACGGGCCCGTTGCGTTCGATTCGCACAGTCACGAGGACGACCATACGCCGTCGGAAGTACCCTTGTGTGAAGAAATGAATTTGTGGTTCACTTCTTGTATGGCCTACCGCAGAACCCCTGCTGTGCAGGCCCGCCTCGATGCCAAGGCGGGCCTGATCGTGCAGGCAGCGACCAAGGTGCTGTCCCACGCGGGCTACGCCGGACTGTCCATGGCGGCCGTCGCCGCCGAGGCGGGCGTGGCCACCGGAACGGTCTACAAGAACTTCAGCGGCAAGGCCGACCTGGTGAGCGCGGTATTCCGGAAGGTGGTCGCGCACGAAGTGGCCGCAGTGGTTACCGCAAGCGCCTCGGGAACAGCCGTCGAGCGGGTGACCGCGGCAGTGGAAACCTTCGCGGGCCGGGCGCTGAAGAATCCGAAACTCGCCTACGTCCTGCTCGTCGAACCCGTCGATACCGTGGTCGATGCCGAGCGTCTGCGCTTCCGTCGCGCGTTTGCCGATGCCTTCGAATCCGCTGTCGCGGAGGGTGTTTCGCGCGGCGAAGTGCCCGCGCAGGATGCCAAGACCAGCGCGGCCGCGCTCGTCGGTGCGATCGGAGAGGTCCTTGTCGGCCCGCTGGCCGATGCCCCGCACAGCGAATCCGTTGTGCCCGAGCTCATCAGTTTCGCGTTACGCGCACTCGGTGCGCGCGATGAATCCGACTCAGGAGTGTCCGATGCCGACGCATGAAGTCTTCAACCAGGTTCCCGACATCGTGCCCTTCGATGTCGCGCAGAACCCGGCCCTGCTCGAGGGACTGCACCGCGAGGGCGCGGGCTGGGCCGAACCCGAAGTGCGTGAACTCGGCAGGCTCGCAGGCGGATTCGAAGCGCAGGGGTGGGGCCGCCTCGCCAACGAATACCCGCCCGTCCTGCATACGCACGACCGCTACGGCAATCGCATCGATGAGGTCGAATTCCATCCGTACTGGCACGAGCTGATGAAAGTCGCTGTCGCGCACGGACTCCACGGCTCGGCCTGGCTCGACGACCGGCCCGGCACTCATGCCGCCCGGGCGGCCAAGTTCTACACCTGGGGTGTCGCCGACGCCGGGCATATGTGTCCGATCTCGATGACCTACGCCGTCGTGCCCGCGTTGCGCCACAATGCCGAACTCGCGGCCAGGTACGAGCCGCTACTCGGTTCCCGCACATACGATTTCGGCCTGCGCGAACCGTCGACCAAGGCCGGTCTCATCGCGGGCATGTCGATGACCGAGAAGCAGGGCGGCTCCGATGTCCGCGCCAACACCACTACCGCAACACCGCAACCCGACGGCAGCTACCGCATCGTCGGCCACAAGTGGTTCACCTCGGCGCCCATGTCGGATATGTTCCTCACCCTGGCTCAGGCGCCCGGCGGTCTGTCCTGCTTCCTGCTGCCGCGCGTCCTTCCGGACGACACTCGCAACCCCATCCGGATCCAACGCCTCAAGGACAAGCTCGGCAACAAATCGAACGCGTCCTCGGAGATCGAATACGAGAACGCCACCGGCTGGCTGGTCGGCGCGGAAGGGGCCGGCGTCAAGACCATCATCGAAATGGTCAATATGACCCGCCTGGACTGCGTCATCGGCTCCGCCACCGGCATGCGCGTGGGCGCCGTCTACGCCGCGCATCACGCGCGGCACCGAGAAGCGTTCGGGGCCAAGCTGATCGATCAACCCGCGATGCGCAATGTGCTCGCCGACCTGGTGATCGAATCCGATGCTGCCACCACGGTCATGATGCGCCTGGCCGGTGCGACCGACCGTGCGAGCACCGACCCCGCTGAGGCCGCGCTGCGCCGAATCGCCCTGGCGGTCACCAAGTATTGGGTCTGCAAGCGTGCCCCCGCGCATGCGGCCGAGGCCCTGGAATGCTTCGGCGGTAATGGTTATGCCGAGGAATCCGGTATGCCGCGCCTCTACCGTGAGGCCCCGCTCATGTCCATCTGGGAAGGCTCCGGCAATGTGGCGGCGCTGGATGCCTTGCGCGCCATGGGCCGTCAGCCCGAAACGGTGGAGGCCTTCTTCAACGAAGTTTCGCCGGCCGCTGGCGCCGACCCGCGACTCGACGATGCCATCGCCCGCCTCGGCAGGGAACTGTCCGATCTCGACGAAATCGAATACCGCGCCCGCCGCGTCGTCGAACTCATGGCCCTGGTCCTACAGGGCGCGCAACTCGTCCGGCACGGCCACCCCGCAGTCGCCGACGCCTTCTGCGCCACCCGCCTCGGCGACGACTGGGGCATCGCCTTCGGCACCCTCCCCACCGGCGTGAACACCACCGACATCATCGCCCGCGCCCTCACCTGACCCGTTTGTTCGCGGGATTCGCACTCCTCGTCGGCACCTACGAAGGGTGCGAAATCTCGCGATCAGTGCGCGAGGACGGCAGGCTGGGCGCGGCACTGCCGGGATGAGACGCCGTTGTTGCGCCCGGCGGCAGCCTGCACATCCTCGATATCGGCGGCGAGGTGACCCCGGACGACGGCCTGATGCCCCGGCTGCTGCCGCACAACCACCATGCCCATGACAACCTCGGCGACGGCATCCCCCAACTCCTGCGCACCGTCGGCTTCGACTGCACCGTGGTGGCCTCCCAGCGCCACCGTCGCCTCGGCCGCGTCACCTTCTACCGCGGCACCCGCCCGAAGTAGCGCCGCGTCCAGCTGGCTTCTAGGCGTCGAGATCCGTCGAGCGCAGTCACATGGCGGTACTGCGGGGCGTGTCGTGCCGCGTTTCGACTGCGCTCCGCGAGCGAGCCGAACCTGATGTGCGGCAGCCTATACCGAAGTCCGGCAGCGACTTCGATAGCCGACTTGTATAGCCACGCGCCCAAATTCGCAGCGGACCGACTCATGCTGAGTACTGTGATTTCGATGACACGGACTTCCGTCGAAATGCCGTTGCGCTCGCTGGTCGAGCACCTTCGGATCCGGGCGGCGGGGTGCGCCCGACGGTACGTACTCGGCATCACCGGTCCGCCGGGTGCGGGTAAATCCACGCTCTCCAAGGCAATTCGCGATGACCTGAACAACCGATCCGGTGCCCGAATCGCCGAGATCGCGCCGATGGACGGTTTCCACCTGCCCAACGCCGTACTGCGCGCGACGGCGAATCTGGAGCGCAAGGGCGAACCGCACACCTTCGACGTGGCCGCCTTCCTGGAAACCCTGCGCCGCCTGCGCGATACCCCACTCGGCGAGCCGGTGCCGTGGCCGACCTTCGACCGGGCCATCGAGGAACCGACCCCGGCCGGTGTCGTCTTCGATCGGCAGGAGATCGCCATCACCGAGGGCAACTACCTGCTGCTGTCCGAGGGCGCCTGGTCGGGCGTTCGCGAATTCCTCGACGAGGTCTGGTACCTGGACGTGGCCCGCGAGGTGCTCGAACAACGCCTGCTGCGCCGCCACATTCGCGGCGGCCGCACCCCTGACGCCGCGAAAATCAAGGTGTACGACAGTGATCTACCCAATGCCGATCTGATCGCCGATACCAGGCACGGAGCCGACCTCGTCCTGCGTCAGCGCGGCGGCCGCTACTACGCCGCCGAGCGGTGATGTGCGCCGCGTCGCCGAATCACACTGGAGGTGACATGATCTCGCTCGACAAATCGTGTCGAGGCAGCCGGGAGCAAGCGGAATGTGGGAGTACGAATACAGCGCGGAGACTGCGGTCGCACCGGAGGCGCTGTGGCGGTGCTGGTCGGATGTGGAGTCCTGGCCCGAATGGAACGAGGGGCTCGACGAAATCGAAATCGACGGCCCGTTCGAGGTCGGCACTTCGTTCACCATGACGCTCCCCGGCGGCGATACCGTGCGCATGCGCCTGGTGGAAATCGAACCAGGCGAACTGTTCACCGATGAAATGGACGGTGGCGATTTCACCGTCGTCACCGAGCACCGCCTGGAGCCGGTGGGCGAGGGGTGGACCCGCGTCGTCTACCGGACCGAGATCATCGGCGACGCCGCCGATACCGTCGGCCCCGAAATCGGTCC
This sequence comes from Nocardia sp. CA-135953, assembly GCF_050955735.1. Taxonomy (NCBI): domain Bacteria; kingdom Bacillati; phylum Actinomycetota; class Actinomycetes; order Mycobacteriales; family Nocardiaceae; genus Nocardia; species Nocardia sp. CA-135953. The sequence continues at coordinate 1,283,849 of NZ_CP192082.1, forward strand.
GGAGATCACCGCCGACTTCCCGGATGTCGTCGCCGCCCTGATCAAGACGGCGCAGGCGCTGGGCTGAGGCTCAGCGGTTGTCGCGATACCAGCCGATCAGGGCGTCGGTGGACGAGTCCCCTTGCGACTGCGGCTCTTCCGGCGACGTCAGCAGGGGGGCCAGCGCGAGCGCCTGCTGCTTGCCGAGTTCCACGCCCCACTGGTCGAAGCTGTCGATGCCCCAGATGGTGCCCTCGACGAATACCTGATGCTCGTAGAGCGCGATCAACTGGCCGACCACCGAGGGGGTCAGCTGCGGCGCGAGAATGGTGGTGCTCGGCCGATTGCCCGGCATCACCTTGTGCGGCACCACCTTCGGATCGGTGCCTTCGTCACCGTAGCGATCGCTTGCGGGTCGCTCGAAAGGATCAGCGATCTCCTCGGCAGTCTTGCCGAAGGCGAGCACCTTGGTCTGCGCGAACAGGTTGCTCATCAGGATGTCGTGCATGCTGCCGGTGCCATCGAGGGTGGGCAGATCAGCGGTGGGCTGGGCGAATCCGATGAAATCGGCCGGAATCAGCCGAGTGCCCTGGTGCAGCAGCTGGTAGAAGGCGTGCTGGCCGTTGGTTCCCGGTTCGCCCCAGAAGATTTCGCCGGTCGAGGTGGTCACCGGGGTGCCGTCGGCGCGCACCGATTTGCCGTTGGACTCCATGGTCAGCTGCTGCAGATAGGCCGGAAAGCGCGACAGATCGTTCGAATAGGGCAGCACCGCACGCGATTCCGCGCCGAAGAAGTTCGAGTACCAGATGCCGAGCAGGCCGAGCAGTACCGGACCGTTGCGGTCCAGCGGCTCGGTCGCGAAATGCCGGTCGACGGTGTGCATTCCGGCCAGGAATTCGGCGAAGCGCTCCTTGCCGATCGTCGCCATCACCGAAAGACCGATGGCCGAATCCACCGAATACCGACCGCCGACCCAATCCCAGAAGCCGAACATATTCGCGGTGTCGATGCCGAATTCGGCGACCCGCTCGGCATTCGTCGAGACGGCGACGAAATGCTTGGCGACGGCATCCTCGCCGAGCGCGGCGACCAGCCAGCGCCGGGCGGCGGTGGCATTGGTCAGTGTCTCCAGCGTCGAAAACGTCTTGGAGGCAACAATGAACAGCGTGCCGGCCGGATCGAGTCCGTCGAGTTTCGCGAGCAGATCGGCCGGGTCGACATTCGAGACGAATCGGGCGCCGATCCCGGCATCGGCATAGTGCCGCAGCGCGCGGTGCACCATATCCGGGCCGAGATCCGAACCGCCGATGCCGATATTCACCACGGTCTTGATGCGCTCGCCGGTCGCGCCGCGCCACGCACCCGAGCGCACCGCGTCGGTGAATTCGCCCATCCGCCGCAGCACCTCGTGCACCTCGGCGCCCGCATCCACGCCGTCCACGATGACCGATTCGCCCTCGGGTAGGCGCAGCGCGATATGTTCGACCGCGCGGTCCTCCGAGGTGTTGATGTGGTCGCCGCGGTACATCGCGTCGCGCCGTTGGGCCACCCCGGCCTCATCCGCCAATTCGACCAGCAGATGCAGGGTTTCCCGGGTGACGCGGTGCTTGCTGTAATCGATGTGCAGGTCCCCGACCTGGACGATCAGCTCGCGGCCTCGGTCGGGATCCTCGGCGAAGAATTCACGCAGGTGTCGTCCGGCGACGGCGCCATGGTGCTCGTGCAGTTTCCGCCAGGATGCCGATGCGGTGATGTCGCTGCTCACGTCCGCGAGGTTACAAGCACTCGATCGGGCGCGCAGGCAGGGACCGCATACTTTCGCCGATGTTGTCCTGACGGCTACCCCGTGGCGATCATTCGCGTGTCGCTCGGACGGGGTGCGGCCCGCTCGAATAGGCCGGCGAATTTCGGATCGATGAGTCGAGGGTGATGCGCGAGCGCGCGGCATAGGCTGGGGTACATGGTGTCCGAACGCGAAGTACTCCGATCCGTGCCGACGCAGCTGTGGATCGGCGGTCCCGTCGACGCCACCGGGGGCGGCACCTTCCCGGTGCACAATCCGGCCGACGGGCAGGTGCTGGTCGAAGTCGCCGACGCCACGCCGGAAGATGCCGTGCGCGCGCTCGACGCGGCCGTCGCGGTGCAGGCCGAGTGGGCAGCGACACCGTCGCGGGAGCGCGGCGAGATCCTGCGCCGGGTTTTCGACCAGCTGACCGCGCGCGCCGAGGAATTCGCGCTGCTGATGACGCTGGAGATGGGCAAGGCGCTGCCGGAAAGCCGCAACGAGGTGCGCTACGGCGCCGAATTCTTCCGCTGGTTCAGCGAGGAGGCGGTGCGGGCGCACGGACGCTACTTGCACGCGCCGTCCGGCACCGGACGGATCATGGTGCACAAGCAGCCGGTCGGGCCGTGCCTGGCCATCACGCCGTGGAACTTCCCGCTCGCCATGGGCACCCGCAAGATCGGACCAGCGCTGGCCGCGGGCTGCACGATGATCGTCAAGCCCGCATCGGCAACACCGCTGACCATGCTGGCGCTGGCCGAATTATGCAGTGCGGCGGGGCTGCCGGACGGGGTGCTCTCGGTGATCACCTCCAGCCGTTCCGGCGCTGTCACCCAGCCGTTGCTCGACGATCCACGCCTGCGCAAGCTCACCTTCACCGGGTCCACCGAGGTCGGCAAGAAGCTGGTGGAGAAGTCGGCGAACGGGCTGCTGCGCACCTCGATGGAACTCGGCGGCAACGCACCGTTCGTGGTCTTCGACGATGCCGATATCGACGCCGCCGTACAGGGCGCGATGCTGGCCAAACTGCGCAATGGCGGCGAGGCGTGCACCGCGGCCAACCGCTTCCACGTGCAGAACGGCGTGCTCGAGGAGTTCACCACCAAACTCGTCGAGGCGATGTCGAATACGGTCACCCTCGGGCCGGGAACCGATCCGAACACCACACTCGGCCCGCTGATCAACGAGGAGCAGCTCGATACCGTCAGCGAACTTGTCGATGACGCGGTGGCGGTCGGTGCCCGGGTCCGTCTCGGTGGCAAGGCGCCCGGCGGCCCCGGCTGGTTCTATCCCGCGACCATCCTCAGCGAGGTACCCGCGAATGCTCGGATCTTGCGCGAGGAGGTCTTCGGCCCCGTCGCCCCCATCGTCGGCTTCGACACCGAGGAAGAGGGCCTCGCCGCCGCCAACAACACCGAATTCGGCCTGGTGAGTTACGTTTACACCCGCGATCTCGACCGTGCCCTGCGCATTGCCGAGGGCATCGAATCCGGCATGGTCGGCATCAACCGCGGCGTAATTTCCGATCCCGCAGCACCTTTCGGTGGCGTCAAGGCCTCCGGCTTCGGCCGCGAAGGCGGTATCGAGGGTATCGAGGAGTACTTGTCCACCAAGTACATCGCCCTCACCTGACCCGCAGACATGAAACGACCGCCCCGGGGTGAAATACACCCGGGGCGGCCTTGTGGAAGGCGGCGATCTTGCGAACGCCGCGTGGTCCGATCGGTCCGCTGGTGGCGGCCGGAGGCTGTCAGTGGCCGAGTCGGCCGCGACCGAGGCGCAGCAGCAGCATGGCGAGGGTGTGACCCTCCTGGCCGAGTTCGCTGAAGCGCTCGAGCACCTTCATCTCACGACTGTGTACGAGGCGGGTGCCGCCGGAGGCCATGCGCGTGCGACCGATGATCCGGGAGATCTCGGTGCGGCGCTTGACGGCGGCCAGGATTTCCGCGTCGAGCTGGTCGATCTCCTTGCGGAGCTTGTGGATCTCGGCCTCGGTGTGGGGCAGAGCCGAATCGGACCCGGTCGTGGCGGGGGTGCTCATCATTCATCTCCTCGTGTCAGAACATGGATCGGCTGGTGAGCCGAGCTCGTTACCGATCGGTTCTTTCACCGTGTAAAACAAACCTGGTAGGTCTTGCAATCCTCCCCCCGGGCAGCGCGCTCAGGTACAAAGCCCGCGATCACGATATCCGGCCGTCAGCCGAATCGGATACTTCGCGGCGGTCGCGCAGGTCATGTGGGCCAGTGTGCCACGGGGCCGAAGCAATGCCAAACACCTCATTTTGTGAATCTCCCGAGTAAGGCTTGCACGTTGCGACGCCCGTGTCGACCCAGGGCGGTTCACTTGCCGTTCGCTGAACGGACACCGATGTCGACCGGGACTTCATCTCTGTCGGTGCCCGCCGGTAGCGTGGATGGGCGATGGACATCACGGTGGCTCCCAAGACGCAGGCCGGGCGGACTCGGCACCAGGATTCAGCCCAGAAACCGCAGGTCGACGCTGCTCGCACCGAAGAGATGGGCGAGTCCGCCGTGCCCACCGCTACGGGGGTCCCGCATCCGGCCGTCGATGACGCGTCGCGGCGTGTCGTGGACGACAAGTACCGTGTCGAACAAGAAAAGCGTCGCGCCGAACGTGAGCAACGTCGCGCGGAGGAGGCCGAGCGGCTGCTCGACGGTCTCAACCCGCAGCAGCGCGCCGCGGTCGTGCACACCGGTGCGCCGCTGCTGATCGTCGCGGGCGCGGGTTCGGGCAAGACCGCCGTGCTCACCCGGCGCATCGCCTACTTGCTGGCTGCTCGTGGCGTAACCCCTGGCCAGGTCCTGGCCATCACCTTCACCAATAAGGCCGCCGCCGAAATGCGAGAGCGGGTGAGCGGGCTGGTCGGCCCGCGCGCGAACAACATGTGGGTCTCGACCTTCCACTCCAGCTGCGTCCGCATCCTGCGCATGCAGGCCGCGCTGCTGCCCGGCCTGAATTCCAATTTCTCCATCTACGACGCCGACGATTCCCGGCGGTTGCTCACCATGATCAGCCGGGACTTCGATATCGACGTCAAGAAGTATTCGGCGCGGTTGCTGGCCACTGCCATCTCGAATTTGAAGAACGAGCTCATCGGGCCGGAGCAGGCAACCGCCGATGCCGAAACCGACGAAACCGAACTGCCCGGACTCGTCGCCCGCGTGTACACCGAATATCAGCGCCGGTTGCGTTCGGCGAACGCATTCGACTTCGACGATCTGATCGGCGAAACGGTGGCGCTGCTGCAGAACCATCCGCAGGTCGCCGAGTACTACCGTCGCCGGTTCCGGCATGTGCTGGTCGACGAGTACCAGGACACCAACCACGCCCAATACATCCTGGTTCGCGAGTTGGTCGGGCATCACGCGCAAGAGCAGGCCGAAGACGCGGTCGAGCCGAGCGAACTGTGCGTTGTCGGCGACGCGGACCAGTCCATCTACGCATTCCGCGGCGCGACCATCCGCAATATCGAGGAATTCGAACGCGACTTCCCGGACGCGGAAACCATTCTGCTCGAACAGAACTACCGCTCCACCCAGAACATTCTGTCTGCCGCCAATGCGGTGATATCGCGCAATGAGAAGCGCCGGGACAAGCGGCTGTGGACCGATTCCGGTGAGGGCGATCTGATCACCGGCTATGTCGCCGACAACGAGCACGACGAGGCCTCGTTCGTGGCGCGCGAGATCGACCGTCTGGTGGACGCGGGCGATGCCAACTACAGCGATGTCGCGGTCTTCTACCGCACCAACAACAACTCCCGCGCGCTGGAAGAAATCTTCATTCGCATGGGACTGCCCTACAAGGTGGTCGGCGGCGTGCGCTTCTACGAGCGCAAGGAGGTGCGCGATATCGTCGCGTATCTGCGCGTGCTCGACAATCCGGAGGACACGGTGAGCCTGCGCCGCATCCTCAACACCCCGCGCCGCGGCATCGGCGACCGAGCCGAGGCCTGCGTTGCGGTGCATGCCGAACAGCGCGGCCTCGGTTTCGCCGAGGCACTGCGCGATGCGGCCGATGGCAAAGTGGCACTGCTCAATACGCGGGCGCAGCGCGCGATCGCCGGATTCCTCGACCTGCTCGAAGATGTGCGGGCGGCCGGTACACAGGCGGATCAGGACTTCCCCGACCTCGGCAACATGGTCGAAGCGGTACTCGACCGCACCGGCTACCGGGCCGAGTTGGAGGGCTCCGACGATCCCCAGGACGGTGCCCGGCTCGACAACCTCAACGAATTGGTGAGCGTCGCACGGGAATTCAGCTCCGAGGCCTACAACAACGCCGAAGCCGCCCGGGAAGAGGGACTGGTGCCGGAGGTGGCCGAGGGCGAACCCGACCCGGGCTCGCTCGCCGCCTTCTTGGAACGCGTGTCGCTGGTGGCCGATAGCGATCAGCTGCCCGAGGAGGGCACCGGCGTGGTCACGATGATGACGCTGCACACCGCCAAGGGCCTGGAATTCCCGGTGGTCTTCGTGACCGGTTGGGAGGACGGGCAGTTTCCGCATATGCGCGCCCTCGGCGATCCGACCGAACTCGCCGAGGAACGCCGCCTCGCCTACGTCGGCATCACCCGGGCGCGGCAACGGCTCTATGTCACCCGCGCGGTGGTGCGCTCCGGCTGGGGGCAGCCGGTCTCGAATCCGGAATCCCGATTCCTGCAAGAGATTCCGGCCCACCTCGTCGACTGGAAGCGGTTGGAGCCGAAGGGTTCGCCACTCACTCGGGGCATCCGCCGCCGCGGCGACGACGACGGCCTGGAACACGACTGGACTCGCGACGGCTGGAATCAGCCGCGACCGGGCGTCAGCGACCGCGCCCCACGCCGCCCCGCACCCGGCGGTGCAAGCCGCAACAATGCCAATCTCGTACTGGCGATTGGCGATCGAGTCAGCGACGACAAGTACGGCCTCGGCCGAGTGGTAGCCGCCGAAGGCTTCGGCCCCTTGGCGACCGTCACCATCGACTTCGGCACCGCAGGCAAGATCCGCCTCATCCCGCAATACAGCCGCACCCTGGTCAAGCTCTGATAGGGGCCTTGGACCCTGATCTATCGATGATGCTGTCGGTAGCGTGCGCGACATGGAAACCGTCGCGCAATACCTGCTGTGGTTGCTTCCGATGCTGTGGCTCGGCATGGTGCTGGCCATCTCGTTCCTGGAAGCGCCGCTGAAGTTCCGGGCGCCGGGCATCACCGTGCCACTCGGCCTCGGCATCGGACGGCTGGTATTCCGCGCGCTGAATATCGTGGAGACCGTCCTCGCCGCCCTGTTGATCGTGGCGGCCCTGGTCGTCGCACCCAGCGGTGCCGTTCGGATCTGGCTCGGCATCGCCGCCGCGATCCTCGCAATCCAACTCCTCGCGGTCCGGCCACCGCTGACCCGCCGCTCGGACCGCGTGCTCGCGGGCGCAGAGGTGCCGCGCTCGCACGCTCACTATTGGTACGTCGGGTTGGAGGTAGTCAAGGTCGTGGGTTTGATCGGACTGGCAATCGCTGCCGTGCCGTAGGCCTGACTTCAGTGCCTGCCCCGTTCCGTGTCGGAGCGGGCTAATAAGTGGGCTGTGTCGGGCGGGGATACGAGGTGACTGCTATTGGTGGCATCGAAGCCATTGGACCGGCAATCGCTGCCGTGCCGTAGGCCCGACTTCAGTGCCTGTCGCGTTCCGTGTCGGAGCGGCCACAAAACGGGCTGTGTCGGGCGGGGATACGAGGTGACTGCTATTGGTGGCATCGAAGCCATCGGACCGGCAATCGCTGCCGCGCCTGACTTCAGTGCCTGCTCGTTCCGCGTCGGAGCGGGCAGATAAGTGGGCGGTATCGGTCCAGGAGACGCAGGTCACTGCCGTCGGCGGACAACTCCGTGTCGCCGAAACCAGCAGCGACCACCACACCAACAAGCGCGACATCACCAACACCCTCATCACCACAGCGCCCCCTCCACCAGCTGGGCAGATGTTCACCATGCGCTGGTGGAGTGGTCTCTCGACCGATGCCGCCGTCAGCGCATGGTGAACATCTGACCAATGCCAGATCTGGGTTGTGAGGGTGGCGAGCGGGGGTGGGGGGCACAATGCTGGCTGGTGCGGCTATCTCGTCGAAGGGGCTCGGAGTATGTCGAAGGCGCTCCTGGTGCGTGTTTGGGGTGAGGGGCTGGGGGCTGTTGGTGCGGGGTCAGTCGCGTTCCTGGCCGAGGCTGATGCCGCGGGTGGCGAGCCAGGGGAGAGGGTCGATGCGGTCGGTGCCGTTGAGCCAGACTTCGAAGTGGCAGTGTGGGCCGGTGGATTCGCCGCGGTTGCCGACGGTGGCGATCTCGTCGCCCGCGATGACGTGCTGGCCTACCGAGACCAGTGCGGTGTTGATGTGGCCGTACACCGTGACGGTGCCGTCGTCGCCGCGCATCCGTACCCACATGCCGAAACCCGCTGCCGGGCCGGCGTCGATAACGGTGCCGTCCTCGACCGCGTAGATCGGTGTGCCGATGGGTGCGGCGACGTCGACACCGGGATGCAGCACGCCCCAGCGCTCGCCGTATCCGGAAGTGAATGTGCCCGAAGCGAACTTCGTGAACAGCGGCCGCAGCTTCGCCTCCACCTCCGCCGCCAGATCCTGCGCGAACTTATCGCCGTTCTCCAGCACATCGGAGAACTGCCCGAGGTTCGTCGGAGTGGCCGTGTCGAGCAACTCTGGTGTTGTCGGCAGGTCACCGCTCACCGGCTCCAACGCCTGCTGCTGTCCGACGGCCTCCAATTCCGCTGTCTGCGGCGACTTTTCACTACCCGCCGCCAAATTCTGCCCCGCCGCCACAATCGCCCCCGCCGCCACCGCGATAACCGCAGCCCGCCCCTTCAACGCCCGCGGCGGCGCAGGCACCCGATGTGCACCACCCCGCCGCTTCCGCCGCCCGGCCGAATCGGCAGGAGCACCCGCCCGCTCCTCGACATCCCGAGCACCGCCCACACCCCCGAAATCGCTACCACCCCGAGCCCCACCGCGATTCCGCAAAGCGTCGTCGCGCCGAGCGCCATCGCGATGTTGGAGCGCGATCCCATCCTGGTCCACGCCCTCATCGAGGCCGCCATCGAACCCGCGCCAGTCGGCGAGGCCGCCATCGAACCCGCGCCAGTCGGCATTGCCCGCACTGTAAAGCAGACTGTCGCCGTAATCGTGGTTTGCGTTGTAGTTCTGGCCTGCGTCGTGTTCTTGGCGGACGCCGGCACTCAGGCTTGTCTCCTGACTCCCGCCTACGCCTTCGCCCTGGCTTTCGCCGTGGTGGTGGATAGCGCGGCCGTTCCGGTCCAGGCTCGTATCGCGGTCGCCGTGGAGCTGGCGCCAGCCGCGATTACCCATCCCGTCCAGGCTGGTGCCGTAACCCGGGCTTGCGTCGTACAGTCGTGTGCTGTGTTCTTGGCGTGCGCTGTGGTGTTGGCTTGTGCCGTCGCTCTGGCTTGCGGCGTCGCCGATCCAGGTCAAGTCCTGATGGTGGTCACCGACGGGCTCGTGCCAGCTGCCGTGGTCCAGGCTGGTGCCGTGATCCTGGCATGCGTGGCCTGGACTTGCGCTGTGATCTTGGCTTGCCCCGTAATCTCGGTTGGCGCCACCGTTCCAGGTCAAATTCTGATCGTGGTCGCCGACGGGCTCGTGCCAGCTGCCGTTGCCCATGCCGTAGTTCAGGCTGTCGCCGTAATCGAGGTTTGCGTTGATCTGGTCGGCGCCCTGATCCTGGCCTGTGCTGTAGTCCTGCCCAGCGTGATACTGGCTGCCGCTGTAGCTCTGCCGCGCACGCTCCTGCCACGCTGCGTAATTCCATCCCCCGCTGTAGCTCTGAATACCACTGTCGAACACTGAATCCGCTTGCGACCATTGATCATTCAGCTGCCAGGATTCGTCGTCGTTCGACTGCCCTGAAGATTGCCAAGAATTATCCAGATAATACTGAACCGGTACTCTTCGCTCATCGGAGCCCGATAGCCACTCTCGCGTCATCGCGGTAACCGCATCACACCACTGGCGCGCCCGAATTGTCCTGAATGCGAGGAAGGTTCGAAAGTTCCTGGTCTTCGGGTGTCGTGGACAGCGCTCGGGGTGTTCGCAACGCGCATGGAGATGTCAATCCTCCGGTCACAACTACGGAAAGGGAACGGGTCCAACGACGGTAACGAATCGATAGCGGTACCGCAACCAGTCGTTCGGTGAATCCTATTGCTGCACTTTGAATTCGACTCCAAGCGCGCAGAGATACACCGACTCCGAAGAGAGCCCCCTCGCCCGGAAGGTGAATCAGTCGCGCTGCGGGCCCAAGCTGATGCCGCGTGTCGCCAACCACGGCAGCGGATCGACCTTGTCGACACCGTTCAACCACACTTCGAAATGGCAGTGCGGGCCGGTGGAGAAACCACGGTTGCCGATGGTGGCGATCTGATCACCGGCCAGCACGCGCTGACCCTGCGACACCGTCGCGGTGTCGATGTGACCGTAGATGGTGACGGTGCCGTCATCATGCAGCAATCGCACCCACATACCGAATCCGGATGCCGGACCTGCTTCGATCACGGTGGCGTCGGCGACGGCGTAGATCGGCGTGCCGATCGGGCCCGCGATATCGACGCCGAGATGCTGTACGCCCCAGCGGGCGCCGAATCCGGAGGTGAAATTGCCTGCCGCGAATTTGGTGAACAGCGGGCGGAGTTTCGAGGCCTCCTGCGCCGCCAGATCGTCGGCGAACTTCTGCCCCTTTTGCAGCATGTCGCCGAACTGATTGAGATTGGTCGGCGCCGAAACATTGAGCACCTGAGGCGAATCCGGCGAAGTATTCGGTTCGGCCACGCTGACCGACTGCGCCGCGATTTCGTGAATCTGTCCGGCGGCCTCGTAATCGACGGCCTGCGAAGGCTGTTCGGGCGAGGCGAAGGCGGCCTGTCCGGCGGCGACCACCGCACCCGCGGCGACGGCGACGACCGCGGCGCGGCCCTTGAGCGAGGCCGGGGGGGCGGGCATCCGATGCGCGCCACCATTACCGCGGTTCGCCCGGCGGCCCGGGATCACAGTGGGCCGGGCCGGCCCTTCCGGATCCTCGGATTCCCAGGAAGAGTCGCTGCCATCCCACGATTCGCCATCCCAGGACTCGTCGGCGTCCCAGGACCCGTCCGCCTCCGGCGTCCATGACGCCTCGGAGTCGGCGTGCCAGGTCTCGTTGCCCTCGGGAGTCCTGGAATCTTCGGACGCCCACGCACCGCCATCGGCCCAGGAATCGCCCTGTGCCCAAGCCTGCGACTGTCCCCACGAATCGACTTGTGGCGACGGGCCGGCCTGCGACTGTCCCCAAGCGGAATCGGATTGTGCCCAAGAATCGTTCGCACTCAACGAGCTGTCCTCGTGTCCGCCGGTCGCATATCGATGCCCACCGGTACGCCGCGGCGAAGTCCCGAAGGGATCTACCGCAGCACTGGAATGTCCACCGAATCCCTCGTCGTCATCGGATCGGTAACGATGTCCGGAGCGAGCGCGATTTTCGGTTGCGAAGGTCGAGCGATGGTTCATCGGTGGTGCCACATCATCATCATCGAGCGAGAGATCACGGTGTCGAACTGCCTGGTCATAGGCGTTAAGGAACGGCTCTCCGTCTGCGGAGTGCTGTGCTGCGTCAAGCTTGCCGTCCTCCTAGTCGTGACCGTGTTGTGACATCGACCGCATTGACGGTAACGAAACGATTGCGCGGTCCGCAAGCGCTACGTGGCATCCGTCCAAACATGTGAGATTGATCACGGTAACGCACCGGAATACCTCACTGCGATCGGGGCACGCGGGTGAGGCGGAGTGACGACGAACCGTAGTAGAAGGCCGTCGGTCAACCGGTTCGGCGGTTCTACCTGCCGCGCCATCAGCAACCTACTCGCGAGTAGCCTTGGCCAGGCGTTTTCCTGCCCTGGGCAGCACCCCGTGACCTGCGCCACTTAGGATGAACGTGGCCGTTTGGCCCCTCCATGTGACTGGTTAAAGTCCGACCCGACCCGCTTCCGACGTCGGGCCGCCAACAAAGACGTTGTCATCACAACGCAGACGAGACGGTGAGTACATGGATCTCTTCGAATATCAGGCGAAGGAGCTCTTCGTTAAGCACGGAGTGCCTTCGTCCGAGGGCCGCGTCACGGACACGGCCGAGGACGCCCGCGCCATCGCGGCGGAAATCGGCAAGCCGGTGATGATCAAGGCCCAGGTGAAGGCCGGTGGCCGCGGCAAGGCGGGTGGCGTCAAGTTCGCCGCCACTCCGGACGACGCGCTCACGCACGCGCAGAACATCATCGGCCTGGATATCAAGGGCCACATTACCAAGAAGATCCTTGTCGCCGAAGCCAAGGACATCGCGGAGGAGTACTACATCTCCTTCCTCCTGGACCGCTCCAACCGCACCTACCTGGCCATGTGCTCGGTCGAAGGTGGTATGGAGATCGAAGAGGTCGCCGCGACCAAGCCCGAGCGCCTCGCCAGGGTGGCCGTCGACGCCGTCAAGGGTGTCGACCTCGCGTTCGCCCGTTCGATCGCCGAGCAGGGCCACCTGCCCGCCGACGTGCTCGACGCCGCGGCCGTGACCATCCAGAAGCTCTGGGAGGTGTTCATCGGCGAGGATGCCACCCTGGTGGAGGTCAACCCGCTGGTGCGCACCCCTGACAACGATATCCTCGCGCTCGACGGCAAGGTCACCCTGGACGAGAACGCCGAATTCCGCCACGCGGACCACGAGGCCTTCGCGGACAAGGACGCGACTGATCCGCTGGAGCTCAAGGCCAAGGAGAACGACCTCAACTACGTCAAGCTCGACGGTGAGGTCGGCATCATCGGCAACGGTGCGGGTCTGGTCATGTCCACCCTCGACGTGGTCGCCTACGCGGGCGAGAACCACGACGGCGTCAAGCCCGCCAACTTCCTCGACATCGGTGGTGGCGCCTCGGCCGAGGTCATGGCCGCCGGCCTCGATGTCATCCTGGGTGATGCCCAGGTCAAGAGCGTGTTCGTCAATGTTTTCGGTGGTATCACCGCCTGTGACGCGGTCGCCAAAGGCATCGTGAAGGCGCTGGAAATCCTTGGTGCCGAGGCGAACAAGCCGCTGGTCGTCCGTCTCGACGGCAACAAGGTGGACGAGGGTCGCAAGATTCTCGTCGACGCCGCGCATCCGCTGATCACACTTGCGCAGACAATGGACGAAGGCGCCGACAAGGCCGCCGAACTGGCAGCGGCCAAGTAAGGAAACCGGAAATGTCTATCTTCCTCAACAAGGATTCCAAGGTCATCGTCCAGGGCATCACCGGCGGTGAGGGCACCAAGCACACCGCGCTGATGCTCAAGGCCGGCACCCAGGTCGTGGGCGGCGTCAACGCGCGCAAGGCGGGCACCACCGTCGCGCACACCGACAAGGACGGCAACGCGGTCCAGCTGCCGGTGTTCGGCAGCGTCGCCGAGGCGATCAAGGAGACCGGCGCCGACGTCTCCATCGCCTTCGTGCCGCCGAAGTTCGCCAAGGACGCCATCATCGAGGCCATCGACGCGGAGATCCCGCTGCTCGTGGTCATCACCGAGGGCATTCCGGTGCAGGACACCGCGTACGCGTGGGCCTACAACGTGGAGAAGGGCAACAAGACCCGGATCATCGGCCCGAACTGCCCCGGCATCATCACACCCGGCGAGTCGTTGGTCGGCATCACCCCGGCCAACATCACCGGCAAGGGCCCGGTCGGTCTGGTGTCGAAGTCCGGCACCCTGACCTACCAGATGATGTACGAGCTGCGTGACTTCGGCTTCTCCACCGCCATCGGCATCGGCGGCGACCCGGTCATCGGCACCACCCACATCGACGCCATCGAGGCGTTCGAGAAGGATCCCGAGACCAAGCTGATCGTGATGATCGGTGAGATCGGCGGCGACGCCGAGGAGCGGGCCGCGGCCTACATCAAGGCCAATGTCACCAAGCCGGTCGTCGGCTACGTCGCGGGCTTCACCGCTCCCGAGGGCAAGACCATGGGCCACGCGGGCGCCATCGTGTCCGGTTCGGCCGGTACCGCCCAGGCGAAGAAGGATGCGCTCGAGGCCGCCGGTGTGAAGGTCGGCAAGACGCCGTCCGAGACCGCCGCGCTGGCGCGGGAGATCCTGGAGAAGGCAAGCGTCACCGCCTGATTCGCTGATCGAACGAAGGCCGCCATCCCGATTGGGTGGCGGCCTTCGGCGATGTATCAGAAGAAGTGGACTACCGAAGCGATTCCGAAAACGAGGCTGTACACCGCGAACGGCAGCAGTGAATTCGATTTGAAGTAGCGCTCCAGGAAGCGGACCGCCAGATACGCCGCGCCGCCCGCGACGATCGATCCGACCAGTACCTGGCCGAGGATTCCGTCGCCCTGCGGACCGGCCAGCGTCGGCAGCTTCAGTACGCCAGCCGCCAGAATGACCGGAGTGGCAAGCAGGAAGGCGAATTTCGCCGCGTCCTCGTGGTCCAAACCGCGCAGCAGGCCGCCGACCATTGTCATGCCGGAGCGGCTGATGCCCGCGAACAGTGCGCCTGCCTGCGAGACACCGATGATCAACGCGTCCTTGACCGACAGATCGCCGAGGCCGGTCGGCTCCTCCGCCGTCGCAACGAAATATCCCTCTTCGATGGCCTTGGTCCGTGCCTCGGACTCGGCGAAGCGGCGGCCGTAGTCGGACAGCGTCGGCTGGCTGCGGCGACGCATCACCTCACCGGTGATCAGCACGACTCCGTTCAACGTCAGAAACAGGCCCGCCGCAAGGGGTTTCGCGAACAACGTGCGCAATGGATGTTCCAGCAGCAACCCGAGAACGCCGACCGGCACGGTCGCCAGGACCACCAGCCACGCCAGGCGCTGTGTCGAGGTTTCGATCCGGCGGGTGCGCAGTGTGGTCAGGAAGCCGGCCACGATCTCGACCCAGTCGCGCCAATAGAACACCAGCAGCGCGATCGCGGTCGCCACGTGCAGTCCGACCACGAAGGCGAGATACGGTGTGCCGGAATCGGAATCGCCCTGGGTGACCAGATCACTCCAGGACCCACCCAGCCACGCGGGCACCAAAACGGAATGACCCAGGCTGGAAATCGGGAACAGTTCGGTTATGCCTTGCAGTGCGCCGATTACAACGGCTTGGGTGTAGGTGAGCATCGCCTGACAGCTTGGCACGCCCGACCCACCACGACACCGCCCTGAAACAGACCTGTGTCCGTTTTGGAATGCTTGTCGCCGTGGGGATCTCACGGCCTATACAGCGATCGAGCAGTGCTCGGGCGACCGGGTGTGCGCGGACAAAGCGGCGCTGCCATGCTGTGCGGCGTGGAGGTGCTGGTGCTGGGCCCAGTGCAGTTGTGGGCCGGCGAGGCGAGTGTCGGCAGATGATTCCAGTGCTCGCGGGGATTCAGCCGCGCCAGGTGATGCGGCCGCACTGGACTCTGGTCATCGCCAAGGGACCAACCAGGACAAGGCACAGACAATGACCATCAATCGCATCCGCCCCAGCCGCATCGCGGCCATCGCCGCCCTCACCGTCGCCGCCCTCACCGTCGCCGCCCTCACCGTCGCCGGCTTCATCGGCGGCATCGCCCCCGCCGTCGCAGGCCCGTTCGGCACCGGATCGGCCCAGGCCCAGCCGGGCAACCTCGGCCCTTTCGAATAGGAACACCAGTGCCTCGCCCGCGGCAACGAGGGCATTCGGACCGGCGAATGGCAGGACTTCGACCGCGTCGGCAGTGACGGCGCCTGGTATGTCGTGCGCCGCTAGTCACTCGGGGCGCACTGGAGGGAAGTGCGTTCCCATCGGAGGTGGTAGCGCAGAATTGTTATCGGTCGGCGCAGATTTAGAAAGGACCAGCGTATACGCCGTTTTTCGGTCGCCCGCCCAGTTGGTCGAGGGTGACCCGGGCAAGCGAGTGCAGTAGCGTCAGGTAAAGATCCAGCCGTTCAGAGGACGTACGACTCGACCTAGGAGACGACCACCATGTCATACCCGACCGGGGGCTCCGGGTACAACGCACCCGCGACGCCGCCCGCACCTTCCAGCTCTGGCCAATCGGCTGGTACCGGCACCGAGTCCACCGCGAAGGGCCTGCCGTACTTCTTGGTGGTCGGCGTCGCCGCGCTCGGTGTGATCAACTTCCTGCTCGGCTTCCTCCCGTTCTTCGGTCAGAAGCCGCGGGAAGTGCGAGGTGTCACGGTCGAAGGTAATGACACGCTCAGTCTCTTCCAGTACTTCGGCGCGGCGGGACTGCTGGCCATCCTGCTGCTCGGCGGCCTGCTCGCCGGACTTTCGTTGCTGCCCAAGCAGAATTGGACCGGCGCCGCGGCCGCGGCATCGGCAGCCGGTTTCCTCGGCACGCTGTTCCTGTCCTTCACCACGCCCGACGATCTGAACGTCGAGCTGAAGTGGGGCGCGTATGTGCTGCTATTCCTCGCGCTCGTGCAGACGGCCGTCGCCGTCGTCGCCGTGCTCTTCGAATCCGGCATCCTGACCCCGCCCGCACCCAAGCCCGCCACCCCGCAGGCCCCGCCGAGTGGTTTCGGCTCCGGCGGTTACGGGCAACCGGGAGCGTTCGGACAGGGTCAGCCCTCGGCCTTCGGGCAGGGGCAGCCGAGCCAGTACGGTCAGGGGCAGCCGGGTCAGTTCGGCCAGAGCCAGCCGGGTCAGTTCGGCCAGGGCGCCCCGCAGTACCAGTCGCAGCAGCCCTACGGTCAGAGTCAGCCGAGCCAGCCGACCTACGGTCAGGGCCAGCAGCCGTCCTACGGCCAGCAGCCGCCCGCCTATGGTCAGCAGCCCGGATACGGTGCGGCGCAGCAGGGTTTCCCCTACGGTTCGTCGCCCGCCGCGCAGCCGCGCCCGGATGAGAGTGCCACCCAGCACTTCGGGACCCCGCAGTCCGGACAGCAGTACGGCACACCGGGTTTCGGTCAGGGCCAGCAGGGACAGCAGGGTCAGCAGGGTCAGCAGAACCAGCCGTTCGGCGGGGAATCCGGTTCGGACCCCTCCTCGGACGCCACCCACGCATTCCGTCCGGACGAGAACAAGTAGTTCGCCGGCTCTCCCGGCGCGCCACAGAACGGGTCGGCGCGCCTGACCCGCTCGCGCCGGGGGAGCTGCCACGCTGAATTTCCATGAGCTCCTCGAGATCTTCTCCTGTCCGCCGGACCGCCGAGTCCCGCGGCGCGCCGGAACGTCCGGCGCGGAGCGACCGATCGACGCCGCGCACATCCGCGGACGTATTCGACGAGGCCGGATTTCTATCGCTGACCCCCGAGCGCGCCCGCGTGCTGCTCCTGGTCGCGGCCCGGCCGACGACCTACGCGCTCGTCGCGGTCGTCGTCCTCATGCTGGCTGCCCTGCTGTCCTCGGGTAGTAACCTGGCCGGCACCTCGGGTGCGATCGCCGCGGGTTGGCTTGCGGCACACCAGGTTCCGCTGGTGATCGGCAAAACCTCACTCGAACTCCTACCGCTGCTGCCGACCGGACTGCTGGTCTGGGCGACCGGTCGCGATTGCGCCCGCGCGGTCGAGCCGGACAGTTCGCGGGCGGATCTCGGCTGGATCGTCGGTGCGGCGCTGTCCGGACCACTGCTGGTCACTGCCGTCTGTCTGGCGGTCGCCGAGGACGCCTCCGGTGTCGTGGCATTGCAGCCGCCGAATACGCTCGCCGCCTTCGGCTGGGTCGGCGCCGTGCATCTGATCGCCGCGGTCGGTGGCATCGCGAGCCGGAGTCGGCGTCGGCTGTTCACCCTGCTGCGGTTGCCGGACTGGGCGATCGCGGGCGCATTCGGCGCGGGTCGAACAGTCCTGCGCCTGCTGACCTGCGCCACGGCGGTCGTCATCGTGTCCTTCCTCGCGCACTGGTCGCGTATCGGTGACACCTTTCACACCGCGGGCAATGCGGCGGGTGTGCTCGGGCTGATCCTGCTCTCGCTGGCATATCTGCCGAATGTGGTGATCGCGACGGTCGGTGTGCTCGTCGGCTCCGGCGCGCAGTTCGGGGATGCATCGATCGGTGTGTTTTCCGTTGTCGGCGGCCCGATTCCGGCCATTCCGCTGATGGCGGCGGTGCCGACCGGCCCCGCCGAAGGCTGGTGGCCGGTGCTGCTGTTGCTTCCGGCCGCGGTGGGTGTGCTCGGCGGGCTCGATATCGGACGGACCTCCCACGACCGCGCGGCCGCGCCCTGGGCGACGCTGACCTCAGCCGGGGTGGCGACCGTGACGTTGGTACTGCTCGGCGTGGTGGCGGGCGGCGATCTCGGAACGTTCGGGCAGTTCGGGCTCGACCTGCCGATCTTCGCGCTGGTGGCCTTCGGCTGGTTGGCAGTAACCGGATATGCGGGTCTGGTGTTCGCGCGTTGGGTCGTCGTTCCCATCGGCGCGCCGGTGACCGGGTACGACGACGAGTACACGGATTACGAAGACGACTACTACGAAGACGACTACTACGAAGACCGCGATCACTACGACGATCATTACGAGGACGCGCACTACGACGAATACGACGACGAATACGAGGACTACGCCGGTCCCGACTTCGAAGTGGAACTCGACGGCGAACTGGTCGACGAGCAGCCCGCCATCGCCACGTCGCGCGCCGCGGGCAGTAATACCTTCCCCGACATCGTCGATGCCGAAGTGGTCGAGGCGGACCTGCCGGAAAGTGACCGGATGGACGGTCGTTAGGCTTACCTGGCGATGTAATACCGCCTCAGCCCTTTCGACCGACATGCAGGAGTAGACCGCTGAGTTTGCCCACCCCGCCGGCTGCCGACCCCCAGCCGTCCTCGAATGCCCCGTGGGTGCCATCCGCGACCCCGGCAACCGTCGTCGTGCTGGCCTCTGGCACCGGTTCCCTGCTGCGCGCCCTCATCGAGGCCGCCGCCGCTCCGGAGTATCCGGCGACCGTCGTCGCCGTCGGCGTGGACCGTGTCTGCCAGGCCACCGAACACGCGGCCGCCGCGGGGATTCCGGCCTTTCGGATGGCCGTGCGGGATTTCCCGGATCGCGCCGCCTGGGATGTCGCGCTGACCGATGCGGTCGCCGCCTTTGAACCCGATCTGGTGGTCTCGGCCGGATTCATGAAGATCCTCGGCCCGGTCTTCCTGGCTCGCTACGGCGGCCGGATCATCAATACCCACCCCGCGTTGCTGCCCGCATTCCCTGGCGCGCACGGGGTCCGCGACGCGCTCGCCTACGGGGTGAAGGTCACCGGTTCGACCGTGCACCTGGTCGATTCCGGCATCGATACCGGACCGATCCTGGCCCAGGAGGCGGTGCCGGTGCTCGACGATGACGACGAGGTCACGCTGCACGAGCGCATCAAGGTTGTCGAGCGACGGTTGCTGGCGGAGGTTGTCGCCGCCGTCGCCACCAGAGGCATTGTCTCCGACGGACGAAAGGCAGTAATTCCAGATGAGCGGGTACTTCGGTGAGTGAGCGTAAGGGGATTCACAGGGCGCTGATCAGCGTCTACGACAAGACGGGACTGATCGAGCTCGCGACCGGACTGAACGCCGCCGGTATCGAACTGGTTTCGACCGGTTCGACGGCTGGCAAGATCGCCGACGCGGGCATCCCGGTGACCAAGGTCGAGGATCTGACCGGATTCCCGGAGACCCTGGACGGGCGGGTCAAGACCCTGCACCCGCGGGTGCACGCGGGCATCCTCGCCGATACCCGCAAGGCCGAACACGTCGACCAGTTGGTCGAGCTCGGCGTCGAGGCCTTCCAGCTCGTGGTGGTGAATCTGTACCCGTTCACGCAGACCGTGGCCAGCGGTGCGAGCAATGACGAATGCGTCGAGCAGATCGATATCGGCGGTCCGTCCATGGTGCGCGCGGCCGCCAAGA
This sequence comes from Nocardia sp. CA-135953, assembly GCF_050955735.1. NCBI lineage: Bacteria > Bacillati > Actinomycetota > Actinomycetes > Mycobacteriales > Nocardiaceae > Nocardia > Nocardia sp. CA-135953. Next base: position 1,303,494 of record NZ_CP192082.1, read on the forward strand.
ACCATCCGTCGGTCGCCGTGGTCGTCGACAGCGGCGACTACGACGACGTACTCGCCGCGGTGCGGGCGGGCGGTTTCACACTGCCCGAGCGGACCGCGTTGGCGGCCAAGGCTTTCCAGCACACCGCAAGCTATGACATCGCGGTCGCGAGCTGGATGACCAGCGTGCTCGCCCCGGTCGGCGAGTCGAATGAGGCTGCCGCACAGCAGTTCCCGAGCTGGATCGGCGGATCATGGGAGCGCGCCTCGGTGCTGCGCTACGGCGAGAACCCGCATCAGGCCGCCGCGCTGTACACCCAGAACGACGGCAGCCGGGGCCTCGCGCAGGCAAAGCAGTTGCACGGCAAGGAAATGTCGTATAACAACTACACCGATGCCGACGCCGCTTGGCGCGCCGCCTACGACCATTCGGCGCCGGCGGTCGCGATTATCAAGCACGCCAACCCCTGTGGCATCGCGATCGGCGCGGATCTCGCCGAGGCGCACCGCAAGGCGCACGCGTGCGATCCGGTGAGCGCCTATGGCGGTGTGATCGCGGCCAACGGTGAGATCACCGTGGAGATGGCCGAACAGGTCGCCGATATCTTCACCGAGGTGATCGTCGCGCCGTCGTATGCCGACGGCGCCGTGGAGGTGTTGCAGCGCAAGAAGAATGTGCGCATCCTGGTCGCCGAGCCGCCACGGCGCGCCGGTGCGGAACTGCGCCCGATCAGCGGCGGCGCACTGCTGCAGAGCCGAGACATCCTCGACGCCCCGGGCGACAACCCACAGAACTGGACCCTGGTGGCGGGTGAATCGGCCGATGCGGAAACCCTCGCCGATCTCGAATTCGCCTGGCGCGCCTGCCGTGCCGTGAAGTCCAATGCGATCCTGCTCGCCCACGACGGCGCCTCGGTCGGCGTCGGCATGGGCCAGGTGAACCGGGTCGATGCGGTCGGTCTCGCGGTGCAGCGCGCCGGTGACCGCGCCAAGGGTTCGGTCGCCGCGTCGGATGCGTTCTTCCCGTTCTCCGACGGCCCGCAGCAGCTCATCCAGGCCGGTATCCGGGCCATCGTGCAGCCCGGCGGCTCGGTTCGCGACCAGGACACCATCGACCTGGCCCGGGAAGCGGGAGTCACCCTCTACCTGACGGGATCTCGCCACTTCGCGCACTGAGTTATCCCTGAAGAGGGCGGGAGCCACCGGCTCCCGCCCTCTTTGCGTGTCATAGGTCAACTGCCGGGCAGAGCCGGACGCCCTGCTGCACCTGCACTTCTCGGACACCTTCGGATTTCGACTCGAGAGCTTACGTCATCCGGAAACCACTGCGCCGGAACGCTATTCGAAGCAAGGCATCAGCGTCTGATCGAATACGCGGCGCGCTATCAGGTCGAGATCGCCGCCGGACATCAGGTGAAGAATGCGGCCTTCACGCTCACCTATTACGTGACCGGCGGGCCGGCCGCCATCGGCAATGTTTCCGCACCACTGGCCTACGAGCTCTGGGACCCAACACTTTTCGTGGACGGCACCCGGCTGACTCCGGACCAGAATGCGAGCAATTTCGGCTCCGGTCTACACGTATGGTGCGACGACCCGACCGCACAAACTCCGGCCCGGATAGTCGCATCGATCACGAATGCCATTGCGCGTCATGGCGCAAAAGACTTGGGGTCCAGCCAAATCCGCAACCTACCTGGAATTCGCGGCCCTCGCGGACGCGGTCGCCGAACGCGTCTAGGCCGCGCTGAGGACCTGCCGGCTGCCGAGTGGAGCCTGCAACGGCACCTCGAGGGTACCGAAAACCGCGATCATGGTGCACATTCGGCCGACGGCATCGGCGCGCGTACCGGAGCGCAGTTCCACGGTGACCGTCGAATCGGTCTCGGTCACCCCGGCATCCACGCCGTAGCACTCCGGCGATCCGGTCTCGAAGTTGACCGCGATCCGATCATCAGCCACCCGTGACCAGGATGTGAACGGAATCGGATGCGCGCCGACGATCGTCGGATCGGCGACGAACATCCGGCCCGCGTCGGCGGGTGTACCTTCGGTCGGCGTACTCTTCGCCGCACTAGTTGTCGTTGTCTTCCCTTGTGCCCCAACGTTATCGGAGCCACCGCATGCGGTGACGGCGAGGCCGACGAACAATGCGACGGCGACTGCGGCGGGCCGAACTCTCGACATCCGATACATACCGACCACCCTAATCCACGCGCCGAAGCATCGAGACGAACCGGGCCAGCAAACCAGGGGGACGATTGTGTCAGTTTGTGCGACAAGATGATAGAGCGATGAAGCCCACACAGTGAACATTCGGCTAAGCCTGCGCGCAATACCTCCGCGCCGCTCGCCCGCACAGTACATTCGGGGGCCGATGCGCGCCCATCGGCACGCACCGAGTCGGAATGCTTACACGGTCGAGCCGGGCGACACCCTGTGGGCGATCGCCGAGCGCTTCTACGGCGACGGCAATCGCTACCAAGAGATCGCCGACGCCAGCGGCATCGACAACCCGGATGCCATCAATCCCGGCCAGGTGCTCACCATCCCGTGACGATCACCGTGACGTGCTGACGACGAAGGGCCCCGATGCTGATTCAGCTTCGGGGCCCTTCCGCGTCGGTGTCTACCGGCTGGTGAACGGCAGAAGTGCCATCTCGCGGGCGTTCTTCACCGCGACGGCGACTTGGCGTTGCTGCTGCGGTGTGAGTCCGGTGACCCGGCGGCTGCGGATCTTGCCGCGGTCGGAGATGAAGGTGCGCAGCAGGTTGATGTCCTTGTAATCGACCGTCTCGACGCCCGCCGCGATCAGCGGGTTCTTCTTCGGGCGACGGGCCTGCTCGGCGCGAACCTTCTTCGAGGGTGCTCGCTTGACTGCCATGTGACGGGTTTCCTTCTCGAGATCAGTGGTTGTCTACCAGCTCGATTTGTGCAGACCGGGGAGTTCACCCCGATGGGCCATCTCGCGTACACGTACGCGGGAGAGTCCGAACTTCCGGAGATGACCGCGCGGTCGTCCGTCCGCGGCGTCCCGATTGCGCAATCGTACCGGACTGGCATCGCGGGGCAGTCGCTGTAGCGCCGACTGTGCCGCTGCGCGGGCATCCTCGGAGGTGGTCGGCTTGCGGATCAGTTCCTTGAGCTCAGCGCGCCGCGCCGCATGGCGGGCGACGATCTCCTTACGCTGTTCGTTGCGGGCGATCTTCGACTTCTTGGCCATCAGCGCTCCTCGCGGAACTCGACGTGGCTGCGCACTACCGGATCGTATTTGCGCAACACCATGCGGTCCGGATCGTTGCGCCGGTTCTTTCGTGTGACGTACGTATATCCCGTTCCCGCAGTGGATTTCAACTTGATGATCGGCCGGATCTCGGTCGATTTCGATGCCATGGTGCTCCCGTCAGATCTTGTCGCCCCGGGCTCGGCTGTATCTTTTCGACCGCTTCGCTTCGCTCCCGCGGATGCGGGCGACGACCGCCTCGATCCCGTCCCGGTCGATGGTCTTGATGCCCTTGGTGGAGACGTTCAGCGTGATGCGCCGGTCCTCGCTGGGCAGGTAATAGGTCTTGCGCTGGATATTGGGATTCCAGCGCCGGCTCGTCCGCTTGTGTGAGTGCGATACGGACTTGCCGAATCCCGGCTTGCGCCCGGTGACCTGGCAGTGGGCCGACATACGGACTCCTTCCAGTATTTGACAATCATTTTCGACAACGACTGCTCGACAATGTACCGTTGCCGGACAGTAAATGAAAATCGTTATCGAAAGGGGTGTTGCGTGGAACCCGCCCTACTCCCACCCGGGAGGCAGTCCGACCGGAGAACGCCCGTCGTTGTGCTCGCCGGATGCTCCGGCGCGGCCGCGGCGGGTGTGGCACGACTGGCCACCGCACTGCGCGAGACACCGGGCACCGTCACCATCCGCCACGACCTGAGCGGACTCGGCGAAGGCATCGTGCATCGCACGGTGCGCGTCGGCGAGCAGGAGACCTCGACCGTGCTCGAATTGGCGCACGGCTGCGTCTCCTGCACCCTGCGCATCGATCTGCTACCGCTGCTGTGCGCGCTCGCCGCCCGCGAATCGGTGGATCGTATTGTGCTGGAACTGGATCCGGCCTTCGAGGCGGAAGCGGTATGTCAGGCGATCGAGAATATCGTCGTCACCGGTGTGGTCGGACGTGTCGACGGCCCGGCCGGCCGCGACGTGCGAGTCGAAGCCGTGCTCACCTGTGTGGACGCGCGAACCTGGTTGGCCGATGCCACCGGCGAGGACACCCTCGCCGAGCGCGGAACGGCAACCGCCGACGATGGCCGGACCGTGGCCCAGGTGGCGGTCGGTCAGGTCGATTTCGCGGATGCCGTTGTGGCACACGGCAGTACCGGCGATCCCGTCGATCGGGCCCGACTCGCCGCGGTGCTGTCCCGGCTCGTGCCCGATGCGCCGGTGGCCTGGATCAACGATATCGATCTGCTCGACTCCGCCGATGTCGAGGCATTGCTCGCACGTATTCCGGCCCATTCGCGGCGTGGCCGCGTCTTCGATGCCCATGCGCCGCTGTTGCGCGGCCAGCCGCCGCTCGGCGCCGAATACGGTGTCGCCCTTGTCGAATTCGCCGCGAGCCGCCCGTTCCATCCGGCCCGCCTGCACGAAGCCCTCGACGTACTCTTCGACGGCGTCGTGACCGCACGTGGACGGATGTGGCTGGCCACTCAGCCCAACGAGGTGGTGTGGCTGGAATCGGCCGGCGGCGGATTGCGCGTCGGCGGCGCGGGACCGTGGCTGGCCGCCATGAGTCCGAGCGAGCTGGATCAGGCCGATCCCATGCGCCGGGCCATGGCCGCGCTGCGCTGGGACGAGCAGTTCGGCGACCGCGATATTTCGCTGGTCATCCTGGCCCATGACGCGGACCCGGCCGAGATCCGGCAGGCCCTGCACTGGGCACTGGTCGAGGACGACGAACTGCGCCTGGTCGAACGTGCACCCGAGCGGGTCGCGCAGTGGGAGGACCCCTTCGGCGAATGGCATGCCGACCCCTGCGAACCCACCGGCCTGCCGATCGACGGCCAGGCGAAAAGCCCGAGAGGAGAGGCGAAATGAAGACCGGCATACATCCGGACTACCACCCTGTGGTGTTCGAGGATTCGAGTACCGGAAAGCGGTTCCTGACCAGGTCCACCGCCACCAGCGCGCGCACCGTCGAGTGGGAAGACGGCAACACCTACCCGCTGCTGGTCGTGGACGTCACCTCCGACTCGCACCCGTTCTGGACCGGCGCGCACCGTGTGCTGGATACCCAGGGTCGGGTGGAGAAGTTCGAGCGCAAATACGGCAGGCGTGCCTCGTCCCGGCCCTCACGAGGGGAGGGCTGATATGGCGGTGCCCAAGCGCAGGATGTCGCGGTCGAATACCCGCAGCCGTCGCTCGCAGTGGAAGGCGACCCCGCCGGACCTGGTGCCGCTCAGTGTCGGTGGGGTCGTACATCAGGTGCCGCGCCGTTTGGTGCAGGCGGTGCGGCGTGGGCTCATCGATCCGGAACGGATCTGATCCACGCTCGAACGACGGCCTCTCGGCAGATGATTCTGCCGAGACTGATTCTGCCGAGACGCGGCTTGTCGAGCACCGCGTTTACGGTCATGCGAACTCCTTCGCACGAACCCGGTATGTGCAAGCTGACGATAACTCGCACGCTGCTGGCACGGCACGGGTCGATGGTCGATCGACCGGAATGGCCGATGCCGGTCTCGGATCGGGACCATTCGAGAATCTGGCAATCTAATAGCTACTCGAGTCGAGCATGTCACATGGAAGTTTTCCGAATCTGTGATTGCAGCACGATAGCTCATTGATCAATTACGTACTGTGAGTTGGTTTTTCGTGTCCGTAAAAGTCCTGGCGCAGTGATGATTTCGTGCTCTCGCGCCGGTACCCTCATCCGAGAGGGCGGGTTCTCGGAACCCCGGTTCACCGGATCTCCGGGAACCCGCTCATCGCCAAACTTTCGGCCTCTCTGCCGATTTCCCCACTTCCCGGCCACCGGACAGACCTGGTAAGTCCGGCAATAGGGACTCCAGCCGGGCCAGTTGCTCACCTACGAAGTCGGCCGGACCCTCGATCAGCGAGAGCGGCCACGGCCAATGCGGACCGTCCGACCGCTTCACCTCTTCCACCAGATCAGCTGTGGTGGCTTCGAGTTCGCTGATCTCCGTGCGCAATTCGCCGACTTGCGTTCGCAAATCGGCAGATTCGTCCTCCAGCTCCTTGATCCGCTGTAAGGCGGCCGCCACACCGTCCACCAGCGTGCGATAACGGCCCTCCGCATCGGTACCGAGTTGCGGCCAACCGGACAGCTCCGGACCACGCAGCTGGATCTGGATATCGCGCAGCACTGCCTCTTGTTCCGGCGTCACGTCCGGTTCCTCCTGTACGAAGTCCCACTGACCGAAATCGATTGTCTCGGCTTCGTTTACATCGCAGAGCACGCCCCCGACGACCACCTGCCGCAATGTCTGATGGATATTGCGCCTGGTCTCCACATGGGTGCCCGACCAGGCATCGGTCTGCCACGACCAAGCCGCGACGCCCGCGTCCAATGCCCGGCTGATCGACCAGAACCCGCCGTAGATACCCACATTCGCGGCGCCGAGCACGGTGGCCGCGCCTTCGAGATAGGCGTTGATCGCCACCTGATCCTGCGGTGTCGAATCGAAATCCGCGGAGAAGTAGATCGGCCGATCCGACCGCCCGCCACAGCGCAGCACCTGCGCCGAACCCGAACGGGCATCGACGATTCCGGCGCCGTAGCCGTCCAGCATCCTGGCCGCCGTGGTCTCCCAGTTCGACACGATGGAGATACCGTTCGCCCGCAGGTCGTCGGCCTCGGCCGGGGTCAACTGCTTGCCGGGCAGGGTCGGACCGCCCTCGGAGAGGTAGCGCACGACGAAATCGAAACCGGCCGCTCGTATGGCCGCGCCGCCGGGACGACCCGCCGCGTAGTCCAGCCCCAAACGCATATCTCTCACTGTAGGGGGTGTCGTGGGCCGAAATCGGCGGCATTGCCGAACCCGCCGTCGATGCCGGGCATGCCATCGGTCTGGACCACCTACTTGCGGTCACCGACGCCGATGCCGCCACCCCAAGGCCCGACCAGCGAGCTGGGGTCGCCTCAGCGCACCGACTGGAGGTCGGACCGGAGCCGGTCCGACCGCAGCTCGGACCGGCGCTTGGCCTCGAGCGCCGCGGCCGTCTCGCGCCGGTCCGGTGCGATGAGCACCGCGCTGATCGGGACCGTCAGCGCGAGCGATCCGACGACGAACATCGGAAAGACGAATTCGAACAGCGTGAGTCCGTCCGGAGCCTTCGCGGTGGTATCGATGCTCGCGTCGATGGCCGCGGCCCCGGCGTAATACATGCCGGCCACACCGACGGCGAACAGCAGCACCGTGGCCGCCCGCGCGAGCAGACCGTGCAGCGCCTGGAACGACCACAGCGTGCCTACACCGGTGAGCACCGCGACCGCCATCGCGACCGCCGCGAGCCACGGGGAGATATCGATCGAACCCTGGATGCGAATGGACCCGAGCCCCAGATACAGGGTGAGACCGATGCCGAATCCCATGACCAGCCCGCCCGGGATGAGCCGGGCCAGTTGCAGCCGACGGCCGATGATGATCAGCGCGACGAATACCGCGACGAACGAGGTCACCATCGCCGCGATCATCTTGCCGACGTCGAAGCGCGCCGCGGTACCCGAAAAGTCCAGGCCGAGCAGCGCGACCGAGGTCGACAACCAGACCCCGACGCCGCCGAGCGCCACCGCGGCCGAGGTCACCCACACCAACCGGAACCGCGACGATCGCGCCGCGTGTAGTACGCAGGCCAGCCCGACCACGGCGCCGAGCACCGAAACACCGAAGGAGAGTGCGGCGACCCAGTACCCCATGGCGAACTGGTCCACCACTGCGCCGTTGTCCGCCGCGGCGAACAACCGGACGTCATGCATGTCGAGCGGATCCTTCCAATTCGAGCGCCTTCAGTTGGGCGATCGCGTATTCGGTGACGGCCGCCAGCGCCTGGCGGACCTCCATGGCATTGCGCGCGTCGATATCCACGATCGGCACTCCCTCACGCACCGAAAGCGCCTCGCGCAGTTCGGCGATCGGGAAGCGGGGGGCGTCCGGGAAGCGGTTGACCGCGATCAGGAACGGCAGCTTGCGCGCCTCGAAGAAGTCGACGGCGGCGAAGCTGTCCTCCAGCCGTCGGGTGTCGATGAGCACCACCGCGCCGATGGCGCCGCGGATCAGGTCGTCCCACATGAACCAGAAGCGGCGCTGACCCGGCGTGCCGAACAGGTAGAGCACCAGGTTGCCCGGCAGGATGATGCGGCCGAAATCCATTGCGACCGTGGTGGTTTCCTTGTCCGGGGTATCGGCGAGATCGTCGATGCCGTCGGAAAAACGGGTCACCATGGCCTCGGTGCGTAGGGGAACGATCTCCGATACCGCGCCGACGAAGGTCGTCTTACCCGCCCCGAAGCCGCCCGCGACCACGATCTTGGTCGAGGCGACGCGGGTGTCGGCATCGGCGGATCCGGTGTTGCCGGATCCGCCGATGCCGGGCTGCCCGTAATTTCCGCCTTGCCTATAGGGCACGGAGTCCACGCAAAGTCCTCTCCATAAGGGAACGGCGCTCGTCGAAGCTCGCTTCGTCGGTCAGTGTCGAATGCACGCGCAGCGCGCCGTCGACGACGAGGTCACCGACCATGACCCGGACCATGCCGAGCGGTCGATCCAGATGGGCGGCGATCTCGGCGACCGACAGCCGATGTGTGCCCAGCCGCAGGATCTCGGTGCGCAGATCGCCCGCCGGCCAATCGAGATGCGCAGTGTACGACAGGGTTTCGATAACCGCTTCGAGCGGTAGGTCGACCGCGGGTTCGGTACGCCCGGAGGTCAGGGCATACGGTCTGACGCGGGTGGTCGGCCGGTTCGGTCCGTGGCCGAATGGACTCGACATCGTTGGATCAGACGGCTGTCCGGGCGGTGGCCGTGACCACCGTGCCCACACGGTCGACGAGCAGGGCCATTTCGTAGCCGATCCGACCGATATCGTGCGACTTGTTGGCGAGCACGGCCAGGTGCGACCCGTTGCCGACGCTCATCACCAACAGGTAGCCGCGCTGCATCTCCACGATCGACTGCATCACCTTGCCGCCGTCGAACAACGATGCCGCTCCGGTGGCGAGGCTGGCCAGCCCCGCGGTGACCGCGGAGAGTTGTTCGGCGCGGTCCGCGGGCAGATTCGGGCTGGTCGCCTGCAGCAGGCCGTCCGCCGTCACCAGCACCGCGTGCGACACTCCGGGCACATCCTTGGTGAAGCGGGCAACCAGCCAGTTGAGGTTCTCGTCCGTGGTGCTGTTCGGGTTGGTCATACAAGCCCTCCGTCGTTGTACTGCGCTTCGGCCCGCCCGCTGCGGACCCCACTGAGATGCCTGGTCAAGTTGTTCCGGATCTCCTCCGGATCGCGAACGCCGGGTTCCTCGACCGGCGCGAGGCCGCCGGGCACCAGTTGCGCTCCGGGCCTGCGGATCGGCAGCCCACCGACGGTGCGTGCCTCGGCGGTCGGATGGCTGGCCTGCTCGGCGGCCGTCCAGCCCGCGTCGGCAGGGGAGGTCCATGCCGAAGGCGATGGTTGTGCGGTGGCAGGCTCGACCAACCACTCCGAGACCATCCGCTGATAGATCGGGGTGGGCGATTCGCCCTGCACCGGCTGTAGTCGGGTCGAGGTGTTGGTCGCGGCGTCGGCCGAGACCGGCTGTAGTCGGGTCGAGGTCGACTCGGGTTCCGTTGCGGCGGTGGGCGTTCTGGTCGGCAGCGGCGGCAGCAGGACGGCGGTCTGATGTGGCTCGACGGGCTCGCGGGAGACGATCGGGTTCGATCCGGTGTCGACCGGCTCGTCCGGATGTTCGGCCCACAGATCGGTGACCGCGCCGAGGGGCACCTGCGGTTCCACGTCGATGACCGAATTCGGCCCGGTGGCAGGCTCATCCGTCGGGGTCCGCGGCCCGAACGGCGCGATGCGGGACCGGTCGTCCTCGCCGCGGCGGCTGCTCGGACTCTCCGCGAATACGTCGACCGAGGTTTCGGTGTGATCATCGCCGGGTATCGGTACATCAGGCGCGTCGGCGACGCGCATGGTCGGACGACGTTGTGGCAGACCGGAACTGGTGACCGCGAACCGCGACGGTTCACGCTGTGGCAGGCTCGGCACCGGTACCAAAGTGCGCGGCGGCTGTTGTTGCGAGGGCGCGGGCAACGCGGCCATGACCTGCGCTTCGATGGCCCGCTGGTTTGGATCGGTCGCATCGAGCGGGGGTGCGACCAGTGCACCGGGCAGGTGCACGCTCGCGGTGATGCCTGGCTGCTGCGCCATGGTCGAGGTGCGGCGCAGGTTCACCGTGATCGTGTGCCGCTTGGCGAGGCGGCCGACGACGAAAAGGCCCATGCGGCGGGCGGTTTCGACGGTGACCTCACCACCGGAGGCCAGCCGGTCGTTGGTGAGCTGCAGATCCTCGAGTGACATGCCGAGGCCGCGGTCGGTGATCTCGATCAGGTAGCCGCCGTCGACCGCGCGCGCCACCATCACCGCGACCGGTGTGGTCGGCGGGGAGTACCGTAGCGCGTTATCGATCAGCTCGGCCAGCAGATGTTCGATATCGACAGCGGGTTCACCGGCGACGATGCCGTCGGGCACCGCGCCGATCTCGACCCGCTGGTAGTCCTCCACCTGGGAGACCGCACTCCAGAGCATGTCCGATAGCGGCACCGGATGTAGTTGACCGCGGCGCAGCGCGGTACCGGCGAGCACCAGCAGGTTGTCGCCGTTGCGGCGCATGCGGGTGGCGAGGTGGTCGAGGCGGAACAGGCTCTGTAGCCGCTCGGCATTGTCCTCGTCGTGTTCGAGATCCTCGATCAGCGACAACTGCTGTTCGACGAGGGATTGACTACGGCGGGAAAGGGTTTCGAACATATTCCCGATCTGCAGTCGCAGTCGGGCCTGATCGCCGGCGAGATTGAGCGCCTGCTCGTGGATTTCGTCGACGGCGCGGGCCAGCTGGCCGACCTCGTCGGTGGTGTGCACGCCGACCGGGGTGATCTCCGGGGTAGCGCCACCGCTGCGCACCACCGCGAGTTCGTCGGGCAGCTTGACGTGCGCGACCTCGAGCGCGTCCCGGCGCAGCCTGCGCACCGGGACGACCAGGGTGCGCGCGACGGCGAGGGCCAGCGCAAGACCGGCCAGCAGCATGCCGATGACTATCGTGGTCTCGCGCAGCGCACCGGTCTGCGCCTCGGTGGTCCGATGCGCCAGCGCCTTATCGATGGTGTCGGCGAGGGAATTGGTGGTCTTCTCGTAGGTGTCCGAGCTGACCTGTAGTGAATCCAGTACGGCCGGATTCGTTGTCGGATCCCCGCCGTTCTGACTGAATGCGCCGAGGCGGACGCCGACCGCGTCCAGCAGTGGCCGCATATTCGGCGCATTGTCCAGCAGGATGATGCCGTAGGTATTGACCATGGTCATCTCGGCGCCGGCCGAGATGAGCACCTTCGCGCGCACGCTCGGATTGCGGCCGGCATCGGGGGAGCCGATCAACATACGCTGCTGGGTGAGTACCCGCCGGGCGTTCTGGATCGCGCCGATCTGCAGGAAGTAGCGCTGGATGACGAGGTCCTCGACCGAGGGCGACAGCGCAAACGCATTGCCGATGCGAACCGCGATCTCGTCGGCCTGCTCGCCGACCATCATCGGCGATCCGTTGCGAAGGCCATTGCGCATGGTGGTGCCGGTGGCGACGGCCGAGGCCAATTCGGAGGTGACCCGGGTACTCACCTTGGTGGTGCGCATTCCGGCCTCGAGATCGGCGAGCGCCTGATCGAATTTCGTCAATGCCGCGTCGGTCGCCGGATCCGCGGTGTTACCCCAGGAGGCGGTCGCCGCGACCGCGAGTTGTTCGGTGGCCGTGCCGAACTTGACGATCGGGCGAATGATGATGACCTGTTCGGTTGCCGCGTCCAACTGGGCCATGGTGCGCAGTTCGTTGTTGATGCGGAGCACGGCGAAGACGGTGGCCAGCAGCACGGGCAGCACCAGCACGATGCCAACCTTGCGAGTGACCGACCAGTTGGACAGACTGAATTGCCAGGACCGCGGTGCAGCTTCCATCCGCTTCCGTTGCCTCCGCTTCACGAGCTTGCACGTGTGCCCCCGGATGGCGCGTGGCTGTTCGGTTTTGATTCAACCCGCTGAGAACCAACTGGAGGTCTTCTTTTTACCGCAGGGAACATACCGCGCAGAGTGACTAACGGCAATCTGGGGCAGTCACGCTGTAATTCATTCGAATATGGCTACTCAGAACGGCTTTCGTCGCCCAAAACGGTTGCCGGATTCCGTCGAGATCTGTACGTGATCACAAACCTGCTGGTCGCTCGTCCAGCCCCTAGTGGGCGGCATCGATGCCGGCGCGGCGTGTCGGGTGGCGCCCTCTCAGTCGACTCTCAGTCGATGCGGTCAAACTGGGGGCATGCGCATTCTGGTAGTCGACGACGATCGTGCCGTCCGGGAATCGCTGCGCCGGTCACTGACCTTCAACGGCTACTCCGTCGATCTCGCGGTCGACGGCGTGGACGCACTGGAGAAAGCAACGGTGCAGCGACCGGACGCACTCGTGCTCGATGTGATGATGCCCCGGATGGATGGGCTCGAAGTTTGCCGACGCTTGCGCAGCACCGGGGACGATCTGCCGATTCTGGTTTTGACGGCGCGGGATTCGGTTTCCGAACGGGTAGCCGGACTCGATGCCGGTGCCGATGACTACTTGCCGAAACCTTTCGCACTAGAGGAATTGCTGGCCCGATTGCGCGCGTTGTTGCGTCGCCGGGCCACCGATCCCGGCGACGTTTCCGAGACCATGACGTTTGCCGATCTGTCGCTGGATCCGGTGACCCGCGAGGTGACCCGAGGCGACCGCTCGATCAGCCTGACCCGCACCGAGTTCGCACTGCTGGAAATGCTGATGGCTAATCCGCGCCGGGTGCTGACCCGCAGCCGGATTCTCGAGGAAGTCTGGGGCTACGACTTCCCGACCTCCGGTAATGCGCTCGAGGTCTATATCGGCTACCTGCGCCGCAAGACCGAGGCCGAGGGCGAGACCCGGCTCATCCACACGGTGCGCGGTGTCGGCTACGTACTGCGCGAAACACCCCCGTAGGCGAGTCGACACCCCATGGCCAGAACCAATCCCAAGCGGCAGGTGGTCGCCGCGCTCGGCGCATATCCCTCGGAACCGCCGGATATGCGCCCGCCCATGCCCCTGACCAGGTCGGTCTCCCTACGCTGGCGGGTCACCCTGCTGGCCGCCTCGGTGGTCGCCATCGCCGTGGCCGTCACCTCCATCGCCGCCTATGCCATGGTGGCCCGCGCACTGAACGCCGATGTGGACGCTCAGCTCCAGGCACGCGCGAACACCATGATCAACAATAATTTCGACAGTTTGGGTTTCCAGTCGATCGTGCTGGCCGGCCTGTACTCGAATGATGTCGGAGTGGCGTTGATATACGCGAAAGACAAGGCGTATATGCCGCCGCAGCAAACGATTCCGCCGGTCGGCGCCCAGGAACTCGCGGTCGCGAACGGTGAGCTGCCCTCGTCACTGCGCACCGTGAGTAATCAGCGGGTGCTCGCCAAGCCGACGCATTCCGGCGCGACGCTGGTCATCTCGCAGCGACTGCAGCCGACCCGCCAGGTATTGGACCGGCTCGCTTGGTTGCTGTTCGTCGTGGGCGGTTGTGGTGTTGTGCTGGCAGCGGCAGCGGGTACCGCGGTCGGTCGCACCGGGCTGCGCCCGATCGGACGGCTCACCGCGGCGACCGAACGGGTCGCCCGCACCGATGATCTGACACCGATTCCGGTAACGGGTGACGATGAACTCGCCAGGCTCACAGAGAGCTTCAACACAATGTTGTGCGCACTCGCCGAATCGCGGGATAGGCAACGCCGATTGGTCGCCGACGCCGGACATGAATTGCGCACGCCGCTGACTTCGCTGCGCACCAATATGGAATTGCTGATCGCCTCCAGTCGCCCTGGCGCACCGCGGATTCCGGAACAGGACATGGCCGAACTGCGCGCGGATGTGATGGCTCAGATCGAAGAATTGTCGACGTTGGTCGGCGATCTCGTCGACCTGGCCCGCGAGGACGCACCCGAAACCGTTTACGAGCGAGTGGATCTCGGCGAGGTGGCCGAGCGCGCGCTCGAGCGGGCCCGGCGCCGCCGCGGTTCCATCGAGTTCGCCGCGCAGCTGCAGCCTTGGTTCGTATACGGCCACGAGGCGGGCCTGGAGCGGGCGATTCTGAATGTCCTCGACAATGCCGCGAAGTGGAGTCCGGCGGGCGTGCAGGTGAAGGTCACCATGCGGGAAACCGGTCGCGGCTTGCTCGAGCTCGATGTCGACGACGCCGGACCGGGGATCCCCGCCGCCGAGCGCGAGCTGGTGTTCGACCGTTTCTATCGGACGACGGCGTCGCGTTCCATGCCGGGCTCGGGGCTCGGCCTGGCGATCGTCAAACAGGTGGTGACCAAGCACGGCGGCACGATCACCATCGAGACCTCCGAGCGCGGCGGCGCCTTGGTCCGGATCGTGTTGCCGGGTGCGGCGAGCATGCTCGACGGTGTGGTCGACTCCGTAACCGATTGACGCTGTTGGAGACTAAGGTGATGGCCGGGCCTTACCCGGTCCATCCGCAATATTCGGAAAACTGAAAGCAGCGTCTCAGTCCGCTCTCAGTCGTCGTCGCCAAGCTGGTCGAAGACGTAAGGAGAAAAATGACCGAGGATTCCAAGGAAGGCTTGACGCCGCAGCCGGATAACGCCGCGTCCGGTCCGCATCCGACCCAGGAGATCCCGGTCGCACCACCGGGCCAGACCTATGCGCAATCCGGATACGGGTCCCAGACACCGTCACCGCGTCCGACGATCTGGCAGCAACGCATGCCGCCCAACCCGACTCAGCAATTCCCCGGTCCCGAAGCGGGTCCGGAATACGCTCAGCCGTCCTACGCCCCGCCCATCCCGCCCGGCGGGCCGTATCCCGGCGCCGTATTCGCCGCCGAGCCGCAGCCCGAACCCGCACGCCGCCCGGTCCGCACCGGTCTCGTCGTCGGCGCGGTCGCGCTCGCGCTCGTCAGCGGTGGTATCGGTGGCGCGGTCGGCTCGCTGGTCACCCGCGCCGATAACGGCCACGCCACGGTCACCAATGCCCTGGACGCGCCCAAGCCCAATGTCAGCAATGTCGCCAACGCACCGGCCGGCTCCACCCAGGCGGTGGCACAGAAGGTGCTGCCGAGCGTGGTGATGATCAAGGTCGCCAGCAATCGCGCACAGGGCGAGGGCTCCGGTGTGGTGCTGTCCTCCGACGGTCTGATCCTCACCAATAACCATGTCGCCTCCGGCGGTGGCGCCAACGCCAAGATGGAGGTCGCCTTCGCCGACGGCACCACCGCACCGGCCACCCTGGTCGGCGCCGATCCGGTCTCCGATCTGGCCGTGATCAAGGTGCAGGGCAAGGACGGACTGACCCCGATCGAACTGGGCAGTTCGTCGAATCTCGCCGTGGGCCAGCCGGTCATCGCCATCGGCTCGCCGCTCGGGCTGGCGGGCACGGTGACCACGGGCATCGTCTCGGCGCTCAACCGTCCGGTCTCCACCAATGGTGAGGGCACCCCGAGCCAGGTGCAGCCGGTCATCGATGCGATCCAGACCGACGCCGCGATCAACCCTGGCAACTCCGGTGGCGCGCTGGTCGACGCCAACGGCAAGCTCATCGGCATCAATACCGCCATCGCCAGCCTCGGCGGCAGCGAGGCGACCGGTCAGCAGGGCGGTTCCATCGGCCTGGGCTTCGCCATCCCGGTCGATCAGGCCCGCCGGGTCGCCGATGAACTCATCAAGACCGGTCACGCCACCTACGCCCAGATCGGCATCAAACTACGCCCGCAGGACACCGCCGCACGGGTGCTCGAGGCGACCCCGGACGGTCCGGCCGCCAAGGCAGGTATTCCGGCCGGCGCCATCATCACCAAGGTCGACAGCCGGACCATCGACTCGGGTGACGCACTCATCGCCGCCGTCCGTTCCCATCAGCCAGGAGACAAGGTGAAGGTCACCTACACCGATGAACAGGGCAACAATCCCAAGACAGTCGACGTGACGCTGTCCGGTGCGGCCGCGGACGGCGGCCGATGATGCGAGTCCTGCCCGGCGGATTGTCGGTACGACCGGGAGCCGACGCCCACCTCGTCGATCTGGACGCTACGGTTACCAACATGGAAATCGATGCTCCTGTCGCGGGGCGTGCTCTGGTGGTGGTCGTCGACGATCGAACGGCGCATGGAGGTGTGGATTCGCTCGGGCCGTTGGTCACCGAGCTGCTCACCGAGGCGGGTTTCCTGGTGGACGCTTCGGTATCGGTGCAGGCCGACGAGGTCGAGATCCGCAATGCGCTCAACACCGCGGTGATCGGCGGTGTCGACCTGGTCATCTCCGTCGGCGGAACCGGCATGTCCCCGCGCGATGTCACGCCCGAGGCCACCTCGCAGGTGCTCGACCGGGAATTGACCGGGATCAGCGAGGCGCTGCGTTCCTCGGGCCGGGTCGCCGGTTCGCTCGACGCCGGTCTCTCGCGCGGTCTGGCCGGCATCTCCGGCAGCACATTGGTGGTAAACCTGCCGGGCAGCCGGGCCGCGGTCCGCGACGGCATGGCAACCCTCGGTCCGCTCGCCAGCCGAGTGATCGGCGAGCTGTCCGGATTGGCGGAATAATTACCGCTGCGGACTCCTCCGACGACCCTCGTCCGGCGACACGCCGGGCGAGGGACGCGGCGCGTCTGGCAAAAATTTTCGGTGAGGTCCTCCCGGAGACAACCGGCGACGAGCGCGGCGACGAGACCGAATCGTTATCCGACGACTGGCTCCGGTCGCAGGTTCCTCCCCATCACGGCTCGTGACTCATCTACGGTCCAGCCACGTACCATCGCTCGCGCTCGCGCCTTCATCCATTGCGAATTCCTCACGCTGAAGTTTGCTTTATCTTCAAGTACGATGCTGTCCCGTAGTTACCATCGGCATCGTTGCGACTGCGGCCACCATTTGCGGTCGTTTGGGTCGCACTTACTTCCTGTTTATGCACGTCAAGCAATATGAGCATTTGAGATGGTGTGATCTAGATCACATTGATCTTAACGAAAACTTACGTTGCCAGACCGTTACTGGTCGGTTTAATCTCGCCACGAGCCACCCACGCTGCTGGACCTCGCGGGCCCGGGTGCGGCACGTACGTTTGTCGACTCGGCGGAACCCGGCTCGGTTCCGATGCCAGCACTGACCGTTGCGCCGAAATAACAGCCGGTTACATACCGGCAACAATCGGGGCACAAACTGAGCTGGGCCTGAGAGGACCAACGTCCAGCCTCGATGGTCGAGGTTGACTGTTAGAACCTGATGAGGGGAAGTATGAGCGAGAACCGCACCAACGGTCTGCGCCGCGGTGCCCGGATCGCGGGCGTCGGCGCTGCCGCGGCCGTGGCCATGGGCCTGCTTTCGACCGGTGCTGCCAATGCCGATACCTTCGTGCCGTTGCCGGACGGCCAGAAGAGTGGCCCCGATGTGACACTCACCCGTACCGGTGAGCATGCCCTGATTTCGCCTTCGTTGGCGGCCAACGGTGCCGGCCGTGTGGTCTGGGTTTCGGGCAACGCCGTCGCGGATGTGAACGTTACGCCGGAAGGCACTGTCGGCCCGAACAACGGCGCCTCCGGAGCGCCGGGTACCAATAACTCCTCGACCCATGGCGCTTCGCAGCTGAGCACCGGCTATATCGTCGGCTGCCAGGTCAGCATCGCCAGCGACGCCATCTCGGCCGGTCTCTCCGGCGGTATCAACCTCTCGGGCGGTTCGCTCGGCGGGTCGATCGGCCTGAACCTCGGCCCCGGCGAGGTCAAGTTCGTGCAGATCGACTACAAGGACATTCTGAAGCCGGGTACCTACTCGGTCGAGTACCAGGATGCCGAGATCGAGATCCAGGGCTGCGCGGGCTACGCCCAGGCGCGTGCCTACACCGTCGTCGAGATCATCGGTGACCACTACTCGAAGACCACCCTCTACGGGCAGCCGTTCAGCATCGGCTGACGTCGGTCAATCCACGAATATTCTTCTCGCTCAAGCGAATCAACCCTCGAGGGATTATCAGCATGATCAACCGTAAGAACGTGGCACGGGTGGCCGGTGTCGGCGCCGCTGCCACTGTCGCTCTTGGCCTGTTCTCCACCGGCGCCGCGAACGCCGATACCTTTGTTCCGCTGCCGGGTGGCTCGATCACCAAGACGCTGTCCGACGGCACCGTGGTCACCATCAGCCTGACCGGCGAATCCGCCAACATCAACCCGTCCATGGGCTCGACCCCGCTGCACCGCAACGCGTGGGTTTCGGGTAGCGCTCAGGTCTCCGTATCCGGTGACGGCGGCGGCTCTATCTTCCCGGGCTACACCGTCGGCTGCCAGGTGAACATCTCCGGTGGCGGCGCCACCGGTGGTATCGAGGGCACCGCGGACTGGAGTGATGGTCAAAATGTCACCGGTGGTATCGGCGCGACCAGCGGCGCCAACCTCACCCTTGGCCCCGGCCAGTCGCAGTCGTTCTACGTGCTCGACCTCGAGCAGGCCGACGACTTCGGCAACGAGGCGCACAAGAAGCGCAACAAGTTCAAGAACGGCAGCGGCTCGGTCACCTGGGCCGACGAGACCATCGGTCTGACCGGCTGCGCCGGTTACGCCCAGGCTCGTGCCTTCATCAGCGTCGAGGTGGAGACCGACAACGTCATCACCTGGACCACGCTGTGGGGCCAGCCGTTCAGCCTCGGCTGATCGACAGGGGCAGCGCACCCTGAAAACGCAAACGGGCTCGTCGCATTCGCGGCGGGCCCGTTTTCGTTGTGAAATCCCCTGGCACCCAGCCAAATTCGCAGAGCGTAGCGGATCGAGCGGTAACATGTGCGAAATCTCACAGAAATACGGTGCAAACCACTAATATTGGGCGCACCCAAGATCGTCCACCGACGAGATTGTCGGCAAACCGCTTGATGGCCAATGTCTTTCCAGCGAGCGTTGTCCGCATGAAAGGGTTTTCGTCCTCGGTACCCCGAGGCCGACCGCTAGAATCCGATGAGGGGAAGTATGAGCAAGAACCGCACCAGCGGTCTGCGTCGAGGTGTCCGCGTCGCGGCTGCCGTTGTCGCCGCCGCTGCTGGGATGGGCATGCTTTCGACCGGCGCTGCCAACGCCGACGTTTTTGTGCCGTTGCCGGACGGCCAGAAGCTGGGCCCGGGTGTGACCGTCAGCCGGACGGGTGAACACGCCTTGATTTCACCGTCTTTGGCCGCGAATGGCGCGGGCCGAGTCGTGTGGGTCTCGGGCAACGCCATTGCCGATGTTTCCGTCACGCCCGAGGGCACCATCGGCCCGAACAACGGCGCCTCCGGGGCGCCGGGTACCAATAACTCCTCCACGCACGGCGCTTCGCAGCTGAGCACCGGCTATATCGTCGGCTGCCAGGTGAGCATCGCCGATAACGCGATCTCGGCCGGGGTTTCCGGCGGTATCAACCTCTCGGGCGGTTCGCTCGGCGGGTCGATCGGCCTGAACCTCGGCCCGGGCGATGTCAAGTTCGTTCAGATCGATTACAAGGACATTCTGAAGCCGGGTCGCTACTCGGTCGAGTATCAGGATGCGGAGATCGAGATCCAGGGCTGCGCGGGCTATGCCCAGGCGCGTGCCTACACCGTTGTCGAGATCATCGGCGACAACTACTCCAAGGTCACCCTGTACGGAGCGCCGTTCAGCATCGGCTGACCGCGGTGGGATCTGTCGAATCTCTACTCGCCGAATCGAATTCATCGAACTCAATCGCTAGGGGTAGTACCAATCATGATCGATCGTAAGTTTGTGGCGCGCGTGGCCGGGCTCGGCGGCGCCGCCGCGCTGGCACTCGGCCTGTTGTCCACCGGTGCGGCGAATGCCGACACCTTTATTCCGCTACCGGGCGGTCAAATCGTCAAAACGCTTTCCGACGGAACGGTTCTCACCATTCGGCTGGTCGGCGAATCGGCCGATATCAATCCGTCCATGGGCGCGACACCCGTGCACCGCAATGCATGGGTGTCCGGTAGCGCGCAGGTCGATGTGACCGACGGCTGGAACGGCGCGATCTATCCGGGTTATGTCGTTGCCTGCCAGGTGAATATCGATGGCGGCGGCGTCGACGGCGGCGTCGCCGGTGGTCTGGACTGGAGCGACAGCCAGAACGTCAAGCCGAAGGTGAGCGCCAATAGCGGTGCCAACCTGAGTCTCGGTCCCGGCCAGGCACAGTCGTTCTATGTGCTCGACCTCGAGCAGGCCGACGACTTCGGTAACGAGGCGCACAAGAAGCGCAACAAGTTCAAGAACGGCAGCGGCTCGGTCACCTGGGCCGACGAGACCATCGGTCTCAGCGGTTGTGGTGGCTACGCGCAGGCGCGAGCCTTTGTCAGCGTCGAGGTGGAGACGGACAACGTCATCACCTGGACGACGTTGTGGGGTCAGCCGTTCAGTCTCGGCTGAGTCCTCCGCTCGAAATGTGAACGGGCCCGTCGCATCTGCGACGGGCCCGTTTGCCTTGTGGCGCAGGCAATTACCGTATGTGATTGTGGCGCAATCGAATTCCTGACCATGTTGTCGGGCAGGGGAATTCGACTCAGAATTCGTGACGTCCACCCGCGCTGCGCTGGCTGTCGGAGAGCAGGTCGCGGATCTCGATCAGCACCTCGGAATCGCTGAGCTCGGTGTCCGAGGTGGTGCCGAACCGCTTCTTCGCATGCAGTGCGGGCAGCACCAGCACGAAGTACAGCACCGCCGCGATGACCACGAAGTTGATGGCCGCGGTGATCAGCGGACCCACCTGGACGAAGGTCGCCGGTTTGTCGGCAATCAACTGGAAACCGAGGCCGAGGTCGTCCCGTTCGCCAAAGATGGCGAGAATCGGGTTGATGATGCCATTGGTGAAGGCGGTGACGATCGCGACGAACGCGGTACCGATCACCACGGCTACTGCCAGGTCGACGACGTTTCCGCGGAGTAGGAAATCCTTGAAACCCTTGAGCATTGCCGATATCTCCTCTTCGGGTGGGAGCTGACTCGTTGTGCTCGGCGGTTCGGGCTGCCGTACCGACCGATGCTAGTTGACCTTGATGGCAAATTCTCGGCGAACTGCGGTCAATGAAAAACCACGGTCAGCGCGGTGCGCAGCGAGGCGGCAGCAACCGCGGTGGCGTGCTCCGCGTCCATCGCGACCAGCACCACGCGCTCGGGCGCGCCGCGCCGGTCACCGGGACCGGATACCAGTACGACCGCCGCGTCGATCGCGAGCAGCCGGGCCGGCCGGGTGCCGGGACCACTCTGCTCCTCGGCCCCGATGACATCCACTCGGTCACCCGCACGCAGGATCTCCGTGACCGCGGAATCGGCCGGCCGGATGGGCACGATGCGGGCATCACCCGCGCCGGTGGCGACCGCCGCCAGTCGCGGTCCAACGATGCGCAGATCGGTGAATACCTCGCCGGTGCGCATCCCGCCGGTCAGCGTCGCGCCGACCAAAACGGCGATATCGGCGACCGCGCCCGCGGGCAGTGTGGCGGATTCGCGAGGTGTAGACCGCAGATCGGTCGCCTCGAGCAGATGGCCCGGCGGCAGATCGCGTCCGGCGACCACGACCTCGGTGCGGGCATTGCTGGGATCGCCGCGCAGGAAAAGGACGATCGCGACTGCGGTGAGTGCTGCCGCCAGCAGACGTCGGGCGAGTAGTGCGTCCGCCCAGGGGGGTCGGTGCCGACTCGCTCTATTCCAGATCGCCGAACGCAACGAGTCGCCGCGGCCGAGGTCGGCGAAGGATCGGGTCTTGCCCGACGGAATGATGCCCAGGGGAGCCATGCCCGGAGCCTATGGTCACCGGTACTGCGACTCGCCCGGGAAAGGCGTGCCCTGTGGATAACGACAGCCCTGGGGACAACTCCTACAGGGCTGCTTCTATCAGGGCGAACTCAGCTGGCGACGGCCGTGCTGGTCGTGCTGGTGCTGCTGGACGAACCGGAATCCGAACTCGACGCGGAGTTGCCCGCACCGCTGTCCGACTTCGCGGCGTCGCTGGCGGTCGAGGAGCCGCCGCGGCTGTCGGTGCGGTAGAAACCGCTGCCCTTGAACACGATGCCGACCGAGTTGAAAAGCTTGCGCAGCTTGCCCGAGCACTCCGAGCAGACGCTCAGCGCCTCATCGGCGAAGGACTGAACGATGTCGAAGCGGTTGTCACACTGGGTGCACGCATATGAATAAGTTGGCACAGCATCCTCCGCAGGTTCGTCAATCTGGCACTCTACAGCCGACAGTGCCAACACCGCTAATCGGCATTTCATTCCGCATCCTCATCGCCACCCAATCGAAGCAGTCCGCCGTGCGGTGTCAGGGCCCAGCCGATGCGCAGATCGTGCGGTTCCTCGGGGAGCCGGTCGAGCAGTTCGTCGTCGCGGACCACTGCGATCAGCCGCGCCGTCGACCGGGCCGCGGGCAAAGTCCGGTCGTAGTACCCGGCGCCGCGGCCGAGCCGAACACCGCGGCGGTCCACCGCCAGCGCGGGAACCAGGATCAGCTCCGCCAGCGCGATCGCATCGGCAAGCACCTCGCCAACGGGTTCCAGCAGTCCGAATCTGGCGCGCCGCAGGTCATCGATGCCGGTGAACTCGGCCCATTGCAGCGGTCCCGGCGGTCCGGTGACCGGCAGCAGCACCCGCGCGCCTGCCGTACGCAGAGCCGTCAGCATCGCCGTCGATCCGGGTTCCCCGCGTACCGGCACATACGCGCACACCCATTCGGGGACGTCCAGCTCGGCGACACTGTGGGCCAGCTCACGCGCCTCGTTTTCCTGGTCGGCGCTGGTCATCGCGGCCCGTCGCGCACCTATTTCGGCCCGCCAGGCATGTTTGTCGCGCTCGCCGGGCATCTCCACGGTGATCACCTTAAGCTCACCGGGACCCGAGTCGGCGTGATGGCCGCTTCGGGCCGGTGACGGATGGATAGGGTAGGCGTATGACAGCAAAGGCCGGACAATCCGCGAATGGCGCGGTCGTGTCGTGTTTCCGCACGGCCGTCGTGCCCGCGGCCGGACTCGGGACGCGGTTCCTGCCCGCGACCAAGACCGTGCCCAAGGAGTTGCTGCCGGTGGTGGACACTCCTGGCATCGAACTAGTCGCGTCGGAAGCCGCCGATTCCGGTGCGGAGCGGCTGGTCATCGTGACCTCGCCGGGTAAAGACGGCGTGGTCGCACACTTCGTCGAGGACTTGGTGCTGGAGGGCACGCTCGCCGAGCGTGGCAAGTTCCAGCTGTTGGAGAAGGTGCGCAAGGCGCCCGCGCTGCTGGATGTCACCTCGGTGGTCCAGGATGAGCCGCTCGGCCTCGGCCACGCCGTCGCCCAGGCCGAGAGCGCCCTCGATGACGACGAGGACGCCATCGCCGTACTCCTGCCCGACGACCTGGTGCTGCCGTGCGGCGTGCTCGATGTGATGAGCCGGGTCCGGCGCAAGCGCGGCGGAACTGTGTTGTGCGCCATCGACGTTCCCAAGGATCAGGTCAGCGCCTACGGTGTCTTCGACGTCGCGCCGGTACCCGATGCGGTGAACCCGAATGTGCTGCGTGTCAACGGAATGGTGGAGAAACCCGCGCTCGCGGACGCACCGTCGACCTACGCGGCCGCGGGCCGATATCTATTGGACCGCGCCATCTTCGACGCACTGCGCCGGATCGAACCGGGCACCGGCGGCGAGCTACAACTCACCGACGCGATCGCACTGCTCATCGAGGAGGGCCATCCGGTCCATGTGGTGGTCCACCGTGGGTCGCGCCACGATTTGGGCAACCCGGGCGGTTATCTTCGTGCTGCGGTCGATTTCGCTTTGGAACGAGAGGAATACGGCCCCGCCCTGCGGGAGTGGCTGCAGCATCGGCTCAGTGCGGACTGGGACCCACAGCTGACGACCTACGACTGATAGGCGCGGACGTCGGGTTTCGCCGATAGTGGACCGTCGGGTACGAATGATGGTTCATCTGCGGTGTGAGCGACGGGCTCGGAGGCGGCAGCTTGCGTAACCGCGCAGAGCCCCAAGAACACCGCGGATCGGGCAGAGCCGCGCGGGTTCGCTTGCGCGGTCGCGGAATCGGGTCGGTGCGGAGAGATCAGGAAGGGCTGGATGCGCTCGGTTGAGGATCAGCAGATCAAGGTGACGGCTGCGGCGGTCGCGCCCCGGCCGGTCCGGGTCGCGATCTCCGAGGCGCAAGGCCTGCTGTGTGCCGAGGATGTGGTCACCGAGCGGCCGCTGCCCGGCTTCGATCAGGCCGCGATCGACGGATATGCGGTGCGCAGCGTCGACGTGTCCGCCGCGGGCACCGATATTCGCGACGAGGACGGCGAACTCGTCGATCTGACGCTGCCGGTGGTCGGCGAGGTGGTCGCCGGTTCCAAGCAGCCGATCCGATTGCAGCCGCGCCAGACCGTGCGGGTCGACACCGGTGCGCCGCTGCCGACGCTGGCCGATGCCGTGCTGCCCTTGGATTTCACCGATGGCGGCCGGGCCCGGATCAAGGTGTACGAGCCGGTGCGCTCCGGTGACTATGTCCGGCGCATCGGTGACGATGTGCAGCCCGGCGATGTCGCGGTGCGCGCGGGCACCATCATCGGTGCGCCGCAGGTCGGTCTGCTCGCCGCGGTCGGCCAGGACAAGGTGCTGGTGCATCCGCGCCCGCGGCTGTCGGTGATCTCGGTGGGCGGCGAGTTGATCGACATCGACCGGACGCCGGGGCCGGGGCAGGTCTACGACGTGAATTCCTATGCGCTGGCCGCCGCCGCGCGCGAGGCGGGCGCGGATGTGAACCGGGTCGGCATCGTGAGTTCGGATCCGCGGCGGCTGCGCGATGTGGTGGAGGGCCAGCTGGTTCGCTCCGAGGTCGTGGTGATCGCGGGCGCCATCGGCGGGTGGGCATCGGAGCAGATCCGCGAGGCGCTCGAGGGGCTCGGTGAACTCGAAATCGCAAGGGTCGCCATGCATCCCGGCTCCGTGCAGGGTTTCGGTCGGCTCGGGCGCGACGAGGTACCGACTTTTTTGCTGCCGTCGAATCCCGTTGGCGCACTGGTGGTTTTCGAGGTCATGGTGCGACCGTTGGTCCGAATCGCGTTGGGGCGCAGACATCCCATGCGCCGGATCATCCGAGCCAGAACGATCACCCCGATCACTTCCATGGCCGGACGCAAGGGTTATCTGCGCGCGCAACTCATGCGCGATGAGGCCACCGGCGACTACCTGGTGCAGCCGCTGGGCGGCGGCACCGGCGGTTCGTCGCATCTGCTCGCCACGCTGGCCGAGGCGAACAGTCTGATCGTGATCGACCCGGACGACACCGAGATCAGAGCCGGTGACGAGGTCCGGGTCGCATTTCTCGCACAGCGTGGCTGAGGTGTGGAGACGATGAATGTGTTCCAGGTCACGCAGCATCCCGGCTGGCCCGCGCGTCTGGGACCGCTGCACGTCGCGGCCGGTGAGGTGACATTGCGTCCGGTGCGGTTGCGCGATGCGGCGGCATGGAGCCGGATCCGGTTGCGCGACAGGGCGCATCTGGAGCCGTGGGAGCCGACCGGGCGCGGTGCCTGGGAGGCACGCAACCACGTGTCGAACTGGCCGTCGCTGTGGTCGAGTCTGAAGGCCGAGGCCAGGCGCGGTGCGATGATTCCGCTGGTGATCGAGGTCGACGGTGCGTTCAGCGGTCAGCTGACCGTCGGCAATATCGTGCGCGGTGCTTTGCGTTCGGCGTGGATCGGCTATTGGGTGGCCAAGGATTTGGGCGGTCAGGGCGTGGCGACGGCCGCGTTGGCGCTCGGGCTGGACCACTGCTTCGGGCCGGTCGGATTACATCGGGTCGAGGCGACGGTGCGGCCGGAAAACCTGGCCAGTCAAGCGGTTCTGCGCAATGTGGGGTTCCGCGAGGAGGGGCTGCTGAAGCGGTACCTCGATGTGGACGGGGCCTGGCGCGATCACCTGCTGGTCGGCATCACCGTCGAGGAGGTGGCGGGGACCGTCGTCGATCGACTTGTGCGCGATGGCCGGGCCACGCTGCCCTGAAATACCGGTACGTCCGTACTGTTTTCGACGCGCCCGGCTGACCTCGGCGCGCGGCGAAAATGGTGGAACTGTGACAGGTGTGGCGTATGTGCACGGCGCGCCTGACCGAACTTGGTGCGCCACGGAATTAACCTACGGACGTCGGAGGTGCGTCCCGCGCCACCGGCAAATCAGCCTGTGAGGCAGTGCCGAACACGCCTCACGGCGGCCGGACGTTCCGTCCGTCCGAGGCGTTTTGCGGCGAGCGAACGCACCGCGACGGGGCGCGGTGCGACCCGGTCGAAAGGCCGAGCGGACGATGCGGCGGGGACGGAGGTGCAGAGGCGAGATGCCGAATTCGATCCTATGGATCGGCCTGGTCGTGCTCTGGGTCTTTGTGCTGTTCCCGATCCTCGCCGACCGGCACCCCAGGATCAGGCAGACGACCGACGCGGCGTTGGCGACCCGCGTATTGCACCGCGGAGGTTCGAAGCGGCGCACGAAGAGTGGCCCGGCCGCGGGACATGACAGTGATCCGGACTACCGCCCGACCCGAGTGCAGAGAAAGCTTTCCCACAGCGATGATGCGGAGGACCGGATGACCCCACCGGCCGACGAGCAGGTCACCGAGGACGACAATCCCGCGGACAGCCCGCCCGAAGCCGAGCCGGCGGTATCCGATGCCGAAATCGAGGACACGGATAACGAATTCGACGGTGCGGACAGTGAATTCGAGAACGAAGCCGACGAACTCGACGCCACCGATTCCGATGATGCCGAAATCGCAACGGCCCGAACGGCTGCGAAGCAACCGGCGACCGCCGATGATGACCGGGTGGCTTTAGCGCACACCGAATCGACCGGTGCCCGAATCCCCCCGGCCCGGACGGCGGCGCCCGCCCGATTCGATGAATCCGACTCCGACGACTCGGATTTCGTGCCGACCCGGCGCGGCCGCGGCGGCTTCGACCCGGAGGCTGACGCCATCGCGCGCGCGACCCGCTACACCTTCCGTCAGCGCGCGGTGCTCGGCCTCGTCCTGGCCGCCCTCGCCTTCGGTGGCCTCTCGGTGGCTCTGAGCCCCATGTTCTGGTGGGGCTGCGGCGGCTCCGCGCTCGTCCTGGTTACCTACCTGGCGTACCTGCGCAAGCAGGTCCGCATGGAGGAGGAAATCCGCCGCCGTCGCCTGGCCCGCCTGGCCCGCAGCCGCGGCGAGCACATCGAGGCCGAACACGAGGCCGAGCAGCGCGCCCAACAGCGCGTCATGGACCGCGACACCGCCCGCGCCCTGCGCCGCCGCTCCGCCCTCATCGAGGTGGACGACGAAGACCCCACGTTCGACCACCTCGAAACCTTCGACCCCGCCACCGCCCGCGCCCTGCGCCGCGGCACCGGCGACATGCGCCGCGCCGCAGGCGCCTGACCCATCCGCCCAGGTCACCCACACGATTCGGAGTCTGCCCACCCCGCCTGATACAGTGTCACAGCGCGGTTCCCCGGAGCCGCACGGGGCTATAGCGCAGTTGGTAGCGCGTCTCGTTCGCATCGAGAAGGTCAGGGGTTCGATTCCCCTTAGCTCCACCCGCTGGCGAAGCCGCAGGTCATCGACTTGCGGCTTCGCTGTTCTGTGGCATTGCGAGGACACCTTGCGGAGATTCGGCCATCTGCGAGCGTCGGGTTTGTCTCCGAGCGATCCAGGGCTGTCGACGCTCGACATACTCCGAACTCGCGGTCCATGTCGCGATGTAGGCGCGCGCTCAGCCGATTACCGGGTGTTCGGTATGAGCCCGGCCGGATGCGGCCGTGCCGCAACGTGGTTCGACAATCAGCGTGGAGACCGCATCAATCCCGCACCCGACCAGGCGCTGACCAGGCAGCGCCGTTTCCTGCCGCTCCAGGGCTCCCGGTGGGCTATACCGTAGGAGGAGACCTCTTGTTGTGCCGCGCGGATGGTGGGTATGGGCGACGCGGTAGATTGTGGCGATGAGAGGCGAGTTCGGACCGGCTGAATAGCGGTAACGATGTCAGCGTGGCTGTGGGCCGGGGGGGAAGAGAATATGGCAACGAACGACCAGCCGCTGAGCGTTGTTCCCGACGCGGTGATGGCAGTCGGTAGGCATGCGCTTGATGTTGCGCAGCAGTTGAAGGCGGGATCGTTGGCGTTGGACCGTGAGGTTCAGGCGTTGTTCGGTACCTGGAAGGGGAGCGCTGCCGATGCCTATCGTGAAGGGTGGGACGACATGCAGGACGGTGCGATGAAGGCATGGGACGCGCTCACCGACCTGGCTTCGAAGCTCGGCGTCAGTGTGTCGAGGCTGCAGGAGCAGGACAACTCCAACGCGGCGCCGATCAGCTCGCTGCAGTTGGACTGACGGCATGACCTCTGATTCGAGTTCGACCTCGATCACATCGACCAGGTGACCACCCGCGCCCGTGGCTTCAAGGAGTTCTTCGCGGACCATCTCGATGAATTGGACCGCACCGTCGAGGGCCTAATGCGGAGCGGGCAGTGGACGGGCGCGGCCGCAGCGGCCTACGCCGAGGAGCACCAGGTCTGGGTGGCCGCGGCACGTGAGCTGCTCGATGGGCTGGCTCAGATGGAACAGGCCGGCAGGACGGCACACGAGTCCTACTCGGACGCGGCGGCCGTGAACCTGCGCATGTCGGGGGGATGACGTGGCTGTTGTTGCGCCGCAGTCGTATTACACAGCCGCGGAGGAATGCTACAAGCTGTCGAGGGAGTTCCAATCCGCGTACAACCCGTTGCAGACGGTGCTGCTCGACACCAGCGGGATGGCCGGTAGTTGCCAGGCGGTGAAGGCATGGTCGCAGGCATACGATGAGCGCGCGGGTTCCTTCACCACCGCTGCGACCAACTTTGCCAGGGCGCTGCAGCATTTCGGTGACATTCTGATCGCGTCGGGCTACAACTGGGAATGCTCCAACTACACGGCAAACCGAGATCCGGACAAGGGGACCGGTCCGGCGTGTCCGCGCACTATCCCCTCCGAATTGCCTTACGGCGCAGGCATTGTCGTCGGTGTGGCTTCCTCGCGGAACAACGGCCCCGGACTCGAGACCGAGTTCCCGGAGCTGTACGCCAAGGTCGTCGCCAAGCTCGCGGGTGACAAAGTGCCCGACGGCGACACCGACAAGCTCGACCGCGCGGCCCAGGCGTGGAAAGCCTTTGCCGACAACAACACGATCTTCGCCGCCGGAGCTCGGCTGCGAGTCGTCGCCGACGGACTCGGCAAGTTCGACGCACCCGACATCCCGAACCTGACAGACCATCTCAGAACACTCGCGAAGAACGCGGACGACATCAAGCTGGCCGCCGACGACCTGGCGAAATCGACAACCAGCCACCATGCCGCTGTCGTCGCGGTTCGCGCGGATATCAATACCCAGGTGGCCGCAACGCTCGTCGTCGCGTCTGTCGTGATCGCCGTAACCGCCGTGGCAATCCGCAATCCTCGAGCGGCGGCAGTCGAGGGTCCCGCTCTGGAAACCGCCGCGTCCGCCATCGCCGGCGCCGTCGGATCGTTCTTCACAGCCGTGGCCGGGATAAAGTTCAGCGCCGCAGCACTTGCCGTGGGCGCCCTCGCCACCATCACCGGCCTGACCATCCATCGCGGGTGACTCGACATTCAACGCGAACTACAAGCCTCCGGCCAATGCCTACGATCCCAACGGTTCCAAAGCGCCGGGTCGTCCCGGCGAGGCGGAAGGATTCGTACCGCCCAAAGGCGGCGACCGGTGGGTGCCGAATCCGAGTCCCAAGGGTCCTCGCTTCGGCTGGGAAGATGCCGATGGAAACGTCTGGGTGCCGACCGGGCAGGGAAGCGTCGCACATGGCGGACCCCACTGGGATGTGCAGGGCAAGGACGGCAATTACGAGAACGTGTATCCAGGAGGCAAACGGCGATGAGCGACACTGAGATCGCGCTAGAGGCAACCGGCGTCGTATACGGGTCGTCGTACGACGAAGCGGCATTTTTCGAGTGGCTCGACAAGATTCCTGCCGTGCGGTCCTACAAAGGTGAGCTGCGAACGCTCTACATCAACGTCGATGCCGCGGCCGATGACGAATCCGTATACGAACTGGTATCCCTGTTCCATCGATACCACGTCGAGATGTCGCAGCTGCGGGTGTTCGATACGGAGCAGATCGGTGAATGGTTTCGTAAGCCCAAGAGTTACTGGTATCAGTCCGTCTTCGGCACGTCGAGCTAGCCGCCTGGAACGCGAGCGAACGCGCTCTCATAGCCGCATACCGAGCGAACAACCCAAGCTGATGCCTGGGTTCGCCTGGTGATATCCGATGTGCCAGCGGTTCGCCGGGCGCCGTTAGATCGGTCAACCCAGTAGGTCAAGCTGTGATTTTCACTTGTCGAACGCCTACCGGCATGATACGAATCGCTGGCCCTTCGACCGTCAAAGTGTTCGGGTTGTGAAGCGTTAGCCCCGCTCGTTGTTGTGTGACATTGCGCGAAACCCTGGTGGCGGTTCGGTCATCAATGAGCGCCGTTTGCGTCCGGCCGATCCTGGGCCTCGAGGGGCAATCCACTCCTGGGGGACACCCAGCGGTACCGGTACGGAACACGTTGTGTCTGGAGCCCGGTCGTACAAGGACGGCGGAGGTGGTTCCCGGCAGGCGACACGGCATCGAGAATCTAGCTAGAATTCTGTACAGTTACGGCATGTCCATCCTGCGCAACACTCATGAGCTCAGCGTTTCCGACGCCGCGCAGCGAGGCGTCGCTGGACTGGTAGCGGATGCCGAAGGTGGTACCGATCTGGTGGTCACCCGCCATCACCGGCCGGTTGCCGCCGTGGTCAGCATGAATCGGCTCGCCGAGCTGGATCGCGCGGAGTCCGACCTACGTGACCTCGCGCTGGTGCTCGCCCGGGCCGCGACCGACAGCGGGAACCGAACGTCACTGGACGATGTGCTCGGCGCCTTCGGTCACACGAGGGAGTCCCTCGCCGAACTCGATGACCACGAGTAAGTCGATGGTCGAAGTCCTCTTCACCGATGCGGCAATCGACGACCTTCGAAAACTCGGTCCCGACGCCGTGCCCAAAGTCCTCAAAAAGGTGCTCCTGCTGCTGGATTCACCGCAAGCCGGCTATCCACTCGGCGGCGAATTGACCGGGTTCCGCAAGCTTGTTGTCGGCCACAACACCTGGCGGATCGTGTACCGGGTCATCGATCAGCAGACCATCGAGATCTGCGAGATCTGGGCAATCGGAGCACGCGCCGATTCCGAGGTCTACGCGGAAGCAACTGCCCGCATCGTCGCGGCCGCCGGTCGGCTACCAGAATTCAGCAAGCTCGGCGCAGTGGTCGAGCGACTCGGCCGCAGTGCCGAATCGCTCGGCATTCCACCGACACCGATGCGCGAACCTGTCCCCGATTGGCTCGCACAGCGATTGATCCACACGGTCGGCATGGCTCCCGCCGAGGTCGCGGCACTCGATCTCGAACAGGCTGTCGACCGCTGGGCGGAATACACCTCGCGGCCATCAACGTAACCCGGCCGGACACGATCCTGCCCCAGGGGCCACCCGTCGACCCTGGGGCATGTCTGTCACCGTGTGCCAGCGGCCCGTTCGCCTGCCGAGCGGCACTATTCCAATCTCTGGCCCATCGACCGTCAAAGTGTTCGGGTTGTGGAGCGTTAGGCCCACTATTAAGGAAGCCGCAGGTTATCGACCTGCGGCTTTTCTTTTGCCTGCGAGCAATATCGCCGAGTTGGCAGCTGAGCTGTGGAAACAGTCCTGAGTGGTGGTTTCGAACCCCCGAGGGGTTGTGAATTCAGAACTTGATGTGGCTGTTGTGGTCCTTGATGTGTACTGGTGGTGTTGGCCTCGTTATGGATCTGACCGCTCAGGTGGGCAGGGCGCGCCAGCTTGGCTGTCGCTGCCGTTGGGTGTGTCGCCGGTCTTCCGTTCTTTCTCTTTGGCGATGTTGATGATCGCCCGGCTGAGTCTCTGCAAGTCGGGAGGGTTCTTGAGCTCGCTGGTTACGACGATGCGGTGTTTGCGTTGGCGCGACGGACGATCAGCCCACCCATGCTGTGGCCCACCAGGATCACCCGTCCCGGCTCGAGCGCCTGGACCAACGCCACCAAGGTGGCCGCCATGTCGTCGATGGTCTGCGGTTCGGCGGCGCTGCCACTGCGGCCGCGACCGGCCCTGTCGTAGGCGACGGTATGCGCGATGTCCCCCAGTAACGGCACCACTCGATCCCAGAGCGTGCGCCCGGCGCCCCCACCGGATTCGAACACCACCCAGGTGTCCCCGGTGCCGGACTGTTCGAAGTAGATCTCGGTGCCGTTCACCATCATTCGACGCCCAGGAACATCCCGCATCGCGGTCGACCTTCCGTTCAATACCAATTTTGGGAACGGTACCATATGTGGGATAGTTGCGGCATGGACCCGACCGAATTGCTGCTCCACCCGGTGCGATTGCGCATCATCCACGCACTGTCCGGCGGCCGATTGCGCACCGCAGGACAGTTGTGCGACCGCATGCCCGATGTGCCCCGGACCAGCGTCTACCGGCAGCTCGGCCTGCTCACCGACGGCGGAATGCTCGAGATCGGTGACGAGCGACGCGTGCGCGGCGCAGTGGAACGCTCCTACCGATTGCGACCCGACCGCCCGACCGTCTCCCCCGAGGCGAGCAGCGCGATGACCCTGCACGATCACCGCCAAGGGTTCGCGGCCGCCATGGCCGTCCTGATCGCCGAGTTCAACGCCTACCTCGATCAGGCCGACGCCGACCCCGTCGCCGACTCGGTCGGATACCGCCAAGGCACGCTCTGGCTCAGCCCCGAGGAACTCGGCACCATGCTCACCGGCTTCCGCGACCTCGTCGGACCCCTCGCGGCGAACCAGCCCGGGCCGGGCCGCAGACCGTACCTGATCAGCCCGATCCTTTTCCCAGGCGAGAAACCAGTATCGCCGAGCTGACAGTGCTACCGCACGTTCGACCGCTCAGGACCTCCAATGGTCAAGGCCATCCCAGCCGGACGGCGGCGTCAGCGCCGGGTGCGCTCGGCCGAGATAGCTGAGATACGCAGCGTGCAGCCACGCTTCGACGGTGCCCGATAGGAATTCCAGGTCGGCGAAACACACGGAGCCGTTCGCCGTCTTTCCCCAGCAGCGCGCCCGAAGTTCGAACGCGTCATCATCCTCGATCAACCCGGTGACGATCACCGGTTGCCCCAACAGTGTTGCGGGAACAGGGAGGTCGATCTCCGCTTCCAGCACGGTCCAGAACGCGGTCAACTCCTCCGCCTCACCGTAGGCGTCGGTCAGAATTATCTCGATGTCATCCCGCAATCGCGCGTCGATCTGCCGGACCTCGTCATCCAAACGGGCGAGCCGAGTGTTGATATCGGCCTGGTCGAAGCGAATCCAGGCGGGCTCGTCCTCGCCGCAATCCTCGACCGGGGAGTCTCCACGTCCATCCACACAGACCGGGTAGGTCGAGGCCGGATCCGGCTCGACAGTCTTCTCCAGCGTGATCTCATGCTGCCAGTTGTCACCGAAGTCATAGACATAGGAGATCGACTTGCGCGCACGAGCCAGCGCCGTGGCCACGGTGATCTCGTCCTCGTCATACTCGGCGTCGAAATACGGGTCGCCGTACCGGCGGCGGCCGATGGTGAACGCATGGAGGTGCTCGTCATCCCAGGAGAATGCGATCTGGATGATCTCGTGCAGATCACCCAGTGTCGCCGATGCGGGTACGAGTACCCGACGCCAGCACGCCGGCCGCGCATATCGCAGACTGATCTTCAACTGACAGACCACCTCGGCCCCGATCTCCGTGCCGGATCGCCCAGGCGGCGAAGAGTCCGAGCCGCCGACCCGCGACAGTGCCCAGTGACCGAGTGGAGTGATTCGCCACTGTTCCCCCTCGTTATGCGCAGCGCCGAAGGCTTCGAGCACCTCGAGCGCCACCTCCGCCGGATCCCGCATGCCGCACCCATGCAAAAAGATCTTGTGCAGACGACGATTCGAACCGATGACTGCGTATGTGATCGCCCTCAGCAGATCCGAACCGCCCGATGGCGGATCGGTGGTGAGCACCGACAGCACCAGCCGACCGATCTCCAGGGACTCCGTACCATCGCCGTCGTCGGCGAACGTGTCCGCCAGCACCGCCGCCAATCCCCGCGACCAGCCATCGAGTATCTCGTCATCAGCAGCACGATCCCAGCCTGTCCGAACCTGCCCTGCCACGGCCCGGCCGCCGCTGATCGACAACAGGCCGACACCGAGCGCTGCGGTCCACGGACAATGCAACGCTGGCACGTCTGCCGCGCTCCGAACCCACTGCGGCACCTCAACACCCAACATCTGGCCTGCGAGAGGAACATCAGCCCGGCGCAAGACGTGTTTGGCCGTCACCGACCGCCCCGCACTGACCCAGTCGGCCAACGCCAAACCGTTCCGCACCGCAGCGCACTGCCTGGCCGACACCGCGAGAGCACGGCTTTCCTCACGCCGATCCACCCGAGGCAGTCTAGCCACTGCCTCACTGCCGGCCGACTCGATCCCGCCGCCGCTCTCCTCGTCGAGGCGGTGCACGATCTCCAATAGATCGAGATAGCCGCCAGCCGCCTCCCAGAGGTGATCCTCGGGCTAGCGGCCACCCTCTCGATGCTCGAAACGCCAATCACGGTCCCAATACGTCCGATGGACGGCACGGAGTCGAGCCAATGCCCTATCCCGCTCCACCTCCGTGCGGCGCCGCAGTTCCGCCGGGCTCGCGATCACCGGGGCAGGTCCGCGAACGGTCTGTCGCGCAGGGCATCCAGTACGGCCTCGTCGATACCGTCGAGCGGACCAGAACCGGACCGGCTCGCGGACACCGGACCGACACGCGGCACGCAACTCATCGAGGAAATCCACGCGGGCACGAGCAGGCCGGGCGAGCGCATAGCGGCCCCACGCCGACCTCAGCTGCGACTCGCCAAAGGAGCCAACAGCATCTCGACCTCGGAGCAAAACCGTTGCAGCGACAGGGGATCGGGCACCGCGCCGCTCTACCGAGCCGCCGCGAATCGCCACTAACCGCAGGCAGGCATCGCGCCGCGCACGGGATGCTGCAGGCCACAGACCCGCGACTAGTCACAAGGATCAAGATCTGTCCTGATACTGCAACGACACCTACGTGAGTTGGTTCTGGTAGATCTGGTGTGTGGTGTTGGATCGTGTTGTGGCGGAGTTGGATTCGTTTGATGTGGCGGGGTTGGGGGGCCGGTTCGCGCGGTCTGAGCCGCGGGCTCGGGTGCTTGAATACGTTTCGGGGCTGTTGGCGGGTTCGGAACGTAAGAACGGGAGGATCAGCCCAGTCGGGCGCACAGCAGCCAGGCGGGTACCGACTTGCGGCCACTGGGTTCGTCGCGGATGCCCTCGAATCGGAACCTCGGGCCGTCGGCAGGGCCGAAGTCGCCGACCGGCAGGTTGCCGTGGATTCGTGCCGGCCTGATCTCATCGACCACCCAGTACTTCTCCACCGCCTCGCGGAGCTCGTCGGCGGTGACCGGCGCCGGCCCCGGCACGGGTACTTCGGGTAGGGCGGTCCGGTCGAACACCAGCGCGAAATAAGACGCGCCCGGCGCGGCGGCGCGCGCGATCGACTGCTGGTAGCCCGCCCGCGACTCGACCGGGATCGAGTGGAACAGCGTGCTGTCGACGATCGTGTCGAAGCGACCGTCGTAGCCGGTGAAGGAGGTGACGTCGGCGACCTCGAAGGCGGCGTTGGCCAGGCCGCGCCTGGTCGCCTCGGCGCGGGCCAGCTCGATCGCGGTCGGCGACAGATCCAGCCCCACGGTGGTGTAGCCCCGCTCGGCCAGATACAGCGAGATCGCCGCCTCCCCGCATCCGACATCGAGGACATCGCCATGGAATTTGCCCTGCTCGATCAGCGTGGCGAGTTCCGGCTGGGGTTCCCCGATACTCCACGGCGGTTTGACGCCCGGCCCGAACGGGCCACCCGTGCCTCGGTAGACGGCTTCGAACTCGAAATCCTCCGGCCCAGTCATAGCATATGAGTATCAGTGACCTTGCTGCCTGTCAATGTCGTCCCGCCAGTCCGAGGTGAATCACCGCGCTGGATGTCTTGCGTCGGCATTCGTTTCGAATGGGATTGCGCGTGGTGATCGCTTCGCGCTGATGTTGCGAAACGATATCGAGCCGATCGGCACAGCACTGTTGAACAGTGGATCCGGGGTCATCCTGAACCGCTCGGTAATCTCGATGGTGCGATTGCGATTCGATGGGGCTCATCTACACATCGGGCACTACGGGAACACCGAAAGGTGTTCTCCGCGAACGTATGACGCCGCATCAGCTGTTGTCCATCGCAAAGTGTACAAGCGTGAACTCCGGGCGCTCTACAAAGCTTGATGCCCAGGGCAACGGTGTAGCGGCGACGGCTCCCGACCGATCATTCGGTCGAGAGCCGCAGCCGTGCGTTTACACCAATTCGGGGACGCGGAGGTGGGCGATGGCCAACTCGCACTCGCACATGTCGACCACCTGCATACCGGCTTGGCGGGTGATTCGCTCGCGCAGGGCGGTTGCGTCTTCGCGGTTGCGTTCCATGGCGTCGGCGGTATCGAAGGTGACGCAGGAGACGCCACGGCCGGATGCGCGCTCGACGAGGAGGCTCGCGCTGCAGAACCCCTCGAGGGATTCCATTTCGGGTAGGGCCTGGGATTTGTAGGTCTCGATCGCAGCGTCCTGTCGATCCGGGTTCGTCTTGATCCAGACAACGCGGGCGCAGGCGCCCTGCTGTGCGCGGTGGTCACGATGTAGGGCGGCGATTTCCCATTGCTCGATCTGGGTGCCACCGCTGCCGAATGCCGCGGCTGCGCGATCTCGAATGGGGCGAACGCGGTCGGCGCTGCGGGCCATCGCATCCTCGGTTTCCCATGAGGTAGTGACGATGCACCGGCCGGACTGGCGATCGACCAGCAACGATAGTCCGACACAGCCGCGTATGTCTTCCAAAGCCGGCATTACCTCGTCACGTACGTGCGCAATCCCGGCATCGATAGCGGAGGGTTGCGCCTGAATAGTGGTAGAACGTGCGTACACGAGCGACTCCCTCGGTGTTCAGGGCAGCGCCCCGGTGGCGCCACCGACATGTTCACACTGCCCCGCTGCGGCGCTCATGGCAATAGGCTCAGCACACTTCACGCAACGTTTGTTGAGGGCAGGAGATTGCCGCTGTGGCTTCAGGAGTTTGCGGTAGCTGGATGCGGGGTACTTCCGGCTCTGAACGATTTCCGGGCAATCGGCGACCGTGGCAGTCAGTGAACCTGTCCGGCAAGAGGAATTATTATGTGGGACAAGAAGTTCGACCACATCACCACGAATCGACAGTTCGAGAGCGACGAATGGGACAGCGGCACAGTCGCTTTCGCTGAGATCGCGGATAACCTGGTTCGAAGTCTGCTCGACACCGGACTGCAGCTCAACAAGATCGGTATCGAATTCGACCGGGAGCCGGCCGCATCCGCGCAGGCGGATCGGACCCGCGATGCGATCAGCGACATCATCGACGACCTCGACCACATCATCCGCGATGCCGGTCGGGCGGTTATCGCGGTGACTTCGACGCTGCCGAGGACGGGGATATCGCGGTACAGATGAACAAACGCACGTCAGTTGCCGGTGCCGCATACGCCGTCATGCCGGACCCGGTCGAACCGGATGTGCTCGCCGAGCCGCAGGCTGTCACCGGGACACCCGTACGCCCTGGCGATGACCTTCTCGATGACCGTGCGCGGCAATAGGCGACGCAGCGCGAACATGGCTGGTGCGTTGCTGCCGACCGCATACAGCGGCCGCGGCCGCCGGTCCTCGACGGCGGAGACGATGGTGGCGTCAACCCGTTGTGGCGTAATGCCTTTGGCCTGCTGCTGGTCGAGAGCGGTCATGAAATGGGTGAAATCGCTGTGTGCGGGGAGTTCTGGAGTTGGATTCGGGCGGCAGTCCCGATAATCGTCGACATGATCGGTGCTCTGCTGATTACCAAACTGCTGCTGCTCTGGGTGATGCGCCACTGTTCCCGGGCGAGGCCATCGAGCGGGCCGAGCGGGACCTCACCGCGACGAGCGGTTTCGTCGGCTCGCTCGCCATGATCGACGGTAAGCCCGCCGGCGGCGCGAGCCTGCGCCTCAGCGACGGCGTTGCCCAATTATGCGGTGCGGCAACCCTTCCCGAATTCCGCCGCCGCGGCGTGCAGGGCGCACGGCTATCGATGCGCCTCGCCGCCGCGGCGGCCGCGGGTTGTGACCTCGCGGTGGTTACGACACTGCCGGGTTCGAAGTCGCAGCAGAACGTGCAGAAGCTCGGTTTCCAGCTGCTCTATCCGCGTGCCGTTCTCGTCCGCTAGTACCGGCCGAAGGCGAGCGCGACATTGTGCCCGCCGAAACCGAACGAGTTGTTGATCGCGTACTCGATCTCCTGGTTGCGCGCCTCGCCGTGCACCACATCCAGATCGATCTCCGGATCCTGGTTCTCCAGGTTCAGCGTCGGTGGCACGACTCCGTCGCGGATGCTGAGCACGGTCAGAATCGATTCCAGTGCGCCCACCGCGCCGATCGAATGTCCCAGTGCCGACTTCGGCGCGTACACCGAAGCGTGGTTGCCCACGGCCTTGTTGATCGCGTTCGCCTCGGCGGTGTCACCGATGGGAGTCGCGGTCGCATGCGCGTTGATGTGGGTGATGTCCTTCGGGGTGAGGCCTGCGAGCTGCATGGCCCTGGTCATCGCGCGTGCCGCGCCATCGCCATCGGGGGCGGGAGCGACCAAATGGTAACCGTCGGAAGTGATTCCGGCACCGAGCAGGCGCGCGTGGATCGTCGCGCCACGAGCCTTGGCGTGCTCCTCGGTCTCGAGGACCATCAGCGCACCGGCCTCACCGAAGACGAAACCGTCACGATCCTTGTCGAACGGACGCGAGGCGCCCTTCGGGTCGTCGTTGCGGGTACTCATCGCGCGCATCATGGTGAAGGCCGCGATCGGGAGTACATCGATGTATCCCTCGACGCCGCCGGTGACGACCATATCGGCGTCACCCATCGCAATCATGCGCCACGCGTTGACAATCGCTTCCGACCCGGACGAGCACGCCGAAACCGGCGTGATCACGCCTGCCTTGGCCTTCAATTCGAGACCGACGACCGCCGACGGGCCGTTCGGCATGATCATCTGCACGGCCAGTGGCGAAATCTTGCGGTAGCCACCGTTCTTCAGCTTGGTGTTCGCATCGGTGATCGCATCGGCGCCGCCGAGCCCGGTACCGATCGCCACACCCAGACGTTCCGGATCCACCTCCGGACTGCCCGCATTGCGCCATACCTCGCGTCCGAGAACCGTCGCGAGCTGTTCTACGTAGGCCATCCGACGCTGTTCGACCCGCGTCAGCAGGGTTTCGGGGCGAACCTTCAGGTGACCGCCGATGCGGACGGGGAGGTCGTACTCCTCGATGAAGGGATCCTCCAGCACGTCGATTCCGCTCTCGCCGTTGAGGAGTCCCTTCCAGGTCGCGTCGACATCACCCGCGATGGAGGTGGTCGCCGCGAGACTCGTCACGACGACATTCGGGAATCGCCCGTCGGCAGCAAAGAGGTTTCGCACGAGAATCGCTCCTGGTTTCTCTTCCGATAACGCGGTTTTCGGTGTCCTGGCGAGTGCCTTAGCTGAAGTGGACAGGCGTTCGACAGGCTACGGCGGCCGGACATCGTTGTCGCGCGGCATCGTCGCAGACGTTCTATTATGCCGCCGCATGCACCGAAATGCACTGCTGAGCTGGTATTTTCGCTGGACATCGTTCCCGGAAGAGCATACCGGCGCGGATTGATCACGGTATGCCCGTCGTTACGAACCTTCGGCCCGGCGCTTGTAGGAAACCTCCAAAGTCGCAGGAACCGCGTGCCTCCGAGGGCAGTCCGGGCGTAGCTTGCCGGTCCATTGACCGGTTCTCTCCGGCCCATTATGTCGCCTTACCGGCGCATCTGTGCAATCTTGTTATTGCACAACGGCATTGAAAGGGTCGCCCCAGCGGCACCGGTGAAGGGGTGTGGCGAGAGCATGGTGTCGTCGAACACAGCCGAGTCCGGCGGCAATGCCGCCGCGTTGCACGTCAGCAGGCGCGTGAGTCGCTCGGCCGATCCGCTGTGGCCGGGCATGCTCCCGTCCGGGCCCGCACCACGTGTCCTCCCGCCGACGCGCCCACACCGTCGGAAGCGGCGTCGGCCGCGTCGGCCCTGGCTGGTCGGCAGTGCCGCGATCTTCGCGACGCTGGCGGCGGTGGCATTGGTGCTCGTATACACGGCCGAGGCGAGTAATACCAGGCAGTCGGCGGCCACGATCACCGATCGGGTGCTCGGCGGCGGACCGAACTGCGAGCCGACGCGCACCGAACAGTTGGTGCGCGGCAACGGAACCGGGTCGATCGAATCCGGGCCGGATGTGATCTTGGCCTTCCAATATGCCTATTACGTGACCCGCTCGGCCTCGGATGCCCGGGCACTGACCACAGCGGATGCGGCGGTGTCCTCGGTCGCATTGATCGACGCGGGCATCAAATCGATTCCGCCCGGCACCCAGCATTGCGTCATGATCATCCCCATGCTCGACGGTCGCTTCGACGTTGTCATCACCGAGTTCCGACTGGATGCGACCGTGCGCACCTATCGGCAGTTCGTCACCGTCGCGCCCCACGAGGGCGGCACCGCCATTACCAAGATCACCGCGCCGTCCTGAGTTCTGCGCTCAGCTCCGGCGGCCGGGAAGCCCCGCAGCGGTCGCCGCAGTGGCGAGGACTGTTTCGAGCATCTCGGGAGTGAGCCGACCGGTGAAGGTGTTCTGCTGGCTGACGTGGTAGCAGCCGAACAGGTGCAGCGGCGCATGATCATCGACGGTCGGCGGCAGCACAACGTGAGCGCCGTGCCCGAATTTGGGGCGCGGACGCGGTACGGTCCAGCCGGAGGCGGCAAGTACCGGAAGCAGTGCCTGCCAGCCGAACGCGCCGAGTACGACCACCGCCCGCAATGTCGGGGTGAGCAGGCCCAATTCGGTCTTCAACCAGTGACTGCAGCGGTCCCGCTCGTCGGGCGTCGGTTTATTGTCGGGCGGCGCGCAGTGCACCGGCGCGGTGACCCGAGCCCCGATCAGCCGCAGTCCGTCATCGCGGTGCACCGCCGTGGGTTGATTGGTCAACCCGACGTTGTACATGGCGGCGTAGAGGAAATCGCCGCTGCGGTCGCCGGTGAACATTCGCCCGGTTCTGTTGCCGCCGTGAGCGGCTGGGGCGAGCCCGACGATCAGCAGCCGGGCGTCATCGGGACCGTAGCCGGGAACCGCCCTGCCCCAATAGGTTTCGTCACGGTACGCGGCGCGCTTTTCCCTGGCCGCTCGTTCTCGCCAAGCGACCAGCCGCGGGCAGGCGAAGCAATCCGCGACCGCGGTATCGAGTTCGGCGATGGTCTCGCACACAATCACATGATGCCGCATGCACCGATAGCCACTGGTTTGCGTACAGGTCGCACGACCAGTTCGAGGCGGCGGGAAGGTGTGCACAACGACCCGGACGTGTGAGCCGGACCATGCGGTCGAGTTGATAGCATGGCCTTTCTGGCCGACCGGATGCGGGCAACGCCCCCGGGTTCACCTCGAAAGAGTCTTTCCATGCAGTTTGAAATCGTCGAGCGAGACGAGACGTGGGTTGCCGGGCTCCCGGTGCGCAGCCCGAAACGTGCGCTCGGGGAACTGCGGGACCACGACCTAGAGGCCGCGTGGGCGGCGGTACTGCATCAAGAACTCGGCGGTCAACTGGCCAGCGCCTACACCGACTACTCCGGTGAACTCGGCACCTACAACACCCAGATCGTCGGCTATGAGTGCGCATCCTTCCGTGAGGTCACCCGCGGCCACCTGGTGGCGCGGCTACCGCGCGGCACCTATGCCAGGTTCTCCTCGGTCGGTAACTTTCCGCAGGTGATGACGGACCTGTGGACGCAGATCGCCTATGCCGAGGAACACAACCAGATAAAACGCACGTATACCGGCGATTTCGAGTGTTATCCGCATGCCTACAAGATCGATCTCTACCTGGCGGTCGAGGCGCGATGACATACGCGATCGTGGTGCGCCCCGAGGCCATCTACGGCGGTCTGGTCGTGCCGCGGGTACGTCCGAGCTTCAAGGTCAGCAATAGCGACCTGATCGAATTCCTCAAGGATCGGCTGCGTGACCGCACGGGAGCCGACCAGCCTATGTACACCGTGTACGTGCCGGATCCGGCCGGAAACTACAACGCCGTCGTGTGTTTCGAGTACCCCGATCCGAGTGCGGTTCCGGTTGGTGACGTACTCGTCAAGGTGCCCAAGGGTGTCTACGCTCGGTTCGAGCCGAACGGGGATTACCACGATCCGGTCGAGGATGTGTGGGCCCAGGTCGACGATGCGACGGCATCTGCCGAGATCACCCGTGCGTACCGGGAGGAAATCGAGATCTGGCGTGGGCCTGAGTCGGTCGAACTGTTCATCTCCATCCTGGTTTGAGATTGCCATGCATTAGCTGTGTCAGTACCGACTGGTCTCCATGATCTATCCGATGGCGTGTTCGAGCGGTCTGACCTGCGGTAATTTCGGGACTGGCAATCAGTT
Source organism: Nocardia sp. CA-135953 (assembly GCF_050955735.1). Taxonomy (NCBI): domain Bacteria; kingdom Bacillati; phylum Actinomycetota; class Actinomycetes; order Mycobacteriales; family Nocardiaceae; genus Nocardia; species Nocardia sp. CA-135953. The sequence goes on from NZ_CP192082.1 coordinate 1,346,453, forward strand.
TCCGGAAGATTAACCAGATATCTGGTCAATTCTTGTTGTATGACGGATACTGCCCTAGGCAAACTCAACCGATCGGCGAGTCGTCTGGCGAGTCGGTCAGGCCGGCTCGATGACCGTGCAGATGTGCGGTAGCAAACGGAGTAGGAAAACCATGACTGTCGAAACAATCGCAGTCGGCCCGGGGGGCACGCGCGATGCCGAGGTGTTGCGGTTTCGCGACATGCATTCCGGATATGTCTTTCATGTCGCCACTCCGCAGGTTCATCCTGATCTGTGGCGTCGTTATCTGCGCGGTGCGCTGCAGGTTTACCGGCATTACGGTGTTGATCACGCTTTGGAATACGACAGCGTTGTCGACGGCCGTTCGACGTCGTTGTTCTTCGCCGCCGTGGATCCGTCCGGCGCGGTCTTCGCGGGATTGCGGGCGCAGGGGCCCTACGGTGCGGCCGACGAAGTGCACGCACTGCGCGCCTGGGCCGGTCGACCCGGTGCCGCCGAGTTGCGCGCGATGGTTGCCGATCGGATACCGGAAGGTGTGGTCGAGGTGAAAGCCGTCTGGGTCTCGCGAGCGGCGGAGCATCGTGCCGCGCTCGCGGCAGCGGTCTCCCGCTGTGTCGTGCACGCCGCCCGGCTGCTCGATGCCAGATTCGCTTTCGTCACCACTGCCACGCGAAATATCGGTCTGTACCGCACGAGTGGTGGGTATGTCGCCGATCGGATACCGGCGGTGCCCTATCCTGACGACCGCTATCGGACCATTCCGATGTGGTGGGATGCCCGGACATATCGGTCATTAGCCACCAAATTGCAGAGTTCGTTGACTGCGCTGGAGTGTGCGGCACTCGATGCCTGGCTGTCGCCGCACGGTCGAGCGCCCTCGGGTGGATCAGGGATCGGAGGATCGGCGCAGGCATGAACGGTGAGCTCACCGCGGACCACCGCCCGCTGATTCTCGATGAAAATGCCGAAGACGACGCACGGATCCTCGGGCAATTACGGAAATCGCCGCAGGTCCGCATTCTCGATCTGCGTGATGTGCTGCGCGCCGAACTCGTCAAGGTGCGTCGGCCGCCTGCGGATCTAGGTCGGCCAGAAACCGACCGATGGGTCTATTATCCGTGGCGGTGCACACTCGTCGGATTGCCCGGTGAAAAGACATTTCGGGCGATTCGCTTGGACCGCAACCAGAACAAACTCACCCGCGTCGAACAGGAACGTTGCGCCGGTCTCGCGATCGGGGTCGTCGGACAGAGCGTCGGGCACGCGGTTGCTTATACATTGGCACTGGAAGGCACCTGTGGCCTATTGCGCCTGGCCGATTTCGACGATATCGAGCTGTCGAATCTGAATCGGGTGCCCGGCGGGATCTTCGATATCGGTGTGAACAAATCCATCGTGACCGCGCGCCGGATCGCCGAACTCGATCCGTATCTGCCGGTCGAGGTCGCCACCGCCGGCGTGGACGAGGACACCGTCGACGCATTCCTGCACGGGCTGTCGCTGGTTGTCGAGGAATGCGATTCACTCGATATCAAGTTCGCTGTCCGGGAAGGTGCACGCCGACACCGCCTTCCGCTGTTGATGGATACCAGCGATCGCGGCCTGCTCGATGTCGAGCGCTATGACCTGGAACCGGACCGTCCGATGTTCCACGGTCTGCTCGGCGCGACCGTCGGCGCGGATCTGCGCGGGTTGTCCACCAAAGACAAGGCGCCGCACGTCATGCGGATTCTCGACCCCAAGGAGCTATCGGCGCGGATGGCGGCGAGTCTGGTCGAGATCGACCAAACCGTGACGACCTGGCCGCAACTCGGCGGTGACGTTCAGCTCGGCGCGGCAATCGTGGCGGCGGCGGTGCGCCGGGTCGGGCTCGGACAGAAGCTGTCCTCGGGCCGGACCCGGTTCGATCTGGAGCGTGGTCTCGACGAGCTGGCCGAACCGGAGCCGGTGTGTGAGAAGGTGTCCGACGAGTTTCCGGTGCCCGAAGTCGGGGTACCGGATCCGGACGGGTCCGCGGTCGAGAAGGTCCTCGAATCCGCGCAACGGGCGCCGTCGGGCGGCAATACCCAACCGTGGTGCCTGCGCGTCGATGGCGACGAGCTACGCATCGATCTCGTCCGAACCCGCTCGTCCGCAATGGATATCGGCTATCGCGCCAGCGCGGTATCGATCGGCGCGGCGCTCTACAACGCCCGTGCCGCGGCTGCCGCGCACGGCATACTCGGCGCGCACGAGTTCGTCGAGAACGACTCGACCCCGTTTTCCGCGGTGCTACACCTCGGCAACGGCACCGATTCCGCACTGGCCGCGGACTATCCGGCCACGCTGACCCGCGAGACGAATCGACACCTCGGCGCGGGCGTGCCGCTGGCCGATCATGTCCTGCCTGCCCTGGACGCGGCCGCCACCGATGCGGTGGTCCATGCCATCACCGCACCCGATGAGCTCGCCGCCGCGGCCGCCCTGCTCGGCGAATCCGATCGCATTCGCTATTTGACCCCGCGCCTGCATCAGGAGATGTTCGGCGAACTGCGTTGGCCCGGCCAGGATCCGCGCACCGGGATCGATATCCGGAGTATGGAATTGGCCGCCGACGAGCAGGCCAAGATCCGGATCGGAGAGCGCTCGGATGTCATGGATCGGCTGCGCGAATGGTCCGGCGGTACCGCGCTCGGCGAGTACAGCCGCGATCGCGTGCTGTCGAGTTCGGCGCTGGTCGCGATAACTTTTCCGCGTCGATCCGGAGCAGAGTCGGTATCACTTGCCGACTACGCCCGCGGCGGCGCGGCCGTGCAGCGGGTCTGGATCGCGGCGCAACGGCTCGGTCTTGCGGTGCAACCGGTCTCGCCCCTGTTCCTTTATGCGCGGCACCCCGACGAGCTGAAAGGGATTTCACCGGATTTCGCGGATACACTTACGACACTTCAGGGCCGTTTCCTGGACCTGCTGGGAGTGCCTGGGCATGAGATCATGGCATTGGTGCTTCGCCTGAGCTATGCGGCAGCAGCCACGGTCCGCAGCAGGCGGCTTCCAGTGCCGGGCGCGGGCAACCGCAGCTAGCGCGATCGGAGATAGGGTGCCTCGGCGAACGCTCGACTCATTGGTGACCCAGGTCGCCTCCGAGTTGATGGGCGTCGACGCCACAACGATGGTGGCGGCGAGTGAACGCGTGCTGGCCAGGCTGGTCGAGCATTTCGATGTCGACTTCAGCTACCTACGCCATACCGATCGAGAGCAGCGGGCGACCGTGCTCATCGCGGAGTGGCCGCACCGTGGTGACATACCGGATCCGGACCCGCTGAAGATCGTGCATTTCGAGCACGCCGACTCGGTATTCCGGGAATTGGAACACGCCACCGAGCCGATCATTGTGCGGCCGTCCCAACAATCCGCCGATTATCAGGAGACGATCCGGCGTTCGTCGGGTATTCCGCAGGTCGCGATGGCCGCGGTGCCGCTGTTGTCGCGTGGCGAGTCGACCGGCGTGCTGGGATTCATCAAACAGGGCGATCGCGACTGGAGCACCCGGGAACTGAACGTGCTCAAGGCGATCGCCGCACTCTTCGCCCAGTTGCAGGCGCGCGTCGTGGCCGAGGAACGATTACGATATATCGCCCTGCACGACGATCTGACCGGGTTGGCCAACCGGCGGGCGCTACTCGAACATATGGAGGAGCGGCTCAGACAGGGCAGTCCCGGCCCGGTGGCCGCCTTCTTCCTCGATCTCGACCGGCTCAAAGCGCTCAACGATTTTCTCGGACATACCGCGGGGGACAACTTCATTCGCACGCTCTCCTCGCGACTGCGGGAGAATCTCGATCCCAATGACATGATCGCCCGACTCGGTGGCGACGAATTCGTCATCGTGCCGGCCAAACCGATGGATGCGGTGGCGGCCGAATTGGAGGCGACGCGGATTCAGCAGCTTATCGGACGGCGGGTGACCGTCGGCGGGGAATCGGTCAGCCGCGGCGCCAGCGTCGGTGTCGCGGTGGGTATTCCGGGGGAGACCACGGTCGCGGATGTGCTGCGCCGGGCCGATCACGCACTGCTGTCGGCGAAATCGGGCGGCGGCAACGGTGTCGCGGTATTCACCGACGCCATGCGCGCGCAGTTCGAACTGCAGGACGATGTGGAGCTGAATCTGCGCGGCGCGGTTTCGGACGGCTCGCTGCTGCTGCACTATCAGCCCGAGGTCGATCTGCGCACCGGCCGGGTGGTGGCGCTGGAGGCGCTGGTGCGCTGGTTGCATCCGACCAGGGGCCTGCTGCCGCCCGGTGCGTTCGTCACGGTCGCCGAGGCCACCAATCTCGCGGGTGAGCTGGGGCGCTGGGTGATTCGCTCGGCGTGTGCGCAATTCGCCGAATGGCGCAGGCGGGGGCTGGCGGCGAATGTGGTGATGCGGATAAATGTTTCGCCAGTTCAGCTGGTCAGCCTGGATTTCGTGGAGCGGATCGAGGATATGCTACGGCTGTTCGGGATCGATGGCAGTTCGGTCTGCCTGGAGATCACCGAACATGTGGTCGTGCAGGATCTGGCGCGCACCCAGGTCACGCTGCGCGGACTGAAGCGAATGGGTGTGCAGATCGCCATCGATGATTTCGGCACCGGATACAGCTCACTGTCGCATCTGAAGGCGCTTCCGGTCGACGCGGTGAAGATCGACCGCGGCTTCGTGCAGCGTCTCGGCGCGAGCACCGACGATCTGGCGATCGTGAAATCCATTATCGGGTTGGCCGGGTCGTTCGGGCTCGGTGTGGTCGGGGAAGGCGTCGAGACGTCGGTGGCCGCGCGAACCCTGGTCGGGCTGGGTTGCTATCGGGCGCAAGGGTTTCTGATCGCGCGGCCGATGCCCGCCGACGAGGTCGAGGCGCATCTGGCCGTCGGGCGCATCCCGCTGGATCTCGATCTGCCCAGGGCGGGCCGGGGTACCACGCGCGCGTGACCGGCGTCGGTCCCGCGTGTCGGACTGCCGCGCCGTCGCACCCGTTAGCAGGTTCTTTCACGGGTGTTCATGCGGTGTTGGGCGCACCGGTTCCGGGGGGAACCCGATTCGCTGCACGATCGGCGATGTGCGCATCGTGCAGCTGGCGAACTTCTACGGTCCGCGGTCGGGTGGGCTGCGCACCGCTTTGCACCACCTGGGCGAGGGGTACGTGGCCGCCGGGCACGAGGTGGTGCTCATCGTGCCCGGACCGCGCCGGGCCGAGGAGATCCTGCCGACCGGTGCGGTGCGGATCACCCTGCCCGCTTTGGCGATTCCATGGACCGGCGGCTATCGGGCGGCGGATCCGCGCCGGGTGGCGGATGTGCTGGCCGGGTTGCGGCCGGACGTGCTCGAGGTGTCGGACCGGCTGACGCTGCGTGGATTCGGACGCTGGGCCCGCACCCGCGACGTGGCGAGCGTAATGATCTCGCATGAGCGCCTGGACCGACTGCTCGGCCAGGTCATGCCCCGCCCGGTGGCGCGCCGGTGCGCCGATATCGCCAATCGGCGCACTGCGGACGACTACGACATCGTGGTCTGCACAACAGAATTCGCGCGTGCGGAGTTCCTGCGCATCGACGCCCCCAATGCCGAACTGGTGCCGCTCGGGGTGGATCTGGAGCTGTTCAGCCCGCGCCGCCGTGACTACCGCCTGCGCGCCGATCTCGGCGTGCCGGGACATCCGCTGCTTGTGCACTGCGGCAGATTGTCGGTGGAGAAGCGGGTGGATCGCAGTATCGAAGCCATCGGCGCACTGCGCAAGGCGGGGATCGAGGCCCGGCTGGTCGTGGCGGGGGAGGGACCGCGGCGCGAAGCCCTGGAGCGTCGGGCCCGTTCCTTGCCGACGTTGACCGGCGGTCTGCCCGCGGTGCACTTCACCGGATTCATCACCGACCGGGCAATGGTGGCGAAACTACTGGCCACCGCCGATGTTTCGCTGGCACCAGGACCGCACGAAACCTTCGGACTCGCCGCATTGGAGGCATTGGCCGCGGGTACGCCGGTCGTCGCCAGCCGATCCTCGGCGCTCGCCGATATCGTCACCGCCGAATGCGGCGCCGTCGCCGACGATCGCCCCTCCGCCTTCGCCCAGGCCGTCACCGATGTGCTCGCGATGCCCACCGCCGGTCGTCGGAAGGCGGCACGCAGCCGGGCCGAGCAGTTCACCTGGCCGCAGGCGGTGGCAGGGATGCTTGCGGTACTCGGCCGGTAGCCTGCTGTCCCGATTCGAACTCCGCGACCCGCTCCGGCCGCATGAACGTCGGAGCGCGTTCACCGAGCATGCCGCCTCGCCGGAACATGTTGCTGCGGCGATCCTGCGCGGTATCGAGCGCAATCGGTTCCTCGTCTACACATCCTTCGATATCCGCTTCGGCTATTGGTGGGCGCGCAAATTCGCCTACCCCTACGAATTCGTGGTTCGCCGCACCAGCGATCGGTTCAACAGGCTGCTGGTTTCGATGGGCAATTGAGCGTCACATCGAGTACGCGGGCGCCCGGCCCCTGTTCGCCGAGGCGGTCGTGTTCGTTGACCAGTCGGCAGCTGCCGAGCGACAGGCAGCCGCAGCCGATGCAGCCGGTCAGGTTGTCGCGCAGGCGAGTCAGCTGGGTGATGCGGTCGTCGAGGTCGGCCTGCCACGCAGTGGACAGGGTCTCCCAGTCGCGCCGGGTCGGGGTGCGGCCTTCGGGGAGTTTGTCCAGTGCGGAGCGGATTTCGCTCAATGGAATGCCGACCCGCTGGGAGATACGGATGAAGGCGACGCGGCGCAGCGTTTCGCGGGCGTATCTGCGTTGATTTCCACTTGTGCGACGACTCGAAATGAGACCCTCGCGTTCGTAGAAGTGCAACGCGGATACCGCTACTCCGCTACGCTCGGACAGCTGCCCGGGGGTCAGCTCCTTCGCTCGCCAATCGGTTGTCGACATCACGCTCCTCCATTCACCTAAACCATACTTCAGGTTAGGGTGTGCTGGGGTCGGAATCGGAGACACCCAATTGCGTGCTCTTACGCCCTCGGCGAACTACGGTCGGAGCATGGGAGCAGACGCGGTGCGGGCGGGGCACGATGGCGGTGCGGACGATGAGTTGGACGGGGTCGGCGATCCGGGCGGTCGGCTGGCGGTCAGCTCGGAGGTCGGGACCTTGCGCACGGTGCTGCTGCACCGGCCAGGCGACGAATTGCGGCGGCTGACCCCGCGCAATAACGATCAATTGCTCTTCGACGGCATTCCCTGGGTCGAGCGGGCCCAGCAGGAGCACGACATGTTTTCCGGGGTGCTGCGCGAACGCGGCGTCGAGGTGCTGCTGCTCGCCGATCTGCTCGCCGAAACCCTCTCGGTCAGCGGGGCGGCCCGCATCCAGGGCATTTCCGGCGCGGTCGACGCACGCAAACTCGGACATATGCTGGCCGACGAGCTCGCGGCCTTCCTGCGCGGCGTCCGGGCCAGGGATCTGGCCAACATCCTGATGGCCGGGATGACCTTCGACGAACTGCCCTTCGAGGGCGACAACACCTCGCTGGTGCGGCGCATGCACCACGGTGCGGATTTCGTCATCGATCCGCTGCCGAATCTGCTGTTCACCAGGGATTCGTCATTCTGGGTCGGTCCGAGGGTGGCGATCACCTCACTCGCCCTGCCTGCCCGGATTCGCGAGACCTCACTGACCGATCTCATCTACGCATTCCATCCGCGCTTCCTCGGCGTGCGGCGGGCCTACGAATCGCATACCGCGCCGATCGAGGGCGGTGACGTGCTGTTGCTCGCGCCCGGCGTGGTCGCGGTCGGGGTCGGCGAGCGCACCTCGCCCGCGGGCGCGGAAGCGTTGGCGCGCAGCCTGTTCGACGACGACCTGGCCCATACGGTGCTGGTCGTCCCGATCGCCCAGAGTCGCGCGACCATGCACCTGGACACGGTGTGCACCATGGTCGACACCGATGCCGTCGTGATGTATCCGGCGGTCCGGGATTCGCTGTGCGCGTTCACGATTCATCGCGAGGACGATTACGGCGGACGCAACGATCAAGCTCGGGTGAGCATGCGCGGCCCCGAACCGTTCCTGCCCGCCGCCGCGGATGCGATGGGCATCGGCAAGCTGCGGGTCATCGATACCGGACTCGATGTGGTCACCGCCGAACGCGAGCAATGGGACGACGGCAACAACACGCTGGCGCTCGCGCCCGGCGTGGTCGTCGCATACGAGCGCAACGATATGACCAATGCGCGGCTCGAGGATGCGGGCATCGAGGTGCTGCGCATCCCGGGTTCCGAATTGGGTTCCGGCCGTGGCGGACCGCGGTGCATGTCCTGCCCGCTGTCCCGAGATGACGTGTGAGCGTGCGATGTTCACCATTACCGTGACCCATGATTCGTCGATTCCGCCCTACGAGCAGCTGCGGCTGGGTGTCATCGCACAGGTGCGCTCCGGGGAGTTGACCGCGGGAACGAAGATCCCGACGGTGCGAGCGCTGGCCGCGCAACTCGGGCTGGCGCCGAATACGGTCGCTCGTGCCTATCGGGAACTCGAGGCCGACGGGATCGTCGAAACCCGAGGCAGGCAAGGATCTTTCATCGCGTCCTCGGGTGACCCGACCAAGGATCTGGCAGGGCGCGCCGCGACCGATTACGTCGCCACCATTCGACGGCTCGGCCTCGATGACGAGGCGGCCCTGAAGTACGTCGAGGCGGCGCTGGAGAGTTAGTCCTCAGCGCCAACTGGGCAGCCAGAGATGGTCGTGCCAGTTGCCGGGTGTAATCGGCAGCGCGGTCAGAATCGGCCAGAGCCAGATGAAATCGGCGATCACCAGGCCGAGGTAGATGCAGACCGCGAGCAGTCCGAGGCTGCGCCGTTCACTGGGCACCGCGGGCAGATAGGTGCCGGCCGGACTTCGCGGTATGTGTACCGATCGGGCCGGGCCGAGAATATCGCCGCACACCAGCGCGATCCCCATAACCAGGAACGGGGCCAGCGGCACGGCGTAAAAGTAGTACATCTGCCGATCGAGGGTGAAGAACCAGGGAATGAGTCCGGCGCCGTATCCGGTCAGCACCGCCGCATAACGCCAGTCTCGACGGACCACAGTGCGCCACAGCATCCAGCCCAGCACCGGGAATGCGATCCACCAGATCGCCGGGGTGCCGATCAGCATCACGGCCTTCACGCACTGCGTTTGACCGCACCCGGTGACACCGCTGTCGGCGTAGTAGTAGAGCATCGGCCGCAGCCCCATCGGCCAGGTCCACGGCTTGGATTCCCAGGGGTGATGGTTACCGGCCGAATTGGTCAGGCCCTCGTGGAACCGCAGCGTTTCGCCGCTGTAGTACCACAGCGAGCGCAGCGCATTCGGCAGCCACGACCACGGACCGTCGCGACCGACCTGATTGCCGACCGCATAGCGGAACGCACCGTCCTCACTGGCGAACCAGGCCCAGTAGCTGGCCAGATACACTCCGAGCGGAATCAGCACCAACGAGTACAGCGCGGGCCCGACATCACGCACGGCCGTGCCGACCCAGGGGCGCCGCACACCGTAGGCGCGCCGCGCGGACACATCGAAATAGACGCTCATGAGCCCGAACGCGAGGATGAAGTACATCCCGGACCACTTTGTGCCGCAGGAGAGACCGAGCAGTACGCCGGCGCCGAAGCGCCACCAGCGCACTCCTAGCCGCGGCCCCCATTCGCTCGCACCGATCCGACCTTCGTAGTCCGCCTTGGCGATTCGGGCGCGCACCTCGTCGCGGTCCACGATCAGACAGCCGAATGCGGCGGTGACCAGCACCCCCATGAAGATATCGAGCATGCCGATGCGCGAGGAGACGAAGGTGAGTCCGTCGGCGATCAGCAGAATGCCCGCGATCGCGCCGACCATGGTGGACCGCGCCATCCGGCGCACGATCCGGATGACCAGCAGCACCAGGATGGTGCCCGCCAGTGCCGAACTGAATCGCCAGCCCCAGCCGTTGTAGCCGAACATCCACTCGCCCACCGCGATCAGCTGTTTGCCGATCGGGGGATGCACCACCAACCCGTATGCGGGATTGTCCTCGACGCCGCCGCCGGTAAGGATCTGCCAGGCCTGTGGCGCGTAATGCTTCTCGTCGAAGACCGGGGTGTAGGCGTCGGTCGGATAGTCCAGCAGGATGAACCGCGTCAACGCCGCGATCGCGGTGAGTACCGCGGTGACCACCCACCCCTGGAGCTTGTCGAGCGGCCCGAAGTCGGGCGATGGACGCAGGGGCGCGGGGCTCGACCAAGAGGGCACGGCCCCGGCTACGGTCGCGCGCTGGTCGGTCACCTGGGTCACGCCCCGATCGTATGCTGTGCGTGCCACCGTGACCCGCACCGGTGAGCGCGCCGCCGCGCGAATCACACCCTGAGCTGTATTCACGGATTTTTCCATGAGTGCCGCCATTCGATGCGGAGATCCACGGGGTGCGGCGCGGATGGGGATGGTAGGGCGGTGGCAGTCCGCGGCGTGGTCGGCGGCACCGGGCCGATACGCTGCCTTGGGACTACGCGGTCGAGGGAAGGAGCGCGGTGGCGGACCAGGTGGGCCGATTGGTGCTCGCGGCGACGCCGATGGGCGAGATCGGCGACGCCTCACAGCGGCTACGCGAGGCGCTCGGATCCGCCGAGATCATCGCGGCCGAGGACACCCGGCGCACTCGCTCGCTCGCCAAGGCCTTGGAGGTGGAGATCACCGGGCGGGTTCTGCGGTTCGACGACCACGTGGAATCCGCCAAGATTCCCGCGCTGCTCGATGAGATCGAGGGCGGCAGCACGGTGCTGCTGGTGACCGATGCGGGCATGCCGTCGGTGAGTGATCCGGGCTATCGCATGGTGGTGGCCTGCGTCGAGCGTCAGCTGCCGGTCACCTGCCTGCCGGGACCATCTGCGGTGACCACCGCACTTGCACTGTCCGCGCTCCCGGTGGAGCGCTTCTGTTTCGACGGATTCGCGCCGCGTAAATCCGGCCAGCGTCGAGAGTGGTTGCGCACCTTGCTTACCGAGCCGCGCGCCTGCGTGTTCTTCGAGGCGCCGCACCGGCTCGCCGACTGCTTGGCCGACGCGGTCGAGGTGCTCGGTCCCGACCGGCGGGCCGCGGTCTGCCGGGAACTGACCAAGACCTACGAGGAGGTCGTACGCGGCGACCTCGGCGAACTAGCCGCCTGGGCGGTCGATGGGGCGCGCGGTGAAATCACCGTCGTCCTCGAGGGCGCACAACCCGTCGCGGCCGATCCCGCCGATCTGGTCGACGAGGTCGAATCGCTGACCGCCGAAGGTATTCGCCTCAAGGACGCCTGCGCCCAAGTGGCCGCCGAGACCGGCGTTTCCCGCCGCGAACTGTACGACGCGGTGTTGACGGCACGCCGCAACGGCGGTGACAGTTCCTAACGCGACTCGCCATCGCCGACACTCCCGGGCGGCCGGATGGGGAGTGTCATAGTGCTATCGATCACGGGCGCGACGATGATCGGTGTCATGACCTCTTTGGAAAGCAAGGCGAAGGCGTTTCTCGAATTGCATGTCCCGGGCGATCCCGGTGTCTTTCCGACGGTGTGGGACGCGTGGTCGGCGAATGTCGCTGTCGCGGCGGGGTTTTCGGCGCTCACCCTCGGTAGTCATCCGGTCGCCGATTCGGTCGGGCGCAGCGATAAGGAAGGGATGACATTCGCGGAACTGTTGACCCGCGTCCGGCAGATCACCGGCGCGGTCGATGTGCCGGTCTCCGTGGATATCGAATCCGGTTACGGCCTCGGGCCCGCGCAGTTGATCGAGGGACTGCTGGAAGCGGGTGCGATCGGCCTCAATGTCGAGGACACGGTGCACAGCGAGGGCGGCCGGTTGCGCACGCCCGAGGAGCATGCCGATTTCGTGCATGGTTTGCGGCAATTCGCCGACGCGGCCGGCGTACATGTAGTCATCAATGCGCGCACCGACCTGTTCATGCGCGAGGACGGTGACGCGAGCGACCGCGTCGATCGCGCCATCGCGCGCCTGCGGCTGGCCGCCGCGGCGGGTGCGGATTCGCTGTTCCCGGCGGGCCGGCACTCCGATACCGATATGCGCAGGCTGACCAGCGAATTGCCGCTGCCCATCAGCGCTGTCGGGCTGCCCGATAAGTCGGATAAGGCCGTCTTCGCCGAGCAGGGCGTCGGCCGCATCACCTTCGGCCCCATGCTGCAGTGGGCGCTGACCGCCGAGATCAATCGGCTGCTCGACCGCTGGAAGTAGCCTTCCCCGGAGATCCGGCTGAACCTGAAGCGCTACCGCTTCATCGAGCGGTAGCGCCTCGGTAATGCGGTGATCGTCGCGTAATCGGCGGTGCCATTGAGTTCGGTCAGCAGATCGTCCGGGCACAGCTGGTATGTCACCCCAATAGCGGCGCGTCGTGTTATCCCAGATGCGGTAGCCGCCCGGAACGCCTCGCGCGCTACGTATCGCCTTCTGCTGATTACTTCTTCGGCTCCACGTAGCGCGGGTAGACCGCTTCGGGCTCGGGCAGCGGGGTGCCCGGGACCAGCGGGGTCGCGATATCAGCGAAGATACGGTTCTGGCTGGCAAGCAGATCCAGGATCTTGCCCGCCGACTCCGGCATCACCGGCTGCACCAGAATCGCCACGATACGCAGCAGTTCGATGGTCACGTACAGCACGGTCGCCTCGCGGGCCAGCGAATCCTCGGTACCGGTCTTGGCCAGCGCCCACGGCGCCTCCGCGGAGAAATAGCGGTTGGCCTCACCGAGCGTCAGCCAGATCGCCTCCAGCGCCAAATGCATTTGCTGGGCATCGAATTCGGTGCGGCACCGCTCCAGCAGACCGTTGGCGCGGTCGAGCAGGGCGCGATCGGCCTCGGTGAATTCGCCCGGCGTCGGCACCACAGCGCCGCAGTCGCGGGCGACCAACTTCAGGCTGCGCTGCACCAGATTGCCGAATTCATTGGCCAGATCGGTATTGATCCGCCCGACGATCGCCTCGTGGCTGTAGCTGCCGTCCTGGCCGTAGGAGATCTCGCGCAGCAGGAAGAAGCGAACAGCGTCCACGCCGTACTCGTCGACCAGCGCGAGCGGGTCGACCACATTGCCGACCGACTTGGACATCTTCTCGCCCTTGTTGTACAGGAACCCGTGCACGAAAACGCGTTTCGGCAATTCGATCCCGGCCGACATCAGGAACGCGGGCCAGTACACGGTGTGGAACCGGGTGATGTCCTTACCGATGATATGCACGTCAGCGGGCCAGAACCGCTGGAACGCAACGGATTCCGTATCCGGGAAGCCGACGCCGGTGATGTAGTTGGTGAGCGCGTCCACCCATACGTACATCACATGATCGGGATGGCCGGGCACCGGAACGCCCCAGTCGAAGGTGGTTCGTGAAATCGACAGGTCCTTCAGACCCGCCTTCACATAACTCACCATCTCGTTGCGAGCCGTTGCGGGCGCGATGAATTCGGGATGTTCGTCGTAGAGCGTGAGCAGCTTGTCCTGGTAGTTCGACAGCCGGAAGAAGTAGTTCGACTCCTCGGTCCAGGTGACCGGCGTCTTCGATTCGGTCGAGATCCGGGTGCCGTCCTCGAGCAGCGTCGTTTCTTCCTCGGTGTAGAACGCCTCGTCGCGCACCGAGTACCAACCCGAATAGTTGTCCAGGTAGATATCGCCGTTGGCGAGCATCCGCTCCCAGATCGCCGCGCTGGCCACCTGGTGGTCGTCATCGGTGGTGCGGATGAAGCGGTCGTAGGAGATGTCGAGCGTCTTGTCCATCGCCTCGAACACATCCGAGTTGCGCGCGGCGAGTTCCTCCACCGGCACCCCCTCGGCGACCGCGGTCTGCTGCATCTTCTGCCCGTGCTCATCGGTACCGGTCATGAAGAAGACGTCGTAACCGTCGAGCCGCTTGAAGCGGGCGAGGGCGTCGGACGAGATGTACTCGTACGCGTGCCCGATGTGCGGCGCACCGTTCGGGTATGCGATGGCCGTTGTGATGTAGAAGGCGGGGCGGTCAGCTGCGCTCATACCCGCGCCTCGCTGACGCTCGGCTCCGGTATGACCGCACCGGCGGCTGTGTTGATCGATCGCTCGCTTCGCTCGCTCATGGTGCATCTACTGTAATGCGCGTGGATTCCGACGCTCACGTGAATATCCCTGAAGGCGATTACCGCCGTCACGCGCCCGTGTCCGGTTCGGCCGGAGTTCGCCGATGAGTGCCGAACGGGCCGCGCCCGAGCTGCCGGAACCGCTCGTGCCGCTGGTCGACGCGCATACGCATCTGGATGCCTGCGGGGCGACGGATGCGGAGTCGACGGCGGTGATCGTGGATCGCGCGGCCTCGGTCGGGGTCGGCCAGGTGGTCACCGTCGCCGATGATCTGGCCGCGGCGCAATGGGCCGTACAGGCTGCGAACTGGGATCGGCGGGTGTTCGCCGCCGTGGCGCTGCATCCGACGCGGGCGAATGCGCTCGACGATGCGGCCAAGGCCGAACTGGAGCGGTTGGCCGCCGACCCGCGCGTGGTCGCGATCGGCGAAACCGGCCTGGATTACTACTGGCCGGGCAAGTTGGAGGGCTGCGCCGATATCGAGGATCAGGTCGAGGGCTTCCGCTGGCATATCGACCTGGCCAAACGTCTGGGTAAACCGCTGATGATCCACAACCGCGAGGCCGACCACGATCTGCTGACGGTATTGCTGGACGAGGGCGCTCCGGAAACCGTGATCTTCCATTGCTTTTCCTCGGACACCAACATGGCGATGTCGTGTGTGGCCGAGGGGTACATCCTCAGCTTCTCCGGCACGGTGAGTTTCAAGAACGCGCACGAATTGCGCGAGGCCGCCAAGGTGGTGCCCGATGACCAGATCTTGGTCGAAACAGATGCGCCATATCTCACGCCGCATCCATTCCGTGGCGCACCCAACGAATCGTATTGCCTTCCCTACACCGTGCGCGCCCTAGCTGAATTACGCGACCAGGATCCGGTGGCCCTCGCCGAAATCACCACCGCCAACGCCCGCCGTATCTACGGCATCTGAATTCGCGATCAGGTGGAATCGCGAGTGTCTCGCAGTTTCACCTGATCTTGTTTCACATTTGGGCCGGCAAGTGTGTCCTAGGTCACTTTGGTCGGCACGTGTTGTGATTTACCTGCGGCGTCGATATTCGTTTGTGATATTGATAGCCGCTGCTCGTAACACTACGGTTGTCGACCGCTGACCCCTTCGTTATCGTGCTGTGACCATGTCTCCATTCACGAGGATCAACCAGTCCCGCTCGCCGCTGCTGTACGCGGCGGTTGCGGCGTTACTGGTGACGCTGATCGTGGGTGCCGCGATGGCAATCGTGAACCGTAAGACGGTCACGGTCGTCGTGGACGGTGAGCAGATGACCCAGACCACCATGTCGCGCAACGTCAGCGGGGTGTTGAAGGCCGCGGGGTTCGATGTGAACGACCGCGACCTGGTCCGGCCCGCGCTGGCCGCGGCGATCACCGATGGCGCGACCATCACCTACAACCGGGCACGCGAGATCGCGATATCGCTGGACGGCAAGCCCGAGAAGGTGTGGTCGACCGGTCTGACCGCGGGCGATGTGGTGGACCAACTGCACCTGCCCCGCGAGGTATTCGTTTCCCCGGCCCGCAACGAGAAGCTGCCGCTCGAGGGCGCCGCGCTGCAGATCGCCAGCCCACATGCGGTATCGCTGCTCGACGGCATCGGCAATCCGGTCGATGTTCGACTGGCCGCGCCGACCGTCGGTGAGTTCCTCACCGCGGCGGGCATTCCGCTGATCGAGCAGGACACCGTCGAGCCTGCGGCGACCACGCCGCTCACCGATGGGCTGCGGATCGTGGTGACCCGCCAGCGCGTCGAGAACAAGGTCGAGACGGTGCCGCTGGATCCGCCGGAGAATGTGATCGAAGATCCGACCCTGAATATGAGCCGGACCGTGGTGGAGAGTCAGGGCGCGCCCGGCGTGCAGGACGTGACGTTCGCGGTCACCATGGTCAACGGCCAGGAGGTCAGTCGGCGGCCGATCGCTTCCGATGTGAAGGTGACGGCTCAGCCGAAGACCGTCCGCAAGGGGGCCAAGCCCGGTACCGAGGTGCCGTCGGTGCGCGACGGCGATATCTGGGATGCACTGGCCCGCTGCGAGTCCACCGGTAACTGGGGCATCAATACCGGCAACGGCTACTACGGCGGCATCCAATTCGACCAGGGCACTTGGGAACGTCAGGGCGGTCTCAAGTACGCTCCGCGCGCCGACCTGGCCACCCGCGAAGAACAGATCGCCATCGCCGAGGTCACCCGCGCCCGCCAGGGTTGGGGCGCCTGGCCGGCCTGCACCAGCCGCCTGGGCATCGGCTGATCACAGCGGGCGGGTTGATACGTTGTCGGACGTGTCCGAACCCGATATTTCCGCCCGTGGGAGTGCCGCGCTGCTCGGGCCCGCCGAGGTGCGGGCACTGGCCGAGCGACTCGGCGTGCGGCCGACCAAGCAGCTCGGACAGAACTTCGTGCACGACGCCAATACGGTGCGGCGGATTGTCGCGGCGGCCGGGGTCGGGCGCGGGGATGCGGTGCTCGAGGTCGGGCCAGGGCTCGGTTCCCTGACCCTGGCGCTGCTCGATGTGGTGGATTCGGTCATCGCCGTCGAGATCGATCCCGTACTGGCGAAACATCTTCCGGTGACCGTCGCCGATCGCGCGCCGGAATTGGCCGGGCAGTTGACCGTCGTGGAAGCCGATGCGCTGCGGGTTCGTGCGGACAGACTGCCTGCGGCGCCGTCGGCGCTGGTGGCGAATCTGCCCTACAACGTCGCCGTGCCGGTACTGCTGCACCTGCTCGCCGAGTTGCCCAGTATCACAACCTCATTGGTGATGGTGCAGGCCGAGGTCGCGGACCGTCTCGCCGCCGAGCCCGGCAGTCGCGTCTACGGTGTCCCGAGCGTCAAGGCGGGCTTCTTCGGCACCGTGCGCCGCGCGGGCGCGGTGGGCACCCAGGTGTTCTGGCCGGTGCCCAGGGTCGACTCCGGCCTGGTCCGCATCGAGCGCTACGCCGAACCGCCGTGGCCGATGGACGAAACACACCGCCGCCGCGTCTTCGAGGTAGTCGACGCCGCCTTCGCCCAGCGCCGCAAGACTCTCCGCGCCGCCCTCGGCAACTGGGCCGGTTCCCCCGCCGAAGCCGAACGCCGCCTCGTCGCCGCCGGAATCGATCCGACCGCCCGCGGCGAAACCCTGGACACCGCAGCCTTCGTCCGCCTCGCCGCCCAGGTGTGAGCCCGCATCCTGGTGTCGCCTGACTGCTGTCGGACTGCACCCGCTGCGGTGACATCGCCGACACTGCGGCTATCGTCCGGTCTGCCGCCCAGGGGTGGCCCGGAGCGCGTGTGATGGTTCAACCCGCGTGTATCTCGTTGCGGGTGAAGGTGATCGGTTGGCTGCGTAGGCCGTGTAGGACGGTGTCGGCCATGCGCTCGGGCGCTTCGGCCGGGACGATATCGGCGCAATGGCGAACGACTGCCGGACCGGTCGGTTTCTGTGGCGAGTGAGGCGGGACCATGCACCGCGTTATGCACTCGGTTCGCTTGCTGGGGCGACGCCGCGAGCGAAACGGATTGTGGATAACCAACCTTTGCCTTGTTGGTCGCGGAACCCGGATTCATGTGCTGCGGCAATTGATTCAGGCGTGTCGCCACACTCCGCGTGCCGGATGGAAGCGCAGGTCATCGCCCCGAATGCAAGCTCGAGCATGCGGTGGTCGGCGCATGTGGTCAGTGGTGACCGCCACCCGAATGGTGTCCGCCATCGGATGTGGATGGCGCTGTGGATGATTCGACGCGCGCGGTGAACTCGGCGGTATGTACGACACCGCTGTGGGAGAAGTCTAGATACAACCGAAACGCGCCCGCACTCGGGGGCTGGGCATGGAAGCCGACCTCTGGGCCGGCTGGGGTGCGGCCGACTTCGCCCTGTGGATGGACGTGCAGGTAGGCAAGGTCGTTGGCGCGCAAGGCCACCAGATGCGCGTACGCGCCGAG
The DNA here is from genome assembly GCF_050955735.1 of Nocardia sp. CA-135953. NCBI lineage: Bacteria > Bacillati > Actinomycetota > Actinomycetes > Mycobacteriales > Nocardiaceae > Nocardia > Nocardia sp. CA-135953. Next base: position 1,364,476 of record NZ_CP192082.1, read on the forward strand.
ATACGGCTCGAGGTCTGTCACCGGCGCGCCGTCGCGCGTCACGGTGAAACGAAGTTCGCTGTCCGCGGTGCTCGGATCGCCGGACATGCGCACGTGGTAACCGTCCACCGTTGCCGACCGGGTCTCGGGTGGAAGTGGTTGGAGTTCAGCCGGTCCCGCGACCGTGACGGTGCGGCTCAGGACCAGATTGCCGGGCCCCTGCTCGGGTACGAAATCGGCGAAGACGCGATAGGTGCCGGGCGCTGTCCAATGCCAATCGATCGACCAGGTGCCCGTGTCGTCCATTGTCGGGTGCACGTGCCGATATCCGGTGGTATCCGAGCGGACCACGATCAGGTGCAGCTTCTTGTCGTGCTGGGTGGTGAATCGGGTGACCGGCCCTCCGTCCGGTCCGGTGATCCGAAAACGCAGGGCCCCGGCTCGATTCGGGTCAGTGGGTGCGCTCAGGTCGGTCAGGGTGTAGCCGGATCGCGAACCCGACAGCCCGGTGTCTTGTTCGGTGTGCGCCATCGCGCCGTGGTTCGGTGCCGACCCGGTCGGATCGCCCACCAGGGCGCCTATACCGAGTGCGACACCGAACAGTGCGACGAGACCGCCGCCGACCGCGGCGAATCTCAGCCGGGCCTGCATCAGACGGCGACTTCGTACCCCGCCTCGTCGACGGCGGCGACGATATCGGCGTCGGCGAGCGGTGCGGTGCTGTCCACCCGGACCGCACCGCTGGCGAGGTCGACGTCCACGCTGGTCACGCCATCGATCTTGCCGATCTCCGTCTTGACCGAGCTGACGCAGTGTCCGCAGGTCATCCCCGTGACGGTGTAGGTGCTCGTGGCCATCTCCGACTCCTTCGCTCACATTCGATGATACGGTGCGGGGGTATGCCCGACGCAAATCAACATACCCCTAGAGGGTATTGAGCGCAAGGTGAGTTACCCCGTGGTTCCGGCGATCAGTCGCCGCAGAGGTCCGGATAGTTCCCGAATCGAACGGCGGAAGACCAACCGTGCATGGCCATTTCGGCAACTCGCTCCAATTCCGCGGCGCTCGCGCCATCCCGCCCGCCTGCGATATGCCCTGCACAACGGTGCCGACATATCGCGCGAGCGTGGCCGCATCGGCCGCCGGCGGCAATGAAGCCGCATCGATATCCGCCTGGATGCGCGCGGCGAAGGTCGCCGCATTCCGGTTGCGAAGCGCGCGCGGCATGTCGGCGATCTCGGTGCTTGTGGTATCGAGGCGCTGCGACTGTTCTGGGCGCGCGGTTACGAGGCGACCTCGATCGGCGATCCGACCGCGGCGAGGGGCATCGGCGCGCCGAGCCTGTACGCCCGCATTCGGCGATAAGGCGACACTGTTCAACGAGGTGGTGCAGGTCTTCGGCATGCGCTATGGCAGCTCATCTCGCGCGCCGAGGAGCCGACCGTCGAGGCGACGGTTCGCCGCATCTTGTGCAGGCGGCGACGGAGTACACCCGGCCCGATTGCCCGCACTTATCACCAGGCAGCCTGGATCACGGGCAGCCTGCAGCACCGGGCAGTTGGATCGATGCCACCGGCGGGGCGCTGTTGTAACCGTCCGACACATGGGCGGTGAATGTCTCATCTCGAGCTGAGCACCTGTCGTACCCACGGGATAGGCTTGAGCACCGTGTTGTCAGTTGTGCCAAGTCCCGTCATCGTGCGCGCGCCGTCCAAGGTGAACCTCCACCTAGGCGTCGGTGACGTGCGCGCGGACGGCTATCACGATCTGACCACGGTGTTCCAAGCCCTCTCACTCAGCGACGATCTGGAACTCGCACCGGCCGCCTCGCTCGCCGTGCGGGTCAGCGGCGAGGGCGCCGACGATGTGCCGACCGATCGCACCAATCTGGTGTGGAAGGCCGCCGTGCGCGTCGCCCATCTGGCCGGCCGCGCACCGCTGGTGGAAATCGCCATCGACAAGGGCATTCCGGTGGCCGGTGGCATGGCAGGCGGCAGTGCGGATGCCGCCGCGGCGCTGGTGGGCCTGAACGAACTCTGGGATGTCGGGCTGACCCGCGACGAATTGTTCGCGGTCGCAGCCGAACTCGGCAGCGATGTGCCGTTCGCGCTGCACGGCGGAACGGCGCTCGGCACCGGTCGCGGTGAGCGGCTGCTTCCGGTGTTGTCCCGCAATACCTTTCACTGGGTACTCGCGCTGGCCAAGGGCGGATTGTCCACGCCCGCGGTCTTCACCGAACTCGACCGACTACGCGAGAACGGCACCCCGCCCCGGCTCGGCGAGCCGCAGGCGCTGATGCAAGCACTGGCCTCCGGTGACCCGAAACAGCTTGCGCCCCTGCTGGGTAACGATCTGCAGGCGGCCGCGCTGTCGCTGAAGCCCGAGCTACGACGGACATTGCGTGCGGGCGTCGGTGCCGGGGCGCTTGCCGGGCTGGTCTCCGGCTCCGGCCCGACCTGCGCATTCCTGTGTGACAGCGAGGACGGCGCGGTGGCGGTTGCGGCCGAACTCGCGGGGGCCGGTGTGTGCCGTAGCGTGCGCACGGCCAGCGGACCGGTACCCGGCGCTCGCGTCATCAGCAGCGACACGCCGGGCAAGCGCTGACGGTCTCGCCGGCTATGCGATGACGTCGGCGAGGCGGTCCACTTGGTCGGCGTCGCGGCCGTAGCAGTAGAGCATGACCTCATCCGCACCCAGATCCTCGAATTGGCTGATGGCCGTGCGGATCTCGTCGGGTGTGGTGAGCATTCCGGCGAGCATGAACTCGGCGCGACCGGTGAATTCGTAGTAGGCGCCCATCGAGGCGCGGGCGTCTTCGATCAGGTCGGGTGTGCCGAGCGCGACATTGACCTGGGCGACAATGCGGGGCTCGCCCTCGCGGCCGTGTTCCTTCCAGGAGCGGCGGGCGGTGTCGAACAGGCCACCGGCCCACGACGGTGCCGCGGCGGCGAGAAAGCCGCCACCCCAACGGCCGACGCGATCGATGGCGGCGGGCTGGAAACCACCGAAGAGCAGTTCGGGTCCCTCGGGACGCAGCGGCGCGGGACCGATCGGTCCGCAGTCGGTGCCGTACGGTCGGCCGGACCACAGGCGGCGCATGATCTCGAGTTGTTCGTCCATGCGACGGCCGCGGGAGCGCAGCTCGGTGCCGGAGGCGATGTGATCGTCCGCGCGACCGCCGACGCCGAGACCGAGCACCAGGCGGCCGCCGGACATGCGATCGAGGGTGGCGGCCTGCTTGGCGAGCAGCGACGGCTCGCGCAGCGGCGCGATGAGCACCTCGGTCTGCACCTTGATGCGGCTGGTGGCGCCGGCGATCATGCCGAGGGCGACCAGTGGTTCGGGATTGTCGTAGACGAGCCGGTCGAGCAGAGCGAGCGTCGAGAACGGACCCGCATCGGCGCGGCGGGCCCAGTCGAGCAGCGCGGCGGGATCGGAAATGGGCAGACCGAGTCCGACGTGCATGAGCAACCTCCAGGGGGTAGTTGAAACCGTGTCGCCGCACTCACCTCGATCGCGAGGCGGGGCTCCCATTCTGCGGCTGTATCTCAGGAGCGCCGTAATACCGTTCGTAACGAACGTTATTCGCTACGGCTGACTCTGAACGAACGCCGTTCGCCGCGCAACGGCCGGTCGCCATAGCCGATGAGGTAGTGGTTTCTGTTCGAGCTCGAGGCGCGGCCCGAACTGTCGCGGCCAAAGGTCACCGCGGCGAGTCTCCGAATCCCCGATTGGGGTTGCACCTTTGCCGACTGCGCTGATCAGGATCGGACGAGCCGTCGGAGCGGAGAGCACGGGTGCGGCGTGCGATGGTCCCGCCGTGACACCTGGATGGACGCTCGGGCGTTCGGTGGGGCGGCGGGTGGTTGGGGATGCTCGGTACGCTTGCTCGGGGCGAGTACTCGCCCGGCGCATGACTCGGAAGGATCCATGTCCAACCTGATCAATCTCGAACAGGTCTCCAAGAGCTTCGGTATCAAACCGCTCCTGGACAACGTTTCGCTCGGCATTCACGCGGGCGAGCGGATCGGTGTCGTCGGCCTGAACGGCGGCGGCAAGACCACCCTGTTGGAGGTGCTGACCGGTCTCGAGCCGCCCGACAGCGGCCGGGTGAGCCGGGTCGGCGGGCTGCGCATCGCGGTGGTGACCCAACGCGGTGTACTTCCCGTGGGCGCGACCGTCGGATCCGTGGTGTTGGCGGGACTGGCCGATGACGCGATGACCGACAATATGGCCGAACACGAGTGGGCTTCGAATCCGCGCATCCGTTCGGTGATGGCGGGCATCGGGATCGAGGGCCTCGGTCTGGATACTTCGGTCGACAATCTCTCCGGTGGCGAGCGCCGCCGCGTCGCACTGGCCGCCGCGCTGGTTCGCGACCTCGATCTGCTCGTCCTGGACGAGCCGACCAACCACCTCGATGTCGAGGGCGTGCAGTGGCTGGCGCAACATCTGCTGGAGCGGCGCAGCGCGTTGGTGGTCGTGACCCACGATCGCTGGTTCCTCGACACCGTGGCAACCGACACCTGGGAGGTCGTCGGCGGCAAGGTCGAAAGCTACGAAGGCGGTTACGGCGACTGGATTTTCGCGCGCGCCGAGCGGGCGCGGCAGGCCGATGCCTCCGAGGCCAGGCGCGCGAATCTGGCGCGCAAGGAGTTGGCCTGGTTGCGGCGCGGCGCGAAGGCCCGCACCTCCAAGCCGCGTTACCGGGTGGAGGCGGCCGAGGCGCTGATCGCCGATGTGCCGCCGCCGCGCGACAGCGTCTCGCTGGCCGCATTCGCGCGAAAGCGCCTGGGCCGCGTCGTCATCGAACTCGAGGACACCACCCTCACCACCCCGGACGGCCGCGAGTTGGTGCGCGACTTGACCTGGCGCTTGGCGCCGGGGGAGCGGGTCGGCCTGGTCGGTGTGAACGGCTCCGGCAAGACGACCCTGCTACGCACGCTGGCCGGTGCCGTCGAACCCGCCGCGGGTAAACGCATTCAAGGTCAGACGGTCCAGATCGGTTGGCTACGTCAGGAACTCGACGACCTACCCACCGATCTGCGGGTGCTGGAGGCAGTGCAGCAGATCGCGCAGCGAATCATGCTGGGCGATAAGGAAATCTCCGCGGGCCAGCTCGCCGAGCGCCTCGGCTTCACCCCGGCCCGTCAGCGCACCCCGGTCGGTGACCTATCCGGTGGCGAGCGCCGCAGGCTACAACTGACCCGGATCCTGATGTCCGAACCGAATGTCCTGCTGCTCGACGAGCCGACCAACGACCTGGACATCGACACCCTGCAACAACTGGAAGACCTGCTCGACAATTGGGCGGGCACGCTGGTCGTGATCAGCCACGACCGCTATCTGATCGAGCGCATCTGCGACTCCACCTGGGCCCTGTTCGGCGATGGAAAGCTCACAAATCTGCCCGGCGGCATCGACGAATACCTGAAAAAGCGTGCCGCATCGAGTTCGGCCGCAACGCGATCCGCCGACGCCAAGCCCGCCGAAACCCCTGCGACCGACTCCGCCGCTTACCGCGCCGCGCGCAAGGAGCTGGCCAAACTAGAGCGCGCCATCGACAAGCTCACCGAACGCGAGCACCGTCTGCACACCGCCCTCGCCGATGCCGCCACCGATCCGGACAAACTGATCACCCTGGGCACAGAACTGAAACAGGTCCTTGCCGAAAAAGAAACCGCCGAGGAGCGCTGGCTCGCGTTGGCCGACGGCACCTGACCCGCCCGGTACTCAAACGGCGGTTCACCTCGCTGAAGGTAGTTTTATGGTGACTTTGCACCTCACCTGCGACCACCATTCGACTACGGTCGGCGGCGGACTAACTTGTGCCGGATACGCGCCCGTCTTGGACGACGATCGGCAGGCAGGTCTGCACGAAGTCCGCGCCGAAGCCCGTGAGGGCGATGCTGCGGTAATAGACCTTCGTACCGAAACCGGAGCGCTTCAGCACTTCTCGAACGGGTGATTGGGCTTCGAGGAGTTGGTAGCGGTTCGGATTGCCCACCGGTTCCTTGACGAATTCGATCAGTCCGAGGCGGCGCAGGTTCGGCAGATACTGCTGGATGCGGTTGGGGAAGCGCAGACCCGCATGCTCACCGATCAGGTTGAGTCCGGAGATGATTCGCTCGACGCCGATGCCGCGCGGTCGTCCGGCGCGGATATCGATCGAGGGCTGTGGGCCGTCGAGGTGCAGGAAGCGCAGGATGCGCGCCTCATCGGGGGTCAGCTCCTCGAGCATGCGCGCGAAGGCCGGGTGGGTTTCGTGGTGTTCGCCCTGCGTGCTCGCCGACAGCCGCAGCAGCGCGGCCCCCTGCTCACGCAAAGTGGGAACGGCATCGGTCGTGGGCTGTTCGGGTGTAGCGGGCAGACGCAACGCGCGCCGCACCGCGTCGCGAACCTCGGCCTCCGCCTCGGCGAGCACCTCGCGCGGGGGAGTTCCCGCGATACTGCCGCGCACCACGGTGGCCCCTACGCCGAGGGCGGTGTCGATACCCCACGCGGTCACCTCGGCGGCTGCGCTCACCGCGACCCTGGCGACCCCGGTGGTCGCGCGGACGGTCTTGCGCACCGAGCTGACCTGCCGCTTCGGCTCGACCGCGCCAACGGGCAGGCGCGCGATCTCCGTCGATTGCCCGGATGTCGACGACTCGGAAGTTCTTGCGGTTTCGGCAACTTCGGACTGCTCGGAGCCCTGCCCGGCGGCCCGCAGATCGTCGCCGCCTGCTTCCGTCATAGCCATGTTGTCGCCACTCCCGTTCCGAAGATCAGGATGTGAGCGTATCCGGCGAAGAGCCCCAACACGCCGCCATGCAGAAAAAGGAGCCATTCATCCTGTTTGATGGCCGATCGCAGCATATCCACGAAGTCGGGGGGCGACAGCGCCGACATCTGTTTGGCGATGTAGTCGTTGATTTGTCTGCCCTGCTGGACGTTGAAGTCCGGATCCGCGAAGGCGATCGGCGCGATGGACATCGCCTCGGTGGTCAGCGTCGACTGCAGCGAGTCGTACTCCCGGCTGCCGAGCACGAACTTCACCGCGGGCCGCGCCGGTCCGAGCGCCCGGTCCGCGGCCGGGCGCAGCGTGTCCTCGAGCATCTGCATGGTCCGGTCCGAGCGCGGGCCGTTCAGCAACTCGTCACCGATGTTGGCGACGGTCATCACCTGACTGGAGACCAATTCCGCATAGCCGTCGGTGATTTCGAGCTGCCGCTTGATCAGCAGCCCCTGCCGCCACGGGCACCACCACTTCGGGTACGCGGGCGCGAAGATCATATTCAGGCCGATCCAGTTGACCACCCAGCCGATGATGACACCGCCGATCGGCAGCACCACCAGCGACGACCAGCCGGTCACATGCAAAACGGCGACCAGCACCACACCCATCGGCGCGCCGAAGTAGAAACCGAAGTTCTGCATGAACCGCAGTTCCTTGGCGCCGAGCACCTGGAAAAGGGTGTTGAGCAGATGCGGACGCGCCTGGAAATAACGGATGACCATCTGCTTGACGTCGAGCAGCTGATCGATATTGGCGCCCAATTCCTCGGTCAGCTCGCGCAGAATATCGGGGAGCTGCTGGCGGACCCGCGCGTGAATCATCTCGCGCACACCGGTCGGCAGGTTGTACCAGAGTTGTGGATGTTCGCGGCGCAGGATTTCTTCGACTATGTCCTTGATCTGCGCGTCGGCGATAGTGGCGAGATGTTCGGCGAGTTTGTCCGGCTCCAGCTCGCGATAGAAGTCGGCGACGCTACCGAGTTTCGCCAGCCCCTTGTCGACCGCGATGCTCGCCATTTTGTCCGCGCGCGAGGGCACAATGCCCTGCCAGCCCATTCGGCCGTCGTAGCTCAGCAGCGGCAGCACCTGAATTCGCTTGGGCAGGAAGGGAAACAGTGCGCGCAATCCGGGTAAACGAATACCGTGGAAGGCAACCGGCTTGAACAACATCAGGATGCCGGTCCAGTTGGTGATGTATCCGATGATGCCAGTGAAGAGGGGGATAGTCACTAACTCCAGGAGGACCGTCGGGTGCACCCCGAAAACACTCTCCAACACGACACCCTCCTGCCGATATACCGGTGACCGCCGCCTCACCGGCAACCCAAACTAGCACCCAGTCGGCAGACGGACCCTACTGTGAGGCCAGACGCCGGTCCATCGCGAGTGTCCCGGGCCACAGCAGATTGTCTGAGACATCAGTCACACTGTGTGTCCAGAATGTCGTAGTGTCAACCGGCGGCGGAGACAATGGCGACAATCACGCGTCCGGCAGCAGGGGTCGGCGTGTTTGCTGGCCCACTCGGCTCCCGGTAAGTCATACCTGGAAGGCTGGCGGGCAATAATCTGTGGGCGTATTCGTTCACTTGGCAATACATCGGAGAGAACGTGACAGACGACAGGACCGGACAGGACGTAGCCCGGGCCGGTTCCCGCTCGGTGGAGCGCAGCTCGGATGTCGAACAGCGGCAGATCAGCAATGAGGCGCGGCTGATTCGCGGTGTGTTCCGAGCGGCCGGGCTCGCGGCGGGCACCGTGGTTCGCGGCAGTCAGTGGGCCGTCGAGACGACCTATGAGGTGACCAAGGAGATTACCCAGGCCGCCCTCGACGGTGAGTCGTCTGCGGATATCGCCGAGCGCACCGGAAATGCGTTGCGCTCCATCGCGCGCAGCGCGCTCGGCGTCACCGAGGGGTCGGTGCGCGAAATCGTCAGCTACGTACCGACTTCCAATGGCACGCCGCAGCCCGCGGCGATCGGCATCGGCGCGCCGCCGCACTCGGCCAGTAGCGAAGAGTTGCGTCGCCGCGGCGATGCGCTGCTCGCCCGCTCGGCCGATGTCTACTTCACCGAGGACGTGCACCCGGCCTATGACCGGATCCTCGACGAGCTGGCTCCGGACGAGGCGCGCATTCTGCGATTCATGGCATTGAACGGTCCGCAGCCGTCGGTCGATGTGCGCACCAACCGTCCGCTCGGCATCGGCTCGGAGTTGGTGACCGGTGATCTCACCTCGGTTCCGGAACAGGCCGGTGTCCGTTATCCGGACCGCGCCCGTACCTATCTGATCAATCTCAACCGTCTCGGCCTGACCCAGGTTTCCGATGACCCGGTGGTGCTCAGCCGCTACATGGTGCTCGAGGTGCAGCCGGTGGTCGAGGCGGCGCTGAAGAAGGCCGGGCGCGCCCCCAAGATCGTGCGCAAGAGTCTGCGGCTGACCGAGTTCGGCAGCGATTTCTGCAACACCTGCTTCACCATCGGGAACTGACCCGCCGGTAGACCGCCGGTTTCGGCTCGAAGTGATAGCAATCTGATACAAATCTCCCAATCTCCGTAGCGCGGCGACTTCGAATGGGATTGTTGAGTTATGGACCAGGAAGCTGTGTCAGCGATCAGTCGCCTGAAGTTCAGGTATCTGCGCACCCTCGACACCAAGTCGTGGGACGAATTCGCGGACACCATGATCCCGGAGGCGACCGCGACCTACAGCGAATACCTGCAGTTCGAGTCGCGGGATGCGTTCCTGGCGTTCATGCGCAACACGCTCGGTCCGCACGTCATCACCGAGCACCGATGCGACCATCCGGAGATCGATGTCGACGGCGATAACGCTACCGGCACTTGGTATCTCGCCGATACCGTGCTGATACCGGCGCACAACATGCTGTTGCGCGGAGCGGCTTTCTACACCGATCGCTACGTCCGCTGCAATGACGGTCGCTGGCGCATCGCGCATACCGGATACGAGCGCACCTATGAGGTGGTCCTCTCGCTCAGCGATCTGCCGAGCCTGCGCCTGACATCGAGTCGATGGGGGCTGATCACGCGCGAGGACGGCATCGCGTCGGTCGAGCGCGAGCCCGGCGCCACCCCGCTGCGCCGCGAGACCGCACCGGAGGCTGCCGAGCCCGAGGCCGGATGAACGGCAATCCCTAATCCGCCGCCGCGACCAGCGGCTCGAGCGTGAGTTTCGGATGCTCCTTCTCGATGTACTGCAACCGCCACTTATCGCTGAACAGCGCCAGCAGCGCCCCGTCGGAGCGGGTGAACACCTCGACCCCGCGCTGTCGATCGAGTTCGGCCATCGACTCGGCATCGGTGCGCCGGGCCAGCGTGTAGGGCAGGTGCTCCATATGTGTTTCGACATTGAACTCCGCGAGCATCCGCGCCGTGACCACCTCGAACTGCATCGGACCGACCGCCGCGAGCACGGGTGCGGCATCGCCGCGCGCGTCATTGCGCAGCACCTGCACCACACCTTCGGAATCGAGCTGGTCGATGGCCTTGCGGAACTGCTTGTACTTACCCGCACTCTGCGCCCGCAGCACCGCGAAATGCTCCGGCGCGAAAGACGGGATCGGCGGGAACTCGACCTTCTTGTCCACGAACAGCGTGTGCCCCGGTGCCAGCGCGGTGGCATTCACGAGGCCGACCACGTCACCCGGGTAGGCGGTGTCGACGGTCGAGCGCTCCCGTCCGAAAACGGTGAGCGCGTATTTGGTCGCGAACGGCCGACCGGTCTGCGCGTGCGTGACGACCATCCCGCGCTCGAATTCGCCGGAGACGATCCGCATGAAGGCGAGCCGATCCCGGTGTGCCGCATCCATTCCGGCCTGCACCTTGAATACGACCGCGCTGAACGGATCGGTGGTGTTGCGCGGCGTGCCGCCGATATCGGCGCGCGAACCGGGCGGGGGCGCCAGCGCGACCAGCGTCTCCAACAGTTGCCGCACACCGAAATTCAGCATCGCGGAGGCGTAGATGACGGGGGAGGTCTGCCCGGCCAGGAACATTTCCTGATCGTGGTCCTGCCCGGTGGCCGAGAGCAGTTCGCTCTCCTCGGCAGCGGTCGTCCACGCCTCACCCTCGCGGGTCGCGGCCGATTCCGGAGCTATCGATTCCTCCGGCGCGATGGTCGCGCCACCCGCGGTCCGCGTGAAGTGGATGTATTCGACGGCCGCACCCTCGGGACCGCGACGTAGCAGACCGCGGAAGTCACCGGCGATGCCGACCGGCAAGAACAGCGGCGTCGGGGTGAGGCCGATCCGCTCGCTGATCTCGTCGAGCAGTTCCAGCGGCGCGCGGCCCGGGCGGTCCCACTTGTTGATCACGGTGACGACCGGGATGCCGCGATGGCGACACACCTGGAACAACTTCAGTGTCTGCGGCTCCAGACCCTTGGCGGCGTCGATGAGCATGACGGCGGCGTCGACGGCGGTGAGCACGCGGTAGGTGTCCTCGGAGAAATCCGAGTGGCCGGGGGTGTCGACCAGGTTGATGACGTTATCGATATCGGAGCCCGCGGCGCGGTAGTTGAACTGCAGCGCGGTCGAACTCACCGAGATGCCGCGCGCCTTCTCCATCTCCATCCAGTCCGACACGGTGGATTTGCGTCCGGCCTTGCCGTGGATCGCGCCCGCCTCGGAGATCATCCTGGCGTGCAACGCCAGCGCCTCGGTGAGCGTCGACTTGCCCGCGTCGGGATGGGAGATCACCGCGAATGTGCGTCGCCTGGCGACCTCGGCGGGCAACCCACGCGGGGCGGGCGTGACGACACCCTGAGTGGAGGCGGTCAACTGCAACAACCTTTCTTCGCGGCCGATCGGCAACCGCTCCAGCGTACGCGACCGGGGTGACGACAATCCGGCCAGTCCGACCACCCGATTCAGCTGGACATAAACACTTGCGCTATGGTGTTCGGGTTGTCTCGGCGAGGGTGACCGCAGACGTAATGCGTTCACCGTGATCGACGCGGCTCGGCTCTGGGCCGTCCTCGTTCGGTCTTCGCCCGACGAGTAGACCAACCATTTGCCAGGGGGAAGCAGTCCCTGGCGCACTGTTGACAGCCCGGAAGAGCCGTAGGGAGTAGATCCAGTCATGTCCGACGCCAACCTTCTCGAAGCCGCCGTCCGCACGGAGTTCGGCAAGGGCGCCGCCCGCCGCACCCGTCGCGCGGGCAACGTTCCCGCCGTGCTGTACGGCCACGCCGCCGACCCGCAGCACCTCTCGCTCAACGCCCAGGCCTTCGCCGCCATCCTGCGCGAGCACGGCACCAATGCGGTGCTGAACCTCGTCATCGACGGCAAGAAGCAGCTCGCGCTGACCAAATCCGTTGTGGTGCACCCGATTCGCCGTTACATCGAGCACGCCGACCTGCTGATCGTCAAGCGCGGCGAGAAGGTCACCGCCGATGTGAACGTCACGCTGACCGGTGAGGCGGGCGCGGGCACCCTGGTCACCCAGGAATCCACCACGCTGTCCATCGAGGCCGACGCGCTGAACATTCCGGAGGCAATCGAGGTCTCGATCGAGGGCGCCGAGGTCGGCACCCAGATCACCGCGGGCGCGATCGACCTGCCGAAGGGTGTCTCGCTGGCCGGTGACCCGGAGGCCCTGATCGTCAACATCATCGCCGCCCCGGCCGCCGAGGCCCCCGCAGGGGAAGAGGGCGAAGCCGAGGCCGAGAGCGCCGAGTAAGAACTCCCCGGATCGGTTATCCGAATGACCGAATCCTCGACCGGGCCCGCGCTCGTGGTCGGACTTGGCAACCCAGGTTCGGAGTACGAGCGCACCCGGCACAATATCGGCTTTCTGGTCGCCGACGTGCTCGCGCAGCGCGTCGGCGGCCGTTTTGCCGTGCACAAGAAGTCCGGTGCGGATCTATTGCAGGCCAGGCTGGACGGGCGTCAGGTATTGATCGCCAAGCCGCGCTCGTTCATGAATCTGTCCGGGCGCTCGGTCGCGGCGCTGGCGAAGTTCTTCTCGGTGCCGCCGACCGAGGTGATCGTCGTGCACGACGAATTGGATCTGCCGTTCGGTCAGGTCCGGCTCAAGCGCGGCGGCGGTGAGGGCGGGCACAACGGATTGCGGTCGGTCTCCAGTGCTCTGACCACCAAGGACTATCTGCGCACCCGCATCGGCATCGGCCGCCCGCCGGGTCGCCAGGACCCGGCGGACTACGTGCTCAAACCGTTTTCGTCGGTGGAGCGCAAGGAAGTGCCGGTGATCGTCGAGCAGGCCGCCGACGCGGTCGAACTGCTACTGCGGGTCGGGCTCGAACCGGCCCAGAACCAACTGCACTAGGACGAATTCGACTGCGGCTCAGCGCAGATGGATCGCGGTGGCGGAGCGGCGCAGCTTGCCCGAGGAGGTTTTCGGGAGGGCGCCGGGGCCGAGCACTGCGACGGTGCGCGGGCGGGCACCGACTTCGGAGAACACCGCGTGCACGATTTCGCGTTCGATGCGCTTGACCTCATCGGCATTCTGGTGGTCATTGCTTTCCACCACGACGGCGAAGCTTTCGCGTTTCTCACCAGCGTCCAGGCGGACCGCGACGGCATTGCCGGGACGCACCCCCGCCACGCGCATGGCGGCACGCTCGATGTCGGTCGGGTAGATATTGCGACCGCCCATGATGATGACGTCCTTGATCCGGCCACACACCACGATCAGACCCTCATCGGTGAAGTAGCCGATATCGCCGGTGTCGAGCCAGCCGTCCGCATCCTGTGCCGGGCGGAACCCGTTGACCGTGACATAGCCGGAAGTGACCGCGGGACCGCGGAGTTCGATCACGCCGACGGAACGCGTCGGCAGCGGCTGCCGCTCCGCATCGACGACCCGACCCTCGAGATTGTCGACCAGATAGCCGAGTGTGGGCATGCGGCGGACATTGCCGTGGTGATCGTGGGCAGGCACGGCCTTGCCCAGCGCCTCGAGCAGATCGGCATCGATGATGTCGAGGACCTGTCCGTGTCCGGGATCCGGCACCGATACGGCCAGTGTGGTTTCGGCCATGCCGTAGACCGGAGTGAGCGCCATCGGGTTGAGCCGGAAGCGTTTGCCTGCCGCGGCAAGGTTCTCCATGGTGTCCGGATCGACGGGTTCGGCGCCGTTCCACATGTATCGGACGCTGCTGAGATCGTAGGCACCGTCCTCGGCCTGCTTGAGCCGGCGCGCCAGCAGTGAGTACGCGAAATTCGGTGCTGCCGTGACGGTGCCGCGATACTTGTCGATCAGCTCGGCCCACAGCAGCGGACGCATCAGGAAGTCGATCGGGGTCACGCAGACCACTTCGGCACCGAATTGCATGGGGACACTGAGGAATCCGACCATCCCCATATCGTGGAACAGGGGCAGCCAGCTGATCATCACATCCTCGTCGAGCTGGAACTTCACCCGATCGAACATGGCGTAGGCGTTGGTATAGAAGTTACCGTGCGTGATCCGCACCGCCTTCGGCGATCCGGTCGAACCGGATGTCAACTGCTGCAACGCGATATCGGTCTCGACTGTCGGTACCGGATCGGTCTCCGGGTACTCGCGCAGCTGATCGATCCGTACCACGGTGATACCGCGCTCGCGCAGCAGTGGTTCGGCGGCCTCGAAGGGCGCGCCGAGCACCACCGCGCGCGCGTCGATCATCGATAGCACGGTCTCGGTATCGCGGGCCCAGACCACCAGATCCGTGCGCGGCGTCGGCTGGTGCAACATGGTGATCGACGCGCCGCGCATCCAGATGCCCTGACAGACCGGTGCGATATCGACCGGCATCCCGGCCAGCACGCCTACCGCGTCACCGTGTCCGATGCCGGCTTCGGCGAGTCCGCCCGCCATCCGTCGTGCGATTCGATGGATCTCACCCCAGGTCTGCCGAAACGGCGCGTTGGGCTCCCCGGTCACCAATCCGCGACTCGAGGTTTGTGCCGTTGCGTACATCTCGTCGGTGAACCTGCTCAAAGTCCAACTCCCTTGTCACCCCGATGCGGTGGCCGGACATGGGTGAACCGGCCTGCTCCCCAACTATCCCGCCAATTCGTCCCCGCGTTAACCATTCCGAGGACACGCCCGTGTCGCGGTGGCGTTATGGGCGATTCGAGAAAGTCGCCGCGTAGCGATCGACGTAGTCCCGGCCGGATCGAGCGGCCAATTCCCGCATCAGTTCGTCGGTCGCGGCGCGGACCTGACCGGTGTCAGGTGCCGGGTGGTTCGGGGTGGGCTGCGGGTAATGGCGCGGCGTGCCGAAGCTGATGTGCACCTTGCCGAAGCGCGGCAGTCGGTGGCCGCGCGGATTCACCTTGTCGGTGCCCGACAGCACGGCCGGGATGACCGGAGCGCCGGTGGCCATGGCGACGCGCAGTGCGCCGGTGCGGCCGCGGTAGATGCAGCCGTCCGGGGAGCGGGTGCCTTCCGGATGGATGGCCCAGACGTCGCCGGATTCGAGGATTTTCGTCGCGGCGGTCAGTGCGTCCGCGGCGGCGGTGCCGCCGGTGCGGTTCACCGGGACCTGACCCGCGACGGTGAAGAACCAGCGTTGGAACCGGCCCTTCAATCCGGTCCCGGTGAAGTACTCCTGCTTGGCCAGGAAGGTGACCCGGCGCGGCAGCGCCAGCGCGAGATACATCGAGTCGAGCATCGCGACATGGTTGGCCGCGATGATTACCGGTCCGGTGCGGGGTACGTGCCGCAGCCCTTCCACCTCGGGGCGGCCGAGCAGCCGCAGCGGGGGGCCGACCAGAACGTACTTGAACAACCGGTACCACACATGAGCCTCCGAGAGAGTTGTCGTAGACACTGTCTACCGCACGAGTGTAGACAGTGTCTACGATTGTCGAAAGGGTATTTCGTCCTCTGTGACGCAGTCGACCAGGAGGAAATCGATGAGCGCGGTAGACAATGTCTCCATGGGTGCGAGCGAGCCGTTGCGGGAACGACTCGTCGGCGCCGGGGTCGACATGCTAGAGGAGGTCGGCGCGGCCCAGCTGGGTCTGCGTGCGATCACCCGCGCGGCCGGGGTCTCCCACGGTGCGCCGCGCAGGCATTTTCCGACGCACCGCGCACTGCTGGCCGCCATCGCCGCGCGCGGTTTCGCCGATCTCATCGAGCGGTTCGCCAAGGCGACGGCGGGGACGACCACGCCGCGCGAGCAGCTGCAGGTCATGGCCGCCGAATACGTCGAATTCGCGGGGGAGCGCCCCGAGATGTTCACCCTGATGTTCCGACACGACCTGCTCGAGGGTTCCGGCGAGAATCTGCGCGCGATCACCCTGCCGTTGTTCGAACGCTTTGCCGCGCTGGTCGAGGCCGCCGCCCCGAATTCCGACAACCCCGCGATCAACCTGTGGACCAACCTCCACGGCATCGCCGCCCTCCAGGCCAACCGCAGCCTCCGCCTGGTGGCCCCCACCGCCGACCTCCGCACCCTGGTAGCCCGCACAATCCAGCTGCACCTGACCTGACGCGCCCACCCTCATCGCGCGCAGTCGAATGGCTGCTGAAGACCCCACCCCGAACGACCATTCGACTACGCTCGACAAAGACGCTCGAGAATGCAACCACAGCCGGTGGACTGGGGTTCAATGTCGCGGCGGGAGAGGGATTCTCGCTAGATCGGTGGCGATGACTGTCTCGCCCGTGAAGTGCAGGGCCGCCTCGGCGAGGTGGGCGTCGAGGTCGCGGTAGCGCTGGGAGAAGTGGGTCAGGACCAGGGTGCGCACACCGGCTTCGGCGGCGACTCGGGCGGCTTGGCCCGCGGTCAGGTGGCCGTACTCCTCGGCGAGTCGCACATCGACATCCAGGAAGGTTGCCTCGATCACCAGCATGTCCACGCCCGAGGCGAGGGACAGCACGCCCTGGCACAGGCGGGTGTCCATCACGAATGCGAAGCTCTGGCCCGGCCTCGGCTCGCTGACATCGGCCAACGTGATTGTGCGCCCGTCGAATTCGATACTGCCCGTGCGCTGTAGCTGTCCGACCGCCGGGCCGTGCAGGCCGAATACGGCGAGCCGCTCCGGCAGGATGCGCACACCGCTCGGTTCGGTGAGCCGGTAGCCGAATGTGTCGACCGGATGCGATAGCGCGACCGCCTCGAGGGCGAACGGTGCACCAGGCGCGTCCAGTGCACCCGGATCGGCGATCGGATGCGCGCGGAGCTCGACGGTGCGATAGAACGAGCTGGCATTGCTCAGGCGATCGAAGAACGGCTCACCCGAGGCGGGGTAGTACACATCGACCGGATGGGCGACCTTGTCCAGATTGATCCGCTGGATGATGCCGGGTAGTCCGAGGCAGTGGTCACCGTGGAAATGCGTCACCGCGATCCGGGTGATATCGGTGACCGATACGCCCGCGTACGTCATCTGTCGCTGGGTGCCCTCGCCCGGATCGAAGAGAATGCCCTCCTCGCCCCAGCGCAGCAGATACCCATTGTGGTTGCGCTGCTTGGTCGGTACCTGACTCGCGGTGCCGAGGACGACCAGTTCGCGAGGTGACATCAGAGTGTCGCGACCGCGCCGACGAACCGGTCCAGCTCCTCGAAACTCACGAAGCAGTGCGGCGAGGCACGCACCACCGAATCCAGGCCACGGGCGGTCATATCCAGCAGCGTAGAGCTGGCATGGCTCGCCGTCACCGTAATATTCTGTGCCGCAAGGCGATCGCGAACCTCGACGGCGGATTTCCCTTCGACGGTGAACGAAACGATGCCGCTGTGCCGAATCCCGATGTCGCGCACCGTGACTCCGTCGATCTCCGGCAGCGATTTGCGCAGATGTTCCGCGCGGACCGCGATCGCGTCGTAGACGTCCTCCGGCCCGAGCTCGAGCAGATACCGCACAGCCGCACCGAGTCCGAGTCGCGCCGCGACATCGCATTCCCAGAATTCGAAGCGACTCGCATCGGGCACCAAGGCGTACTCCTGCGGAGCAGTCCACTGCGCGCTGTGCAGATCCAGCCGCTGCGGCTCCATCGACGCGGCCAATTCCGGTCGCACATAAAGGAATCCGGTGCCGCGCGGCCCGCGCAGCCATTTGCGGCCGGTCACCGAGAGGGCGTCGACATCGAGTTCGGCCACATCGATCGGCAGCTGCCCGGCCGACTGGCAGGCATCGAGCAGTACCAACGCGCCGACCGAATGCGCGATCCGGGTGGCGTCGGCGGCCGGGTTGACCAGACCGCCATTGGTCGGGGCGTGCAATACCGACACCAGCTTGACCCGTTCGTCGACCACACCGGCCAGTGCGTCGAGGTCGATCTGGCCGCTGCTGTCGCTGGGAATCCGTTCGACCACCGCGCCCGTCGCCTTGGCCCGCTGCAACGCCGCGATGGCATTGCTCGCATAGTCGGCGCCGGAGATGAGGATGCGATCGCCGGGCGCGAGTGGGACCGAGTAGAAGAAGTCGGCCCACGCGCGGGTCGCGCTGTCGCTGAGCGCGATGCCGGTCGGATCGGCGTTGACGAGTCGGCCGATATCGGTTTTCACCGCGGCGAGATCGTCGAGTCGCTCGTTCGCCGCGCGGTAGCCACCGATTTCGGCCTCGCGTCGCAGATGTGCCACAACGGTATCGACGACGACTCGGGGTGGTAACGAAGAGCCCGCGCTGTCGAGGAAGACCAGATCGGATCCGGCGCCGTAGGCCGGTATGTCGGCGCGTACGCGATTCTCGTCGAGCATGGCCTCGACAGTATCGCCGAATCGGGGCATTGGGCCGTCGTACGAGTCGACGCAGGTCCGGGCCACCGCGCGCGAGTCCTCCGCTGTGCATGGCCACGAATTCAGATTCTTGTCACATTTTTTGTCGGTGCCCCTCGCTACCCTGGTTTGGGTCGGTGCATCGGAATACGACCGGCAGCCACGGCGATACAGAACTACCTGAACAACGACCGGCAGCGCCTACGCAGCACAGCTGTGGTTACCCGGTTTCACATGGTGGAGGTTGGTATGGCGGTCACGCTCGAACATCCGGAGCGGGTGATAGCGCTCGCGCACGGCGAACTGTCCTCGCGGGCCGCGGCGGAGGCCTATATCGCGAAAATCTGCTTCAAGCTGGGGCCACCGACGCTCATCGGCGCCGAACTGGAATGGCTCACCGTGCAGGGTGAGTGTTCGCCGTCCGGCCCGTCGGCCGCCCCCCGCCCGCAACTGGCTGCATTCGCAGATGCGCTCGGACCCTATGCACCGCGGTCCATCGCCCCCGATTCACCGGCACTTCCGCTGCCAGGGGGCAGCCGGGTAACCATCGAACCCGGCGGTCAGATCGAACTCTCCAGTGCCCCGTTCGCCGCTGCCGCGCAGCTGTGCGAGGGTTTGCACGCCGATGCTCGGATGCTGCGGGATCTGCTCGAATCCCGATCCATCCGCACCGTCTCCGCCGCCGCCGATGCGGACCGCCGCCCGAAACGGGTCCTGCGGTTACCGCGCTATCGCGCCATGGAAGAGTCCTTCAGCGGTATCGGCCCCTTCGGCAAATTGATGATGTGCAATACCGCCGCGACGCAGGTCAGCGTCGATGCCGGTGCGGACCGCGCCGAGGTCACCGCGCGGTGGAATGCGCTGTACACGATCGGTCCCGCGTTACTCGCCGCCTTCGCCTGCTCGCCCGAATTACACGGGGCACCGGTGGGTGCCTGGGCATCCCAGCGCATGCGGACCTGGTTGCGTCTGGACCACGCGCGCACCCGTCCCGCGGTGGAGTCCTGGCCGGATCCGATCGTCGGCTATGCGCGCTGGGCCCTGGATGTCCCGCTGCTCTGCGTTCGCCGCCCCGATGGCGTATCCGGCAACGGCGGCGACATCGGTTGGTCAGCGCCGCCGGAAGCGACCTTTGCGGACTGGTTGTCCGGTGCGCTGGACGACGAGATCGGCCGGCGTCCCGATGTCGGGGATCTCGACTATCACCTGACCACGCTGTTCCCGCCGGTACGGGCCTCCGGACACCTCGAGGTCCGGTATCTGGACGCTCAGCCCGATAACGACTGGACCGTCCCGATCCATATCTTCGACGCCCTGCTTTCGGCTCCGTCGGTTGTCGCCGAGGCGACGGCGCTCGCCGCGCCACTCGCGGGCCGATGGCTCGACGCGGCGCGCTGCGGGTTGGTTGATCCGGAGATCCGTGCCGTCGCGGTCGATTTGCTGACCCTGGCGGCGGCACATGCGGCGAGTCCGGTGGCGGCCCGTGAGATCGAATCCGCCGCCGAACGATGTCGCAGCGGTCGCACCCCGACCGATGAACTCGTTTCGCGTAGTGCGGATCAGCCCGAGGACCATCCGTGACGCGCCGCACCTCGAATCGCCGACCACAACGAGTTCGGGAGATACCCATGGTGACCATTCAGCACCCCGCAACGGACAATTCCGGCACCGAACAATTGCGTGACCGGATCGCCGAAGTGCTCACCCGCGCAAGGGATCGCACCATCGGCCTCACCACCCTCGATGAAGCAGAGCTGGTCGCCCAGCATTCGCGACTGATGAGCCCGCTCGTCTGGGACCTCGCCCATATCGGCAACCAGGAAGAGCTCTGGCTGGTGCGCGATGTCGGCCGCCGCGACGCGGTGCGCGCTGATATCGACGAGCTGTACGACGCCTTCAAACACGCTCGCGCCAACCGCCCCGAATTGCCGCTGCTCGACCCCGCCCAGGCCCGTGGCTACGTCGGCACCGTGCGCGACAGGGTGTGGGACGTATTGGAAACCAGCGCTCTACACGGTGATCCGCTGGTCGACGGTGGCTTCGCATTCGGCATGATCGCCCAGCACGAGCAGCAGCACGACGAAACCATGCTCGCTACCCATCAATTGCGCACCGGTCCCGCGGTGCTGTCCGCGCCGGCCGCACCGACGGCGGCTGCTCCGGTCGGTGGCGAAGTCGTCATTCCCGCAGGCCAATTCGTCATGGGCACCTCGACCGACCCATGGGCGCTGGACAATGAGCGTCCGGCGCATCCGGTGCACGTGCCCGCCTTCGCCATCGATGTCGCACCGATAACCAATGCCCAGTACCAGGCCTTCATCGCCGATGGCGGCTACGAGCGGCCCGAGCTGTGGTCCGAACACGGTTGGGCGCACCGGCAGCAGGCGGGCCTGGTGGCGCCGCAGTTCTGGGAGTGCGATCCGGCCGGGCACTGGTGGCGTCGGGGATTCGGCGTGATGACGCCGGTGCGTCCGCAGCAGCCGGTGGTGCACGTCTGCTGGTTCGAGGCCGAGGCGTATGCCGCCTGGGCAGGCAAGCGTCTGCCCACCGAGGCCGAATGGGAGAAGGCGGCGCGCTTCGATCCGGAGACCGGCACGTCCCGCCGCTACCCGTGGGGTGATGCCGAACCCGATTCCGCCACCGCGAATCTCGGCCAGCGGCATCTGGAACCCGCCGAGGTCGGTGCGTATCCGGTCGGCGCCTCCCCGGCCGGTGTGCATCAGCTCATCGGTGACGTATGGGAGTGGACCGCATCGGGTTTCGAGGCTTATCCGGGCTTCCGCGCCTTCCCCTACGCCGAATACTCCGATGTGTTCTTCGGCGGCGACTACCGAGTCCTGCGCGGCGGCTCCTTCGGCACCGATCCGGTCGCTTGCCGCGGCACCTTCCGCAACTGGGACCACCCCATCCGCCGCCAGATCTTCTCCGGCTTCCGCCTGGCCCGCGACCTGCGAAAAGGCGAGGGCGAGTGAGGGTATCGACGGCGGAAGGGCGGCGCTGATGTGTCGTCAACTCGGTTATGTCGGCCCGCCGGTGCGCGTGGGCGACATGTTGACGCTCGGTTCGCATTCCCTGCGGACCCAGGCGTGGGCGCCCAAGGATATGCGCGGGGGCGGGACGATCAATGCGGATGGGTTCGGGGTGGCCTGGTGGCGTGACGACGATGGCGTGACCGTCAGCCGGTATCGCAACTCAGCGCCCATCTGGACCGATCCGGCGGTGGAAGAGGTCCTGCCGCAATTGGAGTCGTGGTCGGTCTTGGCGGCGGTTCGCTCGGCGACCGTGGGTATGCCGGTCGAGCGGAATGCCTGTGCACCGTTCACGCACGGCCGGTGGGCATTCAGCCATAACGGCATGGTGCCGGATTGGCGGCGGGCCCTCAGCGCGGTCGCCGCGGAATTCGGCTCCACCGCAACCGAACTCGATGCGGGGCCGCTGTTCGAGCCGGTGCGGTTGCTGGAGGCCGAATCCGCGACCGATGCGGCGACGCTCTGGGTGATCCTGCGCAGTCTGCTCTCGACCGACACTCCCGACGGTTCGTGGGCGGCGGCGCCTGCGGCATTGAGTCTGCTGGTCTCGGCCGTACTGGCTCAATCCCCTGGCGCCCGACTGAATTTCCTGCTCGGTGATGGCAGGCAGCTGTGGGCGACCACCGTCTACCACTCGCTGTGCGCTCTGGTGACCGATGATTTCGCCATCCTGTCCTCGGAGCCCTTCGACGACGACCCGCGCTGGCAGCCGATTCCGGATCGCCAGCTGGTCAGCGCCCGCCCAGGCGCGCTGTCCGTCGCACCGCTATCAGACGTTCCAAGCACGAAAGGTTCGCTCCTATGACCGCACCCACGCTGGAGATCTACCTATCCGATGACGACCTCACCTCGGCGTTGCGCGCGGATGCCATGCTCGGCCTCACCGCGGATCCGAAGTGGTTGCCACCCAAGTGGTTCTACGACGCCCGAGGCAGTGAACTGTTCGAGAAGATCACCGAACTGCCCGAGTACTACCCGACTCGCACCGAACGCGCACTACTGGAGCGGGTAGTCGGCGAGATCGCCCGCACCGCGCAGGCCGAGGTCCTGGTCGAACTCGGCTCGGGTTCGGCCGCCAAGACGCGGCTGCTGCTTTCCGCTTCGACCGCCGAGGGACCGCTGAAAACCTATGTTCCGCAGGATGTCTCGTCCTCGGCGCTGCGGGCGGCCGCCGCGGAGATCGCTGCCGAGTTTCCGGGCCTCGCAGTGCACGGTGTGGTCAGCGATTTCACCGACACCCTGCACAATCTGCCGCGCGGCGGTCGCCGCATGATCGCCTTCCTCGGCGGCACCATCGGCAACCTGGTCCCCGCCGAACGGGCCGAATTCCTGTCCAGCATCCACGAGGTGCTGGAGCCGGGCGAGCAGCTGCTGCTCGGCGCGGGCCTGGTGATCGACCCCGCCGTACTGGTCCCCGCCTATGACGACGCGGCCGGTGTCACCGCAGAATTCAACCGAAATGTCTTGCATGTCTTGAACAGTCGCCTCGACGCCGACTTCGAGCCGGACAAGTTCGCCCACGTCGCCGTCTGGGATACCGAAGACCAGTGGATCGAAATGCGACTGGAGGCCACCGAAGATATGACCGTGCAGGTCCGCGAACTGGACCTCACTGTCCAGTTCGCGCGCGGCGAGCAGATGCGCACCGAAATCTCGGCCAAATTCCGTATCGACGGATTGGACGCCGAACTGGCCGCGGCGGGATTCGAGACCGAACAGGTCTGGACCGATCCGGACGATCGCTTCGCCCTCGTCCTCGCCGCTCGCCGTTAGGCCCGAGCGGGCGCTCCACCGACCACCGCGCCCAGCCAGTCGATGAAGGGCCGCATCGTCTCCCAGGCGGTGCGGACTTCCTTCGCGGCGCGGGGTTTGTCCAACCATGCCGGTGCGCCGTATTCCTTACTGCAGGTCAGCGATTTGTGTCGCAGCAGATCGATGCGCGGATGGTCGGCGTCGTACCCCTTCGGCTTGGTCTTGAGCTGCTCGCCGCCGATGGTGAATCCGGCCTTGGTGAGCTTCGCCAGGATGGCCTCCAGTTCCGGGCCGCGGACCTCGTCATCGATGGTTGTGCGCAACTGGGCGATCTGCGCGGGCGAGCCCGCATAGAATCCGCCACCGACGAAGAGTCCGGCAGCGCTGATCTGCACATACCAGCCCGTACCCGGCGCGACGCCGACCACCGCGCCCTGCGCCGTCTTGTAGGGCACCTTGTCCTTGGAGAAGCGCACGTCGCGGTACGGTCGAAAAATCTTGGCGGTCCCGAAGTCCGCCTCCAACTCCGCGGTGAGCGCGACCATCGGCGCCTTGACCGAATCCTCGTAGACGTCCTTGTGCGCGGTCCAGAAGGCCTTCGAGTTATCGGCTTCCAAATCCTCGTAGAAGTCCAGCCCCGCGAGTGGGAACCCACCGAATCGACTCATGCCGACAACGCTAGTCCTACCCAGTCCAGCGCACGGTCAGTCGGAGTCCGGGATCATGCTGCCGCTGAAGACGGCATAGATCAGGATGAGCCCGATGACCAGGGAAATGGCGGATACGAAGGCGGCCCATTTGCCGAGGGATTCGCCCTTTTTGTGGCCGATGATGCCGAGAATGATGCCGACCGGGCCGAATAGGTAGGGGCAGAACAGCAATGAGATGCCGGCACAGACGAACCCGATGATCGACAGGGTCTGCGAACCCGATCGCGGTCCCGGCGTGCTGTGCGGCCGCGGGGCATAGGGGGGATTGCCACCGTTCGGGGTCTCCGGTGTGGCGTCGTTGATCGGCGGATAGACGGTGCCGGGCTGGTCCTGGTCGTACCGTGCCGCGGCATTGTCATTCCACGGTTCCGGTTGCGCGGGGTCACTCGACGGCTGCGGTTGTGCGACGAGATCAGGCGCGGTTTCGGCGTCCGCCCGCTGGGCCGGTGTCTGCGCGGCGGGTTCGACGGGTTGCGCGGATTCGCGCGGCTCGGATTCGCCGACCGGCTTCTCGGGCGACGAATCGCTCCGCTCGGGTCCCTGCTGCGGCGTGCTCATCGAACTCTCCTGTCGGCGGGGAGCGGGCTATAGGTCGGTATCGTCGACGATCTCCATCGCGGCGACCTCGGCGGGGCGCTCGTCCTCCTCGGCGAGCTCGGCTGCCTTACGATGACGGGTCCACTCCTGTTGGAGTTCATCGCCGATGCCGAGTCGGCCGTCATCCTCGCTTTCGTGATAGCGAATGCGCAGGTCATCAGGCGGATCCTCGACATTTCGCCGGTATGCGCGGATCTCGTCTTCCTGGTCGTCGTCCCCCATGTCCTGATCGAGCGGGTCACGGTCCATACCCCCAGTATCCCCCTCGACTTCGGGGACAAACGGGATCGGACGCGTGCGAATCCGTCAGCTGAGGGCCCCGAGGAACCCCATGACGGCGACGGCCAGGACGACCGCGATCGCCGGCACCGCGCCGTTGGCGATGGCCGCCCATTTGCCGAGCGATTCGCCATCCGACATGGCGCGCCCTATTCGGCATCCTTACCCGCTATGGGTACCGCGCCGAAGCGGGCCTACAAACAGAAACGTCGCGGCGCGGACCTGGGTCCGAGCCGCGACGAAGTGTGAAAACTATGCGTTGCCGTTGAAAAGTCCGGTGACCGAACCGTTCTCGAAGACCTCGCGAATCGTGCGAGCCAGCAGCGGCGCGATCGACAGCACGGTCAGCTGCGGGAACTTCTTCTCCTCGTCGATCGGCAGCGTATTGGTGACAACGACCTCCTTGGCGCCACAGGTGGCCAGGCGCTCGGCGGCCGGATCGCTCAGCACGCCGTGCGTCGCGGCGATGACCACATCACCGGCGCCCGCCGCCTCGAGCACCTTGACCGCGCCGGCGATGGTGCCACCGGTGTCGATCATGTCGTCGATCAGGATGCAGGTGCGGCCCTCGACCTCACCGACCACGCGGTTGGCCTTGATCTGGTTCGGCACCAGCGGGTCGCGGGTCTTGTGGATGAACGCCAGCGGCGAGCCGCCCAGCGAGTCGGCCCACTTCTCCGCGACGCGCACGCGACCGGAATCGGGGGAGACCACGGTGATGTGCTCGAGGCTGTAGTTGTTGCGCACGTACTCGGCCAGCTGCAGCTGGGCGTGCATGTGATCGACCGGGCCGTCGAAGAAGCCCTGGATCTGATCGGTGTGCAGGTCGACGGTGATGATGCGGTCCGCGCCCGCGGTCTTGAGCAGGTCGGCGACCAAGCGGGCGGAGATGGGCTCGCGGCCGCGGTGCTTCTTGTCCTGACGGGCGTACGGGTAGAACGGCAGCACCGCGGTGATCCGCTTGGCCGAACCGCGCTTGAGCGCGTCGATCATGATGAGCTGTTCCATCAGCCACTGGTTCAGCGGAGCCGGAAAGCTCTGCAGCACAAAGGCATCCGAGCCGCGCACGGACTCCTCGAACCGGACGAAGATCTCGCCGTTGGCGAAGTCGCGCGCGGTCTGCGGGGTGACGTGGACGTCGAGTTCCTTGGCCACCTGCTCGGCCAGCTCAGGATGAGCGCGTCCCGAGAAGAGCATCAGGTTCTTCTGGTTGTCGATCCATGACGCGGTCACTGCTGTTTGCCATCCTTTTGCTCGATTGCCTGGCCCGACATCTCTTTGGTCGCGATGGCTTCTGCCGCCGCCCGTGCCGCGTCCGTACCCGGACGGTTGCGCTGCACCCAGCCCTCAATGTTTTTCTGTGGCCCACCTGAAACCGCGAGTGCCCCCGGCGGAACGCTTCTACGCAGCACAGTACCCGCCGCCGTATAAGCGCCGTCACCCACCGTCACCGGTGCGACGAACATGGTGTCGCTGCCGGTCCGCACATGCGAGCCCACCACGGTGTGGTGCTTTTTCACACCGTCGTAATTGACGAAAACGCTGGAGGCGCCGATGTTGCTGTGCTCACCGATGGTGGCGTCGCCGACATAAGTGAGGTGCGGCACTTTGGAGTGCGCGCCGATCGATGCGTTCTTGGTTTCGACGAATGCGCCGAGCTTTCCGGAATCGCCGACAACGGTGCCCGGGCGAAGATAGCTGAACGGCCCGATATTCGCACCGGGACCGATCACGGCCTGATCACCGTGGGTGCGAACGACGTGCGCGCCGTTGCCGACGATGACATCGGTGAGCGTGCAATCCGGTCCGATCACAGCGTCCTCACCGATGACGGTGCCGCCGAGTAACTGCACACCCGGTCGGATTTCGGCGTCCCTGGCGATTTTCACGTTCGCGTCCACCCAGGTGGTCGCGGGATCGATGATCGTGACTCCCGAGCGCATATGCCGTTCGAGGATGTATCGGTTGAGGGTGCGTGCGGCCTGCGACATCTGCACCCGGTCGTTGACGCCGGTGACCTTGGCCGAGTCGAGCAGCCGTGCGCCGTGCACCGGATGTCCGGCCTCGCGAGCCAGCCGCAGCACATCGGTCAGGTACAGCTCATGCTGGGCATTGGCGGTGGAAAGACGTCCGATCATGGTGCGCAGCACGGTCGCGTCGAAGGCGTAGACACCGGAGTTGACCTCGGTGATCGCCGATTGCGCCGGGGTAGCGTCGGCATGTTCGACGATTTCGGTGACCTGGCCGTCGGCATTGCGGACGATGCGGCCGTAGCCGTTCGGGTCGTCGGGTTCGAAGGTCAGCACCGTGACCGCCGAACGTTCGGCGTAGCTGCGGTGTTCGTCGAGCAGCGCGGACAGGGTGTGCCCGTCCAGCAGCGGCACGTCGGCGGAGGTGACCAGCAGGTCACCGGTGAAATCCTCGGGAACCGCCGCGAGCGCGCACTGCACCGCGTGGCCGGTTCCGAGCTGTTCTTCCTGAATGGCGGTGGTGATGTCGCGGCCGAGGTCGGCGGCGACGGCGGCGACCGCGGCGCCGACTTGTTCCCGATCGTGTCCTACCACGGTGATGAGGAACGCGGGGTCGATCTCGTTGGCCGCATGCAGCGCGTGCGCGAGCATGCTTCGACCGGCCAGCGAATGCAGCACTTTAGGAGTCTTCGACCGCATTCGCGTTCCGGCACCGGCTGCGAGAACGACGACGGCGGTCTGCTGTGGCATGGATCTCCCTCGGCTGCCTGTCATCGTGCTTGGGGCTGTCGTCGTGCTTGGTCAGCGCTGTCGTCGTGCTTGTTCAGCGATGTGCGCGGCCAACGATAAGCCATCGTGCCGGTGTGCTCCGCCGCCAGGACTCGAACCTGAACTATCTGAACCAAAATCAGAGGTGCTGCCATTACACTACGGCGGATTGTCACACCGGCGGATCTGCGAAACCCGCCGCTGCGCCAGCGGCACGGCATGAATCCTCGCATGAAGACCTCCGGTTAGTCGAACTGCTTCGCGGAATTCGTGGGTACCCGTTGCCGCGACGAGTTCACACCGGTCGCGTTATCTGGGCGAACGCCGAAATCGGCACCTCGATTGTCGACTTCGGCGGGGCGACGCGCACGCGGGCGGGGCTGTCTGGAACAGTTGTCGGCAAAAGTTCGGGTCATGCGCAGGGAGGCGGGGCGTTGTCTTCGGGTGAACCGCAACGAGTGTCCCGGCCGCGGATGACGGGTACTCAGCGGCGGCAGCAGTTGATCGAGATCGGTCGCGCAATATTCGCCGAGCGCGGCTACGACGCGACCTCGATCGAGGAGATCGCACAGCGGGCGCAGGTCTCCAAACCCGTGGTGTACGAACACTTCGGCGGCAAGGAGGGGCTCTACGCCGTGGTCGTGGACCGCGAGATGTCGATGCTGCTGGACATGATCACCTCCTCGCTCACCCAGAATCGGTCCAGAATTCGGCTCGAACAGGTCGCGCTGGCACTGCTGACCTATATCGAGGAACGCACCGATGGATTCCGAATCCTGGTGCGCGACCAGCCCGCTGCTACCGCGGAGGGCCGCTACTCGAGCCTGCTCAACGAGGCCACCAATCAGGTCGCGCATATCCTCGCCGGCGATTTCGAGCGCCGCGGTTTCGATACCAGTCTGACCGGTTTGTATGCGCAGGCACTGGTGGGCATGGTCTCGACCGCCGCGACCTGGTGGCTGGACGAGCGCAAACCGTCGAAAGAGGTCGTCGCGGCACATCTGGTGAACCTGTGCTGGAACGGCCTCAGTCATTTGGAAGCCCGACCGCAGCTGAGCTCGGAATGGCGTGCCGGTAAGGGAGATTGACCGCATTGGTAGCCAGCAAATTGCGCTGTATGCCCGCCCGAATGCTCGAATTCGCTGGCGCGCGCTCACCTGGTGGTACGGTTCACCCATCCTCAGGGTGCTGTTCGAGCGGTAAGTCGGTCTACTTCGGGATGTCGGTCTACTTCGGGATGGCTGGTTTAAGGATGACAGGCGGATCTGATGGCTAGGCAAGCGCGCGCGGAGATCACCCGCGATTCCGTCCTGGCGGGCGCTGCCGATGTCTTTCTGCGCTTGGGATATGCGAATGCGAGCCTGAGCGAGATCATCGCGCAGTCGAACGTGACCAAGGGCGCCTTGTACTTTCACTTCGGATCGAAGGAAGAGCTAGCGCGCGCCGTGGTCGACCAGGGCAATGAGCGTCTGGTCAGTTCGTGCCAGGGTTTCTTCGATGCGAGGGTGCCCGCGCTCGAGGCATGTATCGGGATCACCTATGTCGTCGCGGACCTGTCCATGAACGATCCGATGGTCGGCGCGATGCTCAAGCTGACCCATCAGATCGGCGACTACCGCGGCGCCCAGGGCGACAATATCGCCAAGAACTGGGGCGATACCTACCGTGTGCTATCCGAGCGGGCCATCGCTCAGGGCGACCTCGAGGCCGATCTGGACGCCGAGGTGATCGGGCTGTTACTGCAGGAAATGACCGCGGGCGTGCATATCACGGCGGTCGGCACCGATTCGATCGATCAGATGGCGACCAGGATGGAACGGGCCTGGTACTTCCTGCTCCCGGCGATCGTGCCCCCGGAGAAGCTCTCGTACTTCCGGGAATTCGCCGCCCGCCGCCTACGCCGCTACGTGCCGTAAACGTGTCACAGCACGTTGGTAGGTTGTGACGTGTCGACCGATTTCGTGAGCACATAGGAAACTCATCCCGGCAAAGACTCGGGGAGTCGGGGGAGCCTAGACTCGGTTGGCCGTCCTAAAACCTCGCCTGAGCTCAGGAGTGTTCGATGTCCACCCACCGTCCACCTCTTGCCGGACTGGCCGCGGTGGCCGGGGCCGATTCGGCCTTGCGGACCGTCGCTGACCTGGTCGGGAAGTCGCCGGTCGAGTTGGTCGGGCCCTCGGCGGTGCGGCCGTTCGTCGCGGCGACGATCGCGGCCCAGCGGCCGCTGGTGGTGGTGACGGCGACCGGGCGCGAAGCCGACGATCTGACGGTCGAGCTGGAGGAGATCCTCGGCGCGGCGATCGCGCAGTTCCCGTCCTGGGAGACGCTGCCGCATGAGCGGCTGTCGCCGGGGGCCGACACGGTGGGGCGCAGGCTGGAGGTGCTGCGGCGGCTGGCGCATCCGGAGGATCCGGTGTTTCCGGAAGCGCTGCGGGTCGTGGTGACGACCGTTCGCTCCCTGATGCAGCCGATGGCCGCGAGCCTCGGTGATATCGAACCGATCGTGCTGCGTGTCGGCGCGGAGTTCGATTTCGACGAATTGCTCCTGCGCCTGATCGAATTCGCCTACACCCGCGTCGATATGGTCGGCAAGCGCGGTGAGTTCGCCGTGCGCGGCGGCATCCTCGATTTGTTCCCGCCCACCGCCGATCATCCGGTGCGCGTGGAGTTCTGGGGCGACGAGGTGACCGAGCTGCGGCCCTTCGCGGTCGCCGACCAGCGCTCACTGACCGATTTGACGGTGGATGTGGTCGTCGCGCCGCCGTGTCGGGAACTGTTGCTCACCCAGGCTGTACGCGCGCGCGCCGCCGAGGTCGCGGTGGCGAATGCCGCCGATGCGGCGCTGGTCGAGATGTTGGAGAAGCTTTCCGAAGGTATTCCGGTCGAGGGCATGGAGGCGCTGCTGCCGGTGCTGCAGCCCGGCGAGTTGCGGCTGCTCACCGAGGTTTTGCCGGAGGGCACCCAGCTGCTGCTGTGCGATCCGGAGAAGATCCGCACGCGCGCAGCCGATCTGGTGCGCACCGGTGAGGAGTTCCTGGAGGCATCGTGGACCGCCGCCTCGTTCGGCGGTGCCGCGCCGTTGGGTGGGCACGGACTCGATCTGGCCGCCTCCGGTTACCGCGCGCTGCCCGAAATCCATGCCAGCGCAAACGCACACGGTCTGCCGTGGTGGAGTCTGAGCCCGCTGACCTCCGGTGATCCCGCCGAGGTCGTGCTGCCGGTGCTGGCCGGGCCTGCGGCGCGCGGATCCGACGAATTGGTCGCGACGATCTTCGCCTCGCTGCGCGCGCACGTGCTGACCGGTGGACGCGCGGTCGTGGTCGTGGCGGGTCACGGTACGGCGCAACGCATTCTGGAACGCCTCTCGGATGCCGATGTGCCCGCGGCCGCTGTGACAGCCGGTGCCGAGCCGACGCCCGGACTGGTCGGTGTGCTATGCGGTTCGCTGCACGACGGGTTGGTCTTCGATGACGCCGGTCTGGTTGTCGTCGCCGAATCCGACCTCACCGGCAACCGGGTCACCGCACCGGCGGAGGGGAAGCGGCTACCGGCCAAGCGCCGCAATCAAGTCGACCCGCTGGCGCTGAACGCCGGCGATATGGTGGTGCACGATCAGCACGGCATCGGCCGGTTCATCGAGATGATCGAACGCACCGTCGGCGGGGCGCGACGGGAATACCTGGTTATCGAATATGCGCCCGGTAAGCGCGGTCAGCCCGGTGATCGGCTGTTCGTGCCGATGGAATCGCTGGATCAGCTTTCGCGCTATGTCGGCGGTGAGATGCCGAGTCTGTCCAAGCTCGGCGGATCCGACTGGGCGAATACGAAACGCAAGGCGCGCAAGGCGGTTCGCGAGATCGCCGGTGAGCTCGTGCAGTTGTACGCGGCGCGCCAGGCCGCGCCCGGACATGCGTTCGGACCGGACAGTCCGTGGCAGAAGGAGATGGAGGACGCGTTCGCGTTCACCGAGACCGTCGACCAGATGACCGCCATCGCCGAGGTGAAGGCAGATATGGAGAAGGCGGTCCCGATGGACCGCGTGGTCTGTGGTGATGTCGGCTACGGCAAGACCGAGATCGCCGTGCGCGCCGCTTTCAAGGCGGTGCAGGACGGCAAGCAGGTCGTCGTGCTGGTGCCGACAACCCTGCTGGCGCAACAGCATCTGCAGACCTTCACCGATCGTGTCGGTGGATTCCCGGTGACCGTGAAGGGCCTGTCCCGCTTCACTGATCCGGCCGAATCCCGCGCAGTGCTCGAGGGGATGGCGGACGGCGCCGTCGATATCGTGGTCGGTACGCACCGGCTGTTGCAGACTGGTGTGCGGTGGAAGGATCTCGGCCTGGTCGTCGTGGACGAGGAACAGCGTTTCGGTGTCGAGCACAAGGAGCACATCAAGGCGCTGCGCACGCACGTCGACGTGTTGACCATGTCCGCGACGCCGATTCCGCGCACCCTGGAGATGAGCCTGGCGGGCATTCGCGAGATGTCGACCATCCTCACCCCGCCCGAGGAGCGGCATCCGGTGCTCACCTATGTCGGTGGGTACAACGACAAGCAGGTCACCGCGGCCATTCGGCGTGAGTTGCTGCGCGACGGCCAGGTCTTCTATGTGCACAACCGGGTTTCATCTATCGACAAGGCCGCCAAGCGGATTCGGGATCTGGTGCCCGAGGCGCGGGTGGTGGTCGCGCACGGTCAGATGAACGAGGACATGCTCGAACAGACCGTGCAGGGATTCTGGGAGCGTGAATTCGATGTGCTGGTCTGTACCACCATCATCGAGACCGGGCTCGATATTTCCAATGCGAATACGTTGATCGTGGAACGCGCGGACGCCCTCGGTCTTTCGCAGCTGCACCAGTTGCGTGGGCGCGTCGGCCGCAGTCGTGAACGCGGATACGCCTACTTTCTCTACCCGCCGGAGAAGCCGCTCACCGAGACGGCCTACGACCGGCTCGCCACCATTTCACAGAACTCGGATCTCGGCGCGGGTATGGCAGTGGCCATGAAGGACCTCGAAATCCGTGGCGCCGGAAATGTGCTGGGCGCCGAGCAGTCCGGGCATGTGGCCGGTGTCGGCTTCGATCTGTATGTGCGGCTGGTCGGTGAGGCGGTGGAGGCTTATCGGGCCGCCGCTGACGGAAAGCCGATCACGACCGAGGAGGTCAAGGAGGTCCGCATCGACCTCCCGGTGGACGCGCACATTCCGCCCGACTACATCACCAGCGATCGGCTCCGGTTGGAGGCCTACCGCAAACTCGCGGCGGCGCAAGATGATCCGGGGTTGGAGTCGGTTGTCGAGGAGCTCGTCGACCGGTACGGGCCGCTGCCCGTCGAGGTCGGCAGGTTGGTGTCGGTGGCGAAACTGCGTCTGCTGGCTCGCGAATACGATGTCACCGAAATCGCCGTCACCGGAACCACGTTGAAGGTTTCGCCGATGAGCCTGCCCGATTCCAAGCAGATGCGATTGAAGCGCCTGTACCCGAGCGCGGGCTATCGCGCGGCGAGTGGGGTGGTGCAGTTGCCGCTGCCCCGGGTGCAGGACAGTGTCGGTGCCGACCGGGTGCGCGATGTCGTCCTGTTGCAATTCGTCGCCGACCTGTTGCTGCAGTTGGATGGCAAGCCGAAGGGCTTCGTAGAGCTGCGGGTCGCCACCGAAGCCACGGCGGCTCGATGAGTTCGGACCGCGATGAAGCCGTTCTGCGGGCCGCCCGGCATGCGGCGGCGGAGGCGGGACGGGCCAATGGTGCCCATGAGCACGCAGTGCCGGAAGCGATCGCCGATGATCCCGAGCGGGCGGCGGCCGAATCCGGCCGAACCGATGCCGCCCTGGTGGCGGCGGGGTTAGGCGACGCCGTCGAGGTGATGGACCGGCTGTGGAACTTCGGCGGCTGGGAGGTGACGCAAACCCACGACTCGCTGCGCCCCTACCTGCTCGAGGAAACCTACGAACTACTCGACGCCATCCAGCACAACGACGCCGAAACCATCAAGGAAGAACTCGGCGACCTGCTGCTGCAGGTCCTGTTCCACTCTCGAATCGCCCAGGCCGCAGGCGAATTCACCGTCGACGATGTCGCCGCCGCACTGGTCGCCAAACTTGTCAACCGCAGCCCGCACCTCGTCGACGAACCGATCGACCCGTCGGCCACCGTCGCGGAAAAGATCGCCGCCCAGGAAAAAGCCTGGGAGGAACGCAAGTCCGCCGAAAAATCTCGCCGCTCCTGCCTCGACGGCATAGCCATGGCCCAACCCGCCTTGGCCTTGGCCGAGAAGATCCGCTTTCGCGGCCTCAAAGCAGGCCTGCCCGAAGACCTGGTCCCCGACGATCTCCGCACCGTCCACCTGGGCGGTGAAGACAGCGCCGAAGAACGCCTACGCAAGGCCACCTTGTCCTTCGCATCGGAAATCCGCGCCACCGAGGACGCCGCCGAGGACGCCCGCGGCGAACGTTTCCCGTTGTCGGCCGCCGATTGGCGCAAGTACTGGTCGCGGTAGCCGGGCGTCGGGGCGATCAACGCGGTGGCGATGAATTACGCGTGATGGCTCGGCTTGCGGCAGGCCCCCGATGACACCGAACTCTCACCTTCCCGCAAGCAGTTCGTCACCGTGGGGCAGGCAGTCTGTCAGTAGGTCTTCGCTATCCTGGCGATGGAACCCGAAGCCAATGGCGGGCGAATCCGCCGGGGAGGACGTTCGGTCCGGTGCCCACCAGCAGAGTCGCGGAGCACCCGCGACCGAATCATGTGCTGTTCCATTTCAGCGATACCCATTTGATCGCCGGCGACGGCGACTTGTACGGCGATGTGGACGCGGATCTGCGTCTTCGACAGTTGCTCGACCAGGCCGCGGCCAGCCGCATCCGCCCGACGGCGATCGTCTTCACCGGTGACCTCACCGATCGGGGCGAGCCGGATGCATACGAGAAGCTCCGCGCCATCGTGGAGCCGTTCGCGCGCCGATTGCGCGCGCCGGTCGTGTGGGTCACCGGCAATCACGACGATCGCGGTGAGCTGCGCCGGACCCTGCTCGGCGAGCGCCCGTCGACCAAGCCGCTGGATCGGGTGCACATGATCGACGGCCTGCGCATCATCGCCCTGGACACCAGCGTCCCCGGCCACCACTACGGCGAAATCCGCGACGAACAGCTGGCCTGGCTGCGATCGGTACTCGCCGAACCCGCACCGTTCGGGACGATTCTGGCGATGCACCACCCGCCGGTGCCGTGCGTGCTCGATTTGGCGGTCACTGTCGAACTGCGTGATCAGCGCAGGCTGGCCGATGTGCTCGACGGCACCGACGTGCGCGCGATTCTTGCTGGGCACCTGCACTTTTCGACCAGTGCCACCTTCGCGGGCATCCCGGTCTCGGTCGCCTCGGCGACCTGCTACAGCCAGGATCTGGCCGTCGCCGAGGGCGGCCTGCGCGGCCGCGACGGCGCGCAGGCCTTCAACTACGTGCACATCTACCCGGACACCATTGTTCACTCGGTGGTCCCGATCGATCGCGGCCCGACCGTCGGCTCCCCGTCCACTCCGGAAGAAGCGGCGCGCAAGCTGGCCGAGGAGGGCATCGTGATCCCGCCCGCCGCGCGCATCCCGCGGGTCATGCGGCGCCGGGCGCAGACTCCGGAAGACGACGAGGCCGTGCACTGACCCGCTCCCACGGCGCGGGGGCTGGGAAATAGGTGGACAGGAATTCCGACACCGCCCGCACCCGATCGGCCTCCGGGACCTCCGGAAAACTGCCGTCGTTGAGGCAGAAGAAGTCGACATCACGGTTTGCCGCCAGTGCGTCGAGCAGTGCGAGCCCGCGTCGACTCGTGGTGTCGACGTAGCGCGTCCGCGCCATCTCCTGCGGCACCGCGCGCCCGGTGAGCATGGCGTAGTAGTGGTACAGCGAATTCGTCACCGAAATATCGGTGGCCGCACGGAATCTGCTCGCCCTGGTCCGCGCGAAGTCGGTCGCGAACTCCCGCTCCATCTCGAGTAATACGCTGCGCCGCAACGGAACCGGGGTGTGTTCCAGGTGCCGGGTGATGACATGTCCGAACCGCCCGGCCAGCAATTCCCGGTTTTTCCGTGCCGCATTCTCGAAACCACTGCGCCGCTCGTTGTTTCGGCCCGGCCCGATCCGGGTGCCTGCCTCGATGAACCGGCTCACCCCGGCCGGGCTGAAGAACATCGACGGACGCACCGGCCGGGCGAAGAACATATCGTCGTTCGAGTACAGGAAATGCTCACTGAGCCCGTCGATATGCTGCAGTTGGCATTCCACCGCATGGGAATTGAAGGTGGGCAGTTCGCTGGTATCGCTGAAGTGGTCGACCGCGCGCACCACCGTTACCCGCGGATGTTCGTCGAGCCATTCCGGCACCGTGGAATCGGTCGCGACGAAGATCCGCCGAATCCACGGCGCGTTCTTGTACACCGAGCGCAGTGCGTACTTCAGTTCGTCGATCTGACGGATCCGAGCATCCGCGTCGTCACCCTCGCCGACCACGACCTGGGCCAGCATTCCCGCACGGCGGGCACGGAATTCGGGATCAGTGCCATCGACCCAGGAGAACACCAGATCGATATCGAAGCCGACATCGGTCGGCTGTGGCGCGAACATATCCGTCAATGTCGGCCAATTGCGATCGAACAGGCGAACTTCCGTGTGCTCGACATCGGCGAGGTCGAAGACATTGCGGGTGAACACATTCGGCCGCGGGCATGCGACGGTGTCGCAGTGGTACTCCCACAGCTCCAGATCCACGTAATGCGCCGGATCGGCATCGCGACCGAGCCGGAAGACATTGTGCTGCACCTCGGCACACGCGAATCCCGCGGCGATCGCGGTGGCCGTCACCCGACCCACCATCGTCCGGTGCGCGGCATCCGCGGCCAGTGCCAGCCGATGTCCGCCATCACGAATCAGCAGGAACGGCACCTCCGCGGCGGCCAACTCGCCGCGCAGATAGCCCAGGTCGTCCAGCATCGCGGGCGAGACGACGAGATTGCCCGCCGTCGGCCACGCCACCATATCGACCGCGCCGGAATTCCTTGCCCCCATATCAACCATGTGCCTGCTTCCCACGTCCGTATGTGTGCCGAAATGTCCCGTGGTGCCGCGCTACAACCCGGGCATCGCCGCGGACGACGTCGATGGACGTCGCCTGCGGTTGCCGTGCCCGGCGCGGCCGAATTCAGAAATTCGGGACGATGCCGTAGTGCAGGAACGAAGTGATCAGCCGGGTCTCAGACGATCGGTACACCATGTCGTTCTCACCTCACTCACGGCTGGACGCCAGTGCGTCTTCTTGGGTAGTGCTGTCGGTGCGGCAGGGCGCGGCGGCCGAGCGATACCGAGAGCAGCACGCGGGCCGGACAGACATCGGCCGGCGAATGGAGAAGCCCTGCTGAACAGGGTCTGTCAGCAATGATGCATCGACTGTGCCGACCCGTCAATCCAGACGCCCGAGGGGTGTCCCGGACAGAGGGCTGGCTTAGTTGTCTCATTGAAATTAGGGTAGCCTTACCGCATAATCCCGCGCGAGGAGATGGCCCGCCACTGCGCCGGGGCGCTGTCCATCACCCGGCGACGTCGTGTCGGTGTCCTGAGAGGTGCCTGTGAGCACTTCGGACAAAGGTCGCAGCGCCAGCGAATAAGGGCCACAGCACCTTAGACTGCAGGCAACGTGGCACAGCCCGCCGCGTTGCAGCGATCAAGAGGTGACGAACATGGCAGCCGGAGCGAGCCCCGTGCAACGTCAAGACCACTCTACGGCCGATCATCCCGAACTGGACGTACTCCCGGAATGGCCCGAGGAGACGATCGCGGTGCTGGTCACCACCGACCCGGCGCCGCATGCGATTCCGGTGTCCTGGCCGGTGCGCGCGGATGATCGGCGGATTCTGCTCAGCCTGAAATTCGATCGCGGTTCGCTGGCGCGCTTGCGCGAACGGCCCGATGTCGCACTGTTGATTCTCGGCGGTGGCAATGTCGCGCTGTGCGCGCGCGGGCAGGCGCGGGTTATCGCCGAGGAAATGCCCGGTGCGACAGACTATGTCGCGGTCCAGATCGATGTCGAAGTCATCGATGACCACCGGCAGTCGGCCTTCGCGGTGGCGCACGGAATCGAGCGCACCGTCCTGGACGCGAGCGAATTGCATGCGCTCGAAGGGCGCGTGCAGACACTGCGCGCATGGAGCCGCTAGCGACTGGTTGCGGGTCGCTCGAAATGATCGGCATCGAGAACTGAACCGGCACAAGGCGTCCGGTACAGAGTAATAATCGTGATGAAAGACGGCGCGAACGCGTCGAACGGAAGGGGATCATGAGCGTCACATTGGCCAAAGGCGGAAATGTCTCGCTGTCGAAGCAGGCCGCCAACCTCACCAAGGTTGCGGTGGGGCTCGGTTGGGATGTGCGAACGACCACCGGGGCCGATTACGACCTCGATGCGAGTGCGCTCGCCACCGGGCCGAATCAGCGCGTGCTGTCCGATCAGCACTTCGTGTTCTACAACAATCTGCGCTCGCCCGAGGGCACGATCGAACATACCGGTGACAATCTCACCGGTGAGGGCGAAGGCGATGACGAGGTGATCAATGTCGATCTGGCGGCGACGCCGCCGACGATCACCAATATCTTCTTCCCGGTCTCCATTCACGATGCCGATGCGCGCGGACAGTCGTTCGGCCAGATCCGCAACGCCTACATCCGCGTGGTCGACGCGAACACCGGCGCCGAGTTGGCCCGGTATGACCTCACCGAGGATGCGTCCACCGAAACCGCCATGGTGTTCGGGGAGTTGTACCGGTACGGCAACGAATGGAAGTTCCGTGCCATCGGTCAGGGCTATGCCTCCGGGCTCGCGGGTATCGCCCGCGATTACGGCGTCAACGTCTGATGGGCGTGCGGGTGGTCGGGATCGGACCCGGCCGCCCGCTCCGCCTCGTATACCGCGATCGCGGCACGCGTCTTGCGCTTGATCGCTTGCAGCACATCGAGATCCGGCAGGTCGGCGAACTGCTCACCCAGCACGTCGGGCAGATCGGAGTAGTGCAGCACGCATTCGTCGACGCCGAGGTTCGCGCAGGCCGCGAGCAGGTCCGGATGCAGATAACCCGCGACCGCGGTCCGCACGCCCGCGGCGGCGGCCACCATGGTGACGCGCTCGATCGCGCGCAGCAGCGGCGGAACCGGGCGAACGGGGCGTAGGCTGGCGCGCGCCTGGCCGAGCAGCAGCGAGGACAGATCGTTGCAGCCGATCACCACCCGGGACACCCCGGTGGTCACGACCCGGTCGACCTCGAGCAGCAGCGACGGGATCTCGATCATGGTGGCGACCGGGCAGTCGCCGATCACGGCCCTGGCTTGCTCGATGGCCCACTGCAATTCGTCGACATAGGTGACGAAGGGGAAAAGCACGCCGATGTCCGCGCCCTCGTCGCGCACCTGTGCAATGCCCTCGAGTTCGGCGACGAATGCGTCGGGAAAACGACGCGCTCGGCGAATACCGCGCAGGCCGAGCAGTTTATGCGGCTCGTCGATGATCTCTTCGACGCCGTCGAGGATATTGCATTCGGCGGTATCGGCTTCCATGGTGCGATACCAGATCGTCGTTCCGCTCGCCCGCTTCGCAATATGTCGCAGATACGGCACGAGATAGCTCGAAACCGATTCGGGTGTCGGATATTTCCCGGCCGCGCGGAACACGTACTCGCCGCGCACCATCCCGACCCCGTCGAAGTGGTCGAGCAGTTCAGCGGAGATCCGCTCACAACTCAATGCCAGGCTCTGCCGCATTCCCCGCACGCTATCAGGTTGCTGCACAACATTTTCCGCCGCCCGTTAGGTCCGGATTTCACGAGGTCGGGAAGGGATGGGCGGGGATTGCGGGAGAGGGTGTGGGTGGGTGGAAGCGGCGGTGTCGAGCAGAGCGAAGTAGCGGCGCAGCATGAGGGCGGCCGTGCCGGCCAGACCAGCGGTCAGACCCCACCAGACGCCCGCGGCGCCGAGGCCGACCGGGAAGGCCAGCAGCAGGGCCGTTGGCAGACCGACGAGCCAGTAGCCGACCAGGGACAGACGGAAGCCCGCCTTGGTTTCCTGCAGACCGCGCAGCAGGCCGGTGCCGATGTTCTGTGCGGCATCGAAGAATTGGAGGACGATGCCGATGAGCAGCAGTGAGCGGGCCAGTTCGATCGTCGCGGTGTCGCCGGGTTCGAGGA
Organism: Nocardia sp. CA-135953; assembly: GCF_050955735.1. NCBI lineage: Bacteria > Bacillati > Actinomycetota > Actinomycetes > Mycobacteriales > Nocardiaceae > Nocardia > Nocardia sp. CA-135953. The sequence goes on from NZ_CP192082.1 coordinate 1,404,243, forward strand.
AGGGGCTCAGCACGAGTTTCGGCGCGGCGATATAGACCACGCCGGTCACCGCGGCGACGATGCCCGCATGCTGTAGCGCCAACCAGGCCAGCGCACGGGCATGGCTGTATTCGTCACGCGCGACGGCATGGCTGACCAAGATGGACGCGCCGTGCGACAGGCCGATCGCGACCTGGAAGACGATGTAGATGATCTGGTAGACCACATTGTGCGCGGCCAGCGCGGCCGGTCCGATACTGCCCATCACCAGGGCGAGCACGGAGAACATGCCCGCTTCCGAACCGTAGGTGAGCGCGATCGGCGTGCCGAGTTCGATCTCGGCCCAGATTGTCGGCAGGTGCACCGGCCACGGACGCAGCGGCAGGGTGGCGCCGAGTGTCGCATCGGCGCGCACCATCGCGAAGAAGACGCCGAAGGTGATCAGGAAGACCAGAGAGGTCGCGACGCCGATGCCGGTCAATCCCAGTGCGGGCAGTCCGACCCAGCCGTGCATAAAGGTAAGGGCCAGTACCAGGTTCAGCGCCACCGAGCCGAGGGTGACCAGCAGCAGGGCCTGCGGACGCTGCATACCGACGGTGTACTGCCGCAGTACTTGGAACCACAGGCAGGGCAGCAGTCCTGGCGCGAGTGCGAGCATGAGCGGTCGCGCGTCGGCGAGTACGCCCGCGTCCTGGCCGAGCCATTGCAGCGCCCAGCCGAGTCCGATCAGCACGGCGCCGCCGAGGATTCCGGCGAAGGTGGCGATCAGGAAACTCGAGCGGACGATATCGCGGACCTCCTCGTCCGCGGATTCACCACGCTTATCCGCCGCACTCGTCGAGGACGCGATCTGATTCCCCGTCCCGGTGATCAGACCGACGCACATCGTGCGAATCTGGTTGAACAGCACCATCGCCAGCCCGCCTGCGGCGACCTCGCGCACACCGAGCGTGCCCATCAGTGCGATATTGGTAGTCGATACCGCGATCTGTGCGAGTTGAGTGAGTGCGATCGGTGCCGCCAGCGCGGTGAGCTGTCGTCCATCGGCACGGAAGGTGGACAGATTCAGCATCGCACCTCCACCGGTGGAATCCCGAAATCGATCGCCATGCGCCTCGTCCCAACTCTCCGCTGAGCCTCATTTTGGTTAGGTAACCCTAACAAAGTGATCATTTCAGACGTGGTGGGTGTCGCGCAACGGTGATCGAAAGCGCGCGTGTGCTTCATCGCGCCTCGACAAGTTGGGCGTGGCGGGCGGGAGTGTAGCGGTCGAGCATGGCGTGCACATCGCGTTCGGTGGCGGCGTCGAGAAGGTCGCGTTCGCGCATCCACTCGTCGTCGAAGACCGTGTCGAGATACTTCTCGCCGCCGTCGCAGACGATGGTGACCACGGTCGAGCCGGGCGGGAACTCCTCGAGACGGGTGAGCGCGGCGTGTACCGAGCCGCCCGCAGAGCCGCCGATCATCAGGCCCAGCTTGGCCGCGACCGCGCGAGCGGTGGCGAAGGCCGCGACATCGGAAACCTTGATGCCCTCGTCGAGCAGCGAATAGTCCACGGCGGTGCCGATGGTGGCGCCGGGAGGGGTGCCGGTACCGGACTGCCAGTACGGCCCGCCCGGTCCGCCGAAGGCGATGGATCCGACCGGCTCCACGCCGATCACCCGTGGTGTGCAGCCGAGTTGGCGCAGTCGGGTCGCGGTGCCGAACAGCGAACCGCCGGTGCCCACCGCGGAGAGCAGGATATCGACGCGCTCCACGTCTTCCAGCAATTCTTCGGCCACGGCGTAGTAGCCGACCGCGTTCGCGTCGTTGTTGTGCTGTTCGGTGAAGTATGCGTCGGACTGTCCGGCCGCCATCGCCTCGGCCAGGTCTTCCCGCGCCGAGGTGGCCAGGTTGTCGTCACCGTCATCGGCGACGAACACCAATTCCGCGCCCATTGCTCGCATCGCGCGCAGCTTGTCCTTACATGCGTGGTGATCGACCACTGCGGTGAAGCGATACCCACGTTCGGCGGCTACTACCGCGAGGCCGAGCCCGGTATTCCCGGATGTCGACTCGATAATATGCCCGCCACCGCCCAGCAAACCTCGACGCTCGGCATCGTCGATCATCGCGCGCGCCATCCTGATCTTGGCCGCACCCGTCGGATTGAACTGCTCGAGTTTGAGCAGCACCCGGGTGCCGGTCGTGGTGGTCGCCAGTTCGAATAGCGGGGTGCGACCGATCAGATCCGTCACGCGCGTGACGAGCGGCATGGAGGTCTCCTCGTTCGGGGCCGTAAGGGTATTGGTCGAATGGGGGTGCCGGGTCATCCGGCATCGAGCGTCCAGCGGAGTCGATCGCCGGTGTCGTGCAGCACCACCTTCGGCGGAATCGGCAGTTCGTGAAAGGCCGATTCATTCGAATCCATTTGGTAACCAGCGGTATTCGGATAGATCAGCAGATCGCCGACCTCGGCTCGTCTCGGTAACGGGACGCGCCGCCAGCTGAGCATGTCGGACTCCAGACAGCTGGCCGCGCCGACGCAGGTCGGGGTGAGCTCGCCGGGGCGCGGCGGCCACAGTATCGGATCGGGAAGGTATTCACTGTCGAACCACTGCTCGGACAGGCTCAGGCTGGTGCCGTCCACGGTGAGCAGTTGGTAGGGGTGACCTTCGACGTGGCGGGTCTTGCTGCCCTGCACCCGGAAGACGCTGGATCCGGCGCGGTCGAGCAGTGCCCGGCCGGGTTCGACGGCGAGCCGGATATCGTTGTCGCGCAACCGTTGCGCGAGTGCGTTGTGCTCGAGGACGGCGGTGAGCATGGCCGGGCCGGGCGCCGGGAAGTGGTACGGATAGTACGAATCGAACGACTTCGCCGCGTGGAACCACAGACCGTTCGCGTGATCGGTAAACTCCGACCAGGCGCTCGCGGGCACATAATCGACACCGAATCCACCGCCGATGGAGATGGTGCAGGCCGGGTGGCCCAGTGTGCGCGCATCAAGGCAGCGGGTGATCAATTCGCCGGCCTGTTCGGCGCGTGCGACGGCATCGTAGCCGGACAGGTGGAAGCTGAAGCCCCGCAGGCGAATCGATTCGTCGCCGACGGTGCCGGACGCGCCGATCACCGAAATCGCGCGGTCCAATTCCGCTGCGGTCATGCCGAATCGGCTCGCGGATCCATTGGGCAGCACGCGAAGTAGTACGCGGGCCGCGGTGGTGGGGATAGTGAATGCGGCCAACCTGTCGAGCTCGTCGAGACTGTCCACGGCGATCAATGCGCGGTGCCGCACGGCAAGCCACAGCAGATCGTCGGATTTGGCGGGGCCGGTGACCATCAGCTCGTCACCGCGAACACCCTGTGACAGCGCGGCATTCAGCTCACCCACACTGGAAACATCAATGCCCGCGCCATATTCGGCGCAAGCACGAGCAACACAGGCCGCCTTGTTGGCCTTTTTGCCGAAGTAGACGACCCCGTCCACACCGGCTTGCTCGAATACCTGCTGAAATCCGTTGATATTCAGCGCGACTCGTGACGGATACATCACATGGAAAGGCCCACCGATCGCAAAGGCGATATCGCCGAGCAGGTTCGGATCGGCGAGCAGCCTGCGCTCCCAGTCGTCGGTGTGTGCGGGCAGGGCGGGTGCGCAAATGCTCAGCAGGCCCCGCACTGCCGCCAGTACGGCGGGATCGGGGGCAGTCTCGGTACCCGACCGATCATCGCCGAGTTCGACCTTGTCGCGGGTCGAGCCGTCGCCGAACAGCAGCGTGCTGTCGGGTTCGGCGGTGCCGGGGGTGCGCACTTTCTTGTCGAACTCGACGGCGCCGATGTCTAGTCCCACAGGGGCACCTCCATGCCGCGGCCCTCGGCAATGGCTCGTTCGGCGAGTGCGTGGGCGACGGCGATATCGGTCAGCACCAACCCGCTGTTGTAGACGAAGATCCGCTCGTCGTCCGAGCGCCGGGCGATCGCGCGACGGCTCAGGATCTGTGGCAGTTCGGCGTCGACGGTGCGCAACCTGCCGTCGGGACCGGCCATATCGGTGCCGGTCAGCGCCATTTGCTCGGCGCTGGTGGCGATTACGCGATCGGCGTCGACCAGCGTGGACGGCGCCAAACCGTAGCCGACGAGAACCACGGTGGATCCCGGTGCGAGATCCTCGGATTCGATCCCGACCTCGGTGCCGGGTCCGGCCGTCGCCAGCACCACATCGGCGGTACCGGCGGCCGCGCGGGGATCCTCGACGGTCTCCAGCAACGCGTGCGGGTTGTATTCGGCGAGGTAATCGCGCACCGCCGCCAGACCCTCCGGATGGGTGCCGTAGAGCATCAGCTTGCGCAGCTGCGGATTGGCGGCGAGCAAGTGCGGCAGGGCATTTCGTCCCTGGGTGCCGGTGCCGATCAGCAGCACGCTCTCCGCGCCGCGGCGTGCGGTCTCGCGCACCAGCAGGGCGGACACCGCCGGGGTGCGCAGTGCGCCGACCCTGGCGCAGTCCATCATGGCGATCGGCGCACCGGTGCTGTCGTCGTAGAGCGTGATGGTCGTGTAGTAGCGCTTGGTGCTGCGGTCGTGGCCGGGATCGAATTTGTAGGAGGTCTTCATCGCGACCACCCGGCGCCGGCCGTCGCGCCCGAGCATGGCGTAGGCCACCGACCAGCCGTCCGGATTCGCGACGCTGAGTTTGCGCGGATTATCCGAATCACCCGCGGCGAAGGCGAGATACGCTTCCTCGACGGCGCGCACCACATCGGCGGGCGTGATGGGCACATCGGCGAGATCGCTGCGGCTCAGCACACGCAGTGGTGTGCTCCGGTCACGAGTGCTCAACGGTTCCTCGATCATGTTGTGTCGTATCCAGCCTTACTGCGGTCCGGGTGGTAATCCGGGCCGGTACACCGTCGATCGCGAGCGGGTTGCCCGCCGCTCGGAACGGGGCGACGATCCGTTGCCCATAACCATTTTCGTCGGCCTCGGCGGCCCGCCGTCGGCGTTCGGGCAGGCGGACATTGACGCGCTTGAGCCAGCGGTCGGTGCCGTCGTAGCGCGCGCTGAACGGTACTCGGCCGTGCACGGCCACGTCATTGTCCACCAGCAATAGCTCGCCGGGGGTCAGCGCGGTGGTGATGCAGACGCGTTCGAGCTCCGCGGTGAGGCGCGCGTAGGCCAGCCGGAATTCGGTATCGGCATCATCGAGCGGGGTATATGCCGGATCGTAGCGAAGCGTCGAATTCGCTGTGTCGTCGACTGATTCGGCGCTCCACAGTGTCGGCAACGGGAGTGCTGAGTAGCGCTCGTGACCGGTGCCGTAGGAGACGTCGGGCAGGATCGGCAGGGTCGGCGTGCCGAGTAGTCGGCGCTCGTCATCGGACAGCTCGGTCCGGCGCACCGAGGAGACGGTGGTGCCGACGCCGTCCGGATTGCGCAGACACGCCAGCATCAACAGGTTTGCCCGGTCCGGGTGGAAGGCGTCCTCGGTGTGCGGGCTGAGCAGGGTTCTGCTACTCGCGCCCGACTGTTCGTGTTCGTGACCGGGCGAGGGCACGATGTTGTTGACCAGCCGCCCGCCCTGCTGGCCCTGCCAGCCGAACGGTTCACCCGCGCTGCGGGCGAGCAGCAGCATTGCGATATCGAGTTCGAATGAGATTGCGCGGCAGTCTGTTTCGCCACTCCAGCGGGCCGCTTCGACCCAGCTCGGCGGGGTCGGGCCGCATTCGGCATCGCTCAACGGCAGTTTGCCGACGATGGTGGCACCGGCCGCGGTGGCGGGCGGTCGCACGGCGACACGTACCGCATCGGGCAACTCGCCGACACGCGCATCGATTTGCTCGAGCAATGCCGGATCGGTCAGCGTGCGCGCGAGGTCGGCGGTGCTATCGGGCCAGGAGTCGACTGTTGTGCATATCTCGCGAGCGAGAGTGCGCACCGCATGTCCGGCGCTGGTCGGCAGCTCGCGCCGTTCGATATCTAGCGGGTGAAGCGTCTTACGTTCGGAGAGAACGCCTTTCACCAGTGATCCCTTCTTCGCATCGGGTCGAAAAGCGGGGGTATGACGATTCGATCTGCGAAGCTAGTGGCTCCGACCGCGTTAAGCAAGCCTTACCTAAGCGAGTCGTAAAATGGCGAACGCGTATGTCTGAGGTCGAAGCCTGCCGCAGCTAGATGTAGCAAATTTGCGGCATTGTCTTCGGGGTGGTGACTGGTAGCTGTGGGGCGGCAAAACTCAACGGCCGGAACTCTATTAGGCTAGCCTGTCCTAGCTGGATTCGCCAGGGTTTGCGGGTCGCGCGCGGGTAACTCGTTGAGGTTCGAGGAGGCAGCACCATGGAATGGAATCGACGACAACTCCTGCGATCGGGACTCGGCGTCGGCGCGGTGCTGTTGGTCGCCGCATGTTCGGACGGCGGCAATTCGGACGGCCCCGCGCGGCGCGGTGGCACCCTGCGAGTCGGTGCGCTCGGCAGCGCGGCGCGAATCGAACGCGATCCGCATGCGAATCTCAGCAATGACAGCGACTTCCTCGTCACCTCGCTGGTGTACGACGCGCTCACGGTGCCGGGTGCGAACCCGAATGTCGCTGCGCGCCTTTCCAGTCGGTGGGAAGCGGACCCGTTGCGGCGCCGCTGGAGTTTCACCATCGCCGACGGCGCGACCTTCCACGACGGAACCCCGGTCACCTCCGATGATGTGGTGTGGTCGCTGCGTCGACTGCGAACAGTCGGCGGCGCGTCGAAAATGCCTGCCGCTGTCGAGGACATCACCGCGGACGGTCCGAACCGGGTGGTCATCGCGCTGCCCGAACCGAATTCGCAACTGCCGCTACTGGTTCGGTTGATGACCTTCACCGTCAAGAAGGACACCACCGATTTCACCAAGGCCATCGGCACCGGGCCGTTCCGGTTGGAGTCCTATCAGGGTGGCAATGCCCGGCTGGTGCGCAACGACCGGTGGTACGGCCCGGCGCCACTGCTGGATGCCATCGAGGTCACCATGTTCGACAGCGTGACGGCACTGGGCAATGCGGTGCTCGGCGGGCAGATCGATCTGGCCTCGAATGTCGGTGCGATCGCGGGACGCACCGCCGAGGGCCGTGGTGATCTGCGAGTGGTGCGGCGGTCGAACGACACCATGGTCGGGGTCGCGATGCGGACCTCCGACGGCCCCTTCGCCGATGCTCGGGTGCGCGAGGCGATCCGGTTGGGCGTAGATCGCAAGGCGCTGGTGAATCAGGTGCATTCGGGGTACGGCACCGTCGCGAATGACATCCTCGGTACCGGTGATCCGTTGTACGACAACACCATTGCGCAGCGCAGCCGCGATGTGGACCGGGCCAAGACGCTGCTGCGCGATGCCGGATTCGATACCGGGCGCAACTACCAGTTCCACACCAAGGCCGAAGCCCCTGGCGAGGTCGAATCGGCGAAGGTGATCGCCACCCAGCTGGCCGATATCGGGCTGCGCCTCGATGTCGTGATGCAGGAGTCGAACACTTTCTACGACCAGACCTGGTTGAAGGCGCCGTTTTACACGGTCTCCTGGGGCACCAATGACTCCACACTGTTCTTCGCGACCAAGCTGATGTCCTCGACATCCAATCGCAACGAAACCGCCTTCAAGGATGTCGAATTCGATGCGGCAACCGCGAAAGCATCTGCCGCGCCCAATGACTCGGAATACTCGGCCGCCTGCCGTGACGTGCAGCGGATCCAATACGCCCGCGGCGGTTATCTGGTGTGGGGCATCGCCGACGGCATCGATATCGCGACTTCCCGGGTGCGCGATGTGCCGACCCTGGGCGGCTTCGCCAGGGTGCAGTTGGAGCGGGCCTGGCTCGCGGAGTGATGTCCTTCGCCCGACTCCTCATCCGGCGTGTCCTGCTGCTGGTCGCGCTGCTGGCGACGGTGTTCGCGGCCGTCGATCTGCTGCCGGGCAATTCCGCCCGCGCGGTGCTCGGCCGCGACGCCACCGCAGAGCAGATCGCGGCGAAGGAACACGAACTCGGCCTGGACCGGCCGCTGCCGGTGCGGTTCGTCGAGTGGATATCCGGTGTGGCGACCGGTGATTTCGGTCGCACCGCGCGCGGGCGATCGATCAATGAGCTGCTGGCCGACAAGTTCCCGCCGACACTGCTGCTCGGCGGACTCGCCTTCCTGGTGACCGTGGTCGCGTCGCTGCTGCTCGGCGGCTGGTGGGCGACGCGGCGGGGCGCGGCCACCCGGTTCCTGCAGCCGACTACCACAGCGGCGGCCGCGATTCCGGAGTTCGTCATCGCGACCGTGTTGATCCTGGTGTTCTCCTTGGGCGCCGGTTGGTTGCCTGCCGTCACGATCACTGGGCGTTCCGGATTTCCGGCCAGTCCGGACATGCTTGTGCTGCCGGTGCTCGCACTGGCGATACCGCAGACCGGCTGGAACACCCGGGTGGTGCGCGCGGCCCTGCTCGACTCCGCGTGCTCGCCGCATGTGGAAACCGCGGTGCTGGACGGGCTTTCGACCGCCACCGTGCTGACCAGGCATGTGCTGCCTTTCGCACTGCCGACGATTGTGGCGAGTTTCGCGACCACGGTCGGCATGCTGCTCGGTGGTGCGCTGGTGGTGGAGACCATCTTCAACTACCCAGGACTCGGTGCGGTGCTCGCTGGGTCGGTCGCCGATCGCGACACCTCGCTGATCGCCGCGGTGGTCGCGCTGACCGGGATCGTCATCATGGCGATGCTGGCCATGGCAGACGGGATTCGGGCCTGGGCATTGCGAGGGCGGATATGACCGGCGCGCAGCGGATTCCGGTGGCTCGGATCGGGAGGTCGCGGGTGCGGAGATTCCTCACCGCATTGCCCGCACTGCTGGTGGTTATCACTGCTGCGCTCGGGCCGAGCCTGGCGACTCGGCCCGCCGAGGAGGCTGTCGGGATACCGTTCGGGCGGCCGGGTGCGGACACCTTATTGGGCACGGACCGACTCGGGCGGGATGTGCTGGCGCAGTTGCTCTACGGTGGTTGGGGCCTGCTGTTGCTGGCGGGTGTGATCGCGGTCGCGGTGACCGGGTTGTCGTGCCTGCTCGGCGCGGTCGCGGCACTGCGTCCTCGGGTCGGTGCGTTGATCGAGGGCGTTGCCGATTTCGCGATTCTGCTTCCCGCGGTTCTCGGAATCTTGCTGGTGCTGACGGCCTGGCCGGATGCGGGCGTCTACGGATTGGTCGTGGTGGCTCTGCTCTTCGGCACTCCGTACTGTGCAAGAGTTTTCGCGGCCGCTGCGGCGGGAGTCGCTGCCAGCGGCTATGTCGAGGCCGCCCAAGCGAGCGGTGAAACTCTGCCGCACTTGGTATTTCGTGAGGTGATTCCGAATCTGCGCGAGGTCTTGGCCGCCCAACTCGGTCTTCGCTTCGTAGAGGGCGTATATGTGGTGAGCACCGCATCGTTCCTCCAACTGCCGACCACGCTCGGCGCGAGCAACTGGGCGGTCATGGTGCGCGAGAACTCCTCGGGCCTGCTCCTGAACCCCTGGTCCGTGCTGGCGCCGAGCCTGGCGATCGCGGTGGTCGCGGTCAGTGTGAATCTCGCGGTGACCTCGTTCGATCAGCACCGGCCGCGGCGATGGGCACGCGGTTCCGAGTCGCTGGGGCCGACCGGGGCGGAGTCACCGGTCGCAGGCAATGCGTTGGAGGAGCGGGGATGAATGCGTCTGTCGTCGTCGATGCGCTGACCGTATGCGGATCGAATGGTCAGGAGTTGTTCGAGCCCATTAGCTTCAGCGTCGCCGCGGGTAAGGTCACCGCCCTGACCGGTCCGTCGGGATCGGGCAAGACCACGTTGATGCGGGCACTGCTCGGGCATCTGCCAACGGGAGCCCGACGATCCGCGGGATCGGTCGTGGTCGCGGGGCAGGACGTATTCGCATTGAATCCTGCTGCACTGCGAAGGTTCCGGCGTGACCGCATCGCCTATGTCGGGCAGGATCCCGGTTCCGCCCTCAATCCGTTGATGCGTGTGCGTTCCCTGCTCGACGAGGTTCGCCACCCCGCTGCCGCGGTGGCCGAAACGCTGGAGTTGGTCGGTCTGTCCGACGAACACCTGCGCCGCAGGCCCGGCGAACTTTCCGGCGGTCAGCAGCGCAGAGTGGCCCTTGCGCGTGCGCTGGTGCGCCACACCGGAATTCTGGTTCTCGACGAGCCCCTCGCCGGCCTGCACGGTTCCCTGCGCACCGAAATCGCCCGTCTGCTGGCCGATATCGCCGCTCAGCGCTCTGTCGCGATCTTGCTGTCCGGGCACGACACCGCGACCATTCATACGATCGCGGATGACGTGGTCGAGTTGGGTGCGGTGCCTATCGATGTAATCGGCCGCACACCCGTGCCGACTCGTTCGGGTATGTCGAATTCACCGCAATCGAACGGGGGTGCCGCATCGGTCGTGCGCGTGGCGGTGGTTCCGGAGCCGTGACTCGGTCGAAGGGCCGACACCGGGGACTCGGCTCCGCGGCCCAGCGAGGGACAGGGTGCGGTAGCTGTGCGCTCCAGGACAGTCGAGTTGGTTGCGGAACCCGTCCTGCGCGGTCAGGACATCGGGGCCTCGATAGACGGGCACGAAATATTGGCGGGCATCGATTTCGTGCTGCCGGGCGGCGCGGCACTGGCCATCGTCGGGGCGTCAGGAGCTGGAAAGACCACTCTCGCGCGGGTTGTCGCCGGTCTGCACCGGGAAGCGACCGGATCGCTCGAACTTCGAAGTGCGTCGATCCCGATCGGACTCCGTCGACGAGCTCGCAACGGCCGCAACGGTATTCAGCTGGTCACGCAGAACCCGCGGTCCGCGCTCAATCCCCGTCGTACCGTCGCCCAGACGCTCGGCCGTCCGCTGCGCCGAATCGGCGGGGTATCGAAGCGAGCACTGGCGCAGCGCATAACCGACTTACTCGACTCGGTCGAACTCGCACCGGAGCTCGCCATCCGCTACCCGCACGAACTCTCCGGCGGCCAACGCCAGCGGGTGGCACTCGCCCGAGCGCTCGCGGCCGAACCCGCCGTCCTGATCTGTGACGAGGTCACCTCGGCCCTGGACCACAACACCACTGTCTCGATCATGCTCTTGCTGGACCGCATCCGCGCCGAATCCGGCACCGGTCTACTCATCATCACCCACGACATGACCCTGGTCGCCGGCCACTGCTCCCACCTCGTCGTCCTCGACCACGGCCGCATTGTCGAATCCGGGGCGGCGACAACGGTTCTCACCAGCCCGGCGCAGACCGCGACCCGCGAACTCCTCGGCTACAGCGTGTCTCCCAGCCCGGTTGAGGGCTGGTGAACATCGTCCTCCTCGGACGTCCTCGACTCACGCCGCCAACGCGCGACCACAATCCACGGCAGCCTCTTCGAATACCTACTGGCACACCTGGTCACGCCACTCCGATCCGGTGATAGCCAGGGTCGCGTCGGCGGTGGTGTCGACCACGAATACCCGCCCGGCCTGCTCGGATTTCTTCCACCGGTTGAAATAGTCGATCAGATCGAATCCCGACCACGGCACCGCCGCATCGGATCGGCGAGCAGTCGATGCCGACTTCACCGCATGAAGACATTGATCGAACACAAACCGCGCCGCACCCGCATGGCGTGACGGCACCGCTCGCTGCTCGACCGTGGGGTCCATGCAGAACCGGAATGATGTATGCCGTGCCACCGCCGCAGCATCCCACCAGCCACCGACCACAACGCCCTACCCGCGGCGCGGCCGGACCGGCCTCGACAACAGTCACCAGCGTTCGGTTGCCGAAAACTGCCGCAGCACCAGGCGTTTCCCGCACACAACTTGTGCGTGACGCGCGGTAGTTCTGCGACGACGGATCGGCGGCTGCGTTATCGGCGATCTGCTCGGTAATCTCGGATCACGGAGCGCGTGACCACCGGGCATGCGGGGTCTGCAGGGGAGGGCTACATGGCACTTGGCTTGCCGCGACGCGTGCATCGCGGGGGTGGTCGTTCGGATCCGGATGATGGAGGAATGCTCGCGAAGCTGATCGGCGTGTTGGTCGCCGCAATGGTGATCCTTGTACTCGCCGGTTGCGGTGCCGAACGCAATCTTCCGCCCATTCCCGAGGGCATCCCGCCCGGTCCCGGTACGCCGCTGCCGCTGATCGATCTGGATGCGCCCGGCCGCACCGCCGTGCAGTTGCGCGACTGGGCCGATGAGCAATCCGACAAACTCGGCATTCCGAGCGTCTCGCTGGAGGCGTACGGCTATGCCGCGGCGATCATGGGCCGGTCCCGGCCGGACTGCGGGATCGCCTGGACCACCATCGCGGGGATCGCCAGTGTGGAGAGTAAGCACGGCACCCATCGCGGTTCGGAGGTCGATGCGGATGGCACGGTGCGCCCGCCGATCATCGGCATACCGCTGGACGGTGCGCCGGGTGTGGCACTGGTCAAGGACACCGACGGCGGCAAGCTCGACGGCGACCCGGAGTTCGACAGGGCGCTGGGCCCACTGCAATTCATCCCGGAGACCTGGAAGCGCTGGGGTGTCGACGCCAATGGCGACGGTGTCGCCGATCCGCAGAATATCGATGACGCCGCTCTCACCGCGGCCCGCTACCTCTGCGCGAGCGGTGGCGATCTGACCTCCGAGCGCGGCTGGCAGCAGGCTCTGCTGACCTACAACCAGTCGAAGACCTATCTATTGACCGTCCGCGATCGCGCCGCCGCGTACAGCGTCGGGCGCCGGGCATGAGCACCCCTGGAGGAAACGACGGGCGGGTTATCGCGACAGCGCGAAGCGATTCGTCGGAGTGCCGGTTACTGCGCAATGCCCGAGGACGCTAGGCTCGCAAGCGCACGGCCCTTCCCGTCAGACCTACCGTGCCAACAGCCGAAGGAGTGTCGTTTTCGTGGCCATCATCGAACAGGTCGGAGCTCGCGAGATCCTGGATTCCCGCGGAAACCCCACTGTCGAGGTCGAGATCGCCCTCGACGACGGCACCCTGACCCGGGCTGCCGTGCCCTCCGGTGCCTCCACCGGTGAGCACGAGGCCGTCGAACTGCGCGACGGCGGCGAGCGCTACGGCGGCAAGGGTGTACAGAAGGCCGTCGAGGGTGTGCTCGACGAGATCGCGCCCGCCGTCATCGGCCTGGACGCGGTCGAGCAGCGCACCGTCGACCAGGTCCTGCTGGATCTGGACGGTACCCCGGACAAGTCCCGCCTCGGTGCGAACGCCCTGCTCGGCGTTTCGCTCGCGGTGGCCCGCGCCGCCGCCGAATCCTCGGGCCTCGAGCTGTTCCGCTACCTGGGCGGCCCGAACGCGCACGTCCTCCCGGTGCCGATGATGAACATCCTCAACGGCGGCGCACACGCGGACAGCGGCGTCGACGTCCAGGAATTCATGGTCGCCCCGATCGGCGCGACCACCTTCAAGGAGTCGCTGCGCTGGGGTGCCGAGGTGTACCACGCGCTGAAGGCGGTGCTGAAGTCCAAGGGCCTGTCCACCGGTCTCGGTGACGAGGGTGGTTTCGCGCCGTCCGTCGCGGGCACCAAGGAAGCGCTCGACCTGATCGGTGTCGCGATCGCGAAGACCGGCCTGAAGCTTGGCACCGATGTCGCGCTCGCGCTCGATGTCGCCGCCACCGAGTTCTACACCGCGGGCAGCGGTTACAAGTTCGAAGGCAGTGTCCGCTCGGCGGCTGACATGGCGCAGTTCTACGCCGACCTGCTTGCCGCCTACCCGCTGGTCTCCATCGAGGACCCGCTGTCGGAGGACGACTGGGACGGCTGGGTCGCGCTGACCGACCAGATCGGTGACAAGGTGCAGCTGGTCGGCGACGACCTGTTCGTCACCAACCCGGAGCGCCTGGAGGAGGGCATCACCAAGGGCGCGGCCAATGCGCTGTTGGTGAAGGTCAACCAGATCGGCACGCTCACCGAGACTTTGGATGCCGTCGAGCTCGCGCACCGCAACGGCTACAAGACGATGATGAGCCACCGCTCCGGCGAGACCGAGGACACCACGATCGCCGACCTGGCCGTCGCGGTCGGCAGCGGTCAGATCAAGACCGGCGCTCCGGCGCGCAGCGAGCGTGTCGCCAAGTACAACCAGCTGCTGCGCATCGAGGATGCGCTCGGCGATTCCGCACGGTACGCGGGTGACGTCGCGTTCCCGCGGTTCGCGTTCGAAGGCTAGTCAGCTAGGGGAGCGGTATGACAGAGCGACGTGCGCGTGGATCCAGTCCGGCTGGACGCGGGAACCGCCGCACGTCGCGCTCTGCCAGATCGCGCCCGTCCGCCGAATCGCCGGCGGCCGCACCGAAGCGGACGACCCGCAGGCGGTCCGAATCCGCCGACAAGGCCAAGCCGCAGAAGATAGGGCTGCGCTCCGGCGGGCACGAGGACAAGCACGATCGCACCATCCTCGGGTTGTCCACCGGTAAGGCGGTCATCCTGGCCGTCGTCGTGTGCGCACTCGCGCTGACCTTGGCCGTTCCGCTGCGCACCTATTTCGCCCAGCGCGCCGAGGCAGCGCACCTGGCGCAGGAGCGCATCGAACTCGAGGCCGATCTCGCCAAGTTGCGGGATCGTCGTGCGCAGCAACAGGATCCGGCCTACGTGCGTTCCGAGGCCAGAGACCGGTTGCGGCTGGTCATGCCGGGGGAGACGCCCTATATCGTCCAGGTGCCGGGTATCGAAGCGCCCGCGCCGCCCGCCGCACCGACCCAGTCGAAGGCGCCCGAGCCTTGGTACACCGACCTGTGGCGCAGTATTTCGCAACCGCAGCAGGCCCCGGCGCCCGTGGCCGCACCAACCGGGCCGCCTGCGCCGCAGCCAGCACCGGAAGGACCGAGGTGACCGCACCGAACGACCGCGATCTCGAGATCATCGCCAAGCAGCTCGGACGCGAACCGCGCGGCGTACTCGCCGTCGCCTACCGCACCCCGGACGGGCTGCCCGCGGTGGTCAAGACCGCGCCGCGGCTGCCCGACGGCACTCCCTTCCCGACCCTCTACTACCTGACCGATCCCCGCCTCACCGCGGAGGCGAGCAGGCAGGAATCCGCGGGCGTCATGCGGGAAATGACCGAACGCCTCGCCACCGACCCGGAATTGGCCGCCGCCTACCGCGCTGCCCACGAGAGCTATCTGGCCGAGCGCGATGAAATCGAATCGCTCGGTACCGATTTCACCGGCGGCGGCATGCCCGAACGAGTGAAATGCCTGCACGTCCTGATCGCCCACGCCCTCGCCAAGGGCCCAGGCGTCAACCCCTTCGGCGATGAAGCAGTCGCCTTGGCCGCCGACCACGGCCTCCGCGGCACCGCTCTCCCCGCCGACTGGCCGAAATACGAGCCGCCACACACCCCGACCGACGGGCGATGACGTGCGCGCGGCG
This sequence comes from Nocardia sp. CA-135953, assembly GCF_050955735.1. Taxonomy (NCBI): domain Bacteria; kingdom Bacillati; phylum Actinomycetota; class Actinomycetes; order Mycobacteriales; family Nocardiaceae; genus Nocardia; species Nocardia sp. CA-135953. The sequence continues at coordinate 1,419,576 of NZ_CP192082.1, forward strand.
CTTGAACTGACCACGGGCGCTCGAAAGAATGTGCGCGCTGTGCTCAGCGCTGGCGCTGCTATGAGCGCACGCGCCGAGGCGGGCGGCGCATGAACTTGGATGACTGGACGCGCCGTTGCGCGCGAGTGGGAATTGGCCGGGGCTGAAATGAGCGGAGCTGAGCAATGAGCGATCGGGTAGCGGCAGTCGACTGCGGGACGAATTCGATTCGACTATTGATCGCCGAGGTGCTCGGCGATGGGCGGTTGGCGGATGTGCACCGGGAGATGCGCATTGTGCGGCTGGGGCAAGGGGTGGATGCGACGGGGGCGCTTGCGCCGGAGGCGATCGAGCGCACCAGGGTCGCGCTCGCCGATTATGCCGCGCTGATGCGGGAGGCGGGGGTCGGTCGGGTGCGGATGGTCGCGACCTCCGCGACGCGCGATGCCGCCAACCGCGAGGACTTCTTCGCCATGGCCCGTGCCGAACTCGGCACCGTGGTGGCGGGTGCGGAGGCCGAGGTGATCACCGGTGACGAGGAGGCGCGGCTTTCCTTCACCGGTGCGGTCGGCGAATTGGCGAGCGAGACAGGGCCTTTCGTTGTCGTCGATCTCGGCGGCGGTTCCACCGAACTCGTCGTCGGCGACAGCGATGGTGTCCGTGCCGCGTTCTCCGCCGATATCGGCTGCGTCCGCATTACCGAGCGATGCCTGCCAGGTAACCCGCCGACCGCCGAACAGGTCGCCGCCGCACGGGAATTCGCCACCGAACGACTGGATGAGGCCTTCGCCAAGGTCCCCGTCGAGGGCGCGCACACCTGGGTCGGCGTTGCGGGCACCATGACCACGATCGCCGCCGTAGCCCTCGATCTGCCCGAATACGATTCGGAGCGAGTCCATCTCACCAGCCTCACCCTGGACCAGGTGCGCGAGGTCTGCGATCGCCTGATCGGCATGAACCACGACGAACGCGCCGCCCTCGGGCCCATACATCCCGGCCGCGTCGATGTGATCGGCGGCGGCGCCGTCATCACCGAGGTGCTCGCCTACGAACTGTCCCGCCGCGCCGACATTTCCGCCCTCATCGTCAGCGAACACGACATCCTCGACGGCATCGCCCTTTCCATAGCCTGAGCCCGGTTACTCCACTTCGTCGAGCGCGGCAGCCCAGGTATTGCACGATGACGTCGAAGCGCTGCGGTAACCGGATTCGACCCAGCGCCGGCTGTTCACGCCGGTGCCGTGGGTCGGATCCTCCTCGGTATCGGATTGGATATCGATCAAATCGACGGCCTCGGCCGGGGTCAGCATGCCACCGGCCTGAGCTGCCGCCAGCATCACACCGGCCAGGCACTGGGCCTGGAGTTCGATGCGTCGGCTGAGTTCCAGGCCGAGCGGTGACTTCTCGCCCGCCGCATCGATATCCCGATCGGCGCTGCGCAGGATGCCGGTGGAGGACTGCAGGTGGTGCCCGTATTCGTGCATCACGACGAACATCAGGTATTGCCCGAGTTGTGAACCCCAACCCCGATGGATGGGATCGTCGGTCGGCCAGTACACAGTGCCGCCACAATAGAACGCGGGATCGGTGGACTGGACCTGTTTCGAGCAGCCGGTCGTCATATTGTCGACCACCACGAGTTGCAGCGGCGCGAGGCCCAGGCCCGCGGCGCGCAGGGCCGGATCCCAGGTCTTCGTCAAGCAGTCCAGCTCGGTCTGCACGAATTGCCGCTGGCCCGCAGCGCTCATCTCGATCGGCGGCAGCTGACACCGCAGTGCGGGCAAGCGTAGCTCGGCGTGCAGCGTATTGGCTGTCAGCGGAGGTTCCGGCAGCGCCGCGACGACGGGCTCGGCGTCCACCGCGGATACCGACGCGCACCCGGTGCCCAGCAGCGACACCAGCGCGCCGATCACGGCGAGCAGCAGCGCCGCATGGGCGCTCGAGCGCTTCATCAGGTTCCCCCGTCCAGCCAACAAACGAGGTTTCCCCGTCCAGCGAGGCGAACTTTACCGGGAAATTCTCCGGTTTTCTCGGCGAGTGCTGTGCGCCGCCGAGCGCGGCCGACGAATAGTCGACATAGCCCCGAATTCGCTGGACAGGCGTGCTGGAGCGGTATTTCCAAGACGGACGTGCCGCTTGGCGGATCGCTCCGGCGCCAGTTCTGGCATGCCCGGCTATATCGGCCCCGGCTATATCGGCGGTGAGCAGGGGAAACTTTGTTCAGGATGCCGGAAATTCCCTACCCATATGGGAGGGTCTGAGCATGTCCGACGCAGCAATGGCCGAGCAACCGGTTGGGGAGCGGACCCTGTTCGGCCACCCCATCGGGTTGGCCAATCTCTTCGGAGTCGAACTCTGGGAGCGCTTCTCGTTCTACGGAATGCTCACCATCCTCGGGTACTACCTGTACTACTCGACGACCGAGGGCGGACTCGGTCTGTCGCAGAGCACCGGCGTCGGGATCGTCGGCGCGTACGGCGGGCTGGTGTATCTGTCCACGGTGCTCGGCGGGTGGATCGCCGACCGGTTGATCGGCATGGAGCGCACCGTCTTCTACGGCGGCATCGTGGTGGTGGCCGGGCATATCGCGCTGGCGATTCTGCCCGGACTGAGCGGTGTCGGAGTCGGCCTGGTGCTGGTCGCGCTCGGCAGCGGCGGACTGAAGGCCAATGCGTCCTCGCTGCTCGGCACCCTCTACCGGCCGGGTGATCCGCGCTTCGACGGCGGCTTCACGCTGTTCTATCTGGGCATCAACCTGGGGGCGTTCGTCGGTCCGCTGCTCACCGGTCTGCTGCAACGGAATTGGGGTTTTCACTACGGTTTCGGTGCGGCCGCCGTCGGCATGGCGTTGGGTCTGACGCAGTACGTGGTGTTCCGGCGCAACCTCGGCACCGCCGGTAGGCATGTGCCCAACCCGTTGCCGCGCAACGCCTTCGGGCCGATCCTCGGCATCGTGGCCGGTACGGCCATCGTGGTCGGGCTGGCATTGATCACCGGGCTGGTGAGCCTGGACAACCTCTCCGAGGTCACCACCGGCGTCATCATCGCGGCCTCGCTCGCCTATTTCGTACTCATGCTGACCAGCGCCGAGGTGACGCCCGTCGAGCGCAGCCGGGTCCGCGCCTTCATTCCACTGTTCATCGCGAATGCGGTCTTCTGGTCGCTGTTCCAGCAGATCTTCACGGTCCTCGCGGTGTACTCCGATGAGCGGATGAAGTGGGCCATCTTCGGCTGGACCGCACCGTCGAACTGGATCGGTTCGGTCGAGCCGGTGTGGATCATCTGCCTGTCGCCGCTGTTCGCGCTGATGTGGACCGAGCTGGGCAATCGCGGGCCGAGTACGCCGCACAAATTCGCCCTCGGCGTCATCGGTATGGGGCTGGCGTTCTGGTTGTTCGTGCTGTTCTCGGGGAGCAGCGGCAAATCGGTGCCTGCGCTGGCGGTACTGCTCATCATGGGCGCATTCGCCGTCTCCGAGCTGCTGCTTTCCCCGATCGGCCTCTCGGTCACCACGCAGTTGGCGCCCGAGGCGTTCCGGGCCCAGATGATGGCGCTGTACTTCTTCTCCGTTGGCATCGGAACCTCGATGTCCGGTACTTTGGCTCGGTTCTATGACGCGGACCACGAATTCGCGTACTTCGGCATAACCGGTGCGGTAGCGATCTGTGCCGGTCTGATCGTCGCCGCACTCACACCATGGGTGAGCCGACATATGGCCGGTGTGCACTAGGGAAATCAGCGGAGAACCCGTTGACGACAGCAAGGAGACAGTATTGGCGACCCCAGGAACCCGATGGGGCGGCCTCGCCGTACTCGCCTGCCTGTGGCTGATGCTCAACCTCTCGGTCGAAACCTGGCTGCGCTTCCTCGTCTGCATGGCCGTCGGCCTGATCGTCTACTTCGCCTACGGCCGCCGCCACTCCGTCCTCGCCGACCCGTCGGATGCGAATTCCTCCGACGGCACCGCATCGGTAGCCGCCCACGACGGCACATGACCGCGAAACGGCGGCATTACTCTGGCCACCACCGGAGATGCACTAGCCTGCAGAACAGAATTCCGGTACGGCAGTACGAGTCGGTACGCTGACCGGGCGCCCCTATAGCCCAATTGGCAGAGGCAGCAGACTTAAAATCTGCAAAGTGTCGGTTCGAGTCCGACTGGGGGCACGATCGAACTCCAGCATTGACGCAGTTCCGGGCGCGTTTCGGTGGTGTCGCCACATAGCACTATTGAACCGACCAGCCGCCGTCGGAGCCGCAGGATCTGGCCGTTGATGTTCTCGCTGTCGTCGCTGAGCAGCCAGGTGAGTCGACAACTTCTGTGCGGTGGTTCGCACAGGAAGGCCGATTCCAGGTCTGTGCGCTATGCGCGGTGCGGCAGGCAGTCACGGCGGAAGACGGGTGGAGGCGCCGTCGGGCAAGGGGTGTGCTGCGGCGGTTCTGGCCGCTACCGCTGAACTTCTCGTCGAACAAGGCTACGACTCGGTCACGATGCAGGCCATCGCCGCGCGGGTGGGCGCGGCCGAGCAGACGCTGTGCCGGGTGTGGGGCTCCAAGGCCGAAGTCGTGGCCGACGCGGTCTTGCAGGGTGTCTTCGTGATGACCGCCAGTCCGGTGCCCAATGCCGGTGATCTGCGCCGAGACCTCGCCGCGTGGCTCGACGGCATCGCAGACTACGTGCGACAGCCCGGCGTCGGCTCGGTCGTTCGCGCGCTGGCCACCGCATCGACCGCCGCCCCTGACCAAAGCGACGCATTCGATCGCATTCTTACCGAACCGGTCAATAAGCTGATCATCGAACATCTGCACGCCGCGCAGAGCGCTGGTGATCTGGCTGTGCGCGTATCGGCAGGGACGATCGGCGATCTGATCGTGGGCTACCTCACCCTGGCTTCGATCGGGCGAGCGCCCCTCGATGAAAAACGTATTCGCGAACTGGTTGCGGTGCTCATACCCTGAATTCACGGCGAACCGACAACGCAATTGCCGTCATGTGCGGCGGAAAGGACGCTTTGCTCACAAATGCGGCAAATCGGGCGTGGTGTCGGATTACAGCGGCGAATCGTCGTATTGTGCAGGTGGATTGCTTGCTAGTTGCTAGACCGTGCGGACGTGTTCTGGTGAAGGAATTCGTATCCGGGAATTAGATCGATCCGGATGCAATCGGTTGACGTGTCCGTTGCGAATCCCTGAGGACAGTTGATTTCGAGTAGAGGTGTCCGGTATGTCCACAGTCGGTATATCGGTGGTTCGGGGGGTTGTTCCGGCGGCGGGGCAGCCCGGGATTGTTTTGCATTCGGTACAGCGACCTCTGTGCGGAGCGCTGTGATTACTGGTGTCCTGGATGGTGTGGCCGACGAGTCGGGTAACGATGCCGGAGGCGGCGACGATGCCATCGAGTACCGGATGGTATCCGAGCGGCGGGCGATCGAATCGCTGCGGGCGGCGGTGAAGTGCGCGCCGTCTTCGCAGGTCCCGGATCATTTGGCGCTGGCTGCGCTGGCCAGGGAGGAAAGCGGGCTCGACATGATCGAGACCGCGCGCGTGTTGGAGATCGTGTACGGCCAGACCTTGTTCGTGCTCGTCGGTCCGGCGCGCGACACCGTATCGGCAGCCGGTGCTCGCGCTTATTGAGTTCCTGAAATGAACGATATAAGCGGAGGTCTAAATGGGCCAGTCGACGAGTGGTATGGATGGCAGTCCGAACCGGTCTGAATCATGGCGAACCGGCTCATTCCGCTCTTCCGGAAACCTGGGTTCGGGTAACGGTTCCGGCACGATTTCCAACGGCGATGGATACGCACGACCGTCGTCGTCCGGCGTTCTTCCGCTGACTGCTGCACAGCGGGGAATATGGTTTGCTCAGCATCTTGCGGAGTCATCGCCGATATCTGTTGCCCAATACGTCGAGATCGCGGGCGAGTTGGACGTGGAATTGCTTGCCGAGGCATGTCGAACCGCCAGTCGCGAGTTCGGATCCGGACATATGCGCCTGATCGAGGTCGACGCAGAGCCATGCCAGTTCGTCGACCAGGAACATGGAGCTCAGGTGTCGGTCATGGACTTGCGCCGACATTCCGATCCGGTTGCGACTGCGCACCGAATTATGGCTCAGGATTATTCTGCTCCGCTGGACTTGCTGCACGACGACCTCATGACGAGCATTGTGTTCCAGGTCGGCGCGGACCACTTCCTGTGGTATCAGCGCGCGCACCATATCGCGCTCGACGGATTCGCCGCGGTGACGATGCTGCACCGGATCACCGAGTTGTACAACGCTTGGGTGAAGTTCGAGGAGGCGGCTCCCTGCGCGGCGCAGGACCTGGGAGCCGTCGTCGAGCAGGATCTGGCGTACCGGGGCTCGGAACGTCTCGACAACGACCGCAGATACTGGCTGGAGCACTTGGCAGGGGCGCCTCCCGTCGTCAGCCTGGCCGGTCGCGTGGGCAAGCCCACCATTCATCCGGCGCTGGTCAGCGCAGAGCTGCCGGACGCCACCGCACAGCTGCTGGAACGCGTCGCGGTCGAACACGGTCCGAGCGCGACTCCGACCATCGTCGCGGCATTCGCCGCGTATCTCGCGCGGATGACCGGAAGCGATGAAGTATTGCTGAGCCTGCCGGTCTCGGGTCGGCACTCTGCCGTGCTGCGCCGTTCCGGGGGGATGGTGGCAAACGTGGTCCCGCTGCGAGTGCGGGTCGCGGGCCGCACCGTCGGTGAACTGATCGCGGCTGTGCTGGGCGAGCTGACGAGTGCTCTTCGGCGGCAGCGCTACCGCCAGGAGGACATATTCCACGATATGGGGATTGCGCGCGACGAGGCGGCATCCTTCGGACCGGCCGTGAACCTCATGATGATCGAGAACGAGGTTGTGCTCGGCGATACGACAGGCCGCCTGCATGTTCTCACCTCAGGCCCGACCGCCGACCTTTTCGTCAATATCTACGCGGGCGCGGGCAAGGGCAGTACACATATCGACTTCCAGGGGAATCCGAATTCCTACGGCCCTGAGGAACTCGCCGGTCACCACCGTCGGTTCCTCATGTTCCTGCACGAGTTCCTCGCCGGGGGAGCGGAATGTCCGGTGAGCAGACTGCCGCTGCTCGAAGTAGGGGAACGGTCTGCGCTGCTGCCGGTGCGGGGGCCGAGCGGGGTCGAAACACGGCTGCTTCCTGAGCTGTTGAGCGAGAGCGCGCACCGGAATCGAAGCGCATGCGCGATCGCCTCGGCCGGGCAGACGATGACCTACGGCGAGCTGGACACCAGATCTTCGCAGCTGGCCCGGCATCTCATAGCTCTGGGTTGTGGGCCGGACACGGCGGTCGCGATCATGCTGCGACGCTCGGTCGAATCGGTCGTGGCCACGTGGGCGGTCGCGAAATGCGGGGCCGCGTTCGTCCAGTTGGCTCCCGAGTACCCGTCGAAGCGGATCGCGCATATGGTCGCCGACAGCGGCGCAGCCGTGGCGATCACGGTCGATGCCCTGCGCGGGCGGCTCCCGCAGGAGATACACCATGTGGTTCTGGACGACCCCGTGACCAGGTGGGAATCCGACACCGCGGGCGGCCCGATTTCCGACGATGATCGTATCCGGCCACTACGGCCTTCTCATGTCGCCTATATGACGTATACCTCGGGATCCACCGGAACCCCGAAAGGTGTCCAGGTCACCCACACCGGCCTCGCGAATCTCGTTGCCGACCGCGCCGCCACGTACGCCATCGACACGGCATCCCGCGTGTCCTATGCCCTCTCGCCCAGTTTCGACGCCTCCCTCGAGCAGTTTCTGACCTGCTTCTCGACCGGATCGACGCTGGTGATCGTGCCGCCCGAGGTGACCGGCGGTGAGCCGCTCACGCAACTGCTGGCCGATGAGCACGTGACCCACCTGACGCTGACACCCGCGATGTTGGCAACCGTGGACCCGGGTGCGACGACCGACTTGCGGGTGGTCGTGGTCGGTGGTGACGTGTGTCCACCGCACGTCATCGAGCGGTGGACCGCATTGTCCATGTACAACGAATACGGTCCCACCGAGACCACGGTGACCGCCGTCGGCGCCATGCTGCGCCCCGGCCGCGCGCACACGGTCGGTGGCCCGATTCGTGGCTTCTCGGCGATGGTGCTGGACCGAACGCTGCAACCGGTGCCCAAGGGCAGCGCGGGCGAGCTGTATCTCGCCGGGCCGGGATTGGCCCGTGGATACAGCCATCTGTCCGGCGAAACCGCCGCCCGGTTCGTCGCCGATCCGTACGGCGACGTCGGCGAGCGGATGTACCGCACCGGCGACATCGCGCGCTGGACCGGCGAAGACGGCGAAATGACGCTGGAAATGCTGGGGCGCAGCGACTTCCAGGTCAAGATCCGCGGATACCGGATCGAACCGGGTGAAATCGACGCCGCGCTCGCTACCCACCAGGACGTGGATCTTTGCGTCACGGTGCCGGTGCAGAACAAAGCCGGTACGACCGTGCTGGCGTCCTATGTCGTCCCCGTCAGCGGCCGTCGGATCGATCCGCCCGAACTCCAGCGCTTCGCCCGCGATTCGCTGCCGCCGCATCTGGTCCCGGCGGTGATCCTCGCGTTGGACAGCCTCCCGGTGAACGCCTTCGGCAAGGTCGATCGCCGCGCTCTGCCGAAGCCCGAATTCGGGACCGCGCCGGTCGGCCGGGCGCCGGCGACGGGCCGGGAAAACATGATCGCAAGGCTGTTCGCCGAGGTGCTCGGCGTGCCTCGGGTCGGGGCGGACGACAGCTTCTTCGCCCTCGGCGGCGACAGCATTCTGTCGATCCGGCTGGTGGCGCGGGCCAAGGTCGAGGGACTGAGTTTCTCCACACAGGATGTGTTCGTGCACAAGACCGTCGCGGGCCTGGCGGCCACGGCGACCGAAGGCGGCGATATCCCCGAGCTGGCCGAGTTGCCCGGTGACGGCGTCGGACCGATGCCGTTGTCGCCGATCATGCACGCAATGCTCGAGCGGGGTCATTACGACCGATTTGCGCAGGCGGCGCTCGTGCAGCTGCCCGAGGGGGTCGATCGAGCGGGTCTCGTGCGCGCATTGGGATCCCTACTGGACCGCCACGACATGCTGCGCGCGGTACTGCGCGGGGGCGATTCGGATGATCGGTACGTAGAGGTACTCGATCGGGAAGCGGTCGACCCGGACGCCGCGCTCGTCGATGTTCGGCTCGATCGACGTGCGGCCGCCGAAGTCGACCGGCACCTGCACAAAGCCGCGGATCGCCTCGACCCGGGCAACGGTGTGCTCGTTCAGGCCGTCTGGATTCAGGATCGCAATGGCTCGGGACCCGACCTGATGTGGCTGGTGATCCACCATCTCGCCGTCGACGCGGTGTCGTGGCGCATCATCCTCGCCGACCTCGCGCAGGCCTGGTCGCGGGTTTCCGGCGACGAACCGCATTTCGGCCCGGTCACCACCTCGTTCCGGCGATGGGTGCACGGCTTGGTCGAGCAGACGCCGGCCAGGCGCTCGACGGAACTCGACCTGTGGAAAGACGTACTCGAGCGCGGCGACCAGCTACTCGGATCGCGCCGTCTGATCCCGGATCGTGATGTCGGGGCCACCGCGGGGCGGGTACGTCAGCGCATCCCAGCAGCCGTTGCCGAGACGGTTCTCACCACCATTCCGGACCGCTTCCACTGCAGTGCCAACGATCCGCTGCTGGCGGCCCTGGTACTGGCACTCGGTGAGTGGCGGCGCAGGCGCGGTACGGCGGCGGCCGACGGAGAGTTGATCTCGCTGGAGGGACACGGACGTGAGGAGCGGGCCGTACCCGGCGCCGATCTCAGCGCCACCGTGGGCTGGTTCACCACCCGCTGTCCGGTCCGGATCGAATGCGGGAATATCGACCTCGATGATGCGCTGACCGGCGGCAAGAGTGCGGGACTTGCGATAAAGCTGGTGAAGGAGCAGCTGCGCGCGGTGCCCGGCAACGGCATCGGCTATCAGATGCTGCGCCATCTCGATTCCCGGGGCAGCGCCGAGCTCGCAGACCTGCCCGAACCGCAGATCAGTTTCAACTATCTCGGGCGGGTGGGCCTCGGTGAACGCTCGGGGCCCTGGGCACCCACCACCGAATTCACCGCACTGACCGCGACCAGCGATCCGGATATGGCGCTGGCCGCCGTGCTCGATATCAATGCGATCGCCGAGCAAGGTCGCGACGGGCTCGAAATCGACGCGACCTGGGAGTTCGCCTCACGAGTATTGAGTGGCGACGAGGTCGACGAACTCGCCGGGCTGTGGGCTCGAGCCCTGGGGGCGCTGGCCGAGCACGTCCGATCCGACACCACACCCGGCTTCACTCCATCCGACTTCCCGCTCAGCGCGGTATCGCAGGACGATATCGACCACTGGTTGCGGGAATACCCGTCGATGAGCGATGTGTGGCCACTCACCGCCCTGCAGTCCGGGCTGCTGTTCCACTCGGTCTACGACCGGGACGGCGACGACGGCTACATCGTGCAGGCGGCGCTGACGTTCGCCGGGCAGGTGGATGGGCAGCGGATGCGGCGGTCCGCGCAGGCGCTCATCGACCGGCACGACAGCTTGCGGACCGCATTCGTCGAGAGTGCCGATGGGCCACGTCAGATCGTGTTGCGCGACATCGAGGTCGACTGGGACGAGTCGAGTATCACCGATGTCGACCAGCAGGCGGCAGCACTTCGTCTACTCGCGACGGCGGCTGCGGCTCCGTTCGACCCGGCGCGACCGCCGCTGATGCGTTTCCACCTGGTGCGCACCGGCGTCGATATGTTCCAACTGCTGGTGACCAACCACCACCTCGTGCTGGACGGCTGGTCGATGCCCCTGCTGATCCACGAATTGCTCGCGCTGTACACATCCGATTGCGATACCGCCGAGCTCGCGCCGCCTCGTTCGTACCGAGAGTATCTGCAGTGGCTCCAGGCCCAGGATCGCGACGCCGCAATCGCCGCGTGGCGCGAGATGCTCGCGGGAATCGACAGTCCGACGCGGGTCACCAGCGGACCGGATCGGACCGTCACGGCGCAGGTCGGCGAAGTCGGCTTGAACCTGGACGCCGCGACCAGCGCCGCGATTCTCGATCTGGGCCGCTCACACGGCATCACCGCCAACACGGCCCTACAGGTGGCGTGGGCATTGCTGGTGGCCGTCCTGACCGGACGGTCGGACGTGGTGTTCGGCAATACGCTCTCGCACCGCCCGCCGCAGATTCCCGATATCGAGCGCATGGTCGGGCTCCTCGTCAACACGCTGCCCGTCCGAGTCCGGCTCGAGCCCGATGAAACCGTCGGCGACCTGCTCGTCCGCGTGCAATCCGAGCAGGCCGCAATGCTGGATCACCAACACATCGGTCTGGCGGAGCTGCAGCGGGCCACCGGCATCACCGATATGTTCGACACCGCGACGGTGCTCGAGTCTTATCCGCTCGACCGGGAACTGTTGGCGCGCAATCTATCCGACGCCGGACTGCGGCTCGTCGAGATCGACGCACACGATGCCACGCCGTATCCGTTGAGTTTGCAAGTGACCCCGCCGCGGTCGAGTCGCGACGGACGACCGGACGCCGACGAGACCTACACGGTCACGCTGAAATTCGCCACCGACCGATTCGATTCCGACGAGGCCCGCATGCTGCTCGAACGATTCGAGTTGCTGCTCGTGCAGATCATCCGCGATCCCGCCCGGAAGGTCGCCGCGATCTCCTGCTGCTGGGATTCCGAACGCGCGGAACTGCTTTCGGCCGTCAGCGCGGAGCCGGCCGCGCAGCTCGTGCTGCGCGATATCCTGTCGGGGACCGCGCGCAGGTATCCGGATGCCGTGGCTGTCCGGTGCGGTGACAGCATGTGGACCTACCGTGAGCTGGACCGGCGCGCCGAGGGGTTCGCTCGTCTGCTGGCCGGCCATGGTGCGCGCGCCGAGTCGATCGTCGCATTGGCCGCTCCCCGTTCGGCCGAACTGGTCATCGCGATCTGGGCGGTGGCGAAAACAGGTGCCGCCTTCCTGCCTTTGGATCCCAGCAATCCCGCCGCGCGGGTCGGGGAGCTGCTATCCGACTCGCGGATCACGCTGGGCGTGACGACCAGCGCTGTGGCACCGCGGCTTCCGGATACTGTCGACTGGTTGCTGCTGGACGCTTCGGCTTCGGACGCTGATGCCGGTGTACCTCGTCCGGTCGGGGCCGAGAAGCTGTCGGCCGACAATGCGGCATACGTGATCTACACGTCCGGATCGACCGGCAAACCGAAGGCGGTCCACCTCAGCCATCGAGGTCTTGCCGACCTGGTCGCGGCGCAGGTCGACGCGTTCGGTGTGGGTACGGATTCGGTGGTGTTGCAGGTCGCGTCGCCGGGATTCGACGCTTGCCTGTCGGAGTTGCTGTTGGCGCACAATAGCGGCGCGTGTCTGGTGGTGGCGCCGCCGGAGGTGTACGCGGGGACCGACCTCGCGGAATTGCTTCGGTCGCAGCAGGTTTCGCACGCGATCATCACCCCGTCCGTGCTGAACACCATGGATCCGTCCCGGACGCCGTCGTTGACGTCGCTCGCGGTCGTCGGCGAAGCGACCGGGCCGGACACCGTGCAACGGTGGGGCCGGGGGCGACGGCTGATGAATCATTACGGACCGACCGAGTGCACGATCTGGGCGACGGGGTCGGATGCCCTCGCACCCGGCGAGCCGGTGACGATCGGTGGCCCGATCCGAGGCGCGTCCGCGATGGTTCTCGACACGTGGCTGCGGCCGGTGCCGGTCGGTGTCGCGGGCGAACTCTATATCGGTGGGCCCGGACTGGCCCGCGGGTACGTCGATCGACCGGGCGTGACCGCGTCGCGCTTTGTCGCGGATCCGCGATCCCCCCGCGGCGAGCGGATCTATCGCACCGGTGATTCCGTGCGCTGGGTGCGCGGACGCACGGGGTTGGCATTGGAATACCTGGGCCGCGGCGATCAACAGATCAAGATTCACGGCCTGCGGATCGAGCCGGGAGAAATCGATGCCCACCTGGCCCGCCACCCGGACGTGGCGAGCGTCGCCACCGTTGCGGTGCAAGGGCCTGCCGGCGAACCGGTTCTGATGTCCTATGTCGTCGCAGCGCCGGGCGCTGCCGTCGATGTGGCGGCACTCGGCGACGATCTCGCGGGCAGGCTACCCCGTTATCTGAATCCCGCGGCGATCGTGCAGCTCGCGGAGATGCCGTGCACGCCTACCGGAAAGATCGATCGGAAAGCGTTGCGGCAGCGCGCCTTCGAATCCGACGCCGCAGCAGGCAGGCCGCCGGCGACGCATACGGAGCAGGTTGTGGCGCAACTGTTCGCCGATGTGCTCCATCTCGACACGGTGTCCGCCGATAGCAACTTCTTCGCGCTCGGCGGGGACAGCATCGTCTCGATGCGGCTGGTGGCGCTGGCGAGATCCGCCGGGCTCACGCTCACGCCGCGAGACGTATTCGAAGGCAAGACAGTTGCCGCCCTCGCCGCAACAGCGGACGGCGACGCGGCTGCGGTGACCATCGAGGAACCCGCTCGACGCTCGACGGCGGATCGAACCCCCGATCATCCGCTCGTCGTGCTGACAGAACAGGACATCGATCGGCTGGAACGGCAGTACCGGGGGCTGTCCGACGTGTGGCCGTTGTCTCCCATGCAGTCCGGGATGCACTTCGACTCGACGTTCGACCCGGATGCCGGGGACAACTACACCGTTCAGACGATGATCGGATTGTCCGGCGCGGTCGACGGTGAGCGGCTGCGCCGCGCTGCCCAGGCCGTGGTCGACCGGCACGATATCCTGCGGGCCGCCTTTGTGGAGACGGCGGCAGGGCCATGCCAGATCGTGCTGGACCATGCTGAAATCCCGTTCCGGGAGATCGATCTCGCCGGTAGTGGCGACGCGGAGTCGCCCGCCGACCCGCAATCCATTGCGGCAGCGGACGCGGCGGCCGGATTCGACCTGTCGGACCCTCCGCTCCTGCGCCTGACGCTGATCCGTCTCGATGCCGGGTCGTTCCGGCTGCTTGTCACGAATCACCATGTGATCCTGGACGGCTGGTCGATGCCGTTGCTGATGCGAGAACTGCTCGACTACTACGGATCTCCCGCGCATATCGACTCCGCCGGTCCCGCTCCCTCCTACCGCGATTATCTGTCCTGGTTGGGTCGCCAGGACAGCGCCGCATCCAAAGCGGCATGGGCGCAGGCCTTTTCGGATGTCGAAGCACCCACTCGGGTGTCCCGCGAAGCCACGGCGGGCTCCGTATCCGCCGCCGAGGTCGCGGCCGAACTCACGGGGGATCGTTTCGCCGAACTCCGTCGAGTGGCGGCGGAGACGGCCGTCACCGTCAATTCGGCGGTGGCCGCGGCCTGGGCGCTGAATCTGCGCGTATCGACCGGTGAGAGCGATGTGATCTTCGGCGCCGCGGTGTCGGGCCGGCCTCCGGAGTTGCCGCTGGTCGATCAGACGCTCGGTATGTTCCTGACTACGGTTCCAGTGCGAGTCCCGCTCGAACCTACGATGACGGTGCGCGAGTTACTGACCGGCATTCAGGCGCGGCACGCTCGCATGCTCGAGCATCACCATATCGGCCTACCCGAGATCCACCGCAGTGTCGGCCTGCCCGAGCTCTTCGACACCGCTATAACCTTCCAGTCGTTCCCCGTCGACCGGACGGCGCTGCAGGAACTCGTCGATTCGGCGGGTCTGCGGGTGGACGAACTCAGCGGTGTGGACGCGGCGCCGTACCCGCTGAGTCTGATCGTGGAACCGAAGCAGTCCGCGGACGGCGAGGCGCAGGGGCTGCGGATCATCCTCCGATTCCACGAACGCGCATTCGAGACCGCCGCGGCGCGCCGCATCCTCGACCGTTTCGTCGAGCTGCTGTGCCGGATCGCCGCGAACCCGGACGTGCGGCTGGGCGAGCTGGCGCTGGACGAGGAACCGGGGCCCTCGTGGCCGGTTTCGGCTACGGACGAAGCGATTCCGGACACGTTGGATCGCATACTGGCGGCTTCCGCTGCCGCCGAACTCGACGCGATCGCCGTCCGGTGTGGTACCGCCGCCATGACCTACCGGCAGCTCGACGAGCGATCCACGCGTCTGGCTCGGATCCTGCTGCGCCACGGCGCCAGGCGGGGACAGATCGTCGCCTCCGTGCTGCCGCGATCCCTTGCGGCGACGGTCACCGTGTGGGCCGTGGCCAAGACCGGCGCCGCCTTGCTGCCGATCGATCCGATCCTGCCGGCGGAGCGCATCGAATATCTGCTGTCGGACTCGAAAACTGTTCTCGGACTGACCGATACGTCAACCAGGAAGCATCTTCCCGAGGGTGTCGACTGGCTGATCCTCGATGCGGAGCAGACGCTGCGCGCCGTGGACTCGGTCCCTGCCGCGCCGATCAGCGATGCCGAACGCGCAGGGCCGATTCGGCGGGATCAGACCGCGTATGTGAGCTACACCTCCGGGTCGACCGGAACGCCCAAGGGTGTTCTCGTCAGCCATCGCGGCTTGGCGGATATCGTCGCGGCGCAGCGGCGGATACTCGACGTCGACCCGATGTCGGTGGTACTGCAGGTCGCCTCGCCCAGCTTCGACGCTTCGATCTTCGAGCTGTTGATGGCGCATGGCTCGGGCGGGCGGCTCGTCATCTCGCCCGCCGATGTCTACGCCGGTCCCGAACTCGCGAATCTGATTCGGCGAGAGGGTATTTCGCATGCCATAGTTACCCCGTCGGCGCTGGCGACAGTACCGAGCGATGGTCTCGACGGGTTGCGCGTGCTGGCAGCGGCTGGTGAGCCGGTCGGGCCGGAACTAGTCGATCGGTGGGCGCCGCATCGCGCCATGCTCAATGTCTACGGGCCGACGGAATGCACTATCTGGGCTACCTCCGGCGCGGCTCTGGCATCGGGTACCGCGGTCACGATCGGCAAGCCGGTCGGCCCGGTCGCGGCCGTGGTCCTGGATACCTGGTTGCGGCCCGTGCCGGTCGGCGTCTCGGGCGAGCTGTACCTGTTCGGCGCCGGCCTGGCCGATGGGTACGTCGCCAGGATGGGGCTGACTGCGGCGCGGTTCGTCGCATGCTCGTTCGGGGAGCCGGGTCAGCGCATGTACGCGACCGGTGACATGGTGCGCCGCACCGCCGACGGTGAGATGGAGTTCTTGGGGCGCAACGATTTTCAGGTGAAGGTGCGCGGCACCAGGATCGAGCTGGGGGAGATCGACGCGGTGCTGGGCGCGCGGGCGGATGTGGCATACGCCGTCACCGTGCCGCGCAGCGATGAGGGGCGACCGGTGCTGCTGGTGTCCTATGTCGCGCCCGCGACCGGGGCGCGGGTATCGGGCGCGCAGTTGCGTGCGGCGCTGGCCGAGGCGTTGCCCCGGTACATGGTGCCGTCCGCGGTGGTGGTGCTGGACGAGGTGCCGCTGACCGCGAACGGGAAGCTGGATCGCGAGCGGTTGCCCGAACCGGTTGCGGTCGTGCGCGAATTCCGGGCCCCATCGCCGGGGTTCGAAGAGTTGGTCGCGCGGACATTCGAGCAGGTACTCGACGTGAACCGGGTGGGAGTCGACGACGACTTCTTCGCGTTGGGCGGCGATTCGCTGAGCGCCTCGCTGGTGGTGGCGCGTATAGGTGCGGCCATGGACGTGCGCGTGCCGGTGCGGTCGGTGTTCGAGGCGCCGACCGTCGCCGAACTGGCCGCGCTTGCAGGGACACTCAGTGGTAAGGGCCGGTTGCCCCTGCTGCCCGGCGTGCACCAGGGCCCCGTGCCGCTGTCGCTGGCGCAGCAGCGGATGTGGTTCCTGAACCGGTTCGACCCGGACTCGGCGGCGTACAACATTCCGGTGATGCTGCGGCTGTCGGGACGGTTGGACACCGCGGCGCTGGCATCCGCGCTCGCGGATGTGATGGCACGTCACGAGGTATTGCGGACCATATATCCGGAAGTCTCCGGTGAGCCGCGCCAGATCGTTCTCGACGAGTTCGCGCTGCCGGTGCAGCCGGTGTGCGTGCCTGCGGATTCGGTCCCGGATGTGGTGGGCGAGTTCGTGCGGCGCGGATTCGATGTGACCGCCCGGGTGCCGATGCGCGTGGGATTGTTCGAGATCGACAGTGACACCGGAGAATTCCTGCTGGTGCTGGTGGTCCATCACATTGCCGGCGATGGTCAATCGATGGGACCGCTGGCCCGTGACGTGATGGCGGCGTATGCCGCGCGACTGGCCGGGCACGCGCCGGAATGGGAGCCGCTCGCGGTGCAGTACGCGGATTTCGCGTCGTGGCAACGGCAGATGCTCGGTGCCCCCGACGATCCGGCCTCGTTGATGTCCACGCAGCTGCAGTTCTGGCGCTCGACGCTCGCGGGCGCACCGGACCGGCTGGAACTTCCGGCGGACCGACCACGCCCGGCCGTCGCCTCGCTGTCCGGAGGCCGGGTACCGGTGCGGATCGATGCGCGGCTGCACGAGCGGCTGCTCGCGCTGGCGCGGTCGCGCGGGTCGTCGCTGTTCATGGTGATGCATTCGGCGCTGGCAACGGTATTGGGGCGGCTCGGTGGCAGCGATGATGTAGTGATCGGCACCCCGGTCGCGGGGCGCGGCGAGCCCGGCCTGGACGATCTGGTGGGGATGTTCGTGAACACCCTCGCATTGCGGACCCGGGTGGATCCCGGCGAGCCGTTCACCGAGTTGCTGATGCGCACTCGCGAGACGGACCTGCTTGCGTTCGAGCACGCGGACGTGCCGTTCGAGCGGGTCGTGGAGGAGTTGAGCCCGCAGCGGTCGGCGGCGCGGCATCCGTTGTTCCAGGTGGCCCTGGCGTTCCAGAACGTGTCGACGGTCGATGTGGAGCTGCCCGGCGTCCGGGTGGCTCTTGCGGATGTGGACACCGGGGCGACCCAGTTCGACCTGCAACTGATGCTTTCCGATTCGTCCGGCAATGCGGGTGTGGCACAAGGCATCTCGGGAATGATGACCTATGCGCGGGATCTGTTCGACGAGGCGACCGCCGCGGCGATCGTCCGACGGTTGGTGCGGGTGCTGGAAGCCGTCGCCGACGATCCGGCCGTTGTGATCGGCGATATCGACTGGCTGGAAGCCGAGGAGCGCTCGGCGCTCACGTCGCGGGTGGGGGCACACGCCGTCCCACCGGAGCCGTCCGGATTGTTGCCGGAGGTGTTCGCCTCGGCCGTCCGGGACAACGGCGACGGCAGCGCCGTTGCCGCGGGGGCGGCCACGTTGTCGTATGCGCAGCTGGACGAGCGGTCCAGTCGGCTGGCGAGGGTACTGATCCGCCGTGGCGCCGGACCGGAGAGTTCGGTGCTGGTCGCGGCAGCGCGGTCGATGGAGTCCGTCGTCGCGTGGTGGGCGGTGGTCAAGACGGGCGCGGCGTACGTACCGGTGGACCCTGGCTATCCCGCGAGCCGGATCGAGCAGATGGTCTCGGATTCTGGTGCGACGCTGGGAGTTACGGTGTCGTCGGCGCGCGCCCAGGTGCCCGATGCGGTGCACTGGCTCGTGCTCGACGACCCGGCCGTTGCCGCGCACATCGACGCGGCGGGCAGCGGCCCGATCGGCGATGACGAGCGGACGCGGCCGCTGCGCGCTTCGGATGTCGCCTACGTGGTCTTCACCTCCGGATCCACCGGAGTGCCGAAGGGCGTCGCCGTCACCCATTCGGGCATTGCCGATTTCATCTCGAGCCGGCGCGCCGACCCCGAGCTTCGGCACACATCCAGGGTGTTGCATTTCGCGTCGCCGTCGTTCGACGCCGCACTGATGGAGATCCTGATCGCGGTGAGCCGGGCCGGTGCACTGGTCGTCGCGCCGACGGGGATCTACGGCGGCGGTGAACTGGCCGAGTTCCTGCGCGTGCAGCGGGTCACCCACGCCTTCCTGACCCCGGCCGCGCTCGCTTCGGTGGATCCGGCCGGGCTGAACGACTTGCGGCTGGTGATGTCCGGCGGTGAGGAGGTCCCGGCGGATCTGGTGAGCCGATGGGCGGGCACCGACCTCGCAGGCGCTCGGAAATTCCAGGTGCTGTACGGTCCGACCGAGGCCACGATCGTCGCCACGGCGACGAGGGCACCGCGACCGGATGGCCGGCCGACGATCGGTGTCCCGCTGCCGGGAATGCAGGCGCTGGTCCTGGACACCCGGTTGCAGCCGGTGCCGGTAGGGGTGGCCGGAGAGCTATATCTGGCGGGTCAGGCGCTGGCGCGCGGGTACCTGAACAGGGCGGCGACGAATGCGGCGCGGTTCGTGGCGCATCCGTTCGGGGAACCGGGACGTCGCATGTACCGCACGGGTGATGTGGTGCGCTGGAATACCGACGGCGCCCTGGAGTTCCTGGGGCGCAACGATTCCCAGGTGAAAGTCCGTGGTTATCGGGTCGAGCTCGGCGAGATCGACGCGGCACTGAGCGCGCGGGCGGAGGTGGCCTACGCGGTCACGGTGCCGTGGCGTGCCGGCACCGGCCCGGCGCAGTTGGTGTCCTATGCGGTACCCGAAAACGGGGCGAGCCTCTCGGGCGAAGAGCTGCGGGCCGCGTTGGCCGAGGTGTTGCCGTCATATCTGGTGCCCGCCGCGGTGATGATCATCGACGCCATCCCCCTGTCGCCGAATGGCAAGCTCGACCGCGCGGCCTTGCCCGCACCCGTCGTCCAAGCCAAGCAATTCCGGGCCCCGGCGTCGCCGGTGGAGGAAATAGTGGCCGGGGTATTCGCCGAAGTCCTCGGCATCGACGGTCCGCTAGGCGTCGACGACGACTTTTTCGAACTGGGCGGCAATAGTCTGGTGGCCACCCGCCTGGCCGCGCGGATCGGCGCCGCACTCGACGCGACCATACCGGTATCGATGATTTTCGAGGCGTCGACGGTCGCGCGGTTGGCCGCGCGCGCCGAATCGCGGGCCGACACCGGCCGGGTGGCGTTGACGGTCCAGCCACGGCCGCAGCGAATTCCGCTGTCGTACGCACAGCAGCGGATGTGGTTCCTGAACCGGCTGGAGCCCGGCACGGCCGCCTACAGCATTCCGATCGTGCTTCGGCTGTCCGGAAAGCTGGATCTCGACGCGCTGCGCGCGGCCGTCGAGGATGTGCTGAACCGGCACGAGGTACTGCGGACCGTGTATCCGTATGCCGAGGGCGAGCCGTCGCAGGTCGTCCTTCCCACCGCCGAGGCAATAGCGCCGATCGCGGTGACCTCGATCGCGGAACCTGAACTGGCCGAGGCGCTGTCGGCGTTCCTGTCGGGGGTGTTCGATGTGACGGTCGATGCGCCGGTGCGGGTGCGGTTGTTCGAGCTCGGGCCGAACGAGTGGGTCCTGGCCGTAGTGGTGCACCACATTTCCTGCGACGGGTCGTCGCTGGGCCCGATGGCGCGGGACATGATGACCGCGTACGCGGCGCACCTGCTCGGCGAGACACCGAACCAGCCGCCGCTGCCGGTGCAGTACGCCGACTACGCGATCTGGCAGCGGACGGTGCTCGGGGCCGAAGACGATTCCCAATCGCTGCTACGTGCCCAGATCGACTACTGGACACTCGAATTGGCGGAGCTCCCGGTTTTGCTGGAGCTGCCGACCGACCGACCGCGTCCGCCCGTGCAGACCTACGCGGGCGCGAGCGTGCCGTTGACCGTCGGTGCCGATCTGCACGCGGGATTGCAGCAGATCGCGCGAGCACACAACACGACCCTGTTCATGGTCTTCCACGCCGCGCTGGCGGCCACGCTGGCCCGGTTGGCCGGTACGGACGATATCGCGATCGGCAGTCCCTATGCCGGACGCGGCGAGCCCGAACTCGACGATCTGGTCGGGATGTTCGTCAACACCCTGGTGCTGCGGACCCGGCTGACCCCGGGGATGACGTTCACCGAACTGCTCGAGCAGGTGCGTGCGACCGATCTGGCCGCGTTCGGGCACGCCGATGTCCCGTTCGAGCGGCTGGTGCAGGAACTGAATCCGGTGCGCTCGCACGCCCACCATCCACTGTTCCAGGTGATGCTGGGATTTCAGAATGTCGGCGGGGCCGAGTTCGAACTGCCGGGCCTCTCGGCGTCGGCCATCACGGCCGACACCGACACCGCACTGTTCGACCTGCAGATCTCGGTGTCGGATTCCTACGACGCCACCGGTGCCCCGGCCGGCATCCGCGGCGCGGTGACCTACGCCAGCGACCTCTTCGACGCGACGACGGTGACCACGATGGTCGATCGCCTGCTGCGGCTACTCGGCACACTGGTCACCGATCCGGCACAGCCGGTGCACGAGGTGGATCTGCTCGCCGCCGATGAGCGGGAAGCCGTTCTGACGCAGTGGAATTCGACCGATCGCGGAATTCCTCCCGGCGAGACGCTCGCCTCGCTCTTCACCGACTCCGTGCAGGCGCATGCGGACCGGCCCGCGGTGACATTCGGCGAAAAGTCGCTGACCTATGCGGAATTCGCGTCTGGCGTATACCGATTGGCGCGGTGGTTGATCTCGCGTGGCGTGGGCCCGGAATCGTTGGTGGCGCTGCGGATGCGGCGTTCACTGGACCAGGTCACCGCCATGTACGCGGTGCACGCCGCGGGCGGTGGGTACCTGCCGATCGATCCGGACCAACCGGGCGACCGCATCGAGTACATGCTGTCGATCGCCGCGCCGGTGCTGGAGCTGTCGTCCCTCGATGAGCTGGAGCTGTCCGGATTCGATGACGCGCCGGTCACCGACACCGATCGGCTCGCACCATTGCGACCGCACAACATCGCGTACGTGCTCTTCACTTCGGGATCGACCGGGCGACCGAAAGGTGTTGCGGTATTGCACGGTTCGGTGGTGAACCAGCTGCGGTGGGTCAACGAGATCTACGAACTGACGCCGAATGACGTGGTGCTGCAGAAGTCTCCGGCCACCTTCGACATGTCGGTGTGGGAGCTGTTCGCGACACTGGCGATGGGGGCGCGGATGGTGATCGCGCGCGCCGACGGGCATGCCGACCCGGCCTACCTCGCCGAAACCATTGCCACCGAGCGGGTCACGATCGCCGCGTTCGTGCCGTCGATGCTGGCGGTATTCGCGGACGCGGTGTCCGCGGAGTCGCTGGCGTCCGTGCGAACGTTCCTGGTTGGCGGTGAGGCATTCGGCCCCGAGGTGGCGGCCGCGGTGCGGCGCGTAGTGCCCGGAATCGAGTTGCACAATCTGTACGGGCCGACCGAGTTCACCGTGTGTGCGACCGCGCACAAGGTGACCGAAGCCGACCGCGGGAGCATGCCGATGGGCACACCGGTGTGGAATGCGCGGGCATATGTACTCGACAACCGGTTACATCCGGTACCGCCCGGTGTCGCCGGGGAGCTGTACTTGGCGGGCGACCAGCTCGCGCGCGGCTATCGGTCACGTCCGGGCCTCACCGCGGAACGGTTCGTTTCGGACCCGTACGGTGACGGCCGGCGCTTGTACCGCACCGGCGATTTGGTGCGCTGGCGCCATAACGGCGAATTGGAATACCTGGGCCGCACCGATTTCCAAGTGAAGCTGCGCGGCCTGCGCATCGAACTCGGTGAAATCGAGGCAGTACTCGCCGAGCACCAGAGCGTCGCCCGGGCGATCGCTGTGCTGCACTCCACCGGTGCGGTGGACCACCTCTTCGGTTACCTGGTGCCCGCCGCCGGCGCCACGGTCGATACCACGGCCGTTATGGCGCACGCGGCAGCCGAACTGCCCGACTACATGGTGCCCACCACGGTGATGGTGCTCGACACGGTGCCCCTCACCGCGTCGGGCAAGCTGGACCGCGCGCGGCTACCGGAGCCGGTGCTCGCGGTAGGGGAGTTCAGGGAGCCCTCGTCGTGGCTGGAAGCGGAGGTTGCCCGGGCCTTCGCGGCGGTGCTCGGCATGGACCGGGTTGGCGCCGATGACGACTTCTACGCATTGGGCGGTAACTCGCTGAAGTCGGTGCAAGTGGTGAGCGAGCTGCGCAAGGAACTCGACTACGAGGTTCCGATCAGCTGGATGCTGTCGGATCCCTGCCCGGCCGACCTGGCAAAGCGGATCGAATCCGGTATGCACTCCGGGCCCACGGTCGATCGGAGCGTCGGCTTCGACGTGTTGCTGCCGATCCGGACCGGCGGTGCGCGACCACCACTGTTCTGTATCCACCCGGCAGTGGGACTGTCGTGGTGTTACCGCACACTCGACCGGTACCTGTCCGACGGTCGGCCGATCTACGGCATTCAGGCGCCACAGATCGGCGGCGAGGTGCCCGGTCCGGCGTCGATCGAGGAAATGGCCGAACGCTACTTCGACGAGATTCGCGCGGTTCAGCCACACGGCCCCTATCACCTCCTCGGCTGGTCGCTGGGTGGTGCGATCGCCCACGCGATTGCTGTCGAGATGCGCGCCGCCGGTGAACAGGTTGCGCTACTGGCACTGTTGGACGCCGAGGTGGGCGGTGTCGACGAGTCGACGATCTCCACCGTCACGGCCGGAGAACTGATCAGCAATCTCGGCCCGGTCATGGGCGTCGATTTCGTGCGCGCCGATGCGACCGCCGAGGAGGCCGCCGACCTGATCGAACGGCATCTGGGCGGCAGCCTCGGCATCGACGCCGCAAGGATCGAGCGTCTGACCGAGGCCTACAACCTGGCGGTCCGGGCGGCCGGCGACTGGCGGCCCGCGGTCTTGGACAGCGACATGCTCTACTTCACCGCGACACGTGAAAGGCGATCCGATGCCGCGGGTCACGAGGGATGGGCGCAGGTGGTCCGCGGGCGGATTTCGACTTTCGACATCGATGCGACCCATCTCGCGATGACCGAACCGGGCGCGATTGCCCAGATCGCCCGGATTCTCAACACACGACTGGATCGATGACCGTGCTTATCTCGGCTAGGTGGTGGGCGCGCCGGATCCATCGGTCCGGCCGTCTTGCGGGACGGGCGTGGTGATACCGACTATCGCCCCGAGCGACGCCCCGAGCGCCCCGCCGAGCACGGCGGCAGGTCCGGCTACGACGGCGACACCAACGGCCGCGCCGAGGATCGGGCCGACAACCAATCCGGTCGGCATGAACGGGATGCCGACGACGAACCCGGCGGCCGCGCCGGCCATTGCGGCGGCTATCGCGACTGGCGCGGACACGCCCGCGGCGATGCCTGCACCAATTGCCGCGCCGACTCCCGCGTCGACGGCGGTGGCGGTGCACCGGCCGGGATCTACGGGGACGCGTTCGCAGAACTCCTGGATCGGCTGCTGATCCACGGCTGGCGGCGCGTCCGGCGCGTCCACCGTCTGGATTCGGGTCCACGATGGGATAGCAGGCGCCTGCGCGGTGGCATCCGGGGATGCGTTCGCTACTCCGGTGCCGAGGACAACCGCAAGTGGCAATATGCTCGCAATCAATATCGGACGTGATCCACGCCAACGACCGGCTTCCGGCATTCCGCACCTCCTGGACGTCTACCACTTGGTTTGTCGACCTCGAGCATTTGTCGCACGTTGCGGCGCAGACAGCTTAAGCGGCCGACGCGGCGGGATCAGGGATAACTGTCAAGTCCCGTGTGTCCCCGCAAATCTGCGGCTATGTCCAGGTGTCCTCGGCGTTTGTGCCGCCCGCAACGCCCCAGGTCGGCAACTCCGGCTGCACCGGTTACCTTTTCGTGATGCCGGCCGATCGCGGCTCGCATCCCCCGTAGCCACTAGCCACCATCTCGACGACGCGATCAGCTACCAGGCATGAGGATCAGGCGGTGAGCGTTACCTCGGACCACAGGTCACCGTTCACGGCGATCTTGCCGGGGACGGCGTCGGGAGCCGTGTCGGCTCGGATGACGGTGTGATCGTGACTCACCAGCGAATCGACCAGCGATTTCTTCGGAATGGTCTTCGCCCAGCGCTTGACAAGTCCGAACGGAATCATCGCGTAACCCTCTGTCCGCCAATCTTGTTCGACGAAACGCCGGGGCGTGGCATTGTGCGAACCGTGATGTCCGACCTTGTAGAAGGCCAGACGGGACACGAGATCGACATTGCGCGGATCGGACAGGACATGCTCCCATGCGCCCTGCTGCGCGTCCCCCGGGAATAGCAATCGGGTTCCGGCGATATCCAGCACGAAGAAGACACTGGTGTTGTTGACCGCGTTCTCGAGAATCGAGGCGGCGCGCAGCAGTCGATCGTCATCGTCGATGAGATCGTCCAGGTCCAGATCCGCCTTCGCCTGAAGCAAGCGCTCCAGCAGGGTATTCCGCGCGATATAGCGCGGGTTGAAAAGCGGCGTCGGCCTGCCGTCGCTCGTCGCGGACGCGCCAGCGCGTACCAGGGGCCACGATTGCTTCGCAGGCGGATCCATGCGCTTCAGGAATCGGGCATCGCGCGGCGGCCCGAGGATATGTGCGACGAGCCCGACGCGATCAACGGCGATCGTATTCTCGGTTTCGTCCTTGCTCGGCAGGTACCGCACCCGATGGGGTGCGGCGAATCCGCTGAAATTGCGGCCGAGGAGCCGATCGGTCGCGGCGGCATTGCCCTGCGAGTTCACCGCGAACGCCTGTGCCTGTTCGACGCGGGCCGACATACGACCCCCGTTGCCGCGCCGCTCGATCAGCGCGAGCAGACCGTTCGCGGCATCGACCTGCCCGCTGCGGATCCGTCGCGCGTCTTCGTCGTCGGGGTCCTCGACGAATGGCACCCACACCTCGTCCACGGTCACCTGTTCCCATTCCCGGCAGGCGAATCCGGTGATGTGATCGGCGTGGTGATGGGTGGCGACCACGATGTCCAGATGCGGTCGGCGGTGCGGATCGGCCTCGGTGAGGTCGGCGATAATGGCCTGCACGGAGTCGCGGATCGGGCGTGCCCGGCCCTGGCTGTGCACGCCGCAGTCGACCAGCATGCGCCAGGTTTCGTTCTTGCGCCGCACCGTCACGGTGAAGGCGTCGCCGAATCCGACGTTGTACATCCGGACGGCAATTGTTGTCGGCGTCGACATTTTGTACCTACTCATCCGTCAGCGCGTGGATTGCCGCGAAATCGAGGCGGTGGATTGCGTGCTCGGCAGTCCATGCGCTCAGCGCGTCGTCGGCTTCCAGTCGGTCGAACCATTCCCGCATCGCGGCCAGCCGCAGCTTGCCCGCCCGGTGGAATGCGATGGCAGTGTCGTCAGCCGCCGACGACTCGTCGCTGAACGGCAGCGGCTTGGCGATCACATAGTCCACGCTGCCGTCGGCGCTGACGACGAGCGCGGTCCCGGCACGGATCACCGGTTGTTGCTTCCCCTGGCCCGCATCCTCGAGATCCGTGCGACGCTGCAGCAGCTGGATGGCCAATTCGGGACGCGGTAACCGATCGCCTGCCATGCGGTACGAGACGTGGATTCCCTCGCAGCTGATTTTGAAGTTCGGATCCAGTCCGATTCGGGCGGCGTTGGCTTCGGCCCATCCGATGAGCTCCTGGGCGACCTGCTCGAAAACGGAGTGGCGGGTCGAAGAACTGTCCCGGCCGGAGGCACCGTTGCCGTCGAGCACTGCGGGAGTTCGCAATTCGCCCGGAATGCCGATCGGGTCGAGATCCTTCGAAGCGGACAGGATGACCCTGGACAAATCCACCGGGTGATCGCCGTCGCCGAGGTTCATCGGATTGTCCGGTCGTTGCCAGACCAGCGCTTCATCGGTCAGCGAGGTGACGCTTACCGGCCAGATGCCGCGCCGCCGCAGCGCCTCCACGAGGGTGCTGCGCAGGTGTTGCCGATCCTCCGGATAAAGTCCGCGATCCGCGGTGACGATCGCTCGGACGACATCGCCGAATGTGACGTCCAGTACCGGGAGATAGTCGAAACTCCGCACGACCATCCCGAGCATCCGGTCCGCGGTCTTGACCGCCTCGTCGGCGATCCGAGATACCAGATCCGGGTGCAGGCGACCGGGCGGCAGCACTCCGGTGCCGCCACTGGCGATCCGAAGCAGATCCGCGATGGCGCTCTGGTAGGAGTCTCGGTACGCGTCGAATACCGCGGCCACGAAACACGCACCGCGTTCGTGCGGCTCCTGTGCCGCACGAAATCGCTCGGGTGTGCGGTTGAGGTCCTTTATCGCCGAACGCAATGCCGCGCCGCGTCCGGTGGACTCACCGAACTCCCGGGCCAGGTCCAGCAGCCCCGCGCTCTTTTCGAGCTCTCCCGATGTGGTCGCGATCGCGTCGAGTACCACGTCTCGGTGGGAGAAGTGCTGGAACAGCGCGATCAAGTCGGCGACGGCCTCGTGCCAGGCGAAGACATCCCGGTTGGTGGATTCGTTGTACAGTCGCCGGATTCGATGCACGATCGCATGCGTCACCTCGTGCGCGATGATGTCGCTCGACAGGCAGGTGAAGATGACCTGGCCGGGGAGATTGGCGCCCGGATTCTCGGCATCGGCTTGGTAATAGCCGAACAGCAAGGCGCGCCGCCGCGGATCGAAATAGGCGTTCCGCCCTTCGAAGGCGTGCGGGACCAGACGCAGGATCTGGTCGCGGTGCCACCGGAATCGGCGTCCCATGAACCGTTCGAATCGCTCGATGACGCTCATCGCGACCGCATAGACGATCTGTTGGTGCGCACGGGGATCGGTTTCGGTCGGTCGAATTCCGTCCTGTGCCAAGACAAATGGTTCGTCGAGGTCGACCGGGTCATACCACGCATTGCGGCTGGCGTCGAAGTCGACCACCTGCACGAGTGTGCCGTCGGGGCCCGGTCCCCGGATGTGCTCGAATGGGATATCCAGCGTGAGGAATTGGCCGGACAGCCGCGTCGACATCGGGTCGAATGCGAAGGTACGCAGCCTGCGCCGGGCCGGCGGACAGATTCCGCTCCCGTACTCTACTGAATTCGCAGTTTCGTCCATTGCTCGTCTTCCCACATGACATCCCGGGGGATTCGTTTTCCATACGCTGTGTCGATCTCGCACCGTGACCGCACGCTCGCGTGCACCCGAGCACCCGCCGGAACCCGCCGTCGGCGGTAGGTGAGCAGGGCCCAGATCCAGCCCATCCGGTGCACGCTGCCGTTCGCATGCTCGGGGCTTATCGCGCAGGTGTCCAGGTACGCACCGGCGCGCAGCAGCAATCCGGCCTCGAACGCACCGTCGGTGATCCACTTGAGCGCGATTTCGGCCAGCTTCGGATCGTCCTCGAAGGTCCCGCCGACATCGGAGTGGACACCGGCGAACCATGCCTCGGTCAGCACCGGCCGGTTCCCCTTCGGAGTGACCAGATATTCCTCGTACGGACGGCGCTTCTCATCGATCGAAACGGCGTGGTGTGCCTTCGCCACATTGGGCACCTGCCTGGTGAAGGGCCATTTCAGTGCCCAGCGCAGCAGGCCGGCCGCCTTGACCGTGTCCCACACGCCGAGGAATTCGATGGGAATCGAGAAGTCGCCGTCCGCGGATTTCGAGCAGAAGGTGCGCGCGTATCGGCGCAGTTCCGGCCAGTTCGTGGTCTTGCGGGTGTAGGCGCTGACGACGTACTGGACGAGATTCTCACTACCCGGACGGAGGAGGCCGGGCTCGTGCAGTAATCCGGCCAGCGCTCGCGCGGTATACGCGCCGCGGCTGAATCCGAATATGAACACGCGATCGCCCGGCTGCCAGTGCTCTATCAGATAGGAGTAGGCCTCGGCGAGATTCGAACGCAGCCCGCTGCCGACCGCCGAGCCGAGCACTCGCGAGAACCACCGGGCCGGTGGCGACCATGCGCCCTGAGCGCTGAAAGTACCGACACCCGGGTCGTAGTAGGCGATCTGTTTCGCGGCATCGCTCAGGTCCAGCATCTCGAACAGGCGAACCACATTGGTGCTGCCGGTGGCGCGGAGCTGATTGCCTGTTCCGTCGAGACAGATGACGATGTTCTTACCGGTGGACACGCAACGAGTGTGGGCCCGTCGAGCCGCGAAATATCGAGTAGTGCGGTACCCGAATTCGCCTCGATCGGCGATCGATTTTCCGCGTTCGGTAGCGCTGTGGCCGGGCGCCTATCGGCAGCCCGGCCCTCTCGTGTCCGCTGCCGTCGCGGGCGCTATCTGGACAGTTCCGTTTCGCCGCGGACGACATGCGACCCTGCGAGCTCGACCTACCGGCTTCCCCGACGCCGCCGCCCGCCTGGCCTGCGAACTGGTGAACGTCGTCGACGGCGGCGACCACAGCATCCTGACCGGCCGAGTGCACTCGACCGACGTCAGCAATCGAATGCCTTTTGTCCAGTGGACCAGGCTGTTCAATCAGCCGACCCCCGGTCATCGAGATGGCGGGCACTTAGATCTGCGCCACGTCCGGGGTCGAGGCTCGGTGGTTCCCGCTTCTTCTATCAATTGTGTGGAAGCTCCTGCGGTACTCCTGGGCTTCGGCAATGATGAGACCCGTTGGTATTGGAGTTCTTCCCAGCAACACCCACACTTTCTGGAAGGGAGCTCGAATATGGCAGCACAGGACGTAGCGGAAAAGCGGTCGGTGGAAGGCGTCCACGCCGGCGACGAGATCGATGTGGCCAGGCGGGATGCGGAAATGGCGCAGATCCAGTGCCAGGCCTTCTGCAATGAGGCGCGCACAGACGCGCAGAACGCCCGCCAGGCCGCGAGCCAGGCTGCGGCTCTGGCGCGTCAGGTGCAGGGGCAGTCGCGGCAGGTGAACAATCAGGCCCAGATCGCGCACCAGAGCGCGATCCAGGCGGTTCAGCAGTCGCAGCAGGCTCGTCATCAGGCGCAGCAGGCCACACATCAGGCGCAGCAGGCCCAGAGTGAGGCGGATCGGGCGCAGAGCCAGGCGCAGCAGGCCGAAAGTCTGGCGCAGCAAGCTCAAGGGGAGGCCAATCAGCTGCAGCAGCGGGCGGTCGGTGCGCAAGGCCAGGCCGATGAGGCCACCCAGTTGGCGCAGCGGGCCGAGGATCTGGCGGCGCGGGCGGAGGACCGGGCCAATCAGGCCGACATGCAGCTGAACCATCTGCGGCAGCAGGCCAGGCATCTGCAGATGCTCAGCCGCTGACCAGGTGTAGACCCAGGTAATACCGGCGACCGGCCACACCGAGCAAGTGGTGTGGCCGGTCCCCCCGGCTCACCTACACTGGCCCGCATGTCTGTGCCACGGATGCTCGCATTGTCCGCGTTCGCCCTGCTCACGCCCCTCGCGGGCGCGGCGTGCTCGTCCGAAGGGGCCGGGTACAAGTCCGAGTGTCAGGTCAGCGGTTGTACGGTCACCTTCACGCGTGGCGTGAATGCCAAGGCCAGTGTGCTCGGCATCGAAGCGGAACTCGTTGCGGTGAAGGGCAATACGGCCACGCTGAAGGTGGCCGGTCAGCAGGTCGATATTCCGGTCGGGCAGACCCAGTCCACCAACGGTTTCAGCGCGACGGTGCAAGACGTCACCGATGACAAGGTCGTGGTTCGGATCAATACCGGCGTCAACGGCAATTGATCCTCAGCCGCTGGTGACTTCGCCGATCGCTTGATCGAGGATGGGAAGGCCGAGGGCTGGTTCGTCCTCGGTGTCGACGCTCTGCGGTAGCGGCAGATTTCGCCGGACAGATCTGGGATCGCGGAAGCGGACTATCGTCGAACCATGGGCGTTATGGGTGAACTGTTCCCCGGGCAGAAGCTGGCCGATGAGGGCAGCGAGGACAGCGACGGTCAGGTGCACCGACCGAGCGTCGAGATCGATCTCGACGCCGGCGTGGTGCGGCTCGGTCTTGCCGCGAAGACGACTCAGGAAGCCGAATAGGACTGTGCCGCAGGTCAATTCCGCGTCGGCAACTCGCATCGGCCCGGCCCGCGGACCTCGGCTCCGCCGATGGTTCGAATGACCGGTTCCCCAACCACCGCCGACTTGCGTTCCCACTGGAGGTGAGTCGCGTCACTGCTCGACACCTAAGCTGAGTTCATGGAGCAGAACTCCCCCCGAGCCATCACATCTCGACGCGGGATCGCTCTGCCGGGACCGACGCAAGGCCGCGCCGCGGAGTTGTCCGATCTCCGGGCGCGGCTGGGACCGCTCCGATCTCACTGGGGCTACATGTTGGCGATGGTCGGTGGTGCCACCACCTTCATCCTGATGTTCCAATCGTGGATCACCGCACAGGGGCCGGACGGCAGGGTCGCCGCCAACGCGTTCGGCCGGCTCGAAATAACCACGAACGCGATGAACGTCTGGTCGAAAGCGGCGCCGAAAACCCCGCCGGTCACCGGCATGTGGGCCATCCTCGCCAGCGCCGCCATCATCGCCGCGCTCTGTGCCATCGTGCTGAATATCCGCCTTCGCAACGAACTGCTCGCCCGCCTTACGGCGATTTCGCTGGCGTGTGCCGCACTTTTTGTCATCCTGTGCTTGATCTACCTCAATGGCAAAGGTGCCGAACTCAAGGCGATGACCGGTCGCACCTATGATCTGGGCGGTCAGATCGGACAGATATTGAACTGGGCTACCGGTCGAGGCAAACTGGCCATTCCGGGCACCAGTACCGCCAGCTACGCATCCGCCAGCCTTACCCACTGGGGATTTCTCGCCGTGGTGACCTCGCTCGGTTCGACCATGGCGGCCATCGCACAATGGCTGCTCCTGCGTAGTGCGACCGACAATCCGGTGCGCCTGTCGTGGCGGATGCCCATTGTCGTTTCCCGAGCACCGTCGAACCCCGACTGACGCAATTCGCTGACGGGCGAATGCCTTCCGCAGCGCCGCCGCCGCGTCGAGTCGGGCGCGCAAGCTGTCGTCGAAGGGATCCGGACGAATTCGTGGCCATCTGCACCCACCAACCGCTGGTCGAATGCCCCGACTTCACGCGGGTGTTCGGTTCGGTGCCGTAGTCTTCGGCGTTCCGGCTCGTGAAACAGGGCCCGGCGAGCGGTGCTCGCCGGACCCTGTTTCGGCGCGACGTCAGGTGGCGCCGACCCCTCCGCGGCGCCAACTGCCGTTACGCGGCCGGTGTGGTCGGTACCGCGATGCGGCAGTTGGCGCCGGCTTGCCGCCGGTCTCGTTCGACGATGCGGGCGTGCAGCAGCACGACCGCCTGAGCCAATTCGAGGCCGAGATCAGCGGCCCGGATGGCGGCAATCTCCATGGCGAGCACGTAGTCTTCGGGATCCGGATCGCTCAGGGTCTCGTCGAGCACCATGCCGGTCATGGCCTGCTCCCGTGTCAGCGGTCGGCCGGGCAGCCAGCTCAGGACCCAGCCGCTGCCGGTGTAGCGGGCGGTTTCGGGGGTGATGTCGCTGGTGATCAACCAGTCGGTAAGCCTCAATGTCATGACCCCTCCCTTGGTCGATCGAAACCATCTGTCCCAGAGCGAGCCCGAATCAGATGTGATGCTGACAACAATGCTATGGATCGCCACGTGTGGATGTCAACTAAGCATAAAAGCTATCTGAAGATATTTCTCAATCAATATTGCTTGGACATAAGCAAATTCGGCCATGTATATCTGTAATCCCCTCCGTGAGAGCAGCTTTGAGTACCGCTACGCGCGTTAGAGGTCGTAGATATCGGAGTGGTCTTGCGCAATATCCGCCCGCCCGTGCGGTTTCCAGCGATCGACCAGAAAACTTTCATCGTCGCTATCGCGGCCTCGCGGCGTAACGTAGCTATGATGACGTCGGATGACACATCGTGAGCATTGAAAAATCCGAGCAAGAATCCGAGCATAGGGATGGAGGCGCCGCATGGCTGGCTCAGGGCCGGACGATGAGCAGGTCGGGGATCTGGTCCGTCGGCTCCGCACGGAACGCGGGTTCACCCAGGCCGCACTCGCGGCCAAGACAGGTTGTTCGCGCAGCCTGATCCAGCAGATCGAGAACGGGACTCGGGTGCCACCGCTACCGCTGCGCGAACGTCTCAGCCTGGCGCTCGGCCAGGAATTGCCCTCGACCGACGGTATCGCGGACGATCTCGCCGGCGGCGGATATCACGATCTGCGCATGCGCTTCAATGTCCTGCTCGGCAAGGACCCTGAACTCGTCGAGCGGGCGCTCGGCATCGCGGGCAGCCTGATCGATGCGACCTCCGCGCGCGAGGAGATCGAACCGCTGCGCATGATCGCGGATCGACAGCTGGAGCGGGCCGAGGAAATCCTGGCGCAGATCCCCTCGCGCAGCGCGACCGTCTGGGAATGGAATACCGTCAGCGACTGGTTGATGATCCTCGAGCAGGCCAAGGCATCGGTCCGTGCGATCCACACCGCTGATCTGGGCACCATCGGCGGCGATGTGGGCGACGACTATCACGCCGCGATTCTGCGCCTGGCCGATACGACCCATCCGCCCCGAATCGATGTGCGACGCATGTATGTCCTCGACACGATCGAGGATGTGTGGCCCTACGACGACAAATTGTGGAAACAGGCGCGTGCCGGGGTGGAGAGCGTGCTGGTCAAGCGCGAGCACGCGCGCAATGCGCAGAGCATGCTCATCGTCGACGAAAAGTACGTCGCCGTGGGTGAATACGACTATTCCCGGCAGGCGCGCGTGGCTACTCGGTTCTCGGCGTTGAAGCACGATGTCGCATTCGCGGTGCGCCGGTTCGAGCGTCTCTATGAGCTCAAGGCCGCCGGTTCGGGCATTGTCGTCAACGATATCGTCGCGGCACCGGAACTGGCCGGCTACGAGCGCCTCACCGAGGGCGATTGCCGCGGTCTGTTCCGTGCGGCGCTGGAACAGAGTTGGCGCGAGATGACCGCGCCCGGGGAGCCGTCTTTCGAAAGTGAGGTGTCGTGACTCGGCAGGCTGACAACGATCGGCTGCCTTGGCGGACACCGGCACCCAGTCTCGCCGCTCGCACCAATCGCTCCGAGGAGCGCAAGCGGGAAGTGCGTCGGCATCTGGGTGTGCGGCCGCAGTTCGCGGGGACGGGCGACCGGACGTATTCGGATGTCCTGGACGCCTACCACGGCGAGACCGGTCTACCGCTGGCCGAAAGTGCCATCGCCGCACTGGATCTGGCATGGCGCGAACTGATGCATACCCGACCCCCGGACGAATACGCAGACGGCACGCTGTATCACAAGCGACAGCCGCTGGTATTGCGAGAGTTGGCGGCGCACAAGCTGTTCGGGCGATTGACCGAGCCGGTCGACGGGATACCCGGAGTCCGGGTGTCTCCGGAGGAGGTTATTGTCTGCCCGTACTCGAGCACCATGCTGCTGGAGGAGGCGGTCGCGACGCTGGCCCGCCCCGGTGGTGTGATCGTGTATCCGGAAGGCCTGTACAAGAGCTCGGGCATTCACGTAGAGAAGTACGGTCTGCGGATGGAGGCCTGCCCGGTCTCGCCGGACGACTCCTTCAAGATCGATCCGGACCTGCTTGCGTCGTGCCTGGACTACTTCGCCGACCGTGACGAACTGTGTGGCGTACTGCTCACGCTGCCCGGAAATCCGGTGTTCACCGACTATTCGGCCGAGGAGTTTCTGGCGATCGGCCGGGTGCTTGTTGCCAGTGGGGTACCCGTCATCTGCGATATGGCCTTCGATTGCATGGTGGAACAGCACATTCCGATCGCCGCGGTGCAGATCACGACCGACGGCGGTACGCGTCGGCTGTACGACCAGGTGTTGACCATTACCGGGAACTCCAAGGGCTATAACGCCTTCGGACCGTGCAAGCTGGGCGCGGCCTGCTCGGGTGATGCCGAATGGCTGGCCAGGATTCGCGAGCGGCTGACCATTTCGTTCCAGCGTGAGTCGACGCATCTGGCGCGGGCGATTGTCGAGCACACGCCCGAGAGTTACTTCGCGCAGAACCGCGTGCGGATGCTCGATCAGCTGGATCGCGCGCACGGCCACATCGATGCGATCAACGCTCGTTTCAATGCGAAACTCATTCGGCCGCTGGGCAGTCGGCAGGGCATGTTCCTCACCGTGGTCTTCGATGATGCGGTCCTCGACCAGGCAGGCGTCGAAACCAGTGCGGAGATAGAGGATCTGCTGCTCGCCGGTGCTGGAATCGACAGTGTCGCGCTGGATCGGACCGGCTCCGAGCGACTCGGTGTCCGATTCAATGTGCTCGCGCCGCGCAAGGCGCCAGGGCACGAGTCGGCGGATCTGGTCGACGAATTGTTCGACCGACTCGAACAGCTCCTGTATGAGATCCGGAATGGGCTGAGCTATCCCAAAGTGCTGGCCGGGTGCGGTCTGCCGGTCATCGGACAACAATGATTGTCGGAGTTCTACGGGAGACCGCTGCTGAGGAGCGGCGCGTCGCGCTGATACCGGACGATGTGCGGGGGCTGGCGGGCGTGCGGGTCATTGTGGAGCACGATGCGGGGCGGTCTGTCGGGTTCGACGACGCGGACTACGTGGCGGCCGGGGCTCAGGTGGGCGAGCGTGCGGAGATCTTCGCACGTTGTGATGTCGTCGTGTGGGTGAAACCTCCGGCATACCAGCTCGATTCGGTGCGGCCGGGTACGACCCTCATCGGATTCCAGGACCCGCTGCATCGCCACGACGTGATCGCGGAGCTGCGCGCACGCGGCATCGAATCCGTCGGTTATGAAACCGTTCCGCACTCCCGCCCCGATATCGATGCACTCTCCGCGATGAGCCGGATAGCGGGCGAAGTCGCCTACGAGCAAGGGCGACAACTCCTTTCGACCGAGGGGCCGGTGCGCGCCCTGATCCTCGGCTGCGGTCAGGCCGGACTCGCCGCCATCGCCACGGCGGCCGCCCACGGCGACGAGCCGACCGCATCGGGCAACCGCGAGGAACAGGAGTCCACCGCAATCCGGCACGGCGCCAAGGCATTCCTGCCGAATCCGGACGGGCTTCTCACCCACCTCGCCGCCGACCCGCCCGCCCTCATCATCTGCGCCGCCGTGCACCGCGGCTCCCGCGGCCCTCTGCTGCTGGACGCCATCGCACTCGACACACTCCACACCGGGACGGTGATCGTCGACCTCGTCGCTAAATCCGGCGGCAATTGCGTTGCCACCGTCCCGGATCGCACCGTAACCCTCCCGAACGGCGTCATCGTCACGCATCGGTCCAACTATCCGACCCTGCGTCCGGTGGAAGCGAGTCACGCGTACAGCGCCGCCACCGGCGCCTTGCTGAAAAGTCGTACTGCGTTCAGCACGGAATGGTGATCGGGTCGGTGCATTTGGCCGCCGCGTCGACGAGTGAGCACGGCTGGGGTGCCCGAGTCGGACGTTGGTCGCCGGTGATCGCGGTGTAGACGGCGTTGTGCGCCTGGGCGAGTCGGTCCTGCATACCGGGCATATCGGTGGCCTGGAGTCCGCCGAAGGCGATCCGTGATTCGTGCCTGAACTGGCCGATGGCAAATCGGGGTCCCTCACCTCGAACATGCCTGGCGCCGCTACGTCAGTGATCGTGCTCGGTCTCGGGAGAGCCGCCCATCATGCGCAGCATCGGGATTCCGCCGGTGCGTACGAAGATCGTGACCAAGGCTGCGGCTAGGACGAGGAAGGCGATATTGAGCCAGGTGGTGTAGTTCCACCGGATTCCTTCCGCCATCACCATTGCGTTGCGCTCGGCCGGGATGAGATTTGTTGCGCCGAAGAGAATTTCGACGACATAACCGGCGCCGACCATGGCGGTGTAGAAAGTGCCGAGCAGGATGAGGGTCATGCAGGTGCCGTAGTACTTGCGGTAGATATTGAGGATCGGGAGGATCAGCAGATCGGCGTAGATGAAGGCGATCACGCCGCCGAAGCTGATGCCACCGTTCCACAGCACCGCGGCCAGCGGGACATTGCCGATCGAGCAGACGAAGGACCCGATCGCCACCAGCGGCCCGACGATCGGGCCCCAAATGGCCGACAGCAGTGGATGATCGGTGAGGAAGAAGTTCTGCCAGAAGGTCTCCGGCACCCATGCGCCGATCGCGCCCGCGATCAGCAGCCCGATGACGAGATCGCGCAGAATCGCGGCCCATTCCATCACGAAAACATGGGAGACCGCGGTGAGCCCCGGCCGCGACAGCAGCCTTCGCATGAAGGAGCCTTCGGCGACGACCGCCATATCCATGGCGGCATGGCCTTCCATCGATCCGGCGAGTCCACGGTCGGCTTGGCGACGGGCCTCCTCGACGAGCTTGGACCGCACGAACAATCGGAACAGCACCGCGAGCAGCACGATCATAATGGGCCCGCCGACGAATTCGGCCGCGGTGAACTGCCAGCCCATCAGCAGCGCCAGGATGACGCCGAGTTCGATGACGAGATTGGTCGAACCGATTTCGAACGCCATCGCGGCGGTGAAATTCGCCCCCTTGCGGAACAGCGAACGAGCCAGTGCCACAGCTGCATACGAGCACGACGAGGAGGCCGCACCGAGCCCGGCGGCAATGGCGAGGGTGCGCGGCCGATCATCGCCCATCAGCCGCAGAATGGTCGACTTGCGCACCACCGCCTGCACGACGGCCGACAGCGCGAAGCCGAGAACAAGAGCCCAGAGGATCTCCCAGGTCATCGACCCGGCCAGGGATAGCGCGTGCCAGATAGCGTCCACCACGCGAACCTATACCCCCACGGGGCAAGTCTCGTTCATGCGCTGCGCAAGACGAGGACGGTGACTTCGCTGGGTGCGAAGACCCGGAATTGCGGACCCCAGAACCCGGTGCCACGGCTGGCGTAGAGCTGGGTGTGCTCGCCGTGGCGGCTGAGACCGGCGACCACGGGTTGTTCGAGGCGGACCAGATAATGGAACGGCCAGATCTGGCCGCCGTGGGTGTGACCGGAGATCTGCAGCGCCACCCCGGCCGCGGCGGCCTCGATGACCTGCCTGGGTTGATGGGCCAGCAGGACGACCGGTGCGTCCGGGTCCGCGCCCGCGAGGGCGGCCGGGAGGTCGGGCCCGTGCCCGGGCAGGCCGACGCCGGTGGGGTCGTCGATGCCGGCGAGCACCAGCCGGTCACCGCCGCGGGTGATCGTCTCGTGTCGGTTGTGCAGCGGCTGCCAGCCGATCGAGGTCATATGCTCGATCCAGCCCGCCGCGTCCCCGAAGTATTCGTGATTGCCGGTGATGTAGAACCTGCCCAGCGGAGCCTCGATCTTGCCGAGCGGATCGACCTGCGGATGCCGCTTCTCGACCGAGCCATCCGCGAGATCGCCTGCGTGGCAAGCGATATCGGGCTGCTGGGCGTTCACCACATCGACGACCTTTTCCGACCACCGCAACCGGTCCAATGCGGCGTAGTGGGTATCGGTGATGACCACCATGCGCAGCCCGTCGAGCGCCGGTCCGAGTCCGCGGATCGCGACATCCAGGGTGCGCACCCGAGGCACCCGGCGCGCCTCGATCACACCCGAGACCGACAGCGCGGCGGCGATCACGAATACCCCGGCGGCGACGATCCTGGATCGCGCCGGATCGTCCACCCCGCTCACGGCCAAGCCGAGCCCGACCACATTGCCGATCACCGACCAGCTGAAGACCACCCACATCAGCCCGAGCAGTGTGTCGCCGACGATGGACGCCGCATCGTGCTGTTTCGGACCATGACCGAGAAACATCGCCGCGGGCAGGCAAACGAAACCGGCGAGGAAAACCGCCGAGCCGAGCCAGAACAGCGCCCCGTCGGTTGTAGCGCCGACCAAGGTCCACCACGGCACGATGAACAGCAGGGCGGGAATCGCCAGAAATAGGACGATACGCGGAACGTATTTCACGAAAGTTCATTCCTCGCGTGGACGGTGCGGCGCACGGTCCCACCACCGGAGCACCATGGGCGTTATCGACGATAACAGCGTTGACGCAAGTGCGTCGCACCTGCAATTCGCGCACGTCAGCCCTGGCAGGCGGGACCGCTGTACGCCGGATCGAGGGCCTTCTGCACGAAGTAGCCGACGGTGGGGGATTCCGGCAGCGCGCCATGGTCGAACTCGTCGTCCGGGCACAGATCCTGCACCCAGACATTGTCGACGGTGGCCCCGATTCCGGCTTTGAGAAAGGTGGTCTCGGGCGGCGTGACGACCCGATCGACACGGCTGGCGATAACCGTGTACTCGACTCCCGGCTCGGTATCGCCCCCCGCATTGAGGCTGCGCAGGAATTCACTATCGATCAGCTGTTGCGCCGCGGCCGTGCCCAGGTATCTCGCGATCAGGTCGAGGATCGGTGCCTGCGCACTTCCGGTCGGCAGCAGAAAGCCGAGCCCTTCGGCAGTGGTGCCGTGATTGGTCGCCGCGATGGTGACCAGATGGTCCACCTTGTTATCTGCCGGATTCTGCTGATTCGCACCGCCGTCGAACCGCATGAATTGCCGCACCAGCGGACCGCCCTGGGAATGCGCGACGATATCCACCTTCGGTGTACCGGTGGCCGCTCGCACCTCGTCGACGAATCGCGCGATTTCCCTGGCCGAGTTGCGCATATCCGCGGTGCCGTAGACCCCGGGTTGTGCACCTCGCATACTGGAGATCGCGCGCCCGTAACTCAGCGAGAATACGCAGTAGCCCTGCGCTTTCAGCTGCGGTGCGAGCACATCCCACGAGTTCTGATTCCCCCATGTGCCGTGAACCAGGACAACGGGTTGTGGATGCGCCGCCGACGGGCGGCAGGTCCAATCGTTCGCACCGGCCGGTGGCACGCTTCCGTCCGGATGTGCATCGTCGGCGTGCGCCGGGGTGCACAAGCCGAACAGTGTGCCGATGAGTACCGCGGGCACGATAATCGGTAGGAGAATACGCGAACTTTTCGCAAACACCGCAAACGCTCCTTCGCTCACAAATCGGGACCTGCAAACGAAACACGCCATCGGCTCGGTGATCTGGGCCGAAACGGCTGACAATTGCCTGGTTAATAACATGCCAGCGAATGTGGAGCAAATATGCTCGGTCGGCTGGCGAGTCGCGGAAATAGAAGTCGGCGGGTGTCACGATGGTCCGTGTGGTTGTTCGAGAGGAACCCGAATTCATGCGCAGCACACCGCGTTCGGTAATCGCACTGCTCGCCGCGACACTGCTCGTAACCCCTGCCTGCGGGTCCGATAATGCACCGGCGGCGGTACGCGGCGAAGTTGTCAGCAGCACGCCGGTCACGCGGCTGTCGGCGGAACAGACAACGACCTATCTGGCCAGCGCGAATATCGGCACCCCCGCGCGCAATGGCGTCGACGCCTATCGTGTCGTCTACCGAACCGTCACTGCGGAGGGTGCTCCGACCACGGCGAGCGGCCTTGTCGTGCTGCCGCGCACCGAGTCTCGACGGCTGCGCGTCGTCACGTATGAGCACGGCACGTTGGTGCTGAAAAGCGATGCGCCCTCGGTGAACGA
Organism: Nocardia sp. CA-135953; assembly: GCF_050955735.1. NCBI lineage: Bacteria > Bacillati > Actinomycetota > Actinomycetes > Mycobacteriales > Nocardiaceae > Nocardia > Nocardia sp. CA-135953. The sequence continues at coordinate 1,459,767 of NZ_CP192082.1, forward strand.
CACGCGTGCCGATCGGGCCCGCACCATCATGTTCGCCGCGGCGGGCTATGCGGCCGTCGCGCCCGACTACCTCGGCCTCGGCGAAGGCCCGGGCGCGCATCCCTACACTCATGCGCCCTCGGAGGTCAGCGCCTCGGTCGATCTGCTGCGCGCCGCCCGCACCATGGCCGCCGGACAGCAGCACGACCTCGACGCCGATGTCCTGGTCACCGGTTTCTCCCAGGGCGGCCAGGCCGCGACGGCACTGGGCAGAGCGCTACAGGGCGGTGACGCCCCCGGCTTCGGGCTGGCCGCCCTGGCGCCGATCAGCGGCCCCTACGACGTTCAGCACGTCGAGACACCCGGCGCCATCGAGGGCCGGGTCCTCCCGGCGGTCGCGGTCTTCTATCTCGCCTACTGGATCACCGCGATGAACCGGATCTACCACCTCTACGACCGGCCTGCCGACGCCTTCCAGGAACCGATTGCCGATCGCATCGAACAACTCTTCGACGGACAGCAGAACGAGATCACCATCGGCACCGCCCTCCCCGTGCGTCCCGAACTCTTGCTGACGCCGAAGTTCCTTGCCCTGGCGCAAGATCCGACCGGAACCGCGCGCGAAGCGGTGGCCGCCAGCGACGGCACCTGCGACTGGACGCCGCGCGTTCCGGTGCACCTATACGCCGCCGCCGGCGATCGAAATGTGCTCTACGCCAATGCCGAACACTGTCTGCAAGCCATGCGCACCGACCAGGCCACCCTCACCGATCTCGGCGATATCGACCACTCCGCCACCGCGCGCGTCGCGCTCCCGCAGATCCTCGACTGGTTCCAACGCGAAATTCCGGCGACCTGAACAGCTACCGCACCCAGCGGTCCAAATCCCATGGTCACAGGGTTGGGGGCAGGCTCACAGCGGACTGACAGGAAACGCAAAGGGGGTCCACCGGGACGGCTGTGATACTCCCCAGGTGACAGTGACCAGTGCTCCGGCGTCCCTGCCCGAAACGACCCCACCCGATACGACGCCACCCCATACGATCCCGCCCGCGCCCGCGACAGCGTTGCCGCCGATCAGACGATGGGAGCGCATCGGGCTGGCGGTGCTGCTGATCGCGACCGCGGTGGCCTATCTGTGGAATATCACCGTCAATGCCATGGGTAACAGCTTCTATGCCGCGGCGGCCTGGTCGGGCTCGCTGGACTGGAAGGCGCTGCTGTTCGGCTCGCTGGATCCCGGGAACTTCATCACGGTCGACAAGCCGCCGGTATCGCAGTGGGTAATGGGACTTTCCGGTCAGCTGTTCGGTTTCAGCAGTGCGAGCATGCTGATACCGCAGGCTCTCATGGCCGTCGCGACGGTCGCTCTGATGTACGGCGCGGTGACCAGAGCGGCGCAGAGCCGTGGCGCGGGACTGCTCGCCGGCGCCGTCTTCGCGGTCACACCGGTGGTGGCGTTGATGTTCCGGTTCAACAATCCCGATGCGGTGATGGTCCTGCTGATGACGGCGGGTGCTTACTGCACGATCCGAGCGCTGCGGCAGGCGAGTGTGCGGTGGCTGATGCTGGCCGGTGTCGCGCTCGGCTTCGCATTCCTGGCGAAGATGCTCGAGGGATTGATGGTTTTGCCCGCATTGGGCATCGCCTATCTGATCGTCGCGCCGACCGAGTTGCGTACGCGGCTGTGGCATCTGCTGGCCGCGGCGGGCGCGCTGGTCCTCTCCTCCGGCTGGTACGTGGTGCTGACCATCCTGTGGCCGGAATCCTCGCGGCCGTATCTGGCCGGATCCACGAATAACACCTTCATGGATCTAGTGCTCGGCTACAACGGCTTCGCCCGTTTCCTCGGGCGCAACCACAAGGGCGGCAACCGCTTCGAGCTGCCACCCGGCTACGAAATGCCGCACAATGCCGGAGGCGGGCAGGGCTTCGGCGGGTTCGGTTCGGGTCCGAACCGGCTGTTCACCGGCGAAATCGCCTACGAGATCTCCTGGTTGCTGCCCGCGGCGATCCTCGCCGTCGTCTTGGTACTCGCATCCCGGTGGCGCGCACCACGCACCGATCTGGTTCGTGGCGCGGCATTGACCTTCGGCCTGTGGCTGATCATCGACGGCATCGCCTTCTCGACCATGAAGGGCGGCATGCACGCCTACTACACCTTGGCGATCGGGCCCGCCGTGGCGGGAATGTTCGCACTCGGTGTGCACGAAATGTGGCGTCGCCGCGCCGACGCATTCGGTCGAATCGGATCCGCCGCACTCATTCTCACCGCTGGTGTGTGGGCATTCGTTGTCCTGCAGCGGAATTCGGATTGGCAGCCATGGCTGCGCTGGACGATCATCGTGATCTCGGTGCTCGCTGCGATCGGTCTGCTCATCGCATCGCTTCCGGCGGCCGGACGACGTCGGGTGCGGGACCGGGTGACCTCCGTGCTGGTTGTCGCGGGCGTCATCGCCGGTCTCGGTGGTTCGACGGCATACGCGGTGACGACGCTGCCGCAGTCGCATACCGGCGGCGGCCCGACGGTCGGTCCGGCCAAGGCACGCAAGCCCGATTCCCAACAGCAATCCCAGGTGGGCCGGATCATGGGCGGTAACTTCGCGGAACCGCAAGTGGTGAACATGCTGAGCGACACCACGACCCGCTGGTCGGCGGCCGTGGACCGCTCCTCGACCGCGGCCACCCTCGAATTGGCCAGCCGCACAGCGGTTATCGCGATCGGCGGCTTCACCTCCGAGGATCCGGTGCCCACCCTCGATCAGTTCCAGGAAATGGTACGCACCCGCCAGGTCCGCTATTACCTGGCACAGGAAGTGCAACTGCCCGAATCCTGGCGCGTGCGCAGCCAGGGTGATGCCACGACACCGGCCCCGGAAGACGAGCCGTGGCGACCCATCGGCCACAAGGACATCGGCGACTGGGTCGTCGCGCACTACCAGGCCGTCCACATCGGCAATGTCGCGGTCTACGACCTGGCCGCGACACCGAACTGAGGGTGCCCGCCGGAAACCGCCGCGCCCACGGGCCGGCGGGGTTTCGATCAGCGTCTCGAACGATCGGCTTGCGCGAATTACGCGAGGTGAACATTGTCGAGACTGATTCGAACGGGTATCGCCGCGCTCGCCGAATCCGGCACTGTCACTGGAAAGGTCGTACCCGTACCGGAAACACACTGCCGCACTGAATCTTTGGTCACGCCCCGGTCGTCGAGCCGGGGCGGACGATCATCAGGACGGTGACCACGGCCCACAGGAGGTTGAAGATGCCGGTGAGCATGGCCAATTGGGCGGTGGCGGGGACGGTCTGCGGCAAGGCGGCGAGGATACGGGATTGGTCGGGCAGGATCGCCAGCGCGAGGATTCCGGCGGCCACGCCGGTCAGGGCAATGGATACGGTGAGCCAGATATCGCTGAGGACACCGAGGCCGGCGGCGGTGGCCAGCCCGAAGACCGGAACGGCGAGGCCGATGGTGGCGTAGACGCGGCAGATGCGGTGCAGGTTGCGTGCGATGGCCAAGCGGTGTGGGTCGGTCTGGACCTGGCGGACGGTGGCCGGGAACATGCTGGCCGCCACCGTTACCGGGCCGATGGCGATAATTGCCGCCAGGACATGCAGGGAGAGTAGAAGTTTCGTCACGGGCGGCGCTCAGATGGCGATGGCGGGGATGTGGCCCGTATTCCGCCAGACCGTGCCGCGGCGCTCGTGGGCGATGAGCTTCTCCACCGCATTCGCGATGCGCGGCCCGAATTCGCGTTCCACCAAATACAGGCCGAGGTCGAGGCCGGACGTGACGCTGGCCCCAGAGATCAGATCGGCGTCGTCGACCACGCGGGCATCGATGGCATCGACGCCCGTGGCCGCGAGGGTGTCCATTGCGAGGCGATGTGTTGTCGCGGAACGCCCTTTGATCAGGCCCGCCATTGCGAGGAGCAGTGACCCGCCGCATACCGTGGCGACGGTCGTATCCGTGCGCTCGACTGCTGCTCGCAGTAGGGCGGGCAGATCGGTACCGAGGCTGCGGGCGAGGATCATCGGAATGGTGTCCGGCCGTTGATCATTCGGCCCATCGGGCAGCCTGCCTGCCGCGCCGGGGACCACGACGAGGTCCGCACGATGCGGATCCAAGCGGGCGGTGGCTGCGAGCGAGATCGCGGGGATGCCGCTCGGCACCTGGCGCGCGCCCTCGGCGGAGACCAATTCGATCCTCGATTCGCGGTCGGTGAGGAGACGTCCGGCATCGAGCACCTCGAACGGTGCGATGACATCCAGCGGATCGAATCCGTCGAATAATACGAACTGGGCGAGCACCGTGTCAGCTCCTTCATCTTGTCGGTGCTGCCGACGGTAATGATCGCCGAGCGGTGCGGGAACTGGCGGAATTGCCATATGTCAACGGATTCTAGCCAGCTGCTCTGATCTGCAAGGATTGGAAATGCTGCAGGTCACATCCATTGGCTGGAACCTCGCGATCGCCTACGGTAGCCGCATGCATACCGTGGCCGTGCTCGCGCTGGACCAGGTCCTGCCCTTCGACCTGTCCACGCCGATCGAATCCTTCACCCGTGGCCGCCTACCCGACGGCCGCCCCGCCTACCGGGTTCGCGTCTGCGCGGCCACGCCGACGGTCGAGACCGAACTGTTCACCATCAAGGCGCGTTGGGGGCTGGAGGCTTTGGCCGAGGCCGACACGATCGTGCTTCCCGGCTGCGCGGACCCCACTGTCGCGGTCCCGGACGATGTCATCGAGGCACTGCGCGCGGCGGCGGCCAACGGCACCCGCATCGCCTCGATCTGCGTCGGCGCGTTCATCCTCGCCGCCACCGGTCTGCTCGACGGGCTGCGTGCCACCACACACTGGATCGCCGCCCCGGCCCTCGCCGCCCGCTATCCGGCCATCGATGTCGACCCCGATGTGCTCTACGTCGACAACGGACAATTCCTCACCTCCGCCGGTGCGGCCGCCGGAATCGACCTGTGCCTGCACATGATTCGCCGCGATCACGGTTCCGCGGTGGCCGCCGACGCCGCCCGCCTCGCGGTCATGCCATTGGAACGCGAAGGGGGACAGGCGCAATTCATCGTGCACGACCAGCCGCCGACCCCGCAGGGTGCGTCGATGGAACCGCTGCTGCGCTGGCTGGAGGAGCACGCCGCGAACGCGCTCACCCTGGAAGATGTTGCGGCCCAGGCGGGTGTGAGTTCACGTACCCTCAACCGCCGATTCCGCGAACAGACCGGCACCACACCGCTGCAGTGGCTGCACCGCGCCCGCATCCGCCAGGCCCAATACCTGCTCGAAGCCACCGACCATCCGGTCGACCGCATCGCCACCCAGGTCGGCTTCGGTTCGCCCACCGCCTTCCGCGACCGCTTCAAACGGGTGGTCGGCACCAGCCCGCACACCTACCGCACCGCCTTCCGGAGTCGCTGACCTCATGAGGTTGCCATCCGTCTGCTCCTGCCGTCGGCCAGCCCGCCTGCCTGTTTCGGATCGTCACATCGGGGGCACCTAATAGGCATCAGGCATAAGCACCCAGCCTGACAGCGAAATGTGAGGTACCACCATGACAGCGGAAGGGCCGTGGGAGATTCCCCCGCTCGACGACGCTCCGGATATTGCCCGCGCGACCGAGCCGCCGCCGGGAATCACCTTGGCGGACGCCAGAAATTGGCCCGGGTTCGTCCTGCTGATCATCGGCGGACTCGTCGCCATCGTCGCCGCGGTGATCGGGGCGGTCGGCTTTCCGGGCACCGCGTTCATCTTCGCGCTCGTCGCCATCGCCGCCTCGCTGACCGGTATCGCCCTCGTGCTCTTCGAGCGGCGCGGCCGCCGTCCACAGCCGCGCGCCCCGGAGCAGCCCACCCCCTGGCAGCCGACCGTCCCGCCCGGTGCTTGATTCATCCCCGGCGCAGGGCCTTCGCAACCATGGCCGCCGTCGGCATCTTGCTGCTCGCACCGACAGCGTGAGTGGAAGTGAATTAGACTGCGTCAGTAGGCTTTACAGGCGTCTTCGGCGACATTCTTGGTGGCGTTGAACTTATCGATCGCGGCATTGAGAGTATCGGTCGGCGCGCGCCGGTCGAGGGTGTCGGCCAGGGCGTTGGTGTCGTCGCGGTAGCTGCGCAGCGGGCCGGCGACGGCCAACGGCACATCGGAGGTCACCTTCGAGTCGATGGTCCGGGCGTTATTGCGCAGCGCGGTGACGGCGTCATCGGCCTTGGCGTTGGTCTCCGGGTCGTTGACGCCTTTGCTGTTGCTCGCGTCGATGTAGTCGTTGAAGGTGTGGATCGAGCTGGTGTTCGCGCTGGTGAAGGTGTCGCAGGCGGTGCCGGCCGCACGCTGTGCCGCCGCCGCGCGGGAGGAGGATGCGGCCACCGACGACGCCGTGACCTCGGAGGCGTAAGCGGCCAGTTCGGTCTGGTTGACCTGCGCGCTGCCGTTGATCTGCTTCGAGCACGCGCCGATGGTCAGGACTCCCACCGCCGTCGCTGCTGCCGCGGCGACGAGGCCCGTCCGCTCTAGTCGTCGCATGTCGGTTCCCCTCTTCCCCTCCGAACATCCGGCCGCTGGAGGCGCGTAGGAAGCCGGACGTAAAGACCGTACTTGTTCGCGACCGTCGACGTCAGCCGACCGAACCGATATCGATGACCAACCGATACCGAACGGCCGAGAAAGCACTGGTCAGGAACCGCATGGCCGGTGCGGAGCACACCGGAACGTGAGGCTCGATGTGTGCTCCGCGACACGATGTCAGCGCTGGCCGAGCAGCCCGCGCATGGTGCCGATTTCGGCCTGCTGGGCGGCGACGATGGCGGTGGCGAGAGCCTTCGCGTCCGGATTGACGCCGCCGGCGAGTTCGGTGTTCGCCATCGTGATCGCGCCGGTGTGGTGCTCGATCATCAGCTCCAGCCACTGCCGGTCGAAGTCGGCGCCGGAAGCCGCTGCCAGCGCGTTCATCTGCTCGTTCGACATCATGCCCGGCATTGTCGTGCCGGGCATGTTCATGGTGGTCGTCATCTCCGTGTTGTGCCCGCCATGGCCGGAGCTGGTGGGCGCGGGCTTGCCGAAGCTCTCCAGCAATGCGGTGATCTGCTCCATCTCCGGTGACTGTGCCTTCTCGATATCCGCGGCGAGCGCACGCACCTGCTCGTTCTGGGTGCGGCTCGGCACCAGCCGCGCCATCTCGACCGCCTGCGCGTGGTGCGGGTACATCATCTGCAGGAAGGTCACGTCCGCGTCGTTGAAATCGGTTCGGGCAGCGGGCTTTCCGGAGCTCGCCGACGCGGAGCCGTGATCCATACCCGGCATGGAGTCGTCATTGCCACAACCTCCGGTGAAAAGCGCTGCGGCGGTGGTCGTCGCGGCGATGGCGACGGTGATTCGGCTACGGGTGCTGAACATGTCTGTGCTCCTGAGGAATTGGAATGAACGGTTTCGGGCAGGTCGCAGCCGCGTCCGTGGTACGGGCGCGGCGGGGTCTGTCAGATCCGCAGAATCGACAATTCGGCCAGGGACAGCACGGTCCACGGTGGTGCGCGTTCGCGTATCGGCCGCCAGTGGCGCGGTTCCGACATACCGCCACCCGGTCGATCGAAGGTGATCCAGTAGAGCAGGACGAGCATCAGGGCGACCGCGACGGCGGTCAGGATGAAAACGCAGGCGTGCATGCCGCCGTGTGCGTGGCCGCAACCGTCATCGGTGCAGTCCGGTTCGGCGGCAGCGTTGTGGTCGACGGGCAGCGCCATGGTCGCCATCGTGTGGTGATCATGGGCTGGAGCGACCGCGAAAACTCCGGCGTGCATGGCGACAATGCCTGCGAGCAGCACCGATACGCCGAGCACCCGGACGAGTCCGGTGGTGCGCGAAGGCGGCTGCGGTTCGACCACAGCGTCATTCTAGAGAGCCCCCCGCCTCGCCCCCGCTGATACCCCCTGGCCGTATCGGGCACCGACTAGGCGTTCGCGATATCGATGACCAGCCGAGTGGGATTGGTCAGGGTGCTGACCTCGAAGGCCGGGCGATCGGTATTCACCCCGATGAACGATTGGGTGGTGCCCTCGAAGACCCCGCTCCGGTACACCCCCGCGACTACCGGCGCACTGGGATCGGTGGCCGGATCGGGGCCCGAATACGGCGTCACACCATTGTCGAACGGATACGCCGACCCGGTGATCTGCACCTCCAGAATCGAGCGGCCCGCGACATCGACTACCTTGCCGCTGGCGTCCTGGATGGCCTGCTCGGTGTATTGCACGATCCAGCCGGGCGTGCCCGCGCCGCCGAGTTCGTAGACCACGCGATCGAAGCCCGCATGGTGCCCGATCCGGATGCCGGACACGGTCAAGCCCGCGTCGGTGGACGGAGTCCCGCGCTTGGGTCCCGCATCGCGCGGTGCGGTGTCGGGCGCATCGGTGAATGTGCCGGTCGTGATCGGCGCGGTGGTCGTGGTGTTCGAGCTGGACCCGCCGTCGCCGCAGCCGACGAGCACCGCCGCCGCGGCGGCGACCAACAGCACCATCCTGTTACGCATGTGGCTGATGGTATTAGCCGCGGTTCGTGCCGTCGGGGATTTGCGATGACCCGGTGTTCGGCACCGGAGTGTCGCCGACATGCCGGGGTGGACGCGATCCATCGGCAACGATCTAGCACACTTGAGGTGTGGGAGATGTCGAGGACGTACTTGGCCGGCTGCGGCGGTACCCGGATGTGGAGGCGCTCAACCTCTACGCCGTCGATGCCGCCGACCGGCTGATTCTCGACGTCGCCGCCGATGCCATCGATGCCGCTGGCAGCGGCCGGATCGCGGTGATCGGCGACGCCTACGGCGCGCTCACCCTCGGCGCGATCGCCGGACACCATCTGCGCGATATCCGTGTCCATCAGGACCTGCTCACCGGTGAACTCGCGTTGGCCAACAATGCGCGCGCGCTCGGTCTCGCGGATCGCTATACCGCACACCCGCTTTCCAGAGAATTGCTCGCCGACGCCGAGGTCGTGCTGCTGCGACTACCCCGCATGCTCGCCGGACTGACCGAGGTCGCCGACGCCATCGCCCGCTACGCGGATCCGGAGGTGACCGTAATCGCGGGCGGACGCGACAAATATCTGACCAAGTCCATGAACGATGTACTGGCCGAATCGTTCTTGCGGGTGCGTGCGAGCCGGGGTCGGCAGAAGTCCCGCACGCTATTGGTGAGCGGGCCGAAACCCGTTGCCGCGCCGCCGTTTCCGGTGCGCGAGCGGATCGACGATATCGATATCGACGTGGTCGCGCACGGCGCGGTGTTCTCCGGCGCCGAATTGGATATCGGAACCCGATTCCTGTTGCAGCACTTCAAGTGGATGAAGCCCGATGCCCGCGATGCCATCGATCTCGGTTGCGGCACCGGCATTCTGGCCGTCGCGCTGGCCAAGGCGCGGCCCGGCATCCGGGTGGTCGGCACCGATCAGTCGGCCGCCGCGGTGGCGTCGGCGCGGGCGACCGCGGCGGTCAACGAGGTCGCCGATCGGGTGACCGTGGTACGCGACGACGCCATGTCCCGCGCCGCCGACAACAGCGCCGATCTGGTGCTGTGCAATCCGCCGTTCCATGTCGGCGCCGCCGTGCACACCGGATCGGCGATCAAGATGTTCGCCGAAACCGGTCGGGTGCTGCGTCCCGGCGGCGAACTGTGGACGGTTTACAACTCACATCTGAACTATCGCGGCGTGGTTCAGCGGATGGTCGGCCAGACCGAGGTGATCGGCCGCAATCGGAAATTCACGGTGACGCGATCCGTGCGTGGACTGCGCGACGTTCAGCGGTAGTAGAGTCCGAATTGTCCGTACCGAAGGGTCGCTCGGGAACTCGGCCGGGTCGATACACGTTGGACAACCTAGTTGGATATCGAGCGACCGGCTCGCATGAGGCGGCTCGGGACTGATCTTTTCGAGCGACCTGCGAGCAGTCGCTAGCGGCCGGCCACGGCGACGTGAGCCACAACTCCAGAAAGGCATCGACGTTGCGTACCACTAGCAATCCGGTTTTCAGACAGCTGCCTCGGCAAGAGGGCAGTGGCTATGCCAACTTCGGATCAGGGGTGGCGGGCGCGGGCCAGATGACCCAGCAGGCCGGTCAGTACCCGCAGTACCCGCAGTATCAACAGGCCCCGGCCACCCGGGCCATGACCATCGACGATGTGGTCACAAAGACCGCCATCACCCTCGGTGTGCTCGCGCTCTCGGCGATCATCTCCTACGGCCTGACCAACGCGAACACCTCGCTGGCGCCGCTGTTCGTCATCGGCGGTGGTCTGATCGGCTTCGTGCTGGTGCTGGTCGCGACCTTCGCCAGGAAGATGGACAACCCGGTCGTCGTGCTCTCGTACGCGGTCTTCGAGGGTCTGTTCGTCGGCGCGCTGTCGTTCATGTTCACCAATATCGAATTCGGCGGCGTCGGCGGCAGTGCCATGATCGCGCAGGCGGTGCTCGGCACCTTCGGCGTGTTCGCTGGCATGCTCGTGGTCTACAAGACCGGCGCGATCCGCGTGACCCCGCGCTTCACCCGAATGATCTTCGGCGCGATGATCGGCATCTTGGTTCTGATCGTCGGCAACCTGATCGCCAGCTTCTTCATCGACGGCGGCCTCGGCCTGCGTGACGGCGGCCCGCTCGCCATCGTCTTCAGCCTGGTCGTGATCGCGGTCGCCGCCTTCAGCTTCCTGCTCGACTTCGACGCCGCCGACCAACTCATCCGCGCCCAGGCCCCGGAGAAGGCCGCCTGGGGCGTGGCCCTCGGCCTGACCGTAACCCTGGTCTGGCTCTACATCGAAATCCTGCGCCTGCTGAGCTACTTCAACAACGACTAGTCCACCGACACGAAGGCGGCCACCGGAATCCCGGTGGCCGCCTTTGCGTGCGCGGAAACTAGCTCAGGCGCTCGATCACCATGGCCATGCCCTGGCCGCCGCCGACGCACATGGTCTCCAGGCCGAACTGCTTGTCGTGGGTCTGGAGGTTGTTGATGAGGGTGGCGGTGATGCGGGCGCCGGTCATGCCGAACGGGTGGCCGAGGGCGATGGCGCCACCGGACACATTCAGCTTGTCGAGGTCCATGTTCAGCTCGCGGGCGGAACCGAGGACCTGGACAGCGAACGCCTCGTTGATCTCGTACAGGTCGAGGTCGTCGATGGTCATCTTGGCGGTCTTCAGGGTCTTGCGGACCGCCTCGATCGGGCCGAGGCCCATGATCTCGGGGGACAGGCCGGAGACGCCGGTGGCGACAATGCGCGCCAGCGGGGTCAGGCCCAGTTCCTTGGCCTTGGTGTCGCTCATGACGACCAGCGCGGCCGCACCGTCGTTGAGCGGACAGGCGTTACCGGCGGTAATGGTGCCGTCCGGGCGGAACACCGGCTTCAGCTGCGAGATCTTCTCGTAGGTTGTGCCTGCGCGAGGGCCGTCGTCGGTGGTGACGATGGTGCCGTCGGGCAGGGTCACCGGGGTGATCTCCCGTTCGAAGAAGCCGGCCTTGATGGCCTCCTCGGCGCGGTTCTGCGAGCGCACGCCCCAATGGTCCTGATCTTCACGGGTGATGCCGGTGTACTGGGCGACGTTCTCGGCGGTCTGGCCCATGGCGATGTAGACGTCGGGCAGGATGCCCGCCGAACGCGGATCGGTCCACCGGTCGGCGCCGCCTTCGGCGCGCTCGGCGGTGCGGGCCTCGGCCTCGGCGAACTCCGGGTTGTGGGTGTCCGGCCAGCCGTCGGCAGTGCCCTTCGGGAACCGCGACACGGTCTCGACACCGGCGGAGATGAACACGTCGCCCTCACCGGCCTTGATGGCGTGGAAGGCCATCCGGGTGGTCTGCAGCGAGGAGGAGCAGTAGCGGTTCAAGGTGACGCCGGGCAGGGTGTCGTAGCCGAGTTGCACGGCCACGTTGCGGGCCATGTTGAAACCGCCCTCACCGGCGGGCTGGCCGCAGCCCAGGATCAGATCGTCGATTTGGATGGGGTCGAGGCCGGGAATCTTGTCCAAGGCCGCGCGGACCATCTGGGCCGCGAGGTCATCCGGCCGCATGCTCACCAGCGAGCCCTTTCCGGCGCGGCCGATCGGCGAGCGAGCGTAGGAAACGATGACGGCCTCGGGCATGAGGACTCCTTTGTCGGACGGTCATGGTGCGTGCGGACGGTGTCCGAAACGCGGTCTTCGAACCGTTTGTTACTTGTGCGTTCGAATCGAATCTACGTCCCGTCCTGTTGGGCGGGAACGTGGGGTCGCCGCCTCGAGTGCCTCGATCAGGACCGGGAGCAGCAGCGCGGCCGCCCGTCCGTAACCCGCCGCCGAGGGGTGGAATCCGTCCTCGGAAAACAGCTGCTCGGGTGCGGCACGGAACTCCGAGGCGAGCCGGTCACCCATTGCCACCGGGATGCCACCGGCCATCGTGGTCGCGACCGATTGAGCCCGGGCCAAGCGGATGCTCCAGTTACGCACCACCGTCCGCAGCGGCTGCGGAATCGCCACGACCGTGCCGAGATTCGGACAGGTGCCGACCACCACGATGCTGTCGGCACGGCGCAGGCGGGCCACCGCGGCGGCGAGCCGGTGCGCGGAGGCGCGGATGGAGTGCTTCTTGGTGACGTCGTTGGCGCCGATGAGGATGACCGCGGCATCCGGCGGCCGCCCGGCGACGAACATCGCGTCGACCTGTCCGGCCAGCCCTTTCGAGGTCGCACCGGATATGGCCTTGGTACTCAACCGGATTCGCTGTCCGGTGGTCTCGGCGAGGCCGCGGGCGATGCGCACGCCGAGGACCTCCTCGGGTGATACGCAGCCGACCCCGGCCGCGGTCGAATCGCCGAAGATCATCAGATGCACGTCGGCATGCAGACCGGTGCGCCACGGTTGCGGCGCAAGGCAGCCCGCGGTGTAGATGCCGTCGGCCTCGGGCGGTTTCGAGGTATCGCGCCCGATGACCCCGCGCGCGACCCCGGCCTGTGCCATGAGCAGTCGATACGTCGCCCACCATGCGGTCCCGGCGCCGGAACCGGCCAATACAGTCGCGGCACCCGTCACTGCCGCCGTCTTCCATACTCCCCCGCCTCCCCGCATCCTTTGCCGGTCGTTGGGAGTCACGGCAGTTGCGTTTCGGGCCGACGGTTCAGTGCGCCACAGCATCTGGGCGTAGCTCCCCCGCCTCCCCGGGCCTTTTGCCGACCGGTCGGTGGTGCCGCGGGTTTCGTCGCGGGCCGACGGTTCAGTGCGCCACAGCCTCTGGGCGTACCCGATAAGTTACCCATGTACCTACGAAATCAGTTGTTGCGGTTCGAGGCAACACGAGATGAGCCACACGCGGAATTCTGCGTCGACGGCATGACCTGATCGCCCTGCGGTACAGACGATCAACGCTGGCAGCGAAGTCGTGGCGCGGCTCAGGCCGGCGGTTCGCCGGGAACTTCGAACCACCCGTGCGCGGCGACGCTCGCGGTGTCGGTGCTGACGGTGACCTCGACGCGTCCCGGACCGGTGTCCTGGAACAGGGCGTACTGAATGCTGCCGTAGAGGCCGGTGACCACGTTGTTGTCGTAGCTGCCCGTCGCGCCGGTGTTCAGATTGCGCCACGCGACGGTGGTGCGGACCTCACACAGCGGAGCCAGCGGATAGTCGCCGGGTCCGAGACCCACCGCCGGATCCGCGCGCACATTGAGAACGGCCCGGCCCGGCCACTGCGCACTGGTGTCGGCCCAGGTGCGGATGGTCGTCCAGCAGAGGCCGCCGTGCGCCAGCGTCGGCACCTGTGGGAACTGAACGGTCGCGGCCGCTGCGGGGGCGGCCCCGACGACTCCGGCGGCCACTGCCGCTCCGGCCAGAACTGTCGCGGCGCGAGCGATGTTCGGCTGCTTCATATTTGCGATCCTAGGCAAGTGATCGCCGTCATGTGCGATTTGTCGGGCTGGACGCGCGCGCACGGATACCGACCCCTTCTGCAACGATAGGGGGCATGCGCATCGCTGATCATGTCGTTGACCTCATCGGCAATACGCCGCTGGTTCGATTGAACTCGGTGGTGGGCCCCAACGCAGGCATAGTCGCGGCCAAGATCGAATATCTGAATCCGGGCGGTAGCTCCAAGGACCGCATCGCCGTGAAGATGATCGAGGCGGCCGAGGCCTCCGGCGCGCTGCGGCCGGGCGGCACCATTGTCGAGCCGACCTCCGGCAATACCGGTGTCGGGCTCGCGCTGGTCGCGCAGCAGCGCGGCTACCAGTGCGTATTCGTCTGCCCGGACAAGGTGAGCGAGGACAAGCGCAACGTGCTGCGCGCCTATGGCGCCGAAGTCGTGGTGTGCCCGACCGCGGTGCCCCCGGACCACCCGGACAGCTACTACAGCGTCTCCGACCGGCTGGTCCGCGAGATCGACGGCGCGTGGAAGCCGGACCAGTACTCCAACCCGGGCGGCCCGGACAGCCACTACGAGACCACCGGCCCGGAGATCTGGCGCGATACCGACGGCAAGGTCACCCATTTCGTGGCCGGTGTCGGTACCGGCGGCACCATCACCGGCGCCGGTCGGTATCTGAAGGAAGTCTCCGGCGGCAAGGTGCAGATCGTCGGCGCAGATCCCGAGGGTTCGGTGTACTCCGGCGGCACCGGTCGGCCGTATCTGGTCGAGGGCGTCGGTGAGGACTTCTGGCCGTCGGCCTATGACCCGGCCGTGCCGGACGAGATCATCGCCGTCTCCGATGCCGACTCCTTCGATATGACCCGCAGGCTCGCGCGCGAGGAGGGCCTGCTGGTCGGCGGCTCCTGCGGTATGGCGGTGATCGCCGCCATCGATGTCGCCCGGCGCGATCCGGATGCGATCGTGGTCGTACTACTGCCCGACGGCGGCCGCGGCTACCTGTCCAAGATCTTCAACGACCAGTGGATGAGCTCCTACGGCTTCCTACGGGATCGGATGGACGGCGCGGCGGAGCCGCTGGTCGGCGATGTGCTGCGCGGCAAGTCGGGTGCGCTGCCGGATCTGGTGCACACCCACCCGTCGGAGACCCTGCGCGATGCGATCGAGATCCTGCGCGAGTACGGGGTTTCGCAGATGCCGGTCGTCGGTGCCGAGCCGCCGGTGATGGCGGGCGAGGTCGCGGGCAGCGTGACCGAGCGTGATTTGCTGTCGGCGGTCTTCGAAGGCCGTGCGCAGCTGACGGATTCGGTCGCTCAGCACATGAGCCCGTCGTTCCCGCTGATCGGCTCGGGCGAGCCCATTTCGGCCGCGACCAAGGCCCTCTCCGACTCCGACGCCCTGATGGTCGTAGAAGACGGCAAACCCGTAGGCGTAATCACCCGCCACGACCTACTCGGCTTCCTCAGCACCGGCTCCATCTGAGCTGACTCGAGATCAGGTGGAATCCATGGCGGTATCGGTCCCCAGAAGTCCGCGCCGCCAGCGCTACCTGATCTCGAGCGAATCTCGCGGAGTCGAGTTCGGTTATGCGGATCGGCGGGGGCGCGAATTGACTTGGGCGGCACCGATAATGAGGTCGCTCCACTGATCGGCGAGCAGCGCGAGGCGGTACCAGGCCGCGTGCACGCGATCGTCGGTGACTTTCTCGGCGGTATGCAGTAGGTGGCTGGCGTGCACGTAGGCGGCGGCCATTCGATCCATGGTCGCGCCGATGGATTCGGCGCGGATGTGTGCGGTCGAGCGCCGCTGCGGCACTCGGGTGATCACCCAGGTATCGATGGCGGAGACGAGTTCGGCTCGGCGGCAATCGATTCCGGCGGTGGCGAGCGGATCGCCGTGCCGCTGCCGGTGTAGGTCGGCGAGTGCGTGTGCCAGCGGAATGAGCGGATGATCCTGCCCCGGCTCGGCCGGATGTCCGCCGAAGGCGGCGACCAATTCGCGTTGATCCGGCAGCGCTCGCGCGCCCTCGATGATCGGGCCGCTACTACGCACGAACATGGCTGGCTCCCAACGGGCTCGAGAGCAACCGGCAGGCGGGGTGGGATGAGAGCGCGTGCATCGTGTACCTCCACGGACATTTCGATGCGATAAAGCTTGCGCCTCGTCCCTTGCCGATTCGGTGACATCAAGATGGCACCACGATGACAGGCAGTAACAATGTTCTCTACACGGTGCAATTCGCGTTGTGAAAGGAGGCCGACCAGTCGGCAGTGGTGAATATACCGGTCGCGCACCAGAATTCGCGGCATCTGGGTGTAGCGCCCGGTCAGCACACAGCGTCAGTCCAGACCAACTCGAGCGCCCCCCAACTGCCGCACCCTCTTTCGGAACTCAGAACGTCATCACCGGTCATAGCCGCTGTCATCGAGTTGGACGAGTGGTCACCATGTGCTGATGGCGGCAAGTGTCGAGAAGGCCGGCCATCAGCGCATTCTCATGTCATAGGGTTATCGGAGGGCATTCGAGTTGGTTAGGGCTTTTCCTAGTACTAGTTGGTGCACTTCGGCTGTGCCTTCGTATGTGAGGACGGACTCTAGGTTGTTCGCGTGCCGGAGCACCGGATAGTCCAGGGTGATGCCGTTGGCGCCGAGGATGGTTCGGCATTCGCGGGCGATGGCGATGGCCTCCCGGGTGCTGTTCAACTTGCCCGCGCTGATCTGTTCGGCCAGCACTTCGCCGCGATCCTTCAATCTGCCGACCTGCAGCGCGAGCAGCTGGCCCTTGCCGTACTCGAGCGCCATATCGGCGAGCTTCGCCTGGGTCAGCTGGTAGGCGGCCAGCGGCTTGTCGAATACCTCTCTGGTCCGCGCGTACTCGATGGTCGCGGCCAGACAGTCGCGTGCCGCGCCGAGCGCGCCGAAGATAATGCCGAACCGGGCCTCGCTCAGACACGCGAGCGGGGAACTGAGGCCGCGCGACTGCGGCAGCACCGCATCGGTGGGCAGCCGCACGTCGTCGAAGTCCAACTCAGCGGTCACCGACGCGCGCAACGACAACTTGTGATGCATCTCTCGCGCGGTGAATCCGGGCGCGTCCGCCGGGACCAGGAAGCCGCGCACCACCTGCCTGCCCTCGTCCTCGGTCTGCGCCCACACCACCGCGATATCGGCCACCGATCCGTTGGTGATCCACATTTTGGAGCCGTTGAGCACCCAGTCGGTGCCGTCGCGCTTGGCCCTGGTCCGCATGCCAGCGGGATTCGAGCCGAAATCCGGTTCGGTGAGTCCGAAACAGCCGAGCGCGCGCCCGGCCGCCATATCCGGCAGCCACTGCTGCTTGTGCTCCTCGGAACCGAACTTGTGGATCGCGGTCATGGCCAGTGAACCCTGCACCGAAACCATGCTCCGCACACCCGAATCGACCGCCTCGAGCTCCTGGCAGGCCAGACCGTAGGCGGTCGCCGAAAGGCCCGCGCATCCGTAGCCCTCGAGGTGCATACCGAGCAACCCGATATTGCCGAGTTCCGGCGCAAGCTCACGGGCCGGAAACGTCCCTGCCTCGAACCATTCCGCGATCTGCGGCCGCAACCGATGATTCGCGAACGTGCGGACCGTATCGCGGATCTCGCGCTCGTCCTCGGTCAGCAGGGCATCGATCGCGAATAGTTCATCAACGCTCAGCATGAGTTCAACCTACCGCCGTCGCCGCCGCGAAAGCCGGGATCGGGTCACTACAGATGATCCGGCCGATAGCCCGCCGATCGCCCGGGTTTAGGCTGACCCCCATGAGCGAGCGCAGCGAGCGAACAACGAACAGAGCTGAGCTGGGATTCTCCACCAGAGCCGTGCACGCCGGATACGAACCCGAAGCGCGGACCGGTGCGGTGAACGTGCCCATCTACGCGAGTTCCACCTTCGCCCAGGACGGGGTGGGCGGGTTGCGCGAAGGCTACGAATACGGCCGCACCGGCAACCCGACCAGGACCGCACTCGAGGCGAACCTCGCCGCGCTCGAATCGGGCCGCTACGGACGCGCATTCGCCTCCGGCATGGCCGCCACCGACTGTGCGCTGCGGGCGACGCTGCGCCCCGGTGACCACATCGTCATCCCCGACGACGCCTACGGCGGTACCTTCCGGCTGATCGACAAGGTCTTCAGCCAGTGGGGCATCGAGCATTCGCCCGCGCATGTATTCAATGTCGACGAGATGCGCGCAGCGATCCGCCCGAACACCAAGCTGATCTGGGTCGAAACCCCCACCAACCCGCTGCTGAGCATCGGTGATATTCCGGCGCTCGCCGAGGTCGCGCACGTCGCGGGCGCGAAACTGGTGGTGGACAACACCTTTGCCACGCCCTACCTGCAGCAGCCGCTGCTGCTCGGCGCCGATATCGTCACGCATTCGACCACCAAATACCTCGGTGGACACTCCGATGTCGTGGGTGGTGCATTGATCACCAACGATCCAGAACTCGATGCGGCATTCGCCTTCCTACAGAACGGTGCGGGTGCGGTGCCCGGCCCGTTCGACGCATACCTCACCCTGCGCGGCACCAAGACCCTCGCGGTGCGGATGGATCGGCACTGCG
The DNA here is from genome assembly GCF_050955735.1 of Nocardia sp. CA-135953. Classification (NCBI taxonomy): domain Bacteria; kingdom Bacillati; phylum Actinomycetota; class Actinomycetes; order Mycobacteriales; family Nocardiaceae; genus Nocardia; species Nocardia sp. CA-135953. The sequence continues at coordinate 1,478,215 of NZ_CP192082.1, forward strand.
ACAACGCCGAGACCATTGCCGAATTCCTGACCAGGCATCCGGCCATTTCACAGGTCATCTACCCAGGCCTGGCCGAGCATCCGGGCCACGCCATCGCCGATAAGCAGATGAAGCGTTTCGGCGGCATGATCTCGGTGCGGCTCGACGGCGGCAAAGATGCGGCGCACGAGTTCTGCTCGCGCACCAAGATCTTCACCCTCGCCGAATCACTCGGCGGCGTGGAATCGCTGATCGAACACCCGGCCGCCATGACGCATGCCTCCACCGCGGGCTCGCAGCTCGAAGTGCCGGACGATCTGGTCCGGCTCTCGGTCGGCATCGAGGACGTCAGCGATCTGCTGGCCGACGTCGAACAGGCACTGGCGAACTAGAGATATGGAAAACGAAGACCGGCCGCATCCGAACTTTCCGGATGCGGCCGTTCTTCATGGCTTCAGGCCTGAGATCAGCTGTGGTACGGCTCGGCGCTGACCAGCGTGACCTTCATGGTCTTGCCGTTGGGCAGCGTGTACTCACGGGTGTCGCCGACCTTCGCATCGATGAGCGCGCCACCCAGCGGCGAATTCGGCGAGTAGGTCTCGAGCTTGGAATCGTTGAGACCCTCTTCGCGGGTCGCGATGAGGAAGGTCTCGGTGTCGGATTCGTCACCGTCGTAGTAGACCTTGACGACCGAACCCGGCAATGCGACGCCGGACTTGGTGGGCGCGACGCCGACCTTGGCGTTGTTCAGCAGCTCCTGCAGCTGCCGGATGCGCGCTTCCTGCTGACCCTGCTCTTCACGCGCGGCGTGATATCCGCCGTTTTCCTTGAGGTCGCCCTCTTCGCGGCGCTCGTTGATCTCGGCGGCGATGACCGGACGATTGGCGATGAGCGCGTCGAGTTCACCCTTGAGCCTGTCGTGCGACTCCGGGGTCAGCCAAGTCACTTGCGTCTCAGTCATCTCGATCACTCCCTAGTAGTTGTTCCCGGCCGAGGCCGGGTTCCCTGATCCGCTGCAGTGCCCACAGGGGGCGGGCACGCACCAGCCGACGGCTAGTGCCATCCTGGGGAAGTTCATCGAACCCCGACAGGCCTCAGGTCCGGCAAACTCACGCACCCGGAACTGACAACGCTGGCCGCCAATGCAGCAAACACGGCTCCGAGCCCCGGAACCGTGTATCACGCCATTCTAGCATGAATCACAAACATGCAGGTCGGCGTTCATTTTGTGGACGCCTCGGTTGTCTATTGCCCAGAATCAGCCCGCGCGCAGATACTTCGGCACGTCATCACTGCAGCCGTAAATGCTGCTCGACACCGGCCGGGCGGAAGCGCGCACGGTGGTCGTCAGCTCGATGGTGCCGCTGCCGGACGGCTCGATCAGCACCTCGCGGCGGCCCAATTCGGACCCGTCCCTGGCCATCGCGCGGACGAAACACACCACCGGCTGCTGCGGATCCTTGCGGGTGACCTTGAGATGGACCGAGATGGTCGAGTCGTCGACGACGGTGTATCCGAGCTGTTCGGCGTCGATATCCTCCGGGCCGTACTTCTGAAAGCCGACGTAGGCGACCCCGAGACCCGCGGCGAGCACGACCGCGCCGAGGGCGAACGGAATCCAGCGGCGCGTCGGGCGTGGCGTGGTTCCGTACCGGTCGGCACGTCGTTCGATCGGCGTGTCACCGGGCGTTTCACTCATGCCGTCTCACTCCGGGGGGTACGTCGGAACAAAAGTCTGTCGAATGGAACTATAGGGACAGGCAGATCGGACCCCGGCGGCGGAGAGTACGAGGTATGACGGTGGTTGATGAGGTGAACGAGACGTGAGTGGCTTTCGGCTCATGGCGGTTCATGCGCACCCCGACGACGAATCCAGCAAGGGTGCCGCGACGACCGCACGGTATGCCGACGAGGGCCACGATGTCCTCATCGTCACGCTGACCGGCGGCGAACGCGGCAGCATCCTCAACCCTGCGATGGACACCCCTGGCGTCTTGGAGCGGATCAATGAGATCCGGCGCGAGGAGATGGAGGCCGCGGCCGCCGCGCTCGGTGTGCGCCAGACCTGGCTCGGTTTCCTCGACTCCGGCCTGCCCGAGGGCGATCCGCTGCCGCCGCTACCCGAGGGCTGCTTCGCGCTGGTCCCGCTGGACGAAGCCGTCGAGGCGCTGGTCCGCGTGGTGCGCGAATTCAAGCCGCATGTGATGACCACCTATGACGAGAACGGCGGCTACCCGCATCCCGATCACATCCGCTGCCACGAGGTGTCGATGGCCGCGTTCGAGGCGGCGGGCGATCCGGATCGTTTTCCGGATGCGGGCGAGCCGTGGCAGCCGCTGAAGATCTACTACGACCACGGTTTCACCATGGCACGCCTGGATGTTTTCGCCGCCGAATACGAGCGGATCGGTGAGCCGTTTCCGCTGCAGGAATGGTTGGAACGCACGCGCGCCTACCGGCAGGGCCGTCCAGACGGCATGACCAGGGTGACCACCCAGATCGAGTGCGCCAAGTACTTCCCGCAGCGCGATGACGCCCTGCGCGCGCACGCCACCCAGATCGATCCCAACGGCGCGTTCTTCGCGATCCCGATGGAAATGCAGCAGCGGCTGTGGCCGACCGAGGAGTTCGAACTGGCCAAGTCCAGGGTCGACTCCACGCGGCCGGAGACCGATCTGTTCGCAGGTATCGAAGACGAGCACCGGTGATGTTGGTTCTGCTCGCGCAATCTCCCGGCACGCCCACCGGACCCGAATTCGGCAAGGCGTCGCCGCTCGGACTGGTGATCATCCTGGTGTTGCTCGCCGGGACCGTCCTGCTGGTGCGGTCGATGAACCGGCATATAAAAGGCCTGCCCGCGACCTTCGAGCCCGAACACCCGGAACCGGATCAGGCGGCCGACGAGGGCACCGAACCCGGTATCGCCCGGCTCGACAACAAGGACGTCGAGTCCGACGAGGGGCCTGATAAAACCTGATTTCGCAGCGGCCGTCCAAGAAGCTCGGGCGGCCGCTGTCACATTCGCCGCTCCTGTTTCGTCATCGGTTGGTCGCGGCGCGATCCACGGGCCGCAGGTGCTTTCGAGCACAGCTGCGAAGTGAGGAAATACCAATGATATTCGAGGATCTGCGCGCTGAACTATCCGGCCGGGTGCTGGCGCTGGATTCCGTGATCTGGGCGGCGTTGGATCGAGTTTGGATGTCACCCGGTTGTGCTAACTCTTCTGCTGACGCTTCGAGCGAAGGATGCCCATGGACAATGTGATCGGACAGATCGACCGCGCACTGGATATGACGGGTGCGATCGTGATCGCCGCCGTCGACGGCGACCGGCTCGCGGCGCCGACGCCGTGTCAGGATTGGGATGTGCATGCGGTGCTCAATCACGCCGTCGGCAATATGCACCGGTTCGCGGCCGGGGTGAGCGGGACCGATGCGGGCGCCGGACTCGAGGACGACTGGCTCGGCATCGATCCGCAGGGCGCGTTCGCCGCGGCCGCCGAGGTGGACCGCGCCGCCTGGCATCGCCCCGACGCCCTGACCGGCACCGTGCGCATCGCACTCGGCGAGCTCCCCGGTCCGGCGGCCGCCATGGTCCACCTCACCGAAGTCGTCGCGCACGGCGTCGATATCGCGGTGGCCATCGATCGCCCCGACCTCGCCGATGACGAATTGTGCGCCGAACTGCTGACCACCATGCACGCCATGGGCGGACTCGATGGGTTCCGCAAGCCGGGGATGTTCGACGAGGAGGTCACGGTACCGGCGGACGCGCCCGCGCACCGTCGACTGCTCGGCTATCTCGGACGAGCCTGGTAACTGCTTGCCGCGCAATAGATCTCAGGCGCGACGCACGGGATGACGCAGGATCGTGCGGGTATTCGCGCCGGGATTCTTGCGCGGATCCGAGAGGTGGATCTCGTGATGGCGGCCGTTCATGAGCAACCCCTCGACGGTCATGAACGCTTCCATCCTGGCCAGCGTCTCCGGTTCAGCGGCATACGGTCCGATATGCATGACCTGGATTGACTCCCCCTCGGTAGCCGCTCGAACGTCGCCCCGGACACCATCTCAGCGGTGACCACCTCGGGCATGCGGATCATCGGCTTCCACTGCCACTGCCACTGCCACTGCCACTGCCACTGCCACTGCCACTGCCACTGCTCGCGCGGCACGGACAGCGGCGGTTCATCGGAGTTCACCCACCACTTGTGGACTCCGCTCAGCGGGTTCCGGAACCGGGGTTGCGCTTGGGAGTTCAGCGCTGAATGAGCAAGACCCCCCGAGCGGATTCCGGAGGCCTCGTTCTTATGGAAAGCGTACCGATAGGTCTATTTCGGCAGGCGCGATTCCGGCGGCCTGGGAGTTCCGCCTGCGTGACCATTGCGAGTGTGATGGCCGGTGTGAATCGGGTACCTCCTCGAGTGGCCGGTTCGAGCGGACGTGAGAGGCTGAGATGGTGAACCTGCTGGGTAGCGCGACCTCACCGTATCTGCGACAGCATGCGGATAATCCGGTGCACTGGCGGGAGTGGGATCCCGCGGCCTTGGCGGCGGCGCGGGCGCGGGATGTGCCGATCCTGCTGTCCGTCGGGTACGCGAGTTGCCACTGGTGCCATGTGATGGCGCACGAGTCGTTCGAGGACGAACGGACGGCGGCGCAGATGAACGACAACTTCGTGTGTATCAAGGTGGATCGTGAAGAGCGTCCGGATCTGGACGCGGTCTATATGAATGCCACGGTGGCGATGACCGGTCAGGGTGGCTGGCCGATGACGTGCTTCCTCACGCCGGATGGCGAGCCGTTCTACTGCGGTACCTACTACCCGAAGGTGCCGCGCGGTGGGATGCCGTCGTTCACCCAGCTGCTCACGGCCGTTACCGATACCTGGAATACCCGGCGCGACGAGGTGGACAAGGCTTCCGCGCAGGTGGCCGACGCGCTGCGGGCACAGGCCGCCGGGCTGCCCGATGCGGATGTGACGATTTCGGCCGAACTGCTCGATCATGCCGTCGCGGCGGTGCTGCGCGATGAAGACCACAAGCACGGCGGATTCGGTGGCGCGCCGAAGTTTCCGCCGTCGGCGCTGTTGGCGGGCCTGCTGCGCAGTTGGGAGCGCACCGGCGACGCCGCGACCCTTGATGTGGTGAATCGGACGGCCGAGGCCATGGCGCGCGGCGGCATCTACGACCAGTTGCGCGGCGGGTTCGCGCGCTACTCTGTCGATGCCGCCTGGCTGGTGCCGCATTTCGAGAAGATGCTCTACGACAATGCGCAATTGCTGCGCGCCTATGCGCATCTCGCCCGCCGAAACCCTGAGCGAGGGTCGTTGGCGCACCGGGTTACTCGCGAGACGGTGCAGTTCATTCTCGACGACCTCGGTACGGACCACGGTGGGTTCGCGTCGGCGCTGGATGCCGACACCCACCTGGAGCCGGGCGGTCCGGGTGTCGAAGGTGCGACCTACGTCTGGACACCCGCCGAGCTGATCGGCGAACTCGGTCCTATCGAAGGCGCTTGGGCCGCAGAGGTTTTCGGGGTAACAACGGCCGGGAATTTCGAACAGGGCACCTCGGTGCTCACCCTGTATACCGATCCGGATGCGCTGTCCGACAACGGGACTGCCCGCGAACGCTTCGAACGTGCCCGCGCCACACTGCGCGCGGCCCGTGCCCGACGTCCACAGCCGGACCGCGATGACAAAGTGGTGACCGCCTGGAACGGAATGGCGATTACGGCACTCGCCGAGGCGGGTTCCGCACTGCGGCAAGATGATTGGGTGGAAGCCGCTGCTCGTTGTGCCCGCTTCCTGCTTGCCGAGCACGTGGTCGACGGCCGGGTGCGCCGCGCCTCGCTCGGTGGCGTGGTCGGCACGTCGCCAGGCGTCTTGGAGGACTACGCCTGGCTGGTCACCGGCCTGCTGGCCCTACACCAGGCCACCGGTGGACTCGACTGGCTCGAACACGCACAACGACTGCTGGACAAGGCCATTCGACATTTCGCCGACGGTACTGCGCCCGGCAGTTGGTTCGACACCGCCGACGACGCCGAACCCCTCGTCGCCCGCCCCCGCGATCCCATCGACGGTGCAACCCCCGCAGGCGCATCCGCCTTTGCCGAAGCCCTCCTCACCGCCGCCGCCACCAGCGCCCCGGAGCAGACACTGCGCTACCGCGAACTGGCCGATCAGACCCTCCGACGCGGCGCAGTAGTCCTCGCCCGCGTCCCACGCTCGGCCGGCCAATGGCTCACCGTCGCCGAACCCGCTCTCCGCGGCCCCCTCCAAGTAGCCATCGCCCTACCCGACACCGCGACCGCGGCAACGGATTTGATCGCCACTGCCCGCGCCGAAGCCCCCGGCGGCACCGTCATCATCGCCGCGCCCACCAACTCGGTCCCCCTCCTGACCGACCGCACCCCGGTCAACGGCGCCCCCTCCGCCTACGTCTGCCGAGGCTCCGTCTGCGACCTCCCCGTAACGACCCCACCCGAACTACGCGCCTCCCTGCGCCGCCCGTAGCCCGCCAACTGGTGTCGAGTGTCGTAATGCGCCTACGCCGGAGGGGCTGGTTGCGGCAGAGTTGGTGGGTGACCTTGCGTAGTCAGCTTTGTTCATCGGTGGTCGGTCCGGGGTGGGGAAGACCACCGTGGCGTTCGAGGTTCATGCGCGGCTTTCGGCGGCGCGGGTGCGATCAGGGTTTCTGCGCCGGGGGGAGGGGATTCGATGTCGTCCTCGCCGGTGGGTTGGACTGAACCAGCCGAAGGCGCTTCGATCCAGCGATCAGAGATTCTGCGAGGAAGATTCGGTTGTCGCCGTTCGTACTTCGGCGATCGCGCTGACGGCGGCCGCATCGGTATCGGGTTCCATTCCTTTGGAAGTCGGGGCGGCCTCCAGGTCGGTCCAGCAGGCGGTGAGCTCGGGCATTCCTCGCAGCAGAATATTGTCGTAGAGAACCCATTTGGCGCGCTCGTGCTCGGCCGCCGCCTCGATGATCGCACCGCTCACCAGGATTCGGCGCGGCACCTCCTTCGCCTCGGTGGTCAGCCGGGCGGCCTCATTGACCGCATCGCCGATTACCGTGTACTCCAACCGCGTATCGGAGCCGATATCACCGGCGAACACCCGCCCACGCGCGACGCCGATGCCGATATCGAGTTCGCCGGTGGCCGTGACCTCGTCGCGAATGCGTCGCGCGGCCCGCAGCGCAGGTGTCGCATTGTCGCGCAATGCGATGGGCGCACCGAAGATACACAGCGCCGCATCGCCCTCGAACTTGTTGACCAGCCCGTTGTTCTCCTCGGTCGCCGCAACCACGATCGCGAGCAGTCGATTGAGCTTGGCCACGAAATCGTGCGGCGTCAGACCGCTGGACAGCCCGACGGATCCGGTGACATCGACGAACAGCGCCGACACCTCGCGCACATCGCCGGTCAGATCGACCCCGCCCGCCAAAGCCCGCTCGGCGACTTCCGTGCCGACGTGACGGCCGAAGACAACCCGCATCCGCTCACGTTCACACAGGTTGGCGGCGAGTTCATTGACCGAATTCTCCAGCCGCCCGATCTCGCTGGTGCTGCCGACAGGAACCCGAACATCGAACTCGCCCTTGGTGATCCGATCGAGCGCCCGGCGCAGCGTGCGCATCGGCGTCGCGACCGAACGGGCCAGGATCGCGGTCGCCAGCACACCGGATCCGATGCCGACAATGGAGAGGTAGATGGCGGCGCGGACGCGGTCCGGTGCCTCGGAGGCCGGGTCGGCGAGCACCGTGATCAGCATGAGCAGCGGCATCGCACCCGCCACCGCCCAAGTCATCACGACCCGCATCAGCACCGAGGAACTCCAGTGCGCGGCGGGGCCGAGCACCCCGGACACCACCGGAATGGTCGGGCGGATCAGCCGGTCGACGATCAGGAAGGTGAATCCGGCCGATTGCAACGCGCCCAGGGTGAACAGGGCCGTGGTCACCGCCGCGCTGTTGTGCTCGGACAGATGCGAGAGCATCGAGGCCGCCACGATCACGCCGGGCAGCCATATCGCCAGCGCTCGGGTGGTGATCGCGATCGGTAGGCGCAGCAGTCGTCGCGCCTCGTCGACGGTCGGCTTGCGCTCGTCATCCAGCCACCCGAAATACACGGTTCGATCGCGCACGGCGAGCCCGACCCCGGCCAGGAACCCCACCACCGGATATATCGACGCCAGCCCGATGGTGCGCCGCCAGTCGTCCCCGATCCGGCCGAAAAATCCACTGAGCCACAGCTCGGTCACGATCACCCCGAGGCCACCGAGATTCGCGGCGATCACCACCGCCGCCAGTCCCCACCGCGCCTTCAGCGCCCAAACAACCAGCTTGGTGATCACGGTGCCCTGACATCCGGAGCGGAGCCCGCCTGCGCCGGCGCGTGCGTGCGCACCGAAACCTCGACGCGCACGGGTGTCCCCGATCCGGGCAGCCACCAATTCCAGGTTCCGCACAGTTTCATCAGCGCGGGCACCATGATCGACCGCACGAGTGCCGCATCGATCGCGCCCCAGCGGTAGCCGATACCCCGCTCGCGCCCCGCCTGCTGTCTACCGGTCTCGATCGTCTGCTGTGTCATATCGCCCCGCCATTTTCCGGATCCGCATCCGTCCCCGACTCTATTGCCGCAAAGGGCAATTCGGCATGCCCACGATGTTCCGGCGGCCCGGACGCACTCAGCGCAGCACGACAGACCAGATCGCGGCGTAGTGGCACAGGGCGGCGAGCACCGTCGCGGCGTGGAAGAACTCGTCGTGGCCGAAGATGGCGGGCCACGGGTTCGGCCATTTGGTCGCGTAGAGGATCGCGCCACCGCTGTAGACCAGGCCGCCGACGAGCAGCAGAATCAGCGGTGCGATGCCGATATTCGTATTGAGCTGCCCGGCCACCGGCACAATTGCCCAACCCAGCAGCAGATACAGCGGCACTCCGACCCAGCGGGGAGCGGTCGGCCACAACAGTTTCAGGGCCACACCGGCCAGCGCGCCGAGCCACACGACCAGCAGCAGTATCTGCCCCGTTCGTCCCGGCAGGCCCAGTAATGCGAACGGCGTATAGCTGCCCGCGATGAACAGGAAGATCATCGAATGATCGGCCCGCTTCATCCGGATGCGAGCCTTCGCGGTGGCCCAGGTCACCCGGTGGTAGACGGCGCTGATGCCGAACAACCCGCACACCGTCAGCCCGTAGACCAGAGTGGACCAGCCTGCCGTCGCCGAGACGCTCGCGGCCTTCGAGACGAGAACGAGCACCGCGATAGCCGCGATGCCGACCGCCCAGGTGTGGATCCAGCCCCGCATCCGTGGCTTGAGCAGTGTTGACGTGCCCGGGATCGCGACCGGGGTCGCATCGGTCGCGCCGACCATTTCGGACACGAGTTACCTCCTAGTGATACTAGCCAGTAACCTACGGTACCGTAAGTTGCGTCGTATCGTCACTGTACCCGGAACCACAGTCGATGCCGGGATCGCGCCGCTGAGGCGTAGGGTTGGTCGCCGTGGAGCTTCCGAGTCAGGTGCGTGGCTTTCCATACCGCATCTACGAGGCGCGGCTGTCCAAGCAGCTGGCCGGCAAACAACATCCTCGGCACGTCGCGGTGATGTGCGATGGTAATCGGCGCTGGGCCAGAGAGAACGGTTTCACCGATGTGACCCACGGGCATCGGGTCGGCGCGCTGAAAATCGCCGAACTGGTCGGCTGGTGCGCGGACGAGGGCATCGAGATGGTGACCGTCTATCTGCTGTCCACCGAGAATCTGCAGCGCGATCCCGACGAACTGGAGACCCTGTTCGAGGTGATCACCGATGTCGTCGAGGAGCTGTCCGCTCCGGAACAGAACTGGAGTGTGCGTATCGTCGGCACGCTCGACGGCTTTCCGGAGCTGGTCGCGAAACGGCTGCGCACCGCCGCCGAACGCACCATCGGGCGTGACGGTGTGCACGTGAATGTCGCGGTCGGCTACGGCGGTCGGCAAGAGATCGCGGATGCGGTCCGCAAGTTGGTCCGTCAGGAGATTGCGGCGGGGGAGACCGGGGAGGACCTGGTCCAGTCGATCACCGTGAACTCCATCGGCCAGCACCTCTACACCTCCGGTCAGCCGGATCCCGACTTGGTTATCCGAACCTCTGGTGAGCAGCGTCTTTCCGGGTTTTTGCTGTGGCAGAGCGCATACTCGGAAATATGGTTCACCGAGGCCTACTGGCCGGAATTCCGACGGGTGGACTTTCTGCGCGCCTTGCGCGACTACGCCGCTCGACACCGCCGCTTCGGTATCTGACGCAACGACATTCGCGTCCCGTCCGGTTTGTGGACGAGTCGATGAATGCCGTGCCCGGGCCGAAGGGGGAGCAGATGTCCTACTTCGGCTATACGGAATTCGGTCGGCGCTTCCTGGAATACGCGGCCTCCGAACAGCGCATCTCGGGTGCATTCGCCCAGCTGACCGGCGCCGCCTTCGATTTCGGCCCGATCGGCGTCGGGCCAGCCAAATTGGCGAAGGCCGCCGCGCAGGTGCGACTGGGGGAGCCGAAACTGCAACGGTACGTCGACGAGGTCATCTCCTTCGAGCTGGTCATTCCGCTCGATGTCGATCTGCTGCTCGATCTCGCCGTCGACCGGCACCGCTTCCACATCGACGGCAATATCCACCTGCACTTGACATCCACCTGCACTTGACCGTGCGCACCGCGGCGCCACTGCGGGTCGTCATCGATATCGCCGAACCGCGCCCGAGCGATGTTCGCATCAATGTGGCCACCGCCACCAAACGCGGACAGTTGCTGCGCATCCTGGCCAGCGTCGACCACGAGATCCGGCGCTTCGTCGCGCGCTATCTCGCCACCGAAATCCGCAAACCGCATATCGCCGCGGTGCGCGATATCGATGTCGCTGCCCGGCTGGACGCGGCCTGGAAGCTGTGACGGCTAGAGCTTGCGCAATCGCAGCCGATTGATGCTGTGATCGGCGTCCTTGCGCAGCACCAGCGTCGCGCGCGGACGGGTGGGCAGAATGTTGTCCACCAGATTCGGCCGGTTGGTGGAGTTCCAGATCTCCTTCGCGGCGACCGTCGCCTGGTCGTCGGTGAAGCCCGCGTAGTGGTGGAAATGCGCGTTCGGATCGGCGAAGGCGGTCTCGCGCAGCGTGAGAAACCGTTGCACATACCAGTTCTCGATGTCCTCGATGCGTGCGTCGACGTAGATCGAGAAGTCGAACAGGTCCGAGACCATCAACCGCGGACCGGTCTGCAGCACATTGAGACCCTCCACGATGAGAATGTCGGGTTGAGTCACACAGTGGAACTTGCCTGGCACGATGTCGTAGGAGATGTGTGAATACACCGGCGCACATACTTCGGCCGCACCGGATTTCACCTCGGTGACAAAGCGCAGTAGTTTGCGGCGGTCATAACTTTCCGGAAACCCCTTGCGATGCATGATGCCGCGCCGGTTCAGTTCCGCGGTGGGATATAGGAATCCGTCGGTTGTGACCAAATCCACACGCGGATGGTGGTCCCACCGCGCGAGCAGCGCCTGCAGTACGCGTGCGGTGGTGGATTTTCCGACCGCGACACTGCCCGCGACACCGATCACGAATGGCACCTGCTGGTCCGGATGGGTCTCCCCGAGAAAGGTCGCGGTCGCGGCGAATAGCCGCTGACGTGCGGCGACCTGCAGGTGGATGAGGCGAGCGAGCGGGAGGTAGACCTCGGCGACCTCTTCCAGATCGATCTGTTCGCCGAGGCCGCGAAGTCCGATCAGTTCTACCTCGGTGAGCACCAGGGGAGTCGACTTACGCAGGGTCCGCCACTGTTTCCGGTCGAATTCCACATAGGGACTCGGCTCGCTCATTCGTGCCACTTACCCGACACTCCGTTCAGGCAAACACGCATACGTGGCGCGCCGACTGTATGAGATTCGGTCCAGCTCTCGCATAGCCGAATTCTGCTCTGCGTCAACATCGTGTGAGAAGCGGGGTGCCGATACCGGGTGGTAACCGGTCGATGACATGGCCTTCAGCGGCTAATGTCGGCGGACATGGAAGCGCATCCCCTCGTGACCGAGTACCTGCGGCTCGGCTTGGCATTCGACCGACTGGAGGAAGGTTTCGTCGACGCCTATACCGGCGATCCGGCGTTGCGTCGCGAGGTGGAGAACGCGCCCGCTCCCGAGCCGCGCGAGTTGGCGCGGCGGGCGGCGGCATTGCGTGCGGAACTGTCCGGGGCCGGATTGCCGCCGCAGCGCAGCGAATTCCTCGATGTGCATCTGCGCGCGCTGGAATGCTCCGGTCGCAAGTTCGCCGGGGACGACATCGGGTTCGTCGACGAGGTGCGCGCGTACTTCGATGTCGATATCGCACCCGGTGATGTCGAGGGCTACCGCGACGCGCACCGGCAGATGGACGAGGTGCTGCCCGGTGACGGCCCGCTCGCCGAACGGGTGAAGGCCTTCCGCAAGGCCGACGAGATTCCGCCGGAGCGGTTGAGTGTCTGCGTCGAGGCGTTCTCGAGTGCGTTGCGGGAACGGGTGCGCGAGCGGTATCCGTTGCCCGACCATGAGCACGTCACCTATGAGGTGGTGGGGGATAAGCCCTGGTCCGGCTTCAATTACTACCTGGGCAACTACCACTCCCGGGTGGCGATCAACTCCGATCTCGAGCAGCATATGGCGCATCTGCCCGGTCTCATCGCGCATGAGGCCTATCCGGGACACCACACCGAGCACTGCCGTAAAGAGGCAGGTCTGGTAGCGAACGGGCAGGCCGAGCAGACGCTGTTCCTGGTGAATACCCCGCAGTGCCTCATGGCGGAGGGGCTGGCGGATCTGGCGCTGCGCTCGATCGTCGGGTCCGGCTGGGGCAAATGGGCGCAGGAAATCTACGCCGATCTGGGTTTGCGTTTCGAAGGTGAACGCGCCGAACAGCTTTCGAATGCCTCGGCCGAATTGCTCGGGGTCAGGCAGGATGCCGCGCTGCTGCTGCACGATCGGCGCCGCGACGCCGACGAGGTCGCCGAATTCCTGCAGCGCTGGGGCCTGACCACTCAGGAACGTGCCCGCCAATCCCTGCGCTTCCTGTCCTCGCCCCTCTGGCGCGCCTACATCAGCACCTACGTCGAGGGCTATCGCCTGCTCGGCAGTTGGCTGGACCGCGCCGTCGACGCCGACGACCGTGCCGACCGCTTCCGCCGACTGCTCGACGAGCCCCTCACTCCGGGAGCCCTTCGCACTATGTGACTCCGGATGACGGCGCAGCCGCCGCGGCACATGGTGGTGAGAGATACATCATCAAGCGGCGGTGAAGGTGATGCGCACCGAGATGGGGTCGGATTCCAGTGCCTTGATCGTCCATGCCGTGGCCGATTCGGCAGCGCTGCCCTTGGCGAAACTGCGGGCGCGGGCGACCACATCGTCATCTGGGACGAAGGCCGCGGTGCCGGCGTACCAGCGGCTGCCCTGACGCAGCCGGACCTGCGGATTCGCGGCGATATTTCGCGCCCAGCCGGCGCGGTGGCCATGCTGGGAGATCAGCCACGCGCCGTCGTCGTCGATCGAAACGGTGACCGGCACAAGGCGCGGCTGACCCGACTTGGCGCCGATGGTCTCCAACTCGGCGATCATCGAGGAACGGATGCCACCGCCGGATTCGTCATCAGTGCGTTGGAGGGCGCTGTCATTCAATCCCGCGCGCTGAAATCCACTCGTCCGCTCGACGACGCGGAGGTGCACCTCACCGCCCTATTACGGTCCGCCGTCCCAGGGGTTGACGGGTCCGGGGCTCGACGGGGCCGGGGCTCGACGGGTCCGGGGGCTCGACGGGGCCGGGGCTCGACGGGTTCGGGCCCGTCGCCGACTCCCGGATAAGATGATGGGACCGCGACTGGCGCACTCGAGGTGGAAACAACCACCGGGAAGCACCCTCGCCCCGCACCGCGCGCCTGGGTGCCGGGCTCATTGGCCTTGGGGTGCGCACTCCGGGGCACCCGGACCACGGAGGTTGCGATGCACACCGAGACCCAGAACCCCCTGATCGGCGCGGCGCGGTCGGCCAATAGACTCGGCCAGGTGACGCAGACGACCGCCTCTGTCAATACCCGATCCCTCGGTGAGCTCGATCCGGAGCTCGCTGCCGCGATGGCAGGCGAACTCGCCCGCGAACGCGACACCCTCGAGATGATCGCCTCGGAGAACTTCGTGCCGCGCGCGGTGTTGCAGGCGCAGGGCAGCGTGCTCACCAACAAGTACGCCGAGGGCTACCCGGGCCGTCGCTACTACGGTGGCTGCGAGCACGTCGATGTCGTCGAGACCCTCGCCCGCGATCGTGCCAAGGAACTGTTCGGCGCCGAATTCGCCAATGTGCAGCCGCATTCCGGCGCGCAGGCGAATGCCGCGGTGCTGATGGCGCTGATGGAGCCGGGCGACCGGCTGCTCGGCCTCGACCTCGCGCACGGCGGTCACCTCACCCACGGCATGCGACTGAACTTCTCCGGCAAGCTCTACGAGGTGCACTCCTACGGGGTCAGCAAGGAAGACCACCGCATCGATATGGAGGAGTTGCGCAAGACCGCGCTCAGTTCGCGTCCGAAGGTGATCGTCGCCGGTTGGTCGGCCTACCCGAGGCACCAGGACTTCGCGGCGTTCCGGGAGATCGCCGATGAGGTCGGCGCGAAGCTGTGGGTCGATATGGCGCACTTCGCCGGTCTGGTCGCCGCCGGTCTGCACCCCTCGCCGGTGCCCTACGCCGATGTGGTGTCCTCCACCGTGCACAAGACGCTGGGCGGTCCGCGCTCCGGCTTGATCCTGGCCAAGCAGGAGTACGCCAAGAAGCTCAACAGTTCGGTGTTCCCAGGGCAGCAGGGTGGCCCGCTCATGCACGTGATCGCCGCCAAGGCCGTCGCGTTCAAGATCGCGGCGGGCGCCGAGTTCAAGGAGCGCCAGGAGCGCACCCTGTCCGGTGCGAAGATTCTGGCCGAGCGGCTCGGCGGCGCGGATGTCAAGGACAAGGGCATCAGCGTCCTCACCGGCGGCACCGATGTGCACCTGGTGCTCGTCGACCTGCGCAACTCCGAGATCGACGGTCAGCAGGGTGAGGATCTGCTGCACGAAATCGGAATCACGGTGAACCGCAATGCCGTTCCGTTCGACCCGCGTCCGCCGATGGTCACCTCCGGCCTGCGCATCGGCACCGCCGCTCTGGCCACCCGTGGTTTCGGCGATGCCGAGTTCACCGAGGTCGCCGACATCATCGCCACCGCACTGGCAGGCGGCTCCGATGTCGACGCCCTGCGCGCCCGCGTCACCAAGCTGGCCCGTGACCTGCCACTCTACGACGGCCTGGAGGACTGGCACCTGCTCGGCTGAGCCGCTTATTCGCCTGGGAAATCCAGCTGCGCGCCAACGGTATTCGTTGGTGCGCGGAGGTTCCCAGGCGAATTCTTTTGTAGCTGAGGTCGAAAGCCGCTCCGTCGCCGGGCTTCTGGGCGTTTCCTATCGTGCCCGCATTGAGGACGCCGCAGTGGCAGCTGGTCGTGCTCATCGGTTGCCGGACCGTGCATCGGTCCGATGAGATGCTTACCCGCCCGGGCTGGTAGCGAGAAAGTCGGCGGTCGCAACAACCCGGCGTGCAATGGTTCAGAGAGGCAGGGGGTGGCCGGGTTCCAGGATGCGGACGGTGATGCCGGGGCCAGGTCAGCGGTGGCATCGCGATAGAGGTCGGGGCGGGTAGTTCCGCAGTGCCCCCAGATCGCAGTGGGCGTGGCTGATCACGATGCCCGCTTGTGCGGCACCTCGATGGCCTAGTGTTCGTCGAGTTCGCCTCGGCCGCAGCATATTTCGGGGTGGACCGGACTGCGGCCACCCGCACGGCGGCGGCTCGTGTCGTCGAATCGGATCAGGTTCCACGACAACCGGATTCAGAGCTGAATACCCTTTCGGACCGATCGGCGAGCGTCCCCCGGATCTCGCCGATGGCGACCGCGACGTAGCGCGCAGTTGGCCGTCGTCATCGCGGCGCCGCAGGTATTCGTGTCGCTGTCGGTGAGCAGATTGCCTCGACATCGTAGAGCGGGTGGGGCTGTGCCCTCGGTCATCTCGGCGGTGGTGGCGACGATTCCCACGAAAGCGTCGCTGACTGGATCTTTCCGCGCCCGCGAGTTCTATTGGTCGACGCGGGCTTTCGCTCGGACGATGGACTCGTCCAGGTAGCGGGTGATGTCGGCGCTGGTGGCGGGGCGGATCATGCGGGCGCGGTTGGCGGGGACTTCGCAGTAGCGGCCGGCCTTGGTGTCGATCCAGCGGAGTTTTCCGGTGCGCAGGGGTTCGGCATTGCGCGGGCCGACCAGGACGGTGGCGGTGCCGCTGGTGTCGCAGGGTTGGCGCCAGAAGCGGCGGTAGCGGTCCTGGATCGCGCGGGCGGGGGAGTTGCCGAAAGGGTCGGGGCGGTCGTCGTTGAGATCGTCGAGGAGGTAGCTCTTTTCGGCCGCGGTGCCGGGTGGTGGATCGGGGAGCAGGCGGATCAATTCGGTGGCGAGTTGGTCGACGCGCACGCGGCGCAGCCGTACTTTGCCGCCATCCGGAGCCGCAGCCTGCAGCGCGATGACCCCCGGTCCGGTGCGGGTGGCGCAGCCGATGGCGCGCAGTTCGAGCGCGCCGCGGGTGTTATCGATGCCGAACAGCTCGATGCGCCACTCGGGTTTGGCGAGCACCCCGATGGCCCGCTGCAGCGACGCATTGTCCTCACGGTGCAGTTCCGCGCGGAATTGTCGCTGGTAGGCCCGATATTCGTGGAGGCCGGCGAAGCGGCTGGTGAAGCGGAACGGAAAGGGCATGCGATCCAGGCCGGTGCCGAACCAGGCCGCCGCGAATTGCTCGGCGGACAAGGTCCACTGCGTCATCATTGCGCCCCGAGTACGGGCGGCACGGTCTTCTCCATTTCGCCGATGAGCTCCTCGCCGTGCTCCTCGGTGCGCAGATACTTCGCCGACTTGTGTTCACCGTCCTCGCCCCGACGGGTACGCGCGCCAGGCGGAAGCATCCCGGAGTATCCCGTGGTAGCTGGCGCACCCACCCGGCTCGGCGTGCTCGGCTGAGCAGCCGTCGCTCCCGGTGTGGTGCCCGGCACCGACCTGCCAGGACTCGGAGTCTCGCCGGTGTTCGGCGCACCGCCGGGATTGGGCGCACCGCCGGGATTGGGCGCGCCACCGAGACTGGATGCGCCACCGAGACTGGATGCGCCACCGAGACTGGATGCGCCACCGAGACTGGATGCGCCACCGAGACTGGATGCACCGCCGGGATTGGGCGCACCGCCGGGATTGGACGCGCCACCAGGACCGGACGCGCCACCGAGACTGGGGGAAGCGCCCGTCGAGGTCGAGGTTCCCGGCCCGATCCCGCCGGATGTGACTGTGGTCGGTGACTGCGTACCGGCCGCCGAGGGGATGGCCGAAGTTGCGGATGTATGGGTAGCGGACGCGGGCGCGGTCGATGAGTCGTTGTTCTGACTCGACGAAATAGATTGCGGGGCAACAGCTTCGGCTCGAGCGGACCCATCAGCCTTATCTGTGCCCCCGCTATTGTTCGGATCTCCGGCCTTACCGGTGTCCGCTGCTTTACCCGTATCCCCGGCGCCGCTGGTCTCTTCCGCTTTGCTGGAATTCTCGGCCCCGCTGCTGCCCTCCGCTTTACCTGTATCCGCAGCCTCGCTGTTCCCCTCCGTCGTACCTGTATTCCCGGCTTTGCCGGAATCCCCAGTTCGACCGGTGCCGTCCGGTGTGCCTGCGTGTCCTGCTGTGCCGGAATCTCCAGTTCGGCTGGTGCCGTCCGGTGTGCCTGCGTGTCCTGCTGTGCCGGAATCTCCAGTTCGGCTGGTGCCGTCCGGTGTGCCTGCGTGTCCTGCTGTGCCGGAATCTCCAGTTCGGCTGGTGCCGTCCGATGTGCCTGCGTGTCCTGCTGTGCCGGAATCTCCAGTTCGGCTGGTGCCGTCCGATGTGCCTGTGTGTCCTGCTCTGCCGGAATCTCCAGTTCGGCTGGTGCCGTCCGATGTGCCTGTGTGTCCTGCTCTGCCGGAATCCCCCTGGCCGGTGCCCTCCGCCGGGCTCGTATCCCCGGCATTCCCGGAGTTCCCACCCGGCAAAGCCCCCAGCACTCCCGAAAACCCCGACTCCCCAGAAATTGGATTGACCGGCGGCGGCAACGTAGGAATCAACGGCGCTGTACTCCCATAGGGTTGGATATAAAACGTGCTCATATCGTCCCGAGCCTGCTCCTCCTGCGAATTCCGCAGCTCGGGCCCCCGCGCACTATCCGAACTATCCACCACTGGTGGCACCGCCACCTTGAACCGGCCCGCCGCGCTCACCGCCGCCGACAGCGGTGTCGACTGCTGATCCAGTGACGCGCCCAGCTCACCGACGCGCGCGGCATACTCCCGAATGCCGCGCACCGCCCGGTCGGCCGCCGCGCCCTCCCAATGTTGATCCGCTGCTTGCTGAATCGCGGTTTCGAACTGCTGTCCGGCCTTGGTCACCGCTGCCGCGATGGTGGCCCAGGCATCGAACGCACCGTCCAGTCCGCCCGGATTCATCTGGTCGGCCGCCTGTTTGATCTCCGCGTGCGAAAAGTTCTGCGCGTTCTCGGGATTGGTGATCGCGCGGCCGTCCATCTGTGCTGTCATGGCCGAGCCAGCCCCTTCCGTCAGTGCCGTCTGACCTTATAGACGCACTCGAGCCCACCCGGGTTCCATCGAAACACAGCCGATCTCGCCGCGCCAGACCATTCGGTCCGCTGCAGGGCGCCGGTGCTACCGATGTCAGTTCGCATTGGCGGCCGCGACCAGCGCTGGGTAGTCCGGCAGCTCGATGGTCTTGACGTTTTCGGTCATTTTCACCATCTTGTCGAACATCCACGAGTGCAGGAACCAGTTGCGGAACTTGATGCCGAGCGCGGTCTTCGGTGCGAAGAAGCGGCCCGCGTTGCTGTAGTCCGCGAGTTTGCCGAGCGAGTGCATGAGCCCGTCGTAGCGTGCGAAGGCAATCCGGTAATCGCCGTCGGCGAGCGCGAGTTCACCGGCCATGATGTAGGCGCCCTGCACTGCGAGGCCGGTTCCGAAGCCGCCCAGGGTGTTTCCGTAGCCGGCATCGCCGACCAACGCGACCCGGCCCCGGCTGTAACTCTTCATCTTGCGCACCATGCTGATCGAGTCGAGGAAGAAGTCGTCGAACTCCGCCATTTCGGCGAGCATGCGCGGCGCCTCCCAGCCGACCTCGGCAAAGGTCTGCTCGATGATGTGCCGCTGCGCCTCGATGTCGTCGCGGGCGTAGTCGAGTTCGGGCGAGGCGAAGATGTAGAGCTGCTGTGCCTTCGAGCCTCCGGTGATGACGCATTTGCCCGGCTCGTTGTAGCCGTAGGCCGTCACCCGCTCGGGTGTGCCCTCGGACTTGGTCGCCCACGGGCTCGCGCCGGCGACGCAATAGTAGTGGCCGAGGTGCTTGACGAATTCCTTTTCCGGTCCGAACGCCAGACGCCGTACCCGCGAATGGATGCCGTCGGCGCCGAAGACCAGATCGAAGCCGCGCGGCGCGCCCTTCTCGAATTCGACCCACACACCGTCGTCGGTCTCGGTCAGTGCGCTGATCGAGTCGCCGAATACGTATTCGCAGTCCTGGTAGGTCTTTTCGTACATGATCCGCGCCAGATCCCCGCGCAGGATCTCTACGTCGCCGCCGGTGAAATCGCCGGAGATGAGCGCCTGCTGCTCGCCCTTGCCGTCGACGATCGCGATATCGGTGGTGCCGGTGCGGTGTGCGTAGACCTCGTCCAGGATGCCCATCCGCTCGAGCACCTTGTGGTGGGTCTCGCCGGTGAAATCGACGGCCTGGCCGCCCGGTCGCAACTGGGGTGCCCGCTCGACCACCGTGACGGCGAAGCCATAGCGGCTCAGCCAGTAGGCGAGCGCGGGGCCGGCGATGCTCGCGCCGGAGATGAGAACGGTCTTGTTGCGCATGATGTCTCCCGAGGTCATTATCTGCGTCCGGCGGAATTAGTATCCGCCGGACGCAAATTAGAGTATGGTGGACGCAGTTACTTGTCAACATGCAATGCGTAAGGATGTGGAAATGCCTGCACCGACCACCGTCGAACTGCTCTGGGGCACCCAGCAGCGGCCCAAGCGCGGACCCAAGCCCGCGCTGTCACTGGAGAAGATCGTCGCGGAGGCCATCGCCCTCGCCGATGCCGAAGGACTGGCGAACCTGTCCATGCAGCGCCTGGCCGAACGCCTCGGCTTCACCAAGATGTCGCTGTACCGGTATGTGCCGGGCAAGGAACAGCTGACCGCGCTGATGGTGGATGCCGCGATGGGCGATCCGCCGGATGTCAATGCGGCGCACGAGAATTCGAATGAGCAGCGGTGGCGAGCCGGACTGCGCCGCTGGGCCGAGACGATCTTCGAGCGCTACAGCGCGCACCCCTGGTCGATCAGCCTGACCATCGGCGTGCGTGCGGTCGGCCCCAATGAAATGGGCTGGATGAATGCCGCGCTGACCGCCCTCGACGGCACCGGGTTGACCGGGCCGGAGCGGCTGGACACCATTGTGCTGCTCAACGGGCACATCCGCAGCCTCGTGCAGCAGGTGACGACCGGGGACCGGCAGGAAACGGCGCAGCAGATCGCGGGCCAGTTCGCCGAGATGATGGCCGCCGCGGGCGACCGGTTTCCCCTGGTCTCCGCCGCCTTCGCGGAGGAGGCCGCCGCGACCGGTGCGCCGCCCGCGAACGAGGGCCCGGGCGATGCGCTGAACTTCGGCATCGACCGAATTCTCGATGGTCTGGGTGTCCTCATCACCGACCGCCGCCGACTCTAGCGGCTTAGGCTCAGTGCATGACCGACGAACTGGAACTGAAGCAGGACGCGATCACCACGGTGCGGGAATTCTTCGCCGCACTCGAGATCGGCGCGGTGGAGGAGGCACTGGACCTCCTGCACCCCGATGTCGTCTGGAAGAACACTTCACTGCCGACGGTCGGCGGCGGCCTCACGCGCAAGATCCTGCGCGGGCTGAACCGCGACACCATCGGCTTCGCCGCCGACATGCATCACATCGCCGCCGACGGCGACTTCGTGCTGACCGACCGCACCGATATCCTGCGCGTCGGCCCGCTGCGGATCGCGTTCTGGGTCTGCGGCACTTTCGAACTGCGCGACGGCCGAATCATCCTGTGGGACGACCACTTCAGCTGGGAGAACTTCCTGCGCGGCACCGCCGTCGGACTCTTGCGCGCCGCGCTGCCGCAACGCTGAGGTCAGGTGTGCTCGGCGAGGTATTCGAGGTAATAGGGTCGCAGGACCTCGGCGATCTTGCCATCGCCCGCGTGGATGTAGTCGTCGATCATCGGCAGCACGTACTTGATATCGGCCTCGCTCTCGCCGAGATTGCCCGCGGCGGCCTCGGCGGCCGGAATCGACTTCAGCAGCCGCCACAGATATTTGATGTCGCCGCGTCGCGCCGCGAGCCGGACCGCACGGTCGTGCAGCTCCTTGGACGACAGCTTCTCCAACTCCTCGTTACCGGCCATACCTGCGACTCTATCCCCTGCGCCAATGCGGGGTTAACGACAAATTCACGGACACGCCTACCTGTGCCCGAGCGGAGACCGGGCAGTCGGCGGTAGCGTCGTTGGTGCGGGCCGCGTCGGTGTGGCTCGTACGGGAGGTCCTGAACCGTGACTGAGCTACTCAGTACGAGGGGGCCGGCACCCGGCCCTCTGGGCATCTGACGCAAGTCGGATCCCATCAGGACGGACCGGTCCAGCGAGATCGTTCGTGCGGGTGCCGCGCGAACACAAAGGAGCCCACCGTGACTGCTGCACGCTCCGTTCCCGCTCCCTCGGCGCACTCCAGCTCCGCGAAAGGCGAAGCCGCCGCGAAGGGGGCCCGCCCCTCGCATTCCCAGAATTCCGGTGCGAAATCCTTCGTCATCGACACCTCGGTTCTATTGTCGGATCCCTGGGCTTTCACCAGGTTCGGCGAAAACGATGTCGTATTACCGCTGGTCGTGATCAGCGAACTCGAAGGTAAGCGCCACCATCACGAACTGGGCTGGTTCGCGCGGGAAGCCCTGCGCAACCTCGATGATCTGCGTCTGCAACACGGCAGGCTGGATCAGCAGGTGCCGATCGGCACCGAGGGCGGAACGCTGCAGGTGGAACTCAACCACACCGACCCCGCGGTACTCCCGGTCGGATTCCGCACCGATACCAATGACTCCCGCATCCTGGCCTGTGCGCTCAATCTGGCGGCCGAGGGCCGTCAGGTGGTGCTGGTGTCCAAGGACATTCCCTTGCGCGTCAAGGCGAGTGCGGTGGGTTTGCACGCCGACGAATACCACGCCCAGGACGTGGTGACCTCCGGCTGGGCCGGAATGGCGGAGATCGATGTCTCCAAAACACAGATCGATCAGCTCTACACCGAGGCCGTGCTCGATCTGGACGAGGCGCGGGAACTGCCGTGCCACACCGGAATCCGGTTGCTCGGGGCTAGCTCCAGCGCCCTTGGCCGGGTCACGCCGGACAAGCGGGTGCAGTTGGTGCGTGAACGCGAGGCGTTCGGACTGCACGGCCGCTCGGCCGAACAGCGCATCGCACTGGATCTGCTGTTGGACGAGAGCGTCGGCATCGTCTCGCTCGGCGGCCGGGCCGGCACCGGCAAGTCGGCGCTGGCTCTGACGGCCGGTTTGGAGGCGGTGCTCGAGCGTCGCACACAACGCAAGGTGGTGGTGTTCCGTCCGCTGTACGCGGTCGGTGGGCAGGATCTCGGCTATCTGCCGGGTTCGGAGAGCGAGAAGATGGGCCCGTGGGCGCAGGCGGTCTTCGACACGCTCGACGGGTTGGCCAGTCGTGAGGTGATGGAGGAGGTGCTCAGCCGCGACATGTTGGAAGTCTTGCCGCTCACCCATATTCGCGGTCGCTCGCTACACGATTCGTTCGTGATCGTGGACGAGGCGCAGTCGCTGGAGCGCAATGTGCTGCTGACGGTGCTCAGCCGACTGGGCACCGGATCGCGCGTCGTGCTCACCCACGATGTGGCCCAGCGCGACAACCTACGGGTCGGTCGGCACGACGGTGTCGCCGCGGTGATCGAAAAGCTCAAGGGGCATCCGCTTTTCGCGCACATCACGCTGACCCGTAGCGAACGGTCGCCGATCGCGGCGCTGGTGACCGAGATGTTGGAGGAGTACGGCCCGAGTGCATAGCTGGTAGCAGCAACTACCCAGGGTGTGTTTCCTATCACAATCGAGCGGGTAGTATCCGCGTGATACCTGTTCAGCGACGGCCCGGCGAGTCTCACATCGATTCGCCGGGCCGTTGCCGAGCATCGGCTCAGGCTACGCGCGACGAGAGGGATGGAAATGCACCACTTCGCTCGACGAACGGCTGGATTCACCGCGGTCACCGCGGCCGTGGCACTGCTGCTGGCCACCGGCTGCGGCAATGACGACGACAAGGACAAGAACACCGCCGCATCCATGACGACCACCTCGGCGGCCGCCCACGGCGAGGAGCACATGTCCGGCGCGGCGGAGGAGACCAAGATCGCCACCGAGGGCGGCGACATCACCGTCTCCGGCATCATCTTCGACAAGTACGTGCAGTCCGGCGGCCCGACCGGTCCGCTCGGCGCTCCGCTGAAGTCGCAGGAGGACGCCCCCGACGACGGCAAGTGGCAGGACTTCACCGGCGGCGCGATCGTCTGGAGCAAGGACAGCGGCGCGCACATCGTCTGGGGCGAAATCCGCAAGGCGTGGGAGGACAACGACGGCCCCGACGGCAAGATCGGGTACCCGACCAGCGACGAGAAGGACATCCCCGGCGGCAAGCAGAGCGATTTCGTCGGCGGCACCATCACCTGGGTGGACGGCAATACGACCGTCACGCCGAAGTCCTGATCCGCCCGGCGTCCGGGCGCTCACGTGCCATTATTGGTGAGTGCCTCGCGGTTCGCTCGAAAGAGCTGGTGCTTGTACGCTCGGACGCCGGTACCGATTCCTATTCGTAGATCCCCGCATCGCGGGGCCCAGCCGCTAGGTTGTGCTAGTGCAAACTCTCTTGACCGATCGCGAACTGCTCGCGTCCCTCGCCGATGAGGTGGAACTGAATCTGCGCCGCCACATCGCCGCCGCCGACGGCTGGCAGCCGCACGACTACGTGCCGTGGGACGACGGCCGCAACTTCGGCTTCCTCGGCGGAATCGATTGGGAGCCCGAGCAATCCGAGTTGAGCGAGACCGCCGAGCTGGCGCTGACGGTCAGCGTGCTCGTCGCGGACAATCTGCCCTCGTACCACCGTGAGGTCGGCAAGTACCTGCGCACCGGATCGTGGTGGCGCTGGGTCGGCCGGTGGACGGCCGAGGAGAACCGGCACGAGATCATGATCCGCAACTACCTCATGGTCACCCGGTCGGTCGACCCGGTGCAGTTGGAGCGGATGCGGATGGACCATATGACGAAGGGTTTCCGGCGTCCCGCACTGCACCTGCTCGACGTGCTCGCCACCTGCGCGTTCGAGGAGGCGGCCGCCGCCATCCGGCATCGCAACACCGCCGCGCTCGGGGAGAACAAGATGGTCACCGCCATCGCCGAGCGCATTGCCATCGACGATGAACTGCAGTCGATCTTCTTCGCGGACCTGATCACCGCGGCGTTCGGTGTAGCACCGGATCAGACGATGCGCGCCATCGCCGACAGCGTCGCGCGGTTCGAGGTGCCGTCGGTGGCGTTGCCCGATGGGCGCAGCAGCGATGATGTGCTCGCCGAGGCGGGCATCTACGACCGCGCCAAGGAGAACGAACTGGTCTTCGGCCCGCTGCTGGAGCGGTGGGAGTTCTTCACCCGCACCGGTCTCGGTGCGGACGGTGAGAAGGCGCGTGCGGAACTCGCGGGCCTGCGGGTCGGCTCGCCGGCCTGAGTCTCGAATCCGGTCGGCGCACGACTTGTGCGCCGACCGGTTTTTTTACTTTTCGTCCTCGACCCTGGCCATCGACAGCACATCCAAGCGGCGATCGAGTTCTTCCAGGGTGAGCTTCTCATCGAGCAGACCGCGATCGATCACGGTCTGACGGATGGTCTTCTTTTCCTTCAGTGCCTCTTTCGCGACCGCGGCCGCTTCTTCGTATCCGATGGCGGAATTCAGCGGCGTCACAATCGAGGGTGACGATTCGGCGAGGGTGCGCAGATGATCCTCGTTGGCGATCAGACCGCGGATGCACTTATCGGCGAACAGTCGGGACACATTGGCGAGCAGCCGAATCGACTCGAGCAGATTGCGCGCCATCACCGGGATGTAGACGTTCAACTCGAACGCGCCGCTCGCACCGGAGAACGCGACCGCCGCGTCGTTGCCGATCACCTGCGCGGCGACCTGGGTAACCGCCTCGGGCAGTACCGGATTCACCTTACCGGGCATGATCGAACTACCGGGCTGCAGATCCGGCAGCCGGAGTTCGCCGAGACCGGTCAGCGGGCCCGAACCCATCCAGCGAATATCGTTGGCGATCTTGGTGAGGCTCACCGCGACGGTGCGCACTGCGCCGGACGCCTCCACCAGACCGTCGCGGGCGGCCTGCGCCTCGAAGTGATCCTGCGCTTCGGACAGTGCGTCGAGATCGGTCGACAGCACCAGTTCCGCAACGACTTTCGCGCCGAAATCCGCGGGCGCGTTGAGGCCCGTGCCGACCGCGGTACCACCGATGGGCAGCTCACCTAGCCGGGGCAGCACGGCCATGATGCGTTCCATACCCGCCGCGACCTGGCGGGTATAGCCGCCGAACTCCTGGCCGAGGGTCACCGGCACGGCGTCCATGAGGTGGGTGCGCCCGGACTTCACGACGGTGCGCCATTCGGCCGACTTGTCCAGCAGCGCCAGCCGCAGATGCTCCAGCGCCGGGATCAGATCCTTGATGGCGGCCTCGGTGGCGGCGAGATGGGTCGCGGTGGGGAAGGTGTCGTTCGACGACTGCGACATGTTCACGTCATCGTTCGGGTGCACGGTCACGCCGTTGCCCTTCGCGATGGAGGCGATCACCTCGTTGGCGTTCATATTCGAGCTGGTGCCCGAGCCGGTCTGGAAGACGTCGATCGGGAATTGCTCGTCGTGCAGACCCTCGGCGATCTCGTTCGCGGCGGCGATAATGGCTTCCGCCTTGACCGGATCGAGCAGCCCGAGATCCTTGTTCACCTTGGCGCACGCGGCCTTGAGCAGGCCGAGCGCCCGGATCTGCGCCCGCTCCAACCCACGCCCGCTGATCGGAAAGTTCTCCACGGCCCGCTGCGTCTGCGCCCGCCACAACGCATCCACGGGAACCCGAACTTCCCCCATCGTGTCGTGCTCGATCCGGAACTGCGTCTCCTCGGTCGTCATAATCCCGACCCTATGCCGCACACGCCACTCGTGGGGCTACCACCCCTGACCCAATTCGCACACCGCCCCGCCCCGCTCCGCGAACACCCCGAAACCGCTCCCATCCCCCCCGGCCGATCAAGATCAGGTGGCATCAACCGAGTAGCCCCGCCACCAGTTCCACCTGATCTTGATTAGGGCGTCTGAGTGGTCACGGTCGTTCGTAGAATGCGTCGATCCGAGCATGGGCGAGTGCCTTGGCGGCGGAGAAGATGTGGCGCGGTTTCGATTTCGCGGCGGGCTTGCCGCCGATGGTGGTTATCGGCTCGGTCAGGGCGAAGAGTTGGAAGACGTAGCGGTGCGGTCCGTGGCCTTTGATCGGGGCCGGACCTTGGTAGCCGCGGCCGAAACTGGAGCGGAGGATGCTGACACCCGGCGCGGGAGCGTCGGCGCGCAGTCCGTCTCGGGGCAGTTCGGCGCGGGTCGATTCCAGCAGGGCCACGCAATGGACGAATGGCAATCCTGTTGGTGCGTCCGGGTCTTCGACGACCAGGAGGAGTTGCGCCGTACCGTCGGGCGCGGTCCACGCCAGCGCGGGGGATGCGTCTCGGCCACCGATCCGCTTGGACGCGTGCACTTTTGGCAGTGGCGACTCGTGGGTGAAATCCGGGCTGGTGAGTTCGAAGGTCGCGTCGGTGGCGAGGTTCGGCAGATGCCAGGCCAGGCCCTGCTCTCCGGCACGGCGGTTCTTCAACAGCTTCCCGACAATTGACACCGGATCTCCTTGGTCTGCTGGGGATTCCGGAGTTTACCGTGGTGGAAAGAGCGCCGCACATGGCGCAAAACGAGCCCGATCCGAAGTGAACCGGGCTCGATGCCTTCGAGAAGATCAGGGCAGCGGCGGCGCCGCATCCTCGTCGCCGACGAAATCGACCGAGGAGTATTCGCGGAGCTTGGTGAGGCGATGGTAGGCGTCGATCATGCGGACGGTGCCGGACTTGGAGCGCATGACGATGGACTCGGTGGAGGCGCCGCCGGGGTAGTAGCGGACGCCGCGTAGTAGGTCACCGTCGGTGACGCCGGTGGCGCAGAAGAAGACATTGTCGCCCGCGACCAGGTCATTGGTGGTGAGGATGCGGCCGAGGTCGTGACCCGCGTCGATGGCCTTCTGACGTTCCGCGTCGTCCTTGGGGGCGAGCATGCCCTGGAGCTCACCGCCCATACACCGCATCGCGGCGGCGGCGATGATGCCTTCGGGGGTGCCGCCGATGCCGACCAGGATGTCGGTGCCGGAGTCGGGGCGGGCGCAGGCGATGGCGCCCGCGACGTCACCGTCGGAGATCAGGCGGATGCGTGCGCCCGCGTCGCGGACCTCCTGGATCAGGTCCGCGTGGCGCGGCCGGTCCAGGATGCAGACGGTGAGATCGGACTTCGACAGGCCCTTGGCCTTGGCCACCCGGCTGATGTTTTCGCCAATCGGGGCCGAGATATCGATCACGCCCGCCGCGTCGGGGCCGACCGCGATCTTGTGCATGTAGAACACCGCGGACGGGTCGAACATCGCACCCCGCTCGGCGACCGCGAGCACCGCTATGGCGCCGGGCGAACCCTTCGACATCAGCGTGGTGCCGTCGATCGGGTCGACCGCGAAGTCGACCTCGGGACCGGTGCCGTCGCCGACCAGCTCACCGTTGTAGAGCATGGGCGCTTCGTCCTTCTCGCCCTCACCGATGACCACGATGCCGCGCATGGAAACGGAGCTGACCAGCTGCCGCATGGCGTCGACGGCCGCACCGTCGCCACCTTCCTTATCGCCGCGGCCGACCCAACGGCCCGCGGCCATCGCACCGGCCTCGGTGACCCGGACCAGTTCGAGCGCGAGGTTGCGGTCCGGCGCCTCGCGGCGGCTGGGTGCGGGCGAAGATGCCGTCATTACGGTGTGCCTCCTACGGTCGTTGCTACCGCTGATTCTCTCAGAAGCGTGACCGTTCTCGATCAGGTACTACCGTTCCAGATCTGGGACCACCTGTGCATGAGTGCCCCGGACCGCGCGTGGATACTGGGAGCGTGTCGTACCAAAAGCCGCGAATTCTCAACGACTACCGGGATCTGTTCTGGTCACTGATCCCGTTGGTGCTGATCGCCGTGGTCTTCGCGGGGCTCGCCAGCCAGTGCAGCTTCGCGGGGAAAGGACCGACAGAGGGGCAGATTCCGCACTTCGACGTGACGGCCGCACTGGCCAACGACGCGAAGACCATGCCCTTCCCGATCCGCAATCCGAGCCTGCCCGAACATTGGACTCCGAACTCCGGTAGCCGCGACACGATCACCACCACCGGCGGCGGGCCGGTCAGCACTGTTGGTTTCATCACACCGCAGGGCACGTACATGCGGATGAGCCAGAGCAGCGCGACCGAGGAGGCGCTATCGCGCTTCGTGCTCGGTTCCCGCTACGGCACCGGCACCGAGCAGGTCGGCGACCAGAAGTGGGTCGTCTACGCCGAACAGGGTTCCGAGACGGCGTGGATCGCCGACTTCGGCCAGTCCCGAGTGCTCATCACCGGCGCGGGGAACCAGGCCGCGTTCACCACGTTGGCCGCGGCCATCGGCGCAGGCCAGCCGCTCACGCGCTAGTCAGAGCGGCGCTGCCCATGTCAAACCGGCGGCCTCTGCCGCGGCGCCGAGGCGCTTGTCATACGTGACGAATGCGATCAGATCGGTGGCTAGTTCCAGTGCGGTGGCCAAGTGCAGCGCATCGAGGCTCCGGACTGTTGCGGGTGATACCGCTGCGGCATCGGCCCGTACGATCTCATCCATTTCGAGCCTGTCCACGCGAGCTAGGACGGCCGGTACGTGAATGAGGTCGGCCGGTTCCGCCACACGCACCGCGCGGACCAGTTCGACTTCCACCAGCGAGGAAGCAACCCAGGGCTCTTCGGGGCGATCATCGAGCCAACTCGCGAGTCCGGCGGATTCCGATTCCAGATGGACCAACTTCACCAGAGCGCTGGTGTCCAGATAGATCATCAGTAGCGCTCGTCGTCGCGCAGAGCCTGCAGTGCCGCGCTCGCGCTGCCCTCCGTATCGATCGGTGCATCGTTCAGCCGTCGGCGTACCTCGGCAAGCAGATCCGCACGACCCCTGGTGGCCGGGCGCATCCGGCGCTCGATGAGCAACCGCGCCCGAACGTCTCGCTCGGGATCGACAGGGACGATCCGGCCGATGATGGTGCCGCGCTCGGTGATATCGATGGTTTCCCCCGCTTTGACCAGCGCCATACATCGAGCTGTGTGATGCGAGAGTTCGCGGATGGGGATAGCGGTCATCAGCCCATTGTGACACAAATTTGTTACACAACGGTGGCGCGGCGGATGGTCACCCGTCGGTTTCGAGGTCGGTGCGAGAGAGGGCGTTTTCGACCCGCTGACGCGCGCCCGCCAGATGTTCCTCGCAGCGGGTGGCCAACGCCTCCCCGCGCTCCCACAGTGCGAGGGATTCGTCCAGGTCGAGGCCGCCCTGTTCGAGCATCTTGACGACGTTGACCAGTTCGTCGCGGGCACGTTCGTAGCCGAAGGTGGAGATCTCGGCCAGCTCGTCGTCCTTGCCGGGGTCGGCCAAGGTCAGTTCCTCCCTGTGTCGGTCTCGCCCAATGCTCGGGTGCCCAGTGCTCGGGTGCCCAATGCTCGGGTGCCCAGTGCGGCGGCGGAGATCGCACCGTCGGCGACCCGGATCCGCAGCTGACTACCCGCGGGCGCATCCTCGATCGAGCGGACCACATGCCGCTCCTTACCGCTGACGCGCTGGACGACAGCGTAGCCACGGGCCAGCGTCGCGGCCGGTCCCACCGCGGTGAGTTTCTCCCGCAGGTGCCGGGTTGCGGTGGTTTCGGTGCTGATCAGATGGTCGGCGGTGCGGCGGGCGGCGGTGCGCAGGCGTTCGATCTCGTCATGGCGGCGGTCGAGTTCACGCAGCGGATCCGCCAGCACCGGCCGGGAACGCAACTGGGCCAGCGCCCTGGTTTCGCGGTCGACCCAGCCGCGCAGTGCTGCGGCGGCGCGGGCGCGCATATCGCGGACCCCGGCCAGTTCGGCGGCCGCGTCGGGCACGATGCGCTTGGCGGCGTCGGTGGGGGTGGCGGCGCGCAGGTCGGCGACCAGATCGCACAGTGGATTATCGGGTTCGTGACCGATCGCACTGACGATCGGCGTGGTCGCGGCGACGATCGCACGGCACAGCGTCTCATCGGAGAAGGGCAGCAGATCCTCGACGCTGCCGCCACCGCGGGCCAGCACGATGATCTCGACGGCCGGATCGCGATCGAGTCCGGCCAGCGCCTGCACCATTTGCGGTACCGCGGTCGGGCCCTGCACCGCGGTATTGCGTATTTCGAAACGCACTGCGGGCCAACGATTTCGGGCCACTGTCAGGACATCGCGCTCGGCGGCGCTTGCCCGGCCGGTGATCAGTCCGATTGTCTTGGGCAGGAACGGGATCGGCCGCTTCAGCCGGGGATCGAATAGACCCTCCGCAGCGAGCAGTGCCTTCAACCGTTCGATGCGGGCCAGCAGTTCGCCGATGCCAACCGGGCGAATCTCCATGGCGCGCAACGAAATCGTGCCGCGTCCGGTGAAGTACGCGAGTTTGCCGTACACCACCACCCGGCTGCCCTCTTGCAGCGGCACGGCGGAGCGGCGGATGAGATCCGGATGACAGGTCACCGACAGCGACATATCGGCGGCGGTATCGCGCAACACCAGGAATGCGGTGCTGGTGCCGGGACGCAGATTGATCTGGGTGATCTGGCCCTCCACCCAGATGCTGCCGAGCCGGTCGATCCACTGCGCGACCTTGATGGCCACCGAACGCACCGGCCACGGCTGTTCGGCGGAGTTGGCGGGAGCCGCTCGGTCGGGTTGGCCGGCGGATTCCCGGCCAACCGTCGACGAAGACGCGAGGGGTTCGGGCCCACCCGTCTCCCTGCCACCACTCCCCATCGAATCGCTCCGCGATGCTGAACTCATTGAGCCCGCACGGTGGCGATCCGGTTTGTCAGCATGGTCACGAACGGCGCCCTGGCACGCGTCTGCTGTTCGTACTCGAGCAGGGCGTTCAGATCATCGACAGTCAGCATGCGCAGGCGGGCGCGCAGCTGGGCCAGGGTCATATTGGCGTAGTCGTAGCGGGTGGCCACCTCGGGCTCGACGACCTCTGGTTCGGGCTCGGGCTGGGGTTCCGGGACCGCGGGAACCTCGGTCTCCGGGACGGCGATGGTCTGTACCGGGACGGCGTGACCATTGGTCTCACCGGCGCGGGCGGCATCGGCGGCGAAGTCGGTCGGTTCGTCGTCGTACAGGTCGAAACTGCTGGTGCGGGCGGGATCGGTGAGCTCCGGCTCGGTGTCCTCGTCGAAGGTGGCCCAGTCGGGCTGCTCGACGGGGGCGTTCGTGAGACGGTCGAATACGCTGTCGCCCTTGAGGGCGAGGCTGGTCACGAACTGCTGGACGTGCATGGTGGTCTGCAGCATCTGGCTGATCGCGGTGATCGGGAAATTCATTGCGGCAGTTGGTAGCCGACGGGTTTCTTCGATGGCGTATACGGCCGCGCCGGCGGCGACCCGGGCCAGGAACGGTGGTCGAAACATGCTCCTAGCCTGCCCGATACGGGATGCTATGCAAAGCACTGGTGTCACAGACACGGAATCTACTTTAGGCGCGCGCGGGGGCCCTGCGTGGTTACGCAGGCTGCCTGACCACGCGCGCCGGGGGTAGTGCATCATCCGGCGGTTTCGCCCGGTGCGAGTGTGTCGAGAACGACGCGACCGCGCGTCCACTACTCATCGGCCGCACGTAAGCTGAGGGGCATGTCTTCGGCCATCCCTTTGAACGTCGGAATCGCCAGCACGGCCGGTTCCGGATCCGCCGATGCCGACGGTGGTCAGCGTGTGCTGCTAGCCGAACCGCGTGGCTACTGCGCCGGTGTGGACCGCGCGGTCGAGACGGTGGAGAAGGCGCTCGAGAAGCACGGCGCCCCGATCTACGTGCGCAAGGAGATCGTGCACAACCGTCATGTGGTGGAGACGCTGCGTGAGCAGGGTGTGATCTTCGTCGACGAAACCGACGAGGTGCCCGAGGGTGCGCTGGTCGTATTCTCCGCGCACGGCGTCTCACCCGCGGTGCACGAGGCGGCGGCGGCGCGCAATCTGCGCACGATCGATGCCACCTGCCCGCTGGTGACCAAGGTGCATCAGGAGGCCAAGCGCTTCGCCCGCGACGACTACGACATTCTGCTGATCGGTCACGAGGGGCACGAGGAGGTCGAGGGCACCGCGGGCGAGGCCCCCGAACATGTACAGCTCGTCGACGGTCCGGACGCGGTCGACCGGGTCACCGTGCGCGACGAGTCCAAGGTGATCTGGCTCTCCCAGACCACGCTCAGCGTCGACGAGACCATGGAGACAGTGCAGCGGCTGCGCCAGCGTTTCCCCGCACTGCAGGATCCGCCGAGCGATGACATCTGCTACGCCACCCAGAACCGTCAGGTGGCGGTGAAGGCGATGGCGCCGGAATGCGATTTGGTGATCGTGGTCGGCTCGCGCAATTCGTCGAATTCGGTGCGCCTGGTCGAGGTTGCGCTCGGCGCCGGCGCGAAGGCCTCCTACCTGGTGGACTACGCCCGCGAGGTCGACCCGGCGTGGCTGGCGGGTGTGCGCACGGTCGGCATCACCTCGGGTGCGTCCGTGCCCGACATCCTGGTGCGCGGTGTGCTGGATATGTTGGCGGAGCACGGGTTCGGTGAGGTGCAGCCGGTGACCACCGCCAATGAGACGTTGGTATTCGCACTGCCGAGGGAGCTGCGGACGTCGCGGCGCTGAGCAGCGCCAACTGTTTTCGCCCGTCGCCAGTTTGCGTTGTCGAGGGTAGTCGAATGGTGGCTGTGGGTGAAGTTCAGAGCCGCCATTCGACTACCCTCGATGGCTAGAGGCTTTCTGGCCTGCGTCGCTCGGTCCGGCTCGAATCGCGTTCGCGATAGCGCACATTGGGCTGTGGATGGGGCGGTGCCTCGCCTCGCCTTCTTGCCGGGGTGCGGCTCGGATCGCCCTCTGCCCGAGGGGCCGCCGATCGGGCGGCCCGTGTCGTGTCGCCTTCGCCTCGAGCGGCTGACACCGATCGTGCGGCGCGTGTCGGTTCGGCCTCGCCCCGAGCCGCTGCCGCAGTGGGACGGGTGCTCGGTCGGCGCTCGCGGCTCGGGCGTTCGTCACCCCGGGCGCCCTTTGCGCCGCCGACGCGCGGTGGGGTGTCCGCTACTTCCGAACTACCGCGCCGACTCGGTCGCGGCAGATGCAGATCGGTATCGAGGTCGGAGGTATCGACCTGGGGACGGCGGGTGCGGCGGCGCGCGGCATCGGCGATCGAGCCGCCGTCGGCGCGCTCCGACCTGGTGCGTTTGGCCGCGTTGCTGCGGCCCCAACTGGTGCCGCGACGGGGTTCGTCGGCGCGGCCGGCGGCTTCCTCACGCCTGTGCAGCAGGATCCGCCCGGCGCCGATCGCCAGCACCAGCACGGTGGCCAGCGCCATGATCGGGAACCGGTTGACCAGCGGGATCGCAAGATTCAGCAGGATGTCCTTCAGGCCCGTCGAAGCGCCATCGGTGAGCTGCTGATAAGCCAGCGGCACCGCGACGAACAGCAACAGTGGTGGCAGCACCATCGCCGTGAAGAGCCCGCGATAGCGAACGGCGAGCACCGCCGCGACGCAGCCGAGGACGTATAACGTGTTGAACGTCGCGGTCAGCTCGTTATTCTCGCCGTGGGCATCGATCAGGAACCCCAAAAACGTGCACGCCACCGCGATCAGAACCGCCGCCCCTGCCGGAATCCCCGGCACCGAGGGCAGGATCGAACGATGCGGCGCGGGCACCCGGGTTCGCACACGTTGGGAAGCAGCCACCCCATGACACTAACCGCCGCCGCGTTCGGCGGCGTTACGGCACGGCCGTCGCAGGGCTAATCGTCGGCGTCGGCGAAGTCGACCGCCCGCGGCGATGAATCGACCCGATGGATTGCCGGCACCTCCTGCTCGGCTATTTCAAGATCGTGGAGTTTGCGGGCGGTGACCATCACCCGCGACTCGACCGAGGCGACGGTGTAGTTGAAAGCGTCTACGGCCTTACCGAGTTGCGCGCCGAGGCGGTCCAGATGTCGGCCGGTCATGCCGAGCCGGTTGTAGAGTTCGCGACCCAATTGCTGAACGGTAGCCATATCGCGGGACAGTGCTTCCTGACGCCAGCCGAAGGCGACCGTGCGCAACAAGGCGATCAAAGTCGTCGGAGTAGCGAGGATCACGTTGCGGCCGAACGCGTGCTCGAGCAAGCCGGAATCGGTGGTGAGTGCGGCATCGAGGAATGGATCCCCCGGCACGAACAGCACCACGAACTCCGGCGCGGGATCGAAGGACAGCCAATAGGCCTTATCGGCCAGCTGATCGATATGGGCACGCAGATGTTTGGCATGGCGGCCGAGCAGTTCGGCGCGCTCGTCCGGATCGTCGGTCATGGTGGCGTCGAGGTAGGCGGTGAACGGCACCTTGGCGTCGACCACGATCTGCCTGCCGCCTGCGAGATTGACCACGAGGTCCGGCCGCACCATGCCGGTGCGTTCGGTGGCCCCGTCGCTGCGCGCCGCCCGGCTCACCTGGGTGTCGAAATCGCAGTGCCGGGTCATGCCCGCCAGTTCCACCACCCGCTCCAATTGGATCTCGCCCCAGCGACCGCGCACCTGCGGTGCGCGCAGTGCGGCGACAAGCTGACTTGTTTGGCTGGTGAGCTGATGTGACGTGCGCTGCATCCCCGCGACCTGTTCGCGCAGACTCGAATAGGCGTTGATCCGGTGATGTTCGACCTGCTGGATGTGCTGGTTCAGCGTGCCGACTGCCTCGCGCAGCGGATCCACCATCGCTCCGATGGCGTGCGAATGTCGGCGTGCCGCATCCTCATTCGCCGCGGTGAGCGATTGCCGCAGTAGCCGCTCATTGTCGGTGGCGGCGGCCAGTCTCGCCTCAGCGGCCGTCGCGCGCTGCCCGGCGCGCGCGGCATGCCCGAGCCAGCCGAGCCCCACCCCGGCGGCGAACACCAGCATCAGTGCGACGAGCGTCGGTGCGGTCATAGCGCAGATAGTGCCCCATGGCACCGACAAGTTCGAAACCCGCGAGCTATCGGACAGCAGTTCGTCGACGAATGCCTGGAGCCGCAGATTCGTACCAGGCAGCGGGTCACCGAGCGGCAAGCAGCAAACAGGACGTTCGGATCTTGCGTCCACGCATCACCGACCACCCCGGAGCGAGCGGCCGCGAACACGCCGCGCCGAAGGCGCGGCCAAATTCTTGAGTGTTGTCGGTGCGATCGCCTACGGTTTCGCGGCATGCGGATGTTGCACACCTCGGACTGGCACATCGGGCGCACGTTCCATGGGGTCGATCTGCTCGCCGATCAGGCCGCCGCGCTCGCGGCCATCGCCGAATTGGTGGCCGCGGAATCCGTTGATGTCGTCGTACTGCCGGGGGACGTGTACGACCGATCCATTCCGAGCGCCGACGCGATCGCGGTGTGTATCCAGGGATTCGAGGCCATCCGTGCGGCCGGGGCGCAGATCGTCGCGACCTCCGGCAATCACGATTCACCGACGCGGCTCGGTGCCGGTGCGAGTTTCGCGGCCGCGGGCGGGTTGCATTTGCGCACGACGGTCGCCGCTGTCGATCAGCCCGTGCTGGTGTCCGACGAGCACGGCGTGATCGCCTTTTACGGCATTCCATACCTCGAGCCGGAAATCACTCGCGCCGAACTCGGTGTGCCGCAAGCGCGTTCGCATGCCGACATCCTGGACGCGGCAATGTGCCGAATCCGGTCCGATATCGCCGAGCGTCCCGGCACCCGCACCGTGGTACTCGCCCATGCCTTCGTGGTCGGTGCCGAGGCGACCGGTTCCGAGCGTTCGATTTCGGTCGGCGGCGTGGAGACGGTGCCGCTGTCGGCATTCGACGGCATCGACTACGTGGCGCTCGGGCATCTGCATTCACCGCAGACGCTCTCGGAATCGGTGCGCTATTCCGGTTCCCCGCTGCCGTATTCGTTCGCCGAGGCCTCGCACCGCAAGGCGGTATGGCTCGTCGACCTGGACGCAACCGGCCTGCATTCGGTGCGGCGCCGCGACCTCCCGCTCGTGCGCGGCCTGAGTCGTCTCAGCGGTACGCTCGACGAATTGCTCAGCGATGCAGCCTATTCCGAGGCCGAGGGGCACTATGTCTCGGCGACGCTGACCGACTACGCCCGCCCCGTCGACGCCATGCGCAAGCTGCGCGAACGCTTCCCGCATGCGGTGCACGTGGAATGGTCGCGCCCGGATGGAAGCCCGGAACTGCGCTACCGTGAACGCGTGCACGGTCGCCGCGACACCGAAATAGCGCAGAGCTTCCTCACCGACGTTCGCGGCGAACCCACCCCGGGTGAAATGGCCTGGCTGGAACGGGCACTCGCCGCGGCGATACGCGAACCCGACCGGGAGGTGCCGGTAGCGGTCACGCTTGCCGGGGAACTGTCCGCATGAGCGGCCGTCGTGGCTCGATGAGACCGGTCACCAGCGGATACCGCTTCGGAGAATCCGTGCCAGGCATGCCGAACACCCTTCGCGGCATGGGATATCACAACAGCTCTGCCTCGAGCGTGGGTTCTTCCAGCGGGCGCAGTGGATGCCCCCGGGTGCCCCGGAGGGCGCTGCGCGTGGTGTCCGCGACGTCGACCGCACTCGGCAGGGGCGCTGAATGAGGCTGCATCGGCTGGAGATGACCGCATTCGGCCCGTTCGCCGAGACCACGGTTGTCGACTTCGACGCGCTCGGCGCGGACGGGCTGTTTCTGCTGCACGGGCAGACCGGAGCCGGAAAGACGACGGTGCTGGACGCGATCGCATTCGCGTTGTACGGCAGCGTGCCCGGCGCACGTGGCGAGAGTAAGCGCCTGCATTCCGATCATGCCGACGAGCAGACGCCGCCCCGGGTCGTGCTGGAGGCGACGCTGGGTGGGCGACGAGTGCGGTTGACGCGCTCGCCGGAATTCCAGCGGCCGAGCAAACGGGCCAAAAGCGGCTGGGTCAAGGAGAATGCCGCAGCGACGCTGGAATGGTTGGACGGGCGCGGCGCGAATCTCGCTCGCCTGACCGATATCGGCGACGAGATCATTCGCCTGCTCGGCATGAGCGCGGACCAGTTCTTCCAGGTCGTGCTGTTGCCCCAGGGTGATTTCGCGCGATTTCTGCGCGCGGAGAACGAGGAGCGCGAGAAGCTTCTCGAAAAGCTCTTCGACACCGAACGTTTCGGCAGTGCCGAGCAGTGGTTGGCAGACAAGCGCCGGGCCTCGACCGCGGACGTGGAGTCGCGCGAGCAAGGCATCGATCGGTTGATCGCACAGGTCGCGGTGACGGCGGGGGAGACGGCAGCCGAAACCGTCGGGCCTCTCGAGGCAGTCGGCTGGTCGCAAGATCTGCTCGCGACCGCGCGTGCGGCACTCATCGCGACCGCAGCGGAAGCCGAACGGTGTCAACAGGAATCGGCGCGCATCAGGTCCCGCGCCGAGGAGCAACGCCGCCTGCACGAACTGCGCCGCCGTGTGGCCGCGGCCCGCGAGCGGCTCGATGAGTACGCAGCGGCCGCCGACCGCCGCGCCGAGCTGCAGGCCGAACTCGAATCGGCCCGCCGTGCCGCCCCGGTCGCCGAGGCCATCGATGCGGCCCGCGCCGCGGTAATGCACGCCAGGCGCAAGTCGGACGAAACCCACCGCATCGCAGCACGATTGGCCGCACTGCTCGCCGAACCCGCTGGCACCGATGTCGTGGGTAATGACCTGATCACGGTCGAGCGCGCGGCGGACGGAAAGCCGATCGTCGTCGCCGACGCGGATGTCGATGCGGCCATTCGACGGTGGAGTGCCCAGATCGGCGCGCTCGACGAGGTGAGCGCCGATGCGACGACCGCCACCCGGCTCACCTCCGAACTGGCCACGCTGCGCGATGAGGACACCGCACTCACCCGCCGCGTGGACAAGCTGACGCGAATGCGTCGGCAACTACCCGAATCGATCGCAACCATCGAGGCCCGGCTGCGCGAAACCACTGAGGCCGCGGCCGAACTGCCCACCTTGACCGCCGAATGCGAACGCCTGCAGGCCGCGGCGATGGCAGCGGTCGAACTCGCCGGTCGCAGAACAAGTCTCGATCACGCCCGGATCGAATTGGAGTCGGCCCGCGCGGCGCACCTCGATGCCAAGGAACGCGTACTCGACCTGCGCGAGCGCAGGCTGGCCGGGATGGCTGCCGAACTCGCCGGGCAACTGCTCGACGGCGAGCCGTGCACGGTATGCGGCTCGGCCGACCATCCAGCACCGGCTCGCGCCGCAGTCGGCGCGGTATCGAAGGACGCCGAGGATGCGGCGGCCACCGCCGAGCGCGCGGCCGAGGACACCCGCGACCGGGTGCTGGCGCGAATCACCGATCTGGAACGCGAAATCGACGCGCTGGTCACCCGCGGCGGCGATGCCGACCGCGTCGAACTGGCCGCCGCCCTGCGCGCCGCGACCGACCGCTACGAAGACGCCGCCGAACTCGCCACCTTGTCCGACAGCCTCACCGCCGAACTGTCCCGCCTGCGCACCGACGAATCGCGCCTGCACGACGAACTCCGCGAATCCGACACCCGCCGCAGCACCGTCACGACCCGCATCGCCGCCGCCGCCGCGCGCCTCACCGAACTCACCGACCGCCTGCGCACCGCCGCGGGCGCCGACGAAACTATCGACCGCCGCCGCGCCCGACTCGACACGCTGATCGGTGACGCCACCGCCCTCCGCGACGCACGCAATGACGAGTCAGCCGCAGTCGAGCAGGTCACCGCGGTCGCCGACCGGATCGAAAGCCTTGCGCTGGCAGCAGGTTTCGTCATCGAGCAGGCTGAGAACTCCGTCGCAACCGGACCGGGGGCAACGCCCGGTCTGGCGGCTGGTTCGAAGGTTTCGCGGGTCGCCGATCCGCGCGGCGTTGCCAATGGTATTGCGGGCGCCGATGCCGATGCCGATGCCGATGCCGATGGCACTGGCGCGGTCTCCGATTCGACTGAGAGGCGCGTCGATAATGCGGAGACCACCAGGGGTGCAGTCGGTTCGAGGTCAGCCGAGGATGGCACGCAACCGCGCGACGACGTGGCCTTATTGACGGCATACGCGCGGGTAGTCACCGCGGCGTCGCGAACCACCCAGCGGCAGAATGACATCGAAGCGGAATTGGTCGCCGCGGATCGGTCTCGCGCGCATGCCGAGGCCGTCCTCGCGGAGCCGGAGATCCAAGCCGCCGCCGCGACCGAACCCGGCGATCTCGCGGAGTTGGAGTCCGCCGTGGCTGTCGCGCAGGTCCAGCTGAACGCGGCTGTCGCCGCGCATGCGGAGGCCGCCCGGCGGGTGAACCTGCTGGAGGATTTGGGTGGTCAGCTGTGGGCCGCGGTCGATCGGATCGCCCCGGTACAGCGCGCCCACGAGGAACTGGCCGCACTCGCGGAGGTCGTCGCGGGCCGGGGCGAGAACAACCGTCGAATGTCGTTGCGCTCCTACGTACTTGCCGCTCGGCTCGAGGAGGTGGCATTGGCGGGTTCGGTTCGGCTGCGTCGAATGTCGGGCGGTCGCTACGAATTCGTGCACTCCGACAAGGCGGGCCCGCGCGGCCGCCGCGGCGGGCTCGGCCTCGATATCCGCGACGACTACACCGGTGCCGTCCGGCCCGCCAAAACCCTCTCTGGTGGCGAATCCTTCATGGCCGCACTGTCATTGGCGCTCGGCCTCGCCGACACGGTGGCGGCCGAATCCGGCGGCGTGGTGCTCGACACCATCTTCATCGACGAGGGTTTCGGCGGGCTCGATGCCGACTCCCTCGACGCGGTCATGGGCGTTCTCGACGAACTGCGCGCGGGCGGGCGCGTGGTCGGTGTGGTCAGCCACGTCGACGAAATGCGCCAGCGTATTCCGAGCCGCCTGCACGTCATCCGCGGTCGAGCGGGCTCCCGACTCCGCACCACCGTGGCCTGACCGCACATGCCGATCATTGCGTGGCAAGCGTGAGAACAGCGCTGGTCGGACCGGCAGCGGTCAAGCTCACGGCCGTCGTTCGGTTGCGTCCGAACTCGGCAGTACCTCCCGCGAAGAGCCCCAATGTCGACCCGCCGCAATCGTGCTCCGGCGGTGTGAATCCCGGCGGCGCCCGTGCAAGACCCTCGACTGCCTGGACGCCCGCCGGAAGATCGCCCGGTTCGGTCGATCCCACGTTGGTTCGAACATGCTCTCCCGAGCACTCGCGGACCGGTCCGGGACCGACGGGCAGCGATCTGACCTCAGGGTCCGTCGAGCCAGTAGAGGTTGCGCAGGACGATGGTCGTCGACTGGATGAGTTCCTGCAGCAGATTGTGGTCGAGCATAGTGCCGATGGGTTCGGCGAGTAGATCCCTGGTCAGCCCGGGGACCGGCTCGTGGCCGCAGGCACGGGCGTACTTCTCATCCGAGAGGCGCGCCCGAACGCGCCGGACTCGGCGGTCTTCCGCGAGTCCCGGTCGTAGCGCACCGTGACGTGGCCGTCGATGGTGCTGTCCCAACGGCAGGACCATCGACCGAATTCGAGGGCCGGACGCACCGCGTCGACCCCCGCCACCCGGCCCGGGGTCGGCACATCGACCGGTCGGTCTCGTCGGGGTTTGTGGCGGATTTCCGCTAGCGTCAGGTGTGGGTTGCTGCCATTGTGGATTGGGTGACGATCACGGCTTTGGATTTCGAACGCTGCTATCGGGCGGTATCGACCCGGGACTCCCGATTCGACGGCCAGTTCTTCACCGTGGTGCGAACGACCGGAATCTATTGCCGCCCTTCTTGCCCAGCGATAACGCCGAAGCCGACGAATGTGACCTTCCTGCCGACGGCCGCCGCCGCACAGCAGGCCGGATACCGGGCCTGCCGCCGCTGCCTGCCCGATGCCGCACCCGGATCACCGCTGTGGAATACCCGCGCCGATCTGGCCGCACGGGCGATGCGACTCATCGGCGACGGCGTGATCGAGCGCGGCGGCGTGCCGGCACTGGCCGCCACGCTTGGCTATTCGCAGCGCCAGGTGACCCGAGTGCTCACCACCGAACTGGGCGCCGGTCCGCTGGCGCTGGCCAGGGCGCATCGCGCGCACACCGCGCGGCTGCTGATCCAGACCACCAATATGCCGATGTCCGATATCGCCTTCGCGGCCGGATTCGCCAGCATTCGGCAGTTCAACGACACCGTCCGCGAGGTATTCGCGGTCAGTCCGACCATCATGCGCACCGAGGCGCAGCGGGTGACCCGCTCCGGCCACCTGGTGCCCGCCACCAATGGATCGCTGACGCTGCGGCTGCCTTTCCGCGAGCCGCTGGACCGCGGCTGGCTCGAATGGTTCCTCTCCTCGCACGTCGTGCCGGGCATGGAGCTATGGGAGGACCGCGCCTACACCCGGTCCCTGCGAACCCCGCACGGACATGCGACCACGCGACTGAATTTCCAACGCGATCACGTGCGCGCCGAACTTTCCCTGCACGACATGCGCGACCTCGCACCGACCGTCGCACGGCTGCGGCATCTGCTGGACCTGGACGCGGACCCGGTCGGCATCGATGAGGCGCTCGGCGTGGGGCCCGCCGATACCGAGGTCATCGAGACGTCGGGACGAGACCTCCCGGACGCCGGTGCGGCACCGGCCGACCATCCCTTCGATGTCGGTGCGGCCACTGCCCGCCGTGGCCGAGCCCGCCCGCCGTTCACTCCCGGTATCCGCGTGCCCGGCGCACTCGATGGTCCAGAGTTATTGCTGCGCACCATGATCGGTCAGCAGATTTCGGTATCGGCCGCCGCGACCCACACCGCTCGACTGGTCGAGGCGCTCGGCGAGCCGATCGACGGACCGGTCGCGCGGCTGTTCCCGATACCGGCCGCGATCGCCGAACGTGGTGCCGAGGTATTGACCGGCCCGGCGCGGCGGATCCGCTCGATTATCCGCGCGGCCTCGGCTCTCGCCTCCGGCGATCTGGTGCTGCACCAGGGCCGCACCGCCACCGATCTGCGCCGCGACCTGTTGGCACTGGAAGGGGTCGGACCGTGGACCGCCGACTATGTGACCATGCGACTGCTCGCCGATCCGGATGTGCTGCTCGACACCGATCTCGTTGTCCGCCAAGGCGCCACCCTGCTCGGGGTCGATCTCACCGATACCGCGCGCTGGACCCCGTGGCGTTCGTATCTGTCCATGCACCTATGGAAGGCCGCGCTCGCCGGTCGCAAGGCCACACCGCCGAAAGCAACCGCGACGCGGGCCGTCGCCGCACCGAAAGCGAAAACCCGATCGTGACAACCGATTTCGCGACCTCCGCTACTCCGATCGGCCCGTTCACCGCACTTGTCGATGCGGACGGTGCCGTGCTCGCCTCCGGCTGGACCGACGACGCCGAGAGCTTGCGGCAGTTGATCCACCCGAGTCTGCGGCCCAGCGAGCTACGCGGGCGTGCCGACCTCGGCGAGGTGACCCGCGCGGTCACCGCCTACCATCGCGGCGAGTTGACCGCGATCGACGTGATCGAGGTGCGTCAGCAATCCGGCGAATTCCTCATGCACGCATGGGAAGTGCTGCGCGAGATCCCGGCGGGCGATCCGGTCACCTATACCGAATACGCCGCCATCTCCGGGCGACCGGACGCCACCCGCGCCGCCGCCAATGCCTGCGCCCGCAATGCCGCGGCGCTTTTCGTGCCGTGCCACCGGGTTCTGCGCATCGGGGGAGCGCTCGGCGGGTTCCGTTGGGGGCTGCCGGTCAAGCGCTGGCTATTGGATCACGAGCGTAGCGAAGCTCAGTTGACCATCGAATAGTCGGATCGTTCAGCAACAACGATGCTGCGGATTGTTATCCGCATCCGCGTGCCGACGCCGCCAATACTCGCGCTCCGACGGAATCTCGCAACCAGGGTGATTGCGCTGCAGATGGTCCACATAGCGCTGGTAATCCTGGCCGCCGAGCACCGCATTGAACCAGGAACCGAAGGCGCGAACCTTTGCCGCACCGGCACTTCCGACCACCCGCAGACGCCGAATGACGGCCGATCGTGATGACCGGCCGTCATTCGGCTGCGCTGCTGCGGTCAATGCGCTGGTGTTTCCGCCGTAGCGCCCTTGGTATGGGCGGCGCCAGGTGCCCGGACCCGCCCAGATTCGATCAGGGCATCCCATTCCTTCTGCACCGCTTTCTCTTCCGCGGT
This sequence comes from Nocardia sp. CA-135953, assembly GCF_050955735.1. Taxonomy (NCBI): domain Bacteria; kingdom Bacillati; phylum Actinomycetota; class Actinomycetes; order Mycobacteriales; family Nocardiaceae; genus Nocardia; species Nocardia sp. CA-135953. Next base: position 1,521,944 of record NZ_CP192082.1, read on the forward strand.
GGCGATGAAGCCGCGCGGTGCGAAGATCTTCGACGGTTCGTCCGGCGTCTCGCTGCTCGGTCCGCCGCCCGCCCGCCAGGCACGCAAGCAGACCACCACACCGACCACCGCGACGACCAACACCAGCACCGCGAAGATGATCGACAGCGTGCCCTGGATGAACGTGTTGCGCACGACCTTGTCCATATCGTCGGCGGTCTTGGCCGGTGCCAACAACTTTCCGGCATCGCGGGCGGCACTGTAGTTATCGTGCTGCTTCCAGTAGCCGATCTTCGGATCGGCGGAGAAGATCTTCTGCCAGGACGCCGTCATCGTCACGATCAAATCCCAGATCAGCGGCAGCGCGGGAATCCACGCCCACTTCACCAGACCCTTCTTGATCAGAATGGTCAGCACGACGGTGAGCGCGATCGCGGCCAGCAGCTGGTTGGAGATGCCGAACAGCGGGTAGAGCGTGTAGATGCCGCCGAGCGGATCAGTGACACCCATCAGCAGCACCGAACCCCAAGCCGCGACCACAATGGCCGAGCACAGCCAAGCACCGGGCCGCCACGACGGATCCTTGAACTTCTTCGCCGGACCGCCGAGATTACCGAGCGAATCCGAGAGCATGAAGCGTGCGACGCGGGTACCGGCGTCGATGGTGGTGAGGATGAACAGCGCCTCGAACATGATCGCGAAGTGGTACCAGAACGCCTTCAGCCCGGAGCCGCCGAGGAATCCGGACATCACCTGAGACATCCCGATCGCCAGCGTCGGCGCGCCACCGGTGCGCGAGATGACACTGGTCTCGCCGACATCCTTGGCGGTCTGGGTCAACTCACCCGCGGTGATCGGATCACCGCTCAAACCAAGGGAATTGGTGTAGGCGGCGGCCTTCTCGGCGGTACCGCCGGTGAGACCCGCGCTCGCGTTCATGGCGAAGTACAGGTGCTGGTCGATGATGCTCGCGGTGATCATCGCCATGACCGCGACGAACGACTCCATCAGCATGCCGCCGTAGCCGATCATCCGCGCATGCGACTGCTTCTCCAGCAGTTTGGGCGTGGTGCCGGAGGAAACCAAGGCATGGAATCCGGACAGCGCACCACATGCGATGGTGATGAAAAGGAACGGGAACAGGCTGCCCGCGAAGGACGGACCGTTGCTGTTGTGCGCGAACTGCGACACCGCAGGCGCCTGCAGCACCGGCATGGTGAACACGATGCCGAGCGCCAGCAGGCCGATGGTGCCGATCTTCATGAACGTCGACAGGTAATCGCGCGGTGCGAGCAGCAACCACACCGGCAGTACCGAGGCGATGAAACCGTAGACGATCAGCAGCCAGGCGATGGTGGTGCCGGACAGCGTGAACAGGTCACGGCCCCAACCGGATTCGGAGACCCAACGGCCGGAGATGATCACGAACAGCAGCAGTGCGAAACCGATGACCGATACCTCACCGACCCGGCCCGGTCGCACGAAGCGCAGGTACAGCCCCATGAACAGGGCGATCGGGATGGTCATGCCGATGGAGAACACACCCCACGGGCTGCCGCCGTGCAATGCGCCGTCCGGACCCTTGACCGCCGCCAGCGCCTGCACGACCACGATGCCGAGCACCGCGAGCAAGATCATCATGATCACCAGCACGGCAATGATCGCGGCGACACCGCCGATCGGTCCGAGTTCGTCGCGAGCCATCTGCCCGAGGCTGCGCCCACGGCGCTTCGACGAGGCCCACAGCACCAGGTAATCCTGCACCGCGCCGGCGAGGACGACGCCGACGATGATCCAGATGGTGCCCGGCAGATAACCCATCTGCGCCGCCAGCACCGGTCCGACCAGTGGACCGGCGCCCGCGATGGCGGCGAAGTGGTGCCCGAAGAGCACCCGCCGGTCCATCGGCATGTAGTCCTTGCCGTTCTCCAATTCCTCAGCGGGCGTGGCCACATCGTCGCGCGGCTTGGTGATCCGGTATTCGATCAGCCTGGCGTAGAACTGATAAGCGGTCACGTAGGTACAGATCGCCGCGACCACGATCCACACCGCGTTCACGTTCTCACCGCGGGAGATGGCGAGGACGGCCCAGGCTATCGCTCCGACGACCGCGATCGCCCCGAAGATCGCCTTCTTCCGTGGCGTGATCGGGGAGTGATCGACCACCCCGACGGGCGGCAGATCGGGATCCGTCCGCAAATATTCGATTGTCGCCATCCGCTTACTCTCCTGAAAAACGCGCAGGATCCTGCTCAAACATCTGACAACGTATCCGATTGATGATGTCGATCGGGCTCGTTTCCGATCGGCTTAGGACAACGTTAAGTTTTGTACGTGTGTCGGCCATCACGTCGGTGTTGCCGAACGTATGCTGCCATGCGATTCCGCCAAGCTCCACACCCGCCTGGAGGAGGGCCTCGTTGCGCAGGCGCACGCTGCTCGTCTCGGTGCTGGCCGCGCCGCTGCTCGCCACCACCGGCTGCGGATCCGATGACGACGCGCTGACCTTCTTCTTTCAGGCCAGGCCGGAGGAGGCGCGGGTCCGGCTGAAGATCATCGACGAGTTCCAGCGCCGGTATCCGGAGATCCGGATCCGCACCATCATGTCCGGGCCGGATCCGCTGCAGCAGATGCTGACCTACTGTGCGGGCGGCAAATGTCCCGACGTCATGATGGCGTGGGAGTTGCTTTATGCCGGACTCGCCGAACGGGGGGTGCTGCTGGATCTGCGCACGCTGCTCGATCGGGAGCCCGAATACGTTGCCGCACTGCGTGCCGACAGTTATCCGGCGCTCTACGACACCTTCACCTATGGCGGTGGGCAGTACGCGCTGCCGGAACAGTGGTCGGGGGTGTTTCTCTACTACAATCGGGAGTTGTTCGCCGAAGCCGGTGTGACCGCGCCGCCCCGGTGGCGGGATGCCTGGTCCTTCGCCGAATTCCTCGATGCCGCAAGGGCGCTCACGCGGCACGAGTCATCCGAGCGGAACCGGCAGTGGGGGTTTGCCGACGCGTGGGTGCCGTATTTCTCGGCCGCGTGTTTCGGTATGAACAATGGGGCGCAGTGGTTCTCGCCGTCGGTGGATCCGACCAGGACCGATCTGGGTGATCCACGGTTCGCCGAGGGATTCCAGTTCTATGCCGATCTCGCTGTTCGCCACCGGGTCGCCCCGAAAGTCGCCGACCAGCAGTCGGTTTCGGCGCCGGATCTGTTCCGTCGTGGACGCGCGGCGATGGCGATGGGTGGGCATTGGCTGTATTCCGAGTTCGCCGGACAGGATGGTTTGCCCATTGATGTGACGGTGTTGCCGGTCGGGCCGCATGGTGGCCCGGGCGCGATTACGGATGTGGGGAGCACGGGGCTGTCGATCGCCGCGGACAGTCCGCGCATCGAACAAGCTTGGGAATTCGTCAAATTCGCGACCGGGCCGGTGGGACAGGCCATTATCGCCGCCTCCGGACTCTTCGTGCCGGTGCTGAAATCCGCGATGGGCTCTGCTGGATTCGGGGAGGCGCATCGCGAGATACGCAACCTCCAGGTGTTCACGGAGGGGCCGGAGAATTCGCGGCCGCTGCCGGTTACTCCGGTGTGGGGCAAGGTTTCCGCGCTGCTCGAGCGCGGTGGCAACCGAGTGCTGCGCGGTGCCGCAACCGCTGAATCGGTGAGCGCGTCCCTGACAGCCGATATCAATACCCTTCTGGAATCCTCATGAAACTGATCGGTAGCCGGATGTGTGCGCCTCACGAGCGAGGGCGGCTCGAGCGGCGGCGTGCGCGGGCGGGCTGGGTTTTCGTGGCACCGAATCTGGCGGCGGTGCTGGTGTTCTTGCTGCTTCCGCTCGGAGTTTCGTTGTATCTGAGTCTGCACTCGTGGGACTTGTTCAGTGCGCCACGGTTCGTGGGGATATCGAACTATCGGCGGCTGTTCGTGTCGGATCCGTTATTCCTCATCGCATTACGCAATACTGCGGTGTTCACCCTGTTGACGCTGGTGCCGACGGTGGTGATCGGGCTCGCGGTCGCGGCGGTGCTCAATCGAAAGTTGGCCGGTATCGGCATCTTTCGAACCATCGCATTTCTCCCGCTGGTCGCCTCGACCGTGGCCATGGCGGTGGTGTGGCGCTTTATCTTCACCACCGATGACGGGCTGCTCAACATTATGCTCGGCTGGATCGGCGTCGATCCGGTGCCGTGGCTGACCGACCCGGACTGGGCGCTGGTCTCGCTGAGCATCGTGACCGTATGGAAGAGTGTGCCCTTCGCGACTGTCATCCTGCTGGCAGCGATGCAGGGCGTGCCCGAGACACTGTACGAGGCGGCGCGCATCGATGGCGCGGGAGCGTTGCGGCGATTCTGGTCGGTGACACTGCCGTTGATTCGCGGGCCACTGTCGTTCGTCTTCGTCATCACCATCATCAACTCGGTACAGGCCTTCGATCAGGCCTATGCCTTGACCGGCGGCAACGGCGGGCCCGAGACCGGGACCTATCTGCTCGGAATCATGTTGTTCCAGAACGCCTTCGGGTTCTACGAGGTCGGCTATGCGGCGGCGCTGGCCTGGGTGATCTTCGCGATCCTGCTGGTGCTGACGCTATTGCAGCTGCGATTCGCGCGCCGGGCGGAGGTGCAGTTGTGAATGCGTACGAGGCGGTTCGGTCGCTTCCGATGCGGATCGGTGTGCGGGCGTGCAGTACCGGCCGGGTGGAGCGGGCCATTCTGCGCCGGACGGTACGTGGCGTCCTTATCTACGTGGCGCTGGTCGGGGTCGCTTGGTGTGCGCTGTTTCCGATCTTGTGGGCATTGTCGGGTTCGTTGAAGCGCGATGGCGAGATCACCGAGCCGACACTGGTTCCCGCGCGTCCGCAGTGGTCCAACTACGGGAAGGTCTTCGACGTATTGCCGCTGGGGCGGATGCTGCTCAATACCGCGTTCTATGCGTTATGTGTCACGGCGGGGCAGGTCTTCTTCTGCTCGCTGGCCGGATATGCGTTCGCGCGCTTGCGATTTCGCGGACGCGATGTACTTTTTCTGGCCTACCTCGGCACGCTGATGGTGCCGTTGACGGTTACCGTGATTCCGCAATTCCTGATCATGCGCGCCTTCGGCTGGGTGGACACGCCGTGGGCGATGATCGTTCCCGGCCTGTTCGGCAGCGCATTCGGCACCTATCTGATGCGCCAGTTCTTCCGAACCTTGCCCGCCGAACTCGAGGAGGCGGCGATCGTCGACGGGTGCACGACCTGGCAGGTGTTCTGGCGAGTCCTGTTGCCGCACACTCGTCCTGGGCTCATGGTGCTGGGGGTGCTGACCTGGATCACGGTCTGGAACGACTTCCTGTGGCCGCTGATCATGATCCAGCGCAACGACATCGCCACCGCCACATTGGGTTTGGTGCGGCTACAAGGCCAGTACCACACGCAATGGCCGATTCTCATGGCCGCGGCGGTGGTCATCCTGCTGCCGCTGGTGGTCGTCTACGCGATCGCGCAGCGGGCGTTCGTGCGCGGTATCGCGGCATCGGGTCTGGGCGGGCGTTGACGGCCGCGCTGAATGGCGGCCGTCGTTGTCACTCGCCCCAATAGGTACCGAAGCTCCAGAGGTTGCCCTCCGGATCCCGGACGGTGAAGCCGCGCGAACCGTAGTCCTCATCGCGCAGGCCGCGCACCACCTCCGCGCCCGCCGCGACCGCGCGGTCGTGCAGGGCGTCGGGTTGCTCGCAGACGAGGTAGATCGAATCGGTGCCCGGCCCGCGCGCACAGAACGGGTTGTCGCCCTTGCCGATCGAACTGAACATAATTCCGCCGCCGAGCGGCCAGCGCAACTGACCGTGCTCGATGAACGACGGATCGTCCTCCCGCGCGTAGAGCGCAACCTCCTCGAAGCCGAATGCGTTGGTCAGGAAGGCCACTGCCGCGCGAGCGTCGGTGAAATTGAGGCACGGCCATACGGCGGTGCGAGTTGCTGTGGTCTGTGGTGAATCCGTTGGTGTTGTCATGGATCCAGCCTCACCCGCCGGACCCCGCCGGGTCTTGGACAGATGGAATCTCCTCCGCGAGCCATGCGGTGGGGCTGCAACCGGCGAGTTCCGCGAAGTCCCGGTTGAAGTGAGCCTGGTCGTAATATCCGCAGGTCGCGGCCACCTGCGCGATCGTCACATAGGACGGCGTGTGTCCGATCATTCGCCTGGCGCGTTCGAAACGGGCGATCCGAGCGGCGAGCTTGGGGCCGAGTCCGAATTCGGCGCCGAAGCGTCGGGCCAGATGTTGACGGCTCCAACCGATCTCCTCGGCGAGCGGGCCGATCCGCGCCGCACCGTCCGATTCGACCAAAGTGCGCCAGGCCCAAGTCAATTCGGGCGCCACCAGGCGATCGTGACAGACCAGCCTCGTCAATACCCGATCGCAGGCGGCGAACCGCTCCGGCCACGACGACAGCTCCTGCGATTCCTCCCACAGCTGCCGGCCGACCGGCCCCGCCACCTCGGCGCATTCCACCGAGGTGTTCCACAGCGCACTCGCGGGCATCCCGAACAGGGCACGGCTCCCGAGCGGCGTCAACTCGATCCCGATCCCCTCCTGATAACCGTTGTGCGAGATAACCGCCGAACTGGCCTGCAACCCACTCAGCACACACCGGTAATCCTCCGGCGACTGCCGCGAATCCGTCTGCGCCACAACGTCGATACTCGGCCCGATCGACACGATGAACGTCATATGGCGCGACGGCAGCCCCCGATGCAAACCGGGTGCGAACCCGCTCAGTCGATACCCGAGGTACCCATCGATGAACGCCGCGAGCGCAGGTGCCGGACGTGCCGTCACCACTTCGGTGGTCGGCTGCATACCCGGAACGCTACGCCGCCGATCGGCTATCGCAAGGCGAGTCGGCGGCGACATAGATGTCGGCGGCTTTCACCCGTTCGGCCGCTGTGGTGAGATATCGCACTCGGCGCGGTAAATAGGTTGGGGTTGTCGCGGCGTCGGGCTACCTTTAGCCCTCCTTAGGAGTTCGGAGGTGTGATGCGGCGGGTGCAATACCAGCGCAGCGGTGGTCCGGAGGTACTCGAGGTGGTGTCGGCCGAGGTGCCGACGCCGGGCCCCGGGGAACTGCTGGTCCGGGTCGAAGCGGTTGGTGTGACACTGCCGGTGGTTCGCAAGGTGCGTGAGCCGCGGGAGCCGATCGCGCTGGGTGGCGAGGTAGCGGGCGAGGTGGTCGCGGTCGGTGAGGGCGTGACCAGCTGTGTGCCCGGCTACCGTGTCACCGGTCTGGTCTTCGGCCACGGTTATGCCGACTACGCGCTGCTCTCCGCCGCGATGGCCTCGCCGATTCCCGACGGCGCTTCAGCCGTCGATGCGGTCGCGCTGGTCCGCAGCGGTTTGGTCGCACTCGGTGCGCTGGATGCCGCGAATCCCAAGTCGGACGAGTCTGCCCTGATCACGGCCGCCGCCAGCGGTGTCGGCCACCTTGCCCTGCAATTGGCGCGGGTACGCGGTGCTTCGCGCGTGGTAGCGGCCGTCTCCGACCTCGCCAAGGCCGACTTCCTCCGCGGGCTCGGCGCTGACGAAGTCGTCGCCTACGACCAGGAATCCTGGGGCGAGCCCGTCGACTACGTCCTCGACGCCGTCGGCGGCGAGCTCCTCACCCCTGCCATCGCGGCACTGGCCCCCGGCGGCCGACTTGTCGCATACAGCTCGGGCGGCGGCACCATCCAGGCATACGACCTGCTCGTCGGTGCGAAATCAGTCGTCGGCTTCCAAATGGCCCGCATCGCCCGCAACTCCCCGGACCTGTACGAACACTGGCGCCAAGAACTCTGGCAATACTTCGCATCCGGCCTACTCCGCCCCGTCGTCCACGCGGAATTCCCGCTGGAAGACGCCGCCGAGGCGCACGCCGTCATCGAGAACCGCTCGAATCTCGGCAAGGTCATCCTGATTCCCTGACGCAATCGGCATGGTGCGTAACGAATGAGAAGGCCGCTCGCTCGGCCGCTGCCGAAGGGTTGCGTCCTGCCGCGTAGACTCTGTTCCTCGTGAGCGAGTGTGCGAGCGAACCATCCAACACAGCGTCTGAGACGTACGCGGCTGCCGAGCGTAGCGAGGTAGCCGCGTGAGTCTCACCCTCGGAATCGTCGGCCTGCCCAACGTCGGAAAGTCGACGCTGTTCAATGCGCTGACCAAGAACGACGTGCTGGCCGCGAACTATCCGTTCGCGACCATCGAGCCGAACGTCGGGGTGGTTCCACTGCCCGACCCGCGACTGGACAAGCTGGCCGAGGTCTTCGGCTCCCAGCGCATCCTGCCCGCCACCGTGTCGTTCGTCGACATCGCGGGCATCGTGAAGGGCGCATCCGAGGGCGCCGGACTCGGCAACAAGTTCCTCGCCAATATCCGCGAGGCCGATGCCATCTGTCAGGTGGTGCGGGTCTTCGCCGACGATGATGTGGTGCACGTCGACGGGCGCGTCGACCCGCTCGCCGATATCGAGGTGATCGAAACCGAGCTGATCATCGCCGATATGCAGACGCTGGAGAAGGCGATCCCGCGGCTGGAGAAGGAAGCCAAGGTCAAAAAGGACCGCAAGCCGCTGCTCGACGCGGCCAAGGCCGCCCAGGAAGTTCTCGACAGCGGTAAAACCCTCTTCTCCGCCCGCGCCCAACTGGACGGCGAACTGCTGAAAGAACTTTCGCTGCTCACCACCAAGCCGTTCCTCTACGTCTTCAATGCCGACGAGTCGGTGCTCACCGACAAGGCGAGGGTTACCGAGCTGAAAGCCGCTGTCGCACCGGCGGATTCGGTCTTCCTCGACGCCAAAGTCGAAGCCGAACTCCTCGAACTCGACGACGAATCCGCCCTCGAACTCCTCGAATCCATCGGCCAGACCGAGCCCGGCCTGCACGCCCTGGCCCGCACCGGCTTCCACACCCTAGGCCTGCAGACCTACCTCACCGCGGGGCCGAAAGAGGCGCGCGCCTGGACAATCCACCAGGGCGACACCGCCCCCAAGGCCGCCGGTGTAATCCACACCGACTTCGAACGCGGTTTCATCAAGGCAGAAGTAGTCGCCTACGACGACCTCATCGCCGCCGGCTCCATGGCCGCCGCCAAGGCCGCGGGCAAGGTCCGCATGGAAGGCAAGGACTACGTCATGAGCGATGGCGACGTAGTCGAGTTCCGCAGCGGATTAGCGTCTGGGAAGAAGTAGGGCAGCGCGCGCTGCTGTAGAGGTTGTGTTGAGCCCTGCCTCGGGCTGGGCTCAGCTGGCTCGTCAGCGAGTGGTGCTCCCCGAGCTCGTCGCATGGCATGCGGAAGAGTGCCTGATCGTTCGCTGCTGACGCGTGGGCGCCTCTGCAGTGCTGTGACAGCCTGATTGGTCAAGTTTCGAAGCGATGCGGCTTCCTCCAGTCAAGGAGTTCATCAATTCACGCTCCGACGCAACCGCACCGCCTCCATTCGTTGACGCCAAACACACCAATGCTGCCACCAAGACTGCCGATGCAGCCATCTCTGCCGCTGCCCCGGGGGAGGTAAGGGAGCGGAATTCTCCTCGCCCTTCCACCATACATCGTGGCCATATAGGATATCTTTCGCCCAATATTGTTCCGTCTCATGGTAAATGAGATTGTCGCCCAAAAATTCTAGCCCGATAAATCTCTCGTTTATCCTGGCAATAGCCTCGTCTTCGCTGAGGTCATAAATGTTCGTCATCTCAGTCGCTACCGACTGGAAATAACTTGCCGATCGCGCGTCTACGCGGAATGCAAATCTGCCCACCACGGCATCTCCTCCCAAGGTCATTCTTTCTTCAATCCTTGCCACAGTAGCGCCAGGGCCCTGTCTGTATGCCAACTCGTCTGCTGACCGCTCCCGATCGGAGTCTCGCCACGTTTGAATTCCCGAAGATTACTGAGGCGGGGCCAGTTCAGCTGAGCATTTGGGCTCGAGAGTAGGATCGTGCTGGTCGGGGATGGGTTTGGTCGGTGTGAAATATCGACGATCGGGCGGTTTGAATAGAGGAGTACTCGCGATCCGTCATCGGATTGGAGGATTGATCATGCTTCGTATTTCGCTATTGGTCGCAACTGGTGCTGCAGGGATTGGCGCGGTGCTTTTTCCGATGAGTGCGCAGGCTGGTCCGGATGATCCTGGGACGCCCTGTGGGGACCAGATGGTTATGAATACGCATCAGGAGTGCGTGCAGATCGGCAGCTTTTGTACGTTGTCGGATGGGATGATCATCGGGAATATCGGGCCCGATGGGCGGTGTGTTATTCCCGGTACGAATATTTGAGGTCGTTGTGAAAGTTGTCGAGGCTAGCGGCCTCTGGGGTATTTGGTTACCACGGTGCCGTCGGTGTCGGCGGCCAGATAGGCGCCACCGTAATCGTCGGTCAGGTAGACCATGACTGTCGGCTTGTCGTTGTTGAAGGTCCAGGCCGGGTCGACGATTACGTAGCGGAGGGTGGGGGTGGGGATGCCGAGGCTTTCGTCGGCGGTGCGGAACAGGTCGGGGAGGATGTCCCAGTTGATCGAGCTCAGCTTGACGGTGGCTTTGTCCGAGAGTGGGCCGCCTGCGCCCTTTCGGGTGGCTGTTCCGTCGCGGTAGACGAAGTTGTCGTAGAGGCTGGGGTTGTTCTTGACCGGGGCGCCGACGTCGGCATAGGTCGGATAGAACGTTGCTTCATTGAATACATCGCTGCCGGAGACCTTTTCGAGTGCGGCGATGGCCTGGCGGATGCTGGTCGGGGTCAGGAGGTCGACAGGTTTGCCGCTCCCGGGGGCTCCGGACGGGATCGCGGAACGACTTGTCGTGGGGAATTCGTTAGTCGCGGGTGGATTGCCAGGAGTGGCCTGGTTGCCGGTCGAATCGGGGCGCAAGGCGACAATCGCTAACGTGGCGACGATGGCGGCGATGACCGCGGCGGTCGCGAGACCGATGAAGATCCCACGTGAGCGTGGTTTGTGTGCAGGGGGATTCGTGGAGCCGTATGGGTGCGGCGAGGGCGTCGTGCCGGGTGCCCTGCCGCTGGATCCGTGGAACTCGCCGACTGAGCCAGGCGTATTGAAGGCGACGTGTGCATTGCCCGCGCCTGGTGTGTCGAATCCGCTGGGAGTGCCGATTCCGCCGAGTCCATAGGCCGCGCCTGGTGTGCTGAAGCCGGGTCCACGGGCCGCGCCGGAAGTACTGAATCCGCCCAGCGCATCGGCCGCACTCGTGGTACCGAACCCACTCGGCCCGCTGAACGGGCCTGGATCGCTGCCTGCGCCTTGCCCGCTGAACGGGCCTGGATCGCTGCCTGCGCCTTGCCCGCTGAACGGGCCTGGATCGCTGCCTGCGCCTTGCCCGCTGAACGCGCCTGGATCGCTGCCTGCGCCTTGCCCGCTGAACGCGCCTGGATCGCTGCCTGCGCCTTGCCCGCCGAAGCCCCCTGGACCACTGCCTGCACCCGACCCATCGAAGGCCCCCGGACCACCCGCACCCGACCCATCGAAAACCCCTGCCGCACTGCCGAACCCACCCGCCGCAACCGCCTGCGCAAGCATCAGATCCACCTGCTCAGCCGTCGGCCGATGACCCGGATCAGGCACCAACAGCGCCGTCAAAACCGCCGTCAACACTCCGGCCCGCTGCGGCGGTGGCACTTCGCCTCTGATCACGGCAGCGAGCGTGGCGACGGTCGACTCACGCCGCATCGGGTGAAATCCCTCTACCGCGAAATAGAGCAGCAAACCGAGTGACCACAGATCAGAGGCGGTATGCCCCTCCTGACCACTGAGTCGTTCCGGCGCAACATAGTCCAGTGAGCCGACCACGCTGCCGGTGGAGGTCAAACCGTTCATTCCGTTGATGGCGGCGATACCGAAATCGGTCAGGACCGGTGAACCGTCTTCGCGCAGCAGCACATTCGCGGGTTTGATATCGCGGTGCAGTACGCCCACCTGATGCGCGGCACGGAGGGCGGCCAGGATGCCACGGCCGAGGTGCGCCACTTGTAAAGGCGGCATCGGTCCGCTCGCCAGGTGATCGGCGAGACTTTGTCCGCGAACCAGTTCCATGACAATCCATGGATGCGCCACTTCGGGTGAATCCACGATGTGGTGGATGGCGACGACATTCGGATGACCGATCCGGGCCAGCGCCCTGGCCTCCCGCAGCACCCGCTCGCGGTGCACGCCGGGCGAGCCTGCGCCATCGGTCTCGGCCCGCACCTCCTTGAGCGCGACCTCGCGATGCAGCGCGAGGTCATACGCGCGCCACACCGTCCCCATACCGCCGCTACCGAGCGGCTCGAGCAACTCGAAACGCCCGTCGACCACTGCACGCTCGGAAATCACGGCGCAAGCCTATGGTATCGGCGCGCCCATGCGACATACGTGTTTCACATACATCAGCCGACGGGGATGAGGCGGTCCAGTCCGGCGAGGATGTTGTCGCGCAGGTTGGGCCAGGCGGGCGCGCACGAGGCGCCGCCTGGGAGGGCGTTCGCCCCTTGGCCGACAACCGATTTCGATACGAGAAGATCCGGGCTCGATACAAGAGCCTGCAGCTGAACTCCTTTGCCGCATCGGCCTGAATCGCGCTACTTCCCGGTGTCGACCAACTGGTCGAAGAAGGCGCGGTAGCTGCGCAGCGCAAGCCGCAGATCCTCGGTATCGCCGTCCTCCTCGCGCGACCACAGCCGTTCCAGCGACTGCTTGCGCTCGGCCAACGTGGCGGACAGCTGCTGAACTGTCGCCATGACCAGATCGTCGGCCTGTGTCACCGCATCGTGCGGGCTGTCCACGAAACTGCCCTGCAACTGCCGCCATGCCGTGCGCAGGCGCTCGACATCGGCCGCACCGAAGAGTGGCTGATCGCCGACTTCCTGCTGCCCTGCGGTCGTGCGCTGGTCTGCGGTCGCACTCTCGTTTACGGTCGCGCCCTCGCCTGTCACGCGTTCGGCGTTGCCGGCGCGCTGGTCTGCGGCTGCGCTCTCGTTTACGGTCGCGCCCTCGCCTGTCACGCGTTCGGCGTTGCCGGTGCTCTGGTCTGTGGCTGTGCGTTCGGCCGCACTCGTGCTCATGCCCGCCGCCATCCGCTCGGCTGCGCTCCTGCTCCCGCCTTCCGCCGTTATCCCGCCTCCCGCCGTGCGCTCGTCCGCCGCCGCCGTGCTCTCGTCTGCACTCTCCCTCCCAGCCGAGCCCGCAGCCGGTGTAGCCCCGCCCCCGCTCGCCTCAGCCTCCGAAATCGGCACCGACCCATACGAAGCAGCCGAATCGCCCTCGGTCCCGGTGCGTGTTCCGGTCGGCGAACCCCCTTCCGGCACTTCGTTTTCCAGACTCCGCTCCCGACCCTGTTCCGTGCTCATCGCTTTGCATCCTTCTTCTCGTTCGGCGCGCCGCCGAGCAGGTCCTCGAACAACTCGCGGTACTGCACCACCGCGAATCGCATGTCCTCGGTGGAGATTCGGGTATCGGAGCGCCGGATCGCGATCTCGTGTGCGGCGCGATAGTGGCCGACTGTCGCCGCATGCTCGACGGACAGATCGGCGAGCTGCTGGTCATATCCTTCGGTGGGGTAGCCGCGCTCGGCCATGATGTCGGCCACCAGCACATCGGCTGCTGTCACCGCATCGGCCGGAGCATCGACGAAGCGCTCCTGCATCCGCGCCCACTCGGTCCGATACCGCTGCTTCTCCTGGTCCGACAGCTCCCGGATCTCGAGTTCGGCATGGCGCCGCTCCCGCTCGGTCAGCTCACGGTCGGTGGCTTTGCGGCTGTCCAGCTCTTCCCTGGTCCGGTCGTATTCGGGCCCGAACTTCTCGCGCAGCCGCTTTCTCCGCAACATCGGCCAAGCCGCGACCAGCAACCCGGCCACGACCAGAACCACCACCACGACGACCACTATTGCGATCACTGCAGAAGACACGCGATCCTCCTAGCTCGAGACGGTCGTGTCATCCACGTAATGCCTCGCCGACGGCCATCCAAACCTCAGGAACGCACGTCAACCGGCTCGGGCGCGGGCGTCGTTTCGCGCGTCGCGTCGCCGCGACTATTCAGCCAGGCGCCGACGAACATCGGTGCGCCCCGAGGGCCTGCCGTCAGCGAGATCATCCCCGCGCAGCTGAGGCCGAAGGCGTGCACGAGGAACATCGCCGCCCGCTGCGGTCGCCGGTCCGACCTGACTCACCGCGCGGTAGTAGAGGACATATGCGAGGGCGGTGGGCGGGTCAGGGCTCCACGGGTTCGAGCGTGGCACCGGTGAATGTCACGAAATCCGGCCCCTCGGTGAAACTTTCGGAAGTTTCCTCGCCGATGTAGAGGTCCAGATGCCGTGGGCCGCCGAGTCCCGGCGTGAATTCGTCGCCGATCGTCCACGTTGCGGCGCTGAACTTGCCACATACATTGTCGGGCCTTGCGTTCCCGCAACCGGTGAGCCGCAATCGAGTTCCCGGCTCGATGCTATCGGCGGCCGCACTCTCGAACGGATGCAGCGCCTCACCTCGGGTGTCCCGTGGTTCGGTGTCGACCCAGAATCCGACATCGTAGGACCAGTTCAGATATTGCCCCGCGTGCCCGCCGCTGGTGATCCGGCCGGTGCCCTCATCACGCACCACGTCGATGAAATCCTCTGGTAGCGAGCCTATTTCGACATTGGCGTCGGTGCATTCGAGATCGCTGCAGCCGCGTACGGTTTCCAGCGGCCCGGAGTGATAGGACTCGACCGCGGTGTAGTACACCGTCACCGTCCAGCCGTTCCATTCGTCGGCCTCGGTATCGAGGCCGCAGCCGACGGCCACGAACAGTGACGCCGCGACCACCCCGAACCCGAACCTCACGGCAGCGATATTGCCCGACGCACCGGGTCCCGTGCCACTCGGTGGCCTACCGGGCGCGCGGACGCGGCCACGGATTCTCTTCGAGATGCTCTATCGACATATTGAACCGGGAGATGAGCCCGTTCAACTGCGCGATATCGGCGGACGTCCAGTCGGCGACGACCGCGCCGATGCCCTCCTGACTTTGCTCGCGATCGGCGGTCACCAGTTCCTGGCCCTTGGCGCTGGCCCGGATCTTGCGGGCGATGCCGCCGTCCGGATCGGGGACGCGCTCGACCAAGCCCTGCTTCAACATCGCGGCGACCTGCCGGTTGATGGTGGAGATATCGAGCTGGAAGGCCTCCGACAGCTCGCGCAGGCTGAGTGAGAAGTCCATCTCCAGTCTGGTCAGGATCAGATACGCCGACCGGTCGAGCTGGAAGCCGGGCCTGCGCAACAACGAGGTCGGGAAGTGCCGGGAGAGCAGGGTCAACTCGAAGACGAGGCGGGTGAGTTCATCGTCGTTCTCGGGACCTGATTCGGGCATGGCCACACTATGTCGGCTGAATCACGCCGATTGCAAATTGTGCATAGTACATAGGACATGTATCGTACATGTTCATGACTGTTGCAGCCGACGCGTCCTCGACCGTCACAGAGAACGACGCCCGGCGCCGTCCCACATCCGGCCTACTCATCGCACCCCTCGGCATGATCGGTATCGTCGTGTCGCTGATGCAGACGCTGGTCATTCCGATCATTCCCACGCTGCCGACGCTGCTGGACACCTCGGCGTCCAATGCGTCCTGGGTGATCACGGCGGCCCTGCTGGCCGGTGCAGTCGCGACGCCGATCAGTGGCCGACTCGGCGACTTGTTCGGCAAGCGCCGGGTGCTGTTCGCCAATCTGGTGTCGATGGTCGCCGGTTCGGTGGTGTGCGCGCTCTCCTCCACGCTGGCGCCCGAAATCATCGGGCGCTCGCTGCAGGGTGCGGCGATCGGTGCGATCCCGCTCGGCATCAGCATCATGCGTGACGAATTGCCCGCCGAGAAGGTGGGTTCCGCAATGGCGATCATGAGTGCCACGCTCGGTGTCGGCGGTGCGCTCGGCCTGCCGCTGGCGGCGGCGATCGCGCAGAATACGGACTGGCACATGCTGTTCTGGACCGCGGCCGGGCTCGGTGTCGTCTGTGCCGCACTGGTTTTCGTCTTCGTACCGGAGTCGCCGGTGCGCACATCCGCGCGTTTCGATTTCGGTGGTGCGGTCGGACTGTCGATTGCGTTGCTGGCCCTGCTGATTCCGATCACCAAGGGTGCGGACTGGGGTTGGGGCAGTGCGAGCACGCTCGGCCTGTTCGCGCTCTCCCTGGTGACCTTCCTCATCTGGGGCTACTTCGAACTGAAGCAGCGCTCGCCGCTGGTCGACCTGCGGGTCTCGGCGCGACCGCGCGTACTGTTCACCAATCTCGCTTCCATCGCGGTCGGGTTCGCGCTCTACGGCATGTCGCTGACCTTCCCGCAGCTGATGATGGCGCCGGCGCAGACCGGATACGGCTTGGGCCTGTCCATGATCAATGCCGGATTGGCGCTGGCCCCAACGGGATTCGTGATGATCCTGCTGTCGCCGGTGTCGGCTCGGCTGTCGGCGGCGCGCGGCCCGAAGGTCACGCTGGCGCTCGGTTCGGCGGTGATCGCGGTCGGTTATCTGTGTGCCGTGGTGCTGATGAACAACGTCTGGGAGCTGATGATCGCGGCGACGATCGTCGCGGGCGGTGTCGGTCTGGCCTTTGCCGCGATGCCCGCGCTGATCATGGGCGCGGTGCCGCTCACGGAGACTGCCGCGGCCAACGGCCTCAATTCGCTGATGCGCTCGATCGGTACGTCGACCTCAGCGGCGGTGATGAGCGTGGTGCTCGCCCACATGACGTTGCAGCTCGGCTCGCATGTAGTGCCCTCGCGCGACGGCTTCCACACCGCCTTCCTTATTGCCACGGCCGCCGCCCTGGTCGCCATCGTGCTCACGCTGTTCATTCCGATGCGCAAGGCAGCCGATGCCGCCGATAAGACCGGGCACGCCTGATCATCGGGTCATCAGCCCGAACGGCCACGGGGCCGATCCTCACCGGCGAGGATCGGCCCCGTTGTCGTTCGATGGCCTGCGGTTCAGTCGATCGGCACCAGGGTGTACATCCACCATGGCCGCCGCGGGAATTCGGACATGAAGACGTTCAATGTCATCCGCCGCAGTTCGCGGCGTGCCGGATCGCGCACCTGGATCCACTGCCTGGCGAGATCGGCCGGTGCGATATCGGTGAGCCACAGTTGCTCCCACTCGGGCGCCGTCCGGCAGGCGGAGATGATCTTGTCCAGCCGCTCCTGCGGCACCAGGCCCGGCGCCATCATCCGCAGCGCGTAGACCATCAGATGCGCTTCCTTGTGCCACTCGTGCACGGCCTGTCTGGCCGCCGGATTCAGCATCGTCCACTCGAGGATATTGTCGCCGGGCTCGAGCCCGGGAAATAGCCGCAGGTAAGCGGAGTTCGCGGCGACCAGATCGAAGGTGGGCACGATCTGGAACCAGGCGGGCTGGGCAAGGCTGCGCAAGGTGCGCAGATCGGTGGGCAGCGGCACGCTCGGCGCCGGCCCGAAGGTCTCCGGAAACTGGCTCGCCTGCGTGAGACTCACGATGTGGTCGCGGAAGAACACCGGTACGCCCAGCGCATCGAACAACCGGCCCAGCGTCGCCGGGGTCGGCGCGACCACGCCCTGTTCGAAATCCTTGATCACCGTCTGCGGGAATCCGGTGGCCACGGCCATCGCGGCCTGGGTGAGTCCGGCCGCCGCACGGCGCTCGCGCAGATATCGGGCGATCGAAGGGCGGGTATCCGCCATGGTGGTATGCCTCCTGATTCCCTCGGGATCAAGAGTTGATCCCCCCGTTCACATGGTCAGGTCCAGCAGCCTAACCTCGCCTCAAAAGCCATGCCACGACCTTCGATAACGCTTTCGATAACGCTGAGGTGCCAATTCCAGATACCAGCGCCGCTGCCAGTTGATCAGCCGGTAGGGCTCGATTTCGTTGTTCGCGTCGGGATCCAGGCCGATGCGCACGGTGGCGCCATCGCGAATGGCGCCATCGCGAATGGCGCTGGGAGCGTCGTCAGTATCGCGGCCGGGACCGCTGCGCCAGTGGGGTGCCTACGCCGCGATCGTCGACGGCGCGGCGGACGACACGGCGGTCGCCGAGTTGCTGCGCTACCTGGGTGGCGATCCGCAAGCCTGATCGGACCGGTCAGCGAGCAGTGACGAACCCTTCCGCCACCATCCAATCCCGCGCGACCTCAGCGGGTTCGCGCCCATCCATGTCGACCTGGCGATTCAATTCGGTGATCGCCTCATTGGTCAGCTTCTTCGATATCGGCGCCATGATGTCGGCGACCTGCGGATGCGCGTCGGCGAAGGACTTCCGCATCACCAGCGCCGCATTGTATTTCGGGAAGAAGCCCAGATCATCCTTCAGCAGGACCAGCCCGAGCGCCGGTATCCGGCCGTCGGTGGCGGCGACCGAGCCGAACCTGCACTGCGCGGCATCGGCGGTGGCCTGATAGACCACCGCATCCTGCACGATCTGCTTGTGCACCTTCCCGACATCGATCCCGTACTTACGCGCCATTCCCGGATAACCGTCTTGGCGCACATTGAATTCGGTGCCGACGCACGTCGCGGCGGCGGCCGAATCGGTGGCGATCAGCCGGGCATAGTCCGACAGTGTGACGACACCCGTCTCCTTCGCGGTGCCGGCGCTCATCACCAGCGCGTAGGTGTTGTTCATCGGGGCCATATCCGTCCACACAATGCCGTGCGCGGCCAGATCCGCGTCGCGAACCGCCTCGAACTGTCCGACCTCATCCGGAACCGGTGTCTCGTTGCCGAGATAGTTGATCCACCCGGTGCCGGTGTATTCGTAGGAGATATCGATCTGTCCGTGCAGCTGGGCATCGCGAACACTGTTGGAGCCCTGAATATTCGTCAGATCCCGGACCTGCGCACCCGCTGCGGACAGGGCGAATTCGATGAGATATCCCAGGATGTTCTGCTCGGTGAAGTCCTTGGAACCCACCGTAATCGCTACACCGTCGAGCTGGGGCACGGGACGAATACTGCCGGGGCCGACCCGCAGCGGCACCGCGCTCCCGGACTGTAATCCGCAGGCGCTCAATACGAATACGGCCGCAAGGCCCAGCATCCACGCCCTCACTTCAACCCCCTCGGCCCCAGGTACTGTTCGGCCAACGCACCGAGCCAGTCGACGAGCAGCGCCAGCGCGACCGCGAGGACGGCTCCGACCACCAGCGTGACGTTATCGCGCAACTTGTACCCGGTATCGATCAGGATGCCGAGACCACCCGCGCTCACCAGGAACGACAGTGTCGCCGTGCCGACGGCCAGCACCAGCGAGGTGCGCAGCCCGGCAAGGACATACGGGATGGCGAGCGGAAATTCGATGCGGCGCAATACCGTCAGCGCCGACATGCCCTGGCCGCGTCCGGCATCGACGACCGCGGGATCCACCTGCTGGTAGCCCAGGATCGTATTGCGCAACACCGGAAGCAACGAATAGAAGGCGATCGGCGCTACGCCGATCCAGAACCCGGTCGTGCGGGTGGCGAGGTAGAACAGCACGATCAGGCCGATCGCGGGTGCGGCGGCGCCGATATTGGCGATACCGACGAAAATCGGTGCCAGACGGCGATATCCGGGGCGCGTGAGCAGTGTGCCCAGCGGTACCGCCACCGCGACGACGATCACCACGACCGTCGCGGTGATCAGCACATGCTGCCAGGTGACGGTCGCGATATTGGAAACGCTGATACTGGCCTGCTGGGTGACGGTGAGATCGCGCCGGAATGCCCACACCAGCACACCCGCGGTGAGGACCAGCACGAGCGCCGGTTGGACCAGCAGCCGAATGCGTTCGGCCCGACGCAGTGTGGTCGGCGATGCCGTGGCCGGTGCGGTGGTCGCCGTGGTCATGTCGTCGCATCCGTCTGCGCGCCCGCGTGCGTGGCGCGCATGGCCGACAGATGGCCGACGAGCGTATCGATCGTGATCAATCCGGCGTATTCACCGCGCCGACCGGTGACGACCGCGGTGGCGGTCTGCTCGGCGAGCAAGGCCTCCAACGCATCCTGCAGTGTCGATTGCAGTGATAGCTGCTCACCGACCGAAGAACCGATATCGCGCAACGAATTCGCCTGTGCCAGTTGCTCACTCGATACCCAACGCAATGGCCGCTGCTGCGCGTCGAGAATCAGCGCCCATGGCCGATCCAGTCCGGCCAGCGCCGCGCGGAGGCTGTCGACCGAATCGGACTCCGGGGCCGTCGGGCAGCTGTCGAGTTCGACATCGCGGACCCGAGTGAGGGTGAGCTGCTTGAGCGAGGCATCAGCGCCGACGAAACCGGCCACGGTCTCATCCGCGGGATCGGCCAGGATCGCGGCCGGGGTGTCGTACTGCAGAATTCGGGATTGATTGCCCAGCACCGCGATTCGATCGCCCAGCTTCACCGCCTCGTTGAAATCGTGGGTGACGAACACGATGGTCTTACCCAATTCGGATTGCAGCCGCAGCAACTCGTCCTGCAGCAGGCCGCGGGTGATCGGATCGACCGCGCCGAACGGCTCGTCCATCAGCAGCACCGGCGGATCGGCGGCCAATGCGCGAGCCACTCCGACGCGCTGCTGCTGGCCGCCCGAGAGCTGCCTGGGATAGCGATGACGGTAGGTATCGGGATCGAGGCCGACCAGCTCTAGCATTTCGTCGGTCCGTGCGGCGACCTTCTTGCGGTCCCAGCCGATCAGACCCGGCACTGTCGCAACGTTTTTCGCGACCGTCAGATGCGGGAACAACCCGGCCTGCTGGATGGAATAGCCGATGCCCCTGCGCAATTGGTCCGGATTCACGCCGGTGACATCGCGTCCGCCGATCGTGATGGTGCCCGAGGTCGGCTCGATGAGGCGGTTGATCATCCGCATGGTGGTGGTCTTACCGCAGCCGGACGGCCCGACCAGGACGACGATTTCGCCCGCCGGGATGGTCAGCGAAACTCGGTCGACGGCCGGATCATGTTGGCCCGGATAGTGTTTGGTGACCTCGTCGAGCAGGATCTCGACGCCGGATACCGCCGATGCCATACTGTCGCCGCGGATTTCGGTTTCAGTCACGTAGTCCCCTCGAGGTGGTGAGTCGCCCGACGATGACGAAGATCCCATCGAGGATCAGCGCGAGTACGACGATCAGGATCGTCCCGACCAGCGCCTGCGGCACCGCATTCGGACTACCGAGCCGCGCCAGGCCGGAGAAGATCAGATTGCCGAGTCCGGGTCCCTTGGCATAGGCGGCAATGGCCAGAATGCCCATGATCATCTGGGTGCTGACCCGCATCCCGGTCAGGATCGACGGCCAGGCCAGCGGCAATTCGATGCGCGCGAGTACCCGGAGCCGGTTCATGCCGACCCCGCGCGCGGCGTCCACGATCGCCGGATCGACCGAGTCCAACCCGATGATGGTGTTGCGCAGAATCGGCAGCAGGGCATAGAGCACCAGCGCCGTAATGGTCGGTCCGACACCGAGTCCGAGGAACGGAATCAGCAGCCCGAGCAGCGCGAACGACGGAACGGTGAGTATGGCGCTCGCCAGCGCCGTCGCGACCGAGGATCCGAACGGGCTGCGGTAGACCAGGATGCCGATCAGCACGGCCACGATCGTCGCGAGCAGCATGGACTGCACTACCGCCGAGACATGCAAATACGAATCGGTGACCAGCTGTGCGCGCCGATGCACCACGAATGTCCACAGTGTGTCCAGGGCCTTACCTCCCCGTCGCCCGGTGTCCTCGGAGACTATCGCGCCTGCCGCTCGACCGGGACGAAATTCGCGCGGGCGGCAATTACCAACGGCCGCCATGCCTTCGAGAGACTGCCCCGCGCCCATCCGGTTGAAACCACATCTGCGGGAACCGCGGGGCGGGCCCGTTCGTCCAAATGATCAGGAGCCGAACGCTGGGAGGGGGAACATGTCGGAGCGAGAGGTGGCCGATCGGCGACGGTATCGGTGGCCGGTGCTGGGCTTGGTGGCGGTTGCACTGGTCGCGGCGGGGGTGGTCGGGGTGCGCTGGTGGCAGCATCGCGCACAACCGGCAATCGCCGGAGACCGTTCGACCACATTTCCAACGATCGACAGGTCCGGGCTGGATCCCACGCAGGGACGGATCGTCGCGGTTCTCGAACGCGAATTCAAGGCGCAGGGCGACGGTCCGAAGTACAGCGAAGGTTCCGACGAACCGTGGTGTGCCGACTTCGTCAGCTGGGTGCTGCGGGAGGCCGGGGCACCGCTGGCCAATCCGAATTCCGGATCGTGGCGGATTCCGGGTGTGTACACACTGCAGGAGTACTACCAGGGCGCGGACCGCTTCGCCCCGGCCGGTTCGGGATATCAGCCGCGCACCGGTGACGTGCTGTTCTATGCCCAGGGGAGCCCCTTCAACCAGCACACGAATTTCGTGCTCATGGCCGCGAACGGGACCGTGACGACCATCGGCGGCAACGAATTCGGCGAGGTCGCGATCCATCGTTTCGCACTGGTGGAGGTGCCGGGGGTGGTGGGATTCGGTCGTTTGTGAATAGTGTGGTAACTGAGCCGGTCTTTCCAGTGGCTATGCATTGTCGGCGGTCCTCCGCTAGCACTTACCATTGACTAGGCGGCGCCCGGCAGCGCCGTCTTTCGGTCCCTGTCCTGCTACCCCCTCATCAGCAGGACAGGGACCTCTGGGTGGGGGATGTCGGCCCGATCTCGTCGAAATCTGCGTCGCGTACCGTGTCGGTTGTCCGTTGAGAGGTGAGGGTTTCGGAAACTCTGATGCTGCCAATCGAGGAAAAGACCGACGATCCCGTGTGGATCGGCTACGCCGAGTTCGGGGAACGTTTCGTCACCCACGCGGTGACGGCCGAACGGATCGAGGCCGCCGTCTCCGCGATGACCGATCACCGCATCGCAATCGGCCCGTTCTCCCTCGGACCGGTCGGTTTGGCCGGATTCATGGCCGAGGGCAAGGTAGGCAAGCCGGTCATTCTGCGCAACGGCCCGCACGTCACCTTCGAGGTGACCGTACCGCTGACGATGTCGGTGAAGGTGCTGCTCGGCGGTCGGAAAATGCGGCTGGAGGCGGTCGCCGAAATCGATCTCACGCTGCATGCGCGCACTGCGGATCCGCTGCTCATCGTCATCGATATCCCGCCGATCACCTCGCGTGATGTCAGCTTCGTGCTGCGCGCCCAGGCCATCGATTCGGCTTGGGAGTGGTTGCTCGATCCGATCGGCGGGGTGGTGCAGCGCGAGGTCGCCAATCGGGTGAATGCGATGCTCGCCGAACCGCGGGCGCGGCGCGGGCGGGTCTTCGACGTCGAGGCCATCATCAACGGCGTCCGTTCCGAGCGCGTCGACCAGGCCGAATTCGACTGGATCGGCTACGACGAATTCGGGCATCAGTTCTTCTCCCGCATCGTGACCCGCGATCGGGTCTTCGAATTCGTCGAGCGGATGGCGGGCCGTCCCATCGAAGTCGGGCCGCTGCGCGTCGGACCGCGTGATTCCGCCACCGTCACGGTGCAGGGCAATGTTCGAACGCCGGAGCTCACGGATCGCTCGGACGAGCCGGTCTCCTTCGATCTGACCCTGCCGGTGAGCCTGGATATCACCGTCGATGTGCTCAAGGCCAACCAGTATCGCGCCGATGTCGAGATCCCACTGGTGCTGACCGTGCGGGCGGCCGATCCGCTGCTGATCGTCGTCGATGTGCCGCCACCCGCGGCCGATGACCTGCGGCTGGAGTTCAAGGCGCGCGGTATGCGGGCGGCGACGCTCGGTGTGTTGGCCGGTATCAAGAAGCAGGTCGTCGCGCAGGTCGCCGGGGTGGTGCGTGACGAACTCAGCGACAGTTCGGGCCGCACCATCGATGTCGCGGAACGACTCGACAGCATCGCTTAGAACCAACCCTTGACCAGTGTGGCAAGTGTGAATTTCTGTTTCCAGTGGGTCTGGCGGTTCCAATGTGAATATGGTGAAATGAGTGCACGTTCGAGGCTCCCGGCGCGCGAGTGAACCTTGGGGAAGGTGCGCCGGGCACGCTACCTGTCCATGTCGGGTTTGCGCGAAGGAGTCCTGCGATGCGTTCCATCTCTGTGTCTCGCCGCCAGTTGTTCGCCTACACCGCCGCGGCCGCCGCCGTCGGTGTCGCCGCGCCCCGCGCTTCGGCGGCCGGTGTGCTCGGCACCCTCGTCGACTACGCGGGAGGTGTTCCCTCCGCCGGCGCGATCCTGGATGACGGTCACCTCGGCGTCATCCGTTACGTCTCCGATCGCCGTCCGGGTGCCGAATGGATGGAGGGAAAACCATTGCGCGCCAAGGAGGTCGATCAACTGCACGCCGCCGGGCTGATGATCGTGTCGAACTACCAGTTCGGCAAGGGCTCGACCGCCGACTGGCGCGGTGGCATGGAGGCGGGCAAGAAGCATGCCGATCGCGGCATGGAACTGCATCTGGCCGCGGGAGGTCCGGAGAGCCGGCCGATCTACGCCTCCATCGACGACAACCCGACCCCGGCCGATTTCGCGACCATGATCGCGCCGTACATCCTCGGCTGGGAGTCGGTGCTCGGCAAACAGAACGTCGGCATCTACGCCAACGCGCCGACCATCGAACTGGCACGCGCCGCAGACCTGGGTTCCTGGTACTGGCAACACAACTGGGGCACCCCCAAGGGCTTCGTACACCCCGCAGCCCACCTACACCAGATCGAAATCGACAAACGCGCGATCGACGGCATCGGCGTAGATGTCAACAACATCCTCAGCCCCGAATACGGCCAGTGGTGACCGGCGGATCAAGATCAGGTGGCACTGGTGGCGGGGTTGCCCGATGCCGCCATGGATCCACCTGATCTTGATCCGTTCAGGTTTGGCAGTGGCAGGTAGGGGCGAGGCGGAGTTCGGGTTCGTCGTCGGGGACGACGCGGAGGGCGGGGCGGTTGTCAGGGGCCTCGTGGTCGCCGCGCCAGGAGAACAGGGACCAGCGGGAGATGCCGGAGAAGGCGGAGCCGAGGCTGCCGATGGAGAAGGACGAGATCACCGAGCCGAAGGATCCGACGGCCCCGATGGACAGCACCGAACCCACGCTGCCGATCGATAGGATCGAGTAGGCCGAGCCGATAGACAGGATCGAGCCTTCCGAGCGGAAAGACAGGATAGATCGACGCGAGCGCCTGCTCCGGATCGAATGACCCGGATGGATCGAGGGACCGGATCGAAGCGAATCATCGACAGTCGCCATGTGTTCGGTCTACCACAGTTCATGCGGGTCTACATAGTTACCAAACGATTCGACAGCGTGTATCGAAACGTTTGGCAACAACATATTTCGCAAGTACATGGCTAACTCGCCGGGTACGGGCTGACTGCATGTGCTCTCGCTGCCAGCCGCCGACGTCGACCTTCAGGCGTCTGAGTCCGGCGCCTGAAGGTCCGGGAGACGGGGGAGCCTATGCGACGGTGAAGAAGCCGAGCATCGGCAGGAACGAGCAGGTCCGCGGGGCGGCGTCACCGGCCTGGGTGGTCAGCGAACCGCCGACGACCGCGACGACCCGGCCCGAGCCGGTGTTGACGATCGCCGAAAGCGTGGCCGGGCCGTCGGGGTTGATATGCGCCTCATCGGTCAGCGGCTGGACGCCGGACTGACGGGTGTCGAGATTCAGCCACTGGACCGTCATCGGCGGATTCTGATCCGGCGTCGGCCCCTTGGTGCCGAGTGCGGTGAACACGAATCCGGTCTGGCCTGCCTGCGGTCCCGGCGGCGGCAGCTCGGCCGGCCCGGCGACGGCGAGCGCGGTGCCGACCGAATCGGCGCCGTCGCCGATGCAGCCCTTGCCGATGCTCGGGTAAAGGAACTGGGCGATGGCCGGGCCGCCCTGCGGGACTTCCGGGCCACCACCGCCGCTGCCGTCCAGGAAGGTGATGATCCGTTCCAGCGTGGACTTGATCTGCGGTGGCAGGTTCAGCGCATTGAGCAGCGCCCGGACCTGGTCGAGGATGGCGTTCTTCGGGGCATCCGCGATGGGCTTGGCATCGGCAGGTCCGGCGATGGCGCCGACGATGGCCGGGGCTAGCGAGGCGAGCTGATCGATCGGGACGCCCTCGGGAACCATCGGAATGGTGTTCCTCGGTGCAACGGGCGCGGGGGCCGGTGCCGCGACTGCCGTCGACGGCGCAACGAGCGACGCGCTCGCTGCGATGGCGAGCGCGGACAAGGCGATCCGCGATCCTCGGGTGCGAAGCACTTGTCTAGCCGTCCTTAACCTCGGGTACATCACAGGAGCGATGCAAAAAGCCGTCGTTTCGGGGTCACTCTAGGGACATGACCGCCGTGTTGTACAGCCGCCGTGCCCCTACTTCTGCTGTGGACGATCAGTGTTATCAGACGCTAGCGCTGTTCCCTGTTACCAGAGTGAAAGGTGATGCAAATGTTATCAGTGATAATCGGCGATTGCGGTACGCAAGTTACCGTCTCCGGGCTCGATCCGCACGCCGGGGTCGGTCCAGGGGATTGATGGGATCACTCACGGCGCCGGTTAGGCTAGTCGCAGCCTTCCCGGAACCGACTCGAAAGCCTGCGAATTGAACCGAAGTCTCCGATTGGCTGTGCCGGTGCTCGGTCTGTCCGTGTTGGCCAGGCTGCTGTGGATGCTGCTGACGAAGAACGGGATGAATCTCGTCGATCTGCACGTCTATGTCGACGGTTCGGCGGCCCTGCTCACCGACGGTCTCTACGATTTCACCTACGCCGAGAAGACCCCGGACTTCCCGCTGCCGTTCACCTATCCGCCGTTCGCGGCGCTGGTCTTCTTCCCACTGCACTATTTTCCGTTCACCATGATCGCGGTGCTCTGGCTGCTGGCCATTGTCGCCGCGCTGTTTGCGGTGGTGTGGGTCGCCTTCGAATTGATCCTCGGCGCGGAGCGGATGCGCGAGTCGCGGTGGCACACCGCCGCGGTCTGGTGGACCGCGATCGGCATCTGGATGGAGCCGGTGCGGACCACCATCGACTACGGCCAGGTCAATGTGTTCCTGGTACTCGGGGCCATGCTCGCGGTGCGCAGTTCGCGATGGTGGCTGTCCGGCGGACTGATCGGTGTGATCGCGGGAATCAAACTGACACCGGCGATTTCGGGGCTGTACTTCGTGGCGCGGCGGCGGTGGGGGACCGCGGTGTGGTCGGCGGTGGTTTTCGGTGCGACGGTCGGGGTCAGCTTCCTGATCAACCACAAAGAGGCCAAGCGCTACTTCGGCACGCTGCTCGGTGACGCGGATCGGATCGGTCCGGTGGGCTCGGTCTGGAATCAGTCCCTACGCGGTGCGCTGAGCCGTCTGCTCGGCCATGACGTCCAATCCGGGCCGTGGTGGCTGGCGGCTGTTGTCGTCGTAGCCGTTCTGGCCTTCTTCGCTTGGCGCGCACTGGGTCCCGACGATCGATTGGGCACCCTGATCGTCGTGCAACTGTTCGGGCTGATGGTTTCGCCGATCTCGTGGTCGCATCACTTCGTGTGGCTGCTGCCCACGGTGATGTGGTTGGTGTACGGGCCACTGCGACAGGCGCCCGGCGCTCGGATACTCGCCGGATATTGGTTGGTTACCACCCTCGTTGGCGTGCCGTGGGTGCTTTCGTTCGCCCAGCCGTCGATCTGGACCATCTCGCGGCCGGGGGTGCTGTCCTGGCTCGGCGCCGTTGACGTGCTCGGCGTGCTGGTGCTCTACGGCTGGGTGATCTGGTTCGGGCGCATGGTCAATCGGATTGCGCCGCAAGCCGATCTATCTCGCGAGCCAGCGACACGTCCAGCGCGGTGAGTCCGCCCGAGTCGTGGGTCGAGAGGGCGAAGGTCACCCGGCGCCAGCGGATATCGATATCCGGATGATGGTTCGCTTTCTCGGCGACTTCGGCGACCTGACCCACGAGTTCGATGCCCGCGGGAAAGCTCGCGGCCTCGATCGTGCGGGTGATGGTGTCGCCGGACCGAGTCCAGTCCGACAGTTCGGTCAAGGCTTCGGTGAGTTCTGCCTCAGTTAGTTTCGGAGCGCTCATGCCTCCACCTCGCTAGCGCTCGGCTCCAGCATGACCGCTCGGGCGGCTGTGTCGTTTGTTCGCTCACTGCGTTCGCTCATATCCGAGTTGTACCCCGACGATCGCGAAGGCATCAGGGAATCCGAATTCGTCGCTCAGGCGGCGGGCCTTCTCGAGGGCCTTCTTCAGTTCCTTACCGCAGCAACCGGCGGCTTCCAGGCGTTTCATCCGCATGATGACAACCGGGCACTTCGAGCAGCGTGTCTTCTTGCGACAGCACTTCTCTTCGGTTCGAGGCTAGAAGCCTTCTTCGCCTCGACCTTGCCCAAGATTGGTTAGCATACCCTTAGCGGAGTGCGCGGTCTGCGAGCCGCTCGGATGCCGGTACTGTGTAACTGGCCGCAATGCCCGGTGAGTTTCGATTCTCCACCTGTTTGCAGGGTGCCTGGCGGGATCGTCAGGACCCGGAGGAGGAAGCCTGCGTAACCACGCAGGGTCTCGATCGCGCCGAAATCGGATGCAGCCGGCATCTATACCAACAGCAGGAGGATTGAGGCGTGTCGTCTGCACGCGATTTTCGCAACGTCGCCATCGTGGCCCACGTCGACCACGGTAAGACGACGCTGGTCGACGCCATGCTGCGCCAGTCCGGCGCCTTCGCCGAACGCGCCGAGCTCGTCGATCGTGTGATGGACTCCGGTGACCTGGAGCGCGAGAAGGGCATCACCATTCTCGCCAAGAACACCGCGGTGCACCGGCACCACCAGGACGGTTCAGTCACCGTGATCAACGTCATCGATACCCCCGGCCACGCCGACTTCGGTGGTGAAGTCGAGCGCGGTCTGTCCATGGTCGACGGTGTCGTACTACTGGTCGACGCGTCCGAGGGGCCGCTGCCGCAGACCCGCTTCGTGCTGCGCAAGGCACTGGCCGCGAAGTTGCCGGTCATCCTGGTGGTCAACAAGACCGACCGCCCCGACGCCCGCATCGAGGAGGTCGTCGAGGAGAGCCACGATCTGCTGCTCGACCTGGCCTCCGATCTGGACGACGAGGCCGCCGAGGCCGCCGAACTCGCGTTGGACTTGCCGGTCCTCTACGCATCCGGGCGTGAGGGCAAGGCCTCCAAGGAACGTCCCGAGAACGGCAGCGCGCCGGCCGCGGAGAACCTGGACGCGCTGTTCGACGTGCTGCTGGAGAACATCCCGGCGCCCAAGGGCGATTCGACCGCGGCGTTGCAGGCGCACGTCACCAACCTCGACGCCTCGGCCTTCCTCGGTCGCCTCGCGCTGGTCCGCATCTACAGCGGTGAGCTGCGCAAGGGTCAGAATGTCGCGTGGATGCACGCCGACGGCATCAAGCAGGTCAAGATCACCGAGTTGCTGCAGACCATCGGTGTCGAGCGGCAGCCCGGTGAGGCCGCGGTGGCCGGTGACATCGTCGCCATCGCGGGCATACCGGAGATCATGATCGGCGACACCCTCGCCGATATCGACAATCCCGTCGCGCTACCGCGCATCACGGTCGACGAGCCCGCCATCTCGGTCACCATCGGGACCAATACCTCGCCGCTGGTCGGCCGGGTGCAGGGCCACAAACTGACCGCCCGCATGGTGAAGTCGCGCCTGGACTCCGAACTGGTCGGCAATGTCTCGCTGCGCGTGCTCGATATCGGCCGCCCGGATGCCTGGGAGGTGCAGGGCCGCGGTGAGCTGGCGCTGGCCATCCTGGTCGAGCAGATGCGCCGCGAGGGCTTCGAGTTGACCGTCGGCAAGCCACAGGTGGTCACCAAGCAGGTCGACGGCAAGGTGCACGAACCCTACGAAGAGCTGACTATCGACTGCCCCGACGAGTACCTCGGCGCGATCACCCAGCTGCTGGCCGCCCGCAAGGGCAAGATGGTCCAGATGAACAACCACGCCGCCGGTTGGGTGCGGATGGAGTTCATCGTTCCCTCGCGCGGCCTGATCGGCTTCCGCACCGACTTCCTCACCGAAACCCGTGGCACCGGTATCGCCAACGCGGTCTCGCACGGCTACGCACCGTGGGCCGGTGAGATCCGCGCCCGCCACACCGGTTCGCTGGTCTCCGACCGCGCGGGCTCGGTGACCCCGTTCGCCATGATCCAGCTGGCCGATCGCGGTCAGTTCTTCGTGGAGCCGGGTGCGGACACCTACGAGGGACATGTCGTCGGCATAAACCCGCGCGCCGAGGATCTCGATATCAATGTCACCCGCGAGAAGAAGCTGACCAATATGCGCAGCTCGACCGCCGATGTGATGGAGACGCTCGCCAAGCCGCTGCAGCTCGACCTGGAGGCGGCGATGGAGTTCTGTGCCGCCGACGAATGTGTCGAGGTCACGCCCGAGGTCGTGCGGGTGCGCAAGGTCATCCTCGGTGCCACCGAACGCGGGCGCGAACTGTCGCGACGGAAGGCTAGGGACCGGGCTGCGCTGTAGGCCAAGTAGAGTGCGGCACGTGAGCTCGGGGGCTATACGACGCGCGTTGCTGATCATGATGGCGGCCTCCTCCATGGTGCTCGCCGGCTGCACCGCGAATCCGCCACCACCGATCGAGAGCACCGACAGCCCGAAGACGACACCGGCCAAGCCCGGCAAGAACACCGTCGTGGTGGCCATCGACGACATCGGCATCGGGTTCAATCCGCACCTGCGTTCCGATCAGTCACCGGCTACCGCCGCGGTGAGTTCGATGGTGTTGCCGAGCCCGTTCCGGCCGGTGCCGCATCCCGGCGTGCCCGGGGCCACCGAATGGGTGCCGGACACGGCGCTGGTGGTCTCGGCCGAGGTGACCGCGCAGGAGCCGTTCACCATCACCTATACGCTGCGCAACCAGGCGAACTGGTCCGATGGCGCGCCGATCGCGGCGGAGGACTTCCGGTTCCTGTGGCAGCAGATGATCACCCAGCCGGGTGTCGTCGATCCGGCGGGTTATCGGCACATTGGCGATATCAGCTCCTCCGGCGGCGGCAAGACGGTCACCGTCACGATGACCGAGCCGTATCCGGCCTGGCGTGAGCTGTTCACGAATCTGCTGCCCTCGCATCTGATCAAAGACCAGCCCGGCGGTTTCGCCACCGGTCTGGTCGAGGGAGTTCAGGTGTCGGGCGGCAACTTCCGGATCAAATCGACCGACCGTGGACGCGACGAGATCCTGCTCGAACGCAACGATCGGTATTGGGGTACGCCCGCGGCTCCGGATCAGATTCTGTTGCGCCGCGGCGGAACTCCCGCGCAGCTGGCCGATTCGCTGCGCACCGGTGACGCGCAGATGGCGCTGGTGCACGGCGGTGTCGCCACCCAGGCGCAGCTGGCGGCGATCCCGTCGGTGCGCACCGTGATCATGCCGCAGTCGCGTGAGCTGCAGTTCGTGATCAATGGGCGCAGTGGCGATCTCAGCGATCCGCGGGTGCGGCGCGGGGTGACCGCGCTGATCGATCCGACGCTGCTGGCCACCGTCGCCGGGCAGACCGGCGGCTGGGTCGAGCCGGTGCGCGCGCAGATCCTGACACCGTCGGATCCCGGATACGCACCGACCGCGCCGCCGCGACCGCCCGCCGAGGAGGCGTTCGCACTGCTGGCTGAGGCCGGTTACGGTCGGGCGCCGGAGACGCCGCCGGTGCAGTCGCCGACCTCACCGGCACCGCAGCCCCGTTCGGTCGCGAAAAACGGTAAGGCACTTGCGATTCGGATCGG
This sequence comes from Nocardia sp. CA-135953, assembly GCF_050955735.1. Taxonomy (NCBI): domain Bacteria; kingdom Bacillati; phylum Actinomycetota; class Actinomycetes; order Mycobacteriales; family Nocardiaceae; genus Nocardia; species Nocardia sp. CA-135953. The sequence continues at coordinate 1,553,602 of NZ_CP192082.1, forward strand.
CGCGGTAACCGGTGACGCCACCGCGCTCGCCGTCGCCAATACCGCAGCGGACCAATTGCGCAGCGCCGGAATCGATGCCAGCGTGCGCAGTCTCGCGGCCGATATCCTCTACGGCAAGGAGCTCACCGAGAGCGGCGTGGACGCCATCGTCGGCTGGGAGGTCGCCGGTTCGGATCCGGCCACCGTGCTCGCATCGCGTTACGGCTGCCCGCCGGTGGATACCGGTGCCGCCAACGGGGATTCGCAGACCGCCATCGAGGCGGCCAAGAAGGCGCCGAGCAATTTGTCCGGCATCTGCGATCCCGGACTTCAGCCCGCCATTGACGAATCGTTGCGCGGTGTCGAGGTCGGCCGGGCGCTGGCCGATGCCGAGCCGCGGCTGTGGGCATCGGCGACGGTGCTGCCGATCGTGCAGGACAATGTGGTCGCCGCATCCGGCCCACGCGTGGACGGTGCGTCGTTGAACGGTGCCATTCAGGTCGGCATCTTCGGTGATGCGGCGATGTGGCGCAGGATCCCATGACCGGTGGACTGCTGCTTGTGCACGCCCATCCGGACGACGAGTCCATCAGCACCGGGGGCACCATCGCGCACTACCGCAGCTGCGGCGTGCCGGTGACGGTGGTGACCTGCACCCTCGGTGAAGAGGGTGAGGTGATCGGCGACGAATGGGCACAGCTGGCCGCCGAGCAGGCCGATCAGTTGGGCGGCTACCGGATCGCGGAGCTCAGCAAGGCGCTGACCGCGCTGAAGGCCGGACCGCCGCGGTTCCTCGGCGGTGCGGGCTGCTGGCGCGACTCCGGTATGGCGGGCACGGCGGCGGCGGAGAATCCGCGGGCCTTCGTGCATTCCGGTGCCGCTGCGGTGGAGGCGCTGACCGCGATCGTGCTGGAACTGCGGCCCGAGGTGGTGATCGGCTATGACCCGCGTGGCGGTTACGGGCATCCGGACCATATTCGGGCGCACTGGGTCACTTCGGCGGCAGTGACCGCGGCGGCCGAGCAGGGCTGGGACACCCCGAAGTTCTATTGGACGGTCACCGACGCCGATATGTTGCGCCTGCACACCGAGGCGCTGGCGCGGCGGACCGTGGAGGGGCTGCCCGGCGCACTGCCGCGCGGCTGGCGGTTGCCCGCTGCGGGAGAACTCGCGAGCGTGCCGAGTCATACGGTGACGACCACCATCGATGTATCCGATTCGCTGGCCGCCAAGCGGGCGGCATTGCGGGCGCATGCCACGCAGGTGACGGTCGCGCCGTCGGGGCGCGAGTTCGCGCTGTCCAATAGTGTTGCGCAGCCGGTACTTCCGGAGGAGCACTTCATCTTGGTCCGCGGTACACGGGGTCCGGTCGGGGCCGACGGGCGTGAGCACGACTTGTTCGCGGGCCTGTAATTCCTGATCGTTGCCTCAGGGTTGCTGTCGTTGCTGTTTTCGGCGGCGGGTACCGTCTTTGTGATTTCGGACAATCGATGTGTAGGGCTATACCGGAGAATTCCCGGTCGTCCCAAACATTCCCATCGAAGGCGAGTGATTTCGGCTTAGACTCCGATCATGTACAACTGGGATCTGCAGAACGCCATCGCTGCCTTCGTGGACAGCCTGCGCCCTGGCGCGCAGCAACAGCACGACCTCTACATGTCGGTGCTGTACGCGTTCATCGATATGCAGAGCCACCTGCTCACCCTCCTCGGTTTCCCGCCGGTCGCGTGAGGGTCGGTTTCGACAAGGCTCCGGACCGCACCTACGGCGCCCGTGACACTCTGCCCTTGGGGCCGGTAATCATCGCCGTCCTGGTCCTGGACGCTCTGATCACTCTCGCCCTCGAGGTCCTCTACCTCCCCACCTATATCAACACCGTCGCCTTCCCCCTGTCCGCAGTGCTGGCCGGTGTGGTGAACGTCCTCCTGGTGATGGGAGTCCGCTCCATCACCCACCGCGTGAGCGCGATGTTCCTCCCCGTAGCCGCCTGGACCCTCGGCTTCCTGACCTGCTCCGTAACCGGCCCCGGCGGCGACATCATGCTGGGCAGTGACTGGCGCACCCTGCTGCTCTTGTTCTGCGGATTGGTCCCGCCGCTGCTCTACATCTACATCCGATCGAACGCGGGATTGTTCAGCACCCGCTGAGTCCTGTTGTCGCTATCGGGGATCCGGCCTACGGGCGCAACGTGGACTCAGTCGAGGCGAACGGCCAGGCTGGCGATAACGGCGTCGGTGCGGGCGCGGAGGGTGGCGGCCAGGACGGGGCCGCGCGGGTTGTGCAGTGGACGGTGGTACCAGTGGGCGGCTTCTACCTGGGCCAGGAGAACGGTGACTTGGCGGCCGGTTCGGGTTCGGGCGCGGACGTAGCCGACGAGCGTGGTGATGAGACTGCGGTGCGGGCTCGGGAGGACGGTGAGGGGGACCCCTGGATCCCACTGCTTCCACTGGGCGCTGAGTCGGCGAGTAGCGGCGTGGTCGATTTCGGCTGCGACGGCGACGATTTCGCCGTCGAAGGCCTGGGCCGTGCGCAGGGCACGGGCGGTGACCTCGCTGACCGCGACGACTGGAACCACGATGAGCATCGGTTGTCGATCCGGGGATTGCGGTGGGAGGAAGGGGATTCGGCCGAGGCTGAGTTGGTCGGCGACGCTGCGGTAGTAGTTTTCGGTGCGGGCGAACAGGGTTATCAACGCGGGCACGATGATCAGCAGTAGCCACGCGCCTTCGTTGAACTTCTCGATGAGCAGCACCACGGCGGCGACGGCGGTGAGCAGCGCGCCGAAGCCGTTGAGGATGGCGCGCGGAATCCAACCGGCTCCACGTTGCTCGCGCCAGTGCCGCACCAGCCCGGTCTGGCTGATGGTGAACCCGATGAAGACGCCGACCGCGTAAACCGGTAGCACGCGGTGGGTTTCGGCATGCACGATCAGCAACACGGTGGCGGCCAGAATGGCAAGAGCCGCAACGCCATAGCGAAACACCGGGCGTTCGGATCGCAGCGCGAACAAGTGGGCGACCCGATGATCCTTCGCCAGCAGAGACAGCAACACCGGCAGTCCGCCGAAGCTGGTATTCGCGGCCAGGCACAGCGCCAGCGTGACGGCCAGACTGCTCACGTAGAACGGCCACCCGGTCCCGAATGCCGCCGCGGACAATTGCGCGAGCAGGGTGACATCGCCGCGCGGCACCGCGTGATGGCGACGGATGAGCAGCGCCAAACCGAGCAGCATCGTGCACAGCAGCAAACCGAGCGCGACCTCGGTGTGCTGGGCCCGCCGCACCGCGGGCGACCGGAACGACGGCACGGCATTGGCGATCGCCTCGACCCCGGTCAATGCCGAGCATCCGGCCGAAAATGCCTTGAGCAGCAACAGAATTCCGACGGTGTCGTACGGCACGATCGGCCCCAGATCGGCACCGATCACCGCGACCGGTGTCGCGCGGAACAGTCCGACCACGATCACCGCGAGAATCGCGATGATGAACAGAAGTGTCGGCCCCATCAGCACTTTCGCCGATTCGGCCACCCCGATCAGATTGATCACGGTGAGCAACGCCAATCCGCTCAGCGTGATCAGCAGCAGATGATCGGCCAGCACCGGAAAGGCGCTGGCCAGACCGGCCGCGCCGGCCGCGAGACTCACCGCGACGGTCAGCACATAGTCCACCACCAGACTCGCCGCGGCGAGCAGACTGGCACAGCGCCCGAGATCCTTCTTCGCCACCGCATAGGATCCGCCGCCATCCGGATGCACGGCGATAACCTGCCGATACGACAGCACCAATACCAGCAACAGTGCCGCGATCGCCAGCGACACCGGCAGTGTCCACGACACCGCCGCGGCGCCCGCCGCGACAAGAACCAGCACGATCGCCTCGGGACCGTATGCCACACTGGACAGCGCATCCAGCGATAACGCCGCCAAACCACCGATCGCGGTCAGTCGATATTTGTCGCCCCGCTGCATCCGCCGCACGCGGCGATCGGCGATGGGCAACTCCCGCGTCGGTGATACCGGGGTCTCGACCACGTTCACCATTGAACTCGGCGCGGCATCAGCAATCGGTCAGCGACACCGCGCGAGTCGGATCGGTGCGGTGGCGCTCTATTCTCGGAGCGAACGGTCTCAGACACTTAGGCGCACGCTCGGACTCGCCGAGCTGTCCGGTCGGGTCAGCGAGGTTGTCGTGGTCGATCTGGCCCCGGACGGCGACGAGCTCCGAATTCTTCAGCTGCTGCGCCCGGTGCTGCGGCTGCTCGCGTTGGCTCCGATCGGGCGCAGGTGGCCACCGCACTCCGCGACCTCCTCACCGACCCGAGCCGATCCCGCCCGGCCGCAAGCTGACTCAGGCGCGGTCCCGGCCGGGTGCCGTAAAGCCGATGAGCGCCTCGCAGAAGCTACGTGAACTCGTTCGGCGAGAGCCCGACCGGTGCTGGCCAGGTCGCCTGGGACCGGTGCGCCTCCCGGGGCGCAGGAGCCTCAGTCGGCCCGTGCGCTATCAGCGGCGACCGAGGCGGCCGGGTGTGGCCGATTCGATCAGGTCCAAGGCTTGTTCGAGTGGAATGTCGATCACGAGGTAGCGCTTCTTACCGGCTGCGGTGGCGGCAACTACGGTGGCGATGCCGGAGCGGCGCTGCCAAAAGGATTGGCGGACAGTCCAACCGATGATGCCAGGGGACTCGAGACAGTCGCGGTCGCGGTCGAGCGAGCCGGAGCGGGTGATGAGCCAGGCCGGACTGGTGTCGGTGGCGGGCAGCACCGCGTGGCCGAGGCCGCGGTAACGGTCGGCGGCCAACGCGGCGGCGACCACGGCCAGGAGTGCGGGCAGCAGCCACCACCATGGTGAAAAGTGCTCCCCGGCAAGGCAAAAGCAGAGCATCGCGACCGCGAGGAGCGCGATCGGGCTAAGCGCGCGGGTATACCGCCGGCGGCGCGCGACCGGACCGTGCGCGATCAGCGGTGCGGTGCTCACCGTCGCGCGCGGCGGGCCGGTCGGCTCCTGTTGCGGTACTGGGCCCACCGCATCGCCGGCCCGTGCGATTTCATTCGTGGCACCGGGACGTCGGGCACCTCGGGGTACGAGCAATTCCGCGAGGGTGCGTTCGATGGCGGAGCGCGGCGCCTGGGGCAGGATTTTCCGGCGCGGGCTCTGGCCGGTCATGATGGCTTCGAGTTCGGCGGCACCGGCCATGCGGAGCAGCAGCGGCTCGTTGACGGTCGCACCGCGGAAACGAGCCAGATCCAACGTGATCTGTCTGGTCGTGAACAGTCCGTGGCGCAGCTGCAATGTGCGGTCGTCATCGAGCACCCGCAGCCCGAAATACGTTGTCAGATAACGTGCGCAGGCCGCGAGGCTGACGATCACCACGATCGCGACGACCAGCAGTGCGATGGCGACGGCGATACGCGCCGTGCTACCGTCCTCGACGCTGTGCACCGCGTCCGAACTGGCCACGATCTGGTCGAACCCGTACTGAAATGCCAAACCGACAACGGGTGCGATGATCGCGAAACCGGTCAGCGACAGCGGCGCATAACGCACCCAGCTCGCTCGCCAATGACCGATCTCCCGGGCGTTCCCGGACACCGGCCGGTCTTTCCGTAGGTCGGGAAACTGTTGTCCAGCAATAGATTCCGGTGAAACGGCGGTATGGGCGAGCAGCGCCGTCCGCAACTCCGGCACCACATCCGCAGCCAACGCGTCGAGCTTGAACTTCTCACCCGAATCCGCGCGCTGCCCGGTCCCGATCGCCAACACCGCGAGCCGCAGCACCCGATGCAATAGGTCGGCTTCGATATCGACCGACCGGATCCGCGACCGCGGTACCGACAGCTTCTTGCGCTGAATCAACCCGGTCCGCAGCTCGACGTCTGTCGGCCCGACCCGATAGGTAGTGGTGAACCAGCGTGTCAGCGCGAAGCCGACAATCACTGCCAATGCGACGAGCCCCCAGACCGGATTACCGGTATTGGTGCCGAGGATCACCGACCCGATCAGCACCGGAATGAACCGCACGACCTCGTTGACGGGGTGTACCAACAACATTCGCTTGTCCAACCGCAACCACGGCTGCTCCGTCTCCGGCGTGAGATCGGCCTCATCCGAACTCACGTCGCATCCCCGCGGTGCAACGCGGCGATCTCGGTCAACCGCGTGACGGTCTGTTCGGCGACCGGCAGATCGAGCGCGGAGATCCGCACCGCGCCGGCCGAGGACGCCGTCGTGACGGTGACCGTCGCCAGCCCGAGGAATCGCTCCAGCGGCCCGCGCTCGGTATCGACGGTCTGCACCCGGGAGATGGGCGCCACCCGGCTCTCCACCGTCAACCACCCGACCCGGGTGTACACCGCCTCATCGGTCACCTCCCACCGATGCACCGCGAACCGCCACAGCGGCACCACCCCGATGCTCACCGCCGCGAGTACGAGCGCCACCGCGAAGACCACCAGTTGCGCGCCGAGATGCTCGGAATCGACCACAACCCACAAGATCAGCGCCACGATGGGAATCACCCAGCCGACCGCGGCCTGAATCGTCCACAAGAGCTTGGCCTTGGTGCTCGGACGCCAGGCCGGATCGGCCATGATCGTGCGCGGCTGCGACATGCTTGCCATGGTTCCACGTCACGGCGCGGGCGTCTCCTTCGTCGGCCCCGACCCACCTACCTGCACGGGAATAATTCGCCAGGACGTACCGGAATACTGGGTGAGACCGCACAGTTATCACCCCTCACAAGCACTGGAGGGAGACAGCTCAGGATGTGTAGCGCATGATCGAGGGCGTGACCGAGCTAGCGACCCCGAGCGTCCCGCCCGCACCGCCAACGCCGTCGGCTATGCGCCGTGCGCTGCGGCGGGCCCGTGACGGTGTGACACTGAATGTGGACGAGGCGACCGTACTGCTGCACGCACGCGGTGACGACCTCGTCGATCTGTGTCGCAGCGCTGCCCGGGTGCGCGATGCCGGACTGGAATCGGCGGGTCGGCCGAAGACCATCAGCTATTCCCGCAATGTCTTCGTCCCGCTGACCAAGCTCTGCCGCGACAAATGCCACTACTGCACCTTCGTCACAGTGCCGGGCAAGTTGCGCGCCGAGGGCAAGGGCATGTTCCTCGAGCCCGACGAAGTGCTGGAAATCGCGCGTCGCGGTGCCGAACTCGGCTGTAAAGAGGCCCTGTTCACCCTCGGTGACCGGCCCGAGGACCGCTGGCCGGAGGCCGCGCAGTGGCTCGACGAACGTGGCTACGACTCCACGCTGGACTACCTGCGCGCCGTCTCGATCATGGTGCTCGAGGAGACCGGTCTGCTGCCGCATCTGAATCCGGGCGTCATGAGCTGGGAGGAAATCTCGCGGCTCAAACCGGTGGCGCAGTCCATGGGCATGATGCTCGAGACCACCGCCACCCGCCTGTTCACCGAAAAGGGCAACTGCCACTACGGAAGTCCGGACAAGGATCCGGCAGTGCGGTTGCGCGCCATCACCGACGCCGGCCGGCTTTCGGTGCCGTACACCACCGGCATTCTGGTCGGTATCGGCGAAACGCTGACCGAGCGCGCCGAGTCGATCATGGCGATTCGCAAGCAGCACAAGGCATTCGGGCATATCCAGGAAGTGATCATCCAGAACTTCCGCGCCAAGGACGACACCGCGATGCGCGATGTCCCCGACGCCGGTATGGAGGAGTTCCGGGCCACCATCGCGGTCACCCGGCTGCTGCTCGGCCCCGACGTTCCGGTGCAGGCGCCGCCGAACCTGGTGTCGCACGAGGAATGCCAGGCACTGATCGATGCCGGCATCGATGACTGGGGCGGCGTCTCGCCGGTCACCCCCGACCACGTGAATCCGGAACGGCCCTGGCCGAACCTCGATACGCTGCGCGAAATCACCGAGGCCGCGGGCTACCAACTCGTCGAACGCACCTCGGCGCACCCGAAATACGTGCGCGCGGGCAACCCGTGGGTCGATCCGCGCATCGGCGCACATGTCGCCGCACTCACCGATGCGAAGACCGGTCTGGCGAATCCGGATGCGCTCCCGGTCGGCCTGCCCTGGCAGGAACCGGACGAGTCGTGGGAATCCGCGGGTCGTGTCGACCTCAACACCTCGATCGACACCGAAGGCCGAAATACCGAGAGCCGCAGCGATTCCGCACTCGGCCAGGATGTCGTCGGGGCCTTCGGCGACTGGGACACCATTCGCGAACAGGCTCGTGACCTCGCCGTCGCGGCACCCGAGCGACTGGATTCCGATGTACTCGTTGCACTGCGCGCCGCCGAAAACGATCCGGCCGGGCTCACCGACGCCGAGTACCTGGCGCTGGCAACGGCCGAGGGACCAGCGCTGGACGCGGTGGCCGCACTCGCCGACCAGCTGCGCCGCGACGTCAACGGCGACGATGTCACCTACGTGGTGAACCGGAATATCAACTTCACCAATATCTGCTACACCGGCTGCCGCTTCTGCGCATTCGCCCAGCGCAAGGGGGATGCCGACGCCTTCACCCTGAGCATGGACGAGGTCGCCGACCGCGCCTGGGAGGCGCATGTCGACGGTGCGACCGAAATCTGCATGCAGGGCGGTATCGATCCGGACCTCCCGGTCACCGGCTACGCCGATCTGGTGCGCGCGATCAAACAGCGGGTGCCATCGATGCATGTGCACGCGTTCAGCCCGATGGAGATCGTGAACGGCGCGTCCCGTGGCGGGCAGAGCATTCGCGACTGGCTGGTCGCGCTGAAGGAAGCCGGGCTGGACACGATTCCCGGTACGGCCGCGGAAATCCTCGACGACGAGGTGCGCTGGGTGCTCACCAAGGGCAAACTGCCGACCTCCGCATGGGTCGAGGTGATCACCACCGCACATCAGGTCGGCGTGCGTTCGAGTTCCACGATGATGTACGGCCACGTCGACAATCCGAAGCACTGGGTCGGACATCTGCGGGTGCTGCGCGGAATCCAAGACGAGACAGGCGGTTTCACCGAATTCGTCTTGCTGCCGTTCGTGCACCAGAGCGCACCGCTGTACCTCGCGGGTGCGGCGCGACCGGGTCCTACGATCCGGGACAATCGTGCGGCGCACGCCCTCGCGCGGATCATGTTGCACGGCCGCATCGATAACATTCAGACCAGCTGGGTGAAACTCGGCACGGCGGGCACCCGCATGATGCTCAACGGCGGTGCCAACGATCTGGGCGGTACCTTGATGGAGGAGACCATCTCCCGCATGGCCGGATCACAACACGGTTCCGCCAAGACCGTCGCGGAACTCACCGAGATCGCCGAGGGCATCGGCCGTCCGGTGCGCGAACGGACCACCACTTACGGGGTGCCACCACGGAAGATCTCCGCGGCGCTGCCACTGACGGTGGGCTAGTCGATACCAGGTTCCCGGTCGTCGTGCTCGGAGTATTCGCAAAGGCGCGGATGCCAGGGATATTTCATATCCAGCGAGTGGCAGACGGGGCGAAGTTGGTTAGGGCAGGCTGCCCCGGAGTAACGTTGGCTGCCGGGATAGTGTGACGCTGGGCGGAGTATCCCCGTGAGGACAGACTAGGAGAGCGGCAGTGCCGTACATCATCGCTGAACCGTGCGTTGACGTGAAGGACAAGGCATGCATCGAAGAATGCCCCGTGGATTGCATCTACGAGGGTGGTCGCATGCTGTACATCCATCCCGACGAGTGCGTGGACTGTGGTGCATGTGAGCCCGTGTGCCCGGTGGAGGCGATCTTCTACGAAGACGACACCCCGGACCAGTGGAGCGGCTACGTGAACGCCAATGTCGACTTCTTCGACGAGCTGGGTTCGCCCGGCGGCGCGACGAAGGTCGGCAGGGTGGATTACGACCCGCCGTTCATCAAAGAGCTGCCGCCGATGGCGACTGAATGAGTGATTCGCTGTTGGCGAGCGAAGGGGTAATGGGTACCGAGTGAGTTCTGTGTCACCGCGTCGCCGTCGAGCACCGGTCAGCGCGCTGCTGCCGGATTTCCCCTGGGATACCATCGCGGCGGTGAAGGCGAAGGCCGCCGCGCATCCGGACGGGATCGTCGACCTGTCGGTCGGCACCCCGGTCGATCCGGTGGACCCGGTGATCCGCGCCGCACTGAGTTCGGTCGCGCAGGTGCCCGGTTATCCGACCACGCACGGCACGTCCGAACTGCGGGGCGCGGCGGTCGACGCGCTGAAGCGGCGCTACGGGATCACCGGAATCGACCCGGCCGCGGTGCTGCCGGTGATCGGCACCAAGGAGTTGATCGCCGGACTGCCGCGGCTGCTCGGGCTCGGCGCGAACGATCTGGTCGTCATCCCGGAGGTCGCGTACCCGACCTATGAGGTGGGCGCGCTGCTGGCCGGTACCGAAGTGGTGCGAGCGGATGGCCTGACCCAGCTGGGTCCGCAATCGCCTGCCCTTATCTATGTGAATTCCCCGTCGAACCCGACCGGGAAGGTGCTCGGCGTCGAGCATCTGCGCAAGGTGGTGCAGTTCGCGCGTGAGCGCGGCGCGATCGTGGCCTCCGACGAGTGCTACCTCGGCCTGGCCTGGGAGGGGCGGGCCGTGTCGATCCTCGACCCCGAGGTTTGCGACGGCGACCACGCAGGTCTGCTCGCGGTGCATTCGCTGTCGAAGACCTCGAATCTGGCCAGCTACCGCGCCGGATTCGTCGCGGGCGATGCGGAACTCGTCGCTGAATTGCTGGAGGTGCGCAAGCATTCCGGCATGATGGTGCCGTTCCCGATTCAGGCGGCCATGATCGCCGCACTCGGTGACGACGCCCACGAGGCAGTGCAACGTGAGCGCTACCGTGCGCGTCGCGAGGTGCTGCGAAAGGCCTTGCAGGACGCCGGGTTCCGCATCGCTCACTCTGAGGCGGGCCTGTATCTGTGGTCCACCAGGGGTGAGCCGTGCCGCAGCACCCTGGCCTGGCTGGCCGAGCGCGGTATCCTCGCCGCACCGGGTGACTTCTACGGACCGGGCAGTGGCGAGTATGTCAGGATCGCATTGACGGCGACCGACGAGCGCATCGCCGCCGCCGCGCAGCGCCTGACGGCGAACTGATTTGGGTGGATCCCGGCCCGAAATCCTGAGTCGAGATGTAATTCGAAATCATCGGGCCGCTATTCTATTTGTACGAAACCCATTGGTGGCGCACTCCCGCCGCCCTGACCAGCGCGTTCAGCTATAAATTACCGCAGCCGAAGATTTTCGGGTCAATAAGTCGACCAGCATCGGTCAAGCAGATTCGGTCGATTCTAATGCGAGATATACGCCTGCCTCGGAGAACTCGAATACGTTGTCGTTGTAAAGCGCATCCTCGGAGATCTCGCCGGGCACGATCTCCTTTGTTGGCCATTTTAGATGGACAAGTTTGGCGGTGCCTGCTGTTAGTAGGCGAGCCGCGGTCTTCCTTGCCAGCGCCTCGGCCGCAGCTTCATCGAGACCGAAATCAGACCCGCGCAGTAGCCAGAGAAGTTCGTAGACACCCAAGTCGTCCTCTGCGAGGTGGTCGACCGCTTCTTGCATCAACCATTGCGCGGCTGGATCGTGCATTATTTTCCTCCCAGGGTGGGATTGCCCTGCAGTGGGACCTTTGTGGTCTTCCCGTTCTGGGAAACCTCCGCGTACGGGCCGTGTGTCAGCGGATCAGGGCGGTTGCCGTCAGTGTAGCCAGGCATTACTCGGATCTGGCGACCAAAATTATCTGGATCAACATATACGGTTCCATCGCCGCTCTTACTCGGCTTCGCAACCCAGCCCGGGGGTATCCCCTGCGCGATCTCTTCCTGACTCTTGCCCGCAAGTGATTGCGGATCGAATTTCTTTGGATCGCGGACATTGGGAAGTTCGGAGGATCCCGTACCGCTTTCGTTCGGGTTCCCACCCGCCCCGTCACTATCGATGTGCGCCCGCAGTGCGATGATCTCGACGAGACTTGTCGAGATCGCGAAGAGGCTCGGGACCTGGTTGAACGCGCTGATTGTTCCGACAGCACCGGCGACGGCTGCGGTGATACCGACGACTTTGATGAGTTTGCTGGTGGAGTAGACGGTCCTGATGGCGTTGAGCGTGTCTGCGACCGCGACGCTGACACCTCCGGCACCGGCGACGATGGAGCCGCCGAAGCTGAACAGAGCGCCCAGGACGGCGCCGGTTACGAGAAGCCCGACTGCCCACTCGAAAGTGGTGATTGCCGATGCGATACCTTTGCCGACATCGACAGTCCCGGTATGGTAGTCCGCGACTGGTGCGGCAATGTTTTGTGAGGCTGATACAACGCTCTCAGCTCCGATGCGGAGGGTGCTGAAGTAACCTTGGATCAGATCCCGATTCGTATCGTCGTCCATTCCGTGGAACAGGTCCGATATCGCGGTGATGCGAGTGGCTGCGCCAGTGACGGTTTCGTGGTTGGCGAAGATTTTCCAAGTTGTGGACGCTTTGGCGAGTTTATCGACATCTCCGTTGGGGAGTTTGCCGAATTCTTCTATGATCTGCTTGATCAACTTCTCGAAGAAATCTTCAACTCCACCGTCGTGTTTGACTCCGTTTCCGTTGTCCCGGACCGAACTCGGGATCGTGACCTTGTATTCGGTCATCGCGTGGATCTCGGGCTGTGGTGGTGCTGGATTGCTTTTGTTCTTGATCCCGTAGTTGTAACCATTCGCATACAGGATATAGCCGAAGTTCGTTAGCGCATCCGCCAGATTGGTGCATGTCTGCATCGTTTGTTGAGCGATTTCATCGTATTTTTCGCCCCACTGTTTGCATCCGGGGGCGTCGCCCGCCATGCCTACACAGTCGCCTTTGACGGCGTCGTGCACAGGTTTGTCAGCGCGCCGGAGGTCGGCGGCGAGGTCGTGGCATCTCTTCGCGGCGTCGTAGTAGACCTGCCAGTCGACGTTCATTGCTCATCCCCCGCGGAGCATCTTGCGATTGGTTTCGATTGCACTGGTGTAGTCCGCGTGGGCCTGTTTGGCGGCGTCGCTGATCTCGCGCACGCCTTCGGCGAATTCCCGTGCGCCACTGGCCCATTGGTTGTGGGCGTCGGCATATGCCTGCGCGGCGACGCCCGTCCAACCGTCGCCTTGAATTGTGGCGACCCTCTTGTCGATTTCATCAAGGTGGTCGGTGATGAATCCGGCCAGTCCGGACAGGCGGGACACGATTTCGTCGAGGTGGCTGAGGTCGACCGAGAATTTGGAGCTCACGGCAGGTCCAGGCTCGAGGTGTTGAGTCCGGCCGCGTTATTGGTGTCGACGGATTGGTAGGTATCGGCGGTGACACCGAGTTTCTCCGCCAACCCCGTCAAAGCAGACAAAATCCGGACTCCGCCGTCGCGGACGTCGGTCCAGCCGTCGGCGAACTCGTCCGCGTAGTCGCCGGTCCAGCTCCCACGCGCCAGCGAGTCCACATCCTTGGCCGCTGAATCCAGGGCCGTACGAAGTGCCTCGGCTACCTCATACACATATCTGCCGACGTCATGCACCTTTTCGGGTATGACCGAGAGCTTGCCTGACCCCGGCGACCCCCCATCGTCGCTCATGTTTGCCGATCGTACCGAACGCTGGTCGGCGATGTCGACCAGGGCGAAGAAATGGCAGACCGGGCCGAATTCGCCTTTGCGAGAGACGAATAGCGGCTCAGGTGTATTCGTAGGTGGGGTCGTTGTCTTCGCGGTATTCGCGCAGGGTTCGGTCGAGCAGGTTTTGCAGGTGGGTGGACAGTTCTGCGGTGTCGGTGGGGGTTACGTGGACGGCCGCGGTGGCGTGTACTCGGTAGCGGCCGTCGGGGTAGTCCATGATGTGGAAGTCGCGTTTGGGTGTGGGGCGGTTGTCGAATGCGCCGCCCGGGTATACCGCGATATGCGCGACTGTGGTGCGGCGGCGTTCGAAGAATCGTTGCGCCTCGGTACGGCGAGAGACGGGTGCGTCGTCGGAGAATGCGGTGAATGGCCGGTCGTCGTCGCCGTCGAGGTCGGTGCGGTTGATCTCGAAGCTTGAAGCGGTGCCGCGTGGTGCGTCGGGTAGGGCGGCGATGATGCGGCGGGCCAGGGTGTGTGCCCCGACCAGGGTCATGCGTACGGCGCCACCCCGGTCGGGATCGGATGTCGGTTCCTGGATGAGGATTGCCGCGCTGCGGGCGGAGACTGCGGCGTGGATTCGTACGAGTGCTGCCGGGGCCGCGTCCTCGCGTGGCAGCACACCCTTTGCCGCACCGGCGAATCCCGCGACTTCGATCCTGGCCTCTGGTTCCACGAGGACCCGCAGCGGGCCGTACATATCCTCGTCGAGAATCGCTCGTACCTCGGCGGCAGCGGTTTTGTAGGCGTGTTCGTAGGCCGCGGCGGTGTCTTCGGTCGGTCGGTAGCGCAGCGGGTAGGGCAGCACATCCCGGCCGATGGCGTGCCACAGCACGGTCAGCTCGAGCGCCGACAGTGACCACATCTGCTGTGTCATCCGCCGCACACCGTCATACACCCGACACCGTTATCCGTCTCGTATGTCATTGGCCCGGTACGCTATTCGCCCAGCACCGGTGGAACTGTCTTCGGGCGATGCGCCGGATCCATGCCCGTTAATTCCTCGCCGTGTTCGCGGGTCACCATCGCCTCGGCCACCGCCGATTTGCCCTTCTCCTTGTCCTCGTCGCCCTTACCTCGGGCCGCGCCGGGCATCATGGAGCCGGTACCGGACATGCCATTGCGGCCCACGCTACCGACGCCGTTGCCGCCAGCTGAGCCCACGCCGGTCACTGCGCCCGTGCCCGGAATCGAGCGACCCGGACCAGGAACCGCGCTCCCGGGACCGGGGGAAACCGTGCTCCCAGGGCCGCTGAGTCCGGGGCTGCCGAGGCCGGAGCCCGGGGTGGATCCAGGACCGAGACCAGCGGGCGTGGTCGTGGTCGACGGTGTCGTACCGAGCCCGGTCGGGGTGGTCGACGCGGAGCTGAGGCCCGGCTGATCTGCCTGTGCCGCAAGTGGATCCACGCCTGCCGGGGCCGTATCGCCAGGTTCCTCGCTCCCGCCCGTCGAGCCGCCGCCATCGGGCTTCGAGCCATCGGACGGCGACCCTGCGCCAGGACCGGGTTCCCGGCCGCTTGGCGGCGGCACCGGCGTGACGGTGCCAGGATCATGAATAGGGTTGTAGGCCAACGGAATACGAGGCTGCGAGGTATCTCCTTCCCGGATACCGGGCTGGTAGACCTTTTCGAGGACGGTATAGGTGGCCAACTCGGCGGCGTCGGAGCGGTTGCGGTCCATCTTCCAGGTGGGGCCGGGTATCCAACCGGCGACGGTACTGGCCCACCCGGTTTCCGGCTGCGGCTGCACATTCGCCTTGGTCACCTCGACCGCGGACTTCACGATTTCTACTTTGTCGGCGACGATCTTCGTGGCCGACACCATATTCTGCGCCTTCGCCACATAATCGACGATCCCGCTGGCAGCGGCCTGGCTGGCCGTCCCAGTCCACGACTCGGCTATCGCCGACAAAATTTCCGGGCCGAACTGGGTGAGGCCGGAGTCGAGTTTCTCGGCTCGGGATTTCCACATCTGTTGCAGCGTCGTCATGACACCGATGTCGATCGTCTGCGCCTTCCGATACAGCTCATCCAGATCCTCGCTCCGAACATTTCCGTACAGGGACTCCGGAATACGCGAATTATGAAACTCGCCCTCGAAATGGTGATCGGTCAGGTCTTTGATGCGGTTGCGTGCGGCAATCGACTCCGGGCTTTGGTCGCCCAAGGCGGTCGCCAATGCTGTCGCCGATTTATCGATGTCATTGGAACCGGAAATGACCGCACCGAGTGGGCCACTATTTATCATTTTGCCGACATTTATGACGATTGATTCGAAAGATGGAAGACCGAACACCCTGCACCCCCCTTGATTCAGATCCGGCCGAAGTCTTGCGCGTTGCTGGTGTCCTGCTCTTGCAGGCGGTCCAGTGAAGATTGGATGGTATCACCCATGAGGCCGAGGACCCGGATGTGGTCGCGGAGCGCGGTGTTCAGGTCGCCATCGCCCTCGGGGTCGTTCGCCTTTAAGCCGAGAAGTTTGGCAAGCTCCTTGCCGCACGCGAACTCGCCTAAGCCTGTCACGCGAGCCATCTGTTGGACGTTCTCCAGACACTCTGTATAAACGTTGATCTGGTTGTCGATTGCCGTGCGGCACCGTCTGGCGACAGAGTCATCGAGAGACAGACTCCCAGCCTTCGCTTCCTCGGAGAGATACTGCCAAAGCGTAATATCCTCTTGCATACCCATCGATGCGCCTTCATTCCTTCATTTCGGCAAGATCGGTACTAATACATCCGCTGCCGCCGCAGCGATAACACATGGACCGCGATTGTCCTTCGTTAGGACAGTCTTGTAGATAGAAATATCTATCGACTGCCCGCCCGACGGAAAGCTGAGATAACAGATCTCATCATTTCGGTCTTCCGCTCGCCGAAACTGGATCCCTTGTCGGCCGGCAATCACAATGTCGGCGAAATCGATATTGTTTCCATCTTTCTTCGACTCGTCGATGGTGTGGCTGGTAGACCACACTCCAAGTGTGTAGTCCCATCGAGAGGGTTTATCGTGCCATGAGCACAGTTTCCACCCCTCCACATTCGGCACCCCCGCAATCGTATTGCTCCGCGTCGACGGGTCCACCCCAACCTGCCGCAGAACCTCGTCACTGATCTGGGTGCACGGATCCCACAGCGCCGCAGTCGCTGCTGCCTTATCCGTGGTCGTGGCGGGTGTCGCCGTCCCCCCGTTCGTAGAGCCACACCCGGTGGCGGCGATCAACACCCCGGCCAGCATCGCCACCGCCGCTGTCGTCCGTCGTCCCACCACTGCTCCCGTCCGGCCGCCATTACTCCGTTCACAGTGTAGGACGCGCTTGACACCCATTCGGTTCCACCGGTTTTCAACATGCACAACTCGGTCGAGGGAGAACTGCTCCCGCGTACCTTTTGTCACGCCGCGCACGGAATCGCTGGGCGAGAAGTACGCGACGCGTGATTTGGTGCGCGGGAACATCCCGAAGGAAGAGCGGTGCCCGAGTGGAACGTGTGGTCAGGCTGGGTGGCCGAACTCCCCGTCGCGCACGCCCGCGGCGAAGGCGTCCCACGCCTCTGGTGCGAACACCAGCGCCGGGCCGGTCGGGTTCTTCGAATCACGGACACCGACCGCACCGTCGAGCCACGCCACCTCAACGCAGTCGGTCTGGCTGCTGCTGTGGCTGCTCTTGAACCAGTTCGCCCCGGATAGGTCAGTTTTCACGCTTCATACTCCCTTGCGACCTGCCTCAGCAGGTCTCGCGATTTCACTTCATCGTGCGATGTACTCCGAACCACCGAAGCAAGCTCAGTGTAGCTTTGCACGTCACCGGGGTTCTCCAGATACAAGTCCGCTTTGCCGGCGCCTTCGAAGTAGACCAGCGGCGGTTCCACCAGGTTGCCCTTAGGATCGAGGTCGAAGTTCAGAATCATGAAGGGGCCATGCAGGAGTCCCCACGTGCACCCGGCGCTGAACGGGTGAACCCGAATACTGACGTTCGGCAACTTACCGATCTCTGCCAGGTGCCGCAGCTGCGCCGCCATCACGCGGGGTCCGCCTATGACGCGGTGCAGTGCCGACTCGTGAAGAAGTAGCTCGAGCTGCACTGGGTCTGTCTTGCGGGTGATAATCGTCTGGCGCTTCATACGCAGCTCCACTTTGCGATCGATGTCTTCCTGACCGGGCAGTGCGCTGATCACTGCCCTCGCGTAATCGGGAGTCTGCACCAGACCCAGCACGATCTCCTGGTATGAGATCAGTTGGCGCGCAGCGGGGGTCAACTCGACGATCATGTTGAACGCCTCGTCGCTGTGGAGACCGGCGAATGCCGTATACCACGAGGTGACCCGGGCTTGCTTGGCAAGCTCGACGGCCCGTGTGGTGTCCGCACGTGAGACCTCATACAGATCACACAGCGCCTGCACATCTACCGCGCGGACCTTCTTCGTCTTGGCCGCCTCGATGCGCTGCAAAGCTGCCTGGCTCAGCTCCACCAGGGCGGCTGCTTTTGCGATGGTCAAGCCGGTCCCTTCTCGGCGCTCGCGCAGGAATCGGCCCAGCTGTCGCCTGGGCAAGGTCGAGGGTTCGGATACGTCGTCGCTGGTCATGGCCTATGCCTCCGCTGCGGAAAAGTGAGTGGATCGGTGGTGTGAAATCGAATCAATCGTGACCCAGGAGCGAATCTCATTCTGGGGCTTCGCATCAGCCAGTTTCGAATAATCGATTCTGCTCGAATCAGAGTAGCGCCTGTGGTGTGCTGTGTCAGGCATTCGGGCGACACAGCAACCCTCGAAACACACCAATCTTGCTGAACTGCAACAACATCGGCACGGCTTGGCGGCACCATCGCGGGCCAACCTCATCACCGGTGTTGATCCGTTGCTGCCCACTCATCCCGGACGCCTGACCGATCTCGCATACCGACCAGGTTCCGGGGAGGGACCCACATGACCCACACGCAAGCCACCGCGCCGTCGCCGGGCACCGGTAAGCCCAAGGCGATCGGGTTCGTTCGCGCGGATGTCTCCGGACTGCACGCGCCTCGGCATGCCAGCGAAATACGCAGGCATGCAAGCACATTGGGGTATCAATATGTGTATACGGTCCGGCCGCCGGGGGATGAGCCCGACCCGATCGGGTACCTCCTCGCTATGGCGGCCGGGCTCGATGTCGCGGTCATAGTGGTTTTCGAGCTGGCCCACGTGAACGATCAACCCGCACTGGTCTGCGATCACGGGTACGACCTGGAAACTGTTTGCCCGCAGAGCACTTGGACACGCATCGCGCGGCCCGTGTCCGATATCGAGACGGGGGCGGCGAGTTGAGCGAGGATACGATCGTCACGCCACCGGCCATTTGCGGCAGCGCCGAAATCGAGTTGGCGCACGAGCAGATGCGGCGACATCGGGCGTGCCGGATCCAGGTGTGCGCCTGGAAGTGGGTCGCGTACTACACCCTCGTCGCCTACGGCCGGATCGCGCCGCAGACATCGAGTCCGCGCGAGCGCGCGCACCGGCGCGGCATCGAATTCCCCACCGCCGCACCGTCATCGCTCGCTAATGGATCACTTTCTGCCTGCGGCACAGCGGAATTCACATTATTGCATCAGGTGCTGAATGGCCTTGCAGAAGATATGCGCGTCCATCTGGGCGATGGCCGCGAGGGGGAGCGACGGTGAGTCCGTGGCATGTGGTGTCCAGCGTGGCGGCGGTACTCGGCGGGGGTATCGTCGCGGTGGTTGCCGTCGGATGCGTATGGCCAGTCGACCGGCCATACCGCCCCGCCGCACATCGGCGCGCCCGCGCGCAGTGCCCTTTGCGTCCCGTCGAGTGGCCGAAGGCGTGGACATGCGACTTGCCGTCCCCGCCGTTGACGCTCGCCGACGCCCATCGCGCGATGCAAATGCACCGTGAACACGACTGCGCCAGAAAGCGGGCCGCGTTCGCGACACTGGTCGCGGCAGGGCACGCCACACCTGATTCGGCACGTCGATACCGTTGGTGGGAGATGCCCTCGTGAACGATCGCCCATCCACGAAGGAAGAATCCTCGCATACCGGTAACCACATCGTCGTCACCGGCGGGGTTGGATTCCTCGGCTCGTACCTGTGCCGCGCACTGCTCGAGCGCGGAGACCGGGTCACCGCGATCGATAACCTCAGCACTGGCCGTCGGGCGCGCGTCGAAAACCTCACGGCGCATCCGCATTTCGCCCTCCGCATTGCGGATGTGACCACACCCGGCGCGTTCGCCGATCTCGCCACTATCACCCATGTCGCGCATCTCGCTTGCCCCGGCAGTCCGAAAGCCACTGTCCGGCGACCGATCGATACCCTCCGAGCGGCCTCGACCGGCACCCTGGCCGCTCTCGACCTGGCCGCGAGTCGCGGCGCGCGCATCGTCGTTGCATCCGGACCCGACAGCAACGGCGACCCGCGAAACACCGGTCTGGCAGGCGATTGTCACGTGCACGCGTTGTGCGCGCGCATCGCCGAGGTCATCGCCCGCCATTATGGCGGCGCGGACGTGGGCATCGTGCGGCCCTTCGAGGTTTACGGTCCACACCAGTGGCCGGGCGACGGCCGCATCGCGGCCACAATCTGCTCCGCCGCATTACGCGATCAGACACTGCAGGTAATCGACAGTGATGTGCGATCATTCGTCTACATCGCCGACACCGTCGACGCATTGGTCGCGATGCTCGACAGCACTACGACCGGCCCGGTCGACATCGGCGGCCCGGCCGCGGTGACGACCGCCGAATTCGCCCACACCGCTACAGCTCTCGCCGGTAGCGGCTGGGTGGAGGTCGCTCCCGCCGATCTCATCGTGCCGACCGCGCACAGCCCGAACCTGGACCGCACCCACGCCGTGTTGGGCTGGCGACCGAGCACACCGCTGGACAATGGCCTGCGCCACACCCTCGACTGGATGCGCACCATCCTGCCCCCGTATCCACCGTGGGACCGCGGGTAGCGCCAATAGCCTCACACGCATGAGGGAGAGCCTTTCGTCGAATACGCCCGACCAGGCCAGCGGCAAATATTGTTCGTTACAACATATTCCACTGTGACCCGAGGACCAGCCGTTCCGCGAGGGTATTTGTTGTTCGTCATAACAATCCGGGCGCAGCGGGTGAGCGGCTTGCCGCCGTAGGAAAGAAAGTCTATCAAAAGTGGCGAAAGAAGCTTCCTGGCGACGCGCCCTCGACGCCTTCGACGCCAGCCAAGGCCCAAGAAATCATCAGAAATGCAGATCGGACCGGTTCGGGGCTGAAGAGCGATCCGTGGCATCGTTCGGCGTCGTTCCCAATTGATGAAATCAGCACGAAGGGCACGGTATCCGAGATTGTGGGAGGCGACGGGGTAACGCTCAGCCGAGCAGCTTCTTCTGCACCTTCCCCATGGCATTGCGCGGCAGCGAATCCACCACGCGTACCTCGCGGGGGCGTTTGTGCACCGAAAGCTGTTCGGCCACATGCTCGATGAGAGCCTTCTCAATGGAATCCGGTGTGGCACCGCGTAATACGACATACGCGACGATTCGCTGCCCCAGATCGGCGTCGGGGAGGCCTACCACGGCAACCTCGGCCACATCCGGATGTCCGAGCAGTACGGTCTCGACTTCGCCCGCGCCGATGCGATAACCACCGGACTTGATGAGATCGACCGATTCCCGGCCCACAATGCGGTGGAAGCCATCGGCATCGATGGCCGCGACATCACCGGTCTTGAACCAGCCGTCCTCGGTCCAGCATTCAGCTGTCGCCTCGGCCCTGTTGCGGTAACCGTCGAACAGCATCGGACCGCGAACCTGCAGGCCACCGATGCTCTCACCGTCATGCGGAACATCCGCACCGGCCTCGTCCCGCAGCCGGGTTTCGACCCCCGCGACGGGCATGCCGACCCATCCGGGACGGCGCTCCCCATCGAACCGAGTGGACAGCGTGATCATCGTTTCGCTCATCCCGTACCGCTCGATCGGCGCGTGCCCCGTGAGTTCGCGCAGCCGCTCGAATACCGGCACCGGTAGCGGCGCACTACCCGAGACGAGCAGCCGTGCTCCGGCCAATTTCCTTGCCGCATCGGGATCTTCGACAACTCGTGACCACACGGTGGGCACCCCGAAATACAGCGTGCCAGGCGCGTTCGCGTATGCCTGCGGTGTCGGCTTCCCGGTGTGGATCAGCGGGCTGCCCACCCGCAGCGGCCCGAGCACACCGAGGATCAGCCCGTGCACATGGAACAGCGGAAGACCGTGCACCAGAACATCGTTCGGCGTCCAGGCCCACGCGTCGGCGAGCGCATCGAGCCCTGCGGCAATGGCACCGCGATTGAGCACGACTCCCTTGGGCAGACCGGTGGTCCCCGAGGTGTACAGCACGAATGCCGTTGTGGCGGCATAGGGTTCGGGATATGTATGCCATGAGCGCGCGTGTACGCGAACCGGAACCACCGGCAGATCCGTCCCCTCCGGCGCCTCGCCCAACCACGCCTGTGCACCGGAGTCGGCGAGGATATGCGCCAATTCGGCGGTCCCCGAATCCGGTGGCACCGGCACCACCGTCACCCCGGCGATGAGACAGCCGACCACCGCGAGCACCGTGGTCACGGTCGGTCGCGCCAGTACCGCCACCCGATCGGCTCGCGCGATGCGCTCGGCCACCGACGTTGCCGCGCCGAGCAGATCACTGCGCGACAATGTCACCCCGTCGATGGTGACGGCATCCGGTATATCCGCTCCCCCGGCGACAGCGAGCGGATTGAGCGAACGAAGCAGCAGCGGCGGACCGAACGACATTCGCTCACGCTACTTCGACACGACACCGCACCATCGAGCTCCCCCTCGACGAGAACGTGACGGTTGACACACCCATGAGACGGTGAGAACGTTTAGGTAATTCCTTCTCAACGATGAGAACGGGGTCGATAATGACCAGCCCGTTTCGCAAACCCACGTCCACACCCGCCGAGGACGCCGTCGATATCGAGCGATACCTCGACGGTGTCGCAGCGTTCTTCGGCGGAACGGCGAATGTCATCATGCAGCTCAGCGCGCTGCCGGTCGGCTACGGCGTGCTGGAGAGCACCGTCGACAGCGGCAAGGTGATGCTGCATCCGATCAAGCGGTTGCGCACGACCCTCACCTATCTCGCGGTCGCCATGCTCGGCACCGATGACGAACGCGACCTCTATCGCGAGGCCGTGAACCTGTCGCATCATTCGGTCAAGTCGACCGCGGCGAGTCCGGTGAAGTACAACGCCTTCGATCCCGCACTGCAGCTCTGGGTGGCGGCCTGTCTCTATTGGGGCGCCTGCGATCTCTACGAGCGCATGCACAGACCGATGCACGACGCCGAGGCCTTCTACCGCTACGGGTCTCGCTTCGGCACCACGTTGCAAATGCGTCCGGAAATGTGGCCCGCCGACCGTGCCGCCTTCGACGAGTACTGGACCGAGCATCTCGCGAAGACCACCATCGATCCCCCGATCCGCGACTACTTCAACGATCTGATCGATCTGAAGATGCTCCCACGCGCCGCCCGCATACCGTTCGCCCGGTTCCAGCGCTTCGTGGTCACCGGACTGCTGCCCGAGCATCTGCGCGACCAGATGGGCATGACCTGGACCGCGGACGACGATCGGAAACTCGCCAGAATCATGCACATCACGGGCTCGATCACCGCCCGAATGCCGAAGCAGGTCAGGATGTTTCCGATCAACGCCTACCTGTGGGATATGCGCATCCGCAGGCGGTTCGGCCTGCGGCTGGTGTGATTCAGGGGGATGGCAGTCGGCGGAGCCGACGGGTGGTTAGCTACAGCTTGAACGAAACGACGACGTGGTCGCGCGCGAACTTGCGGATCGCGGCGTCGTCGTCGAGCGGAAGGACCGTTTGCGGGGTCAGCGCCAAGGACAGCGCCGTCCGCGCGATCATCTCGGCGACCGGCTCCGGATCGTATTCGGGCAACTTGCCCTCCCCCTGCAGCCGGGCGATGAATTCGGCCACATAGTCGCGGCCGAGCTCGAGCACCGGCGCACCCTTGACGGTGAGATACGGCAGCACGATTTCCGGCTCGGTCTTCAACAATCGGTCGAGCAGCTTGTTGCCGCGCAGTCCGTTCAGGAAGGCGACGAACAGCTCCACGATCTGATCCTCGGCGCCGGCATCGCGATCGACCTGCCGCTGCTGCGCCGCATCCACCTCCTCGACGAATTGCCGCGCCTGCCGCATCCCGACGGCCTGGATCAGATCGGATTTGCTGGCGAAGCGCCGGTAGAGGGTGGCCAGCGAAAGCCCACATCGCCGCGCGACTTCCACCATGCTGGTCCGCTTGATACCGAAGTCCAGGAACGCCAGCAGAGCGGCGTCCAGCACCCGCGTCTGGTTACGGTCCTCCGGGCCAGTGCTGCGCACCAGCGCCAGCAGTCTGGTCAGCGTCGCCATAACTTCCACCCCTATTCCGCTCCGATGACACGATGACACCGCTAGCATCGCATGCCGTCAGGCAGCGCCACCCACGAATGCCCCGGAAAGCGTGATTGACACCTTTGCGAGGCAATGAGAAGGTTTATATAGAACCTTCTCATCCATCCGTTTGATCGCGGATGGCCACAGAAAGGCGAGGTCACCGATGACCGAACCCCTCCGCGGTGCCGATTACCTGCCGATTCCCGACCGCGTCGGCCCCGCCGCGGTCGAGCCCATCACCCCGGAAACCGTCGAGGAGTACGTCGACGGAGTCGCGGCATTCCTGGGCGGCACCGCCAATGTGATCATGCAGCTGAGCCTGCGTCCGGTCGGTCGCGGCGTACTGGAGAGCACGGTCGACAGCGGCAAGGTCACACTGCACCCGATCAAACGGCTGCGCACCACCCTGAGCTACCTCGCGGTCGCACTGATGGGCTCCGACGCGGAACGCGCGCGGTATCGGGAGGCGGTCAATGCATCGCATCGACCGGTCCGCTCGACCTCGGCGAGTCCGGTGAAATACAACGCCTTCGATCCCACACTGCAACTCTGGGTGGCCGCCTGCCTCTACTGGGGCATCGATGACCTCTACACCCGCATGCACGGACCGATGAATCCCGATGTGGCCGAGGACTTTTATCATTACTGCGCTCGGCTCGGCACGACCCTGCAGATGCGACCGGAGATGTGGCCCGCCAATCGTGCGGAATTCCAACGGTATTGGGACGAGCACCTGCCGAAGCGGAGTATCGAACCCGCCCTGCGCGACTACTTCGACGACCTCATCGATATGAGGATGATGCCGCGTCCCGTCCAATGCGTCTTCGCCCGACTGCAGCGGTTCGTCGTAACCGGCCTGCTGCCACAGCATTTGCGCAATGAGATGCGAATGACCTGGTCCCAGCGCGATCAGCGCCGCTTCGATCGGCTGCTGCGGCTGATTTCGGCGGTGCACACCCGGCTGCCGAAGCAGGTTCGAATGTTCCCGCTGAACGCCTGTATGTTCGACGTTCGCCGCCGTATGCGACTGGGTAAACCGCTCGTATAGGGGACCGTTTGACACGCTATCGAGGTGATGAGAAGGTTAGTACCCATTCTTCTCATCACTCTTTCGATCGCCGCTGATCAACCCCTGAAAGACGAAGCCAACGATGACCTTGCCGCTACCCGTGGAGCCGCCCGATCCCGGACCGACCTGCCGCTACGGCACCGTCGAGAACTTCGCGATGGACGAATTCTGGAGCGGCGTCGCGGCCTTCCTCGGCGGAACGGCGAATGTCATCATGCAGCTCAGCCTGCGGCCGGTCGCGTACGGCGTCATGGAGAGCACGGTCGAATCCGGCCGGATCGATGTGCATCCCTGGAAGCGGACGCGCACCACGCTGACCTACCTCGCGGTGGCACTGATGGGCACCGAAGAGGATCGTGCGAACTATCGCGAGGCCGTCAACGGCTCACATCGCGCGGTGCATTCCAAGCCGGGGGCCACGGTCGAATACAACGCCTTCGACCCGAAGCTGCAACTGTGGGTCGCCGCCTGTTTGTATTGGGGCCTGGTCGATCTGGAGGAGCGGCTGCACGGCCCGATGGACGAGGACACCGCGGATGTGCTCTACCAGTATGCCGCCCGGCTCGGCACCACCCTGCAGATGCGACCGGAAATGTGGCCCCGCGACCGAAAAGCCTTCCAGGAGTATTGGAATACCACTCTCGCGACCAAGACCGTCGATGCCCGCACCCGCGCGTACTTCAACGATCTCATCGATCTGAAGATGGTCGCCTGGCCGTTGCGCATACTATTCGCGCGGCTGCAGCGGTTCTTGGTTACCAGTCTGCTGCCGCCGCACCTGCGTGCCGAGATGCGCATGGATTGGAGCGAACGTCAGGAGCGCTTCGCGAACAAACTGCTGCGCGCGATCGGCGCCGTGCACCGCATACTTCCCAAGCCCGCCAGGCTCTTTCCGATGAATCTCTGCCTGTGGGATATGCGCAGGCGGCATCGCTTCGGCAAGCCTCTCGTCTGAGCTCACCCGCCCTCTAGGACTTGCTGACCAATGCGCGCAGAAAGAACGTGAGGTTGGCCGGACGTTCGGCGAGGCGGCGGGTCAGGTAGCCGTACCACTGGCTGCCGTACGGCACATACACCCGCACGGCATTGCCCGCGGCGGCCAGCCGCAACTGCTCGGGATCGCGGATGCCATAGAGCATCTGGCACTCGAATCGGTCCGGGCCACGGCCAGTTTCGGCGGCCAGTTGTTCGGCGGCGCGGATGAGCACCGGATCGTGGGTGGCCACCATCGGGTACCCGTCACCGCCCATCAGGATTTCCAGACAGCGCAGGTAGGAATCTGTCACTTCGGCGGAGCGCTGATAGGCGACGGTATGCGGTTCCCGATATGCGCCCTTACACAATCGGATTCGTGATCCGGACAGCTCGCGACAGTCCGCCTCGGTGCGATGCAGATAGGCCTGCAATACCGCACCGAGCCAGGGGAATTCGGCGCGGACTTCACGAACCGTGGTCAGCGTGGCCTCGGTGGAGGTGTGGTCCTCCGCGTCGACGGTGACCCATACTCCGACCTGGGCCGCCTTGGTGCACAGAATGCGCAGATTCTCGGTGGCAATGGCCGGGCCGTCGGCGGGCAACGCCTGCCCGAGCGCGGAGAGTTTCACCGACACCTCGGTGCGCGCCGTGGCATCTCGGAAGCCGTTCATTGCCGCCAGATCGTTGATCAGCGAAAGATATTCCGCCAGCGTGGCATCGGCCTGTGCCCGGTCGGTGGTGTTCTCCCCGAGGAAGTCGACACTGATCAGCCGACGGCTCGCGAGCAGCTCCCGCACCACCGGAATCAACTCGTCACGGCCCGCACCTGCCACGAAGCGCCGGACGATCTCCGCGGTGACCGGCGTCCCGGTGACGATGCGCTTCATCCGCGGCGATGCGGAGGCCGCGAGAATGACCGGCCGCAGTGGATTCATGCCGACCCCATGTGCGGATACCGGTAATCACCCGGCGGCACGAAGGTCTCCTTGATCGTGCGTGGCGCGACCCAGCGCAGCAGGTTCAGCGGCGAACCCGCCTTGTCGTCGGTGCCCGAGGCGCGCGCACCGCCGAAGGGCTGCTGACCGACGACCGCGCCGGTCGGTTTGTCATTGATGTAGAAGTTGCCCGCGGCGAATCGCAATGCGGCCGAGGCCCGTTCGACGGCCTTACGGTCCTGCGCGAAGACCGCGCCGGTCAGTGCGTACGGTGCTGCCGACTCCACCTCGGCCAGTACCGCCGCGTAGGAGCCGGGTTCGGCATCGTCGTAGACGTGCACCGCGAGGATGGGACCGAAATATTCGGTGGCGAAGGCGTCGTCGTGCGGATCGTCCACCACCAGCACCGTGGGCCGGACGAACCAGCCCTCGCTGTCGTCGTATTCGCCGCCCGCCGGAATGGCGATACCCGCCGACCTGGCGCGCTCGATGGCGGCCACATTCTTGTCATAGGCGCGCCGATTGATCAGTGCCCCACCGAAATTCGTCAGATCGGCGACATCGCCGTAGCTGATTTCGCGGGTCAGTTGCAGGAAGTCGTCACCGATCGTGCGCCACACCGAGCGTGCGATGTAGGCGCGCGAAGCCGCCGAGCACTTCTGGCCCTGATATTCGTAGGCACCGCGAATCAGCGCGGTACGCAAGGCATCCGGATCGGCGGACGGGTGCGCGACGATGAAGTCCTTACCGCCGGTCTCGCCCACCAACCGTGGATACGAATGGTATCGGCCGATATTCGCCCCGACCTCGGACCACAGGAGCTGAAATGTCTTGGTGGAGCCGGTAAAATGGATGCCGGACAGCCGTGGATCGACGAGCGCGACCTCCGACAGTTCGACACCGTCGCCGGTCACCATATTGATGACGCCCGGTGGCAACCCGGCTGCCTCCAATAGTCGCATCGTGTAGAAGGCCGCGAGCGTCTGTGTCGGTGCGGGCTTCCACACCACGGTATTGCCCATCAACGCGGGCGCGGTCGGCAGATTGCCCGCGATCGCAGTGAAGTTGAAAGGCGTGATCGCGTATACGAAACCCTCCAGCGGGCGGTAGTCCATCTGGTTCCACACTCCCGCGCTCGACTGCGGCTGCTGCTGCAGAATCTGGCGCGCGAAGGCCACATTGAACCGCCAGAAGTCGACCAATTCGCATGGCGCATCGATTTCGGCCTGCTGGACCGTCTTGGATTGACCGAGCATGGTCGCGGCGGCTACCGTCTCCCGCCACGGCCCAGCCAGCAGATCCGCCGCGCGCAGGAAGACGGCGGCCCGCTCGTCGAAGGTCGTGCTGCGCCAGCCGGGCGCCGCCGCAATCGCGGCCTCGATGGCGCCATGGGCTTCCGAATGGGTGGTGTCGGTGTAGGTGCCGAGCACCTGCCGATGCCGGTGCGGGGCGACAATATCGTGTCGAGCCCCGATGCCCGGCCGATGTTTGCCGCCGATGACCAGCGGAATGTCGATGGATTCGACGGCGATCTCATTGAGCTTGGTGATCAGCAGTTCCCGCTCGGGGCTGCCCGGCGCGTAGGAATGCACCGGCTCGTTGCTGGGGACAGGGACTACCGTGACAGCGTCCATACCCCAAGGCTATCGCCGTTCCCGGGTCATCGGGCACGAGTGCGGGTCGTGTTGCCGTGAACGGGAACCGGAACACCACCGGCTTGACCTCTACTTCGGTTCAGGTTCTACGGTCGCCGGTATGAGCGCAGCACTGACCCCCGAACAGATCGACTACCTGGCCACCCAGCGCCTGGGCCGGCTCGCGACCGTGCGCCCCGACGGCTCACCCCAGAACAGCCCGGTCGGCTTCCGCTACAACGCCGAACTCGGCACCATTGATATCGCGGGCTGGAATATGGGCAAATCGTGGAAATTCCGCAATATCGCCGACAACAATCGCATCGCCTTCGTCGTCGACGACGTCGCCTCCGTCCAACCCTGGCGCGTCCGTTGCCTCGAAATCCGTGGCACCGCAGAACAATTGACCGAT
Source organism: Nocardia sp. CA-135953 (assembly GCF_050955735.1). Classification (NCBI taxonomy): domain Bacteria; kingdom Bacillati; phylum Actinomycetota; class Actinomycetes; order Mycobacteriales; family Nocardiaceae; genus Nocardia; species Nocardia sp. CA-135953. The sequence goes on from NZ_CP192082.1 coordinate 1,582,625, forward strand.
GTGGAGCCCTACATCTCCGGCGTCTCCCGAGAAATGATCCGAATCCACCCCACCCGGGTAATCGCCTTCGGTCTGGAGGCAGGTGTCACCTACGGGTAGGGCCTATCGCAGAACGATCGGCGTCACCCAACCCGGCGCCGATGACGCACTGCATGATCGCCGCCCGAAAGGAGGCGGACCGTTCAATCGTTGGCGTGCAGATCGGCGTTGAGTTCGATGCCGGTGCCCTTGCGCTGGACGACCTCGACGGCGCCGGTGGTGGAGTTGCGGCGGAAGAGCAGGTTGTTCTGTCCGCTGAACTCGGCGGCTTTGACCACGGTGCCGTCGGGGGTGGTGACCTTGGTGCCCGCGGTGAGGTAGAGACCGGCCTCCAGGACGCAGTCGTCGCCGAAGGGGATGCCGAGGCCGGAGTTGGCGCCGAGCAGCGAGCGCTCGCCGATGGAGATGATGGTGGTGCCGCCGCCGGACAGGGTGCCCATGGTGGAGGCGCCGCCGCCGATATCGGAGCCGTCGCCGACCATGACGCCCGCGGAGATGCGGCCCTCGACCATCGAGGCGCCGAGCGTGCCCGCGTTGAAATTCACGAAGCCCTCGTGCATGACAGTGGTGCCGGACGCCAGGTGCGCGCCGAGACGGACGCGGTCGGCGTCACCGATGCGCACACCCGACGGCACGACGTAGTCGACCATCCGTGGGAACTTGTCGATGCTGTACACGGTGACCGGGCCACGCGCACGCAGCTTGGCGCGCGTCGCCTCGAAGCCATCCACCGCGGCCGGACCGTGGTTGGTCCACACCACATTGCTGAGCAGTCCGAACTGCCCGTCCAGGCTCACCTCGTGCGGCTTGACCAGCCGATGCGAGAGCAGGTGCAGCCGCAGATACACGTCGTGTGCGTCGACGGGAGCGGCCGACAGATCGGCGATCGTAGTCTGCACCGCGATCACATCGACCCCGCGCGCCTCGTCGAATCCGAGCAGCGCCGCGTATTCCGTGGGCGCCTCGTCCAGGCGCTTCGTGCCGGTGTCACCGAACGCGCCCAATTCCGGATTCGGGTACCAGGTATCCAATACGGTCCCGTCCGCGGTCACATTGGCGATACCGACTGCTGCTGCTCCCTGAATGCTCACGCCATCAGAGGTTACCCACCCATCCGCACTCGTGGTGAGCCACGTCGACCGCGGCGGCCCGAAGCGCGGTACCGCGGACTCGCCTGGCAATCGCTCCGAGTCGGAATGACCCTGCCATCAGCACTCGGCTCGGCGAGGCCAGCGCTCGGCCGATGGTCAGCGCCGCATGACTACGCGCCGTGAGTCCGTCGACGAACCACGGGTCGGTACATATCGGCCACCGCATCGCGGCAATGGCGACGGACCCGACCGCAGTGGAACATCGCGGTCGTAGGCTGGCAGCCGTGACCCTCGACTTGCGCGCCGACCCCATCACCCTGACCGCGGCTCTCGTCGACATCCCCAGCGTCTCGCGCGACGAGGCGGTCATCGCCGACCTGGTCGAGCGGGCGCTGCGTGAGCAGACAACGGGATTCGAGGTGCTGCGGCACGGGAACGTGGTGCTCGCGCGCACCGATATGGGGCGGCCGACGCGGGTCATCCTGGCCGGTCATTTGGATACCGTGCCCATCGCCGACAACGTGCCGAGCACCTTCGTTGACGAGGCGGGGGAGCGTCAGCTCTACGGCTGCGGCACCGTCGATATGAAATCCGGTGACGCGGTCTTCCTGCATCTGGCCGCGACCGTCGCCGAGCCGGTGCACGATCTGACGCTGATCTTCTACGACTGCGAGGAGATCTCCGCGAAGTACAACGGCCTCAACCACATCGAGCGCGACCTGCCGGAGTGGCTCGTCGGCGATCTGGCCATCCTCGGCGAACCGTCCGGCGGTGTCATCGAGGCGGGCTGCCAGGGCACCCTGCGCGTCCGGCTGACGACCAAGGGCGTGCGGGCCCACTCGGCGCGGTCGTGGAAGGGCGACAATGCGATTCACCGCATGGCCCCCGTGCTGCAGCGCCTCGCCGACTACAAGGCCCGTGAGGTCGATATCGACGGCTGCGTCTATCGCGAGGGCCTGTCCGCGGTCCGCATCGGCGGTGGCATTGCGGGCAATGTCATTCCGGACGAGGCCGAGGTCGATGTGAACTTCCGCTTCGCCCCGGACCGCACCGTCAACCAGGCCACCGAGCATGTGCGCGAGGTATTCGACGGACTGGAGCTCGATTTCGAGCTCACCGACGCTGCGGCGGGCGCACTGCCCGGCCTGTCCGCACCCGCCGCCAAGGATCTGATCACCGTGGTCGGCGCCGACAGCGTGCGCGCCAAATACGGCTGGACCGATGTCGCGCGCTTCGCCGCCCGCGGCATCCCGGCGGTGAACTTCGGTCCCGGCGACCCCAATCTCGCCCATAAGCGCGACGAACACGTCCCGGTCGCCCAGATCAGCTCGGTCGCCGAGGTGCTGCGCGGCTACCTCACCGGCGTGTCCCGGTAGCGTGGGCGCCATGTCCACCGAAGCCGCCGACAACGAGATCGCAAGCACGCCGAAGTCGACACCCAAATTCCGCGGACCGATCATGTTCCGCCGCGATCGCAAACCGGGCGGCACCGCCGACCAGAACCTATTGGACCAGCACGGACCAAGCGATTGGGTGCATACCGATCCGTGGCGGGTGCTGCGCATCCAGGCCGAATTCGTCGAGGGCTTCGGTGCGCTCGCCGAACTGCCGCGCGCGGTCACCGTCTTCGGTTCGGCGCGCACGCCGGCCGGGCATCCGGAGTACCACGCCGCCATGGCCATCGGCGGCGCGCTGGCACAGGCCGGATTCGCGGTGATCACCGGCGGCGGTCCCGGCGTGATGGAGGCCGCGAACCGGGGCGCGTCGGAGGCGGGGGGATACTCGATCGGACTCGGCATCGAGTTGCCGTTCGAGCAGAGCCTCAACGAATGGGTCGACCTCGGTATCAACTTCCGCTACTTCTTCGCGCGCAAGACCATGTTCGTGAAGTACTCGCAGGCATTCATCTGCCTGCCGGGCGGATTCGGCACCCTGGACGAGCTGTTCGAGGCGCTCACCCTGGTGCAGACCCATAAAATCACCCGCTTCCCGATCATCCTGTTCGGCAGCAAGTACTGGGCCGGGCTCGTCGACTGGCTGCGCGATTCGCTCGGCGGCTCCGACAAGATCTCACCCGGCGACCTCGGCCTGCTGCATGTGACCGATAGCGTCGAGGAGGTCGTGCGGATCATCCTGGCCACCGCGGACGGGGCCACCGACACCGATGCGCTCGGGACGGAGGATCAGTGGTGAGTGGAGCCGGATATGCGGTCTGCGTCTACTGTTCGGCCAGCACCGCCGATCCGGCAATGCTCGCGCTGGCCGCCCGGGTCGGCACCGAGATCGCAAGGCGCGGTTGGCAATTGGTTTCCGGCGGCGGTCATGTCTCGATGATGGGCGCGGTCGCGACCGGCGCTCGCGCGGGCGGTGCGCACACCGTCGGGGTGATCCCGAAACATCTGGTGCACCAGGAAGTAGCCGATGTCGATGCCGACGAGCTGATCGTCACCGACACCATGCGCCAGCGCAAACAGGTCATGGAGGACCGCGCCGACGCCTTTCTCACCCTGCCCGGCGGCATCGGCACGCTGGAGGAATTCTTCGAAACCTGGACCGGCGGTTATCTGGGCCAACACGATAAGCCGGTGGTTGTGCTCGATCCCGATGGCTTCTATCGGGGTCTGTTCGACTGGCTGGACCAACTCTACGATCGGAAGTTCGTGTCCCAGCCGGCCATAGCCAGGATCACCGTGGTCGACGATCTGCCCGCGGCCTTCGCCGCGCTGAAACCGGTGCCGGCATCCGAGGTGACGCAGGAGCCGGGAATCACTCTCGACGAGGAAAACTGACGCATTGAGCACTCCCGCCCGCAAGCAGGTCAGCCTATTCGATATCGCGAAGCGGTTGCCGCTCATGGCATTCGACGCACCGTCGATGCTGCGCGGTGCGCGCGGCATGATGGTGCGGCCGGATGACAAATCCTCGGTCGGGCTGTACTTCCAGCGCGGCGCGCACCGGCATCCGGACCGGCCGTTCCTGAAATATGAGGGCGAGACCTTCAGCTACGGCGCGGCCAACGCGCAGGTGAACCGGTACGCGCGGGTGCTGGCCGACCGTGGCGTGCAGCGCGGTGACGTGGTCGGTGTGCTGATGACCAACCGTCCGGAAACCCTGTTCGTAGTGCTGGCCATCGTGAAACTCGGTGCGACGGTAGGCCTGCTGAATCACCACCAGCGCGACCAGGTGCTCGCCCACAGCTTCGGACTGCTCGACAGCGTGCTCAACGTGGTCGGCGAGGAATGCCGGGCGGCACTGGACTCGCTCGCCGAACCCCTTGCCAACGTGCTCTTTTCGCAGGATCTGCACAAGGCGGCCGAGGGTGCGGATGTGGCCGATCCACCGAGTTGCGCGCAGGTCACCGCGAAGGAACGCGCTTTCCTGATCTTCACCTCCGGCACCACGGGCCTGCCCAAGGCCAGCGTGATGACACATCTGCGCTGGACCAAGAGCATGTCCGGTCTCGGCGGCCTCGGAATTCGCCTGCGCGGCAACGACACTCTGTACTGCTGCTTGCCGCTTTATCACAACAACGCGCTGACCGTCGCGCTGTCGTCGGTGCTCGCCGCGGGCGGCGCCTTCGCACTCGGCAGGCAGTTCTCCGCCTCCCGGTTCTGGGACGAGATCATCCGAGAGCAGGCGACCGCATTCATCTACATCGGTGAACTCTGCCGCTACCTGGTCAATCAGCCGGTCAAGCCGACCGATCGGCAGCACCGGGTGCGGCTCGCCGTCGGCAACGGTCTGCGGCCGGAGCTGTGGGACGAGTTCAAGAACCGTTTCGGAATCGGCCGGATTGTCGAGTTCTACGGCGCCAGCGAGGTGAATATCGCCTTCGTCAATGCCTTCGGGGTGGATCGCACCGCGGGCTTCGGGCCACTGCCCTATGCCATCGTCGAATACGACGATGCGACCGGGAAGGCCAAGCGCGACAAGGACGGTCGGCTGCGCCGGGTGGCGGGCGGCGGGGTCGGCCTGCTGCTGGCCAAGGTCACCGATAGTTCGCCCGCCGACGGCTATACCGACAAGGCCGCCTCGGAGGCGAAGCTGGTCCGCGACGGCTTCGAGAACGGCGACGTCTGGTTCGACACCGGCGACCTGGTCCGCGATCAGGGCTGGCACCACATCGCCTTCGTGGACCGGCTCGGCGATACCTTCCGCTGGAAGGGTGAGAATGTCGCCACCACCGAGGTCGAGGGTGTGCTCACCGAATCCGACGTGATCTCGCAGGCGGTCGTCTTCGGCGTGGATGTCCCGGGCACCGACGGCAAGGCGGGTATGGCGGCGGTGACGCTGCACCCGGATGCCGATTTCGACGGTCGCGCGCTCGCCGAACTGGCCTACTCCCGGTTGCCCGGCTATGCGGTCCCGCTGTTCATCCGGGTCGTCGCCGAACTCGAGCAGACCTCCACCTTCAAGAGCCGCAAGGTCGAACTCCGCAAGCAGGGCTACGCAACCGACGCCGACAGCGAGCTGTACGTGCTCGCCGGTCGGACCAACGGCTACGTCCCGGCGTACGACGAATACGCCGCCGACGTCGCCGCGGCTCGCGCCCCCGAGAATTAGCACCCCGTCCAGATAGGTTGCGCGTATCCGCTCCGGCTCGCTCGCCGAGCGCAGTCGAAACGCGGCACGACCCGCCCCGCGGCACCGCCATAAGACTGCGCTCGACGGATCTCGATACCGCAGAAGCTAGCTGGACGCACTCGACCAGTTGCCCAGGTGCTGGGGAAATCCGTTGTTGCGCGTCTCGAGAATGCAGTGTCCGCAACCCGTTCCCTGGGGCCGGGTTACCGGACTAGGTACAGTCGGGGCATGTTCAGCCCCACCGCAGCGCCGCTCCCTACCTTGTGCGGCAAGCCGGTGGCGACGGATCGGGCGCTGGTCATGGCCATCGTCAACCGCACCCCCGACTCCTTCTACGACAAGGGCGCCACCTTCACCGACGCGGCCGCGATGGACGCGGTCGCGCGCGCGGTCGACGAGGGCACCGATCTGGTCGATATCGGCGGGGTGAAGGCCGGTCCGGGCACCGTTGTCGATGCGGCGGAAGAGGCTCGCCGGGTGGTCCCGTTCGTCGCGGCGATCCGGGAGAAGTACCCGGAGCTACTGATCAGCATCGATACTTGGCGCGCGGAGGTGGCCGAGGCCGCTGTCACGGCAGGCGCGGACCTGATCAATGACACCTGGGCGGGCGCCGATCCGGAATTGGTGCACGTGGCCGCCGATCGTGGGGTCGGCATTGTGTGCAGCCACACCGGCGGGGCGGTCCCGCGTACCCGTCCGCATCGGGTGCGCTATGCCGATGTGGTGGCAGAAGTCACGCAAACCGTGCAGAGCGCCGCAGAAGATGCGGCCGCGGCCGGGGTTCGCAAGGATTCGATTCTGATCGATCCGACCCATGATTTCGGCAAGAACACTTACCACGGGCTCGAGTTGTTGCGGGGAATGGACGTTTTTGTAAATACCGGATGGCCAGTCTTGATGGCGCTGAGCAACAAGGATTTTATCGGGGAGACTTTAGGTGTCGGTCTATCCGAACGGTTGGAGGGCACATTGGCAGCAACAGCATGGTCGGCGGCCGCCGGCGCCCGAGTCTTCCGAGTGCACGAGGTTGCCGAAACCCGGCGCGTCGTGGACATGATCGCCGCGATACAGGGCATCCGGCCCCCCGCACGAACCCTGCGAGGTCTGGCATGAATTTCCATCATCACGACAGCCCGCTCTGGGCGACGACGAATACCTGGGACACCCCGGACTGGACGGTCGAGGAACTGATCGCCGCCAAACGTGGACGCACCGTTTCCGTGGTGCTGCCCGCACTGAACGAAGAGAGCACCGTCGCCGATGTGGTGGCCAGCATTCGACCGCTGCTCGGCACCCTGGTCGACGAGCTGATCGTGCTCGATTCCGGATCGACCGATGCCACCGCCGAACGCGCGCTCGCCGCGGGCGCCGAGGTGATCAGTCGGGAACAGGCCGTCCCCGAACTCGATCCGCTGCCCGGCAAGGGCGAGGTGCTGTGGCGTTCGCTGGCGGTGACCAGCGGCGACGTCATCGCCTTCGTAGACTCCGATCTCATCGACCCGGATCCGGCCTTCGTGCCGAAGCTGCTCGGCCCGTTGCTGCTGGTCGATGATATGCATCTGGTGAAGGCCTACTACCGCAGGCCGCTGCGGCAGGCCGGTGCCGTGGACGCACACGGCGGCGGTCGCGTCACCGAACTCGTGGCCCGTCCGCTGCTTGCCGCATTGCGTCCGGAACTGTCGCAGGTGCTGCAGCCGCTCGGCGGCGAATACGCGGGTACCCGCGAACTGCTGACCTCGGTGCCGTTCGCCCCCGGCTACGGCGTGGAGATCGGTCTGCTCCTCGACACCTACGACCGCCTCGGCCTGACCGCGATCGGTCAGGTGAATCTCGGCGTGCGCACCCACCGCAACCGCCCGCTCGCCGATCTCGGCGTGATGAGCCGCCAAATCCTCGGCACCGTGCTCGGCCGCAGCGGCGTCGAGGATTCGGGTGCCGCGTTGACCCAGTTCCCGCTGATCGGCGATGCCTTCACCGCGCACAGCACGGAAGTTTCACTCGCCGACCGCCCGCCGATGAATACGCTGCGCCCGGCCTGGGCCGCGGCCTGAATCGACCACGACGAACCCCGGGTGCTCCGAGCGCCCGGGGTTCGTCGGTCATAGCGCCGCATTCGGTGTGCACCGGGCGCGCCGCAGGTTCGTGGCGATCAAGTCCGAGGATCCCGCAATCGGCGGAACGCCGTCATACTCGACTGGCTTCGCACCCGATAATCGCGATGAGCGTGCAGTCCGAATCAGCCTTGAGCGGCCCGTCTGGACAGCGCGGTAAGCGGCCACGAGGGTGCGCGCGTCCGGGTATGACGGATGGCATCGGTGACGTGGATCAGCGTGGTGAATTCATGGGAGTAGAGGCTGGTTGGGGTGCTGTGCGTCGGCGAGGTTGGTGGAGTGAGCCAGCGCGGTGACCGGCATCGACGCTGCAGAGGTGGTGCTCGAGAAGTCGTTCGTCGACGATCTGGACATCGATTCGCTGTCGCTGGTGGAGATTGCCGTGCAGTTGGAGGACAAGTATGAGGTGAAGATCCCCGACGAGGACCTGGCGAGCCTGCGAACCGTCGGCGATGCGGTCGCCTATGTCCAGAAGATGGAGGCCGAGCAGCCGCAACTCGCTGCGGAAATGGAAGCGAAATACAAGGAAGGCCAAGCGAATTGAGCAGTCCTGGGCAGTTTCGCCGCTCGTTGAGGTGGTGAGCCGGTGATTGCTGATCCACAGTTGAATCCCGCCGCGGTTGAGCTCGGCAGCTTCTTCCGACAGCCACCCAAGGCTGTATGGCGCGCGTTGACGGAGCCGGATCTACTGGAGCGGTGGCTGCTTCGACCGACCGGGTTCGCCGCCTCGGTCGGAACCCACTTCCGATTCACCATCGCGGACTCATCGATCAACCAGATCATCTGCGAGGTGCTGGCGGCCCGGCCGTGTGAGCAGTTGACCTACAGCTGGATGTATCCGCAGGCCGAGCATCCCGCCCGCTGGATTGTCGACTGGACGCTGCAGCCGCAGGGTCGTGGCACACGACTTCTGCTGACACAGACAGGTTTCGACATCGAAGATCATCGACAGAAAATGGTGCGCAACGCTACCGAGCGCAGGTGGAAACGACTCGTCCTGCCGCGACTCGGTGAGGTGATCCACCACTAACCTGAGTGCGGAGACTGCACCGACGCACCCTGACTGTCCCGCAGAATGCAAGAACTCGGCATGACCCGCGCACCTGGACCGAGCCGATCTCGAGGAATTGCGCACCACGGTATAAGTCTCCTGCGCCGGTATGCCGAGAGACATTGCGATCGGCCCTGTCCCGCAACAGGGCCGATCGCTGTCGATCGAGGCTAGGCGCCGGGCCGGTTGAATTCACCCTCTTGTACTCCCGCCATGAAGGCGTCCCATTCACCGGGGCGTGCAGGTGAGAGCGGGCCAGTCGGATTCTTGGAGTCACGGCCGCCGACATGTTCAGCTGCAAGCCAAGCGACTTCCACGCACGCTTCCTTGCCACTACTGAAGCTCGGAGATCTACTCGCGTGTTGTTCTCGTCTAGAGAGTGGTCCGGTCGGCCGAGTTGCTCCAAGGTTCGGGCATAGTCCGCCGTTTGAAGCAGCACGAGATCCATCGGACCGAGATCGACGGCGTACAGGCCACCTGGCGACTGAATCACCTAAGACAGGTCGAAATCATGAACGTACACAACACATCTGGTGCTCTGCCGATCGTCACGTTGGGCCCGGGCTCGTATCCGGATCTGGCCAAGCCCGGGACCAATGGCCGAAGCTGGCACACCTGTGGGACGCGGTACGCCACGAATTATGGATGGAGCTGATTCCCAGGTATCGGCCATCGGTCACGGCCAGGTACCTGCGGTGACTCCCGGTACGCCACCAGACGACCAGCGGCACGCCAGTGAACTGCCCTCGATTCGAGAGTGGTTGCGCGCTATCGAGAATGCCGCTGGCCCGGGCTTTCACGTCGAGCGCGAGCCGAGTCCGCCATTCGGCTGGAACCTTATCGACGGATCGGGCGCGATAGTGTCCAGCGGATCTCTGGATCGACTCGACCGGTGGCTTATCCGCCGAAACTCCGAACCTTCATCGGTGGGCCCGGCGGAGAGCCTCTGCCGCAACGGGTTCCGGGTGCGTCGGGACACCTTCCGGCCGGTCCGGCAAAGACGCTGTCCGTCGCCGTTGTGGCCCGGTTCGCAGCCGCACTGACCGAATGGGCCACTGAATCGACAAGCATCAATTCACCCGCGTCGTCCGCGATGCGACCAGACACCGCATCCTCGAAATCCCGCACCGGCTGACGAGTCGGCGAAGAAGAAGGGGGCAAAGTAGTACCGACTATCGGAGTGGGATCGGGCTGCTCCACGCCCGTGTACGCTCCAGCATTCGGGCACTGACCTATGGGAGACTGGAGGCCGGTCTCTACGGGGTGGGAGGAGGTAATGGTGACGACTGTGCATTTTCCCGATCATCTGCTGACGCTGGACGACTGGATCGCGCTGCCCGAGGACAACAGCCGTAGCTACGAGCTTGTCGAGGGGGTACTCGTCGTGTCACCGAGGCCGATGTCGAAGCATCAGCGTGCGATCTGGCGGCTGGCCGCACAGTTGGAGCCGCAACTACCAATCGGCTATGGCGTGTTGACGGAGGCCGAGGTGGTGATCGAGTCGGGCCCACCCAGCACGGTTCGAGTGCCGGACGTTATCGCGGTGTCTGCCGCTGGGATCGACGAGAATCTTCCGCGCTGGAATCCCGAGGATGTCCTGTTGGCGGTCGAGGTAGTGTCGGTCGGCTCCAAGCGGACCGATAGAGTCACCAAACTGTTCGAATATGCCGAGGTCGGTATCGAGCACTACTGGTTGGTCGACCTCGATGACCCGGTCAGCCTGACGGCATATCGATTGATCGACGGGGACTACGAACTGGTTGGCGAGAAGTCCGGGCGGGCGGTACTCGGCCTGGCCGGTGCGTCGATCACGTTGGATCTTGCGGCACTGGTCAGCGGCAGGGCGTAGATCGCTGAGTCGAGATGGATCGGGCCGTCGGTTCAGGCGCACGCACCACCGCGCTCGGCCAGGAGGGTGAGGGCGCCGACCATTCCTATGCGCTGCGCCCGAGTTCCTGTGGTGCGGCGTGCTCGACACTGTCCGGATACAACCGCTCGTTCTCCTCGGCCGCCCGCGCCCGCAGATCGGCAACGGTCGGATGAGTATGGGTTGGGCCGCGGCCGCACCAGCATCGTGCCCACCGCGACGATCACCACGACAACAAGTACGACACTCACGATCACGACGTTTCACACCAATCCAGAACCTCACGAAGCTGGAAACCCGCCGGGATACCGCCGGTGTGGAAGTAGGTTGCGAATACCTCCGCCGCATGTTCGCGTCGAGATCTTGTCGAGCAGTCGAACAACTCAGCGTCGAAAGCCGGAGATCGATCTGGGCTCGGCGTCGTGCCGATACACCGGTGTGAGCAGATCGGCATCGACCGGTTCCCCTGTGGAACGGTCGTAGCGGACGGCGACCAGCACCGAAAACAGATGTGTGGCAGCACGTTCGTGCAGGGTGGCCAATCTTGTTGCGAGCAAACGGATTGCGCCGAGCGAGCCGGGTGGGTGCAGGCCGTCGATGATCAGGGTGGTGCCGCGTCCGTCGGGACGCGGCAGACGCGCGACATAGGCGATATCGTGCGGTTCCGGACCGCCTGGCCGGTATATCCGCCGGGCCGCCCGATCTTCGATGCCGCGCCGGGCATCCCCGGCGCGTGCCACCGCGCGCCGCAGTCGTGGATCGGCCGCGATGAGCTGACGAATGCTCGGCGATAGTTCGGGCCCGCCGAGCACGATCAGTCCGTTGCGATTCAGGTCGACGGGTCGGCCAGGCAGGAAGTGTTCGACCGTTGCGGTGAAGCCGAGTTCGCAAAGTAGCTCCAGCAGTCGTTGTGCCGCACTCGGATCCGGTGCGCCGAGCACTCGGCCGCCGCGCACCTCCGGAGCGATTACCGTGAGCGATCCGTGCCCGAAAAACAGACCTTCCGGTGCGGGACCCTGGGTACTCACCTGATGGATCCGCGCGCGGGAAAGTCCCGCCGCCGCACCGATTCTGGCGAAGGTCCAGCCTTCGGCATGAAGTTCCCTGATCACCGCCCTGCGGATACGGGTTAGTTCGTTGATAGTCTGCTGGGCCGCCGCCACCCCATCGGTGGCCGCCTTGAGTCGCTCGACTTTATCTTCGATCGCGAAAACGCGCGCCACGTCATCGGCCGACATGTGCGAAGTCTAGACATCTCGACACGATCAAGCGTCTAGTCGTCTTGACGCGACAGACCCGTTGCAGCCCTTGGCAACCACGCGGAGCGCGTCTTACGAGCGCCGTTCGCCCCCCATCTCGCGCCCGAGTGGCCAAACCATATGCGCCGCAAGCACGGGATTCAACCATCCGCTGCGAGTGCATCAGGTGCCGAACGCTCCGGCCATCAGCACCCACCTCAGAGCGAGTCCTACGAGCGACCGTTCGCGGCCCGTCTCGCGTCCGAGTCGTCGAAGCGATGCGACGAAGTCGCGAGTCTCGACGGCTCGGACGCGAGACACCAGGGGGCCGCGAACGGTCGCGCCGAAGGCGCGGCAAATCAACACAGCTACGTCGCGTCGGTGTCGATCGGCGGACGTTCGTTGTGCTCCAAGGGCTTTTCGAGCTTGGGCATCGGGTAATCCGGCATGCCGCCACCGGTGCCGAGCAGGTCCTGCTTATCCGGGATCGCCTTCTCGAATTCGCGGAGCACCGAATCGTCGCCATTCAGAAGATGTTTGGTGACCATCTGGCGCGGCGACATCTGGCGCAGCTCGTTCAGATCGGCCAGCGGCTTACGCAGGTCCTCGAATTCCGGTCCGAGCTCCTGCTGCAGCTGCTGGGTCGCGCCGCTGGCGTAGTCGCGAACCTTGCGCAGGCTCTGCGTGGTCCAGCGAATCGCCCCGGGCAGTCGCTCCGGGCCGAGGATCACGAGGGCGGCGACGAGGAGGATGACCATCTCGCCCCAGCTGATGTTGCTGAACACGAGTCCAGGCTACCTGGGCCGACGTAGCCGAGCCGCCTCGGATTCCATCGGTGGCTCAGTCCGATTCCAGCGTCACCGGCACGTCCACCTGCCTGCCATCGCGGATCAACTGCACGTTCACCGTTTCGCCGATCTTGCGCTGCTGCACGGCGACCACCAGCTCGTCCGGGCCGGTCACCTCGCGATCGCCGATCTTCACGATGACGTCGTTCTCCACGATTCCGGCCTTGGCCGCCGGTCCACCGGGTTCCACATCGGCGACCGCCGCGCCGCTCATCACATCGTTTGCGACCTGCTTGCTGCGGGCACTGAGGCCGATCTTCGGGTGGTGCACCTGGCCGTCGTGGATCAGGGCCTGCGCGATACTGGTCACCATATCCACCGGAATCGCGAAGCCGAGGCCGACCGAACCGCCGGTCTCACTGCGGATCGCGGAATTGATGCCGATGACCCGGCCGTCCATGTCGACCAGTGCGCCACCGGAGTTACCCGGGTTGATCGAGGCGTCGGTCTGCACCGCGTCGATGACGGCCTTGGTGTCGCTGCCCTCACCGGAGAGCGCGACGGGACGGTGCAGGGCGCTGACGATGCCGGAGGTGACGGTCTTGCTCAGGCCGAGCGGCGAACCGATCGCAAGCACGTCGTCACCCACCTGGACGTCCTTGGACTTGCCCAGATTGGCGACCGTGAGATTCTTCACATCGACCTTGAGTACCGCCAGATCGGTCTTCGGATCGCGTCCGACGATATTCGCGGGCACCCGGCTGCCGTCGGAGAAGGTCACCTGAATCGCGGCCCGGTTCGACTTGTCCTGTGCCGCCATCGAAATCACGTGGTTGTTGGTCGCGATGTAGCCCGCACCATCGATGACCACACCGGAACCGGTGGCGCCGTTGTCACCGACTGTGACCCGGATCGAGACGACCGAGGGCAGCACCGCATTGGCCACCTTGGCGATCAGGCCGTGCGGGCGCTCGATCTCGCCGGACTGCTCCAGGCTGACCTTGCGCGAGGTCAAGGGGGACGTCGCCTCCGCGGTCAACCGGCCGACCAGGCCGCCGAGCACGCCGATGGCCAGGGCGACGGCCGCGAGCAGGGCCAGCGCCTTGGGCGCCACTCGGGAGCCGAAGAGCACTTCCCTGGCCGAGAGCTTCCGCGCCTGCGGCAACGGTGCGGGTCGCGGGGTGGCGACGGCGGGTGTGCCGAGACGTGCGGCGGCCTCGGGATCGCGCCACGGGTCGGCCGGACCGGCCACCGGTTCGCCGGTGTCGGCGGCATCGGGATCACGCTGCAGGAGTTCGGTGGAGCCTTCGGGGCGACCGAAAGCCTCCTCGAGCACCGCGTCGGGCGGGCTGTTGTGCAGTTCCGGGCCGACCTGTGGCACGCCCGAACCGGTCGACTTGGGCTGCTCACCGAACGAACCGGCTTGGCCCGAGGGGCGGCGGAACGCATGCGCCGTGTGACCGTCCACGTGGGGCCGGTAGACCGGGCGCGGTCCGAGTACGGGCGCATCCGACGGCCTCAGGGGGGTGGCAGCCGGCGGGGTGGGTGAACTCAACTTCCCCCGGGGCGCCGAATCGTTGGTATCGCCTGCGGAGGGCCGCGATTCCGACGGCCCGGAATTCGTCGATTCGGTGGTCACTCGGCAAACTCTACTTGCGCCACCAGGTTGTCCACCGGGTCGCGGTGAACGAATCGGTCAGAAATCCGAAAACCGCCTCGTTGCGGGGGTTTCCGGCGGGCGGCCGGGCGGCCGCGCTGGTTGCGCCGCCGGGCAGTTCGGCGAGCGGAATGCGGGTGAGGCTGTCGTGCAGATCGGTCGGAATCGACACCTGACCGGCCCGGCGCAGGGCGATCCGGGCCTGCTGCTGTGCGTCGACCTCCGCCGCACATTCGGGGCAGACGGAAAGATGTTGGGCGGCACGCAGATAGGCGTTCATCCGCAGTTCGCCGTCCACATAGGCCGCGACCGCCTCGCTGGCCAGATGCTCGGTGGGACGGAAACGGGGACGACCTGACGTGCTGGCGTCGCCACTCATTCGGTGCTCACCCTTCCAACCGACATCATCCACTCCTGCGCTCGACCGAACGGATATCCGGCCGTCGGGTGCGGTTCGGCTTGCGCCGGATCACCCCAGGCTCGCAGCGGCGAACCGCTGCTCACTTCCATTATGCGCAAGGTAGTCGCGCAGTGCCTGACGGCCGCGGTGGATGCGGCTGCGCACGGTGCCGAGCTTGACACCGAGGGTCGCACCGATCTCTTCGTAGGACAGACCCTCGATATCACAGAGCACGACCGCCGCGCGGAATTCCGGAGCCAGCGAATCCAGGGCGGATTGCAGGTCGGGATCCAGGCGAGAGTCGTGATAGGCCTGCTCGGGGCTCGGTCCGTCGGCGGGCACCCGGTCGTAATCCTCGGGCAGCGCCTCCATCCGGATCCGGTTACGCCTGCGCACCATGTCCAGGAAGAGGTTCGTGGTGATGCGGTGCAGCCAGCCCTCGAAGGTGCCCGGCTGGTAATTCGACAGCGAACGGAATACCCGAATGAAGGTTTCCTGGGTCAGATCGTCGGCGTCCTGCGCGTCGCCGGAAAGTCGGTAGGCCAGGCGGTACACCCGGTCGGCATGTTCGCGGACCAACTCGTCCCAGGACGGCATCGCGGAACGGTCGCCCGTCGCGTCGAAGGCCGCGGTGCCGGTCAGCTCGACTTCGGTGGCGTCCTCGTTGTGCATTTCGGCCTCCGTCGGGAGAATTTGCGCCGCTTCCGTCGGGATTGCTTGCGCTGGCAGGGTGGCGAACTCGCGCACCGCCCCAGCGCGAGCGACGGGCCCGGAGGCGGCTGCTCGCGTAACCACGGAGGGCACCGGGAGCGTCGAAAATGACCCTCTGTCCATGTGGATGGTGATACCTCCTACTCGGGACCGTGGCTGCGGATCTGGTGGCGATCCGGGTCTCGGATCGTCACGTACGGTTACAACAGACGATCGGTATGTCGTTGTTCCCGCGCCCCCGTGCCGGACGGTCGGCTGGTCTTGCTTGCCCATACTCTTTCCTGCCTCGATATGCCGCGGGTGTGGAGATCCTGAGGGACACCTGAGAATCCGCCCCCGCCCCCGACAAACAATTAATCGCACGGCCACGGGATAACGCTTCACCGATGAGCCAAACTTGCGACTTCGTGGCATAGATTCATAGGCGTGGCATCGAATCTGGAGCGAAATCTCTCCTACGTGGAGGAATCCGTCGTGGAAGACGAGGTCCTCGTCAGCGCGCGTGAGCGGGCCACTGAACTCGGTGCGTTACCCGTACCACCCTCGGTCGGCGCCCTGCTGAGCATGTATGCCCAGCTGCTCGGCGCGCGCGCAGTGGTCGAGGTGGGGACGGGCGCGGGGATCAGCGGGCTGTGGCTACTGGATGGCATGCGCGAGGACGGGACTCTGACCACCATTGATTCCGAACCCGAGCATCAGCGCGCGGCCAAGGAGGCGTTCCGCACCGCCGAGATCCTGCCCGCGCGTACCCGGTTGATCAACGGCCGAGCCCTCGATGTGCTGCCCCGACTCGCCGACGGTGCCTACGACCTGGTGTTCATCGATGCGGCCCCGCTCGAGCATCCGCAATACGTCACCGAGGCTGTGCGGCTGCTGCGCGCGGGCGGCGCGATCCTGCTGCACAATGCCCTGCTCGGCGGCCGGGTTCCGGACCAGACCCAGCGCGACCCCGCGACCCAGGCCGTGCGCGCCGCGACCAGGGCGATCGCCGAGGATCCCGAGCTCACCAGCGTGCTGATCCCGGTCGGCGACGGTCTGCTCTGCGCATCGCGGGGTTAGTAACCGCCCGGCTATTCACAAGCGTTGGGAGCGTGTGGATTTCATTCGCCGTGTGCTGATTTCATCGCCGCCGGACGGGTATTCGAGCTGATGCCAGGTTCGACGACGGCAAGGTACGCCCATGGTGTGGGAGCGCGGATCCCAGATTCTAGAAATCGGCCATTTCGGCCACACGATCAAAGAGGGACGAGCACGCGGTGGTTGTCTGCTGCCCGCTCTCGGCTTTCTGATTTTCATCATGGCGCTGGCCGTGGTGGTGCTGTTGTGGGTCAGCAATGCTGATTTCGGCACCGAGCATACAAAAGTTCCGCTGACTCCCGGCCCCTGTGAACCGTTCTGCACCGGCACCGTCGCGCCACCGGAACCCGGCCCGCGATAACCGTCGGAAACATTTCGCGCGAAATCGCCGCCGACTGGGTATCAAGGAGTAGAGGATGTCCCGGGAGCGGCGATCGGGGAGAGGTTCAGCGTGTTTCGCGACAACGATGATCGAGACCCGATCAACTGGGGCTGGTCGGCGATCTTTCTCGTGCTGGTGCTCGGTCTCGCCGTTGTGCTGATGCTATTGGTCGTCACCGCCGATTTCGGCGATAAGTCACCGGCCACGACAGTGCCGAAAACACCCGGTGCCTGCGCGCCGTTCTGTCCGTCGAATCCGACGTAGTCAGACCCAGACACCCTTGCCGACGGTCACCACACCGCCGTTGCTGACCGCGAAGCGATCCCGGTCCCGGTCCAGATCCACGCCGATGATCTCGCCCTCGCCGACGACCACGTTCTTGTCCAGAATCGCGCGCCGCACCACCGCGCCGCGCCCGATCCGGACGCCGGGCATGATCACACTGCCCTCGACTGTCGCGCCGTCGTCGACCATGACATTGGAGCTGAGCACCGAATTGCGCACGGTCGCGGCCGACAGGATGCAACCGGCGCCGACCACGCACTCCTGCGCGAGCCCGCCCTGCGCGAACTTGGCGGGCGGCAGATTCTCCGCCGCGCCGCGAATGGGCCAATGCTTGTTGTAGAGATTGAAGACCGGATGCACCGAGACCAGATCCATATGGGCCTCGTAGAACGCGTCGATGGTGCCGACATCGCGCCAGTAACCGCGATCGCGCTCGGTCGCGCCGGGTACCTCGTTATCGGCGAAGTCGTAGACCGAGGCCTCGCCCGCAGCGACCAACGCCGGGATGATGTCGCCGCCCATATCGTGATCGGAATCGGAGTTGTCGGAGTCGGCCCGGATCGAATCGACCAGCACCTTGGTGGTGAAGACGTAGTTGCCCATCGAGGCGAAGGTGACGTTCGGATCGTCCGGTGTGCCCGGCGGATGCGCGGGCTTCTCCAGGAATTGGGTGATCCGCCCGGACTCGTCGGAGTCGATGCAGCCGAACGCACTGGCCTCGCGGCGCGGCACCCGGATGCCCGCGACCGTGACGCCTGCGCCGGAATCGATGTGGTGCTGGACCATCTGCTCCGGATCCATCCGGTACACGTGATCCGCACCGAAGACCACGATGTAGTCCGGATCCTCGTCGTAGATCAGGTTGAGCGACTGCATGATCGCATCGGCGCTGCCGGTGTACCAACGCGGACCGAGCCGCTGCTGCGCCGGCACCGGCGTGATGTATTCACCCGCGAAACCGGAAAGCCGCCAGGTCTGCGAAATGTGCCGGTCCAGTGAATGCGATTTGTACTGGGTCAGCACGCACAGGCGCAGATAACCCGCGTTGACGAGATTGCTGAGTACGAAGTCGATCAGTCGATACGCACCGCCGAAGGGGACAGCTGGTTTGGCCCGATCCGCGGTGAGGGGGAACAGGCGCTTACCCTCGCCACCGGCGAGCACGATCCCGAGTACGTGCGGCTGGCTCCTCACACCTGCCAAACTACCGCGCGTCGCGGGTACAGGTGGCCCATGCGAAAGTGAACGTCTAGTTTGAAGCCGTGAGATTCGGCACGGGCGGTGTGGGTGCGGGGGCGGAAGCCGGCGATCACGACCGGCTTCGCGTTGCTATGTTGACGCGCGAATATCCCCCCGAGGTGTACGGCGGGGCAGGTGTCCATGTCACCCAGTTGACGGCGCAATTGCGGCAGTTGTGCGAGGTGACCGTGCATTGCATGGGCGTGCCACGCACGGATGCCGTAGTGCACCAACCGGATCCGATGCTCTACGCCGCCAATGCCGCGATGCAGATGCTGTCGGCCCAGCTGCGGATGGCCGATGCCGCGGGGGAGGTGCACGTGGTGCATTCGCATACCTGGTACACCGGGCTCGCCGGACATCTCGCCGCGACCCTCTACGGGATACCGCATGTATTGACCGCGCATTCGCTGGAGCCGCGGCGGCCGTGGAAGGCCGAACAGCTCGGCGGCGGCTACCGGCTGTCGTCCTGGTCGGAGCGCAATGCCGTGGAGTACGCCGACGCGATCATCGCGGTGAGCGAGGGCATGCGCCACGATGTGCTCGACGCCTATCCGACGATCGACCCGGACCGGGTTCACGTGGTGCACAACGGCATCGACGCGACCGTTTGGCATCCGGGACCGCCAGAAGGCGAAGCCCGCACGATCCTGGACGAATTGGGCGTGCGTAGCGACCTGCCGATGGTGGCCTTCGTCGGTCGCATCACCCGGCAGAAGGGGGTCGGGCATCTGCTCGCCGCCGCCCGCGAATTCGACCCGGAGATCCAGTTGGTGCTGTGCGCGGGCGCGCCGGACACCCGCGAGCTGGAAACCGAGGTCGCCGCGGCCGTCGCGGAACTCACCAAGGCACGCGGCAATGTGTTCTGGGTGCGCGAAATGCTGCCGACCGAACAGATTCGCCAAATTCTGGCCGCGGCCTCGATGTTCGTCTGCCCCTCGGTCTATGAACCGCTGGGAATCGTGAATCTCGAGGCCATGGCCTGCGCGACCGCGGTGGTCGCCTCCGATGTCGGCGGCATTCCGGAGGTGGTCGTGGACGGACAGACCGGTCGCCTTGTGCACTACGACCCGAATGCACCGGAGCAGTACGAACACGATCTGGCCGCGGCGGTCAACCAGGTCGCCGGTGATCCGGTGCTGGCCGCCGAATTCGGCGCCGCCGGACGCCACCGCGCCATCGCCGAATTCGACTGGTCGCAGATCGCCGTCCAAACCGTGGCGATCTACGACCAGGTTCGCAAGTTCTGACGTCGGAAGGTCGAGATCTGGACCGAGGCGGTCACCTCGAGCGTGTCCGGTAGGCCATCCAGGTGATTGGTCGCGTGGTGGGCGGACGGGCCCATCGCCACCACGTTGCCGATATCGGTGCGGGTGAGTTTCATCGGGTATTCGACGACGGTGCGGTCTACCGCGTCGAAGTACCCGCACATGGTGTCGGTGAGACGGCGATCCTTGTCCGGGTCGACCGTCACCATGCCGAGTGGGCCGACAAGCTCGGCCAGATGCCGTGGGGTAGGTGTGGCGACGACGAACCGGCCGTCGGCGGTGAGGACCCTGGCGACCTCGCTCGGATTACGTGGCGCGAATACCGAGACCACTCGATGCAGCGCACCGTCTCGAACCGGCAGTCCACGCCAGGCGTCGGCTAGTACCGAGGCGGCACGCGGATGGGCGCGGGCACAGCGTCGGGCCGCGGGCTTGGCCACATCCAGGGCGATCCCGATGGCCGGAACGGCATCGAGCACCGCGGCCAGGTAATAGCCGGTTCCGGCACCGACCTCGAGCACGGCGACGCCGTCGAGCACGGGATCGTCGGCCGCGACGGCCGCCGCCACCGCATCGGCGATCGGCGCGAAATGTCCCCCGACCTGGAACGCGGCACGCGCGTCCAGCATCGCCGAGGTGTCGCCGGTCATTTTCGTCGACGCACCGGTCAACAGACTGACATAACCCTGTTTGGCGATGTCGAAACTGTGCCCGTGTCCGCAGCGCAACGCCCGATCGCGCGACTCCATTTCCGAGCCGCATTCCGGACAGGCCAGCAGACCGGCCACATCAGCGAGTGTGGGATTAGCTGGTGACACTCTTCAGTTCGTCACCGAGCGCTGCCGCTTCATCCGGCGTGAGCTCAACGACCAAACGCCCGCCACCCTCGAGTGGAACCCGCATCACGATTCCACGCCCTTCCTTGGTTGCCTCGAGGGGACCATCCCCGGTGCGGGGCTTCATGGCCGCCATCCTCTGCTCCCTCCAGATCTGCGCGATATGCAGCGCACTTTCTTGGAACTCCAGTTGTCACCAACTAGTGAGCTCGCCGGCATTTGGCGAGCTACACCCGTCCCATTCTTCCCTATCGCCGGAGCGGACGGATACCTGAGTTCGAAATGTGATCGCTCGGACTGTGTCGGACCGTCCTCCCTAGACCCAGCAATCGGCCAAGTGGTCGTCGACCATTCCGGTCGCCTGCATCAGCGCGTAGGCCGTCGTCGGGCCCACGAAGCGGAACCCGCGCCGCTTCAATTCTCTTGCCAGAGTTACGGATTCGGGGGTGGTCGCGGGCACCTCGGCAATCGCGCGCGGGCGCGGGCGGGCGGCGGGTGCAAAGGACCAGATCAACTCGTCGAGTCCGATATCGAGGTCGGCGGCAACCCGGGCGTTGGCGATCGACGCTTCGATTTTGGCCCGATTGCGCACGATGCCGGAGTCGGCCAACAGCCGCGCCACATCGTCATCGCCGAACGCCGCCACCCGCTCGATCGCGAACCCGGCAAATGCGGTTCGGAAGGCCGGACGCTTGCGCAGAATGGTGATCCACGCCAGCCCCGATTGAAATGCCTCGAGGCACATGCGCTCGAACATGGCGTCATCGCCGTGCAGCGGTTTGCCCCATTCGTTGTCGTGATAGTCCCGATAAAGCTGGGAGCCCTCCGACCAAGGACAGCGGATCTTGCCGTCGGATTCGGTCGTGTCCTGTGCGGCCACAGTGATTTCGGCGGTCATTTCTGATCCAGCCCGAATGGCGTGTGCTGCTGCGCGCTCGGTGCCAGGGTTGCTGCGCCGTTCGGTGGGTCTGGGGGCGTCTGCGGCGGAGCCGCAGGTGGCTGGACAGTCGGTGCTTGCGGGGGGATCGAGCCATGCGGCGGGACAGTTGGTATCTGGGGCTGGCCGGTCGAGGCCGGTGGCTGGGCGATCGTGCCGTTCGGTTGCGGGGTCGCCGCCTGGGGCTGCTGGTGCGGCGCGCTCGGCTGCGGCTGCTTCGGGAGCTGGACGCTCGGGGTTTGGGCGCCGCGCGCCTCGGCTAGTTGGAGTTGCAACTCGTCGATTCTGGCCGCGAGCCGGGTCAGCGCCCAGTCGACTTCACCGGCCTTATATCCACGCACCACCTGCTGGAAGCGTAGGGCGCGTACATCCGCGCCGCTGATGCCTTCGGCAGGCAGCACGGTCGCCGTTGTTCCCTCGGGCAGCGGTCCGAGTTCCTCGGCTCGCCCGAAGACCGCACTGGCGAGCAGAAACAGCACCGCGGCGACCAAGCCGACGATCAGCACGTACAACAGCAGCGTGAGCATGTCCCCGAGCTTATTGGCCTCCGCCGACACCTGACATCCGCCCGCCCGCGAAAATTGGACCTCGAATAGCGAGCGCCGATGTCATCGGCCCACCGAGCTGTGCGATCGCCCGAGTCGGCACGGCGCGCTGGAGCGACCCGGCCCGCGGCTACAGGTGGCGCGTCGTATCGATTCCGAGTGACATGCCCGCGAGTCCGCGGCGGCGCACCGCGAGTTTGTCGGCTACATCGAGCAGTGCCTTCGCAGCCGGATTCTCCGGATCGCGCAATACGATCGGGGTGCCCTCGTCGCCTGCCTCGCGCAACTCCTGCTCGATCGGAATCTGGCCCAGCAGTGGCACATTCGCTCCGACGGCTCGGGTGAGGCGGTCGGCGACGGATTGGCCGCCACCGGAACCGTAGAGGTCCATCCGGGTGCCGTCGGGCAGATCGAGCCAGGACATGTTCTCGATGACGCCCGCGATCCGCTGCCGGGTCTGCAGCGCGATCGCACCGGCGCGTTCGGCGACCTCGGCGGCCGCCGGCTGCGGGGTGGTGACGACCAGGATCTCCGCATTCGGGATCAGCTGCGCGATGGAGATCGCGACATCGCCGGTGCCGGGCGGGAGGTCGAGCAGCAGCACATCGAGATCGCCCCAGAACACATCGGCGAGGAACTGCTGCAGCGCCCGGTGCAGCATCGGACCGCGCCACACCACCGGCGTATTGCCCTGGGTGAACTGCGCGATGGAGATCAGCTTCACATTGTGCGATTGCGGCGGCATGATCATCCGCTCGACCTGAGTCGGTCGCGCGTCGGTACCGAGCATCCGCGGAATCGAGTGGCCGTAGATGTCCGCGTCGAGCACACCGACCGAGAGACCCCGCGCGGCCATCGCGGCCGCGAGATTGACCGTGACACTGGACTTTCCGACGCCGCCCTTACCGGAGGCCACCGCATAGACACGGGTGAGCGAACCGGGCTGGGCGAACGGGATGACCGGATCGGCGGAGTCGCCGCGCAACTGCTTGCGCAGATTGGTGCGCTGCTCATCGCTCATCACATCGAGGTCGACTGTGACCGCGCCGACGCCCGCGACGTCGGCCACCGCCCTGGTGACCCGCTGGGTGATCTCGGTCCGCAGCGGGCAGCCCGCCGTCGTCAGGTAGACCTCGATATGGACATTGCTATCGGCACCGATCGCGATGCTCTTCACCATGCCCAGTTCGGTGATCGGTTTGCGGATCTCCGGGTCGTCGACCTTCGCGAGGGCTCCCCGCACATCCGTTTCCGTTACCACTGGCATGGCATGAATTTTACGTTGTCTCAGATTCGCGGCAGCTCGCCGGGCTTAGGTGCGACGCCGGAGGCGTAGGACCCGGCCCACGCCATCACATTCGCGACATAGGCCATGGAGTTGTTGTAGCGCAGGATCGCCCGGGTCTGCTGGGTGAGATCGCGCATATTCAACCCGCCGTCGCACAGATACCTGCCCGCGGTCAGTGCCGCGTCGAACAGATTCTGCGGATCGGCGATGCCGTCGCCGTTACCGTCGGCGCCGTAGCGCTTCCAGGTCTCCGGCAGGAACTGCATCGGGCCGATGGCGCGGTCGTATCCGCTGAGTCCATCCAGCGCGCCGCCGTCGGTGTCGTGAACGACGTGGTTGCCCGCGAGGCTGCCGTCGAGCACCGGACCGTAGACCGGTGTCAACGGATTGCCGTCCGCGTCGGCCTTACCGCCGAAGGCGTGCGTCGACTCGACCCGACCGATGCCGGCGAGCATGGACCACGGCATTCCGCAGACCGGATTCTCCGCGGCGAGTATGTTTTCGGCGTTCTGATAAGCCGCGACGGCGACGCCGGGAATGCCGAGCGGGCCGGGTGGCAGCGCGGCCGGTTGCCTACCATCGGGCAGCGCAACGGTTTTCACGATCGGCGGCGCACTCGGTGCCTGCTTTGCCATTGCGTTCGCGACGAATTCGGTCGCCGCCGGTTCCGCGGCGACCGAAAGTCTGGCCGCCTGGTCGTCTTGATCGTCCCCCGGAATGTGTTGCAGGACAGACGATGCGGTCGGATCGCCGGTGCCTGCGGACGCGGCGACGGCCACGAGTCCAGCGGGGACCAATCCGGTCAATGCGATAACGGAGCTGCGCTTGATCGTCGCAGGCGACTGCTTTCGGTGACGCCCCACTGTGCGGTGACCCTCCAATTGACTCGATAACGAGCCCTTCGTGCTGGACGAAGTAGAGGGTACCGCATTCGAGATCTCTTTGTTACTGCTTCGTTATCGGGTCTCGGTGTGGCGTCATCTGTTCGATATCAGGCCTGGTCTCAGCCGTGCGGGACCGGTGCCGGGCCGGGCAGCGGGATCACGATGCCGAACGGCAGCGTGATGCCCGGCGCGGGCGGCGGGGTGGCCGCGTCGGTCTGGGGCGGCTCCGGCGCTTCGGCCACGCCGGGCTCCGGCGTCTTCTCCGGGGTGTTCTGCTGCGTTTCGCCCAGCGATGGCGCGGGGGGCTGCGCATTGGGCCCGGGCTGGGGCGCACCGGGCTGGGCCGCACCGGGCTGGGGCGCATCAGGTTGGGGCGCATCAGGTTGGGCCGGAGTGCAATTGGCGGGTTGTTGTTGCGGCTGCTGCTTATCCGGGTGCTGCTGGTCTTGCTGCTGAGGATCCTTCGGCTCGCCGTTTTCCGCGGCACCGTAGGTCTGCGCCGGTGCAATGGGTGACCGTGCCGGATCGCCAGGGGCGGGCAGCTGCGCCGGAGCCACCTGCTGGGGATCGCACGGCGGTTTGGGTACCGGGCGCGGGCAGAAGATGCCGCAGGGGATCGGTGGCAGACCGGGGATGGTGATCATCACCTCGGTCGGCGTCGGGATGGTCACGGTATTCGGCGGCAGTTCGGGCTTGGTGGTGGTGGTGGTGGTCGTCGTCGGTGCCGTCGAGGATGCGGCCAACATGTCCGGGCCCGCCGTGATCGGCGCGGTACCGGGCGGAATGAGATCGGGGGAGATGCTGACCTGGCTCGGCGTGCCGCCGGTGCGATAGGCCGCCGACCAGCTCAGCACATTGGCGGCGTAGGCGAGCGAGTTGTTGTAGCGCAGCACCGCGCGCAGTTCTTGTTGCGGATCGCGCAGGTTCAGCCCGCCCGAGCACAGGTACTTGCCTGCGGCGAGCGAGGCGTCGAAGACGTTGTGCGGGTCGGCGATTCCGTCACCGTTGCCGTCGGCGGCGTACAGGGCCCAGGTGCCGGGCAGGAATTGCATCGGCCCGATAGCGCGCACCGCGCTGCCGTCGGCGGCCTTGATCACTTCGTTGCCCGGCAGCGTACCGTCCAGCGCGGGTCCGAAGATCGGCGTCACGGTGGTGCCCGCGGCGTCGGTGCGTCCGCCGCCCGCGTGCAGTGATTCGATCCGCCCGATCCCGGCCAGCAGGCTCCACGACAGACCGCAGCCGGGCATGGAGGATTCCAGCGCGAGTTCGGCATTGCGATAGGCCGCGAGCACGATTTCCGGGATCCCGAGCGCGCCGCCGGTCGCGGGCAGGGCGATGTCGTGCAACGGCACCGAACCCGCGAACAGCGGGGTGCCGTCAGCAAGCGGGGTCATTGCTCGAAGTTTGCGGGGAGCTTCCGGCGTTACCGGAAGGAGACCAACTGTCCGGGACAATGCGGGTTCACCGGTGTTGCCGGATGTTCCTTCGGTGGCGGATGTGCCGGTCGACGCCGCGAGCAACGCCTCGGGCGCGGTGTCGGGAGTGGTGGATTGCGTGGTGTTGGTACCCGAGCCTGTGGCCACAAGACCCGCGATGACCAGGGCCGAGACGGTTATCGGAGCAGAGATTCGCATTCCGCCACACCAATCCTCTACGTCGTGAGAGCGCCTGTCCGGGACATCCCCCGCTCATCCGCTCGGGACAACGTCGTCCAGGTTACCCGTGGGTCACAACCTTGTAGAGCATTTCCTGTCAATCGTCAGCAACTGGCGGTGAAACCTCAACTGTGCCCGGCTTTCTGCCGGAGCTTTTCTTGCGATTGGCCTTCGAAGACTTATCGGGGCTCGACTCGGAATCCGGAGACCGCGCGGCCTCGATCCGGTCCAGCACCTCCCGCATTTCCTCCAATTCCCTGCGCAAGTAGTCGCGCGTAGCAACCTCGCCGGCTGCGATTCGCAGCGCCGCGAGTTCGCGGGCAAGGAATTCGGTATCGGCCTTGGTCTGGGCGGCCCTGGTGCGATCCTCCTCCAGCGAGACGCGGTCGCGATTGTCTTGTCTGTTCTGCGCCAACAGGATCAGCGGCGCGGCATACGCGGCCTGGGTCGAGAACGCGAGATTGAGCAGGATGAACGGATACGGATCCCAGCGCAGCGCGATCACGAAGACGTTCAGCAGGATCCAGACGATCACCACAATCGTCTGGATCGCGAGGTAGCGTCCGGTGCCGAGGAATCGGGCGACCCGCTCACTGGAACGGGCCAGCGCCTCGGCGTCGTAGTCGAAGCGGAACCGCGATTCCACCGGCGTTTCCAGTCGCTGACGCGCCGGATTCTTCTCACTCGACATCGGCTACCCTCTCGTGCCCCGCGACCGCGTCGTGGGCCGAATCTTCTTGTTCGCGCCAATCTTCCGGTAGTAGATGATCGAGCACGTCGTCCACACTGACCGCGCCGAGCAGATGGTTCTCCTCGTCCACCACCGGACCGCAGACCAGGTTGTAGGTCGCGAAGTAGCGGGTCACCGCACCGAGCGGGGCATCGGGACGCAGCGGGGCCAGATCGGTATCGAGGATGCCGCCGACCAGGTGTGCCGGGGGTTCGCGCAACAGTCGCTGCAAATGCACCGAGCCGAGGAAGCGGCCCGTCGGCGTTGCGGTCGGCGGCCGCACCACGAACACCATGGTGGCCAGCGCGGGTGTCAGATCCGGATTGCGCACTCGGGCAAGCGCTTCGGCGACCGTGGTGGCCGGGGTCAGCACCACCGGTTTCGGTGTCATCAAACCACCCGCGGTATCGGGGGAGTGCTCGAGCAGCCTGCGGACGGGTTCGGACTCCTCCGGATCCATCAGCGCCAGCAGCGATTCCCGCTCAGCCTTCGGCAGTTCGCCGAGCAGGTCGGCGGCGTCGTCGGGATCCATCGCCTCGAGCACGTCGGCGGCGCGGCGCACCTCGAGGTGGCCGAGCAGATCGACCTGGTCGTCGTCGGGGAGTTCCTGCACGACGTCGGCGAGTCGCTCGTCGTCGAGCGCGATCGCCACCTCGATGCGCCGCTTCTCGGGAAGTTCACGCAGCATGTGCGCGACATCGGCGGGACGCAGGCCTTCGAACTGCTCGAGCAACTGGGTGACGTCCTGGCCCGGCCTGCCGATCTCGTACGGCGTCAGCCCGCTGACCTGCATCCAGTCCACCACGTGCACGGTCCGGCGGCGGCCGAGCCTCCGATGTCCGCGCACCGCGACCCTGCTGACCCGCCAGTCCCTGGTCCGGGTCTGTTCGATGCCGAGATCGACCACGAGCACATCGACATCGGCGAGATCCGGCAGATCCGGATCGTCAACGCGCACCGAGGAATCCACGATCTGCGCGAGTGCCAGCATCTCGCCCGGACGCTGGGTGAAGCGGCGCAGGCTCACCGTGCCGGTATTGAGCGCGACGACACCGGGTTCGATCGTGGTCACCCGCAGCATCGGTACGAATA
This sequence comes from Nocardia sp. CA-135953, assembly GCF_050955735.1. NCBI lineage: Bacteria > Bacillati > Actinomycetota > Actinomycetes > Mycobacteriales > Nocardiaceae > Nocardia > Nocardia sp. CA-135953. Next base: position 1,610,380 of record NZ_CP192082.1, read on the forward strand.
TTCGGCGCCGGGTCGGCAATTCGACAACCAGGCCGTGCACCCGGGGTTGCTGGCGGTCGTAGCGGACGGCCACGACGACGTCACGGATGCGGCCGATAGACTCGCCGTCCGGGCCGAGTACCACCAGTCCGGCGAGCCTGGCGACGTACACCCTGGTTGCTGCCATGGCTGTCAGGTTAGAGGGTTCGCTGACCGGTACTCACACCATGCCACGATCGACGGGAGTGATCATGAAGCCGCGCCGCTCGGTGCTCGCCTGCCCCGGCAGCAGCAAGAAGATGATCGATAAGGCCAAGGGCTTGCCGGTCGACGAGGTATTTCTCGATCTGGAGGATGCGGTCGCCCCCGCCGCGAAGGCCGAGGCCCGCGCGAATATCGTGGCCGCGTTGAACGACAGCGGCTGGGGCGATCAGCTGCGCGTGGTCAGGGTCAACGATTGGACCACCCAGTGGACCTACGCCGATGTGATCACCGTGGTCGAGGGCGCGGGCGCCGCGCTGGACGCGATTTTGCTGCCGAAAGTGACCGATGCCGGTCAGGTGCAGGCACTGGACCTGCTGCTCACGCAATTGGAGAAGGCCTGCGGGCTCGAGGTCGGGCGGATCGGTATCGAACCGCAGATCGAGAACGCCATGGGGCTGCGCAATATCGATGAGATCGCCGCTGCGAGCCCGCGGGTGCAGACGCTGGTTTTCGGCCCGGCCGACTTCATGGCCAGTATCAACATGCGCACCCTGGTGGTCGGCGAACAGCCCGAGGGCTATGACACCGGCGATGCCTACCACCACATTCTGATGACCATCCTGCTCGCCGCTCGCGCGCACGGCCTGCAGGCAATCGACGGCCCCTACCTGCAAATTCGGGATATCGATGGATTCCGCAGGGCGGCCGGGCGCACCGCGGCACTCGGTTTCGACGGTAAATGGGTATTGCATCCCGGACAGATCCAGGCCGCGAACGAGATCTTCAGTCCGCGCCAGGCCGATTACGATCGCGCCGAGCTGATTCTGGATGCCTACGCCTTCCACACCTCGACAAAAGGCGGTGCGCGCGGAGCGGTAATGCTCGGCGACGAAATGATCGATGAGGCCAGCGCGAAGATGGCTCAGGTGATCGCTGATAAGGGCCGAGCTGCGGGGATGATGAGGACAACGCGTTTCACACCCCCGAACCCCGGTTCGGAATAGCAGAATAGAGATATGACGAATCCCTTGGGGAACTCGAATCGCGGTCGCCAGGGCCTGCCGACGCCGCCTTCGGGCTGGCCGGTCGGCTCGTATCCGACCTATGCCGAGGCACAGAAGGCGGTCGACTTCCTGGCCGACAACGAGTTCCCTGTGCAAGACGTGACCATCGTCGGCGTGGACCTGATGCAGGTCGAACGCGTGCTGTACCGACTGACCTGGGGCAAGGTGATCGGCGGTGGCGTGGTCTCGGGCGCCTGGCTCGGCCTGTTCCTCGGCCTGCTGTTGAGCTTGTTCACCACCAGCGGCGGTTTCGCGCCGGTGCTGGTCGGCTTGGTCGGCGGCATCATCTTCGGCGTCATCTCCACCTCGATCCCCTACGCGGCGACCAGGGGACAGCGCGATTTCGCCTCCACCATGCAGTTGGTGGCGGGCCGCTATGACGTGCTGTGCGACCCGAAGTCGGCCGAGCAGGCTCGGGACATGCTGGCGCGGTTGGCGATCTGAGCGCATGGAAGTTGTAGACAAGGTGCGCACCGAGGTGCTGGATCACTTCGGTGCCACCTCGACGGGCGTCGACTCCGCGTCGGTGACCTTCCTCGGTCTGGAGCCCATCGAGATTCTGCGCATTCCCGGCGACGAGCTGGTGCACTACGTGACCATCGGCGGATCACGTCATCCCATGGGCGATCCCGGTGACCTGCACGCCGATCCGGTGCGCGGGCCGCGGGCCGAATTGGTGCTGACGCTGCGTGCCGGGGTCGGCCCGAGTTCCGGACTCGCCCGCACCCTCGGCGTGCTCGTCGCGGCGCCCGCCGTGGAAGGTGTTGTGCTGCAAGCCGATGCGCTGCTCGATCTGGGCGAGCCGATGTGGCGCGATGTGCCGTTCACCGCGGTGTTGTTGGGGGACAGCGATATTCCCGAGGTCGCGCTGCCCGAACCCGCCGAACCTGTGCGGTATTTCGCGGTGGTTCCGGTGACCGCGACCGAGGCGGCATGGGTGCGGGTGCGCGGGGCACAGGCGTTGCGTGACGCTTGGGCCGAGGCCGGGATCGATGTGCACGATCCGGCGAGAGGCGCTGCGTCGCTGTAGTTCTCAGAGCCAGTTGTTGCGGTGGAAATTGACGTAGAGCCCGGCGCAGATCGCGAGCGTGATCGCGATGACGATCCAGAAGCCCCAGGTTGCCTCCAGCCCCGGCATATGCGTGAAATTCATGCCGTAGATGCCGGCGATCATCGTCGGCACCGCCGCGATCGCGACCCATGCGGAGATCTTGCGCATGTCGGTATTCTGCTGGACACCGACCTTGGCGAGCGCCGCGGTGATCAGTGCGCTGAGTGCCTCGTCGAAATCGTTGATCCGCTCGGCCACCGCGGTGTGGTGGTCGGCGACATCGCGTAGATAACGGCGAATCTCTTTGGGCAACGGCATTGTGGTGTTGCGGCCGAGTGCCTCGAGCGCGGTGCCGAGCGGATTCACCGCGCGACGCAGCTCCACGACCTCTCGCTTGAGCTGGTAGATCGATTCGATGGTCACCGTGCTACGCGGGGTGAAGACCTCTTCCTCCATCTCGTCGATATCGTTCTCGACCGACTGCGCCACCGCCACATAGGAATCCACGACATGGTCGGCGACCGCGTGCAGCACCGCACCGGGACCGAGCATGAGCTGTTCGGGGTGATCCTCCAATTCCTTTCGGACACCGGCGAGTCCGGTGTGCTCGCCGCGCCGAACGGTCACCGTGAAATTGGGTCCGGTGAAGACCATGATGTCGCCGGTCTCGACGATCTCACTGACCGAATGGATTTCGTGTGGGACGTAGCTGACAGTGCGCAAGACGACGAACAGAGTGTCGTCGTAGCGTTCCAACTTCGGCCGCTGATGACCATGGACGACGTCCTCGACGGCCAACGGATGCAGGTCGAAGACCTTCGCGATATCGGCCATCTGGAACTCGTCCGGCTCGTGCAGTCCGACCCAGACGAATCCGGTTCCCCGGTTGCTGACCTCGGCCATCGCGTCCGCGTGGCTGAAGTGGCCGGGCAGCCGCCTGCCGTCGACGTACACGGCACAGTCGACCACCGCACGTGCGGTGGGAACCGGGATATGGGGCACTCGGGTACGTACTCGGCCCTGGCCGCGGAACGACGGTAGCGGCGGAATAGATGGCACGGGTTGATGCTACGTCGCGTGCGCGTACGTGCGCCGGGTGAGCGCACGGTATGAAAGAAGGCGTGCGCATCGACCTGCATACCCATTCGACCGCGTCCGACGGTACCGACACCCCGGCCGAACTCGTCCGTAACGCGGCCGCGGCCGGCCTGGACGTGGTCGCCATCACCGACCACGACACCACCGCCGGGTGGGCCGAGGCGGTCGACGCGCTACCGAAGGGATTGACGCTGGTGCGCGGCATGGAGATGTCGTGTATCGGGCTCGGTGAGGACGGGTGGCCGGTCCCGGTGCACCTGTTGGCTTACCTCTTCGACCCGACCGACCGGTGTTTCGCCGACGAGCGGGAACGCTTGCGCGCCGAACGCGTCGAGCGGTTGCGCGCGATGGCCGAGCGCATGCGCGACGACGGACTACCCATCGATCCGGATGCGGTCCTGGCCTCGGCCGGACCGTCGGCGGGGCGTCCGCATCTGGCGCGCGCACTCGTCGCGGCCGGTGTGGTGCCGACCGTGGACGCGGCCTTCACCGAATTGCTGGCCCCGCACGGCCCCTACTACGCGGAGAAGGCGGATACACCGCTGCGCCGGGCCGTCGAGATGATCGCGACCGCGGGCGGGGTCAGCGTGCTCGCACACACCCGCGCGCGTAAGCGTGGACGGCTGCTGGCGATCGACGATATCCGCGAGCTGGCCACGCTCGGACTCGGCGGGCTCGAGATAGATCACCCGGACCATTCCGCGGCCGATCGCGCGCTGCTGACGGAGTTGTCCGCCGAACTCGGTCTCATCACCACCGGTTCGTCGGACTATCACGGTTCCAACAAAACCATCCGGCTAGGTGAATTCACCACCGACCCCGCGCGATTCGAGGAACTCGCGGGCAAAGCGACGGGCGTGCCGGTGATCGCCTCGTGAGAGTGCTGCGCGGACTCAGCGGGATCGTCGCCGGTGGGATGTTCGTGCTGGCCCTCGTCGTTATCGGGGCTGCGATAGTAGCTGCTCGGCGCGGCTTTCCCGGACCCGGCGGCGAATCGGTGACGTGGCATGTCGCCACTTCGGCGATCGGCCTCGGCGCACAAATTTTTTCAGATCGTCATCGGGGTTTGGCAGCTTTTTCCGGATCGGTGGTCGTTTTTATAGTCGCCGGGATATTGCTGTGGACACAGTGGTGGAGCTGATATATCCGTAACGGTTGCGGCAACATGAATTGTGGTCGAACATTTTTCTTTGTGACGGAATTCGAGACGGATGTGCTCGTGCTCGGCGGCGGTCCCGCCGGGACCTGGGCCGCCATCTCCGCCGCCACCGCGGGCGCTCGGGTGACGCTCGTCGACAAGAGCCGCTGCGGAGCGAGCGGGCCGACCGCCGCCGGGACGACCTCGCTGTGGAATATCCCGCCGGGGACCGCGCGAGACGAGGCGGTGCGGCGCGCATACGCGCACGGCGGCGGGCTCGCCGATCCGGAATGGATGCTGCGCGTACTCGACGAAACGCACCGGCGGGTCGAACAGCTCGTGGCGTGGGGTTATCGGTTTCCTGGTGAGGGCAACGGCGCAACGCCATTGCGGGTATGCCTCGACGGCGCAAGCTATCTGCGTCGGATGCGCCGCAGCCTGCTCGAAGCCGGAGTCCGAATTCTCGATCACCATCCCGCCATGCAACTGCTCATCGATCGCGACGGCGCGGTCGCCGGTGCGGTTGGGATGCAGCGGCACAACGGCTTTCGGCCCTGGACCGGCCGAGCCGGGGCGGTCGTCGTCGCCACCGGCGGCTGCGCCTTCCTCTCCGGCGGCGCAGGCACCGATGTGGATACCGGCGACGGACTGCTGTTGGCCGCCGAGGCGGGCGCGCAATTGTCGGGCATGGAATTCTCCAGCGCCTACGGTCTGATACCGGATGTGCCCGCACCCCGCGACACCGCCTTCGCTCCCGGGCTGGCACTGCATTTCGCGACGCTCTACGACGAATCCGGTGCGGAGATCAGCGGTCATCGCTCGGCGGCATTCACCGCGATCGCGGATGGCCGCCGGATCTACGCCGCCCTGGATGATGTGCCATATCCGGTCCGGCGCTGGCTCTCCAGACAGGGGCTGGTCGACCACACCCGCCGGGTACCGCTGCGCGCGGTGCTGGAGGGGACGGTCCGCGGGACCGGCGGGTTGTGCATAGGCGGGACCGACTGCGCGACCACGGTGGTCGGCCTCTACGGCGCGGGCGATGTGATGACGCGAGAGCCGATCACCGGCGCGGTCAGCGGCTTCGGCGGTCAGGGCGGAGCATGGGCCATCGCCTCGGGCGTGTGGGCCGGAAAAGGGGCCGCGCGCTACGCGCGTGGGCGCGGCGTGCTGGGTCCAGTACGTGAGGTGGCCGGTGCGGGACTGAATCCGGTGGCCCGCATCGATCCGCGCGCGGTGGTCGGGTTGGTGCAGGAGCACACGCTGCCATTGCGGCGCAGCTACTGGCGCAGCGCCGGAAGTCTGCGCGACAGCATCGGCGAGCTCGACGCCATGTGGCCGGGCGCCGACTTCGATCTCGGCGGGTTCGGTGTGGACCGGTTGCGGGCCAGGCAGGCGGCGGCGCTGCTTGCGGTGGCACGCTGGACCAAATACAGTGCGCTCGCGCGCACGGAGAGTCGCGGGATGCACCGGCGCACCGATCATCCAGGCGCGGCGGCGGATTGGCGGGTGCGGCTGACCTCCGGCGGACTCGAGGCGGTGTGGGTGCGCCCCGGGGTTGCCGATACGATGCCCGAGCCCCCGGCCCGGCCGGAACTCACCGCGGCCGATCCGCTCCCGTGGTGACAGCTCACCGGATACCGCTGACGAACTGCGAGTTCCTGCTTACCCCCTGGTAATTCCCGCGACCTACCCTCGAAAGATGACGCTCGACCGGGACACGACACGCCGGTTTGGCAATGCGTCCTCCGGGCTGGCAGAATGTTGCGGATTCCCGCCTACGCCACCGCCGGGTTCGGGAACAACGGCGATCACCGCCTCGCGACGCACCGTCGCGACCCGAGGATCGCCCCGCACGTTTCGTACGGACACACCCGTCCGACCTTCGCTCTGCGGATCAGTGCCGCGCCACGTTTCGGTAGTAGATCGTCGCATTTCCGATGCTCTCGGTTCGACCCGAAATGTCCCGGTCAGCGCACTCGATGAGCGTGTGAAACAGCTAAGACCCATGTACCCGGCGGTAACCGTCCCCCCGGCTTGTCCGACCCGATCAGGAGTGAAATCGTGTCATCTGTGACTGACGCAGCGAATGCCACCGCAAGCCTTTCCGAAATCACCCAGGAAGAGATTTTCGCGGGCCACCTAGGCGGCAAGCTGTCGGTCGAACTCGCCGCGCCGCTGGACACCCAGCGCGACCTTTCCATCGCCTACACCCCGGGTGTCGCGAAGGTCAGCCTGGCCATCGCGGAAGACGAGGCGCTGTGCAAGCGCTACACCTGGACCGACCGGCTCGTCGTGGTGGTCAGTGACGGCACCGCGGTGCTCGGTCTCGGTGACATCGGCCCGCGCGGCTCGCTGCCCGTGATGGAGGGCAAGGCGGCACTGTTCAAGAAGTTCGCCGGATTGAACTCGATCCCGATCGTCCTGGACACCAAGAACGTCGACGAGATCGTGGAGACCGTCATTCGGCTGCGCCCGAGCTTCGGCGCGGTGAACCTGGAGGATATCTCGGCGCCGCGTTGCTTCGAGATCGAGCAGCGGCTCATCGAGGCCCTTGACTGCCCCGTCATGCACGACGACCAGCACGGTACCGCCATCGTGGTGCTCGCCGCCCTCAACGGCGCGGCCAAGGTGCAGGGTCGTGCCATCGAAGGCATGAAGGTCGTGGTGTCCGGTGCGGGCGCCGCCGGTGTCGCATGCACGAACATCCTGCTCGCCGCGGGTGTCAAGGACGTGACCGTGCTCGATTCCAGGGGCATCGTGAACCGCGAGCGCGGCGACCTCAACGAGGTGAAGGCCGAACTGGCGCAGCGCACCAACCCGCGCGGTCTCGCCGGTGGTGCGGCCGAGGCGCTGGACGGCGCCGATGTGTTCCTCGGACTCTCCGCGGGCACCATCGCCGAGGAACTGATCGCCTCGATGGCGCCGGAGTCGATCGTGTTCGCCATGTCGAACCCGAATCCGGAGATCCACCCCGATGTCGCGCACAAGTACGCCGCGATCGTGGCCACCGGGCGCAGCGACTTCCCGAACCAGATCAACAATGTCCTCGCGTTCCCCGGCGTCTTCAAGGGCGCGCTGGACGCGGGCGCGCGCCGCATTACCGAGGGCATGAAGATCGCGGCCGCCGATGCCATCCTCAGCGTGGTCGCCGATGAGATCGCCCCGGACAAGATCGTGCCGAGCCCGCTCGACCCGCGCGTCGCCCCGGCCGTTGCCGAGGCGGTGGCCGCCGCCGCCCGCGCGGAGGGCGTCGCCTGATTTCGACCCGGAAATACGGGGCTGCTCATTCGGATGAGCAGCCCCGTATTGCGTTGTGCGGGTTGATCAGTGCGGAACGAAGACGGCCGAGACGAATTCTGCGATTTCGGCGTCGCTGAGGTTCTTGGCGATATCGGATTCGCAGATCATGCCGACGAGTCGCTTCTTGTTGTCGATCACCGGCAGCCGTTTGATCCGATCATGCTCCATCATGTCCAGTACCTCGCGGACGTCGGCATCGGCGGATATCCAGCGCGGGGTGCCCTCGGCCAGATCCCCGGCCCGTACCTTGCTCGGATCATGGCCCATCGCAATGCATTTCACGACGATGTCGCGATCGGTGAGCATGCCGACGAGCCGGTCTTCGTTGCCGATCGGCAGCGCGCCGATATCCAGCCTGCGCATCATCTGCGCGGCCCGATCCAGCGTTTCGTCGGCGGGGATCCACTCCGCGTTTTCGTGCATGATGTCGCGCGCCTTCATAGAGCGACTGTTCACGGTACGCCTCCTGGTCTCGGATGAGTGATCCCGCAGAATTCGGCTCCGCGATCGTGCGTCGAGCATCCGCGAAGCAAACTCCTGCGGCCACGTCACATCGTGACCCATGTCACATCATTGGTCAATGCCGGGGCGGTCAGCGCAGGCGAGCGGTCATCGTTGCGACGCCGTCGCCCGCCAGCAGGTCCATTGCCGCTGCGCGGCCGGTGACCAGGAGTAACAGTGCGGTGATCGGGCCGCGGATCTCCGGTCCGCTGCCGTGGATCCAGTCGACGTCGGATGCGACAAGGCGGATGCCGTCGAGGCGGTGTTTATCCCATACCGGCCATCCGACGGTTACCGCATGGGCGGCCGCGGCTGCCGCGGCGGCTGGTTCGATCGCGATCGTGCGATCGAGCGGAATTGCGATGTCCTGACCGTGCACCATCGTGTCGAACAGGATATTGCGATAGTTGGTGAGCTTGGGCAGCGTCCGGGAACCGGCGTTGGTGTGAATCGCCGAAACAATTTCCGCGGCTGGATGTTTCGCGTAGCGCCTGGTGAGGTCATCGATGAACCGGTTGTAATTGCCACGTGCGCGCATGCCGGTGCCGAGCATGACGCCGATCGGGGGTGGCTGCGGTGTCAGCGCGATGTGTGCGGCGACCTCTCGGACTCGCCAGCCCGCGCACAATGACGGTTTTTCCCACTCGTCGGCGGAAAGGTCGGCCAGCAGGTCGGCAATCGCGCGCCGCTGCTGTTCGATCGTCTGCCAACAGGTTTCGCGGTCCATGGTGCGCTCCCGAGTTCGGACCTCTTGTAAGGTTGGTCAGATAGACTTACCAAATATAGTAAGCTTATCTGATCAACGTCAAGGAGTGGGATGGCCGACGACGATATGAATGTGGGCCTGCTGATGTTCATTGCCCACCGATCGATGGAGGACCGGATCTTCGCCGACCTCGCCGAGTCCGGATACGACGACATCACCGTCGCCCAGGGGCGGCTCGCGGCGCGCATCGGTCCCGATGGCAGCCGCCTGACCGAATTGGCCGAGCAGGCCCAGGTCACCAAGCAAACCGCCGGATTCCTGGTCGATCAGCTCGAGCGCGCCGGCTATGTGCAGCGCGTGCCGGACCCGAGCGACGGTCGGGCACGGTTGGTCGTGCTGTCCGAACGCGGGGCGAAGATGGCGGCGTACGCGAACTCCGTCGCCGATCGGATCGAGGCCGAATGGGCGACGCACCTCGGCGTGCAGCGCATGCGGCAGCTGCGCGAGACGATGGCCCGGCTGCGCGAAATCACCGATCCCTATGCCTGAGTTTTATTCCACGGTCTGCAGGATTCCGGCAGGGGTCACGGGCAGCTGAGAGGTACGACGCAGGCGACCCGTACCGGGTGCGCTGGCCCAGACCGCGAAAGCCAGCAGGCCGTCCATGACCATGGCGAGGACTGCGACCAGCAGGGCTCCCACGAGGACCCGGTCGTAGCGGTAGACGGCGATGCCGTCGAAGATGTAGCGGCCCAGACCGCCCAGGTTGACGAAGGCGGCGATGGTGGCGGTGGCGATGACCTGCAGGGTGGCCCCGCGCAGGCCGGTGAGCAGGATCGGCAGCGCGTTGGGGACCTCGACGCGGAACAGGATCTGGCGCTCGGTCATGCCCATGGCGCGTGAGGCGTCCACGACATCGGCCGCGACATTGGCGATTCCGGCGTAGGCGCCGGCCAGCAGCGGCGGAATGCCGACCGTGACGAGTGCGAGCAGCGGCGGAATCAGGCCGAGTCCGAGGCCGAGCACCAGGAAGGTCAGCAGGCCGAGGGTGGGCAGCGCGCGCATGGCATTGGCGAATCCGACCAGCAGCGCGGAACCGCGACGGGTGTGCCCGATCACCAGCCCGAGTGGGAGCGCGACGGCCGCGGAGACGACGACGGTCAGGAAGCTGTACCAGAGGTGCTCGGCGATGCGGTGTTGGATACCCGCCGGGCCGCTCCAGTTCGCGCCGTCGGTGAAGTAGTGCCAGGCATCGATGAAAAGGTTCATGCCGCAGCACCTTTCGCCATCCTGGTGTCCGCGCGTGTCCACGGCGTCGCCCAGCGCCCGACGGCGTACACCAGGCGGTCGAAGATCAAGGCCAGCGCCAGTGTCACGATGATGCCCGCGATGATCTCGTCCGGGTAGTCGCGCTGATAGCCCTGGGTGAAGAGTTTGCCGAGCCCGCCGACACCGATCAGCGCGCCGACCGAAACCATGGCGATATTGGTGACCACCACAACGCGCAGGCTGGAGACGAAAACCGGTATGGCCAAAGGCATATCGACGGTCACGGTGCGCCGCAGCGAACTGAAGCCGACGGCGTCGGCGGCGTCGATGACGGTGGGCGACACCGAATCCAGTGCCGTCGGCACCGCGATCACCAGCAGTGCCGTCGAATACACGGTGAGCGCGATGATCACATTCAGCGGATCGATGGTCGAAATCCCGGCCAGCGGCGGAATGATCACGAACAGGGCCAGTGACGGAATGGTGTACGACAGGCTGGCCGCCGTCACCGTGACGCGCCGCAGCCAGGAGATCCGGCGCACCAACGCGCCCACCGGAATCGCGATAATCAGCCCGAGCAGTAGCGGCACCAACGCGAGATACAGATGCATCTTGGTGAAACCCATGATCTCGGAGAAGTTGTCGATCAGATACTTCATGCGTTTTCGGTTTCGAAGAAATGCCGATTGCGCTCGTCGTCCTCCAACGTGCGCTGCCCGGCGAGCTGCTGGAGTACCTCCGGAGCCCGGATACCGCCGCGAGCTGCACCGGAATCGTCGACGGCGACACCGATTCCCGACGGTGAGGAGATCGCCGCGTCCAGCGCCTGCCGGAGGTCGCCGTCCGGCGGGAAGAGCGAGCCGCCCGCGGCGATGCTGTCGTGCAATGCCCGCCCGGCCCGAAGGCTCTCTACGCCGGTGACATCGATCCACCCGCGCGGAACGCCGGAATCGGTGACCACCAATACCCATTCGCCGCGGTCCAGCCGCAATTCGGCGAGTTCGGGTTCGATCGCGGTGTGAATCGCGTGCAGTGTCAGGCTATCCGCACTGCGGAACGACAGTGCTCGATAACCGCGATCACGTCCGACGAATCCCGCCACGAAATCTGTTGCGGGCGCGGCGAGTACGCGCTGTGGCTCGTCGTACTGCTGGAGGACGCCGCCCGGCCCGAACACCGCGATCCGGTCGCCGAGTTTCACCGCCTCATCGATGTCGTGGGTGACGAAGACAATGGTTTTGCGCAATTCCGCTTGCAGCCGCAGCATTTCGGCCTGCAACTCCTCGCGCACCACCGGATCGACCGCGCTGAACGGTTCGTCCATCAAAAGCACCGGCGGATCCGCGGCGAGTGCCCTGGCCACCCCGACCCGCTGCTGCTGTCCGCCGGAGAGCTGGGCCGGATACCGGTTGGCCAGCGATCGGTCCAACCCGACCCGGTCCAGCACCTCTAGTGCCGCGGCGCGGGCCGCGCGACGCCGAACTCCTTGCAGCACAGGCACGGTCGCGACATTGTCGACGACGGTGCGGTGCGGCAGGAGTCCGGCGCTCTGGATCACGTATCCGATACCGAGCCGCAGCTGGACCGGATTCACCGTCGAAATATCCGCGCCGCCAACGGTGATGGTGCCCGAACTGGGTGTGATCATCCGGTTGATCATGCGCATCGAGGTGGTCTTGCCGCAGCCCGACGGTCCGACGAAGACGGTGAACGAACCGGATTCGATGCGTAGATCGAGATCGGAGACGGCGTGCGTGCCGTCCGGATAGGTCTTGCTGATACGGCTGAATTCGATATCGGACACGCTGGCTCCTACCCGGTGGGCTTGTTCAGCCCTTGGGCGGCGACCCATTGTTGTGCTGCGGCCTTGGGCTCGGTCTTGCTGCTACCGGAGACCGCCTCGTTGAGCTTCAGCAGTTCGTCGGTGGTGAGTTTCGCGGAGACCGCGTTGAGCGCGGCGAGCGCCTTATCGGTCTTCTTGGCGGAGTTGAACAGCGGCACGACATTCTGGGCGGGGAAGTTGTGCTTCGGATCCTCCAGGACCACCAGGTTGTTCTGGGCGATCGCCGGGGAGGTGGTGAAGATATTGGCCGCGGTCACCGTGCCCTCGACCAACGCGCGCACCGTCGCGGGTCCGCCGCCGTCGGCGATCGGTACGAAATTGTTCGCCGCGATATCCAGGTTGTAGTTCTTCTTCAGACCGGGCAGACCGCCTGCGCGCTCCTGGAATTCGGCGGGCGCACCGAATTTCACCTCGGCCGAATGTGCGGCCAGATCGGCGATGCTGTGCAGGTTCCAGCGCTCCGCGGTGGCCTTGGTGACCACGACCGCGTCCGAGTCCTGGCCCGGGGCCGGTGTGCCGACGGCGAGATCGGAACCCGTGGAACCCAGCGCTTTGGTAAGGGCGGCGTCGATATCGGCTGAGCTGGCCGCGGTGGCGTTCTTGTCCAGGTACTGCAGCAGGTTGCCGTTGTACTCCGGAATCACCGAGATCGCGCACTGGCGCAGTGCCGGGATATACGCTTCGCGGCTACCGATATTGAGTTTGGTGTCGACATTGAATCCGTTGGCGCGCAATACTTCCGCGTAGATATTCGCGACCGTTTCCGATTCCGGGAAGTTCGCCGAGCCGACGGTCAGCCCGTCGCCCTCGCAATTGCCCTTGGCCGCAAGCGGATCGGAGTTGCCACAGGCGGACAGGATCATGGCGGCGGCCAATGCCGCGGCTGCAACGAGTACACGGGCGGCGCGCAGCGTCAGCCGCAGCGCGAACCGTCCGTGCCGCGCGGCATCGGGGTTGATCGTGGTTTTCACTGGAGTCCTTCCGGCATGACGGGCGGTGCGAGAAGCCGTGCTCGCACGGCCACCCGGTACATTCTGGTTGTTCATACTGCCCGCTGCACGCAGTTCCTGTTCACTACCGAAGGTTGGTGTCGCCGGATGGGGTTGGCCGCGTCGAGGCGGATGCTGGCACGGTTCGTGGTCGTCACGGCCGTCGGGCTGGCTGTTTCCTGCGGAAGCGACGATTCGGGCCCGACGATAGCGGTCGGCGCGGGCGATTCGATGGAATCAAATCTGCTTGCGCAAATTTATGCGGGCGCGTTGGCGCGGACCGGTGCGCGCACCTCGGTCACCGCCGATTTCGGTGATCGGGCGGGCTATCTGGCCGCACTGGATGCGGGCACGGTGACCGTGGTCGGCGAACACAGCGGCGAACTGCTCACCTTCCTGAATGCCGACGCGCAGGCGCGCAAACCCGAGGTGCCGACCGAGGTGGTGCCGACCGAGGTGGCGGACAAGTCCGCACCAGTTCGGCTGTCGGTGACCGAGGAATTGAACCGGTCGCTGCCGGAAGGGCTGGCGGTCTCCGATCCCGCCGACGGCACGGATATGCGAGCCCGGGTGCTGCTGACCGAAGCGGCGGGCAAGGACGTGCGGTCGATCGGTGCGCTCGCACCGAGGTGTGGCGAGATCCAGGCCGGGGTGGCACCGGTGCCCGGCGTGCTGCAAACGGCTGCGCCCGTGCGGATTGCCGGTTGCGACTTCGCCGGCACCAGGCCCTATCCCGACGCGACTGCGCTGCGAAAGGCCTTGCTGGACGGCGAAATCCAGGCCGGAATCCTGACCGGCCCGCCCGCGCTGACCCCCGGTGCGACCGATGGGCTGACGGTCCTCGCCGACAACGACTACGCGGTGCGAGCCGAGAATGTGCTCGCGATCTACCGCAAGGGTCTGCTCGATGATCGGCAGATCAAGAAGCTGAACTACGTCGCGGGTGAGCTCACGACGGACGAGTTGGCGGAGATGATCCGCAAGGTCGGCGAAGGTGCCGCTGCCGCGGAGGTGGCGCGCACCTGGTTGGACAACCACGCGCTCTAGCAAATCCCCTGGTCACGACGGCCCGAGCGGCGACGCTCGGGCCGTTTTGCTATGTCGCCGATCACATTTCGGTTCGATCCCGCGGTCTTGTGAGCGGACTGTTCCGCGCCGTATATTCCATCTGGAGTATTTGATTCGGAGTATGTCAGTGGCCCTGGCTATCGTGCTCCGGGAATTCGATCTCGCATCCGCGAGTGTTGTGCAGGAGGTGACCGAAAATGGGGCAGCACGCGCGCCCGTCGGTGACGCCGTTGGCGATCGCCGTGCTCGCGCTGCTCGACGAGCGGCCCATGCATCCCTACGAGGCGTATCAACTGCTGATCGCCCGTCGGGAGGACATCTTGGTGAAGGTGCGTCCGGGCTCGCTCTATCACACGGTGACGCGGTTGGCCGACCAAGGAATGGTGCAGGCCGAGGGGGTCGACCGGGACGGGAATCGGCCGGAGCGCACCACCTACCGGATCACCGAAAGCGGCCGGGCGGCATTGCGGTCCCGGGTGGCCGAGATCCTGCGCAATCCCGGGCGGGAGTACCCGGTGTTCCCGGTCGCGCTCGCGGAGGCGCACAACCTGCCCGCGCCGGAAGTGCTCGCACTACTGCGGGAGCGGGTCGAGCGATTGGCGCAGGACCTCGCCGATGTCGACATGATGAGCCAGTGGGCGGGCGTGCACGCCATACCGCGGCGCTACTGGATCGTGCTCTCGTACCTGCGTGCCGCCATCGCCGCCGAGATCGCGTGGGTCGACAACCTGATCTCCGAACTGGACAGCGGCGAGATGGAGTGGGACGAATTCGATCCGGCCACCGGCGTCCGCACAACCGAACATCGGCACCCCTGGTCCGACCAGGAACATTCCGAACCACCCCCGGTGCCGCGCCGCTGGAACGAGACGAGCGCGTCATCGCCCTGATGTGTATCGGTGCGCACACGCCCTCCAGAACAGACATCCGAGATAGGAACCAAATCCATGACCACACAACGCAATCCGTGGCTGGCGCTGTTCGCGCTGGTCGTCGGGTTCTTCATGATCCTGCTGGATATGACCATCGTCGCGGTCGCCAATCCGGCGATCATGACGGATCTGCAGGCCGACATCTCCCAAGTCATCTGGGTGACCAGCGCGTACTTGCTGACCTATGCGGTGCCGCTGCTGGTCACCGGTCGGCTCGGCGATCGCTACGGGCCCAAGAACCTGTACCTGATCGGTCTGGCCGTCTTCACCGCCGCCTCGCTGTGGTGCGGTCTGTCCGGATCGATCACCATGCTTATCGCTGCGCGGGCCGTGCAGGGTCTCGGCGCCGCGATGATGACGCCGCAGACCATGGCGGTGATAACCAGGACCTTCCCGCCGGACAAGCGCGGTGCGGCCATGGGTCTGTGGGGCGGTGTCGCCGGTCTGGCCACGCTGGTCGGCCCGATCCTCGGCGGTGTGCTGGTCGACGGGCTCGGTTGGGAGTGGATCTTCATCGTCAATGTTCCGGTCGGCATCGTCGCGTTCGCGCTCGCGGTCTGGCTGGTTCCTGCGCTGCCGACGCATGAGCACAAGTTCGACATCACGGGTGTGGTGCTCAGCGGTATCGGTCTGTTCCTGCTGGTCTTCGGTATCCAGGAGGGCAATACCTACGACTGGTCGCCGCGCATCTGGCTGATGATCGGCGCGGGTGTTGTTGTGCTCGCGGTGTTCCTGGTGAATCAGTCGCGCAATACCGGTGAGCCGCTGCTGCCGTTGGGGCTGTTCCGTGATCGCAACTTCGCGATGTCGAATGTGGCCATCGCGGCCATGGGCGCGGCGGTCACCTCGCTCATGGTGCCGACGTACTTCTACCTGCAGGCGGTGCGCGAAATGTCACCGACCAAGTCCGCCTTGGTATTCGCGCCGATGGCGATCGTCACCGGTGTTTTCGCACCGATCATCGGCAAGGTCTCCGACAAGCTGCACCCGCGTCTTGTGCCCACCATCGGATTCATCGGATTCTCGGTGTCGATCTTCTGGTTCTCGGCAGTGATGACACCGCATTCGTCACTGGCGTGGTTCCTGGTCTCGGCCGCGCTGGCCGGTTTCGCCAACGCCTGCATTTGGGCGCCACTGGCTTCCACCGCCACGCACAACCTGCCGATCCAGTTGGCCGGTGCGGGCGCGGGTGTCTACAACACCACCCGGCAGGTGGGTTCGGTACTCGGCAGCGCCGCGATCAGCGCCTTGGTCGCGGCCCGGATGAGCGCAAACGGGCTCGGCAGCGGCAAGGTCTCCGAAGGCAGTGCGGGCCGAGGGCCCATCCCCGAATTCGTCAAGGACGCCTTCAGCACCGCCCTCGGCCAAGCCATTCTGCTCCCCGCGGGCATCCTCCTGATCGGTGTAATCGCCTCGGCCCTCTTCATCAGCCACGGCAAGTCCGCCGCATCCGGCCCGAAGACCGACCTGGCCAAGGCCGACGCCGTCGGCGTCTGAATTCTGCGTGCCCCGTGCGCATTCCGCGCACGGGGCACACCCGTCAGCGGGCCAGACCCGTCAGCTGGGTCCAATCGATGGTGATCCGAATCGGTAGGTCGACGGTGGTGTGTGGCTCGTCCGGCGTCAACTTCGCATGAGGTCGGTACTGACCGAGGACATGGTCGAGTACGAAGATCTCGATCACGGAGACGCTGTTATCGCCAATCCGGACAATCCAATACCACGGGATACCGGCAATGGCGTACTCCGCTTTCTTCTCGACCGGGCCGATCCTCGTGGTGCCCGGCGACACGATCTCGATGACCAGCTTTACCAGGTCAGCGGGCAGCGGTCGGAGATCCGCGGGTGCACAGTCGTAAATGCCGAGATCGGGTCGCCTGATGGTTGTTCGCGGCGTTTCCCACAGCAGCACATCGAAGTCGATACTTGTGTCCAGGCATTCGTCCCGGCATTGGTCGACGTGCTCGGCGATTGCTCGGTCGACCATGTGTGCAAGTCTGAACGTCGCTGTCTGATGCGGTCGACTCGGCGCTTCCGCCCGGACTGCTTCGCCGTTCTCCACCTCGACCAGGCGGCAGAAGTCTTCGGGAAGTTCCTTCCAAATCTCCACCGTGATCGGCTCCGGCTGCAGGTTCTCTTCCCGCGCCCAATCGAATACGGCGGACATGCTGCTCCTCGGGACCGGCAACGAGTATCGGGCCGATCCTATCGTGACAAGCGCAACCGGCTGGTGAGCGCGCACCGGGCCAGAAATGTTGTCTAACGCGCTGTAATCGTCAGCCGACCTGGATGGTGGTGGAGGGGTAGCCGGTGGCGCCGTCGGGGACTACGGGGGCGCGGGCTTCGGTTTGGGTTTCGCCGGTGCCGTCGGTGGCGCGGGCGCGGATGGTGTGGGGGCCGGGGGTGGCGTTCCAGTCGTAGACCCATTGGCGCCATGTGTCGATGGACTGTTCGGTAGACAGGCGGGCGGGTTGCCATGGGCCGTCGTCGATTTGGACTTCGACGGCTCGGATGCCGCGGTGTTGGGCCCAGGCGACGCCGGCGATGGCGGTGTGGCCCGGTTGCAGTTTGGCGCGAGTACGCGGGGTGTCGATGCGGGTGCCGGTTTTGATGGGGCCGTAGGCGGACCAGCCGCGACGGGTCCAGTAGGCGGTGGCGCGGTCGAAGCGGGTGATCTCCAGTTCGGTCACCCATTTGGTGGCGGAGACGTAGCCGTACAGGCCGGGGACGACCAGCCGGGCCGGATAGCCGTGTGCGACCGGGAGGGGTTCGCCGTTCATACCGACCGCGAGCAGCGCGTCGCGGCCGTCGGTGAGTACGGCCAGCGGACTGCCCGCGGTGAAGCCGTCGATGCTGTGCGACAGGACCATATCGGCATCCGGATGCGGTCCGGCCTCGGCGAGCAGTTCGTCCAGGCGGTAGCCGCGCCAGCTCGCATTGCCGATCAGATCGCCGCCGACCGGATTCGAGACACAGGCCAGCGTCACGAGCGTGTCGACCGGTGTGCGTTTGGCGAGATCGTCCCAGCTGAGCTGGATTTCGTGATCGACCATCCCGTGGATACGCAAAGACCAATCGTCAACGGATACCTGCGGGACGATCAGCGCGGTATCGATCCGATAGAAGTCGCTATTGGACGTCAGATACGGCGTCAGCCCAGGCAATTTCAAATCCGCATCGGGTGCGAGCGAAACGGTCGGCCCACTCGGCTCCGGCAACTGAATCGCCGCCCGCTCACCGGAAACATCCCGCCGCTGTGCCCCGATCAGCCGCCCACCTACCGCACCGAGCAACGCCAGCCCACCCGTAATCGCAATGCCCCGCAACACTTGTCGCCGCTGCTGCCCCGAAGTCGCGGGTTCCTTCTCGGCCGCCGCTGCGGTCGAACGCGCCGCCGTCGCGCCGCTACTCGGCGCAAGTTCTTCCGCCGTGACCGAACTGGCCTCAGGGGTCTCCGCCGTGCCCCGGTCGACCGAGTCACGGTGGTCGGCAGTCGATTCCGGTGTCGCCGATGACGATGCTGCCGCGCTCAGCCCAACGTGCTCGGCCCGCTCACTGGGCGTGGCCGACGCGTCGGTGCTGGATGAGTCGGCTTCGGCGGCAGTGGTTTTAGGTGTTGCCGACGTTGCCGTCTGCGGCCTGACCGCGTGGTTTTTTGTGGTCACTGGGGCAGGAGAAGGCGCGGCGGGCTGGGCCGTGCGTGCAGCAGCGGCCGCGTCGTCGATAGCGGAGGTCAGGGCGCGGAGGGCGTAAATGCCTGCGGCGACGCCGATTACGGTGGGCCAGACGGTGGAGAATCCGGTGCGGCCGAAGGCGATGGCGGCAGTGAGCAGGCCGAGGGCGGCCAGGAGCCAGGATCCGCGTGGGTGCTCTGTTCGTTCGATGGCTCCGATGAATCCGGCGACCAGCACGGCCACGAGTGCCATGCAGACGAACAACAGGGTCTTGTCATTGGTGCCGAAGGTTTGGATGACCCATTCGCGCAGGCCATCCGGGGTGTGGTCGATGACGGTGGAGCCGAGAGCGTTCGGCGGCGCGCTGTCGGGGCCGATGAAGGCGGCAACGAGCTCGGACACGCCGAGTGCCAGACCAGCGGCAACAATGCCCGCCGCCACCCGAAAGCGCAGTTCAGCCATGGTCCGAGCCTACTGCCGGGTGCGGACGAGGAATATGACCATTCGGTGACGTGAACCTCGGTCCGCGGACTTGTGGCGCTGGTAGTAGCGAGCGACGCGGACCCGGTTTCCGCAACGCTCGGGTGAGCACCAGCGACGATGCGGGCAGGAACAGCAGAACACAGTCGTCGGCCTCGCAGCGCTTCAGCTTGCCGATCGACGGATCGGCGAGCAGATCGGCGGCTTCGGCCAGGATGGCGGCCGGCTTCTCGGCCGCCGCGCCGTTGCGGCGCAGGGTCGCGGTCACCGCATCGCCGCCCGCAACTCGCGGACAGCGCCTCGCAAAACCAGCGTCAGCTGTAGATCTTCTCCACCTCGGACGCGTACTGCTTCATCACCACGGCCCGCTTCAGCGACATCTTGGGTGTCAGCTCACCGGTCTCCTGAGTCCAGTCGACGGGCAGGATGCGGATCTTCTTGATCGCCTCGGCATGCGAGACCTTCTTATTGGTCTCCGCGACCGCCGCATTGATCTCCGCGACCAGCGCCGGATTCTCGATGATCTGCTCGATCGGGGTCTCGACGGGCAGGTTGTTGCGTTCCTTCCAGCCCGGCAGCGCCTCCGGATCGAGGGTGACCAGCGCGCCGACAAAGGGCTGTCCGTCGCCGACCACCATGACTTGGCTGATCAGCGGGTGGGCGCGCAGCGAATCCTCCATCAGACCAGGGGAGACGTTCTTACCGCCCGCGGTGACGATGATTTCCTTCTTGCGGCCGGTAATGGTGACGTACCCGTCGCCGTCGACGGCGCCAAGGTCACCGGTCTTGAACCAGCCGTCGGTGAACGCATCCTCGGTGGCCTCGGCATTGCCCCAATAACCGTTGAAGACAACCGATCCGCGCAGCAGCAGTTCGCCGTCTTCGGCGATCTTCACCGCATGGCCCTCGATCGGCTTGCCGACGGTCCCGACGCGAATATTGCCGGGGGTGTTCACGGTGATGGCCGCGGTGGTCTCGGTGAGGCCGTAGCCCTCGTAGATGGTGACGCCGACGCCGCGGAAGAAGTGGCCCAGGCGTGCACCGAGCGGTCCGCCGCCGGAGACGGCGGCCTCACACTGACCACCGAGCGCGACCCGCAGCTTGCTGTAGACGAGCTTGTCGAAAACCGTGTGCTTGAGCTGGAGCACCAGGCCGGGCCCACCGTTGTCGAGGGACTGGCTGTAGGCGATGGCGGTCTCGGCGGCCGCGTCGAAGATCTTGCCCTTACCGCCGTCGTGCGCCTTCTGCTTGGCGCTGTTGAACACTTTCTCGAAGACGCGCGGCACCGCGAGAATGAAGTGCGGGCGGTAGCTGCCGAACTGTTCGACCAGGGTGGACCAGTCGGCGGTGAACGCGACGATCACCTTGGCGTCGAATGCGGCCAGCGTGACGGCACGCGCGAAGACGTGCGCCAGCGGCAGGAACATCAGCGTCTTCTTGCCCTCGGCGACGTACTTGTTCAGCGCGATCCGGTCGGACTTCGACTCCGCGTACAGATTCGAGTGCGAGAGCATGACGCCCTTGGGGCGGCCGGTGGTGCCCGAGGTGTAGATCAGGGTGGCCGGGGACTTGGCGTTGACCTCGACACGGCGCGCGTGCACGGTCGCGTCGTCGAGGTCGGCGCCGCGCGCGATCAGATCGTCGACGGCGCCCTTGTCGATCTGCAGGGTCTGCTTCAGATCCGGCAGCGCACCCGCCTCGATCTCATCGATCACCTTGCGATGCTTATCGCTGTCGACCACCAGCAGCTTGGTGGCGGAGTCCTGCAGGATCCACTTGGCCTGTTCGGCGGCCGAGCTGTCGTAGATGGCGACGGTGCAACCGCCCGCGGCCCAGATGGCGAAGTCGAGCAGCACCCACTCGTAGCGGGTCGGTGCCATGATGGCGACGCGATCGCCGAGCTCGAGACCGGAGGCGATGAGACCCTTGGCGACATCGGTGACCGTCTTGGCGAACTCCGCGGCCTTGATTTCCCGCCAGCCGCCACCGTCGGTGACGTTGAACAGCACCGCGCCGGGCGACTGCTCGGCATGCCGGAAGACGTTGTCGGAATTGTTCGCATCTTCCGGGACGGTGTAGGAAGCCGGGGCTTCGAACTCTCGCATCAGTGCCCTTCCACGTGGGTTTACTCGCCAGTAATCTACGACACCTGTGACCGGGACGTCAGCTCGGCCTGCTCACAGATCTATCCTAAATCGCGGATCGAGACCGGTTGGACGGCTTCTCGCAGGAAATCCGCCAGTTCGGTCAGTGCGGCGGCCGCGGGCCCCACGAGCGCCGCCTGCAGTTGCGCGACGTGCCAGAGCCCCTTGCTCTCAGTAAACCGAACATGGATGCCTGCTGCGCGCAGTGCCGTCACTAATTCGACACATTGCGCATGCAGCAGTTCGCTGACATCGACCTGTACATACGTCGGCGGCAAACCGCGCAGTTCACCGTGCAGCGGTGCGTAGCCGGTGTCTTTTCGGTCCCCGTCGCCGAGATACGCCGCGGCGCATGCGCGCGACCACGGCCGATTGATCACCAGATCGCGGAACTTGTCCGGGACCTGATTCGGATCCACCCACGGCGCGATCAGTCCCAGCGCCGCCGGGGTGTAGCCGTGTTCTGCGATGAGCCGCTGCGCGGTGGCCAGCGACAGCCCGCCGCCCGCCGAATCACCCGACAGCGCAATCTGTTCGGGGCGGTAGCCGATATTGCCGACCAGTTCCAGGAAGGCCGATTCGGCGTCCTCGAGTCCGGCCGGGAACGGGTGCTCCGGCGCCAATCGGTAGTCGAGAACATAGACGGTGCAACCGGTTTCGTGCGCCAGCCGGGCGGCCAGTGAACGGTGCGTCGTCGGCGATCCGATGGCATAGCCGCCGCCGTGCAGGTAGAGCACTGCGCCTGCGTTCAGGTTGGGCCTTGCCGAACCCGCGGTGATTCGTTCCGCGGGTCGCCCGCCGAGGCGGAGCCGATGCACGGTCGTGCCCGATGGCAGAAACTGTGCGCGCGAACCGATATCGAGCAACAATCGCTGCACCAGCCAGGGCAGACGCGCGTTCAGTGAGACCCGGAAAATCGGACTCAGCAGTGCTCGCGCGACGGGTAGCGGAATGTCGATGTCACGCATAGGTTTTCCTCGATTCCCCGCGCCGGCTCAGGGGAGGAACGGACGGTTCACCGCGGCGGCGATGCGCTGGTAGCCGGACGCGGTGACCCGGACGAACAGGTCGAGCACCTTGGCCTCCCAGCCGATCAGCACGCGACCGTGTCCCTTGCAGACGCCCTCGGTAATGGTCTGCGCGGCCATTTCCGGCGTGTGAATGGCCAGCTTCTTGTCGAACAGCGATGCGGCGCCCTCGCTGTCGATGCCCTCGGCATAGGTGGCATTGCGGGCGACGGCGGTCTTGATGCCGCCGGGATGCACACAGGTCACCTTGACCGGATGCTTGCCGACAAGCATTTCCTGGCGCAGCGATTCGGTGAACCCGCGCACCGCGAATTTGGCTGCGTTATAAGCACTCTGGCCCGGGACCGCGATGAGGCCGAACAGGCTGGAGACATTGACGACGTGGCCGTCGCCGGATTCGATCAGCAGCGGCAGGAAGGCCTTGGTGCCGTTGACGACGCCCCAGAAGTCGACATCCATGATGCGCTCGATGTCCTTGAACTCCGAGCGGATCACCTCGCCGTGGTAGGCGATACCCGCATTGTTGTATATCTGGTGCACCTTGCCGAAGTGCGCCTGCACGGCGTCGGCGTACAGCAGTACCGCTTCGCGCTCGGTCACATTCAGCCGATCGGATTTGATTTCGGCTCCGTACGCCTCGCAGCGGCGCACCGTCTCGGCCAGGCCGTCGGTATCGATATCGGAGAGCGCGAGTTTGGCGCCACGCCTGGCCAGGTTCTCCGCGAGGGCGCGGCCGATGCCGGAACCTGCCCCGGTGATCACACAGACCTTGCCCTCGAAGTAAGCATCATTGCGCCCACCCGTCGCCCGACCACCACCCCCTACGGAATCGCTTCGCGATGCTGCATTCACTGTGCCACCACTTTCAGATCGTCTCGGGAGCTTTCGACGCTAGTCGTCTCATAGGCGGCGACGTCGAAATTCTTTGTAATCCTGCGGAATTCGAAGGTGAAATCCGGCCAGAGCGTGGTGTTGTTGCCGTGCTTGTCCAGGTACCAGCTGGCGCAGCCGCCGGTACTCCACACGCTTTTCACCAGTTTGCCCTGCAGGTTCTTGTTGTAGGTGTCCTGCACCGCGCGCTTCACCTCGACGGTGCGCAGGCCGAGGCGATCGACGGTGGCGAGAGCATCGGCGATGTAGTTGATCTGGGATTCGATCATGTACACCATCGAGGTGTGGCCGAGGCCGACGTTCGGGCCGAGCAGGAAAAACATATTGGGGAAGTTGGCGACGGCCGAACCCTTGTAACCCTGTTGGCCGACTTCATCGAATACCTCGGCCAGCGTGCGACCGTCCTTGCCCGAGATGGCGTTGTAGGTCGGCGAATCCGTGACGTGGAAGCCGGTCGCGACGATGAGTGCGTCGGTTTCGCGCTCGGTGCCGTCGTTCGTGACGATGGAATTCGCGCGCACCTCGGTGATGCCGTCGGTGACCACGTCCACATTCGGGCGGCTCAGCGCCGGGTAGTAGTCGTTGGAGATCAGCATGCGCTTGCAGCCGATACGGAAGTTGGGAGTGACCTTCTTGCGCAGCTCCGGATCGCGGATCTCCAGCTGCAGCTTGGCCTTGGCGATCAGCTCGAAGGCCTGCATCAGCGCCGGAACCTTGGCCAGGCCGACGACCTGGGTTTCGCGCGCGGCGTAGATGGCGGCGCGGGATAGTCGCTGGAAGCCCGGGATGTGCCGGAAGGCGAGACGCTCCGGCAGGGTGTACGGGCGGTCCATGCGGGGCAGCAGCCAGGGCGCGGTGCGCTGGTAGACGTCCAGGTGCGCGACTTGCGGGGCGATGGACGGCACGATCTGGATGGCCGAGGCGCCGGTGCCGATGATGGCGACGCGCTTGCCGGTCAGATCGGCGTCGTGGTTCCAGCGGGCGGAGTGGAAGATCTCGCCCTCGAAACCGTTGATGCCCTTGATATCCGGGAGCGCGGGCTCGCACAGCGCGCCGACGGCGGACACCACGGTGTCGGCGGTGAAGCTACCCTTGGTCGATTCGATATGCCACAGGTTGGTGGCGTTGTTCCAACGGGCCGCGGTCACATCGCAGTTGAACAGGTGCTTGTCGAGCACGTTGTACTCGCGCGCGACGCCCTGGATGTACTGCTGGATCTCGCCCTGCTCGGAGAACGAGCGCGACCAGTTCGGGTTCAGCGCGAACGAGTACGAGTACAGGTGCGACGGCACATCGCAGGCCGCGCCCGGGTAGGTGTTGTCGCGCCAGGTGCCGCCGACATCGCCGCCGCGTTCCAACACGAGGTAATCGTTGCGGCCCTGCTTGCTCAACCGGATTGCCAGGCCCAGACCAGCGAAACCGCTGCCGATGATGATGGTCTTGACGTGGCGGTTGCCGACAGCTTTGTCTGTAACCTTGCGACTCATATATTGCAGACTACGGCGCTATTGAGCATGAGTCAACAGTATTGAGCAGCGTTCAGTAAGATGGGCCCGTGAGTAGTCGAGGCACCGGAGGAACTGTCAAGCGCACCCGGCTCAGCCCGGATGAGCGCCGTCGACAACTGATCACGCTGGGCGCGAAGATGCTCGGGGACCGCGCCATCGAAGACATCTCGATCACCGAAATCGCTGGGGAAGCGGGGATCTCCCGCGGCCTGCTCTTCCACTACTTTCCGACCAAACAGGACTTCCAACTGGCGATAGTCCGCCATGCCAACGCCGAGCTGCTGGAGCACGTCGAACCCGACCGCACCCTCGGGGTATTCGACATGCTGCGCGATTCGATCGAGCGCTACATCGAGTACGTCGGCGAGAACCGCAATTCGTACGTATCGCTGCTGCGCGGCCCGGCGAGTGTGAGCGCCGAGGTGCTCCCACTCGTCGACCAGACCCGCAACGTCATCATCGACATCATCCTGACCGAAGTGCCCGTCGACATTCCCGACGCCGACCGCCCCCGCCTCATCCTCGCCATGCGCGGCTGGATCGCCTTCGTGGAGGAAGCCACCCTCACCTGGCTCCGCCACGAAACCATCACCCGCGAACAGCTGGTGGACCTGCTGGTCGAATCCCTACTCGCCCTGGCGCTTTCGTTGAACCCCGCACTCGCCGCCGCGCTACGAGGGTGAGCCGCCGCGCGATTCGTGTTTCGAGCACTCCTGGAAGACTGCATAAACGGCAACAACGAGGCCCGTAGCTGCGTATGTATAAACGAAGCTGAAGTCGCCACGCAATCGCATCTGGGCCGCGACTGATGTGCTGGCCGAACTGGATGCTCTCAACGCCGCCATCGGCAAACGCATTACGACACCTGTGAGAGGGTGTCCGCTACAGAGTGCCATGCTTACTTGATGCGAGCGTGCAGCATCGTCACGGTGGACTCGGCAGACCGGCCGGCGGCGGCGATGGTGGGGATACCCTGACGTATGGGTTTGTCGCGGCGGAAGCTGTTGCGGTTCGGTACCGCTGGATCGGTTGCGGTATTGGTTGGGGCGTCCGCGGCGAGCAGTGGGCGGTTTCGGGCGCCGCGATGGTTGGGGGATCCGTTCACGTTGGGGGTGGCTTCGGGGGATCCGCTGCCGGACGGGGTGGTGTTGTGGACGCGGCTGGCGCCGGATCCGTTGGCGCCGGACGGGCTCGGGGGGATGGCGCAGCATCCGGTAACCGTTGATTACGAGGTCGCGCACGACGAGCATTTCCAGGATGTGGTGGCGCGAGGAAGTGCGGTCGCGACTCGTGAACTCGCACATACCGTGCACCCGGAAGTCGGCGGACTCGAGCCGAATCGCTGGTACTTCTATCGATTTCGGGCGGGCTCGGCGATTTCGCCGGTCGGTCGAACCCGAACGGCACCTGCGCCGGGGCAGCCCACCGCGCGAATGCGATTCGCGTTCGCGTCCTGTCAATCGTGGACCTCCGGCTACTACACCGCTTATGAGCATATGAGCGCCGAAGACCTCGATTTCGTTGTGCACCTCGGGGATTACATCTATGAACGCGGCTGGAGCCGTGGTCGCGAGGGCATGTCGGTGGAGCCGTATCTGGCTGTTGAAGCGGTCGATCTCCCTGGCTACCGGCTCCGCTACGCCCAAGCCAAGGCCGAACAACCGCTGCGCGCCACACATGCCGCCTTTCCCTGGCTCGTCACCTTCGACGATCACGAGATCGACAACAACTGGTTCACCGACCACCCCGGCCTCGGTCTGGACATCTACCGCATCCCCGCCTTGTTCCGCCGCCGCAAAGCCGCAGCCTTCCAAGCGATGTACGAGCATCAGCCACTGCGCATCGCGGCCCTGCCGTCCGGCCCGAGCATGCGCATCCACCGTCGCTACAGCTTCGGTGACCTCGCCGACGTCACCATGCTCGATACCCGCCAATACCGCACCGGCGGAGCCTGCGGAAACGGCAATATCGGCGACGACTGCCCCGGCAGACTTTCGCCCGACCGCTCGATACTGGGCGCACCACAACGAGATTGGCTGCTCGACGGCCTCACCCACTCCACCGCCCGCTGGCAGATCCTCGGCAACCAGGTGGCCATGGCCGAATCCGACTACGACCCCGGCCCCGGGACCGATTTCGGCACCGACGCCTGGGACGCCTACGTTGCCGACCGCAACACCGTCCTCGCCACCGCCGCCGACCGCGACATCCACAACCTCGTCGTCATCACCGGCGACCGCCACCACAACTACGCCGCCGACCTCCGGCCCGATTACAGCACTCCCGAATCCCCAGTCGTAGCAGCCGAATTCACCGGCACATCGATAACAACCGGCGGCGACGGCGCCGACGTCGACCCCACCGGCCGCAACCTGCTGGCCGCCAACCCCGACATGAAATTCTTCAACTCCCAACGCGGCTACGTCCGAGTCCACCTCGATCACACCCTGTGGCACACCGACTTCCGCACCGTCCCCTACATCCGCCACCCCGGCGCCCCCATCCGAACCCGAGCGAGCTTCGTGGTACAAGACCGAATCCCAGGCGTCACCCCAGCTTCGCGCTCCGACCCCGATCCGGCCGCAGGCAGCGCTGGAGCGCCACCTGCCCCGCGGTAATAACTGGCTATCACGAGCAACGCCGGACCGAATCACTCTGGGGAGCGGAGATTCGGCCCGGCGTCGGGGTCAACGAGGAACTACGCGGTCGGCTCGAAGGCCTCGGCGACGATTTCGGCTTGCTCCACGGCATGCACCTTGGACGAACCCGAGGAGGGGGCCGACATGGCGCGGCGGGAGATGCGGCGGAGTTTGGTGAAACGCTCCGGGAGGAGTTCGGGGAGGTTCAGACCGAAGAAGGGCCAAGCGCCCTGGTTGGCCGGTTCCTCCTGGACCCAGGCGATATCCGTCGCATTCGGGTAACCAGCAAGCGCCTCGTTGAGGCGGAACTTGGGCAGCGGGTAGAGCTGCTCGATGCGGACGATCGCCACGTCTTCGCGCTTCTGCTTGGCCTTTTCGGCGACCAGCTCGTAGTAGAGCTTGCCGCTGGTGAGCAGGACGCGCTTGACCTTGCTGCGGTCGCCGACGCCTTGTTCGTAGGTGGGCTCGTCGAAGACCGAGCGGAACTTCGATTCGGTGAAGTCCTTCAGGTCCGAGACCACAGCCTTGTTGCGCAGCATCGACTTCGGGGTGAAGACGATCAGCGGACGGCGGATGCCGTCGAGTGCGTGGCGGCGCAGCAGGTGGAAGTAGTTCGCCGGGGTGGACGGCACGGCGACCGTCATCGAGCCCTCGGCGCACAACTGCAGGAAGCGCTCGATGCGACCGGAGGTGTGGTCCGGGCCCTGACCCTCGTGACCGTGCGGCAGCAGCAGCACGACCTCCGACAGCTGACCCCACTTGGCCTCACCGGAGGAGATGAACTCGTCGATGATGGACTGCGCGCCGTTGACGAAGTCACCGAACTGCGCTTCCCACAACACGAGTGCGTCCGGGTTGCCCAGCGAGTAGCCGTATTCGAAGCCGACGGCAGCGTATTCGCTCAGCGCCGAGTCGTGCACCGCGAACCAACCCGGGTTGGAGCTGCCGATGTTGTGCAGCGGGGTGTATTCCTCGGCCGTCTTGCGGTCGATGATCACCGAGTGACGCTGGGTGAAGGTACCGCGACGCGAGTCCTGACCGGTCAGGCGCACTGCGCGACCCTCGTCGATCAGCGTGCCGTAGGCCAGCAACTCGGCGAAGGCCCAGTCGACCTTGCCCTCGTACGCCATTTCGCGCCGCTTCTCCAGCACCGGCTTGACCCGCGGGTGCACATTGAAGCCCTCGGGGACACCGAGGAAGGCGTCGCCGATGCGCTGCAGCACGGTCTTGTCCACGGCGGTCACGACCGTCGCGGGCACCTGCTGGTCGTCCTCGACCGATTCGCTCGGCTCCGGGACGTACTTCTCCAACTCGCGAACCTCGTTGAAGACCCGCTCCAGCTGACCCTGGTAGTCACGCAGCGCGTCCTCGGCCTCTTTGAGCGAGATGTCGCCACGGCCGATCAGGCTCTCGGTGTAGGCCTTGCGCACCGAGCGCTTGGTGTCGATGACGTCGTACATGTACGGCTGGGTCATCGACGGGTCGTCGCCCTCGTTGTGGCCGCGACGCCGGTAGCAGATCATGTCGATCACGACGTCCTTGCGGAACTTCTGGCGGAAGTCGACCGCCAGACGCGCCACCCAGTCGCAGGCCTCCGGGTCGTCACCGTTCACGTGGAAGACCGGCGCGCCGATGAACTTCGCGATATCGGTGGAGTATTCGGTGGAGCGGCTGTTCTCCGGTGCGGTGGTGAAGCCGATCTGGTTGTTCACCACGATGTGGATGGTGCCGCCGACGCGGTAACCGCGCAGCCCCGACAGGTTCAGCGTCTCCGCGACCACACCCTGACCCGCGAATGCGGCATCACCGTGCAGCATCAGCGGCATGACGGAGAAGCCCTCCGGCCCGTCGCCCTTGTCCAAAAGGTCTTGCTTCGCGCGTACCAGGCCCTCGAGCACCGGGTCGACCGCCTCGAGGTGCGAGGGGTTGGCGGTCAGCGAGACCTCGATCTCGTTGTCGCCGAACATCTGCAGGTAGGTGCCGCGCGCGCCGAGGTGGTACTTCACGTCGCCGGAGCCGTGGGTGGCGGCCGGGTTCATGTTGCCCTCGAACTCGGTGAAGATCTTCGAGTACGGCTTGCCGACGATATTGGCGAGCACGTTGAGGCGACCGCGGTGCGGCATACCGATGACGACCTCGTCGAGCGAATGCTCGGCGCACTGGTCGATGGTGGCGTCCATCATCGGGATGACGGCTTCGGCGCCCTCGAGCGAGAAGCGCTTCTGCCCGACGTATTTGGTCTGCAGGAAGGTTTCGAAGGCCTCGGCCGCGTTCAACCGGTTCAGGATGTACTTCTGCTGTGCGACAGTCGGTTTGACGTGCTTCTGCTCGACCCGCTCCTGAATCCACTGCAGCTGCTCGGTTTCCAGGATGTGGGTGTACTCCACACCGACGTGGCGGCAGTAGGCATCGCGCAGCACCGAGAGCACATCGCGCAGCTTCATCCGCTCCTGGCCGTGGAAGCCCGCGACATCGAAGGTGCGGTCCAGGTCCCACAGGGTGAGGCCGTGCTGGGTGACATCGAGGTCGGGGTGGCTGCGGAACTTGTCCTTGACCAGCCGCAGCGGGTCGGTGTCGGCCATCAGGTGGCCGCGGTTGCGGTAGGCCGCGATCATCTCGAGCACGCGGGTGCTCTTGTCGACGCCGCGTTCCTTGACGTCCTTGCGCCAGCGCACCGGCTCGTAGGGCACGCCGAGGCCGTGGAAGATCTCGTCGTAGAACTCGTCGCTGATCAGCAGGTTGTGGATGGTCCGCAGGAAGTCGCCGGACTCCGCGCCCTGAATGATGCGGTGGTCGTAGGTCGAGGTCAGGGTCATCAGCTTGCCGACGCCGAGTTCGTTGATGCGCTCGTCGCTCATGCCCTGGAATTCGGCGGGGTACTCCATCGCGCCCGCGCCGATGATCGCGCCCTGGCCCGGCATCAGCCGCGGCACCGAGTGCACGGTGCCGATGGTGCCCGGGTTGGTCAGCGAGATGGTGACGCCGGTGAAGTCGTCGATGCCGAGTTTGCCGTCGCGGGCGCGGCGCACGATGTCCTCATAGGCGGTGTGGAACTGCCCGAAGGTCATGGCCTCGCAGCCCTTGATGGCCGCGACGACCAGCGAGCGGCTGCCGTCCTTGCCCGCCAAGTCGATGGCGAGACCGAGGTTGGTGTGTGCCGGAGTGACCGCGTTCGGCTTGCCGTCGATTTCGGCGAAGTGCCGGTTCAGATTCGGGAAGGACTTGACCGCCTGCACGATCGCGTAGCCGAGCAGGTGGGTGAAGGAAATCTTGCCGCCGCGGGTGCGGGCCAGGTGGTTATTGATGACCAGGCGGTTGTCGATCATCAGCTTCGCCGGAATGGCGCGCACGCTGGTCGCGGTCGGGATGGCCAGCGACGCGGACATGTTCTTGACCACGGCGGCGGCCGGGCCGCGCAGGACCTTCGCCTCGTCGGTCGCGGTGTCGGCGGCCTTCGGCGCGCCGGAAGTGGGCGCGGCGTTCGAGGTCGGTGCGGGAGTCGTCTGCGGCGCGCGGGTGGTGGGCTTCGCGGGCGCGGGAGGCTTGGGTGCGGCGGGCGCGGGCGCTGCCAGAGCCGGGGTCGCAGCGGCGGGGGCCGCAGCGGCGGGGGCCGCGTTCACCGGCGCGGGGGCCGGTGCCGGGGTGGCCACCTGCGCGGGCGCGGCCGCGGGCGCGGCGCTGTTGTTACCGGAATCACCCGGGACTTCGGGCGTGTAATCGGCGAGGAACTCGTGCCAACTCTCATCGACGGAAGATGGATCCTGTTTGTACTTTTGATACATCTCATCGACTAGCCACTGGTTCTGTCCGAACTGGGAAGTTGAGCTGCTCACAGCAGGTGTTCGCCTCATTTCGTTCTTCGCGCTGCGACGTTTGTGACGTGCCCGGCACGGGGATCAGCGGATGCGCGCCGATGCGCCCTCTGTCGAGGATAGGCCCAGCAGCAAATCAGTGAATCGACTGACCACCGGACAACCCCGATCCCAAAGATGACGACCCGTCTTCACCCGAGAATATTCCCCCCGTTTCGCTGGCCGCCGCCCAGAGCTGGGCATAGCGACCGCCGGCCGCAACCAATGTGTCGTGCGGCCCGATTTCAGCGATTCGTCCGCGTTCCACGACGGCGATCCGA
The DNA here is from genome assembly GCF_050955735.1 of Nocardia sp. CA-135953. Classification (NCBI taxonomy): domain Bacteria; kingdom Bacillati; phylum Actinomycetota; class Actinomycetes; order Mycobacteriales; family Nocardiaceae; genus Nocardia; species Nocardia sp. CA-135953. The sequence goes on from NZ_CP192082.1 coordinate 1,642,021, forward strand.
TCGGCTCGCGCGGCGGTGCCCAGTCGGTGCGCAACGACGACGGTGGTCCGGCCGCGCGTCAGCGATCGGCTCGCTACCAGCACCGATGCCTCGGTCTCCGGATCGAGGGTGGCGGTGGCCTCGTCGAGCAGCAGCAGATCCGGACGGACCAGTTCAGCCCTGGCGAGTGCGATCAGTTGGCGTTGGCCCGCCGACAGGCCCCGACCGCGCTCGCCGATCGGATGACGCATGCCCTGCGGTAGCGCGGCGATCATGTCGGCCGCACCGACCGCGGTGGCGGCCGCCGCGATCTCCGCTTCGGTCGCGGAAGGTTTCCCGAATGCAATGTTGCTGGCGACGTCGCCGGTGAAGAGGTGAGCTTCCTGGGGGACGATGCCGAGCCGGGCGCGGTAGTCGGTGAGGCGATAGTCGCGGATGTCTATGTCGTCGACGACGATCGAACCCGGGTTGTCGCTGGGCAGATCGTAGAGGCGGGCCAGCAACTTGACGATGGTCGATTTGCCCGCGCCGGTCGGTCCGACCAAAGCCAGCGTGGATCCGGCCGGAATCCGCAGTGACACTCCGTCGAGGGCGGGCTTCTCGGTGCTCGGATAGTGGAATCGGATGTCGTCGAGGACGACCTCGCCGCGCAGTCCGTGGTCGATCGCGATCGCCTCCGGTGGATCGGCGGCGATCGAGGACGGGGTGCGCAGCAGGTCGCCGATGCGGCGCAGGCCGACGCGCGCCTGCTGGTAGCCGTCGAAAACCTGGGACAACTGCAGGATCGGGCCGAAGAGCAGCTGCAGGTAGAGCACGAAGGCGATGAGTGTGCCCGCGGTGGTGGTGTTCTCGGCGACTTCGCGCGCGCCGAAGTACACGACCGCGGCCAGCGCCAGATCCGCCCAGGCGATGACGAAGGCGAAGTACATGGCGATCGCGCGCTGGGCGCGCATCCGGCTGGCGCGGTAGCGATCCGAATATTCGGCGAAGCGGCGGGCGGCGACCGGCTCGTGCCGGTTGGCCTGGACGGCGCGTAGACCGGCGACGTTTTCCTGGAAATCGGCGTTGACGGTCGAGACGTGTTCGCGCGAGATGGTGTAGGCGGTGGCGGAGACGCGGCGGAACAGTGCCGTCGCCACCAGCAGCGGCGGCAGCGCGATCAGCACCACCGCGGCCAGCGAGGCGTCGATGACCAATAGCGCCACTGCGATACCGACCAGGGTGAGTGCGCCGATCAGAGTGGTCGCGACGCCGGTCTGCAGGAAGGTCGAGAGTGCGTCCACATCCGTGGTCATCCGGGTCATGATGCGACCGGAAAGCTCGCGCTCGTAGTAGTCCAATCCCAGCCGTTGCAGATGGGCGTAGCTGCGCACACGGAGGCGGTAGAGGACGCGTTCGCCGCTGCGGGCGGTGCGGACGGTGGTCGCCGCGCCCACCGCGAGACCGAGCACCACCAACACCGCGCCGAGCGCTCCGGCCCGGGCGAGTGCGCCTGAATCATGTTCGCTCACACCGGAATCAATGGCATAGCGGACGATCGGCGGGAAGGCGACGCCGATGAGGGTATCCAGTGCGAGCAGGATGATTACGGTCAGAACCAGCCAGCGCACCGGACGCAACAGTCGAGCGAGCCGGAATCCGGGATCGGGTTGGCGCAGCTGTTCGTCGTCCAGGCCGGGTTCTTCGGTCGCCGGTGGCAGACGCTCGATGGTGCGGCGCAATTCTGGGGTTTCACTCAGATCGGCTGCGGCACCGGAGAATCCGCCTGGGCCGCTGGTCGGTACTGTGGTTCGGCTGAAACCGGTGGCGGTGCGCCCGGGTCCGCTGGCAGTGGCGCGCCTGAGATCGGTAGTGATGCGTCCGGGGTCGGTGGCGGCGTATCCGGAATCGGTCGTGTGTTCCCGACTGCTGGCGGTGCTACGCCCGCCACTACTGCTGATGCGTCCGGGATCGGCGGTGACGCGTCCGAAGTCGGCTGACGGTGGGGTGTCAGCGCTGCGGGCTTCGTCGGTGGCGTATGAGACCGGGCCGGGGAGCCGGATCACCCGATCCGCATGGGCCAGTGTGGATTCCCGATGCGCCAGGATGAGTGTGGTGCGTCCGCCCGCATCGGGCAGTTTCTCGAAGATGACCGCCTCGGTCACCGCGTCGACCGCGGAGGTCGCGTCATCGAGCACCAGGATCCGTGGCCGCGCCAATAGCGCTCTGGCCAAAGCGATTCGCTGCCGCTGCCCGCCGGAGAGCGTCAATCCGCGTTCGCCGACCACGGTGTCGTAGCCGTCGGTGAGTTCGGTGATGAACTCGTCGGCCGCGGCAAGCTTTGCCGCATAGCGGATTTCGGCATCGGTGGCCGCCGACCGGCCGAGTGCGATATTCGCGGCGATGGTGTCGCTGAACAGGAACGGGTCGTCGAACACCACTCCGACCGCGCCGCGTAGATCGGACGCGCGCAGGTCGGCGATATCCACCCGCTCAGTGGCTTCCGCGGATCCGAACAGGCGGATGGTGCCGGACTCCGGAGCGTAGAAGCGGGGAAGAAGCAGTGACAGCGTGGACTTTCCAGAGCCTGCGGGCCCGATGATGGCAACGGTTTCGCCGGGCCGCACGGTGAGATCGAGGTCGCGCAGGACGGGCTGCGCGGGCTCGAATCCGAACGTCAATGAATCGATTTCGATGCCAAGGGGCCCATCGGGAAGCTCGGCGGGAGCGGGCGGGTCGGCGATTTCGGGGGCGGCGTCGATGACCTGGAAGACGCGCTCGGCGGCGGCCCTGGTCAGCTGGGCCATGATCACCACCGAGGACATGGTGCGGGTGGTGACGGTCATGGTGGTGACGTATGCGGAGAAGGCGAGAAAGGTGCCGATGCCGATGACGCCGTACAGTGCGAGCAGCCCACCGACAACGATCACCGCGACCAGTCCGGCTTGCGGAATCGTGGTCACCACGGGGGCGAAGCGCGCATTGATCTTGGCGGCGCGCATGCGCTCGGCGTAGAGAACGCGCCCGCGCTCCTCCAGTACCCGCACCATCCTGGCTTCCTGCCCGAAGCCCTTGACCACCCGGACGCCGGTGACGGTCTCTTCGACATGTTGGGCGACCTCGGCGGCTCGCTGCTGCGCCGACCACGTTGCCGCGTACAGGCGGGGCCGCATCCGATACACCAGCACCGCGATCGCCGGAACCACCAGCAATGCGACGGCGGCCAGCGGCGGCGACAGCCACACCATCACCGCGGCGGCCAGCAGGAACTCCAGCAATGCCAACCCCGACAGCGGCGTCATCGCCAAAAGGCCCTGCACCAACTGCAGATCCGTGATCGAACGCGACACCACCTGTCCGGTGCGCAGCGCGTCCTGCCCGACGCCGTCCAGTCGCTGCAGCGAGGCGAGCAGACTCACACGCAGCGAGTGCTGCACGTCGAGGGAAAGCCGTCCGGCCAACATACGGCGTCCGAAGGCTGCCGAGAAGCGGCCGAATGCGACAAGGGCGAGCAGGGCCGCGATGGTCCCGATAATGGAGGTGTCACCGACTCCGGCCGCATCGACCGCCCGCTTGGTCAGCAGTGGCGCGGAGATCTCGACCAGTGCTCCGGCCGCCAATGCGATCGCGATGCCCGTGACCGTTCCCCGATGGCCCCAACACTCGGCCCACAATCTGCGCATCCAACCCATATCGCGCTCGGTCACTCCGCTGCTCACCCCGTCTTGTCGTGCTGGTACCGACGGTAATGACACGTGCCGCACCGCTGTTTGTTCCCCGCGGCCGGGGCCGGATCAGATGTCGCGCGAGCGCAGCAACCACCACGCACCGCCCGCGGCGGCGATTGTCCAGAGAATGAGGACCACCAGGGCAGCGGGGGTGGGGGCCAAGAAGTCGCTGTCTTTGAAGGATCCGACGGCGACGGTGCTGACGGTGGCGGAACCGGGCAGGACGGTGACCACTCCGGCCAAACCGATCGCCTTGGCCACGACCCAGATCAGCGGTTCGATGATCACCAGCCAGCCGAGCATCGCCACGACCGCCGTGGTGGAGGTGCGCAGCAGCAGGCCAAGGCCGGCGCCGATCAGGGACCAGCAGACCGCGGCGAGCAGCCCGCCGCCGAGGACAGCGAGTAGGCGTACTCCGAAGTCGAATTTGCCACGGCCGAAACCGAGCAGGCAGGCGAAGGCGATGAGTTCGACGACGAAGGTCGCTGCCAGGGCGCAGCCCGCGGTGACGAGGAACTTCGCGGCGACGAGCCGGTCCCGGTCGGCGGTGAACAGGGCGGTGGTCGGCATTGTCGCGTAACGGTATTCGGCTCCCGCACCGGCCGCGCCGAAGGCGCCCGCCAGCACGATCGCGACCGCGAGACCGACATAGAGCCCGATGGTCGCCGCGCCCGTGGCCGGATTGGATTTCGGATCGGCGGGTCCGGCGAGCAGTACGGTCACCGTGCTCGCGACGAGGGCGACGGCGGGAATCAGCGCGGCCAGGATTCTGCTGGCGCGCAGCGTGCTGACCTTGCGGACCTCGGAATTGACGGCCGGAACGAGGTCCGGCGGCAGAACGGCGATCATCGTGTAATCCCGTAGGGGGTCGGTTGCTGCGGTGCGATCCCGGCGTAGGGGGCGGGCTGGGGTGGGCGGGTCGGTTTGACCAACGAGGCGAGCACTCGGTCGGGATGGATCTGGTCGGCGGCGATATTGTCCACGCGCACACCGGCCGCCGTCGCCGCCGTGCGGATCTGCGCTTCGGTCGCTTCGGCGACGGCGAGGCGTCCGTCGGGGCGGATCACCGCATCGGTGAAGCCCTGTGCGGCCAACATGGTCGCGAGTGCGATCGGGGTCGATGCGGCGACGACCAGTCGATCGGGGTGTCCGCGCCGCAGCCGGGCGGGGGTGCCCTGATAGACCACCGAGCCCTCGCTCACGACAATGATGTTGTCCGCCATCGGAATCACGTTCGCGAGGCTTTCGCTGGACAACAGGGCCGAGCCACCGCGACGGGTGTGCCGCCGCAGGATGTCGGCCAGCCAGGCGCGTTCCGCCGCGTCCAGACCGGCCAAGGGCTCGTCGAGAATCAGCAGCTGCGGGTCGCCCAGCAGCGCGGTCGCCAAGGCCAGCCGGGTCTGCGATCCGTCCGACAGCTCGCCCGCCCGTGTCTTCGCCAACTCACCGAGGCCGACCAACTGGATGACCTCGTCGACCCGCGCGGCCGCTACTCCCGCGGCTGCCGCATACACCAGCAGATGATCACGTGCGCTACGAGCCGGATGCTGCCCACGTGGCTGCAACATGGCGCCGACGACAACCGCGGATCCGTCGCGCCGCCGCGAGCCCGGCCCGCCGACCGCGGCGGTTCCCGAGGTCGGCTGGTGTAGACCGAGCAGGATCCGCAGGATCGTCGATTTACCCGCACCCGCGGGGCCCACCAGGGCGGCGGTAGTACCGGACGGCACGGTGAAGCTCACGTTTTCGACCGCGGTGACCAGGTCGTAGCGCTTGGTCAAGCCGCGGACGGAGAAGGCGAGCGGTCGGCCCGCGCTCATCGTGGCGTGGTCGGCGGTTGCGGCTTGACCGGATCCAGGGCCGGCAGCGGGTCGGCGTCGATAACGAGCTGCCGATCGGCGGGCCAGGTCACCGGCGCGGGTCCGAATGCCTTGCGCGCGTTGCCGATCGTGGTCTTACCGAGTGCCCGATTGCCGACGCTGCCGATCACCGCTCCGATACCGGCCGGCACCACCTTGCCCGCCATCAATGCGGCCCGCTTGGTGATGAAACGGATGATGAATCGCTTGAGCAGCGAGTCGTTCATGCTCGACAGGCCGGGAATCCTATTGGCGAACAGCGTGCCCCAGTTCTTCGCCGAATGACCGACCGTCTTCTCGACGATCTCCATCCCGCTCTCACCGAGCACGACCGCGAGCACCAGCGCCCGCCGCGTCTCTTGGTCCTCGGGGGAGATGCCGTGCACGGCCGCGACGGCCAGCGTGAACACCGCGGACGCCTCCATGAAGAAGGTGGTCTCGGCACTGACCGCCGCGAGCGCCGCGATGGTGCCGACTCCCGGCACCGCGGCCGTCGCGCCGACCGCACCGCCACTGCCGGTGACCGCGAGCAGGTACTGGTGCTCCAGCCGCTCGATGATCTGCGCGGGATTCTCCGAGGGATGCGAACGCCGCAGCCGGTCCACGTACTTGGCGACCGCGGGCGCCTGCAGGCGGGACCCGGTATCGAGTAGCTGGACCACCGTCTTCTCGAACGTGCCTTTGAACACGGCGATATCCTCCTCTTCCGCCCGTACGCCAACGACCTTATTGCACCGGCCGCCATCAACTCGTCATGACAACGATGTACCCGGTCGGCCGGGTTCCCGATGGGGGATGGCAGCCGGCTGCGCCGGCGGGGTGGGTGTACCCGGTGTCGGTTCGATCATGCCGGTTCGCGCAGGGCAGGGACCCTTTCCGTGAGCGGTGGCGGTGGCGGCGCGGTGCCGTCGCCGAATGGCCTGCCGCCCAGCGCTTCTCGGCCGTGCGGGGTCAGCCAGTTGGTCGGCTCCGGCCCCTTGGGCACGATCTGGGTCGGGTTGATATCGGCGTGGACCACGTAGTAGTGCTCTTTGATCTGGCCGAAATCGATGGTGTCACCGAATCCGGGTGTCTGGTACAGATCGCGCGCGTAGGCCCAGAGCACCGGCATTTCGGTCAGTTTGGAGCGGTTGGTCTTGAAATGTCCGTGATAGACCGGATCGAAGCGGACCAGCGTGGTGAACAGCCGTACATCTGCCTCGGTAACGGTGTCGCCCACCAGGTAGCGCTGGTTGGCGAGCCGTTCGGACAGCCAGTCCAACCGACCGAAGAGCCGATCGTAGGCTGCCTCGTACGCCTCCTGCGTACCAGCGAATCCGCACCGATAGACGCCGTTGTTGACATCACGGAAGACGGCCAGGTTCACCTCGTCGATCTCGGCCCGTAGCTCCTGCGGGTACAGCCGCGGCGCGCCGGGGCGATGGAGTTCGGTCCATTCGGTGGAGAAGTCGAGGGTGATCTGCGCGTAGTCGTTGGTCACCACCTGTCCGGTGAGGACATCCACGACGGCGGGCACCGTGATGCCGCGCGGATAGTCCGGGAATCGCGCAAGGTAGGCGTCACGCAACCGGGCAATGCCGAGCACCGGATCCACCCCACGGGGATCCAGATCGAAGGTCCAGCTGTGCCTGTCGTGCGTCGGCCCGCACAAACCGAGTGAGATGACGTCTTCCAGTCCCAGCAGCCTGCGCACGATCAGCGTGCGGTTGGCCCACGGACAGGCCCGCGCCGCGACCAGGCGATAGCGGCCCGGCTCGACCGGATACCCGTCGCGGCCATCAGCGGTGATGCGTGTGGTGATGTAATTCGTATCCCGCTTGAACTCACTGGCTTCGACGTAGGAGCCGTTTTCCGATACCGACTTGGTCACTCGCCTAGTCTCGCAGATCGACGGCTGAAGGGATGCCCGCCGTCGGGATGGGGGAGCCCGGGGATGACAGCCGTCGGAGTGGGTGTGCCTACTCTTGCCGAATGAGTGATACCAAGGCCACCAGGCTGATCCGGGAAACCACCGATGGCGGCGCCGAGATCGCGATCCTCACCCTGGCCAATCCGCCGCTGAATCTGTTCGACCAGTCGATGCTCGACGCGCTCGTCGAGGATCTCGCCGAGCTGTCGGCCGATCCGCCGCGCGCGATGCTGCTGCGGGCCGAGGGCAAGCTGGTCTCGGGTGGTGTCGATGTGCACGTCTTCGATGGCTTGACAGTCGACCAGGGCGCCGCGTTGTGGCGCACCCTGTTCGCGCAGATCATCCATCCGCTGGAGGCGCTGCCGTGTCCGGTGGTCTTCGCCGCGCACGGCCTGACCCTGACCGCCGCCTTCGAAATGGCGCTGGCTTGCGACATCATCCTGGCCGCGCCGAAGGCGAAATTCGGGCTGGTGGAGACCGTCGTCGGCCTTACGCCGTCGATGGGCGGGCCACAGCGACTGGCCGAGCGCGCCGGTTCGGGCCGCGCCCGCGAGTTCGTGATGACCGGCGACCTCTACGACGCCGCGACCATGGCCGAATGGGGCGTGGTCAACGCCATCCATGACGATGTCGATGCCGCCGCGAAGGACTTGACGAATCGCCTGGCCCAGGGCCCGACTCGGGCGCATGCCGCGACCAAGCAGATCATCGAGGCGTGGCGATCCGGCGGTGTGGCGCACGCGGATTCGGTGACGCCGGAGGTGTCCGGTGCGCTGTTCGACACGGCGGACCTGCGCGGCGCGGTGCGCAGCTTCCTGGAGGTCGGCCCTGGGAAGGCGACCTACACCGGTCGGTGACAGCCGGGACACGTTCACCGCATAATCGGGCGCTGTCGGACGAAGTCCGCCATCAGCCCCGCGCTTGAACGAGCGTCGGCGAGTTCACCGCCTATGCCGACGAAAATGTGACTCGCGTCATATAGTCGCAAGAGCCTGCAGGCTCGAGGCGTGCGCGGAGGACCCATGTCGCAGTTCCTGGTCGAATATCCACTCAACCGTCCGCATGCTTGCGATGCGCCGCTGGCCCGCGGCGCCGACGGGGTGCTGCGCTACGGCAATCTCAACCCTGCGCTGACCGAACTACTGGATCTGCAGGTGCATGCCTTCTCGACCAGGGAGGCGGTCGTCGAGATCGGCGGCCCCCGGCTGAGTTATCGGCAACTGTGGCACTCCGCTTCCCGTATCGCGGGCGGTCTGCAGGAACACGGCATCGGCTACGGCGACCGGGTCGCCATCCACATGCCGACGGGCGCGCGCTGGGTACAGGCCTTCCTCGGGGCGCTGCTCAGCGGCGCGGTCCCGGTGCTGGTGCACGACGGCCTGCCCGATGCGGTGGCCGAGCGGGTGATGGCCGACAGCAGTACCGATTTCGTACTCGGCGGCGGCAGCGACGAACTGCCCGACGGCGCCGCCTTCATCGATGACGGTGCGGCCCTGAACGATCTGGCACTGCTCTGCTACACCAGCGGCACCGGGCCGTGTCCGGTCAACGCCACGGTCGCGCCCAAGGGCGTCGAGCTGACCAACGAAAATCTGCTCTCGGCGATCCGCTCCGTAGTCGCGGCGCTGGATCTGCCGATCGATGGACTGCGCAATCTGGTGCTGTTGCCGCTGGCGCACGCGAGCGGCTGTGTGGACCAGCTGCTGCCGACTTTCGCGGTCGGCGGCACTGTCGTACTCGCGCCGGATAGTCGCAGTCTCGCGGAAACCATTGTCTCCGAACGGATCGATATGGTTTCCGCGACACCGCGCATCTTCGCCCGCCTGCTGCCCGAACTCGTGGTGCTGCGCACCGAGGGATTGTGTACCGAGGGCATCGTCCGGGTCAGCAATGCGGGGCATCGCGGCGAACGTGCCGCCGATCCCACCGATCCCGCGGACCTGGCCGCCCCGCTGCGGGATATGTTCCCGGCCGCGCGGCGGTGGTCGGTCTGGGGCGCGACCGAAACCAGCGGCATCGGCTTGGTCGTCGACGACGACACCGATCCCGCGCCCGGCGCGGATCCGGTGCTCGGATTCCCCTTCGGCGGTACCGAATTGGCGCTCTGGGGGCCGCAGGCGCGGACCGGACACGGCGAATTGCTGTGTCGCGGACCGAATGTCACCCACCGCTACTGGAACGATCCCGAGACCACCGCGGACCGCTTCACCGGAAGTTGGTTCCACACCGGCGATCAGGTGAGCATCGACGCCGACGGTCTGGTCCGGCGTGAGCGGGCGCAGGCGGGGTGACTCACTCGAGCATGCGCTCGCGCAATCGCTCGCGCAGGTCGGCGGTGAATCCGATGGTGGTCAGGTAGGTCTCGAAGTCACCGTGGCTTTCGTGCACCGTATCCGTCGCGATGCGCAGATAGTCCTCGCGCACGCCGAGGATATCGATGGAAAGTTCGGCTCCCGCAGTGAGTTTCGGCGCCATCATGGCGCGCAGCGCGGGGACGGCGTCATTGCTGGTCATGAAGTCGGCGAGCACATCGGCCTCGCCGACCGCGACCGCGCGCAGGAGGGTCGCGATCGCCCACCCGGTGCGGTCCTTACCCGCAGCGCAATGCACCAGCACCGCGCCGTCGCCGTTGGCGATCGTCTCGGCGATGGCGATGATCGCGGCATTGGCCTCGGGCCGGGACGGGAAGTCGCGGTAGACCTCGAGCATGTGTGGAAAGGCGGCGTCGGTCTGCGCATCGTGCGGCGGCGCCTCGGTCATCCGGGAGTCGAACGGTGTGACATTCAGTCGCACGCTCTCGGGCAGATTGTCGTGGCCGATGTGCTCGATCTCGCGCGGCCCGCGCAGGTCGAAGACATCGGTGACGCCGAGTTCGCGCAGGATCGCGTGTCCGGGCAGGTCGAGGCCGCTCAGCTGGGCCGAGCGCAACAGCACGCCGGGGCGGATCCGCGCACCGTCGGAGGTGCGCAGCCCGCCGACGTCGCGGAAGTTGAACGTGCCGGTGAGATAGAACTGGTCGGCCGATGGCGAGAGAGTCACCGGTCCAGGCTAGCTACCTCGCGGTGTCGGCACGGTGTCGATCGCGGAACCGTCGGCCGTCCAGTTTGCGAGGTATTGGTGTGGGATCCGCCACAGGACACCGGAGCGGTACCGTTACGTACCGTAGTCTCATCGATGGTCATCTTTGTGTGGGGCAGACGCGAGAGTGAGGTCCTGGGAGGCGATTCCGGTGAACTCCGCTCGATCGCGGCCGGATTCCGTTTGGGTAACAAAACATTCTTCCAGTCTGGAAATACCCGACGAACCCGTTCTTAAACCCTGGAAACCCTCTACCATTGATGAATGTTGGACTGGGCATCCAGGAAATTCCCTGACGGGGGATTCGTGAGAGCCGCCTGTCGTGTTCAGCGAGTCGCGCCGACGAGGGTGCGCGAGTTCTTTCCTCGAGGGAGTCGTCGTTGAGCGTACGTGGAGAAATAGCGGTGGTCAGGCTGCGGCCGACCATCTGCGAGGCCGTCGAGAAGGCGGCCGCCTCGCTCGATTTCACCGGAGTGCGAGCGCTTCGGGTGCTGTTGCATGCCGGTGTGAGTGCGTACTGGCCGTTGGTCAAGGCGGCTCCGGCCGAGCAGGCTCGCATGTACGAGGCGACCGCGCATCAGTTGGCCGAACGGTGGGAGGCGCGGCCCGACTGTGTCGCCGACCCGCAGGCCGCGGCTCTGTTCCAAGAGATGGACTCCGAGGTCGCGAGCTTCCTGGATCTCTGCGCCGACCGTTCGGGTGCGCAGTGGTTGGAGCCGACGGATGCCATCGCGGCCTACGTGGTCTCGATGCTGCAGGGCACGGTGCTGCGCTGGCTCGCGGATTGCAATGACGAAACGATGCTGGTCGTGCTGGACGACCTGGTCAGCAGCCTGGCCGCCCGGGCCGCCGAAGACTGATTCCCACAATACTGGACGTTTGACCAGCTTGGTGGTTGAGTGGGTCCGGTGACCGACACGTCGCCGATTGTCGCACTGCATGCGGCCACGGCCGAGCTGGACCCGCCGCTGGCCGCCCTCGACCTGACCGCGCTGCGCGCCAACGCCGCTGACCTGGTCCGTCGTGCGGGTGGGGTGCCCATCCGAGTCGCGAGTAAATCGGTGCGCTGTCGCGCGGTGCTCGAAGAGGTGCTCGGCGCCGAACTCACCGCGTCCGGCGGCTTCGCGGGCATCATGTCCTATTCATTGGCGGAGGCCATCTGGCTGGTCCGCCTCGGCGCGCGCGATGTGCTGCTCGGCTATCCGACCGTCGACCGCGCGGCGCTCGCCGAACTCGGCACCGATGACACGCTGCGCCAATTCATTACGTTGATGGTCGATGATGTCGCGCAACTGGACCTGATCCGCGCCGCGGTCGGCACCGATCTGGTGCGGCCCCGGATCTGCCTCGATGTGGACGCCTCACTGCGAATCGGACCGCTGCACCTGGGGGTTCGGCGCTCGCCGGTGCGTACTCCCGAACAGGCCGCGGCGCTCGCGCGTGAGGCCGTGAACCGTGGATTCGACGTAGTCGGCGTGATGACCTATGAGGCGCAGATCGCCGGACTGCCCGACTCCAATATCGCTGTGCGCCTGGTGAAGCGGGCCTCGGCGGCCGAAATCGGCAAGCGGCGCAGACGGGTTCTGGACGCGGTGCGCTCGGTGGTCGGCAAGCTGGAGATCGTCAACAGCGGTGGCTCCGGATCTGTCGAGGTCAGCGTCACCGATCCGGATGTCACCGAGGTGACCGCGGGCTCCGGGCTGTACGTGCCGACGCTGTTCGATCACTACCGCGCCTTCACCCCGCGCCCAGCGCTGTTCTTCGCCACATCGGTATTGCGCAAGCCGACCCCGTCCATCGCAACGGTTTTCGCGGGCGGGTACATCGCCTCCGGACCGGCTGGGGCGGCGCGGGTGCCCAAGCCGACGTGGCCCACCGGCTTGAAGCTGCTCGGCACCGAGGGCGCGGGCGAAGTGCAGACGCCGCTCTCGGGGGCCGCCGAACTGCGGATCGGCGATCGAGTGTGGTTCCGGCATGCCAAGGCCGGGGAGTTGTGCGAGCGGTTCGACCACGTCCACTTGGTCGATGCGGCCGGCACGCGGACAACGGTGCCCACCTATCGCGGTGAAGGCAACTGCTTCGGCTGAGCCGGCTGCCAATTGCGAATTGCGCGGGAACGCAATTTCAAGATCGAATTCCACTAAAAGAACCAACCGGTTCGGACTGAATATTTCGGTCAGAAACCGAGCAAATGCTGAAAGAAATATTCAGCTGAGTCGCAGGAATGTCGCCAGATCCGATAGATCGTCCGGCGCACTCGGCAGATATTCGGTGAGCAATGGTGACCGAATGATGACAGCCTTCCACATGGCCCGACACAGCGTCGCCTGAACCAGACTGCGCGACAGCAGGAATCGCATACCATAGGGCGCGTCGGCGGGGCTGGAGGTGGTCATCGACATGAGCACCACCGCCGCCTCCCGACCGCGGAATCGCTCGGCGGTGCCGACCAGCACATCCTCGATCTTGGCCCGGGCCAGCAGCGTTCGGATCAGTCCGACCTGGGCGCTGTAGGGCGCGACCACGAGGATGTCGTGCGGATGCAGCCGTCGTGTCATCGCACCGGTCATCCACGAGACCCCGAGCAGGGCACGCACCCGGCGGACCACCTCGCGGGCCTCGGCCATCGATTCGGTCGAATCGCCGCTGTGTGCCACCAGCACCGTCTCCACGCCGGGTTCGATGCCCTCCAACTGCCGCGCAAGCGTGACGGTTTCGTTGGAGCGCAGCCGGTTGTCGTAGTACAGCCGGGAGATCGGATCGCAGATACACGGGTGCATCCGCCAGGTGCGGTCCAGGAAGTAGCCGCGGTCGGCGGGCAGGGTGTCGCGGCCCTCGGTGAGCCATCCGAGCACGGATTCGTCGACCGGTTCCGGATGCGAGCTGCGCGCCGCCGAGGGCGCCGGATCACCGACCAGCAGCAGCTTGCGCGCACTCACCGCGACGGCGACGGTATCGGCGAGTGGGAAGCGGCCCGCGTCGGCGATCACCAGCAGGTCGAGACTGTCGCCGGGCACCACCTCGTCATCGGCGAAATCGGCCGGTACACCGCCGACTACGCAGCCGTTGACCGCATTGTCCAGGAACCGCGGATAACGCGTGCCGTCGATCACCGACCACTCCGGCGCCACCGCCTCGACATCCTTCTTGGCCAGCAGTTCCGGTAGCACGCCCATCGCGACGATCATGTCGAGCAGGCTCTCCACCGTCGAATGCGTCTGCGCGACAATGCCGATGCGCCACTTGTGCCGCGTGACCAGACGTTCGATCGCCCTGGCGACGGTGGAGGTCTTGCCGGTGCCCGACGGGCCCTGCACCGCGAGGTAGGAATCGTCGAGGTCGCGCAGCGCGGCCGTGATGGCCGCCGCATGGTCACCGTGCACATCCGGTAGCCGCTCGGCACGCCGCAGGCGCGGGGGTCGGCGGGCGAGGATATCGAAGACCGCGCCCGCCGGGATCTCCGGTAGCGCCATCAGCAGTTGCTGTGCGGCGTATTCGACCGCGGTCTCGATATTCTCGTCCCAGGCGGGCAGGCCCGGGGCGATCGCGGTCGGCAGCTCGTCGTAGGGTTCGCAGCCGTGTGGTAGCAGTTCCTCCAGCCGCACGGTGTCGTCGAAGTTCGCGTCCACCGAGCAGCCGAGCACGGTCGCGGTGGCGGTCGCGCGGCGGCCGACGGCGGTGATCATCCCGGCGGCGACCGGCTGATCGTAGAAGGTGTAAACGGTGGCGCCCGGCGTCAGCACCGAGCCGGTCGCGGCCCCGCCCGCGGTATCGCGGCCGCCCCAGCCGATGCCGATCCGTCCGGTCAGCGTGAGGTATCTGCGCATGGTCGGCTGGTGTGGGCTGCGATGCCATTTGGTGTCGACCGTGCCCCAATCGGCCACCAATACCCCTGGCGCGTCGGCCCATTCGTCGACCGGATGACTGAGCCGGTCGGCATGCGCCCACCACAGCGGTTGCCGTTCGCGCCGGTGATAGCCGAGCGCCGCCGCCATCAATGCCGCGGGATGGCGTGGCTCGCCCTGTGCCGCCGCGAATTCCGCGAGCGCCGCCTCGATCGACGACGGCCGCGACGGCGGCAGCGGATCGGGCTCCTCCGGACTCGGCACCAGGCACCACGAACTCGCCCGATCCAGGAGCACCGCATCCGAGCCAACGCGCCGTTCGGCGACCCGATCCAGCAGCCAGTCGCGTAGCCGCAGCACGGTGACGCAATCGCGTTCCTGGCCTGCGGCATTCGGCAGTAGCCGCCGCAGTCGACTCAGCCGATAGGAGCGTTCCCCGATCAGCAGGGCATTGCGCACGATCGGATACAGATCGACGAGCACACCCGCGTGCAGCAGATCCTCGACGATCTCCTCACCGACCCCGTACCGACCGGTCCATCGCAGCAGCGCCGAGCGCACGCCGGAGGTGTAGTGGTACACACGCATATCCGGATACATCCGCAACCTTTGCGCGACGAAGTCGAGCACCTCGGCCAAAGCGCGCCGCTGCCCGGCCTCCTCGTCGGCGATATCGGTCATCGCCTGGAACGGTGCGCGCGCCGCGCCGAAAGGGGCGCGGAAGGCCAGCTGGACCGTGCCGTCGCCGCCCACCTCGATACCGAGCAGCCGACCCGATGAGTCCTCCTCGATGGTCAATGCGAGATCCTCCGGCGAGGGCGGCGGCAACGCGCCGAGCGCGATCGCGTCGACCAGCCTGTGGGTCGGCCGACCGGAATCTTCTCGAGCCAGCTGGATTTCGGCTTGGCGATGCAATGCGTCGAAGGTGCGCGGCGTGAGGCCGGGCACGGTCGCGGTGCTGCTCGCCAGCCGGTCGATGGTGCTCACCCCGGCCTCGCGCAATCTGGCCCGCGCGGTGCGCGGCATACCGGCGACCAGCAGCAGGTCGCGTGCCGCCGCGATCGCGCTGGTGCATGTCGGGCAGCGGCCGCAGGCGAGATAGCGCGGATCGCCCCACTGCACAGGCAGCAACTCGCTCAGTTTGTCATCGATGATCCGTTCCACCCGACCGCGCCGAGCCAGATACACCGGCAGCAGGTCGGTGAGCGCGAGGGTCTCGCTGTTCTCGTCCAGGTGCAAACGAACCAGGGGAGCGGTGAGTGCGCCGCTGCGGTCCAAAGCGTCGGCGCAGGCGGCGAGTTCGAGTGCCGCGGCGATCCGATCCGGTGGTCCCGCCGCGGTGCCGTGCACGGTATAGCGCACCCGATGACCGGCCCGAATCAGAAAATCGCTGGTACAGACGAGTTTTCCGTCGAAGAAGGTGGCGCCGTGGATTACGTGCGCACCGGCCCGCAGTGCCGCGACCGTCTCGGCATTGGCGGCCCGCAACGCGGCGATATAGCTTTCGGGCTCGGCCACCGGATCGTGCGCGGCGCAATGGATCTCCACCATCCGACTGCCGAACCGATCACGGAAGTCCGCGAGCCTGCGTGCGCGCGCATCGTCGAATGCGCTGCGCTGCGCATGATCCGGCGCCACATCCGCCGTGCCCGCGATGGTGCCCAGTTCGGTATCGAGGGCACGCAGCAACTCGAATTCACACTGCGCCGCGCGCACCAGGTCGACGGCGGAACAGACGACACGATCACCGAACACGATCAAACGCGGCCTCCTGTGTCTTCGCCGGACACGGACGGCAACACTGTAGCTAGCCGCGTTGCCTGTGTTGAACTCGGTGTCCGCGGGGCCCTGCGTGGTTACGCGAGCTTCCGCCTTCGGGCCCGTCGCTCCCACCGGTGTTGAACTCGGTGTCCGCGGGCCCCTGCGTGGTTACGCGAGCTTCCGCCTCCGGGCCTGTCGCTCCCACCGGCGGCTTAACCCTCCCCGGTTCAGGAGCGTGGCTTACGCCGTTCGGGTCGCTTGCCGCCGTCGCGATCGCGACGTGGTCCGGCGCGGAACGGACGTCCGTTCGGCGGGCCGGAATCGAGTTGCAGCTGGATGAGCTGGCCGCTGATCCTGGTGCGCCGCAATGCTTCCAGCGTCTCCGAGGACAGGTCGGCCGGCAGTTCGACCAGGCTGTGGTCCGGACGGATGCTGATATGGCCGAAATCGCTGCGGCGCAGTCCGCCCTCATTGGCGATCGCGCCGACGATCGCGCCGGGTACCACCCGGTGCCGCTTGCCGACGCTGATTCGGTAGGTCGCCAATTCGGCTCCGGTCCCGCGATGATGCGAAGGGCCGCGATCCTCACCCTCGAACCGGCGGGCGGGCCGATCCCCGCGCGGCATGCGTTCGCGCTGCGGCCGTTCGACCGGCTCCGGCTCGGGCTCCATGAAGAAGTTGTCGCCGTCGTAGCCGCTGACCGCCAATGCCGCCGCGATATCCACCAGCGGAATGTTGTGCTCGCGCTCGTAGTCCTCGACGAGCTTGCGGAACAGCGCCAGGTTCGTCGAGCTGAGATTCTCGGTGATCGAATCGCCGAATTTGGCGACGCGCTGGGTGTTCACATCATCGACGCTGGGCAGCTGCATTTCGGTGAGCGGATGCCGGGTGGCGCGCTCGATCGACTTGAGCAGATGACGTTCCCGCGGCGCGACGAACAGCAGTGCCTGACCGCTGCGCCCGGCGCGGCCGGTGCGGCCGATGCGGTGCACATACGACTCGGTGTCGTGCGGAATGTCGTAGTTGACCACATGCGAGATCCGGTCCACATCGAGACCGCGCGCGGCGACATCGGTAGCGACCAGGATGTCGAGTGCACCGGACTTCAGCTGGCCGATGGTGCGCTCACGCTGGTTCTGCGCGATATCGCCGTTGATCGCCGCGGCGGAGAACCCGCGCGAGCGCAGCTTTTCGGCCAGTTCCTCGGTGGCCTGCTTGGTGCGCACGAACAGGATCATCGCCTCGAACGACTCGACCTCGAGGATCCGGGTGAGTGCGTCGAGCTTGCGCTGATGGGAGACCTGCACCCAGCGCTGGGTGATGTTGGTATTGGTCGAGGTCTTCGACTTGACGGTGATCTCGACCGGTTCGCGCAGATACTTCTTGGAGATGCTGCGGATCGCCGAGGGCATGGTCGCCGAGAACAGCGCGACCTGCTTCTCGCGCGGGGTATCGGCGAGAATGCGCTCGACATCCTCCTGGAACCCCATCTTCAGCATCTCGTCGGCCTCGTCGAGCACCAGATACCGCAGCTGCGACAAGTCGAGCGTGCCCTTCTCCAGATGATCGATCACCCGGCCCGGCGTACCGACCACGACGTGCGCGCCGCGACGCAGGCCGGAGAGCTGGACGCCGTAGGCCTGTCCGCCGTAGATCGGCAGCACATGCAGTCCGGGGATGTGGGTGGCGTAGCGGCCGAATGCCTCGGCGACCTGGATCGCGAGTTCGCGCGTCGGGGCCAGCACGAGGGCGCGCGGAAGTTTGCCGGTCGCCTCGATACCCATGAGGATCGGGATGGCGAATGCGGCGGTTTTGCCGGTGCCGGTTTGGGCCAGCCCGACCACGTCGGCGCCTTCGAGCAGCGGTGGAATGGTTGCCGCCTGGATGGGAGACGGCGACTCATAGCCCACATCGGCGATGGCCGCGAGGACGCGGTCATCGATGCCGAGATCGGCGAAGGTCGGGCCGTCGTTGTCCCTGTCGTTGTCGCCAGGAACGCTGTCGACCTGATTGGTACTCATTGACCAGCAGTTTACTGCCTCCCGGTGGTCGTCCCGGCCACCGGGCCAATACGGTGAGATGTATGCAACCCGAAAACGTGTCCGTGCATCACGATCCGGAGTCGTCGGCAGTGGCTGTGGCGGTGGTCCAATTCGCGCCGGGAACCGATCCGTCCGGCAATCTCGAAACCCTGCGCGCGCACGTTCGCGCCGCCTCGGAACGGGGTGCGAAGGTAGTGGTCGCGCCCGAATACTCGATGTTTGCCGTGACCCGGCTCGACGAGCGGGTCGTGGCCGTCGCCGAGCCGCTGACCGGGCCGTTCGTCACCGGCCTCGGTGAAATCGCGCGCGAATTCGGGGTGTATCTGGTCGCCGGTACGGTCGAGCAGGTGGCGGCGGCCGGGCGGATCCGCAATACCCTCGTCGTCCTCGGACCCGACGCGACCCTGGTGACGAAATACCGCAAGGTGCATCTCTACGACGCGTTCGGATATCTCGAATCCGATGTCGTCGAGCCGGGTGCGATCGAGGCCCCGGCGACCTTCACGGTCGGTGCTGTGACATTCGGCATGCAGACCTGTTTCGATCTTCGCTTTCCGGAAGGCTGCCGTCGCGTCGCGGCCGCCGGAGCCCAGGTGCTGGTACTGCCCGCGCAGTGGATTCCCGGTCCGGCGAAGGTGGATCAATGGACGACGCTGCTGCGCGCGCGTGCCATCGAGAACACCATCTATGTGGCCGCCGCCGATCAATGCGCACCGCGCGGTGCGGGCGCATCGATGATCATCGATCCGACCGGTGTCGTCCTCGCCGAACTCGGCGACGAACCCGGTGTACTCACCGCGACCATCGACCTCGAACAGCTGGCTGCGGTCCGCCGGACCAACCCCAGCCTGGCATTGCGGCGATTCGCGATTACCGAGCGCGCACCGGAGTAGCGTTAATTCGGATGATCTACTCCGATCGGACAGCGGCCGGTCGCGCGCTGGGTTTGGAACTCGGCCACCTGCGTGCGATGCAACCGCTGGTGCTCGGACTGCCTCGCGGCGGAGTTCCGGTGGCGGCCGCGGTGTGCGAGGTCATCGGGGGCGATCTCGACATCATGCTGGTCCGCAAGCTCGGTGTGCCGTGGCAGCCGGAGCTGGCGATGGGCGCGATCGGTGAGGAGGGGATCCGGGTGCTCAATCAGGATGTGTTGTCGCACACCGGGATAACGACGCGGCAGCTCGCCCAGATCGAGGATGTGGAACGCGCCGAACTCGAGCGTCGACGCGAGATGTGGCGCGGTGATGCCAAGCCGATCCCGATCTCCGGCCGCACGACGGTGATCGTGGACGACGGCATGGCGACCGGGGCGACGGTGGCCGTCGCCTGTCGGGTCGCCCAGCTGCACCAGCCGACGCGGATCGTGGTCGCGGTGCCGGTGTCGTCGACCGAGGCGTTGCGCCGGGTGGCCGCCGAGGCGGATGAGGTGGTCTGCCCTTGGGTGCCGCGCTCGCTCGGCGGTGTGGGGATGGCGTACCAGGACTTCCATCAACTGGACGACGACGAGGTCACCACGCTCCTTGCATGAGATGCCTCGTCGTCCGGGGTCAGGACTGGACTTCGGTGATGCCCTTTCTCACCAGCGTTCGGCCAAGGCGAGGGTGCGTTCGGCCGCGGTGACCATCGGCCGCAGCTGTGCGGTGAATCGCTGCGCGGTGACCGGCACGATATCGACATCGACGCCGGTGCGCACCGAGTATCTGCCGTCGCCGATCACGTCGATCCAGCACAGCACGCCGAACGGATGCAGCTCGCCGTCGGCTCGGCGCACCGACACCACGATCTGGCCGATGCCGTCGCGAGATTGCCTGAGCAGCTTGCGAATCCGGGTCGGCGTGGTGGGTCCGGACACCGGTACGGTCACGAGATCCCGGCTGTCCTCGGTGACACGGGCCAGCGGCGCGGTCAATTGCGGTGTGGCGCCGGGCGAATTCTCCGGTAGCACCGAAGTAATCCGTGCGGGAAGGTTCTTCACGCGATCGACGAACAGCCGGATATCGCCGCCGCGATCGGTGGTCGCACCCGCACGTTGCGCTGCGACCACCGCGATATCCCCGGTGATCGCACCGAGTACGCGCACCGGACGCGATTCGGCCGCGATGCCGGGCTGGGCGACTACCGGACCGGTCTGTTCGACCAAACCCGTCGCCTCGACCGTTCCGTTCGGCCCGCCATCGACCGCCGACGGCTCTGCCGTACCACGCTCACCGAAGACCTCGATGCGCACGCTCGGGCGTGCGAGCACCCGCAGTGCCCCCTCCAGATCGGCGTCGAGAGTCTCGTCGCACCAACGGTTCAGGGCGGGGAGTTGCGCGGCGCGCTCGGCGGTATCGCGAGCCGAGAGGCGGACGGCGAGTGGGTAGGGGATGCGGTCGCCATCGGTGCGGGCCCAGGCCATGGCGAACTGGTCCGGGGTCAGCGTCCAGTTCACTCCAGTTCGGTCCATTCGCCGACGACCGGGGGCGTCGTCGGATCCATATCGCCGATCAACTCACCGCCGTCATCGGCCGGTTCCAGGAAGGTCAGATCGTCGTCGAAGAAGTGGTAGTCGTCGTACTCGTCCTCTTCGCGGGCCTGGGCGCGGGCCGCGGCCGCGCTGGTGCTCGTGCCGGAGCGCGGGCTGTCACCCGCGACCATGGCGCCGCCCATGAGTCCGCCGACCGCGCCCGCGCCGACGCCGTTGATGGCATCGCCACTCGCATCGCGTTTGCGCTCATCGCGTTTGCGTTCGTCGTCGGCGTTCGAGGTGCCGGAAACGGTCGGGGCGATCACCGAGGTGGACGCGGCGGTGGTCACCGGTGCGGTGGTACCCGGCCGCATCGGGCGATCCGGTGTGGTCGTCGGTGTGGTGGCTGCGGCGGGTGTGGTCGATGCGGGGGAATCCGCTATCGGCACAACGGGTTTGGCGGCGGCAGGTGCGGTGTCAGCTGCGGTGCTCATCGGAGTGACGGTGGTCGGCGCGCCAGCCGGTTGAGTCGTCGCGGCAGGCTCGACGGTGGTGTGCGATATGGCCGGCACCGGCGCGGTCGTCGAAACCGTTGGGGTGGTGAGGGTTTGCGTACCGGTGTCGAAGACGGGCGTTGTGGCGACCTGCGCGGCCGATGTTGTTTCGGAAGACTGCGGCACGTCGGCGGTGACCGCATCCGGGAAGGCGGGCACACCGGAACCGGTCGAGATGAACACATTCGTGTAGATGCCGTCCATCGCCTGCACCACATCCTGACGGGTGCCATCGGCGGTTTTCTGGGTAGCGGTGTTCTCGGTCGCCTTGGCCGGATCCAACAGTGCGCCGGCCAGATCCGTTGTCTGGCTGGATGGTTCGACAACGGCCGCGCGCAGTGCCTCGGCGGCATCGCCCGCTTGGCCGAGCCGCTGACCGACCGCGGCCATGACATCCGCGAGCTGCTGTCCCTGCCGCTCGAATTCGCGTACCGCATCGGCGGCAGCATCCGCCGCGGCACCGCGCCAGCCATCGGCCATCGCGGCCCGAATCTCACTGTGCGCCTGCTCGACTGCGGTGGCGAGTCCGGTCGAACTGCCTTGCCACGCTTGCTGCCCGGCCGCGAGGACAACCGGATTCATCAGCTGGACACCGTCGTGAATTTCCCGATGCGACAGGTTGTCGAAAATTTCGACGGCTTGCGCGTAGTTGGGGTCCGTATAACTGGGGTCGGCATACCGAATGGGCGTCTTCTCACCGGAGTGCGGCATCTTACGCATGCGCGGCTCCCGCCACCTCGACCCGACCGACCGCGGCTGCCAGATCCGTATCGGACTGGGTGTACGCCGCTCCGGCCGCGCGGAAGGTCTGCGCGAGCGCCCGCGCGGCGTCGGCGTATGCGCGCAATCGGGTGATCGCGCCGTCGGCTTTGTCCTCGAAGCCGCGCCGCAGCGCCGAACCGGAATCGAAGCCACCGAAGCCGGGAAGTGAAGTGGCCCCGCCCAATACGGCGATCTGGGCATCGACCTCATCGGCGAGTTGTTCATAGCGCTCGGCGCACTGTTCGTGTGCACCCTCGGCGACCAGTACCCCATCTATCCAGAGCTGGCCATCGTCGATCGCTTGATTCAGAGTTGTCACGTCCGACATCTCGCCGCCCCCTTCCTCGTCGTGCTGCCCGCGCAGCCGTGATCAACTCACCGGTGCGCCAACCCCACGACGACACCCTGCATCCAGTCCGCGATGTCGGCAGCGACCCGCGCGTGCACCGGCTCGTGCAACAGGTCGTGCCCGGCGTCGGCGTACTCACGCAAACTTACCCAATCGTGGCGGCGAGTCCAGACCCTCATCGAATCGATCGGCGCCCGTCGGTCCTCGATGCCGTGCACCGCGAGGATGGGCAGGGTGCTCGGCAACGGCGTGCCGGGTGCACCGGGTGCGCCGCCACCGAGGGCTCGCTTCGGCACTCCCGACAGCACCAATCCGATCAGTTCGATCGGCGGCAGGCTCGGGTGCAGCGGGTACTTGGCCTCGAGACCGTGCAAGTCGTCGACGGCACTGGTCTGATCCGGCACCGCCGCACCGAGGATGCCAAGGGCGGTGACGGCACCCAGTGAGTGGCCCATCAGGATCAGCGGCGTACCCGGTAGTTCCGCGCGGACCAGCTCGATCAGCTGCATCGCATCGGCCACCAGTTCCACCAGCGTGCCGGGATTATTCGGATCACCCTCGCTCAACCCGTGCCCCGCGGTGTCCAGCGCCCACACCTCGATCCCGGCGGATTTCGGGGTGCGGGCGAAGCGGTGGTAATGGCCGCTGTGCTGGCCCATTCCGGGCAAGAGCACTGCAGCTGCGACCGGGTTGTCAACCGGCCACCGCCGGTAATGCATCCGGCCGCGCGCCCCGTCGAAGAATGGCATCTGTAAATACTGACAACTCGCTGAGATGCAGTCGAGTTCCTGACATAACTACTGGTGAGTTCATAACTGACAAAGTGGCTAGACTCCCGGCCGAGGGTCGGGCAAGAGAGTCGAGGTTCGCTTTGAGGAAGCCCTATCGTCCGAACGTGCGAGTGTGGGTCATCGCATTTGCGCTGAGTTCTGCCGGTGTGGATGCCTCGGTCGCCATGGCCGAGCCCCAGCTGGGTGCGATCGCCGCATGCGCGCAGGCCCAGGCGGCGACGGCCGTGCCCGCCGGTCTGCCGGTGCTCGACTGGTCGGAGAATGTGGGGTACGACGCGCAGGGCCATCTGTGGGTATCGCGGCTGTACCGCAATGAGGTGCAGCGCTATGACAGCGCCGGCCGGTCGACCGCGACGGTGCCGGTCGAATTCCCGGGCGCGATTCGGCTCGGACCGGACGGACTGCTCTATGTCGTCTTCGGCGATTCACCGACGAGTGTGGTGCGTCCAGGTGGTGTGGTGCGCTTCGATCCCAACGATCCCCGGCCCTCGGTATTCGCCTCCGGACTCACCATGCCCAACGGTGCCGCCTTCGATACGCAGGGCAACCTGTACGTCGCCTCCAGCCTCGGCGTGGTCCGGATCCGTCCGGACGGCGGCGTCGATGCGGACTGGACCGCGCGGGCGAAGTACACCGGCGCCAATGGGATTGTGGTGCGGGATGGTTCGATCTACCTCAGCATGAACGGCAATCCGCTCGGTCGGATCGTGCGCTTCCCGATCGAAGACCCGGACCGCGTCGCCGTGATCGCCGACTTGACGGTGTCACCCGGAATTCCGGATTTCGCAGACGACTTCGTCATCGATGACACGGGTGTGCTCTATGTGACCACCTTGACCGGCCAGCTGGTTCGGGTCGATCCGAGCGCGAATACCGCGTGCGCGGTGCTGACCGGCGAACCGATGACGTCGGTGGTCGCCGTGCCCGGCCGCTCCGACGAACTCATCGCCGGCACCGAGAGCGGCGCGATCCTGCGGATTCGGCTGTCGCGCTGAGCGAATCTGTCAGTCCTCGATGAGTTCGGCGGGCGCGGCCTGACGCCAGGAATCAAGCAGGATGTCGTACAGTTCGTCGATATCTTCCACGGCGCAGAGCCGGGCCCGGACCCAGGACGAGGACGCCTCGTGCGGCGGAACCCAGAACTTGTCCGGTTCGGCGGCGATGAGTTCCGCGCGATCGTGTCTGGGGCAGCGGATGGCGACCGAGGTCTGATCGTCGGGGATGGTGACGAACATTTTGCCCGCCACATCGAAGGTGGGATGGTTCCAGCGTTCCTTCTCCACGGTCTTGGGAAAGGACAACGCGATGCGGCGCACGTCGTCGGCGTCGAGCACGGTTCAGCCTCCGGTTCGGAAATCGGACTCCTATCGTGCACATCGCTTCGTCGGCCATCAAGTGATGGCGTCGGTTATGTGGGACGCGATCGTGCGGCCGACCAGAAGGCGGTACCGACGGGCGTCTACGCGGGCGGTTCCGCACTCATGCTGCGACTCGCCGAGCGCGACAACACCATTGCGCACTGGCCCGAGGGCAATACCGGAAACCACGTCGTGCCGATGGAACTGCCGGATGAGCACGTCGCCGATATCGGGCGTTCTTCATCCGGGCGTTCTTCGGCAAGGTGGCTCGAGCGCTCAGTTGTTCTGGTGCGCGATTTCGTCCCGTGATACGGAGTCGGCATGGTTCGGGGCGGCCGGCGCCACGGGGTCCTGAGTCGAGGCGGGCTGTGCCGGTGCGGAGCTCTCGGGCGCCGGCGCCGGCGGCAGCACCGGAAGATCCGGAACGTAGAACATCCCGACCGTCGGCGTCATCACGCAGTGCGCGAACGGGTAGTCGATCATGCCCCACATCGAGGCGATGATGGTGCCAGGACCGCTGGTCACGGTCTTCGACAGCGTCGGCATGTTGTATTCGGTCCGGTCGTCGAGCGTGGTGAGGCCGCTCGCGCCGGTATTGACGTTCAGCCAGGCCACGACGAGCCCGGAGGACAGCGGTGCGCCCGAATGCGCGGGCGTCGCGCTGAACCGCAGAGTGCCGGGCAGCGGGTCCGCGGCGCCATTGGGGTTGGAGCCGTCGGTGGAGGCCGCCGCGATGATCGTGGTGACCGGGCCGATGCTGCCGCAGCCGAAGGTCGGCGCGGCATAGGCGAACGGGGTGAAGGCGGCCGAGACATTGCGCAGCTCGGCGATATCCACCAGCTTCGTGAACTGGCTGAGCGCTCCGACGCCCGCCTGCGCGGCCGGATCGGATCCGGCATCGGTGGTGAGCTGTTCGAGTCCGGTATCGACGGTGGATGGCTCGGCGACCGCCGTACCGGTGAGGGCGAGGACCGCACCGACGCCGACAGAGGTCACTGCCGCGGCGGCGCGTGCGATGGATCTGCCGTTCACTCGTTCTCCTCGATACCGGACACCGGGATAGCTCCGCCCCACGAGCAGCCAACGTACCAGTTCGTCGCTTACGCCGCCCAGGGACTCACAACCAAGCGCACCGGCCGCTGAGGGGCGGCGCGCGACACATCGCCGATCTGCCCTTGTGACCCACTCGACAGTGCGAGATTACCGGGGGGTAGGTTTGACGCGGACGTACGAGACACACCGGGAGATGTGTATGAAACTAAGTCTGACGCCCGACGAGGTGGGCTTCCGCGACGAGCTGCGGAACTTCTACCGGACAGAGATCCCCGCAGACATCCGTGACCGCGTCGAATACGGCCACGAACTGTCCCGCGAGGACATCGTCACTTCGCAGAAAGTCCTCAACGACCACGGTCTGGCCGTGCCGAACTGGCCGGTCGAGTGGGGCGGCAAGGACTGGACGCCGATTCAGCGCCACATCTGGCAGGACGAAATGCAGCTGGCATCGGTGCCCGAGCCGCTGACGTTCAATGCCCAGATGGTCGGCCCGGTGATCGCGCAATTCGGCTCGCAGGAGATCAAGGAGCGCTTCCTGCCGCCGACGGCCGCGCTGGATATCTGGTGGTGCCAGGGCTTCTCCGAGCCCGACGCCGGATCCGACCTGGCCTCGCTGCGCACTACCGCGGTTCGCGACGGTGACTCCTACATCGTCAACGGCCAGAAGATCTGGACCACGCTCGGCCAGTACGCGGACTGGATCTTCTGCCTGGTCCGCACCGATCCGAACGCGTCGAAGAAGCAGGCGGGCATCTCCTTCCTGCTGTTCGACGTGAAGTCTCCCGGCGTCACCATCCGCCCGATCAAGTTGATCGACGGTGGCTACGAGGTCAACGAGGTCTTCTTCGAGAATGTGCGGGTGCCCGCCGATCAGCTGGTCGGCGAGGAGAACCAAGGCTGGAGCTACGCGAAATTCCTGCTCGGCAACGAGCGCACCGGCATCACCGGTGTCGGTCGTACCAAGGTCAAGCTCGGTGTCGCGAAGGAGTACGCGCGCCAGACCAAGTCGGGTTCGGGCACCCTGCTCGAGGATCCCGTCTTCGCCGCGCGCATCGCCGAACTGGAGAACGAACTGCTCGCACTGGAACTGACCCAGTTGCGCGTGGTCTCGAACTCCTCGGACGGTAAGCCGAATCCGGCCTCGTCGGTGCTCAAGCTGCGCGGTTCCGAACTGCAGCAGGCCACGACCGAGCTGCTGCTCGATATCGCGGGCCAGGATGCACTCCCGGTCGCCGCCGCCGATATCGCCTCGCCCGGTTGGGCACAGCGCAGCGGCCCCGGCTATCTGAACTACCGCAAGACCACCATCTACGGAGGCTCCAGCGAGGTGCAGCGCACCATCATCGCCTCCACGATCCTCGGATTGTGAGGCGCCGCCATGGATTTCGAACTCACCGATGAACAGGTCATGCTGCGCGACACGGTTCGCGACCTGCTCGCCCGCAACTACGATCCCGAGACCCGCCTGAAGGTCACCGACACCGAACTCGGCTGGAGCCGCGATGTCTGGAACCAGTTGGCCGAACTCGGCGTGCTCGGCCTGAGCTTCACCGAGGAGGATGGCGGCGTCGGCGCCGGTCCGGTGGAGACCATGGTCGTCCTCGAGGAGATCGGGCGCAGGCTCGCACCCGAACCGCTGCTGGATGCGGTGCTGGTGCCGGGCGGTCTGGTCGCGCGGGTCGGCAGTGCCGAACAGCGGCAGCGGATTCTGCCCGAGGTGACCGGCGGTACCGAACTGCTGGCGTTCGCGCATGCCGAGCCCGGCGTGCGCTGGCCGTCCACCGAACTCGCGACCACCGCTGTGCGGCAGGGCGATTCGTGGGTGCTGACGGGTCTGAAGAATCCGGTTCCGCACGGTGACAGCGCCGATGAACTGGTGGTCAGCGCGGTGCTGCCGACCGGCGGCATCGGACTGTTCCTGGTGGATGCGGCCGGAGTGCAGCGCAAGGCGTACCGGACGCTCGACGGTCAGCGCGGCGCGCAGATCGAATTCGACAAGACCCCAGGCGAATTGCTCGGTGACAATATCGACGCCGCCGAGGCGGTGCAGATCACGATCGGGCACGCCCAGGCCGCGCTGTGCGCGGAGTCCATCGGTGCGATGGAGGAAGCGCTGCGGCTGACGACGGATTACCTGAAGACGCGCAAGCAGTTCGGCGTCACGCTGTCGAAGTTCCAGACGCTGACCCACCGGGCGGCGAATATGTACGTTTCGCTGGAACTGGCGCGCAGCATGAGCCTCTACGCGAATGCGTCGCTGGCCGATGGCGCCGACGACCCTGTCGTCGCGTCGCGGGCGCGACTGCAGGTCGGCCGGTCGGCTCGGCATATCGGCCAGGAGGCGATCCAGATGCACGGCGGCATCGGCGTCACCGCGGAGTACCCGGTGAGCCATTACGTCGCTCGGCTCACCGCGATCGAGCGCACGCTCGGCGGCGGGCTGGAGCATTTGCGGGTGCTCAGTGCGCGGGTCGGTGACTACGACCTGCCGCAGCTGTAGGGTCCGGCAGTTCCGAACGGCGGCGCGTACGAGGTACGCGCCGCCGTTTTGCTATTCGTCGTCGCTGACGCCCGGCGAGGTGGTCGTCGGCACGCGGCGCGTCGTCGGCGACTCTTCGACGGTCGGGTCGACGGCAGGATGCGACTGGGTGGTCGGCGGCAGCTCGCTCTCGGTGGTGAAAGCGGGCGTCGGCACGGCGTACGACGGGGAAGTCTCTGTTTCTCGGGTCGTGGATTCCGGCCGGGCCGACGGTGGAACGGTGAAATCGACCGACTTACGCGGCGGTCCCGGGCGCGCGACCTGCCAGCTCGGCGACGGCGGGATGAACACCTTCGGCGCCGCCGAGGTGCTGGTGCCGTAGCGCACGGCCGGGACGGAGTCGTCATTGGCGGATTTGATCGGCGGGGGCGCGACGTAGGTGTCGTGCTTGCCGATTCCGCAGGCGCCGATGAGAACGAGTCCGAGAGCGACCGCGCCCGCGGCGATTACCGGACCGGCGATCTTGGCCCTGCTGCTCTCCATCGGTAACACTCCTCGTCCGTTCGAGTGGAGTTCACAATAATCGAGGCCGGTCGACCCGGCCAGACGAGCACACGCTGGACACATGCGGTGCCAGCGTGAATTAAACAGTAGTGACTCAGATATCGAATTGATCTCTTCGGCGTGTCGCGGGCACGTGTCGTGGTCGAATCACGTTCCGGGGCCGTAGCGTTCGTGATCAAAGTTACGCGTGAGACGCCAGTACCCAGATGAGAGAAGCGCGGTGGAAATCGGGCGACGGCAACACTCTGATCGGCGTCATCGAGGAGTTGATGATGGGAGCCTACTCGACAACTCCGTTGCGAGCGTCCGCCACGGCCGACGAATCGGCCGCCCCGGAAGCTTCGCAGCAAGTCGTGTCGAACCCGCCGGTGCCCACCCTGTCCACGATTTTGTCGCGGATAACGGCCTGGCTGATTTTCATCGGCGGCATCGTCGGAGCCGTGCTCGGCATCGCCGGACTGCACGTCGAAATCACTGTCGCCGGACTGATTCTGGCGTGCACAGCTGGTCTGGTGCTGCTGAAGCTACGCGCGGATCGAACCAGCTGAACCGTGCCGCGGCGGCGCGGATAATCGAGAGCGCGCAGGGCTTTCGGGCTCTAGCGTAATCCGGTATGAGGATCGAGATCACCGCCGATGCCGCACGGTTCCGGTCGCTGACCGAGCCGTTTCTGCTGCGTGATCCGTTGCGGCACACGGTGATCACCACCGGGATCGCCAACCACCTGACCGGCATGCAGGTCGACGCCGACTGCTCGCGGTTCCTGTCCGTCCACGACGACGACGCGTCGGTCATCGGCGTTGCCATGCGCGCGGCCGGACGCGGCGTGTATCTCGGTGAGCTGCCCGCGGGAAGTATTGTGCCCGTTGCCGATGCGATGGCCGAGGTCGCTGCGGACGCGGGCGGGGTCGAGGGCGCGACCGACGATGCGACCGAATTTGCCGAGCGCTGGGGCAAACGGCACGGTGTCGGCTATCGGAAGGTGTACGCGACGCGCCTCTACCGGCTCGCGGATCTGAACCTTCCGAAGGCCGCCGGATCAGCCCGTCGCGCAACCGATTCCGATGTCGGCCTGTGTGCCGAATGGGTCGAAGCCATGCGCCTCGAATCCGGTATGCCGCCGCCGACCCTGACCACCATCGCCATCCGGATTCGCATCGCGACCGGTCGCTGGTGGCTGTGGGAACGCGACGGCGAGCCCGTCTCCCTTGCCGCACACCAGGTCCCGGTCTTCGGCTGGTCCCGAATCGGACCCGTCTACACACCACCGGCCCACCGCGGCAACGGCTACGCCGGCATCCTCACCGCCCACCTATCCCGCACCCTGCGCTGGAACAACCTGAACGTCTGCCTCTTCGCCGACATCGCCAACTCCACCGCGAACCACATCTACCGCACCATCGGCTTCGAACCCGTCCGCGATTTCGTGCACTACCAATTCACCTCGGCCACAACCGCACTGAGCAAGTAGCGGGTGGCGCACAGACATTGGTGACCGCGCAGGGGCTATAGCTTTGCGAGTACGCACTGCTCGTGCGGCGGTCAGGGGACGGGGGTGACCCATTCGAAGGCGGAGGCTTCGGAGCGGGTGCCTTCGGCGGTGCGGGAGCGGTTGGGTTCGTCGAGGTCGGTGAGTAGGGCTTCGGTGAGGGTTACCAGGGTGGCCAGGATCGCTGGGGTGAACCAGGTGGGGCGGGTGGCGAAGAGGATGTCTTCGGTGGCGGTGTTGCCGCTGGCGCCGGGGGCGAAGGGGCAGCCGCCGAGGCCGCCGAGAGAGCCGTCGACCATGGTCGCTCCGGCCTGCAGGGCGGCCAGGGTATTGGCGACGCCCATGCCCCAGGTGTCGTGACCGTGGAAGACGATGCGGCGGTGCGGGGTTCGGTCACGCACCGCCGAGATCAGCTCCGATACCTGGGGCGGGTGTGCCTGGCCCAGGGTGTCAGCGATGACGATGTCGCGAGCGCCCTCCGTGCGCGGGTCGTTGGCAATGGCCAGCACTCGCTCGGGATCGACGGGACCGTCGAAGGGGCAGGTGAAGCTGGTGGCGAGGCAGAGCTGGATTTCGCCGCCCGCCTCCCGCGCCAACCGAACGGCATCCGGCATCGCGGCGACACTGTCTTCGGTGCTGCGGCCGATATTGGCCTTATTGTGCGCGTCCGATGCGGAGAAGCAGTACTGGAAGTTGCGCACGCCCGCGGCGGCGGCCTTCTCCACATGGCGCGGCGTGGCCACCCAGACCCAACAGTGTTGCAGCTCTTCGGGGCTCAGCGCGGCAATGAGTTCCATGGTGTTGGCCATCGGCGGCACCAGATCGGGACGTGCCATCGACCCGATCTCCAGTGCGGGCACGCCCACGGCGAGCAGTCGGCGCACGATGTCCACCTTGCGCTCGACCGGCAGCACCTTTCCGGTCAACTGCAGCCCGTCGCGCAAGGTCACATCGCGCAGCATCACTCCTCCTCCCGGGCATCCCGGGTCGGCGGCGCCTGACGCACCTGCATCGGCACGCACATCACCCCACCGCAGGGCTTTTCATTCGTGGCCGGGGTGGGATGCACCGTCGGACGCGCGTGTCCGGGCGCACTCACTTCGCGCGCACTGCGCCCCGGCGGTCGACGCCTGCCGTATACCCGTCGCGTCATTCCGCCTCCACTCCATTGATACCGGCGCGCATCACGCCTCCGATCCGGCGATATCGGCATCGCTCATTCCGAGCAGTTCCGACAGCACCTCGCGCGTGTGCTCGCCCAGGTCCGGTCCGACATTGCGGATCGGCAGGGACTTTCCACCGATCACCGGCACGATGCCGGGAAAGCCGACCGTCTTCGGTTGCGGCGCACCGACATCCACCAGGAACGGCTGAATCATATTGCGCGCCTTGTATTGCTCGTCGTGGACGATATCGGCGGCGGTGTAGATGGGGCCGCACGGAATGGCCGCCGCCTCCAACAGTTTCAACGCCTCGTCGCGGGTGTGCCGCACGGTCCATTCGGCAATGGACGCGTCGAGCCGTTCGCGATTGCGCCAGCGTCCGGCATTGTCCCGCAGTTCCGGATCGGCGGCCAGATCGGGACGGCCGATCACCTCCATATAGCGCTGGAAGATGGCATCCCCGTTGCCGCCGATGATGATGCTCGCACCGTCGCTGGTCGGGTAGGCATTACTCGGCGCGATGCCTTCCATCCGCCCGCCGACCCGCTCGCGGTTGATGCCGTAGGCAAGATAGTCGGGCACCAGCGATTCCATCACCGACAGGATCGCCTCGTTCAGCGCTACATCGATGACGCGTTCGCCAAGCGGTATCGACTCGTTGGTGCGTTGCCGCTGGAACAGCGCCATCACCGTGCCGAACGCCGCGTAGATCCCCGCGATCGAATCACCGATGGACACGCCGACCCGAACCGGCGGCCGATCCGGATCACCGACGAGTTCGCGCAGGCCGCCGACCGCCTCGGCGACCGCCGCGAAACCGGGCCGCGCGGCCAGCGGCCCGGTTTGCCCATAAGCCGAAATCCGGGTGATCACCAGATCCGGATTGACTTCGTTCAGCACCTCCGGACCGAGGCCCCACTTCTCGAGCATGCCCGGCCGGAAATTCTCCAGCAGCACATCGCAGTGCCGGAGCAGATCCAGGACGATGCCCCGACCTGCCTCGGTGCGCAGATCCAGCGTGATCGACTTCTTGTTCCGGTTGATGGTGCGGAACAGCATCGAGGTATCGCCGCCGTAGAGTCGCCAGTTGCGCAGCTCGTCGCCGGCCTTCGGGCGCTCCACTTTGATCACCTCGGCACCGAAATCGCCGAGGATGCGACCAGCGGTCGGCGCGGCGATGTAATTGCCGAGTTCCAGGACGCGAACCCCGTCCAGCGGGCTGATACTCATGGCATCAGTCTGTACTATCGTGCCGCCTGGCAACGGCCCGACCTCGTACCTCGGCGAATGCCGGTACCGCAACCGCACGGCCCCTCAACTGCCGCAGCACAATCGGCGTACTGCGGCAGCCGTGCGATCGTCGTCACACTTCGAGCGGGGAAGCTTCCTCGATGATCGAGTAGTGCTCGGCATTGCCGTGGTGTGGGGT
The DNA here is from genome assembly GCF_050955735.1 of Nocardia sp. CA-135953. Classification (NCBI taxonomy): domain Bacteria; kingdom Bacillati; phylum Actinomycetota; class Actinomycetes; order Mycobacteriales; family Nocardiaceae; genus Nocardia; species Nocardia sp. CA-135953. Next base: position 1,674,641 of record NZ_CP192082.1, read on the forward strand.
GCTCGCGAGGCCGTCGACGCCGACCGGGATATCGCCGGCGAGGGTGATCCGGGTCAGCTTGCGCGGCTGGTTGTCGTAGTCGTCGACGGCGTAGTGCTGGGTGGCGCGGTTATCCCAAATCGCGACGTCACCGGGCTGCCAGTTCCAGCGAGTGGTGTTCTCCAGCCGGGTCACGCGGTCCTGGAACAGGCGGAACAGGGCCTGGGACTCGCTGGTGGAGACCCCGACGAAGCGCTTGACGAAGTGCCCGACCAGCAGGGCGCGCTCACCGGTCTCCGGGTGCACCCGCACCACCGGGTGCTCGGTCTCGTAGTAGTCGGACTGGAACTCGGCGCGGTAGGCGTCGGTGTTCGGGTTGCTCCGGTCGACGTCGGTGGCGGCGTAGTCGTGGAGATTGGTGTGCACCGCCCGCAGGCTCTCGGCCAGGCGCTTGAGCGGCTCCGGCAGCGAATCGTAGGCGGCGACAGTGGAGGCCCAGGTGGTGGAGCCGCCGTAGGTCGGCAGGGTGACCGCGCGCAGGATGGAGGCCTTCGGGATCCGGTCGACGAAGGTGACGTCGGTGTGCCAGCTATTGGCGCGGCCGTACTCCGAGTCGATGGCCAGGCTCTTGACGCCGTACGAGGTGACTGTCGGATGCGGGGTGGTGGGAGTGCCGAGCTGTTGCGCGAACTCGTACTGCCCGTCCTCGGTCAAATGGTCCTGGCCGCGGAAGAAGATGACCTTGTGCTCGAGCAGCGCGCGCCGGATCACCGCGACGGTTGCCGCGTCCACATCGCCGCCGAGCCGGACATTGTCGACCTGGGCGCCGATGCGGGCGCCGATTTTGGTCACGGTGGCGGTTGTCTGGGCGTAGTCGACCGTCATGAGATCACCTTCGCTGGGTTGAATCGGTTGATGCGCCATCGAGCACATCACCGAAACACCCAGGCCGACCAGGGTTTTCGTCGCCATGATCCCAACCCCACACCCGTGCGTTCTCGAGCGTTTGTCGAGAGTAGTCGAATGGCAGTTGCCGGCGGCGTTTCCGGCCACCATTCGACTGCCCTCGGTGAGCTGTCCGGTTGGGTCTGCTGACACGTGGACAGGGCTGCGGGCGGCTCAGCCGATGTGGTCTCGCAGGTATGCGAGGTCCTCGGCGACTCCTTCGCCTGGCGTCTCCAGAACCACTGGGGCGTCGGCCGTTCGGCATACCTCGGCGAGCAACTCCGGATCGATCGTTCCGTCCGCGAAGTTGGCATGACGGTCCGCGCCCGAATTGAATTCGTCGCGTGAGGAGTTCAGGTGCACCAGGTCGATGCGGCCGGTGATGCCCTTGATCCGCTCGACGACGCCGACCAGATCCTCACCGCCCGCCCAGGCGTGGCAGGTGTCCAGGCAGAAGCCCGCGCCGAAATCGCCGACCGCGTCCCAGAGCCGGGCGATCGAATCGAAATGCCGGGCCATGGCGTGGTTGCCGCCCGCGGTGTTCTCGATCAGGATCGGCACCGCGAAGCCGCCCTTGTCCTGCTGACGTTCGAACAGCTTGCGCCAGTTATCGATTCCGGTCTCGAGTTCGCCGTCGGAGCGGACATGTCCGCCGTGCACCACCAGGCCGAATGCGCCGATATCGGCGGCCGCCTCGGCCTGCTGCGCGACCGCGTTGCGCGACGGCATGCGCAGGCGATTGTTCAGGCTGGCCACATTGATCTGATAGGACGAGTGCACGACCACATCGATCGGACTGGCGAGGATCTGCTCGGTCCGCGGATGCGGGGTCGGTTTGTCCCAACTCTGCGGGTCGACGACGAACAGCTGGATGACATCGGCGCCGAGTTTTTCACCGAAGCCGATCGGATCGCTGTCGAGCCGGACGTGTGCTCCAATGCGCATGGGGCCGAGCCTAACGAGTGCCACCGACAACGTCTTCGTCCACCGCAACGAAGATGTTGCGTCCGGGCCCTGCGAACAGATACATCGGTAGGATCCAGGTGCTCGACCCGATACGGGGGGTGAATCCACTGTGCTGCGAACTGGCGATGTTTTCGCTGGATACACGATCAAACGTGTGCTCGGCCAGGGCGGTATGGGCACCGTCTACCTGGCCCAGCATCCGCGCCTGCCGCGCCTGACCGCGCTGAAACTACTGAAGCGCGAACTGTATACCGATGCCGAGATCCGGCGCCGCTTCGAGCGGGAGGCCGATCTGGTCGCCCAGCTCGACCATCCGAATATCGTCACCGTCTACGACCGTGGCGCCGAGGATCAGCAGCTGTGGATCTCGATGCAATTCGTGCCCGGCGCGGATGCGTCCTGTGCGGATGTCAATGTGCTCGCGCCGGGTCGCGCGGTGCAGATCGTCGCAGATACCGCGGCCGCGCTGGATTTCGCACACGGCAACGGCGTGCTGCACCGCGATGTGAAACCGGCCAACATCCTGCTGGCCAAGGCGCCGATCGGACAGCCGGAACGGGTGCTGCTCACCGACTTCGGCATCGCGGCCATGCGCGATGGCGAGTCCACGCTGAGTTCGGCCGGAACCATAACCGCCACACTGGCATACGCCGCGCCGGAACAACTGACCGGTACGCCGGACTACCTGGCCGACCAGTATTCACTGGCCTGTTCGCTGTTCTGGATGCTGACCGGTGTCGGACCGTTCCAAGGGGCGAATCCCATGGCCGTCGTCAACGGGCATCTGTACGGGGCGATACCGTCGCTGCGCCGGCATCGCCCCGACGTGCCGCCCGCGCTGGACGCGGTGCTGGCGCGGGCCATGGCCAAACGGCCCGCGGACCGGTTCGGCAGCTGTATCGAATTCGCAGTGGCGGCTCGGCGGGCGCTGGTGTCGTCCGCGCCGCACCCGCCTCGAGCGAACGGTTCGTATCGCCCGCCGATGGGCGTGGGTCCCGAATCGCGTCCCGGCACCGAACCTCCTCGCGATGCCGGTCCGGCCCGGAACCCGGTGCCGTCTGGAAACGCGGTGCCGTCTGGAAACGCGGTGCCCCCCAACAGTTCCGAACGGGTCGGCAGCAGCAGAACCGCCCGGCCGACCGAGCCGACCAGCCGCAGTGCCCCCGAGTCCCCGAGAACGTCCCAGCCGCGCTTGCCGCTGCCGCCGCGCCGTTCGCCGCGACCCGGCACCATCGCCCTGCCCGATATCCCACGTCGTCCCGGCAGAACGCCGCCCGGACCAACGCCGCGCCCTCCGCCGTAGCCGGAAACAACGTCGATACCGATAAGTCGACGATAACCAGGGCTTAAGCGAATCCTGCTAAGGTTTCGATGTTTTCCGTGGTCAGGAGGTCCTGATCGCGCATTCTTATGCTGTACGTCCGTTCATCGGTGGGTCCCGGTGGGCGGACGGGAAGTGGAGCAGACATGCTGGCCAGCGGTGACGTATTCGCCGGCTATGTCATCGATCGGCAACTGGGTCGCGGTGGCATGGGTTCGGTGTACCTGGCAAAACATCCGCGACTGCCGCGGATGACGGCGCTGAAGCTGCTGAATCGAGAGATGTTCTTCGATAAGGAGGTGCGGGCGCGGTTCGAGCGGGAGGCGGATCTGGTTGCGCAGCTCGATCACCCGAATATCGTCACCGTCTACGACCGCGGCCTCGAGGACGAGCAGCTGTGGATCTCGATGCAGTACATCGACGGCATCGACGCCGCATCGGTCGATCCCAAGTCGCTGCCGCCGGAGCGCGCGGTCCAGATCATCAAGGAGACCGCCGACGCGCTCGACTACGCGCACGGTATGGGCGTACTGCACCGTGATGTGAAGCCCGCGAATATCCTGCTCGCCCGCTCCGGCGGCGGGCGCGGTGAGCGGGTCTACCTGACCGACTTCGGTATCGCGCGACTGCGTGACGACACCGGCCATCTCACCCAGACCGGCACCTTCACCGCGACTCTGGCCTATGCCTCGCCCGAACAGCTGACCGGCGCTTCGCTCGATCACCGCTCGGATCAGTATTCGCTGGCCTGCTCGCTGTTCTGGCTGTTCACCGGGTCCGGTCCGTTCGCCGCGACCAATCCGGCGGCAGTGATCCAGGGACATCTGCAGGGCACGCCCCCGGCATTGAGCAGTGTCCGTCCCGGACTGCCGTTCCAACTGGACGGGGTGCTGGCGAAGGCCATGGCAAAGCGACCCGATGAGCGGTTCGCCTCGTGCTCGGAGTTCGCGCAAGCCGCCAAGCAGGCGTTCACCAGTCCGAGCGTCCCGGCGATGCCGGTGGTCGGCCCGCGTCCGGGTGCCGGACCGGCGATTCCGGTGACGGGTGCGCCCCGGCCGGTCACCGGGCAGCCGATGCCCGTGACCGGTACCCCGCATCCGGTGACGAACGGTCCGTACCCGCAGACCGCCGGACCGTATCCGCAGACCAGCGGCCCGTACCCGCAGACGAGCGCTCCGCACACCGTGCAGCCGCAGCCGTTGGCGCCGACGACCGTCAATCCCGCTGCGCAGAGCACCCCGCGTCCGCAGCCGGTGCAGACCGCGCAACCGCATCCGAGCAATCCTTACAACCAACAGCCGCTCGGATTCGCGCCCCGGCCGCCGATGAGCGGGCCGCGCCCGCCCGCACCGCCGCAGCGCAAATCGAATGTCGGGCTGATCGTCGCACTGTGCGTCGGTCTGGTGATCCTGTTGGTGATCGTGCTCGCGATCATCGGCGTGGTATCGAACGGTGGTTCGTCCAACTCCAGTGGCGGCAGCACGACGACCTCGTCGAGTAACTCCAACGGTGGTGGCAGCGGCTCGGTGGACGCGACCGCGGCCGCGATCAGCAAAGAGTTCCCGCGCATGGTGCCTGCCAGCGAGTCCGATTCGGTCGGCTACAACGGCGCGAAATGCAGTGCCCACAAGACCGGCGACCTGACGCTGCCCACGCCGGGCACGCCGGACTTCGGCGCCTGGGCCGCGCAGTGGGATTGCTACGGCGGCGGTGACAACGACGACCCGTTCTACACGATCTACGTCTACAAGAACGCCTCCGATGTGCAGAAGGCGCTGAGCAATCTGCCTTCCGACGCCACCAAGTCGACCGATTCCAACGGTGGCAAGACCTACACGAACTACAAGTTCGTCAACGATGGGCCCAAGATCGTCACCGCGTTCACCGGCGACAGCAAGCGCGCCCAATTCCTCATGTACGCCGACGGTTTGGCGGGTGCTCAGGACAAGGTCCTGCGCTGGTGGCGCTCGGCCCCACTGAACTGACAGCCCAACCGGGCGCGAAAAATGGCTCGCGCCCGGGTTCCGTTCGGCCCGTACAGTTCCGTGCATGTTCGGCCACACCATCGCTCTGGAGTCCGCGGTCGCGGACGCGATGACGGCTGCCCTGGCGAAACCATCGACCTGACAGTCGAATTGGGCCGCCCGGTCCCGCTGGAGCCGGGCCTCGACTTCGCCATCCGCGAGGGCGGCCCCACCGTCGGCGCGGGCACGTCCAGCCCTGCCCGGGTTGGGCATGCGCGAGCATCACGCATGCCCAACACCTGGCCGGGAGCTGCCGCATCGGCAGACCGCATGGCCCGCGATTACGGCGAGGTCGATCGCTGTCGGACGAACAAGAGGCTCGGCACTGCGAGTGTCGGGCTTTTTGTCGCGGCAACACGCTTTCTCCCAGGCACAGGGGGCGAAATCGGGCGCTGAGCCTTGCCTGCCCACACCCATCGTAGTACTGTCCAGACACGTGTCCATCACATGTGTGGACAGATATCCCAGGAGGATTTTCATGACTCTGGTCAAGCCGCTGCGGGTTTCCGGAGGCGATCACGAGCATGGGCATCTCGAGGAATTCCGCGTCGATCCATTGGCTTTGATGCACCGGGTACGGGCGGAGTGCGGGGATGTCGGCGCATTCGATCTCGCCGGGCGTCATGTGATTCTGCTGTCCGGCGCCGAGGCCAATGAGTTCTTCTTCCGGTCCGGCGACGAGGATCTCGATCAGGCCGCCGCGTATCCGTTCATGAAGCCCATTTTCGGCGAGGGCGTGGTGTTCGACGCCAGTCCGGAGCGGCGCAAGGAGATGCTGCACAACCAGGCTTTGCGTGCGGAACAAATGCGCGGGCATGCGGCGACCATCGGGCGCGAGGTCGAGCGCATGCTGGCGAACTGGGGTGACGAGGGTCGGATCGACCTGCTCGACTTCTTCGCCGAGCTGACCATCTACACCTCATCGGCCTGCCTGATCGGCAAGCGCTTCCGCGATGAACTCGATGAACGCTTCGCCCACCTCTACCACGATCTGGAGCGCGGCACCGACGCGCTGGCCTATGTGGATCCGTATGCGCCGATCGAAAGTTTCCGGCGCCGTGACGCCGCCCGCGCCGAACTGGTCGAATTGGTGCAGGGCATCATGGATGGCCGCGCCGCGAATCCGCCCGCGAACAAGGAAGATCGGGACATGCTCGACATCCTGATCTCGATCAAGGACGAGCAGGGGCAGCCGCGATTCAGCGCGAGCGAGGTCACCGGGATGTTCATCTCGATGATGTTCGCGGGCCATCACACCACTTCGGGTACCGCGGCGTGGTCGGTCATCGAATTGCTCAGGCATCCGGCGGAATTGCGTCGCGTCGTCGATGAACTCGACGAGTTGTACGCCGACGGCTCCGATATCAGTTTCGGCGCGCTGCGTCGGATTCCGAATCTGGAAGCGGTGATCAAGGAGACACTGCGCCTGCATCCGCCGCTGATCATTCTGATGCGGGTGGCGCAGGGCGCATTCGAGGTGTGCGGACATCGCATCGCACCGGGCGATCTGGTCGCGGCGACTCCGGCCATCTCCAACCGAATTCCGGAGGACTTTCCGAATCCGGATCTGTTCGACCCGAACCGCTATATCGATCCGAATCAGGCGGATATCGTCAACCGCTGGACCTGGATCCCCTTCGGGGCCGGCAGACATCGCTGTGTCGGTGCGGCCTTCGCGCTCATGCAGCTCAAGGCGATTTTCTCGATACTGCTGCGGGACTGGGAATTCGAAATGGCACAACCATCCGACAGCTACCGCAACGACCACAGCAAGATGGTGGTGCAGCTGCAACAGCCCTGTGCGGTGCGCTACCGCAGGCGGCGAAAGGTCTAGGCAAACGCCCAGTTACGAGAGTGTGAGCGGGAAGATTCTGGGCCCCATGGACTTCCGAATTCGCTTGTAGGGTGAAGACATGATCACGCTCAAAAAGGAAGATGGCGCCGCTGATCTCAACGGCATCACCAAGCTGACGGTCGGGGTGAGCTGGGACCCGTCGGGGGGCACCAGCGGCGGCGCGGTCGGATTATTGCGCCGCAAGCGCGGTGTGGACCTGGATCTGATCGCCATCCTCATGCAAGGCGCCGAGCCGGTGCGTTTCGCCGGACTCGACTCCCTCGACCCGCTCGGCAACGGCTCGGTCCAGCACACCGGCGACGAACAGACCGGCGCGGCCTCCGGCGACGACGAATCGGTGCACGTCACCTTCGCGAATGTGCCCGAGGCCATCGACGCGATCATTTTCGTGGCCGCGGCCTTCAAGAAGGGCTCCTCGTTCGAGAAGGCCAACAACATCAGCTTCAAGGTCTACGACGCGACCGGCGGCAGCGCCCAGCAGGTGGCCGATATCTGGCCGTCGCTGCTCGGCACGGATAATGCCAATGCCGTGGCCAAGGCTTTCCGCAACGGCGGAAGCTGGCAGCTCGAGGTGCTCAATCGCAAGGGCAAGATCAAGCAGGGCGATAAGCAGGCCCTGCTGCGCTTCGCGATGGCGTGAGCAAGCGGGCCGGAGCTCGGACGCCGAGCTCCGGCCGCTATTGCTACAGAACCGATTCGACGGCGGAGACCACCGCGGCGTCGTCGGGGGTGGTGCGCGGCCGGAACCGGCCGACCACCGCACCCTCGCGATCGATCAGGAATTTCTCGAAGTTCCACTGGATATCGCCGGCTGTGCCCTCGGCATCTGCGGCTTCCACCAGTGCCTGGTAGAGCGGATGCCGCTCGTCACCGTTGACATCGGTCTTCTCCAGCAGCGGAAAGTCGACGCCATAGGTGGTCGAGCAGAATTCCGCGATCTCCTCGGCGGTACCCGGCTCCTGGCCCATGAACTGGTTACACGGCACGCCGACCACGCTGAAACCGCGGTCACCGTACGTTTTCTGAAGTTCGACGAGTCCGGTGTACTGCGGCGTCAGCCCACACTTGGAGGCCACATTGACCAGCAGTACCGCCTTATCTCCGACCAATTCGCCCAGTGTTGCCGGGTCGCCGGAGAGGGTACGTAGGGGAATGTTGCGGATATTCATTCGTATCGCACCTGCCAGTTCTTGATTCCGTTGATCCACCCCGATCGTAACCGTACCGGATCGGCGACCTGGCTGATCTGCGGCATGACATCGGCGATCGCGTTGAACATCAGGTCGATCTCCAGTCGCGCCAGATTCGCCCCGACGCAATAATGCGCACCGGTGCCGCCGAATGCGACGTGCGGATTGGGATCGCGCAATACGTCGAAGGTGAACGGATTCTCGAAGGCGTCCTCGTCGAAGTCGGCCGAACTGTAGAAGATTCCCAGTCGCTGACCCTGCTCGATCTGCTGTCCACCGAGTTCGGTGTCCTGGGCCGCAGTGCGCTGGAAGGCATTCACCGGGGTCGCCCACCGGACGATCTCGTCGGGTGCGGTGCGTGGCCGTTGCGCCCGATACAGTTCCCACTGCTCCGGATGGTCCACGAAGGCCTTCATGCCGTGGGTGATGGCATTGCGGGTGGTCTCATTGCCCGCGATGGCGAGCAGGATGACGAAGAATCCGAATTCGTCCGAACCGAGCGCTTCGCCGTCGACATCGGCGTGCACCAATTGGCTGACGATATCGTCGACCGGACAGGCGCGGCGCTCTTCGGCCATATTCCAGGCGTAGCCGAGGATTTCGGTGAAGGCGGTGGCGGCGTCGCCGTACTCCGGATCGTCGTAGTTCAGCGTCTGGTTGGACCATTCGAACAGCTTGTGGCGGTCGGCGTTCGGCACGCCGAGCAGTTCCGCGATGGCCTGCAGTGGCAGTTCGCAGGCGACCTGCTCGACGAAGTCGCCGCCGCCGGTTCGCTTGGCCTCGTGCACGATTCGCGCCGCGCGTTCGGTGAGTGCGGCGCGCAGACCCTCCACCGCACGCGGGGTGAATCCCTTGGAGACGATCCGGCGGGTCTTGGCATGCTTGGGCGCATCCATGTTCACCAGCAGCGCACCGGTGAGTTCGATCTGCTCCGGTGTGACATCGTCGGGCAGCCGGATGATCGCGCCCTTCTGCGCGGAGGAATAGATTTCCGGGTTACGCGAAATCTCCTTCACATCTTCGTGTTTGCTGACCACCCAGTAGCCGCCGTCGCGGAACCCGCCGGAGGTCGCATCCGGCTGCGCGCACCACCACACCGGGGCGGTGCGGCGCAGGGTCGCGAATTCCTCGACCGGCATGCGGTTTTCCCACAGCCCGGGATCGGTGAAATCGAAGCCTGCCGGGAACCCGGGCGCTGCCATAGCTACCTCCTGGGGTGAAAAGTGTTTCAGCGCAGCCTGAGCCGGCGCATGAGTCGTAGGGTCGTCAGCGTGGTCTTCAACTGCTTCTGGTAGGGCAGGCCCGCGCGGGCGGCCATCACCTGGCGCTTCTGCACGCCGATATTCACGGTGTCGGTGTATTTGAGCAGGCCCTGATCGCCGTGCCTGGTGCCGACGCCGGATTGCTTGACACCACCGGACGGGGTGCCCTTGGCGGCGTAGGTGGTCACGAAGCCGTCGTTGATATTGATATTCCCGGCCTCGAGCTGCGCGCCGATTCGGTTGGCGCGGGCCAGGTCTCGGCTCCAGACGCTGGCGTTGAGGCCGTAGGTGGTGTCGTTGGCGAGCCGGATGGCCTCCTGCTCGTCGGTGAACCGGTAGACACTCACCACCGGACCGAAGGTCTCCGCGGTCGCGTGCGTCATCTCGGGGGTGACTTCGGTGAGCACGGTGGGTTCATAGAAGGCCGGGCCGATATCCGGTCGCGCCTTGCCGCCGGTCAGCACGGTCGCGCCCTTCGCGCGCGCGTCCTCGACGTGCGCCGCGACCCGCTCCAAATGCTGCACCGAGACCAGCGAGCCGAATTCCGGTGTGAAGTCGTATGCGGCGCCGATCTTGGCGTTCAATTCGTCTGCCGCCGTGACCAATCGGCGCACGAACTCGTCGTACAACCTGTCCTGCACATAGATCCGCTCGATGTGCATACAGGCCTGGCCCGAATTCGCGAAGACCGCGAATGCCGCACCGGGAATCACTTCGTCGAGATTCGCATCGTCCAGCACGATCATCGGGTTCTTGCCGCCGAGTTCGAGGCTGCAGCCGATCAGATTTCGGCCCGCGCCTGCGCCGACCACCCGCCCGGTCGCGGTCGAGCCGGTGAACATGACGAAGTCGGCATTGTCGATCAAGGCCGGACCCACATCGGGACCCTCGCCGCAGACGACCTGGAACAGCCCCTTCGGCAGACCGGCCTTGTACAGCAGTTCCACCCCGAACAGCACACAGAGCGCGGTCTTGTTATCGGGCTTGACTACGACGCCATTGCCCGCCATCAGCGCGGGCATCGAATCCGAGAGCGCGATGGCGAATGGGAAATTCCACGGCGCGATGACCGCGACGACGCCCTTGGGGCGGTGCTGCTCGGTCGAGGTGGTGATCAGCGGCACCGGGCCGCCGCGCCGCTTGGGCTTCAGCACCCGCCGTGCGGTCTCGAGGTAGTGGCTGATGACCATCGGCACATCGCAGGATTCCTCGAAGGCCATGCGGCGGGTTTTACCGCAGCCGATCTGGATCAGGTCGGCGATGGTTTCGTATTCGGCGAGTATCAGGTCGTGTGCGCGTGCGAAGACCTCGAGCCGGCGCCGCAGCGGCCAAGCGGCCCATTCCTGCTGGGCCGCGCGGGCGGTCGCGTAGGCGGCGGCGACGTCCTCGGGGGTCGACTGCGGTAATTCACCGACCGCGGCGCCGGTGTAGACCTCGACCATCGAATACGGATCGGCGGTGCCGGAGGCCGCGACCATTGCGGTCAGCCCGCCGATCAGCGCTTCGGTGATCCGGGCCGGCAGCGCCGGTGCGGAATCCTTCTTGGCTTCGGTTGTATTCATCGGACCTTCTCCCTGCTGACGGCAGATGCCCTCGAATTAGAACACGTTCTCATCATGGCTGTCAGGGGCTCGCTGGCGATGACCTGGTCGAATACATGCCGAGACATGGTTCAATCCGCCTGATGATCCGGTGCGCGGCTCGCCGCGTACTCCCGCGCCCAACGGGTAATCGGGCATCGCGTCGACCGCATGCTCGAAGAGATCGGCGAAATTGTGGGACATGGCAATTCACTCTCAGCGAATGACGGTGAGCGGCAGCGGAATACCGCGGTCGGTGAAGGTGAAGGCGGCGCCGGTGCTGATCCGGGTGATGGCCACCTCGGTCGCCTCCTTGAACGGCGCTGCGGCGAGGGCTATCTCAGCGGTCCAGCCGTGCTGGTCGGAAGTGGTCGAGTGCACGTCGAACCGTGGATTCACGCCGCGCACCATGGCCGCCAACGGTGCTGGATGGTCGGGGTCGATCATCGATGGCCAGGTGCGGTCGGTGTCGGCATCGCTGTGCCACGGCACGCGCAGTCGTACCGCATCGTCGGTGACGGATACGTCGATGCCGGTGTACGGCAAGGGATTCCATGCCGGATGCAGGAGCAGAACCTCGGCCAGCGCGGCCGGATCGTCGCCGAGCCCGAGTGCGTTGCGAATTCGCTCGGAGGTGAGTCCGGCGATGCCGGTGAATTGTTTGCGGCCGATATCGGTTGCGGTGTCGGCGGACCGAGCGCGCACGGCGGTCATGAAGCCGATGGTGAGCAGATGGTGTTGCAGACAGACCTCGTCGGCCATGCGCACCAGCGCAGATTTGGAGAAGTCGGCGAACCGCAGATCACTGAGCAGCGGACCGGCGTAATCGCTTTGGCCGGGATCGTCCTTATCGATGGGGGACAGTTCCAGTAGTGCGGCTCGGGAGTTGGCCACCACCTCGGCATTCGGCGGTGTGGGCGGTGGGATATGTGCCGGGTCGATGACGACGGTCCACGCGCACACCGGCTTTCGGTCCGCCGGATGACGCGGCGGCCGGTGGATCGGCCGCACCTGGGCATGCGGATTGGTGGCGAGGGCGGTCGCGTCGAAGGTCGGATCCTCGATGTCGTGGCACATGGACACCACGAACTCCTCGCCGAGCGGCTCCACATCCGCCAGGGCGCCACAGTGGTCCAGCCAGAATTCGCCGTGATCGCGATCCTCGACGCGGAAACGGAAGTCCATGAACTGCGGCGGCGCACCGATATCGAGTTGCAGGCCCTTGAAGATCGTCGGCACATCATCGCCCTCGAAATCGAGCGCCCGGCGCATCCGGCGGGTATAGACCGGACTGGCGAGCTGCCACTCCTCGATGGCGACCGCCGCCATGCCCTCCCGCCCGAATGCCCCGATGGAATGCGCCATTCCGGACCGGTCGATCAGATGACCGCACAGCAGCAGTTCGGGCACCAGCGTCGCCAGCTGGGCCCGCGACAACCGGTCGAAGCTCGAAATCACCACAGCGGAACCGGTGCTTCGCCGATCCGATACCAGCCCGGCAGCGTCTTTCCGGAGACCGACCGCTGGATTCGCTTCTGCATTCCTGTCGTCAGTGCGTTGTTCTGGATCATCTCCACGAACAACTGCGAGACATTGCCGAAGTCGAAGAAGTCACGCTGCCAGGACCATTGGTAGTCGCCGCCGTAGCGGAACCAGCTGCCGCCGATGCCCTCCGGACTGTAGTTGCGACCGTCGGATCGCTTGTTGTCGCTGATCTGCTTCCAGAAGCCGATGACATCACCGCTGCGCGCATCGATGACGAACTGTTGGTACGGATAGGACCAGCCCTCCAGCCCATCCATCTCCTGACCGAGTGCGAGTTCCCGGATCTGGGCCCGCCCCACTGCCATGAATTCCTGGGTCGGACCGTAATTCCAGCCGTAGGTGGCGTCCTCGGTGTACATCTCGGCGAGCGGCTTCCAGTCGCCCTTTTCCTCGCAGCGCTGATTCTCCAGCACCCAGCGCCGGACCATCTCGTCGAGTTCGGTGCGGTCGAAATCTGGCATTACCGTGTTCCTTTCGCAGTGTTTGCCCGCCCCGCCGGCTCCGCAGGCTCCGCCGGCTGCCATCCCCCAGATTCGTCCTCGCGGATCGACAGCGCTCGGGTGGGGCAGTAGCGCACCGCGCGCTCGATATCCGCGCGGGCTTCGGGACCCGGTGTCGGGTCGAGGATCTCGACCTTGCCGCGCTTGGGCACGGTGAAGGCCGCGGGCGCTTCGTCCTGGCAGACGGCGTGCCCCTGGCACAGATCCAGATCGACGACGATCCTCACGGTCGGCTCCTGCCCTCGGCGGTCGGTAATGGACCCAGCGGTAATGGACCCAGCGGGGATGGACGCAGCGGGAATGGACGCAGCGGGGCCTCGGGCTGGACCTCGACCAGCACGAGATGCGCCCCGCGCGGTGCGGAGACCACGGCGATGACCGCGGCGGCCAGATCGCTCGCACGCAGCATGTACGGGTGACGGGCGAAACCCCAGGCCTTCCAGTCCTCCAGCATCGGCCCGACCACCTCGGGAGTGGAATTCATGCCCATGCCGGTCAGTGTCGGCCCCGGGCGCACCAGTGATGCGCGAACTCCGCTGCCCTCCAGCTCCATTCGCATCTGCTGAACCATTGCCTCGAGCCCGGCCTTGGCAGCACTGTAGGCGCCGGTGCGCGGGCGGGGCTCCTCGGCGCAGTCGGAGCTGATCAAGACGAAATCGCCGCGCTGCCTGCGCATCATGCCCGGCAGTACCCGGTGCACCAGCCGGTGCGCGCCGACCAGATGCACCTGCACCTGCTGCAGGAACCGATCCGGTTCCATCTCGTGCACCAGCGAGAATTCGATATCGCCCGCGCCGGAGACCAGGATTTCGGTGGGTCCGAGGGTGTCTTCGGCCGCGGCGACGAAATCGTCGACGGATGCCGCGTCGGTGACATCGAGCTGGTGGGCGAAGGCTTCGCCGCCGTTGGCGCGGATTTTGGCCGCCAGCGCCTCGCATTGATCCACCCGGCGCGCGCCGAGCGCGACTGGGTGTCCGAGTTCGGCGAGCGCTTCGGCCGTCGCGGCGCCGATACCGGAGGATGCTCCGGCCACAATCGCCGGTCGGCGCACCGGATTCGGTTCGAACCGTGGCATTATTCGGCCTCCACGATGACGGGCAGGTTGGCGAATCCGCGGACATTGGTCGAGTGCACGCGCTTGATCCCGGCGTCGACGACGTCGTAAGAGCGCACGCGCGAAGCGAATTCGCGCAACGCGACGTTGGCCTCCAGCCGGGCGAGGTGGGCGCCGAGGCAGAAGTGCACGCCCGCACCGAAACTCGCGAGTCCGGACTTGTCGGTGCGCCCGATGCGGTAGCTGTCGCCGTCGGCGAAGACCTCCGGATCCCGATTGGCCGAACCGATCAGCAATAGCACCTTCGCGCCCTTCGGGATGGTGCGGCCGTGCTGGTCGATATCCACCGCGGCACAGCGCGCGACCATCTGGCTGGAGGTGTCGTAGCGCAGCGTCTCCTCGACCCAGTCGGTGACCAGCTCGGGTTCCGCGACGACCTTGGCGTATTCGCTCGGATTGCGTGCGCTCCAATAGAGCGCATTGCCGAGCAGTTTGGTGGTGGTCTCGTTACCGGCCACCACCATCAGGAACATGAAGCCGATGATCTCCTCGTCGGACAGGGTGTCGCCGTCGATTTCGGCATCCAGTAGCGCCGAGGTGAGATCCGCTGTCGGAGCACGCCTTCGCGCGGCGACCATTTCCGCGTAATAGGTGAGCAGCGTGATCGATGCCTGCGCGGCGGCCATCGGGACATCCAGGACGCCGTCCTCGCGGTGCACCACCAGATCGGCCAGCCTGCGGATCTGGGCGCGGTCGGCCTCGGGCACGCCCATCAGTTCGGAGATGACATCCATCGGGAGTTTCCCCGCGACCTCATCGATCCAGTCGAACTCGCCGGTCGCGAGTGCCGGTTCCAGGTAGGACAGCGTCAGGTCCGTGATCCGGTCTTCCATCTCGGCCACCCGCTTGGGGGTGAAGCCCTTGTAGACCAGGCGGCGCATGCGCATATGCCGCGGATCGTCCATGGCCAGGAACGACATCACCCGGCTCGCGTGCGGACCCCACGCCGCCGGATCCAGCGAGACCCCGTTGGCGCTGGACAGGCGGACGCTGTCACGGAAGGCCGCGGTCACATCCGCGTGCCGGGACAGCGCCCAGAAATCCAGGTCGGCGTTGTAGTAGAGCGGCGCCTCGGTGCGCAGCCGCTCATAGGTGGGGTACGGGTCCTCGTGGAATGCGTAGTCGTAGGGGTCGAAGGTCAGGGGCTCCAGTGAGGCGGCCGTCATCGCGATAACCCGGAATTCGAGAACCGGTTCTCATTGGTGAACGGTGTCGCGTCATCAATGGGAGACACATAGCTGGACATGTGTCTGGACGGTACCACCGGCATGCCGGAATCGACAGAGGTTTCCCTGAACAATCTGGGTGAGGTTCGGGTTTGTCCCGAATGGCGGATGGTCGTTTTCGTCGGGGCGGTCAGGCTGGTTCTGGACCATGAATATGAAACGAGTTCTTGCGTACGGGAGCGGACCGAGACTATATTCCGTACACCTGTCCAGACAGTATCGGAGCCTTTATGAGCAGCCTCCTGCCCGCCGACGGTTCGCGCCTGCTGATCGGCGGCAAACTGGTCACCGGCGGGGACGGCGTCTTCGCCACGGTGAACCCGGCGACCGAAGCGGTCATCGGTCAGGCCGCGAATGCGAACGGCGCGGATATGGACGCGGCCATCGCGGCCGCGCGCACGGCATTCGACGACACCGACTGGTCGCGCGATCACGCCTTCCGCGCCCGCTGCCTCGAACAGTTGCGCACCGCATTGCAGGCCGATGTCGACGAACTGCGCGAGATCACCGTCGCGGAGGCGGGCGCGCCGACCATGCTGACCAGAGGGCCACAACTCGAAGGCCCGGTCGCAGATCTGTCATTTTCCGCATCGCTGGCCGAAACCTACAGCTGGGAAACCGATCTCGGCACTGCGACACCGATGGGCATCGAGAGCCATCGGGTGTTGCGCCGCGAGGCGGTCGGCGTTGTCGGTGCCATTACACCGTGGAACTTCCCGCACCAGATCAATTTCGCCAAACTGGGTCCCGCGCTCGCGGCCGGAAATACCGTGGTACTCAAGCCCGCACCGGATACCCCGTGGTGTGCGGCGGCCGTCGGCGCGATCATTGCCGAGCAGACCGATATTCCGCCCGGCGTCGTCAATATCGTGACCTCCACCGATCACGGTCTCGGCGCGCAGCTCACCACCGATCCGCGCGTCGACATGATCAGCTTCACCGGCTCGACGCAGACCGGTAGATCGGTGATGACCGGCGCGGCGACGACGTTGAAGAAGACCTTCCTCGAACTCGGCGGCAAATCGGCATTCATCGTGCTCGACGACGCGAATATCGCGGGAGCCTGTTCGGTGGCGGCGTTTTCGGTGGCCGTGCATGCGGGACAAGGGTGTGCCCTCACCACCCGGCTGCTGGTGCCGCGCGCGGCATACGACGAAGCGATCCAGGCCGCGGCGGCCACCCTGTCGGGCATCGTTCCTGGTGATCCGGCCGATGCGCGCACCGTCTGCGGACCGCTGATCTCCGAGCGCCAGCGGGCAAGAGTCGAGCGGTATCTGGAGATCGCGCGTGCCGAGGGCGGCCGGATCGTGATCGGCGGCGGCCGACCGGCGGGCCGCGAGCGCGGATATTTCATCGAACCGACATTGATCGCGGATGTGCCGAATACCGCGACGGTCGCCCGCGAGGAGATCTTCGGACCTGTGCTCGTGGTGATCCCGCACGACGGCGACCACGATGCGATCCGGATCGCCAACGACTCCCCGTACGGACTCTCCGGCTCGGTCTGGGGCACCGACCCGGACCGAATTCGGCACGTCACCAATGGCGTTCGCACCGGCACGATCGGTGTCAACGGCGGCGTCTGGTACTCGGCCGACGCACCGTTCGGCGGCTTCAAACAATCCGGCATCGGCCGGGAAATGGGCCTCGCCGGATTCGAGGAATACCTGGAAACCAAGCTCGTCGCGACCGCCGGATAGACCACAAACAGCCGCAAGGAGCTGATTTCATGACTCGATTCCCGGGAAAGACAGCCATCGTCACCGGCGCCGCCCGAGGTATCGGCGCGACATACGCCAAGGCGCTGGCGAACGAAGGCGCCAATGTCGTTGTCGCCGACCTGAATGCCGAGCGCGGTAAGGCCGTAGCCGCCGAGATCACCGCCGGTGGTGGCAGCGCCGTCTTCGGCGAGGTCGATGTTGCCGATCCGGAATCGGCCACCGCCCTCGCCGAATTGACCGTCCGCGAATTCGGGGCGATCGACCATCTGGTGAACAATGCCGCCATCTACGGCGATATGAAACTCAACCTGCTGCTCAGCGTGCCCTGGGACTACTACAAGAAGTTCATGAGCGTGAATATGGACGGTGCGCTGAATATGACCCGCGCGGTGTGGCAGCACATGGTCGAGGCGGGCGGCGGATCGATCGTCAACCAATCCTCCACTGCCGCATGGACCTACTCCAGCTTCTACGGCTTGGCCAAGGTCGGCATCAACGGCCTGACCCAGCAGCTCGCCTTCGAACTCGGCGGTTCCAAGATTCGCATCAATGCCATCGCGCCCGGTCCCATCGATACCGAAGCCACCAAAACCGTGACACCGAGCGTCATTGTCGACGACATGGTGAAACGGTTGCCGCTCCAGCGCATGGGAACACCGGATGACCTGGTCGGCGCCTGCCTGTATCTGCTCTCGGACGAGGCCAGCTGGGTCACCGGACAGATCTTCAATGTCGACGGCGGACAAGTGTTCCGGTCATGAGTAGCGAATTGCCGGTCGGCTTCATCGGTTTGGGCAATATGGGCGCACCGATGGCAAAGAGCCTGCTGTCCTGGCCCGGTGGACTCACCGTCTGCGATGTGCGCCCCGATGCGGTACAACCGCTCACCGAAGCCGGTGCCGCATCGGCTGTTTCGGCTGCGGAAATCGCCGAGAAGGCGGCCGTGATTTCGGTGACCGTACTGGACGACGCACAGGTGCGAGCGGTGGTCACCGGACCGGAGGGGGTGTTGCGGACGGCCGCCCCGGGCACCGTTATCGCCGTGCACTCCACCATCAGCGACCGGACCGCCGAAGAGTTGGCTGGCGAATGCGCCGAGTACGGAGTCGAATTGGTGGACGCGCCGATCAGCGGCGGTGCGGCCGGCGCTACGCGCGGCAAGCTCGCGGTCATGGTCGGCGGCAGTGATATGGCATTCGAGCGGGTGCGCGGACCCTTCGGCTGCTTCGCCGATCTGGTCGTGCACGCCGGGCCGGTCGGCGCGGGCACCCGAATGAAGCTGGCGCGCAACCTCTTGCATTTCATCGCATTCACCGCGGCCACCGAGGCACAGCGGCTCGCCGAGGCGGCGGATCTGGATATCACCGTGCTGGGCAACGTCGTCCGGCATTCCGACGCGGTCACCGGCGGTCCCGGCGCGATCATGCTGCGCGACCGCACCGCACCGATCGAACCGAATGATTTCTGGCTGCCGATCCTGAGTCACGTGCGCGATCTCGGCGAAAAGGATCTCAGCCTGGCCTTGGATCTCGGCGCGCGACTCGGCGTCGAACTGCCGCTTGCGGAATTGGCTCTCGACCGCCTCGGGTCCGGGCTCGGCGTGCCGGAGGAAAGGAAATCCAATGAGTGAAGCATCGCGTAGCGATTCGACGGGGGGTGGCGGTCGGGTGCCGGGTGGGCGCGACAACGGATCTGCTGATTCGGTACGTCAGCGCGGGCTGGCCAAGATGGCCGAGGTCTACGGCACCGAATTCCAGGACTACCCCAGCGACCATTTCGCGGTCACGGCCGATCATCTCTTCGCCGAAATCTGGTCGCGTCCTGGACTCACCATTCGGGACCGCCGACTGATCCTGCTCGGGGCGCTCGCCGCCGGGGGCGCGATGGATACGGCGGGTATCCAGATCGGCGCGGCGCTGCGCAACGAGGAGTTGACCGAGGCGCAGCTGCACGAGATCGCGCTGTTCCTCTGCTATTACGTCGGCTGGCCGACCGGCACCAAACTCGACCTGCTGGTGGGAACGATTGTCGCCCAACAGAAAAAGGCGGCACGCAAGCAGTCGGAACAGGTGGCGGAGTCCGAATCGTCGGGGTCGTCCCAAGACGCGAATAAGTAAGGAACGCGAAACATGTCTGATGCCGCAAAGATCCGGCCGCTGCGGGCCGCCGCGATCGCCGCATGGGATTTCGAGGCGGATGTCGTCGTCGCCGGATACGGCATCGCCGGTGTCTGCGCCGCCATCGAGGCCGCACGCGCGGGGGCCGACGTGCTGATCCTGGAACGTACCGGCGGCTGGGGCGGTGCGGCGGCCATGGCGGGCGGATTCATCTACCTCGGTGGCGGCACCCCCTTGCAGCAAGCGCTCGGCTTCGAGGACACGCCGGAGAACATGGAGACATTCCTGCAGGCCGCGCTCGGTCCCGGACAGGATCGGGCGAAGATCGCGGACTACTGCCAGAACAGCGTCGAGCACTACCACTGGCTGGTCTCCAACGGGGTGCCGTTCAAGGAGGAGTTCTGGGGTGAGCCCGGCTGGGAACCGCCGCACGACGAGGGACTGATGTACTCCGGCGGCGAGAATGCCGCGCCGTTCAACGCCATCGCGAAACCCGCGCCGCGCGGCCATGTTCCGCAAATGGCGGATAAGAAGATCGGCGCCAAGAGCGGCGGCTACATGCTGATGAAGCCGCTGGCCGATACCGCCGAAAGTCTCGGTGTCGGCATCGAATACGACATCAGGATCCGGCGGCTGGTGATCGACGAGACCGATCGGGTGGTCGGCGTCCTCGCGACACGCTTCGGCAAGGAGGTCGCGATCCGCGCCGAACGCGGGGTGGTGCTCGCCACCGGCAGTTTCGCTTACCACCAGCAGATGATCGAAGGCTATGCGCCGCGGCTGATCGGGCGGCCCGCCGCCGCCATCGAAGAGCACGACGGCATCGGCATTCTGGTCGCGCAGGCGCTGGGTGCGGAGTTGGCGCATATGGATGCCACCGAGGTGGCGTTCTTCGGAGATCCGCAGCTGTTGGCGCGCGGCATTCTGGTCAACGGGCGTGGTCAGCGCTATATCCCGGAGGACACCTATCCGGGCCGGATCGGACAGGCGACGCTGATCCAGCAGGACAATCAGGCGTTTCTGGTCATCGATGAGGAGTCGCTCGAGGCGGCGCTGGCCACCGTGACATCCACGCCGTTCTTCCGGCAGCCGCCGACCTGGGCGGCCGAGACCGTCGCGGAGCTGGAATCCGATATGGGTCTGCCGGAGCGCGCGTTGCAGGGCACCGTCGAGTGCTACAACCTGCACGCCGCCGACGGCAAGGATCCATTGCTCGGGAAGAAGCCGGAGTGGGTCAAACCGATCGGCACCCCGCTCGCCGCTTTCGACATGCGGGGCTTCACCGCGGGTTTCACCCTCGGCGGGCTGCGCACCGATCTGGACTCGCGAGTGCTGCACGTCTCCGGTGAACCGATTCCCGGCCTATTCGCCGCGGGCCGCTGCACCTCCGGGCTCTGTGCCGGCGGCTATGTCAGCGGTGCTTCCCTCGGTGACGGCAGCTTCTATGGCCGGCGCGCCGGTCGCGCCGCCGCAAAGTAGGATCTAGACACATGTCCGAAGGTGAGTCCATCATCCTGGAGGCGACCCGGCGTCGCCTCACCGAGAAGCAGGCCGACACCGTCGACAAGCTGACCAAGGCCGCAGTGGAAGTGCTTGCGCGCGAAGGCTTCGCGGGGATGACCATCCGCATGGTCGCCGCGGCGGCCGGCGTCGGCACCGCCACGGCGTATACCTACTTCTCCTCGAAGGAACATCTCGTCGCCGAGATCTTCTGGCGTCGCCTCTTCGCCAGTTCGGCTCCGGTCAGCGATGACCCGGACCCCACCGTCCGGGTCGTCGCCGAACTCCGCAATATCGCCATGCTCGTCGCCGACGAACAAGAACTCGCGGGCGCCGTCACCAGCGCCCTGCTCGGCCGCGATCCCGACGTCGCCCACCTCCGTGCGCGGATCGGCATGGAAATCCGCAAACGGCTGATCCGCGCCCTCGGCCCCGACGCCGACCAGGACGTAGTCGAATCCCTCGAACTCGTCTACGCGGGCGCACTCGTCCGCGCGGGCATGGGCTACGCCTCCTACTCCGAAATAGCCGACCGCATCGAGAAGTCGGCGCTGCTGATTCTGAAGTAGCTCTTCCTTGTTCACGACGGAACCTCGGCGTCCGTGGCGATCCCCTGGCCTGCTCGGTGTTGCCCGTCGGCGAGTAGGGCAACTGGCCAAGTGATTCCGAGGCCACCGGCCACGGCATCATGATCCCGCACGCCGCGCAGCTCGATGCTGACATCCTCGACTTCATCAGGGCGTGAGGGCCGGGCCGGTAGCGGCGGATGTCGTACCCCGCCGCTACCGTGAGCCAATGGGATTCGCGCTCTCGATCACCGTGTCGCCTGAGGACATCGATGGCAACGGACATATGAACCAGGCCGTCTATCTGCAATATGCGGAACGGGCGCGCTGGGCCTGCCTGCGGGAGGGCGGTCTATCCCAGGAGAAGTTGCGGGACGCCGGGGTCGGGCCGATCTCGCTGCAGGTCACGCTCGAATTCAAACAGGAACTCTTCGTGGGCGACGAGGTCACTGTCACTTGCGATTTCGCCTGGGATGGCAAAACCCACCGGACCATCCAGGAGATCCGCAAGGCCGATGGCACGGTCTCCGCCGAGATCGTCGGCGTCGGTGGTCTGCTCGATCTCGCCGAACGGCGTTTGGTGCCGGACGCCGCGCGCTACTTCCGCGACCTCGCGCAGGATCCGACGGTCTTCGGTCTGGGCCGGTCGGCGTAGTTCTGAGGTTTCCTCGAGACTTGGGGGAGGTCCCTGATGGCGCGGGCGCGCGATACCGGACAGACTGGGTTCCATGACTTCGCAAGCCCTAGGTGCCGACCTCGAGAAATCGGCTGCCGCCACTGTCGCGGCGCGCGCCATCGACCTGGTGAAGGTCTACGGCCACGGAGATACGCAAGTCAAGGCACTGGACGGGGTTTCAGCCGAATTCGTGAAGGGGGAGTTCACCGCGATCATGGGGCCCTCCGGATCTGGCAAATCGACCCTGATGCACTGCCTGGCCGGCCTGGACAGTGCCAGCACCGGAACCGTGCGGATCGGTGATACCGATCTCGCCGGGCTCTCCGATAAGCAGATGACCCGGCTGCGGCGCGATCGCATCGGCTTCGTCTTCCAGGCATTCAACCTGGTGCCGACGCTGACCGCGCAGGAGAACATCACCCTGCCGCTGGATATCGCGGGCCGCAAGCCCGACCAGGACTGGCTGGATACGGTAATCAAGCGGCTCGGGCTCACCGATCGACTCACCCACCGGCCGAGCGAACTGTCCGGCGGGCAGCAGCAGCGGGTGGCGTGCGCGCGGGCGCTGGCCGGTAAGCCGGAGATCATCTTCGGTGACGAGCCGACCGGTAATCTCGATTCGCGCGCCTCGGAGGAGGTGCTCTCGATCCTGCGCGCGGCGGTGGACGAATTCGGGCAGACGGTCGTCATCGTCACCCATGAGCCACACGCGGCGGGATATGCCGACCGGGTGGTGTTCCTCGCGGACGGTCGCATTGTCGACGAGTTGCGCGATCCCACCGCTGAATCGGTGCTCGACAAGATGAAGTCGCTGGAGCAGGTCTGATGAGCGGCAAACCGATGCGCAAGGTGGTCTTGCGCAATCTCGCCGCGCACAAGGTGCGACTGGCACTGACCCTGCTGTCGGTGGTGCTCGGAACCGCATTCATCGCAGGCTCATTCGTCTTCACCGATACCCTCCAGCGGACCTTCGACGGGATCTTCGCCAATCAGGCCAAGGGCGTCGATGTGCGGGTGAGTCCGCAAAAACAACAGGCACAGGGCATTCCGCTCAGCGTGGTCGACCAGATCTCGAAGATGGACGGGGTGCGGGCGGTCGCGCCGAGCGTCAACGGACCGCTGGTGCTGCTGTATCCGGACGGTAAGAAGGCCGTACAGACCGGTGGCGCACCGACTTTCGGCCAATCCTACATTCCGCCGGATAAGGCGGTCGCCGAACCGGATAAGTTCGTGCAGGGCGTCCCGCCCGCGCACGAGGGCGAAATCGCACTCAATACCGGCGGCGCCGAACGCGCCGGTCTGCATGTCGGCGACAAGACCAAGGTGCTGGTTCCCTCGCACGGCAACCCGATCGACGTCACACTCACCGGAATCTACGAAGTCCCTTCGGACACCGGCGGTTTCATCGGCGTGCTCTTCGACGACGCGCAGGCCCGCCAGCTGTTCACCGACGGCTCGCATGTCGCGTATATCGATATCGCGGCCGTCGGTATACCGGGTGACGACCTACGCGACAAGATCGCGAACGTGCTGGTGGATTACAAGGTGCAGAACGGCGATCAGGTGCGTGCCGATCTGAAGAAGGAAGTCTCCAACGCGCTCAACTTCATCAATTACTTCCTACTCGCCTTCGGCGCGATCGCACTGATCGTCGGCACCTTCATCATCTACAACACCTTCTCGATGATCGTGGCCCAGCGGTTGCGTGAGCTGGCGCTGCTGCGTGCGGTCGGCGCGAGTCGACAACAGGTCGGCCGATCCGTGGTGGCGGAGGCACTGGTCATCGGATTGGTCGGCAGCGCAATCGGTTTGGTGGGCGGCATCGGTCTGGCCTTCGGGCTTTCGGCACTGCTCAATGCGTTCGATCTCGGCCTGCCGACCGGATCGTTGACGGTGCTGCCGCGCACCGTGATCGTCGGACTGCTCGTCGGACTGCTGGTGACGGTGGTCAGCGCCTATGCACCCGCGCGTCGCGCCGCCAAGATTCCGCCGGTGGAGGCCATGCGCGAGGAGTTCGCCTCGGCCGGTGAATCGCTGCGGCTGCGGACCGGTTTCGGCAGTGCGCTGGCCGTCGCGGGTGTGGTGCTAGTGGTGCTCGGTGCGCAGAAGACCGGCGGCCATGCCGCACTGACGGTCGGGATCGGCGCGCTCGGCCTGATCTTCGCGGTACTGCTCGCGGCGCCCGCATTGTCGCGGCCGGTGGTTGGGGGTCTCGGGGTGCTGCTGCGGCCGTTCGGCCCGATCGGCCGGATGTCGCGCAATAATGCCGCGCGCAACCCACGACGTACTGCCGCAACGGCTTTCGCGCTCACCCTCGGTTTGATGCTGGTGACCGCGATCGGCATGCTCGGCGCGTCGGCGAAGGCCAGCGTGAGCGTGCTCGTCGACAAGGGCGTGAAGGCCGACTATGTGCTGGCCGGACCGCAGATGATCGGGGTGCCGCTCGGTGCGGGTGACGCCGTGCGCAAATCGGTGCCCGGGGTGGCCGATGTGGTCGGCCTGCGCGGTGTCGCGTTCAAGGTCGGCGATGAGCAGCTGGCCGGCACCGAATTCGACGGCTCGCCCGACCGTGTCATCAACTACGACATGATCAAGGGCACCAACACGCTGGGCGATCACGATGTCATGGTGTCGCAGGACGAGGCCGATAAGCGCGGCTGGAAGGTCGGCGATCAGGTCAGCGTGACGAGCCTGGGGTTCAAGAAGATTCCGGTCCAGGTGGTCGGCATCTACAAGAAGACGCCGCTGCTCGGTCCGCTGGTGGTGTCGCCGGTCATGTACGACGAGGTGATGCCGACCAACTTCCGGACCAACCTGTTCATGTTCGTCAAGGCCCAGCCTGGTGCCGATCTGGCTCAGATGCGCACCGATCTGGAGAATGCGACCGAGCAGTTCGTCGTGGTCCAGGTGCAGGATCGGGAGGAGTTCAAGGGCGCCCAGGGCAAGCAGATCAATACGCTGCTCGCCATCCTGTACGGGCTGCTCGCGTTGGCGGTGGTGATCGCGATTCTCGGCATCGTCAATACCCTCGCGCTGTCGGTGGTGGAGCGGCGTCGCGAGATCGGCATGTTGCGCGCGGTCGGCATGCAGCGGGCTCAGGTACGCCGAAGCATCTATCTGGAATCCATGCTGATAGCGGTATTCGGCGCGATCGTCGGGATGCTGCTCGGCCTCGGTCTCGGTGTCGGCTTCCTGCGAACCCTGCGTGACCTGGGCATAGATGAGATCGCCATCCCATGGAATCAACTGGTGCTGGTGCTCATCAGCTCGGCCGTGGTCGGTGTTCTCGCCGCGCTGTGGCCGGGAATTCGTGCCGCCCGCACCCCACCCCTGGCCGCCATCGCTGACCTGTAGGTCTATTTCGGAAAATAGCGGGCACTTCGCCGTCGGCGCAGCATAGGCGTCGGTCGGCGGAGTGTGCCCGAATTCGCCGCAGAAGTCCGCGGCCGAATGCTCGATGACCGGACCGGCATCGAGCATGGTGCGCCACTCGTCCGCGACGGCACGGCGGCCGTAGCGAGCTCCGAGGATGCTGCCGCAGATCGCTCCGGTGGAGTCGCTGTCGCCGAAGTGATCGACCGCTGACAAGATTCCGTTGCGGAAGATGTGTCCCGGTGTGCCGCCGACCTTTCGGCGGCGAGTGCGGCGAATACCCCGATAGGCCAGGGCTTCCGGGTCGATCCAGCCCGAGGCTATCCTTGCATGTGGGGTGGGCCCTGCTGCGGCCTTCGCCGTGGTTGCGGCGACCCGGAGTTCCTGGCGGTGGCTGGCGCTGGCACATCCGGTGCTCACCACGGTGGTCGTGGTCGGGACCGGTAATCACCACTGGCTCAACGCGATCGTCGCGGTGGTGCCGCTCGGATTGTCAGCGCTGCTGCATCCACTGGTGCCTGCCGCGGCGACGGCGTGGGGTGCGATGGGACCGGTGGGACCGCAGCCGGTGCCGACGCGCTGGCACTCAACTGGTTCCGGCATTTCGGCTGGCCCAGGCTTGAATATCGCCCCGGTCGAGGGCTAGCGCGAGCAGGTCGGGGAACTTGTCCGGGGTGCAAGCGAAGGCCGGTATGCCGAGGGCGGCGAGAGCGGCGGCGTTGTCGTGGTCGAAGGCGGGAGCGCCGTCGTCGGAGAGGGCGAGCAGGACGACCACCTGGGCGCCGGAGTCCCGCATGGCATTGACGCGGCGCAGCATCTCTTCGCGGATGCCGCCCTCATAGAGGTCGGAGATGAGGACGAACAAGGTGTCCGCGGGGCGGGTGATGAGCAATTGCGAATAGGCGATGGCGCGATTGATGTCCGTGCCGCCGCCGAGTTGGGTGCCGAAGAGGACCTCGACCGGATCGGTGAGTTGTTCGGTCAGGTCGACGACTTCGGTATCGAAAACGACCAGCGACGTTTTCAGCGACCGCATCGAGGCCAGGACCGCGCCGAACACCGAGGCGTAGACCACGCTGGAGGCCATCGAACCGGATTGATCGATGGCGAGGACGACATCCCGGTGCACCGCCTGCGCCTTGCGGCCGTAGCCGACCAGACGTTCGGGCACGACGGTCCGGTGTTCGGGAAGGTAGTTGGCGAGATTCTTGCGGATAGTGCGGTCCCAGTCGATATCCCGCAGCCGAGGTCGGGTCACGCGGGCGGCGCGGTTCAATGCGCCGGATACCGCCGCGACGGTATGTGCGGCAATGCGCTGTTCGATTTCGCGGACCACCTTCTCGACCACCATTCGCGCTGTCGCCTTGGTGGTTTCGGGCATCACCCGATTCAGGCTCAGCAGGGTGCCGACCAGGTGCACGTCCGGTTCGACCGCTTCGAGGAGTTCCGGTTCCAGCAGGAGCTGGGTCAGATTGAGCCGATCGACGGCGTCGCGCTGCATGACCTCGACGACGGCGGACGGGAAGTAGGTGCGAATATCGCCGAGCCAGCGGGCCACCTTCGGTGCGGAGCCGCCGAGTCCGGCCGAGCGCTTACCGGAGCTCTGGTCGTCGGTGTTGTAGACCGCGCCCAAGGCTCGATCCATGGCCTCGTCATCCGCGGAACCCAAGCCGCCGAGGGGTTGTTCGGCGGCGGTGCCGAGCACCAGACGCCAACGCCTGGACTGGGTTTCATCGATCGCATTCATCCGGTCACTCCGGGAGATAGGTGACGGCGGAATGCCACCACATCGTGGTTCTGGTTGGTCCACATCGTCGTTCTGGTCGGTCGAGGGCCCGAGCGCGGTGCTGAAGGAGCGCGTCGGGCGGCTGCTGGGCTGTCCTGGCAGCCGCATTGCACAATGCGGTGCGGCGAGCTGATCGCGTCGTAATGCCCGACGAGTGGGCAGAATCGCTCGCGATGCGGATGGCGACGATCTTCGGCTCGGTATGGAAGGCCTTGCGGTCGTCGGTGCATCGCTGCGAGTTGATCCGGTGCTAGGCGCGTCGGGCTCATACCGGCACTCCGAGGATGTCCGCGACCGTACGCATGGCGACCAGCCCTCGTTCCACATCGAAGGTCGTGTCCGCGCCGGTACACGATGTGCCGGAGCCACCGTCGCGCACCGCCTGGCCGATGGCGCGGCGCTCGCCGGATCCGAATGCGCCGAAGGTGCGGCGTAGCAGCGGCAGGATCTCGACGAACATGTCGTCGCCGAGACCGCGGAGCCAATTGTCGATGAGCCGCAACAACTCTCGGTCGTGGACCAGCAGCAGGCCGCGACCTCCGAGGAAGCCGTCGATCCAGGCAGCCTTGGCGGCGGCGGTATTGCCGATCGACAGGGCGGCGGAAAGCCTACGCGCGGAATCGGATTCGTCGATGCGTCCGGCATCGGCGAGCAGTCGGACGGCACGACCGACCAGCGCGCCGTGCACATCGTCACGGTCGGCGAGGCGGTGCAGAGCGGCCAGCCATTCGCCGGTGGCCCAGTCGTTGTCGCGCGTGTGAATGGCGGTGTGCGCGGCATCGAGCTGGCTGCGGAGTTGTTCGGCGGCATCGGTATCGAGGCCGGTGACCGCACCGGGCAGCCCCGCGCAGATCCGCACGAGCAGGCCGTCCGCGACGTGGGCGAGAGCTTCGGTGTCGGTGCCGCGGACGTCGCCGTAGCGCAGCGTGCGGGTCAGGCCGGGGAGCGCGGCCAGCAGATGGGTTACGTCGTGGTCGAGTGCCGCGGCCGATTCCAGGCGGCTGATCAGACCGTTGGTGGCGTCGCCGAGATCGGCGAGCAGCGCGACCTCGAGTGCGGCGGTGAGGTCGCCGACGGTGCTGCCCGCACGGCCCGCGGTGTCGAGGATTTTGGCTTCCGCCGCGGTGCGGATGGTGGTGCCCCAGCGGGAGGCCTCGACGATCGAAACCGCGAATTCGGGTCGCCACCGCAGCGTCCAGGATTCGCGGAAGGTGCCGGTGCTGCGTACCTCGCCGGTTGTCGGCGTGCCCCAGTCGATTCCGAGTACCCGCAGCCGGTGCAGCAGTCGGGAGCGTTCGACCTCGCGCTCCTTGCGCAGGTCGAGATCGAGGTTGCGGGACAGGGCTTCCTGCTTCAGCCGCAGTGTGCGGATCCGGGCACGCAGATCGGCATCCAGCGGGACGGTCGGCGTGCCATCGGGAACTGCGCCGAGTGCCTCGCCGACCACCAGTTCGGACGCGACGAGCCGCACCATCGTCTCATCGCCCGCGCACATCACCGACCGCACCGCCTCGGTGACCTCCGACAGCCCCGCCAGCGGCCGAGCCCGCAGCACCGCGAGCGTGTCGGCGAGCCGGACGGATTCGATGATATGCGCACTGGAAACCGGCAGATCGTGCGCGCGCAACACCCCCGCCACCTTGGTCAGCCAGCGCGCGACCGGCTGTTCGGTCTCGGTGAACAGGTGGTGATACCAGCCCGGCGAGGTGATTCCGGCACCGTATCCTGATGTCGTCGCCAGGCGGGAATGCGTCCACGGCACCCAGGTCACGGTTGCCTTCACCTTGGGAAGCCCCTTGAGCAACTTGGCATCCGCCGTCGCAGGCCCCAACTTCCCCGTCAATGCCGGTGCATGCCATGCCCCACACACCACCGCAAGCCGCTGTGCCCCTTCCTTCAACGCCTTCCGCATCGTCTGCCGCATATGCGCCTCGCGCCGCAAGGTGTGCGCGTCGATCCCGATGGCTTGGCGCTCAACGTCTTCGAGCTCGATCGCCTCGTCGACAATGTCACCGGTCCGCGAGTTGGCCGACTCGGCATGTGCGGCGGGCCGGGGTTGGTCGTCGGGCTCGAACGTCTTGCTGCTCGGGTCTCCACCCGCCGGAATGCCGGGTATCTCGTGCGGCTGTCGGCCGGGCGAAGTGTCTTCGATTGCGTCCGTGGCAGGTCCGATCGCGAACATGCCTCGTTCAGCGGCTTCTCGCAGTGCACCCATTGCCTCGGTGATCGCTTCGAAAGCGTCGGCGTCGGCAACGGATTCGACCACTGCGTCCCACCAGCGTTCGGCATCGTCGTAGCCGGCCGCGGCGGCCAATTCGGCGAGTGGATCGATGCGGTCACCCGGTTCGTCTTCGGTGGCGAGGACGGTGGTCGCGGGAAGGTCGCAGAACTTCACCGGCACTGCGTGTTCCGCCGCATGCCGCAGCGCCTGCCATTCGGGGGAGAACACCGCGTACGGCCAGAATGCGGCCTTGGCGGGCTGGTCCGGCACATAGGCCAGCAGCGCGACGGGCGGTGACATTCCCTCGGCCGCAACGTATCCGACCAATGGGTCGGCATCGGCCGGGCCCTCGATCAGGATCGCGTCGGGGCGAAACCGCTCGAGCGCGGTGCGCAAAGATCTGGCCGAACCCGGGCCGTGGTGCCGGATGCCGAACACCCGGGTCACCGGACCGGTCTGGGCGGCGTTCTGCTGGTCGTCCCCACGGTCGTCGGCCGTGTTTGTCTTGCTCACCGTGTCACTCCCGGTTGAACATGCGGTGTGGTCGGATCAGTCGGCGGTGCCGCCTCATCCGTGCACCTCGCGGCAAGCGCGGTAGAAGTCGGACCATTCGGGGCGTTCGCGGACAACGGCTTCCAGATACTCGGTCCAGATGACGGCGTCGGCCACCGGATCCTTGATGACCGAGCCGAGGACCGCGCCCGCGATATCGGACGCGCGCAAGGTGCCGTCGCCGAAGTGTGTCGACAGGGCGATGCCGTTGGTGATCACCGAGATCGCTTCGGCGGTGGACAAGGTGCCGGAGGGCGTCTTGAGTTTGGTGCGGCCGTCGGCGGTCATGCCGGAACGCAGCTCGCGGAAGACGCGCACGACCCGGCGGACTTCCTCGGCCGCGGCGGGAACCGCCGGAAGTTCGAGGGCGGCGCCGAGTTGTTCGACGCGGCGGGTCACGATCGCGACCTCCTCGTCCTCACTGGCGGGCAGCGGCAGCACAACGGTATTGAAGCGGCGACGCAGAGCAGAGGACAGATCGTTGACGCCGCGGTCGCGGTCATTGGCGGTGGCAATGACATTGAAGCCCTTGGCGGCCTGCACCTCCATCCCGAGTTCCGGTACCGGCAGGGTCTTTTCGGACAGCACGGTGATCAGCGCGTCCTGGACATCGGACGGAATGCGGGTGAGTTCCTCGATCCGGGCGATGGCGCCGCGACGCATCGCGGTCATGACCGGGGACGGCACCAGCGCACCCTCGCTCGGCCCCTCCGCGAGCAGCCGCGCATAGTTCCAGCCGTAGCGGATCGCTTCTTCGGCGGTACCCGAGGTGCCCTGTACGAGCAGGGTCGACGCACCGCTGATCGCGGCCGAAAGATGTTCCGATACCCAGGTTTTCGCGGTGCCGGGCACGCCGAGCAGCAGCAGCGCCCGATCGGTCGCCAGCGTCGCGACCGCCACCTCCATCAGCCGTCGCGGCCCGACGTACTTGGGGCTGATCACGGTGCCGTCGTCGAGCGTGCCGCCGAGCAGATAGGTGACGACCGCCCACGGCGACAATTGCCATGACGGCGGCCGCGGCCGATCATCGATCGCGGCCAGTGCCCGCAGTTCCTCGGCATAAGCCTGTTCGGCGTGCGGACGCAAGAGCTCCGGCTTCGAATCGGTTGTGGTCACTGCAACTCCTCGAGCATCATCGAGCGGTGGTTGAGGTCATGGGCGAGCTGATCGAAGGCTCGCTCCCAATTGGGATCGGTGCATCGGCGCGCCAGCGCGGTGGCGGTACGCGCCGCGCTCACGGGCAGGTGCACGGCCGCCGCGGACAGCAGCGACCGATGCGCGCTCGGACCGGTGCCGTGCGCTTCGGGGCGTTTGGCCGCGGCACGTGCGCGTTCGAACAACAACAGCATCAGGTGTTGGGCAAGGGGTTCCGGCCACGGATGGCCCATGGCGGGCAGCAGCGCCTCGAGCTCCGAGAGCCACGCGCCGTCCAATTGCAGCAGATGCCGGGCGCGATCGGTGAGTGGCAGCAGCGCGAACAATTCGCGGCGTCGAAGCATGGCCAGATCGGTCGGCACCCCGGCATCGAACAGCGCCCGCGCCCAGGCTGAATCATGTTGTGCCAGTGTGGCGTCCACCCAACCGTCGAACAGTGGCTGCCGGAAGCGGTCACTGATCCTGGCCCGGGTGGCCTTATCGGGTGCGCCGAGTTCGGACTCCCAGTGCGGCAACGGTGTCGCCGCCACGAGTTGCCGCAGCCGACCCGCGCGCAGGTCCGGTGCGCCGTCCCAGCGATAGGTGAACTCCACCGCGCGGTCGTTGATGCCGTCCCTGCGGTCGGCATCGTCGAGCTCCTCCGGAATGCGGACAACCAGATTCGGATGCAGCAGCAGATGTTCGACCGTGACCCATGCGCTCGCGCGCCGGGTCATGCGCTGCGTGAATGCCGAATCCGATAGCAGCGGAAGCAGTCCGGTCGCGATTCGCCGGACATCCGATCGTCGATCGTCCAACGCGGTCTCGAGCAGCGGTTCGTCATCGGCCGAAATCCCATCGGAGAGTACGGCCAAGAGTTCGGCCTTCAGCGGGCCGGATTCCTTCGGCCAGGACGCGGTCAGCGCCGCACGTGCGGCTGCGGCATCTCGTCGGCGCAGTTGGGCGAGCCATTCCCGGCGCTCGGGCGGTTGGCCGAACTGCCAGCTCTGCGCCGTCGGCGCATCGGAAGGCCCTTGCCGCACCAGGTCGCGCCAGTCCGGATGCTGGTCGGACAGCCAGCGGCCGCGGGTTCCGGCCAGTTGCAAAAGCGGTTCGCGCAGTTCGGTATTCGCCTTCGCCTGCGCGAGCAGCAGCGCGCACAGTGCATCCGGGGCGCGATAGTCGAACGGTGCTGCGGCCGCGAACCATTCGGGCAGGAAGGGGGACCGCTCCCGCAACAGGCGAGCGAGTCGGGATGCCGCGGCGCGGGGCAGAAGTCGCCGCGCGTCATCCGCGGCGGTTTCGGGCTTGGTCGCCGTACTGACGGATACGCCACCACGCGCGAAAGCGCCACGTAGCGCGGCAGATTCGAGAAGCACAAATGCCGGATCGGTGCGCAACCGGGTCGCCGCGGCGGCCACCGGAGCCTCGAGCCGCACGGGATCCGCCGCCCTGCGGGCCGTGCCGAGCAGCGCCACCGAGGTCAGCTCCTGCGACACCGGCGCAGCAGGCGCATTCGACATCGCACGCGTGCCGAACTCCGCACTGTCGACATCGACGACCTCACCCGCGGTGAATACCGAGATCGGCACCAATCCGGCCACGCCCCATTCGGCGGCCAGCGTCACCGGGTGCCCACCGGACACCGCGAGCAGTCGCCACGGCTGCTCGGTAGCCGCAACCGGCAGCGCGGTGCCGTTGGATTCGGTTATGTACCAGCCATTTTCGGTCCACACCGGCACGACATCGGTGAGCAGCAGCGGTCGCGATCGCAACCACGGATCGCCCGCGAGTTCCCCGGCATGCCCGGTCAACACGGCGGCGATCGTCCCGTCGGCAACCGGCAGCGTGGTGAACGGTTCGGCCGCACCGTGCCGTTCGCCCCAGAGTGCCCGCAGCGGCGCGCCAGCTGGGTAATAGTGCAGATCCGCTTCGGCCATCATGCCGGGCAGCGGTACCTCCGCCGCGAAGCTCGGCGTGCCGAAGGAATGTTCGAGCAGCAGCGCCCAGCGTCGAGTCCGCCTGCCGTACAACCATGTTCGGCGCGTGTAGAGCCGCTCCTCCTCGCTGGTCCGGATGCCGAGTACCTGCCACTGATCCCGGACAGCGGGTTCGGCGCGCACGGATTCGGCGGATGTCGGATAGCCGATATGGGTGCGGACGCAGGCCCGCAGCTCCGGCGACAATTCGTCGAGTCGGCGGTGCGCGGCGATCAGCAGATGCAGCCTCGCGTATTCGGCGAGTACGACCTCTGGCCAGTCCGCCCTGGTCACCACGGTGGTCGGCAGCTGGCGCAACGTGGCGGCGACGCCGGGGGCCTGCGCGTCGACCATTCGGGCCGCGATCGCCTCGAAGGCGCGAAACGAGCGATCGGTCTGAGCCAGCCCGGTGCGCACCTGATCGCCGAGCCAGATATCCAGTTCCTCCAGCCCCGCCGTCACCCGGACCCGCCGCTGTTCGGCGGTCGCCGGATTGGCCGTGCGGGCCCGTGAGTCGGTGGCGGGCTCGGCCGCGCGAACCGCGCGGGCGTTGATCCATTCCGCCGCGAAGTCCGCGATCGGTGCTTCGGCGACCGCGCCGCCCGACCAGGCGAGCAAGAGCGACAATGCGTGCTTGCACGGGAACTTGCGGCTCGGACACGAGCACTTGTACGCCGGACCCGCCAGCGCCACAACTGTCTGATACGGCTTGGCGCCGCTGCCCTGACACAGGCCCCACAGCGCGGTGTCCGACTGCCCGGTGCCGCGCCAGCGTCCGGCGAGCTTGCGCGCGGCGGATAGCGAGCTCGCATCGGGTGCGAGCGCGCTGACCTGTTCCACGGTCCACGGCGCGGTCATATGTATGGCTCCCGCCTGGTTCATCCGGCGGCCCCGGATCGACTGTATGTCATGTCTTCCCCCATTGCTCGGTTGCCGAATTTCTACCGCAGCCCACCGACAAGTTAGGTGGTGAGCGGCTATTTTTCTGGAATACGCTGCGGGGACGACGGATTCGGCGATAACTGTATCTTGCGCTGGTTGCCCGATTCTGGCATCCTGTCCTGTTCGGCTCCGACCGAGCCACCCAAATCGGGTGACACACCATCGAGCTGCCCGCCGGGGTTGGCGAGGGGTGGACATCGAGCGGGGCCCAGCCTGTTCGATGGCCATACCATCCCCGCGGGCAGATTCGCTTTTCCCCTTCCGGTCGCGCGAAACGGTGCCGCAGTGGGCGAATTCGACGCCATCGGGTAGCGTCTCGTTCAGCTTTCAACAGTGATACCCGTGCGGGGTTGGAGGACGTGCCGCGGTTTGTGGTCGAGGGGGTTTACGCATGCGTACAGATCCCGGAACCGATACTGCGGCGGTACCGCGCCTGACCGAAGTGGTATCCCGACGGCTCGCGGCCGATCCTGCGGTCACCCCCGACGTCGCGCACACCGTGCTCCGCGCCCTCGGTGGCGGCGAGTCGGATGATCTGACAACCGAATTCGATGGCTCCGGCATCTTCCTGCGTGCGATCCGGGTACGCGGCTTCCGCGGTATCGGACCCGAAGCGACACTGCAGTTGCCGCCGGGGCCGGGTCTCACATTGGTGGTGGGCCGCAACGGAAGTGGCAAGTCGAGCTTCGCCGAGGCCGCCGAGCTGGTGCTCACCGGTAGTAATCGTCGCTGGGACGGCCGGTCGGCGGCATGGCGCGAGGGCTGGCGGAATCTGCACGACGGCGGCTCGGCGCGCATCGAACTCGAATTGCTCACCACCGGAGCCGATCCCGAGCTGACCATTGCCAAAGAGTGGTCACCGCAGGCGGATCTGGGCCAGGCGCACTGGACCGAACAGCGATCCGACACCGCGTCAACGGATTTCGACGGCAACCGCTGGGCCGGTCTGCTGGAGTTGTATCGCCCTTTCCTGTCCTACAGCGAACTCGGCGCACTCGTCGACGGCAAACCGAGCGATCTGTTCGACGCGCTGCACCGGCTGCTCGGCCTCGACGAATTGACCGTGGCACAGGAGCGGATCCGCACCCGCCGACTGGAACTCGAACGCGCCGTAAGGGATTCGCGCCAGGCACGCATCGAACTAATGACCGCGCTCGGTATGGTGGCCGACGACCGTGCGGTGCGGATGGCGGCGCTGCTGCGCCCGGACCGCCCCGATCTCAGAGCCATCGGTCGCGAGGTACTCGGCACGGTCGAGAATCCGGTCGGGCCGGATGGGCTGCGGGCAATCGTGCGACTGGTCTTGCCCTCGGGTGCCGAAGTCGAAGCGATCGCCGCTCGCCTCGAAGAGTGCCGCACGGTGCTCGCGCGCGATTCGACCGCCGATGCCGAGGCCGATCTGCGGGTGCTGGACTTGCTGCGGCGGGCGCGTGATCATGTCGGTGCCAGCGGGGAATGTGCGTGTCCGGTCTGTGGGCGTGGGGAATTGGACGCGACGTGGTTGCGCGGCGCGGACGCCTCGATTGCCGAGCTGACTTCCCGAGTCGACGCACTCGCGAGCGCGCGGGCCGCACTGCGACAGGCCGTCCGCGACGCCCGCGCACTCCCGGAACATATCCCCCCGGAACTCGATTTCGATCCGCGCAATCCGCCCACCGTCGACACCACCGCGGTGCGTCGCGCCTGGACCGACTGGGCGGCGCTGACCGGCGCCGATTACTCGCCTGACCTACCCGATCGACTGCGCGGTGCGCACACTCGCCTGGTCGACGAACTCGAGTTGCTGCAACAGGGCACCCGCAAAGAACTGAACCGCCTCGACGAGGTGTGGGCGCCGCTGGTGCCCCGCATCAGCGGCTGGCTGGAGGGTGCCCGCGCGATCATCGCGAACGGCAGCGAACTGCGTACACTCAAGCGCGCCGAGGATTGGCTCAAATCCGCGACGGCCGGATTGCGCGGCGAGCGGATGGCGCCGCTGGAGACCACGGCGCGCTGGGTCTGGCGCACACTGCGTCAGCAGAGCAATGTCGAGCTCGGTGCGATTCGATTGCAGGGCAACGCCGGAACCGCGCGGCGGGTGCTGCTCGATGTCACCGTCGACGAGGTGGACGGCGCCGCGCTCGGGGTGATGAGTCAGGGGGAGCTGCACGCCCTCGGGCTTTCGCTGTTCCTGCCGCGAGCGACGGTGGAGGACAGCCCCTTTCGCTTCGTCATGATCGATGACCCGGTGCAGGCCATGGATCCGGCCAAGGTGGACGGACTGGCCAGGGTGCTCGAGGTCATGGCATGGACGCGGCAGGTCATCGTCTTCACCCATGACGAGCGGCTGGCCGAGGCGGTGCGGCGCATGCAACTCGACGCCAGCGTGCTCGAAGTGCAGCGCCGCGAACGCTCGGTGGTGGAAGTGCGGGTATCGAGCGACCCGATCCGCCGCTACCTCGACGACGCCCGCTCCCTGGTCCGCACCCCCCAACTCCCCCCGGCGATCGCCGACGAACTGGTAGCCACCTGTTGCCGCTCCGCCGTGGAAGCGGCCAGCCTGGCCAGAGCCCGGCGCAATCTGCTCGCCGACGGCATGGACCACCGCGACGTCGAACGCCACATCGAAGGCGCACAAACAACTCGCGCAATGGTCGCGCTCGCGGTCATGGGTATCGGCGGCCGAGTAGACGACCTGAACAAACACCTCGCCAGGGAAGGCAGATGGGTCGTCGACGCCTTACGCGACGCCACCGCGGGAGCCCACGTACCCATCGGCCGCAGCATGCGCGACCTGATCGCGGACACCGAGAAGTTCGTCGGCTGGCTACGCCGATGAACGGGTGCTACGCATCGATAGCTCGGGGGTGGCGGTGAGCGCCGCGCGTGATGACGCTGGCACGTGGGACCACGCGGACGATGGTCGGGCGCGGGAAAGTGATCCCTTGGGTGGCGCGGAGTTACCAGGTATCGAGGGTCGAGCAGACGGTGCTGGTCGGGAGGGGGTTGGCGGCTCGCAGGGGAGTTCGGTCGGGCACGGCGGAAAGCGTTGGGCGGGAAGGCAAGTCGGGGTACCGGACGAATCGGCTGGGAAGAGCGGCGCGGCTCGGCAGGGTCGGACGACTCGGGGGGCTCGGCGGCCGAAGGTGGGGGCGGTGCGGCGAGGGGGTGCGCGCAAGCAGGGGGTGGCGGGGAAACCGCATCCACCGCGGCCCACGGTGGCCGAGCGGTTCGATGCGGTCGATCGGCTGCTCGACGGGTCGGTGACCGATGCCGACGGGCTGTGGTCGCGGGCGACGGTGTGGATTCTGCGGCTCGCGCTCGAACAATCCGTCGACGAGTTGTGGTTGCGGGTGGCACCGGAATTGGCGCGCTGCCCGATGCGCGCCCAACTGCTCGCCCTGCGGGTATTCGCGGGCGACGCCACCGCCGCGCAGGTCGCGACGGTATGGGCAGCCCTGTCCCGCGCCGCCCACCACCACGATTACGAACTCGCCCCGAGCATTACCGAACTACGCCGCTGGCGCGAGCAAACCGCGGCCATCGCCACCTCACTCGCCACAGCCGCCACCGGCTGGATGGATCGAGAAGTCAGGACTGACTGAACAGTCCGATGATTCCGGCCAGCAGCGAAAGGCCCTCCGAGGCAATGGCGGAACCGGTTCCCAACATGTTCAACACATTCAGCAGTCCCATGGCGGGCTCCTTGGTCGGTGTCGACAATTCCGCTTATCCACACCGTGATTCGTCGCCCCCCAGTTGCCGGATCGCCCATGTCACTGCGCCTTTACGCGACACTCCGCACAACACGCCGCCCCGAGCTTCCTCGAACGCATGGATCAAGATCAGGTGGAAGCGGCGCGGGCATCGACCGACCCAGCCTCCTCCGCCAGTGCCCTGATCTCGATCAGGGCACCCGGAGCGCACAGTGATCCGCACGGCGAGCAAGATTCGGAGTCATGGACGATTCACAGCCGTGCCCGTGTAAGCGTGGGGAGCCGTTCGGTGCCTGCTGTGGACCGGTGCTGGCAGGGGAGCGGCCTGCGGCGACGGCCGAGGCGCTGATGCGTTCGCGCTACACCGCATTCGCGGTCGGCGATACCGAATACCTACTGCGGTCCTGGCATCCGCGCACGCGACCGAAGGCGCTCGACCTGGATCCAGCCCAGCGCTGGCTGTTCCTGGAGATCGTGCGCACCGAACGCGGCGGACCGTTCGACGACTCCGGCACCGTGGAATTCATCGCCCACTACAAGGCCGAAGGCCGACGTGGATCTCTGCACGAGGTCAGCACATTCGCCCGGGTGGACGGCGCCTGGGCCTACCTCGACGGCATCATCGAACCGTGACCGGTAGCGTGCAACCCATGCCACGTGTCGCGATCGAATACTGCACGCAATGCCGCTGGTTGCTGCGCGCGAGCTGGATGGCACAGGAATTGCTGAGCACCTTCGCCACCGAACTCGGTGAGGTGGCGCTGATCCCCGGCACGGGCGGCGTGTTCCGCATCACCATCGACGGCGACCAGATCTGGGAGCGCAAAGCGGACGGCGGATTCCCGGATATCGCCGTACTCAAGCAGCGCGTGCGCGACCGCGTCGCACCGGACCGTGACCTCGGCCACGTCGACAAGCGAGACCGACCCGACCCAGTGTGATGCCGACCACGCCGATCATCGCGCCGGATTCATGAGCAGCAGCCGCCACCGCAGCACCCGCCACCTGCGGGCCGCGGCGCGGGCGCGGGTGACGCCGCGCCGCCGCCACCCCTGCTGACCGTCGCAAATGTGGTCAGCAGCTTGACCGTGTCGTCGTGGCCGTTGGGGCAGGCCGCCGGATTCGACGCCTCCGCCATCGGACGGTCGACCTCGAAAGTGTCGCCACAGCTGCGGCACCGGAAGCTATAACTCGGCATCGGCCCAGCGTAGCGCCAAGGGTGAGAGGTGCGTGCCACCTATCCCACCGTCGAACTGGACGTACTCTCGATAAGAGATCGCTAGGTGCTTGGACCCGGCCGGAGCAAACGCGCAGCGCACCCGCCCGGGGCGTAGGCAGGAGGTGCGGAAGATGACCACGCAGCAGTTCGATATCGAACCTGGCTCCGAGGTCGGCGACACCGAGCCGGTCGCCCAGACGACCCGGGGGCGCGTGAGTGGACGCTGGGATGGACCGGTCGCGGTGTGGCGCAGCATTCCGTACGCATCCGCGCCGACCGGTCCGAACCGGTTCCGGCCGCCAGTGCCGCCGCAGCCGTGGGATGGCATCCGCGAGTGCACGACCTTCGGCGAGATCGCCCCGCAGACAATGGGCAATATGGTCCCGGTCGACTCCGACCTGCGGACCGGGGAGGACTGTCTGTGGCTCAATGTGTGGTCGCCGCGCAGTTCCGCTGATACCGGTGCGCCCCGCCCGGTTCTGGTGTGGCTGCACGGCGGCGCGTACTGCCTCGGCACCGCGGCCCAGGAGATCTACGACGGCCGCAAGTTGGCCGAAGCCGGTGACGTGGTCGTGGTGACGGTCAATTACCGCCTCGGCGCCCTCGGCTTCCTCGACTTGTCCTCGCTCTCCGACGATTTCACGCCGAACCTCGGTCTGCACGACCAGATCGCCGCACTGGAATGGGTTCGCGACAATATCGCCGCATTCGGCGGCGATCCGGGCAACGTGACGCTATTCGGTGAATCGTCCGGCGCCGGCTGCGTGACCGCACTGCTGACTTCCCCGCCTGCGGTCGGACTGTTCCATCAGGCGATCGCGCAAAGTCCGCCCGCGACAACGGTTTTCGGCCAGGAGCGGGCTGCCGCTGTGGCCCAGCGCTTTCTGGAACTGATCGAATTGCCGCATTCGCGCGCAAGCGAATTGCTGGAATGCCCGATCGACCGGATCGTGACGGCCGCCGGCATACTGCTGGACGAGATTCCGATGAAGGAGCCGGGCCGACTGGCCGCCGCGCCGGTCGTCGACGGCTATCTGGTCCCGACCTATCCCATCGACCGCTTCCAACAGGGCCGTTCGCATCGCGTGCCGCTGATCATCGGCACCAATAAGGACGAGGCTTCGCTGTTCCGCGTCCTCCGCTCGCCGATCATGCCGGTGACCCCGGATGCGGTGAACGCCATGCTGCGCGATGTGGCCGCCAATCATCCGCAGATGTCGCCAGAGCGCATCGCCGAAATCACCTCGGCCTATCCGGATCTCGCGAAAATCCGTGGCGCGCTTGCCATATCTACAGACGCGGCCTTCCGCATGCCGGCCCACTGGGTCGCCGACGGCCACGCCCAGCATTCACCGACCTGGATGTACCGCTTCGACCACGCCACCCCCATGCTGAAGGCCGCCCGCGTCGGCGCCGGTCACGCTACCGAATTGCCTTATGTCTTCGGCAATTTCGGCACCTTGAACCACGATCCCACCTTCTGGCTCGGCGGCCGCAAGGTAGCGATGGAAGTCTCCGGTCGCATGCAACGCCGCTGGCTCGCCTTCGCAACCCACGGTGTTCCGGCCGCCATCGACGGCTCCAAACACTGGCCGCCCTACCGCCCCGGCACCCGCAACACACTCCTGATCGACAACATCGACCGGGTAATCGACGACCCGGACCGCGACCTGCACACCGCCTGGGGTGAACAGGCCGTCGGCTTCAGCTGAGTCCCTGGGGACTACACGTCTGTGGAGAAGCGGATGCCGCCGTCCGGGATGTCGACGCCGGGCCAGATGCGGGCGCCGCGCAGTAGTTCGCAGCGGGCGCCGACGTTGGCGCCGTCGCCGATGACGGCGTCGCGGACGAGGGCGCGGGGGCCGATGCGGGCGCCGAAGCCGATGATGGAGCGTTCCACGGTGGCGCCTGCTTCGATGCGGGCGCCGTCGAAGAGCACCGCTCCGTCGAGGCGCGCACCTGCGCCGACTTCGGCGCCGCGCCCGACGACGGTGCCGCCGATGAGCAGCGCGCCCGGGGCAATGCCCGCACCCTCGTGGACGAGAGATTCACCACGCTGTCCGGGCAGGGCCGGGGAGGGGGCGATGCCGCGGACCAGGTCGGCCGAGCCGCGGACGAAGTCTTCCGGCGTACCCATATCGCGCCAGTAGGAGCAGTCGACGTGGCCCTGCACGCGGGCACCTTCGGCGAGCAGCGCGGGAAACACCTCGCGCTCCACCGACACCGGCCGCCCCGCCGGGATCTTCTCGATGTATTCGCGCCGGAAGACGTAGCAACCGGCATTGATCTGATCGGTCGGCGGATCCTGCGTCTTCTCCAGGAAGGCGGTGACGCGCCCCTCCTCGTCGGTCGGCACGCAGCCGAACGCGCGCGGATCGCTCACCCGAACCAGATGCAGGGTCACATCCGCATGCGTGGACTCGTGGGTGTCCAGGATCGCACCGAGATCGGTGCCGCCGAGCACGTCGCCGTTGAACACCATGATGTTGTCGGCGCGCAGCTTGGGGAGCACATTGCGGATGCCGCCACCCGTGCCGAGCGGTTCGGTCTCGGTGACGTACTCGAGGTCGAGGCCGAGGTCGGCGCCGTCACCGAAGTGTTCCTGGAAGACCTCCGCCTTGAACGAGGTGCCGAGCACGACGTGGGTGATTCCGGCGTCCGCGATGCGGGCGAGCAGGTGGGTCAGGAACGGCAGTCCGGCCGTCGGCAGCATCGGCTTGGGCGCCGACAGGGTGAGCGGACGTAACCGCGTGCCCTGGCCGCCGACCAGAATCACGGCGTCGGTGCCTGCATTTCCTGCCATCATGCTCCCTGTTCACAGTGGATCGTGTGCTCGGTGGTGCGCGTCACCGGACAGACACCAGTTTCAGTACCCAGCGACACGGGTTCGGCACTGTTGTGTGCCGAACTTGTGACGTTAGCTCTGGGCTTCCCGCGCCTGTTGACGCAGCGCAGATCGAACCGCAATTCGGGAACGGATCGCAAGTCCGGCCCGCAACGCCAACCGCAACGGCGCCTGCCACCAGTGCGGATGCCGATCGGCCTGGAATCGGTACGCGCTCGCGTGGTGCGCGGGCAGCATCACCTCGGGATGGCGTCCGGCCGCATGCCCCTTGGCATGGGTGACCTCGGCGTCGGGCACGAAGACGTTGTGCCAACCCGCCTTGCCCATCCGGTCGCCGAAGTCCACGTCCTCCATGTACATGAAGTAGCGCGAGTCGAAGCCGTCGATCGAATCGAAGGCCGCCCGCCGCACCAGCAGGCACGAACCGGACAACCAGCCGACGGCCCGCTCGGAGATCTGCTCGTTGTCCTGGCGGTAACGCAGGGTCCACGGATTCGACGGCCACACCGTGCCGAGAATGGCGTGTCCGGCGCCGTCGAGCAGTCCGGGCACCGAGCGTGCGGACGGGTAGACACTGCCGTCGGGTTCGCGCACCATCGGTCCGAGCGCGCCGGCGCGCGGCCAGCGCTTGGCGGCGGCGAGCAGTTTGTCGATGGAGTCGCTGCCCCAGCGAATATCCGGATTGGCGATGACGATGAATTCGACGCTCGGATCGATCTCCGCGACCGCCCGGTTGATCGCACCGCCGTAACCGATATTTCCGCCGGTCCGCAGCAGTCGCACGTGTGCGTTGGCCTCCGCCGCCAGCTCCGGCGCACCGTCCACCGAACCGTTGTCGGCCAGGATCACCTG
Source organism: Nocardia sp. CA-135953 (assembly GCF_050955735.1). Lineage (NCBI taxonomy): Bacteria > Bacillati > Actinomycetota > Actinomycetes > Mycobacteriales > Nocardiaceae > Nocardia > Nocardia sp. CA-135953. The sequence continues at coordinate 1,717,325 of NZ_CP192082.1, forward strand.
CGGTTTTTCGCTGGTGGCAGCGGCCAGGGTGGTAATGAAGTGCTCGAGGTGCTCGCCCGGTGAATAAGTCACCGTGACGACGACAAGGCCACCAGGGGCAGCAGATCCGGAATCGTTCACGACCGCGCCTCGCTGACCCTCGGCTCCGTCGTGCGCGATTGCGCGCTGTGTTTTTGGTTCACTCGCTGTCGCTCCCTCACGGGCATGCAGCCTACTGTGACAACCCCGACAGCGCGTCCCCGAGTGCGACCTCCCACCGGCGCAGTGGAGTCAGTCCGGCATCGGCCCAGGAACGGTTGGACAACACCGAATATGCCGGGCGCCGTGCGGGTCTCGGAAATGCGGTCGAGTCACACGGGCGCACCCGAGTCGGATCCGCGCCGATTCCGGCGAATATCGCCCGCGCGAATTCGAACCAGCTGACCTGGCCGGCGTTGGTGGCGTGCAGCACTCGTGGCGCATCCGGCCGACCCGCCAATTCCAGGAGTCCGGCGGCCAGATCGGCGGCGTAGGTCGGGGAGCCGAGCTGGTCGTCGACCACGTCGAGGGTGTCGCGTTCGCGTTCCAGCCGCAGCATGGTCGCGACGAAATCGCTTCCGCGCCCGGTGTATACCCACGCGGTGCGCACCACGTGCGCGTGCGGCGCGGTTGCCAGCACGGCCTGTTCGCCGGCCAATTTGGATCTGCCGTAGACGGTGGCGGGTTCGGTCGGGTCCGCGGTGTCATACGGCTTGGCGTGAGTTCCCGCGAACACATAGTCGGTCGAAATATGGATCAATCGGGCATCCACCTCCGCACAGGCGGTGGCGAGTACCGCCGGTCCGGTCGCATTGACCGCGAAGGCGGCCTCGGGATCGGATTCGGCCTGGTCGACGGCGGTGTAGGCGGCGCAGTTCAGCACGACATCACCCGGTTCGAGTGCGGCGCGCACAGCATCCGCGTCCGTGATGTCCAATTCGTCGCGACCGAAGGCGTGGGCATCGGGTGCGCGGTGCAACAGTTCGCGTCCCAACTGCCCACCGGCACCGGTCACGACGAGGCGCGCGGCTACGGTCGATGAGGGCGATATCGCGGTCACGGGCACGAGTCTGGCACGCCGAGGCACCTGCGGTTGTGGTCCGCCGCAGTAGCCGTCGGTTAGCCTCGGGGCAAGCAAGACGGGGGCTATCGGAGGCGGGGCGGTCGAGTCAGCGACGTGTCGGCTTCCACGAACCGGCGCTGCGCAGTCGGTACATCAGCTGGGAGCGCGCGGGCAAGCGCAGCAGGATGCTCGGTTTCGGCGAGAGGATGCAGTGGTGCCGCAGAAGATGAGGGCGACAGCGTCGTCGCGACTACCCGCAGCCGGGAGCGGCCTGGGTCCGCTGCGCGCGTTCGTCGCGGCCGGCGCGGTGCTGGTCCTGCTCATCACCGGATTCGCCTGGCACAGCGTCGACTCGCTGATTTCGAATATCGAACGCATCGGCGGCCTCGGCCTCGGCGGCGGCAGCGACGGCGCCGTCGACATCCTGCTGGTCGGCGTGGACAGCCGCACCGACGCGCACGGCAATGCGCTCAGCAGCAATGAGCGCGCCATATTGCATGCGGGCGATGAGGTCGGCACCAATACCGACACCATCGTGCTGGTTCGCGTCCCGAACGACGGCCGCTCCGCCACCGCCATCTCCATTCCGCGCGACTCCTATGTCGACATTCCCGACATCGGCACGAGCAAGATCAACTCGGCCTACGGCACGACCAAAGAGGCTCAGCGCCGCAAGCTGATCAACCAGGGCGTCTCGGAGGCCGACGCGGAAAAGCAGTCCACCCAGGCCGGTCGCCAAGCGTTGATCAAGACAGTGGCCAACCTCACCGGCATTACGGTCGACCACTACGCCGAGGTCAGTTTGCTCGGGTTCGTGCTGCTGACCGACGCGGTCGGCGGGGTCGATGTCTGCCTGAACAATCCCGTGGACGAATGGATGTCCGGCGCCGACTTCCGGGCGGGTCGTCAGAAGCTCGACGGCCCACAGGCTTTGAGCTTCGTACGCCAGCGCCACGATCTGCCGCGCGGCGATCTGGACCGGATCGTGCGCCAGCAGGTCTTCATGGCGCGGTTGGTCGGCCAGGTCCTCAGCGCCAAGACACTGAGCAATCCGGGCAAGTTGCACAATCTCAGCGATGCGGTTGGTCGCACCGTCGTGCTGGACGACGATTGGGACGTACTGGCGTTTCTGCAACAGTTGAAGGATCTTTCGGGCGGTCAGGTCAGTTTCGAGACGATTCCGGTCGCCGATCTCAACGACACGACCAGCGATGGTGAATCGGTCGTCCGGGTGGATCCGAGAGCGGTGAAGTCGTATGTGGCGTCGCTGGTCGACGGCAAGTCGGAGGATCGTGCCGAGCCGACGATCGATCCGGCATCGGTGAGCGTCAGTGTGTTCAATGCGAGTGGGATCGGCGGGCTCGCGGGGCAGGTGGCACAGGCGTTGACGGCCAAGGGATTCCAAGAGGGAATGGTCGGCAACTACACCGGGTCCAGCGTCACCAGCAGTCGAGTGCTCGCGATGGATACCTCGAATCCGAAGGCCAAGGCGGTCGCGAAGGCGCTCGGCGGGCTGACAGTCATCGCGGACAGCACGTTGTCCCCGGATTCGGTCAGCGTCGTGCTGGCAAGCGACTATTCTGGTCCGGGCTCGACCGCGGGCAGCGTGTTCGACTTCTCCAGAACGTCGAGCACCGCAACGCCCGTACCGCCGGCTCCACCGATCGACGCAGGCCAGAACGGACCGAAATGCGTGAATTGACCATGCGTGAATTGACCGATGCGTGACCACGACCACGTGCTGACACTCACCGAGGCGGTACTCGATCCGATCCTCGAGCGCGACCCGGCCGGTCCGCGCGTCACCTACTACGACGATGCCACCGGCGCCCGGATCGAACTCTCCGGGCTGACCCTGGCGAACTGGGCGGCCAAGACCGCCAATCTGATCCGCGACGAATTCGGGCTGAGCCCGGGCGCGCGCGTCGCGGTGCTGCTGCCCGCGCACTGGCAGACCGCCGCGGTGCTGCTCGGCTGCTGGTGGGCGGGGACCGAGGTAGTGCTCGGGCCCGATCCGGATGCCGATCTGGCGCTGGCGACCGCCGAGCGATTGGACGAGACCGACGGTATTCCGGAGGTCGCCGCGCTCTCGTTGGATGCCTTCGGCATGCCGGTGCGGGATCTGCCGATCGGCATCACCGATTTCGCCACCTCCGTACGGGTGCACGGCGACCAGTTCATGCCGCGCGGCGCCGGGGTGGCGCTGGGCGGGATGCCGGTCTCCGAGGTGCTCGCCGAGGCCAGAAAATCCGCTGTGCTGCAAGGGTTTTCCGAGGGCGACCGGGTGCTTTCGAACACCTCCTGGGATACCCCGGCCGAATTGATCGATGGTTTTGTCTCGGTGCTGGCGGCGGGGGCCGCACTGGTGCAGGTGGTCAATCCGGACCCGGCGCTGCGCGAGCGGCGCATCGAATCCGAGCGGGTCACCGCCCAGCGCGGCTGAGCTCCTACCCTGGTATAGGTCGGCGTCCGACCATGGGACGTTCCACCCTGGCCGGGGAGTACGTACGGTGGAATTGTCGCGCAACGATGGGGTTGGTGAAGTGATGAAGCCGCAGTATTGGTTCCGGTGGTTATCGGTGCAGGGTGCGCCGCGGTTGGCCCTGCGCACTCAGGCGCGGCGCGGCGATCCGTTCGCCCAACTGATGGGCGGACCGGATGGTCTCGCGGATCCCTATCCACTGATCGAGCGGCTGCGCGGACAGGGGCGGCTGCAGCGCACCGCGATCGCGTGGGCGAGCTTCGACCATGAGCTGTGCCGAGTCGTGCTGCGGGACAACCGATTCGGTGTGCGCACCACCGACAGCTTCAATATTCCGAAGCCCCTGCAATTGCTCGCCGAGCGACTTCCCTTGCCGCCCAATCCGGTTGAGCCGCCGTCCATGCTGGTCATCGACCCGCCGGAGCATACGCGGATGCGCAAGCCGGTCGCGTCGGCCTTCACCCCGCGTGCGATCCGCCGATTGCGGGAACGGGTCGAGACCGTCACCGAGGAATTGCTCGGTGCGCTGCCCTCGGGCGGTTCGGCCGATCTGATCGCGTCGTATGCCGCGCAGGTGCCGATCGCCATCATCTCGGAAATGCTCGGCTTCCCGGAAAAGGACCGAAAGCTATTCCTGGACTGGGGCGATCGGATGACGCCGCTGCTCGATATCGGGATTTCCTGGCGGGCATTCCGGCGTGCGCTCGGCTCGATGGAGGTGATGAACGATTACCTCGACGGCCATATCGCGCGACTGCGCCGCGAACCAGGCGACGATATCCTCAGCAGTCTGGTCACCTCGGGTGAACTCGACGATTTCGCCCTGAAGGCGACCGCGAGCCTGTTGATGGGCGCGGGCTTCGAGACCACGGTCAACCTGATCGGCAACGGCGTCGCCCAATTGGTCACGCATCCCGAACAATTGGATCGATTGCGCGCCGAACCGGATCTCTGGCCGAATGCGGTCGAAGAGGTGCTGCGCATCGATGCGCCGGTGCAGACGACGGCGCGGATCGCATCGACCGACTTGGAACTCGAGGGTGTGCGGCTGCACAAGGGCAATACCGTGGTGCTGTCGCTGGCAGGTGCGAACCGCGATCCCGCCGTCTTCGCCGATCCGGATGTCTTCGATGTAGGACGTTCGAATGCCAAGGAGCACTTGACATTCAGTAGCGGCATCCACGCTTGCCTCGGTGCGAGCCTGGCCCGCATGGAAGCCACCTACGCGCTGCAATCCTTATTCGAGCGCTTCCCTGACCTGCAGCTCGATGGGGCGCCGCAGCGTCGGAAGTTGTTCACGCTGCACGGATATGAGCGGATGCCGGTTCGGCTCGGTCGCCGGGCCAGCACCCCGGCTCCCGAGCCGACGACGGTCTGAGGGCTATATGCCGTGCCGATGATCGCCCGTAACGGCCTCGCACACTTGCGCTTCGGTTTCGGCGGAGAACGGTTCGCGGTAGGCGGCAACGGCTCGACGGGTTTCCTCGGCGACCAGATCGGCGTTGATCTGAGCTCCGGCGGCCGCGCCTGCTGCTGAAGCCGCGCCGACCTGGGCCGTCAAGTCGGTGACATTGCCTGCGGCCCAGACGCCGGGCACATCGGTTCGACCGGTGGCGTCGGTCACAGGATCACCTCCTCGAAACGATCATGCCGCCCTGTCGCCGATACCGGCAAGCAAATTTGCCAATATGGCAATCTGGTTGGCATGGACAACGACCTCGGCCAAGCCCTCGACGCGGTCGGACCTCGGTTACGCGCGCTGCGCCGCCAGCGCGAAACCACATTGGCCGACCTCTCGACGGAAACCGGCATCTCGGTGAGCACCCTGTCGCGCCTGGAATCCGGTGCCCGCCGCCCGACCCTCGAATTACTATTGCCGCTGGCCAAGGCGCACGGCGTCACCCTCGACGAACTCGTCGACGCCCCACCCACCGGCGACCCGCGCATCCACCTGCGCCCTACCACCCGCCACGGCATGACCTATCTGCCCCTGACCCGGCGAGCGGGCGGCATCCAGGCCTACAAACTGGTGATCCCCCCGAATATCCGCCGCGAGCCCGACCCACGAACCCATGAGGGATACGAATGGCTCTACGTGCTCAACGGCCGCCTCCGCCTGATCCTCGGCGAACACGATGTAGTCCTCACCCCTGGCGAGGCCGCCGAATTCGACACCCGCGTCCCGCACTGGTTCGGCACAGCCGGCCCCGACCCCGTCGAATTCCTGAGCCTTTTCGGCAAACAAGGCGAACGCGCCCACCTCCGCACCACCCCTAAACCCCGCCCGAACTGACAAACCGCACTGCCCATCCGTACTAGCGATTTATTCCGGGCGGATTTTCCAGATGTAGCGGGTTTTGGGTCGGCCGGCTCGGCCGTAGTCGGATTTGCGGTCGACGAGGCCGTCGTCGGCCAGCTTTTCCAAGTAGCGCCAGGCTGTAATGCGCGAAACGCCGACCGTGCTGGCTGTGTCGGCGGCGGTGAGGCCGCCGGGGGCGTCGCGGACGGTGCGGGAGATTTCGTCCAGGGTTTGGGGGGCAACGCCTTTGGGAGCGGTGGCGCGTTGGTCGGAGGTACGTAGGGCGCCGAGGGCACGGTCGATGTCCTGTTGGGAGATGGCGGTTTCGCCCGCGGGCAGGGCGGTGCGGAATTCGCGGTAGCGTTCGAGTTTGTCGCGGAAGGCGGCGAAGGTGAACGGTTTCAGCAGGTAGAGGACCACGCCGTAGGAGACCGCGGTGCGCACCATGGCCAGGTCGCGGGCCGAGGTGATGGCAATGACGTCGGGGCGGGGCGCGAGGCCGGTCAGGGCGGCGGCCACCTGGAGGCCGCTGGCATCGGGAAGTCCGATATCCATGAGCACCAGGTCGATCGGCGCATTCTCGGCGGCGGCATCGGCGGCGGCGCGCATGGCCTCGCGACCGGTGTGCGCGACCGCGACCGCGCCGAAGCCCGGAATCCGTTCGACGTAGGCGCGGTGCGCCTCGGCGATCAATGGCTCGTCCTCGACGATCAACACTCGGATCATCGCGCACCCTTTCGTGGGATCGTCACGGTCACGGCGCTTTCCGGATCGCGTTCGGTGCCTATCACGCCGCCGTGCCGGTCGACAAGGCGATGGACCAGTGCCAGCCCGAGGCCATGATGATCGGCCTTGGTGGAGTAGCCGCGTTCGGCGGCGCGGGCGAAGGTTTGCGCCGACATTCCGGGCCCGCTGTCCGCGACGCGCACATACAGTGCCGAATCGTTCGCCGATCGCACCGAATCCAACGCCGTCGCCGGCTCGATGGCAACCGCCGGATCCGGTGCCAGCGCCGGATCAATCACGTCCGACGAATCCTGTTGACGCACAGTAACTTCCACCCAGCCAACCGAGCCGTCGGCGGCTGCGTCGATGGCATTGTCGATCAGGTTTCCCACCAGCGTCACCGTCTCCTGCGCGGACAGCGGCGCGGTCGAGTCGAGTGCCGTGTCCTCGGTGATCGTCAGCTCGATGCCGCGCTCGGCGGCCTGGTTCACCTTGCCGAGCAGCAGTGCGGCAAGTGCGGGATCACCGACCGAGGCGAGTAGCCGATCGATAAGGGCTTGGGACAGTTGAAGTTCCGCGGTCGCGAATTCCACTGCTTCTCGATAGCGCCCCAACTCGACCATGGTGATCACGGTGTGCAGCCGGTTGGCCGATTCGTGCGCCTGCGCGCGCAGCGATTCCGCGAAACCCCGCACCGAATCGAGTTCACCCATTACGGTGCGCAATTCGGTGTGGTCGCGAATGGTGATCACGGTGCCGATCGGCCGCCGCTCCCAGGTGACGACGTCCTGATTGACCAGCAGAATCCGATCCGTGGTCACATGCATCTCGTCGCGGACCACCTCCCGGCTCATCCGCTGCATCGAGATCGGCAGATCCGCGCGCGCGACGGGCCCATCGGGCAGATCGAGCAGCCTGCGCGCCTCATCGTTGACGACTTCGGCACCGTCATTGTTCGGACCGAACACCACCAGGCCCTCGTGGATCGAATGCAGCACCGCATCGTGCTGTTCGTACATCGTGCGCAACTCATGCGGTGCGAGACCGTGCGTCTGCCGGCGAATCCGGCGACTGAGCAGGAACGAACCCGCCGCCGCGACCACCAGCCCCGCCGCGGCCACGCCGAGAATCAACGGCAATTGCGTGCCGACCTGAGCGCCGATCCGCGCCCGAGTTACGCCCGCCGACACCAATGCGACGATGCGACCGTCGTCGTAGACCGGTGTGACCGCTCGAATGGAGGGCCCGAGCGTTCCGGAAAACGTCTCGGTGAACGTCTCCCCGGCCAGTGCCCGATCGATATTGCCGCTGAACGGCTGCCCGATGCGTTCGGGTGTGGTGTGGGTGTACCGGGTCCGATCCGGGGCCATCACCACGATGAAGTCCATCCCGGTCGCTATGCGGGTCCGTTCGGTCACCGGTTGCAGCAGGGCGGTGGGGTCGGCGGTGCGTAGCGCTTCGAGGGTGGAGGGTGCCTGTGCGACCGTCACCGCGACATCGGTGACCTCGCGCGAGGTGGTGACATCGCTGTGATGCCTGGTGTCCAGGACGGCTAGCACCGCCCCGATTCCGATGACCAACCCGAGCACCACGAGTTGGAGCACGAAGGCCTGTCCGGCCAGCGATCGCCGACCGCGTCCCCCGTGTTTGTCACCGCGCAACACTTTCTATCCCTCGTGCCATTTGAACGTAATGCACCAAAGCGTGACCGCGGTCACCTCGGGCAGCCAACATTGTGCACGTGAGGGCGTGAGTCACCTCGCGCCGGTACCACTTGAAGAGGACTTCACCCGCATGAGCGATAGCATCGACCGAACAACGGACACCGCCGAAACACCACCGCGGCCGGTGCCACGCGACCGCACCCATTGGCTCTATCTGGCCGTCATCGTCGCCGTCATCGCGGGAATTCTGGTCGGCTGGAAGGCCCCCGAATTCGGTCAGGACGTCGGCCCGCTCGGCACGATGTTCGTCAATCTGATCAAGATGATGATCGCGCCGGTCATCTTCTGCACGATCGTGCTCGGCATCGGCTCGGTGCGCTCGGCCGCCAATGTCGGCAAGGTGGGCGGGCTTGCGCTCGGCTACTTCCTGGTCATGTCGACAGTTGCGCTCGGCATCGGGATGGTCGTCGGCAACCTGCTGGAGCCGGGCTCCGGCATGAATATCGCCAAGACCGCGAGCCAGGGTGCGAAGCTGGCCGATCAGGCGCATGCCGCGGGCGGTACCTGGGAATTCATCCAGAGCATCATTCCGACCACGCTGTTGTCCTCGCTGACCGCAGGCAGCGTGCTGCAGGCGCTGTTCATCGCACTTCTCGTCGGGTTTGCGCTGCAGGCGATGGGCAAGACGGGCGAGCCGATCCTGCGCGGTGTCGCATCGCTGCAGAAGCTGGTGTTCCGGATTCTGTCGATGATCCTGTGGCTGGCCCCGATCGGTGCGTTCGGCGCGATCGCGAATGTGGTCGGCAAGACCGGACTCGATGCGGTCAAGCAACTCGCGCTGCTGATGGTCGCGTTCTACCTGACCTGTCTGGTGTTCATCTTCGGCGTGCTCGGCGTGCTGCTGTGGAGCGTGTCGCGGGTTTCGGTCTTCAAGCTGGTCCGCTATCTGGCGCGGGAGTACCTGCTGATCCTCGGCACCTCTTCTTCGGAGTCGGCGCTGCCGCGGTTGATCGCCAAGATGGAGCATCTCGGCGTCGAACGGACCACGGTCGGTGTCGTTGTGCCGACCGGATACTCGTTCAACCTGGATGGCACCGCCATCTACCTGACCATGGCGTCGCTATTCATCGCCGATGCGATGGGCAAACCGCTCAGCATCGGGGAACAGGTCGGCCTGCTGTTGTTCATGATCGTCGCCTCCAAGGGCGCGGCGGGTGTTACCGGCGCGGGTCTGGCCACCCTGGCCGGCGGATTGCAGAGCCATCGTCCCGAACTGCTCGACGGCGTCGGCCTCATCGTCGGAATCGACCGTTTCATGTCGGAAGCCCGTGCGTTGACCAACTTCTCGGGCAACGCCATCGCCACGGTGCTGGTCGGCACCTGGACCAAGACCGTCGATGTGGACCGAGTGCACACGGTGCTGGATCGCAAACTGCCCTTCGACGAGCGGACCATGGTCGACGATGACCACGGCCCGCGGCCGCAGCAGGACGACGCCAAGGATCTGGTTTCGGCCTAGCTGTACTCGTATAACGAAGGGGGCCCGCAGGATCTGCGGGGCCCCTTCGTGGTGCCGGTGGGATCAGTCGGCCCACTTCTCCTGATTCAGGTAGTGCTGGGCGATCGCGGTGGCGTGGCCGTTCTCGGCCTTCAGCCGTTCGCGATTTCCTTGTGCGAGGCCGGATTCGACGCGCGCACGGCGGACTTCCACTCGTCGATGATGCGACCGTATTCGGCCTCGATCGGGGGGACCGTAGGACGCGGGCCCTCGGGCGTTGATGGAACCTCGGTAGATTGTCTAGCGCTGCTAGAATTTTGCCCATGACCACGCAGAGCCGCAAAGAACGCGAACGCGCCGAACGCCATCAGCGCATCATCGACACCGCACGCGAACTCGCCGAAACATCGGGCTGGGAGGCGGTGACCGTGCGCCGCCTGGCCGAACGAATCGAATACAGCCAGCCGGTGCTCTACAGCCATTTCGCGGGTAAGGCGGCGATCGTGTCGGCCGTCGCCGAGCAGGGAATCGTCGAACTCACCGCCCATCTGCGGGAAAGGCGAGCGGCCGCGACGGATCCTGCCGCGGTACTCGAGGCCGTGGTGCGCGGTTATCTGGACTTCGCCACCGAGAATCCGGCCCGCTATGACGCGATGTTCGTCCTCGATACCGAACTCGACTTCGGCAACGACGCACCACAGGCGCTGCGCGATGCGTTCGGTGAGATCCAGAGCGCATACGCGCCGTTCGCCGGCGAGTTCGACCTACAGGCGGGCACCGAGGTGGTCTGGAGCACGGTGCACGGCATCGCCACCCTGGATCGCAGCGGTCGCCTGGTCGATGACCTGCGCGAGGAGCGCATCCGGGTGCTGCTCGGCCAGTGGACACATCAGTGATCCATACCTCGCTCGGGTGACGGCACGACCCGGGTCGGCCCGGCAGAATCGAGGTATGCCTGATGTCGTCGTGGTCGGTTCCGGTCCCAACGGTCTCGCCGCGGCGGTGATCCTGGCCCGTGCCGGTCTCACCGTCGAGGTGTACGAGGCGCAGGCCACCGCGGGCGGCGGGAGCCGAACCGCCGAGCTGACGCTGCCCGGATATCGGCACGATGTCTGCGCCGGTGCGCATCCGATGGCATTGGCGTCGCCGTTCTTTCGCGCCTTCGATCTGGCCGCGCACGGTGTCGAACTGCTCGCGCCCGAGGTGTCCTACGCGCATCCGCTCGACGGCGGCACGGCCGGGTTGGCGTGGCGCGACCTGGACCGCACCGCCGCCGGTCTCGGCCGCGACAGCGCGTCATGGCGTGCGCTCTTCGAGCCGATGGTTCGACACTGGCGGCAGGTCGTGGATTTGGCGATGTCGGATCTGCGCCGTCCGCCGGCCGACCTGCTGACCGGACTACGCTTCGGACTGCGGGTGCTCGAGCAGGGTTCGCCCCTGTGGAACCTACGATTTCGTGAGCAGACGGCACCGGCACTGCTGACCGGCGTTGCCACGCATGCGATCACACCGCCGCGCGCCATCCCCGCGGCCGGCGCGGGCATGCTGCTGGCGACACTCGCGCACGCCGGTGGCTGGGTGCTGCCACGCGGTGGCAGCCAGGCCATTCCGGATGCGTTGATCGCCGAACTCGAACGCCTCGGCGGCAAGCTCGTCACCGGGCACCGCGTCGAATCGCTCGACGAATTCGGCGGCGCGCGTGCGGTTGTGCTGGATACCGCGCCCGCCGAACTGCTGCGGATGGCGGGGCACCGGGTACCGGATCATTACGCAAAGGGGTTGCGCCGCTTCCGTTATGGCGGCGCGGCCTGCAAGGTCGACTTCGCGCTGTCCGGGCCGGTGCCATGGCGGGCACCGGGCTGTGAACTCGCCGGGACACTGCATCTGGTGGGTACCCGCGCCGAGGCAATGGCCGCCGAAAAGACCATCGCCGCAGGACAACACGCGGATCGTCCGTATGTCCTCGCCATTCAGCCGGGCGTGGTCGACCCGACGCGGGCACCGGCGGGCGGCCACACGCTCTACACCTACGCCCATGTCCCGAACGGCTCCGCCCGCGATATCAGCGCCGCCGTCATCGCCCAGGTGGAACGCTTCGCCCCGGGTTTCACCGACCTGATCCTGGCCAAGAATGTCGTCACCGGCGCCGAAATGCCGACGCACAATGCCAACTACATCGGCGGCGATATCTCCGCGGGCGCGATGACCCTGCGCCAGTTCGCCTTTCGCCCGGTCCCGCGCTGGAACCCATACGCCACACCACTACCCGGCGTCTACCTCTGCTCCGCCTCGACCCCGCCCGGCCCCGGTGTCCACGGCATGTCCGGTTTGCATGCCGCGCGGCACGTGCTGCGCAAGGAGTTCGGCGTTCACACCGACCCACTGGATCTGCTGCGCACACCGAATCGCTCCTGAGCATGCACTTTTCGTGGGTCGGACCGCGCGGCAGAACGCGCGGGCGATCATCGAATCAGGCCCGCGTCCGGTACAGGTCGGGCTCCAGATACATCACCCGCGCGGCGGGCACGGCCGCCCGCACCCTGGCCTCCGCGTCATCGATGGCCGCGGCGATGTCCTCGATATCCAGATCGGGCACGATCGAGATCTTGGCCGCCACCAGGATCTCCTCCGGCCCGAGGTACTGCGTCTTGAGGTGGATCACCCGGTCGATGCGCTTGCCGTCGACCAGGTTGGCCCGGATCGCCTTGTCCTCCTCCGCCGTCGCGCCCTCACCGATGAGCAGGCTCTGCATCTCCACTATCAGGATCAGCGCGATGACGCCGAGCAGTGCGCCGATGGCGAGAGTACCGATGCCGTCCCAGACCGGGTCATCGGTGAGCATGGTCAGCCCGACCGCCGCGAATGCGAAGACCAGACCGACCAGCGCGCCGGTGTCCTCCAGCAGCACTACCGGCAGTTCCGGACTGCGCGAATTGCGGATGAACCGCCACCAGCTCGAATTGCCCTTGAGCGGGATGGATTCCCGCATCGCCGTCATAAAGCTGAAGCCCTCGAGGCAGATCGCGATGAACAGGATGACGATCGCGACGATCGGATTACTCAGCTCCTCCGGATGCTGAACCTTGTGGATGCCCTCGTAGATGGCATAGATCGACCCGAGGGTGAACAGCACCAGCGCCACGATGAACGAATAGAAGTAGCGATTGCGCCCGTATCCGAACGGGTGCAGTTCATCGGCATCCTGTGCGGCGCGGCGCTGGCCGAGCAGCAGCAGTCCCTGGTTGGCGGTGTCCGCGACCGAATGCACCGCCTCGGCCAGCATCGACCCGGAACCGGTGACGAATGCGCCGACGAACTTCGCCGCCGCGATCCCCGCGTTCGCCGACAACGCGGCGAGAATCGCCTTTTTGCCACCACCAGCCGACATCTGGGTAGGTCCTCCTGTGTCCGATTCGCAGCGCGTGCGGCGCTGCCGTTTTCGCGGCCCCCTGGTTTCTCGCGTCCGACCCTTTCGAGCGACCTGCGAGCAGTCGCCAGCGGCGCAGCCGAGACTCGCGACTTCGTCGCATGCGTTTCGGCCACTCGGACGCGAGACGGGCCGCGAACGTCGCTTATAAGACTCGCTCCGCTGTCGTCCGGTTAGGAGGCCCGTCGAACGAACAGCCTAGGGCAGCTGACGAACAAACTGGGCGACAGGTCAGTTCCTGCCACCGACGCAGGCGCAGAACAACTGGGCGTCGCCGTCGACGGCCTGGGCGCGAATCTCGGTGTCGGCCGCCGATATCCACGCCGCCGCGCCGCGTTCCAGTACCAGCTCGCTCACCCCTTGCAACAGCCGCACAGTCCCTCCGGTGCACAGCACGATTCCCGGCCCGGCGGATGTCAGCGGTACCTGCCCTGATCCCGCAGTCAGATCGAACCGCCGCAGGGCGAACTCCGTCGCGGGTGTCCGGTAGTGCACCGACCCGTCACCGGCCGGTTCCGGTAGTACCACCGGCAGATCGATCGGCTCGAAGTCCAGCACCCGCAGCAACTCCGGCACATCGACATGCTTGGGCGTGAGACCGCCGCGCAGCACATTGTCGGAATTGGCCATGATCTCGACGCCGAGCCCGCGCAGATACGCGTGCAGATTGCCCGCCGCGAGGAACAGTCCCTGTCCCGGTTCCAGCGTCAGCCGATTGAGCAGCAGCGCGGCCAGCACACCGGCGTCGCCCGGATATGCTTCGGCGAGTTCGAGTGTGGTGCGCGCCTCAGCGGTGAACTCCCGGGCGCCCTTCACCGAGAGATAGCGCACGCATCCGTCGAGCACCTGGGGGAGCAGTGTGCCGAGGACATTCTGCGGCAGTGTGATCCAAGTCGTGAACAGCGTCCGCAGTCCGGCCGAGTCGGGTTGGGCGGCAAGCAGATCCGCATATGAGCGCAGTCCAGGCACATCCAGTGCGCGCAGCAGCTCGACCGTGCGATGTGGATTCCGGAATCCGGCCAGCGCCTCGAACCGGTCCAGCGCGACAACCAATTCCGGCTTGTGGTTCTCGTCGCGATAGTTGCGCATGGGCGAATCCAGTGGCACCCGCGCGTGGTTCTCGCGCTCGAATCCGGCCCGCGCCTGCGCCGAACTCGGATGCGCCTGCAGCGATAGTGGTTCCTCGGCGGCCAGGATCTTCAACAGGAACGGCAGTCGCCCGCCGAATTCCGGTGCGGCGGGCCCGAGTTCGCGCTCCGGATCTTCCGCCACCAATTCCAGTAGGGAGCGGGTGCTGTTCGCCAAGCGGACATGCGCCGGATCGGCGGGATGCGCGCCGAACCACAGCTCTGCCTCCGGATGCGCGGAAGGGACCGGTCGGCCGCACAACTGAGCGAGTGCGGTGCGTGAACCCCAGGCATAGGAACGCAGCGCACCAACGAGTTCGTGCACTAGTAGTGTCCCCCGTCGAGCTGTTCGGTGGACTGTGTCGCACCACTGCGCGAGCCGATCAACCGCAGATAGGCGGCGGCCATCTCCAAGCGCAGTGCGAGCACCGCGAGTTGTTCGAGTTCGCTGGCATGGGCGATGGTGCCGGGCAGCGGCGCGCCCGAATCATCCACTCTGGCCGGCATGGGCGCGGCGGGATCGGTGAGCGAGGTGTGCAGCGGTTCGATATCCGCGCTCACCAGATCGGCGTCGACCAGACCCGATCCGTTGCCGCCGAAGACGGCGAGCCGGCGCCGCGCCGCGGCCTGATCCAGATCCGCGCTGAGCACGAACACCCGGATGCGCTCCACCGGCGCCGGTCCGTCGAGTTCCTCGTCGTGGAACAGCGGATCGAAGTTCGGCGCGGATTCGCCTGCGGCCTCGACCATTCGGGGGTTGGCGGCCACGGCCTCGGCCAGATCCACCGCAGTGGCGACCTTGCCCGCCGACTGCAACAGCACCTCGGCGCCGTGCTCGGCGAGTTCACTGGCGGCCGGGGAGTCCCCGGCCAGCACGACGGCGCGCTGCTGCATGCGCGCGGCCAGCGTCTTGGCCGGATTGTGGAAGACCTCGTTGTGCGGCCCGTCGCGCAAGGCCTCGGCATCGAGCACATCGGCCAGCTCGGTCAGATCGGGTACCGCAGCGCCGGAGCGGGTCGGATCGACGATGCGCAGCACCGCGATACAGGCCGCGAGGAAGCGCAGTAGACGATTGTGGTCCAGTACCGGAATCCGCGGCTCCAGCAGTGAGGTACGCCCGGCCGCCGCGGCCCGCAGCGGACCTTCGTGCGGCGCGGCGACCACGACCTCGGCGCCCCGGCGCTGTGCCCGGTCGACCGCATCGATCAGCCGGGGATCGCCCGCGTCGTCACCCGCGACGAGCACCACGTCCAACGGGCCGACCCATGGTGGAAGGGCAGCGACCGGGACCACGGGTAGGCCGGCACGGTCGCCGAGTGCGGCGACGATCAGACTCGCGGCGCGTGCGGCCCGGCCCGAGCCGGAGACCAACACCACACTGCGTGGTCGCAGATCCGCGAGGCGCGCGAGTGCGTCCTCGCCGACTGCTGCCGCGGTCGCGCGTACCTGCGCGCCGCCGGATGCCGCAGAGCGCAGGGCGCCGCCGACATCGGCGGCCTCGAGCGAAGCGGCATCGTCGAGGTCGAGCACCGGTGTTCCAGCGATCATCGGGCGTCCCACCTCCCCTCATCGCGCTGTGTGCGGTCCCGCCCTGCTCCCACCCGGGCTGTCGACTCGGAGGGATCGACACGGGCGCCCGGGTCGGGCGAATCCAAGGTCTGTAATTCCACTATTCCAGCCAGGAGCGAACGATGCTCAGAATCGCGGTATCGGGCTGAGCCGTCCCCTTCCTCGTGCGTCGAATCGTGAGCCTGCGCGTCCATTCCGGCTGTGATTCCACTATCCCAGTCAGGACCGGACGATGCTCGGAATCTCGGTATTGGGTCGAACCGTCTACTTCCTCCCCGCTCGCCGAACCCAGCGCAAGTGACTGTCACGTCGTGGGTATGTGGTTTCGTCGGCCGTGGTTGCACTGTTGCGGTCGGGATCGGAGGATGTTCAGGATCTCGGTATCGGGCTGAGCCGTCTGCTTTGTTCGTCACCGAGTCGTGGATGTGTGGTTTCGTCGGCCGTGGTTGCACTGTTGCGGTCAGGATCGGACGATGGCGAGGATCTCGGTCACGAGTGCGTCCACTTCCTCCGTCGACCGGGCTTCGACATTGAGCCGCAGCAACGGTTCAGTATTCGACGCGCGAAGATTGAACCAGGCGTCGTCGGCGAGCTGGACGGTGACCCCGTCCAACCGGTCGACCGATATGGCCCGATCTCCGAATGCGTCCACTACAGCCATCGTCCGCTCCTTCGCGTCCGGCACTGTCGAGTTGATCTCTCCGGACGCCGCATATGTTTCGTACGACGACATGAGCTCCGAAATCGGCCGGTCCTTCTCACCGAGCGCCGCGAGCACGTGCAGGGCCGCGAGCATGCCGGAATCGGCGCCCCAGAAATCGCGGAAGTAGTAGTGCGCGGAATGCTCACCGCCGAATACCGCGCCGGTGGCCGCCATCTCCTGCTTGATGAACGAATGCCCGACCCGGGTGCGCACCGGGGTGCCGCCGAGTTCGTGCACGAGTTCGGGCACCGCGTGCGAGGTGATCAGGTTGTGGATGATGACCGCGCCCGGTTCCTTGGCCAGCTCACGCTCGGCGACCAGGGCAGTGATCGCCGACGGCGAAATCGGATTGCCGTTCTCGTCCACCACGAAGCAGCGGTCGGCGTCCCCGTCGAAGGCGAGGCCGATATCGGCGCCGGACCTGCGGACCAGCTCCTGCAGATCGACCAGATTCTTCGGATCGAGCGGATTGGCCTCGTGATTGGGGAACGAGCCGTCCAGCTCGAAGTAGAGCGGGACCAGGGTCAGCTGCGCCACGGTGCCCAGCACCTCGGGCACGGTGTGCCCGCCCATGCCGTTACCCGCGTCCACCGCGATGGTGAGCGGGCGGATATCGTCGAGATCGACCAGCCCGCGCAGGAACTTCGCGTAATCGGCCAGCAGGTCGACTTTCGTGGCGCTGCCCGGCGTCCCGTCGTAGCCGGGAACCCCATTGACCACCTCGTCCTTGATCGTCGCCAGACCGGTGTCCTGACCGACCGGAAGCGCCTTCGCTCGGCACAGCTTGATGCCGTTGTAGCGGGCCGGATTGTGGCTTGCGGTGAACATCGCGCCGGGACAGTCGAGGTCACCGGAGGCGAAGTAGAGCTGATCGGTCGAGGCGAGCCCGATGTGCACCACGTCGAGGCCCTGGCCGAGTATGCCGTCGGCGAAGGCGGCGGCCAGTGCCGGGGAGGACTCGCGCATATCGTGTCCGATGACCACACGGGTCGCGCCCTCGGCGCGCATCAACCGCGCGAACGCGGCCCCCACATCCTTGACGAATTCTCCGTCGATCTGTTCACCGACGACCCCGCGAACGTCATAAGCCTTGATCACCGCGTTCACGAATTCGGCAGAGCGGGCCACAGTCATGGTGACCACCCTAGTGGCTCGCGCCGACGCCTCTGACACGGTCCCGTCCCGACTGCTAGCTGGGCGGGTCCGGGAGTACTCGGAGGTGTCCGCGCCGGCCGGTGCGCGTGGCGCGCGGTGCGGGCGGGGCGTAATCGGAGTAGCCACGCTGCTCGTGCTCCGGTGGACGGCGGCGCAGCCCGGCCTCGCGAACCGCTTCGGCCAATGCCGTCAGATCATCGTCATCGGGTGTGCTGGAAGAGAATCCGCCTTCGTGGCGAACCATTTCCCAGCCCTTTGGTGCGGTGATGCGGGAAGCATGTGTTTCACACAGATCCCAGGAATGCGGTTCGGCCACCGTCGCCAGTGGCCCGACCACCGCGGTCGAGTCGGAGTACACGTAGGTGAGCGTCGCAACAGCGGGATTCTTGCAACCTGGTCGGCAGCAACGACGCATGGGGATCACGCCGATGAGAGTAACGCGCTCGACGTTGCGATGTGCTCAGACACGCTGAGGATTCGGCGTTTTCGGGCGAGTTCATCCCCGCTCGGCGGTGTGTTCGTCACGCGCCTTCGGGATCGATGAGGTCCGGATCGACGCCGAGATAGGTAGCGATCTGCTGGACGAGGACCTCGCGCAGTAGATCGACCAGATCGTCGGGATCGCCCGCGCGCAGTTCGAGTGGCTTGCGGAACAACACAACTCGGGCGCGGGTGGCCACCCCGTGCCGGTCCACACCGGCCGGAATGAGTCGCGAGAGCGGCACCGGCCCGTCGGCCACCACCTCGTCCGGCCAGGTGACCGAATCCGGGTGCAGCGGACGGATTTTCGGCACGTCATCGACAGCGATATCGAGCTTGGTGAGTCGATCGTGCCACCGGGTGTCCAAGGGCGCGAAGGCCTCGAGGACCAGCCGGTCGAACTGCTGCCCCCTGGTGCGCCAGGCCGGCACCGTCGGTGGGAGCATCGGCCCGCGCACCCCGCGTCCACGACGGATCACCGATCGTGCGGTCGGTGGACGACGATTGCGGGAACGGGCCATGACTAAAACTTAGTCAGCCCGCCTCTGCTATGTGCACCCGAGGCGGGCCGACGCGAAGTTCTAGCCGATGCCGCGCTTCAGGCGGCGCCGCTCTCGTTCGGAGAGGCCGCCCCAGATGCCGAAGCGTTCATCGTGTGCGAGCGCGTATTCCAGGCACTCGTCGCGTACCTCGCAGCCCATGCAGATCCGTTTGGCCTCACGGGTCGAGCCGCCCTTCTCGGGGAAGAACGCCTCCGGATCGGTCTGTGCGCACAGGGCACGTTCCTGCCACTGCTCTTCGATCGATTCGAACATCTCGTCGAAGCCCGTCACGACCAAGCTGAGCCGGGGTGCGGTCACTCCGTCGGTCATCTCAGGCCCGATCCGGTCCGGTTCGATCCGACCGATCTCTGCGCAGACGCCACGTGCTGCGCCTGCTGTGGAATCGGTTTGCGATACGCCGCCCGGCATGCCCGAAGGGGCCAGCTCATTGGCCATCGCTCCGCCTCCTCACTGTGTGTTAGCGCAGATTGATTCTTTCCGCCGGACCAACACGCACACCGACGGCCGTACCCCGCGACGTTGTCCCGCGGACATCCCCGAGCTTGCCACTCCGGTGCGAACACTTGTTCGAAAAGCCGTCCGCGCCTTGAACTCTCGCGCGAACCCGAAATGACATGACTGTGATTAGACACGCCGAACGTGTCGATGGTCAAGTCGCCGTCGCAATTCCGTTACTATCCGCTACCACTTTCCGTTGCTGATCTTGAACGCGGAATAGCAAATGACCGGCAAATATGGTGCGAACCGCCGCCGCTCCGGCAGGGCATAGGCTGTGTCGATGTGACTCCACAACAAGCGGACACCGCTCCCGCAAGTGGGCCCAAGATCGCCGTCCTGGTTGGCGGGGTCGGCGGCGCGCGCTTCCTTCAGGGCGTCCGGGAATTACTGCCCGACGCGGATGTTTCCGCCATCGTCAATGTCGGTGACGACGTCTGGATGCACGGCCTCCGGATCTGCCCCGACCTCGATACCTGCATGTACACCCTCGGTGGTGGGATCGATACCGAACGCGGTTGGGGCCGGGTCGCCGAAACCTGGCACGCCAAGGAAGAACTGGCCAAATATCATGCCCAACCCGATTGGTTCGGTTTGGGGGATCGCGATATCGCGACGCACTTGGTTCGGACCGAAATGCTGCGGGCCGGGTACCCGCTCTCCGCGGTCACCGAGGCGTTGTGCAACCGGTGGCAGCCGGGCGTAAAACTCATCCCGGCTACCGACGATCGCTGCGAAACGCATGTTGTTGTCAGTGACCCCGACAACCCTGGCGAACGCCGCGCGATCCATTTCCAAGAGTGGTGGGTTCGCTATCGCGCGGACATCCAGACGCACGGATTCGCCACAATTGGGGCCGATGACGCCAAACCGGCGCCAAATGTGACACAGATCATAGCCGAGGCCGATGCGGTGTTATTGGCCCCGTCCAACCCCGTGGTGAGCATCGGCGCGATCCTCGCGGTGCCCGGCATTCGCGGCGCACTGCGCACCACCGAGGCCAAGGTGATCGGCATCTCCGGCGTGATCGACGGGAAGCCGCTGCGCGGTATGGCCGATGAATGTCTCTCGGTGATCGGCGTGGAAACCACCGCCGAGGCGATCGGGCGCCACTACGGCGCGCGCTCGGCCACCGGCATCCTGGACGGATGGCTGATCCACAGCACCGATACCGCGGATGTACCCGGTGTCGAAGTGCGCAGCGTGCCGCTATTGATGACCGATCCGCCGACCACCGCCGAAATGGTGCGGGAGGCGCTCGACCTGGCTGGGGTGAGCGAGCGCAGCGAGCGAACCAAAGACGCAGCGCCGCCGGTCATGGCGGCACCGAGCGTTGGCGAGGTGAAGCCATGACTACGCAAGAGCCATTTACGGAACCGGCCGATCACGGGGCGGGAGAGTTGCGGATCCTGCCGATCACCGGGCTGCCGGAATTCCGGCCCGGCGACGATCTCGCCGAACATATCGCCGCCGCCGCGCCCTGGTTGGTCGACGGCGACATCCTGGTCGTCACGAGCAAGATCGTCGCCAAGGTCGAGGGCCGCATCGTCGAGGCGCCGCTGGATCCGGAGGAGCGCGATACCGCGCGCCGCGCGCTGGTGGAGCAGGAGGCGGTACGCGTACTCGCCCGCAAGGGTCGCACGCTGATCACCGAGAACAAGCTCGGCATCGTGCAGGCCGCCTCCGGGGTGGACGGATCCAATGTCGAGCAGGGTGAGCTCGTGCTGCTGCCATCGGATCCGGACGGGAGTGCGAAGGCTTTGCGCACCGCGCTGTCCGAGCGGCTCGGGGTGGACGTCGCGGTGATCGTCACCGACACCATGGGCCGGGCCTGGCGCAACGGTCAGACCGATACCGCCATCGGCTCCGCCGGATTGCGGGTGCTGCACGACTATGCGGGCGCGGTCGACGGGCAGGGCAATGAACTGCATGTCACCCAGGTGGCGGTGGCCGACGAATTGGCCGCCGCCGCAGATCTGGTGAAGGGCAAGCTGGGTGGTGTTCCGGTCGCGGTGGTGCGCGGGCTGCCGATCACCGATGACGGCTCCTGCGCCGCGGATCTGCTGCGCGGCGGCACCGATGACCTGTTCTGGCTCGGCACGGCCGAGGCGATCGAGCAGGGGCGCTCCGAGGCATTGCTGCTGCGTCGCTCGATCCGTCAATTCGCCGATACCCCAGTCGATCCCGAACGCATCCGCGCCGCGGTCGCGAAGGCGCTCACCGCTCCCGCGCCGCATCACACCCGTCCGGTGCGCTTCGTCTGGGTCCGCAAGCCCGGTCTGCGCGCGCAACTGTTGGAGGCCATGGCCGAGCGGTGGCGGGCCGACCTCACCGCGGACGGTCTCGATCCGCAGCGGGTGCAACGTCGCATCGCCCGCGGTCGCATCCTGCACGACGCACCTGAGGTGATCATCCCGTTCTGTGTGCCGGACGGCGCACACGACTATCCGGATGAGCGGCGGCGCGGCAACGAACGCACCATGTTCACCGTCGCGGTGGGCGCGGCGGTACAGGGCCTGCTCGTCGCACTGGCCACCGAGGGCATCGGCAGCTGCTGGATCGGCTCGACCATCTTCGCTCCGGAGACCACCCGCGAGGTTCTCGGCCTTGCCGACGACTGGAACCCCTTGGGCGCCATCGCAATCGGCCACCCTCTGGAAGAACTCACCCCCCGTCCGGTCTTCGGGCCGGGCCCCGGCCTTGTCGAACTGTGAGCGAGCGTCAGCGAGTGAACGATCAACACAGCGTGCAATCGCACACGGCGGAGCCGAGCGCCGGCGAGGCGCAGTCGTGAGCGCGAGGTCGCTGCACGCCTCGGCAACACGGTTGCTGGAGGCGTGGAAGCCGACGGGGGTCGATGCCTCGCTGCGCGAGGCGATGCTCGCCTTCCTCGGATCCGCACCGCGCGGGTGTCTGCGCGAGCACGCACCGGGTCACATCACGGCCTCCGCCGTCGTCTTCTCGCACGACGAGCGCGAGGTGCTGTTGACGCTGCACCCGCGGGTCGGCCGCTGGATCCAACTCGGCGGGCACTGCGAGGAGGGTGACGAGACGGTGGCCGATGCCGCGCTGCGCGAGGCGACCGAGGAGTCCGGGATGACCGGCCTGCGCATGGATGCCGAACTATACGGTGCGCAGGCCCATCCGATCACCTGTTCGCTCGGCGTCCCGACCCGCCACCTCGACCTGTTGTTCCGCATCGTCGCGCCGCCCGGTGCGGTCCCGATCCGCAGCCATGAATCCACCGATCTGCGCTGGTGGCCGATCGACGCACTGCCCGACGACGCCGACGTTCTGCTTCGCTGAATCTCGACAGCTCGGCCGCCGTGTCATCCCGCCCTCGAGGGATGACACGGCGATCGTCGTATCGGGCGCACCGCGCTGTCCGATTTGCCGTTTCCGTCAGAGTTTACAAATTGATAAATTTGTCTAGACAGAAGACAAGTTGATCTCTAATGTCCAAGTAAGTGGTACTGCACATCACATGTGATGTGCCGCTCGGATGAGGAGACAACGATGTCCACGGAAACCCATGCGCCTGGCCGCCCGGCCGCAGCGACCGATTGGCGCGATCGCAAGCGATACATGTGGCTGTGGGGGTTGTTCGCGCCGACCGGCCTTTTCACCATCGGCCTTCCGCTGATCTGGGCATTCAACGAATTCGGCTGGCACGGGCTGGCCCAAGTGCCGTTCTGGCTGGGCCCGGTGCTGGTCTACGTGATGATCCCGCTGGCCGATATCTTCTTCGGCCCGGACGGCGACAATCCGCCCGACGAGGTGATGGAGTACCTGGAGAACGACAAGTACTACCGCTATCTCACCTACCTGTACCTGCCGTTCCAGTACGCGACGCTGATCTTGGGGTGCTACCTGATCAGTGCGGACAACCTGAGCTGGCTCGGCATCGACGGCGGGCTGCACATCGTCGACAAGATCGGCCTGGCCATCACCATCGGCATGATCGGCGGCATCGGCATCAATACCGCGCACGAACTCGGCCACAAGAAGGTCGATCTGGAGCGCTGGCTGTCGCGGATCGCCCTGGCCCAGTCCTGCTACGGCCACTTCTATATCGAGCACAACCGCGGCCATCACGTGCGTGTCGCCACGCCTGAGGATCCCGCGAGTTCCCGTGTCGGCGAATCGTTCTGGGCCTTCTGGCCACGCACGGTACGTGGCAGCTTCATCTCCTCGTGGCGGCTGGAGAAGACTCGGCTGGATCGGCTGGGCAAGAAGTCGTGGAGTCTGCGCAACGAGGTGCTCAGCGCCTGGCTGATGTCGGTGGCGTTGTTCGCGGTCCTGCTCGCGGTGTTCGGGATCGGCCTGCTGCCGTATCTGATCCTGCAGGCGGTCGTCGGCTTCAGCCTGCTGGAGGCGGTCAACTATCTCGAGCACTACGGACTGGTCCGCCAACGCACCGCATCCGGCCGGTACGAGCGGCCCGCTCCCGTGCACAGCTGGAACAGCGACCACATCGTCACCAATATCTTCCTGTACCACCTGCAGCGGCACAGTGATCACCACGCGTACCCGACCCGCCGCTATCAGACGCTGCGCAGTTGGGACGGTGCGCCGAATCTGCCGAGCGGCTATGCCAGTATGATCCTGCTCGCCTATTTCCCGCCGCTGTGGCGGCGGGTGATGGACAAGCGGGTGCTCGCGCATTACGGCGGCGATATCACCCGCGCCAATATTCATCCGGCCAAGCGGGACAAGGTGATCGCGCGCTACGGCACGGCCGCATCGGAGGTGTGATCATGAGCAGATTTCGTTGTCCCGTCTGCGATTACGTCTACGATGAGCTGAAAGGCGCACCACACGAAGGGTTTCCGGCAGGCACGGCGTGGGAACAGATACCCGACGACTGGTGCTGTCCGGACTGCGGTGTGCGCGAGAAGATCGACTTCGAACCGATGGAGGTTCCCCAATGACGGAATACAAATTGTTTCAGTGCATCCAGTGCGGCTTCGAGTACGACGAGGCCAAGGGCTGGCCGGAGGACGGGATCGAGCCGGGCACCCGTTGGGACGACATTCCCGACGATTGGACCTGCCCGGACTGCGGCGCCGCCAAGGCCGACTTCTTCATGGTCGAGATCGAACGGTCGTGAGTTTTGACTGCGGCAACCACCCGTGACAACCTCGCGGGTATGCCGCGCAACGGACCCAGAGTTTCCTATCAGGAGGCCGCGCGGGAACTTCTGCGTACCTCTGTCCTGGATTCGATGCGCGAACTGCTCACCGAGCGGGACTGGTCCAAGATCACCCTCGGTGATGTAGCCACCCGAGCCGGTGTCAGCCGGCAGACCCTCTACAACGAATTCGGTTCGCGCGCCGGGCTTGCGCAGTCCTATGCGCTACGCCTTGCCGACGATCTGGTCGATCACGTCGGCTCCGCGATCGACGGCAATATCGGCGACGCGCGCGCCGCATTCGGAGAGGGGCTGCGCGATTTCTTCCAGGCCGCCGCCGCCGACCCGCTGGTCCAGTCGCTGGTCGCCGGTGAGGTGAAGCTGGATCTGTTGCGGCTCATCACCCTTGATGCCGAGCCGTTGCTCGAACATGCGACCGCTCGGCTGTCCATCGCATTCGAGCACAGCTGGGTGCAGGCGACGGCCGCCGAATCAGACGTGCTGGCACAGGCTTTGGTGCGTATCGCGCTGAGCTACATCCCCACCCCGCCCGCGGCCGGGCGCAATGCGCCCGCCGAATTGAGTGCCGTCTTCAGTCCGTACGTCGAGGCGATTCTCGCCGCGCGCGAACAGCGTTGATCCCACCGCTGGGATTTGACCGTTTGCGGTGAGTATGCCCTGATCATGGCTACAGATGCAGGGTGCTCAAAACCAACTGCCACGCATCTAACGATTGACATCTTCCGACGCCACGCCGCTGTGTAACGGTCGTAAGGTCTGTATGTATTGTCAAGCGTCGGAGTTCGGGTACTTATTTAGCGGGGGCAAACGTGCAAACGCTTGGCAAACCGGCGGGGTCGCCCGACCCCAAACGCCATCTGTGGGTTCTCGGCCTGATCGCTCCTGCGATCGCTTTGTTGCCATCGCAGCTGGTCTTGCATACCGGTGCCCCGGTCTTCTGGTGGATCGGGCCGATCATCGTATTGATCGTCATCCCGGTGCTGGACTGGGTCGTCGGCGTGGACGGCAGCAATCCGCGCGACGAGGATTACGAGTTGCTGTCCAACGATCGGTACTACCGCTGGTGCACCTATCTGTTCCTGCCGGTCCAGTTGGTCGGCCTGATCATCGCCGCGGTCATGTGGTCGAGCGACGAGCTGGCCGTGCTCGACAAGCTCGGGCTGGCAGCGACTCTCGGCTTCGTCAGCGGTATTGGCATCAACGCGGCGCATGAACTCGGGCATCGGGTCGAACATCTGGAGCGCTGGCTGGCCAAGATTTCGCTTGCGCAATCCGGATACGGACATTTCTTCGTCGAGCACAACCGCGGCCATCACGCGCGGGTGGCGACGCCGGAGGATCCGGCCAGTGCCAGGATGGGCGAATCGCTCTGGGAGTTCTTGCCGCGCAGTATTTCCGGCGGATACCGCTCGGCCGTCCGGCTCGAACGCGAGCGACTCATCCGCAAAGGTAAACGCTGGTTCAGCATGGACAACCAAGTCCTGCAGGCGTGGGCGATGAGTGTGGTGCTGTTCGGCACGCTGTTGGCGATCTTCGGCTGGCATGTGCTGCCGTATCTGGCGCTGCAGGCGGTGATCGGCGTCATGCTGCTGGAGACGGTGAACTACATCGAGCACTACGGACTGCTGCGGGCCCGCCGCCCCAACGGCCTTTACCTGCGCTGCTCGCCGCGCGACAGCTGGAACAGCGACCATTTGGTCACCAACGTCTTCCTGTTCCATCTGCAGCGGCACAGCGATCACCACGCGAATCCGGGGCGCCGCTACCAGACCCTGCGCAGTTCGATGCAGGCGCCGCAGCTGCCCGCCGGATACCTGTCCATGATCGTGTTCGCGGCCATCCCGCCGCTGTGGCGACACATGATGGATCACCGCGTACTGGCCCATTACGGCGGCGACATCACCCTCGCGAATATCCAGCCGCGTAAGCGCCGTCGGATCCTGATGTCCCATGGCGTGACCGCCTAGTCCGGCGGGCGCGCTCAGCGGTTAGCCTTGACCCGGTACTGACGAACCAGGAGAGGCTGATAGAGGCAGATGACGACCTCAGAACTTCCCGCACGCACGTCCCTGACCGCCGATGTCCGCAACGGCATCGATTACAAGGTGGCGGACCTGTCACTGGCCGAATTCGGTCGCAAGGAGATCCGCCTCGCCGAGCACGAGATGCCCGGTCTGATGGCGCTGCGCCGCGAGTACGCGGAGGTGCTGCCGCTGCGGGGTGCGCGCATCTCGGGTTCGCTGCACATGACCATCCAGACCGCCGTGCTGATCGAGACGCTGACCGCGCTGGGCGCCGAGGTCCGCTGGGCCTCCTGCAATATCTTCTCCACCCAGGACCATGCCGCCGCCGCGGTCGTCGTCGGACCGCACGGCACCGTGGACGAGCCCAAGGGCACCCCGGTCTTCGCCTGGAAGGGCGAGACCCTGGAGGAGTACTGGTGGGCCGCCGAGCAGATGCTGACCTGGCCGGGCGAGCCGGCCAATATGATCCTCGACGACGGCGGTGACGCCACCATGCTCGTGCTGCGCGGCGCGCAGTTCGAGAAGGCGGGCCTGGTGCCGCCGGAGGACGAGGACCACTCGACCGAGTACAAGGTCTTCCTGAACCTGCTGCGCGAGCGCTTCGAAACCGATAAGACCAAGTGGAGCAAGATCGCCGCATCGGTGCAGGGCGTCACCGAGGAGACCACCACCGGCGTGCTGCGGCTCTACCAGTTCGCGGCTGCGGGCGAGTTGGTGTTCCCGGCGATCAACGTCAACGACTCGGTCACCAAATCCAAGTTCGACAACAAATACGGCACCCGCCACTCGCTCATCGACGGAATCAACCGGGGCACCGATGTTTTGATCGGTGGCAAGAAGGTGCTGATCTGCGGCTACGGCGACGTCGGCAAGGGCTGCGCGGAATCGCTTGCGGGACAGGGCGCCCGGGTGCAGGTCACCGAGATCGATCCGATCAACGCGCTGCAGGCGCTGATGGACGGCTACGACGTCGTGACCGTCGAGCAGGCGATCGGGCACGCCGATATCGTCATCACCTCGACCGGCAACAAGGACATCATCACCCTCGACCACATGAAGGCGATGAAGGACCAGGCCATCCTCGGCAATATCGGTCACTTCGACAACGAGATCGATATGGCGGCCCTGGAGCGTTCCGGCGCAACGAAATTGAACATCAAGCCGCAGGTGGACCTCTGGACGTTCAAGGAGTCCGGCAAGTCCATCATCGTGCTGTCCGAGGGCCGGCTGCTGAATCTCGGCAATGCGACCGGACATCCGTCGTTCGTGATGTCGAACAGCTTCTCCAATCAGGTGATCGCGCAGATCGA
The DNA here is from genome assembly GCF_050955735.1 of Nocardia sp. CA-135953. Lineage (NCBI taxonomy): Bacteria > Bacillati > Actinomycetota > Actinomycetes > Mycobacteriales > Nocardiaceae > Nocardia > Nocardia sp. CA-135953. The sequence continues at coordinate 1,745,080 of NZ_CP192082.1, forward strand.
ACTGTGGACCAAGCCCGACGAGTACGACAACGAGGTCTACCGTCTGCCCAAGCATCTGGACGAGAAGGTCGCGCGCATCCACGTGCAGGCGCTCGGCGGCACGCTGACCAAGCTCACCAAGGATCAGGCCGAGTACATCGGCGTCGATGTCGAGGGCCCGTACAAGCCCGAGCACTACCGCTACTGAGCCGGCGCAGGTAGCGCCGAAAAGACCTGCGCCCCGCCGACCGAGCCCGGTCGGCGGGGCGCTGTCGTTCGGTGCCGTGGCCTGGCGGTAGCCTGCTCGCCATGGGCGTGTTGATAGCGGTCGAGGGCCTCGACGGCGCCGGGAAGCGGACGCTGATCGACACTGTTGTCGCGAACCTGCGCGCGCGGGGCCTGCGCGCGGAAACACTCGCGTTTCCGCGCTATGACCGGTCCGTCCACGCGGATCTCGCCGCCGAGGCGTTGCGTGGCGGCCATGGCGATCTCGCCGATTCGGTGCACGGCATGGCGCTGATGTTCGCACTCGATCGGGCCGCCGCGCGCGACGACCTGTCGAAGCTGTTGGCCGACAACGACATCGTGATCCTGGACCGCTACGTGGCCTCCAACGCCGCGTATTCGGCTGCGCGCCTGCATCAGTCGGCCGACGGCGAAATCGTGCGCTGGGTGGGCGAATTGGAGTTCGGCCGGTTCGAGTTGCCGGTGCCGACGCTGCAGTTGTTGCTGGACGTGCCGACCGAGGTCGCGGCCGAGCGTGCCCGGCTGCGTGGCGAACTCGACGACAGTCGCGCACTCGATGCCTACGAGCGCGACGGCGGATTACAGCGACGCACCGGCGAGGTGTACCGTGAGCTGGCCGAACGGGACTGGTACGGGCCGTGGTCGAGATACCGATCCGATGACGATCCGGCGACGCTGACTACTCGGTTGGTCGAAATTGTTGCTGGATAAGGTTGGATGTGCGGCGGGATTGCACCAGTGTTGGCGTGGCGGCCCGTTCCGAGCGCGAGAGATGACAACATAGTACTTATGAAGCCGAAGATTCTGGTCGTCGACGACGATATGGCACTCGCTGAGATGCTGACGATCGTCTTGCGCGGGGAAGGGTTCGACCCGCATGTGGTCGGCGACGGCACGCAGGCGCTGGCGGCGGTTCGGGAGATTCGTCCCGATCTGGTGCTGCTCGACCTGATGCTGCCGGGCATGAACGGTATCGACGTGTGCCGGGTGCTGCGGGCCGACTCAGGAGTTCCGATCGTGATGCTCACGGCGAAGACCGATACGGTCGACGTCGTGCTCGGTCTGGAGTCCGGTGCCGACGATTACATCGTCAAACCCTTCAAGCCGAAGGAACTCGTCGCCCGCGTGCGTGCGCGCCTGCGGCGCACCGAGGAGGAGCCGGCCGAGCTGCTCTCCATCGCCGACATCGTCATCGATGTGCCCGCGCACAAGGTGACCCGCGGCGGTGCGCAGATCTCGCTGACACCGCTGGAGTTCGATCTGCTCGTCGCGCTGGCACGCAAACCGCGTCAGGTCTTCACCCGTGAGGTCCTGCTCGAGCAGGTCTGGGGCTACCGGCACGCGGCCGACACCCGCCTGGTGAACGTGCACGTGCAGCGGTTGCGGGCGAAGGTGGAGAAGGATCCCGAGAATCCGGAGATCGTGCTGACCGTCCGCGGTGTGGGCTACAAGGCCGGACCCCCGTGAGCGAGCGCAGCGAGCGAACCGAAGACACAGTGTTCGCGAGAACGGCGCAGCCGAGCGCCAGCGAGGCGAAGCCGTGATCGGTGGCGACGCGGATCGTTCGACCGCCTCGCCCGGTGTGGTGCAGCGCCTCGAACGGTCCCTCGCGCCGGTGGTCGCCTGGCTCAAGGAAGTCGGCAGCGCACTCGGTCATGTTTGGCGGCGTTCGCTGCAATTGCGCGTCATCGTGTCCACACTCACCCTGTCGCTGATCGTCATCACGATCCTCGGCGTGGTGCTGACCAGTCAGATCACCGATCGGCTGATCGACGCGAAGATCAACGGCGCGGTCGAGGAGATGGATCGCGCCCGCAATACGGTGGAGAGCCAGCTCGCCGGTGTGCACGATATCGGCACCCAGCAGCAGCGGCTCATCGATGCCCGCAACGCGCTGTCCAACCGCGGCGGGACCGGCCAATCCACCGGTGTCGCAGGCAGTTTCGATTCCGCGCTGAGCATTGTCGGCGGTACCCCGCAGCAGCAGATCTCGACCGGGCCGATCCAGGAGGTGCCCGAGGAACTGCGCCGCTTCATCGCGCGCAACCAGGTCAGCTACCAGTTCGCCACGGTCGCGGATCCGGACGGCTACCACGGCCGGGCGCTGATCGTCGGCAGCCCGAGCGCGGAGATTCCGACGCTGCAGATCTACCTGATCTTCCCGCTGACCAATGAGGAGCGCAGCCTGTCGCTGATGCGCGGCACCATGTTGATCGGCGCCGCCGTGCTGCTGGTGCTGTTGGCCGCGATCACCGCACTGGTCACCCGGCAGGTGGTGCTGCCGATCCGCTCGGCCGCGCGGATCGCGGGCCGTTTCGCCGACGGCAGGCTCAAGGAACGCATGCTGGTGCGCGGCGAGGACGATATGGCGCGGCTGGCTCAGGCCTTCAACGAGATGGCCGAGAGCCTGTCCAACCAGATCAACGAGTTGGCGGAATTCGGAAATCTGCAGCGTCGCTTCACCTCCGATGTCAGCCACGAGCTGCGCACCCCGCTGACCACCGTCCGCATGGCCGCCGATCTGATCCACGGCAGCAGCGACGATCTCGATCCGGCGCTGGCCCGCAGTTCGGAATTGCTGGTGACCGAACTCGACCGCTTCGAGGGTCTGCTCAACGATCTGCTCGAGATCAGCCGTCACGACGCCGGGGTGGCCGAACTGCAGGTCGAATCGCTCGACGTGCGGATGTGCGCGCGGGCTGCGATCTCCACCGTGCGGCATCTGGCCAAGGAATCCGGTGTCGAGGTGGTCATCGATATGCCGGAGGAGCCGCTGGTCGCCGAGGTCGATCCGCGGCGGGTGGAGCGGGTGCTGCGCAATCTGCTGGCCAATGCGATCGACCACAGTGAGAGCAAACCGGTGCTGATCCGGATGCGCGGCGATGTGGACGCCAATGCGGTCGCGGTGATCGTGCGCGATCAGGGTGTCGGCCTGCGGCCCGGTGAGGAGAAGTTGGTCTTCAACCGGTTCTGGCGTTCGGACCCGTCCCGGATGCGGCGTTCCGGCGGCACCGGACTCGGTCTGTCGATCAGCGTCGAGGACGCCAACCTGCACGAGGGCAAGCTCGAGGCGTGGGGCGAGATCGGTGTCGGCGCGAGCTTCCGGCTCACCCTACCGCTGGTGCGCGGCAAGAAGATGGGCGCGAGCCCGCTGCCGCTGGAACCGGTGCTGCGCAAGGCATTGCCCGCGCCGCGGGTGGATCCCGAACCGGTCGAGGATCCGGCCGCCGACGCGTCGGAAGCCGACGCCACGGTCACCGAGTTGCCGGTGATCCGCGTCGAGACCAACGGTGGCGAAGCGCTCCCGAGTGGAACCGCGGAACCGACGGACACCGATGCGACGGACGCGAAGGACTCGAACGGTGTCGGTTCGATCGAACCCACCAATGGCACGGGACCGGAGACCGAGCAAACCGAATCCACCGGGCCGAAGCAGGCCGGGCACAGCGTGCCGGGTGACGGCGGGGACGTACAGTCATGAGGATGCGTAGCTGGTATCCGAGGCGCACCTCGCTCCGGCTGTCCGCGCTCGGTGCGGCGGCCGTAGCTGCGCTGTTGGTGCTCACCGGATGCGCGAGCCTGCCGGAATCCTCCGCACCGCAGGCGCTCGGCACCATCAATCGCCAGCCCACCTCCGACGGTCCGCCGCCGCCCATCGGCGGTCGGGATCCGGACCTGTTGCTCCGCGATTTCCTGCAGGCCACCGCGGATCCGGCCAACCGGCACCTGGCCGCACGGCAGTACATGACACCGTCGGCATCGGCGCAGTGGGACGACACGGCGGGCACGCTGATCGTGGACAGGGCCGATACCCTGCGCGAATCGCGCTCGGGCGATAAGGCGACCTATGTGATCCGGGCGCACAAGGTCGGCGAACTGGCCGCCGACGGCGCCTATCGGGCGATCGACGCGCCTTTGGAAAACAAGATCGAAATGACCAAGGTCGACGGCGAGTGGCGCATCGACGAGCTGCCCGACGGCGTGGTGATGGAGCAGACCGCCTTCGCCAAGTCCTACCGCCGCTACGTCCTGTACTTCATCGACCCGACCGGCACCACCGTCGTCCCCGATCTGCGCTGGATCTCGGTGGCCAAGAACCAGCTGGCGCAGCGCCTGCTCAGCCTGCTGGTCGAGGGCACCCAGCCCGCGCTCACCTCGGTCGTGCGCAATCAACTCGCACCACCGGTGACCCTGCGCGGCCCGATCACCAGGCCGAACAATGACGACAACGACGTCGGTGTCGGGCTCGGCGGCGTGCGCATCGATTTCGCCGGCGCTTCCGGGTTGTCCCCGCGCGATAAAGAACTCCTCGCCGGACAGGTGGTACTCACGCTGGCGGGTGCGGAAATTCTCGGACCGTACATGCTGCTCGCCGACGGCAAACCGTTCGACGATCGCTTCGCCGCCAACGGCTGGTCGGTCGCCGATGTCGAACAGCTGAGCCCAGCTGTCTACGCGCGCAACCAGATCGGGTTGCACGCGCTGCGCAACGGCTCGCTGGTGCAGGTCACCGACAGCGGGATGATCACACCGCCCGGCTACTTCGGTGCGGTGAACAATCTGCAGTCGGTTGCCCTCTCCCCGGACGGTCAATTGGTGGCCGCGGTCGCCGACGCCGGACGTCCGCCGCCGGAGCCGCCGCGCACACTGATGGTCGGCAGCTACGGCGGCAACGCCTTCCCGGTCGCCGAGGGCTCCACCATCAGCCGACCGTCCTGGAATGCCGACGGCACCGCCGCCTGGGCCGTGATCGACGGCGAACGGGTCATCCGCGCCGTCAACGATCGCGCCACCGGAAACGTCTCGGTACAGGATGTGGACATCTCGGCCCTGATGGCCTCGGCACAGGGATCGCCGCTGCGGCTGCCGATCACCGAGTTGCGGGTATCACGCTCGGGTGTGCGCGCGGCCCTCATCGCCGACGGCAAGGTCTATGTGGCGGTGGTCGAACGACGCCCGGACGGCAAATACGCGCTCACCTCACCGGTGCCGCTCGCGCTCTCGCTCAGCACCCGCGCGGTTTCGTTGAGCTGGCTCACCGCGGACACCATCGTCATTGCCAGGGAGGGCAATGTCGATCCGCTCTCGACCGTCTCCATCGACGGATCCCAATTCGCTCCGCAGACCAGCCAGAATCTGACCGCGCCGGTCCGGGTGGTCAGTGCCTCGCCGGAGACCGAGTACGTCGGCGACTCGCGGGCGGTGCTCCAACTGCAGTACAGCGAGCAGACCTCCGACCGGTTCTGGCGCGAGGTGCCCGGCCTCAACGGCGACAACTCGGTTCCGGTGCTACCCGGCTGATCGTCGGCACCGAAACGAGTACTGCGCCACCGATATTCGTGAATCTGTCGGTGGGTGGGCGCAGACTCGGGCGATGCGAACCCTGTTGGATCTGATCGTGGCGACGGCCTGTGCCGGATGCGGTGTGGCGGGTGTGGGCTGGTGTGCGGACTGTGCGGCCACCCTGGCCGGGCCGCCGATGCGGGTGCGGCCGCGCGCCGATCCGGATGTGCCGTGCTGGGCGCTGGCGCCGTATGCGGGCCCAGCGCGGCGGGCTGTGCTCGCGGCGAAGGAGCACGGGCGTCGAGATTTGGCCGAGCCGATGGGGCTGGCACTTGCCTATGCTCTGGCGCGACTGCGCGATGACGAGCGGTCGCTGGTATTGATCCCGGCACCGAGTCGGCGGGTGTCCGCGCGCCGCCGCGGCGGAGATCCGGTGGTGCGCACGACGCGGGCAGCGGCGCGGTGGCTGCCGGATAGCCGTGTGATATCGATGTTGCGGGTGTGGTGGGGTGTGCGCGATTCGGTGGGCTTGACAGTCGGTGAGCGACAACACAATCTGCGCGGTCGGGTCGTGGCCCGGCCAGGCACCGGAGCTGGGTCGGAAATCGCGGCGAATGCCGAGGTCGTACTGGTCGACGATGTGCTCACGACCGGCGCTACGGCCCGCGAATCGGTGCGCGCACTCGACCGGATCGGGGTGCCGGTACGTGCAGTGCTGGTGACGTGTTCGGCTTGACTCCGGGAAATTTGCGTGAACAGTGGCGGACCGCCCGTTGACGTACTAGCGTCGCGATCACACACCCGAACCGGGAGTTTGGAGGTGGCGCCTCGGACATCATGTGCCGAGAGATTGTCTATCGGCACGGCTCATCCCGCCGCACGCACGCTGGTCTGTGCGGCCATATCCGGGAGGTACGCGTGACGACTTCTTCACGACCTTCAGTGAAAGACGCCCTCGCTGTGAAAGAAACACAGGCCTCGGTGCTCGATGACAGCACCCTGGATGCGACAGAGCAATCCACAGCGGACCGACCTCGCGCCCCGCGCGGCGATGTCGTGGTGAAGGGCCGCAATGTGGAGGTCCCCGACCATTTCCGAATTTACGTCGCGGAGAAACTCTCCCGTGTCGAACGCTTCGATCCTTCGATATTCATCTTCGATGTGGAGTTGTTCCACGAGCGCAATCGTCGTCAGCGTAAGGCCTGCCAGCGCGTCGAGATCACCGCGCGCGGCAAGGGCCCGGTCGTCCGGGCGGAGGCATGTGCGGACAGCTTCTATGCTGCCCTCGAATCGGTGACCGCCAAGCTGGAGAGCCGGCTGCGTCGGACCAAGGATCGCCGCCGCGTCCACTACGGGGACAAGACCCCGGTCTCGGTGGCCGAGGCGACTGCCGATCTGATCGATGACTCATTGTTCGCTCAGGCGGAGGGCGCCACCGCACACGAGCATCCCGAGGCCGGACGTAGCCGGCACGAAGCCGAGTCCCCGGATTACGCGGCAGGCCCCGGCCATATCGTCCGAACCAAGATCCATTCCGCGACCCCGATGTCGGTCGACGACGCCCTCTATCAGATGGAGCTCGTCGGGCACGACTTCTTCTTCTTCCAGGACAAAGAGACCGACCGACCGTCTGTCGTCTACCGTCGCCACGCATTCGACTACGGCCTGATCCGGCTCGCGTAGTACAGCGCTTCCCTGGTTCTCCGGGTATTCAGCGCATCAGTTGAATGCCCGGAGAATATTGTTGTTGTCTGTGTAACAACTGATTTCGTAAGCACATGGGTAACTCATCGGGACGTCCAAACCTCAGCCAGGCTGTCGACCACCGGGTGGGTTTCGCTAGCGTGCTGCGGTGGATCCCGTTGTCCTGCACCGACTTCCCGGGGTCTTGCCGTCCCGGAGCCGTTCGAGAGTTCGCCGAGCGTAGTCGAATGGTGGTTGGGGTGGGGTTTTGGGCCGCCATTCGACTACCCCGGATGAGTCCGAAGCGCCATTTGACTGCGCTCGATCAGCTCAGGCGCGGAAGGTTTCGTGGTGGACTGCTTCGGTGAGGGGGCGGCCGGTGCGCCAGCCGAAGCGTTCGAGGTCGGGTACGCGTTGGAATTCGTCTACGGGGCCGACACACAGCCAGGCGACCGGGCGGACGCCGTCGGGTAGGCCGACGAGGTCGGTGAGGAATTCGGCGTCGTAGAACGAGACCCAGCCGACGCCGATCTGCTCGGCGGTGGCGGCCAGCCAGAGGTTCTGGATGGCGAGAACCGCCGAGTAGATACCGGTTTCGGGGACGGTGGCGCGGCCGAGGACCTGCGGTCCGCCGCGGTCGTGGTCGTAGGTGACCACGATGCCGGTGCCGCTCTCGGTAATGCCCTCGATCTTGATCGGGTCGAAGGTCGCCGCCCGATCCGGCGGCAGTGCGTCGCGGAATTCGATCCGCTTCTGTGCGACGTGGTCGGCGAACTTCCACAGCGTCGCATGCTCGCGCACCACGACGAAGTCCCACGGCTGCGAGTTGCCGACACTGGGCGCGCGATGTGCGGCATCGAGTATCCGCCACAGCGTCGCATCGTCGACGAGGTCACCGGTGAACTCGGCCCGTACATCCCGCCGCGTCCGGATGGCCTCGTAAACGCTCAGATCTTCAGCACACACACCCTCAGTCAACCAGCCGCAACCGGCGCTCCCGCCGAGGCCCAGGCGGATACCACGAGCCCGCCGCGCCAGGACTGGCCGGCCCATCGAAAGACGAAGGCGCCCACGGATTTCCGTGGGCGCCCTCGGTGCGACTGGGCGTCAGGCGACGGAAACGGCCCGACGGGCGAACCGGCGGCGCCCATCTTTCAGCGCCGTGCGCAGCCCGCGACGCTTACCGGTGACCGGGTCGAAGCTCGGCGTGGTGGAGCCGTCGAATTTGCGCTCCGAGGCGGTCTCGGGGGCGTCGTCGACGGTCGCCCGCAGGTACTTGTTCGGCAGCGCCAGCTTCAGGATGGTGCGCCAGGACTTGAAGTACTGCACCGGAAGCGAGCCGGTGGTGTAGGGCAGGTCGTACTTCTCGGCCAGGGCGCGCACCCGCACCGCGATATCGGCGTAGCGGTTGCTCGGCAGATCCGGGAACAGGTGGTGTTCGATCTGGTGGCTCAGATTGCCGGTCATGAAGTGCAGGACCGGACCGCCGGAGATATTGGCGCTGCCCAGCATCTGGCGCAGGTACCACTGGCCCTTGGATTCGCCGTCGATATCGGCCTTGGTGAATTTCTCCGCGCCATCCGGGAAGTGGCCGCAGAAGATCACCGCATTGGTCCAGACATTGCGGATGATATTGGCGGTCAGGTTCGCGGTGAGCGTCGAGAAGAAAGCGGGCCCGGTGAGCAGCGGGAACAGCAGGTAATCCTTACCGGCCTGCTTGCCGATCTTTACCAGCACCTCGCGGCGCTTGACCTCGAATGCGGCCCGTGCCGGCGAGCCCTCCTTCAGTCGGTGCACCTTGCCCAGCTCCAGATGCTGGATCGCGACGCCGTATTCGAAGAACAGCTGCAGCACCAGGTTGTAGACCGGATTGCCGATATTGAACGGCTTCCACCGCTGATCCCGGGTGACGCGCAGCAGGCCGTAGCCGATGTCGTCGTCCATGCCCAGCACGTTGGTGTACTTGTGGTGCAGGTAGTTGTGCGTTTGCTTCCAGTGCTTGGACGGGCCGGTGTTATCCCATTCCCAGGTGCTGGAGTGCACTTCCGGATCGTTCATCCAGTCCCACTGCCCGTGCATGACGTTGTGCCCGATCTCCATATTCTCGATGATCTTTGCCGTGCTGAGCAGGGCAACACCGGCGAGCCAGGCGGGCGGCAGGAAACTGGCGAACAGCACCGTGCGGCCGCTGATCTCGAGCGCGCGCTGCAGGCGGATGACATTGCGGATATACCGCGCGTCGCGAGCACCGCGCGAGGACTCGATATCGCGCCGGATCGCGTCGAACTCCGCACCGAGTGCCTCCACATCGGCTTCGGTGAGGTGCGCGTATTCCTTGACATCCGAGATCGCCATGGCGGTTACAGTACCGTAAGTTACGAGACCGTAGGTTGCCGGGACGGTCACCGGGGTGTGGCAAATCCCCCATTGCAAACGTGGCTGGAGAATGTTATCTCATGGCCGACGACGGCTGCGACGGATCGCCCGCTCGCGCATGGCCTTTCGCTGCAGCGTCGCCTTCTCCTGACGTGCCTTTTCCTGCAGCGCCAGCTTGGCCTCGCGCAGCACTTCCTTCTCGTGCCGAGCTTTTTCCCGCAACACCACCTTGGCCTCGTTCAGCGCCGAACGCAAGCCGCGACGCTTACCGGTCTCGGGGTCGACGGGCAGCCAGTGCGTCTCGTTCCACTTGTCGGCCCAGCGCTCGGCATTCGGCATCGACGGCATGGCGGGCAGCGAGATGCCGGCGAATTTGCGCTCCGAGGAGGTCTCCGGTGCGTCGTCGGCGGTGCGCTTGAGGAAGCGGTCCGGCAGTGCGAGCTTGTGGATGGTCCGGAAGGCAAGCAGATACTGCTTGCCGAGCGAGCCGGTGGTGTAGGGCAGGTCGTACTTGTCGCACAGTTCGCGGACCCGCTCGGCGATTTCCGGATACCGGTTGCTGGGCAGGTCGGGGAACAGGTGATGTTCGATCTGGTAGCAGAGATTGCCGCTCATGAAGGCCATGGCGGGTCCGGCCTTGAAGTTGGCGCTGCCGAGCATCTGGCGCAGATACCATTCGCCGCTGGTCTCGCCCTCGAGCTGTTCGATGGTGAATTTCTCGGCGCCGTCGGGGAAGTGGCCGCAGAAGATCACCGCGTAGGCCCACAGGTTGCGTACCAGGTTGGCGGTCGCATTCGCCTTCAGCGTGGACTTGAACGCCGGTCCGGTGAGTGCCGGGTAGATCAGGAAGTCCTTGGCCACCTGACGGCCGATCTTGCGACCGAAGTCTTTGTTCGGCACCGACATCAGCTGACGGCGCGGCGCACCGGAGAGTTCCTTCTCGATGCTCCAGTCGTGCAGTGCGATACCCCATTCGAAGGTGGCCGCGAGCAGGATATTGGCCAGCGGCTGGATCAGATGGATCGGCCGCCACTGCTCGTCGCGGGTCATCCGCAGGATGCCGAAGCCGAGGTCCTCATCCTTGCCGAGCACATTGGTGTAGGTGTGGTGCGAATAGTTGTGCGCCCGCCGCCACTGCACCGAAGGCCCGGTCATATCCCACTCCCAGGTGCTGGAGTGGATTTCCGGATCGTTCATCCAGTCCCATTGCCCGTGGCTGATGTTGTGCCCGAGCTCCATATTCTCGATGATCTTGGCGACCGACAGCAGAGCCGTCCCCGCCAGCCAGGCCCACCGGTTGCGGCTGCCGAACAGGACACCGCGTGCGAGCACTTCGAGCCCGCGCTGCGCCGTGATCGTGCGCCGGATGTACTTGGCGTCACGTTCGCCGCGGGACAGCTCGACGGAGCGCCGGATGGAATCGAGTTCCTGCCCCAGTGTTTCGATGTCGGCCGCCGTGAGATGGGCGAACGCCTTGATATCGGTGATGGCCACCGGGGTCCTTTCCCTGACTGGATGTACCTCGAGGGTACCTGTCGGATCCCCCCGAGGGTGCGTCTGCGAGTGTCGCTGTCTCAGACGTCGAGTGCGCAGTCGCCCGCCGCGGCCGAGATACAGGTCTGCACCTTGTCGCCCTCGCGGCGCTCGTCACCGTTGCGCAGGTCGCGGGCATGTCCGGAAGTCAGTGTGACGACACAGGTTTGGCAGATGCCCATCCGGCAGCCGAACGGCATCTGCACACCGACGGATTCGCCCGCTTCCAACAGACTGGTAGCGCCGTCGACCTCCACGGTGCGCCCGGTCTTGTCGAATGTGACCGTGCCGCCCTCGCCGACGGCCGAGCGCTCGATCTCGAAGCGCTCGACATGCAGCCGGTCGCTGATGTCGGCCGCACGCCAGTGCTGTTCGATCTCGTCGAGCATGGCGGCCGGCCCGCAGGCCCAGGTCTGGCGCTCGCGCCAATCCGGGAAGTGTTCGTCGAGTGTGGTGAGGGAGAACCGGCCCTGCTCGTCGGTGAGGTGCAGATGCGAGGAGAAGCTGGGGCGGCGATCGTGCAGATCGCGCAGTTCGGCCCCGAACATCACATCGTCGCGGGTGCGCGCGGAGTGCACATGTACGACATCGGTGACCACGTCGCGGCGATCCAGCGCGCGCAGCATGGACATGACCGGGGTGATACCGCTGCCCGCGGTGAGGAACAGCACCTTTTCCGGCGGCGGCGACGGCAGCACGAAACCGCCCTGCGGTGCGGCCAACCGGACGATGGTGCCCGCGGCGACACCGCTCACAAGGTGGCTGGACAGGAAACCCTCGGGCATCGCCTTGACCGCGATGGAGATCAGCCGCTTGCTGTGCTGTCTCCCACCCTGCTCCCGCCCGCGTCGTTCCGGATCGGTCCAGTTCGGCGGGCAGGTCAGCGAGTACGAGCGCCAGTGCCAGCGGCCGTCGACCAGAATGCCGATGCCGATGTATTGACCCGGCTCGTATTTCCAGTCGAAGCCCCAGCCCGGCTTGATGACCAGGGTGGCCGAATCGGCGGTTTCCTTGCGTACCTCGACAATTCGGCCGCGCAGCTCACGCGCCGACCACAGTGGATTCGCCAGGTGCAGATAGTCGTCGGGCAGCAGTGGCGTGGTGACGCGCGCGACAGCGCCGCGCAGTACGTTCAGCCGTCCACCGCGTTCGGCGACTTCCGCCGCCGGAGCCTCCAGCCACTCCCGGACCGTTCGCACCGAGAGTGCCGCTTTTTTCAAGACCATTGCCGCCGTTCGTCTCCCTGTCCTAGCGACCGGTGAAGCCGCCTCGCAGCCAGGTTACGGCATCGTAGGTTAGTGCGGGATGTGCAGGTTGCCGCGTCACGATTCCAGCTCGCCGGCGCTCGGCTCCGCCGTGCCCAGAAGGGCGCTGTGAGATCGGTTCACTCGCTGGCGCTCGCTCACAGCAATTCGAGCAGGAACGGCAGCTCCTGGGCGGCGTACCAGGCCAGCTGATGGTCCTCGGCATCACCGAGCACGAATTCGGCATCGGCGTCGCCGAGGTCGGCGGCATCGACGACATCGACCGCCTTGGCCACCTCGGGCTCGGCCTCGGCCAGGTCGACGTGCACCGAGGCGATCCGGTCGTAGCCGATCGTTCCGGCCAATCGCACCACCGCGTCGTCGAGGTCGGGGCGCAGCTTCGCACCGGTCACATCGGCGGCGATGACCGCGCGGCGATAGACCGGGCTGTGGTAGGTGGTGGCTGGGTCGTCGGCGTCGTCGGCGTCGTCGTCGGACGCCTCGGTGGCCTCCTCGCGCTCGGCGGCGAGCAGGCGCAGCGAGGCCCGCGCGGCCTCGGCCATCGCGACCTCGGCCAATTCTTCGTCGTCCCCGGAGGCATAGGCCTCGCGCAGTGTCGGCGTGACCGCGAAGGCGGTGCCGCCGGCGGGGCGCAGTTCCCGGTTCGCGACGAGCTCGCGCAGCATCGGCACGGTGGCGGGTATATAGACCCGCATGGTGTTCTCAGACGCAGGCACCGAGCATCTCCTCCATGGACTCGTGCACCGACGCGGCCAGCACGCCGATATCGGCCATCGCGTCGCGGTCGGCGTTGAGTCCGTAGAAGACGCGTCCGTCATAGGACGTGATCCCGATGCTCGAGGCCTGGTTGCGCAGCAGCGGCGACACCGGATACATCTCCAGCATCCGCGCGCCGCCGACATACATCGGGGTCTGCGGACCCGGTGCGTTGGTGATCACCAGATTGAACGTGTGCTCTGCGAACGTACTCGCCGCCCGCACACTCATCGCATGCAGGCTCGCCGGAGCGAAGCCGGCCAGGTGCACCAGGGTGCGCGCCCGCACGCCGCGCCGGTGCTTGCTGTTGGCCTCGGTGGCATGGGAGATATGCGATAGGCGCATCACCGGATTCGGTTCGCCCACCGGAAGGTCGATGAGGAACGAGGAGACCTCGCTGGTCGGTTTCAACTGGTCGTCGATGCCTTCGACATAGACCGACATGGGCACCACCGCGCGCAGCACGGTCGATTCGGTGAGCGCTTCACCGCGCGAGAGCAGCCAATTGCGCAGCGCCCCGGTGACGACGGCCAGGATCGCATCATTGATCGAGCATTCGAAGCGCTTGCGGATCTTGCGGTAGTCCTCCAGATCCGTGCGCACCACATCGAAGCGGCGGTTGCGCGAGGTCTTGGCGTTGAGCGGGCTGTCGGGTGCGCCGACGGTGGCCGCACGGACGGCCGAAACCATCGAATCCACCGCCTTGCCCGCGGCCTCGACCACCGAGAACGCGTGCGCGCTCGCGTCGCGCGCCACCTCGAGCGCCTCGCGCGGCTGCGCGGCCAGGTGGGTGAGCGCGCCGATCAGCAGTTCCATCTCGTTGGGTTCGCGCGGCGCCACCCAGGCGTCGTCGGCGATACCGCGCGGTGATGCGCTGGTATCGAGGATGACGTGCCCGATCTCGAGTGCGGTATCCCCGTCGACGAGCGCCGAATGGGTTTTGGTGAAGATCGCGGACCGGCCCTCGGCCAGGCCCTCGATCAAATACATCTCCCACAGCGGGCGGCTCTGATCGAGCGGTCGCGAAGCCAGCCGCGCAACCAGATCGTGCAGCTGGCAATCGTTGCCCGGCTCGGGCAGTGCGGAGCGGCGGATGTGATAGGTGATGTCGAAATGGCTGTCCTCGACCCAGACCGGGCGGCCGAGCGCGAACGGGACTTCGCGGACCTTCCTGCGATAGCGGGGGACCAGCGAAAGCCTGCTCTCCACCAGATCGACCAGTCTGTCGTAGTCGAGTGCCGTTTCCCCCTGTGCAGAGTCGCTACCTCGGACGATCGCGAGAGAGCCGATATGGATCGGATTGCTGCTCGACTCGAGCTGATAGAACGACGCGTCCTGCGGCGTCAATCTCGTGATCACGCTGCCCGGTGCTCCTTCCGATGTGGCTCCCACCCGAGCCGTCTCATCGCCCATTGTGGTCGCCCACAACGGTTCGTCCTGCCCCCTGTGGCATATCCAGCGATATTCGCGCACCCCCTTTACCCACGCCTGGTTCCGTGGAAGGCTGCGTTGGCTCGAGACCGGAGGAACTCGATTCGCACACATTAATCGGGGTGCCGCATAACGGATGCCTTTTGAGCTGCGCTGCCCCTTGGTGTCGTCACGTGCCGTCGGATGACGGGTCGTCCCTGGTAGGCAGGGCTCGCGGCGTCCGGCACGACGAACGACTACATCGTATGACACCCACGCTGAAACGGGTTCCGGTCCATCGGATTCCCAACCGATCCGAGCGCCGACACACGGGTACGGTGAAAAGAAACGGCTGACGCCTCGGCGGTAGCGGCGGATGCGGCGCTATGTCGCTGGTCATCGGCACCTAACATGGATGCCGCCATTACCATGAAGCGTGCTGCGGATTCCGCCGTGCTCGGCGGGGGCCGTGTGCACACTGCCCGCCCCGGGTGACGGCCGAACATTTGACACACCGACCAGAGGACTGACGAGACCCGTGCCTGCGCTGACACTGACGAGGTTGCTACGGATTGGTGAGGGACGCACGGTCAAGCGGCTCGCCCACCTCGCGGAAGAGGTCCTCGCGCTCGGGCCCGAGATCGAGGAGCTCACCGACCACGAGCTGCGTGCCAAGACCGACGAATTCAGGGACCGCTACGCCGACGGCGAAACGCTGGACGATCTGCTCCTGGAGGCGTTCGCGGTGGCCCGTGAGGCGTCCTGGCGGGTGTTGAACCAGAAGCACTACAAGGTGCAGATCATGGGGGGCGCGGCGCTGCACCTCGGCAATATCGCCGAGATGAAGACCGGTGAGGGCAAGACCCTGACCTGTGTGCTGCCCGCCTACCTCAACGCGATCTCCGGCGACGGCGTGCACGTCGTCACGGTCAACGACTACCTGGCCAAGCGCGATGCCGAGTGGATGGGCCGCGTGCACCGCTTCCTCGGGCTGAGCGTCGGCGTGATCCTGTCCGGTATGACCCCGGCCGAGCGTCGCGAGTCCTACAACTCCGACATCACCTACGGCACCAACAACGAATTCGGTTTCGATTACCTGCGTGACAATATGACCCACTCGCTGGACGATCTGGTCCAGCGCGGGCACAACTTCGCCGTGGTCGACGAGGTCGACTCCATCCTCATCGACGAGGCCCGCACCCCGCTGATCATCTCGGGCCCGGCCGACGCCTCCTCGAAGTGGTACGCCGAATTCGCCCGCATCGCACCGCTGTTGAAGAAGGACCTGCACTACGAGGTCGACATCAAGAAGCGCACCATCGGTGTGCACGAGGCGGGCGTGGAGTTCGTCGAGGATCAGCTCGGCATCGACAACCTCTATGAGGCGGCCAATTCGCCACTGGTGAGCTACCTGAACAACGCCATCAAGGCCAAGGAGCTCTACCACCGGGACAAGGACTACATCGTCCGCGACGGCGAGGTCATCATCGTCGACGAGTTCACCGGCCGCATCCTGGTCGGGCGCCGCTACAACGAGGGCATGCATCAGGCGATCGAGGCCAAGGAAGGCGTCGAGATCCAGCCGGAGAACCAGACCCTGGCCACCATCACGCTGCAGAACTACTTCCGCCTCTACGACAGGCTTTCCGGTATGACCGGTACCGCCGAAACCGAGGCCGCCGAGCTGCACCAGATCTACAGCCTCGGCGTGGTCCCGATTCCGACGAACAAGCCGATGGTCCGTGCGGACCAGTCCGATCTGATCTACAAGACCGAAGAGGCCAAGTTCTCGGCCGTGGTCGACGATGTCACCGAACGGCACGAGAAGGGCCAGCCGGTGCTGATCGGTACCACCAGCGTCGAGCGCTCGGAGTACCTGTCCAAGCAGTTCACCAAGCGCGGCATAGCGCACAACGTGCTGAACGCGAAGTTCCACGAGAAGGAAGCCGAGATCATCGCCGAGGCCGGTCGCCCGGGCGCGGTCACGGTCGCGACGAATATGGCCGGTCGTGGTACCGACGTCGTGCTCGGCGGTAACCCGGACATCATCACCGACATCATCCTGCGCAAGGAGGGTCTGGATCCGGTGGAGACGCCGG
This sequence comes from Nocardia sp. CA-135953, assembly GCF_050955735.1. NCBI lineage: Bacteria > Bacillati > Actinomycetota > Actinomycetes > Mycobacteriales > Nocardiaceae > Nocardia > Nocardia sp. CA-135953. The sequence goes on from NZ_CP192082.1 coordinate 1,761,710, forward strand.
AGGAGTACCAGGCCGCGTGGTTGCCGACGCTGGAGCGGGTCAAGGAGCAGACCGCCGAGGATGCCGACGCGGTGCGCGATGCCGGTGGTCTGTACGTGCTCGGCACCGAGCGCCACGAATCGCGGCGTATCGATAACCAGCTGCGTGGTCGTTCCGGCCGTCAGGGTGACCCGGGTGAGTCCCGGTTCTACCTGTCGCTGGGTGACGAGTTGATGCGGCGCTTCAACGGCGCCGCGCTCGAGGCCATCATGACCAGGCTCAACCTGCCCGACGACGTGCCGATCGAGGCGAAGATGGTCTCCAAGGCCATCAAGAGCGCGCAGACCCAGGTCGAGCAGCAGAACTTCGAGATCCGCAAGAACGTGCTCAAGTACGACGAGGTGATGAACCAGCAGCGCACCGTCATCTACGGCGAGCGCAACCGGATCCTGCGTGGTGAGGACATGGAGGGCCAGGTCCAGGAGATGATCACCGATGTGGTCAGCGCCTATGTCGACGGCGCCACCGCCGAGGGCTACGTCGAGGACTGGGATCTGGACAAGCTGTGGACCGCGCTGAAGACGCTGTACCCGGTGAGCCTGGACTACAAGGAGCTGACCGGTGAGACCGGTGTCGGCGAGGCGGGCGATCTGACCAAGGACGAACTGCTCGAATCGCTGCTCGAAGACGCGCACGACGCCTACGAGAAGCGCGAACAGCAGATCGACGGTCTGGCAGGCGAGGGTTCGATGCGCAATCTCGAACGCCAGGTACTGCTTTCGGTGCTGGACCGCAAGTGGCGCGAGCACCTCTACGAGATGGATTACCTCAAGGAGGGCATCGGCCTGCGTGCCATGGCGCAGCGCGATCCGCTGGTCGAATACCAGCGCGAGGGCTTCGACATGTTCGCCGCGATGCTCGAGGGCCTGAAGGAGGAGTCCGCCGGCTTCCTGTTCAACCTGCAGGTCGAGGTGCAGCAGCCGCAGCCCGAGGGCGTCGCGGTCGATCGTGGCCTGCGCTCACCGGTCGGCGCCACCGCGCCGCGTCCACTGCCGACCCAGGAGGCGCCGGTCGGCAATGGTGCACCCGCGGCGTTGCGTGCCAAGGGGATCGGCGATTCCCGGGCCAATAACGGCTTCCACTATTCGGGTCCGGACGAGGGCGGCCACGCCGCGGTGCACAGTGACGCCGAGGAGTACGGCGACGGCGGCACTCGCCGTGAACGCCGCGAGGCGGCCCGCGCGCAGGCCAAGCCGAAGCGCGCACCGAAGACGCGTCGTCGGCACTGATTCGATCACGAAGGCGCCCATGGACTTCGAGTCCATGGGCGCCTTCGTCGTCGGTGAAGCTGATCTTTTCGAGCGACCTGCAAGCAGTCGCTAACGGCGACGAGGGGTGGTGTGGCGGAGTAGCTTACGAGGCGTGGACCGGGACGCTGTCGAGAAATGGGTCGGTGGTTATGAACGGGCCTGGCGTGCGTCGGGTACCGCGATGCTCAGGGACCTGTTCACCCGCGACGTCGAGTATCTGGTGTCGCCGTGGGCGGATCCGATCGTCGGTCTCGAACCGCTCGAGGTGTTCTGGGAGGCCGAGCGCAGTGGGCCGGACGAGGCGTTCACGATGGCAGCCGAGGTTGTCGCGGTAGAGGATTCGACCGCCGTGGTGCGGGTGAGCGTGGAATATCGGTGGGACACGCTGTCGCGCTGGCGGGATCTGTGGGTAGTGCGGTTCGACTCCAACGGTCTGTGCGACCGATTCGAGGAGTGGCCCTTCGCGCCTGAACAGGCCGACGGGCACTGACTACCAGGATTCGATGGGCACAGACTACCAGGATTCGTTGGAGTTCAGCGCGGTCAGCAGCAGGCGGATCGCGGCGACGCGGCGCTCCTTGCCGGGCAAGGCATCCAGCGCGCATTCAGGGTCCGCCGGGGGACCGAGATGGGTGCAGCCGCGGGGGCAATCCTCGATGGCGGCGGCCAGATCGGTGAAGGCGGCGATGACATCGTCGGGCGTGATGTGTGCCAGTCCGAAGGAACGGACACCGGGTGTGTCGATGACCCAGCCGCCCTGCGGGAGCGGTAGGGCGACGGATTGGGTTGAGGTGTGTTTGCCCTTGCCCACGCCGGAGACCTCGCCGACCGCGCGATCGGCATCGGGCACAAGGCGATTCACCAGCGTCGATTTGCCGACGCCGGAGTGGCCGATGAAGGCGGTGAGTCGGTCGGTGAGCAGATCGAGGACCGGTTCGCTCGGGTCGTCGATACCGCCGTAGATGATGGTGAGGTCGAGATCGTCGAAGGCTGCGGCGAATTCGGATTCGGCGGCCAGATCGTGTTTGGTCAGGCACAGAATCGGTTGCAGGCCGCCGGCATACGCGGCGACCATGGCGCGTTCGACGAAACCGGTGCGCGGCGGCGGATCGGCGAGGGCGACCACGATGAACAGCTGTTCGGCATTGCCGACGACGATCCGTTCGAACGGATCGGTGTCATCGGCGGTGCGGCGCAGGACGGTTCGGCGTTCCCCGACGCGGACGATGCGGGCCAGGGTATCGGGTCTGCCGGACAGATCGCCGACCACGTCGACCTGATCGCCGACGACGATCGGGGTGCGACCCAGTTCCCTGGCCCGCATGGCGACGATCAGCTTGTCCGGATCGCCGCCGAGCACGCAACCCCAGCGACCGCGGTCCACCGAAACGACCATGGCCGCTTCCGCATCATTGTGCTGCGGACGGGTTTTCGTGCGTGGACGAGACGATTTGCCCGGGCGCACCCGGACATCCGACTCGTCGTAATCGCGTCTTCTCAGCGGGCCGCTCCCTGATCGGTGAGCGTGGGATCGAGCATCTGCTCCCACAGGCCGACGAATCCGGGCAGCGTCTTGGCCGTGGTGCCGATATCCTCGATCGCCACGCCGGGCACCCGGAGTCCGAGAATCGCACCGGCCGTTGCCATTCGGTGGTCGGCATAGGAATGCCAGTTGCCGCCGCGCAGCGGGGCCGGGGTGATCTCGAGTCCGTCCTCGGTCTCGGTGACATTGCCGCCGAGCCGGTTGATCTCGGTGGACAGGGCCGCGAGCCGATCGGTCTCGTGGCCGCGCAGATGGGCGATACCGCGCAGCCTGGACGTTGAATCCGCAAGTGCCGCAAGGGCGGCCACGGTCGGGGTCAACTCGCCGACATCGTGCAGATCGATATCGATACCGGCAAGGCGCTCCGGGCCGCGCACGGTCAGCACACCGTCGAACCGGGTGACGTCGGCGCCCATCCGAACCAGGATCTCCCGGATCACATCACCGGGCTGGGTGGTCAGGCGCGGCCAGTGCGGGATGCGGACCTCGCCACCGGTGACGGCGGCCGCGGCCAGGAAGGGCGTGGCATTGGACAGATCCGGCTCCACATCCCAGTTCACCGCGCGGATCGGCCCGGGTGCGACGGTCCAGGTCTGGGCCTTGCGGCTGTCGGCCGGGGCATCGACGGCGACCTCGGCGCGCCGCAGCATCTCCACCGTCATCTCGATATGCGGCATCGAGGGCAGTGCCTTGCCGTCGTGGTGCACCACGATGCCCTCCTCGAACCGGGCCGCCGACAGCAGCAGTCCGGAGACGAACTGGGACGATCCGGAGGCATCGATGGTGACCGCGCCGCCGCGCAGCGCACCCTTGCCGTGCACCGTGAACGGCAGTGCGTCACCCTCGATTTCCGCGCCGATCCGGCGCAGTGCTTCCAGAATGGTGCCGAGTGGACGAACCCGGGCCTGCTCGTCACCGTCGAAGGCGACATCGCCGGTGGCCAGGGCCGCGACCGGGGGCAGGAACCGCATGACGGTGCCGGCCAGGCCGCAGTCGACGGTGCCGCCGTGCAGCGGCGCGGGTGTCACGGTCAGCGTGTCCGCGTCGCCCTCGATCCGTGCGCCCAATGCGCACAGCGCACCGATCATGAGTTCGGTGTCGCGGCTGCGCAACGCGCCGGAAATTGTTGAGGGACCCTCGGCGAGTGCGGCCAGGATCAGGGCCCGATTCGTGATCGATTTCGATCCGGGCAGGGTCACGGTCGCGTGCACGGGGACATCGACATGGGGCGCTGGCCAGAAACTCACCCGTCCATCTTCGCCCATCGCGTCACCGGACACACGGGCTGGGCTGTGTTTATTGGCAGCGCCTTCGGCGCTGCGTGTTCGCGGCCCCCTGGTGTCTCGCGTCCGAGCCGTCGAGACTCGCGCCTGCGGCGCATCGCTTCGACGGCTCGGACGCGAGACGGGCCGCGAACGGTCGCTCGTAGGACTCGCTCCGTGGTGGTTGGTGACGGCGGATCGTTCAGCACCTGATGCACTCGCATCGGATGGTCGAATCCCGTGCGTGCGGCACATGTGCTTCCGCGGCTCGGACGCGAGACGGGCCGCGAACGGTCGCTCGTAGGACTCGCTCCGTGGTGGTTGGTGACGGCGGATCGTTCAGCACCTGATGCACTCGCATCGGATGGTCGAATCCCGTGCGTGCGGCACATGTGCTTCCGCGGCTCGGACGCGAGACGAGCCGCGAACGGGTCGCTCCTAAGACTCGCTCCGATGGGGTCACCAACAGCGGATCGTTCGGCAGCGATGCGTACGCGCCGGACGGTCGGGGGCCCCGCCTCCGGCGCATGCGCTTCGACGGCTCGGACGTGAGATGGGCCGCGAACGGGTCGCTCCTAAGACTCGCTCCGATGGGGTCACCAACAGCGGATCGTTCGGCAGTGATGCGTATGCGCCGGACGGTCGGGGGCCCGCCTCCGGCGCATGCGCTTCGACGGCTCGGACGCGAGACGGGCCGCGAACGGTCGCTCGTGGGACACAGCTCCGTGGTGGTTGGTGATGGTGGAGCGTTCGGCATCCGAGGTACGTGACGGATGGTCGAGTCCTGCGGGTGTGGTGCGTTCGTTTCGGTCTCTCGGAGGTGAGGCGGGCCGTGAACGGTCGGTCGTAGACTCGCTCCGTTGTGAGTCGGCAGTGTGCGGGGCTCGCCCGACATGCGAGCTCGGGGCCAACCTACTTGTGGCGTCCGTGCAGGATCGGGACCATGCGACGCAGCAGCTTCATGGTGGACTGGGTACGCGAGTAGCTGAGCAGTGCCATGCCGGGAATCGCGAAGCGCTGCACCGCGATCGAATGTGGCCGGGCGAATTCGCGCAGGCCGGGCTCGCCGTGGATGCGCCCGATTCCGGAATCGCCGACACCGCCGAACGGCAGCCCGGCGATGGCGGCGAAGGCGAGTACGGAGTTCACCGAGGTCGCGCCGACGCGCAGCCTGCGCGCGATCTCCAGGCCGTTCTTCTTCGAGTAGACCGCTGAGGACAGGCCGTATTTGGACTTGTTCGCCAGCTCGACCGCTTCGTCGACGCCGTCCACCGTGCGAATGGTGACGGTCGGGCCGAAGGTCTCCTCGGCCACTGCCTCGGAGTTCTCGTCCACATCGAGCAGCACGACCGGCTCGATGAACGGACCCTTGACCGACTCCGGCCCGCCGAGCACCGCGGTGCCGCCGTTCTTCAGCGCGTCATCGATATGGCGACGCACGATATCGATCTGGCTGGGCATGGTCATCGGACCGTAGGAAGCATCGGCGTCCGAGCCCGGCTTGATGTCCTTCAGAATGCGCTCGACCTCGGCGACGAATTCGTCGCGCACCGAGCGGTCCACGTAAACCCGCTCCACACCGGCGCAGGTCTGGCCACTGTTGGCGGTGGCGCCCCAGGCGACCGCATCGGCGGCGGCCTTCACATCGGCATCGCCCGCGACGATCACCGCATCCTTACCGCCGCATTCCAGCAGCACCGGGGTCAGCGATTCGGCGGCCGCGGCCATGATCTTCTTGCCGGTCGCGGTGGAGCCGGTGAACGCGATCTTGTCCACCCCCGCCTGAACCAGCGCTGCGCCTGTCGCGCCGTAACCATTGACCGTCTCGAAGACGCCCTCGGGCAGCTCCGGATTGGCCTTCTTGAACGCGTCGGAGAGGAAATTGCCGATGCCGGTGGAGAATTCGCTCGGTTTGAAGACGACGGTATTGCCCGCGGCCAGGGCATAGGCTATGGAGCCGTTCGGGGTGTAGACCGGATAGTTCCACGGGCCGATCACACCGATGACACCGAGCGGACGCTGCTCCAATCGCGCGGAGAAGTTCGCCATCAACGCGCCGGGGAAGATCTTCTTCGGCGACAGCACCTTCTTGGCGTTCTTGGCCGCCCAGGCGATGTGCTCGAGCGCGAGCATCAACTCGAGGAACGCGTCGTCGAGTGGTTTGCCGTTCTCCTTGTGGATGAGCGCGGTGAACTCCGCGGCGTCCGCGACCAACCGGCTCGACCAGCGCAGCAGATGTTTGCGCCGTACGTCGAAGCTCAGTGCGCCCCAGGTGGCGGCGGCGGTACGGGCCGTGGCGACGGCGGCGCGCACCGCGTCCGCTTCCGCGATGGTGTGGGTGGCTATGACCTCTCCGGTGGCCGGATCGACCGATGTCAGCGCCGTCTGTGGCGCCGCTGGGGTGGTCTCGATGGTTGTCACGGTTGGTCTCTCCTCTTGCCGAGATAAGTTAACGACCATTCTCTGAGATGATGCTATGCCACAACTCTCACCAGGTCACCCCTCCGGTCAATTCTTCCCGAGTCTGTCGGCGCCGCGTGCAAGTATCGAGATATGTGCGGCAGATATGCGACAACTACCGATCCCGGTCGGCTCGCCGCCGAACTGGACGCCATCGACGAGACGCCGGCCGCTGACAACGGCGGTGCCGCCAACTACAACGTGGCACCGACCACCCAGGTGCTGACCGTGGTGGAGCGCCATGAGCACGGCCACCCCGACGACGACCCCAGGTTGCGCGTCCGGCGGATGCGCTGGGGCCTGATCCCGGTCTGGACCAAGGCCGCCGAACCCGGCGTGCCGGTCAAGGGCAAACCGCTGTTCAATGCCCGCGCCGACAAGGCAGCGACCACGCCGTCGTTCCGCGATGCGGTGAAGTATCGCCGCTGTCTGGTTCCGATGGACGGCTGGTACGAGTGGTTGGTCGAACCGGATGCCGGGACCAAGGGCAAGGTCGCGAAACATCCGTACTTCATGGCGAATGCCGATGGCTCACGGCTGTATATGGCCGGATTGTGGTCGGTGTGGCGGGACCGTTCGCAACAGGAGAGCGAACCGCTGCTGTCGTGCACCATCCTGACCACCGACGCCGTCGGTGAGCTCACGCGGATCCACGATCGGATGCCGCTGCCCATGCCGCAAGAGAATTGGGCGGCCTGGCTGGATCCGGATCATCCGGCGCCGGCCACGCTGCTCGGGACGCCAACCGAGGAATCGGTGGCGGGCATTGTGGCGCGTCCGGTTTCGTCGCTGGTCAACAGTGTGCGCAATAACGGTCCTGAGTTGTTGGCGCCGTTGGACTCTCGGGCCGGTACGGAAAAGGCCGGGCAGATCAGCTTGCTGTGATCGCTCGGCCCGCCGTTCATCGACTCAGAGCTGGCACTTCACGCTGTTCGTCACGATATTCAGCACGCACTTGGCGATACCGCCGCCCAGGTCGATGACTTTGCGAGCCACGCCGCCGCCCAGGTCGATGACCTTGCCCGCGACGCCGCCGCCCAACTTCTCGGCCTTGTCGGCCTTCTCATCCTTCGTCGGGTTGTTGTTCTTCGGCCCGTCGTCGACGACATGCTCGTCGAACGGAAAGTCGTTGACGTCGATCACCAGGGGGCTGCCAGGTGCGGCGGTGGCCGTGGGCGCTAGCAGCGCGACCGGGCCGTTGGCGAGCAGGAGAACTCCGAACAGAGTGACGATCACGGTGCTGCACAATCGCTGGCGCGCGGACATTTCGCATCACATCCTCGAGTCGGACGATCTGGGCCCGTTCAGTAACGCACAAATGTTGCCGACGTGATGCGGATTTATCCGGATGTGACTGGTGCGGTTACTGCATCGGTGAGTCGGACCAGGTCCGCCGGTGCCAATTCGATCTCCAATCCGCGCCTTCCCGCGCTGCAGAGCATACGGTCCCAGGCCAATGCCGAGGCATCGACCACGGTGGGCAGCAGCTTGCGCTGGCCGAGCGGGGAGATGCCGCCGAGTATGTAACCGGTGATTCGCTCGGCCTTCGCCTTATCCGCCATGGCCGCCCTGGGCGCACCGAGCGCCGCGGCAGCCGCCTTGAGCGACAAGGTATTCGGCACCGGTAGCACCGCGACCGCGAACGCGCCGGTCGACAATTCGATCACCAGCGTTTTGAAGATCTGCGCCGCCGTCACCCCGACCTCGGCGGCGAGTGCGTCGACCGCCTCGGTGCCGTAGGAGTCGGCACGCGGATCGTGCTTGTACGCGTGCACGCGGTGGGCCACACCGGCCTTGGCCAGAGTGCGGATCGCCGGGGTCGAGGCTCCTGCCATGCCGGTCACCCTAATGGCGGTCCGCAACGCGTTTTTCGGTGCGGGAGTTCGCTATGGGAACACCGGCGCGCGCGGACATGTTGCATGCGATACGGAAGCCGCGCGGCGGTTGTACGACGTGAAGGAGAGGTCGGTGCCGGTTCTGCTCGAAGAACGTCCGGTGACGTCGCTGGAGTCCGATTGGCGGCGCTCCCGGCGCCCTACGTGGTTACGCTCCGCTACCGCCTCCGGGCGCGTCGAGAGCGCCGCGGGGGACTCTCAGTTCTCACTCGATCTGGTCACGCCTGTAGATTTGGCAGGTACGGCGATCGAAGGGATTGGTGTGACGAGCGACGATGACGTGGTGACCGACGGTGCGGTCGGCGCCTCGGTCGACGATACCGAGCTGGTGCAGCGATTCGAGCGTGATGCGCTCCCGCTGCTCGACCAGCTCTACGGTGCCGCGCTGCGCATGACCCGGAATCCGGCCGATGCCGAGGATTTGGTGCAGGAGACCTACGTCAAGGCGTTCCAGGGCTTCAAATCCTTCAAGGAGGGCACCAATCTGCGTGCCTGGCTCTACCGGATCCTGACCAACACCTACATCAACTCCTACCGCAAGAAGCAACGCCAGCCCGCGCAGTATCCGACCGACGAGATCACCGACTGGCAGCTCGCCGCCACCGCCGAGCACACTTCGACCGGGCTGCGTTCGGCCGAGGTGGAGGCACTGGACGCGCTGCCGGACGACGACATCAAGGCCGCACTGCAGGAGCTGCCGGAGGAGTTCCGGATGGCGGTGTACTACGCGGATGTCGAGGGTTTCCCATATAAGGAAATCGCCGACATCATGGGTACCCCCATCGGTACGGTGATGTCCCGGCTGCATCGTGGCCGCAAGCAGCTCAAAGGATTGCTCGCCGATGTGGCGCGCGAACGTGGATTCAACCGCAACGGCGCGGAACGCCAGGAGGTCAAGCAGGCATGAGCGAGCGTAGCGAGCGAATCAACGGCACAGCACCTTCCGGTGCGACGGAACCGAGCGCCAGCGAGGTGCAGTCGTGACGGAGCGTGACCCTGATATGGAGTTGGACTGCACGGCTGTGCTCGCCGACGTCTGGCTCATGCTCGACGGTGAATGTGACGATGCCACCCGGGCCCGGTTGCAGCACCACATGGATCACTGCTCACCGTGCATCGAGGCCTACGGCATCGAGGAGAAGGTCAAGAGCCTGCTGAGCCGCAAGTGCGGCGGCGATCGGGCGCCGGATTCACTGCGCGATCGGCTGAGTCTGGAAATCCGCCGATCCGTCACGGTCACGCGGGTCGAGACCACCGAGTAGTTCCGGAACAGAAAAAACACCGAGTGCCTACGGAAGATCATGGCCCTCGGTGTTTTTCGTCTGTTACGGCTCAGGCGTTAGGACGCTTGCCGTGGTTGGCCGCGCTTCCCTTGCGGCTGCGCTTCTTACGACCACGCTTACCCATAGGTAGTCTCCCTTCTGATCGAAGGCCATTCTTTCATGTGTGGTTGGCTGTAGTTTCAGCGGATACTGGCGAACGAGCGGATGAGGTGTCATGGCGGAGGAAGTGCTCTCGGAGCTGGTATCGGTCGTGCAGCAGGTTGTCGTTGCCGAGGGTGACGAGGTACACGAGGGCGACACCCTGGTGATCCTCGAGTCTATGAAAATGGAGATTCCGGTGCTCGCCGAGAGCGGTGGCACGGTGACCTCGATCGGCGTCGAAGAGGGCGATGCGATCAAGGCCGGGCACCTGATCGCCGTCATCTCTTAACTTCTGAAGCGGGTAGATCGAAAATGGCGACACTGAGTGAGCTGCTGGCCGAACACACCGACCTACCCGGCGTCGCCGTGGACCATCTGCAGCGGGTGGTCGGCGATTGGCAACTGCTCGCCGATCTGTCCTTCGCGGATCTGCTGCTGTGGGTAGGTGCGGGACCGATCGTCGACGGTGCCGATATCGTCTGCGTGGCACAGTGTCGCCCGACGACCGCGCCCACTGTCCATCCGGAGGACCGGGTCGGCGGAACGGCGTTGCAGACCGATCATCCGCAGGTGTTCGACGCGCTGATGACCGGCAAGATCGTGCGCGCGGACAGTGATATCGAGGCCGAGGGTGTCTACCATCCGCATCCGGTGCACGCCATCCGCGAGGCCATTCCGGTGCGCTGCGGCGACGATGTCATCGCGGTGCTCAGCCGCGATACCGATCTGCAGCGCTCGCGCGTGCGCAGCACGCTGGAGATCGCCTATGTCGCCTGCGCCGACGATCTGTGCCAGATGATCGCCGACGGCACCTTCCCGACCATCGAGGACCGCGCCGCGACGCACTCCAGTCCGCGTGCGGGCGACGGCTTCATCCGGCTCGATACCGAGGGCATCGTCGTCTACGCCAGCCCGAATGCGCTGTCGGCGTATCACCGGATGGGGCTGCAGTCGGATCTGGCCGGTCAGGATCTGGCCGTCACCACCCGGTCGCTGATCACCGATCCGTTCGACGCCCAGGAGGTCGTCGGCGATATCCAGGCCGCCCTGGCTGGACGCACCGGGCGTCGCATGGAGGTCGAGGCGCGCGGCGCCACTGTGCTGCTGCGCACCCTGGTGCTGCGCCCGCACGGGGAACTGGCCGGGGCCGCGGTGCTGGTCCGCGACGTCACCGAGGTCAAGCGCCGCGACCGCGCGCTGCTCAGCAAGGACGCGACCATCCGTGAGATCCATCACCGGGTGAAGAACAATCTGCAGACCGTCGCCGCGCTGTTGCGGTTGCAGGCGCGCCGAACCGAGAACGAGGAGGCGCAGGTCGCGCTGACCGAATCGGTGCGCCGGGTCACCTCGATCGCCTCGGTGCACGAGATGCTGTCGATGTCGGTGGACGAAGAGGTCGATCTCGACGAAGTCGTGGACCGGCTGTTGCCGATCATGGCCGATGTCGCGACCGTGCACACCGCGAGAATCAAAGTGCGCCGGGCGGGTTCGCTCGGCGTGTTCTCCGCCGAACGTGCCACCCCGCTGGTGATGGTGCTCACCGAACTTGTGCAGAACGCCATCGAGCACGCCTTCGATTCCGGCGAAAACGGCACGGTGACAATCCGTTCCGAGCGTTCGGCGCGCTGGCTGGACGTGATCATCAGCGATGACGGCCGCGGCCTGCCGCCGGGTTTCAGCCTGGAATCCTCCGACCGCCTCGGCCTGCAGATCGTGCGCACTCTGGTCACCGCCGAACTCGGCGGCTCCATCGGTTTACACCCAGGCGCCGACATCGGCACCGACGCCGTGCTGCGAGTCCCATTGGGCCGCCGCTCAGGCCGCTGAGTCGAATTTGCCTGACAAGCAATAAAACTCAGCTTTCACGCCATAACTGACCACCACGGAGCGAGTCCTACGAGCGACCGTTCGCGGCCCGTCTCGCGTCCGAGCCGTCGAAGCGATGCGACGAAGTCGCGAGCCTCGCACCCGACGCGCGCATCCAGTGCTGAACGATCCCCCATCACCAACCACCACGGAGCGAGTTTTGCGAGCGACCGTTCGCGGCCCGTCTCGCGTCCGAGCCGTCGAAGCGATGCGACGAAGTCGCGAGCCTCGCACCCGACGCGCGCATCCGGTGCCGAACGATCCGCCATCACCGACCACCACGGAGCGAGTTTTGCGAGCGACCGTTCGCGGCCCGTCTCGCGTCCGAGCCGTCGAAGCGATGCGACGAAGTCGCGAGTCTCGACGGCTCGGACGCGAGACACCAGGGGGCCGCGAACACGCCGCGGCCACGCGGCCAAAAACAGAGCCGCGAACACGCGGCGCCGCAATTCAACACAGGCACAAAATAGCCCGGCACCTGAGTGCCGGGCTTGATTGCGTTACCGGGCCGGGCTGAGAGGTCCGGTAACGCTGGTCGTCCTACTAGACGACGGTGCGGGTGCGCGTGCGGGCGTTGCGACGCTTGAGCGCGCGACGCTCGTCCTCGCTCATACCACCCCACACGCCGGCATCCTGCCCGGACTTCAGGGCCCAGGACAGGCAGTCAGCGGTGACGGGGCAGCGAGCGCAGACCAGCTTGGCATCGGCAATCTGCGCGAGCGCCGGACCACTGTTACCCACCGGGAAGAACAGTTCGGGGTCCTCATCGCGACAGATGGCCTTGTGGCGCCAGTCCATTCCTCTGCTCCTTTGCTGGGCGCCGCAAAGGGCGGCGCCTACGGTTTGTGGATCGTTCACTTGTGCGACTCGAATGTTTCCGCACGGTTGCTTGTGAATGCTTTCACGAACACCGTAGATGTCAATAGGTATCCGGTGCACCGTGGGGAAGCTCACGCTGTCAAGGAACCCCTTGGGGAACCTGCCCGGTCCTTTGTACTCGCTCTACCCGGTTTTCGCAGCACAACACCGAGTTTTTTTCCCGCGTTTCGTGCTCATTTCGGGCGGGGGGCAACGACCTCGAGCACGTCGGGCACGGCTGTGAAATCCACCATGTTGCGTTTTCCGATAAAGTCGCCATCGATTTGCAGGCCGATCGGCTCGCTGGCCTCGATGTGCACGGACGGCACATCGTCCTCACGAAATAGGTTGCGGGACTTGGGATTTCCATTGGCCGCGAGAAGCTGCCCGGCGAGCAGCAGGGTGGAGATCACCGACATCGACCGCACGGCAAACACGCCGAGACCGGTTTCGAAGGCGGTACCGGGGTTGGTGTGCACCGGGGTGGCGTTCAGGTAGGTCCACGGGCTGGCGTTCGTTACGAAGGCGTAATGGACCTCACTGATCGGGTCGAATCCCGGGATCTCGATCCGGACGCGAGGCTCCTTGCGCTTCGACTTGAAAAACTGTCGGACAGTGGTGCGAACGTAGCGGCCGGGGGTGGCGGCATGGCCGTTGGCGCGGCTGTTGTCGATCGCTTCGCAGACATCGGCGTCGAGGCCGACACCGGCGCTGAAGCCGAACCAGCGGTCATCGGCGAGGCCGAGCCCGATTTTGCGGTCGTGGTCGAGGGTGAGCAGATCAATGAGCTGGTTGGTTGCGGTCACCGGATCCGGGGAGATGCCGAGGGCACGCGCGAACACATTCGCCGAGCCGCCCGGAATCACGCCGAGGCGCGGCAGCCAGGCCTGTCCGTCGTCGACCTGGGGCAGCGGCAGATAGCCGTTGATCGTCTCGTTGACCGTCCCATCGCCGCCGTGCACGACGATCAGGTCCATCTCGTTGGTTGCTGCCCACTGCGCCAATTCCGCCGCGTGGCCACGGTGCTGGGTATGCGCGACGGTCAGCTGAGTCCGGCTCTCCAACGCGTGCGCCAGCAGGTCCCGCGTCGCCGGCGTAGTCGAGGTGGCATTCGGATTCACGATCAGCAACGTCCGCACCTTCGGCAGCCTAATCGGCGCACGGCCAGGTCCGAACAGCCGCCGAGTGCGTTCTAGGCTTGGCCACGTGGCGGACAGCGGCAAAGACGAGGTTTCGGCGGGTGTGCCCGCGACGGTGCGCGGTGCGGGCGGATTGGTCGCGCTGGAGGGAGCGGCGGCCGTGGTCGTGGCGATCGTGCTGATCGTGCGTGGCCTGCTCGGATACGATCAGAGCGCCGCGAGCGGATACGGCACTGCCGCGTGGTTCGGGATTCTCGGCGGCGCGGTGCTCGCGGCAGGGATCGGACTTTTTCTCGGGCACCGATGGGGGCGTGCCATCGCCGTGATCGCACAGGTGCTGCTGCTTCCGGTGACCTGGTCGTTGCTGACCGATTCGCATCAACCGGTGCTCGGCGCGCTGCTCGGCCTGGTCGTGGTGGGCGCGCTGGTGTTCTTGTTCGCGCCCGCGTCGAATCGCTGGATGGCCGAGGTGTACGGGATCGAACCGGAATCGAAGTAACCGGGATCAGGCGGTGACTGCGCGCAGTGCCTGACGGCACAGGTGATCGGCCCGGCGGGTGGTTTCCGGCTGACGGTAGCGCGGGGTGAGCGCGAGCACCTGGGTGCATGCGGTGTCCAGGTCGATGAGATGTCCGATCGAGACGAAGACCGGTTTGACGCCGCGCCGCGTGCGCAGCGCGCGCCCGACAACTTCGCCGTCCATCGCGATATCGCTGACTGCGCCGCGCTCCGGACCGGGCTCGGCGTAGTCGCCCCACGGTGTCTTGGCCACGCCGATCGTCGGTGTGCCCGTGAGGATTCCGACGTGGCAGGCCAAGCCGAAGCGGCGCGGATGGGCGAGTCCCTGGCCATCGCAGATCAGCAGATCCGGTGTGGTACTGAGCTTTTCGAGTGCGGTGAGGGCTATCGGCAGTTCACGGAAGGACAGCAGGCCCGGCACGTAAGGGAAGGTGACCGGGCCGTGCGCTACCGCGGTATCGACGGGATCCAGTGTGGCACTGTCCAATACGACGGCGGCTGCGGCGGCGATGCCGGTTTCGTCGTCGTAGGCGGAATCGAGTCCGGCGACGGTGCGGAAATGCGGTGGATGCGGTCCGGTCGTAATCACCAATGGCCGCAACGCATCCTGGATCGCCATGGCCTCGTCCGCGGTGGTCGGCCAATCCGTGGGTGCGGTAACCCTCACGCGCTCACCAGGCTTCGGCGGCGAGCTTATCGATGGCCGCACCGGTGAGCCGGTAGCCGACCCATTCGTCCTGCGGTTCGGCGTCGACGGATTTGTAGAACTCGATGGCGGGCGTATTCCAGGTCAGCACGGCCCAGTCGACCCGGCTGTAGCCCTTGGCGGCGGCCTCCTCGGCGAGGGCCGCCAGCAGCGCCTTGCCGTAACCCTTGCCGCGGGTCTCCGGTTCGACGTACAGGTCCTCCAGGTAAATGCCGTGTACGCCGGTCCAGGTGGAGTAGTTCAGGAACCAGATCGCGCAGCCGACCACACCGGTTTCGTCTTCGACGACATGGGCGAAAACCGCGGGCGACGGGCCGAACAGCGCGGTGTCGAGTTGCTCGGCGGTGAGCGTGCACTCCGCGCGGGACTTCTCGTACTCGGCGAGATCCTCGACCAGGCCGACTATGGCGGGTACATCGGCGGGGGTGGCGCGTCGAACCTGGGCGGTGCGGGTCATAGTGCGGCTCCATGGTTTGCGGGAACTAGGTTGTGCGCCAGGATGGTTCGGTCGTCGTGTTCGTAACCGAGCACGGTGATCGCGGCGGTCGACATGGCGAAGCGCCGCCCCTCCCGGATATCGAGCTCGGCCCAGCGGGCGATCAGCGCCCGGGAGAAATGACCGTGGCCGACCAGCACGATATCCCGGTCCGCCAGTATGGGTTCGACCGATGCCAGCACCCGATCGGCGCGCGCACTGACCTGTGCGGCCGTCTCGCCGCCCGGCGCGACTCCGGTCCAGATGGTCCAGCCGGGATCGTGCGCACGGATCTCGACGGAGGTCTGCCCCTCGTAGTCGCCGTAATCCCATTCGGCAAGATCGTCGTCGACGACGGTATCGGTCAGCCCAGCGAGCGCCGCCGTGCGCACCGCGCGTTGACGCGGACTGGTGAGCACCAGCGGGTCGCGCAGCTTCAGCTCGCCGAGTAGCCCGCCCGCGGCGCGCGCCTGCTCCTCACCGCGCTCGGTGAGCGGCAGATCGGTGCGGCCGGTGTGGCGCCGCTGGCTGGACCAGGTGGTTTCGCCGTGCCGGAGCAGGACCAGACGGGCGTCGTCGCGTGCGGACATCGCTAGTCCGCCGCCCCGAATCTTGTGCCGGTCGTCGGTGCCTCGATCGTCATTTGCCGGGCCGGCAGTAGGTGCCGCCGGGTTTTTGGGCGTTCCCGATGAGTTACCCATGTTCTTACTAAATCAGTAATCACGAGCCCAGTGCGAACATCTCGGCTCCACGTCTTTCCAGCACAGTTGTGCCGAGGACGGCGAGCGAGATGGGCGAGCCGTCGTAGCCGGGGCGGGCAACCGGAATGCGCGACACCTCGGTGCCCGAAGTGGGATCGAGGACCGCGATGGCGCCATCGACCGGCACGAGTAGTCGGCCCGCCATGAAGACGGGACTGCCGAGTGCGCCGGGGGCGGCCCAGATCGGATCGAAAGTACCCGCGTTCAAGGCGATCAGGCTGTTGCCGGTGAATACCAGGAACAGCGAACTGATCCGAGTGGTTGTCGTCTTATCGCTCAGCGGTGCGGAAAGTTGGTGCACCACAAGCGCATTCCCGGTGCCGTCGAAGACCTCCAGCCGCGGTGAAATCGCCTCGGCGGTCGCGGTCGCGGGCATACCCGGCAGGTAGAGCACGATTCGGTTGTCGGACACCGCGATTACCCGCCCGTCGGGAGAGTCCGCACCGGATCCGTTGAGCACATGCGAGCCGTACTCCTCGGGCACCGTATTGTCCTTCGGCGCCGGATTGAGCACGCTCAGCCGATTGGACGGATCTTCGGGGCAGCGTTCGAGGACGGCGAGCCGGGTGGAGCTCGAACTCGACGAGATCAGCTTGCAGCCCTTGCGCGGTTGGGTTTTCACGTTCACGGGTGCGTCGACGTAACCGTATTCGAGGGTGCGCACCAGATCCGAGCGCCACATCTCCAGCCGCCGCGGGCCCTGGGCCAGCACATAGGTGCCGTCGACCGATAGCTGCACGGTCGGGTCCATATAACTGCTGCGGGCGGTTCGGCGGGAACCGTCCTCACCGGCCAGCAACGTGGCCTGGCTGCAGCCGCGCTGATCCTTGTACACCGCGATCACCGTGCCGAACTGCGACTCCACGCCGCACAGCGGTAGGTCGCGCCGGTAGTGCCACACTTGCGCACCGGTACGCGGATCGTGTCCGGTGACCGTGCCATCCGCTCCTGTCACGACCGTGCCCGCGGCCACCAGCGCCCGGTTCGCCGCGGGGTCCGGAGCATGCCACAGCTCGCGCAGGCTGGTCGGAACCTGATCGGCGACCGCGGGAGTGGAAACCGGATGTTCCGCCGTCACCGATTCGGTGCCCCTGGCATCACTGTGCGCCCACACCACCGCCGCCGCGATCACCACGACCACGGCGATCGCGACTGCGGAGATGATGTCGGCGCGCGTTCGCCGCTCGGGTGCGAGCACGTTTGCGAGACTACAACGTGTCGCCCGGGGGATGCGATCGGTCTCGCGTGGGCATCCGCCGACGTAGGACGGCCGCAGCCGCGTTCAATGGCGCTCACCTGCCGGTATTTCCACGTTCGGCGACCCGTTGCCGCTCGCCTGCGACCGTGCATCGGTGACGCGTCCGCGTCGCCGTGGCTGGGACGCCACGGGCGCGCCTGTCCTGACAGACGCGCCCGTGTATCGGACTATGCCGAGGCGGTCACCGTTTCGGGAGCGGTGTCCGCGGTCGCTTCGCCTGCGGCCGCTTCGCCTGCGCCCGCCTCACCCGCGGGCTTGCGACGGCGGCGGCGACGTCGTGCGGGCTGATCAGTGGTTTCGGCGGCATCGGAATCGCTGTCCGAGTCCGACTCGGCGGTCACGCCGTTTCCGTTGTCTCCGTTGTCTTTCGACTCGGTGCCGTCTTCGGTGGCACCGGCGGACCTGCGACGGCGACGGCGGCGACGCGCGGGCTTATCCGCCGTCTCATCGTCGGTCGCATCGTCGAGCGGGGCTGCGGCGGTTTCGGTTTCGGCTTCTTCGGTGTCGATGCCGTTGGTTTCGCCGTCGATCTGCTGACCCGCGCGGGTGCGGCGACGATTGCGCTTGCGTGGCGTGCGAGCGGGGCGCTCGACCACCTCGGCGTCCTCGTCGCGGACCGGCTTCGGCTTGCGGATCGTGCCGGTAACACCCTCCGGAATGCCGAGGTCGGAGAACAGGTGCGGGGACCGCGAATAGGTTTCGACCGGATCCGGGATGCCGAGACCGAGGGCGGTGTCGATGGACGCCCAGCGGTTCAGTTCGTCCCAGTCGATCAGCGTCACCGCGACACCGGTGCGGCCGGCCCGGCCGGTGCGCCCGATCCGGTGCACGTAGGTCTTTTCGTCCTCCGGGCACTGGTAGTTGATGACGTGGGTGACATCGTCGATATCGATGCCGCGCGCCGCGACATCGGTCGCGACCAGCACATTGACGGCGCCCTTGCGGAACTTGGTGAGCGCCTTCTCCCGAGCGATCTGCCCGAGGTCACCGTGTACGGCGCCGACGGCGAAGCCGCGGTCGGCCAGATCGTCGGCGACCTTTTGCGCGGTGCGCTTGGTCCGGGTGAAGATCATGGTCGCGCCGCGGCTCTCGGCCTGCAGCACCTTGGCGATCAGCTCGCTCTTGTCCAGTGCGTGCGCACGGTAGACGAACTGCGCGGTGCGATCGTGTACGGCGGAATCGTGCGGTTCCTCGGCGCGGATATGCGTCGGCCTGGTCAGGAAGGTCCGGGCCAGGGTGATGATCGGGCCCGGCATGGTGGCCGAGAAGAGCATGGTCTGGCGCTGCGTCGGAACCATGCCGAGAATGCGTTCGATATCGGGCAGGAAGCCCAGGTCCAGCATTTCGTCGGCCTCGTCCAGGACGAGCACGCCGATCTTGCCGAGGATCAGATGGCCCTGATCGGCCAGATCCATGAGTCGGCCGGGCGTACCGACGACGACGTCCACACCGGAGCGCAGCGCGGCGATCTGGGACTCGTACGGGCGGCCGCCGTAGATCGAGAGCACGCGCAGCTGGCCCTGGTGGTTCTTCAGGTACTTGCTCGCGTTCTCCAGATCCTGGGTGACCTGGATGCAGAGTTCGCGCGTCGGCACGATGATCAGTGCCCGCGGGGTGCCGTCCAGCGGGGTCGTCCCCGTATCGGCGGTGGCGATCCGGTGCAGCAGCGGCACACCGAATCCGAAGGTCTTACCCATACCCGTGCGGGCCTGACCGATCAGATCTTCACCGGCGAGTGCCAGTGGCAGGGTCAGTTCCTGAATTGCGAATGTGCGTTCGATTCCGATCTCGCCGAGTGCTCGCACGATTTCATCGCGAACCCCCAATTCGGCGAATGTCGGAGCGGTGTGGGTTTCGTCCAGTTCGGCGGTCAGTAGCGTATCCGCCAGACCAGGTTCCTGTTCGACAGTGATCTTGCTCAGGTTCGTGCCTTTCCTCGTTATCGCGTCACGCGCGCACGAGGTGTGGGGCGGACCGGCCGGCCCGCGACAACCACGTATCCGCCTGTGATACTCACCTCGGCCACTGCCCTGATGTCTGCGGGAGCTCGTCGTTTCGGCAGCTGACCTCGGAAGACATCGGCGCGGCGCAAGGGTGATGCGGATCTGGTGCGCGCACATATTCCCGGACTTCGAAAACCTCGTCGGCGACACTCGGGCGACCGTACGATCCGGCGACTCGACGGACGAAAATTTCCGTTGTCCGCAGAGATTGTAGCGTGATATTGTGCTGGGCTCGAATTCGACGTAACAGTCCGCCATCGTAGCGACTGCTTGCAGGTCGCTCGAAATGGTCGGTAATTTCGGACGAATTGCGCGGTTTCCTTGCGTCGACAGTCGACGTACGCTGCGCCACATGGCAATTCATCTGGCGCGTCGAATCTGGCACACTCTCGAACCCATCCACGATGTCGTGTATTTCGGCGCCGACGTCAAGCAGGCCGGAGTTGCGCTCGGGCTGCGCGGATTCTGGCAGACCTACTTCGCGTTCCGGGCCGCGCCACTCGGGACGGTGGGCGCGGGCGCGGTACTGGCGACCTTCGCCGGATTCCATCCGGACACGGTGGCCAAGGCGGTGCCGGATGCTTGGGCCCGTGCGACGCCGGAGGCATGTCTGCAGGCCCGGCTTGCCTTTTCGCTCGGATTGTTGCGCGGGGCCGGAGCGGGTGACGCCAATTGCGCCCGTGCCGTCGAATTGCTCGAACCGGTGGCGCGCACGGCGGATCCGACCGGCCGCCCGTTGTATGCGGCGAATGCGGAATTGGCGCTGTCGGCCGATCCCGTGGCCGCGCTGTGGCAGCTCACGACCACGCTGCGCGAACATCGCGGCGACGGACATGTGGCGGCCCTGGTCGCCCACGGTCTGT
This sequence comes from Nocardia sp. CA-135953, assembly GCF_050955735.1. Lineage (NCBI taxonomy): Bacteria > Bacillati > Actinomycetota > Actinomycetes > Mycobacteriales > Nocardiaceae > Nocardia > Nocardia sp. CA-135953. Next base: position 1,782,031 of record NZ_CP192082.1, read on the forward strand.
CCGGGTCGCAGGCGCTGGTGCTGCAGGTGGCGGCCGGTAAATCGCCCGAATCGGTGATGCGGCCCGCGCGCGGCTGGTCGGAGCGGGAATGGTCTGATATCGCCGACGAGTTGCGTGCCAGGGGTTTGATCGTGGGGGAGCCGATCAGTCCGGAGTTGACCGGCTCCGGCGCCGAATTGCTCGAACGAGTGGAGGCCGACACCGACGAGGCCGCCTGGAACGGCGCACTGGCGGCGCTCTCGCAGGACGCCATCGCCGAGCTGACCTACTTGCTCGAACCGTTGACGAAGCGTGTCCAGGAGAGCGTGGTGCCGCCGCTCAATCCGATCGGCATGACGCGGGGTTGAGCGGTGCCCGATGAACAAACGACGCTCCCGATGTTCGTCGGGATGACGGCGACATGTAACGGGATGGCGGTCTCACGTAACAGACCGGGACTAGGCTGTGTCGACATGGGAGCACAGTCACCTGCAGCGGTCGGGGTTTCGTTGTCCGGCTCGTTCATTTCCGCCGATGATACGGGCGTGATCGATCTGTTCGCGGTGCTCGCCTACGGTGAAATCTCCGCGTTCTACCGGCTGGCCGAGGAGGCCAAGCTGTCGCCGACGCTGCGTGGCAAAGTAGCCGCCGCGAAGATGGCCGCCGCCGAGATGCGGCACTTCGAAACCCTGGAGTCCGCGCTGGCTCAGCGCGGTGTGGATATCTTCGACGCGATGGCGCCGTTCGTGCGTGCCCTGGACGACTACCACGACTCCACCGATCCCTCGACCTGGCTCGAGTCGATGGTGAAGTTCTATGTCGGTGACGGCATCGCCGCCGACTTCTACACCGAGATCGCCGGTGCGCTGTCGCCCGAGGTCGCCGCCGTGGTCCGGGATGTACTCGCCGAGACCAGCCACTCCGAATTCGTGGTGGAGGAGGTGCGCCGCGCGGCCGCGACGAGCCGCTCCGAGCGTGACCGGCTGACGCTGTGGGGTCGGCGACTGCTCGGTGAGGCGATCACCCAGGCGCAGTACGTGATGGCTCAGCGCGACGAACTCACCGAGCTGGTGCTCGCCGCGACCGGTGACCTCAACGGCATTGCCGCGCTGTTCGAGCGCATGCAGGCCAGCCACGCCGAACGCATGGCCGTCCTGGGAATCTGATTACTCGTTGACCGCGCGGACCAGTCGCAGGCCGGGTGATTGCGCCTGCGCCTGGTCGGTGAACCAGACGACGATGCACTGATCCTTATCGGCGTTCAGTGCCTCGAACGGGATATCGATATGGCCGTACTCCGGGTGGTCGAACCGCATCGTGCCCGAGGCCAGGTCGTCGATATGCTGTGGCTGCCAACGGCTTTCGAACTCCGGGCAGGCGAGTAGCGCGTCGATCAGCTCGAGCAGGCGATGCTCGCCCGGCCAGCGGATCGTCGCGCGGCGCAGTGCGGCCGAGAAGATATCGGCCACCTCGTCCCAGTTCCGCAGCACCTGCTTGGCGCGCGCATGCGCGAAGGTGAACCAGGCCAGATTCACGACCTCTGGATTGTCGAGCAACCCAACGGGTTTCGCGATGTCCTCCCAGGCCGGATTCCAGCCGAGCACATTGAGCCGCCGCCCGATCACGAAGGCCGGGGTGGGATGCAGTGCGCGCAGGATGGTCTCGATCGCGGGCGTCGGCTGCTCTTCGACGGATTCGGTGGTGGGACAGCGGGATTCGTTACTCGAAGTGACTGCGAGCCAACCGAAGTGGTGGCGGTCCTTACCCTCGATCAGCAGCGCCTGCGCGAGCGCGTCGATGACGGCGGGCGACGGATTGGTATCGCGGCCCTGCTCGAGCCGGGCCAGATAGTCGGCGCTCACCCCGGCGCGCACCGCGACCTCTTCGCGGCGCAGTCCCGGGGTACGGCGACGACCGCCCTCGGGAAGTCCCACATCCGCCGGCCGCAATTGGGCACGGCGTGCGATGAGGTATTCCGCGAAGGGACTGGGTGCCATACGTTTCATCGTGCCCCGTTCTGGGATGGTTATCCGCGCCCTGACGGGTCCAGGATAACGGCGGTCTGGCTAGCGGACCACGGTCCGGTCATGGTTTATGACATGACATCTTCCGCTGAATCCACGACCACGCTCACCCCGGGCTCCTGGGCCCTGGACGCGATGCATTCCCAGGTCGAGTTCACCATCCGCCACCTCGGCATCTCCAAGGTCCGCGGCCGCTTCAACAAGTTCGAGACCGAGTTCGTCGTCGACGACAACGGTTTCGCCACCCTCGGCGCCACCATCTACCTCGACTCCTTCGACACCGGCAACGCCGATCGTGACAACCACGTCCGCACCGCCGACTTCCTCGATGTCGCCAACCGCCCCACCCTGAGCTTCCGTGCCGTCGAGCCGGTTCAGATCACCGAATCGTTCGAGGTCGAGGGCGAGGCCACGCTCGGCGGGATCACCAAGCCGGTCACCCTCGATGTCGAGTGGGGCGGCGTCCAGGTATTCGCCGGAACCGGCGACCGGCATGCGGGCTTCTCCGCGAGCGGCACCATCAAGCGCACCGACTTCGGCGTCGGCGGCCCACTGCCCGGCATGCTCAGCGATACCGTCAAGGTCGAGCTGGAAATCCAGCTCATCGAGCCCAAGTAGTATTTTTTCGCTCTGAGCGCAGGCGGGCGTGCTACCGGCTTCGGGGTGCTGCATTAGCCTTGAATTCGACAGCACACAGGACTCTAGGTTCGGAGGTTGGCCGTGGAGGTCAAGATCGGTATTTCGGATAGCCCGCGCGAACTCGTCATCAACAGCGGGCAGACCCCGGACGAGGTCGAGGCGCTGGTGTCCGGTGCGCTGGGCGGCGAGGGCGGCGTCGTCGCGCTCACCGACGAGAAGGGCCGCAAGTTCCTGATCCAGGCCTCGAAGGTCGCCTACGTCGAGATCGGCGCCGCCACCGGCGGTCGCGTCGGCTTCGCGGCGGTCTGAGCCGAACCGCGACGCACAGACGAGAGCCCCCGCACTCGGGCGAGTGCGGGGGCTCTGCTGCCTCGATGCTCGATCAGTGGATCGGGTGCAGCGGCACGTGCGACAGGCCGCCCCATGCCAGCGCGACCGTGGTGTCGACCGCCTCTTCCTTCGGAATCGGCCGATCCGCCTCGAGCCAGTACCGTGCGGTGAACTGGCTGGTGCCGACCAGTCCGACCGCGAGGATTCTGGCCCGGTAGGGGTCCAGACCGGAGTCGTGGGCGACCAGGTCGAAGACCGCGTCCACGCAGGCCTCGGTGGCCTGCTCGACCCGGCGCTGCACCTGCGGCTCGCTGATCAGATCGGATTCGAAAACCAGTCGGAAGCCCTGCATTTCGTTGTCGACGAAATCGAAGTAGGCCTGTACCGCGGCGCGCACGCGCTGCCGGTTGTCGGTGGTCGAACGCAGCGCCTGGCGCACACCTGACACCAGCATGTCGACGTAGTTCTGCAGCACCGCCAAGTAGAGCTCCAGCTTGCTGGCGAAGTGCTGATAGAGCACCGGCTTGCTCACACCTGCGCACTGCGAGATCTCGTCCATACCCGCGGCGTGGTAGCCGCGCTGGACGAAAACCTCACTGGCGGCCGCGAGTAGCTGTTGACGACGCTCGTCGCGCGGAAGCCGGGTACCGCGCTTGGTCGGCGCCATGGCACCGGAGGACGCTTTGCGGGACGTCATCCGGTCCACGAGGTCAGTCATTTTTCGGCTCTCCCAGTCGATGCCCCGGCAAATTGGGGTGTACACCGGGTATCCCAAGAACGATACCCGTTTGTCTCTCGTCTGCCGATCGGGGCCGCAGATGCAGTCCACTCGGTGAGATATATCGCAGCAAATCAGGCGTGGAGAACTGCTCGGGTGGGGGTATTGCGCCCTGTGAGACGCTGGTTGACGTGACCGAACGACCGGAAAGACCCTCCGGCGCCGGACGCAGTGCGTATCGCCGGGCTGGCTCCACCGCGTCCGGTTCCGTAGTCTCGGGCTCTGTGGAAAGGCCAGGCCCCGAGGTGCGTACGGGGGCAGCCACCCGAAACGGTGTCGCTGCCCGGGACGGCGCCGAGGGTGAGATCGAATGGAGATCCGGTTCGCCACCGCAGGATGAGAGTGGTGTCGAGGTCTATGACCCGCTCGGCTTACGCGAACCAATGGTCGACCGTTCCTATCAACCGCTGCGGGCCCGCTGGGATCCCACCGCACCCGATGAGAGTCGTTCCCGCGCACCGAGACCCGAGCGCGCTACCAAGAAACAGAGCGCGGTCGGCCGTTTCATCCGGACATATGGTTGGCGTGCTTACGCAGTTCCCGTACTTTTCGTGGTGACCGTGCTGGTGATCGTGGACGCGGTGCGCGGGGGCACCGATCCGGCCGATATGGCAGGCGGGGCACCGGGATTCGGGCGATTGAGCCCGCGTGCGGCATCCGCGGGAATCATCGGCGCGCCGCCCGGCGACGGCCACTTCCCGACGAATCTGCCGACCGGCGCGCTGCCCGACGGCGGACCTTTCACCGAAACCGGTACGGGCACATGGCGTCTGGTGCCGGGGACCACCGCGCAGGTTGGCACCGGATCGGAGTTCCAGTTCAAGTACACCGTCGAAATCGAGGACGGCGTGGACACTTCCGGATTCGGCGGCGACGAATCCGTGGCCAAGCTGGTCGACAGCACCCTTGGCAACCCCAAGAGTTGGGCGCACGACACCAAATTCGCCTTCCGGCGCATCGATCACGGCGAACCCGACTTCCGCATTTCGCTCGCTTCCCGCGAATCCTCGCGCAAGGCATGCGGTTTCGACATTCCGATCGACTCCTCCTGCTTCAACGCCGATCTGCGGCGAGTGGTCCTTTCGGAGGTGCGCTGGGTGCGCGGTGCTCTGGCCTTCGAGGGCGATATCGGTTCCTATCGGCAGTACCAGGTCAACCACGAGGTCGGCCATGCCATCGGCTACCACCAGCATCAGCCGTGCGAGGCCGACGGCGGGCTCGCGCCGGTGATGATGCAGCAGACCTTCGGCACCAAGAACAACGACATCGCCGCCCTCGATCCCGACGGTGTGGTCCCGATGGACGGCAAACGCTGCCGCTTCAATCCCTGGCCCTATCCCCGCGGTTGAATTTTGGCCGCGTGGCCGCGGCGGGTTCGCGGCCCCCTGGTGTCTCGCGTCCGAGCGGCCGAGACTCGCGACTTCGTCGCATGCGCTTCGGCCACTCGGACGCGAGACGGGCCGCGAACAGGTCGCTCGTAGGACTCGCTCCGTGGTGGTCACCGATGGCGGATCGTTCGGCACTGATGGGTATGCGCCGGACGGTCGAGGCCCGGATCTCCAGCGCATGCGCTTCGACGGCTCGGACGCGAGACGGGCCGCGAACAGTCGCTCGTAAGACCGTCGTTGTCGAGTGAGTGGGCAGGTCGGCGCCTGGGGTATACCCACTCAGGGGTTCGGGTTGGTGGTGCGAGAGCATGGTCGGGAAGAACGGCCCGGTTGTCGGTGTTGAGTAATAAGGCGCTGAGCCACCACAGTGCGATCGGCCAATTGATTCGAGGAGCCCTGGACGTGTCATCACCGAAGTCCCTGCCGCCGCTGGTCGAACCGGCCGCGGAGCTGACCAAGGACGAGATCGCCCGCTACAGCCGTCATCTGATCATCCCGGACGTGGGTGTGGACGGGCAGAAACGGCTGAAGAACGCCAAGGTGCTGGTAATCGGCGCCGGCGGGCTCGGCTCTCCCGCGCTGCTGTATCTGGCGGCCGCCGGTGTCGGCACGCTCGGCATCGTCGAATTCGACGAGGTCGACGCGTCCAATCTGCAGCGCCAGATCATCCACGGCGAATCCGACATCGGCCGCCCGAAGGCCGACAGTGCGCGCGATTCCATCCTCGAGATCAACTCCGGCATCGAGGTCCGGCTGCACAAGATCCGCTTGGAGCCGGAGAACGCCGTCGAGCTGTTCGCCGAGTACGACCTGATCGTCGACGGCACCGACAACTTCGCCACCCGCTACCTGGTCAACGACGCCGCGGTGCTGGCGGGCAAGCCTTATGTCTGGGGCTCCATCTACCGCTTCGAGGGCCAGGCGTCGGTCTTCTGGGAGGACGCACCGGACGGCCGCGGCATCAACTACCGCGATCTCTACCCGGAGGCCCCGCCGCCCGGCATGGTGCCCTCCTGTGCCGAGGGCGGTGTCCTCGGCGTGCTGTGCGCCTCCATCGGTTCGATCATGGTGACCGAGGCGATCAAGCTGATCACCGGCATCGGCGAACCGCTGCTCGGCCGTCTCATGGTCTACGACGCACTGGATATGAACTACCGGACCATCAAGCTGCGCCGCGATCCGGAGCGTCAGCCGATCACCGAACTGATCGACTACGAGGCGTTCTGCGGTGTGGTGTCCGAGGAGGGCCAGGCCGCGGCCGCGGGTTCGACGATTACCGCGCGCGAGCTCAAGGAGCTGCTGGACGCGGGCAAGGAAATCGAGCTCATCGACGTACGCGAGCCCGTCGAATGGGACATCGTGCACATCGAGGGCGCCAAGCTCATCCCGAAGGATCGATTCCTTTCCGGTGAGGCGCTGTCGGATCTGCCGCAGAACCGGCCGATCGTCTTGCACTGCAAGACCGGCATCCGCTCGGCGGAGGTGCTCGCGGTCCTGAAGAACGCCGGTTTCGCCGACGCCTCGCACGTGCAGGGCGGCATCGTCGCCTGGGCGAATCAGGTCGACAAGTCACTGCCGGTTTACTAGATCGCGCACTCGCGTCGAGAGGTTGCTTCGCGGCGTAACCACCACGGAGCCAGCTGTCCGACGAGCGACCGTTCGCGGCCCGTCTCGCGTCCGAGTCGTCGAAGTGCGTGCCGTAGGTATGGGATTCGTCCATCGGATGTGAGTGTGTTAGGTGCTGAGCGAGCGGCCGTGGGTGATCATCTCGGAGCGAGTTCTACGAGCGACGTTCGCGGCCCGTCTCGCGTCCGAGTCGTCGAAGTGCGTGCCGTAGGTATGGGATTCGTCCATCGGATGTGAGTGTGTTAGGTGCCGAGCGAGCCGCCGTGGGTGATCATCTCGGAGCGAGTTTTACCAGCGACCGTTCGCGGCCCGTCTCGCGTCCGAGTGGCCGAAGCGCATGCGCTAGAGGTCCGGGCCTCGACCGTCCGGCGCGCGTACGCATCAGTGCCGAACGATCCGCTCTTGGTGACCACCACGGAGCGAGCCCTACGAGCGACCGTTTACAGCCCATCTCGCGTCCGAGCCGTCAAAGCACATGCGCCGAAGGTCCGGGCCTCGACCGTCCAGCGCATACGCATCGGTGCCGAACGCTCCACCATCGGTGACCACCACAGAGCGAGTCCTACGAGCGACCGTTCGCGGCCCGTCTCGCGTCCGAGCGGCCGAAGCGCATGCGACGAAGTCGCGAGTCTCGGCCGCTCGGACGCGAGACACCCGGGGGCCGCGAACACGCCGCGGCCACGCGGCCAAAAACAGAGCCGCGAACACGCCGCGCCGAAGGCGCGGCCAACAATAGAGCACACGGCGCGCCGCGGGCGTGCCAAATTCAACACAGGTACCGTACGGCCGTGACTTCTGTGGAACCCCCCGAGCACGTGCGCGCCACGTTCGGTCTGCGCGAAGTGACCCCGGTTTCGCTGGGAGACTGGGACGGTGGCTGGCGGCTCGGTGATGTGGTGCTCAGCCCGATCGCCGATCATGCCAGGGCGGCGTGGTCGGCGAAGGTCCGCGAAACCCTGAAGGTGGACGGCCTGCGCCTGGCCCGCCCCGTGCGTGCCACCGACGGCCGCTACGTGGTGTCCGGTTGGCGCGCGGATACCTACCTGGAGGGTGTGCCCGAGCCACGTTACGACGAGGTCGTCTCGGTATCACTGCGACTACACAAGGCCACGGCGGAACTCGAACGACCTCGGTTCCTGGTCCAGCCGCCGGTCGCCCCCTGGGTCGATGTCGACGTATTCGTCGCCGCCGACCGCGCCGCCTGGGAGGCGGTCCCGCTGCGAAGTCTGCGCGCCGGTGGCATCACCCCGGCAACATCCCCCGACGGTCAACGCAGCATGGAACTGATCGGCCAACTCGCCACACTCCGCAAACCGGTCCGAACACCCGCGCAACTGGTGCACGGAGACCTGTTCGGCACGGTACTTTTCGCCGGCGTCTTCACCCCCGGCCTGACCGATATCACCCCGTACTGGCGTCCGGCGCCATGGGCCGCCGGCGTCATCGTCGTCGACGCACTCGCCTGGGGCGGCGCCGACGACGGCCTGCTCGACCGCTGGTCCGATCTACCCGAGTGGCCGCAGATGTTGTTGCGAGCGGTCATGTTTCGGCTTGCTGTACATGCGCTGCACCCCCGCTCGACCCCCGAGGCGTTTCCCGGATTGGCGCGGACCGCCGACATGGTTCGCCTGATGCTCTGAGTTTCGTCCCGGCCGCGCGATCTCCCGGTTACCCGATTTGCGCCGTGCGCTGCATCGGTTGCTCTATGCTCGGACAACCGCCATCAGGCGGCGTCGTTTACCCGCTTTTCGGGCCACCGGATGCTGTGTGGTTGCCCGTGCTCGAACGGCCCCGCGACCGGTTCAGATAATGCCGGAATGGAACCGGATCGGACCCTCGTGGAGCAGCGTCAGCGTTGTGCCCGTGCTAATTTGACGTTCGTGGACGCGGTGAGGAGCGGCGCGCCTGCGACTTGGGGTGAGGACGGCAGCAGGTGAGAATCCAACCGAGGCAACAGATTCTGGATGTGTGGCGCGCCATGCTCGCCGCGTGCTGGGATGGCAGGGACTGGCGCTGGGGCGGTCGGATGGACGCCAACTCTATCAGCGATTCCGAACAGTTGCTCTGCCTGCTGTATCCGGCCACCGAGATCGATATCTTCGCACTGGACAATCCGGATCGCATGGAGGACGACGTCAGTTCGGTCCTCGAACCGCTCGGCGGTCCGAAGCAGATCGGCAGCTTCGTGGTCTGGCTGCTCGAGCGCTACATCGAGCAGAACACCCGGGACGGCGGGCAGCCGAACTTCTCCGCGGGCAGCTATCTGCGCTCCGCCGATGAGCGCGAACCCAATTCGGCGCAGCGTGGTATCGAGGTCGTCGACTCGTACTCCATGTCGCTGACCGTCTGTATGGCGGGCCTGCGCTTTCTGCGCGCCTTCCGCGGTTGGGCGCGACCAGGGGAACTGACACAGCGGATCGATATCCTCTCCGGGCAGCTCAGTACGCGCCTCACCGCGGCGATGACCGGACTGGTCCGCAGTTTCGTCGTCAATACCGTCAAGCCGAAATCCCCTGAGGGACAGGCAATTCTGGGGATGCTGAACCAGACCGGCGAGCCTGAGCAGGCCATGGTCGACGGTGTCCGGCGCAGTCTGGAGCGGGTACGGGCGCGGTTGCGCAGTGACGTCACCCTGGGCCAGGAGGAATCGGTCAAGGAGCTCGAGGACGAGAATCTGCTGTTCGAATGCGGGTGGAGCTGGGGTGTGGCGCGCGATGCCACCGAGGTCGACTTCGTCGAGGCGCAGATCGCGAGTGAGAAGGGCGTCGCCGATCCGCGCCCGTATCTCTATTTCACGGTCGTCGCGCTGGACGGCATCAACGACCTGGTCTCCCCGCGCACCGGCGAGCTCGGTCTGCTCGACGAGAAACAGCACCGGCTGGCACAGGCCCTGCGTACCCGCTGGGAATTGACCCAGCGCTACTGGTCGACGGTCGCGCGGTTCGGCTCGGGCGGTTGGCCGCTGGAGGATATTCCGTGGCGCACCTCCGACGGCGAGCAGTCGGACTACTTCAGTCTCATCGTATCCGCGGTATTGATCCAGGATCTGGTCGCGCGCACCGCCTCCGATGACGACTTGACAAGGGCCGTGGCCATTTTCGACGAATTGGCCGGCCGGGGCCGGATCATTCGCCGGACCATGCGCGATGACCCCGCGGTCGCGCTGCACACTCCTGGCGTGCGACTGACCCTGCGCGGCAGTGAGGGCGTCGAGGAGGGACCGACGCTGCAGTGGGAGGTTTCGGACTTCTCAGCGGTGCTGCTCAAGCGGATGTTGCAGGCGGCCAGGCTGTCCAACAATGTCGCGGCCCGCGACAAGCTGATGGAATTGGCCAAATCGGTGATGGAGCATCTGGATCGGCGCATGCTTCGGGCCGGTGCGCCCGGACTGTGGGACGATCCGGCGGGCGCGTTCGGGGAGAACGGCGATGCCGAGGTCACCAGGCCGTCCTGGTACATGACCGAACGCGTCGTCGAATGTCTGGTGGCCGCGGACCGCACCTACCGTGAACCGCCGCCGAACTGGCCGGATCTGCAGGACGTCGCGCGGGTCATGCTGAATACCGCCGAGCATCGGTTCGATCAGGAGATGCTCGGTGTGAGCATCGATGACACCTCGGGCAACCGGGCCGCGCTCGATCGCGTGGAGGACCATATCGATCAGGCCAGGCGATTGGTGCGCGAGGATTCCGCGACCACTTTCGTGCACGCTCTCGACGCGCTGCGTGAACTCGACCGACTGGCCGCCGCCCGCCGCGATGCGACAAGGAACCCCTAGCGCATGATCGTGTTCGCAACCTCCGACAAGGGCGGCACCGGCCGCTCGGTGACCAGCTGCAATCTCGCCTATCGGATGTGTGTGCGAGGTAAGCGGGTCGCCTATCTGGATTTCGATTTCGGTTCCCCTACCGCGGGTGCGCTCTTCGAGATCAGCGGTGTGGAGCGCGGCATCACCGGTGGCGACGGCCTGCATTCCTATTTGCTCGGTCGCGGTGTCGCCACTCGAATCGACGTGCGGGACACTACCGATCGTCGCGAATTACGCAAGATGCGCACGCGCACCGGCAAGCTGTTCCTGTTGCCCGGCGATGCCGGTGGCGCGGAGTTCACCAAGATCGATGACCGCACCCTCGACAACTGCGCCCAGTTGCTGCTCGAACTCGATCAGGACTTCGACGTGTGCATTGTCGATCTCAGCGCGGGACGCTCGGTGGCGATGGAAATCGCGCTCAAGGCAACGGCTTTGCCGCAGCTGGCCGCGCGAACGGTGCGCTGGTTGGTATTTCATCGCTGGACCCGTCAGCACATCATCGCCGCACACGGTCTGGTGCGCGGACAGTACGGGATCCTCGATTGCGGTGCGGGCGCGGGCCACGATCCCGAGGTGCTGCTGGACAACATCAGGTACGTGCGCACCGCGGTGCCGCAATTGAACGATGCGACCGAATCTCCTGGTCCGCAGGCGGCTTGGTTGCACCAGCAGGACTCCATGTTGAAACGGCTGGCATCGACGAACAAGGTCGGTGCGAGCGCGATGCTCGGCGAGACTCCGGTCGAGCCGGTATTGCAATGGCGCGAACAGCTGATTCTGGACATCGACGTGCAGAAGGAAATTGCCAACAAGGCAACCGTCGAGGCCTTCGACACGCTCGCCGATCGCGTGCTCGATCCCGCGACCTGGCGCCGGATCTGAATCGACCGAACTCTAGAACACCCATCGGAGGAAAGGGATTTCGAGCACATGGAGCATGCCGCAGGCTACAGCGAGGCCGCCGAGCACCCGCGCGTCGCCAAGGTGCCGCTGTCCCATGTTTCGATCGAGGTCGGACATTTCTATATGCACGATCTGGCCAATGGCGAGGAGAAGATTCGCACGCAGTTTCGTCGGATCGTGCCGCTGGTCACGGCATTCACCGAGGCCGCGAAAATCGAATTCGGTCCGCGTGCCAGGGTGAGCACCTGCTTTCTGGTCGACGACTATTTCCGGTCCGACACCAATCCCGGCGAAATCCTGGACAAATTGCTGCGCAATGCCGACGAATGTGGTCTGAGCATCGACTATTTGGCGCGCGAGGCGGGCTGCTGGGAGGTTCCGGCCGCCGAATACGGCGCGGCGAGCGCGCCGCGTATCGAGCTGGCCGAGTTGGTGCGCGCCCGCATCGTGGCCGAACCGCCCGAGGGCGCGAACGGACGCAGACCGCCCACCGCGGAATCCGGCTGGCTGTGCAATGGCCGACGCGCCTCCGATGATCCCTCGGAGCAGGCCATGCACGACGAGCCGTACGAACCGGCCGAGGAGTTCGGTCGGCGCGAGCATTCGATTTTCCTCGATGTCGAAATGTGGAGCAAACAGACCCGAAAGGTGAACGGGCGCAAGGAAGTCTTCACCAAATGGTCCTGCCCGTATCTGGCCTCCATCTGGCAGTTGCTGCGACTGGGCATGCTGCGTTTCGACGGTATGCCGGTGGTCGAGCCACAGCCGCGGGAGGCGGGTATGCCGTGGCCGAGCAGTTGGTGGGAGATGCCCGCGGTGGTTCAGCTGAATCCGCGGGCCAAACCTTTTGCCGCATATCGGTCACTTTCGCTGCTGCCGCAGCGATATCTGGGTATCGAGCACGCGGTGCGGGTAATACTCGATCACATACAACTCGACGACGAAGTGGTGGATCAGATCGTCGCCAGGGGCGACGAGGAGGGTATCTACGTATCGCGCAAGGTGACCGAACGCCTCACCCATTTCCTGCTGGACGGATCCTGACGTGAACGAACCGAACGATTCGGCGGCGCGCCGGATGCGCACGGCCCGCTCGGCGCCGCATCTCAGGCAGCTGCGTCGTGGCCGTGCCGTGCGCCTGCTGGTGCGTGCGGGTGCGGCACAGACCAGGACACCCGCAGGCCCTCTGATCGTGTTCGGTGAAGTGGACACCTGCCTGCTACCCGCGGCGACGCCGCTGCCGCGCGGTGATCTCGAGCAACTGCTCGAGCTGGTGCCGGGCCGTCCGATGCTGTGGCGGGAGCGGCCGATGTCGCTCGCGGTTTCGCCGACCACCGCCGAGGGCGTCGATTGTCGGTTGGCCGCCCCTTCGCATCCCGATGTGCGGGCGATCGGCACGGTGGCATCGCATGCGGTCGTGGTCGGCGGACGGGTGCTGAAGAGTTCGGCACAGATCAGAGTCGTGCGCGCCGCAGGCGATCAGCGCCGGACGTGGTCGCACTATCTGAGCCAGGTCGGGGTGTCCGAGGTGATCACCAAGGTCACCGCCGAAACCGGCGCCCGGCTGGCCGAGGGCTTCCTGGCCGCGGGCCCGCCGCCGGTGGGCACCCTCGATCTCGCGTCGATCGCCAATCGGCTGCTCGGCCGCATTCGGATGGATCACCGCCTCGATCAGAACACGCCGGTGCAATCCGGAACGACCAGGCTGCGCTGGGCGGCGCGGATCGGTGATCCGGCGCAGCCGGTGGTGTGGTTCCGGTTGCAGAACGATACGGTCCGCACCGCGTTGATCACCGTGCGCACCGAGGCGGAACTGGCCGATGTGCAGCGGTTCTGTGAGGATCTCGCGGTGCACGATTGGCTGCTGTCGGTCACCGCCGCGGCGCTGGAGCACTCCGATCTGTACCCGTCGGGCAGTGCGGAGTCGGTGGCGGTGCTGGCACCGGTATTGCATCACCTGGCACATCTGTGGGTGCCCGGCGCGCATACGCCATCCGCGCTGCGTGGGCTGTGGACGCAGCTGAACACCGATCCGGATTTCACCGCGGGACGGCGGGCATTGATCGATCAGCTGCACAATCGGGTGCTGGTGGCGACACTGGATGCGGTGCGGCACACCAGGATCGGCACCGAGGACTACAGCGCGGATTAGCCGGTGATCAGATCCGGAACCATCGCCGGACCAGCAGTGCGAAGAACAGCGAATTGAGCACGAGTCCGGCGTAGGCCTCGATGATCAGCAGTGTCCGTCCGGAGCCCCTGATGTCGTCGAGATCGCCGAGGCCGAGTGGATTCAGATAGTTGATCAGGCACATGTGCAGCGCGGTCGGGATGGGCTGGCCGTCGGTGGCCCACAGCACGACGGTGCCGATGAGCAGTACGGCGGCGATCCAGCAGAGCAGCCGGAACGGCCGAAAACCGTAGCCGCACAGCACTTCCAGGGTCCAGTGCGGGATCCGCTTCCAGACCGGATAGACGGCGCGGCAGCGGGCCTGCGCCAAGGCGTGTCCGCAGCGGTCCTGTGCCTCGAAGTCCTCCTCCACGCGGTGCAGTCCCACCGCGCGTTTGAAAGCCAGTACGGCATGTTGGGGCAGCTCGGCCGCGATCAGCGCGCGGCCGAGCTGCTCATAGATTTCGGCGATCCGGATGTTCTGGGTGCGGCTCAGCCGGCGTGGTCCGCGGAATTCGACCTCTGCGGCAAGCAGAGCCGTCAATGCGCGCAATCGGCCGTCGGCGTCCGTGACGGGTTCCTGTGCCGCGGTGTAGATATGGGAGAAGACCAGGCTGTCGCCGGGCTGGGAGATCTTCACCGGGTCGTAGTCCAGCTCCAATGTCTCGACATGGGTGTTCAAGGAGTCGAGCAGCGGCTGTTCGGACCCGCCCTCGGCCTGTTGGAGGTATTCGGTGATCTCGCCCGCGTATCGGTCGGCATGGCGATCTATCAGCGTGGTCATCGAATTGACCACAGGTGACAGTTGGGATAGGCCCGCGTATTCGGTCATCGTGTGTTCCCCCGAGTGCAGCCGTCACGTTCGACGTGATACCCACCATACCAACGCGATTCGACTATCAATCCGGCGTGCGACCGCCCTTGAACCATCGCTTGTCGTTCGGTCCGGGGAACTGCGAGGTGGTAGGCCAGTGATCGATGCGGTGTACCAGCACATCTCGCGGTTCGTCCGCGCCGAAATAGCGCTGTTCGTATCCGGCCCAACGGAATCCCGCGTTCTTGTACAGCTTCGCCGTGCGCTGATCGGTCGGTCGAACCGTGAGGTATACCGAATCCGCCTGTGCGGTGCGGCAACTCGTCACCGCCCGGTCCAGCAGCGCGCGGCCGATGCCGCGATTGCGGTAGCTGGGTGCGACCGCGAGACCCATCACCCAGCCGCGGCGCCGGGTGCCGACGCCGACGAGTGCGTAGCCGCGCACTCTGCCACCGATTTCGGCCACCACCCAGTCGGGTCCGTGCAGGTCGAACAGTTGCCGCAGCGTCGCATACGGGTAGCACAGGTCGCCGAAATGTTCTCGCTCCAGCGCGGCGATATCGTCGAGATCCGCCAGTCGTGCGGTTCGGAACACCGGTTCCCCCGCCCCCTCGGAATTATCCAATGCCCACCCTCCCGTGTGAGGCTGCTTTCCAGCGTAAAGTGCTGGCGCAGCCGACGGACCGAGACCGCCGAATGCGATCCCTGCTCAGTCGCGGGTGGTGCTATGGACGGACGGCCGAATGCCGCGCTGGGGACCTCGTCCAGCGCGGCATTCGGGTCTAGCGGGGGATGTGGTTATACGTTGGCGTAGGCCAGTGAGGGGACGCGGGCCACGGCGAACGAGGAGCGCAGGTAGAAGAACCAGGTGACCGCTGCCATGACCAGGAAGGCGCCGGCGTAGGCCCAGAAGGCCGGGTTCATGCTGTGAAAGTTGATGTTGGACAGGCGAAGTGCCTGCTGGAGCAGATAGCCGCCGGAGGCGCCGATCGCGCCGATGACACCGATCGCGGCACCGGCCTGACGCTTGGCCGAGGCGGCGGCGTCGGTGAGGTCGAGTCCGTGTTCGGATGCGTACTTCTTGGCCTCGGCGCTGAAGATGGACGGGATCATCCGGTAGGTCGAACCGTTGCCGATTCCGGTCAGCACGAACAGCAGCAGGAAGGCGACCAGGTAGAGCGGGAAGCTCTTGGCCTGCAATCCGGCCATGATCAGCACACAGGCGACCGCCATACCGCCGAAGACATAGATGGTCATCTTGGCGCCGCCGATCTTATCGGAGATCCAGCCGCCGAACGGGCGGCTGAACGAGCCGACCAGCGCGCCGAGGAAGGCGAGATTACCGAGGGTGGTGATCCAGCCGATCTTGGCCAGATCCGGGAAGTTGGCCTTGATCAGGGTCGGGAAGGCGAAGGAGAAGCCGATGAACGAACCGAAGGTGCCGATGTAGAGGAACGACATCACCCAGGTGTGCTTATTGGTCAGCGCCAGTTTGTAGGACTTGCCGTCGGCCTTGGCGGTGCTGATGGCGTCCATGTACCGCAGCGCGCCGAACATGGCGACCAGGATGAACGGCACCCAGACCAGCACCGACAGCGTGATGCCGAAGCGGTAGCCCGCCGCGTCTTTGGCCATGATGTGCGTGCCGAGGGTGATCAGCAGCGGCAGCACCAACTGGGTCTGTGCCACACCGAGGTTGCCGCCCGCGGCGTTGATGCCAAGGGCCGCACCCTTTTTCCCTTCCGGGAAGAAGAACGAGATATTGGCCATCGAGGACGAGAAGTTGCCGCCGCCGAAGCCGGCCAGTGCGGCAAGCACCATGAACACCCACATGGGTGTGCCGGGCTGGTTCACGAAGTAGGCCAGGCCCAGCGTCGGAATGAGCAGCATCGCCGCACTGAATGCGGTGAACGCGCGTCCGCCGAATTTCGGAATGGCGAAGGTATACGGAATGCGCAGTGCCGCACCGACAAGCGTCGGGGTCGAGGTCAGCAGCAGGGCGTTGCTCACCGCGGTCGGGTTGCCCTTGCCGAGTCCGGCAAGGAAGTCGAAGCCAGCCAGGCCCATGCTGGTCACCACGGTGCCCCAGATGACCCAGACGCTGAAGCCGAGATTCTCGGCGAAGACGGAGAAGATCAGGTTCTTGCGGGCGGTGAGTTTGCCGCCCGATTCCCAGAATTCGGTGTTGTCCGGCTCCCAGTGATCCAGCCAGCGCCCCTTTTTCTGGTGCGTGAATACTGGGGTGTCCGACTGCTGGCCGGTGGCAGCTACTGCGGCAGTCATCGGCTTCCTCTCGATCTGGCTCGGTGGGTTCGCCGAGCTGCGGTCGAGACAAAGGTAAAAGCCGGTTGTTGCGTGTGAATGGCCTGAAGTGACGTTCCGGGCAAATCCGACTCACATGGTGACGAGTCGGTCGGTGACCGATTGGTTACCTGTTGGGTGCACGAGTTTTCGGTCGGTTGACCAGAAGTCTAGCGGTCCGGGTATTCGGCGATCAGCGAGGCGAGGAAACACCGCGCGGCCTGGGCGGCGCGTTCCGGATCGCCATCGATAACGGCCTGCACCAATTCATTGTGCTCCGCGTCGTAGGCGTCGTCGGATTTCGCGGTCCGCGCCCGGATCACCTGTTCGATAATCGGCAGCAGCGAATCGTAGAACTCCAGATATACCGCGTTGTGGCTGGCGACGACGATCGCGCGGTGCAGTTCCACGTCGGCCTCGATGGCCGCGAGATTCTGTTCATCCCAGTGCTGCTGACTGCGTTCCTCGAGCAGCCGCCGCAGATTGGCGATATCGGTCTCGTCGCGCCGGCGTGCGGCCAAAGCCGCGGCATTGGTGTCCAGGGACATGCGCAGCTCCAGCACATCGCGTTCCTCCGCGTCGGCGAAGTACTTCGCGAGAGTGCCGCCGACCTCCGAGGCCGCTATGACATAGGTGCCCGAGCCTTGGCGACGCTCCAGCATCCCGGAGTGGACGAGAGCCTGCACTGCCTCGCGTACCGTATTTCTCCCGGTCCCGGTGAGTTCGGTGAGTTCGGGTTCGGTGGGGATTCGGGAGCTGATAGCCCAACGGCCGGAACGAATTTCGGCACGCAGCTGCTCGGTTACCTGGGCAATGAGGCTGGTCCGCCGGACGGGTTGCACGGCATCAGAGTACCGCCCGTCACAACTTCTTGCCTCCTATCATCGGGTCATCCTATGATTTCGCGGTGACCGTAACTTTCCCGGAAACTGTGACTCGCCCGGAATCCGTCCGGGTCGAGCGGCGCAAACGTGCACTGACGGAAGGCCGACTGCTCGTCCTCGCCGCCATTGTGACGTCCGCGCTCACCCTCCGGGTCGCCGTCACCGCATTCTCGCCGCTGGCCGAGCGCATCGGCGCCGACGTCGGTTACACGACGGCCGTCGTCGGTGTCTTCGGCATGATCCCGACCCTGATGTTCGCGGTTTCCGGTCTGCTGACCCCGCTTTTCGTGCGCCGGATCGGGCTGGAGCGCACCGCGCTCGTCGCGATGCTGATGGCCGGACTCGGCATGCTGATCCGGGCGGTGGCCGGCGGCACGGCCGAACTGCTGATCTTCTCCGCGCTGGCCCTCGGCGGCATGGGCATCGGCAATGTGGTGATTCCGCCGCTGGTCAAGCGGTATTTCTCGGACCGGCTCACGGTGGTCAGCTCGCTGTACATCACCATGGTCCAGCTCGGCACCGTGGTGCCCGCGCTGATCGCGGTGCCGGTTGCCGACGCGCACGGCTGGCGGATCTCGTTGGGGCTGTGGGCGATTCTCGGGTTCGCGGCCGCGCTGCCGTGGCTCGGTGTGCTGCGTGATCGCCGCGGCCACGATCGGGTCGACAGCACCGCGCTGCCGTCGCGAACCCAGCAGCCCAAGGGCAAGGTATGGCGTTCGCCGGTGGCCTGGGGCATGGCGGGCATGTTCGGCATGACCTCGCTGACCACCTACGCCATGTTCGCCTGGCTGCCCAAGATCCTCGCCGAGGCGGGCGCGAGTGCCGGATTCGGCGGAACCATGGTCGGGGTGTTCGCGCTGGTCGGTCTGGTGTCGGCGTTCACCGCGCCGACAGTGGTCGCGCGGTTCCGCAATCCGTTCCCGTTCGTAGTGGGTTGTGCCGCCTTCTTTTTCACCGCATTCGCCGGACTGCTGATCGCGCCGATGACTGTGCCGTTGCTGTGGGTCGTGCTGTTGGGCCTCGGCCCGAGCACCTTCCCGATGGCGCTGACGCTGATCAATATGCGCACCAGGACCCCGCAGGGTTCGGCCGCGCTGTCGGGCTTCACCCAGGGCGTGGGATATGCGGTGGCCTGCGTCGGTCCGGTGCTGTTCGGCATGCTGCACAGCGCGACCGATGGCTGGGGCGCACCGTTCGCGATGCTCGTCGTCGCGGTGCTGGTGCTGCTCACCGGAGCCTGGCAGGCCTGCAAACCGCGCATGCTCGAAGACACCTGGAATTGATCCCGCTTTCGAGTTGCGAGGTCGTGTGACCGCGCGCATGATATGCGCGTCACGCCTCACGGGCCGCCAATTCGAAGATCGGCTGTTTGTGACGTGTGGAAACCGGTGTGTCACATGCCCGAAACATTTCGTTGAAGCTCACCCGGCTTTCCCGGTAATCGTGAGCAACCGTTGATTTGACGGTCATTTGGGGCAGCATTTCGGCAATACCCGTTTCCTACCGTTGGGGCTAACCGATTTTGGGAGGCCCCTGTTGAGCACGCTGACGCGTAACCACAACATCGAGCATTGGGATGCCGAGGATGCCGCGGCCTGGGAGGCCGGTGGCAAAGACATCGCCAAGCGGAATCTGATCTGGTCGGTCTTCGCCGAGCACGTCGGGTTCTCGGTGTGGTCCATCTGGTCGGTCATGGTGTTGTTCATGCCCACCGACAAGTTCGGCATCGATCCGGCGGGCAAGTTCTTCCTGGTCGCCATGCCGACGCTGGTCGGTGCGTTTCTGCGCATTCCGTACACCGTGGCCACGGCGCGCTTCGGCGGTCGCAACTGGACCATCTTCAGTGCCTCGTTGCTGCTGATTCCGACGCTGCTCACGCTGTACTTCATCAATCAGCCGGGCACCTCGTACACCACCTTCCTGGTGGTGGCGGCATTCGCCGGATTCGGTGGCGGCAACTTCGCCTCCTCGATGACCAATATCAATGCCTTCTACCCGCAGCGGCTCAAGGGTTGGGCGCTCGGGCTGAACGCGGGCGGCGGAAATATCGGCGTGCCGGTCATCCAGCTGGTCGGCCTGCTGGTCATCGCCACCCTCGGCAACGGCTACGCCTCGCTGATCTGCGCGATCTACCTCGTGCTCGTCGCGCTGGCCGGTGTCGGCGCCGCGCTGTTCATGGACAACCTGAAGAACCAGAAGGCCGATCTCACCTACATGATCACGGCACTCAAGGTGCCGCAGTCCTGGGCGATCGCCTTCCTCTACATCGGTACCTTCGGTTCGTTCATCGGCTACAGCTTCGCCTTCGGACAGG
Source organism: Nocardia sp. CA-135953 (assembly GCF_050955735.1). NCBI lineage: Bacteria > Bacillati > Actinomycetota > Actinomycetes > Mycobacteriales > Nocardiaceae > Nocardia > Nocardia sp. CA-135953. The sequence continues at coordinate 1,801,992 of NZ_CP192082.1, forward strand.
TGCTGCAGATCAGCTTCAAGGCCGGTGGTGACACTGTCGCGCAGGCCACACTGCATGCCGCGCAGATCGCCTTCATCGGTCCGCTGCTCGGTTCGCTGGCCAGGCCGTACGGCGGCAAGTGGGCCGACCGGATCGGCGGCAGCCGGGTCACCCTCTACACCTTCGCCGTGATGACCGCCGCCGCCGTACTGGTCGGCGTGGCGAGCACCGCGGGCGACCGCAGCGGCGGTGCGCCGCGCGGTGCCGCGATGGCGGCGCTGGTGGCCGGATTCATCGCGCTGTTCGTGGTGTCCGGTATCGGCAACGGCGCGGTCACCAAGATCATCCCGTCGGTCTTCGACGCCAAATCCAAGAGCCTGGACGCGAGTCCGGCCGCCCGGGCCGCCTGGTCACAGAACACCTCCGGTGCTCTCATCGGTTTCGTCGGCGCGATCGGTGCGCTCGGCGGTGTCGCGATCAACCTCGTCCTGCGCTCCTCCTATGCCTCGACCAAATCGGCGACTACCGCGTTCTGGGTCTTCATGGCCTTCTACGTGGTCTGCGCCGCGGTGACCTATCTGGTGTTCCTGCGCCGCCCGCGCGGTGCCGTCGACTCCGAGGTCGTCGCGGAGGCCGAGGCGCTCGTCCTCGAAGCCGAGGCAGGCAACCCGTCCCAGTCCACCAGCACGTCGGCCCGAGCCTGACGCCGAATCATCAACGGAGGACAGTCATGAACTCGACAGTCGACCCCACCCCGCGCAAGACCGTCGTGGTCGCCGGCCACGGCATGGTCGGGCACCGGTTCGTGGAGGCGCTGCGTTCCCGGGACGAGGCAGGCAAGTGGCAGATCGTCATCCTCAGCGAGGAGCAGCTGCCCGCCTACGACCGCGTCGGACTCTCGTCGTACGTCGGTACCTGGGATCCCGCCGCGCTGGCGCTGCCCGGTAACGAATACGCCGGTGACGAGCTGGTCGAGCTGCGCCTGGGCCAGACCGCGCAGTCCATCGACCGCGAGGCACGCAAGGTCACCACCTCGGCGGGCGACACCGTCGCCTACGACGCCCTGGTGCTGGCGACGGGTTCGTACCCGTTCGTGCCGCCGGTGCCGGGGCACGACCTGCCGGAGTGCTTCGTCTACCGCACCATCGATGACCTCGACGGCATCCGCGCGGTCGCCGCCGAGGCTGGACCAGGTGCGGCCGGTGTGGTCGTCGGTGGTGGCCTGCTCGGTCTGGAAGCGGCCAACGCGCTGCGCCTGCTCGGCATGACGCCGCATGTCGTGGAGTTCAACGCGCGGCTGATGCCCGCCCAGGTCGACGAGGGTGGTGGCGCCATCCTGGAGAAGCTGGTCACCGATCTCGGGCTGCGGGTGCACACCGGCGTCGGCACCGCATCGATCGAGACCGTCGCGGACGCGGGAGCGGCTGAGCGCCTGAGGATTACGCTCTCCGACGATTCGGTCATCGACGCCGGACTGGTGGTCTTCTCCGCCGGTGTCCGCCCGCGCGACCAGATCGCCCGCGACAGCGGCGTCGAGGTCGGCCCGCGCGGTGGCATCATCACCGACCTCGGTCTGCAGACCTCCGATCCGAACATCTACGCGATCGGCGAATGCGCTGCGGTGGAAGGTGTTTGCTACGGCCTGGTAGCCCCCGGCTACACCACCGCCGAGATCGTCGCGGACCGATTGCTCGGTGGCGCAGGCGAATTCCCCGGCGCGGATATGTCGACCAAGCTGAAGCTGCTCGGTGTCGACGTCGCCAGCTTCGGTGATGCGCACGGCACCACCGAGGGCGCGCTATCGGTCGTACTGCACGACGCCGCCAAGGGCACCTACGCGAAACTCGTCGTCTCCGATGACGCGCAGATCCTGCTCGGCGGCATCCTGGTCGGCGATGCGACCGCGTACTCGGCGCTGCGTCCGCTGGTCGGACGTCCGCTGCCCGCCGAACCGGCCGCGCTGATCTCGCCCGCAGGCGCCGAACTCGGTGCCGATTCGCTGCCCGACGATGCCCAGATCTGCTCCTGCAACAACGTTTCCAAGGGTGCGATCTGCGGGGCCATCGAAGAGGGCGCCTGCGATATCGCGAGCGTCAAGAAGTGCACGTCCGCCGGAACCTCTTGCGGCGGTTGCGTTCCCATGCTCAAGAAACTGCTCGAGCAGTCCGGCGTCGAGATGTCCAAGGCGCTCTGCGAGCACTTCTCGCAGTCGCGGGCCGAGCTGTTCCAGATCGTCCAGGTCACCGGCATTCGCACCTTCTCCGCCCTGATCGCCAAGCACGGCACGGGCACCGGCTGCGATATCTGCAAGCCGACGGTCGCCTCCATCCTGGCCTCCACCTCGAGCGATCACATCCTCGACGGTGAACAGGCCGCGCTGCAGGACACCAACGACCACTTCCTGGCGAATCTGCAGAAGAACGGCACCTACTCGGTGGTGCCGCGGATGCCAGGCGGTGAGGTCACCCCGGATCAGCTGATCACCATCGGTCAGATCGCCAAGGAATTCGACCTCTACGTCAAGGTCACCGGCGGTCAGCGCATCGACCTGTTCGGCGCCCGCGTCGAACAGCTGCCGCAGATCTGGCAGCGCCTGGTCGATGTGGGTATGGAATCCGGGCACGCGTACGGCAAGTCGCTACGCACCGTGAAGAGCTGCGTCGGCTCCACCTGGTGCCGCTACGGTCAGCAGGATTCGGTCGGCATGGCCGTGCTGCTGGAGAAGCGCTACCGCGGCCTGCGTTCGCCGCACAAGCTGAAGCTGGCCGTCTCCGGTTGCGCCCGCGAATGCGCCGAGGCGCGCGGTAAGGACGTCGGCGTGATCGCCACCGAGCAGGGCTGGAACCTGTACGTCGGCGGCAACGGCGGTCTGACCCCGAAGCATGCGGTGCTGCTCGCCGGTGAACTCGATGACGAGACGCTGATCAAGTACATCGACCGGTATCTGATGTTCTACGTCCGCACCGCCGACCGGTTGCAGCGCACCGCGCCGTGGCAGGAGGCGCTGGAGGGCGGCATCGATTACCTGAAGCAGGTCGTGTGCGAGGACAGCCTCGGTATCGCCGAGGATCTGGAGGCCGCCATGGCCAAGCATGTCGCCGGCTACCGCGACGAATGGGCCGCAGTGCTCGAGGACGAGGAGAAATTGTCGCGTTTCGTGTCCTTCGTCAACGCACCGGAAGAGGCCGATCCGACCATTTCGTTCGATGAGACCGGGGAACGGAAGGTGCCGGTGTTGCTCGGCATGCCGGAAATCCCGGTTGCCACACGCGGGCAATAGCCGCTTAACCCCGAAGAAACAGGACGCCTGTACCAATGGGTAAGGCGTTTGGAGGATGACACCGATGACCGTGATGGATACCCCCGGCATTGCCACTGCTACCACTGTGCTCACCCACCCCGTCGGCTCCGCCGACTTGCCATCCCCTTCGGGTTGGACGCAGGCGTGCCGACTCGACTACCTCATTCCGGGCCGCGGCGTCGCGGTGTTGCTGAAGGGCGGCCGTCAGGCCGCTCTGTTCCTGATGACCGACGGCACGCTCGCGTCCGTCGGAAATATCGATCCGATCGGCCGCGCGGCGGTGATGTCGCGCGGGATCGTCGGTGACCGCGCCGGTATTCCGGTGGTGGCCTCACCGCTGCTGAAGCAGGCTTTTTCGCTGTTGGACGGGCACTGCCTGGACGACGATTCGGCGACGCTGCCGGTTTACGCGGTGCGCGTCGAAGACGGCATCGTTTCGGTTTCCAACGACCCGGTCGATACCGGACTCGTTGCCGCGGACGGTGGATAAGAATGACGACAATCGATACGGGCGCCTGTCTGGCCGGTTTCACGGTCGGCGTCACGGCCGCCAGGCGGGCCGATGAGTTCGCCACGCTGCTCACCCGACGGGGCGCCGGTATCGTCGCCGCTCCCGCTATCCGCATCATCCCGCTGGCCGACGACAACGAACTGGAGCGAGTGACCCGCGAGATCGTCGCCGATCCGCCGCGGATCGTGGTGGCCACCACCGGCATCGGATTCCGCGGCTGGATGGAAGCGGCCGAAGGCTGGGGCATTGCCGAGGATCTGCGGCTGACGCTGTCGTCCACCAGGATGCTGGCGCGTGGGCCGAAGGCCAAGGGCGCCATCCGCGCCGCCGAACTGCGCGAGGAATGGTCGCCCGCGTCGGAGTCTTCCGCCGAGGTGCTCGACCACCTGCTCGCCGAGGGTGTGGAGGGTGTGCGGATCGCGGTCCAGTTGCACGGCGCGACCACCGAATGGGAGCCGGTACCCGACTTCTGCGAGGTATTGCGTTGTGCCGGTGCGGATGTCGTCGCGGTGCCGGTGTACCGCTGGGTGCCGCCGGATGATCAGGGTCCGATGGACAACCTGATCGAGGCCATCATTACCTCCAGCCTGGACTGCGTGACCTTCACCAGTGCGCCCGCCGTGGCGTCGATGTTGATGCGCGCCAAGGAAACCGGGCTGCTGGAGGGTGTGCTGCACGCGCTGCGCGGACGGGTGCTGCCCGCCTGCGTCGGACCGATTACCGCGGCTCCGCTGGAGGAGCTGGGTGTGGCGACCTCGATGCCGGGACGGGCGCGCCTCGGTGCGCTGGCCCGGCACGTCGCCGAGGAATTGCCGCGGCGCGCCAATCGAATTCAGGCCGCCGGACACACCATCAGCGTGCGCGGTGCGTGCGTCGTGGTCGACGGTTCGGTGCGTCAACTCGCGCCAGCGCCGATGGCACTGATGCGATCGCTGGCGCGACAGCCCGGCCGGGTGGTTTCCCGGGAGGATCTGCTCGCGGCGCTGCCCGGCGGCGGTGACGACACCCATGCCGTGGAGACCGCGATCGCGCGGCTGCGCGCCGGGCTCGGTACCCCGAAAGCCATTCAGACCGTGGTCAAACGGGGCTACCGACTGGCGCTGGACGCCGCGGATTGCGCCGATGACTTTCCGCGCAGCGTTCCCAACGGCCGTGCGCCGGTAGCGGGAATCGCTACCCCGGCCCGCGCGCCGAGGTACGCACAGCCTGCGGGGAGCTGGTGACGGCTCCGGCCCTGGTCCTGGTCGCACACGGCACCAGGAGCACCAGGGGTGTGCAGATGATCGCCGCGCTCGCGGAGGCGGTGGCTGATGAGTTCAGCAGGACGGCAGCCGGTGTGGTCGGAGAGCGCGAGGGGATTGCGGCAAGCGGGGCGGCTGAGTTCGGCGTCGCGATTTCGGGGCGCGACGCCGATACCTCCGCGGCTCCGGATTGTGCACATCGCGGGCTCGAGGCGGCCGAGAAGCCCTGGGTGCGTACCGCTTTCGTGGACGTGCTAGGTCCATCGCCGTCCGAGGTGCTGCGTGATCTGACCGATGCCCAAGGCGAATCCGTTCCCGCCGTGGTGGTTCCGGCCTTCCTCGCCTCCGGATACCACGTGTATCAGGATGTGCCTCGGGAGGTGGCCGAGAGCGGTCATCCCGAGGTCGCGGTGACACCCGCGATGGGACCGGATCCGGCATTGGCCCGCATCATGGCCATGCGTCTGCGTGCCGCAGGCCGGCGCCCAGGTGACGCGGTGGTCTTCGCGGCGGCCGGATCATCGGATGCCCGTGCCCGCCAGGACATTCGGCGCGCAGCGGGCATGCTGGCCGAACATCTGGGTGTGCCGGTTCGCATCGGCTACGTCGCCACCGGAGCCCCACGCATACCGGAAGTCGTTGCCGAACTTCGTGAGTCGGGTGCGCGGCGCGTCTTCATCGCCTCGTACCTGCTGGCACATGGTCTGTTCCAACAGCGCCTGCATGAGGCGGGAGCTGATGGTGTTGCTGCCCCCATCGGTGTTCACCCGGCGGTCGTCCGCCTGATCACCAACCGTTACCGCGCTGCCGCCCACGAGCTGGTCCGTGCCCGCCTTTCCACCGGGCGCTAGTACCGCACCCACAAGTCCCGCCGACCGTAGTCGAATGGTGGTCGCCCACGCCGCATTCGACCGGCATATCACTACGTTCGGCGAGTAGCCAGGTGGCAGGCCTCGGATTCACCGCGAGCAACCTCGACGATGTCTTCGCGGAGGTGGTCTCGGCATCCTGATCGGGCCTTACGACGGTGGTCGGCGGCGACATTCCGGATGCGTCGAATGACGCGGGCTTCGAAGCCTTGTTGTTCGGCCGTCAGTCTTCGTAGTGTGAACCGACTTGTACCACAACGATTTCGGTGTCTGTCACGTAGTAGATCAATCGATGCTCTTGGGTAATTCGCCGTGACCAGTGCCCAGCAAGGTAGTGGCGTAGCGGCTCGGGTTTGCCGACCCCCTCGAACGGGTCGCGGAGTGTGGCGTCGATGATTTTGTTCGCGCTTTTCAGGACGGCCCGGTTGGTGGTCAGCCAGTCCGTGTAGGACTTCCAGCCTTGAGCGGTGAACGTGAGTTTCCGGTCGGCCATAGGCTCAGTCCTGGCCGGGGTCGATGAGCGCGTGCGCCTCTGTGCGTCCCGCACGGGCATCCTCGGCGGACTGGAGTAGCTTCATGCCGCCATGGGTGCGCAGAACGTACAGCGTTTCCATCAGCGAGTTGTAATCGCTTTCGGCTATGAGTACGGCGTTCTCGCCGCTCTTGGACACGACGGTCACAGTATCGTGGTCGTCGTTGACCTGCTGTACCAGTCCGAACAGGTTCTGGCGCACGGTAGATATGGGTAGCGCTTTGGCCATCTCTCGCACCTCACACGGTAGTCGTACGACTTATTGTACGTGTGCCACGCGTCTCCTGTAAGGGCGTGATGTCCTGGGTGCGTGAGTGGATGGGCGGCGGCGCGGACCGGGCGCGTCTGTGGCGGTAACCTTGCCGCGCTCACTCGAATCCGTGCTCGTGCCATGGTTAGTCGCCCGAATCGGATCTCGCCAACTATTGAGAGTGCACGCCACCCTTGTCGTAGCCGGGCACCCTGCGTGTGGGTGCCCGGCTATCAGGCCCGGGTCTCAGGCGTTGTCGTACGCGTCCTGCAGAACCTTGATATCGAGCTTGGACATGGACTGCAAGGTCGCGGCGGTGGCGGCGGTCTTGGTGGGGTTCGCGCCGTCCATGAGGGTGAGCAGGGTGCCGGGGACGACCTGCCAGGACAGGCCGTAGCGGTCGGTGAGCCAGCCGCACGGCCCGGGCGCACCGCCATCGATCAGGGCCTCCCACAGGCGATCGACCTCGGCCTGGGTATCCACGATCACCTGGATCGATGCGGCATCCGTGAACGGATGTCCTGGGCCGCCGTTCATCAGGGTGTACGGGTGACCGTCGAGTTCGATCGAGACGATGAACGCCGAGCCGTCGGGGTGGCGATTGACATCCACGATGCGCGAGTTGGGGATCAGCGCGGCGTAGCGGGTGGCGGCTTCCTCGGCGTCGTTGTCGAACCAGAGGAAAGTGTTGACCGACATGGTGGGCTCCTTGGGTTGGTTATGACCTGCTGTCACCCTTCGGTCGGAGCCGCCCCCACGTCTTCGACGTATCTCGCGAAATCTCTGAAGAAATTTTCGTGCAGTCAGACGCTCGCGATGGCGATGAAGCGGTCCGGAGTGATCGTGATCAGCACCCGCGCGCGCTCCACCTCACCCAGCACCGGCCCACTGCCGTACTTCTCCCAGATGCGCTGGGTCCACGCACCATCCGCATCGATGGTCAGTTCGGCATCCCCGATCACCCGCACCTGCCGATTCGGCCGTTGTCCACCGCCCCGCGACCCCACCACCTCCCGATCGATTACCAACCCGACCCGCGGATTCGTCAGAATCCGCCGCAAATGCGGCCGCCCCGCCCAGCTTGTCAGCCGAAATGCCTGCTGATCCCACAGAAACCACATCGGCGTGACATGTGGATATCCGGCCGCGTCGATGGTGGCCAGGTGCGCCACGATATCGCTGGCCAGTAACCCGGCAATCTCGGCTCGACGTAACGCCCGCATCCAGGACCTCTCGATTCGAACTTATGTTCGAGTCTACCTCGCGCCTGGAGTGCGAGCCGGAGAGTTCACGAATTGTTCGTGCGTGGGAAGCGGTATCGAGTTGCGTGATGCGCTGGGGCCGTAGAGCATCGGTGCCGTGCCGTCGAATCCGATGAACCCTGCCGGCGATCTTCCGGATACCGGAATTCCCGCTGCCAACGTCGCCCATATGACCATGGACGAGCAGCATGAGTGGCATCGGAACTACCTACGCCGACACGCGGTCTCGCGCCGCAATGTCTTGCGCGGTAGCGCGGCGGCCGCTGCGGTCGCCGCCGTCGGCACCTCACCGTTCGGTAGGCGCGCCTATGCCGAGGACGCGCAGCTCGCGGTCGGCGGTCGACGTGTGGGATACGGAGCGGATGCGACGAGTCAGCTCCGGTTCGCCGGTCAGCTCTCCCGGCCGCCGGCCGGTACCAAGGTCTTCCTGGACCACGGCCCGACGCCGACGCTCGGCGGCACCATCGAGGCCGAGGTGCGCAATCTGCTGACCCAGGTGCCCTCCGCAGACGGCGGTGTCCTCGCGGCCGAACAGTTCTACGTGCACGCCCCCGTCGACGGCCTACCCGGACGCGTGCCGCACTTCTATCGCTGGCGCACCTCCGACGGCTTTACCGGCGATATCCGTGCCGCGGCACCCGCGATGCCGAGTGCGCGTAGCGCGATCCTGCCGTTCCGGTTCACCATGATGGGCGATCAGGGCACCGACGAGACGCCGGCGCTGCCGCAGGGTACCGTGTCCGGCGACTACGACGACAAGTACTACAAGGCCGATAACGATCCGAACGCACCGCACGCGAGCAATGTGCTGCGCCAAATCGCCGCCGCCAAACCGGATTTCCATATTCTCGCCGGTGATATCGCCTATGCCGACCCGTCCGGCGGGGGCAAACCGAACGAATTCGTCGCCAACGGCGCGAAGCTCGAATCCGGTTTCGACAAGTACAACCCCTACGTCTGGGATGCCTACTTCGGGGCCATCGAACGCAGTGCCGCCGAGACACCGTGGATGTTCGCCACCGGCAACCACGATATGGAAGCGACCTACGGTCGGCGCGGCTACGGCGGACATCTGGCGCGGCTGGACTTCCCCGGCAACGGCCCCGCCGGCTGCCCGTCGGCATACTCGTTCACCTACGGCAATGTCGCGGTGCTCTCGCTCGACGCCAATGACGTCAGCTATGAGATCAAGGCCAATACCGGGTATTCCGGTGGGGCGCAGACGAGTTGGGTGGAGCGCACGCTCGCCGCCTACCGCGCGGACCCGAATATCGACTTCCTGGTGTGCTTCTTCCACCATTGCGCGTACTCGACCACCGACGCCCACGCCAGCGACGGCGGCGTGCGCGATGCGTGGGCCGGATTGTTCGACCGGTATCAGGTGGATCTGGTGCTGCAGGGCCACAATCACGTCTACGAACGCACGGACCCGATCCGCGCCGGTGCCGCGACCAGGATCGCCGCGGACAATTCGATCGTCTACCCGGATACGGACGGCACGGTCTACTACACCGTCGGCGGTGGTGGCCGACCGCGCTACGACTTCCAGCCCGGTTCGCAGGAAACATTCCGTGGCCACGAATTACCGGACACGACGGTCCCGAACAGCTATGTGTGGACCGCGTCGGGCGGCAAACAGGACGAAGCGGCTTCCTGGTCGCGAGTGCGGTTCCGCAACTACTCGTTCCTGCGCGTCGACGTCCGCCCCGGCATTTTCGCCAGCGAAATGGATGTGGTCGCGGTGGACGAATACGGTCGGGAATTCGACAAACTCACGTTCCGTCGTCTGGTCCACTGAACCGCTATTTCTCCTTCGGCGGCAGCGAACGCGCATAGCTGACGCCGCGGTCGACCCATTCATCGAGCGCTTCGTCATCGGCGACGGCCGCGCCGTCGACCTGCAGCCAGTTGTTCATTTCGCGACCGCCCATCACCATTGTGCCGACGTATTCGCGGGCGAGCAGGGTGGTGCTCTCCTGCGGGTCGACGCGGACGAGTAGACCGCCCGTCCGGCTCGCTGCCACCGCCATATTGCCGTTGATCAGGAAGGCGAGACCGCCGAACATCTTCTTTTCGCTCACCTCGGGCGTCGGGTCGATCAGCTCCCGGATTCGATCGGCGAGCACTTTGTCATAGGCCATACCGCATTGTCGACCAGGGCACCGACACGTGTCGGCTATGCGCCCAGCGCGGCGCCGAACAGCGGCCAGGACTGGTGGAGGTCGTCCTGCCAGTACGACCAGGCATGCGTACCTGCCGGACGGAGATTCACTGTGGCGGGTATGCCTGCCTCGGCCAGCCGGTCCACGAAGGGGCCGGTGCAGCCATCGATGACGATCTCCATGACACCGCCGACCAGCATGCGGTCGAGCAGCCGGACCGGATTGCCATCGATGCCGACATCGCCGAGGGTTTCGCGCACTCCCGGAGCGCCATTGCCCGACGAGACGTAGAGCGCCGAGCCGCGCAGCCGGTCCACATGCGGCATCGGATCGTGCTCGGCCCAGGCCGGATTGCCCGGGGCGCCCCACATGTTGCCCGCATTCGCGCCGAAGACCGCGAGCTGGGAGCGGGGCATCGGTGAGAGGACCCGAACTCGGGGGTCAGCGCCAGCTTTCGGGCGTGACGGGGGCATCCCAGGCGCGCGCGTAGCGACGTTTGTCCGCGGCGTTGGATTCCTTTGCGCGGTACACGATGTACGGCCGGGTCAGGTAGCCGACAGGCGCGCTGAACATGTGGACCAGCCGGGTGTAGGGCCAGATGGCGATGAGGGTCAGCACGACGAGACCGTGCAACTGGAAGGTCCACGGAGTGCCGACCATGAGTTCGGGCTCGGGATGGACCGTGAAAAGGCTACGGAACCACGGCGATACGGTCTCGCGATAGTTGTAGGTGCCCCACAGCAGATTGCTGCCCCAGGTATTGAGCAGGCCGGTGATCAGCGCGGCGGCCAGCAGCACGTACATGAGCTGGTCATTGCGCGTGGTGGCCTTGCGGACGGCGCGGACGGTGATGCGGCGGTAGAGCAGGATGCCGACGCCGAGGATCACCGCGAGTCCGGCGACCGAACCCGCCGCGACCGCGACCACGTGGTAGGTGTGCTCGGAGATACCGACGGCGTCGGTCCAGGACTCGGGGATCAGCACGCCGAGCACGTGCCCGCCGATGACCCCGAGCATGCCGAAGTGGAACAGCGGGCTGCCCAGCCGCAGTAGACGGCTCTCGTAGATCTGGGAAGACCGTGTGGTCCAACCGAATTGGTCATTGCGATAGCGCCACAGGTGGCCGAGCACGAACGAGGTGAAGGCCACGTAGGGCAGCGTCATCCAGAAGGCGGTGGTCATCGGCGGGCTTCCGATCCGTCGAACAGCGATGGGTCCATGGCGAAGGGGTCGAGACCGACCTCTTCCTCGGGCGGTCCCTGGGCGGCGAGTTCGGCGATGCGACGCCGGTCCGCAGTGGTAAGGGGAGGCAGGGTGGCAACGACGGCCGCCAGCACTCCGGCGTACGGGGAGTCGTTGTCTACCAGCGAAAGCCGCAGCAGTTCGATCACCGGAACGTGTTCGCCGAGCAGACGCTCACCGCCGATCGGGTCGACGGTCGCGGCGAATTCCAGCAGCACCGGCAGGTGGTCGGGCAATTCCTCGTCACCGAGTTCGACACCGGCGTGCCGGTAGGCGTGCTTGAACCGCAACAGCGCCATACCGCGTTTGCGGGTGTCACCGTAGGCGTAGAACGTCAGGTGCATGCTGGCACGGCGGCGCATATCGAAGGTTTCGACGTACTGCTGGGCCAGCGTGATCGGCGGGGTGGCGCGCAGGTGGTGGATGAATTCCAGCAGCGGCGCTGCTACCACGTCCGGCAATTGCGTTGCGGCATCATCGATCTGGTCGACGGTCGCCAACATCTGCTCGCTCGGATAGTCGAGCAGCAGCGCGGCGATCCGCCACACCAGGCGGCAATCGCGCTCGGACAGCTGAGCGACGGGCTCGGGCCTGCGGCGCACCTTCAGCAGTGCCATCATGCGCCTCCGGGTGTCAGCGGATTCATTTGGTCGCTCCGGTCGGCGTCGGCGTGACGGAACCGTTGGTCGAGTCATTCTTGGCCGGTGTCGAATCATTCGTGGCCGCACCATTTTTCGCAGCACCGTTTTTCGCCGAACCGTTGGTCCCGTTCGAACCATGCCCATCGGCCGCATTGCCATTGCGCGCGGTCGGCAGCAGTCCGTCGGTGTTGCGCCCATCCCAGTTCAGCAAATTGATCCGATTCGACTTCTCCTCCGGCGCGGCGCCATTGGTATCGGTCAGATGGAACTTCTCCACCATCGTGTCGAACGCCGTCATACCCGGTCCGCCGTCGGTATCCAGGCTGCATCCGGTTGCCAGCGAATCCAGTTCGTGCGCCTGCGTTGTCGCGCCGTGCGGAATCACGTACCGGTGTTCGTACTTCGCGATGGCCAGCAGTCGATACATCGCCTCGATCTCCTCCGGCTCCAACCGCACCGACGGTGCGATCGACGGATCCGGCTCCATACCGAGATTCACCGAGCGCATGAACGACCGCATGGCCGCCAGCCGCTGCAGTGACGCCCGCACCGGCCCGATCTCACCGGCGGTGAAAAGCTCGGCCAGGTACTCGACCGGAATGCGCAGTGCGTCGATGGCGCCGAACAGATTCGACGCGTCCTCGGCATCGTGTCCGGTCTCGGCGAGCACATCCACCACCGGCGACAGCGGCGGCACGTACCAAACCATCGGCATGGTGCGGTATTCCGGATGCAACGGCAGCGCGATCTGGTAATCGACGATCAATTTGTAGACCGGCGAATTCTGCGCGGCCTCGATCCACTCCGGCGAGATCCCGGCCCGCTCGGCCGCCGCGATCACTCGCGGATCATGCGGATTGAGGAACACTCCGAGCTGTGAGGGGTACAGGTCCTTGGTTTCGGTGACCGAGGCCGCCGCCTCCACGGCATCCGCGTCGTACAGCATGACGCCGATGTAGCGCAGTCGTCCGACGCAGGTCTCCGAACAGACCGTCGGAATACCGACTTCCACGCGCGGGTAGCAGAACGTGCACTTCTCCGCCTTGCCCGTCTTGTGGTTGAAGTAGATCTTCTTGTACGGGCAGCCGCTGACGCACTGTCGCCAGCCACGGCATTTGTCCTGGTCGACGAGCACAATGCCGTCCTCGGACCGCTTGTAGATCGCACCCGACGGGCACGAGGCCACACACGACGGATTGAGACAGTGTTCGCAGATCCGCGGCAGGTAGAACATGAAGGTCTGTTCGAACTCCAGCTTCACCTGATCCGACAGCTTGGTCAGCAGCGGGTCCTTGCCCACCTGCTCCGGCCCGGAGCCCAGGTCGTCATCCCAGTTGGCGCCCCAGGTGATCTTCGTATCCTGGCCGGTGATCAGCGATTTCGGCCTCGCCACCGGACTGGTGTCCATGGCGGGAGCGGACAGCAGGTTGTCGTAGTCGTAGCTCCACGGCTCGTAGTAGTCGGAAACCGTGGGCAGATCCGGATTGGCGAAGATATTGAGCAGTCGCTTCAGACGCGAACCGGATTTGAGGGTCAGCTTGCCGCGCTTGTTGAGCGTCCAGCCGCCCTTCCACTTCTCCTGATCCTGGTACTGCCGTGGATAACCCTGTCCGGGACGGGTTTCCACATTGTTGAACCACATGTACTCGGTGCCGCCGCGGTTGGTCCACGCCTGCTTGCAGGTGACGCTGCAGGTGTGACACCCGATGCACTTGTCCAGGTTCATCACCATGGCCATCTGTGCCATAACACGCATGTCAGTACTCCACTTCCTGCGAGCGTCGGCGAATGGTCGTGACCTCGTCGCGCTGATTTCCGGTGGGGCCGTGGTAATTCAGCGCGAAGGACTGCTGCGCATAACCGCCGATGAGATGCGATGGCTTGATCATGATGCGGGTCAGCGCGTTGTGAATGCCGCCGCGCTTACCCTTGCCGGGCTGCTTATCCGGTGCGCTCCAATCGAATCCACCCGGCGCGCCCTCGATGCGCGGCACATCCACCGCCCGGTCCTGGGCGTGGTACATGAACACCGTGCCCTCTGGCATCCGGTGGCTGACGATGGCTCGCGCGACGACCACACCGTTGCGGTTCACCGCTTCGATCCAATCATTGTCCGACACACCGATTTTTGCGGCGTCTCGATCCGACATCCAGATCGACTGCCCGCCGCGCGAGAGCGTCAGCATGTGCAGGTTGTCCTGGTACGCCGAGTGGATGGACCACTTGGAATGCGGGGTCAGGTACCGAACGGTGACGCCGTTGTCACCGACGGACCCCACCCCTGGCTCACTGAACAGCGCGCTCATATCGAGCGGCGGCCGGAATACCGGCAGCTGCTCGCCGAGTTCGGCCATCCAGTCGTGATCGAGGTAGAAGTGCTGGCGCCCGGTCAGGGTGTGCCATGGCTTGAGTCGTTCGGTATTGATGGTGAACGGCGAATACCGCCGTCCGCCGGTCTCGCTGCCCGACCACTCCGGCGAAGTGATCACCGGCACCGGTCGGGATTGGGTGTCGGCGAAGGTGATTCGCTTGCCCTCGTGCTCGGCGGCGAGATCGGCCAGCGCGGTGCCGGTACGCCGCTCCAGTGCATGGAAGCCCTCGACCGCGAGCCTGCCGTTGGTGGTGCCGGACAACGCGAGGATCGCCTCGGCCGCGTGAGTGTCCTTGGCCAGCGACGGACGTCCCTGGGCCACACCGGAAACCACGGTGCCGTTCATCCCGGCGAGGTAGGCCACCTCTTCGTCCGGATGCGTGGTGACGCCCTTGGTGGTGACGCCGAGCGTATCGATCAGCGGTCCGAGCGCGGCCATCTTCTCCGCGAGCTTCGGGTAGTCCCGCTCGACCACGACCAGCTTCGGCATGGTCTTACCCGGAATCGGTTCGCACTCACCGGCTTTCCAGTCCAGTACGCGCCCACCGGCCTGCGCCAGCGCATCCGGCGAATCGTGCTGCAGCGGTACCGCGACGATATCTTTGCGCTTGCCCAGATGCTTCTCGGCCATCCAGGAGAATCCACGCGCGATCCGGTGGAATGCCTCGAAGTCCGTCTTGGCCTCCCACGGCGGGGAGATGGCGGGGGAGAAGGCGTGCACGAACGGGTGCATATCGGTAGAGGACAGATCGTGCTTCTCGTACCAGGTGGCCGCGGGCAGCACGATATCGGAGAACAGCGTGGTGCTGGTCATCCGGAAGTCCAGCGAGAGCAGCAGATCCAGCTTGCCGCTCGGTGCCTCCTCACGCCAGACCAACTCCTGCGGCCGCACACCCGCGGCATCGGTCGTCTGCAGATTGGAGTCCGCGCCGAGCAGGTGCTTGTGGAAGTACTCGTTGCCCTTGCCGGAGGAGCCGAGCAGATTCGCCCGCCACACGGTCAGGCAGCGCGGAAAGTTCTCCGGCGCATCGGGATCTTCGCAGGCGAAGCGCAGGTCACCGGACTTCAGCCCGTCCACTACGTGTTCGGGCGCGGTCTTGCCCGCGGCCTCGGCTTCGTCCACCAGATCCAGCGGATTGCGGTCGAACGTCGGGTAACTCGGCATCCAGCCGAGACGACTGGCCAGCGCGATATTGTCCGCGGCGGTGCGGCCCGCGAATTTCCCGGTGCCCAGCGGGGAAGCGAAGGACTGGGCGGTGAACGGGTCGTAGCGCCACTGGTCATTGCTGAGGTACCAGAACACCGTGCCCTGCATCTGACGCGGCGGTCGCTGCCAGTCCAGGCCGAAAGCCAGGGTGGACCAACCGGTTACCGGACGGCACTTCTCCTGGCCGACGTAATGCGCCCAGCCGCCGCCGTTCACGCCCTGACATCCGGTGAGCAGAGTCAGCGTGAAGAAGGAACGGTAGATCTGGTCGGAGTGGAACCAGTGGTTGGTGCCCGCACCCATGAGGATCATCGAGCGGCCGCCGGATTTATCGGCGTTATCGGCGAATTCGCGGGCGATACGCTGCGCCTGTGCGGCGGGTACGCCGGTAATGGCTTCCTGCCAGGCCGGAGTGTAGGGCTCCGCGGCATCGTCGTAGCCGGTCGGCCACTTGCCGGGCAGCCCGTCACGGCCCACGCCGTACTGCGCGAGCAGCAGGTCGAACACCGTGGTGACCCGCTTGCCCGCGACGGTGATCGTCGGCACGCCGCGCACCAGCACGCCCGCGGTATCGGTATCGAAACGCGGCAGCTGCACCGCGACCGGGTGCTGGTCGGCGCGGTCGTACAGGGTCAGCAGCGGATCGACGCCCTCAAGATCCAGATTCCATTTGCCCGCATCACCGGCGGTGAAGCGATGTCCGAGCGAACCGTTGGGCACCACCGGATTGCCCTCGGCATCGAGCAGCACCATCTTGTGTTCGGCGGTCTCGTCGGTGTGGCCGAGATCGGCGGCGGTGAGGAATTTGCCGGGCAGCGCACCGTCGTGGTGGTAGTCGCCATCGGCGTCCCAGCCCTCCGGATCGTCGAGGCACACCAGGAACGGCAGGTCGGTGTAGCGCTTGACGTAGTCGAGGAACCGCGGCGTGCTGCGCTCGACGAAGAATTCCTCGAGGATTACATGGCCCATCGACATGGCAAGGGCCGCATCGGTTCCCGGTCGCGCGGGCACCCATTCATCGGCGAACTTGGTGTTGTCCGCATAGTCGGGGGAGACCACGACGACCTTCTGACCGCGGTAGCGCGCCTCGGTCATGTAGTGCGCGTCCGGGGTCCGGGTCACCGGGACATTCGAACCCCACATGATGAGGTAACCCGCATCGAACCAGTCGGCCGATTCCGGCACATCGGTCTGATCGCCGAACACCTGTGGGGAGGCGACCGGCAGGTCGGCGTACCAGTCGTAGAACGACAGCATCGAGCCGCCGAGCATCGAGATGAACCGTGCGCCCACCGCATGGCTGACCATCGACATGGCCGGAATGGGGGAGAACCCGGCCACCCGGTCGGGCCCGTATTTCTTGATCGTGTGCACGTGCGCGGCGGCGGCGATTTCGGCGGCCTCCCACCATTCCGCGCGGACGAATCCGCCCTTGCCGCGAGAAGACTTGTAGCGCTTGGCCTTTTCCGGATCCTCCACAATGGATTCCCAGGCCAGCACCGGATCCTTGAGCCGCTCCTTCGCCTCGCGATACAGCTCCAGCAGCACGCCGCGCACATACGGATAGCGCACGCGCGCGGGGGAGTAGGTGTACCAGGAGAAGGACGCGCCGCGCGGGCAGCCGCGCGGTTCGTATTCGGGCTTGTCCGCGCCGACCGACGGGTAGTCCGTCTGCTGCGATTCCCAGGTGATCACGCCGTCCTTGACGTAGATCTTCCAGGAGCAGGACCCGGTGCAGTTGACCCCGTGTGTGGAGCGCACCACCTTGTCGTGCGACCAGCGGTCCCGATAGAACTCGTCGGCACTGCGCCCGCCCACCTGATGCAGGCTGCGCTGATCCGCCGAGACCTCGCCTCGGTGGAAATATTTGCCGAGACGCAGCAGTGCGTCACTTGCGTCGGTAGATTGCCGATCGGCCGAATCGGAGGACGCGGAAGCCTGAGTGCGCGAATTAACCACGACGCCCCCTTCGAGCTGTGAAACCGGGCTGTTGCACCGACTGTAAGGAGGCCGCGACGCACGTCCAAACGAATCTCTCACAGCCCGCACGCCGCGATCGTGAGGTGTGAGGTCAACGCAACGTGGCGGTCACCGCGCGATTGCCGCGAAATGCCGAAGACATCGATGTGACCAGGGCGGATCCGCTCTGACCGGCCGAAATACGGCTCGCGGATGGTGTTTCGGGGGCTAGCCGGTGATGCTTTGGAAACCGCTGGTTCTCAGGCGGTTTACATTTGTTAACACGTCCGGCTAGGGGTCGGAAGGTCGATTCCGCACCCACGCGCGGTCGTCGAACCGCCCCGTGCGGAGCCGTTCTGCGCGTCGTCGATCCATTCGCTATCGGTTTGCCGACAGTTGCGGTGCTGGCGGATCCGGCCGCGGCGCCGAGGTGCGCCGGGCATTCGATGCGTTGTCGTTTCGACCCGCCGCGCACTCGTTACGGGGGGTGAACGCGGCGAAGCGGCCGGCGGCTCGGTCCCGCCGCATCGGGAGGGCGGTCACCGCGGCGAGCTGTTCTACCGGCCGCTCGGCACGAATATTGTTGCTCCTCGAGTACATTCGCACGCGGACCAGCTGTCCGCGTGGCGGCCCCGACACGCGGACGTTGGTCGGAAATAACAGCAGACCCCTTCGTTTAATATCGGATCGGCTCGCCTTGTGCAGAACTACCCGACTTTGTCGATACACCTACAGCTTCATAGGAGTGGATTGCTGTGCCAAGCAGGTCGACCGATGGCGGTGACGGGGCTCCGGTGCGCCCGCCCACATTCGGGAACGAGTTGCGCAGACTGCGCGACGATCGACGAATTTCGCGCGAAAAGCTGGCATTCGCCGCGGGTGTGAGCGCCAGCTATATCACCCACCTCGAGGGCGGCGATCGGGAACATCCCACCAGAACGGTGGTGAATGCGCTGTTCGGATATCTGGATCGGATCGCACCGCTCACCGATGCCGAGCGCCGACTTTTTTTCGATCTGGCCGGACTGGGTGTGGACAGGTTTCCCTCGGTGCTCGAACTGCGCGATGAGATCGGCACGGATATGCGCGACGGACTGCGCCTGCACGAGCCGAATGCGGCCGGCTATGTCGATACCCGGTGGAATGTCCTGTCCTGTAATGACTCCTACGCCGCCGCATTTCCCGGTCTGGTCGACGATGTGAATGTGCTGCGCTGGTTCTTCGGCAACGAGCTGTCCGAACAGGTCATGGTCGAATGGGAGCGCGAGGCCGCGCTCACCGTCGACTGGCTGCGCGGACTGATCGGTCAGTCCGGCGATACCGCCTGGTCCACCGAATTCCTCGACGAACTCGGCGCGTATCCGGAATTTCGAAGAATGTGGGCGGCGGGCGGTACGACCTACGGCCGGGATCGACCCATGCATGTGCGCGATCTCGGCACCGGGGCGTGTTATCGACTCGATGCCCAACTGTTCCGGGTGGATTCGGGCAACCATCCGGGTAGAATTCAATTCTTCCTCGGCATCCGGAGCCTATGTGCCAGCCACCGACCGGTGTAGATACCTCCTGGGTGCTACGGATGTCACAATTATCGGGACAGCGCCACACCGAACGTATTTGATCCGGTCATCGGAAAATCGAAAACGGGAGGCATTCCATGATCCACAATGCTCGTGGCACCGCCCAAACGGCCGTCGATCCCGGCGTCGAGTTGCGTTCCGCACTGGAGGCGCTGCTGCTGCACGACGCCGTCGGATTGGATGCCAAAATGCGCCACGCTATCGCCGCTGTGGTCCATTTGGCCGTTGACACCCCGCACGGCGCACCCGAGGACGCCGAGGAATTCCTCGGCCGCCTCGACGCCGCCTGGCTACTCGCCGCTTGGTCGGGCCGGGACAGTGAAATGTCGCTTATCGCAACCCTGGCCGCGGGTGATGTGCCCGCGCTGTCCTGGTGTGAACTCATGTTCACCACTGCCCTGGCCCCCTGGTCCATCAATCCGGCGGCGGTACACGCGCGGCGCATCTTCGCGACCATTGAGCCCGGCCGCCTCGGCGCGGTCCGCCCGTCGATCGGCATCTCCGGCGCCTGATGCTCGCGCGGTGGCTCAGGGCAGGCTCAGTTCCGCGAACGAGGAGATCCAGTGATGCGGGGGACGTGGGGGATTCGGTTCACCGGGACGGTGGACACCGGTCACCGACCAGCCCGCGGTGACGGCGGCATCGAGTTCGTCGGGATGGTCGGACAGGAACAGGATGCGATCGGCGGGGGTGCCGATGGCGCTCGCGATCTTTTCATAGGAGGCGGGTTCGCGTTTCGGGCCCGCGCTGGACAGGTCGAAGTAGCCGCTGATCAGTGCGGTCAGCTCGCCGCCGCGGGCGAAGGTGAACCAATCCTGTTGGTTGCGTACCGATCCCGAGGAATAGACATAGAGCCGCAGACCGGCGGCGTGCCAGGCGGCGAGGGCGGGCGGGACGTCCGGGAAGAACTCCCCGTGTAGTGCGCTGTTGCGGAAGCCCTCGGCGCAGATGATGCCCTGTGCCGCCTTGAGCGGTTCGGCCTTCACATCGGAGCCGAGCCAGTCGCGCAGGATCGCGGCGATCTCGTCGGTGTCGGCATCGGAGCGGTCTGCGAGTTCGCGGGTGGCCGCGATAATGGGAGCGGCCGCGGCCGTTCGGTTTTCGGCCAGCCATTCGGGCAGGCGGGCGCGGGTGTAGCCGTAGAGGTCCTCGCGTACCGAACTGGTCGGGCTCGTGGTGCCCTCGATATCGATGACTACGGTGGCGATCACGGGGCCGTCAACAGCTGATCGAGGGTCGGGAAACCCGAGCTGATGGGGTCACCGGTGAAATCGCCGACCCAGCCGTCTGCCTCTTCGAAGAAACGGATGGCGATGAAGTCGGGGCGGGTGCCCATATCGAACCAGTGCAGGGTGCCCGCGGGGACCGAAAGCAGATCCCCGCCTTCGCAGACCGCCGCCACGACCTCGTCACCCAGATGCAGGTAGAAGCAGCCGCGGCCGGCCGCGAAGAACCGCACCTCGTCCTCGGCGTGCCGATGCTCGTTCAGGAACTTCTCGCGCGCGCCATCGGCGATCCGCGGCCACTCCGGATTCGCGTCGTCGGGGTGGATGCGGGCGATATCGATATGCTTGTAGCGCCCCGAGGCATTGAGTTCGGCCACGCGGTCGTCGTATTCGGCGAGGAGTTCGTCCGATACGGTCTCGGTGGCATTGTCCAGCACCGGCCAGCGGTCGAAAGTGATACCGCGGGCGGCCAATTCGGCGCCGATCACCACGTCGTCGGTGGTGCGCAGCAGTACCTTCTCGGCATCGTCGGCGGCCATAACCTGCAACAGCGTCATGATGTCAGTCCAATCTCGAGGATCTCGTTCGGATTGCGTTGAGCGAAGGCCTGCCGAAGGCCGGTGCGGGACACCAGCTCACACAGGGCTTCCAGGCATTCGGCGCGGTCGCGGGCCTGGGAAAGATTGTCTCCCCATGTCGTGATCCCATGTCCCGCGATGGCCGATACCGGTGCGGCGGTGGGATTTTCGAGCAGGTAGGCCTCGATATCCGCGCCGATGCGCGCGACGTCGGGCCAGTTCGGGAAGACGGGCAGGTCGAGGACTGTCGGATAGGTGCCGTCCGGCTGCTCGGCCACCAGACCTTTGATGAGTTCGTAGTCGGTGATCCGCAGGAAGGTCAATGCGTCGGGGGACCCGGAGCGGGTCGCGGCGGCCGTCGCGTAGGGCGGATGAATGTGGACAACGGCTGCGGCACCGGTGGTTCGGTACACCGCCGTGTGAATTGTGGTCTCCGCCGAAGGCTTTCGCCGCTGATCCGGTGTCGGCGCGGAGTCCGCGATGCGGACGGTCACCATATCCGCATCGGTCAGTTCGCCCTTGGACAAACCGCTGCCGGTGATCAGCGCCGTAGCGCCGGTGCGCACCGAGATATTGCCCGCCGTGCCCGGCATCCAGCCCCGCCCGTACAACTCGCGTGCGATATCGGCGATGGCCGCACCTTCGGCATTCGCGCCATATACGACACCCAGTTCGGTGACCACCGCCGTCACCAACTCCGCGGGCGTCACATCGAAGGCCGGATTGAAAGCCTCGGTATCGACGGGAGCCGTTGTGACACCGCCGAATCCGGTCACCTCGGCGGTGGCCCGCTGTTCGACGACGATATCCGCACCGGTCGCCATCTTCGGATCACGCGTCGACTCCGGCGCCACCACGATGAACGGAATGCCGTGGTGGTGGGCCGCGATGGCGAGACCATAGGTGCCGATCTTGTTCGCGACATCGCCATTGGCGGTCACCCGGTCCGCGCCGACCAGCACACAGTCCACCTGACCGGTCGCCATCGCCCACGCGGCGGCGGAATCGATGGTGAGCCGATGGGGTATGCCCGCCTCGGCCAGTTCCCAGGCCGTCAGCCGGGCGCCCTGCAATAGCGGCCGAGTCTCGTCGACCAGGACATTCTCGATCGCACCGCGCTCCGACAGCACCCGCATCGCCCCGATCGCGGTGCCGAAGGCGCTGGTCGCCAGCCGCCCGGTATTGCAGTGCGTGAGCACCCGCAGCGGCCGGTCCGGGCACAGCCGCTGCACCAGATCGGCGGCATGGGTCGCGGCGGTACGGTTGACCCGGCCGTCCTCGGCCAGCATGGCCAGGGTTTCGGCGAGTACCGCATCCGCGCCGAGCGGCACCTTGGTCAGCACCCGCCGCACCGCCCAGGCCAGATTGACCGCGGTGGGCCGGGCGTCCGCGATCCGCTGGGCATCCGCCTCGGCCCCCGCCACATCCACGACGCCGTCGGTGGTGTGCGCGGCGGTGGCGATGACCACGCCGAACGCACCGGCGATGCCGATTGCGGGCGCGCCGCGGATGGCGAGGGTCTTGATGGCGTCGATCACCTGGTCGACCGTGCTGAGCCGCAGCTCGCGCACCTCGTGCGGCAGTTCGCGCTGGTCGATGGTGACCAGTGCACCGTCGTCCCAGATCAGGGAACTGTCGTTCATCAGGTGCATCCTTCGGTCGGGCAGAGCGGGGTGTTGTCCCTGGTCAACGGTATCGGACGGGCGGTGCCGCCGGAAATCCACACCGCAGGTGCGCCCGGCTCATTCCGCGACGAACTCCGCCTCGCGTTCCACCGGCGGCGGCGAGTTGATCGCGCAGCGTCTCAACGGCGACGATGCCGTCGAAATCCTTGGCGGGCAGGTCATTACAGGGAGCCTGGCCCAGCCGCGTATCAGCAACGACCTCGCGGTGGTCCACCGGGTCGCCGACCGGGTCGTGGTCCCACGTGAGGGGGCCGTCGTCGAAACCGGACCCGCCACCGAGGTATTCGCATCCCCCTGGGCCGACTACACACGCAACCCCCTGAAGCGGTTCCCATCCCTGATCCCACCCGTCGCACTCCCGACGGCCCAGCGCTTCTGCGTCTCGGCGCGTGATTCCGCCAACGAACGAGTCGAAATGATTGCTTGTGCACGAGAGTCGCCGTTCGACTCGCTTCTATGCGCACGCAGAATTTTCTGCGGCAAAAGGTAACTCGCCGGGCGTGGCCATCGGCGGTGAAATTCGAACCGTGTCCGACCCGTTCGAAAGGGCGCGTCAAGCTTTATGAATGATCAGCTGGAATGTATTGCCGTGAATAGTTTCCGAACGGCCTGCGAACCCGGAGACCGGGCGCATCGAACCGGACTGCGCACAAGCGGGCCGCCGGCTCACGTGCGGAACCGGCGGCCCGTTTCAGATCAGTGCTGTCCGGGTCGGCGCTGCTCAGCGCCTCGCCGTTCCGAACTCGGCTCCCGCCGCTGCTCGTCACGGTCGCGATCGCTCATCGATCCGGATCGGTTCATGCCCTGGTCCTGGCGCTGCTGTTGCTGCTGCCGTTCCATCTGCTTGGGCATTTTCTTAGGCGCTTTCTTCGACTTTTCAGCCATCTCCACTCGGTCCTTTCCGAAGTGATGTTGTATTCGCCTAACCAACACACAATAGCGAGCGGACATCATCAGCGGAAGAAGAATATCGATTATTTACGCTCGGAGCGGGAGGAATTCGACGAGGTCGTCGTCGGTAGCCTCGGCGGGGACGATGACCAGGCCGTCACGGTCGACGAGGCCGCCCAGATGGGTGGTACGGACCTGCGGATCGCCGAGCCAACCGCCGTATGGGGCGAGCCGAGCCGGGACGATGCGGGTAGCGGGTCCGGAGATCGCGCTCGCATTGCGCAGTGGCCCGATCAGCGGTCGCGGCGGATGGCCGCCGGTTCGGCCCTCGACGACCGCGGGGGACAGCGCCATCAGTACGGCCACGGCCGCGAATGGATTTCCTGGTAGGCCGAGAACGGTTGTACCGCTCGATAATTCGGCGACTACAGTGGAGCCGCCCGGGCGCAATTTCAATCGGTGCACCAGGATTCGAGCTTCGGCACGCGCGATCGCCCCACGCAGTTGGTCCGCCGCGCCGCCACCGGTCGCGCCGACGATAACCAGCAGATCGCAATCGTCCGCCGCGCCGAGCACCTCGTCGAAGCCGCGCGGGGTATCGCGCAGGTGCACCCGGTCTGTCGCGCGAATTCCATACCAGGACAGCACATCCGGCAGAATCGGTCCGATCGAGTCGCGGGTCTGACCGGTCTGCAGCGGGCCGGTGCTGCGGATCTCGTCACCGGTCATGATGATCCGGGCCCGCACCGGGCCGCGCACCGTCGCCTCGGTCACTTCCACACTGGCCGCGGCGGAGATCAGCCCGGCCGTGACCGGTGTGCCCTCGGGCGCAACGAGATCGCCCGGTGCCCGGTCCTCGCCGCGACGGCGAATATCGTTACGCAGCGGGGAATCCTCGTGCTGGTAAAGCATTTCATCGTTTTCGATCCGCGCGTATTCGTCACGGAGCACGCGCGTAGTGCCGTCCGGCACATGTGCACCGGTGGCGATCCGCACCGCCTCACGGGGTAGCAGCCCGACCGGCCGCCGGCCGCCCGCGAACCCGATATCGCGCCGCAGACGCCATGGTCCGTCACCGGCGACCGCGTATCCGTCCATGGCGGAGACATCGAAGCGTGGCAGTGCTCCGACGGCCGTCAGCGGCGCGGCGAGGGTCGCACCGCGCACGGAAGCCAGTTCGGCCCGGTACTCGGTGAGTCGAGACATGTTGGTACGCAGGATATCCCGTGCCTCGTCGAGTGGCAGCGGCGTTGCGGGAACCGCGGCCGTCGGTGCGGGACGAGGCGCACCGACGGTACCGGCGTCCCAGGCCATCCTGGCGCTTCGCACCTGCTCCTCGGTATCGCAATCGGCGATACCGGGCAGGGCGACGGTGATCGTATCGGCCGGGATCAGCGCCTTCATCGGCTGGTTGATCAGCGAATCCAGCCGCGCCAGCGCCTGCGCCAGCGCCGTCCGTCGCCACACGCCGATCAGATACTGCGGCCGACCGGATTCATCGGCTGCGAAGACCGCGTCCGCACCGGATTCGGTCCCGCGCCGGATCAGCTCCGTCACCGTCGTCTGCGACAGGAACGGCAGATCCGCCGCGAGCACCACCACCAGCGGCGCGGCGGTCGGGCCGAGCGCGCGTAATCCGGCTCCAACCGCGGCGACCGGACCCGAACCCGGCGGCACCTCGCGCACCTGCGCGATCCGCACGTCCAATTCGGGCCGATGCGGTCCGACCACCACGGTCCGCGCACACGGCGCCACCGCGGCCAACGCCGCATCGAGCATGGATCGACCACCGATGATGATGGCGGGCTTATCGACGCCCCCCATGCGGCTGGCGCGTCCGCCCGCGAGCACGATCGCGTCGGCGGTGGTCACCGGTAAGCGCCTGGCGCGAGAGAGGGCATGGCCGACATGCTAATTCGTCGGCTGTACAGATCCGGGGAGGGCGGTCTGGTTCCAGTGGTCGCAGGCCTAGACCGTCGAATGGTCCGGTGCCGGTCGGTGCAGGCAGAACTCGTTCGTCTCCGGATCGGCGAGTACCACCCCGGGCGTGCCGTCGGCATCGACCTGGGTTGCGCCCGCCGCGCGCAGTCGAGCCACCTCGGCGGCCGGGTCGTCGGCGGGAAAGGACACCAGGTCCAGACGCAGTCGATTGCGGCCGCCCCGCACATCCGGCGTCTGGACGAACTCCAGCCAGGCTCCGAGCCCCGTCGCCGAGCGGAGCCCGGCCACCCGCGCGCCGCCGTAGGCGATCGGCCAGCCGGAGGCGTTGGACCAGAACTCGGCCAGCCGCGCCGGATCGTGCGTATCGACCACGATGGCGGCGACCGCTCCGGTATCCACGTACTCCTCGCGTGGCTCCAGCACGCAGAACTCGTTGCCCTCCGGATCGGCGAGCACCACCCACGGCACCGTGCCCTGGCCGATATCGACGTGCCGGGCGCCCAGCGCCAGTGCGCGGTCCACCAGGGCCCGCTGATGATCGAGCGAGCGACTGGCCAGATCCAGATGCATCCGGTTCTTACAGTCCTTGGCGCGCGCCTCGGGAAGGAAGGTCAGGGCCAGATCGTGGCCGTCCGGATCGGGAGCCGCCACATCGACCTGGTCGGCACGGTCGATCGTCACCGTCCAGCCGAGCAACTCGGCCCAGAAATCCGCGACGAACCGGGGCCGGTCGGCATCGAAGACGACACACGCCAGGCGGGTGGACATGCTTCAACGTTAACCGCCGATCGACGGCGGCGTGGCCGTTTACGGCAGCGGAAAACGCGCTGCGCGCAGGTCGACTCGGCCGTCGCGGATCGGTACGCCCTCGGCGGCCAGTAGGCGCAATTGACGATCGGCCAGATGCGCGGCGGGCTTACCGCCCGCGCCGATCACCCGATGCCATGGCAGATCGGCGGAGTCGGTGCGCATGATCCAGCCGACCGTGCGCGGGGTGGACAATCCGGCCGCCGCGGCGATATCGCCGTAGGTGACGACGCGGCCCGCGGGCACGGTCGCGACCAGCGCGCGCACCCGCTCGACCTCGGCATCGGTGGTGGCCACCCGACTACAGCACCGATCGGATCAGCGCCGCGGTCTCGGCCGGCCGGGCCTGAGCGACCATATGGTCGCAGTCCCATTCGAGCACGGTCAGATTCCCGCCCAGGTGCGCGGTGATGGCGGCCCGGAACTCCGGGGTGACGAAGGGCGGCACCACCTTCATGGCCTGCACCAGGATCGTCGGCAGGTCGACGGGCGGCAGCACGTAGTGCCGGGCCAGCTGCCCCCAGTAGGAGTTGACGGCGGGCAGACTGATCCGCCAGCCGACCCGGCCGTCGGCGGTGGGCATCAGATGTTCGGTGAGTTCGGCATCGAGCAGGCGCGGCTCCACCTCGCCCCAGCCGGTCGCGATTTTGTCCCGGCGGGCGTGCTCGGCGGTGTCGTAGTCCGGTGAGGCCAGGCTGGACAGCGCGATATCCATCAGGCGCTCCGGCTCCAGCGCGATCGCCGAATCGAGCAGGATCAGCTTGCGCACCAGGTGCGGATGCCGATGCACCAGGTGCAGTGCACAGGCGCCGCCGAAGGAGTGCGCGACGATGACCACCGGTTCGTCGCTTTCCGCGGTGATCAATTCGACCAGATCCTCGACCACGGTCTCGAAGTTCCACGGCGGCAACGAGGTCGAGCGACCGTGTCCGCGCAGGTCGGGGGCGATGAGCCGGACCTCGGGCAGATGTCGGGTGGCCAGTTCCTCCCAGCGTTTGCCATGGCCGGTGACACCGTGCAGGGCCAGGACTTTCGGCCCGTCGGCGGGGCCGAATCGATACACATGGAGAGGCGACACAGGTCTCATATTGACGCATCTGGAAATCCGTCGCAGATCCAGGCGTGTGTCGGACCTCACCGATCGGTGAATCGCCCGCGTGGTGTGTCGGAGGTGTCTGTTGCAATAGCCCGCGTGGTGCGATCGGATAGCGCGGTGCGACTTGTTCGCCGGAATGTGGCGGCGCCCCCGGCTCGGACCTGGGGTGCCGATGTCCGCGCGCTGTTCGATGCCGCGGCGACGGTCGGCCCGATCCGGCCGGACTGGCTGCCGTGGCAGGTGCTCGGCGGGCCGGGAACCGGCAAGACCGCGCTGCTGATCGATCTGGCCGCCGAGCGCATCGCCGCGGGGGCCGACCCGGAATCGGTGCTGGTACTGACCCATTCGAAGCAGGCGGCGAGCACGTTGCGCGACGCCATAACCGCCCGGCTGACCGATCCCGATGCCACGGAGGGCGGGGTGCCCGG
This sequence comes from Nocardia sp. CA-135953, assembly GCF_050955735.1. Taxonomy (NCBI): domain Bacteria; kingdom Bacillati; phylum Actinomycetota; class Actinomycetes; order Mycobacteriales; family Nocardiaceae; genus Nocardia; species Nocardia sp. CA-135953. The sequence goes on from NZ_CP192082.1 coordinate 1,829,751, forward strand.
CGCCACCAGGGAACCGCTGGTGCGCACACTGCATTCCTACGCGTTCTCGGTGCTGCGCAGACATGCGAGCGCACACGGCAATCCGCCGCCGCGTTTGCTGACCGGTGCCGAGCAGGATGCCGTGGTGCGTGAAATGCTGCGCGGCGATCTGATCGATATCGCGGCCGGGGCGAGCGGTCTGTGGCCGGAACGGCTGCAACCAGCGCTCGGCCTCGGCGGATTCGCCGAGCAGTTGCGCGATCTCATGCTGCGGGCCACCGAACGCGGCCTCGGACCCGAGGATCTGGTGCGGCTCGGCCGCGAGCACGGCCGGCCGGAATGGGTGGCGGCGGGCAAGTTCGCGGTCCGCTACGAACAGTCGATGCTATTGCGCTGGTCGGTCGGGGTGGAAGCGCCCGAGGCTACCGCGCCCGCGCTGGATGCGGCCGAACTCGTCGGAGCCGCGTTGGACGCGCTGGCCGGCGACGCCGATCTGCTTGCCGCGGAACGGAATCGGATCCGATACCTGCTGGTCGACGATGCCCAGCATCTGGATCCGCAGGCCGCGCTGCTGGTGCGAGTGATGGGTACGGCGGCGCATACGGCGGTCGTGGCGGGCGATCCGGATCAGGGTGTATTCGCCTTCCGCGGTGCGGATTCGCGCTTCGTCGCCGAACTCGCCGCGCCGGATGGACAGCGAATCATCCTGCGGGACAACCACCGATCGGCCGGCGCGGTGGAACTGGCGGTCGCGCGAATCGCGGCGAAGTTGCCCGGCAGTGCGCCACAACGCTTTTCGGCACCCGAGCGCACGACGGCACCGACGGCCGACGACACCGAGGTGCGCGTGCGGGTACTGGCCACCCCGGCGAAGGAAGCCGCCCTGATCGCCGACCATTTGCGCCGCGCCCACCTCACCGATGGTGTGCCGTGGTCGCGCATGGCGGTGATCGTCCGCTCGGTGCCGTTGTCACTGGCTCCGCTGCGCCGCGCCCTATTGGCGGCCGGAGTGCCCGTACAACAGCCCGCACTCGACGCGCCACTGGCCCGTCGGCGCGGCGCTGCCTGGATGCTGCTCGCACTGCGCGCCGTGCTCGCCGAGGATGCGCAGCGGCGCTGGCGTCGACGTTCGGCGGAGGCAATGTTCTCGGCCGAAGACGCATTGGATTTGCTCGCCGGACCGCTCGGTGGCGCCGATCAGATCACTCTGCGCCGGTTACGTCGCGGTATTCGCCGCAGTGTGCTGGAGTCCGCACGCAGCGAAATCACGGCCGCACGTGCGAGTTCCGCGCTGGGTGATGAACCCGATTGGGCCGGTTTGCCTCCGGATGAGGAGGCGTTCCCGCCCGAAGACGAAGGCTTCGAGGCCGGGGTGGACAGCTCCGAGCGGAATGTCACGACGACCGAACGGAATATCAGCCGAGTCGAGCGGATCACCGACGATGCCGATTGGTATGGCATCGAGCCGGAGTTCAGTAGCCGAGATTTGGAATGGCACAGCGATAAGCCCGAACCGGAAGTCGACGATTCCGATGACCCCGAACACAGTGGTGACCCACCGCAACGCGCAGATGGCACTGAAGGGGGCGCGGATGACGACGCCGCGCGCAGCGTCGGTGACCCTGAACGGGGCACAGACCAGGCCGAACAGGGCGCAAATGCCGCGGAGCCGGCCGCCGACGAGGCACGGCGGAGTGTGGATGGTGCCGAGTCGGAGGCCGATGAAACCGGGCGGCGTTCGGAAGGCGTCGAGCGGGGCGAGGCCGAGCGGAACTCGCTGCGAACCGAACACGGGAGCACGGATGCTTCCGAACGGAGCAGCGGCGATCCGGAAGAGGACCCGTCGGCATCCGAACCGGACGACAGCGATTCCCCATGGCGCGCCTATGTCGACAAATCCTCCGCGGAGGTGCTGCGTGACCTGCTGATCGGCCGCGCGGATCGTCGAATCATGGAGCGGCTCACCGATGTCGAGGCGGCGCCGCTGAAGCGGGTGTTCGACGCGCTCGACCGGGCCATGAAGACTCGTCGGCGCGGCGCCGGTCTCGAGGATGTGCTGTGGGCGCTGTGGACCGGGTCGCGGCTGGAGCGCCGGTGGGTGGCGCAGTCCGAACGCGGTGGCGCGGCGGGTATGCAGGCCGATCGCGATCTCGACGCGGCTGTCGGGTTATTCGATGCCGCCGCCGCCTACGTGGATCGGCTGCCCCGAGCGAGCATCGAAGGCTTTGTCGAATTCCTTGTGCAGCAGGAGATTCCGCACGACACCAGATCACTGACCGCGGCGGGGGAGGCCGTCGCGCTGCTCAGCGCGCACGCGTCCGCGGGCCGGGAGTGGGATGTGGTCGCGGTTGCCGCTGTGCAGGAAGGTATTTGGCCGAATCCGCGTCCGCGCGGCACCCTGCTGCAGACCGAGGACCTGGTCGACCTCACCGCGGGCATCGTCGACGCGGGTGCGGTGGTGAGCCGCGCGGCCCCGATCATGGCCGAGGAACGCAGACTGCTGCTGGTCGCGTGCAGCCGGGCGCGGCGCTCGCTGCTGGTCACCGCGGTGGAATCGGTATCGGGCGAACGCGATCTCGTACCCTCACGATTCCTCGCCGAACTCCTCGGCCACGACGACGACAGCGAACCCGGCGCGCTTCCGGTCGCCGACCCCGGCCGCGCCCTTGTCATGCATGCGCTGGTGGCGGAATTGCGCGGTGTCGTCTGCGATTCCGAGGCCGAACCGGAGCGCAGACGTCGCGCCGCCCACGAACTCGCTCGGCTGGCCCACGCCGGCGTGCCGGGTACACATCCCGACGAATGGTATGGCACAGCCGATCTCAGCTCGTCGCGTTCCCTCTGGGATGACGACGAGACCGCGGTTGCCCTGTCTCCGTCCACCGTCGAGCTACTGCGCACCTGCCCGCTGCGCTGGGCGCTGGAACGTCACGGTGGCACCGATGGCGACAACCCCCACGCCGTCAAGGGCAATCTGGTGCACACCCTCGTCCAGGCATTGGCGGGCAAGGTGCCCGAATCGCAGGTCCGCGCCGCGCTGGATAAGGCATGGCAGGCCATCGATCCCGGCACCGGCTGGCATTCCCGTCAGGAACTGCGCCGCACCGAGACCATGCTCGAGACCTTCATGGCCTGGGTGCAAAATACCCGCGGTGAGCTGACCCAGGCCGGTGTGGAGGTCCCGGTCGACTGTGTCCTTCCCCCGCGCGCGGAAGACGAACCCGCCGTGCGGATTCGCGGCCGGGTCGATCGACTGGAGCGCGATGCCTTCGGCCGGTTCGTCATCGTCGATGTGAAGACCGGGAAGTCGCCGGTCACCAAGCAGGCCGCCGCCGACCACGCCCAGCTCGCCACCTACCAGGTGGCGGCCGCCGCGGGCGCGCTCGACATCACTGTGGACGATGCCGATTCCGCCACAGGGGAATCCGGTTCAGCCGAACCCGGCGGCGCACGACTGGTCTATGTCGCCAAGCCGAGCAGCAAAGAAGGCGCCACCCAGCGCATGCAGCCCGCGCTCGACGCCGAGGCACTCGACAAATGGCGTGGCACGATTCATGATGCCGCGGCCACAACCCAGGGCCCGAGCTACCTCGCCATGCGCAACGATGGCTGCAGGCACTGTTCGGTGGCGGGCAGCTGCCCCGTCCAGGACACCGGAAGGCAGGTGACCGACGAGTGAGTGGCGCCGTATCGTCGAACCGGCTCGCGGAGGCGCTCGGCCTGCCACCACCCACCGAGGAGCAGGCCGCGGTGATCGCGGCACCACCGGGACCGACGCTGGTCGTGGCCGGTGCGGGCGCGGGCAAAACCGAGACCATGGCCGCCCGGGTGGTGTGGATGGTCGCGAATCGTCTCGTCCTGCCCGACGAGGTTCTCGGCCTGACCTTCACCCGAAAAGCCGCCCAGCAGTTGACCTCCCGTATCCGCACCCGGCTGGCCCGGCTGGCCGGTTCACCGCTGCTGCGCGACCTCGATCCCGGCGGTGAGCTGCGCACCCAACTCTCCGGCGCCGAGCCCGAGATCAGCACCTACCACTCCTACGCGGGCCGCCTGCTCACCCAGCACGGCCTGCTGCTGCCCGTGGAACCCGCCGCGACGCTGCTGACCGAAACCCAGCTCTGGCAGCTCGCTCACCAGGTGGTCCGCAACTGGGACGGTGACCTCGATACCGATCGCACCCCGGTCTCGGTGACCGAGGCGGTGCTCGCGCTGTCCGGCCAACTCGCCGAACATCTGGTGGAATCCGAACAACTCGCCGAGGCCCACACCGAACTCGAAAAACTGGTCCACACCCTGCCCGCAGGTCCGCGTCAACGCGGCGGACCGAGTCAGGCCCTGCAGAACATCGTCCAGGTGCAGCGCGAACGCGTCGCCTTGCTGCCCCTGGTCAAACAGCTTGCCGAGGCCTTACGCCGCCGCGGCGCCCTGGATTTCGGCGCCCAGATGTCGCTGGCCGCCCGTCTCGCCGCTGAACATTCCGAGGTCGCCGCCGCCGAACGCGCCCGCTTCCGACTGGTCCTGCTCGATGAATACCAGGACACCGGTCACGCCCAACGGATCCTGCTGGCCGCACTGTTCGGCGGCGTGTCCCCGCAACCGCACGCGAAGCGCGCACGAAAACCCGCGGACAGTCCGAAGTCGAGCGAGGATGCTGCGGATTCACGTGCTCCCCATGGCGATGCGGCGCGGGGGCATCGGTCGGATGCCGAGCACGGCGCAACCAGCCGTCGCGAACAGCGTTTGGCAGTGACCGCGGTCGGCGACCCGATGCAATCGATCTACGGCTGGCGCGGCGCATCCGCCGCCAACCTGCCCAGGTTCGCCACCGATTTCCCCAGCGCCCCAGGCCTTCCCGCGCCGATCCTGCCACTGCTGACCAGCTGGCGGAACCCACCGGAGGCGCTTGCCCTGGCGAACCTGGTCGCCGAACCCTTGCGCCGCAATGCCATCGACAGCGGCGGGGTAACCGTCGACGCCTTACGCGCGAAACCCGATGCCGAACCGGGCGTTGTCGCGCTGGCACTCACCGAAACTGTTGCCGACGAACGGAATTGGGTGGCCGTCCGGATCGCCGCGGAATGGGCGGCCAAACGCGAAGCAGGGGAGCCGCCGCCGACCTCGGCCGTACTCGTACGACGCAATGCCGATGCCGCCCCACTCGCGGAAGCCCTACGCGAACAAGGACTTCCGGTGGAAATCGTCGGCCTCGGCGGCCTGCTCGCCACCCCGGAGGTCGCCGATATCGTCGCGACGCTGCGGCTCGTCGCCGAACCCGGCGCGGGCAGCGCGGCCATGCGCATACTTACCGGTGCCCGCTGGCGCATCGGCGTCGCGGACCTCGCCGCGCTCGCCCGCCGTGCCAGGGATCTGTCGATCAGCCGTGTGCACGGCAATGAAGTCGATGAAATCACCGATTCGACCGCACTGGCCGAGGCATTGCGCGGGGTGGCGCCCGAACCGGCCGAACAGGCCGGGCTGGCCGATGCGATCGCCGATCCCGGCCCGCAGGAACAGTACTCGGAGTCCGGATTCGAACGCGTCCTCGCATTGGGCCGTGAACTCGCCGCACTGCGTGAGCGCAGCGGTCAACCGCTCGCCGAACTGGTGGCGGACGTGGAACGCACCATCGGCGTAGGCGTGGAAACCCAAGCCCGCCGTGCCATGCTCGGCACAGGCGCCGGGCGTGAACATCTGGACGCCTTCGCCGAGGTGGTCGCCGGCTATGCCAGCGATTCCGGCGCCTCGCTCGGCGGCCTGCTCGCGTTCTTCGCCGCCGCCGAATCCGTCGAGAACGGCCTGGAGCCAGGCGAAGTCGAGGTCGCACGGGACCGCGTCCAGGTGTTGACCGTGCACGCGGCCAAAGGTCTGGAATGGGAGATCGTCGCGGTGCCGCACGTGGCCCGCGGCGTCTTCCCCTCCGGCGCGGCCTCGGGCACCTGGCTCGGCGCCCTCGCCGAACTCCCCACCTCCCTGCGTGGTGACCGCAGACAGGACGATGCCGCCGAGGGCGTCCCCGTACTCGACCTCTCCGACCTCTACGACCGAGCGGACCTGGAACGAGCGATCAAGTCCCACAAGGAATCCCTGGACCGCCGTCGCGTCGACGAGGACCGCCGCCTGTTCTACGTAGCCCTCACCAGAACCGAACGCGTCCTGTTCGTCTCCGCCCACCATTGGGCCGAAACCGGCACATCCCCGAAGGGGCCATCGGATTTCCTGCTGGAACTCAAACATGCCGGCGAGGCCCCCGACGGCCCGGCCAATGGCGCGGTCACCATCGACCGCTGGGACGATGCCCCCGACATCGACGCCGTCAACCCCTTCACCGATAACCCCGCAACCGCCGAATGGCCCCGTGACCCCCTCGGCAACCGCCGCGCCCCGATTGAACAGGGTGCGTCCCTGGTCCGCGCCGCCCTAGCCGAACTTGCGGCGCAATCGGTAGGCGTCACCAGTCCTCCGGCCCGACCTCTCGCCCGTGACAAAGCAACTGCCTCAGTCGATTTCGCGGACCGCGCGCTCCATGACATCGACATGGCACCGACTGTAGCCCCTGCCACCGACAACTTTGCCGCCCCGACAACAACGGCCGCTCGCGCCGATGGTCCCGCCCAGGGCACACTGTCGGTCGATCCGTATGCCGACGTTCCCCCACCCGACTTTCCCGATGCGCCCGCGGCGTTCTACGACTCGTACGAACCGCCCGCGAGCGCCCTTGGAGCACACGGCCAAGACGAATCTCAGCTGTCCCCGCCCGAGTTCGAACCGCATCCCGACGAATTCGAGCCGCCTCCCAGCGACTTCGAACCTCCCCTCAACGACCTCGAGCCGCCCTTCGACGAATTCGCGCCCTTCGACGAATTCGAACCACCCCCAGACGAATTCGCCCCATCCACCTCCGACCCCACACCGTCCCGCAACCATTCCAGCGCCCCCCGCCGCGACATCCCCGACCGCGACGACCCCGACGGCTGGTCCGCCGACGTCGACGCCCTCCTCGCCGAATTCGAAGCCGACCAAGCCATCGCCCAGGAAGTCGAACTCCCCGGCCAGATCGCCGCAACCGCCCTCGTCGAAATGCGCGCCGACCCAGCCGAACTCGCCGCCCGCCTGCGCCGCCCACTGCCGTTCCCGCCGAATCCACTGGCCCGCCGCGGCACCGCCTTCCACGCCTGGGTGCAGCGCTGGTTCGCCGCCGACCGCCTGCTGGGCTTCGACGAACTGCCCGGCGCCGCCGACGACACTTCCGCCGACGCGGGTCTGGACACCGAGCTGGTCACCATGCAGGAGTCCTTCCTCAACTCGCCGTGGGCCCATCGCAGCCCGCTCGAGGTGGAGATCCCCTTCGAAACCTCCATCGCGGGCACGGTGATCCGCGGCCGGATGGACGCGGTTTTCGCCGAGCCCGGCGGCGGCTGGATCGTGGTCGACTGGAAAACCGGAGCTGAACCCGCGGCCGCCGACGAGCCCGCGGTCGCCATGCAGTTGGCCGTCTACCGATTGGCCTGGGCCAGGTTGATGGCGGCGCACGATCACGGCACCGAGGCGGAAATGCTCGAACGCATCGGCGCCGCATTCCATTACGTGCGCACCGGACGCACCATCGCCCCGGTCGAACTCCCCGGCCCGGACGAATTGGCCGAACTGATCCGGAATGCGGCGCCGACGCCCCCGGAATGATCCAGAGATTCACCAACCGTTCGCGTCGGCGCGAAGCGTCGCCGACAGAACCCGGTAGGCTGCCGTGCGTGCCGGAGGGACAAGCAACGCCGGAGACGGCCGACGCCGTGGCGAGCACAGAGGCGGGTGCGTCCGGTGTTCGGTGATCGCGCACGCAGTGTCGGACTGTCAAGTCGTCCGGATTTCGCGCTGGTCGGGGTCCTGCGCATCCCCGAAATCCAGACCAGCCCAGGGGCTTCGCTGATACGTCGGGTGCTCTTCGCGATCGGCCTGCTGTTCACCGCGGCGCTGGTGGTGTACTTCGGACGCGATGGGTACCACGACAATTCCGGTGACGAGCTGTCCTTTCTCGACGCCTTCTACTACGCGACGGTATCGCTGTCGACCACCGGCTACGGCGATATCGCGCCGGTGACCCCCGAGGCCAGGCTGGCCAATATCGTCATCATCACCCCGCTACGCGTGCTCTTCCTCATCGTGCTCGTCGGTACCACCATCGGCGTGCTCACCGAGCGCTCCAGGCAGGCATTCAAGATTCAGCGTTGGAGGCGCAGCGTGCGTAATCACACCGTGGTCGTCGGGTACGGGACGAAGGGCCGCACCGCGATCGATGCCATGCTCGGCGACGGCGTACAACCCGCCGATATCGTCGTGGTCGATACCGATACCCTCGCGCTGGAAGCCGCGGCGAATGCGGGCTTGGTGACGGTGCACGGTTCGGCCACCCAGTCCGATGTGCTCCGGCTGGCCGGTGCGCAGCGGGCCGCATCGGTCGTGGTCGCGGCCAACCGCGACGACACCGCAGTCCTGGTGAGTCTCACGGCGCGCGAACTCAATAAGAACGCCAAGATCGTGGTCGCCATCCGAGAGGCCGAGAACACCCACCTGCTGCGACAGTCCGGCGCGGATTCGGTGGTCGTCTCCTCCGAGACCGCGGGTCGGTTGCTCGGCATCGCCACCACCACCCCGACCGTCGTGGAGATGATCGAGGACTTGCTGACCCCCGAACAGGGCTTCGCGGTCGCCGAACGCGATGTGGAACCGTCCGAGGTGGGCGGCTCCCCGCGCCATCTCGGCGATATCGTGCTCGGCGTGGTGCGCGGCGGCGAGCTGATCCGGGTGGGTGAGGCCGAGGTGGACGCGCTGGAAGCTACCGACAAGCTGCTCTACATCCGGCACGCGGGCCGGTAATACCGGCGCGATAGTCTCGAATCGTGGCCTCTGGATTTCAGCTCAATGGTGTTCCACTGCTTTCGCGTTCAGTGCTCGACCGGGCCGAGGAGATCCGGGCCGACGAACAGTCGCTGAAGGAGGGCTGGGTCGAGGCCGAGTTGCTCCGTATCAATAAGCGCGGGCAGTTCCGCTTCGATGACGGTGCGCTGGTACTGGAACCGGCAATCGAGCTGTCCGCCGAGCCGAGTCCGGCCGCGGTCTTCCTCGGCATCCATGGCGGCAAGCACGTGTGGGCTGTGCGTGATGCCGATCTGCAGGGCACGCTGACCGATCTGCGCGCGATGGCAGGCGGTCTCGACGATCTCACCGCCGACCTGCTCACCTCCGCCATGGCCCTGCTGAACTGGCATGACAAGGCGGGATTCAATGCCGCCGACGGCACCGCGTCCATCGCGACCAAGGGCGGCTGGTCGCGGGTCACCGAGAACGGCCACGAGGAGTTCCCCCGGATCGACCCGGCCGTCATCTGCCTGATCCACGACGGCGGCGACCGAGTCCTGCTGGCCCGCCAGCACACCTGGCCGAAGACGCTGTTCTCCCTGCTTGCCGGATTCGTGGAGGCGGGAGAGTCGCTGGAGCGGTGCGTCGAGCGCGAAATGCGCGAGGAGGTCGGGCTCGACGTGCGCGATATCCGCTACCTCGGCAGTCAGCCGTGGCCGTTCCCGCGCTCACTGATGCTCGGCTTCGCCGCCATCGCGGATCCCGATCAGCGGCTGACCTTTTCCGACGGCGAGATCGCCGAGGCCTACTGGTTCACCCGGGCCGAGGTGCGCGAGGCGCTGGCTGTCGGTGACTGGTCCGCCCAGAATCAGGGTGCGCGGCTACTGCTGCCGGGTTCGATCTCCATCGCGCGCACCATCGTGGAGTCCTGGGCCGCGCTCTGATCGAAGACACGCAAAAGTTCCGTGCGGGCCGATCGGTCCGCACGGATCAATTGCAGTCTGATCAGGCCAGCGCGGCCAATGTCTGCTTTACCGCGGCCAGCGACGGATTCGTCGCCGTGGATCCATCCGCGAACTTTACCGTCGGCACCACGTGGTTGCCGCCGTTCACACTGCCGACGAACTCGGCCGATGCGGGATCCACTTCGATATCGATCTCGACATAGCTGATACCGGACTCGTCCAACTGCTTCTTCAGTCGTCGGCAGTAGCCGCACCAGGTGGTGGAGTACATCGTCAAGGCGGGGGTCACGTCAGTCACGGACCGTTCAACATTTGACGGCCCGATCCTGTTCCATCGAACTCCGAGTCCGCGCTGACCTACCTCGCCGCCGGGCGCGACGAACCGGTGATGCAATGCGATCTGGCTGCCCACGCGGCCACCGACCCGATGATGACCTCTCAGGTTTTGCGCGCACTCGAGCAGAAGGGGCTGCTGGAGCGCCGCGACCATCCACACGACCGCGGGGCCAAGGCTCTCGCCCACACCGAAACTGGTGTGGCGCTTGCGAATCGGGCGATAGTCGCGGTCGAGAACTGCGATCACGAATTTCTTCGGCCCGCTCGACGGCGATTCGAGCGCGTTCACGGGTGCACCGCGGCGTCTACGCGATCGCTAGTCGCGTCAGCGAGCCTGCGAAACCGCGGAATTCGATCCGGACCGGGTCCCTTGTGGCACGACTTGTCGGCGGGCACTGCCATGATGTGTGTCGTGTCGGCAACCAGTACGAGCGAGCCCACCCGCCCGGAGTTGGACTCGCTGGACCCCGAACAAGCCGCGGCAGTCCGCGCGCCACGGGGTCCGGTCTGTGTGCTCGCCGGTGCCGGTACCGGCAAAACCAGGACCATCACCCATCGCATCGCACATTTGGTTTCCGCAGGACACGTCAAAGCCGACCAAGTGCTCGCGGTGACATTCACCGCGCGCGCGGCGGGGGAGATGCGCAACCGCCTGCGCGCGCTCGGCCTCGGTGGCGAGGCCAACCAGGTGCAGGCCCGCACCTTCCACGCGGCCGCGCTGCGCCAGCTCAAGTACTTCTGGCCGCAGATCGTCGGCGATGTGCCGTGGCAGTTGCTCGATCGCAAATTCCCGGTCGTGGCACAGGCCGCACATCAGGCCGGATTGTCCTCGCACACCGAAGCCGTCCGCGATCTGCTCACCGAAATCGAATGGGCGAAGGCCACTCTCATCGCACCGGAGGACTATCCGGCGGCCGTGGCCGAACACCGTCGCGAGCCGCCCTATGATCCGATGCGGGTCGCGGCCGCCTACAGCGGCTACGAAAAATTGAAGGCGACACCGGACGGTCTGCTGCTCGACTTCGACGATCTGCTGCTGCACACCGCCGCCGCGCTGGAGGATTATCCGTCGGTGGCCGACGAATTCCGCGGGCGCTACCGCAGTTTCGTGGTCGACGAATATCAGGATGTCACGCCGCTGCAGCAGCGGGTGCTCGATGCCTGGCTCGGCGACCGCGACGATCTGACCGTGGTCGGCGACGCGAACCAGACGATCTACTCGTTCACCGGCGCCACCCCGAGCTATCTGCTCGACTTCTCCCGGCGCTTTCCGGAGGCGACGGTGGTCCGCTTGGAACGCGACTATCGCTCCACACCGCAGGTGGTCTCGCTGGCCAACCGGGTGATCGGCGCCGCGCGCGGTCGCATCGCGGGCACCCGGTTGCTACTGGTAGGCCAGCGCGACGACGGCCAGGAGCCGATGTTCGCCGAATTCGACGACGGCCCGGCCGAGGCCCGTGCGGTCGCGCGGTCGATCAAGAAACTGATCGCTGCGGGCACGCCGGCCGCCGAGATCGCGGTGCTCTATCGGATCAACGCGCAGTCCGAGGCATATGAACACGCGCTGACCGAACTCGGCATCGCCTATCAAGTCCGCGGTGGTGAAGGCTTTTTCGCTCGAAATGAGGTTAGGCAAGCCGTATCCGCATTGCGTCGGGTGGCCGCTCGCGAGGATCTGCCGGGCCAGTCCCGCAGTGGTAAGGCCTTGGTTACCTTGGTGCGCGCCGCACTCGCGCCGGTCGGTCTCACCGCAACCGAACCCGCGGGTGCTCAGGCGCGCGAACGCTGGGAATCGTTGACGGCGCTGGTGCGCCTGACCGAAGAGTTGGTCGATCAGGACGACGCACTCGACCTGATCGGCCTGCTGCGCGAGTTGGCCGCGCGCGCCGAGGCCAGGCACCCACCCACCGTCCAGGGCGTAACCCTCGCGTCGTTGCACGCGGCGAAGGGGCTGGAATGGGATGCGGTATTCCTCGTCGGTGTCGCCGACGGCACGCTACCGATCGCGCATGTGCTGGGTGACGACGGTTCGGTCGCCGATCAGGCCGCCCTCGAAGAGGAACGGCGACTGCTCTATGTCGGTGTGACCAGGGCCCGCGAATTCCTGCAACTGTCCTGGGCGCTGTCACGCGGCGAGGGCAGTAGGCGCACGCGGCGGCGCTCCCGATTCCTCAACGGCCTGGTGCCCGACGACTCGCCGGCCTCGCGAATCGCCGCGCCGGTTGCCGACAGCGCCACGAATGGTGTGCGCCCCACCTGTCGGGTATGTGCCAAACCGCTGATCGGTACCTATGCCACCATGCTCGGCCGCTGCCGCCGCTGCCCGGCCGAACTCGATGCCGAGCTACTCGCGGCGCTGCAGGCGTGGCGCGAGGAGAAAGCGCAGGATCTGCGGGTGCGCGAGTTCGTCATCTGCACCGACACCACACTCACCGCGATCGCCGAGCAACTGCCCGCCGATGACCATGCACTCGCCGCGATCCCCGGAATCGGGGCGAAGAAGCTCGACCGATACGGGGCCGAGGTGTTGTCGATAGTGGCATCACGGCTGCGGTCAAGCCCACAAAACCGCAGGTAGAAAATAGGTTGTCGCGATGAGCGGCAACCCATATGGTGGGATTCACGCACCGGGAGGTCATCTCGGCGCGCAGAGTTACCGACACGAGTACAGGAGGGAGGCAGACCGATGAATGGCAATACGAACTTCAGCGCTACAGGCGTTGCAGTGAATGCTGCGCCCGTCATGTCGGCCTCCCGGGGGATCCTCGCTGCTTTGCAGGGGATCGGTCTGTCCGGCGTCGGCGTATCCGGGGATCACGGCAAAGCCATGAGCATGCATTCCCCGATTTGCGTCGTCATTCAGGACAAGCCAAGCGCGGGCTGGCACCCGGCATTTGCCCACACGGCAGAAGCCGGCGTCTTCGCAGTCGAGGCCGGATACGCACCGGCAGATCTGCAGGCACGCCTCCGCCGCACCACACACCCAGCGACCGTGATCAGGATTCGACAGAGATGTCGAACTAGGTAGGGAACACTCCCCGACCTCCTGGCCACGGATCGCCCGAAGCGAAACCGTGGCCAGTATTTTTTGTCGGCCCTTCAGCCACCACCGGCCTCGGTTTCGCGGAACGAACGAACGTACCGCTGCAAACGAGCTGAAGGAGAACGACGTGTTCACCGCAGAGAGGCCACAAGCCACTACTGACGTGACATGCCGAACCGTGGCACGGCCCACCCGTACCAGGGAGGTCACAAAGGTGCCTTGTCGAGCCGGAGATCCCGATCTCTGGTTCGCCGAGAGCCCGGTCGAGTTGGAGCAGGCCAAGGCGCTGTGCGCGTCTTGCCCCATCCGAAAGGGCTGCCTGACCGCGGCCATGGATCGGCGCGAGCCTTGGGGTGTCTGGGGTGGTGAGATCTTCGACCAGGGTGTCGTGATCGCCCGCAAGCGCCCGCGTGGACGTCCACGCAAGGTCGCGATCTCGGTATGAGATCTGTGATTCCCCTCCCTCCGGTCACTGAGGCCTATTCGGCCGGTTCGGATTCGGCCGAAACCGATCAGCACAGGGCCCAGGAACGAGAAAGCAAACAAGCCGCTCACCGTGAGATCCGGTGGGCGGCTCGTTTGCGTTCTCGGCCAAGCTTTTTCGGCTTTCAGCTCGCGGATCGCTCCTCGCGGAAGCCTGGCATCCAGGCCCGCACCAATTGCATGAACGGCAGCTCCGCATCGAGCTGGGCCAGGATGCCGACCGAACCGCCGAGCACGCGGAAGATCATCACGTACTGCGCGGGCAGTTGCAGCGCCCGCGCGGTCTTCAAATCCGGACTGCCGATATCGGAGGCCTTACCGGCCACCCGCTGCATCCACTTGCGGGTGAAGTGGAACGAATCGGTCTGGATCGGGTCGGTGAACGGCCGCAGGTAGTCGGCGATCTCCTTATCGGTGACGGTCCGGCCCGGAATCACCCAGCCGTTGTCGTACATGAGCTCGACCAGTTCATCGAAGCGTTCGTCGAGTTCCAGGGCCAGCATCCGGCCGAGGACCTCGGGGAAGCCGTCCGGCATGGGCGCGCAGGCGCCGAAATCGATGACGGCCAGTTTGCCGTCGGGCAGCATCATGAAGTTGCCGGGATGCGGATCGGCGTGCAGCAGTCCGACGGTTTCCGGTGAGGAGAAGTGGAATTTGCCCATCAGTCCGGCGACCCGATTGCGCAGCGCACGTGTGCCTTCCGGATCCTCGGCCCCCTGCTTGATGATCTGTGAGACCGGGGTGCCGTCCAGCCATTCGGTCACGATCACCTTCGGCGCGCTGGCCACCACCTTCGGCACCACGATCTCCGGATGTCCGTCGAAGGCCTTGGCGAAGGTGCGCTGGTTGGCGGCCTCGTTGCGGTAGTCGAGTTCCTCCTCGGTGCGCTCGGTGATCTCGGCCAGCAGCGGCTTCACATCCGCGCCCGGGATCACCGAGGCGAGCAGACCGGTCATCCGCGACAATGTCTTGAGGTCGGCGCGCAGCGCCTCGTCGGCGCCCGGATACTGCACCTTCACCGCGACGGTCCGGCCATCCGACCACACCGCCTTGTGCACCTGGCCGATGCTCGCCGATGCCGAGGGGGTGTCGTCGAAGGATTGAAAGCGTTGCCGCCACTGGGTGCCGAGCTGCTGGTCCAGGACCCGGTGCACGGTCTCGGCGGGCATCGGCGGCGCGGCGGCCTGCAGTTTGGTGAGTGCCTCGCGATAGTGCTCGCCGAACTCCTCGGGAACCGCGGCCTCCATGACGCTCAGCGCCTGTCCGAACTTCATCGCACCGCCCTTGAGCTCACCGAGCACGGTGAACAATTGCTCGGCGGCCTTCTGGTTCAACTGGGCGTTGATCTCCCCCTTATCGCCACCGGCCAGCTTCTTACCGAACCCGACGGCGGCTCGTCCGGCGATACCCAGCGGAATCTTGGCCAACTTGGCATTGCGGGACGAGCGACGGCGCACGATCTCAGACACGTCACCCATCATGGCGGACGGACCCGTGAAATCGCCACGACAATCTTGATGTCCTTGCTTGGCGGGCTGTAAGAATCGACACTCTCATCCAGTGCCACCAGCGAAAATGCGGCGGCATCCGCAGCCGTCGTGCTGCGGCCATTCGCGGCGCGAGATCCGGTGCGTATCGAGTTCGAGTTCGATCGTGGTGTTCATGGTGTCGAGCTGGCGCTCGGGGGAACAGTGCATGATCGCTTCGAGTTCGCCCAGCAGCAAAGCCGCTGTCGCCAGGATCCCGGCAGGTGATGCGTGCCCGACTCGACCGAGCAATTGGCTCGCCAGCTGCGGCCACTCCGGGTCGTACTCGCAACGGGTCAGGTCGAGGCAGCGCAGACAGCTCGTCAGGCCCGGAAAGACCAGTGGCCCGACGATGCCCTTGTTGCCGTCGCGAATTCGGACCTGCATATGCGGAATTCCGTGCAGCACCAGCTCATTGGCCAGGCGCGGTTCGATGACGAGCGAATCGGTCAGCACCACGAGTTCACCGTGCCAATCCAGCACCGAACAGTCGGCGCGGTAGCCGCGCGACCGGATCGGCCGCAGCCCGAGCCGCCGCAGCCCGGCCGCGACCGCATCCGAGAGCGGCCCGAGCCCGTGCACCCGCACCGAACGCACCCGCCCCAGGCGCGGATCCGGATGCAGCAGCAGCCCCGCGTCATCGATGCGATTCAGCAGCTCCGCCGCGTCCTCGGGTTCGATCCCACATTGCCCGGCCCGCCAGATGATCTGCGGGCGGCTGTGCATGCCGTCCAGCAACCGCAGAAAAGCGAGCACGGTGTCGGTATCCAATGCGGTCCGATCGAGCAACAGTGCCCGCTCCGGATCCCACCCCAACTGCACGACTCCGGACGACCGCACCAATACCGTCACTCGCGGCGCCAGCATCGGCCCGCACATTCGCCTCGTCGTCATGGCAGCAGTATGCGGATCGGGTCATCGGCGAATCAGCGCGAAACCTGCAGTAATCCACAGGAATTCGCGCTTATCAACAGGACACGTCTCAGGACGCGTCGGTGTCCTTGTCGAGGTTGGGGCCGGATTCACCGTCACCCTTCGCGGCCTCGCGTTCGGCCTTCTCGCGTGCCTCGGTCTCGGCCAACTGGGCCAGCGGATCGTCGAAGGCGTCCACCCCGCCGCCGATCACCGAATCGATGAAGCCCGCGGGGGAGTCCAGATCATTGGAATCCGGCAGCAGATCCGGATGCGCCCAGATGGCGTCCCTCGCGTCGATGCCGGCATCGGCGGTGAGCCGCCGCCACAGCGCCGCCGCCTCGCGCAGCTTGCGGGGCCGCAGCTCGAGTCCGACCAGCGTTGCGAAGGTCTGCTCGGCCGGGCCGCCGGTGGCACGGCGGCGGATCAGGGTCTCTGCGAGCGCGCCCGCACCCGGCAGGCGGTCACCGATCGCCTCGGTGACCACGACCTGTACCCAGCCCTCGATCAGGGCCAGCAGCGTTTCCAGTCGCTCCAGGGCCTGTTTCTGTTCCGGGGTGGTCTGCGGTTCGAATGCGCCCTGGGCCAGGATCTCCTCGAGCTTCGACGGATCGGTCAGCGACATCGGGTCGATATTCTGGGCCGCCGACTCCAGGGCGGAGAAGTCCATCTTGATGCCGCGCGCATAGTCCTCGACCGCGCCGAGTACCTGCTGACGCAGCCACGGCACATGTGCGAACAGGCGCTGGTGGGCGGCCTCGCGGGCCGCGAGGAAGACCAGGATCTCGCTTTCCGGCTGCTCGAGTCCGGCGCTGAACTCCGAGATCGCCGCGGGCAGCAGCGCCGCGATGCCGGTCGGGCCGAGCGGCAGTCCGATATCGGTGGAGGTCAGCACCTCCTTGGCGAGTTGGCCGAGGGCCTGCCCGAGCTGGGAGCCGAAGGCGAGTCCGCCCATCTGCCCGAGCATGCCGACCACGGGACCGGCGAACTCGCGCGCCTCTTCCGGCAACTGCGAGGTCCACATGCCGGAGATCTGCTCGGCCACCGGATCACACAGCCGCTTCCAGGTCGGCAGCGTTTCCTCGATCCAGTCGTTGGCGGTCCAGGCCGCGGTTCTGGTGGCGCCCGCGGGCAGTGTGGTCGCGCCGTCGAGCCACAGTTCGGCCAGGTGTGCGGCATCGGCCACGGCCTTGACCGTGCTTTCGGAGACCGGCGTCACATTCGCGCCGAGCTGCTGGCGGGCCAATCGCTTGGCCACGTCGTAATTGACCGGGCCGGACTGCGCCGAACCCGGCTGTCCCATCCCACTGAGCATCTGGCCGAGCGAGGTGAGCATCTGTCCGAGCTGGGCCGGATCGAAACCGCCCGCGCCTGCCCCGCCGAAGCCGAACGGATCGTTCGCCCCGGCACCGCTCGGCTCGTCGCCGCGCTTGCGGTCGTCGTCATCGCGGTTCGAGAATCCGAAGGGGAGGTCACTCATACCCCAAACATTACGCGTGTGGTGTAGGGGGTCGATGTTCGCGCGGCGCGAAATCTCCGCCCGCGCGAACGCCGGTAAATGCGCCTCGCACGACCCGGCGCGGCGGCGATCATTACTGTGGTCCAGGTGAATCGTCGGATCCTGACCCTGGTGGCCGCCCTGATCCCGGTGCTCGTCCTCGGTGTGGTGGGCAGTCTGCTCACTGTGCCCTTCGTCGCACTCGGGCCGGGACCCACGTTCAATACCCTCGGCTCGGTCGACGGCAAGCAGGTCGTCGACGTCCGCGGCGCCGAAGTGGACCCGGTGACCGGTCATCTGAATATGACGACGGTCTCGGTGCGCGACGGACTCAACATCTTCGAGGCGTTCGGGTTCTGGGTCAGCGGTGAACACGGCCTGGTCCCACGCGCCGAGGTGTACCCGCCCGGCGTCCCGCGCGAGGAGATCGACAAGTCCAACCAGCAGGACTTCAAGGATTCCGAGGGCAATGCCGAGGTGGCGGCGCTGCACTTCATGAACCTGCCGACGGTGGTGCTGGTGCGCAAGGTCTCCGACGACGGGCCCGCCAAGGAGACGCTGCGGGCAGGAGACGAGTTGGTCAGCGTCAACGGCGCACCGATGACCGCGCCCAAGGATGTCGTCGCCGCAGTGTCCTCGCAGGCGCCCGGCGCGCAGATCACCGTGACCTACCGGCGCGAGAACACCGAACACACCGCGACGATCACCCTGGCCGCGCGCCCCGACGACGCGAACAAGGGCTACCTCGGCCTGACCCCGACCGAGGGTGCGCGCCCGCCCATGGAGGTCTCGTTCAATCTCGCCGATATCGGTGGACCGTCGGCCGGTCTGATGTTCAGTCTCGCGCTGATCGACAAACTCACCCCCGGTGAACTGGACGGCGGCAAGTTCGTCGCTGGGACCGGAACCATCGATCAGGACGGCAAGGTCGGCCCGATCGGCGGCATCCAGTACAAGATGATGGCCGCGCGCGACGCCGGTGCGGAGACCTTCCTGGTCCCGGCCGCCAATTGCAACGAGGCCAAACAGCGCACGCCCGAGGGCCTGCGCCTGGTGAAGGTCGAAAACCTCAGCGGCGCAGTGCAATCCCTCAGCGACATCAACGCGGGCCGGGAGACCGTCTCCTGCGGCTGATCACTCCATCGTGTGGTGCAGTGCCTCGATGAGGTTGGGCGCCAGATTCGGATAGGTGCGCAGGTCGAGATCGCCGAAGTCGTCGACATCGTCCTCGGGCTTGACCTGCAGCAGGCACAGATCCGCACCGCTGCGAAGTACCGCGGCGAACAGCCGGGCCGTGCGCCGCCCAGGATGCGTCTCGGCCGCGGCGCGCGCGGCGGCGTCGGCGGCCTCGTGATCGGCGAGCAGCGGGGTGAGCGCATCATCGAGGGTGCTCTCGGCATCCGGCGGCAACACGACGATCTCCTGGACGAGCACACAGCCGCTCACGGCATCGGGCCAACTGGTGGTCGCGAGGAATTCGTCGAGCGCCATCGATCCGCCGGTGATGTCCTCCGGGAACGACTCCTGCGCGATGGGAGTCAGCTCGCTGCCCTGATCCAGCTGATCGAGCAACCCGGGCTCGGCCGCGACCAGATCGGCGGTCGGCACCAGCGCGAACATCTGCGGCGGTCTGCCCCAACCCTCGGCATCGACGAATTCCGCCACTTCACGGACGGAACGGGCGAGGACGAGTTCGGCGTGCAGGTCTGCGGTCACACTGAACATCCTCGCACCAGCGACTATGTGTATGTAGCCAGGGCAGGCGTGATCGCGCAACCACGACGGAGCTGTCTTACGGTGGGTCAGGACGGCCACCGCGGGAACTCAGCAATCATTACTGTCTTACGAGCGAGGAGTTCGCGGCCCGTCTCGCGTCCGAGCCGTCGAAGCGCATGCGACGAAGTCGCGAGTCTCGAGGCTCGGACGCGAGACAAAGAGGGGCCGCGAACACCGCAGCGCCGAAGGCGCTGCCAATGTCACAGTCCGATTCCGTAGAGTGGGCCGAAACGGTCCCTTTGGACCGCCTGCAACATCGGACTGCGGTGTCACGGCCGAGAACATCGGTGCGCGCGCCGCCGGACCTTGGAGAGTGGCATCGTGGGCATGCGGCCCCCCACCGGCTTACCTTCGTTGTCCCGACGCAGCCGAGTGCTGCTGGTGGCGGCCATCATTCTGGCGGCGCTGTTGCTGCTGGGACCGCGGCTGACCGACGCCTATACGAACTGGTTGTGGTTCGGCGAGGTCGGTTTCCGCAGCGTCTATCTCACCGTGCTGCGCACGCGGATCCTGTCGTTCATCGCCGTCGCGCTGTTCGTCGGTCTGGTCGTCTGGTTGGCGCTGCTGCTGGCCTATCGGACCAGGCCGGTATTCGTGCCGGTGGCGGGGCCGAACGATCCGATCGCGCGTTACCGCACCACCGTGATGAGTCGGCTCAAGCTGTTCGGTATCGGCATCCCGCTGCTGGTCGGCGTGCTCTCCGGACTGGTGGCGCAGTCGAATTGGGTCACTGTGCAGCTGTTCCTCAATGGCGACTCGTTCGGCCAGAAGGATCCGCAGTTCGGTCTCGATGTCGGGTTCTATGCCTTCGACCTGCCGTTCTATCGGATGGTGCTGAACTGGCTGTTCGTCGCGGTGGTCATCGCATTCTTCGCCAGCCTGGTGACGCACTATGTCTTCGGCGGTCTGCGCCTGTCCGGGCGCGAGGGTACGCTGACCCGGCCCGCGCGCATTCAGCTCGCGGTGATCGCCGGAATCTTCGTGCTGCTCAAGGCGATTGCCTACTGGTTCGACCGCTACGAGCTGCTGTCGAGTAGTCGTAAGGAGCCGACCTTCACCGGTGGTTCCTACACCGATATCAACGCCGTGCTGCCCGCGAAGCTGATCCTGCTGTCCATCGCGGTGATCTGTGCGATCGCCTTCTTCGCCGGCATCGTGTTGCGCGATCTGCGGGTGCCCGCGATGGCGGCCGCGCTCCTCGTGCTCTCCTCGGTCCTGGTCGGCGCGGTATGGCCGCTGGTCGTGGAGCAGTTCTCGGTGCGTCCGAACGCGGCCGACAAAGAGAGTGAGTACATCGAACGCAATATCGCCGCGACCAGGCAGGCGTTCGGCATCACCTCGGACAAGATCGAGTACAAGGACTACAAGGGCGACAGTTCGAAGAGCCCGCTGGAAGTTCCGGTCGACGCGGCGACCATCGGCAATGCGCGCCTGCTCGACCCGAATATCTTGTCGCCCACCTTCACCCAGCTCAAGCAGCTGAAGAACTTCTACGGCTTCCCGGAGTCGCTGGATATCGACCGCTACGCTCTCAACGGCGATATCCAGGACTACATCGTGGCCGCCCGCGAGCTGCACCCGTCGGCGCTGAGCGGTAATCAGACCGACTGGATCAACAAGCACACCGTCTACACCCACGGCAACGGCTTCGTCGCGGCGCCCGCCAACCGGGTCAACCGGCCGCAGTACGAGGACCCCAACGCCAATACCGGCGGCAGCAGCGACAGCGGCTACCCGATCTTCCTGGTCAGCGACCTGTTCAACTCGACCGACCAGCAGCAGATCAAGGTCGAACAGCCGCGCGTCTACTACGGCGAGCTGATCTCGCAGTCCAATCCGGACTACGCGATCGTCGGCGCCGTGAACGGTTCGCAGCCGCGCGAATACGATTCCGACACAGCGCAATTCACCTACAACGGCAAGGGTGGCGTGTCGATCGGGAACTGGTTCAACCGGTTGGCCTTCGCGGCCAAGTACACCGAGCGCAATCTGCTGTTCTCCTCGGCCATCGGGGACAACTCCAAGATCATCTTCAACCGTAGCCCGCGCGAGCGGGTCCAGAAGGTCGCGCCCTGGCTGACCACCGACGGCAATGCCTATCCGGCAGTCGTCAACGGCCGGATCCAGTGGATTGTCGACGCGTACACCACGCTGGACAACTACCCGTACGCGCAGACCACCTCGCTGGAGGGTGCGGTCGAGGACAGCATCGATAAGAAGACCGGAAGGCTGTTGCCGCGCAAGGAGGTCAGCTACATCCGCAACTCGGTAAAGGCCACCGTCGACGCCTACGACGGCACGGTGACCCTCTACGAGGTGGACCCCACCGACCCGGTGCTGAAGGCCTGGCGCGGTGTGTTCCCTGGCGCGGTCAAGCCGCAGAGCGAGATCTCGCCGGAACTGCGCGCGCACTTCCGCTATCCAGAGGATCTGTTCAAGGTACAGCGCGAAATGCTGACCAAGTACCATGTGGACAATCCGCGAGAGTTCTTCACCAACAACGCTTTCTGGTCGGTGCCGAGCGATCCGACCACCGAGGGCGGCACCTTCAACCAGCCGCCGTATTACGTGCTGCTGGGTGACGCGGCGGCGAACAATAAGCCGGTATTCAATCTGACCAGCGCCATGGTGGGCTACAACCGGCAGTTCCTGTCCGCCTATATTTCGGTGCGCTCGGATCCGGACGGCTACGGCAAATTCACGATCTTGCAATTGCCGACCGATACGCAGACACAGGGTCCGCAGCAAACGCAGAACAGTATGACGACGGCGCCCGAAGTCTCCAGTCAGAAAACGCTGCTGTCGAACTCGAACAAGATCAGATATGGCAATCTGCTGACCTTGCCGATCGCCGACGGCGGAATCCTTTATGTTGAGCCGTTTTACAACGAGCGAAATACCGGTGCGGGCAGTTCCACCTTCCCGCAGCTGCTGCGGGTACTGGTGAGCTATCGCGATGTGGCGGGCAGCGTGAAGGTCGGCTTCGCCTCCACGCTGGCCGATGCGCTGAATCAGGTGCTGCCGGGGACCGGTTCGCTGGCCACCCCGTTCGGCGGTGATCCGGCCAGCAGGCCGAAACCGGGTACCACTCCACCGACGGATCACGGCGCCACGCCGCCGACGCAGGGCACAACACCGCCGACACAGGGCAGCACGCCGCCGCCGGCGACCGGATCCGCCGCCAAGGATGCCGCGGCCGCGGAGCTGAGCAAGAAGATCGAGAATGTGCGAAATGCCATGAAGTCCGGGAACTTCCAGGACTTCGGCAAGGCGCTGGAGGAGCTGGACGCCGCGGTGAAGGCGTATCAGGACGCCGGTCGCTGATCCGATGAGAACGGCCCCGTCACCCGGTTCGGGGCGGGGCCGTTCTCATCGACGTCGATCTCGGCGCCGTTGCCGAGTGACGTCGGATTCCTACGTCAGCGACCGAACGAGTCGATCAGTGCGCCGTTCTGGTCAAGCAGCTGCTGGTACTGGGCCTCGAGGCCGTTCTGCTTGGCCAGCTGGTAGCCCGCCGACTTGGCCTGCTCGATGGCGGACTTGACATTGGTGGCCAGGGCGGGGGCGGCTTCGGCAGGGGCGGCTTCGGCGGGCGCGGCGGGTTCCGGCTCGACGACGGCCGGGGCACTCGGCTGGGACTCACCGGCACGCAGGTACTGACCGCAGACCGGCCAGGCGCCCGCACCCTGGGTGGCGAGCACATTCTCGGCCACCCGGATCTGCTCTTCCTTGCTGGCATGGTTGGCGGAACCGGCGCCACCGTTGGCCGCCCAGGTGCTCTGCGAGAATTGCAGACCGCCGTAGTAGCCATTTCCGGTGTTGATACCCCAGTTGCCACCGCTTTCGCACTGCGCGACGCCGTCCCAATTGTGGGTCGGGGCGGCGGCCGCGGTGCCGGTGGAAAGACCGAACGGGACGGCAACGATTGCGCCGGTGACAGCGGCATAGCCGAGGGCGCGGGTGCTGAGCTTTCGGTGTTTCGACATGTTGTATTCCCTCCCTGCGCCCACCGCCCCCGGTAATGCGAAAGCCGAGTCCCTGCCCCCAGGCGTGTCGGGGATCCTCGAACCGCGGGACAGGGTCGCCGGTGTTCGGCGGTTCGAGTTCGAGCCCATCACGTTTGATCCGGGCCGCGAATCGACGGTAACGAAGAAATCTCGGCAGATCACATCTTGATAACTTCGCAATTGCATGATGCGAATAACGTGTATACCGGTGTTTGCGCAGGTCGCAAATGCCATAAGAATGGATTCTGGACGGTCGGTTATAGCACCGTTATGTGTTCGGGATCACTACGAAATAGTGGCCCAGGTCACGTTTGAAACCATTGGTCGACCGGTCCGTTGCGTTCTGAACGACTTTCGCCGCCGCCTCGCTCGGGTTCGGTGGATGGATTCGGCGGATGTCCGCTACCGCCCCTCGGAGCAGTCCGTGTGCAACCTCACACGCTCGACCGCGACCCCGCATTCGGCCCGCTGACCAGGGCAAACCCCCCGGAAGATAAGCGATTTGCCTTCCGTGCGTAGACGTGTGTAATGTTGTGTTTACCGACGCGGGGTGGAGCAGCTCGGTAGCTCGCTGGGCTCATAACCCAGAGGTCGCAGGTTCAAATCCTGTCCCCGCTACTAGGGAAAAGGCCCGGAACAGAAATGTTCCGGGCCTTTTTCGTTGGTGCTCGAGCGCATACCGGGAACCGTGGGCCGGGCTCCCCGATCCGGCTCGGGGACCGATCAAACGGCCGATCGGCCCGAATCTTCGAGGTAGGCGACGATGGCATTGGTCAGTTCGCGTCGGGCCTTGTCGAGGTCGGAGTAGGTGCCGAGTTGGCGTTCGGAGTTGATGCCGCGCATCGCGCCGGGATGAGCGCTGCGATCTCCTCCACGCGCGCCGGCCCACGCCGAGGTCTGCGAAGCCGTTTTGGCAGGTCTCTGGCCAACCCCGGCCCCCCGATGCGGCACATAGGTTCTCGATCGCCCGGGCGTATTCCCCGACGAGGACCTTTATGTGAAGGCGCTCCAAGCGGGTATCGACATCGTCACCACCGCGGACTGGATCACCGGTTGGCATCGCGACACCAACCACCCGCCTCCGTCGGCACCGATACCCCGACATCCTCGACGATCAATTGCTCGACTAGGCGCGCCGTTTGCCGGTGCCGTCCCCGGGTACCGCTGGGGTATGACGCCAAGCCATGATCTCCGGGGGCTCGGATTGCCCGAAACGATCTCGGTGGCGCTATTCGACCTCGACGGTGTGTTGACCGATACCGCGGCGGTGCACCGGCGGGCGTGGAAGGCGGTCTTCGACGAGTTTCTGGCCGGTCGCAGTCCCGGCCCGTTCCACCCGTTCACCGATGCCGACTATCTGGGCTATGTGGACGGTCGCTCGCGGGCGGACGGTATCCGGGAGTTCCTGAAGTCGCGCGGGATCACACTGCCCGAGGGGGAACCCGATGCGGCGGAGGGGCAGCCGACCGTGCACGGGCTCGGTAATCGGAAGAATCGGCTGCTGCTGTCGTTCCTCGAACGCGACGGGGTGCACGTCTATCCGGGGTCGCTGACCTATCTGAACGGGGCACGCGCGGCCGGATTGCGCACGGGTGTGGTTACCGCTTCGGCGAATGCCCATGAGGTGTTGGCGGTCGCGGATCTGACCCGGTTCGTCGATGTGTGTATCGACGGGGTCGAGATCGCCGGCCGCGGTCTGCGCGGCAAACCCGCGCCGGACGCATTTCTGGCGGCCGCGGAGGCGCTGGACGCCAAGCCGGAACAGGCCGCGGCATACGAGGATGCCATCGCCGGGGTGCGGGCCGGCCGGGCCGCGGACTTCGGATATGTGGTCGGCGTCGATCGAGTGCGCGATGGTACGCAGGCCGAGGCATTGCGTCGGGCGGGTGCGGATGTGGTCGTCACCGATCTGGCCGAGCTCGGGCCACCGCAATGACTACCGACTGCCGTGGCTTCGAGATCGCGCCATGGCACTTGCGTTGGTGTGGACTGGATCTCGAGGCATTGCACCGAACCGAGTCGATCTTCGCGCTCGCCAACGGACATCTCGGGCTGCGCGGAACTTTTGAGGAGGGGGAGCCGGTCGGCAAGCCGGGGACCTACCTCAACGGCTTCTACGAGAATCGCCAATTGCCTTATGCCGAAGCGGGATACGGCTATCCGGAGGAGGGCCAGACCCTCGTCGATGTGACCGACGGGAAGATCATCAGGCTGCTCGTCGAGGACGAGCCGATGGATATGCGCTACGGCGAGGCCGTCGAACACGAACGGGTGCTGGACTTCCGGTCCGGCACGCTGCGGCGCAACACGGTCTGGACCTCGCCGACGGGGCGGTGCGTGCGCATCCGCTCGGAGCGCCTGGTGTCGTTCACCGAACGCGCCTTGGCCGCGATCCGCTACGAGGTCGAGCCGCTCGACGACGATCTCGAGCTGGTCATCCAATCGGATCTGCTTGCCAATGAACCGGTTCCGACCGCGCACAACGACCCTCGGCTCGCCGCGGCGCTGGACCGCCCGCTGGTGGCGGACTTCTGCGCGGCCCGTGATTTCGGCGCGGTACTCGTGCACCACACCCGCCGCTCCGGGCTGCACATGGCCGCGGCCATGGACCACGAACTCGAGGTCGACGCGACCCCGCGCTGCGGTGTGCACGCCGAGGAAGACTTGGCGCGCTTGACGATTGCGGTCGATGTCGCGAAGGGCCGGTGCGTGCGATTGACGAAGTATCTCGGCTACGGATGGTCTAGTCGACGTTCGGTACCGGCGCTGCGGGCCCAGGTGGAGGCGGCATTGGCGGCAGGTCTCGAGACCGGCTGGGATACGTTGCTGGCCCGGCAGCGCGAGTACCTGGACAACTTCTGGTCCACCGCCGATATCGAGATCGACGGGGATCCCGAACTCCAGCAGGCCGTCCGATTCGCGCTGTTCCACGTATTGCAGGCGGGTGCACGCGGTGAGACGCGCGCGATACCGTCCAAGGGCCTGACCGGGCCGGGCTATGACGGCCATTCATTCTGGGACACAGAGACTTTCGTATTGCCGGTATTGACCTACACGATGCCGGTGGCGGCGGGCGACGCACTGCGGTGGCGCCACGCCACCCTCGACCGGGCCCGTCGGCGCGCACACGAACTCGGCCATACCGGAGCGATGTTCCCGTGGCGCTCCATCAACGGCGACGAGGGTTCCGGTTACTGGCCGACCGGCACGGCGGCGGTGCACGTCAATGCCGATATCGCCGATGCGGTGGTCCGATACCTCGGCGCGACCGGTGACGAGCACTTCGAAAGAGGGTGCGGTGTCGAGCTTTTGGTGGAGACCGCGCGCTCGTGGGTGAGCCAGGGCCATTACGACACGGCGGGGAACTTCCGGATCGACGGCGTGACGGGCCCCGACGAATACTCCGCGCTTGCCGACAACAACATCTATACGAATCTGATGGCGCAGCGGAACCTCGACGAAGCCGCCGAAGCCTGCGTGCGTCAACCGGATATCGCCGAGCAGTTGGCAGTCGATGCGGAGGAGATCCGCGGCTGGCGCGACCGCGCCAAATGTATGTACCTGCCCTATAACGAGAAACTCGGGGTGCACGAGCAATCCGAGGGCTTCACCGAACACGCCCGCTGGGACTTCGCCGCGACTCCGCCGGAGAAGTATCCGCTGATGATGCATTACCCGTACTTCGATCTGTATCGCAAGCAGGTCGTCAAGCAGGCCGACCTGAGCTTGGCAATGTACTTGTGCCCCAAGGCTTTCACTCCCGAGCAGAAGGCGCGCAACTTCGATTACTACGAGGCGTTGACCGTCCGCGATTCCTCGCTGTCGGCCGCCGGCCAGTCCGTTATGGCCGCTGAGGTCGGCCACCTCTCGCTCGCCTTCGACTATTTCGCCGAAGCCGCACTGACCGACCTGCACGATCTGCATCACAATGTCGCCAACGGCCTGCACATGGCCTCACTCGCCGGAGCATGGCTGTGCTGCGTCTTCGGTTTCGGCGGCATGCGTGACCACGGTGGTGAATTGAGTTTCGCACCACGACTTCCCGCGAATATCGAGCGCCTGGCCTTCCGGATCATCTGGCGCGGCAGTGGTATAGCCGTCGAGATCACCGGCGATTCCGCGACTTATCGACTGCTGTCCGGAGATTCGGTCGTCCTGCGCCACCACGGTCGCTACGCGACGCTCGGCGATATCGCGGTGACGCTGCCGATTCCGCGGCAATCCGATCGACCCGAGCCATTGCTACCCGAGGGACGGGCGCCGTATCGGCGGGGGTAGCGGTACGAAGGAGCGGTCATGCCATCGTTCACCGAATCCGAGTATTGGTTGGGCAGACTGGTTTTCCAGCACGGTCTGGCCGTCATCTACCTGATCGCCTTCGTCGCGGCGGCGCGGCAATTCCGCGCACTCATCGGTGCGACGGGGATGTTGCCGGTGCCCCGATTCGTCCGGCGGGTCGAATTTCGCCGGGCGCCCAGCATTTTTCATTTCCACTATTCGGACCGGTTCTTCGCCGGTCTCGCGTGGTCCGGTGCCGCGCTATCGGCCGCGGTGGTAGCGGGAGTGCTGAATCTGGTGCCGTTGTGGGCGGCGATGCTGATGTGGGCGATGCTGTGGGCGCTGTACCTGTCGATCGTCAATGTGGGGCAGGCGTGGTACGCGTTCGGATGGGAATCGCTGCTGCTGGAGGCCGGATTCCTGGCGATTTTCCTCGGCAATGATCGAGTCGCGCCGCCGGTGCTGGTGTTGTGGTTGGCGCGCTGGCTGCTGTTCCGGGTGGAGTTCGGCGCCGGTCTGATCAAGATGCGCGGCGATTCCTGCTGGCGCGATCTGACCTGTCTGTACTACCACCACGAGACCCAGCCGATGCCCGGCCCGCTGAGCTGGTTCTTCCACCGCCTGCCCAAACCGCTGCATCGTGCGGAGGTGGCGGCCAACCATTTCGCCCAGCTCGTCGTGCCCTGGGGACTTTTCGCACCGCAGCCGGTGGCGAGCGTGGCCGCCGCGGTCATCATCGTGACGCAGCTGTGGCTGGTGCTTTCCGGCAACTTCGCCTGGTTGAACTGGGTGACGATCGTATTGGCCAGCACCGTGATCGATGTGTCTTCGGCGAAAGCGATATTGCCCGTGCCGGATCCGCCGTCGATGCCCGGGGCGCCGCCCTGGTTCGCCGGTCTGGTGCTGGCGTGCACCGTCGTGGTGATGCTGCTGAGCTACTGGCCCGCCCGCAATCTGCTTTCGCGTCAGCAGCGAATGAATGCGTCCTTCAACCCCTTGCACCTGGTCAATACCTATGGCGCGTTCGGCAGTATCGGCCGCACCCGCGAGGAGGTGGTGTTCGAGGGCACCGACGAGGAGGAGATCACCGATCGGACGCTGTGGCGGGAGTACGAGTTCAAGGGTAAGCCGGGGAATCCACGCCGATGGCCACGGCAGTGGGCGCCGTATCACCTCAGGCTGGACTGGCTGATGTGGTTCGCCGCGATCTCCCCGTCCTACGCCCGCGGCTGGTTGCTCGCCTTTGTCGAACGACTGCTACGCAATGACCCCGCGACGCTGCGATTACTGCGCCGCTGTCCCTTCCCCGACTCGCCACCGACCTATGTGCGGGCGCGAATCTACCTGTACCGCTTTGCAACTCGCGCCGAACTCCAGCAGGAACACATGCTGTGGCGGCGCACCCTGGTCGGTGAGTACCTGCCGCCGATGGCGCTGGGTCAGTATTGATGTCCTCTCGCGCCTGAAACCGCGCGAAGGCCGAACCTGGATCGCCGACCGGTGAGCCGGCTCGGATCCGCGCTGGGATATCGCCGCGGCGGCACCCCTGCCGCCGACCGCTGTGCCGGGGTGAACCGTGTACCGCGCTGAACCGTGAGGTGAGGGAGATGCTTGGACCGCAAGCGCCGCCGCGGTCACGAATTCCGGGAGTTGCCTCATGTCGACGATCAACGGGTTACCCGCCCATGTATTGCTGGTGCACCTCATCGTGGTCTTTGTGCCGCTGACGGCGGTGCTGCTCATCTTTTCGGCGGTGTGGCCTGCGGCTCGTCGGCGGCTGATCTGGCTGGTCACGGTCCTGGCCGCGATCACCGTCGCCCTGACGCCGGTGACGACCGAAGCAGGTGAGTGGTTCCAGCACGAACTCGGCGGATCCCCCGCCATCGATAAGCATGCCGCCCTCGGCAGCACGATGATCTACTTCGTGGTGCCGCTACTGCTCGTCACAGCATTGCTCATCGTCGTCCACCTGCGCGACGAGCGTGGACATCCGGTGGGGCGGGTAGTCACCGTGCTGGCTGCGGTATTGGCGATTGCCGCAGGCGGTGCGGCGACCGTCCAGGTGTACCGAGTGGGGGACTCCGGCTCGCACGCGGTGTGGGGTGCTAGTCGGGCTTGGTGAGGCCGAAGATGCGGGTGGCGTTGCCGGAAAGGAACAGGTCGCGGCATTCCTCGTCCAGGCCGAGGTCGTCGAGGCCTGCGAGGGCGCGCTGTGGCGGGATCATCGGGTAGTTGGTGCCGAAGAGGACCTTGCCGCGGCCGTGGGACTTCAGGTATGTCACCAGCTCCGGCGGATATCTGCGCACCGTGTAGGCGGAGGTGTCGATGTAGACGTTCGGGTATTTCGTCGCCATCGCGATCATTTCGGTGGTCCACGGGTAGCCGATGTGCCCGCCGACGATGACGAGTTCGGGGAACTCCAGTGCGACATCGTCGAGATATGGAATCGGACGGCCGGTTTCGGAGGTGCGCAGCGGACCGGTGTGCCCGACCTGCGTACAGAACGGGATGCCCAGGTCGACGCATTCGGCGTAGAGCGGGTAGTAGCGCCGGTCGTTCGGCGGCAGGCCCCACAGCCACGGCACGATCCGCAGCGCCTTCATCCCGAGGTCGGTGACCGCACGACGGAGCTCGCGCACCGCGACCATCGGCTTGCGCAGGTCCACCGAGGCGACGCCGACCAAGCGCCCGCCGGATTCCGCGACGAATCCAGCCACCTCGTCGTTGGAGATCAGCACGCCCTCCGGCCCGTACCAGGCGCTGATCAATGCGGTATCGACACCGCCCGCGTCCATGGCGGCGAGCGTCGTCGACACCGGCGGCGGCTGGTCCGGGATGGTGTCGCCGGTCCAGCGGCGCAGCGAGTCCAGCATTTCGTGTTGGAGCAGCCTTACCGTCGGATGCTGGGCCCACGCATCGATGATCGCCATCACGTCACTGTATGACGCCTCGGACAACGAAGGGATCAAAGCCTTTCGATCGACCGGATTAGAACATGTTCTACCATGTGACGCAGTAGCTAGGAGGAATTGTCATGCCGCTGGATTCCAGAGCCGAGGACCTGATCGCGGCCGTCCAGGCGTCACCGCGTGCGGTGGCGGCACACGACAAGGCGGCCTGGGTCGACCTGTTCACCGCCGATGCCACCGTCAATGATCCGGTCGGTTCCCGCCCGCATATCGGACGCGCGGCGATCGAACGGTTCTACGACACCTTCATCGGCCCGAACACCATCGCCTTCCGGGTCGACCACGACTTCGTCGGCCTGTCCACCGTGGTCCGCGACCTGCTGATCCGCACCACCATGTCGACCGGCGCCACCGTCGCGGTGCCCATGCACCTGCGCTACGACCTCGTCGAGGAAGACGGCGTCTGGAAGATCACCCAGCTGGCCGCCCATTGGGAGTTGGCCGCGATGATCGTGCAGTTACTGCGCACCGGACTGCCCGGACTCGGCGCGGCATTGAAATTGGGTCCACAGCTGATCGCGAATCAGGGCATCGACGGCATGCTCGGCATGACGCAGGCGCTGCGCGGTATCGGCCGATCGGGCAAACGCGCTGCGGCCCAGGTGTTCTCGGCCGCGGCAGCCACCGATATCTCGCGCGTCCGTCGGCTGCTCAGCGAGCGCACGGTTGTCGAACTTCCGGCCGGAACGACGATTTCGCTGGAGGAGTTCACCAACCGGGCTCGGAATATGCAGTGGGACAAGCTGATCGCCGCCGGACGCACGGTCAGCGCCAGCGTCCGGCTCGACTCGGCCCAAGGTGTCGCCTTCGTCGACTTCGCCCCTGACAGTCGCCGAATCACCGCTATCCGCATATTCATTCACTCGATCTAGAGATGGTCAGATCGCCGCGGCACTCGGCGTCGGCGAAGAGACGATCAAGACCCACGTATCCCGAGTACTCGCGAAACTAGGTGTGCGCGACCGCATTCACGCCGTCGTCTACGCCCACAAGCACGGCCTCGTGCCTCCGCTCGGCCACTACTAGCGCACTCGCGCCGAGCCTCCTGGCTCGACCGGCCGACACGCCGTTGCGCGCGGTTAACCCGGCGCCCGGTTCGCGCGATAATCTTCAGTGAAGCCCCGGACCATCCCCTTCGGCCCGGGGCTTCGCCGAGCATCGGAACTCATCGCATGGCACCCTGGCATCCGTGTCCGAATCGCCGAATCTCACAGGTCAGGGCCGAGTTGCGTCGGCACTGCGTTTCACGTCCGAGCTCATCGCCTGGATCGCGACGCCATGGGCATTGGCCGGGTATTCGATTGTATTAGCTGTGCTTTCGGTAGTTGTCCTGATCGGGCTGCCCACCGTGTTCGCCACATCCGGTGACAAGAAACAGGTGCTCGTCGCGGTACCGGGGTGGGCCACCATCGCGCTGGTAGTGCTGCAACTGGTCGCGGCGGTCATCGCCGCCTGGGTTGCGTGGCCGGTGTCGCTCGCCGTCGTAGTCAGCGTGCTGGCGGTACTCACCGTGATCGCGGAGCTCCCGCGCTGGCGCTGGTTGTGGCGCGCCAGGTGACAGCTCGCTATCCGGTGATGGTGGCGCGGACGAAATTGTGATCTGAGAGGCCGTCGACCGCCACTACCGACGCGTCCTGGACGCGCGTGCCGCGCACGATCACATGGTCGATGGACTGTGATTTGGTGCCTGAGGTGCGCGGACGAGTCGGCGCGGAGCCAGGTGGCAGGTCGGCGATGGTGAAGTCGGGGCCGAGTGCGGCTGCCACGGCGGTGCGGTCGATATTGAAGTCGCCGAGGAGCACTGTAACGCGGTCTGGTGCGGCGAGTTCGGCCAATCGGGCCAGCTGGCGGGCGCGGCGCAGATCACCGGTCACGTGGGTTGTCACGATGACCACGCCTGCCGTTTCGACTGCCAGTGCGCCATTGCCCGGATCGTTTTCGAAGGATTCGGCCGCGATTTCTCGGCCCGGTTCGTCGAGAACCAGGACGAGATGTTCGGTGGGATCTTGCAGCGGGGTGGTTCCGTTGCGTGGTCGCGGGACGCGCGGATAACGCAAGGCATGAATATCCTTGTCGGACAGGGCCGATCGCAGACTCGCCAATTGGTCGCCGCTTACCTCCTGCAGCGCGATGACCTGTTCGGGTCGTTCGGCGATCCAGGCGGTCACCGCGGCAATCCGCGCCGCCTCATCGGGCCAGCGGGTCGCCATATCGGAGCCCCAATTCTCGTCGTGCACGCGGTGCAGGACATTCCAACTGGCCACTGTGATCACAGGTCACGATGCTAATGCTCATCTGGTGGCGAGCCGGACGGCCGGTCGAATGCGTTGTCCCGCCGCGCAATCGCGCCGCACTTCAGCCTGTGGCCAGACCTCGAGGTCATGCTGTCCATCGGCGGCCGGGAACGCACCGCTGCCGAGTACGGCGAACTGCTCGCCAGCGGCGGGTTTCAGCTGCGCCGGGTGGTCGCCACGGCGGATCCGCATTCGATCATCGAGGCGGATACCGGTCTAGAACTCGCCGCTGGTCGCCGGGTCGGCCAGCGCGCCCTCCGCGATTCGTAATCGGTCGGTGAGCGCCGTGAGCAGGTCCATGGACTCGGTGGATAGTCCGAGCGCCAGATGTACCAGGCGGCGCAGTGGCAGGCTCTTGATCTGACCGGCCACCAGAAGGTCGTGGTCACCAGGTCTATCGAGGTAGTCGAGATTCACGGCGCGGTTCTCACAATCTGTCAGCTGCGTCCGGATTACCCGTCGCTCCAGCGGTTACTCGCGCCACGCAGGTACGGCCATCGGACCTCGGTGCGCAGGTCATGCGGTTCGAACACCCCGGCACTGTGACACACATCGCACAGGCCCCTGCGCTGTGCCGTGGTCGAATGTTTCGCGGTTGATCATGGACATTAGCGTCTAATATTCCGCAACCGGAGGCTACCCCTCCGATCGACCCCTACCGAGGGCAGAACAGTGGCGTTCGCGGACTATCAGAACGAGATCTGCTTCACCGCCCTCGGCGGGCATGTGGGCGCCAAGCCAATGGCGGTCTCAGCTCGCTGGAGACGCTGCCCCGGGGTGGTCGAAGCCGTCGCCGATCGGGTGCCCGTGCTGTTCGATTCCGGTGTGCGCTCGGGCAGCGATGTGATCAAGGCGCTCGGCTTGGGGGCGGCGATGGTCGGCATCGGCCGCCCATACGCGTACGGACTTGCGCTGGGCGGGGTTTCGGGTCTGGTGCACGTGCTGCGGATGATCCTGTCGGAGGCCGATCTACTCATGGCGGTCGATGGCTATCCGAATATCGCGGCGGTGCGGGAGAATATCCGGCCGAGGTGCTGAATCACGGTGTCATCAGGCTGATCAGGAATCGGGTCAGTACCTCGGTGATCCCGGCGAGGTCGGTCTGCTCGTCACCGGTGCTCCACTGGTGTACCAGCGCGAGCAGTGCGCCGACGAATCCGGTCACGGCGGTGTGGAACCCACCGGGTGGCACGAATTCGGGTCCGAGCGCTTGCCGCATCTGGTCCTCGAAGAAGTCCGTCCACAGCGTCCGCTGCTCCATCCTGCGCTGCTCGACCCGCTCACCGACCCCGACGACCTCCACATGTGCGATCCGGGCCACGCGCGGGTCACGCCCGATCGACTCCGCATAGGCCCGCACCGCCGCCTGCGCCAGACCGACCGCATCACCCGATGCCGCCGCCGTCGCGGCGGTGACGGCCTGTCTGGCCTCGGTCTGGATCCGGTCGTACACCGCGATCAACAGATCCTCGCGGTTCTCGAAAAGCTCATAGAACTGGCTGCGCGCCAGTCCGGCCGCGCGGCACAGCGCAGTGATCGAACTGTTCTGGTACCCGCTCTCCCCGAATACCGCCACCCCGGCGGCCAGAAACCGCTCTCGCCGCTGTGCGCGGCGGTCGGCGACGGGCCGTCCGTCGTACATCCGCGATGAGCCGCCAGCAGTCATTCGAGGACAGTACCGGTCTTGCCGAGCGGTGTGCGCCGCATCCGGAGTGCCACTACCGTGGGGCGGCGAGTCCGGACCCCGATCGCTGGGAGATGAGCGTGCCTGTATCGACGATCGAGAATGCCGCGCCGCCGACCACGGCACCGCCCGAGCCCGAACGCCGCACCATCCCCGCCACCGCGTTCTGGGCGATCTCGGTCCTCGGCACGGTCGCCGGTGTGTACTACGTCCACCAGGTGCGCGAAACGATGCAGGTGATGATGCATCTGATGGATCTGAGTGTCTACCAGATCGCCGGGCACCGGGTGGTCGACGGCGCCTCCATCTACGACACGCCGCTGCTTGGCCACACCCGCGGTGTCTGGGAGTTCGTCTACACACCGTTCGCCGCGCTGCTGTTCGTGCCGCTGGTCAATCTGCACGGCGACGTCTTCACCTATGTCGGTGCGTTCGGCAACTTCGCCATGCTGACGGCGTCGGTGTGGGCGGCGCTGTCGATGCTCGGCTATCGGCGCGATCTGCGGCTGGCGCTGCTCGGCGTGCCGATCGCCGGACTGCTGATGTGGTGCGAGCCGGTGCGCGAGACCATGGCTTTCGGTCAGATCAATATCTTCCTGCTGTTGCTGGTCATCGCCGATATGGCACTGCCGGATACCTCGCGCTGGAAGGGTGTGCTGACCGGGATTGCGGCGGGCATCAAACTCACCCCCGCCTTCTTCGTGGTCTATCTGCTGGTCACTCGCAGGTATCGGGCCGCTGGGACGGCGGTCGGTGCGTTCGTGGCGACCGTCCTTATCGGTCTCGCGGCCATGACCAAGGATTCGCTGACCTTCTGGAGCGGCGCATTCGCCGACCCCAAGCGCGTCGGGGTACCGGAGAACCCACGCAACGAATCGCTGCGCGGCCTGCTCGCGCGGACCGTCGGCGTCGAGGGTGTGCACCAATTGCTCTGGCTGGCAGGCGCTTTCGCCATCGCGGCGGCCTGCCTGTACCTGGCACGCCGACTGTCGCTGACCGGATACGAACTGCCCGCGGTGGTACTGGTCGGACTCACCACCACCGCCGTGTCCCCGTACAGCTGGGTCCATCACTGGGTCTGGCTCGCACCGCTGCTGGTCTATCTGGCTGATCTCGGCTTGCGCAGGCGCGGTGTGGCCACGTCGATCGGGCTGTTCATCGCAGTGGCGGTCGCATCGGGTGGTTTGATCGCCTTCTTCGACCCGACGATGAGCAGCATTTACGACTACCCCGTGGGAAGCCATCTCACGACATTCGTCCACAACGGATACATCTGGCTGACACTCGCATTATTCGCCGCCGCGGCCGTTCAGCTGCGACGTTCGGCACGTCACGCGCTACCCGCCGTGGCCCGGTAGCCGGCGTCAGGACTCCGACATGGGAGCCTCCGCTCCGTCCTGTTCCGCGACCGCCGCGGCGTGTTTTGCGTCCGAGCCCCAGCCGACATGCAATTCGCTGCGCATGCGGTCGACCATGTGCGGGTAGTGCAGCTCGAATGCCGGTCGTTCGGACCGGATGCGGGGCAGTTCGTAGAAGTTGTGCCGCGGCGGCGGGCAGGTGGTGGCCCACTCCAACGAGTTGCCGTAACCCCACGGATCATCCACGGTGACCACTTCGCCGTAGCGGTAGCTCTTGAAGACATTCCAGATGAACGGCAGCATCGACGCACCGAGGACAAAGGCGCCGATGGTGGAAACCGTATTGAGCGCGGTGAATCCGTCGCCGGGCAGGTAGTCGGCGTAGCGGCGCGGCATGCCTTCGGCGCCCAGCCAGTGCTGCACCAGGAAGGTCAGGTGGAAGCCGACGAGTGTGGTCCAGAAGTGCCACTTGCCGAGGCGCTCGTCGAGCAGTCGGCCGGTGATCTTCGGGAACCAGAAATAGATGCCCGCGAACGTCGCGAACACGATGGTGCCGAAGAGCACGTAATGGAAATGCGCGACGACGAAGTACGAGTCGGTGACGTGGAAGTCCAGCGGCGGCGAGGCCAGGATGACACCGGACAGACCACCGAACAGGAACGTCACCAGGAAGCCGACCGAGAACAGCATCGGCGTCTCGAAGGTCAGTTGGCCGCGCCACATGGTGCCGATCCAGTTGAAGAACTTCACACCGGTCGGCACCGCGATCAGGAAGGTCATGAACGAGAAGTACGGCAGCAGCACGGCGCCGGTGGCGTACATGTGGTGCGCCCACACCGCGATCGACAGCGCGCCGATGGACAGTGTCGCGTAAACCAGGGTGGTGTAACCGAATAGCGGCTTGCGGCTGAAGACCGGGAAGATCTCGGTGACGATCCCGAAGAACGGCAGCGCGACGATATACACCTCGGGATGGCCGAAGAACCAGAACAGGTGCTGCCACAGCAGGATGCCGCCGGTAGCCGGATCGTAGATATGCCCGCCGAGGTGACGGTCGTAGGCCAGCGCCATCAGCGCGGCGGTCAGAATCGGGAAGGCCAGCAGGATCAGGATGCTGGTGACCAGGATATTCCAGGTGAATATCGGCATACGGAACATGGTCATGCCGGGGGCGCGCAGACAGATCACCGTGGTGATCATGTTGACGCCGCCGAGAATGGTGCCGACACCGGAGACCGCCAAGCCCATGATCCACAGATCCGCACCCGCTCCGGGCGCGTGCTCGATGGTGCTCAGCGGGGTGTAACCGGTCCAGCCGAAGTCGGCGGCGCCGCCGGGCGTGACGAACCCCGCCGTGGCGATGGTCGCGCCGAACAGGTACAGCCAGTAACTGAAGGCATTGAGTCGGGGGAACGCCACATCAGGCGCACCTATCTGCAGCGGCAGCACGCAGTTGGCGAAGCCGAACAGGATCGGCGTCGCATAGAACAGCAGCATGATCGTGCCGTGCATGGTGAACAGCTGGTTGAACTGCTCGGTCGAGAGGAACTGCATACCCGGGCGGGCCAGTTCGCCGCGCATCAGCAGCGCGATGAGACCACCGATGAAGAAGTAGGTCATCGCGGTGGTCAGATACATGACCCCGAGCACCTTCGGATCGGTGGTCGTGATCATTTTCCAGAAATAGGAGCCCTTCGGTCCGACCCGCTGTGGATAGGGCCGAACTACCTCGAGTTGAGTAGTGGTACTCACGGGCCGTCGCCACCTTCCGATCGCCGAGCAGCCTTGTCCGGATTATGCGCCTTTTCTATCTCCGACGTGCGCGGTTTGCCCCTCGCCGCCGTCATGTCTGCTGCCACGGTATGAGTCCGGCTGCGACCACGGTGGGATGTGCGCCGGTCACGCGCGCCGTGCCTGCGGCTGCCGCGACAGATGCGCGCGCTGATGCGGGCCAGCGATCTGAAACTGGCTGGTCCGGTCGAACCGCCGTCCATCGGCGATGCTGCTGCACCAGCGTCCGGACCGGCTGGAACTGCTGCGTGCCGATCCGGAACGCTGGCCCAGCGCGATCGAGGAGCTGCTGCGCTTCGACTCTCCGGTGCGGTGACCTGTCGACCGCCCGAATGCCGAGGACCACCTGTCGTTCAGCAGCGGTGTGCACGCCTGTCCCGGCGCCGGCCGGGCCCGGATGGCGGGCGCGATCGCCCTGCGGAATTTGGACGAGCGGTTGCCGGATCTGCGCATCGTGGGTGACGCACCGCATCGTGGTTTGGCGAAT
This sequence comes from Nocardia sp. CA-135953, assembly GCF_050955735.1. Classification (NCBI taxonomy): domain Bacteria; kingdom Bacillati; phylum Actinomycetota; class Actinomycetes; order Mycobacteriales; family Nocardiaceae; genus Nocardia; species Nocardia sp. CA-135953. The sequence continues at coordinate 1,867,990 of NZ_CP192082.1, forward strand.
CTGCTTGACTACCAGCGCATTCCGGTTGCGCTCGGCTCCGCCCGCACACAAGATCCGGTGGGTGGTGGGATCTGCGGCGTGAAGATCAGCACGGTCCGCGACACCCAGCGCGACCAGCGACGAAACCTCGCCGATCGAACCACCGTTCATCACCACGACCCGCTTCGGTGTCTCGGTGAAGGTGTAGCTCTTACCGCAGTTCTCCACGGTGACGGGATATTTCGTGACGCCCTCGGTCGCGGCGGCAGGTGCGATGATCGCGGATTCGGTGACCGTGGTCGAACATCCGGTGACGGCGATGGTGCCGACGACCGAGGCCAGCAGTGCTGTGTGCTGCATGAATACTTGGTCGTACGGTGCCACCCTTAATTCCCGGAAATTTTTTGCATCCGTTACCGTGCGACGCGCAGGATCCCTGTACAGACCCGGCCGACCCTGCTTGACTTGTGTGACAGGTCCGACCGGACCGCAGGAGCCAGCGCATGTCGACCCATTTCGCTTATCCGGCAGGTAGACCCGCTGACCGTGACAAAATGGAACACGGTGAGCGCGTCGATATTTCGACCGTGCCCGGAGCTCGGATCATCCAATTCACGGTAAGCCGTCCGCGTGGCGATGTCACGCTGGTGGTCGTCGCGGGCGAGGTCGATCTGTGGACCGCGCCGCGACTACGGGATAAACTATTGCGCGCCTTCGGTTCTCGGGGCTCGATCATGGTCGTCGACCTGTCCCCGGTCACCTTCTTCGCCGCCGCCGGACTGGCGCCCCTGATCGAGGCTCAGGCGGCGGCCGAAAAGGCAGACCGCCGAATGGTTTTGATCACCACGGTGCGCTGCGTCGATCGGGTCATCGAGCTCACCGGACTCGCTACGAACTTCCGCCGCGTCGGCTCCTTGGCCGCAGCGCTCGCGGACCCTGCACCGGGATGTGCCGCCCCGATGTAGGGTCCGCGTGATTCAGCGGAACCGCGCCTCCACGCGGGCGCGCGCGTTCGCGATCCGTTCCTGCGCGAGCGCCGCCCGTTCCTCTGCCTTGTCGAGACGGCGCAGGGCTCGGTCGACCCGCGGCTGTGCCTTCTTCGCACGCCGCTCCGCCTTCTTGGCCAACCGTGCGCCGCGCTTCTGCGCCTTTTCCGAGATTTCGGCACCGCGCACGCGTGCGGTCGAGGCGAGTTCCGGCCCACGTTCCCTGGCGAGTTCGGCGATCTCGGCGGCGCGGTGCTGCGCCCTTTCGGCGATCTCGGCACTGCGGTGCTGGGCTATTTCCGCGATCTCGGTGCCGCGGTGCTGGGCCATTTCGGCGAGGTGCGCGCCGCGTTCCCGTGCCGTCGCGGCGATTCCGGGCCCGCGTTCCTTGGCGAGCTCGGTGAGCTCGATGCCACGGTGCTGGGCCTTCTCGGCCCACCGCGCGCTACGTTTCTGTGCTTTGCCGGAGAGTTCGGTACCGCGTTCGCGTGCCGTCGACGTCAGTTCCGGGCCGCGTTCCTTGGCGAGTTCCGCGAGGTGCACACTGCGCTCCCGCGCCGCCGCAGCGATTTCCGGCCCGCGTTCCTTGGCGAGTTCCGCGAGTTCCGCCGCTTTGTCGGCCCACTTCGCACCGCGTTCCTTGGCCAGCTCGGCCCACTCCGGACCGTGCTCCTTGACCGTCTCCGCGAGATCGGAGCCCCGCTCCTGCGCGACATCGCCGAGTTCGCGGGCCCGCACGGCGGCATCGTGTGCACGGCGCCGCAATGCGTCGCCGGTGGCCGAATCCGTTGCGGTGAACGGCAATGCGGCCGAAACCGCCGCCGTGGCGTTGCTCGCGGCACGTCGGCCACGCCAGCCGAGCGACGGCCTGCCCTCGGTATCCGCGCTGGCGATCATCAGACCGCCGAGCAGACTCACATCCTTGACGAAGGCCTTGCGCTTGGCCGCCTTGCGTTCCGGATCCTTTTCCGCCCAGAAATCCTGTTCGGTGACCGTCGCGGGAATCACCGTCGCGGCCAGCGTGAGCGAGGCCAGGCGCGGAAACTTGCCGAGGGCGAGCAGCACACCGGCCGAGACCTGGGTGAGCGCATTCATCCGCACGAATGTCCCGGGATCCGCTGGCAATTTCGCGGCGATATTGTCGGGCAGCGACTGCTGTCCCTGCTGGACCAGGGCCGATGCCGCTTGGGTGCGCGGCTCGGGGTGGACCAGCGCGTCGACCCCATCGGCGACGAACGCGGTCGCCAGCAGTGGTCGGGCAAATCGGCGTAGCAACATGACGTCCCTTTCCTCGATGGCTGAGGTTCGGGTAACCGCGTTCGGCGCCGTCAAACAACAAGATCAACACCCGGAATCAAGGTTTGACCGGGTGTTCTGTCGCACCGAACGGCCGTACCTCCGGACTCGGACTGGACAGAAAGGCGGTTTAACGCTTCCTCCGCCTGGCGGCGGGAGGTTTCACGCTCGGACCGCAACCCTATCAGCCACCCGAGGGAGGTGATCGGGATTGTCTGACGTCCTCAATACGTGTGTGGCCCGCGCTCTGCCACGGCCAGAATCACTCTGGCGGCGTTCCGGTCCCGACGTGCGGTAAATCCACATGCCTGGCATCGAAAGATTCGTTCGGCGGGCTCGAGGGGCTGCTTCGCGCTCGCGAAACACCTCGTACACCTCATCGTCGTATACACGGGCCGCACCAACACCACCTTCCGGCCGCCCGCATGCGACGGTTGATCAGTTCGGTCTTCGCCGCGCCGATAGGCGCGTCCGCGGCCTTCCGGCCATCGTGGATTCGGCCAGAAAGGCGTGAAGTCTTCCACCGCGATCAAGTCGTGATGGTCGACGACGCTTTTCGCCCACACCCGCGCCTCGTGCCGGGTTTGGCGGGCGACCACACCACCGGAATGCGCACCCCCTTCGCCAGCACCAGCCGCCCGTCCCGCAGACTGAACCCATCTGGGTGTACTGCAGCGACAGCTCGGCCGTCTTGCGGGGTTTGAACACCGGTCGACCCCGCCCCTACATATCACCCCGACTCGAGAACTCGATGTAGGAGGACGGGGCTTCCCCACCCTCGTGAACGAGGGAGCCTCCGCGCCGACATCACATGTCTTCACTCCGCGGCGGAATCGGACAGGGCCTCGGCGATCCCCGCCCGCACGACCTTGCCGGTCGCATTGCGGGTCAGCGGCGTTCTGGTGATCCGCCACTTTGCCGGCACCTTGTAGTACGCGATGCGCTGCTTCGCGAATTCGGCCAGCTCCTGTTCCGTTGTGGCGGAACCATTCTCGACGACGACCAGTGCCGCGATCACCTGGCCGAGATCGTCGTCGGGCAGTCCGACGACGGCTGATTCGCGCACCGCGGGATGTTCGTCCAGGCACTGCTCGACCTCGGTCGGGTAGACATTCTCGCCACCGCGCAGGATGAGATCCGAACGCCTGCCGGACAATCGGAGTCGGCCCTGCTCCAGGATTCCGATATCGCCGGTGCGCAACCAGCGCTCGGACGTGATGGCGGCTGCGGTCGCGGCCTCGTCCGCCCAATAGCCGAGCATCACATAGGGGCTGCGCACCCAGATCTCACCCTCGACGCCCTCGCCGACGGGTTCGCCGAGCGCATCGCGGATCTGCAGGTCGACTCCGATCACCGGGCGGCCGACGGTATCCGGGAAGGCGGCGAGTTCGGCCGGTGCGGCGATGGTCGCCGCGGTACTGCATTCGGTCATGCCGTAGCTGGTCACCAGCGCGGTCTTGGCGACCGGAAGTTGTTCGCGCAGTTGCTGTTGCAATGCGGCCGAGGACGGCGCCGAGTTGAGCGAGAAGGCGGCCAGCGAGGTCAGGTCGTATTTCGACAGATCCACTTCGAGCAGACGACTCGCCATGGTCGGCATCGCACCCCAGTTGCTGATCCGTTCCCGTTCGATCAGCCGCAGTATCCGCTCGGCATCGAACGTGCCCTGGTAGATGACGGCGGTATCGCCGGTCACCATGCGCGGCAGCACCAGATTGTGCAGGCTGGCGATGTGGAACAGCGGGGAGGTGAGCAGGAAGCGGCGGCCCTTCGGACTGCCGTCGTCGACACCACCCTGGAAGGCGGCGGCGAGTGCGTCGTTGAAACGGTGATAGTCGATGACCGCCACCAGGTTTCGATGCGAATGCATCGCGCCCTTGGGGCGGCCGCTGGTGCCGCTGGTGTAGAGGATGACCGCGGGATCGTCCTCGTCCACCGGAGTATGCGGTAGCTCGCCGTCGCCGAATTCGGCGATCAGTGCGGGCAGGTCGTGCTCCATGGTGAGTACGGGGACCCGAACGTCCAGCTGCGCCACCTGAGCCGCGCGTTTCGCATCGACGATCAGGGCCTTCGGGCTGGTGTGCTCGAGGCCGTAGGCGATTTCGCGCGGCATCCACCAGGCGTTGTAGCCGACCGCGATCGCACCCAGCGTCTGTGTGGCCCAGAACGTCACCACCCATTCGGGAGTGTTGGCCGCGAGAATGCCGATCCGGTCGCCCTTTTCGACGCCGTACCGGTCCCGCAGCGCACGAGCCAGCGCGCCGACGGCCGCCGCATGCCCGGCATATGACATCCGCAGGTCCTCGGTGACCAGGTAGTCGCGATCACCCAGGGCGAGCGAGGCCGCGAGCACTTCGCGCAACGAGTGCACTCGGTTCTTGATCACCGGAATCGGCGCGCCGAGTACATCTTCGACCGTCATCTCGAATGGTCCGCCTGGACCGGTCAGCCGGGCAATGGCCTGCGCGGCCAATTCCCGTGGATCGAAAGACTTTGTCATAGTGGGTACTTCCTCGTAGGTTCAGGGCACCAGTACGGCGCGGCCGGTGATGAGCCCGCGCTCCAGTCGGTCGAGGGCTGCGCGGCCGTCCGCCAGATCGAAGCGTTCGGTTTCGACGGTCAGCCGACCCGACTGGGCCAGGGCGACGGAGTTGATCAGGTCGGATTTGGTGCCGCCGTAGGACTTTCGGATCGAAGCGCCCCACGGCAGTGCCCGCATCATCCGCGCACCACCGAAAACACGGCGCGCAGATAGGCATTCGCACGATCGGAGCCGATGAGTCCCGGCGCCATCTTGTTCATGGTGTAGGCGAAGGTGACTCGATGATCGAGATCGTTGACCACGATGGCGCCGCCGAATCCGGCCCACCAGCAGACCTTCCCGTCGGGCACCTCCGGCGCGGTCTGCGACTGGGGGAGTCCGTAACCGAGGCCGAAGCGCAGCGGCAGCAGCAAGGCCAGATCCGCGCCGTCCGACTGCTGTTCGAAGATCAAATCGATTGTCTTCTCCGACAACAACCTTCGCCCGCGCAGCGCGCCGCCGCAGGCGACCAGCGACTGCACCGCCGCCACCGAATGCGCATTGCCGTGTCCGTTCACTGCGCCGATCTCGGCCGTCCGCCATGCGGCACTATTGGCCTCCGGAATATCGAGCAGGGGACAGGTGAGTGTCTTGACCAGGATGCTGTCCTGATCGAGCGTGGCCATATCGAATTCCAGCAGCGGCGGCGGAACGAGTGGTGCGATGCGGTGATGATTTTCCGGTGCGGTGCCGATATGGAAATCGGCATCGAGCGGTCCGGCGAGTTCGTCGGCGAAGAACTGGCCGAGGGTGCGGCCCGTAATTCGACGGATCACTTCGCCGACCAGATGCCCGTAGTTCAGTGCGTGATAGCCCGATGCGGTGCCCGGCTCCCACCACGGCGGCTGGGTCGCGAGCCGCGCGCTCGCCGCCTCGGCGTCGTAGATATCGGCTAGCTCGATCGGCCGCTCCCAGCCCGAGACTCCGGAGGTGTGGCCGAGGAGATGGCGTATCTCGATATCGCCCTTGCCGTTCGCGGCGAATTGCGGCCAGTAGTGTGCGACCTTCTGTTGCACATCCAGCTCGCCCCGGTCCACCAGCAGCAGCGCCGAAAGCGCGGTCATGGTCTTGCTGATGGAGAAGACGTTGACCAGGGTGTCCTCGGTCCACGGCACGGTCCGCTCGAGATCGCGGTGCCCGCCCCAGATATCGACGACCGGCTCGCCGTCGACGGTCACGCAGATCGATGCGCCGAGTTCCTCGCCCGAAGCGATCTGTTCGGCCAATTCTTGTCGCACACCGGCGAATTCGTCGGTGCAGAATCCTGATGCCGTCATCGCGGCGCCCTCACGCGTTCTCGAGCGCCCTGGCGGGCACCGGCAATGCATTGCCGGCGGCAGCGGCTCGCTTTGCACCCCTTGCCATTTCCCGATTCATATCGCGCACATAGGGCTCGAACTCGACCTGAATCGTATGGCGGGGCGAGTTGTAATACCGTCCGGTGCGACGCTGTTCGGCCGCCGCGATCTCGGCAGTCATCTCCGTCTCCGCCGGCGGCAGGTACTTACCGGTCAGGTAGGCCGCGACCAACTTGCTCTGTTGTTCGGCAAAATTCACCAGGGTCGGCAGTGGTTGGGCCAGACCGAGATAGAACAGATTGTCCACACCCGGCTTGATCATCTGTTTGAACAGCGGGATGCGATTCTGCTCGTCCGGCATCAGCTTCGGATCGGAGAAGAACGGGAAGCTGATGTGATAGCCGGTGGCACAGATGATTACGTCCACTTCTTCGGTGCTGCCGTCGGCGAAGCGCACCTGGGTGCCCGCTAGGGCGGTAATGGCCGGTTTGAAGGCGATATCGCCGCAGCCCGCGCGATGCAGGAACTCTTCACTCGCCGACGGATGTGCCTCGAACGGTTTGTGATCCGGTTTCGGCAGTCCGTAGAACTCCATATCGCCGCGGAACTTGCGCACGAAGCGCTGCTTGAGCTTCAAGCTGACCTTGCGCGGAATCCACGGCGGCACACTCTGTTTGTCGCCGACCTTGCCGTTCACATACTTCGGCAGCACCCAGACCCCACGGCGCGCGGAGACGGTCAGCTTCTCGGCGACGAAGCGCTGCGACAGTTCCGAGGCGATATCCAGGCCGGAGTTGCCCATGCCGACCACCACGACCTTCTTACCGCGCATGTCCACCGGATCGAAGGGATCGTTGTAGGCGTGACTGTGCAGCAGCACGCCGTCGAATTCGCCCGGATAGTCCGGAACGCGCGGATCCCAGTGGTGGCCATTGCAGACGATCAGCACGTCGTATGCCCGCGTTCGGCCATCGCTCGCGGTGACCAGCCAGCTGCCGTCGTCCTGCCGCTCGGCCGTGGTGACCTTGGTATCGAACAGGATTTTGTCGCGGAAGCCGAAATGATCCACGTAATCCTTGAAGTACTGGAACAGCTGCGAATGGTGTGGGAAGTCCGGCCATTCCTCGGGCGCCGGATAATCCTCGAAGGCGAGCCGGAACTTGCTGGTGTCGATATGGAGCGACTGGTAGCAGGCCGACATCCCATTGGGATTCTTGAAATACCAATTACCGCCGACCTCATCGCTCGCCTCGAAGACCTCGAAGGGAATATCGAAGTCCTGCAGGCGTTTTGCGGCGGTGATTCCGGAGGGGCCCGCGCCGATGACGCATACCCGGGGCAGATTGCTGTGAGTCAATTCCGTAGTCCTCGTCCGAAGGATTGCCGTCACGTGGGCGGCACCGGATCCGGTGCGGCGAACCATCCCGCGCCGCCTGCGGCACGTGGAGTGACGTAGGCAACAAATTAGCACTGACTGGACGTAGTGTCTAGTGAATGACATGATGTCTACCATGCCGACCAAGTCGACCCCGCCCGGACTGAGCCTGCGCGACGAACAGAAGCTGCAGACGCGCGCCAGACTGATGGACGGCGCCAAGGCGCTGTTCACCGAACGGGGTTATGCGGCGGTCCGGGTCGACGACATCGCCGCCGCCGTCGGCTGCAGCCGCGCCACCTTCTACCTGCACTTCAGCAGCAAGCTGGAGATCTTGCGGGCCATCGCCGAACAGAGCACCGCGCCGACCGCACTGCACTTCTACGAGGATCTGGACCGGGTACTCGACACTGGCTCTCGCGCGGAATTCGTGGACTGGGTGACCCGCGCCATCGCCTGGTTCCACGAATACAAGGACCTGCTGCCCGCCTGGGACGAGGCCACCGCACTGGAGCCGGAATTCCGCGAAATCGCCCGCCGCGGCATTCTGGCCCTGCCCAATGCCATGACCTCCTATCTCGCCCGCTGGCCCGAAGACCGTCGCGACGAGGCGCGCCTACGCGTGGAACTCCTTGTCGCCCAACTGGAACGCTTCTTCACCCGCTGGGCCATGCAGGGCACCATCGATGTCTCCGCCGCGCAAGCCGCCGAAGTCCTCACCGACATCTGGTTTCCGGCCCTGCAAGCCCCCGCCTAGCGGCGGCCGCGGAAGGTGCGGCGAAGGTCCTGGGTCCAGAGGTCCGAGATTTCCCAGGGAATGAAGTGGCCGCCCTGGTCGTGGGCGGTCAGGTTGACGAGGTTGTACCAAGGGCCGCGGTCGCTGGCGCGGAAGTGCTCGACACGGTGGGCGATGGTGACGCCGCCTCGACCGCAGCGCTGGCGAAATCGCGAGCCCGAGTCATGCCTCGGGAGGGGAATCCTCCTCGCCGGCAGGCGCGTCCGCCTTGGTCGGCACCGCGACCGGCCGCAACAACACCCAGACCAGGAAGGCGAGCGCCACCGCTCCCATCCCGAGGCCGGCCCAGAGATTCACATTTACTCCGCCGGTCTTGGCTTCCTCGGCCCCGGTGTCATGAACCAGTCCGGTCACAACCAAAACGACGGCATAACTGCCCAGCAGCGCGCCGACAATGGTGCGGATATCGAAAAGCATCGACCGGCCTCCTTATCCGACAACGATATTCAGGACGATGACCAGTACCAGCGCGATCCCCGCAAGCAGCACCGGCCGCTGATACCAGGGCAGATTCGCCTCGTCCGGATCGTGCCGCAGTTCCTTCGGCGTCTCCGAATACACCAGCCCGACCAGTTCGGCATCCGGCTTCGACTGCGTCACCTGGGTAACCGCCACGCTGACCACGATATCCACGACGAAGGCCACCCCGGCCGCGACGAAACTCGAACCCTGACCGGACAATTCGAAGACGCCGGACTTGTGCAGGATGAAAACCACAATGGCCGAGGCGGTTCCGAAGACCAGCCCCATCCAGCCCGCCGTCGGCGTCATCCGCTTCCAGAACATGCCGAGAATGAACGTCGCGAACAGCGGAGCGTTGAAGAAGCTGAACAGCGTCTGCAGATAGTCCATCATATTGCTGAAATTGCCTGCGATGAACGCGGTTCCGATCGCCGCGACAGTCGCGCCGACCGTGGCCAGTCGGCCGACGTTCAGGTAGTACCCGTCCGGCCGATCCCGTCGCACATACTGCTGCCACAGGTCATAGCTGAACACCGTATTGAAGGCGGAGATATTGGCCGCCATACCCGCCATGAATGCCGCAAGCAATCCGGCGAGCCCGACGCCGAGCAGTCCGTTCGGCAGCACATCCTTCATCAGATACAGCAGCGCCTGGTTATAGGTGGCATCACCGGAGTAGTTCGAACCCGCCGTCTCCGCCGCCTTGTACTCGCTCATCTGCGGTACCAGCACCGCGCTGATCATGCCGGGAATCACCACGATCAACGGAATGAACATCTTCGGATATGCACCGATGATCGGGGTACGCCGCGCGGCCGAAATCGAGTGCGTCGCCAGTGCGCGCTGCACCTCGACGAAGTTGGTGGTCCAGTACCCGAACGAGAGCACGAATCCGAGGCCGAAGACGATGCCGACCACCGAAAGGAAGTTATCGGAAAAGCCGCTGAGCGCATTACCTGGCCAGGATTCCAACTGCGCGCCACCGCCGGGTGAAGCGGTCACCTTGTCCCGCAGCCCATCCCAGCCACCGGCCTTGTGCAGACCGACCAGCGTCAGCGGCAACAGTGCGGCGACGATCACGAAGAACTGCAACACCTCGTTGTAGATCGCCGCGGACAACCCGCCGAGGGTGATATAGGAGAGCACGATCACCGCGGCGACGATCACCGACACCCACAGCGGCCAGCCAAGCAGCACATTCAGAATCGAACCGAGCAGATACAGATTCACCCCGGCGATGAGCACCTGCGCGATCGCGAAGCTCAACGCGTTCACCAGATGTGCGCCGGTACCGAAGCGTCGCCGCATGAATTCGGGCACACTGCGCACCTTGGAGCCGTAGTAGAACGGCATCATCACCACGCCGAGGAACAGCATGGCAGGCACCGCGCCGATCCAGAAGTAGTGGAAGGTGGGGAAGCCGTATTCGGCGCCGTTGGCCGACATACCCATGATCTCTACCGCGCCCAGATTGGCGGAGATGAAGGCGAGACCGGTCACCCAGGCCGGCAGCGATCGTCCGGACAGGAAGAAGTCGATACTCGACGAGACCCGCTGCCTGGCCAGCAGGCCGATACCGATTACGAAGACGAAATACAGCGCTACCAGCGCATAGTCGACGGGCTGCGCGTCCAGGCGCAGTGTCGTCTCGGCTTGTACCGAGACGGCGTCCGGCGCCGATGTGAAAACGATCGAATCGGCAAGCGGCACAGCGTCGTCCCTCCAGGCGATGAAACCGGACGTCTCGCGTTCTACTGTGCGTGATCGTGCCGCCCGCGCGTGGCACATTCACGCACAAAAGTTGGACGGTTGCTCATGCGATGCGGTGCGCACCCGCACCGGGTACGACCACGAAAGTGCGCGGTGCCTCGAAACCCGATCGCGCGAACCGATCTCGCACCGCGTCCGCGACCGCTGCGGTGTCGTCCCGATCGACCAGCGCGATCACGCTGCCGCCGAATCCGCCGCCGACCATGCGCGCGCCGTGCGCCCCGGCGTCGAGCGCGGCGGATACCGCGGCGTCCAGTGCCGGTGTCGAAACCTCGAAATCATCGCGCAGCGACTCGTGCGCCGCGGTCAGGATCGGCCCGATCTCGCGCGGATCCGCACCACCTCGCAACTTTTCGGCAATCGTGAGCACTCGCGCATTCTCGGTTACCACATGTCGTGCCCGCCGCCGCAAGATCACATCGCCGATGCGGTCCACGGCCGCCGGCGATTCGATATCACGCAGCGCGGGTACGTCGAGTGCCGCGGCGGCCGCCTCGCATTGGGCGCGCCGCCGCGCGTAACCACCGTCGATCAGCGCGTGCGGCTGTCCGGTATCGATCACCAACAACTCCAGCCCGAATCGATCGAGATCGAACGGAATCTGTTCGTGCGCGACACCGTCGTGCGCGACCAACCGCCGCACATCCAGGAACAACGCATGCCCCGCCGTGCACAGAATCGATGCGGACTGATCGAGCAGTCCGGTCGGCACCCCGGCGTAGTCGTTCTCGGCGGCGCGGGCCAGGTCGATCAACTCCCGATCGGTGACGGTGGACGCGAACAGATCTCGCAGCGCGACCGCCACTGCACACGACAGTGCCGCCGAGGAGGACAATCCGGCGCCGATCGGCACCGCACCGTCCAACTCCAGGTCGATGCCGTCGCGGGCGTATCCGCGTCGGGCGAATTCGGACACAACGCCCAGCGGATACCGCGACCATCCGGGCACCCGATCCCGTTCGGCGGCAAGCTCGCTCACCGCGACCAGCACTGTCTCACCCGGCCGCTGTCGCGAGACCACCCGGACCCGGCCGTCGGTTCGCGCTTCCGCTCGACACTCGACTACCAGCGGCAATGCGATGGGCAGCACGAAACCGTCGTTGTAATCGGTGTGTTCACCGATGATGTTGACCCGCCCCGGCGCCACCCACTTCGGCACGAATTCCTCGCTTCGTCGCATTGCCAGTGACCACGCATGTCATCCCAGCGACGCTGGGCACCACACCCTACGAGACACGCCTCCGGAGCACGTCTTTCACCCCGCTCGGATGCGTGATCGATCGTCTTGACGCACAGTCGGTTTTGACGCAATACCGGCCTAAATAATCCGGCCGATCGTTATGGGAGGGCATTATGATTCAGACAACCCCACGCGGCGGCCTACTCGGGCTGCAGTGGATCGATCGACTACTCCCGCCCATGGGCAGGCCGGACCGCGGCGATCAGCGTGACTCCGGAGCTCCACTGACGATCGAGATCGGCGCGGCGACGGGGGTCGGCCCGACGGCTATGTCGGCCTTCGATGCGGCACTGCGTGACCTGGGAGTAGGTGATGCCAACTTGATCCGCCTGTCATCGGTCATTCCACCGCGCGCCGTTCTGGTCCGAAACGGTCGCGTCCGCAAGCCGATTCCCTGGGGTGATCGGCTCTACTGTGTCTACGCCGCGCAGCATGCGAATGCGGCGGGCGAACGCGCGGGCGCGGGCATCGGCTGGGTGCTGCGCGACGACGGTTCCGGCGCGGGACTTTTCGTCGAGCACGAAGCGGAGACGGCCGCGCAGGTCGCGACGCTGATTCGCGCGAGTTTGACGGATATGACCCGCAACCGGCCGCAACGCTTCGGCCCGATTCAACTCTGCACCACCGAGACCCGCTCCGATGGCACGCCGACCTGCGCGCTGGTGCTCGCGGCGTACCACACGATACCGTGGGATCGACAATGACAGCATCGCGCAGCGCTTCCATGGGCAGTGGTGGTCGGGCGACGGGTGGGCTGCCTGAGTTGAGAGTCACCATCGAATCGTCCATTCCGGACGACCGGATCGACATGTTCCACCTGCTGTACGAGGAGGCCTTCGGACCCCTGCGTACCAAGGCCATTGCCAGGCAGGTCCTGCACCGATCGGAATTCCGCGAGGAGATGATCGACCCGCGGGTCGCCAAACACGTCGCGCGCACCGCGACCGGCGAACCCATCGGCATGACGACTTTGACCAAACATCTCGAGACTGTCCCGTGGATCAGTCCGGAGTATTTCGCCGCCCGTTATCCCGAGCATGCGGCGCGCGATGCGATCTACTACGCGGGTTTCACCCTTGTTGCGCCGAGTGCCCGACAAGGGGCGGCGTTTCATGCCATGATCAAATCAGTTGTCCAGGTATTGGTGGCCGAGCGCGCGGCGGTCGGTTGGGACATCTGCTCGTATAACAACACTCGGTTTTCCTTCGCCGACAGCATTCGAGCGGTGCTCGATGAGCAAGAGGCGAACGTCGACGTCGCGGTGGAGGATTCACAGACCTACTACGCGGCGCGGTTCACTGGGGATGGAGCGACCAAGGGGGGCTGATGACCGTCCGCGAAGAGCAGTCGACCATCGTTCGGCACCGCCTCGAAATGCGGTGGTGCACAGTACTTCTCGCGCTGACAGCAATCGGACTCGCGGTGCTGCTCGGTATCGATGTCCGGCCGTTGTCGCTACTCACCGTGGCTGCCGTGGTGCTCGGTGCGCTCACGATGATCTTTATCGGCATGCGGCGATATCGTCCCGAGCGGCCGGTGCCCTGGTATCTGCTCTCGGCCTCGGCCGTGCTCTTCGCGGTGGGCACGGCCATCCGCGAGGCGGACGGCCACGCGCTGCACCCGGTCGACGACCTGTTCACTCTCGCAGGCTATTTGGGCACCGGGGTGGCCGCGACGCTGTGGTTGCGCCCGCGCCAGGCCAGGCCCAACTACGATCTGCTGCTCGACTCGGCGCTCATCGGACTCGGCGCACTGCTGGCCTCGTGGACGTTTCTGATCTCACCGATCCTGCAGTCGCATGAGACCACCGCGAACACAGTGGTGGCCGCGACCTATCCGGTGCTCGACGCTCTGCTGCTGACCCTGGTCGCGCATTCGATGGCGACCGCGACCCGTTCGGAGACCTCGCTGCGTCTGCTGCACGTCGGGTTGATCGCGGTGCTGATCGGCGATTTCGGGTACAGCCTCGACGCCGTCGGTCGCGCACCCGTCGCTCACGAGTTGCTGCTGGTGCCGCTGCTGGTGGCCTATCCGATCGTCGGTGTCGCCGCGCTGCATCCGACCATGGCGAGTCTCGGTGCGCCACGGCACATCCACCCGCACCACTCGCGGCAGCGGGCCAGCTTCATCGCCGTCGCGTTGATCGTGGCCTCGCTGATTCCGGTGGTCGGCTCCAGTCTGGACACCCTCGATCGGGTGGTGGTCTCGTCACTGTGCGCGCTGCTGCTCATCGGCGTCCTGGTGCGCAGCGAGCGCGCGATCGTCCGCAGTGCGCGCAGTGAACGGCGTGCGCAGTACCAGGCCGACCACGATATGCTCACCGGCTTGCTCAACCGGTCCGCGCTGCTGCACGCGCTGAATCGCAATCAGGAGCACTGGATCGAGCGGCCGCTGTGTCTGCTGTTCATCGATCTCGACGGCTTCAAGATGGTCAATGACAGCTACGGCCACGCGGTCGGCGACGAGCTGATCGCCAATGCGGCATCCCGGATCCGGCACATCATCCGGCGCGACGATGTGGTGGCCCGTTACGGCGGCGACGAATTCGTGGTGCTCGCACCGCTGGATCGACAGGAGGCCGCTATGCTCGCGGAGCGACTACTCGGCGCCTTCGTTCGGCCGTTCGAGCTGAGCGCGGGCGAAATTCCGATCACCGCGAGTGTCGGCCTGGCCTGCGGCAGCCCACGCAGCTCCGACGACACCATCTACGACCTCATCCGGGACGCGGATTCGGCGATGTACCACGCGAAGGAGTACTCGCTCGGCTACGCCTTCCACGACGATCTGCGCCACGGTGCGGAACCGCGACACAATACCGCCGACTCGGGACGCCGGATCTGGCGCCCGAGCGGCCGATCCCATAACGCCAACGGTAAATCCGCCAGCACCGCGGTCTAGTCCGAGAGTTCGTCGAGCAGTCGCCGCGCTTCCTCCAACTCGGCCTGTAACTGCTGCACTTTGGACTCCTGGACCACCCGCGCCGCCTCCAGGATTCCGGCAACCACCTCGGCCACCTCCGGATGCAGCACCTTGGCCGCCTGCGCCACCGCGGAGCTGGTCACCGGCAGACCGCGCACGGACTTCTTCTTGCCGCTGACCACATCGACCGACCATTCGCCATCCGCGGTACCGGTGAGGGTCACCGTGACCTCCGGCGCCTTCGCCTTGCTCCGCGCCGCGGTCGTGGCCTTCGCCGCGGGCTTCGCCGCGCCTGCGGGTGTCGCGGGTTTGGCCGGTTCCGCCGCAGCGGCAGCCGGTTTCGGGGCCGGGGCGGGCGGGGTGGGGCTCGGGGCCGGCCGGGGGGCCGGTGTCGCGGTGCTCGTCAAGGTCGACGGCTGGGTCACAGTGGATTCCTTCCTGGTTGTCGACTTCGGCTGGGCAGAGCTTGTGGTTGCCGCCTTATCCCGTGGCGGCTTGGTCAACGTGACTTCGGTCGGAGAAAAGGACAGTACATCCTTCGATCCGGTCGGCTTGACCCGCAGGAAGTCACTTTCGGATCGATCACCGATCTCGACTACCTTGCCGGACCGTCCCTCCGGCACGCCCACCGCGGCCGCGGTGAACCACACCATCGGCGGGCGGCCGCCGGCGATGTCCGTGGCGATCTGCTGAATCTCAGTGTCCGACAACGGCTGTGGTTTCGTTCGTGGGGACGGCATGGTGAACTCCGAGCGGTATTCGTGGATGGCTGCGTGCACAGATGATGCCGCACACCACCGACAGATACACACGCCACCACCGAATCCACCCGGTGTCAGCCAAGCCGCGGAATCCCAGCGAACTTGCAGCAACGATCCTGTGGCGGGGTAATCGGATAGTCACCGGCATTCGTACTCGGCGATTCCTGGCGATGGTTCTGTGCAAAGCGCGAAACGCCCGATCACACTGAGCTGCAGCGGATTTGAACCACGACATACGCCGATGCGCAACAATTCACGCGCGGCAGACGCTGATGACAGGTTCGACGCGATATCCCTTGCGGCGGTCGTTCTTGCTGGGCAGAGTGTCGATCGACGTAACGATATCGAGCGCGGTGTGATCGGCTCGGCCTCGATCAGTCCGCGTCGATTTCCATCTCGATCAACGGCTTGCGCAGCAACTTACCGGTCGCATTGCGCGGCAGCTCATCGAGGAAGACCACTTCGCGCGGCACCTTGTACCGCGCCAGGTTCGCCTTGACATAATCCTTGATCTCCTGCGCGTCGCGCTTGGACTCCGGGCCGGGAACGACGAAGGCACGCAACCGCTTTCCGAATTCGCGATCGTCCACGCCGACCACCGCGGCCTCGAAGATATCGTCGCGGCCCGCGATCAGATTCTCCACCTCGAGCGGGAAGACGTTCTCACCGCCGGAGACGATCATGTCGTCGTCGCGGCCGTCGATGTAGAGCAGGCCGTCGGCATCGAAATGCCCGACGTCACCGCTGGACATCATGCCGTCCACGATCTCCTTGGTGCGGCCGTCGGTGTAGCCGGTGAAGGCGAAACCGTTGTCCACGAAGATGGTCCCGGTGACATTCGGCTCGGTGATCGGCTTGCGGTTCTCGTCCAGCAGCACGATCCGGATGCCGACCGGCGCCTTACCCGCGGTGGTCGGGGCCTTGCGCAGATCCTCCGGGGTCGCGACGGTCATGACCGCGCATTCGGTGGAGCCGTACAGGTTGTAGAGGCTGTCGCCGAAGTAATCGAGGGTGCGAGTGACCACATCGGGTGCGATGGCCGAACCGGCCGCGAAGATCACCTTTATGGTGCGCGGGTCGTACTCGGCCAGCACCTCGTCGCCGAGATCGAGGATGCGCTGCAGCATGGTCGGCACCACGACCAGCGAATCCGCTTGGTACTGCTGGATATTCGCGAGCGTCTGCTCCGGATCGAACCGGCGCTGCTGGAAGATCACCCGGTTGCCGAGGGCAAGACCCAGGGTGAACTGGGAAAGTCCGGTGCCATGGAAGATCGGTGCGGCCATGATCATGGTCCCGTTATTGGGCAGCGGCACCCGGTCGACGAACTGGGCCGAGGCGAACGGGCTGACCCGGTCGCGCGGCGCGCCCTTCGGCGTGCCGGTGGTGCCGCTGGTCAGGATGACCATGCCGCCGGGCTTGGCGGGCGCGGGCAGCGGCGCGGTGGAGCGGGCCTTGATCAGCGATTCGATGGTCGAGACCGACGGGTCGACATCGTCCTTTTCGTCCACCCAGGTGAGCACCCGGGGGATCTCGGCCGGGATCGCGCTCATCAGGTCGAGGAATTCGCTGTCGTGCAGTACGGCCTTGACGTTCTCGCGCGCGGCCACGTCGGCGAACTGCGGTTTCGCGAAGCCGGTATTCATCAGCACTGTGCGCACGCCGAGTTTGCCGGTCGCGAGCAGGCTCAGCACCATGCCGCGATGGTCGCGCGCCAGCAGCGCGACGACGTCACCAGGCTTGATTCCCTGCGCTTCGAGCCCGCGAGCCAGGGCGCTGGACTGCTCGTTGAGGTCGCCGAAGCTCACCTCGCCGCGCTCGTCGACGATGGCCGCCGCATTCGGTCTGGTCTGCGCCGCGTGCATGACGACACCGGCGAACGGGCCGAATTTGAGCACATTGAACGCGGACCGTGCCGCGTGATCGGGTCGGAGCGGATTGAACAAGCGCCGCTTGACCATGACATTGACGCCCTGGGCGAAATCGCCCGCCTTCCGGACGGAGTCATTGAGCGCAGGCAGGGATAGAGACATTCGTCAACGCCTTCCGCGGTCCACCCACCGGGACCGGGGGCGGTATGGACCGCAACTTCGAGATCCAGTGCTGCCGCTAACAATAGCAAGCATCTGTGACTCGCTGTGTCACGTATCTCAGTTGTCCCTACAGCCCAGGTCTAAGCGTTGACTTCGTACTCCACGAGCACCCGTCGCAGCAGTTTGCCGGTGGCGTTGCGAGGTAGATCGTCGAGGAAGACCACCTCGCGCGGCACCTTGTAGCGGGCCAGATTCTCCTTGACGTAGGCCTTGATCTCCTCGCCGTTGGGGGAGTGACCGGCCTCGGGGACCACGAAGGCGCGCAGACGCTTGCCGAATTCCACGTCGTCGACGCCGACGACGGCCGCGTCGAACACATCCGGCCGCTCCAGCAACAGGTTTTCGACTTCCTGTGGAAAGACGTTCTCGCCACCGGAGACGATCATGTCGTCATCGCGGCCGTCCACCATCAGCAGGCCGTGCTCATCGAAGTGGCCGACATCGCCGCTGGACATATAGCCGTCGATGATCTGCTTATGCCTGCCGTCGGTGTAGCCCTCGAACGGCGCACCGCTGCGGATGAAGATGCGCGCGGTGGTGTTGATCGCGTTGACCTGCTTGTCGTTGTCGTCGTAGAGCCGGACCTCGCAGGTGATCGGCGCGCGGCCGACGGTGCCCGGTGCGATGACCAGATCGTCCGGGTTCGCGACGGTGGCGACGGCGCATTCGGTGGAGCCGTATAGGTTGTACAGGACCGGACCGAAGATCTGCGTGGCCTTGACGCACAACTCCGGCGAGAGCGCCGAACCCGCGAGCAGAATGCACTTCAGCGAGGTGGTGTCGTACTCGGCGCGGATCTCCGGAGCCAGTTCGGTCATCCGGTGCAGCATGGTCGGCACCGCGACCAGCATTTCGGCCTTGTGATCGGCCACCATCTTCAGTGTGGCCTCGGCGTCGAAGCGGCGGCGTACCACCACTTTATTGCTCATGGCGGAGGCCACCAGGTAGGTGCCGAGTCCGGTGCTGTGGAAGATCGGCGACACGATGACCTGAGTTCCCCTGACCGGGAACGGAATTCGGTCCACCATCTGCGCGGTGGCCAGCGGGGTCACCTTGCTGCGCGGTGCGCCCTTCGGCAGGCCGGTGGTGCCGCTGGTGAGGATGACGAACCCGCCCGGCTTGGACGGTGCGGCCAGGTCCGCGGTCGAGTTGGCGGCGATGAGATCGTCGAGAGTCTGTGCGCCCTCGGGCAATTCGGTGCCCTCGTCCACCCAGGTGAGATAGCGCGGCAGATTCGGCGGCAGCGCGTCGAGCAGGCCGAGGAACTCGCTGTCGTGTAGGACGGCCTTGACCTTCTCGCGCTCACACACCTCGGCGAACTGCGGTTTGGCGAAGCCGGTATTCATCAGCGCGACCCGTGCACCGAGCTTGCCCGCCGCGGCCATGGCCAGGATGAGACCGCGATGGTCGCGGGCAAGCACACCGACCACGGACCCCTCGGTCAGATTTGCCTGTCGCAGCCCGCGCGCGACCGCGGTCGACTGCTCGTCCAGTTGCCGGTAGGTCAGTTCGCCGCGCTCGTCGACCAGCCCCGGGGCATCGGGCACGACGCGGGCCGAATGCCGGATCAAGGTCGCCTGCGGCCCGTAGACCCGCGATTCCTTCACCGTCCGCAAGGTTTCCAGCGGCATCTTGGGATCGCTGACCCCGCGCGCCCGCAGCACCCCGAATGCCTTCACAACCTCCGGCGCATGCGCCAACTTCATCGTCGACCACCTCTACCAGCAACTCGCGTCGGCACTCGCCCAAATGATCTGAACCACCGTCCTGTCTCATCAACCGTATCAGCGATATGACCCACATCACATCAGAAGTCAGGTGGGGCCGGACAGAAACCGAGGCGGCGAAACGTGACAGGCTACCGCCGCCAGTTCCACCTGGTCGCGATCATCTGCGCGCGGTAGCCAGCGCGACGAGTAGCGGGACGACCCGATTCGGTGGGACTTCGAAGTGGCCGTGGCCCACGGTGTGCAGCCAGCCGGTCGCTGCCAGTTGACGGAGGTGGTGGTAGATCTCGCCGGAGGTGCCCACCTCGCCGAGTTCTGTGAGTTCGGCGGCGGTTCTGCTGCCCCGAAGGATCTCCCGAAGAATGCGCAGGCGGACCGGACTGCCGAGGGCGGCGAGGCATTCGGCGGCATCGTCCCAGTCGTAGCCGACGATGTCATCGGTGCTGAACTGGACCTGCCAGTCGAACTGTTCCGTGCTGGGCAGTGCGCCCGAACCGGCGAACATCACCCCGCCATTGCGCTGGTCCGCGTTCGCGAACTCCTCATGAAGCCGCCGCAGCGCCCATCCGCCCTGCGCGGCGGATCCACTCGCTTGCCCGCTGCCATCCTTGATGAGGTCCTTGGCCGCGAGTCGGCGTTCGAGCTTCGCCAGTCGGTCCTCCACGCTCACGAGCGCAAACATACGGAGTTACGTAATTGCTGGCAATGGGTAGCTGATGCGACGCGAAGGCCCGGCCGAAAATCCGTGCCGGGCTCGCGAGCCGGATGGTCAGTTGTAGATCGATCCGAAGGACGGGACCGAGATGGTCGCGAGTTTGTACTGGAAACCGTCCGGGTTGGCGTCGCTGACCGGAACGGGCCAGCGGTGCAACAGGGTTCCGTAGACCGCGCCGACGATGACGCCGCCACCGGTGTCGACCGGGCGGGTGCGGATGGTCGTGTCGACCGCGGAATCGTTGTGTTCGGAGAGCATCTCGGTGCCGCTGCGGCCGTTGGACAGATTGATCCACAGGACCTGGAGCCTGGCCCCGGCCTGATTCGGTGCGATCGTGCCCGGCCC
Organism: Nocardia sp. CA-135953; assembly: GCF_050955735.1. Lineage (NCBI taxonomy): Bacteria > Bacillati > Actinomycetota > Actinomycetes > Mycobacteriales > Nocardiaceae > Nocardia > Nocardia sp. CA-135953. The sequence continues at coordinate 1,888,330 of NZ_CP192082.1, forward strand.
GCCGAAGAATCCGAATCGCAACCCGTCGTAGCCGAGCGCGATGCCCGACCCGTAGACGCCCGGCCCGTCACCGCGTCCGATATCGGACTGTGCCGGGATCTGAAACGGCTGTGCGGGCACTGCCACCTGGTTGGCGACCTGTCCGGATGCAAGCAGCCGGTCCATGGCCTGTTCGGCGGCGGGATTGCCGCCGGCGGCCTTGCGCAATTGCTGCGTCGCTACATTCCAGTCGAATGTCGTCGGCGCGGCAGTGGCATGACCCGCGAAGACGACGACGAGTGCGGCGGTGGCCGCGACCGCGGCGGTGAAGCGACGTATCAAACCCAGCCTGTGCATAACCAGTCTCCTGTGGGGTTCTTGGTACTGCTCGATGGAATTCGTCCGCTGATTCTCAGCAGGCAAGATACCGTGCGACACTTCACCCATATCGGCGGGTGTCGCGGATCGCGCCGACCGCAGTTGTCCCCGGGGACGGCTGAAACAAGAAAACCGGTGCGAGTCGCACCGGTTCCCTTGTAGCACTTGCTAGTTCGGCGTCACTTCAGCTCGGCGCTGGTCTTGCCGAGGATGCGGCGCGCGACGATGAGCTGCTGGATCTGCTGGGTGCCTTCGAAGATGTCGAGGATTTTCGAGTCACGGCCCCACTTTTCGAGCAGTGTGCGCTGGGAGTAGCCGATGGTGCCTGCGAGTTCGACGGCCTTGAGGGTGATGTCGGTGCCGGTGCGGCCCGCCTTGGCCTTGGACATCGAGGCTTCCAAGGAGTTCGGCTTCTTGTTGTCCGCCATCCACGCCGCGCGCAGCGACAGCAGGTACGCGGCCTCGTAATCGGCCTCCATCCGCAGGAATTCGGCGGCGGGCGCGGGCTGGTTATTGGCCGGTATGTCGTAGGACGGCTCGATGCCCGCATCCTTCAGAATCGCGCGCAACTCCTCCAGCGCCGCGCGCGCGACACCGACCGCCATCGCGGCCACGAGGGGACGGGTGTTGTCGAAGGTCTGCATGACCCCGGCAAAACCCTTCTCCACGTTGACTTCCGGGCTGCCGAGAATGTTGTCCTTCGGAATCCGACAGTCCTGCAACAGCAGTACGGCGGTATCGGAGGCCTTGATGCCGAGCTTGTGCTCGAGCCGGGCCACCGAAAGACCGGGAGCATCGCGCGGCACGACGAACGACTTGATCGCCGCGCGACCGAGGCTGCGGTCCACCGAGGCCCACACCACGATGTGGGTGGAGCGCTGACCCGCGGTAACGAAGATCTTCTCGCCGTTGAGCACCCACTCGTCGCCGTCGAGTACGGCGGTGGTGGTGACGGCGGCCGAATCGGAACCGAAGGACGGTTCGGTGATGGCCATCGAGGCCCACACCTTGCCGAAGCGCTTCAGCTGTTCATCGGTGGCGACGGCCGCGATGGCCGCATTGCCCAGACCCTGGTAGGGAATCGACAGCATCAAGCCGACGTCGCCCCAGGAGGTCTCCAGCGCGTTCAGCAGCGCGGACATGTTGCCGCCGTTGGTGTTTCCGAGCAGCTCGGTGGCGTGGGAGTCCCCGTCGGAACGGCCACCGGCCGCACCGCCGATCTTCTGGGTGCCGGAGTCGGCAAGGCCCTCGACCATGGCGGCCATGGTGTCCAGCTCGACCGGGTAGTCGTGTTCGCCGAGGTCGTACTTGCGCGAGATCGGCCGGAAGATTTCCTGGGCGACCTGATGGGCCTGGTTGGCGCTGGCCCGCAGCTTCTTGGGGAGTTCGAGATTGATCATGGTGATGTCTCCTGGAAGTAAGGAACCAGCCGGTCAGACGAGCACGACACCTTCGGCGACGCCGATGGCCCGCAGATCGCGGTACCAGCGCTCGACCGGGTGTTCCTTGGTGAAGCCGTGGCCGCCGAGCAACTGCACGCCGTCCAGACCGATCTGCATGCCCTTGTCGGTGGCGAGCTTGCGGGCCAGTGCCGCCTCGCGGGCGTAGGAGAGCCCCTGCTCCGCACGTGACGCACCTCGCAGGGTCACGAGCCGGAGGCCGTCCAGTTCGATTGCCATATTCGCGACCATGAACGCGACCGCCTGGCGGTGCGAGATCGGCTCGCCGAACGCCTCGCGCTCGTTCACATAGGGAATCACGTAGTCGAGCACGGCCTGTCCGGTACCGATGGCCAGCGAAGCCCAGCCGAGGCGGGCCAGGCGCACCGCGTCGGCGTACTCCTCGGCGCGGGTCTTGGCATCGCCGTCGCCGAGGATGGCGTCGGTGCCTACCGCGACGTCGGTGAGCAGCAGGCGACCGAGACCGGCGGCACGCAGACCCATGCTCGGATCGGCCTCCACGACCAGCCCCTGGCTGTCCGACGGCACGATGAAAAGGGCGGGGCGGCCGTCGAGTTCGGCGGCCACGATGAATAGTTCGGCATCACCGGCGGCCGGGACCAGGCTCTTCACCCCGTTGAGGCGGTAGCCGCTGGGAGCGCGGCTGGCCTTGGTCTGCAGGGCGAACGGGTCGAACAGCGCGCGCGGCTCGTTGATCACGACCGAGGCCTGCGGCACGTTCTCGCCGGTGAAGGCGGGCAGATAGGTCTGCTGCTGTGCGTCGGTACCCCACTGGGCCAGGGCGACCGCCACACCGCTCGGCGCGAGAATCGGCAGGGCCAGACCCATATCACCGTGCGCGAGTGCCTCGGCGACCAGCGAGTTGGTGACCGCGCCGCGCTCGGCGGCCGCGCCTTCCAACTCCTCGGGCACATTGATCAGGGTGATGCCGAGTTCGGCGGCGCGCTCGAGCAGGTCGCGCGGGGCCTTGGCGGCGTTATCGGCTTCGTAGGCGGCCGGGCGCAGGATCTCGGCGGCGAATTCCTGCACCGTCTCGACGATCATCCGCTGCTCGTCGCTCGGGGTCAGGTCGAAGAAGTCCTTTTTCTTGGACTCGTTGTCCGCCAAGCGTTTCGGCGCACCACCACCGGCGACCTTGCCGAATGCGCGAGTGGCGGCGCCGAGGGTGCGGAAACCGGTCTTGGTGCCTTCGTAGGTGACCCGCTCGATCGGCTTGCGCAGGTTGTACTTCTCGGCGAGTTCCGACCCGGTAATGGTCGTCATCACCCGCATTGCCGCGCCCATCCAGTCCCGCTTGGGGTGGTTCAGGCCGACCGCGGACGTGTCTGGACTTCGCTTCGTTGCGCTGTCTCGAGTGCTCATCATCACCTGTTTCTCGGATGGGTGGGGTGAGGTCTGGTCCCAGCTATCTTACTCCTGAGTAAGGCTCATCTTACTCCAGAGTAAGGAGCGCGTCGAGGTGCAGCATATGCCGCCGAACTGTGTCAGGCTGGACAAGTGCCCAAAGTCGCGGGACGAGTCCTGAAGGTTTCGCCGGTCCTCGCGATCGACTACGACGCGCGTCCGAAATATGGCCTGCGGCGAACATCTGAGCTGAGCGTCGCGGTTGCGGCCATCCACGCGCCCGACCGCAACGAAGAACGATCGACGCCCATCTACAAAGGTGCCGTCCACAGTGCTCGGCCATGCTTTTCGTCGACGCTGAATTCCGCCGTACCAGTAAGGAGATGTCATGGTTCTGCGCATTGTCGATCAGCTCGTCTCCGGGGTCGTCAATATGATCGCGACGCTGTTCATTCCGTGAGTCGAGTCGCCCGGGGCGGGCTGTCCGCCCCGGGCAACGTTCCAGCGCGGCTGTTGGGGTTGTGCCGCATTGCAAGACGGCCGCAGTGTTGGCGACCGAGGGCAACGCTGCTGACCGCGGCGGGCATCATGTCCGCGACGACGGCCGGGCGCAGCCACCGTCCGGGTCGTGCGCGGATGGGTGGGACGTTTCGACGATCGTCGGCGGGGTCGGCAATCTGGAGAATCTCGATACCGATGGGTCGGGCGGTTTCTACGTCACCGGAATCGTCGACGGGTATCTGGCTCATATCGATGCCGCGGGCAGGTTCGAAAAGCTGGTCACCGGTCTGGATCACCCGGCGGGTGTGCAAACCCGGTCCGATCCGCAACCCGCCGGACGGCGCGACCTCCGTGCGGATCGCTCGCGACGGTGACAGGTGGGCGACGGTGACGGGTGGGCACTGTTCGTCACGAGCATGGACGGAACCTTGCGTCGACTACGTCCGCCCGCGGGCATCGACCTGACTCCGGCCGATTCGAGACGATAGAACGTTCTCGAGGCTCAGTTCAACCGGGTAAGGACCGCGTCGTGGAGTAGGGAATTGGTGGCTATGGCGTCGCCGCCGTGCGGGCCGGGGGTGCCGGCGAGGGAGGTGAAGCGGCCGCCCGCTTCGCGCACGAGGATGTCGAGTGCGGCCAGGTCCCACAGGGAGACTTCGGGTTCGGTGGCGATGTCGACCGCGCCCTCGGCGAGCAGGCAGTAGGTGAAGAAGTCGCCGTAGCCGCGGACCCGCCATACCGCGTCGGTGAGGTCGAGGAACTTCTCGCGCAGACCGCGTTCGCGCCAGCCCGACAGACTGGAGAAGGCCAGGCTGGCCGAACCGAGTTCACCGACCGCGGAGACCGAAATCGGTTTCGGCGCATCGGAATCGACGCAGGCCCAGGCACCGGAACCGGCCGCCGCCCACCACCGGCGCGCCAATGCGGGCGCGCTCACCACGCCGACCACCGGAACGCCGTCCTCGAGCAGCGAGATCAGCGTCGCCCAAATCGGCACCCGGCGCACGAAGTTCTTGGTGCCATCGATCGGGTCGATCACCCACTGCCGCCCGCTGAACTCGACGTCACCGCCGAACTCCTCACCGAGCACCGAATCCTCGGGCCGCTCCTGCCCGAGCACCTGGCGTATCGCCTTCTCCACCGCCAGATCCGCATCCGACACCGGTGTCAGATCCGGCTTGGCGTCGACCCGCAAATCCAACGCCCCGAACCGCGCCCGGGTAATCCCATCGGCCTCATCGGCCAATCGCAGCGCGAGTTCGAGATCGGAGGAGTAATCAGCCACCCCCGAACCCTATCGCCCATCCGCTGTCCCGCCGGACCCATACCCGCTGTCGCACAAGCAGTGCCCACCTCACATAGGACGCGTACCTTGTGCGAGGCAGTCGCGAGGTGCCCGCTATGCGGCGGAGGGGACGGAACAGGCGGCGGCGAGGGCACTTGCCCACCAGGCAACCCTGGCGGGTGTGAGCGTCGAATACATCACACGCCTCGAGCAAGGACACGACCGCCACCCCTCACCGCCGGCACTGTCCGCACTCGCCGACGCCCTCGCCTTGACGCCGAGCGAACGCATCCATCTGCACCTCGCCGGTCGCCGTCGGGCGGAGGGCGTGCCGTCTCCGGCTGAGGACGGCCACCCCCACACCACCGCGTGTTTCACCGTCTTCACCGCGCCAAGTAGGCTTGAGCATCGTGCATCCTGACGTCTCCGCTGACCTCGCCGAACTCGACGCAACGCTCAAGACTGTCGAGTCGGTCCTCGATGTCGAGGAACTGCGTCGACGGATCGATGAGCTCGAGCACCAGGCCGCCGATCCCGATCTGTGGAACAACCAGGAGCATGCGCAGCAGGTCACCAGTGAGCTGTCGCACGCGCAGAGCGAGTTGCGCCGGGTCGAGGAACTGCGCCAGCGCCTCGACGATCTGTCCGTTCTCTATGAATTGGCAGAGGAAGAGGAGGGCGAGGCGAGGGTGGCCGCGCTCGCCGACGCCGATGCCGAGCGGGCCACGCTACACAGTGATGTGGAGGCCATGGAGGTCCGCACCCTGCTCTCCGGCGAGTACGACAAGCGTGAGGCGCTGGTCAATATCCGCTCCGGCGCGGGTGGCGTGGATGCCGCCGACTGGGCTGAAATGTTGATGCGCATGTACATCCGCTGGGCAGACCGGCACAAGTACTCCGTCGAGGTCTATGACACCTCCTACGCCGAAGAGGCGGGCATCAAGAGCGCCACCTTCGCGGTGAAGTCGCCGTATGCCTATGGCACCCTCTCGGTGGAAATGGGCACGCACCGCTTGGTCCGGATCAGCCCGTTCGACAATCAGGGCCGCCGCCAGACCTCCTTCGCCGAGGTCGAGGTGCTACCCGTGGTCGAGACCACCGACCACATCGAAATCCCCGAGGGCGAGGTCCGCGTGGACGTCTACCGTTCCTCGGGTCCCGGCGGCCAGAGCGTCAACACCACCGACTCCGCGGTACGCCTGACCCATATCCCGACCGGCATCGTGGTGACCTGTCAGAACGAGAAATCCCAGCTGCAGAACAAGATTTCGGCCATGCGGGTGCTGCAGGCCAAACTGCTGGAACGCAAGCGGCAGGAGGAGCGCGCCGAAATGGATGCGCTCAAGACGAACGAGGGCGCTTCCTGGGGCAACCAGATGCGCTCCTACGTGCTGCATCCGTACCAGATGGTCAAGGATCTGCGCACCAACTACGAAGTCAACAACCCGACCGCCGTGCTCGACGGCGATATCGATGGTTTCATCGAATCCGGAATTCGTTGGCGGATGAAGGATGGCGGATAAGACGATGGCTAGTCGCAGAAGTTGCGGAATCCGCTGGCGAATGCGAGAGCAGGCGAGCTAGTTGGACGTACCCCAGGCTTTCTCCACGTCCACCGACTTCACCACCTGGCTGCGGTCCTCCGGTCTAGAGATCGTCCTGCTGCTCCTCGGCGCGGTGCTGTTCAGCCGTTTCGCCACCTTTGTCCGGGATCGGATCACCCGCAGGATCGACGCCGGATTCCGCAGCAGCGACGCACTGGTGCGTTCCGAGGCGGCAAAACATCGCCATGCGCTGGCCCAGGTGGTCACCTGGGTAGTACTGACCGTCGTCTATGTCCTGGTCGGCATGGAAGTGCTGCGGCGGATGGGGTTCGCGGTCACCGGTCTGGTCGCACCCGCGGCCGTGCTCGGCGCCGCACTCGGCTTCGGCGCACAGCGGATCGTGCAGGACATCCTTGCCGGATTCTTCCTGATTACCGAGCGGCAGTACGGATTTGGTGATGTGGTTCGCATCGCTGTCACTGGATCCGCGGATCAGGCCGAGGGTACGGTCGAGGACGTCACGTTGCGGATCACCACACTGCGCAATGCCGACGGTGAGGTGATCACCGTGCCCAACGGCCAGATCGTCAAAGTGACCAATCTTTCGAAGGATTGGGCGCGCGCCGCGATCGACGTTCCGGTTGCGGCCAGCGTCGACATCACCAGGATCAACGAGATCCTGCACGAGGTCGGTACAAAGGCGTACGAGGACCGCCGATTGAAGCCGCTGCTGCTCGACGAGCCCACCGTCATGGGCGTCGAAGATCTGACAGTGGACCAGATGAATATTCGAATGGTTGCCCGAACATTGCCGGGTAAGCAGTTCGAGGTCGGTCGCGAGTTGCGGGTGCGAGTCGCCGCGGCGTTGCGCCGGGAGGGAATCAGTGAGACCACGTAGATCCACGGCGATCCTGATGGCATCATGGGTCGCCATTTTCGTGCTGTATCTGTTCGTCAAGCCCGATCAACCGACTGTGACATCGCCGGAGAAACTCAACGTCGTTCCCGCGGTGCTGAATACGGCCACGCCCGGCCATTAGCGATTGCTTGCGGATCGCTCGAAGGCCGGTCGGCCATGACGTACCGACTGGCGGCGCAGCGGTTGCTGGTTACACTGGCCAACCGTGATCGCAATGCGGAACGTGACCAAGTCGTATCAGACCTCGACGCGACCCGCGCTGGACAACGTCACCGTCGGTGTGGGTAAGGGCGAATTCGTCTTCATCATCGGCCCGTCCGGTTCGGGCAAGTCGACCTTCATGCGACTGCTGCTCAAGGAGGAGGCCCCGACCGCGGGCGAGATCCGAGTCGCCGACTTCCAGGTCGACCGGCTGCCCGGGCGGAAGGTGCCGAAGTTGCGTCAGCGCATGGGGTGCGTCTTCCAGGACTTCCGGCTGCTGCAGCAGAAGACCGTGGCCCAGAATGTGGCGTTCGCGCTGGAGGTGATCGGCAAGCGGCGCCAGTTCATCGACCGGACCGTGCCCGAGGTGCTGGATATGGTCGGGCTCGGCGGTAAGGCCGATCGGCTGCCGCACGAATTGTCCGGTGGTGAGCAGCAGCGTGTTGCGATCGCGAGGGCCTTCGTGAACCGTCCGCTGGTACTGCTCGCCGATGAGCCGACCGGCAACCTCGATCCCGACACCAGCGGCGACATCATGCTGCTGCTGGAGCGGATCAACCGCATCGGCACGACCGTGGTGATGGCGACCCACGACAATCACATCGTCGACGCGATGCGCAAGCGAGTGGTGGAGTTGGACCGGGGACGACTGATCCGCGACGACGCGATCGGCGTCTACGGGGTGGGCCGGTAATGCGCGCTGGATTCCTGCTCAACGAGGTCCTCACCGGCCTGCGTCGCAATGTCACCATGACCATCGCGATGATCCTGACCACCGCGGTATCGCTGACCATGCTCGGCGGCGGTCTGCTCGCGCTGCGAATCGCGGACAAGACCCAGAACTACTTCATGGACCGGGTCGAGATCCGGCTCTACCTCTCCGATCTGGTCTCGGCAAACGATCGGGACTGTTCACTGAATCCGTGTCAGCAGCTGATGTCGGATCTGAAGAAGACCGACGGTGTGGTCTCGGTCCAGTTCATCAACAGCGACGAGGCGATGAAGGAAGCCACCGAGGTGACCTTCAAGGACCAGCCCGAAATGCTGGACATGATCAAGGACACCCGGTTGCCCGCGTCCTTGCGCGTGAAGATGACCGATGCCGATCAGTACCCGCGGATCTACCAGACGTTCAACGGTAAGGACGGGATCCAGAGCGTACTCAACGACAAGGACACCGTGGACCGCTTGGTCGGGGTGTTCGACGGCCTGCGGAACGCGGCATTCGCGTTGGCGGCATTGCAGGCGTTGGCGGCGTTGTTGTTGATCGCGAATATGGTGCAGATCGCGGCGTTCAGTCGACGCGAGGAGGTCGGCATCATGCGGATGGTCGGTGCGACGCGCTGGTACACGCAGTTGCCATTCCTCCTGGAAGCGGTGGTCGCGGCCTTGGCCGGATCGATTCTGGCGGTTGTCGGGTTGTTCCTCGCGCAGCCTTTGGTGGTGAACCGCGGGCTCGGCGCGCTCTTCAACAGCAATGTCTTCCCGCACATCACGGGTGAGGACATCGCGCTGGTGTCCTTGACTATCGCACCACTAGGCATCGTGTTCGCCGCGATCACGGCGTACGGCACGTTGCGCTACTACGTTCGCGACTGACCTACGTAATGACGGCCTCGCACAGGTTGTGTAGCCCTGTGCGAGACCGTCAGTGGGTGTGAGACGAGCCCGCCACGCGGCGGTCGAAATTGGTTGTCCACATGTGGACAACTCGGCCGGCCGCCTGGGATCCGTGCCGATGTAGGGGTTCCGTTGTCCGACCGCGCTCGTAGGATAGGCCGCGTGGAGTCCCCCGATGCTTTCGCGGCTGTTTTGACCGACGGCGCCCCGGTTGCCGAATCCGGTGCGGCACAAGAGGTTCTACGCCGGGTGTTCGGCTACGACAGCTTCCGCGGTGATCAGCGCGAGATCGTCGAGCACGTGGTCGGCGGCGGGGACGCGCTGGTGCTCATGCCGACGGGCGGCGGTAAGTCGCTGTGCTATCAGGTGCCCGCACTGGTGCGTCCCGGCGTCGGCGTAGTGGTATCACCGCTGATCGCATTGATGCAGGATCAGGTGGACGCGCTCAGCGCGCTCGGCGTGCGCGCCGGATTCCTGAACTCGACGCAGTTCCCGGACGAGCGGCGGATGGTCGAGGCGCAGTTCGTCGCGGGGGAGTTGGACCTGCTGTATCTCGCGCCCGAGCGGCTGCGCCTGGAGTCGACCGCAGCCCTGCTGGATCGCGGCAAGGTGGCGCTGTTCGCCATCGACGAGGCGCACTGCGTATCGCAGTGGGGCCACGACTTCCGCCCCGATTATCTGGGCCTGTCGATGCTGCACGAGCGCTGGCCGGATGTGCCGCGCATCGCGCTCACCGCGACCGCGACCGCGAAGACCCGCGACGAGATCATCGAGCGCCTCGACCTCGGCGCGGCCCGCCGTTTCGTCGCCAGCTTCGACCGTCCCAATATCCAGTACCGGATCGAACCCAAGAACCGTCCGGATCGGCAGCTGCTGGACTTCATCAAGACCGAGCACGCCGGAGATGCCGGCATCGTCTACTGCCTGTCGCGCAATTCGGTGGAGAAGACCGCGGCCTTCCTCACCGAGAACGGCGTCGAGGCGGTTCCGTACCACGCGGGCCTGGACTCGCGCACCCGCGCGGCCAACCAAGCGCGGTTCCTGCGCGAGGACGGCCTCGTCGTGGTCGCGACGATCGCCTTCGGCATGGGCATCGACAAGCCCGACGTGCGTTTCGTCGCCCATCTCGATCTGCCCAAGTCCGTCGAGGGCTACTACCAGGAGACCGGACGGGCGGGCCGCGACGGGCTGCCGTCGACCGCGTGGATGGTCTACGGACTCGCCGACGTGGTGCAGCAGCGCAAGATGATCGACTCCTCCGACGGCGACGCCACCCACCGCAGGCAACTACAGCTGCACCTGGACGCGATGCTCGCGCTGTGTGAAACGGTGTCCTGCAGGCGAACTCAGCTACTGGCCTACTTCGGACAGTCGGGGCACTCGTGCGGCAATTGCGACACCTGCCTGACCGCACCGGAAACCTGGGACGGCACCGTGCCCGCGCAGAAGGTGCTCTCGACGGTGCTGCGGCTGAAGCGGGAACGCGGACAGAGCTTCGGCTCGGGCCATATCGTCGATATCCTGCTCGGCAAATCGAATCCCAAAGTGCTGCAACATGATCACCACGAGCTCAAGGTCTTCGGCATCGGCACCGATCTGCGCGATGTCGAATGGCGCGGTGTCATAAGGCAATTGCTCGCACAGGGACTACTCGCCGTGCACGGCGACTACGGCGTGCTCATCCTCACCGAGGCCAGCAACGAGGTGTTGTTCGACGGCCGGGAAGTGCTGCTGCGCCGCGAACCGGAGCGTGCGGCCAAACCAGCGAGGGCACCCAAGGCGGCGAAGGGCAAGTCCCCGGCTGCCGACCTGTCTTCGGCAGACGTACCGCTGTTCGAGAAGCTGCGTGAATGGCGGGCCGCGACAGCCAAGGAGCAGGGCGTACCCGCCTACGTCGTCTTCCACGATGCGACGCTGCGGGAGATCGCCGCACGCAAGCCGGCGAGCCTGTCCGAGCTCGGGACGGTCGGCGGTGTCGGTGAGAACAAACTGGCCAAGTACGGCGAAGGAGTACTCGCCGTCCTGGCCGGAGAAGTGAGCAAAGCATGATCGGGCGGCGCGGGTTTCTGGCGGGCGCGGCCACGGCAGCCGCAGGTGCATCGCTGGTCGGTCCATCGCCCGCCTATGCGGTCGCGGTCGCGAGCGGTGTCACCAAATTCGACTTCCCGACCGACCGCAAGGTGCGGGTGCTCGTCGCGGGCGGTGGTGCCGGTGTGGCGTTCGCGCACCGACTTGCCTGAATCGCAATGAAATTGCCCGGCGGAGAACCGGTTCGGCGGCTAGCGTGCACGATATGGCATCCGGTGATGGCCCCACCGACGACGGGTCCGACCTGGGCGGCTCGCCGTTCACGGACCCTGGCGATCCGCCGCCGTATCGGCGCGGCACCCACGACCCCGCGGTGGAATCCGTCTGGCTGCGGCACCGTCCGCCGCCACCGCCCCGTCCACGCGGCCTACCACGCATGACCACGGTCTTGCTGGTCGCGGCCTTCATCGCGGTGCTGCTGCTGTATCTCGCCGTCCGGCCGGGTGGCTAGGGCGATAGCCGCGGAATAATTCGGTTGCCGAGTCACTTAAAGTTGACCGTTATGAAGGAACAGGGGCGCAAGGTCATCGCGACCAACCGCCGGGCGCGGCACAACTACACGATCCTGGACACCTATGAGGCCGGGATCGCGCTGGTCGGTACCGAGGTCAAGAGTCTGCGCGAGGGTAAGGCCTCGCTGGTGGACGCCTTCGCGACCGTCGACAACGGCGAGGTGTGGCTGCGCGGTCTGCACATTCCCGAGTTCAGCCACGGCACCTGGACCAACCACTCCCCGCGCCGGGTGCGCAAATTACTGCTGCACAAGCGCGAGATCGAGCGGTTGGTCGGCAAGTCGCGCGAGGGCAACCAAACGTTGGTGCCGCTGTCGATGTACTTCTCCGACGGCAAGGTCAAGGTCGAGCTCGCGCTCGCCAAGGGTAAGCAGGATTACGACAAGCGACAGGATCTGGCCAAGCGCACCGCTGAGCGCGAGGTCACCCGAGAACTGGGGCGGCGGATCAAGGGCATGCGCTGACCGCCGTCCTGTTGGCGCTGGTGGCCGCGGTCGGCTACGGCGTCAGTGATTTCTTCGGTGGGGTGGCATCGCGGCGAGTGACCGCCCTGCGCGTCGTGATCATTTCCTATCCCATGTCGGTGCTGTTCGTCCTCGCGCTGCTGCCGCTGTTCGATGGCACCCCGGACACCGCGTCGATGCTGTGGGGACTGGCGGCCGGTGTAGCCAGTGGCTTCGCGGTGTGGTGGTTCTATGCCGCGCTGGCCAGCGGTCCGATGGCGGTGGTTTCGCCGCTCACGGCCCTGCTGGTCGCCGGTATCCCGGTGCTGGTCGGGCTGGTGCTCGGTGAGCGCCCCGGCCCGCTCGCCATCGCTGGCATCGTGTTCGCGCTCGGCGCGGTGTACCTGGTCAGCCGCGAGTCGCCCGATGATGTCACCGAGGAGATCACCGGTGGGCGTGAGCTGCGCTTCACCAGGAAGGTCGCGCTGCTCACCATCGGCTCGGGTGCGGCCTTCGGGCTCGCCTTCGTCTTCCTGCACGAAACCAACGCGAGTGCCGGGGTCTGGCCGCTGCTGGCCCAACGCGGCGCGGCAAGCCCGATGGTCTGGCTCATCGCGTTATCGGCGGGGGAGTTCCGGCCGCTGCGCGGGGAAACCCTGCGGTTGGCAGCCTACATCGCGGTGCTGGACACCATCGCGAATGCAGCACTGCTCTACGCCTTCCACGGTTCGCTGCTCTCGCTGGTCAGCGTGATCGGCTCGCTGTACCCGGCCGCGACCGTCCTGCTGGCGATGGTGCTGCTCGGTGAGCGGGTCGGCCGGCAGCAACAGGTCGGGATGGTTTTGGCGCTCGCTGCGGTCGGCTTGATCGCGGCGGCCTGATCGCCCTCGCTGGGTCCTGACCTGGCATGCTGGAGCGACTGATGAGGCTGGATGTACGCCAGTGACATCCGGTGTGGTGCGCCCGCCACTGATTCCGCGCAGGTCAGAGGACTGAAATCGGGTACGGGGATAATGGAATGAACAGCGGGTCACCGAGTGTTAACATGACTAGCCCGACAAGGTGTCGGGACGTACGGGGCTGAACGGTTTCGACTGCGTACGTAGATTTAGGGGAAGCGTGTCGGTGCAGGCAAGAGACCACCGTAAGCGTCGCTGCAACCAATTAAGCGCCGATTCCAATCAGCGCGAGTACGCCCTCGCTGCCTAAGTAGCAGGTCGTCTCTGTCAGTCCGGGTTCGTCCCTCGACCCGGGTACTGGCATCAGCTAGAGGGAATTACCGTCCGGCGCGGTCGCGGAGTCGGACGGGACATCCAACAGCGACTGGGATCGTCATCCGAGCTTGTTCGCGAGACCCGGAGATCCGAGTAGAGACCTAGCGGACTGCACACGGAGAAGCCCTGAAGACGCGGCGGAGGACCCGGGTTCGATTCCCGGCAGCTCCACAAGACGGGAACCCGCAGGTCAACGACCTGCGGGTTTTCGTTTGCCGACGGCTGGATCGAGTCAGGTGGTGGACGATGCCTGTACCTGCGGATTTGCACCAACCGCGGTTCGATTCCCAGCATGTCTCTGAGGCTGCATCGAACCCCGACAGGCATAAGGATTAGTTATAATCGTCCTGTGCGATGGAGCATTGTGCTGCTCGAGCCAGTCAACGACTGATTCCTCGACCTGGTGAAGAACGAGCCGATGATCGCCGACAAGATTGAGGAAGCGCTGGACGAACTGGCTGAGCGCGGACGGAGCTGGGACGACCGTTGGTCGATCGAATCCAGTCCAGCAAGGCGTTGCACAACCTCAAAGAGCTTCGCCCTCGAACTCCGGCGGGTTCCGAGATCAGGATGCTGTTTGTCTTCGACCCAACGCGGGAGGCGATCGTGTTGGGTTGCGGGGGACAAGTCCGGCCAGTGGAATCGTTGGTACCGAGATGCGATCCCCCTCGCCGAACAGCGCTATAACGACTATCGAGCAACGAAGGAGGAGTCATGAAGGGTGTGTCTTGGGAAGAGGCCAAGCGTCGAGCTCGTGAAATCGACCCGACATGGGATTCCCCTGAGCGTGTCGCAGCGCGAGATGCGAGCCGCGAGCAGATGCGCGCGGAGCAGCGCGGACACCAGCTCGCCGAACTCCGCAAGCAGTGCGGAGTGACGCAGGCCAAGGTCGCTGAGCTGATGGGGGTTTCGCAGGCCAGGGTTTCGCAGATCGAGCACGGCAAGATCACATCCATGGACTTGGTTCGCGAATACATCGCCGCGCTCGGAGGAACCCTGGATGTTGTTGCTCACGTTGGTGATTGGAGCGTCAAAGTCGCCTAGCCTGCTTCGGGGCACGTTCACGTAACCCCACGGTGTTCAGTTTTCCCGTGCCTCAATGTCGCGTTGTGCCTGCACGTGGCTCATGAGGGCCAGCACCAGCTTCGTCAAATCCGGCTCCTGGCCGTCCTTGAACGAGAGTGGCCGACATACGCAGCAAGCGTCTACGAGATGCATCTGCGCGGCAGGTGAACGCGCGGTTCAGTATCTATCCGTGGTGTGTGCCCGTGGACGGGTCGAACACCTTCACACCCTTACCTGCGAAGTCCTTCACGTTCTGGGTCGCCAGCGTCGCGTCGTGGGCCAGGGCGATGGCCGCGATCTGTACGTCGAGGACTTCACCGGCCGTTGGTTTGGGTCGTTTCATCATTAGTGTCGCGTAGTAGAAGGCGGCAGCGTAGTCGAACGTCAGCACCCGCCCAGCTGCCTCGAGGGGCGCGAACACGGCGTCGGCCGCGACGTCGAGCGCGGCGCGCTTCCTACCCTTGTCGAGCGTGTAGATGCCGTTGAGGGTCTCCATGACCGTGACGGAAGTCGTGTAGACGGTCGGCTGGGTAACCAGCCAGGCGGCCACGATTGGATACTTTTCCGGTGTCATGGCCGCTGCGATCACGTTGGTGTCGAGAATGAGCACTATTTCGAATTCTCGTGCCGCACACCGATTTCCGGCACGTCACCATCAAGGGCTTGCCGAAGCTCGGCCAGCCGGGCAAGCAGGGCGGCTCCGGATAGCGGGCTTGGTGTGGAGGTTTCGCCCTCGGTAGCGGCGCGAGTGAGAATGTCCCGCACCTCGGCTTCCATGGACCGGCCGTGACGGGTGGCCCGACGCTGAATGGTCGCCTTGATGGCGGGATCGAGGTTACGAACATTCAGGTTAGTCGGTGTCGCCTTGGCGACTGTACTTTTGGCGGTCGCCTTACGCGCCTTCTGGGTCTTCGGTGTCTTGATCGTCGCCATGATGTCAATGGTATCGGAATGCCCTCAGATTGCACTCATTTTCTCGACCCGCCTCGAGCGGGTGGGCGCGCATGTCCTGAACAGTATTGTTTACCTACGTGAGTTTTGAACCCCGAGCGGGCTGTTTGCTGGCCGCCCAGACTACCTCTGGCGTTGGTCGTCGTACCTGCCACCTGTAGTCGCTTTGCCACCTGCGCGGTCTACTTCGCCGATTCAACGCTGTAGCTCGGTGAACTGGTCGAGCAGATCGGTCCGGTTCGAGTAAGTTCCCGCCATGTCCACTCGAAAGTCCCGGTCCACAAGGACCGGGCCTTCGTCGTTTCGGTGGATCGTTCGGAACTACAGGCAGATGCCGCCGAGGTTCATCGCGGTGACGGTGGTGTACCCGGCTGCTGGTTGGTAGTCGGGCGGGCCGTCGTAGTAGACGGCGCTGACGATGTGCTGGCCGACGGTGTCCGGAATCCAGAGGATGCTCGCGGTGCCGTTGGTGACCGGCACGGTTCCGACGATATTTCCGCCGAGGCCGGGCAGGCGGCTCGTGAATTCGACGACACCGCTTTGTACCGGAGTGCCATCTGGGCGCTGCACGGTTGCCTGCGCGGTCTGCCCACAGCCGACCGCCGCGATACTGTTCGTGCCGAGTGCCGGGCCGACCATCGCCACCGACAGCGTCGGGGCGATCATCGCATTCGCTTGGGGTGCCAAGGTTGTCGGTAATGCCAGACACGCAGCCGCCAGCGCCACACCGGCCGCGCCGCGCGAGAGTCCGCCCATCATGCCCGCCTTTCGCTGTGCCGACCGAGCCGCTCATGGCCCGGGCGTAGGTCGTCGCACGGTACCTGAGAGGTGAATCATGTCGGCGCAGGCCGCGCCGAGAATCTTCGGAGAGGTCGGAGCATCGCCCGAGCTGCCGGGTTGCCCGGCATTCCCGCCCGAAACCGTGTCGCACGGAGTTAGTGTTGCTCCGCGCTATGTAGCCACGTTCCAGCAAACCTCGGACGGAGCGTTATGGGACACAGGACGGGAATCGCCGCGTGTGTTGTGGCGGGGCTGTTGATCGCCATGGGTTGCGGAACGTCGACAGACACCACCGGAACTTCCACGCAATCGACCGCACCGGGCGGCGAGCCCGCATACGCCGCCGCTATCCGGCCGGTGATAACCACGCTGATGAAGGACAACGCTATTCCGGGCGCTGTGGTGGTCGTCAAATCGCCGAAGCGAGGCGATTGGGCCGCGGCATTCGGTACCCGTGCCATCGGCACGAGCGAGCCGATCGAAGTCGACGACTACTTTCGCGTCGGCAGTAATACCAAGACGATGACGTCGACGGTCATCCTGCAGCTGGCGCAGGAGGGCAAGCTCTCGCTCGACGACCCCATCGGCAAATATTGGCCCGGCGTGCCGAACGGTGATCGGATCACGATTGCTCAGCTGAACGAAATGCGAAGCGGGCTATACAGTTACACCTTCGACCCGCAGTTCAATGCCGCGCTCGACAACGAGCCGCAGAAGGTATATACGCCGGAGGAATTGCTGGCCATCGCGTTCGCGCACCCGGTGAACTTCCAACCCGGGGAAAAGTTCGAATACAGCAATACCAACTTCATCCTGCTCGGCCTGGTCATCGAGAAGCTCACGAAAATGACGGCCGCTGAGAGTTTTCAGAAGCGCGTCTTCGAACCGCTGAGCCTCGGACACACATCATTGCCTGCGCCCACGGACTCCTCGATTCCGGATCCGCATCCCCAGGGCTACGCCTTCGGCACCAACGTTTCCACCATCGACACCTACGCACTTCCTGCTGCGGAACAGGCCGAGGCCGTCGCCGGCACCCTGAAACCGAGCAACCAAACAAATATCAACGTGTCCTGGGCGTGGACCGCCGGGGGTGCGATCTCGACGGCCGCTGATCTCGCGACGTATGTGAAGGCGCTCGTCGGCGGTGGCCTGCTCGACGCGAAGATGCAGAAGACTCGGTTGGACAGCATCCAGCCGATCGATCCCGCCGATCCGGATCAAGCCGGATACGGCCTCGGTATCGTGCGATTCGGCACCCACCTCATCGGACACGACGGTCAACTCCCGGGTTTCATGACCTTCATGGGCCATGACCCGGCATCGGACCTCACGATCGTGGTCGCCACCAACCTTGCGACGGTTCCGTCGGGTGAGGGGTCCGCCCTGGTGCTGGTCAAAGGCATGCTGCCGACCTTCTATGGTGCCGATGCCCTGCCGGGCAAGGAACTGGCGACCAGCGGCGCGAGTCCGACCAGCACCACCGGGACGACTACGCCCGGTCGATGACACGAAGGTGATCTCACCTGAAATCGACATTCCGCTGAACGCTTCGAATGCGCGGCGTGAGCCGAAATTACGCCCGCCGACCCGCGCCGGAAGATAATGCGACATAGCGGGCACACGAGGAGCGGGCACACGAGGAGGAAGCCGTGCGGTACCGGGCCGGGCTGGAGGGCGAGGTGACATTGCGAGTCGCCGTCGAGTTCATCGATGCCCCGTGCCGATCGTTCGGCATCACGTGGTCGGCCGCCGACGCAGCGGCTGCCCGCAAAAAGTTCGAGTACGCACGGATCTTCCTGGTGGCGCTAGGCGGCGATCCGCAGCGGATGTACTTGGCTCTCGTGGACCGACGGCCGTGGGCGTCGGTGCAGCTACCAGCTGACCTGGCCGACGGCGAGTACGCCATCGAAGTCGACGCCTACGGCAGCGCGAGTTGGGGCGATGGCAGGTTGGACGCCCGTGGTCGCAGCGTCTCGTTCATGATCGGCCCGGATGCGTCGGGCCAGCAGGGCCGCGGGGTTCAGTTTCCACCTCCGGCGTAGCCTCGGTCCTGTGCTGGGCCGCCAACGGCGCGGCGAGCATGACGCCCGAATTCGCGACCACCAGGTCGACCGGGCCGAATGCCGCGCGCACCATCGCCGCGGCGTCGCGCAGCGATGGCCGATCGGCCACTACCTCCAGGGTCGGTCCGCCGATCTCGGCGGCCAGTTCTTCGATCCGATCCTTGCGGCGTACTCGAATCTGCTTCCGTACCAGTGGATTCGGATAGCTGACTCGGTTTCGGAATCGGCGTTCATATCACCTGTGACAGCAGGAATTCGATTGCGGCAGTGGGTTGCAAGCCCGCTGTGCGCTCATAGGCAGTGGTGAAGGCTTCTGCACCGAGTGCTTCGCGGGCTCGGTCTGCTGGTGCGACGAGATTGTCGTACCCGCGCCGATCCTCGGTGCCGAGCATGGCGGTTGCCGCACCAACTAAGTGGGCCGCGTCGGTTGCGTTGCTGTCCCGCATTGCCAAGGCGGCATACGGGTGCGCGAACATTGCCAAATCGTCCGGTTGTGTGCCGCTCGCGGTGATCATCGATCCGTCTCGATCGATGATCAGCGCTTCGGTCGCTGTATCGAGCACCCGCCGAGCCCGCACCGGATCGTCGTCGAGAATCGCGATGAGCGCTCGAAAATCAGTACTCCGAGCCCGAATTCGAGTGTCGAAGGTAGTGTTCGCGAGACCGGTTTCGGCCTGTTCGAGTGCTCGCAGTGCTGCTTTACGATCCCCGCGACGCAGCAGGTACTCCGCCCGCGCAAGCCGCACATACGTCGCGGTGCCTGGCTCTCCGGCCGCCTCGACGAGTTGTCCGGCCCTGGCCAGCGCGGCTTCGGCACGGTCGAGTTCGCCGAGTCGAGCCAGTGCGGTGGTCGATTCGGCACAGACCGCCGCGGCGTCACCAGCACTGCCGAGTTCTTCGAAGGCCGTATCGGCATTGAGTCGACGTTCTGGTGGATCGGCTAACGACTGTGCGGGAGGATGCCGAGTGTCACGGCCAGTCCGGCCGCGATGCATCCGGCGGCCGCCGCGCTGGTCGGGAAGGAACGGGTGATGGTGGCGATGCCGGCCACGAAAATCAGGCAGGTTGCCGAGGCCAGCAGCGCGGTTCCGCGATCGACACCGGCAGGGCGGTGAAATCGCTTGTGCGTCACTGTCATGTCTGCGGGGTACCCGATCGGCGAGTTATGAAACTGTTATCGACCGCGACAGGCCGAATCATTCCGTGACAACTGCCGTCTTCGGCGCATCTCGAGTGGTAGGACTGGCAGATGGGCAATGACGAGACGGACCCGGACCTGATCGAACTCGCCACCAAGATCTTCGATCTGGCTCGGCACGGCGATGCCGAGCGGCTCACGGCGTACCTCGATGCCGGTGTCCCGGTGAACCTCACCAACGACAACGGCGACACGCTGCTCATGCTGGCCGCCTATCACGGTCATCAGGACGCCGTTCAGGTGCTGCTCGCGCGTGATGCCGACCCGAATCGAGCCAATGACAAGGGCCAGACCCCGCTCGCCGGTGCGGTCTTCAAGGGCGAGACCGAGATCTTGCGGGCCCTGCTCGCCGCCGGTGCGGATCCGGATGCCGGGACACCGTCCGCGCGGGCCGCGGCAGCCATGTTCGGCAAGAACGATCTGCTCGGCTTGTTCGGGGCGTCTTGAGCGTTGACCGATTGCCATGAGCAAGAACGCGGATTCGGCTGCGTTCGTGCGGGTCGGTATAGTCGCCGCGGATGAGTAGTGTCACCACCCCAGATAGGTCGAAGCCCGTGAACCGACGATTCGGGCGCACGGTGTGGCTGGTGCCGGTGCTGCTCGTCGGCTTCGCCACCTGGTGCCTGATGGCGCCGCTGTGGCCCTTCCACCGGATCACCGGTGGGTTCATCGACCTGCAGGTGTACCGGCTCGGCATCGAGGCGCTGCGCGACGGCGCGGATATGTACGGCCAGCTGCCGCAGACCACCATCGGTATCGGGCTGCCGTTCATCTACCCGCCCTTCGCCGCACTGGTGCTGAGCCCGTTCGCGCTGCTGCCATGGGATGCCGCGGCCTTCACCTTTTTCATCTCCTCGACGCTCGCGCTGGCCGTCACGCTGTATCTGGTCGCGCGGCGGCGCTGGCCCGAGCGCGGCGCGATGCAACTCGCGCTGCTTGCCACCTCCTGCGCGACACCGCTGGCCATGCTGCTGGAGCCGGTCCGCTCCACGCTGGACTTCGGACAGGTGAACCTGCTGCTGATGGTGCTGGTCGCCGCGGACGCGCTCACCGCGAAGCCGAAGTGGCGGCGCGGCATGCTGGTTGGCGTTGCCGCCGCGATCAAGCTGACACCGGCGGCATTCGTGCTCTACTTCCTGGTGCGCCGGGATTATCGCGCCGCAGCCACTGCCGCGATCACCGGTGCGGTCGCGACCGCGCTCAGCTTCGCGATCCTGCCCAAGGAATCGGTCAACTACTGGTTCGGCGGACTCGGCAATGTCTCCGGACTCAGCGGCTCGTCCTTCCATACCAACCAGTCGATCCAGGCCGTGCTCGCCCGATTCGGCGTGGAGAAGCCGCTGTTCACCGTGCTGTGGCTGGTGCTGAGTGCGGCGCTGCTCGCGCTGGTTGTCCCGGCCATGCGCCAGGCCGCCGAGGTGCCCGCGCTCGCGCTGTCGATCAACGCCGTCTTCACGCTGCTGGTATCGCCGATCTCCTGGTCGCATCACTGGGTGATGATCGCGCCCGCGCTGTTCGCGATGGTCTGTTACGCGACCACACTGCCGCGCGGTCGGGCGATCGGCTGGTATGTGGCGATCGTCCTCACCACCGCGGCATTCGTATACGGGCCGCAGAACTGGCTGCCGGGCGATAGTCGCCGTGAATTGGCTTGGACGCCTTGGCAACACCTGTGGGGGAACACCTACGTGTGGTTGAGCGTGTTGCTGATCGTTGCGTATCTCGTTGCCGGCAAGCGGGCGAAGTCGCAAGCGGACGAACGCGATTCCGCGCCGAAGGATATCGATCTCGTCGATCTGGCAGGTCCTCGCCCGGCGGCCTGACCGTTTCTGGGATGCTGGGTTTTTGGACGGAGGGCGCCGCGTGGTCGCGATCGATATCGAACGGAATCCGAAGTCGGCGTGGCCGCTGACGCCCCTGCGTGCGGTGCACGCGCGCGGGCTCGGCGGGGTGCCGCCGACGGCACTGGTGCTGATCGGGATCGTCAGCGTGCAGGTCGGTGCGGCGCTGGCCAAACAGCTGTTCACCGCCACCGGGGCCGCGGGTGCGGTCACCCTGCGCCTGTTCTTCGCCGGAGTGGTGCTGCTGGTCGTCTGGCGGTCCGCGCTGCGGATCGAGCGGCGCGCACTACCGGTGGTGCTCGGCTACGGCACCGTGCTCGCCTCCATGAATCTGTGCTTCTATCAGGCCATCGACCGGATTCCGCTCGGTATGGCGGTCACCCTCGAATTCTTGGGGCCGCTCAGCGTCGCGCTGGCCGGCTCGCGGCGCTGGACCGATCCGGTGTGGGCCGTACTCGCCGGTGGCGGCGTACTGCTGCTGACCAAGGCGGGTGGCGATGTCGGCTGGTCAGGTGTGCTGTTCGCGCTGGCCGCGGGAGCCCTGTGGGCGAGCTACATTCTGCTGAGTGCCGCACTCGGTGACCGGACCAGCGGCGGTGGGGGATTGGCCATTGCGATGGCCTTCGGCGGTGTGCTCATGGTCCCGGTCGGCATTGCCGACGCGGGCGCCACACTGTTCCAGCCCTCGGTCCTCGCTGCCGGTTTCGCGGTCGCGATGCTGTCGTCAGTGCTGCCGTATTCCGTGGAACTCGAAGCGCTGCGGCGCATTCCACCGCGCGTCTTCGGCGTACTGATGAGCCTGGAGCCGGCGGCCGCCGCACTCGCCGGACTGATCGTCCTCGGCCAGATCATGCACGCGGCGCAATGGGTTGGCGTCATCTGCGTAGTGGCGGCCTCCATCGGAGCCACCCGAACTGCACGGCGGAAATAATCAGCAGTCCGCACTACCTGGCGCGAAGATCGGGATTTCGCACCACCACGGCTTGATCACCGGCGGTGTCGCCGGTGCGCCCGCGACGATCCAGTCGCCCTGTACCGATATCTCGCGGCGCGACAGCGGTTCATTTGCCGGACCGGTCGCCACGGAGCCGTCGAGATTGAATTTGCTTCCGTGACAAGGACAGTTGATGGTGCCGCTCGCGATTTCGTTGAGGGCACAGCCCTGATGTGTGCAGATCACCGAGAAGCCCTGGTAATTACCGGGATTCGGTTGGGTCACCACGGTGTCGCCGAGGATGAGCCCGGAGCCGACCGGTACGTCGGAGGCGCGGGCGATGGCGTTCTCCGGTGCACCCTCCTCGACCTGCGGCGCCGGTGCGGGTTGCTCCTGGACCTCTTGGCGTGCGGCGGGTAGCGCTGCGAATGCGCCTGCGACGATCCATTCGCCCTGTACCGAGATGGTGCGCGCGGCGAGCGGTTGGGTGGCCGGACCGGTCGCCACGGAGCCGTCGAGATTGAATCTGCTGCCGTGACAAGGGCAATTGATGGTGCCGCCGCGGATCGTGTCGACTACGCAGCCCGCATGCGTGCAGATCACCGAAAAAGCTTGGTAATTACCCGGACTCGGCTGAGTGACGACAGTATCGCCGAGTAGCACACCGGACCCGATCGGCACGTCGGAGGTGCGGGCGAGTGCGGTGCCGGGGGTGGGTTCCGGCGCGGCCGGCACCGCGGTCTGGGGCGGCGGCGGTTCGGCGGCAACGGAACTCGATGTCGTCGTCGGTACTGCGGTGGAGGCGGTGGAGGTGACCTGCGTCGATGAGCTTTCGCTCGTGGAACAGGCCGCGACAACCGCCGCGGCCCCCGCTCCGATGACGATTGTTCGACGGTTGACGTGTTCGACGCTCATCATGACCTCGGCGTTGTCGGCTCGTTGTTGTAGGAGTTACGAGATAGCCGCCGATTGGGTTCGAGGTCGTTTCGGATCCTTGCCGAAGTTGGCGCTGCCTACCGCCCGGGTGAGACTGGGACCGGACGGGGCAGCCATCGGCCATTGAACGCAACGGTTCTGAGACCAAGGGTGGGTGTTCGATGAGACTCTGCTGAGAAAACCTGGCGGCGCTACCCGTCAGCGCGCGGTTCGACCCGTAGGCTGGGACGATGCGGGCGATTGCGTTCTACGAATTCGGCGGTCCGGACGTACTGCAGATCGTCGACATCCCGATTCCGGAACCGGGCCCGGGTCAGGTCCGAGTCGCGGTGCGGACCACCGCGGTGAATCCGGTGGATTGGAAGATCCGTTCCGGCGCACTGTCTTTCGGCGAACCCGTGTTTCCGCAGTATCCGGGTGGCGAGATCGCGGGGGTGGTCGATGCGGTCGGTCCGGATGTCACCGATGTCGCGGTCGGTGACGAGGTACTGGGCTGGGCGGTCGCGGCGTACGCGGAGTACACCCTCAGCAATGCCATCGCGAAGAAACCCGAGGAATTGTCCTGGCCGGATGCCGCGTCGCTCCCGGTCGCGGTGTCGGCGGCGGAGAAGTCATTGGCGGCACTGAAAATACAACCGGGCGAAACGCTGCTGATCAATGGTGCGTCCGGCGCGGTGGGGTCGATGGCGGTACAGCTGGCGACGGCCGAGGGCGTCACCGTTATCGGCACCGCATCCGTGGCCAATCAGGACATTGTGCGCGAACTCGGTGCCACCGCGACCACCTACGGCGCCGGTTTGGTCGAGCGCGTCCGCGAACTCGCGCCGAACGGCATCGACGCGGTCTTCGACGCGGCCGGATACGGTGTGTTGCCCGCCGCCATCGAATTGCGCGGCGGCACCGACCGGATCGTGACGATCGTCGATCCGGCGGCCCGCGAACTCGGCATCACCTTCCTCGCGGGCAGCGGTCCCGAACGGCCTACCGAACTGCTCGAGCAGGTCGCCGAACGCGTCGCCAGCGGTGCGTTCCGACTGCCGGGCGAGGCGCGGACCTTCCTGCTCGAGCGGGCAGCAGCCGCACAGGAGGAGAGCGAAAAGGGGCGTGGCCCGGGCAAGGTCGTCCTCAACGTGAGCTGACCCGGTCCGGAACGCCTTGTTGCGAACGACAACCGGCGTACCATCTTTTCTTGCCGTGTGCCGATAGGAGCCGCGGCAAGGAGGAGGACGGGCGCGATGGTCGATAGCCCATCGGCTGACGGAACGAGCCGCGGTGTGCTCGACGCCGGTTTCCAGATACTGGAGGCCATTTCGGCGGCGCCGGAGGGCTGTGGCCTGTCCCAACTGGCCCGCACCACCGGATTGGCGAAGGCCACCGCATATCGGTTGGCCGAACAGTTGGTGGCGCTCGGTGCCGTGCAGCGGGTGGAGCAGCGGTATTTCGTCGGCGAGCGGATGGCCGAGCTCGGGCGGCATTGGCAGGCCGCGCCGATTCTGCGCCGGGCCGCGCAACGGCCCGCCAGGGTATTGTCCGCCTTGACGAATTCGACTGTCGCGGTGTGTATTCTCGACGCGGACGAGGTTCGGATGGTTTCCGGGATCAAAGGCGCCGAGTTCTTCCTCAACACCACCGCCGATCCGGAGTTGGTCTATCGCACCGCGCTGGCGCAGGTGCTTTTCGCGGGACGGGCCGACAATGCCGTCCCGCCGCCGACCTATTCGGCCGCCGAATGGCAGCGTGTCTGCTCCGGAATCGTCGATGCGGGAATGGTTTCCGTCGACCATCACAAGCTGATCGCCGGGATATGTTGTGCCGCAGCGGCAATCCGTCAACCGGGGATGTGCGATGCGGCTGTGATCGGCTGTATCTCGCTGTCCCAACAGTTTCCGCCGAATCTGCTCGGCCTGGTCGCACATAGCGCCCGCGAAATCGAGAAGAATCTTCGCTGATCGGTTCGTTCAGTGGACCGGGCCGTTCTGCCCGCTCAGCCCGGGAATCAGGATAGATGGGCTGTCGAACGCCGTGAGTAAGGGCCGATCCACCGATGCAAGACTCAGATCTCTGGGGCCACCGCTACGTCTCCTCATCCGTCACCGAGGATGGCCGACCACGATTCCTGCTCGGCGGCACCCGGATCACCCTGTGGTTCGTCGACGAGACCCGCCGCCTGTCCGCACACGCGGGCGCCAATACCGTGATCTTCGAGGTGGATGCCGACAGCGGCGTTCTGAAAACCCGATCCCCGTTCTCCACCGTGCTGTCCTATCCGCCGGAATTCGCCGACCAGGACTCCTGGCTCACCGAATTCCTGCTCCTCGCACCGACATGGACCACCACCGGCGACGGCACCCTCATCCTCAGCGACGACCGGATCAGGATCGAGCTGCAGCAGACCGCCGACTGCCCCTGATACCCAGGTCGCCGGGATGAGGAAGCTTTCGACTGAATCCGGTTGCTGCACAATCTGTCTCGAGCCGAGCCGCTATTATCTGGCTAGACGCTTACCAGCGTCGCCGATATCAGAAGAGGGGTACGACTGTGAGCATGATTCTCGCCGCGGCACATGACACGTATGGAGCAGTCCTGGCCCAACTCGGCAACCCGACACCTGAGGCGCCGCCCCTCGCGGACAAGATCCTGCAGATGGTGCGCTATTTCACCTGGTTCATTCTGCTGGCAGGCATTACCGCCATCACCTACGCGGGCGGTCGGTTCGCCTGGGAGAAGTGGTCCGGCGGCGGCCTGCAATCGCCGAAGATGGTGGCGGGAGCCATGATCGGCGGTGTCGTCGCGACCAGCGCGGGCACCATCATGAATGCCGTGATCGGCACCTAAGCGCGCCATTTGATGGAGCAACCCATGCTCAGCCGATGTGGCTCGGGCACTGGGGCTCCGGTGCGTACCGCCTCGGCCGCGGCGCGTAATTCGTTGCCGGTCACCGGTTTACCGTTGCCCGGCGTGGATTCGTCGAATGCGCCGCGGTAGGCGAGTTCGAGGCGTGCGTCGTAGAGGAAGAAGTCCGGCGTGCACGAGGCCCGGAAGGCGCGACCCACCTGCTGCGTTTCGTCGATCAGGTACGGGAATTTCCAACCGGCGCGATCGGCTTGGGCCCGCAGGTGCTCGGGTGCGTCATCCGGGTAGGCGTCGGCGTCATTGGTGCAGATCGCTACCGCCGGGATGGTGAGTGTGCCGAGTACCTCGCCGAGCTTCGACTCCAGGTGCCGCACATACGGGCAGTGGTTGCAGGCGAAGATGACCAGTAGCCCGGGCCCGTCCGCATAGTCGGCGCGGGTGTGCGGCTGACCGTCGAGGTCGGGCAGGCTGAAGTCCGGCGCCGGCGTTCCGATCGGGACCATCAGGGATTGAACCGACATGGTGTGCCTCCTCCGAGTCGATATCGAGCGTAGTGCGCCTACCGCGCCAGATCCGCCGGATCGGTATTGGCCCCGCACAGGACGACGCAGACCCGCTCACCGGGCTCGGGCCGATACGCATCGGTGGTCAGCGCCGCGACCGCCGTCGCGGCGGCGTGTTCCACCGCGAGTCGGCGGTCCTGCCACAGCGCCAACCGGGCCGCGACGATGTCGGCGTCGGGGACGAGTACCGAGGTCACGTCATAGTTCTGGGCCGCGTGCAGTGCCAATTCGGAGGCACGGCGGGCGCCGAGGGAATCGGCGGCGACCGAATCGACCGTCGCGTCGACGATCCGTCCGGCCTGGATCGCATCGTGCAGCGCACGGCAGCGTTGCGGCTCCACCGCGATCGTCCGGACGCCGTAGTGATCCGCGGCCGTGGCGACCCCGGCGAACAGACCACCGCCGCCGACCGCGACGACGATGGTGTCCAGTCGGGGAAGCAGGTGGTGGATCTCCACCATCAGGGTGCCCGCTCCGGCCGCGATGTAGGGGTTGTCGTAGGCGTGTGAGGGCAAAGCGCCACTGGTATCGGCGAATTCGCGACAAGCGGCGAGTGCGTCGGCGTATTCGACGCCGACCAGGCGCACATCGGCGCCGTAGCCGCGCAACCGCTCGACCTTCACCGGCGGCGCGGTGGTCGGGAGAAATACTGTTGCCCGTACGTCCTGTTCGCGGGCCGCCCACGCGCACGCGAGTCCGGCGTTTCCGCCGGATGCGATGGTCACGCCCGTCTCCGGCAGGCTTCCGTCGTCCTGGTGCGCCTGGATGAAGTTTCGGGCGCCACGGGCCTTGAACGAGCCGGTGTGCTGCATGTATTCCAATGCCAGCCACAGTTCGCCGGTCGCCGCTATCGCATCCCCGGGTGCGATGGCAACCGGCCGTACGTGTCCGGTGATCCGATCGGCGGCGGCCTTCACATCGCGGTAGTTCAGTTCCATTCGCACTCCTGTCCGCGGTCCCGCACTGATCATCTTGCCCTTCTCGTCACGGGCTGGGAACGCCCGGTGCAGGAGATCGAGCAGATCGGTGCGGTGACGGTCGTAGGCCGCCTGATCGAAGACCGAGGTATCGAATCATCTTGGCGCGCATGGGCGATCAACAATTCGGCAGGCGTCGGCATTTGCCGTCGGCGGCGCGGACATCGAGGGTGCTGAATGCGACGGGCATCGTCATGGCATATGACGCTATCGAAGTCTTTCGATATCCGCCGAGTCCTCCTATTTGCGAACAAATTGCCGATTTTCGCGCCATGTAGTCTGCGTCCATCTGGAAGTTGTAGTCATGCTCTGTCGAAGAGAGGTTGACCTGTGAAACTGATCTGGATGGCGGCGACGGCGGCACTTGCCGTTGCCGTGGCGGGATGCACCGATGACAAGTCCACGACGGCCGCGTCGAGTTCGTCCACACCTGCGGAAACGAGTTCGGTGGGTGCGACGCCGATCGAAAACGAGGAGCCGGGCGGCGGCGTGCGGATTCCGCTGGGGGAGACCAAGCAAGTGCCGATTCCCGCCGATGCCGTGATCGATATAAAGGTGCCCGTCGACTGGGGCGCGGCGAGCGGAAGCCTACGTTGCGCGGTAACCGACGGCACCGGCCGCAATGAAGACCTTCGTTCCACCAATACGAAAAAACAGGAAACAATCGGCGGAAAAGAGTGGATGACGCTGTGGACCTTTTCCTCACCCGCCGGCGCCGAGGTCACCGTCGGATGTAAGGATCCGGATTCGAAAATCCCCGCGGGCGACGATCACCTGATCCGGGTCGTTCCGCGCGGTATCACCCCGCCCTGAATCGCTGTGCCGCGGCCGCCGGGAATTCATCGGTGACCGATCACCGAACCCAATAGGCGCAGGGCGAGTTCCGTTTCGCCCGCGACGTGCACGCGGTCGGCCACATCCGCCGGATCGAGTTGGCGCGTGCCGAGACGACCCAGCGTGTGCAGGTCGGTCGTGACGGTGGCGTCGGCATTATCGAGCTCACCGGGAGTCGCCGTGGCTCGTCCGTCGCCGATGATCAGCGTCCAGCCTTCGCCGGCGAGATCGAGGGCGTGCCGGACAGCGATTACGGCGACGATATGCGGCTGGAATGGGTCCCGGACTGTGGTCACTTCGTGCCACGAGAAGCGGCCGCAGTGGCTGGCAGACCGGCGCTGACCTTCCTCGGCGGAGGCACGAAGCGGCGCGGGTAGCCTCGGATTCGTGGCAGAGGTAGTGCTGGGATACTGGGAGCGGCCGTCGCGGCTCCCGGGTGCCGTGGTCTGGACGAATACCAATGTCAGCGGGGCTGCGGCTTTACCGGTATTGCCGGACGGATGTATGGATCTGCTGTGGAGCAATGGCAAGTTGCTGGTGGCCGGACCGGACACCCGGGCGTATATGGCCGATGGTGCGCCGGGTACTGGATGGATCGGGATTCGATTCGCACCGGGCAGCGCGCCCGCACTGCTCGGGGTGCCCGCGCACGAATTGCGCGATAAACGGGTGGAGTTGGCGGATCTCTGGCCCGCGGCGGCAGTTCGGCGACTCGCGGAACAGGTCGGGGCGGCAGCGGATCAGACCGGCGCATTGGAGGCGATCGCACTGCGGCGGGCCTACGACATCGAACCGCCCGACCCGGTTTTGCGGCGGATCGTCGGTGCGCTGGACGCCGGATGGTCGGTCGCGGCGACGGCCGAGGCCGCGGGGCTCGGTGCGCGGGTGTTGCATCGACGCTCGCTCGCGGCCTTCGGCTACGGGCCCAAGACATTGGCGCGAATCCTGCGGCTGCAGCGGGCGCTCGCGGTGGCGCGCAGCGGAGTACCGCTCGCGGATACCGCATTTCGTACCGGATTCGCCGATCAGGCCCATCTCGCGCGCGATGTGCGCGAACTGGCCGGCATGCCGTTGAGCGAGTTGCTCGCCCGCTCATAGTCCCGGCTCAATCCGACAGCGGGGCGTACAGATCGACGCTATTGCCGTCCGGGTCAAGGATCGTCGCGTAGCGCTGGCCCCAGAAGGCGTCCCATGGCTTCAGTTCGCCGCGGTATCCGGCATCGATGAGTTCGCTGTAGACCGCGTCGACCTCGGCGGGGTCCGTGCACTGGAAGGCCAAGCCGAGTCGCCCCGCGGACCTCGGCGGCTGCCAGTCGGAGTGGAACGACTTGATCACGGCCTCGGTATCCAGCGTCAGGCGCATACCGCCGGGCAACGGTGCCTCCATATGCCCGTTATCCGCCTCCGGGAACTCGAGACCCAGGCGTCGGTAGAAGGCGAGCGAGGCGGCCATATCGCTGACGACAATGCCGATGACATTGAGTTGTGGAGTCATATTCGCAGCGTATGCGGCACTTCGGCAGGCGTCTTGAACAAATCGGACTCAGCAGGCGGTGGCCGGGATCAGTTCCGCGATCAGGTTTTCCACCAGGATGCGGATCCGGTCGCGAATAGAGCGCACGATGGCGATGTCCTCGCCGGTTGCGTCGGGCAGCATCCAGTCGCGGTAGCTGATACCTGGGAAGAACGGGCACACATCACCGCAGCCCATGGTGACGACCACATCGGAGATTGCCACCGCGTCCACGGTCAGCTGCTTCGGCGCGTGCGTCGAGATATCGATGCCGAGTTCGGCCATGACCGCCACGGCGGCCGGATTGATGACGTCGGCGGGTGTGCTCCCGGCGGAGTGCACATCGATGCGGTCGTCGGCGAGCGCATCGAGGAATCCGGCGGCCATTTGCGACCGGCCCGCATTGTGGACACAGACGAACAGCACGCTGGGCTTGTGAGCCATGTGCGGGAGTACCTTTCAGGCTGGTGAATCGGAGCTGTGCCGTGGTTCTGGGCGCAAGGTCGGGATCGTCGGGGCTGCACCGGGTCTGCGTCGGAGGGTGCGTGATACGTATACCAGTACGGGGGATATATGTTTCGCGACGAGGGGGCGACTTTGTCCGCCAAGGCATCTCGAGACCCATCGCTCGAGAGTTGTTGCCGCACGCGGGATATCGACCGAGAAGAAACCGGGCGGTCAGAAAATCGGCATTTTGCCTGGATACAACGCGGCCCGCGGTGCCGGAGCGGCAACCGCGGGCCGTGGACGCGCGTGCGGCGTCACATAGGACGCAGATTGATCACCTTGCGCAGACGCGCGCGATCGCGTTCGAGCCGCCGCGCCTCGTAAGCGATCGGGAAGTAGCGCACCCGCTCCGGCAGCAGCGGCACCGTGCGGGCGATGAACCAGCCCAACGCCTTCAGCTTGCGCTCATCGGACTCCGACCATGTCAGGCCGAGCTTGCGCCGCGCCGCCTCCGGGGTGGTGCCGACGGTGACGAAATATTGCAGCCGGCCGACCGGTGCGACCACGCGCTTCCAGGCGGGGCGCAATGCGCGCG
Organism: Nocardia sp. CA-135953; assembly: GCF_050955735.1. NCBI lineage: Bacteria > Bacillati > Actinomycetota > Actinomycetes > Mycobacteriales > Nocardiaceae > Nocardia > Nocardia sp. CA-135953. The sequence goes on from NZ_CP192082.1 coordinate 1,919,431, forward strand.
GCAATTGCCTCGGCGGCGCGATCGACTGGATCACACGCAGGTAGTCATGCGCGGTACTGGTCTCCTGCAGGTGGTTCTCCACCATATCGGTGAAGAACTTCGCGAATTCGGTGTAGTTCGCCGGAATCTCCTTGGGCGCCACCATGAAATTGCGCAAGAGCTGCACCGTTTCCTGGTAGTAGGCGTCCTTCTCGGCCGGGGTCAACGGGCGGCGGGCGAAGTATTCGGCGTTCTCGGTGAAGGCAAAGGTGCCGGTGTGCAGCACCCAGGCCCACGGACCGGAGGCCAGCGCCTTGTGCTGGACACCATCGGGGGTGGTGGTGTTGAGCGAGGCGTGCATCGTGCGCAGGCGATCCGCTTCGGCGATCGCCTCGTCGCCGCCGTAGATCCACATCATCACCGAACCGATGCTGCGCATCGCGCGTCCGAGCGGATCGGCGCGGAAGGTGGAGTGTTCGTCGACCACGGCGGCGATGGTCGGTTCCATGGTCTGCAGCAGAAAAGCCGAGCCGGCGGTGAGGGAGAAGGTGATCAGGCCGGTTTCGTCCCACATTCGAGTACCCGGTGCGAAGGGGCGGCGCTGCGGTGCGGTCCGTGAATCGGCATCGAATGCGGCGGTCATTGCGATCTCCTTTGATCAACGGTCCAAGAGCGTGAGAGATTTAGTGTAACAATCTCTCATCAACTTGGCTTGTCGACCGAGCGCTCTGGGCACTGATAACGCAGCCCCCTAGGCTGAATCGATGTGATGAGCGACTGGCGCAATCGGGACGGGCGGATCGGTGTGCTCACCGGCGCGGGAATCTCCACCGATTCCGGCATTCCCGACTTCCGCGGCCCCCGCGGCGTATGGACGAAAGATCCCATCGCCGAACTGTTGTCGACCTACGACGCCTACCTCGCCGATCCGGAGCTGCGCAAGCGCTCCTGGCTGGCCCGCCGCGACAATCCGGCCTGGCAGGCCCAGCCCAATGCCGCGCACGCCGCACTGGCCGACCTGGAGCGCGCCGGGCGCACCATCACGATCATCACCCAGAACATCGACCGGCTGCACCAGCGCGCCGGGTCCTCACCCGGCCGGGTGATCGAAATCCACGGCAATATGTTCGAAGTCGTCTGTGTCGGTTGCGAATACCAGACGAGCATGGCGGCCACGCTGGCACGGGTGGCGGCGGGCGAGGCGGATCCGCCGTGTCCAGCCTGCGGTGGCATCCTGAAATCCGCGACCATCATGTTCGGCCAGCAGATGGATCGCCGCACCATGACCAAGGCCGCGCTGACCGCCGAGGCCAGCAGTATCTTCCTGGCCATCGGATCCTCGCTGCAGGTGGAGCCCGCCGCGTCGATGTGCGCGATCGCCGTCGACAGTGGCGCGGATCTGGTCATCGTCAATGCCGAACCGACGCCATACGACAGCATCGCCACCGAAGTCATCCGCGAACCCATCGGCACCGCCTTACCGCGCCTGGTCGCCGAGATACTCGCCAGCTGAATCATGCGGCTCGGCTACCAGAGCCAGAGTTGCCTTGCGCGCGACGTTCGCGGCCTGTCTCGCGTCCGAATCGTCGAAGCGCATGCGCCGCAGGCGCGAGTCTCGACGGCGCCGCTAGCGACTGCTTGCAGTTCGCTTGGAAGGGTCAGCCGCGAGACACCAGGGGGTCGCGAACAAGCCGCGCCGAAGGCACTGCAAATTTAGACACAGCCGAGTACCCGCTCGACGTAGGCGTTGGCGAAGCGGCCCTTCGGATCGAGGCGGCGGCGCACTTCGGCGAAGTTATCCCAGTCCGGGTAACGCGCCCGCAGTGTGTCGGCGGTCTGGAAGTGGCGCTTGCCCCAGTGCGGACGGCCGTCGTACTTGTCGAAAACGGTTTCGCAGGCGCGGAAATACGGTTCGAAGTCCATGCCACGGTACTGGTGCACGGCGATGTAGCAGGTGTCGCGGCCACCGGCGGGGGAGAGGAACGCGTCATCGGGGGCGACCCAGCGCACCTCGATCGGCATCGGTGTATCGAACCGCGTCGCGAGGTCCTTGATCTCGCGGATGGCGGCGGCTGAATGTTCGCGCGGGATCGCGTATTCCATCTCGGTGAAGCGAATCAAACGGGGCGAGGCGAAGACTCGATAGGAGCGGTCGACCTGGCGGCGGTAACTGCCCGCATACGCCGCGCCGCGATGGATCCACGGCACCAGTCGTGGTCGGCGCTTGCCGAGTCGGCACAGTGCGTCGAATGCGTAGTTGGACATCAGGATGTCGGCGAACCAGTCGGCGGCCCGGCCGCGCGGCTGTTCCGGCAGGTCGACGGGGTTATTGCGCTTGGTCATCGCCAGCGGGCTGTGGCCGAACATGTAGAACTCGAAATGCTGGTTGCCGTCGACATAGGCGTCCAGCTCCGCGAGGACCTCCTCGACCGGCACCGGCCGCTCGATTCCCTCCAGCACGAACGAGGGCACCAGCTGCAGGGTGACCGCGCTGACCACGCCGAGCGCCCCGACGCTGACCCGCGCCGCGCGCCAGCCCTCCGGATCGGACTCCTCGTTCAACTCGACTCGGCTGCCGTCGGCGAGCACCAGTTCGATGGATTGCAGAGCGGCCGAGAGGTTTTGCAGCGTCGCACCGGTGCCGTGGGTGGCGGTGGCGGTCGCGCCCGCGATGGTCTGCACGTCGATATCGCCGAGATTGGGGAAGGCCAAGCCGAGCGGATGCAGTGCATTGCTCGCGGCATTGAGGGTGATGCCCGCTTCGACTCGAACGCGGCCGGTCTCCCGGTCCACGTTGCGGATGCGGTTCAGTTTCGCCAGGTCGAGCAGGATGCCGTCGGTGAGTACGGCATCGGTGAACGAATGACCCGCACCGGCGACGCGTACTGTCTGTCCGGTGGTGGCGGCGCGGCCGATGATCTCGGCCAATTCGTCGGTATTTCGCGGGGTGGCGAGGGCGGCTGGCGTGCAGTGCTGATCCCCGGCCCAGTTCCCCCACGAGTTGGTCATACGTCCAACTGTAAGGGCTGGCTCAGATGAGCGCTACATATGTCCGGTTTTTTGCGCTAGCGCTTGCGGCCCGCGCAGACGAACGACTTGGCCTGTTCGACTTCCTCGTCCGTCAAGGGGGGTGCGGGTAGTGGTCGGCGCGGCGTGTCATCGCTGCGTACGCCGTTGAGTGCGATGGCCATATAGCGCTGCCAGGCATTCGGTTTCACCGGCTTGGAGAACTCGGCGAGCGCGTCGACCATGTGGATCAGTGCGAAGAAGTCCGAGGGCTCGATATCGGGCTGCAATGCGCCGGCCTCGCGCGCGCGTTCGATGACCGCGGCGATAGTCGGCTTGATCCGGTCGCGCAACTGGGCGAAGCGCTCCATATCCTCCTCGAGTTCGAGCATCACGTCGCTGAAGCCGCGATTGGTAGCCAGATGGGTGCAGGCGTACTCGAAGAACTGGACCAACCCCAGCCAGGGGTCGGGATGCTTGGCCGCGGTTTCGGCGGCGACCGCGAATTCACCGACGTTCTGTTCGAAGACCTCGGCGATCAATTCCTTCTTGTTGGCGAAGCGCCGGTAGACGGTGCCGACGCCGACCCCGGCGCGTTCGGCCACGTCATCGAGGGTGATCTCCAGACCGTGATCGGCGAAGAGGTGGCGAGCTGCCTCGATGATGCGCTGCTGATTGCGGGCAGCGTCGGCGCGTAGGCGCCGAGGTGGAGGCGCGGTAGTGGCGGGATTCACAGGCACATCCTAGCAATGAGCGGGATTAAGCGGAGGAGATGTCTCCGTTATTGTGTTAGCTTATCTCGATAAGTGGAGGAACATCCTCCGGATCATGCTTCGAGCAAAGGGGACACATGACTACCACGTTGGACCGTGGGGCACCCGCCCCCGAGAAGACCGACTCGGGCCGCCGCGGCTCGCACGCCCTGCGCTGGTGGGTGCTCGCCGTACTCGGCGTGGCTCAGCTCATGGTGGTGCTCGACGCGACCGTCGTGAATATCGCGCTGCCCGCAGCGCAACAGGACCTCGGTTTCAGCGATGGCGATCGGCAGTGGGTCGTCACCGGTTACGCCCTGGCCTTCGGCAGCCTGTTGCTGCTCGGTGGCCGACTCAGTGACCTGTTCGGCCGACGTAACACCTTCATTATCGGCCTGATCGGATTCGCCGTCGCCTCCGCGGTCGGCGGCGCGGCCACCAGCTTCGAAATGCTGGTCGCGGCCCGCGTCGGACAGGGCGTCTTCGGTGCGTTGCTCGCGCCCGCCGCGCTGTCGCTGCTCACGGTGACCTTCACCGAACCGGGTGAACGTGCCAAGGCATTCGGCATCTTCGGTGCGGTAGCCGGTGCGGGTGGCGCCATCGGTCTGCTGCTCGGCGGCGTGCTCACCGAATGGGCCTCGTGGCGCTGGGTGATGTTCGTGAACCTCGGCTTCGCGGCGGTCGCGCTGATCGGCGCTGTGCTGCTGCTGGCCAAGCATGTGGTCGCCGAGCGGCCCAAGCTCGACATCCCGGGCACCGTCGTGGTGACCGCTGCCCTGTTCGGCATCGTCTACGGGTTCTCACACGCCGAGTCGACCAGCTGGGGCAACCCGGTCACCCTCGGTTTCCTGATCGGAGGCACGGCCCTGCTCGCGGTGTTCGTGTGGATCGAGACCCGGGTCGCGAATCCCCTGCTGCCGCTGCGCATCGTGCTGGACCGCACGCGCGGTGGTTCGTTCCTGACGGTGTTCGTCATGGGCATCGGAATGTTCGCGATCTTCCTGTTTCTGACCTACTACATGCAGCTGAGCATGGGGTACTCGCCGATCAAGACCGGTCTGGCGTTCCTGCCGTTGGTGGCGGGCATGGTCGTCTCCTCGACCACGGTGCCCTCGCTGCTGCTGCCGAAGGTCGGTCCGAAAAAGGTGATCGCCGGTGGCTTCCTGGTCGCCGCGGGCGGCATGGCATGGCTGACCCAGATCGGCTTGGACAGCAGCTATGTCGGGAATATCCTGCCCGCCCTGATCCTGATGGGTCTCGGTCTCGGTGGTGCGATGTCGACCGCCTTCCAGGGTGCGACGGCCGGTGTGCACCACGAGGATGCCGGTGTCGCCTCGGCGATGATCAACACCAGCCAGCAGGTCGGCGGTTCGATCGGCACGGCGCTGCTGAGCACCATCGCCGCCTCGGCCGCGACGGACTATCTGTCGTCGCATACGCCGGGTCCGCTGGTCGTGGCACAGGCCCAGATCGAGAGCTACACGACCAGCTTCTGGTGGGCCACCGCGATTTTCGTGGCCGGTGCGGTGATCACCGCATTCCTGATGCCGAATACGGTTCCGGCTGCGTCGGAAGGCGAACCGGTAATCGTGCACTGAGCTGTTCCGCTCGAACAGCACAACGCCCGCATCGATGACGATGCGGGCGTTGTGTTTTCGGGATCGGTCCGCGGTTGATCGTTGCAGTCCGTGCCCGCGCCCGTGATGCCGAGTCGCCGGATCGGAAGCCCGCAGTTGCCGCGAATAGATCTGCCGAACAGTTGCTGGCGCTCGCTTTTCGCGTCTTCCGAGGCGCTTCGGGTATCGCCGATCGTGCCGCCGTCATCGCTGCCGACCTGTATCCGGAGGGGTCGGTGGGAAACCTTCCTGGCATTCGTAAGTTCTCGGTGCCGCCGTGGCAATGACCGACGCTGGTCACGGTGCGTGCCGTCGTCCCGGATGTTCGGGACCGCCGACCCGACCGTTAGCATTGCGCCGGTGGCATTCGGCTCGGCAGGAGGTCAGCGCATGGGGCAGCGAATCCGCACCCCTGCCGTCGAGCCGTTGGTGCTGGTAGTGATCTCCCTCGGCGGTGGTCTGGGCGCGCTGGCGCGCTACGGCATCGGCGTGTGGTGGCCTTCGCAACCACATCAGGTCCCCTGGTCGACCTTCACGATCAATGTCGTGGGATGCTTTGCGATCGGAATTCTGATGGTTCTGATCACCGAGGTATGGGTAGCCCACAGACTGCTCCGTCCATTTGTCGGTATCGGCGTGCTCGGCGGTTTCACCACTTTTTCCACCTACAGCCTCGAGGTTCGTAGACTGCTCGAATCGGGTGCGGCGGTCGAGGCGCTCGGCTATCTCGGGGGGACGGTGGTGGCGGGCCTGGGGGCGGTCGTGCTCGGCATGTTTTCGGCGCGGTGGGCTACTGGCACGGCACGGCGGACCAGTTGAATAGTGGACAGCGCGACGGAAGGGGGTCAGGCGATGAAAGATTCACCGACGGGCACTGGTCCGGCGGCGGGACAGTGGCACTCGGCGGCGCGGCTGACGCTGCTGCTCGACGAGGACGACACGTGGCGGCACGGGCCTCTGTACCACGAGATCGTGCGGCGCGCCCGCGACACCGGACTGGCCGGCGCCAGTGTGTGGCGCGGCGTGGAGGGTTACGGCTCGTCCTCGCGCATCCACACAAGTCGGATCCTCGATCTGGCCGAACACCTACCCGTGCTGGTGATGATCATCGACGAGGCCGAGCGATTGCGCGCCTTCGTCGAACAGAACTCCGAGCTGCTCGTTGCGGTGAATGTCGCATTGTCCGAGGTAGAGACCTGGCAGCCGAGTCCGGGAGTCGCCCGATGATGGTGGTGCTCGTTCTGGTCGGCGGCATGATCGGTGCGCCTGCGCGATATCTCATCGACCGCGCGGTGGCCGCGCGATTCGAATCTCTGCTGCCGCTGGGCACATTGACCGTTAATATTGTCGGTTCGGCGTTGCTCGGTGGACTGATCGGCGCCGGCGCGAACCATTGGCTGCTGGCCGCCGCGGGAACAGGTTTCTGCGGCGCGCTGACCACATTCAGCACGTTCGGCTACGAGACAGTCAGGCTCGCGGCCGAAGGGGCCTACGCCTATGCGGTGGGCAATGTGGTGCTCAGTGTCGTGACCAGCTTGACCGCGGTGTTCGTCGCCGCGGCCACGACCCAGTGGTTGTGGACATGATTTTGATGACGAGCCGGGCGCAGCCGACACGGAAGGGAGACCCGAGCATGGCCCATAATCGAGCCGGGCGACCCGCGCGTCCCACCGACCTGGAGGACATCGCGCGTCTGGTGACGGCCTACTACAGCCGCATCCCGGATCCGGCCGAGCCTGCGCAGCAGGTGGCGTTCGGCACCTCGGGGCATCGGGGCTCCAGCCTGGACACCGCGTTCAACGAGGCGCACATCCTGGCCATCACCCAGTCGATCGTGGAATACCGTGCCACACGGGGGATTACCGGTCCGGTCTATCTGGCCCGCGATACCCACGCACTGTCCGAACCCGCGTGGACCACCGCACTCGAGGTGCTCGCCGCCAACGACGTGACCGCGATGATCGACGCGCGCGATCGCTACACCCCAACGCCCGCGCTGAGTCATGCGGTGTTGCGGCACAACCGCGGTGGGGCAAAGCATCAGGCCGATGGCATCGTCGTCACACCGTCGCACAATCCGCCGCGCGACGGCGGCTTCAAATACAACCCGCCGCACGGCGGTCCGGCCGATACCAAGGCCACCGACGCCATCGCCAACCGCGCCAACGAACTGTTGCGCAACGGCTTGGCCGGGGTGCGGCGGACCACGCTTCGGCATGCGCTGGAAAACTGCGTCGAGCGCTACGACTACCTCGACCATTACATCGCGGATCTGCCGAATGTGTTGAACCTGGACGCCATTCGCGGCGCCGGGATCCGGCTCGGCGCAGATCCGATGGGTGGGGCGAGCGTCGACTACTGGGAGGAGATCGGGCAGCGCTACGACCTCGAACTCGAGGTCGTCAACCCGTTCGTCGATCCGACCTGGCGGTTCATGACGCTGGACTCCGATGGCAAGATTCGGATGGATCCGTCCTCGCGCTATGCGATGGCCTCGCTGATCGCCATCAAGGACGACTACGACATCTCCACCGGCAACGACGCCGACGCGGATCGCCACGGCATCGTCACACCCGATGGCGGGCTGATGAATCCGAACCATTTCCTCGCGGTCGCCATCGAATATCTGGTCGCGAACCGGATGGGCTGGGATGCGCTCACCAAGATCGGCAAGACGGCGGTGAGTTCGTCGATGATCGACCGGGTGGTCAGCGTGCTCGGGCGCGATGTGTACGAGGTGCCGGTCGGCTTCAAGTTCTTCGTGCCCGGATTGTTCAGCGGCAGTCTGGCTTTCGGCGGTGAGGAGAGTGCGGGCGCATCCTTCCTGCGGATGGACGGCACCGTGTGGACCACTGATAAGGACGGCATCCTGCTCGCCCTGCTGGCCACCGAGATCGCCGCGGTCACCGGCCAGAGCCCGTCCGCGCGCTATGTCGAACTCGAGAAGCGCTACGGCAGTCCGGCCTATGCCCGCATCGACGCGGCCGCGACCCCGGAACAGAAAGCACTGCTCGGGAAGTTGACACCGGACATGATCACCACAAAGGAGATCGCCGGTGAGCCGATCACCGCGGTCCTCACCCGAGCCCGCGGCAACGGCGCCCCCCTCGGCGGCCTGAAGGTCACCACCGAAAACGCTTGGTTCGCCGCCCGCCCCTCCGGCACCGAAGACAAATACAAGATCTACGCGGAGTCCTTCCAGGGCCCCGAACACCTCACCCAGGTCCAAGCGGCCGCGGAAGAAGTGGTCGGGCAGGCGCTGTCCGGTGAGTGATCGATCGACTGCGGGGTCGTCGGAGTTGCAAGGTTCGAAAGCTTCACCGGGGGCGATGGGCGCGTTGGGGTCGGGAGTGCCAGCGGGGTCGGGTCAGGCGCTGGGGTCGGCCGAGTCAGCGGGACCGGCAAGGACGTCGAGATCGTCTGACGCTGCGGCAGCTGGTTCGGTGGGGACGGGATCGCTGGGTGCGGCGGGGTCAGCGGGCGCGTCGGATTCGGGAGCGGCAGTGGGATTGGTGAAGGTGTCGGGCTCGGTGGGGTCGCTCGGGTCGGGAGCGTCAGTGGGGTCGGCGGGCGCGTCGGATTCGGGAGCGGCAGTGGGTTTGGTGAAGGCGTCGGGCTCGGTGGGGTCGCTCGGGTCGGGAGCGTCAGTGGGAGCAGCGGGCGCGTCAGATTCGGGAGTGGCAGTGGGTTTGGTGAAGGCGGCGGGGTCGCTCGGGTTCGGAGCTTCAGTGGGAGCAGCAGGCGCGTCCGGGCCAGAAATGTCTGCGGGGGTGGCGAAGGAGGGGAGATCGGCGGAGACCGCGGTGGCGTCGGGTACCGATCGGGCGGTGGGTGTGGTCGAGGGGCAGGGCGGGGTGGCCGTTGGATGGAGTGGGGCGGCGTCCAGGGCTTTGCCGGTTGAGATCTGGGTGTTGGTCGGGGCTTCGTTTGTTATCGCCGTCGGGTTCGGTCTGGTGGCGCCGGTGTTGCCGCAGTTTGCGCGGGGGTTCGGGGTTGGGGTTGCCGCGGCTTCGGCGATTGTCAGTGCGTTCGCGTTGATGCGGCTGTTGTTCGCGCCGGTCAGTGGGCGGTTGGTGCAGCGGCTGGGGGAGCGGTCGGTGTATCTCGCGGGCTTGTTGATCGTTGCGGTGTCGACCGGGGCCAGCGCGTTCGCCCAGAGTTATTGGCAGCTACTGGTTTTGCGGTCGGCGGGTGGGGTCGGGTCGACCATGTTCACGGTGTCGTCGCTGGCACTGGTGATCCGGATGTCGCCGCCCGCGCAGCGCGGGCGGGTGTCCGGGCTGTGGTCGACGAGTTTTCTTATCGGATCGGTCAGCGGGCCGCTGGTCGGCGGTGCGCTCGCAGGGCTCGGGCTGCGGGCGCCGTTCCTGATCTACGCGGCGGCGCTGCTGCTCGCCACCGCGGTGGTCTATGTGAACCTGCGGCATTCGACCCTGGCCGCACCGGAACCGGTGGGCGGGTTGCGGCTGATGTCGTTCCGAGAGGGACTGGCACGGTCGGAATATCGGGCGGTACTGCTGTCGAATTTCGCCAATGGCGCGGCGGTATTCGGCGTGCGGATGGCGTTGGTGCCGCTGCTCGTTGTCGAAGTGCTGCATCAGCAATCGGGTATGGCCGGTGTCACGCTGACGATGTTCGCCGCGGGCAATGTGGCAGTGCTTTTCGCATCCGGCAGGCTCTCGGACCGCTTCGGGCGCAAACCCTTCCTGATCGTCGGATCTCTGATCTGTGCGGCCGGAACCGCCGGACTCGGTCTCGCGACGAACCTGCCCTGGCTGCTGGTGACCTCATTCGTGGCCGGTCTGGGCTCGGGCATGTTCACCCCCGCCCAGCAGGCGGCGGTCGCGGACGTCATCGGACCGAAGGCCCGCGGCGGCCCGGTGCTGGCGGGTTTCCAAATGGCGGCCGACCTCGGCACCGTCATCGGCCCGGTCGCGGTGGGCGCCGTTGCCCAACACTTCTCCTACGGCCTCGCCCTCGCCCTGACCGGCGCACTACTCGCCGTCGCAGCCGCGATCTGGGCACTGGTCCCGGAACCACTGCACCGACGCGGTGCGGAATCGAAAGTGGAAGCCATCGCGGACAGCCCACCCACCTACACCTACGGCGCCGAACGCCTCGTCGACGACTCCCAAGACAACAATTACGCCTCCCACTGATCTGGACGTCTGATCACCATGTAACCCGGGAGGGCCGCTCTCGACGTTTGCCTGCATCAATGCATGGTGATCAAGCACCCCGTGCATGGGGTTGTGTGTGGTTGGGGCAGAGTGTTCGGGGTGAGCGAATCGGGATCGAAGTACACGCCGCGGCCGATGTCCAGTGCGACCACATATGCCCTGGGTGGCGTGGCGCTCGCGCTCATCGTGTTGATCGTGATCATCGCGTTCCGGTGGGGGCGCGACGACGCCACGATCCGCAATGACAGCTATGGATCGGTGCACAGCGCGGACGTGCGCGCGGTCCTGGACCAGAACAAGGGCACGATTCTCCTCGGTCGCCCGGACGCGGCGAAGACCATCGATGTGTACGAGGATCCGCTGTGCCCGTCCTGCGGCGCGCTCGAGCGGCTCTACGGTCAGGAGATCGCGCAGCGGATGGACGAGGGTAAACTCGCGGTCCGCTACCACCTCGTGACCTTCCTCGACCCGAAGTCGAAGAGCAAGGATTATTCGACCCGCGCGGTCGCGGCGAACGACTGTGTCGCGGATACCGGTTCGGGTCCGGTGTATTCGAAATTCCACGCGCTGCTGTTCACCTCGAGGCAGCCGGACGAAGGCGGCGCGGATCTCAGCAATGACGATCTCGCGAATGTCGCGAAGGAATCCGGCGCCTCGCTGGAGGCGGTGCAGTGCATCAGCTCGGGCGCGAAACTCGATGCGGCGAAGATCCACGCGCAGATGGCACGTGCCGCGCTGACCGATGCCAATGGCGAGGTCGCCACGCCCGCGGTCTTCGACGGCAAGAACAAGATCGATGTGAACAACCACGAATGGGTCGTCGACCTGACCAAGTGATCGTGCCGGGCGGTACCGCCCGGCACGACGCCGCTAACCGGCGGATTCCGGCTCCGGCTCTTCCTCCGCGATCGCGGCCAGTTCGCGCTCGACGAGTTCGTCGTGCGCCTTGGCCTCGGCGGCCGCCTTCTTCGGGCTCCAGTGTCCGGCCATCAGGAAGACGAACGGCAGGAACACAACCTGAGCTGCCAGGCAGATCCACCACCAGCGTTCCCACTGCTTCGGCGAATCGGCTTGCGCCTGCTGCACTTCCTTGGCGTGTGCGGCCAGATAGGCCTGATCGTCGGCCGGAATCGTGCCGACCGACTGCAACTGCGTAGTCGCCTGCACCAGTTTGGGGCCGACGGTCCCCGCCACCGCGAGATCGACGGCCGGAATCTGCTGCACGGCTTGCAGCCGCGCGATCGCCTGATCCACCGGAATGCCGAACTTCTTCGCGACCTGTCCGACCGCCGCCAGACCCGCGTTCGCATCGGCCGGATTCGTGGTCAGCGTGGCCAGTGTCGCCGAATCGATCGCCTGCAGCGTCGCCAATTCCTGCGGGTAGCGGATGTTGAGGCCGACGGTCGTCTGGATATCGGCCGGTGACGCACCGGTCAGTTTGGTCAGCGCGGTGACCTGTGCGACCTGATCATTGGGGTTCTGCTGCAGTGCCGCAAGGGTTTCCGTGCCGACCGTTTGGATGGTTGCGAGTTGCTGGGCGTATTTGTGCGCGATCTCCGAGAGCCGTGGCCCGTAATTGACCAGCGGACCGGCCGCGTTCACCACGATCAGCAATCCGAACAGCACCACGGTGACGACGCTGCGCAGCGTGCCGCCCCACACCGCGAGACCCACCGCGGTCGCGGCCGGATTACGGGCCTCGACCGTCTCGGTGAAGCTCGCCATCCAGGTGGAGTAGGCGATGCCGGTGCCGACCGCGATCACCACGAAAACCGTTGCGAACGAGTAGTAATCGGTATCGGGCTGATCGGTGTAGCCGATGAACAGGTACATGCCGACGATGCTGATGAGCGCGCCGACGATCATGAACGGCTTGCGCACCTTGAGTCTGTCCGACACGATGCCGGCCAGCACCAGCGCTATCGCATTGGCGGCCCAGTACCAGTTGCCGAGTGCATTGGCCTTGGCCGGACTGAAGCCGAAATTCGTCGCCATATACACCGGTAGGAACGACACGATGGTGTAGAAGAAGGCGAGAAAAAGGCTGATCGCCAATGCCGAGCCGATGATATTGGGGCGCAACATCTGTCGCCACACACCCTGCTCGAGTTCCTTGACATCCAACCCGCGGGCCCGGGCCTCGATCAGCGCACGGTCGCGCAATGTCACCATGATCTGGTCGCGCAGTTGCGGGCTGAGTTCACGCAATCCGATCACCGCGACCACCGCGATGACGAGACTGATCACACCACACAGCCGGTAGTGGTACTGCCAGTCCGGATGCGCGTCGAGCGTGTGGGTGGAGATCTGCGTGGTGACCAGGGCGCCGATGACCGGTCCCAGCGTCCAGAAGCCCATCGCCGATGCCCGGTCCAGCTGCGGGGAGAAGTCGCGGATCAGTGCCGGTGTGGCCACCAGCACCGCGCCCTCGACAATGCTCACCAGGCAGTACACGAACAGGTACTGCTCCTTGGTGGTCGTCGCGGGCACCGCGAACAGGGTCAGCAGCGAGCAGATCACCACGCCGTAGGCGACGATATTCGCCCTGCCCCATCGATCCAGCACGCCCGCGAGCACCGAGGCCACCGCACCGAAGGCGGCGCCGATGATGAAGATCCAGACGAAGTAGGCGAAGGACAGATCGAAGTAGCCGATGAGTTCATTGCCGACGGCGCCGGTGACGAACAATTGGTAGTAGAGCGCGATCGAGGCGATGACCACGACGGCCAAATACCAGGAGCGGGCGGGTGTATCGGGATAGTGCGGCAACTTGCGCTGCCACAGCCCCGTGAGCAGGGTCGGCGGGTCTGCGGTCTGGGTCGAGCTCATGGTCGAGATGCCTTTCTAGCCACGGCATTCGTAAAGACCTGAACCGTGCATGGACCAGGACGAGTTACCGGGTGGACACAGGGTAGTGAGATGGATCACTCCCCGCAGGTGTTTCGGACCATGAGAACGCTCGATTTGCGGAATTGAAACGGTCGGTACCGATGAGTGGGACTCTCGGTTGACGTCGCAGACATGTCGAGCTGGGGTGGGAGTTATGAATTCTGTCGCAGCGGAGGGGTTTTCGATCCCGATGTGGAGCGTGCGGTCGGTTGAATTGCACGGCGGTTGCTCACTTGGTTGCCGGAAATAATTCCGGCACCGGCGAATTCGTTTGATGTCTTCGACCGTGCCGACGACAACGGGGCCCGTGCTCGATGGCGCGGACCCCGTCAGGTCTATTCGGGCTTACAGGTAAGCGCCGCACACGGGCCAAGCGCCTGGGCCCTGGGTGGCGAGCACATTCTCCGCGACGCGGATCTGCTCCTCGCGGCTCGCGCCGCTCGGGCTGCCCGAGCCACCGTTGGCGGCCCAGGTGCTCTGCGTGAACTGCAGGCCGCCGGAGAAGCCGTTACCGGTATCGGTGCTCCAGTTGCCGCTGCTCTCGCACTGCGCGACGGCGTCCCAGTTATGGCCGGAGGCCGATGCGGTGGCGGTGGACAGGCCGAACGGAACTGCGACGATGGCACCGGCGACGGCGGCGAGACCAAGGGCACGGGTGAGCTTGCGGTTCTGAGTCATGTGGATTCCTGGCTGCGCCCGCTCGGCCCGGCGGACTTCCGCCGTGTCCCTGCCCCCAGCGATGTCGGGGACCCTCGAAACCGCGGGGCAGGGTTACCGGCGTTCAGCGATTCGAATTCGAGCCCGTCGCGTTGATCCGGGCTGCCGACGACGCTAGCGAAGAATTCGCGACAGATCACGTTGGGATAACGTCCGAATTGCCTCGACCGCGACTTAGGATTATCGGCATTCGCGCAGTTCGAATGCGTAAAAATGTATATATACGATCGTTCGTGATAGTTACGTTATGTGTTCGGGATCACTACGAAATGGTGATCCGGATCGCGTTTGAGCAACGAAACCTGCGAGGTATGTCCGGTTGCGCCGTGGGTTCGGTGCACGTCCATGCGGTACGGATGGTGAAATTGTTGTCCGCTGGGGTGCTTGTGATTCCGCTCCACCCCTATTCGAGCTTCAATGAATCGGGGCGATCCGGCACGCCGGTATTTCGGTGATGCTCGTACGGGCACGCTTCCCGGTGTGCCGAGGTGGGCCTGGGCGCACAACAGGTCACCAGGCGGGCTTCGGCGGTGTCTCGCATGTCTGAGTGATGCCGACAGCGCAGAGCTCTCGGCGAGGGCACACGTTCAATCGGATATATGCCGGTCGTGAACGGCCGTGGTGAACGGCCATATCGGTCCCGAACGGGCAATTGCGGTCGCAAACGGCGGTATGGAGTCGATGTCGAGCGCGGTCACTTGCGCGCGTCACCCAACTTTGGGCCGGGGGCCTGGCGAGTCGCCTGGATCGGGGCATCCGGCCTGTCCTGCCAGCAGCTTTGTGGAGCGGATATCTGGTCGGCCTTGCGAGTTGCTCGCAGTGGAGCGGCATCCCGACGGCCCTGCGACCCCGCTCACCGTGGATCGGCACGCGGCCCACCCTGTACGCAGTTCGAACTGGTTCGGTACTCGACGGCTTTGGCGTCCCGCTCGAAGCGGAATTGCTCGGTCAGCCGACGGGAGGCACTCAGTGGATCAGGCACTCGGGCGAACGTGTGAGCCGCTCGGAGTGGATCGGGCATCGGGGCAGCCCATGTGCTGCTCAGGGGGCCGTCCATCTGGTCGGTCTTGCAGCCCGCTCAGCCTGGATCGCGGCCTGTGCGCCGTTCGAACTGGTTCGGTACTCGACGGCCCTGCGACCCGCTCGGAGCGGATGCCCGGTTAGCCCCGCGAGCGGCATTTAGTGGATCAGGTACCCGGACGAACGTGTCGGCTGCTCGGAGTAGACCAGGCGTCTGGTCGGCCCTGCGAGTGCACGGAGCGGACCGAGTATCCGGTGCGCCTTGCGATCTGCTCGGAGTGGATCGGGCGTCTGGGCGGCCACGTGCTGCTCTGCACGGCCTTGCGACCCCCCAGGGTGGATCGCGGCCCGCGAGCTGCCTGCGCATTGCTCGAAATGCGGCACTCGACAGCCTTGGCGACTTGCTCTGAGCGGATGGCCCGGTCAGGGCGCGGGCAATCGGGCTGGCTGGGGATGGTCGTCTGGGATCTCGTCTTCGGGGCGGATTTGCCGGAGTTGGCCGTGGACGACTATGTAGCCGTCGAGCGGGTACGCGATGTCTTCGGCGGTTGGTCGGTCCGCGGGATGGACGGGGATTGCGGGAGTTTCGGGCGGTTCGGATCTGTGGTGGCCGGTGTAGGGCGCAGCGGGGGCGTCGGTGTCGGTGCGCGGAAATAGGTATCGCGCGCCCTCGCGGATCGTCGTGTGGATATCGCCGGTCGGGACGGTCCATTGGAGGCGATCCAGATCGGCGCGCCAGATGCGCCAGGGGAGTCTTTTGTTGTCCGCCAACGTTTTCAGGCGATGGTGCCTCGTGCAGAGTGTGGCCACAATGGTGCGTCCGCTGTGGTCGGCGCGCTGGTGGTCGAACGGGTGATTGTGGTCCAGTTCGGATTCGGCAGCGGGCATGATGCATCCGGGAAAGCGGCACATGCCGTCCATCGCCCGCACCTCGCGCTCCAGTCGCGGCGATGGCCGCCGAGGCATCGTTTCATCCACAGCGGTCGCCTCGTCGTCGGCGTTCGAGCGTTCCGGAATGACCTGGAAGCGTGCGTGTTCAGCGAGAATCCGGGCCAGCGCCGCGTCGATCGGCCCATACCCTGCCAGAAATGCCGGTGCTTCCCGAATTCCGAGCAGCGTGTCCGCCGCAATCCCGATCTGGATCAATGGTCTGCGCGGCTGTTCGATCGGCGCACCGAACTTCGGACAACGCTCACTGCGTCCGCACTGGCATTTCAGCCGTCCGGAACCATCCGCCAGCGCCACCAGAGCGTCCGCCCGTCGCTGCGGCATACTCCGTGGATCCGATGCGCACACCTGCATACTCATCTCGCGCAGTCGCATCGCCACCGTCTGCGCCCCCGGCGCGGGCAGTAATCCATCGAATACCGCCATACTGTCTTGCACCGCTCGCAGCCGAACGTCGCGCTCGTCCTGCCGCAGTTCCCGCCGGCGCTGCGTGCCGCCGGGATCCAGCCGCGCCGCCCACCGCCGTGCCGCCTGCCGCAGCCGCACCGGATTGTTTCGTCCCGCCGCCTCGAGCAGTCGCGGCTCCAGCGCGTCCAGCACCTCCCTGGCCACCGCTCGGGTGCTGTCCACGATCACCCGCACCTTGGCCAGGTCGATCCGTCCCGCTGCGAAAGCAGACCGCGTTCGCGGCAACGAATCCTCCAGTGCCAGACCGATATCGATCAACGCCCCGGCCGTCCCTTCGTCGACCTGCAATGCCACTGCGGCCTCGCTGGCGGCGAACTCGCCGGCCCGCACTCCGCCCGGCCCCGGCTCCGCAGTCTCGGCCCGATGCCGTCGATACAACTCCCGCACTGCGAACACCTCAGCGGCCTGCGCCACCGCCGCCCGCCCATGCGCCGCCCGCAGGGCCTCGATCAGCCCCTCGTCGGACATGGCCCCGAAGTCCACGGATGAGAGATCATCACTATCGAACATGTGTTCGATTCTACGATCGAACAACCCCCTCCGCTACCCCCGAATAAAGGCGATTTGGTTGCCGACACGCCAGTGGTGTAACTTCGTTCAGGCAGTCAGGGAAACCTGACAGCGACCCACTCGGGGCTATGGCGCAGCTGGTAGCGCACCACACTGGCAGTGTGGGGGTCAGGGGTTCGAGTCCCCTTAGCTCCACTTCATTTACGCAGGTCAGACCCGGTATTGTGCCGGGTCTTTTCTGTGTTCCAGGGTCATCTTGCCAAGTTCTTGCCAACGGGGGAGAACTGCTTACAGGACCGTCCTAAACGGTGTTTTCGGTGTCTCCGAACATCGCCGAGGCGGCTGCGGACAGACCCTCGTCGTAGACCCGGTTGTAGACGCCCGTGGTCATCCGCACGTCGTGCCCGTGCCAGGCGGCGACGGTGGAGGCTGGGATGCCTGCGTGGAGCATGACGGATACCGAGGTGTGGCGCAGGTTCCGTAGGGTGATCCGGGGGAGTTTGGCTGTGATGCGGATGCGATGGAACCATCCGGTGTAGGTCCGGGGCAGGACGGGCTTGCCGGTCTCGTCCGAGCACACATGTGTGATTTCGTCCCATGACTGGCCGACGGCGAGCTTTTCTCGTTTCTGGCGAGTTTTCAACTCGCGCAACGCCGTTGCGACGTCGTCGGGCATTGGCAGGGTTCGGCGCGAGCGCTCGGTCTTGGGCTCGTCCACCGCGTGGTCCTTGCCTTCGACTTCGACGTAGCTTTGCTCGACGCTCAGTGTTGAGCGTGTCAGGTCGATGTCGGTCCAGCGCAGCCCGCATACCTCCGAGCGGCGCAGCCCGTAGCAGGACATGAGGTAGACGGCGTGCAAGCGGTGTGCGCTGGCCTTGGCGGCGAATGTCTGCACCTGTTCCTTGGTCCACACGTCTGCGGGGGTGACCTTGGTGGGCCGCTGCCGGGGTGCCTCGACGTATTCGGCGGGATCGCGGGCGATAAGTCCTCGCCGGGTGGCGTACTCGGTCACCTGCTGGAGCATGACCAGGGCCAGCCGGACTGTGGCCGGTACCAGCGGTTTGCCTTTCATCGACCCGGCTTCCAGCATGGTGGAGACCCATTCGTCGACGTGTGCCTGTCGCAGCGCCTGGAGCTTCATCCGCCGAGGTCGCGCTTGGTGTATTTCAGTGAATCGCGGTAGTTGCGTAGCGTGTTCGCGCGGATATCGCGGCGGGCCATTTTCAAGGTGTCGTAGGTGAACTGTGGTCGATCGCGTTTGCCGTCTGGGCGCAGGCCGACGTCGATCTGGAACGGATAGGACTTCTTCCTCGGCGGCGAGGAGATTCTGGCTGGTTCGTGTGATGCGGGAGTGACGGCACTGACCGGCACACTGCAGACTTTGGCCGCTTCTTGGTAGGTCATGCCGATGTGAGGGACGGCGACGGCAGCACACCCAGTAGGCGGGCTCGACGGTCTAGCCGCAGGCTAGGTAGTATTCGGCGGCATGAGCGACGGGGGTACGCCAGCTTCGGGACAGAACCTCTCGGTGGTACCCGAGGAAGTCCGCGAAGTGGGGGAGGAAGTATACGAGCTGTCCACCGCGATGCAGACCGCGCTGGGTTCAGCGGCCAGGGACGTCGAGTCGCTGGTCAACGGGACGTGGAAGGGCAACTTGGCCAACGAGTTCGCCGATGGCTGGAACGAGATCCGCGACGGCGGCGGCCAGGTCATCACTGCGCTGGCCGGGTTGGCCGAAAAGCTCGGGGTCACAGCCTCAACGTATGAAAACCTCGACGGCAGCAACGCGGAAGTGCTTTATAGCGCGAGTACGTCGAGCTTGGGCCTGCCATGAGTTCAGAGGAGTTCGAGGTCGACCTGGACCACCTGGATGAGGTCGCGATCCGTCTGTCCGCCCTCGCCAGCGTTTTGGCCGAACATCTCGATGCGATCGACGCCAAGGTCGCGACCTTGGGGGGAACGGGTTGGGATGGTGTTGCCGCGCAGGCATATTCGGATGCTCATCGTGAATGGGCGGCCGGGGCAAGGGAATTCGCCGAAGCTGCCCGCGATATCAGCGAGGTGGCGCGCAAGGCACACACCGGCTACACGACCGCGGTCGAGGAAAACTTGAAGATGCTCCGAGGGGGATGAGCGGTGAAGGTCAACTGGCGGACCTACTACGAGGCCGCCAAGCAATGCCACGACCTCGCCGGCGAGCTGCGGCACGCCGATAAACCCGTGCACGACGCGGTCAAAGGCGAGTGCGCAGGTATGGCCGGTGACGCTCCCGGCTGCAAACAGTGGGGCGAGGCGTACGACCGTTACGCCCGGGACACGATGCAGACCTGCACCGACCTGGCCGATGCGCTCACCAATCTCGGCAACATTCTCTACGCCAACGGGTACAAGTACGGGAAGGCCGACAACGCCAACCCTGAAAGCCCGCCTCTGCAACAGGTATCCGAGTACAAGGTCACCATCCCGACATCCGTTCATGACAACGGCGACGGCGTCAAACACAACGGTGGCGTCGAGGAATTCTTCAACGAACTCACCTCGAAGATCGTCGGCACCTTCGAGAAACTTCCCAACGGCGACGTCGACAAGCTGTCGAAGGCCGCCACCACGTGGAAGACCTTCTCCACCCACGCCACCATCACCGGCGCACCCGCGAAGATCGCCACGATCTCCGCGTTGTTCGACGACATGGACGCCACCGAGAACCGCACGATCATTCAGGAACACTTCGGCACACTGAAATCCAGCGCCGACCTCCTGGTTTCCGCGTCCACCAACGTCGCCGCCCCAGTCGCGGACTATCACAGCTCGACAGTCGAAGTCGGTGACGGCATCAAGACGGCGATGACGACCTTCGCCTGGGCTGTCGGGCTGTTGGTCACCGGCGCCATCGTTGGTGCGATCTTCAGCTTCGGCGGGAGTATCGCTGTCGCCGGCGGTGGTGTCGCACTCGCGGTCGAGGACACGATCACGACCCTGCGCGGCCTCTACACGACGAAACGTCTCTTCCAGATCCTCGAGATCACGTTGGCCGCGAGCGTCGCCGTCGGCGTCATCGACGCCTTCGGCAAGGTCCCCGATCTCACCGAGTCCCTCGCCAAGCTCGCGGCGATCATCGCGTTGAAGGTCGCAGTCGATGGTGAAGAGAAGAAGCTGACCTTCGAGCCTTCTCCGAAACATGGTCCAGAGCAACGAGGTAACGCTGCGCCGGAGCCGACGCATCCACAGGAGACACTGGACAAGTCTGTACAGATCAAGCCCACCTCCTCCCGCCGCGTAGGCTTGGACTCCGAAACTGGGGAGTTCGACGTGTTCGATGAGACGTATCCGGAATCGGGGATCTTCCATGGCCACAAACGTGCATGGGACGAGCTCACACAGGAGATGCAGAACGCCTTGATCAAGGCAGGCGTGGTGAACAGGAAGGGCAAGCCGCTGTGAGTACGTACCAAAGCCTCGAACCGATCGGCCGGAACGAGGCGATCGCGATGCTCGATTCGGACGACAACCTGGCGGTTTCGCAGGTCATACTGCGGTTGGCTCTTCACGACCCTGATGGCGGATGGGTCACCGACCGCGCGCTCGCCCTGCTCGAGAATCCGGACCCCAATGTTCGCTCCGCTGCGGTGACGGCCTTGGGACACATCGCGCGTATTCACCGGGCCATCGACACCGACCGCGTCATTCCTGCGCTACGCGAACTCGTCAACGACCCGATCATCGGTGGTCGCGTTGAAGACGCATTGGACGACATCACCATCTTCGGGGGACGGTCCTAGTGCCGACACCATCACGCAGCTGGCCGGTCTTGGGGTGCGGATCATCGACGTATCCGGCAACGACGGAACAAATTTCGCGCTGATCGAGAACGCGCGGCGACCGCGAGCGGATTTCGGCCTGCTCGCCGACTGGGGCCTGTCCACCCCTGCCTGCCTGCCTGGTCGACGGGGCCGACGCCGCTCTGGCGCAGGGGGTTACGCTACTCGCCTCCGGCGGCGTGCGAACTCGGCTCGATGTCGTTCGGGGGCTGGCGCTGGGTGCCCCGGGCGGTGGGGGTATCCGGGCACTTCCTAGCGATCCTCGAGGCGGAAGGCGTCGATGCGCTGATCGCGGTTATCGGCACCTGGATCACTCGGATCCGGCAGCTCATGATGTTGCTCGGCGCGGAAACCGTACGGGCGCTAGCGGATACCGATGTGCTGTTGACCGGTGCACTCGCCGAGACTTGCCGACTGCGCGGTATAGATCCGGCGACCTACGCCCGGCGATCCGTTCAGGCGGCACCCGACTTTATTACCAGCGAGTAACTTGCAGAGGGTTATGATGCGTCGAGCTACGAACGACATTGCGTCCCATTGCAACTGGAAGGCCAGCACATGAGCACCCTGCAATTAACGCTGGGTATCATCTCCGCTCTGATTGGTGTCCCCGCGTGGGCCGGGTTTGTCTTGGCGATCCGCAAGATGGTGCGCACCATCCAGCTCGGGCAGCCGGCCCCGACCGGTTCCGGCCGTTCCTGCCCAGATTCGCCACCATGGTCAAGGAATTCGCCGCGCATACCCGCATGGCGAAGTTCCGGACCGTAGGCTGGGCGCACTGGCTCGTCATGGTCGGCTTCCTGATCGGATTCGTCACCGTCTTCCAGGCCCAGGGGCAGATCTTCAGCCCCACCTTCACGTGGCCGTGGGTCGGTGACACCCTCGCCTATCATCTCCTCGACGAGCTGCTAGGCCTGGGCACCATCGTGGGTGGGCTGACGCTGATCATCATTCGGCAGCTCAACCACCCTCGGGTGCCCGAGCGGCTGTCTCGCTTCGGCGGCTCCAACTTCGCAGCGGCCTACTTCGTCGAGACCGTCGTGCTCGTAGAGGGCATCAGCATGATCGGTGTGAAGGCGCTGGTAGTGGCGTACACCGGCGTGCGCCATGCCGCCAGCGACTTCGTCAGCATGCATATCGCCGAGCTGCTGCCCGCGAGTGCGGAAGCGGTGTCGGTCTTCGCGTTCTTCAAGCTGATGGCGGCACTGGTGTGGGTCGTCGTGGTCAGCCGCAATGTCGATTGGGGTGTCGCGTGGCACCGATTCGCGGCGTTCTTCAATATCTATTTCAAGCGTGAAGACGACGGTGGCGTCGCGCTCGGCGCGGCCAAGCCGCTGACCGTCGCGGGCCAGCCGGTCGACCTGGAGGCAGTGGAAAACCTCGGCGAGGACGCCGTTTTCGGTGCGGGCAAGTTCGAGGACTTCTCCTGGAAGGGCATCCTCGACTTCACCACCTGCACCGAATGCGGTCGCTGCCAGTCGCAGTGCCCGGCATGGAATACCGGTAAGCCGCTCTCGCCCAAGCTGCTGATCATGTCGCTGCGCGACCACGGTGTCGCCAAGGCGCCGTACCTGCTGGCCGGTGGCCGCAAGGACATGAGCGGCGACGAGACCGGCCTGGTCGACGCCGACGGCAACCCGAACGAGGCCGCGCTGGCGCGCATTTCCGACGCCGCGAAGGCCGAGGCGGAGCGTCCGCTGGTCGGCGGCGAGGACGTCAACGGCATCATCGACCCCGAGGTGCTGTGGTCCTGCACCACCTGTGGCGCGTGTGTGGAGCAGTGCCCGGTCGATATCGAGCATGTCGACCACATCATCGACATGCGCCGCTACCAGGTGCTGATCGAATCGGACTTCCCGTCCGAGCTGGCCGGCCTGTTCAAGAACCTGGAGAACAAGGGCAACCCGTGGGGCCAGAACGCCAAGGACCGGCTCAACTGGATTAACGAGATGGACTTCCAGATCCCGGTCTACGGGAAGGATGCCGACTCGTTCGACGGCTATGAATACCTGTTCTGGGTCGGCTGCGCGGGCGCCTACGAGGACCGCGCCAAGAAGACCACCAAGGCGGTCACCGAACTGCTGGCCACCGCGGGCGTGAAGTTCATGGTGCTCGGCCAGGGCGAGACCTGCACCGGCGACTCGGCCCGCCGCGCGGGCAATGAATTCCTGTTCCAGCAGTTGGCGCAGCAGAACATCGAGACACTGAACGAGGTGTTCGACGGCGTCGAACAGAGCAAGAAGAAGATCGTCGTCACCTGTGCGCACTGCTTCAACGCGCTCAACAACGAGTACCCGCAGGTCGGCGGCACCTACGAGGTCATGCACCACACCCAGCTGCTGAACCGTCTCGTGCGCCAGAAGGCGCTGATCCCGGTGGCCTCGGTGACCAAGAACATCACCTACCACGACCCCTGCTACCTGGGCAGGCATAACAAGGTCTACAACGCGCCGCGTGAACTGATGGCCGCCTCCGGCTCCAACCTCGTCGAAATGCCGCGCCACGGCGAACGGTCCATGTGCTGTGGCGCAGGCGGCGCGCGCATGTGGATGGAAGAGCAGTTGGGCAAGCGCATCAACATCGACCGGGTCGACGAAGCGCTGGCCACCATCGACTCCTCCCCTGGCGCAGGCACCAAGATCGCCACCGGTTGCCCGTTCTGCCGCGTCATGCTCTCCGACGGTGTCACCGCCCGCCAGGACGGCATCGACGCCGCCGATCGTGTCGAGGTCGTCGACGTCGCCCAGCTCATGCTGGACGCGATCGACCGAGTCGAACCGAAGACGCTGAGCGAGAACCTGGTCGTCATCCAGGAGCCCAAGGAGAAGAAGGCCGAAAAGCCCGCCAAGGAAGAAAAGGAACCCGCCGCCGAAGCTCCGGCCACTGCGGCCAAGGCTTCGACTGGCGGCGGCCTGGCCATGAAGGGCGGCAAGGCGCCCAGTGGCGGCTTGGCCATGAGGGGCGGCACGAAGGCTCCCGGCGGCAAGGGCCTGGCCACGAACGGCGGTCTGAAGGCTCCCGGCGCGAAGGCCGCCCCGTCCGAAAGTGCCGCGCCGGCAGAGTCTTCCACCGAAACCCCGGCTGCCGAGGCCCTTCCTGCCCCGACCGCCAAGCCCGGTGGGCTCGCTATGAAGAGGGGTCTCAAGGCCCCAGGCGGCAAGCCCGGCGGCCTGGCCATGAAGGGCGCCGCCAAGGTTCCCGGCGCGAAGGCCGCTCCCGATGAAACCGCAGCTGCGGCAGAGTCTTCCGCCGAAGCCCCCGCAACCGGAGCCGCCGTCACACCGACCGTCTCGGAGGGCAGTGGCGGGGCGGAGGGCAATGGTTTCGCTATGCCGCCCGCGGCTAAGCAGGGTGGGCTCGGCTTCAAGTCGGGTACGAAGGCGCCTGGGCGGAAGAAATAAGCTGCGTCCGGAAATGGCAGGCAGTCCAACGTGATCGGCGAGGGCGGCGCTACTGAAGGGTGGCGCCGCCCGAACGCTTTCGGTGCGAGGGTCAGGCGAACCGCTTCGCGATCGCCGTCGCGATCTCATCAGGTGCCTGCTCCTGGATGAACTGCTGTGCGCGTGGCGGCTCGACGACCCCCAAGATCGGTGAATATTGTGCACATTCGCGAGATGTGGGCCCTGCCGCGGTACACCATGTCTCGCATTCCCCACACCAGCAGGGTCGGCTTGTCGCGGAGTCTGGCGGGTACGTCGCGGGAGAGCTGTTCCAGCAGCGGGCGGGCGTCACGAATCTGTTTGGCGATCACGCCGAGTCCCGTGCGGGCCGCGGCGTCGGGTTGCACCAGGCGATAGTGATCGGCTTCGGCCGTCCTGAGCTTGCGCTCCAGCTCGCCGAGTAGGACGCGTTCGACGAGGAAGTTCTGTTCGAGGACCTGCCGCTGCATCAGGGGAGTGCGGATGAGTCTGCTGAAAATCCGATGACCATGATGGCGACGCGTAACTTGGGCCGTCCGGCTCGGGCCAGATCCAGTGCGACGAGATGCTCAGCGAGCGCGCCGTCCTGCTCGGCGGCGGTGAGTCCTTCGAAAGCGGACCCGACCACGAGGACCGGCTGCTTTCGTATCCGCGCGTAAAGGCCGGCCAAGCACGGCCGGGGCACGGTGCCCGCCTCGATCCGCGGCGACTGTATCCCGAGTTTCGCGGCGAGTTCGGCGCTACGGGCGCTGATCCGATCCAAATCCACATGACACACCATTGACCACGGAAGTGAAACGCGCGAGTTCACCAATACGCAGCAGGGCTGCCATGATCGTCCCGTACTCGGTATGTCGGTGCGTGTACGTGGCTGAGATGATCTCGCCGGGTTGACCTTTGGCCGCGACAGTTCGAGCCGTGCCTCGAGTTTGAACGGAAGCCACTACTTCATCGGCGATGGCGACCGGCCGGCTCCATCCCGGCTGAACCGGGTTCAGCGCCGGAAACACCTTCAGATCCACTGTCCCGCACCCAGGCTCGGACTCAACCTGCCGCCGCCACCGCCCGCCACGCCTTTCTGGCACGTGAGCGGGCCCGCGGAGCGGCGTATTCGATTCGCCGCCGCGCGTCGGAGGCACTGATTCGCAGCAGATCACTCAATAGCTCCGCTGTGTCCCGGTAGCCGGTGTCGGCGGCGAGACCACGGCGCTCGGCCTCGGCGACGGCCGCGACCATGGCCGCACCCAATCGACGCTGGCGGCGTTCGGTTTCGACGAGGGTGCGCAGCAAGTCGACATCGGCCAGTTCCGACCATCTTCGTGCCGGAGCATCCGGTGCCAATGCAGTCGAGTGTATGTTCACCCGAACTAGCCTACCTCATTCTCGAACATTTGTTCGATAATCGATTTGGCCGGGCATGCCATGTTCGGGCAGCACCCCGACGGAGTATTGATCGCCGGGCCGGATGCTCGGGCTGTTGGCGCGGACCGTGCCGAGGTTCGGCCGAATCCGACCCTCCGCTTCGCCGATCGAAGAATGCACATCGGGAAACGTTGCCAGCCAACCCATTTCGGGTAGCCAGTGCAGTAGTCGGCAGTTCCGCACATTCCGCGCGGATGTCAACGGCCCGAGATTGCCTCGGGCCGTTGATCTTCGGACTGTCGCATCTGGCTGCCGGTAGGGGTGCCGACAGCGTTGTCGATTAGCTGGAATATGTCGTTACTTGATCGAGTTGGCCAGCTGGTCGGCGTAGGGGGTGGTGAATTTTCCGACGATGGGTAGCTCTGCGCGGGCACCGCCGGTGTTGTTCGCCTGGAGCATGGCCATGATCCAGACGACGACTGCGAAGACCGCGACTGCGAGTCCGGCGAGGCTGAAGATGATCCCCAGGGTTCCCAGGAGTGAGGCGAGGATGCTAAGGACGATATTGAGTATCGAGATCGCTCCGAAGAAGACGATCGATTGCGAGGCATGGAATTTCACGTCGGGATCGTTCTTTCCCACGAATAGGAAGATGATTCCGGTGAGCCATCCCAGTGCGTAGGACAGGATGGCGCTGGTCTTTTTGTCCAAGCCGGTGGGCTGTGGTTGGTTCGTGGGAGGTTGAGAAGATGTCATGGGGTAAGTAGATACCGCGCGCGCCCCCTATCCCAACTTTAAGCACGAACTCACAGGTCGCGGGCCAGCCGGCGACTAGGATCCCGGACGTGTTCTCGCGACGAGATGACTGCCGACGCGCTCGAAACGCCTGGGCGATGGTTCATTACACAATCGAGCACCGAAAGCCACAGAACAGCCGAGTTGGTCTCCGAGCGCGGACCGCGCCAACGGCCAGCAAGCTCGCCTGCGATCGCACGCTACAGCGCCGCGACTCGCTCCTACGCCATGTAATCGGCTATTACCGCGTGTTCGCGGGAGCCGATTATCGAGTGGTAGGTGCACGAATCGGTCTTCTGGGGTTGACCTCCGCCACAGCATCGGTGTGACTGGATTCGACGTCCGGGCTGCTTGTCGATGGTGGCGGATCTGCTCCCCGACGAGCTGGCCGGTCGCCGATGAAATCGGTCGCCCCGCGGCGTCGATACCAGTGATCCAACGGAGAGGAGAGCGCGATGTACGAGTCCGCCAACGAATCGGCACGCAAGCGCCTGGAGGTCTTTGTCGGGGAATGGACGATGGTGGCCGGACCTGCCGACGGGCCACCGTGGCCCGGCGCGGGCCGCGTCACCTTCGAATGGCTCACGGGCACACCGCTGTTGGTTCAGCGCTGGCATATCGACCTGCCCGAGGCTCCTGACGGTGTCGCAGTCATCGGTTGCGATGGCATGAGTGACACCTTCTATCAGCTCTACACTGACGACCGCGACGTACAGCGCATCTACGAGATGACTCTGACCGAGGGCATCTGGACGCTGCGGCGTGACGGCGATCCCTTCGCCCAGCGGTTCACCGGCAGGTTCTTCGAGGACGGGAGCACGATTCTGGGGCGCTGGGAGCTGGCCGAGGACGGAAAGAACTGGAAGACGGACTTCGACCTGACCTACACGAAGGTCGCCTAGCACATGGGAGCGCGCATCTGTGCGCGGCAGTTCCACACCACTGGAATCGGCGCCGGTTGGCGCAGCGGTGCGGTCGAGAGCGAAACTTGTCGGATGCGCGGTGCCTGATGTGATGGACTGCGAAATATTCTCTCCGGCAACGCTTTTCGGAAATTCTCGCTGATGCTGTGACCGTTGGATTGTGTAGGTTGGTCGCACGCGAACCGAGGTATGCAGGGCTGTCGTGTTGGGCCGGGTGGCGTGGCCGGCACGGCCTGGCTGATCGGGTTGCTGCACGGTCTGCGCCGCGCAGGCGTCGATCTCGCTGAGGTCGACACGATCGTCGGTACATCGGCTGGTGCCATCGCGGTGGTCGCGCTGACTTCCGGGCGGGATCTCGGCGATCTGGCTACCCGTGCGGCGCAGCCGGAGTCCGGGGCCGATCCGCAGGCGATGGCGTTGGCGCGGGCCGCGCGCGATGAGCCGGAGGACACGCGCCGGGACGAAGTGCGCAGGCAGATCGGCCGCCTCGCGGTGGCCGCTGCTGGTCCGGCATCCCTGCACGTCGACCGGATACCCGGCGAGCAGATCAGCGAAGGAGTGGCCGGGCACGAAGAACCGGGCACGAAGAACTGGGCACCGAGCGCATCACCAACGGACAAACCCTCGAGGTTGTGATACGCGGAATCGGAAACGATGCGCGGATTCGGAAACCAACGGCATACGGCGTCCAATGATGCCAATTGCGGTCAGCCACCGCAACACTCGGCCGGAGCGAACGGTGCATCGGTCCAATCAGGAGGGAGTGCGTCGAGGTACGAGCGGTAGGTGCCGAAGGGCAGAGTTGCGTCGTAGACCAAGTCGCCGGTTGGGGTGAATTCGGATATGTGGGCAGCTATGCCCCAGCAGACCAGGGGTGCTGCCGGGCAGCGCTTCGGCGTTGCCCATGGCGAAGGAGACCAGGCCATCCGGGTGTCCTTGGTTACGAACCAGGGTGGCGCGGTTCGCGGCCAGGTCGATGTCGATCCATTCGACGCTCGAGTGACCATGGGATTCCTGGCCATTGGAGTTGTTGTCGAACAGCCGCAAGGTGGTGGACCTTCGAATGCATCGGTGACGAATAGACGATCGGACGGTATGGCAATCGTCACACCCCTGCCAATTTTAGATTTTTCGCCAACCCCCTTGCGCCTGAAGGTATTTCATGGCCTATATCGGGTTTCGGTTCATTTTCTGGAACTTGTTGTTCGGCCTATTTCCACTGGTGGGATTCATGGCCCATACGAGCTGATCACACGTCGCATGAGCTGTGATCGGCATAACCGCGCGCACACCGTCATTCAGTTGATCGGTGGTCGCGGCTTTTCGATCAACCTTCGGCTGCCCATGAGTTCACGAATCGCATGCGTTTATATTTCGATGTGGACACGATACCGAGGACTTTCGCACGGGCTCGCCGCGCCGTGCACACACTCGTACCGGCTCGAAGATCCAGTAATCACCTTTCATGCTTGGACACCTGTATAGGTTTGCTGACTCGAAAGGAACTGCGATATGAGCGTTTTGGGCACCCCACTCAAAAAGATCGTCGCCACCAGTGCGATTATCGGCGGGGCTGGAATGGCATACATCGGCCAAGCGTCCGCCGCTACCGATCAGGAATGGGACAGCCTCGCCGCCTGTGAGTCGGGCGGTAATTGGAGTATCAACACTGGCAACGGGTTTCAGGGTGGTCTGCAGTTCTCGCCGGGCACATGGGCCGCATATGGCGGTCCCGCGTATGCGCAGACTGCCGACAAAGCCACCCGTGAACAGCAGATTGCCGTCGCCGAGCAGGTACTCGCCGCTCAGGGCTGGGGGCCGTGGGGAGGATGTTCGGCAGCGCTCGGCCTCCGATGAGGCAGCAGAGCTGCCCGGCGGGTGCGACCGAGCCATGCGGCAGTCCCTCGTGCTCGACCGTCGAGGTCACGGCCGGGAGCGGTTTTCGCGGCGGACAGCAGCGGCGGCTGCCGCACGGCTGACCGGCCGAAAGGACTCCGTCCACCACGACGCTGACCAGCTTTTCGAGAAGGTCCGGCGTTATCGGCTGACCCGTCAGGATCACCCGCACCGGAGGCCTTGCCGAATTCACTTGGCAATCCCGTGATTTCCCCCTCCCGGCCGACTGCACTGGCCGATCCCGCTTCAGCTTTTGTCAAATATATTGGGAGACAAAGGCTGTCGACAGTATGACTGATGCGCGGATCGCTTGAAGTGGGCGGGGAATGTCCGGGCCATAACTGGCCGACAGCGACCGGATCGAGGGGAAACTCGGCTAGCGCTGTTCTGGGGTATCGGTGCTCGGCGCGGCGGGATATTCGATCTGCTCGCGGAGGATGTCGCCGTGGCCGGCATGTCGAGCGAAGTCCTCGATCGCGAGCAGATAGATGAATCGGAGGCTGACGTCGCCGGCGCGGGGGTGTGTCTTGATGTCGTCGAGGTCGAATTCGGCGGCGATCACGCGGGAACGTTCGCCGGCGCGCTCGAATTCGGCGATCACCTCGGCGAGGGTTTCGTTGTCGTCGACGACGAAACTGGCGTCACCCGGGGTCGTGCCGCCGTCGCACTCGTTCTCGGGCAGGCCCGCCAGGACGTGCTGGAACCAAATCCGTTCGGCGACTGCGGCGTGCTTGACCAAACCGATCGGGGTGGTCATCGACGCGACCAGGCGGCGGCGTGCGTCTTGTTCGGACAGTCCGCGCACCGTGTTGACCAATTCGGCTCGGTTGCGGTCGAGCATGCTCTCGAGCAAACGGCGTTCAGCGCCGGTGGTGATTCGCGGTATCGACCATGCCATTGTCGGCTCGATTCTGTTGGTTCGGGTTGGATCTGCCTGTCGTACTTGTGGTTTCGTTCTTCGCCGCCTCCTTCAGCGTGTGCCGATGACGTTCTGCAGGGAGGTGGCAGGTCGGAGTCGAGGATGCCGCGGTGCGGAGTCGCTGGATTTCGTGCTGGGCAGCGATGCTGCCGGGGCCGGGTCCGGAATGGTTGTCGTCCTCGAGTCGCAAGATCCGCGCGTCGCGGGAGTCGAGGATGTCGTCGGCCTGTTGCATCACGTGCAGGTTGCTCGAATTCTATCCTGAGGGTGGACGCACGCGGCAGCTGCGGGTGATCACCGACGCACTGAGTCCGTTGCGCGTCCTCGAGGCCCTGCGCGGGCTCGACGTACCTCGCGGAACCGTCACAGTCATGTCCTCCGAGCACGGCAGCATCTCGGTCCACACATCCGAAGCGGGTGATCTTGGTAGGTCGCTGTCGGGGGCCTCGCGTCGGTCTCATTCATGGCGGACGAGCCGGCGTCGACAAGGAGCTGGGGGCGTGCGCAATCTCGTCGCGCAGCGGACCGGCCCGTTGCACAACTGCGGTGGAATCGGCGCCGACCAGCAGTGATGTGTCGGCACCCAGGGCGGGAGATGTTGCCCCAGGGGTGAAAACGATCGCCACCTATGGTGGCTATTCGGGACGAGCGCCGACGTCGAGGATTCTTGTCAAGGCTGCTACCAACGAAGCGGCAGACCTCATCCATCGCGCCGATACACGAACCAGCTGCCCAGGAGTTCACGAATGCCGTCCATCTTTGTCGCGGATGTTCGCGACCGAGCCGATGCCTACCGCGCTGCACCTTTCGCCGCGAGGTGGGCCGCGAACTGGTCGCGGAGGCGATGAACTTCCGTGCACTCGACTCCGACGCACGGGCGGTGGGGGGCTGGCAACCGTGCCGCCCGGAGGCCGATCGGGCGGTGCCGTTGCCGCCCGGACGCGAGTTCCTGCGGGCGTGCTTCGCTCGCCCGTACGCCGGATCGATCGTGGTGCCTGCCGCGAGCCGCACGCTACGCCCAGCGTGCAGCGAACCGAATCCTCCAGGCAAGGCTGTGGCACGAGACGGTGCCCCCATCAGCAGTGCGGCACCAGCACTCGCAGGATGTCCCGGCGCGAGAGCCTGTCGATACCCGAGCAGTCGTAGCACGCCGGCCAACACCGTCGGACTACAATGTGAAGGGGCATAGATCGTGTGGCAGTTGGGTCGCACTCTCGCCGAAGGGACCGCGGCCGCGTCGTCCAGTAGGCAAGTCGACAATGTTCAAGCGCCGATTCTCGATTCTGACCAACCCGCGCAGGCTACCCGCA
Organism: Nocardia sp. CA-135953; assembly: GCF_050955735.1. Classification (NCBI taxonomy): domain Bacteria; kingdom Bacillati; phylum Actinomycetota; class Actinomycetes; order Mycobacteriales; family Nocardiaceae; genus Nocardia; species Nocardia sp. CA-135953. Next base: position 1,950,958 of record NZ_CP192082.1, read on the forward strand.
ACGCAGGCAAGGCAGTCGTGACCAACCTGCGGCCGCCACTGATGCCAGGGTCGACGTTCGGGAAATATCACCTGCGGCGGCTGATCGGTTCCGGCGGGATGGGCCGAGTATTCGAGGCACTCGACACCACCAAGGGCCGGGTGGTCGCGGTGAAGGTGCTGCCCGAACAGCTCGCCGACGACCCGGTCTATCGGGCCAGGTTCCGGCGCGAATCCCACATCGCCGCGCTGCTGCAGGAACCCCATGTCATCCCGATCCACGACTACGGCGAGATCGACGGGCTGCTCTACATCGACATGCGACTCGTGCAAGGCGAAAGCCTCCGCAACGTGTTGAAAACCCGCGGTCCGCTGCCGCCTGAGCAAGCTGTCTCGGTGATCAGCCAGATCGCAGCCGGACTCGACGCCGCACACCACGACGGCCTGGTCCATCGTGACATCAAGCCGGACAACATTCTGCTCACCCATGACGGGTTCGCCTACCTGGCCGACTTCGGCCTGGCCAACACGAACACCGATGAACGCCTGACCCAGACCGGATCGGCGATCGGCTCGTTCAACTACATGGCACCCGAACGGTTCCGAACCGGCCCGGCCACCCCGGCTGTCGACGTGTATGCCCTGGCGTGCGTGTTGCACGAATGCCTGACCGGCACCCGCCCTTACTCGACCGACGGCGGCGACGCCGCCGTCATGCGGGCCCACATGATCGAACTGCCACCCCGAACGAGCAGCTACGCACCGGGAATCCCGGTCGCGATCGACGCTGTCGTCGCGCGCGGCATGGCGAAGTCGGCCGATGAACGCTACGCCAGCGCCGGCGAACTGGCCGCCGCCGCCCACGCCGCACTTGCACCGTCTGCCGGCGACGCCGAAGACCATAGTCCCCTCGCCGTATTCGAATACGATCCCACCGTGGCGGCGCATCCCACACCCCGGGCGACCTCCACACCCGAGGCGAGAGCCGTCCCGTCGCCCAGGCGCCGGCAACGCCGCCTCTGGATCGCCGCTGCCACGGCCGTCGCGGCCCTCGTGGCCGCCGGAGCCTGGCCGCTGCTCCACAACAAGCCCGCACCGCCGACCTCGGAGACGGCGAAATCCGAATTCTTCACCGACGACGACATCACCCTGCTGAAGAACGTGCAAGACCCGTACAACCGCGGCGTCTGTCGTCACCAGCCCCCACAGGCGATTCTGGGGGAGACAGCCTATCTCACCTGCACCGAGATTCCCGAAATCCGCACACCCAGAGCGCAGCTCCATTTGTTTCCCAACGCCGAGGCGCTGGGCAAGGCCTATCACATCGTAGCGCTACAGGGAGCTTTACAGACCAGCAACTGTCCGGACGATCCGCCCGGCCGCGACGGCCCCGCGACGAGAGACGGCAGGCAGGTCGGGCGGACGGCTTGCTTCACGGATCCCACGACGACACCACCGACCTCGGGGGTGATCCAAACCGACGACGCGGCCCTGAGCATGGCGGTTTTCTCCTTCCCCGAGTCGGTGGGCGGTAGCGCCCAGTTGTACTGGGCGCTGCACGACATCGGAGACGGGAATTCGCAATTCCTGACTACTCCGAGGGACCCGGACGACTACACTCCGGCCGACCGGAATCTGCTCGACAATCTGCCCAAGGCCTACGACCGACGATACTGTCGACACGAGTCACCCGTCAGCGATGCGACCGCCGCCATTCTGTGCTTCGGCATCGAGTCCGGTCCGCCGACAGCAAGGTTCTTCCAATTTCCCACCTATCCGATAGCCACCCAGTTTTTCGACGGTGTCATGAGGAAGTCCGGCGGGCGGGCGTGCGACGGTGCGACGGGTTCCGAGCAGCCGTCGAATCGAAATGGCACGACCATCAGCCGGTTCACCTGTATCACCGCTCCCGTGCCGACGCTCGTTGCGTTGGATCAGAGCAGCGGCATCGCCATCCGACTCTCATCCGTCGGTCCCGATTCCCCCTCGAACCGTCCCAAGACCGAACAGGCGTTGTTCGATTGGTTCAAAAAGAACCTGCTGTAGACGCCGAAGCCTCCGCCGCGTCGGCAAACCAGCGTCGACCATAGGTCGATAACTCGCGTCGTGCGGAGTGACCAGGTCGACTGGTTTCCGATGCCGATGCCGATGCCGATGCCGATGCCGATGCCGATGCCGATGCCGATGCCGATGCCGATGCCGATGCCGATGCGACACGCGATGGGGTCAGTCCGGGCGGGCCGCTGTCCGTTGCGAATCTCACCAGCACCGGCTGAGGCAGGGTTTGTGGCTCCGGAGGACCACCCCGCCTCCCCGTAGGAACTGAGTCAGCAGTCGAAGCGAGGGCACTTGAGCATCGGCGGACGCCCGTCGCCGTGGTTATGCGAGGCGGCATCGAACGACGACGTGGAGGCCGCTGGTGGCACCGGTTGCGACAGCGACCCCGACATCCCCAAGACGCTGGGGCCGAGCAGCAGCAGTCCACCGGTAAGCGTCATCGACAACAGGATGCGGCGAGAAGACAGAAACTGAACAGCAAGAGCCATCTGCATCACTTCCCTGGGCGCGGTATCGATCACGTCGTGTACAGGTCAATCCTCGTCCGTGAACGGATCGTGCGACACCCACCCCAGGGGTGAAAACCGCACCCTCCCTGACTGGCGCGCCGATCGGAATTCGGTCAACCGGGCCACACCTGCTGTGACCGATTCGGTGGTCACGCCGAACCGGTCCGGGGGCCACGTATTCCCGGCTGAAGACCACAGCCACCAACTCGGCGACACGTCGCCGCGGAGCTGGTGGCTGTGCATCAGAACTCGATCATGTATTCGGGCTAGCCGACAGCTGGTGCGAGGTCACCGCCGATTCGCGCTTCCGACAGAAAATCTGAGAGCGAGACGGACAGGCGGGCGCTGATTTCGGTCAACCCGGACATCAACGCCTGTGCTGGTTCGGTGCCGGTCGTTTGGATGATGATCGGGGCGGGCTGTAGGCCCTCGATCCGTAGTCGACAAAAGTAGTCCGCGTCAGGTTTCGAAAAAGGCTGCGGCGCATCGACCGTCACAAGTATCGAGCGGCCGCTTCGCTGAATCCTCCTGATTACCAAAGCCTTTCCAAATCCGACAGTCATAGCGGGATTGTATGGCCTCGGGTGTATCCAGCCGAATACTGCGGGCGTGTCCGAGAACCAGGCGCGTCCTCACCGATGACCGCACGCCGACATTCGCTAACCCTGGTAGGGGTGGTTGGTGAACTGGACGGCACCAGTCGTCCCGTCATCCCATGACCGTTCCGCGCTGATGAGATCAGCCGAGGCTGAAAGGTTGGCCCCACAGGGTTTCGGAGTCGTCCATGACGTTGTCGTGCACGGTGACCGTTGTATAGGCGCGTGCTTCGGCGGCTCCTGCGCAACCTTCTATGGACAGTGTGTGGTCAACGTACTGGGTGATGCCCGATGTCCCCGTGAAGGTGTAGTCCTCGATTTCCTTGGTGGCTACCTTGCCGGGCTTCAACTGAACGCTGAGGGAGGGGTCGGCATAGGGCGAGATTCCTGAGTCACCTGCGGTGCCACCCGCATATCCGCCCGCGGTGACACCGCCGCCGCCCCCGCCGTCGCCATTGTTGCCACCGTTGTCGGCACCCGCTGGCGCGTCGGTTTTCGGCTGGGGCGGCGGCGTATCGCCGCTGCCGTCCGCGTGTGTGCCACTGCCGAGATCGACTTGGCAGCCAACGAGGTAACCGGTCTCGATCCGACCGCCGCTGACGGTTATATCGGCGGGCACGGTGATGTGCACCGACGTCGCGCCGGAAACCCACGCGTTGCGGGAAAGTGGGCTCGCGGCCATCGATCCGGAGATCGTCGCGTGTTCACCGCTGCGGTCGACCGCGACGACAAGACCATCACGAGTGGTGAACTGATCGTGACCATCGGGCAGGGGCATCGAGGTATCGGCTTGTGCCGCACCGGATGTCACCAGTACGAGGAGCAGGAAGGCGCACGCCGATGTCGCGGAGCCCAGTGAACGGCGCATCGCGCTGTTCCTCTCGTTCGATCGCATCACGCCGCTCATCCGACGCTGAACGGGTCGCCGTACAAGGTCACTTCGACCGACCCCTGGTCGTTGGTCACTGTCAGGGCGCTGAACGCGCGCGCCTGCGCATATCCGCCGCACCCACTCAGCTGGATGCCGCGATTGTGGTATGCGATGCCGACGGCACCCGCCGCGGGATCGAGCTTCTTGGTGCCGAACTTCACCACCGCGACGCCGCCGGGCACCAGTTTGATACTCGGCGTCAGTTCCGGCGACAGCGAGCCGGGCGACATGTAGACATCACCGCCGAGTGACAGCCCGCCGGACAGATCTACCTGGCACCCGATCAGATAGCCGGTCTCCAGACTGCCCGCCGTCGCGCCCGGAGCCGTGGCGTACGCGGTCGCCGACAGCTGCGCCGTGCGTGACATGCCGTTGGCGGCGAGGGACTGGGAGATGATCGCGGTCTCACCAGTCCTGGTCAGATCCACCGCAATCCCCGTCGCCGTCGTCAAGGCCTGCTCGCCGTCGGGCAGCGGCACCACCGTATCCGCATGCGCGAACCCACCTGCGAGCATCAGCACCGCCAACCCGACGCTGATACCGGCCGACCACCGGCCGACGCCATCGATCACCCTCATCGAACCCATCCTCAACTGCCGTCAGCTACGGGAGAACCTCGCATGCAAACCTGAGCGCCGGCTGGGAATCAGCAGTGTGGTTGCTGTCGAATCCCGTCACGCTGGGCGGATGAAGCGCGTGCGCTCATAGCTGGCTCCTGAATTGCTCACATTTTCGACAGAGGTTGGGCCGCAACGATTCTCGCGCCGAGGCGGCAAGGATCGCGCCCGACGGATCCAGAGACCGGAGGAAACGTATGGGAGTAAGTCGAAGCTGGTCACGGCGGCTGCGGCGGGCGTAGTGGTGTGCACTGGGTGTCGCAGCCGGTGTCGCGAGCGCTGATCAGCCGCCAGGGGCCGGCAGCGGGACAGCAGTGTCCGCCGACTGCTCTGCTGCGTTCGGTGGAATGCCCGATCACCGTCGTGCGCGATGAATGACTGCCTGCGCAATCCTCAGGACCTGCACACCAGGACAGGGCCAGCCGAAAGTGAACTCCGAACGTCCCTTGGTCTCCTGCCTTTCGCTGCGCTCGGCCTTGATGGTGAGTACGCCGTCGCGGACGGTGATGGTGACGTCTTTGTCGCCGCCGGCGATCACCAGGGTGCGCTGCCCGTGGACCCGCAGGGCCCGCCGCCCGGATGCGCCGCGCTCGGACAGTGATCTGCAGCCCTATGTCCGCAAGGGCATCGGGCATTTTCATGCGGGCGTGCCCGCGTCATCACAACTATGGTGTGGGAGTGCGGATTCGACGGTGGCGGCGCGTGTACCTGGGCGCCGAATACGCGGCACTGTTCTTCGGCGGAACTACCGTGTACAACGCGGTATTACGAGGTAGACCGCCGATTCCCGCGCTGCTCGCATTGGCGGTCGGCGTAACCGGTTATTTGCGGCGTTCTTCGGACTTCGACCGTGCGGTGCTCTGGCGCCCGGAGGCGATTCACAAGCAAGCGCGCTCCATGAGTGTGCTGGCAGGTTCGAACGCGCTGGCGCTCACCACGGCGGTCGCGGTGCTGCGGCGGGAAAATCTGTTCGAGTTGCCGCGCCGAAATCCCTGGCTGTGGCTGGCAGTCATGGTGCTGTATCCGGTGCTCAGTGTGTACCCGCAGGAGCTGATCTTCCGTTCGTTCCTGTTCCACCGGTACGCGCCGGTCTTCGGCGACGGCGTCGGGTTGGTGGCCGCCAGCGCGATCGCATTCGGTTATGTGCACATCATCTTCGGCAGTTGGCTCTCGGTCGTGCTGAGCGGTGTCGGCGGCTGGATTTTCGCCACGCGCTATTTGCGGACGCAATCGCTGTTCACCGCGTCCGTCGAGCATTCGGTCTACGGAATGCTCATCTTCACAGTCGGTTTGGGGCAGTACTTCTATCACGGTGCCGCCCCGGCGGCACGCATTCAGCGTTCAGGCGCGTCGGCGTAGGGCCTCGATAACGGTGCGCGCCGCATTGGGCGGGGTGCGCTGGGCGCGTGAGGCGATGGCGAGCTTCCACGGAATCGTCTCGGCCGCTGCGGAATACAGGTTGCTCGGATGGCGACCGGCCTCGCCATGAGTGCGACGCCGAAATCGTTGGCGGCCAACTCCAGTGCGAAAATTTTGGTCCGCCACCGAGGAGCGCTCCTCTGAGGTGCCCTGCCTCGATCTTCGCGCTCATCCGGACCACCCGGTGCTGCGACAGCGGATGGCGCTGGGTTTCCTTGGCATGGCGAACTTTTCGCTGGTGTGACCTCGATCGTCTTCCTGCTCGCAGGTACGCATTCCAGTCCGTACCACTACTCGGAGTCCACCATCGGGCTTGTTCGGTCTGACGGGGGTGATTGGTAGGCCGATTGGCCGATCGCGGGATTTCGGCGTGAGGTCACCACAGCGGTCTGGTGACGGTGCTTTCGAGCGTGGCGCTGTTGGCGTGGAGTTGGCACAATGTGGTGGCCTTGATTGCCGGGCTGCTGTCTTCGACCTGGGTGTCCAGGACATCCAGGTGTCGAATCAGAGCGCGAGCCATGCCCTCGATCCGGCGGCCCGCAGCAGGCTGATCACGGCGTTTCCGACGCGCCGCTAGGTGGTCGCGACCAGGAACTGCTCCGCGGTCGGCGGCCGCAGACCGTCTGTTCTGTCGGCGAAGTAGCGCTGGGTCAGGGCGGTTGTCGAAATGTGTTGTGCCGAAGCGAAACCCGCTGCCTCGGCCAGCGCGATCAGTTCATCGGGACTGAACAGGCTGAGGAATGGAACTCCGCTTGCTCGCGCGGCATTCTCGACGGCCTGCCGTATCGCGCGTTCCTCCGCGTCCAGCAGGTCCAGTGGCAGTTGGAAGGTCATGGCCAAGGTGGAGCCGGATGCGAGGGTCGAGATCCGCTGCAGTGTCTGGACATTCGCTTCGCGCGTGAGGTACATGGAGACACCGGTTTCGGCGACCACCGCGGGATGCGACGGGTCGAATCCCGCGGAAATGAGCCGGTCCCACCAGGATTCGGCCTCGAAATCGACCGGGACAAGTCGTAGCCACTGCGGAATTCCGTAGCCGAGTTCGTCCAAGCGCTGCCGCTTCCATGCCTGCGGGCCGGGCTGATCTACCTCGAATACGATTAGATCGGAAGCGATTTCGGGACGGCGCTGCGCGAACGTGTCGAGTCCGGCACCCAGGATGACGTACTGATCGACGCCGCGTGCCGCCTGCTCGACTACCAGATCCTCGACGAAACGGGCGCGCGCCACGACGCACGCGCGAGAGAGACTGGTCGTTTCGGGGTTCATATCCCCTCGGGCGCGCCAACCGGCGTCGGGGTCGATCAGCCGCAGCCCGATCTCGTCTTCGAGCACATGTGGCGCCGGATCGATCTCGACGTGCAAGGCGCGCCACAGCGCGACGCGCTCCGCCGTGCTCTCGGGTCCGACGACCTGTTGCATTTCAGCCGACCTTTCCGACCTGCAGACTCCAGACTCGGCCGTCCGGATCACGCACCGTCATTTCCTTTGTCCCGTAATGGGTTTCCTCGAATGGCGTGACCACCTCCACGTCATTGCTCGGCCGGAACGCATCCGGTTCGGTCACCGTCAGCACGAGCTGTGTCTGTGGGGTCTGACTGCGCGGGATCTCGGCGATGAATACATACGGACCATCGCCATTGCGGAACAGTCCGGAGTTGTGGTCGGTGGTGAATTCTGGTTCGAAACCGAGCGCCTGAAAGAACCGCGCCGCCTTGCCCCAGTTGTGCGTCTCGACGAAAACGCCTTCGATGCCCTGCGTCGTCATATCGTCTCTCCTTCTTGTGCTCGCGGTTGCTGATCGTGGGTGTCGTCGAGATATCCGCGCAGTGCCTCCGCGACCAATGCCGACAGCGACATGCCGGACTCGATCGCCCGGAACTTGACCTGCTTGATCAACCCCACCGGCAAATACACGTTGAACTGCTTCACATCCTCGTCGCCCACATCCCGATGCTAGCATCCTAGGAAGCTAGGAACAAGATCATCATGTGCTGGTGGCGGCAAACGTCGAGAGGCGTGCGCAGCCGATGCATGGTGATCTTGATCAGATACCGGAATGTGGGGGCACTCGGCGGGCTGCGGGGCGGCGCGATAACTTGAGCAGGTGATCGAGAGTTCGGTATCCACGACGGCGGGGGCATGGCGGGCAGGTGACGGCGTCCCGGTGACGTTGCGGGAGGCGACGGTGGCATGGGCCTTTGCGGCACATGCGGAGCTGTCCCAGATCGCCACGGGGTACGGGAACTTCATCACTGTCGATGAGTTGGCCGAGCGGGTGCAGGAGGCGTCCGGGGTGCAGACGGGTGCGCCGACGCGGATGTGGATGGAGGCGATCCTGCGCAAGGTCGCGCGTCGTTGTCACAACGCGGGCGAACCGCCGCTGACCTCGCTATGCGTGCAGGCGAACCACACCGTCGGCGACACCTACAAGTACGTGCTGGAACTCGCCGGACTGCCGATTCCGAAGGACCTCGAGTTGCACGCCTCATACGCCCGCTGGCAGTGCTACGAGCAGCACGGCGCCGCGATGCCCGCCGAGCTGACCGCCGCGCCGCTGACACCCAAGGTGGCGGGTCGCCGCTCGGCGAACATCACCACCACGCAGGCGGCCGAGCCCGAGCCTGCCCGCGCGGCGGTGTGCGACCAGTGCTTCATCCAACTGCCTGCCAGCGGTACCTGCCAATACTGCGGATAGCGAGGCGTCAGGGCGCAACGGACTTTCCGGACGCTCAGTGCGCCATCCATATTCGCGTGATATCGGCAGTAGAAGGGGGTGCGAGCCGACTTCGTCGGGAGCGGTGAACATGATGGTCTGGCCCGGGCCGATCTCGTGATCGAAGAGGCCGGGGCGTTTGCTTGTGATGCTGTGTTCGACCGAATCGAGATTGACCACCGTGATGGGGGCGTGCGGGTGTAGTTCTGATGGTCGATGGTGATGGTGACGGCGGGCATCGGGGCAATGCCAGATGACGTGGGCGGGGCGATTTCCCCCGACGTGCCGCACGCCGCCCACGCGAAGGTGAGTAGACCGATCGCGAGCCCGAGCAGGGTTGCACGACCACCGAACTCGCACACCGACTTGGTGTTTCACCCGCGACGGCCAGTGAACACGCGTCGATACTGCGTGCGGCCGGGCTCGTCGAGAGCTGGCGGCATCGCAATTCGATGCGGCATCAGGCGACGACCTTGGGTGTCGCATTGCTCGACGGTGGTGTGCGCATCGCTTGGTCCCGCGCCAGTATCGTCGGGCGGGTGCAGCTCATCACCGACCGTAAGACCGTGCTCCGGGTGGGTGCCGGTCTGGTCACCGGATCGGCGCTGGTCGTCGCGGGTGCCAATATCCGATTGTGGCTGTTGTCGGCCGGATATCGGTCCGGACCCGCGGCCGCGCCGACGGCTCCGGTGGTGATCGTGCCGGGCGCGAAGGTCGGGCCCGATGGTGCGCCGATGGCCTATATGCGCGGGCGACTCGATGTCGCGATCGAACTGCTGCGGGCCGGAAAGGTGCGTGAGATTCTCGTATCCGGTGATGCGGCGGGCACATCCGGCGACGAAATCGCTTCGATGACAAAGTATCTCGCGGACCACGGCATCGATCCGGCGGTGGTGCGCTGCGATGGCGAAGGCTTGTCGACCCGGGCGACGTGCGCTCGCGCCAAGAATTTGTTCGGCATCGACCGCGCCATCATCGTCACGCAATATCAGCATCTGCCGCGGGCGGTCGCATTGTGCCGCGGCGCGGGCATCGATGGCCACGGTGTCGTCGCGTATTGTGAGTGCAGGCGAAAAACACTTGTGCGCAACACTATTCGTGAATGGTTGGCCGCGCCCAAGGCGGTTGCCGCGCTGATCTGACGCTGATCCGAACCCTAGCGGGGGTCCGGAAGCGCGGGATCCATCGGATCGACCGGACCACCGGGATTCGGGATCGGTGGCGGTCGCATCGGATCCGGCTGCGGCCGAGGATCGGGGATCGGCGGCTCCGGTGTCGGGCCGGGCTCTGGTGGTCTCGGGTCCGGCGAGGGGCCGGGTACCGGCTCGGGACCGGGCTCTGGTGGTCTCGGATCCGGCGAGGGGCCGGGCACCGGCTCGGGACCGGGCCTCGGCGGAATCGGCTGCGGCGCCGGACCAGGGAGCGGCTCCGGATGCGGTTCGGGCCCCGGCACCGGTTCGGGCATGGGTTTCGGCGGCACCGGATCCGGGATCGGTGTCGGTGGTACCGGATCCGGAATCGGCGTCGGCGGGATAGGACTCGGATCCGGTGGCACGGGACGAGTCATGTGCATACCTCCTCGGCACAGCGGTACCCATCCGATGGCGGGTGAATCAGCCGACGGATCCAGGCGCGGCGGCCCCGCGCATCGAAGTGTTCCCTTCCCCGGCCGGGATCGGTCGAGCGTTTTCCCAGCTGCGAGTCGCGGTGCCGGTCGAGGAGATCTGACGGTGCTCATGTAGAACGACCTGGCTGCATTCCCGGTGTATCTCGCCTGCCGCGCTCAATTGGTTCGGGCGGCGTATCCGAGCGGCAACTTCTGTGGCGGACAGTTGATCACCGTATCGTCGTCGAGATCCCGGGTTTCCAGGAAGGTGATGCGCCCGGACGCGGCGACCAGGGTGAGCGGGTAGGTCGGTCCCTTCTCCCGGTCGGCGATGATCGCGTCGAGATTGTCCTCGCATTGGGTGAGGGTGCTTTCGGGATAGTCGAGCATCCATTGCGGGTAGGAAATGGTGGTGTGCACCCGACGGTCGCCGAGCCAGATGATGAGCACCGTGGTGGTTCCGGTCGGCTCCACCCAGGCGATCTTGTACAGATCGTCATTGAGCTGGACCAGCTTCGCCGCCTGATTCTTGGCCCAGCGCCCGAACATCGGTCCCATCAGACTTCGCGTTTCGATCGTCTGCGGACCCCGCACGTACAGCTCGTATTTCCAGCCGTTCTCATAGGCGTAGATGAGATGTTTGCCGACAATTCCGGAGAGATCGCCGGTTAGTGCCGAGACCGTGATCGCTGACTGCTGCGCGCTCATCGGTAACTCCTCTCGGTCGACCAACGCGGTCGGTACCTGCGTCTTTGTTGTCAGCCTAATCACCGGCGCAAGCATTGCGAACAGTTTGCCGGGAACGGCGCAGTCATGTCCGAGCGGACCGCGGCGACCGATCCTGACCGGACTCGGCCTGCTCGCGACGGGTGGTGTGGTGTCGGCGGTTGCGGTGTTCGTGGACCTCGGCTACCCGGTGCTGGCGGTCGGCCTGCTGTTGTCGGGATTCGGTGTCGCCTTTGCCCTTCCGGCGTTGGTCACCGCCATTGTCAACGTGGCACCTCTGGGGACCGCGGGCTCGGTCGGCGGTCTGCTCAACGCCGTCCGACAAGTCGGCGCGACCCTCGGTGTCGCGATCATGGGCGCGCTCGTCACCCCTGGCATCGGCTGGTCCTTGCTGATCTCCGCAGCGGTCTGTGCATTCGTCGGCATCGTCTTCGGCTACCACCGCGCCGCCGAATCCTGATGTCGGCGAAACGGAGTGCGGCCACGAAGTACGGTGTCGAATTGTCGGCCCGCAGCACGCCCGCAAATTCGTTGCCCGGCTCGCCGAGTTCGACGAGGTTGACCATGCGGGGTTCGGCGGTGCATGGTTGGCCGATGACCGGCGACGAGGTCCGTGCGGGTGTAAAGCTGACCAATCTCGACGCACCGCTGTTCGACGGTGCCGACGCGACGAAGCGCGATCTGATCGACTATCTCGAATTCGTCGGTGATCGACTGGTCGGACAACTGCGCGATCGTCCGCTCTCGGTGGTGCGCATCCGGCCTGGCCAGGAACCGTTCATGCAGAAGAATTTGCCGAAGTACACCCCGGACTGGGTGCGTCGGGTGACGGTATGGGCCGAGACTTCCAAACGCGAAGTGACCTACGCCCTCTGCGATGACGTGCCCACATTACTGTGGTTCGGCAATCAGCGCGCGGTCGAATATCATCCGACCCTGCTGCTGGCCGATCACAGCGCGGGCCCGACCCACCTGATCCTGGATCTCGATCCACCCGAGGGCGGTCCCTTCCAGCAGGTCGTGCTTGCCGCCGAACTGATCAGGCAGGCGCTCGCCGATGACGGACTCGCGGGAGCGGTGAAGACCAGCGGCGCAAAAGGTGTGCACGTCTTCGTACCGATCCAGGCGCGCATTCCGATCGAGGATGTCGCCGCCGCCACCCGGGCGATCGCGGCCAGGGCTGAACGCATCGATCCGGATCTGGCCACCACCGCATTCATCCGCGAGGACCGCGCGGGCAAGGTCTTCCTGGATTCGACGCGGGCGGGCGGTGCGACCGTCGTCGCGGCCTACAGCCCGCGCGTGCGTCCGGATGTGCCGGTGTCCTTCCCGATCGAATGGGCTCAGCTCGCAGATATCAGTCCGGGCGACTTCACTGTGCGCACCGCACCGAAGCAACTGGGCGATCGGGATCCGTGGGCGCAGGAAATGCCCGCACCACAAGCCTTGCCTGCCGATCTCATCGAGGAGGGCCACACCATCCCGGTGGCTCGGGTCCAAGCGATGCACGAGGGCAAGCGCCGGGCCCGGGCCCGCAGGCAGAGTTAGCATTTCAGTGCTCGATGACGGTGCGGAAGTGCGCCGCCCCGTCGGTGATCGCGTCGACAGCGGCCAGAACCCGGAATTCGACGCCGTCATCGGTGACCGTGCAGACCTCCGTCGCGCCGATATCGGCGTCGAGGGAGTTGGGGCAACGTACGTCCTGCGGGGTGTGCCCGGTCTGGTCGGTGAAATCGATGGCGACCCGCCTGGCGAGCTGTGAACTGGAGATCGCGTCCATGTCATCGTCGTCATTGCCCCAGCCGACGGAGGTTTGGGCGAAGCTGCCGAGAATGCCGACGATGAGCATGACGATCAGCAGCGTCCGGCCGCCGCTGGAGAGCACCAGCGGGCGGGTCGGCGACGGAGCGGGTTCGGGCCCACCTTTCACCCGAGCACCACCCGTCATCGAATTGCCTGTATATGTCGGACCGGATGGGGCTGCCTGCTCATCGCCGAAAACACCCTTTAGATACGTCGGGGTCAGCAGGTACGCGTAGGCGGACACCCGCATTTCGATGCGCAGCACCGCCGAAGTGGCCTCGAAGATCGCACCCGGCATCCGTCCGGTGATCAGGATGATCAGCCACAGAATGAACGAAATGATCCCCCATCCGGTGGTGAACCAGCTCGACAGCACCAGGATCGGGAAGGCCAAGATGAGCCGGAACAGCACGGCGAGGCGGTTCAACGGTGTGGGCGCGGGGAACAGCAGGCGGATCGGATAGTCCGGCGCGGTCCAGGCGAACGGTGGGTAGTCGTCGACCAGCAACATGGCGTAGCCGTGCACTCGCACGGTGTATCCGTAATACCCGCGCAGGAACTCACCGCACCAGTCGGGCAATCGGCCGAGCACCAGCGCACCGAACCAGCCGCAGACGATCACCACGAAAGCGGCGATGCTCAGGAACCAGAGCACGATCAGCTGAGGTATGGCCAACAGCAGTCGCAGCAGAACGGTCCAGCGGCGGTGTTGCTCCGGCGGAAAGACATCCAGTTCGACCAATGGTTCCCTACTGGTCGGTAATCCTTCTCTCATTACCACGGCGACCCACTCACTTCCTTCGTCCAGCGGAATTGTCCAGAACTCGGATGAGTGAGATCGAATGTAGCCCGTGGATTGCCGATAGATCGGTAACCGCGCCGACCGGGCCGGACCACGGTGCGAAGGGCTCGCTTTCAGGGGATCTTGATCTGATCGACGGAATTCCGCGGCATGCGGCGCCGCCGTCGAATTGCTCGAAGATATGGCGAACGCGCCCGATGCCGTGCACACGCTCGCGGCTCGATTCGGAACGCCGGACCGCATTGTCGCGCCGCACGAATTCGATTTGCTGACCGCGTCCCTATTGCGCGGGGAATTCGATATCGCGGGTGACAGTCCGGATTATGTGCTCCCATTTCGCACGAAATGGTGATGGGTGCGTCGGTCGCGACCGCGGGCCGGCCGCCGGTCTGGTCGCAGCGGTGATCGTCGCGAAGGCGGAGTACGGGCGGGACCGATGTGCCCTGGTGGCAGCATCGTGGGCGGCTACCCGGTGGCCGAGACCGCGGTGTCAGCCGGGCCGATCGGTAGGACGAAGGACAGCTCGCCGCGCCGGGCCACCCCGAGTTTGCGGTAGACGCGGGTGAGATGTTGTTCGACAGTGCTGGTGGTGATGGCGAGTTTGTCGGCGATCTCGCGATTGGCCTTGCCGCGGGCCGCCAGCTCCGCCACCCGGCGTTCGGCGGGGCTCAGCGTCGCGAGCCCGCCCGGAATCCGGCGCAGTTCGGGCATGGGTTGGGTCGGCTGCGTCGCGGTGTGGGGTTTGCCGTCGAGTAGATCGCGCAGCAGCACCCCGGCGCCGCAGGTTTCGGCGATACGCGCCGCATCGCGGATCAGTGTGCGAGATCGCTCGTGATCGCCGACGCTACGGTGTGCCTTGCCGAGTTCGGCTAGAGCCGTGGCCAATTCGACATCATCACCACCGGTGCGGGCGATGGCGGCCGACTCACGCAGCAACCGGAAGGCTTGATAGCGATCGCTGGTGGTGGCGAGCAATCGGAGTGCGACGCCGCCGGAGCGGTGCCGGTCGGCGGTGCCGAGCAGCTCGAGATGTCTGGTCGCGAATTCCTGTGCCTGCCGGTGCTCGCCGAGTGCGAGGTGGGCGGCGGCAATGTCATTGCGCCACGGCACCAGCCAGGGGAAGTCCATATTCCACCGGTCCATGAGATGGCCGCAGCGGCGGAAACTGCGCAATGCCTCGTCGGCGCGGCCCACCGCGAGGTGATGGTGGCCCTGCGCCTGCAGATACGGCAGGCCGAAGCGCGATTCGAAAATCGTTCGGGGCACGGGCCTTTCGAGTTGGGCCGTGGCCTCGCCATGCCGACCGGCGATGGTCAACGCGTGCACCATTGTGGCGATCGGCGTGCCGATCCAGAGGCCGAGGTGTTCGGCGGGTACGTAATTAAGGGCCAGCGCCGCATCGCTGATCGCATCGCGAATGTTGCCCTTGCGCAACATGGTTTCCGCGCGCAACCCGGCGAAGATCGATTGCCAGGTCGGGGCGCGGCGGGCATCGGCTTCGGCCAGTAGCGATTCGCACCAGGCCGCCGCGGTATCGAGCCTGTTGCTGTAGATGAGGCAATGCACAGCCGCGACCAGGGTTTCGATCGTGGTCGAGGTGAGGCGGTGACTGGTGAGCAAACGCTGTGCGAGCGTGGCGATCTCGTCGAGCGGATGGGTGAACAGGCCGGTGAGCAGATCTGCGCCGTGACGATGCGGTGAATGCTGGTCGGTGCGCACCTTGGGCGGCCGGGCCGGAGCCACGAACAGTCGGGGATGACGTTGGACGTGCGGGGGATAGGAGTACCGCAGCCAGGCGCGCAGGAAGTCGATCTCCGGTGTCGCTTCGCCCGGTTCGCCGCGGTTCAATTGGCCGAGTGCGTGATCGGCCTGCTGTACCTGCCCGTGCCACAGCAGATACATGATGGCGGAGGGCAATTCGGGGTACGGTACCCGACCCGCGCGCAGCGTCGCCTTCAACCGCGTGAACTGGCGCGAGCGGGTCGATGGGTTGATCCGCCATTCCAGGCAGACGAGCCGGATCGCGATGGTGGCCCGCTCGCCCGCGTCCCGGGTGGCGCGATAGGCCAACTCCAGCCGATCGACCGCCGGTTCGATCTGGTCATTGGTTATCGCGTCCTCGGCGGCGGTACGCAGTACATCGACGGCCCACGGGTAGCCGGCGGCACCGGCGTCGACCAGGTGGTCGGCGACGGTGCTCGCCGGAAAACCCCTGACATGCAGCAGTTCCGCGGCCCGGCCGTGCAACTTCTGCCGGACCTGGTCGGGGGTGTTGCGCAGGATCCGCTCACCGACCTCCGGATGTTCGAAACGCGCGGTTTCGGCGAGTTGTCGGACGACCGCCCGCACCGCGGTCTCGTCCACCTCCAGCAACTCGGCGACCAAGCCGACCGTGCTCGCGGTGCCGAGCACGGCCATGGCCTGACCGACCCGGGATTTGGCGAAGTCGGCCCACCGGTCGCGATGTGCTGGGTTGTCGCTGTGTGGCGAGACAGGCTGACACATGCTCGGAGCCCTTCGTCGAGGTGGTGAGCCCGACTGAGGGAGAGCACCATCGAAACGAGTAGCTCGGGTGCACTGAGGATGCGGCATCGTCGCAGCGGGAAGGACGCGTCCACGCGCCCGATGATCCAGCCGGTGAACACAGGTTAATTCGCCCGGCCGATCCTGTCACGACAACTGATGACACCTACGTAATATGAGGTTTTTCAATGCCTTTCGTGTCATTGACTCCCGGCGTGCGCGAATGCGTGCGGGTGGTAGGCCAGACAGGCGGCCGAGGTGTCGTCGGCGGCCAGGAACAGCACCGTGCGTGCCGCGTCGAGAGCGCCGCTGTCGCGCGCGCTCACGTACGCGTGCACCGGGGCCGCGGAGTACGGATTGTCCACCGAGGGGTCGACGCCGACCACCGATTCCGCTGTGAATCCGAGCGCCGCCGCCAAGCGAGCACGGAAGGTGAGGGTCCAAGTGGGTGCGAGCAGCACGGCGCGACCCTCGGCGAAATCGGCGACATCCAGTCCTTCGGCGGTCAGGCAGTCGCGCACGGCGACCGCGGCCAATTCGACCAGATCCTCGGCACCGGCGCGGGTGCTCATGGCCGAGCGACCGTTCGCGCCGGCCTCGCCCATCGCGACCCATGCGGTCGGATCGGCGGGCCCGGCGGTATCGGTGGCGTGCAGCCCACCGAATCCGCCTGCGGTGCCGGATGTTCCGAGCAGGATCGCGGCCGCGCTGGTGCTGTAGGGGAAGCCGTCGACATGACGCTCGGTCGAGGGATGTGTATCACCTGCGACCAGCAGCGCATACGACACATCGCCGCTGACCAGGAAGCATTCGGCGGTCGCGATCGCGTGTAGTAGTCCGGTCCCGCCGTTCATCAAATCGAAGGAGAAGGCGGGCACCCGGCCGGGGGCGTATTCGAGGCCGATGCCGACCCGCTTCTGGATCAGCGCCGATACCGCGGGTTCGGAGATATTCTGATCGCGGAAGACTCCGGCATTGATCAGCATTCCGACCTGCTCCGGGGCAATGCCCGCCTGCTCGAGGCAGGAGGTGGCCGCCCGCGTCGCCAGGTCGAAATAACTGCCGGTATCCAGATCGGCATTGATGGCGGCCGCGAGGATGGTAGTCGGCATGGCTCAGGCCTCCAGACGGGAGATGGTGGCTGCGAGGTGTCCGGAGACGATGCCGGATGCCTCCGGAATCATGAGCACCTTGGAACCCTTGGGGATCCTCTGCTGCGCGAGGTGTTCGTGCAGGACCACGAAATGCGAGGTCGACGCCGTATTGCCGAAGTCGTGCAGCACATTCAGGGCTTGGGGCATCGGGGTGCCGAAGTACTGCTCGGTGAGGTGCGAGATGTACTCGATGGCGGGCGCGCTGAACTGGTGGTGGATCCAGTAGTCGAACTTCTCGCTCTCCCAGGTGCGCCCGGTCTCCTCGAGGAAGCTGGACATGCGGTTGATGGCCTGCAGATAGCGGCCCTCGTTCTGCATCGCGCGGTTGTCGGTGTACAGCGCGATTCCGGGGCCCTGGTCGCTCGGCATCCCGATGCAGTGTTCGGCGCCGTCGGCGGAGGTCATCAGTTCGACGTAGTGGATTTCGTCGTCGTCGTCACCGCGATCGTCGAGCATTACCGCGACCGCCGCATCGCCGACGGTCAGCGCCGCGAACTGCGGGTCGTAGGGCTTGCTGATCTCACGCGCCGCGGTCTCCGCGATCGGCGTGATCTGTTCGCCGCTGACCACCAGCCCATTGCGGACCACACCGGCCTTGATCATGCGATCCAGTACCAGCACCCCGGTCATCATGCCCGCACAGGCATTCGAGACATCGAAATGGCGGGCCGTCGTCGTGCCGATCTCCTTGCCGAGCATGACCGCGAAAGACGGTGCATAGCAGAAGATTTCCTTCCCGCGAGTGCGGGTGATGGAGGCGGAGATGACCACGTCGATGTCGTCGGGGGCGTAATCGGAGTGCGCCAGGCAGTCCTCGATGGCGCGCAGGGCCAGATCGAAGGAGGATTCGTAGCCCTCGTCGCTGGAGTCGTAGACGCGCCGATTCTTGATGCCGGTAATCCGTTCCAGGTCAAGGGATCTCGGCACCGCCAGTCCGGCGATGATCTCCTCGGTGGAACGGACGGTGGATGGTGTGTACGAGCCGATGGACTCGAAACGTGTGCGCAGCATTACCCCTGCTTTCTGTGTCGCATTTCTTCCCTGTTGCCAGGAGTTTCGACGGCGCTGTCGTTGTGGACGCCCTATTCGGGCAGCCCGACCAAACTTGCGCTCACCTCGCACAATTGGCGGGCCCGCGCATCGTCGCGGGCCAACCGCGACGGTTCGCGCTCGCGGGTCTTGCGGAAATAGGCACCGGTCACCTCGGCGACGCTCGGATCCGTCGCGAGGAAGGTGAGCGCGGCGGCGCCCTCGGCCGCGGTGATGAAGAACAGGCGTTTGCTCAGCGCGACGATCGGTTGCCCGAACCATGGCAGCGAATTCCAGATGCCGGTCGAGACCGCGCCGGGATGGAAGGCATTGACCGTCACACCGGTGCCCGCCAGCCGATCGGCCAGCGCGCGGGCATAGAGCACATTGGCCAATTTGGACC
Organism: Nocardia sp. CA-135953; assembly: GCF_050955735.1. Lineage (NCBI taxonomy): Bacteria > Bacillati > Actinomycetota > Actinomycetes > Mycobacteriales > Nocardiaceae > Nocardia > Nocardia sp. CA-135953. The sequence continues at coordinate 1,969,828 of NZ_CP192082.1, forward strand.
GGCTGTACGCCTTTTCGCCCGAATACCCTTCACGGAACCCGAGATCGTCGAAATCGAGGGTCGCGCCGTAGTGCATCACCGAAGAGGTGAACAGAATGCGCGCGGGGGCGCTCTGCACCAGTACATCGATCAGCAGTTCGGTGAGCAGAAATCCGCCGAGATGGTTGGTCGCGAAGGTCGCCTCGATACCGTCCTCGGTTTCGGTGCGCGTCTGGTGATAGCCGCCCGCATTGTTGGCAAGTACATCGATGCGGTCGTAGCCGGCTTCGACCGCCTTGGCGAGTTGGCGCACCGACGACTGTGATGCGATATCGCATTCCAGCGTATCGACCGCGCCTGCCCCCGCGGCCAGCACCAATTCCGCACTGTCGGCGAGCTTCCGCGGATTCCGGCCGACCAACACCAGCCGATCGCCCCCCGCGGCGAGTTGTTGTGCGGCTTCGAGACCGATGCCCGAGGTGGCCCCCGTAATCAGGATCGTCTTCATGTTCGATCACCTTGCCATCTTTCGCATGGCCGAAATCCGCTCTCCGGGTTCCGTCGGCGAGTTGCCAGGTGTGTGCGGAAGGCCTGGTGGCAGCGTGCGATCGATTGATCGCGCAGATCAGCATGCGCGTGCAGAATTCGGCCCAATAATGCTGCGCCCTAGTTGTAGCCGTCGCGCATGAGTGTCGATAGGGGTGGATAGGGGTAGATCGTTTCGTTCGAGCCGGTTCGGGCGGAGCGATCCGGGAACCCCAGCACCAGAACCTCAGCCGTCCAAGTGTTAATTCGGCAACTGCGAACGAAACCCCTTCTCACGTAATGCAATTAGGCGGCCGATCGGTCCGCAACGGGTCGTGTAGCGCACGCCTTCGATGAGGTATGTTGGCCGTTCAGGACTCGGCTGGGGTAGCCGGTCCCGTTATTCGGGCGATCTGCCGGGCCAGGTCGTCCGGATCTGCGAGCCGTTGCTCAGGTGGCGTCAGCCAACATTGCGCGAGCAGGTCGTACCCGATTCGACCGATCTCCGCATGCCGAGGCCATGCACTATCACCCATCGCGGCAACCGCGACCAGCGTCTCGATCAGCCGATCGCGGAGGGAACCAGGATCGGTCCACCCAGCGCGCCACCGATCAGCAGCGCCAACGGCGTAATGGAGACGACGGCGATCCCGTACTTGCGCACTACGAACAAATCCGGCCACACCGAACTCGATATCGCCTTCAACAACGCCGGAATCTCACCGCCGGAAGACGATTCGATTCTGACCACCGGCATCGACGCCTGGCGTCGGGTGCAGGAGGTCAATCTGACCTCGGTGTATCTGTGCAGCAAATACGCCATCAACCACATGCTGGACCGGGGCTCTTGCGATATTTCGACATAGGTATCGACGGCTCGCAATGCCGATGTCAGGCACTGAAGTACTCAGGCCGAGAAACAGGGTTCAGAAACAAAATAGCCCCCGCCAGGGCTTAGCCTAGATACGGCTCTGTCCGTTGCTCTGCATGGTGTCGTAGCCGTAATCGCACCGTCGCGTGTACTGGTAACTCGGCCAGCTCGTCCAGGCTCAGAAACCGAACCTCGGTGGATTCGTTGCTGACCGTGATCCGGCCGCCGGTAACGCGGCCGTAAAACGTGATGTTGAACTCTTGGCGTATCTCGCCGTCTGCGTATTCGATAATGTGCTCGGGATCTGTGTAGATACCGAGTAGCCCGGTTACATCGATATCAAGTCCGGTTTCTTCTTTGGTCTCGCGGATGACGCATTGTTCCAGCGTTTCGCCTATTTCCATGATGCCGCCCGGCAGTGACCAGTTACCGGAGTCGCTGCGGCGCTGCATGAGTATCGCGCCGTGGTCATCCACTACTAGTGCGGATCCGCCTGGCACCAGGCTGTTCGCCTCAGGTGGGTCAGGGTCTCGGTAGTAGTCACGCCGTGAGCCCATCGGAATTCACCTCTTGCAGGTATGGGGTTACGGTTCCCCAGATCTGTTCGAATTGGTCTTCGAACGATGCGAACAGCCCGTAAGGGGAGAGCTTTCGGAGGTAGAGCGCGGGGTGCTGATAGCCTCTCGCTCGAACCAGGTACGGCGTCACCAACATCAGGTCATCGAACCTGAACACCGAGTTGTACAGGTGCGTGGTGTGTAGCCCGATATGGCACCCGGGAGTCTCGGCAAGGGTGCCGATCATGCTCAGCGCGTTGCGTATCCGTCCGGGCAATGTCCCTTGCATCTGTTCGAGCGCGTCACGCTCGGCTACGTGTGCGGACTGCGGGTCCGCGAAGGCGAGGCGGACGTTCGCGCCGTTGCGGCACTTGTCCGCAATCAGATCAGCGGCATCGGGCAACAGTTCGAGGACGAATGGGTAGGCGTACCCGATGATGTCTATTCGCTGAGTAGCGCTCTGCAGCAACGATGTCCAAACCTCGTTGGGCACGTCGGCCCGGTGTGCGTATGCGCCGATGACTTCGGCTGTCGCGGGGGCTCCCGCGCTGATGTCCGGACGTGTAGCAGGCCAAAGACTCGACTCCGATTCGCCGAGTGCACTGGCCACAGCAGCGCGAGTTCGTTTGTGTGGCACTCGACCCGCTAGCCATCGGTTCACGGTCTTCACATCTACCTGGACCGTCTTCGCGAGTGCGGCGGAGTCGATCTGTGCTCGCAACATCGCCGATTGGAGGCGGTGGCTCATACCGAAACGATACCGGGACATTTAGGTGCTTTGAAGTGTCCGGCGAAACGTCCTTCGCGAAGTTCAGGTGTCTCTGGCTTGTCCATAACGTTAGATCCGGCCCCCGTGACATGTGACGTCAACCGGTCGCGGGGTGCCTACCAAGGATGCGGCCGAGCCGAGGAGACACCTGTGTTGAACAGTCGACAGCCACAGCCTGATTGTGCTCTGCCGCAACGAGACCCGTCCGTTGGCCCGCCCCGGCCCGAGTTCCAAGGGTGGTGGCAACCTCCTCATGCCGAATTGATCGAGCTGTTTGTCGTGGCGGTCAATAAATGGAGCTGCCAGACCGATTCCGAAGCATCGTCCAGCAGGCCGGCATGGTGAGCCGGGATGCGTTGCGGACCACGCAAACCAAGGACGGTCGCAAGATCGCTGTGTGGCAGTTGGCAGGCCGTATGCCGCGTGTCCTGCGCGTGCAGTTTCCTGCTGAGCATTTCACGGCTTACCGCGTGCCATCGAAGACACCGCTTTACGGAGCGCAGCCGGGAACGATCATGTTCGACGAGTATCCGGATTTGGCCGACGCTCGGGAAATGCTTCCGCAGCACGAAGACCTGTGGAATGTCGTGCGTGATGACTACTGGGTTGCGCTGCTCAGTACAATTGATCACCCGAATCCGTTGGGGGCGTAGGAATGTTGTTCGATTTCGCTCCTTCTCGTTCACAGGAAATCGCTCCGTCTGTGCGGGCGCTTCTCGCTGCCTTCCACGAAGACACTCAACGCAAGCTCGCGCTCGCCCGACGGATAGCGACCCGATCTACCAAGCTGCGGACGGCTCACTGAGCCGGGTTGGGATCGGCTGGATCTCCGATACGGACACTGAGCTGGATAAGGCCGACGCAATTGGTTTCGTGTGTCGGGTCACGCGTTCGTCCCGTTTGCTCTAGCGTTGGCAAGGTTGCTGCCGAGAGGGGTTTTCGATGCGTACCGGGATGCTGGAGTTGGTGCAGTTGCAGGCGCTCGTCGAGGCGGGCGAGATCGACACGGTGCTGGTGGCAATGACCGACATGCAGGGCCGTCTACAGGGAAAGCGTTGTGCGGCAAGGTTTTTCCTGGACGAGGTGATCGGGCACGCGACCGAGGCCTGCAATTATCTGCTCGCGGTGGATGTCGATATGGCGACAGTCGACGGATACGCGATCTCTTCCTGGGAAACCGGCTACGGCGACTTCGTCCTGCGGCCGGATCTGAGCACCCTGCGGCTGGTGCCGTGGCAGCCGGGAACCGCGCTGGTGCTGTGTGATGTCGAGCACGTGGAACCGGCCCGTCAGCCGGTCACGGTTTCGCCGCGGCAGATATTGCGCGCGCAATTGGCACGGCTCGCCGAACGGGGGCTGTACGCCTACGTCGGGACCGAACTCGAGTTCCTGGTCTTCGACGACAGCTACGAGGACGCGTGGAATTCCGGCTATCGCGATCTGCGGCCCGCCAATCAGTACAACGTCGACTATTCGATGCTGGGGACCGCACGCATCGAGCCACTGCTGCGTCGCATTCGCAATGAAATGGCCGGTGCGGGGCTGTATGTCGAATCGGCCAAGGGTGAATGCAATCCGGGTCAGCACGAAATCGCATTCCGCTATGACGAGGCGCTGGTCACCTGCGACAACCACAGCATCTACAAGAACGGCGCCAAGGAGATCGCCGCCCAGGAGGGGCGCAGTCTCAGTTTCATGGCGAAATACAATGAGCGCGAAGGCAATTCGTGCCATATTCACATAAGTCTGCGCGCCGAATCGGGTGCGGCGGTATTCGCGGGTGACGGCCCGCACGGCACCTCCGCACTCATGCGGCATTTCCTGGCCGGGCAACTGGATTGCCTGCGCGAGTTCACCTATCTGCTCGCACCGAATATCAACTCCTACAAACGATTCGTGTCAGGGAGTTTCGCCCCGACCGCACTGGCCTGGGGACGTGACAACCGGACCTGTTCGCTGCGCGTGGTGGGCGAGGATCTGTCCCTGCGGATGGAGAACCGGATCCCGGGCGGCGATGTGAATCCGTATCTGGCCGTCGCCGCGACCATTGCCGCCGGATTGCACGGTATCGAGCACGCGCTCCCGCTCGAGCCGGAGTTCCACGGCAATGCCTACCGGTCCCAGCGCCCGCGGGTGCCGCGTACGCTGCGGGAAGCGGCGCAATTGTTCGGCGAGAGCAAGGTGGCACGGACAGCGTTCGGCGACGACGTGGTGGACCATTATCGGAATGCGGCACAGGTCGAGCTGGACGCCTTCGACGCCGCCGTCACCGATTGGGAGCGAATCCGTGGTTTCGAGCGGCTCTGAGCAGATCCGTCCGGTCATCGGCCTGCCGACCTACCTGGAACAGGCCCGATTCGGCGCCTGGGATGTGCCGAGTGCGATGCTGCCGCACGACTACGTGCAGTTGGTGGAGCGCGCGGGCGGCATACCGGTGCTGCTGCCGCCCGCCGGAGTGGCCCGCGCGGAGCTGGTTGATCGGCTCGACGGGTTGGTGCTGACCGGCGGCGCCGATATCGATCCGGCGCGCTACGGCGCGCCGCCGGATCCGGCCCTCGGCCCACTCCGAGCCGACCGTGACGATTCCGAGTTCGAGCTGTTGGCCTTGGCGCGCGCTGCCGGTTTGCCGATCCTCGCGATCTGTCGCGGCCTGCAACTGGTCAATGTCGCGTTCGGCGGCACCCTGATCCAGCATCTGCCGGATCTGCTCGGCCACGACGACCACTCCGGCACGCCGGGCGGCTTCCACCCGAACCGGGTCACGACAGTGCCGGACAGCCTGGTCGCCACGATCACCGGACCGGAGGTGAAGGTGAATTGCCACCATCACCAGGCCGTCGCCATCCTGGCCGATGGCCTGGTCGCGACCGCACACGCGTCGGACGGCACGATCGAAGCGGCGGAGGCGCCGGACGGTCCGTTCCTGGTGGGTGTGCAGTGGCATCCGGAGGCGGATGCGACCGATACGCGATTGATGCGAGCACTGGTCCAGGCGGCGGTCATCTATCGAAAGGAACGGAATTCGTGACGACAACGCAGGTGGTCAACCCGGCGACCGAGCAGGTCGTCACGACACTCGAACTGGTGAGCGCGGTCGAGACCGATGCGGCCATCGACAGGGCGCAGCGGGCCGGGGCCGATTGGCGCGCGATCGCGCCGGGGGACCGGGCTCGGTTGCTGCGTCGATTCGCCGACGCCGTCGACGCGAATCTCGAGCAGCTGGCCCAGCTCGAGGTCGCCAATGCCGGGCACACCATCGGCAATGCGCGCTGGGAGGCGGGCAATGTCCGCGATGTGCTGCATTTCGCCGCCGGGATTCCGGAACGTCTGCTTGGCAGTCAGATTCCGGTTGCGGGCGGGGTCGACATCACCTTTCATGAACCGCTCGGCGTGGTCGGGGTGATCGTGCCGTGGAACTTCCCGATGCCGATCGCGGCATGGGGATTCGGGCCCGCATTGGCCGCCGGGAACACGGTGGTGCTCAAGCCCGCCGAGCTCACGCCGCTCACCGCGATCAGATTGGGTGAGCTCGCGCTCGAAGCCGGTGTGCCGGAAGGGGTTTTCCAGGTACTGCCCGGCAAGGGTTCGGTGGTGGGACAGCGGTTCGTGACTCATCCCGCCGTGCGGAAGGTGGTCTTCACCGGGTCCACCGAGGTGGGCAAGGAGATCATGGCCGGATGCGCGCGCCAGGTGAAGCGGGTCACACTCGAGTTGGGCGGTAAGAGCGCGAATATCGTTTTCGCCGACGCCGATCTGGAGCGCGCGGCGGCGACCGCACCCTACGGTGTTTTCGACAACGCCGGGCAGGATTGCTGTGCGCGGTCACGAATTCTGGTGCAGCGCAGTGTATTCGACCGGTTCCTGGAATTGCTGGAACCGGCGGTGCGTGGGGTCCGGGTGGGTGATCCCGCGGCGGAGTCCACCGAAATGGGGCCGCTGATTTCGGCCGCGCATCGTGCCCGGGTGGCCTCGTTCGTCGAGCCGTCGACCAAGGTGGCATTCACCGGCACCCAGCCCGACGGCCCCGGATTCTGGTATCCGCCAACGGTTGTGCTGCCGGACGCACCGTCGGATCGGGTGCTCACCGAGGAGGTGTTCGGGCCGGTGGTCGCGGTGGTTCCGTTCGAGGACGAGGCCGATGCCGTTCGCATTGCCAATGACACCGAATACGGTCTGTCCGGCTCCATCTGGACCAATGATGTGGGCCGCGCGCTGCGGGTGTCTCGCGGTGTGGAAGCCGGGAATCTGTCGGTGAATTCGCATTCCTCGGTGCGGTATTGGACGCCGTTCGGCGGATTCAAACAGTCCGGGCTCGGTCGCGAACTCGGACCGGATGCGGCACTTGCCTTTACCGAGACCAAGAACGTCTTCATCGCCACCTAGTTAAGGAGATGTGTTGCAGCGCTTACAGGATCGAGTCGCCGTCGTCACCGGCGGCGGGAGTGGCATCGGCCTGGCCACCGTTCGCCGGTTCGCGGCGGAGGGCGCCAAGGTCGTCGTCGCCGATATCGATGCCGCCGCGGGAGAGGCCGCGGCCGGCGAAGTGGGCGGGGTGTTCGTGAAGGTGGACGTCACCGACGAGGCCCAGGTCGAGGCCATGTTCCAGACCGCCGTCGACACCTACGGCGGACTCGATATCGCCTTCAACAACGCCGGAATCTCACCGCCGGAAGACGATTCGATTCTGACCACCGGCATCGACGCCTGGCGTCGGGTGCAGGAGGTCAATCTGACCTCGGTGTATCTGTGCAGCAAATACGCCATCAACCACATGCTGGACCGGGGTAAGGGCTCGGTGATCAATACCGCGTCGTTCGTCGCGGTCATGGGTGCGGCGACCTCGCAGATCTCCTACACCGCATCCAAGGGCGGTGTGCTCGCGATGAGCCGCGAACTCGGAGTGCAGTTCGCGCGCAACGGCATTCGGGTCAACGCGCTGTGTCCCGGACCGGTGAACACGCCGCTGCTGCAGGAGCTGTTCGCGAAGGACCCCGAGCGCGCTGCGCGGCGCCTGGTGCACATCCCTGTCGGACGCTTCGCCGAGCCGGAGGAAATCGCCGCGGCCGTCGCATTTCTGGCCAGTGACGACTCCTCGTTCATCACCGCATCGCAGTTCCTGGTGGACGGTGGCATCTCCGGCGCATACGTCACTCCGTTGTAAAGGTACGGTTGATTCGGGCGGACCGCTGAGCGGCAAGCCAGGATTCGCCATACGTCGCCGATCAGAGGGAGGCTCGTGAGATGAGTACGGAAGATGGGCGATCGCCCGGGCTGTTCAGTCACGACGCCCTGATAACCGAACAGTCCGTCCAAACCGACACGGGCGGTGCCGATTTCCGCCCCGTGTTCAGCCGCGGTGACGGCAGCGCACCCGGTTCGTATCCCCAGCCGGATCAAGGAAACTGAGCACGCGTAGCGCCGCACTCAGTCCGGCGCTACGCATCCTTCTTCGGCGCTTTGTCACCGCCGCCGCGGCCCCAGTCGGCGATGGCTGATCGGGTGCGGGTGTGGTGTTTGCGGCATGGTGAATCGGAGAATGTCGCTGCGGGGATTGCGGGTGCTGTGCCGTGGTCGGCGTTGACCGCGGCTGGTCGGCGGCGCGGCCGCGCGTTGCGCGGCCAGATTCTCGGCGACCTCGGCCTCCCATGTCGAGCCGACGTCGAAGAGCCCAGGACGGTCTTGGCCCAGGACGATCTTCAGGGAGTGTGCATCAGCTGACCGGCGAGCGTGAACAGGCGGCGGCCGAGCCGCATGACAGGGAGCCCAAGCGGAATGAGGATCAGCGTCACGCATAGCACCGCACCGACGAGCCAGACCACGGCTGCGAGGATCCCGACGACCGTGCCGAGCACGGCCGTCACGAGCCCCAACACCACGCCGAGCAGGCCCTTTAGCAGTTGCATCATGACCTCCTGCTCCCATTCTGCGCTCTTTCGAGCGCGATGCCGAGTTCGGAATGCCGGCCCGGAGCACGCGGAAGCCAACCAGTTCTACCCTGCCCGGCGTCGCGTGTTCGCCCGCCTGAAATCCCGGCCCTGCCGTATCGAATGCGATGGCGGAATCGGGCGTGGGACCCGAATGGGGGTATGCACCGGCCTGGGCGGGGCGCGTGCCTAGACTGACGGGGAGAAGGAAGGAGCGTCGATGAAGCGAAATCTGAACTGCCCCTGCGGCGAACTGATCGTCGGGACGGATGAGGACGACCTGGTAGAGAAGACCAAGGCACATCTGGCCGAGAACCACCCGGGGCACAACTATTCCCGGGACGAAATTCTGTTCATCGCTTACTGATTCACCACACCCGGCTTTTCGTCACCGCTTGTGACAAAAGCCGGGCGAGGTGGGTTATTTGGGGGAGCCGAGGCGAGCGCCGCCGTCCACGCGTACCACCACGCCGGTGGTGAAGGTGTTGTCGGTGCGGAATTCGATGGCCTTGGCGATATCGTCGGCGGTGCCGATTCGGCCGACCGGGGTCTGCGCCGCGATTCCGGCGAACACCTCGTCGCGGGCGTCCTCGGGGAGGAAGTTCCACCATTCGGTGTCGATCACACCAGGGGATACGGCGTTCACGCGCACGGATGCGAGTTCGACCCGCGAGCGCGGGCACAATGGCCTCGACACCGGCATTGACGACGGCCAGTGCGGCGGTTGTCGGCATTGCGCCGCCCGCGGATGCGGCGGACACCAGCGTGACCGACCTGTCCCGTGGCTGCGTTCACGGCGTCAGTCATGGCCTCGTTCGGGCGGCGATCGCGCCTCCAGCGACGGCCGATAATGAACAGCATTCGTAGCTCGAAAGCGCAAGTGTGACCATGCTCACATTTGCCTGAGATCCCGCAGGTGGCGGCGGTCCCGTCACCGGCTCGGCGGACCCGCCGCTTGTTTGCCCGGTTTGGAACCTGGGTACCAGTTAATTCCGTGCCTGCACTCGGAAAAACCGGATCGGGCCGGTCGAACGAATCGAGGCCCGTGACCTGGGCTGGTGAGGAGGCGCAGGTGACGGATCGCGAATCGGAGAAGAAAACGCTACGCCGATCGGTCGCCGCCTCCGCGATGGGCAATGCCACCGAATGGTTCGACTACGGCGTCTACGCGGCGACCGCCACCTATCTCACCGACGCATTCTTCCCGGGTGAACTCGGCACCCTCGGCACCATGCTCGGCTTCGCCATCTCCTTCCTGCTGCGCCCGCTCGGCGGCATGGTCTGGGGACCGCTCGGCGACCGACTCGGCCGAAAAGTGGTGCTGGCCACCACAATTCTGTTGATGGCAGCTGCTACCGGATGCATCGGCCTGATCCCGACCCATGCCCAGATCGGTTGGTTCGCACCGGTTCTGCTCATCGCGCTACGCGTCGTGCAAGGCTTCTCGACCGGCGGCGAATATGGCGGTGCCGCAACATATCTGGCCGAATGCGCGAACGACCGCAAGCGCGGATTCCTCGGCAGCTTCCTGGAATTCGGCACCCTCGGCGGCTTCGTCGGCGGCTCGGCGGTCGTGCTGCTGTGTCAGCTCATCTTCGGTTCGGATGCGATGCACGACTGGGGATGGCGCGTCCCGTTCCTGTTCGCGGTGCCGCTCGGCCTGATCGGCTGGTATCTGCGCTCGCATCTGAACGAGTCGCCCGTGTTCACCGAGGTAGCCGATCAACCGCACCCGCCGGGCGGCGTGTGGCAGGTGCTGACCACTTACCGCCGCGAGACCTTGACGCTGATCGGCCTGGTGGTCGCCCTGAACGTGGTGAACTACACCCTGCTCACATATCAACCGACTTACCTGCAGAACACCATCGGCGTCGGCGAATCGACCACCACCGCGATGATGCTGATCGGGCAGTTGGTGATGATGATCGTGCTGCCGTTTTTCGGTAGGTTGTCCGACCGGGTGGGCCGCAGGCCGCTCTGGCTGGTCTCGTTGGTCGGACTCGCGATACTCGCGCTGCCCATGTATTGGCTGATGGGGCAGGGAACCGGTTGGGCTATAACCGGATTCATCGTGCTCGGTCTGCTGTACGTCCCCCAGTTGGCGACGATCAGTTCGACCTTCCCTGCGATCTTCCCGACGCATGTGCGCTATGCGGGCTTCGCCCTCGGCTACAACATCTCCACCGCCGCGTTCGGCGGCACGGCACCGCTGGTCAACGAGGCCGCGATCGAATCGACCGGCTGGTCGCTGTTCCCGGCCGCGTATATGGTGGGCGCCAGCCTGATCGGACTCCTCGCCTGGTCGTTCCTGCGCGAGACCGCGGGAACCTCGTTGCGCGGCACAGTCGTTCCCGATGCGCAGCAAGCGACGCCACCGATCGCGGCACAGACGGTCTGAACCTGGGATTCTGCTGAGCGCATATCCGTGCGAGTAGTGTCGGCATTGCCGACGGATTGCTGAGTTCGCGTTCCGTGAGTCGGTAGCCGTGGGCAGACACCTATCGGATTGGAGACGCTCGTGCAGATTCAGGTCAACACCGGCAGCAATATCCACGGCGGCGCATCGCTGGCCGAGCGCGTGGAATCGACGCTCTCCTCGACACTCGACCGCTTCGGTGAGCAGCTCACCCGACTGGAAGTTCATCTGACCGATCTGAACGCCGATAAAGGCGGCCCGGACGATAAACAGTGCGTGCTGGAAGCGCGGATATCCGGTCAGCCTCCGGTCGCTGTAACCCACCGCGCGGCCACGGTCGAAGAGGCTTATACCGGTGCCGCCGACGCCATGGCGAACCTCCTCGACAGTCGCTTCGGCCGCCTTCATGAGACAAAAGGTGGCGAATCCATCAGGCACATGAACGTCGAATAATAGACGACTTCGACCATATTCCCACCAGTGGGAACTGGCATACGATATCGGCGCAGCAGATTACCCAGCCGCCTGCGGTCGTAATCATTCTCATAGATAAGTCCGGCGCGTCCCGAAATTGTTGGTACCGAACAGATTAAAAAGCCCACACCGGCACGGAACTCGTGTCTAATACCGATCGGTAATTGGTGTGTGGGGGGCTGATGAGGGTCCGGTGATGCATGTGAATGCCGTCGATATCGCGCCTCGATCGGAGGGTCCGGTCAACCGTCGGCGTACGGCAGCTTTTTGGTTCGGTCTGGTCTTGACGGTGCTCGGCACCGGCCTGCACCTTCCGATGTATCTCATGGCCCGCGACATGGGCTATCGGTTGGCGGGCATGCCCATGGACGGCGCCATGATCACGGGGATGATCCTGATCGTGATCGGTTTGGGCGTCACCACTTACGGTCTGTTCCCGCAGCGCGCGGTGCACGACACGGTGGCCGGGCTGCGCGTGCGGGCACTCGACGACGCGCCGATCAATCGCGTACACGTGGTGCTGCTGCTGATCATGGCCGCCGCGATCACCATCGACGTGATGAAGCCGACGACCCTGGCTTTCGTCGTTCCGGGCGTCGGCGCCGAATACCACCTGCGCACCCCGGCGAGCCCGCATCTGGACGCGCTACCGGTGGCGCTGCTGCCGCTGTCCGGCATCACCGGCACGGTGCTGGGGTCGTTCCTGTGGGGTTGGCTCGGTGACCGCATCGGCCGCAAGGCGGCGATCCTGCTGGCCGGAATCTTCTTTGTGGGAACCGCGATCTGCGGTGCCATGCCGAGCTTCGAGCTGAATGTCGCGATGTGCTTCATCATGGGCCTGAGCGCGGGCGGGATGCTGCCGATCGCCTTCACGCTGCTCTCGGAGACCATCCCGGCGCGCCACCGCGGTTGGCTGCTGGTGCTGATCGGCGGCGATATCGCGGGTGCCTACGTCATTACCAGCTGGCTGTCCTCGACGATCGGCGATACCTACGGCTGGCGCAGTATGTGGCTGATCGGCTTGCCCACCGGACTCCTGCTGGTCCTGCTGGTCCGCTGGATTCCGGAATCGCCGCGGTTCCTGATGGCCGTCGGCAGGCACCGCGAGGCCGAAGAAGTGCTGCGCACATACAACGCCGAGGTCGTCGAGGTCGAGCAGCCACAAGCCGGGGCCGAGGATGATCTCGCGGGCGGGTTCGGTCAGCTGCTGCGCCGTCCCTTCGCCGGAATGACCATCGTGCTGGCGCTTTTGGGACTCGGGGTCGGACTGGTCACCTACGGCTTCCAGCTGTGGCTGCCGACGAATCTGCGCAGTCTCGGATTCACCGGCGTCACCGCCGACAAGATCCTGCGTGACTCCGCGCTGATCGGTTTCCCGCTGAACTTCCTGGTCGCCTACTGCTACCACCGCTCGACCAAGTGGACGCTGATCATGCTCAGCACGCTGCTCGCCGTCGCCCTCGGCGGCTTCGTAATCCTCGGTGACCACGTCGCCGACAACACCACGCTGCTGTATGCCCTTCTCGTGGTGCCGATCTGGGGTTCCAGCTCGGTGGTCGCGGTCATCATCGCCTATGGCGCGGAGGTCTACCCGACCCGGATCAGGTCCCGCGGCAGCGGCGTCGCGGCGGCCATGACCAAGGCGGGCGGTGTGCTGGTCATCGCGCTGGTCGTGCTCGCCGTGGCCACGCCATCGATCACCGTGACCGCGCTGATCAGCGCTGCGCCGATCGCGATCGCGGCGGTGGCGGCGGTCGGGTTCATCGTCGAAACCCGCCGCAAGCCATTGGAAGAGATCACCGCCGAGGAGCTGGGCGTCGCGGCGGCATAGCAAGGACGAGCACTGCTAGGTGAGGTAATGATCGACACTGCAACTGCGTTGGAGCCCGCACTAACCGGCTCGATGCGCGATCGCCTGATAGCGGCCACAGTTCAACTCATCTCGACGGAAGGACTCGCCTCGTTGACCGTGCGTCGCGTGGCGCGGATATGCGGGGTCTCGACCATGGCGATCTATTCCAACTTCAGCGGTATGCCGGGTTTGATCCAGGCGGTCGGCTCGGAAGGTTTCGCGCAATTGGTCGCGCGCCTGGGCGAATGCGAGGTCAGCGACGATCCGATCGCCGAAATCCTGGTACTCGGCTTCATCTTTCGGGATGAAGCGGTACGCAAACCCGAACTGTTCCGGCTGATGTTCGCCACCGAGTCGCCGAAGGCCGAGGTGAAGGTGCACCGCGGCAATGTGCTGGCCGATGGCAGCGATTCCGACTTCGAGAACTTCGCGGAGAGCTTCGATTTCGTGGTGCGCGCGACCCGGCGGGCGCTGGCGGCGAATCTGTTGCACGGCACGAACGAGCGCTCGGCGGCTGCGCAGTTCTGGACCGGGCTGTACGGGTTCATCCAGTTGGATATGGCCGGCCTGTACGGCGACCAAGGCGTGTCGGAGGTGCTGTTGCCCTCGATCGTCAACATCCTGATCGGCATGGGTGCCGAACGCGCGACGATCGAGCGGTCGGTGGCACGTGCCCTCGCGCAGGTCGCCGCGCTGACCGGCCCGCACATGTGATCAGCCACGGAGTTTGACCGCGAGGCGTTGGGCGCGGGCCATGGCTCGCTCGGCGAAACCGTTGCGCTTGGGCAGCAATTCGAGTTGCAGCAGTAGTTCGTTCAGATCCCAGGTGGCCTTGCTGCGCCAGATGTGACCGGAGCGGAACTGCCAGACGTCGACCACGAACAGGTCGAATTTCTTGTTGGTGCCTGCGAATCCGGGCGGATCGATCATGCCGAGGTGGGTGCCCGTCATCCGCCACGGCACGATCGCCGCCAGCGCGTCCGAGGTGACGACCGGATCGAACACGGTGGTGTAGTTGACATCTGGGAATGCCCGCTTGGTGTCGTGCACGAACTTCGCTACCCCGGCGCGGCCGATGATCAGCTCACCCTCGGACGGATCCAGCCAGCGGGTGTCCTCGGTGACGCAGGCCGCTACCGCGTCGCCGTCGCCGGTGTTCCACCCGGCGATGTAGCGCTCGACGAACTCGTGCAGCCAGTCGGTGTCCGCGATGGGCTCGGCGGCCGGGTCGAGGGCGAATTCACCAGATTTCATGGCCGACACCGTACTTGGATAACAATGTCATGGGTTCGAATAACAATGTAATTCGAACCCATGACATTGTTATTTTTCGAGTTCGCTGCGAGGTGCTTCGACCTATAACACTGTCAGCCCTCGCGATAACGATGTGATGGCGCGTCCGATAACACTGTAATTTCACTATGTGGACCCGATCAGCGCTTGTTGCAGCAGGTTTCAGCCATTTTGCGCTGCCGATCGAATATCGAAAGTATGCTGCCTACCGTTCAATGCTCAGGGTAGAAATCGAGGACTGCGCAATGTCCGATGCAGCAATCGTCGGCATCGGCTGTCGATTTCCGGGTGGAATCGACGGACCGGGAGCCTTTTGGGATTTCCTGATCCGCAGGGGCGACGGCATCGTCGAGGTACCGCCGGATCGCTGGAGCCTCGACAAATTCTACGATCCGGATCCGGACGCGCCCGGCCGGATGTACACCCGCAGTGGCGGATTCCTGACCCGGTCACTGTGGGAGTTCGACGCCGACTTCTTCGGCATCTCCCAGCGCGAGGCCTCGATCATGGACCCGCAGCAGCGGTTGCTGCTCGAAGTCGCGTGGGAGGCGCTCGACGATAGCGGAATGGCCGGACGGGTCGCGGGGCGCGATATCGGCGTCTTCGTCGGCGGTTTCATGAACGACAATGCGGTGGGCCGCAACGTGGTCCGCTCCGCGATCAACAGCCACACGCCGACCAGCTCGTCACACACCCTGCTCTCGGCGCGCATCGCCTTCCTGCTCGACCTGCACGGCCCGACCATGACCATCGACACCGCCTGCTCGTCGTCGCTGGTGGCATTGCATCAGGCCGTCCGATCACTGGCGCTCGGCGAATGCGGCTCCGCCATCGTCGGCGGTGCCAATGCCATGCTGCAGCCGGAAACCTTCATCTCCATGTGCAAGGGGCGATTCCTGTCCGTGGACGGTCGCTGCAAATCGTTCGACGCCTCGGCCGACGGTTACGGCCGCGGCGAGGGTGCGGGTGTGGTAATCCTCAAGCCGCTGGAGGCCGCGGTACGCGACGGTGACCGCATTTATGCGGTGGTTCGCGGCAGCGGCGTGAATCAGGACGGCCGCACCTCGGCCATTCCGGTCCCGAATCCCGTCGCGCAGGAAGAACTTGCCCGGCGCGTGCACACCAGCGCGGGCATCGCACCGCATGAGATCGGCTACGTCGAGGCGCACGGCACCGGGACACCGGTCGGCGATCCGGCGGAGATGACGGCCCTCGGCAGGGTGTACGGCGCGATCGACGGCCGGACCGAGCCGCTGCCGGTCGGGTCGGTCAAGAACAATATCGGTCACACCGAGGCGGCGGCAGGGGTCGCCGGAGTCATCAAGGCCGCGTTGACCATTCACCATCGGACGATCGCGCCGCAGGCCCGGCTGGATCAGCTCAATCCCGAGATCCCGTTCGACGAACTGCGACTGCGAGTGCCGATGGCGGCCGAACCGCTGGTCCGGCCAATGGTGGCGGTCAACAGCTTCGGCTATGGCGGCACCAACGCGCATGCGCTCATCGGCCCCGCGCCGATCACAGTCGAAACCCGTTCCGACACAGCGGCAATGCGGCTGCCGATCCTGCCGCTGTCGGCGCGCAGCGAACCGGCGCTGCGCACACTCGCCGCGGGGCTGTTGGCGGCGGTCGACACCGAATCGCTCGACAACCTGACCGAGGCGGCCTGGGTGCGCCGCGCGCATCACCCGTTGCGCACCGCTTTCCGCTACGGCGATTCCGGCGAATTGCGTTCCCAGCTGGCCGAATTCGCGGCTGGCGGTGGTCAACCGCCCGCTCGCGCTATCGCCGAAGGCCACACCGATCCGGTATTCGTCTTCAGCGGCATGGGGCCGCAGTGGTGGGCCATGGGCCGTGGCCTGCTCGCGGGCGAAGGCCCGGCAGCCGAACTGGCGCGCGAAATCGATAGGGAATTCGCCGAACTCGCGGGCTGGTCGATCCTCGAGGAGATGGGCCGCGACGCGGCGGACTCACGGATCGCACGCACCGAAATCGCGCAACCGGCCAACTTCCTGCTCCAGGCCGCGCTGACGGCGGAACTCGCCGATTTCGGCATTCGTCCCGCCGTCACGGTGGGACACAGCGTCGGCGAGGTGACGGCGGCCTACGTGTCCGGTGCGCTGTCGTTGACCGAGGCGGTCACGGTCGGTTACCACCGGTCCCGCCTGCAAGCCACCACGGCGGGGACCGGCGGCATGCTGGCGGTCGGGCTGGCCGAGGCCGAGGCGCGCGAACTGCTGACCGACCTCGACGGCGTGTGTATCGCCGCCGTGAACAGTCCGTCGGCGGTCACGTTGGCCGGGGACAGTCAGGTGCTGGCGTACCTCGGCGAACGCCTCACCGCCGATGGAGTTTTCGCCAAGGCGCTGCGTGTCGAAGTCCCATACCACAGCCATCTGATGGACCCGATCCTCGATGATCTGCGCACCGCGCTGGCGACGCTCGCACCGGGGGATGCCACCGTTCCCGCCTATTCGACCGTCACTGGTACGCAGGCGACGCGACAGGATTGGGGTGCGGAGTACTGGGCACGCAACGTCCGCGATCAGGTCCGGTTCGCGGACGCGATCGGCGAGTTGCTCGATGCCGGACATCGGGTTTTCTTGGAAGTCGGTCCGCACCCGGTACTGAACGGCAGTATTCGGGAAATCCTGGTGCAGCAGGGCATTACCGGTGCCGCCATCAGCACGCTGACGCGTGGCGGCGATGACAGCGAGAACATACTGACCGCGATAGGTGAGTTGTACCGGGCGGGTTCGTTGGACGGTGACCGCCTGCCCGGCGCGATCGATCCGGGTGTCGGGCACGTCGACCTGCCGCACTATCCGTGGCAGCGCCGGTTCGTGTGGACCCAGGAGCCGGAAACGGACCTCGATCGGATCGGCACCCCGAACGGGTACGCGATGCTCGGCGATCGCACCGCATCGGTAGCCACGGAATGGGAAGTCCAACTGTCGGTTTCGAATCTGCCGTGGTTGCGCGATCACGTCGTGGCCGGTGCCGTGGTGCTGCCAGGAGCGGCCTACCTGGACGCCGCCCTGAGCGCCATCGCACTACGCACCGGTCGGGATTCGTTCGGGCTCGAATCCATCGAATTCATCAGCCCGCTGGTCATCGATGAGCACGATGTGCCGGTCGTGCGGATCGGCGTGGAGGAGAGCACCCGCCGGTTCACCATCCAGTCCCGGCCCGCAGGTGGCGGGGGATGGACGCTCAACGCGCACGGCCGTCTCATCGAGGCGGACGCCGATGCCACCACCGTCGGCATCGCGCCGCCACCGGAATCGGTGGAGGTAGCGGTCGAGGAGCTCTACGAGAGCATGGCCGAGCACGGACTCCGCTACGGCCCTGCCTTCCGGCTGCTGCGCAGGGTCTGCGTCGGACCGGATAGCGTTGTCGCACACCTCGATTCGTCCGCAACGATCGGGCAGCGGCATCTCGCCCACCCGGCGATAGTGGATTCAGCCCTACAGTGCTTCGCCGCGCTGTACGCGAGAACCGCTGCGACACAGCCAAATTCCGGTACCGAGGCCGACGTGGTCGTGCCTGCCGCGATCGCCGGGATCCGTTGGACCGGACCGATTCCGGTCGATCCGGTCGTGGTCCTCACCCGCGTACCCGGTAGTCCACTGCGCGCCGATATCCGCATCGCGTCTGCGAGCGGTGACGTCGCACTGACGATGTCAGGAGTCCAGTTCCGCGCTCTCACACCGCAGTCGACGCTCTCCGAACAGCTCGACGGGCTGTTCTACGAGCCGGTCTGGGAGATCGTGACCGACTCGGCGGAACCGGCGATGCAAGACCTGCCCGGTGCGGAGGAGTTCCTGCTCGTCGTCAACCTCGGCGCGGAAATCTCCCAGCGCGCCAAGGAAATCGCCAATGCGCGGATCCGGGCCGAAGTGGTGACGGTCGGCGAGCATGCCTCGGCGGCCGACCACGAACAGTTGCTCGACCTGCTGCGTACCGCGCATTCCCGGCCCGAGGTCGAGCGCCTGCGGCTCGTTGTCGTCGCCGGGTCCGAACTCGACGGCACGGGCAATGTGTACGGGCTCGCACAGGTCGCCCAGGCGATCAAGGCGCTGCTGTCCGACGAGCTGCCCCTCGTGGTGCACGCCGTCGTGGTGACCGAACATGCGTTGTGCCTGCCGATCGACCGGTTCGCCCGGCTCGAGCATTCGGTATTGACCGGAGCGCGTCGCGAACTGCTCAACGAACTTCCGGCCGGACAGTGGCGACTGGTGGATACCGAACCCGCCTCCGCGGCGGCCGACATCCTCGAGCAGATCTACGCCGACACCACCATCGACGAGGTGGCGCTGCGTGCGGGCGCGCGCTGGACGATCCGCTGGCGACAGACCCTCACCGACCGGCTGGCGGGATGGGATGCACCGAGACCGCTCACCGATCCCGAACAGTCCTTCCGGCTCGATATCCCACGTTCGCGACTGCTGCCGGAACTCGCACTGCGCACCTGTGATCGGGTCGCGCCGGCACCCGACGAGGTCGAGATCCGGATGCAGGCGGTCGGCCTGAACTACAAGGACACCCTCAAGGTGCTGGGTGTGCTCACCGAAAAAGAGCTGGACGGAACATTTTTCGGCACCGAGATCGGCATGGACGGCTACGGCGTGGTGACGCGGGTCGGCAGCAATATCACCGATATCGAACCGGGAGACGAGATTTCGGTCGTGGCACCGGGAATCGTGCAGCGTTACGTGACGATCCGGCCGGACACCGGCGCGACCACCCGGATGGATATCTTCCCGCCCGGCGCCTTCGATCCGCTGCACTGCACCTCGGTGATGCCGCTGTTCACCGCCGAAATCGGGCTCGGCGAACTGGCTCGGGTGCAGCCGGGCGAAACGGTGCTGATCCACGGCGCGGCGGGCGGCATGGGCATGGCCGCCGTCCAGGTCGCGCTGCGGATGGGGGCGCGGGTGATCGCCACCGCCGGTACCGAGGAGCGACGCGCCCGCGTGCGGTCGCTCGGCGCGCACGAGGTGCTCGGTTCCCGGTCGATCGGCTTCGTAGACGAGGTGCTGCGCGTGACCGGCGGTGCGGGCGTCGATGTCGTCTACAGTTCCGCACCCGGCGAGATCCTGCAGCAGAACTTCCGGGTCGCGGGCGAATTCGGCCGCATCGTGGATATCGGCAAGGCCGACATCTACGGTTCGGGCACCATCGACCTGCGCCCGTTCGACCGAAATCTGGCATTCTTCGCCGTCGATATCGACCGCATCCTGGCCCGGCGTCCCGCGCAGGTGCGCCGGGCGGCCCGGCGCGTGGTGGACGCGATGTTCCACGGCGAGTTCAGCGCATTGCCGAACACACCCTTCGCGCTCGACCAGCTGACCGCGGCATTCGAAACGGTGGCGCGCTCCGCCCAGATCGGCCGGGTGGTGCTCGATCTGCGCGAAGCACATCCGGCGGTACGTCACATCCCGGGCGAATTCGAATTCGACCCCGCCGCAAGCTATCTGGTTACCGGCGGCTTCGGGGCCTTCGGACTGGCCACCGCACGTCAACTGGTGCGTGCCGGCGTGCGTCACCTGGTGCTCGTCGGTCGCCACGGCGCGTCCACCGATGCCGCGCGAGAACAGTTGGCGCGGTTCGCGAACGAGGGTGTCGACGTGCGCGAGGAACGCGTCGATGTCGCCGACTACGACGCGGTCGCCGATCTCGTCGCCCGCATCCAGGCCGGCGGTGCACCGCTGCGCGGTGTCATCCATGCCGCGGGCGTGGTCAACAACACCGAGATTCCGGAGGTCACCGCCGAATCGCTGCGCGAGATCTTTGATCCGAAGGTGATCGGCGCGACCAATCTCGATCGGGCCACCACCGCCGCGGGCGTCGAGCTCGACCTGTTCGTGCTGTACTCCTCGGCGAGCGGTATCGCCGGGCTTTCGCCCCAATTGGGTTATGCGTCAGCCAATTCCGCACTCGACGCACTCGCCTGGGCACGGCGCGCACAGGGCAGGCCCGCCCTGTCGGTGGACTGGGGATTCATGCGCGGCGACGGCGGTATGGCCGACTCGCGGGCGGTATCCCGCTATGCCGAGATGACCGGATACGGCTCGCTGGATATGGATTTCGCGACCCTGCTACTACGGGAATGCCTGCGTTTCGACATCACCCAACTCGCCCTGCTCGACATCGACTGGGCGCAATGGGCACTCGCGCACCGCTCGTCGGCGCGCGCGCCGCGGTTCGTCGAACTGGTCACCGCCGCGGGCGGCGGCGCGGCCGGCACGAGCGCACTTCGCGCCGAAATCCTGGCGCTGGAGCCGGAATTCCGCGGCGAGGTGGTTGCTTGCCTGCTCGCCGAACAACTCGCGGTCGTCCTCGGCGTCGACGCGGACACCGTGGATCTGTCGACTCCGACCATGGAGCTGGGGCTGGATTCGCTGATGGCCATGGAATTCGGTGCACGCGTGGTGAAAAGCCTCGGCGTCAAGATGTCGGTCCTCTCGATCGGGGCCGGACTCTCGCTGGCGGGCCTCGGCGTGAAGATCGCCGCTCAGATCGCGCACGAAGAAGCAAGTACCGAAACGACAGCAGCGTGAGGACTACTGCATGACAACTGAGAGCATCGATCCCCGTGCGCTCGCCCGTGCCCTGATGGCCAAGCACGATGCGGGCAATGGTGCCGGTACCGACCGGGCCGGCGCGGCGACGGCGCCGGGATCCGAACGCGGTGCGGCCGATGTGCGGACCGCTCGCGGCCCGAACCTGCAGACCTCCTTCCGCGATCATCCGGGTGTGCTCGAGGCCAACGAGAAGTTCGCCGCCTTCGACGCCTGGACGCGCGAGGCGGGTGTGCTCAATCCGTACTATCTGCCGCACGACGGCATCAGCGGGGCGGTGACCAGCTTCGCGGACCGGGACATGTTGAACTTCAGCAGTTTCGGCTATCTGGATCTGGCCGCCGAGCCGCGCGTACATGCCGCCGCCATTGCCGCGATCGGCCGCTATGGGACATCCGCGGCCGCGGTGCGGATGGTCGCGGGGGAGCTACCGCTCTACAGCGAGCTGGAGCGCGAGCTCGCGCGGATCTACGACACCGAGGCCGCCATCGTGACGGCCAGTGGCTTCCTCACCAATGCGGCGGCCGTCGCCTTCCTGCTCGGAAAGCGCGATATCGCGGTCTGCGACTCACTGATCCACAACAGCATCGTCTCTGGTACCGAGTGGGCGGGTTGCAAACGCGTCACCTTCCGGCACAACGATCCCGAGTCGCTGGACGCGATTCTGGCGATGTCGCGGCGCAGCTTCGATCGGGCCCTGGTGCTGATCGAGGGCGTGTACAGCATGGACGGAGATGTGGTCCGACTGCCCGAAATCATCGAGGTGGCAAGGAAATACGACTGCTCGATCATGATCGACGAGGCGCATTCGTTCGGTGTACTCGGTGAGCGCGGGCTCGGCGCGCGCGAGCTGTTCGATCTGCCCGGCGATGCCGTCGATGTCTGGATGGGCACGCTTTCGAAGGCGCTCGGCAGCGTCGGCGGCTACCTGGCGGCCAATCGCGAACTCGTCGAAGGGTTCAAATACTCCGCCGCCGGGCTGAGCATGTACACGGCCTCACCCGCGCCGTCCGCGGCGGCGGCCGCTCTGGAGGGTCTGGCCGTGCTGCACGACGAGCCGCAACGCGTCGCGGCACTGCGGCGCAACGCCGAGTACTTCCATCGCCGGGCCCGCGAACTCGGCTTCGATACCGGCAATGGCCAGGCCACACCGATCACCCCGATCATCACCGGCGCGAACGAACCCGCGGTGCGCGCCTCGATGGAACTGCTGGAGCGCAATGTGATGGCCAATGCCATCGGACATCCGGTGGTCCCCGAGGGCGAGGCGCGATTGCGGTTCTTCATCAACTGCCGTCATACCGAGGCGCAGCTCGATCACGCATTGGACACCCTGCGGTCGGTGTTCGACGGTCTCACCACGGAAGAGGGTCACCACTCGTGAAACTGCCCGTCAGTTCTGCTCTGTTGCGAAAAGCGTTGGTGCCATTGGCATCACTGACGCTGATGGCGGTGCTGTTCGTACCGGCTCACTCGGCCATGATCACCCCGGTCGAGACCGATCCGAACAGTCCGCTGGCGAGCCGGTTCCATTTCACCGAAATGCCGATCGCGCTGCCGCCGGGGCTGCCGGAGCGCAAGATCCGGCATATCGAGCCACGGTACGAGCACGTCGTCGCCTGGATGTCCTCGGTCAACTCCGCGGCGGCGATCAACGATATCGACGGCAACGGCCGTGCCGATGATCTGTGCCTGGTCGATTCCCGATCCGATACGGTGATCGTGACGCCGACGCCGGACAGCGACACCAGCCGCTACGCACCGTTCGCACTCGACCCGGCGCCGCTGCCGACCGACGACCGGATGGCCCCGACCGGCTGTGTCCCAGGCGATTTCGACCACTCCGGGCGCATCGGTCTGATGGTGTACTACGGCGGCCGCACCCCGATCCTGTACCTGCCGCGCGCGGGAGCCAAGCATCTGGACAACAAGGCATTCCGGCCGGTGGAAATGGTGGAGCCGCCTGCCACCAAGGACGGCAGTTATCAGGGTGCGCGCTGGTTCACCCTGGCCGCCTCCGTCGCCGATTTCGACGGTGACGGCAACCCTGATGTCTATCTCGGAAACTATTTCCCGGACAGCGATTTCATCGGTCCGGACGGTCAGCACAGCCTGACCCTGAACGAATCGTTCTCCAAAGCGACCAATGCGGGGACCGACCGCATCCTCACCTTCCAGCAGGGCACCGGCGGTGCCGAACCGACCGCGGTGTACCGCGAGGTGGTCGATGCGCTCCCGGAAGGGAAGGCGAACGGCTGGACGCTGGCATCGGCCACCCAGGATCTCACCGGCGATCAACTACCCGAGCTGTATGTCGCCAACGATATGGGCCCGGATCACCTGTTCGTGAACAAGTCGACACCCGGACACATCAGCTTCGGCCTGGCCGAAGGTGAGCGCGGCCCGACGGATCCGAAGTCCTTTGTGCTCGGCCATGATTCGTTCAAGGGTATGGGCGCGGACTTCGCCGATCTCGACGGCGACGGCATGCCCGATCTGTTCGTCAGCAATATCGCGCAGCGCTGGGGCATCGTCGAAGCCAACCTCGCCTTCTACAACACCGCGGCCGATCCGAAACAAGCCGCGGTGCGACTGGAGTCGGGTGTCGCCCCGTTCGAGAACCGGGCCGTGGAGAAGGGCATAGCCTGGGACGGCTGGTGCTGGGATACCAAGGTCGCCGACTTCGACAACAGCGGCCGACCGCAGATCGTGCAGACCAACGGCATGTTCAAGGGTTCGAGTACGCGTTGGCCGCAGGTGCAGGAAATGGCCACGATGAACGACGACTTCAGCAAGTACCCGTGGGCCTGGCCGAAGTTCACCGAGGAATCGGACCTGGCGGGCAATAACCGGATCGGTTTCTTCGCCCAGGACGACAACGGCAAGTTCACCAATATCTCGCCCGCCCTGGACACCTTCGCGGCGACACCAACCCGCGGCATCGCGGTCGGTGACTCGACCGGAACCGGCAACCTCAGCTTCGCGGTCGCCAGGCAGTGGGAAGCGCCGGTCTTCTACCGCAACGAGGCACCGCATCCCGGCCAGTACCTCGGCCTGCGACTGTTGACCCCACCGACCACCGCTGCCGCCGGCGAGACAACGGTCGCGGGTAAGCCGGTGCTCGGGTCTCCGGCCCTCGGCGCCGAAGTCACCGTGACGATGCCGGACGGCAAAACCCATGTGGCACAGGTCGACGGCGGCAGTGGGCACGCGGGTAAGCGGTCCACCGATATCCACGTCGGACTCGGCGATATCGATCCCACTGCCGCGCTGTCGGTGCGACTCGCGTGGCGCGACAACCATGGCGGAGTGCACACCCAGCAGCTGCAGCTGCAACCGGGGCAACACACCCTCGTACTCGACTCCGATGCCCGGGAGGTGCACCAGTGAGTGTTCAAGCACATTCGAACGGAACAGCCGTCATCGACAACATCAACGGCTCCGAGCCCGCGCTCACCCCAGTACCGACTTGGCGGCGAAAGTGGTTGGGCGTCAATATCGAAGGACGTGATCCGCGCTATCTCGCGCTGCGCAATTTCGCGGCCTCGCTGACGATCTTCAATATCCTGGGCTTCCTGTGGCTCGGGTTCGAACAGCCGTGGCTGTGGCCGTTCCTCAGTGCGGGTACCGCATACGTGGTGGAGATGATCCTGGAGACGCTGGCGGCATGGGCCTATCGCCGCCCGGCGGGCTACCGGGGCAACGGACTTCGCGGGCTGATCGTGTTCCTGCTGCCCGCGCACATCACCGGTGTGGCCTTCAACTTCCTGATGTACGCGGCAGACCAGTTCCTGCCGATCATGTTCGGCATCACGGTCGCGGTCGGCACGAAGTGGGTGCTGCGCGCCAAGATCAACGGCAAGGTCAAGCACTTCATGAACCCGTCGAACTTCGGGATCGTGGTCGCACTGCTGGTCTTTCCGACGATCGCCGTGGTCGGTCCGTATCACTTCGTCGAGAACATCTCGGGTCCCGCCGACGCGCTGATCGTGCTCGGCCTGCTCGGCGCGGGCACCATGCTCAACGCCAAGCTGACCAAGAAGACACCGCTGATCATGGCCTGGCTCGGTGCGTATGTGCTGCAGGCGGTGGTGCGCGGCCTGCTGGACAGCAATATCTCGATCATCGCGGCGCTGCTGCCGATGACCGGTATCGCCTTCGTGCTCTACACCAACTACATGATCACCGACCCGGCAACGACACCGTTCGCCAAGCGCGATCAGATCATCTTCGGCGCCTCGGTCGGTTTGATGTACGGCGTGCTGATGGCCCTGCACGTCTCGTTCGGCTTGTTCTTCGCCCTGGTGATCGTCTGCGCGAGTCGCGGAATGTTCTGGTGGGGCCGGAATATTCGGGAGTGGCTGGCCAATCGCGCGACCGTCGTTGTGGTGGACGTCCAGGAGGCGGCACCTGAGTCGGATGAACCGGCGGCTGTTGCTCCGGAGAAGGAACCGGCGCGGTCCTCATAGCCGAAACCAACACCGCAGCAACAGAATCGAGGTTCATATGCCATCACTGATCGGACCACTTCGCTCCACTCTGCTCGGCACGAATATCGAGCAGGAACCGCTCAAACGCCCCGGCTTCGCGACACCGAGTCCGGCGACCGCCGCCGAACTAGAGCGGGTCGCCACCCACCTCTCCACGAGCATCCACGTCGCGGTGTGCAGTAAGAACAATGCGGAGTTGATCGAGCAGATCCGACAGCTGCCCGAGCAGTACCAGGGCTTCGCATTCGAGGGCGCCGCAACGGGTCTCGCGGCCGTCGACTCGATCACCCCGTTCAGTCATCGTGCCGCGGACCTGTTCACCGGTCCCGCGGCCGAACACGACCTGACCATGTACGTCGGCGTCGGTCTTGCGATGGGCAAGATTCCGAAACCGATTTGGAAGAAGGTCTTTCCGAAGCATCCGGTGTACCGCTGGCTCGCGATCGACGGATACGGCTTTTACAATGCCTTCTTCCGCACCGAGAAATACATCGAGCGCCGGCACGTCGACGAGCGGTACCCGTCCTGGATGGGGGATACCGCACCATTGAAACGGGCAGCCGATCAGGGTATCGGGCGCGCACTCTGGTTCATCGGCGGCGGCTCGGTCGAGGGTGTCGCGGCCCGGATCGCGGAGTTCGACCCGAGCAGGCATGCCGACCTGTGGAACGGCATCGGCATCGCGACCACCTTCGCCGGTGGTGTGGAAGTCGGCGAACTGGAAGCGATTCGGTCACTGGTGCCGCAGTTCCATCAGCAGTTGGCGGCGGGATCGACCATGGTCGCGAAGATCCGGCAGCAGGCCGACAGCGCCACCCCACACACCGAGGTCGCGGTGCGGACCTATACCGGCCGCACCATCGACGAGGCCGCCGCCTTGATCGACAAGGCGTTTGTCGGCATACCGGAGGACGGCACGGCCACCAGTTATCACGCTTGGCGCGACCGTCTCGGTGAACTCGCCGTACCCGGCGGGAACTGAGAATGACTGTGCGCTGGACGGATACGCATGTGATCGTCACCGGCGGCTCCGATGGCATCGGAGCCGCCGTGGCTGCCGCGTTCGCCATGCGCGGTGCGCGCGTCTCGGTCATCGCCCGGCGGGAGGCGCCGCTGCGCGCCACCGCCGAGCGGATCGGGGCCGACTGGCGCACCGCCGATGTGACCGACCGAACGGGGCTGGCGGTTGCCGTAAAAGAACTGGAGGAACGCAACGGAGCCTGCGCGGTGATCGCGTGCTGCGCGGGTCTCACCCTGCCCGGACTGTTCCTCGATATCGACAGCGATGAGTTCGGCATCCAGAGCGATGCGAACTATCTCGGCTCGGTCAATGCCATTCGATGTGTGCTGCCCGGCATGGTCGAACGTGGCGAAGGGCGTGTCCTGCTGACCAGTTCGACGGCGGCCTTCCTCGGCATCCCCGGATATTCGAGCTATGGGCCGACCAAGGCGAGCGTCCGCCAGCTCGGGCTGTGCCTGCGCTACGAAGTCGAGCCCGCCGGGGTGATGGTGTCCGTGCTGTACCCGGCCGACACCGATACTCCCGGACTCGCCAGGGAGAACCTGCGCAAACCGGCCGAGACCAAGGCCATTACCGGTTCGATCAAGCCGATGCCCGCTGCCGATGTCGGCGAAGCGGCGGTGCGCGGGCTGGAGCGCGGCCGCCACCACATCACGCTGGATCCACTGACCACGTTCTTCATGCGGTGGGCCAATCTTCCGGAGGATCTGTCCCGGCCGTTCTTCCGCCGCAGTATCGCCCGAGCACGTCGACATGCACAGCAGGAGCAGACCTGATGTCCACCACAGTCAGCGGCGGGGAAGCCTCGTTGCGTGCGCAATTGCGCCGCATCTTCACCGCGGGCCCCGGCGAGGAGGGGCGTCCGCTGCCGCTGCGCACGAAGATCAACTATGCGCTGTGGCTGACTCGTCCCGAAATCGCGCCGATGTCGGGTGCGGTCATGGTGGCCGATGTCCTGTTCAGCGCGCACACCGGCGCCGAGATCTGGTCGGCGCCGATGATCGTGGCCGCGGTAATGCTGGCCGCCGCGATTCAACTGTTGCACGTCGCCAATTGCCTGGCCGATCGCTGGGTGGACGTCGAATACAAATCCAAGTTCTCCCGCATGGTTCGAGATCTCGGCGTGCGATTCGTGGCCTGGCAGATCTACCTCACCACCGCGGGCATCGGCGTCGGGGCCGGCTACCTCGCCGTGGCGACCGGGCATCTCGATCTGCTGCTGATCATTCCGGTCGGCACCCTGTTGTTGCTCGAATATTCGCTGCCGCCTTGGCATTTCAAAGCCGCCGGATTCTGGCAGATCCCCTGGACCTACATCATGACCATGGTGTTTCCAGGCATTGTCGTGCTCCGGCTGTACGACCGGCCGATCGAAATACCCGCGCTCATCGCCATTCTCGGCTTGGGGCTGACGACCACCGGAGTTTTCGTCGCGAACACCGCCGAAGACATTCCGGAAGATACCGAGCACGGATTCCGGACCTCGGTGGTAGCGCTCGGTCTGCGCGTCTCGCTGTTCGAGTCGATGACGCGGGTCACCGTCGGCGCCGCTCTCGTGGCGGGCTCTGTCGTCGCCATGGTGGGCTTTACCTGGACATTGCTCGTATATGTCGTTGGTGTGTCGATCGTTGTCGGCTACCTGGGCCGGACCCAGCTCGGCACCTGGGGCAAGCCGCTGGACGACGCCATGCCGCTGGTCCGATCGCAGGCGAAACTGTTCGTATACATGGTCGCGCTCGTGGCCTGGGCGGCCGTCGTTCCGGCTGCCGCGGTGTTCTGCCTGCGATGAGCGGATCGCGAAAGAATATGGATCCACGATCATCATGACCACCGAGATTCGCTCCGATCGCGAGGCTCTGCTCGTCGAACTGGTCGATGAGCACGGCCGCGCGATCGGATCACGTTCCGTGGCCGAGGCACACCGTCCGCCCGGGTATCTGCACCGCGCCTTCTCAATACTGCTGTACGACGCGTCCGGACGGATCTTGCTGCAGCGCCGGTCGGCAGTCAAAACCCGCTTCCCGCAACGCTTTTCGAACACCTGCTGTGGCCATCCCGCACCCGGCCAGGATGTGGTCGCGGCAGCATCGATCCGGCTGATGGAGGAATTGAACCTGACCGTCACGGAGTTGACCGCGGCGGGTATCTACCGCTATCGGGCCGCCGACCCACGCGGCGATCAGGTGGAGCACGAATGGGATCACGTGCTGGTCGGCGTCATATCCGACGACGTACCCGACCCCAACCCGGCCGAGGTCTCCGAATGCGCCTGGGCCGACCCCGCCGAGCTGCTCGGACATATCTCGACGGCACCCGAGTCCTATACCCCTTGGCTGCGAGGTGTCCTCGAGATCGCCACGCATGCAGCTGATTTCACTCATGTGGGCATCAAGAAGCCCTCAACCAGGGGCTCGGTTGGTGGGTTTCCTGATGGCATAGGCAGCACCAGGAGACGCTGAGATAACGAGCAGCGAGCTCGCCGGAATCCCGACCGAAGCGATGCAATTGCAGAACGCATATGCCCGTACGACCGAAACGCGCGACTGATACCTCCTCCGCCCACCGCCCAGACAGCACCTTGCGGACCACCAACCGAAGTATCGGACGAGAATGCGCTGATGGAGAGGCGCTCTCGACATCTGCCGCCACGATTACATTCTCGACCGATAGCGGCTCGGGGGACACCTTAGTCGGCTTCCGGCCAACTGTCCTCGATGATCAGGTGGCCGGATCGCATTGCCTGCGTGTACTGTTCGGCGACCGCGGGGGTGGGGTAGGTGGGCCAGTAGGAGATGGCGCCGGTGGGTTTGTCGATGACGCAGACCGAACCGCCGATGGTCGGGGGCAGCGGGGGGTTGTGTGGGTCGATACCCGGTGGGGGCGCGAAGATGGCGACGACGGTGAACCCCGCGTCGAATTCGGTGAGCAAATTGCTGATGCCGTCATCGGTGGACAGGTAGTGGTCGGCGAGGCGTTGTGCCTCGGCGAGATCCACGGGGGTGCTCGCCTCGGTGGGGTAGGCGTGGATATCCATGTCAGAGAATTTACGGCCAAAGGCGAACGGGCCGTGGTCATTCGAAGTGGACGGTGGCGATCATCCGGCGGGCCAGGGTTTCGGGATCGGAGCTGTCACCGAGTGTCGAATCCCGTAGTGCTCCTTCGCGCCACAGTGCCGCGAAGCCGTGGACCAGTGACCAGGCGGCGAGGCGGGTGGCTTGTTGCTGCTCAACGGTGTTGTCGGGCTGCATGACCGAGACTCCGGAGCGCAGCGCCGCACCCGCCGCCGTGCGGGCGGCGACCAAACGTTCGTCGTCGGCATGCAGGAGTTCGCGCCGGAACATCACATCGAAATGGCCGGGATGTTCGCGGGCGAAGCGCGTGTAGGCGACCGCGACCTCGCGGAATTCCGGTCCGGCCGCGGCCAGTTGCTCGGCGAGCAGGTCGAAACCTTCGATGGCGAGTGCGGTCAATAGCCCCGCGCGATCACCGAAGTGGTGCGCGGGGGCCGCGTGCGAGACATCGGCCCGGCGGGCCAGCCCGCGCAGGGATACCGCGTCGACGCCGTCGGTCGCGATCTGATCGGCGGCCGCGGCCAGGATGGTGGCCCGCAGATCGCCGTGGTGATAGCTGCTCTTCGCCATGCCTCGATGGTCGCCCATAATCTAGGCATTGACAAGTTTCCCGCTCAGACCTAATTTAGTCACTGTCAAGATTTGGTGCTCGACCCACAGGAGACTCTGATGGCACCGCTGGTTGTACTCATCGTCATCGCCGGACTCGCTCGGTTCATCGGCTGGCTCGGCAACCTCGGTTGGCTCGACTCCTGGCCGCACGCCGCCGCACTCGGGCTCGCCGCGATGTTCGCCCTCACCGCGAGCGCACACTTCGTCGAGCCGAAGCGCGGCGCACTCATCGCCATGGTGCCGCCGCGGCTGCCCAACCCGGCGGGCTGGGTGACTTTCACGGGCTTGCTCGAAATCGGCGGCGCGATCGGTCTTTTGATCCCGCCCGTCGCCAAACTGGCCGCTGCGGGCCTGATCCTGCTGCTGATCGTGATGTTCCCGGCGAATATCCGTGCGGCACGGGCGGATATCGGCATCAAGACCATGCCGCTGCCGCTACGCACCATCGTGCAGGGCATCTTCCTCGGCGCGGGCGCGCTCGTCCTGCTCGGCTGATCCGCGAAACCCGCGTCGGCACACCGAATTCCGATGTGCCGACGCCTGTGGTGCCAGCGCCTCACGGGTTGCGTGTTGCGGTTCTGATCGGCAGCACCGCGAAGGTCCCTTGATACCGACCTGCGACAGCTGCACGCTGGCCGGTTGGGATCGCGACGCTCGAATCTATCGCCGGCCGCTGTGGCACGACCGCACTGCGGTCCCAGAGATCGTGCTGCCCGCCGACGCGCGACACGGTGCGGATTCGATCACCCGGCTGTTCCGCATGACCGTGGAGATCCGCGATGCACTGCCGCACCTCGGTTCCTGCCTCCCGGCCGAGACCCTGCCACCGCACAAGGTTGAATAGGACTGGGAGATAACCGATTACGCACACCGACTGGCACACACCGTGCGTGCCGGAAGGGCTGGCGAACGGCCCGCCGTGGTCGGATCCAGCCTCCGGCCGCCCAGCACGGCACACGATTTCGCCGCCGAACTCCGGCATCTGCTCGGCCCCGCCCGCGCCTGGCCGAAGACCGCGGCGCGATGAAGTTCGCACCGGGTGCCGCGGGCCCGGAACGGCCATAGGCTGTGTCCATGACCTACACGATCGTCTCTCGGCAGTTCGACCTCGATGTGGACGGCTCATCGCTGACCGGTTATCTGGCACGACCGGAGGGCGACAGCACATTTCCGGCCGTCTTGGTCGGCGCCGAGTTGTGGGGACTCACCGAGGACGCGCGCCGGATCGTCGATCGGGTCGCCGAGCTCGGCTATGTGGCCTTCGTGGTGAACGTCTATCACCGCTCGGGTCCGGAAACGGCCGCGGGACTGGCCGAGACCGACGAGAATCGGACGCGTGCCTTCGGCCTGCTCGGCGAGCTCACCCGCGACGGTGTCGAGGCCGACTTCCGGGCCGCCATCGCCTACGCCCGCGAGCACGGCGGCGCCACCGACAAGACCGGTGTGCTCGGCTTCAGCCTCGGCGGCCATCTGGCCTACTTCGCAGCTACCCGACTGGACCTGGATGCCGCGGCAATCTTCTACCCCGGTTGGCTGACCACGGCGGGCACCGCGCTGAGCAGGCCCGAGTCGCTGCTGGCCGCGACCGAGAACATCGCCAAGGGTGATGTGCGGCTGCTGCTGTTTTTCGCCGAACTCGATCACGTCATCGATGCCGAACAGCGCGAACAAGTCGAGGCGGCCTTGAATCAGGCCGGTGTGCGGCACGAATCGGTGGTTTACCCGGGCGCGAAGCATGCTTTCTTCTTCCCCGGCCGGGAACCGTACGACGAAGCCGCCGCCGCGGATTCGTGGCAGCGCACCGCCGACCTGTTCGCCACTGAATTGGGCTGAGCCCGAACCGGATACGACGAGAGCCCGATCGGCCCTGTCTCCCCCTCCGAAGACAGGCCCGATCGGGCTGTAATAAATATTCCTCGGAGAGCTTGACAGGGCCTTAAAGGAGCCTTAATGGAGACGTGGCAGCCGGATCAGTGCCGCTTGGCGCCGAGCTGGGCCAGGAATTCCGCATTGGTCGGAGCCTGTCGCAGGCCCTCCAGCAGCAGATCGGTGGACTGCTGACCGTCCACCGCGGCGAGGGTGCGGCGCAGCAGTTGGGTGGCCGCCAATTCGTGCGGGGTGAGCAGCAATTCGTCCTTGCGGGTGCTGGACTGCGCGATATCGACGGCCGGGAAGACCCGGCGGCTCGCGGTCGCGCGGTCCAGTTTCAGCTCGGCATTGCCGGTGCCCTTGTACTCCTCGAAGATCACGGTGTCGGCTAGCGAACCGGTCTCCACCAGGGTGGTGGCGATAATGGTGAGCGAGCCGCCGTTCTCGAAATTGCGTGCGGCGCCGAGGAATTTCTTCGGCGGCGCGAGCGCCGCGGCATCGACGCCACCGGAAAGTACCCGCCCGGAGGACGGTGCGGCGTTGTTGTACGCGCGGGCGAGGCGAGTCAGCGAATCGAGCAGCACGACGACATCCCTGCCCATTTCGGCTAGGCGCTTGGCATGGTCGATGGCGAGTTCGGCCAACGCGATCTGCTCGCGCGGGGTTTGGTCGAAGGTGGCGGCGGCGACGTCGGCGGGTACCGACCTGGCCAGATCGGTGACCTCCTCGGGACGCTCGCCGACCAGTACGAGCATCAGTTCGCACTCCGGGTGGTTCTTCGCGATACCGTGCGCGATCGCTTGCAGCGCAGAGGTTTTGCCTGCCTTCGGCGGTGCGACGATGAGTGCGCGTTGCCCCTTGCCGATGGGCATGACCAGATCGGTGACCCGGGTGGTCATGGCATGTGGTTCGGTTTCCAGACGCAACCGCTGGTTGGGATAGATGGGGATCAGGTCCTCGAAGTTGGACCGGGCGCGCTCGGGATCCTGACCGTTGACCGATTCGATGCGGACCAGCGGATCGAGCTTGCCGCTACGTGCGGGTTCGGCGGTGCCGATAATGAAATCGCCACGGCGCAAACCGAATTCGCGGATGAGTCGGGGTGGTACGTGCACGTCATGCGGGCCGGGGAGGTAGCCGTCGACCCGGAGGGCGGCGGCGCGATTGTCGGCGATATCGAGGATGCCGCTGACGGATCGTACGGGGTGCTGAACGGTCTCGGCCGCCGCGTCCCCGTCTTGTGATACGGGAAATATGTTGTCTTTCATGGGTTTTCCTTTGCAGGGGGTACGGCGAACGGCCGTGTGAGGCAGCGGCGAGTTGGCGCGCTGCGGTGAATGTCCCTGTGGGCTCCGGGAACGAGGTGGACCACTATCATGGTCGGGAAGTCGAGAAATCTTGCGGGAGTTCGGCTCTGATCGGCCGGGATACCAACATCCACAAGGACAGGGCCGAGGATACATCGTCCAACTGGTGGTACGCAATGGTCACAACTCGGTCACGGCGAACGGAGCAGGTCACGTTTCCGTATCGGTAGCCGCACCCGCGAACGGCTCGGCGGTGTGTCTCGTATCAGTCCATATCCGGCCAGACCGACCGAAGGCAGGAGCTGCAATGGCCGACCTCGAACCGTTCTACCAGCAAGTCCAATCGCACTACGACGTCTCCGACGACTTCTACCGGCTGTTCCTCGACCCGTCGATGACCTACAGCTGCGCCTACTTCGAGCGCGACGATATGACCCTCGAACAAGCCCAACTCGCCAAGATCGATCTCGCGCTCGGCAAACTGGACCTGCGACCAGGGATGACTCTGCTCGATATCGGATGCGGTTGGGGCGCAACGATGTTCCGTGCGGTCGAGCTTTACGGCGTGAAGGTCGTCGGGCTCACGTTGAGCCACAATCAGTACGAGCACGTCCGCTCGGAGATCGGTCGGCGCGGTGTGGCGGGCGTCGAGATCCGGCTGCAGGGCTGGGAGGAGTTCGACGGGGGTGTGGACCGGATCGTCAGCATCGGTGCGTTCGAACATTTCCGCCGCGAGCGGTACCAGGCATTTTTCGAGCGCTGCTACCGCATGCTGCCGCCCGATGGCCGGATGCTGCTGCATACGATCATCGGCCATACCCTCAACGACCTGCGGCGCATGAATATTCCGGTGACCAGGGAGGCCGCGCTTTTCCACATCTTCATCAGGCGCGAGATCTTTCCCGGCGGGCAGCTGCCCCAGCCCGCCGAGGTCACCCGCCTGGCCGGGCAGGCCGGATTCGGCACCGAGTGGATCCAGCCGCTGCGGCTGCATTACGCACGCACGCTGGATCAGTGGGCGCACGCGCTGGCGGACCAGCACGACGAGGCGGTGCGGATCGCCTCGGAGGAGGTCTACGCCAGATATTTGAAATACCTCACCGGATGTGCCCGGTACTTCCGCAGCGGGCACATCGATGTCATGCAGTTCACATTGGCGAAGTGAGGGATCAGAGGACGGCTTGGGTCTGGGTCACCTTGGCGACGAGTTTGTCCGCGTCATCACGGATTTCGGTCTCCACCACGATGAACGACCGTCCCGCGTGCAGCGGTCGCGCCGTCGCGGTCGCATAGCCGGAACGCACGGCCCGCAGGAAATTCGTCTTGGATTCGACCGTCGTCGTGCCCTGCCTGCCCTCGGGCAGATTCAGGAACGCACACACCGCGGCGGTGCCATCGGCGAGAGGCCCTCATAGTGTGCTCAGCTCATCCGGGTCACGACTGCGCCGGGCAGATGCGGCAGCACCACATCGATGAGCCGCCACGGCCATCCCGGAACGCAGGCGCGAATCTTCTCGCGCTCGATCGCCCGCACCATCCCCGCCACGCCCTTCGCCAATGGCGTGACCATGCGTGCGTCACCGGCCTTCGCCGCCATATCGGTGGCGATGAATCCGGGAAGCAGTGTGGTCACCGCGATCGGTGAGTTGGCGAATTCGACGGTGAGCGCCGCACCGAGCGCGGCCAGTCCGGCCTTGCTCGCGGAATACGCGGCCTTCTTGCCCGGCAGTCCGCGCACCGCGCTCATCGACGACACCAGCACCAGATGCCCCGACTCCTGGGCACGAAAGATCTCCAGTGCCGCCTCGGTCTGGGCGAGGGCGCTGACGAAATTGGTGGTGGCCGTCGCGATATTGGCATCCGCGCGGCCGGTGCCGATCCGCGCGCCCTTGCCGATGCCGGCATTGACGATCACCCGATCCACTCCGCCGAGTTCATCGCGCAGTTCCGCGAAAACCCGTGGGACGGCCGCATGGTCATCGACGTCGAGCGCGCGGACCGCGACGGTAATGCCCGGGTGCGCGGCGGTGAGTTCGTCGCGCAGGGCCTCGAGCGCGTCCAGGCGCCGGGCGCATAGAGCGAGGTCACGGCTCATGGCGGCGAAATCTCGCGCCATGGCCGCACCGAGTCCGGCGCTCGCGCCGGTGATCAGGATTTTGCTCCGCGTCATGGTTGCGAACCTAGCGGCTACTGAACGCGAGTCAATATCCCGGGGGTTCGACTCAGCCGCCGAATGAGCCCGTGCTCGGTGGCACCATGTGCCAGGCGCCGCAGTTCACCGTTTTGAAGGCGACATCGGTCGGCGCGATCTCGGCACGGACCGGACGGTTTCTGGTGAAGTCGTTATTGATGATGTAGTGCTGATCGGTGTTATCGCCGTCGACCTTGCGCAGCCGCCGCCAGTCGCAGCCGACCGCCGGGTCGGGGGTGCCCTGGCCCTCCCAGGTACCGGGGAAGATGTCGACGCCGACCAGATAGACACCATCCTCGGTGATGGTGTTGCTGGGCTGGGCGGCCGCGGTGCCGGTGCCCAGCAGTGTCACGGTGGACGCCATTGCCCCCGCGATCACGAGCGTGCTTGCACGCATACTGCTGTCTCCTCGAATTGCGCTCTGGCCGCCACTGGCGGCTGACCTGCGGAAATCCCCGTATCTCCGGGGCAAAGGTCTACCAGACTCGGTGGTCGATTTCGGTGGAATCGCCAGATTCCGCCTCGGGCGTGATTCCACTCGCCCGGATTCCGGCGATATCTCTTATATGAGTGGTATTTGTCCGGTGGTCGATGTCGCGGGCAGGCGGTCGACTTGCGGGGTGGCATGTGCTGGGCTCTGTACCGACGACGGGCTCGCCTCCGTGCTAGCCGCGGACCGGGCGCTACTACATTGGCGCGCCATGCGCGGACTCGGCGATTCGGGCCTCGCCGAACACGCGGTGCAGGAGACGTTGTTGCGAGCTTGGCGCTCGTGCTCGGGGTTCGATGAACGCAAAGGCACGGTGCGCACCTGGCTGCTCGCCATCGAACGCAATGTCATGATCGATATCGCCCGCGCCCGCGCCGCCCGGCCCGCCGATACCGGATGGGATGAGATCACCGAACTCAGCGATGTCCGCTTCGCGAATCCGGACTTCGCCGAACGTCTCGTCGACGGTCTGCTCGTCGCCGATCTACTCGCCAGGCTGCCCGAACTGCAGCGTACGGCCGTGGTGGAGGTGATCCTGCGGGACCGGGCCTATCAAGAGGTGGCCGATGACTTCGGCGTCCCGGTCGGCACGGTCAAGACCCGGGTGCACTATGCGCTGCGGTCGTTGCGCCGCTTGCCGATCGGGGCCTGAGCCGGCATCCGGCTGGCAATTCCCGTTTCACGGCGGTGTAAGCCGAATTTTGGTCGTCTGATCAGGGGTAATGCGCTCGGGCACATCAATAACATTTCGATAACGTAGCTTGCTTTGCTGATGCTGGCGTTGTCAGAGTGAACCACTGGGTTTGGTGTTACTAGTGGGAAGGGAGGGGTGCTCCGTCCCGGGGCACCGACACCGCACATGAAGCCAAGCATCATCAGCACCGGTATCTGCGGCGCCGTCACGGCCGCCGTGGTGGTGACACTGTCGGGGCTGGCCCCGGCCGCGATCGCCGATCCGGCAGCGCCGGATATGTCCACGAAACTCGCAGGCAAGACGATATTCCTGGACCCAGGTCATCAGGGTCCCAACCACGTCGAGAATTTGGCAACGCAAGTGAGCAACGGTCGCGGCGGCACCAAGGACTGCCAGACCACCGGCATGACCACGGTCAACGGCGTGCCGGAGCACACCATCAACTGGAAGGTCGCCGACCTGGTCCGGGCCGCCCTGCAGGATCTGGGCGCCAAGGTGGTACTCAGCCGTCAGGACGACTCCGGATGGGGCGGCTGCGTCGATGAACGCGCGCGGGCCGCCAATGCCTCCGGCGCCGATGTCGCGGTGAGCATCCACGCCGATGGTGCACCGGCGCAGGACCACGGCTTCCATCTGATCGTGCCGCAGCTGCCGATCCCGGATCCGAAGGCCGATCAGGTCCAGTCCGGACTCGGTCTCGCGGCGACGAAGGCGGTGCGCGACGCCTATCTCGAGGCCGGATTCCCGGCCGCGAATTATGCGGGCGCGCAAGACGGTCTGCAGACCCGCGCGGATGTGGCTGGTCCCGCACTGACCACGGTGCCCGATGTTTTCATCGAGATGGGCAATGGCGCCAATGTCGAGGACGCCGCACTGCTGGAGAGTCCGGAGGGTCAGGTCAAACACGCTCTGGCCATAACGACCGGCCTGGTGGGCTACTTGCTCGGCGCACCGCAGCAGGCGACGGCAGCGCAGGGGGCGGTTCCGGTGCAGACCGGGTCGACCGATCAGCCTGCCTCGGCTCCGCAGGCTCCCGCTGCACAGCAGGCTCCTGGTGGAGCGCAGGCTTCGGCTATCCCGCAGTCGCAGGCCGTTCCCGAACCCGCGGTGGCCCCGAATTCCACGGGGACGGTGCCGACCGCACCCGCATCATCGAATCCGCCGCAGGGGTACAGCCAGTCACCGGGCTACGCGCAGGTGCCGAGCTCACCCGATCCGCAGACACCGGGATCGGCGCGGTCGCCCAGTACTCCGCAAGCGGATTCACCACAGGGCTACGGGCTCTCGCCCAACACGCCACAGTCGCAGGGTTTCGGGCTATTGCCGAATAGCCCGCAGTCGCCCGGTTCTCAGTTGTTGCCGGGCCAGACCGTGCCGAGCACGACAGGTACCTTGCCAGCCTTGGTCGGCACGATCATGCAACTGATGCTCCCGCTGGCGAAGTCCCTCGGCATGGACAACACCGTGATCACCTCGGAGCTGATCAACTTCGCCTACACCTTGGCCAGCACCCTGCTCGGCCCGACCAAGTAACACGGCCGCCCGACTGTGGACATAACGCGAGTGGCCCGCATTCGTAACTACCGCGGAGCGAGTCTGACGAGCGATGTTCGCGGCCCGTCTCGCGTCCGAGTCGTCGAAGCGCATGCGCCGCAGGCGCGAGTCTCGGCGGCTCGGACGCGAGGCCGACCCGTCCCCGACCACCACTCCTCAACGAATCGCTCCGCGATGCTGATATTGGGGGCCGCGAACCCGCAGCGCCGCAGGCGCGCCAATAGACTCAGCCGGGTGGCTGAGCGGATTCCTGTTCTCATAGTCGCCGGGTTCCTCGGATCCGGGAAGACGACGCTGCTCAATCATCTGCTGCGCAATAACCGGGGCACCCGGATCGGGGTGGTGGTCAACGACTTCGGGGCCATCAATATCGATTCCATGCTGGTGGCCGGGCAGGTCGATGCGATGGTGTCGCTCGGCAACGGGTGCGTCTGCTGCGCGGTGGACGTGGGCGAACTCGACGACTTGTTCACCAAGCTCGCGCAGCCGCGTGCCAAGATCGACGTGATCGTGGTCGAGGCCAGTGGACTGGCCGAACCGCGCAATCTGATTCGGATGGTGGTGGGCAGCGAGAACCCGCGCATCCGCTATGGCGGTTTGGTCGAGGTGGTCGACGCCGAGCAGTTCCAGGAAAGTCGCGAGCGTCATCCCGAACTGGCCACCCATCTGCGCTTGGCGGATCTGGTGGTGCTCAACAAGGCCGATCGGGTGCCGCAGGATCGGCTGGACGGGGTGCGGCAGGAGATCACCGAGCTGATCGGGCAGGTGCCGGTGTACGCGACCACCCGTGGCCGCATCGATCCCGGCCTGCTCTTCGACGAGCCGCTACGGGAAATCCCGCGGGTCGCCGAACAATTGAGCTTCGACGAACTGCTCCACGACCACGACCACGACCACGACCACCATGACCATGCCGAGAACCGGCATCTACACGACGATTACACCAGCGTGTCCTTCACCAGCGACCGGGAATTGGATCCGCGCCGCCTGGTCGAATTCCTCGAGGATCCACCGCCCGGCCTGTTCCGCGCCAAGGGTTTCGCCGCCTTCGGGGTCGCCGCCGAACGCCGAAAGTTCGTGCTGCACATGGTCGGTCGTCATATCGTCTTCGAACCGGACTCCTGGTCGCGGGGTGAATCGCGCACGACCCGATTGGTGCTGATCGGTGCGGGTCTGCCCGCCGACGCGGCACTGGCGCGGCTGCATGATACCGTGCACACCGCCGCTGAACCGCTGGACCAGCAAGCCATGCTCGGCGTCTGGCGCTACATGCCGCACTGACGCCGGGAAAGTTGGCGCGTTCTGCTCGAAGCTGGCGCGTTCAGTACTTGGCGCGGCGATCGCGCGGACATAGAACTGAGACATTGCCCCGCCGCGCGCGGCATGTGCGCAACGGAGCGAACGTGGCGCTCGCGGTGTCGGTTCGACCCACGAACCGTGATCGACCGTATTTGTCTCTACGACCGATTGGAGAGTTCTGTGTCAGAGACCTGGGAGAGTGCCACCGCGTACGTGGTCGCCGCATTGGAGGCGAAGGGCACCGCGACGCGTGACGATTTCGACGTGCCCGCCATCGTCGCCGCATCCCGAGATATTGTCGACAGCTGGGATTTTCGCACTATCGAGGATGCGACCTTCTGGCGCATCGCGGCGGCCTTCCTGAAGGTCTGACCGCCCGGCGTGACGGTAGCGGATACGGCGCGTGGGGATGCGGCGGATCAGGCCGGTAGTTCCGATCGGTACATGAGCTGGGTCATGGATCGACGACGGGCCGCCCGCCGCATCGAACCCACATCCGAATATCCGAGTAGTTCGGCTTGGCGTGTTCGGCTCAGCACCGCGCCTTCGACGCTCGCCTGCGCGAGCCGGGCATTGCGCGCCCGCTCCAATTCCATCCGCCAAGTGGTGCCCGCCTCCATCAGCCGCCGCTGTAGCGTCCGCGGGCTGGTGGCGAGTCGGCGGGCCACCCGATCCAGCGAAACCGCACCGTCCGCCATTGCCTCGGCCAGCGCGGCCGCTACTCGATCCGGCCATGCTGTCGCCAGCGGCGGCGGTGGCGGCAGGGCGTCGGCGAGCGGCTGCAGCACGGCTGCCAGGACGGGATCGCTGGTGGTCAGTGGCACATTCATATCGTCGGCGCGGAAGGTCATCGCATCGACCGGTGCGCCGAACTCGATTGCGGGGGTGCCGAATACCTCGACAAAGGTGTCGATCTTGGCAGGTGCCTGCTGCCGCAATGCCACCCGCAACGGGACGAGCGGGATCCGGACCACACGCCGTGCCCTGCTGAGCACCGCCGCCAGGCCCCACACCTGAGTGAGATCGCGGCCGCGGCCCTCCCCATCGATCATGTCGAGGTAGAGCGTGACCTCGTGCTCGTTCTCGGCGACCAGTTCGAACCGATGATTGGTGGTCACCGCGCAGACGTAGGGACCGCAGGTCGCCAGTCCCGCGCCGAGTGTCGGCGCGGTGGCGAACAGGTAGTCGTAGAGGCCGAAACTGTTGAGTTTGTAGCGGCTGGCCACATGCAACGCGACATTCGGATCGCCGAGCCCGTGTTCGCCGAGCTCCCAGAGTCGCGAAAAGGTGTGGCTCGGCAGGTGTACGTCCTCGCCGACCATGGTCCATTCGGGAAGGCCGGTCTCTCGGATCAGTCGATCCCGATCCAGCCCCGCATCCGTGAGCTGCGAGATGACGAATCTGTGCAGCAGCACCTGGTCGGTTCCCAATGCGCCCCTCCTACCGCGGATCGACATCCTCGTGCGGGAGAACGCTATCCCGCGCCTATTGAATCGTCACCGAATTCGCGTCACAGTGTTGTCTCGGGTAACAACATCAGGCGCTCACATCGCCGTTATGCACAGGCAATGGGCCTTTACCCGCAGGCGTTCACCCATTCCGAGAGTCCGTCGGCGAAGAGCTGGCGTTTCCAGATCGGCACCTCGTGTTTGATCCGATCCACCAATTCCGCACAGGTGGCGAACGCTTCGGTGCGGTGCGGTGCGGCGACCGCGACGACGATCGCGAGATCGCCGACGGTCAACTGACCGATTCGGTGGACGGCCGCGACCGGAAGTCCGGAGCGCTCGGCGAGTTCCGCACAGCAATTTCGCAGGAACCGTTCTGCTTCCGGATGCGCCGAATATTCCAGAGCGGAAACCGCCTGTCCGCCATCGTGATTGCGCACCTTGCCGGTGAAAACCACTACGGCGCCATGCTCCGGTCCGGTCACCGCCGCCTCGACCACCGCCGGATCCAGTGGCTGATCGCTGATACCGGCCAGGCGTACGGCTGCGAATTCACTTGTTGTCATGGTTGCCGCCTCCGGCTACTTGCGCGAGCAGATGATCCAGCAGCGGCTCGAGCACTGCCATACCGTCTTTGACACCACCGGGAGAGCCGGGCAGATTCACCACCACCGATCGGCCAGCCTGTCCGGCCACGCCGCGACTGAGCGCGGCCAGTGGGAATTTCGCGGTGCCGCGTTGCCGAATCGCCTCTGCGACACCGGGTAATTCGCGATCAAGGACGGCCAGCGTCGCCTCGGGTGTCGCATCGGTGGGGGAGGCGCCGGTGCCGCCGGTGCTGATCACCAGCGACGGCTCGAACCGCAGGGCATCGGCCAGGCCGATGTCGATTTCGGCGTCGGCGTAGATCAGCGGGCCACGCACCGAGAAGCCGAGTCCGCCAAGCCATTGCGCGAGTACGGGACCGGTGGTGTCCGCTCTGGTGCCGATCGCGGCTCCGGTGGAGGCGACCAGGACGACGGCGGTGCGCTGGCCGGAATCCGAGAGCTCTTCCGGTGCAATGTCTTCGGTGGGCTCTGGTTCGTCGGCGAGTGTGGGGATGTCCACGGGTGCCTGCTCTGCGGGCCGCTCCCAATGTCCGTGTTTGCCGCCCTCTTTGGTGAGCAGCCGGATGCCGTTGAGCGTCGCCGCTGGGTCGACCGCCTTGACCATATCGTGCAGGGTGAGCCCGGCCACCGCCACCGCGGTCAGCGCTTCCATCTCGACGCCGGTGGGGCCCTTGGTTTTCGCGCTCGCCTCGATCGTGATGCTGTCCTCGGTGAAGCCGAATTCGACCTTCACCGAGGACAAGGCCAGCTGATGGCACAGCGGAATGAGTTCGGAGGTTTTCTTCGCACCCGTGATACCGGCGATTCGCGCGGTCGAGAGCACATCGGCCTTCGGCATGTCGTCGGCCCGCACCAGCGCGACCACTTCGGCGGTGGTGCGCAGCTCACCGGCCGCGACCGCGATCCGAGTGGTGTCGGACTTCGCGCTCACATCGACCATGCGGGCGCGACCTTCTCGGTCGACATGGGACAACTCACTCATAGCGACCACACTCGCACAGGTGCGCCGACCGGCAGCGAGGTGACCTCGGCGGGCACATCGATCAATACATCCGCCCAGGCCATGCCGACGATGAGATGCGAACCGGGCCCGGAGGCAACCTCGACGGCCGTCGGCCTGCGATGCAATCCCGGCGCCGCGGCATCGTCGCGCACCAGTCGACCGCGCAGGAATTGGCGTCGTCCCTCGGGGGAGCGCACCGGATTGCGCAGCGGCATTTCGTAGATCTCCACCTCGGGCAGACCCGCGATATGGCGCAGCATCGGCCGCGCGAAGACCTCGAACGACACCATGGTGCTCACCGGATTCCCGGGAAAGCTCAGCACCGGAACACCGTTGACGACGGTAAGCCCTTGCGGCCCACCGGGTTGCACCGCGACCGAGCCGAATTCACCGCCCAACGGTTGCAGTACGTCCTTGACCACCTCGAAGTCGCCCTTGGACACCCCGCCGGAGGTGAAGACGATATCTGCGGATTTAGTTGCGGCGGAAAGCAATACGCGAAATCTTGCCGGATCGTCGGTGCTGTGCTCCACCGACACGACGCTGACGTCGTTGGCGCTGAGCGCGGCCGCGAGCGCGATACCGTTGGAGTTGTAGATCTGGCCGGGGCGCAACGGTGTTCCGGCGGCGACCAATTCGTCACCGGTGGTGATGACCGCGGCCCGAATCGGTTGGAATACCGGCACATTCGGCAGTCCGACCGCCGCCAGCGCGGCGATGTGGCGGGGTGCCAGCAGGGTACCCGCGCGGGCCAGCAGCTCACCGGTGCGCACATCGGTGCCTGGTTCGCGCACGAACTCACCCGCGGTGCGGCCCCGCTCGACGGTCACCGTCGCGTCATCGCTGTGCACATCCTCCACCGGCACCACACAATCGGCGCCGGGCGGAATCGGCGCACCGGTCATCACCTTCATCGCGCACCCCGCCGGAAGGGGGGTTTGTCCTGCCGCGCCTGCCGCGACCACACCGACCAGCGGCAGCGTCACCGGAGTGACCACCACCGATGCGGCACGCACCGCATAGCCGTCCATCGCCGAATTGCGGAACACCGGCAGGTCGACCGGCGCGTGGATATCGCCGGCCAGCTGTCGGCCCAGCGCCGCAGGCACCGCGACGGATTCGACCGCGCGGGCGGCCAGCGGGCGCAGCAGCGCCTCGATGGTGTCCCGGTAGGCGTCGACGGACCGGGCGGTGGCGGGCGGGCTGGGCCGGTGGCCACCGGAGGTGTCGGCACGCGAGGTCATACAGTCAGCCTAATCGCCCAGCGGTAGCGAGTTCTCTTGTCGTATCGCACGAACGCTCACCCCCTGAACTCGGAGTTTGTGAGCCCAGAATGGTGCGGTCCGCCCATGGGCATAGCGTGCGGACCGGTCATAATGGACTTGTGACGCTGGTCGAGATGGGGATTCCCGCCGTGCGGTCCAGGCTGCCCTCGCTCGACGGACGGCCGGACACGCCGTACCTGGTCGATCGATTCGGGCGTACCGCGCGCGATCTGCGCGTATCGATCACCGAGAAGTGTTCGCTGCGATGTACCTACTGCATGCCCGAAGAGGGCCTGCCCGCGATTCCGCAGGACGAACTGCTGACGGTCGAGGAGATTGTGCGACTCGTCACGCTCGCGGTACGCGAGTTGGGGGTGCGTGAGGTCAGGTTCACCGGCGGTGAGCCGCTGCTGCGCCGCGATCTCGAGCGGATCGTCGCGGGCTGTCATGAGCGGGTGCCCGGGGTTCCGCTGTCGATGACGACAAATGGCGTCGGACTCGCCCATCGGGCCCGCGGTCTCGCGGCCGCCGGGCTGAGCCGGGTGAATGTCTCGCTGGATACTGTGGATCGGCTCGGCTTCGCCCGTCTGACCCGTCGCGATCGGCTCGAATCGGTCTTCGCGGGCATCCGCGCGGCCAGGGATGCCGGACTGGCGCCGATGAAGATCAATGCCGTTCTGATGCGCGACACCCTCGCCGGTGCGCCGGATCTGCTGCGCTGGTGTCTGGACGAGGGCTGCGAACTGCGGTTCATCGAGGAGATGCCGCTGGACGCCGATCACGAATGGGCTCGCGCC
Organism: Nocardia sp. CA-135953; assembly: GCF_050955735.1. Lineage (NCBI taxonomy): Bacteria > Bacillati > Actinomycetota > Actinomycetes > Mycobacteriales > Nocardiaceae > Nocardia > Nocardia sp. CA-135953. Next base: position 2,014,791 of record NZ_CP192082.1, read on the forward strand.
AATATGGTGACCGCGGCCGAATTGCTCGACGTGCTCGGTACCCGGTTCACGCTGACCGAGGTCGGCCGGTCCGATCCCGCCGCCCCGGCGGAGAAATGGCTTGTCGACGGTGGTCCGGCCGCGGTCGGCATCATCGCGACGGTGACCCGCAAATTCTGCGACACCTGCGATCGGACCCGGCTCACCGCCGACGGCATGCTGCGATCGTGCTTGTTCAGCGATCAGGAATTCGATGTGCGCCAAGCACTGCGGTCGGGCGCGGGCGACGAGGAGATCGCGACCATCTGGCGTGGCGCCATGTGGAACAAATGGGCGGGACACGGGATCGATGCCGAGGATTTCGTCCCGCCGGAACGCACGATGGGAGCCATCGGTGGTTGAGATCCGCTACTTCGCCGCGATTGCCGACGTCGTCGGCAAGGACCGGGAAACCCTGGACTTTCCGGCCGACGCCACCGTCGCCGACCTGCGCACCACCCTCGCCGAGTGCTACGGTCCCGACCTCGACAAGATGCTCGCCGTCTGTGCCTACCTGGTCGGCGACGAACTCACCCGTGACCCGTCGGTCGCGCTGACTCCGCGCGTCGATGTCCTCCCACCCTTCGCAGGCGGCTGACGTGTGCGTGGGCGTGTAGGCGCTCGTCGACCGGGTTAGCATCTGCGCCAATGCAGTTCGCCGGATCGGATCAGGAGTCGATATGTCCCAGCCGTCGAATCAGGTACCTGCGCGGCATCCAGCGGTGGTGCGGTTCCACGAGGTGCGAGGCGAGAGTCTGCAACTGCGGGTGGCGGACTGGATCACGAAGTTCGCCGGGTCGATGCGGTTCGTCTACATCCACGCCATCGGTTTCGCGATCTGGATGATCTGGGCCGAACAGAGTCCATGGCCGACGCTGACCCTGGTCGTCTCCCTGGAGGCGATATTCCTGTCCACCTTCGTGATGATCGGCCAGAATCGGCAGGCCGAGTTCCAGCAGATGAAGGCCGATCACGACTTCAACGAGCAGGAGTTGGAGCTCAAGACCAATACCGAGCTGACCAGGGCCATCCACGAGATGACCAAGGAACTGCACCGCAGGCTGCTGGAGACCCCGGATCCGAAGTAGTCAGCGCCACCAGGTGTCGAGCGGCGTGACCGGGACGGTGCGCTTGTGGCGGGTGTTCAGGAAGATCGTCTCGAGCTTCCGGGCGACCTCCGGCGTGACGTCCTTGCCCTCCAGATAGTCATCGATCTCGCTGTAGCGCAGGCCGAGCGCCTCCTCGTCGGGCAGGGCCGGGCGGTCGTCCTCGAGATCAGCGGTCGGCACCTTGGACCAGATGCTCGCCGGCGCACCGAGTTCCTGCAGCAGCGCCGCGCCCTGGCGCTTGGTGAGGCCGGTCAGCGGGGTGATGTCGACGCCGCCGTCGCCGAATTTGGTGAAGAAGCCGGTGACCGCCTCGGCCGCGTGATCGGTGCCGACGACGAGCATATTTTCCTGACCGGCGATGGCGTACTGGGTGACCATGCGTTCACGGGCCTTGATATTGCCGCGCACGAAATCGCGCAGCTTGTCCACCCGCAACGCCGAGGCGACTTCGGCGGCAACGGCGTTGGCGCCGGGGCGGATATTGACCACCACCGAGCGGTCGGGCTGGATGAACCGCAGCGCGATTCGCGCATCGGCCTCGTCGGCCTGCACACCGTAGGGCAGTCGCACCGCGATGAAGGCGGCATCCGCGTCGTCGGCACGTAGTTCCTCGACTGCGAGCTGGCACAGTCGTCCGGTCAGCGCGCTGTCCTGACCACCGCTGATGCCGAGTACGAAACCTCGTGCGGGACTTGCGCTCAGATAGTCCTTGAGAAAATCGACTCGACGCCGAACCTCGAGCTTCGGTTCGATATTCGATTGGACGCCCAACTCGGCGATGATCTGTTCACGCAGGTTCCCCATGAGGCATCACTCTACTGGCCGCGCCGAGACGACCACCCGCCGAACGAACGCCTCCCAGTTGTCGCCGATCTGGCATCGGTCGTAACCGAGGACATGCATCTGATGCATCACCAGTGCGGCGCCGAGCAGGCCGAGCAGACCATCGGCGACCAGTACGACATCGCCGTCGACCCGCGCCTGCCGCAGCAGCATCGTCACGTGCGCGCGCAGCAGTCCGTAGGGCGGGCCGGTGAAGCGGTCGCCCGCCTCACCGATTTCCGCGGCGCGATGCAGTTCGCCCGCGACCGCGATATCGAGTAGCCGGGCCCGGCCGAAGGCGACCAGTCGCTCCACCGCCGGTGCGCCGGGCCCCATCGGCGGCGGTCCGAACATGAACTCTTCCTGGAACTTTCGCTCGGCGTGGTCCAAGAGCGCGCGCAGCAGCCCCGACCTGCTGCCGAACCGTCGGAAGACGGTGCCCTTGCCGACGCCTGCCCGCTTGGCGAGCGCGTCCATCGTCAGGCTGTCCACACCTTGTTCGCGCACGATCTCCTGTGCCGCGTCCAGGAGTAGCTGGCGGTTGCGCGCGGCATCGGCGCGTTCGTGATTTCCGGGCAGGGGCGCACCGATGCCGAGCAGCGGTCGCTCGGGCATCATTCCGTCCGGCATGGATGTGCTGTAGCTCACAGGCCTCTCGCGGTTCTCCCGGGAATGGATTCGGACCGTGGTCCGGTTAGTGTTGGCAAAAGAACGGACACCACATTCAGTACACCAGGAGAAAACATGAGCGCGACCCGGATTCTCACTCTTGTCGGCAGCCTTCGCGCCGCCTCGATCAATCGCAGGCTCGCCGAGGCCGCGGCGCAGACCGCGCCGGCGGGTGTGGAGCTCACCATCTACGACGGTCTCGCCGACATCCCGTTCTACAACGAGGATCTCGACGTGCCCGGCTCCGTACCCGCCGCGGCGCAGGCGCTGCGTGACGCGGTCGCCGCATCCGACGGTCTGCTCCTGGTGACGCCCGAATACAACGGCAGCATCCCCGCCGTACTGAAGAACGCCATCGACTGGGCTTCGCGCCCGTATGGTGCCGGCGCGCTCGTGGATCGGCCGGTCGCGGTGGTCAGCGGTTCGATCAGTCAGAATGCGGCCAAGTGGGCGCACGGCGATGTGGTCAAGGCGCTCGGTGTGGCGGGCGCCCGGGTAGTCGAGACCGCTCACCTGCACTTCGCCGGATTCGGCGAGCGGTTCGCCGCGTCGCATCCGCGCGAGGATGCCGAGACGCTGACGCAGCTCGGCGCGACCGTGCACGAACTGGTTCAGGCGACCGGTGAACTGGTGTCCGCCTGAGCGTCGAGTCATGCCGTCAGGGTCGCCCCCGGCTCCATTCGTGGAGTGCGGGGGCGACCTCTTTTCGTTCGCCGAAAGAAGTTTGCTGGAAGAGCGCTACGGTACGAAATTGTGATCTGCGCCACTGTTGTGTCGGGTTGCGAATCGAGCGGCCAGGTACTTACCGCGTGGGAATTTCATCTTTGTGACTCGCAACATATCGTGTTTTGTGACTCTGTCGGCCACTAGGTGTAGTGTCTTCGGTACTGGAAGAGGGATGAGATCAGATTCGGTCGCGAGCGGCTGAGCAGCGGTTTCAGCTACCGATCCAGGAGTTTGCGCAGCGTACGTCGGATCAAAGCACTGCATACGGATCACAGGCTGTGGATCAGGCATAGGAGAGAGGGACATCATTGACCATCACCGTGTACACCAAGCCCGCTTGCGTCCAGTGCAATGCCACCTACAAGGCGCTCGACAAGGCCGGGGTGGACTACGAAGTCGTCGACATCTCCGAGAACGACGAGGCGCGTGACTACGTCATGGCGCTGGGCTACCTGCAGGCTCCGGTCGTCGTCGCCGGTGCGGACCACTGGTCCGGCTTCCGGCCCGACCGCATCAAGTCGCTCGCGACCGTGGCGGCCTGATCGAATTCTGCTTTCCGGTGTATCCGATGGAAGGGGGACGAGGTAGCCATGTCCACAGCGACAGCGCTGGTCTACTTCTCCAGCGCCTCGGAGAATACGCACCGCTTCGTCGAGAAGCTGGGACTCCCGGCGACTCGCATACCACTGCACACCGCTGACTCGCTGCGCGTAGACGAACCATACGTGCTGATCGTCCCCACCTACGGGGGCGGTCGGCACGTACTGGGGGGAAATCGATCCGATAAGGATTTCGTGCCGCGGCAGGTCGCCAAGTTCCTCAACGATCCGCACAACCGTGCGCTGCTGCGCGGCGTCGTCGCGGCCGGCAACACGAACTTCGGCGATACCTATTGCTATGCGGGCGAGGTGATCTCGCGTAAGTGCGGGGTGCCCTACCTGTATCGCTTCGAACTCATGGGAACCGCTGAGGACGTCGAGCGCGTCCGAGAGGGATTGGGATTGTTTTGGCAACAACAACGACAGCACCGACCGGCAAAACGGCTCGCTTAGAGCAGCCACCGGTCCGTACCGCCGAGGCGGGCGAGGTCATGGACTACCACGCCCTCAACGCGATGCTGAACCTGTACGGCGCCGACGGCAAGATCCAGTTCGACAAGGACCGTGAGGCCGCGCACCAGTACTTCCTGCAGCACGTCAACCAGAACACCGTCTTCTTCCACAATCTGGACGAGAAGCTGGACTACCTGGTCGACGAGAACTATTACGAGGCAGAGGTTCTCGAGCAGTACAGCCGCGGGTTCATCAAGACGCTGTTCCAACAGGCCTACGCCAAGAAGTTCCGGTTCCCGACCTTCCTCGGCGCGTTCAAGTACTACACCTCCTACACGCTCAAGACCTTCGACGGCAAGCGCTACCTGGAGCGGTTCGAGGACCGGGTTTGCATGGTGGCGCTGACGCTGGCGGGCGGTGACGAGGTGCTCGCGAGCAAGCTGGTCGACGAGATCATCGACGGGCGCTTTCAGCCCGCCACCCCGACCTTCCTCAACTCGGGTAAGAAGCAGCGCGGCGAACCGGTGTCCTGCTTCCTGCTGCGCATCGAGGACAACATGGAGTCGATCGGGCGCTCCATCAACTCGGCGCTGCAGCTGTCCAAGCGCGGTGGCGGAGTTGCCCTGCTGCTCACCAATATTCGTGAGCACGGTGCGCCGATCAAGAAGATCGAGAACCAGAGCTCGGGTGTCATCCCGATCATGAAGCTGCTCGAGGATTCGTTCTCCTACGCCAACCAGCTCGGTGCGCGGCAGGGTGCGGGCGCGGTGTATCTGCACGCGCACCACCCGGACATCTACCGGTTCCTGGACACCAAGCGGGAGAACGCGGACGAGAAGATCCGCATCAAGACACTGTCCCTGGGGGTGGTGATCCCGGACATCACCTTCGAACTGGCGAAGAAGAACGAGGATATGTACCTCTTCTCGCCGTACGACGTGGAGCGCATCTACGGGGTGCCGTTCGCCGATATCAATGTCACCGAGAAGTACTACGAGATGGTCGACGACAAGCGCATCCGCAAGTCGAAGATCAAGGCGCGCGAGTTCTTCCAGACCATTGCCGAGCTGCAGTTCGAATCCGGCTACCCGTACATCATGTTCGAGGACACGGTGAACCGGGCCAATCCGATCGCGGGCAAGATCACGCACTCGAATCTGTGCTCGGAGATCCTGCAGGTGTCGACGCCGTCGCTGTTCAACGACGATCTTTCCTATGCCGAGGTGGGCAAGGACATTTCGTGCAATCTCGGCTCGTTGAACATCGCCAAGACGATGGATTCACCCGACTTCGCGCGCACCATCGAGGTGGCGATCCGGGCGCTGACCGCGGTGTCGGATCAGACGCATATCTATTCGGTGCCCTCGATCGAGCAGGGCAACAACGAATCCCACGCGATCGGCCTCGGCCAGATGAACCTGCACGGGTATCTGGCCCGCGAGCGGGTGCACTACGGGTCCGAAGAGGGTATCGACTTCACCAATATCTACTTCTATACCGTCGTGTACCACGCGATCCGGGCCTCGAACCTGATCGCGAAGGAGCGCGGCGCCTATTTCGGCGGCTTCCCCGAGTCCAAGTACGCCTCCGGTGAGTACTTCGACAAGTACACCGATCAGGTGTGGGAGCCGAAGACCGAACGGGTCGCGCAGCTGTTCGCCGATGCGGGCGTGCACATTCCGACCCAGGACGATTGGCGTGAGCTGAAGACCTCGGTCATGGAGCACGGCATCTACAACCAGAACCTGCAGGCCGTCCCGCCGACCGGTTCGATCTCCTACATCAACCACTCCACCAGCTCGATCCACCCGGTGGCGTCGAAGATCGAGATCCGCAAGGAAGGCAAGATCGGCCGCGTCTACTACCCGGCGCCCTACCTCGACAACGACAACCTCGAGTACTACGACGACGCCTACGAAATCGGCTACGAGAAGATCATCGACACCTACGCCGCCGCCACCCAGCACGTGGACCAGGGCCTGTCGCTGACCCTCTTCTTCAAGGACACCGCCACCACCCGCGACCTCAACCGCGCCCAGATCTACGCCTGGCGCAAGGGCATCAAAACCCTCTACTACATCCGCCTGCGCCAAATGGCTTTGGAGGGAACCGAAGTCGAGGGCTGCGTTTCCTGCATGCTGTAGTCGATGTCCGAAAGGGCCGGTCGGGCGTTGCACGGCCGACCGGCGTTGAGCGACATCGAAACGAGCGGTTACCGCAGGGCCGGTGCTGTTTCGCGTTCGAACAGGTCGATGCCGCTGGTGTCGTAGGCGGCTTCGGGGAAGTTGAAGATGGCGTAGCCGAGGCCGAGTTCGCGGACGGCGGACAGGCGCTCGGTGATCTGTTCCGGGGTGCCGACGGCGGGGGAGGTGCGGAGCATGCCGTCGACGAAGGATTTGGCCTGGTCGTCGCCGATCACCGTGGCCAGGCGGGTCTGCAGGGCCGAAAGGCGTTGCTCTACTTCGGCTTCGGTGGATCCGATGACGGCGTTGAAGTTCGAGGAGCGCACAATGGCATCGAAATCGGTGCCCACCTCGGCGCAGTGCGCACGCAGGATCTCGGACTTGTGGGTGAATTCCTCCGGTGCGCCACTGAAGTTGGTGTACCGGGCGTACTTTGCCGCGATTCGCAGCGTCTTCTTCTCACCACCGCCCGCGACCCAGATCGGAATACCGCCCTCCTGCAATGGAAGTGGCCGCACGATCGCACCGTCGACCCGGTAGTATTTGCCGTCCAGTGTGGCCTTGCCCTCGGTCCAGGCTTGGCGGAAGATCTGAACGCCCTCGTCGAGCCGCCCGAGCCGCTCACCCGCCGACGGAAACCCGTAACCGTAAGCGCGCCACTCGTGTTCGTACCAGCCGCCGCCGATACCCATCTCGACCCGGCCGCCGGAGATCAGATCCGTGGTCGCGGCGACCTTGGCCAGATATGCCGGATTGCGGTAGCTGATCGCGGTACACATCTGCCCCAGCCGAATACGCGATGTGGTGGCCGCGAACGCCGCCATCAGCGTCCACGCCTCGTGTGTCGCCTCCTCGGTCGGCACCGGCACCGTGTGGAAGTGGTCGTACACCCATAGCGATTCCCAGGTATCTCCGGCATCCGCCCGCTGGGCGAGATCGCGCATCACCCCCCACTGCGCTGCCGGGTCGATATCGACCAAATCCAGCCGCCATCCCTGTGGAATGAAGATGCCGAAGCGCACAGATCTCTCCTTCATGTGTTTTCACCGAACCTAGAGGACGGCAGCCGCCCGCGCCGGCGGGGTGGGTAAGTACCGCCGCAACGATCCTCGCGGGCCTCCGATGATTGGTGCAGAGTTCGGCTCGGCCTGCGTCGAATCTCCTACTGGCCGGAAATTCGCTGGCGGCGCGGGTGCGGTCCAGGTCATGCTGAAGGTCGATGAACAAAGAAAGAAAACAGCGACTCGGCGTCGACTTCGGTCGGGTCATCCACGGGGCGGCCTTCGCGGCGGGTGCTGCGGACACCGTTTTTCTGTCCGGGGGAATCGAGCAGGCGCTGGCATCCCCGCCGAGTGCCGACGCGTTCCAGGTATTGGCGCGGCTGGTGCGTCGGTTCGACGGCCAGGCATGGGTCATCTCGAAATGCGGGCCCCGGGTTCAGGAGCGCACCCTGCAGTGGCTCGACCACCACGAGTTCTACGACCGGACGGGCGTGCCGAAGGACAACGTGCGGTTCTGCCGGGCAAGGGCGGATAAGGCGAAGCACTGCGCGGAATTGGGGATCACGCACATGATCGACGACCGCGTGGAGGTGCATCAGGCCCTGCGCGATCTGGTACCGAATCTGTATCTGTTCGGTGTACAGGACGGGCCGGTACCGGAGTGGGTGGAGCACACGCCGACCTGGCCCGATGTCGAGATCGCCGTCGGCGCCACCTTGTCATCCTGACACCGGATGTGGGTCCGGTCATATTGGAGCGAGATATCGTCGATCTTTACGCGATTCGATTGTGAACACCGGCGTCACCGCATGTATCCTTCAACCGGAAGCTGTGCGGTCGGCCCGATCCGGGCGTCGCATTCGAGAAATCCGCAGTGGTGACGGCCCTGTGGTGGCATTGAGGAGGTGGGGTTGCGATGCGCAGCGAACCTCCCAGTCGAAGGCCGCGCGGCGCCGCCCCTTCGTAAAACCGTCCTGTAGTAGTCGGTCCCGGGGTTGGTGCCCGCGGTGTGACTTCGTTCTTTCGATTCACTCGCTTATCTCGCCGTGTGCTGAGGACCTCCCATGTCGCAGACCGATCTCATCGAAGCACGTCCGACGCTGTCCGCATCCCTGCAGGACATCGTGGACACCCATCGTGTCGACGCCGCACTCGACTGGCTCGACAATCAGCAGCCGCATGTCATAGCGGACGAACTCGCACGCATGGACGCCGTCAAGGCGGGCGTCGCCTTCCGTCTCCTCGACAAGGATCTGGCGCTCGCCGTCTTCGAGGAGCTCGAACCCGTTGACCAGCAACAGATTCTGGAGGGTCTGCGCGATCAGAGCTTCCGCGATCTGGTCGAGGCAATGGATCCCGACGACCGCGCCAGGATGCTGCGCGAGGCGCCGGCGAAGGTCGCCAAGAAGGTGCTGGCCGGACTGAGCGCCCGCGAACGCCGGATGACCGCCGCACTGCTCGGCTATCCGGAAGGTTCGGTCGGGCTGTACATGACGCCGGAAGTCGTTGCGCTGCCGCGCAATCTGAGCGTGCCCGACGCTCTGCAGACGGTACGGATCAAGGGCATCAATGCCGAAACGGTGTACACGCTGCCCGTCGTCGACTCCGGTCGCCGGCTCACCGGGATTGTCGAATTGCGTGAGCTGGTGCTGAGCCGTCCCGAGACCATGGTGTCGGATCTGGTCGTCACCGAGCCGACTTTCGTGCGCGCGACCGACTCCGCCGAGAAGGCGGCGCGGCTGATGCGCGAAACCAATGTCATCAACCTGCCGGTCGTCGACAGTGAGGACCGGCTGGTCGGACTGCTCACCATCGATGACGCCGTGGAAGTTATCGAGGCCGCCGACAGCGAGGACGTCGCCAAGCAGGCGGGTTCGGCACCGTGGGAGGGCCACTACATGGCGGCCAAGGTGTTCCAGCTGGCCCGCTATCGCGCACTGTGGTTGCTGCTGTTGCTGTTCGCGGCCACTCTGACGGTCAGCGTCACCGACTTCTTCGAGGGCACCCTGCAGCAGGCGGCGCACCTGGCGCTGTTCATCCCGCTGCTCATCGGCGCGGGCGGGAATGCGGGTGCGCAGGCGGCGACCGCATGTGTGCGTGCGGTCGCCGTCGGTGAGGTGCGCGGCTCCGACCTGTTCAAGGTGATCTGGCGCGAATGCCGCGTCGGCCTGGTGCTCGGCACCATGCTGGCCACCGCGGGCTTCGCCATCGGCGCGCTGTTCGTCGATCCGGGCACGGCACTGGTCGTCGGCATCACCCTGGTCATCATCTGCGGCTGGGCCGCGACCATCGGTGGCACCATGCCATTGCTCGCGAAGCGATTCCACATCGATCCGGCGGTCGTCTCGGCCCCGATGGTCACCACCCTCGTCGACGCCACCGGCCTGATCATCTACTTCACCACCGCCAAACTGGTCCTCGGCATCTGAGGCGAAGACCGGAAATCCGGCTCGGTCCCTGCGGACCGAGCCGGATTTCATTGTGGGCGTGGGGGTTTCAGAACTCCCAGTCTTCGTCTTCGGTATTGACGGCCTTGCCGATGACGTAGCTGGAGCCGGAGCCGGAGAAGAAGTCGTGGTTCTCGTCGGCGTTGGGGGACAGGGCCGAGAGGATGGCCGGATTGACGTCGGTTTCGTCCTTGGGGAACAGGCCTTCGTAGCCGAGGTTCATCAGTGCCTTGTTGGCGTTGTAGCGCAGGAACTTCTTGACGTCCTCGGTCAGGCCGACCTCGTCGTAGAGATCCTGGGTGTATTCGACCTCGTTGTCGTAGAGCTCGAAAAGCAGCTCGAAGGTGTAGTTCTTGAGGTCGTCGCGTTCGGCCTGGCCGAGCAGTTCGAGACCCTTCTGGTACTTGTAACCGATGTAGTAGCCGTGCACCGCTTCGTCGCGGATGATCAGGCGGATAAGGTCGGCGGTGTTGGTGAGTTTGGCCCGCGAGGACCAGTACATCGGCAGGTAGAAGCCGGAGTAGAACAGGAAACTCTCCAGCAGGGTGGAGGCCACCTTGCGCTTGAGCGGATCATCGCCGCGGTAGTACTCCAGCACGATCTCGGCCTTGCGTTGCAGGTTTCGGTTCTCCTCCGACCAGCGGAACGCGTCATCGATCTCGCGGGTGGAGCACAGCGTGGAGAAGATCGAGCTGTAGCTCTTGGCGTGCACCGACTCCATGAACGCGATATTGGTGAGCACCGCCTCCTCGTGCGGCGTCGCGGCGTCCGGAATCAGGCTCACCGCGCCGACCGTGCCCTGGATCGTGTCCAGCAGCGTCAGGCCGGTGAAGACCCGCATGGTCAGTTGCTTCTCGTCGGCGGTGAGGGTGTTCCACGACGGGATGTCGTTGGACACCGGCACCTTCTCGGGCAGCCAGAAGTTGCCGGTCAGGCGATCCCAGACCTCGGCATCTTTCTCGTCGGGCACCCGATTCCAGTTGATGGCCGACACCCGATCGATCAGTTTCATCCTGCCTCCACACCCTTCCCGAGCACGCTGCCTCACGGAATTGCTACGCCCTGGACACTACTCCTTGGGGGTGACAAGTCCGTGCAGCACAACACCTTGTGTCACAGCAGTGTCTTTCGCGATGGCGCAGATGCGCCGGTGCCCACTGCCCGCGGCACCCATTGTGCGGCACGCGGTGCGAAATCCGTGCATCGCGCCGGATGGGCACAGCGTCACATTTTCACTCGCGGATGGGGAGCCCGGCAGTAGCATGGTTCGACCGTGTGGCGGCAACCGAGGGGCCCGATGTCCGCACCGACCGATCCGGATATGTCCGATCTGCTCGGCCGACTCGCGCGTGTGCCGAGTGGCCGTCGGAGCAAATGGGTGGTGCTCGGCGTCTGGATCATCGCCCTGCTGGCACTGGGCACCTTCGCCGGAAAGCTCACCGGGGGCACATGTCGCGGGTGCACGAGGAGGCGCTCGAGCATCGCACGAAGGCGGGCGCGCTCATCGGCTTGGCCGCAACGGGTGGCGTGATCACTTCGGCCGGATTGGTCCTGGCAGGCACATTCGCGGTATTCGCGACCATGCCGGTGGTGACCTTCGCCGAAATGGGCATCGTCATCGCCGTCGGCGTGCTGCTCGATACCTTGATCGTGCGTTCGATCCTGGTCACCGCCCTGACGCTGGATATCGGCGACTGGATCTGGTGGCCGAGCGCATTGGCTCGGCCCAGGGTGGCCGCCGAACGCGAGCCGGAGACCAGTCTCAGTAGGTGACCCGCCGCCGCATTGCCGTATTTCGGCTGCGGCGAGGGTTACGTTGTGGCCGTCGGTTTACCACGCGTTTCGCCAAGGAGGGTGTGTTATGACCAGTCCCGGCCCGACCAAAACCGGACCCGCGCTCAATGACATGACGATCTTCGCGGGCATATTGATTCTGATCACCGGCATACTGCATCTGCTCGCCGCCATAGCGGCCATCGCCAAGCGTGACTTGTTCGTCTTGACCGAGGATCAGGTCTTCCAGGTGAATGTCTCGGCCTGGGGCTGGGTTCACCTGGTGATCGCGGTGTTGATCATTATCGCGGGCATCGGCATTGTCACCGGACAGACCTGGGGTTATCTGGCGGGTATCGTGATGGCCTCGATCAGCCTGCTGGACAACTTCCTGTTCGCGCCGATGTATCCGTTCTGGTCGTTGGTGATGATCGCGCTCGACGTACTCATCATCTGGGCGCTGGCGCGGCAGATCGGCGCTGAAAACGGAGTCGCGCGATAGGTCCTGGGAGCAAGTGGTGGTCATGTGCCCGGTTCCGGCGTCGGCGCCGCCGCGAGGTGCTCATCGAGTACCGGCGCGATGATCGAGAGTGCGTGCGGCGAGGTCAGGTCGTTGTGGGTGAGGTCGATATCGTGGTTGACGACCCGGCCGGAGGCGTAGGGCCGCCAGCCGTCCGGCCCGACCATATCGGAGCTGTCCACGGTGGCGCTGAAATAGAGCAGGTCGCCCCGGTAGACCGGGCGGTGGTAGCCGGTGCGGGTGCGCGCGGCCGCGTTGTAGGAAGCCGCCATTCGCTCGATGATCTCGGCGTCGATGAGTTCCATACCGAGTCGGGCCTCGATGAGTTCGGCGGCCTCCTGGGCACTGGCCTCGGCGGGAACGTCTTCGATGCCGAAGATCGCGCCGAAGGTATTGACGAATGCGCCCGCGGAAAGCTGTTCGATGGAATCGCTGTCGATATCGGCATGGTCGCTGTCCAGAAGTGCCACGACACCGACGGTTTCGCCCGCCGCATGCAGTTTCGCCGCCATGGCGTGTGCGATGAGGCCACCGAAGGACCAGCCGAGCAGGTGGTACGGCCCGTTCGGCTGGACGGCGCGGATTTCGCGGATGTACCGGTCGGCGGACTCCTCGATGGAGCGCGCCGCCGGTTCGCGGCCGCTGAGTTCCGGGGCCTGTAGCCCGTAGATCGGGCGGCCCGGCCGCAGCCGTTCCGCGAATCCCAAGTAACTCCAGGACATTCCGGACGACGAGTGAATGCAGAACAATGCGGGCTCGGTGCCGCCGAGCCGAATCGGCAGCAGCACCTCGAGACCGAGTCCGCCCGGCGCGGCGGCGGTTTCGCGTGCCGCGACCTGTGCGGCTATCGTCACGGCTTCCTCGTCGGCCGCGCGCTGCGCCGCCGGGGTATGCGCGAAATGGGCTGCCGCACTGAGAATCTCGTACCACAGGCGGGACAACTCGGCGATCTCGGAGCGGTCCACGAGTGGTTCCGGGAAGCGGAGATCCGCGTGTAACCGATCGTCGATGACGACCGCGCTGATCTCGATCGCGGACGCGACCGGCAGTTCGGGATGCTCATCGGCGCGCAGGTCACCGAATTCGTCGGTGGCGGACCAGCCGAGCCCTTCGAGTCCGGCGGGAATATCGACATCCGAGTGCCGACCGAGGTATTCGAAGCTGATCCGGCCCGGCAGTCGAGTCGGAAGTTGTTCTGCTGCACTGGGATCGAGGTAGCGCAGCATCCCGTATCCGATGCCCTTGTCCGGCACCGCTAGCAGCTGGTGTTTGATCGCGCGGATCGCCGCGCCCATCGTCGCACCGCCCGCGCAGGCATCATCGATATCGATCGCGGACAGATCCAGCCGCGCCGGGTAGATACTGGTGAACCAGCCGAGTGTCCGATTCAGATTCGCACCCGGGATCGCATCCCGCCTGCTGTCGCTCGTCAAGCGCAGCAGGGCCGTCGGCTCGTCCGCATCCCGCCACCGCACCAGCGCCAATGTCAGCGTGGTGAGCAGAGCATCGGTGACCGCGCCCTGGAACAGTTCCGGCAGTGTGGCGAGCAGTGCGGTGGTGACCTCCTCGGATACCTCGAATCCGACCGTGCGCAGTGTGTGCGCCTGATCGATCGCCGGATCGAGCTCACGGGAGCCGATCAGCGGATCGGGACTGGCGATCACGTCCTGCCAGTACTCGAGTTCGGCGCCGCGCCGTTCGGTCCGCGCCTCCTCGACGAGGGCATGCGACCACCGACGCATCGACGTACCGACGTCGGCGAGCACAGGTGTGTTCCCGACCGAAACCTGCGCCCACGCGGCGATCAAGTCCGCCACCAGAATTCGCCACGACGCACTGTCGACGGCGAGTCGGTGCGCCAGCACGATCAGGCGGCCCGATCGCGTCCTTGCTCCGGCATCGCCGACCGGATCGAGCCAGACAGTTTGCAGCACAATGCCATTCGCCAGGGAGAGCCGATCTGCCGCGGAATCCAGCTCGGTGGCGGCATATTCGCGCAGATCGAGCGCGTCGGCTCCGGCATCGTATTCGATGCGGTGCACCAGCGTGTCCGCATCGACCGAGCCCGGTTCGTCGACCCGCCACTGCCAGCCGTCCTCGGCTCGCCAGAGCCGCGAGCGCAGTATGTCGTGGCGATCGACCACCGCGGCGAGTGTCGCGACGAGTTGCGCACGCTCGACGCCGACCGGAAGTTCCAACGCCGCGGACTGCGCGCAGCGGTCGATCTCGCCGCCACGCTCGACCAGCTCGTGCACGCTCGGAGTGAGTGGCAGCTCGCCGATTCCGCCGCCGGGCAGTTCGTCGAGCGTCACGACCGGCCCGGCCACCACAGCGGCCAATGCGGCGACCGTGCGATGTTCGAAGACCTGCAGCGGCGTGCACTGGATGCCGTGCATTTTCGCGCGGGAAACCAGTTTGATCGCCATGATGCTGTCGCCACCGAGCGCGAAGAACGAATCGTCGACGCCGACCTTGTTGCGGTCGAGCAGCTCAGCGTAGATCCGCGCCAGGATTTCCTCCGTGGGAGTCGTCGGAGCGCGGTACTCGGTCTCCTCGACGACGAACTCCGGTTCCGGCAATGCTTTTCGATCGAGCTTGCCCACGGCGTTGAGCGGGATGGCATCCAGGACCACGAATGCGGCGGGCACCATATACGCGGGCAAGGTATCGGCGGCGAACGCGCGCACGCGGGCGATATCGAGTTCGATACCGGGCTTGCGCACGAGATACGCGGCGAGCGCCGTGGATCCGGTGGGACCGGGAACGCCGAGGGTGACCGCGAAGTCGACCCCGTCCGCGCGCCCGAGAACCGCGTCGATCTCACCCAGCTCGATGCGCTGACCGCGCACCTTGACCTGGAAGTCGGTGCGGCCGATGTATTCCAGCTCCAACCCGGCCGCCCGAATCCAGCGCACCAGGTCGCCGGTGCGGTACATGAGTTCGCCGGGACCGCCGAAGGGATTCGCGATGAAGCGCGCGGCGGTCAGGCTCGGCCGGGCGTGATAGCAGCGGGCCAGCGCGGAGCCCGCGAGGTACAACTCGCCCGCGACACCGACGGGCACCGGACGCAGCCGATCATCCAGGACCAGTACGGCAGCACCGCGAATCGGCGCACCGATGGTGACCGGCGTACCCGCGGCGAGGGGCGCGGAACCTGTTGCCCAGATGGTGAATTCGGTCGGACCGTACAGATTCACCATGCTCCGGCCTTCGCACCAGCGTTCGACCAATTCGGCGCCGACCGCCTCGCCCGCCACCGCGAGCACCCGCACACTCGACACCTCTGCGGGATCAATGGTGGCCAGTGCCGACGGCGTGATCACCATATGCGTGACCTGCTCGGCGGCAATCAATTCGGCGAGCGCACTACCGCCGAACACCTCCGGCGGCGCAACCACCGACGCGCCGCCGGAGCCGAATGCCATCAGCGCCTCGAAGACCGATGCGTCGAAACTCGGTGAGGCGACCTGCAATACCCGCGAGTGCTCGTCGACGCCGAGCGATTCCCGTTGTGCCGCAATGAGGTCGGCGATACCGCGATGGGAGACAGTGACGCCCTTGGGTGTTCCGGTCGAACCGGAGGTGTAGATCATCCAGGCGGGGTTGTCCGGACGGATCGATTGCGACGACAACGCTACGTCACTTGCCGCCTGTCGGCGGCCGCTGAACTCGGCATCGTCGAGCACCAGCCATTCGGTGCTGTCGGGCAGCAGTGGCCGATAGGCGGCGAGGGTGAGGCCCACCCGCGCACCGGAATCGGTGAGCATGTGATCGATGCGATCCACCGGATGTTTCGGATCGACCGGAAGGAAGGCGGCACCGGCCTTCGCGGCCGCCCACATGCCGATCAGGAGTTCGGCGGAGCGGGGCAGGCCAAGAGCCACCACGGTTTCCGTGCCGACGCCCGTTTCGAGCAGGACACGAGCCAACCGGTTCGACTGCGCGTCGAGTTCACGGTAGGTCGTCGTGCGTCCGTCGGCGACCAAAGCCGGGCGGTCCGAATAGGATGCGGCGGATGCGGCGAGCGCGTCGGTGAGGGTCGTGGTCCCCGCGGTCTCGGTGCCGCGCACCGGAACCAGTTCGATGCGTTCGGATTCGGCGAGGATATCGATATCGGCCAGGCGGATATCGATGTCCGAGACGATCGCGGCGAGCACGCGACGCCATCGATCGACGAAAATCGCCACCGTGGCTTCGTCGAAAAGGTCTGTCGCGTAGGTCAATACACCCTCGACGCCGTCAGGGCCGTCTGCGGTGAAACGTTCACGCAGATCGAGCGTCAGGTCGAATTGCGAGGCGCCGCGATCGAAATCCTCCACCTCGAACCGCAATCCGGGCAGTTCCAGGACCGGTTCGACGAAGTTCTGCAGTGACAGCGACACCTGGAATATCGGATGGTGTGCGGTCGATCTGGTCGGATTGAGCACCTGGACGAGCCGTTCGAACGGGACATCGGTATTGCCGAAGGCATCCAGATCCGCGGCCCGCACGGTCGCGAGGAACTGCCGGAAGCCGGTTGCCGGATCGACCGGCGTGCGCAGGGCCAGCGTATTGACGAACATGCCGACGAGTTCGTCGAGTGCCTCCTCACCACGGCCTGCGACGGGCGTGCCGATCACGACATCGTCGGTACCGCCGAGCCGGGCCAGCAGCACCGCGAGCGCGGCGTGCACGACCATGAATACGCTGACATTGTTCGCGGCCGCGAATTCGATGATGGCGCTGTGCAATTGCGCGTTCAGCGTGAAATCGACGTCGGCGCTGCGCATCGACTGTACCGCCGGGCGCGGGCGATCGGCGGGCAGCTCCAACACATCCGGCGCACCGCCGAGGATATCGGACCAGTACCGGATCTGCCGTGCCGCAAGCGATTCCGGATCCGACTCGTCACCGAGCAACTCCCGATGCCATAGCGCGAAATCGGCGTACTGCACGCCGAGCGGCACGCGGGTCGTGTCGGCACCGCTGGTCCGCTCCGAGTACGCAGCCACCAGATCGGCCGCCAAAGGTGCCATGGAGGCGCCGTCGGCGCTGATGTGATGGACCACGAGCACGACGACATGCACCGAGGGCGGCTCGACCACAACTGGCGCTTCGGCCACGAGGGGACCCGACGACACCGGCGGAACATCCATCGAAGCGTGCGACGACACCGGCGGAACGCCCGCGCCGGCGCCGGAGGACACGGGCACCGATCCCTTGCCGTTCGCACCGGTACCGTCGCCGATCCGGAAGATGCCGACCCGCAGCGGCGGCTCCTTGGTGATATCGAATCCGGTGCCCGCCAAGGCATTGATCCGATGGCGCAGGGCCCCGGTATCTCCGGTGTCGATCACGGTCAACTCCGGCGCGGCGGCCGCCGTACCGATCACCACCTGACGGGGTCCCTCCGCATCGGCGGGGTAGATGGTGCGCAGGCTCTCGTGCCGCTCGACCACATCGGCGAGCGCATGTTGCATCGCCGCCACATCGAGGTTTCCGGTGAGCCGCAAGGCGACCGCGATGTTGTATGCGGGCGAGGCCGGGTCCATTCGATTGAGGACCCACATGCGCTGCTGGGCCGGGGACAACGGAATTCGGTCCGGACGGATCCGTGGTGCGAGCGTGAACCGGCCCGGCTTGCCGTCGGTGGCCGGGATGACCCGCGCGGACAGTTGGGCAACGGTCGGCGCGTCGAACAGATCGCGCAGCGCGATGGTGGAGCCGAGGGACGAATTGATCCGGGCG
The DNA here is from genome assembly GCF_050955735.1 of Nocardia sp. CA-135953. Lineage (NCBI taxonomy): Bacteria > Bacillati > Actinomycetota > Actinomycetes > Mycobacteriales > Nocardiaceae > Nocardia > Nocardia sp. CA-135953. Next base: position 2,032,838 of record NZ_CP192082.1, read on the forward strand.
ACAACCTTGGTCGCGCTGAGTGAATTCCCGCCGAGTTCGAAGAACGACTCGTCGGCGCTCACCTGCTCGCTGCCGAGCACCTCGCCGAATACCTCGGCGACCGCTCGTTCGACCCGTGTCCGCGGCGCGAGATACGGCCGCTTTTCCGCCGAGAAGTCCGGCACCGGAAGGGCTTTGCGATCCAGCTTGCCGACCGGGGTCAGCGGAATGTCGTCGAGCACGACCAGGTATCCGGGCACCATATAGCTGGGCAGTTCGGCCGCCACCTGCTCCCGCAGGCGCTCGGGATCGAGTTCGGTGCCCGTGGTCGGCAGGACATACGAGACCAGCACGGTCGCGCCCGCCGGACCGGTGAGGCCGATGGTCACCGCGTATTCGACCTGTTCGTCGCGTGCCAGCACGGCATCGATTTCGCCGAGTTCGATCCGCAGACCACGGATCTTGACCTGGAAGTCGCTGCGGCCCAGATACTCGAGCTCGAGCGCGTTATCGGCACCGGTGACCCATCGGACCATATCGCCGGTCCGATACATCCTTTCCCCGGCCGCGCCGTACGGATTCGCGATGAAGCGCGCCGCGGTCATCTCGAACCGATTGAAGTAGCCGCGTGCCAGCGCCGGACCGGCCAGGTACAGCTCACCGGCGATGCCCACCGGTACCGGGCGCAGCCAGGTATCGAGCACCAGATTCGACGCGCCGCGGATCGGCCCGCCGATGGTGATCGGTTTCCCCGGTAGCAGTTCGGCGGCGCTGGTCGCGCAGATGCTGAATTCGGTGGGGCCGTACAGATTCACCATCCGCCGCCCGACCGCCCAGCGGTCCACGAGTTCGGGTGAGACGGCCTCGCCCCCGACCCCGAGCACCCGCAGGTCGGCAAGGTCGGTCGGTTCCATCGTGGCCAGCGCCGACGGCGTGATCACGGCGTGGGTGATCCGCTCGGCACGTAGCAGCTGTTCGAGATCGTTGCCGCCGTAGACATCCGGTGGTGATACCACCAGGCGGCCACCGGTCGAATGTGCTACCAGCAGCTCGAGGACCGATGCGTCGAAACTCGGCGACGCCACCTGTAGCGAACTGAGAGAGGGATCGAGTTCGAGTTCCTCGCGCTGTGCGGTGGCCACATTCGCGATGCCGCGATGGCTGACCAGGACCGCCTTGGGCTTACCGGTGGAGCCCGAGGTGTAGATCAGGTAGGCGGTCTGGTCGATATTGATGGGGCCGCCGCGCTCTTCGTCGGTAATGGGTGCGTCGGAGACGAGCATGACCCGTCGAATCGTGTTCAGGTCGTCCAGCAGCAGCCAGTCGATGGTGCCGGGCAGCGTCTCACCGATCGCCGTGACGGTCACGCCGATCGGGGCCTTCGAATCGGTGAGCATATGCTCGATCCGCTCCACCGGATAGCTCGGATCCAGCGGCAGGAAGGCCGCGCCGGATTTGGCGAGCGCCCAGACGGCCACCACGGATTCCAGTGATCGGGTGAGTGCGAGGATGACGAAGATCTCCCGACCGACACCGCGGCCGAGCAGCACCCGGGCGAAGCGGTTGGACCAGGCGTCGAGTTCGCCATAGCTCATGGTGAGATCACCCGCGGTGATCGCGATGGCATCCGGATCAATGCGCGCGCCCGCCGACAGGATGTCCGGAAGTGTCTGCGGCGGAACCGATTCCGCGCCACGCATGGGCGCCAGGGTGGCCAGTTCGGCGTCGTCGCAGTATTGCAGTTGGGAGACCAGGGCATTCGGGTTGTCGGCGAGTTGGGTCAGTAGCCGGACGAAGCGATCCAGCAGTGGTTGTGCCGCCGCGCGATCGAGCTGGTCGGCCATGAATTTCAGGTTGATGCGCAGTGTGTCGTGCCCGTCTTCGCCGTGCACCGGAATGACCATGAGGCCCAACGGGTAGGGCGTCGCGTCGGTGCCCGCGATATCGAGCACCCGCATCCCCGCGATATCGAGCGCCTGCGACAGCGCCTCCCGGTCGATCGGATACGACTCGAATACGGTGAGCGTGTCGAAGAGTTCGGCGAGGCCGACGGCCCGGTGGATGGCGGCCAGCCCCACATGCTGGTGGTCCAACAGGCGCGCCTGCTCGGCCTGGATGCGGGTCAGCAGGTCGGCGACCTTCTCCGCGGGATCGAGCTGGACCCGTACCGGGAGCGTATTGATGAACAGTCCGACCATCTCTTCGACACCGGGCAGCTCCGGTGGCCTACCGGATACGGTGCCGCCGAACACTACATCCGTGCGCCCGGTCGACATGGCGAGCAGCATTGCCCATGCGGCCTGCACCACCGTGTTCACCGTCGCGCCGGATTCACGTGCGGTGGTCTCCAGCCGCTCGACCGTGGCCCGGGTCAGATCGTGCGTGATCATTCCGGCCTCGGTCGATTCGATCCCGGCCAGCGACGGGACCGCGCGCGTCGGCGAATCCACGCCGGCCAGCGATTGCGTCCACGCGGCGAGCGCGGCCTCGTTGTCCTGCTCGTCGAGCCACGCCAGGAACTCCCGGTACGAGCGCGCGGGCGGCAGTGCGGAGGTGTCGCCCCTGGTGACGTAGAGCGTAAGCAGCTCGCGCACCAGCAGTGGCGTCGACCAGCCGTCAAGCACCAGATGGTGATTGGTCATGACCAGCCGATAGGTATCGGCCCCGGTGCGGATCAGGGTGAAGCGGATCAGCGGTGGGCGGTCGAGCTCGAATCGGGTGCGGGCATCGACGGCGATGAGGCGGTCGAGTTCGCGGTCGAGTTCGTCGGCGTCGGCAATATCGGTGAGATCGATATCGTGCCAGCGGATTTCGCCGCCGGTGAGAACGAGCTGGCGCGGACCGTCGTCGGTTTCGGCGAAGGCGACGCGCAGGTTCTCGTGCCGCTCCAGCAAGGCCTGTGCCGCACTGCGCAAGCGGGCGGCGTCGACGGTGCCCGCCAGGGTGAGCAGTGATTGGACGGTGTAGTCGTCGGCGGTATCGGTGTCGTAGAGCGCATGAAAGAGCAGACCGTACTGCAACGGCGAAAGCGGCCAGACGTCGACGAGATTCGGGTAGGTGCGTTCCCAGCTCTCGATCTGCTGTTGCCGCACCGGGACCAGTTCGAAGTCGGACGGGGTGCGTCCGCCCGCGCCCGGCGAGCCTGCGTGCGCCGCGAGCGCGCGCAGCGCTTGCGACCACAGCTCGGCGAGCTGAGCGACATCCGCCTCGTCGAGCAGCCGCGCGGCGTAGGCCCAGGTGACCTCCAAGCCGACATCGGTGAGCACGGCATTGATATCGACGACCGCGGCCAGCGGCGCCGACTCGTTGTGCGTCGCCGCGAAACGCTGTGGCAGCCACGCTCCCGCGTGCCCGCCGGTGAGCGCACGGCCGAGATAGTTGAAGCTGAGCTGCGGGATCGGCGCGTCCGCGAGGGCGGCGGCGGACTCCGGATGCTGATAGCGCAGCATGCCGTAGCCGATGCCCTTGTCCGGCACCGCACGCAGCTGTTCTTTGACCTTCTTGATCGCGGTGCCCGCCGCGGTACCACCGGCGAACGCGTCGTCGAGATCGATGCCGGTCACATCGATGGCCACCGGGTAGATGCTGGTGAACCAGCCTGCCGTGCGTGCGATATCGGCGCCGGGCAGCAGCGTCTCGGAGCGGCCGTGGCCTTCCAGGGTGAGCAGTGCGGTATTGCGATCGCGCCAGCGGCTCACCGCGAGGACGAGTCCGGTGAGCAGGAGATCATCCGCGCCGCAATGGAATTGGTCGGGAAGCGTGGCCAGTACGGTGTTGGCGATATCCGGGTCGACGGTGGTCCGGCACTGGCCCATGGTGGCGACGACGTCGACCGCGGGATCCAGTGCTGCCGAGCCGATGACCGGATCCGGGGTGGCCAGCATTTGTTGCCAGAGTGGCAGTTCGGCCACCCGATCGGGCGCCTGTTCGGCTTGACCGTATGCCCACCGCCGGAACGAAGTGCCGACGGGGGCGAGTGCGCCGCCCGCCGCCGCGATCGCCAGGTCCGGCAGCAGGATTCGCCAGGAGACGCCGTCGGTCACCAGATGGTGCAGCACCAGCCAGCACAGTGGATCGGCCCCCGCCCGCTCGATCAGCACGAAGCGCGCGACGACACCCGCCTCGGGATCGAGCAGATCCGCCGCCTGTTGTAATTCGCGTTCGTAGCTGCCATCGGAGTCCGCGTCGACCGCGACTACCTCGATCAAATCATCGGCGGTTGTCGAATCACGCTCGGCGACAACCCATTCCCAGCCCTGCTCGGTATGCCGCAGGGTGGAGCGAAGCACATCGTGATGGTCGATGAGCGCTTGGACCGCGGCGCTGAGCTGGTCACGGCCGAAAGCCTCCGGGAGACCGATCAAGACGGCCTGACCGAAGCGGTTCCAGGTCGGTCCCTGCTCCACCATGGCGTGCACGATCGGCGTGAGCTCCACGGAGCCGACCCCGCCGCCGGGCAGTTCGGCGACCGTCTGCGCGCGCACATCGGTCGCGATCGCGGCCAGCGCGGCAACGGTCTTGCGCTCGAACACATCTCGTGCACTGAAGCCGATCCCGGCGGCCTTCGCTCGCGATACCAGCTGGATGGAGACGATACTGTCACCGCCGAGCGCGAAGAAGCTGTCGTCGACACCGACCGTGTCGAGTCCGAGGACATCGGCGAACAAGTCGGCCAGCGCCGCTTCGCGCGGCGTCGACGGTGCCCGGCTCGCGACGGCTCGGACACTGAAATCCGGTGCGGGCAGGGCCCTGCGGTCCACCTTGCCGAGCGGTGTCAGCGGAATGCTGTCGAGCACCATGACGACCGAGGGGACCATATAGGCCGGCAGCGCTTCGCCGGCAGCGGCTTTCAGTGCCTCCGGGTGAATCTCGGTGCCGGGCTTGCCGAGCACATACGCCACCAGTGCGGTCACTCCGGTGGGAGTCTTCGCGCCGATGGTGAGTGCGAAGTCGACATCGGGCTGCCGTTGCAGCGCGGCATCGATCTCGCCGAGTTCGATGCGGAACCCGCGCACCTTGACCTGGAAGTCGCTGCGGCCCTGGTACTCCAGTTCGTCGTCTGCGGTCCACCGCACGAGATCGCCGGTGCGGTACATCCGCTCACCCAGCGCGTACGGGTTGGCGACGAAACGGCTGGCGGTCAGCCCGTTGCGCTGGTGATAGCCGCGCGCGACGCCCGCGCCGGCCAGATACAGCTCACCGACCGCGCCGCGGGCCACCGGCCGCAGCCACGGGTCGAGCACGACAGCGGTGACGCCGAGCGCGATGCTGCCGATGGTCACCGGCCCGCCGGGCCGCAACGGCCCGCTCAAGGTCACGGTGACGGTGGTTTCGGTGGGCCCGTAGCCGTTCAACAGCGTCCGACCGGACCAGGTGGTCACCAACTCCGGCGGACACGCGTCACCACCGACGACGATCGTCCGCAGATCCGGCAGCGTCGCCGGGTCCAGCGAGCCCACCACCGTCGGAGTGACATTGAGATGGGTGACCCGGTGCGCGCGTAGAACTTCGGCCATCTCCTCACCCGCATACGCCGACGGCGGCACGACGGCGAGCGTCGCACCCGCCGCGAGGGTGACCAGGATCTCCTCGACGGAAATATCGAAACTCGGCGAAACCGCGTGGGCCACTACCGAATCGGCGTCGACACCGAATCCGGCGCCGGAACCGGTGACCAAATTCGCCAGGCCGCGATGCGACACCAGCACACCCTTGGGCAGTCCCGTCGATCCGGAGGTATAGATGATGTAGGCGATCTGATCCAGGCGTACCGGTCCACGGCGGTCGGCATCGGTGATCGCCGCCGAATCTTGCGCCGCCACCGTTTCGGCCGTCGCGTCGTCGAGCAGTAGCCAATTCACGCGGTCCGGCAAGGACTTTCGCGCCGGGTGCACGGTCAAGCCCGCGACGACCCCGCTGTCGCCGACCATATGCTCGATCCGGTCGGCGGGGTAGGTCGGGTCGATGGGGACGAATGCCGCACCGGACTTCGCCACCGCGAGCGTGGCGAGGACGGATTCGGCCGAACGCGGAATCGAAATCGCGACGGTGCGTTCGGGTCCGGCGCCCGCCGCGATCAGCACGCGGGCCAGGCGGTTGGTGTACTCGTCGACCTGACGGTAGGTCATGCTGGTGTCACCGCTGCGCAGCGCCACCGCCGCCGGATCGAGTGCGGCACCGGCCGCGATGATTTCGGGAAGGGTGCGCGGTGTGACCGCCCCGGGTCCGCGCGCGGGCACCAGCCGATCCTGCTCCTGCGGGGAGACGACCTGGACGGTACTCAGCGGCGCATCCGGTCCGGCGGCCAGAAACGCGTGCAGGAACCTCGAGAAGCGAGCATGGTGTGCCGCCAATTCATCGGTGCTGTACAGGTTTCCGTTGCCCTGCAGATCGATGTGGGTGCTCTCGCCGCCGACGCCCGGATACAGGTTGAAGAACACGTCATCGATCAATCCGGATGTCAGCACGTGCAGTCGTCCGGTGACCGAGCCGAGCTGAATCCTGGTGTCCACCATCATCAAATTGACGGCCGGACCGAACGACGAAGCCTCGTCCATCGACCAGCCGAGATCACGGACGATGTCCTCCTGCCGGTAACGCTGTCTGCGCAGCGCCCCGGTCAGCTCGCTTTGCGCTGCCCGGATCACGTCACCGACCGTCGTGGTCGGTGACAACATCAGGCGCATCGGAACGACATTGGCGACCATGCCGCCGGAGCGGCGAAGTGCCGCCGTGGTGCGCCCCGAAACCGGCAGGCTCAGCACCACTTCGGGCGCACCGGTCATCGCGGCGAGATAGGCGCCGAAGGCGGCGACGATGGTCGGCGCGGCGTTCGAGCCGGCCGCCTTCGCCACGGTATCGAGCAATTCGGCCGTCGCGGCGGGCAGTGCGCCCGAGACCCGGCTCGGCGGCGCGTCGACATCGGCCTCGCGACCCGCGAGATTGACCGGGTCGGCCATTCCGGCGAGATGCTCGCGCCAGTACTCGCGGTCGGCGTCGAATCGGTCCGAGCCGCGGTAGGCCAGATCGGCTTCGGCTATTTTCTGCAGTGGTTCGGCCTTGGCGGGCGGTGCCTCGCTGCCCTCGATGGCTGCGTTGTAGATCTCGCCGGTGCGCTGTACCAGTGCGAGCGCACCCATTCCGTCCAGCACGATGTGGTGCATGCGCGAGTACCAGAACCAGTGATCATCGGCCAGTCGCAGCATGGCCACCGCGACCAGTCGGTCGTGCATCAGATCCAGCGGCGCCGAGTACTCCGCGCGCATCCAGACATGTGCCGCTGCCTCGGGATCGGGTTTATCGCGCAGGTCGATGACGGTGAGTTCGTCGGCAATGGTGGTGTCGACGAGCTGGTACGGCTGACCCTCGACATCGAGCAGCCGGACATATCCGGTCCCGAACTCGCGCCCGGTTTGCTTGGCAGCCGCGGTGAGTGCGTCGAGATCGAGTTCGCCGATCAGTTCGACGTACTGTGCGATCGAGATAGGCGTATCGCCCGCGATGTGCTGGGCGAACCAGATGCCGCGCTGAGCTGCCGACAGCGGGAACGCGCTGTCGGGCGGTGCGGTGCCTACTTTTTCGTTCGAGGACGATGGCTGTTGCATAAAGCACACCTGCGTTCTGACGTCTGGAGCGGTGGTTTACCGCTGGTCCCGACCGTCGCGTAGTAGCAAGTTCATTTTGGACCGGCGCCGAGCCGACCGAAGGCGTATTGACAACACTGTGTTCGATCGACGGCGTCCCAGGGGGTTAGGTGGTCGCGCGGCGCTGCCGCATTTGGGCCTGGCACACGCGCCGCAGCGCGCCCGAACTCCGTGGGTTCGGGCGCGCAGGCTGAATGGCAGGTCAGGCGGACTTCCGCTCGGTCAGCCGATCGGCATCGGCGATCGGGGCGTCGGAGCTGACCAGGTAGCGCTGCAGCGTCGAGCGGTCGTCCAGGATCAGCCAGTCGATGGCATCGTTGAGCTCAGGGCGGCGGGCTTTGGTGGTGATGCCGATGTAAGCGCCGGAGACAGCGGTCGCGTCCTCGGCCACCGATGCCGGAGTCGCGCCGAGCTTGACAACGGCGGATGCGGCAACCGTGGCTTCGATCTGCGGGTCGATCGCCAGCGCGATTCGCGTGTTCACGGCGGCGCCGCGGTTGATCAGCACTCGGGCCAGCCGGTTCGCCCACCGATCCAGTTCGACGTTGGCGAGCGTCCCGGAGTCGTTCGGGACCGCACACAGCTCGAGCTCGGCCGCCTTCCGCAGGCGCGGCTGCAGCTGGATGACGTTGGTGGCGGGCGCTTCGACCAGAGTGCTCATTGTGATCCCCTCATAGATTTCCGTCTTTGTTCTCGGTGCCCTTCTAATCTCGCTGCCGGGAGGGATTGGCGACAGCTACCCAAGCGCTGGTGGGAGCACTCCAAGGGTGAGCGAATCCATACCCAAGGTGTGTTGGACCGGACCGACGGAGCAACCCACAACCACAACGGAGCGGTCTTAGGAGGCCTGTTCGCGGTCGGTTTCGCGTGTGAGTTGTGGAAGCGTGTGTGCCGCAGGTGGGGGCTTCGATCGTGCGGCGCGTGCGCATTGGTGCTGAATGATTCGCTGTTGGTGGCTGCGTTGGAGGGGGTCTTAGGAGGGCTGTTCGCGGTCGGTTTCGCGTGTGAGTTGTGGAAGCGCATGTGCCGCAGGCGAGGGATTCGACCATTCGATGCAAGTGCATCAGGTACTGAACGATCCGCCGTCAGTAACCACCACGGAGCGAGTCCTACGAGCGACCGTTCGCGGCCCGTCTCGCGTCCGAGCGGCCGAAGCGCATGCGACGAAGTCGCGAGTCTCGGCCGCTCGGACGCGAGACACCCGGGGGCCGCGAACCCGCCGCGGCCACGCGGCCAAAGATTCAGTCGGTGACGAAACCGTTCAAACTGGTGCGCAGGTCGGCGAGCAGTGCGCGGGCCGCGGTGAGGCCGTCGCCGTGCCACACGGTGTCTTCGACCGCGAAGACGCGCTTATCGGCGGAGGCGCCGAGATCCTTCCAGGCATCGCTGCGCAGCACCGACTTACCGTGCGCTGCACCGGCCTCGCCCGCGAAGACGACGTAGATGATGTCGCCCTCGACCTTGGTCAGGTCCTGCTCGGTCACGTCGAAGGAGGTGCCGCGCTGCGCGGTCGGCCGCTGTACGCCGACATCGGCGAGGACCTGTCCCGCGAAGCTGTTGCTGCCCTGGACCTGGTCGTGATCGGCGGTGAAGCGGACCACCGAGGCCTGGGACTGGCTGGCGGCCAAGGCATTACCGGTTTCGCGCGCCTCGGTGCGGTAGTTCTCCAATGCCGTTGTCGCGGCAGTGCGACGGCCGAGACCCGCTGCAAGCGTGCTGAATTCGGTCTGCCAGCCGCTGCCGGGATCGGCGAGTACGGTCGGCGCGATCGCCTGCAATGCGGCGAAACCGCCTGGGCCGCTCGACATATCGCCGATGATCAGGTCGGGATGCAGGGCCGCGATCTGCCCGAGATCGGGTTGTGCCGCCGAACCGACGCCGGGAATCTTCAGCACGCCGTAGCCGAGATACATGGGCTGCGAGCGGGGCCCGTCGATCGGAACCGCGCCGACGACCCGCTCCCACAGGCCGACCGCGCAGGTGGCGTCCAGCGCTGAGGTGGACAGCACCACGACGCGCTGTGGATCGGCGGGCACTTCCGAGGTGCCCGCGGCGTGGGTGACGGTGCGGGTCTTGCCGTTCGACGGATCCGGTGCGCTCGGCAGCGGGCAGGCCTTCGAGGTGTCGCGCTCCAGGCCGACCACACCGGCACCCGCGATATTCGTCGTGGTGCGAATGATCGAGCTGGCGTCGTCCTTCTGACTGCAGCCCGCGACGAGCAATGCGGCGCAGAGCAGGGCGACCGCGCTGCCCCCGTGCCGTACCGCGCGATTCCTGGCGGTGCCGTATCGGGGGGAGTCCGTGCGGTTTCGGGTGCGAACAGGGGCGCTCACCGGCATGCGGGTGAGGGTACCGCGTGGCGTGGGTGCCGGGACGCGAAGGCCACCGCCGCGTGCGCCTCGCATCCGGACCACGTTCGCGACCGCGCGGAATCCCGCTGTCGTACAGGGGATTCCGCGCGGTCGTCGGATCGGCTACGTGGCGTTGCCGCCGATGCCGAACCGTGCCCCGGTCGGATCGGCGACCTGTGCGATCCGGCCGTAGGGGGTGTTCTCGGGCTGGGCCAGCACGGTGCCGCCCAGTTCGACGACCTTCGCGACAGCCGCGTCGACGTCATCGGCGCCGAAGTACACGGTCCAGCCCGCCGGTACGCCCTCGGGCAGGAAGGCCGAGGCATCCATGACACCGCCGAGCATGGGGGTGGTGGCATGGATGGTGGTGTAGCGGAACTCCGGGGAGTCGGAAATGGCGAAGGTATCGCTCCAGCCGAAGACGTCGCGGTAGAAGTCGAGCGAGCGGGCGTAGTCACGGGTGTGCAGTTCGAACCAGGACGGGATGCCGACGTGGTCGCTCCAGGTGCCGCCCGAGGCGATGCCGATGGTCTCGAATCCGCCGAAGGTGCCGGTCTGCCAGATGCCGACGCCCGCGCCGCCGACATCGCCGAGCACGGCCATCGCGCCGAGATCGCCCACATCCATGGGCGCCACGACGACCGCGCCGCCGTGCTCGGTGGCCGCGTCGGCGGTGGCCTCGGCATCGGGCGAGGCGAGGTAGACCGTCCATTGATCGGGTCCCTCGGCCCCGTCCGCGGTCTTGCCCATGCCGCCCGCGACGGCCTTACCGTCCTTGCGGAAGGTGATGTAGCCGCCGAACTCCTCGTCCGCGCGGTCGGCGGTCCAGCCGAACAACTGGCCGTAGAAGGCGATGGCCCGGTCTGGATCAGAGGTGTAGATGTCGACCCAGCAGGGATCGCCGGTCTTGGGTGCGGGCCCACCCGTCGCCCGACCGCCGCCTCTCATCGAATCGCTACGCGATGCAGTACTCATCAAAGGTCTCCTTGCGAGAGTGGATCACTGTCACCGATAGAGACGTCGGCTGCCTGGGAAAGTCATCGCTAGCGTCTGCTTGCAGGTCGCTCGAAATGGTCGGCGCACAAGGTGCGGGATTTCATGATCGCCGGATCAGTGGGTTGACGTCGCCCATACCGCGAAATACGACACAGAGTAGGACCCGTGCGGATGGCTGTCGCAGCACGGTTTACGATCTCAGGAGCGCAAGCGAACTCCTCGTCTGTCCCCGGTAGTGGGGCGGATGCGAGCAGCGGAGCCTGCGGAGCGACCTAAAGGCACCTTCAGGAGGATCAGTGACTGCCGTAGAGCCAAAGCCAGTCCCTCAGTTGGAAGCGACTCGGCCGTATCCGGCTCGGACCGGGCCGAAGGGCTCGTTCATCGTCAAGATGGTCACCACCACCGACCCCAAGGTCCTCGGTGTCATGTACCTGACCACCTCGATGGCGTTCTTCCTCATCGGTGGTCTGATGGCCCTGCTGATGCGTGGTGAGCTGGCCCGGCCGGGCCTGCAGTTCCTGTCCCCCGAGCAGTTCAACCAGCTGTTCACCATGCACGGCACGATCATGCTGCTGTTCTACGCGACCGCGATCGTGTTCGGCTTCGCCAATATCGTCCTGCCGCTGCAGATCGGCGCGCCCGACGTCGCCTTCCCGCGACTGAACGCCTTCAGCTACTGGCTGTACGCATTCGGCGCGACCATGGCGACCGCGGGCTTCATCACCCCCGGTGGCGCCGCGGACTTCGGTTGGACGGCGTACGTCCCGCTGACCGACATCCTGCACTCGCCCGGCGTCGGCACCGACCTGTGGATCCTCGGCCTCGCGGTCTCCGGTCTGGGCACCATCCTCGGTGGCGTCAACATGCTGACCACCGTGGTCTGCCTGCGTGCCCCCGGTATGACCATGTTCCGTATGCCGATCTTCACCTGGAACATCGCTGTCACCAGCGTGCTCGTGCTGCTCGCCTTCCCGCTGCTGACCGCCGCGCTGTTCGGCCTGGCCTACGACCGCCACCTCGGTGGGCACATCTACGATCCGGCCACCGGCGGCATCCTGCTCTACCAGCACCTGTTCTGGTTCTTCGGCCACCCCGAGGTGTACATCATCGCGCTGCCGTTCTTCGGGATCGTCTCGGAGATCTTCCCGGTCTTCTCGCGTAAGCCGATCTTCGGTTACACCACGCTGGTCTACGCGACCCTCGGTATCGCGGCGCTGTCGATCGCGGTGTGGGCGCACCACATGTACGCCACCGGCGCCGTGCTGCTCCCGTACTTCTCGTTCATGACCTTCCTGATCGCGGTGCCGACCGGTGTGAAGTTCTTCAACTGGATCGGCACCATGTGGCGCGGCCAGCTGACCTTCGAATCGCCGATGCTGTTCTCCCTCGGCTTCCTGGTCACCTTCCTCTTCGGTGGTCTGTCCGGTGTCATCCTGGCCTCGCCGCCGCTGGACTTCCACGTCACCGACTCGTACTTCGTCGTCGCCCATTTCCATTACGTGCTCTTCGGCACCATCGTGTTCGCCACCTACGCCGGCATCTATTTCTGGTTCCCGAAGATCACCGGACGCATGCTGGACGAGCGCCTCGGCAAGTGGCACTTCTGGACCACCTTCATCGGCTTCCACACCACCTTCCTGGTGCAGCACTGGCTGGGCGCCGAAGGCATGCCGCGCCGCTACGCCGACTACCTGCCCAGCGACGGATTCACAACGCTGAACACCATTTCCACGATCGGCGCCTTCATCCTGGGCGCGTCGATGCTGCCGTTCATCTGGAATGTCTTCAAGAGCTACCGCTACGGCGAAGTGGTCACCGTGGATGATCCGTGGGGTTACGGCAACTCGTTGGAGTGGGCCACCACCTGCCCGCCGCCGCGGCACAACTTCTACGAACTGCCCCGCATCCGGTCCGAACGACCGGCATTCGAGCTGCACTACCCGCACATGGTCGAGCGGATGCGGGCCGAGGCGCATGTGGGCTGGGGTTCGGGCAAACATGCCACCGAGGTGCACGAAGGCGCCTTGGCAAAGCACTAGGCGGTGGCCGGGCATTCGTCCGTCCAAACGCGCAGAGAGTGAGCCCACCGGGTGAGTGAGCAACTACATTGTCCGGCAGAGAGGTACCCGGCAATGCAGTAGCGTCGCCATGATGAGTGTGCACCTACTGATCATCAGTGGGTGCACACTCATTTGTGGGACCAGCATTGACCGCAGCGTTGCGACATCGGGGTCCAGCACAGCTACGGCAAACAACTAACTTGGAGCACCTCAGTTGGCCGACACCATCGTCCTCGTCACCGTCACCGGACCCGACCGGCCCGGTGTGACCTCCGTGCTGCTCGCGGCGATGTCGCGGCATCACGTGAGCCTGCTGGATGTGGAGCAGGTCGTCATCCGCGGCCGACTGACCCTCGGCGTGCTGGTCACCTGCCCGAGCGATCCGGAGGCGCTGCAGGACGAGCTCGAAGAGGCGATGAATACCGTCGGCATGCATGTCGACGTCGAGGTCGACGCGCAGATCGGCAGGCAGCCCATGTCCACCCATGCGGTGGTCATCCTCGGCGCGCCGGTGACCGCGCGCGCATTCAGTTCGGTCTCCCGTCAGCTCGCCGCGCTCGGCGCCAATATCGACACCATCCGCGGCATTGCCGACTACCCGGTGACCGGCATGGAGCTCCTGGTCACCGCGACCGACACCGGCCCCGATTCCGATGCCCGACTGCGCACGGCGCTGGCCGAGGCCGCGGTCGCCGAACAGGTGGACGTGGCGGTGGAGCGGGCCGGATTGGCCCGCCGTGGCAAGCGGCTCATCGTCTTCGACGTCGATTCGACCCTGATCCAGGGCGAGGTCATCGAGATGCTCGCCGCGCACGCCGGGGTGGAGGATCAGGTCCGCGAGGTCACCGAGGCGGCCATGCGCGGCGAAATCGACTTCGCCGAATCGCTGCGTCAGCGGGTGGCGACCCTCGAGGGGCTGGACGAATCGGTGATCGAGGAGGTCGCCGACCGGATCGAGCTGACCCCGGGCGCGCGCACCACCATTCGAACCCTGCGCCGCATCGGATTCCGCTGCGGTGTGGTGTCGGGCGGCTTCCGTCAGGTGATCGAACCGCTCGCGCACGAACTGGAATTGGACTTCGTGCAGGCGAATACGCTCGAGGTCGTGGACGGCAAGCTGACCGGCCGGGTGGTCGGCGAGATCGTCGACCGCGCCTTCAAAGCCACCGCGCTGCGCAAATTCGCGGCGGAGGCGGGCGTGCCGATGGAGCAGACCGTGGCCGTCGGCGACGGCGCCAACGACATCGACATGCTCAATGCGGCCGGACTCGGCGTCGCCTTCAATGCCAAGCCCGCGTTGCGCGAGGTCGCCGATGCGGCCCTGTCGCATCCTTACCTGGACGCGGTCCTGTTCATCCTCGGCGTGACCCGCGATGAGGTGGAGGCCGCCGATGCCCGCGACGGCGGAATCCGTCGCGTCCCGCTCGTCGGCAGCTGATCCGTCAGTGGCTGGACCGGCCACTTCGAGTCGGTAGGCGCGCTGGGAGTTGATCATCGGCGAACGGCGCGAGTCCGCTAAACCCCTAATCGGGAATGCGGCGGGCCTCACGAAACTTGCACTCATACGTCCGGCGGCCGAAGGTCGGAGCCGACCCCGCACAAATGGTTTCATCGACGATCAAGGTGGAGTGATGGCGAGTTTCCCGGAGGGCACTGCCGGAGTCCGGGACAGCGGTGACGCGGCGGAGGCCGAATTGTCCACGGGCATTGCGGGATTCCGCATTCGGCATGCGGAGCTGGCTCGCGGCTACGGCGGTCTCGGCGATCCCGAGGATCCCGCCATGGTGCAGGCCATGCAGATGGTGCTGCACATTCCGAAGATCGATCCGCCTCGGCGCGCTGCGCTGCTGGAGGCCGCGGCGGCGGCCACGGTGGCGCTGTGCCTGGATGAGCGGGTCGGGCCCGACAGGGAGTGGGAGCAGCGGTTCCTGGCCTGGAAGCGCTCGCGGATCCGCAAGGTGGCGCGGCGGGCGCGCGGTGCGCAGTGGCTGGCCGCCAACGAGGTGGACGGGGTGACCGTCGAGGTGGACGGTGCGCAGGCGCGGGCATTCGTGCCGGGGCCGGTGGGCGAGGTCGATCCGCGGATCAGGCGGCTGCAGATCAACGGCACCGACCTCGAACACGACGATCCCGGACCCGCCGATCCCGATCTGCCGGTGCTGTGGGTGAATGCGAAGCTCGGTATGACGCTCGGCAAGGCCGCCGCCCAGGTCGGTCACGCCAGCATGTTGCTAGCCGGTATGCTCACCGTGGACGAGGCACGGCGGTGGTCGCAGCGTGAGTTCCGATGCGCGGTGCGCGAATCCGGACCGGAGCAGTGGGCGTCGCTGTGCGAGCAGGTGTCTCGTGGGCGGGCGGTCGCGGTGCGCGACGCCGGTTTCACCGAGGTCGCTCCGGGGTCGATGACTGTGATCGCGGTGCCCGGACAATACTGATCGGCTGGGGGTGAATTGCCTCGCATTCGATTTACACCGCAGGTCCCGCAAGCGATTACGCAGTGTAGATGTTTCGCTGTTCGGCGCTGAGGGGATTCACCCGAGCTCGATCTGGGTACGTTCGACGCAATAGGACCGCCGCACACCACTCGCCGGAGGCCATTATGATGACGACGCTGTTGGTGATACTCGCCGTTTGGGCAGGTTGTTCGATTCCGCTGGCGCTGATCGTCGCGCGGATGTTCCGCTTCACTGATGAGCCGCCGAAAACTCCGCCGGGAGCGGTGCGCGCACCGTCCGCGCAGACACGTCGTGGCGAGCGAATGGCCACGTCGTGGCTACCGGCATGGGTCGGTCGTACGAACACAGCGCATTTGAGCCAAGATGGAGCCCGTGCCGCAACCGGATCCCGATCTGCTCATTGATTTCACCGACGTGACCATCCGACGCTCGGGTCACACCCTCGTCGGCCCGGTCACCTGGCAGGTCGAGCTCGACGAACGCTGGGTTGTCCTCGGACCCAACGGCGCGGGCAAGACCTCGCTGCTCCGTATGGCCGCCGCCGAAGTGCATCCGACCTCGGGCATCGCCCACCTGCTCGGTGAAGTCATCGGCAAAACCGATGTCAGCGAGCTACGTCCGCGCATCGGCTGGTCCTCGGCCGCGGTGGCCAGCCGGATTCCGCGCGACGAGAAGGTCAGCGATCTGGTGGTTTCCGCCGGTTACGCGGTCCTCGGTCGCTGGCGCGAGCGTTACGACGATGTCGATACCGACCGCGCCATCGATATGCTCGAAAGCCTCGGCGCCGAACATCTTTCCGATCGCACCTACGGGACGTTGTCCGAGGGGGAGCGCAAGCGGGTGCTGATCGCCCGCGCGATGATGACCGATCCGGAGCTGCTGCTGCTCGACGAGCCCGCCGCCGGTCTGGATCTGGGCGGCCGTGAGGAATTGGTGGAACGCCTCGGTGATCTGGCCTCGGATCCCGATTCCCCGGCCATGGTCCTGGTGACCCACCATGTCGAGGAGATTCCGCCGGGCTTCACCCATGGCCTGCTGCTGAACGAGGGCGCGGTCATCGCGCAGGGATTGCTGCCGGATGTGCTCACCGCCGAGAACTTGAGTGAGGCCTTCCGTCAGTCGATCGCGCTGAATCGCGTCGATGGCCGGTACTTCGCGCGGCGCGCGCGTCGCTTGGGGCGGCACCGTTCGCGCTGAGCCCGTGATGGGATTACGGCGTAAAACAAGCAGGCGTTAGGGTGCAGGTGTGAGTGAGACGAACGCGCAGGAGCCCATTCCGCCGCTCGAGGACGCGTCGACGGTGATGTTGGTGCGTGACGGTGCCACCGGGCCCGAGGTGTTCCTGCAGCGCCGGGTCGGGGCGATGGCCTTCGCCGCCGGCATGACCGTTTTCCCGGGCGGCCGTGTCGATCCATCGGACGGAACCGCCGATATCGAATGGGCCGGACCCGAACCCGCTTGGTGGGCGGCGAAATACGGCACCACCGAGTCGAGGGCCAAGGCGCTCGTCGCCGCCGCAGTGCGCGAAACCTTCGAGGAGTGCGGGGTACTGCTGGCCGGGCCGACGGCCGACACCGTCGTCTCCGATACCACGGGCTACCACGATGCCCGGGGTCGACTGGAGCGGCGCGAAGTGTCGCTGGCCGACTTCCTCGCCGAAGAGAAATTGGTGCTGCGCGCGGATCTGCTGCGGCCGTGGGCGAATTGGATCACCCCGGTGATCGAGCCGCGGCGCTATGACACCCGGTTCTTCGTCGCGGTGCTGCCGCACGGGCAGTTGGCCGACGGTGCCACCACCGAGGCGGCCGAGGTGCAATGGCGCACCGTGGCGGACGAACTCGACCGCTGGCGGGCGGGCACCGATGTGCTGTTGCCGCCGACCTGGTCGCAGCTCGATGCCATTGCCGAATTCGCTTCCACGGCGGAGATTCTGGCCATCGACCGGGTGATCGAACCGATCATGCCGGTGCTCACCGGTGACAGCGGGCGGCAGGTGCTTCAGTTCCCGGACAACCAGCGCTATTTCGCCGCACTGCCGGATACCAGCAGGCTCAGGGGATCCGCGCGTCCGTGAAGCAGTAGGTTTCCTGCCATGGCCGAATTCGTGACCCTGGAGTTGCCCGAGGATCCCGCCGTCCGTGGCGTTGCCGTCCTCCGGATCGACCGTCCGCCGCTGAACCTGTTGAATGCGCAGCTGGTCCGTGAGGTGGCCGAGGCGGCGGCGGTTGTCGCCACACACCCTGGGGTCGCGGCATTGGTCGTCTACGGCGACGAGCGGGTCTTCTGCGCGGGCGACGACCTCGCCGAACTGTCCGGGCTCGGCCCGGATCAGGCCGAAGCCATGGCCGCTGATCTGCAGGCGGCACTGGGCTGCCTGGCCAAGGTGCCCCAGCCCACGGTCGCCGCGATCAGCGGCTACTGCCTCGGCGGCGGCCTGGAACTGGCCCTCGCCGCCGACCGCCGCATCATCGGCGACAACGTCAAACTAGGCCTGCCCCAAATCGAAGCTGGCCTCATTCCCCTCGCAGGCATCCGCCGCCTATCGCTGCTGATCGGCCCCGGCCCCGCCAAAGATCTCGTCTACACCGGCCGCTTCGTCGACGCCGAGGAAGCGCGCACCCTCGGTCTGGTGGAAGAGGTCGTCGCCCCCGACGACGTCTACACCGCCGCCATCCGCTGGGCGCGACAATTCACCGACGGCCCCACCCGCGCCCTCGCCGCCGCGAAAGCCGTCTTCGAAGCGGGCCCCCACGGCCTGGACCGCGCCCGCACCGAATGGGCCACCCTCTTCACCACCGAAGACCGCCGCATCGGCACCGATTCCTACCTGGCCGACGGCCCGGGTTCGGCGACTTTCGTCGGGCGCTGAGGGGCACACGGCTCGGCCGCGTCGGTGGCGTTGAGGTTCTCGGTCGATCTGCCCGGGCAGGTCTGATGGGCTCGCATCGAATGGATCGTGCTCTTCGCCACCGACGGCCGCCGCATCGGCACCGATTCCTACCTGGCCGACGGCCCGGGTTCGGCGACTTTCGTCGGGCGCTGAGGGGCACACGGCTCGGCCGCGTCGGTGGCGTTGAGGTTCTCGGTCGATCTGCCCGGGCAGGTCTGACGGGCTCGCATCGAATGGATCGTGCTCTTCGCCACCGACGGCCGCCGCATTGGCACCGAGTCGAACCTGGCCAACGGTCCGGGTTCGGCGACTTCGTCGGGCGTCGACGGGGCGGACGGCTCGGCCGCGTCGGTGGCGTCGAGGCTCTCGGTCGATCTGCCCGGACAGGTCTGATGGGCTCGCATCGAATGGACCGTGCTCTTCGCCACCGACAGCCGCCGCATTGGCACCGAGTCGAACCTGGCCAACGGTCCAGGTTCGGCAACCGCAGTCGGACGCTGACGGGCACCGACGCAACCAGCTGAGGGGTCGGTTCGGCCTGCTTGTAGTTACTGGCCGGTAGTCAGGACCTGCGGTGCCGCGGTCGGTCGGGTCGGGGTTTTGGTGATCGGAGTGCCGATGCGGACCATAAACAGGAACGCGTTCCTGGTCGGTGAGCGGTGTGATTTTCGCGGCGCTCGATGATCGTGAGTCCCACTCGAGCCCCAGGTTGCTGACCGCATCTGGGAAGCGTGGCGGTGCGGGCGTAGATCGCCGGTCAGGTTCAGAACCAGAACGAGTCTCGGGGGACGGTGCGGCGGGGCGAAATCACGTCCTACGCACTGGTCCGCTGCACACATGCGGCGCGGGGTTGGCTAGGCTAGCCCACCATGACGGTCCATCCCGATGACCCGGCGCCGAACCCGCATGCCACCGAGGCCGAGGTCGAAGCAGCGCTGAAGGATACGAAGCTCGCCCAGGTGCTCTATCACGACTGGGAAGCCGAGACCTATGACGACAAGTGGTCGATTTCCTATGACGAGCGCTGTATCGACTATGCACGCGGCCGGTTCGACGCCGCGGTCGGCCCCGCGCCGCTGCCGTACGAGCGCGCGCTGGAACTGGGCTGTGGCACCGGCTTCTTCCTGTTGAACCTCATGCAGGGCGGCGTCGCGAAGTCCGGCTCGGTCACCGACCTGTCGCCGGGCATGGTGAAGGTCGCACTGCGCAATGCCGAGAACCTCGGGCTCGATGTCGACGGTCGGGTCGCCGACGCCGAGACCATTCCGTACGAGGACGACACCTTCGACCTCGTCGTCGGGCACGCGGTGCTGCACCACATCCCGGACGTGGAACTGGCGCTGAAGGAGTGCCTGCGCGTGCTGAAGCCGGGCGGGCGTTTCGTTTTCGCCGGTGAACCGACCACCGCGGGCAACTTCTACGCTCGCTGGCTCGGCCGCATCACCTGGAAGGCCGCCACTACCGTGACCAAGCTGCCCGCACTGTCGGGTTGGCGGCGTCCGCAGGCCGAACTGGACGAGTCCTCGCGCGCCGCGGCGCTGGAGGCGGTCGTCGACCTGCACACCTTCGATCCGAGCGACCTCGAGGCGATGGCCCGGCGCGCCGGCGCCACCGAGGTCGAGGCGAGCACCGAGGAGTTCGCGGCGGCGCTGTGGGGCTGGCCGGTGCGCACCTTCGAGGCGGCCGTCCCGGACGAGAAACTCACCATGGGCTACCGGATGGCCATGTACCGCGCGTGGCTGCGGCTGAGCTGGTTGGACGAGAACGTCATGCGCCGCGTGGTGCCGCGCCAGTTCTTCTACAACGCCATGATCACCGGCGTGAAGCCGGGCGCTGCCGCCAAGTAGTGGGTTACCGCTTCGGCCGCGAGGATGTCGTCTTCCTCGGCAGCGCGGCGGGTTGCGCCGCGCTGGCCGAGGTGGATCGGCTGGAACTGACTCCCGCGACGCACCTGCGCGATTTGGAGCGGGTGCGTCGCGAATTCGGCGAGCGGTCGGCCGCGCTGGTGGAAACTGTGCGCCTGCGCCGTCGTGCCGCGGCCAAACTCGTCGATACCGAACAGTGGCTGTTCACCGATGACGCGCTGCAACAGGCGACACCGACGCTGGTCGCCCGCCACCGCGCCGCGCGCCTTTCCGGACGTGCCGTACACGATGTGACCTGCTCGATCGGCGCGGAACTCGCCGAACTGGCCCGCACCTGCCCCGCCGTGCTCGGCAGCGACCTCGACGACGTGCGCCTGTCCATGGCCGCACACAATCTCGCCGCATCCCGAAATGTCCTGCTGGCCAAGGCAGATGCCCTCGTCCCGACCAGCACCGGCACCGTCGTCGTCGCCGATCCGGCCCGCCGCGCGGACGGTCGCCGCACCCACGATCCAGCCGGACTGCAACCCCCGCTCCCGGATCTGCTTGCCGCCTATCCCGGCCGCGACCTGGCCGTAAAGTGCGCTCCCGGACTGGATTTCGACCGCCTGGACTGGCCGGGCGAGATCGAGGTCGTCTCCCTCGACGGCGCGGTCCGCGAGGCATGCCTGTGGTCGCCGGGCCTTTCCGACAGCGACGTCACCCGCCGCGCGACAGTCCTCACCTCACGCGGCGAATCCGTCACCTACACCGACGCCGCCCCCGACGAGATTCCGGAACAGCCCCCCGGCGAGTGGATCATCGACCCCGATGGCGCCATCGTCCGCGCAGGCCTGGTGCGCCATTACGCCGCCGAACACGGCCTGTGGCAACTGGACTCGCAGATCGCCTACCTGACCGGCAACACCGTCCCCCACGGCGTCCGCGGCTTCCGCATCGTCGACCGCCTGGAATTCCGCGAAAAAGCCCTCCGCCAAGAACTGTCCCGCCGCAACTGCGGCCCCCTCGAAATCCGCATCCGCGGCCTAGACATAGACCCCGACACCCTCCGCAAACGCCTCAAACTCCGCGGCACCCACCCTTACACCCTCATCCTCACCCGCCTCTCCCGCACCGCCGCCGCCTTCCTCTGCACCACCCCACCCACCCCCTGAACCCGAAAACGCAACGCCGCTGCCCCGCACCCGCCGAAGTCGAGAATGCCATGGTTGCGGTCTGCTCTCGATGTTTGCCGCCATAGATGCATGCTGATCACGGATTGCCCGCAGCCCCGGCGCGCACGCCGAAGGCGAGAAGGCGATGGGGGATTGCTCGCCGCTATAGGTGCGTGGTGGGCGAGAGTTCAGGATGGGGCTGCGGTCCGGCCGCATACGGATTTGTGGGCTCGCCTCTGCATTCCGCTTCTGACCTGCGGTGGTCCGATGTCTGGCGCCGACGGGGGCCGACTATCTAGTGCTCGGGTTTGAAGGTGAAGACTTCGCCTATGCGGGTGGCGAGGACTACCTCGCCCTCGGAGCCGATGGAGGTGCCGGTGGTGGTGCCCTTGGCAGCCGGGAGGACGTCCGAGTCGACGGTCGCACCGGTCTTGGTGTCGAAGGTGATCAGGTTGATGCCGTCGCCGATGGCGGCGGCGGTGTAGCCGGTGTCGCCAGCGGTCTGGACGGGGATCCCGCGCAGGGCGAGATCCTTACGCTCCCAGGCGATTTCGGCGGCATCGCCCTTGTCGCGCAGGGCGAGCAGGTGGCCGTCGTCGCCGGCGGGGATGATCAGGCCGTCGCCGGAGACCGAAATGCCGCCGCGCGGCGCCCAATCCAGCGGCTGCACCCATTTGGTCCGGCCGTCGGCGGTGTCGACGGCGATGAGGCGCTTGGAATTGTCGCCGACGTATACGGTCCGGCCGTCGGCGGACAGCGTCGGGCTGGTCGCGCTGCCGTCGGTGAGCAGGTCCGCGCTCCATTCCTGCTGAATCTTATTGTCGGCGTAGCGCAATGCGACCAGTGCGGCGATCGGCTTGCCCGGCTTCCACAGCGTGACGAAGAAGCGGCCGCTGGACACCTCGATCGGCGAGATATTGGCGACCGGGCACTGCGGCCCGCCGATCGCGCAGTCGTCGAGCCCCTGTCCGGACGCGGGTCGGGTGAGATCGGGATACTCCAGGAAGTCGGGATCGCCCAGCAGTTGGGCGGTGCTGACGACGCGCTCACCGGTCTGGCGGCTCAGCACATCCAGCTGACCGGACTGGGTGACCGTCAGGATATTCCCGTCGCCGGTGAACTGCGCCGAAACCGGTACGCCCGCAACGGGAGTCCGCCAGCGCGGCTGCCCGATGGAGTTGAACGCACTGACCCCGCTGTCGTCGCCGACGTAGACATTGGTGCCGCTGTCGACCACCGAGGGTGCGGAGATCGCGTTCGGTCCCAGCGCATTACAGAAGCGCTTGCGACCGGTCGGCATCTGCAGCGAGAGAATGGTGCAGTTGCTCGGGGTCAGGGTGGTGACGAACATTTGCCCGTCCGGGCCGAGCGTCACGGGTTCCTCGATCGGCCCACCGACCGGCCGCGACCAGCTCAGCGATAGTTTGCGCGAGCCGGTGACCGGGCTGAAGCCACTGTTGCGGCCGTCGTGGTGCGCGGTGGTCCAGCCCTTGCCCGATCCGACGGTGATGTCGTCGACATCGGTACCGCAGCCGGTCAACACCAGTGCGCCGATGGCCGCCGCCGCGCCCAGTCGGGACAGGGTGAGCCCGCGCGCCGGGTTGGCCAGTACGCCGCCGCTTCGCACCTGCTGCACTCCTGTCGTCGTTGCCCGCTGGGGACGTGACCGAAAGCGTGTCGACCCCCGGTACGCGCACCACCGCCCGCGTGGAGGTTCGCCGCCGCCGTCGGCGGCGCAGCGATCACTGTACGGGAGGGTCCG
Organism: Nocardia sp. CA-135953; assembly: GCF_050955735.1. Classification (NCBI taxonomy): domain Bacteria; kingdom Bacillati; phylum Actinomycetota; class Actinomycetes; order Mycobacteriales; family Nocardiaceae; genus Nocardia; species Nocardia sp. CA-135953. The sequence goes on from NZ_CP192082.1 coordinate 2,055,994, forward strand.
CCGACGTTGTGCGGGTCCCGGCGGTGTTTCCGACGGGATAAGCTCTAGCCGTCGCGACCGGGACGGTCGCCATGTCAAGGACCACGACAGGAGATGACTTCGTGACGAGCATGTGGGGCGCACCGTTGCGCTCGCGGTGGCGCGGCTCGCGCCGCCGGGATCCGCAGCAAGCGCGATTTCTGACGCTGGCGTCGCTGCGCTGGGTGCTCGCGAACAAGGCGTACACGCCTTGGTATCTGGTGCGGTACTACCGGCTGTTCAAATTCAAGGCGGCCAATCCGCATATCGTGCTGCGCGGCATGGTCTTCCTCGGCAAGCGCGTCGAAATCCACGCGACCCCCGAATTGGGTCGGATGGAAATCGGCCGCTGGGTGCATATCGGTGACGGCAATGCCATTCGCTGCCACGAGGGTTCGCTGCGCATCGGCGACAAGGTCGTCTTCGGCAAGGACAATGTCGTCAACACCTACCTCGATATCGAGATCGGTGAATCCACGCTGGTCGCGGACTGGTGCTACATCTGCGACTTCGACCACCGCATGGACGACATCAATATGCCGATCAAGGATCAGGGCATCGTCAAGAGCCCGGTCCGCATCGGGCCGGATACCTGGATCGCCGCCAAGGTGACGGTGCTGCGCGAAACCCGCGTCGGCCGCGGCTGTGTGCTCGGTGCGCACGCGGTGGTCAAGGGCGAGATTCCGGACTACAGCATCGCCGTCGGCGCGCCCGCCAAGGTCGTCAAGAACCGCAAGGCGACCTGGGAGGCCGGCGCCGAGGAGCGCGCCGAATACGTTGCCGCGCTGGAAGATATCGAGCGCAAGAAGAACGGCGCCACCCAGTCGGCATGAGTGCCACCGGGCCCCGGGATCCGGAACGGACCCGGGGCTCGTGCTATCTCGGCCGAGTATGCCGGTATGCGTCGGTGGCAGTCGGTACGGTCACGGCATGAACAGGTACGCGGCGCTGTTGCGCGGGATCATGCCGACGAACCCCAATATGAAGGGGGAGAAGCTGCGCGGGGTGTTCGAGGGGCTCGGATTCGACAAGGTCGCCACGGTATTGGCCAGCGGCAATGTGGTCTTCCGTGCCGCGGACACCGATATCGCGAAGTTGGAAGCCCGCATCCAGGACGCGCTGAACAGCGAACTCGGAATTCCGGGCGGCACCATCGTGCGCACCTACGACGAATTGCGCGACCTGCTCGACACCGAGCCGTTTCCGGGCCTGACCCACGGCCGCGGCACCTACCTGACCGCGACCTTCCTCAAACAGGCACCGCCGAATGTCGCGAAAGAACTGCGCAAGCACACCGAACCAGGTGTCCGGATCGTCGGCTACGACACAGCCGCCCGCGTCGTCCTCTCGGTCATCGACAACACCGAACCGCGCACTCCGAACTTCATGGCCTGGATGGAGAAGACCTACAGCAAGGAGATCACCACCCGCACCTGGCTCACCATCCAGAAGATCGTCAAGAAGATGGAGAGTTAGGCGCTACTTCGGATCGCGCTCGGGGAGGGGACGTTCGATGATGGTGGGGCGACCGAGGGGGTTGCGGACGCGGCGTTTGGCCGAGGAATACACCAGGGTGGTTTCGGCAGCGACCACGTCCCAGGCGAAATCGGCGGTGAGGCGTTCGCGCGCGGCGTAGGCGCGGTCCTGGGTGGCGGCCGGATCGTCGAGGGTGGCGCGCACGGCTTCGACGATGCCGTCCACATCCGCCGGTTCGAAGGATGCGCCGGTGACGCCGTCGATGACGGCCTCGCCGAGACCACCCGCGGTGGAGGTGATCAGCGGGGTACCGGCGGCGGCCGCCTCGAGCGCGACGATGCCGAAGGGTTCGTAGCGGCTCGGCAGCACGATGGCGTCGGCGCCGTGCAACCAGCCGAGCAGTTCCTCGTGATCGAGCTGACCGGCGAAGGTCACCGCCCGCGCGACCCGATGCACCCGGGCGCGTTCGTGCAGCCACTCGAACTGGGTGCCGATACCGGCGACGGTCAGCGTGGTGCCGGGGTGGGCGCGGCGGATGCGCGGCAGCGCGGCGATCGCATCCTGCACACCCTTCTCGTACTCGAGCCGTCCCACATAGAGCAGACGCGGCGGACCGGTGCGCGGTGCGCGCGGCCGAAAGGTCCACGCGCCCACATCGATTCCGTTGCGGATCACCGTCATCGGCACCCGCTCGGGCCCGTAGAGCCGCTCCACCTCGTCCTGCATGGAGGTCGAGCAGGTGATCAGCGCATCCGATTCATTGGCCAGCCACCACTCGACCGAATGCACCTGCTTGTTGACCCGGCCCGAGACCCAACCGCTGTGCCGCCCGGCCTCGGTGGCGTGGATGGTCGAAACCAGCGGCACGTCGTAGTACTCGGCCAGCGCGATCGCCGGATGCGCGACCAGCCAGTCGTGCGCGTGCACGACATCCGGGACCCAACCGTCGCCGATGCCGGGCTTGCCGAGGGCCACACCGGCGCGCACCATCGCGTGGCCCATGGCCAGCGTCCAGGCGAGCATGTCCTCGCCGAAGTCGAAGCACGGCGGATCCTCCGCGACCGCGACCACCAGCACGCCCTCGGCGATGAAGGAGTGGGTGGGGTGGGTCACGGAGTCGGTGCCGGAGGGGCGGCGGGCGAGCACGACCACTTCGTGACCTGCCGCGGCCAGTTCGACCGCCAGGTGATGCACATGGCGGCCCAACCCACCGACCACAACTGGGGGGTACTCCCACGACACCATCAAGATCTTCATGAATGTCCTTATCAGGCGGAGTCTCGGTCCGCGATCGCCAGCCGCCGTGCGTCCAAACTCGGGAAGAAGCCGTCGGCCTCCCATCCTGCCGCCAACTGGTGTGCTTTGGCGACTTGGCCCGCCCCGACGGCGGCGGCGATTTCCCGTACGGCGTGAGCGTGTCGGTGCGCGCGGTCGCGTGCGTAGCCGGCCGCGGAGTCTTTGCTGACCATGAATGCCCAGTCGCTGGAGACGGTGCGGATGGCCTCGCGTAGCAATTGATCGGCAACCCGGTCGCGCAGTGCGGCGCCGCCGTCCGCGGCCCGCATCTTGTCGACCGTATCGAGGGTGAGCCGGACAATATCGTCGTTCAGATCCACCAGGTCTTTCACCTGGTCACCGGCCCATACTCGCCAATCCTTACCGGAACCCCAGGACGAATCGGTCAGCGGCACCGGCTCGCCGACGAATCCGCGCGCCCTGGCATCGGCCAGCGTGCCGACGGTGACGCCCTCTTCGGGCAGTGCCCGCAACACCTGGGCCAGCCACTGCGGACCCTCGTGCCACCAGTGTCCGAACAATTCGGTATCGAATGCGGCGACGACCAGGGCCGGACGTCCGATGCGCGCCGATTCCTCGATCAGCCGTTCGCGCACGGTCCGTGCGAAATCGTCGACATCGCGGACCACCGCCGCAGCCGCCAGTTCCGGGTCGTACGGGGCCTTGTCCGGACCGGCGACCGTCTTGCCGGTGACACGGGCGGGCTTGAGACCCGTCGCGTGGTCATAGTGATGAAAGTCACGGTATGCGCTCTGCCCGGGATAGCCGGACTTGGGCGACCAAACCCGGTAGCTCACTTGCAGATCCCGCCCGAAGGCCACCACATCCGATTCCCGGACCGGTCGGCCGAGGGCGGTATCGCCGCGCAATGCGGGTCCGTCGACCATGAAATGTGTCACACCCGCGGCCGCGTATCCGGTCTCCATGCCGGGGGTGTAGCCGCATTCGGGCGCCCAGATGCCGGTCGGGGTGTGGCCCCAGCGCTGCCGGGCATCGGACAGGCCCTCGCTGAGCTGGAAGGCGCGCAGTCGCGGTTGCAGCAGCGGCTGGAACGGGTGCGCGAGCGGGCCACCGAGCAGTTCGATGGCCTCGGCATCGATGAGCTGCCGCCACACCGGCGCCGCGCCGTGGCGCCAGTGCTGTTCGAATTCCGCGAGTGCCGCCGCGGCCAGCCGGTGCTCATGCCTGCCGAGTGCGATATTGCCCGCCATCGCGGCCTCGTCGGCGCGCAGCTGCCAGTTGCCGAGCCAATGATGCATGCCCGCAAGGCAATGCGGATCGTCCAGCTGGGCGGCGAGTACCGGCGTGATGCCGAGGCTGAGCAGGTGCGAACGGCCCTCCGCGGCAAGGGTTCTGAGCACATCGACGACCGGAAGGTAAGAGGCGGCCCAGGATTGGTAGAGCCATTCCTCGCCGACCGGCCAGCGGCCGTGGTTGGCCAGCCAGGGCAGGTGGGAATGCAGGACCAGAGTGAACTGGCCGGGAACTTCTTGTCTGCTCACGACTGCGCCTCGCCGGCGCTCGGCTCCGTCGTGCGCAATGCGCGCTGTGACATGGTTCGTTCGCTGCGCTCATTCACGGCTTCACCGCGATGGCGACCAGATCGAGGCTCGCGTCGATGTCCTCGGTGATCAGTACGAAATCATCGATGGTGACCGCGGCTACATCGGCGGTCAGCTCGGCGGGCCATGGCTCCCCGGCCAGCGCGCGCTCGATCTGCGCATCGATGAACGAGCCACCGTGCTTGGCGTCCAACGCTTTCAGTGTCGAGCCGTGATGCACTCCGGTCATGAGCGTGACCAGGAAACCCGCGTCGACGAGCAGTTCGGTGAGTTCGTCGGCATTGAGTTCGCGGGTGTGGAACGGGTTGAGTGGGGTATCGCGGCCGGGGGAGAAGGTGATCCGATTGGGGGTGCTGATCAGCAGTTCACCGCCGGGTCGCAGCACCCGCAGGCATTCCCGGATGAACTGGCTCTGGTCCCAGAGGTGTTCGATCACTTGGAAATTCACCACGACATCGACCGACACGTCGTCCAGCGGCAGCGCGGCGAGGTTGCCCTGGATCATCTCCACGCGCGGGTAGCGGGCGCGCACGTGCTCGACCGCGCTGATGTCGTAGTCGAGGCCGATCACGTCGGTGGCCACATCGGCGATCATGTTCGCGCCGTAACCCTCACCGGATCCCGCCTCCAGCACCGTCTTTCCGGCGCAACGTTCGAGCAGGCGTGCGTAGACGAACTCGTGCCGACGGAACCAGTAGTTCTCCTCGGGGACGTCGGGTACGGTCCGCTCGCCGGTCAGCGGCAACGGCTCCACGGCGGATTCGGGAGTAATGCCCGGGGTGGCGCCCAATGCGGCAGGGATCACAGCCTCGCTCATCGCTTCGACGTTACTGGTAAGGCGGCCGCAGATTATCGCCAGCACCACTGTTGTGAGAGAGAAGCGACTAAGTTACCCGTGAGTAACTTAGCGTAGGGTAGTGTCACGCCCTGAGCTACAAACTAAGGACGTACGGCGCCGCTCGTGCGACCACCACACACGTGTAACCAGAACAGGAGGTCGACGAAGACCGATGCCGAACATCGTCGTACTCATCAAGCAGGTTCCCGACACCTGGTCCGAGCGCAAGCTGACCGACGGTGACTTCACCCTCGATCGCGAAGCCGCCGACGCCGTCCTCGACGAGATCAACGAGCGCGCCATCGAAGAAGCGCTGCTGATCAAGGAGGCCCAGGGCGGCGAGGTCACCTTGTTGGCCGCCGGTCCGGGCCGTGCCACCGAGGCCATTCGCAAGGCGCTGTCCATGGGCGCCGACAAAGCCATCCACATCAACGATCCGGCGATCCACGGCTCCGACGCCGTGCAGACCGCCTGGGTGCTGGCCAGTGCGCTGGGCCAGATCGAGGGTGTCGAGCTGGTCATCGCGGGCAACGAGGCCACCGACGGTCGCGCGGGCGCTGTGCCCGCGATCATCGCCGAGTACCTGGGCCTGCCGCAGCTGACGCACCTGCGCAAGCTGAGCGTCGACGGCGACAAGATCACCGGTGAGCGGGAGACCGACGAGGGCGTGTTCAAGCTGGAGGCCACCCTCCCGGCCATCGTCAGCGTCACCGAGAAGATCAACGAGCCGCGCTTCCCCTCCTTCAAGGGCATCATGGCCGCGAAGAAGAAGGAAGTGCAGACCTTCACGCTGGCCGACCTGGGCGTCGACCCGTCGACCGTCGGTGTCGCGAACTCGGGCACCGCCGTCACCGCGGCCACCCCGAAGCCCCCGCGCACCGCGGGCGAGAAGATCGCGGACGAGGGCGACGGCGGCACCAAGATCGCCGCGTACCTGGTCGGTCAGAAGATCATCTGATCCCGCCCGAGACTGCGCCCGCGGTGTGAGCTCAGCGCCCGGAGGCGGTAGCGAAGCGTGACCACGCAGGGCGTAGCGAACATCGCAAATTGGACTCAGGAGAACACAAATGGCAGAAGTACTTGTGCTCGTCGAGCACGCCGATGGTGCGATCAAGAAGGTCAGCACCGAACTGCTCACCGCCGCGAGCGCGCTGGGTGAGCCCGCCGCCGTCGTGACCGGCCCGGCCGGTACCGGCGAGAAGCTGGCCGACGCGCTGGCCGCCGCGGGCGCCGCGAAGATCTACATCGCCGAATCCGACGATGTCGAGAACTACCTGGTCACCCCGAAGGTCGACGTGCTCGCCGGTCTGGTCGAGTCGATTTCCCCGGCCGCCGTGATCGTCGCCGCCACCGCCGAGGGCAAGGAGGTGTCGGGCCGCCTCGCCGCGCGCATCGGCTCCGGTCTGCTCGTCGATGTCATCGACGTCAAGTCCGACGGTTCGGTCACGCACTCCATCTTCGGTGGCGCGTTCACCGTCGACGCCAAGGCCACCGGCGACGTGCCGGTGATCTCGGTGCGCCCGGGCGCCGTCGAGGCCATCGCCTCGGCCGGTGCGGGTGAGAAGGTGACCGTCGAGGTGCCCGCGCAGGAAGAGGGCGTCGTGAAGGTGACCTCGCGCGAGCCGGTCGTCGGTGGCGACCGTCCGGAACTCACCGAGGCGAGCATCGTCGTCTCCGGTGGTCGCGGTGTCGGTTCCGCCGACAACTTCACGGTCGTCGAGGCGCTGGCCGATTCGCTCGGTGCCGCGGTCGGCGCTTCGCGTGCCGCCGTCGACTCGGGCTACTACCCGGGCCAGTTCCAGGTCGGTCAGACCGGTAAGACGGTCTCCCCGCAGCTGTACATCGCCCTCGGCATCTCCGGCGCCATCCAGCACCGCGCCGGTATGCAGACCTCGAAGACCATCGTCGCGGTCAACAAGGACGAAGAGGCCCCGATCTTCGAGATCGCGGACTACGGCATCGTCGGCGACCTGTTCAATGTCGCCCCGCAGCTGACCGAAGCGGTCAGGGCGCACAAGGGCTGAGCGTTCGCGCTTTTCGAGTGGCCCCGGCTGGTAACGGCCGGGGCCACGGGTGTTTTCGGGACTATCATTGCGCCATGTCCCTGCCCCGCGTCGAGCGTCCTGACCTGCCTGAGTACATGACTTGGGAGGAATTGGAGCGTCTGCCCGGCGAGCTCGCGGAACAGATCGAACTCTGGGAGGGACGTGTGGTGTGGGTACGCCGCGGTCCCGGTGAACATCAGATATTCATGCGCCGATTGACCCATGAGCTCGAGCGGTGCGCACGCAACGACATGGCGGTCGACGCTGAACGCTGCTGGGTCGCCAACCTCGAAACCAATGTCTTTCTCGGCAATAGCGGGAAGTCCGACTTCCTTACCCCCGATTTCTTATTGCACCGCTGTCTCGGGGGGGCTTACCGGGATGTCCGCGCGGCTGACACCGTGCTGGTAGGCGAAGTGCTGTCACCGTCCAATATTCCCGCCGATATCGAGGCCGAGAAGAGTCGGTATGCGAAGGCCGGTATTCCGTGGTATTGGGAGGTATCGCTGAAGGCGGATGTCAGCGCCATCGCATTTGTCCGAGCCTACGGCCTGGAGATCGGGTACGCGCGGCTACCCGACGGGATCAGCCCGCTGCACCCAGCCGCGTATCGGATCGTCGGTGAATGGGTGAACGATGGCGCGGAGCGCGTGTCGTTCACGCACCCGTTCCCGATCGATATCCCCTGGACCGCGCTCGCCTACTGACGCGGCAGGTCTTTGTTCCCAAATGGCAACCACTTGCGATTCGCCCCGATAGATGTGCGCTGCATCCGCGAGAACGCCTGACATCGATGCCGCTGAGATCTGCTCGACGACAGCGGATCTCAGCGCCGGTGCAATCCGGACAGCAGCGTGTCGAGGATCGGGGAGCGGCGTGCGTCGCTGCGCAGGACCGCGGAGACCGGAATTCGTAGTCGATGTTCGGCGAGGCGCAGGACGACCAGGCCCTCGGTCGGGCTGTCGGCGTAGAGCACGGTCCAGGCGTCGGGGCGATTGATCAGTTCCATGGTCGCGGTGTGATCAGGTGGAATCGGTGGACCGAAGGTGGGTCCCGCCGACAGTTCGGCGAAGGCGGCCCGAATCACATTGTGCAGCAGGACCTGTTCCTGCTCGGGCGGGAGCAGCAGCGGATACGGGCTCAGATCCGCCAGTGTCACCTGGTCGTGCGGGGCCAGCGGATGGGCGGCGGAGGTGGCGATGACGAGGTCCTCGATCCATAGCTTCTCCACGGCGAGGCCGGGCTCTTCGACACTGCCGCGGATCAGTGCGAGATCGCAGTCGCCGTCGGCCACCGCGGTGATCCGCTGCCGGAACGGTTTGATGACGAATTCGATTTCGGCATCCGGATGCGCGGCGCGCGCCCCGGCGATCGCGGACAGGGATCGGGTCGCGAAGGACATATTGGCGGCCAGCCGGATGCGGTGACCGGAGGTGCGCACGGTGGCGCGGATGGCCGACTCAAGGCTGAGCATCTGTTTAGCCAGGGGAAGTAGCCGCATGGTCGCGTCGGTCGGCACAACGGCCCTGGTCGAACGCTCGAACAAGGCTACGCCGAGGTCACGCTCCAATCGGGCGATCTGATGGCTGATCGCCGATTGGGAGATATAGCAGCGGGCCGCGGCCCTGCTGAAACTCAGCTCCTCGCACACCGCGACGAAGTAGGTGAGCTGGCGAAGCTCCACTTGATCTCCAATTCATGAGCAATCCAGATAAGAGTCATATCTATTATGCGCCTGAACACCTGAAATATCTGCGGATCGAATGACGGTTGGTAATGAGAGAAGGAGGCTGTCATGGAACACGCAGATGTTGTCATCGTTGGATCGGGATTCGGGGGGCTTGCCGCCGCTAAGCAGTTGGCCAAATCGGGCATCAATTACGTTCTTATCTCGAGCACTTCGGAGCATCTCTTCCAGCCGTTGCTCTACCAGGTCGCGACAGGTGTGCTGGCATCGCACGAGATCGCGCCGCCGATCGCCTCGGTACTGCGCAGGCACAGGGAAGCCGACGTTCGGCTCGGCAAGGTCGTCGCCATCGACGCCGACAACGCGGTGCTCACCTACGAGCACGACGGCGAGCGCACGCAGATCCGCTACGGCTCGCTGATCGCCGCCACCGGCGCGTCGCAGTCGTACTTCGGCCGCGACGATTTCGCCGATAAGACGTTCTCGCTCAAGACCATCGATGATGCGAAGCTGCTTCGCGCACAGATCGAACGCGTCTTCACCGAGGCCGAGGACGCGGATGCGGAGACCCGAAAGCGACTGCTGAGCTTCGTGGTGGTCGGCGCGGGCGCCACCGGTGTCGAGGTTGCCGGTCAGCTGAAGGAACTCGCGAAACGGTACTACCACCAAGAAGTTTCGGTGACCCTGGTCGAGGGTGCGGGCGAGGTGCTGCCGCCCTTCGGTGGCGGACTCTCGGAATACGCGAAGGCATCGCTGACCAAGAGTGGTGTCGAGGTGCTGCTGGGCACCTTCGTGACCGATATCGAATACGGCAAGGTGACCGTCAAGGACAAGCAGGGCATCGAGCGCCGGATCGCGGCCGAGACGGTGGTCTGGTCGGCGGGTGTGCAGGCGGGCGGGTTCGCGCAGATCCTGGCCGAGGCCACCGGCTGTGAAACCGACCGCGCCGGAAGGCTTTTGATCAATCCGGACCTGACCGTCGGCGGACATGCCGATATCTACGCCATCGGCGATATGACCTCGCTCAACGGCTATCCGGGCCAGTCGCCGGTCGCCATGCAGGAGGGCAGGCACGCCGCCGACATCATTCGGCGCAAGCAGCTGCCCGGCACCCCGTTCAAGTACTGGGACAAGGGCAGCATGGCGGTGATCAGCAGGTTCAGCGCGGTGGTGAAACTCAACGAGCACATCACCTTCCGCGGCGTCATCGCGTGGACCATGTGGCTCGCGGTGCACCTGCTGTACCTGGTCGGGTTCCGCAACCGTTTCGCCGCCGTGGCCTCGTGGCTCGTCGCCTTCATCGGCACGGGTCGTCCCGGTTTCGACGAGGTGGACACGGTGCGGGATCCGGTGCGGATATCGGAGCGCGACGCCGCCTGATCTGTTCCGAAAAGGTCACGGATCAGGCAAAAGGCGGCGGTAGTGATGCGGGAGACGGAACGCGACGCGACAGTTCGGTGAACGCTCGGTGTGATCATCATCTCGTTCACCGAACCGGCATCGCGGCGACACTTCGAGGTCGCTAGGGCGCAGTTTCGGACTGGCTTGATCACGGATATGACTATTTCGTCCGTGTTGACAGCCCCGGCTCGACCGACGGACTCCGGGGCGGAACGGTCTCGGTATTCGCTGGTCGTCTCCTCCGATTCGGCGCACCGACTGGCCGCGCAGCGCCTGCGCTACGGCGTCTTCGCCAGCGAGCCCGGCTTCCGGATTCCCGACAACGGAACGGGTCTGGACGCGGACCATTTCGACGAGCACTGCGACCACCTGTTGGTCCGCGACGACCGGACCGGGGAATTCGTCGGCTGCTACCGAATGCTGCCGCCGGACAAGGTGACTGCCGCGGGCGGCTACTACACGGCCACCGAATTCGATCTGGCGCAACTGGATCCGGAGGGCAACCGGATCGTGGAAATGGGCCGTGCGTGTGTGGTACCCGACCACCGCAACGGCTCGGTGCTGACCCTCATGTGGGCTGGCATCCTGCACTACATCCAGCTCACCGGATACGAATGGGTGATGGGCTGTGTCTCGGTGCCCATGCAGGACACTCCCGCCGATCCGGCCGGTGTGAATGTGCGCGGCGTGCGGGATATGTTGCTCGGCCGCCACGGATCCGATCCGGAGCGACGGGTGCACCCCCATCGCCCGGTGGTCGTCGACGGGCTGACGCTGGACGAGATGACGCCGCCCGCGCGCCCGAAGCTGCCCCCGCTACTGCGCGGCTACCTGCGGCTTGGCGCGGAGATCTGCGGTGAACCCGCACACGATCCGGATTTCGCGGTCGCCGATTTCGTCGCGCTGCTCGGCCTGAACACGATCAACACCCGCTACCTCAACCGATTACAAGACGCGGCCGATGCACTCGACGGGGGACGGTGAGTCAGATGGTGTTCGACGCTCCGCCCGCAGAGCGCACCGCGCATTCCTGGATGCCGTCGAGCCCGTGTGGGTCCGGCTGTATCGATTCGGTCGATGAGATCGGCACCGCACGGGTGATCGGCCGACTATTCGGCGTGGCCGGATTGTTGCTCAGCTTTCCCGTTGTCAATGTCGTGACGCCGCGCGGGCGGCGCGAACAGCTGCATCGGTGGTATGCGCGAAGTGTTTTGAGCTGTCTGGGGATTCGGTTGCGCGTTGTCGACAACCGAGCGAATGCGGGGGAGTCGGCCGATGCGCGCTTCGGCGATTCGGGGGATGGGCTGCTGATCGTGGCCGGACATATCGGCTGGACCGATGTGGTTGTCATGGCCGCGGTGCAGCCGCTGGGCTTCGTGGCCCGCGCCGATATGGTTGATTGGCCGCTGCTCGGTGGGCTGGCCAAACTCATGCGGGTCATCCCGATCGAACGCGAACGGTTGCGCGAATTGCCTGGTGTGGTGGCGCGTCTCGGTGAGCGGCTGGCGGCGGGGGATCGGGTCGCGGTTTTCCCCGAGGGGACTACCTGGTGTGGCCGCGCCTATGGGAGGATGCGGCCCGCGCTCTTCCAGGCGGCGGTGGACACCGGAACCTCGGTGCAGCCGGTGCGGCTGCGGTATGTGGACGCGCACGGCACTCAGTCGACGATTCCCGGATTCGTCGGTGACGACAGCTTCGGCACCTCGGCGAAGCGGGTCCTGCGCTCGCGCGGCATGGTGGCCGAGGTGGTGCTCGAGCCGGTGGAGTATCCCGGACTCGATCGCCGTGATCTGGCCCGCCGGTGCGAACAGGCGGTGCGCGGCACCGATCTGTCGCGCCACGGGGCCATCGAGGCATCGGATTGGATCGAGGCGACGGCAACTCGCGTACAGGATCCGGAGTCGGCCGAGGCGCAGCCGCAACGGCCGTCGCGGCGGTTGCGACCGTTCCGGCGCAGGGGCTCCGGCCATCAAGTTGCCCAGTCCGCGGTGTCCACAGACTGATCGAAGGGCACGGTCACGAGGCCGACCGGGCGTTTGCCGGTCGGCCTCGGCCGTTTCGGCCTGTGTGCGCGCCGTCTCATCGATCTCACCGCACTCGGCTGGGACAACCTGGTGCGGAGTGCAGCGGGCTTCGAGATCGGCGCGACGTGCACCATCCGCGAGCTGAATTCCTGTGCGTCGTCGAGTGACTGGCCCGCCGGGATGCTGTTCACCACGTGCTGCGAGGCGTTCTGGTCCTCGTTCGAGGTCCGGAACGCGGCGACGGCGGGGAAGACGATCCGTCGCCTCGGGATTTGCCGCCGGATGGGGCGCTGACCATCGAGGACGCGCCGGGACGGGGAATACCGGAAGGTGGTCATCGGGTTGCGCATCGTGGGTGCGTCGTGGGCAAATCGGCGAATGCAGCGGGATACCCCGAAGATATGCAGGTCAACGGTGGGATAGGGTTTAACAGTCATGAAGTCGGCTTTTGCGGGTCCGGTCCATGGGGCGCCCCAGACGGTCTACCTCGATCACGCGGCGACCACTCCGATGGTGCCTGCCGCGATCGAGGCGATGACGGCTGCCCTCGGGATGGCGGGCAATGCCTCGTCACTGCACGGTTCGGGACGTGCGGCCCGGCGGATGCTGGAGGAGGCACGCGAGTCGATCGCCGCCGATCTGGGCGCCCGGCCCTCTGAGGTGATCTTCACCTCCGGCGGGACCGAGAGCGACAATCTGGCGATCAAGGGCATCTACTGGGCCCGCCATGATGCCGAACCGCGCCGGACCAGGATTATCGCGGGTTCGACCGAACATCATGCCGTCATCGATGCCGTCGAGTGGCTGGAGCAGCACGAGGGCGCGCAGGTGATCTGGCTGCCGGTCGACTCCGACGGCGTGGTGTCGCCGCGGGTGCTGCGCGATGCGCTGGCCGAACATGCCGACGAGGTCGCACTGGTGTCCATCATGTGGGCCAATAACGAGGTCGGCACCATTGCGCCGATCGTCGAATTGGCTACGGTGGCACAGGAATTCGGTGTGCCCATGCACAGTGACGCGATCCAGGCCGGCGCGCAGTTGCCGATCGATTTCGCGGCGAGTGGACTTTCGGCGGCGAGTTTCGCCGGGCACAAGGTCGGCGGACCGCATGGTGTCGGCGTGCTGCTGCTCGGCAGGCAGGTGCCGTGTGTGCCGCTCCTGCACGGCGGCGGGCACGAGCGCGATCTGCGCTCCGGGACTTCCGATACCGCCGCGGCCGTCGGACTCGCCACCGCACTGAACTACACGGTGACCGAGTTGCCGACGCGCACAAAGGAATTGACCGCGCTTCGGGACGAGTTGATCAGGGGCATCCGCGACGCCGTGCCGGACGCGGTGCTGAGCGGTCCGGACGGTGCGCGCCGGTTGCCGGGCAATGTGCACTTCACTTTCCCCGGCTGCGAAGGTGATTCGCTGCTCATGTTGCTGGACGCGGCCGGGATCGAATGCTCTACCGGGTCGGCCTGCAATGCGGGTGTGGCCACCCCGAGTCACGTGTTGATCGCCATGGGCGTGCAGCCTTGGCAGGCCCGCGGTTCACTGCGCTTTTCGTTGGGGCACACCTCGACGCGCGCCGATGTGGACGCGGTGCTGAATGTCTTGCCCCAGATTGTGGAAAGGGCCATGGCCGCGGGTCTGGCCGGTGCGAAGGGAGGTGTCTGATGCGGGTACTCGCCGCGATGAGTGGTGGTGTGGATTCGGCCGTGGCGGCGGCACGTGCCGTCGACGCTGGTCACGAGGTGGTCGGCGTACATCTGGCACTGTCCGCGACACCGGGCACCCTGCGCACCGGCTCGCGCGGTTGCTGCTCGAAGGAGGACGCGGGCGACGCCAGGCGGGCCGCCGACGTGCTCGGAATTCCCTTCTATGTCTGGGATTTCGCGGACCGCTTCAAGGAAGACGTGATCGACGATTTCGTCGCCGCCTACGCCGCGGGTGAGACGCCCAACCCATGCCTGCGCTGCAATGAGAAGATCAAGTTCTCCGCCCTCGCCGACCGTGCGGTGGCTCTCGGCTTCGACGCCGTGGTCACCGGGCATTACGCCCGGCTCGAGGACGGTGTGCTGCGCCGTGCCGTCGATGCCGACAAGGACCAGTCCTATGTGCTCGCGGTGCTGACCGCGCAGCAGCTGTCGCGGGCCATGTTCCCGGTGGGCGACACCCCTAAGCCGCAGATCCGCGCCGAGGCCGCCGAGCGCGGGCTCGCGGTGGCGAATAAGCCCGACAGCCATGACATCTGCTTCATCCCGTCCGGTGACACCCGTGCCTTCCTCGGCGCGAAGATCGGCATCCGGCCCGGTGCGGTTGTCGATTCCGACGGGCAGGTGCTCGCGAATCACGAAGGCGTGCACGGGTTCACGATCGGTCAGCGCAAGGGGCTCGGACTGCCGGGACCGGCGGCCGACGGTAAGCCGCGCTATGTCACCGAGATCGATCCCGACTCCGGCACCGTCCGCGTCGGCTCGGCCGAGGACCTGCGGGTGTGGACCGTAGCGGCCGAGCGCGCCATCTGGACCTCCGGCACTGCTCCCGAGGGGCCGATCGAGTGCGTGGCGCAGGTGCGCGCGCACGGTGGAACCGCAGCGGCCGTGGCCGAGGCGGGCAGCGACGGGCTGATCGTGCGACTGCGCGAGTCGCTGACCGGTGTGGCCCGCGGCCAGGCCGTCGTGCTGTATCGCCCGGATGCGTCGGGAGATCAGGTGATCGGCAGCGGCACAATCACCGGCACCGCGCGCGATGCGTCGGATTCTGTGAGTAGCGCGGGCGCGAGCACAAGGCAGTGAGTGACGCCGACATCGGACGGCGCGGCAAGCGAAATCGCTTCGTCCCGGTGCGGACCGGGATCCACCACACAATGGGGTGTATACCCCGCGTAGCGGCAACGCAGTGAGCGAGCGGCAGCGAGTGAACCATCGACACAGCGAGTGTCAGCGACTGAGCCATCAGTACGTGCAATCGCGCACCACGGAGCCGAGCGTCAGCGAGGCGCAGTCGTGAGTGAAATCGCCGAGGAGTCAGGCAAGATCCCGGCGCGGGAACCCGTGCGTATTCCGGGCGGGATCGCGACCGCTGTCGGTTCCTGGCCGGGGACCGATCCGCGGGAGGCCGCGGCGACCATCATCGGTGAGTTGCCGGATCTGCCGCATCTGGTCGAATTGCCCGGGCGCGGTGTGGGTTCGGACATGATCGGCCGCGTATCGGCACTCCTGGTGGATATGCGGTTCGACACCACCACGCGGGGTTACCGGCTGGCGGCCAGGCCCGGTGCGGTCTCGCGGCGTGCGCGCGATCTGCTGAGGTCGGATCTGGACGCACTCGAAGAGGTCTGGGCGACAGCGGGTTCGGTAGGCACGGTCAAACTGCAGGCCACTGGTCCGCTGACGCTCGCGGCCCAACTCGAACTGCCCGTAGGACACCGCGTCCTCACCGATTCCGGTGCGGTGCGCGATATTTCGGAATCCCTGGCCGAAGGACTTGCCCAGCATGTGGACGAGGTGCGCAAACGTCTCGGCGCGGAGGTCGTTCTGCAACTGGATGAACCATCACTGACCGATGTGCTGAACGGCTCGCTGCGCGGCGTCAGTGTGCTGAACACGGTGCGCGCGGTCCCCGAACCGGAGGCACTCGCGGTGCTGGACGCGGTCATCACCGCCCAAGCCGCCCCGGTCCTGGTCCACACCTGTGCCGACGCGCCCGCCCTAGCCTGCCTCCGTAGCAGCGCGGCCACCGCGATCGGCTTCGATATGGCTACCATCACCACCAGCGCACTCGACGATATCGGTGAAACACTCGACGCGGGAAAGCAATTGGCCCTTGGCCTCGTTCCCACAACACAACCCGGCAAACCCCCGACCTGGCGAGATATCGCAGAACCCGGCGTCCGACTCATCGACCGCCTCGGCCTGCGTCGCACCGTCCTGGCCTCCCAGATCCTGGTCGCTCCCGCCTGCGGCTTGGGCGGTGCCCCACTCGAATGGGCCCGCCGAGCCCTGCGCCTCTCCACCGAAGTAGCCCGCGCCTTCGCCGAAGAGCCGGAGTCCCTGAACTTCTCCTGACGCCCGGTGCTGCCATTGCTATCGTCGTAGGTACGGACGCGCGAGGACTACGGGCGGGTATGGGTTAGTCCGGTCAGCCGTCCGCTTCACACCGCACTGCAGCTGCGACCTGTGCGTCCCCTCCGTTGTTGTGAACGGCGCACAATTGCACGCCGTCATGACCGCCGCGACCCGGGACTGGCATCCGCGGGTTCGCGAGATCGTCGCGCACTGCCGGCCCGATTCACTGTTCGCGCTGCCGTTGCGCACCAGCGTGCCGATCGACCCATGGCCGACCACCCCCGTCACCCTGCTCGGCGATGCGATCCATGCGATGAGTCCGGCGGCGGGTTCCGGTACGGCACTGCGCGATGCGGCTCGGTTGACCGTCGCCTTGATCGAGGCGCGCGCGGACGGCGATCTGATCGCCGCATTGCGCGCGTACGAGACGGAGATGATCGACTACGGATTCGCGGCGGTGCGGGCGGGCGCTATCGACGGGCAACATCACCTCCGACAGCATCCGCTGCCCGGATAGTCCGCCGCGACGTGCGGGAATGTGGCGGTGACATGTCGGTGGGCTCGACTAGTGTGCGTTGGGTGAGTGACAGCGACATTGCGGCGGAGCCGGCCACGGCGGAGCAGCGGGTGGAGTGGCAGCGGCTTGCGGACGAGGTTCGGGAGCACCAGTTCCGGTATTACGTGCGGGACGCGCCCATCATCTCCGACGGTGAGTTCGACAAGCTGCTGCGGCAACTGCAGGCGCTCGAGGACGCGCATCCGGATCTGCGCACGCCCGATTCGCCGACCCAGCTGGTCGGCGGCGGATTCGCGACGGATTTCACCGCCGTGGACCACCTCGAGCGAATGCTGTCGCTGGACAATGTCTTCGACTTCGACGAGTTGCGCACCTGGGCCGGCCGGGTCGAAGCCGAGACCGGATCGAATCTGCACTACCTGTGCGAGGTGAAGATCGACGGTGTCGCGCTGAACCTGGTGTACGAGAAGGGGCGACTGGCGCGCGGCGCGACTCGCGGTGACGGGCGCACCGGTGAGGACGTCACACTCAACGCGCGCACCATCGAGGACATTCCGGGCGAACTGACCGCGACCTCGGAATTCCCGATCCCGGAGCTGCTCGAGGTGCGCGGCGAGGTCTACTTCCGCCTGGAGGATTTCGAGACCCTCAACGCGGCGATCGTGGCCGAGGGCAAACCGCCGTATGCGAATCCGCGCAATACCGCGGCGGGTTCGCTGCGCCAGAAGGATCCGGCGGTCACCGCGCGGCGGCGGCTGCGGATGATCTGCCACGGCTTCGGACGCATCGAGGGCTACACGCCGACCTCGCAGCACGAGGCCTACCGCGCGCTCGCCGCATGGGGTCTACCGGTCTCCGAGCACACCGAATTGGTGCAGGGCATCGATGCGGTGATCGAGCGCGTCAATTATTGGGGCGAGCACCGTCACGATATCGAGCACGAAATCGACGGCCAGGTGATCAAGGTCGACGAGATGGCATTGCAGCGCAGGCTCGGCTCGACCTCGCGTGCCCCCCGCTGGGCGATCGCCTACAAGTACCCGCCCGAAGAGGCCACCACCAAGCTGCTGAATATCGAGGTGAACGTCGGCCGCACCGGCCGGGTGACCCCGTTCGCGGTGATGGAACCGGTCTCCATCGCGGGCTCCACGGTCGCTATGGCCACCCTGCACAATGCTTCCGAGGTCAAGCGCAAGGGCGTGCTCATCGGCGACACTGTCACCATCCGCAAGGCCGGCGACGTGATTCCGGAGGTGCTCGGCCCGGTGGTCGACGCACGCACCGGCGACGAGCGCGAATTCGTCATGCCGACGCACTGTCCGGAATGCGGCACCGAGCTGGCGCCGCAGAAGGAGGGTGACGCCGATATCCGCTGTCCCAACCAGCAGTTCTGCCCGGCACAGCTGCGGGAGCGGGTGTTCCATGTGGCCGGTCGCGGTGCGTTCGACATCGAATCGCTCGGCTACGAAGCCGCCAATGATCTGCTGAAGTCGAGCGCGATCACCGATGAGGGCGATCTGTTCGACCTCGACGAGGCCCGACTACTGACCACCACGCTGTTCGCCAACAAGGACGGCGGTCTGTCCGCCAACGGCAAGCGACTGCTGGAGAACTTGCGGAACGCCAAGAATCGGCCGCTGTGGCGGGTGCTCGTCGGGTTGTCCATCCGGCACGTCGGGCCGACCGCGGCACGGGTGCTGGCAAGGGAGTTCGGCAGTCTCGATCGGATCCAGGATGCCGCGGTCGAGGAACTGGCCGCCGCCGACGGTGTCGGCCCGACCATTGCCGCCGCGGTCGCCGAATGGTTCACCGTCGATTGGCATCGCGCGATCGTCGACAAGTGGCGTGCCGCAGGCGTGCGGATGGCCGATGAACGCGACGCGTCCATCGCGCGCACTCTCGAGGGGCTATCGATCGTGGTAACCGGGTCGCTGGAAGGGTTCTCCCGCGACGGCGCCAAGGAAGCGATCCTGGTGCGCGGCGGCAAGGCCGCGGGTTCGGTCTCGAAGAAGACGGCATTCGTGGTGATCGGTGATTCGCCGGGCTCCAAGGCCGCGAAGGCGGAGGAACTCGGTGTGCCGATCCTTGATGAGGACGGATTCCGCGTGCTGCTCGAGGAGGGCCCGGCGGCGGTTACGCCGGAGACGGCCGCGGAGGATGCCGAAGCCGAGGAGTAGATAGATATGCCGTCGGCGAATACTCCTTGACCTGAACCTGGCTTCAGGTATGACGATCGACTGGTAGGTAACTATCAGGAGATTCGATATGACTCACCGCTCTACTGCTCTGATCACCGGTGCTTCGGCGGGATTCGGTCTGGCTCTTGCGCGCTCGCTCATCGGGCGCGGCTGGCGGGTGATCGGCACCGCCCGGCACGCCGACCGGCTGTCGCTGGCAGGGGCCGAACTCGGCGAAGCCTTTTTCCCAGTGCCGGGCGATATCACCGATCCGGCGCACCGCGCGGAGCTGGCCGAGGTCGCGGGCGAATTCGGACATCTCGACCTGCTCGTGAACAATGCGAGCAGGCTCGGGCCCAGCCCGATGCCGCGACTGGCGAACTATCCGCTCGATCAGCTCGAGCTGGTGTACCGAACCAATGTCATTGCCCCGCTCGCGGTTCTGCAGTTCGCGCTGCCACTGCTGGACCCGGATGGGGTCGTGATGAATATCAGCTCCGACGCGGGCGTCGAACCGTATCCGAACTGGGGCGGCTACGGCTCGTCGAAGGCCGCCCTGGATCAACTGACCGCCATCCTGGCCGCCGAACATCCGGAGCTGTCGATCTACTCCTTCGATCCCGGCGATATGCGCACCGAAATGCATCAGGCGGCCTTTCCCGGCGACGATATCTCCGATCGTCCCGAGCCCGAGACCGTCGTGCCCGCGCTGCTGCGCTTGATCGAGCAGCGACCCAAGAACGACCGTTATATCGCCGCCGATTTCGCCGCGGGGGTCGGTAGATGACAACCGCGTTGAATGAATGGCCCGATGTTCTGCCACCCGAGCGCAATGCCGCCGCTCCGCCGGAGGCGCGGGGACTGGTCCGCGACCAGGTACGGATGCTGGTGGCGGCGGATCGCCTCACCCACAACACCTTCCGTGAACTGCCGCGGCATTTGCGCTCGGGCGACCTTGTGGTGGTGAACAATTCGGCGACGCTGGCCGCAGCGGTCGACGGCACCCTCGACGACATGCCGGTCACACTGCATCTGTCCACCTGGCTCAACGCGCCCGTCGACGGGGCGAGCGGGCCATCGGACACCTTCGGCGGTTGCGACGGACTGTGGGTGGTGGAGGTGCGCACCCGCGAGCGCACGCCCTATCCGCGTGACCTCCACCCGGGCAACGAGATTCAGCTGCCGGAAGGTGCCATCGCCACCCTGCGTGAACCGTGGCTGCCGGGTGCGCGCCGACTCTGGATCGCCGAACTGAGCGCCGATCCCACCTGGCTGCTGGCGACCCACGGCTATCCGATCACCTATTCGTATGTGCCACAACGCTGGTCGCCTTCGTACTATACGACCGTCTTCGGTCGGATCCCGGGCAGCGCCGAAATGCCGAGTGCGGCACGGCCGTTCACGCAAAGCCTGGTGCTCGACCTGGTGACCTCGGGCGTCGCGTTCGCGCCGATTACCCTGCACACCGGGGTCTCCTCACCTGAGGCGGGCGAGCCTCCGAGCCCGGAGCGGTTCGCGGTATCGGCGACGACCGCACGTCTGGTGAACGACACCAAGGCGGCGGGCGGCCGCATCATCGCGGTCGGCACCACGGTGACGCGAGCGTTGGAGACAACCGCCGATCACAACGGAATCGTGCATCCGGCCCGGGGGTGGACCGACCTGGTCCTCGGCCCGCGACAGCCGGCCAGGGTGGTCGACGGCATCATTACCGGCTGGCACGCACCCGGCGCATCGCATCTGGAGTTACTCGTTGCGATCGCGGGCGAGGCCACCGTCCACGAGGCGTATGCCACCGCACTCGATACCGGATATCTCTGGCACGAGTTCGGTGACAGCGCCTTGCTGTTCGGCCCCGACGCTAGGAGGGGCTGATGCTCACGGTGGAATCGAGCTGGCCACCGACGTCGATCCGGCCGCACTGACCATTGCTGAGATCGAGATGGGCGGTCCTGGTCTTGGTCCGGCTCTTCTGGATGGTGGTGTCGACGATGACCTGGACCTTGCCCACCGAGCACACCTTCACGAGCGCGGGTGAGCCGTCGAAGCTGTAGGTGCCGCCACTTTGGCAGGTGTTGGTCTCGTCGTGGAAGAAGATCCGGGCGGTTCCGTCCGGACAGGGTGCCTCGGCGGCAGCTTGCGGCGGTCCGAGCACGACCAGCGGGCCGAGTGCGAGCGCGGCCGCGACGGAGCTGCGGGCTACTAGACGACTAATCGTCAGGTCCATCGTTGAATCCCTCATCAGTACATTTCCGGCAGATGCCAGCGGATAGCCGCGGCGCCTGCATGATAACGCGTGACGTGCGCATTTGTCCGGTGCAAGCCTCCTGAGCGACGTCTGTCCAGGCCTGTGCAGCGGGTGCGGTGTCGCGGTGCGCCGGGCGAACCGACAGGATGGCGGGATGCTGCGCAGTTTTCAGGTGACGAATCACAGATCGCTGGCCGGACGGCAGGACTTGCGTTTGAGCCGGGGGAGCGGACCGGTCGCGGTGCCGGTGACGGCGGTGCACGGTGCGAGTGCCGCGGGCAAGACGAGCTTGATCGACGCGCTGGGGCAGATGCGCGATGCGGTGCTGCATTCGGTGACCGGCTGGGATCCCTACGCGGGACCGGTGCGCGCACCGCACCGCGGATTCCCGGATCGCCCTTCGGAATTCGTGGCGAGCTTCGTCGCGGAGGGCGTGCCGTACACCTACGGGTTCCGCCTGGACAGCGCCGATGTGACGGCCGAGTGGCTCTACACGCAGCCGCGCTCGCGCAAGCGAATTGTGTTCGAGCGCAACGGCGAACAGATCAAGATCGGCCCGATGTTCGAGGCCGCGCGCTACGGTATCGCCGCATTGTTGCCGCTGGTGCGACCGAATGCGTTGCTGCTCAGTCTGGCCGGGCAGATGTATGCCGAGGCGCTGGTGCCGGCGTATCGGTGGTTCTCCGCGATGCTCGAAGTGCAGCACGGCGCGACGGATGCGACGGCGGTCGCGCATCGGCTCGGCAGTCATCTGTCCGCGGCACCGGACCATGCGGTGCGGTTGCTCATGCTGCTGCGCACCGCCGAACTCGGCATTACCGATCTGCTGATCGCCGAGCCGGACCCGATGTACGCGGACTATCTGCGTGAACTCGATGGCGATATCGCGGGGACCGCCGAACAGGTGGAGTTGTGTGCGACCTCGCCGGCGCATGCTGACCAGTTGCTGCGGGAGAACGGCATCACCGAGGTCATGCTCGAACGCGAGCTGAGCAATCTGAAGGCCGCGCGCGATGCCCTCTACACCCGGATGGTCGAGCGGCGCGGCGTAGGCCTCGGACTGGTGCACGCCGGCATCGACTCCGCCTTCGATATCACCGACGAATCCGCCGCCACCCTCTCGATGCTGCGCTTGCTGCCGACCATGGCCGACGCACTGGACTCCGGCCGGGTGCTCGCGATCGACGATATCGGCGCGCACCTGCCGGTCGAGGAGACCGATCGGCTGATTCAGCTCTTCCAGAATCCGGAGACCAATTCCCGTGGCGCGCAATTGATCTTCACCACGAACAATCGGTCGCTGATCGATCGCGCGAACGGTCGCTCCCAGCGCACCCGCACCGCGGTCTGGCAGATCCGGCGCACCGATCACGGCACCAGCGAACTCGCCTCGCTGTAGTCGGTGTCCTCAGGCCACATGAGCCGTCGATCGTGCCAGTCGGCGTGTCGCGCTGCCAGTGCTGCGGTTTGTGTGTCCGGATGAGCGCGGGTGACGTGGTGCAACTCCGGATG
Organism: Nocardia sp. CA-135953; assembly: GCF_050955735.1. NCBI lineage: Bacteria > Bacillati > Actinomycetota > Actinomycetes > Mycobacteriales > Nocardiaceae > Nocardia > Nocardia sp. CA-135953. Next base: position 2,078,850 of record NZ_CP192082.1, read on the forward strand.
CTGGCGAGCACCTGCGCCGGACTCGGTTATTGCCGCGTCTGGTGGCGTCGCAGTAGTGGTTTGGACTGCGTGTGGGTGGTGTGGTCTGGGCGGTGAGCGGTTTGTGCCGGATTGGGTTGTTGCCGCGTCTGGTGGTGCCGCAGTAGTGGTCTGGACTGCGTGTGGGTGTGGGTTTGGGCGGTGAGTGGTTTGTGCCGGATTGGGTTGTTGCCGCGTCTGGTGGTGCCGCAGTAGTGGTCTGGACTGCGTGTGGGTGGTGGGGTCTGGCGGTGAGTGTGTTTGCGCCGGATTCGGTTGCTGACGTGCCCAGCGGCGCCGCGGCATGCGTGCCTGGACCAATAGCATGGGTGTCATGGTGCAGTTCGCGATGCTGGTGATCATGGTCGGCGCGCTGGTGGCGATGGTCATGCTCTACCTGCGTGGCCGCAAAAGTGTCCGGCTGTCGAATCCGGAGACGGGGACGTTGTATGTCACCGGGGTGAGTCCGCGGCCCGACACGACCGGTGAGCAGTACGTGACCATCACCGGTAATCTGACCGGCCCGTCGGTGCCCGGCACCGTGGTGTACGGCCGCCTGGTGTGGGAGGTGAACAACTGGCCTGCCATCGGGGATTTCATCCCGGTCGTCTACCCGTCGGGGAAGCCGGAACGCTGGCAGATCTCGAATCCGGGCGCGCGTCCTGGCCTCGGTTCCTGACCCGGGGCGGTATCTCCGCGGCCGGTCCCGCATCGATTCGCCGGCCTCCGCGGCGAGTCCGGTCGACCGACCGGGTTGTTGGGAGTGGCTGCCTGGGCGGTGGGAGGATGCCGGTATGGATGTGCAGGACTCCCAGGTCGTCGTTCGCGACGCTCGCCCGGACGAATACGACGCCGTCGGTGACCTGACGGTCGAGGTCTATGTCGGGGAGGGCTATGTGCGTCCCGGCAGCCCGTACGTCACCGAACTCGCCGATATCACCCATCGCGCGGGCGCGGCGCAGGTGCTGGTCGCGGTGCACGATGATCGGGTGGTCGGTTCGCTGGCGGTGGCTCGGCCGGGAACGCCATACGCCGAGATCGCCCGTCCAGGAGAGTTGGAGTTCCGGATGCTCGCGGTGTCGAAGTCAGCGCGCGGGCTCGGTGCGGGAACGGCGTTGGTGCGCAACGTCATCGAGACCGCACAGGCCGAATCCTTTGCCGCCGTGGTGCTTACCACGATGCCCGCCATGGTCGACGCGCGTCGGATCTATGACCGATTCGGTTTCGTCCCTGCGCCGGAACGGGATTGGAAGACCGACGCGGGCGAGTGGCTGTCGGTGCTACGGCTGGATCTCTCAGCCTGAATATCCGACAGCACCGACCGGCGCGGCGGTCGGCATTCGCGCATGCTCATCCCAATGCGGTCGCGACGATCCCCGCGAGATAACCGAGTCGCGCCACCTCGGACGGGCGGAAGTCAGGCCCACCGGGACGTCCGAGCAGCAGCACCTTGCCGGTATTTCCGAGTGGCGCGGCGGCCAGCTTCGTGTCCATATCGCGCCAGATCTGCGGCACCCAGTCGCCCTCGGGGTCCAGGACGGCGGGCTTCTCCAACGGCAACCACGGCGCCGAACCCGCCTGCGTCTGCGGCGCGCTCTGGCTGCCGACGACGCGGTAGGCCCCCTGCGGACCCATATCGATGATCGTGCTCCAGCCGACGCGCAGCACTCGCGGCACTCCGTCGACGAGCACCTGTAGTCGATCGTCGCGGGCACTGGCGACCTGATCGATCAACTCGAGTTCGCGATGGGTGTCCAGCACACCGGAATACGGGCGGATGGAGTCCACGTGCACGTCACCGATCGATTCGGCGGCGGTGATCAACGTGTCGGGTAGTGCACCCTGCGGCACCTCGACCACGAGATCGTCGACCGCGAATCCCGCACCCCGCTCGACCACGTCGAGGGAGAGGATGTCGGCGCCGACGGAGCCCAGTGCGAGCGCGAGCGCACCGAGGCTTCCCGGTCGATCCGGAAGTTGCACGCGGAGCAGGTAAGACACGCGCGTTCCTTTCCTTGGCGGCCGAGGCTCTGAACGAATACCCGGGTCACGCAATACTTACACCCACAAGTCCGAGTTATCGACTCGAAGTACCGCCGGTGACGGATGCCACAGCGCGAATCAGCGCGGAAGCGGCGTGTCACGCTAGCCGGTGGGGTGTGTCGTTGCACGCGCGGCTCCTGTGAAAGTTGTGGCCGTAGTGACTGCTTGCAGGTCGCTCGAAAGGGCCAGCGGGGAGTCGCTAGGCTGTTCGGTGGCCGTTCACCAAGCTCAACCATGCCGAAAGGGGTCCGCGGTGCCCGCCATCTCCCGCGACGAGGTCGCACACCTCGCCCGGCTGTCCAGGCTCGCCCTGTCCGAAGCCGAACTGGATCAGTTCGCCGGTCAGTTGGATTCGATCCTGAGTCACGTGCGGACCATCTCCGAGGTCGCCGCCGCCGATGTGCCTGCGACCGCGTCGCCGAATCCGGCGACCAATGTGACACGTCCGGATCAGGTCATCCCGTGCCTCACCCCGGACGAGGCGCTCTCGGGCGCCCCCGCGGTCGAGGACCAGCGGTTCCTGGTTCCGCAGATCCTGGGAGAGGGCGAATGAGTTCAGCATCGCGTAGCGATTCCGTGCGGGGTGGCGGTCGGGCGACGGCTGGGCGTGACCTGACTGCGCTGCCTGCCGCCGAGTTGGCGGCGAAGATCCACGGCCGCGAGGTGACCTCGGTGGAGGTCACCCAGGCGCATCTGGATCGGATCGCCGCCGTCGACGGCGAATACCACGCATTCCTGCACGTGGCGGGCAACGAGGCGCTCAGCACGGCGGAAACGGTGGACGCCGCGCTCGCCGCGGGCGATGCGCCCGCCTCGCCGCTGGCCGGAGTTCCGTTGGCGCTCAAGGACGTTTTCACGACCACGGATATGCCGACCACATGTGCCTCGAAGATTCTCGAGGGCTGGGTTGCACCGTATGACGCCACGCTGACCAGTCGGTTGCGTGCCGCAGGTATCCCGATCCTCGGCAAGACGAATATGGACGAGTTCGCGATGGGCTCCTCCACCGAGAACTCGGCCTTCGGTCCGACCCGGAATCCGTGGGATACCACCAGGATTCCGGGTGGTTCGGGTGGTGGCTCGGCGGCCGCGCTTGCTTCGCATCAGGCACCGCTGGCGATCGGCACCGATACCGGTGGGTCGATTCGGCAGCCCGCCGCGGTGACCGCGACCGTCGGCACCAAGCCGACCTATGGCACGGTCTCCCGGTTCGGTCTGGTCGCGTGCGCGTCTTCGCTGGATCAGGGCGGTCCGTGTGGTCGCACCGTGCTCGATACCGCGCTGCTGCACGAGGTGATCGCCGGATACGATCCGCGCGACTCCACTTCCCGCAATGTGCCGGTGCCGCCGGTGGTCGCCGCGGCTCGCCAGGGCGCCACGGGCGATCTGCGCGGCGTGAAAGTCGGTGTGGTGAAGGAACTGCACTCCGACAGCTACCAGCCGGGCGTCATCGCATCCTTCGATGCGGCGGTCGGTGTGTTGAAGGATTTGGGCGCCGAGGTCGTCGAAGTATCTTGTCCCCACTTCGAATACGCGCTCGCCTCGTACTACCTGATCCTGCCGAGCGAGGTGTCCTCGAACCTGGCGCGTTTCGACGCCATGCGCTACGGACTGCGCGTCGCCGACGACGGCAACCACAGCGCCGAGCAGGTCATGGCCGCGACCCGCGCGGCCGGATTCGGTCCGGAAGTCAAGCGCCGCATCATGATCGGCACCTACGCGCTGTCGGCCGGATACTACGACGCCTACTACGGTCAGGCGCTCAAGGTGCGCACGCTGATCGCCCGCGACTTCGACGAGGCCTACGAGCAGGTCGACGTCCTGGTCTCCCCGACCAGCCCGTTCACCCCGTGGAAGCTGGGTGAGAAGGTCGACGATCCGCTGGCGATGTACCTCTCCGACCTGTGCACCCTGCCCACGAATCTGGCGGGGCATCCGGCGATGTCGGTGCCGTCCGGGTTGAGCAAGGACGACGGCATGCCGGTGGGTCTGCAGATCATGGCTCCCGCACTTGCCGATGATCGGTTGTACCGCGTCGGTGCGGCGTATGAGGCCGCACGGGGTCCGGTCGCGTAAGAAGTATCGACCTGAGCGCCAATTCCTGTCTCGATCATGCGGGATTCCGCATGAACCCGACGGGAATGGGCCGGACCGCCGTCCAGTGGGTAGCCGGATTCATCGCGGAGTTCGCGGGCTACTACCCGTGGCCCGGCCTGGCATTGTGGCGATCCGCGATGCCGCGCCCTCCCGCTGGGCGCTGCTGTGGCGTACCGCCGCGGCGAGTCCACTGATCCGGGCATTCGCCGAAACGGTGTCCGATGTCGTCGATGCGACAAGCTCGGCGGGTCAGCGGATGTCGGTGAGGTCGACGGTTGCGGCCATGGTGCGGTACCCGGCGTCGTTGGGGTGCAGGTGGTCGCCGCTGTCGTAGGCGGGGGCCAGGCGGTGCGGATCGTTCGGGTCGGCGAGGGCGGCGTCGAGGTCGACGATGGCGTCGTATTCGCCTGCGGTGCGGATCCATTCGTTGACGGCGAGACGCTTTCTTTCGGCCGCATCGTTGAAGTAGGGCGAGTCGCCGAAGGGGGGCAGCGTCGCGCCGAGGACGCGGAGCCCGGCCGCGCGGGCCTGGCCGATCAGGTCGCGGTAGGTGGTGATGAGCTGTTCCGGGGAGACGTCGACGACGGTGTCCACCGCGGTCACGCCGGAGCTGAGGCCGATGTCGTTGGTGCCCTCCAGGATGATCACAGTGCCGACGCCGGGCTGGTCGAGCACGTCGTGCCGGAACCGGGTCCGGGCGCTCTCACCAAGCCAGCTGGAATCCACGGTGACGCGATTGCCGCCGATGCCCTCGTTGAGTACGGCACGCGGTATGCCTGCCGCGGCCAGGCGTTCGGCGAGTTCGTCCGGGTAGCGATTGTCGGAATTGCCGGTGGAGCCGACGCCTTCGGTGATCGAATCGCCGAAGGCCACCAATGCCGAGCGCGGGGGCGCGACATTCGCGACCTCGACGCCGGTCAGGTAGTACCAGGATTGGCTGGTCTCGGTGAAGGCCGCGGCGGTGGCGTCGGCGCGGTGGTCGCCGTTTGCCCGATAAGTGGTGGCGAAGGACTGGGCGTGCTGGGTCGCCGGGCCGGTGGGTTCGGCCAGGTACAGGGTGATCGTCACCGACTCCAGCGGCGCCGGCGACAGTGCGGCCGGATCGGTCACGAGATCGGCTCCCGGCGCGATGCGGAACGACGGTGCGAGGCCGACAGTCAGATTCTGCACGCTGTCCGGATCGATCGCGCCATCGGCGGCGCTGCGGGCAATCGTCGCGCCCGCGACCGCGAGCGGTGTGGTCCCGTAGCGGTTGGTCAGCCGCACTCGAGTGGTCAGACCGCCGTCACTGACCCGAACCACTTGGCGCACCGTTTGATTCGTGAATCCGCTCTCCGCCCAATTGGCCACGAATGCCTTGCTCGGCTGATGTGCCGAGGTCGCCCAGACCGTCGTCCAAACGAATGGTTCCGGTGGATTCGCGCTCGCGGTGCCGACGGTGGCGGGCAACAGCACCAGCAGCAGAGCTACCAGGGCACGAACTGTACGCACGACGAAACCCTTTCTGTGGCAGTGGATCCGATCCGCTAGTCGGACGGTCCACAACCACCCGAGCCGAACCCGTATTCCCCCACCCCGCCTTTACCCCGAAGAGGCCCCGACCACACCCGCCCGCGCACCTTCGTTCGAGCGCGGCTCGGATATCTCGGTGTTCGGGATCGAACTCGAAATAGTCGATCCGTGCGCTCACGCACGTCTTCGCGGACGGTGCTCGGGGCGTCGGGGCGGCATGTCGGTCTGCGACTACCCGGGAGGTGTGCGGCAACCGCGCAGGGGTTTTGGATCAGCGGGGCGTGCGGTCAGTGCCGCGGGGAATCAGTTGGCGCGGAGGGACTCGGCTTGCTTTTGGATGCCTTCGGTCATGCCCGCGAAGCCGCGTCGGAGATTTTCGCCGAGGGCGGCCACGACCAGGGGGTGCAGCCAGCCGCCGAGTTCGAAGTGGGATTCATACCGGGTGCGGTCGGGGCCGAGTGCGGTGACGCGGTGTGAACGCAGGCTGTGCAGGGCGCCGAGGGGGACCGGCTTCATCGAGTAGCCGAGTTCGGTGCCCGGGGTGTGCGAGACCATCCATTCGCGCTGGCGGCGCGGGCTGGAACCGGAGAGCGCGACCAGCATTTCGATCGGTTCGCCGGGTACGAGGGTGCTGCGGCATTCGATGCAGAAGGGGTTCCACTCGCCGTAGCGTGGCAGGTCGGTGATCACCTGCCACACCAGTTCGGCGGGGGCGTCGATTTCCACGGTGGCATCGATGACAAAGGGCATGGTTAGCAAATTAGAACATGTTCTATAGCCGATCAAGCCTCTCAGCAGGAAAGTGGCGGGTCAGCAGGCGCCCATGGCGGTCCCCTGATCGGTGCCGTATCGGTGGCCGTGGCCCGGCGGCGCGTTCAGTGCGGCGAGCAGATCCGCGCTGGTCTGCAGGAAGCTGATCACCGGAAGCCATTGTGGCACAGGGGCATCCACCCGAACGTCGCGGAGCTCGGGCGCGCGCCACAGCAGCGACGGCGACCAGTGCACCACCGGATCCGAGCTGTTGGCCAATACCGTCGCGCCGGCCCGATGCACCTGACCGGCGGGTGGGCCCGCCCAGAGCGCCGCGCAGGTCCGACGGTCCTGGTCGGCGTCGTCGGCGAATATCGAGCTCCCACCGAGCGCGCCGAGACTCTGCCCGTAGACGTAGAGCTCGGGCTTGTGGTCGAGCGTGTCGATGCGGCGCTCCACGGCTTCGAACAGCGCTCGCGCATACGCGACCGCATCGTCGCGCCCGAATACGAAGGTCACCCAACTGGGGGCGTAGGAGTACTGCATCCCGACGAGTGCGACATCACCGCCGAAGCGTTCGTAGAACCCGCGAACCGCATTCGCATCGATCCATCCGGACCCGGTCGGCACCGCGAGCACGATATTCGACCGCTCGAATCCACCGGATCGTTCCAGCTCTCGAACAGCCAGGGCCACACGGGAATCGAGATCGGGTGCGGAGTCGAGTCCGACGTACACCCGGATCGGTCCCGCGGGCGATCCGGTGACGAACTTGCGTCCCTCCGCGCCCAAGGAAGGCCAGCTGACGGCAGATTCCGCGCTCCCGGACCGAACATACGAAACCGGTTGCACCAGTGCGGGATCGATCGTCGCATTGGCGGCGGCGTAGGCACTGCGTCGCCACTCGCCAACCGCAGGCACCCCTGCGAGGTAGAGCACCGACACCGCCACCACGCCCACGGCGACACTGCGCGCCGAACCCAGCGTCCGCGCGAACCATCCAGCCGCGCGGACGATTCCGGCGACGACCCCGATGATCGCTACGGATACGAGCGCCCAGCGCAGCCAATAGTCCGGACCGATCAGCGCGGTATCCATCGCCGTACGCAACCGGTTCTGCCAATGGGTTCCCCGCACGACCAGGCCGACGACCGCGAGCGCGGCCACGCCGAGCAACGGTGTGCGGAATCGATCCATCCGACGGTTGATATCGAAATCCCAGCGCCGCAACGCAAACCGAAGAACCCCCGCGACGGCCAGCGCAACTGCGGCGAGCAGCCCGGTCAACATCGCCTGGGCGCTCGGTGTCCGTGGAAGCAGGCCGGGGGCCAGGGATATCGAGGTGCCGAAACCGATTCCGAGCGTCGTGCCGATTCGCGGCCGCACAGCACACCGAAATCCTTTGGTGATGAGCGTCTTCCAGCGAATCCCCGGTGCGGCTGAAATGCTCGAGCTGGACGACGCGCCCGAATCATTCCGGGTAGAAATCGGTCTGGCCGCGGTGAGCGTGCTCATGCCTGGACCCCCAGAGCAGCAATGCGATTCGAAGGTCGTACCGAGGAACGACGTCGATCCCGCGCATCGGCAAGCCGCCGCCGGACGGACGGCAGGAACCCGGCCGCCCCGAGCCCGACCAGACCACCACCGACGATCCACCCGCTGCTCCCGGAATCATCCGCCCCGAAGCCGGATTCGACAACCGGCACGCCATAGTCCTGCCGCCGCGAATTCAGATCGACGAACGTATTCGCAATGCTCGCCATCGCGTCGCACCGAGCCCGCGAGAATCCGTCCGCCCGAGCCCCGCACGCCTCGTGCATATGCGCGGCCAGCGTCGCATCCAGCGCCTGTCTGGCCCACCCGCCCAGCGGCTGATCCTGCGCGCCCGCATAGCGCAGCAGGTCATACCCCAAATCGTGTGCCTTGCAAGCGGTCTCGAACTCACTGGGCAACGTCACCGGCGACGAGCAATCCCCAACCGGATTCACCAGCAGCCCATCGACAACAGCTGGTCGATACCCGAACCGCTGCGCGAAATCGGCGGGAATCACCTCGACCGACCCCGGCCCGCCCGAGGTCAGGCCGATCACCGCGGCACCGGCCGACGCATTCTCCACCGGCCGCTCGACGGTGGCGGCATGCGCCGCGGGCGCCAGCATGATGGTGGCCGCCATGGTGGTCAGTGCGGCCGCTGTCAGTGCGGCACAGCGTCGTGCGATGGATCGGGTTCGGGTGCCGGCATCGGTGGTCGGTGTGCTCATGGTGCTCGACAGTAGGAATCCGTCCCGCTACGCCACCTCACGCCGCGGTGCGGTTTCCCGGCCCGTGCCGCCGGGGGAGCGCATGCGAGTCCTCCTACTCCGGTACTGGGCCCGAATTCACCCGTGGGTATGAGGACCCCGACTGCTCGGGCTTCCTACTGTCGTAGCCATGAGGGAAAAACGTCATGGCTGGATCAAGGGGATGAACGCGCGGATGTGGTTCGACGCGTTCACCGTGCTGCTCGCGGTGATCTTCTACGCCGTCGCGTGGCCGACACTGCACCTCACCCATGACGTGCCGGTCGCGGTGCAGCCGTTCATCGCCGCACTCGCCGCATTCCCTATCCTGCTGATCCGGCTCAACCCGGCGCTGGGCTGGGCGATATCCGCGGGTTCGGCCCTGCTCATCGCCCTTGCCATCCCGAATCAGCCGGACAATGAGATCCCGATCCAGGTCGTGCACATCCTGTGCCTGTTCGCGCTGCTGTTCGCGGTGGCCCTGCGCGCGGCGGTCCCGATCGTCGCGGTCGCCTGGGGTGCCACCTCGCTGCTGCTGGCCACCACGATGACCAGCGACGGTGACATCTCCGGCGGCGCGTGGGCCTGGCCGATCGCCTTCGCCGCCGTCGTGCTGTTCGCGATGCTGGTGCGCTGGCTGGTGCAGTCGCGCAAACAATTGCTGGCCCAGGAGGAGGAGAACGAACTGGAGCGGGCCCGGCTCGCCATCCTGGAAGAGAAGGCCCGCATCGCCCGCGACCTGCACGATGTCGTCGCCCACCACATGTCCCTCGTCGTGGTGCAGGCCCAGACCGCGCCCTATCGGGTCGAGGGCGTGACTCCCGCCGCTCGCGCGGAATTCGAATCCATCGGCGCGACGGCCCGCGAGGCATTGAACGAGATCCGCGGCATGCTCGGTGTGCTGCGCAGTGACGGTCAACTGCCCGAACACGCACCGCAACCGAAGGCCGCCGATGTGCTCGGCCTGTTCGAGGGCGCCCGCCGCGCCGGGGTGCGCATCGATTGGGCGGTCGACGGATTGCTGGATCCGGTCCCGGATTCGGTCGGCCTCGCGCTGTACCGGATCGTCCAGGAGTCGCTGTCCAACGCCTCCCGGCACGCCCCGGGCGCGCCGGTGCAGGTAGCGATCGTGGTCGGTGCCGACGCACTGCGGCTGAGCGTCGGCAACGCCCTGAGCGCTACTGTCGCCCGACCGGTCGGCAACGGCGGTCACGGCATCGCGGGCATGCGGGCGCGTGCGCTCGCGGTCGGCGGCGAGGTGTCGGCGGGTCCGCGTGCGGACGGCGGTTTCGAGGTGCGAGCCCGGCTGCCGATCGCTGCGGCGTCCGGGTCGGCTCTCGACCCGGCGATGATCGCCATGGTTACTGTCGCCGAAGACATTTGAGCATCCTGCCCCTCGAGAATGCCTACAGGGCAATTGATTTCGAATCGACATAGCCGACAGGTCCGGTCGCCCGAACTTGCCGCGCACCTGAAGGTGACGCATGTGGCACCCGACTTGTCCGGCCCGATGGGCGGATAGGCTCTGTTGGTGGCAATTACTGTTCTGATCGCCGACGACCAGGCCATGGTGCGTCAGGGTTTCGGCGCCCTGCTCGCCGCCCAGTCCGATATCAGCGTGGTCGGTGACGCGCCGGACGGCAAGGTCGCCGTCGCCGAGGCCAAGCGGCTGCGCCCGGATGTGGTGCTGATGGATGTGCGCATGCCGGAGATGAACGGCCTCGACGCCGCGCGCGCCATCCTCGCCGCCGGCTTCGACCCGCCGGTGCGGGTCCTCATGCTGACCACCTTCGATATCGACGATTACGTCTACGAGGCGTTGAGCATCGGCGCCAGCGGATTCCTGCTCAAGGACGCGCCCGCCGAGGAGTTGGTGCGCGCGGTGCGCGTGGTCGCCGACGGCCAGGCCCTGCTCGCCCCGACGGTCACCCGCCGACTGATCGCCGACGTCACCCGCCGCCGTAGCGCGAGCCGCGTCAAACCCACACCCGCGCTGGCGTCACTGACTCCGCGTGAACGCGAGGTGCTGGAGTTGATCGCGAAGGGCATGTCCAATACCGAGATCGCCACCGCGCTGTTCGTCGCCGAGCAGACCGTGAAAACCCATGTCTCCAAGGTATTTTCGAAGTTGAATCTGCGCGACCGCGCGCAGGCGGTCGTACTCGCCTACGAATCCGGTCTGGTCACCCCTGGCTAGCGCGGCTGCGGCTGGCACTTACCGCCGTTGAGATCGTCGAGGTGCCGCGACAGCAGTCGGGCCAGCCGATCGAGCAGGGCGGTCGCATCCTCGAAGGTGCCCGAATCCGCCTGTGCCGCAAGCGCGACCGCGACACCGCCGGATCGGGTCGGCACGATGCCGAACTGACGGACCGTGTAGACGCCGGTTTCGTCGTCGGGCCCCCAGCCGCCCTTGAATTCGGTGCCCTCGATGGTGCCAAGGCCCCAGCGCTGTTCCGGCGTGATCTGTTCCATCAGTTCGACCACAGTGCTGGACTCGGGCAGGCACGGCAGCTGCGAGGCGAAGCGCACCTGATTGGCCAGCGTCCATTCGGTCGCGCCGAATGCGATGTAGTCCATGCTGGTTCTCGGTCCGTACACATTGGTCAGAGCGTCGCCTGCCTCGTCGAGGACCTCCTGAACGGCCCGCGCGGCCTCTTCGCCGTCACCGAGGGACTCCCAGAGTGCTTCGGCCGCATCGTTATCCGAGACGGTGATCGCCTCGTGCGCGTATTCGACGACACCCGTCGGGTCGTGCCGCAGCGCGGCGATGGCCAGCGGCACCTTGATGGTGGACCAGGCGATGCCGCTGGTCCAGTCGCCGAAGATGGTCATCCGGCCGCCGCCGACCGGCATGATGGCCATCCCGACCTGCCCCAGCAGATTCGGCTGCAGTTGGGTGAAATCGGCGGCCAGCGAATCGGGCCGCGAGATCGACCAGCCGGGATGCCAGGATCCGGGCCGTTCGACGGGTAGCGTCGGCCCCGCGGGTGCGTCGTGGGTGCCGGGTAAGAGGGAACAGGAGGTGAGCGTGACCAAAACCGTGAGTGCCGCGCCGCGCAGCGCCACCCGATAATTCACCATCGTTCTTGTAGACCTCACCGCCGCGTTCTCCGCATCACCGCAACCTGACACCCGTTGTTCCATCGGTGGTGCGAAAAACATCATCGTCACACCCGCCCGGTCGGTGACCGGACGTCGCACGATCAGCACCGAGTCGTGCAAGGAGCCGACACGGTGCTGACGCCCTGTTGATAGTTTCGCCGATTTTCCCGGAGAATTCGAAACAGCGTGGCCAAGGGGCTACCCGGTAGGCTCACAACTCTGTTTACGCGCTCGGACGACCGATGTCCGAGGGCCGCAGTCACCTGAAGGGGGTCGCCTTGCTGAACAGCGGTGAGGTGTTCGCCGGGTTCACCGTGGAGCGGCTGCTCGGCCAGGGGGGCATGGGCTCGGTATACCTGGCCAGACACCCCCGCCTCGGTAAGCAGACGGCGCTGAAACTGCTGAATCGGGAGTTGTTCACCGACGCCGAGGTGCGTGCGCGCTTCGATCGGGAGGCCGATCTTGCGGCGCATCTGGACCACCCGAATATCGTCGCCGTCTACGACCGCGGCTCCGAGGACGATCAGCTCTGGATCTCCATGCAGTACATCGACGGTGTCGACGCGGCGACCGTCGACCCGATGACACTGCCGCCGGAGCGCGCGGTGCAGATCATCGAGGGTGTCGCGGCGGCACTGGATTACGCGCACGGCATGGGTGTGCTGCATCGGGATGTGAAGCCCGCCAACTTCTTGCTGGCTCGTTCCACCGGTGGGCAGCGCGAGCGGGTATTCCTGACCGACTTCGGCATCGCCCGGTTGCGTGAGGACTCCACGCACCTGACCCAGACCGGCATGTTCAGCGCGACCCTGTCCTATGCCTCGCCGGAGCAGATGACCGGCGCCAAGCTGGACAACCGCACCGATCAGTACTCGTTGGCGTGCGCGCTGTACTGGCTGTTCACCGGCATGGCGCCGTTCGACGCGCCCGATCCGAACGACATCATCCGCGGGCATCTGCAGCATGTCGCCGCGCCATTGGCGACCCGACGCCAGGGTTTGAATCCCGCGCTGGACGGCGTGCTCGCCAAGGCGATGGCCAAACGTCCCGAACATCGGTACGCGACATGTGTCGAGTTCGCCGCCGCGGCCCGCAAGGCATTGACCGCGCCTCCGGTTGCCGCCGTGCAGGTGAATCCCGGCTTCCCGCCGGTATATCCGGGACAGGCCGTCGGATCCGCGCCACCCGCACCGGGATTCGGTGTGCCCGCTGATCAGGGGGCCTTCGCGCAGCCCACGCAGGCGGTCGGGCCCGCTGGATATGGTGCTGCGCCGCAGGCCTATCCACCGCTACCGCAACCGATGGCGCCCGGGGTGCCGCAGGCCGCGGGTTATCCTGCGCAGCAAGCGGCACCGCAACCGGGTGCACCGACGACGCAGGGGCCACCGGCGCAGGGGACACCGCAGGCTGCGGGGTACTCGTTGGCGCCTGCGCAGCCGGGTGTGCCACCGGCGCAGGGTGCGGCGTATCCGGCGGCTCCACCTCAGCCGGGGGCAGCGCAAGCGGCGGCATCGCAGCAGGCGGCTCCGCCTCAGCAGGGCGCCCAGGGGCTACCGGTACAGGGCCAACCGGTACAGGGCCAACCGGTACAGGGCCAACCGGTACAGGGCCAACCGGTGCAAGCTCCAGCGGTGCAGGGCTCGGCGATTCCGGGCCAGCCGACTCAGGGACCACCGATACCGGGTCAGCCGCCGCAACAGCCGCCGTCTGCGATGCCGCCTGGCGCGGCGCCATCCCCCTTCGGGCCGAATGCCGTTGGCGCGCAACCGACTGCGGACCATGGCCGGAGTACGGCCGTGCTGGTCGGCTGGATCGCCGTCGGCATCGTGGTCGCGGTGATCGCCGTAATGGGCACGCTCGTGGTCGTCGGCCGGGAGTCGGAAGGCCCGCCCGATGCCGCCGTGCCGCCGCCCGTCACCGCCACGACGGCGGCCGCTCCGTCCGATGTACTTGCCAAGAGCCGCAGGCTTTTTCCGAATCTGGTGCCGCAGGGCAAGGACGATTTCGGCGAGGCCTATCAAGACGCGCGCTGCATGGCATCGGAGGCCGGGGAACTGCTGGGGATCGAGGACGAAACCTTGAGATCGAGTCCCTGGGTCACCGCGTGGGAATGCCATCGCGAAACCCAGGCCACCACGCAGATGAGCTACACCATTCTCGAATACGCCTCCGCCGCGGACGCCCGAGCCGTGGTCCAGGCACTGCCCGCCAATGTCGCGACGGCCGGCAAGAAGAGCGGAATCCCGGTCAACACTCACCGCTGGGTCGTGGAAGACCCACCCGGCCCCCTCCAGCCCTTCTACCACACCGCCGAACTGGTAGTGAGCTTCGAATCCGACCCGGTCCGCTCGAATTTCCTGGTGTACGTGAGCAACCACGGCACCGCCGCAGGAGTGCAAACCGTGCCACCGACACCCACGGCCCAAGACGCACTCACCGCCTGGTGGGACGCGGCACCGCTGTAATTGTCTGCAGGACAGCTGAACTGGTGTCGGCTCGGAAGTCTGGATGTTGGGCGCGCGACACGCAACCAGTCCACCTGGTGCCGCCGGACTCAGTCGACCGCCAACGCCTCCACGATCGGCATGCGTGCCGCACGCAAGGCGGGCGGAATCGATCCGAGTAGCGCCAATGCGAGTGCGGCGGTGCCGTACACCAGCAGCATCGGGCTCGGCTGGTACGCGATGTCGATTGTCAGCGCGTGCCCGACGGCGACGGTGGCGAGATATTGGATCGCCGCGCCGGCTGCGAGACCTATTGCCGCGCCGATGATTCCGATGCCGACGGCCTCGGCGAGCACCGAGCGCAGCAGGAATTTGCGGCTGGTGCCCATGGCCCGCAGTACGCCGAGTTCGCGGCGGCGTTCCAGGACCGAGAGCATCAGGGTGTTCAGCAGTGCCACGGTGGCCACCAACACCACGATCCACAGGATCGCGTAACTGATCGCCGAGCCCTGCCGCAGGCTGGAGGAGATGGCGACGACCGCTTGCGCGCCGGTGTCGACGTGGATATCGGCGGGTACCACGCGCCGCACGGCGGCCTGCACTGCCGACTTGTCCACGCCCGGTTGGAAATGCACCGCTAGGACGGTTTCACCCGGTCGTTGATACCACGCGCGCATCTGGTCGAGATTCATCACGACCACACCCGAGATGGCCGAGATATACGGAATCACGTCCAGCACCCGCACGGTGTGGTTGCCGGTCGGGGTCGGCAGGGTCAATTCGGCCCCGGCGCCGACGCCGAGCGATCGCGCGACATCGCGAGATATCGCCACCCCGTCCCCGGTGGCCAAGTGGGCCATGACTTCTCGACTCACCGAGCCGGTCTCGGATTCGTCCGCCTCGCTCGGATATCCCTGCAACATCACCCGCCCGGTGCCGAGGGTGGCGAAGGCCATCTGCGCGGGCCCGACCTGCCCGACACCGGGCACCTCGGCGATCTTCTCGCGTAATCCATTGGGCAGCAACGGCCCCGTCGGAAACTGCTCCATCGAGCTGGTGCTGACGAACAGATCGGTGTCGCTGAAGCCCGCGAAGGAGGCGGTGGCCGAATCGACCATATTGCGCGAACCCCCGCCCATCGCGACGGTGGCGGATACGCCGATCATCACCGTCATCGCGGTGGCCCACACCCGCCGCGGTGCGCGTTCGAGGGTGGTGGCCCCGAGCGTGCCCGGTGCGCCGAAGCGTCCGGCGATCGCCGCGGCGGCCCGCACGATCGGTCCGGTAGCGGCGAAGCACAGCGTCACCGCCCCGGCGAACGACATCGAGATCGACGCCAGCGAGATGCGACCCAGATCGGCCTCGGCAATGACGATCGCGCCGACGATGAGGCCGACGCCGAGCACGATCGAGGTCCAGCGCAGTGCCGCACTCGTGGTATCGGTGCGCGCCGCCCCCACCGGCGCCAGCGCCTCGATCGGTTCGACCTTGTACACCTGGCGCGCCGCAATGGCAGCCGCCAGCACACTGGCCACCACGCAGGCGCCGATCGCCACCGGAATCGCGTACCCGGGCACTATGTATTCGGTGCGAGCCTCCACCGATTGCATGATTGCGGTGGGGAGTTCGCCGATCGCGACGCCACCCATGGCGGCGCCGACCACCGCGCCACCCAACCCGCCGAGCACGCCGAGCAGCGCCGCCTCGACCAGCAGATCACGCACCATCGGCCCGCGCTTGCCGCCGATCGCCCGCAGCATGGACAACACCGGCCTGCGCTGGGCGACCGCCATACTCATCGCGTTGTAGATCAAGAATGCCGAGACGATCAGGGCGGCCGCCGAGGCCATGAGCGTCGAGTACCGCACGATCTGGATGGCGCCACCGGCCTGTGCGGTGCGCAGCCCTGGATCGGCGACCACGGCGCGTCCGTCGACCACCTTGGTAAGCGTCTCGCGCAACTGGTCGACATCGGTGCCGTCGGCCGGGATGATCTGAATCGAGTCCAGCCGCCCGACGCGGTCGGTGAGTTTCTGCGCGAGCCCGAGCGGGGCGGCAATGATGTGGCCACCGTTGAGCTGCTTGGAGGTCTTCTTATCGAGAACCGCTGCGACAGTGACGGTTCCAGAACCGAGTGGGAAGTGTTCGCCTTCGGCGCGCCCCATCCCGGATCCGACAAGGACACCGTTCGGCACGGCGAGCAATTTGCTCGCCTGCGCGGCCATCGGCCCGCCCAGATCGCTGCCCAGTGCGGTGATGCTGGTGTCGGCGCCGATCAGCAGCGCCTTATCGGCGCCCGATCCGACCTGCGCGCGCAACATCGGCACTGCCATGTCGACGCCGGGGGTGGTCGCGATGCGTTGCAGTTCCCGCTGATCGAAGCCCGCGTCGGTGATCCCGGTGACCTCCAATACGGCATTGCCGCCGAGACTGCGGGTGAGCCGGTCCACCGAACCGGTGACCGAGCCGGAGATGCTGAACACCGCGACCAGCAGCGATGCCGAAATGGACAGCACCGCCAATGACATGAGGGTGCGGCCGCGGTGGGCGAGCAGTTCACCGATATTGAACAGCCGCAGCCGATCCCATGCCGCGCCGATCACGCGCGCACCGTCCGGGTGGCGATATCGACCTTGTCATTGGAGCCGATCTGCCCGTCGCGCAACGTGATCACCCGGTCGCAGTATTCGACAGCGCCCATATCGTGGGTCACCATCACCACCGAATTTCCGTTGCCCGCAATATTGCCGAGCAGTTTCAGGATGGACGCACCGGTCTTGGAATCCAGATTGCCGGTCGGTTCGTCGGCCAGGATCAGCGGCGGATCCATGATCAATGCCCGCGCCACCGCGACGCGCTGCATCTGACCGCCGGACAATTCGGCGGGCCGATGGGTGGCGCGTTCACTGAGCCCGACCAGGTCGAGCAGTTCCAGCGCGCGCGGTTTGGCCTTGCGTAATCCGGTGCCGTCCAACAGCTTCGGAATGGCGACATTTTCCCAGGCGGTGAGGGTCGGCAGCAGATTGAAGAACTGGAAGATGAAACCGACGCGGTGGCGGCGGAATTCGGACTGCCGCTCGTCGTCGAGGCCGCCGATCTCCGCACCCCGAAAGCGGATCGACCCGGAGTCGGGGGTATCGAGTGCGCCGAGCAGATGCAACAGCGTGCTCTTACCCGAGCCGGACGGCCCGATGATCGAGGTGAATTCACCGGATTCGATGCGCAGACTGATGCCGTCCAGTGCGCGCACCGCCTGGTCGCCGACGCGATATTCCTTGGTGATATCCGTCAGTTCCAGCATGGCCTGGTCCGACATGCGGTCCCCCACCCTCTTTCTCAACTATTCGATCTTGGTCGATTGTGGCGCACCGCGGTGTCGCACCTGCGCGTTATCGCGCCATCGCCTCGGCCTCCTGAACTCGGCGGCGATACTGTGCGTCGAGCACGGCGCGCAGGACCGGTTGTTCGGCGGCTAGTTCGAGATAGGCGTCGACCGCGGATTGGCCCTGCACCAGCGCCTGGTCCAATTTCGCGTCGAGATGGATATTCCACCGATATCGCAACGCGAGCAAGAGCCCCTCTGGTCCGCCGAACAACCGGTCCAGTTCCGGGATCTCCGCGAACAGATCGGGGCTGGCCGGATCGCTGGCCGCGCGGGTGAGCACGGTGTGCACGATCTCGGTTCGGCGGTGGTGATCTTCCCATCCGTTGCGACTGTGTCGCTCGAAATGATCGGACATCGTATATGCCCTTCCGTGGTTTGGTAGATCTCACGCTACGGACGACGAAATACGGTGTCTTCGTGCCAGGGACGCGAATCGATCTCCTACCGCGGTAGGAGCCGCGGCCCGCTCTTAGCACGATGCACCGGCCCCGACCTGGCGGTTAGCCTTACAGAATGGATGTGACCCACGCCATTGCATCGTCGGCGGGCGCCCAACCGGCGATACCTTTCCGCGAGAGTGGGCGCGTCCGGGATCGGTTCGTGGCTTTCGTGCGCAACCCGGTCGCGGTCTTGCGCCGCAATCTCGAAGAGCTGCCGTTCGACTATCCGCCCTCGGTGATGATCAGCGCCGATGCGGCTCTGCTCGTGGTCGGTGTCGGCGCGGTCATTCAGCGCCACGAATATTTCCCGACCGCGCTGCCGATTCTGGCGCTCGTACTGGTCTTCGTCTCGGTGCCGCTGTTCTGCTTCTTCGGTGTTGCGCCGAGCCCGATGCTGCTCGCGGTCTCCGGCCTGGTCGCGACGGCGATCATGCTCACCCAGCCGGTGTCGTCCGACCTTTCCCCGTTCATCCTGGTGGTGATGGTCGGCGAGGTCGCGGCCATCGTGCGAAAACGCCTCAGCGCATTGTTCGCGGTGGTCGCGGTACTCGAGTTGATGGCCTTCGACGCGGCCGGTCACCTGATGTGGAGTGAGTCGGGTCAGCGGTTGGCCGGCCTGCAGATGTACATCGTCGGGATCGCTCTCGGCTGGCTGGTCGGCGTGATGTTGCAGTATCAGCGCAAATTCCTTTATCAGGAACGTGAGAGTCAGCAGATCCGGGCCGAACGCGCCGCCGACGCGGAGCGCAGCCGGATCGCGCGCGAGGTGCACGATGTCATCGCGCATTCGCTGAGCATCACCCTGCTGCATCTGACCGCGGCCCGGCACGCGCTGCAGACCGACCGTGACGTGGACGAAGCGGTGGACGCACTGGTCGACGCCGAGCGACTCGGCAGGCAGGCCATGGCCGATATCCGCCGCACCATCGGCCTGCTCGACGCCCGGCCGGCCAAACTCGTTCCGGAGCCCGGCATCCGCGATATCGATGATCTGGTCGGTGATTTCGCCGGGGCCGGATTGGATGTTCGCTATACCCGTACCGAGGATCTGTCCGCGGTGTCGGCGGCGGTCGGACTCGCGCTCTATCGGATCGGCCAGGAGTCACTGGCCAATGTGATCAAACATGCGCCCGGCGCGACCGCGACCGTGCTGTTGGAGGTGGACTCGTCGGTGGCCCGGCTCATCGTGAACAATTCGCTGCCCAAGGGATTGCCGCTGGATCTGGGCGGCGGGATGGGACTGTCCGGTATGCGCCAGCGTGCCGAACTGCTCGGTGGCCGCATCGAGACCGGGCCCTACGACGACGGCTGGACGGTGCGAGCCGAATTCCCGCTCGGCGGCGCGCGGGCCTGGTCGACGTCGTGCGGACTGCCCGACGTGATCCATGGGGCCGCGAATGCGGTGCGTGACATGCGGCGCAACGGTGCGCTGGGGGAGGGCGCGTGACAACAGGGCCTGCGGCCGGTGGCGAGGAGACGGTCACCGTGCTGGTCGTCGACGATCAGGAACTCGTCCGCGGCGGGCTGCGGCGTATACTGCGGCGGCGCGACGGTTTCCTGGTCATCGAATGCGCCGACGGCGACGAGGTACCCGCCGCGATAGCGGCCAACCGACCCGATGTCGTGCTGATGGATCTGCGCATGAAGCGCGTCGGCGGCATCGACGCGACCCGCATGCTGCGTGCGCGCGACGGTGCGCCGCCGGTGCTGGTGCTCACCACCTTCGACGACGACCAGCTGCTTTCCGGCGCACTGCGGGGCGGAGCGGCCGGATTCATCCTGAAGGATTCGCCCGCCGAAGATCTCATCCGGGCCGTCCGCACGGTCGCCGCCGGCGGGGCCTGGTTGGACCCGTCGGTCACCGGTCGGGTGCTCTCGGCATATCGGACGGTTCGACCCGCCGTCACCCGCGCCGACAGCCGACTCTCCGAACTCACGGCACGCGAGTACGAGGTGCTCGAATTGATCGGGCGCGGGCGCGTCAATGCCGAGATCGCACGCGACCTCGGCATCTCCGAAGTCACCGTCAAGAGCCATGTCGGACATATATTCGGCAAACTGGAACTGCGGGATCGGGCTGCCGCGATCGTGTTTGCGTTTGACCACGGGGTGGTCGCACCAGGACAATCCACGGGTTGACGGGCAGCCGGATCGCGCATACCCGGAGCTGGTGATGGGCGATCTTTGCCCGGGATGTGGAGGAATGACGGGGTGGACGGACCTGGATGGAGAGTCGGCCGACGGTTCGGGCCGTATGAGCTCAGAGCGCTGCTCGGCAAAGGGGGTATGGGCGAGGTCTACGAGGCGTACGACACGGTGAAGGACCGCGTGGTCGCGGTCAAACTGCTGTCCGACGAACTCGCCAGGGACCCGATCTACCAGGTGCGCTTCCGTCGCGAATCACAGGCGGCGGCGCGACTGGCCGAACCGCACATCATCCCGATCCACGACTGGGGCGTGATCGACGGTGTGCTGTTCATCGATATGCGGCTGGTGCCCGGCACCGATCTGCGCGAGATCCTGCGCAATCAGGGGCCGATGAGCGCCGAGCGCGCGATCGGCATCATCGAGCAGATCGCGGCCGGTTTGGATGCCGCGCACGCCGACGGTCTCGTGCACCGCGATGTGAAGCCGGCCAATATCCTGGTCACCGAGGCGGATTTCGCCTACCTGGTCGATTTCGGCATCGCCCATATCGAGGGCGATAGCGCGGTCACCCAGGCGGGCATGGCCATCGGTTCCTACACCTACATGGCCCCGGAGCGATTCGATTCCGGACCGGTGACCGGTCGCGCCGATATCTACTCACTCGCTTGTGTACTGCACGAGTGCCTGACCGGAGCAACACCGTTCCGGGCCGGGAGCATGAGTGGACTGATCCGGGCGCACCTCACCGAGGCGCCGCCGCGACCGAGCGTGCAGCGACCGGGCGTCCCCGCGGCGATGGACGAGGTGATCGCCCGCGGCATGGCCAAGGAGGCCGCCGATCGCTTCCCGACCGCGACCGATCTTGCGCGGGCGGCCAGGGCCACCCTCGGCACCGCGCCCGCCCCGAATACGCCGACCTTGATCGTGCGGCCGCCCGATCCGTCGCGCGGACCGTCGGATCAGGCTGTGGTGCACCGCAGTCCGGCCTCGCCCGCGGAGTCGACGGGAACCATTCCGGCGGTGATCCATCCGACCGGGCCGACGGTGGTCTCGCCCGCCGATCTGCAGTTCACGCCGTTGCCGCCGCAGCAGCCCGCGGGTCCGCCGTTCGGGTCGCCCGGGGTCGGCCGGCAGGTGCGGCCGTTTCCGGATGCGCATTTGTACGAGGAGTCGCCGCCGGAGTTTCCGCAGCATTTGCCGTCACCGCGGTACCCGGGTGATCCGGCGGCTCCGCCGACTCAGCGGTATCCGGAATCGCATTACCCCGAAGCGGGTGATCCGGCGGCTCCGCCGACTCAGCGGTATCCGGAATCGCATTACCCCGAAGCGGGGTACCCGGAGGCTCGATACCCGGCGCGGCAGTATCCGGAACAGTATGGTGCGCAACAGGATTCGTCCGATCTGGAGACGCGCCGGGTACCGATGCCGGAGCCCTTCTCCGGCACACCGCCATTCGAGCCGCCGCGCGGTCCCGCCCATGCGGCGCCCAACCCGTACCGGCCGTCGCCGCAACCGGCCGAGTATTCGCCGCAGGGCTATGCCGAACCCGACTACGAAAACGATTACTACGCGCAGGATCCCGCCGCGGATCCGTATCAGCGGGATCGATCGGTCATGCTGCCGATCATGGTCACCGTCTTCGTCATCGTGGTGCTCGCGGTCGGCGGTGCCATCGGCTGGCAGGTGCTCGGCTCCAGCAAGTCCGGGGATTCGACTGTGCGGGCAGGTGCGCAGGTGACCACGACGGCCGCCATCGGCACGGCAGGCGGTTCGACCACATCGCCGTCGACCTCGACCACCAAGGCCGCACCTACCTCGGTCACCCTGCCCGCTGGCGCGACGAACTGCACGAACGGTCAATCCGTCGCGGGCAGCTTCACCCAGTCGGCCACCGGATCCGCGGTCACCAGCTGCGGTTTCGCCGAAGCGGTCCGCAAGGCCTACGCCGAATCCGCCGCCACGAACGTCTCGCGCTCATCGCGCTCGGTAGTGGCAGCCAGTCCGGTCACCGGCCGGACCTACACCATGAACTGCGTCGCGGAGGGGCAATTGGTGACCTGCACCGGCGGTGAAAACGCTGTGGTCTACATCTACTGACACCGGAAAATGACCTCACGGCTGTTGCGGTTGAACGGACCTCAGTCGGCGAGATAGCGCAGCATCACCACGGTGTTGAAGTGCCTCGTCTCGGCCAAGCGAAGCTGGATGCGCTTGTCCAGCAATGGGAACAGCGGTGTGCCGCCCCCGAGCACCACGGGCGAGACGAACAGCTGGTACTCGTCGATGAGCCCGTGTGGCATCAGCGAGGCCGCGAGGCTCGCGCCACCGACCTCCATGACGCCATCGCCTCCAGCCTTGAGCCTGCGCACCTCCTCGACCGTGTTCTCGCTGATCAGCGTGCTGTTCCAGTGGACCTCGGTGAGCGTCCGGGAGAAGACGACCTTCGGCTTCTCCGTCCAGAGCCTGCTGAATTCACGCTCGATTCGCGGCGCGTCCTCGGGTATGTGTGGCCAGTACTCGGCCATCAGCTCGTACAGGCGACGGCCGTGCAGCGAGACCTCGATCTCGCGGTAGCGGTCGTTGTGGAACTGGTGCAGCTCATCGTCCGGGTTGGTCCAGTCGATGCTGCCGTCGCGGTCTTCGATGTAGCCGTCCAGGGACACGCTCAACCCGTAGATCAGTTTCCTCATGACCGGTTAGACCTCCTACGCGCTCGAAATTCATCGGCGTTCATCGGACAAAGAGTGACTCAGTGGCATCCGGTCCCGGAGCCTCCACAAAAACCCGTTGGCGGACCACGGTGACCACTGCTACTTTTCCGGAAGCCGTGCAAGACAACGAGGAGGTGGTACCCGTGAACGCAGTATCGACATGGGTGCTCCCCTCCGGGGTCACGGTCGGGCGATAGGTCGTCCGGGAGCGCCGTTCAACAGCACTCCCGAAAGGCACGACCGTGCAATTCACTACCGAACAGCGCCTCGACGACGACATCCTCGAGCGCGAATTCACCCTCGGCGAGATCCCCGGCATCCTGTGGACGGCCGGATCCGCGTCCGAACCGGTGCCGCTTATCCTGGTCAGCCCCCCTCCCCTCGGGCTGCGCAAGGCGTACCCGCGACTGCTGGACAGGGGCCGGCATGCCGTGGCGGAGGGTTACGCCGTGGCCACCATCGAGCTTCCCTGGAGCGGTGACCGACCCCGTTCGGCCGCCGCCGATCAGGCCCTC
Source organism: Nocardia sp. CA-135953 (assembly GCF_050955735.1). Lineage (NCBI taxonomy): Bacteria > Bacillati > Actinomycetota > Actinomycetes > Mycobacteriales > Nocardiaceae > Nocardia > Nocardia sp. CA-135953. The sequence continues at coordinate 2,102,294 of NZ_CP192082.1, forward strand.
ACCGACCTGCACCGGGCGCTGGCGACTGGCGGGCCGGTCGACAACGAGATCGTCGACCGGCTCATCCTGCCGCTGGTCGACAAGGCTGTCCCGGAATGGCAGGCCACCCTGGACGCACTCCTCGCGCTGCCCGAGATCGGCGGCCCGGTCGGCTACTCGGGCGGGGTGATCTCCATCGGCACCCGGCTGGCGGTGGTCGAGCCGCGCATCGCGGCCGCCGTTCTGTTCGCCGGGAGTTTCGTGCCGCGCGCCATACTCGAGGAGGCCCGGCAGGTCACCATTCCGCTGCATGTCCTGCTGCAGTGGGACGACGAGGGGAACGACCGGCAGATGGCCCTGGACCTGTTCGACGCCTTCGGCTCCGAGGAGAAGACGTTGCACGCCAATATGGGCGGGCACACCGGCGTCCCACAGTTCGCGGGGGAGGAGGGGAACCGGTTCTTCGCCCGGCACCTGAAGTAAGTGGGGCGATATCGGCCTCGGTTCAGCAGGCGGCGATGATTGCCGAGCCGTGGCCGAAGAGGCCCTGATGCACCGCGATACCCGCACGGGCGTTCTCCACTTGGCGGCTGTCGGCTCGGCCGCGCAGTTGCCGAGTGGGCTCGCAGATCTGAGCGATCGCCTGTGCGGGGATCGCCTCACCGAAGCAGTTATGAACCCGTCTACCGACGAATCGGCACGCAGGCGCCCGGAGGTCTGCGCCGGGGAATGGACGATGCGGGCCGGATCTCCTTGCGGGCCGCCGTTGAGATAATCCTGACCTACGGCATCTGGACATGGCTGCGCGACGGCGAGCCCTTCGCACAGCGATTTCCGGCAGGTTTTCCGACGACGGTGCGACGATCCTGGGTCGCTGGGAGCTAGCCGAGGACCGAAGGATCTGGAAGACGGACTTCGATCTGACGTACACGAAGGTCGCATAGCGTCGCACGCCAGGACCGCGCATCTGTGTGTCGTAGCTGGTCGTCACGGTTCCGATATACCGATCCCGATTCGCCTGGCAACGCATCCCTGTTGTTCAGTTGGCCGCAACCGTTCGTTGCTAACCTGCGCCCGTGCCTGCACGACTGGTGGTGAGTGTCCATGATGTTGCTCCGGCATCCGAGCGGGAAACCGCGCGCTGGTGCGCCGACGCCGACGCCTTCGGCATCCCGGTGTCGATCCTGGTGATCCCGGGTCCATGGCGGGGTGCGAGCCTGGCCGACGCGCCCGACTACGGGAAGTTCCTGCGCGAGCGCCGCGCTCACGGCGACGAGATCATGCTGCACGGCTGGGAACACCGGGCCCCGAAGGAGGGTTCGTTCGCCCGCCGCGCGGTCGCCCGGATGGTGGCACGCGGCGCCGCTGAATTCGCCGCGCTCGACGTCGCCGCGGCAGACGCCCGGCTCCGGCAGGCCATCACGGTCATGAACGAGATGGGCCTGACCACAACGGGTTTCACTCCACCGGGCTGGCTGTCCTCGCCGGCCTCGGACTCGGTGCTGCGTCGGGCGGGCTTCTCGCACACCACCGATCATTTCGGCGTGCGGGATCTGCGGACCGGCCTTCGGGTGCGGGGGTTCGCGCTGTCGCAACGCCCCGGCGGATGGGGTGAACGCACCGCGGCCGGGCTATTGCCCCGGCTGGCCGGACGTGCCGCGAAGCGCGACGGCCTGGTCCGAATCGCCCTGCACCCCGACGATCTGCACTACCCCGGGCTGCGCGACGCCGCGCTGCGGGGAATCGATGCCGCGCTCCGCGCAGGTGCGCGCCCGGCAACCTATGCGGAGGTGATCGGCTGATGCGGATTGTGCAGGTCGCCAACTTCTACACCCCGGCGTCCGGAGGTTTGCGCACTTGCGTCGATGAGATCGGTCGCGGTTATCTCGCTGCGGGACACGATCGGGTTCTGGTGGTGCCGGGCCTGTCCGACGCCGACGTGCTCACCTCATCCGGGCGCCGGATCACGGTGCGCGGCCGCCGATTCGGTGCGGCGGGCTACCATGTCCTCACCTCCGCGCGTACCCTCCCGATACTGGAGAGCGTGGGCCCCGAGGTGCTCGAATGCAGCGACAAACTGAGCATGCGCTGGCTCGCACCGTGGGCTCGCCGTAACGGCATACCAGTGGTGCTGTTCTCACACGAACGCATCGACGCCATCCTGCGCACCCGGGTACCACCTGGGTTTCCACTCGTCACGGCCGCGGATCTGGCCAACCGCCAGCTGGCCGCACGCGCCGAACATATCGTCGTCACCTCGGGTTTCGCGGCTGCGGAGTTTACCCGCATCGGCGCCGCTAATGTGCGCCGGATCCCGCTCGGGGTGGATCTGCACACGTTCCGTCCGATCGATCCCGGCGTGTTCGGTGCGGTGGGCGGGCGAGGGCACACGCCGACGATCGCCGCGGTCTCGCGTTCCACGCCGACGGTCCAGCCGTCGGCACTGCCGCGAAAGGGCAGCAGCACAACGCATTCCGCCTGCCACCGCTCGGAGCGCACACGATGGTTGCCGCGCATAGTGCGTCCGTCACGCGCGTCGAACACGGCATCGGGCCCCGGCGAGAATCGTCTTCCGAATCGCTCCGGTCGAACCCCGGTGGACTCCACAGGTCACTCTTCGGCAGATCCCGCCGCGAGCGCACTACACCACGGCCGGTCCGCACCGTGGAATTCCAGCCCGAATGCGCTGCCGCACTGGCAGTTCCACTCGGCGCAGCACCATCCGAACAGCGCGGTCCAGCTGGTGATGGTGAGCAGGCTGTCCCGCGAGAAGTGTCCCGACCGGGCGATCGATGCGGTCCGGCTGTTGTGTGACAGCGGTATTCGGGTCAGGTTGACCGTGGTCGGCGACGGACCGATGCGGGAAGGCCTGCAGCGCCAGTCGGCCGACCTGCCGGTGACCTTCCTCGGCCATGTCGCGGACCGAAACCTGGTGGCGGCCACACTCGCGAACGCCGACATCGCCTTGTGCCCTTCTCCCGCCGAGACATTCGGTCTAGCCGTGCTCGAGGCGCTCGCATGCGGCACGCCCGTGGTGGTCCCGCGCGACGGTGCCGCCCGCGAACTGCTCGGTCCCCTGGGTTCCGGCGTCGACTGCGACGGCACTCCCGCCGGTCTCGCCGACGGTGTGCGCACCCTGCTCACCCATCCCGCCGATCGGCGCCGCCAGGCCGCCCGCCGCAGCGCCGAACGTTTTTCCTGGTCGATCACCGTCTCCGGAATGCTCGCGCTCTACGCCGACCTCGAACCCGGTGCGATATCCACCCGTCCCCGCGAGAAACGAATCCGAGCACCCAGAACGGATTTCACGACACCTGGTCGATAGCCAAGTTATCGCCATCGCGTCGGTCCCGGATGCCGCCCGCACGTTGTCCGCGAACGTCGTCGCCATGCCCGTCTTCGGCACCGCCGGCGCGTCCACCGCGAAGGTCACCATCGGTTGCGCTGTGGATGTCGCCGTCGTGTCGACCGGGAATGTCGCTGTCACGCTCGTCGTGCAGGGTGGGTGAATTCGCGAGCAGTGCAACGCCTCCGAGGATCAGGGCGGCGGCACCCGCCAGGGGGAGCGGGTGTGGTTCGGTGGTCGCGGTGAAGAGGGTGAGTCCGGCGACGTAGCTGAGCACCGGATCGGCGATGGTCACAGTGGTCAGCGCGGTCGGCAGGGAGCCGTGCGCGAATGCCTCCTGGATGAGGATGCCGCCGATGATGGTGGTCACCGGAACGCCGAGCAGTATCCAACCGTACCGATGCGGCTCCGACGTGCCGACGGACACCAGCACCGCGGTGCTGGCGACGCAGAACCCCGCCGCCACGGCGGTCAGCGAGGCGCGCAGCTGGGTCGGCCGGGTCGCACGGGACAGCAGGAACAACACGACCACCGCTGTCACCACCACCATGCCCGCCCGTGGCAGCGTCTCCGGTCGTGGCACCCCATGCGGGACACCCTGCGCGATCAGCAGGACCAGCCCGGTGCACACGATGGCGGCGCCCACCCAATCCCGGCGCAGCAGTCGGCGCTTCCGCTGTCGCGCGGCCAGCGGCAACGCGAACAGCAGCTGCACCACCAGCAATGCCTGCACCATCGGCAACGCGCCCAGCCGCAGCGCCACCGCATGGCATCCGAACCCTGCGACGCTCAAACCCTGGCCGACGAGCCAGCGCCGGCTGGTCAGCATCCGGCGCGCAAGCGGACCCACCGCCAGTACGCGCGCGCCGCTCGTCTCCGCGGTCGCCGCCTTCCGCACGGTGTCCTGCTGCAATGCCGCAGCGACGGCGAACAGCACCGCGGCCACCACCGCACAGGCGATACTGCCCGCCATGCTGTGTCCGTTCGCTCCCGCCACACCGCACATCCTGGACACCCCGTATGAACCACGGTTGTCCCCAGGGTGACGGCTACGCCCTCCTTGCCTTCGATGACGGACAGGAGCACGCTCGGTCACCCGTTCCTGCATCCGTCCCGCCCACTGACACAGAAACTGATTTCGGTAACCCTACTGACACAGAATGGATCGGTTCAGGCGGGTGCGGATCGCCTGCACGGTTGCGTTGAGCCGGACCTGGTGTGATCCCTCCCAGTAGATCCGTCCGCAGGTGCGGCACTTCCGGAACGTGTCGTAATGGCGGCGGGTGAGCGGTTGCAGCCGATCTTCGACCTCGGCTTTGGCGACCGCGACAACGGCGCCACCACAGCGCAGGCAGCGGGTGAACGGCGCCAAGTGCTCGACGAGATCCAATCGTCGGATCACCTCGACGATCTGATCGACCGGCTGGTCCGATCTGATGTACACGCCGTGGGTTACGTTGCGCCGCTTCAGCAGTCCACGGTCGCGGGTCAGCAGGATCCGGTGCTCGGCCGCCGACAGCTCGGCCAGTACGGCGTCCTCGGCGTCCCATTGACAGTGCACGTCCAGGCCCATCAGCCGCATCAGCTTGGCGAGTCCGCCGAGATTGACGTCGGCGACGAAGCGCGGCTCGCGCAGTGGGTGTGGGCGCACCCGGGTAACCCGGCCGATGTCCAGAGTCTCGAATACGGGATAGGCGGTGATCCGGTCGCCTTCGCGGGGGCGCCGGCCGAAGGTGACGGGTTGCCCGTCGACCAGAACCAGGTCGACCTCGGTGTGCGGGATACCGGCCGCCTCGATGACGTCCTTCACGCTTTGATGCGGACGAAACGGTCGACGCAGCACCGTGTATCGCTCGTCGGGCCGCAGAAAATCGTTCAGCTCGGCGTAGACCCGCAGGTCGACGCTCATTCGACGAATACCGCCATCGATGCCGTGAATCCGTGCAACGCATTGCGGCCGGCGATGGGACCGATCTCGCCCGCGGCGAAGATGCCCGCGAGCGGTATGCCGTCGAGCAGGTCCTCGATCATGGCGGCGTCGTGGTTCGCGACCCCGAACAGCCGGCGCCCCCGCCCGTTGCAGGTGAACAGCAACGCCCCCGCTGGGTGTCCTGGCAGATCCGAACCCACTCGGACGAGGGCCGCACGCAGATCCTCGTCCGCCCCCACCGCGTCGCGGACCTGGAACTGCACGGTTGTGCCGACCTCGACGAGCTCGCCGATCTCGAGCGCGCCGCTCGACGGGTCGGCACCGAGGAGCCCACGGATCAGGAAATCGCCCTGTCCGGGTACTGCCAGATGCTCATCTACCACGATGCCGATCTGCAACCCGTGGGTCACCAGTTCCTGCTGGTCGGGTGGCATTACCTCGACGATCTCGCGCAACCGCACGATCGGCGGTCGGCCGCCCAATTCGGTGATCAGCGCGCCACGCGCGCCGGTGACGATATACGGATAGCCGATCGGTCGGCAGCCCTGCGACACGATGGGAACTCCGTGCAGTCCGGGAAGTCGCACGCCGACCGCACCTGAGGTCACTACATCACGGTCGCGGAACAGCCTGCAGCCGCCCGGCCCGCGCGCGCCGCTCACCAGCCCGCCCATCACCGTGGTACCGGGCAGCTCGGTGTTCAGGTGCTCGAGCAGAATGTCGGCGGGGAACGAGAACGGGTCGGGCAGCAGCAGGTGGAAGTCGCGTGCGGCCTTGTCGAAGCGGTAGCCCGCGAGTACCCCTCCGGTCGCCGTGCGGACGAAGTCGAGCTGGAATGTCTCGGCGGCGGGCAATCCGGATGCCAGCCATACCGCCACCGCGGGCTCGTCCTCGATCTCACGGCGGCCGGCCACGATCGCCTGCGCCACGCATCCGACGAGTGCGGGCACCTGGACGGTCTGGTGGACTCCGGCGAGTACGGCCGCGGCATCGTCGGTATGTGCACGTGATGCCAGTAACACAGCAAGCGACGGCGTCTCGCCCGCGATCCGATCGCGGGCGTGCGCTGCGGCTTCCGCTCCTGCCTGCCACGCTCCGGGCGCGGTGGAGAGCCCTACTCCGATCCGCACATCTCTATCGTAGCGAACCCCTATGTTCGCGCGGGTAGTGTTGTCACACAAGGCATTTCGGCGAAATCGGAGCAGCGTGCGCCGTCGGAGCGGTGGGCGTGCGCATCGGTAAAGGAACCAGCCGGCCGTCTGCATGCTGAGGGGCACCGTAATCCCAGCCCAACACGCCTGCCAGCACCCGCCGGCAGTCGCGTCCGTCTCGATTACGCCGCCGACCCGCCGGTGCTCGCGGTCAAGGTGCAGGAGGTCTTCGGCTGGACGCGGACACCGTCGCTGGCCGATGGGCTAGTGCCAATCGTGCCGCACCTGCTCTCGCCCGCCCAACGTCCCGTCACGATTACCGCGGACCTGGCGCACCGGCTGGCCGCAGCGACCTGCGCGGTCGCTACCCCAAGCGCGCATGGCCGGAGGATCCCGCCACCGTTCCCACTCACCGCGGCACCTCCCACAACGCCGGCGAGTGCCGCATCGCTGCCCGGCCCCGAGGTCCCGTCGAACGTAGTCGAATGGTGGTCGCCGACACCGAATTCGACCGCCATATCACTTTGCTCGGCGAGCTACGGGAGGCGGATAGCGCAGCACGCAATCTGGATGCGGGGCTGGGTGCCGATGGATCAGGTCGGCGAATCTTCTTCTGATGCAATCAAGTTCGTTAGGACGGCGGCTTGGCTGTGGTCGACGTCGCGCGTAGCGGTCAATAGCGTCACCGAATGTTCGCGGGCGATGTCGCGTAGCCGCGCGACGGCGTCGCGGTGCTCGGTATCGCGCAGTTCCGCTAGATATCGGCGACGGAATTCGGCGAAGCGCTCGGGCTGGTGCCCGTACCACTTGCGCAGTTCGGTCGACGGCGCGATATCGCGCATCCACTCGTCCAGGTGCGCGTCTTCCTTGCGGATCCCGCGCGGCCAGACCCGATCGACTAGCACGCGGGTGCCGTCCGCCGGAATCGGCGCTTCATAGATTCTCCGGTAGGTGACGTGCTGGCCCATCATGCTCCCATCCTGAGCTGGTCACTTCTCCTCGCGTGGAGCTTCCAGAGGTAGCTCCCATGCTAGGCCTGTCGTCGTCGGCAATCATCGTTTCAATCAATGATTGAAACGATGATTGGAACGTGATTGACTGCAGTCATGGTGGAACAGGCAGCCGCGTCAGCGGGCACGCGCGAGCGGCTATTGTCGGCGGCCGAGCGACTCTTGCTCACCGAGCGGTACGACGAGGTCTCGGTGCGGGCGATCTGCGCGGCGGCCGGCGCCAATCCCGCTGCGGTGCACTATCACTTCGGCTCGAAAGAAGCGCTGGTCGCGGCATTGCTGGAGGCTCGGCTCGGCTCATTGTGGGCCGAACAGCTGGCCGAGGTGACGGCCGCGCACGGTTCGGTGGCGGCGCTGGTGGATGCGGTGATCGAGCCGTTCATCGGATTGGCGGCCGATCCCGTCGGGCGGCTGCACCTGCGGTTGTTGGCCCAATTCGTCCTCGGGCGGCACCCGACGATGTGGCGTCGGCACTGGTTCCGCATGGACACCTGGGTCGGCTTGCTGCCGGAGCTGAGCGAACGTGAGAGTCGGCGGCGCTGGGGATTGGCGTTCGACCTGATCATCGTGCGGTTCGCCGCTGTCGGCACCGGGGAGCAGGAGCTGTCGGACGAGGCGGTCCGCACACTGCGGGATTTCGTGGTCGCCGGACTGACCACGCCAGGAGAGAAATGATGAACGAAGTATTCGCACCGACCACACTCGGCCCGATCACATTGCGCAACAGGGTGATCAAGGCCGCGACCTTCGAGGGACGAACACCGGACGCACTGGTCACCGACGAACTGATCGACTTCCATCGCGAAATCGCCGCAGGCGGAGTGGGTATGACCACGGTCGCCTACTGCGCGATATCGCCGGGCGGCCGCACCGACCGGCACCAGATCTGGATGCGCCAGGAAGCCGTCGCCGGACTGCGCAAACTCACCGACGCCGTGCACGCCGAAGGCGCTGCCGTCAGCGCCCAGATCGGTCATGCGGGACCGGTGGCCGATGCCGCATCCAATCGCGCACCCGCACTGGCGCCGAGCCGAATGTTCAGCCCACTCGGTATGCGCCCGATGCACGTTCCGGACTTGTCCGAAATCGCCACGGTCATAGCCGATTACGCGAATGCCGCCCGGCTCGCCGAGCAGTCGGGTTTCGATGCGGTCGAAATCCACTTCGGCCACAACTATTTGGTGAGTTCGTTCCTGAGCCCGCTACTGAACCGGCGCAAGGATCGTTACGGTGGCTCCCCGGGCAACCGCGCCCGGCTCGCCCGCGAGGTCGCGGTAGCGGTGCGCGAAACCGTCGGTGACCGCTTGGCTGTCACCGCGAAGTTGAATATGGAAGACGGTGTGCGCGGCGGCCTTTCGCTCCCGGAGTCTTTGCAGGTGGCCGCCTGGCTGGAATCGGACGGCGCACTGGATGCCTTGGAACTCACCGCGGGCAGCTCCCTGCTCAATCCGATGCTCCTGTTCCACGGCGACGCGCCACGCAAGGAATTCGCGAAAGTCCTTCCTGCCCCGGCACGCTGGGGCTTCCGTCTGATGGGCCGCGGCTTCCTCCGCGAGTACCCATACCGCGATGCCTACCTGCTCGAACGCGCCCGGCAGTTCCCCAGAGAACTATCGATGCCATTGATCCTCTTGGGCGGCATCACCGACCTCGACACAATGCACACAGCAATGGCCGAGGGTTTCGAATTCGTCGCCATGGGCCGCGCCCTACTGCGCGAACCAGACCTCCTCCTCCGCATCCAAGCCGACCAGAACACCCGATCATCCTGCACCCACTGCAACGAATGCATGCCAACCATCTACACCCGCACCCGCTGCGTCCTCCGCGACAATTAGCCGAGAATGTATTGCCGGCGGGGCACTCTCGAGATTTGCCGCCGCCAATACATGGTGATCAGGTGTCCAGATCCCGGGACTGAGTTTGCGATCGTCGAGGGCGGGAATTTGGGGGGGGATTACAGTTTGTAGCCGATTCGGCGCAGTAGTTGTTTGCGGGTCTCTTTTTCGGTGGGGCCTTCTACGCCGAGTGGCGCGCCCCCGTCGACGACTCCGATAATTCCGCGTCCCGATTCGGTCTGGGCAATCAATATCTCGACCGGATTTGCGGTGGCGCAGAATATTCCACAGACTTCGGGGACCAGCCGTACCGCATTGAGCACATTGACCGGATAGCCCTCGCGCAGGAACACGATGAACGAATGTCCCGCGCCGACCGCGACGGCATTCTTGGTGGCGAGCTCGGTCAGATCGTCGTCATTGCCGGAGGTCCGGATCAGCCGCGGCCCGGACGCCTCGCAGAATGCCAACCCGAAACGCAGATGCGGACTGATCCCGACCAGTGCCTCGTGCAGGTCCTCGACCGCCTTGATGAAGTGGGCCTGCCCGATGATGACGTTGAGATCGTCCGGCTTATCGATGTGTACCGAAGTCAGCTCCATCGAACTATCCTGCGCCGCATTCGAGCCTCTGCGCCAGGGTGACACGCCCGTCCCTTCGAGGCGCGCAGTACCCCTGGTACCACGAAAAGTGGGCCGTGTCGGAATTGTCGAGTACGTTGCGAGGCGATGAACACAAGGAGTTCGCGGATGAGGTCGGCAGTGCGCGGCCATGGACTACCAGTGGCGCAAAGCGGACGCATTACGGTGTACATGCCGGTTGACCACGCTGTAAGCCGTTGTCGCTGTTCGGGGTTCGGCGGCGTTGGCGCCGTTGCGGTGGGCGGTCGGTGTCGATGCCAAGTACGGTGTCGGGACGCCGTGTTGACATCGAAACGCGGGGGAGTTCGAAACGAGAATGTGTCGAAGTATGTATTTTGAGCTATCCCGGCGCCTGCGAATAGCGGTCGGCGTTACCGCGCTGGCCGGACTCCTCATGGTGGCCGGATGCGGCACGGACGCCGACAGGTACTCTGCGGAGCCGAGCATCACCGCGGCCGCCGCGCACACCGATCAGCAGCACCTATCCGTCACTGTGCCGGGCACACTGGCCGCCGGTTTCCAGGAACTGCAGTTGAGTGTGCACGGCAAGCTGGGCATGGCGATCATGCCGGTCGGTGGCCAGAAGATGGTGACCTTCGGCGACTGGACCACCGGACCCGCCTGGTCGACGATGAAGGTACCGCTGGTCATCGCTTCGCAGCGCAAGAGTTCGACGAGCTCGAGCTACGCGGCGACGGCGGCGATCACCCAGTCCGACAACACCGCGGCCGATACCCTCTGGCAGTCGCTCGGCACCGGCCAGGAGGCGGCCAGGGCGGTCGAGGCAGTGCTGCGCGAGGGCGGCGATACCAAGACCACGGTGCCCGCCACCAAGACGCGCTCCGATGCCTCCGCATTCGGACAGGCGGATTGGGCGCTCACCGAACAGGTTCGGTTCGCCTCCCGGCTGCCATGCCTACCGCAGAGTTCGGACGTGATCGATCTGATGGAACAGATCACGTCGAGTCAGCGCTGGGGCCTCGGCGAACTCAAGGGCGCGGAATTCAAAGGTGGTTGGGGGCCCGACACCTCCGGCTCCTATCTGGTCCGCCAGTTCGGTCTGATCCAGGGACCGGGCGGTCAGATCGCGGTCGCCATTGCCATCCAGCCCGATTCGGGCAGCCTCTCCGAGGGAACGAACATCCTGGACCGGCTCGCCACCGTGATCTCCCAGCACCTCGACGAATTCTCCGGCGGCAGCTGTTCCTGAACCCGGTCAAAGTGCGCGTGCCCGCAGGTTCGCGCGGCGGCCCCGTGGGCGCGCACACTTGACCGGGTAACGGTGGCACCCGAGAATCCCGACTAACGGGTGAGATCGCAGGACCACGACCGTGGCGCGGTTCGGCGAGGTGGAGGTAACGGGGTGGACGAAACGCAGTCGCGGGCCGGTACGCGATTCGGACCCTACGAGTTGCGTGCACTGCTGGGCCGCGGCGGGATGGGGGAGGTCTACGAGGCGTACGACACGGTCAAGGATCGGGTGGTCGCGGTCAAACTGCTGCCTATGGCGCTGGCCGACGATCCGCGGTTCCAGCAGCGATTCCGGCACGAATCCCGGGTCGCCGCGCGGCTGGCCGAACCGCACGTCATCCCGATTCACGACTGGGGCGAGATCGACGGTGTGCTCTATATCGATATGCGGCTGGTCCGGGGCAGCGATCTGCGCTCGGTGCTGCGCGACAAGGGGCCACTGAGCCCCAGCCGTGCGGTCGGCCTCATCGAACAGGTCGCGGCGGCTCTCGATGCCGCGCATGCCGAGGGTTTGGTGCATCGCGACGTCAAACCCGCCAATATCCTGGTCACCCCTTCGGATTTCGCGTACCTCGCCGACTTCGGCATCGCCCGCTCCGAGCGCGACCCCAGCGTCACCGCGACGGGCCAAGCCATCGGCTCCTACAGCTACATCGCGCCGGAACGATTCGACACCGCACCGATCGGCGGCACCGCCGACGTCTACTCCCTGGCGTGCGTGCTGTTCGAATGCCTCACCGGCGCACAACCTTTTCCCGCCGACGGCATGAGTTCGCTCATCCGAGCCCACCTTTCGACGCCACCACCTCGCCCGACCACCAAACGAGCCGGACTGCCCGGCGCACTGGACGAGGTCATTTCCCGCGGCATGGCGAAGGAACCCGCCGACCGCTACCCAACGGCCCGCGCGCTCGCCTCGGCGGCCAGAGCCGCGGTATCGGGCACATCGTCCGTGCCGAACTCGGACTTGCCGACCGCCCAGATCTCCAACCCACAACCCGCCCCAGCGACCATCATCTTCCCGACTTTCGGACCGGAATCGACGATCGATCGGCAGTCGCCGAACTGGCCACAGCAGTCAGCTGGGTCGCAATCAGCAGGCGGCCCGCGACAGTCGGGTGGATCGCAGTCAGCTGGTGGTGTGCAGCAGGCAGGCGGTTCGCCGCAGCTGGGTCCGCAGCAGTCGGGTGGTCCGCAGCAGTCGGGTGAGGCGCAACAGTCGGGTGAGGCGCAACAGCCAGCTGGTTCGCGGTCGGCGGGCGGGCTGTATCAAGCGGGCGGTTCGCAGCAGTCGGGCGGTTCGCCGCGGGCGACCGATTCCCAGCAGTCGGGTGGGTCGCAATCGGTGGGTGGTTCGCCGCGTGCTGGTGGATCGCAGTGGGCCGGGGGTTCGCCATCGACGAGCGGACCGCAGCCGCCGGGCGGTTCGCAATTGGCGGGCGGTTCGCAGACGAGCGGTCCGGCATCGGCGAGTGTGTCGCAGTCGGGTGGCTCGCAAAGTGGTTTGCAGCAGTCTGGTGGGCCGCAGCACTCAGGTGACCCCCGGCAGTCAGGCGGGCCGTGGCAGGCGGGCGGTTCGGCGCGGGCGAGTGGGCCGCAGCGGGCAGGTGGTACGCCGGCGACGAGTGACGGTCCGCCGTTTGCGGGCGGGCTGCCGTCGGCGAGTGGTCCGCGGTCGGCGGGCGGTCCGCAACGGACGGGCGGCCAACCGCAAGGGAGCGGTTCGCAGCAATCGAACAGACCTCAATCGCACTCCATCAGGGGACCGCAGCAGATCACCGGACTCGAGCCGACATTCGTGCCCGGGCACTCATCGGATCCGATGCGTAGCGATATCCCACCGCATGACGCGACCACCGAGGCACTGTCGAGAACCGTCGGCATGCCGATGCCCCAATCCGACGCACCGTATCCACCGGATCCGACACCCATTCCTGCGCGTCGATCGTTGCGCATCGTCTGGATCTGCGCGGTGCTCGTAATCCTGGCGATCGGGGGAATTATCGGCTGGCAGGTGCACAACGCAAGCCAACATTCCGGCCAGCCGACTACCACGACCATGCCCGCACACCTGCCAGCCGGTGCGAAACCGTGCGCCCAGTTGTATCCGGCGCTCGGCCGTTTCACCTCGTCCGCGATCGGCACCACCGTCACCAGTTGCGCCTTCGCCGAGGAGGTGCGCAAGGCGTACGCGAATGGTGGTGACAGCACTATTACCGATCGATCGGTCATGGCGCACAGCCCGATCAACAATCGGGATTACAAGATGAATTGCACGGCCGGTGATCAATTCGCAACCTGTAGCGGCGGCGAGAACGCCATCGTCTATGTGTATTGAGTCGTAGCCGTTACCCGGTGTTCACGGGGGTGCGACCGCGCGATCGCGCGAAGCGGTGCAAGATATGCGCCATGCGCATCGGAGTGTTGACCGGAGGCGGCGACTGTCCAGGACTGAACGCGGTCATCCGTGCCGTCGTTCGCACCGCGAACGGACGCTACGGGGACGCGATCGTCGGATTCCAGGACGGCTGGCGCGGGCTACTCGAAGACCGAAAGATCACCATTCAGAACGACGATCGCACCGACCGCCTGCTCACCAAGGGCGGCACGATGCTCGGCACCGCTCGCACCAATCCCGACAAACTGCGTGCCGGACTGGACCAGATCAAACGCACCCTCGACGACAACGGGATCGAGGCGCTGATCCCGATCGGCGGCGAGGGCACGCTCACCGCCGCGAGTTGGCTGTCCGACGAGGGCGTCCCGGTGGTCGGGGTGCCGAAGACCATCGATAACGACATCGACTGCACCGACGTCACTTTCGGCCACGACACCGCGCTGTCCATCGCCTCCGAGGCCATCGACCGGCTGCATACCACCGCGGAATCGCATCAGCGCGTCATGCTGGTCGAGGTGATGGGCCGCCACGCGGGCTGGATCGCGATCAACTCGGGCGTGGCGGCCGGCGCGCACCTCACGCTGGTTCCCGAGGTGCCCTTCGATGTGGACGAGGTGTGCTCGATGATCAAGCGCCGCTTCCAGCGCGGCGATAAGCACTTCATCTGCGTGGTGGCCGAGGGCGCGCATCCGGCCCCGGATTCGGGATTCGCTCTGCTCGAGGGCGGCATCGACGAATTCGGCCACGAACGGTTCACCGGTGTCGCCCAGCAGTTGGGCACCGAGATCGAACGCCGCATCGGCAAAGAGGTCCGCACCACCGTGCTCGGTCACGTCCAACGTGGCGGTAGCCCGACCCCATACGACCGGGTGCTGGCGACCCGCTTCGGTCTGCATGCCGCCGAAGCCGTACATGCCGGACAATTCGGCCAAATGGTTGCTCTGCACGGCACTTCCATCGATCTGGTTCCGTTGTCCGAGGCCACCAAGCAGCTCAAGCGCGTGCCCACCGAGCGCTACCGCGAAGCCGAGGCATTTTTCGGCTGATTCCGGCGGTTGTTGCACAATCGAGACCTGCCGAATTCCTTGTCGCACAGCTACTCTGGTCGTCGTGGCTCAACTCCAGGTATCCGACCTGCCCACCGATGCTGTCGCCGTATTCCGCCGCCGTGCTCGCATCGCGGGCATATCGATCGAAGCTCAGGTCCGTCAGGAACTGATTGCAATGGCGCATCGGCGAACTTCCGTGGACACGATTGTGGAATTCCTGGAAGCCCAGGGCCGCGATCTGACCCCGCAATTCGACTCCGATGCGGTAACCCTCATCCAGGTCTATGACCTGCCCGCCGACGCCCTCGGCATGTTTGGTCGCCGTGCCCGTGCCGCCGAACTCCCGCTCGGCGCCTACGTCCGCCGTGAACTCCTCGCCATCGCACGCCGCGGCAGCATGTCGGACGCAATGCTGGAATTCCAAGAGGCACAAGAAGAGGACCCCACTCTCGAACTCGACATGGACGCGATCGCCGCCGCGGTCCGATACGCCCACGGGGCCTGAACCTCCGCCCCGCCGGACTGGATGCCAAAGCTGATTGGGTTGCCCGACGATTGATCGGACGGTGGCACTCTGCCGAATCTCCGGCGATCCGAACGGTTGCCGAGCGCAACCGGAACCACCACGCGATCAAAGATCAGGTGGAATTGATGGCGGTCCCCCGCCGAGAAGCCTTCGCCACCAGTTCCACCTGATCGGGACGCCGTGTGGGTGAGTTCGTTCGATATGTCCGCGCGGATCGGTAGTGTTGCGGAATGCGCACTGGGCGATGGCTCGTCCCGGTTCTGGTCCTGATTGTTGCGTTGGTGGCGGGGTGTTCGTCGTCGGACAAGGGCCGGACCCGGTCGTTGATCGGGGATTGGCACGGGTCCATCGAGGTGCCCGGAGCGCCGTTGCCGGTGGGGGTGAGTTTCGCCGACAACGGCAGCGCCACCGTCGACATCCCGTCGCAGGGGGTGAACGGCGCGGCGCTGAAAGATGTTTCCGCCGAACCGGATCGGGTGGCGTTCGCGATTCCGAACATTCCGGGCGATCCGGCGTTCAATGGCAAACTCGACAAGGACGCCAACCGGATCAGCGGCGAGTTCCGGCAAGCGGGCCAGAGCCTGCCGTTGACGCTCGAGCCCGGCAAGATCGGGACGTCCGCGCATCCGCAGGAGCCGAAACCGCCGTACCCCTACCGCTCCGAAGACGTCACCTACCGCAACGGCGATATCACCATCGCGGGCACACTGACCCTGCCCGAGGGCAACGGCCCCTTCCCGGCAATCCTGATGATCTCCGGCAGCGGTCCCCAGGACCGCAATGAAGAACTCATGGGCCACAAGCCTTTCCTGCTGCTGGCCGACACCTACACCCGGGCGGGTTATGCCGTACTGCGCACCGATGACCGCGGCGTCGGCGGCACCAGCGGCAAACTCGACGACGCCACGTACAACGATCTGGCCGCGGATGCGGCCGCCGGCGTGGGCTTCCTACGCGCCCGCCCGGATATCGACCCGGCCCGCGTCGGGCTGTTCGGTCACAGCGAGGGCGGCTATCTCACACCCCTGGTGGCATCCCGCCCGGACAGCGGCGTCGCCTTCGCGATCCTGATGGCCGGCCCTTCGGTACCCGGGTGGGAGGTGCTGATCGAGCAGAACCGCGCACTGCTCAGTGCGGCAGGCGCACCGCAGTCCCGAATCGATGATCAGGTGACCTACATCACCGAGTGGACCAACCTGATCCGCGCCGGTGACCTGGCCGCCGCCAAGGACCTCGCCTACCGCCACAACGAATCCCTACCGCCGAACCAGCGCGCCTCCGTCGAAACCCTCGACGCCTACAACACCACCTACATGGCATCCTTCATCACCTACGACCCGGCCCCCGCGCTCTCCGCCCTGCGCATCCCCGTCCTCGCCTTCTTCGGCACCAAGGACATGCAGGTCCTCGCCACCCAGAACGAACAACCGATGCGCGACCGTATGGCCGCCGACCCGGACGTCACCGTCCACGTCTTCCCCGACCTCAATCACCTCATGCAACCGGCCAACTCCGGCCTGCCCAGCGAATACACCGGCATCGAAACCACCATCGCCCCCGACGTCCTCACCTACACCACCACCTGGCTCGCCCAACACACTCGACCCCGCTAGCCGAACCGCCCCGCTGCTCCGGTGCCGCACAGCTGGCGAGGGTCGGCACCGGCTAGCTGGACGCTCCCGGCGAGACACGACGGTCGGCGGGTGCGGTCGCTTGGCGAGGGCGGCGGGCGGGTCAATAGACTGATCGCTATGAGTGCACCCACCGTCGACTTGATGGACTATGCCGATGTCATCGACCGGTTCGAGCCGGTGCTCGGCATGGAGGTTCACGTCGAGCTGAACACCGCGACCAAGATGTTCTGCGGTTGTCCGACCGAGTTCGGTGCGGAGCCGAACACCCAGGTGTGCCCGGTGTGCCTCGGTCTGCCCGGCTCGCTGCCGGTGGTGAACGAGCAGGCCGTGGCGTCGGCGATCCGGATCGGGCTGGCCCTGAATTGCGCGATCACCCCGTGGGGCCGGTTCGCGCGCAAGAACTACTTCTACCCGGACCAGCCGAAGAACTACCAGATCAGCCAATACGACGAGCCGATCGCCACCAACGGTCACCTCGACGTGGTTCTCGACGATGGCAGTATCTTCCGTGTCGAGATCGAGCGTGCGCATATGGAGGAGGACACCGGCAAGTCCACCCACATCGGTGGCTCGACCGGCCGCATCCACGGCGCGAGTCACTCGCTGCTGGACTACAACCGGGCCGGCGTGCCGCTCATCGAGATCGTCACCAAGCCGATCACCGGCGCGGGTGAGCGGGCACCGGAAGTGGCGCGCGCCTACGTGACCGCGCTGCGTGAGGTCCTGAAGTCGCTGCAGGTCTCCGACGTCAAAATGGAGCAGGGCTCGCTGCGTTGCGATGCCAACGTTTCGCTGATGTCCATCGGCGCGACGGAATTCGGCACCCGCACCGAGACCAAGAACGTCAACTCGCTCAAGAGCGTCGAGGTCGCGGTTCGCTTCGAAATGCGCCGCCAGGCCGCCATTCTCGCCGACGGCGGTTCGATCGTGCAGGAGACCAGGCACTTCCACGAGAGCGACGGCACCACCTCGCCCGGTCGCCGCAAGGAGACCGCCGAGGACTACCGCTACTTCCCCGAGCCAGACCTGGAACCCGTTGCGCCCGCAGAGGATTGGGTAGAGCAGCTGCGCGGCACCATCCCGGAGTACCCGTGGCTGCGCCGCGCGCGCATCCAGTCCGACTGGGGATTGTCCGACGAGGTCATGCGCGACCTGGTGAACGCGGGCGCGCTGGACCTGATCATGGCGACCGTCGATGCGGGCGCTCCGGCCAACGAGGCCCGCTCGTGGTGGGTCGCCTACCTCACCGAAAAGGCCAAGGAGCGTGAGGTTTCCCTGGAGGAATTGCCGATCGCGCCCGCCCAGGTGGCCGAGGTGATCAAGCTCGTCGAATCGAAGACGGTGAACAACAAGGTCGCCAAGCAAGTTGTCGACTTCGTGCTCGCGGGCGAGGGTGATCCGGCGAAGATCGTCGAGACCAAGGGCCTCGGCATGGTCAGCGACGAGACCGCGCTGCAGGCGGAGGTGCAGAAGGCACTCGAGGCCAATCCCGATATCGCCGAGAAGATCCGCTCGGGCAAGGTGCAGGCCGCGGGCAAGATCGTCGGTGACGTCATGAAGGCGACGCGCGGCCAAGCCGATGCGGCTCGCGTGCGCGAACTCGTGCTCGAGGCCTGCGCCTGAATTCGGTCCGCACCGAAGTTTCCTGCCGAGCCAATGTGAATTGGGCGGGTCCCCAAGGACCCGCCCACTTTTGCTATCGGCTTGGTCAGTCCGGCCCGGTGCCCTGCGACGGCGGCGGGATCTTGATCACCCGATCGTCGAACGGCCCGTGATTATCGTCATTGTTGACGGTGGTCGCCCAGATGGTGCCGTCCGCACCGGCCGCCGCACCGCCGAGCCTGCCGTATTTGTCCTGCACGGTGAATGTCGGCGCCGCGGTGATCGCGTGGGTGTTCGCATCCGGATTCGCGATCGCCAGCGCCTTCGCCCCCGACATCGCGATCGCCACCACATCGGGTCCGGCCGCGCAGCCACCAACGCCGGGCCGATCCGGCCAAGTCCACGCGGTGGTGATCGATCCGTCCCGGCCCAGGCGCTGCAGACGATCCTCGGTCGGGGTGCGATCGGTGATCCAGACGCTGTCCTTACCGTCGTCGCACAGGTCGCCCGCCGTGCCCAGGCCCGATGCCACGACCTCCGCATTGGCTCCCGGCGACGGCGATTTGATCCGCAACACCTTGCCTGCCAGCGACGACGGCGCACTTGCCAGACCGGGATTGCCCGCATCGCCGGTCAGCACCAACAGTTCGGTCGGCGAAATGAACTCCAGCGCCCCGTGATTGCCGACCGACCCCTTCGGAATTCCGGTGAGGATGGTCTTCGGCGGCCCGTTCTCCGCGATGCGCACCACCCGGTTGTCGGATGCGGTGGTGATGTAGGCGTATATGAGTCCGTCCTCGCGGTAGGTCGGCGAGAGGGCGATATCGGAGATGCCGCCGTCCCCGGAGCCGTCCACATCGACCTGGCCGACCAGAATCGGCGGCGACTGCGGATCGCTCGGATCCACCGCGACGGTCTTGTATATGCGTCCGGTGCGTCGCTCGGTGACCAGCGCATCCTCGCCGAGCGAGATGATGCCCGCGGTGGAATCCAGGCAGGTTGTGATCACATTCGGATCCGGATCGATGCACGGGCCGGTCGGGCGCGGGCGCTGCGAGGGGCTCGGCTGCGGCGATTTGGGTTCGGCGGGGTTGAAGGTCGGTTCGGGTGTGAACGGGCTGGAGGCGGAATCGTCGAATCGGGCGCAGCCGACCAGCAGGACGGAGCCGAGCGCCAGGCTCAGGGCGATACGCCCCGCGACAACCAAACTCATGGTTCAGACGTTACGGAAACCGCGGCCGATATGCCGCTCCGGGTCGATAAACGGACACGCCGTCGCACCGAGACCGCCCACGCGGGCGCAAGGCCGCATAGGGTATCGACCGTGACCGAAGAGCCCAAAGACACATCTGTGCCCAAAACCGAGGGCGCGGCAACGCCCACGGATGAGCAGTCGGCGGTGTCGTCCACCGGTCGTGGCGTGACCAGTCCCTACGATTCACCCACCGGCGTGCTGCCCAGACTGTCCTCCGATACCGCCCCGAGCGGCCCCGAACTGACCAAGGATGTGCCGCGCACCGAGGAGGAGCTCGGGCTCGATCCGGAGATCCCCTCTGTCGGTGAACAGACCAGGGCGAACGAAGCCGCGTCCTATTCCTACGCCAGCATCCCGCCCGCCTCGAACGCATCCGGCGGCGAGCCGAGCCGCCCGCTGCGCCGCCGCAATGGCGACGCCCGCCGCGGCACCCTCGACCTCGGCCTGTTCGTGCTGCGCCTCGTCGTCGGCGGCACCTTCATCTACCACGGCCTGCAGAAGCTCACCACCTGGTTCAACGGCCAGGGGCTGGACAACACCCGCGACATGATGGCCTCGGGCGGCTGGGACCACGCGACCCTCTCGACCATCCTGGTCATCGCCGGTGAAGTCGGCGGCGGCGGACTGCTCGTCCTCGGTCTGGCCACTCCGCTCGCCGCGGGTGCGGTGCTCGCGGTGATCATCGACGCGTGGCTGTGGAAGCAGGGCATGATCCCCGGCTTCCAGTACAGGTCCTCGGTCAAGAGTGGTGTGGAACTGGAGTCCATCCTCGCGGGCACCGCGGTCGTCCTGCTGCTGACCGGACCCGGCCGCCTGTCCTTCGACCGCAACCGCGGCTGGGCCACCCGCCCCGCCTACGGTTCCTTCGTAGTCCTCATCCTGGCCGTGGCCGCCGCCATCGGCACCTGGTACTGGCTCCACGGCGGCAACCCGCTGACCGGGATCGGCCCGTTCGAGTAAACCTGCCCAATTCCACCGGCGCCCTTCGTCTTCGAGGGGCGCCCTTCGCTTTTGGGCGATGTCTGGTAGGGCACAAGGGATGCCGCGCCTCAGCGCTGATACCGGCCGACGTCATCTATTGGCGTGTAGTGCGTGTGCCGAGCACATGCGTCCGCGATCGCCGACTGTGCCCGTAGTCGGGCCGCTGTTCGACGGCGATGTCGTCGGAACGTAAGCCGTGTTACTCGCAGCGGCACCGGCGCGCCGATTCAAGGTCGACGCAAGTGCGTGTCTCCTGCGGCGAAACGTCGAGCCAGCAGTGGTCGGACGCAATCCTGTTGGCTGGAATGCAAACGGCGTCCCTCACGCAAGCACGAGAGACGCCGTCGGGTATCGGGTGATTACGGCACGCGCCGCACGGCGCCCTTGTCGGCGGACGTCGCGAGTGCGGCGTAGGCGCGCAGCGCGGTGGTCACCGGGCGCACCCGATCGACCGGCTGCCAAGGCCGTTCGGACGCTTCCATTTTCGCGCGACGTTCGGCCAGTACGGCATCGTCGACGACCACCTCGAGGGTGCGGGTGGTGACGTCGATGCGGATCTGGTCGCCGTTCTCGATCAGGCCGATGGCGCCACCACTGGCCGCCTCGGGCGACATGTGGCCGATCGACAGACCGGAGGTGCCACCGGAGAAGCGGCCGTCGGTGATCAGCGCGCACTCCTTGCCGAGACCGGCGCCCTTCAGGAATGCGGTGGGGTGCAGCATTTCCTGCATACCGGGGCCGCCCGCGGGACCCTCGTAGCGGACAACGATCACATCGCCCGGCTTGATCTTCTTGCCGAGGATCGCCGAAACGGCCTCCTCCTGCGACTCCACCACTACGGCCGGTCCCTGGAAGGTGAACAGCTCCTCGTCGATGCCGGCGGTCTTGAGCACCGCACCGTCGGGTGCGATATTGCCGCGCAGCACGACCAGCCCGCCCTCCTTGGTGTAGGCGTGCTCGAGATCGCGGATGCAGCCGCCCGCGGCGTCGGTGTCCAGCGACGACCACCGGTTGCTCGTGGAGAACGGCTCGGTCGTGCGCACCCCGCCCGGTGCGGCGTGGAACAGTGCGACGGCTTCCTCGGATGCCTTGCCGGAGCGGATATCCCAGGTGTCGAGCCATTCGTCGAAGCTCTTGGTGTGCACCGTGGTGACGTCGGTCTCCAGCAGTCCGGCCCGGCGCAGCTCGCCGAGGATGGCCGGAATGCCACCGGCCCGGTGCACATCCTCCATGTGGTAGTCCGAGTTCGGGGAGACCTTGGACAGCGTCGGCACTCGGCGGCTGGTCTCCTCGATGGTCGACAGATCGAAGTCGATCTCACCCTCCTGCGCGGCGGCCAGGGTGTGCAGCACCGTATTGGTGGAACCGCCCATCGCCACATCCAACGCCATCGCATTGCGGAAGGCCTTGGCATTGGCCACGTTCCGCGGCAGCACCGACGCATCGTCTTCGCGGTACCAGCGATTCGCGATATCGACGATCACGGTGCCCGCCCGCTCGAACAGCGCGTGCCGGGCGGCATGGGTGGCCAGCGTGGATCCGTTGCCGGGCAAGGCGAGTCCGAGCGCCTCGGTGAGGCAATTCATCGAATTCGCGGTGAACATGCCCGAGCAGGAGCCGCAGGTCGGACACGCGCTGCGCTCGACCTCGGAGAGGCCTTCCTCGCTGACATTCATATTGGCGCTGGCCGCGATCGCGGTGATCAGATCGGTCGGCGCCTGTGCGACACCGCCGACGACCACGGCCTTACCGGCCTCCATCGGCCCGCCGGAAACGAAAACGGCCGGGATGTTCAGGCGCATAGCGGCATTGAGCATGCCGGGCGTGATCTTGTCGCAGTTGGAGATGCACACCAGCGCGTCGGCGGTGTGTGCGTTGGCCATGTATTCGACCGAATCGGCGATGATTTCACGCGAGGGCAGCGAGTAGAGCATGCCGCCGTGGCCCATCGCGATACCGTCGTCGACCGCGATGGTGTGGAACTCCCGCGGTACACCGCCCGCGGCGCGCACCGCGTCCGCGACGATCTCACCGACATTCTTCAGATGCACGTGGCCCGGTACGAACTGTGTGTAGGAGTTCGCGATGGCGACGATCGGCTTACCGAAGTCGGTGTCGGTCATACCGGTGGCGCGCCAGAGTGCGCGCGCGCCCGCGGCATTGCGGCCGATGGTGGTTGTCCGTGAACGAAGCGGTGGCATGTAAATCCTCGGGAGGTCGCGGGGGCTGATGTGCGACTGCGCGGAGTTCGCTCACTGAGCGAATTCAGCGACCGACCACGTTACTCCTGCGCGCGGCAGGGATTTCGGGGCGGTCGACGGCACTGATCGCCATCGGTGTGTGGTTCGGGATGGTGTCGCCGCGAGGGTGGTCGTCGGCGCGGACGGTGTCATCGGCCGTGTCGGTTCCGGCACCGTCGGTATCCGCTGGTCCGGTGCGTGCGGGCGGGGATTGTCCGTCCGACGCGGTCACCGGATCGCGCATCCGGCAGCGAGCCTACCTGGCGGCGGTGCTGTCCCCGCCGCTGGTGAACCGCTAGTCGTCGGAGTCGCGCGCGTCGGTGTCGGAGTCGCGCGCCGCGATTTCCGTGGTAGATACTTCGACGTCGGTGCCGGCCCCTTCCGCATCGGCTTCGGCCGCTTCCGCGTTGGCCTCGGGCTCGGTCGTTTCCGCATTGGTTTCATCAATCCCGGCCTCGGTCGACTGCGCCTCGTCCTCGCTCTTGCGCGCCTCGTACTCCGCCTCTCGGGCCGCCGCCTCCGCCGCGAACAGATCCGGAATCCGACCGTTCGACGCGCGGATCAGATCACGCAACCGGTCGTAGCTGACCGCGGGCAGCTTCACCTCGGTGTCATCGGTGAGATGGGCACGCACGAACCCGCGCTTGGGAATGCCGACGCCCGCGACCTGTGTCCAGTCGAGGTGCCGCGAACCGAATACCGTGCGCAGATCCAGCCCGTCCTCGGACACCGTGGTGCGCGTGCGTTCGATCCACACCACCACCGCGACCGGGAGCAGTAGCAGCCACCACAGTCCGATCGGCCAGCCGACGAAGGCGAAGAAGACACAGAGCAGCAGTACGAGCACACCGAGGTGGGCCATCTGCGTAATGCGGATGACCTGCGCCGTCTGCGTCGGCTCGGTCGGTTCCGGCGAACTACCCGTCTCCGATCCCGCCGCAGGCGTGTGGGACGATTTAGCCGGTGGCACGGACTGATGCGGTGATGACACACCACCATCCTCGCATCATGGTGAACGGACTCGAGCACCCGCTCGGTCTCACATAATGAGACCTGTTTGACTGATCGACTCGCGCACACATACCGTCATGCGCGTGAATCGAAACGAGTTGCTCGTAATCGGCCGGCGCGTCCAGCGTTGAGCCTGACTACCTGAGTCGAATACGTCAGCTCGCGTTGCGACGCGCCACCCTCGAACAGCCATGCGCTGTCGGGGGCTTTTTTGTGTTCGGGACAAAGTCCTGGCATGTGGCCGCTTCGCAAGGCACCACGTGCAAGCACAGTTGTCCGGGGTCTAGTACGAACAGTTAGGAACGAAGACGGTGAGTGCACCAACCGCACGGCCCGGGCCCTCGGCCCGCAGGCCGGCGCCTTCGGCGAATCAGCAGGCCGCGCCCGCTGGCGGTCCGACCAACGCGGCGAACCGCCGCCAGGTCCCGCCCGAGCGGGTCACCGGCGCGCAGTCCGTCGTCCGCTCCCTCGAGGAGCTCGGCGTCGACACGGTATTCGGCATTCCCGGCGGCGCGATTCTCCCGGTCTACGATCCGCTCTTCGATTCCACCAAGGTCCGTCACGTCCTCGTCCGGCACGAGCAGGGCGCGGGGCACGCCGCCACCGGTTATGCGCAGGCCACCGGCAAGGTCGGCGTCTGCATGGCCACCTCAGGTCCGGGTGCGACCAACCTGGTCACCCCGATCGCCGACGCGCAGATGGATTCGGTTCCGATCGTCGCCATCACCGGCCAGGTCGGGCGCGGCCTGATCGGCACCGACGCATTCCAGGAAGCCGATATCTCCGGCATCACCATGCCGATCACCAAGCACAATTTCCTCATCACCGATGGCATCGATATCCCGCGCATGATCGCGGAGGCCTTCTACCTGGCCTCGTCCGGTCGTCCGGGCGCGGTGCTGGTGGACATTCCGAAGGACGTACTGCAGGCGCAGACCACCTTCAGCTGGCCGCCGGAGATGCGGCTGCCCGGCTACCGTCCGGTGACCAAACCGCACGGTAAGCAGGTGCGCGAGGCCGCGCGGATGATCCTGGAGTCCAAGCAGCCGGTGCTCTACGTCGGCGGCGGCGTGATCAAGGCCGACGCCTCGCCCCAGCTGCTGGAGCTGGCCGAACTGACCGGCATCCCGGTGGTCACCACCCTGATGGCACGCGGTGCCTTCCCGGACAGCCACCAGCTCAACATGGGCATGCCGGGCATGCACGGTACCGTCGGCGCCGTCGCCGCCCTGCAGAAGTCGGATCTGCTGATCACCCTCGGCGCGCGTTTCGACGACCGCGTCACCGGTCAGCTGGACTCCTTCGCGCCCGACGCGAAAATCATCCACGCCGATATCGACCCGGCCGAGATCGGTAAGAACCGGCACGCCGATGTCCCGATCGTCGGCGACTGCCGCGAGGTGATCGTCGAACTGATCGAAACACTGAAGGCCGACCCCGCCGGCGCGCCGAAGCTGGACCTCACCGACTGGTGGCAGTACCTCGACGGCATCCGCAAGAGTTACCCGCTCGGCTGGACGACGCCGAGCGACGGCTCGCTGTCGCCGGAATTCGTCATCGATGCGCTGGGCCGTCTGGCCGGGCCCGACGCCGTCTACTGTGCCGGCGTCGGTCAGCACCAGATGTGGGCCGCGCAGTTCATCAAGTACGAAAAGCCGCGCACCTGGCTGAATTCCGGTGGTCTCGGCACCATGGGCTACGCCGTTCCGGCCGCCATGGGCGCCAAGATGGGCGCGCCGGACAAAGAGGTGTGGGCGGTCGATGGTGACGGCTGCTTCCAGATGACCAACCAGGAGTTGGCCACCTGCGCCGTCGAGGGTGTGCCGATCAAGGTCGCGCTGATCAACAACGGCAACCTCGGCATGGTCCGTCAGTGGCAGACCCTGTTCTACGAGGAGCGCTACTCCAACACCGATCTGGGCACGCACTCCCTGCGCATCCCCGATTTCGTCAAACTCGCCGAAGCCCTCGGCTGCCACGGCATCCGGGTCGAGCGCGAGGAAGACGTGGAGGCCGCGATCCGCGAGGCGCAGTCCATCAACGACCGTCCCGTGGTGATCGACTTCATCGTCGGTAAGGACGCCCAGGTGTGGCCGATGGTCGCTGCGGGCACCAGCAACGACGAGATCATGGCCGCGCGCGGCATCCGCCCACTCTTCGACGAGGACGAGCAGGCCGCCGAGCCCGCCGTCATCCACGAGGCGATGTCGCACGACAAGAGCAAGGGGACCGAACAGTGAGTACGACTCACACCCTCAGCGTGCTGGTGGAGGATAAGCCCGGCGTGCTGGCCCGGGTCGCGGCGCTGTTCTCTCGCCGCGGCTTCAATATCGAATCGCTGGCGGTAGGCGGCACCGAGCTCCCGGAGATCTCGCGCATGACCATCGTCGTCACGGTCGAGGATCTGCCGCTCGAGCAGGTCACCAAGCAGCTCAACAAGCTGGTCAACGTCATCAAGATCGTGGAGCAGGACGCCGACACCTCGGTCGCCCGCGAACTGATCCTGGTGAAGGTGCGTGCGGACGCCAGCGTGCGGACCCAGGTCATCGAGGCGGTTACGCTCTTCCGGGCGAAGGTGATCGACGTCTCGCCGGACGCGCTCACCGTCGAGGCGACCGGAACCCGGTCCAAGCTCGACGCGCTGCTGCGGATGCTCGAGCCGTATGGCATCCGGGAGATCGTGCAGTCCGGTGTGGTGGCCGTAGGCCGCGGACCCAAGTCGATCACCGCGACTCGCTAACTCGCCACGGTGGCCGCGCTGTGTTCTTTGGGCCGGCCCAAAAGCGGGCTGGCCGGCTGAACCGCTTGAAACCAAACAACTTTCGACAAGAAGAACAAGAAGGGAACCTACAGTGGCAGTCGAGATGTTCTACGACGACGACGCCGACCTGTCGATCATCCAGGGCCGCAAGGTCGCTGTCATCGGCTACGGCAGCCAGGGCCACGCGCACTCGCTGAGCCTGCGCGACTCCGGCGTCGAGGTCCGCGTCGGCCTCGCTGAGGGTTCGAAGTCGCGGCCGAAGGCCGAAGAGGCGGGCCTGACCGTCGGCACCCCGGCGGAGGTTTCCGCGTGGGCCGACGTGATCATGGTGCTGGCCCCCGACACCGCCCAGGCGTCGATCTTCACCAACGACATCGAGCCCAACCTGAAGGACGGCGACGCGCTGTTCTTCGGCCACGGCCTCAACATCCACTTCGGCCTGATCAAGCCCCCGGCCAACGTGACCGTCGGCATGGTCGCGCCGAAGGGCCCGGGCCACCTGGTGCGGCGCCAGTTCGTCGACGGCAAGGGCGTTCCCGCCCTGATCGCGGTCGAGCAGGACCCGAAGGGTGAGGGCCAGGCGCTGGCGCTGTCCTACGCCAAGGGCATCGGCGGCACCCGCGCCGGCGTCATCAAGACCACCTTCAAGGAAGAGACCGAGACCGACCTGTTCGGTGAGCAGGCCGTGCTCTGTGGTGGTACCGAAGAGCTGGTCAAGACCGGTTTCGAGGTCATGGTCGAGGCGGGCTACGCGCCGGAGATGGCGTACTTCGAGGTGCTGCACGAGCTCAAGCTCATCGTCGATCTGATGTACGAGGGCGGCATCGCCCGCATGAACTACTCGGTCTCCGACACCGCCGAATTCGGTGGCTACCTGTCGGGTCCGCGGGTCATCGACGCCGACACCAAGAAGCGCATGCAGGACATCCTGCGCGACATCCAGGACGGCACCTTCGTCAAGCGTCTCGTCGCCAATGTCGAGGGCGGCAACAAGGAGCTCGAGGCGCTGCGCAAGGCCAATGCCGAGCACCCGATCGAGGTCACCGGCGCCAAGCTGCGCGGCCTGATGAGCTGGGTCGACCGGCCGATCACCGAAACCGCGTAATACGCGCGAACAGCACAGTGTGGCCCATCCCGATTCGTCGGGGTGGGCCACTGTTATTTCGGCTGGGCGCAATCGAAGATTCGCGAAGCAACACCGAGGTGGACTTCGGTGTTTGCGGCATTCGAGGCTATCGCAGATCGGCGATTCTGGTCGGGATTCACCGAAAACCGATCTTCCTGGAGATAACGTCTCTATCCGATTCTAGTTGCCATGGGTACTCCCAAAATCGCAGGAAGGATCAGAAATCGTGCGCAGCCGAATAATTGGATTGGCCGCAGCTTTGACGGGAACCCTCATTGTTCTCGGAGGCGGGACGGTCACTGCTCCACATGCATGGACGCAACCGGCCGGGGAGCAGCCGGTCGCCGAGTCCGATTTCTACCTTCCGCCGCCATCGCTGCCGGACGTGCGGGGCACCATCGTTCGCGCCGAACCGGCGGTGGTGGCAATGTCGGCGCCCGGGCAGCCGGGAATGGTCCCCGCCGCGGCGACGCGGCTCATGTACGTCAGCAGTGATACCCACGATGCGCGAACGGCGGTTGTCGGCACGTATCTGCAGCCGAGCGTGCCGTGGACCGGTCCGGGCGAGCGGCCACTGGTCGCGTACGCGGGTGGTACCAAGGGACAGGGCGATCAATGCGCGCCCTCGATGCTGATGACGCAGATCGTCCAGGCCCAGCCGCCATTGGACATAATCTTCGAATACGATCTGGTGGCAATCCGGTCGCTGCTCAATCGTGGTATGGCCGTAGTGGTGACCGACTATCACGGCCTCGGCACGCCCGATGTGCACGACTATCTGAACCGGAAAGCGCAGGCCTACGCGGTACTGGACTCCGCGCGCGCCGCGCTGCAATTGCCCGGCTCCGGTCTCAACCCCGGCACGCCGGTCATTCTCTACGGTTATTCGCAGGGCGGTATGGCCTCCGCGGGTGCGGCCGAACTGCAATCGAGCTATGCCCCCGATCTGAATGTGCGCGGCGCCTACGTCGGTGGGCCGGTGGTGGACGATGAATACTTCATCGGATACAACGACGGTCGCGCCGATTTCGCACCGGCAATCGCCTGGATACTCAACGGAATTGCCGCCGACTACCCGGAAACTCGCCCGGAGTTGGACGCCGAACTCAACGACCTCGGCAAGGCGATCCTGCAGGAATCCCTGGGCAAATGCGCAGTCCCGGTCGGACTTGCCCAGGAGCATCAGAACACGTCCGAGTGGACCACCAGCGGAGAACCTCTCACCGCCGTTATCGATCGGTCCCCGGCGTTGCGGTCGGCATTCGCCGAGCAGCGTATCGGCACCCGCGCACCGGCCGTTCCGATACTCGCCGCCTCGGCCCTCAACGACCAGGGAGCACCATTTGTGCCGGTGCGCGACGTGGCCGCCGGTTGGTGTGGTGGCGGAGTGCCCGTTCAGTTGGAATCGAACGCCGAAATCCCCCCCGCATCCGGACTCGTGGGCACTCACGTGATCGCCTTCTTCCCGTCGCTGTTCGCCTCGCAGCAATGGTTGACCGATCGGCTCGCGGGTATGCCCGCTCCATCCAATTGCGCGGCGCTGCCGTAGCGCGGTGATTTTCGGTGCGTAATGCCCGGCGGCGGGTCGGCTCCTGGCCGAAACCCGCCGCCGGCATGCGAATCGAGTACCGCGTTCGATCTGCCGGCCGCGGCGACGATGCACTCCTCAGCTCAGGAAATTCGTTAGGTCAGAAGGTGGTTTTCGACAGATTGCTGGCAGTCGGCGCGGGCACAGCTATTCTGGAGCGACAGTATTACCGCAACGGATTTCGGCGGCCCCACCCCCTGTCAGTGTTGTTCTGTTGGAGGCTCGAGGCACCTATGTCGATCTTCGAGAAAACGGAAAGACGTGACCCCAAACGGTATCTGTGGATACTGGGGTTGATCGCTCCGACTTGCTCAGTACTTCCTTCGCAACTCGTGGTCCATACCGGCCTGGAGATATTCTGGTGGATCGGCCCGATCATCGTGCTCGTGGTGATCCCGCTGCTGGACTGGGCGATAGGGACTGACGGGAGCAATCCGCGCGACGAGGATTACGAGTCCTTGTCCAACGATCGCTTCTACCGGTGGTGCACTTACCTTTTCCTGCCGCTCCAGTTCATCGGCCTGCTCATCGCGGGATATCTCTGGGCGAGACCGGCGCTGAGCATATCCGACAAGCTGGGTTTGGCCGTGACGCTCGGGTTCGTGTCGGGCATCGGAATCAACGCCGCCCACGAACTCGGCCATCGAGTCGAGCACCTCGAACGCTGGCTGGCGAAAATCGCACTGGCGCAATCGGGATACGGGCACTTCTTCGTCGAGCACAACCGCGGCCATCACGTGCGCGTCGCGACGCCGGAAGATCCGGCCAGTGCCCGATTCGGCGAATCACTGTGGGAGTTCCTGCCGCGCACTATGCTCGGCGGCTTCCGCTCGGCTCTGGTTTTGGAGCGTGAACGCCTTTCCCGCAAGGGAAAGCGCTGGTTCTGCTCGGACAATAATCTGTTGCAGGCCTGGTCGATGAGTGTCGCGCTATTCGGCACGCTGATCGTGCTGTTCGGGCCCGTGGTGATCCCGTTTCTGGCGCTGCAGGCGCTGATCGGCGCCGGGCTGCTCGAGACGGTGAACTACGTCGAGCACTACGGACTGCTTCGCCCGCGCGGTCGCAATGGCAACTACGCGCGCTGCTCCCCGCGTGACAGCTGGAACAGTGACCGTCTGGTCACGAACATATTCCTGTTCCACCTACAACGCCACAGCGACCACCACGCGAATCCGGGCCGCCGCTACCAGACCCTGCGCAGCTCCGAGGAGGCGCCGCAGCTACCTGCTGGCTACGCGAGCATGATCCTGTTGGCCGCCGTCCCGCCGATCTGGCGCGCGGTGATGGACCACCGTGTCCTTGCCCACTACGGCGGTGATCTCGACCTCATCAACACCAAACCTCGGACCAAGCGTCGCCGCATCTCCGCTCGCTTGCGCCGGACACCTGCGCTGACCGCCGGATCGGTGGAGCCGGCTACTCGCCCGTAGCGGCGCGGTTGCCTATCGTCTTCGGGGACATCGGAGTCGGAACCATTGTCTGCCGAACAGATCGCGAGTCGTGAGCATCTCATCCACCACACTTGTCCCCACTTCCGTACCGAGCCCGCCATCGGCCGGTCGACGTGCCGAGGCGATCCACCGCTTTCTGGTAAAACCGGCCGACGCGGGCATCGCCGGTTCGGTCGACGGCGGCAAGCTACTCGAATGGATCGACAAGGTCGCCTATGCGGCGGCGGCTCAGTGGAGCGGTTGCTACTGCGTTACCGCCTACGTCGGCAATATTCACCTGGACCGTCCGATCGCGGTCGGTGAATTGGTCGAACTGCATGCGAATCTCGTGCACACCGGGCGCACCAGCATGCATATTCTCGTCAGCGTCTATTCGACCGATCCCACGCGACGCAAGCCGGTGCAGACGGCGCAGTGCCTGACGATCTTCGTCGCGATCGACGACAACCGGCGGACCGTCGAAGTGCCGCAATGGAATCCGACGTCGATTCTGGAACTCGAGCGGCATCGGCAAGCGCGAGCGCGGGTTTCGGTTCGCAAGCGGATCGAGGAGGCGATGGCCGCGCAGCAGTACACAGCGGCGGGTACGGCGCCGACGTCGATTTTGCGATTCCTGGCCGCGCCTTCGGATATCAATTGGGGTGGCAAGGTGCACGGCGGTCGCACCATGCAGTGGATCGATGAGGCCGCGTATATCTGCGGTGCCGACTGGGTTGGGCAGCATGTGATTACGTCGTATTTCGGCGGCATCCGGTTCTACCGCCCGATTGTCATCGGGCATATCGTCGAGGTGAGTGCGCGGCTGATTTACACCGGGCCGCGGAGTATGCACGTCAGCGTGCACGTGACGTCGACGGATACGCATTCCGATGAACCGGCGCTCGCCGCGCACGGTCTCGCGGTTGTTGTCGCGGTCGATGAGAACGGCAAGGCACGGCCGGTGCGCCAATGGGTTCCGGTTTCCGCGGAGGACGAGGCGCTCGATGCGCATGCGCGGCATCTCATCGAATTGCGTGCCGAGGTGGAGCGGTTCACGCAGGCGAGTGATGTGCCCGCCGACGCCGAGCCCAACCATTTCCGGGTGCCCATGCCGTGACGCGTTGTGGGGGCCGGTGTCCGGCTTCGCGTTGTTGGTCCAGCCTGGGTGAGGCCGGATCGTCCAGGTGACAGTGTTCCGGGCCATCTGAGGCCGGACCATCGGGACTCGGGCTAGTGCCTGGTCCAATTAGCTTCTGCGTCCCCCTCTAGTCTCGGAGTTGGCATCATCCCGGCGAGCACAGTCGAATTGTGGTGTCGTACAGGCCTGGCGATTCGGCAACAGGCTAGCTTCTGTGCGATACACGCTGCGTATGCGCCACCATCGCGGCTTGATTTGCTGTGGCTGAGCGTTTGGTTGTCCGAGCTGGATGCGCAGCTCGCGGCACGAGCTCCCGTTGGACTGCGGGATGTGACTGAATCGCGGTTGGTGCCCGATCCATGACAACGGCCCGGCACCTGTCGTGCCGGGCCGTCTCTCTCGATCAGCTGCTGCCGAATGTTCCGCGGGGGAACAGGTGGCGGGGGAGTCGCCACGGGTCGTTCCAGCGACCCGGGAGATCGCAGTCGTCCCAACGGCCGGGGCTGTGGTCCCAGTCGTCGAAGAAGCCGGGGCGGTCGCAATCCCAATCGTTGGTGTGTGGGTGTCGCACCTCGGTCACGCCGGGTTCGCTGGTGGCCGGGTCGGCAGAGGCGGGTATGGCCAGTGCGGTCAGCGGGACTGCGGCGAGGGCGCCGGCCATGGCCACCCGGGTCAATCGGCGAGGAGTCGTTCTCGAGAACACCGTGGATCCTTTCTATCTGCGCGTCCGCGGGGACGCCGTCGTTGCTCGCCGGATGCAGGGGATGCCCGGTGACGCAACGATTTGCACGTCCACACTCGGCCGCGACCGGTCGAATGGCAATGGTGCGAACACGATTTCAGGGAGATTCATCCTTTGGTATGACGAGCCCCCCAGGCGGTGGGTGTCGGCCTCAGGGATCGAGCGGAAATCCGCCCTGCCGTGCAAGCAATGTCCTCGCGGGCCAAACATGCCTATTGGCTCAATCCGGAGCCAGCCCGTTCCTGGTCCACCGGCGACTCCGCCGCCCACATCTACGCCAACCACATCACCATGCATGAATGTCGCAACGTCAAGCAGGTTGGCGGAGGTAATCGGTCGACTCCTCCCCGCGCGATGCGGGTCGTCGCCCAGACCCGGAATCGGCTCCGTGGCCGATCTGATTGGTGTAGTCGGCCTGCATCCGGATCTGGGGCACTCGCTCGGCGGTGGCGATCAGCGTCGATGGCCGATCATTACCGTGAGTTGTATACGACTGCAGCACAGCTCGATACACCCGTCAACTGTGAAGAGTCGACCGGTCGGCACTGGTGATGCCGGGCCACGTCCTCGCCGACTGACGACTGTGTAAGGGAGCGCTCGAGGAGTTCCGTGTCGCTGTGCCCCGCTCGTGTGCAGCCAGACCGACTGCGCTGACGGTTGCCGGTCGATTGCCGCGAGATCCTTCACCGTTCGCCTGCGCGCGCAGGTATCAGCCAAAGATCGGCATAACCGTATCGACAACGGATTCGATTGTGGGCAGTCCCGCGATCACATCGGGCGAACTCAGATGACGTTGCAGCGCCCGCTGATGTGCAGCACCGACCAGCAGTAAAGCGGCAGCTCGCAGATCTACCGATTCAGACACGCGCCGGTCGGCGTGCGGCATCGACAGATGTGCGACCACGGCGTCGACCGCGCGATGCGGCCCGATATCCAATTCCCGACTGCGCACCGCATACTTCGCGCGCAACTCCACATCCGACTGCACCGCAGCCATCACCGGAATGGCATCCAGGAAGAACTCCTCCAACGCCTCGACAAGGGCCACCAGCCCCGCCCGCAACCCAGGCTCCTCCTCGACCTCCCCGAGCACATCCTTCACCGGCCGCAAATGCCGCTGAATCACCGCCTGCAACAACCCCATTCGATCCCCGAAGTGATAAAAGATGCTCGACTCGGCCACCCCCGCCCGCTTCGCAACCTCCTTCGTGGACAACCGAGCCACCCCCGCCTCCAGCAAAATCTCCTGCGCCGCAACCACAACCGACTCTCGCACCCCCGTCGGAGGCCGCCCTCGCTGCCCGCGCGTCGCCCGCGCATCATCCGCAGCTTTCGCCACCGCAACCTCCTCTTCACACCGATCAGCCCTTGCAGTATGCCTCACTCGGGCGTATTTTCTGAGTATCTACTCAGTAATTATCGGATCACCGGAGCCATCCCTATGACCAGCACCAAAACTCCCACCACCCAATCCCGCATCCAACGCATCGGCGACGCCATCGTCCGCTTCATCCTCCGCTCCCCACTACACTCCCTACTCAGCAAACGACTCCTCATCATCACCGTCTCCGGCCGCAAAACCGGCCGCGAATACGTCAACCCAGTCGGCTACGCCGAATACGAAGGCCACCTCCTCATCGGCACCGCCGCCACCTGGCGCCACAACCTGATTCCGGGCGTCCCTGTCCGAATCCTCCTGCGCGGCAACCACATCCAAGCCGCCCACGAAGTCATAACCGACGAACCCCGAGCCGCCGCCCTCTACCGCGAAATCCTCACCCAAAACCCAACCCACGCCCGCTTCGCCAAAATCCACCTGAACACCGACGGCACCGTAAACCTCCCTACCCTCCGCGCAGCCCTCTCCCGAGGCACCGCCATAGTCCGCCTCCGCCCGCTGTGACCAAGGGCAGGGCGGCACCATTTCGGGAAAGCCTAGGGATTTGATCGTGAGAGCTGCGTCGCTGGCTGAGGTCAGCCAGCGTTCTTGTATTCGCCGTAGCTGCTTCGGAGCGCCACGTGTCAATCGGCTGTTTCGGGTGATAGAGGGAAAGGTGGTGCACGCAACACCGTTCGTACAGTGGCGAGGCGAGGCGGCTCGACGATCAGAAAGCGGTACGAACGAACGGGGTAGCGCGAAGCGCGCTCAATCCATTGACAAGGGCTACATCATCTCTCAGGAGCTACACACGCCCACCTGGCCGAGTTGCTCAGTCTCCCGATTCCAGAAGCACTACATCTCGGTGCAGGTTGTTCGTAGTGGCGACACAGACGTTCTGATCGGAGCCGGTAGGTGGCGGCGGGGCAGCCCGGCGAGCCGAACTCGGTAGCACCAGATCTTCCCGATTACGCATGAGGGAGGAGCGTGCCACCGCTTTCGGTTATGTGCCGATTCTGCAGCGGGCCTGCTCGTCAGCAGCGCTTGGTCGAACAGATGGGGATCAAATGCGGCGGAAGCTGAAGCGTTCGGTCAGCAGTTCTTCTGGTCGCGCTCCCTTGCTGCCTTCAGCACATCGATGATCGACTTACCCACAGCGCACGCTACTGGTGGCGGGAATGCATTGCCCACCTGCCGGTACTGGGCGGTCTTTCCACCTGAGAAATCCCACTCGAGCGGGAATCCTTGGATGATGGCGGCCTGTCGCACGGTAAGCATCGGCCCGCCGGGGCCGAAAAGGTCTCGGTCTTCGGTCTGCTTTTCTGCGCAGGTCGCGATGTCGTTTGCAACACCCATGCCCGAGATCCCAAGCTGCTTCCACGCTGTCTTCGCTCGGCTAGGCCCGAGATCGGCGCCGCCATGCTTCTTGGATCCGCCGACGAGCGTAGGCGCAATACCTCCACCCTTGCCTTTGAGTTCAGCATCGCGATCGTGTGCTGTCTTGCGCCACTGTTCGAAAGCCGTATGGGCTCGCTCCGAGTGAACTCCCTTGAAGTAGGGTTCGAACCGCTCACGCATGGACGGTTCGAGGCTTTTTAGGACGCTGACCGGATCATCATGTGTAGCTGTGGGCCATTCGTACTTGAGGTCTGTGATGACGTCGTTGCGAAACGCGATGAGGATGGCACGGGGCCGAAGTTGTGGTACCCCGAAGTTGCTGGCCTCCAAGATTTCCCATCCGCAGACGTTGTAATCGAGTCCTTTCAACTGCGCTCCGATCCATTCGCGATAGTCGGAGAATTTCGGGTCCTTGATCCCGCGGACGTTTTCGATCATCACTGCGCGCGGCTTGAGGATCTCGACCAGTTTCAGCATTCGGGGGAAGAGGTCGCGGTCGTCGTCCTTACCCAACTGCTTGCCCGCATGCGAGAACGGCGGGCACGGCACCCCGCCGGCCAGGAGATCTAGCTGACGCTGCTGTAGGAGCTCAGCGCTCTTCTTCAGGAAGTTGTCATTGTAGGGATCAAATTCCTTGATATCGGCCTCGAGGATGTCGCAGTGCTCCTTCTCCCAAGCCCACAACTCGTGGTCATCGATGTTGAGCTCAAGGGTCTTGACCGCATGTTGGTCGATCTCGACCAGCGCCAGATGATTGAAGCCTGCCTGGTGCAGGCCGACGGCCTGCCCGCCTGCGCCAGCGCAGATTTCGATCGACGTGAACTCGGGCTCCCCAGGCGCCGCAGTGGCGCGTTTGGATACGCTGCTGTGGGTCATTGCCCTTGCCGCGTCGTCGCAAGTCAGCAAATCCGTCATCGCAGCCCGCCCGAGGATCTGTGTGTCGGCGTAACTATCTGTGACGCGGAGCTCGGTCACGCTGATGCCTTTCGATCCGGGGACCACCGTCGAGCAGTGCTGTCTGCGGGAGTATCTTTCCGTAAGACACCCGCCTGCCTCGAACTGGGACAGATGTGACTGAGGGACGATCGGAAGAAGCCCGGAGGAAGGCCCACGCACGGGGCCTCTACCCCGCCCCTCTCAACGAGGGGCGTTCTCGGAACATGCAAGCCAACCGCCGCTCCGGCACCAAGCCGGAGATTGCCTTGCGAAGCGCGCTGCATCGGCTGGGGTATCGGTATCGCAAGGACCTCAGGCTCGACCTCGGATTGATGAAGGTCCGGCCCGACATCGTCTTCACGGCTCGTAAGGTCGCGGTGTTTGTGGACGGCTGCTTCTGGCATGTTTGCCCCGAGCACGGCCGCCAGCCGACGACCAACGAATGGTATTGGACGCCAAAGCTTCGCCGGAACGTTGAACGCGACCGCGCTGCGGATGTTGCTCTGGCGGAAGCGGGTTGGCAGGTGATCCGCCTGTGGGAGCACGAGACTCTGGAGAATGCTGTGACCGCAGTCACCAGCGTCTTGAGGGACGGATCCGAACATGTGAGCGATCATATGGGATCGATGGGAAGTTGATCGAGAGACGCTCCGAACGAGCTAAATTTGCCGGTTGTGGGAGAATCCTTTAGAACGGAGTTGCTGGGCTGGAAGCCGAGCAAGAAAAACAAGCTGGGCTGGAATTGGGTTCCGAACTCTGCTGACATCGACAACGCAACGAGCTTACGGTTGGCAGCGCATGTCCTCGAGCGGCTAGGTGACCCGAACCCAAACATGGCCAACGTAGAACCTGTTGTGCCGCCGGCAAACCCGGGCGGGCTACTCGAGGTGCAAGTGCTTGCGAACTTGTCCACCCAAATGCCGGCGATGGACCCACGTCGGGACTGGGAGTTTGCTCGCGGGCAGAGCATCGTCAGGTACGCCCAATACCAGCATCTGGCTGGTGTGGACGCAGCGATCGCACAAGATCCGAATCTCCGGGTGACGCTCGGTACTGACTACCTGATCAAGCCTGATGTGCTTGTTGGATTACGCGGAACACCAACCAGGACAGAGCATGTGTGGCTGCATGCCGCGATCGCGTGCAAGTGGACGATCCGATCGGACCGAGTTCAGAACATTCGCCACGAGAACAGCAACATGATCAGACATAGGCGCGGACGCTTGCCTCATCTGGTGACTGTGACAGCCGAACCACTTCCGACTCGGCTTGCTGCAATCGCACGTGGAACGGGTGAGGTCGATGCGACGTATCACATCGCCTACGACGAACTGGCCGATGCTGTTGCTGCACACGGTAGTTCGGAACAACAGTCTGCGTGGGAGGAAGTAACCAAGCAGGGGCGGCTACTCGACTTTCGGAACTTGGCCAGGTCATTGGTTGACTGGTGATTCCGCTTCTGCGCGATCCCTGCGGGCGGGTTTGCCGTACGCATCTGCTTACACGCGTCGGTGACAGTCAGTGGATGCCGGCCCAATCCGCGCTAGAGGTGATAACCATACCTACCTCCTAAGTCGGCCCAAACACCACTGGGAGCGCAGACTCGGGCGATGATGCCCGATGCTCAAATTCTTTGCGCCGACATATGTCTGATCCTTTACCTTCATAGCAGACGGCGACCGCGACGGACTCGCGGCGAGATCGGGATCGTCGAACGATCTGCTTCTCGTGGTGATGCTAGATGCAATGAATCAGCGGCGCGCTCAATGACGAGGGCAGCTTGCCCGGGCTGTGGTGCCGGTCCCCCTCCTGATAGGGGACCGGCACCACAGCCGCCGTGACAGCGGGAGTACTTTCAGTCGGCTTGGTCTTCAGGCCTCGCCGAATGCTATCGAGTATTTCCCAGGGAATGACCTCATCCTCGGCGTCCGCGCGCGCACCCACACGCTGCTGATCGACATGGCGCCACCGCGCCCGCTGGCGGCATGTAACAGGTGGTTCGCCCCGGCCGAAAAGTACAGCATCGCCGCAGATCTGTGGCGTCGATTGCAATGGGGGACAGCATCGTTACCGGCTGACCCAGCTCTATCTGTGACTGTGCATACCGAATGTCGAGGGGTGAACGCTGTGACGTCTCCGATCCTGATCAAGGGCCAGAATCTGCCATTGCCGGAGGATGTCGTCCGGGTCGATGTCGTGATCGGGTGGGTGGAGTCGGAGATTGAGGTCGATGCATCCGCCCTACTGCTAGGCGCGGGCGGAAAGGTCGGCTCCGACAGTGATTTCGTCTTCTACAACCAGCCGGAATCGTCGGACGGTTCAGTGCGATTCCTGGGTACAAGCGCAACCGAGGAGGGTGCGCAGGCCAGGATCGCGATCGAATTATCGGCTGTTCCGGACAATGTTCACACAGTGGCGCTTGCCGGTAGCGTCGGCAGTGGAACATTTGGGGACCTCGGCAAACTTGCGCTCCGCGTCGTTGATGCAGCGGGCAAAATCTTGGCTGAGTACGTCACTGCTGATGCCACTTCCGAGTCGGCGTTCGTGTTCGGCGAGGTGTACCGCCGGGGCAGCGAGTGGAAGGTGCGGGCGGTAGGGCAAGGCTGGGATTCTGGATTAGCGGGCCTGGCAACGGATTTCGGCGTCGACATCGATGAAGATGAGGATCCCGATCCGTCCATTACCCCGCTGGGTGCGGAACCGGCGAGCGAGCTGGAGCCGGTTGTCGCTCAGGGTGTCGGTTCCGTCGACATCGCGGCGCCGATCCACGAGCGAGCACCACAGAACGAGCCGAGTACCACCGTACGGACTCGCGGCGTGCGAACCGCCAAGCGGGTGGCGAAGAAGGCCAAGCCGATAGAGTTCAAGCTCGCTGAGGGCGACAACTGGCAACCGGCTCGATTGTTCTCAGTGTTCGGAGTCGGTGCCGGCGAGGAGCAGGAGAAGCGCGCTACCGCGGCGCTGATCGCCACGATGCAGGTCGTGCGTCCATTCGCTCGAGCCTTGTGCGCGAGGATAGGTGCTCCGGTAGGCGCTTTCGAGGGATATGTCGAAGTTCAATACGAGCGGGGCGAATCGAAGGTCATCCCGGACGCGGTGCTGAAGGTAGTTCGGGGAAGTCGGATTTGGACTGGTCTGCTCGAGGTCAAGACCGGTAACGGCAAGCTCAGGCGCGATCAACTCGAGAGCTACCTCGATGTGGCGCGTCGGAAGAAGTACGACGCGGTGGTCAGCCTGTCGAACGATGTGCCGGCCAGCGCGGGTGAACTTCCGGTAGAGGTCGACCGCCGCAAGCTGACGAAGGTCGCCCTGCGCCACTTGTCGTGGGCGGAAGTGGCACACGAGGCGCGAATGTTGCTCTCGCACGGTGGTGTCGAGGACGACTTACAGGTGTGGTTATTGAGTGAGTTCCTGCGATACCTCGACCATCCTCGGTCGGGTGCCGTCGAGTTCGTCGACATGGGGCGCCACTGGGTTGCTGTTCGCGACGCGGTCACGGCGGGTACATTGCGTGCGAGCGACCAGAAGGCGTTGATGGTCGCCGATTCGTGGGTGTCCCTGTCACGCCATCTGGCGCTGCGGCTGACCTCTGAACTCGGTGTGACAGTCAAGCACGTCCTGTCCCGGCGACACCTCACCGACCGGATCGCTCGAAGCGCAGCCGTTACAGCGCGGCTGGCCGCGGACGGAACATTCGAGGCTGTGCTGCGGATTCCTGACACTGCAGGGGATCTGGTCGTGATCGCGGATATTCGAACCAACAAGGTTCGCTGTTGTACGACACTCGCCGCGCCGAACGAAGGCACATCTGGTCGCCGGGTGTCGTGGTTGCTCAAGCAACTTGTGGACGCACCAGGCGATGTTCAGGTCGAAGCGGTGTTCTCGGAGCGAGGCAATGAAGCGTGTGAGCACCTCGAAAAGGTGCGCGCGGATGCCAAAGTGCTTACGGGTGGACGCGTCGGCACTATCGTGTCCTTCTCACTCGAGCAGACCTTCCCGATGGGCAACCGGCGATCCGGGACGGCGGCGAGCTTCATCACCAGCGTCACCTCGGCGACCGACTCGTTCTACGGGGCGGTGATCCAACCGCTGCGTGGATGGGTACCGGCGGCGCCGAAGCAGCCGGATCTCTCCCCGCCGGAAGCTGCGGTGGCAGCCGATATGTGACCGTGCGGGCGACATCAACATCGCTGCGACGACCCCCTGACATCGACGTTGTCTTCAGCGGCCCGGCTGGAACCGACTTCTCGAACGAGGTCTGGACCTAACGGCTCCTGATGTCGCCCACTCTCACGGGTGCGCGGCGGCAAGCGTGATACCGAGAGACCGCGCCAGTTGTTGGCGTGTTTGTGCAGCCATGCGGCAAGGACGAGAGCCGCTACTCCCTAGCAGGAGGAAGAAAACGCCGGAAGTCATTAGGCGGGTGGAGATTTGGGAGAGGCGGGTGGAGCGGGAGCGAGTGGTGAAGTAGGCGTCGGTGGGGAGGTTGTCGCCCGATGAAGCAGGATTTGGCGGCACGCGCGGCGGCGGTGGTGTCTGACTGTCGTTCGGCATTTCAGCGAGGGCAGGATCTACCGAGCCGGTTGACTTCAATAGGGTTCGGGCGTCGAAGTGGCGGTTGGCGCGCTGGGCTCGGGCGCACTTGCGGGGAGGTTCTTGCGGGGGGGCCTTGTCATTCTCGCCGTGGGTATTTCGGTGGTCTATGGCAGCGCTGTGAGCGAGGTCGCCCCCGAGCGACTCGCCGGATCAAGATCAGGTGGCACTAGTGGCGGGGGGCTTCTCGGGCGATGCCGCCATGGATTCCCGTGATCGTCGGTCCAGTTGGCTGTGACCTGGTGCGGCTGGTAGCGGGGCGGGTCGGTCAGCGGCGGATTTCGGCCACGGCGACTGGCCGGTTCTCGTGTCGCGAAAGTTCGCATGCCTCAGCGATGTAGAACGCTTCGAGTGCGTCGGCGGGTGTGCAGGGGTTGGCGAATTCACCAGATGCCACGGAGAGGAATGCCGTGAGCTCGTCAGTGTACGCCCGACGAAAGCGTTCCATGAAGCCGGGGTAGGCGGGGTATAGCGAAGGGGCATAGTCGGGTTCGACGGAAGTCAACGGTGACCGGTCGTCCAGGCCGACGACGGCATTGCCGCGGGAGCCGAGGGCTTCTAGACGGACGTCGTAGCCTGCGCCGTTGTAGCGGCTGAGGGAGACGGTTGCGAGGCTGTTGTCGTCGAGGCGCAGCAGCACCGCTGCGGTGTCTACGTCTCCGGCATCGGCGAAGAATTGTTCACCTCGGTTGGCGCCGGTGGCATAGACCTCGACCACTTCGCGGCCGGTAACCCATCGGATTATGTCGAAATCGTGCACCCCGCAGTCGCGGAACAAACCTCCGGAACGCGGAATGTATTCGGCCGGTGGGGGCGACGGGTCCAGCGTGGTCGCGCGCAAGGTGTGCAGCCAGCCGAGGGAACCGGAGGCGATGGCATCACGGGCGGCGCGGTAGCCGGCGTCGAAGCGGCGTTGGAAGCCGATTTGGACTGGGACGGTGGAGTTTTCGAGGTGGGTGATGACGTCGAGGGTGCCTCGGATATCG
Organism: Nocardia sp. CA-135953; assembly: GCF_050955735.1. Lineage (NCBI taxonomy): Bacteria > Bacillati > Actinomycetota > Actinomycetes > Mycobacteriales > Nocardiaceae > Nocardia > Nocardia sp. CA-135953. The sequence continues at coordinate 2,144,212 of NZ_CP192082.1, forward strand.
GCGGCTACCGGCTTTTCGCAGAAGACGGGGATGTCCGCGTCGACGGCGCGGGTGATGAGTTCGGGGTGGGAGTCGGTCGCGGTCGCGATCACAAGGCCGTCAAGGGGAGCGGCGAATAGGGCATCGATATCGGAGACGGCTTGAACGCCGAACTTTCCCGCAGCGGCGTAGGCACGCTCGGCGTCGGCATCCGCGACGATGACGGTGTCGACACCGGGCAGGTGTTTCAGCGTTTCGGCGTGGGAGGTGCCGATACGGCCGACACCGGCCAGCCCTATCGTGAGTGCAGATGTCATCGGCTCTCCTTCGGGTGAAATAGCGTTCAGTTGCGTGGTGCCGCGGTCGTCGCGCGCACAACCAGGGCGGGTTCCAGTCGGCGGCGCACCGGTTCGGTGCGACCGTCGCGCAGCCGTTCGATGAGCGCTTCGATTGCCAAGCGGCCCATCTGAGTTCGCGGCTGATCGATGGTGGTCAAGGAAAGATGTCGCAGCGCGGCCAGCGAGGTGTTGTCGTAGCCGACGACCGAAACATCGCGCGGCACCGAAAGTTCGGCCTCCTCCAGTGCGGACATCGCACCGACGGCGTTGAAGTCGTTGCCGCACACCAGTGCGGTGGGAAAGTTGTCGCGGGAGAACAGGTTCAGCAGCTTCTGGACTGCGGCGATACCCCCGGAGTCCGTGTGCTCGCTGGCAATGATCATGGGCTCCAGCCCATTTCGTGCCATTGCGGCGCGGTATCCGCGACGGCGCGAGGCCGAGGTGAAGGCCCCGCCACCGTCGAGATGCACGATCCGGCGGTGGCCGAGCGAGACCAGATGATTTACGGCGAGTGCGACGCCGAGCTCGCCGTCGTCATTGACGGTATCGACGTCGGCAATGGTCGAGCTGCGCGAAATGAGCACGATCGGGCACTTCTCGGCGGCGTCACGGATGGCCGCCACCGGCAGCACGGGTGAGAGCAGGATGATGCCGCCGGGGCGGAATGACAGCAGGCTCGCCAGCGCGGTGCGTTCACGGGCGGCGCTGCGGCGGCCGGTATTGAGGATCAACTCCACGCCGGCGTCCTGCGCGGCTGCGTCCATACCCTCCACCACATCGGCGAAGAACGCATTGCGCAGGTCGGAGACCATGACCCCGATGATGTTGGAGGTCCGGCTGGCCAGCGACCGAGCCATGATGTGCGGCTGATAGCCGAGATCCTCCGCGGCCGCGAGCACCGCGCGGCGACGATGTTCGCTGACCTTGGGGGAGTTGCGCATGACGAGGGAGACCAACGCGCGGGACACCCCGGCGCGGGCGGCGACGTCCTCCATGGTCGGTCGAGCCATCTCGCCTCCGTTCCGCATCCCACCGGGCGCCTGCAGTGTCGGACGTTACAAGGTCGGCCAGGCCTGATCAATAGAGCGCTCTAATCCGACATTTTTCCCACTGCGAGCGCCGGGTATTTCCGCTGGAAGTGCCAGTTTGTGCTGGTAGTACCGATAAAACAGCGATCGGTACAGTACTTGACACCGTATGACCACCGTTACATAGTTGGAGCGCTCCAATAGCGCATACGTCGATCGACACCAAAGGTCGGAGACCCCGGATGACCCAACCTCGCTATCCGCTGCGCATCGCCGCCGCGCCGATCTCCTGGGGAGTCTGCGAAGTCCCCGGCTGGGGTCATGTGCTCGACGCGCGAACCGTCCTCACCGAGATGGCCGCGCTCGGCATCGCCGCGACGGAACTGGGCCCACCCGGCTACCTACCGCGCAATCCAGCCGAATTGCGCTCGCTGCTAGATGATTTCGACATCACCTCGGTCGGCGGCTTCCTGGCCCTCCCGCTGCACCGCGACCCGGAGCGGGCAATGGAGACCGCCCGCGAGAACGCCGCGCTGTTCGCCGCGACGGGTGCGGAGGTGATCGTCCTCGCGGCCGCGACCGGCCTCGACGGATACGACACGCGCCCTGCACTCTCCGACGAAGAGTGGCGGACGCTGATCGAAACCGCCGCCGCCGTCCGGGATGTCGCCGCCGAATTCGGACTGCGCACCACCCTGCATCCCCACATCGGCACCTACGTCGAGAGTGAAGCCGAAGTCGACAGGTTCCTCGCCGATTCCGATCTCGACCTCTGCCTGGATACCGGCCACCTGCTCATCGGCGGGACCGATCCGGTGCGCCTCGCGCAGCGCTGTCCGGAACGCATCGGACATATCCATCTCAAGGACGTGCGCAAAGCCGTCGCCGACCGAGTGCGCAGCGGCGCAATGGAATACAGCGATGCCGTCCGCCGCGGCATCTACGTTCCGCTCGGCGAGGGCGATATCGATATCGAGGCCCTGGTGCGCAGCGTGCACGCCGCAGGCTACCGCGGGTGGTATGTCATCGAACAGGACACGGCATTGCGCCCCGACGATTCGGCAGAACAGCCGAGCCGCGACGCCGCCCGCAGTCTGATCCACCTTGCGGGCATAGCCGCTGCGCTGGGCTCACCCCGTTCCCCCTGGGTCCGAATCTAGACGGGAAGTGATGACAACGATGTCGCTCGAAATACGCACGGCATGGTGGCGGCGATCCCGCCACGTACTGCCGTGGCTGGCCGCGGCACCCTCCTCGCCGCGTGTACCGGTCCGGGGGCAGCCGACCCAATCCCCGGTCGCCCAGGGCAAATTGGGCTCCGTCGCGGTGGTGACGCACGGCAGCCCCGGCGACGCCTTCTGGAATGTCGTCGAGAACGGCGCGGAGGCAGTGGGCAATGACCTCGGTGTCCGCGTCGAATACAACTCCTCGGGCGACCCCGGCCAGCAATCGTCCGCGACCTTCGACCTCGATACCGATGTGGTCGAGGCGATTCGGGCGGGGAAGCTGCTGTTCGTCGTGGACCAGCAGCAGTACGAGCAGGGCTATCTGCCGAATGTCCTGCTGCAGCACGAATTGCGGCGCGTGGTGACGCCGTGAAGCTGACAACGGCGCAGGCACTGGTCGGCTGGCTGGTCGCCCAACATTCGGAGACCTTCGACGGGCGCGAAGTACCGCTTTTCCCGGCCGCTTTCGCGATATTCGGGCACGGCAATGTGCTCGGCCTCGGCACCGCACTGTCCGAGCGTCGCGATGAAATCCCGGTCTGGCGCGGGCATACCGAACAGGGGATGGCACTGGCCGCCATCGGCCTGGCCAAGGCGACGCACCGGCGTCAGGTCGGAATCGCGACGTCCTCGATCGGTCCCGGCGCGCTGAATATGGTGACCGCCGCCGGTGTCGCCCATGCGAATCGTCTTCCGCTGCTGCTGCTTCCAGGGGATACCTTCGTCAGCCGCGCACCGGATCCGGTGCTGCAACAGGTCGAACACTTCGGTGACCCGACCATTACCGTCAACGATGCATTCCGCGCCGTGAGCCGCTATTTCGACCGCATCACCCGACCGGAACAACTCATCGCAACCCTGCCCCAGGCGGCCCGGGTGCTGACCGATGCGGTCGATGTGGGCCCGGTGACACTGGCACTGCCACAGGACGTCCAGGCCGAGATATACGACTTCCCGGATGCCCTATTCGAGCCGGTTGTGCACCGAATCACGCGTTCGCGCCCCGACTCCCGGGTGGTGGCCGAGGCGGCACGGGCACTGCGATCGGCCCGACGTCCCCTGCTGGTCCTCGGCGGCGGTGTGCGTTATTCGGGCGCGGGCCGGCTGATACTGGAATTCGCGGAGCGGCACGAGATTCCGATGACAGAAACGACGGCTGGCCGCACCCTCGTGCCGCACTACCACGAGCTGTACGCCGGTCCGCTCGGCGTGACCGGCTCTGCATCGGCCAATGCCCTCGCCGCACAGGCGGATCTGGTGTTGGCCATCGGTACCCGATTACAGGACTTCACCACGGCGTCTTGGACCGTCTTCGCACCCGACGCCCGGTTGATCGCCATCAACACGGCCCGGTTCGACGCGGTGAAGCACGGCGCGCTGGCGGTCGTGGGTGACGCCGCCGCATCGGTATCGGAATTGGCTGCACTCCTTGTCAATTGGCGGGTGGATGCCGAATGGTCCGACCGTGCGGAAGGACTGCGCACCACCTGGGACGCGCACATCGACAAGCTGCGCGCGCCGACACCGGGTACCCCGAGTTACGCCCAAATCGTCGGCGTCGTCAACGAATTGAGCGCACCGGACGACTACGTCATGACCGCCGCGGGCGGTATGCCAGGCGAGCTGATCGGCGGCTGGCGGGCCACCGGCACCGTGCCCACCATGGACGTCGAGTACGGATTCTCCTGCATGGGTTATGAACTCGCGGGCGCCTGGGGTGCGGCGATGGCGCATGTGCACGGCCTGGTCACCACCATGCTCGGCGACGGCTCCTATCTGATGCTCAATTCCGAACTGTTCTCCGCGGCCTTCGCGGGCCACCGGTTCGTCGCGATCGTCTGCGATAACGACGGCTACGCGGTGATCGCCAGGCTTCAGGAGGGGCAGGGCGGCGACCCCTTCAACAACTTCTACGCCGACTGCCGCACCAACCACCCACAACCGCCCCGCGTCGACTTCGCAAGCCACGCAAGATCATTGGGCTGCGCGGTATTCACCGCGACCGACCTGACCGAGTTCCGCGGCGCATACGCGCGGGCCAGGGCGGCGGCATTGAGCGAATCCCGCCCGGCCGTAGTGGTCGTGCGCACCCAGCCGTCCGCCTGGACCGATGCGGGCGCGTGGTGGGAGGTCGGTGTGCCGGAGCACCTGGCGGGTCGCGCGGCGTACGACGAGGCCAAGGCGGCGCAGGTGCGTTACCTGAACAGTGCCGAATCAACGGGGTAGCGGCCGTGCGATTCCATCTATATGACGATCGTGTGGCACACTCGGTCACGGTCGGATAACTGAAAACCGACCACTTAGTGCACATCTGAGCCTGAAGTTACGCACTTTCTTTGCGAATTCTTAGCTTCGGTCCGACGTCTGTGTTCGCTGCGGTTGCTGGGATTCCGGCAGTGTCGGCGCAGGTAGCCGAAAGCGTGTGCTGACCGGCCGATCTATGCGCCGTGAACGCTTTGTGCTCAGGATAGCCAGCCCCTCGCAACCGGCGTTGCGTGCACTGCCACAGCACTGGGCGAACGTCGGCTTGCTCACAGTTACCACTGCTGGATGTGGCCGAATTCGTCGGATGATGGCATTGTTGATCGCGAGATCGGGCTCATCGAAGTGATCTGCTCGGCTCATCAACAGGAAGTAAGAAGTAAAGAACATGGCTCAAGGCAGTGTGAAGTGGTTCAACAGCGAGAAGGGCTTCGGCTTTATCGCTCAAGACGGAGGCGGCCCTGACGTCTTCGTGCATTACTCGGCCGTTTCCGGCTCGGGTTTCCGGTCCCTCGAAGAGGGCCAGCGCGTGGAGTTCGAGATCGGCCAGGGTCAGAAAGGCCCGCAGGCCCAGGACGTCCGCGCTATCTGATCAAGCGTGACTTAGGAGGCTCGCACCCGGCAGGGGGTGCGGGCCTCTCGTCGTTTTCGGGGGATATTCAGGCGCTCTTGGTGAGGGTGAGCCGTTCGCCCGCGCCTGAGCAGATGGGGGCCTACCGCGAGATGCATCTCGTCCACCAGGCCGGCGCGCAGGAACTGCCGGATCGCTGATGGGCCGTCGACGAGCCGCACATTCTGACCGTCGGCGGTCTCGAATGCTTGGCGCAGAACCGCTTCCGGCATTTCGTTCACGAAATGGAACGTCGTGCCACCAGTCATCGGCAGCGATGGTCGCGTGTGACGGGTCAGCACGAAGGTGTCATGGTTACTGATTGCATTTCGCAATCGCATGTGGGCAGCGGCCGATATGCAACTGGTTGTAGAATGCAAGCAGAATTCTCGATGGAAGGAGCGCCGCATGCGCGAGGAGGGACGTTCGGGCTGCCCGATCAACGCGACCATCGAGGTGATCGGCGATCGGTGGACGCTGCTGGTGCTGCGTGACGTGATGTTCGGCAATCGCCGCCACTTCCGCGAGTTGCTGGGCGGATCGGAGGAGGGGATCGCGTCCAATATCCTGTCCGACCGGCTCAAGCGCCTCGTCGCGGCCGGACTGCTCAGTCGCGAGGACACCCGTCCCGGTCAGAAGGCCGAGTACCGGCTCACCGAGCCCGCGATCCAACTGGTGCCGATCATGGCGCAGTTGGGCGCATGGGGGCTCCGGCATCGCCCGACGACGAAACGCCTGCGCGTACGCGCCGAACTCCTCGAGGAGGGCGGGCCGCAGCTCTGGGCCGAGTTCATGGACGAACTGCGCGAGTCGCACCTCGGTATTCCGCGTCCCGATCCGGATGCCCCGACCGCCACCGACCGGTTGGCGCGCGCCTACGCCGCCGCGGTCGCCGAGTGATGCAGGGCTGGCTACAGCCCTTCCGCAGCGGCCAGGACTTCCTTGCGGAAGAAGTCGGCGGTCACCGCGCGAGCCCGATCCATGTCCCGGTCGCGCGTCTTCGGGAAAGCAACTGTCGCACGGTCGAATTCGGCCGCGATGAACTCCGCGATCGGGACCGGCACTGCTCCGCTACCCATTTCGCGGGTTCGCGACTTCAGCTCGGTCAGCTCGGCGATCGCCGAAACCAGCTGTCCGGGCAACTCGCACTGCTCCAGCAGTGCAGGCAGATGCATCGGTGCCACCGCCGCATCGGGATGCGCACGCAGCCAACGTAAGGCCATCGCGGGCCGCAGCGAATAGAACACCTTCTTCAGCGACCGATGGTGCTCGAACAGCGACCACTGCCTGCTGCCCAGATGTAGGTAATGCCGAGCCACTTGGCTGCGATCGGCGACTTCGGCTGCCACCGCACGCAATTCGGTACGGAATCGATCGTCGCCACGGTAGACGATCGGCGACATCAACCATTCGATCAGCACCGCATTGCCGTTCACCAGCAGCCGCAGCGCCTTGGCCAGATCCCAGCCGTTCACATCGAGCAGGTCGACCAGCGGCGTCTCGATGACATCCCTTGTCCGCCACGGCGACAGGTAGGTGTCCATATGTGCGACATAGACGAACCGGCAGTCGTAGTCGGAATCGGGCGACGGGAATCCCCAAGCTCGGCTACCGCTTTCGATGGCCAGCGGCACCGACACCCGATGTGCGCGCTCGATCCGATCGAGCTCGGCATCGACGGACCCGACCACCGTCGGGTCCATCGAAGCCGGAATCGCGCGCAGGGACATGGTCGGTGATCGTAGTTCGGCTCCGGCCGAGCGGACCAGCCGTTTTCGTACTGCCGCGAACGACTTGCCGCGGGAGTGCCCCGAGTGGTCAGGCGGCGCGCGCTCGTCGGCCAGCTGCTGCTGGTCGCCACCGGGGTGGGTGTATTCATCGGCGGCGTCGTCATCTCGACCGTCGGACTGGCCTTCGTATTCGTGCCGACGGATCTCGAGTTCATGCACACCGATGCCGCCACGCTGGAAGCCGCCAACGCGCACCTGGTGCCGTTCGTCGCCCACGACCGGGCGGCTTCGGCGGCGCGCTCATGGCGACGGCGGTTGCGATCGTGCTACTCGGACTGTGGGGTTGGCGACAGGGTGCGGCATGGTGTGGTGGACGCTGCTCGGTGCGGCCCTCACCGGTTCGGTAAGTGCGCTGTCATCCACTACACCGCGTTCGTGCATCTGCTCCCGGTGTATTTCGGTAGCGCCATGCTTGCTGTCGCGCTGATCTTGGCGCGCCGTATCTGATGTATCGCGCCGACTAATACTGCCGACTCGCGATATTGCGGCAGGGCGGTCTGCCGTGTCCGAAAGTTGCCGGGGTCCTACCGGGCCTATCTCGGATAGATCTCGGGGTGGTGTGGAATAATTTCTCAGGGACCTCTTAGAAAGCTTCCTTTGCGGAGCTAATTACAGCTCGAAAAAGATGCTCCGACCTGCGCTCATGCACATATAGCCTGATCAGAGATGTGTTGGTCAGCTGTCCAGATCACAATGAAATGCAATATGTAGTCTGCGTCACAATACGCCAGAATTTCGTAACCGTATTTGTGTATGCCCCGATGTGCCATGTGTCAGCCAGTTCGACTGGATTTGTTTCGACGAAGAGGAAATTTCATGATCCCCGTTATCATCGACACCGGTTCCGCGGCTCTCGACGGCCTGTTCTCCACCGGTAGCGCTGCTCTGCACGGTATTTTCAACACCCTGTGGACGGGTTCGTTCGGCGGCTGATAGCGCTGTCTCGGTCGATGGTTTTCGACCGCGTGGACGCCGCAGTGACGGCGTACGACGAGGGAAGGCCTCGCACCGTTGGTGCGGGGCCTTCCCTCATGTTGAGGCACCCGCCTACCGGGGGGTAAGCCGCGACGGATTCCGGCCAACTAAGCTGGTGCGCGGTAATTGCCGACCCCCTTTCCTCCCAGGAGTACCCCACAGTGAGCCAAGCAGGCCGTCCTGTTGTTCTGATCGCCGACAAGCTCGCCCAGTCGACCGTCGACGCGCTCGGTGACGGTGTCGAGGTCCGCTGGGTCGACGGCCCCGACCGTCCCGCGCTGCTGGCCGCGGTGCCCGATGCGGACGCCCTCCTCGTCCGCTCGGCGACCACCGTCGACGCCGAGGTGCTCGAGGCCGGGAAGAACCTGAAGATCGTCGCCCGCGCCGGCGTCGGCCTCGACAATGTCGATGTGCCCGCGGCCACCGAGCGCGGCGTCATGGTGGTCAACGCGCCCACCTCCAACATCCACACCGCCGCCGAGCACGCCGTCACGCTGCTGCTGGCCGCCGCCCGCCAGATCCCGGCCGCCGACGCCACCCTGCGCGAGCGCACCTGGGCGCGTAGCAAGTTCAACGGTGTCGAGATCTTCGACAAGACCGTCGGAGTGGTCGGCCTCGGTCGCATCGGCCAACTGTTCGCCGCGCGTCTCGCCGCCTTCGAGACCAAGGTGATCGCCTACGACCCCTACGTCTCCCCGGCCCGCGCCGCCCAGCTCGGCATCGAACTGCTGCCCCTGGACGAGCTGCTCGAGCGCGCCGACCTGATCTCGGTGCACCTGCCGAAGACCCCCGAGACCAAGGGCATCATCGGCAAGGAAGCCATCGCCAAGACCAAGCCGGGTGTCATCATCGTCAACGCCGCGCGCGGTGGACTGGTCGACGAGCAGGCGCTCGCCGACGCGATCAAGTCGGGTCACGTGCGGGCCGCCGGTCTGGACGTATTCGACACCGAGCCGTGCACCGACAGCCCGCTGTTCGACCTGCCGCAGGTCGTGGTGACCCCGCACCTGGGAGCTTCCACCGCCGAGGCGCAGGACCGCGCGGGCACCGATGTCGCCAAGTCCGTACTGCTTGCCCTGGCCGGTGAGTTCGTGCCGGGTGCGGTGAACGTCACCGGTGGCGCCGTCGGCGACGAGGTCGCGCCGTGGCTGGAGATCGTGCGCAAGCAGGGCCACCTGCTCGGTGCGGTGTCCAACGAGCTGCCGGTCAGCGTCGAAGTGCAGGTGCGTGGTGAGCTCGCCGCGCAAGATGTTGCGGTGCTGGAACTTTCGGCGCTGCGCGGCATCTTCTCCGCGCTGGTCGAGGACCAGGTCACCTTCGTCAACGCTCCTGCCCTGGCCAAGGAGCGCGGCATCAGCGCCGAGGTCACCAAGGTGTCGGAAAGCCCGAGCCACCGCAGCGTCGTCGACCTGCGCGCGGTCTTCGGCGACGGCAGCACCCTGAACGTGGCGGGCACGCTGACCGAGCCGCAGCAGGTGCAGAAGATCGTCAACATCAACGGCCGCAACTACGACATGCGCGCCGAAGGCCTGAACCTGGCCGTGCTGAACTACGACGACAAGCCCGGCGCGCTCGGCAAGATCGGCACCAAGCTCGGCGCGGCGGAGATCGACATCCTCGCCGCACAGCTGAGCCAGGATGTCGACAAGGAGGGCGCGACCGTGATTCTGCGTGTGGCCCGCGAAGTTCCCGCCGACGTCCAGGCAGCGATCGCCGAATCCGTCGGTGCGGCCAAGATCGTCCTGGTCGACCTGTTCTGACCACTACCGGCGCCGCGCACGTCGAGCGTGCGCGGCGCCGTCACCTGTACCGGGCATGACATGTCACGCCGCGCACGGTGACCGCCGGGCCGCGCTGCCTGCCCGACAGCGGCGTGCGGTGCGGGACGAAGTACGGTGGCGGTCGGCAATACTGAACGGAGCCTTGTTGTTATGAAGCTTGCTGTCATCGCTGGTGATGGGATCGGCCCCGAGGTCATCGCGGAGGCGCTCAAGGTGCTCGACGTGGTGCAGCCGGGCGTCGAGAAGACCGAATACGACCTCGGCGCGCGGCGCTACCACGCGACCGGTGAGATCCTGCCGGATTCAGTGCTGCCGGAGCTGAAGCAGCACGACGCGATCCTGCTCGGCGCGATCGGCGATCCGTCGGTGCCCAGCGGTGTGCTCGAGCGCGGACTGCTGCTGCGCACCCGATTCGCGCTGGATCATTACGTCAACCTGCGTCCGTCGAAGCTGTACCCGGGTGTGACCAGTCCGCTCGCGGGCAATCCGGATATCGACTTCGTAGTCGTGCGCGAGGGCACCGAGGGCCCCTACACCGGCACCGGCGGCGCGATCCGGGTGCAGACCCCGCACGAGGTCGCCACCGAGGTCAGCACCAATACCCGCTTCGGCATCGAACGCGTCGTCCGCTACGCCTTCGCCAAGGCACAGGCGCGGCGCAAGCACCTGACGCTGGTGCACAAGAACAATGTGCTGACCTTCGCCGGTTCGCTGTGGCAGCGCACGGTCAACGAGGTCGCGGCGGAGTTCCCCGAGGTGCAGACCGCTTACCAGCACATCGATGCCGCCACCATCCACATGGTCAATGACCCGGGCCGCTTCGATGTGATCGTTACCGACAACCTCTTCGGCGACATCATCACCGACCTCGCGGCCGCCGTCAGCGGCGGAATCGGCCTGGCGGCCAGCGGCAATATCGACGCCTCCGGAACCAACCCGAGCATGTTCGAGCCGGTCCACGGCAGTGCCCCCGATATCGCGGGGCAGTCCAAGGCCGATCCGACCGCCGCGATTCTGTCGGTGTCGTTGCTGCTCAACCACCTCGGAAACACCGAAGGCGCCGCCCGCATCGAAGCGGCGGTCGCCAAGGATCTCGTTTCGCGCGGCGGGGCGGCATCGACTGTCGAGATCGGAGATCGGATCGCTGCGGCGGTCTGACGTGTTCTGCCTGACGGCCCGCGCACGAGCGAGTTCGAGCGCGGGCCTTTCGGATTCGCAGGAACGCGAGGAAGTCCGATGAGCGAGCGTCGCGGACCGTATACCGATGTGGATCTGCACCGTTTACCGGACGGCGGTAAGGGTTTCGAGCTCGAGGACGGCTGGTTGATCGCGGTCGCGGGCGGTGCGCGTCACGATTTCGTGGTGCAGCGGCTCGGACGGCTCGTCGATATCGCGGCTGGTAGCGCCGCGGTGCACGTATGTATCGGCGGTGGTTGGGAAGTCAACACGCCCAGCGGCATTCGCAAGCCCGATATCGTGGTGGTCCCGAGAGATGTTGCGCGGGCGGCGATTATCGCCGAAACGCCGAGGCTGCTCTCCGGTGCGGAGGTGCTGCTCGCCGTGGAGATCGTTGCCCCGGGCGACGACAGCGAACGCACCGATCGGGTCAGGAAGGTTCGCGAGTACGCGGCCATCGACATTCCGCAGTACTGGATAGTCGAGCATCATCCGGAGGTCCGGATTCACCGAATGCTGCTCGCGGACCGCGTCTTTCGCGCCCATCCGACGGTGACGGCAGGGACCGTCTTCACCGCGGCGATCCGAGCCGATCCACCGTTTCGGGTGAGTTTCGATCCCGCCGCCTTGATCGAGATCTGACCTGTTCGCGCTCGGTCAGCGCGCTGCCGACCGCCGTGGCCCTGCCACGGATCGAATCATGGACGGCACCCGCGATGCCTCGTGGACCTGTGCTGCGGGCTCGGCGATCGGCCCGATGGCATCGAACACGAAGGGAATTCGGTGCAGCCAGGATCAACGGGTCGGTGGGGTCGGCGGCTTCGACATGTCGGGTGCGCTGGGCATCGGGGGTGGGCTGGGCATCGGGGGCGGGCTGGGTGGCATGGGCATTTGCGGTGGGGCAGGGAAACCGGGTGGCGGGGTGGGGAATCCGGGTGGTGTCGGGGGAACGGGAGGGTTGGGCGGTATCGGGGGTGTGGGCGGCATCGGGGGAGTGGCGAACGGGCCCATCGGGGGCATCGGGCCGCTGAAGCGTTGGAATGCCGCTTGGCGGGAGGTGCCGAGGAGATCGCCGATTTCGGCCCAGGTGTGGCCTTCTTCGCGGGCCTGCCGGGCCAAGGTATGCAGGATGTCGTCGACGAGTCGACTCAGATTTCGGGTCGCCGTGAGCGCGGCGAGCACCGGCACGCTGGGCTTGCCCTCCTCCGGGCCCAGCACACCCACGACCAGTTCCGCATTGGCGGACAACAACTTTCCGAGCATTGCCCGCTCGTCCTGTGGGTCTACGCGCTGCTGTTCATCGGACATATGTAAAGCCTGACTTGACATGCCCGCCTTGTCAAGGCGAGGTTTACATCGCCGTGTGGAGGTGTGAATCCATTGCTCCGCCTATGGAATGGCGCCCATCGAAGGGGCGGCTCGGCTCCGTCGCCGCGTTCGGTTGAACATCAGGCGGACGACATTTTCTCGGATCGGCTTCGATCCTGCGCCGCAGCGCGACCTGAATACGCGATTCCCTGCGGAGGCGAATATGCATCGCGCCCGCCCCGGCGAACCGGAGCGGGCGCGAATTCCTAAGGGGCGGTTATTCGGATCGTCGATCAGTGGGGACCAACGGAACCGCCGCCATCGCCAGCACGGCGGCCAACAGATATGCGGCGGGGAAACCGCCGGCGGTGATCAGCGCGCCGAAAACCGGTGGTATAGCGGCCATTGCGAGGTTCTGACCGGTGTTCTGGATGCCGAGTCCGCGTCCACTCCAGAACGGTCCGGCGATTTCGGCGACCGCGGTGAAGGCCAAACCGTTATCGGAGACCGTGATGACCGATGCGGCGATCAGCAGCGGAATCGCGGCCCACCACGCATGCGTCCACGCGGCCGAAGCCAATGCGGCCATGGAGATTACGGCGGCGATGGCGACGGTGCGCAGCGGTCCCAGTCGGCTGCCGACGCGATCGGACCACGCGCCCGCGCCGATTCGTCCTATGGCGCCGAGGATTTGGGTTCCGGTCACCAGAGTGCCCGCTACGGGCAGCGACCAGCCAACGTCATTGTGCAACCACAATAATGCGAAAGTCCATACGGTCCCTTGGGGAATGCACAGCAGTACCGACACCGCATGGATGCGCCACAGGGTTGAATCACCGCGATAGGGGTTGGCTCGATCCGCCGGCGCGCCCGCGGGCCTCGGCGGATCGACGATCCCGATCAGGCAGCCCAGCGCGGCGACCCCCGCCATCACTGCGGGCACCAGAACGGCTGCCGCGACCCCATGCGCGGCCGCGACTGCCGGAATACTGAGCGCGCCGATGCCGACGCCGATGGGCTGCGCGGTCTGTCGAATGCCCATGGCCAGTCCGCGCCGCTGCGGCGGGAACCAGCCGACGATCACCCGACCGCTGGCGCCGTTGGTGCTCGCCGCGCCGACGCCGCCCAGGAACAGTAATGCGCCGAGCAGCACGTGATCGGTGACGGTAGCCGCCGCGACGCCCGCCCCGAACATCAGCAGCGGTCCGCCGACCAGCACCTTGTGCTCGCCGATCCGGTCCACGACATATCCCCAGGCGATCAGCGCGCACACCAGGCCTACCGTCGGCATGGCCACGAGCAGACCCGCGGTAGCCAGCGGCATGCCACCGGCCGTCAGTGCGGGCAGAAGAAATGGGACCCCGTGGATGAAGACGGCGCTGGAGGCCTGGGCGAACACGCCGAGGCCGAGCATGGACCACCGTTGGACGTCGCGCATCTGCGTCACGGTCGTCGCCATCGGCCTCACCTCGGAATCTCAAAATATGGGAACTAGTTCTCATTGTGTGAACATCGAGTCTTACCGTACACCCACTGGGTGAGCGGAATCCGCTGTGGTTCTGTCGAACTGCTCACATCGCGAGCAGCCGCGCCCGCCGCCGCGTGCGGTTGCGGACCGCTCGGTCGGGCGCGTTCGAGCAGGTCGAGGGCGGTCGATAGACTGCGGTGCATGCGTCTAGGTCGAATCGCCAGTCCCGATGGAGTCGCTTTCGTCAGCATCGAAGGGGAGGGGGGCGAGAGCGTCGCCAAGGAGATCGCGGAACATCCGTTCGGTACTCCGACATTCACCGGGCGGAGTTGGCCGCTGGCCGATGTGCGCCTGCTCGCGCCGATTCTGGCCAGCAAGGTGGTCTGCATCGGCAAGAACTACGCCGCGCACGCGGCCGAAATGGGTGGGGTCGCACCGGCGGATCCGGTGATCTTCATGAAGCCGAGCACCTCGATCATCGGCCCGAACGCGTCGATCGTATTGCCGCCCAGCTCATCCCAGGTCGACTATGAAGGCGAGCTCGCGATCGTCATCGGCCGTCCGTGCAAGGATGTGCCGGCCGCCCGCGCACTCGACGTGGTGCTCGGCTACACCGTCGCCAACGATGTGACCGCGCGCGATCAGCAGAAGCACGACGGCCAGTGGACCCGGGGCAAGGGCTACGACACCTTCTGCCCGCTCGGTCCGTGGATCGAAACCTCGCTCGACCCTTCGGATCTGGAGATCGTCACCGAAGTCGACGGCGAGGTCCGCCAGCGCAGCCGCACTTCGCTTCTGCTGCACGATATTCCGAAGTTCATCGAGTGGGTGACCACGGTGATGACGCTGCTGCCCGGCGATGTGCTGCTCACCGGCACCCCGGAGGGTGTCGGCCCGCTGCACGCCGGGCAGAACGTCTCCGTGACCGTCGAGGGCATCGGAACCCTCACCAATCCTATTGCCGCCAAGCGCTAGTCGAAAGAGAGCCATGACTGAAGTACGGGTCCGCTTCTGCCCGTCACCGACCGGAACGCCGCATGTCGGCCTGGTCCGGACGGCACTGTTCAATTGGGCGTACGCCCGCCACACCGGCGGCAAGTTCGTCTTTCGCATCGAAGATACCGATGCCGCACGCGATTCCGAAGAATCATACGGTGCGATCCTGGACGCACTGCGCTGGCTCGGCCTCACCTGGGACGAGGGTCCGGAGGTCGGCGGGCCCTATGCGCCCTATCGGCAATCACAGCGACGCGAGCTGCACATGGAAGTCGTGCGGAATTTGCTGGCGGCCGGTGAAGCGTACGAATCCTTCTCCACCGCCGAGGAAGTCGAGGAGCGCCATCGGGCCGCGGGCCGCGATCCGAAACTCGGCTACGACAACTACGACCGCGATCTCACCCCCGAGGAGATCGAGGCTTATCGCGCCGCCGGACGCCCGGCGGTAATCCGGCTGCGAATGCCGGACGAAGACATCACTTGGCACGATCTCGTGCGCGGTGAAACCACCTTCAAAGCGGGTACCGTGCCCGATTTCGCACTCACTCGCGGTAATGGCGATCCGCTCTATACGCTGGTTAACCCGGTCGACGACGCATTGATGAAGATCACCCATGTGTTGCGCGGCGAGGACATTCTCTCGTCCACTCCGCGTCAAATCGCGCTCTATGCGGCTATGCGCCGGATCGGTGTCGCGGAGTTCACTCCGCAGTTCGGTCATCTGCCGTTCGTGATGGGGCAGGGCAACAAGAAGTTGTCCAAGCGCGATCCGGAGTCGAATCTGTTCGTCCATCGGGATAGGGGATTCATCCCGGAGGGTTTGCTGAATTACCTGGCGCTACTCGGCTGGGGCATCGCGGATGATCGCGATGTTTTCTCGATGGCCGAGATGGTGGCGGCCTTCGATATTTCGAAAGTGAATTCGAATCCGGCCCGTTTCGATCAGAAGAAGGCGGACGCGCTCAACGCCGAACACATCCGATTGCTGGAGCCGGGTGATTTCACGCACCGCTTGCGTGAGTTCCTCACCGAACACGGCCACATCGGCGCCGACATCGATGACAAGTTGTTCGCCGCGGCCGCCGAACTTGTGCAAACCCGGATCGTGGTGTTGTCCGACGCGTGGGATCTGCTGCGTTTCTTGTTCGCGCCCGCGGAAGAGTTCGCGATTGATCCGGCGGCTGGGTCGAAGAATCTCGGTTCCGAAGCTGTCCCGGTATTAAACGCCGCCATTGCCGCGCTGGAGCCGCTGACGGCCTGGACCACCCCCGCTATCGAGGGTGCGCTCAAAACGGCGCTCATCGATGATTTGGGGTTCAAACCGCGTAAGGCGTTCGCACCAGTGCGAGTGGCAGTGACGGGTTCGCATATCAGCCCGCCGCTGTACGAATCGCTGGAGCTGCTCGGCCGCGAGACGAGCCTGGCTCGGCTGCGCTCGGCGCGGGACTGGACGGCATCGGCCTGAAAATCCGCCGTTGACCGAAAAACAGGGCGTTGACCAGCCGATTTGTAGTAGACCGTATGCGGTTTGGTACTCTACTTCTCGGCTCGGAACAGGGCCTCGGGTCAGCCGGACACGAGGTCGAACGTCCTGGTCATTGGGGTATGGTGTAATTGGCAACACAGCTGATTCTGGTTCAGCCATTCTAGGTTCGAGTCCTGGTACCCCAGCGGAAATGTTGTTCTTCTCTCGGCGCGCGACCGAAAGTTGTTCAGCATCCGGCGATTTGGTCGCCGAGCTTCGGTCGGCTAAGCTAACCGAGCTTCCACTGATCGAAAGATCAACCGGAAAGATCACCCGCCTGAAATGTGGGAGATCGAGTCCTGGCCCCGTCGTCTAGCGGCCTAGGACGCCGCCCTCTCAAGGCGGTAGCGCGGGTTCGAATCCCGTCGGGGCTACGCAGAATGGGAGGCCCATGCTCATGGAGAGCATGGGCCTTTTTCTGCTTCGCATTGTCTTGTGGGGGTGAAACCCCCACACCCCCACCCGGAGGGCTTTGCCCCCGGACCCCCGAGTCTGGCCGGGGGCTTCGCCCCGGAACAGCAGGTCGGGGGTGTCGTTGAGCATGGGTGCGCTGTTTGCTTGGTGGCTGGGGGCTTTGTCGTGGGATGTCACTGTTTGGCCATCCGTACTAACGCGAAGCGGTGTGCGGACCGCGTGGGGGATCTGGCAGGCGCTGCCGTGGTGCGGGGGATGCCGTATGCAGGGGGCACCAGTCACCCGGTCGGCCGGATTGCCGGAGTTGGTGGCGATTTCCGGGATACCAAAAGGCCCTCCAGCGGTTGGCTGGAGGGCTTGGTTGTGGGTCTATCCGCTCTTGCGGCGGAATTCTCGCTTGTGGCTGGCGTTGCCGTGGGGGGAGGTTGCCTTGGAGCGGCCGTCGAGGTGGTCGTTCGACTTGGCGTGATGCTGGTTTTTGCGCTCCAGGGCTTCTTTGAACTTTCGTTTGACGTCTTCGGTGCTCGGTGCCGCCTTGCCGTTGGAACTATCCGATTCCGCCATGTCTGCTCCTCGTCGTCGCGGCCGGGTGGCGCGCCGCGAGGCGTCGCCGCGCTGCCGATTCGGGTCGATCAGGGTTGACGCTACTGTGCCGCACCTGGCGTGTCAGGCGGATTTTGCCCGCGTGGCGTTATCAGTCGAGGGGTTGTGCGGTGGTGCCGCCGAGGGGGAGTTGGGGGAGGCCGAGTTTGCGGTGGTCCCAGCTGCGGAGGCGATCCGGGACGACGCGGACGGCTATGCGCTTGTTGAGCATCTGCTCGACGAGCGGGCGGACTTCTTCGCTGTAGGGGCCGGTGTAGCGCTCCCATACGCTCACGCCGACGGCGAAGAGCCTGTCCGGATCATCGATGATCTCGGCGTGGCCTTCGATCGAGACTCCGCGCAACTGGTCATAGGTCCGGCCCGCCTCGACCATGCAGGTCACGCGGGGGTCGCGGCCCAGGTTCACTGCCTTTTGCGACTTGGCCTTGGTCTCGAACCAGATCTCGCCGTCGATGAGTGCGTACCACATCGCGGTCAGGTGCGGCGCACCGTTCGGGCCGATGGTGGCCACCGTCGCGATGCGGCTGCGCTGCAGGAATTCGGAAATCTCGGCGTCGGACATGACGATCTGTGTCCGTTGGTTTACACCCATGCGCACCAACTTTAGAGCCTAGAAAATAGAACGCGTTACAGCCTCTTGTGGAGTGCGTCCGCCGCGGCGACCAGGTCGGCCGCCCAGCGCGCGCCCGGCCTGCGGCCCATGCGATCGATCGGCCCCGACACCGAGACCGCCGCGATGACGTGGCCGGCTGCGTCGCGCACGGGTGCGGAGACGCTGGCCACACCGCTGGCCCGCTCCGCGGCGCTCTGCGCCCAGCCGCGCTTGCGGACCTCGGCCAGCGCCCGCTCACCGAATACCGCATCGGCGAGGATGATGCGCTGCAGTTCCGGGTCCGCCCAGGCGACCAGCACCTTGGCCGCCGAACCGGCGGTGAGCGGCAGGCGCGCCCCGATCGGTACGGTGTCGCGCAGGCCGACGGGCGGTTCCAGGGCGGCGACGCAGACCCGCGCATTGCCGTCTCGGCAGTAGATCTGGACGCTCTCGCCGGTGATCTCGCGCAAGCGCGGGAGAATGGCCGCGGCGGCCTCGTGCAGTGGATCGCTGGCTCCTGCGGCGAGTTCGGCGAGGGCTGGTCCCGGCCGCCACAGACCATTGTTGTCGCGGGCGAGCAGCCGGTGTACCTCGAGCCCGACGGCCAGGCGATGGGCGGTGGCCCGGGGCAGGCCGGTGCGGGTGCACAGTTCGTTGAGACCGCATGGGTGCTCCGCGACGGCGTACAACACCGACACCGCTTTGTCGAGGACGCCGATACCGCTATGCTGTCTCATAGAACGATATTAGCGTCTCGGATACTGAGAAAGCCACCTTAACGGTCTGCTCGCTCCGGACGCGTCGGAACAGCCAAAAACTTGTGCAGCCGTGAGCGCGCCTCAGCCCCGATCGCGTACCTCGGTTGCTCGTCGGAAAGGTGATCGAGAATGGCCGAGCGCCGCACACTGGCCGAGAAGGTGTGGGAGCAGCATGTCGTCGCCCGCGGAGCGGGCGAGGGCGCCTCGCGGGAGCCCGATCTGATCTACATCGATCTGCACCTCGTACACGAGGTGACCAGCCCGCAGGCCTTCGACGGACTTCGCGCTGCGGGCCGTCCGGTGCGCCGTCCCGATCTCACCATCGCGACCGAGGACCACAATGTCCCGACGATCGATATCGATAAGCCGATCGCCGACCCCATTTCGCGCACCCAGGTCGAGACGCTGCGCCACAATTGCACGGAATTCGGTGTGCGCCTGCATCCGATGGGGGACCTGGATCAGGGCATCGTGCACGTCGTCGGGCCGCAACTGGGTTTGACCCAACCGGGGATGACGGTGGTGTGCGGCGATAGCCACACCTCCACGCACGGCGCATTCGGCGCGCTGGCCATGGGCATCGGCACCAGCGAGGTCGAGCACGTCCTTGCCACGCAGACGCTCTCGCTGCGCCCGTTCAAGACCATGGCGATCACCGTCGACGGCCAATTGCCGCCCGGTGTCACGAGTAAGGACCTGATTCTGGCCGTCATTGCCCAGATCGGTACCGGCGGTGGTCAGGGCTATGTGCTCGAGTATCGCGGTGAGGCCATTCGCGCCATGTCGATGGAGGCGCGAATGACGATCTGCAACATGTCGATCGAGGCGGGCGCGCGGGCGGGCATGATCGCTCCTGACGAAACCGCCTATGAATTCCTCAAAGGACGCCCGCACGCGCCGCAGGGAGCCGACTGGGATGCCGCAGTGGCCGCCTGGGAGGCGCTGAAGACCGATGATGGCGCCGTTTTCGACGCCGAGGTGCACATCGATGCCGCCGCGCTGAGTCCGTTCGTCACCTGGGGTACCAACCCGGGGCAGGGCGCGCCGCTGGGCGAGCAGGTGCCCGATCCCGCGCAGATTTCCGACGAGACGGCACGCGAGTCCGCAGTGAAAGCGTTGCGATACATGGATTTGGAGCCGGGTACTCCACTTCGTGATGTATCGGTCGACGCCGTATTCGTCGGTTCGTGCACCAACGGGCGCATCGAGGATTTGCGTGCGGTGGCCGGGATTTTGAAGGGACGCCGGGTCGCCGACGGGGTGCGAATGCTGGTTGTACCGGGATCTATGCGGGTGCGCGCCCAGGCGGAAAAAGAAGGACTGGGCGAGATTTTCACTGCGGCCGGTGCCGAATGGCGTCAGGCGGGCTGCTCGATGTGCTTGGGAATGAATCCCGATCAGCTCGCACCGGGTCAGCGCTGTGCTTCGACTTCGAACCGTAACTTCGAGGGCCGGCAGGGCAAAGGTGGCCGTACGCACCTGGTTTCCCCGCTCGTAGCGGCCGCGACGGCGGTCCGCGGCACCCTGTCCTCGCCTGCGGATCTGGACTGATCGGCGCGCGGACGACGTTGTGTCCGCGCCGATTCGTTCTGTTGCCCGCTAGCGACTGATTGCAGGTCGCTCGAAACGATCAGCCCAAATCGTCTAATGACCCAGGAGAATCAGCAAATGGAAGCCTTCACCGTGCACAAGGGGATCGGAGTGCCGCTGCGCCGATCGAATGTCGACACCGATCAGATCATTCCGGCCGTGTACCTGAAGCGAGTGACGCGAACGGGATTCGAGGACGGACTGTTCGCAGCATGGCGATCGGATCCGGACTTCATTCTGAACACCGAACCCTATAACCGGGGCAGTGTGCTGGTGGCCGGCCCGGACTTCGGTACCGGATCCTCGCGCGAACACGCGGTATGGGCGCTGTCGGACTACGGCTTTCGCGTCGTCATCTCGGCACGCTTCGCCGACATCTTCCGCGGCAATGCAGGCAAGGGCGGAGTGTTGGCCGCGCAGATGTCACAGAACGATGTCGAAATGCTCTGGAAGTTGCTCGAGGAACAGCCGGGTCTCGAATTGGTAGTAGACCTCGAGGCGCGCACTGTGACGGCCGGAACCGTCGTGTTGCCGTTCGATATTGATGACTACACGCGGTGGCGTCTGCTCGAAGGATTGGACGACATCGGGCTGACACTGCGGCGTAGTGAGGTCATCGGCGAGTTCGAAAAGGCAAGGCCAAGTTGGAAACCCACAACCCTTCCGGCGCATATTTCGCAGGCGTAATCACCCCGGTAGCGATAGCTGCGTTCGCCTTGGGGCGGTAGCTGGACGTGTGCTAAACCACATGAATTTTGGCGTGGCACATAGACTCTTGCCCAAAGTGGGTTTACCGTGGTACCTAGTCGGTCCGACGACGGGCCATTAGTCTGCGGAGGATTCAATGAACAAGGCGGAACTGATCGACGTTCTGACCGAAAAGTTGGGTACGGACAGGCGCACGGCCACCGCGGCAGTCGAGCATGTGGTCGACACCATCGTGCGTGCGGTGCACAAGGGTCAGAGCGTCACAATCACCGGATTCGGTGTGTTCGAACAGCGTAAGCGTGCGGCTCGTGTCGCGCGGAACCCGCGTACCGGCGAAACCGTGAAGGTGAAGCCCACTTCGGTGCCCGCGTTCCGTCCGGGCGCGCAGTT
Source organism: Nocardia sp. CA-135953 (assembly GCF_050955735.1). NCBI lineage: Bacteria > Bacillati > Actinomycetota > Actinomycetes > Mycobacteriales > Nocardiaceae > Nocardia > Nocardia sp. CA-135953. The sequence continues at coordinate 2,165,729 of NZ_CP192082.1, forward strand.
CAAAGCCGTCATTGCGGGCAAGCAGAAGCTGACCGCGAGCGGCCCTGCGGTAAAGCGCGGTGCGAATGCACCGGTGGCAGCAAAGAAGGCGGCCGCAAAGAAGACGGCGGCCAAGAAGGCCGCCGCGAAGAAGACGACCGCCACCAAGGCGCCCGCGAAGAAGACGGCGGCCAAGAAGGCCCCGGCAAAGACGACGGCGCGCAAGGCAACTGCCACCAAGACGGCTGCTAAGAAGGCACCCGCCAAGAAGACGGTCGCCAAGAAGGCGACGACTGCGGCCAAGAAGGCAACGACGGCGGCCAAGAAGACCGCCACCGCCGCCAAGAAGACGGTCGCGAAGAAGGCGCCCGCGAAGAAGTCCGCGGCCAAGAAGGCTCCGGCCCGTCGCGCGCGCTGACGCTGAAGGTGCACTGCCGCCGGGTGATTCGGCTCCGCTAGGCGGAATCACCGGCAAACCGACTCGAAACGGCCCCGAGGTTCGCCTCGGGGCCCTTTCGGCTGTCTGCGTCTCGATTTGGTATCGAGAAGCGACAGTAGGCGATTGTGGTGCTCTCAGGTGACAGGATTTGACAGCGGCGTCAGGGCTTGACGATGGCGGCCGAGAGTGACCGGTCGAGGTGGTCGGCGGCGACCAGTCGACCCGAGACGAATGACAGCACCCACACACTGCCCTTGCGGTTGCGCGCGGACGGCAGTGTGATGCCGTCCCGATCGGCCCACCACTGCAGCAGATCGGGAATTACCTTGCCCTGACTGCACAGAACGCGCACCGCGCGATCCGACACGAGTGATAGGGCGCGTTGTCGAGCCTTGTCCGGCGCTGCGGCATAAGCGGTTTCGGAGAAATCCGGTTCGATGCCGATGGTCGTGCCGAGTTTCTCCGCTAGCGGTTCCACCGTCTGGATGCAGCGGAGCGGATCGGCCGAAAAGATCTCGGACGCACCGAATGCCATTAGATTCGGGACCAACGCATCGGCTTGGGCCCGACCGGCCCGCTCCAACGGGCGCTGCTCGTCCGGACCGTCGAATCGGTCCCTACTGCCCGCCTTGGCGTGCCGCACCACAACCAGCGTGCTGGTGGCGGCGGGCAGGCGGGTGAAGGCGCGCATCACCTGCCGGTCCATCGGATACGACAATTGGTCCATCACCCGGTCCAAGGTGTACCACGACAGCACATCGACCTCGGAATTGGCGCTGAATTCACCGCCGGAAACCTCGGCGGCCCAATAATCCACTCGCTTGAGTTTCCGGTGGCCGGGAATCGGATACGTGACGTGCCCGAGGTAGCGGCCGAGCGTGCAGTCGAGGCCGGTTTCCTCGCCGACCTCGCGCACGGCGGCGAGTACCGGTGTCTCGCCCGGATCGAGTTTGCCCTTCGGCAGCGACCAATCCTGATACTTGGTGCGGTGCACCACGGCGATCTCGATGGCGCCGGATCCAGCGGACGTTCTACGCCACAACACGGCGCCCGCGGCGTGAATGTTGGCTGTTACCCGAGGATCCCAGAACGGCCCGCCGTCCATCTCGTATCCCGTCGTACCACTCACGACTGCGCCTCGATGGTGCTCGGCTTCGTCGTGCAAGATTGCGCGCTGTATTGATGCTTCACTCGCTGCCGCTCGTTCACGGCTGATCCGGTCTCCGCACTCGCATCATGAATTGCTGGTGGTCGCGCACCTCGACGCCGTTGCTATCGGCGCCGTCGGGTGAGGCGTGCCAGCTGCCGTCGGCTTGGAGTACCCAGCAGCGTGTGGTCGGATACAGGGCCGAGTCGAAGACCGAGCCCAGCTGCTCGCACAGCCTCGGATCCTTCACCTGCGCCATGACTTCCACGCGCCGGTCCAGATTCCGGTGCATCATGTCGGCGCTGCCGATCCAGTATTGGTCCTGGGCCTGGAAGTGCAGAATGCGCGAATGTTCCAGGAATCGACCGAGAATCGAGCGCACCTCGATGTTCTCGCTCATCCCCTCGACACCGGGTCGCAGACCGCAGATGCCACGCACCACGATCTGCACCGGTATACCGGCCTGAGAAGCTCGGTAGAGAGCGTCGATGACTTGCTCGTCGACAATTGCATTGGCCTTTATCCGGATTCGCGCCGGGAAGCCCTGGCGCGCCAACTCGATCTCGCGCTGGATCCGCTCGATGATTCCGGCGCGCACACCCTGCGGTGCGACAAGCAGGTTGCGGTAGTTGGCCTTTCGCGAGTAACCGGTCAGCGAATTGAACAGATCGGTCAGATCGGCGCCGATTTCCGGTGCGGCGGTGAGCAACCCGACGTCCTCGTAGAGGCGCGCGGTCTTCGGGTTGTAGTTGCCGGTGCCGATATGGCAGTAGCGGCGGATGGTCGAACCCTCGCGACGCACCACCAGGCAGGTCTTGCAGTGCGTCTTGAGGCCGATGAGGCCGTAGACCACATGCACGCCCGCCTGTTCCAGCGCCCGGGCCCATTTGATGTTGGCCTGTTCGTCGAAGCGGGCCTTGATCTCGACCAGCGCGACCACCTGTTTACCCGCCTCGGCCGCGTCGATGAGCGCGTTCACGATCGGGGAGTCACCAGAGGTGCGGTACAGGGTCTGTTTGATCGCGAGCACCTGCGGGTCGGCGGCGGCCTGTTCGATGAAGCGCTGCACACTGGTGGAGAACGAGTCGTAGGGGTGGTGCACCAGCACATCGCCCTCGCGCAGCGCCTGGAAGACGTTGCGTGGGGTTTCGCGCTCGCCGAATGCGGGCGGCGTCGCGGGCACATACGGCGCGTCCTTGAGATTGGGCCGGTCCACGCCGTACACCTGCCACAGGCAGGACAGGTCCAGGAGGCCCGGCACCTGAATCACATCGCCGGGATCGACCTCGAGCTCACGCAGCAGTAGATCGAGCATGTGCTCGGTCATATCGTCGGAGACCTCTAGTCGGACCGGCGACCCGAAGCGGCGGCGAGCGAGTTCCCGCTCCAACGCCTGCAGCAGATCCTCGTCGCGATCCTCGTCGACCTCGAAATCGGCATTGCGGGTGATCCGGAACGAGTGGTGTTCGACGACCTTCATACCTGGGAACAGCAGATCGAGGTGCGCGGCGATCAGTTCTTCCATCGGTAGGAAGGCCGCGACCGGGGAGCCGGAGTCGGTGCGCCGCACCCGAACGAAGCGATCGACGTTGTCGGGCACCTTGACGCGGGCGAAGTGTTCGCCGCCGGTGGAGGCATCCTTCACTGTCACCGCGAGGTTGAGACTCAGGCCGCTGATGTAAGGGAACGGGTGCGCCGGATCCACCGCGAGCGGGGTAAGTACCGGAAAAACCTGATCCTGGAAGTAGCCCGAGAGGCGTTGGCGCTCATCGTTATCCAGATCGGACCAGACGATGACGGCAATGCCCTCGGCGGTCAGCGCGGGCAGTACCGAGTCGAGGAAGACGCGGGCGTGCCGGTCGGCGATCTCCTGGGCGCGCGCCGCGATCAGCTCCAATTGTTCGGTGGGCGAACGGCCGTCGGCCGAACGCACCGAAAGTCCGGTCTCCGCACGGCGTTTGAGGCCGGCGACGCGGACCATATAGAACTCGTCCAGATTGGAGGCGAAGATCGCGAGGAACTTCGCGCGCTCCAACAATGGCAGCGATGCGTCCTCAGCAAGTGCGAGAACTCGGGTGTTGAAGTCGAGCCAACTGAGTTCGCGGTTCAGGTAGCGATCACGTGGCAACCGTTGCGGGCCGCCATCCTCGACAGGTGGTGTCGCGGCGGGCAGTGCGGTCGGCAGCACCTGTTGTTTGACGGTTTCGATATCGCTCATGCCCGCGCCTCGCTGGCACGCTGCACCGACATGCGCGACGCACGCTGGTTCCGGAATAGCTTGCTTCGCTCACTCACGCCAACGATCATCCCCTACAAACCGAGCCGTGTGCAGCCCGACGCCATCATTGCCATGCGTATCACGCCGAATGTGGCGACCGGCTAGCACACCCGGCGTACCCGCTCGTGAACCCGAATCGGCCAACCGATGTCGTGCAGGACAGCACGTGTCGAATCGCCCGCGCCGAGTTCGACGGCGCGGTCCAGATCGTCGGCGGTATCGACGTCGAGCCGCAATCCGGGCCAGTCACCGTGCAGGTCGACCGCACCCGCGTCGATGTGTCGACGCGCCGAGCCCGGACCGAAGCGCGGATCCAGCAGGGCAACAGTATCGCGGACCAATAACGCGGACGTGCCGCTGCCGGCGTGGTCGACGATGACCGAGCGTACTCCGACCGGCGCGGTGCTCAGCATGTCCGAGAGTTCGTCGGGGCGCAAGGCGGGCAGATCCGCCTGCAGAGCCAGCAGCTCGACCGGACCGTGCCGGTGTCGCAATGCGGTGGCCGCGTCGGTGAGCGCGGTGTTCAGGCCGTCCGGATCGGTCGCGTCGATCACCTCGCGGCGGGGTTCGGGATGTACGACCGCGCCGAGCGTGCGCGCCACGTCGGTGACGATCGGATCCGGGGTCACCACGGTGACCGATGCGATCCGCGGAACCGCGACAGCGGCGGACACGGTGTCGGCGAGCATGGCAAGCACCAGCCGGGCCCGGTGTTCCGGGCGCAACCGATCGGCCAGACGGCTCTTGGCCCGATCGAGGCTCTTCACCGCGATCACGGCGTGCAACGCATGCGGACGCATGCTGCTAATCCTTCCATGAGTGGTTCCGTGGCATATTGGGCAGATGACGAGGGCGGCAGTGCTGGGCGCGGGATCGTGGGGGACCGCGTTCGCGAAGGTGTTGGCGGACGCGGGAACCGACGTCACGATCTGGGCCAGGCGGCCCGAGGTGGCCAAGGCCCTGGCCACGGAACATCGCAATCCGTTCTATCTGCCCGATGTGCAACTACCCAGCGTGCGGGCCACCCACGACCACGCCGAGGCGCTCGAAGACGCCGACATCGTGGTGCTCGCGGTTCCGTCCCAATCCCTGCGCGCGAATCTCGAGACGTGGCGGGACTCGATCGGGCCGGATGCCGCGCTGCTGAGCCTGGCCAAGGGTATCGAGACCGGCACGCTGCTGCGGATGAGTCAGGTCATCGGTGAAGTCACCGGTGCCGACGAGAGCCGGATCGCGGTGCTGTCCGGTCCGAATCTGGCCAAGGAGATCGCCGCCGAGCAACCCGCGGCCACCGTGATCGCCTGCACCGATGCGGCGCGGGCCGTCGCACTGCAGCGGGCCTGCGCCAACGGCTACTTCCGGCCCTACACCAATACCGATGTGATCGGCTGCGAGATCGGTGGCGCCTGCAAGAACGTCATCGCGCTCGCTTGCGGCATCGCGTCGGGAATGGGATTGGGCGACAACTCGATTGCCAGCCTGATCACCCGCGGGCTGGCCGAGATCATCCGGCTCGGGGTCGCACTCGGCGCGGAGCCGGTCACCTTGGCCGGACTGGCCGGCGTCGGCGATCTGGTCGCCACCTGTACCTCGCCGCTGTCGCGCAATCGGTCGTTCGGGCATGTGCTCGGGGCGGGCGGGTCCATGGAGGCGGCCCAGGAGGCCACCCATGGTCAGGTCGCCGAGGGTGTGAAGTCGTGCACATCGGTGCGGGCGCTGGCCGCGGCGCACAATGTCGAGATGCCGCTGACCACGGGGGTGCACCAGGTATGTCATGAGGGCGTTTCGGTGCGCGAGGCGGTCGACAATCTGCTGGGTCGGCGGATCAAACCGGAATAGGGGCGAACGCTATACCCGCACGGGCACGAGGTTGGTTCAGCACCCATAACGGGTACGGTTCCGTGCATGACGAACCGGATCAGGGTTGCTGTGGTGTTCGGCGGGCGCAGTAACGAGCACGCCGTCTCGTGTGTGTCGGCCGGCAGCGTGCTGCGCAACCTCGATCCGGAAAAGTACGAGGCAGTGTCCATCGGCATCACCCTCGACGGCGCCTGGGTGCTCGGCGGTTCCGAGGTGGCCTCGCTCGGATTCAAGGAAAATGGGCTGCCCGCTGTGGACAGCAGCGGCACCGCGCTCACGTTGGCCGCCGATCCGAGTCGGTCCGGCTCGTTGGTCGCGCTCGACGATCCGACTGCGGCACTCGGTTCGGTGGATGTGGTGTTCCCGATTCTGCATGGTCCGTTCGGTGAGGACGGCACGCTGCAGGGCATGCTCGAATTGGCCGGGGTGCCGTATGTCGGGCCGGGGGTACTGGCCAGCGCCGCTGGCATGGATAAGGAATTCACCAAGAAGCTGCTCGCCGCGGAGGGGCTACCGATCGGGCGGCAGCTGGTGCTGCGGCGCGGGACCGACACACTCGCTGCGGACGATCGTGCGCTGCTGGGCCTGCCGGTGTTCGTCAAACCGGCACGCGGTGGCTCCTCGATCGGCATCACCAAGGTCACCGACTGGAGCGAGTTGGACGCGGCGATCGCGACGGCGCGCGAACACGATCCGAAGGTGATCGTGGAAGCGGGCATTGTCGGACGCGAAGTCGAATGTGGCGTGCTGGAATTTCCGGACGGGCGGGTCGAGGCCAGTGTGGTCGCCGAGATTCGGATGCCGGATGCCGATGCCGCGGCGCCGGAGTTCTACGACTTCCACACCAAATACCTCGACGATGTCTGCGAATTCGATGTTCCGGCGAAACTGGACGACGAAGTGTCCGACAGCGTCAGGGAACTCGCGGTGCGGGCGTTCAAAGCGCTCGACTGCCAAGGGTTGGCGCGGGTGGACTTCTTCGTCACGACGGAGGGGCCGGTGATCAATGAGATCAATACGATGCCCGGCTTCACCTCGATCTCCATGTATCCGCGGATGTGGGAGGCGACCGGAATCGACTACCGGGCACTGGTTTCCACACTGATCGAAACGGCGCTCGCACGTGGTACCGGATTGCGGTGAGCGACCCTCTTTTGGCCAGGGCCGCTCATTCGGTGTCTCGAGTAGAGCTGGTGTGGCGATACGACGCGGGGTGCGACGTCAGTTCGGCAGCGGGCCGGGATCGATCGGCTGAGCCGGTATGTTGGCGGTAATCGCGTCCGAAACTCCTTGCAGCGGAGTGGGTCCGGAGCCGTCGGGGACGGTCAGCGCGATATAGGTCGGGCGGTCGACGGCGAACCAGGTGCTCGCCTTGGCGGCCGCATCGCGGACCTCGAACCACTGCACGCCATCGACGATCTGTAGCGGCGAGGCGCGGTTGAACTCCAACGGTCGTTCCAAACCGCAGCGCAGCACGATCGCGTCGCCGCCGTCCTTGCGCTGCCAGGCGCGAGTCGCTGGAGGAGCCGGCTCCACCAGCGTGGATTTGGAGTATTCGCCGAGATCGACCGGCAATGCGGGCAGCAGCGCGGCGCACGCCGGACCATCTGCTGCGGGTGCGGGAACCGGACCGAGAACCAGCGGTTCGCGTTCGGTCGGTGCGCGTAGCGCGAGGACCGCGGCGACCAGAACGGCGACTACCAGCACGACCGGGAGTGCGACCGCTGTCGCGATCAGCGCGGGCGGGTATCCGCTGGATTCGGTGGCGGGCTCGTCGGCGGATTCGGTGCTGTCGGACGCCGCGAGTTCGGTGTCGGCGGCATCGGCGACCGCGGGTTCGGTGTCGGCGGCATCGGCGACCGCGGGTTCGGTGTCGGCGGCATCGGTCGCGGCTGGTGCGGTGTCGGCGGGCTCGGCGTTAGCGGCATCGGTTGAAGCTGTGGCGGGCTCAGCGTCGTCGGTAACGGTTGGGGCTGCTACGGGGTCCGTGGGTCCGGTGTCGGCGGAACCGTTTGAAGCTGTTGGGGAGCCAGCGGCCTTGGCTTCGGCGGCACCGGTCGAGGCTGGTGCGGGCTCGGCATCGTCGGCACTGGCGGAGGCTGGTTCGGGCTCGGCGTCGGCCGCTGGAGAAGGGCTGTCGGCTCCGGTGTGATCGACGGTGGGCGTGGGTTCTGCCGCAGCGCTGTCCGCGGGCGAATCGGCCGTCCCTTTCGACAGCTCGGCCTCGGATGACGACTCCGCCGCCGACGAATCGCGGTCCGACGATCCCGCAGCCATGCTCACCGGTCCCTTCCTGTTCGCGCCGGCGGGCCCGGTCACCTGGGGATGGATGCCGCGCACCGGCCTGGTCGTACTCGATTGCCTTGGAAAGGGTACCCTCGGGGCGATTTCAGCCAGCACGACGCCGGGAAGGGACCAGGTCATCAGCGACAGCACACGGCCGAGCACAGTGCGTGAGCTGGGGGAGTTCGCGCTGATCGAGCGGATCAACTCGGGGCGGACGCAGGCGCCCGGCGTGCTGCTCGGCCCCGGTGACGACGCCGCCCTGGTAGCAGCGCCGGACGGCCGTTTCGTGGTCACCACCGACATGCTGATCCAGGATCGACATTTCCGGCTCGACTGGTCCGATCCGCGCGATATCGGGCGCAAGGCCATCGCGCAGAATGCCGCCGACGTGGTCGCGATGGGTGCCGTGCCGACCGCATTCGTGGTGGCGTTCGGTTGCCCGGCCGATACGCCGCTCGAGCTGGTGGACGGGCTCACCGACGGGATGTGGGCCGAGGCGCGTCGCGCGGGCGGTTCCATCGCGGGCGGCGATGTGGTGCGCAGCCCGCAGCTGGTCATCTCGGTCACCGCTTTCGGTGATCTGGACGGCCGCGCGCCGATCACCAGAGCCGGTGCACGCGTGGGGGATACGGTCGCCGTGGTCGGTCGCCTCGGCTGGTCCGCAGCCGGGTTGGCGGTGCTGACCGCCGGATTCGATCCGGCAGACGAACTATTCGCCGAAGTGCTTGCGGCCCATCGGGTCCCACGGCCGCCCTATTCGGCTGTGCTCGCTGTTGTCGCCGATTCCGCTGCCGAAGTGGACAACTCGGGGGCGTCCCCCGCGGAAGGCGTGCTCGGTTCGGAGCACATCGGGGTGTCGGATCAGAACGCGACGGAGTTCGAATCGGAAGGCGTCATCGGGTCTCCCACCGAATGGCCCGCGATACCCACCGCGCTCACCGACATCTCGGACGGATTGCTCGCGGATCTGGGGCATATCGCCGAGGCGTCCGGCGTCGCCATCGATGTCCACTCGAAGACATTGCGCGATCCCGCTCTGGCGACCATCGCGCGGCGTCTGGATGCCGATGCGGCGCAATGGATTCTGACCGGCGGCGAGGATCACGCATTCGCCGGAACCTGGCCCGCGCACCGTGAGCTGCCGCCCGGATGGGTGCCGATCGGACGGGTGCTGGCAGGTCACGGCATCACCGTCGACGGCGTGCGGCATCCGGGCAGTGGGGGCTGGGAATCGTTCAGCGGGGTGGACTCGGCATCCGAGCCGGAGCCACGATAGGTTGTGCGGTCATGGGCGCGAAACCACTGACGGAAATCATGGATCCGGGTTGGGCGAAGGCTCTCGAGCCGGTTGCCGAACAGATCTCGGCGATGGGCGAATTCCTGCGCGCGGAGAATGCGGCGGGCCGCGGTTATCTACCTGCCGGTGAGAATGTGCTGCGCGCTTTCCAGCGTCCGTTCGATGCGGTGCGCGTGCTCGTCGTCGGCCAGGATCCGTATCCGACGCCCGGACATCCGATGGGCCTGAGTTTCTCTGTCGCCCCGGATGTTTCGCCGGTGCCGCGCAGCCTCGCCAATATCTTCGCCGAATACAGCAAAGACCTCGGCCACGAGACACCGTCCAACGGCGACCTGAGCCCGTGGTCGAATCAGGGCGTATTGCTGCTGAACCGAGTCCTGACGGTTTCGCCGGGAAAGCCGGCCTCGCACCGCGGCAAGGGCTGGGAAGCGGTGACCGATCAGGCGATTCGCGCGCTGGTGGCCAGGGACGAACCGCTGGTCGCGATCCTGTGGGGTCGTGACGCACAGACACTGAAACCGCAGCTGACCGCGGCCGAGGTGCCCTATATCGAATCCGTGCACCCGTCACCACTGTCGGCCTCGCGCGGCTTTTTTGGTTCGCGACCCTTCTCACGAGTGAATGAACTACTCGACGAATTGGGTGCCGAGCCTGTTGACTGGCGCCTGCCCTAGATCCCGGGCGTCGAGGTAAAACACAGTAGAGGAGCGCAATTACATGCAGAACAAGACCGTTCGCGGCGCACTGCGCGGCACCACAGCCACGCTGGCCCTGTGCGCGGCCCTGGCCGGCGGCAGTGCGGCGGCGAATGCGGCCGGGTTGCCGCTCGAGCCCGCCACGGAGACCTCCGCGCCGAAGACCGCCGCTCCGGTCGGCGAGGAATTCACCTCCAATGGCTCCTCGACCATCTCGTCCTCGGTGAATGCCAAGGTCGCGTGCCTGCTGCAGAACACCGTCAGTGCGCAGGGCAAGTGGGACTGCTGAGGTTCCATTGACCGGGGCACGCATGAGCCCCAGAGGTAACTGTGCGATCCTCGGATCGTGAGTAATGCGAACAACCTTCTCGATCCGATCCGGCTGCGGCTGCGCGGTTCGGATGGGATCGAGCTGGCCGCTGACCAGTTCGGCCCGGCGGACGGCCCGCTCGTCCTGTTTCTGCACGGTGGTGGTCAGACCAGACACTCGTGGAAGCAGACCGGTGCGAAGCTGGCCGCCGCCGGGATGCGGGTCGTCACGCTGGACGCGCGCGGCCACGGCGACAGCGAATGGTCTCCGAACGCCGATTACCGGCGCGCCACGATGGTCGCTGACCTGGTCGCGGTCCTCGAACAGCTGGCGGCCCCAGCGGTCGTGGTCGGTGCGAGCATGGGCGGGATCACCGGCCTGCTCACCACCGCGGATCCGGGCGGCGCGGCAATCACCGCACTGGTGCTCGTCGATATCGTCACCCGCCCCGAACCCGCCGGTGTCGCGCGGGTGATCGACTTCCTCGGCAAACATCGCGACGGCTTCGACAACCTCGAGCAGGCCGCCGACGCCGTCGCGGAATATATGCCGCATCGGCCACGGCCCAAGAACACCGACGGCCTGCTGCGCAATCTGCGCCGGCGCGACGGCCGATGGTACTGGCATTGGGATCCGAATATGCTCGGTGACCGCGTCGAGGATGCGAGCGAAATGGTGCCGCGGCTGGAAGCCGTCGCGCGCGCCCTCACCATTCCCGTACTGCTGGTGCGCGGCATGCAGTCCGACGTGGTGACGCCGGAAGGTGCCGCGGAATTCCAGGCACTGGTGCCGCATGCGCAGTTGGTCGAGATCGGCGGCGCGGCGCATACCGCGGCCGGTGACGACAACGATTCGTTCACCGACGCGGTCGCGAAATTCGTGCTCCAGGCGCGCGGTTAGCTACCGGTTCCGGTAGTCGGGCTTGCGCTTCTCGACGAAGGCATCCACGCCCTCGCGTCCGGCCGGGCTGTTCGCCGCGACGCTGATGGCATCGCGCTCGTAGTCGAGCTGATCGCTCAGCGTCGACGAATTCGACCGTGCCAGTAGCGATTTGATGCTCGCGTAGGCGGATCGCGGTCCGCTGGCGAGGGTTCGGGCCACCTCGAGTGCCTCGGCCCGCACCTGCTCGTCATCGACGAGCCGACTCAGGATGCCGAGCTGAACCGCCGTTTCGGCGTCGAGAATCGCATCGGTGAGCAAGATTTCGCGGGCGCGGCCGGCGCCGACGATCCGCGGTAGCGTCCACGACATGCCGCCGTCCGGGCTCAACGCGATGCCCGGATACGCCGGGCGCAGCTTGGTGCTCGGGCCGCCGATCGCGATGTCCGCCGCGCACACCAGGCTCATCCCGGCTCCGGCCGCCCACCCCTGCACCCCGGCGACGACGGGCACGATGGTCTCGTCGAGCGCGCGCACGAAATCGTGCAGATCCGTCGCGAGGCCGTAGATATGACCGGCCCGATCCTCGGCCGCCGCGAAACCGCGCACATTGCCACCCGCGGAGAAGTTGGGTCCGGCGCCCGTCAGCAGGACGGCCCCGATCTCGCGGTCGGCCGATCGCAATGCCTCGGTGCCCGCGTTGATGCCCGCGAAGTCCAGGGAAGTGCCATTCGCGGCGGTCGAGATGGTGATCTGTAGTACGCCGTCGACGACGGTGATGTACTCGGTCTGCGTGGAAGTCATGACCAGCACATTATCTCCCCGCCCCGAGCCGCCCTCCGGTCAGCGGCGGACCATGCGGAGTTCGATGGCGGGGGTGAAGGCCTCGATGCGGCTGGTGCCGTCGAGTTCGAAGCCGTGTTTGCGGTAAAAGGCCTGCGCGCGCGGGTTCTTCTCGAAGACCCAGAGAGAGCACGGAATGTCGGGTGCGACGGCGGCGCGAACGAGGTCGTGAGCGACGCCAGTGCCGTACCAAGCGGCGCGGACGTAGAGGGCATTGAGTTCGGTTGGGGTGACCGGTGATTCGTCGCGTGACGCGCTCGCACACGAGAAGCCGATCACCTCGTCGTCGATGAGGGCGACGTAGGCGCTGCCCGGGTTGCGGACCCGGATGCGTTCCCACTGCTCGGCGCGGCGGTCGACCTCGAACGCATCCAGGATGTGGTCGGGGACCAGACCGCGATAGGCCTCACGCCAGCAGGCGATATGGCATTCGGCGAGGCCGTGAACGTATTCGGTGGTGAGTGGGGCTATGCGCCAGGCGGGCTGGGTCATGGAGACCATCGTTGCCGAGGGCGGTCGGCGATGACCAGGGTCCGCAGATGACTACGCCCCGAGCACGGGGTGGTGTCGGGGCGTACGTCGGTCTCTGGGAAATCAGCCGCGAACGACCTTGCCCGCCTTCAGGCAGGAGGTGCACACGTTCATGCGGCGGGTGTTGCCCGGCGCGACCTGTGCGCGCACGGTCTGGATGTTCGGATTCCAACGACGGTTGGTACGCCGGTGCGAGTGCGAGACCGACTTCCCGAAGCCGGGGCCCTTGGCGCAGACGTCGCAGACGGCAGCCATAGTCGCGAACTCCTTCATGTCATGTGGGGACCGCCGCACGTCGGCAGCCTGTCCGGAAACAATGTCTTAATGCCCTGCCGACTCACGTCGGCCAGCGCGAACTCTCTCGGCCGCGCTAGGCAACCCTGCAAGGGTAGCTGGCGGCGCCCTGATCCACCAAACCGGGTCATGAACCGACGACCCGTGGGCACACCCGATGGTAGTGGATCGGTGTCGCCGATCGACTGTCGGTATCGCCAGCTAACCTGGCCAACGGTGGCAGAACCTTTCGAGCGATCTGCCAGCAGTCGCTTGGGTGCGGGTGGCACGGCGGTGTGAACGATCGCAGAGAGAGGTGGCGGTGCCCGGAGTGCGGGACATGAAGGGCGACGGCCCTGACGCGGGTCTGCCTGCCGTTGCCGGTCCGAATGAACTGAACGGCACGGCCCTGCTGGGCTGGGGGCGCATCTGCCTAGAAGGTCTGCAGCAGCGTCGCGAGGAGATCAACGCCCTCAACGTCTTCCCCATCGCCGACGCCGACACGGGTACGAACATGCTCGCCACCATGCGAGCGGCAATGCAGGCCGCGGATGCTGCGGTGATCTCGGCGCGCGGGGCCGAGCAATCGGATGGTTTCGCCGGTTGTGCAGTGAATGCTGGGGCGGTCGGCGGTGTCGAGGAGTCCGATGCCGAGGCGGTCGGGAATGGGGCGATATCGGGCGCCGGAGCGGACGGCGGCGTCGCAGTGTCGCAATCCGCGGCGGAGTCGCCCGGGGAGTTCACGGATCGAGTTATCGCCCGCCGCGGCATTGATCGCCCCAACCCGCCTGATCTTGCCGGGCGGGGCAGCTCGCGGAATGGCCTCAGCGCAGCGCAGTCGGGTGGAACCGCGGACGGGTATCTCGAACCGGGCGCGTTCTCGACGCACGATGTGGCCGCGGCGATGGCGCGCGGGGCCACACTCGGGGCGCGTGGAAATTCCGGGATCATCTTGTCGCAGGTGTTGCGGGGGATTGCCGAGGCGGCGCGCGGGGGGCCGTTGACGGCGCAGACGTTGCGTGACGCGCTGGCCACGGCATCGGCGCTGGTTCGGGAATCGCTGAGTGTGCCGGTCGAGGGGACCATCCTGACCGTCCTGGAGCGGGCAGCCGAATGTGCGGCGGCATCTCCGGAATCAACCCTGGCCGACGTGGCGGTGGCGGCGGCCGACGGCGCTGCCGAGGCGCTCGGCGATACGCCCACCCAACTCGGCGTGCTGCGCGAGGCGGGGGTGGTCGATGCGGGGGCGCGCGGGTTGGTCGTGTTGCTCGACAGTCTGGTCGCGGTCACCCTCGGCCGGACGCCCGATCGACCGGCGTACGCGCGCGGCGAATTCGCATTCGAGGCAAGTGTCGATCGCGCCACCGTCCCTGCGCATACCGATTCCGCGCCGCGAACCGACGCCGAACCGCGCGGCACCTGTGCCGAACCTCTGAACAGTGCCGAACCCCACTTCGAGGTGATGTACCTCCTCTCCGACACCGACGACCGACGAATCGCACGCCTCCGAGATCGCCTCGCGGACCTCGGCGACTCGGTGGTGGTCGTCGGCGACGGCGCGGGCTCCTGGTCCGCGCACGTCCACTGCGCCGACGCGGGCGCCGCCGTCGAGGTAGGCATAGCAACCGGCACCCTCAGCGCCATCCGCATCGAAAGCTTCACCATCACCGCTCGCCCAACACCCGCGCACTACGACGCGGCCGCGCACTCGGGCAAATTCCCGCTCGCCGACTTTGCCCACCGCGCTGAGGTCGTCGGGCACCGTGACGCAGCTCCCGCCGATGTTCCCGATCGCACTGGTACCGCAGGGCAGCCTGGTGGCGCCGGGCGCACGATCGCACCCGTACCTACTGATGCTGGGCACCGCGATCCAGCCCCGGCCGCCGACGTTGCTGGTCGCGCTGATGGGTTTGCCGCTGGCGCTGTGGGCGGTGCTGATGCCGTCGTGCAGCCTGGGCGTACTGTCGCTGGCCGCCCTGATGGGGTCGCTGCCGACGTTGTGGGTGGCACCGATGCCGTCGTGCGGCCGGGACGTACTGATGTGAGTACGAGTGTTGCTGGTGGCGCTGAGGGGGTCGTCGCTGGCGTTGCGGGTGGCGCTGATGCCGTCGGGCGGCCGGGACGTATTGATGTGAGTACGAGTGTTGCTGGTGGCGCTGAGGGGGTCGCCGCCGATGTTGCGGGTGGCGCTGATGCCGTCGTGCCGCCGGGGCGCACTGACGTGAGCACGCATGCTGCTGGTCGCGCTGATGGGGTCGCCGCCGACGTTGTGGGTGGCGCTGATGCCGTCGTGCCGCCGGGACGTACTGACGCGACGGCGCGTACTGCTGCTGGCCGCCGTGATGGTACCGCGGCCGATGGCGCGGGTCAGGCTGATGACCCCGGGCAACCTGGAGGGGTTGGATGCACCGATGCGCCCGCGCGTGCTGAAGCTTCCGACACGACCATCGGATCCGGCGCAACCGCGCCCATCGGTCCCGATCACGACGGTCCCGCAGACCGCGCCGTTCTGGCTGTGGCATCGGGGGATGGTGCGGCGGCGCTGTTCGAGGCCGGGGGTGCGGTGGTGCTCGGCGGTGACGGCGCGGTGACCAGTGCGGCGCTGCTTTCGGCAATTCGGCGGCTGCCGAATCGGGAGGTGTTGGTGCTGCCGAATGGTGCGCTGCCCGCGCACGAGTTGGTTGCGGTCGGTGTTGCGGCGCGTGACGCGCATCGGGACGTCTTGTTGTTGCCGAGCGGGTCGATGGTGCAGGGGTTGGCGGCGCTGGCGGTGCACGATTGCGGCCGGATCGCGGTGGACGATGCGTTCGCCATGTCGGAAGCGGCCGCCGCGACCCGCTGGGGATCATTGCGTGCCGCGACAGAACGGGCGCTCACCATGGTCGGCACCTGCGAGGCCGGTGATGGGCTGGGGCTGGTCGGTCACGATGTTGTGGTGATCGACCGAGATGTGCCGACCGCGGGCCGGACCCTGCTCGACCGGATGCTCGCGTTCGGCGGTGAGCTGGTCACTTTGCTCATGGGCGCGGCGGCCCCCGACGAACTCGCGGACGAACTGGCCACGCATATCGCGAACGGCTTCCCCGGCGTCGAGGTGAGTGTGTATTCCGGTGGGCAGCAAGCGGATCTGGTGCAGATAGGGGTGGAATAGGGATATGGCGACACTCAGCGATCGGCTGGACCACCTGCTAGGCGTGAAGGCGGCCGAGCCGCTCGCCGATGCCTTCGACATGCACACCGTCGAGGATCTGTTGCGGCACTACCCATTACGCTATGCCACCCAAGGCCAGCCGCTCACTCAGGAGCAGCCGGAAGAGGGCGCGCACATCACCGTCATCGGTCGGGTGACGAAAACCGAACTGCGCCCGATGAAGAACCGCAGGGGGCGACTGCTCAAGGTGGCCCTCGACACCGGATCGGTCGCACCGATAGATATCACCTTCTTCAACGGAGACAAGGTGAGTTACCTTGTCCGCGAAGGAGTCCGGGCCATGATGTCGGGCACCGTGCACTGGTGGCGCCCGGACCGCTGGAACCTTTCACATCCCGACTATCTGATCCTGCCCGAGAAGGAAGAGGATTCGATCGAGAACCTCACCTCGGTGCGCGGCGGGGGCGCCTTGCGCGGACTGGCGCAGAGCGCGAAAGATAAGGGGGGAGTGGATGTTTCGTTCTTCGAACGGGAATACATCCCGGTATACCCGGCGACCGCGAAAGTGCAGAGCTGGGATCTACTCGCTTGCGTCCGGCAGGTACTCGACCAGCTCGACCCGATCGACGATCCGCTGCCGAGCGGGCTGCGCGACGACCGCGCGCTGATGAAGATCTCCGACGCACTGCGCCTGATCCACCTGCCCGAACGCAAGTCCGATATCGAACAGGCCAGGGAGCGTTTGCGTTTCGACGAGGCGCTCGCCCTGCAACTGGTCCTCGCCGAGCGACGACACGATGCGCAGGCGCGAGCGGCCCGGCCGTGTCCGCCTCGATCCGACGGTATCGCAGCGGCTTTCGACACCCGCCTGCCCTTCGAACTGACCGAGGGGCAGCAGCAGGTGATCGCGGAGATCTCCGACGATCTCGCGCGCAGCCACCCGATGCACCGGCTACTGCAAGGTGAGGTGGGTTCGGGCAAGACCATCGTCGCACTGCATGCCATGCTGCAGGTGGTCGACGCCGGTCAGCAGTGCGCGCTGCTCGCCCCAACGGAAGTCCTTGCCGCCCAACACTATCGGTCACTGCGTACGATGCTCGGCGATCTCGGCACCGCCGGTGAACTCGGCGCCGCCGACAACGCGACCAAGGTTGTGCTGGTGACCGGCTCGATGTCGGCGTCGGCGAAGAAGGCCGCGCTACTCGATGCGGTGACCGGCGAGGCGGGCATTGTGATCGGTACACACGCGCTCATCCAGGACGCGGTGGAGTTCTTCGATCTCGGCATGGTAATCGTCGACGAACAACATCGGTTCGGTGTCGAACAGCGGGATGCGTTGCGCGCCAAGGCGAAATCCGGCACCAGCCCGCATCTGCTGGTCATGACCGCGACCCCGATCCCCCGCACCATCGCCATGACTACTCTCGGTGATCTGGAGACCTCGACCCTCACCCAGCTGCCCCGCGGTCGATCGCCGATCGTGTCGAAGGTGGTGCCGCGCAAACAGCATCCGAACTGGGTCGACCGTGCCTGGGAGCGCATTCTCGAGGAGGTCGGCGCCGGTCGACAGGCCTATGTGGTGTGCTCGCGCATCGGCGACGACGAGGAGAACGGCAAGGGCCGCAACGGAAAGAAGGCAGAGGAGAAGGAGGGCCCGACCACGGCCGCGGCGCTCGAGGTCTTCGACATGCTGCGCGCCGGTCCGCTCGCGAGCGTCCGCGTCGGCCTGCTGCACGGTAGGCTCCCGACCGATGAAAAAGACCAGGTGATGCGCGCATTCAACGATGGCGACATCGATGTGCTCGTCTGCACCACGGTCGTGGAGGTCGGCGTCGACGTGCCGAATGCGACCGTCATGGTCATCGTGGACGCGGACCGCTTCGGTGTCAGCCAGCTGCATCAGTTGCGCGGCCGCATCGGCCGCGGCGAGCACCCCGGCCTGTGCCTGCTCATCACCGACGCGGGCCCCACCGGCACCGCCATGGCCCGGCTCGACGCCGTCGCCGCCACCACCGACGGCTTCGAACTCGCCGTCCTCGACCTGCGCCAACGCCGCGAAGGCGACGTTCTCGGCGCCGCCCAATCCGGCACCGCCCGTTCCCTGCGCCTGCTCTCCCTCCTCGACGACCTCGAGGTCATCACCGCCGCCCAAGACCTCGCCCGCCAACTAGTCGAATCCGACCCAGGCCTACACCACCACCCAGCCCTGGCCACCATGATGCACGCAGCCGTAGACGCCGAACGCCTCGAATACCTCGCGAAGTCCTGATCGAGAATGCGCTGGTGGAGAGTCCTTCTCGACGTCTGCCTGCACCAGCGCATGGTGATCAATTGTCCAGAGCTAGCGCAGGGCTCGGGGGTAGGGCAGATCCGTGCTGATGTGCTCGGTGACCGCGAGGGGGCTGCCGATCTGGGGGAAGGCACGCTGCGGGCAGGAGGGGCGCTCGCAGACCTTGCAGCCCGCGCCGATCGGCACCGCTGCGGCCGGACTGCCGAGGTGTAGGCCGTTCGAATACACCAGCCGGTCGGCGTATTCGATATCGCAACCCAGGCCGATCGCGAAATCCTTTGTCGCCGTGCTGAATCCGTGGGGTCCCGCGAGCGCGGTGCGGGCGATCCAGAGGTAGCGGCGACCATCGGGCATCGCCGCCATCTGGGTCAAAATCCGACCCGGATTGGCGAAGGCCTGGTGCACCACCCACAGCGGGCAGCTGCCGCCGACCCGGGAGAAGTGGAATGCCGTGGCGGACTGGCGTTTCGAAATATTGCCCGCCCGGTCGGTGCGGACCAGGAAGAACGGAACGCCGCGCTGCCCGTGCCGCTGCAGGGTGCTCAACCGGTGGCAGATGGTCTCGAAGCCGACCTCGAAACGCAGACCGAGCAGATCGATATCATAGCGCAATTCCTCGGCCGACCGCAGAAAGCGGCCATAAGGCAGCACTAACGCGCCCGCGAAGTAATTCGCCAACCCGATGCGCGCCAACGTCCTGGATTCGCCGGTGAGCGACGGGGTTTCGGCGAGCACGGCATCCAAATCCTTGCCGTACAGCAGAAAACCGAGGGTAGTGGCGATTTGAAATGCGCGCTGCCCAGGACGCAGCCGCCGCGCCAGCGTCAGCGTGCGGCTGTCCGGATCGTACTGCCGTTTCGGGATGGACGGATCCGCGCCGTCACCGCGGACCAGCACGGTGACCCCGGCGCGCTCCTCGGCCACCCTGGCGAGTTGTCGATCGAGGGATCCGATGCTCAGACCGCACTCCTCGAAGAGCTGTTCGGCCGCATGATCGAGCTGCGCGATGTGATTGTGATGGTCGTAGAAGAAGTCCCGCACGTCCTCATACGGCATGGGCACGCCGGGTGCGCCCGTGGGCGCGGCCACCCTTGCGGAGAGCAGATCGAGTTGATCTGTCGCCGCGCGTAAT
Organism: Nocardia sp. CA-135953; assembly: GCF_050955735.1. Classification (NCBI taxonomy): domain Bacteria; kingdom Bacillati; phylum Actinomycetota; class Actinomycetes; order Mycobacteriales; family Nocardiaceae; genus Nocardia; species Nocardia sp. CA-135953. The sequence continues at coordinate 2,185,119 of NZ_CP192082.1, forward strand.
CGTCGATGCATCGCGACGACGATTCGGGAGACCTCCGGCAGTCGCGTCGCCAGTTCCTCCACCTCGGTCAGTGGCGCACTGTCACCGCCCGCCGCGTCGACGAGGACCTCGTGCAGATCCGAGACCAGCCGGGCATCGGAGTCGGCCGCGAAGAATTGCACGTCGAGGTCGAAGGTGGAGTTGAGCTTCAGCAGCACCGGAATGGTAAGCGGTCGCTGGTCGCGCTCGAGCTGGTTCAGGTAGCTGGGCGATAGATCCAGGGATTTCGCCAGTGCCGCCTGGGTCATCCGCCGTTCCTCGCGCAACCGTCTCAGTCGGGCGCCCGCGTACATCTTGCGCACCGCAAGATGGTAGCCCTCGGAATTCGCAATCATCGCAAAATGGAGGATTCTCGCTCGCAGAAATCTGCTGTTGCAAGGGGATTTTGCCGAAGGTGAATCCTGCGTAGCGTGCGAAGTAGGGCCGCTGGCCTGGGTGCCGCAGCGCGAACTGCTGGTCACGGGCTGATCCTGGCGCAACCAAGCAATTGTTTGGTGTAATCGGGGCGATCGAACGACCGATGTGCCGATCGTATCGGCGCAAGGAAGCGAGCGAACCGAATGTCGAGCCCCGACGAAATCGTCACCGCAATGTGCCGCAGCTGGGCCGATCCCGACCCGGACCGGATCAGCGCCTTCTTCGCCGAAGACGCCGTCTACCACAACATTCCGATGGAACCCATCAAGGGTCGCGCTGCCATCCGCGATTTCATCGCCGGTTTCCTCAGCACCTTCGAATCCATCGAATTCGACGTGCACCACCAGGTCGCCGCCGGGAATATTGTCATGAACGAGCGCACCGATATCCTGCGCGGCCTGGGCAAAGACACACCGCTGCCGGTAGTGGGCGTCTTCGAGGTCACCGACGGCGCCATCACCGCTTGGCGCGACTACTTCGATATGGCCGCCATCAATCGCGCATTCGGAACCGAGCCCGCGGCCGAATAGTCGCGGGAATCGGCGGAACCGAATCGGTCTGCCATGCGTCGAAGTAGGACATCAGGGGTGATATCTGATGGCGACGTATGAGGAGGGGTTACGCATGGATCGTTGCTCGGAATGTCATACGGCCTGGCGGCGGGGACTGAGCGCGCGGTCGCGCCTGCGGCCGATGGTCCGCAACGGCGAGAGTTGTGAGAGGTACACGCCGCGCCGTCGGCTACGGCCTTTTCCTGGGACCGAATCTCATTGATATGCAGCCCGATAGCGCGGTGACCAAACCGCGCTATCGGGCTGCACGGACTTCGAGGGGCAATGTGATCGATTCTCAGGTCGGGTGTTCGCGTAGGGCGGTGCGGCCGCCGTCGCTCTCGGCGTAGAAACTGTTGGGAACGGTCCGCCGGACGGCGCGAACCCGGGCGGATGCGCTCGCCCCGGCCTGCGAGGACGAGCGCACCATCCGCTTAGCGCACCGCGGCCGCAGCAGCGACCAGATTGCGCAGTGACGCCTCGACCTCGACTGGTCCACGTGTCTTCAATCCGCAATCCGGATTGACCCAAAGCCGTTCGGCGGGAACGGCCTTCAGCGCGGCGCGCAGGGACGCGGTGATCTCCTGCACAGTCGGCACCCGCGGTGAGTGGATGTCGTACACACCCGGTCCGACGCCGAGATCGAAGCCCGCCGCATTCAGATCGTCGAGCACCTCCATATGCGAGCGCGCCGCCTCGATCGAGGTCACATCGGCATCCAATCCGGCGATCGCATCGATGACCTCACCGAATTCCGAATAGCAGAGATGGGTGTGGATCTGCGTGGCATCCGAAACTCCGGAGGTCGCCAACCGGAAAACGCCGACCGACCACCGCAGGTAATCGCCCTGATCGGCCGCGCGCAGCGGCAGCAGTTCCCGCAGCGCGGGCTCGTCGACCTGGATGATCCGAATGCCCGCGGCCTGCAGATCGATCGTCTCGTCCCGGATCGCCAGCGCCACTTGACGTGCCGAATCCGCCAACGGTTGGTCATCGCGGACGAAGGACCAGGCCAGAATGGTCACCGGGCCGGTCAGCATGCCCTTGACCGGCTTATCGGTCAACGATTGCGCGTAGCCGATCCAATCCACGGTCATCGGCGCGGGCCGCGCCACATCGCCGAACAGAATCGGCGGACGCACGCAACGCGTGCCGTAGGACTGCACCCAGCCCGCGTCGGTGGCGGCGAATCCGTCGAGCTGCTCGGCGAAGTACTGCACCATGTCATTGCGCTCCGGCTCGCCGTGCACCAGTACATCCAGGCCCAACTGCTCTTGCAACGCAATCACATCCGCGATCTCGGACCGCATCCGCCGCACGTACTCGGACCTGTCGATCTCACCCTTGCGCAGTGCCGCACGCGCCAGCCGGATCGCCGAGGTCTGCGGATACGAGCCGATCGTCGTGGTCGGCAGCGATGGCAGCCGCAGCCGCTCGGCTTGCAATGCCCGTCGCTGTTGCGCGGGTGCCCGCCGAGTCGCATCCGCGCCGAGCGTGGCCAGCCGCGCCCGCACCTGCGAATTGTCCAACCGAGGATCGGTGCGCCTGGTGGCGAGGGCGGCACGGACCGTGGCCAATTCGTCGGCGATGGCCCCGGGTCCCGCGCTCAGGCCGGTCGCGAGCAACCGCACCTCGGCGACCTTCTCCGCGCCGAACGCCAACCAGGAACGCAGGCGCTCGTCGAGGCCGGTTTCGCTCGCCAAGGTGTAGGGCACGTGCAGTAACGAGCAGGAACTCGACACCGCAACGGATTTCGCGCACCCCAGCAGCGTGCCGAGCGTCGCCAAAGCCTTTTCCAGATCGGTCCGCCAGACATTCCGACCGTCGACCACACCCGCCACCAGCAGCTTGTTCGCCAGCGCCGGTACACCGGACGGATCGGCGTCGACCGTGAAATCCAGTGCGAGACCTTCGATTTCGGTCTCGGCCAAGCCGCTCAACGCCGCACCTGGCCTGCCGAAGTACGTGGCAACCAGCAGCGCGGGGCGATCCGTCGTGGCCGACAGTTCAGCGTAGGTCCGCCGCACGAGTTCGACCTCGTCGGTGGTCAGATCGGTGACCAAGATCGGCTCGTCGAGTTGTACCCATTCCGCGCCCGCCACGGCAAGCAGCCGCAGCAGCTCCCGATAGAGCGGTACCAACTCGTCGAGGCGATCCAGCGCCGCACCGTCGGCCGCCTTCGCCAACTTCAGGAAGGTGATGGGTCCGACCACTACCGGCCGCGCGGGCACCCCGAGCGCGAGCGCCTCCCGCAACTCGTCCAACACCTTCGATGGATCCAGCGAGAACGCCGTCTCCGGACCGATTTCCGGCACCAGATAGTGGTAATTGGTATCGAACCACTTGGTCATCTCCAGGGGTTCGACCGTGTCGGTGCCGCGCGCCGCCGCGAAATAGCGATCCAGCGGATCGGCTATTCCGGCGACTCTGGGCGGCAGCGCGCCGAGCAGTACTGCGGTATCGAGCACCTGGTCGTAATGGGAGAAGGTGCCGATAGGGATGGAATCCATTCCGGCGCTTTGTAATTCGGTCAGCTGATCGAGCCGCAGGTCGCGGGCGATCGCGTGTAGTTGCTCCGCGTCGATGCGCCCGGCCCAATAGGACTCGGTGGCACGCTTGAGCTCACGGTGCGGCCCCACCCGCGGGAGACCGAGAACCGTCGCGGTGAACGGGTTATGCGTAACAGTCACGAATTTCTCCAGTGCTGAGATCGAAGACCATTGCCCTACGAGCTAGCGGAGACCGAGTGAACGTGCCGGCGCGCCGATGGAGCCCGACAATCGCACAGAGGTCCGCGCGCCCAATCCACGAGGCGGTGGCCGCCGGATACGGCGTATCCGACACGGCTGGCAGGTCTTCGGACTTGCGGGCACGGGCCTTCTGGCCGACCCCGTACGGGGCTCACCTACTGGCCGTCGCTTCCCGGGCTGACCATTTCGAGCGACCTGCAAGCAGTCGCTACTACCCAGTGCTGATGACGGCGGTCGTTCCTGCATACCGCTGCGGGACAGTCCCGGATTCTCACCGGGTTCCCTCTCGTCCGCGCACCGGTTACACCGATCCGCGAACTCGACTCCGTGACGCGACGTCGGGGCTCCATCTCGTCTACGCACGGCGAACCAGCTGCGTCAACCAGCATAGTCGGTAGCGCCACCCGATTTCCGTGCCGCGACAGCCAACACCCAGTTATGTGTCGGAGGTATGAACACAACTTCGCAAGCCTGCTAGGACCCGTTGTGAAGATTCCTGCGAAAGGGACTTCCCCGTCAGGCCACGATTCCGGGGCGGGTACCTTAGTTCAATGTTCTCGAAAGTCTTGGTTGCCAACCGTGGCGAGATCGCCATCCGCGCCTTTCGCGCGGCTTACGAACTCGGCATCGGGACGGTCGCCGTCTTCCCTTACGAGGACCGCAACTCGGTCCACCGGTTGAAGGCCGCGGAGTCCTACCAGATCGGCGAAGAGGGGCACCCGGTCCGGGCGTACCTGTCGATAGAGGCGATCATCGAGGCGGCCAAGTCCGCGGGTGCCGACGCCATTTACCCCGGTTACGGCTTCCTGTCCGAGAACCCGGACCTCGCGGCGGCCTGTGCGCGCGAGGGCATCACCTTCATCGGTCCGTCGGCCGAAGTGCTCGAACTGGCTGGTAACAAGGCCCGCGCGATCGAGGCGGCGCGGGCGGCGGGTCTGCCGGTGCTGAAGTCCAGCGCGCCGTCGGCCGATGTGAACGAACTGCTCGCCGCATCCGAGGCGCTGGACTATCCGATCTTCGTGAAGGCCGTAGCGGGCGGCGGTGGTCGCGGCATGCGCCGGGTCGCCGATCCCGCACAGCTGCGCGAATCGATCGAGGCCGCGTCCCGCGAGGCGGAGTCGGCCTTCGGTGATCCGACCGTGTTCCTGGAACAGGCCGTTGTCAATCCGCGCCACATCGAGGTGCAGATCCTGGCCGACCAGCACGGCAACGTCATGCACCTGTTCGAGCGCGACTGTTCGGTGCAGCGCCGCCACCAGAAGGTGATCGAGCTCGCGCCCGCCCCGAACCTGGATCCCGCACTGCGGATGCGCATCTGCAACGATGCCGTGGCCTTCGCTCGCCAGATCGGTTACAGCTGCGCGGGCACCGTCGAATTCCTGCTCGACGAGCGCGGCAACCACGTCTTCATCGAGATGAACCCGCGCATCCAGGTCGAGCACACGGTGACCGAGGAGATCACCGATGTCGATCTGGTGCAGTCCCAGCTGCGCATCGCGGCCGGGGACAGCCTCGAACAGCTCGGTCTGAGCCAGGACAAGGTCGCCATTCGCGGTGCGGCCCTGCAGTGCCGGATCACCACCGAGGATCCGGCCAACGGCTTCCGCCCCGACACCGGCCGCATCACCGCCTACCGCACCCCCGGCGGCGCGGGCATCCGCCTCGACGGCGGCGCGAACCTGGGCGCGGAGATCGGCGCCTACTTCGACTCGATGCTGGTCAAGCTCACCTGCCGCGGCCGCGATCTGCACGCCGCAGTGGCCAGGGCCAGTCGTGCGCTCGCGGAATTCCGCATCCGTGGCGTCACCACCAATATCGGGTTCCTGCTCGCGGTGCTCGACGATCCGGACTTCAAGGCCGGCCGGGTCACCACCTCGTTCATCGATGAGCGCCCGCAGCTGCTGACCCTGCGCGGTTCGGCCGACCGCGGCACCAAGATCCTGAACTACCTGGCCGATATCACCGTCAACAAGCCGCACGGCGAGCGTCCGACCACGGTGTATCCGCACGACAAGCTGCCCGCCATCGATCTGAGCGTGCCGCCGCCGGACGGTTCCCGTCAGCGGCTGCTGCGCCTCGGTCCCGAGGGTTTCGCGCAAGCGCTGCGTGAGCAGAAGGCCGTCGGCGTCACCGACACCACCTTCCGCGACGCACACCAGTCGCTGCTGGCCACTCGAGTGCGTACCAATGGTCTGCTCGGTGTCGCCCGACATGTCGCGCGCCTGACCCCGGAACTGCTATCGATCGAGGCATGGGGCGGCGCGACTTATGATGTGGCGCTGCGCTTCCTGTTCGAGGACCCGTGGGAGCGGCTGGCCGCACTGCGCGAGGCGGTGCCGAATATCTGTCTGCAGATGCTGCTGCGCGGACGCAATACCGTCGGCTACACGCCCTACCCGGAGCAGGTGACGCGCGCGTTCGTGCAGGAGGCCACCAGCACCGGTATCGACATCTTCCGCATCTTCGACGCACTCAACAATGTCGACCAGATGCGTCCGGCCATCGACGCGGTGCGCGAAACCGGCACGGCCATCGCGGAAGTCGCGATGAGCTACACCGGCGACCTGTCCAACCCGGACGAAAACCTCTACACCCTCGACTACTACCTCAAGCTCGCCGAGCAGATCGTCGACGCGGGCGCGCACGTGCTGGCCATCAAGGATATGGCGGGCCTGCTGCGCGCTCCGGCCGCTGCGACCCTGGTCTCCGCGCTGCGCAGCAACTTCGACCTGCCGGTGCACGTGCACACCCACGACACCCCCGGCGGTCAGCTGGCCACCTACCTCGCCGCGTGGCAGGCCGGTGCCGACGCGGTCGACGGCGCGAGCGCCGCCATGGCCGGAACCACCAGCCAGCCCGCGCTTTCCGCGATCGTCGCGGCCGCCGCGCACAGCGAATTCGACACCGGTCTCAGCCTGCAGAACGTCTGCGATCTGGAGCCGTACTGGGAGGCGCTGCGAAAGGTGTACGCGCCCTTCGAATCCGGGCTGCCCGCCCCGACCGGCCGGGTCTACACCCACGAAATCCCGGGCGGTCAGCTGTCGAATCTGCGTCAGCAGGCCATCGCACTCGGCCTCGGTGACCGTTTCCAAGAGGTCGAGGCGAAATACGCTGCGGCGGACCGGCTGCTGGGCCGACTGGTCAAGGTCACCCCGTCCTCGAAGGTGGTCGGCGATCTCGCGCTCGCACTGGTCGGCACCGGCGTCGATATCGAAAACTTCGCCGCCGATCCGGGCCGCTACGACATCCCGGATTCGGTAATCGGTTTCCTGCGTGGCGAACTCGGCAATCCGGCGGGTGGCTGGCCCGAACCGTTCCGCAGCCGCGCGCTGGCCGGTCGCGGACCGGCCAAGCCGGAGACCCCGCTGACCCCCGCTGACGAGGCCGGACTCGCCGGGTCCTCCGAGCTGCGCCGGGCCACGCTCAACCGCCTGCTCTTCCCCGGTCCCACCGCGGAATTCCTCGCGCACCGGGAAAAATACGGCGACACCATGGGTCTGTCGGCCAACCAGTTCTTTTACGGACTGCGCCGCGGCGAGGAACATCGGGTGCAACTGGAGAAGGGCGTCACCCTGCTCATCGGACTGGAGGCCATCTCCGAACCCGATGAGCGCGGTATGCGCACGGTCATGTGCATCATGAACGGCCAACTGCGCCCGGTCGCCGTGCGCGACCGCTCCATCGCCAGCGATATCCCGGCCGCCGAGAAGGCCGATAAGAACAACGCGGGCCATATCGCCGCCCCGTTCGCCGGTGTGGTGACACTGGCTGTGTCCGAAGGCGATTCGATCGCGGCAGGCGATATCGTCGGCACCATCGAGGCGATGAAGATGGAGGCCGCGATCACCGCACCGCGCGCTGGCATCGTCGGCCGGGTCGCGATCGGCAAGGTGCAGCAGGTCGAAGGCGGTGACCTGCTGGTCGAACTCACGGTGCGCGAGTCCGCGGCCGAATGACCCGGATCGTCGCGGGTACCGCGGGCGGGCGGCGGCTGCGCGTCCCGCCCGCGGGTACCCGGCCCACCTCCGATCGGGTGCGCGAGGCGCTGTTCAGCGCTCTCGATGCCCGCATCGATTTCGACGGCGTCCGCGTACTCGACCTCTACGCCGGATCCGGCGCACTGGGCCTGGAGGCACTATCCCGCGGCGCCACCCACGCCATGCTCATCGAATCCGACCGCAAGGCCGCGGCCATCGTGCGCGGCAATATCGCCGACCTCGGCCTGCCGGGCGCCGAACTCCGCATCGGCTCCGTCGCCACTGTCCTGGCGGGCGGCGGCGCGGGCACGTACGACGTGGTCTTCTCCGATCCGCCCTACGACGTCGACACCGCGACGGTCACCGCCGACCTGCGCGCCCTCGCCGAACACGACTGGCTGGCACCGGAGGCCCTGGTCGTGGTGGAGCGTTCTATTCGCTCACCCGAGATCGTCTGGCCCGCAGGCTATGTCCCCGCCAAAGCGCGCAAATATGGTGAAACCCGCATCGAACTAGCCGAATTCGTCCCGGAGTAACTCCGTCGTCGCGGCATTCGAGGTGCGGATCCGGCCTCCTGATACCGTCTGTTCATGGCAGGAGCGTTGTGCCCGGGCTCGTTCGACCCGGTGACCAATGGACATATCGACGTCTTCGCGCGCGCGGCGGCCCAGTTCGACGAGGTCGTGGTGACCGTCATGGTCAATCCCAAGAAGCAGGGCGTGTTCAGCGTCGAGGAGCGCATGGAGATGCTGCGCGAGGCCACCGCACACCTGCCCAATGTGCGGGTCGAGTCCTGGCAGGGGCTGACGGTGGATTTCGCCAAGCAGGAGGGGATCAGCGCGATCGTCAAGGGTCTGCGCGATGCCACCGATTTCGGCTACGAACTGCAGATGGCGCAGATGAACAAGAAGCTCAGCGGCGTCGACACCTTCTTCATCGCCACCAACCCGACCTTCAGCTTCCTGTCCAGCTCACTGGTCAAGGAGGTCGCGACGTACGGCGGCGATGTCACCGACATGCTCCCGCCCGCCGTCCACAAGCGCCTGCTGGATCGCCTCGCCGAACGCAAAGGCTGAACGCCCCCAACGAAATCCGCCCCGGTTCCGAAGAAGCCGGGGCGGATTTGCATGGGCTGTTGATCAGAAGACCAAGCCACGCAGGGCGAGGAAGCGCATACCACCGACCGCGGCGGTGATGACCAGAACGGCTGCGGCCTGGAACGTACCGCCCATGCCGGGTGCCCACAGGTCGAGCGCGGCCAGTGCGGCGGTGGTGATCCCGAGTCCGACCAGCGCGAGCCCGCCGCCCTCCCACTGCGCGGTGAACCAGCCGACCCGGCCTGTGGCGTGGAAGGTGAGGTGACGGTGCATTTCATTGGCGATCACGGTGCTCACGACCGAGCCCGCGATATTGGCGATCAGGGGACCGCCGCCGTGCATCGCCAAGAACAGCAGCACGTAGGCGATATTGCTGGAACCGCCGACCAGGGCGAAGCGGATCAGCTGAGCCGGCGCGCGGTCGCCGCGCAGATACTGCATCGACTGGCGGAACCGAGCGGCAGTCCCCGGCCGCAGCACGGGGTAGGGCCCCGTCCACGGCGTGTACAGGCTGCTTGTCGGCAGAACCGTCGTCCGCGGTAGTTCCAGTACGGTCATTGTCTTTCCGATCCCACACGAGCCTTCGGTACGGACAACCGCGATGGTCATCGCAATCCGCCCGGTCGGCCTCCTCTAACCCCACAGTCCCGGTCAGGGCCTGCGATCCACTTAAGAAGATCTTGTTGCGACCTTCACCGATAAATGTAACACCAAGTGGAGACATATCCTCCACTTGTTTTTTGTGGCGTACGAGACACCTACACGACACACCGGTGGGGGACTCGGCACGAGCCGTGACGAGGGGCACACTGGGCCACGGCGGAAAGTTTCGCCGTAGGTCTGCACGAGAGTGGGGTAGGAGCATGTATCGCGTATTCGAAGCTCTCGACGAGCTGGTCGCCATTGTCGAAGAGGCGCGCGGCATCCCGCCGACCCGCAGCTGCATCGTGCCGCGCGGTGATGTGCTCGAACTGCTCGACGACGTGCGCGATGCACTGCCCGGCGAACTCGACGACGCCCAGGATGTGCTCGATCATCGCGACAAGATCGTCTCCGACGCCCGTACCACCGCCGAGACGACCGTGACCACCGCCAACGACCAGGCACACCAGACCATCGGATCGGCCCGCGAGGAGGCCGACCGGATTCTCGCCGACGCCAAGGCGCACGCCGACCGCATGGTCGCCGAGGCCGGCGCGCACGCCGACCACCTGGTGAATACCGCTCAGGCCGAGGCCGACCGCATCGTCGCCGACGGCAATGCCGAATTCGAGGCTGTCACCGGTCGGGCCCGCATCGAATCCGAGCGGATGATCGAGGCGGGCAAGGCCTCCTATGACCGCTCGGTCGCCGAGGGCGAAGCCGAACGCGACCGCTTGGTCACGCAGACCGAAGTGGTGCGTGCCGCACATGCCGAATCGGCCCGGTTGATCGACGGTGCGAACGAAGAGGTCGATCGGATGCGCGACGAATGCGACCACTACGTCGACAGCAGGCTCGCCGACTTCGAGGAGACGCTCAACTCCACCCTGCGGACCGTGCGCGGCGGACGCCACCAACTGCGTTCGGGTGCGGGCGCTCCGGATTACGCGGCCGACTATCGTCGCTGACGGTTTGGGTCCGCGCCGGGCCCTCGCGTATTGTGGAGTGGTTGCCCATTTCCCTCGAATGTGAAGTGAGTTCGTGATGTCCGCCGGTTCCGGTCCCGATTCGCGCCCTCGTTCGGCATCGCGCCGTGCGCCGGACGCGGGTTTCGTGCTGGATGTCATCAGCCTGGGCCGTCGCCCCGGCACGATGAAAGAGTTGCATCGCGTCGTCACCACCGACGAGCGGATCGGGCTGGATCTGATCGCCATTCCGGTGGGCGCCGAGGTGGACCTCGATCTGCGGTTGCAGGCGGTGTCCGAGGGTGTGCTCGTCACCGGGACGGTCTCCGGGCCGACGGCCGGTGAGTGCGCGCGCTGCCTCGAACCGTTCACCGGAACGGTGGAAATTCAGGTCACCGAACTGTTCGCCTACCCGTACAGCGCGACCGAGCAGACCACCGAGGACGACGAGATCTACCGCATCGTCGACGACAAGATCGACCTGGAACCGGTGATCACCGACCAGATCGGCTTGGAACTGCCGCTGCAGCCGCTGTGCACTCCGGACTGCGCGGGCCTGTGCCCGGAATGCGGTGTCCGGATGGCGATTGCGGGTTCCGGCCATGGACATGAGATACTTGACCCTCGCTGGGCCGGGTTGGCGAAGTTCGCCGCCGAGTCGCCCGGCAATGGCAGCCCCGATTCGGGTGCAACCAACACAGACCATTAAGACCGAGACAGTGCTGCCGTACCGGCAAGCAATAGGACAAGAGGAGAAGTAGTCGTGGCCGTTCCGAAGCGCCGGATGTCCCGTTCCAACACCAGGTCGCGGCGCAGCCAGTGGAAGGCCACCGCGCCGACCCTGATCACGTGCCCGAACCGCGCCTGCGGCGAGAAGACGCTGCCGCATATCGCGTGCCCCTCCTGCGGTACCTACAAGGGCCGCCAGGTCACAGCTGCTGTCTGATCGTTCGACCTGTCGTATCGACGTGACCGCCAGTAAGGACGAATCCGGCGCGTCCGGTGAACATGCGAGCCTGCTCGCGGCGCTCGGCGTCGACGTGCGGGCCGATCTGCTGCGGCTGGCGCTGACGCACCGGTCGTACGCGTACGAGAACGGCGGACTGCCGACCAACGAGCGTCTGGAATTCCTCGGCGACTCGGTCCTCGGCCTGAGCATCACCGAGCGGCTCTACCACGAGCACCCGGACAAGTCCGAGGGCGAACTGGCCAAGCTGCGGGCGAGCGTGGTGAATATGCACGCGCTCGCCGAGGTGGCGCGCGGGCTCGGCGAAGGTGGGCTGGGCGTGCACCTGCTGCTCGGTAAGGGCGAAGAGCTCACCGGCGGCCGGGACAAGCCGAGCATTCTCGCCGACGGCATGGAGTCGCTGCTCGGCGCGGTCCATCTCGAGCACGGTATCGATGTCGCGCGCGAGGTAGTGCTGCGGCTGTTCGCCGACCTGCTCGAGCGCGGGCCGCGGATGGGCGCCGGGCTGGATTGGAAGACCAGCCTGCAGGAGCTCACCGCCGAACGTGGCCTCGGCGTGCCCAGCTACGAGATCACCTCGACAGGTCCCGACCACGACAAGGAATTCACCGCGACCACCGTGATCGGCGGTCGTCCGTACGGTCAGGGCGTCGGCCGCTCGAAGAAGGAAGCCGAGCAGAAGGCCGCGGGTGCCGCCTATCAGGCGCTGACCGAAAGTGTTTGATTGCCGCGCCTTCGGCGCGGCGGGTTCGCGGCCCCCTGGTGTCTCGCGTCCGAGCCGTCGAGACTCGCGACGTCGTCGCATGCGCTTTGACGGCTGGGCCGCCAACGGGTCGCTCGCAAGACTCGCTCCGTTGGGGTCGGCAGTGCGGTCCACCTCCTCATATCGATTGGGAGCCTGATGCCGGAGCTACCGGAGGTCGAGGTCGTGCGGCGCGGACTCGCCGCACATGTCGTCGGGCGGGTGGTCGAATCCGTCACAGTGAGCCATCCCAGATCGGTGCGCCGCCATCTCGAAGGTGCGGATGATCTGACGGCTCGGATGAAGGGGCTGCGAGTTGCCGCCGCCGAGCGGCGCGGCAAGTATCTGTGGCTCACCTTCGACGATCCGGACACCTCGCTTGTCGTCCATCTCGGTATGAGCGGGCAGATGTTGGTGCAGCCCGCCGATGCTCCAGTGGAGAAGCACGCGCATATCCTCGCGACCCTCGACGACGGCGCGCAATTGCGCTTCGTCGATCAGCGCACCTTCGGCGGCTGGACGCTCGCACCATTGGTCGAGGTCGACGGGACTCTGGTGCCCCAACCTGTCGCCCATATCGCCCGGGATCCGCTGGACCCGCGCTATGACCCTGAGGTCGTGGTGGCCGCGGTGCGCGCCAAACAGACCGAGATCAAGCGGGTGCTGCTGGATCAGACCGTGATCTCCGGCGTCGGCAATATCTACGCCGACGAATCTCTGTGGCGGGCGAAGATCCACGGCAACCGGCTGGCGTCCGGGCTGACCAGACCTGCCGTACGCACTCTGCTCACCGAGGTCGGCACGGTGATGGGGGAGGCGCTCGCGGCCGGTGGCACCTCGTTCGACGCGTTGTATGTCAATGTCAACGGCCAATCCGGCTACTTCGAACGCTCGCTCGCGGTCTACGGCCGCGAGGACGAACCGTGCCGTCGCTGCGGTGCGCCCATCGTGCGGGAGAAGTTCATGAATCGTTCTTCCTATTCCTGCCCGCGCTGCCAACCGAAGGCCCGTCGCCGCTTCCCGTAGCGACTGCTTTGCAGGTCGCTCGAAAAGATCAGCGTTGGCGAGCTACCGTTCTTTTAGGCGGCTCGGGAGCCGACTGGCCGTGGAGGAAGGACTTATGCGCAAGCTCACCTACTACGTCGCTTCGACCATCGACGGGTTCATCGCCACCGAGGAGGGGTCGGTCGACTTCTTCCCGGTCGGTGGCGATCACGGCCCGGCGATCACCGCGCAGTACCCCGAGACCCTGCCGACGAAGGTACGGGAGGCCCTCGGCATCGATAAGCGCAACCGTTACTTCGACACCGTGCTGATGGGTCGCAAGACCCACGACTTCGGCGTGCGGACCGGAACCTCCAGCCCGTATTCGCATCTGCGTCAATTCGTCGTATCGACGACGCTGCCGGAGAGTCCGGATCCTTCGGTGGAGCTGATCTCGGCCGATCCGCTCGCCACCGTGCGAGAGTTGAAGCGCGGCAACGGGCTCGGGATCTGGCTGTGCGGCGGCGGGGAATTGGCGCAGGAGTTGCTGCCGGAGATCGATCAGATCTTCCTGAAGCTGTACCCGGTCGTACTCGGCCGCGGCCGCTCGCTGTTCGGTTCCGGCCCGCGTCTGCCCGAGGCGGCCCGCTTCCGGGTGATCACCAGCCGGGTGTTCGAGGACGGCGTCGCCTTCGTGAAGTACAGCCGGATTCGATAACCGTGGTGGCGGAAGACGATTCGATCGTCGCTCCGGGCCTGGGGAACGCTCCGGGTCCGGTGGAGGCGCTGCGCGAGATCGGCTTCTGGCTCGAACGCGCACGAGCGCAAACACATCGGGTGAAGGCGTACCGGCGGGCCGCCGAGATCGTCGACGAGCTGTCCGAGGACGAGCAGGTGGTCCATCGCGCCGCGCACAGCTGGCAAGAGCTCGCGGGGATCGGGCCGAAGACCGCCGCCGTCATCGAACAGGCGTATTCCGGTGCGGTGCCGGACTATTTGAGCGAACTCCGCACGGCCGCGCAGCCCATCGGGGCGCCGGGCAAACCCATGCGGGCTCAGTTGCGCGGCGATCTGCACACCCACTCCGACTGGTCCGACGGCGGCAGTCCGATCGCGGAGATGATGGGCATCGCGACCGCGCTCGGCCACGAATACTGTGCGCTGACCGATCATTCGCCGCGGTTGACCGTCGCAAACGGGCTTTCGGCGGACCGGTTACGGCGGCAGTTGGATGTGGTCGCGGAGCTGAACGAACGAGTCGCGCCGTTCCGAATTCTCACCGGGATCGAGGTGGACATCCTCGATGACGGGACCCTCGATCAGCAGAGCGATCTGCTAGCCGAACTCGATATCGTGGTGGCCAGCGTACATTCGCATCTGCGTGCCGACAGCGAGACCATGACCAAGCGCATGGTGTACGCGGTGGCGAATCCGAATGTGGATGTGCTCGGCCACTGCACCGGCAGACTGATCGCGGGGCAGCGGGGTCTGCGGCCGGAGTCTACGTTCGATGCCGAGCTCGTCTTCGAGGCGTGCCGGAGTTACGGGACAGCCGTAGAGATCAACAGCCGTCCCGAACGGCTCGATCCGCCGTCGCGACTGCTGCGGATGGCGGTCGAGATGGGGTGCTATTTCTCGATCGACACCGATGCGCATGCCCCTGGCCAGTTGGATTGGCTCGGTTACGGCTGCGAGCGTGCTGTCGCGAACGATGTTGCGGTGGAACGGGTTATCAACACTTGGCCAGCCGAGAAGCTGCTCGCCTGGACGAAATCGGCAGCTGGGGACGTGGTTTGATCGTCGCCCCGGCGCGAGCGGGCCGCCCTGGTCGGAGGTGATTTCGGCGGCAGCTGCTGACCGTCGGGTTAACTGTTGTCGAACACTCGTGCGGGATCTGGGAGGATGCCTGATGACGTTCGAGAATGGTTGACACAACGATCTCTTGGGGGTGGCGGCACCGGTGGGTGGTTTTCCGATCGAAATCGTGCTCGGACTCATCGGTATCGCGGTGCCGATCATCGCGTTCCTCTGGGAGTTCGTGTTCGTCGGACGCAAGGAAATCGGCTATCGGGTGCAGATGGATACGCCGGTCACCGGTGAGATCGAATCGGTCTTTCCCGGTGTACTGCCGCAGCTGCGCCCCGAGCAAGATGGTGTGAGTCCACCGCTGAAGGATCTATCGGTGGTGCTGGTCCGTATCGAAAACAGCGGTGCGACACCGATCGATACGCACGACTACCGGGCACCCGAGGCGGGGCGGGTCGGCCTGCATCTGAACTTTTCGCAGCGCAGGGTCATCGGCATGGCGGTGACCGAGCTGAGTGACGAGGGTCTGGCCGATTCGCTGGGGCGTGATTCGGGTATCGCGGTTCGCGAGGATACCGAAGGACATATCGGTGCCATCGATCTGCCGAGGGTTCCACTCAATCGCGGTGATCACTACAAGATCCTGGCCATTCTGCAACGTTCGGAGGGTACGGGGGAGTATGCGGATCCGGTACTGAGCGGCGGCATCAAGGGTGGGCGGGTCATCGAAACCCAGAGCCGCACCGGCATTTCGCGAGTGATGGTGGCGCTCACGGCCTTTCTGGTCGTGGTGATTGTCGTCCAGCTTTTGGTTTCCGTGCTGTCGGCCGATCCGACGCCATTGGATTGTGCCGCGGGCAAACTCACGGTGGTCGGCTCGTCGGCCTTCGAACCGGTCATCCGCGATGCGGCCGCGCAGTACGGGAAGCGCTGCACCGGAGCGGAATTCACCTTCGGCTTCGAGGGCACCGAACGCGGCCTCGACCGGCTCGCCGAGGAGGGCAAGGACGATCCCGATCTGCTCACGATCAGCGACGGACCGAAAGGTGATGGCTACCAACCGCTGCTGGCCCGTCCGCTGGCGCTGTCGCTGTTCACCATGATCGTGCACAAGGATGTCGGCGTCACCAACCTTTCTGTCGCGCAGATCCAGGATCTGTATCAGGGCCGCATCACCAACTGGCGCGATGTCGGCGGTGCCGACCTGCCGGTCGTGGTGGTCAATCGGATACCGGGATCGGGCACTCGAAATACGTTGGAGCGCAGGGTGCTCGGCGGTCCGCAGCCCGATCGGCCGCATGTCAGCTGTGTCGCGATCAAGGATGGCGCGCCCGCGACGGCCAGATATTGCGATGTGCAGGTCACCAAGGATATGCAGAAGGCCGTCGGCGATATTCCGGGCGTGATCGGCTACAGCGAGTTCTCCGAGGCGGTGAAGGCGGGAGCCACGACCCTCACCATCAATGGCGTAACACCGGGTCGCGATGCCGCCGTCAACCGCAGCTATCCGTTCTGGGGCGTCGAATACGCCTACAGTTACGGCGAACTCCCCGGCGATTCGCTCGGCGCGAGCTTCCTGCATTTCTTGACCGATCTGACCGGCAAGGATGTGCTGCGTGAGCATGGCAACGAGCCGTGCGGTGAGCTACCCGATCGGGCCCGCTGCCTGCCGTCTTCGTGACGTTGTCACAGATTCGGCGGCTGTCTCGTCCAACTCGGGTAAGCGATTTCGAGAGAGGACGACCGATGTCACGCATGCAACTCGCCGAGGTGGCGCCCGAGATCTACAAGGCCTGGTACGCCGCAGAGCAGGCGATCCGCCGCGGGCCGCTGGATCCGACGGTGCGCGAGCTGGTGAAGATCCGCGTTTCCCAAATGAACGGTTGCCTGTTCTGCATCGATATGCACACCACCGACGCGCGCATGGCGGGCGAGACCGAACAGCGGATCTACTATCTCAACGCGTGGCGCGAGTCGGTGAAGTTCACCGCGGCCGAACGAGCCGCCCTCGCCTACGCGGAGGCGGTCACCAGGCTCGGTGAACACGGTGTCAGCGATGAGATCTGGGCCGAGGTGGAGAAGAACTTCGACGAGGGCGCGCGGGCCGGCCTGGTCGCGGTGGCCGCGATGATCAACCTGTGGAACCGGATCGGGGTGCCGCTGCGCATGCAGCCTGCCTCGGCGGCAGAATCGTGAGTCAGTCCGTCGTGGGCATGATCGGTCTGCTGAAGTACTCCTCGACGGGGACCGGACCGGTGTAGCGTCGGCAACCGCACTGCACCCATACGGGCCCGCCGTAAGTCTTGCGGACCAGCTCGGCATGGCAGGTGCCCGCCTCCGGATCGTGCAGCGCCAGGTTGTGGCCACAGCCGCACCGGGCGACTGCGGATCCAGCGGGCGAGCGCCTGCCGAACCGGCCGACGGCCCAGCCGACACCGGCGATTCCGGCCCCGATGGCGAGAGTGAGGGGATCCAACATGCATATATTATATGTATGCGTATAACAAGACGGTAGAGCAATCGGACACCGGATTCGTTTGCTTCCCCGCTTACTCTTGGGACCCTCGATAGTCCGGTAACTCCCCTCGATATCAACTCCGGATAATGGGCCATTTCATCCCAAATACTGAGATTTCACACCGACTGCGTGGTTTGAACCCCCAGAAATAAGGTACGTCTGTGTGCGGCCCCCCTGTTCATGCCAATTGGTGTGACCAGGCCAACCAAGCCTTCATGGACGGCGGTGCAGGCTCCAGTCTTCACCTCCGCCGCGGCGGCCAACACGTTCGGCGCCCAGCGCACCGAAGTGCTGGGTGGATGTGCACAAGGTTGTCCCTGGAAGGATGGTCATGAGCGCAGGTCTGATCGCGCCGAAATCGGCGCACATTGCCGCTTCGGATTTGCTGTCTACCGAGCACGTCGGCGAACGATTCCGCATTGCGATGGTTGTTCCGCCTTACTTCGACGTACCGCCGAAGGCCTATGGCGGAGTCGAGGCGGTAGTCGCCGATTTGGTCGACGCATTGGTCGCGCGCGGGCACGACGTGACATTGTTCGGCGCCGGTGAACCCGGCACCACCGCGAAATTCGTTCCGGTGTGGGATCGCGCACTACCCGAACGGCTCGGAGAGCCTTTTCCCGAGGTCGTGCACGCTCTGAAGGTGCGTAGGGCGATCGAACAGGTCGCCGCGACCTCCGGCGTGGATCTGGTGCACGACCACACTTTTGCCGGACCACTGAATGCCCCGGCGTATATGGGCTTGGGTTTACCAACGGTGGTGACCGTGCACGGGCCGGTCGACGAGGGCGACTGCTACCACTACTACCGCGAATTGGGCCAGGAAGTATCGCTGGTCGCCATCAGTGATCGGCAGCGCGAATTGGCGCCCGATCTGAATTGGGTCGGTCGCGTACACAATGCACTACATGTCGACCAGTGGCCCTACCAAACCGAGAAAGGCGACTACGCACTGTTTCTCGGCCGCTTCACCGCAACCAAGGGCACGCATCTCGCATTGGAAGCCGCCCACGAGGCCGGTATTCCGTTGGTGCTCGCGGGTAAATGCAGCGAGGCCCCCGAGCGGGCGTATTTCGAGAAAAAAGTGCGCCCACTGATCACCGAGCGCGATCACCTTTTCGGACTCGCGGATGCGTCGGCCAAGCGCAAACTGCTCGCGAATGCGCGCTGCCTGTTGTTCCCTATCGATTGGGAGGAACCGTTCGGCATGGTGATGATCGAGGCGATGGTCTGCGGCACACCGGTTGTCGCGCTACGCGGCGGTGCCGTTGCCGAGGTCATCGTCGATGGCGTGACCGGTCGGATCTGTGATGATCCCTCCGAACTGCCCGCCGCGATCCATGAGGCGAGCCGGCTGGATCCGGCCGCATGCCGTGCGCACGTCGAGGCGAACTTCGGCGCGGGCACGCTCGGGCGCGGCTATGAGCAGGTCTATCACCAGCTCCTGCGTTCGCGGCGCCATGCGCGTGCGGCACTGCTACTCGATGAGACGGTGCCGGTCCGTCTTCCCGCCAGCGAACGAGTATGACCGCAGACGCAGGCGCCGCGTCGAATCCCGCACCGCTGAATTCCGGTGAGCCGACCGGTCCCGGCGGTTGCGGCAATTCGGTGACCTTGGTCGAGGGCGGTACCTTCTGCCTGTCGAATCGGCTCGGCGATGTCGAACCGGGACATCCGCACGGGTTGTTCTTCCGCGACGCCCGCGTCATCTCCCGCTGGGAACTGCTGGTGGACGGCCAACCGGCCGAATCGCTGTCGGTGCTCAGCCCGGAGGCGTTCGCCGCAAGATTCGTGCTGCGCCGGCCACCGCGGGCCGGACAGGCCGACAGCACCCTGCTGTTGGTGCGCGAACGCCTCATCGCCGATGGCATGCAGGAGATTCTGACCCTGGAGAATCTAGGCCGAGAGGCCACCGCGGTCACTCTGGAATCGCATGTCGACGCGGGATTTCGTCGATCTGTTCGCGGTCGAGGAGGGCCGCGTCGCGCACGGCCGCGCCGAGGTCACCGTGGCCGAAGGCGAATTGCTGTTGCACGACCGCACCGATCGGATGCGCGGGCTTACGGTTTCGGCGACCGTCGAGCCCGCCGTTCTGCCCGGCACCCTGCTCTGGCGGGTGGTCGTACTGCCCGGCGAACGCTGGCAGACCGAGATCGTTGCCCAGCCGACCGTCGGCAATCAACGCGTCCAGGCGCCGCTGGCGCCGGGGAAGCACCATCGCAATGGGGCACGGTCACGCTGAGCGATCCGCGATTGGGGTCGGCGACCGTGGATCTCGTGGCCGAGGGCGATCAGGTCACCACGGTGCGGCTGCCCGATGATTGGCAGATCACGCGATGAACGGCGCCGGATCGGGTAATCCACCAATGTAAGGACATTGGTTCGCTTCTCCACTGACTACCAACAGGCTGGAGGTGCACAATGCAGACATCACTGGATCGCCGGGATCTGTGGAGCACTCAGCACCGTGATTGCAGTGCCGAGCCGATGGATCTCGATCTGGACCTGGCGCGTTTCATCTGCAGTACGCATGCGGGCCACGGTCCGGACTGCCGCCAGTATCTCGCCGCGTCGGCCTATTGCTTCGCCTGTGTCGAGGACAACTGAACGAATCGGCCGAGCGCCCATTCCCGTTCGGGAATGAGCGCTCGGTTCGCTAGCCGCGCATCGGGTATCGCTTGTCGAGATCGAGATTGAGCTCGACCACATTCACACGCGGTTCACCGAGGAAGCCGAGAGTCCTGCCGTCGGTGTGCGCGTCGAGGAGTGCGCGCACCTGATCCTCGGAGATATTGCGGGCCTTGGCGATTCGCGCGACCTGGATGGCCGCGTACCGCGGTGAGATGTGCGGGTCCAGACCGCTGCCGCCGGCAGTGACCGCATCGGTGGGCACCGGTGTGTCGGTCGAGGCGTCGCCGATGATCGGGACGATCCGGCCGACCGAATAATCCTCGCCCGGCTTGGCGCATTCGACCTGCACTCCCTTGTACGTAGCCAGGAACGGCCTCGCCGGGCACGCCTCGTTGACGCTTACGACCTGCACCGGATGCGAGACCGCACCATCCGCGTCGCGCGGTCCGATCACCGAAAGCACCGCGCCGACACCATCCTTGGTGCAAAACGGACGTCTGCCATCGACTCCCTCGCGGTCGCCGACCGCCTTGCTGCGCGCGCAGACGGTCGACAGCAGGCTCGGCTTCACCTTCGCAGGATCGGCGTCGTGGGTGTCGACGATGCTCTCCGGGCCGAGGTTGGACGCCGCAGTGGACAGCGGGTCGTAGCCGTCGCCCGCTGCGGACGGGCGGCTCTGGAAGTACTGCACCAGTGCGTTGCCGTCCTTATCGGTGAACGACTGCCCGATGATGCTGCTGCCGACGACCTTGCCGTCGGACTCGATCAGCGAGCCCTCCGCCTTGTCGTGCAGGCCGGGCAGTTGAGCAACCGCGAAAACCGCCAGCGGATAGGCGATTCCGGTGATCGCGGTAAGCACCAGCAACGCACGCAACGCCGCCAAGTGCTGCCGGATCCAAGTTGACATACGCATATCAGGACATCCCGGGGAGGAGTTGGACGAGCAGGTCGATGAGCTTGATGCCGATGAACGGCGCGACGATGCCGCCGATGCCGTAGATCGTCAGATTGCGGCTCAACAGTTTCGACGCGTTGGTCGGTGTGTAGTTCACCCCGCGAAGCGCCAGCGGAATCAACGCGACGATGACGAGTGCGTTGAAGATGACCGCCGACAGGATCGCCGACTGCGGACTCGACAGACGCATGATGTTGAGCGCGTCGAGGCCGGGGAACATCGCGATGAACAGCGCAGGCAGGATCGCGAAGTACTTGGCGATGTCATTGGCGATGGAGAAGGTGGTCAGCGCACCGCGGGTGATGAGCAGCTGCTTGCCGATTTCGACGATCTCGATGAGTTTGGTCGGATCCGAATCCAGATCGACCATGTTCCCGGCTTCTTTGGCTGCGGAGGTGCCGGTGTTCATCGCGACACCCACGTCGGCTTGGGCGAGTGCGGGAGCGTCGTTGGTGCCGTCACCGGTCATCGCGACGAGGCGACCACCGTCCTGTTCCTTCTTGATCAGGGCAAGTTTGTCCTCCGGTGTTGCTTCGGCGAGGAAGTCGTCGACACCGGCCTCGTCCGCGATCGCCTTGGCGGTCAACGGGTTGTCGCCGGTGATCATGACCGTACGGATACCCATACGGCGCATCTCGTCGAAGCGTTCCCGCATGCCCTGTTTCACAACGTCTTTCAGGTGGATGACGCCGAGCAGTCGGGCCTTGCCGTCGTCGACCTCACCCACGACCAGTGGTGTGCCGCCGGATGCGGAGATACCGTCGACGATCATGCCGATCTCGTTGGGTACGGTCCCGCCTTGTGCGCGAACCCATTCGGTGACGGCACTGGCCGCCCCCTTGCGGAGTTGGTGACCGCCGGCCAGGTCCACGCCCGACATCCGGGTTTGGGCGGTGAATTCCACCCAGGCCGCGCCGGTCAGCTCGCCCGGTGTGCGCTCGCGCTTGTTGAATGCCTGCTTGGCGTACACGACGATGGAGCGCCCCTCCGGGGTTTCATCTGCCAGGCTGGAAAGCTGTGCGGCATCGGCCAATTCGTCATCCGCAACGCCGGGCACCGGAACGAATTCCGAGGCTTGGCGGTTGCCGAGGGTGATGGTGCCGGTCTTGTCCAGCAGCAGGGTGTTGACATCGCCCGCGGCCTCGACGGCGCGGCCGGACATGGCAAGCACATTGCGCTGTACCAGGCGGTCCATACCGGCGATGCCGATGGCCGACAGCAGTGCGCCGATGGTGGTCGGGATCAGGCAGACCAGCAGCGAGACCATCACGATTCCGGTCACACCGTGCAGGTCCAGAGCCGAAGTATCGGCCACACCAGGGTTGTTCGACTTGGAGAAGATCGCCAGCGGCTGCAGGGTGGCAACCGCGAACACGAAGATGATCGTGAGCGAGGCGAGCAGGATGTTCAGCGCGATCTCGTTCGGCGTCTTCTGTCGCGACGCGCCTTCGACCAGGGCGATCATCTTGTCGATGAAACTCGCGCCGGGCTCCTGGGTGATCTTGACGACGATCCGGTCCGAGAGCACGGTGGTGCCACCGGTCACCGCCGAGCGGTCACCGCCGGATTCCCGGATGACCGGGGCCGATTCGCCGGTGATTGCCGACTCGTCCACCGATGCGATGCCTTCCACGACATCACCGTCGCCGGGAATGATCTGGCCCGCCTCGACGACCACATAGTCGCCGCGCGCCAGCGCGGGCGCGCCGACGCTCTGCTCGACGACCCGCGCGCCGGGCGACCATTCGACCAGTCGACGAGCCATCGTGTCGGTCTTGGCTTTGCGCAGCGTATCGGCCTGTGCCTTACCGCGGCCCTCGGCGACGGCCTCGGCGAGGTTGGCGAAGATCACGGTGAGCCACAGCCACACCACGATCGCCCACGCGAAGAAGGAAGGATCGGCGATCGCGAGAATCGTGGACCAGACGGCCCCGATCTCCACGATGAACATCACCGGATTGCGCCACATGGTGCGCGGATCGAGCTTGCGCGCGGCATCGGGCAGCGAGGTCAGCAGCATCTTCGGGTCGAGCGCGCCACGCGGGACGCGGCCGGTTCTGCGCTCGACGGGCTTGGCCGGCTCGGCGGTGGTTTCGACTACATCAGTTGTGGGACTGGTCATTTCAGTGGATTCCTTCGGCGAGCGGCCCGAGTGCGAGTGCGGGCAGGAAGGTCAGCGCGACCAGGATCACGGTGACGCCGACGACCATGCCGACGAACTGTGGCCGGTGCGTTGGCAGCGTGCCGATCGACTCGGGGGTGGTGCCCTGCTGGGCGAGCGAACCGGCCAGCGCGAGCACGAAAATGATCGGCAGGAAGCGGCCGAAGACCATGGCCAGACCAAGAGCGGTGTTGTACCACTCGGTATTGCCGGTCAGACCCGCGAAAGCGGAGCCGTTGTTGTTGGCCGCGGAAGTGAAGGCGTACAACACTTCCGAGAGCCCGTGTGGCCCGGAGTTGAGCATGCCCGCACGTTGTCCCGGCATTGCCATCGCGGCCGCCGTACCCACCAGCACGATGAGTGGGCTGATCAGGAAATACGAAGCGGCGAGCTTGATTTCGCGCGGGGTGATCTTCTTGCCCAGGTATTCCGGCGTGCGACCGACCATCAGACCCGCGACGAAAACCGTGATCACCGCGAGGATGAGCATGCCGTACAGGCCCGAACCGGTACCGCCCGGGGCGACCTCACCGAGCTGCATGTTGAACATCGTCATCATGCCGCCGAGGCTGGTGTAGGAATCGTGGAACGAATCCACCGCACCGGTCGAAGTCAAGGTCGTCGCGGTTGCGAAGGTCGCGGAATCGGCTACGCCGAAACGGGTTTCGACGCCCTCGAGGGATGCGCCGATCGCGGTCGGGACGGTGCCGTGGTGCTGCAACTGGAAGAAGTTCTGCAAGGTCACGCTGATCAGCGCGATCGTGCCCATCACCGCCACGATCGCGTAGCCCTGGCGCTTGCTGCCGACCATGCGACCGAAGGTGCGCGGCAGCGAGAAGCTGATCACCAGCAGCAAGAAAATTTCGAGCCAGTTGGTCCAGGTCGTCGGGTTCTCGAAGGGGTGCGCGGAGTTCGCGTTGTAGAACCCGCCGCCGTTGGTGCCGAGTTCCTTGATGACCTCCTGGCTGGCCACCGGCCCGCCGGTGATCGTTTGCTCGGTGCCGTTCAGCGCCTGTGCGACCTGGTCGTGCAGGTGGAAGTTCTGAATCGCGCCACCGGCGACGAGCACGATCGCGAAGATGAACGCGAACGGCAGCAGAATGCGAATAGTGCCGCGGACCAGATCCACCCAGAAGTTGCCGAGGTCGCCGGTGTGCCTGCGGGCGAAGCCGCGGACCAGTGCGACGGCCACCGCGATGCCGACGGCCGCAGAGACGAAGTTCTGCACCGCGAGCCCGGCCATCTGCACCAGATGGCCCTGGGTCGACTCGCCGGAGTAGTTCTGCCAGTTCGTATTGGTCACGAAGCTGATGGCGGTGTTCCATGCCAGCGCCGGCGTCATTTCGGTGGCCGGATCGTTCAGGTGCAGCGGCAGCTTGCCCTGGATCAGCTGGAAGAAGAACAGGAACAGCACACTGACCGCTGAGAACGCAAGCACACTGCGGGCGTACACGGCCCAGGTCTGCTCGACCTCGGGGTGTACGCCGATGGCCTTGTAGATGATCCGCTCCGCGCGGGAATGCTTCTCGGCGTTGTACACCCGGAACATGTAATCGCCGAGCGGCACATGCACCAGAGCCAACGCGATGACCAGGGACGCGAGGAACGCGATCCCCGCGGTTGTCGTGTCCACCTAGAACCTCTCGGGGAAGAGCAGCGCCGCCACCATGAAGACGGCGATGAGGACGGCCAGAACCAGACCGATCAGGTTCGCGATCACAGCTTCTCCGCCCCCCGCTGGATCAAGCCCAGCAGCACGAAGATCGCCACGGTGAGCACCGTGAACACGACGACAGACATTTACACAACCTCCAATGGCGCTCCCTGCGTGGAGCGCGACAGGGTGAGTCAAGCGGTCATTCGAGCTGGTGCGGAGCGCGTTTACGGCTCCTTAGCGCCCCATTGATGAGCATTGACGCTTCGTTTACGGGATGGCGCGGACGCACGGTGAAAGGATGCCGTCAAGGTAGGCGGCCAACCCGTCAACACACCGTAAAGATCCAGATAGGCGGCCGATACGGGAGTAGAAATTCATCGACCGGCATGCGGGGGATTCCAGCGTGATCGGGTTCTTATTGGTTTCGGTGAGAGGATCGTCATGTCGGCTGTCACAGTCGCGGTGATCATCGGATTCGTCTGCTGTGCGCTGATCATTCGCGCGCTGTCGATGCTGGAGCAGCGACGGAATTCGGAACTCGCGACAGAACGGGTACGAATGTTCGATGACACGCCGTATCGCGCGATGATGGACGAGTGAAACGCGGTCAACTGCGCATCTACCTCGGTGCGGCACCGGGAGTCGGCAAGACCTACGCCATGTTGGGCGAGGCTCATCGCCGACTCGAACGAGGCCGCGACGTGGTAGCTGCGGTAGTGGAGACACACGGCCGAGCCAAGACCGCCGAACTGCTGGCGGGCATCGAGCGGATTCCGCCGCGCATGGTGGAGTACCGGGGCACCAGGTTGCCCGAACTCGATGTCGAGGCGGTGCTGCACCGCGCACCGGCCGTGGTGCTGGTCGATGAACTCGCGCATACCAATGCGCCCGGCAGCAAACACGACAAGCGCTGGCAGGACGTCGAGGATCTGCTGGCGGCGGGCATCGACGTCATCTCGACGGTCAATGTGCAGCATCTGGAGAGCCTCAACGACGTCGTCGAGCAGATCACCGGCATCCAGCAGCAGGAAACCGTGCCCGACGCCGTGGTGCGCGGTGCCGACCAGGTCGAACTCGTCGATATCACACCGGAGGCGTTGCGGCGCAGGCTGTCCCACGGCAACGTGTACGCCGCCGATAAGGTCGACGCGGCATTGCGCAACTATTTCCGGCCCGGCAATCTCACCGCCCTGCGCGAATTGGCGCTGCTGTGGCTGGCCGACCAGGTCGATGCGGCACTGGCGAAATATCGAGCCGACCACAAGATCACCGAGCTGTGGGAAGCACGCGAACGCGTGGTCGTCGCGGTGACCGGCGGTCCCGAATCGGAGACCGTGGTGCGCCGGGCCAGCCGTATCGCCACCAAGTCCAGCGCCGACCTGGTCCTGCTGCACGTGGTGCGCGGCGACGGACTCGCCGGCGTATCGACCGAACGGCTGACCCGGCTGCGGGAATTCGCCGCGAGTCTGGATGCGTCGCTGCATACCGTCACCGGTGACGATGTGCCGAATACGCTGCTGGAATTCGCCCGCGAGGTGAACGCGACCCAGTTGGTGCTCGGCACGTCCCGGCGCTCACGCTGGGCGCGCATGCTCGACGAGGGGATCGGCTCCGCCGTGGTGCAGGCATCCGGCAAGATCGATGTACACATGGTCACGCATGAGGAGGCCAATCGTGGGCTGCGCCGCTATTCGCTGATGCCGCGCCAGCCGATCCGCGCATGGCTCGCGGCGGTGCTGGTTCCGGCAGCGGTCTCGGTGATCTGTTCTTTCCTGGACGGCTATCTGCAGCTCGGTGGGCTCAGCGCGGTGTTCTTCATCGGCGTCGTCGCGGTGGCGTTGCTGGGTGGCGTTGTGCCTGCGGCACTTTCGGCGCTGCTGTCGGGCATGCTGCTGAACTGGTTCTTCGTCGATCCGCGCTACAGCCTGACGATTGCCGAACCGGACAGCTTCATCACAGTCGTGGTTTTGCTGATCGTCGCGGTGGCGGTCGCCGCGCTGGTGGATGTGGCGGGCAAACAGACCCGGCAGGCGCGCCGAGCCTCCCAGCAGGCCGAATTGCTGACCCTGTTCGCCGGTGCCGTACTGCACGGTGCGGATCTGCCCAAGCTGCTGGAGCAGGTCCGCGAGACCTACGGGCTGCGCGCGGTCAGCATGCAGTGCGGCGACGAGGTGATCGCCGCGGTCGGCACGAGTCCGCCGCAGCGAGCGTCCGAGGCCGAGACCGCGATTCAGGCGGGGGATGCGACCAGCTGGCTGCTGTTGGCCGGGCGGCCGCTCGCCGCGGTCGACCGTCCGGTGCTCAGCGCGGTCGCGAACCAGGCGGTCGGGCTGGTCCGACAGTCCAGGCTGGCCGAGGAGGCCAGCGCCGCCGCGGCCCTGCTCGAGGCCGACCGGTTGCGCCGGGCGTTGCTGTCCGCGGTGAGCCACGATCTGCGCACGCCGTTGGCCGGCGCCAAGGCCGCGGTTTCCAGTCTGCGCAGTGACGACATCGAGTTCTCGCCCGAGGACACCGTCGAACTACTGGAAACCATCGAGGAATCGGTGGATCAGCTGACCGCGCTGGTCGGCAATCTGCTCGACTCGTCGCGCTTGGCGGTCGGCGTGGTGCAGCCGCAGTTCCGTCGGGTGTACATGGACGAGGTCGTGCATCAGGCGCTGGTGAGCGTCGGGATGGGCGCGCGTGGGCTGCGGCGCGCGGCGATGGATCGGGTGAAGGTGGAGGTCGGTGAGGTCTCGGTGCGGGCGGACAGCGGCCTGCTCGAGCGGGTGCTGGCCAATCTGATCGATAACGCGCTGCGGCATTCGACGCGCGACACGCCTGTGCGGGTCACCGCGGAACACGACGGCGAGCGGGTGTCGATCGCCGTGATCGATGTCGGTCCCGGTGTCCCGCCGGGCACCGAGGAGCAATTATTCGAGCCGTTCCAGCGGCTCGGCGATCGTGACAACACCACCGGTGTCGGGCTCGGCCTGTCGGTGGTGCGCGGTTTCGTCGAGGCGATGGGCGGCACCGTGCACGCCGAACCGACACCGGGCGGAGGATTGACGATGATCGTGGACCTGCCTGCCGATGAAACCGGGGTGAGCAGCCGATGATGAGCACAACGACACCGCGGACCGCACAGGAAGTCGTAATGACGGACAAAAAGCAGGAAGCACCGTCGACCAGGGTGCTTGTAGTCGATGACGAACCGCAGATCGTGCGCGCCCTGCGCATCAATTTGTCGGTGCGCGGCTATGAGGTGATCACCGCGGGCACCGGCGCAGCGGCATTGCGTGCGGCGGCCGATAAGCATCCCGATGTGGTCATCCTGGATCTGGGTCTGCCCGATATGGACGGCATCGAGGTGCTGGCCGGACTGCGCGGCTGGACCGCCGCCCCGGTGATCGTGCTCTCGGCTCGCACCGATTCGACCGACAAGGTGGAGGCGCTGGACGCGGGCGCGGACGACTATGTCACCAAGCCGTTCGGCATGGATGAGCTGCTGGCCCGGCTGCGCGCCGCGGTCCGGCGCGGCGCGACCGATACCGATGCCACCGATCCGGTCGTGGTGACCTCATCGTTCACCGTCGACCTCAGCGCGAAGAAGGTCACCAGGAACGGTGAAACGGTCCACCTGACCCCGACCGAGTGGGGCATGCTCGAGATGCTGGTGCGCAACCGCGGCAAACTCGTCGGGCGGCGCGAACTGCTGCGTGAGGTGTGGGGGCCGTCGTACGCCACCGAAACGCATTATCTGCGGGTATATCTCGCGCAATTGCGGCGCAAGCTCGAAATCGACCCGTCGAATCCGAAGCATCTGCTGACCGAGGCCGGAATGGGGTACCGCTTCCAGGAATAGCGACGGCGGCGATAGCTGTTGCGAGCAACGTGACAACTGATCTCGGACGAACATGGGTAACTCGTCGGGTACGTCCAGGACCCGACCATGCACACGACGCGGGACCTGAGCGGGACTCCAGGGGCTGCCAACCGGTATGGCCTAAATATTCGGGGAGGCGGGACTGGCAGGATCGTGACCATGGCTGACCAGACCACCGCATCCGCGACCACCACCGCCGCCGCGACCGAGCCGACCACCCTGTGGGTCGAGCGCACCGGGACCAGGGCGTACACCGGCCGCAGCTCGCGCGGGGCCGAGGTATTGATCGCATCGCAGGGCGTGCCGGGGGCCTTCACCCCGGGTGAGCTGCTGAAGATCGCCCTTGCGGGCTGCTCCGGACTGAGCGCGGACTTCCCGCTCTCGCGCAAGCTCGGTGACGCCTTCGACGCGACCATCCGCGTCTCCGGCGACGCCGACCGAGAGAACGAGGTGTACCCGCAGCTCGACGAGGTATTCGAGCTGGACCTCAGCGAATTGGACGAGGAGGCCCGCGAGCGACTGCTGGTCACAGTGCAGCGCGCCATCGACAAGGTCTGCACCGTGGGCCGGACGCTGAAGGCCGGCACCAAGGTCACGTTGACATTCGATATAGACGCCATCGACGCGTGATGCCGGAACCGGTTCGGCTCAGCGCGTGGGTGCACGGCTACGTGCAGGGCGTCGGCTTCCGCTGGTGGACGCGCTCGCGCGCACTGGCGCTCGGATTGGTCGGAAGCGCCACCAATGCCCGCGACGGTCGGGTGCATGTGGTAGCCGAAGGTCCGCGACCCGCGTGCGAAATGTTGCTGGATCTTCTGCGTTCTGGAGATACTCCTGGTCGGGTCGACCTTGTTGTGGAAAGCTGGGAGCCCGCGCGGGGAGATTTGTCCGGATTCGAGGAGCGGTAGTGGTTTCGACGACCGAGCGATGTGATCGTTGAGTACGGGAGGTCCGGGGGCGGGAGACGACCCGGGGCGGACTGAGCCCGATCCTGAGTCGGGGTCGGGGTCGTCTACGCCCGCATCCGGCGGCGACGCAGGCTCTGAAGCCACACCGCCGCAACCGCTTTCGCCTGGCAGTGGATCTGGTTCGCCGAGTGTCGGGGCTGGTTCGGCTAGCGGCGGATCTGGTTCGGCGGACGGGCCTGGCATACCAGGCAGTGAGACTGGTTCGGCGGATCCCGGATCTGGCTTGCCGGGCGGCGGATCTGGTTCGTCGGGCGATAGGTTGGGTTCGCCTGGCGAGGGGCGTGGCGCGCCAGGTGGCGGATCTGGTTCGTCGGATGCTGGTCATGGTGCGCCGGGCACCGGCCCGGTTCCGCCTGGCACCGGGCCGCAGCGGTTCGGTACCCCGCCGCAAAGGGGCAGTATCCAGCGCCAAGAGGCCGGCGTCACTCAGCCGCGTCCGCCGACGGTGGCCGAGGCGCGGGCGCGTGACAAGGCACGTAAGCGCGCGGAGGAGGCGCAGCAGGCCGCTACCGCCGCCGCCGAGCACAAGAAGCGCACTCGCAAGCGCGTACTCATCGGCGGTGTCGCCATCGTCGGTGTCGCGGGTCTGGTCGGCGGTGGTTATCTCGCTTATCGGGCGCTCACCAAACCCGATCAGGTGACCGCGTATTGCACCGTGATCGATCAGAACGGTCAGGAGGTCGTCGCACCCGACGACGACTGCGAGGTCGCCTCGACCGCCGTCGGGTCCGGTACGACCGGCGCGTACACCGGCAGCAACGGGATCTTCATATACAACGGACACCAGTACCGCTACTACTACGGCGGCAACAACACAGTAGGCAAATCGCCGACCGGCGGAACCACGGTGCAGCCCAAGGGAGCTCAGATCTCGACCAAGAGCGGCAGCACCGTCACCCGCGGCGGTCTCGGCACCAGCAGCAAGAGCAGCGGGGGTTCGTAATGCGACGCGTGCGCGCTACGCCGCGGCCCGGCTGGCAGCAGATCATCGAGGGCCAGGGGCTGGTCTACGGCTCGCCCGGCCGTGATGCGAGCGGTCTGCCCCGGCCGTACTGGGATGAATCGGTGCATTACGAGTTCGAGATGTCGGAGATCCTCGCGTTGGAGGCCGATGTCGAACTGCTGCATTCGATGTGCCTGAATGCTGTCGAGCATGTGGTGCTCACCGAGCGGTACAAGGATTTCGGTCTGCCCGAATGGAGTTGGGGGCCGATTGCGGAATCCTGGAAGCGCAATGACCCGTACGTCTATGGGCGCTTCGATCTGCGCTACGACGCGCGCCGTCCGGCGAAACTGTTGGAGTACAACGCCGATACGCCGACCTCACTGCTGGAAGCGGCAATTGTGCAGTGGCACTGGCTCACCGCGCTCTATCCCGACGGCGATCAATGGAATTCCCTACACGAGAAGCTGGTCGAGCGCTGGACCGAGCTGCGCGACATCCTGCCCTCGGCGCAATTGCATTTCACCTGGTCCGGCGCGGATGCCACCGGCGAGGACAATGTCACCACCGCGTATATGCAGGAGACCGCCGCCGAGGCCGGGTTCGACACCATCGCGCTACCGATCGAGGACGTCGGATTCGACAGCGAGCTGGAGCGTTTCGTCGATCTGGCCGAGGGTTCGATCGATGCGATCTTCAAGCTCTATCCGTGGGAGTGGGTGCTCGACGACGATTTCGGAAAGCGCGTGGTCGCGAGCCTGCCGCAGACCATGTGGGTCGAGCCGCTGTGGAAGACCCTGCTGAGCAATAAGGCGATCCTCGCGATCCTGTGGGAAATGTATCCCGGGCACCCGAATCTATTGCCCGCCTATCTCGATCAGCCCAATGAGCTCACCGAATACATTCGCAAACCGAAGCTCGGGCGCGAGGGCGCGAATATGACCATCGTCGGCGCGGGCCTGGAGACGGCCACCGGCGGGGTCTACGGCGAAGAGGGTTTCGTCTACCAATTGCTCGACCCGCTACCGGAATTCGACGATATGCGCCCGGTCCTCGGTGCCTGGATCGTCGGCGACAACGCGGCCGGACTCGGGATTCGCGAAACCGCCGGATTGATCACCGACGACGGCTCGGCCTTTGTCCCGCACCGCATTACGCAGTAACTACGCGACCTCACCTCGGAAGGATCACGATGACCGCAGTTGCCCTCGAGACGGATTACTGGAACTCGCTCGGCACCGGCGTTGGAGCCATCGTCCTCTACGCCATCGTCGGCTTGGCCCTCATGCTCGTCGGCTTCTACGCCATCGATCTGACCACCCCCGGCAAGCTGCGCGCGCTGGTCGCCGCGGGTAAACCCAATGCCATCATCGTCACGGCCGCGGGCATGGTCAGCATGGCCTTGATCGTGGTGTTGGCGACCTACGCCTCGGCGGGCAAACTGTCCGAGGGGCTCATCGCGGCGAGCGTCTACGGGTTGGTCGGCATCATCGCGCAGGTGATTTCGGTACGGGTCATCGAACGGGCACTCGGCATCGATATCGGCGCGGCGCTGGCATCCGATGTCTACACCACCGAGGTTCTGGTGGTTGCCGCGGCGCATTTCGCGCTCGGCCTGGTTGTCGCCTTCGCCATTCTGTAGTTCTTCGGGTGCAATTCCGGTGCGGCGGATCACACTGATAATCCGATATTCCGGCACTGGCGAAAGGTACTGGCACTCATGGGAACCGGCCAAGGACACCGTCGCGGCCATCGAAGCCGTGGGCGGACAGGCGGTTTCGTGTATCAGCAGCGTCACCGACGCCGATTTCGCCGAACGTTTCGTCCAGACCGTCGTTGACGCATTCGGCGGACTGGATGTCATCATCAACAATGCGGGCTACACGTGGGATTCGGTGATCCAGAAGATGACCGATGAACAGAACCCGACCGGCCCCGCGAGTGGGATGCGTTCACTGCGGGCGTGCGCGGCGGCGAGTTCAAGACCGGCTGAGGTGGGACGATGAATGAACACCGACGAGTCGGGTACGGGGACTTGGTCATTCAGCCGATCGACGTCCCCGACCCGGCCCTTGTCGACGGGTGGTGGCGCGCCACGTGGCGGTTCGCCCTCCCCGACAGGGCGGACGTCGCCACTTTCGAGGTCCCGGCGCCGCCTGCGGACTTCGACGGAGCGACCGTGGTCGTGCGGCTTGTCGACAGCACGTCCGAGGTCGTCGTCGACACCTTCGACCGGCGCGGTCATGAGCTCGCGGGCGACGTGATCACCTACCTCAGCCTGATCGCGCTGGGTCTGAAGGAGCGGTTCGGCGCCGGAGTCGCGTTCGGCGGTCGGCCCGACCACCCGTTGTTCACGGTCTCGCGCAGGTCCTCGGGGGAGGCCGACTGAACTCGGGTCAGCCGCGGTACGGCGCGAGCAGCGACCTGATGAGGCGACGCCTACGGAGCGGCGTGGCGCTGGAGGAACTACGGCAAGTACGACGAACCAGCAGGCCATAGGACATGGGCCCGGAGGTCAGTTGTCGTAGGAGGCAACTCCTACGGGCCCAACCGCGACGCAGAGGTCGAGTCCCGGTGTGCGAGGACTGATTCGGAGCATGGACCCACTACCGACCACGCGAACGTAGACGGTATTCAACCCCTTGCGAACCGGCGCGCCCACAGGCTCGCCGTGTTCGAACGAGACGGTAATCCGTCCGTCTTCGTTGACCAGATAGTTGAGCTGCACAGTCCATTCGTGTTCGAGCATCGGTCCGTCGAGCGGAACATCGCTCGGCTGCGGCCCCCGTATCCGATACCCACAGCCCTCCTCGGGCCCAGGCAGAATACTGCGATTCCACCAAACCGCCGCCTCGACGATCTCCCCGCTATCGGTAATCATCCGCAGCCGCGAAGTCGAATCAGCAAAGGTAGTCGGCTTCGCCAGCGGCGCAAGCACCCGGCTGACCAAATTCTGCGGATAAGCCGTCGGATTCAACACATCCCACGGCACCTCCTGCTCCAGCAACGGCACGCCATCACTCCCCGCCAACGCGCCCTTCGCATTCGTCACATAAGTCCGCGTCGGATTAACCCGCCAAGACTCCACAAACGAAGCAGTAGACCAAAGGCTGCTAGCCAAAAACACCAACCCCAACACAGCCATTGTCCGCGAACGGGGGAGCAGTACCGGGATGCGACCATGCGGTCCGAGAACCCATACAGCGACACGGCTTCCCAGCCTCGCAAGCACTGCAACGGATCCGCGAGCGTTGCCATGTCGGCCGGGGCCGGGCGCACGAGTGAGATCGCCCGAACCGGAGGGCAATTCAGCCATGCGGCCGTGCGTATCCGGAAGCAAGTCCGGTGCATGGTTGCGTGGTCGCGCACGCAGTATCAGTGCACCTGCTGCGCTCAACACCACCGCGATATCGGCGAAGTAGCGTAGGGACTGCATCAGTTCGGCGGCGGTGTTCGGTCCGCTGCGGGCCAATGCGACCGGCAGTTGGGCGACGAACACGTATACCGTCGCAATCAGCCACACCGGCCCCACCCGAAGCCGCGACCGCAGCGACAGCAGCACCAGCGCACACAATGCGACCCATGCCGCCACGACCGCCCAACTCGGCGGATCCGCCCATGGCGTAGACGGTAACCAGCGCTCCCAACTCCACGGACCGCCGAACAGCGTCGGCACAATCCCCAATGACGTTGCGCTGGGCAATAAGTCGCGCAATTCCGCCGGACTTGTGTGCACCGCCGAAACATCCACCACAGTCAGATATCCGGCCAGCCAACAAGCGATCACCACACCGGATCCGCCCCACAGCGCCGCTGCACGCCGCGCCACGACCCGCAGCGCGGATCCGAGACCATCGACGTGCCGAACGAGCACCGCGACAGCGAACGCCGCGAACGGCACGATCACCGACTTCTCGAAAAACAGCAGCGCCACCCCCAGCACCACGACTCCTGATACCGCATACCGCCGTCGACCCGTCTCGACCAGCCGCACCGCATCACCGATCACCCACGCGAGCGCGAATTGCAGCGGCAGCGCGTTGAGCGCGGCAGCCCACCACGCGTACGCCGGAAGCGTCAGGGGACAGAACAGATAGAACCCCAGCGGCACCAGAATCGCCCACCGCACCCCCATGAGCACGACCAGCATCCGCACCACCGCCACCGACGCCGCCAGTTGCAACAGCACCAGCGATACCACCGGCCCAGCCCACGTCAGCGGCGCAACCGCAGTCACCACCCAGGCCGTAGCGAACGCCAACGGCATGAAATGCCCATCGTGGTTGTACAGCAGCAAATCCGCGGACCACAGCGAATAACTCCCCGCCCGCCCCACCAGAATCAGATCATCCCAATAGAAAAACCCACTCCCCGCCACCCACCCCCGAACCGCCAACTGCACCACCACAAGAAACGCCACCGCGCCGAGAACACCCCGCCCCGCCCCACCCACCCGCGCGGGCGCTACGCCAACCCACTTCGGCACGGCAACGGTATCCATGTCACCCCACCGTAGTGTCACGCCCTGGACCCGCGACAACTTCGCGCCGCATGCCGCACCTTTTCGCGCGCCGCGCGCCGATTCCCCGGGCGGAATGTGCGCGGTACGTGAATGCGCGCTGGAGCAGCCCCGAGATTCTCGGCGCAATGTTGTTCGGCGAAGCACAGGTATGCGCGAGAGCACCGGCCGCGCTGTCCCGCACGTCCGCGAGGAGCGGTGCGCGGGCAGGCTGGAGATTATCGGCATGGATCAGCACCCCAAGCAGTCCGCGCGCACACGCTGGCTGGCCGGGCGGACCAGGCAAAACCGCGCTCGTGAACGGGCTCGCGCACGCCGCTGCCGCCAGGGACGAGGACGTGCTCGTCGGTGATGTCGACCCGCAGGGCACCACGACCGCCCATTTCACCGGTCACAACGCCCGCGACGGGCCAGGCCTGGTTATGCGCCGAGGGCCCGGGCCAGGTGGGGCCAGGAATCGTGGAGGTCGGTTTCGAACTGGCCCCAGGTGTGGGAGCCTTCGGGGCGGTTGACGTGGATAGCGGGAAGGCCGAGCTCGCTGAGCCGGTCCGCGAATGCATCGGTGCACGAGCTGGCGATGGCCTCGACCGGCGGGAAGCCGAGTCCGCCTTCATCGATCGCGCCGGGGGCTCCGGTGGCGGCGGAGAGGTAGATCGTCTTACCCGCCAACGCACCCGCATTGGCGAACGCATCATGCATCCGCCAGATCCCTTGGCCCAGCTCGCCCCACATATTCACCGGATTGGCGCCGCCGCGGATCACCTGCGCGCTGACCATCGCGACCCCGAGCGCATCCGATGTCCACGGACATCCGCTGTAGGCCGCGACCGCGCTGTACACATCGCGCGCCTGAATCGCCAGGTCCACCGCCGACCCCGCGCTCATCGACACACCCGCGATCGCATTGCGTCCGGTGCTGCCGAGCCGAGTATCGAGCACGGCCGGAAGTTCGCGGGAGAGATACGTTTGCCACCGGTTCCGGCCGACCGCCGGATCGTCGCTGAGCCAGTCGGTGTACAAGCTGTACGCGCCACCGATCGGCATCACCACATTGACGTGTTTATCGGCGAAGAACTGCCGGACATCCGTATCGTCCCACCACGAGATGCCATCGGTGCCACCACCGATTCCGGTGAGCAGATACAGCGTCGGCGCAGGACCCCCCGCGGCCCGAATCACCCTATTGCTCACCACCCGATCCATCGCGGGTGAGTAAACGTCCACCTGCGAAACCGACCCGTCCAGCGGCATCTCACCAACAACTTGCGGCACCGCAACAGCAGAACGCGCAGACAGAACAGAAACCGCGAAACCGGCCACCACCACACCCACAAGCGAGACCAAAACCCTTGAAGCCCTCACCATTCCGCAATACCACCAAACCCAAACCCGCAAACCCCCACCCCCGCTGGCGTCGAGAATGTAGTGATGGAGTGGCGCTCTCGACTTTCCCGCCACCAATACATGGTGAACATCGGTCCACCTCCACCACCTACCTCCCAAACCTGCGCAACTCCGAATCCCATGTGCGGCCGGGGGCTCCGTGCGCTGATCGGCGCTTGGAGTGGGAAGAACTCGGTCAGGGCCCACTTGGTATCTCCGCAATGCACGGCCCCACGCCGCCCCCTACTCGCTCGACATGTCCCCCGCATTCGCTGCCGCCGAGAATGTATTGGTGGCAGGGCGTCTCGATGTTTGCCGCCGTCAGCACCTGGTGATCACGGGTCCAGTTTCGCGACCGCACCACAACTGCCCACCGCACCCAACTGCCCGCAGCTCTGGATATGTCGGCTCCACCAGCATCTGCTGGCGGCGAGAATGTATTGGTGGCAGGGCGTCTCGATGTTTGCCGCCGTCAGCACCTGGTGATCACGGGTCCAGTTTCGCGACCGCACCACAACTGCCCACCGCACCCAACTGCCCGCAGCACTGGATATGTCGGCTCCACCCGCATTTGCTGGCGGCGAGAATGTATTGGTGGCAGGGCGTCTCGATGTTTGCCGCCATCAGCACCTGGTGATCACGGGTCCGATTCCGCGACCGCACCACAACTACCTACCGCACCACCGATCCCAACTGCCCAGTGCTCGCACTCGACATGTCGCTCACCCGTATTTGCTTGCGGCGAGAATGTACTGGGGAGTGGGTATCTCGGTGGTTGCCGCTACTCGTGCATGGTGGTCAAGCGATCAGATGTGCGCCTTGGGTGCGGAGGGCGGTTCGGACTCGGTCGAGGATGATGTGGGGGCGGGTGCGGAGTTGGTCGGCGCTGACTCGGATTACCAGCCAGCCGAGGGCGGTCAGTTCGGCGTGGCGGTCGATGTCTTTGGATCGCTGTGCTGGATCTGTCCAGTGTTGGGCGCCGTCGTACTCGACGGCGACTTTCCATTGCTCCCAACCGATATCCACGCGGGCGACGAAGGCTCCGTAGTGATCTCGGACGACGATCTGGGTCTCCGGACGGGGGAGACCGTTGTCGATCAGCAGCAGTCTCGTGCGGCTTTCCTGCGGGGATTCGGCGCTACCTTCTACCAGTGGCAGCACCTCGCGCAATCTCGCGATGCCTCGTGCTCCCGGATGCAAATCGCTCAGCTCGATGACTTCTTCTGTGCACAATCCGGTTGCGGCGCACAGAGCATCGAGGACGACCACCGCATTCTCCCGTGACAATCGCCGCCCCAGATCGAAGGCCGTTCGAGCGGGCGTAGTCACTCGAAAGCCGCTCTCTCACAGCATTCCGACGCCGGAATAACGTCCTGCCGAAGCACAATTCCACGCGGTCCCCTGGAGCAACCGACGCGCGCGATCTCCGCAGGCCGTTCCCCGTCCAACCACCGCGTCCCATGCAGCGCCGCCGCCGACCGCCCAACCAGAACACCGGTACCCTTCCCCCAATGCCCGGCTGCCACGGCCCTCTCGACAGCCCCCACCCCACACCCACGCCGCACATAAACATCCGGAAGCAGCCGAACAAACCCGCGCCGCAACTCCCACCGCGAAACCACCCCAGCCGCAACCGCCCAAGACCCCCGAAACGGCCCATCCAAAACATCCCCCATGCCCCACATCCTCCCCCACCCCACCGACACGTCAGCCGAGAATGCACTGGTGGCGGCCACTCTCGACATTTGCCGCCACTAGCGCATGGTGATCAACTGGCCAACTCTGCAGCCCTGTGCCTCGGCGTCGAGAATGCTTTGGCGGAGAGGGGCTCTCGGTGTTTGTCTGCGTCAGCGGATGGTGGATCGGGGTCCGGGTGGGGAGTGAAGGTGCGGGGGGCGAGGAGGGGGTAGCGACAGGGGCAATCGCTGACCATTTCGGGTGTCAGTTGGTGTGGCGTCCGAATCGGCCCGATTCGAAACCGGCCAACATGCGGAAGGCGAGTACGGCGCCCCATGGGCCGATGACCCAGATCGGCCACGGGTAGGTGAATTCGCCGACGCTGATCGAGATCGCGGCCCAGATGGTGAGCACCAGCACGCTCACTCCGAGCCATGAGGTGCCTTCGATCTGCTGCCAGATCGGGAAGCGATTGATCGAATTCTTCTGTACAGCAGACTCTTTCGGCAACTTCGGCAGATCCGACAGGACCAGCTGCAGATCGTCGCGAACGCCGGTCTCATAGACGCGGGCGACGCGTTGATCGTATTCGGCAAGGTCGATCCGACCGTCCGCCATGTGCCGTCCGAGCAGCCGCACAACCTTCTCGCGCTCCGCATCGGAGGCCCGAGTACCAGGCGAGATTTCCATGTCCAGTTCCTAACGACTAGGTCCATATTCCACATTGGAAGGTGAATTGAGCATGCACCCTCCAATGTGGAATGTCAAGCCTTCGGGTGGGGCCGCGATTGTGACGGACCCGTCATCGACGAGTACAAGATTCCGGAGGCTGCCATGGCCTGGACACACTCTGCAATGTGTTCGGCCGATGACCTACAGACCCGCATGGCTTGCACGATCGGTTGCCTGAACACCGATGAGTCCTGCGGTGGGGCTGTCGCCGATGAGATCCGCTATCCAGTGCGTCAACTTCCGCGCGGGCGATGACCTGGGTGATGTCGAACCGTGCCGGGTTCACCACGTCGCCTGCTCGGCCAATGCGGTTCGTCGGCGCGGGATCGGGCGTGCCGGCGGGTGTGTTCGTTCCGGCGATGGCTCGGGCTGCCGTAGATCCGCGGGGTTCCCGGCACAGTATGGATATGTCTAGCTCGTCCCGGATTCGGAGCCGTGGGGGTCGACTGTGCGCCTGTGACCTGCGGTGATGTCGGTCAGGCGACTCGTCCCGCCACCCCTGTGGTTCGCGCGGCCTGCGAGGCGTTTCGCTGGGTGCGCGCCGGATAGCATGTGCTGGTGTGCACGGGATTGCCGTGCTGCCGGGTGTGTTCGTTCCGGCGATGGCTCGGGCTGCCGTAGATCCGCGGGGTTCCCGGCACAGTATGGATACGGCTGGACAGTGTCGGGTACTGAGGGTTTCGGGATGCTCCGGGCCGAGGATGGCCAGTTGGTCGCGCAGCAGCAGCCGGTATTCGGCGCCGGGCGCAGCTCGTCCCGGGTTCGGTGCCGTGGGGGTCGACTGTGCGCCTATGACCTGCGGTGACGTCGGTCAGGCGACTTGTCCCGCCGTCCCTGCGGTTCGCGCGGCCTGCGAGGCGATTCGCTGGGATGCGCGCCGGAAAGCACGTGCCGGTGTGCGCCGGAACTTTCGTCCCCGGGCCGACCGGTGGGCTGGCGATAGTCCACTTGCTCCCTATGGCGGTTGACCGGTGGTTCGTTCCAGCGATCACTCGACGGCTCCGAACGCCGTGGGTCCGCAGGGGTTTCGCGGCGGCTGCGCGTCGGTGCGCCGAGTTCGTCGCGGGGCGACTCGGCGCGACGTCGGTCAGGCGGTGTGCCTCGGCTTGCGGACGGTTCGTCCGAGCCCTCACCTGAAGGCTCGGATCGAGGGGAATCCACGCGGCCCGCGCGGCGGGCGTTTGTTGGTGCGCTTGGTTCGAACGGTGGTTGATCGCGGCGTCGGATCGGCGATGCGCCACGGCTGGCGGCAGGCGGACCGATCCGGCTATCGGGCTCGTAACGGGTTGCTTCCGATGGTCGGGTGGAGCGTGCTGGTGGACTGTCCCACTGATTGCTTGGTACTGCGTTCCAGCTGTCGCTCAGTGCGTCGTCCTGCTCGTCGTTTGGTGGTGTGTCCCAGTGATTGCTCGGTGCTGTGCCGCGATGGTCGCTCGGTGGTGTGTCCCGATGGTCGCTCGGTGGTGCGTCCCAATGGTCGCTCGGTGGTGCGTCCCAGCGGTCACCGGATGGTGCGTCCCAGCGATCCTGTGGTGGTACGGCCCGGCGATCAGCCGGTGTTCTATCCGCGTAAGCGTCCGACTCCGCCTCCAGCCGATCGCTCGCTCTTCGGCGCGTGTTCGACGGTTGGTCTCGGCGTCGGGTTGGTTCGTCGTAGCGGTTCGGTGATTTCCGAGGGTCGGGGGAGTCCGAGGCCCGGCTGCGGGTGGGGGCTGGAGTGTCTTGGCCGGGTGGTTCGCGGCGGCTCGAGCGGCTGGGGTGGGGCGGGTCTATCGGATTGTGGCGCTTGCTCGATAGCTTTTGTGCCCCAGTGGATTCGCGGTGGGGACCTTCGGGCTCGACCACCGGCAGCTCGCGGGTGATGCGGTGGGAGGTGTCGCCGCGTTCGCGGAAGGCGGCGGGTATGCCGTGGTGGTGTAGCCAGGCGCCGGGGTCGTAGCGCTCTTTGCGGTCCAGGTCGGGGACCGTGCGTTCGAGGAGGTCGAGCAGGTCGCCTTTGCCGCCGCCGAGGGCGAAGCGGATGGCGGGGAAGGTGGTGGCGCGGAATGCCCAGTCCCATTCGTAGGCCGGATAGGTGCCGCCGGTGTCGTGGCCGTGGAAGACGAGATCGCCGGAGCGAGTGATGCGGGCCCGCACCGAGATGCTGTCGGATTCGATGCGGAAGCCGCGGATGTCGGTGCGGGCGCGGGTCGCGGCGTGGTCAGCTGCCTTTATCTCGAACCAGGCGGTCGTGAGCCCCGTGACTGCGAGTCCACCGGCGAAGGCGACGTGCAACCAGACGTCGGACAGGTCACTCTTCCGGCTGACCTCGCAGGCATACAGAAAAACCAAGCTCCCCACGACCAGCGTCCCGATGCGCGTCAGCCGCAGCGCGGTCGCATGGCGGACTGGACCGAGCACGCTGCTGGTCTTGTCCGACATGCTCTGCACTCCCGAACTAACGGTCCGCTGGCGAATCAGACTGGATCGTATGCGCCCCGGCAGCCCGGCGATACCGCAAGCACAAACCGGTCGGTCCAGGGAGTCGGAGTGCGCGCCAGGTCGAGGAAGACTCCAACCGGAATGGTGATATTGCCGCGGAACCGGTTGCATTCGAAGTCCTCCACGCCCCGCTGCTATCACTGCTTGCCGAGGACCCCGGACGACCCGCGAGGCATACCTCTTGCTCCGCGACGAAATCGACGCGCAGATCGTGCACAAGGACTACGCGGGCCGCCTCGGCTACTCCAGCCACCCCTCAACCGCCTGCCCAGCCAGAACACGGACCTAAGCGCCAAATAACTCATCGGCCAGCGAATCATCTTGGAAGCCAAGCGGTTGCTGCCCCGCGCACCGGACTCGGTCGCCGAATCCGCCGAACCTCTCGGCTTCGACGACCCGTCCAAACTCTCCAAATACCTTCAATCACCGCGCGGGCCGAACCTCTGCCACCGTCACCGCACGCTGAACGCCCGAGATGCGAACACCGACAAGGGATGCGAAACTGACGCGCGGCCAGCAAATGTGGAGCACACGGAAATGCGGGACATCGGGCACCGAGTCGATAACCTACGGAGGTATCCGCCCGCTTACGGGGTAACCCTTGCCAGACGGATACCATGGCTGGTCGCCCCAGTGGACGACGAATTGTCCGACCGCCGCGCAGGGAAGGGTCGTCGAATTTGCACCTGAAGAGTTTGACGTTGAAGGGTTTCAAGTCCTTCGCGTCCGCGACGACCTTGCGTTTCGAGCCGGGCATCACCTGTGTGGTCGGCCCGAACGGCTCGGGCAAATCCAATGTCGTCGATGCGCTCACCTGGGTGATGGGCGAACAAGGTGCGAAGGCGCTGCGTGGCGGCAAGATGCAGGACGTCATCTTCGCCGGTACCTCCGGACGCGCGCCGCTGGGGCGCGCCGAGGTCACGCTGACCATCGACAACTCCGACGGTGCGCTGCCGATCGACTACGCCGAGGTCTCCATCACCCGGCGCATGTTCCGCGACGGCGCGGGTGAATACGAGATCAACGGCAGCTCCTGCCGCCTGATGGATGTACAGGAACTGCTCAGCGACTCCGGCATCGGCCGGGAAATGCACGTCATCGTCGGACAGGGTCAACTCTCGGCCATCCTGGAATCGCGTCCCGAGGATCGCCGCGCCTTCGTCGAAGAGGCCGCCGGTGTGCTCAAGCACCGCAAGCGCAAGGAGAAGGCGGTCCGCAAACTGGAGGCGATGCAGGCCAACCTCGCCCGCCTCACCGACCTCACCACCGAACTGCGCCGCCAGCTCAAACCGCTCGGCAGACAGGCCGAGGTGGCTCGCCGCGCCCAGACGGTTCAGGCCGACCTACGCGACGCGCGCCTGCGTCTGGCCGCCGACGACCTGGTCACTCGGCGCAATGAGCTGGAGAGTCAGCAGAGCAAAGAGGCGTACGCGCGCGAACAGCAGATTACGGTGCAGACCGAACTCGATGCCGCGAATGCCGCACTGGCACAGCAGGAGTTCCAGCTGTCCCGGCTGACGCCGAGCGCCGAGGCCGCCGCGCAGATCTGGTTCCAGCTGTCCGCGCTGGCCGAGCGCGTCAATGCCACCGTCCGAATCGCGGGCGACCGAGCCCGCAACCTGCACACCGAAATGCCTGTCGGTAGCGGCCGCGATCCGGAGCAGCTCGAGGCCGAGGCCGAACGCGTCGAGGCCGAGGAAGCCGAACTGCGTGAGGCGGTCGAGATCGCGGCCGAAACCCTGGAGGCCGCGCGCGAGGCGCTCGCCGAACGCGAGCAGGCCGCGAAGGCCGCCGAGCAGGCACATCTGGCCGCGGTGCGTGCCATCGCGGATCGTCGTGAGGGGTTGGCGCGGCTGTCCGGTCAGGTCGAAACTTTGCGCACCCGATCGCAGTCGGTGGATGCGGAGATCACCCGGCTCACGGTCGCGATCGGCGAGGCCCGCCTGCGCGGTGAGGCGGCCCAGGCCGAATTCGATACGGTCCAAGGCGAACTCGGTGAACTCGAGGCCGGTGAGACCGGTCTGGACGCCCAGCACGAGCATGCGGTGCAGGCCCTCGCACTGGCCGATCAGCGCGTCACGGAACTGCGGGAACAGGATCGCGACGCCAGTAAGCGGGTGGCCTCGCTGAGCGCCCGAATCGAGGCATTGGGTATGGGTTTGGCGCGCAGGGACGGCGCGGCCTGGCTGATCGAGAATCGCGCACATGGTCTGCTCGGCCCGCTCTCCGGGCTGATCCGGGTGCAGGGTGGTTTCGAGGCCGCGGTCGCCGCGACCCTCGGACCGCTCGCCGACGCCGTCGCCGCCGATACCGGAGATTCCGCACACGCCGCGGTGCGCGCGTTGAAGGAGGCCGACGGCGGTCGTGCCGCGCTGGTCTTCGATGCCGCGGCTGCGCCGATCACGTCCGACAACGGGTTGCCCGGCGGAGCGCGCTGGCTGGTCGACGTGGTCGACGGACCGGACAACGTGCGCGGCGCCATTGCCGCCCTGACCGCAGGTGTCGCCGTGGTCGAGGATCTCGCCGCCGCCACCGAACTGGTCCGTGCCCGGCCGGAACTGCGGGCGGTCACCCGCGACGGCGATCTCACCGGAAGCGGTTGGGTGCTCGGCGGATCCGATCGGGCACCGAGTCAGCTGGAGATCCAGGCCGATATCGATACCGCCGAGGCCGATCTGGTCGCCGCGCAACGCCGTGCCGAAGAGTTGGAGGCGGCCCTGTCCGGTGCACTTGCCGAACAAGCCGACCGCAAGGATGCCGTCGACCAGGCGCTGCTCGCACTACACGAATCCGATCAGGCCTTGGTCGTGATCTACGACCGCCTGGGCAGGCTCGGCGAGGTGGCGCGCACCGCCCAATCCGATATCGACGGGCTCACCGGCCAGCGCGCGGAAACCGAGTCGGGCCGGGAAGAGGCGCTGGCGACGCTGGCCGATCT
Organism: Nocardia sp. CA-135953; assembly: GCF_050955735.1. Taxonomy (NCBI): domain Bacteria; kingdom Bacillati; phylum Actinomycetota; class Actinomycetes; order Mycobacteriales; family Nocardiaceae; genus Nocardia; species Nocardia sp. CA-135953. The sequence continues at coordinate 2,229,484 of NZ_CP192082.1, forward strand.
CGAAGAGCGGCTGCGCCGTACCGAACTCGAATCCGAGGTCGACGACGACGGCATGGGCTCGGCGGGCACCGAATCCGCAGGCCGCGACCGCGAGGAAGCCGCCGCCGCACTGGCCGAGGCGCGGTCCATGGAAGTCGAGGCCCGGCTGGCTGTGCGCACCTCCGAGGAACGCGCGGAATCGGTTCGCGGCAAAGCGGATTCGCTGCGTCGGGCTGCCCGCGCCGAACGCGAGACGAGGGCCCGCGCCGAACGCGCACAGGCCGCGCGCAGGCTGGCCGCCGAAGTCGCTGCCGCCGTTGCCGAATCCGGTGCCAAGGTCGCCGCAGAGCTGGAATCCGTTGTGGCGCAAGCGGGTGCACGCCGTGACGAACTCGTGCGCCGCCGCACCGAATGCGCCACCCAGGTCGAGCAGATCAAGGAGCGGGTCCGCGCACTGACCACCCAGCTGGCCCAACTCACCGACGCCGTGCACCGCGACGAGGTCGCCAAAGCCCAAGCGGCACTGCGCATCGAGCAGATCGAGGCGACCATCGCCGAACAGTTCGGCATCGCGCTGGCCGATCTGATCGCCGAATACGGTCCGGATGTGCCTATGCCGCCATCGGATCTGGAGTGGCAGGAGTACGAACAGGCCAAGGAGCGCGGCGAGCAGGTCACCGCGCCCGCGCCGATGCCGTTCGACCGCAAGTCTCAGGAGCGCCGCGCCAAGCGCGCCGAGAAGGACCTCGCCACCCTCGGCAAGGTGAATCCCCTTGCGCTGGAGGAGTTCGCGGCGCTCGAGGAGCGCTACAACTTCCTCGCCACTCAGCTCGAGGACGTCAAGAGTGCGCGCAAGGATCTGCTGGAAGTGGTCGCCGAGGTGGACGCGCGCATCCTGCAGGTCTTCACCGAGGCCTACGAGGACGTCGAGCGCGAATTCGTCGGCGTTTTCGCGAAACTGTTTCCGGGCGGCGAGGGCAGGTTGGTGCTCACCGATCCGTCGGACATGCTGACCACCGGTATCGAGGTGGAGGCCCGCCCGCCCGGCAAGAAGGTCAAGCGACTGTCGCTGCTGTCCGGTGGTGAGAAATCGCTGACCGCGGTTGCCCTGCTGGTGGCCATCTTCCGCGCCCGCCCCTCGCCGTTCTATGTGATGGACGAGGTCGAGGCCGCGCTGGACGACACCAACCTGCGCCGCCTGATCGGCCTGTTCGAGCAGCTGCGCGAGAAGAGTCAGCTGATCGTCATCACCCACCAGAAGCCGACCATGGAGATCGCCGACGCCCTCTACGGGGTCAGCATGCGCGGTGACGGCATCACCCAGGTGATCAGTCAGCGGCTGCGCGGAGAGACCCTGACTCCGGTCGGCGCGGCCAGCTGAACGCGAGGCGCCTTCACGATCCCCTTGTGATCGTGGCCTTTTCGATTCCGCGTTGTTGCCCGACACCGACGCCCGCCGAGTACGTTTCGAAATATGGGCGGGAGGGTGGCGTTGGTAGTCGGCTCGGAGTGCACAGCGCTGCCCAGGTTGGGTTTCACCGACGACCTCGCCACCGGCCTCTACACCGAACTGCGCGAACTCGGTGGCTGGCGACCGGCCACCGGCACCGACGGCCCGCTGCTCGATCCGACGATCGACGAATTGGTCTGCGCGGTAGACGAAGCCTTCGACACTGCGTCGAATCGGCAAGCGACACTGCTGATCAGCTTCGTCGGCCACGGCATGACCACCGCCGCGGAGAACTTCTACCTGCTCGCCCGTGACTCACCGCAGCTGCCCAAGCTGCGCAACGCCTTTCACCTGACGCAGGAAATCCAGGAGCGGCTGAACAGTGCCGCGACACTGGACGGTTTGATCGTCTTGGTCGACGCCTGCGAGACGGGGGAGGGCGTCCGCGGCGCCGCGAGGCGCTGGCCGGAGGCCTCCGGCCCGAACGGGCGCGTCGAACTGCTGGTCGCCACCGGCAACGGACCCGCCTATTTCGGCTGTTTCACCAGGACGATCATCACTACCTTCGGCAAAGGGGTACCGCGCGGCGGCGAAAGTCTGCTGCCCTCGGATCTGGTGCAGCCGCTGCGCCAGTGCCCCGCGCTGGAGCCGCAGTCGTTCTCCTTCACCTCCGGAATCCGCACAGCCAGTAGCGATCCCGGGCTCTGGTTGGTGCCCAATGCCGCCCGCCGCGAGGACGCGGTCAGCGGCACCGCCGCGGCCGGTTTCATCGACCAGTTGATCAACGGCCTGGTCATTTCGGAGCCATTGCGGGAGCGGCTGACCCAGGTGGTCGACTCCGGCGAGGAACGGCTGCGCGGTGTGCTCGGTCCGGCGGGCTGCGGTAAATCGACCCTGCTCGCCACGCTCATCCGCCCGAGTTGGGTGGACACGCTGCCGATCAAGGCCGAATACGTCACGGCCGCGATATTTCTCGACGTCACCAGCTCCATGGAATCGTTCACTGCCGAGCTGGCCCAGCAATTGGGTAGCAGGCTGGACGGTTTCAAGGCCGCGACGCGCATGGTCGAATTCGATCTGGCCGAGCAGGACAGTCGTGGGCTCGATCTGTTCGAGATCAGGATTCTGCAGCCGCTGGCCAGGCTGCGCGGCTCGAAGCCGGTGCACATTCTGGTCGACGGCCTCGATCAGCCCAAGCGCGGCAGCCGTGCGCTGCTGTCGTATGCGGTCGCCGAGCTGACCCGTCGCCCGCAGCTCGCGCACGTCCATCTGATCGTCGGGATCCGTGAGGGCACCGGCATCGAGAATTCGCCGCGACTCGCCCATATGCGCCGCATCGAACTGCCCGCGCCGACGACCCCGGATATCGCCAATACCGTCGCCGCGGCCCGCGGCCATATCGCGCATACGAATTGGCGCGAATGGATCGACGGTCTGTTGCAGCAGACGCCGACGGGCGGTTGGCTGCTGGCGCGGCTGCTGATGGAAATCCGTTCCGATATAACCGCTTCCGATCTGGAGCGGGGAATCGGCATCGATACTCTGGTGTCGCGACGGGTCCGCGACGTCGTCGACAACGCCGATTCCGCCACGGGCACAGCGGTATACGCATTGCTCGGCATTCTGGTTGCGGCCGGCGCCGGGCCGGTGCTGCCGCTCGAGCTGCTGGAACGCGGTCTGGAATTCCTCGGTATCGAGTTGAGCACCAACCGGATTCGCGATCTGATCGTCCGGCTGGGAGTATTGGTCAGCCGCGGCCGCCCTGGCACCGAAGGTGAAATGCTGGGATTGGCGCACAATGCCTTTCGGCGCTCCCTGATAGTCGCTGGCCAGCCGGAATGGCGGCGCGATGCGCATCGGGCGCTGGCCGAGGCGATCGAGTTGGATGCGGGTTCGTCGAAACCCGCACCACAGATCACCGGTTACGCGCGGCGATCGGCGGTGCGCCACTATCTCGGCTACGGCGATTCGGCCGCCGCGCTGGCTTTCCTGGAACGGTTGAACACTCCGCGAGCAGCGGATAATCGTGATCTGTGGGCCGCCTGGATACCCTCGTTCGAATCCGCGGTCGGCCCCGATCACTCCGACACTCTCACCGCCCGCAATAATCTCGCCTTCTGGCGCGGGGAAAGCGGCGATCTGGCCACCGCCATCACCGAACACCAGGAACTACTCGCCGAACGAGTACGCGCGCTCGGTGCGGACGATCCGGGCACCCTCACCATTCGAACCAACCTTGCCCGCTGGCATGGCGAAAGCGGTGATTTCCGCACCGCCGTAGCCGAATTCGAGCAGTTGGTCGCCGACCGGACCCGTCTGCTGGGTGTCGACGACGCTGCGACGCTGCGCACCCGGGGTGACCTCGGGCATTTTCGTGGCGAACAGGGCGAAACCGCTCAGGCCATCACCGATTTCCAGCAGCTGCTCGCCGACCGGCTACGCGTCCTCGGACCGGATCATCCCGACACGTTCACCGCCCGTTACGAACTCGCTTACTGGCGCGGTGAGAGCGGCGACCTGGATGCCGCCATCATCGAGCTGCACCAACTGCTCGTCGATCAGCAACGCATTTCCGGCACGGCCGACCCGGCCTTCTTCAAGACCCGCCATCACCTGACCGAATTGCACGCCGAGAGCGGCGATCACATGCGCGCCATCGCCGAATTCCAACAGCTGCTCGAGGAACAGGATCGAGTGCTCGGTCCCGATCATCCGCATACCCTGATCACGCGCAACGATATTGCGCGCTGGCGCGGTGTGAGCGGCGACCACGCCACCGCCATCGCCGAATTCCAGCAGCTGCTCACCGATCGGACCCGCATTCTCGGTCCGGAACATCCGCATACGCTGCGCACTCGCAACAGCATCGCCTACTGGCGCGGCGAAAGCGGCGAGCACCATAGGGCCATCGGCGAATTCCGGCAGCTGATCGAGGACGAGCGCCGCATCCTCGGCCTGGATCAGCCGCTCACCCTGAAGTCACGCCACAACCTCGCCCACCTGTACGGCGAAATCGGTCACTACCTCACCGCCGTCGCCGAATTCGAGCAGGTGCTCCCGGCCCGGATCCGGGTCCTCGGGCCCGATAACCCGCATACCCTGCGCACACGTCACGAACTCGCGTTCTGGCGCGGGGAGAGCGGTAATCCGGCCACCGCGGTGCTGGAGTACCAGCGGCTGCTGGCCGACCGGCAGCGGGTATTGCCGATCGATCATCCCGACACCTTGCGCACCCGCCACGCGGTCGCCTACTGGCGCGGGGAGAGCGGCGACCCGGCTGCGGCCGTCGCCGAGTACCGACTGCTGCTGCGCGACCAACTGGCCATCCTCGGCCCGGAGCATCCCGAAACCCTCAGTACCCGACACTGTCTCGCATTCTTCCTCGGCCAGAGCGGCCAGGTCGGCACGGCCGTCACCGAATACGAACAACTGCTCGACGACGAGCGTAAAGTGCTCGGACCCTTGCATCCGGAAACCCTGCACACCTGGCATCGCCTCGCGCTCTGGCGGGGTGAGAGTGGCAATACCGCTGTCGCGCTCGCCGACCTCGAAGAACTGCTACCGCTGCGGCTGCGCATCCTCGGCCCCGACCATCCCGATACCTTGCGCACTCGGCACAATCTGGCGAAGTGGCGCGGTGAGGCGGGCCAATACGCCACCGCCATAGCCGAATACGAAGAACTGCTGGACGACCGGCGGCGCATTCTCGGCGCCGACCACCACGATACGCTGACGACCCTGCACAACCTCGCCTACTGGCGCGGTGAAAGCGGTGATCCGGCCGCGGCGGTCATCGAATTCGAGCATCTGCTCGTCGACCGGGAGCGGGTACTCGGACCGGATCACCCCGACACCCTGCGCACCCGTGCGAACCTCGCGCACTATCGGGCCGAGAGCGGCGATATCGCTTCGGCCCTGCCCGAATTCGAGTACGTGCTCGTGAATCGCATCCGGGTGCACGGACCGGAACACCCCAACACCTTCCGCACCCGTCACGACTTGGCGTGTTGGATTGGTGCGCAAGGTGATCCGGCCCTCGCGGTCGAGCGTCTCGAGCTGCTGCTCACCGATCGCGTCCGAGTGCTCGGCGACGATCATCCGGATACGCTGTTGAATCGGAATGAATTGGCCCGCTGGCGTTGTGAATCCGGTGATCCGCGATCCGCCGTGCGCGATTTCGAGCAATTGCTCACCGACGAATATCGAATATTCGGCGGGTCCCATCCGCGCACGCTCAGCACCCGCTTCCACTTGGCGCACGCCCGCGACTCCGCGGGCGATACCGCGACCGCCGCGACCGAATACGCAGAACTCCTGGCGGACCAGCTTCGTGTTCTGGGTACCGACCACCCCGATACCCGGCGTACCCGAGCCGCCTACCGCAACGGAAAGCCTGCACCGTCTCCTCGGGATCTGAAGTAGTGCGGATACCGACGAGTTGTCAATGCGAGGCGGCGAGCCGGTCGCTGTCCTGTTGTGCCCTGATCATGGCGGGCCGAGGCGGCCGCGCTGCGATAATACGACAGAATTTTTCGGCGACCGTCTGCCCTGGAACGCTCCGGGCATCGACGGTCGGCAAGGGGCGGCGGGGCTAGAGCAGGTCGCTTACGTCGTCCGGCACATCGACGGCGTACTTGCGCAGGATGTCCATCGAGATCACTTCCAGGGCGTTTTCATGGGTGGCCGCCAGCACCACGGGCGCGGCGACACCGTCCTCGTGGGCGTGCAACCAGCGCACGGCCACCACACACCACCGGTCGCCCGGCTGCAGGCCCGGGAAGTTGTTCTCCGGGCGCGGCGTACTCAGATCGTTGCCGATGGATGCCTGGTGTTCGAGAAATTCAGCCGTGACGACGGTGCACACGGTATGGCTGCCCAGATCCTCCGGCCCGGTACTGCAGCAGCCGTCCCGGTAGAAGCCGGTGAGAGGATCGGCGCCGCACTCTTCCAGCGGCCCCCCAAGCACGTTTCGATCGGTCACGTCGCCGATACTATTGTCACTTCGCGAGAAGTTCCGCAGGACAAGAAATCTCGGGGGTTGTGTGTCGGGTCCAGGACGCTGTGGTAAGGCGGAGCACCTGGTTCTGCAAGGATGGTCGGCGTGAGCTCCGAAGCCTGGATCCTGATTGCCGCTGTCGCCGCCCTGCTGGTGGTGGCGTTCGTCGCCGGATTCGTCCTGTACAAGCGCCGTCGCGTCACGCTGACGCCACCTGCCGCCGAGAAAGAACTGACCGACCGGTCCGGTGGATACGCGGCCTCCGGTGGCTTCAACTTCAGTCAGGGCGGCACGGCCACCGCGACACGCCCGGAGCCCACGCCGATCGAGCGGACCGACACGGAGGGGCAACCCCGTGTCGGCGACGACGCGGCGATTCCGCGTGACGCACCGAAGCGTGGCATTACCAATGTCGCGCTGCCCGAGGGCGATGTCGAAACCGCGGAGTCCGCACCGGTCGAAACCGACGGCGTGGGCACTGCGGCCGAATCCGCAACTCCCACGGTCGATTCGGATACCGCAGTCGAATCGGACGTGGCAACCGCCGAACCAGGAACGGCGCCGCCCACCAGTGCCGATACCGCCGCGCCTTCGGACACCGCTGCGCCTTCGGACACCGCTGCGCCTTCGGACACCGCTGCGCCTTCGGACACCGCTGCGCCTTCGGACACCGCCGCGCCCTCGGACACCGGCGCGCCTGCGGACCCCACCGCACCGACAGGCACCGAACCAGTCCCGCCCACGAGCATCACCCCGCCCGCAAGCACCGCACCGGCGCCGGCTCCGGACAAGAACTCCGTAGAAACCGCCCCCGAACCCACCGCCGCCGACGCGGCCACTACCCCTGCCCTCGAGGAAATCGAGCCGCCCGCCGGCCGCCTGGTCCGCCTGCGCGGGCGGCTGTCCCGCTCCCAGAACGCCGTCGGCAAGAGCCTGCTCGGCCTGCTCGGCGGCGGCGACCTCGACGACGATTCCTGGGAAGAGGTAGAGGACACCCTGGTCCTGGCGGATCTCGGCACCGCGAGCACCACCGCGGTGGTGGATCGCCTGCGCAAAGAGATGGCCGCGCGCAGCGTCCGCAACACCGAACAGGCCCGCGCCGTGCTGCGCGAGGTGCTGATCCAGGCGCTACGCCCCGAACTCGACCGGTCGGTGCGCGCGCTCCCGCACGACGATCATCCGTCGATCCTGCTGGTCGTCGGCGTCAACGGCACCGGCAAGACCACCACGACCGGCAAACTGGCCCGCGTACTCGTCGCCGACGGTCGCCGGGTCCTGCTCGGCGCCGCGGATACTTTCCGCGCTGCCGCCGCCGATCAGCTGCAGACCTGGGGTGAGCGGGTCGGTGCCCATACCGTCCGCGGCAAGGAGGGCGGGGACCCGGCCGCGGTCGCCTTCGACGCGGTCAGCGCGGGCATCGAGGGCGGCGTCGATGTCGTCATGATCGATACCGCGGGCCGGCTGCACACCAAGACCGGTTTGATGGACGAGCTCGGCAAGGTCAAGCGCGTCGTGGAGAAGAAGGCAGCGGTCGACGAGGTTCTGCTGGTCCTGGATGCCACCGTCGGACAGAACGGTCTCATGCAGGCGCGTGTCTTCGCGGATGTGGTCGATATCACCGGCGTCGTGCTCACCAAACTGGACGGGACAGCCAAGGGCGGCATTGTCTTCCAGGTGCAGCACGAACTCGGCGTTCCGGTGAAACTGGTCGGCCTCGGCGAGGGTGCCGACGACCTGGCTCCTTTCGAGCCGGGCGCCTTCGTTGACGCGTTGCTCGGCTAGTTCCGCGGCCACCGAATCCTTCTCCTCGGAAACAGCTGTCGGTTTGCTCCGACACGCACCGCACACCGGCGATGAAGCAACTGTGTACGCCACGAAACGTGGTAGCAACACAACTGCCCCACGCGTTCACTTAGGTGAAACACAGCATCATCACGGATGAAACACCGAATGGCGACCCTTCTGTGCAGGTCCAATTGCCGGAGTCGGCTGGGCCCGAGATGAGGAGGACATTAAGGTGGCTTTTCCCCTTACCGGTGCACCGGACACCGGTGACACCGCCTGGATGCTGGCAAGTTCAGCGCTCGTGTTGTTGATGACGCCCGGCCTGGCGTTTTTCTACGGCGGCATGGTCCGCTCCAAGAACGTGCTCAACATGATCATGATGAGCATCAGTGCCATGGGTCTGGTCGGCGTGCTGTGGTCGCTATACGGATACTCGGCCGCATTCGGTGACAACAAGTTCGGCGTGATCGGCGATCCGGCGCAGTTCTTCGGTCTCAAGGGTCTGATCGGCGGCAATTCGGTTGCCGAGGTCAAGGACGCGAGTGGCGTTGTCACCACGGCCGCGGTGAACATCCCGCTCGCGGGCACGATTCCCGCGACCGTGTTCGTCGCTTTCCAGTTGATGTTCGCGATCATCACGGTTGCCCTCATCTCGGGTGCGGTCGCCGACCGCATGAAGTTCGGCTCCTGGCTGCTGTTCGCCGGCATCTGGGCGACGGTCGTCTACTTCCCGGTCGCGCACTGGGTCTTCGACTTCGACGTCAAGGACGCCGACGGCAATGTCGTGCACGAAGGCGGCTGGATCGCGAACAAACTGCTCGCGGTCGACTTCGCCGGTGGTACCGCGGTCCATATCAATGCCGGTGCGGCGGGCCTGGCCCTGGTGCTGGTGCTCGGCAAGCGCAAGGGCTGGCCGAAGACCCCGTTCCGTCCGCACAACCTGCCGTTCGTGATGCTCGGCGCCGGTCTGCTGTGGTTCGGCTGGTTCGGCTTCAACGCCGGTTCCGCGGTCACCTCGGGTGGTCTGGCCGGTTCGACCTTCATCACCACCACCCTCGCGACCTGCGCGGCGATGCTGGCCTGGCTGCTTGTGGAGAAGGTCCGCGACGGCAAGCCCACCTCGCTGGGCGCGGCCTCGGGTGTGGTCGCCGGTCTGGTCGCGATCACCCCGTCGTGTTCCTCGGTCAACGTGGTCGGCGCCCTGGTGATCGGCTTCGTGGCCGGTGCGGTCTGTGCGCTCGCGGTCGGCTTGAAGTTCAAGTTCGGCTTCGACGACTCGCTCGACGTGGTCGGCGTGCACCTCGTCGGCGGCATCATCGGCACCCTGATGGTCGGCTTGGTCGCCGCGCCGGAGGCGGGCGCAGGCAAGACCGGCCTGTTCTACGGCGGTGGATTCGATCAGCTGTGGCGTCAGGCCGTCGGTGCCGGTGCGGTACTTGCGTTCTCCTTCATCGCGACGCTGATCATTGCCTATATCGTGAAGTTCACTATTGGGCTGCGCGCCAGCGAGGAAGCCGAGTCGGTGGGCATGGACGAGTCCGAGCACGCTGAAACGGCATACGATTTCGCTGCTGTGGGTGGCACGGCACGTACCGCCGTCAAGGAGGCATGACGACATGAAACTGATCACCGCAATCGTCAAACCGTTCACTCTCGAGGACGTCAAATCCGGGCTCGAGCAGGCTGGTGTGCTGGGCATGACCGTCAGCGAGGTACAGGGCTACGGCCGTCAGAAGGGGCACACCGAGGTCTACCGCGGCGCCGAATATTCGGTGGATTTCGTTCCGAAGGTTCGGGTCGAGGTTGTCGTGGACGATGCGTCGGTCGACAGGGTCGTAGAGGTGATCGTCGAGGCCTCCCGCACCGGCAAGATCGGTGACGGCAAGGTCTGGGTGACGCCGGTGGAATCGATCATCCGGGTGCGGACAGGCGAACGCGGTACCGACGCTCTGTAACCGCGACGCGAGCGACGGACCCGGAGGCGGTAACGCAGCGTGGCCACGTAGGGGCCCGGGACCGTCGCAATCCAACTCGAGCGAATCGAAATCGAGCGACGGCCCCGCTCCCACCGGATAGCCCGGTCGGGGCGGGGCCGTACGCATTTGGATGGACGGTGGTTTGTGGGTAGTCACGAGCAAGACGGCAGACAGGTAACCGAGAATGTCTCCAACGGCGCGACCGACCTGGTCCGGGCACGCAACCAATTGCTCGAGGGCGGACTGCCCCGCAATCCGCGTCTGGACGCGGAATCCCTGCGTTCGGCGCTGGTCGATCTGTTCGAACTGTGGCTGACCACTAAGGGCACCGAACTCGGCATCGGCCGCGACAGCGGTCTGGCCGTGGTCGCCGTCGGCGGACTCGGACGCAAGGAGATGCTGCCGTATTCCGATCTGGATCTGGTGTTGCTGCACGATGACGTCGATCCGGCGCGGGTGGCCGAGGTAGCCGATCAGCTCTGGTATCCGCTGTGGGACGCGCATGTCAAGCTCGACCACAGCGTGCGCACCGTGCCGCAGGCATTGCGCGTGGCCGCCGACGATCTCATCGCGGCCCTCGGCATGCTCGAGGCCAGGCACATCGTCGGCGATATCGAGTTGAGCAATCTGCTGATCGGCGGGGTGCGCCGGGAGTGGCGGACCGGAATCCGCTCGCGCTTCGGCGAATTGATCGAACAGGCCGAGACCAGATGGGAGCGCAGCGGTGCGATCGCCCATCGTGCCGAACCCGATCTGAAGAACGGGCGCGGCGGACTGCGCGACCTCCAACTGCTCGACGCGCTGGCCATCGCCCAGCTGACCGATGCGATGCCGGGTCTCGGGCCGGACGTGCCGGGCGGTGGGGTGAAGCAGGCGCGGCGTCGTTTGCTGGATGTTCGCACGGAGCTGCATCGGGTGGCCGGCCGGGCGCGCGATCAGCTGCGCGCCCAGGATGCCGACGAGATCGGCGCGGCCTTGCGCATCGGTGACCGGTTCGATCTCGCTCGCACACTGAGCGATTCGGCGCGGACGGTCAGCTACTCGGTCGATGTCGGCCTACGCACCGCCGCCAATGCACTACCGCGTCGGGGTCTCGCGCGGCTGCGTCGGATGCCGGTTCGCCGACCACTCGATGAGGGGGTGGTCGAACACGCGGGGGAGGTCGTGCTGGCGCGGGATGCGCGGCCGCAGCGCGATCCCGGACTGATCCTGCGGGTGGCCGCGGCGTCGGCGCAGACCGGGCTGCCGATGTCCGCGACCACCCTGAACCGGCTCTCCGAGGATGCGCCGGAGCTGCGCGAACCCTGGCCCAAGGACGCGGTCAACGACCTGTTGATCCTGCTCGGCGCGGGTCGCGGCGTCATCGATGCGGTCGAGGCACTCGACCGAACGGGCTTGTGGGGCAGGCTGCTTCCGGAATGGGGCGCGGTGCGCGACCTGCCACCGCGCGATGCGCTGCACACCTGGACCGTGGACCGGCACCTGATGGAGACGGTCGCGTACGCGAGCGCGTTGAGCACCCGCGTCGCCCGTCCCGACCTGCTGATGTTCGGTGCGCTGCTGCACGATATCGGCAAGGGTCGCGCCGGTGACCACAGCATTGTCGGCGCCGAACTGGCCACCCATATCGGTCGGCGTCTGGGCCTGTGGCCATCGGACGTGCGCACGCTCAGCGCCATCGTGCGCCACCATCTGTTATTGCCGGACACCGCGACTCGCCGCGATCTGGCCGATCCCGACACCGTGCAACTCGTCGTCGATGCCCTCGACGGCGACGTGCAACTGCTCGAACTGCTGCACACTCTGGCCGAGGCCGATTCGCTGGCCACCGGACCCGGTGTGTGGGGTGATTGGAAGGCTTCGCTGATCGGGGAACTCGTGCGGCGCTGCCGCCTGGTCATGGCCGGGGATCAGCTGCCGGAGCCGGAGCCGATCGCACCGGAACTGCTGGCCAAGGCCGCGGCCGGTGGCGTGCACGTCGATCTGCGGCCCGGCGAGGGCAAGTACACCTACACCGTCACCGTGATCGCACCGGATACGCCGGGCCTGCTCTCGGATGCCGCCGGAGTGTTGGCCCTGCATTCGCTGCGGGTGCTCTCGGCAACCGTCGGCGGCGAAGGCAGCTCGGCCATCAATACTTTCGTGGTCACCCCGAAGTTCGGCGATCCGCCGGACGGCGGACTGCTGCGACAGGAGCTGATCCGGGCGACCGCCGGCGATCTGGATCTGTCCGCGGTGCTGGCGAAGCGGGAGCGCGAGGCCACCGGTACCCGCCCGAGCCCGTACGCGCAGGCACAGCCCCGGGTGATCTGGTCGGCGGCGTCGACCCCCGGCCAGGTGGTCCTCGAATTGCGTGCCGAGGACCGGATCGGCCTGCTCAGCCGTCTGGCCGCGGCGTTTGCCGAATGCGGTGCCGATGTGCGCTGGGCGAAGGTGGTGACCATGGGTTCCGCGGTGGTCGACGCCTTCGGTCTCGACCTCGGCGTCGACATTCCGGAGCGTCGCGAAACCGTCGAAAAGGCGGTTCTGGCCGTGGTCCCGCGGCCCGCCCCGAAGCCTCCGGAGGGAGTCGGACCACCCGGTACCAGTTCGAATTCCTGACCGGCATGATTGACATTTGCACAGAATTTGCTGAAAGCGTATGCAGCGGGCCTGGCGCACCCTACTATCAGAGCGTCTGGCTATCGCGAGCACGAGGGGAGCAGGTCGGTGGCAATTGAAGTCGTGTCGGCGTCGATGATGACGAGTGACGAGACCACGCATATGGCGCGCTGCGTCGGCGGTGATCGGTGGGTGGTCTCCTGGCTGCCCGGCCGGACACTGACCGGTCAGCAGGCTGTGACCGCTATGACGATTGCCACCACCGTTGCCACCCACGATGTGCCGACCGGCGCGGACTGGGCGATGCTCGACGACCTGGCCCTCGAGCTCGGTCTCACCGGTCGGGAGGCGGTTTTCATGGTTGCTCTGGAGAACCACGACTACCGCAAAACTGCCAGGCCGCGCCGCCGCGCGATGGAATAACTCCACAAAGCGAGCACCGCTTGCGCGAACGCTCTTTTATAATTTTGGCGCTCCCAGGTCCCTCCGTGGTTACGCTGCGCTTCCGCCTCCGGGCCCGTCGCTCGCGCCGGGGCGAGTCCCATTACCCTGGGATACCAAGTGACGTCCCACGAGATCAGGAGCGCGATCGGTGTTCGAATCCCTGTCCGACCGGCTTACCGGTGTCCTCAAGGATCTTCGCGGTAAGGGGCGTCTGTCACCGGCCGACATCGACGCCACTTGTCGCGAGATCCGCCTCGCCCTGCTCGAAGCCGACGTCGCGCTGCCCGTAGTGCGCGGTTTCATCGCCAAGATCAAGGAGCGGGCCAAGGGCGCGGAGGTCTCCGCCGCCCTCAATCCGGCCCAGCAGGTCGTCAAGATCGTCAACGAGGAACTCATCGGAATCCTCGGCGGCGAAACCCGCAGGCTCACCCTCGCCAAGAACCCGCCGACGGTGATCATGCTCGCCGGTCTGCAGGGTTCCGGTAAGACCACCCTGGCGGGCAAGCTCGCGAAATGGCTCAGGGGGCAGGGGCATCAGCCGCTGCTGGTGGCCTGTGACTTGCAGCGCCCCGGCGCGGTCACCCAGCTCCAAGTGGTCGGTGAGCGCGCGGGTGCGCCCGTCTTCGCGCCGCATCCCGGCACCTCCATCGGTGGCGGAGTAAACCCGCTGGGCGTTTCGGCGGCCGATCCGGTCGCGGTGGCCGAGGCCGGTGTCGCGGAGGCGCGCAGCAAGCAGTACGACGTGGTCATCGTCGACACCGCCGGTCGCCTCGGTATCGATGCCGAACTGATGGCGCAGGCCGCCGGCATCCGCGATGCCGTACAGCCCGACGAGACGCTGTTCGTACTCGACGCGATGATCGGTCAGGACGCCGTCAATACCGCGGAGGCATTCCGCGACGGCGTCGGCTTCACCGGTGTCGTGCTCACCAAGCTCGACGGTGACGCCCGCGGTGGTGCGGCGCTGTCGGTCCGGAATGTGACCGGCTCGCCGATCATGTTCGCCTCCACCGGTGAGAAGCTCGAGGACTTCGACGTCTTCCATCCGGACCGGATGGCCTCGCGCATCCTCGGCATGGGTGACGTGCTGAGCCTGATCGAGCAGGCCGAACAGGTCTACGACCAGCAGCAGGCCGAGGAAGCCGCCCGCAAGATCGGCAGCGGCGAGATGACGCTCGAGGACTTCCTCGATCAGATGCTCGCGATCCGCAAGATGGGCCCCATCGGAAACCTGCTCGGCATGCTGCCCGGTGCGGGCCAGATGAAGGATGTGCTGGCCCAGGTCGACGATAAGCAACTCGACCGGGTGCAGGCGATCATCCGCGGTATGACCCCGGCCGAACGCGCGAACCCGAAGATCATCAACGCGTCTCGCCGCCTGCGTATCGCCAACGGTTCCGGCGTGCAGGTGTCCGAGGTCAACCAACTCGTCGACCGCTTCTTCGAGGCCAAGAAGATGATGGCCATGATGGGGCGCCAGATGGGCCTGCCCGGTTCGCGACGGGCCAACGCGAAGAAGGGCAAGAAGGGTAAGAAGGGTGGCCGCGGGCCGACGCCGCCGAAGGTGCGCGGTGGGTTCCCCGGCATGCCCGGAATGCCCGCCGGAATGCCGGATCTGTCCGGCATGCCCGCCGGGTTGGACCAGCTGCCGCCCGGCCTCGAAGGTCTCGACCTGTCCAAGCTGAACTTCCCCAAGAAGTAGGCGGCTCCGCCTTCCACAACGCCATTGCGGCGCGAGGTAACGGCCAGCCCGCCATGCTGGGCCGACGAACATCGGCTGGGAGCTGCTGCCGGTCGGGGGTGACCGTCAAAGGGGTGGGAAGTAGGTTAGGTGCCGACGACGGTCGAGGAGGTTGGTGTGCATCTGCGGGGTGTGGTTCTCCCTGGTGACGAGGTGCGTGACCTGTGGGTGCGGGACGGGCTGGTGTCGTTCGAGCCCCTCGCGGGGGCTGAAACACTGTGCGACACAGGGTGGATCGTGCCCGGACTCGTCGATGCCCACTGTCACGTCGGGATCCGGTACGGCGGCGGCCACGAGGATCGCGACGGCGCCATCGCCCAGGCCGAGACCGAGCGGGACGCGGGTGCGCTGCTGCTGCGTGATGCGGGGTCACCGGTCGATACGCGCTTCATCGATGCGCACGAGGAGCTGCCGCGGATCATTCGCGCGGGCCGCCATATCGCCCGACCGCGGCGGTATATCCGGGAACTCGGCATCGAACTCGACGACGAGCGCGAACTGCCGGAGATCGTCGCCGAACAGGCTCGGTTCGGCGACGGCTGGGTGAAGATCGTCGGCGACTGGATCGACCGGTCGGCGGGCGATCTGCGGCCGCTGTGGAGTGACTCGATCCTGAAGGAGGCGATCGACGCCGCACACGCGAATGGCGCGCGGGTGACGGCACACGTCTTCGGCGAGGACGCGCTGCCCGGCCTGATCGACGCGGGCATCGACTGCCTCGAACACGGAACCGGCCTCACCGACGACACCATCGAGTTGATGGTCGAACACGGCACCGCGCTGGTCCCGACGCTGATCAATATCGATACTTTCCCCGAAATCGCCGACAGCGCAGGCAAATTCCCCATCTATGCCGCACATATGCGCGATCTGCACGCCCGAGTTCGGCGCACCGTCGGCAATGCGCACGATGCGGGCGTTCCGATCTTCGCGGGCACCGATGCGGGTGGCTCCGTCCGCCACGGCCGCATTGCCGACGAAATCGCCGCCCTGTCCGGGGCTGGCCTGTCGAACCACGACGCGCTCGGCGCTGCCTCCTGGAACGCCCGTACCTGGCTCGGCCGACCGGGCATCGAGGCCGGTGCGCCAGCGGATTTCGTTGTCTACCAGGAAGATCCGCGCATCAACCCGGTCACGCTCACCGAGCCCGAATACGTCATCCTGCGTGGCCGCCTCGTCAAAACTTACAATCCGGTCACCGGCCACCGCTGACCCCACCGCATGGGGCACGGGCTGTATTTGTGCGAGATCGTATGTGGTGTGCGACAGAATCCCAGGTCAGCGGGTTGGTGCGGCCAAGATCGGAAAGGTTTGGGTGGCGCGCGGGTAGGGTCGGGTCATGACCATTCGCCTCGGTTATCAGATGCCCAACTTCAGTTATGGCCAGCCCGTCAGCGAACTCTTCCCGACCGTGGTCGCGCAGGCCAGGGAGGCCGAAGCCGCCGGTTTCGACACGGTCTTCGTCATGGATCACTTCTATCAGCTGCCCGGTCTCGGTGAGCCGAGCGCGCCGATGCTCGAGGCCTACACCGCCCTGTCCGGAATCGCCGCGTCCACCGAACGAATTCAGTTGTCGGCGTTGGTAACCGGCAACACCTACCGCAATCCCGCCCTGCTCGCCAAGACCGTCACCACCATGGATCTGGTGAGCGGCGGACGGGCGGTACTCGGCATCGGCGCCGGCTGGTTCGAGCTCGAACACCAGTCCTACGGCTTCGAATTCGGCACCTTCACCGAACGATTCCAGCGGCTCGACGAGGCGCTGCGGATCATCACCCCGATGCTGCGCGGTGAACACTCGACCTTCGACGGCAAGTGGTACCACACCGACAACGCCATGAACGAGCCGCGGCTACGCAATGACCTGCCCATTCTGCTCGGTGGCGGCGGCGAGAAGAAGACCTTCGCGCTGGCCGCCCGCTTCGCCGACCACATCAACATCATCTGCAATGCCTCCGAACTGCCCCGCAAGATCGAGGCACTGCACCAGCGCTGTGCCGAAATCGACCGCGACCCGGAGACTCTGGAGATCAGCTACCTCTGTTTCCTGATGATCGATGAGGACGGCGACCGCGCACGCAAACAACAGCACGATCTTCTGCGCGGCATCGGCGTCGACCTCTCCGCGATCTCGGAGGACGAGCGCAAGCAAACCATCGCCGACCGCCAATTCGTCGGCAGCCCAGCCGAAGTCGCCGAGCAACTGCAAACCAGGGTGCTCGACCAGGGTGTGCAGGGTCTTATCGTCAACATGGTGACGAACGGCCACGAACCGGGCGCCGTGGATCTTGCCGGACGCACCCTCGCCCCGCTGGTCCGCTGAGCCGGTTGCCCTGAGCGCCCATTCCTGTCCGAATCCTGGGCATCCCGCGAATCGTGTTGAGGAACGGGCGCTCACGCTACAGCAGTGCTCAGGTTAAAGTTGACGGATAACGGTCGCGGGCGACGGAGATCGGACGGGATACAACGATGAGCGCCGAGGTTGCGATGATTCATCCCCTGGGGCCGACGACTATGGAAGACTGGCTGGCCGAAGAGCAGCCGTCCGACGGATCTCGACTCGAACTCATCCTGGGGTACCTCTACATGACGCCAGCGTCTGGCGGTCCGCATCAGTATGCGTCGTTGGAATTGGCGATTCTGTTGCGCAATGCGCTACGGGCGGCGGGACGTACGGATTTGAATGTGTTGCCAGCGGTGGCTGTGCGGATCAGCACGGCTTTCCGTACCGGGATCATTCCCGACATCGCTGTGGTGAATGTCGATTTCAACCACTCCAGCTTCGCGCCCGAGGACCTCGTGCTCGCCGTCGAGGTGTGGTCTCCGGGCAATACCCGCGAGGAGCGGGATACAAAGATCGCCGGATACGCGGCCGCACGTGTTCCGTACCTCTGGGTTGTGGAGTTGCCCGAGGACAAGCCAGCACGCTTCTGGGGCTACCGGCTCGGTGAGAGCGGATACCGTCAGGAGGTATACGCCGCGGCGGGCGAGGCCGTCGTGGCCCCGGGACCCGTTCCGATCACAGTCGACACGGCGGATCTGCGCTGACCGAGAGCCGTAACTCCCGCTCCGGCGTCGTACTGCTGCGCCGTCGAACCGTGTAATCGTCAGCCGAGCAGGTTCGCGATCACGCACGGATACCGCTGGCAGCGACCTGCGTGCGGTCGGCTATCCGTGGCGTGCGGTCGTTCGTTCACCGGCGACGCGATTTCAGCAGCGGGGGACCGGTCTGGCAGAATGGACCACCGTCCTTCCTGGACAAGTGTCAGCCCGTCTCCGGTTACGTACCGCGCGGCGGTCACACACTCCAAGCGCAAAACCGGGCTCGCAGACCGTGCGGGTCGCTGAATTGCGCCGTGACCAACCACCGAAAGGCAGATCAGCAAATGGCTGTTCGCATCAAGCTCACCCGTCTCGGCAAAATCCGCAACCCGCAGTACCGCGTGGTCATCGCGGACGCCCGCACCCGTCGTGACGGCCGCGCCATCGAGAACGTCGGCAAGTACCACCCGAAGGAAGAGCCCTCGCTGATCGAGATCAACTCCGAGCGCGTGCAGTACTGGCTGGGCGTCGGTGCGCAGCCGACCGAGGCCGTGCAGCGCCTGCTGGAGATCACCGGCGACTGGCAGAAGTTCAAGGGCCTGCCGGGCGCTGAGGGCACCCTGAAGGTGAAGCCCGCGAAGCCGTCCAAGCTGGACCTGTTCAACGCCGCGCTGGCCGCCGCCGACAACGAGCCGGTCGCCGAGGCCGTCACCCCCAAGAAGAAGGCCGCCAAGAAGGACGAGGCCGCTGAGGCCGCCGAGACCGAGGCTGCCGAGTAACCGTGAGCGAGCGCAGCGAGCGAGCCATAAGCACGGCGGTCATGACGGAGCCGAGCGTTAGCGAGGCGCAGTCATGAGCGCCGTCGTCGCCGATGCCGTCGAGCACTTGGTTCGCGGCATTGTCGCGAATCCGGATGACGTCCGGGTCGAGCTGATCACCGGCCGCCGCGGACGCACTGTCGAGGTGCACGTCAACCCCGATGACCTCGGCAAGGTGATCGGACGCGGCGGTCGTACCGCGACCGCGCTGCGCACCCTCGTCGCCGGGATCGGCGGCCGGGGCATCCGGGTCGACGTGGTCGATACCGACGCTTGATGGAACTCGTCGTAGGCCGGGTCGCCAAATCGCACGGTGTGCGCGGCGAGCTGGTCGTCGAGGTACGCACCGATGATCCCGACGCGCGTTTCGCACCGGGTGTGCGGCTGCGCGGGCGGGCGGCGCGATCCGAAGAAGTTCGTGAATTCACCGTGGAGTCGGCCCGAGAGCATTCGGGCCGGCTTCTCGTGCAACTCGTCGGGATCTCCGACCGCACCGCCGCCGATGCGCTGCGCGGCACGCTGTTCATCGTGGACAGTGCGGAGTTGCCGCCGTCGGAGGATCCGGACGAGTTCTACGACCACGAGTTGGAGGGACTGACCGTCCAACTCACCGATGGCACTGCGGTCGGCAAGGTTACCGAGGTGCTGCATTCGGCTGCGGGAGAACTGCTTTCGGTGCGCGCCACCGACGACGGCAGGGAGATCCTGATCCCGTTCGTCACCGCGATCGTGCCGACGGTGTCGCTGGCCGATCAACTGGTTGTCATCGATCCGCCCGAGGGTCTGCTCGATCCGGAGTAGCGGATCGCCGATCCACCGGAAACCTAAGGGACTACATGAAACTCGATGTCGTCACGATTTTTCCGGAGTATCTGGAGCCGCTGCGGACGGCGTTGCTGGGCAAGGCCATCGACAAGGGCCTGATCTCCCTCGACGTGCACGATCTGCGTCGCTGGACGCACGATGTGCACAAGTCCGTCGACGATTCGCCCTACGGCGGTGGGCCGGGCATGGTCATGAAGCCGACCGTCTGGGGCGAGGCCCTCGACGAGGTATGCCCCGACGAGGCTCTGCTTGTGGTGCCGACCCCCGCGGGAGTGCCCTTCACTCAAGCCACCGCGCAACGCTGGGCGAGCGAGAAGCACCTCGTATTCGCCTGCGGTCGTTACGAAGGCATCGATCAACGCGTCTTCGACGATGCCGCCCGCCGGGTTCGTGTCGAAGAGGTCAGCATCGGCGATTACGTCCTCATCGGTGGCGAGGCTGCGGTCCTCGTGATGGCCGAGGCCGTAGTCCGTCTACTCCCCGGCGTTCTCGGCAATCAGCAGTCCCACCAAGAGGATTCGTTCTCCGACGGACTGCTCGAGGGACCGAGCTATACGCGCCCCGTTTCGTGGCGCGGCCTCGAAGTGCCGCCGATCCTGCTGTCCGGTGATCATGCCAAGGTCGCCGCGTGGCGCCGCGAACAGTCGTTGGCCCGGACCCGCGAACGGCGTCCGGATTTGCTCGACGACTGAAACTACAGGCCGCAGCAGTAACCACGGGCGATACAAAGGCCGGAACGAGCGCCCGTGCCGGTACACCCCGAAGGCGTCTGCACCGGCGGCCGCTGACGAGGTTAGGTCACTGTGCCGCGCATGAATTCGCGCGCCGCGCATCGGATCGTCCGAGATTCTGTGCGCGGCGTGCGAAATGCGCGCGCGGGAGTGCGTTTGATCAGGGCAGCAGACCGAAGCGCCGAGCGGTGACGACGGCCTCGTGGCGAGAGTGCGCGTCGAGTTTGGTCATCGCGTTGCGCAGATAACTCTTGACCGTTTCCGGGCCGAGCGAAAGGCGTTGGGCAGCTTCGTGATTGGTGCAGCCGAGCGCGATATGGGACAGCACGTCGAGTTCCCGTCGGGACAGGCGCGGGGCGTGCGCCGGTGGATCGCCGACCAGGACTCGGGTGAGGCGTTCACACACCGAGTGCAGGCGTTCGCGTAGGTGTTCGTCCTCGGCTGAGCGCGCCGCGCCGCGGAGTTCGGCATTGATCTCGCGGAGTTCCTCGGCGACGGCGGGTGCGGTCTCGGGCGCGGGAGCCGCCATTTCCAGCAGGCGCAGGCGACGGTCAACCTCGTCGCGGATGGTGATTTCGGTGGCCACGCGTCGGCTGGCCGCGACGACCAGATCGGCGGTGCGGTCGCCGAGCGGTGTGCCACCGCGGGTGGCGGCGTAGAGCACCGCGCGGGAGCGATTATCGACCACCACGGGCACCGCGAGCACCGAGCGGATGCGTTCGTCGGAGACCGGACCGTCGTAGTGGTGGGTGATTTCGGAAGCATTGCGGTAGTCGGCGACCGAGGCGGGCCGCCGCGTATCCATCACCCGGCCGCCCAGCCCAGAGGTGCGCAGCACAGTCAGTCCGCGCAGGCCATTGGTGACGGTGCCGACGAATTCGGTGAGCAGCAGCGCATCATCGTGCACCTCGCCGCCGAAAACCACCGGCACGCCCGCCTTGTTCGCCACCCAGCGGATCTCGGCGCGCAGCGCATCGCCGTCGCGCGGCCGCAGCAGCGCGGTGTTGTGGGTCAAAAGACTCACCCCTTTTCGGGGGTAGTGCCGAACGTGATGTGACCCACATCCTATTGGAGACGAGGTGGCCTGGATCACCGATGAGGAGAGGCGAGATGACCGCGGACCTGAACGCGCGCGTGCGCGAGCTACTGGAGGCCTACGACGGACCCGACGTCAGCGCAGCGGATCTGCTGTGCGATCGGCACCCCGCCGACCGCATCGCGTTCACCATCGTCGACCCCGACCTGACCTCGACCGACCTCACCTACGGCGAACTGCGCGAGCGCTCCCAGCGCTTCGCCGTCGCCCTCGCCGACCTCGGCGTCGAACCCGGCGACCGCATCGCCACCCTGATGTCGAAATCCGCCGACCTGGTGGTCGCGCTGCTGGGTATCTGGCGTCGCGTCGCGGTGCACGTCCCGCTCTTCACCGCATTCGCCCCACCCGCCATCGATACCCGACGCAGTCCGCTGCTGTGGTTCCTCGGCTACCTCCACGCGCCGGAACGCACCGCGCAGCGCTATACCGCCGACGGCCGCTGGTATCTGACCGGGGATGCCGGATCCCAGGACGCGGACGGTTTCTTCCACTTCTCGGCCCGCGACGACGATGTGATCATCATGGCCGGCTACCGCATCGGCCCGTTCGAGGTCGAGAGCGTGCTGGTGCTGGATGAGCGGGTTGTCGAGGCCGCGGTGGTCGGCATGACCGACGAATTGCGCGGAGAGGTGCTCGAGGCATTCGTGGTGCTGCGCAACGGTTTCGAAGGGAATGCCGAACTCGAGGCCGAATTGCAGACCCTGGTGAAACGCAAGTTCGCCGCGCACGCGTATCCACGCAAGGTGCATTTCGTGGACGCCCTGCCCAAGACGCCCAGCGGGAAAGTGCAGCGGTTCATCCTGCGGCAACAGGGGGTTCGGTGATGTCCGCCCTGGCGAGTTACACATCCGGGACCGCGGAAACCCCGCTGCTCGGCGACACCATCGGCGATGACTTCGACCGCACGGCCGCCGCCTATGCGGACCGGGAAGCCCTGGTGGACTGTCCAACCGGTCGCCGCTGGACCTATCGCGAACTCGCGGCCGCGATCGACGCGGTCGCCACCGGATTGGCCGAACGCGGTATCGCCAAGGGCGACCGGGTCGGCATCTGGGCCCCGAACTGTGCCGAATGGTTCCTCACCCAGTACGCGACCGCGAAAATCGGTGCGATCCTGGTCAATATCAATCCGGCCTACCGCACCAGCGAACTGGAATATGTACTGCGCCAAGCCGGTGTACGCATGCTGATCGCCGCCCCGGAATTCAAGACCTCGGATTACGTCGCCGCGATCGAACAAGTCCGGCCGAATTGTCCTGGTCTGGAACAGGTCCTGGTGCTCGGCACTCCCGAATGGGATGCGGTCGCGCAGTCCGATATCGACGCCGAACGACTCGCGCAGATCGCCGCGACGTTGTCCATGGACGACCCGATCAATATCCAGTACACCTCCGGCACAACGGGTTTTCCCAAGGGTGCGACGTTGAGCCACCACAACATCCTCAACAACGGTTACTTCGTCGGTGAACTCTGCGGCTATACCGAACAGGATCGGATCTGTGTACCGGTGCCTTTCTACCACTGCTTCGGCATGGTCATGGGCAACCTGGCAAGCACAAGTCACGGTGCGGCCGTGGTGATTCCGGCACCCGCATTCGATCCGGTCGCAACCTTGGATGCGGTCGCCGCGCAGCGGTGCACCTCGCTCTACGGCGTACCGACAATGTTCATCGCCATACTCGCGGAACTGGATTCGGGCAAACACGTCGACCTGTCCAGCCTGCGCACCGGCATCATGGCCGGAGCACCCTGTCCGGTCGAGGTGATGAAGCGGGTGATCGATCGCATGGGCATGAGCGAGGTGTGCATCTGCTACGGCATGACCGAAACCTCCCCGGTATCGACTCAGACCCGTCGCGACGACGGCCTCGACCGCCGCACCGCGACCGTCGGCCGGGTCGGTCCACACCTGGAGGTCAAGATCGTCGACCCCGCAACAGGTTTGACCGTGCCGCGCGGCGAACCCGGCGAGCTGTGCACCCGCGGCTATTCGGTCATGCTCGGCTACTGGTCCGAACCCGAGAAGACCGCAGAGGCCATCGATGCGGCCCGCTGGATGCATACCGGCGATATCGGCGTCATGGACGACGACGGATATCTCGCGATCACCGGCCGGATCAAGGACATGGTGATCCGCGGCGGCGAGAACATCTACCCGCGCGAGATCGAGGAATTCCTCTACACCCACCCGGACATCCTCGATGCCCAGGTGATCGGCGTCCCCGACCCCAAATACGGTGAGGAGCTGATGGCCTGGATCCGAATGAAGGACGGCACAACACCATTGGACGCCGACGCGATCCGTGCCTTCTGCACCGGCAAACTCGCGCACTTCAAGATCCCGCGCTACGTGCACATCGTCGAAGAGTTCCCGATGACGGTCACGGGGAAAATTCGCAAGGCTGAAATGCGTGAGCTGGCTGTGGAACTGCTCGCACCTTCGGACCGCGACGACTGATTTCGTGACCACATGGATAGTTCGCCGGGACGTCCAGAACTTCGCCGGCAGATCGACGCCCGCGACGGAAGCCCTCGAGCACCTCACGACCGGCAAAGGCCGGGAGAGGATGGGGAAGTCACCGCGCGATTCGGGTCCCAGCGTGCTGGTTTACCTGGGCGTGGGCCGTTTGTCGGGTGACAACGGTAGTGTCTCGGGCGTGACGACAGCGCCCGAGATCGCCAGTTCAGCGACGAACACCGACACGACCGCCGCCGCACCGGCCGCGACCACAGCTCTGGCCAGCGTGGGCCGGCGCATCGCCGATGAGCTCGGCGTGCGCGAGACCCAGGTCAGGGCTGCCGTCGAGCTGCTGGATGCGGGTTCGACGGTGCCCTTCATCGCGCGATACCGAAAAGAGGTCACCGGTGGCCTCGACGACGCCCAGCTCCGCCAGCTCGATGAGCGCCTGACCTACCTGCGCGAACTCGACGAGCGCCGCGGCGCGATCATCGAATCCATCAAGGGCCAGGGCAAACTCGACGACGTGCTGCTCGGGCAGCTGATGACGGCCGAGACAAAGGCGCGCCTCGAGGACATCTATCTGCCGTACAAGCCGAAGCGGCGCACCAAGGCGCAGATCGCGCGCGAGGCCGGTCACGAGCCCGTCGCCGATGCGCTGATCGGCGATCCGACGACCGATCCCGCGCAGTACACCGCCGAACAGCTCGACGGTGCCCGCGCCATCCTGGTCGAGCGTTTCGCGGAGGATGCCGATTTGGTCGGCGAGCTGCGTGAGCTGATGTGGAACCGCGGCCAGGTCAGCTCGAGCGTGCGGCCGGGCAAGGAGGAGGCGGGCGCGAAGTTCGCCGACTACTTCGAATTCAGCGAGCCGTTCGGCAAGCTGCCCTCGCACCGGATCCTCGCGCTGCTGCGCGGTGAGAAGGAAGAGATCCTGCAATTGCAGCTCGAACCCGACACCGAGGAGTTGGAGCCGGGCGAGCGGTCGGTCTACGAGGGGCGCATCGCGGTGAAGTTCGATATCGCCGATCGCGGCCGGACCGCCGACACCTGGTTGCTGGATACGGTGCGCTGGGCGTGGCGCACGAAACTGCAAGTGAGCCTTGGTATCGATACCCGCATGCGCCTGCGTCAGGCGGCCGAGAAGGACGCTGTCGACATCTTCGCCGCGAATCTGCGTGATCTGCTGCTGGCCGCGCCCGCGGGTACCCGTACCACCATGGGCCTGGACCCGGGCTACCGCACCGGTGTGAAGGTCGCCGTCGTCGACGCCACCGGCAAGGCCGTCGCGACCGAGGTCATCTACCCGCACAAGCCGCAGGGCCAGACCGAGAAGTCGCTGGCCGTACTCGGCGCGCTGGTCGCCCGGTTCGGCGTCGAACTCATCGCCATCGGCAACGGCACCGCCTCGCGCGAGACCGATGCCCTTGCCGCCGAGCTGATTTCGCGGATCCCGGAGAACAAGCCGACCAAGATCGTGGTCTCCGAGGCGGGCGCATCGGTGTACTCCGCATCCGCCTACGCCTCGCAGGAACTACCGGATATGGACGTCTCGCTGCGCGGTGCGGTATCCATCGCCCGTCGTCTGCAGGACCCGCTGGCCGAGCTCGTGAAGATCGACCCGAAGTCCATCGGCGTCGGTCAGTACCAGCACGATGTCTCCGAAACCCTGCTGGCGCGCTCGCTGGGCGCGGTGGTCGAGGATGCGGTGAACGCGGTAGGTGTCGATGTGAATACCGCATCGGTGCCGCTGCTGTCGCGGGTGTCCGGTATTGCCAATTCGATCGCTGAAAGCATTGTGGCGCACCGTGATCAGCACGGCCCGTTCCACAGCCGCACCGCGCTGCTCGACGTGCCGCGCTTGGGCCCCAAGGCCTTCGAACAGTGCGCGGGCTTCCTGCGCATCCGCGGCGGCGACGACCCGCTCGACACCTCCGCGGTGCACCCCGAGGCCTACCCGGTGGTGCGGCGCATCCTGGAATCGACCGGACGCGGCATGGCGGAACTGATCGGCGACACCACGGCGTTGCGTTCGCTGCGGCCCGCCGAGTTCACCGATGAGAAGTTCGGTATCCCCACCGTCACCGACATCATCTCCGAACTCGAGAAGCCGGGTCGCGACCCGCGTCCGGAATTCAAGACCGCCGAATTCGCGGCGGGCGTGGAGAAGGTCGCGGACCTGCAGCCGGGCATGGTGCTCGAGGGTGTGGTCACCAATGTGGCCGCATTCGGTGCATTCGTCGATATCGGTGTGCACCAGGACGGACTCGTGCACGTCTCGGCCATGTCGCACAACTTCGTCAAGGATCCGCGCGAGGTCGTGAAGTCCGGCGATGTCGTCAAGGTGAAGGTGCTCGAGGTCGACGTCGCACGTCAGCGCATCGGTCTGTCGCTGCGGCTGGACGACGAGCCGGGCACCGCGACCAAGGGCGAGGGCGGTCGCGGCCGTGGCCAAGGCGGTCGCGGCGGGCAGGATCGCGGCGGGGATCGCGGCGGGCAGCGGCAGAATGGACAGGGTCGACAGCAGGGCCAGGGTCGACAGGAGGGCCAGGGTCGACAGCAGAATCAGGGCCGTAACCAGGGTAACCAGCGGCGCAACGCTCCCGCACCGAGCGGTTCGATGGCGGATGCGCTGCGGCGGGCCGGTTTCGGGCAGTAGAGCGATACGAGCGGAGGTTTGCAGGCGGCCATGCGACGGTGGCTCGAAGACGATGTGATCGGGCACGGCCGCCTTCCGCTGCTGTGCTTCCTCCTCGGGTTCATAGTCGGCTTCCTGCTGATCCGGCTCAGCGTCCGGTTGATCCGCAAGCAGGTCCGCTGGTGGCCGGGCAATGTGCGCTCCGGCGGTGTGCACATCCACCACATGGTGTTCGGGGTCATCCTGGTGCTGCTGTCCGGCATCGGGATGGTCACCATGTACCAGAGCGCCACCACACTCACCGCGAGCCTGCTCGCCGCCGCCTTCGGTGTCGGCGCGGCCCTGACCCTCGACGAATTCGCGCTGATCTTCTACCTGCGCGATGTGTACTGGGAGGAACAGGGCCGCACCTCGGTCGATGCGGTCTTCGTCGCGCTCGCGGTGACCGGACTGCTGCTGCTCGGAATCCACCCGCTGTGGCTATTGGACATCAACGACTTCCGCCGCGACCCCAGCACCGAAGTCCGCATCTTCATCGTCTGCTTCGCCGTGGTGAATCTGGGCCTGGCGGCAGTCGTCATCGCCAAGGGCAAGATCTGGACCGGCCTGTTCGGCATGTTCTTCCTGCCCCTGCTCGTGGTCGGTGCACTCCGCCTGAGCAGACCGGGCGCACCCTGGGCCCGCTGGCGCTACCCCGGCAAACGCCGGCTCATGTATCGGGCGATAGTCCGTGAACGTCGCTACCGACGCCCGGTGATCCGCGCCAAGATCTTCGTGCAAGACCTGGTCGCCGGAAAACCCGACGTCGTCCATGTCCGCGAGGCCACGGAGGCCGAATTGGCCCGCACCGTCGTCCCCGCACCCCCCGCCCCCACCCATTGGCACCTGCCCTCAGTATCCGACCACTCCCTTCGCGATTGACCGCGCCTCCCTACACCCCCGCAGGCATCACCCCAGTTCACACCGCGTCCCGAGTCCACGAGAATTCTCGCGGAGGGTGCTCTCGACGTTTGCCTCAACCGTTGCATGGTGATCAAGCGCCCAAGACTGCGTCTGGGATGCGGGCGGGGTCCGAGGGCAGGTCGATGGCGGTGATTGTCGTCGACGATGGTGATGGCGATCAGGGAGACTGTCTTGCCGCTAGCGGTGTTGAGCAGGGCCCGATTTTCCCGCGACCCGCCGATCTGGCACAATGCACAGGTTGCCCTGGGTGCATTCGGCCCACGGAGCACCCTTTATTCGGAGCATGAACCGGTCGAGCACGCGAGTGCCGCCAGGGTCCTCTGCTCGCGCAAACATCAGAAGGATGAAATGAACACCCTTGACTTCGTCGACGAAAAGTCGCTGCGCAGCGACGTCCCCGACTTCCGTCCGGGCGACACGCTCAACGTGCACGTGAAGGTCATCGAAGGCTCGAAGGAGCGCATCCAGGTCTTCAAGGGCGTCGTGATCCGGCGTCAGGGCGGTGGCATCCGCGAGACCTTCACCGTTCGCAAGGTGTCGTTCGGTGTCGGCGTGGAGCGCACCTTCCCGGTGCACAGCCCGAACATCGACCACATCGATGTCGTGACCCGCGGTGACGTCCGCCGTGCCAAGCTGTACTACCTGCGCGATCTGCGCGGCAAGGCCGCCAAGATCAAGGAAAAGCGCTGAGCAGGTAGCGGCACCGCTAGGCACGGAAGTTCTTCAGCTAGCCCGGCACCGGACGTCAGTCTTGGTGCCGGGCTAATCTGTTCGGCGTGGCAGACGAAAGTGGGTCGATGACGGTGTCCGATTCGGACGACGAAGGCAAGAGCCGCCGCTCACGGCGCTCGAAGCGCAAGCAGCGCCCCTTCTGGCAGGAACTGCCGATTCTCATTGTCATCGCCGCGGTCATCGCGGCACTCATGGTCAGTTTTGTCGGGCGGCCGTACGTCATTCCGTCCCAGTCGATGGAAGACACTCTGCTCATCGGTGACCGCATCTACGTGGAGAAGCCGAGCTACTACTGGGGCGAGCCGCAGGCCGGTGATGTCGTGGTGTTCGTCGGCCCGCCGTCCTGGAATACCCGCTACCAGTCGATCCGGTCCAGCAATGTCGCCGTGCGCGGCGTGCAGAACTTCTTCTCCTTCTTCGGACTTGTGCCACCGGATGAAAACGACCTGGTGAAGCGTGTGATCGCCGTCGGCGGCCAGACCGTGCAGTGCTGTGACGCGCAGGGGCGGGTCATGGTGGACGGGAAGCCCTTGGACGAGCCGTACGTCCTGAACGACTACCCGTGGTACCCGGGTCAGCAGAATGCGACCTACCCGGCGGGCCGGGTATTCGGCCCGGTCAAGGTGCCCGAGGGCAACCTGTGGGTGATGGGCGACAACCGCAACCAGTCCGCCGACTCACGCGCCCACGTCAGCGATAACCTGCAAGGCACCGTCCCGATCGACAATGTGCGCGGCAAGACGGTCTTCAAGATCTGGCCACCCAGTCGGATCGGTCCGGTGAAAGCACAGGATCCCCAGACGAACTGAACGTTGCGGGCCGCAGGATAATTGGATGGTGGGGCAGGGTCGAGTGGCTAGGGCTAATGGCGCGACTACGGGCAACGGGTGGCCGCCGCGTGTCGTCATGCGCCGAGCCGGTGGGTTGCGCACCCTCGAGGCGGCGCTGATCCGCAGCGGACTCGGCCCGGTCGCCGGGGTCGACGAGGCCGGGCGCGGACCGTGTGCGGGGCCGCTCGTTGTCGCTGCCTGCCTGCTCGCTCCCAAGGCCTACGACAGACTGGCCGGACTCGACGATTCCAAGAAGCTCACCGAACCCGTGCGCGAGCAGCTGTATCCGATCATCACCCGGTTGGCGCTGGCTTGGAAGGTGGTCGTCATTCCGGCCTGGGAGATCGACTCGATCGGCATCCACGTCGCCAATATCGAGGGCATGCGCCGCGCGGTCGCCGGACTCGGACAGACACCGGGGTACGTGCTGACCGACGGATTCCGGGTGCCCGGGATTCCGGTGCCCTCGCTGCCCGTCGTCGGCGGTGACGCGGCCGCGGCCTGCATCGCCGCCGCGAGCATCCTGGCCAAGGTGACCAGGGATCGGATGATGGTCGAGCTGGACGAGCGGTTCCCCGGCTACGGATTCGCCGCGCACAAGGGCTACAACACGCCCGAGCACACAGCCGCGCTGGAACGGCTCGGACCGAGCAGTGAGCACCGCCGATCCTGGCGCAATGTGCGCTTGGCAGCGGGGTTGCGGCCGGTAGCCGCGGCGGAGTACGCCGACGCGGAACTGGCCGATGAGGTTTTGCTGGATGGCGTCGAACCGGATAGCCGAGTGGCTACCGACACGGCGCATGCGCGATGATGATTACAGCAGACGCAGTGCGGCGAGAAGGAGGACGTCCCACCCGATGAGTGCCGAGGACCTGGAGAAATACGAAACCGAGATGGAGCTCTCGCTATACCGGGAGTACAAGGACATCGTCGGTCAGTTCTCGTACGTGGTGGAGACCGAGCGCCGCTTCTATCTGGCCAACTCCGTCGAATTGCGGCCGCAGAACGCCGACGGCGAGGTGTACTTCGAGGTGCGCATGAGCGATGCGTGGGTGTGGGATATGTACCGACCCGCGCGCTTTGTGAAGCATGTTCGGGTGATCACGTTCAAGGACGTGAATATCGAGGAACTGGAGAAGCCGGATCTGCGGTTACCCGAGTAGCGCTCTGACCCCACGCGGACGGCGGTCGCGTTGGTGCTGATCTGCTGCCGGCCCAATAGCATTGGGCACCGACAATCAGGTGGAGCACGGGGGTTGGATGCCCGGGTTGTCCACAGCTGAGCGGGTATCCACAGGTTTTCTGTTTGCGCAGGTCGGTGCCATCGGGCGGGGGCGCGGTCCGAGCACGCTGAGCTGGTGGCAGACAACCAGGCGCTCGGCGCACAAGGGGAAGAACTCGCGGCCCGATTCCTGCAGGCCGCGGGGATGGAGATCATCAGCAGGAATTGGCGGTGCAAGTACGGCGAACTGGATCTGATCGCCCAGGACGGCCGCGTCACCGCGTTCGTCGAGGTCAAAACGCGAACCGGAACGAAATTCGGCGCGCCCGCCGAGGCGGTCACCTTCGATAAGCAGCAGCGGATCAGGCGGTTGGCGCTGGTGTGGCTGGCCGAACAGGACGGCCCGTGGCGCGATGTCCGCTTCGATGTCATTTCGGTGCTGCTGCACCGCGGCCATCGACCGGTCATCGATCACCTGAAAGCGGTGTTCTGATGGCGCTGGGGGTGGCGTACTCGGTCGCGGTGAGCGGGGTGGACGGCCAACTGGTCGAGATCGAGGCGGATATCGGGCAGGGGCTGCCATCGGTGCATCTGGTCGGACTGCCCGATACCGCACTGCAGGAATCCCGCGACCGGGTCCGTTCCGCAGTGGCGAATATCGGGGAGAAATGGCCGGACGGCCGGGTGATCCTGGCACTGTCCCCGGCGACGCTGCCCAAAATCGGCAGTGTCTACGATCTTGCCCTCGCGATCGCGGTGCTCGACGCGGCGGGCGCGGTCCCCTCCGATCGGCTCGGAAAGACCGTATTGCTCGGGGAATTGGCGCTGGACGGGCGCGTGCGCCGGGTGCGCGGCGTCCTGCCCGCCGTGCTCGCGGCACGCAATGCGGGCTGGATGCGGGCGATCGTGCCGGAATCCGCACTGGCCGAAGCCGGGCTGGTGGACGGCATCGAGATTTTCGGCGCCACGACCCTGCGCACTGTCGTCGCTTGGCTGCGTGGTGAAGGCGGTCTGGTCGAGCCCGACGGCATGCTGCCCGATACCTTGCGCTGCGGTGGCGATCTGAGCGAGGTGGTCGGTCAGGAGGAGGCCCGGTGGGCATTGGAGGTGGCCGCGGCCGGCGGACATCATCTGCTGCTCACCGGGCCGCCCGGAATCGGCAAAACTATGCTGGCGCAACGTCTTCCGGGGCTGCTGCCGCCGCTCACCGAATCCGAAGCACTCGAGGTGACGGCCATCCATTCCGTCGCAGGCGCACTCTCCGATGACCACCCCTTGATCACGATGCCGCCTTTCGTCGCTCCGCATCACTCGACCTCGGCCAGCGCCATGGTCGGCGGGGGATCGGGTACCGCACGTCCGGGCGCCGTCAGCCGTGCCCATCGCGGGGTCTTGTTTCTCGACGAATGTCCGGAGATAGGAACCAAGGTCCTGGAAGCGATGCGAACGCCGTTGGAAGAGGGCGAAGTTCGCATCGCCCGCCGCGATGGCGTGGCTCGCTACCCGGCCCGATTCCAATTGGTTTTGGCCGCGAACCCCTGCCCATGTGCCCCAGCCCGCGATGTCGACTGCATCTGTGCCCCGCTCGCGCGGCGTCGCTACCTGGGCAAGCTGTCCGGACCGTTGATGGACCGCATAGATATCTGGGTCCAGATGCACGGCCACGTCGGCGCATCGTTCGCCGCCGAGGACGCCGAGAGCAGCGAGGTCGTGCGCCGTCGAGTCGCGGCCGCAAGGCAAGCCGCAATACAGCGTTGGCAGGACTACGGCTGGGCGACCAATGCCGAAGTCCCCGGCCACATCCTGCGCCAACGCTTCCGACTCCCCCACGAAGCAACCGCCCCTATCGAAGCCGCCCTCCGCCTGGGCCGCCTGTCCGCCCGCGGCGCCGACCGCGCCCTCCGCGTCGCCTGGACCATCTGCGACCTCCGCAACGCCGAGCAACCCAGCGCCCAAGACGTACTGGCCGCCTTGAACTTCCGTCAACGGGGTTCACATTGAGCGCGGCGACGGGAGACGAACGCTCGACCAGCGGTGAGATTTCTGGAACGAGGTCCGTTGCGCCAGACGCGGGTGGCGGTGCGAACGCCGGCGAGCTCACTGTTATTGCGCATATCGACGCGACCGCGCCGGATCTCGCGGCGACAGAAGAGAGTTGCCCTGCTGGCGTCGGGTGTCCGGGCGAGTTGACGGGCAATGGCTTTGCCGCCGATCCGCGAGCGGCCGCGTCGACGCGCAACGGCTCCGCCACTGTAAATGGGAAGGCGGTGGGATCGGTGGGTGGTGGTTCTGCCTCTGTCGGACGTGCGGGCACGTCGACGGGCACTGTCTCGTGTGCCTCGGATTGCGCACCACTGACCGTATGTGGCGGCAGTCCTGTAGTCGGTGCCACCGGTACCTCGGTGGACAGCCGGTCTCGCGCGACGCGAGTCGTCGATGTCGCAGGATGGGCAGCGGCTGGGGCCGGCGGCGGATCTGCTGCTGGGAGTGTGGGCATGTCGGTGAACACTGTCTCGGATTGCCGAACTCCGGCAGCCTGTGGCGGCCGTCGCGCAACAGGACCTCTGATGGGCGACGACCCCACTGCGACGGGGGATTTGGAAGCAACGTCGGGTTGTGCAGAACTGGCGGCAGATGGTGGATCCGCTGAGTCGGCCAGTGGTGCTGCGGCAACGGGAGCCTCCGGTGCGGCGGCGGGAAGCGATACCTACCCGGTCGCATTGGTAGTCAGGGAGATGGATGCGGCGAAGTATGCCGGGGCGGGGGTAGGGCGCGTGCGAGGTTCGGAGCATGGCGTTGTGGATCCGGATGGTTGGGATTCGGGGGGATCGGAGTCGGCTGTTTCTGGCGGGGACGCCGATGAGCGGCGGTTGGCTTGGGCGTATTTGTCACGGGTAGTTCAGGGGCCGTGTGCGGCGTTGTCGTCGTTGATCGATTCGGTGGGGGTGGTGGAGGCGGCGCGGGCGGTACGGGAGTGTGAGCTGCCGGAGTCGTTGCTCGGGCCGACCGCTCGGCGGCGGGAGATCGATAGTGCGGCACGGGATCTCGAGGTGATGGAGCGGCTGGGCGGGCGGTTGGTAACCCCGGACGACCCGGAGTGGCCGGCCTGGCGGATGCTCGGGCTCCAGCAACTCGAGCCCGGACGCGATCGCGACGGGGCGGTGCCATTGGTGTTGTGGGTGCGCGGGCCGCGGTCGTTGTTGGAGTCGAGCGAGCGGGCGATCGCGGTGGTCGGTTCACGTTGCAGCAGCGGATACGGAGAGCATGTCACCGGCGAGATCGTTGGTGATCTGGGCGCTCAGGGCTGGACAATCGTCTCCGGCGCCGCCTTCGGTATCGACGGTATGGCGCATCGTGCTGCCCTCGCCGTCGGTGCTCCGACGATCGCCGTTCTTGCTTGCGGCGTCGATCGCGCCTATCCGGCCCAGCACGAACGACTCTTGGCCGAGATCGCCGAAACCGGTTTGGTGATCAGCGAATACCCGCCCGGCATGGTTGCCCACAAGAACCAATTCCTCGCCCGTAATCGTGTGATCGCCGCGCTGGCGGACGGCGTCCTCGTCATAGAGGCCGGACTACGCAGCGGCGCCCGGAATACCGTGAAATGGGCCCGCCGCCTCGGCCGCCCCGCCCTCGCCATCCCCGGCCCGGTCACCGCCGCCTCGTCGGCCGGCTGTCACCGCATGATCCGCGAAGGCGAGGCCCTGCTGGTCACCCGCGCCGATGAGGTCATCGATGAAGCAGGCCCACTACGCCTTTCACTACCGACCACCCAGCCGTCCGACACCAGCGACCGACTGCAAGGTAACGAAGCATCGGTCTACGCCGCCCTTCCCGAAATCGGCTCCCGCCAACCCCGCGCCATCGCCGAAAACGCCGACCTGGACCTCCCGACCGTGCGCGCCATCCTCCCCGCCCTCGAACTTGCCGGCCTTGTTGGCATGGACGAAAACGGCTGGCACCGAACCGCAAACCCGCCGATCCGATGAGCGTTCACACACCGGGCTGGTGAGTGGTCGTGGACTGGGCTGGTGAGTGGTCGCGGTCTGGGCTGGTGAGTGCTTGCGGACCGCGGCCGATCACAGCTCCGGTACTGGGAGCGCTGGCTGGTCGTTACGCGGTCGAGAATTCAGCTCAGCACGGATCGGTGCAGTCGAGGCTCGCAGTGGTTCGGCCGTTGCGGTCGGAGGAAACCCGGTCGGGACGCGATGACGCGGTTCTCGCAGTAAACCTGCGATGTTGCGGCGTGCTTACTTGCCAAGGGGAGTGGGGGCGGTGACGGTGGGAGGATGGAGTTGCCGGAGGATCTCGTGGCGTTGCTGGCGGAGTATGAGCGGCATTTGCGGCTCGGGCGGAATCGGTCGGTGCATACGGCGCGGGCGTACGTGGGGGACGCGCGGTCGTTATTGGGGCATTTGCTTGCGCGGTCGGCGGATTCGGCGGTGCGGGAAATGGATTTGGCGTTGTTGCGGTCGTGGTTGGCGGCGCAGTCGGCCGGTGGGGCGGCGCGGACAACCATGGCACGGCGGGCGTCTTCGGCGAGGACATTCACGGCTTGGTTGACCAGTACCGGGCGGCTGTCGATCGATCCGGGGTTGCGGCTCGGGTCGCCGAAGGCGCATCGGGTACTGCCTGCCGTACTCGGCACGCAGCAAGCTGTCGCGGCTATGGATGCGGCGGAATCCGGTGCAGTGCAACGTGATCCGATGGCATTGCGAGATCGGCTGATCGTGGAGCTGCTGTACTCGACCGGTATTCGGGTGAGCGAGTTGTGCGGCCTGGATCTCGACGATATCGATCGCGAACGGCGGCTGGTCCGCGTCATCGGTAAGGGCAACAAGGAGCGCTCGGTGCCCTTCGGAGTTCCGGCCGACGAGGCGATCGCGAATTGGCTGCAGTACGGCCGTCCCGCCCTCGCGACAGCCGATTCCGGTCGTGCGCTGTTGCTCGGCCGTCGCGGCAAACGCCTCGACCAACGTCAGGCCAGAACGGTTGTCCACGAGGTCGTTTCGGCAATCCCGGGCGCACCCGACATGGGGCCGCACGGCCTGCGGCATTCCGCCGCAACCCATCTGCTCGAGGGCGGCGCGGACCTGCGCGTAGTACAGGAACTCCTCGGCCACGCCAGCATGGCGACCACCCAGCTCTACACCCACGTCTCCATAGAGCGCCTGAAAAAGGTGCACGATCAGGCCCACCCCCGAGCCTGACCGCCCATGGCGCGGTGGACGAAGATCTGAGGTGCGATGGGAGGCCGGTTTCCGAAGTCGGAATCATGGCCCGGCCGCGCCGGAGACCCGTGATCAGCGTTGGCCCTGGCTCGAACCAAGTCACCCGGATTCTCAGCGTCTGCGGAAGTGGCGGACGATGGCCTCGATCGGGGTGGAATCGATTGCGGTCGGGCATGCCAGTGGTAATGGCTGCGCACTCGCTGAACAAGGTCCGCGCGTGACGCTGGTGATGTGCGGCGGACGATCGTGCGCGAGTTGGATCCGAAATGACCCAGCTGGAATTCTGCAATGCGTTCTTCTTGATAAAAGCGCTACGGCAAGGGTGAAATAATCGCTATTCTGACACGGGTTCCAGTTTGGAGGATTCGTGGACGCCGCACGATTTGTCGACCGCTCGGTGGTCGACGCATGCTGCATTGCCGTCTCGGGGTGGAGCCGATGAGTACCCATACTGTGCTGGGCAGGGAAGTGCAGATGCCGGTGCGGATTCGGCTCGCGCATGCCTTCATGGCGACCTACTCGGTACCGGCGGCGGCCGCGCAGAGAGTCGTCGACTACTCCGGCCTGGAGATTCTTCGGCTGCCGGGTGGTCGTGCCGTGTGCACGCTCGTTTTCGTCGATTACCTCGACGGCGACCTCGGGCCGTACAACGAGTTCGGTGTCTCGTTCATGGTCCGGCACCACACCGCTGCGCCCGCCGGTACGCTCGGCGATCTGCGTGCTCTGTCCACGAGCGGCGCGGGCGTCTTCATTCATCGTCTCCCGGTCGACGGCGAATTCACGCTGGCCGCCGGCCGCGGCATCTGGGGCTTCCCCAAGGAAATCGCCGATTTCGACGCGCGGCACGACGCAAGCGTGCGACACGGCGTTTTGCGCCAGAACGGGCAGCTGATCGTCGATCTCACCATCCGTCCCGGCCTCGCGGTCCCGCAACGCCGCAAGGGCTCCTCCTTCGACGCGTACTCCCACATCGACGGCGTCACCCGCTGCACGCAGTGGCAGATGGAACCGTCCGGCATGCGCGCTCGTCCCGGCGGCGCAGAACTGTCCCTCGGTGAGCATGCCTGGGCCGACGAATTGCGCTCCCTCGGCTTACCCAAGCGCGCACTCATGGCCTCGATGGTCGATCGGCTAGCGATGACCTTCCAGGACGCCACACCCGTCTGACCGGGAGTGCGACATTCGCGACGGTGATCTTCGTAGACGACGACAACGCCGCTCGTTAACCTGACGTAGCGGAGCGTTCGCATGCGGCAGTAAACCGACCAGCGATGGAGAGGTGCCCGTGAATTCCGACGACGACCATGGTGCAGTCCGAGCCGAGGCGCCATGACACTCCCCAACCCCGCCGAGGAATCCGAGGAGGGGGAGGAGGAAGTCGACTACCGCTTCACTCTCGCCAACGAACGCACCTTTCTGGCCTGGATGCGCACCTCGCTCGGCCTGCTCGCGGGCGGTGTCGCGGTGCATACGCTGGTGCAGCCGGTGCGGATGTCGGGGTTGCGCCGGACGCTCGCGATGAGCTGCATCGTGCTCGCCGTGATCATCGCGGTCGGTGCGTATGGACATTGGCGGCGCGTCGGTCGGGCCATGCGAAACGGTGAACCGCTACCCGACACCATCATGGTGCCGATTCTGTCGTGCGGTATCGCCGTCGTGTCGGTATTTGCCTGCGTGGTGGTGTTGTTCCGGTGACCCCCAAGAGCCTGGCCGCCGAACGTACCGCATTGGCGTGGCGACGTACGGCTACTGCCGCGATGGTCGTCGCCGCGCTTTTCGTCAATCATGCCGCGACCAACGGGTGGCGTGCCGTCGCCATCGCGCCGACGGGGGCGGCGATAACCATGGCAGCCGTTGCGGCCCTGTCCTTTTCGCGCAATCGCGCCTTGCATCAGGGGCGCGTCGACCACGGCGGGCGAGTCATCGCGGCGACGATGCTGGCAGTGCTGGCCGTCGCATGCGTCGCGGCCGCAATCGGTTTTACGGATCCACGGCCCTAATGCGTTGCGGGCCGGACATGTTCGGCTGACAAGCACAGGAGGATGGATATGAGCACAGCGACCGAGCCGAGCGAATTCATCGTCGCCGAGCAGCAACGAGCGGCGGCCGCACTGCCCACGGATACGGCCGATCTCGCGGATGCGGACCGCGGGTTCATCGCGGCACTCGAGCCCGGAGAGGTGCGCGCGTCCGACGGAAAGGTGGTGTGGGACAGCGTCTCCTACGCGTTCCTGCAGGGAACCTGCCCGGCGTCGGTCAATCCGAGCCTGTGGCGGCAGTCCGGGCTGGTCGTCAAGCAGGGGCTGTACGAGGTCGCAGCGGGCATCTATCAGATCCGCGGGCTCGATCTGTCGAATATGACGCTGATCGAGGGAACCGCCGGTGTGCTCGTGATCGATCCGCTGATCTCAGCGGAGACCGCCGCGGCGGGCTTGGCGCTGTATCGAGCGCACCGAGGCGATCGGCCGGTGACCGGGTTGATCTATACCCATTCGCACGCCGACCATTTCGGCGGTGCGATGGGTGTGACGACGGTCGACGATGTTGCGGCGGGCCGCTGCCCGGTACTCGCACCCGCCGGATTCCTCGAACACGCGGTTGCCGAAAACATCTATGTGGGAACCGCGATGGGGCGTCGGTCTGCCTATATGTACGGCGCCGCACTGCCGCGGGGACCGAAGGGGCAGGTCGGGGCTGGACTCGGACAGACCACATCGCTGGGCACGATCACCTTGATTCCGCCGACGGTGGATATCACCGGCACCGGTCAGGAAGAAACGGTCGACGGAATCCGGATCGTCTTCCAGCTCACCCCGGGCACCGAGGCGCCCGCCGAGATGAACTTCTACTTTCCCGAGACGCGCGCGTTGTGCATGGCCGAGAACGCGACGCACACACTGCACAACCTGCTGACGCTGCGTGGTGCGCTGGTCCGTGACCCGCATGTGTGGGCCAAGTATTTGACCGAGTCGATCAATCTGTTCGCCCGCAAGTCCGACGTGATCTTCGCCTCGCATCATTGGCCGACCTGGGGTACCGAGCGGCTGGTGGAATACCTTTCGCTGCAACGGGATTTGTATGGATATCTGCACGATCAGACGGTGCGCAGGCTCAATCAGGGTTATCTGGGTGGTGAGATCGCCGAGATGCTGAAGCTGCCACCGGCCATCGCCGATGCGTGGCATACGCACGGGTATTACGGTTCGGTCAGCCACAATGTCAAGGCCATCTACCAGCGCTACATGGGGTGGTTCGACGGCAATCCGGCGCATCTGTGGGAGCATCCGCCGGTCGAATCCGCCAGGCGTCATGTGGAATTCATGGGTGGTGCCGACGAGGTGCTGCGCAAGGCGCAAACCGCTTATGAAGCAGGGGATTACCGGTGGGTCGCCCAGGTGGTCAACTATGTCATCTTCGCGGATCCCGCCAACGAGGCGGCGAAAACGTTGCAGGCCAACACCTTCGAGCAGCTCGGCTACGGCGCGGAGAATGCCACGTGGCGCAACTTCTATCTCAGCGGAGCCTATGAGCTGCGCAACGGCTCGTTCGGCACGCCGACGACGACGAATGCGCCCACGATGCTCGACGCGCTGACCATCGAGCAGATCTTCGATGCGATCGCGCTGCGCATCGATGGACCGAAGGCATGGAATCTGCGCGTGGTGATCGACTGGCACATCACCGACGAGAAACGCATCTACCGCCTCGAATTGCGCAACGGTCTGATGGTCCACTACGACAAGCCCGACGGCGCCGACTTACCCGATCCGGACGCCTCTTTCACCTTGACGAGGTCGATCCTGATTCGCGCCTTGTTGGCGGGGGAGAATCTCGGCGCACTGGTCGCCGCGGGCGATATCGCCATTGCCGGGGATCCCAGCGGGCTGAACGCGGTGGTCGGTGTGATCGACGCGCCGGATCCGGACTTCGCCATCGTCACCCCGTGAGATAGCGCTCGCGTTCCGCTCGGCTAAATCGCTCGACCCGCGAGGTACCGGCGCGTACGGTCGGCGACCATGTCCACCGAAGCTATCGACAGGTCCGTACCTCTGCGTGCGCGCCTCCGCACCGCGTTGTCCGCCGCTATGAAGACCCGCGATCGCAGCGCGATCTCCGGTCTGCGCTCTGCGCTCGGCGCCATCGATAACGCCGAAGCTATCGACACGGTGGACATCAAGGCCGGAGCCGTCGAGAGCAGCGCGGTGGGACTCGGCGCCGCCGAAGCTCGCCGCCGCGATCTCACCGAGGCCGATATCGAACAGATCGTCCGCACCGAAATCGCCGACCGACTTCGGGCGGCCGCCGAATACGACACCCTCGGACGCGCCGATCACGGTGACCTGTTGCGCGCCGAAGCCGCCGCACTCGAGGTGCAGCTCTAGGTACCCCAGCCGTGTGCTCTTGCGTGAGCCGAGCTGGTTACGCGACGCTCGGGTGACCGTCGAGCACATCATTGCCGCATGTTTTGGAGTTGTCGCCCATCCAGACGCCGGATTCGGCTGCCCTGCAGCGGAATCCGGTGTCCTGACCTGGGCGTTGTGCGGATCCTAGGCGGAGGTGGGGAGCGTGTCGATGTACCTTCCGGCGATGACGCGTTGGATGGCACGCACCACCGGTCCGCCGAGCCGGACGTACCAGGCCCCGGGGCGGGAGAAGGCGGTGACCAGGCCGTAGACGGTGTCATCGGTGGTGTCGTATTCGACGGCGAACAGTTCCTCGCCGATCTCTGGATGTCCGGGCAGCGTGCCGTACGCGAAGCCGCGCCGGTCGGGTTCGTCGAGGACGTAGACGACCCGGCACGGTGCGGTGATGCTGACCGGACCGACGCCCAACCGCACGGTCAGCCGCGTCCCCGGCTGTGCGGTCGGTGTGTCGGCCTCCCGAAAGATGCCGGTGCCCTTCTGCATTCGATACGCCAGGATCTCCGCGCCCGCGCGCTCGAACAGTGCCCGTCCGGACCCGATGCGGCGGCGCAGCCGAAACCGGTGATAGCCCGCAGGCAGCACCTCCTTCGTCGCGCCGACCTCGGCATAGGTGAACGGCGGATCTCCGAACGCATATCCCATAACCCGATCCTCGCGCCCGGAGCCGCAGTGCGGAAGAGCATCCCCGAAGCTGCTGCTCGGCCTTGAAATCAAGTCACCGGCTTCAGCCGCAGGGGAGTCGGATGCAGTAGTCCGAGTGGATCGATGTACTCACGTCGGCTGTGACCGCTTGCTGCTCGTCTCGCACCCCAATGCAGGCACGCGGCCGCCACGCAACCGGCATGTCCCGGCTCTAAAGCGCCGATTCGCGTTCCGCGACCGACTCGCATGCCTACCGAAACCTCTGCTTGCACCGGCTCGTACGTGGTTCGCAGCCCGCTGGGGTGATCGATCGATACGACCGGTTTGCCTGCGACCGTTCCCGCGAACACCACAATTCCGTCTCCGGCCGCGAGTACCGCCTGCCCAGGCGCACCTGCCAGATCAACCCCGCGATGTCCGGGCAGCCAGTCCTGCGCCGGTTTGTCGAATCGCCGCTCGACCGCGGGCCGTGGTTGCAGGGGCCAGCCGAACTCCCCGTGTGGAGCAGCCGAAACCGACTGCTCCGCAACGAGTCCCAGCAGAGCGATGACTCCGAGAACGATCGAAATCAGCCGCCGCCCATGCGGGCCGCCGAATCTGCTGAGGCGGTTCATCCGAGATCAGCGCGTCAGCGGGAGCGGAGCCCGCTGAACCAGATCCAGCAGCCTCGACAGTAGATCGCTGAAAACCCGCGGCAACGAGCTCGCCGACCCCGTGCCCCCACGCGCGATGTCGTCGGCCAGCGGCGTCGCGCCCGCCCCGGAGACCGGCCTCGGCGTCCTGCCGACCGAACGCAGGTCGGATGCACTGTCCACCCGGGGCTCGTCGAGTGCAATGCCCACGCGAAGTGCGTCGGGCGCGATATCGACGCGGAAAACGCCCGGCGCGATGTTTCCGCGCGGTGCATCGGACGCGACGTTCACCTGGAGTGGCTCGGAGGCGACATTCACACCCAACACACCAGGCGCGACATTTACCACGAGCGGCGCAGCACGAAGCGGATCCGGCACCCGCGTCGGCCCGCCGCCCGCCGAACAGGCCGAACCCGTGCACCCCCCGAACACGACTCCCGATCGGGGGAAGCCGCCATCCGGCGCAGCGGTTGCCGCAAGTCCCCGAGGCGGCTCCACCGGAGCCCCGCCATTGGAGGGTGCGGCCGAAACCGGCTGTGCCAGAGCCAGTGACAGCAGGAACAGCGGTGGTATGAGCATGGTCATCGAGATAGCTATGCGATTCATGTTTCAAGCGTCGGCCGCGTACGGTGCCCGCAGTGCCCTCGCTTCGGCGAGTGTGGACAACTTCTCCGGTTGTGGAGATCGTCCGTTTCGACCCATGATCAGGGCGATTTAGAAACTCACACCCTCAGCCCGTAGACTGATCAAGCGGTCTGTGCCTGCACGGACCGACTTCGCGCG
Source organism: Nocardia sp. CA-135953 (assembly GCF_050955735.1). Taxonomy (NCBI): domain Bacteria; kingdom Bacillati; phylum Actinomycetota; class Actinomycetes; order Mycobacteriales; family Nocardiaceae; genus Nocardia; species Nocardia sp. CA-135953. Next base: position 2,271,523 of record NZ_CP192082.1, read on the forward strand.
CCACCCCGTGCTTGTTCGTAACGGCGCTGTTCGAACCGGAGCTCGACTTCGTGAATCGTCAGCGCATGCGGAGCAGGGAATCATCGGCTGGTCCTGATCCTCGTGATCGGGTCCGATGGTTCGGAGGCGCCAGGGCGGCGGATCACCGATTCGCCGCGGCAACCGGCAACGAAAGAGAGATACGGCACCATGGCTGTCGTAACAATGAAGCAGCTGCTCGACAGCGGCGCACACTTCGGACACCAGACCCGGCGCTGGAACCCGAAGATGAAGCGGTTCATCTTCACCGACCGCAACGGCATCTACATCATCGACCTGCAGCAGACGCTGACCTACATCGACAAGGCCTACGAGTTCGTCAAGGAGACCGTCGCCCACGGTGGCACCGTTCTCTTCGTCGGCACCAAGAAGCAGGCCCAGGAGTCGATCGCGGCCGAGGCGACTCGCGTCGGGATGCCCTACGTCAACCAGCGTTGGCTGGGTGGCATGCTCACCAACTTCTCCACCGTGCACAAGCGCCTGCAGCGCCTCAAGGAACTCGAGGCGATGGAGCAGACCGGTGGCTTCGAGGGTCGCACCAAGAAGGAAATCCTCATGCTCACGCGTGAGATGAACAAGCTGGAGCGCACCCTCGGCGGTATCCGCGATATGGCCAAGGTGCCCTCGGCGATCTGGGTCGTCGACACCAACAAGGAGCACATCGCCGTCGGCGAGGCGCGCAAGCTGAACATCCCGGTCATCGCGATCCTGGACACCAACTGCGATCCCGACCTGGTCGACTACCCGATCCCGGGTAACGACGACGCGATCCGTTCCGCCGCTCTGCTGACCAAGGTCGTCGCCTCCGCGGTGGCCGAGGGCGTGCAGGCGCGGGCCGGTGTCTCCTCCGGTGACGAGAAGCCGGAAGCCGGTGCGGGCGAACCGCTCGCCGAGTGGGAGCAGGAGCTGCTCGCGCAGGCCGCCCCCGCCGCGACCGAGGCCGAGGCTGCCGCCGAGGCCCCCGCTACCCCGGCCGACGCCTGATCGTCGCAGTGTTTGATGGCGATGGCGGCGGGGGCCTGCGTGGTTACGCAGGCTACCGCCTCCGGCCCCGTCGCCGTCATCGCGGAGCGTCTGTTCACCTTGCCGACCTCTCCTGCATAGGAGCGGTCGGCAAGGTGGTGTTACCACCCGAAACAACACACAGGAGGATCGCCACCCATGGCGACATACACCGCCGCTGACGTGAAGCGGCTGCGGGAGCTCACCGGCTCCGGGATGATGGACTGCAAGAACGCGCTGGTCGAGACCGACGGCGATTTCGACAAGGCCGTCGAGGTGCTGCGCATCAAGGGTGCCAAGGATGTCGGCAAGCGCGCCGAGCGCGCCACCGCCGAGGGTCTGGTCGTCGCCAAGGACGGCGTGCTGATCGAGATCAACTCCGAGACCGACTTCGTCGCCAAGAACGACGAGTTCCAGGGCCTCGCCGACAAGATCGTGACCGCCGCCTCGGCCGTCAAGCCCGCCGACCTGGACACGCTGAAGGCGCTGAAGCTGGACGGTCAGACCGTCGAGGAGGCGCTGCAGGCGCTCGCCGCCAAGATCGGCGAGAAGCTCGAGCTGCGTCGCGTCGTCGCCTTCGACGGCCCGGTCGCCATCTACCTGCACAAGCGTGCCACCGACCTGCCGCCCGCCGTCGGCGTGCTGGTCGAGTACCAGGGCGAGGGTGACGGCGCCGCCGACGCCGCGCGTGCGGTCGGCATGCAGGTCGCCGCTCTCAAGGCCAAGTACCTGACCCGCGAGGACGTGCCGGCCGACGTGGTGGAGAACGAGCGCCGCATCGCCGAGCAGACCGCCAAGGAAGAGGGTAAGCCCGAGGCCGCGCTGCCGAAGATCACCGAGGGCCGCGTCAACGGCTTCTTCAAGGACGTCGTCCTGCTGGAGCAGGCGTCGGTCACCGACTCGAAGAAGACCGTCAAGGCGCTGCTGGACGAGGCCGGTGTCACCGTGACCCGCTTCGCCCGGTTCGAGGTCGGCCAGGCCTGATAACGCCCGCGAAACCCCTCGTGCTCCGGATGCGGTGTGCGAGGGGTTTCGGCTGTCCGGACGTCGACCGTTCATCCGCAATTCCCGAGCCTGACCGGGCGAGTTCGTTGCGTCCGAGGGGGTCTTCTACCCACACCGAATCCGAGTAGGGCAGGATAAGGGCGCTCCGTATTGAAGCCTCCGCGTTGCCATCCGGCCCACGTGCTGTGTCGACAGACCGAAATCTATCGCCGAAGGAGACGAACACCCATGACGGACCCCGGGACCGACCGCCCAGGATATCGCCGGGTGCTCCTCAAATTGGGTGGGGAGATGTTCGGCGGCGGCAAGGTCGGGCTCGACCCCGATGTGGTGCAGACGGTCGCCGAGCAGATCGCCGAGGTGGTCTCCAGCGGTGTTCAGGTCGCCGTGGTGATCGGCGGCGGCAACTTCTTCCGCGGCGCCGAACTCGAGGAGCGCGGCATGGAACGCGCCCGCTCGGACTATATGGGCATGCTCGGCACCGTGATGAACAGCCTTGCGCTGCAAGACTTTTTGCAACAGCAAGGTATCGACACCCGGGTGCAGACCGCGATCACCATGGGGCAGGTCGCCGAGCCGTATCTGCCGCTGCGCGCCAAGCGGCACCTGGAGAAGGGCCGCGTTGTCATCTTCGGCGCGGGCATGGGCATGCCCTACTTCTCCACCGACACCACCGCGGCTCAGCGCGCGCTGGAGATCGGCGCCGAGGTGGTGCTGATGGCCAAGGCCGTCGACGGGGTCTTCACCGCGGATCCCCGGGTCGACGAGAGCGCGACCATGTATACCGAAATCACGCATAAAGAGGTCATCGAGCGTGACCTCAAGGTCGCCGACGCGACGGCCTTCAGCCTGTGTATGGACAACCAGATGCCCATGCTGGTGTTCAATTTGTTGATAAAGGGCAATATCGCCCGTGCGGTCGCCGGTGAGAAGATCGGCACATTGGTTCGGTCCTGACCCCGCGCCCGCGGATCATGACGATGACGACGCTGTGGAGGAAACGGTCGTGATTGAAGAAGCGCTCTTCGACGCCGAGGAGAAGATGGAGAAGGCCGTCTCGGTGGCGAAGGACGATCTGGGGTCCATCCGCACCGGTCGAGCGAATCCGGGCATGTTCCAACGGATTGTCATCGACTACTACGGTTCGCCGACCCCGATTACCCAGGTGTCGAGCATTACCGTGCCCGAGCCGCGGATGGTGGTGATCAAACCGTACGAGCAGTCGACGCTCGGCGCGATCGAAACCGCGATCCGCAACTCGGATCTCGGTGTCAATCCCACCAACAACGGTGACATCATCCGGATCTCGGTCCCGCAGCTCACCGAGGAGCGGCGCCGTGAACTGGCCAAACAGGCCAAGGGCAAGGGCGAGGACGCCAAGGTATCGATTCGGAATGTCCGCCGCAAGGCCATGGACGAACTCTCGCGGATCCAGAAGGATGGCGAGGCGGGTGAGGACGAGGTCGGGCGCGCCGAAAAGGAACTCGACAAGACCACCGCGAAATATGTCGGCCAGGTCGATGAACTGGTCAAACACAAGGAAGCTGAACTGCTCGAGGTCTGAGGTCCGAGGCCGGATCTTTCGGGCCCGCCCGGGCGGGGGACGAACGGAACGACGAGTTGAGCGACGGGACAATCGTGGCCGAGAACGCCGCCGCGACCGGTGCGGCCGAGGAGCCGAGGCCGGCCAACGGCACTGTTGATGCGACGGACGGGCGCGCGGTCGAATCCGCGATTCCCGAAGCCGCACCTCCCGAACCCGTGCGCTCCGACTCCCCGACGTCCGAGGCCGAACGTCGGGGACCCTCGACGCGGGTGCCCTCGACCGGTCGGCCCGCGACTCCGGGCGAACCGACCGTCGCACCCTCGGAACCGACGACATCCGGACCGGCAACCGAGGGTGTCGCGACAGTCGGCCCCCCGACACTCGAATCGGCGACACTCGACTCGGCGACCGATGGTCCCGCGACCCCCGGCCCCGCGACTGATGACCCTACGACGCCGGGACCTGCGACCGATGGGCCTTCGACCTGGGGACCGGCGACGCCCGGACCCGAAAACGACGGTTCCGTGACCCCCGAATATTCTGCCGCCGATGCAGTGAATCTCGCAGCCCAGCAACAGAACTCGGACGAACCCGCGGCACCCGCGCCGCGCGCGGGCCGCAATCTCCCCGCCGCCTTGGCTGTCGGTTTCGGTCTCGGGCTCTCGCTCATCGCGATCCTGCTGTTCGTGCCGAAGGTATTTATCGGCGTCGCGGCCACCGGAGTCGGCGTCGCCACCTGGGAGGTCGCCAAGCGACTGCGGGAGGCCGATGTCCTCGTCCCGCGGATCCCGCTCATCGTCGGTGGTCAGGCGGTGTTCTGGCTCGGCTGGCCATGGGGCGCCAGCGGCGTGGCGGGCGCCTTCGCCACGACCACGCTGATCTGCATGGTGTGGCGCCTTTTCGATCACGGCTTGCAGACCGCGCCGCGAAACTTCTTGCGCGACACCGCGATCACGATCTTCACCCTGGCCTGGATCCCGCTGCTCGCCTCGTTCGCGACGCTGCTGCTGCTCGAGCCCGACGGCAATCTGCGGGTGCTGACCTTCATGATTCTGGTGGTCTGCTCCGATGTCGGCGGTTATGTCGCGGGTGTGCTGTTCGGGCGGCATCCGATGGTGCCCGCGATCAGCCCGAAGAAGTCCTGGGAGGGCTTCTGCGGTTCGCTGGTGTTCAGCGTGATCGGCGGTCTGCTGACGGTGACCCTGCTGCTGGAAGCCAATTCGATGATCGGCGTGGTGCTCGGCGTCGGCTTGGTGCTGGTCGCGACGGTCGGCGATCTGATCGAATCCCAGGTCAAGCGGGAATTGGGCATCAAGGATATGGGCACCCTGCTGCCCGGCCACGGCGGCATCATGGATCGACTCGATTCGATGCTGCCCTCGGCCTTCGTGTCCTGGCTGGTGCTGAGCAGCTTGCTCTAGCGCTTCGCGGCGCGGCGGAGCTGAATGATCCGCACCCCGCCGACCAGCGCCATCACCAGCGCACCGGCAATCACCGACAGCAGCACCATGATGCCGACCGGCATGGAGAAGCTCCAGAAGAACAGATCCACCCGCTGCTGTTCCAGATTCTGCAGGATGAAGATCAGCAGCACGATGCCGATCAGCGTCGCGGCGACCAGAGCGACCCAGGTGTCGCCGGTACGGGACTTCATCACCGACTTGCGGCCGGTCTGCTCCACCGTCTCAGGGCCGGTCGACGCAGGTGCGGCATCTTCGGTGCGCTCCGGCTCGGACGACTCGGCGTGACTGGTCATCCTTCGATCATTGCCGATCGCTATCGTCGGTGCACGCATTTCTGTCCGGTGACCGTTCTGTCGTGATGTCGAAGCACGGCTGCTCACCGGCCCGATCGACGTGACGTTCGTCGCGTCGGCCGTCGTGATGGTCACCTTCGGTCCGAGCCGCATACGCGAGATGGGACACTGGAGAAACTATGACCGTCTCCCTGCCCCTCGTCTTCGATGCTCCGCGCCGTGGCATGCCGCCGCGGCATCTCGCCGACCTCGACGCCGACGGGCGCAAGACCGCGGTCGAGGAGCTCGGTCTGCCGAAGTTCCGCGCCGACCAGATCGCGCGCCAGTACTACGGCCGGCTGCAGGCCGATCCGGAGTTGATGACCGATCTGCCCGCCACTGTGCGCGAAAAGGTCGGCGCGGCGCTGTTTCCGCCACTGATGTCGGTGGTCAAGCATGTCGCGTGCGATGGCGGCGAGACGCGAAAGACCCTGTGGCGTGCGGGCGATGGCACCTTGCTGGAGAGCGTGTTGATGCGCTACCCAGACCGCGCCACCCTCTGCATTTCCAGCCAGGCCGGCTGCGGTATGGCTTGCCCGTTCTGTGCCACCGGTCAGGGCGGCCTCAACCGCAATCTCTCCACCGCCGAAATCGTCGACCAGGTCCGCGCCGCAGCCGCTGCCATGCGTGATGGTGAGGTGTCGGGTGGTCCGGGCCGCCTGTCCAATATCGTCTTCATGGGCATGGGTGAGCCACTGGCCAATTACAAGCGCGTGGTCGCCGCGGTTCGTCGCATCACCTCACCCGCGCCCGACGGCTTCGGTATCTCTCAGCGCAACGTGGTCGTTTCCACCGTCGGCTTGGCTCCGGCGATCCGCAAGCTCGCCGACGAGGACCTCTCGGTGACCCTCGCGGTGTCGCTGCACACCCCCGATGACGAACTGCGCGACACCCTGGTGCCGGTGAACAACCGATGGCCGGTCGCCGAGGTCCTCGATGCGGCCCGCTACTACGCCGATAAGAGCGGTCGCCGGGTGTCGATCGAATACGCGCTGATCCGCGATATCAACGACCAGCCGTGGCGTGCGGATATGCTCGGCGCGAAACTGCACAAGGCCCTGGGCTCCCGCGTGCACGTCAACGTCATCCCGCTGAACCCGACGCCGGGCAGCAAATGGGATGCCAGCCCGAAACCTGTTGAGCAGGAATTCGTTCGGCGCGTCAACGCTCAGGGTGTTCCGTGCACCGTGCGCGATACGCGGGGCCAGGAAATCGCCGCGGCCTGTGGGCAGTTGGCCGCAGAAGGCTAGTTTGCTTCCCTTACGGGTTGCTTCCCTTACGCGTCAGTGGCCGCCCGGCTCGAGGAGTTCGCGTCCTTCGTCGGCCTTGACGCGGCGGTGTTCGGCGAGGATGAGTCCGCCGCCGCAGATCAGGCACACAGCGGTGGCGATACCGGCCACGACGGCCCAGCCCGCGAATCCGTAGCCTGCGGCGGTGAGCGTCAGGGCGGCGCCGACTACGCCGAGCAGCACCAGGATGACGCCTGGCCAGTTGTGGGTGTCGGCGATCATTTCGCCCGCGTGATTTCTGGTATTGCGTGCGCGGTCCGGGAAGTCGGAACGCAGCCGATCGGATGGGTCGGGTTCAGGAAACATGGCGTCCTCTCCGTTCGGATGGATCGTCTCGTTCGAGCGGATACCCGACATGTTCCGGATCAATCAGGGTGTATCGGCGACCGCGTCGGGTACCGCGAACGCGAATCTGCTTGCGACGAACAGGAGGGCAACCATGGCAACCGCGCGGGAACTCATGACCGAAGGCGTGCAGTGCGTGCGATCCAGCGATTCGGTGGTCGAGGCCGCCAAACTGATGAAACAGCTGAGCGTGGGCGCGCTGCCGATATGCGGTGAGGACAATCGGTTGAAGGGCATACTGACCGACCGCGACATCGTCGTGAAGGTGCTTGCCGAGAACAAGGACCCGATCGGCGTCAAGGCGGGGGAACTGGCCGAGGGCACACCGATCACGGTGCAGGCGGGCACCGATGCCGATGAGGTGCTCAATGTGATGGCGGTGCATCAGATCCGCCGGGTGCCGGTGCTCGACGGTGACCAGTTGGTTGGCATTGTGGCGCAGGCCGATGTGGCCGTCGCGCTCGGCAATGCCGATACCGGCGGCGTGGTGGAGGCGGTGTCGACGGACTGACCGCGACCTGCGAACCGTCTCGTCCGCGCTGCCCTGAGCGCAGGTGTGAGTGTGTCGCTCGCGGGTATGCGCGGACGAGAGGAGCCGCGGTGGCTCCGTCCCCGATCGAGGAGGTACGCAATGGCCACCGGTCAGAAGGAAGACGTCGTCCGGATTCGCGACGCGGTGCACGATTGGCGCCGTAAGACCGAGGAGTGAGTGACATGCCCGACGCAACCGATAGGAACGGCGCGCCGAATGACAAGCAGCGCCAGCTGGATCGATACCGGGTGGACCGCGAACAGGGGAAGCTGACCACACAGCAGGGCGTACGGGTGGACAGCACCGACGATGCCCTGAAAGTGGGGGAGCGCGGGCCGACGCTGCTCGCGGATTTCCATGCCAGGGAGAAGATCACCCACTTCGATCACGAGCGGATCCCGGAGCGAGTGGTCCATGCCAGAGGTGCGGGTGCCTACGGACACTTCCGGCCATATGACGGCTGGCTCGGCAACTTCACCACTGCACGCTTCCTCATCGATTCGAGCGTGGAAACGCCGGTGTTCGTGCGATTTTCGACCGTCGCCGGTTCGCGCGGATCCGCGGATACCGTGCGCGATGTGCGCGGCTTCGCGACGAAGTTCTATACCGCCCAGGGCAATTACGATCTGGTCGGCAATAACTTCCCGGTGTTCTTCATCCAGGACGGAATCAAATTCCCCGACTTCGTGCACGCGGTGAAACCCGAGCCGCACAATGAGATTCCGCAGGCCGCCTCCGCGCACGACACCCTATGGGACTTCGTTGGTCAGCAGCCGGAGACACTGCACGCGATCATGTGGCTGATGTCGGACCGGGCGCTGCCGCGCAGCTATCGCATGATGCAGGGCTTCGGCGTACACACCTTCCGACTCGTCAACAGCGAGGGCCGAGCCACTTTCGTGAAGTTCCACTGGACGCCGAAACTCGGCGTGCACTCACTGCTGTGGGATGAATGTCAGCAGATCGCCGGGCGTGATCCCGACTTCAACCGACGCGATCTGTGGGACTGCATCGCGGCCGGCCAGTATCCGGAGTGGGAACTCGGCGTGCAGCTGGTCTCGGACGACAGCGAATTCGGCTTCGACTTCGACCTGCTCGATCCAACGAAAATCATTCCGGAAGAACAGGTTCCGGTGCAGCCGGTCGGTCGCATGGTGCTGGACCGCAACCCGGACAACTTCTTCGCCGAGACCGAGCAGGTGGCCTTCCACACCGCCAATCTGGTGCCCGGTATCGATTTCAGCGATGATCCGCTGCTGCAGTTGCGCAACTTCTCCTACCTGGATACCCAGTTGATCCGTTTGGGCGGGCCGAATTTCGCCCAGCTGCCGATCAACCGGCCGGTCGCCGACGTGCGCAATCACCAGCAGGACGGCTACGGTCAGCACGCCATTCCACAGGGCGAGGCCGCGTATACCAAGAACACCATCGGTGGCGGTTGTCCGGCATTGGCGGATACCGAGATGTTCCGGCACTACGCCGAGCCACTATCCGGTTCTACTATTCGAGAGCGCGCCAACAGTTTTCGTGAGTACTATCGGCAACCGCGGATGTTCTGGCGCAGTATGTCGCCGCCGGAGGCCGACCACATCGTCGCCGCCTTCGCCTTCGAACTCGGCAAGGTGGAGCGGCCGATCATCCGAACCAGGGTGCTCGAACATCTGGTGCGAATCGAGCCCGAACTGGCCGAGCGGGTCGCGAGCGAACTGGGTATGCCGGTGCCGCAATCGGACTCGGATGATCGCGAGGCGGTGGTATCTCCCGCGCTGTCGCAACTGAATTCGGTCACCGACACAATCGCTACCCGGAAGGTCGCTGTCCTGGCCGCCGATGGTGTGGACACACTCGGTGTGCGCCGCATCAAATCGTGGTTGACCGACCGTGCAGCTGTTCCCGAAGTTCTTGCGCCGCATGCCGGTACGTTGGGCGGCGACGGCAGTGACGGCGAAACCCTCCCGGTGGACCGGTCGCTGGCCACCGTGGCCTCGGTTCTCTACGATGCGGTACTGGTCGCGGGTGGCGCGCGGTCCGCCGAAACCCTGCTGGGCAATGGCGCGGCGGTGCACTTCGTCCTGGAGGCGTTCAAACACGCCAAACCGATCGGCGGCTTCGGCGATGGTGTCACGCTGCTGCGGGTCGCCGGTGTCCTATCCGACACTGATCACGACGCGCGAACAGGTGTCTTCACCACGACCGCCACCGGCGCGGGTGTGTCCGAGGATTTCATCGAGGCATTCGCGAATGCGCTTGCCCAGCACCGGGTCTGGCGCCGGTCGACCGTAGCGGTACCCGCCTAGCCGTCGCGGTTCAGCTCAGGGCGGGCTGGATCTCCTTCTCCACGCGGTGCGGAAGCCATCCAGATCGGGCAGATCGGGACCGATCTGCTGGACGTACGGTCGTCGACACCGGCATCGAGATACTGCCGGAGTCGGCGGATATGACGTTCCGGATCGGCTCGGTAGCGAAGTGCTCACGGGTGGACGCGCGACTGATCCACTGCCGCTCGAACCCTGCCTGCTCGGTGCGTTCGGCCTGCTCGACGAGTTCTTTCGACGCATGGCAACGGGCCCCGGACATATCACCGAGGGGACATATCACCGAGGCCCGCTCGACAGTTTGACCTAGCTGCCGCTGTGGCTGTGCTGGCCACCCTTCTGCTTGGCCGCCGTCGGCTGCGCCTGTGCGCCCTTACGACCTGCCTCGTGCGGGTCGGCCGCATTGCGCTGGCCGAAGCTGCCGGTACTGGCCTTGCCGCCCTTGCTGGCCTGCTCATGGGTGTCCTTGCGATTGCCGAACTGCCCGGGGTTCTTCGGATCTGCCATGTCGGCACTCCTTCTCGGTAGTTGGAACTATCTGCGGCCCCGGTTCGGACCACATGTGCGATCTACCCGGGATCCGGTCGGCTAATCGAGCGGATATCACCCGGTGGGCAGGCTGTTTCGCGGCTTGAAAAATGGCGTTTACCAGTGGCATTCGCGGGTACGCCGACAACGGGGAGATGGCCGAATCCGACATTCGCGGAGGCGACGATGAGCAACGTTATCGATCCGACTTCGGTATGGCTGACCGGTAGGGTGGCTTGGTTCGACGAACAGCGTGGGTTCGGCTTCATCGATCCGGACGGTGTCCGGCAGTGGCCGGTGTTCGTCGAATACAGCCGTATCGATGTTCCGGGTTATCGCGCACTGGCGGAAGGCCAGCCGGTGCGCTATCTGTGCGATCCCGAGGCGCACGGCCGCGCGGCTGCGGTGGTGCGCCCGTACTCTCCGCAGATCAGTCCGCTGTGATCACGGAAACCGAACTGCCGCAAGCAGATCCAGCTATCCGACGACCGACTTCATCCAGTCGATGACGGCGGCATGATATTGCGCGGTGTTCCGTGCGAGATTCACCGAATGTCCGCTGCCGGGCAGCACGAAGGTACGCAGCCGCGCAGCCGGACTGAAAAAGGCGGCCTCCGCGGCCTGCAGGGTCGTGCTGTCGGCGCAGATCGCATAGGCGGGTCCGCACGACAACCGGTCCACACTGCCATTGACGACCATGACCGGGGCGGTGATCAAGCTGGACATCCCTGGCAGGGTAGAGGTGAGGCCGTCGGGATATTCGGTGAGCGAGAAGGTTTCCTTCGTCGCCTCATCGATCGCGAGCACCTGCGGATCATAATTATCCGACCCGAAGAAGTCACTGGCCCGGGTGCCCGGCCGGGTCACGAGATAGCCCGAATCGTATCCGCGGCTGGCGAATACGGGATCCTGTACCGCCTGGTAGTAGGTGCCGATCACGCCGAGGACATCCGGCACGCTCAGGGTGTGCGAATATCCGGTGAGCAGCACGCCGTCGACGTCATGGTAGGTGGTGGCCTCCATGACCGATATGCCGGAACTCAGCGAATGACCACCGGTGACGACCTTGCCGAACGGCTGTGCGCCCGCGAGTCCGTGGCGCAGGGCCTGCACGATGTTGTGCAGGGCTTCCGCGGTGGCGGACGCGGTCAGTGACATGCTCGGCGGGCGGGTGCTCGCGCCGTTACCGAGTCGATCGGCCACCAGCGTCGCGTAACCGGCTGTGTTCATCGCGCGCCGGAAGTTGTAAGTCTCTGGGGCGTAAGGGAAATCCCAGTAGGTGTGGTTGTAATTGGACCCCGCCATCAACACCATGACGGTGTCGGTCGGCCGGTCCGGCAGGCACAGCGTCGCGCCCAACGTCCCCTGCGGTACCGGGAAGGAGATCTCCTGACAACGGTCGGGCAAGGCGGCCGGATCAGCACTAGCCCCGCCCGGCACCACACCGAGCATTGTCGCCGCGGTGGTAGCGGCCACCAGCATTCGGGCGTAGAGCTTCTTCGTCACCGCGTTCCCTCCGAATGGGAAATATCGTGCGCCGCGCCATCTTCTGGCGAATCACCATACCGCACATGAAGTTCCGTAGCTATGGGGTTGCGTGACGAAGATGCGATCTACGATGCACGGCATGGGTTCGCGTGGTGTGCACTTTGTGGGCAGCTTTCCGGGTACGAGTACCGACGATGCGATGCGCGCGATGCTCGATGCCGCGGGGCCGCGCCTCCGCACGCTCCCGACTGGGGAAACGCGTCGCTACGAGTTCTACATCCAGCCGATCGTCGAGGATCTGGTGGCGCAGGGCGCATTGGAAGTGAAGAAGTCGGGTACGTGGCGCTCGAGTCGGGAGCGGACCATCCATCGCGTTCCGACTGGTCGCGAGCTGACGGGCGACATGATGGAGCTCGGTTATCTCGCCGAGGCCCAGGAGGCGCTGCCGATATTCCAGGGTTTGCGTACGGCACGCGAGCTGCCCGAACTCACTCTGCAGATCGGGATGCCGACCGATTTCACCCTGGCCTTCATCGCCATGGGCATTCCAGGTGTCCGGTCGCACCGCAAGGCATTCCGTGACGCGGCTGTGCGCGATATCGCCGCCATCCACGAACTGGTCGGTACCGAGGACGTGGTCGTGCAATTGGAGGCGACCGCGGAAATGGTGCTCATGGCGAAGGCACAGCCACTGCACGGACGGCTGGAGGCGGCATTGCGCCTCGGCGAGGGGATTGCGGCGCTGGCCGAATCCAGCCCTGCGGGAACCAGATTCGGCGTGCACCTGTGCGTCGGAAGTATGCATAACAAGTCCCGGGCCAGCATGCGTGATCTGCGCCCCTTCGTGGACCTGGCCAATTCCGTTGCCCGGCAGTGGCCTTCGGATCGCCCGCTGACCTATGTGCACGGTCCGCTTGCGGCCGGAGATATCCCGCCGTCGGCGGATCCCGCGTTCTACGCACCGCTCGCGGACCTGTCACTCGGCGCGGGCACCAACTTCTACGCGGGATTCGTCCACGACACTCCCACGGTGCCAGAGCAGGTCGAGACCTTGCGGTTGATCGAGAACGCACTGAGTAGACCGGTGGACGGCGTCGCGAGTGCATGCGGACTCGGTCGCCGTTCGCGTCCGATCGCCGACGCGCTCGCGGCGCGCGCCGATACGCTCGCCGCGAGCTAGGGCTTGCGACCGACTCCGCCCAACAGCACCAACTTGGTGCGCGGCAGGTCGTCGTCGAGCCAATCCTGTACCGGCACCAGACCGGGTCCGACTATCTCGAAGCCGTCCAGGTAGGCGGCCACCATATCCGGGGTCCGGTATTGGACCTGCGCCGAGCTGCCGTTGGTATCGCTGGTCGACTGCGCGACGAACTCCGCGTATGTGTCGATCGATCCGTGGGTGAAGGCAAGGATGCTTCCCGGCGCCATCACATCGCGTAGTCGCGCGATGATCTCGGCCGGGTGTTCGTCGTCCATCACGAAGTGCAGCACGCCGACGATCAGAATCGCTACCGGCTGGTCGAAGTCGATCTGTCCTTCGGTCCGCGCCTTCTCGATAATCTCGTCCGTGTCGCGAATATCACCGAGTATCGATGTGACACCGGACGTGCCGGACAGCAGCGCGTTGGCGTGCACGTGCACGACCGGGTCGTAGTCGATCATCACGACGCGTGCCGAGGGGTCGATCTTCTGCGCTATCTCGTGCACGTTGGGCGAGATGGGGATTCCGGCGCCGATATCGATGAATTGCCGAATCCCCGCATGAGCCGCCTCTTCCACGGCGTTGAGCAGGAATTTACGACTGAACCAGGCCGTCGTCTTGGTGTCCGGCGCGACCGCGAGCATTCGCTCGGCGACCCGCTGGTCCACCTCGTAGTTGTCTTTACCGCCGAGTAGATAGTTGTACACCCGAGCAGCGTTCGGCTTGGATGGATCGACGCGTACCGGCGCCCGATCGGCCTCAGCCACCGCACCTCCTTGATGCCCCTCGGCACATCGTAACAACTTCTGGTCGTTTGTCCGCAAGGATCGGGCTGCGATGCTCTATCGCGGTGAATCCTTGTGTGCGGGTTTACACCTCTCATACTTGTGTCGGCAACACGGTCGGCACGAAATCGGGAGGTTTGGCGTGATCGTAGCCGCGATTGTCGTTGGGGCGCTGCGCATCTGCTCGGGCTGAGCACCGCGGCCATGAAACACGGCTGCATCGGGCGCGTGCGGTGGTGCAGGGGAGTTCGGAGATTTGAGTTCGTCAGTGCGTCGCTGTCGCGCCATTCGGCCCGTGGCGCAATCGGATTCGGCGCTGTGTTCGGTTCGTTCGCACTGATGCCTGCGGTCGGGCCCGTCGGTCTGCTGCTCCTGCCGGTCGGTCGCGTCGCGCTGCGTGGCTGCCCGACCTGCTGGGCGATCGGCTTGCTCCAGACGCTGTCCCGCAGCCGACTGCAGCGCTGGTGAACCAACGGATTCTGCCAACTGGTCACCACGAAATCCGGTGCGACATAACCGCTTCCACCAGGGGAATACAGTCGCACCCAAAGTTGGGTGCGGCTGTTCTACGTGCGGTTCTTGGCGGGCCGGTTGGAAGCGGCGCGACGTTCGGCCTGTTGGGTTTTGATGCGCTCGTTTTCCTTCAGCACCGCGGCGTAGTTCTCGCGTTCGCGGATCAGCCATTCGGGCGGGTCGGCGAGCAGGGTGGCGATCTCCTCGGCGTTCATCGCGTCCGAGACTTCGGCGCGGGCCAGGCCGGTATTGGAAACTCCGAGTTTGCGGGCGACGATTTCGCGCGGGAAGGGGCCGGTCTTGCGCAGTTCGGTCAGCCAGGCCGGGGGATTGGTGCGCAACTCTTCGAGTTCGGCGCGGGAGATCGGGGAGTTGCGGAATTCCTCGGGCGTCGCCGGAAGGTAGATGCCGAGCTTGTTCGCCGCGGTCAGCGGCTTCATGGTCTGCGGTTTCTTATCCGGGCTCACCGGTACAGCCTAACGGGCACAGCCGGACGCAGTCTGTTGCGCTTGGACGAGCGCGAGGCCGCCGCGTATCCGGCCCGTGCGTGCCCTCAGACCACCCGCCTCGCGAGTCGACAGCCTCGATGGCAATACCCTCGTACGAATGAACCCCGAGTCCATCGACGTGACCCGCCTGCGCTGGTTTGTCGCGGTTGCCGAGGAACTGCATTTCGCCCGCGCGGCGAAATCGCTGCACATTTCGCGGCAGAAGTTGAGTCACACGGTGATCGACTTGGAGCAAGAACTCGGAACGAAACTCTTTGTGCCCGGAGCGCAGCCGGCGCAGCTGACCGAGGCCGGACAGCAGCTGCTGCGCGACGCCGGGGATATCATCGCGCGCGCCGAGGAGAAGCCCGCGCCCATGGCTGCCGAGGATGTGGCATTGCGAGTCGGCTTCGTACCCGGTGTGACGGTCTCCAAATGGACGCGGATCTGGAGTGAGCGGTTCCCGAACACCCCGCTCGAGATGCTCCCGATCCCGATGGCCGAACAACTCACCGCGCTGCGTGACGAGCGCGTCGACGCCTGTTTCGTCCGCCTGCCCATCGATCGTGAAGGTCTGAGCG
Organism: Nocardia sp. CA-135953; assembly: GCF_050955735.1. Taxonomy (NCBI): domain Bacteria; kingdom Bacillati; phylum Actinomycetota; class Actinomycetes; order Mycobacteriales; family Nocardiaceae; genus Nocardia; species Nocardia sp. CA-135953. The sequence continues at coordinate 2,286,975 of NZ_CP192082.1, forward strand.
CGATTCCGCTCTACCGCGAGCTTCCCGTCGTGGTGGTGCCCAAAGACCACACCCTGTCGATTTTCGAACAGGTGGGTATGGGCGATCTGGAGGGTGAACGGATTCAGGACTCGAGCGATATCGATGCGATCGCGGGCACCATCGAATTGGTCGCGGCCGGTGTCGGCGTCGCCATCGTCCCGCATTCCATTGCCCGGCTGTACGCCCGCCGCGACCTCGTCTACCGGACGATGATGGGCGTCCCGGCCACGGAAATCGCCTTGGCCTGGCCGGCCGCGCACACCACCGAACTGATCGAAGAGTTCGTCGGCATCGTGCGCGGCCGTTCGGAACACAGCTCGCGGGCCCAGGCTCAGCGCAAGAAGACCGAGCCGAAGAAGACCACCGCCAAGCGTTCGACGAGGAATGTCGCCAAGAACGCCGGAGCCAAGAAAAAGCCCGCCAAGCGACGAGGGCGTTAGGCGGGCGAATCCCGAGCGAGTCGATACCTTCGGTGTGGACTAGCGAGGCTTGCGGCGCAGGATCGAGTCGCGGATCATGATGCCCGCGATCACGGCGGCGAAACCGACCAGGAACAGGTCTTCGATGTGGCCCTTGTGGTTGCCGATCGTCATGGCCACCAGGATCACGCAGACGATCCAGCCCGCGACACGGAAGGTGCGGCGCGATTCCCCGCTCCAGCCCCATTCGGCGGACGGAACCTCGGCGGTATCCACGTGGGTGACGATTGCGCGGTCACTGGTGGGTTCGAGTTCCGTGGCGGCCACGATCGCTCCTTAGCTCGGTGTAAGCGTTGCTGCCGATATCGTGGCATACGACCGCTCGTCGTAGCCAGCAGGGCGGTGTTCGAGCGGCGAGCGGCGCCCTATGTGGTTACGCAGGCTACCGCCTTCGGGCGCGTCGCTGGCCCCGCTGCCACAATGGGGCCGTGTCCGACATCGTGAGAGTCCTTCTGCTCGGCAGCACCGGTTCCATCGGTACCCAGGCGCTCGAGGTGATCGCCGCCAATCCCGACAAGTTCGAGGTGGTCGGCCTCGCCGCGCGCGGCGGCAATACCGAGCTGCTCGCGGCCCAGATGGCCGCCACTGGGACCCGCAATGTCGCGGTCGCCGATCCGGCCGCAGGCATCCGACTCGACCTGGCGCTGAGCGGCCCCGGCGCGGTCACCGAACTGGTGCGCCGCACCGAGGCAGATGTCGTACTCAACGCACTGGTCGGTTCGCTCGGCCTGGAGCCGACCCTTGCCACCTTGCAATCGGGCACCCGACTGGCGCTGGCGAATAAGGAATCCCTCGTCGCGGGCGGCTCGCTCGTGACCCGCGCCGCGGCACCCGGGCAGATCGTGCCGGTCGACTCCGAACATTCCGCGCTCGCCCAGTGCCTGCGCGGCGGCCGGGCCGAGGAGGTGGACCGGCTGGTGCTGACCGCGTCGGGAGGTCCGTTCCGCGGCTGGACCACCGAAATGCTGGAATCGGTGAATCCGTCCGAGGCGAAGGCGCATCCGACCTGGTCGATGGGCCTGATGAATACGCTGAATTCGGCCTCGCTGGTGAACAAGGGCCTCGAACTGATCGAGACGCATCTGCTGTTCGGGGTGCCCTACGACCGCATCGACGTCACGGTGCATCCGCAGTCGATCGTGCACTCCATGGTCACCTTCAAAGACGGCTCAACGCTGGCCCAGGCCAGCCCGCCGGATATGAAGCTGCCGATCGCACTGGCACTCGGCTGGCCCGATCGCGTACCGGGCGCGGCCGCCGCCTGCGACTTCAGCGTCGCGTCGACCTGGGAATTCGGGCCGGTCGACAATGCGGTATTCCCCGCAGTCGAGCTGGCCAGGCAGGCGGGCACCGCGGGCGGCAGCGTCACCGCGGTCTACAACGCGGCGAATGAGATTGCGGTGCAAGCCTTTCTGGACGGGATCATCCGTTTCCCGGATATCGTGCGCACCGTCGCCCACGCGGTCGAGGCGGCCGATCGGTGGCGCGCCGAGCCGGAGACATTGCAAGACGTACTCGCCGCCGATACCTGGGCCCGCGACTACGCGCGCACCCTCGTCAATCGCTGATAGAACCATATCGGGCGCGCCGCAGGACGGCGGCCTGGCAGACTTACCCGAGAGTGTTGGTCGGCGTCCGGTTACTGTGGTCGGGTTGCCCGCGGCGCGGACGGACGCGCCCGAGCGGGTAATCGCGGTCGCTGCGGGCGGCCGCACTTTCATTCGAGGCGAGCTGCGCAACGCAGGAGGGCTGTACAGCAAATGGTGTTCGCGTTGGGGTTCGTACTGTTCGCCCTCGGCATCACGATTTCGATCGCGCTGCACGAATGCGGGCATATGTGGGCCGCCCAGTCCACCGGCATGAAGGTGCGGCGCTATTTCATCGGCTTCGGTCCCAAGATTTTCTCGTTCCGGCGCGGTGAAACCGAATACGGTCTCAAGGCACTCCCGCTCGGCGGCTTCTGCGATATCGCGGGCATGACCGCATTGGACGAACTCGCGCCCGAGGATCTCGACCGGGCGATGTACCGCCAGGCCACCTGGAAGCGCCTGGTCGTGATGTTCGGCGGGATCGCGATGAACTTCGTGCTCGGTTTCCTCCTGCTGGTCGTGCTCGCCATCGGCTGGGGACTGCCGCGCTTGGATCAGCCTCCCGCCACCACCATCGGTGCGATGAGCTGCGTGCCGCAGCAGAATCCGGACCAGTCGATGGTGCAATGTGACGGCACCGGGCCGGCGCAGCGGGCCGGACTGCAACGTGGTGACGTCGTCAAGGTGGTCAACGGCGTGAAGGTCGACACCTGGCAGCAGTTCACCGCCGAAACCCAGAAACAGACCGGCACCTTCGCCTACATCATCGAACGCAACGGCCAGACCAAGACGATCGAGGTCACCCCGCAGCGCGTCACCCGGTACGCGCAGAAGAATGGACCGGGCAAGGAGGTCAGTGCAGTCGGCGTCGGCTCCGAGTACTACGAGCCGTTGCAGTACAACGCGCTGGCTGCGATCCCAGCTGCCGGTGCGTATACCGGGCAGGTATTCACTCGCACCTTCGTATCGCTGGCGCAGATGCCGCAGAAGGTTTCGGCGCTGTGGACTGCGGTGACCGGTGGCGAGCGCGATCCGGAGACGCCGGTTAGTGTGTACGGCGCCAGCAAGATCGGCGGCGAGACCGCGGAACGCGGCTTGTGGAACGTCTTTATTTTGGTGCTGGCCAGTCTGAATTTCTTCCTCGGCGCGTTCAACCTGCTACCACTGTTGCCGCTGGACGGTGGGCATATCGCGGTGGTGCTGTACGAGAAGGTGCGAAACACGATTCGCGGCTGGAAGGGCCTGGCGCCGGGTGCGCCGGTCGACTATCTGAAACTATTGCCAGTCACCTATGTCGTTGTGGTGATAGGTGGTGCGTACATGCTGTTGACGATCGCTGCGGATATTGTGAACCCGATCCGACTTTTCTAAAGGGTTGCGCGGTGACAGCGTTGCGCTCGGGTCATGGTTAGCATGGGCTGTGCGCAGAGAAGCTGGAGCCGGTCGGTATATCCATCAGGTACGGCTGGAGCCGGATGCTCGCTCAGACGAATATCCGTTCGGTCTGCCTGTGGTGACGCACCTCGATCGAGTTGGTGGATTGACATTGGCACCGGGCGTGACCTTCCTGGTGGGTGAGAACGGCAGCGGGAAGTCGACCCTGATCGAAGCAATAGCAGTCGCGGCCGGGATGAATCCGGAAGGTGGCAGCCAGAACTACCGCTTCACCACTCGCTCTACCGAGTCTTCGCTGGGCGAGCACCTTGTTCTGAGATGGGGCACGAGTAGACCACGAAGCCGGTTCTTTCTTCGCGCCGAGTCGTTCTACAACGTAGCCACCGAAACCGAACTGCTCGGTCCGCAGCAGTTGGCAGCAGTCGGAGGGGTATCGCTACATCAGCGTTCTCATGGTGAGTCATTCGTGGACTTGATGCGGCACCGGTTCTACCCGAACGGGTTGTACCTGTTGGATGAACCGGAGGCGGCATTGTCGCCGCGAGGTTGTATGGCCGTGCTGGCTCGGATGTCGGAACTGGTTGCCCAGCAGTGCCGATCTGAGGCCGCGCCGATCGGCCGTCATCCGCCAACCATCGCCATATGGGGATCGGCGGCGAGACCATCGAGGGTGGGCGTTGGAGCGTGCTCATCGTCGTTTCTGGCCAGCTTGACTGCTCCGTCGGCGCGGTTCAGGCCCCTTGCGGCTGGATGTCGCGAGATCGCGGTGATGCTCAACGAGGAGATTTGCAACACCATTCGGACTGGCATCGGGCGCTCCGGTCGACTATTTGAAACTGCTACCGTGACCTACGTCGCAGTGGTGATCGGCGGTGCGTATATGGTGCTCACGCTGGTCGCCGACATCGTGAATCCGATCCAGTTGTTCCGCTGACGCGCTAACCTGTCGCGGTTGTTCCGCGATAACCACCGTGTACGCCGGATTGCTGGCATTTCGGACATCTGTGTGTCATGACTCATGTCATGGCTGTCACAGGGGGGCAGCCGTAACACGCGGCTATCCTCGGTAGGCGAACGGCCCGAAACAGTACGCACGAAAGTAGGCAGCCGAAAGTGACCAGCACAATCGGATTGGGGATGCCGACCGCACCCGCGGCCGTTCTCGCGCCTCGCCGCAAGACCCGCCAATTGATGGTGGGCAATGTGGGCGTCGGCAGCGATCACCCGATTTCCGTGCAGTCGATGACCACCACCAAGACCCACGACGTCAACGCCACCCTGCAGCAGATCGCCGAACTGACGGCCTCGGGCTGCGATATCGTGCGCGTCGCCTGCCCGCGTCAGGAGGACGCCGACGCACTGGCGACCATTGCGCGCAAGAGCCAGATCCCGGTCATCGCGGATATTCATTTCCAGCCGCGCTATATCTTCGCCGCCATCGATGCGGGTTGTGCCGCGGTGCGCGTAAACCCGGGCAATATCAAGGAATTCGACGGCCGGGTCGGTGAAGTAGCCAGGGCCGCGGGCGCGGCGGGCATCCCGATTCGCATCGGCGTGAACGCCGGTTCGCTGGATAAGCGGATGTTGGAGAAGTACGGCAAGGCGACCCCGGAGGCGCTGGTCGAATCGGCGTTGTGGGAGGCGAGCCTTTTCGAAGAGCACGGCTTCGGCGATATCAAGATCTCGGTCAAGCACAACGATCCGGTGGTCATGGTCGAGGCCTACCGCCAGCTGGCCGCGCAGTCGGACTACCCGCTGCACCTCGGTGTGACCGAGGCCGGTCCGGCGTTCCAGGGCACGATCAAGTCCGCCGTCGCATTCGGCTCGCTGCTGTCGGAGGGTATCGGCGACACGATCCGGGTATCGCTGTCCGCGCCGCCGGCCGAGGAGATCAAGGTCGGCGGGCAGATCCTGCAGTCGCTGAACCTGCGCCCGCGCAAGCTCGAGATCGTCTCCTGCCCGTCCTGCGGTCGCGCCCAGGTCGACGTTTACACCTTGGCCAATGAGGTGAGCGCCGGTCTGGAGGGCATGGAGGTGCCGCTGCGGGTGGCCGTGATGGGCTGCGTGGTGAACGGTCCGGGTGAGGCGCGCGAGGCCGACCTCGGTGTCGCCTCGGGCAACGGCAAGGGCCAGATCTTCGTCAAGGGGCAGGTCATCAAGACCGTGCCGGAGGCACAGATCGTGGAGACCTTGATCGAAGAGGCCATGCGCATTGCCGAAGAGATGGGCGAGACCGAAGGCGCGGGCGAACCCGTCGTCACCGTCGGCTGACCTTTCGAGCGACCCGCAAGCGGTCGTTACGGGCGGGAGTTCCCGAGTAGCCGTACCACCGTCGACCGATTCGTGGCAGGCTGTCGATGTGCGGAGTCTGCTGGAGCCGGCGCGATGGGCCAAGGATGCCCCGGCGCGTCAGCTCGCGAATCGGGATCTGGCACAGGTGCTGCGGGTGCTGGATAGCGATCCGATCGCCTCGTGCATGGTGGCGGCGCGGTTACAGGAATTCGGCTTGGATACCGGCGTCGGACACGGTGAACTGTGGAGTCGGGGTGGTCCGTCGGAATCGCTGTGCTTCTCGGGTGCGAATCTGGTGCCCTTGCGCGGTGACGAGGATGCGTTGCGCGCCTTTGCCACGCGGGCGATCCGCTGGCCCCGGGTGTGTTCGTCGGTGGTCGGGCGTCAGGAATTGACGCTGCCGCTGTGGGAGATGCTGTCCGCGCATTGGGGACCGGAACGCGAGCTACGCGGTGCGCAGCCGCTGCTAGCCCTCGGCCAGCCCGCGCTGGGCACCGCCGATGCGCAGGTCCGGCGGGTTCGGCCGGATGAGTTGGAGCGCTATCTCGCCGCGGCGATCGCCATGTTCATCGAGGAGGTCGGGGTCGATCCGCGCGCCGGTGACGGCGGCCGCGGCTATCGGCGCCGGATCCAGAGCCTGATCGGATCCGGCCGCGCCTGGGCGCGTTTCGAGGACGGCGAAGTGGTGTTCAAGGCCGAGGTCGCATCGCTGTCCCGGCGGACTGGGCAGATCCAGGGCGTGTGGGTACATCCGCAACGTCGCGGCGCCGGTCTCGGCACCCGCGGCACCGCTGCCGTGGCGAATGCGGTGGTGGCCTCGGGCCGCACCGCGAGCCTCTACGTGAACGACTACAACAGCATCGCCCGCCGGGCCTACAGCCGGGTCGGATTCCGGCAGATCGCCACCTTCGCGACCGTGCTGCTCAACTGAACGCGACACCGAACATCGGTGTGCCACAGCCGTTTGCTCGCGGTTGACTATACGATCGGTCCCGATGTCGACTCGCATGCTCATTACGCTGGCCGTCGCGGCATTCGCGGCGGCGGGATCCGGCTGCTCGGCCGACCCGCAGGGACCGGTGCCCGCGGCCGATGCCTTCCTTGCCGCCTTCGCCGGCCACGACATCGAGGCCGCGGCCGACCTCACCGGTCAGCCCGAGAAGGCAACCGCGGCACTGCGTTCCGCATGGGACGAGTTGCAGGCCGAGAAGTTGACCGCGCATACCGGCGCGGCCAGGGTCACCGGCGACACCGCGACGGTCGAATACACCTACGAGTGGCGCCTGCCCAAGGACCGGATCTGGAAATACACCGGCCAATTGCAGATGGGCCGCAGTGACGGCCGCTGGATGGTGCGCTGGACCTCCGCCGATATCCACCCCAAACTCGGCGCCACCCAGACCATGGCACTGCGCGCCAACCCGGCTCCGCGCGCCAGGGTGAACGAGCAGTCCGGCAGCGATGTGCTGGTGCCGGGCAAGGTATCTCGGGTCGCGTTCACCGTGGCCTCCGCACCGGATCCGCGTTATACGGCGACCTCGCTGGCGGCGGCCTTGCACCGCTTCGACGACCGGCTCACCCCCGAGGCGATTCTGAGCGCGGCGTCCGCCGCCAAGGGCGAGTACACCGTCGCGCTGTTGAGCGAGTACGAATTCGACCAGGTGAGTGGAGATCTCATCGGTCTGCCCGGGGTAACGCTGACCCAGCAGTGGGATATGGTGCCCACCGACCGGGATTTCGCACCCGATCTGCTCGCGCAGGTGCGCAAGACGGTGATCGCCGAGGTGGAGGGCAAGGCGGGCTGGAGCGTTGTCACCATGAACGCCAACGGCGCCGATACCGACGTACTCACCGAGGTGCCCGCACAACCCGCCCCGTCGTTCTCACTCAGCATCGACCGCAATGTGCAGAACTCCGCGCAGCGTGCCGTCAGCGGCCGCGAGGAGCAGACCATGATGGTGGTGCTGCGGCCGTCGACCGGCGCGATTCTCGCTGTCGCACAGAACAGGGCGGCCGACCGTGTCGGTCCGGTGGCCACCATCGGTCAGTATCCGCCGGGCTCGGTCTTCAAGACGGTGACCGCGGCCGCGGCGATGTCGCTAGGAAAGGCGACGCCCGAAACTGTTTTGCCGTGTCCGAGCCGAATTGTCATCGGGGAGCGGACAATTCCGAACTACAATCTCTTCCAACTCGGTGACGTACCGATGGCCACCGCCTACGAGCGGTCCTGCAATACCGCATTCGCGAAGTTGGCCAGTGACCTCCCCAGCGACGCGCTGCACGATGCCGCCGCGAAACTGGGTGTGGGACAGGGTTATACGGTTCCGGGCCTGCCGACCGAATCGGGTTCGGTGCCACCGGCCGACGATATGATCCAGCGTACCGAGGACGGGATCGGCCAGGGCAAGGTGGTGGTGAGCCCGTTCGGAATGGCGGTGCTCGCCGCGACCGTCGCGCACGGGTCGGCGCCGGTGCCGTATCTGATCGCCGGACGGACCACGGAGATCAACGGCGACCGTCCGGCCATCGGGTCCGACGTGATCGATGGTTTGCGCATGATGATGCGCGAGGTGGTCACCGGCGGTACCGCCGAACGCATTGCCGACCAGGGCGAGGTATACGGGAAGACCGGGGAGGCCGAGGTCGACGGCGGCTCGCATTCGTGGTTCGTCGGCTATCGCGGGGATCTGGCCTTCGCGACCTTGCTGGTCAAGGGCGGCAGTTCGGACAATGCCGTTGCCGTGACGCGCGATATGCTCGCCGCCCTGCCCGCAGGGTACTGAACCCCGACTCGGTTGGTGCGACTGGTGGACTCCGGCGGGGCTCCGCGATCTGGCATCTCGTAACGCAGTGTGGTGGAACCGATTCGGATGACATCGCCGTGCGCGAGTGCGGACCGATCGGCACACCGTTGACATAGATGCCGTTGGCCGAATCCCGATCCCGGATGAAGATCCGGTTCTCGCGTGGCACGATGCGCGCGTGCTCGCGGCTGACCCGGGCATCGTCGAGCACGATGTCGTTGTCCCATTCCGGCTCGACCTGGACTGGTCACGCTGGCCGATCGGCCGATCGCGGCGGTGCGCAACGAGATCGGATCGACCGCGAAGTCACACGCGGCGGTTGCGGCGGGTTCCGTCGGCGCTCGGGAAACCGGCGGTATCACGCCGTACCAACTGCATTCGGCCGAGGCGGCCGCTCGGGCCGCGGGCCGGCCGTATGTGCCCTGGCGTCCTGATCCGTCCGGCGACTGATCAGGCGCGGTGCAGCGTCGCCGCGAGGTGGTGGGTCAGTGGTTCGCCGACCGCGGCCATGTGCAGGGTGTAGTCGATGGTGTCCCCGGCCAACTTGATCGAACGGCCGAGGGCGGTCACCACTTTCGCCGTGCTGCTGCGGCCGATGCTGGTCGATTCGAATTCCATCCGCAGTTCACCATCGACGATGGTGAGGCTGCCCTCACAGATCTCGGTGATGCCGGTCGGGTGGGCCAGGATCAATTCGACGTGATCCGGGCGCGGGCAGCGTAGATAACCCGTTTCGGCATGCATCGGTCGGCTGCCGTCGGCCGCGCGGGTGCGCTGCCGGTAGGTGAGGAACGGTCGGCCGAGGTGGCCGAACTTGATTTCTTCGACGTAGTCGAATGACTCGATGGTCGGGTACTCGCCGTGCCCTGGTCCGCGCCATGTGCCGAGCAATGGAGCGAGCGGAGCGATATCCGGATGAGGGGCGACGGAAGGTTGGGGGGCGACCACGCGCGACAGCTTAAACCCGTCGGATTCGGGACGTTCCGATACGGTCGAAATTCCGCCAAGCTAAGGTTAGCATCGCCTAATCGCCAAATGAGGGTTGCGAGTGGCTGGAAAGGACGAAGAAGTTGAACGCACGCCTTAGTGAATTGCGCCGCAACAGTGCCTGGCGGTCGCGCGCCCGCAACGGTCTGCTGCGCGCCTCGGTGCTCGGCGCTGCCCTGGTTGTGGCCGCGGCATGCTCGGATTCGAAGTCGTCTAACGACGAAGTGCCTGCCATCGACGGCAACCACTACGCGCAGACCAACCTTGCCGCCAACACGGCCGAATACAAAGCGCAGTACACCTTTCCGGATATGGTGAACGCGTGGGGCCTGGCCGATCGCCCGAAGGGCGCGGGCGGGCACTTCTGGGTCGGCGCGGGCGGTAGTTCGTTCCAATTCGTCGGCGATGTCAGCGCATCCGCGGATCCCAAGGTGCAGAAGCTGTTCCAGGATCCGCTGAAGATCGTCACGGTTCCGGGTGCGGATGCCGACACCTCGGACAAGAGCATCGGCAAGACCACCGGCGTCGTGTTCAACGGCGCTCCCATCACCTCCGATCTGTTCGTCGTGCGCGACCAGCCGGTGGACGTCGACGGTGCGCCGGTACTGCTGACCGGTTCGTCGCGGTTCATTTTCGCCACCGACTCCGGCAAGATTTCGGCCTGGACCGAGCAGGGGCCCGAGGGCGCGATCATCCGGCACGACGGTCCGGCGAATCTGGTCTTCGACGGCGAATCCCAGGGCATGGCGTTCTTCGGCATCGCGCTCGCTCCGTCCGGTGACAAGCTGCTCGCCGCCGACTTCGGCGAGAACCCGCAGGTCCGCACCTTCGACAAGGACTGGCAGCTGATCCCGACCGTCGGCTTCGCCAACCCCTTCGCCACCGGCGACCAGATCGACGCGGCCGCCCCGGATAAGGGCAAGAAGCCCAAGCCCGGCGATCCCGCCCCATTCAATGTGACCACCATCGGCAACCGTGTATTCGTCTCGTACGCGGACACCAAGCCGGATGAGCAGGACGCGTCCAAGTTCGACAAGGCCGAAGAGGATTCGCTCGACAAGGACCAGGAGAAGGACGCCAAGGGCAAGCCCGCCAAGGGCAAGGTCGCGGAATTCGACGGCAGCGGCAAGTTGGTCCGTATCCTCGACGACGGCGGTCGCCTCAATGCGCCGTGGGGTGTCGCGGTGGCGCCCGCGAACTTCGGTCCGCTCAGCGGCAAGCTGCTCGTCGGCAACTTCGGTGGCCTCGGCCACGTGCTCGCCTACGACGACGCCACCGGCAAGTTCGTCGATTACCTGCGCGACGAGAAGGGCCAGCCGGTCGAGATCGCGGGTCTGTGGGCTCTGATGTTCGGCAATGGCGAGAGCCTCGGCGACGCCGACTCGCTGTACTTCACCGCGGGCCCGGACGACGAGAAGGAAGGTCTGTTCGGCAAGCTCCGCTTGAAGTAACCCTGTCCCAGGCGAAGGCGGTTCCCGGTAGTGCGCCGGGGGCCGCCTTTGTCGTACGCACTACTCGGGATCGGGAGATGGCGGGGTCCATCGTTCGGACCAGCTCCAGAGCGGCCGCAGTGCCGCGGTGAGGTCGAGGCCCGCGGGGGTGAGTTCGTAGGTTTTGTCCGCGTTCTTGGTGATCACGCCCGCGGTCTGGAGGTGCTGCAGGCGCGTCGAGAGCATGCTCGACGAACAGTTGCCCATGCGGCGGCGCAGTTCGAGGAAGCCGAGGCGGCCGGGTTCCAACTCCCAGAGGACGCGCAGGATCCAGCGTTGGCCGATGAGCTCCATGGTGGCCAGCATGGGCGCGTGCGCCGGGTCGTCTTGCCCGCGCGACGGCTTGGCGCCATTTGCACTTCTCATTTCGAACTACCATAGTGATTCTAAATTAGAAGCGTTGCTGTGGGCTGATGAACGAGAGGCAGATGGTGGGCGACTCGACGGAACGACGGATTGTGCTGATCACCGGCGCGTCGCGGGGGATAGGGGCCGAGACGGCGAAAGTGCTGGCGGCGGGCGGTGATCACGTGATCATCAACTATCGGGAGAAGCGCAGACGCGCCCAGGCGATCGCCGATGAGATCGGCGCTGCCGGCGGCAGTGCCTCGATCGCCGGTGCCGATATCGCGGATGCGGACGCTACATCGGCGATGATCGTCGATGTGGTGATGGAGTTCGGTCGGCTGGATGTGTTGGTGCTCAACGCATCCGGCGGTCTCGAGCGCGATGCGGCCCCCGACTACGCGATGGCGTTGAACCGTGACGCGCAGGTTCGTCTGGTGCGGGAAGCCTTGCCGCACCTGCCGTCCGGCGGCCGGATCGTCTTCGTGACCAGCCATCAGGCCCACTTCCACGGCCGCAAACCCGTTCCGGCGGACTATGAGCCGATCGCTGCGAGCAAGCGTGCGGGTGAAGACGCCTTGCGCGCAATGATTCCGGAGCTGACCGAGCGTGGTATCGGGCTGAATGTGGTGTCCGGTGACATGATCGACGGCACGATCATCGTCCGTTTGCTGGAACGCCGCAATCCCGAGGCGGTTTCGGCTCGTCGCGATCACGGTGCACTGCCGACCATCGAGGCGTTCGCCGCCGTCGTCGGCGAGGCCACAAGTGCCGCAGGCGAATCCGGTCGCACGTTCTACGTCGGTGGTCAGGATTATCTCGCGGCGGGCGTACCCGCGTCGTCGAAGCCGGACGGTCGCTGATCATCGGACCATAGCCCGGGTTACTGCGTATTTGCCACGGACGTGCCGGTCTGTAACAAATTGATATCGGCGTTTTCGATCGCGGCTGCGGATCAGGGTCGATAATCGAGGGGTGACGTGCGATCGTGCGGTGCGGAATCGACATTGCTGGTCGGGAGGTTCGCCGAGGGTGGCGCGTTCCGGCGTCGGCGGGAGGCCCGGATGAGGAATGTCGGAAATAACCGGATGGTTCCAGGGCGGGATATGTTGCTGGCCGCATGCCGCGGGCTACCGCACGACGATCATCCGATGCTGGAGGCGGCGGGGGAGTTGGCGCAGCTGCACGAAATCCGCGAGCGGACGCCGGTGCGCGAGATCCCCAAGCTGGATCGGCGACGCGGCCAACTGGTGCGGTCGATCGATATGTGGGTGACGCTGGCGATGCCGGTGCCGTGCTCCGAGGCGCAACTGCACTCCGAAACCGTCGGCGAGATCGTGGATCGGCTGGCCAGAATGATCACGCAGGCGTTCGTGCCGCTGTCCGAGGCGCCGGAACCCGTCTTCTATGACGCGTGGGTGCAGCTCAACGAGCTGGCGGATAGCTATCAGGATCTCATCGACGGATTACGTGCGGGCACCCACCGACCACCCGGTGGCTAGCGCCCGCGCCCGAAAAGTCGGAACGAACGCGCCGGGCGGCGCGGCAAGGTGGCGTAGACCATCGTCATATCGGCGAATACTTCTGCTTCCCGTTCGCGGTCGGCGCCGAAGTGCTCGCGGCCGAGTACATGCTTGATGGAGGACGATGAGATGGACGGCAACAGTGCGGCCAGCGACGGTGTTATCGGCTCGCCTGCCTCCGTACCTTCCTTGCCGTGCCCGAACAGCATGTGACCGATCTCGTGCAGGATGATGTGATCCGCATTGCGTTCGGTGGCGGACGCGTCGTAGACGATGATGTCGTCGTGACCGCGCGCGATCCAGAGTCCGCTGCCACGACACCCGATGTCCGCGAGCGCGGCCGCGGGGATCGCCTGCAGCGAGATGGAACGACCACGGTGCGCGGCGACACTTGCGAGGTAGGCGGACAGATTCCAAGGACTGGGGAGGGGCACGGTCCGCGCTGCTTCACGGAAACGGGCTTCCATGCTGGTCATCGGCGCATACATTACTCACCCCGGGCACGGTAGTCACCTCGCGAATCGGACATTCCGTCGAAACCGATAGCGACACTGCATGATTCACGCACCCATGAGACACCGTTCTGCCCGGGTCGGCAAACACCTTGGTGGGATTAATCGCCCCCTCGGAGTCGTCGTTGCGACACCCGGGGGAGGTATCGAAACGTCATCGGTGCGGCGAGATTGGACGACGAGCCGCTCGCCCGACGCGGTGGCGGCGCGCCCGATTTCGGTGGGCGGTGATGAGAGCGAGCGAGATCGATCATGCGATACGTACTCGAAGAGTGCGGAAAGCTGTACCGGCTGCGGCTGCGTGCGACATGCTGAGAACAGCCGGTTCCCCACCGACAAGCACGGTTGACGCGCAGGATGGGAGCGTGCAGATGAGCATCGGTAGCGACGCGGTATCGAGCACCGATCAGCAGGAACGCGACGACGGGGAAAACCGCCGCCTGAGCAGCGAGCGGCTGGTGGACGCGCCACCCCCGCGGATGGCGACGGTGGCGCAATGGTGGGCGCTGACCGCGCGCCTGGTCCGGCCGTCTTGGCGCAATGGTGAACTATTCACCGCACTGCTCGCGCCGGTGGTCTTCACCGTCGGCTTCTACGTCCCGCTGAATCTCGTGATGTCGCTGAACCCGCTCCGGCGGGGCGGGCTGAGCAACTACGCGCAGTTCCTCATGCCCATGATCGCCATGCAGGCGATCGCCTTCTGCGCCATCACGGCCGCATTCCGAGCGGCCGCCGATGCCAAGGACGGGCTCAATGTGCGGTTCGGATCGATGCCGATGCTTTCGACGGTGCCGCTGGCCGCGCGAGTCACGACCGCGCTGGGTCGGGCGGGGATCGCGCTGGCCGCAGCCCTCGTGTGCGGCCATGTGATCGGCTTCCGCTTCTATGGAAGCTGGTGGGACACAATCGGTTTCATCGCGTTCGCGATGCTGATCGGGCTGGCGCTGTGCCTGGGCGCCGATCTGCTCGGCAGTCTGACCAAGAGCCCGGAGGCGACCACCCAGGCGCTGATCCTGCCGCAGTTGATCCTCGGCATGGTGTCGAGCGGACTTTCCCCGGTCAGCCAATTCCCGCACTGGATCCAGGGGTTCGCACGTAACCAGCCGGTCTCGCAATACGTATACGGGCTGCGGGCGCTCGCCGGTGACCCATCGGGACACGCGGGCGTGGTCGGCTGGTCGATCCTCGGGCCCGGGCTGGCCTGGATACTCGGCCAGATCATTCTCTTCGGTGCGGGCGCGGTATTCGTTTCGATCCGGAGGTCGGCATGACCGAGGTACTGACTCCCACGGCGGAACTGCCCAAGGTCTACGGTCGCACCGAGACGTGGCGTCTGCTGATCCCGCAGACGATGATCCAGACCAAGCGGCTGCTGATGCGTTGGTGGCGTGATCCGCTGACCGTCGTGCAGTCGCTCGTCTTTCCCGCACTCCTGCTGATCGTGCTGAATACCGTTCTCGGAAAACAGATTTCGGAGTTCTCCGAGGTGAGTGCGCTGTACGGTTTCGTGCCGATGTCGGCGTTGGTCGGTGTGATGTCCGGTTCGGTGGCAGGTGCCATCACTCTCGGACGCGAGCGCGACGAAGGTCTGCTGGCCCGCTTCTGGGTGCTGCCGGTGCACCGCGCGTCCGGACTGATCGCGCGCATTGTCGCCGAAGGGATCCGGATTGTGCTGTGCACGGCGGTGATGTTCGCGGTGGGTGTGGCGCTCGGCTTCCGATTCCGGCAAGGGCTGCTCGCCGGTATCGCGCTGTTCGGGGTGCCGCTGCTGTTCGGCATCGCCTTCGCCACCGTGGTCACCGCGGTGGCCGTGTTCAGTGCGAAAGCTGCACTGGTGGAGGCTGTTTCGCTCGGATCATCGTTGATGATGTTCTTCAGTACCGGGTTCGTGCTGCTGATCGCCTATCCGCCGTGGGCCCAGCCGATTGTGAAGCATCAGCCGATGTCCTACGCCATCGATGCCATGAAGGGGCTATCCGTCGGCGGGCCGGTGCGCGATCCGCTACTGGCCACCATCGCCTGGTGTATCGGCGCGCTCGTAGTCTTCGCGATCCCCGCGGCGGTCGGCTATCGACGAGCCAGCCGCAGCTGATCAGTCCATCTCTTCGGAAGCCCTGTCGATCAGGGCCATGGAGTCGCGGGGACTGAGCGCCATGGCGCGCAACTGGTCGAAAATAATGCCGAAGCGGCGGATCTGGGGATGGCCCTCGATCAGCTGATCACCCGCGATGCCCTCGACGTACACCAGCTCCGGATCGGCCGGATCCTTGAAGTCCAGCAGCGTGAAGGATCCGGCCATACCGGGGTGCACCCCCGCGCTGAACGGAAGTATCTGCAGGATGACGTTTTTCATCTGCGAATCGTCGAGCAGCCGCTTCAGCTGTGCCTTCATGACATCGGGGCCGCCGACCATGCGCCGGATGGCGGCTTCGTCCAACACCACCCACAGTTCCAGCGGATCCGGCTTGGTGAGATGCATGGCCCGATCCATCCGCGCTCGCACATTGTGCGACACCGTGGCTCCGTCCAGCTTCGGCATATTGGTGTCGATGACCGCCTCGGCATAGTCCGAGGTCTGCAATAGTCCCGGAATGTAGGAGGTTTGGTAGTGCCGAGCTGAGAGCGCCTCGGATTCGAAGTTGATATAGGCCGCGTGCACCTCGGTCAGTGTCGCCTCGTAGGGGCGGGACATGCCGGGCTTGAGTGCGTCCGAAAGAAGTTCGAGCGCATCGTCGCGCTGCTGTTCGGTGACGCCGTAGAGATCAAGCATCGCCATCAGCGTGCGCCGCTGCGGGCGCGCCTGCGCCGTCTCGATGCGGTACAGCGTGGTGATATTGATGCCGGTCCTGCCGCTGACGTCCTCTTTGCTGAGCCCCGCGTGTTCGCGCATCTCGGTCAGCAGCACCGAGAGCCGCCGTAAACCGGCGGTGAGGACTGTGCGCTTGCCTGCCATGACAACCCTTTCGCCCGGCGCACCCGTTAGCACTCTTGCGTACATGTCTGTAGTAAGTTCCCGCCACACACGCAAATATGCATTCGCAGCGTGGTCAGAGACTACCGCCTTTTGCGGCAACGAACTTCGGAGTTTTCGCTGCGATATTCCCTTTGTCACGGTCGACCGCGGCTCGGTGGCCGGATCTATGGGGTGCTCGTCCTTGTAGTCGCGGCACCGTCTTCTCGAGACCGGGGGATGGGATCGACCTAGCGCGGCGACTTCGGGGTGGCGGTTTCGGGTGGTGTGCTGCTGCTCGATTTGCCGGGCATTCGTCTTGGCCGAGGCCGAAATAGCCCACGATGAACAGCGATTCGAAATGGATGGCGCGGATTTCGCCGCGAAGTTCCTCGAGGACCGCGGCCGCACCGATGAGCGGTTGGATATTGTGTGGGACGGAACCCCGCGCATACACCGGACTCGGCGATTCACCGATCTACCGGTGCCGGCTTCCGGCGGAGATCTGGATCGCGGTGTCGGGCACCGATATCGACGTGGCCGCCGGTCTGTCCGAGCTGCCGCCGGGTACGCCGATCGAATGCACCGCGCGTATCCGCGTCGGGGTGGCAGGGGTGCTCGTCCACGCGCAGGCCGACGCCGATCCGAACAAGGCGCCGCTGGGTGACTAGCTATCTGGGTGACTAGTTATCTGGGTGACTAGTTATCTGGGTGACTAGTTATCTGGGGACTCCCCGACCGTAGGCGGCGATCGCATACTGCCCACGCGCTAGGCGATGGTGTGGCAAACTCTTGGCCACCGGTCCAGCTCCCCGCGAGTATCGCGCGTGAAAGTCGTTGTCACTAGCTGTCTGTGGGGTCGCTGCTCGGTGACCAGGTCGTTACCGCAGCAATGAGAACGCACTCTTGCGTTCTTGCATTTGTAAGAGCATGATCCAGCTACGCTAGTTGTGAAGAACCGATCCGATGACCGGGATAACCGAATCGAGAGCCAATCATGTTGGTACAAAGCGCGTTGGTGTCGGGTAAATTCGAGGTACGGCGATGAGCGCGCCTACGGTGGGGGTGTTGCCGACCGCTCCGCAGATATTGTGTGCATTTCAGGGACGACGTTTTCAAGATCGTGAATTACTGCGTTCCGCACACGCTCTCGCCGAACTGCACGCACGCCGTGCCGAGGTTCAGGACATGAACCTGGTGGCCGAAATCGATTGCCGTCGTGGCGAACTCGTCGACGATATCAATGAGTGGATTGCGCAGGAGATCCCGCAGCATCGCAATGGTGCTTCGCTACATACCGAGAGCCTCGGTGCGGTGGTGGATCGGATGGCGCGCAGTTGGGTGGACGCCAACACGGCCATCGATGTCGATGGCGCGCGTAGCGATAATACCCATAAACACTGGTACCACTTGGCGGAACTCGTCGACGGCTACACTGATCTGGTAACCGACGTGGCCGGTGGCCGCCGCCGTTTGCCTGAACAGTAAGTCTCGACGGCGACATTCGTCCGCAATAGTGACCAATAGTGACACTGCCTCGACAGCGTTACTGCTCAATTGGCGACGTCCCGGGCCAGCGTTGTCCGACCAATGACCCGACCCGGACGCAAACGTCGCCGGCACAGTGACGGCGGGCGCAACGGGGCGCCCGGCCCGGCGTGCCGCGTGGTCGACTGGCGCGGCACGCCCGCCACGGAATTCGCCACTTGTTGGCGAATTCGACAGTGCCCGAACTCATTCGGCGACCATCCAGACCACTGCCGCCGCGACGCGAATATCGATCGTGTGGTGTGCGTGCAGTTCGACCCACGGTGTCGACCAGCCGAAGTGATTCCTACACTGCTCGATCAGCGTCATCGCGGCAAGCAGGCTGGCCAACTCACTGCTACCGATAGGGCACCCCAATCGCGAGCATTGTCTCCGGCCGCGCAGTGCGCTCGGCCGGTCGCCTTCAATCGCTGCGCGGGATGGTCGATCGGCGCGCCACCCGCGCGATCGCACCCGACTGGCTAATCAACCGCGC
Source organism: Nocardia sp. CA-135953 (assembly GCF_050955735.1). Taxonomy (NCBI): domain Bacteria; kingdom Bacillati; phylum Actinomycetota; class Actinomycetes; order Mycobacteriales; family Nocardiaceae; genus Nocardia; species Nocardia sp. CA-135953. Next base: position 2,305,385 of record NZ_CP192082.1, read on the forward strand.
GGTCGGTTTGCTTTGTGCTCAGCGGATTTGGGCCAGATGCAGATTGGCCGGCACTTCGCGCCATAACGCCTCGGTCGGCGAGCGCGCCCGCCGCGGACCTGGCCGCATCGGCATCGAATCGAACGTTCGGTATGCGACTATCGTGGCTCGCGAACGATAGCAGGCCATTCTCGGGGATTTCGTGAGTGAGGATTACCGATGTCGTATAGCCCGCCGCCGGAACCGACCAACCCGACCTGGCACCCCGGCCCGAACGCCGGATACTCCGCGCCCATCCCGCCGCCGGGTCCGAACCTTTATCAGCAGCCACAACCCTGGGTGTCTACCAACGATCCCGGATGGCAAGGCGGTCCGCACGCGACCGGTCAGCGGCAGGGGCCACGGTTCGCCGTAGCGTCGGCGATCCTCGGCATCATCGGTTGCGTACTCCCGTTCCTGCCGATCGACCTGACCGGCGTGCGACCGTTGGTCGGCCTCCCCTTCGCAATTTCCGGACTCGTCCTCGGGATCGTCGGCTGCACCGGACAGCGCAGTGCCAAGGCGCTGGCGGTCACGGGAATCGTGCTGTCCGTCCTCGCACTTACCGCAGAGTGCATCATGCTGCCCCAGCTGATGTGAGCCCGGAGGCGGACCCACGTCGACGTACCGCGGCAGTGCCCTCCGGCTTCGATCCATATCCTGTGCTCCGCAACGGAATTCCGCCGCGATCCGCATATGACTTCGGCTGCGGGTTGGTGTGGCGCAAACCCGCCTAGACCGCAGCCAAGCGTTTGGCCTCGCGACGTTGTCTGCGGCGAATGCGGTAGCGGCGTATTCGACTCGCCAGCAGATAGACCAAAAGCACGCCGATCACCAGCAGTGTGCCCGCACAGACGGCCGCCACGACCGGGTGGAAGATCGCGATGGTGACGATGCCGCCGACGGTCAGATCCTCGATGAGGCTCATGACGATATTGCTCGCGGGCTCCGGCGAGGTGTTGATCGCCATCCTTGTTCCGGCCTTCACGAGATGGCTTGCCAGGGCGGTGGTTCCGCCGACCGCGCCGGCCGCGAGTTGGGGCAGCGATCCGTCCTGGCCGGCGAGCAGTGCTGCGACGACCGCACCCGATGCCGGGCGCACTATGGTGTGCACCGCATCCCAGAAGCTGTCGAGATAGGGGACCTTATCCGCGACGGCCTCGATGAGGAACAACACACCGGCCGCGATCAGTACATCGGTGCGCTGCAGTGCCTCCGGCACCTCGTCGGACAAGCCGGTGACGCCGAAGATGCCGAGCAGCAGGACCACCGCGTAGGCATTGACCCCGCTCGCCCAGCCCGCGGTGAAGATCAGGGGCAGTGCTGACATGGGGCCATCGTATGGTGCTCAGCGCAGCTCGGCGCGACCACGCAGCCGACCGAGCGCGACCGAGGCGACCAGTGTCACCGCCAACAGCAGGCAGGTACTCGCGGCCGCGTCGAATACCTCACCGCGATCGGTGAGCCCGAATATGGTGACCGGCAACGTTTTCCAGGTGGCCGGATATGACGGTCGCGCCGAGCTCGCCCATCGACAGCGCGATCGCCAAACCCGCGGCAGCGCCGAGCGCGGGCAGCAGTGGCGGCAGCGTCACCTGGAACAGCACCTGAACCGGACCCGCACCGAGGGATTCCGCGGCCTGCCGGTAGGCGGGATCGAGCCGGTGGCTGGTGGGATGCTGTTGCGGTAACGCGGTTTACGAGCTTCCGATTCTGTCTCGACCCGACTGTCGAGCAGCAATCACTGCTGGCCCGCCACGCTGGTGCGGCACGATTCGCGTTCAATCAGTGCTTGGCAATGACAAAACAGCGTTGGGTGAGCGCCGCCGCAAATCGGACACCAGTGCCGTGGACGGGGTTCGACCACATCAGCGTTGTCAGAGATTCAGCAGGTCGGCGGTTTCCGCGCCGATCGCGGGGCCGAGGGTCATGCCGCGGCCACCCGGACCGGTGACGACCCAGATGTGCGCATCGGCCTTCGCGCGGGTCACGATGGTGGCCGGATCGATGCTCTGGCTGTAGACGCCCGCCCAGCGCCGCACTACCTGCGGGAGTTTGCGTCCCAGCAGCTCCTCGGTGACGGCGGTGAGGTGTTCGTACGGTGCCTCGTCCAGATCGAAGGCGAAGGGCTCCTCGTATTCGTGGGTGTCACCGATGGTGAGACCGCCGTTGAGGCGCTGTACGCACAGCAGCTGCATCCTGTGCTCGGCGGCGATCGCGGTCTGCGACTGTTCCGCGTTCAGCACGTCCAACGCCGGACCGGCGAAGCCCGGATAGTAGCGGAAGCTGTCGCCGTCGGCGATCGCGGTGGTCAGTGGCTCGCCGAGCGGCGCGGTCTGCATCATCTGCAGCCGGACTCGGCGCACCGGGATGTCGCCGACGAGTTCGCGGGTCAGGCCGGTATGCGCGGCGCCCGGACAGACCAACACCAGATCTGCTTCGAAGGTGCGGCCGTGATCGTCGAGAACCGTTGCGCCGGAACCGGTATCGGTGACCTGACGCGCCTCGGTGCTCGCATGGAAGGTATAGCGGTCCGATGCGGTCAGATATGCGCGCAGCGCGGGCAGTGCCTGCCGGGATTCGACGGCAGCATCGGTCGAACAGTGCAGTCCGGCAAGGAATTTGCCGCGCAGGGCCGGATTGATCGCGCGCACCTGTTCGGGTTCGAGCAGTTCGAAGCCGCGGGGTCCGGCATGCGTGCTCGCAGCGGCGGCCTCGGCGACCGCGAGTTCGGCGGGGGTGCGCACCAGCGTGATCGATCCGGCGGCCCGGAATCCGACACCGGGCACCTTGCCGCCGATCTCCTCCCACAGTTGCCGGGAGCGCAGCGTGAAGTCCAGTTCGGTGGCCGAGCGCCCGGAAACCCACACCAGGCCGAAGTTGCGCACCGTCGCACCACGCGCCTCGGGCTCCCGCTCCAGCTGCACGACCTCGTGACCACGGCCGATGGCGGCCAGGGCGTGCGAAGTGCCGAGGATTCCGCCACCGATGATGACCAATCGCATGAATACATAATGCGCAATGGTCTAGACCAACGAGTGTTGCCCGCGCGAACGCTGGGTTAACAATTGGTATAGACCAATACGGGGTAGGCTGTCGGTATGGACACATCAGGTGCGACGAGAGCCGAGGCCGATGAAATGCGCGGCGGGCGTATCGATTCGGCGCCGCGGCTGCCGAAGTCGTACCTGGTGCGCACCGAACTCGAGCAGCTGCTGACCGATCTGGAGGAGGGCGACCCCGTCCCCTCCGAGCGCGACCTCGCGGTTCGATTCGAGGTCGCCCGCGAAACCGTCCGGCAGGCGCTGCGAGATCTATTGGTGGAGGGTCGAATCCGCCGCCAGGGCCGGGGGACGGTGGTGTCCCGCCCGAAGATGGTGCAGCCGCTGTCGCTGCGCTCATACACCGAGGGGGCCATCAGTCACGGCCGTGTGCCCGGCCGACTGCTGGTCGGCTGGGACGACGTCCCCGCCGACGCTGATACCGCCCGTGACCTCGGGCTCACGCTGGGCGCCCCGGTCATGCACCTGGAACGCGTACTCCTCGCCGACGGCGAACGCATCGGCCTGGAGAGCACCTTCATGCCCCTCGACCGGTTCGGTCACCTACGGGATACCTACGATCCGACGACATCGCTGTATGCGGCGGTGCGCGCCTCGGGCGTGGTACTCGGCAAGGCCACCGAACGCATCGAAACCGTCCTTGCCTCCCCGCGCGAGGCCGCCCTGCTCGAGTGCAGCACGGCCCTACCGCTGCTACTCCTGCACCGGCGCAGCGTGGACCAACAGGGTGCGCCCGTCGAACGCGTCCGCGCGCTCTACCGAGGCGACCGCATCGCCTTCGAAGCGCAACTCGGCGGATAGGGCCTTGGGCTACATCCACGCTCGCCGCGACGGCTCGAGCCTCAGTACCGCACGGCGCGAGTGCGACCGCTGCGGCCGAGATCTGTTGCGCGCGTGAATGGTCGGCCAACTACCTGTGCCGGTGTTTGCCCTCTACAGTGCTGCGATCGCGATCGTGACCGGTGCTACCTCAGCCTGGATCGGCTACTACTTCAACATCCGCAAGGACCGCTTGCAGTGGGGCCGCCGGCATGCGACACGATGGGACGGCGCCCGGCGGGAGGCGTACGTCGCCTTCGCCGCGGCCATCAAGCACGAGGTTCGGCTGCACTTGGTGCCGCGGCGTTGTGCTGGCTCAGCGCACTTGCGGTGCGACCTTCGCGCCGAGCAATTCGATGTTGTGCAACACCTTTTCGTGCGGCAGAGTGCCGACACTGGTGTGCAGCATGAAGCGGTCCAGGCCGAGGGTGTCGCGGGCGTCGGTGATCTTTTCCGCGACGTAGTCCGGGGTGCCGACGAAGAGGGAACCGCGCTGCGAGCGCAGTGCATCGAACTGTGCGCGGGTCATCGGGCCCCAACCGCGTTCGCGCCCAATGGTGCTCATCGCTCCGGCGTACGGCGCGTAGAAGTCGGCGACGGCCTGCTCGTCGGTATCCGCGAGGTAGCCATGCGCGTGTACCGCCACCGGCTGCTTCTCGTGGCCGCCCTCTTCGAGTGCCCGGTGGTACAGATCCACCAGCGGCTTGAAGCGTGCGGGCTGGCCGCCGATGATCGCGATCGCCAGCGGGAGGCCGAGCAGCCCGGCGCGAACCACGGATTCCGGGCTGCCGCCCACCGCGATCCAGACCGGCAGCGGCCGGTTGTCGGTGCGCGGGTAGATCACCGCATCGCGCAGCGGGGCACGGAATTTGCCGTTCCAGGTCACCGGCTCGTCCGCGCGAATGTGCAGCAGCAGCGCTAGTTTCTCCTCGAAGAGCTCGTCATAGTCGCTCAGGTCGTAACCGAACAGGGGGAAGCTCTCGGTGAACGAACCGCGTCCGGCCATCAGCTCGGCGCGACCGTTCGAGAGTCCGTCCAGCGTCGCGAAATCTTGGTACACCCGTACCGGATCGTCCGAACTCAGCACGCTGACCGCGCTGGTCAGCTGGATGCGCTCGGTCCGTGCCGCGATCGCGGCCAGCACGACCGCCGGCGCGGATGCCGCGAAATCCTTGCGGTGATGTTCGCCGACGCCGTAGACATCGAGTCCGGCGCGCTCGGTGGCGACCGCCTCGTCCACCACCTCGCGCAGCCGTTCGGCCGCGGTGGGCGCCGGTCGGTCGCCGACCGGGTACAGCTCCGCGAAAGTCGTGAGTCCCAGTTCCACAGCTCGAGTCCTGTTCGTGTGAAGTTTCTACGTCGACCACTACCCTAAACGGACCGTGGTCCGCGACTATTCCTTCGGTTGACGGCGCGTTCGCGGCGCAGGCAAGGACAGTGCGCGATGACCGGTGCGGATACTCTTGTTCCATGTCAGTGCGTACCCGCCAGCCGCTTGTTCCCGGCACGCTCTCGCCCACCCGTGAGGTTCCGCGCTCGATCGAGCGTCCGGAGTATGCGTGGAAGAAGACCGTGAACGAGGGTCGTGAACCCTGGGTGCAGACTGCCGAGACCATCGAGAAGATGCGGATCGCGGGCAAGATCGCGGCGCAGGCGCTCGAGGAGGCGGGCAAGGCGGTCGCGCCCGGTGTCACCACCGATGAGCTGGACCGGATCGCACACGAGTTCATGTGCGATCACGGTGCCTATCCATCGACGTTGGGGTACAAGGGTTTTCCGAAGTCGTGCTGCACCTCGCTGAACGAGGTGATCTGCCACGGCATTCCGGATTCGACGGTGATCGAGGACGGTGACATCGTCAATATCGACGTGACCGCCTACATCGACGGCGTGCACGGCGACACCAATAAGACCTTCCTGGCCGGTGATGTCGACGAGGAGGTGCGACTGCTGGTCGAGCGCACGCACGAGGCGACCATGCGGGCGATCAAGGCGGTACGGCCGGGCCGGGCGCTCAATGTGATCGGGCGCGTCATCGAGTCCTACGCCAACCGCTTCGGCTACGGCGTGGTGCGCGATTTCACCGGGCACGGCGTTGGCCCCACCTTCCACAGCGGCCTGGTCATCCTGCATTACGACCAGCCCGCCATCGAATCGGTCATCGAGCCCGGTATGACCTTCACCATCGAGCCGATGATCAACCTCGGCGATATCGACTACGAGATCTGGGACGACGGCTGGACCGTGGTCACCAAGGACCGCAAGTGGACGGCGCAGTTCGAACACACACTGGTTGTGACCGACACGGGCGCCGAGATTCTGACCGTGCCGTGACGGGTGGACCGCGCAGGTCGAAGCTCGCGCTGTTGGGTTGTGACCGACACGGGCGCCGAGATTCTGACCGTGCCGTGACGGGTGGACCGCGCAGGTCGAAGCTCGCGCTGTTGGGTTGTGACCGACACGGGCGCCGAGATTCTGACCGTGCCGTGACGGGTGGACCGCGCAGGTCGAAGCTCGCGCTGTTGGGTTGTGACCGACACGGGCGCCGAAATTCTGACCGTGCCGTGACGGGTGGACCGCGCAGGCTCGCGCCGTGACCAGCGCATCGACGGGTGCGCTGCTGATCGCCGGAACAACCTCCGACGCTGGGAAAAGCGTTGTGGTGGCCGGACTTTGCCGCATGCTCGCCCGGCGCGGTGTTCGAGTCGCGCCGTTCAAGGCGCAGAACATGTCCAACAATTCGGTGGTCACCCTCGACGGCGGCGAGATCGGTCGTGCGCAGGCCCTGCAGGCGGCGGCGTGCGGGCTCGCGCCGAGCGTTCGATTCAATCCGGTCCTGCTCAAACCCGGCAGCGACCGACGCTCCCAACTCGTGGTGCGCGGCAAGGCCATCGGCACCGTCGGCGCGCGTGACTATTTCCAGCATCGCCAGGACCTACGCGAAGTCGTTGCCGCCGAACTGGATTCGCTGCGCGCCGAATTCGATGTGGTGATCTGCGAGGGCGCCGGTTCGCCCGCCGAAATCAACCTGCGCGCCACCGATCTGGCGAATATGGGGCTCGCCCGGGCGGCGCGACTGCCGGTGCTCGTGGTCGGCGATATCGACCGCGGCGGCGTGCTCGCGCACCTGTTCGGCACCGTGGCCGTCCTCGAGCCCGAAGACCAGCAACTGATCTCCGGCTTCATCGTCAACAAGTTCCGCGGCGATGTCGAATTGCTGCGTCCCGGACTCGACCAGCTCACCGAGCTGACCGGACGCCGCACACTCGGCGTCATCCCCTACGCGGACGAACTGTGGATCGACGCGGAGGACTCGCTCGGCACGGTCGCCGACGCGCCGGTCGGCCGTCCCAGCCTGCCGGTGGGTGCCGAATGGCTTACGGTCGCCGCGATCCGTCTGCCGCGCATCTCCAATTCCACCGATATCGAAGCGTTGGCCTGTGAGCCCGGTGTCGCGGTGCGCTGGGTCGGCGACCCGTCCCGGCTCGCCGATGCCGATCTGGTGGTGCTGCCGGGCAGTAAGGCGACCGTATCGGATCTGGAGTGGTTGCGGCGCACCGGAATTGCCGATGCGCTACAGGCCAGAGCCGCATCGGGGCGGCCGATCCTCGGCATCTGCGGCGGATATCAGATGCTCGGGAGTCGCATCGTCGACCGGGTCGAATCGGACGCGGGGACGGTCGCGGGTCTGGGTCTGCTCGATCTGGAGATCGAATTCGCCGACCCCAAGGTACTGCGACGCAGCGCAGGGCGGGGTCACGGAATCCCCGTGCACGGCTACGAGATTCACCATGGTCGCGTCGAGCGCAGCGGTGATCCGTCCTGGCTGGAGCTGAACAGCTCACCGACCACAGAAGGCACTGTGCGCGACGCGATCTGGGGCACCCACCTGCACGGCCTGCTGGAATCGGATGAGTTCCGTCGCTCCTGGCTCCGTGAGGTCGCCGCCCGCGCCGGACGGCACGGTTTCGTCGTCGCCGAAAATACCTCGGTAGCCGCGATCCGCTCGTCCCAACTCGACCTGCTCGCCGACCTGATCGAACAGCACCTCGACATCGCCCACATCGAACGCCTGCTCACCGACGGTGCACCTGTTGATCTCCCCACCATCGTCGCCGGCCTGGGAGTCGGCAGCACATCACTCTGACCAGCCCGTACAGCCACCGACATGTTTACGTTCCTGACTCGCGAGTAACTGACACGCGGTTCCGTTCAATTAGGACGTGTACCGTACTCCGGCATGAAATCTCGGCGGATCACGGTCGGTGACCGGGCATGGACCATACGGGTCGACGGCCCGGAGTCTCGACACAGCGTGCTGCTGTTGCCCGATGCCGGTGATCCGGTCGACGTCTACGACCAGGTGTGCGCGCGACTGCACACCTCGGACCTGCGCACCATTGCGGTGGAATCGATAGCGGACCTGGATCCGGCGGGCGTGCACGCCATCCTCGACGAACTCGGCATCCCCTGGGTGAATGTCGCAGGACGCGGCGCCGGCGCGCAGCTCGGCTGGCAGGTCTGCGCGGGTGGTTTCGGCCGGTTCATCAGCCTTGTCGTCGCCGATCGCGGCCATCCCGCGATTCCGGCTGCCGACGGCACCGTCGCGGACCCCACGTGTCGTCCGGTGGAGGTCGCCGCCACCGTGCTGGTCACCAAGAATCTGCCGCGTCCGGTCGCGGATGCCTCCGGGCGCTACGTCTACGGCGAATTCCGGGTCGTGGAGATCGACGTCGACAATGTGGCGACCGAGGCCGACCACGAATTGGCCACCGAGATCGTGCTACGTACCAGCCTCTGGTGATCCGGCGGTCTTCCGGTGAAAGACCGCTAGCGACTGCTCGCAGGTCGCTCGAAATGGTCAGCCAGCCAGTCCAGCCAGCTGTCGAGTTCGGCGAAGGCCTTGGCCAGCGGTTCGGCCGAGGACAGGAAGACATCGTGGCGGGCGCCGTCGATCGGGACGATATTGGTCCGATCACCGAGGCAGCCCGACCAGCGCTGGATCTGGCGCACATCGAGCACCGCATCCGCGACATCGACGGCCGGACCGTACTTGCGCGCGAATTTCGTGATGCGCGAACGCAGAATCAACGCGGGCACGCCGACCGAGAGCCCCGCCTGCAACTGGGCGTGCCCGTTGCGGATCGCGCGCAGCCAGCCGAGCCGGACCGGGAAGCCCGCCAGCGGCTTCCAATCCAGGTTGTAATCCCACTCGCCCGCGACGCTGTGGTGCAGGCTGTCGCCGTAGGAGCTGATCTTGTTGCCGGGTAGCTCGACCATCGACCGGATCCGGCCGAGCATCTTGATCACCGGAGTGCCTATGGTCCGGTAGTACGACGGGCCCTGCAGATCGAACCAGGGGCTGTTGAGCACCAAGCCGACAATGCCCGACTTGGCCGTGCCCTTCGCCATGTTGAGCCGGTTCAGCCAGAGCGACACGATGAGTCCACCGGTCGAATGTGCGACCAGCAGCACGTTGTCGCCCGCCTCTTCCTGGATGATGCGCAGCGACTTGTTCAGCTCGGCGTCGTAGAGCGCCAGATCGGTGACGTAGTGCGGCGTCTGGCCGTCGCGCAGCGAGCGACCGCACTTGCGCAGATCCAGCGCGTAGAAGCGATGTCCGCGCTCGGCGAAGTGTTCGGCGAGATGCTGTTGGAAGAAGTAGTCGGTGAAACCGTGCACGTACAGCACCGCGGGTTCGGTGGTGGCGGAACCGGTGTCGGGGGTGTAGCGAACGAGGGTCGCGACGGCCTCGCCCTCACCGTCGGGGTCCGGACCCAGCGGCAGACTGCGCTGCTCATAGCCCGCACCGAGGATATCTGGCTGCCATCGCTCGGTTGCCGGGGTGGTGATATCGGACACGCTGAGCGAGGCTTCGTTCGTCACAAGGATCAATCTAGCCGTAGTGACTGCTTGCAGGTCACTCGAAAAGGTCAGCGACGTCAGGGCGGTTTCGAAGGTCGAAGCCAGGAAGGAATCTATGTCACATTCGGTAGGTTCGTTGCCGGACTTCGAACAGGTGAGGTGCACAATTGGGCTAGGTGAACGGCGGGTAACCTACACCTCGCCGAGTCACGCAGGACTCGCAACAACCACATAGCGCCCGTGCCCAGCAGGCCCACCGTGGGGGTGGGCGTGCGCAGAAGGACAAGGAAGTCGATCTACCCGTGCCGAACGCTGCCATGACTGAAAAGACCGATGTAGTACTCATCGGTGCCGGCATCATGAGTGCCACTCTCGGCGCACTGCTTCGGCAGCTGCAGCCGGAATGGTCGATCTCCCTATTCGAGCGGCTGGACGCGGCCGCCGCCGAGAGCAGCGATCCGTGGAACAACGCGGGCACCGGACACTCCGCACTGTGTGAACTGAACTACAGCCCGCAGAATCCGGACGGCTCGGTCGATATCAGCAAAGCCATCGATATCAACGAGCGCTTCCAGGTCTCGCGCCAGTTCTGGTCCTACGGCGTGGAGAACGGCATCCTCGGCGATCCCTCCGCCTTCATCAACCCCATCCCGCACGTCAGCTTCGTGCACGGCGCGGACAATGTGGACTACCTACGCAAGCGGTACGAGGCGCTGTCGCGGCATCCGCTGTTCTCGACGATGGAATACGTCGACAGCCCTGACGAATTCGCCAAGCGGCTGCCGCTGATGGCCAGGGGCCGCGACTTCTCCGATCCGATCGCGCTCAACTGGACCGATGAGGGCACCGATATCGACTTCGGTTCGCTCACCAGCGAACTGCTGGCCTACCTCGGCCGTTCCGGCGTCGATCTGGCCTTCGGTCACGAGGTGCGCGACCTCACCAAGCAGTCCGACGGTTCCTGGCTGGTCAAGGTACGCAACCTGCGTACTCGCCGAACCCGGACGCTCATCAGCAAATTCGTCTTCGTCGGCGCCGGCGGCGGTGCGCTGCCGCTGCTGCAGAAGTCGGGCATCAAGGAGGCCAAGGGTTTCGGCGGCTTCCCGATCAGCGGTCAGTTCATCCGCTGCACCAACCCGGATCTGATCTACAAGCACGAGGCCAAGGTCTACGGCAAGGCCGCCGTCGGTGCGCCGCCGATGTCGGTGCCGCACTTGGACACTCGCATCATCAAGGGCCGTCCCGGCCTGCTGTTCGGCCCGTACGCCGGGTGGACGCCGAAGTTCCTCAAGGACGGTAAGAACACCGATCTGTTCAAGTCGGTGAAGCCGAACAACATCTTCTCGCTGCTCGGCGTCGGCGTCACCGAACTCGGCCTGACCAAGTACCTGGTCAGCGAGCTGCTCAAGTCCGAGGCGGGCAAGGTGGCCACGCTGGAGGAGTTCATTCCGCGCGCGGACGGCCACGACTGGGAGCTGATCACCGCGGGGCAGCGCGTGCAGGTCATCCGGCGCAAGGGTGCGGGCGGTGTGCTCGAGTTCGGCACGGCGGTCATCGCCGCCGAAGACGGCACCATTGCGGGTCTGCTCGGCGCGTCACCCGGCGCGTCGACCTGTGTGAGCGCCATGATCGACGTGCTGCACCGCTGTTTCCCGCGCGAATACGACGACTGGTCGCCGAAGCTGAAGGAAATGGTGCCCTCGCTGGGCGTGAAGCTCTCGGAGGACCAGGCGCTGTTCCAGGAAGTCTGGGATTGGTCGACCAAAACCCTGAACCTGAACGGTGTGTCGGACAACACGCCGAAGCACACCGCGATGTGAGCGATGGCTCGGAGGCGGTAGCTCGCGTAACCACGGAGAGCCCCCGCGAACATCGCAAATTGGATACAGCGGTCGCGCCGATCGCGTAGTTGTGATAGCAAGACGCGATGATGTCAACGGTTGCACTCAAACGGTCCTGGGCGCTCGATCTCGACACCGCCACCCTGTATCAGCTGTTGAAGCTTCGCGTCGAAGTATTTGTCGTCGAGCAGAAATGCGCGTACCCGGAGCTGGACGGTTTCGACCTGCTGCCGGAGACACGCCATTTCTGGCTCGATGACGAGGGCGAGATCATCTCGACGCTGCGGTTGACCGAGGAGCACGAGAACGGTGTGAAATCGTTCCGAATCGGCCGGGTGTGCACGTCGGTTCCGGCGCGCGGACACGGGTACACCACCCGGCTGGTGCAGGCCGCGCTCGCCGAGGCGGGTTCGGCGACCGTGCGCCTGAGTGCCCAGACCTACCTGGTCGACTTGTACGCCAAGTTCGGCTTCAAACCGGACGGCGACGAGTTCGAAGAAGACGGCATCATGCATCTGCCCATGCGCAAGGGCTGAGCTGCGTTGTCGGCCGCGCGGCGCGGCGTGTTCGCGGGCCCCTGGTGTCTCGCGTCCGTGAACGGTCGCTCGTAAGACAGCTCCGAGGTGGTTGATCGAGTGGAAGGCTCGCTCTTTCCCCTGATGCGACTGTGGAGGTGTCCCGCAGTGGAGGGTGCTGGAGGGTGGGTGTGGTGGCGCTAATAGAGTCGGGGGCGTGTCGATGTCCCGTACCGAAACCGCGCCGCACGCCTCTTCGCTGACCGGGGCGCGTCCCGGTGCTGATGGTGATGCGGGCTTTCCGTTCTCGGCGGTGGTGGGGCAGGAGCGGTTGCAGCTGGCGTTGATCCTGTGTGCGGTGCATCCCGGGATCGGCGGCGTCTTGGTGCGCGGGGAGAAGGGAACCGCGAAATCGACTGTAGTGCGGGCGCTTGCGCAATTGCTGCCGCCCATCGTCGATGAGACGGGGGCGCGGCCCGCTCGGCTGGTCGAGTTGCCGGTGGGGGCCACAGAAGACCGAGTGGTCGGTTCCATGGATCTGGAGCGGGTGCTGCGCGACGGCGAGCAGGCGTTCCGGCCCGGGCTGTTGGCGGCCGCGCATCACGGCGTGCTCTACGTCGACGAGGTGAATCTGCTGCACGACCACCTGGTGGACGTGCTGCTCGATGCCGCCGCGATGGGGCGGGTGCATATCGAGCGCGATGGGGTCTCGCATTCGCATCCGGCACGGTTCGTGCTTGTCGGCACCATGAATCCGGAGGAAGGTGAACTGCGGCCGCAGCTATTGGACCGATTCGGGCTCACCGTCGATGTCACGGCATCGCGGAACGTGGACATGCGGATGTCGGTGGTGCGGCGTCGGCTGGACTACGAGGCGGATCCGGCCGGATTCGCCGCACGCTATGCCGCGGCCGATCGAGAGGTGGCCGAGCGGATTCTCACCGCCCGCGAGCGGGTCGCGTCCGTCGCGCTCGATGATGTGGAGTTGCGGCGGATCGCCGCGCTGTGTGCGTCATTCGATGTGGACGGGATGCGGGCAGACCTCGTGGTCGCCAGGACCGCTACCGCGCATGCGGCCTGGCGCGGGGCGGACGCGGTGGCCGAGGCGGATGTGCGGGTTGCGGCCGAGTTGGCATTGCCGCATCGGCGGCGGCGGGATCCGTTCGATGAGCCCGGGATCAGCGAAGAGCAGCTCGACGAGGCGATGCGTGCGGCGGGGGAAGAGGCGGAAAAGTCCAGCGAGCGTGCGGAATTGGAGCACGGTGCGGAGGATCTTGCAGGAGATGATCTCGACGGCCGGTCGAACGGTGGGGGTTCGCGTGGTGGTCCGGACGGCCCCAGCGATGTCGACAGTGCGTTGAACAATGCGAACGATCGGGATGGTGGTCCCGCTAACGGTGGCTCGGATGATCGAGGCCCGGACGACGATCCGGATGGCGGTCCAGGCCCTGGAGGTCCAGGTGCACCAGCCCCCGACGGCGATGGATCGGATTCGCCGGGCGGCGGGCAGTCGCCGTCCGCGCGCGAGGGTCGTATCGGCGCTCCCGCGACATCCATTGTGACACCGCCGCGTTGGGAGGTGCCCGGCATCGGCGAGGGTGCGGTGGGCCGCCGTTCGCGCGCACAGACCAGGCAGGGCCGCACGGTGCGGTCCAGTACCGATATCTCCGGCGGTCTGCACCTACTCGGCACCGTATTCGCCGCCGCACCGCACCAGCACTCCCGCGGCCGAGCCGACGGCCCGTTGAAACTGGCCGCCGAGGATCTGCGCGGTGCGTATCGCGAAGGGCGCGAAGGCAATCTGGTGGTATTCGTGGTCGATGCCTCCGGATCCATGGCGGCGCGCGACCGTCTGTCGGCGGTTACCGGCGCGGTCGTCGCTCTGCTGCGCGACGCCTACCAGCGTCGGGACAAGGTCGCCGTGATCACGCTGCGGGGCCTGGAAGCCGAACTCGTCCTGCCGCCGACCTCCTCGGTGGATATCGCGGTGCGACGCCTGTCCGGTATTCGCACGGGCGGCAAAACCCCACTCGCCGCAGGGCTTTTGAAGGCCCGCGACGTCGTGCACCGCGAACGCGTCCGCGATCCGCGCCGCCGCCCGATGCTGGTCCTGCTCACCGACGGCCGTGCCACCGGCGGCGTCGATCCGGTCCCCCGCGCCCGCGCCGCCGCGAATCTGCTTGCCGCCGAGGCGATCACCTCGATCGTCGTGGATTGCGAACGCGGCATGGTCCGCCTCGGCCTCCCCGCCGACCTGGCCCGCACCCTCCGCGCAGGCTACCTCCAACTCGCCGAACTGACCGGCGACTCGGTCGCCGACGTCGTCCGCGCCGGCTCCGGTCGCCCCGGCGTGACACGAGCCGCCTGATCGTGGCGGATCTACCTACCGAACTCGTAGCCCGGCATTCGGCCTTTCGGCGCATGATCGCATCGGCATCGGCATCGGCATCGGCATCGGCATCGGTATCGGCATCGCCATCTCGATCCGTCTTGCGTCATCACGGCGCGGAGAAGACTGGCCGGCGAACCTGTGCGGGGGACTCTCCACGCCGTCAGTCGTCGATCGGCTCGGAATCACCGCCGGTCGGGATGCTCGCGCGCGAGCGCCTCGGGGGCCATTACTTTTCGCGAGTTCGGCCGCCGTGCGGTCGGAGGGAAGTCCTGATCGATGGGCTATCAAGGAGTTTCGATGCCTAAGGGTGTGCCGGAGACGGTTCCGGATGACGGGCTGACGACGCGGCAGCGGCGGAATCTGCCGGTGCTCGCGGTGCATACGGGGTCGGGGAAGGGGAAGTCGACGGCCGCGTTCGGGATGGCGTTGCGGGCGTGGAATCAGGGATTCGATATCGCGGTATTCCAGTTCGTCAAGAGTGCCAAGTGGAAGGTGGGGGAGGAGGCGGCATTTCGCACCCTCGGCCGCCTGCACGAGGAGACCGGTGTCGGTGGGCCGGTCGAATGGCACAAGATGGGCGAGGGGTGGTCGTGGACCCGCAAGCAGGGCACCGATGAGGACCATGCCGCCGCCGCACTGGCCGGGTGGCGCGAGATCGCGCGCAGGCTGCAGGCCGAGCAGCACCGCTTCTACGTCCTCGACGAATTCACCTACCCCCTCAAATGGGGATGGGTCGATATCGACGAGGTCATCGAAACCCTCCGCAACCGCCCAGGTAACCAACATGTAGTCATCACCGGCCGAGATGCCCCCGAACCCCTCGTGACTGCCGCCGACCTCGTAACCGAAATGACCAAACTCAAACACCCCATGGACGTAGGCCGCAAAGGCCAGCGCGGCCTCGAATGGTGACGCCGCTCGAGAATGCATTGGTGGCGGGCGGCACTCGACGTTTGCCTGCACCAGTGCATAGTGATCACTCGACCTTCGCGCGGGGCGGTACGCCGGATTCGTGTGCGGGAGTGCTATGTGATCACTCGATTTGTTGGCGTGCGGGCTGGTACCGGGCATCGCATAATTGGCACCCTGTGCCGGGTGTGGGCGCGCACAAGGGGGTCCGAGAAAGTGTGCGGCGGCCGTGAGCGCGGGGCAGGTTCCGGCGGTGGTGATCGCCGCGCCCGCTTCGGGCAGCGGGAAGACGACGTTGGCGACCGGTTTGATCGGCGCACTGCGGCGGGCCGGGCATCGGGTGGCACCGTTCAAGGTGGGGCCGGACTATATCGATCCGGGGTATCACGGCTTGGCGGCTGGGCGGCCCGGTCGCAATCTCGATCCGGTGCTGGTGGGCACCGAACGTGTGGTTCCGCTGTACCGGCACGGTGCGCACGGGTGCGATCTGGCGGTGGTCGAGGGCGTAATGGGCCTGTTCGACGGCCGCATCGACGAGAACCACGCCGCACCGATCGCCGAGGGGTCCACCGCACAGGTCGCCGGATTACTAGGCGCCCCAGTGATTTTGGTCGTCGATGCCCGCGGCCACAGTCAGAGTCTCGCCGCCCTCCTGCACGGCTTCGCCACCTTCGACTCCGCCATCAGCTTGGGCGGCGTCATCCTGAACCGCGTCGGCAGCGAGCGTCACGACCAGGTACTGCGCGCCGCCTGTGACCGAGTCGGCCTCCCGGTCCTCGGATCACTACCGCGCATGGCCGAACTCGAGGTCCCCTCCCGCCACCTCGGCCTTATCCCCGCTGTCGAACACGGCCGAGCCGCCACCGCCGCCGTCGAAGCAATGACCGACCTGGTTGCCGCCCACATCGACCTCCCCACCATCGCCCGCCTCGCCCGCTCGACCGTCACCGCCCCCGCCTGGGATCCGGTAACCGCGATTCGCGAATCCGAAGACTCGATCACCGCGGGTGGCAACAACACTGCCATCGCAGCTCCTGCGGGGGTCGCCGAGAAGGCGCGTGCAGCCGCGGAATGCGCGAATCGTGCGACGCCGACGTTCACCGGGGCCGGGCTCGATCCCGTGATCGCGATGGCTGGCGGACCTGCCTTCACGTTCGGGTATGCGGAGCACCGGGAGTTGTTGGAGGCCGCAGGGGCACGGGTTGTGGTCTTCGACCCGATGCGGGATGTACTTCCCACGGGGACAGCAGGTTTGGTGTTACCCGGTGGGTTTCCCGAGGAGCACGCGGCAGAATTGGCAGCCAATGATCGGCTGTTGACACAGGTCGCCGAGCAGGCCAGGGCAGGCCTTCCGGTGCACGCCGAATGTGCCGGACTCCTGTATCTGTGCCGCTCGCTGGATGGGCACCCGATGGCAGGTGTGGTCGATGCGACAGCCGAATTCGGCCCCCGCCTGACCCTCGGCTATCGAGATGCCGTGGCACTGGCCGATTCCGCCCTATGGCGCGCGGGAGAACGGGTGCGCGGCCACGAATTCCACCGCACCCGTCTGGTCAGCACCGGCGCCGATACTCCCGCCTGGGGCTGGCACACCGCAGGCGACCGGATCCGCGAGGGCGCTCTCATCCACCGTCTCCACGCCTCCTACCTGCACACCCATCCCGCCGGAAACCCTGGAGCCACAAGCCGTTTCGTCGCGGCAGCCGCCGACTACGCCCGCACCCGTGCCGCCGTCTGACACGCCCGAGTTGCGCACCGCCGCGCCGATGATTCGGCCTAACTCGTTTGCGGCACAGCTTGATCCGGCCCTGGATCCACACGATCCGGTGGCAGCGCTGTGCGATGCGACGGCAGCGCCGGCAGGAGCGCCTGAACTGGTTGTTGGTCTCGGGTTCCGGTCGGGCACATCGACCGGACGGATTCTCAATGCGCTGCGAGAAGTGCTGGGCGACAAGCTTATTGCCTGTCTCGCGACGATCGATCGACGCGCCGAGGAATTACGTGCTGCCGCCGACTGCTTGGGCGTCTCGGTCCGCACCTTCACCGCGGCCGAGCTCGCCGAGGTCGACGTACCGAATCCCTCGGCACGCACCGATGACGCACTCGGCACCGCCAGCGTCGCCGAGGCGGCCGCGCTACTGGCCGCCGACGGTCCGCTCGTCATTCCCAAGCGGACCGTCGACGGAATAGTGATCGCGGCCGCGCTCACCCCGAAATCGCCACTGACATAACGAGTGTCAGGACACCTTTCCCAATTCGATCGGCAGGGACGACGGGCCGACGGTGAAGAACGACGGCGAATAGGGAATGTCGTCCGGATCGATGGTGAGCCGCAGATCCGGCAGCCGCCGGTAGAGCGAGGCGAGGCGAGTCGGCTCTCCGATCGGGCGAGCGGTGCGCCGATGCCGTAGCACGGTCCGTGTCCGAAGCCGAGATGTCCGGTCTGTTCGCGGGTGAGATCGAACTGTGGTCGCGAATGCCACCTCCGGTCAGTCGCGGGAAGCCCATCGATTCGGCATCGATCCCTTGGACCAACGTGGTTTAGTGGGGTGATGGATATCCGAGGCATCGACAATGTGCTTGTTCCGGTCGGTGACCTGGATGCCGCGGTGTCGTTCTACGGTGGCGTACTGGGTTTGGCGGTGAAGTTCACGCTGCCGGAGCAGGGGATTGCGGTATTCGACATCGGCGGTGAGGTGGCCGGGGTGATGGCTCGGGTGGATCCTCGGGCGGGTGCGGCCGGATTGTCCGGAATGCGGCTGTGGCTGGAGGTGCCGGACGTGTTGGCGGCAGCGGCCGAACTCGGAGGGTTCGGCGTACCGGTGGTCAGTGCGCCGTTCGAGGTCGGGACCGGCTGGAGCGTAGAGGTTTCCGATCCGTGGGGAAATGTGATCGGGTTGACCGACTACCGCAAACGTCCCGAGTTGGCACGGCCGACGAGCTGAATCCGGTGGGCACGCACGAGCACGTGCCCACCGAAAACCCTACGGCGCGACCGAAACCCAGTCGGCGAACCCGGTCGGATCGTGCCGCCCGAGACTTCCGTGTTCGAACAGGCCCCACCCCTCGGAATCCCCGCAGCGCGCGTGCGCAACATGATCAATGACCCCGAACGGGATGCGCCCCGCGATGGCCGGATCAGTGAGGTCGTAACTGCTGCTCGAGGACCAGTCGCGACCCATCCATCGACCGTGCAACCAGTCCGGATCTCCACCGTATCCGCAGCCGATGTGCAGGGGGATATTGGTGACGGTCCGGACTTCGACCTCGAGCGGCTTACCGTCGGGGGTGGTCATCTCTATCCGTGCGCCGATGGGATGCCTGGTACCGGAACGGTATTCGATGCGGTAGCGCGGCCATCCCAGCTGCTCGGTGCGACCGTCCGGGAAGATGCGGACGGCGTCGTTGAGGGTGCGCTTGCCATCCGGTTCCTCCTGCAGGATCAGCACGATGGCGAAATCGTCGAAGCGCAGCGGCACGTACATCCACCAGAATCCGGCGGACGGTTCGGTGGCGGCCCGGCCCGGCGGCTCGGGTTCGCCGACCGGGCGAATGCCCCAGGAGCGGTCCCTGGTGCCCATCCAGACGGCCGGGTCGACGGTGAGATCGGTGCCGTCGACATGCAGCGTTCCCTCCCACGAGCCGACCTGTGCGAACCGGGTGGCCTGGATGATCGGGCGGTTGCCGTTGAGGATCAGATGCGGTTGTTCCTCGACGGTCGGGAAGGATCCGTGCCAGGTGAGGTCGAAGCCGAGGTCATCGTGTTCGCAGCTCACCCGGATCCGCTGCAGCGGTTCCCGCACCTCGATGCGGTAGCCGCCGACGCGCAGGTCGACGCCGCGATCGCCGAGCGCGTCGGAGAAACGGACCGTGCGCTGGACGTCGCCACGTCGGACGCACGCGTACGCATCGATCACCCCGAGGTTCGGATACACCCCGCCGCCGGTGACGAAGAAGGTGCCGCCGTCGCGGTCGTGACCGTTGAAATAGCTTCTGTCGTAGAAGTTCCGGTCGCTGCTCGCGACTCGGGACATGGACAGGTGGGTCTGGTGGATGGGGTATTCGTCGAGGGGCGAGGGAGCGGAGCCCGCGGAGCGACCATCGGATACAGCCATGATTTCCTCTAATCCCATTCGTAGGTTCCGTCGAGCAGCGCCTCCAGGCTTGCTCGGTGCATCACGTAGTCGTCGCGATCAGGGGTGTCGGTGTCCTCGCCGAAGTGGATCATCCGGCGCTTGACCCTGGCCATCACGATCGCGTGCCGCAGCGCGGCGTACACGATGTAGAAGTCGAGATCCCGAACCGTATATCCGGTGGTCTCCTCGTATTTCGCGACGACATCGGCGCGCCGCAGGAAGTCCGGCAGTCCGGGCTGATCGAAGCGGGTGGCAAGGTCCTGGAAGAAGCGGTGAATGAAGATGACCCACGCGATATCCAGTTCGCGCGGGCCGAGTCCGGCCATCTCCCAATCGAGTACACCGACCGGGGAGAAGCCGTCGTACAGAATGTTGCCCGGTCGCGAATCGCCCCAACTCAGCACGTCCGGACCTGGATCGGCGGGCCAGTGCGCGTCGAGCCAGTCGAAGGTTCGCTCGATCAGGGGAATCGGGTAGCCGTCGTCGGCCAATGCCCAGCGGTACCAGTTGCGGTGCCATTCGACATGTCGGCGCAGCGCCTGGCCAGGACCGTCCAGCATCGGGAATCGCGTTGCCGGATCGGGGATTTCGTGCACCTTCGCAATGACCTCGACGGTCTTGGCGGTCAATTCCGCCCGCTCCTCGGGACTGGCGTCGAAGAGCCAGCCGATGAACACATAGGGCGGATTGTCCGACGGCACCCGCCCATCGACGCGCCGCATCACGAAAAACTTTGTGCCGAGCGGCTTCTCGTCGGTCTCCAGCCAGCACAGCTCGGGGACCGGCACGGCCGAGGCGGCCGCGACCCCGGCCATGATCTGATATTGCAGCTCCAGGTCGTAGTTCTCGAAGACCGGGAACGAGTCGGCCTCCGGTGTCATCCTGGCCACGAACGAACCACCGTCCGCGCGCCCGTCCACACTCCATTCGGCATCGAACAGCACCGTCGGACTCGACATCCCCGCACCTTGCGGCCGCGACAGCGCCGAAATCTTGGGCGGGTGATCCGCGTGGACCTTGCCGTCCAGCCACCGGGACAGGTCCTCGGCGAGGGTGTCGAGGTCCCGCGCGCTGACGGTCAACTGCCTTCGCACGGTGGGATCGGGATCGTCGGCCATTCTTGTCCTCCTGACGCATGCGCCTGCGGGAACTGTAACGCGTTCTAGTCGGTGCTCGCCGCAGAAATTCGAAGAAATCGAGCGACCTCACTGGGTGATATTCGGTATCGACAATCCACTGCACCAGGTGGGCGTCATACTTCCGGCGGGGTCGCGTACGCCGATGTATGGGGGTTCGAATCGGGGTTTTCCTGGAAGCGGCGGGGGCTTCGTCGCCGATACCGTCGGCTGACGTGGAGTCGCGAGAGGGAGGGTTCGGTGTGAGCGCGGTCGGTACAGAGGTTCTCGATCGGGAAGAAGGCGTCATACCGCCCGAGCCGCCCGTGCGGTGGAATCCGTTGGCCAGGATCGCTTTCCGGTTCTCCTTCAGCTATCTCGGGCTGTTCTGCCTGCTGTTCACCCAGATTCCGTTCGCCTTCGCCGGGCTGCTCGCCGGATCGCTGTCCGAGGATGCGGTGCTCTGGGAATTTCGCGCCTTGCGCCCGATCGTCGAGCCGGCCGGACGGCTGTTCTTCGATACCGATGTCGTGCTGCGGGAGGATTCGGGCAGCGGCGACCAATACTTCATCTGGACATTCGTCTGCTGTGTGCTGATCGCCGCCGCGGTGGCGACCATCGTCTGGACCGCGCTGGACCGGCGCAGGCCGAACTATCGGCAGCTACAGGCCTGGTTCCTGCTCTTCATCCGGATGTGCCTCGGCGGTCAGATGCTGCTCTACGGGTTCGCCAAGGCGATTCCGACGCAGATGCCGGAGCCGACGCTGGCGAAACTGCTGCAACCCTACGGTGAGTTCAGCCCCGCCTCGGTGTTGTGGAACCAGGTCGGGAGTTCACCCACCTACGAGATCCTGCTCGGCTGTGCCGAAGTGCTGGGCGGACTGCTGCTCTTCCTGCCGAGGACCGCGACGCTGGGCGCAATGCTGAGCCTGGTGAGCTTGGCGCAGGTGTTCGTGCTCAATATGACCTTCGACGTCCCGGTCAAGATCCTGGCCTTCCACCTCATGCTGCTGAGCATGGTGCTGCTCGCACCGCAGGCGCGGCGGTTGGCGAATGTACTGGTGCTGAACCGATCGGCCGAACCCGCCACCCAGCCGGATCCGTTCCGCGGCAACCGAACTCGCCGGATCGCGATAGCGCTGCAAGTCGCCCTTGGCCTGTGGATGGCGGCGGGTTTCGTGCACACCAGCCTGAAGTTATGGAACGAAAGCGGCGGTGGCAGCCCGAAGCCGCCGCTGTACGGGATCTGGGCGGTATCGGAATTCACCGAGGACGGTGTGCCGGTCCCGCCGCTGACCACCGGCGAGACACGTTGGCAGCGAGTCGTTTTCGACGTAGCCGGTATGACCTACCAGAAGATGGACGGCACCCTGGTGCCCGCCGTCCCCTCCGTCGATACCGCCGCCCACACGATCTCGGTGACCGCCCCGCCGGAGCAGCCGGACGCGCAACCCGCCCAGATCGCCGACTTCACCTTCGAACAGCCCGCGCCCGATCGTCTGAAGCTCGACGGGCAGCTGAACGGTCGGTCGGTGACCATCATCTTGCAGCAGGTCGATCTGAACAGCTTCCCGCTGCGCGGCCGTGGGTTCAACTGGGTGCAGGACTATCCGTACTTCCGCTGAAATCGTTGTCCGACATCAATCCTCAGCTACCCCGATGTCTTCGTGCCAGAGCAGCGGTTGGTCGACGATGAATTCGGTCATCAGGTCGATGCAGCGCTGATCCTCGAGCACGGTCACCGCGACGCCGTGCTCGGCCAGCCAGTCATGCCCGCCGTAGAAGGTCTGTGCTTCCCCGATGATCACCGCACCGATTCCGAACTGGCGCACCAACCCGCTGCAGTACCAGCACGGTGACAGGGTGGTCACCATGATGGTCGAGCCGTAGTCGCGGCGGCGACCGGCATTGCGGAAGGCGTCGGTTTCGGCATGCATGCTGGGATCGCCGGACTGTACCCGCCGGTTGTGCCCGCGTCCGAGCAGGGTGCCGTCGGCGGCGAACAGGGCCGCGCCGATCGGAATCCCGCCTTCGGCCCGGCCGCGCAGTGCCTCCTGGTATGCGACCTCGAGCAGTTGCTGTGCCTGTGTCATAGCTCCAACCCGCACCCGGGATCCTCCTGTGCGACACCGCCCGTCGCGAGCCACCCGATCAGCGCTGCCGATACCGCCGCCCGACCCCAGCGATTCATGCGCAGAAGTATAGGGAGGCAGCCGCGGTGGGTGATTGCCGGGTACGCGCACGCAGGACGTAGTCTCGAACATTGTGCCGAACACGTCAGTACCTACCGATGACCAGCCGGAAATCAACCCGGCCGACCGTCCCGCGAGTGATCCGAACTACCTGGTCGGGCTCGATCTCGATGGGCGGCGCGTCGTCGTAGTCGGCGGCGGGACGGTGGCGCAGCGCAGGCTCGGCCTATTGATCGCTTCCGGGGCGGACGTGCACGTCATCAGTCGCGAAGCCACCCCGGCTGTGGAGGGGATGGCTACGTCGGGGCAACTCACGCTGACATTGCGCGCCTACGCCGAGGGCGATCTGGACGGTGCCTGGTATGCGATCGCATGCACCGACGAACCCGAGACCAATGCGGCGGTCGTCGAGGAGGCCACGCGGAGACGGATCTTCTGTGTGCGCGCCGACGTCGCGCGGCTGGGCACCGCGGTAACTCCGGCGACGGCTCGGCACGACGGTCTCACCCTCGGCGTGCTCGCCGGTGGGCAGCACCGGCGGTCCGCCGCGGTGCGCAATGCGCTGCTCGAGGCGCTGCAATCGGGTGTGGTGACCGATGATTCGACGCCGATCACCCCGGGTGTCGCGCTGGTCGGCGGCGGTCCCGGCGATCCGGATCTGATCACGGTGCGCGGCCGCCGCCTGCTGGCCCGCGCGAATCTCGTTGTCGCCGACCGGCTCGCACCGCCGGAGCTGCTCGCCGAACTCGGCCCGGACGTCGAGGTGATCGACGCGGCCAAGATTCCATACGGGCGGGCGATGGCGCAGGAGGCGATCAATTCCGCGCTGATCGAAGGCGCCAAGGCGGGCAAGTTCGTGGTGCGGCTCAAGGGCGGCGACCCGTATGTGTTCGGGCGCGGGTACGAGGAACTCGAGGCCTGCGTCGAGGAAGGCATTCCGGTGACCGTGGTCCCCGGCATCACCAGTCCCATCTCCGTCCCCGCCGCCGCGGGCATTCCGGTGACCCATCGCGGCGTCACCCATGAATTCGTGGTGGTCAGCGGCCACGTCGCACCCGACCATCCGGATTCCCTCGTCGACTGGCCCGCGCTGGCCCGCCTGCGCGGCACCATCGTGCTCATGATGGCGGTCGAGCGCATCGAACAATTCGCCACCGCTCTCATCGAGGGCGGCCGACCGGCTGACACCCCGGCCACGGTCATCCAGGAGGGCACCCTGCGCACCCAGCGCGTGCTGCGCGCGGACCTCGGCACTGTCGCCGCTCGCGTTCGTGAAGAAGCCATCCGACCGCCCGCGATCGTTGTGATCGGCCCCACAGCGGGCTTCTCCACCGAATCCGCCGCACCGCGAGCCGAGTCCTCCGCCGGGTGATGCCGCACAACCGCTGGACTCCCGCAACTGGAAGGTCTCACAACCGCCCAGTGACTTTCGCTATGACTGGATGAATCGCACCCGCGGGAGCGGAGACCCGGGTTCCGGATCAATTACAGTGGCTCACCGTGCTCGATAACCCCCCTGCGAAGACGCAGTACCCGGTGACGCAGCGGGCCTTCGGGCTCGCCATTCTCGTGCTGAGCGGGCTGCAGCTGATGGTTGTGCTCGACGGCACCGTGGTCATCTTCGCGCTGCCCCGACTGCAGGAGGAGATGGGCATGTCCAGCGCGGGCGGCGCGTGGACGGTGACCTCCTACGGTCTGACCTTCGCGGGGCTGATGCTGCTCGGCGGGCGACTCGGGGACGCGTTCGGTCGCAAACGCATGCTGATCCTGGGCGTCGGGATGTTCACCATCGCCTCGCTGCTGTGCGGGCTGGCGCAGGGCCAGGCCATGTTGATCGCGGCCCGAGCTGTGCAGGGCGCGGGCGCGGCGATTGCGGCGCCGACGGCATTCGCTCTGGTGGCAACCACTTTCGCGCCGGGAAAGGCGCGTAACCAGGCCATTGCGATCGTCGGATCGATGGTCGGTATCGGCTCGGTCGGCGGTCTGGTGGTCGGTGGTGCGCTGACCCAGCTGTCCTGGCGGTGGATCTTCCTGATCAATGTGCCCATCGGTGTATTGATCATTCTCGGTGCGCTGTCCCAGCTCGCGGATACCGAACACCACCGATCGCCACTGGATATGCGTGGCGCGGTGCTCGGCACCGTGGCCTGCGCGTCGATCGTGTTCGGTGCGACCGAGGGGCCCGAGTTGGGTTGGGGGAGTCCGGCCGTTATCGGCGCGCTGGTGGCGGGTGCGGTGCTCCTTATCGTCTTCGTGTTCGTCGAGCGCACCGTCGATGGTCCGCTGCTGCCGTGGTCGCTGTTCGACAGCCGCGATCGGATCACCACCTTCATGCTGATCTTCCTGGCCGGCGGCGTACTCGGTGCGATGACCTTCTTCGTGGCGCAATTCCTGCAGAATGTGCTCGGCTACGAACCGCTGGTCGCGGGTATCGCTTCGATCCCGTTCACGATCGGCATCGGCATCGGCGGCGCGGTAGCCTCCAAGGCGGCGCTGTTCGTCGCACCGCGCTGGTTGGTGTGCGGCGCGGCATTCGTCCTGGCCGCCGGACTGCTGGTCGGCTCGCAGCTCGACGGCGGCGTGAATTACCTGACCACCCTGCTGCCGCTGTTGATAGTGATCGGCTTCGGTGTCGGCGTGGCAATGGTGCTCGCGCCGCTGTGCGTCCTCGTCGGAGTGCCTGCGTCCGATATCGGTCCGCTGGCCGCGGTGGGGCAGATGTTCATGAACCTGGCGACGCCGGTGTTCATCGGTCTGCTCACTCCCATCGCGGCATCGCGCACCATGTCGATGGGCGGGCGCACCGGTAAGGCCGCCGATATGAACGAGGCCGAGATCTTCGCGCTCGGCAGCGGATACACGCTGGTGCTCGCGGTCTGCTCGCTGGTCGCGGTGCTGGCCGGCTTCATCGCGCTGACATTGCGCTATACGCCCAGACAACTGGCCGAGGCACAGCACGCCCAAGAGGAATCGCAGCGAACCGGCTCCATGCCCGTGATACCACGGACGGGACCACTGCCCATCATCCGTCGCTCTGACTACAGTGGCTGACTGTGCCAGACAATCCCGCCACGACCCCGTATCCGGTGACGCAGCGGGCCTTGGGCCTGGCGATCCTGGTGCTGAGCGGGCTGCAATTGATGGTCGTCCTCGACGGCACAGTGGTGATTCTCGCCCTGCCCCGACTACAGGACGAACTGGGTCTATCGAGCTCCGGTAGCGCCTGGATGGTCACCGCCTACGGTCTGCCGTTCGCGGGTCTGATGTTGCTCGGCGGCCGGATCGGCGACTCCTTCGGCCGCAAACGCATGTTCATCGTCGGCGTCGCACTGTTCACGCTGGCCTCGCTGCTGTGCGGACTCGCGCAGAACGAGGGCATGCTGATCGCGGCTCGCGCGATCCAGGGCACCGGCGCCGCGCTCGCGGCGCCGACCGCACTCGCCCTGGTCGCGACCACTTTCGCGCCCGGCCGGGTGCGCAATCAAGCGATCGCGATATTCGGTTCCATGATGGCCGTCGGCTCGGTCGGCGGACTGGTGATCGGCGGCGCGCTCACGGAGGTGAGCTGGCGCTGGATCTTCCTGATCAATGTACCGATCGGTGCGTTGATCCTCACGGGCGCGGTGCTGCGGCTGCGTGACACCACCCACCACCGACTACCCCTGGACGTGCGCGGGGCCGTACTCGGCACCCTCGCCTGCGCGTCCCTGGTATTCGGCGCGACCGAAGCGCCCGCATTCGGCTGGGACAGTCCGGTCATCATCGGTTCGATTGTCGCCGGTCTGGTGTTGTTGGTCGTCTTCGTGCTCGCCGAACGGTGGGTGGACAACCCGCTGCTGCCCTGGTCGCTGTTCGACAAACGCGATCGGGTCGCCACCTTCGGCGCCATCTTCCTGGCCAGCGGAGTGCTGGCCGCGACAACCTATTTCGCGGGATTGTTCGTGCAGAATGTCGTCGGCTACAGCCCGCTGGTCGCCGGGGTCGCGTTCATCCCGTTCACCATCGGCGCTGGTATGGGTACCGCCACGGCTTCGCAACTGGCGATGACGGTCGCGCCGCGCTGGCTGTTGAGCGGTGCCGCGGCGATTCTCGTTGTCGGACTGCTGTTCGGCTCGACGCTCGAACGAAGCGTGCGGTACTGGCCGACCCTGGTGGGACTGTTCATCATGATCGGATTCGGCATCGGTATGTCCGTGGTGATCGTCCCGCTGTGCGTGTTGGTCGGTGTCGCGCCGAAGAATATCGGCCCGCTTACCGCGGTCGGCCAGATGTTCATGAACCTCGGCACACCGGTCGCGATCGGCCTGCTCGCGCCGGTCGCCGCATCCCGCACGGTGGCGCTGGGCGGGCGAACCGGTAAGCCCGCCGGCATGACGCCCGCGGAGCTGGATGCGCTCGGAAGTGGTTACACGCTAGTGCTTTTCGTCACCGCGTTCGGCGCACTGCTGGTGGGGCTGGTGGCACTGACATTGCGCTACACGGCGGCCGAGGTCGGCCAGGCGCAGCACGCAAGGGAGGAGGCCGGGCAGAGCTGAGCCGCCCGGCCGCGAACTCACAGGCGACCGGCGACCTTGTGCGGGGTCACCCGCACGATTACGCGGGGTCCGTCATTGACGGAGGCGGGGTTGAATTCGACGTACGGCAGCCCGGTGTAGTGGTGCGACAGCTTGTCCGGCAGCGTCTTGTCGGGATCTGGGGTGATCGTGGCGGTGCCGCGAATCTCCGCGTACGCGTACGGATTATCCGGCGGATTGATCATCACCGTGATCCGCGGATCACGGGCGAGATTCTTGCCCTGCTGCCGATCCACCGTCGTGGAGAACAGCAGATCGTCGCCATCACGCTCGAGCCAGATAACGGTCAAATGAGGTTGTCCGTTCGGTCCGATCGTCGCTGCGGTAGCGAAGACCTTCGACTCGTCCAGGTACTTCTTCAACTCTTCGGAGAGCGCGGCTGTACTGGTCATGCGCGGATAAAACATCCGTCTGCTCGAGAACATTCCCGATCCGATCGAAATCGCTTGTCGGTCCAGGACTTCGAGCGAGCGGTCAGCTTACGAATGAGCGTGACTATTCGTTCCGCCGCAAAGGAGCCCGAGGGCGTAGCCTGTCCCAGGTTTCCTTGCGAATCAGCAGAGCATGACTGTCGGTGGCTGATGCGACGATCGCGTGGTGACCAATCGGGCGGTGATTCAGGCTTATCGATTCGCGGTGGATCCAACGGCCGGACAGGAATTGATGCTGTGGGCATATTGTGTGGCGCAGCGGTTCCAGCTGCGAGCTGCTTCAGTGCCATCTGCCGATCTTGAAGATCGTCAAGTTAGTGTGCTGTGGTGAGCTTGTTGTGCAGGTCGAGCTGCTCCCAGATGCGGCGACCGCGTCCGCGCTGCGGTAGACGTTGAAGCTGTGCAACCGGGTCGCCACCAGGTTTCCCGTGTTGTGTTCGATGCTGGCATCATCGGCAAGCGAGTACGGCTACGTGAGCCCCAGCGGGTCACGCTGCACTTCTGGAGTTTCATGCAGCGCGGCGCGTATATCGCCGACAAGGCCAAGCGTGCCGGATCCCCGTCGAACACGTGGACCCCCGCCACACGTCACAACAGTGTTCGGGATGTGACCACATCTCGAAGCGCAACCGCCTGAACCAAGCTACCTTCATATGCACGTCGTGTGGTTTCGCTGAACACGCTGATGTGAACGCAGCCCGTAACATCGCCGCACGCGCTGTTCCGGGCTGGGCAGTGAGTCACGCTGCCGACGACGCGGCCGAGTTTACGTCAGCCAGGCGCGGGCGAGAGCTGCAAGCTCGGCCTGAGGACCGAGAAGGTGACTTCCTCGGAGAGCACTCGAATCGAATCGAGGAGATATGCAGACAATCGCGCACTGGCTCGATGGCAAACCCTTCGCGGGCACGAGCTCGGCGACCGCGCCGGTGACGAATCCGGCGACCGGGGTGGTGACCGGGCAGGTAGCGCTGGCCGGTGTCGAGGATGCCAGGGCGGTGATCGCATCGGCGAAGGCGGCGTTCCCGGAATGGCGCGACACCTCGCTGGCGCGGCGCACACAGATCCTGTTCCGGTTCCGCGAACTGCTCAACGAGCGTAAGGAAGAACTCGCCAAGCTGATCACCGCCGAACACGGCAAGGTGCACGCCGATGCGCTCGGCGAAGTGAACCGCGGTCTCGAAGTGGTCGAATTCGCCTGTGGTGTACCGCATTTGATCAAGGGTGGCTTCACCGAGAACGCCTCGACGAAGGTGGACATCTTTTCGATCCGCCAGCCGCTGGGCCCGGTCGCGGTGATATCACCGTTCAACTTTCCGGCGATGGTGCCGATGTGGTTCTTCCCGCTCGCGATCGCCGCCGGGAATACCGTGGTGCTCAAGCCGAGCGAGAAGGATCCGTCATCATCGCTGTGGCTGGCCGAGCTGTGGCACGAAGCCGGTTTGCCCGCCGGGGTTTTCAATGTGTTGCAGGGCGATAAGGTCGCGGTCGACGAACTGCTCGACAACCCGCGTATCAAGGCCGTCTCGTTCGTCGGCTCCACACCCGTCGCGAAGTACGTTTACCAGCACGGCACCGCCGCCGGTAAGCGCGTGCAGGCGCTCGGTGGTGCGAAGAACCACATGGTGGTGCTGCCAGATGCCGACCTGGATCTGGCCGCCGACGCCGCGGTGAATGCCGGATTCGGTTCCGCCGGAGAGCGCTGCATGGCGATCAGTGTGGTGCTGGCGGTCGGTGCGGTCGGCGACGAACTGGTCGCCAAGATCGCCGAGCGCGCGAAGACCATCAAGACCGGTGACGGCACCCGCGATACCGATATGGGTCCGCTGGTGACCCGCGAGCATCGCGATCGCGTCGCCGCCTATATCGATGCGGGCGAATCCGCCGGTGCCAGTGTCGTTCTCGACGGTCGCGGCGTCGAAGCCGATGGTGAAGCGGATGGATTCTGGCTCGGCCCGACGATTCTCGATCATGTGGGCACCGAGATGAGCGTCTATACCGACGAAATCTTCGGCCCGGTCCTGTCGGTCGTGCGCGTCGACGGCTACGACGAGGCGCTGGCACTGGTCAACGACAATCCCTATGGCAACGGGACCGCCATCTTCACAAATGACGGTGGTGCGGCCCGGCGCTTCCACAATGAGGTGGAGGTCGGCATGGTCGGCATCAATGTGCCGATCCCGGTTCCGATGGCCTACTACAGCTTCGGCGGCTGGAAGAATTCGCTGTTCGGCGATTCGCATGCACACGGCATCGAGGGCGTGCATTTCTTCACCCGCGGTAAGGCCGTCACGACGCGTTGGCTCGATCCGAGCCACGGCGGTCTCGAACTCGGATTCCCGCAGAACAAGTAGCTACCCAGGAGGATTCTACCCAGGAGAATTCTACGCAGGAGAATTCGACGGCCCTCCCGAATCGATCGGCACCCGAACTCGCCCGGCAGGCCGCCGACCGTGCCTACGAGCTCTACCGCCGCCTCGTGGCGCCGCACGAGTAGATCGGCGCGGCGGTCGGTCATGAGCGGTGGCTCGGATGGTCTGTGTGGCATGGAGTTGGGTGGCATGGAGTTGGGTGGCATGGAGTTGGGTGGCATGGAGTTGGGTGGCATGGAGTTGAGTGGCATGGAGTTATGCACAGGGCGCGAGTTGTCCACAATCCGTGGATTGGGGCTTTCGGCTGGATGGGGTTGGTCGAGAACATCGGGGAGTGGACGTACCTCGAACGATTTCTCGGCGAACTGCGCTGGAAGCTGGATTCACCGGACGTGAGCTGAGCAGGCGACCTTGGCAGCGGGTGTGTCGGGGGCAGTACGTGAGCGCGGTCGATATCGGCGAAATGAGTGCTGCACAACGGCATCTGGTGCTAACCGGTGCTGTCGCCGCCGGCTCCAGCTCAGCTGCCGTCGTCAGTCATGTCTCTGCGGCTGTCGTGCACGGCCTGCCGGTGTGGTCGATTCCGTTGGCGCGGGCTCATTTGACCCGCAATCGAAGAACCGGGGCGCGCACGGGTGGGCGGGTCATGATGCACGCCGCGTCCATCGAGTCGGACGAGGTGGTGCAGATCGGCGATCTGCGGGTCACGACGGTGGCGCGCACGATCGTCGACCTCGCCAGAACCGTGCCTTTCGAACAAGCTGTCGTCGTGGGTGATGCCGCACTGCGCCTCGGGCGCACCAGCCGTGCCGAACTGGCAGAACAACTGGTGCGGGCGAACGGCTGGCCGGGCTGCCCGGCCGCGCGCCGAGTCGTCGACTTCCTCGACGGTCGCGCTGAGAGTCCCGGCGAATCGCGCAGTCGAGTCGTTCTGCGCACCGCCGGACTGCCCGTACCGGAGCTGCAGCCGACCGTCCTTGACATCGACGGCGGATTCGTGGCTCGGGTCGACTTCTTGTTCCCGACGCTGGGCGTCATCGGCGAATTCGATGGAATGGTCAAGTACCGCAGCAACTTCCGGCACGGCTCACCCGAATCCACCGTGATCGCCGAAAAGCTCCGCGAGGACGCCCTGCGTGCCCTCGGCTGGGCCGTCGTCCGCTGGACCTGGCCCGACCTGGACACCCCCGACCATTTGCTGACCCGCCTGACCCGAGCCGCCGCCTTCGCCCACCGCACTCCTAGATCCGGCACCTGGCACCCCGCCGACCACGAGTGCCCCGTCCCAACTCACCGGCGTCCGAAGTGAATTGCTCGCACAGAGCCAGCGCATGCCGCACAAGTCACGCGACCTCTGTGCGACATGCACTGGTCATGTGCCAGCCGTTGTAGGCGATGCCGTTGAGCCATGCCGCACCGTTTGATGCGGGCGCCCGGCGCTCCCTCTGAGCGAGTGAAGTGCTCGCACAGAGCCAATGCGCGCCGCACACCAGTTGCGACTTCTGTGCGGCGTGCACCGGTCATGTGCAGCCGCACGTCGGTTGCAGGTGATGCCGTCGACGCGGCCGTAGCGTCTATGCGCGATCCATGGCTAGCGGACCCTCACCCTTCGCCCGGCGGGCGTAGGTAAGCGAGTGAGTGCTCGCACAGCGCTAGTGTGCGTCGCACATATGTCGCGACCTCTGTGCGGCGTGCACTGGTCGTGTGCGGCCGCACGTCGGTTGCAGGTGATGCCGTCGACGCGGCCGTAGCGTCTATGCGCGATCCATGGCTAGCGGACCCTCACCCTTCGCCCGGCGGGCGTAGGTAAGCGAGTGAGTGCTCGCACAGAGCTAGTGTGCGTCGCACATATGTTGCGACTTCTGTGCGGTGTGCACTGGTCGTGTGCGGCCGCACGTCGGTTGCAGGTGATGCCGTCGACGCGGCCGCAGCGTCTACGCGCGCGATCCATAGCTAGCGGACCCTCACCCTTCGCCCGGCGGGCGTAGGTAAGCGAGTGAGTGCTCGCACAGAGCTAGTGTGCGTCGCACATATGTTGCGACTTCTGTGCGGCGTGCACCGGTCATGTGCAGCCGCACGTCGGTTGCAGGTGATGCCGTCGACGCGGCCGCAGCGTCTATGCGCGCGATCCATAGCTAGCGGACCTCGTCCTTGCGCGCCCGGTGAGCGAGTGAAGTGCTCGCACAGAGCTCGTGTGCGCCGCACGCGAGTTGCGATCTCTGTGAGAGGTGCACTGGTCATGTGCAGCGGTACCTCAGCTGGTGATGATGAGGAGTTCGGTGGGGGAGGCTATTTCGGCGCGGAGGCCGGATTTGGTGGCGATGCGGGCTACGGCGCGGACGCCGGTGGGGTCGGCGCGGGTGAGGACGAGGGCGCGGGCGAGTAAGCCCTTGTGGTGTTTGTTGAAGTGGCTCACCACGGTTCGTGAGCCGTCCGGATGTTCGGTGAGGACATTGGCGGTGATGGCGTCTGGGATGCGGCCGAGCTGCTGGTAGGTGCCCGAGCGCAGGTCGATGACGAGCTCACCCGCGGCCTCGGCGACCAGCGCGTCGGGCAGGACATCACGCCAGATGGCCGAAAGCGTCGGGAGGCCGGGAAGTTTGGCGCCGCCGGACAGTCGGTAGGAGGGGATGAGGTCATCGGCGCGGACGGCGCCGAACAGGGCGGAGCCGATGCCGAGGCGGGCATAGGCCTTGGCGCGTTGAACCTTGGTGAAGGAGCGGGCATCGAGGGCGTCGTAGAGCACGCCGGTGTAGCGCTCCAGTGCGGGCCGGGTGGCTGACGTACGAAGCGTCGCATTGCGCGCGATCTCGGTATCAGCCCCTTTGCCGAGGCCGAGCACCGCGCGCGAAGCGTCCGGGTCGGCGGCCAGCTTGACGACCTCGTCGATGAGCCGGGCGCGCACCGCCGTGAGCTGCGGCATCGCCAGCGACTCCAGCTCCAGCGGCACATCGGTTCCGCCGTCGGACTTGGTTTCGGAAGGGGGCAGCAGCACCAGCACGAGCGGATAGGGTACCGGCGTGACCGGTCAGGGCTCGGAGGCGGTAGCTTGCGTAACCACGGAGAGCCCCGCTCATGCCGAAATGGGCCGATGCGTTGCGGACATCGTCGGGCCAGCGACTACCCTGTCGTTCCGTGATCACCCGCCTCTCCCACCTGTTCCTGCGTACCCTGCGCGACGATCCCGCCGACGCCGAGGTGCCCAGTCACAAACTCCTCGTCCGCGCCGGATATGTGCGGCGCATCGCCCCGGGTGTGTACTCGTGGCTGCCGCTGGGCCTGCGGGTGCTGCGGCGGGTCGAGCAGGTCGTGCGGGAGGAGATGAACGCCATCGGCGCACAGGAGATCTCGCTGCCCGCGCTGCTGCCGCGCGAACCGTACGAGACCACCAACCGGTGGACCGAATACGGCGACGGACTGTTCCGGCTGCAGGACCGCAAGGGTGCGGACTATCTGCTGGGGCCTACGCACGAGGAGCTGTTCGCGCTCACGGTGAAGGGTGAATACAGCTCGTACAAGGATCTGCCGGTCACGCTCTACCAGATCCAGACCAAATATCGCGACGAGGAGCGGCCTCGCGCGGGCATTCTGCGCGGCCGCGAATTCATCATGAAGGACTCCTATTCCTTCGATCTCGACGAGGATGGCCTGAAGGCGAGCTACAACGCGCATCGGGAGGCCTACCAGCGCATTTTCAATCGGCTCATGGTCAAGTACGTCATCGTCGCGGCCACCTCGGGCGCGATGGGCGGCAGCGCGTCGGAGGAATTCCTCGCGGACAGCCCGGTCGGCGAGGACACCTACGTGGTGTGCCGCGAGTCCGGCTACGCCGCGAATGTGGAAGCGGTGGTCACGCCCGCTGCCGAACCGCAACCCATCGAGGGCCTGCCCGCGGCCGTCGTACACGACACCCCGAACACCCCGACCATCGCTACGCTGGTGGATTGGGCGAACGGTGCGGGTTTCTCCGCGCAACCGGTCACCGCGGCCGACACCCTGAAGAACATCATGGTCAAGCTGCGCCATCCGGATGGGAAGACCGAACTGCTCGGCATCGGCATTCCGGGCGATCGTGAGGTCGACGACAAGCGCCTCGGCGCCGCGGTCGAACCCGCCGAGGTGGAACTGCTCACCGAGGCCGATTTCGCCGCCAACCCGTTCCTGGTCAAGGGCTACATCGGCCCGAAGGCATTGCAGGCCAACGGTGTTCGCTACCTCGTCGACCCGCGCATCGGCACCGGAACCAGCTGGATCACCGGCGCCGACGAGCCGGGCAAGCACGTCGTCGGCTTGGTCGCGGGCCGCGATTTCACCCCTGACGGCACCATCGAGGCCGCCGAGGTGCGTGACGGCGATCCCTCGCCCGACGGGCGCGGCGTCCTGGTATCCGCGCGCGGGATCGAGATCGGCCACATCTTCCAGCTCGGCAACAAGTACACCGACGCGTTCGAGGTCGATGTGCTCGGCGAGAACGGCAAGCCGGTGCGGCTCACCATGGGCTCCTACGGTGTCGGCGTCTCCCGCATGGTCGCGGTGATCGCCGAACAGCAGCACGACGAGAAGGGGCTGCGCTGGCCGCGCGAGGTCGCGCCGTTCGACGTGCACGTGGTGATCGCGAACAAGGACGACTCCTCGCGCGAGGGCGGCGAACAGGTTGCGGCGCTGTTGGATACGGCCGGACTCGACGTCGTCCTGGACGACCGCAAGGCCTCGCCCGGTGTGAAGTTCAAGGATTCGGAGCTGATCGGCGTTCCGCTGGTCGTGGTCGTCGGCCGCGGCTGGGCCGAGGGCAAGGTCGAGATCCGCGACCGCTTCACCGGCGAATCCACCGAGGTCCCGGCCGATTCGGTGGTCGAATCGGTACTCGCGCAGGTCCGCGGCGAGCGGTAGGTCTGCCTTCGACAATCGGTAGGGAAGCCCGGTCGACCGAGCTCGGTCGACCGGGCTTCTCGCATTCGTCCGCACCTACGGTTCCGTAGGCACGATTCGTGGCGCGCGGTAATCCCGGACCCGCTTCTTACTGCTGTTACCCGCTGGTAAGTTTAGCGGGATGACGAGCATCGATGCCTTGTTGTTCAACCCCACCAGCTATGACCCGAAGCAGTTCGACGCCGAGACGCGGCGGCTGCTCGAGGCCACCATCGAGTGGTTCGAGTCGCGGGGCAAGCGGCAGCTGCTTGCCGATGACGCGGACGCGGTGTGGGTGTCGGACTTCCTCGAGTTCGTCAAGAAGGAGCGCCTGTTCGCGACCTTCCTGACCCCGGCCGCCTACGCCGACGGTGACGCGAACCGGCGGTGGGACGGTGCGCGCAATGCGGTGCTGTCGGAGATTTTCGGCTTCTACGGTCTCGCGTACTGGTACGCCGAGCAGGTCACCATCCTCGGTCTCGGCCCGATCTGGCAGAGCGATAACGAGGACGCCAAGAAGCGCGCGGCCGCCGATCTCGCCGACGGCCAGGTGATGGCATTCGGTCTGTCCGAGCGCGATCACGGTGCCGACATCTACAACACCGACCTGATCCTGACGCCGACCGACCCGGGCAGTCCCGATGCCGAGGCCGGCATCCTGTTCCGCGCCAATGGCGTCAAGTACTACATCGGCAATGGCAATGTCGCATCGATGGTGTCGGTGTTCTCCCGCCGCGCCGATATCGAGGGCGCGGACGGCTATGTGTGGTTCGCCGCGGACAGCCGCCACGACAACTACGAGCTCATCGACAACGTCATCCACGGTCAGCTGTATGTCAGCACCTTCGCGCTGCACGACTACCCGGTGACCGCCGCCGACATCCTGTCCACCGGTCCCGAGGCCTTCTCGGCCGCGCTCAACACCGTCAATGTCGGCAAGTTCAACCTGTGCCACGGCAGCATCGGCATGGTCGAGCACTCGTTCTACGAGGCCATCACGCACTCCAACAACCGCATCCTCTACGGCCGGGCCGTCACCGAATTCCCGCATGTGCGAACGAATTTCGTGGATGCGTACGTGCGCATCGTCGCGATGAAGCTGTTCAGCGACCGTGCCGTCGACTATTTCCGCAGCGCCGGCCTGGAGGACCGCCGCTACCTGTTGTTCAACCCGATGACCAAGTCCAAGGTGACCTCCGAGGGCGAGACCGTCATGACGCTGCTGCTGGATGTGCTCGCCGCCAAGGGGTTCGAAAAGAACACCTACTTCGCGCAGGTCGCCCGCTATATCGGCACGTTGCCCCGGCTCGAGGGCACGGTGCACGTCAATGTCGGCCAGATCCTGAAGTTCATGCCGAACTACCTGTTCAACCCGAAGGACTACCCGGAGATCGGCACCCGTGTCGATGCCGCCGACGACGAGTTCTTCTTCCGGCAGGGCCCGGCTCGTGGCGCCGGCAAGGTGCAGTTCGCCGACTGGACCCCGGTGTACGAAAAGCACGCCGATCTGCCGAATGTCGCGCGCTTCTACGAGCAGGCCCAGGCCCTGCGCACCCTGCTGACCACGGCAGCACCCGATGCCGATCAGCAGAAGGACCTCGACTTCATGCTGACCATCGGCCACCTGTTCTCCCTGGTGGTCTACGGCCAGCTGATCCTGGAGCAGGCCGCTCTCACCGGCTTGGACCGCGACATCATCGAGCAGATCTTCGACTTCCAGATCCGCGACTTCAACGGCCACGCCACCACCCTCTACGGCAAGCCCTCCGCCACCCCCGACCAGCAGGCCTGGGCCGCATCCGCCCTGCGCCCGCCGGTCACCGACCGTCCCCGCTTCGACCGCGTCTGGGCCGAAGTCGCCGCCTACGACGGCACCTACGAAATGCACCCGTAGTCACTCGCACCCGCCGCGCACGAATTCGCTGACGAATCCGTGTGCGACGCGAAATCCGCGCTGCGGGTGTCGAGGTCCGCGGCGGTGGTCGCCGTCGTCGGACCGCAGGCCCCGAGCTGTTCGTAGTCCAGGTCTGGCAGTGGGTGTCGCGTTCGAGAACTTCGGCACGGAGCGCGCAGTCAGGCTTTGCCGGGGAAGGCGACTGTCGGCGGGTTGGCGCCGAGGATGGCTTGCCAGGCGGCCAGGCGCAGCGCGCATTCGGTGAGGGCGTCGACACCCGTCCGGCGGATGGATTCGGAGCTGCCGTTCTCGACGACCGCGCGCCAGGCTACGGCGGTATCGGTTTCCACCGTGACGGCCGAATTCGCCGCCGGAATCGGATCGTTCACCGGGAACGGCGTGGTGTAGGCGGCGTCCGGCGGCGGCACCGCGACTCCGGCCGCCTTCAACGCATCGATGGTGGTGTCGCGGCGGGCACGGTGGGCTGCGGTGTCCTGCGCGACCAAGCGGACTCGCTCGGGGGAGGCGTAGGCCGCGATCACGCCGTAGGCGTACACCGCCGCGTATTCGGCGCGCAACGCGTCGAGCAGGGCTTGGCGTTCGGCTTCGGTCATATGCGCATCCCTGTCCGGATCAGTTGAGTGGTGCGCATGGCGTGGCGTGCGAGGTAGGTCGAGGCGGCACGACTCATGCCAGCAACACCCCCGCCTGCGCCGCACACGACGCGCTGATCGAGGCCAATAGCCCTGCCCGATAACCGGATTGGGTGCGGGCGAGATCACCCGCGGACTGCTGCGACTTGGCCAGCCGAGTGCGCAACTCGTCGATGCTCGGCGGTGTGGTGGGTGATCCGGATCCGCCGCCCGATGCCGCGGGGGAAGTACCGGAAGGGGGCGGGGAGACTTCGCGGGTACGGTGCGTCGGAGTGGTGCCGTCACCGTAAACGCCGATCACACGGTTGATTTCGGCACGCAGCGCATCCGCGTGTGCGGTGCGTTCGTCCGCGATCGCGGTCAATGCGGCATGCCGCTGCGGCGTCGCAGCGATCGCCGCCGTCGCGGCCGCTGCGTCGGCGCGCGCCAGGTTCTCTTGTGCGGCAAGTGGATCGGGCTGATACACCGTCTTATCCGCACATCCGGCCACCGCGCCGACGGCTAGCACGCCCACGGTCGTGCCGCCGGCCAGCCGCAACGCGGTGCGGCGGTCGACGATGCCGATGCGCCCGACACCGGCGCTGCTGTGCTGGGCTTGATGCCGGTCGACGGGGATGCCGGAAATGCACCCGGCGCGCGGCGGGGCGGGGAGGCGGATTGGCACGGCACCATCGTGCCAGATTCGCGCGGTACGGCCGACCGAGCGTCGACCGTGCGGTCGGTGCGAGGCCCGGCGCGCGGCATTGCAACCGCGTGGCCAGGAAACTTGCTCGAGGCCGCTGGTCCATTACACTCTCGAGGCGCGTTACGCTAGATCTCCGGTAGAGAAATTTTTCCGTAGCGACTGCTTGCAGGTCGCTCGAAAGGGCCAGCTAGCTACTGCTTGCAGGTCGCTCGAAAAGATCAGCCGTCTGACAACTGAACCAGGAGCCGCCCCACATGCCCATGCCGACCGAGGAAAGGGTGAGCCAGCTCGTTGCTGGGCTCGTCGAGCGCCGAGGATTCGACCTCGAGGGGGTCGAGATCTCGACGGCGGGCAAGCATGTGGATGCCCAGGCTCGGGTGCAGGTCATCGTCGACAGCGATACCGCTTCCGATCTCGATGCCATTGCCGGACTCAGTGCGGAACTCTCCGAGGCCCTCGACAATGCGGGCGATTTCGGCGAGACGCCCTATCTGCTCGAGGTGACCAGCCCCGGCATCGACCGCCCGCTCACCGCCGACCGCCACTGGCGCCGCGCCCAAGGACGCAAGGTACGGATCAAGCTACGCACCGGCGCGGCGTCGCCGGATCCGAAGTCATCGGACAAGTTCGAGGCCAGGGTCGGTGTTCTCACCGATGACACGGTGGCGCTGGTGCTCGGCGGGAAGAACAAGCCACACCGAGTGACGATTCCGCTGGCCGACATCGCCGAGGCCGTCGTCCAGGTGGAATTCAACCCGCCCGGCGCGCGGGAACTGGAACTCGCGGGCGGAGTCGCGCCCGGCCGTCCGCGGCCGGGGCAAGAGGAAGCGGTGGACCCCACCGCCGATGTCCGAGGAACAACCGATGTACCGAATGAACCGACAGGATCTGTAGCCGCCGGCGACCGCTTGCAGGTCGCTCGAAACAACACAGCGTCCGATTCGCCGACCGAAGGGATCGTGGAATGAACATCGAAATCGAAGCCCTGCGCGCGATTGTCGCCGATAAAGGGATCTCGATCGAGACCGTGATCTCCGCGATCGAGTCGGCACTGCTCACGGCCTACCGCCACACCGAGGGCCACCAGCTCAACGCGCGCATCGATATCAACCAGAAGACCGGCGTGGTCCGGGTGATGGCGCGCGAACTCGACGCCGACGGCAATGTGATCTCCGAATGGGACGACACACCAGAGGGTTTCGGTCGGATCGCGGCGACCACCGCGCGCCAGGTGGTGCTGCAGCGGCTGCGCGATGCCGAGAACGAGAAGTCCTTCGGCGAATTCTCGACCCATGAGGGCGACATCGTCGGCGGCGTGGTGCAGCGCGATGCCCGCGCCAATGCCCGCGGCACCGTCGTGGTGCGGATCGGCAGCGAACTGCACGGCACCGAGGGACTGATCCCGCCGGCCGAGCAGGTGCCCGGCGAGAGCTATGAGCACGGCGACCGGATCAAGTGCTACGTCGTCGGTGTCTCCCGCGGCCCGCGCGGCCCGCAGATCACCCTTTCGCGCACCCATCCGAACCTGGTGCGCCGACTGTTCGCGCTCGAGGTGCCCGAGATCGCCGACGGTTCGGTGGAGATCGTCGCGGTCGCCCGCGAGGCCGGACACCGCTCCAAGATCGCGGTGCGCACCACCGTGCCCGGCGTCAATGCCAAGGGCGCGTGCATCGGTCCGATGGGTCAGCGTGTGCGCAACGTGATGAGCGAACTGGCGGGGGAGAAGATCGACATCATCGACTACGCCGATGATCCGGCGACCTTCGTCGGGAATGCGCTGTCGCCGTCGAAAGTTGTCTCGGTCACGATCGTCGACCCCGAGGCCCGCGCCGCCCGCGTGGTCGTCCCCGACTTCCAGCTCTCGCTCGCCATCGGCAAGGAAGGGCAGAACGCCAGGTTGGCGGCCCGTCTGACCGGTTGGCGGATCGATATCCGCAGCGACGCCACCCCGGATGCGGGCAGCGGCAGTGTGCGGACGGAGGCGCATCGGAGTTGATCGATTCCCGCGAATCGAGCCCGCCGGATGACATGTTCGTAACTTCCGAAGGGGCGGGGTTCGGTGTTCCGAGCGGGACAGCGGTAGAGTGGTCTCAGGTTCAACGCGAGCCTTCGGTTTCTTTGCCCGAACGCATCACCGAGCTGACCCCGACGCACCGACGTCGAGCGGCTCCGATGCGAACGTGCATCGGATGCCGAAAGCGCGAGTTGGCCGACGATTTGTTGCGGATCGTGGCGCAGGACTGTGAAACCGGTGACGGTTCCGAGGTTGTTGCGATAGTTCCCGACCCGCGGCGCAGACTTCCCGGACGGGGTGCCTGGCTGCACCCCGTTTCGGTTTGTTTGCGCACCGCAGAACGACGCCGAGCATTCGGCAGAGCACTACGAGTGTCCGGAAAACTGGATATCTCAGCCCTGGAGAAGTACCTCGAGAACAGGCACGAGCACTCATGAGCACACCGTGAAGCACCAACGATGAACGTCCATCGGAGATAACCCGAGGTCGTGCGGGCCCGCCACCCCTAGGCGGAGGCACTGCTCGACCTCTCAGTGAGGAGAGCAGTGGCAGGCAAGGCCCGCGTGCACGAGTTGGCCAAAGAACTCGGTGTCACGAGCAAGGAACTACTCGCAAGGCTCAAGGAGCAGGGCGAGTTCGTGAAGTCGGCGTCCTCGACGGTGGAAGCACCCGTCGCGCGTCGACTGCGCGAGTCGGTGGCGGGGAAGTCCGCGCCGACCAACGGCACAGCGAAGTCCGGGGCCCGACCCGGTCCCGCGTCGAGCACCCCGTCCGCGAAGCCCGCCGCAGGTGGCGGTCCGCGTCCGGGCCCACGTAACCCG
The DNA here is from genome assembly GCF_050955735.1 of Nocardia sp. CA-135953. Classification (NCBI taxonomy): domain Bacteria; kingdom Bacillati; phylum Actinomycetota; class Actinomycetes; order Mycobacteriales; family Nocardiaceae; genus Nocardia; species Nocardia sp. CA-135953. Next base: position 2,346,598 of record NZ_CP192082.1, read on the forward strand.
GCTCCCGCGCCCGCGCAGGCAGCGACCCCGGCGGCTCCGGCCGCCCGTGAGACGGCGGCTCCGGCCGCGCGTCCGTCCGACGCTGTGCGTCCCGGTCCGGCCGCACGTCCCGGTCCGGCCAAGCCCGCCGCCAGGGAGACCGCTCCGGTCCGGGAGACCCCGGCGGCTCCGGCCGCGAAGGCCTCCTCGGCGCCGAGCACTCCGGCGCAGAGCGGCCCTCGCCCGACTCCGGGTGGCGCACGTCCCGGTCAGCAGCAGCGTCCCGGTGCTCCGGCACACGGTGGTCCGCGTCCCGGTGGTCCGGGAGCCGGCCCCAAGCCGGGGCCGAAAACTCCGCGCGTCGGCAACAACCCCTTCTCGTCGGCGCCCGATCGTGAGCGTCCCGCGCCGCGTCCGGCCCCCAGCCAGGGTGGACCTCGCCCGGGTCCCGGCCAGGGACCGCGTCCGGGTCCGGCCCAGAGCGGTCCCCGTCCGGGTGGTACCCAGGGCGAGCGGCGTCCGTCTCCCGGTCAGGGTGGGCCGCGTCCCGGTGGGCCGCGTCCGAGCCCCGGCTCGATGCCGCCGCGCCCGAATCCGGGTGCCATGCCCGCGCGTTCGGCCCGTCCGGGTCCGGGCGGTGGCGCCGGTGCAGGTCGTCCGGGTCGTCCGGGTGGTGGCCCGGGTGGTGGCGGCGGTCGTCCCGGTGGTGGCGGCGGTGGCGGTGGCTACCGCGGCGGCGGTGGTGGCGGCGGTGGTGGCACGGGTGCGCCCGGTGCAGGTGCCGGTGCTCCCGCGGCCGGTGGTTTCCGTGGTCGTCCCGGTGGCGGTGGCGGCGGTCGTCCAGGTGGTCCCGGTGGCCGTGGTGGTGCGGCCGGTGCGTTCGGTCGTCCCGGTGGCGCCCCGCGTCGTGGCCGTAAGTCGAAGCGGGCGAAGCGCGCCGAGTACGAAAGCATGCAAGCTCCCGCCATCGGTGGCGTGCGGCTGCCGCGCGGTAACGGCGAGATCATCCGTCTCGCCCGCGGCGCTTCGCTGTCGGACTTCGCGGAGAAGATCGATGCGAACCCGGCCGCCTTGGTGCAAGCCCTGTTCAACCTCGGTGAAATGGTCACCGCGACCCAGTCGGTGAACGACGAGACCCTCGAGCTGCTCGGCAGCGAGATGAACTACGTCGTGCACGTGGTCAGCCCCGAGGACGAGGACCGCGAGCTGCTGGAATCCTTCGACCTGACCTACGGTGAGGACGCGGGCGGCGAGGAAGACCTCGAACAGCGTCCGCCGGTGGTGACCGTGATGGGTCACGTCGACCACGGTAAAACCCGACTGCTCGACACGATCCGTAAGGCCAACGTCCGTGAGGGCGAGGCCGGTGGCATCACCCAGCACATCGGCGCCTACCAGGTGCTCACCCATCTGGGCGATAACGACCGGCTCATCACCTTCATCGACACCCCGGGTCACGAGGCATTCACCGCCATGCGTGCCCGTGGTGCCAAGGCCACCGATATCGCGATCCTGGTGGTCGCCGCCGACGACGGCGTCATGCCGCAGACGGTGGAGGCCATCAACCACGCGCAGGCGGCCGATGTGCCGATCGTGGTCGCGGTCAACAAGATCGACAAGGAAGGCGCGAACCCGGACAAGATCCGGCAGCAGCTGACCGAATACAACCTGGTTGCCGAGGAATACGGTGGCGACACCATGTTCGTCGACATCTCCGCCAAGCAGGGGACCAATATCGAGCAACTGCTCGAGGCGGTCCTGCTGACCGCGGACGCGGCGCTGGATCTGCGAGCAAACCCGGACATGGACGCACAGGGTGTCGCCATCGAGGCGCATCTCGACCGCGGCCGAGGCCCGGTGGCGACCGTGCTCATCCAGCGCGGCACGCTGCGCGTCGGTGATTCGATCGTGGCGGGCGACGCCTACGGTCGCGTCCGCCGCATGGTCGACGAGCACGGCGACGATGTCGTCGCGGCGCTGCCGTCGCGGCCGGTCCAGGTCATCGGCTTCACGTCGGTGCCGGGCGCCGGTGACAACCTGCTCGTCGTCGACGAGGACCGGATCGCTCGCCAGATCGCCGACCGTCGCAATGCGCGCAAGCGCAACGCACTGGCCGCGCGCAGCCGCAAGCGGATCAGCCTGGAAGATCTGGATGCCGCGCTGAAGGAGACTTCGGAGCTCAACCTGATCCTCAAGGGCGACAACTCCGGTACCGTCGAGGCCCTCGAGGAGGCGCTGCTCGGTATCGAGATCGACGACGAGGTGCGCCTGCGGGTCATCGACCGCGGTGTCGGTGGCGTCACCGAGACCAACGTCAACCTGGCATCGGCGTCGAACGCGATCATCATCGGGTTCAACGTCCGGGCCGAGGGCAAGGCGACCGAGCTGGCGAACCGCGAAGGTGTGGACATCCGGTACTACTCGGTGATCTACCAGGCCATCGACGAAATCGAGAAGGCCCTCAAGGGCATGCTCAAGCCGATCTACGAAGAGGTCGAGCTGGGCCGGGCGGAGATCCGCGCGATCTTCCGTTCGTCGAAGATCGGCAATATCGCCGGTTGCATGGTCACCTCGGGTTCGGTCAAGCGCAACGCCAAGGCGCGCCTGCTCCGCGACAATATGGTGGTCGTGGAGACGGTCACGATCTCCACCTTGCGGCGGGAAAAGGATGACGTCACCGAGGTCCGCGAGGGCTTCGAATGCGGTATGACGTTGACCTACAACGACATCAAGGAAGGCGACGTGATCGAGGCCTACGAGCTGCGCGAGAAGCCGCGCGACTGATTTGTTCGTCGGTGGTCCGGCCCGTCAACGCTGGACCGGACCACCGAGACGATCTTTTCGTAGGCGCCGATACAGGAGGCTTGGGTGTACCTGGGTGCACTGGAGTTCGACATCCTGCTCGGAGATGTGCACTCGCTGAAGCAGAAGCGTTCGGTGATCCGGCCCGTGCTGGCCGAATTGCAGCGTTTCGGCGTAAGTGCCGCCGAGGGTGGGGAACAAGACCGCCACCGTCGCTCACTGCTCGGAGTCGCCATGGTCAGTTCCGGTATGGAACACCTGACCGAGGTACTCGACAAATGTGAGCGTCACGTCGCGGCTCGTCCGGAGTTAGAGTTGCTGGCAGTGCGCCGCAGGATCTTCGGACCCGAAGACTGATCTGCGGCGGGAACGACGGGCCCGGAGGCGGTAGCTTGCGTAACCACGCAGGGCCCCGGTCCCGCCGCAAAATGAACACAGCAAGTGAGGAGGGTTCAGCCATGGTGGATCAAGCCAGGGCACGCCGACTCGCCAAGCGGATTTCCGCGATCGTGGCGACCGCGATCGAATACGAGGTGAAGGATCCGCGTCTGAATTTCGTGACCGTGACCGATGCGAAGGTCACCGGCGATCTGCGCGAGGCGACGGTGTACTACACGGTGATGGGCGAAACCCTCGACGTGGAACCGGATTACGCGGCCGCGGCCGCCGGTCTGGAGAAGGCGAAGGGTGTGCTGCGCTCGAAGGTGGGCGCGGGCACCGGCGTGAAGTTCACCCCGACGCTGGCGTTCGTGCTCGACAAGGTGCCCGACGCGGCACGGGACATGGAAGAGCTGCTGGCCAGGGCGCGGGCCGCCGATGACGCGGTCGCGAAGGTGGCGGCCACCGCCACCCATGCCGGCGAGGCCGACCCGTACAAGGTCGAACGCGAATCCGACGAGTGACGAGTGGTAGACCATGACGACGATGCCCGTCGACCCGGGTAGGGGGGTCGCTGTCGATGCGGTCGATTTCGGACCGGCCCTTGCCGCATTGAACGCGGCGCGTTCGGTCACCATCCTGTGTCATGTGCAGCCCGATGCCGACACCATCGGCAGTGGGCTCGCTCTGGCGTTGGTATTGCATCGGCGCGGTGTACCGGTGTGGGTATCGTTCGCCGAGCCCGCTGAACTGCCCGCAACGATGCGGACGCTGCCCGGTGTGCAGCATCTGGTGCCGCCCGCCGATGTGCCCGCCGAGGTGGATCTGCTGGTTTCCGTGGACTGCGGCAGCGCCGGTCGGCTGGGTGCGCTGGCCGATCGATTGGCCGGGGCCCGAACGACTTTGGTGTTCGACCATCACCGGTCCAACACCCGGTTCGGGACGATCAATGTGATCGATGTGAGTGCGGAATCGACGACGAGTCTGATCGCGCGACTGCTCGATTCCTGGCGGGAGCCGATCGATGCCGAAGTGGCACATTGCCTTTACGCCGGACTGGTCACCGATACCGGATCCTTCCGCTGGGTGCGCCCCGGCACCCATCACCTGGCAGAGCGGCTACTGGCCACCGGCATCGACGGTGCCGAGATCACGCGATCGCTGATGGACACGCATCCGTTCGGCTGGTTGCCGATGCTGTCGCGGGTGCTCGGCTCGGCTCGGTTGGAGCCGCAGGCCGGTGGTGGGACCGGTCTGGTGTACGCCATTGTGCGGCGCGAGGATGTCGATGGTGTGCGCTCGGAAGAGGTGGAGAGTGTGGTCGATATCGTCCGCACCACCTCCGAGGCCGGGGTTGCCGCGGTGTTCAAGGAATCGCGCACGATTCCGGATCGGTGGACGGTGTCGCTGCGGTCGCGCGACAGTGCGCCGGGGGCGCAGGATGGTGTCGATGTGGCCACTGTCGCGACGTCTTTGGGCGGTGGAGGACATCGGTTCGCGGCCGGATACACCACTAATGGCACGTCCGAATCGGTCGTCGCGGCGCTGTTGGCCGAACTCGGGTGAGTTCGGAAGTCAGCGGGGTCGCGTCCGATCCGATCGGCGTGGCGGGGCCGCGACGGATTCTCGGACTCGCCTTGCCGACCTTGGGTGTGCTGGTGGCCGAGCCCATCTATCTGCTCTTCGACCTGGCTGTGGTGGGGCGGCTGGGGGCGTTGGCATTGGCCGGGCTTGCGGTCGGCGGATTGATTCTGGCGCAGGTCAGTTCGCAGCTGACTTTCCTCTCGTATGGGACCACGGCGCGGGCGGCGCGGCGGCATGGCGCGGGGGATGAGCGCGGTGCGATCGGGGAAGGGGTGCAGGCGACCTGGGTCGCCGTGATCGTCGGGACGCTGGTTCTTGTTGTGGGGCAGGCGATTGCGGTTCCGCTGACGAATGTGATCGCCGGTGGTGGGGACATTGCCGGGGAGGCGTTGGTCTGGGTGCGGATCGCGTTGTTCGGGGTGCCGCTGATTCTGATCGCGATGGCGGGTAACGGGTGGTTGCGCGGGGTGCAGGAAACGCGCAGGCCACTGCTGTTCGTTGTTGCGGGACTGCTGGTTTCGGGGGTGCTGTGCCCGGCGCTGGTGCACGGGTTGCTGGGTGCGCCGCGGCTGGAGTTGGCGGGTTCGGCGGTCGCGAACGCGGCGGGCCAGTCCGTGACGGCCGGGCTGTTCCTGACCGCGCTGGTGCGCGCACGTGTTCCGCTGGCGCCGCACTGGTCGGTGATGCGGGCACAGCTGGTACTCGGTCGGGATCTGATCGCTCGCAGTCTCGCATTCCAAGCCAGCTTCGTGTCGGCGGCGGCCGTCGCCTCCCGATTCGGCGCGGCATCGGTGGCCGCCCACCAACTGGTCCTGCAGCTCTGGAATTTCCTTGCCCTGACCCTGGATTCGCTCGCCATCGCCGCGCAAACCCTGGTCGGTGCGGCACTCGGCGCGGGCGATGCCACCGGAGCGCGCGGACTGTCGCGCCGCATCACCCGCTGGTCGGGCGGATTCGCGCTGGTCCTCGCGGTGGCCTTCGCGGCAGGTGCGACGGTCATCCCCGAACTCTTCACCGACGATCCGGCCGTCCTCGACCGCACCCACGTCGCCTGGTGGTTCTTCGTCGCCATCATCCCGATCGCGGGCATCGTCTTCGCCCTCGACGGCGTCCTGCTCGGCGCGGGCGACGCCGCCTACCTCCGCAACACCACCCTCGGCGCCGCTCTCCTCGGTTTCCTCCCCGCCATCTGGCTCTCCCTCATCTTCAACTGGGGCATAGCAGGCATCTGGACCGGCCTCGTAGCCTTCATGCTGCTACGTCTGGTCGCCGTGGTCTGGCGTGCAGAATCCGGCCGCTGGGCGCAAATCGGTACGGAGATCCCGCGTGTGAGTGCGTAGCCCGGTGCACCACGGTTTCGCGTCGCGCACATGTTTTCGCCGAGCGAACGTGCCTGGCGGCTAGCAGGTTTTGAGTCGTGTCGGCGAACGACCATTCCTGCTCGACGAACTTGTTTGCGGCAATGGATCGTCGGTGGTGTCGGCGGACACTCACCTGCCGAGTGAGTTCGTGTGCGGCGGGTGAGGACCCTGCCGGACGAACTTGTTTGCGGCGGGTGGCGGGTGTCAGTGGTGTCGGCGGACGACCACTCCTGCCGGACGCACCGAGCGGCCGGAGACCATCAGCCCGGTTCGGACGACCGATTCCACCGTGCGGTCCAATGCGGGATCGTCTGTCTTCGCGACATCCGCTGCTTCCATGGTGAGCGAGTCGAAGGCGTCATCGGGGCGCGGGGTGACGAGTGTGCCGCCGCGGCCGATGATGAGGCGTTCGATGCGGGTGGCGACAGCTTCGAATGCTGTTCGCTCGCGCGGGGATTCGGCGGTGGCGGCGCAGGCGGCGGTGTCGGTGTGGATGGCGAAGAGTTCCAGGACGAGCGGAAGGTCGGCGCCTGCGCGGTCGCGGGCCTTGGCTTCGACGGCCAAGCGGTCGATGGTGGTGGCTTGGCGGGCGACTACTCGGGTGAGGTCTTCGATGCGTTCCGCCAGGTGGGCGAGTGAGTCGGTGGATTCGAGCTGTGGTGTGAGGGAGTTGACAGGGAAATCGGTCTGCGGCGCGCTCAGGGCCTCGACTTGTGGCGTAAGGGGATCGGCGGTGTGACCGGCCCGTGGTACGAGGTCGGTGGGGGTCTCGGCCGGTGCTGCGGCTGGGTCGGTGCGGTGACCGGACGGTGGTGTCGCCGGGTAGGTCTCGGCCCACGGAGTGCGGGATTCGGCGGGGTGACCGGTCTGCGGTGCGGTTGAGTTGGTGAGGTTTTCGAGCGGCGGCGTGAGCGGGCTGTCGGGGTGGCTGACCTGCGCTGCGGTCGGGGCCTCTACCTGCGGCGCGGCGGGGGTGGCTGGGTTCTCGGGGGCCGGCGCGGCGGGGTCGGTCATGTTCGCACTTTAACGCGAGTTCGCCGGGGTGCCGCGATTGTTTTGGGCGGCATCGGGATCCACTGTCGGGAACTGGGCTGGTGTCGGATGTGGCTGCTACCATCGCGTCTCATGGGGGTCTACGGCATCGACCTTGGTACGACGAATTCGGCGATCGCGCGGATAGACGCCGATGGTCGGCCCGAAGTCATGATCGGTTTGAACGGCGAGGCGACCGTGCCTTCGGTCGTTTTGTTCGCGTCGGCATTCGATCATCTGGTGGGCGAGGGTGCGCGGCGGCAGGCCAGGCTCGATCCGGAGCATGTGTGCGCGCTGGTGAAGCGACGGATGGGCGATACGGATTGGCGTTTCGCCGCGCACGGGCAAACCTGGTCCGCGCCCGCGGTTTCGGCGCTGATCCTGAAAAGCCTTGCCGCAGATGTCGAGTTCGGCGGTGGCGAACCGGTGCAGCGCGCGGTCATCACCGTGCCCGCCTACTTCGGTGACGAGGAGCGGCGCGCGACCATTCAGGCGGGCACGTATGCGGGCTTCGATGTGGCGGGCGTACTCTCCGAGCCGATCGCCGCGGCATTGTCCTACGGTTTCGGCCGACTCGATGGCAACCCCGCGGTGCGAGCGACGGGCCCGGAGCCGGGAGCGCCCGGACACGCACAGTCGGCCGAAGGCGGCCCGTCGAGGGTGGCGGAGGGTGACGGGCGGGGCCACGGAGGGCACCGGGAATTCAGCACCGACGTCGGCAAGCCGGGCCCGCGCGAGACGGTCCTCGTCTACGACCTGGGCGGCGGCACGTTCGACGCGACGGTCATCGAACTCGCCGACCGCCGCATTTCGGTGCTCGCGGTCGAGGGCGATCACCAACTCGGCGGCGCCGACTGGGATGAGCGCATCGCGCTGTACCTTTCGCAGAAGTTCTGCGAGGCGAATCCGGATGCCGAAGACCCGCTGGACGATTCGGCGGGTTCGCAGATGCTGGTACTGGCCGCCGAACGCGCCAAACGCGAGCTGACCGATGCCGAGCGCACCGATGTGGTGATCGCGCACGACGGCGCCCGCGCGGTGATCCCGCTGACGCGCGCCGAAGTCGACGCGATGACCGCCTCGCTCATGCGCCGCACTATCGACCTGACCCGCGATTGCCTGACTGCGGCGAGCAAGCGCGGTGTCGCATCCGTCGACCGTCTGCTGCTCGTCGGCGGCTCTTCACGCATGCCGATGGTCGAGCGCGAGCTGCGCAAGGAATTCGGGCTCGCAGGTGAACTGCGTGATCCTGACCTCTCGGTGGCGCGCGGCGCGGCGCTCTACGGCGAAAAGCTGGAAATGGAACGCCTCGTTCTCGCCGACCTCACCACGCGCGGCCGACTGCGCGACGGCGCGAATATCGAGGACGCCGCACCGGCCGATCTGGACCGATCGATCGCCCGCGTCGCCGCCTCCTTCGGACAACCGGTGGGGCTGGTGCGCCGGATGCTCGAAATCCAGGTCGATACCGTTGTTTCGCGCGGATTCGGTGTGCTCGCGCTCGACTATCAGTACGGGCTGGCGGCGACCTGGTTGGTGCATCGCAATTCGACGCTGCCGGTGAAGGTGCGTCGTTCCTTCGGCACTGTGCGGGCCGATCAGGACGAAATCGCGCTGACCATCGTGGAACAGCAGGGCCAGGCGGCATCGGCGCGCCCCGAGGATACGAAGGTGCTGGTGGAAGGACGCATTCGCGGCATCCCCGCGGGCTATCCCGAGGGGAGCGAGGTACGGGTGACCTTCGAGATGGGCTTCGACGGCGTCCTGCGCGTCACCTGCCATCACGTCGACGCCGACATTCCGTTGGTGCTGACCGCGCAGACCGGTGCGACCCTGTCGCAAGCAGATGTGGCGCGCGAACTCGATCAGGTCCAGCGCACCCGCCGCCGCGACAGCTGAGCCGTGACCATGCAGGCGTTCGATCCGAACGACTACCGCAAGCGGGTGCTCGCCGCAGTCGAGTCCCGCGGCGGGCTCGAGGAGTCGGATCCGTTCGAGCTCTACGACATTCCGCTGGAGGAGGCGGAGTCGTTGAGCGATGTCGAGATCGCCGCTCGGGTGGCGGAGGTCTGGGGTTTCTGGCAGCGCCAGCGCGACCATCCGAAATACCGGGTGCTGGTGGGGCTGCTGGTCGACGCGCACCCCAAGCTGTCTCGCGTACTGCTGGATTCGGCGCTCCGCCGGGCGGAAGCGGCGCGAATCCGGGAGATGCGCGAGCGTCGGGATGTGGACCGCTACGAGATGCTCGACGCGGCGATCTCGCGATTGGTGCAGCGTCACGGCGGGGTTCCGGCCGGGAAGGTCCCCGGGCTGGAGGAGATCGGTGCGATGGGCGGGCTCAGTGCCGCCGAGGTCGCGACGCGATTGCACAGGCATCGCGTTATCGAGAACGCCCCCGCGCCCGCCGGTGTGCTCACCGACCAACGCAGACAGCAGATTCGGCAGTTGCTCAGCGAATGGGAACGGCTCATCGACGGTGAACCGACGCCGACGTTGTTCGCGCTGCTCCGAGTGGATCCGGCGAAGGCCGGTCAGACCCAGGAGATTCGACTGCGCGCCGAGGCATTGCGCGCGCGGTCGCGGGAGCTGCCGCCCGGTCGCATCCGAGTTGTGTTGGACGAGTTGCTGATTCACATCCACGATGTGCTCGAATCGGGTGACGCGCCGCTGCGGGAATATCTGCGGACGGTGGCCGAGGATGTCGCCAAGGAATTGCGGCCCAAGGTCAGGGCGGCGGTGCTGGTAGAGGACGAACTCGTCGGCGACGACTTCCATTATCTCCTCGACGAGGCGATGCGGTTGGGCCTCGATCGGGCCGACGCCACCCGGGTGCTCACCGAGATCGCTGCGGAACTCGGTGCGCGAGTAGCCAATTCGCCGACGACAACCGCGTCACCGCGATCCATATCGCAACCGCCCGCACCGAGACGTTGGGAACCATCGCTCAAGGCCGCCCGGGCGGCGCTGCGCGGGGGTCGCCCACAGGAAGCCGCACGGCATGTCGAGGAGGCGCACCGGCTGGTCGGGCCCGACGGGGAAGGGGTCACTCCGATCCGTTCGGTATCCGATGAGGTCGAACGGGTGCTGAACGAGGCACAGGCCCACTGGCGTGATGCCACGGTCGCGTGTGCGGCAAAGCGGTATGTCGAGGCGCTGCCGCATCTGGAACAGGTGCGCCGCACCGCATCCGATCTGCTGCCACCGAATCAGGTGCCGAGTATCGACCAGCTGCTCGCCGAGGCTCGAGCGGCCATTGCCGAGGCGGACCGGCTCGTCGCCGAGGCACAAGCCGGACGGGCCGATGCCAGGATGCGCGGGCTGCTCGCCGCGGTCGAGATATGCGCTGATCACGCCGGTGCGGCCGCCGTGCTCGCGGAGTCGCCGATCGAGGCCCCGCAGCGCGTCGAGGCCACCAGATTGGCGAATGGGTCGGTGCTCGTGGCGTGGTCGCCGATATCGACGGAAAACGTCGCCTACCGGGTGACCAGGTTGCAGCCGGACGGATCCTGGCGCGTGGTCGGCCGCACACAGGCGACCGAACTCGAAGACGGTGGCGCACCCGCCGCCGGGCAGCCGGTGTACGCGGTGGCCGCCGCTGTCGCGGGCAGATACTCCGAGATCACCCGTTCCGATACCGGGCGGGTCGCGAAATCACAAGACGGACAGGAACAAGCGCGGGACGATCCGTCGCCGGGTGGCATTCCGACCGTGACCGGACTGGCCGAACAGGCGGGGCTACTGGTCTTCACCTGGCCTATCGGGGTTACCGAAGTCATGGCTGTCGTGCGATCCGACCAACCGCCGACCACCCCGAACGACCCCGAGGCTCGCTCCTGGAAGGTCACCAATATGCGCTACGAAATCGACGGCGGCGTCCGCATCCCGCCCGATATCCCGCGACCATGTCATATCGCCATCGCATCCTGCCGCCGCGAAACGAACGGAATGCTCACGGTCGCAGCGGGTTTCGCGCCGACCGCACGGTTGCGCTGGCTCGGGTGATCGCGATCGAGAACCGGTATCGCCCATGATCATCGAGCCGAACGGCGGCAATTCCCGCGGATATGCCAATGTAGGTGTGGTGATACCCAAGTTGATGGCGGTGAGCGACATTCACGTCGGGCACCAGGGGAATCGTCCGGTCGTCGAGCAGATTCGGGCGGATTCGCCCGAGGACTGGCTCATCGTGGCCGGGGACGTCGGGGAGAAGTCCGACGATATCCGCTGGGCACTGGAGCTGCTGCGCGGCCGCTTCGCCAAGGTGATCTGGGTGCCGGGCAACCACGAATTGTGGACCACGGCGAAGGATCCGGTGCAGATGCACGGTGTCGCGCGCTACGACTACCTGGTGTCGATCTGCCGGGACCTCGATGTCATCACACCGGAGGATCCGTTCCCGGTGTGGACTGGCGCGGGGTCCGAACAGCACGGCGGTCAGGTGACGCTGGTTCCGATGTTCCTGCTGTACGACTACTCGTTCCTGCCGAAGGGCACCAAGACGAAGGCCGAGGGCCTCGCCCTGGCCCGGGAACGCAATGTGGTGGCCACCGACGAATTCCTGCTGTCGCCGGATCCGTATCTGACCCGTGATGCTTGGTGTCACGCCCGAGTGCAGGTCACCAAGCGGAAACTGGACGCGCTGCCACCCGAGACACCGATCGTGCTGATCAATCACTTCCCGCTGGTCCGCCAGCCCACCGAAGTGCTGTGGTACCCGGAATTCGCGCTCTGGTGCGGCACCGATCTGACCGCCGACTGGCACACCAGCTACAACGTGGTCTGCTCGGTCTACGGCCACCTGCACATCCCGCGCACTTCCTACTACGACAGCGTGCGCTTCGAAGAGGTGTCGCTCGGCTATCCGCGGGAATGGCAGCGTCGCGGACTGCCCGACCAGTTGCTGCGCCAAATCCTCCCGACCCCGGACTACCCGCCGGGTGCGCTGAACAAATGGGGCGGCCACTTCAAGGTGACACCCGAGATGGAGGCCGCAGCCGCCGAGATGCGCGCAAAAGCCGAGCGTCGCCGCGGCGTTTGACCGCTGTCCGGCATCGCGGCGGCAAATTTGATTCGCCACGCAACTACTGATTTGGTGGGTACATGGGTAACTCGTCGGGTACGGGCAAACTTGCCCGGCCCCTGACCGCCGGACGCCGACGCTGCTCGCGTGGCAGACGAGTCTGGCCTGAAGGTTCGGGGAGGCGGAGGAGCTGATCGAGAAAATTCTTCCCGCTGGTGTGGCTTCGGCGGAGCTCCTGGAGTATCCCGAGGATCTGCAGCCGCATCCGGCCGAGGCGCACCTCATCGAGAAGTCGGTGGAAAAGCGCCGCCGGGACTTCATCGGTGCTCGGCACTGCGCCCGGCTGGCGCTGGTGGAACTGGGTGAGGCTCCGGTCGCGATCGGCAAGGGCGAGCGGGGGGCACCGGTGTGGCCGCGCGGCATTGTCGGCAGCCTGACGCACTGTGACGGCTACCGGGCGGCGGCCTTGGGGCACAAACTGCGGTTCCGCTCGATCGGCATCGACGCCGAACCACACGGCACGCTCCCCGAGGGCGTGCTGGATTCGGTGAGCCTGCCTCCCGAGCGGGACTGGTTGGCGCGGGTCGACGGTTCCGGACTGCACCTGGACCGCTTGCTGTTCTGCGCTAAGGAAGCCACCTACAAGGCATGGTGGCCATTGACCGCACGCTGGCTCGGCTTCGAGGACGCCCACATCACCTTCACCATTGATGAGAGTTCCGATGGCGCGGGTTCGGGTACGTTCCACAGCCAGATTTTGGTGCCGGGACAGGTCACCGATGGTGGCGCGCCGCTGATTTCCTTCGACGGCCGCTGGATGATCGGCGACGGACTCATCCTGACCGCGATCGTGCACGACTGATGGCCGACATCCGGATCGACGCACTCGGCGGTCTGGTGATCGTCGACAAGGACGGCGGCTGGACCAGCCACGACGTCGTCGCGAAATGTCGAAAACTATTGCGCACCAAGAAGATCGGCCATGCCGGGACGCTCGATCCGATGGCCACCGGCGTGCTGGTGCTCGGCGTCGAACGCGCCACCAAACTGCTCGGACTGCTCACGCTGACCACCAAGGCCTACACCGCGACCATTCGACTCGGCCAGGCCACCACCACCGACGATGCCGAGGGCGAAGTGCTCTCGACCGCGTCGGCGACCCATCTCACCGATGCCGAAATCGCCACGCACACTGCGGAATTGACCGGCGACATCGAGCAGGTGCCTGCCACGGTCAGCGCCATCAAGGTGAACGGCGAACGCGCCTACGCCCGGCACCGGGCCGGTGAAGACGTACAGCTCGCCGCTCGCCCGGTCACCGTCTCGCGCTTCGATATCCTGGCCCGCCGGGATATTTCGGAGTTCGTCGATTTGGATGTGGTGGTCGAATGTTCGTCCGGCACCTACATTCGTGCCCTCGCGCGCGATCTGGGCGCCGCACTGGGCGTCGGCGGCCATCTGACCGCCTTGCGCCGCACCAGAGTCGGCCCGTTCACCCTCGAACACGCCAGAACCCTCGACGAATTGGCAGAATCCGAAAACGCGCTATTGAGTCTGGATATCGACGACGCCATCCGAACCGCATTCCCGCACCGCGATATCGATGACAAGCAGGCCGACGATCTGCGCAACGGTCGCTGGCTCGAGCCGGTCGGTGTATCCGGTGTCTACGCCGCCGTCGACCCGTCCGGCCGCGCGATCGCGCTATTGCAGGAGAGCGGTAAGCGCGCGGCTTCGGTCATGGTCGTGCGTCCGTCGAATCTTTGACCGCGCGCCGAGCGGTTCCAGCGCGCCGACGCAGATATCGCGCAGTTCGTCGCGGGTGCAGGTGCGGTTCTCCAGTATCGAGGTCACCGATGCCGATGCGGCCTGCACGGTCTTCGATATCAACGGCGACGGCAAGATCTCGGTCGAAGAACTCGAATCCCTGATCCGCCATGTCGGTGCTGGACTGATCGACGAGCCCGCCGAATCGCTGCTTGCGGCGGCAGACACGGACGGCTTCCGGTCGCCGTCCGCATTCCGTGCGCTGCTGAATTTCCTATCCCTGACCGATTCGGCGCGCGAAATTTCTACGGGGCTCGACCTGTGCTGATTCCGAGGCCCACGATGCGGGAGGTGGGTATCGGAGTTTGTTCTTGCCGCGGACGCGGTGGCCGCGGCGGCGTGCGGTGGTGACAACGAATCGTCACGACCGGCACGCGATCGTCAGTCGCTGAGCCAGATGGCTTCGGCCGCAGGGCGGCCGAGATCGATGGTGCGGTCCCCGATGCGAATCGCGATGGTGCCCGCGAAGTCTCGGCGTTCCACCACGACGATCGGCGTATCGAGGGCGATGCCGACCGAATCGAAGTAACGCAGCATATCCGGATCGGCATCGGAAATCCGTGCGACATGGCCGGATTCGTCCGCGCGGAAGTCGCTGAGCTGGCGAGCGGGCGGCGTCGGCACCGCACCGTCCACCGAAGGAATGGGATCGCCGTGTGGATCCCGGTCCGGATACCCGAGTTTCGCGTCGATGCGGGCCATCAGCAGATCCGACACCGCGTGCTCGAGCACCTCGGCCTCGTCGTGTACCTCATCCCACCCGTAGCCGAGTTCGTTGACCAGGAATGTCTCGATCAGCCGATGCCGCCGCACCATGGCGACGGCCGCCCGACGCCCGTGTTCTGTGAGGGTGATGGATCCGTACCGGGCGTGTTCGACAAGGCCCTGATCGGCGAGCTTGCGCACCGCCTCGGATACGGTGGAGGCCGAGACGCCGATCCGTTCGGCGAGCAGTTTCGTAGATACCTTTTCCTGCGACCACTCCTGAGCGGTCCAGATCACTTTCAAATAGTCCTGGGCGACCGAGGTGAGCTCCGGCGCAATCGTCGCGGTGCTGCCGTGGGGGCCTGTGGTCTCGGTCGGCTGCGCTGCGGTGTCGGCCAGCTCGCGTCGGGTTGCGATGTCTCGTTTACCGGGCACATCTTCGAGCTTATGCATTGGACTCCCGATTCACACATTCAGACACTTGAACACTGCTCACCCAGCTGAACCCGCAATTCACCCCATGTACACACTGGGCTCGGGCCGGAGTACGGATTGACACGTCCGAATACTGTTCGCCCCTCGTTTTGCGTAGGCTGCGGACTGTGCAGAGATGGCGAAGCCTCGATGAGGTACCCGCGGACTGGGGGCGGTGCGTGCTCACGATCGGCGTATTCGACGGTGTGCATCGCGGCCATGCGCAGCTGATCAGCAGGGCCGTGAAGTCCGCTGCCGCGCGGGGTGTTCCGGCGGTGTTGATGACCTTCGATCCGCACCCGATGGAAGTGGTACGCCCCGGCTCGCATCCGGCGCAATTGACCACGCTGACCCGGCGCGCGGAATTGGCCGAGGAGCTCGGCGTCGACGTGTTCTGCGTCATGCCTTTCACCCAAGAATTCATGAAGCTGACGCCGGGACGCTACGTACACGATCTGCTGGTCGAGCGGCTACATGTGACCGAGGTCGTGGTCGGTGACAACTTCACCTTCGGCAAGAAGGCCGCGGGCACCATCGAGACCATGCGCGAACTCGGTGAGCGCTTCGGCTTCGAGGTCGACGGCGTGAAACTGCTCGGCGAGCACGCTGTCACCTTCTCCTCCACCTATATCCGCGCCTGCGTGGACGCGGGCGATATGGCCGCGGCCGCCGAGGCGCTCGGCCGTCCGCATCGGGTCGAGGGCGTGGTCGTGCACGGTGACGGCCGCGGCCGTGAGCTCGGCTTCCCGACCGCGAATATCGCACCGCCCATGTACGCCGCGATTCCGGCCGACGGCGTCTACGCGGGCTGGTTCACCGTGCTCGGTCCCGGCCCGACCATCGGCACCGTGACGCCGGGGCAGCGCGCGATGGCCGCGATTTCGATCGGCACCAACCCCACCTTCTCGGGGCGCGCTCGCACCGTCGAGGCCTATGTGCTCGACAGTGAGGCCGACCTGTACGGCCAGCACGTCGCGGTGGATTTCGTCGAGCATCTGCGGGGCATGCGCAAATTCGATTCCATCGACGAACTCCTCGGGGCTATGGCCCGCGACGTCGAGAACTCCCGCAAGGTCCTCACCGCCGCCGACTCCTGACCGGATTCGGTTCGGCGTGGGGGTGTCGGGTAAGGTGGCACCTCGGGTTTGCTGCGGTCCGCGGTGGCACCCGGCCGGGTAACCGGAATCCTCGAGCGCGGAACTGAGAAATAGGAGTGGATGCCCCATGGCGCTGACCACCGAGCAGAAGTCGGCCATTCTCGCCGAGTACGGCGTGCACGAGAAGGACACCGGTTCCCCGGAGGCGCAGATCGCGCTGCTGTCCAAGCGGATCGCCGACATCACCGAGCACCTGAAGAAGCACAAGCACGACCACCACACCCGCCACGGCCTGATGGCACTGATCGGTCGTCGCAAGCGCCTGTCGAAGTACCTCGCCGACAAGGACATCCAGCGCTACCGTTCGCTGATCGAGCGCCTGGGTCTGCGTCGGTAACAGTGTTTTGATTTGCCGCGCTCTGTTTTTGGCCGCGTGGCCGCGGCGGGTTCGCGGCCCCCTGGTGTCTCGCGTCCGAGCCGTCGAGACTGGCGACTTCGTCGCATGCGCTTCGACGACTCGGATGCGAGACGGGCCGCGAACCGGTCGCTCGTAAGACTCGCTCCGTGGTGGCCGGGTTGGGGCGTGGAAGAGCGCTCGACACGCTGCATACCCGAGGCGGTCGATCAGGTAGCCAACGGGGAGAAGTACAATTTCCCCGTTGGCTATATGTGTATGAGGGGTATTTAGTCCCCGTTTGCACGACAACATTGCACAGCCGTATGCACCCGCCCGCGTGGCGTCGGTCTTCGGTAGTGGCCTCCCGGCAGGCGAGCAGTCGTCGGCGGGCTTCGATCGATGACCGCCTCCGCGTCGCCGTTTCCAAGGGGATTCGGCCGGGTGTGCGCGTCGCAGCCAGGAGGGTTGCCGCGCGTCCGTATCCGGTACGGCTGACGAGAGCTGGATCGCGCCCACCCGGCGCTCGATCCAGCGAAGACGAGAGGTTGAGAGCAGAAAAATGTCTGAAACAACTACATCTTCGGCCATCGAGGTCGAACCCGGTGTGTTCGAATCCGTAGCGCTGATCGATAACGGCACCTACGGAACCCGCACCGTCCGCTTCGAGACCGGCCGTCTGGCCCGCCAGGCCGCCGGTTCGGTCGTCGCCTACCTGGACGACGAGACCATGCTGCTGTCCGCGACCACCGCGGGCAAGCACCCCAAGGATCAGTTCGATTTCTTCCCGCTGACGGTCGATGTCGAAGAGCGCATGTACGCCGCGGGTCGCATCCCGGGTTCGTTCTTCCGTCGCGAGGGCCGCCCCTCCACCGACGCGATCCTGACCTGCCGTCTGATCGACCGTCCGCTGCGTCCGTCCTTCGTGGACGGCCTGCGCAATGAGATCCAGGTGGTGGTCACCGTGCTGAGCCTGGACCCGAACGACCTGTACGACGTCGTGGCCATCAACGCCGCCTCCGCGTCCACCCAGATCTCGGGCCTGCCGTTCTCCGGCCCGGTCGGCGGCGTGCGCGTCGCGCTGATCGACGGCCAGTGGGTCGCGTTCCCGACGGTCGAGCAGCTCGAGGGCGCGGTCTTCGACATGGTCGTCGCGGGTCGCGTTGTCGAATCCGGTGACGTGGCCATCATGATGGTCGAGGCCGAGGCCACCGAAAAGGTCATCGCACTGGTCGGGGGCGGTGCGCAGGCGCCGACCGAGGCGGTGGTGGCGCAGGGCCTCGAGGCCGCCAAGCCGTTCATCGCCCGCCTGTGCAAGGCGCAGCAGGATCTGGCCTCGCTGGCTGCCAAGCCGACCGAGGAGTTCCCGCTCTTCCCGCCGTACGAGGCCGATGTCTACGAGGCCGTCGAGGGCACCGCCAAGCGTGAGCTGGGCGAGGCGCTGAGCATCGCCGACAAGCAGGAGCGCGAGGCGAAGATCGACGAGATCAAGCTCGCCGTGCTGGACCGGCTGGCCGACGACTTCTCCGGTCGCGAGAAGGAATTGGGCGCGGCATTCCGCTCGGTCACCAAGAAGCTGGTGCGCCAGCGCATCCTGTCCGACGGCTTCCGCATCGACGGTCGCGGTCTGGCCGATATCCGTGCCCTGTCCGCCGAGGTCGCCGTGATCCCGCGCGCCCACGGCTCGGCGCTGTTCGAGCGTGGCGAGACTCAGATCATGGGCGTCACGACCCTCGACATGGTGAAGATGGCCCAGCAGGTCGACTCGCTCGGCCCGGAGACCTCCAAGCGCTACATGCACCACTACAACTTCCCGCCGTTCTCCACCGGTGAGACCGGTCGCGTCGGTTCGCCGAAGCGTCGCGAGATCGGCCACGGCGCGCTGGCAGAGCGGGCGCTCATCCCGGTTCTCCCGAGCCAGGAGGAGTTCCCCTACGCCATCCGTCAGGTCTCGGAAGCGTTGGGCTCCAACGGTTCCACCTCGATGGGTTCGGTCTGCGCCTCGACCCTGTCGCTGCTGAACGCCGGTGTACCGCTGAAGGCGCCGGTCGCCGGTATCGCCATGGGCCTGGTGTCGGACACCATCAAGAACGACAAGGGCGAGGACGAGGTCCGCTACGTCGCGCTGACCGACATCCTCGGCGCCGAGGATGCCTTCGGCGACATGGACTTCAAGGTCGCGGGCACCCCGGACTTCGTCACCGCGCTGCAGCTGGACACCAAGTTGGACGGCATCCCCTCGCAGGTGCTGGCGGGTGCGCTGAGCCAGGCGCACGATGCCCGCACCACCATCCTGGAGGTCATGGCCGAGGCCATCGCCACCCCGGACGAGATGAGCCCCTACGCTCCGCGCGTCACCGCGATCAAGATCCCGGTCGACAAGATCGGTGAGGTCATCGGCCCGAAGGGCAAGGTGATCAACCAGATCACCGAGGAGACCGGCGC
The DNA here is from genome assembly GCF_050955735.1 of Nocardia sp. CA-135953. Lineage (NCBI taxonomy): Bacteria > Bacillati > Actinomycetota > Actinomycetes > Mycobacteriales > Nocardiaceae > Nocardia > Nocardia sp. CA-135953. The sequence continues at coordinate 2,365,696 of NZ_CP192082.1, forward strand.
CAATATCTCCATCGAGGACGACGGCACGGTCTACGTCGGTGCGACAAATGGCCCGGCGGCGCAGGCGGCGATCGACCAGATCAACGCCATCGCCAACCCGCAGCTGCCGAAGGTCGGCGAGCGCTTCCTCGGCACGGTCGTCAAGACCACCGCCTTCGGCGCGTTCGTCTCGCTGCTGCCCGGTCGCGACGGCCTGGTGCACATCTCCAAGCTGGGCAACGGCAAGCGCGTGGCCAAGGTCGAGGACGTGGTGAACGTCGGCGACAAGCTGCGCGTGGAGATCGCCGATATCGACAACCGCGGCAAGATTTCGCTGGTGCCGGTCGACGAGAGCGCCGACGAGCCGGAGGCCGCCGAATCCGTTGATGCGGGCAAGGCGGAGACCGAGTAGTACTTGTCTCTGTGACGAAGAAGAAGACGACAACCCCTCTGCTCCGCGGCGAGCAGGGGGGTTCGTCTCTCGAGCTGCGGATGGACCAGATGCGGGGCACCGACGCGGGGGTACGGCGCACCGTCCTACCCGGCGGGCTGCGCGTGGTCACCGAACATGTGCCCGGCGTGCGTTCGGCGTCGATCGGGGTCTGGGTGGGGGTCGGTTCGCGAGACGAGGGACCGACCGTCGCGGGTGCCGCGCATTTCCTGGAACACCTGCTGTTCAAGGCGACTCCGACGCGGTCGGCGCTGGATATCGCGCAGGCGATGGACGCGGTCGGCGGCGAGCTCAACGCGTTCACCGCGAAGGAGCAGACCTGCTACTACGCCCATGTTCTCGACGAGGATCTGCCGCTGGCCGTCGATATGGTCTCCGATGTCGTACTCAACGGCCTGTGCCGGGCCGAGGACGTGGACGTCGAGCGGCAGGTGGTGCTCGAGGAGATCGCCATGCGCGACGACGATCCGGAGGATCTGGTCGGCGACGCATTTCTGTCCGCGCTCTTCGGTGATCATCCGATCGGGCGGCCGGTGATCGGCTCCATCGAAACCATCGAGGCGATGAATGCCGCGCAGTTGCGCGGTTTCCATCTGCGGCGCTACCGGCCCGACCGGATGGTTGTCGCGGTCGCGGGCAATGTGGAGCACGACCACACCGTGGAATTGGTGCAGCGCGCATTCGCGCCCCGGCTCGACCCGGCCGCTGAGCCTGCCCGCCGTCGTGAGGGCCGCTTTCGGCCGCACAGCGCACCTGAGCTGCACTGGTGCCATCGCGACAGCGAACAGGCGCATCTGGCCTTCGGCGTGCGCGCCTTCGGGCGGCACGAGGGGGAGCGTCGCTGGCCGCTGTCTGTGCTCAATACCGTGGTCGGCGGTGGCCTGAGTTCGCGGCTGTTCCAACGTATTCGGGAGGAACGCGGACTGGCGTACTCGGTGTATTCCAGCGTCGACACCTTCGCCGATACCGGCGCGTTTTCGGTGTACATCGGCTGTCAGCCGGAAAATCTCGGCAAGGTGGCGACGTTGGCTCGCGGGGTATTGGAAGAGATCGCGGCCAATGGCATTACCGACGCGGAATGCGCGCGCGCCAAGGGTTCATTGCGTGGCGGACTCGTGCTCGGCCTGGAGGATTCGGCATCGCGAATGAACCGGATCGGGCGCAGCGAATTGAGTTACGGCAACCACCGCAGCGTCTCGGAGACGCTGACGCGCATCGATGCGGTGACCACCGATGAGGTCTCCGCGATCGCCCGTACCCTGCTGGCGCGGCCGTTCGCGGCCTCGGTAGCCGGACCGTACCGGCGCACCCGGGACTTGCCCGCCGCAGTGCGGCGATTGGTCGAGGACTGAGGTAGATCAACAAGGTGGCCGGTGCGATTCGCGCCCGGCCACCGATCCGATCGGGGTGGATATGACGGGATCGGCGCTGGGGCGTGCCGAGGTGGCGGTCGAACTCGGACGGCTCGACGAGGCGCGCCGGATCATCGGCGAGGCATTGGTCGAGCAACCGGACGATCCGGTGTTACTGGAACGCTTGGCCGACATCGCCTATCGACTCGATCAGACCGACGAGGCGCTGCGCTATGCGACCGCGGCGATCGCCGCCGATCCGGCACGCATCGACGCGTACCTGACCGCGGCCCTGGCCTACGACGCGTACACCATGCGTGACGAAGCGCAACGGCATGCCCGCATGGCGACGCGGTTGGCACCCGACAATGTCGCCGCCCTGCTGGTGTTCGCGCGAGTCGTCGCCGATGCGGCGACCTCCGATAGACCACGAGCTGAAGCCCGCGATGCTCTCGAACGGGCGACCCAACTCGCCCCCGCACATGCGGGCACACGCGCCCACGCGGCGGAAACCTATCGGCGACTACATGATTCGGATGCGGCCCGACGCCACGTCGAGGCCGGTCTCGCCGAGGACCCGGCGCATGCCGAACTGCTGCAGACCCGCGCGCGGCTGGATTTCGAGAACATCGCGACCAGGGATAAGGCAGTCGCGACGCTGCGTGGACTGCTCGGCTCGAATCCGGGCAATGCGGGCGCACGTCGGCTGCTCGCCGAAATCATGTGGCGTGCGCTGATCAGGCTGGCCACCTGGGTGTGGTTCTTCGCGGCCGCCGTGGTCTCCCTATCGATGTGGATTCCTGCGGGTGGCATGCGGGTGCTGACACCGGCACTGTTCGTCGGTGTCCTCGGTGCGTGGTTCGGCGTGTTCCGGAAGCTGGGTAGTCAGCTGCCGCCGGGATATATGCGTAAGCGGTTGCTAGGGCGTCCGGAAGCGTTGTCGGCGTTGGTGATCGGGCTGCTCTCGAGTTTCGTCGTCGATATCGGTGCGCTGGTATTGCGATCGGACTGGTCGGCCGAGGATGTGCGCGGCGGGTACATTGTGGTGCTGGTCGGGGTGGTGGGTGCTGCGCTGGCGCATCTGCTGCTGTTCGGGGCGTGGGTCGTGCGGCGCGACGGCGAGTCGGATCGCAGTGCGGGGGAGGAGTTCGCCCTGTTGAGCGTGATCATCGTGGTCGTTGGCGGGCTGCTGCTCATCGGAATGCTTGCCGCGCTGCGGCATTGGGCTCGTCAGCCCGCGGCGTTCGGGGTGTTCGTCGCCATCGTGGGCATTGTGGTTACGACGTTGCTGCTCGAGATTCTGCTGGTGCAGGCGCTGGAGTACCGGTGGCGGATGTTCGACGCGTATGTCGGGGGCGTGCTGTTGGTCGCGGCGTTGATGGCGCTCGCGATCTGGTGGGGTTTACAGCAGACCGCGACGCAGCCCTTCCACAGCGATGAGCGAACTCCGGTGCCGACCGCCCCGAAATCGCCGCCGACTGTTCCGACCTTCCACTTCTCACCGCCGCCCATTCCGACGTTCCATTTCACGCCGCCGGTGCTGCCGACGCCCACGGGTTGACTCAGTCGCTGTGGGCGCGGTTCGCTGCTTCGACTATCGAGGGCAGTAGGCCGGGCAGGGCATTGTCGAGGTCCTCGGAGCGCAGGCGCTGGCAGGTCTGTCCGTCGATGGTCAGTCGCTCGATGACACCGGCTTCGCGCAGAATCTTGAAGTGATGGGTGGCGGTGGACTTGTTGATCATCTCGTAGAGGGCACCGCAGCGAATGGCGGTGCCCGCATTGCTCAGCCGTCGCACCATTTCCAGCCGCACCGGGTCCTGCAGGGCGCCGAGGACGGCGGGTAACGAGGCGATCGGAGGCGGCTCGGTGGCCGATTCCTTGGGTTCGGTCATGACCTACCTCCCAGTGGTTCGATGATCATCGTACCGGCAGTATTGTCTATCGAAGTTCGATCATCATCAAACTTACCTGATCGGGTTCCGATGGAAAGCGACAATGACGGTGGCGGCCGACCAGCAGACCTCTCAACGCTGGGCTCTATGTGCCTGCTCGTCTGGGATGATGTGCCGACCCGCAAAACGGCCGGAAACCGAATCCCTGGCCACCGACCGCCGCGGTGTGACGCTCAGCCGACCCGTGCGAACAGGCCGGCTGGGCTCCGCAAAACCGGCCCGTCGGGGCATCCACAGTTGACGGCTGCCCCGACGGCGCGCACTACGCCGGCCAACCGCCGTAGGGAACGGTGATCAGCTCCATGAAGTGACCACTCGGGTCGAGGAAATAAACGCCGCGACCGCCATCGTTGTGGTTGATCTCGTTGACGCCCTGTTGTCGGGGGTCGGCCCAATGCTCCAGTTTGTAGCGCTGGATCTTGGCGTAGGCCGCGTCGAACTCGGCCTCGGAGATCAGGAATGCGTAATGCTGCGGCTGGATTTCGGTGATGTGGGGCGGCACGTTCGCGAAGTCGAAGGTGACTCCGTTACCCGTCGGCAACGGGATGAACGGACCCCACTCTTTTCCTAGCTCCAAACCAAGGATGTCCGACCAGAATTCGGCTGACACCCGATTGTCGTGGCAACCGACAATGGTGTGATTGAACTGAACAGAGGGCATCGCGGAGCGATTCCGTGAGGGGTGGTGGTCGGGCGACGGGTGGGGCAGGGGATTTCTCCTTGTGTCGTGACGGTCCGACCCCGGGCTCGGTACAAGGGCGGCCTACGGGAGTACCGTCACGGGCGTCGAGGCTAGCCAATCACGCTCCATGGTGCCACCCCCGAGTGATGTGGGACATGTTGTTCTGTCTGTGACGCTGCGCGGTAGCGTCGTGGAATGAAGATTCGAGGGGCGGTCCTGGAGCGGATCGCAGCGCCCACGCCGTTCGCCGAGTCGGCGCCGATCACCGTCTGTGAGCTGGATCTGGGGGAGCCGGGTCCGGGTGAGTTGCTGGTGCGGATCGAGGCCGCCGGGCTGTGCCATTCCGACCTGTCGGTGGTGGACGGAAACCGGGTGCGACCGGTGCCGATGCTGCTCGGACACGAAGCGTCGGGCATCGTCGAAGCGATCGGCCCCGGTGGCAGTGATCTCGCGGTGGGGCAGCGTGTGGTGATGACCTTCCTGCCGCGCTGCGGGGAGTGCGCGGGTTGTGCCAGTGACGGCCGCGCGCCGTGTGGGCCGGGCAGCGTTGCCAACAATGCGGGTGCGCTATTGAACGGTGGACTGCGGCTGCACCGGGAGGGTGCGGAGGTGCATCATCACCTCGGCGTGTCCGCCTTCGCGACGCACGCCGTCGTCGATCGCCGATCGGTGGTTCCGGTCGATGCGGATGTCCCGCCGGAGGTTGCCGCGGTACTGGGCTGCGCGGTGCTCACCGGTGGTGGCGCGCTGCTCAACTCCGCGAAACCCGGTGCGGCAGATCGGATCATGGTCGTGGGGCTCGGCGGCGTCGGCATGGCGGCGGTGCTCGTCGCGGTGTCGCTCGGTGGGCACGAGGTGATCGCCGTCGATACCGTGCCGGAAAAGCTCACTCTCGCAAAGGAACTCGGCGCGAGCGGCGTGTACCCACCGGCCGTACTCGTGGAGCGGGGCATACAGGCCGATGTCGTCGTCGAAGCCGCGGGCAATGTCCGCGCCTTCGAAACCGCCATTGCCGCAACAGGACCCGGCGGTACGACCGTTACGGTCGGACTGCCTGCCCCCGATGCCCGTGCGAGCATTTCGCCTCTCGCATTGGTCGCGCAGGGCCGCACCATCATCGGCAGCTACCTGGGCTCGGCGGTGCCCTCCCGTGATATCCCGGAGTACGTTCGGATGTGGCGCGAGGGTCGGTTGCCCGTCGAGAAACTGGTTTCCTCGCACGTCGGATTGGACGAAATCAACCGCGCCATGGATGAACTCGCTGCCGGGCACGCGCTGCGGCAGGTCATCGTGTTCGATTAGCGCGGCGGTGTTTCGTCCTCTCGTGGGGTCTGTGCAGGGTTTTCAGCCGCGCGGGCCGGGGTAGTCGTCGAGGGCGTCGACGAATCGTCCTAGCAGGCGGGCGAATTCGGTGCGCTCACGGTCGGTCCAGTCCGCCATCGCGGCCGCCATGCCACCGCGCCGGCCGTCGCGTGCTGCGGTGACGGCGGCGCGTCCGGCGGGGGGTCAGTCGCAGGACGGCTCGCCTGCCGTCCTGCTGACATCAGGCGACGATTCGGCCACCCTCGCCCTGACCGACACCGGCCGCACCACCCACCACCAAGCCTTCACCCTGATCGGCAAGCGCCGCCGCGCCATGCTCGACGGCATCACCGACGACCAGTACCTCGAAACCGTTCGCCTGCTGGAGCAGATGGCCGAGAATCTGGCAGGCGCCTGAGCTGCGTGCCGCCGATCCAAGAGGTCAGCGGACCGGGAGGGGAGCGGGGTCGATAGGCTGGCTGTGTCGTTGATGGAGTTGATGGAGTTGATGGAGTTGGTGGAGCTGGTGGAATTAGGAGGTGCGGTGACCATTCGGGTCGGAGTGCTCGGTGCGCGGGGGAAAGTCGGTCAGGCGATCTGTACGGCGGTGCAGGCGGCTGATGATCTGGAGCTGGTCGCGACCGTCGGCAAGGACGATTCGCTCGAGTCTTTCACCGAGTCGGGCACTCAGGTGGTCGTCGACTTCACCAATCCCGATGTGGTGATGGGGAATCTGAAGTTCCTGGTGGAACGCGGAATTCACGCGGTCGTCGGGACCACCGGATTCGATGAGGGGCGCCTCGACGAGGTGCGCGGCTGGTTGGCCGGACGGCCCGAGACCGGTGTGCTCATCGCCCCGAACTTCGCCATCGGCGCGGTGCTGTCCATGCGGTTCGCCGAGCAGGCGGCGCGGTTCTTCGATTCGGTCGAGGTCATCGAACTGCATCACCCGAACAAGGTCGACGCGCCGTCAGGCACCGCATATCGCACCGCGGGCCTGATCGCCGCCGCCCGGGACAAGGCCGGAGTCGGCCGCAGCCCCGACGCCACCACCCAGGAACTCGAGGGCGCGCGCGGCGCCGATGTCGACGGCGTTCGCGTGCATTCGGTGCGCTTGGCCGGACTCGTCGCACACCAGGAGGTGCTCTTCGGCACCCAGGGCGAAACCCTCACCATCCGCCACGATTCCATCGACCGCTCGTCCTTCGCCCCTGGCGTATTGCTCGGCGTCCGCGAGATCGCCAATCGCCCAGGCCTGACCGTCGGGCTCGACCCGTTCCTGGATCTGTGACACCGGAACCGGTCCAGCCGGAAGACCAGGGCTCGGACACCGACGCACGCGGCACCGACGTCCGCAAGGTCGTCGCATTCATCGCGGCACTGGTCGTCGTGCTCGGCTTCTACTTCGTGTTGCTGGGCCGCATCGCGCTCAGCCTCATCGGTTCCGGTGACCTCGTAGCCGTCGTCATCGGCATCGGCGTGCTGATCCTGCCGTTGCTCGGCGTCTGGATCGTCGTCGCCACCGTCCGCGCGGCCCTGGCGCATCAGCATCTGGCCCGCCGCATCCACGACGAGGGCCTCGAACTCGACACCTCGGACCTCCCGCGCCGCCCCTCCGGCCGCATCGAGCGCGCCGCCGCGGACGAACTCTTCATCAAGGTCAAACAGGAATGGGAGGCCGACCCCGACAACTGGCGCGTGTCCTACCGCTTGGCCCGCGCCTACGACTACGCCGGCGACCGCACCCGAGCCCGCGAAACCATGCGCCGCGCAGTAGCCCTGGAAAAACTGGACCACACCCCCTGACCCCATCGCCACCCTGGCGCCACCCTCGAATCCGGCCACCCGATCACCATGCATCGGCGCACCCGAACACCAAGAAGCCCCCACCACCAGCGCATCCTCGTGAGCTTCGATGTCCTGTGCATGGATGATCACCATGTAGTGGTGGAGGCAAATGTCGAGAAGGCTGCGCCATCAGTGCATTGTCGTGGGGCGCGATATGTGCGTCAGGGATATGTATGGATGTCGCCTGGGTAGTTGGAATCGAAGGCGTTCGCGATTTGGGCCCTCGGGAACTGGGGCTCGAGCAAAAGAACCCCCGCACAGAGCAGTCCCCGGTAGTCTCCATCGAATTCATGAGTTTCAGTCGTCGCTGACAACTCCGATATTCGACTGGCTTGCCGGGGGCCTGGCCAGATCCTCGAAAGTGTCTCCGATGCCTTTGGACGTCTCCGCCGACAGTTCGGCACTTCCGGTTTTCTGGTGTAAACCTCTATTTTCCTCCTTTTCGGTCGCCAGTCAATAGCCGAGGGCACTTGGATTCAACTCGAGTTCAAGGCGGCAGTACGCTGCTGGATGTGCCACGGCTGCTGATCATTCATCACACTCCGTCACCGCATGTGCAGGCGATGTTCGAGGCGGTGGTCTCAGGAGCGACGGATCCGGAGATCGAGGGGGTAGAGGTCGAGCGCAGGGCCGCGCTCGCGGTCACCGCGAGTGATGTGTTGGCCGCCGATGGTTATCTGCTCGGTAGCCCTGCGAATCTGGGATATATGTCCGGCGCGCTCAAGCATGCGTTCGACACGTTCTACTACCCGTGCCTCGATTCGACGCGCGGTCGGCCGTTCGGCTTCTATCTACACGGCAATGAAGGCACCGAGGGGGCCGAACGCGGTGTGCGAAGCGTGACCACCGGACTCGGCTGGGAGCAGGTTGCCGCGCCGGTCATCGTGATGGGCGCGCCCGGTAAGGAGGAGATCCAGCAATGCTGGGAACTCGGCGCGACCGTTGCGGCGCAGCTCATGGGGTAATGTACGTCCCCCCCGAATTTTGGTGTCTGACCGGTATCCGGCGGATCCGGGCATACTACGAGGCGACGGTGTAGCGGCGGGGATGTGACGAGTTTGCTCGGGAACGGAGTATCGAGGTGATGTGGGCCGAAGGGGGCAAAACAGCACCGCGCCGGATCGGGCTGGTCGAAGACCACGAATCGGTGGCGATCGGGCTTGCCGCGATGCTGGCGCCGGAACCCGATCTCGATCTGGTGCTGACCGCGGGGACCGTACCGGAACTGCTTGCGGCGGCGGCGAATAGCGCCCCGCTGGATCTGGTCGTGCTGGATCTGCGACTGGCCGACGGATCATCGCCGGAAGACAACGTGCGCGGGCTGCGCAACCGCGGCGTCGAGGTCCTTGTATTCACCGGCGCGGATAACGCGTTCCTGGTGCGCGCCGCGGCGAAGGCCGGTGTGCTCGGTGTGGTGCGCAAATCCGAGGATGTGCCGACGGTGGTCGCGGCGGTACGCCGCGCCGCCTCGGGTGAGCAGGTGGTGACCACCGACTGGGCCGCTGCCATCGACGGCGATCCGCAACTGTCCGATGTCGGTCTGAGCCCGCGCCAGGAAGAGGTACTCACCCTCTACGCCTCCGGTGAGAAGGCCTCCCGCGTCGCGCGGCTGACGGGCCTGTCCGAACAGACCGTCAATGATTACCTGGGGCGCATCCGGCAGAAGTACGCCGATGCGGGTCGTCCGGCTCCCACCAAGACCGACCTCTACAAGCGGGCGGTAGAGGACGGATGGCTACCGGTTCCCGAGCGGCATCCCCGCGGATGACCGCGTCCAGCGCGCTGGACACCTCGATAACCACTGCGAGTTCCGCCGACCCGTTCCGGGCGAGGCGGTGGCGCCGTGGGCGGATCGCGGTGTCCAGGGAGAAAATCATCGAAGCGGCCTCGGATCGCATTCTGCGCCGGATGGGCCTGGCCGTCGGAATCGCCGGTGTAATCGTCGCGATCGTCGAATTACCCGACATCGCCGACCAGGCGAAATTCGTCTCCGGCCCGTGGGCGAGCCTGGTGGTCGGCGTGGCGCTCGGCTGGTTCCCGGTGCTCGCGGTCGTCTCGTTCACCATGGGCCGCAGGGCGATTCGCGTGGTGGCCGGTGCGGCCGCGCTGAGTTATCTTGCGGCGCTTACAACCATGCCGTTCATCTATGCCGTGCCGTTGACCGACACCACATCGGTGTGGATGTATCGGGTGATCGCGCTCGGTGTGTTGGCGGCCGTGTTGGCCTGGCGCCCGGCGCTGGCAACCTGCTATCTCCTGGTCGGCGCCGCCACCGCGGCAGTGGCGAACCGGTACGTGCTGCCCGATGCGACGGTCTGGTCGCTGCTCGGCGATTTCGCCAGGGCCGCCGGCCTGTGCGCACTGTTCCTGTGGTGCTGCGTCTACGCGCTCGCGGCGGCCGCGCGGGTGGACCGGGAATCGGTGATCGCGAGCCGCCGCGCGGCCGCCGTGGCCGGTGCCGCGGCACGCGATCGCGAGCGCGCCCGCTTCACCGCGTTGATCCACGACGCGGTGCTGTCGACCCTGCTCGACGCCTCGCGGGCGGGCGCCGAATCGCCGGTGCTGCGCGGTCAGGCAGAACGCACGCTGGAACAACTCGACGAATGTCGCGGCACCAATACCGAACCCGACCGACTGGACGCGCAATCGGCGATCGGCTTCCTGCGCTCGGCAATCCACGAGGTGAATCCGGGCATCCGATTCACCGCGCGCCGCTGGGCCGGACTCGATGACCTGCGCCTGCCGGTGCACGCGGCGGGCACCATCGCCGCCGCCCTGGCCGAGGCGGCGCGAAATAGCCTGCGCCACGCCACCGTTGCTGGCCGCACCGTGCAGCGCACCGTCACGGTGACGATCAGTGCGGGCGGTATCCGGGTCGTATTCCGCGATGACGGCGCGGGTTTCGATCTGGACCGGGTGCCCGCCGATCGGCTCGGCGTCTCGGTCAGCATCCTCGGCCGGATGCGTCAGCTGGCAGGCGGCGCCGGATTCGTGGAATCCCAACCGGGGGAGGGAACCACGGTGACCTTGGTCTGGGGTGGCGATGGCTGAAACCGATAACGAATTCGGCCTGCGCGATCTGCTCGGGCTGCGGGACCGGTCCGCCTGGCTCTTCCTGGTCATCTTCGAGGCCACGATCCTGCTGTACATGGTGCGCAATTTCGACGAATCGCCGCTGCTGCTGGCCGCGACCGCGCTGGTGTTGGTGGCCGGCGCCGGAGTGCTGGTCCTGGTGATCCCGGTCGATCCGCTGCCGCTGCCCGCCGCGATCGCGGTGGCCGCCGCCGGTCCGATCGCGGCGGCGCTGACCACCGTGAGTATCGACCACGGCATGTCCAAGCAGGTCTGGACCGCATTCGCGTCGTCCTATGTGCTCGCGGTGCTGGTGGTCCGCGGCCGGTTGGGTGCGGCGTGGTGCGGTGTCGCGGGCATCGCGGCGGTGATCGCGGTGGTCGGAGCGACGAACGGCCTGCGGGTGGTGGTCGGATCCATCGTGCCGATCGCCACGGTTGCCGGGGTTTCGATCGGCGCGGCGGTCATGCGGCCGATGCAGCGCTCGCTGCGGCTGCTGCGCGAGGAGGCCACCATGCGCGCGGCCGCCGAGGCGACCATGGCCGCGCAGAACGGCGAACGGGATCGGCAGTTGGCTCGGCTGGACAAGGTGGCGCGGCCGATTCTGGAACGCATCGCCGACGGCGCCGAACTCACCGCGGGCGAACGCGACGAGTGCAGGCTGCTGGAGGCCGAACTCCGGGACGGTCTGCGCGCACCGCAATTGGTGACCGACGAATTGAGCAGTGCCGCCCGTGGCGCACGTTCGCGGGGGGTCGAGGTGGTGCTGCTCGACGACGGCGGATTCGCCGGGGTGCCGAAGTGGGTGCGCCAGCAGGTGATCGAATCGGCGACTCGGGAATTGGATGCCGCCAATGCTGGTTCGGTGACCGTTCGGGTATTGCCGATGGGCCGACGGGTATTGGCCACGGTGCTCGCGAATGCACCGGATCGGGATCGGCGCACCGAGATCGATACCGCGGGCGAGGTCTCGGTCTCGACCTGACCTGTCGTACCCCCATGGCATTGTCGTGGTCATGCGGACGATGAGTGCGGTCGCGGCGCGCCGGACGGCGCTTGCCGCGCAGGGGTTCGGGCGGCGCAAACCGGCCGCGCCGACCCGGCGGACGATCCTCGACGTGCTCGGCAGAACCCAACTGCTGCAACTGGATTCGGTATCGGCGGTGGTGCGCGCGCACTACGCGCCGGTGTTCAGCCGGATCGGCGGTTACGACCGAACGGTGCTCGACAATGCCGCCTGGAGCAATGGTGTGCGCCGCCCGCGGCGGCTGGTCGAATACTGGGCGCACGAGGCCGCACTGATTCCGGTCGAGGACTGGCCGCTCATGCGCTGGCGGATGCGGAAATACGAACACGGGCGCTGGAGCGGCATGCGCCGGGTAACCGAACGCAATCCCACCCTCGGCAAGGACATTGTCGACGTCATCACCGAGGTCGGCGCCGCCACCGCCGGTGAGGTGGAGCGCCACCTCGAACTGGACAAGCCGCGTCCCAAGGGCTCCTGGTGGAATCTCAGCGATACCAAGATGATCTGCGAGGCGCTGTTCGCGGCAGGTGCGCTATCGGTCGACAAGCGGGTCGGGTTCACCCGCCACTACGACCTGGCCGAGCGAGTGATCCCGCCGGAGATCTTGGCGCGCAACGTATCCGAGGCCGAGGCGGTACGGGAATTGGTCCTGCGCGCGGCCACCGCACTCGGCGTCGCGACCGAGACCGACCTGCGCGACTACTACCGCCTGCACCGCTCACAAACCGAACCGGCCATCGCGGAGTTGGTCGATGCGGGAGAGCTGGAACCGGTCGAGGTGGCGGGCTGGGGTAAACCCGCCTATCTGCGCGTCGGTGCCTCGACCCCGCGCCGAATCGAGGGCGCGGCCTTGCTGTGCCCCTTCGATCCGCTCATCTTCTTCCGAACCCGCACCGAACGGATCTTCGACTTCCACTACCGAATCGAGATCTACACGCCGGAACCCAAACGGGTGCACGGGTATTACGTATTTCCGTTCCTCCTGAACGGAGAACTCGTGGGACGCGTCGACCTACGTGCCGAGCGTGCGTCGGGCAGGCTGCTGGTGCCGGGTGCCTTCGCCGAACCGGGCCACAGCACTCCGGAGACGGTGCGAGCACTCACCGATGCGCTGCGTGAGATGGCCGACTGGCTCGAACTCGACGAGGTGGTGATCGGTGATCGCGGCGATCTCGCGGCGCTGTTGTGAACCGCTCAGGCCGATTTCGGTTTCCGCGTGCAGTTGCGGACCGCGCACGACAACCTTGACTGCCAGCCTCAGCCCGCGCCCGGCGAGCGACGGACGGCGGGCGTGGTCGACGTTGACCATAATCCGATCGAATCAGCTACCGGGTCTGCTCGCAATAGTTAGCGGTACTCGAAGTGATATCCAAGTCAGATGTCGCCTTTGGGTCCGTACCCGCGCATCTGGTCGCGCACCGCACCGCTGACGGCATTCGACAGCCACGAGTTCAGCGAAACCCCGCTGGAGGCAGCGGCTTCCTCGGCCTTGGACTTCAATTGCTCGACCATCCGCAGGGTGACTCGGCTGATATCGCCGGTCATCTCCTCGATCGTCGGATGCTCGTTGTCCGCCGCCGGATTCTTTCGCACGTCGACGGTCGCATCGGTGCCGTCCACCGAGACGTGAACTGTGCGGTCTCCGAGCTCTGCGCTGACCTCTGCGGCGAGGTCCGATAGCGCCGCGAGCAGCGCCAATCGTGCCGAACTCGCTGTTGCGGCGGCCAGGGCGGCCGCGGTGGCCTGGGTCTTTTCGTCGCCGAGTGCGGCGGCCGCGATGAGGTCCTCGCGTAGCTGGGCGGTGTATTTGTTCAAATCCATGACATCATTGTGACGCCATTTCTGACGTCATTCAAGGATGGATTTGACATCACGATCGACTACTGCGAGGTGAATCACTCGCCGTGGCAGGCCGTTCGGCGATAAGGGTGTCGAGGCTGTTCCCGGGAGCGGGTAGCCTTTCTGACCATGACGAACGGTGAATCGACGCCTACGGAGCTGCGTGCGTCCGGCACGGTAGGTGTCGCGATGGTGACCCCCTTCGGTGTCGACGGCAAGCTCGATGTCGATGCCGGGGTCGCGCTCGCGGCCCGCCTGGTCGATCGCGGCGTCGATTTGCTGGCAATTTCCGGTACCACCGGGGAATCGCCGACCACCACCGAATCGGAGAAGGCGGATCTACTGCGTGCCGTCGTCGATGCCGTCGGTGCTCGCGCCACCGTAATCGCGGGCGCGGGCACCTATGACACCGCGCATTCGATCGAACTCGCGCGCAATGCCCAGCGCGCGGGCGCGCATGGCCTGCTCGTGGTGACCCCGTACTACTCCCGGCCCACCCAGGAAGGTCTGATCGCGCATTTCACGGCTGTCGCCGACGCCACCGACCTGCCGGTCACCCTGTACGACATTCCGCCGCGCTCGATGGTTCCCATTGCCAGCGACACCATTCGCAAACTCGCCGAACATCCGCGCATCGTCGCGGTCAAGGATGCCAAGGGGGATCTGAACGCGGGCGCGGATCTCATCGCGAATACCGATCTGGCCTTCTACTCCGGTGACGACGCGCTGAACCTGCCGTGGCTGTCGGTCGGCGCGACCGGATTCATCAGTGTCATCGGACATCTCGTGCCCGAGCGGCTGCGTGCCCTGCTCGAGGCTTATACCGCGGGTGACGTCGTGCGCGCCCGTGAGATCAATGCGGGCATGCTGCCGTTGAACGCCGCGATGTCGCGACTTGGTGGTGTCGCGATGAGCAAGGGCGGGCTGCGCCTGCTCGGAATGGATGCCGGCGAACCGCGCCTGCCGCAATTGATGCCGACCACCGAACAACTCGATGCCCTCGCCGCCGACCTCCGGCTGGCAGGGGTGCTTTCATGAGGAGTGAGCGAATCAGAATCACCGCATTGTCAGACATGATCGAACCGACCAGCAGTGAGGTGCAGTCATGACTGAAGCAGCAGGTCGTCGCCCCCGCCGGACCGCGACCCGGCCCGCGGGCGCGCCGGAACCCGCCGCGCAGCGTCCACCGGCCGGCGCCGAAAAGTCCGATCGGACAGCGCAATCCGACGTCGGCGAGCTAGCGCGGTCCGATACCGCGTCCGGACAGACCGCACCGGAGCAGGCCCCCGCGAAAAAGGCCGCGCTCGAGGCCCCGGCCGAGCAGCCACGCAGACCGGCGCGCGGCCGTCAGCAGCGCGGTCGCGGTCGCGGTGAGCAACCCGTGTCTGCTCCCGTCGAGCGGGCAGCAGCCGATCGGCTCGGTGCCCCGCCGAAGCCGCCCAAGAATGGTCTGCGTGTCTTCGCCCTGGGCGGCATCGGCGAAATCGGCCGCAATATGACCGTTTTCGAATACGGCGGGAAACTGCTCATCGTCGACTGCGGCGTGCTCTTCCCAGAGGATCAGCAGCCCGGCGTCGACCTGATCCTGCCCGACTTCCGGCCCATCGAGGACCGGATGGACGATGTCGAGGCCATCGTGCTCACCCACGGCCATGAGGACCACATCGGCGCGGTGCCGTTCCTGCTGCGCCTGCGGGCCGATATCCCGGTCGTCGGTTCGAAATTCACCCTCGCGCTGGTGGCCGCGAAATGCCGCGAGCACCGGCAGCGTCCCAAGCTCGTCGAGGTGATCGAGGGCCAGCACACCACGCACGGCCCGTTCGGCTGCGAATACTTCGCGGTCAACCACTCGATTCCCGATGCCATTGCCGTGGCCATTCGCACGCCCGCCGGTGTGGCGCTGCACACCGGCGATATCAAACTCGATCAGCTCCCCCTGGACGGTCGCCTCACCGACCTGGCCGGTTTCTCCCGCCTCGGTGACGAGGGCGTCGATCTGTTCCTGGTGGACTCCACCAATGCCGAGGTACCGGGCTTCGTCACGCCGGAACGCGAAATCGGCGGCGTTCTGGATACGGTGATCGGCAAGGCCAGGCACCGGGTGATCGTCGCCTCGTTCGCCAGCCATGTGCATCGCATCCAGCAGGTGGTCGATGTCGCCCAGAGGTACGGGCGGCGAGTGTGTTTCATCGGTCGCTCGATGGTGCGCAATATGGAGATCGCGCAGGAACTGGGCTATCTGACGGTGCCCGACGGTGTGGTCGTCGATCTCGATGTCGCCGCGACCCTTCCGGGCGATCGGCTGGTGCTCATCTCGACCGGCTCGCAGGGCGAACCGCTTTCGGCGCTGTCACGGATGGCGCGCGGTGAACACCGCCAGATCAACATCCGCGCCGACGATCTCGTGGTGCTGGCCTCCTCGCTGATTCCGGGCAATGAGAATTCGGTATTCGCCGTGGTGAACGGTCTGTCGCGGCTCGGCGCCACGGTGATCACCCAGCAGAATGCGAAGGTGCACGTCTCCGGGCATGCGTCCGCGGGTGAATTGCTGTACCTGTACAACGCGGTGCGGCCCACCAATGCCATGCCGGTGCACGGCGAATGGCGGCATCTGCGCGCCAATGCCGCACTGGCCGTGGCAACCGGTGTGGCGGAGGATCGGGTGGTGCTCGCCGAGGACGGCGTGGTGGTGGACCTGGTCGACGGGATCGCTTCGATCGCGGGACGCGTGCCGGTCGGACACGTGTATGTCGACGGACTCTCGGTCGGTGATGTCGGTGAATCGACGCTCTCGGATCGACTGGTCCTCGGTGAGGGCGGGTTCATCTCGATCACCCTCGCGGTCGACTCGACCACCGGTAAGGCGGTCAGCACGCCCGAGGTCAGCGGACGCGGGTTCTCCGATGATCCGACCGCACTCGTCGATGCCGCGGAACTCGTCGAGGCCGAACTGCTGCGACTGGCCGGTGAGGGCGTCACCGATACCCACCGCATCGCACAGAGTGTGCGGCGGGTGGTCGGCCGCTGGGTGGCCGAGACCTACCGTCGCCGCCCGATGATCGTGCCGACGGTCATCGGCGTCTGACAGCTACGTCCGCCGGAGTCGGACTGCCGCACCGACTCCGCATCCGATATGTTCGGCAGATGAGCATGGCGCAACGGGAACGTCGGGCACTGGCGGACATGATGTCTGCGGCGGGGCCGGACGCGCCCACGCTGTGCGGCAGCTGGACGGTGCGAGATCTGGCCGCGCACTTGGTTGTTCGGGAACGCCGCCCGGACGCGTCGCCTGGCATCATGTTGAAACCGTTGGCCGGATATCTGGAGTCGGTAGAGGCCAAGGCGGCGCGGCGGCCGTTCCCGGACCTGCTGGCGGATGTGCGCTCCGGCCCACCGTGGTGGTCGCCGCTCAAACCGGTCGATGCGGTCGTCAATCTGACCGAAATGTTCGTCCATCATGAGGATGTGCGCCGCGGCGAACCCGGCTGGGAGCCGCGTGACCTGTCCGCCGCCGAGGAGGACAAACTGTGGTCGGCGCTGCGTCGCATGGGCCGCATGGCCTACCGCAAAGCGCCGGTCACCGTCGAACTGGCCACCCCCGACGGCAGGCGGGCCGTAGTCCATACGAAGTCCGGAACGGCGCACGTGACCCTGACTGGCAAGCCCTCGGAACTGCTGCTGCACGCCTTCGGCCGCGATGAGGTCCGGATCGAAACCGAAGGTGATCCCGCCGATGTGCGGACTGTTCTGGAGCTGGATCGGTCAGTGTAATCATGTCCGGGGGTGTAGTCGCTCGGTCGACACGCCAAACAGACGGCTGATTTCGTGCGCACAAGGGGTAACTCGTCGGGCACGCCCAAAAGCCTTCTAGCACTTTACCTGCGGCCCGGTACGAGACTGCCGAGGCACTCACGACCGGCAAAAGGTCCGGGAGGCGGGACAGTTACGTGTGTGGTTGATGGTCTGGATGGGGCGTTTGCGGCTAGCCTGAGTTCATGGCAGGTAAGTCCCGCAGCTCCACGACCACTCGTGCGCGGGCGGGATCGGCCCGGGGGAGGACCACGGCGGCATCTCGTTCGGGCCAGGCTCGCACCACCGCTCAACGCCGCGCGCCCGCACCGCGCGCCCGCACCGCGCCGGCGCGCCGCCCGGTCCGTCGCAAGTCCGATACCGCACCGCTCGCGGTCATCAGCCGCGGCATCACCAGCGGCTGGAATATGCTCGCGCGCGGACTCGGCGCCACCACCAGGGCCGTGAGCCGGGCGGGCGAAATCGAACACGGTCATCGCCGCGACGGCATCGCGCTGGCCCTCATCGCCCTCAGCGCGGTGATCGCGGCCGCGGTATGGCTCTCGGCGGCCGGGCCGATCGGGCACTGGGTCGAGGAGGCGATTCGTGCCGTCTCCGGGTCGGCATCGGCCGGATTGCCGTTCGTGGCCACCGGAATCGCCATTGTGCTGATGCGGACCGAGGCACGTCCGGAGATCCGCCCGCGGCTGGTACTCGGCGGATTGCTGATCGGATTGCCAGTCCTGGGTCTCTGGCATATCGCCGCCGGATCGCCGACCGATGCGCACGGGCGTTCGCGTGCAGCGGGTTTCGTCGGATTCGTGGTCGGCGGCCCGCTGACCAGCGGGCTCACCGCCTGGCTTTCGGTGCCGATTCTGTTGCTGGCCATCATTTTCGGTGTGCTGCTGGTAACTGGAACTACCGTGCGCGAGGTACCGCAGCGGTTGCGCGAGTACTTCGGCACCGGCAGCGGTGGCGACGAATACGGTGACTACGGCGGCGAATCCGATTTCGATCCGGCCAATTACGATGCCGACGGATTCCCGCTGCATCGCAATGCCAAGTCGAAGCGACGCGGGCGCACCCCGGAGGAGAACTATCCGCCCGACGAATTCGGCGGCTCCGATGCGGTTACCGAGGTCATGGGCGAACCGCCATTGCGCGATGCGAAACCGATTGCGACCGACGCGGCGCCCGAAGAAAAGCCCAAGCCGAAGAAACGCGCCCCGATCAAGGTCGAGGACCAGACCCCACCGCCACCCAAGCAGCTGGAGTTCATCAACGACCGCGAGGTCGAAGGTGACTACACCCTCCCGCCGCTGACACTGCTCACCAACGGCGATCCGCCCAAGAAGCGCAGTGCCGCCAATGAATCGATGATCGAGGCGATCACCGAGGTGCTGGTGCAGTTCAAGATCGACGCGGCGGTCACCGGTTTCGTGCGCGGCCCGACGGTCACCCGCTACGAGGTGGAACTCGGTCCCGGTGTGAAGGTCGAGAAGATCACCGCGCTGGCCCGCAATATCGCCTATGCCGTTGCCACCGAGAATGTTCGGCTGCTTGCCCCGATTCCGGGTAAGTCCGCCGTCGGTATCGAGGTGCCCAACTCCGATCGCGAACTGGTGCGCCTGGCCGATGTGCTCAAGGCCCCCTCGACCCGAAATGACCACCACCCATTGGTGATCGGACTCGGCAAGAATATCGAGGGCGATTTCGTCTCGGCGAATCTCGCGAAAATGCCGCATCTGCTGGTCGCCGGTTCGACCGGTTCCGGTAAGTCGAGTTTCGTGAACTCGATGCTGGTATCGCTGCTGGCGCGCTCGACCCCGGACGAGGTCCGGATGATCCTCATCGACCCCAAGATGGTGGAACTCACGCCGTACGAGGGCATTCCGCACCTCATCACCCCCATCATCACCCAGCCGAAGAAGGCCGCCGCCGCGCTGGCCTGGCTGGTGGAGGAGATGGAACAGCGCTACCAGGACATGCAGGCCAATAAGGTGCGCCACATCGACGACTTCAACAAGAAGGTCAAGTCGGGTGCCATTACCGCGCCGCTGGGCAGCGAACGGGTCTATCGGCCCTATCCGTACATTCTTGCCATCGTCGACGAGCTCGCCGACCTCATGATGACCGCGCCGCGCGATGTCGAGGACGCGATCGTGCGTATCACCCAGAAGGCCCGCGCCGCAGGCATTCACCTGGTACTCGCGACGCAGCGGCCTTCGGTGGACGTGGTCACCGGACTGATCAAAACCAATGTGCCGTCCCGATTGGCCTTCGCCACATCGTCACTGACGGATTCACGAGTCATCCTGGATCAGCCCGGCGCGGAGAAGCTGATCGGTATGGGTGACGGACTGTTTCTGCCGATGGGCGCGAACAAGCCGACCCGGCTGCAGGGCGCGTTCATCTCCGATGAGGAGATCCACGGGATCGTCGACTTCACCAAGAACCAGGCCGAACCCGAATACCAGGAGGGCGTCACCGCCGCCAAGGCCGGTGAGAAGAAGGATGTCGATCCCGATATCGGCGACGATCTGGATGTCTTCGTCCAGGCCGTGGAACTGGTCGTCACTTCGCAATTCGGCTCGACCTCCATGCTGCAGCGCAAACTGCGCGTCGGCTTCGCCAAGGCCGGGCGCCTGATGGATCTGATGGAGACCCGCGGTGTCGTCGGCCCCAGTGAGGGGTCGAAGGCACGCGATGTGCTCATCAAGCCCGATGAGCTCGAGGGACTGCTGTGGACGATCCGTGGTGGCGGGGACGCGGAGCCGGACAGCCCGGAGGAGTGAGACCGCTTCGGCGGCAGAGTCCCGTGCCTCTGCCAATTGGGCTACGAGGGAATGGTTTTGGTACCCGCCGGGGGGATCGAACCACCGACCTGCGCCGTCGCGGACACCGCAGGCGACTGCTTGCAGGTCGCTCGGAAGGGCAGCATCGGATGGCTTTCGCGCGGTAACAGCCATCCGCCAGGTCGGAGCAACCGCGACTGTAGTCGTCGCTCATGTTCGCGAAGGTGACACGTCGGCCGCCCGACCCGTATGTGAAATTATGGTCAGCAACTCTTCCGCTAGCTCGACAGAACGGACAAATCGGGCATGATTGCTGTCATGAACCGAGTTTCCGCCCCGGAGCCCACATGCAGATAACCGCACTCGAATGGATCCTGACGATCGTGGTGATCCTGGGTCTGTTCGTCTTCGACTTCTTCGCCCACGTCCGCACACCACACGATCCGACCTTCAAAGAATCCGGCACCTGGTCGGCGATCTACATCGGTCTGGCCCTGGTCTTCGGCGGATTCGTCGCCTGGAAGTGGGGCTCGACCTTCGCGGGCGAGTACTACGCGGGCTTCGTCACCGAGAAGGCCCTCTCGGTGGACAACCTGTTCATCTTCGTCATCATCATGTCGAGCTTCGCGGTGCCGCGGATCTACCAGCAGAAGGTACTGCTGATCGGCATTGTGCTGGCGCTGGTCATGCGGGGTGTGTTCATCGCCGTCGGTGCGGCGGCGATCAGTGCGTTCAGCTGGGTGTTCTATCTGTTCGGCCTGTTTTTGGTCTATACGGCCGTGAAACTGTTGCGCGAGAGCGGACACGAGGTCGAGCAGGAGGAGAAGCGCGACAGCCGGATCGTGGCGCTGGCCAAACGCGTGCTCCCGACCACCGACGAATACGATGGCGACAAACTGCGCACCCGGATCGACGGCCGGCGTGTGATCACCCCGTTGTTGTTGGCGCTGTTGGCAATCGGCTTCGCGGACCTGCTGTTCGCGCTGGACTCCATCCCCGCCATCTATGGTCTGACCGAGCAGCCCTACATCGTGTTCACCGCGAATGCCTTCGCGCTCATGGGTTTACGGCAGCTGTATTTCCTCATCGGCGGCCTGCTGGATCGCCTGGTCTACCTGTCCTACGGCCTTTCGGCGATTCTCGCGTTCATCGGCGTCAAACTGGTGCTGCACGCATTGCACGAGAACACCCTGCCTTTCGTCAACGGTGGTCGGCACGTCGAGGTACCGGAGATTTCCACGCCGGTCTCGCTGAGCGTGATCATCGGGATTCTGCTCATCGCGACCGTCGCGAGCCTGATCAAAACCCGTGGCGCGGCCCGGTCCGTCGAGAGCCGAGTAGCCGACTAGAAGACCCGGTTGTTTTCGGGCGTGATCTCGAAGCCGCGCCCGGTCGCGTCATTGCGGCAGGTCACCCCGACGGGCTGGGCCAGGCAGGTGAAGCCGGCCACGCTCAGGCTCGACCCGACGGGCAGCACCGGCGCGTCGGTATTCACTCCGGATGCGGTGCCGACGAAGTAGCCCCGATTCACGCACAGATATCCGGCGCTCTCGCCGACGGCCAGTGCGGCCGCACTCGGGTCGATGCCCCAGCAGGCCTGCATCGCCGGCGGGGTGGGCTGGGTCGCGCCCTGGCAGCCCACCGGTCGTTTCGGCTGTCCGAACGGCTCATCGAGGAAGCCGCATGCGATGCCGCCGTCCGCCGTCCGGAAGTAGTAGCCGTCGGCGGCGCGGTATATCGACTCGTCGACCGAACCCGGTCGCAGCAATGGACGATCCCCGACCGTCAAGTTTGCCGTGGTGTCGAAATCGGCGGCCGTCGAGCAGATGGTGAGTGCGAGGCCTGCGACCGACATCGACGCGAAAATCGCGACGGATATGCGCATACGGGGGAGTCTGCGTCGGTGGGCGCGGATTCCTCCGCACCTGACGCGGCGTGTCGCCGCGAGTTTGCTGACCGCCGAGTGTCGAGCGGCGACACGCGGTGGTCGGCCGGGCGGTCAGGAAGCGAATGTGCCCATCACCGGCAGCCACTCGACCGCCCGTACATCCTCGATGAGGTTCTCGCGGGCGAACGGATCCTGCGGCAGCAGTTCCACGAGGTCCGCCTCGTCGGCGACCCGGAACAGCAGCAGTGCGCCGGAGCCGTCCGGGTAGGGACCGCTGGTCAGCAGCGAACCCCCGTCGATCAGGCCGTTGAGCCAGGCCCGATGTTCCGGGCGGAAGGTATCGCGCGCCTCGACGGTGGCATCGGCGTAGGTGTAGTGCACGGCGAAGATGGGCACGATCGATCCGTTCTGGTCAGAGGTTCAGCAGCATTCGAGTATTGCCGAGGGTGTTCGGTTTCACATAGCTGAGGTCGAGGAATTCGGCGACACCAGGATCGAAGGTCCGACACATCTCCGCGTACACCTCGGCGGTGACCGGTGTGCCGTCGATTTCCACGAATCCGTGCCTGCCGAAGAAGTCCACCTCGAAGGTGAGTACGAACAGCCGTCCGAGCTCGAGCTCCCTGGCCACCGCGACCAGCCGTTCCACGATGAGCCGACCGACACCATGCCCCTTGACATCGGGATGCACCGCGACCGTGCGCACCTCGCCGAGGTCGGCCCACAGCACATGCAGCGCACCGCAGCCGACCACCCGGCCGTCGAGTTCGGCCACCCAGAATTCCTGTACCGCCTCATACAGGGTGACCAGGTTCTTCTCCAGCAGGATCCGACCGGCGTATTCATCGACGAGGCTCTTGATCTGGGGTACATCGGAGGTTCGGGCGCGTCGCACGACAGGGACAGATTTGTTCGCGGCAGGTGCCGCGCCCGGATACGCGTCGCTGGTCGAACCACCTAGTGGTCCCCGAGAGGTCATGTGGTGCACAGTAGTCGGCCCGGTTACCGATACTCTGAACGTGTGCCGCACATCCACCCGCTCCGCTCACCGCATCGCGTCGGCATGCGTCCGAGCCTCGTGACGGTGGGTGTCGTGGCCTGGGTGACAGGGGCTTACGCCAGCGAGGGGGAGGCGTGAGCGTGCAGCCCGAAGAGATCGATCGAAGCTGGGGCGAACCGGTGGTTCGCGCCGGATTCGCGCCCGCCCAGACCGATCCCGTCGTCCCGCTGATGAATATCGCGAATGTGCTCACCATGCTGCGCATCGCGCTGGTGCCGTTGTTCGTGCTCGCGCTGTTCGTCGGCGGCGGCCACCAGACCGGCTGGCGGATCGGGGCCGCCGCGTTGTTCGGCATCGCCGCGATCACAGATCGCTTCGACGGGCAGTTGGCGCGCAAATACGGCCTGGTCACCGATTTCGGCAAACTCGCCGATCCGATCGCGGACAAGGCGCTGATCGGTTCGGCGGTGATCGGACTTTCGATGCTCGGTGATCTGGCGTGGTGGATCACCCTGGTCATCTGCGCTCGTGAGATCGGGATCACGCTGCTGCGGCTGGTGGTGGTGCGGCGCGGGGTGATTCCGGCCGGACGCGGCGGCAAGTTGAAGACGCTGGTGCAGTCCGTCGCGATCGCGGTACTGCTGTTGCCGCTGCACGGCGGATTCGCCACCGCGGGCATGACATTGATGTATGTGGCCGTCGCGCTGACGGTCATCACCGGCCTCGACTATGTGGGGCAGGCGGGGCGGGTGTGGCTCGCGGGAGGTCCGGGCCGGACACGCGGCGCATGACCGATCCGCTGACAACGGGAGCGCCCGTCGTCGAATTGGTGCGCGAGCTGGGTGCCGCCCGGCAGACCGTGGCGACCGCCGAATCGCTGACCGCGGGCCTGCTCGCGGCGACGATCGCCGGGGTGCCGGGTGCCAGCGCGGTGCTGCGCGGCGGGCTGGTTGTCTACGCGACGGAACTCAAGCACAGCCTTGCCGGTGTCAGCGACGAAGTGCTCGCGACCGAGGGACCGGTCGCCGCGAGCACCGCCGAAGAGCTGGCC
The DNA here is from genome assembly GCF_050955735.1 of Nocardia sp. CA-135953. Taxonomy (NCBI): domain Bacteria; kingdom Bacillati; phylum Actinomycetota; class Actinomycetes; order Mycobacteriales; family Nocardiaceae; genus Nocardia; species Nocardia sp. CA-135953. Next base: position 2,389,723 of record NZ_CP192082.1, read on the forward strand.
GTCGGTGCGCGGCTGCGCTGCGGTGCGGACTGGGGTATCGGACTGACCGGGGTAGCCGGACCCGAATCTCAGGGCGGGCATGCCGTCGGCACTGTCTTCCTCGGACTGGCCGGGCCCGGGCATACCGAGGTCATGCGGCTGAAACTGGACGGCGATCGGTGGGCGATCCGAATCGGCGCTACGCACAGCGCGGTACGGGAGTTGCGTCGTATCGTGGGAGACGGCGACTAGGTGCTGCCGCGCCTGGTTTGCCGCCGTGGGAACCAACCGGGCCCTGTTCGACGTTGTGCCAGAAAGGACGGCGTGCGCAGCGCTGGTAGGTGCCCGCGGACCCGGTTACTGGGAGCTAAGGAGAACGACATGACGCTGCTGCGAGAGGCGATCGGGGACAGTTTGCGGCGTGCTCGTCTCGCCCAGAGCCGGACCCTGCGTGAGGTCTCCACCTCGGCGCGCGTGAGCCTGGGATATCTGTCGGAAGTCGAGCGAGGCCGCAAAGAGGCCTCCAGCGAACTGCTCGCCGCAATCTGTGCGGCCCTGGATGTTCCGCTGTCGCGGGTGCTGTGGGATGTGAGCACGATCATGGCAGGCGCCGACGGTCTGCCCGCCGATGCGCCCGCACAGACCGCCGATGCACCCGAGGCGGAGCGGACCGCTGCGGCCGAATCCGCCGAGGCCGCGCCGGAGCCCGCGACCGCCACGATGTCGGTGGCCGGTGCCCGTACGCAGATCGCCGAGGACACCCGGATCGTCATTCCGGCCCCGAGGGCCGACATGCTGGTCCTGGTGAAAAGCAACTGATCAATAGACGAGAGGTGGCGTCCGCGGCCGACGCTGCGAACCGGTGCCGAAAGCGGATAGATTCTGTACTAGGCGTCAGTTGGGCCGGGTTCGCCCGGCCCGGGTGCCACATGGTGGAGGATAGGCACATATCGGGTGCGTGACGGTCGCGCACTAGAGTCGCGGTAAAGCGCGGCGCATCTTATGGAGGCGGGATCAATCGATGGCTAATCCGTTCGTCAAGGCCTGGAAGTACATGATGGCCCTCTTCGATTCGAAGATCGAGGAGCATGCGGATCCGAAGGTCCAGATTCAGCAGGCTATCGAGGAAGCTCAGCGTCAGCATCAGGCCCTCTCGCAGCAGGCCGCATCGGTCATCGGCAACCAGCGTCAGCTGGAAATGAAGCTGAACCGTCAGCTCGACGACGTCGAGAAGCTCAATGCCAATGCGCGCCAGGCCGTCATGCTGGCAGATCAAGCCGCCGCTGCCGGCGATACCGAGAAGGCGATCCAGTACACCAACGCGGCCGAGGCATTCGCCGCGCAGTTGGTCACCGCCGAGCAGGCCGTCGAGGACCTCAAGGTGCTGCACGACCAGTCGCTGCAGGCGGCCGCGCAGGCCAAGAAGGCGGTCGAGCAGAACGCGATGCTGTTGCAGCAGAAGGTCGCCGAGCGCACCAAGCTGCTCAGCCAGCTCGAGCAGGCGAAGATGCAGGAGCAGGTCTCGGCATCGCTGCAGCAGATGGATTCGACGCTGTCCGCGCCCGGCACCACGCCGAGCCTGGATGCCGTGCGCGAGAAGATCGAGCGCCGGTACGCGAACGCGCTGGGTGCCGCCGAACTCGCGGGCAATTCGGTGCAGGGCCGGATGCTCGAGGTACAGCAGGCCAGCATTCAGATGGCCGGACACAGCAAGCTGGAGCAGATCCGCGCCTCGATGCGCGGCGATGCGCTGCCCGCAGGCGGTGCGACCGCACCGGCGATCAATCCGGGTGCCGCGCAGGTGAATCCGGCACAGCCGCAGCCGCAGATGAACAAGGGCCAGACCGCGCAGCAGTAGCCCCGTCGTTCTGAATAAATACGGCGTTCGAAATAGATACAGTTCGGCGAGGACTGGTTCGGTGGAAGACATGGCACGGGTACCTGGCGGGTCGGCCGTCGGTCCTGCTCGGGCCCTGCCTGTCCGGTCACCCCTGGTCGCGCCGAACCCGTGCCCTGGAGGATACCGATGAGCCCGCAGGGACCTCGCGAACAAGGTAAGGGCGGTCGTCGTCGCGGTGCCGCGCTCGTGCGTGCACAGACGGCGCTCGCACCGCAGCCGGGGAGCCTGCCCGACAGCCTGCGCGAGGTGGGCGAACATGCGCTGGTGGCCGTGCGGCGTTGGGCGGATCCGCGCGAGCGGGAGTTGCGCAAGCGCCGCCGGGCCCGTCGTCGCAGTTTCCAACTGGGCACGGTCGGCGGTCTCACCACCGCGGGAACCGTTGGGTTGATGGTGCTTTCGGCACCGGTATGGGTGGTGGTCGTGGTCGGCGGGGGAGCGGTGGCGTTGGTCACCGGTACTGCGCTGAGCGCCCGCCGCTACCTCCAATTGCGCAGCTCACCGCTGCCGCAGGCAGCTTTCGTGCCGCGCAAACAGCCACCGTCGTGGTCATCTGCGCGCGGGCCGATTTCCCGCCTGGTTCGGGCGGAGAAGGCGCTACACGGCGTCGGCACGCAGATCGCCCGGTCGAACCGGCTGCCCGAGGACGAACTCGCCGACATGATCGAAACCGCGGGTTCGGGTGCGGCCGCGCTGCACGCGCTGGCCGCCGACATCACCGCGATGGAACAGGCACTCGGCGCCATGGGGCACTCGAAATCTGTTGCCGCCGTTGGCCTCACCGAGAATATGCAATTCGCACTCGGCCGCCTCGATAGCGGGGTCGCCGAGTACGAACAGGTAGTCGTAGCGGCGGGGCGGATTCTCGCGGTACCCGAAAGTGCGGTGCTGCGCCACAACTTCGACACCATCGTCGCCGATCTGCGCGACGCGGCCGATCGCCTGGACGGGTGGGCGCAGGCTCTCACCGAGATGGCCGACCAGCACGCCCCCACTTCACTTCCGCCGCAGGGGATCTAACCCGCGAACATCGTGCTTCCTGGCCCTGCCGGAGTGAGATGCTGTGTGCCGGCAGGCGATAGCACCACTGCCGCACACGGCTCGGCACAAGATCATCATGCTCTGGTGGCGGCGTCGGTCGAGAGATCCGAACACCAGTGCATGGTGATCGTCTGACCAGTCGCGGAATGGCGGGTTAGGTGGATGGGTGTGGGCGGGCGTCGGGGGTGGGGGCGTCGATGGCGGGTGGCGCTGGTGTGGTGGTTGCGTTGGATTCGGTTTCGGCAGAGTGGGTTTCCGGTTCGTTCGTATCCCGATCGGATTCCGTTTTCCGGTCGGTACGTACCCACGGGGTGGGGCGGGTGGTGGTCGGTGCCGTCACCTTGGGTGGGCGGACCGACGGGCGGGTTGTCGACCAGGGGGAGGTGACCGGCTTGCGGTCGGTTGGCTCGAGCTCGGCCCGACGGTTGGCCGCGGGGCGAGATTGCTTGCCTACTGCGGGTTTACCGGAGGTTGGGAGGGGAGTCGGCGTTCTCGGGGTGGCCGTCCATGGGGTCGCCGGTACCGACTGGTCCGTCGGTTCGACAGCTTGTGGCACGGAGGCGGTCGGACCGATGCCGGCAGACGAGCCGGAATCGAAGTCTGCTCGGTTGCCGAGCGTCATCGGGTCGGATTCCCGGGTTTCGATAGCGCCTTCGGATTGCCTGGCTGACTGAGATGCCGATGCAGTGGACTCGGCTGCCGGGGCATCGGCCAGATCGCCGCGCGGCGATATCTGCTGACTCAGTGCCGAACCCTCGGTTCTGCCGGGTGCGGTCGCGTCCGCAACGTCAGAGGTTGGCGAACTCAGCGGGTTCGAGAGTCCTGCTCGGGGAGTCGACGCGGTGGCCTCTGCTGCGTCCGGGGGCTGGCTATCCGCAACTTTGGTGGAGTTCCCGGCACCGGGGTCGGGTTTTTCGGTTACCTCGTGACCGGCACTGGTTGCTCGGACGTCTGGTGTAGCCAGCTGGTCGGCGGTCGACGTGTTCGGCGAAGGTTGTGGCGAATCGACACCACTCGTCGTCGACGGTGGGTCGAAAACAGTTCGGGTCGTCGGCGGATCGCTTGCGTCGCGCTGAGGACCGTCCGAGTCGTAAGACGCGTCCGGGCTGCCGGTAGTGAAGTCGAGTTTCGCGACCTGATCGCGGAAGTTCTCCGCATGGCGCATGATGTCATCTGCGTGCTCGTCGAGCAGCTTGGAGTAACGCAGCACTTCGTCGGGTTCGATGTGCAAGGGTCGGTTGGCCGTGCTGCTCGGTGGCGGCACGCCCAACGCGTTGCTCGCCGCGTCGTAGACAACGCCTTTGATCATGTCGTCGATGGTGTGTTCGAGCGGTTCGATGGCCTTGATGATCACCTCGGCAATCAGATATGCGATCAGATTCTGCTGCATCTGATCGCAGATCCTGCGTGCTGCCGCGGTCAGCAGAGGAGCGGTTGCCGGACCTGCTGGTGTCGCGATGATGGCGCCGTAACTCAGTGCCAGCGCCGCCAACTCGGCGAGCACCGCAACCTTCACGACCGTGATCACATCAGCGGCGATATCCAGTGCCTTCGCCACTACTTTGCATGCCGCATCGAGATCCGCCATGTGAGTCGCACTCATATGCGCCCATACCGAGATCAATTGCTCGTACGCATATCCCGAATAGACCGAACCCATATCGCTGACCGCGCCGGTGGCGGACTCGTGCGTCTGCTGGACATTCCCGGCGAACTCGCGAACATGCTCGCCGAGCCTGCGCACATCGTCTTCATTGATATCCGGGTACGGAACGCCGCAGAGGTTCAGGAAGAGTGCAACCTCGTGCGGTATCTCGATCGGCATCTACATCCCCCGAATGTTGCGAACCCCACTTTACAGTGCGGATCCTCGGTTGATATCCAATAGCTCCGTCCTGTTCTCCTGCCAGATCTCCCACAGTTCGTCCGGGCTGTTCTCGCTCGCGAACTCGGCTTCCTGCTGCGTTATGGGCAGGAGTGTGATCAGCTGCAACACCGGCTGCCCATCGGCATCGCGCAGTAGGTCGAACTCATCGCCGAAAAATGGGCTGGGATAACCCATGACACCATGAATTTCCGTCTCTTTGATCAACGGGGAGTCATTGACCAGGACGGAGTCGTACTCGAGTCCACGCCGATTTTGTAAAACGAGTCCTGCGGTAACATCGACTAGGTAGTGGGCAAATCCCTCTTGACCGGTACGCAATGTGCAGACAAGTTCTTCGGGCAATAGTGACGATAATTCTTGAAAACGCAACCCATTAGTGATCACCGAGGTGACCGGATATTCCTCGTTATCGAAGAAGACGAGATCGTAACCTCGATTCCGGCCTTCGATCTCGGCCGGTTCGGCGTACCGGAACTTTCCGAGGTGCCCGGTGTTGTGTTCGAGCAGATTCGGGAATTGGTTGGCTGAGGTCAAGAGTTACCCTTCGCTTATACCGGTCGTCCGGGCGTCGTCGCGCCGATCATACCTTGCCCGACGGCGCTGCTGCCGTCCCGCGAAGGTCAGCCACTACCAGGTTTCTCGAGACCTTTGACAATTGTGCCGGGGTCGGGTGCGCCTGGGAGGGGTGGATATTTCTCGGCCAGTTCGGCATAGATTCCGTAGCCCGGCTCCGTGGACTCTTTGCTATGGCCTCGGTTGACGCCTCGGTCTTCCAGGCGATTGTGCGAAGCGCTGGTGCTCGCTTCTTTGAATCCTTGCTCGTCGATAGGGTGGCGTATCGCGAACTGTTGGAGGCGCCAATATTCGGCACCTTCGATGTGTCCCATATCGGCCACATTCTTCGCTGGTTTGGTGAATTCTACGTTATTCTGGACGATGTTTGTTCCGGTCGGATCGTACCATTCTGGCGCGTCGGTCTTCTTCGCGTGGCCTTTATTGTTGTACTTGAAGAACTGGGGTTCTCCATTGGCCTTGCGCTGCACTTCCAGCGGTTTGTTCGATGTCGTGCAGAGCAATTTGCCATCGGCACGCTGATTCGCGTTTTTAATGACATCATTCTTGGATTTGGCGGGATATCCCGGGCGGGAACGTCCGTAGACCCAGTCGTTGAGCTTGCCTTTGATATGATCCGGTTTGACGTCCAGCTGGCTTGCCGTCGAGCTGCTGTCTGTCGCGTTCCTTCCGGCGGTATCGAACCGGTTCGGTGTATTGGTGCGCTCTCTCCAGCTGAACTTCTCCGGATTCTTCAATTGATCACGCTCTACATACCGCATCGTTCCGGTACGTAGTTCCGCGGCCACGCCGCGCGCAGGTCTTTGTGCCGCCACGCCGGCCTTTTCGATATCTTTCGCCAGGCGCTGCGAGATCACCAGTACCTCCTTGGCCAGCATAATTACCTGCCCAGGAGTGCCCGAATATTTTCCACGTCGCAGTCCCCTCCGATCGGCCCCGCCGCCGAGTCTCCGCCGGCAACCGACGCCGGTTGTTCAATATTCGATATCAAGTTGGCGAACATTCTAGATTATCTCCGACGGCGCAATTTCCCATGACTGGGAATATGCGGTGGATCTGCTCTTCGCCTTCCATTACGCCTACGTCACCGAACACGGGCTGAAGGTCTGAGTCGTCACCGAAACCCCGGCCGACCATGCGTGCTGGTTTGGCCGGGGTTTGTGCTGTCGGCACGCGGTCGCACCCCTATGCGCAACCAATGGTTGCGCGATGGGCCGTGGTCGGCTAGCGTGATGTGCAACCAAACGTTGCAGATGGAGGAAGAGCATGGAGTACGGCAGCATCGAGCGTGAGATCCACGTCGACGCCTCACCCGAAGTTGTCTTCGAGGTGGTCAGCCGCCCGGAACACATTTCGGAATGGTGGTCCGACGCGGCCGATTTCGAGACCAGTCCCGGCGCGGTCGGTGAACTGGTCTTCGGCGACCGGGAGCATGTCGCCCCGATCACCGTGGTGACCGTAGAGCGGCCACGGCTGTTCTCGTTCCGCTGGTGCTATCCGGAGGGCTCGGCCGACCTCGCCGACTCGCTGCTGGTCACCTTCGAACTCACCCCGGCAGGCGCGGGCACCAGGATTCGCCTCACCGAGACCGGATTCCGTGAGATGGGTTGGGAGGCTGCGAAGTTGGAGGAGGTCTACCAAGACCATAGCGCCGGTTGGGACAGGTTCGTTCCGCAACTCGGCGAGTACATCGCGCGGCTGGTGTCGACCCCGTGACCGCTACCGTCGACGACGACCTGTGGTCCGCGGTCGGGGACCCGACCCGTCGGCGGATGCTCGACCTACTTTTGGCGGCCGGCGATGGCACGGCCACCAGTCTCAGCGAGCAGCTGCCAGTGACACGGCAGGCCATCGCGAAACATCTGGGCGTGCTCGACCGCGTCGGCCTGGTGCACGCCACGCCCGCGGGGCGGGAACGGAGGTATCGGGTGGATGAGGCACAACTTGCCCGCGCGGTCGCGCAGTTGTCCTCGGTCGGGGCGGCGTGGGACGCGAGGCTCCGGCGCATCAAGCGGATCGCCGAGGCGATTCAGCGCACAAAAGATCAGCAGCAGAAGTGAAAATCCGACACTGGAAAGAGGATTCGAAAATGGTGGATATCCTGCACCGAGTCGCAATCAAAGCGCCGACGGCCGAGGTCTATGCGGCCCTGACCACCGTCGAGGGGCTCGCCGGTTGGTGGGCGAACAACACCCAGGGCAGAGGCAATGACGTCGGCGGCGTGCTCCAATTCCGTTTCGATGCCGGTGGATTCGATATGAAGGTCCTCGAGCTCGACCCGGGCAAGCGCGTGCGCTGGGAAGTCGTCGAGGGACCCGAGGAATGGGTCGGCACCCATGTGGACTGGAGGCTCGACCAGGCCGACGACTACACCGTCATCCTCTTCGAACATGAAGGCTGGAAGGAGCCGGTCGAATTCATGCACCACTGCAGCACCAAGTGGGCGGTCTTCCTGCTGAGCCTGAAGTCGTTGGTGGAGACCGGAAAAGGTGCGCCCGATCCGCACGACGTCAAGATCGACAACTGGAACTGACGCGGCAGGCCTTCCTGCGAATCGGACAGGCGCTGGCTGTATCCGCCGCGTGCGCACAGCCAGCGTCGAGTTCGATATGCCCTGAGTAGCAACACTTTCCATGGACATTCCGTCGCGCGACACGCGGATGCGACGGCCCGGAGCGGGTGAAACCCTCGGCCTCGACCCGGGCAGCGTCCAGACCGCCTGCACCGGCAGCGGCGTAATCGGCAGCGCGACAATACTGCTCGGACTTGCGACCGGCAGCGGCATATCCGGCTCCGGTTTGATCGGCACCGGTTCGGTCGGTTCGAGCGGATCCGGCCTCGGCAGCGTCGTCGTCGGCAGCGCGATGACCGGCAGCGCACTGCTGACCTGTCTGCTGCTACTCCCGGCCCTTGAACCGCCCGGCATTCCCCTCCAACTCGGCCCACCGCCGCCCGCTCCAGCGATACCCGTACCGGCAGCGCCGATCGCCCCACGGGAATTCCCCCCAGCCACACCGGCACTCGCGATCGCGCCGGAAACACCGATCCGCACCACCCGCACCGGCCGTGGCGGCCGAATCCGCCACGGAGGATCCGATCGCCTGGAACCTGCTGGAGCTGGTGACGGTCATGGTGGTCGCCGTCCTGACCGTGGTCCGCAAGATTGCTGTAGGTCGCAACAGGCGAGCCGAATGACGCCTGCGGGGGGAGTCCTGATCTGCTGAACTCGGGCGAATGCTTGCTCGAACGGCGGTTGGGGCTGCGCGCCTCATGAGCGGTGGCTATCATGACGGCGGACACTCAAGAACTGGTCTGGGGCAACGGATTTGGATCATGAGCACCGGCAGGATGTTCATGACCCGCACCCCACGTGGGGCAGATCGGCGCGACCGAAGTCGTGCGAGCAGTTTTGTTCGTAATCCGTTGTTATCAACCTGCCGAAGCTCGCCGCTGTGACGTATCCGAGGTCAGTGCTGGGTCCGCTCGATTGTCAAGGTTCTTTAGTTTTCAAAAGTTCGGAGTTCATCTGTGGCAACGCATACGCATCACCCACCGGAATCACGGTCCTCGGTCGGCGGCTCACCGGGCTTCGGGGCCGGTCCGCGCATCGTGATGTACACCCCGGAATTCGCCGCCGACCCGCACCGGGCCTATGGGCAGATGCGCACGAAGTTCGGTTCGCTGGTGCCGGTGGATCTCGCCCCCGGCGTACCGGCCACTTTGGTGATCGGCTACTACACCGCGGTCCGCATCCTGACCGATCCGGACCACTTCCCGGCGGATCCACGGATGTGGGAGCGGAACATCCCGGCCGAGTGCCCGGTGCTCGGCATGATGAAGCGGCGCGAGAACGCCCTGCGCACCGACGGGCAGGAACATAAACGCTATCGCGACTCGACCAGCGCGGCGATCAATGACGTCGATCTGCTCGGCATGCACGCGGTAATCGAGCAGATCGCGATCCCGCTGATCAATACGTTTTGTGCCGATGGACACGCTGATGTGTTGCAACGCTATGTTTTTCCGCTGGTGTTCACCGCGGTGAACACCATGCTGGGAGTCGACTCCGATATCGGCGCGCGGGTCGCGGCGGCGTTGGACGCCATGTTCGATGCGGGGGCCGAGGCCGGTGCGGGCGACCGCATGCTGCACGAGGCGCTGCGGCTGCACACCGAACGCAAGCGGGAGGAGCCCGGTGACGACATCACGACTCGATTGCTGCGTCACCCGAGCGGTCTGACCGATGAGGAGGTGATCCAGCAGTTGGTGACGCATTACGCGATCGGGGTCGAGCCGCTGGTACACCTCATCGGCAACGCGTTGCGGCTGATGCTCACCGACGATCGATTCGCCGCGGGCATGCACAGCGGTAGTCTGTCGACCCGGGATGCGCTGGACGAAGTGCTGTTCACCGACCCGCCGTTGGCGAACTACTGCATTTCCTATCCCCGGCAACCGATTCTGCTCAATAGCGTGTGGTTGCCGGCCCACCAGCCGGTCGTCATCAGCATGGCGGCCTGCAACAGCGATCCCACCGTCAATACCGTCGACGGCGTCGAGCGCGATGGCAATCGTTCACACCTGGCCTTCAGTGCCGGACCACACATGTGCCCGGCACAGGACGCCGCCTACCTGATCGCACAGGACGCGATCGACCAACTGCTCGATGCACTGCCGGAGATCGAGTTGGCCGGTCCGGCTGCCGAACTCGGTTGGCGCACCGGGCCGTTCCACCGCGCGTTGACCGCGCTGCCGGTCGTCTTCCCGAAGTCTGCTCCGTTCCCGGAGTTTCCGCCTGCCTGAGAACCGTGTCGTGCCCAGGGTCGAGATCGCCGTACGCCGACGATCTCGACCCGCCGGCTATATGATTTTCATCGGTGCCGACGGTGTGAAAACGACCGGGAATGCCCCCATCGCACGGTGGAAGGGACCGGGCCGCCAGATCAGCTGATCCGGGTGCACCCCCAGCTGGATGTCGGGAAGTGCGTCGAAGAGCTGGTCGATGGCGTACTGAACAGTCAGGTACGCAACGCCTTTGGCCGGGCAGGTGTGTGGTCCGGCGCTCCACGCCAGGTGTGAGCGATTGCCCAGACGTCGTCCGTCGGCGTCGTCGTTGCCGCGGATCTCCGGGTCGTTATTGCAGCCAGTGAGGCTGATGACGACCGGTTGGTCCGCGGGCAACCAGATATCGTCGACCATGATCGGCTGGCGTGGGTAGGTGGTGCAGAAGTTCGCCATGGGTGGGTCGTTGAACAGAACTTCGTCGATCGCCGTGATCGTCGAGAGATTTCGTCCGAGGACATCCGCGCACTTGAACCGGTCGTCGGTGATCATCAGCAGCAGCGCATTGGTGATCAGGTTGCGCTGTGCTTCGAATCCGGCGCCGTAGAAGCTCATCAGCTGCGCGAAGATTTCTATGTCGTCCATGGCGGCCGGGTGATGTGCCAGCCGTGAGGTGACGTCGTCGCCGGGATGCTCACGTTTGAGCTGGATCAACTCCATTAGTGCCTCTTTGAGCATCGCCATGCCCTGGGCGCTACGGACCGTGTCGAAGCGCGCCGCCATGCCGCTCGCGACACGCTGACCGATGTCGGGTGGGCAGCCGACCATTTGGTTCAGGACGCCGAGCACGAGCGGAAATGCGTACTGGGTAACCAGATTGGCGTTCCCGGCCTTGCAGAAGGTATTGATCAGCGGGATGGCGATCTGCTCGATGATCGAGGGCAGTCCGTGCACATCGATGCCGTCGATGCTCGCGACGGAGGCATCCCGATAGCGGGCGTGGGTCGGTCCGTCGTTGTTCCGTGCGGCTGGGAGCCAGGCCATCATCGGCCGCACCGGGCAGTCCTCGGGGACCGTCTTCTGCCAGGTCCGGGGGTCGGCGGGAAAGTGGTTGGGGTCGTTGAGGATTCGCACTGCGGTCGCGTAGCCGATCACGAGTGTGGCCGGGACGCCGGGAGCCAACTCGACCGGTACCAGCGTGCCGTACTTGCGCCGCATCTCGTCATAGGCGTGGTGCGGATCGGCGACGAACTCCGGCGTATACAGCGGAATCCGCTCGGCGATAGTGCTCGATGATTCATGCGGAACCGGGCAGACTCCGGTCATGGTGGTGTGCGGATCAGATGTGGGGGGATGCGGTGTGGTCAAAGACGTTACTCCAAACGGTGGAACAGAATTCGACAAAGACTGAATCAGTGAGCGCGGGCAGATTCCTCGAACAAGATCATCGGTGCGTCGTCGAGCATTCGAAACGACACACCCTTCCTAGGACCTTTCCGGGGACCTTTCCGGAACCTGGCGACTCGCCCACGCTAGCAACATAGCAACGGGCAGACGACGATGCCCGGGGAACCTGGTTGCTACCCGGTTGGTTCGAGCGTGTCGTGGACGACTATTCGACCGGACTGCCGATGGGTAAGCGGCTGACCGGGGTGGACGGATCGGTCGGTGGCGCTTGGTAGAAACCGATCAGCTTCAGCATCGGTGCCGTCATCGCCGTAGTCACCAAGGCCATCACCACCAGCACCGAATACAATTGTGGACCAATGAGTCCCGTGCTGAGACCGACGTTGAGGATGACGAGTTCTGTCAATCCGCGGGTGTTCAGCAAGGCCGCCAAGGCGGCCGCCGATCGCGACGGCAGACCTGTCAGTCGTCCAGCCACGTAGACACTTCCGAGCTTCCCCGCGACGGCCACCACCATGATCACCACCAACTCGCCGATCGCGGCCCGGTCGATCGCCCCGAGATCGACCGCGAGCCCCGCCACGACGAAGAATCCGGGCAGCAACACCAGGCTGAGGATCCGGGCGCCGGATTCGACCGCCTCGCGCCGCGCTCGGGGGAACACCACACCGAAGGCGAACGCACCGAAGATCAAATGCAGTCCGATCCATTCGGTGACCGCGCCGAGCAGCAGCGCGCCGCCGACACCGACCACGATCATCGTCTGCTCGGTACCCGCGGCGGCGATCCGCGTCAACGCCGGACGCACGATCCACCACGTCACAGCGACAACAGGAACCAGGAGCGCCAGTCGCCATTGGCTGCCCGTTCCAGGGTGCGCGACGGCCAGCACGACGGCGAGTGCCGTCCAGGCGAAGATGTCGACCAGCGCCGCACAGGCGAGGCTGAGCTGACCGATTCCGGTGCGTGTCAGTCCACGATCGTGCAGGATCCGGGCCAACACCGGGAATGCGGTCACCGCCAGCGCGCAGCCGATGAACAGCGTGAAGCTCGGTAGGTCACCGGTTCGGTGCCGGGCGAGCGCGGTCGCGGCGATGCCGCAACCCAAGACGAACGGCACGGCATAGGCGGCGACCGATACCGCCGGGATCGACCGTCGGCTGCCCGCGAATACGCTGCGGTCGAGCTCCAGCCCGGCGACGAACATGAACACGGCGACGCCCACATTGGCGAGCAGGGCCAGATAGGAGCGGATCTCGTGCGGGAACAACATGTCCGACAGATGCGTCCCCAGTACGGTCGGGCCCGCGAGTATTCCGGCGGTGATCTCCCCGATCACCGCGGGCTGGCCGATGCGTTCGGCCAGTCGGCCCAAGATTCGAGCCACCGCCATGATGAGGACGAGATCCATTAGGACCATGACGATTTGGCTACTTTGCACTTGCTTTCTCCCTCACGATACGACGTGCGTGCGCCGATCAGCTTGCCCACATCGCGCCCAGTGTGGTGACGACACAGCGCAATGCTCGTCCGGTATCCAGTCTGGTATCGAGGCGATTTCGGGGTTCGCAGTCCAGATGCAGGCCGGCCGGCACGGTCCCGGTGGTCCGGCAAGCGCTGACGAAGGTGTGAATCGCGGTGGCGGGATCGTCGGCATGCATCGGATCACACACCCAGCACACCGGGGTACCGCACCGGGCGGCCGCCTCGAACAATGCGGGGAGCGCATCGGCCGTCCGGGTGCCCGACAGTGCGGGGACGAGTGTGAGCCGACCGGGCCGACGCGTGGGACTCAGGTACCGGCACAGGAACTCGACATCGTCCGGCGTCGCGGTGGGGCCGAGGGTTACCGCCAGCGGGTTGCGGACGCGGGCGGCGAAAGACAGTTGCTGGGAGATGAATTCGTGGTTCCGGTCGCCGATCCAGAGCAGTTGGGTCGAGCGGTCCCACTCCGGCCGAGTCAGCCGACGTCGCGTCCCATTCGAATCGCAGGAACGGGCGGTACGCGAGATATGCAGGGGGGCAACGGAACTGTACAGTTCGCGGGAAGCCGCCGGTGCGCTGGCCGCGATGGGGAGCATTGCGGCGACCTCGACCAGCAGATCCCGCGCCACCGACGCCGGGTAATGGTCCGCGGCGCCGCGCAACATGTTCGTGCAGAGCGCGATGGGCGGGTTCGGGTCGCGCCAACTTTCGAGCAGTGCCGCGGCCGGGCTATATCCCTCCGGCAGCCGATCCTCAGCAGAAATACTGGAATCAGCTGGTGCACTGCATAATTCGCCGTCATAATGCAGTTGGCCGATGGTCACGATCGGCGTGTCCAGCCCGTGCTTCAGTACTGCGGCGGCACTGATCGCAAGCGCACGGTGGGCGGGCATGGCGGTGACATCGAGGGCCGCGGAAGTGCGGGCGCCGAGATGCACTACGAATGCACGCCCGCGCGCCGCGGCGGCCAAATCGGTGGTGAGCGAGTCGGATTCGCGCGGATGGACCAGCTCGGGCAGGGCTCGCGAACACTGTGCGCCGGTGCGCGGTGACTCGATATCGCAGCCACCCCGGCGTGCTGTCGCAGGGTGAGCCGGTTGTGTTCGGGTGTAATCCGGCTCATCGGCCCAACTCAGATCTTCGGCCGAGATGGGGGCATGCTCCGGTGGCACAACGCTGGGATTGAATATCTCGCGGATATAGCACAGCGGCTGATGCTCTCCGAGCATGATGACGTACGCCTTCGCCGCGCAGAGCCGACCGTCGGGCCATCTCGTGACGCCCGCCCGCAGCACATGTCGCCGCTGGGTCAGACCCCGAGAAATCAAGCCGTGACCGATAGGCACATGCAGATCGTCGGTGCCGGCCGCGGTTGCCTGCCCGCTCACGGCGACGACATAGTTCATCGATGCGGTCACCATGTCGGAATTGATCAGACACGAGCGACGGACGATGACGCGGTCGGGACCGGCCAACTGCAATGCGTCGGAGACGGTTGCGGGCAGCTGCTCAGCGGCGAGTTCGTCCTGGCGCAGCACCCGCACCTGGAGATCCGTGCCGAGGATGGCCTCGAGTCGAGGCTGGGTGAAGCCGTCGCTGGCCAGCAGCCGCCGGGTGATCGGATCGCCGAAGCGCGCGATCTGTTGTATGGCTGTCCGGGAACCCGAACCACCGACCGGGGAATCGCCCGGTGGTTCGGGGTCGGAGCGCGTGATCGTCATAGTGACCGGCTTCGCGCAGTGGTTTTCACGAAGGCCGGAACTAGAGTACGGGGACGTCGGCCGCCTTCGGGGGGAGCACCGGCCGCGCTATGGCCTCGACCTCGGCGGCGGCGCGGGGCCGGGAGGTCAGGCCGAGTACCGGTTCGGTGGTGATCCGCACACCGTCGAGCACCGTGTCCGCCAGCGGGTCACGCCAGTGGTCCCAGACGACCGACATGTCCAGATGACCCATGTACTCGAGGTTGGCCGAGTCCGCATGCAGTTGTTCGGTCTCGGTGAGCGCGACGGCAATGGTGTCGGTCGGGGTGCGCTCTTGTTCTCCCGAGCTTTCGTCCACATCGGTGAGTCCGGCCATGATTCGGGTGAACGACACCTCTGGGGTGTCGCCTTCGTGCGTCTCGGTGAGTCTGTCCGCGTGCGCGAAGTATTCGTCGGAACCGATGTACTGCTCGTACATCCGCGAGACCAATACGAGGAAGCGTGAGTAGGCCCGGCGAGCAGTGTGCTCGTAGAAGGCCAGTGCGTCGGTCTCGCTCATTTCACCACGCAGGCTGGTCGCGATCGCGGCCGCGGCGACGAGTCCGCCATACGTCGCCAGATGCACGCCGGTGGACAGCAGCGGATCGAGGAAGGCGGCCGAATCGCCGACCAGGGCATAGCCCGGACCGGAGAACCGATCCGACACATAGGAGTAGTCCTGTTCGGCCTTGACTTCGGCGACCTGCCTGGCGCCTTCGAGCAATTCGCTCATGGCCTTGCTGTCGCGAATCGTATTGTGGTAGTAGGCATCTCGACCCTGCTCTCGTAGTCGCTCGCCCGCCTTGCGTGCGGAGACCACATAGCCGACGCTGAATCGGCCATTCGACAGGGGGATATGCCAGAACCAGCCGCCCTCGGGGGTGGACACGACGTTGATCGCGCCCTCCGGGCTGTTCGGGTGCAGGCGCGCGCCTTCCCAGTACGACCAGACCGCGACATTGCGGAAAGCGGGGTGCTGCCGCCGCATGTTGAAGCGTCGTTTGGCGAGCAGTCCGTGTCGTCCCGAGGCATCGACGAGAAAGTCGAATTCGGTGGTCCGGGTACCGTTGTGACCAGGGCCGGTCCATTCGACGGCTACCGGGCGGTCACCGTCGAAAATCACGTTCTCGACATTGGCGTTCTCGATCACCGTCGCGCCTTGTTCGGCCGCGTTGCGCAGCAGAATGTCGTCGAACGCGTCCCGCTCGACCTGGTAGGACCAGGCTTCGGCATCGACGAGCTGGGACCAGTCCAGCAGCCAGTTATCGTTCTGCCACTGAAAATAGCCGCCTCGCTTGATCTGGAAGCCATGCGCCGCGACCTTGTCGAAAGCGCCGGAAAGACGCAGTGTCGACAGGCATGATGCGAGCATCGACTCGCCAATGTGATACCGCGGGAACGTATCTCGTTCCAAAAGCGTCACGCGTATTCCTGCTCGAGCCAGCAGAGCTGCGGTTGTCGACCCCGCTGGGCCGCCACCGACAACGAGGACATGCGGATCGTTCGCCATTGCACACTCCTTGGAACAGCGGACACCGACGCGGACTGTGCGCCCACATCGGTAACCGAACCAACTCCGGTACCACGGTGGTGGATCAACCCGGACCGAGCGTCGCCGTTCGTTAGCCATGCGTAACGACGCCCTCGTTAAATTGTAGCGGCAACTATCGAATCATCAACTACTGGAGTCGATTTGGCGATCTAGGCAATAGGTGGTAACCGGTGTCTGAAGGGTTGCCAAAACCCGGAATCGGACCTGCTCGCCGACCCGCCCTTACGAAGCACGCCTGGGCGGGTGTCGGATGCGGCGGCGCGGTGTCCGCGGATGCATATCAGAGCAGCACTTTTCGTCGAGATCGTGCGCCGCGATCAGAGGGAATCGCCTGGGCGTGACAGGCGAGGCTGTTCGGTGTCGTTTGGCATCACCCCGCTCTTCCGGCAAATCCAGAGTAAAGCCCGAATCAGGACTGCGCGAGGCGTTCGCAAAGTTGACTTCTGCGGTTGGCGACCGATGCGGAGCGATCAACACGCGGATTCCGCTGCGGCGGAAGTGATTTCCCCAGACAGACGCCAGCAACGCGGATGCGACCTTGTCAAGTGCACCCGCGTTATCTGATCGTGACGCCTATTCGGGTGTCTGCTCGACAGCCCCTGCCACCGCGACCGTGGCTTCGGCGGCGTGGCGGGCGACCTCCGGGGTGCATCGTCCGAGACCGCACGCGGTGGCGATTCCGAAGGCATGGCGACCCAGCGCATCCTCGAAAAGCGCACGCGCTCGGTCGCTGTTCTCGACCGAATCCGTGGAAACCACACCCGCGATCACCCGCCAGTCGGTGGCCAGTGTTCGCAGGGGAGCGTAGAAGCGAGGTTCCAGTGGTGCGGGCTCGGCGCCGTACGCACACGGAATATGTACCGGAGGCAGCGGCGCCCCTTGTCGATCCAGCAGTCGCGCAGTGCGATTGAGCAGTGTCACCGCGGGTGCCAGACTGCGCGGGGAAAGCAGGCTTTCGTGCTGATAGTCGCCGTAGCACAGGTGCACAATGGTTTCCGCGCCGATCTCGTGCAGCTGCCCGAGGACGCCGGCGAGCTGGCGCGCCACCAGCGGGGCAAGCGCCCATCGCGAACCAAGTTGTGTCGCTTTGACCATGCTCAACAGTGCGAGCGGGGACTCCAGCTGCCAGCTGATCCGGTCGCCGTGACGAGCGACTACTTCCGATACCTCCTGTGTCATCGCTTCCGTAAACACCGGTAGCTGCCGTAATGCGGCGACCGTGAGATCGAAGTGCCGCAATGCCTTTCCGACTGGTAGCCCACCGGATACGGCCGCGCCCGCGAATACGAACATCGCGAGATCGAGTGGATTCGGCAGGCTTATCTGGACTTTCGTCTCGGCCAACTCCGGTCGCTCGCGCTGCAACGACTCGAAGGCCGCCACTACCGCATCGATGCGCTCGACCCGGTCCATCGAAACATGCTGTGTTTCCAGCTTGCGGCCGGACCGGAGGCCGTAGCTGGGGAAATCGCTGTAGTCGGCGAACCCGCCTTCCTCGACGATCTCGAAGACATCGGAATGCTGCTTGCGTGTCCGCAGGTAGTCCATGATCCAGTCGGGGTCCAGATCGCAGGGGAGAGCGGTGACCGGCGAGTCGGCCGTGCGGTCGGCAAACCATTGCAGGACAGCGCGATCGCTGGTCATCAGGTCCGCGGGAAGACTGCCGACAAAATGTGAGTACCTGGTCATGGGTGACCCCTTAAGGTTCGGAATGCATGCGAGCGGACAGACACTAGTGTCGCAGGTACATCAGGTCGGACAACCTCGACGTTTTCCATTGTCACACTTCGGAATTCGTAGAATTCGGCTCGTTGTGGCGCGTCGGATCGGGTGGTGACGAGACGTCAGGGTGAACCCTGATCTTCACCCGGATATCGGTGCTGAGCTGGTGATTTATCACCATCCGGCTGCCAGCATGGAGAAGTCGGATCGTCGGATGGCGGTTCGCCCGAGACCTTCTGGAGGCTGGCATGTTGTGGAAAATCATCGGTGTCGTAGCGGTCGTCTGGATCGCGCTCGCCATCATCGGTGCGTTGATCAAGGGGCTGTTTCCGATTCTGGTGATCAGCGCGGTCGTCTTCGGGCTGTACCTGCTGTACAAGGCGGTCGCGGGCTCGGACAACTCCGTGAGCAAGCTGTAGCGTCCGCCCGCGGGCCTGCCGGGACTCGGGCGCCGCGGTTTCGAGAGGTGGGCCGTGTGCCGTCCGCTGCGGGCAGCGCGCGGCCCACCCGCGTTCGGGGTGTCTGCTTGAATTAGCCGTGTGGAGCAGGTTCCCGAGGATTGGCAGCGCGGCCTCGTCGTCGTGGCGCATCCGGACGATATCGAATACGGTGCGGCCGCCGCGGTGGCGCGTTGGACGGGGCAGGGCAAGGACATTCGCTACGTGCTGGTGACCTCCGGCGAGGCCGGAATCGCGGGCATGCCGCCGGCGGAGGCCGGGCCGCTGCGGGAGGCAGAGGAGGTCGCCGCTGCCGAGGTGGTCGGGGTGCACGAGGTGGAATTCCTCGGTTATCCGGACGGTCGCGTCGAAGAAACCCTTGCTCTGCGCCGCGACCTGGCCGCCGTGATTCGTCGTCATCGTCCGGAATTCGTGGTGCTGTTCAATTTCGGCGACACCTGGGCTCCCGGCTATGCCAACAGCGCCGACCATCGCGCGGTCGGCCGCGCCGCCCTCGATGCCATATCCGATGCGGGTAACGAGTGGATTTTTCCGGATCTCACCGAACCGCCGTGGTCGCCCCGGCTGGCCGCGGTGGTCGGCCCGAGTGCCACCCACGCCGTCGACGTCACCGACACCATCGAGCAGGCCGCCGCCTCGCTGGCCGAGCACCGCCGCTATCTCGAGGTGCTCAGCCCCGAGCCGGTCGCGGACCAGGTGCGCGCAGTGATCGATATGGCGACCGCCCCGAAGCCGGGATTCCCCGCAGCGCGTGCCGTCGGCTTCGAGCTCTACTACTTCGGCTGATCGCTGTGACCCCAATCACGTCGACGACCGGTCTCGAGGCTGTTTCGCGAAAATGTCTCGGAAATCACGTTCGATGGTGGCAACCGGTCCGGTCACAGGTGGTTGCGAGCCATTGCCGTGATAGCGATACCGTACTGACGCCGGGGTTACGGCCGAGGTTGGAAACGTCGTGACCGACCTTCACCTAGGCTGTTACGGGCGGCGTTGTGAAGCCGATCGCGTTTCATCGAGCGATGTCGTAACAGATTCGCGCTCTTGGGGATATGTGACGAGTTCGCTCTTGTAAACTCGAACGCTTGGCTCGCGGCGGTATAGCGGTCCGGCAGTGAAGTACGTGCGTTCCATTATGCGGGTGCGGTCTTTAGGCGCGCAATAGGTGAGAGGTGTAGTACCGGAAATGGCAAGGGATCGTCGTTCCGCACGTGGTAGTCGTCGCCGAGTCGGTCTACTCTTCGGAAATTTGCTCGCGGCCGCTGTGGAGTCCGCCGCCGATGCCGTCGCCATCCGGTTCAACCCTTCGGGCGATCCGTCCGATGACAGACAGCTGACCTACCGCGAACTCGACGAGGCGTCGTCGCGGTTGGCGCGCGAACTCATCGAACACGGCGTTGGCGCGGGCGATGTGGTGGCGATCGGTATCGCGCGCAGCATCGAATCGGTGCTCGCCGTGTGGGCGATCGCGAAGACCGGCGCCGCATACGTGCCCGTGGATCCCGGATATCCGTCCGACCGGATCGCGCACATCATCGCCGATTCCGGCGCCGTCCTCGGGTTGACCACCACGGCCCACCGCTCGGTGCTCGGCACGAGTGTGGACTGGATCGAACTCGACGACCCGGCGCACGCCGGCCGCATCGCCGAACGCCCGGCCCATCCGATCTCCTACGCCGACCGGGTCCGTCGGCTGGACGAGCGGCACCCCGCCTACGTCATCTACACCTCCGGATCGACCGGACGGCCCAAGGGCGTCGTGGTCTCGCACAGCGGCCTGGCCGGACTGGTCGCCGCGCAGCGCGAGCAGTACGCGGTGACCGGGGAGTCACGGGTCCTGCATGTCTGCTCGCCCAACTTCGACGTTTCGGTGCTCGAACTCCTGCTGGCATTCTCCGCCGGTGCGACCTTGGTGATCGCGCCGCCTTCGGTGTTCGGTGGAGCCGAACTCGCGGATCTGCTGCGGCGCGAGCGCGTCAGCCACATGCTCATCACCCCGGCCGCCCTGGAATCGGTGGATCCGGACGGTCTGGACGAGCTGCGGGTCGTGGTGGTGGCCGGTGACAAGTTCGGCACCGAGCTGGTCGGCCGCTGGGCGGGCGAGCGCGCGTTCCACAACGGCTACGGCCCCACCGAGGCGACGATTCTCGCCACCGGCACCCCGCCGCTGGTGCCGGGCGAGCCCATCACGATCGGCACGGCCATTGCCGGTGTCGGTGCGTTCGTCCTGGACGCGCGCTTGCGTCCGGTGCCCGCCGGGGTGATCGGCGAACTGTACCTGTCGGGTCCCGCGCTGGCACAGGGGTATCTCGGGCGGCCGGGGCTGACCTCGGAACGGTTCGTGGCCAGCCCGTTCGGCGCCGATATAGGCAACCCGGGCGCCCGGCTGTATCGGACCGGAGATCTGGTGCGGCGCACCGAAGACAGTGGTGTCATCGAGTACCTGGGTCGCTCCGACTTCCAGGTGAAGATTCGCGGCTTCCGCATCGAGCTCGGCGAGATCGACAACGCGCTCACCGGCCACCCCGATATCGACTTCGCGGCGACCCTCGGCAAGACGCTGCCGTCGGGTGCGACCGCGCTGGTGGCCTATGTGCTGCCGAGGATCGGGGCCGTCGTGGACACCGATGCGCTCGCCGAATTCCTCGGAGAGTCGCTGCCCGCGTACATGATTCCGGCAGCCTTCGTGGTGCTGGACGAGATTCCGCTGACCCCGGTCGGCAAGCTCGACCGTGCGGTACTGCCCGAGCCGGTCTTCGCCCCGCGCGCATTCCGTGCCGCAGAGACGCCGCTCGAGGAAATCATCGCCGAGGTATTCGCCGGGTTGCTCGGTGTCGAGCGCGTCGGCCGGGACGACTCGTTCTTCGCATTGGGTGGCGATTCGATCCTGTCGATCCAGCTGGTCTCGCGGGCGAAGGCGCGCGGGGTCGTATTCACCGCCGCGGAGGTGTTCGAACACCGCACGGTCGAGGCATTGGCCGAGATCGCCAGATCGGCCGATGCGGTGGAGCAGCAGCGGCTGGCTGAGCTGCCCGGCGGCGGGGTTGGTGAGCTGCCGTTGCTGCCGATCATGACGGCGATGCTGCCGAGCGACTCGTCGTATAAGCGGTTCTCGCAGACGATGGCGCTGCGGCTGCCCGACGGCATCGATCGGGAGACCCTGGTCGCGACCATCGGCGCGGTCTTCGATCACCACGACATGCTGCGCGCTCGGTTGCGTGAAGCCACCCCGGATACCGCCCGGACCTTCGAGGTCTTGGCGCGCGGCGCGGTGGACGTCGACGCGCTGGTGCATCGGGTCGAGGTGCCCGCCGATATCGACGATGCCGAGTTGTCGCGGCGGGCGAGTGTCGAATACGACGCCGCGCTCGGCCGGCTCGATCCGGCGAACGCCGTGATGGTGCGGTTCGTCTGGTTCGCTTTCCCGCAGGGCGGTCGCCGTCGTGACGTCTTGCTGGTCGTCGCGCACCACATCGTGGTCGACGGGGTGTCCTGGCGGATTCTGATTCCGGACCTGGCGATGGCCTGGTCGCAGCTCGCGGCGGGGCAGCAGGTGGCGTTGCCCGCCAACGGAACCTCGATGCGGCGCTGGGCACACGCCCTGCGCGATGCGGCGCAGGATCCGGCGCGGCTTGCGGAACTGCCTTTCTGGCAACAGGTTTCGGGCACCGAAGACCCGCTGTTCGGTGCGCGTGCGTTCGATCCGGCGGTGGACACCTTCGGCACCGTCGATCGCGTCGAGGTGACGTTGCCCGTCGAGGTGACCGATGCGCTGCTGACCGCGATACCGGGCCGGTATCGCGGTGGTGTCAACGACGGCCTGCTCTCGGCGCTGGCGCTGGCGGTGAGCAAGTGGCGTGGCGAAAGCGCGGGCGGCACCGCGCTGATCAAGCTGGAAGGCCATGGCCGCGAAGAGGAGATCGTCTCCGGCGCGGATCTGTCCAGGACCGTCGGCTGGTTCACCAGTGCGTACCCGGTCCGGCTCGATCTCGGAGGCGCGGACCTCGCCGAGGCGTTCGCGGGCGGAAAAGCTCTGGGCGACATCGTGAAATCGGTGAAGGAGCAGCTGCTCGCGGTCCCCGACAAGGGACTCGGCTACGGCCTGCTGCGCTACCTGAACCCCGAGACCGCCGGACAACTGGGCACCGCCGCCGAACTGGGCGGTGCCGCACAGATCAGCTTCAACTACTTGGGTCGGATGTCGACGGGAGAGATTCCGGCGCAGCTCGGTGCGTTGGGTTGGGTGCCGGTCGCGGATCTGGGGCAGCTGGATGCCGAGATGGATCCGGATATGCCCGCGAACGGCGTGATCGACATCAATGCGATCGTCACCGACGGTGCGGACGGACCACAGCTGGGTGCGTCGCTCGCCTTCCCGCGCGGGTTGTTGTCGCGGGAGCGGGTGCAGGACTTCGCCGACCTGTGGGTCGCGGCGCTGCACGCACTGGCCGAGCACGCGCGGCATCCGGATGCCGGTGGGCTGACGCCGTCGGATCTGCCGTTGGTCGCGGTCGGTCAGTCGGATATCGAAGTGTGGGAACGGAATTACCCGGCGCTGTCGGACGTGTGGCCGCTCTCGCCGTTGCAGTCCGGTCTGCTGTTCCACGCGCAGCTCGCCGAGTCGAGTATCGACGTCTACACCTCGCAGGCGACGGTCGACCTGGGCGGTGACGTGGACGCCGAGCGACTGCGGGCGGCGGCTCAGGCCATCCTTGACCGCTATCCGAATCTGCGGACCGCATTCGTCGCCGGCGCCGACGGCCGGGCCGTGCAGGTTGTCCTGGATAGGGTCGAAGTGCCTTGGCGGGCAGTGGATCTGACGCATCTGCCCGAATCGGAGCGGTTGGCCGAACTGCGACGACAGGTGGCCGCGGAGCGGGAGACCGGCTTCGATATGTCGGCCGCGCCGCTGATGCGGTTCACCCTGTATCGCACGGATCAGTGGCATCTGGTGATCACCACCCACCACATCCTGCTCGACGGCTGGTCGATGCCGTTGCTGATGCGAGATGTGCTGGTGCTCTACGCGACTCGGGGCGATCGGTCCGCGCTGCCGCGGGTGCCCTCCTATCGCACCTTCCTGAGCTGGCTGGCCGGCCGGGATCGGGAGGCGTCGCTGCGGGCGTGGGAACAGGCGCTGTCCGGTGTGGCGGAGCCGACGCTGCTGGCCCCGCAATCGCGGACGATCGCAGGCCACGGCAGCGGCAAGGTGGTCACCGAGATCGACACCGAGCGCACCCGCCGGATCACCGAGCTGGCCGCCGAACTCGGCGTCACCGTGAACACCGTGCTGCAGGCGGCATTGGGCATCCTGCTCGGGCGGTTCACCGGTCGCGACGACGTGGTGTTCGGCACCACGGTGTCCGGCCGTCCGGCCGAGTTGTCCGGCGTCGAGTCGATGGTCGGTTTGTTCATCAACACGCTGCCGGTGCGCGTGCGGGTCGACGGCAGGCTCGCGGTCGGCGAGTTCCTGCAGTCGCTGCAGCGCGAGCAGGCCGGTCTGCTCGACCACCACTATGTGGGACTCACCGACATCCAGCGGATCGCCGGTGCCGGAGCGCAATTCGACACCCTGCTGGTCTTCGAGTCCTACCCGATCGACCGCGAGGCGATCGCCGCCGCCGATTCCATCGACGGCATGTCGGTGACCGCCGTCGGCATGGAGGACGGCGCGCACTACCCGCTGACGCTGGTGGCGATCGCGGCGTCGACAATCGAGCTGACGTGGCGGTATGCCGGTGGCGGGTTCACCGCCGATGAGGTGGGAACCCTTGCCGCGCGGCTGATCCGGGTGCTCGACGCGCTGGTCGGCGACCCCGCGGCCCTGGTCGGCGATATCGACATCATGCTGACCGACGCCGAGCGGGATCGCATCCTGCTGGAGTGGAACGATACCGGTCATGCGGTCGAACCCGAGCTGCTGCTGGACGGCTACCGGCGCGCGGTATCGGCGCATCCGGATCGGGTCGCGGTGGCCTACGAGGGCGCCGAGCTCACCTACGGGGAACTCGACGAACGGGTGAATCGCCTTGCCCGCCTGCTGATCTCGCACGGCGTCGGCGCGGAATCGCTGGTCGGCCTCGCGGTCCGACGCTCGCTGGATCTGGTCGTCGGCATGTACGCGGTCCTCACCGCGGGTGGTGCGTACGTGCCCGTGGACCCGGATCATCCGGCCGACCGCGTCGAGCACGTGCTGACCGCGGCGCGGCCGGCGTGCGTGCTCACCACGACCGCGGACGCCGTGCCGGTGCCGGACGGAATTCCGTTGCTGTACATCGACACCGCCGATCTGGACGGATTCGCCGGTACCCCGCCGGCGGCCGGGGAGCTGCTGCGGCCGGTGCGCCCGGAGAGTCTGGCGTATGTGCTGTTTACCTCCGGCTCCACCGGACGGCCCAAGGGTGTCGCGGTCTCGCACCGGGCGATCGGCAATCATCTGGCCTGGATGCAGTCCCGCTATCCGCTGCATGCCGACGATGTGTACCTGCAGAAGGCCGCCTTCACGTTCGACGCATCGATGTGGGGCTACTTCATTCCGCTGCGGCTCGGCGCCAAGCTGCTGATGGCCACGCCCGACGGTCATCGCGACGCTACCTATATCGCCGAAACCATTGCGGCGCAGCAGGTTACCGTCACCGACTTCGTGCCGTCGATGCTCGCGGTGTTCGCCGCTCATACGCCCGCCGGGACGCTTCCGACGCTGCGCCACATCATTGTCGGCGGCGAGCTGCTGCCCGCGGAAACCGTGGCCGCGGTGCGCGCGGTCTGCGACGCGTCGGTGCTCAACGTGTACGGTCCGACCGAGACCGCGGTCGCCGTCACCACCTGGCTCGCGACCGTCGACGATCAGGGTGGCCTGCCGATCGGATCGCCGGTCTGGAACAGCCGACTGTATGTACTGGATTCCCGTCTGCGGCCGGTGCCCGGCGGTGTCACCGGTGAGCTCTACATCGCCGGTGATCAGCTGGCCCGCAGCTATCTGGGGCGCGCGGATCTGACCGCCGAACGGTTCGTCGCCGACCCGTTCGGAACCGGCGAGCGAATGTACCGGACCGGCGACCTGGTGGCTTGGAGCGCGCCGAGTGTTCTGAAATACCTGGGCCGCACCGACTTCCAGGTGAAACTGCGCGGACAGCGCATCGAACTCGGCGATATCGAGGCGGCGCTGCTGGCGCAGCCGTCGGTGAACCAGGCGGCCGTCCTGGTGGTGCCGACCGAACTCGGCGACCAGCTGGTGGCCTACGCGGTCCCGGTGCCCGGCGCACACCTCGAGGTGGAGCCGCTGCGTGCCGCGCTGGCGGGCACCCTGCCCCAGTACATGGTTCCGGCCACGGTCGTGGAGCTTGCCGAGTTCCCGCTCAGTACCGCGGGCAAGCTGGACCGCAAGGCGCTGCCGCGGCCGACTCTGGCCGGCCGGGAATTCCGCGCTCCGTCCACTCCGCTCGAGGAGATCGTGGCCGGTGTGTTCGCCGAGGTGCTCGGTGTGGATCGGGTGGGTGCCGACGACGACTTCTTCACCCTGGGCGGCAACTCACTGGTCGCCACCCAGGTCGTAGCCCGGCTGAGTGCGGCGTTGGGCGCGCGGGTGCCGGTGCGCACGCTGTTCGACGCACCGGTGGTCGCCGACCTGGCGGCGCGTATCGTGCCGGATTCCGAGCACGCGGATCGGCCGCCGTTGACACGGGCCGTGCGACCGGCCCGCATCCCGCTGTCGCTGGCACAGCATCGGATGTGGGTGCTCAACCAGGTCGACATCGAATCCCCGTCCTACAACCTGCCGTTCGCCATCCGGCTCACGGGCACCCTGGACGTGCCCGCACTGCGCGCGGCCGTCGCGGATGTCCTGGAGCGGCACGAGGCGCTGCGCACACGGTTCCCGGTCGACGGCCCGGACGCGACGCCGCGCCAGGAGATCCTGTCGGTGGCCGAAACGCTGCCGAACGGACTGGAGGTCGAGACGACCGCCGATCCGGACCGGGTCGCGGCACTGTTGTCCGCCGGATTCGATGTCACCGAACATCCGCCCGTGCGCATCCGATTGTTCTCCGATCCGGCGCGCGATGAGCATCTGCTCGTCCTCGTCACGCATCACATTTCGGCGGACGGCGTCTCGCTGGCACCGCTGGCGCGGGATCTGGCGACCGCCTACCTCGCGCGTACCGCGGGGATCGCTCCGGGTTGGGCTCCGCTGCCGGTGCAGTACGCCGATTTCGCGCTCTGGCAGCGCGAAGTCATCGGCACCGAAGACGACGAGAACTCCATTGCCGCACAGCAATTGGCTTACTGGCGGCGACAGCTGGCCGGTGTGAGCGAAACCGCGCGGCTGCCGCTGGACCGCGCGCGTCCGGCGCAGGCATCGATGCGCGGTGCGGCGACCGAAATCGCCGTGCCGGCCCGAGTGCACGCCGGGCTGGCCGACCTTGCGCGTCAGCACAATTCGTCGCTGTTCATGGTCGTGCACGCCGCGCTGGCCGCGCTGCTCGCGCGGCTGTCCGGTGGCTCGGACATCGCGATCGGCACGCCGATCGCGGGTCGCGGTTCGGCCGAACTGGACGATCTGGTCGGCATGTTCGTCAATACGCTGACCCTGCGCACCGATGTCGATCGCGATGCCCCGTTCGCGGCATTCGTCCAGCAGGTCCGCGAAACCGACCTGTCCGCCTTCGCCAATGCGGAGATCCCGTTCGAGCGGGTGGTCGAGGAGGTGCTGCCCGCCCGTGCCGTCTCGGCCAATCCGCTGTTCCAGGTGATGCTGTCGTTCCAGAACATCGAGCAGCCGACACTGGAGCTGCCCGGTCTGACGGTTTCGGCCGTCGATACCGGCGAGATCGTCGCGAAATTCGACCTGCAGGTGATCGTCGAGGCGCGCCGGCACGACGATGGCACGCCGGACGAGCTGGTCATCGGTTTCGCCTATGCGACAGACCTTTTCGAGGAAGCCACCATCGTGGTGCTCGGCCGCCGATTCGAGCGGATCCTCGGCGCGGTCGCCGCCGACGCGCAGGTGATCGTCGGTGCCATCGACATCCTCGACGAGGCCGAACGGGACCGGGCGCTCGCCGCGCCCGTCCGGACTGCCGAACCGGTCCTGGCCGAAGAGGTCACGCTGCTGCCGCAGCTGTTGGCCGATGCGGTCGACACCAATCCGGACGGTGTCGCGGTGATCTTCGCCGATGCCACCGAGCAGCTGGCCGAATGGGAGTACGTCGACCTCGACGAGCGCTCGAGCAGGCTGGCTCGACTGCTGATCGATCGTGGCGTCGGCCCGGAGGATCTGGTGGCGATCGGCATTCCGCGCTCGGCGGAGTCCGTGCTCGCGGTGTGGGCGATCGCCAAGACCGGTGCCGGATTCGTCCCGGTGGATCCCAACTATCCCGCCGAGCGAGTCCGGCACATGATCGCCGATTCGCATGCGGTACTGGGACTTACGATCACCGAGATCGGCGCCGACCTGCCCGATGAGGTGCAGTGGCTGACCATCGACGCCGACGAGATCGATCAGCGGCTCGACGACTACAGCGCCGATCCGGTGACGGACGCGGATCGGTTGCGGCCGTTGCGCGCCACACATCCGGCCTATGTCATCTACACCTCCGGATCGACCGGTAAGCCCAAGGGCGTGGTCGTCACGCAGGCCGGTTTGTCGAGTTTCTGCGAGGAACAGCGCGAGCGCTATCGGGTGACGAGCAGTTCGCGCACACTGCATTTCGCGTCGCCGTCATTCGATGCTTCGGTGCTGGAACTGCTGCTGGCCATCGGTGGCGCCGCGACCATGGTGGTGGCCGCCCCGTCGGTCTACGGCGGCGAGGAGCTGGCCGCGCTGCTGCGCCGGGAGCGGGTGACGCATGCGTTCATCACGCCCGCGGCGCTGGCTTCGGTCGACCCGGCGGGCCTGGACAAGCTCCGTGTCGTCATCGCCGGTGGCGAGGCCTGTCCGCCGGAGCTGGTGCGGCGCTGGACGATTCCGATCGCCGGACGGCGCACCCGCGAGTTCTACAACGGGTACGGGCCGACCGAGACCACGATCATGACCAATATCAGCGCGCCGCTGGTGCCGGGGGAGACCGTCACCATCGGCGGGCCGATCCGCGCCATCACCGAATACGTATTGGACGATCGGCTCTCGCCGGTGCCGGACCGCGCCGTCGGCGAGCTCTACATTACCGGCGCACAAGTGGCCCGCGGCTACCATGAGCGCCCCGCGCTGACCGCCGCCCGGTTCGTGGCGAATCCGTTCGACCGTAACGGTGCGAGGCTGTACCGGACCGGCGATCTGGTCCGCCGGACGGTCGACGGTGCGCTGGAATATCTGGGCCGCAATGACTTCCAGGTCAAGGTCCGCGGCTTCCGCATCGAACTCGGCGAGATCGACGCCGTCCTCGCGGCGCATGAAACCGTCGACTTCGCGGTCACCATCGGACATGAAATCGCCAGCGGTGCGACCATCCTCGTCTCCTATGTGCATGCCGCCGCCGGTGCGGTGGCCGATGCCGACGAACTCACCGCATTCGCGGCGAACAGCCTGCCCGCGCATATGGTGCCGACCACCGTCATGCTGCTCGACGAGATTCCGCTGACCCCGGTCGGCAAGCTCGACCGTGCCGCCCTGCCCGCGCCGGTGCTGCACACCAGGGCATACCGCGCGCCGTCCGGGCGATGGGAAGAGCTGGTCGCGAGCGTCTTCACCGAATTGCTCGCGCCCGCGACACCGGTCGGCGCCGACGACGACTTCTTCGAATTGGGCGGCAACTCGCTGATCGCCACGCGGCTGGCGGCGCGGCTGGGCGCCGCATCCGATACCCGGGTTCCGGTGCGCCTGCTGTTCGAGGCATCGTCGGTGTCCGCGCTCGCGGCCAGGCTGAGCGAGAACGAGGCCGGAAGCGACCGTCCGGAGCTGATCGCCGGTCCGCGGCCGGAGCGGATCCCGTTGTCGGCGGCGCAGCAGGGCATGTGGTTCCTCAACCGCTTGGATACGAACTCTCTGGCCTACAACGTGCCGATGGCGGTGCGCTTGACCGGTGCCGTCGACACGCAGGCGCTGCGGGCGGCGATCGGGGATGTGGTGACCCGTCACGAGATCCTGCGTACGGTCTACCCGCCCATCGATGCGGGCCCGGTGCAGGTGATCCTGCCTGCGGCGCAGGCGATTCCGCCGATGCTGGTCCAGGCCATCGACCCGGCCGCGATCGTGGACGCGGTGGCCACCATGGTGCGGACCGCCTTCGATCTCACCGTCGAGGTGCCGGTCCGGGTCAGTCTGTTCGACCTCGGCGACGGTGCGGATGGACGCGAATACGTGCTGGCGATGGTCGTGCACCACATCGCCGGGGACGGTTCGTCGATCGGACCGCTGGCCCGCGATCTGATGACCGCGTATGTGGCGCGCAGCGCCGGACAGGCGCCGAATTGGACCCCGCTGCCGGTGCAGTACGCCGACTACGCCATCTGGCAGCGCGAACTGCTCGGTGCCGAGGATGATCCGGAATCGTTGACGGCCAAGCAGATCGGGTACTGGCAGCGGGAATTGGCCGGCTTGCCGGAACAGCTCGACCTGCCCTCGGATCGGCCGCGGCCGCTGGCGCGCTCCTTCGCCGGTGGCCAGGTGTCGGTGCGGATCGATGCCGAAACCCACAGCGCGCTGGCCGAATTGGCGCGGGCCCAGGGGGCGACCGTGTTCATGGTCGTGCACACCGCACTCGCCGTGCTGCTGGCACGGTTGTCCGGGACCAACGACATCGCCATCGGCACGCCGACCGCCGGACGCGGCGACGCCGTGCTCGACGACGTCATCGGCATGTTCATCAATACCTTGGTATTCCGAACCCGATACGACGGCGGCGCGCGTTTCACCGAACTGCTGGCGCGGCAGCGGGAAACCGATCTGCAGGCCTTCGCGAACTCGGATGTGCCGTTCGAGCGGTTGGTCAATGTGCTGAACCCGGTGCGCTCGCCATCGCGGCATCCGCTGTACCAGGTGGGGCTGTCGTTCCAGAACCTGGACCGCGTCGCACTGGAATTGCCGGGGCTGACCGTCGCGAGCCTGGATATCGGTGTCGAGGTATCGCAGTTCGATCTGCACTGGTATATCGGCGATGCTTACGACGAGGCGGGCACGCCGCTGGGTATCGGCGGCATGGTCACCTACGCCGCCGATATGTTCGATCCCGCCACCGTGCAGGGTTTCGTGGACCGGTTCGCGCGCCTGCTCACCGCCATCGCCGCCGATCCCGGTGCGGTGCTGGGCGAGATCGAGCTGACCGATGCGACCGAACGCGCCGCGCTGCTCTCGGATGCTGCCGACACCGCGCACCCGGTGTCGGCGGACTACCTGCTGACCGGCTACCGCCGTGCCGTGGCGACGACCCCGGATGCGGTGGCCGTCGTGCACGACGAGACCGCCTGGACCTATCGGGAATTCGACGAGCGCGTCAACCGCCTCGCCAGGTACCTGATCGCGCAGGGCGTCGGTCCCGAATCCGTTGTGGCGCTGGCGATACCGCGTTCGCCGCAGCTGCTCGCCGCGATGTATGCGGTGCTGACCGCGGGTGGCGCGTATCTGCCGCTGGACCTCGACCATCCGGCCGACCGGATCGGGTACATGGTGGCGACGGCCGAGCCGGTCTGCGTGCTGACCACCGACGGCAATTCGGTACCCGTCACGGGAGTTCCCGTTGTCGATATCGACTCCCTCGAGTTGTCGGAATACTCCGGTGAGCCGGTCGAGTGCGACGAGCTGCGTGCGCCGCTGCACGCCGATCATCCGGCCTACGTGCTGTTCACCTCGGGCTCGACCGGTCGGCCCAAGGGCGTCATGGTCTCGCACGGCGCGATCACCAACCAGATCGAATGGATGGTGGCGGAGTACGGGTTCGGCGCCGAGGATGTCTACCTGCAGAAGACGGCGACGACCTTCGACGTATCGCTGTGGGGTTATTTCGCCCCGCTGTGGGTGGGCGCGCGGCTGGTGCTCGCGGCACCGCATGGACAGCGCGATCCCGGCTATATCGCCGAGCTGATCGAGACCCACCAGGTCACGGTCACCGATTTCGTTCCGTCGGTACTGCAGGTCTTCCTGGCCGCTGCCCGGGTGGACCAATTGGCGTCACTGCGTGCGGTTTTCGTTATCGGTGAGGCCTTGCCGCCCAACACCGTCGCCGATTTCGCCACGCTGTCGGATGCCGGACTGCACAACCTGTACGGCCCCACCGAGGCAGCGGTCTCGGTGACGTACCGGCCCGCCTCCATCGATGACCGGCTGACGGTGCCGATCGGTGTGGCGCTGTGGAACACCCGCACCTATGTGCTGGATTCCCGGCTGCATCTGGTACCCGCCGGCGTCGTCGGCGAACTGTACTTGGCGGGCAGCCAATTGGCGCGCGGCTACCTCGGTCGTGCCGATCTGACCTCGGATCGGTTCGTCGCCGACCCGCACGGTCCGGCCGGTGCGCGGATGTACCGGACGGGTGATCTGGTGCGTCGCCGCGCCGACGGGGTGCTGGAATATCTGGGGCGCACGGACTTCCAGGCGAAGATCCGTGGTCACCGGGTCGAGCTGGGCGAGATCGAGGCCGCGCTGCTGGCCGATTCGTCCGTCGCCCAGGCTGTCGTTGTGGTGGCGAAGTCGGAGACCGGCGATCAGTTGGTCGCCTATGTGGTGGCCGTGACCGAACTCGAGGCAGATACCCTGCGCGAATCGCTGTCACACATGCTTCCGGGCTACATGGTGCCCTCGGCCATCATGGTCCTGGAATCCTTCCCGGTGAACAGCAGCGGCAAACTGGATCGGGCCGCGCTGCCGCGGCCGGTCCTGCGCGCCCGCGAGTTCGTCGCACCGGCGACCGATACCGAGCGCGCCGTCGCCGAGGTATTCGCCGAGGTGCTCGGCATCGCCAGGGCCGGAGCCGAGGACGATTTCTTCGATCTCGGCGGCACCTCGCTGCTCGCCTTCACCCTGCAGCGCGCATTGGCCACCCGGCTCGGTATCGATGTGCCGATGGCGGCGCTGTTCATCGCGCCCACCGTGCGCGGTCTGGCCACCCGTCTCGACAATCCGGACGAGCCGGCGGCCGTGGTCCCCGGCACCGACACCGCGACGATCACCACCGACGCCGTGCTCGAACCGGAGATCGATGGTGCGGGTCGCGCACCCGTTCGTGCCGAGGCGCCGCGCGACGTACTGCTCACCGGCGCAACCGGATTCGTCGGTGTGCATTTGCTGCGGGAACTGCTGTCCAGCACCGCGGCGACGGTCTGGTGCCTCGTGCGCGGCGACGATAGCGAGCGGGCCTACAAGCGGATTCGCGACGCCATGCAGCTGTACCGGATCTGGGACGATGCCTATCAGGGGCGAATCGTCGCTGTCGCAGGTGATCTGGCCGCACCCGGACTCGGGCTCGACCAGTCCGACTGGGCCCGGCTCGCCGAGCGGATCGACGTGATCTACCACAACGGAGCTCGTGTCAATCACATCGAGCCGTACGCGCGGTTGCGCGCCGCCAATGTGTCGGGCACTCGTGAGGTGCTGCGGCTGGCGACCACGGGTCGGGTCAAACCGGTGCACTTCGTCTCCACGGTCAATGCCGTGATTCCGAATGCGCCCGCACCGGATTTCATCGCCCGTGAGGATGTGCAACTGCACGTCGACGAGGTTTCCGGAAACGGCTACGTGGCAAGTAAATGGGTCGCCGAACAACTGATCCGCCAGGCTGGTGCACGTGGTGTGCCGGTGACCATATACCGTCCGGGCACCGTGTCCGGTGATCCGCGGCTCGGAGTGAACAGCGTCGACGACTCGTTCTGGAATATGATCCGGGCGGCCGCCATTCTCGGGCTCGCCCCGGAGATCGGCGACGCCACCATGTCGCTGGTGCCGGTGAACTACGTGGTGGGTGCCATCGTCGCGCTGGCGGAGCAGGCGCCGGTCGGCGCGGCCTACCACCTGGTGAACGCTCGTCCGGTGGCGATCGGCGATATCTTCGAAGCCCTGCGCAGGCACGGGATTCCGATCGAGATCGCATCGATCGAGGAGATCGCGACCAAACTGGCCCAGGAAGCGGCGGCGCGCGATGCGACCGGCGACGATTCACTGGTGCGCGCCGCCTTGGTCAGCGGCAACTACGGTGGAGCCGCGGCCGCCGTCGACGACACCGACACCCGAATCGAGTTGGCGCAGTACGGTATCCACTGCCCGCCCATCGATGCCGCGGCCCTGGACGCCTATGTCAGGTCCTTCATCGATGCGGGTTTCTTCCCCGCCCCGAGCGACGTTCAGCTGTAGAGAGGAAAGCATGACCGCCGAAGCCCAGTCCCGTCCCGCCGCTGCCTCGGGCACCTTCGCCCTCGGTGGTGACCTACCGGTCACGCGCCTGGGCTATGGCGCAATGCAGCTGACCGGTGACGGTGTGTGGGGCGACCCGAAGGATCCGGATGAGGCCGTGCGCGTACTGCGTCGTGCCGTCGAGCTCGGTATCACCCTCATCGATACCGCGGATTCCTACGGACCGTTCGTCAGCGAAACTCTCATCCGCCGGGCCCTGCACCCGTATCCGGACGACCTGGTCATCGCGACCAAGGCCGGGCTGGCCCGGACCCGTCCCGGTGAGTGGGTGCCGATCGGCCGTCCCGAATATCTGCGCCAGCAGCTGGAATTGAGCCTGCGTCATCTCGGCGTCGACCGCATCGATCTGTTCCAGCTGCACCGGATCGACCCGCAGGTGCCGCTCGCCGACCAGCTCGGCGAGCTGGCGTCGCTGCAGCAAGAGGGCAAGATCCGCCATATCGGCCTGTCCGAGGTGACCGTCGCTCAGCTCGACAAGGCCCGCAAGATCGCCGAGATCGTCTCGGTACAGAACCAGTACAACCTCGTCAATCGCAGCGCGGAGGACGTACTCGAATACGCCGAGGCCAACAACATCGCCTTCATCCCGTGGTTCCCCATGGCCACCGGCGATCTCGCGCGTCCGGGTGGTCCGCTGGACAGCCTCGTGCGCGAAGATGCCAGCCCGTCCCAACTCGCGCTCGCCTGGTTGCTGCGCCGCTCGCCGGTCATCCTGCCCATTCCCGGCACCTCCAGCGTGGCGCATCTCGAGGAGAACACCGCCGCCGCCACCATCACGCTCACCGATGACGAATTCGCCGCGCTGTCCGCGGTGAGCACCCCCGCCTCGGCCGCTGCCCGCGGTTGGCGTTCGCTGCTGCCGAAAGTCTCGCGCAGCTAGTGCCGCCTCCGGCAGCACGCCGAGCGTAGTCATATGGCGGTCGAATTCGGCATGAGAGGCCACCATTCGACTACGTTCGACGGAAACCCGGGCAGCGATGCGGCGGAAGCTATCTGGGCACGGCACCGGAGGAAGCGCTGGGTGCCGGGGTGCGGCCGGGTCCCCAGTAGTTGGATCGGTCGCCCGCGTCCGATGTGGATTCCGGCAGATGTGTTTGCCCATGGCGGATGGCATAGTGCAGCAATCGGATCGACGAGAGCAGCATGATGTACGAAGCACAGATGGTGGCCAATGACGCCGCCTACTACTACTTGGCCCGCTCGGGTCGGGTCACCGACTGGCCGATGTGGTGGGTATTCGACAACGGCGACACACCGCTGACCGCCGTCGATATCGCCGACCACTTCGGTGAGTGCGCCGAACTGCTCGAACCGCTGCGTCGTCGAATCCAGGAGGTGCCCGGCGGGCTCGGGCACCCGTTCTGGGTGGTCGACGACAGTCCGATCGACGCGCATATTGTCACTCATGATGCGGCGCAACAGGATTGGGCACAGTGTCAGGACGAGATCGGGCGCATTCTGGCGCAGCCGCTGGATGCCCGGGTCAGTGCGTGGCAGCTGCACGTATTTCCGAACGTGACCGGTATCGCGACGCCGAGCGGCGCGGGCCCCGTTGTTCTCATGCATGTCAGCCATGCGCTGATGGCGGGTCCGGCCATGACATCGCTGTCGGAAGCGTTGTTCGCCTCGGTGCCGTTGCGGATCGAGGGGCAGGGTGCGGCCACGCGACGCCCACGCCCGGTACTCGCCGCCGTGCTCGGTGCGCTGCGCTGGCCGTTGCAGGTCTTGCGTTTCAACATCCGCGTCCGGGGTGAGATGCGCCGGATCGCCCGCGAAAACGACGACAGCGGGCCGAATGTTCCACCGGTTACCTCCACCCGGCTCAATGGCCGGATCGGCACCGGACGCGCCATGCGGTCGATTCCGTTGGAACTGCGGGTCGTTCGTGCACCGGGGGTCACGGTGACGGCCTTCGGACTGACGGCGATATCACGCGCCATGCAGCGTTATCTCGAAAAGCGGGATGGCTCGTGTCCTGACGATCTCGCGGTATTGGTGACCGTCGCGGTGCCCGACGCGCCGGTGATGGGTGCCAATTACATCGGGGCCGCCGCGGTCGAGCTGGCCGCTGCGGAACCCGACCTCGCCGCTCGTGCACGGGCGGTCGACGCCACACTTCGCGTGCGCCGCGATTCGCCGTCGGGTCGCCGGGAACTCAACCGCCTCGGACTCATCGACCTGTTGCCCAGTCGCACCTACCGAACGCGATTCGGTACGCTCGCGCCCGCCGCCCCGGACGGCCCGGCCTATGCACACACCATCCTCACCAGCATTCGCTGTGAGCCGACCGCCGAATGGTCGTTGTCGGGCAAGCCGTTTCGCTTCGCGGGCATGCTGCCGCCGGTGTATCCGGAAATCGGTTTGGCGCATTCGTTCGTCGGCGCGGGTGACACCTTCACTGTATCGGTGGTGTGTGATCCGGGGATCGTCCCGGATCTGGACGACTATTGCGAGCTACTGCGGGAGTCGTGCCACGAAGTCGCGGCCGCACTCGGAGCGTCGCGGTAACGGCGGCTCATG
The DNA here is from genome assembly GCF_050955735.1 of Nocardia sp. CA-135953. NCBI lineage: Bacteria > Bacillati > Actinomycetota > Actinomycetes > Mycobacteriales > Nocardiaceae > Nocardia > Nocardia sp. CA-135953. Next base: position 2,426,100 of record NZ_CP192082.1, read on the forward strand.
CACGCTCCGGTTGATCCCGGACAGTGCGGCGTAAGTCCCGTTCCCAAAAATGGGAACGGGGATTGTGCGGGTGGCGATGTTGTGGCGGTACTGTTCTGCCCTGGCACCGCTGAGAATTGGACCTCGATGTGGTGCCGGAGGCGTCACGATGCGGAAAGGCGTTGGTCGCGCGGCCCTTCGGGTTCCATTGCTCACCTCTTGTTCCCCCTTGCCGGGAGGTGCCGGGGAAGCTGCCGCGACCTGCGATGGGTGCCGTTCGTGACCCCCACTCCCGATTGCGGAATCTCTTAATTCCGCAACGGGAGTGGGACACCACCCGCGCCATCGGAAGGACAATTGATGGATGCCTGCGATCGGCCGTTTCTTGTTTCCGCCGATGCCGATCCGCTTCTATCATTCGGTCAGTTGGAGGCGTGGGCTGAAACCGTCGCACGGAGTTTGCGGAAGAATGGCGTCGGTGCCGGTGACGTAGTGGTCGCCGAGCTACCGAATTCGCCTGCCTTCGCCGTCATAATGTCGGCCGCCTGGAATATCGGTGCGGTATTCGCGCCGGTGGATCCGCGGCTGAGCGCGCGGGAGAAGCAGCAGATTTTTACACTGGCTCGGCCCCGAGTGGTGGTCGCGTCGGCCCTCGCTTCGAGCGATTCGCCGACACTATTGTGGCGCAACCCGTTCGAGCCCCCGGCACAGCTGGAGTGGATCCCGGCCCCGCCTGCACGCCGCGGGGGCTGGATGCCGACGGTGCCCGCACCGACGGTGCACGAGGACGACCGCCTGATCCTGTTCACCTCCGGCTCCACCGGAGCGCCGAAGGCAGTGGCACTGTCGGAGGCCAATATCGCCGCCGGAATCGCCGCTGTCGCAGACCATTTCGCACTCACACCGGACGACCGCACGATCGCAGTGCTGCCGTGGGCGCAGAGCCACGGCCTGTTCGCGAACCTGATGGCGACACTGCGCAGCCGGTCCACCATGGTGCTGCCCGCCACGGGCGAGGCGCGCCGAACGCATCGGCTGCTGGATGCGGCGGCGCCGACGTGGCTCACGGTGGTGCCGATGCAGCTGGCCGGTATCACCGCGGGACTGGTGGCATCGCGAAAGCGCGCACGCGGCATGCGTTTCCTGCGCACCGCCTCGGCCCCGCTGTCCCGTCTCGCGGCCGAGCGCGCGGAGCGGCTGCTCGACTGCCCGGTCGTGGAGGCACTGGAACTCGCCGAAACCAGCCACCAGGCGGCGGCCGATCCGCCGTCGTGGGAGCGGGTGCCCGGTACGGTCGGTACCCCGACCGGCGTCGAATTCCGTTTGGCCGGTGACGAAATCGCGGGCGGGCGCGAATTGGAAGTCCGCGGCACGGCACTGTTCAGCAGATATGTCGGCAATCCTGCCGCCACCGCTGCTGCCTTCACTGCCGACGGCTGGCTGCGGACGCGTGACGTGGCGCGCCGGGAAGAAGACGGGCGCCTGCGAATCCTGGGTCGGCTCAGCGAAATCGCGCACCGCGGCGACCACGCGGTGGCGCCGGTAGATGTAGAGGCCGCGCTGGACGAACATCCCGATGTCGTCTCATCGCTCGCGACGCGGGTGCCGCATCCGCACCTCGGCGATGACGTCGCGGCGGTCGTCCATTTGCGTGCGGGTTCGCAGACCACCAAGCGCGACATCATGCGCCACTGCCACTCCCACTTGGCCGAGCACCAGATTCCGGGGCAGTTGCGCCTGGTGAACCGGCTCCCGCAACTGCCGAACGGAAAACCCAGCCGTCGCATGGCGGCACAGTTGTTCGAAGTCGGCTGAACAACCGACCGACGAATGAATCATCCTGTCCTGCACGACCTTACCGTGGCGCTTCCCGACTGAAGCTTGCCTCCCCGCCACTTTCGGCTCGACCTCGGAAGCTCGTTGAATCGGATGCCGAGGACATCGAGCGTAGTCGAATTGTGGCTGGTCAGTCAGCACCGAACCACCTTTCGACTACCCTCGGCGGGCTTCGGGGGGCCGCAGCGCTACGGGTGCTGTTGAGCGGTGCCTGCACCGACGCAGCACCACACGCGGCCGCCAACGCGCCGTATCCCAGAACTCCAAGTCCGACAATGCATTCGGGCGGCCCGTCCGGCCATCCCCGATCCGCTTGCCGACGAGACTATCCGATCTCCCGAACACGCATACGAACATAATTGGTGGTCGAACACCGAAAACCCTTTGGGCTCAGGGTGATTCGTACAAATTCGCATGGAAGCGCGCGACTGTTACCGACAGCACATCGAATTGTTCTGGGCAGAATTCGATATCAGCTCGGCGGCAGTTCGGAATGTCTGGCGAAGGCCTGATCGATCAGCTCCGATGTGGCGCGCGTGGCGATCAGCCGCGCGATGGCCAAATCCGATTCGAGTTTGGCGCGGTCCTTCGGTGTGCGCCCGGACTGTTCGTAGGTCTGGCCCGCCAGGAAGTAGAACAGTTGGGTCGCATACTGATCGGCGATCTGATTGCAATCGGCTCTGAGCCGCTCGACCAGTTCGAAAGCGTCGCGCGCGGAAATACCCGCATCGACGAGTCGGGTAGTCAGGTCGCCGCAGCGCGGATTGGTCACCCGGTAGGCCTCGTGCGGATCGCCGCTGGCGGCGAGCGCCTGCTGCACGTACTCCGGAAGTTCCGGGGGTGCCTGTCTGCGCTGCGGCCGGGGTGAGCCGGGCGCGGCGACCGTCGTCGGCTCGGAGACGGGCTGGTCGTTGACGCCGAGCACCTCCGCCAATCCGTCACCGCGATCCCAGGCCTCGAGCAATTCCCGAATCCCGTTCAACTTCATGCCCCGACTGAGCAGACGACTGATCGTCTGCAGTCTGTTCAGGTGATCCGACCCGTAATAGCCGATGCGCCCCCGGACATCGGGGGACGGGAGGAGTCCTCGTTCGTGGTACACGCGGACGCTTCGCACGGTGGTATCTGCCGCCCGCGCAAGTTCGTCGATCGTGTACTCGGACCCAACAGCCATATCCATAGGAAACCACAATTCGCCCCAAGCGGATGGCCCGCGAACAAATGTACCGTTAACTGACGATACGCCAAGATCACATGTTGGTCAACGTGCCGTTAAGTAGCGGCAGAAGCGATTGCTCACTGTCGAATCGTGAGTTAACGTTCGTTGGACCAGCAATCATCGCTGGCCCTTCCGGGGACTGTTGAGCAGCCCTGATGACCGCCTGACCAATGGGCCCGCACAACGGAGTTGGCGCGCCCTCGGCATCCCCGGAGACGGCTATGAGCATCACGCAATTTTCTTCCCTCGTCGTGGAAACCGTTGTGACAGCAAAGGTTTCGACGCTTCCCAGTGGTTCGGCCCATCGGCCGCCCTGTGCGGACGGTCCCGACGACTGGGATCTGGACGTCGGCACTCCGGACTCCTGGCGTGCAGCGATGCGAATCTGCGAGAGCTGCCCGGTTTTCGCGAAATGCGAACAGTTGGCGCAGACGCTCATCGAGCGCGGCACCGGCCCCCGCGCGATGATCTGGGCCGGAATTCCCTACGACAGCGCCGGCAAGGTCGTCTCTGACCTGGACCGTCATCGCGTCACCCCGATCGACCACAAGCGGCCGCTGCGGATCATCCGAACCGGCTCGCGTCCGGCCCCCGCCGAACCCGCTCCGGCGGCCCCGCGCCGTCACATCGTGCTCGGCCGGAGGCTGGAACCGACCGGAACCGGCGCGCACTGACCTATGCTTCGTCCACTGTTCACGACGGACTTCATTCTGGCGGTGTGTAACTCATGACGATGTTGGCTCTCGAGATCGGGCCGAACGGTTTCGCGGCGAGTCGGGTGGCCGACGATGTCGGTGAGGACGAGATCCGGCGGGTCCCGATCCCGGCCCGCGCGGCCTGGGACAGCTGCCGTGACCTGCTGCTCGAGGCCGCCGACGGCGGGGATGTGACCCGGGTCGGAATCGGCTCCGTCGGCCCGCTCGATATGGCCGCCGGTGTGGTCGCACCGCCCGGTATCGCCGAGTGGGGGACGGGTTTCGGGATCGTGGCGGCCGTGGAAAAGCTGTTTCCGAACGCCATCGTCCAGTTGGCGCTCGACGGCGTGTGCCTCGGCCTGGCCGAGCGAAACTTCGGTGCTACCAACGATGTGCTCGACGCACTCGCGGTCATGGTCTCGGACCGGATCGGTGCCGGGGTCATGGTCGGTGGTTTCGTGGTGGTCGGTCGGACCGGAAACGCGGGAAACCTCGGCCATGTGCTGGTGCCGGGCTTCGATGAGCGCTGTGAGTGCGGGGGGCGGGGCTGTCTGGAGGCGGTGGCGGGCGGAATCTCGGCGGTGAAATGGGCACGCGCGCAAGGCTGGCAGGGCACCTCGGTCGACGACCTGGTCGGTCAGGCGCGTGCGGGTGACGAACTCGCGGATGCCGCGCTGACCCGGGCCGGAACGGCGCTCGGCGGCGCGATCGCCTCGGTGGCCGCACTGCTCGACCTGGACCTGGTCGTCCTCGGCGGCACGCTGGCGGCGCCGGGCACCTCGCTCTGGAAAGCGCTCGGCGCCGCTGTCGCGACGCATGCCAGGCTCGGCTATCTGACCGGATTGCGGGTCGTGCCATCGGAACTCGGCGAGGTCGGCGTGCTGGCGGGTGCGGGTGTATTGGCGTTGACGGCGGGAGAGGGTTAGCCCGTCGCGGTTGCGGGCGTGGAATTACGGCCTGGGATCAGCGAGTTCGTCGCTGGTCCCGGGTTTTGTGCTGCGATTTGCCGCATCTCGCGCGAACTGCGCTGAGCTGCGGGAATTCTGGCGTCCGTACGCACGTTCTTAAGCGGACGTTAAGAAAAGACCGCTCGGTGAACATGTGGTGGTCGCGTCATGCAGACTGCAACTGATGTCGACATCTGTAAGCCTGTTGAACGAGCCGTTATATAGCGGTACATTATCCGTGTCACACACAGGTGGCGGCTTCCGACGAACGGTTGATACGGGCAGTGCGATGACAAGTGGCGCAGTAAATCCTTGGATAACGATCGAGACGTTGACGCCCGAGGCGATGTCGGTGGCGTCGGTAGGGGACGCACCGCGTGGATTCGCCGACTGGCAGCGAGTGCTGCAGCGGCTGATGGCGCGGACTCCGGCGCTCTACGACAGCCTCAAGACGCGCAGTCTGATCGATGCGATCCGGGCAGCGCGCGACGAGGCCGAGGAGGTGGATCTGACGCTCGCGACCGGTTCGGGTCCACATGCGCTGCGGATACGACCGGTGTTCGGGCCGGGTGGCGATGTGCACGCAGTCCGTTTGTGGATGGGCTCCGCCACCGCGACCTGCCCCGAATTGCCGCCCGCGGTGGGTGCGATCTGGGACCTCGATACCCAGACCATTCAGCAGCCGATCGGTGCGACCCGGCTGACCGGGAACTCGGCCGAGCAACACGTACCGGTGATGTCGATCGCGGAGTTGTTCCATCGGATCTCGGCCTTCAATCGACATGCCGAGGTCCTGGATCTGCTCTACAGTCCCACGGCCGGTGACAGGCTCCAGTTCGAGGTCACGGTCACCGATGGTCCCGAGCGGCCGGGCCGGTGGCGGATCAGCATCCGCGCCCGCGACGACGCTCGCACGCACGGCGCGTGGTTGTTGATCGAGGATGTCACCTCGGACAATGAGCTCTCGGAGTGGCCGACCCTGGAGCGGGTCGGATTGCGCGAGGCCCACCGCCGGGCCGGAACCCACCTCGCGATCGTCCAGACCGAGCGCGCCAGCATCTCGCACTGGCTCACGGATCCGGCGCCCTGGATTCGATGGGACTATCTGTTCCGGCCGGTAGATGTCTTCCATCCGGATGACCGCGTTCGTTTGATGGCACTCAGCGATCGGCTGCAGTCCGGCGATACGGCGGGTGTCACGGTGCGAGCGCTCAACTACGGCGGCGGTTACACGCCGACATCGCTGCTGCTCTATCCGTATCCGGGCTATCCGAGTCGGCAACTCGCCATCGCCCAGTTGGTACGTGTCGCCGATGACATGCCGATGCTGGAATCCGGGCGCAACGCGCTGGAAACCCCGCAGGGGCAGGCGCCGATCGGGTACGACGATCAGCTGCAGTATCGGCTCGCGCATCGCTTGAAACGTAGCCCTGTGTACTGACCCGCTGTCCCCATTACTGGGAACGATGACGGGGGCTGGAAATGATGGTGCTCTCTACCATTTCGGGAGTGCGGACAATGGTTGGCAGATCGACGGATTCGGGCGATGAATTACTTCGCCGAATGGTCGCACGCCGCCGCCGCGACAATGTGATCGTCGCGGTGCTCGCGGTGCTGGCCGTACTGGGTGGCGGGCACGCGATCCTCGATTTCTTCGCATCGGATCCGCCGCCTCCATCCGACAGCGCGACGCCCGCGACCATCGGTCGCGCGCAATTGGCCGGTTCCTTCGCCCAGCAGTTCATTGTGACGTACTTGAGTTCGGTTGCCGGACAACAGGATCGGCTCGGTGAATATGTCGGAGCCAGTGCGCAGCAGATCACCCTGCCCTCGACGGCCCGGCAGGTATCGGACCCTGCCGTGGTGTACGTGTCGCGCGTGGGCAGCTTCGACACACTCGAGGTCTGGTCGGTGACCGTATCGGTCAAGGTGGGCAAATCCGCTCCGACTGCCAGCAGTGCTTCCGGTACCGCCACCGCCAACAACAGCGCCGGTGCGGACACCCGCCAGTTCTATCGGGTCGGAGTATCGGTTCTCAACGGTCGACTGCGGGCGCTCGCGCTGCCCGCTCTGGTCGAACCGCCCAGTCGCGGCGCCGATCTGGCGCAGGCTTACTCCTCGCCCTGTACGGCGGACACGCCGCTCACGCAAGTGGCTTCGGGCTTTCTGACGACCTATCTGACAGGTAATGGCGATGTAGGCCGGTACGTCACGCTGGACGCCGGCATCGCCGCGCTGCGCCCGGCGCCGTTCACCGCCGTCGAGACCGTCGCGGTCACCTCGGACGACAACAGTTGTGGCGCAGCGCGTACGCACGCGCAGGTGCTCGTCACCGTCAATCCCAAGGCCGACGGCGGGGCGGTCGCGACGCTCGCCTATCCGCTGACCATGGTCCGCGACGGTGGCCAGTGGCAGGTGCAGTCGGTCGATGCCGTACCCGCGATGACCAACCCGCCTGCCGTGATCGCCGACCAGCAGAACTCGCGCGCAAGTGCGCCGAGCTCGACGACCTCGCTGCCGTCGACAACGGTGCAGATTCCGCGGGCTACCCAGAACTGATACGAAAGAGGCACGGCCATGGGTAATTTGAGCGCCATCCTGTACAACATCCTGATCTTCGTCCGCTGGGCGGGCCTGATCCTGATCACCATCCTGAGCATGGGTGTGCTGATATCCGAGGCGGCCAAATCCAAGCTGTCGCCGGCGAAGATCCTCGCCGTCGCCGGATCGGCGCTGCTGGCCGCAGTCCTGTTCTGGATACTCCCGACGCTGGTCAACTACGCGCGCACCGACTCCAACATCGTGGTCCCCGATCACCCCATCGGTGGCTATCGATGAGTCAGCAGGTGATCAAGGTCTTCACGCCGATCAAGCGGGTTCCCACCATGATCGGCAAGGCCCAGAACGGGCAGAAGCTGCCGTTCGGGCCGTACACGCTGCCGCAGGTCGCGGGAGCGGTGGTGTTGATGGTGATCACCTCGGTATGCGCGATGGTATTTCCGGTCAATCCGGCAGTCACCTTTTTGGTAGGGCTGGTGCTGACGATCGGCGTCGTCTTCGCTATCGGACTGGTGCCGTATACCGGCGTCCGAATGACTTCCCGGGCGTTGTGGGTGGGGCGGCTCATCGTGTTTCGCAAGCCGGTGTCCGCATCAGGTATGCCGGTCAACGCCGATTCGGCGCGGCACACCATGTTCATCGAAGAGTCCGTCGTCTTGGTCCTGCCGGATAGTCCGACAAAAGCAGTGGAGAGCGCGAAATCCGATATCCGGTTGCTCGATGTGATCGGTGTCGGCGGCAGCGGGACGGACCTGCGCAACTGGATCAACGGCAACGGTGGCCCAGCATCGGAAGGGAGCCGCTGATGGCGTTCGGACGAGATCTACAGCCCACCGCCGCGATTCGCGGAAATCTGCAATTCACCCATTCGGGTCTGGTAACCGCGACCTACTTCATCAATCCACTCGGCTACGGATTGCGCAAGGCGAGTGACAAATATGACGTGAAAATGGCCCATCATGCGCTGATCAACAGTCTGCCGAGTGGTTCATTGTTGCTCGGAATCCAGGCGCGGCTGAATACGATCGATGTGCTGACCAAAATGGTGGAGGGCGTCGATCTCGACGAATGCGAGGATTACGCCGACGAGGTCGTGGCCTCGTACGAGCGAGTCCGTGCGATCGCACCGCAGACCCGGATCTTTCTGCTGACAATTCCGGTCGGCACGGCGAACTCCGGTATTTCGGCGCTGTCGCGGATGTGGCGTGGCAGCACCACAACGATCGACGCGACCGCCGTCTCACGCGCTGACCTGGATGCCTACGACGACAAGGCGAACGAGATCCTGTCCCGGATCGGCGGCGATTTCGACCCGGTTCCAGTGCCCGCGGCGCTTTTCCAATGGCTGTGGGAGCACTACCTGTCGCGCGGCGCGGCGGGCGATCCGGTGGCACCGACCCGGGTGGGCGCGCTCGACGACGCGACGGCGGCGGTGTTTTCCTCCGCGGCGCTGGACGAGGGCGCCCAAGCCGACAGCAATCGGCGGATTCGGCCATCCTTCGTTCCGGTGATCAAGGTCGTTCAACCGGATTACGAGTATCGCCCGTCCTATCAGGCGATGCTCACTCCGCATTCTTTCCCGTACGCGGGCATGCGTTTTCCCGGGGGCAGCGAATTCCTGAATGTGCTCGAGGGCCTCGGCGACGTCACGGTCGACTGGGGGATGCGAGTGTCGACAAAACCCGCGGATCAGGTGCTGAAGAACAATGAGCTGAGTCTGCGCCGACTCGGTGAGCAGATGGATCAGCGCGACCAGGAGGTGTCGTTCGCGCAGAACACACTCACCTCGAAGGCGCAGATGCTGGGCGAATACAACCAGCATTTCGAGGTCAACGGCGGCGAGTCGGAGGTGTCCTTCACGACCGTCATCGCCATCGGTGGCCCTTCGCGTGAGATCACGATGGATGCGGTAAATAACCTCAAGCGCCGCTACAAGCGATTCCAGGTCGATATGACGGCCCCGCTCGGCACCCAGGTCGATCTGTGGTCGATGCTGGTTCCGGGCAGCCCGCCGCGCCGCGCGTTCGACGATTTCGCGCATATCGTGCCCTCGGATATGTGGTCCGGTTTCGTCCCGTTCATCACGAGTCAGATCGGCGACGACAGTGGCCCGGTGATCGGGATCAACCTCTTATCCGGTCAATACGAGCCGATCCACTTCGGCATCATGGAGGCCGCGCTGCACGATCTGTCCGCTTCGTTCGCGGTCACCGGTGAACTCGGGTCGGGTAAATCCTATTTCCTGAAGCTCATGGCGGCCCTCGTACACGATATGGGCGGGCAATTCCTGGCCATCGACCGCAGTCAGGTCGGGGAATGGGCGCATTTCGCCGCGGCGATCGATAATGCCGTCGTCATTGATTTGGCGAATCCAACGGTGTCACTGGACCCACTGCGCATGTTCGAACCCAGAATCGCCGGCGAGCGTGCGCTCGACTCGATCCTCCCGCTGCTCGATCTGTCGCCGACCTCGGGTGCGGGCGCCGCGGCGAGCAATCTGCTGACCGCCCGCGGCATCGCCGAACATGGCATCCGCAGTTTGCTGGATCTGTTCCATGTCGTGCGGCGACTGCGTGATCAGCCTGGCAATCAGGAGGAATACGCCGACCTGGCCGCGCGCCTCGGCACGATTGTCGAGCGCGTGCCGGTGCTGTTCGACCCCTCGCTGAAAACATTGCGGCTCAATGCCGCCGCCACGGTCATCCGCAGCCACCAGCTGGCGCTGCCGACCGCGGAAGAACTCACCACCCCACATCTGTACAACCGGTTGCCGCTGACGAAACGACTCGGAACCGCGCTCTACGAACTCGTCGGCGTCGCCGCTCGCGAGGCATTCCTCACCGATAACGGCAGATTCGGGCTGCTGGTGGGCGATGAGGCGCACCATTTCACGCAGACTCAGGTCGGATCCGCGGTCACCTCGGACTTCAGCCGGGACGGCCGTAAGCACCTGGCGGCGATCGGCTTGGCCTCCCACGATCCGGCAACCGACTTCCAAGGCGCGGCGCACAATCTGATCCCGAACCGGTTCGTTTTCCGTCAGCGCGACGAGACGTTGGCGCGCAACAGTTTGGAATGGCTCGGCGTCGATTTGGAGGAAGCGCCGTTTCTGCTGCAGGTCTTGCGGGAAGAGACGTCTCCGCCGGTCGGTACCGGCCGTCAGGTGCCCGAGGAACGCCGCGGTGAGATGTTCATGCGTGATGCGCTGAACCGGATCGGGCGCGGCAAGGTGCTCGGACCGGCCCGGATCGATCGGGCTGCGGCGATTACCAGCACGCCGACTTCCGGTGGGGCCGCGCGTACCGCTGCTCCGGAGAGACAGGCAGTCCGGTGAGATTCGGTACCGGTCGCGATGATCGACGAGGATTGTCCGACTTCGGAATGGTCGAAGAATCGGAGCTATTCGATCCGGTTCGATGGCGCCCGTCAGCGATATTCCGGCGATGTCGCAAGTGGATCGGCGCGACGCGCCGTCGGCGCTGGATCACTTTGGCGCTCGTCGCACTTGTCGTGCTGTTCATCTGTCCAGGCATCATGGCGGTGCTGGCCGGCGCGGAAACCAGTACGGGGACCGTATCCGCGCCCAATAGTGCGCTCAGCTGGATGCGGATGAAAGATTCTTCGGGAGTAGAACTCTCGAACTATCTGTTCGCCACCAATCGTGGCGGAATCCTCAGCCCCGGGAACATCATTATGTCGTTCCTGATCATCGTGCTGTTCGCCATCTGGCTGGTGCTCACGGTCACCGCGATCTGGCTGCCCACCGACACCCTGGATTTCGGGTGGCTGAATGTCGTCAGCAAGCCGCTGGAAGGTGTCGCCCACGCGCTGTCGGGACAGATCGCGACGCCGATCATGTTGGCGACCGCCGCTGGGATCGGTGCGTTTTTCGTCGGTTGGTTCATCGTGCGCGGCTATTTCTCCAAAGCCGCGATGCAGGTCGTGGCGATGGTCGGATTCGCGGTGCTCGGCCCGCTCTTCCTGGCCGAGCCGCTGGCGGAGGTGCTAGCGCCTGATGGGCTGCTCGCACAGGGGCGTAATCTGGGCATTTCGGTGGCGGCCGGTCTGAACGGCAATAGCAATCCGGATCCGAATCAGCTGATTCGGACGATGCAGGCCGATATGGCGGACAACTTCGCGCGACGTCCGTTGCAGGTGTGGAATTTCGGACACGTGGTGGACGACAGAGCGTCTTGCAAGGCGGCGTGGTCGGCCGGTGTCATGGCCGGTGACGAGGACCGGGTCAAGAACGGGATGAAGTCGTGCGGGGACAGCGCCGCATATGCGTCGGCGGACAATCCGAGCGTCGGCCAGATCGGCGCGGGAATTCTGCTGCTGTTGTCCGGTGCGGTGTTGTTGCTTTTCGGTGCGTACCTGGCCATAAAGGTGATCTGGGCCGGGCTCGATTCGATCTACTACGGATTCATGACGATCTTCGGATTCGCTGCGGGTGGATTCGTCTACGGGCCGACACAGACGTTCACCGTTCGTTGTGTTGTGCACGGATTCGTCTCGGCCGGGCGCATGGCTGTGTTCGTCATATTTCTCGGCGTATACGAGTTGTTTATCGGCGACCTGTTCAAGCAGGCGGGCGAGCAGGTCATGTCGGTTTTCGTCATCGGTGCGATTGTGGAAGTCGTCGCCATATTCCAGTTGAAGCGCCTCAATGCGAGTCTGGAGAAGGGCAACGATTGGATTGCGAACCGATTCGCGCTGGCCATTCAGAATGGCGGCGCCAGAGTCGGAGCGGGTGGGGGTGGCGGTAGTGGGACCGCTCTCGGCATGGGGCAATTCGGCACCAGCCACAAGATGGGGGGTATGGGGTTGATGGCGCTGATGGGTGGCGCCAGCACGCTTGCCAACTCGCCATTGACCGAATGGATGATGATGGGGCTGCCCGGATCGTTCCATCCGCAATCCAGACTGAAGAAGGCGATTACGAAATCGCAGGGAGGCGTGTGGGCCGAGGACGGTCGGTTCGGTGGACGGTACGGCTGGTATTCACAGTCCTATATGAACCGCGAACTCTTCGCGGCCAATGCCCGCGAGGAAGCTGAAGCATACGGCGGTCTGGACTCCTTCCTGGGCAATGCCGCAGCGGTGCAAGGCGTTATTGATGTGAATGGCTCTGCGGCTGATGCGTACGGGGCTATGATGTCTGCCGGTGCGCGGAACGAGAAACGGGCGCGACTTGCGGCGCGCTCGCGTGCGACTATCAGCCAGGCTGCTGCCAATGAACCGCTCCAGGACCGTGACCTGGCGTTCTTGGCCGCTGCTTTGCGGCATACCCAGAATTCAGCACGCATGCTGATCAATGGCAACGGGTCTGCCGAGGAGGTCGCCGCCAATATGGGGACTCTGCAGCAGGCTGCTCGGGAATTCCGCAGGGTCAGAGCGGGTGGTGTTACTTTGGCCGACAACAGCAATCCTTATTATTCACATCTGAATTACGTCGAGCAATATATGAGCGACATCGCCACGGACCCTCATTTGGCGCGAGCGAAGATGGAGGCACTGAATGATGTGATAAACGGCAAAACGTCCACCAGCGCCGAATTTCGCAGATTGCAGGCTTCTGGTGTCGACGAGATGACGGCAGATCGTATGAAGCAGTGGATTATGAACGAACATGCCAAGAAATCGCAGACTGCTGCTAACGCGCTAATTCGTAACGCGGACGATCCAGAGGCAATCCGTAAGCTCCGCGACCAGGTCTACCAGGCCGTCCGCTCGGAACATTTCGGCTCGGGTCGATCCGGAGATTTGTCGAATACGGTGACGCCACGCGGAACGAATGCAGCCGATCCGAGGTGGCAGCCAACAATGGCAGAGGTCCGCAGGCTGCTGGGGAATTAGTCTGCGCCCTCGGGAACGTAAAATCGCTGGTCCTGCACGGAGAGGTATTCGATGATCGGACGTCTCATGTTCCTCGCCATGATTCCCGCTTGGGCGTGGTTGTTGCTGGCGGTGATGTCCGGACTCGGCACGCTTCTCGTGATCATGGTGCTTGTCATCGGCGGTACGACGTCGGCCATCTCCGCCGACCTGCACTATCAGTGCGACAGTGCAGTCGGGCCGGATCCGTCGCAGGCCGAGACCACCGCACCCCGCACGACCACTGCTTCCGGCTCGGGCCCGGCCGCCGCGGCCTCCGCCGCGCCGACCGTCAACCCGTACGCGGAACTGACTGTGGCACCGGATGATACGACCGCCTCGGACTGGCAGCGCGCCTGCGCGAGTGCGATCCACACCGCGCCGTATCAACTGCCGCCATTGCAGACGACCATGAGCGGATTGCTCGGCGACTGTGCCCGCGAATTGGCTATCAATCACGCGCTGAAAGCATCATCAGGAAGTGCCGACGGTGCGCCGAGCGGCCCGTCGAGTGCGGCAGGGCTGACGCGGGATGTGATCTATCAGGCCTCGGCTGCCGCGGTGACCGGGCATTGCGATCCGACGACGCAACCGCCGGACGACACCGAACCCGTCGCACCGCCCACCAGGGCTACGTCATCGCAGCCCGGATCGACGGCGGTCGCGTGCGGGCAATCGTCCAGTATCGGGAAAGCGGTGATCGTCCTTCCGAAAACCGTTGCGGCCCAGGCGGCGTGCGGACAGCGGGTCGATCCCGCCGCGGTCTCGGCGGGTGATCTGGTCTTCTGGGATTACCGCAGCAACGCACCCACCCGGACCGGAATCGCCCTCGGCGCAACACAAGTCATGACTTATGATCCCTATTCCGGACGGTTCGTCGAGCAGTCGATGCCGACCGGCCGTGATGTCCGCATCAAACGAGTGCTGGGGGGTGGATCGTGACCAGCGCGGAGGTGTGGCCTGCGGACTACCAGGTCGAAGTCGTCGACGAGCCGACCGAAGGCGCTGGGGGAGAAGGGGATTCGCAATCCGGCCCGGCGACGCCGTGGTCGGGTAAACAAGAGCGCAAGGAAAAACCGCGCGCGGGCACCGGTCCGGCGAATCCGGGATCCGGTACGGCGCCTGGGCAGAACGGTTCGTCACCGGCACCGGGGCAGAACGGTGCGCCCGCGACGCCGCAGGGGCAAGCGGCCCAGGGCGGACCCGCTCCGGGTTCGGCTGGCGCGCCGCAGGGTAATGTTGTTGCGCCGCCGGGTCAGTCGGTGGGGCAACCGCCGCCTGTTGCTCAACCGGCTGGGCAGGGGCAGGACCATCGTGGGGAGCCGGATCCGTTGGTGGATCCGGATACGGTGGCGGCGTTGGCGCCTGCGGCTTTGTCGGCGGGGGCGATGGCGTTGGGTGTGTTGCCGATGCTGGCCTCGGCGTTGGCCGGTTTGGGTTCCGGTGGTGGTAGCGGCAGTGGTGGTGGTAGCGGTGCCGGTTCTGGCGGTGATGGTGCGGATGGGTCCGAGGGTGGGTTGTCCCCGGAAGCGCAGAAGGCGTTGCAGGCGTTGAAGTTGCTTGCCGCTGTTTATGGTGATGGTAAGACCGATGATCCGGAGGTCAAGCAGTTACGGCAGCAGTTGGGGATCAACGGGACCGGTTCGGGGGCGACCGCGATCAAGGCGCGGCAGTTGTTCCAGAAGAATGCGGCGACCGCGTTCAACAACCTCGACAACCAATTGGGTTCCTACATCACGGGTTTGGCCGGTAACCACAAGGTCGACAAGAAAGCGGTCACTACGCTGATCCGTGAGGTCAACGTCGCTCTGGCCGAACTCGGCCCCCAGGCCTACACCAAGGCCGGACGCCAGAAGGTCCACCAAATCCTCACCAACGCACTACAAAAAGCCAGCCAAATCGTCACCGGCAGCAACGCCAGCGCATCCGACACGGCAAGCGCGATCAACAGACTCACCAATCAGTACCTCTACAACATCGCCGGAAAGAAATACGCGGGCTCGACCGCCGGTACGTCCGCGGCTGCGGACAAGGCGGTCCAGGTCGCCATGGCCCAACGCGGTGATCCGTATGTGTGGGGTGCCGAAGGTCCGAATTCCTTCGACTGCTCGGGTTTGATGCAATACGCCGCAGCTCAGGCGGGTGTGAAGATCCCACGGGTGGCCTCCGACCAGTATCGACAGTTGCCGAAGGTCAATCCGGCCGATATCCGCCCCGGCGACTTGATCTTCCCCGACGCCCAGTTCAACGGGGGCAGTCCTGGTCACGTCATGATGTATATCGGAAACGGCCAATGTGTCGAGGCCCCACATACCGGCGATGTCGTCAAAGTGGTCAACCTGCCCAGCGGCTATCACGCCAGCCGCTGGTCTTGAACGGTCGGATGTCGGCCGCCGGGCTCGCTCAGTAGCCGACGTAATGCCCGCCTTCGTGCATCGCCTGGATGCCGGGCACATTGCTGACCGAACCGTAACGGTGGATGGCGTACCGCACGCCCGCGATGATGTTGTCGACCGGGTTCCATACATCGCGGTGGCCGGGCAGCGAGTAGGCGTCGAAGGTGGGATCGATGGTCTGCATCAGGCCCTTGGACGGAGTTCCCTTGGCGGCGTTGCTGTCCCAGAGATTGATCGCATTCGGGTCGCCCGCGGATTCGTGCTGGATGATCGCCGCGATATCGGCGGGATCGATGTGCCGGGTGTCGTAGCCGTTGGCGGCCAGGATGCGCAGGGCGTCGTTGATCCACTGCCCCTGGCGACCGGAGGGGCGCGTGCGCGGCGGACGTGCGCTGGATCCGCCGGTGCTCGGCTGCGCCCGGCGCGGCGGTTGCCGGGTCGGACGGGCGTTCTGTAGGAACCGATCGGCGAGTGCGGCAACCTTGTCCGCGGTGATCGCCGCCGCGGCCTGTCCCTGTCCGAGCACGGTGCCTGCACGCTGTAAGGCATTACTGAGTGTTGTGATCAGCATCTGGCGGCCTGCGGTGGTATCCGCGACGCCGCCGAGTGCGGTCATCGCCGTATTCACCTCGGCGACAATGCCATCGATGGCCGCCCGGCCCCGAATCGTGCTGTCGGCGGCGCCGCCGAGCAGACGCCCGAGTTCGGCGTTCACCGATTGCGTCGACTGTCCGCGTCGTGCGGTGTCGATATTGTTCGCCGCGTACCGGTCGCCCGATTCGCCGGGCCATGACGTCGGTTGTCCGGAACCGAGCGCGGGTGGTGCGTAGGGCTGACCGGTATCGGCGGTGGGGTCGGCCCTGCCGTACTGGGCGGCCATGGACGCCAGCGCACCGAGCGCCGCCGCCGCGTATGGTGCGCTGGTGCCGAATCCGGCGAGTGCGTCGGGTCGGGCGATGGGCGATCCGGTTGCGGCGGTGCCGGATTCGGCCACCGGTGCCGCGGTCGGGCCGCGCGCGGCGGTCGCGGCAGGCTGCTGCGCGAGTGCGGGCGCCGGTCCAGTCGGTGCCCGCGGCGAATTGCGTCGCGTCGCGCTCCGGCGTGGTGTGGATGTCGTTGTGCTGGGCCTGGGCTCGTGCGCGTCGCCGAGGCTCGGATCCGGTGTGTCCCGCTGCGGTGGTGGCATCAGTAGGGCTCGTACGCTCGGCCGCTGCGTACCGCCTTGACGCCTGGCACATTGCTCACGGAGCCGTATCGGCTTATCGAATAGCGGACCCCGGCGACGATATTGTCGACCGGGTTGTAGATGTTCTTATGCCCGGTCGCGGCGTACTGATTGAAGGTCGGGCCGATGGTCTGCATAAGCCCGATCGAGGGGGTACCCGCTGCGGCATTGGAATCGTAGTTGTTGGTGGCACTGGGATTGCCGCCCGATTCGTACTGGATGATGATCGCGATGGCCTGCGGATCGATCGTGCTGATGTCGTAGCCCATCTGTTGCAGTACCTGCAGTGCCTGCTTGATCCAGTCACCGACGGTGCCGCCGGGCATCTCGCCGCTGCTGCCGCCCGAGTATTTCTTTCCGGCGATGTTGTAGAGATATTGGTTCGTGAGCCGATTGATGGCCCTGGCGGTACTTTTCGCGCTGGCGTTGCTGCCGGTGACGATTTGGCTGGCTTTTTGTAGTGCGTTGGTGAGGATTTGGTGGACCTTCTGGCGTCCGGCCTTGGTGTAGGCCTGGGGGCCGAGTTCGGCCAGAGCGACGTTGACCTCACGGATCAGCGTAGTGACCGCTTTCTTGTCGACCTTGTGGTTACCGGCCAAACCCGTGATGTAGGAACCCAATTGGTTGTCGAGGTTGTTGAACGCGGTCGCCGCATTCTTCTGGAACAACTGCCGCGCCTTGATCGCGGTCGCCCCCGAACCGGTCCCGTTGATCCCCAACTGCTGCCGTAACTGCTTGACCTCCGGATCATCGGTCTTACCATCACCATAAACAGCGGCAAGCAACTTCAACGCCTGCAACGCCTTCTGCGCTTCCGGGGACAACCCACCCTCGGACCCATCCGCACCATCACCGCCAGAACCGGCACCGCTACCACCACCACTGCCGCTACCACCACCGGAACCCAAACCGGCCAACGCCGAGGCCAGCATCGGCAACACACCCAACGCCATCGCCCCCGCCGACAAAGCCGCAGGCGCCAACGCCGCCACCGTATCCGGATCCACCAACGGATCCGGCTCCCCACGATGGTCCTGCCCCTGCCCAGCCGGTTGAGCAACAGGCGGCGGTTGCCCCACCGACTGACCCGGCGGCGCAACAACATTACCCTGCGGCGCCGCAGACGCACCCGGAGCAGATCCCGAACTGGCAGGCTGCGCGCCGGAATTCGGGCCTCGGGCAGCTGTTCCCGGTGCCGCATTGTTGTTCGTCGATCCCTGGTTCGCCGGTGATGACCCGTTTGGTCCGGGAGTCGTCGGTTGACCAGGTGCGGCCGGGGTCGTACGTCGCCGCCTGTTCGACCACGGGGTTACCGGAGCGGACGGCCCCTGCTCGTCACTGCCCTCATCCGCCTGCTGCTCGACGGCGATCTCCGCCTCGGCACTCGTCACCGTGCACCGCCGAGCGGCCACCGCGCGCGAGCATGGGGAACCGGCGGTACCCGACGCCCGAGTGGCAAGCGGTGGAGGTACATCCGGTATCCCTCCTACAGCGATAGCCCGCGAACTGGAACAACGTGGTGGCCACGGCAATTCGTGCACGTCAGTGCATGTCCTACTGTCATCATCCTGACTCGTTCGACGCGCACATCAGGTTCCCACTGTTGGGAATCCTCAACAATGAGAGAGGTCGATAGATGTTCCATGCATGGTCGTCAACGGTCTATCGCAGTGTTGACGCGCACTCGACAGCGGATAGGTGATCATATGTTCGGTCTCGGATGGCGCGATATCGTCTCTGGAGTCGCGAGCGGTGTCGGCTTCGCCTTCGGTGGACCGGTGGGCGCCGCGCTGCTCGGCGGGGTAACGGGTGGGATCATGGCCGCCACCGAGGGTAAGAGCTTCGACGAATGCATGGAATCCGCGCTCATCGACGGCGCCTTGGGCGCAATTCCTGGGGGATTGGTCGGCGGTGCCGCCAAGGGCGCCTTCCTCAAGGGCGGTGCGAAGGCGCTCGGCGAGAGCTTCAAAGACGCTGGAACATTGTTCTTGAAGAAGGGCGCCTCGCAACAGTTCGGTGGATTTGGGAGCCGCCTGGCATTCTTGCGGGCTCCGATGAACAAGATGGGCTTGGGCACTATGACCGCGACAGCGGCCACGGCCTACGGCAATAAATCTTGGGATCAATATAATAAGTCGACGCCGGACGCTCTTGCCGAACTACCCACCACGCTCATCTCGTAACGGTTCGGGCCGAGGAGCAGCTCCTTGAAAATTCACCTCCCAATGCGGATGCCTGATCCGAATCAGATGGGCGACGAGACAGAGTATGCACAGTACAGGCCACTGACACAGACGACAGAGTGGTACAAAACGCTGCCCCAGAAGTTCCAAGGTTATTTCGACAGTTGTGGCAACGGCGAGGAGAATAAGGGCACCCCACCGGTGATGGAAGTGCCCCACCAGGTCGAGGGTTCGGGTCTGGCCCATTTCACGAATTACGCGAGCACAGCATCCAGCCTGCAACAGGCGGCCTATTTGATAGATGACTCGGCCAAGGCGATTGCGCCGCTGGCCAAGAAGACCGAGGCCATCTCCATCGCCGCGCAGAAGGCCGTCAATGAAGGAATCGACTACATTACCAACCAAGCCCCGACTGTGCCCAAACCGGGGATGAAGGAAGACCAGCACATCTACGAGTTCTGCAACCAGGCGATCCAGTCTGTCGCTAGTGCTTTCGACGACGCGGCGAACGCGAACAAGGATGTCAAAGACGGGGTCGACAATCAGGCCGCGGACATGAAAAAGCTGGAAGACCAGATCAAGCAGCTCCAACAGGAGAACGCGAACCTGAAGAAGCAACTGGCCGACCCGGCGGACGTATCCCAACTGCCCGCGGTGAACCCCACGCAGAATCCCGCCGACGTCGGTTCCATCGACGATGGTTCCACGGTCCCCGGCCTGGACAACCTCAATTCGGACACCCCCGGGGTCGACACCGGAAACACGCCGACCGGTGGGTCGCTCGACGACAAGGTGCAGCATGCACTCGACGACCTCAACAACAGCGGCACGAATCCGAGTACCGCCACGCCGGCATCGGTGCCGGACACTGCTGCCGCGTCACCGGCGAATTCCGGTATGGACATGATGAGTTCGATGCTGCCGATGCTGATGGCGCAGATGATGAACCGCGGTCAGGCCGATACCGACCTGAACAACCGCCGCAGCGAATACGACCCGTACGAAGACGAACTCCGCGCCGTGCCCGCAGCCGTCGCACCGGCCCAACCGGCGGTGCAGGCCGCGACCAGCACGCCCGCGCCCGCGACCAATACCGGACCTCCGGCGAATGCGTCGTCCTCGCAGCCGACGGCCGGAGTGCCCGGCCGTACGCCGAATTCCGATGGAACCGTGGTGTACACGTTCCCGGACGGCCGGACCCAGAAGGTATCCGTCACTGTCGCACAGGCTTTGGATGCGGCGTTCGGCAACGCCAGCGGCACCGATGCCCAGGCGGCATATGGGAAGACCCCGGCGAAGTGGTCGGACAAGAAGCAGATCGGGACCCCGGTCGATCCGTACCAGCTGATGACCGGCGATGTCGCGGTCTGGGACGGGCGCACCGCGATCGTGGTGGCCTTCCCTGCCGACGACGGTGGCACGCTGGAGGTCGTGGTCAACGGCCAGATGAAGCAGTTCGCCCCGGAAATGTCCGACAGCGCTGGGGAATTCGGCCAGTTCGTCGGCTTCAACCATCCGAAGGGCATCGAGGCGACCGCACCGGAGGATCACGATCAGGGCAAGATGGGCGGTATGCCGGTCACCGGCGATCCGTCGGCGGGTGCGGCCATGCCAGCCGTGGCCGCTCCGGCGTGATCGTGAGCCGGATGGTGAGAGGAGGAGACGATGCCGCTGAATGTCGATCCGGCGCAACTCGTCGAGGTGGCCTCGAAGCTGGCCGCACTGGCGCGTGATACCGGAGCCGGATTGCCGAACGGCTGGGTGCAGCCTGCGGGGGCCGACCCGATCTCCGGGGCACATGTGCCCCGGCTCAACGCACAGGCCGCATCGCTGTTCAATGGCGTGCTCGGCGTGCTCAATGAAGTGCAGCGTCACGCGCACCACGTGGGCGGCGCGGCAGCCGATTACACCGCGACCGATGATCAGAACGCGCGCATTATCAATGGCAGCGGCGCGGAGATCCTCGCCAATCCGGTAGGCGATGTGCAGGAATTCGGTCTCCGGCAAGCGCCGACCTTCTCCCTGCCCGCCGCTACCGGATCGGTCGACCCGCTCACGTTCGCGAAGCAACTGCACACCGGCCCGGGTCCTGGCCCGGCGACCAGCTTCGCGGCCGATATCCGCAAGTACACCGGCGGGTTCCACACCGCGGCCGCCGAAGGTGTCGACGGTGCGGCCACACTGATGCAGAACTGGACGCCGGTCGGTAGCACGGTGGCCGAACACCTGACCCAGCATCGGAATTGGCTGGGCCAGCTCGGCGCCGGATTAGGGGCGTTGGCCGACAATGTCGACTCCTACAGCAATGCGTTCACGGTCGCGAAGGCCAAACATCCGACACCCGAGGAGATCATCGCGGCCCGCAAGCGGTTGCTGGCCGCGATGAAGTCGAAGAACGAATTGGCGATCCAAGCGGCGCTTGCCGAATTCCAGGAGCAGAACGCCCGCTCCGCCGAGGCGATCACCGGCTACACCACGACTGTCAACTCCAAGGTTCCCGAGGGTGGTACGAGCGACACAGGTGGCAGCGGCAAGGGCAGCAGCAGTGGCAGCGATTCGAGCAGCATGCTGTCCCAGATGCTGCCCGCGATGATGCAGGCCATGTCATCGGCCGCCGGCATGGCGCAGAACCAGGACACCTCGGATCTCGGCCTCGACGACGAATACAGCGACTACGGATACGACGACCTCGGCATTCCGAGCGGCCTCGGGTCGTCGCTGGGCTCTGGGGGAGCGGGCAGTTCGATCTCCGGCGCCGGGATTCCGGACATCACCGGGGCGAGTACCTCGATGTCGGTGGGCGCCATGCCGATCGTCGCGACCGCGGGTGCGGCATCGAACACCCCGGTCGGGATGGCGAGGACACCGGTCATCGAGCCACTGTCGTCCGCGTCGTCGGGCGCGGCGGCCGCCGCGCGCGGTGCCGGTACGGGCACCGGGATGATGCCGTATATGCCGATGGCCCCCGGTATGGGCGGTGCCGGTGGCAACGGTAACGAACGCAACCGGGTGGTCGCCTGGCATCCCGATCGGTTGATGTACGTCGACGACACACCCCATACCGAACAGGTCATCGGGGAACGGCCGACGATCGCCCCGACCGTGACACCGCCGACGCCATCGCCCGGCCAGGGCCCGACCCAATCCGGAGGTTCCGTGTGAGTGATATCCACCCCGATGTCCAGGCGGCCCTCGACGCCGCCCGTGAGTTGCGGCATCGAATTGCCGATATGCGTGAGCGAATCGACGGCATCCGTGCGCGTCGGCCCTCGCCCAGCGGTGCGATCATCCCCGAGGTGGACGCGATGGGCCGGCTGACGGATCTGTTCATGGCGCCGGGCACCGTGGATCGGCTCACCAATCAAGAACTGGTCACCGAGATCATGGCGGCCATTCGGGAAAGTACCGCTGACGCGGCACGGCAGTACCAGAGCGTGATGGAAGCGGTGCCGCCGCCCGAGCCGTTCGAGTCGACCGGTCCTTCGGGTCCGGTCGGGCCCTCCGTGCCGCCCCCGGCGACAGCGGGTGCGGTGCCGTCATGACAGAACCCGGCGCGGTCACCGTTGCCGATACCGTGCGGTGGCTGCACGACGAGGGCCTGGTCCGGTTGGCCGGTGTCGCGGAACGAATGCCGAGTCTGGTGGCCGCCTACACCGTCGACGTCGCGACCGGAACCGTCGTCGCCCATCCGGCGACCGGTGTCGGTGTCGGATCGGATGTGGTAACCCTCGGCGCCGACGATCTGCCCTATCCGGTCGGCACCGCGAAGCGCTTGGTGATCGTGGGTGTCACCACCGCCGAGGCATTACTGGTTGTCGACCTGGCGACCGCATTGACCATTGCCGTCAATGCCGATCGACCGGAGCTCGCGGCTCGGGCCTGGGCGATGCAATTGCTGCTCAACTCCGAGATCACGGTGACCACCAATAGCGCCGATATCGCGATCGCGAACAGTCCGCGCTGCCGCCAAAGTTTCATCCCCGGCGGCGGCGCGACGATCATGAATATCGACGACGCGCGCCCGCCGATCACGACGGTTACGCTCAACCCGACGAACGAGGGGCCGGATCATCTCGATGTCGCCCCGGACGGCACCGCCGAGATGTACCTCGGCGCTCGATTCTGGCAGCTGCGCCAGATCATGAGCATCGATGATGCCGCGTGGAGTGCGCTGGCCACACGCCTGGACGCACCCGATGAGGATCCGTCCGTGCGCAGTGCATCATCGAATCGTCAATCCGCCGAACGACTGTAGGAGGGACCCCGTTGACCGAGCCACATTCGGACGAATTCGACGTGGACGAGGGAGCACCGGCTCCCGACTGGCGGAGCATGGTCTATGAAGTGTTCAATCCCGACCACACCTGCGGCGTCGCATGCGACCGTGACGGTGAGATCGTCGGGCTGCACATCACCGACGACGCCCGTGACAACGGCGATGCCTGGTTGGCCGCGGAGATTCTGAAGCTCGCGCGCTTGGCACATATGAAGTCCCGGGTCGGACTGCGTGCCGAAATGGAGTACAAAGGCACGCGTTCCTACACCATCGACTCGTTCGATCTGCCCACCGAAGCCTCCTTCCGTGCCATGGTGAATGCCGAATTCGGCGCCACCAGCTGAATCGAAATAACCTCTCAGACGGGATGCCGACATGGTGGATATGGACGAACCGCACGAAGTGAACGCTGCGGCAGGCAGATTCGCCGGAGCCATCGAAACGGTCTCGGATCAGGTTTCCGGGACCGTCTCGGATCTGGTCCTGCACCATCGGCCCGAATCGGACCTCGACCGGTCGCTGGACGCGCACCGGCAGGAGATCGTGACAGCGTTCGGTCACGCCGTCGCGGCCAATAACCACGGTGCGCGAATCACCCACACCGCGACGGTGAGCACGACGAATGTCCTCACCGATGCGGATGTCAGGGGCGGGACGTACGTCCAACGCTACGACTCGATCTGATCACCGGATGCCACCGGAGCACGAAAGTCGATACTGGGACAGGATAGTCCGGGACAAATGGCCGGAGGTCCCGCCCGGCGACTGGAGCGCACTGGAAAACACCTCGCGTGACGGCGCCGCGGCGTTGGACACGCTCGGCGCCGAACAAGCCCGCCACGACTTCGACAATCGGGTCCGCGCCAGCGAGGGGCTCGAGCCCGTCAAACAAAATATGCTCGAGCAGCGCGGGAATCCGCAGGCCTTCGCCGACGCGCTGGATGCCGCGGCCGGTATCTTCGGGTTTTTCTCCGATCTGGTCTATCGCACCCGCAACAAGATCCTCGACATCGTCGAGGAGGCCACCGCCAAAATTCAGCAGGCGTATCAGGCTGCCGCGAACGACGAATCCGATGACGAGGCCGAACGTGAGGCCAAGGCGGATGCCTTGAACGCCCGCGTCGAACGGATCATCGCCGAGGCCCGTGACGAGGTCGACGATGTGGTGCGGACCGCACAGACGTCGATCGGCCCGACGATTCTGCGGGACCTGGAGCGCATCAAGGACAAGCTGCGGCAACCGGGGCCAGGGAACCCCGGCGGTCCACGGCTGCCCGAAGGACCGCCGGGACACTGGCCTGCCCATCCACACCTGCCCGGCCCGCAGCACGAGATCGGGCATCCGGGGGCTGGACCGAACCACCAGTTCCCGGTTCCCCTGGGCGCGGGCCCGCAATTCGATGTGCCGGTGTGGGATCCGTTCGACCAAGGCCTGCCGGGACGCGGGCCGACGGACCTTCCGGTCGATTCGCCATCGCAGGGCACGCCGACGGATGCGCCGACCACCATGGGTATGCCGCCCGCGGTTTCGGCCCCGACCTCGACTCCGGGTGTCACCACGGGCTATGCACCGACGGTGCAGCCGGACGGTGCCGATCCAAATGCCGCCACAACCGGCGTCTCGTCGCGTGCGCCATCCACGACCAGCTCCGATGAATTCCAGGGGCATACCGATTCCGATGCGCCTGGCGACACAGCCGCCGATACCACCGATTCCCAGCAACACGGGGAATCCGGCACGTCCGCAACCGATTCCGGTCACGGCTCCGATTCCACCGAGATCGCGCGGGAGGCTGCGTCGACAAACTCGGCAGGTCAGATGCTGCCGACGATCTTGCCACCTGCGGCCGGTTCGACCGGAATATCCGCGCCGCCATCGTCGGCACCGCCGGTATCGACACCGTCCTCGGCGCAAACGCCGGCGCAATCCCCGGCCGCGCAGTCGCGGCCCGGGTTGGAAAATAAAGCCCCGCAGGTCGATTCGCGTGCGTCGGGGTCCCCGGTACCCAAGATATCTGCCGGTCCGACCGTGTCGGCGCCGGTTGCGGCCGTCCCGCCTACGAAATCGGGTTCGCTGCAACGTGATCCGCAAGCCGTGGACGGACGATCGGATGCAGGCGGCAGCGACGAACTGATCCGTGATGTGGTCGGCGGTGCGATGGCGGCCGCCGCCGCTCCGACCTTCATGCTCGGCGAGCGCGTCGACGGCGATCTGGTTTTGGCACGGACCTTGCTGGGCGGCGTACTGGCCGTGGTGGATTCGTCGGTGATCGGCCTGGAGTGGGCGGTGTCGATAATGCGGCATTCCGGCGGCGTCAACGCGTTCGTCACCTCGAATGAGGGCCGTGGCTGGCTGCCTGCGGGCCTGTACCTTCCGCGGGAGATTTCGACGCCTTGGATGTGGGAGGTCGCGGACAACGCTTGGGAAGGCGTGTCCGATCCGGCGCGGGTGCTCGCCGAATTCGGTGCGGCATGGGGACGCCGAACGGGTGCCAAGGTGACCGCGATCGTGTCGTCGCAGCCGATCGATTCGGCTATGCGCGCCCAGATGCGTGAGGTACCGATGGAGGGGCCGGTATCCGCCTCGTCGGCAATGGATTTGAGCGCGGCGGCAGCCGGTTTGGCGGATCGACTCGGCCTGGTGGCCGCTCAGCAGTTACTCGATCGGGTCGGAAAGGTCCCGGCGCAGGGGATCCGATCGCGCTGCATCGACCTCGCCTGGGATGCGCATCGGCGAGTCGGCCAGGCGGGTGCGCCGGACTCACTGGGGCTGCCGCACCTGCGCCAGCGGATCATGGAAGCGATCCGGCAACGCCGGGAGGTGTCCACCGACTGGTGGGACGAATTGCGTGATGCCGACGATCTGCTCGCCGCGTCGATGCTGTCGCACCGGGCCGATGTATCACGAGTCACGTTGGGGGAGTTGCGATCCGACGCCGACGGGCGGTCGGCGACGGAGGCGATGCTGCTGCGCGCGATGGTATTCGAGCGCCGCTGTGACGAACTGGCGCTGCTGCTCGCGGAGGAGCCGAATCGGCAGCGCTTGCGCGATGCGGTCTACGCCCACGGACAGATCGTCGATCACCCGTTGTTCGTGGACGCACCACGCGCACCCGCCGCTCGGCGACCGACGATCAGCACCGGACCGCTACGTCAGCCGTAGTCGTCGTCCTCGTCGACCGGCGCGGGCTGCTGAACGAGTACTGTGTCCGGTTCCCGAAGGCTGGGCGCGCCCAGCAGTAGATCCGCCGCATCGGGCATGCGGCCGACGATATCTTCGATCGGGCCGATGGCTTCGCTGACCCGCTGATGCGCCAGCCGCGCGGCCTCCCGGGCTGCTTCCGTGACAGCCCGGCCGAGATCCGCCGCCGCGCCACGCAATGCCCGCGGCTCAATTCGCACGTCGGTGACAATTCCGGACTGATCGACCGTTACCTCGACCGAACCATCGCGCGAACTGGCCTCGGCGCTCATGGCGGACAACTCGTCCCGAATATCGGCGAGCTGTGCCCGTTGCTGTTCGTAGTGCCACTGCTCCATCAGCGGTTGCCGGCACGGAGTGCAGTCTCGCCTTCGGCATAGTGGCCGGGCATCATGCCCGCGATATCGGCACGAACTGCGCGCGGCCATTGCGGATCCGCGATCCGAGCCAACAGCCAGTCGGTGTCGTGCCGGTCCAGGCGGGCCACCGCGAAATAGACGATATCGTCGTCGAACATATCTGGATTTCGGTCCGGGTCTATGTCCCCGCGCAAGTAGTCGGTGACAATGTCGCGGGCGGCATCGATCCGTCGCTGATCGGTCATATCAACGTCCTTTCGTATGCGGCGTCGTCGATCATAGGCGGTAATTCTCGTGGGGAAGTCCTGGATTCGCACCGTGCCTCGGCAGTGCGGCAAGGACCGCGTCGCGGAAGTCCAGGTACGTGCCGTCGCGCATGCGGACCGACTGCAATGCTTCGAAGATCGCATCCGCTCGGATACCGCCGAAGCTCTTGCCCTCCAGCAGCGGTTCTGCGCCTATACCCACACCCTCCATCACTTGTTGTGTCATGGCGGGGACGTCCCAGCGGAAAGTATCGGGGTGCTGCATCTGATAGTCCTTCAGCCAGTCGACGACTCTATAGGCATCCGATAACTCGTTCACATATACGACGAGACTGTCCGAGCTGATCCGTCGTGGCCCGCCTACTTTTGCGGCGGCGATCCCCGGGAATTGATCGGGGCGATCCACTACGTCGCGCACGAGGCTTCGGACGAGAGCCGGCGTGGCATCACCCTGCGCATTTACGTATACACGATAACCGATATCATCGACATCAGCCGCCATGCGGTGGTAGAAGAGAAAGCCGACGTTCCATGGGTCCACGTCGCGTGCGTTCTCGGGGGTGAGGACCTTCTCAGGTCCCCGTCCGTATTGGATACTTGCCCGCTGACTATCGGGTGCCCGGGTACTGAGAACGTCGCCCATTTCCCCGATATAGTCGCGTGGATCGGAAATGGTGTTGGGCTCGGAAGAGGCATGGTACCGGGCGTAGACATCATTCCGAACACCGATGGAATCCTGGTCCATCCAGATCCGCTGGAGAAATTGTTCGAGGTTCTCGCGGGACAGCGGTGGTGTTTCCAGTCCGTGCACCTGATAAGAGAGGTCTCGCACTGCGATGAGTCCGTCGAAAGAAATGTCCGGGTCCATGCTGTAGACGAATTCCGTCAACGGCATGTCGGGCCGGAGGGCCTGATGCAATTCCTCGAACGACATGTCCGGCCGTATGAGCTGCGAGAACTCCTCGGGCGACAGATCGGGCCTTACCGCCTGATGGAAATCCTCGAGCGATATCTCCGAACGCACGACCTGATGCAATTCCTCCAGTGTGCGCGGGTGGTCCAATACTTCGGGGAATTTCCGCACGGCATATTCGAATACGTCCGCATCCGGATGCCCCGCTGGCCACAGGTCGCCCGCAGCGGGCGATGCTTCCTCGCCGAGCGGCGGCACCGTCCGCTGCGGATCCCCATCGCCTCCGGCGTGGTCGGGTGGCGGTGTCGTCTCTTCCTCACGTGCGCGCTGGGGCCCGACCTGTGGGTCGTGCTCAACCTGTGGGTCGTGCTCAGGGGGCACGGTTTCTTCGGTGCGCGGTGCGGCAGGTCGTTGTGGCTCGGCCGTGTCTCCTTTGCTCTGGGGGTGTTCGGGCGGGGACTCTCCGGTATGCGGCGGGACTGTGCGGCCTGGGTCGGCGGGACCTCGTTCGCCCTCTGTGTGCTCCGGTGGCGGAGTTGCTTCTTCGTTGGGTGCATGCGGGGGCCAGACCCGCTTGTCGCCCGCTGGCGGTGCGGTCTCTTCGGCGGTTGGTCGTGCCGTCGGCTGTGGCTCGGCTGGTTCCTTTTGGGCCGATTCCGGCGTACCGGGCTCTCGAGGCGGGAGATCTCCGTCGGAGTCAGGAGGTGGAGTGACGGGTTCGCCGCCGGCCGGGTCACCCGGTCTGGGGGCGGTGGGGTCTGGGCGTGATCCCGTTGGGCCGGGCGGGTGTGGGCCGGATCCACCCGGTGGCGTGGTGCCGGGGGGTGTGGCGGTGGTCGGCGGGGTGTCGGGAGGCGTGGCTGTGCCCGGCGGTGTTGTCGTGGGGGGTGGGGTTCCCTGCGGTGGTGGTGTAACGGGTGGGGTTACGTCGGGCGCTGTGGGGTGTGGTGGGGTGGGTGGTGTGGCGCCGGGCGGGGTGGCACCAGGCGGTGGCGTGGGTGGTGTGGCGCCGGGCGGGGTGGCACCAGGCGGTGGCGTGGGTGGTGTGGCGCCGGGCGGTGTGGCAGGTGGTGTGGCACCGCGAGGGGTGGCGCCCGGCGGTGTGGCGGGTGGTGTGGCGCCCGGCGGTGTGGCGCCGGGCGCGCCGGGCGTGGCTGGTGGTGTGGCACCGGGAGTGACCGGTGGCGTAGTGCCAGGTGTGGCTGCTGGTGTGGTGCTCGGAGGTTTGGTGGACGTATTCGAGGTCGAGGAGTCTGTCTTGGCCTTGACTCGCATACCCGGTGGCAAGGGGCGGGTGAAGATTGTGGCCGAACCGACGAAGCCGCCGACGAAACCTTGGATCACGGTGGTTCGCAGTTCCTCGGCGTCAGGGATATGCCCGTTGACGATAATCCCCGCGCCCGCACCGCTGATCGCGCCCGCGAAGCCGCCGACGCCACCGATCAGCAGCCCGGCGGTGACGTGTGCACCGTAGCGGACGATATTCGATTCCGACTTCCCGGCGACCTTGCCGAGGAATTTGTTGATCCCGGGAGCGAATCGCGAGGCGAATCGCGCTCCGACGCCGCCGCCTACGCCACCGATGATCGCGGCATCTTCGACCATGTCCCAGTCCATTTTGTCGCGGTGGTGAAGTACCTCCTTCTGGTAGAACTGGGCACCTGCGTTGACGGCGGCAGCGGTACCGGCGCCGAGTGTGGCCCCGATCGCAGTGGCCTTGGCCAGCGGTAAACCCTTGCGTTTGGTGGCACAATCCAGTCCGACCTTCTTGACCCGGCCGTAGTACCGGCGAGAGCTCGCGGTCCAGGACGCATCGGCCGCCGCCCGGTCCTCGGCCGCCTTGACAACGCCCGGCGCGGACAGCAGCGCATCCACCACCAGCTGTGCCAGCAGCGCGAATCCGGTTGCGATCACCTGTAGCTTGGTGAATTCACAGTCGTTGGCCTTCTGGTAGCACTGCTCGGCCATGGAGTCGCAGTACTCGGCCTGATTGCGCAGATCGTCGCCCAGCTGCACATTCCTGGTCGCCTTCGTGTCCGCGCTGTAGCCGTGGAGGGCGGCCTTCTCCGTTTTGCTCGCCGCATCGTGCCGTTTGCCGAGCTGGCGGCAGCTGTCGCCGGTCGCCTTCCAGTGGTCACCTTCGCGGCGCACCGCGTCCTCATCGCAATCCGGCCAGTACCCCGCCACGGCCTCGACCAGCCACTTGGGAAATGCCGCAGGCAGCGTCAGTGTCACAGTGACGCACCAGGTGTGGCGGCCTGCTCCTCGGGCACTCTCGAAACCTCGGAAGCGATGTCGGCGACATCCGATTCGGTGACGAATGCACGACGTGCCGTCGCGATCATGTCGTCGGTGATGTCCGGATGAGCAAAGGCAATGGTGATCAGTGCCGAGTCGGTGTTCGGTCCCAATCCCACGTGCATTCGCAGCGGCCGACCGCCGACAGCCGCGGACAGTTCGGTCTCGAAGGTGCTGTGCCGCGCTTCGGCGGTGGATCCACCGCCGAAGTTCACGGCGTCGCCGGCTTCCGTGCGGTATCGATCAGCAAGCGGTGCAACACCTTTGCCGGCGGCGCCGCCTCGGAACCGTTTATCTGGACCTCGGTGAACGCGTCCGCCACCGCCATCCCGGGGTCGAAGCGGCCGTTGTGGAAGGCGTAGCCGCTCAGCTGGGCCCGCCATTGCTCGTATTCCGAGTTCGACTCGGTGACCGTTTTCTCGCGCGGTGCGGTGCCCCGGGTGCGCGTGAACTCGGCTACCAGCGCGTCCTGAGCCGCCTGCCTGGCGCGGAAGCCACCCGCGACATCGAGTGCGTGTCCGAGTTCGCGGACCATTGTCGAATACACCGGCCGCCGGTCCGAACCGCGCGCGAGTTTCCCGGAATGCGTTGCGGTGCGGACATATTCGGCGAACACACCGGGATTGCGGGCGACTACGGTGTCGAGCACGATGCGACGGGTGAACGGCTCGGGGCCGGCGGCCCCCGCGACCCAATCCCATTCCAGGCGGGTGGCGGCGTCGGCCGAGTCGGCGATCGCTATCTGTCGCAGATCGACATATGGGTACTGGGAGAGCACGTCGTCGAGCGCCGCCGCGACCTCCCGGATCGTGTACCCGTCGACGCTCGGATCGTCGAACCCGATGAGCTCGAGATCATGCCGATCGGCCATTTTCCGTGCCAGCAGCGCGTTTTCACCAGCGGCCACACCATCGGCCGCCCACGGATGACGCGCGCCGGATTTCGACTCGGCGCCGAAGGCCTTGCCCGCCGCCTTCGGCGCCGGACGGGCGTATTGCTGTTGTTGGTCCGGCAGGTGCGGTGCGGACATCCGCGGCGGCGTACTCGACGGTGCCGAAACCTGCGGCGCGTTGCTGCTCGGTGCCGACGTCTGGGCAGGTGCGGCGGCCGCAGCCTGCGGCGCGCTGCTATCCGGCGCGGAACCGCTACCGGACGGACCTCTCGACCACGGTGTATTCGATTGCTTGCGGTCGGCGGCCGCGGCGTCGGCGGTTGGTTGGACAGCCGTCGGCTGCGCCGAATTACCCGTCGTGGCGGTCGATTCCGGTCGCGAGTCGGACGTGTCGCGGGTATCCGGCGAGCCCGCGCCGTCACCGAACGGGCTGCCCTGCCCGGCCATGCCGTTCCGGTTCATGCCGCCCAGGGTGGTCGGTGCGGTGGCCGCAGGAGTGGGCGATGCGCTGCTCGAGGTATCCGGTGTCGCCGTCGAAGTCGGCGCGGAGGAATCGGCCGGGTCGGGTTGCGATGCCGGAGACGATCGCGTGGCGTCGGGCGTGGTGTTCGTTGCGATCGGAGTCTGCTGATCCTGCGAGTACCGATCGGTCGGTGTGGTCGAGCCGACATTCTGGCTGCCGGGCCGCGACTGTTCCCCGGTGTCGCTGATCGATCGAGCGGATTCGCGATCCTGGCGGTCGAAGCCTTCGACGAGGTCGCTGACGATCTTGCCCTCTTCGCGCAGGCTCGCAACCGTCTTCGCCAGGCTTGCGATTCCTTTGTCCCTATCCGGCACATAGGTCTCGGCGAAGGCCTGCCCCGGCGCATCCTTGCCCCAGGGTTCACCTTGGAGTGCGGCCTTCAACTGATCGAGCACGCGCTGCGCCTCCGCGCCGATATCCTCGAATTCCGGCACCAGTGCACGAAGTCGCTCCTCATCGACTTCCAACGACTGCGCCACCCGGACTCCTCACGCCTGCTGCGGTCAATTCTCACGCGCTCTGCGCAGCCTTCCCAGGAGTGGGAGTATTCAGTCGGTGTGCGAACCGTCGTTCTCGGCGGATTCGCGGGCATCGCGCCAGCTCGGCGCCCCTGGAACCAGATCGGGCAGGTCGGGCATGAGTTCGGCGGTATCGACGATGGGTGCGATCAGCGCGTCGTGTTGCGAGCGCGCCGACCGTGCCGCAGCCTGCGCGGCCTCGACAATCGCCCGCCCGACATTTTCGGGCTTCGCGCGCATCGCCTGCGCGGTCAATCGAACGTCGGTGACTACCCCCGCGCCATCCACGGTCACCTCGACCAGCTGATCGGATGAACTGGCCTGTGCGCGCAGTGCGTCCACTTGTTGCTGGATCTCGGCGATCTGAACCTGCTGTTTCTCGTAGACGTCCATGATGTAGTCGACCTGGTTGCGCATACCGTTGTTCGCCGACCGCAGGCCTTCGAGCTCCCACTGATCCATTGCCCGTCTCCCACTGGTTCATCGCTGTTCTGGTCGCGGTCCGGCGCCCGTCCGGCGGATTCGCCAGCATCACAGTGCGCCGATTATCGGCCGACTCCCGCAGGTGGGTGATTCCCCACCAGTGGGAAGGATCGACAATGGAGATCGGCGGCGGGAAAGGATCTGATCGAGCAATGCCGGACAACAGCATGAATATCGACCCGGATGTCCTGCGGCAGCTGGCGCTTCAGCATGAGCAGGTCGGGCGCGATACTCTTGCCTGGTCGGAGCCGCCGCAGGCATGGCTGGACAGCTTCGAGTCCACCTACGGCACCATCGCCGACCCCGTTCGGCAGGCGCTGGTGAAGTACTACGGTGCCC
The DNA here is from genome assembly GCF_050955735.1 of Nocardia sp. CA-135953. Classification (NCBI taxonomy): domain Bacteria; kingdom Bacillati; phylum Actinomycetota; class Actinomycetes; order Mycobacteriales; family Nocardiaceae; genus Nocardia; species Nocardia sp. CA-135953. Next base: position 2,459,082 of record NZ_CP192082.1, read on the forward strand.
GCGAGCGAGCCGGTAAGGCGCTGGCGCAGGAACACTTCAACACCGCGAAATCGCTTCGGGACTCGGCGGATTCCTATGAGAACGTCGACAACGACATAGCGTCGAACCTTCGAAATATCGGAAACGACTTCGGGGGGCCGCACAGCGGGCCGACGCCCAACGGCGTGGACCCGAATACTCAGTACACCCCGCCGCCCGGCGGCCCTGGTGGTGGGCCCGGCGGACCAGGAGGTGGACCGGGAGGCGGACCAGGTGGAGGGCCCACGTCGACCGATACCCCGATGGCACCCGCGGCAACGAACGGTTCGACACCGGCGAGCGGCGGTCCCGGTGGCACCTCCGGTATGCCCGGTGCGGTTTCGCATCCGGACCAGACGAGTCCGGGAACGTCCGGCGCGACAGCCGGAACAACACCGCCGCCGGTGTCGGCCGGGCCGATCGGGTCCGGGCCGAGCGCGGGTCCGGTATATGCCGGTTCGGCAGACGATCGCGGTTCGGGCCAGCCTCCGGCCGGGCCGACCGCGGCCGCGAACGGCATCCCCATCCCGGTGCCGGTCAGCACACCGTTCGGATCCGCCGTCGCCGCCGCAAAGGATAAGGAAGCCGAGCCGGCCTATGTGGTCGGCAATGCGGTGAACGACGATCTGGTACTGGCCAGGACCCTGCTCAGCAGTGTGCTCGCGGCCGTCGACTCGCCGGTCGGCATGGCCTGGGCCGTTGCGGTGATGCGCGGTCCGGCCGGCGCCGGGGTCTTCATCACCTCGAACGAGGGCCGCGGCTGGCTGCCGGCCAAGCTCTTCCTGCCGCGCGAAGTCTCGACGCCTTGGCTGTGGGATGAAGTGCTCGGCCCCGACAGTGGCAGCGCGTCCTGGGAAAGTGTGTCGGATCCGGCCCGAGTGCTGGTCGAGTTCGGCCTCGCATGGGGGCCGAAGGCGAATGCGAGCCTGTCCGCACTGGTCTCCTCCGGCCCGATCGATCCCGGTCTGCGATCGCAGTTGAGCGAAGTGGCGATGGAAGGACTCGTAGGGCCGACATACGACGTCGACTTGCGCGAGTTCACCCCGGATACGGCGGACCGGCTCGGTTTGGTCGGGTCCCCGACCGCGCTGCAGTCCGTTGCGAGCGTTTCGGATCAGCAAGTGCGCGAGCGCTGTGTCCAATTGGCGACGGATGCGCACACCCGGGTCGGCCGGTCGGTGGTTGCCAGCGCGGACGCTGCGGGCGCGCGTCAACTGCGTGAGCGGATTCTCTTGGCCGTGCAGGCCGGGCAGAGCGTATCTCGGCAGCTGTGGGACGAACTGCGCGATGCCGACGATCTGCTTGCCGCGTCGATGCTGTCGCGTCGCGTCGATGTGGGGCGGGTCGGACTCGGCGACTTGCGGATCGACACCGAGTCTTCCGCCTTGCGGGACATGATCTTCGAGCGTCGCTGCAACGAGCTGGTGTTGCTGCTGGCCGAGGAGGCGGAGCGGCAGGACCTGCGCGATGCGATCTACGCACATGAGCAGATCGTGGGCCATCCGCAGTTCGTGGAGGTCCCGGCCGCGGTCTCGGTTGGCGAGGACGAGCGGGTCTCCCGTCCGGCCGGCGCGGCGGTCAGTGCTCCTGCGGTCAGTGCTCCGGTTGTCGCCGGACCGCCGACCGGCGCGGTGGTCGCGCCGACCTCGCCGGCGCCCGTTGTAGCGCCGGATCGGCCTTGATGTCGCTATAGGACGGTGACAGCACGCTGATTTCGACTTCAGTAGCGCCTTGGCCGTTCAGCCATCGAGGGCTACTCGGCACTCCAGGTGGGCGTGCCGTAGACGTTGAGCTTGTCGATGCCGTGGTCGGGCGAGAAGCCCAGCCCGATCGACGAGTAACGCCAGTTCGCCCCGGACGATTCGGCCGCGTGGGCGAGAGCGTCGACGGCATCAGTGGTGCCGTGGTGACGGGTTGCGAGTTCGCGTGCGAGCGTGGTCAGATCATCATCGCGCCCTGCGGTAAGCGAGAGTCCGAAGACAGGGTCGCCTACGCCGCGTTGACGGCAGACGAACCAGCGGAAGCGGTGGAGCTTGGCCGCGTCGGCGCCACACCGAACGAACTCGGACAGCAATTCCCATGCGGGATCACCGAAGTAGCGCACGAGTTTCATCGGCACAGCGGAGTCCTCCCGCTGGGTCCTCATGTAGATCTTGTGGTTCACGTTGCCACGTGCGTCCACCTCGATCGCGGCACCAGCGGTGTTGATGAGCGGCTCATCGTCGGGTACCGACGCCAATCCGGCGAACTCTGGCCAGGCACTGCACAACCGTTCCAGTGCCCCAGGGACAATCGTCGGACCGCCGTATACCTTGAGACGGGCCGCGTGATGTGGCGCCGCCGCGTGATGGACTACCCCTATCCATGTCGCGGATCGATACCGCGCTGGGATCTTCGCGGGATCGGGATACAGCGCCGCGACGAACGACTGCAACATATCGGCGACTGTCTCATCCCCATTCGGCAACCATGCGACCAGATCGCGGATCGCGGCGAGTTGCGCGGAGACGCGAGCGCCGAACTCCGTCTGCTGCGTAGCGGTTTCGGTGATATAGCGCACGGCAGGCGTGAACTTCCCACGACCACCGCTCACGCTGGCTTCGAACGGAATACCGGATCTGGTCAACGTACTTGCGCGCTGTCCATCCGGCCCGAGCGCGTCCAGCTGTCCACCAGAGGCTCGTTCCACCATGGCGCGAATGGACGTTGGGTCACAACCCGTCGCCACCCGTTCGGCCAAGCCGACCAGGAATTCTGCGGCAGCTCCCATAGAGACAATCTCTCTTTCCGCCGACATCGCACTCATCCGCATCCCCAATCCTGGAGGCAGCGCCCACATGACGCGGTGTCTGCGTCGGCTGGTTCGGTTTGCCAGATCAGTCAGATTTGCTCGGCCGCCCTGGCGAGCGGGAGGTGGGCATTGACATGTTCCAGTTGATGCGCGGAGCGCAGCTGTGCGAGTCGATTCAGGTCAGTTCCATAGAGGCGCTCTGCCAGTGAGCCGTCGAGGTCGTTGACGCCGTAAAGGTAAGGGCGCCCGCCAAGTTCGCAACAGCGCTCGAGAAGGTCGCGAAACACGTGGCGAGTGGCGGAGATAACGGCCGGCTCGTAGTCGATCCAGGTATACAAGCCCAATCCGATTGATACGGGGGCGGTGCCGACTGGTGCGAAGGCGAACGAGGACGCGTCGGGCGAGCGGCGCACTATAAGGATGTACAACATCACGTGAACATCCTTCAATGGAGCTCGGTCCAGCAAGGTCTCCACGGCCCCGAGCATCGGCGCGAACTGTCCTGCGGGCATGACGTAATCGGTCCATAGCCGCACTTGGTCCGAGAACCGGGCGGCTATCGATTCGGTGTGATATTCCCCGACGAACGGCAGATCGGACATGATCGTGCAGCTCGCATCGCGGCATCGCCGCAGGCCGTTCCCGCGCCAGCCGGTGGTGGAAGAAAGCCTGCCCTGGCGCAGGGATGCACAGTAAATGTCGATGTCGTCGCGCTGTGCGATCCGTTCTGTGTGCTCGGCGAGTTCAGCGAGTGTGGCGTGGTCTGCGCGATGCACGTGGGTGTCACGACAGCTCGGCACGGTGCGCAACACCGCCCGTTCGATCAGTCCGACAGTACCGAGTCCACCGAGTGCGAACCGGAACAGCTCCGGATGATCTGTCCGTGAGCACCAGCGGCTTGTTCCTGTTCCGTCGATCAGCTGGATCCGTTCCACATGGTCGATCTGCATGCCAGAACGCACTGAGTCGATCCCTGCGCCGCCCACAGAGAGTGTGCCGCCAACCGACATGTGCAGGTAGTTGGGTAATACAAGGACGGCCCTGTTACGGCGGTCGAGGTAACGCTCCAGGCCATACCAACTCATGCCGGCGGGCACCTCGATCAGGCCGTCGCCGAGGTCCCGCATTTGCGGGGCAGCAGTGTCCGGCGCGTAGGTGATGAGCAGTTCACCGTTGGCGACTGTCTGCCCATCGCAGGAATGACCCGCGCCGCGCAGCGCCAATGGTCGACCGGCGCCGAGCAGTGCGGAGGGAAACGCGGCGGGCATCCGATGCACAGCATGTGGGACGGCGTGTCGCAGACCGCCGAAGTCGGTGGTGAAATCGTCGATTGGGGGCCTCGAGGGGACTGATGTTCTCGCCTTGATGCGACTGGCTCGCACCCGAGTATGGTTCCTTCCCAGCGTTGGGAACCCAATGTGGCCCTCGTGCCGCATCCTGTAGGACACGGAGCACTCAACGGGGCCAGACTCCCGTCAACTGCCTCTCCGACGTGGCGATCGAGAAGGGCTCTTCAGTCAATCGCCGCACAGGCGGGGCGTCCGGCCCCGCGGATGAGGATGAGTGAGGATCGATGAGAGACATCCACCCCGACGTACGCGTCGGACTCAGCTTGAGGCGAGAGTTACGGCACCGTATCGCCGACATGCGCGAACGGGCCGACGCGATTGTTGCGCGTCGACCGTCCCCGAGCGGATTGGTCATTCCCGAGGTCGACGCCAAGGGACGGCTGTGCGACCTATACCTGGCACCGGGAACCTGTGCCCGATTCGGCAATCGGGAGCTCGCCGAGGAAATCGTGGTCGCAATCGCCGAAAGCGCCGAGGATGCGCGCCGCCAGTACCAGATCGCGATGAACGATCCCGAAAATCTACCACGACCGCTCTCGGAGATCATGCGCGATTGGCGGGCCGCCGGGTCGGATCGGCAGCCCCCCAATTTTGGGAAGCCGGAACAATGAATCTGAGCTGAATGGCGGGAGGATCAACCGAGCATGCCCGAATACCTGATTGTCGACCCAGAGGAGCTGCGCAGAATCGCCGAGCAGCACGAATTGGCTGCGGCAGACATCCGGAAGTGGGGCGAAATCCCGCATGCTTGGCTCGATGAATTTCCAAACACCTACGGTACGATCGCCGACCCGATGCATGGCGCGCTGGTAGATTACTACAACAAGCGCCACGATAAGGCCGAACGCGCTGCCGTCAACCATGAGCAGGCGCGAGACCAATTGCTCGCGGCGGCAAGAGCACTCGAAGGGGGTGATCAGGTCGGCGCGCACCAAATCAATCAGTCGAGTGGCAACAGCCACGCAACCTCTCCTGGTGATTCGACACCGACACCTAGCGTGTCCACCGATCCCGCAGCACCGGTGCACACCGGGCCGGATACGCCGATCGTGGACGGTCCCCAACCACAGCCTTCTGTAACCACGCCGGACGGGACGCTCCACACCGATCAGACATCCGTCTCGCCCGCCGCATCGGCACCACAGACCTCCGACGGCCTGCCCGCCGGAGCGCCGTCGCCCACCGGAGCGGCGCTACCCGCCGGAGCTGTTGTGCCGATCGGAACCTCACCGTCCCCAGGCGGCGTACCGGACTACAATGCGGCTGACATGCCTGCGGCCGCGGCTCGTGACTCGGGTGCGAGCGGTGGCTCGAGCGTGATCGGCGAGATGCCCGCACCACTGGCGGCGGGCCCGGCCATGACGCCGGTCTACCCCGCCGAAGCAGCTGCTCGTGTGCCCGCGCCGCTGGGCGCAGGCCCGTTCGCCGCGGCGGCGCACACGGCAGAGGATAGACGGGCACTACCGTCGTTCGTGGTGGGTGAGCAGGCTGACGATGACTTGGTACTTGCCCGCACCCTGCTCGCCGCTGTCCTTGCCGCGGTTCGTGATTCGGCGCTCGGTCTGGAATGGGCGGTGGGCGTAGCACGGACACCCGCCGGACCTATCGTTGTGCTGACCTCCACCGAGGGCCGTGGATGGCTGCCTCCAGGATTATTCCTGCCATCGGAGATCATTCTCCCGTGGCGGTGGGACGGTATCCTCGGCGGGGCGGGTCGAGAGGCCATCGCGGCGTTGGAAGGTACCACGGACCCTGCCCGCATGCTCGCAGAGTCTGGTTCGATGATGGTCGGGCGCAGCAGTATCCGGCTCAGCGCCCTGGTGTCGTCCGCGGCAATTCCTGACAGGGTGCGCGCAGCCCTCGGCGACCATGTCGCCATCGACGAGTGGGTGTCCGCCGCTGAATCCGCTGTCGACCTCACCACGCCCGGTGTCGGATTGGTCGACCGGCTGACGCTGGCTGGTTCGGTGGAGTTGCTGGAAAAGGCCGCGACGGTGCCCGAAACGGAGATCTGGGCCAACTGCCTCGAGCTGGCGCGAGCCGCGGATGCGCAGGTCCGCACCGCTCTCCCCGGCATCGACGGGGAGAGCGGTGCGCGCCGCGCCCGGCGGCAGCGGATCCTCGACGCACTGCTCGCTGGCGAGCCTGTCCCGGCGAGCTGGTGGGACCAGGTACGCGCGGCTGATGACATGGCAGCGGCCACACTACGGTCGCGGCGTGTGGATGTGTCGCATGTTCCGGTCGGCGGCGTCCGCCTCGATGGATCCGTCGCGGAAGCGCTCCGTGGCATGGTATTCGAGCGTCGCGCGGATGAATTGCTGCTGCTGCTCGCCGCAGCCGGACTCGATCGGCAGACTCTGCGCGACGCTTTGTACACGTACGGGCAGATTACCGAGCACCCGCAGTTCCCGGCGACGGCACGGACTGCTGTGACGCAGGTCATGGCGACGAGCAGCACACTTCGGGTGGTTCCGAATGTCGAGGTTGGTCGCGGCGTCGGTCCCGATACCCATGCCGTCAGCGCCAGTCGCTTCGACGGCGCTCCCCCGTCCATCGCCGAAATGCGGAGAAGTCCGGCGAAGTCCGAAAGCCTCAGCGAACAGAGGAGAAGCTGATGGGCGACAAAGAAGTGCAGGACGCCGTCAGTACGGTTAAAAAGAATTACGAGCCCGACGACTGGCATGGCGTCGGCTACCAGGGTGATGATGCCAAGAACTCGATGAACAAGCTTCTCGAGTTGAGTCCGGACGATTTCAAGAAGGCTTTCGATCAGCTTAATACAGCCGATTCGTCGCTCAATAGTGTTCGCCCCCCATTGAAAGAGCTCGCCGACTCTGCCGGTGACCTCAAGAATGATCCGAAATACAAGGATCTCGTCGCCTCGCTCGACTCCGGGGACCCGTCGACGTATATCAAAGCCCAGGAGGCGAAAAATAAGCCGGAGTACGGGGATGATTTCGGCTTCGAGAAGGTTCCATCCGAGGACAAACACGCGTATAAAGTCGATCTGTATTTGCCTAGGGGGCACAGCGAGTCGCTGAAACTGCTCATCAACGACACCGAGACCACCATGCAATGGGATCTCGACACCCTCGGTATCGGTCATCCGAAGGATAATCCAGACTTTAGCGGTATTCTCGGCAGCGAACAAGTCAAATCCGCGAGCGGTTGGGGGGGCATCGTAGGTGGGGCCGATACCGTGAAAGGCAATCTGGACGACCGGTGGAAAACTTACAAGCAGGATCACAAGGCGGTCTCAAACGAAACATACAATTCCAAGATAACGGGCCAAGAATTATTCAAGCAGCTTGAGCAGCTCGTAACGGACCTCAACACCAGTCTTAAACGAGATTTTACGGATCCGGAGCATGGCGCCGTCCGCGATGGCGACAAGATCAACTACATTCATTGGGAACGCAACCCTGATAATGACGTAAACATCAACGACGTGGCGGAGAAGGGTAAGGACGGCAAGTTCTACTTGACGCCCGCAATAGAACAGCAATATTACGTCAAGCCTATCGACGACACTGTTGTGCTTTGGGATAAGGCTTATGCGACGGCGGTCGAGAAATTCCGGAACCTGGGCCTCTTGGTCGACGACCCATCTCCTCAACCCCAGCCCCAACCTCAACCCCAGCCCCAACCTCAACCTCAACCCCAACCCCAACCTCAACCCCAGCCCCAACCAACCAACGACTACAGTGACCCCGGCCTCAACGATCTGCTCGGCGACGGTTCGACGACGACCAACGCCGATGGCACGACCAGTACCGACGGCAGCACGAGCACCGACGGCTCGAATAACGGCATCATGTCCGCGATCAATTCGGCGATCAGTGCGCTCGAGAACAGTGCGAACGGGACCAACGGAAACCAGGCGACCCAGGCCGGGTACAACTCGGGCAGCAGCGGCGGTTCCTCAGGGTCCGGTATGGATATGAGCTCGATGATGCTGCCGATGATGATGTCGCAGATGATGCAGCAGATGATGGGGAACAACGGTCAGGACGACCAGAAGCAGCGCGAGGAAGAGGAGCGCGAGGAGCGGCGTCGGCGGCGCAGGGAGGAAGAGCAGCAGGCTGCGGCGCAGGCTCAGACGCAGCCGGCGGTCGCGACGGATCAGCCGACCAATGTGGTCCAAGCCGACGCCAGTGCGACACCACCGCCGGTGGGCGCCGGTGGGCGGTCGATGGTCGATATGAAGCTGCCCGACGGTACGACACAGAAGGTGTCCTCGGCGGTCGCGCAGGCCGTGAACAAGGAACTCAACAATCCGAACGGCAGCGATGCCAGGTCGGCCTACTCGGGCACGACCGGACAACCCTCGGCGGGAAGTCCGTGGGTTTCGGTCGACAGTTCGCACCTGCAGACCGGTGATGTGGTGCAGTGGGCGAATCGGAGTGCCATTGTCGTAGTGGAACCTTCTGGACTCGAGGTCATTATCAACGGCCAGCTCGTGCCGCTCGACCCGAACAACCCACCCGACGGCGGCACCGGCGGTTACGGCGATTTCCAGGGGTTCTTCCATCCGAGTGGCGCCGATCTGGACAACTCCGCGCAGCAGCCGGAGCAGGCGCCGACGCCGAGCGCGCCCGGGGTCACCGCCGCGCCGGCTGCCCCGACCGCACCACCCGCGGTGACCGCGCCGACGATCTGATGGCGTACCGCTGTCCTCTGAAGCCCAGGGGGCCGTGGTGGTTCGGTGTGTGAGTCGGCCGCTGTCGTGCGCTCGTTGTCGCAGCGGCACCGGCCCGGCGAGCCCCGCCTGCGGTTGCTGCGCCGACGATCTGATGGCGCACCGCGGTCCTCTGAAGCCCAGGGCGCGCGGTAGTTCGGTATGTAAGTCCGCCAGTGCCGTGCGCTCGTTGTCGAAGCGGCACCGGCCCCACCGGAAGCCCAGTCAGCGGTTACTCGCCCTTCGAATCCGGGGTGTCGATATCGAAAGCTACGCTGCTGATCCGGGCTGCTACGACATTCCGGATTCGGTAATCGGTTTCCTGCGTGGCGAACTCGGCAATCCGGCGGGCGGCTGGCCCGAACCGTTCCGCAGCCGCGCACTGGCCGGACGCGGACCGGCCGAGCCGGAGATCCCCCGCTGGCGCGCGCCGACGATCTGACATGGCATAGCGGTTTCGCTGAAATCCAGGGGTCCGCACGGTGGCCCAGGATGTAAGTCGACCAGGTGCAGATAGGTTTCGCCGTCGGTCACGGTACCGCCCGCACGCCGAAATGTGCGCCCACGTAGACGGAATCCGGTTCGGGCCAGACTAATTCGGCCATGGCGGCGACTCAGCAGACGAAATCATTTGCCGAGTCGCGTCGAGGGAACAGCGACTATGCCTGCACCACAGGCGAATCCACGGTGACCTCGTCATCGGGATCCTCATCGTGCGATTCGTCGGTGTCGGTATCAGTCGGAGTCGACCCGTTCCGATTCACCGCGCGTCGGACATTGGCGCGAGCCGACACCGGAGACATATTCGCCACCGGCGTGGCCGATCCAGGCGCACTCGCGCCGGCTGTCGCGGCGGGCGCCGCTGCGGGTTGGCCTGCGGGTGCCGCCGCCGCAGCGGCAGGACTGCCTGGTGCCGCCGCTTGCGGCTGGCCTCCGCCGGGCTGCGCGCCGTCCTCGGCCGCGTCTTTGTCCTTGTCTTTGTCCTTGTCCTGCTGCTTCAGCAATTGCGGCAACTGCGACACCAATGGCATTGCCATCATGGGCAGCATTCCGAGCATCGATACCAATTGCCCGAGTCCGCCGTCGCCGCCACCACCACCGCTGGAACCGCTGGATCCGGACTGGCCGCTGCTGCCGGACCCGCTCTTGCCGGAGTCCGAATTACCGTCACCGGCCATATCGTTGTTGAGCTGGTAGACCGCCTCGACCTTGTCATATACGAGGTCGATCGCCTCGGCGACCAGTTTCATCAGAGTCACCTCTTGAGCGGGTTTGAGCTTCCCGCTGCCGACGGCCTTCATTTTCGCCTGCAGTTCGGCCACGATCTCTTTGATCGCCCGCAGCGTCTCGTCACTGCCCGCGGCGACCACAATGGAGGTCTTCATGACCTTGGTGTCGTAGGTCAGCAGTGCGGTCTGCCGAGACTGGACCTTCGCGAGAGCTTGCTGGTATTGCTCTTTCATCAGGCTGTCGCCGATGCTCTCGTAGATCACCGGTCGCAGTAGATCGTCGACCTTGGGCGGCAGCTCGGGGGTACCCCGGCCCAGCAGGTCGACGGCGGTTTGGATGGCCTCTTCAGCCATGGCTATGAACGCCTTCAAACCCGCCGACGCGCCGGCGGGCGGTATCAGCTCCACGGTCCAGTAATGGCCGGTCTTGGCCTTGCTCGCGGTCGTGGTCGCCGAGGTGGTGTCGGTTGCGCCGGGCGGTGCGCCGAACATGGCGGTGGCCGGAGCGGCCCCGGGCGCACCCGGCGGTTGGCCCGTACCGTCGACGGGCGGCTGGCCCGATGGATCTCGGGGCGGAGCGCCTGGCGGCTGGGCGGACCCGTCAGCGGGGGGTTGGCTTCCCGGCGCACCGGGCGGCTGGCTTCCAGGGAAGCCGGGCAGTTGGCCGGACGGGGCACCAGGCGACGAACCGAAAGGCGCACCGGGCCCGGCGGAATTGCCGGCGGTGGGAGAGCCGAACAGCGTTTGCCAGGTGTCGGCCGCGGTACCCGCCAGTTCTGCCGCCATATTGTCGCCACCGCCTCCCAGAAGTTCTTTCCCATTGTCGTGGCTTCCCGCCGCTGGGAAGATGAATCATTCGCGCAATTGCCTCATAGTCGTTGTCAGCCCCCGAGATTCGGGGCGACCCGGTGCCAACCGGCGAAACATTTTGGCGAGCAGGTCCGGAGAGGCGGTCGGTGATGAGCGAGAGCGAGTCGGTCGAATGTCGCCGGCACTGACGGGCGACCTCAACGAGGTCTTGCGGCAGCTGCTCGGGCTGTACGGCAACGGTCAACCCGATCCGGCCGCCACCGCGAGCACTGTTCGAGCTGTCAGCAACGACATGAGTGCGCACACCGGATCGGGCGTCGTGAACTACACCGATGCGCGCGGCATCCAGTCGACGATCGCGGAATCGCATGCGGGCAAAGACGGTGTCGTGCACAAGACTGTCGGCGATACCGGGGACGGCACAGTCGTCAGCCGGAATCGGCTGACCAATCAGATCGCCGACCTGCAGTCGCGCATCCAGGCGATCGCATCGGTCGGCGATACCCGGTTCAGCGGGCCTGCCCTGCTCGAGGCGGCACATGCGACTATCGCCAAAGCGGCCAAACAGGTCGATACCGATGTCGCGGCGGCGCGTCAGCGGGCAGCGCAGATCATGCCGCCCGGCATGCCCGAATTGTCCCGGCGCAAGGCCGCCGGTTCGACACCGCGTCGGCGTCGGCGGGCTCGTTCTCGATCCGCGGTGCTGTCGAATGGTCGGCGCGGCCGACCTCGGGTGCCATCGGACGGTACTGCGGGCAGCAAAGCGGTCGGCGCTGCCAGCGAATGGCTCGGCACCCCCTACATCTGGGGCGGCGGTGGCGCAGGTGGACCGAGCGGCGGTGGTTTCGACTGTTCCGGTCTGACCCAGTACGCGATCGCACAGGCCTCCGACGGCCATGTGGTGCTGCCGCGCACGACCTACGAGCAGATCTACAGCGGGGTGCGAGTCTCCCCGGCGGATGTGCGCCCTGGCGACCTGGTATTTCCGGCGAGCTCGTTCAGTGCGCGGGGGCCGGAGCATGTCCAGTTGGCCGCGGGCGACGGCATGGTCATCGAGGCGCCGTATTCCGGTTCGACCGTGAAGTGGTCGCGCATGTCGGGCGACGCCGTTGTGGTGCGGGTGCTGTAGTGGCGGTGGAGATTCCGCCGGAGGTCGCGGATTTCCTCGACTGTTGTGGGGTTCGATACCCGGATATCGATGAAGGCGATGTGCGTGGGCTGGCGGTCAAGGTGCGCACCTTTGCCGCGAATACACGCGCGCCCGGTGCCGACGAGAGCGCGGATGCGCTCGCCGAGTACCAGCGGCTGGTCGCGAGTTGGACCGGTGCCAACGGTGACCATCAGGCCGAACTCGATCGGGTCTGCGCCATCATCGCGAAGGCACTCGATGCGGTGGCCTACGTGATCACCGTGACGAAGGCGGTGGTTCTGACCGAACTCGCCGCGCTGGCAACGACTTACGCGGCCATGACCGCGACACCCGCCGCGCGGATCGCCGGACCGCTCGTCGCGGCGGCGGCGCGTCGACTGTGCGCCCAGATGGAGCGGGCGCTGATCGGCTACCTGGTCATCGAGGTGATCGGCCGGGCGGTCGAACCGCTCGGCCGCGATGTCGACAGGTTGTTCACCGGTACGGCGTCCGTTCGCGCGTCGCCCGCCGAACAGGCCCGCGAACCGGGGATGCCCGGCGTGCCAGCCGTCGAACCGGGAACAGCATGCGTGCCGAATACCGCATCGAGGATGCCGGGAGTGCTCGAGGCCGAGCCGGAGATGCCCGACGTGTCCCTTGCCGAGCCGCAATTGTCCGGTGTGACTGCTGTCGAGTCGCAGTTGCCTGGCACGGCCACCGTCGAACCTCGGATGCCTGCCGTGGTCTCTGGTGGAGCGCCGACGCCGAGCGCGGTCTCTGGTGGAGCGCCGACGCCGAGCGCGACTCCTGGTGTACCGCATCCGTCCGACGCGGTCCCTGCCGAACCTCCGAACCCCGGCGCAGCCCCGGCCGGGGACGCAGCAGTGACCGGCTCCCGCGCCGTTCAAGTCGGCCCCCGTATACAACCTTCGCCCGGTCCGAGCCGCTCGCGCGGCTTCGTAACACCTTGGGCGCATGCGGTCCGGGCGTCGGCGCAGCGCGCGGCCTTCTCGAAAGGTGTGCCCGCCAAGGCCTTCCAATCCCTGGACCGGCGCGCCACTACAGCGCGTAAGCCGCGGGAAACACCGTGGTCGAAGCTCGCTCGGCAATCGGAGACGACATCGGAAGAATTGGCCGCGACCGTACCCACGGTCCGGCACCGCGAAGATGGCGACCGGTGAACGGGCCGCCGAAACGGAAGCGGCGGCCGACGGTGTGTGGGGTACCGACGGCCGCCGCATGACAGATCGCCGGGTTCGGGTGACGATCCGCCGCTTGCCAGGTGGTGGCCGACGGCCGGATTACGGCCACCGACCACCACTGGACGGGGCTGGGTCTTCGGGATGAGGGACCGTCGACCCAGCACCAATATACCGCTAAATAACGGCACATTCAATGTCGAGCCGATAAATGATGTGCAAATAGACTCGGACGTCGAGTAACGATGCCGCCTTCCCATTCTTGGGAATAGCCCGGCAGTCGTAACCGGGCTCGAAATGGCTATCTTCGGTCCACGAGGATCGTCGGAAGGGAAGTCCGAGTTGTCTGCGGCCGAGGACGCGTTCTACACAGGTGTGCAAAGTCTGGCGCTCGTCGCCGGGGGCGTGCGAAATGAACAGCAGGCGGCGGCTGCCTTCCGCGCCGCCACGGACCTGGATCCGGATATGTGCGATGCCTGGTTGGGCCGCGCCATGGCCGGTGAGGTCACCTCCGAGGTGATCTACGGTGCGTACCGATCGGTTCACAACCTGTACCGAGATCAGCAACGCGCCGGTCTGGTCGATCGTGCGCTGTGGTGTCAGGTCGAGATCGGCGTTTTCGGACTGCGCGTGGCCATGGCGGATCGGGATCAGATCGCCATCGCCCAGGCGTGCTCGTACGCCGACGGTGGTGAGTGGCAGGAGGCCGCGGCCATTCTCGCCGAGGTGCCGCGCGATGATGTCGCCGACTTCGTGCGGATGTCGCTGTTCTTCCGCACCAAGCAGTGGATCGATGTGCTCACCGCGCGCAATGCCAAGCCTGCGCTCGAGGATGGGCTGCTGGATATCGCGGCCGAGCTGATGACGGCACAGGCGCTGGCGCATCTCGGTCGGTTGGGCGAGGCCCTGCCACGCGCGCAGCGCATCGTCGAGGACAGTCAGTCCGGCAATCTGTCCTACATCTGGGCGGACGCGCATTACCTGCTCGGCATGCTGCTGCGGCACGACGGCGATCACGATGCCGCCGACAAGATCCTCAAGGGGCTGCAGGGTTCCGCGCTCTGGCCGGACCGACCCGAATGGCAGCGGGCGGTGCGGGACAAGTCCTATCGACTGGAGATCACCTCCGTCGAGGTCCTCGCTTCGCGCACCAACCAGTGGGATCCGAAGTCCGGTGACGACCCGACCGAAGTCGCCGCATCCGCCGCCCGGCTCGCTCGCGAGTCACAGCTGGAGGAGGCATCCGATCTGCTGCGTGCCCAGATCGGCATGGACTCGGTCAAGGAGCAGGTCGACCGGCTGAAGTCGGGTGTGCTGATGGATCAGGTGCGGGCCAAGCGCGGACTGGCCGTGGATTCCCGGTCGCAGCATCTGATCTTCTCCGGCCCGCCTGGTACCGGTAAGACGACGATCGCCCGCGTCATCGCGAAAATCTTCGCCGGCCTCGGCGTCGTCGAGAACGCCGAAGTCATCGAGGTGTCGCGCAACGATATGGTCGGCACCCACCTCGGCCACACCGCACCGAAAACCAATGCGCTGATCGATTCCGCGCTCGGTGGTGTGCTGTTCATCGACGAGGCGTACACCCTGATCCAGGAGGGGCTGTCCGGTGGTGACGCATTCGGTAAGGAAGCCGTCGACACCTTGCTGGCCCGCATGGAAAACGACCGCGACAAATTGGTCGTGATCATCGCGGGTTACGAGGATCAGATCGACCGGTTCCTGGCCTCTAACGACGGCCTCGCCTCGCGCTTCACTAAGCGCATTCGTTTTTCCAGCTATGACGCCGACGAACTGGTGCGTATCGCCGACCATATCGCCCGCAACAAGGATTCGATCCTTTCCTCGGACGCCAAAGAAGTGCTGCGGGATCGGTGCGAGCAGTTGGCGGGGCAGAGCCGCAATGGTCGGCGGTTGATCGATCTGGCGGGTAACGGTCGTTTCGTCCGCAATGTGGTCGAGGCCGCCGAAGCCGAGCGGGACTACCGATTCACCAGGGATAACGCCGATGTCGCTGCGATGACCAACGAGGAGTTGATGACCATCAACGCCTTCGATGTCCACGCGGCACTCACGGGCTTGGCGCCGGCCGCGACGGGCTGATTCGCATGGCACGCTTCCGGGTGGTGACCAAGCACCAGATATCGGGCTGGCGTTTTCTGCTGCGCCGGATCGAGCACGCGCTGGTGCGTCGGGACGCCTCGATGATCGACGATCCGCAGCGTGGTCGCTCCACCGCGCTGTCGATCGGCATCGCGTTGGCGTGCGTGGTGATCGCCGGTGCGGCTCTGCTGGCATTTTTCAAACCCGCCAAGAAGGTGGGGGAGTCGAGGATTATCGCGGAGAAGGACACCGGCGCGCTGTACGTGCGTGTCGGCGCCCGGCTGCATCCGGCGCTGAACTTGACCTCGGCGCGACTGATCGCCGGTTCGCCGGACAATCCGGTACCGGTCTCGCGCGATGAGTTGGCCAAGTATCCGCGTGGGCCGTGGGTCGGTATCCCGGGTGCGCCCGGAGTGATCGCGGACAATGGCGACCGGAATTCGTCGTGGACGGTGTGTGATACCGCGAAGATCGGGGCGGCCGCGCCGGTCAATCCGCAAACCGGATTGCCGACGGTCGCATTGTCGCCGGTGGTGACGACGGCAATCGGAGGTCCGCTGACCGTCGATGGCGATGCGATCCGCGGGTTGGGCGCCGATGAGGCGCGACTGCTGCGCGACGACACCACCACCTGGCTGGTGTACAACGATCCGCAACAGGGCATTGTCCGGGCGGCCATCGATCTGAGTAATTCGGCGGTAATTCTGGCATTGGGCATCGACCCGACTTCGACCGTGGTCTCCGCCTCCAAGGGCTTCATCTCCGCTATCCCCGAGGTGCCGCCGCTGCGCGTGCCCGACGTGCCAGGTGCCGGGGAAATCGTGACGTTCTCCTCGGGCTTGAGCGTGCCGGTCGGTTCGGTGCTCACGGTATCGGCGCCGGATCGCGGCGCATTCTATTACCTGGTATCGGAATCCGGTGTGGTGCAGATCAATTCGGTGCTCGCGTCGATCATCCGCAATGCCGATTCGCATGGTTCGATCTCTACCCGGACGGTCGGACCGGATGTCATAGCGGCGAATCTGCGGCCGGGTGCGTGGCCGGGGACCGCCGCCTATCCGACTCGACCGGTGCATGTCGTCGATCCGACGCGCTTGGGGGTGACCTGCTATCACTGGTGGCGCGCGGGCACCGATCAGAATGCCTCGACCGAGTTGCTCGTGGGACGACAGCTGCCATTGAAGGTGGACGAACAGAGTCGAACCGTCGGCCTGGTTACGGCCACCGGATCGCGCGGTTCCACCGCCGACGCCGCGTATTTGCCGCGTACCACCGGGCGCTTCGTCCAGGTGACCGGGGCGGATCCGGGATCGCCGCGGCGGGAGTCGCTGTTCTGGATCTCCGACAGCGGCGTTCGCTACGGCATCAATGCGGTGGTGGAGAACAACTCCACTCCGGATTCGACACTGACCTCGCTGGGGCTGCGGACCCCGGTGCCCGCACCGTGGACCATTGTGTCCCTGTTCGCCGTCGGACCCACCCTGTCGCAGAAGGACGCCCGGATCCAGCACGACGGCATCCCGACGAATAAGGCCGTCATCGGCCTTCCGGGTGGTACCTCGTGACGGCTACCCGCCGGTTTGTGCGGCCCGCTCGGACGGTGCGAGGACCCAAGGCCCCCGCGGTGACCGAATTGCGGCTGCAGCCGCCGACCGAACTGCCCAAACCGGTGCCGCCGTCGCGGCTCAAGATGATCATGCCGGTGGTCATGGTGTCGGCCATGGCCGGGATGATGGTGATGATGTTCCGCGGCGGCGGGCAGATGTCGCCGATGATGTTGATGTTCCCGATCATGATGCTGGTTTCCATGGGCGGGATGATGGGTGGTGCGTTCTCCGGTGGCGGCGCCGGTGGCGCGGCGAGTCTGAACGAGGAACGCAAGGACTATCTGCGCAGCATTACCGATAACCGCAAGACCGTGCATGCCGCGGAGTCGGAACTGCATTCCTATCTGCGCTACACCCATCCGGGCCCGGCCGAAATCGCCGCGTTGATCGGCGGAAAGCGCATGTGGGAAGTGCAGGTTGCCAGTCCGCAGTTCCTGCGGGTGCGGGTCGGGCGGGGCCGGATCGCCAACCAGGTGCGGGTCATCGTGCCAGAGGCCGCGCCCACCTCCGATCTGGATCCGGTCGGTGTTGTCGAGGTGACCCGGTTCGCGAAGGCGTATTCGACTGTCGGGGGTATGCCGGTCGCGATCAATCTCCTTTCAGCGCCGCAGATCGGTGTCGACGGCGATCCCGATGCGGTGGCCGCCCTGGTGCGGTCGATGGTCGCCGAGATCGTCGTACTGCACGGCCCGGATCAGGTCGCGGTCGCGGCGGTGCTGTCGAATCCGGACGCACCGGAGTGGTCGTGGCTGAAATGGCTGCCGCACACCCAACATCCGAGTGAGACCGATGCGATCGGCTCGAGCCGGATGGTGTATCGCAGCGTTTCGGAGTTGCGTGCCAAGGCGCTGGCGGGACTCAATCGTGGTCCGTTCTCCGCGAATTCCGAACCGACGCTGGATCGCAAGCATTATCTGTTGATCGTCGATGACAGTAGTTCGGCCACCGATCGGGATATCTCCGGCATCGATGGCTGCACGTGGCTGCGGCTGGGCCGGGCCGAGCAGACCTTGCCGCGGGCGCTGAAGTTCATGGTGGGCGCCGATCGCGCGCTGCACGAGGTGACCCCGCGTGGCCTGCGCCGGGTCGGGGCCGCCGACGCGATGTCGGTACCTACCGCGAAGGCGTTGGCCCGCAATATCTCCCCGTACCGGCTTTCCACCGTGGTCGAGGCCGTGGTCGCGGACCAGGCCAGCGGTGGCACGTCGTGGGAGGAACTGGTCAGCATTACCGACCCGGGGGCGATCCGGGTCGAGCAGCAGTGGCCGCGCCGTCGTGACGCGGACCGCTCCCGGCTGAACATTCCTTTCGGCCACGATCCGGCAGGTGGCGTGGTCCATCTCGATATCAAGGAGTCGGCCGAGGAGGGCATGGGCCCCCACGGCATGTGCATCGGCGCCACCGGTTCCGGAAAGTCGGAATTCCTTCGCACCCTTGTGCTTTCGGCGGTGGCGACCCATACCCCGGATACGCTGAACCTGCTGCTGGTCGACTTCAAGGGTGGTGCGACCTTCCTCGGGTTCGACCGGTTGCACCACGTGACGGCCGTGGTCACCAATATGGAGGAAGAGGCCGATCTCGTCACCCGTATGGAAGACGTGATCAACGGCGAAATGGGCAGGCGACAAAGGATTTTGCGCGATGCCGGTAACTTCGCCAGCGTCGCCGATTACGAGCGGGCCCGCGAGCAGGGCGCGCAGCTCGCGCCGCTGCCCACGCTGTTGATCATCCTCGACGAGTTCGCCGAACTGCTCGAGCAGCATCCGAACTTCTCCAAACTATTCGTCGCGATCGGCCGGTTGGGTCGTTCGTTGCGTATCCACCTGCTGCTGGCCTCGCAGAAGGTGCCCGCCAACCGGATGGGTGAGCTGGAAGCACACCTGTCCTACCGAATCGCGTTGCGCACCAACCAGACCGCCGATTCCCGCGACGCCATCGGTACCGCCGACGCGTATCACCTGCCCAAGAAGCCGGGTTCGGGTTATCTGCGAGTCGGCTCGGGTGATCTGCAGCGATTCCAGGCCGCCTATGTCGGCTCGCCGTATGTCGCGCCCGCGCAGGCATCGGCGTCCAGCGCCCAACGCGCCAGGCGTCCCGGCGGTGGCTATCGGCCGCCACAGCAATTCACCACGGCGCAGATCATCGATGTGCGACCCGCGCCCGTCGAAACCGAACCTGTTGTGCAGCAACCGGACACGCCGGACAGCGAGCCGGTGACGGTGATGGAGACGGTGCTGCAACAGCTGGGCGGATTCGGCACGCCGGCGCACAAGATGTGGCTGCCGCCGCTGACCGTGCCGCCTACCCTGGACAAGTTCATGTCGACCGCGACCGCCGGTTCGCTGCAATTGCCCTGGGCGATTGTGGACAAGCCGAGGCAGCAGCGACAGGACATATGGTCGGTCGATCTGTCCGGCGCGGGCGGGCACGTGGCCGTCGTCGGCGGCCCGCAGTCGGGTAAGTCGACCGCACTGCAAACGCTGGTCATGTCCGCCGCGTTGACGCATACGCCCGAACAGATCCAGTTCTACTGCCTGGACTTCTCCGGCGGTCTATCCGGCCTGCGGAACGTGCCGCATGTCGGGTCGGTCGCCTCGGGCCGTGACGGCGATCGGGTCCGGCGCACCTTCGCGCTGATCACCAATCTCATCGCGAGTCGGCAGGTGCTGTTCGGCGATCTCGGCATCGACACCATGCGCGAATTCCGGCGCAGGCGCTCCTCCCCGCGGGAATCGGCCGAACTCACCGCCCGCGGCGACGAGCACGGCGATGTCTTCATCGTGGTCGACGGCTGGGATGTCGGATTCGCGGTCACCGGACCGTATTTCGACGAATACCTCCCGGTTATGGAGTCGATCGCACTGCAGGGTCTGAATTACGGCATCCACCTTGTGGTCAGCAGTTCGCGCTGGGCGGCGATCCGTCCCGCCATCAAGGATCTGTTGCAGACCCGGCTGGAGATGCGGCTCGGCGATCTCACCGACACCATCTTCCTCGGACAGCGCAGTGTAGTTGCCGCGATTCCACCGGATCGCCCCGGTCGCTGTATCTCCAGTGACGCGCTGCATATGCTCACCGCGCTGCCGCGCATCGATGGGGTCGGCGAGGCCGACTCCGCCGGTGCGGGTATGGCCGCCGCGGTCGATCAGCTGAACCAGAAGTACCAGGGCCGCCGGGCGCCGGAGGTCAAGCTGCTGCCCGCCCAGATCACCTTGGCCGAGGTCCGGGCCGGCCGTCCGGAACCGGCGAATCCGGCGCAGCGCCTCGTGGTGCCCTTCGGCATCCGTGAATCCGATCTGCACCCTGCCACAGTCGATTTCGGTGTTTCGACACACCTGGTCGTGCTCGGGTCATCGGGCTCGGGCAAGTCGACGGTGCTGGCCGCGCTGCTGGAGTCGATCCGTCTGCAATTCAACAAGGATCAGGCCAGAGTCCTGTTGGTCGACTACCGCCGCCAGCATATGGACTCCATCCCGGAGGACCAGTTGATCGGCTATCTGAACAGCGAGCGCGATCTGCGTGAAGGGTTGCCGCCGTTCGCGGAGAAGATGCGCAGCCGCCGCCCTCCGGACGGCGTGACATCGCAACAGCTCAAGGACCGTTCGTGGTGGTCCGGGCCGGAAATCTTCGTGGTGATCGACGATTACCACATGGTCGCCCAGCGCGGTATGGCCAATCCACTCGATCCGCTCAAGGACATCATCGTCGACGGCCGCGACACCGGTTTGCACGTAATCGCGGCCCGCAACATCGCCCAGGCCGATACCGCGCTGTACGACAGCGTGCTCGGCCAGATCAAGAATCTGAACTCCTCGGGCATCATCATGGACGGCTCGAAATTGGACGGAATTCTGATCGGCGATGTGAAGCCGACGAAGCAACCGGTGGGCCGGGGCATCTTCGTCGAGCCGCTGCATTCGCGCCGGGATCTGGTGCAGTCGGCCTGGCTGCCACCGCAGGACTAGGCCTGGTCGGCGTGGTGCGGGGCGGACGCCAGGACCGACTTTCCCAGGCTTCCCATTGCTGAGAATGCCTTAGCGTTTGTCCTGTACCGCTCGCTATTGAGTCGGCGCTCATCGTTAGGAGAACTCACATGGCTCTCACAGTCGACCCGGCGCATCTCCCGGCAGTCAGTTCCCAACTCGACCTGATTGCCGACTCGGCGATCGCTTCCCTCGTCCAGACGGCGGCTACCTGCGTAATATTTCCGCCTGCGTTGGACGCCGTGAGTATGTTGGTCCTCCCGACAGTGACCGCCGCATACGGCCAATCGTTCTTCAGTTGCACGGGTGCCGGATTCGCGCACCGCGAGGTTGCCTCGGCGTCGCTACCGCCAACGGCTGTCGCCTATTCCGGTAGCGACATCATCAATGGCACCGGTATCGCGTCCACGGGTGCGACCCTCACCGAAGTGCCCGGATAGTCCGAGCCGTAGGTCCGAGCGAAGGCTGATGTCATGCCAGGCATATGGGACGCGCTGCCTCCGGAGATAAACGTTGGCTGCCTGCTCAGCGGACCCGGGGTGGAGACCATCACCGCTGCCGCCGAGTCCTATCAGGTCTCGGCGCAGACTCTGATGGCTACGGCGAGTAATACTGCCTCTGCGATGCTCGATATGGGCGAGACCTGGCATGGGGAGTCGGGTGATCTTGCGCAGGCGGCATTCAGTAACCACACGAAGTGGCTACAGCAGCAGGCCATGACCGCTCAGGCGGTGTCGGGCGTATTACATGCGGTGGCAGGTGAATTCAGCGCCGCCCAGTCCGCGATGGCGGCTGTCGGTGCATGGCTCGCCACGAACCGGGCGGAGCAGACCCTTCTCGCCGCGACCAACGGTGGGGGCCAGAACACAATTCCGCTGCTACTCAACCAACTCGAGTACTTTGCGATCTGGGGAGCCGCTGCGGGAGTGATGGACGGCTACGAGGGTGCAGTGGTGCCGACATTGTCGACACTGCCGCCCCCGGCCCTGCCGACGCCCATCGTCGTGGACCCGGGCATACCGCCGTCGCCACCGCAATTCGAAGTGCCGGTATACACCCCGAAGTCGGGCACGCCTCAGCAATTCGACACAACCACCAACAACACAACTACGAATAACACCACCAACGCGGATACGAATAACACCACCACCAACAACACCGGCGATACGAATACCGGTAATACCGACCCTACTAATACACCGACCGACACGACTCAGTCGCCGACGCAGACCCAGCCCACGACAGCGGATCCGAGTGAAGTCACTTCGCCACTGAGCGATTCGAGCTCATACTCGGGCTCGGACGGGTCCGCCGAACAGTCCGGATTTTATGGAACCTCACCCAATTCCCCGACATTGGCTGGTTTGAACGGGGGTGCGGGGAGTCTGGTCGCGTTGAATTTGGCCCGGGGCGGACTCGGCTCGATGCCAGGTGCGTCCACGGGATTTCGGATGCCGTCCAATTGGCTGCGCGGGCCGGGTACGGCGTACGGCGCGTCGTCGAATCCGGCAGGTGGTGCCGGACCGGCCGGCCGTGGGGCGCCGCGTAAGGGCGCCATCGCACCGAAGGCGCAAATGCGGCGTCGGCGGGACGAGGAACGGAAACCGGGCAAGGTGTTCGTGCCGGGTGAAGAGTTGGAAGTTCCAGTGTTGGAGAAGCCGCCGGTGATCGGCGTCATCGAATATGCCGACGACCATCCGGAAGATGTTGTCGTCGAGGGTGATTCGCTCGTGGGCATCCTCGAGCGCTCCGATGACGACGAACACTCCGATGACCAAGTGGCGGTAGCCGAGCCAGAGCCTGCCCGGTGAGATACCGCGGCGGAATTTAGATCCACACCAGAGAGGAAACAACAGTGCAAACTTACACCGGTAATCCGACGGATTTGAAGAATACCGCGGTAAAAGCCATGGCGTGCCAGGGCGAACTCGAAGGCTATCTGCGCAGCTGGTTGAGCCTGCGTGACGAATTCGCCAGTGCGGTCACCGGGTCGCAAACCGGTACGCAAATCCAGTCCACGATGGACTCCGCGCACACTGCCGGGGTGAATCTGGCCCGTACCCTGCAGGACATCATCGATACGCTGAAAGACACCAGCGTCAAAGTCGAAGCGACAGACCTCCAAAATGCTGCCCATTTGCAGCGGGCGGTCGAACTCGGTTCGAACAGCAAGGTCGACACCGGCTCGTGGCAGTAATGTCACAAGCAGTACCGGACGAATTGTAAGAACAATAGATAAGGTTGGCAGGCAATGCAATTCAACTATGGAGCGGTCGATTCGACGAATCTCACCGTGCAGGGCGTTCTCCACGGCATGGACGCGAACGCTGCCCACTTGAATTCAATCATCAAGGACCTCGAGCATGTCTTCAAGGGTTTCGCGGCGGAGGTCGCAAATCCGTTGATGAACAGGTTCAGGGCAGCGCTCGGAGATGCCGCGCAACACACGGGCTACCAGGGGCAGCTCCAGGATGTGAAGAACGCGATCGCCAAGACCTCCGGATCCGAGGGCTTCATGAAGGAGACCGACCACCAGCAGGGCGCCAGGTTCCTGTCGATCGGTGGCGTCTAGCAGTCACGCAGCCTCGTCGGCCCGGCCACGGCGAAACGAGGCTGCGGACGACTGGTCGTTTGGTGCAGGTGTGGAAACTGATCCGATCGCTATCGATCTGAATGTCGATGCCGCGCTGCTGTTGAAAGACATGGCCGGCATCGATTCCTACCCGCCGATCCTCGCGTTGATGCCGAATATTTTCGAGTTCGACGACTTGGAGCGGGTGCGCGCTGTCGTCGCCGCACAGCTCACCGAGGTGGGCATCATCGACGGCGACCGCGTGCATCCGACGGTCGAGCACTGGTTGCAGTGCCTGTACCGCCCGGATGTGGAACTGATGGCGCTGGTGTTGGCCACCGGCCTGGATGGCGAACAAAAGGGCATGCTGCGCATGTCATTGGTGCGTCGCGGCGAGACGCATGTGTTGGCGGTGCGCTGTGACGACGAGATCGTCATCCAGGCGGTGTATCAGCAGGAACAGCAGTTGGATTCGGTATCGGCGGCGGTCGGTGCGGCGTTGGGGTCCACTCCGGCACTGAGTTTCGCGCCGATGACCGCATCGCAGCAGGAGTTCGCGGAGGTCCCCAACGACCAAGACGAACGACGGCAGGCACTGTTGGAGTTGGGTGCGCAGCCGCATACCGCGGGTGTTCTGGGTCGGGCGCTCGATGAGATCGTTCGGCGCGCGGAAGTGGTGGTGGTGCAACATCAGGACGGTGTCGAGCTGAAGCCGAAGTACGGTGTGAGTGTGCTGGATACGCTGTCGGGGCGCATCATTGTAACGCCGAGTGTGGCGATGGACGGGGAAGTCCGATCGACCTACGCACCCGGTGACGACGCGGCACTGCACGCCGGGATCTCAGGACTTGTCGAGCTGTTGCCGGACCGAAGTTGGTTCGATACCAGCCGGATTGGTTGAAACGTCCCGATGGGTTTTTGGAGAGGACGACAGATATGAGCCGAGCACCGAGCACGAATGGTCATTCGGCCGAGTCCGTCCGACACAAGGGCGGCTACGACGCCTTTTTCATGCAGGCGGCGCAGGAGCCGGAAAGCGGCCCAGCGACCGGCAGCGTTCCCGTACGCCCGCAACCCGGCTATAACGAACCGGTGATCGGTGCACCCGATCAGTCGATACCGCAGCCTGCGGCGAGTGCCCCTGCTCCCATGCCACCCCGGAACGCGACCGCACCGGAGCCCGCCGCGCCGCATGTGGCTGTGCCGACCACGGATTCGGCACGTGAGAACTACGCGACGGCAACGCCTTCGTCGCCCGAGATGTGGGCGGCCCAGGGCGGCGCCGAGCCCGCTACCGCGCGAATCACACAGACCGCATCCGGTTCGGCGAACACATCGAGCGGTAATCCCGGTCCCAGCGTCGAAAGACCCGGCGCCGAATCCGTCGACACGCCATGGCAACCCACGCAGGCGACGAGCTGGGTGCCCGATCGCATCGACCGCACGGCGGCGCCGCAGGTCGAGGTGCTGCCCGCGGCATTGACCTCGATGGATCTGCTGGCCGATATCTCGGCGGCCAATCGGGCCAGGCTGCAGTCCAGCACCGGTGTGCGTGGCGCGCTGAACAAAGTCGGGTTCCGGCTCGGCCTCTCACCCGCCGAGCAGCGCGCCGAGGATCGGCGCGCCCGAATCCGGACCCAGCTGAACACCCCGTACCAGATCGCGGTGATCAGTGTGAAAGGCGGCGTCGGCCGCACCACGACCGCGGCTACGCTCGGCTCGACCTTCGCGGCGTTGCGCCCGGACCGAGTCGTCGCCGTCGACGGAAATCCGGACTTCGGTGATCTGCCCACCCGTACCGCCCCGCACCCGTATGGCCTGACCCTGCGCGATCTCGCGCAGGCGTCGAATCTGGAGGCCTTCTCGACGGTGCAGTCGTTCATGTCGATCAATTCGGCCGATCTCGCGGTCATCGCCTCGCCGTGGACCATCGAGGCCAACGAGGCGCTCTCGGGTCGCGAATACGCCACGGCCGTCGAGGTTTTGCGCCGCCACTTCAATCTGCTGCTCGTCGATTGCGGTACGGGTGTGCTGGATTCGGTGACAATGAGCGTGCTGCAGACCAGCGACGCCGTCGTGGTGGTCACCCCACCCACCGTCGGTGGGGTGAAAGGCGCGGTGGCCACCTTGAATTGGCTGAGTTCGCACGGTATGCAGCACCTGATCGCCAAATCGATCGTCACGATCGTGCACCAGCAACCGACCAAGCCGGTCGTCGATGTCGCGGCGATCGAGAAGCTGTTCGCCACCGGGCAGCGTCCGACCTGCATCCTGCCCCATGACGACCATCTGGCCGAGGGTGGCGAGATCGATTTGCGCCTGGTGGAGAAGGAAACCCTGCTTGCCTTCGAAGAGCTCGCGGCCGGGCTCGCCGATGGATTCCCGAATTATGTTGGTGGCGCCGGCGGCGGCCGGGCCACCGGAGGGTGGCGATGAGTACTGCCGTTGCTTCGCCGCCGGGAGCGGCGCCCGCGGCATCCGCCGAGGTGGCGCGCGCCCGGATGGCGGTCCTGGTGTCCAGCTACCAGGTCGACGTCGTGGTGCCGACCAAGTTCACCATCGAAACCTTCATTGATGATCTGCTCGTCGTGCTGGCCAACGCCATCGACGACGAGACCGTCGATTTCACCCCGCCGACCGGGCAGTGGAGCCTGGCTCGACCGGGCGAAGCGCCGATGCCACGGTGGCGCAGCCTCGCCGACCACGACATCGTCGACGGCACCGTGCTGATGTTGGCCGCGGTCGAATCCGCGGAGGTCTTCACGCCGGTCGTGGAGGACATCACCGACGCGCTCGCGCTGATCAACGAGCGGGAATTCGCCGAGTTCGACGCGGGTACCGCCGCGGTCGTCGGACTGACCACCCTGGGTGTCGGCGCGATCGCTATCGCGGCGATGTTGTCGGTGTCGTGGACGGAATCCGGGTCGATCTGGTGGTATTCGTTGCCCGCGCTGCTGCTCGGCGCGGTGTGCTGGGGCGGTGCGGTGCAGGCGCGGCAACGGAACTTCGCGCCGCGGATCTGCCTCGGATTGGCACTGTCCTCGATTCCACTGTTGTTCGCCGGTGGCGCGATGCTGGTGCCACCGGCCTACGGTGAGCCGGGACCGTTCGCCGCGGCCAATCTGGCCGCCGGATCGGTTGTCGCCGCCGTCGCGGCCGCGGCCATGATGCGCGTAACCAGGCTCGGGATCGCCACATTGATGGCGGTCACCGTCCTCGGCGTGACCGTCGCGGCCGCGGCGATACCGCTGACCTATCTGGATCTGTCGGTGCGCCAGATATCCGGTGGCGCGGCGCTTCTCGGACTCGTGCTGCTCACCGCGGCGCCGCGCCTTGCCGTCGTGGTCGCCCGGATTCGGCCACCGGATCTGCCGGACCCAGGCAACGAGGTCGCCCCGGCCACACTGACCGATATCTTCGACGCCGAATCCGCGCGCGATGACGCCGAACTCGATTCCGTCGAGGACACCGAACGGCAGCGGGAGCAGGCCGGGGCGGGCATCGAAGGCCGGGCCCGACTGGCGGTGACAAGTCTGCGCGGGCTCATCGCCGCGACTTCGGCGCTGTTGTCGGGTGCCGCCGTGTTATCGGCCGCGGCGAGTCCCGGTGGTATTCGGGAGATCGTGCTGGCCGCCGCTGTGGCTGGTCTGTTGGCCATGCGCTCGCGGTGGTTCCCGGACCGGGTGCAGGCCATCGCGCTCGTCGTCGCGTCGGCGTTCACCGTGGTGGGTGTCGGCTACGTGCTGGTGACTGCCTATGAAACGGCGCCGGCCCGGCTGGTGGTCGTCCTGGTGGTCGGCATTGCCGCCGCCGCGGCATGTGTTGCGTCGGTGCGGTTGCCGGGTCGTCGGCTCTCGCCGGTAACCCGCCGGATCATCGATCTGGTGGAGTACGCGCTCATTCTGGTGATTCCGATCATCGCCTGCTGGATCATGGGCATCTACACGGCGATGCGGGCGATCTGATGCGAATCGCAGCAACCGCGACTGCGGTGCTGGCCGGATTCGTGCTGATCGCCTCCGCCGCACCGGCATTGGCGGTGGATCCGCCGCAGGTGGTCATCGGCGCGCCCGCCGATGATCCGCCCGGCCCGGAGCTGCCGACGAAGCAGGACAAGGGCTGCTTGGCGACAGGTGTCCTGAGGGACAGCGATCTGGCGCGCACGCCGCCGTCGGAGTTGACGTTGGACCTGCCGAACGCCCGTGCGCTGAGCCGGGGCGCCGGGGTGACCGTCGCGGTGCTCGACACCGGAGTGACGCCCAATGGCCGCTTGCCCAGTCTGGTCGGTGGTGGTGACTACGTCACGACAGGTGGTGACGGTCTGTCCGACTGCGATGCGCACGGCACCCTGATCGCCGGAATCATCGGCGCCGCATCCGATCCCACGGACGGATTCACCGGAGTCGCTCCGGACGCCAGGATCATCTCCATTCGGTACCGCTCCGGAGCCTTCAGCGTTGAGCGGCCGAATAACGATGCGGCGCAACAGCTCTCGGTGGATATTCGGACGCTTTCCCGGGCGATCGTGCATGCGGCGAACCTGGGCGCCGGCGTGATCACGGTGGCGTTGCCGGTGTGCGTTCCGGTGGGACTCGCGGTGGATCAGTCGATACTGTCGGTGGCGATCGGCTACGCCGTACACGTCAAGGGGTCGGTGATCGTCGCGGGTGCCGGAAATGCCGACACCGGCTGTGATCAGAATCCGGATATCGATCCGACCCGGCCGAGCGACCCGAGGAACTGGCGTGATGTCAAGACCGTGTCCGCGCCGGGTTGGTTCGGTACGGACGTGCTGACGGTGGGCTTCACCACCGCCACCGGCGCCACCATGTCGGATTCGCTGACGGGACCATGGGTTTCGGTCGGTGCGCCGGGTACCGCGATCGAATCACTCGGCCCCGGTGGCACCGGCCTGATCAATGGTGTCGGTGAACCCGGCAAACTGGTGCCGGTCGGCGGTGCGTCGTTCGCCGCCGCGTATGTCAGTGGAGTGGCCGCCCTGCTGCGCTCCCGATTCCCCAATGAAACTCCGGCCGAGATCATGGCCCGCCTGACCGCCGGCGCGCACGCACCGGCGCGCGGTATCGATAACGTCATCGGCGCCGGTGTCATCGATCCGCTCACCGCGCTCAGCTACCGCACCGCGCCCAAACCGCCGATCGGGCTGTACCGGTCGTCGGTGCTGGTGCTGCCGGATCCGCCGCGCGCCAAGGATCGTCGTCCGCCGTTCGCGGCCGCCGTCGTCATCGTGGCCGCGCTGCTGCTCGGGCTCGGCGCCACCTACGCGAACTCCGCAATCCGGAGGCGGCGGTGAGCCTACCGAGTGTTCGGGTGGGCGGTGTCGAACGTGGTCCGTTCGCCGTCGCCGTGATCGGCGGCAGCCTGGTGATCACCGGGCTGTGGTCGCATACCCCGATCTGGGCGAGTGCGGCGGTGATCACCGTGCTGCTGTGGACCGTCGCGGTCGAGGTGAACGGCCGCACGACCAGTCGATGGCTGCTCGACTGGGCCGACTACCGATTCGGCAGGGCCACCAGAGCCGAGGCGCTGGCAGGTCCGGCGGATGTCGCGGATATCGAGGTTGCCGCCGGGGTCTGCGGAATCCGCGCCGAAGGCACCGTGCTCACTGCGATGATCCAACTCGCCCCCAATCTCGACCTGCCGACGGTTATCGCGGAGAAATCCATCTACACCGAGGACACGGTCCCCGTCGATGCGCTGGTCGGTCTGCTCGATCAATTCGGTCTAGCGGTCGATATCGATATCGTGACGACTGGTCAGCGGGTACGTCCGACCGGCAACTACAGCATGCTCTACGACCAGCTGATCGGCTCCCACCCGGTCGTCGGCCACCGCCTCACGTGGTTGGTCGTCCGGCTGGACATGGAGCGGAACCTGGATCTGCTGCAGCGACGCGGATTGGTCGCGATGGTCGGGCCCCGTGCATTGGCCACCGCGGCGCATCGCATCGCGGGCCGATTGCGGGAACGGGGCATCGCCGCGCACGCACTGCCCGCGGCTGCGATGCAGGAGGCCACCAGGGTGCTGCACGCCGGTGTCGAACTCGGCGATCTGCGTGAGACCTGGACCTGCATGGAGTCCTCGGTACCGGGTCGCTGTGTGACCAGCTTCCTGATCGACTGGACGCGGATGGACGGTGCCGGCCTGGACGATTGCTGGTCGTGGAACCGCGGCCGGACCACGCTGGTGGTCAGCCTCACCGATGCCACCGCCGGGCCACGCGCGCTCGCGCGGTATATCGGTCCGCCGGTCACGACCCAGCCGCCGGACTATCTGCGCCGGTTGACCGGCAGGCAGGCCATCGCATTGCTGGCCACCATGCCGACCGGGACGTCGATCCGCGCGGTGCCCGTCGATGAATCGGGCCGCGATATCGCCCCCGATGAGCTCCTGCCCGAGCTCACGATCGCGATCGGACCCAATGGTCAGATTCTCGGTTCCATCAGCGGTCAGCCACGACATACTTTGGCGCTGCCGCTGTTCGACCCGGCCCGCTACAACCCGCGCCGGCGCACCATCGATGTGCACGCCGACCTGCCGGTGGCACAGCAGATCGTTTTGCGTGCCATGGTGGTCGGCGCGGACGTCGAGGTCCATTCGGTGCGCCCGCACCGCTGGTGGCAGCTGGTCGCCGCGGTGGGGGATCCGGAGTCGCTGCGCCTGGCGCCGGAGGCCGGAGCTGCGAATGCCGCTGCGGGGCAAGCCGGTTCGGGTCCGCCGCCGTCTTCGGCGACGATCACCGTCTTCGACAATCTGCCGCCGCAGGTATCGACCGCGCATACCACCGTCACCATCAGTGAGCCCGGTGGGCCGCGGCGGCGGTCGGTCGATCTGGCGATCAATCAGGTCAGCGCGACCGCGGTGGATGTCAGTATTCCGATGCGGACCGTGCGCGTCGATTTGATCGAGCCGCGCGGTGAAACCCGCTATTTCGATTCCGCCGCCGAACAACCCGCGATCACCGCGGGTGGCAATGGTGCCACGCCAGGGCCCGACGTTCGGCGCATGAGCTGATGGGAGACAGGTAGTAGTGTCTATCAGCGTGGTTGTGGACTCCCAGCCGAATGACGGCGAATTCGTACAGGAGGACAACGGGGAGGCACTGACCCCGAGACAGGCCGCGGTGGCGATCTTCTCGAGTCGGCTCTCGGAATTGATCGCGGAATCGGTGGTATCGACCGAGGACGGGTCGACGCGGTCGTTGACCCTCTATTCGCTTGCCCAGCATCTGGAACAGGCGTACCCGGATGTTCCGGTTTCCCAGTCGGGGCTGTACCGGCTCATTCACGGTGACGCGGTACCCAGGCTCGATTTGATCATCGCCTTGGCGCGGGTATTCGACGTGCCGCCGGAACATTTCGTCACCGAGCAGAAGAGTCGCTGATTGCGTTATTCCCGCCAGCGGGAATAACGCGGGACCGGGGCGCAACCCGGTCTGGATACGATCCCGACCATGGCTGCCGAGGACCCGGGAGATGTATTTCTCCGCCATCGAGGCGCGGTCCTGGATGCGCTGCTCTCGGATCCGTCGTTCGGAGAAAACGATCCGGCCACCGGATCGGTGCTGAGTGGACCCTTGGTCGGCGATCCGGAATTCGGCGAACCGGGTTTCGGCGATGATCCGTACTCCGGTCCCGCGGTGGCAGCCGGTTCGGCCCAGGGCGCCCCGCCCGAAACGGATCTGCCGCCGCGGCGAGCCTCCGACGGGCCGAAGGCCAGTGAGCGGATCATCGCGCTGCTGAACGGCCAGCCGCCGAATGCCGCACCGGCACTGGACTTTTCATCGGATTACTCCGATGTCTCGGAAAAGCAACCGCCGCCCGAGGAACCGGCACGGGCCGCGACCGGGGGGTCCAAGGCACGCGGGCCCGAGCCTGCGGAGCGGATCGTCGTGCTGGCGCAGAAGCTCAAGAATCCCAAGGTCGCGTTGGCGGTCTGCGGCGTCTTGGCCCTTTTGCTCATCATCGCGTTGGTTTCCACCGGTGGAAAGGACGATTCGCAGGCGCCGGATCGCATTGCGGTCATCACCCCGGCGCCTACCGCGGCGGCACCGACGTCGAAACCGGAATCGTCCAGCGCCCCTTCCGGCGCGATCACCCCGAAATCCGCCACTGCCAATTGCCCGCCGGGCAGTACACCGGGTATGGATGCCTTCGGTGGCCAGGGCAAGGCTTGGTCATGCGTGCGCGCATACAAAGTCGACGGGCAGGTGCTGACCATCGATCTCGGCAAGACCTATCAGATCGATTCGATCGGCATCGTCCCCGGCTGGGACAATACCGGCGGCGACGGCGTGGACCAGTGGACGAAATACCGGACCGCCAGCCGGATTCGGTACACGTTCGACGATCCGAACAAGACGAGCTACACCCAAACCACCCTGGATCAGCGCACTCTGGTCGTCACCAAATTCGAGGTCCCCGTGCAGGCGTCGAAGATCGTACTGACAATTCAGGAATCGAAGGGCGATCCGACGATCAATACGACCGCGATTTCCTCCATCGTGATCACCGGGCATTGAGGCCGCTGCCATGCCAGTAGCCGAGTTGGTCTGCCAGTACTGCTCACACCGCAATAGCGGTAATCCGACCCAATGCGGCCATTGCGGTGCGCCGCTGGCCGCGGTGCATCGACTATCGAGCCTGACGCATTTGGGGCAGCCCGAGCAGGTGGTCGCGGGTGCCGAGCGGGCCGTTGCGGCCACCGGGAGCGCGGTGACGGGTGCGGAGCACGTGGTGGCGGGTGTGGAAAAGCTTGCCGCCAAACAGTATCCGCGCTGGCAGTGGGGTGCGGCGATCGCGGGTATCGTGACCATGGTCCTCGGCCTCGGCTTCACGGTCGTCCGCTCGTCTTCGACGCCGCTGACCTCGCTGCCCGGTGTGGGTGTCGATCAGGCGTTGCCGAGCCAATTGCGTGCGGCCGCCTCTTGTCAGCCGGTCGATTCCGCGTCCGAGAGCTGTGTCATCCCGGCGGCCGACCCGATGCTTGCGGGCGGGATCACCGGTGGCAAGGATTTGACGCTCGCGGTGGCACTGGATCCACCTGAGCGCCGGGCCGATACCGTGCGCAACTGGCGGACGGCGGGCGGAACTGTCTTGGCCGACGGTGTCGTCTTCGTTGCGGTCAGTCCGTCGGCAACCCTGCGGTACGTGAATACCCTTGTCGGACTTCGCGTCGAGACGGGTGCTTTCACCGGGCGTGCGGCGGCGCAGACCTTCATGGCGCGGGCCGGTCTAACCCCCTGACCGACCGGACTCCGGCCGGTCAGTGCACTTGACCAGTGCTGATTCTCTTTCAAGACTGTTACGCATCTAACGTGCCGCTATACAACGGCACATCAAACCATGTAATGTATGGGAACCGTACGGTTACGGGCTCAGATCTCGGGAAGGCACGAGTCGATGGTGGCAACCACCCAGCAGACGATTTCATTCAAACGGTTCCGCGACGATCCGACCGATCTGGAGGCGGCCTACTTCCGTTGGATCCAGCCGGGCGCCACCGCGCCGACGATCACCGATCGGGCCGAACAGATCTTCCGAAACCACTTGGAACTGGCGGCGATCCGGCTGCCGGGCGCGGCAATCACCCGGGTGTACCGCCCCGATGACGGCAGCGGACTCGGCGCGGCCATCCAGATCGTCAATGACGATATGCCGCTGCTGGTCGACTCGGTGACCACCGCGCTGCGCCGCCTCGGCGCCGCGGTGACCGAGGTCGTCCACCCGGTCTTCGACATCGCGCGGGACCGGCGCGGGCGGTTGCGGGCGATCGCGCCCAAGGAGCCCGACACCGTACCGGCGAGCGGCAGCCACACGGTCACCGAATCGTGGATCCATGTGCAGCTGGCGCCAGGTGTCGGAGCCGCGCTGCTGGACCGGATCGATCGCGAGCTGCCCGCCCTGCTGCGGGTGCTGCGCAAGGTCGTCGACGATACGCCGGGAATGGCGAACGCGATGGTCGCGTTGGCGGGTCGGCTCGACCATATCGCGCACCGCTCCGACGATCCGGAGGTGCCCGAATGCGCGAAGTTGTTGCGCTGGTTGGCCGATGGGCACTTCACGGTGCTCGGCTACGGCTACTACCGCAGCAGCCGGACCGATGCCGGAAACGAACCGCAGCAGGTGCCGGGCACCGGCCTCGGCGTGCTGTGGAACGGTTCGAACATCGATCTCGACGTCCCCGTAATGGGCAACACCCGACCGGTCCTGCGGCTGTCCAACGGGTCGGTGGATTCGCTGATCCCGGGATCGGGCGAGCTGTACTTCGTCAGCGTCGCCGACTACGGCAGCGGCGGTACCGGCGTCGGCGCGGTGCAGGGTGAGCACGTCTTCGTCGGCACCTTCACGGTGACCGGCCTGCACGAGAACATCCTCGACATCCCGGTCATCACCCGCCGCGTGCACCAGGTCATCGAATGGGCCGGCTTCGAACTGAATTCGTTCTCCGGGCAGGCGATGCTGGAGATGATGCAGTCCTTCCCACGGGTCGAGCTGTTCTCCACCGATGCCCGGCGGTTGTTCGAAACCGTCTCCGCGGTCACGAATTTGGGGCTGCGCAGGCAGGTTCGCCTGTTCATCCGGCGCGACGGGCGCAGCGGTGCGGTCTACTGCCTGGTCTACCTGCCCCGCGATCGGTATTCGACCGAGGTCCGGCTGCGGATGGAGGAGATCCTGCGCGCGGAATTCGACGGTGAGCAGGTCGCGTACTCGGCAAGGGCCAGCGAATCCGAATTGGCCGTCGTGTATTTCACGGTGCATCGCGGTCCTGACGCGGAGCCTGCCGATATCTCCGAATCCAATCGCGAACGCATCCAGGAGCTGCTCTTCGCGTCCACCCGGAGTTGGGCCGACCGGTTGGTCGCGGCCGCGACCGGCGTACCCGCGATCTCGCCGAAAGCCGCCAACGCCTACGCGCGCGCCTTCCCGGTCGGTTACCAGCAGGAGTACGAGCCGGAGCAGGCGCTCATCGATCTGCGGCGGCTGGACCGCCTCGGCGATGGCGCCATCGATACGAATCTGTATCGCAACGCCGAATCGCCGTCGGGGGATTGGCGTTTCACGCTCTATGTCGCGGGCGAGGGTGTCTCGCTGAGCCGCGTGCTTCCCGTACTGCAAAGTCTCGGAGTGGAGGTGGTCGACGAACGGCCGCACCGCATCACACTGCCGGACGATACGCAGAAGTGGATCTACGATTTCGGGCTGCGCGTCCCGCCGACACTGTTGCGAACCGCGATTCATGCCGACCTCGAAGCCGATCTCACCCGCTCGGCCGACGAATCATCGGTCGAAGGCGGTGTGCGGCAATACTTCGCGGAGGCCTTCGCGGCCATGTGGCACGGCAGCGCCGAGATCGACGCGCTGAACGAACTGGTTTTGCGCGCCGGTCTGCAGTGGCGGCAGATCTCGATACTGCGTGCCTACGGGAAGTATCTGCAGCAGGCCGGATTCGCCTACACGCTGGGCAATATCTCCCGTGTGCTGCTGGCGCAGCCGACCTTGGCCCGGCTGTTCACCGAATTGTTCGACGCCTACTTCGATCCCGACGGTGTCGGAGCGGTGGCATCGGCGCGGGCCGCGGGTATCGCCGAACGGCTGCGGGCCGAGATCGACGCGGTCGTGAGCCTCGACGCCGACCGTATCCTGCGCGCCGTGCTCGGCCTGATCACCGCGACGCTGCGCACCAACTACTATCGCCGCGACAGCGACGGCAATGCGCCGGAGTACCTGTCGTTCAAATTCGATCCGCATGCGGTCTCCGAATTGCCCAGGCCGAGGCCGCAATTCGAGATCTTCGTGTACTCGCCGCGGGTAGAGGGCGTGCATCTGCGCTTCGGTGCGGTGGCGCGTGGTGGATTGCGCTGGTCGGACCGCTTGGAGGATTTCCGCACCGAGATCCTGGGTCTGGTGAAGGCGCAGGCGGTGAAGAACGCGGTGATCGTGCCGGTCGGTGCCAAGGGCGGTTTCGTGGTGAAGCAGCCGCCGACGGCGACCGGTGATCCGACCGCGGATCGGCAAGCGCAGTTGAACGAAGGCATCGCCTGCTACCGCACCTTCATCTCCGGTCTGCTGGATGTGACCGATAACGTCGACCACGCCTCCGGCGAGGTGCTGCCACCCGAGCGGGTGGTGCGCCGCGACAGTGACGACACCTACCTGGTCGTGGCCGCCGACAAGGGCACCGCGACCTTCTCGGACATCGCTAATGATGTTGCGCGCCAATATGGTTTCTGGCTGGGCGACGCCTTCGCCTCAGGTGGTTCGGTCGGTTACGACCACAAGGCGATGGGCATTACCGCCAAGGGTGCGTGGGAGAGCGTCAAACGGCATTTCGCCGAGATGGATATCGACACGCAGACAACCGATTTCACTGTCGCCGGGGTCGGCGATATGAGCGGCGATGTCTTCGGCAACGGCATGCTGCTGTCCGAGCACATCCGCCTGGTGGCCGCGTTCGACCACCGGCACATCTTCCTGGATCCGAATCCCGTTGCGGCGACGTCGTTCCGGGAGCGGCAGCGGATGTTCGCATTGCCGCGCTCGTCCTGGGCCGACTACGACAAGTCGCTGATCAGCGCGGGCGGCGGTGTCTACGACCGGTCCGCCAAGGCGGTGCCCGTGAGCCCCGAGGTGCGCGCGGCACTGGACCTGGATCCGAGTGTGACCACTCTGTCCCCGCCGGAGATGATCCGGGCGATTCTGCTCGCACCGGTCGATCTGTTCTGGAACGGCGGTATCGGCACCTACATCAAGGCATCCACCGAGACGAATGCCGATGCCGGTGACAAATCCAACGATGTGGTGCGTGTCGATGCGAACCAGTTGCGCGCCAAGGTGATCGGCGAGGGCGGCAACCTCGGTGCGACCGCGCTCGGTCGTGTCGAATACTGCGCCAACGGTGGCCGGATGAACACCGACGCCCTCGACAATTCGGCGGGTGTCGACTGCTCGGACCACGAGGTCAATATCAAGGTGCTGCTGGATGCGGTCATCTCCGGCGGCGAACTCGATGCCGCCGACCGCACCGAACTGCTTGCCGGGATGACCGACGAGGTCTCCGAACTCGTACTGCGCGACAATATTTCGCAGAACTTCCGGATGGGGCTCTCGCGCGCTCAGGCAGTGCCGATGTCGGGCGTGCACCGGCGTCTGATCGCCGACCTCGAGTTCCGGCGCGGTGTCGATCGGCGGCTCGAGGCACTGCCCTCGGATGCCGAGCTGAAGAGGCGTGCCGCGGCCGAGCGTGGGCTCACGTCGCCGGAGCTGGCGAATCTGCTCGCCCACGTGAAGCTTTCGCTCAAGGATGACCTGCTGGCCGGGGATCTGCCGGACAACGCGGCATTCACCTCAGCGTTGCTGGCGTACTTCCCCGCGCCGTTGCGCGCACGGTTCGCCGACGCGATCGGCAGGCATCCGCTGCGCCGTCAGATCGTGGCCACCACGGTGGTCAACGACATGGTGGACCACGGCGGCATCACCTATGCGTTCCGGCTGGCGGAGGAGGCGGGTGCGAGCACCGACGACGCGGTGCGCGCCTTCACCGTCGCCGTGGAGATCTTCGACCTGCACACGCTCTGGCAACGCATTCGGACCACGCCGATGCCGACGGCCGCCCGCGACGAACTCGAGCGGGAGACCAGGCGCACCCTCGATCGCGTATCCCGCTGGCTGCTGACCAGCCGCCCGCAACCGATCGCCATCGGCGCCGATATCGCCCGCTACCGCGACGGTGTCCGCAAGCTCGCAGCCCACATGCTGCCTGACCGCCTCCCCGCCACCCACGCCGAGGATCTGGCGGCGCATGCGCGCACCGCCGTCGAGCGGGGTGCGCCGGCGGATTTGGCCGAGGAGGTGTACCGGCTCATCCACCTGTTCCCGCTGTTGGACATCCTCGACGTGGCCGATATCGCCGAACGGGATGCGGAAGAGGTCGCCGAGCTCTACTACTCACTCGACGATCACTTCCAGATCGAGCGCCTGTTGACCGCGGTGAGCAACCTCGCCCGCGACGACCGGTGGCGCACCCTGGCCAGGCTGGCAGTTCGCGACGACCTCTACGATTCGTTGCGCTCGCTCACCCTGGACGTGATCACCGCATCCGAACCGAACGAGAGCACCGCCGACAAGATCGCCGAATGGGAATCGGTCAACCGTCCCCGCCTGGCGCGCGCCGGGGCCTCCCTCGGCGAGATCTTCGCGGCGGGTACGCACGACCTGGCGACGCTTTCGGTGGCCGCACGGCAAGTGCGCAGCATGGTCAGTAGCGGGGAATCCGCTGCGGCAGCGCCTGTTTCGAGCTAACTGGCCGCACGCCCCCGGTCTCGGCGATCGGTCCGCCGAGGCCGGGGGGTGTGCAAGCGTTTCCGGTGAATTTCCCCGTCATTCCCGCGAACATCGGGACCCACACCTCCGCAGTGGGTCCCGGTGTTCGCGGGAAGACGGGGACTGGGTCGTGAGCTCGACATCGATTGCGCGAGAGGCTATCCGAGTGAGTGCTCGTTACCGGTAGACGATGTCCCTGCCGCCGGCCGCGATAACCAGGATCACCAACCGATTGTTCTCTATCCGATAGTTGGCACGATAGTCACCGCAGCGGAGCCGATAGAAACCGACGTATTCGCCTGTCATCGGCTTGACCGCATTGTTCGGTGCGTAAGGATCATCACCCGATTGCGCGAGCTTCTGAAGTAGCCGGATAGCGTCCGTTTTGGGAATGTCGCGGATGTCCTGTTGTGCTTCCAGGGTGAACTCGAACCTGTATTTCACTTGGGTTCGTCCAGAATTTCAGCGAACATCTCGGTGAGGTTGATCGCCCCCTCGCCCTTGTACTGCTGGTAGCGCTGTTTGGCGATATCCGCGAGCTGTTCGTCTTCCCAGTTTTCCAAGGCTTGGAGCATGCTCACCGGCACCAGGGCGGCGACGGGGCGGCCGTCGCGGGTGACGATCGTGGTTTCACCGTGCTCTGCCGCATCCAGGGTTTTGGCTAGTCCGGCGCGAAGCTCACGGACGGTCACATGCGCGGTCATATATGAAGTGTACACGCTGTGTGTACACCATGGTGGCGACATGATCACACTCTCGTCGGTCTTTGGTTGCCGGTCGGGTCCTATCGCGCCACGCACGGAATCGTGGGGAGATGCCGTGCGCGGGAGCCTCTCGCGGCTACGTGCGATCCTGCTCGGCTTCGAGTTGGGTAGCGCGCGCGATCCAGGTGGTGAAGTGGGCGGCGAGGTCGGTAGGGGTGGTCGGGTGGACGGTGTTGTGCTGGTCGTGGAGTTCGGTGTAACGGCCGTCATCGGTGATGTCGTGCCATTGGATGGCGGCGAGCGGTTTGTTCGGTGTGGTAACGGGGCCGGTGAACAGCAGGGCGGACCCGCCGCCGTCGGCGGGGCGGTGTAGGAGGCGCTGAATGCGCTCGTGCGGACTGTCGCTGTTGTCGGGAGCGGCGGCCTGGGGTTGGGTGCCGGGTTTGCAGGGTGGGAGGCAGTCGGCGAGTTGGGCGGGGAGGTGGTCGGCGGGGAACAGGCGGCAGCGGATCGGGCCGTTGGTGTCGCCGAAGGTGGCCTGCGCCAGCGTCATCGCGTGCCGTTCGAAACGTGCGCCGACAATACGGTAGACGCGGACGCCGCCGTCGGTGTTCTCGTGTCGGGTTGTGCCGCCGAGGATTTGGATGCGCACCGAAGAGGTGGTCAAGGTGTCCAGGGCGAGTTCGATTTCGGTGAGTTCGTCGCGGGAGTAGCGCTCGCGCACGGTGGTTCGGTGGGCTTCGAACTCGTCGCGGTAGGCGAAGCGACTGGTGAAGCGAAGCGGATCGGGGACCGGTCGTTTTCGAGGTTGAACCACAGTGCCGCGAAATCGTCGGGCTCCCAAGTCCATTCGGTCATCAATGCGTTCCGATCTATCGTGGTGAAGCGAGGCGAATCGGGGAACCGGTCGTTTTCGAGGTTGAACCACAGTGCCGCGAAATCGTCGGGCTCCCAAGTCCATTCGGTCATCAATGCGTTCCGATCAATCGTGCGGGTGTCGGGTGTGAGTGCGGTCGGCGAGCGGAGTCGAATGGTTGTTCCCGGGAATGCTGGAGCCACCTTTCGACTCGGCTCGGCCACAGACGGCCGCTGGATTGCTGTTTGTGCCGCTACGAGGTCGGCGCGTCGATGTGGTCCGGGCTGGCGCTGTACGTTGTGCCCGCTCACCAGGGTTTGCCCCAGAGTCGGTGTCGGCGTGTTGTGCCGCTGCGAGCTCGGCTGGGCGTCGATGTGGTCCGGGCTGGCGCTGTACGTTGTGCCCGCTCACCAGGGTTTGCCCCAGAGTCGGTGTCGGCGTGTGGAATCGGGGTGGATGCGACCGGCCGCGACCAGCGCGTCGAATGCGGCGTGCTTGCGCTCGCAATCGTGTTCGCGGTGCAGTTGCATCGCGACGTGAGCGTCGGCGAGTGTGAACGGTTGTTCGGGTGGGCCGCATGTCCATGCCTTCGGCCATTCGATCGGGTGTAAGCGGCAGCGGCGTGCGGCGGGTCGGTCGTGGCGTGGCTGGTTTATCGGCCACACGCACGCAACGCCGGCCATCGCGAACGCGCCGCCCCCGACGACCGCGAGGACGCTGTGCACAATTTGCCACGGCCCCATAGCGGTTCACCGCTCGTCGCCGTTGCCGGGCGTCCTCGGCGGTAGCGCGACTCGGGTGAGCCCGTCGAGCACCCGGTGCAAGATGTGGAGTTCGGGTATGCCCTCGGGGAGGGAACGGTCGATGGTGTCGACAGGGAAGTCGATGCCGCGCAGTCGGGCTCGTTCGCGTGGGCTCGACTCCGGTGGCGTGATCCGGCCGCACCGCACGAGCGTGTAATAAGCGACCCGCTTCCACGCGCACCGCTGGATCCGGCAGGCCCGATGACGGCGCATTTGCGCGTGTGCCAACTCGATTTCGGCGAAACCGCAGATATTCGGCGGGTTGAGCAGCGCGTCTTCGTACATCACACCGACCCCGTCCCGATGCCTGGCGCGCGGTGTGCGGAGTGCACCCAAGTACTTTGCGGGCAAACGGTTTCCAGATCGAACCCGGCGTCGCAGATCAATGCGGGCTGACAGTCGACGTGGCCGAGGTCGAAGACGACGATCACCTGGATTTCGAGGCCAGCCGCTATGCCCAGCGCGTATCCGATCGGATCGTCGACCTCGGCGGGTGGCCGAACGGTGTATACGTGCTGGTAGCCGAGCGTGTTCGCGTGCCGCTGTACGTCGAGGGCGTGACGTGGGGCATGCGGGCCGGATACGTCATTGCGAACGAAGCCAATGGCTTTCGGTTTGTCGCCCAAAGTGTTCGGCGACGGTGAGGCGATGGCGCGCGTAGCTGTCATGGTTCCCCCAGAACCTGGTTGATGTGGTGGTTTGCGGAGCATTCGGAGCTTTGTCGCGAGGCTGATGCGTTTCGGCGGCCACTCTCGAAGCCCATGTTCAGCACACACCCATGGAGGGAAGTTCACAATCTTAATCCAGAAAATAGTTCACTTCGAAAAAACGATGTACCCTGGCGACGAACGAGAGTTTCGCCTGGTCAAGCCAAGGAGGTCATCGCATGCCCGCACAGCCTGCCGCCCCATCGGTTCCCCGCCGTCAGGTGGCACGCATTCTGTCCAAGCTGCATCGAGAATCCGGGCTCTATATCAAGGACGTGGCGGAACAGGTCAACCTTCATCACGTCACAGTGACGAAAATGCTCAAGGGGCAGCCGTGCAAGCTCAAGCCGATCTACCTCGACAAACTCAGCGACATCTACCATGCCACGCCGGAGACCAGGGCGAGGCTGAAAACCCTTGCCGCGGCAGCAGAATCTGCCCGGGGTTGGTGGTATGACTTCGGCGATTTCGTGTCGTCCGACAAGCTCGACGTCTACATCTCCCTCGAAACCACCGCCACCGCTCTCGCGATGTACCAGAACGCTCGCATCCCTGGCCTGCTGCAAACTGAGCACTACGCCCGCGCGCTGCTCAGCACCAGCCTGAACCTGACGCCCGAGGAGATGGAGCGCCAAATCCAGCTTCGGATGCGGCGACAGGTCATACTGACCGAATCCCGGCCGAAGTTGGACGTGATTCTCGACGAGAACGTGATCCGTCGGACACTCAGTGACCCGGAACTCGCCATCGGCCAACTGGATCGCATTATCGAAATCTCGGCGCTGCGCAACGTCAGGATCCGGCTCGTGCCCTTTGACATCGGTATCTATCGCGGCACCGAGGAAGGCCCGTTCATCATCCTCGAATTCGACGGAACAGCAGACCTGGAACCAGAACCCCCGGTCGTATACGCCGAATCCGGCGCAAGCGGTGGCAACATGTATCACGAAAGTCCTGAGCAGGTGGCCTGGTACGGTCGATCTTGGACCGCCATAGAGCGGTCGACGATGAGCGCGGCCAAGACCCGCGCTTACTTGTCCGAGATCGTAAAGGAGTTACCTCGGTGACCGCCGAGTGGTTCAAAAGCAGCTACAGCGGCCAGAGCACGGAATGTGTCGAAGTCGCCTTCCTTGATCACGGGATGGTCGGAATGCGCGACAGCAAGAATCCCACCGGCCCGGCCTTGGTCTTCACGCCCGGCGAGTGGGACGCCTTCACTGCGGGCATCACGGGCGGCGAGTTCGACCGCAACGCCTGAGCCTGACGTATCTCCGAGCACCACAGCGGCCCCATCACGACAACTCCGATGTCGAGATGGTGACGGCGCTCACCGAACACAGCTCCGGCGCCGTCGAAGGCAACATCACGCGCGTGAAACGACTCGAGCGCGACGGCTACGGCCGGGCGAACTTCGATCTCCTCAGAGCACAGATCCTTCTCGCCACCTGAACCGCCGTCACGTGATCGTCGTCAGAGCCAGATTCGGTGAGCGCAGTCAATGGGGCCGTCTTCCACCTCAACCCGGTCGAAAACCGCTCTCGCACAGAGCTTATTTTCGTCTGCATCGTTCCATCCCTTGCATGCGAAAGCCACTGCTACAGAGCCGACTTCGCGCCGATCCGCACCCAAGACTATCGACCGCCTAGTTTCTCGGAACTGCACCCACGCCGCCCCGCGTTCCGCATGGGCCTGTCTATTGTCTCGACCTCGGTCAAATTCAATCTCGCACAGAGCTTTTGATTTTCAGACCGGCGTGTCATGCGGAGCGTCGATGTGTGCCCCGTGGCGAAGGTGTGCGCGAGCGCGGAGTTCTATAGTCCTGGCCAGGAGAAGATCTTGGCTTGGGCGGGTGCCTGCTGTGGCAGATTCGCTTCCAGGTCTTGGTATTTCGCCGCTTGCTCGGTGTCGATGCCGGTGATGCGTTCGCGGACGGTGCGGAAGAGGGTTTGGAAGTCTTCGATGACCTTGTAATGGGATTCCATCACCGCGTAGACGCTGTTGTCGGAGCCCGTGGAGTTGTCCAAGGCCCTGGACTTTCCCCGCCAGCGCCTGACCATCGTCTTAGCAGAGACCAGGTCCCGGTCGCCCTGTGCGGAGAAGCCCTCACCCAGACCCCACTTATCTTGCTGCGCGACCTGGGTCATGGTCGTCTGGATATCTCGGATCTGGTCCTTGAAGTACTCGCAGTCGCGGTCGATATAGACGAACTTCTCGAGGTCCATTCGGATCGTGAGCCGACCCTCGCGAGCCTCGGTGATCAGGTTCGCTAGGGGGCTCTTCGGAGACGTGTCCTCGTTTGCCATGTGTTCCCTCCCAATTAATTCGGTTCGTGGAGCACCGGTCAGGCGGTGTCAGGCACACTGGGTACAATCTTTTCAGCCAGCCCCCGGGCGAGCACGCACGAGTCAGTGCTGCCGGTATCGCGGTTCGAGGGCGGGTTGTTCAGGTTGAACTCGAGGCTGCCGCCCTTCATCTCGACATCCACCGTGCAAGCTTCTTTTATGTACGGACCGTCGAACTGGCGTGTCGAGATGACGCGCCTGCCACTGATCGTGAACTCGGTGGTCTCGGGGAAGTTGCGGCTACGAATCAGGTCGATGGTGAGATTCGTTGTGCGGATACTGACTCCGTAGCCGTTCGACCGTACCCATTGACAACCGACCCATCGAACTCCGCCGCTCGCACTGTCATCGACGGTGTGCTTGTTGTGCAGTTTCTCCGAGTCCAGCACGCTCTGTGGAACGTCCCTGCATGGGTCATAGCTTCGCGGCACATCCGCAGCCATCGACGGTCCGGCGCTCGTCGAGCTCACGGCCGGTTTCGCATCTCCCCCCGTCGATGACCCACACCCCGACAGCAGGACAACAGCACCAACCGCCAACACAGTGCCGAGCAGTGTGCTCCCCCTGCTGATCATGCGTTCCTCCTGGTCGCCAGCGGTGTCGACGGCATTGATCATGCCGGAACGGCTCCCGCCCCTGTTCAGTTGGTTCGACCGTACCGGCCGACTGATCCGCCTACAAGCGACCCGGCGCCGAGTCCTGGGCAAAGGCCGTGGCCTGGCGCGCCGCTGAATCCGGACTGCGAAGTAGTTGCGCGCCAACCTTTCTGGTTGGTGGTCGAGGCGGATCGACAGTGAGCACCGGATCGTTTATCGCGCTGACGACGACAGTGTGAACAGCATCATGTGCCGAGGCCACTACGACGATTGACCGCGAGACGGCGCCTACCAGAGGTGCGCCTAGCTTGTGGTTTCGAACCGGTGTGTCGCCCGACGCGTCATGTGCGACAGCACCGCGGGTATGCGCCGATCGTGGATAGGCTTCTCGGCGGCGACCGGGATTCGTCGGGGTGGAATGTTGTATTCGAGCACAGGTCAGCTTGTGGCGGCGGTGCCGCAGTTGCCGCAGAACTTCGCCATGGCAGTCAGGTCTGCGCCGCATTCGGTGCAGTGGCGCGGGCGGGCCGCCAATGGGTCACCGCAGTTCATGCAGAATCGTGCATTCGCGGGATTGTCGGTTCCGCAGCCGGTGCACACCGGCGGAACCGGTTGCGCGGCAGCCGGAATCGCCTGCCGCTGCCATGGATTGCTCGGTGCCTGCTGTTGGATGGCGTTCAAACCCAGTGCCGCGCCGAGGAATCCGTCCCCGCCGCCGTGGCCATGCGCGAAACCCTGTCCCGCGCCGAGCGCCAATTCTCCTGCGGCGTAACGCTGGAAGTCGCCAGCCAGGCGAATGTAGGTGACATCCTTGGCCAGTCGCTTGATGCGGTCCGCATCTTCCGGTGCCAGGGTGATATCGAAGTTACCCAGGCGCGGGAT
The DNA here is from genome assembly GCF_050955735.1 of Nocardia sp. CA-135953. Classification (NCBI taxonomy): domain Bacteria; kingdom Bacillati; phylum Actinomycetota; class Actinomycetes; order Mycobacteriales; family Nocardiaceae; genus Nocardia; species Nocardia sp. CA-135953. The sequence continues at coordinate 2,503,782 of NZ_CP192082.1, forward strand.
GCGCAGGCCGTATTCGTAGAGTGTCAGGTTGGTCTGGCGCACCACTGCGGCCTCGATCGGCTCCAACTGCCCGGACAGGCCGAGCACTGGCCAGTCACCTCGGGAAATACCCTGTGTGACAGCGACTTTCATGGCCTTCAGCAGCAGGTCCGAGCTCCAGGACTCGACCGTAGCCGGGACGCTCAGGTCGGTTGTGCCCGCCAGTGAGGTGACCAGTTCGGCCGGATCCCGAACCGAAAGCGCGAATTCCCCGAAGACCCGCAGCGTCACGACCTGTTCGCTGACCGGGTCGGCGATATCGGCCAGGCGGCCGCCGAACTTGATGCCGGGGAACTCGCGGGTGGAGACGAAATACAGTTCGGCGCGGTAGAAGTTGTTGCCGGTCAACGTATCCACGAGTGCGCCGAGGACCGGCAGCTCGTCGGCATCGATCCGATGCCGACCGGGCCCCATCGCGGCCACGACCTGCCCGGACTTGACGAACAGCGCGATCTCGTCGGCATTGACGATGGCACGGCTGTAGCGACGGATGTTGACATCCGGCCACTTGTAGACGAGTTGATTCTTGCGGTCCTCAGGGACCGCGATGAACTCCCGTTCGAACCATGCCATGCTCGCGCTCCATCAGCCGTAAACATATTCAGCGTACCGATGTTCAGCGGTACGATCAACTAACGCCGAGGTCGCGGCGGGTAGGGCGACTCCAAAACGTTTCCACGCGGTTACAAGTCTTGACTCGCTATTGAACGTGCCGTTGATTAGCGTTACATTAAGCAGCGATATGATCGCCGTCACGTGAAAGGCACCACCATGACAACCGTTCAACACTCCGCGGAAGTGCCGGCGCCCGCGGATGCTCTGCATGCTGAGGATGCGGGCTATCACAAGGCGTTGCGCCCGCGCCAGCTGCAGATGATCGCGATCGGGGGCGCGATCGGAACCGGACTGTTCCTTGGTGCGGGTGGTCGGTTGCACACGGCCGGTCCCGGACTGTTCATCGTGTACGCGGTCTGCGGCATCTTCGTATTCTTCATCCTGCGGGCGCTGGGCGAGCTGGTGCTGCATCGTCCGTCCTCCGGATCGTTCGTCTCCTACGCGCGTGAGTTCTACGGCGAGAAGCTGGCTTTCGCAGTCGGGTGGATGTACTTCTTCCACTGGTGCATGACCGGCATCGTAGACATCACCGCGATCGCCACCTATGTCCATTTCTGGGGAGCCACCGAGGCGATACCGCAGTGGTTGATCGCGCTGGTGGCGCTGGCCATCGTCGTCAGCATCAACCTGATCTCGGTGAAATGGTTCGGTGAGCTGGAGTTCTGGGCCGCGCTGATCAAGGTTGTCGCACTCGTCGCCTTCCTGATCGTCGGCACCATCTTCCTGGCAGGCCGATTCGAGGTCGACGGCGAGACCACCGGTTTCACCGTGCTCTCCGATAACGGCGGCATGTTCCCGACCGGTCTGCTGCCCTTGGTCACGGTCACCACCGGTGTCGTATTCGCCTATGCCGCAGTGGAATTGATCGGTACGGCCGCCGGTGAGGCGGAGAACCCGGAAAAGATCATGCCCCGGGCCATCAATTCGGTCATCGCCCGGATCGCGCTGTTCTACGTCGGTTCGCTGGTGCTGCTCGGACTGCTGCTGCCCTACGTCGTCTTCAAGGCCGGTGAGAGCCCGTTCGTCACCTTCTTCTCCAAGCTCGGTGTCGGCGGTGCCGGCTCGATCATGAACCTGGTGGTGCTGACCGCGGCCTTCTCCAGCCTCAACGCGGGTCTGTATTCGACCGGCCGCATCCTGCGCTCGATGTCGATGAACGGCAGTGCGCCCAAGATCGCCTCGCGGATGTCCAATGGCGGTGTGCCCTACGTCGGCATCCTCGCCACCGGCGCGATCGCGCTGGTGGGTGTCGGGCTCAATGCGATGGTGCCGGACAAGGCCTTCGAGATCGTGCTGAACATGTCCGCACTGGGCACCATCGCGGCCTGGGGTGCGATCGTGATCTGCCAGCTGCAACTGTTCCGCTGGTCGAAGAAGGGGCTGGCAGAACGGCCGTCGTTCCGGCTGATCGGTGCGCCCTACACCAGCTACGCCACGTTGGCGTTCCTGGTCGCGGTGATCGTGCTGATGGCGTGCAGCCACGAAATCGAGCAGCGTGGTGCGGTGATCGCCATGGCGGTGGTCGTGGTTCCGGCATTCGTCGGCGGCTGGTTCCTGGCCCGCAAGCGGGTGCTGCAGGTCGCTCAGGAACGTGAGGGCATCACCGGTCAGTTCCCGGTGTTGGCCGAGCGGCCGCGCCGCGAGGGTGAGACGGTCGTCGTTCTCGACAAGCCCGACGAGGAATAGCAAGCAGATCATTTCGAGCGACCCGCAAGCACTCGCTACGGGATCTCCGCCCCGGACAACAAGTCCGGGGCGGAGCTATTCCCATCAGGGGGAATAAGGCATGCGCACGGCGACGGACGGCGGAAGAGAATGGGTCCCCTATTCACCGGGCTCGAAAGGTTCCCATGCCGGAACAACCCAGCGCCTCCGAGAATCCGCTGCCGCATCCATGGGCGAATCGGCGGATGCGCGGTACCGAGGTTCCGCGACGGACGCCACATCCCTGGGCTACCCGCGGCATGTCGAAACTCGAAACGTCGCAACGCCGCCAGCATCCATGGTCCGGGCCGAACACCGTGGAACGTGCTCCGGCGCAACGAATCTCCGCGCCTCCGGCACCCGGTGACACCATGTCGGTGAGCGATCCGATGACGGGCGCCGAGGACACTCTCGAACTCGACGAGGCGGTCTCCGGTCGCAGCAGTCGCTCCCGGCCGAGTGTTCGCCGACTCGGCGCGGGTCTGGTGCCGATGCCGCGGGTGGCGCCGGTCGACCCACGCACCGCCATTCTCGACGATCCGGAAGTGCCCGAACTCAAACGGTTCTGTTGGAAATGTCAGGAACCGGTCGGCCGTCGTTCCGCCACCGAGCCGGGTGCGGTGGCCGGCGAATGCGGCCGCTGTGGCTCACCGTTCAACTTCCGTCCCACCCTGCAGCGCGGCGAACTCGTCGCCGATCAATACGAGGTGCAGGGATCGCTGGCACACGGCGGACTCGGTTGGATTTATCTCGCGGTCGACCGCAATGTCAGCGATCGCTGGGTCGTGCTGAAGGGTTTGCAGAACCCGCTGGACTTCGAGGCGCATGTGGTCGCGCTCGCCGAACGGCAATTCCTTTCCGAGGTGGCGCACCCCGGCGTGGTCAAGATTTACAACTTCGTCAAACATCGGTCTGCCCGCGATATTCCGGACGGCTACATCGTCATGGAATACGTCGGTGGCCAATCGCTGAAGAAGATGCTCGATCTGCGCGGTAAGGAGCGCATTCCGGTCGTCGAGGCCATCGCCTACATCATGGAAATCCTGCCCGCACTGGACTATCTGCATTCCTTCGGATTGGCATACAACGATCTGAAACCCGACAACATCATGGTCAGCGAGCACGAGGTCAAACTGATCGATTTGGGTGCGGTCGCCGCGATGGACTCCTACGGCAGCATCTACGGCACACCCGGCTATCAGGCCCCAGAGATCACCGAGACCGGACCCACCGTGGTTTCGGATATCTACACCGTCGGCCGGACCCTGGCGGCGCTGGCCCTGGATCTGCCGCGCGACCGCAGCGGGAACTTTCTCGGCGGCATACCCGAACCGGATGAGGACCCGCTGCTGGCGCGCTATCCGTGTCTGTACCGCCTACTGCTGCGCGCCACCGATCCGGAGCCGGAGCGCCGGTTCCCGTCCGCGTATTCGATGTACTGTCAGCTCGCCGGTGCGCTGCGCATGGTCCTCGCGATCGATACCGGCCTGGAACATCCGCAGCCTTCGGTCGAATTGAGCTCCATGCGAGACGATTTCGGCACAGACACCCTCATCGGCCAGACCGACGGCATCGTCGACGGCATGGCCCGCATGCCGGTGCTCGAGGCGCGTGATGTCGTCGCGGCCCTGCCGACGCCGTTGATCGATAGCGAGGACCCCAGTGCCGAACTGCTGTCGTCCCTGCTGCACGGTGAACCGCGGCACGCGCTGGACGCGCTGCGCCGGGCGCACGAACGCATCCGGGCCGGCACGATCGTCGCCCCGGAGTCCTTCGACCTCGAGGCGCCGCTGACCGCGGTCCGCGCCTACCTGGACCTCGGCGAGACCGTTCCGGCCTGTCAACTGCTCGCCGATCTGCGCGCCGACTACAGCGCGGACTGGCGCATCGAGTGGTATGTCGGCGTCGCCGCACTGCTCGACGGCCATTACGAGCGGGCCTGGCAGCATTTCGAGTCCGTGCACTCGATGCTGCCCGGCGAGATCGGCCCGGAACTGGCTCTGGCCGCCACTGCGGAACTGGTGCTGCAGCATCTGGACCACCCGGCCGAATCGGATCGCTGGCACCGCGCCGCGGCCGAGCACTACCGTGCGGTCTGGCGGACCAACCACGGCGTAGTGAGCGCGGCATTCGGCCTGGCCCGCCGGCTCGCCGCCGACGGCGAATTACTCGAGGCGGTTACGGTGCTCGACCAGGTGCCCGCCGCCTCCAGGCATCACGGCGTGGCGCATACGACGGGGTGTCTGCTGCTGGTCTCGCGGCCGATCGCCGATATCACCGAGGAAGACATCTGCACGGCGGCGGGACGGTTGGAGGCGCTGCCCGACGATGCGCGAACCCTGCAATTGCAGGTCATCGTGGTCGGTGCGGCGTTGGAGTGGCTACGGGTCGGGGGACGGCCGCGGAATCCGAACCGGACGATCCTCGGCTTCCCAGTCACCTCGGCGGGGCTGCGGCAGGGGCTCGAAACCAGCCTGCGCGCCCTGGCCAGGACGGCGCCGGATCGCTGGCACCGCTATCGGCTGGTCGATCTGGCGAATTCCATTCGGCCACGCACCCGCTGGTAGATCGAGCGGCTCAACGCAACTGCTGCACCACGAAGGCGACGATCGTCCCGGTGCCCGCCAGCAGCCACAGCCAGTTGCCGGTGGCGACCGCGAGCACGACCGCGACGATCGAGACCACCGCGGCGATCGTCCGCAGTCGCCGCAGCGTACTACCGCCGGTGGGCGGGGGCGGTGCGGCTGGTGTAGCGCCGGGCAGGTCGGCGAACAATTCCGCCAATTGTCCTTTGGTGGTTGCCGCCGCGGCAACGGCGCTGCGTTCGTCGAACTCGGTGAGGCTCAATCGCCCGGTGCCGAGATGGTGCGACAGTTGTTCCAGCGCCCGTTCCCGTTCCGTCACGGTAATTCGGGAAGCCTGCGCCTCGGTCATATCCGAAGGATAAGCCCGACGTCGCCGGTTCGGCGGATCGAATTGCCAACGGCGGGAATAGTTAGGGGGTGTCTTTGGGGGTTGACGGCGGGTCGCGAACCATAGGTACCCGACATCACTGACGTATGCTTACCTACGGGTAATGTTTCTGTGTGGTTTCCTAGACATATGGCAGGGGACGTGGAGTACACGATCGATGAGCTGGCGCGCCAGGCTGGTACGACCGTGCGCAGCCTGCGGGTTTACGCCGAGCGCGGCATCCTGCCCCCACCACAGGTGAAGGGCCGCACCGGTTTTTACGGACCGGATCACCTCAATCGGGTCCAGACGATCAGCCGTTTGCTGGACCGGGGAATCAAGCTCAACGGGATCAGGGAACTGTTGGAGGCGTGGGATCGCGGTGACGATCTCGGTGACATCCTCGGCGTCGCGGAGCCCGGTGCGACGCAGTCCACCGCACCGCCGGCCGGTGACACGATCGCGGCGACCGAACTCGAGCAGCGCTATCGCGACGTGCCCCATGGTTTGGCCCGCGTGGTCTCGGTCGGTCTGTACGAACCGGTCGATGCCGCGACCTACCGCATCGCCGATCCGCAACTGATCCGCATCTTCGATCAGCTGGAAGGCGCGGGCATGCCGGTCGATGCGCTGCTCGGCGAATTGGAACGACTGCGCGCGGACTGCGATCGGATCGCCCGCCGCTTCGTCGATCTGTTCCATCGGTCGGCGTGGGAGCCGTATCAGCACTCCGAGCGCACCCCTGCGGATAAGGCGGTCCTCGCGGACCGGGTGGCCGAGACGCGGATCCGCCCGGGACAGGCGACCGCCGAGCTCGTGAACCGCTTTGTCGCGAAGTACCTCGAACAGGACAGCGAACTCACCGAGGCGCTGCCCGACGCCTGACGCGGTTTCGGCTCGCGCCGACGCGTGCAATTTCTTGCCTGGCTTGCGGCCGATCCTTCGGTTGCGCACGTCCTTGGCCAGGCCTTTCCTTTTTCATCGTTCCCACAGTTGGCGATACTTAGCCCAACGTGCCGTTAAATAGCGTTACATTAGACAGCGGGAACAGCACCTCCCTCCGGTCCGTATCGACGTCGGCCGGCGGGCGAGACAATGATGAAGGAGACGTCGATGATCAACGTCAGCGAACTGCGCGACGCACCCAGACCTACGGAATGTCCCGACCAGGCACGTAATGCCAGGGGACGCAACAAGATCCGAGCACTCTCATTCCTCGCAGCGGTCGCGGCAGGCATCGGTGGATTCGGTGTCGGCATCGAAACGCCAGCGGCCGATGCCGATATCGGTGTGCGCTGCCTGTGGGCCGGTGAAGCCGTTCCACAGGGCGTGGCGATCTCCGCGGGCGGCTGGACATACCGGTGCGAGTCCGATTTCTTCGGCTTCGCGCGGTGGTCCCGTGAGGGCTACGCCCGCGGCCGCGGCTCCGTGTACAACCCCGGTACCAATGGCAATCCGGCCGGCAAGTTCAGCCCGGGGGCGCAGCAGCCGGGCACCGACTACATGGACTACTGCGTCGGCAGCCAGCTGATCGAGGGTCGCGAAGACATGTACGAGGCCGTTGCCGACGGCCGGGGCGGGCTGTATTGGCGTGCGGCCGGACCGATTTCGGACTGGAGCTTCGATATGGCCGCGAACCGGCCGGGGCCGTCCTGGCGGTCGTCGAGCCTGTGCGTCGACGGCAGTTTGACCTGAGTAGTCGAATCTTCTTACCGCTGATGCCCTTTCGGGCGGTCGTGCAACTCTGCGCACGCCGCCCGGGAGGGCATCGGTCTGTGTCGACGGTCGAGCAGCGACCGCTCGAGTGCGATTGACTACCCGGTGCGAGTCCGTCTTTCGAGGGGTAGATGGTACGCATCGGGTGCACAAACGAATGCGACCGCCGCCCCTCTCGGGGTGACGGTCGCATTCGTAATGTGAAGAGCCGCAGGGGGAGTGGGTCAGCGGCTGCCCTCGGCGGGCACCCATACCCAGCGTCCGCCGTCGCCGCCGCTCTCGTAGGTGCCGCGGCTCGAGTTGTTGCCGGACGCGGCGTGATCCTGATCGGCGACACGGCGGCTGCCCGAGTTGCTGTTGCTGTACCCGCCACCCCGGGCGCCGCCGCCATTGCTGTTGCTGTGGTTACCGGGCGCCGCGATGGTCGACTGAATCGCCATGGCGGCCGGCGTGATCACCAGTGCACCGGCGACCGCACCGGCTATGACGACCTTCTTCGACTTGAGGTTCATGGTTACCGATATCTCCTTCGTCCCGCCGAGCCCGGACTTGGTCGGTAGTGGGTGTGCCGGGGATGCAGGTTGTCTGATATCTATTGTGCCGCTAAACAGCGGCACAATCAATAGTGAACCGTTAGCAGATTCGCATCTTTCCAGATTCGAGGAATCGGGCGGGGTTCGGTGCGCTCTGATTCGAATGCCTGTGCGGCAAGTGGATTCGGCTACGCACGGACAGTAATGGTCGCCGTGCCGGGATGCTTCTCACGAGCGGGGACAGGCGCTCGGTGTTCAGCGTCCCCCTCAGAAGTGACGCACACCTTCCTGACCCGAGCGGCCGGCGCCGATCGCGCTAGGAACTGCGAACGCGGGCTGGGCCAGCGCAGTACCGGCTCGCACGGTTGGTTGTAATCGCCCGACATGTGGATCACATGCTGTGTGCTGTCGATCCCGTCGAGGAGGTCGACACGGCAATTCTTTACCAGCCGAACGGCATCAGATGCACCTGCTCGCCGCGTTCCTCGAGCCGCTCCGCCTGCGAGGCATCAGATCCGTTTGACCGTGGCGAGCCAGGCAGGTGCGCCGGCGTCGTGATATCTCGTCTCGATCCGGTCCGGTTCGAGGGCCGTGATATTCCATCCACTGTCGGAATCGAATGCCGTCTCGAGTTCTTCCCTGCTGACGGGGTGTGGTCCCGTATCGGGACCCTCGTCACTGAAGCACAACACATACAGCGTGCCACCGCGCTCGGTCACCGTGGCCAGACTCGCCACATATGCCCGTCGCTCGTCACCGTCGAAGGTATGGAACAGTCCGCAATCCAGCACCGTCTCGAACTTGCGCCCCAACCGCTCCAGTTGCAATGCGTCGGCCGCAACAAACTCGGCGTCCAGCCCGCGCTCGACGGCCTGCGCCCGTGCCGTCGCCAATGCCGTCTCCGCCACATCGACGCCCAGCACCGAAAACCCCAGCGCCGCAAGGTACAGCGCATTCTCCCCACTCCCGCACCCCGCATCGAGCACCGCCCCCGCGAACCCGCCGCCGACCCCCAACCGCACTATTGCCTGCTGCGGCCCACCCACATCCCAAGGCGCAGGCCCATCCTGATAAGACGCATCCCAGGGCACCCCCGTCATCCGCTCATGACTCGTCGGACGCCGCCCCCCAAACGAATCCTCCATACCCCAAATCCTCCCACCCCAGCCCATCCGACATAGCCCAACCCAGCTGGTCAGGCGATCACCATGCACCCTCGGCGGCATCGCCCGAGAGCGCCCCTCCAGGGAGACATGGTGATCATCTGTCCAGCTGGTCGGCTCGGGTTTTCGCCGAGGAATACCTCGCGGCTCGGGTCGTGTTCTGCGTGATCCGTTGTGCCGCAGACGATTCTGCTATGCTCCGGGTCGGCGGGACGCTGACGACCGCGAAGGGGAATCACATGGAACAGAGCGAACAGTGGGACGCCCTGGTCGAACTCATCTCCCAGAACAGTTACGGCGTGCACATCGAGCCCGACAGCATCAGCCTCAGGGTTGAGGACGCTGAAGAGGATTGGGCCGCACCCGATGTCGTGATCAGACGGGCAGACGATGAATGGATCCAGTTCCAAAGGCCGTTCGCCAAGGCTGGCAAGGTCGATCTCCTGGCCATCCTCACCAAGGTCGGCAGCACGGGCATTGTCGGCGGGCTCGTCGTGGTGGGCGAGGACATCATGATCCGGCACGCGCTCCGGCTCACCGATGCTCTCGAGCCCGACGAGTACGACAGCTTCAAGTACGAAGACCCATTGAGCGGCATCATCGACGCGGCCAGACGGCTGGGGCGGCACCTCGCCGGACACGACGACGACTTCTGACCGGCACTGCGCCGCCATGCCCGCCGGGCGCACCGTCTCGATGCGATCGCACCCGCCCGGTCGACGACCACTTCGCTGTAGGGGCACCATCATCGTCGCCGCATGGCGCGCTGACTGAATCGGCCAGCACGGGTGGCAGAAGGCCAGTGGCCAAATCTCGTTCAGGATATGGGCGGACGCGCTGCTGCTTGCCGTACGTCTCGGCCCTCGCTGATGCAGTAGCAATACCAAGGGTGACGGGCAACGGGACGGTCGGCGGTTCCACGATCGTGGTGATAGCTAGCGGCGGGGAATGTGATCCTCCAGGGTTGATATAGCGAACTCAGACAGTGATCCGCGATGATTCGTCGGTTTGTGTCTGCACGTGTTCAGAGGAATGTGTTCGATGAGGTTCATGGGTAAGGCTGTCGTCGGGGTCGCGGTGGTGGGTTTTGCGGCCGGGGCGGTGATCGGTGCCGGTACAGCGAATGCGGCCGGTCTTCACGGTGCGATCGCGTTCAGTGTCGAGAACTGGATCTACGGCACCGGTGTCGATGCGGTGAGCCGCGATGCGGCGATCGATGAGGCCTTGGTCAACTGCGGTTGGGACGGTGCCTCCGACTGCGCTGTCATGGTGACCTGGTCGGACGGCTGCGGCGCGCTCGTCTACAGCAACGACCCGGTAGGCACCACCGCGGTGGGCACTGGCTGGGGCCGCGACCGGGCGACCGCGCTGCGCGGCGCCTACGCCAGCCTCGCCCGGTACTACCCGCCGGCGATGCTGGCCAATGTCGGTTCCGTGGACCTGTCGCAGACGGGAATCAGTGAAGTGGTCTGCACCGGCAACGCGTAATTCGCCAGTCGTAGTCCGAGAAGAGTTTCGGAGCCGCTGGCGGCGAGACCGCCAGCGGCCCAGAGCATTCGCTGGTCCCGCGATCGGCGTGGTTCGGACCGTCGTGGTGGGAGGTCGGCGGAACGCACCAGACATCGGATACCGGCGTACCTCGGTCGATCGTTGATGATTGCAGGGTAATTCCGCGGCCTGCAATCCGTCGATGACGATCGCCGCCGCGGAGCGAGCCCTGACCATCTGGTCACCCAGGACATCGGCACCGCGATCTGACGACTACGGGCGCGGCCAGGGACGGTCGAGATAGCGCTCGATATCGATATTGAAACGCTGCAGGTAATCGGCGAAGGCGGCGGTGTCCTGCGGTGACCAGTCCGCGAGGATCGTCGCCAAGGTTTGCAGCGATTCGTCGCGTTCACCGTCGACTTGTCGTTCACCTTCGGCGGTAATGCGGAATTTGCGGGCCATCCCGCCATCCGGATCCGGAATGCGCTCCACTACATCGTCGCGCACCATGGCCGCGGTCCGCCGGTTCAGCGTCGACACATCCTGACCCACCGCCTCGCTCAGCTGCCCGAGCGTCATCGGGCCCGCCACCCGCAGCCGATTGAGCAACGTATACGTGCTGCGATCGAGTCGCCGCCCGCCGAGCTGCCGGGAGGCGAGGCTGTACCGGCCGAACAGCATGGTCTCGAACTCGATCTTGTCGAGGGTTTTGTCCATTTCGGGGTCCTTCTGCCGATCTGATCCGCGCCTGGATTCCGTAGCGCCACACTGTATGGCATACACACATCATATGCCAGCCGCATATGATGTGTGTGATACACGTCGCGTTGTGTGCCTGCGCCAGCGTCGGTATTTTCCGCTGGGCATCAGCGCGCTACGTGATCTGCTGCCGCAGGAGCGGTTGTGCGCGGCCATCGCGTTGATCGGTTCGTCGCTGTGCATCGGCGCCGCCGTGGGGCTCGCCGCTGTCCAGGGCCGTTGTCGAATACAGCAAGCAACTGGCGGGGCGCTCCTCGCACAGAGGCAGGACTGAAACAGACTGGGGTTCAGGCGGTTTCCATGTCGAGCAGGCCCGCGTAGCGTTCGCGGCCCGCGACGTCGGGGCACTGGCAGTGGGGGAAGGGCTGGTAGCAGTCGTCGCAGAATCCGCAGTAGGTGCAGTGCGGGCCGGAGCCGATGGCGTCTTCGGTGTCGCAGTACTCGCAGTAGCTGTAATGGGTGTAGTCCCAGGCAAGTCGGCGACCGCTCTCATCGCGCCCACCCCGACTCGTGCTGCTCACGAATCTCCACAAAACCTCCGCACCACCCGCTCACGCAACTCGACCGGGTACTTCTTCCTCGACGACACGACTCCATTCTCCTCGAGATGACGTCTCCCGAAACGCAGCAGCGGCTCGTGGACAACTCCTGGAGGGGTTGTATAGATCGGGCAGGGCGGCGGCCGATAGACCGACGGGACTGGCGGACAGTCAGTCCCGATGTCAGGGCTGCGTTTGGCGGTACGCGGCGACTGTTTCGGCGAGCGCGCGGTCCAACGGTGTCGGCGACTGTCCGAAGTGGGTCTCGAAGGCCGATGAGTCGACTAGGAAGTCGTGATCGAACTCGTAGAGCATCTCCACCGTTTCCCGGGCGCCGCGATCGAAGGTGCCGACGAGGCGAAGCTGCCACGGCTTCACCGCGACGAAGTTGGGTGATACGCCGGCGGCACGGGCGGCGGCCTCCACAATGGCGAGCTGAGTGATTCCTGGCGCGGTCGGCGCATGCCAGGCTCGCCCCCAGGCTGCGGGATCCTCGGCGACGCGTACTGCCGCCTCGGCGAGGTCGGGCACGTAGGTGATCGCGTGCCGAGCCTGCGGCGAACCCAAGACCTGGGCTTTCCCGCCGGCCAAGAGTGGGCCGAAGAAACGTTCGCCGTATGCAGAGTCTCGAACGCCGGCACCGAAGAAGTCGCTCGCTCGGACGGCCGTGGCACGTATCCGACCGGACTGGTGCGCGTCGAGCAGTTCGGCCCACATGGCGGCGCGCACCACGCCCTTCCGGGTGGTCGGCTTCATTGCACAGTCCTCGGTCATCGGCACGGAAACGGGCCCGTATCCGTAGAGGTTCTCGATCGCTACGAGTAGCGCACCGCTCGCCTCGCAGGCGCGAACGACGGATCCCTGGATGGACGGGAACTCTTTCGACCACCGGTGGTATGGCGGTTGCGCGCACTGGAACACCACAGTGGCGCCGTCGAGCGCGGCACGGGTGGCCTCGGGGTCGGCCACATCGGCCCGGCAGGCTTGGGTCCCGTCGATCGTGGTTCCTGACCTGGTGACCACGCGCGGGCGGATCCCGCGGGCGATCAGCGCAGCCGCGACCGACCGGCCGACGGGACCTGCACCCAGGATTACGGGCATATCTAGGGAATCGGCCACTTCACGTTCTCCAATCATTATTCGATTTCCGAACACTGTTTGCCCAACGGTAGTCAACAGTGTTCGGTAGGTCAAGGGTGTTCGGGCAATCAAGGCTGTTCGGATAACCTTGACGGCATGCGCACGTATACGGAGTCCCGACGGGACCGGCAGCGGCGGGAGCTCGTAGCGGAGATCATCGCCGTCGCCTGCCGTCAGCTCGACGAAGGCGGTCCGGGCAACGTGTCGTGGCGGGGTGTCGCCCGCGAGGTAGGTATGAATCCGGCCTCGCTCTATACGTACTTTGCCAGCCTCGACGACCTGTTCACCGCACTGATCGCGGAGGGCTTCCGTGGTCTTGCGGGTACCGTTGGCCGGGCCTTCGAAGACAGCGCGGGCGCCGCGCCCGTCGACCGGCTACTAGCTTGCGTCCGGGCGTACCGGGCCTGGGCCGTCGCCAACCCCCGCCGTTTCAACCTGATCTGGACCGACCAGTTGCCCGGCTACGCGGCACCGCCGGGCGGCCCCACCGTCACCGCCGAGCAGGCGGTCTATCGGCCGTTCCTGCTCGCGGTCGGCGAGGCGGAGGGGTGTGGCGACCAGCTGGCGGAATTCACCACCCTGTCCACCCACGACCAGCGCCGCCTGCTGGGCCTGTTCGGCACCCTGCACGGGCTGGTCTCCCTCGAGATCAACAGTCATCTCGCGCCGGGGTCGGTCGACGGCGAGGCGCTTATCGTCGATCGGATGACACATGCCCTGAGATATGTTCAGGCGCCCGGTCGAGGATCGGACCGATCTCGGCGAGCAATTGGGCCAGGTTGATGGCGCCGACGCCGAGGAGCGCGGCCGGATACCGGTCGAGCAGCTATGGTGTTGCCGCCAATGCGGCACGCGCAGCCTGTTCGAAAGCCGTTGTGCTGGAGTCGGCTCGACACAGTACCTGCGCTCCTTCGAGGAGTGCGATCAGCAGTTGCGCAAGGTCTTCCGCCCTTGCCTCGGGCATGCCTGCATCGGTGAGCGCGACTGCGAGCTGATGCGCCCATGACGCGAAAGCGGCTGCCGCAGTGCGGAGCAACTCGCTGTGGTCGTCGTCGACCGAGACCGTGACGGCAGCGATGGCGCAGCCGCAGCCGCGTGTGGAGTCTTCGACGACCGGGCGGACGAGGTCCAGAAATGCCTCGACCACCGCGCGGGGGCTCGCACCGGAAATATCCGTGAGCCGATCAGCGACCTGTTGTCCGTGCAACTGCGCCGCCTCGGTGACGAGCTGGGCCTTTCCGCCAGGGAAGTGGTGGTAGATCGCTCCGCGCGCCGCACCGCTGTCGGCAAGTACCTCGGTGAACGACATACCCGCCAAACCGCGCCTGCGCAGGCTTTCCACAGCGGCGGTGACCATGCGAGCGCGGGTGGATTCGGCCATCGACAGCGGCTCCTCTTCAGTGGATACGGCAATTCGAGCCGCGCAAGCTCACTAGTACGCACATACTAGCGAGACATCCATGCGCCGTCCACATGCGCCTCTGTCGCCCGCGGCCGTCCAGTGTTCGGGCAAGGATCCGCGCTTGACTAGTATGACCGTACTAGTGCATGCTTCGACGGCGGCACTAGTACGGCCATCCTAGCGATCGGCCCAGGTCGACCAGTGAACTCATCCTGACCTTGCCGCCGTCCTGAAAGGAACACCATGCCCAAGAAGGTCTTCGTCTACACCGAACTCCAACTCTCCGTCCCGTTCGACCAAGTACCGTGGCGCCAGATGAACCCGACCCTGCTCGCGCAGCCGGGCCTGGTCCGCAAAACCTGGCTCAGCGGAATCGGTACCAATACTCCCGGCGGCTTCTACGAGTTCGACGGCTACGACAATGCACGCCATTTCGCCGACGTCTACTTCCCGACCGAAGCGGCCGCGATGTCGGCCAGCTTCCAAACCAAACTGTTCGACGGAGACATCGTCGAGGAGGCAAGCCGCCAGATGCGGTCTCCGCACTACGACATCTGAGTCGCAACGTCGCACCGCAGCCGTGCCGCCCCTGCCGCAGCGGGGCGGCGCGGCCCGGGCCGATAGCGCCACCGATATCGCGAGAGTCTCGGGTTCACTTCGCTGGATCCGGGGCACACGAGCGATGACACCGTCGGTGTGGTCTACAAGACGCCCGGCAGCTGCAACGCATGCCCCGACGCCACGCATGAACAAGCCCGGGACTCGCCGATGGACTGCGATTGCCCAGTCGAATGCGCTCAATTGCCCACTCGATTGTGCTCAGGCGCATTAGGAAAGTCACGGTTACCGCGATGTCCTCGATGAGCGACCGCGTGCCGTTCACGCGACCATCCCACAAAGAGCCCGCCGGTGCCCGTATCCCAGATCGTTTCAATGATGGAAACACCATTCCCCGACTCGGTTTCGGCGTATCTCGAAGCCCTGATGCCGAACTGGCCACCCGGCGGCTCGCCGCGCTCGGCTCCTATGGCGCGGCCAAAGCGGGCCCGCACGGTCGACGCTTGCCGACCTGGAAACCGCCTGATGCTGACCAGCGGCGAGAATGATCCTCAGCTGGCCACAAGGCTGGATCGTCGACGCAGCATTGCGCGAGCGACAAGTGCGGCAGCGGCCGAAGCGAGCAGACAGCATGCGGTGAACAGCCAGCCCGCAGAGTATCCGAGCCGGGTAGTGAGTAGACCGAAGACCGCCGGACCGACGATCGACCCGACGTAAGAGCCCGTGTTTACGAACCCGGTGGCAACTCCCGGAGCCTGCTGGTTCTCCCGCACCACCACGAGCAACAGCAAGCCTGGCCACCCGAGACCGAATGCGAACGCGATCGGCGCCGCGACCACGTAGCTGGTACCGGCCGTCAAACCGAGCAGCATGAATGCGCCGGCTCCGGCGGTCAGGACGCCGGCCAAGACCACGAGCAGGTCGCCCTTGATTCGATCGGCCCAATATCCCAGCGTGAGCCTGGCAGCGATGCCTGTTGTGCTCGATGCCGCGAACACGGCCCCCGCCGTCCCTTCGTCGAACCCCGCCGACACTGTCGAGACGACAAGGAAGGTCGTCAGGTTCACAACTGCGGTGCTACCGAATCCGAAGCACACGGCGAGCACAGCCAAGTCGGCGACCGATCGGCGTTCCCGCTTCACACCGACCGAATCTGACGGGGTTTCGGTGGCTCGACCTCCCCGCCACGGGACAAGGGCCGCCGTCAGCAGCGCGGCTGCCGCAGCGGCGAGCCAGACCACACGCCATCCCGCGCCTGCAGCGGCCGCCGGCACGGCGACACCAGCCACCAGCGCCGCGGTTGGCACCGCCGCCTGCTTCACGCCGAATGCCAGTCCCTGCTGACGCACTGGAACGGAGCGAGCGACCCAGATGTCCACAGCTGGCTGGACTATGGCCAACGCGGCACCGTTGAGGCAGAACAACGCGGCGAACACGATCGGATTCCGGACGAAAAGCCCGATCACGATCGAGGTGCCGGCGACAGTCAGCACCGCAACGCGCATCCCGCCTGTGGCACCGAACTTTTGCACCCACCGGCCGGCAGCAGCTGAGGACGCCGCCGCGGCGGCGAATCGCATCGCCATCAATACTCCGAGCAAAGCCGGCGTAAAACCGAGCTCTGCGCCCATCGAGATCGCCAGTGTCCCGGTCAGGTAGCTCGGGATAATCACCACCACCAGCGACGCCACCCCCACTGCGAGACGGCCGGCATTACGGGATCGGGGGGCGGAAACTGTGGCTACAGAGCACATAAGGTAATACTAGTTACCTAAATATTCTGGCTTGCGCTTGGGCGAGTTCGAGTAAAGCGCGTTCAATCTGTACGTGAACTCATAATAGAGTTAACTGTTACGCTCGAGAGTGCGGTCGGAAGAAGTAGACGACGGTGCCTTCCGCGCTCTGAGAAGACGAGCCGAGACGAGCCGAGACGAGCACGGAAGGCCGACAGACCGCTCACTCCACGGCGCGCGTCTGGGATCGCGTGGCGCCCCAGCTGTGTAGAACGGCTGCATGCAGACCGCCCAGCCCACCCGCAGTCATGAGGAGTACGTCGTCCGGGGTAGTGCTGAGGTGTACTCGCCCCTCGCTGTCCACCCGGCCCAGCGCCTCGATGGCACCGCGGTGGACGCTGGGGAAGTAATCCAGCGGCAGTGAGGCGTGGTGCCACAATCGCGCGGCGACCTCGCGCACGTCGCGGAAGTCCCGGCTGATGATCTCCGCCCATACCGGATTTATCGCGACCAGCACCTCGGAAAAGATCGTCGAGGTGAGGAATCCGTTCGCGCCGGGATAGGCCACGGATTTACCGATGATCTCCAACAGCTGCGAACCGGTCGTGGCCGCGATGTCACAGATGTTGACCGTTCCCATCGCGCCGTAGACAGTCACCGCATTGCCCGGCACTCCGCGGCGCTCCGCAAGCGGCGCCCACGGTGAACGTTCCTCCCACTCACCGAATACGATGCCGGTCACGCGGCCAGGCGTCCCGTAGACACTCTGGGACGTGACGCCGATGCGCTGGCCGGCGACATTGCGCATCGTCAGGCGCAAGGCGCGGCCGATCGACGGTGCTCCGCCCTCCGCGCCACCGAGACAACCGGCGCCGAAGGGGATTTCCAGCTCGTGTCGAATCGTTCCGTTGACCACGACGGCCGGAACCACCGACCCCGTAGTCGCGTTCAAGGCGTGCAGGTCGAATTCGGGTTCGGACATGGCGGCCAATGCCGAACGAAGCAGTGGCAGCGACTCCGGCGGGGCCCCGGCCATCACCGCGTTCGCCGCCAGTTTGGCGAGTGTGCACGGAGCTCCGGACGGAGGCAATTCGGCCACGACTTCGTCCGGATCCCCGCCCACTGCGGCAATGAATTCGCCCACTCGCTCCTGGGTCGGTGGGATCAGCGGCAGCCCATCGGACCAGCCGGCACTACGCGCGTAGTGGCTGAACTCCGCAATGTCGGCGGGGACTTCAGCCAGGGATTCGGGCGTGGAATGCTGTGCGGCGCCGGTCTTCACGTCAGATCACCGCCACATTGGCCGCTGTGAACTGTGTGATGAAATCCGCGAAGTGTTCACGCCCCATCTCGCGTACGTCCGGCTCCGGCCTGATGTCGAGGGGGTAGGGCAACTGGTGCACACGCAAACCTGAGCGGCCGTACTGTGCGGCCAGCGTCTGGGCGAGTGGCCGAAAGTGGGCGGTTGCGACCGCCACTGTCGGCAGACCTGCGCTCAGTGCGGTTACGGCATCCTTGACGGTCCACGAGGTGCAGGAGCCGCAATTGGCCAAACCACATACCACTGCGTCAACCGAGGCGAGGAACTCCCCATAAGAAGCGTTCTGATCACGTCCAGCTTCACCGTCCAAACCTTGAGAACGTCGCCAGATCACCGGCACAGCGCCGATGGCACGAAGCCCCGCTGCCCACTCGTCGACGACCCAGTCCCAGGATCGCCACAGGACGTCGACTCGGAACCCGATCCGTTTGCCCGCGAGGCTGTCCAACGTAGGACCAGGATCGGCGTCGTTCACCGCAGCGGCTGCGCAAGGATCGACGACTCGTAGCACCGAATCGGGGAACCTGGGTGTTGCACCGGCTTGCGGCACGGCCCCTTCCGATGCATCTTTCAGGCTTTCGCCCTCGGCTCGTGGGTCGTCGATCAGAACAGCGTAGTTACCTGGATGGCTGCGCTTCAGCGCCGAGTCGGCCATCTTCTGCAGAGCGTCCGCCGGAAGGACGCAGTCGGCGCATTCCGCGGATTCCAGATCCAGCTGAAACTCGACTTGGCGCCGGCGAAGGTCGACGCGAACTAATTTGAAGTCGACTCCACCACCGCTGACCGCCTCCCGGAGGCGAGCAGCCGCCTCCGCGATCTCGCTGATCTCCATAGTTAAAAGATACATCTAATTGTATGATAAATAAGTACCTCGAGCGAAGTGCTCGTTCTTGCGCCGGATATATCTACGCGCATTCGAACCGGTCCGAGTGTGCTCAACTCGCGCATCAGTTCTCGGTTCGAGTGCGCTGACAGGACCGACGAAGGAGCAGTACATGGCAGACACGGTGGTCTGGATTACCGGAGCTACCCGGGGACTGGGCGCCGGCCTGGTGCGAACCTGTCCGTATGAGCGTGCCCGCATAATCAACGCCTCACGGTCGCCATATCCCAGCATCGAGAATGTGCGCTTCGATCTCGGCGACCCATCCAGTTCGTCCGCACCGCGTTGGTCGTTCGAAGAGGTGCTGAACGGCTTCACCGGCAAACGAGCCCTCGTTGTGCACAACGCGTTGTTCGATGGATCGACCGGCTACGCCGGCACTTTGCCACCTCCCACGGACACCTCCGTGCTGTTGTTCGACGCCCCGCCGTCCGGCGCGCTGGCTGCCGCATCTGGGAAGGCACCCTCCTCGGCAGGGCGGGCGGACGGATGAGCGGCGCACTGGCGGGCCTGCGCGTCATAGACGCGTCCACTCTCTATGCGGCCCCTTATCTCGCGACGCTGCTCGCGGATCACGGGGCCGATGTTGTCAAGATCGAACAGCCGGGTGGCGACGCCTACCGCCACCATCCAGGCAGGATGTGGCCGCTGCTGGCTCGCGGGAAGCGGTCCGTGGAGCTCGACCTCCGCAGCGAGGAGGGATGTGCGACGCTGCGACGGCTGGTAATCGATGCCGATGTCCTGGTGGTGAATCTCCCCCTGGCGACGCTCGACAAGCGCGGTATCGACTACTCCACACTCAGTGCACTGAACCCCGACTTGATTTACGTGTCGGTGACCGGATACGGACAGGACGGGCCCTACGCCGACCGGCCGGGTAATGGCACTATTGCCGAGGCGTTCAGCGGGCTCACTCATGTGACCGGCGAGCCAGACGGACCTCCGATTCTGCCGAGCACCCCCACGGGTGACGCTGTCACGGCGCTGACCGGGGCGTTCGGGGTGCTTGCCGCTTGTTATCACCGCTTGGCGCACGGCGGCGGTGGCCAGCTCGTCGATGTCAACCCGATCGACAGCTTGCTACAGGCGGTGGCGCCGATCCATGCCGAGTACGACGGGAGCGGAGATCCTCCGGCCCGCCTCGGCAGTCGATTGCGTGACTCCATGATCCGCAATGTGTTCCCCACCGCGGACGGTCGCTGGGTGGCAATCAGCGCTTCGACGTCCAGACACTTTTCCGAGATGGCGACTTTGGCCGGCCATGAATCCCGTGACGATGCCGGCGTACCGGTCGGCGATGTGGAGGCATCGCTGCGGGAATGGACGAGCACCCGACACCATACCGTCGTGATCGAAGAGCTCGTGGCTCGGCGTCTTCCCGTCTCGCTGGTTCAGACTGCGCGCGATATTCGCGATGATCCGCACGTGCGGTCGCGTGGCTGTCTGGTCGAAGTGATCACCGATGAACAGGGCGCGGTCACCGTGCCCTCTCCGGCCCCCCGCCTGTCGGATACTCCCGCGACGCGGGCCATCCGAACCCCGGCTTTCGGTCAACACACCGACGAGGTGCTCGGCACGTGGTAGTGGCGGGGGATGGCCGACTGGTCGAGAATTTGACGCTCATGAACGGATGCCTGGCTACGGTGCCATTCAGGCGGTTCGTCACCATCGCGGCAGCGGCCGGCTTCGAGGCTGTCAGTTGCTGGCCGAATGTGTGGCGACATGCGCGCCGCAAGGACGGCCTGGACCTCGTCGGCATGCGAATGCTCCTGGAGGACAACGGCCTTGTGCTGACCGATTGCGATGGCTGTCGTGAGTGGGTCGGGGGCACGCTCGGGTCCGGGGCGACAGCGATCGATGCGGACCGCCATGAGCTGTTCGAGGTGTGCAGTGCGTTGGGCGGCACCACAATCGCGGCGGTTCACGATACGAGCGACCGGCTGGACCTCGATCGCGACGCAGCTGCCTTTGCCCGGCTGTGCGATGACGCCGCCGAACACGGCTTGCGCGTCGCCCTCGAGTTCGTGCCCTTCACGACCGTCGCGGACGTGAGCACGGCCTGGTCGCTGGTCGAGGCGGCCGACCGGGCCAATGGGGGACTGGTGTTCGACCTTTGGCATCACGCCCGCAGCGGCGCCGATGATGCGGCCGTGTTGCAAGTCCCCGCAGAACGGATATTCACTGTCCAGCTCGCCGACGGGCCGAGTTCTCCACCGGGCCCCGACCTCGCTCTGGAGGCCAGGAGCGCACGCCGTGCACCGGGCTCGGGCGAGATGGGAAATTCGAGACTACTACGGACTCTGGCCGACATGGGAGTTCGAGCCAACGTAGGGCCTGAGGTCCGGCTGCCCGAGGGTAGGGACATCGAGCGCGACGTCGCCGAGCTCCACAGTGCAACGGTGCGCACGCTGGCAGCGGCGTGACAGGGAAACCGGGCGGGCTGCCAGCTGATAATCATGAGTGTTCAAGACGCCCGAACTCTTCAAGCCCGAGAACGATGACATTCTCGGTCCGGTGCAGGCGGGCTCGGTGGTCGTGGGCGCCCACTGGTAGTGACATTGCCGAGACTCGCGACTGCGTCGTATGCACCGGCCACTCGGACGCGAGACGGGCCGGAACGGTCGCTCGTAAGACAGCTTCGTGGTGGGTGTTGATGGCCGGAGCGTTCGGCTTTTGATGCACTCATATCGGGATGGTCGAATCCCGTGCGTGTGTTTCGACGGCTCGGACGGCGACGGGCCGTGAACTCCTCGCTGGCTCCCCAAAATCCGCAACCTCAGTCCGAACAAGGCTTCAATCGAATTGGTCAGCGCAATTCTTCGGATTCCAGGTCGGGCAACCCTCCGTCCGCAAACCGGCGCGGAACGAACATAGTAAATGTTGTGTCCAGGTTCAGTTGGCGAAGTTCACATGTAGTTGGCGAATGAATGAGTGGGCAATGGCCGAGGCGAACAGTCGGCTTCGTAGCTGGCGCTATCAGTTCGACCGTGAAGCGGCACGATGGGCGGAGAGCACGGCCAACGCACTTTGAGCCGGTTCGTACGGAACTCCCATGGACACCGGACATATCACAATTTGGCGACATAAATAACTCGACATTCAACTCGACCGCGTGAATGTAGGGCTGGTGACCCAAATGTTCGGATTCGGACTGTGCGGAGAACATGGATGGCACTCGAGCACAGGTCAACCCACCACCCTCCGGCCCTGATCACAGGATCGTCCTATATTGACGGGTAGCTGTGTGGCGGACACCCGGCGGGGCTTGCCGACTCATACCCCCTGTTACGCAACATTTGCGACTCGGCTGGATCCGTCGAGCCCGGGACTGTCCGACAAGGAGTTACGCGCATGACCACCCTGAACCAACTTCGTGCGTTCGTCGAGGCCGAGCGACTCGGTTCGTTCACGGCGGCCGCGGACCAACTCCTCGTGGCTCAGGCGTCGGTGTCCGAGCTGGTGCGCCGGCTCGAGGAAGAGCTCGATTCCCAGTTGTTTGTGCGCGGCAGCAGGCGGCTGTCGTTAACCGCGGCGGGGCAGGAGCTGTTGCCGTACGCCCAGCAGGCGCTGCATGCCGCGGACAGTGGCAGGCAGGCGGTGCAATCACTCGGATCGCTCGGTGGCGGCACCGCAACCTTCGGGGTTCCACGCAATGCGGACTACTACCTGCTGTCGAGCCTGGTGCAGACCTTCCACTCGCGATACCCGGCCGTGCGGGTGCGGCTGGTGGGACAGAACTCTGCGGAAACCGCCGCCGCCATCGCCGCAGGCGACATCGAAGCGGGCCTTGTCGTCCTGCCGATCGACGATGAGGAGCTGACGGTCACGCCGCTGATGCGCGACGAGGTCTTCTACATCAGTGCCAATCCGGAGAACACCAGGAAGCCGATCACCATCAGACAGTTCGCCAAGGCCAAACTGGTGCTCTACGACGTGCACTACGGCTGGAACGATCCCACTCGCCGCCAACTTGCCGAGCGCGCCCAGCTCGCCGGTGTCCGCATCGAGCCGCAGATCGAGATCGAGCACGTCGAAGCGGCCCTCAAACTCGTGGCGGGCAAGGTGGGCGACACCATCGCCAGCAGCGCGGTGATCGACAGCGCCACCTTCCCGAAGGATCTGCATACCGCCCCGTTCGCCGAGCCGCTTTACGACACCATCGCCCTGGCGCGGCATCGCGGTCGGCCGTTGTCCAACGCGACCCGCGAGTTCGCCCGGTTGGCCGAGGACACGATCCGCGAGCTGCGGGTCGACGAACCCGCGCGGACTGGCACCGGCCGAGAGTCGGTGGTTCCACAAAAGGCCCGCTCCGCTCGATAACGGCGTGATATCGGCAGATTTCTCGCAGTTAAGAGCGAGTAACGGTTGGCAGGTGTAGAGACGCGCGCGTTCCGTGCCGTAGGCCCCCTGACCTGCACGGTTGCCGGTTGTATAGGATTAACCTGTGCTATGCCAAGGATATGTTCCTCTGGTCCTGTATTTCAAATACGCCTACCGTCCGTTGTCATGCAGATCACACCTGATGAAGCCCAGGCCCTCGGGGCCTTTACGTGGCTCAAAAAGCCCGCAGTCGACGGTCCTCCCGCGCAGCGCGATCCGAAGGTCGTCGAGCGGGTCTCGGAAATGCTGTCGAGCATTGAGCGCAACGGTCTCGACGCGGTCCGGGCCTACGCCCAAGAACTCGATGGATGGTCCGGTGACCTCGAGGTCGGTGCCGAGCAGCTCCGCAAGAGCGGCGACGCGCTCCCGGCGGACGTGCGGGCGGCCCTCGAGTTGGGTTACGAGCGCACCCACCGGTTCGCCGTCACCCAGCGCGAGCATCTGACCGACTTCGAGATCGAACTCGCTCCCGGCGTCGTCGGCGGCCAACGGTACATTCCGATCACCCGGGTCGGCGCCTACTTGCCTGCCGGCCGGTTCCCGCTGCTGGCCAGTGCGTTCATGACCGTCGGGGTGGCGAAGGCCGCGGGCGTTCCCACCGTGCTCTCCTGCACGCCGCCGTCCGGACAGCACGGTGCGCACCCCGCCGTGTTGTACGGGGCGTACCTGTCGAAGGCCGACCGGGTCGTCGCGATCGGTGGAGTGCAGGCCCTGGGCGCGATGGCGTTCGGGTTGCTCGGTGAGGCTCCGATCGACATGCTCGTCGGCGCCGGCAATGCCTTCGTCACCGAGGCCAAGCGTCAGCTGTTCGGTCAGGTCGGTATCGATCTGCTCGCGGGACCTTCCGAGGTTGCCGTCCTCGCCGACGAGACCGCCGACCCGGAGTGGGTGGCCGCGGACCTGCTCGGTCAGGCCGAGCACGGTCCGAACTCCCCTGCCGCCCTGATCACGACCTCCGAGGAGCTGGGGCGCAAGGTGATCGAGGCGATCGACCGCCAGCTCGAGACCCTGCCCACCCGGGAGATCGCCGGCTCGGCGTGGCGCGACTTCGGTTCGGTCATACTCGCCCATGATCGCAACCAGGCTGCAGCGGTGTCCGATGTCCTCGGGCCCGAGCACCTCGAAGTCCAGACCGGGGATGATGATTTCTACCTCAAGGAGCTGCGGAACTACGGTTCGTTGTTCCTCGGACCGTGGAGCACGGTCGCGTATTCCGACAAGGGCATCGCCGGCCCCAACCACGTCCTGCCGACCGGCAAGACGGCCCGCTACAACGCCGGGCTGTCGGTCTCGCGCTTCCTCAAGCCGCTGACCTACCAGCGTGCGCAGAGGGAAGCGACCGCGGCCCTGGCCCCGGCGGTGGAGCGGATCTCAGCCTTCGAGGGCCTGGCCGCGCACGGGGCGACCGCAACGATCCGGATCGACAAAGTCGGCCGTTTCTCCGGAGCCTTCGACGGCACACCGGCGGCTACCCGGGACCAGCGGTAACACTCCTCGGTGTTGGCGGGGACCATGAGGGGCCCGCCGACACCGAGCCCGTCAGGGCTCATTTCACACAGGACGACATCGTGGCGAGACCGGACCATACCCAACGCCGTGCCCTCCACATGGGGCGGATACCGGCCACGCGCGGGCTTCCGTCCGAATATCGCCACAAACACCAGAGCAGCACAGCTCCACCATTTTACGAGGATCCCCCATGTCAGAACACATAGTTCCTTCCACTTCGCCCGGCTTGGGCGGGCAACTCAGCCGTGGACTCAAGGGACGCCAGATCACGATGATCTCCATCGGCGGCGTGATCGGAGCCGGCCTGTTCGTCGGATCCTCCAACGCCATCGCCGCCGCCGGCCCCGCCGTCCTCCTCTCCTTCCTCGCCGCTGCCGCACTCGTCGTGCTGTGTATGCAGATGCTCGGTGAGATGGCCATCGCCAATCCCGACACCGGCTCGTTTTCCACCTACGCCGACCGCGCACTCGGCCGGTGGGCCGGCTTCTCGATCGGATGGCTGTACTGGTGGTTCTATGTGCTCGTCATCCCCATCGAGGCGATCGTCGCCGGCAAGGTACTCGGCGGCATGCTCGCAATACCCGGCTGGACAGTCGCATTTGCGGTGATCGTGATTCTCGCCGGTACCAATCTGCTCAGCGTCCGCAATTACGGCGAATTCGAGTACTGGTTCGCACTGCTGAAGGTCATCGCGATCGTCGGGTTCATCGTCCTGGGTGTGCTGGCCATCTTCGGCTGGCTTCCCGGCTCCGACGTGAGCGGCATCTCCCACCTGTGGAGCGACGGCGGGTTCATGCCCAACGGTGCCGGCGCGGTCGTGGCCGGTCTGCTGACGGCCATGTTCAGCTTTCAGGGCAGCGAGATCGTCACCATCGCCGCGGCTGAATCGGAAGAGCCGAAGAAGAACATCAAGAAAGCGATCCGCGCCGTCGTCTGGCGCCTCGGCCTGTTCT
This sequence comes from Nocardia sp. CA-135953, assembly GCF_050955735.1. Classification (NCBI taxonomy): domain Bacteria; kingdom Bacillati; phylum Actinomycetota; class Actinomycetes; order Mycobacteriales; family Nocardiaceae; genus Nocardia; species Nocardia sp. CA-135953. The sequence goes on from NZ_CP192082.1 coordinate 2,529,172, forward strand.
ACTTGGGCTCGATCTTCATCGTCGTCAGCCTGGTGCCCTGGAACGCCGAGGGCCTCAGCTCCGGCTCCTACCAGGCCGTGCTCGAGCGCATGAACATCCCCGGCGTCTCCGGCATCATGGACGTCGTCGTCCTCGTCGCCGTCTGCAGCTGCTTGAACTCGGCCATCTACACCGCCTCCCGGATGGCGTACTCCCTGGCCAAGCGGCAGGACGCACCGGCGGCTCTCGCGGCGACGTCGAAGGACATGGTTCCCCGCAACGCCGTCATCGCCTCCACCGCCATCGGCTTGGTCGCCGTCATCGCGAACTACCTACTGCCGCAGATGTTCAACTACCTGCTCGCGTCCAGCGGTGCGATCGCGCTGATGATGTACATGGTCATCGCCATTACCCAGTACGCCACCCGCCGCAAGGCCCGCCACGAGGACCACACCCTGGAGGTCAAGATGTGGGCGTTCCCGTACCTGACCCTGGCGACGATCGCCTTCATCGCCGGTGTGCTGGTCCTGATGGCCGTGCAGCCCGGGCACCGCCTCGAGCTGTGGCTCTCGATGGGGCTCGCCGCGATCGTCGTCGCCCTCGGTGTGCGTATGCAGCGCAAGTACGGTGCTCACCGCCCTCCTACGCAGGATGAGCTCGTAGTGAACCACCGCCTCGCTCCCTCACCCGCACCGGAACCGCAGGCCTGACAGCCCGCACAGACTCGGGGTGACGACCGTCTTGCTCGCAGCAAGACGGTCGTCACCCCGTTTCACCGGCAGGCACGCAATCGCATGGCACACAGCAGATCTCACCCCATAGGGAGGTAGGCGCACATGACCACCGTCACCGGCCGGCTCCGCTGCGCACGCTCGGGCGGCGAGAGGTCACCGGGTACGTCGAGCGAGCACGCAACGATCATCGACGAGCTCTCCGACGGGGCCGTCGACTTCCGCCTGGAGGCGATCAGCGAGCCGGACACCTGCCCGTGGGAATCCGCGGCTGATGATCTACCTCGCCGGCTACAGCGCCGCTGAGGGCGAACATGCGCCAGAAGTTGAACGCATCAACTCTTCGTCAGTCGCGTTGGCCTGCACTTATACGGATGCACTGTGCCATTCGTTACCAATCCGACCACAGCCGGAGCTGGCCGGCTTGCACAGCGACGATTACGTGCTGCTGTGTCGTACGGCCTTGTCACGGCGCGTGAGGCTCGCCAGGCCGTTGGGGTTGTGAGGATGGGTACGCGCCGGCTCGACTAGGCCTGGGTCGGCTCGGGAACGAACTGGACCTTGCCGTCGATGATCTCGAGGAAGCCGGTCGAGTCGGCAGGAAAGTGCGACCCGAAGATTCGTGCGCTGCTGTTCGCGTACCGCGCGATGAACTCCTTTCGGGTGCGCGCAGCCAATTCCGGGTCGGCATCGAGGAACATTCGCCAATTGGGCTCGATGTACTGCACCGGGTTGTGCACGAGGTCGCCGGTGATCACGGCCTCTTCGCCGTTCGAAGAAATCGCAACACAGACATGGCCCGGCGAGTGACCAGGAGAGGGCACGAGCCGTACCTCTGAGGTGACTACGTGGGTCATCTCGACGAGGTCGGCGGCCTTCGCCTCGTACACCGGTTTGACGGCGCTGTCGAACGTCCAGGCCGCGCCTTCGGCGCCGGAGTCCCAGTGCTCGTAGTCCGGCCTGCTGAACAGATACCGCGCGTTGGGAAAGGTCGGTACCCATGCGCCGGTTTCGTCCTGGACGGTGTTACAGCCGACATGGTCGATGTGCAGGTGAGTGCATACGACATAGTCGATCGCATCGCGCGGAAAGCCGGCGCTTTCGAGGTCGGCGAGGAACGTCGAGGGCTGATTGGACATATCCGGGACTGCCGCGACCTCGCGTGTTCCCACGCAGGTGTCAACAAGGATGATCTTGCCTTCGGATTCGAGCACCAAGGCATGTGTGGACAAGCCGAGTGTGCCGTCGGCGGCTACATAGGGCTGGAGCCAATGCTCGTGACCCTGGAGTTCGACCGGGTCGTATTCGGGATACAGAAGCTCGAGAGGCAGCGTAACCAAGCTCTCCTGAATTCTGGTCACACGCACGTCGCCGATCGTCCACTGCATTGAAGCCGCTCCTCGATTTTGCGATTAGTTGAATCATTCTACTACCCGAGGGGCGACCGGACTGCGAAGACGCCAATCTCGCACGCCCATCACACGCGCGTCCTTCCGTCGCAGTGCCTGCGTCGGGTCCTGCGCTTTGCGCTATGTGCGGCCCAGTTGGGCAATTCGTCGGCTTTCAGCAGCGAATGTGACGACGAGCGGCACGATTGTCTGGATCAGCGGCGCCACCCAAAGGTCTCGGCCTCGGACTCGTTGGGGCGATCTCGACGTTGTTTCGCATGCGGCGGTGCGGAGCGATGGTCGCGGTATGTGTCCATAGGCCGACGCTCGGCGCGATCCCGACCTTCGCGATCAAGATAGATAGTAGTGTAATAAGGGATCTAATTACTCGACGTCGGGCCGCTGAGACTCCGCGCGATCGTGCTCGACCGCGTCTGTTGGGAGCTGTTTCCAGAAGAAGACTCTAGGTGCAGGGTTCGACCGGAGGTCGACCATCACAGACGGCGTTCAGTATCAACAAATAGCTGAGATGGCTATTAACACCTGTGGCAGGAGGATGCCTCGTGGATGTCGGCGTGTACTTCGACATGCGGAACCCGGCCCGTTGGCGGCGCGATCCGGTGGAGTTGTACGGGGCGTTTCCCGAATTGTGCGAGGAGGCCGAGCATCAGGGCCTCGACGGGGTCTGGGTTACCGAGCATCACGGTTTCTCCGACGATTACCTGCCGGTCCCACTGACGCTGCTCGCGTCTGCCGCCGCCCGCACCCAGCGGGTGCGGTTGGGGACAGCGGTTGTGGTAGCGCCGCTGCACCAGGCCGCAGAACTGGCCGAGCAGGCTGCGGTCGTCGATCTGCTCAGCGGTGGCCGTCTCGACCTGGGTCTCGGCGCGGGGTATCGGCCCCCGGAGTTCGACCTCTTCGGCGCCGATCTACGTGCTCGTTACCAGACCAATGACGACAGGGCCCGGCGCATCCGAGAGTTGTGGGCCGGCCGCGAGGTCACACCGTCGCCTGCCCAGTCGCGGGTGCCGATCTGGATGGGTTACCTCGGTCCGATGGGTGCTCGCCGGGCGGGCCGGCTTGGTGAATTCTTGCTCTCGGCCGATGCCCGGAATTGGGAGCACTATCGGGCGGGTCTGCTCGAGGGCGGGCACGATCCGTCGATCGCCCGGATGGGCGGCGGTATCCAGGCCTGGATCAGCGATGATCCCGAGCGGGATTGGCCGACGATCCGCGAGCATCTTGCCGAGCAGGCGAACTCCTACCGGCTGCACGGGCGTATGGGCTATTCAGGGTTGCCGCCGTTCAAGCCGGTCGATCCCGATGTGCTGCGGAGTCGGCGGCCACGCGGCCGTACGTCCACGGATTACTTCGTGTTCGGCACGGCCGGTGAGGTGGCCGAGTTCGTCCGCGATTTCACTGCTGGCGCGCCTGTCGACACGCTGTATTTCTGGGCGGCGCTGCCGGGGATGTCGGCCGAGCGGGTGGCGGCGAATGTCCGCGCAGTGGCGACAGACCTCGCGCCGCTGCTGCGAAAGATCGAGCCGAGTGTCGCGCCCGTACCGACTTCGTAATGACGTAATGAAATGGCAGGAACCGATGAGCGATACCGCCGCCCTGGCTCGAGCACGGTGGGGGATCGGGTAGCTTGCCGATCCGCTACGACGACACCTATCGCCGGGTAGACGGAGAATGGTTTTCGAGCGACGCCGTGGCATCACTGGTACGCGGCAGATATCGTCGAGCGACCTCAGATCGTGGGCTTCGACCGTGGGGGACGTCAGTGTTGTCCGCACGTACTACGTGGGGTCGTCCGCACGTAGTACGTGGGATCGACCCGGAGTGGGGCAGGTTCTGGGCGGAGGATGTCGGCGAACTGACCCATGCCCTCGGACGTCGGCCATCGCTGGCGCGTCAGACGCCGGAAAGCGGTGAGGCGTCAGGTGGACTGCCGCGCTGGACTACGTCGGGATTAATGAGTAATATTATTGTGAGGTTACCTCGGTGCCGCGTGGCGTCACCGAGGTCGCGACGGGCCTGATGAAGCGTTGATTTCGCAGACATCAACAAACCGCATGCAAAGTATATAGATGGATATTTGTTTGGTTTGCTGGCGTAAGGGCGTCTGCCGTCCCGCTGCCTCGGTCCCGCCGCGCACTGCGGCGGGACGACGATCCACAACTGTTTCGACTCTGTGAGGAGTACTCGACCAATGGGCATGCTCGAAGGAAAGGTCGCCATCGTGACCGGTGGGGGCCGCGGGTTGGGCCGCGCTCACTGTCTTGCTCTGGCGGCCGCGGGTGCGACTGTCGTCATCAACGACATCGGCGCGGGGCTCCATGGTGAGCCCGGTCAGGAAAGCCCGGCCGACGACGTTGCCCGCGAGATCACTGCGGCTGGCGGCAGTGCCACTACGAACGGCACCTCGGTGACGGACTGGGCCGGCACCGAGGAACTCGTGCGCTCGACGGTTCAGCAGTTCGGCCGACTCGACATCGTCGTCAACAATGCCGGGATCGTCCGTGACCGGATGCTCTTCTCGATGTCGGAGGAGGAGTTCGATGCCGTCATCGACGTGCATCTCAAGGGCACATTCGTGCTCACCAGGCACGCCTGTGCGTACTGGCGGAACGCGAGCAAAGCCGGAGAGCCGGTCAGTGGACGGATTATCAACACCACCTCCGGAACGGGGTTGTTCGGAAATGTCGGGCAAGGCAACTACGGTGCCGCGAAGGCCGGGATCGTGTCGCTGACGACCATCACCGCGCTCGAGATGGCCCGTTACGGCGTGACCGCCAACGCGGTGTCGCCCATCGCCGCGACCCGAATGACCGTGGGAGTCGGCGCGGTGCAGGCCGACGTGCGGGAAGACGGGTTCGACCCGCGCGACCCCGCGAACACTTCGGGCGTCGTCGCCTACCTCGCTTCGGACGCCTCCGCGTGGCTCACCGGTCAAGTGCTTCGCGTCGACGGGGACAAGATCCAGCGCTTGACCGGCTGGGCGATCGAAGGCGAGTACGGCAGCAGTGACGGACGTGCGCTGGTGCCGGAAGAACTCGTTACAGCGGTTCCGCGCCTCTACGGTGTGGCCCCCCAGGGCCGGGCGCACCGGCGGTGGTGACCTCGATAGACCAGAAGAAGACAGCAAGTCAGGAGAGGCGACCAGCATGATGTCGAACCGTGTCACGGAGCTGTTCGGGGTGGATCACCCTATCGTGCAAGGCGGTATGCAATGGGTTGGGCGAGCAGAGTTGGTCTCTGCCGTCGCAAACGCCGGAGCGTTGGGCATGATCACCGCCCTAACTCAGCCGACACCGGCCGACCTCCGCACGGAGATCGCCCGCTGCCGGGATATGACGGACAAGCCGTTCGGGGTGAACCTCACCGTGCTCCCGTCGATCCGCCCGATGCCCCACCGTGAGTACGCGGAAACCATTGTGGATTGCGGTATCAAGATCGTGGAGACGGCCGGGTCCAACCCCGAGCCTTTCATGGACTTGTTCAACGAGGCCGGCGTCAAGGTGATCCACAAGTGCACGAGCGTGCGGCACGCGGTGAAGGCCCAGCAGGTCGGTGTCGCCGCCGTGAGCGTCGATGGCTTCGAGTGCGCCGGGCACCCAGGTGAAGACGACGTCCCGAACCTCGTGCTGATACCTGCCGCTCGGGAGGCACTGGAAATTCCCATCATCGCCTCCGGTGGCATCGGCAACGGCCGCGGACTCGCCGCCGCGCTCATGCTCGGTGCCGACGGCGTCAACATGGGCACCAGGTTCATGTGCACCGTCGAAGCGCCCATCCACGACAACGTCAAGAAGGCGATGGTCGAGTCCACCGAGCTGCATACCGACCTGATTCTGCGCACGCTACGCAATACGGCCCGCGTCGCGAAGAACAGTGTCAGCCAGAACGTTGTTCGGATCCTGCAGGAGGGCGGGCAGTTCGAGGATGTCCGTGAACTCGTCGCCGGCGCGCGCGGCCGCACCGTGTACGAGACCGGAGACGTGGAGGCCGGGATCTGGACCGCCGGCCTGGTTGTGGGGCTCATTCATGACATACCGACCACGAGTGAACTTGTCACTCGGATGGTTGCCGAAGCCGAGCAGATGATCGCGCGCGCCAGCGCGATGGTCACTGTGGCGGCGTAATCGACGACGTATTCCGAAAGGGGTTCTCATGCCGTTGACCGCGGAGGAGATTCGCGCCCGCGACGCGTGGTTTCGCACACATTGGAGCGAGCATGTGCCGTTCAACAACGAGATCGGGCTGGAAATTACGGATTGGCAGCCGGACTTGGTGCGTGCGCGGCTGAAATACGAGCCGAGGCTTTCGGCCCATGACGGTGTCTTCCACGGCGGGGTCCTGGCTACGGCCCTCGACACGGTCGGCGGTGGCGCCGTTGCGGCGGGACACGACTACAACCTCGGTAGTCGATTCACCACCGTCACCATGACAGTGCAGTACATGGCGGTGGCGCCTGGGGAGCCCGAGGTCATTGTCGAGGGCACCTGCACCAAACGCGGTCGTCGGCTGAACTTCTCTCGGTCTTCCGTGCTGACCCTGGACGGGAGGGTGCTCGCCGAGGCGATCTTGACCATCAGTGCGTCGGGCGAGCGTCCTCGGGTCGGGAGTCCGGAAGGCGAGCGATCTTGATGGCGAGACACGAGATGTGTGTTAGGAGCACAAAATGACACGGACGTACCGGCCCGAGGTCGGCGACGTGATCAAGCGAGCGCGTCTTACCGAGGTACTCACCGCTCAGATCGGCGGTGAGTCCTCAGCACTGGGCGGCCGCGGCGGGTGGATCGACGTCGACGACCCGGCCACCGGCGTCACCGTGGCGAGTTTCGAAACGAGCTCGGCCGAGGTCGTCGATGCGGCCGTGCGCAGCGCGAACGAGGCCTTCCACCGGTGGCGCGAGGTGCCACCGGCCGAGCGCGGCCGGTTGCTGGCCGGTGTGGGTGCCGCGATCCGCCGGGACGCCGATCTACTCGCCCAGTTGGAGAGCATCGACTCGGGTAAGCCCGTCTCCCAGGCGCGGACCGATATCGCCGGCAGCGCTCGCTATTTCGAGTATTACGCCGGGCTCGCCGACAAGATCCACGGTGAGACGCTGCCCCAGGCACCGGGCACCTTTGCCTTCACCCGCCGCGAGCCGTTGGGGGTCGTCGCGCATATCACTCCGTGGAACGCTCCGCTCACCCAGCTGACCCGGGGGGTCGCGCCGTGTCTTGCCGCGGGCAACGCGGTGGTGGTCAAGCCGTCGGAACTGACCCCCCTGACATCGGTGTACCTTGCCCGGTTGATAGCCGAGACCGGACTGCCTGCCGGACTGTGCAACGTGGTATTGGGTGCCGCGGATCCCACCGGGACCGCGCTCACCGAACACGAGCTGGTCCGGCATGTCACCTTCACCGGATCGGTCGCGGCGGGCCGCGCGGTGGGCGCGGTCGCGGCCAGGCGGATCATCGGCGTCAACCTCGAATTGGGCGGTAAATCGCCGACGATCATCTGCGCCGACGCCGACCTGGAGGCCGCGGCTGCAGCCGGCGCACAGGCGGTGGTCCGCAATTCCGGCCAGTCCTGCTTCGCCACCACGCGGTTGCTGGTGGACCGTGCGGTGCGACCGCGTTTCGTAGAATTGCTCGCGGCTCGGATGGCGGGTCTGTCGGTGGGGCACGGGCTCGATAATCCCGACGTCGGTCCACTGATCTCCGAACGACAACTCGAGCGGGTCACGTCCTACATCGATTCGGCCCGAGAAGACGGCGCCCGGGTCGTGATCGGGGGTGACCAGCCACCGGCCGGTGGCCGATTCATCAACCCGACGCTCGTCGAGGATGTCACCAACGATATGCGCATCGCCCGGGAGGAGATCTTCGGCCCGGTGCAGTGCGTACTCGAGTTCGGCTCCCTCGAGGAAGCGATAGCGATCGCCAACGACACCGAGTACGGCTTGTCCGCCGGGGTCTTCACCCGTGACGTGTCGACCGCACACCAAGTGGCCGAGCGCCTCGAGGCCGGTCAGGTCCAAGTGAATCGGTACATCGGAGCGGGCGTCGAGGTCCCGTTCGGAGGCTATAAGAACAGCGGGCTCGGCAGGGAGAAAGGGACCGAGGCAGTGCACCACTACACGCAGGTCAAGAGCGTCATCATGGATATCGCATGAGCGCAGAGGGGAAGCACACGGCAACGCTCGGCTTCATCGGACTCGGCGTCATGGGCTCACGGATGTGCGCCAACCTGGTCCGGCGCAGCCATCATCCGGTCGTCGTGTACGACCCGGTCGCCGAGGCGGCGGCCACTGCCGCGGAACTGGGTGCGCGTGTGACCGGCAGCGCCGGCGAGGTCGCCGAGGCCGCCGAGATCGTCTTCCTGTCGCTGCCGTCGATCGTGCAGGTCGAATCCGTCTGTGCCGAGCTGGCGACGGTGGACCACCCGCCACGTGTCATCGTTGATATGAGTACCAGCGATGTCGCAGGCACCCGCACGCTGGCTGCCAATCTCGCCGAGAACAAGATCACGCTGGTCGATGCCCCGGTGGCTCGATTGCGGCAGGCCGCGCAGGACGGCACGCTGCTGATCACGGTCGGGGCGCAGGACGAGGTTTTCCGCGAGCTCGAGCCACTGCTGTCCTGTATGGGCAGCGATATCGTGCACGCCGGGAGCGTCGGCAACGGCCAGGTGCTCAAGATCCTGAACAACATGGTGCTGTTCCTCAACATGAACGCATTGGCCGAGGCGCTCGCGATCGGCCGGGCCGCGGGCGTCACACCGGACACGCTTTTCTCCACGCTGAAGCTCGGGTCGGCCGACAGTTTCGCGCTGCGCCGTACGGCGTCGGCCACGATGCTGGTCGGTGAGTACCCCGAGCGGGCATTCCCGGTCGAGTACGCGATCAAGGACCTCGCGCTGGCCCTGAAACTCGCTGAGGAGTCAGGTATTTCGGCTGCCGCCGGTAACCAGACAATGGATCTGCTGCAGCGCACACGGGAGGCCGGGTACGGCGCGAACTACTACCCGGTGATGGTGAAGCTGGTCGAGGGCGATGCCTGAGCCGGTGCCTGCGCCCTGGCGGCTCTGGGGGATCCGAATGGGCCGCGGCGAGCGACGCACCCAGGACAATTTCCTGGTCCCGGGTGACCGGTGTGGCCACAGTGATATCGACTTCATCGTCTGGGTCGCAGCCCGCGACGGCGATGTGGTCGTCGTCGACACCGGGTTCAGTCCGCAAGCCGGTCGGCGGCGAGGTCGGGAACTCGAGCTCGGCCCGGGGCAAGCGGTCGAGCTCCTCGGGTTCCGCCGCAGTGATGTCCGCGCGGTGGTCCTGAGCCACCTGCACTTCGACCATGCAGGCAACCTCGGCGACTTCCCGGATGCACGGATCGTGGTGCAAGGCGCGGAAATGGGTTACGTGACCGGTTCAGCGATGCGTCACCGTCGGCTCAGCCACTTTTATGAACCCGACGATGTGGCCGAACTCATCCGGTTGCTGTTCGCCGGCCGGGTGGACGTGGTCGATGGCCACCACGAGGTGCTGCCCGGTATCCAGGTCGAGCTGATCGGCGGACACACCCGAGGTTCGCAGGTCGTGGCCGTGGACACCGCCCGAGGCCGGGTTGTCCTGGCCGCCGACGCCATCCATTTCGCCGAGAATTTGCACGATGCGAACCCGTTCCCGGCCATGGTCGATGTCGAGGGCGTGCTCGACGGATTCGCCACGATCCGCAGGTTGGCCGACTCACCGGACCACGTGATCCCTGGCCACGACCCGAAGCTCTTCGAGCAGTACCCGCTGCTCGACGCCGATGCCAGCGGCCGCATCGCCGTACTGCACGAGCCCCCGCGCGCACCTACCCAGGAGGACACCCAGTGATCGATCCGGAACTAATTGTCGAGTTTGGCGCGGCCATCCGGGCGTTCGCGGCCTCCCAGCTCGCCCCTGGAGCCTTGGCCCGTGCGCACTCGGCCGACTACGAACGTGACACCGCCAGGTTGCTCGCCAAGCAGGGCCTGCTCGGGCTGAGCATCCCCGAAGAGATGGGCGGACAGGGGGCGGGTCTGGTCGCTGCGATCACCGCCATCCAGGCGGTGGCGAGCGCCTGCCCGCGTAGCGCCGACATCGTGCAGGCCGGAAACTTCGGTCCGATCCGCACATTCGCCCAGTACGCATCCGAGGACCAGCGAGCGCGCTATCTGCCCGGTCTCCTCTCCGGTGACCTACTGATCGCGCTGGGAATGAGCGAACCGGAAGCAGGTTCGGCCGCCACCGAGATGACCACCAGCGCGACCCGCCGAGGGGATGGCTGGGTCGTCAACGGAACCAAGGTCTTCTCCACCCACAGCGCGGATGCGGACGTCTACCTCGTGTACGTGAGATTCGGACCGGGAGTCGGTGGCATCGGCTCCGTGCTGATCGACCGCGACACCCCAGGCCTGACCGTAGGCCCTCCGTCTCGATACATGAACGGCGAGCACTGGTGCCCGCTGTACTTCGAGGACTGCTTCATCCCGGACTCCCAGGTGCTGCTGGGCGAGGGCGGCTTCAAGAAGCAGATCAGCGGCTTCAATGTGGAGCGGCTCGGCAACAGCGCCCGGTCGATCGCGGTGGGCCGTTACGCCTTCGATCGAGCCAAGGAATACGTCCTGACTCGGGAACAGTTCGGCCGTCCGCTGGCGGAGTTCCAGGGTCTGCAGTGGATGTTCGCCGACGCCGCGGTGAAGCTCGAGTCCGCCCAGCTGTTGCTGGAGCGGGCTGCGCGCACCGGCGACCGGGACGGCCTGCCGACGGCCGCGGAGACCGCGATGGCGAAACTGGCCGCGAACCAGGCCGGGTTCTTCGCCGCTGACGTGGCGGTTCAAGCGATGGGTGCGACCGGATTCGGCGAGGAAACCCTGGTCGAGTACTGCTTCCGGCGTACCCGCGGCTGGATGATCGCGGGCGGTTCGGTGGAAGTGCTGAAAAACCGCATCGCCGAAGATGTATTCGGCCGACGGTTCTCGCAGCGGGCGCGGTGATCTAGTGGTGCTGGACTTCTATCGGGCGTTGACCGATCCGCGATCGGTGGCGATCGTCGGCGCTTCCGACACGGCGGGGAAAACCACCTCGCGCCCGCTCGGCTACCTCCGTGCGCACCGCTGGGACGGCGAGGTATACCCGGTGAATCCGACCCGGGAGACGGTGCTGGGCGAGCGCGCCTGGCGATCCCTGAGCGTTCTGCCCACCGTCCCCGATCACGTCCTGGTCCTCACGGCCGCCGATGCCGCGATCGAGGTGGTCCGGGAATGTGCGGAGCTCGGGGTCCCGGTTGCGACGCTGATCGCGGATGGGTTCCTGGCCTCCGATTCCCAGGGCAGGCGGCGGCGAGCCGAGCTGACCGATATCCTTGCCGGCTCGTCGCTGAGACTGCTCGGGCCGAGCAGCCTCGGCGTTGCGAACCTGCACCGCCGGATGCCGTTGACCGGCAACGCGGCGTTCGCCGACGACACACTGCCCAGCGGTGACATCTTCGTGGCCTCACAATCGGGCAGCGCTCTTGGTGCCTTGCTGTCGCGCGGCGCGGAGATGGGACTGGGATTCGCATCGATGGTCTCCACCGGCAATGAGCTGGATTTGTCGCTGGGGGAGATCTGCCGGTCCGCCGTCGACGATCCGCAGGTGGCCAGCTTCGCCCTTTTTCTGGAAAACCTCACGCACGCAGAGGATCTCGCTAGCTTCGCCCGGCTGGCTGCGGAGCGAGGCAAACCGGTCGTCGCCTACAAGCTGGGTCGATCGGATGTCGGCGCGCAGCTGGCGGTCTCGCATACCGGTGCACTCGCCGGGGACGATGTGGTCGCCGACGCGTTCCTGACTTCGCTCGGCATCGCCCGGGTGACGACGTTCGAGGCGTTGCTCGAGATCCAGCACCTCGCCCGGCGAGTCCCCGTGTCGCACATGCCTTCCCGGCCGCGCGTCGGCGTCGTCTCGACTACCGGTGGCGGCGGGGCGATGGTCGTGGATGCCTTGGCCGACCGAGGCGCGACGCTCGCCGCGCCGTCGATCGAGACCGCGCGGCGACTGGCCGACCTCGGCGTGCATGTCGGGGCTGGTGCCCTTATCGACCTCACTTTGGCCGGGACGCGGTATGCGACGATCAAGGCCGTTCTGGAGGTGCTTACCGACGCCCCGGAGTTCGATGCCGTGGTCGCCGTGCCCGGTAGTTCGGCGCGGTTCACCCCGGAGGTCAGCGTGGCGCCGATCATCGAATGCGCCGACCGCGGCACGCCGCTCGCCGCGTTCGTGGTCCCTGCCGCCCCCGATGCTCTCGCGATGCTGAGGGCCAAGGGGGTCAGCGCGTTCCGCACTCCCGAATCGTGCGCTGACGCGATCGTTGCGGCGTTCAGGCGGCGTACCCAGTCCCAGGTCGAGGTCGCCGCGCCGCCGCCGGAGGTTGCTCCGGTGCCGCTGGACGAGAACGACTCCTACGCGCTCCTCGAGGACGCGGGTGTGGAGTGCGCGGCGCGCGCGGTGGTCCGGCTCGACAACCTGCCGGCAGAACTGCCGGTGCCGGGTCCCGTCGTGGTCAAGCTGATCGACTCTTCGGTGACACACAAGTCCGAACTCGGCGGTGTGGTGCTCGGTGTAGCGGATGGCTCGGAACTCGCTGCGGCGGCGGCTCGGATCCGCGATTCGGTAGCGCAGCGACGGCCCGGTCTGACGGTGGACCGGGTGCTCGTGCAGCAGATGGTCACCGGGGTCGCCGAGGCACTGATCGGCTTCCGCCGAGACCCGGATGTCGGTCCGGTGGTGATGGTCGCGGCCGGTGGTGTGCTGACAGAGTTGTACCGGGACAGCAGCGTGCGGCTGGCTCCGGTCGACCCGGCCGAGGCGCGCGAGATGATCCGGGAGGTGGTCGCGTTCCGTGCCGCCGACGGATATCGCAACCTGCCGCGCGGTGACCTCGATGCTCTCGCTCGCGCAGTGAGTGCCGTATCCCGGCTCGGGCTGCGCAATCCTGTCGTGGCCGAGGCCGAGCTGAACCCGGTCCTGATTCGTGCCGATGGGGACGGTGTGGTCGCGGTCGATGCCGTCGTCTCGATCTACCCGGAGGTGCAGTGAGCACCGGCGAAGGAGTGGTCGAAGTCCTGGCGGCGCAGGCTGTCGAACATAGGGACCGGATGGCCGAGCGGGATGTGCGGCGCTGGGCGCGCCGGGCGTTCGTTGATTGGCTGGGGGTGTGTCTGGGCGGCTCCGCCGAAGTTCCGGCCCGGGCACTGCTGGCGGGTCTGACACCGGCAGCGGGTCCGAGCCGGGTCGTCGGCGGCGCTGAACGGCTGGCCGCGCCGGTGGCGGCGATGATCAACGGCGCCGCTGCCCATACCCTCGAACTCGATGACATCTACGCGCCAGGGCTCTATCACCCTGGCGCTCCGACCGTGGCCGCGGCACTGGCGGAGGCCGATCGGACCGATGCGAGCTTCGGGCAATTGTTGCGCGCGATCGCCGTCGGCTACGAGGTCGGGTGCCGGGTCGCGGCTGATCTGGGCCCTGGACACTATGCACACTGGCATACGACCGGGACAGCCGGTGCTCTCGGGTCCGCGGCAGCCGCGGCGGACCTCCACGGCGCGGACGCGCCCACCTTCGCGAACGCACTATCGCTCGCGGCGACGATGTGTGGAGGCCTGCAACAGACCTTCCGTAGCGATGCCGCGGGCAAACCGATGCATGCGGGAGCCGCCGCCCAGGCCGGGGTCGTCGCCGCGGCCGCCGCGCGCGGCGGGCTGAGCGGCGCGCTGGATGTGTTGGAGGGACCGGCGGGTCTGGCCATGGCGACCGGCGCCGGCACCGACTGGGAAACCTGTCGCGCATCGTGGAATGAAGCGCCAGTGCTCGAGCGCATCACCGTGAAGCCGTATCAGTGCTGTGGTCACGCCTTCGCGCCGATCGATGGGGCGTTGGCTCTGCGTGCCGACGTACAAGGGCGCGACGTGCGGGAAATCGTAGTCGAGACCTACTCCACGGCGGTCGCGGTGGCAGGTATCGCCGAGCCGGTCAGTCTGGCCGAGCGCCGGTTCAGCATCCCGCACGTGGTCGCCGCGGCATTGACCCACGATTCCGCGCAGCGGTTCGAACCGGGGATCGAGGCTGACGAGAAGCTGCGTGCGGTGGCTCGGCGCGTGCGCCTGACGGCCGTACCGGAGTTCGACGAGCGTTTCCCGGCCCGGCGTGGGGCGCGGGTGACCGTCTCTGTGGACGGCGAGCGGTACTCCGTGGATGTCCCGGACCGCTCCGGCAGCCCCGAAAAGCCCCTCGACGACGAGCAACTCGCGGCGAAGTTCGTATCTGCCAGCGGCATGGGAGCCCGGGCGGACGAGCTGCTGGCCCAACTGGAAGCGGCGGCTGTCGGTACGCCCGTACGTGAACTTGACCTCGCCTGACCGCGTCGGTCCGGGCGGGCCGCTACCGGCCGACGAAGTTCGGTGTCCGTTTCTCCATGAATGCGGCGCGCGCCTCGCCCGCATCCACGGTTGCGTTGGCCAGGATCTGGGTGCGGTTCTCCAGATCCAGCGCCGCGTCGAGCGAAGAAGCGTCCATGTTGCGCCGGTAGACCTGTTTTGTCATCTTCTGCCCGAAGGGGCTCAGCGCGACGATCCGCGCGAGCGTGTCCTCTGCGGCTTCTTCGAGTTTCTCGTCGTCGACGAGGGTGGTGACCAGGCCGAGATCCAAGGCTTCGGGCGCCTCGATCGTCCGGTTGGTGAGCATCCACTCGGCTGCGCGGCCCATCCCGATCAACCGGGGGAGAAAGTAGCTGAGCCCGCACTCACCCGCCGAAAGCCCGATCCTCGGTGCGCCGATGAGGAAACGCGCGGAGCGGCCGGCGAGCCGAATATCGCTGGCCACGCTCAGCGCCAGTCCGGCTCCCGCCGCCGGACCATTCACCGCGGACACCACCGGGCAAGGTGCCTGCGCGACGGCGAGGATCATCTGGCCGAAGCGCTCCTGCATGGCCAGTCCATCGGCGTTGCTGCGTCCGCGCTGGCGCTCGTCCGCGCCCGCGATATCGACGCCTGCGCAGAAACCCCGGCCGCTTCCGGTGAGCAGTACGGCGCGGTGTTCGGTGGCTTCGCTCACGTGCTGGGTGATTGCGGCCACCATGTCCGGAGTCAGGGCATTGAGTCGGTCCGGACGGTTGAAGCGCAGAACCCGCACGCCGTCTTCTCTGTCTTGCACAAGGATGTCCGCCATGGTCGTCCCTCCTGTTCGGTTGGTAGTTCCAACGGCCGAAGCCCGGGCTCGCACGAGGTCCGGGCTTCGGTGACAGTCGACAATTGCCGAGCAGCGCGGCGCACCAGCAGTAGATCGCCATCGTGCCCGTCCGGCCGAGGGGCCCTCTTGTCCACCCATACCGGGAATATTTATAGTTCTATCATCTAAATAGTAATTCTGTTAGGGCGTCCGCACCTGGTCTTGGTGCCGACCCCGGCGAAAGGGAGTTTCTTTGTGACCGGTCAAAACACCGTCGATGCGAGCGGCGCCTTGGTCCTGACGAGTCTCGAGCAGATGCGGGACTTGGTCGACAGCCACCTTGGATACAGTGCGTGGTTGCCGGTCGAGCAGGCGCGAATCGATCAGTTCGCCGAGGCCACCGGCGATTTCCAGTGGATCCACGTCGACACCGCACGTGCCGCCGAGGGCCCGTTCGGGACAACGATCGCGCATGGTTGGCTCAGTGCTTCGCTGCTTCCGGTGCTGACCGGCCAGATCTACCGAGTGCAGGCGAAGATGGCGATCAACTACGGCGTCAATCGACTGCGCTTCATCTCGCCGGTGAAAGTCGGTTCGGAAGTACGCGCCGGGTCGACCCTGATCGATGTGACCGAGCACGGCCCTGCCGTGCAGCTCACCGTGCGGACCGAGGTCGAGATCAAGGGTGGCGAGAAGCCTGCACTGGTCGTCGAGTCGCTCGGCCGTTACTACCTGTGAGCACCAGCGAGTCGAGGAGAAGGCAAATGTCCGACGTCGTTATTGTCGAAGCGGTCCGTTCTGCGGTCGGAAAGAAGCGCGGGGGCTTGTCCCGCTACCCAGCACCCGATCTGCTGAGCGACGTACTCGCGGCGACTGTGGAACGGGCCGGCGTGGATTCCGCGGTGGTCGGCCAGGTAGCCGGCGGTTGTGTGAGCCAGGTCGGCCAGCAGTCCGGCAATGTGACCCGCAGCGCCTGGCTGGCGGCCGGTCTGGACGAGCGGGCGGCGGCCTTCACTGTCCACACACAGTGCGGTTCGTCACAGCAAGCGTTCACGCTCGCCTACGGGCTCGTGGCCGGCGGTGTCACCGACGTCGCGATCGCCGGTGGTGTGGAGTCGATGAACCAGGTGGCGATGACCGCGTCGGTGCTGCCGGAACTCGGGCGCTCGAAGACCGAGCGCTACGAACAGCACTACGAGATCACGACCCAGTTCGAGGCCGCCGAGCGGATTGCCGAGAAATGGGGCTTCACCCGCGCTCAGCTGGAGCAGTTCGCCGTGACCTCGCAGGAACGGGCCGCTCGCGCGATCGCAGAAGAGCGCTTCGCCTCGCAGATCGTCCCGGTGACCGTACCGGTGGTGGACGAGGACGGCGTGGTCACCGGCACGCGGACCATTTCGGTGGACGAGTGCCCCCGGCCCACTACGGCAGAGACCCTCGCGGGATTGCGGCTCAACCTGGCGGAGAGGCCCGGTGCCCAGCATACGGCCGGTACCTCGTCGCAGATCTGTGACGGAGCGTCCGCACTGCTGTTGACGACCGAGGAACGGGCCGCCGAGCTCGGCGTCCGCCCGCGGGCTCGGGTGGTCGACACCTTGCTGGTCGGCAACGATCCGGTGATGATGCTGACCGGCCCGATTCCCGCGACCCACGCGCTGATGGAGCGGACCGGCTTGACCCTCGAGGACATGGATGTCATCGAGATCAACGAGGCGTTCGCCTCGGTCGCGCTTGCCTGGGCACACGAGACGAAGGCCGATATGAGCCGAGTCAACATCAACGGCGGGGCCATCGCGTTGGGGCATCCCCTCGGCGCTACCGGAGGCGTATTGCTGACCAAGGCGCTCTACGAGCTCGAACGGACCGGCGGGCGGTACGCCCTGGTCACCATGTGCGTCGGCGGCGGCATGGGCACGGGCACCATCATCGAGCGGCTGTAGGGGCCCGCTTACCTACCGACTGGAGGACCCTCACAGTGGATTTGACACTCAGCCCGGAACTCGCGGATTTCCAGCAGGAAGTGCGCACCTGGTTCGAAGAGCACGTCGTGGGCGAGTTCGCCCGGCACCGCGGTGTCGGCGTCTCGTGGGACGCCGAGGCGTACGACGTGCGGCTGGCCTGGGATCGGGAGCTGGCCGCCGGCGGATGGTTGTGTATGGGCTGGCCCGAGGAGTACGGCGGTCGCAATGCTTCCGTGGATCAGCAGCTGATCTACCAGCTCGAGTACGCGCGGGCCGACCCGCCGTTCCGTGCCACGATGCAAGGGCAGGACCTTTTCGGCCCGACCCTGCTGGCATTCGGCAGCCCGGAGCAGAAGGCACGCTTCCTCCCGCCGATCGCTCGCGTCGAGGAATTGTGGGGCCAGGGATTCAGTGAGCCCGGCAATGGCTCGGACCTGGCCGGGCTACGCACTCGGGCCCGGCTCGACGGTGACCAGTGGGTCATCGATGGCCAGAAGGTATGGACCTCACACGGAGGATTCGCCGACTGGCTCTACGTACTGTGCCGCACAGATCCGGACGCCCCGCGCCATCGTGGTATCTCGATGTTGCTCGTACCCGCCGACCAGCCGGGTGTCGACATCCGGCCGATCCGCAATATGCTCGGCGGCGACGATTTCTGCGAAGTGTTCTTCAATGATGCCCGTACCTCGGCCGAGCTGGTCGTCGGTGAGGTAAACCAGGGGTGGGGGGTCGCGATGGGAGCACTCGGCACCGAGCGTGGCACCACCTTGCTGGCGGACCATCTGCGCATTCATCGCGAGGTCGACGCGATGATCGAGGCGGCCCGAGCGCACGGTCGCGCTCCTGGGGCCGCGCTGCGCGGGGACCTGGTCCGTGCCTGGACCGAGGCTCGCATCATGGAGTGGAACGGCCGACGCTTGATGACAGCCATCAAGGGCCGTGGCATCGACCCCACGACGCAGGCCTCATTGAGCAAAGTCTTCGCGAGCAACTCGCATATTCGGATCGGGGAGACCGCGATGCGCGCGCTCGACGCGGCGGCCGAAGTCGTGGGTGACGAGTACCAGCTCAACCGGTTGCAGCAGGCATTTCTGGGCAGTCGGTCGGAGTCGATCTTCGGCGGTACCACACAGATTCAGTTGAACGTGCTCGCCGAGCGCGCTCTCGGCCTTCCCCGGGAGCCGCGCCCGGTCTGAGCGCGGCGTTCGGGGCGAGGTATCGGGTCAGATCACTCCGTCCGCGGCCAGGGCGGCTATCTTTTCGGCGTCATAGCCGAGGAGACCGCCCAGGACCGCGTCCTGATCCGCGCCCAGCAATGGCGGCGCGGTGTACTCCGTCACCGGGGTGCGGGACATCTTGATCGGGTACCGCAGCCCCGGAATCGGTCCCTCCTGCGCGTGCTGCATGGTCATCTGCAGGTCCCGCGAGCGGACGTGCGGGTCGGAAAGCGCCTCGGCGATATCGTTGACCGGCCCGACCGGGACATCGACGGCTTCCAACTCGGTGAGCCAGTGTGCAGCGGGTTTGGTCCGGAAGATCTCTTCGAGTATCTCCAGCAGTTCGGTCCGGTGCCCGATCCGCGCGGCGATCGAATCGAAACGAGGGTCCTGGGCGAGTTCCGGCTGGCCGAGGGCGCCGCACGCGCGGCTGAACTGGGCGTTAGAGGAAGCCACCAAGAAGATCATCCGGTCATCCGAGCAGGTGAACGCCTGGGACGGAATTCCGCCGAAACCGCCGTTTCCACGGCGCTCGGGGACAGTTCCCGAGACCAGATAGTTCTCGACGTAATGGGACATGCTCGCGATCCCACAGTCGAGTAACGAGACATCGAGATGCTGGCCTTCGCCGGTACGGTCGCGGTGGCGGAGTCCGGCCAGGATCGCAGAAGTCGCGTAGAGGCCCGTGAGGAGGTCCACCAGTGACAGCCCGGACTTCATCGGGCTGGCGCCGGGTTGCCCATCGGGGATACCGGACACACTCATCATCCCGCTGACGGCCTGGAAAATGCCGTCGTAGCCGGGTCGTGCGCGGTACGGGCCGTCTTGTCCGAATCCGGTGATCGAACACATAACCACGTGCGGGAACCGGTTGTGCACCCCTTCCCAGCCGAGGCCGTACTTGTCCAGGACGCCTGGGCGGAAGTTCTCGACCACGACGTCGCAGTGCTCCAGCAGGTCGTGCATGATTTCTTGCCCGCGTGCCGTCGTGAAGTCCAATGTCACCGATCGTTTATTGCGGTTGCAGCTGAGGAAGAAGGCCGCCATCCCGGTGTCCGCACGGTCGCCCAGGAAGGGGGGGCCGTACTCGCGTGCGTCGTCGCCGCGCCCGGGCTGCTCGATCTTGATCACATCGGCGCCCAGGTCCGCCAGCTGTTGCGTGGCGAACGGCGCGGCCAGAATCCGGCTCAGGTCCAAAATTCGCACTCCGTCGAGCGCCTTGGGTGACATCCTCGTTACCTCTTCCGTATCAGCTGGACGGGTTGTTTCCATCAGGTGCTCTTCGGTCTGCTCTTCGGTCGCCCATCTGGGAGTCCGTACGACACCATTGGCATATGTAATATAAGTAGTTGTATCTTTCTACTGTTAACCTCGTCAATGTCGTCGTTCTGGGCCGACGAGGAAGAACGAACAAGCCTTCGGCTCGCACAAGGAGTGTGAACATGACAGACGAGTGTGTAATCGTCTCTGCGGACGGTCCCGTCAGGGTGATCACGCTCAACCGTCCGGACTTGCGCAACGCGTTCAGCGCTGAGATGCATCTGGCTCTGCTGACGGCCTTCCGCGAAGTATGTGCGGACCCCAAGGCCCGCGCGGTCGTGTTGACGGGGGCCGGACGCGCCTTCAGCGCGGGAGGCGACATCGACGACTTCCTGGTTTTGGCGGATGACTTCGCCCAGCGCAGGGCTCGGTTGCGGGAGGGGCGCCAGCTCTTCGAGGACCTCATCAACGTCCACCTGCCAGTGGTGGCCGCAGTGAATGGGCCCGCAGTGGGATTGGGCTGCACGCTGGCCGCCGCCTGCGATATCGTGCATATCTCCGAGGCGACCTACATGGCGGATCCCCATGTGCAGGTAGCCCTGGTCGCCGGTGACGGAGGGGCGGTGGCGATGCCGCTGAACATCGGCCTTCTCCGGGCAAAGCGCTATCTGCTGATGGGCGATCGCATCCCCGCCGCCGACGCTGTCTCACTGGGGCTGGCCACCTACGCCGACCCCGCCGATCAGCTGATGGCGAATGCGATGGACAGCGCCCGAAAGCTCGCGGATCTGCCTCCGCAGGCGGTCCAGGACACCAAGATGGTCCTCAACCAGCACCTGCGCCAAGCCTCGGTCTCGATGCTGGGATACGGCCTGGCTGCCGAGAGCCAATCACACGATACCTCCGAGTACCGAGCGGTGCCGGAGAAGTTTGCCGCCCGGAAGGGGTGAGTCGCGGTGGAATTCGCACTCAACGACGAGCAGGCCACGCTGCAGGAAGTACTGCGCGAGTTCCTGACAGAACGAGCCGGCGAGGCCGGCGTCCGCGCACAGATGGCCGAACCCGCGGGCTTCGACCCGCAGTTGTGGAAGCAGATGGGCAGCGAGCTCGGGCTTCAGGGTGTCGCGGTACCCGAGGAGTATGGCGGCGCCGGATTCACTTTCGTCGAACTGGGGATCGTGCTCGAGGAGCTCGGTCGGGCACTGACAGTATCGCCGTTCCTGGCGTCCGGCGTGATGGCTCCTCAACTGTTGCTGGCACTCGGTGACGAGGCTGCCTGCGCTCGCTGGTTGCCGGGTATCGCGAGTGGGGACCTGATCGCGACCGTGGCCCTGGCCGAGGACAGTGGCTCCTGGCAGACGGACGCGGTGACGCTGACCGCACGGCAGGATGGCGGGGACTGGCGGCTCGACGGCCACAAGTCCTATGTCGTCGATGGAGTCGGTGCCGACCTGGTGTTCGTCGTGGCCCGCGTGGGCGATGGGATCGGTGTATTCGCGGTTGAAGCGTCCGCCTCGGGCCTTGAACGGATTCCGCTGGCCACCATGGACCAAACCCGCAAGCTCGCGCGGTTGACCTTCGCCGATACGCCCGCCGAGCGGATTGCTGCGTCGGATCCGGAGGCTGCGATCGGCCGGATGCTCGATCTCACCTCGATCGCGCTCGCCGCGGATGCGCTCGGAGGCACTGGCCGCGTGCTCGACATGGCCGTGGACTACGCCAAGGTGCGAGAACAGTTCGGGCGTCCGATCGGATCGTTCCAGGCGATCAAGCACATGTGTGCCTCGATGCTGGTCGACCTCGAGTCCTCGCGGTCCGCGGTCTACTACGCGCTGTGGGCCGCTGCGACCGGGCACGCCGACGTACCGGTGGTGGCGCCGATGGTCAAGGCTCATTGCGTCGACACCTACCTGCAGGCTGCAGGGGACAATATCCAGATTCACGGGGGTATCGGATTCACCTGGGAACACCCGGCGCATCTGTACCTGAAACGGGCGAAGAGTTCGCAGGCCCTGCTCGGTGGTTCGGATTTTCAGCGGCAACTCGTCGCCGACCGTATCGGCATCTGACGAAAACGGGATGGGCCCCGGTCCGCGCGACGTCGAGTTCGCGGACCGGGGCCCATCCCGTGGTGTAGATACGAGTTACGTGGGGACGTCGGTACGTTCGATGACCACGCCCGAGTCGATCAGACCGCCGACTCGATCGGAAGCCAGACCCCAGTCGAGCAGTACCTCGCGCGAATGGGCGCCAGGGATCGCGGGCGGACGAGTTATGGTTGCCGGTGTGCCGCTCAAGCGCGGGGCCGGGGCCGGTTGCACGACGCCGAATTCCTCTACGAAGGTGCGTCGGGCCACGTTGTGCGGATGTTGCTGTGCCTCGGCGAAATTGAGTATCGGAGTGACACACGCATCGGATCCCTCGAACAGGCTGACCCAGTGGTCGCGTGGCTTCGTGCGGAAGATCCCGGCGAACAGCTCCTTCAACTCGGACCACTTGGCAGGGTCGTCCCGGTTGGGCAGTTCGTCCAGCGACAGGTCCAGCAGACCGACCATGGTCGCGTAGAACTGCGGTTCGATCGGAGCAACTGCGAGAAATTTGTTGTCCGCGGTTTCGTACGTTGCGTAGTAGGGCGCGCCGCCGTCGCAGAAATTGGTGCCGGGCTGGTCCAGGTTCCAGCGGCCCTGTGCGGTCATCGCGTAGATCAGAGTCGTCAATGACGCAACGCCGTCGACCATGGATGCGTCGATGATCTGGCCGGAGCCGGATCGCTGCGCTTCGAACAGCGCGCTGACGATACCGAAGGCCATCATGAGTCCGCCGCCGCCGAAATCGGCAATGAAGCCCGGGGGTGATGGGGGAGGCGAGTCCGACGAGCGCTGTAGCAATGTCAATGCACCGGTGAGCCCGAGATAGTTCAGGTCGTGTCCGGCCATCTGGCTGAATGGGCCGTCTTGGCCCCAACCGGTCATCCGGGCGTAGACGAGCCGTGGATTGCTGCTACAGCACACGGCAGGGCCGAAGCCGAGCCGTTCGGCGACGCCGGGGCGGAACCCCTCGATGAGGACGTCCGCGGCGCCGACCAGATCGAGGAGGGCGGCCAAGCCCTCATCCTGCTTCATGTCGATGACGACGGAGCGGCGCCCACGGGCGAGTGCGTAGACTTCCGGCCGGCCCGACACCGGGCCCGGACGATCCACCCGGACAACATCGGCTCCCATATCGGACAGAAGCATCGCGGCGTACGGACCGGGCCCGAGACCGGCGATCTCGATAACCTTCACACCGTGTAACGGGCCATGGAGGTCGCGAGTCCTGCTATCAGCAGCCGTCATGCTGGCACCATACAGAGTCGTTGGATAGATAAATCATTAAGTTATTATCGCATCGGTCGAGCCGTGGCGGCAATGCCGCGCCGGGCGCTCGTCCCATTCGTCGTCTCGTGAGAGTCGCTGTGGCTGCGCTGATTCGACAGCTCATGCGGCGAGCGTCACAGAGGCCGGCGGTGGGCGATAGGGTATAGTTAAATAACTAGTCGTGCTATTGGATGCATGAATCTGCGAACGAAACCGAGAGGAAGGCAGTGGCCCAGGTCGATACGGTAGCCGCCGGGAGGCTTCAGCCACCCCGCCTGCCGAAGACTGCGGAGTTGATCGCCGACCAGCTCCGCAGGCAAATCATCCGAGGTGATCTCGCCGAGGGCGCGGCCTTGCCGTCGGAGAGCGAACTGCTCGAACGGTTCAGTGTTTCCCGACCGACGCTGCGCGAAGCTTTCCGGGTGCTCGAGTCCGAGTCGCTCATCACCGTGCGTCGCGGCGCACACGGCGGTGCGCGGGTCCAAGTGCCGAATATCGACGTCGCCGCACGGTATGCCGGCTTCGTCCTCGAGTTCCGGGGGACGACCCTGGCCGACGTGTACGAGGCGCGCATCCTGATCGAACCTCCCATCGTCGGGCTGCTCGCCGCCCGCCGGACCGACGAGGATATCCAACTGTTGCGCGCCGCACTCAAGGATCACGAGGCTGTGGCCGATACGCCGACGTTGGCGATAAGGACACACACGGCGTTTCACGCACTGTTGGTCGAGCTGACCGGAAACCAGACGTTGCGCGTCCTGACCGGTATGGTCCAGCACATCATCGACCAAGCCAACATCGACTGGGTCGAGGCGAAGGCGGCCACGCCCAAAGAAACGGGTATAAGTTTGGGGCTCAAGGCGCACCATCGGGTAGTCGATCTCATCGAGGCCGGTGTGCAGTCCGGCGCCGAGGAGGTCTGGCGCAAGCACCTGACCGAAGCCCGCGATTATCTGTTGCGTCCCGACGTCACCACCGTGCTGGACCTCATGGGCTGACTTCCACCGGATTTGCCACCGATTCCCGGTTGGCGCGCTGACGGCGTGCCAGCCGGGAATCGGCGTTTATAGGTGTGTATCCTGCGGTTCTCACGGCGAAACTCGGTGGTCGTCGTTCTTCGCGACCAAGCCTTGCCGGCCCTGCGCCCTCGCGGTCGGCGCCTGCCGCATACGTGTGACATGCGGTGCTCGAGTTGTCGATCAGTGGGCTGGCGGCGTGTTCACCGCCGAGCCATCAGTGGTCTTCGTGTGATTTCGATATCGCATGCGTGTGTCAAATCGTCCTCGGCCCTGTTCATAGTACAATGAATTAGATAATGGGGAGTCGGCGCGTGGCCGCGCGGCTCATTCTGGGAAGGATGCCCTCGTGGACTTTGGGATGACCGATGAGCAGGAGATGCTCTGGAAGACCGCCCGGGATTTCGTGACGAAAGTCTGCCCGCCGGAAACGGCGAAGCGATGGGACGAGGAGGGGGTACTTCCCGACGAATTGTTAAACGGTTTCGCAGATCTAGGCTGGTTCTCGCTGCCCTTCTCGGAGCAGGATGGTGGAGAGGGGGGTGGCCCGATCGAACTCGCTCTGATCGCCGAGGAGTTGGGGCGCGCGAGCTTCGACGTGGCCATGTGCTTCATCGGGGTTCTCATTCCCGCCATGACCGTATTCCGCTGGGCGAATCCGGAGCAGAAGCGCTGGGTGCGCGAACAAATCATGACCGGCAAACACCGTCTGGCGGTGGCCATCTCGGAACCGGAGACGGGATCGGATGCGGCCGCACTGCGCACGAGCGCGGTTGCCAACGGCGACCGCTATGTCGTGAACGGGCAGAAGATGTGGTGCACGGGAGGGGGACAGCCCAATACGACGATCGCCATGTATGTGCGGACCGGTGCGCGAGAACCGAAGCACAAAGGACTGAGCCTGCTGCTGGTCGACCCGAACGCCAAGGGCGTGGAGATCCGCCGCACACCGACACTGGCTCGGCACATCCTGGGCACTACCGAGGTTTCGCTCACGGATGTCGAGGTGAGCAAGGAAAACCTGGTCGGTCCAGAGGGGGAGGCATGGACGGTCATGCTGTCGAACCTCGAGCTGGAGCGGGTCCTGCTCAGCGGTGGCTATGTCGGCGCCGCGCAGGCGACGCTCGACGAGATGCTCGAATATTCGAAGGTCCGGCACGCATTCGGCCGTCCGATCGGCGAGTTCCAGGCGCTGGCACACGCGATGGCTGATCTGCAGGTGGAGATCGACTCGGCCCGGCTGCTCACGCGCAGGGCGGCATGGATGCTCTCGCAGGGCATGTCCTGCACCAGGGAGGGCGCTATGGCGAAGCTCAAGGGTTCGGAGACCTATGCCAACGCTGCTCGGCTCGGTATGCAGGTGATGGCCGGTCACGGGTTCTCGACCGAGAGCGTGATGAGCTTCCGCTACCGCGAGTCGATCGTGACCACCATCTCGGGCGGGACAAGCCAGATTCAGCGCAACGGTATCGCGCGCAGCATGGGGCTGCGCACCTACTGATCCGGCAGGAACAATCATTGTGAAAAGCTAACTCATTAAGATAGAATCTCTCATTATTCGTCTTGTCGACTTCGCGTCGACAAGGCTGACTGTGTGAAGGGAATTCGTAAATGGCAATGATCGAGAACTCGGTGGGGACACTCCCCTACAAGCTGCTGGACTTCGACCAGCACTCCATCGAGGCGGAGGACTGCTTCACCCGGTTCATGCCGAAGGACAAGCTGGACACCGCGATACGGCCGATTATGTCGGCGGACGGCACACGAAAGATGCTGTTGGCGAACGATCGCATCGTCAATGCCCTCGAAAATAACCTCGACCAGGCGTATGTGCCGGGCTCATTGGTCGAGATGCTCAAGGCCCGTTCGTCCGGCGACGCCGGCGACGCCGAACGCTTCTATGAGCCGATCCAGAAGGAATATCAGGACAAGGAAGCGCGCCTGGCCCAGCTGACCGAGCAGCAGATCGAGCGGTCGATCATGTACCCGGGAGGCTGGGGGCTGTTCGTCTGGGCCTACCTGAAGGGTGACGTCCTGTTCGACAATCTCACCTCGTTCAACCGCTGGATCGACGAGGATTGGGGCTTCAACACCAGGGACCGGATCTACGCGCCGGCGCTGCTGTCGCTGGATAATCTGGACCGGGCGTGCGAGGAACTCGACCGTGTGCTCGCGACCGGCGCCCGGTTCATCATGCTTCCGCCGGGGCCGGTCAACGGCCGTTCCCCGGGCGACCCATACTTCGACTCGTTCTGGGCGCGGGTCAACGAGGCCAAAGCCGTGGTCGCCTTCCATATCACCGAGTACCACTACCAGGAAAATGTTGCCTCGCATTGGGGGTGGGGCCTGGTCCCACCCTTCCAGTTCTCGGCTTGGCAGTGGCAGAACACCTACGGCGAGCGCCCGATCACCGATACGCTCTCGGCGTTGATCTTCGACAACCTGTTCGGCCGTTTCCCGAATATCAGGGTCCTGGTCAGTGAGTACGGTGCGGAGTGGGTTCCGCATTTCATCCGGCATATGGACAAGAGCCGTGGGATGGCTCGCAACGGCCGCTGGCTCGGTGGCCAGCTGGAGGAACGGCCGAGCGCGATCTTCCGGCGCCACGTGCGCGTCGTGCCTTATCCGGAGGACGACACCATTGCCCTGGCCGACCGGCTGGGCGGCGTCGACTCCCTGCTCATGGGGTCGGACTGGCCACACGCCGAGGGCTTGCGCGAACCCGCAGACTTTTACGCCAAAGTGGAGGGCCTCGGCGAGGAGGCGCGCAAGCGCTTTCTCCGCGACAACGGGCTCGAACTCCTCGGCGCGAAATGATGATCGTATTCCCCGGCCTGTCGGCCAGCTTATGAACGGGTACGTAGCTGGCATGCCAGGCGGGGGAGTCGTCCCACAGAGCGGGCAGATCGTTCCGGCCGAGGAGGTCGGCATCGATCCGTACCGTCTCGATGTGCTGCTGCGCCGGATCCGCCTGGAGGTCGATCACGGAGCGCTCCCGTCCGTTCAGGTCGCCGTTGCCCGTGCCGGTCGGTTGGTAGCGAACGAGACCTGGGGCGAGGGAGCGCCCCGATACCTCCTGCAGTCGGTCGGCCGGACCATCATCGCGAGCGCGATCTGGAAGCTCATCGATGACGGCAAGGTCGGCGTATCCGAACACGTCGCGGAAATCATTCCCGAGTTCGGTACGAACGGGAAGGACGTGGTGACGCTCGCGCATATGCTCACGCATACCGCGGGTCTGGCCTTCGCTCCGCTCGGATATCCGAAGATGGCCGACCGGGATGCGCGCTTGGCCGCCTTCACCAAATGGCGACTCGACAGTCCGCCGGGCGAGGTCCTGCAGTACCACTTGACATCTACCGCGTGGATCATTGCCGAGATCGTCGAGCGACGCACCGGGCTCTGCCTGGCCGACTACCTGCACCGTGAGATTGCTGAGCCGCTCGGTCTCGGTTTTGCTCTCGGGCTGAGCGAGGAGCAGCAGATCGCCACCGTCGCGCCCATGGTGTGCACGGATGGCGACGGCTCCGAGGTCGATCCGTGGGGGCCGTGGTTCTTCCGGGACCGCCGGGTCGTGGCAGCCGGTGAGCCGGCGCACGCCGTGTGTGCCGGCGCCGCTGACGTCGCGCTGCACTACCAGGCGCTGCTGCACTCGTCGTTGTGGTCGCGAGCGGTGATCGCGGAGGCGACACGGCCGCACGTGACCGCGATCCCGGCGGGAGACAAGCTTTACGGCGGTGGCATGAAGCCTGCCTCGGTCGGCCTGTTCGTGAACGTTCGGGGTGACAATCCCGACGGATGGATGCCGGCGACCGGTTCCCCGCAGACCTTCGGTCACGCAGGCTCGGCATATCAGATCGGTTTCTGCGATCCTGCGAGCGGGATCTCGTTCTGTGTGCTCAGCAACGGCTACCCGCAGGCCGGATACGACCTGACGCCCCGCGGGACGGCGATGCTGATCAACTGGTCCAATCTCGCGGCCGACCTGATCTGACAAGTGCTGCCCCAGTGTTTGCACGGTGGCCGGCATCGACGAAGAGGAGTGCCGCAAAGCTATGAGCACAGTGAACGAGTTCGAATTCGTCGGTTACGAGACACTCGACGAAGGGCGGATCGCACGCATCACACTGAACCGGCCGGAGGCTCGCAACGCGCAGAATCGTGGTCTGTTGGTCGAACTCGACGAGGCATTCCACCTCGCCGAGTCCGACGACACAGTGAGGGTCGTGATCCTGGCCGGTGCGGGCAAAGCATTCTCGGCGGGGCACGATATGGGTTCCGCAGTGCACCGGCGCGAGACCGAGCCCGGACCGGACGCGCATCCTTCGACCCTCGTGCACGGTGGGACGCGCCCCGGTGGAGTAGAGAAACAGATGCTGCAGGAGTGGGAACACTTCTTCGCCAATACACGCAATTGGCGGAACCTACGCAAGATCACCATCGCGCAGGTGCAGGGTAACGTGCTCGCCGCAGGTTTGATGCTGATGTGGGCGTGCGACCTGATCGTCGCTTCCGAGGACGCTGTGTTCGCCGACGTCGTCGGGACCCGGCTGGGGATGTGCGGGGTGGAGTACTTCGCCCATCCCTGGGAGTTCGGTCCGCGCAAAGCGAAGGAGCTGCTGCTCACAGGGGACGCGCTGGATGCCGAGGAGGCGTACCGCCTGGGGATGTTGAGCAAGGTGTTCCCACCGGGTGAGCTCGAAAGCCGGACCGAGGAGTTCGCCCGCCGGATCGCCCAACGGCCCACCATGACGGCGCTGCTGATCAAGGATTCGGTCAACCAGACACTGGACACGATGGGCTTCAATACCGCGCTGCAGAGCAACTTCTACCTCCACCAGCTGAACCATGCGCACTGGAGGGACATCAACGGAGACGGCTACTCCGCAGCGAAACCAGGCGTGGACAGCGCCGATTGGCGCACGGCGGGCCCGCCACGGCTGGCGAGGCGGGACGTTCCCTGAGCGCAGACAGCAGGTCGTGCGACAGCTCGATGTGGTAGTGCCCGTGGCCATGTCGCCGAGCACCGAGGATTCAGCCGGGAATACGCGATCGGCTCGAGGGGATTGAGGAACTCCCTGGTTCTAGGCCGAGTGGGCGACCGCGAGGGATCTCGGTCGCGATCGTCGCACTCTGTCGTACCCGGTCGGCAATACCCTGATACCGACCGGTGGGATGTGACGTATTGCCGCGCATCCGGTAATGGTTTCGTCCCGAACTGAACACCGAAGCTATCGGCTCGGCGGTGCCCAGTGATTCGGTCCGCTGCGACGGCCGCCGAATTACTGGGCATTCCGCAATTTCCAGCTCGTCTCAGGCCCGAGTTTCCTCGGACTCGACGAAGTCGGCTCCGCGGATCAGCCGGACCGGCGTGAATACGAGCACCTCCTCGTCCCGCTGATTGCGTACGCTCACATGCGCGGTGACGACCCCGCGGCCGGGCTTGCTCGACGCCCGGGATTCGGTGGTGCGCACCAGCGCGTGCAGTGTGTCACCGACGTATACGGGCCGCGAGACGGTCAACTCCATGTGCATGAACGCCAGGCCCGTCCCGTTCAGGACGTTGGTTTGTAGGATCAGGCCTTCGGCGATGCAGTAGATCATCGCGCCGGGGATCAGGCGCCCGGTGTAGCCCCCTGCGGCGGCATGCGAATTGTCGTAGAACAACGGCTCATTGAACCCACCCCAGGTGATGAACTGGACCAGGTCTGCCTCGGTAACCGTCCGGCGGGCGGTACGAAACACCGAACCGGGGGTCATCTCCTCCCAGGTTTTACCGCGGACCAGCGGCTCGACCTCTGCGCTGGACAGTTGTGGCTCGGTCACGGTCATGGATCTCCCGATTCTGATGGCTGGTAGGGCACCCAACGCACCCTATAGATAAATAGGTTAACTGATTATTGGCGCGTTTTCATCGCGCTGAAACGTGACATTCGTAAACCCGCGGCGGTGGACTCACGCTGGTGCTGCGGCCGGTAGCGGCGCCTCGCGGCGTAGCACCACTGCCTGTGCGTTGAAGAAGAAGCCGCCGGGTGCCAGGAGCGCAGACGCCGCGCCGTCTACTTGCCGGCGGTCGGCGGTGCCGCGCAGTTGAACGACCGCCTCTCGGAGGTGACCCGCACCCTGCGAGCCGCCTTCGGACAGGCTGCCCCCGTGCGGATTCACCGGTACCCGGCCGCGCAGCAGGATCCGGCCCTGCTCGGCGTCCCAGTTGTCCCGCAGGAAGTCGCCGGCCTCACCGTCCGCGCAGAAGCCGTAGGACTCGAAGGCGCGCAGGGCAATGATCGAGAAGCCGTCATAGGGCAGGAATACATCGACGTCGTCGATCCAGAGATCGCTGCGCGCACGCAGTGCCGCGGCGGCCACCTGCTGTCCGGTATTCCGTATATCGGCTGTCAGGTGCTCCTCGGGATGTGCGGTCATCCCCATCGCGAGCGCGTGCACCAGCACCGGGACCGTCGGCAGGTCGGCCGCCAGGTCTGCGGCCGTGACGACGAATGCGTCCGCCCCATCGATCGGCACGTCCATGTCGTAGAGACAGAGCGGTTCCCGGATCATTCGTGCCGCGAGATAGTCGTCGTGGCTCATCGGGGCCTGTATGACAGCGCCGGGGTTGTCCGCGGCGTTGCGGCGGTCGTTGCGCGGGATCAGCGACAAATCGTCCCGGGTGCGGCCGAACTCGGCGAGGTACCGGGCGGCCCATGCGGCGTAACCGGTCGACCCGAACATTCCCCACGGCTCGCTGTCGGTGTGGCCGTCACCGGTGGAGGCGCGGCCATCTGGGAGTCCGAATGCCGCACGTGCGCGGAACGGGGTGGCGGCTAGCCGATACATCGAGTGGTAGACGACCACGGCCCGGCAAGTACCGGACGCCACTGCGTGTACTGCGCTCATCAGCGCGTTCACGATCGGAGGTTTACAAGGGGCCCAGAAAGTGACCTGCGGCAGGCCAAGGGCCGAGACAACTGTCGCCGGATCGACGCCGCCGGTGAGGACCCCGCCGCCGACCACACCGTCGATCGCGTCCCGGGTCAGCCCCGCGTCTCGGATCGCCTCGATCACGGCGTCGGTGACCATCGACAGCTCGGTGACGTCCCGGTCGCGCCGGTAGGGCGAGCGGCCGATGCCGCTGATTGCGACGGTGTCCTTCAGTGCGGTCATGCTGCCACCGCTCGGAATGCGGGCCACGGTGCGCCGTCGCGTTCGATCCATGTCAGCTCGACCGGCTGCCCGATCCGCTGCTTTTCGACCGGTGTGTCGACCAGGGTTGCCGTGATCCGGAGTCCGGGCTGTTCGGCGAGCTCGATCGCCGCGAGCGGCCAGGGTGGGGAATAGGGGACGCCCGGCGGTCCCTGGTGTAGCAGCGTAAGGACATGAACGTGCCCGCGCCCGCTCACCTCCTGGGGCGCGACGGCGGGAGACCAGCAGGACGGGCATCGCGACCGCAGCGGTGTGTGCCAGGCTGTACATGCGTCGCAGTGGCCGGCGAGCAGCCGGTGCTCGAGCAAGCCCGCGAAGTAAGAGACATTTACCTGGTCGAGCCGGATTCCGGGATAGGTGTCGAAAACCGCAGAGAACTCCTGTGCGCGGTCGGTCGGAGCGGGATTGGTCATGTGGTCAGATACCCATCCGCTCGAGCAGCCGGTGGTGTGCCGCGGTCGGACCGCCGAGTAGGTTCTGCGCGGCGCGTGCGCGGCGGAAGTACAGATGGGCCGGGTGCTCCCAGGTGAACCCGATACCTCCGTGCACCTGAATGGTCTCCGCGGCGATGAATTCGAACGCCTCGGATGCGGTGATGTAGGCCGCGAGGGCTGCGGGGGAGGCGTCGTGCCGGTCCTCGGCGACCGCCTCGCAGGCCGCTTCCGTGGCAGCGTCCGCGAGTTCGGCTCGCACCAGCATATCGGCGAGTTTGTGCTTGATCGCCTGGAACGATCCGATGGGCCGGCCGAATTGGTTGCGTTCCTTGGCATACGCCACGGACATCTCCAGGCAGCGGCGCAAACCGCCCACCTGCTCGGCGGCGAGCGCGAGCCCGCCGAGATCGACAACTCGCCGCAGACCGTCGGCGGCGCCGCCGGCCGTTCCGATCAGGACCGCCGGCGTCTCTGCGAGGGTCACTTCACCGAGCGGGCTGGTGCCGTCGATGGTCTGCAGATTCCGGACCCCCAGCCCGGCCGTGCCACGCTCGACGGCGAACAGGCTCGGCCCCTCGGGAGTCTTCGCGGCGACCAGGAAAAGTTCGGCCGCGCCCGCGTGGGGTACGAAGCACTTCGTTCCGGTGATCCGCCAGGTTCCCGCATCGCCGCGGGTCGCAACGGTCTCGATCGCACCGGTGTCCCAGACGCCCGCTTCCTCCGCGAGCGCGAGGGTCGCGATCGTCGACCCGGACCCGATTGCGGGCAGGTAGCGGGCACAAGCCTCGTCGTCGCCCGAGGACAGCAGCGACTGCGCGGCAAATATGGCGGAGGCGACGAACGGAGAACACAGGAGTGCGGCACCCTGCTCCTCCAGGACCACGCGCAGCTCCGGGAAGCCGTAACCGTCGCCGCCGAACTTTTCGGGGAGGGCAAGCTGCATCAGTCCGAGCTGCTCGCCCATCTGCGACCACACCTGGGGGTCGTAGCCGAGCGCGTCCGGATCGTCGGCGATCTTGCGGACAGCCTCTTCGCTGGAGTGGTCGGCGAGGAAGGCTCGCACTGTTTCCCGAAGATCTGCCAGTTCCTCCTCGCCCGCGGTTTGGGTGCGGACTCGGTCAAGTCCTGGGTCGATTGTCATCGGGCGCCCTCCTTCGGCAGGCCGAGCACGCGCTCGGCCAAGATGTTCTTCATGATTTCCTCGGTGCCCCCGAGGATGCGCAGGGCAGGCGCGCCCAGGAGCAGGTCCGCCCAGGCGTACGTGCCCCAGGCGCCGGTGTCGGCGATGATCCGCGGGCCCAGGACGTCGGCGGCGAACCGCGATCCGCGGATCAAATTCTGCGCGAGCGCCAGCTTGGAGATCGACCCTTCCGGGCCGGGAGCGCTGCCTGTGCGCAGCCGTCGTGCGGCCCGCTCGTTGAGCGACTTGGCTGCACGCACGCTCGCGAGCAGCGAGGACAGGTCGCGGCGCAGGGCGGCGTCGTCCTCACGGGCGACGGCTCGCAACAGAGCGGTGAGCCGCTCGGCGGTGATCGCCTCGGATGCGGCGCCTCCGCTTTCCCCGCCGACGGTGGCCCGTTCGTTCATGAGGGTGGTCAGGGCCACCTTCCAGCCGTCACCAACGGCACCGAGCCGCTGCGTATCGGGGATTCTGACGTCGGTCAGGAAGACCTCGTTGAACTCCGCACCGCCCGTCATCTGACGCAGCGGCCGTATCTCCACGCCCGGGGTGTCGAGGTCCAGCAGAAAGGCCGTGATCCCGCGATGCTTGGGTGCATCAGTATCGGTCCGGCACAGCAACTCACCCACCTGAGCGTGCTGGGCAATGGAGGTCCAGACCTTCTGCCCGTTGATCACCCAGTCGTCGCCGTCGCGGACCGCGCGCGAGGTCACGCCCGCCAGATCGGAACCTGCGGCCGGTTCGCTGAACAGCTGGCAGGCGATGATCTCGCCGGAGTACATCCGGCGCAGGTACTTCTCCCGCTGCTGGGGGCTGCCGTGGGTGAGGATGGTCGGCCCGATCATGCCGAGCCCGATAACACTGAGCACGCCGGTGTCGGGCACTTCATATTCGGCCTCCAACGCGTCGTAAACAAGACTGTGGACTTGTCCGAGATCACGGCCGCCGAACTCAGCCGGTCCGGTTATCCAGCCGAAGCCGTTCTCGAACCGGGTCCGCTGCCAGGCCCGCGCCGCGTCGACCGCGGCCGCCTCCTCTTCGGCAGGCAGGTTGTTGAAATAGCCGACACGGTCGCTGCCCTGTCCCCAGCGGAACTGATCGGCGGACTCCCGCCGGCGCGCGTGCGTTTCGAGGAACTGCTGTACCTCTCGTGTGAAGTCGGCAAGGTCGGTCGCCACGGCGATCCTCCGTCTCTGTGGGATCAGTTTGGATGAGAATGAAGTAGTACTTTGAGCGATCGTGGAGTCATCCGCGGACCACACTTCGGCCGGGGTGTCCGCCGCCGCCGAATCGCTGGTCCATCGGCCCCATGGTCCGTGGCTTCGGCCCGACCGGGGATCGCGTCCACGAACACGATGGACTCGGGCTTTCGTACGACGTGATGCATTGCTTGCGGCCAGGAAAACTTCGACGGTGCTCACGGATGACCTCGCCGATGGTGACGCGTTGCATGGGACCTCCTGATATCAGCGGGCCGGGGTCAGGTCTGAGCCGGCGGCGCTTCGTTGAGCAGACGGGTGAGTCGCACCTTCTGAACCTTGCCGGAGGGGGTCAGCGGGAACTCGTCGACGGTGTGCCAGATCCGGGGGATCTTGAAACCAGCGAGGCGCTCACGGGCGAACTCCTCGAGCTGTGCAGGATCGGGTGGCTCCGCGGTGGGCCGCACGAACGCGACCGGCACCTGGCCCCATTTCGGATCCGGAGCAGCGACGACCGCGACCTCGGCGATGGCTGGGTGCTGGACCAGGACGGCCTCGATCTCGGCGGGGTAGATGTTCTCCCCACCCCGGATAATCAGATCGCGCAGGCGGCCGCGCAAAGTAACCACGCCGTCGACATCCATTTCGGCGAGGTCACCGGTATGCAACCAGCCGTCCTCGTCCACTGCGGCCGACCGTTGCGACACGTCCTCGTGCCAGTACCGGCTCATGGTGAGCCTGCCCCGCAGGCATAGTTCGCCGGTCTCGCCCGGCGGAAGTGTCTCGCCCGTACCGAGGTCGGTGATTCGCGTATCGCGAAACGGGTTTGCGCGACCGATCGTCCGGGCCTTCACCCAGGTGGGATCCCCGGCGCTCGTCTGCAGTGCCGAGGGTGCCTCGGACTGACCGTACCCATTGAGGATCTCGACGCCGAACACCTGCTCGACCCGATTGATCAGGTCAGGGGCGACGTCGGAACCGCCCAGCATCATCCACTTCAGCCGCGGCAGGTCAGGCGGGCCAGTGCAAGCCTCGAGCATGGACACGAACATGGTTGGCACACCGCCGAAATAGGCGACCTCCGCATCGCGGAGCAGGGCGAGCGTGCGCGCGGGTTCGAAGCCCGGCATCACCACGAAGGCCGAGCCACGCAGCAGTGCCGCGGAGCTGGTGCACACCGACCCGCCTACATGGTGGAAGGGCAGCGGTGAACAGGCGATATCGTCCTGGCCGAGTCCGATCGTCAAGTGCGACAACGGTCCGACGTTTGCCCCGATGAGATGGGTGACCACTGCGCCCTTCGGTGCGCCCGTGGTCCCCGAGGTGTACTGGATGCGCAGGATGGACTCGGGTGACACGTGGGGAAGTACCGTGGGGGCTACCCGCTCTCCGCGCGTAATCGCCTCGACGGGCAGGACGACCGGGTGGTGGTCGACCGCCAATGCCTCGGCGGACGCGAGCAATTCGTGCCCGCGCCAAGTCGGTCCCGCCAGGACAACTCGAGCACCGGCGTCGGTCAGGATATGCGCGGCCTCGGCGGTGGACAGTGCCGGATTCAACGGAACGAGCACCAGGCCCGCGAGCGCGGCTCCGTACTCGGCCACGATCCAGTCGACCGAGTTGGCTGCCCACAGCGCCACCCGGTCTCCGGGGGCGGCCAGCGCCTGCAGCCGGGCCGCTGCGGACTCGACCCGATCGAGCAAGGTGGCGAAGTCCAGGCGCTGCAGAGTCCCGTCCTCCTCCCAGAGAAGGGCCGTGGCATGTCCGCGTCGGCGGGCGGTCTCGGCGAACCGTGCTCCGACCGAGCATTCGACGAGGGCGGGGCTTGGTCGTCCCTTCCTGTCTGGGTAGCGAGTCGTAACACCATCCATATCTATTAGTTAACTATATCGAGGCTGGAGCGTCTATATCGGCCCTGATGGTTGGAGCAGTAGCCAAATATAGAGATATTAAGGTGACTAATATCACTTTATAGGGTCTGTTGATGAAAGTTCCTGTATCAAGGTCCCGCAATCTGCCGGCTCGCTGTCGGAGTAACGGTCGCGAGCAACATCACCGCGCCCTGCGGCCGCTCTGGCCGCCGGGCCGGTGGCCGGCGGGCGGTATTGCCTGGGCGCCTCGGGCCGACCGGATCCGGGCCGGCCCGATCGGGATTCCGCTGGTCGGCTGTTCATTCGCATGCCGCGTGCTCGCTGTCGTGGGGGCTGCGCCGGCCCGGCTCATGTTGCTGCGGCGGGCACCGGGCCATGTCGGCCTGAAGGGGTCACCCACGGTCGCAGACGGACGATGTGAAGGCCACTGTTACATCTGCCATGACGGCGGGTCTGCCGTCCGGCGCCGTGACCTCGCCGCGGGCCACCCCGGACGTCCGGCCGCTGCGAACGTGGTAACCGCGCACTCGCACCGGATCGGCGCCCGGACCGGCTGCTCGCAGATAGTGGCAGGTCAGCGACAATACCTCAGGCGTGCGCATGCCGTCGTCCACCGCGGCGGTGGCAGCGAGTCCGGCCAGTAGTGCGCCGAGACCACCGTGCAAGGTACTGGTTCGGTTGTGGAACGGTGTCGGGTCGGTGAGCTCGAACGATGTGCCGTCGTTGTCCCGGCGAAATCCGGTCAGCCCCAGTCTGTAGCCGAAGGGAGTACTGATCGGGTCGACCGGAGCCGGGATGTCGACCGGAGCCGGGATGAAGGATACTTTCCGAGCCGGGGGCGGAGTGTCGACAGGGCCGCCGGGGCGGGGCGTTCGTGGTCCACGAATCGCCCACCAGCTTGTGGCCTGCGCGAACTCGGTGCCATCGTCGTCCAGGACGCTGGCCGTCGCGAGCACATAGTCACCGCGGCGAGCCGTGGGTGACGCTACGGCACGAACCCGGCCTGTGGTGCGCGGGTGGCCGGTGACCTGTATGGCGAGCATTGCCGTGGCGAGTGCGCGCTCCGGTTCGAGAGTCCCCACAGCGGCGCCGGTCGCGGCGTCGCACAGCAGCGCGGCCAGCCCCGCGACTCCTGCTCCTTCCCACTGTGTGTCGAGGTCGAGGCTCGTCTCCACTCCACCATCCGCCGCCGACGAGGTGCGAATGCCGAGTTCGGACAGCGCGGGCACCGGCGGCAGGCTCGTCCACCATTGCAGGGCCATTCGATCAACCGCCCATACTCAGGCCGCCGTCGACCGTGAGTACCGATCCGGTGCAGTACCCCGCGTCGTCCCCGAGTAGGAATTCGACGGCAGCCGCGAGTTCGTCAGGGTTGCCCCGGCGCCCGGCCGGGATCATTTTGACGATGGCCGCCCGCGTCTTCTCCGGCATCGACGCGGTCATATCGGTCTCGAACACCCCAGGTACCACCGTGTTCACTGTGATGCCGTGGCGGGCGGTTTCCCTGGCGAGTGAACGCGTCAGCCCGTGCAGTCCGGCTTTGGCCGCGCCGTAGGCGGCTTCGCTGGGGCTGCCCATCACGGCGGTGACCGAGCTGATGTTGACGATTCGCCCATAGCCCGCGGCGCGCATGGCCGGTACCGCGGTACTGGCCAGATGGAAGGCCGCCGAGAGATTCACTGCCACGACCCGTTCCCAGTCGGGGATGGTGGTATCCGACGATCGGGCTTCGAGTAGCAGCCCGGCGTTGTTCACCAAGTGGTCGATCCGGCCGTGCTCGGCAAGGACGTCCTCGACGAGCCGGACGCATGCCTCGGGGTCGGCCAGGTCGGCCCGCACCGTGGTGACGCCGTCCAGTTCTTGTTGCACTCGCCGTGCGGAGGCGTCGTCTCCCCGGTAGACGGCGACGACGCGGGATCCGCGTTTTGCGAGCCGCCTGGTGAGGGCGGCACCGATCCCGCGGGTGCCTCCGGTCACGATGGCGACGCGGGGCGCGTGGTCGTGCGATCCGACGGACAATTGATCACTCCTATCATTCGGTTACGGTCGCGGTGAGCGCGATCCGGCGGCCTGTCCGATCGTCGATCCACCCGAACACAATCCCACCGAGCGGTCGAACAAGGTACGCCGATGCGAACACGAGGAATGCGCCCAGCGTTGCTACGGCCGGAATTTCAGCGCGGAAAGAACGACGGCGCGAGGATCCCGGCGAGAAACGCGTAGACGCTGAAGTCGTAATACTCGATGAGCATGCCGGCAAGGGACTGCGCGTCGCGACGGTGCGGGAGAACCGCTCGTGGGCAGCTCTGAGGGCGTGGGCCACTCGAACGACATGGGGCCTCCGATGCTGGAAGGGATCGGGACATCGCGGGATGCGCCGCGTGGGACCATGTGCCACGAGGGAGGTTCGCTGTCGTACGACCCTCCAAAGGAACATAATCGGTGAACTATATAGTCGATATTTTCGGCAGGTCAACGCCGGTTCGGGCGGTGGGGTGTAATATGAAAGATAAATTATATATCTGTTAGTATCCACTGAATATCTCGGCTGGCGGCCAGTCGCGGCGTGGTAGACCTGGTCCGGACCCAGTGGGTCCCGATGGGGAGGGGCGAGCGGACCGGTGTCGGAAGAGGTCCTGACCGAACGCGTGGGCGACATACTGGTCATCACGCTGAACCGGCCGACGGAGTACGCGCTTCCCGGCCGATCGTTCGGTGCAGAGGATGTCGCCCAGTGGGGATTGGTGAACTGGCTGACGGAACCCGGTGGTGCGCTCGTCGGCGCGATGGATGTTGCCCCAACGGGCCGCTGGCCGTCAGGGGCGGCAAGGACGTACTGCTCGGCGCGCGACACCGGGCGGGCGATGACCGCTGGCAGCGACAGCGTGAACTGGCGGAGCCGGTGTTGGACTCCGAGGATGCCGCGAGGAGGCACGTGCCTTCGCCGAAAGCGGGCACCGGTTTGCGGCACAGGTGAACGAGGGCGGATGCAAAGCCTTGAACGAAGGGTGAGCCGTGACAATCACTGACAATGAGGTGACCTATGGCGAGTGGGCAGGCGTTGCGACGATCACGCTGAACCGGCCGTCCGCGCGCAATGCGATCGACTCGAACCTTGCGGGTGCGCTCGATACCTGCCTGAGTCGGGCAGAAGCCGCGGAATCGGTCCGGGTCATCGTGCTGACCGGCGCCGATCCAGCCTTCTGCGCCGGGCTCGACATCAAGGAGTTCACCCGGACGCGGCGCCCTCCCGAGGGCGCGACGGCCACCATTACGCGCATCGCGCAGTTGTCCAAGCCCACGATCGGGGCGATCAATGGCGCGGTCGCGACGGGTGGTCTCGAGCTCGCGCTGTCTCTGGATCTCCTCATCGCCTCCGAACGGGCACTCTTCGCGGATACGCATGCGAGTGTAGGGATCTTGCCCGGTGGCGGAATGAGCGCGCGGCTGCCGCGGGCGGTGGGCCGCCGACTTGCACTGGACATGTCGCTTACCGGACGCGTCCTCGGTGCCGACGAGGCGTTGCGGAGCGGACTGGTTTCTCGAGTTGTCCCGCACGAAGAACTGCTTCCGGTCGCGCGCGCGACCGCCGAGACCATCGCCGCGCACGATCCGTTCGTGGTGCGGGAGTTGTTGTCGCTGTACCGGTACAGCGGGGACCACACACAACCGGACGCGCTGGCACACGAATTCGCCGAACGCGAGGCCCGCCGGGCGACCGGTCGCCAGCTTGTTCCCACGCCGGGAGTCAGGGCGCGACGCTAGGGTGTGCGCACAAGTCCGTTGATGTCATCGCCCGCAACGGGGATGGCTATGTTTCCAACTTCAAGCGCTCATGCATCCTCCGCTGCGCGGTCATGGATGATGCGCCGCAGGACTTTGTCATTCGAGTTGCTCGGCATGTCTGCGGTGAATTCCCAGGCCGTCGGCAGCTCGAGTCCGGCAAGCCGGGTGCGGCTGCGTCTTCGGATAGGGCTTGGAACTGGTGGAGGCGATCTGCGATGTGTGTACTCCCGGCGAACGCCTGCTCTGGACGTCCGGATCGAAGCTCATGATCTCGCCGCGCACCGCCGAAGGTCACGCGGCGAACATTCTCAGCAAGGCCCGGATTCGCGTCGAGGCGCCTGGGTGGTCGAGGAGCGGGCACTCATCGACCTCCGTCAATTCTGACCATATATAGTGCAATGAATAAGTATTTTATTGCGAGGGAGGATCGACCATGACCCTGTTGAAGGGCCGCGTCGCAGTTGTCACAGGCGGTGCTCAAGGACTGGGCCTGGCCATCGCGGAGACGTTCGTCGCGCACGGCGCCGAGGTGATGCTCGCGGATCTCAACCTCGAGTCGGCCGAACGTGAGGCGGAGCGGCTCGGGGCGGCGGCGGCTCGGTGTGACGTCACCGACGAAGACGGCATGACCGCCCTGATCGACGACACCGTACGCCGCTTCGGGTCGCTCGACATCATGGTGAACAACGCCGGGATAACGCGTGACAAAACTATGCTGAAGATGACCTCCCAGGACTTTCGGACTGTCCTCGACGTACACGTTTACGGTGCGTGGCTGGGTACCCGCGCCGCCGGCGCCGTGATGCGCGAGCAGGGCCGAGGGTCGATCATTACGATGTCATCGATCGCAGGCAAGGTCGGCAACTTCGGCCAGACGAACTACAGCGCCGCCAAGGCGGGCATGGTGGGCTTGACGAAGGCCGCGGCGAAGGAGTTGGCAGGTTCGGGGGTACGCGTCAACGCTATCCAGCCTGGGCTCATCCGTACCGCGATGACCGAAGCCATGCCGCAGCGGGCTTGGGACTCCAAGCTGGCGGAGATCCCGATGAACCGGGCCGGGGAGCCCAGTGAGGTGGCTTCGGTCGCGTTGTTCCTGGCCAGCGACATGTCCAGTTACCTCACCGGCACCGTCTTGGAGGTGACCGGCGGGCGGTACATGTGACCGTGGGCCCGTTGTCGACCTTCATGTAGTCGGTGGGGTGGATCCATTTCCTGGACAGCGTCACGCCCACCGAGCTGGTAGATCAATGGTCGGATTCCGCACTGCTCGGCTGTCGAGCGCTGGCGGACGACGCGATCGGTATCCGCACCGGGACAACGGCGAGGTGATCGTCACCTTGGATGTGACCGGCGTGGCGCCCTCTGATGACAAGGATGCCTTCGACACTGTGACCGAGTGCAGCCTGCCATCCGATTCCGGGGCGTTGAGTGTCGATGATCGCCGCTGTCGGGCTGGGTCTGCTGGCCCGCGCGCACTCGAATCCGATCGCGCAGTACGTCGGTGATCCGTTGCCACACACCGGCTTTGGCCCAGCGGCAGAACATGTCGTAGTCGGAGCGGGAAATCTTTGGCCGGTGCTCGCCGCACGATGGCGCCACGGACCAGGTAGAAGATCGCCTCCAGCACCGGGCGGTGGGGATGTGTCTCACAGCGCCTGCCCGTGCTGCGGGCAGCACGGCCCACTGCTCGTCACCGCACGAGGAACGGATACGCCGGACACCGTATCGGTGACTGGGTTGTGGGCCGCATGACGAGGGCAGACAACTCGGCAATTCTGGCACACGAACTCCTGGCAGAACATGGTCTCGGCAACCGCTGATCTACCAGGAGTTGTTTGCGAGGCGACGGGGTCGAGGTGAGCCGAGTCCCGTCATTGTGCGTGCCCGGTAGTGGCCCCCGAGCGCCGCGAGGTTGGTGTGGTCAGTCGTTCGGCAGTGGGGCGGGAACCGTGGGCGTGGCGGGGTCCCATGGTGAGAAGGCCGGCGGCCGCTTCTCCAGGTAGGACATGACGCCTTCCTTGAAGTCGCTGTGGTCGCGCAGCACGTCGTACCACCAGCGGATCGCCATCGTGCGGGCTTCCTCCTGAGTCGTCTCGAGGGCCTCGTAAACCTGCTGTTTCATCACGCCCATCGAGACAGGGGAGCTGTTGGCAGCGAGCCCCCGCGCGTACTCGAGGGTGCGCGGCAGCAACTCATCGGGCTCGAAGACCCGGTCGACCAGACCGAGTTCGACGGCTTCCTGTCCCATCACGATGCGGGACGAGAACAGCAGGTCCAGTGCGCGGGAGGTGCCCACGACGCGGGTCAGCGAGTGGGCCAATCCGTGTTCGGCCAT
This sequence comes from Nocardia sp. CA-135953, assembly GCF_050955735.1. NCBI lineage: Bacteria > Bacillati > Actinomycetota > Actinomycetes > Mycobacteriales > Nocardiaceae > Nocardia > Nocardia sp. CA-135953. The sequence goes on from NZ_CP192082.1 coordinate 2,571,313, forward strand.
GATTCCGCGCTGTGAGAACGCGCAGGTTATTTTGGCCTTGGACGATACGAAACGCAGATCGCAGTTCATTGCGGCGATCAGACCGATACCGGCACAGCCCCCGTTGATGGCCGCGATCACCGGTTTGCGGATCGTGCGCGGTGTAGTGATCGGTTCCCGCTTGTGCGGCTGGGTATTCAGGGTGGGATCGGCTGCCTGGTCCGCCAGGGTGTTGGTGTCCATGCCCGGGCAGAAACTGCGTCCGTTACCGGTCACGATGATTACCCGGACCGCGGGATCGTCGCCGCATTCCCGCAGTAGCTGGTAGTACTCCTTCTCCATCGGTACCGACCAGGAGTTGTTCCGGTCGGGACGGTTGAAGCTCAGAATTGCTACGCCGTCGGTGTCGTCGCGGAGTACGAGTCGTTCCGAGGTAGTCGGGTCGGTCATGATTGCCTCCTCGTGGGCTCGGCGCAGTCGAGCGTGGCGTGCGCCGAGCGGGAATTCATTGCGGGCGGGGTTCTTTGGGCAGGCCGAGTACCGACTCGGCGAGGATATTGCGCTGCACCTGCGAGGTTCCGGCGTAGATCGTGCCGGAGATCGCCGCCATCCAGGTGTCGGTCCAGGAAGCCGACGAATTCGGCGCCCCCGGGTCGTCGGTCCGGTAGTGCCGGATCGGTGCGCGGCCGGTCGGTGCGAGCGCATCCGCCCCGAGCAGACTGACCGCCAGATCGGTGGTCTCGCGGTGGTGCTCACTCCAGTACAGTTTCGAAATCGAGGCATCTCGACCGGGCGTCTCGCCTTTGAGCCAGCCGGTAAGGGTGCGCAGTCCGAGGTAGCGCATGATCTCGACTCGGGTGTAGGCGCGCACCAGCTGATCGCGGACCAGCTCGTCGGAGGTGAGGTGGCGTTCGCGGGCCAGACCGATGAGCCGGTCGACTTCGGCCCGGAACAAGATCGGGTTGGTGGCGGCCTGGTCGCCGCGCTCGAGACCGAGCAGCGCCATGGCAGCCTCCCAGCCATGCTCCGGGCCGATCACCACGTTTGCCGCCGCCGTGCGGGCGCCGTCGAAGAACACTTCGTTGAAATCGGTTCCGCCGGTCATCATGGTGATCGGCCGGGTGGTGATCCCAGGCTGGTCCATGGGCACCAGGAGCATGGTGATGCCCTTGTGCCGGGTCGCCTCGGGGTCGGTCCGCGCGAGCAGAAACATCCAGTTCGCGCTGCGTGCTTCGGACGTCCAGATCTTCTGGCCGTCGATGATCCACTCGCCGTCGACCAGGCGTGCTCGGGTACGCAGCCCCGCGAGATCAGATCCGGCACCCGGTTCGGAGAAACCCTGACACCAGGTGTCCTCTCCGCTCACGATGCGCGGCAAGAATTGTCGCTTCTGCTCGTCTGTGCCGTAGCGCAGCAGCAGATTCCCGATCATTTTGATCGAGAAATTGTCGTTGGGTCCGTATGGGGGGACACCGGCCTTCGCGAATTCCTCGGCCAGCACCACCTGTTCGAGCCGACTGAGTCCGGCGCCACCGTATTCGGTCGGCCAGCTGGGCGCGATGTACCCAGTTTCGGCGAGCCTGCCGCGCCACCAAGCAGTGAATCGGCGCGCCTCGTCGCTGCCTAGAGCACCCAGGCCCGCCCAGTCCGAGGGGAGTTCACGCGTGAGGAACTCCCGGATCCGCGCCCGGAGCGTGTCGACCTCGGGAGGATAGTCGAGGTTCACAGCCCACGCTCCTTCCTGAACTGTGGAGCCCGCCGTTCGACGAACGCCTGGAAACCCTCCTGGCCGTCCGCACTGGCGTGCAGGTCGGTTGCTACCGCCCGCTCCCGGACGATGCCGTCGGCAACGGTGCATGCCGCAGTCTCTCGAAGCAAAGATTTCGTCATCTGGGGGACCAAGCCAGCGCCGGCGGCCAGCTCGGCTGCGAGGGCCTGCGCGTCCGACAGCACCGCCTCGGGGGAGTCGCTGAGGTGATTCGCCAGACCCAGCTCGTGCGCGCGGGCTCCCGTGATGGTCCGGCCGAGCATGATCATCTCTGTGGCGATACCGCGCGGAAGGAGCCGGGGCAGGCGCTGGGTGCCGCCCGCGCCTGGTAGCACACCGAGTTTGGCCTCGGGCAGCGCGAGTTTCCCGGCGGCGTGCACCACCCGCAGATCACAGGCGAGGGCGAGTTCCAGCCCGCCACCCATTGCCGCGCCGTTGATCGCGGCGACGAATGGGAGCGGGCTCACTTCGATCAGCTCGAGTGCATCGGTGAAGGTGTGGATGAATTGCTCGAATTGGTCGCGGTGGTCGAATCCGGAGATCTCGTCGATATCGGCGCCGGCCGAAAAGGCACGGCCGGCTCCGTGCACGACGACCGCACGAATCCGGGTATCGGCCTCGAGATCGCGGACGGCAGCGGCAATCGCGGTGCAGGTCTTGGTGCCGATCGGGTTGAGCCGCGTCGCTCCGTCCAGGACAATGGTCGCGACGCTGCCGTCTCGTTCGACGCGGACGCTGGTCACCGCGGTCATGCCATCGTGAGGCCGCCGCTGACGGACAGCGTTTGGCCGGTGATGTAAGCGGCGCCTGCGCTTGCGAAGAATACGACCGCGGGAGCGATATCGTCCGGTTGGCCGATCCGCTTCATCGGCACCGCCTTGCGGGTGGCCTCGAACAAATTCTCGCTGAGGTCGGAGAGCTGTTTGAGCAGCGGTGTATCGGTCGGTCCAGGGCACACCGCATTGACGGTGATGCCCTTGGTCGCTACCTCGCGGGCCAGTGCCTTGCCGAAGGCGATCACCGCACCCTTGGTGCCCGAGTAGACGACCTCACCAGAGGAGCCGACCCGGCCGGCATCGGAAGCGATATTGATGATCCGGCCGAATTTGCGCTCGATCATGCCGTCCAGCACGGAGCGAGTGACAGTGACGGTGCCCAGGTAGTTGACCGACACCACTTTCTGCCACGTTTCCTCGGTCGACTGGAGGAAGGGCTCGATCTTGTCGATGCCGGCGTTGTTGACGAGGATGTCGACCGGACCGAGATCCGCCTCCACCGTGGCGATAGCGGTCGCGACGGCAGCGCTGTCGCTGATATCGACCCCGACGCCGATGCTCCGCGTCGGCAGTGATTTCGCGAGGTCGGCCGCCGCCGTCTCATCCAGATCGCAGGCCGCGACCGAGTACCCTGCCTCGGCGAGGTGGCGGGTGATGGCGCTGCCGATCCCGCCGCACGCGCCGGTCACCAGCGCAACTTTGGTGGTTCCCATATCAGTGCTTCTCCTCTTCCGGTTCGGTCACGAAGACCGGTGCCCGCTTCTCGCGATGGGAGGCAAGGCCTTCGCGTACCTCGGGGCCGCCGAACCCGATGAATTCCATGCCGAGGGACGCCTCGAACGCGGGTATCGCCGAGCGGTACCAGTGATTGAGGCTGTGCTTGGTCCACTGGATCGCGGTGGGTGCGCCCTGCGCGAGCCGGGTCGCGATGTTCTCCGCTTCGGTCACAACGTCGTCATCGTCGACGCAGAGGGAGACCAGGCCGATGCGTTCGGCCTCCTCGCCGTTCAACGGATCACACGTGAGCAGGTAGTACTTGGCCTTGGCCATGCCCATCATCAGCGGCCAGCAGATGGCGGCGTGGTCACCCGCGGCGACGCCGAGCCGGGTGTGGCCATCGATGATCTTGGCCTTCTTACCGGCGACCGAGACGTCGGCGAGCATGCCGACCACCAGACCCGCGCCGACGGCAGGCCCGCGGATACCGGAGACCACCGGCTTGTCGAAAGCAACCAGGTTCAGCACGAGATCGCGCGCCTCACGCATGGTCTGCAGCCGGGTGTCGTAGTCATTGGTCATCTGCTCGATGTGGTCGAAGTTGCCGCCCGAGGAGAAAGCTTTTCCGGCACCGTAGACAAGGACTGCGCGCACCTCGGGGTCCTGGTTGAGGACGGGCCAGACGTCGGCCAGGTCGCGGTGCATCTGGGGGCTTACCGAGTTGAGTGCCGGTCCCTCCAGGATCAGGTGCATCACTCCGTGCTTGCCGAGTTCGAGCTTCAGGCTTGGGAAGTCGGCGTATCGCTCGCCCATAGATATTTCCTTCGATAGACCGGATGGTGTCTCGCCGGCCGGTCCGACCGTGCGAGTGCCCTGTTGTTCTCGCATCCCGAGAGTCTTAATAGTTCTATCATCTAGATACTAATCTTGTTAGTGGCGCCTACCTGGTCTCTGTGCCGACCCGGCGACGGCGAGTTCTTCGTGACCCGCGGGTGGACCTGTCGGCGGGGCCGTGACTCACGGGTGCAGGATGGCCTTGACGGCGCGTCGGGAGTCCATGGCGGCGTATCCGTCAGCTGCCTTTTCCAGCGGCAGTGCCAGATCGAAGACCGGACCTGGGTCAATTTTGCGCTGCCAGATGAGGTCGATCAGTTCAGGCAGGAATCGTCGGACCGGAGCCGGTCCGCCTTGGATTCGGACCTGGGAGGAGAACAGCTCCTGGCCCCGGACAGAGACGTCGTGGGGGAGCCCGACGATTCCTACACCGCCGCCGGGGCGCGCCGAACGCAGCGCTTGCTGGAAGGATTCGCCGGTTCCGACGCATTCCAGGACCGCGTCGGCGCCGACGCCGCCGGTGAGGTCCATGACCTGCGCAATGCCGTCCTCGCCGCGTTCGGCGACGATGTCGGTGGCGCCGAACGCCTGCGCGAGTTTCTGGCGGGAGGCGTTCCGGCTCATCACGATGATCCGTTCCGCACCCAGTTCTCGGGCTGCGAGGACGCCGAGCAGACCCACGGCCCCGTCACCGACAACAACGGCGACTGATCGAGGGCGGACTCCGGCAGCGACAGCGGCGAACCACCCCGTGCCGAGGACGTCGGAGGCTGTGAGCAGGCCGGGCAACAATTCGTCCTCGGGTACACCGGGGGTGGCGACGAGGGTGCCATCTGCAAGGGGCACTCGCAGCGCCTCGGCTTGGGCACCGTCGGCGCCGACGTATTTCCTGTGCTGGCAGGCGCTCTGGTAGCCGGCCAGGCAGTGCGGGCACGTGTTGTCGGACGCGACGAAGCTGCCGATCACGAACTGTCCCGGGCGGATGGTGGTGACCTCGGCGCCGATCTCTTCGACAATGCCGCAGTACTCGTGGCCGATCGGCATGGGTTCGGAGACGGGGTGTATGCCGCGGTAGTCCCACAGATCCGATCCGCACACACAAGTGGCCGAGATGCGGATGATCGCGTCGGTCGGCTCGATGATCGCCGGGTCGTTACGGTGTTCGACGCGAATGTCGCCGGGGGCGTGCAGAACTACGCCACGCATCAGGTTTTCCTTTCACCAGCTGATTGTTCCTGTGGTGACCGACCCCGGTGGCCCGGATTTCCGGCTTGCTACTTCGGGTTATCCGCCGGTGGACTGCTGCGGACTGTGCCTGGCCGATCCCTGTGTCGCAGCGGATCGGTTGCGTCTGTCCATGCGTAGGTAGACGGAGAACCGCTCGACGCTCCAGAACACTATCAGTTTAATTAGTATTCTACTTAAGGTCGCAAGAGTGATCGAGCGGGTGGCCTGTCGCGAGCGACAGGCACAGTCACACGGGATCCGACCGCAGGTACAGGAGCGGGAACCCGGCAGCGTCGAATTACGCGCCAAGCGCTATCGTCTCGGCGAGCCGAGCGGGCACGGCCAGCATCGATATGCGGGCAGGCGTGATCCGGTCGACTGGGAAGCTCCTGATCAGCCGGGCGGGAGCACGTTGCGGACGGTCCATCCCGTTCGGCCACGGGTGCGCCAGGTTTGCAGTTCCTGCGCCTCGAAGGCGAGCGCTTCGGGCAGCGCGCGGTCCGCGTTCTGGTCGATCAGAGTGCGGATGCCGTGCACAAGATCCTGATCGGCGGCCGCGGCGACCGCCGCGAGTTCGGTCGCGCGCGCGACAAGCTGGTCCGGATCGACGATTTCGGAGAGTAGTCCCGTTCGGAGGGCGGCGTCGGCATCGAGCCGGAGCCCGCCCAGGGACATGGCCTTGGCGGTACGCACACCGACGGCGCGGGACAGCCGGACGGTCATCCCGCCGCCGGGGAATGCGCCGATCCGGACATGCGTGTCGGCGAACATCGCCGTCGGCGAACCGACGAGCCAGTCGCACCCGAGGGCCATTTCGAGACCTCCGGCGACAGCCGGCCCGTTCACTGCCCCGATCACCGGCTTGGGCAACAGGCCGATACGCCGGATCAACGAACTGACCTGGCTGCGGTCGGCGTTCGCCTCGGCATAGACCTTGAGGTCCAGTCCGGCGCAGAACGCCCGGCCGTTTCCGGCGATCACCGCCGAATGCTGGGTGTCGTCCTCGACGAACTGGTCCAGTGCACGATGTAACGCGTCGACCAGTTCGGGGGAGAGTGCGTTGCGGGCGTCCGGCCGGTTGAGTGTCAATATGAGGACACCGTCCTCGACCCGCGTCTGGAGTACGCCGTAACCGGTTGTGGCTGAGCCCATCAGAACACCCCGAATCCGCCGTCGAGCCGGATGGCGTCCCCCGTGTGGAACGACGACGCCGAGCTGGCCAGGTAGATTGCGATCCCGGCCCAGTCCTCCGGGGTTCCCCAGCGGCGCAACGGGATCCGGGAGAGAATTTTGTCGCTGACCGCCGGGTCCTGTAGCCACCCGTCGAATATCGGGGACCGAGTCCATCCGGGCAGTACGGCGTTGGCGCGGATACCGTGTCGGCCGAACTCGACGGCCAGGGAGCGGGAAAGGGCGAGCAGGCCGGCTTTCGCGGCTGCATAGGCTTCTTCGCGCGGTGATCCGAACAGTGCCGCGATGCTCGAGGTGAGCACGATGCTTCCGCCGTTGCCGAGGGCTTTCATGTGCCGGGCGGCCTCACGAGTGGTGAGGTAGGCGCCATCGAGGTCGACCCGCATGAGGTTGCGCCACTCGTCCAGTGTGGAATGCAGGTAGGGCGGACTGGTCATCGCGTTGGCGAGGGCGGCGTTGGCGAAGCACGAGTCGAGGCGGGCGAACTCGTCGACGAGTCTGATGAACCCGCTGACGACGGCGTCTTCATCGGCGATGTCCACCTCGTATGCCACGGCACGACCGCCGTGCGCGAGCAACTGCTCGACGGCGGCCTTGTTCTTGTCCGGGTTGCGGCCCCAGATGCACACGTCGGCCCCGGCGCGCGCCAAACCATCGGCCATGCCGAGCCCTATTCCGGAGTTTCCTCCGGTAACGAGTGCGACATGCCCAGTGAGGTCGAGTGGATGGGCGGAAGTGGTCATTGCGATATTCCTCCTCGGGTGGCGTCGGTCAGCAATTCACGGGCGAGTACCGGTACCGCAGGATCTGTTCGGCTGTGCCGTGGTCGAGCAGCGTCAGGGCGACCTGAATCAACGTGCCGGGGTAGAGCGCCGCGATGGGGCAATGCCGGGGCGACCTCGCGCGTCGCGACGACGTAGGCGCGGACTGTGCCCCCGTCACCACTGTGTTCCTCGGCGAGGGGGTTCCTCGGCGAAGGGGTTCCTCAGCGAAGGGCAGCCTGGTCACCCTGATATCGCGCACTGCGGCACACAACTCGGGCGGGAAACTCTGCGGCCGGTCGAGCTTCTCCGCGAGCGGCCCGACGGTACGTTCGGCACCGTCGTCTGCCGCGTGTAGATCCTCCAGGTCCGACTCGAGCCGCAGTCGCATTGGCGGCACCTCTCGACGCTCAAGGCCATGCTGAATTGGTAACATAATTACTCGAATTGGGCAATTGGGCTCCGTGGCTTCGCTCAGCCGAGGCCTGAAGGGCCCGGTCACTATCCCCGGCCGCCCAGGGGAAGCGTCCAGGCTCGACGCTGGGCGTGGCGTCGGCGCACCGCGTCAGCGTGCCCGGTCCGATGACACCCGTTGTTCGAATGCCGACTCGACGAGATCGGTGAGATTCGAAGAAGGGTCGGACCTGTCCCAATACCGAAACGCCGCGCTGAGGCAACAGATCGCGATCGATGCGATCAGCGTGTGTCGAAGGGTCGGCGCGGCGTCGCCTTCTTCAGCGGCGAGCGTGCGGGCGATCTCGCGCTCCCATCGCAACCGCATGCGCAGGCTACGGGCCTCGAGCGATCGGGTGGTCATAACCAGTCTGGTCAGCCTGTGTGTGCGCTCATCCTGGAGTTCGACAGCAAACTTCACCACTGGTTCGGCGAGTGCGGCGACGTCGACCGCGGGATCCCGCCGAGCCGCCACGCATTCCGCCATTGCCCTGGCGGAATCGTCCTCTTCGCCGAAAAGGACGTCCTCCTTGCTCGGGAAGTGCCGGAACACCGTCGCACTGGACAAGCCCGCGGCCCGGGCGATCTGCTCGACGGTGGTCGCGTCGTACCCCTGCTGCTCGAACAACGCGAGTGCGGCCGTGATGATGTCGTTGCGGGCGCGAATACGGTTGCGTTCCCTGAGCGTGCTCACTTGGCGCCGCTCCATTTCTGATGGTGGTTCTCGAACTGGAGGTCTCGAGCTCGAGGCACTCTTGGCAAGAATCGCCGTGTCCGGTGTCGGACAGGCAACGTCAGGCCGAGCCGAGTGGTACGTGGACGAGCACTATCAGCTGACACGACCGATGTAGGCATCGCCGATAGCTCCCTCGGAGCGCAAACCCTGGATGGCTTCTTCGTCGAGGCCGAGGTCGCGAAGGACGGTATCGGTGTGCTCGCCGAGGGCGGGGATCGGGCCCAGGATCGGCGGGTGCCCGCTGATATCCGGGGGCGGCAGCAGGGTGCTCACGCGGCCTGCAGGTGAGTCCACCTCCTGCCATCTTTCCCGGGCGGCCAGATGTGGATGGCCGACGACATCGGTGGTGGTGTTGTAGCGAGCGTTGCCGATTCCGGCGTCATCGGCGGCCTTCTGAATGTGCGCGAGCGTGTGGCGTGCGCACCACTGGCCGATCGCGCGGTCCAGCTCCGCTCGGTTGGCGACCCGCCCGGGCCCGCGTCGGTACTGTTCGGCCGTAGCCAGGTCGGCACGGTCGAGGAGTTCGTTCGCCAGCCGCTGCCACTCCCGATCGTTGGTGGTGCCGAGCACTACCACTTGGCCGTCGCTTGTGCGATACGAGCTGTAAGGCGCGACCGAGGGAGACCCCATTCCCACCGGCTCCATGTCTTCGCCGGTATAACGGCTCCATGTCAGGGCGTAGCCCATCAGTTCGGTCATGGTGTCGAACAGGCTCACTCCGATCTTTGCGCCGTGTCCGGTGCGGCCCCGGGAGTGGAGCGCCGCGAGAATGGAGATCACGCCGTAGAGGCCGGTGCAGACGTCGGCTACCGGTGGCCCGGGTTTGGCCGGGGCACCGGGCAGCCCGGTGATCGAGCAGGCACCGGATTCGGCCTGCGCGAGCAGATCGTAGGCGCGCTTGGCCGAGAGCGGGCCACCACCTCCGTACCCGGAGATCTCACAGGTCACCAACTGGGGATATCGGCGTTCGAGGGTCTCGGCGTCCAGTCCCAGCCGGGCGGTCGCCCCTGGCGCGAGGTTCGTCACGAATGCGTCCGCCCCGGCCAATAGTCGGTGCATGACCTCGAGTCCGCTGGGCGACTTGAGGTTCAGCGTTACGGACTCCTTGTTGCGGTTGAGCCAGACGAAATGCGCCGCCATTCCGTGGACCACGTCGTCGTAGTCGCGGGCAAAGTCACCCCCGGCCGGATTCTCGATCTTGATCACCCTGGCGCCGAGGTCGGCGAGCGTCCTGGTGCACATTGGTGCAGAAACCGCCTGTTCGAGGCTGACCACAGTGAGGCCGGTCAGGGGGCCCTGGCCTGAGGGGTCTTCTGTGCCGTTCACCGGGACTCCGACGAGGTGGGCCGGAAGAAGATCATCAACAGGGCTGCGCCGGCGACCAGTCCGCCGACCGCCGAAATCAGGAACCCGGTCAGGCCGGACAGCCGATCGCTGAGTCCGAGGACGCCGTCGAGTGACCACTCCCCAGCGCCGGTGGTGCTGACAGCGATGCCGATGACCGCGAGCACGAGGTTGTACTCCCATCCGGAGTTGACCGAGAAGAACCCGTTCGCACGGTGCACCGTCCAGGCTGCGACGAGCATCAGCCCGACGAACCCGGCACCGGCGACCGGTGTGAGCAGGCCGACAGCGAGCATCAGACCGGCGCCGATTTCGCTGCTCGCCGCTACCACGGCGTGCAACCGTCCCGGACGCATCCCGATACTGTCGAACCACCGGGCGGTGCCCGGGATCCGTCCACCGGAAAAGAGTTTCTGGTAACCGTGTGCGGCCATGGTCAATCCGGCGATCAGCCGCAACAGCAGCGAACCGGCATCGAACGCGGTCATGGGCGGGCCTCCTCGCGTGGGTCGTCGGGCCACCCGAGATGGATTGTGCTGACCCCGACCGCCCCGATAGATAATATATTGCACTATATATGTCCAAATTTATCGAGGGGTGACGGTCAAACGGGCTAGATAAATAGGTAAACAATTGCTATTCTAGGCGTCATGACCACGCGAGTACCTGTCGCCGAGGGGGTTTTCACCTGGCCCTCCGACGAACCACGTCTGATCGGATCGGAGCGAGACGGCGTTATCTCCTTTCCAGCGGAACCCGGTGCGCCGGAACGGCTGCTCGGCAATCGCGGAACGCTGTGGAGCTTCACCACGCAACAGTTCCGGCCTCCGTCGCCGCCCTACGACGGCGACGACACCGCCGAGACCTTCGTTCCCTACGCACTCGGCTATATCGAGCTGCCAGGGGAACTGATGGTCCAGGCCAGGATCACGGAGTCGGACCCGGCGCGCTTGCGGATCGGCCAGACGATGCAGCTTGTGGTCGTGCCGTACACCGTTCGCGCCGACGGCACCGAGGTGCTCACATACGCCTTCGCTCCTGCTGACACTACTCGAGGTGGAACCGAATGACCGACGTCGCTGTCGTAGGTGTGGGCCTGCATCCGTTCGGCAGGCATGCCGACAAGCAGGCTTTGTTGATGGGCGCCGAGGCTGCGCGAGCTGCCCTGGCCGACGCGAACGCCGAGTGGTCGCAGGTCCAGACGGCCTATGTCGGCAGCTACGAAGTGTCCAACCCGGACGCGATCGTGGGCTGGCTTGGGCTGACCGGAATCCCGGTACGTGGTGTGTTCAACGGTTGCGCAACAGGGGGTACCTCGCTGCAGATGGCCGCACAGGCGATCCGGCATGGCGAGGCCGACGTGGCGATGGCGATCGGGATGGACAAGCATCCGCGCGGCGCGTTCGCCGCGGACCCTTCCGTGGCTGGGCTGCCGTCCTGGTACGGCCAGACCGGTATGTTCATGACCACTCATTTCTTCGGGACGAAAGCCACCCGGTACCTGTACGACCATGGGGTCTCCATGGAAGCGCTCGCCAGGATCGCGGCAAAGAACCTGCGCAACGGCTCGATCACGCCGCACGCGTGGCGCCGCAAGCCGTTGTCCGTCGAGCAGATTCTGGCCGCGCCCGTGGTCAATTACCCGCTCACCCAGTACATGTACTGCAGTCCGGATGAGGGCGCGGCGGCAGTCGTGCTGTGCCGGGCGGATCTGGCTTCCCGATTCACTTCCACGCCGGTGTATCTCCGCTCATCAGTGTTGCGCAGTCGGCGTTTCGGAGCCTTCGAGGTGCAGAGCCCGTCGCTGCCGCTGCACCACGTGCCGAGCCCGACGGTCGATGCTTCGAGGGCGGCCTTCGAGGAGGCGGGGTTGGCGCCGGAGGAGATCCGTGTCGCGCAGTTGCAGGACACCGACGCGGGATCGGAGCTGATCCACATGGCGGAGAACGGGTTCTGCAAGGACGGTGAGCAGGAGCAGTGGCTCGCCGACGGTGAAACCGAGATCACCGGCAGGCTTGCGGTCAACACCGACGGCGGGCTCATCGCCAATGGTGAGCCGATCGGCGCGTCGGGATTGCGGCAAGTCTATGAGATCGTGCTGCAGTTGCAGGGCAGGGCAGGCGATCGGCAGGTTCCCGGCGAACCCAAGACCGGCTACACCCATCTGTACGGCGCCCCAGGCGCGTCCGCGGTGTCCATTTTTTCCCGGTGATTCTGTCAATCAACCCAAGAGAATCGAGGATCGACGGTGCGTGACGCCGTAATCTGCGAGCCGCTGCGAACCCCGGTCGGTGGGTTCGGCGGATCGCTGAAGGACGTGCCTGCTCACGAACTGGCGGCGATAGTGATTCGGGCGATCATCGACCGAACCGGCATACCGCCGGAGGCCATCGAGGACGTTCTGCTCGGCAATTGCTACCCTTCGATGGACGCGCCGGCGATCGGCCGGGTGGCGGCGCTGAATGCAGGACTGCCGGTCAGCGTCACCGGATTGCAGATCGACCGACGGTGCGGATCCGGTCTGCAGGCGGTGCTCTACGCGGCTTCGCAGGTCTCCTCCGGTGCCAGCGAAGTGGTGCTCGCCGGAGGCGCCGAATCCATGAGCAGCGCACCGTTCTACTCGACATCGATGCGCTGGGGTGCCAAGGCAGGGCCGGGCGTGATGTTGAACGACTCGCTCGCACGGGGACGCGTGACCGCAGGCGGTGTGAATTTCCCGGTGCCAGGCGGAATGCTGGAGACCGCGGAAAACCTACGTCGGGAGTACCGCATATCGCGGCAGGAGCAGGACGAGTTCGCCGTCGGCAGTCATCGGCGCGCCGCGCAAGCGGAGGCCTCGGGGATCTTCGCGGACGAGATCGTGCCCGTCACGGTGCCGGGCCGCAAGACGGATACCGTCGTCGACCGCGACGAGCACATCCGGCCGGACTCATCGGTCGAGAAGCTCGCGCGGCTGCGGCCCGTACTCGGTGCCGGTGACGCTGCTGCCACGGTGACCGCGGGCAATTCGTCCGGTCAGAACGACGGCGCGGCCATCTGCGTCGTCACCCATCCCGCCAAGGCGGCCGAATTGGGATTGCGGCCACTCGCGCGCCTGGTGTCCTGGGGCGTGGCCGGAGTGGCACCCGCGACGATGGGTATCGGGCCGGTGCCCGCCGTGCAGCGCGCGCTCGCGGCGGCAGGACTGAAACTCGGGGAGATCGACCTGGTCGAGCTCAACGAGGCGTTCGCCTCGCAGGTGCTCGCCTGCACCCGTGAATGGGGCTTCACACCGGCGGACTTCGACCGCCTCAACGTGAACGGTTCCGGGATCTCACTCGGACACCCCGTCGGTGCCACCGGCGGCCGGATCCTTGCCACCCTGGTACGCGAGATGGTTCGCCGTGACGCCCGGTACGGGATCGAGACGATGTGCATCGGTGGTGGTCAGGGTATCGCCGCCGTATTCGAGAAGGTTGCCTGACCGCGCGACGTTACCGAATCGGGCCGGGCCGCCGGGAACGATCACCGATCGTTCCCGGCGGCAGTGGGTCACGAGTTCGCCAGCCGCTGTGCCACCCGCGGTACGGCGATCGGTCGAGAGCTGAAATAGGTAGCCGCCGGTGTCGCGTCGGCCATCGATAGCGCAACGGTACGCCCGCCGACACCAGCTGGTCAGCTCAGTCGCTGTGGGCGCGGTTCGCTGCTTCGACGATCGAGGGCAGTAGGCCGGGCAGGGCATTGTCGAGGTCCTCGGAGCGCAGACGCTGGCAGGTCTGTCCGTCGATGGTCAGTCGCTCGATGACACCGGCTTCGCGCAGAATCTTGAAGTGATGGGTGGCGGTGGACTTGTTGATCATCTCGTAGAGGGCACCGCAGCGAATGGCGGTGCCCGCATTGCTCAGCCGTCGCACCATTTCCAGCCGCACCGGGTCCTGTAGGGCGCCGAGGACGGCGGGTAACGAGGCGATCGGAGGCGGCTCGGTGGCCGATTCCTTGGGTTCGGTCATGACCTACCTCACAGTGGTTCGATGATCATCGTACCGACTGTCCCATCATCCTCGGTCATGATGCGTTGAGTTCAGCGACCGCGGGGAGCCAGATGGCGGGATCATGGTCGTAGGGTGCGTAGAAGCTGAAGCGCTCGACCAGGCCGCCGAATCGGGCGTGCACGGCCGCACCGAGCCGGTCGGGTTCTGCCACCACCGCGAAGGTGTTCAGGATCTCGTCGTCGATGAGATCGCCCATCCGCTCCCAGCGATCGGCGTCGTCGCTTTTGGACCTGGCTATGAGCTCGGTGCCGAGATCTTCCCACCCGTGCAGGCTCAGGACGTCTTGGTAGGCGGGCGTGCTGCCGTAGAACGCGATCTGTCGGCGCACCCCCGCCGCGGCCCGGGTCATATCCTCTTCGGTCTCGCCGGTTACGACCAGCCCGGACAAGCTGACGGAGAAGTCGGTGAGATCGCGCCCCGACTTCCTGCGGCCTTTTTCGAGCATCGGAATCGTCTGTACGCGCAGAAACCGTTCGGTCGTGAACGGGTGCGGCAACAGCCCGTCGCACACGGCGCCGGCCACCTCGGTCATTCGGCCGCCCACGGCCGCCAAGTAGATCTTGGGCAGCCCCCACGGGCTTGGGTCGGGCGCGAAAAACGGGGGCATCAGCGTGTGGGAGTAGAACTCGCCGCGGAAATCCAGGTCGCTGCCGGTCTGCCAGCATGTCCAGATCGCTCGCAGCGCCTCGATGAATTCATGCATGCGTGCGGCGGGTTTGCTCCACGGCATTCCGAAACGGCGTTCGATATGCGGTTTGACCTGGCTGCCGAGTCCGAGCAGCAGCCTGCCGCCGCTCAGTACCTGCAAGTGATGTGCGGTGTACGCCAACGACATCGGGTTGCGGGCGAACGCGACCGCGACCGCGGTGCCGAGCCGGAGATGCTCTGTGCTCTGTGCCGCTGGGACCAGGGGCAGGAACGGATCGCCTGCCGACTCTGCGCTCCACAGTGCGTCGTAACCCTGGTGCTCCGCCCTCCGCCCCGCCTCCGCCAACTCGGCCAGGCCTTGCCGCTGTCGGGGCTGCGGCAGCTTCAGGTCGACGTACATCCGGGTGCCCTCCTTAACTCCCCAAGGACAGTATAATAAGTTAACTAAAACAAAAGTGTGACGAACTTTCAGTGTGCCGAACTTTCCGGGGCGACCTGCAGTCGCCATGGGCTCAGCAGCTTCCGATGGCACCCGAAGGGTGAGCCCACCTGTGAGCATTGCCATCGCCGCACTGTATCGTGTAATTAGTTAGTTAATAATGATATTCGTCTGGCGGCGATGAGCTGGGCCGGGCGATGGTCGACACGAGAGGACTCCAGATGCGTGATGCTGTGATCGTCGAGGCCTTGCGTACACCGATCGGCAAACGGGGTGGTGGGCTCGCCGACGTGCACGCCGTCGAGTTGTCCGCTCTGGTGCTGACCGCGATCGCCGAGCGAACCGGCCTCGACCCGGCTGTTGTCGACGATGTGCACTGGGGAAATGTGCTGAGTGTCGGCCAGCAGTCCGGCAATGTCGGCCGCATGGCGGTTCTCGGCGCCGGATGGCCCGAATCGGTGCCCGGTTTCACGGTCGACCGCCAATGCGGTTCGTCGCAGCAGGCGATCTCCACTGCGGCTGCCGCCGTCATTTCCGGCCAGGCCGATGTGGTGGTAGCCGGTGGTGTCGAGATGATGTCGGCGGTGCCCATGAGTTCGGCCAATGTCCCAGGCACCGGCGAGATGGGTGGGCCCGCGGTCGCCCGATATGCGAGCGAGTTGACCGACCCCGGTTTCGGTGGTGCGTTCAACCAAGGATACGGTGCCGAGAAGATCGCCGATGAGTGGAAGCTGTCGCGGACCCGAATGGACGAGTACGCCATCCGCTCGCATGAGCTGGCGGCCGCGGCCCAGGACGCCGGTCATTTCGACGCCGAGATCATCCCGGTTGCAACCCCGGCCGCTACCGTGAAGTCGGACGAGGGGATCCGCCGCGGTTCGACCGTCGACAAGCTCGCCAGCCTCAGGACGCCATTCAAAGAGGGCGGGCGGATCAGTGCCGGCAATGCCTCGCAAATCTCGGACGGTGCCGCCGGCGTGCTCATCACCACCTCGGAGAATGCGGCACGTCTGGGTCTGACCCCACTCGCCCGGGTGCACACTGCGGTGGTGACCGGCGACGACCCGGTCAAGATGCTCACCGGCCCCATTCCGGCGACCGCACTCGCGCTTCGGAAATCTGGGCTGACGATCGACGATATCGATGCGTTCGAGGTCAACGAGGCCTTCGCCTCTGTGCCGCTGGCGTGGCTGATCGAGACCGGCGCCGACGAGGCGAAGCTGAACCCGATGGGCGGTGCCATCGCCTTGGGACATCCGCTCGGATGCTCC
The DNA here is from genome assembly GCF_050955735.1 of Nocardia sp. CA-135953. Lineage (NCBI taxonomy): Bacteria > Bacillati > Actinomycetota > Actinomycetes > Mycobacteriales > Nocardiaceae > Nocardia > Nocardia sp. CA-135953. The sequence continues at coordinate 2,587,488 of NZ_CP192082.1, forward strand.
GGTGCTCGGCTTGCGACGACGCTCATCCACTACCTGCTCCGCACAGGTAAGCGGTACGGCCTGCAAACGATGTGTGAGGGCGGCGGCACCGCCAACGCGACGATCTACGAGCGGCTCTGATTGCGAGCATCTCCGCGTCGGTACGCGGAGGAGCCATATCTACCCGCACCTCGTATTAGATGAATTACTCGAGGGCCGCTGAGGTCCTGCCATCGCACCAAGGAAGGCCGGATCGTGTCTGATCAATCCCGACCCCCCGCGCTCCTTGTCGAGCAGCGCGATCGTATCCTCGTCGTCACGATCAACCGGCCCTCGGCCCGCAATGCGATCAACGGTGAGGTCAGCCGGGGCCTGGCCGAGGCGATGGATCGGCTCGACAATAGCGCCGATCTGTCGGTCGGCGTCCTTACCGGCGCGGGCGAGAACTTCTGTGCTGGTATGGACCTCAAGGCTTTCCTCGCCGGCGAGGACATCGGGATCGAAGGTCGCGGCCTCGGCTTCACGGAGGCGCCGCCGCGCAAACCTGTGATCTCCGCGGTCGAGGGATTTGCGCTGGCCGGAGGTACCGAACTGGCACTGGCGACCGACTTGATCGTCGCCTCACGTACTGCGGCGTTCGGACTGCCGGAGGTCAAGCGTGGCCTCGTCGCCGGAGGGGGCGGCCTGCTCCGGATGCCACGACGCGTCCCGTACCAGATCGCGATGGAACTGGCATTGACCGGGGATCCCTTCTCGGCGGAGCTCGGTCACCGGTACGGGCTGGTCAATCGCCTGGTGGAGCCGGGGCAGGCGCTCGAAAGCGCACTCGAGCTCGCGGCACGTATCTGCCGCAACGGACCGCTCGCCGTCGCCGCCACGAAGCAGGTCCTGGTCGAGTCGGCCGATTGGTCCGCCAGTGAGGCATTCGAACGGCAGCGAACGCTGCTCCAGCCGGTTTTCGACTCGCGGGACGCGCGCGAAGGTGCCGAAGCCTTCGCGCAGAAACGCGAACCGGTGTGGACCGGCGGCTGAGCCGGTCCCTACACCAGACACCGAATGGAAAACAGTGACTGATGTAGGACTAGTGACCGCAGTGCTCGACGAGTGACGGTTCGCTCGACGAGTGACGGTTATGGGCACGCCGCGTGACGTCGGGATCGCGCACAGCGGCTGGGGATTCGCGAACGAGTGGTGAAGCGCGATCGGACCCCGCGAGCCTCGAGGGTATCAGCAAGACATTCGGGCTCTATCTGATCGCGGCGCGCGCAACGCGTTGCGGCTGGCCGGGGCGCGGATGGCGGCCCAGGAGCCGACCGTCGGCCGAGCGCGGATCAGTCGTTGCCACTGCGTCCATTCGCGGCTCACGCGGGGCTGATCGACCTGACGGTTTATGCGGCGGCGAGCGCCAAGGGTGTGGCGACGTGGGGTGACTGTCAGAGTCCAAGGACGGCCACGCGGGCCCACCACTCCGTTACGGTGGCGACCCGCAGCGGGCGGCCGGGGCCGGTTACGGCGGCATTGTGACGAGCTCGAGCCGTACGTGCACGTCCGACAAACGTGATCTCACCTGCAGCCAGCGGGCCGGTGCGGTCTTCGAAGGAGCCTCGAGGCGTGGCCAGATTCGCCCGGAGGCGGATCCTGCAGCGCTCCTGGCCAGCTTTCGTCGGGGCGGCTTCGCGACACCGTCGCCTGCCGACGCAGGTTTCGGTCGATCCCATTGGCGCAGGTTACGAACCGCCCACCGGACCGGGCGAGTGCCGCGTCGATTGTTGTATCGCCCCACGAAATCAGATTCCGAGTCGTTCGAGTAGTCGCTCATGGGCCAGTGCCGGGCCGCCGAACAGCAGGTCGGTGCTGCGGGACCGCGTCGCGATGGCGTCTACATCCGCGGCGTCGAGGTCGTCGGCCACCGAGGTGAGTCGCATCGCCACCTGCCGGACCGCGTTCGAGCAGCCGATGTGCGCCATAGCCGCGGCCGCCGCGGCGGCATCGAGATCGTCTCCACCTTGCAGCCGCACCGCCCGATACCAGAGCGCGGTCGCGCCTGCCCGCGTCACCTCGAGGTCGGCGAGCTTTTTCGTATACCCCCGCCACGACTCGTTGTCGCTGGCAGAGGGGAGGGCCTTCGACAGGCACTCGAGCGCTCGGTCGACGATACCCATCTGCTCGGCGGCGAGAGCCGTCGTGGCACGGTCGATCGTGCGGTTCATGATGCGCCCGGCTGCGCCCTCGCGTCCGATGAGGACCGCCGGGGTCGCCTCGAAAACCATGCGCACGAGGGGGTGCACCTCGTCGAGCGAATCCAGGGGCTCGATGGTGACGCCCGGTGCGTTTCGGTCGACCAGGTACAGCGACGGGCCGCCGATATTGCGGGCCACGACGAAGATCTTCGTCGCTGTCGCCGCGCCGGGTACGTACCATTTCTCGCCGGTGATCTGCCAGCCGGAGTCGGTCGACTTCGCACGGGCCCGGACTAGAGCCGGATCCCAAGAACCGGTTTTCTCGGCCGCGGCAAGAGTGCAGTGGCGCAGATCGACGCTGTCACTGGTCGGTGAACCCGCGACGTCGAAAGCCTGCGCGCCGAGCCCTGCCGCGGCGAAATAGTCGGTACGGGACAGGGTGTATCCGGCCGAGTAGGCCACCCGAGCCAACCCCGTCGCATCCGGACCGAATGCGTTCTCCTCCCATTGTTCTTCGGGGAGGATGCTCGTCAGTGCCTCGTTGCGTTCGATCACGTGCCCAGTGACGTCGACCGCGAGTGCGTCCAGAGCTCTGGCGGCTTCCGCGGTAAGTTCGCCGGTCGCGCGAACGAGGGGAAGAAGATCTTCGCGGAAGGCATTGCCCGCATCTGCGAGCAGCTGGGTACCCAGCACTTCGGCCACGAATTCGCCCGCCGCCGCCAAAACCCGCGCTTCTGCCGCTTCGAGGACGGGCCGGGGACATTCGACCCTGCCGGACTGTAGTTCGCGGACCGCGGTGAGGCCGGTGAGCAGTTCGCTCGAGCGGCGGCGCAGCGCGCGATCATCCCAGGTCCAGGTGGATCGCATCAGTGCGGGTAAGCTCTGTGCATTCAGACTTGCGAGGTAATTCGCGCGCTGCTCGCGGGTGAGAGTCGTGCAGCTGGCTGTTGATTTCATGGCGCCCTCCCAAGGCTTCCTTCGATGTCGCTATACAGAATGCCCCCCTTTTTCATTACAGTGTAAGTAACAAGGCGGGCCGGGATCGCATGTCGCCTGAGCACTCAGTCGTCGATCGCGCCAAGGTGACCGAGGCGCTGCATTCCCGGGACCGGTTCGTTGTCACCGGGACACTCGCACGCCTTTACGCGCATGACCCGGTGCCCTACCGATCTGGCGGAAATGCGAGTGGCCGACCCCCGCTGCACAATGCTGGGCTTTCCCGCTCGGTCGGCGGCGCCCGACCAGCCGACCTCGGAAGGATAGCCGACGATGGGGGCAATCCGACGTGGTCATCCGATGAGTGGTGCGCGATGCCGAGTGCGGCGGTGGCTCCTGTCGAAACCGCGCTGGGCGCGCTACCGCCAGCGCGCGGTTCTCCTGCTGATCCGACGCATTCGTGGCTCCTCTGCGCAGCACGCGGCCCGCAGCCCGGCGCTGTCGTTGGACACCACGGTTCCCGATGGGAATGGCTGCGAGCAGCGGTCGCAAATACCGGGGACCGGCGAGGTTCGCCACTTCCATCCTCTCGAGTCCACGAGATCGTCGCCGATGCTTCCGAGGCCCATGGGTTTCTGAGTAACCACTTCGATTTTCATAAAGATAAATTATCTATCTAATCATACTGGCCGTCAACCCTCGGCGCCGCTGACTACCTGGTCGTGGGCGTGGGCGACCTGTCCTGGGGCGGGCTGGCAGATTGAAAGGTTCCATGGTGGATTCCACGAAAAAGACGTCCGCTCCGAACGCTTTGGAGGCAAGCCAGTCTTGGTCACCGATGCCGGTCGGGAGATCGGCTGGGGTCGCGTTGGCCCAGCCAGGTGAGCGCGCTTCGGTTGCCGTAGCCGGCCGTACTCTCGCCAATTGCACGAAGGTCGCGAACGAAATCACCGCACTCGACGAAAAGGCCATCGCGATGCCGTGTCACGGATCGTGATCACACCGAGTAGACGTTCTGGGCCACTGCCGAAAAGTACGGTGCACTGGACCGACTGGTGAACGATCACTTCAGGCTCGGACTGGAAGGCGTATCCGCTGGTGGCCAGTTCCGGCAGCGCGAGAATGTCGGCGCTCGCGGAGGTCGTATCGGCGATACTGTGCGTGATCTGGCTTCAGATCACCGAGGTGCGGGGTGATCTGGCGGCCGACGATGCGTGTCATCTTTTTGTTCACCACGGTCGCTGATCCTCGCCGCACGCGGTCGGCGAGGGGCCGGGCACGGCCGCCACGACGACGAGGACCGCGAGGACAATGAACGGGAAGAAGCGGAACGGGCCCGCCGCATCACGTTTGTAGATCTATAGATGACGACACCGAGTGAGAACGGGAAACACAGCCTGCCGGCGCGGCGCCCTGGGTTGCCGATGTAGGAACAGGAGGCGCCGGGTGGTGGCGAGGGCAGGCGACGAGCGATGCCATGGTTGGCGCTGGTCGATGATCGCTCGGCGCGGGACCGACAGGCGTTCGCGCGCCTATCTGCAGTTCCGAAAGCCGACATGCCAAGGGGTGAGGCAATTTTGGGGCCGTCACCCCTTGGCTGGTCGGCACGACGGAAGGTGTGTCAGACGAGATGACCGATGCTGGAGCAGGTAACCCTGCAGGGCATCGGGCCCTCGTCGAATCCGTCGTCAGCTATTCGCGCGAACCGGCTGCGGACGATGGAGAAATGCTGCCGATTTGTCGACTATCAGCTGTTTGCGGGTGCCGGACTTGGGTCGTTACCGACCTTTTGTGCATCCGCAGCATGCTGAGCCTGGAGTTGGTTGTATTTCTGAATCCCCGCGGCGAGGCCGACAGGAAGCCCTGCCGCCGAGCCGCCGATCATGGCGCCGAGTCCGCCTCCCGCAACTGCGCCGACGATGCATCCCGCCGCAATGGCGGGAACGGTCAGGACACCCGCCGAGGCCACTGTCAGCAAGGTGCCGCCAGTGGCGATGCCGAACGGGCAGCCGAGAACCACGCCGATGACCGAGCCGGCCGCCGCGCCCACCGCGGAGACGGGGCCCATACTCATGTTCGCGGCCTCGAGAGACTGGTTGAGATCCGAGTTCAGATCGATCGGTTGGGCAACGGGAGCCGAGGCAGGTGCGGCAGGCTGTGTCTGCGTATTGTCGGCCGTGATGGCGGTTTCCTGGGCATTCGCAGTTCCTGCGGCGATGCCCAAAATCATTGCAGACAGCGCTGTTACGGCAACACCCTGAGATTGGATCCTCATCTGCTTTCCTTTTCTTGAACGAGTCCGACTAAGGACTGGGTGGACCGGGTGGGTTACTGGGCCGTGTCGCTGGCGGGGACTTCTTGTGCGATAAGGCCTTTGGAGCGCAGCGAGTTGTATTGCTGATTCATCGCGTTCGCGGCCGGTCCGGAACCGGTGACGAGTGATCCGACAGTGCCGCCCAGGAATCCGAGCGCGCTCCCGCCGATGATGCATCCGCCGACGATGCCGACCGGCGTGAGCACGGGCATCGCGATGGTCAGCGAGCCGCCGGTCACTGCTCCGAGAGGGCAACCGATGATGACGCCCGCCGCCGTTCCGATCAGGCGGCCGGAGGTGGAATCGAGGGCGAATGCGCCGGTGACCGCGTTGATTGCGTTCAGGTATTCGGCACCCGGGTCCACAGGCGTAACGGCCGGAGCCGGGGTGGCGGCGGCTGCGTTCGGGCTATCGGCGTCGGCCATGGCTGCTCCGCCTGCTGTCATCGTGGCCGTGATGGCAAGCGCGGCGATGGCGGTCGCCCGAGTCAGTTGATGCATAGGTATTGCTCTTTCCTTGGTTGTACCGAATCCAATTGCAAACTGAAACACAGATGTTTCTAATTTGTTCTAGGCGGATGCAGTTGATGGGCGTTGGGCTGGAAGGCTTACCGCGATCGAAAGGTTTGAATTCGCCTGAAGCTGGTAGGTGGCGGTGATCGTGATTGCGGGGGTGTAGACGACGCCGCGCTTATGGCTTCAGCAATCCCGGTCTCGATGCGCTGAGTGTGTGCGCAGGTTTCGCTGCAGAGTTACGGGATCGGGCGGGGTGCGTCGTAATGCTCTCCGTCGATCAGGACCGCTCTGTCCTGGGTTCACGGATGACCTCCGTTAAATAAATTGTGCAATGAGTTGACTGAATTTACCTCATGGTCGAGTAGCGTACAACCGTCTTCTGGTCAAGTTCTCCGGTGTGGGTTTGGTCATATGTCCGGATCAGGTGTGGCGTAGTTGTCTGATGTCGGAAGCGGCCCCAGATGTTCCGGCGGCGCGGGCGGGTGACCGGAGTTGTTGCGGTGTCCCGGTGGGTGGCGCGGCATGCGGGAATTGGCATACGCCGTCAGGTTTTGTGACGTCCTTGGATTCATCTACCGCTCTGCCCTGAGGCCGACTCGCCCGGTCGGCAGATGGAGGGTTTGCGCAAACGTCGCCGGCAGTTGTGAGATGAGATCGCTCGGTAGGCCCTGGATCGTGCTCCGCAACTCCAGACGGAGGGCGGACGGTAGATGGGAATGGCGCTACGACGTCCTCGCCGGCGGGACCGACTACAGCCCGCTGTGGGACGACCTCGGACGAATCGTTGCGCCAACGTTTCTCGTACGTGGAGGGCAATCGGCATTCGTTTCGGATACGGATGTCGCGTTCGCAAGCGGGTTCCCGCTGCCGACGTACGAACTATCCTCTGGGCGCGACCGACGAGCTGAGTCGGAAAGGTCGGCTGCGGTTCTGGCGTTCTTCGCGATGGCAGCTCGGTCCCTGTACTCCCGACCCTGTGGAACTCCGGGCTATCGAGCGGCGAGTCGACGGAATGAATCATCGGCTGCAGTTTTCTGTCAATCTTCTCGCCGGAGGGTTTCGGCGGCGGTATGTTCGTCGTGAGTCCTGCGGTCGTCGATGACGTCGTCGGGGCCAGGAAAGTCGCGATCCATCACCACATCCCGATCCGCGAACACACCTCGGATGCCGACGGAGCCGAACCCGGACGGCGACCATTGCCGACTGCGTGGAAGGCACTCGCTCGTCAATCCTATAGAATATCTACCTGAATCGCCTCAACCGATTATCGAGCAGGCCCGGGCTACCGCTTATATCTGGGGCACCCCGCGAAGACCGCATCGGCCTATATGCGGTTGTGGCAACGCGCTGGGCGGGCCGAGCAGATGGGAGATATCGAGACGGGTTGCTGCGCAGGCAGATGGCGGCCCGCGGTCGCAAGACCCCTCGTCGGTTGACGCACGTGTCACGAGGACATCTACACCGGATGTCCAGCCGGCAGGCCACGATGAGCACCGGAGAGTCAGCTGGTTACAGGGAGGGCGGGCCGTCGGAAAGGGGGCGGCGCAGCTGGCATCGCGACACGCCGGGTGCGGCAAGCGTCCCGCAGAAACGGACAGTGGCGACACCGGAGCGGCGGGACGCCTCGACCAACCCGACCAACCCGGTCGACGGAGGTGCACGATGTCCGCGGCTCGCCGGAGTCGGTTCAGCGGGGCTGGCGTGCAACTGGCGAATGGGGCACAATGGTTAAACTGGTTGCACTATTTACAGAAAGGGTAGTCGTGACGAGCAACGTTCTATCGCACGATGACTTGTTTCTCCCGGAGCCTGAGCCTCGGGAAGTCCGATACACGGTCATTTCGGTTGACGACCATCTGGTCGAGCCTCCCGACATGTTCGAAGGGCGTCTTCCTGCGAAGCTTCAGGCACTCGCGCCTCGTGTCGTCACGACCGACGAGGGTGCGCAGGAGTGGGAGTTCGACGGCCAGCGATTCTCACAGATCGGCATGGCTGCGATCGCGGGGCGCAAGCCGATGGAAGAAGATATGGAGCCAGCTCGATTCGACCACATGAGGCCGGCTTGCTACGACGTGAACGCCCGCGTTCATGACATGGACATCAACGGGGTGTGGGCCTCCCTGAACTTCCCGTCTCAGATCACCGGCTTCTGCGGGCGGGTCTTCTCCCGCGCCTCGGATCCCGAGCTCGGTCTTGCGGTGACCCAGGCCTGGAACGACTGGGTGCACGACGAGTGGTGGCAGCCGCACCCGGATCGGATCATCCCGCTGGGCCTCACCTATCTCAGTGATCCGGAGATCGGGGCGGCCGAGATCCGCCGTAACGCCGAGCGCGGTTTCCGCTCGGTGACGCTCCCGGAGCGTCCGCATCACATCGGCTTCCCATCGCTGTTCAGTGGCTACTGGGATCCGATCATCGAGGCATGTGTCGAGACGGACACCGTGATCTCCCTCCACGTCGGATCGTCTGGCGGATATGAAGGGCCGGCCGACGCGCCGAACTTGCAGTTGGGATCCACGCTCTTCGGGCAGCTCTCGCTGTCCGCCTGCGCTGAGTGGCTGTGGTCGGGCTATCCACTGCGCTATCCGACGCTGAAGGTCGCGATGTCCGAGGGCGGCATCGGGTGGGTTGCGATGCTGCTCGATCGGCTCGACAACCTCGTCGACCGCTCGGGCTACGGCCGCGGCTGGGACGAACGGCCTGCGGATGTGCTCAGGCGCAATTTCTGGTTCTGCACCCTCGACGACCCGTCGACCATCAACACGCGGCACGCCATCGGCGTGGAGAACATCATGCTCGAGACGGACTACCCGCATGGTGATGGCACCTGGCCCGACACCCAGGACTTGATCGGACAGGTGTGGGGCGATATCCCGGCGGCGGAGCTGCGCGCAATGTGCTGCGAGAATGCTGCGCGCCTGTATCGGCACCCTCTCCCGCCGACCGTCCTGCCTGCCGACAAGTAAGCGTGTGGCACGCGCGGATTCGTGGGACATCCATGGCGTCCCACGTCGCGCCGACTCAATCCGTCAAGCGGGGCCGGTCGCCGCATAGCCGGTGGTCGCGACATCTCCGCGCTGCTTCAGCGTGCGCAGGACAGGGGCACGAGCGGGTCCTTGCCCATCGGTAGTCGGGCGCTCGCAGGCGGCAACGGCCGAGCATGGAGTTCCACGCCACATTGCGCGTGGAAGCGGATGCCGTACTGCCGTTAGGTCCGCCCGGGTCTGGGGGCGATCGCCCTCGGGCCCGGGCCCCCGCCGTCCTTGCCAAGAAAGTCTTCGGCCCTCGAGAACCTGAGTCGCAGCGGCCGGTGTGGGTCCAGGTCTGTTCCGGGCCCTCGGCCGAATGCAGGACGTCAGGGCGCGCAGTGGCTGGTGATAGCAAGTTCGGTTCCCGCGTGCGACACGGTGTCCCGCCGATCTCCAACGGCGGCGGCTCGCCAGACGCCTCGCGCGCTGAGCTGAGCGATGGTCGTCCAGGCTCTGATTCGAAGCGCCCGCGGCGCCCGTAGAACTCTGTGAGCATCAGACAATCGCGTTCCAGTTCGCGCGGGCCTTTCGCGTATCGGGACCCGACTGATAGCCAAGGCCGATCCGCGATGCCGTCCAGGTCGATCTTCTGCGGGTATCCCAGGTCCCCAGAGAATGATCGTGCGGTGTCATCGCCTGCGCGTAGTTGACGAGGACGTGCATCCCGCCGGCCTCGGCCACAATCGTGGCGACCCCGTCATCCATCGGCGCGTTCGGTGACGTCACACTGGATAGCGATTGCTTCGGCTCCGAACGCGCCCAACTCGTCAGCCACCCTGGGCGACCTTGTCCGAGTGTCCGGCCTGCCGAGGCCGGCAGCGCTACCTCGTGGCCATCGCCAACGCGACGCCACGGCCGACGCCCTGGCCAGCGCTGGTTATCCGGGCGGCCCGGCCGGCCGCTCTTGTTGCCCTCGCCGATGTGCCCGCTTCATCCCTCTTCGCATCGCCACGCCTGGCGCCAACATTGGTTGGCGCAGTGACTTCGGAACTGGAGCCAACCGCATGATCCGTAAGTTTCCGGCGCAGGACAATGACTCCGATATGTCGTAGACCCGAGTTGCATACCGCTCGAGTGTGGCAACTATCGTGAAATCGGAAACCTATCTAAATAATTTAATGATTAGCTGCTCGCTGTGCTATACATGCGATTGAATGACTGATTGAATACGCTACGGAGGAGCCACCTTGTCCACTTCACACGCTTCTCGGCCTGCGCCCACCCGGTCTGGCCGTTTGCAGGGAGTCCGTGCTGTCGTAACCGGCTCCGGCGGTGGCATGGGCGGGGCGATCGCCCTTCGACTTGCGCAAGAGGGCGCCGACATCGCGCTCAACGACCGGGTCGCGGGCGCGACCGACCGATGGCAGGAGCAGATCGCGCCGCTCGGTGGTGACGTGTTCGCGGTGACGACGAACGTGACACGCCGCTCCGGTGCCGAGGAATTCATCAACGCCGCGCTCGACCGTTGGGGCCGCATCGACGTGCTCGTCAACGTCGTGGGCGGTGTGCGCGGGCCGGTCGTGAACCCCGTTTGGGAGATCAGCGAGGAGGACTTCGAGTTCTCGTGGGGCATCAACATGCGCGCGACGTTTCACTGCACTCAACTGGTGCTACCGGCAATGATGGAGCGCAAGGCGGGCAAGATCGTCAACATCGCCTCGAACTCCTGGGCCGGAGAGCCCATGCACGCGCACTACTCGGCGGCGAAGGCGGCGGTGGTGTCGTTCACACGCTCATGCGCCATTCAGCTCGGCCCGTACAACATCAACGTCAACGCGGTCGCGCCTGGCGGCACTCAGACGAACGAACACAACACCGGTGATTGGGACGCGCCCACCTTCGAGACGATGTACGAGACCGGTGGCACGCTCGGTCGGTTCAATACGGGCGAGGACATCGCGAACGCGGTTCTCTATCTGGCATCGGAAGAGTCGCGCAACGTCTCGGGCCAGTTGCTCACCGTTGCGGCGGGGGCAAACCCCAGACTCTGAGATCCGATGCGTTCGATGCACGGTGGTTCGTCGATCGAGCCACCGTTGCGCTCAGGTAGAGCTCGCGACCGTTGTTGCGGTGGAGCCCGAACGCATAGAGCCACATGGTTCGGGCGTGGAGCCAGGCCAACGTCATAATCTGCCTGGTGTGTTCGCCCGGGCTCGGCAGCGATGCGGAGTGTATGTCAGCCGCACGGCACCATCGAGGGTGCAGGTATCGGCGTGCAAGGGCGAAATGCGCCAGGACTGGTGGCGTATCCGGATCGCGACGCGGTCCGCAAGCGTGAACACTGTTTTCGGCCGGTTCCGGGTCCGGTGCGCCGGGTGTTGCCACGCCACGACCTCGCCCACGCGAAAAAGACACTAACGCTTATTCGCAAGCGGTGGATTGTCTCTGTTGCTCCCGACTGCTGGGTGACGGGCCGCAGGGTTGGCTGTAGTTCAGCGTGGCGTGTTGAAAAGGCAACGGCTTCAACGTATCTCAGTTCCGGAAGGTTCCGGACTACATGAATACTCCTGATCGATCCGAACCGTGCAGTTTGACCGTACGTCAATATTCTTCCGTAGTCGAACCGAACGGTTCGGTCTGATAAGGTGGGTGGATGTCGCCCTCAGTTGCTGTCGACTCGACTCGTGACCGCATTGCTGGCGCCGCGAAAGCCGAGTTCGCCCGGTACGGGATCGCGGGCGCGCGGGTGGATCGGATCGCGAAGACCGCCAAGACCAGCAAGGAACGCGTCTACGCGTATTTCCGCAGCAAAGAGAATCTCTACCAGCACATCGCGGCCGAGGAGTTGGCCGCGATCGAGGAAGCGACTCAGATGGATCCCGCTGATCTGCCCGGCTTTGCCGGGCAGATCCACGACTACTTCCTCGCCCATCCCGACAACCATCGCCTCATGAAGTGGGGACAGCTCGAATTCGGTGGTGGTGGGCCGGGCGATCCCACGCGGGTGGCGATGGCCCGCAAGACCGAGCAGCTCCGTCGCGCGCAACGTGACGGTCACCTCGACCCGGCGTGGGATCCCATCGACATTCTGGTGTTCGTGAACCAGCTCGCTACCGCGTGGGTCGACCAACCCGACCTCGCCGACTCCGCCGGCCCCGCAGCCGAACGCGCCGAGTTCCTGGCCGCCCGCCGCGCGGCCATCGTCGGTGCAGTCGAGCGACTATTCCCCGCGGCCAACGCATCCGGCGACAAATAGCCCGACTCGTATGCTCCTCTGGAGTAGGCGTCGGTGGTTGCTGCGGTATCGATGACGACCGCCCGGCGCTCGGGTGCTGTATGCGCGATCGCCCCAGGCTGGGGCGGTCGCGCAGTGCGCATTCGGCGTTGCGGTGCGGTTCGTCGAAGCATTGCTCGCCTCCGCTTTCGGGTTCTCCGGTTACGGTGCGGGTGGCGGCGATGCGGTCGAGTTCTGCGCGGATCGCGGCGAGCTGCTCCTTGCGCGAGTCTTGTCACGCTCGGCCTGGACCGACGTGTGGGAGATCATCGGGTCAGCGTCCACTTCCCTGGACCACATCGGTCGTTGACCTCGACGCCGAGGAACACTGTGCCGGCGTACTTTCCGGTGATCCACTCGGTGATGGCGACATCTCGTTCTCCCCGGAGGTGGCGCGTTCCCGAGGCGTACGGTTATGAGTTCTGGTTGGCTTGTTTGTATTGCTCGTCGGTGACGGGTTCGAGCCAGGTGGCGCCGTCGCCGGTGTCGGTGCCTTCGAGCATGGCGATGTGGCTCATCATGCAGTCGATGCCGGCGCCGTGCCAGTGTTCTTCGCCGGGTGGGGTCCACACGGTGTCGCCAGGGGTGAGGCGGATGACGGTGCCGTCGCGATTGACCACGAGTCCGGCACCGTCGGTGCAGTACAGGGTTTGGCCCAGGGCGTGGGAGTGCCAGTTGGTACGGGCGCCCGGGGTGAACCGCACGATACTGGCGATGAGCCGCGACGGTTCGGCGGGTTTCTTGATGGGGTTGACGTAGACGTCGCCGGTGAAATTCTTCTCAGGGCCTTTGACGGTGGGGGTGGGCGTGGTCAGTTCCACGATTCGGCTCCTTGTCGGGTTGTGTTGCAGCGCTGTGGCTAGGGTCAATTGGGTGACTGGCTGGTGGCGTCGCTGTCCGCGTCGGTGTGGGAGGCGGTGCGTTCGGTGGCGGCCCAGGTCGCGAGCAGGGCGAGCGCGTCCGCCGACGGGCTGGCCGGTTCGGCGGTGTAGGCGGTGAGGATGAGACCGGGTGCGGCGACGAGTTCCATGGAGTCGTAGGCGAGTTCGAGATATCCGACGACGGGGTGGTGGAAGGTCTTGATACCGCCGCGGTGCAGGCGCACATCGTGGGCGGCCCAACGGGTGCGGAAGGCCTCGCTGTGGGTAGCCAACTCACCGATCAATGCGGTGAGCTCCGGATCGTCTGGGTTGCGACCGGTCTCGGTGCGTAGCAGCGCGACCGCGACCGCGAGTGCGCCGTCGTAATCGGGGTAGTAGTCGCTGGCGCGCGGGTCGAGGAAGTCGAAACGGGCGATGTTGGCGCGGTGGGCGGGGTTGTCGAGTACCGGTGAGTAGAGCGCCCGCCCGAGCTGGTTGTTGGCCAGGATGTCGAGGCGGCCGTTGCGCACGAATGCGGCGGCGCCGGTCATGGAGTCCAGGACCCGTTGCACGCTGGCCGGGATCTGGGATTTGCCGCGGCGGCGAGGTGTTCGTGCGGGTTTGGCCGTGCGGGCGAGGTTGAACAGGTGCTCGCGTTCGGCGTCGGTGAGTTGCAGCGCGCGGGCGACCGCGTATAGGACATCGTCGGATACTCCACTGATGTGCCCCTTTTCCAGGCGGATGTACCAGTCGGTGCTGACCCCGGCGAGCACAGCGACCTCTTCGCGGCGCAGCCCAGGTACGCGACGCCGCCCACCGGCGGGGAGCCCGACCTGTTCGGGGGTGAGCTTGGCCCGCCGTGTCGCCAGGAAGTCTCTGATCTCGGCTCGGTTGTCCACCCCACCCACGCTACGAGCGACGCGACAGAAAGGGAGGTCGAATCACTACCCCCCATAACGCGACCTCCCACCCGCGTGGCAACAGCGGTTTCCTGGATGTCGTGACCATCTCCCGCACCCCAGCACAGCCGCCGTTGATCCACGCGGACGCTCGCGTACCCGACCCGGTTTTCGGTGATCGTCATGCACGGTCGGCGCTTGCTGCGGCGGTGCTCGGGTTCTTCGTCGTCACCCTGGACGCGGTCGTGGTGAACGTGACGCTGCCGTCGATCCGCACCGACCTGGGTGGCGGCGTGGCCGGACTGCAGTGGGTGGTGGACGGCTATACGCTGATGTTTGCCGCATTGCTGCTGACAGCTGGATCGGTAAGCGACCGCGTCGGTGCCCGCCGCGCGTTCTCGATCGGAACGGCAGCGTTCGTGCTGGCTTCGATCGCCTGTGGTCTCGCCCCGACCCTGCCTGCCCTGGTCGGTGCACGATTCATGCAAGGCGCGGCGGCTGCGGCGATGATGCCGGCGTCGATGGCACTGATCCGCCAGGGGTTCCCGGATCCGGCGGCGCGGGCGCGGGCGCTCGCGCTGTGGGCGATGGGCGGTGCGGTGGCCTCCTCGGCAGGTCCGGTCCTTGGCGGCGTGCTGACCATGGTCGACTGGCGGCTGATCTTCTTCCTCAACCTGCCTGCCGGCGCGGTGGCCTTGTGGCTGGCCGCTCGGACTCAGCCCAGCCCCCGGCGGCTGGTGCCGTTCGATCCGATCGGGCAGCTCACCGGTCTCGTCGCCATGAGCGCGCTGACGCTCGCCGCGATCGAGGCCGGTGCTCACGGGTTCGGCTCAGCCACAGTGCTCGCGGCATTCGCACTCGCTGCGGCCGCGCTGGCCGGGTTCGTCATCGCTCAACGCCGGGTGATGCATCCGATGTTGCCACGGGGGTTGTTCGGTTCGCGCACCGTGGTGATCCCGGTGGTCACCGGGTTCGCGTTCATGGTCGGCTACTACGGGCTGCCATTCGTGATCAGCCTGTTCCTGCAACAGCACCGCGGGCTGACCGCATGGCAGACAGGGCTGGTGTTCGTGCCGATGATGCTCATCGGCGCCGCACTGACCCCGTTCTCCGCGCGATTCCCCCGCAAACCGGTCATCGTCGCCGGACTCGCACTGATGGCTATCGGTCTTGCCGTCATCGGCCTGATCGCCGCGTCGATTCCGTTGTGGGGGCTAGCCGCGCTGATGCTGCTCGTCGGGCTCGGCGGGCCGACCGTATCACCGCCGGCGACCGCGATCTTGCTCGACGCCGTACCCGCCCAGCAAGCCGGAGTTGCCTCCGGGGTCTTCAACACCAGCCGCCAGATCGGCGGCGCGCTCGCGGTGGCGGTGTTCGGTGGACTGCTCACCCATCCCGACACCTTCCTGGCCGGTGTCCGCACCAGCCTGCTCATCGCTGCTGCCGTCCTTGTCGCTGCCGCGGCCCTGGCCCTGTTCCTGCCCCCAACCGAGGAGAAGCGATGACCGAAACCGTGTGGACACCAGAAGATCTCGCGCGCTGGGGCAGCGTCGAGGAAATCCGGATCAGCACTCGCCGACGTGACGGGTCCCAGCGCACGTTCGTGCCGATCTGGATCGTTGCCGCCGACGGCGGGTTGTATGTGCGCTCCCACCGCGGCACCGTTGGCGCCTGGTACCGCCACGCCCAGCAGGACTCGCACGGCCGCATCCGCGCCGACGGCATCGATCGGGACGTCACCTTTGTCCACCCCGGCGCGGAGGTACGCAAGTCGGTCGATGCCGCCTACCGCACCAAATACGCCCGCTACGGCGACAGTTACCTGCGCCCGATGCTCGCCGAGCAGGCCGTCGCCGCCACCTTGCGGCTCGACCCACAGTCCAGCGCATCAAACCCCGACGAGGAAAGGACGCAGTGATGACACAGGAGCAGAGCACCGGCTGGACCGGGGGAGCACGCGCGTTCGGCGACTTCGCGCCAGGTCTGGTCCATTACACCGACAAGATCCTGTTCGACGAGGTGTGGGAACGCGATGGGCTGTCCAAGCGCGATCGCAGCCTGATCACCGTCGCCGCGCTCACCGCGATGGGCAAGACCGACCAGCTCACCTTCCACCTCGACTACGCCCGCCGCAACGGCGTCACCGAGACCGAACTCAAGGAAGCGATCACCCACCTGGCCTTCTACTGCGGCTGGCCCAACGGCATGAGCGCGATGACCGTCGCCAAACAGGTCTTCGGCGACTGAAAACCACACCAGCCCAACTGATCACAACTGCCAAGAAAAGGAGTCAGGCATGTACGGTGCCGTGCTGCACGCGCCCGGCGATGTCCGATACGAACACCGTGACGATCCCACCCTGATCGCACCCACCGACGCGATCATCGCCATGTCCGCCACCTGCGTATGCGGATCAGATTTGTGGGACTACCGCGGCGTCAACCCCGTCACCGCACCCACCCCGATGGGGCACGAGTATGTCGGCGTTGTCGAGGAGGTCGGCTCCGAAGTCACCGGCATCAAACCCGGCCAGACCGTGATCGGGTCCTTCTTCGCCTCCGACAACACCTGTGAGATCTGCCGCGCCGGCTACCAAACCAGTTGCGTGCACCGCGAATACGTCGGTGCGAACGGCGCCCAAGCCCAATACCTGCGGGTCCCACTCGCCGACGGCACCCTCGTCGCCACCCCCGAAACACCCGACCCCGGCATGCTGCCCAGCCTGCTCGCCACCTCCGACGTGCTCGGTACCGGATGGTTCGGCGCCGTCGCCGCCGAAGCCGGCCCTGGCAAGACCGTTGCCGTGGTCGGCGATGGCGCGGTCGGTCTGCTCGCGGTTATGGCCGCCCACGAACTCGGCGCCGAACGCATAATTGCGTTCTCCCGCCACGAAACTCGCCAGCGGCTCGCTCTCGAGTTCGGTGCCACCGACATCGTCACAGAACGCGGCGACGCCGGCGCTGAACAAATCAAGGAACTCACCGACGGACTCGGCGCCCACTCGGTGATCGAAGCCGTCGGTACCCAGGAATCTATGATGCAAGCCATCCGATCCACTCGCCCCGACGGCCACGTCGGCTATGTCGGTGTCGCCCACGGTGTTTCGCTGCCCGGCGGAGAATTGTTCTACAGCCACACCCACCTCCACGGCGGACCCGCACCCGTGCGGCGATTCCTGCCCGACCTGATCAACCGCGTCACCCGCGGCGATATCGACCCCGGCAAAGTCTTCGACCTCACCCTATCCCTCAATCAAGCCGGCGAAGGTTATGCCGCCATGGACCAACGACGCGCTATCAAAACCCTCCTCCAACCCTGAACCGTCACGGTGTATCGACGAGGGGCTGCCGACCGAGAGTCTTCGGTGACAGTGCGGACCTCGAAGTACTCGGCCTGCCCCGAACTGATCGAGTGACCGACCGAGGCCGGGGATGACGCCCCGCCTCTGGTGCTCGACGTGAGCGCGAGTCGGACATCAGCCGGTGCTGGTCAGTTCGTGTGACTCAATGTGGTGGGAGGACGGAAACAAGCGTTCGACCGCGGTGATGATCGCGGCCCGGCGTGCTGCGAGCTCATGCAGGTTGTCGGGCTGCGGCAGCAGCTCGGGCTATCCGGCCCAGAACATGCGAGTTGGTTGACGAAAAGGCCAAGATGTCGAGCGGGTCGCAGGACGGGGCGAGGTGTCCGGCTGCTTGTGCTTGCCACACCTGTTCGGTTTGCGGTGCACGATCGGGTCGTCGGTACTGTTGTCGGTGAGTTCGAGTTGGCCCCAGTGCATCAGCCGTGATCGTTCGGCGTCGGCGATGAGGTGGTCGTGGACCCGGTCCACGCAGCGGGAAGGTTGGTCGGATCCATGCGGGTGGCCTCGGCGATCGCGGCCAGCTCTCGGATGCGATGAGCTGGTAGAAGTTCTCCTTGCGGAATTGACGTAGACACGCCGTTGTTGATCTCGGCGATCCACTCAACCCGCGCGCCGGTGATGCCGTAGTGGGAGAACTCGGATTTGGCCCTGGTGAGGGTGTGATCGCGGGTCGAATCGGCACGAGTTCGTGAGATCGTTCACTCAGCTACCAAAACCGAACTGTTCGGTTTGACTGATGTAGTTCGGAGACGTACGATCAAACCAAACAGTTCGGTTCGAACAGGAAAGGGATTCTCATGCGCAACAGGACACTCGGCAACCAGGGATTGACGACCTCGGCCATTGGATACGGCTCGATGGGGATCTCCATGGCCTACGGTCCCAGCGACACTCAGGAGGGCATCGCCACGATCCAACGCGCCCACGAGCTGGGCGTCACCCTTTTCGATACCGCCGAGCTCTACGGGTGGGGCGATAACGAGAAGGTCGTCGGCCGCGCGGTGGCAGGTTTCCGTCACGAGGTTGTGATCGCCACCAAGTTCGGTTTCACCCGCGACTTCGGCCTGAATTCCCGGCCCGAGCATATTCGCGAAGTCGTCGACAACAGCCTGCGCAACCTCGACATCGACCACCTCGACCTGCTCTACCAGCACCGGGTGGATCCAGACGTGCCGATCGAGGACGTCGCGGGCGCGGTGGGTGAACTCATCAAGGAGGGCAAGGTCAGCTACTTCGGCCTGAGCGAGGCCGGTTCGGAGACGATTCGACGCGCCCATGCCGTGCAGCCGGTGTCGGTGCTGCAAACCGAGTACTCGTTGTTCGAACGCGACGTCGAGCAGTTGTTTCCGACGCTGGAGGAGCTGGGTATCGGGTTCGTCGCCTACTCGCCATTGGGTCGCGGGTTCATCACCGGTGGTGCCAAGCCCGCTGGGGAATACGACCCGAGCGATTACCGCAACTCCGATCCGCGGTGGCAGCCGGGCAATTTCGAGAAGAACGTCGATGCGGTGCGCCGCCTGAGCGAGTTGGCCGCGACCAAGGGAATCACCGTGTCGCAGCTCGCGCTGGCGTGGCTGCTCAGCCGAGGCGAGCACATTGTGCCGATTCCCGGCACACGTAACGCCCGACGCGTGGAGGAAAACATCGGTGCCGCCGAGGTGGTCCTGACCGCGGCTGATCTCGCTGCGATCGATCAGATCCTGCCCAACGGCGGGTTCGGCACCCGCTACGCTGAACAGGCGCTTCCGACTTGGATCTGAACCATGCCGACGCTTCGCGCCGCGATCGCCCACAACCTGCTGCGCGCCGGTAGAACCCGCGCCGGCGGCTCACACCGCCGGCTATTCTGCGCCGCAATATCGTCAACATCCCGGCCTGGTCCGCCGCGCGTGACGACCCGTCCCGCACTTCCTGCCCACCCACTCGGCCCTGGGCCGAGTCCTGGCTTGCCTTGTGGCGCAATGCAATCGGTAACACACCGCCACAAGCCGTCAGCGCTCGACCATCGCCCGACCAGGGCCCGAACCGAGAACGAAGCGGCAAAGCTGGACAGATCGGCGACTGCCCCCGTACAGCAATCGGCACACCACCGAGGTGTCGCGGCCGACCCGGCCGCGGCACCCCCCGAGCTCGTCCACGGATCAAGGCTCAGTGCCTCGTATAGTCGGCCTGGATTCAGTGGGGACTGTAATCGGGCATCAACCGCTGTCCACGCGGCGAGCACGCCGAGAGGGCATAGACCGTGACGCTGACCGACCGCGGCGGGAGAGGAGTGTCGCCGAGTGCCCGCTCGGGATTCGGGTGCTCGGTGGGAAGCCGACTGGTGTGGTCGTTCGTTGCCGCTGTCCCCATTCCGGCCTGTCATAAGCTTGACGAGCGCGAGCTGGCCCGGTGAAGTAGGAGGCTGTGGTGCAAAGACAGAGGGCAGATGCCAGGGCGAATAGAGTACAGCTCCTCGAGGCGGCCGCGAGAGTCTTCCTCGAGAACGGAATTTCCGTTCCGCTCGATGCCGTCATCGACGCGGCAGGAGTGAGTAGGGCGACTTTCTATCGAAATTTCGCGGACCGTAGCGCCCTTATAACCGCGCTGACAGATGAGGCACTGATCGGCCTTGAAACTCATGCGGCCAGCCAACCCGATGACGCAAGCAAGGTCTTCAGATTATTTGAATATATTTCGAAGCAACTCGTCCAGAACCCAGTTCTGGTGGATTCCTGGCGCTTCTTCGGTACAGGCTCGCCAGAGCTCCGAAGTTTCGACAGACGATTCCATGCGGTTTTCAAGGAGCCGATCAGTACAGCCAAAGACGGGGAGACGTTGCGCTCTGATTTCTCGATCAGCGATGTCTCACTGGTAAAGGACATGCTGGGAACCATCATCGGCCAGAGTTCATCAGACCGGCGCCAGGTTGTCGCGAATCGCATCATGAATCTCATCAAGGATGGGATCAGCAAGGTTCCTGCTGAGATTGTCGAACCGTAATGTGGACTACGGGTGCCAGGGGTAGCCGATGACGAGCCCTTTCAGCATCTGATCGGGAGAATGGAGCGTTGTCAATGGCCGGCGAGTGCCTTCGATACGATCTCACGCGCGATCGCGGCAGGTCCCCGCCGATCGCAGCATCGGAACCGCATCACTGGCAGCGACTGTCGAGTCGATCCGACCCATTGGTGCAGTTAGGACACGCGCGCCTGGTGTGGCGATGCGGGCCTGGATCCGCAAATGTTGGGTCAGATAGTAGATCGACCAGCGGCGATACTCGCTTCAGGAGAAAGCCCATGGCCCGCAGCGACGTCCACGTCGGCCTGTGCGCGCATCCGGCCCGCGATCGCGCACAGGGCGCGAACAACTTCTCCGATTCCGCTTCGGCACCGACCAGCGGCCGGAATGCCTCGCCGATCGCGGCGGCCTGCGCGAGCGCCAGGTCGATCGACAGATTCCAGACCGGTGAAGGGTTGCCGTCGGAAATTCCGCAGCAGTATGACGGCCGGTCAGCGGCGATGACGGTGGTGGGTCGTCGCGGGAATCGGTGTCGCCGCGCGCTGGTATCGATGAGGATGTGCAGCGCCGCGGGCGCGTCGGTGTCGCAGACGGTCAAGCGTCGTGTCCAGTGTGATTTACGGAAGATCATCGAGCGAATGTCCAGCGCCGGTTCGGCTTTCGCGATGCCGACTTCCTGTACCCGGCCGCCGTCGGTGACCATTGCCATCACTTCGGCGAGTTGGCCGGGTGCCCCCGCTGGATTCGATGATGACCTTGGTGCGCCGCCACCCCGCGATTTATTTGACGGTAAACGTACACAAATGTTTCACTTGGGATTCCGGGTGAACAAGGAGGTTTCCAATGAGACAAGCGATACTGGGCGCTGCCCACGAGGTCGAGCTCGACAATGTCCAGGTACCGGAGATCGGCCCCAAGGATGCGCTGGTCAAGGTTGAGGCTTGTGGCATCTGCGGCACTGACATGCAGGCGTACAAGGACGGTGACGCGACGGGGGTGTACCAAGCGCCCACAAAGTTTGGTCACGAGATCGTCGGGCGTATCGAGAAGGTGGGGAGCGAGACCACTGGTCTGACGGTGGGCCAGCGCGTGGTAGTGAATCCCTGCCTGATCAACCCTGGCCTGCACATGGATGCAGTCAGAGCGGGAGGGTTCGCGGACTTTGTCAAGATCAACAATGCTGTCCACGAGCACAATCTTTTCCCGATCTCGGACGCCCTGCCACAAGCCGCCGCGGTCACCATCGAGCCGGCGGTTACCGGCTTCCACCTCGCGAGACGAGGCAATCCGCAACCTGGCGAGAAGGTGGTCATATTCGGTGCCGGCACGATGGGCCTAGCTGCTCTGCAGGCCTTCATCGCTCTCGGAATTGATGATGTCATCATGGCCGACGTGACCGAAAGTCGCTTGGCGCTCGCGACGAAGATGGGAGCGAGGGCCGTCGTAAACCCCGCTGAATCCGACGTCGAAGCCTTCCTCAGGGAGCATCATGGCGATTTCCGTGGTGCGACGCCCGGAGTCGGAACCGACATCTATATCGACACAGCAGGGGTAAGTTCAGCGGTGGACACGGCGCTCAATGCGGCGAAGTTCAACGCGCGAATCATTTTCTTCGGAATCCACAAGAAGCCGCTCACGATTGATGCGGTGACCATCGTTTCCAAGCAGCTCAGTCTGCTGTCGAGCAGCGGCTATGACGAGGACGAGTGGCGCCCGACGATCGATCTGATCGAGGCGGGAAAGCTCGATATCTCGGCGATCGTTACCCACACCTTCGGGTTGAACGCTGTTGAAGACGCGCTCGAGATGTCGACACGAGGCAGCGAGGCCCTGAAAGTCGTGGTGGCAGCCAACTGATCCACATCACTTCAGTGCGCTGCCGAAGCAGCCTTCTGTAAACGAAGCGTTGCGAATGCCGCGAAGAAAGATAACGGGCGGCCCCCGACGCTGCCGGTCGGGATTGCGGTAGAGAGTCCAGCCGCCCGTCGTCGTAGACCTGGTGCCAGGTCTGAGTGTCACGCGCTGCGCGGCGCCCGTGCCGCGAGTTGCATTGTGTCCCATGCCAGGAGAAGGCTGCCCGACTACGGCGGGGCCCGCGCGATCGTCGATGCGCCCGCCCTCGCCCGGGAGGGCGGCTTGTCCTCCGCTTCGGGCTGCGAAACCTCTCATCGTTGGTTCACAACCAGCTCGGTGGTGTCAGGCCATCGACTTGGATCTGCACCCCGGCGGCGCCGCGGCCGGTAGCCCAGCGGACCACGCCCGCGAGTGGGCCGGACACGGTGTTGGTCGCAGGAGAGTCCTGGCTTACCGCACGGGCTGCTCGGCCGTCGACTGCGAGGACAAGGCCTGTTCCCAGGTCCTTCCGGTGCCACACACCGATGATGTCGGTCAGCAGTGAATCGAGCACGACGGTCGGGAAATCACCGAATCGCCCTCCGCTCGCGAGATCGACGGCGTGGATCCACACCTCGCGGGTGCGCATCCAACTGGTTTCCACGGCGGGCACCGTGCGCCCCTGTGCGGTGCGAACCTGCGCCGTCCATGCCCGGGCCGGAAGATCGCGCCATCGCTCATCGAGCCGGGCTACGTTGTGGCTGAACAGGTTTCGCAGGGCCGCCGGTCCCAGCGTGGCACCCTCGTCGATCTCGCGCGCCCGCTGTTCGGTCGAGGCGTACATCGGCGTTTCGATGCCGGTGGCGGCCCAATCGAGCAGTCGGCACAGTGCGGCGGCGTTGTAGCCGACGTGGGCGAGTAGATGTCGCCGTGTCCAGCCGGGCAGCAGGGTGTCGCCGTCGAGGTCGCGGTCGGACAGTTCGGCCAGGCACTGGGCGAAATACGCGGTGCCGCTACGGGCTATCAGCAGCCGTTCGTCGAGCTCGAGTTCATCGAATTCCACTGCGGGCGGCCTTGTCGACGATCGTGGTGTTTCGTATGGAGCCGAGACCGTCGATGCTGACCTCGACGGTCTGCCCGTCCTGGATGTAGCGCGCGGGCTTGCGGGCGTGGCCGACACCACCGGTGGTGCCGGTGATGATGACGTCACCGGGCTGCAGCGTGACGACATGGGAGATGTAGTCGATCAGAAGGGCCGGGGTGAATACCAGGTCGTCGGTGACATCGCTCTGCATCACCTCGCCGTCGAGGCGGGTTTCTATGCGGGTGCCCAGGGCGTAGTCGGTGACCAGGAACGGCCCGAAACCGCTGGTCTTCTCGAAGGTCTTGCCCTGGTCCCACTGCAGGGAGCGGTACTGGTAGTCGCGCATCGTGTAGTCGTTGATCACCGAGTAGCCGGCGATGTAGTCCTCGGCGGCGGCCTCGGATACCTGATATGCGCGTCGGCCGATCACGACGGCCAATTCCGCCTCCCAGTCCAGTTGTGCGGCGGCGTAGGCGGGCACGATCACGTCGTCGTAGGGTCCGGTCAGCGCCTCTTTGAACTTCGAGAACAGCGTCGGGTATTCCGGCAGTTCCCGGCCCATCTCCTTGATGTGGGTGGCATAGTTCAGGCCGACACAGATGATCTTGCTCGGGTTGGGGACGACCGGTGCGTACTCGGCGCCCGCGAGCTCGACAGTGCGGCCCGAGGCCTGCTCTGCCAGTGTTTTCCAGTCCGGAGCGGTCAGCAGATCGGACAGGTCGGTATAGCCGTCGATGACGGTGGCGGTGTTTTCGTGGACGAGTACGGGTGCGGTGGCGCCGTCCAGGCGCAGGGTGGCGAGCTTCATCGATGCTCAGGCTCCTTCGAGAATATGGGTGCGGTGCAAGTGCAGGCGTTCGACGATCGGGGCATCGGAGAAGACGAACAGATCGAATTGGTTTTCCGCCTCGATCGACCACGGGGTCCACGACGGAACGACGATCAGATCGCCCTTGGTGACCGGAAAGATTTTGTCGCCCAGGTGGAATCGACCCGATCCGTCGAAGACCTGATACACCGCCGACCCGACGTCGCGACGTGGGCGAGTGTGCGCGCCGTGGCGGAGCCGGTGGAATTCGGCGCGGATGGTCGGCATGATGTCGCCGCCGGACGTCGGGTTGGTGTAGCGAACCGCAGCGTGCCCGGGTTCGGTGGTGGCGGGGTAGCCCTCGTCTTCCAAGGCGAGTTGTTCGCGCAGGGCGGCATCGGTGTGCTCCCAGCGATAGGCGGCGATCGGTGAGCTGGTCTTGGTGTCCAGACCGACCAGCGGGCGCAGCCCGGGATGTGCCCACAGTCGTTCCGAGCGTGAGATATCCGGTGTGGACTCCTCGGTGACCGTATCGGAACCGAATTCGAAGAAGCTGGTGTCGGTGTAGTGGACGAACGGGATGTCCAGACCGTCGATCCAGGCCATCGGCCGGTCGGTCTCGTTGTGGTGACCGTGGAAATGCCAGCCGGGGGTGAGGAGCAGATCGCCGCGGCGCATCGCGACAGGATCGCCGTTGACGACCGTCCAGACGCCGTCGCCGTCGACGACGAAGCGGAACGCGTTCTGGCTGTGGCGATGTTCGGGTGCGGTCTCCTTCGGGCCGAGGTATTGGATGGCGGCCCACAGCGTGGGCGTCACGTACGGCACGCCGCCCAGACCTGGGTTGGCCAACGCGATGGCGCGTCGTTCGCCGCCGCGCCCGACGGGCACCAGATCACCGGCGCGCTGGGCCAGCGGGTAGAGCGTGGACCAATTCCATACGAACGGAACGGCTTTCGAGGTGGGCTTGATCGGCATGAGGTCGCCGAGCTGGGTCCACAGCGGGTTGAGGTGCGCGGTCTCGAAGTCGCGGTAGAGCTGATCGAGCAGCTTGTCATCGATCTGATGTTCGGCCATCAGTGGTTCCACTTCCTCGGTGGTGGCGCCGCGGCGGCGCGGGCGATCAGGAATGGGGGTCGTTGGAGAGGCGAATGCGGATGTCGTCGCGCAGCGCCTTCTTGTCGATCTTTCCGACCTTGGTGGTCGGCATGTCATCGATGACCTCGAGTCGTTCGGGGAGCTTGAACCTAGCCACCCCGGCCGCGTTCATCACTGTGGTGACATCGGTGAGACCGACCGAATGGCCTGGCGTGACCGTGAGATACAGGCACAGTCGTTCGCCGAGAACCGGATCTGGCATGGCGATGGCGGCTGCCATCTCGACACCGTCGAGCTGGTAGGCGAAGTTCTCGACCTCCTCGGCCGAGATCTTTTCGCCACCGCGGTTGATCATGTCCTTGTCCCGGCCCGCGACAACCAGATTGCCGTCGGAGCGGCGCACCACGACGTCGCCGCTGGCATACCAGCCGTCGGGGGTGAACGCGCGCGAATTGTGTTCGGGTGCACTGAAGTAGCCGCGCGGGGTATACGGACCACGGGTCAGCAGCGCGCCGGGGACGCCGTCGGGAACCGGGTTGCCATCCGCGTCGACGACCAGGATCTCGTCGGCTTCGCTGACCGGGCGACCCTGGGTGGTCAGGATGACCTCCGGGGCGTCATCGAGTCGAGTCATATTGATCAGGCCCTCGGCCATGCCGAATACCTGCTGCAACCGCGCACCGAGCACGGGTTCGACGCGGGCGGCGAGCTCATCGGGCATCCGGGACCCGCCCACCTGCAGGACCCGTAGGCTGGTGCCGCGCATGGTGTGATGCTCACGCTGGTACTCGATCCAGCTCTGTGCCACCGCGGGTACGGCCGCGGCAACGGTGACCGCCTCGGCATCGATGGTGTACAGCGCGCGCTCCGGGGAAGGAGACGGCAGCATGACCGTGCGTCCGCCGGCGAACAATGCGCCGAGAATTCCGGGACATCCGAGCGGGAAATTGTGACTACTGGGCAGAGTTCCCAGATACACCGTGCTCGAACCGATATCGGTGACCGCATTGCAGCAGCGGATGTTGTACACGTAGTCGTCGTTGGTGCGAACGATCAGCTTGGGCAGGCCGGTGGTGCCGCCCGACAGTAGCATCAAGGCGATATCGCCGCCGAGCGGATCGTACTGCGCGTCGGCGAAACGGACCACCGTGTCGAGGGCCTCGCGGAGGCTGTGTTCTTGCGCGTATTCCGTTGCACCCGAAGATAATTCGCCGTGGATCAGCACGGTGCGAATGCTCGGCGTCGCGGCGGCGACTCGCTGAGCGACTCGCCTCAGGTCGGTATCGCGATCGATATCCGCCACGACGATCGCGACCGCCTCAGCCAGCACAGCGAGATGGGTGAGCTCGTGTTGTCGGTGCGCGGGCAACGCCATCACCGGTATCACGCCGATGCGCAGACAGCCGAGGGTCAACGCGACGAACTCCCAGCAGTTCGGCAACTGCAACAGGATTCGATCACCAGGGGCGATGCCGAGATCGAGCAGCGCCTGCGCGCAGGACGCGGACCGGTTCCAGAGTTGGCGATAGGTGAGGCGGACCGCACCGTCGATTACGGCCTCGTCATCGGGGCGGTCGGCGACCTGGGCCGCGATATAAGAGGCCAGCGATCGGCCCCGCCAATATCCGGCTTCGCGATATTCCGCGGCAATGTCTTCCGGCCAGGGCACGACGCCATCGATCGAAACCGGGGTGCGGATACTCATCGCTGTTCTCCTCCGAGCCGGTCCCCAGCCGTCACGACGACCGCGTCGAGCGCGATCAGGCCGGTCGTGGTCAGCCGCAGCGGGTTGATTTCGATTTCGCCGATGTCGGGGTGGACGGTGAGGTAATGCGTGAGAGTCACTGCGATACGGGCGAATTCGTCGCGATCGAGCACCGGGCCGCCGCGCCACCCGGCGAGCAGTGGCGCGCACTGCAGGTCGTCGAGCATTGCCGCCGCGCCCGCGGGCGTGACATGGTTGCTGCGAATTGTCACATCGCCGATCGCCTCGGCCGCGGTGCCACCGAGCCCGGCGACCAGGATCGGTCCGAACGCCGGATCTCGGCGGACGCCGAGGAACAGGTCGACACCCGAGTCGGCCATGCTCTCTACCAGATAGGCCGGTGCGCCGATCGCGTCCAACGCGTCGAGTGCGGCGTCGAGTTCGGTGCTGGTGCGGACATTCAAGTGGACGCCGCCGATCTCGGTCTTGTGCAGCACGGTGGCGTCGAGAATTTTCACCGCGAGGGGGTGCGGTAGTTCGGTCAACGCGCGGTGGGCCGCATCCCGGTCGCCGCATATTCGCCGTCGCGGGGTGGTGATTCCGAGCGTGTCGAGCAGGTCCTTGGCCGTCGCCTCGTCGATGGGCGCGAGGATCGCCGGTGTGCGCCCAGCGGTGGAATCGATCGTCATGTCACTGCCTGGCTTCTGGGATGGAGACAACGCGGGGGTCACCGTTGCGAGGATGGTGCTGCGGCTGTCGGCCTGGATCCAGCGAGCGCGGGCATCTTCGACGAGTGCGCGGATGCCGGTGGCGAGCGCGGTGGGGCTGGCTAGTACGGGGACGCCGAGTTCGGCAGCGCTGGTGGTGGTTTCGGCGACCGCAGCGGCGGGACCGCCGATGCCGAGGATGATCGGCATGTGCTTGTGTACGCCGCAGCGTTGGAGCGCGTCGCTGAGATCGATGGCATCGGGCTCGGCCAGTGCGTAGACCGCGAGCGCGTCGATCTCGGGGTCGGCGGCCGTGGCCTGCAGCACGG
Source organism: Nocardia sp. CA-135953 (assembly GCF_050955735.1). NCBI lineage: Bacteria > Bacillati > Actinomycetota > Actinomycetes > Mycobacteriales > Nocardiaceae > Nocardia > Nocardia sp. CA-135953. Next base: position 2,615,339 of record NZ_CP192082.1, read on the forward strand.
CGTCGAATGTGGGCCCCGGCCGGCCGGTATCGACCGGATTGGCCTGGTAGGTCATCGGGGGGAGCAGTCGGATGAGTTCGTTCTGGGTCTTTTCCGCCAGGGTCGGCACCCGAACCTTTTGTGTCAGAAGCTGATCCAGCACCATGAGCCCTGGGCCGGCCTGCGCGGTCACCACGCCGATGCCGGGAGCGGGAGTGGCGGGTAATCGGGTGCGGCTCAGCACTGCCACAGCGGCGACGAGTTCGTGCTCCGAGTCCACCACGACGGCACCGGCTTCCGCGAGCAGAGCGCGGGTGGTGCGCCACGAGGTCGCCAGGGCGCCGGTGTGCGAGGCCGAGAATGCCGCCACATCACTGCGCCCGACCACTAGGGCGACGACAGGTTTCTCGGCGGTCATCGTGCGGACCGCCGACAGCAGCGCAGCGCCGTCGTCCACCGACTCGATGTGCAGCGCGACCGTGGTTATCGCCGGGTCGGTGCGCAGGTACTCGAGGACGTCGATGTGGGTGACATCGACACCGTTGCCCAGTCCCACACCGAGTCCCACCCCGATGCCGTGTTCGGACAGCAGAAACGACAGCGCGTGATTCATGCCGCCACTGGCCGCGACGACCGCGACTGATCCGGACCGGATCTCCCGCACGGTCGGTACGAAACTGACGGTGGTGGTGCGGGGCCGGAAGAATCCGGAGGTGTTGGGTCCGAGCAGCCGTATACCGGTGGCGGCCGTGATCTTCCTCAGCTCCTGCTGGCGGGCGATACCTTCGGCTCCGGCCTCGGCGAATCCGCCCGAGCAGATCAGCGCTGCGCCGATGCCACAATCGGCGGCCGCGCGCAGGGCGTCCGGGGTCGCCTCGGCGGGAATGCATAGAACAGCCAGATCGATCGGACCGCCGTGGAATTCGGTGGCATCGTGCAGCGACGGATGCAAACGGGGGCCTTCGGCCCTCGGGTTGATTCCGTAGACGGCCGCGATGTCGCTGTGCGAGACAGCCTCGAGCATTGCCGATCCGAGTTTGCCGGGCACATCCGATGCGCCGACGACGGCGATCGAGGCGGGGCGGAAAAGCCGGTCGAGGGCGGAGCGTGCGATGGGTGCGGTAGCGTTGGATTCGCGTGCGTGCGTCATCGGCCCGCCCCGGTTTCGGCGGTCGCTGGGGGATTCGGTTCGAACGCAACCGCATCCGCGCGCCCGGACAGGATCAGCGTTGCCGCGCAGTCGTTTTCGTTGATGGCCCGACGGGAACCGATGGCGGCGGGCGTATCGATCACGATCGTCGGGATCCGATGCCGTAGGCGCACATGCTCCGAGCACAGCACTCGCGACAGCGGGGTGCCGCCGCGCACGGCGACGGCATCGGGCCGTGTCGCACAGAGCCGATCCAGTTCAGCCCGGACCTTCGCGGTGAGCGAGGTAGCGTCGCTGGCGGGGGCGGTGACGAGGCGCACCGCGCCGTCGGACTCGTTCGCGAACAGCTCGGTCGTGTCGTCTTTGAACTCCACCTGATCGGGCAAGTGCGACGACACCTGCAGCAGCCGCGAACCGAGGGTCATCCCGCCGACCCGGAGTGGCGTATCCAACGGCGCCGCAGCATGTTCGGCCTGCCACGCCTGTTCGGTCGCGGCGACGAAAGCACCGTCGCGAACCCGTATCTTCTCCGCCGAGATGGCCCGGCTGAAGAAGTGGAACCCGAACTGCCATGGTTCGAAGGCGCGGTAGTACTCGGCGAAGTGATCCCACCACGACAGACTCGGCAGCGAGGAATCCTGAATCTTCGCCACCTGTGGGCGGCGGATCTCCTGGAATCCGGCCAGGGCCGCCGCGAGGTCGGTGGGATATTCGGCTACTGCGCGCGCCAACTGCGCGGCGTCCTCCATGGCCATCTTGGTGCCGGAACCGACCGAGAAGTGGGCCGTGTGCACGGCGTCACCGAGTAGTGCCACCGGTGTGCCGTGTTCGGTGCGGACGTGCCAATGTTCGGTTCGGCGGGTGCGGAAGTTCGCCCAGCGGGAATTGTTTGCTACCAACGGATGCCCATCGATCTGATCGGCGAACAGCTGCTCGAGATAGCGCTGTGTAGCTGTGTCGGAGATGCCCGGCGGAGCCGTGGTGTCGAAGCCGTCGAGACCGGCTCGGCGCCAGGTGGTTTCGTCGGTCTCGACAATGAAGGTGCTCAGATCGGAACCGATCGGGTAGCCGTGCACGGCGAAGTTGCCATGCTCGGACTGGGCGTGCAGGAAGGTAAGACCCTTGAACTGGTAGGTGGTGCCGAACCAGATGAATTTGACCGCGGCCTGCTCGACCGAATGGTCGAGTTCAGTCAGGAACCGTTGCCGCACAGTCGAATTGGCTCCATCGGCGGCAACGATCAAGTCGTAGCCGCTGGTGTCGAGGTCGTCGACGTTTGCCTCGGCGCGGAAGTGCAGCCGAGCGCCCAGTTCGGTCGCCCGATGCCGCAGCGCGTCGAGCAGTACCCGGCGATGGATGGCGGACATCCCGTTGCCCCCGGCCGTGACGGTGGTGTTTTTCATATGCACTTCGATGGCGTCCCAGTGCCGTCCGTGGATCCGCAGCGTCTCCGACAGCACCGGGTCAACGGCGTCGACGTTGTCCAGGGTCGCGTCGGAGAACACCACGCCGAAGCCGAATATGTCGGATTCGTTATTGCGTTCGAAGACGTCGACGGTGGTGCCCGGCTGCGCGTGTGCGAGCGCGATGGCGGCGAACAGGCCGCCCGGGCCACCGCCGATACACGCGACGCGCAACGGTGCTGTGGGCGGACTGGGGTGCTGATCTGGCAGTGACATCGGCGTCGGGCCCTATCTGGGTGTGGTGCGGAGCGCACGAGCGAAGATGCGGCAAGTATGTAACATAAATTCTGCCAAGGCAAGATATCTGTTACATATCTAGGGATCGGTGGTCGTCTGCATGGCGGCGACCTCGGCCGCATACGGTTCGGCTGCGGCGTTCAGTAGCGCATGGCATTCGGTAAACACCTCATGCGCGGCGCGGCCCCGCCAACCTGGCGGCAGCAGCGTGTCCGGCAGATCGGGATCGCGGAAGGGGTAGCGTCGATATTGCTGCATCAGCCGTATCTGCTCGACCAGCGCAACAGGGCCGTCCAGGCCGCGTCGATAGCGGGCCAGCTGTGGCCGGAACTCCTCGATGAACTCTTCGTAGTCGGTGCCGAGTTCGCCCAGATCCCAGCAGCGCTGCGCGATCAGCCGGTCGGTGGGCAGCCCTGCGGTCTTGCTGCGCAGGAACTGCAGCCGCAGCTCGTCCTCGCCTGCAAGTGCCTCGCGCAGTTGCTTCTCTCGATTGTGCGGGGAAAACCAGGATGGGCCCCCGTAGCCGCCGAAGCCCCACCAAGTCAGCGCCTTCTCGATCCGTTTGCGCTGTTCACGTTCGAGACCGACCTCATCGACCAGAGCCTGCGTCCAGGTATGGTCCCATCCGTCGAAGTGCCGCTCGAAGATGCGGCTACGGCCGTCGTCGAGTAGTCGCCAACTCTTGTCGTTGAGTAGGTAGGAGACCGCGCGACCGGATTTCGACGAATCGAACCAGCCTTCCTTGCGCAACCGGGTCATCACGACTCGCACCGTGGCTGCTTCGATGCCGAATGCCCCCATCAGTTCGGTGAGTACGCCGAGTCGAGCCGCGCCCCCGGTGTAGCGGAAGAACTCGCCGTACAGGTCGAATACCAGCGCGCGTGGCCGCATCGCACTCCTTCGCACGGCCCGGCCGCCCGGCCGGGCAGAAATGTGTTTCATACTTCTTTAGATCGTATCTGAACTCGTTACATAGTTGCAGGCGTCACAGTTCGCATCAACGCATTGTCATCTCCGGACCACTCGGCGACGGCGGTCGGCGCGGTTGACCAAGACCGGCTCGAGAAACTGGTCGGCGCTCGGAAACCTGCGTCCGAGCGGGCCCGCGTCGGGCGTCAACCCGTCATTACCGGCGCGATCATGACCCGGCGCATCGCGTCACCGGCGATATGTTGATCGGGGCTCGGAAGTCCGGCGCAGTGCTGCACAGGGTCTGCGGTCAGCGCCCAGAGCCCTGCGCTGCCTGCAGCCAGCTATAGCGGTCTCAACTCGTCTAGAACCGGAGGTCGGATATGGGTCAAAGTGCGCTCGCATTTGGTCTCCCCGCAATCCAGGCAGCGACCTGCGCGCGTGAGGCGAACCCGAGTTTGGTCAGGATGTGTTCGACGTGGCCGTCGACGGTGCGTTGGGAGATCACAAGTTTGGCGGCGATCTGCTTGTTGCTGAGTCCCTGGGCGACGAGGTCGGCGATCTGTTGCTCACGATTGGTCAATCTCGCGGGTTTGGGCGCCTTATCGGCGGGCTGTTCCCCGAGTGCGTAGGCGATAGCGGCGTTCATACCCAGCGCCTGACCTTGCCGGAAGGACGCGTCGAAACTACGGGTGCCGAGCGTACGACGCACTGACCGCTCACATTCCTCGTGAAAGCGTGACATCTGCGGGAAGACAGCTCCAACGCTGCTTCCTACCAGCCAGATTCCCTGCGCGGCTCCTAGCAGCACGGCCGCGCGCTCGGCGTTGTCCTGGTCGGCAACAGTCCAGGCGAGCGCCTCGAGACTGAACGCGGCAAGCACCGGACTATCTGGCCCTCGGTTGACGCGCAGCGATTGCTCGAGTAGCCGCTGGGCTTTGTCACGCTCGCCTTCCTGCCATGCCGACACGCCCAAGCCGCGTAGCGCAGCCGAACGATAGAGCAGTTCGCCCTGCGCTTCGGTGATGGAAAGTACTTGGCGGTAAGACTCGGTTGCTTGGGTCATGGCGCCCTGCAATTCATATGACCAGCCGAGGATGATCAGGGCACCGAGGTAGAGATCGCCCGTGCTGTTCGAGCTGAGCATTTCGACGACATGTGCGAAGGAGGACGATGCGTCGGCCGCCTCACCGGAGGCGAGTTTGATGTAGCCGGCGGCATAGGCGATCTGCGCCTGGATCGTGGGGTCGGCGGTATGTTCGGCGAGCAACCGTCCCTGCTCCAGAAGGGCGGCCGCGGACTGGAAATCCCCCTGCGCCGCGGTCAGCTGGCAGTCGGCGCAGAGCGCCTTGATGCGGTCGAGGCTCGTTTGTCCGCCGGGGTGGGCGAGAACGCGGTCGATCCAGGATCGACCTTCCCCGTACAGGCCGCACAAACTCCAGAAATTGTACAAACCGGCAGTCGTGCGCAGCCCTGCTTCGGCTGCGTCCTGGGTGTCCTCGGATAGGCAGAATTCGAGTGCTTCGCGCAAATTGGGCAGTTCACGTTCGAGCCGGGCGATCCAGTCGAGCTGCCGGCCGCTGATCCAATCGGCTTCCGCGTCCAGCGCCAACTTTTGGTACCAGTCGCGGTGCCGTCGGCGCAGCTCGGTCTCTTCGCCGGACTCGAGCAGCTTTTCCCGGCCGTAGTCGCGAACTGTCTCCAGCATCCGGAAACGCACGGCGGTCTCCGAAGACTCCCGAATCAGGATCGACTTGTCCACCAGGGAGGACAGCACATCGAGTGGGGTGTCCGGTGCCAGGTCTGTGCCGCAGATCTGTTCGATGGCGTCGAGTTCAGAGCTGCTGGCGAACACCGAAAGCCGGGCCCATAGGCGCTGTTCGGTCTGGGTGCACAACCCGTAGCTCCAGTCGATACACCATCGCAGTGTCTGCTGCCGCTGTGGTGCGGTGCGACTGCCACGGGTGAGCAGTGCGTAGCGGTCGGTGAGCCGGGCCAGGATCTGCTCGGGTGACATCGAGCGCATCCGGGCCGCGGCCAGCTCGATCGCCAGCGGCAACCCATCCAAATGGGCGCAGATTTCGGTGACGGCGGCCTTGTTGTCCTCATCGAGTTCGAAGTCTGGCACCGCCGCCGCGGCGCGGTCGGCGAACAACGTCACCGCGTCGGAACGCCGCAACCCCGCCAGTGTCGGTTCCCGGCCGAGTTGCGGGACGGTCAGTGGTGCTACCCGTAGTATCGCTTCTCCGGCGATATCCAGCGGTTCGCGGCTGGTGGCGAGGATCCGCAGCTCCGGACAGGTCCGGAGCAACGTCTCGGTCAGCTCGGCCACGGCCTCCACGACCTGTTCGCAGTTGTCCATAACGAGCAGGGTTTCCCGCGCGCAGAGGAAGTCGATCAGAACGTCGAGCAACGGCGTGGTCGACTCGTCGCGCACACCGAGGGTGGCGGCGACCACGTCGACCAGCAGCGCGGGGTCGGACACCTCGGCCAGTGCGACCAGCCACACCCCGTCTGCGAAACCGCGTCGCGCACTGGTCGCGGCTCGCAATGCCAGTCGTGTCTTGCCGACACCCCCGGTGCCGGTCAACGTCACCAGGCGCGCGGTCGACAGCAGATTCTTCAGCTCCGATACCTCGGTGCGCCGGTTGATGAAACTGGTCAGTTCGAGCGGCAGATTGCCGCTGTGGTCCCGAGTAGCCGCCGTCGGCTTGCGCCATGCCCGCATCGGTGGCTTCTGGTCGAGATGCTCGAGATTCGGTTCGCCCTGCAATGCCATTTCATCCACTGAGAACCCGTGGCGCTGCTGCAGTTGTCGAAGTGTCTTCCCCAGCGCCGCCGCCGATGGCCGATCATGGCGGTCGCGGCTCATCGCCGTCTCCACGGCCGCCGACACGTCCTCGGGAATGCCGTTCTCCCGCGGGTCGGGCAGCGGATGGGTGGTGATCCGGACAAACTGCGCGACCATGTTCTCACCACTGCGCCGCTCGAACGCGGCGTGGCCGGTCAGTGCGCAGAACAAGGTGGCGCCGAGCCCGTAGACATCGGCGGCCGGGGTCGGATCGTGGCCTTCGAGCACTTCCGGTGCGGTGAATGCCGGTGATCCGGTCACAACGCTCGCCGTCGTCTTGAACCCGCCCGTGATGTGGGCGATACCGAAGTCGGTCAGCGCTGGTTCGCCGTACTCGGTGAGCAGAATGTTGCCGGGTTTCACGTCCCGATGCACGATTCCGAGTCGATGTGCGCTGGCCAGTGCTCCAGCGATCTTCACCCCGATCTGCAGCACCCGCTGCATAGGAAGCGGACCGTTCGCGCGGATCCAGGCGTCCAGGGAATCCAGCGGGTGATACGGCATCACCAGATACGGATGCCCGCTGTCGGTGGTACCGGCCTCGAGTACGGTCACGATGTTGGGATGTCCGGTCAGCCGGCCCATCGCACGCTGCTCCCGGACGAACCGCGCCTGATTGTCTTCGTCCAATTCCGCGGTCAGGACCTTTACCGCGACCGTCCGGTCCAGCGCCGCCTGCGTGCAGCGATACACAACCCCGAAACCGCCGCGGCCGATCTCCACGGCGTCTTCGAAACCAGCAGCAGCCAACTCCACCGTGACAGGCAGCATTACCTCACGGCGCGTTCGCAGCGGATCATCATCGGTCATCGGCCGGGTGTGATCCGACCAGCATCTCTCCAGAGACCGGACACTATGCACTCACCTTTCGCCAATGAGCATATCGCCGAAGGCATCGACCGGGGGGAGTATCGAGGCGTGGGATTGCCGGCAAGCAGACGTCGACGGCAACCGAGGCAAGCGCGACGTCGCCCCATTCGACGTACGTGCGCGGCCGCCGGTCGGACTGGCCACTTCGGGACCACGAGCAGATAACCGGGGCGCCGGATTTGACGACCGCTGGTGGATGACACGCAGCTCGGTGTCGCGTGCGGGCACCGGTCACCCGAGGGAACTCGCCGAGCGGCGCTCGTGCACGCCCCACTTGTACGCGTTCGAGCAGTTCGGGACCGGGATCTCCACCAGATCGACGCCAGGAAAAGCCATCTTTGCCGGCGAACGAGTGCGTGATCAGGATGGCCGACCCGCTGGCGGAGTCGGCCACGCCTCGACCGTGAGCGCCATGTACTCGTGCTGGGCGCACAGGCGTTGCGCGTGCTCCGAGGATCCGCGTCCGAGTTGGAGCGCTTGGCCCGGCATCTGCTCACCACGGACAGCCGGCTCTCGGGCTCGACTTCGTCGAACAGTCGCATGCGCCCCGATAGCAGTAGTTACATCGGTCCTTCCCACTGACAGAGGGAAGGCCTGGTCCGCTGGTGCGAATCAGGCCGTGGCAGCTCCCTTGGTCGTCGTTACCAACCGCTATGCGCTGGTTCCGCTGCTCACCTGGTTGTTCCTCTGGATGGACTCGGCTGCGGAGACGGCGTCGGCGGGCTCGGTTTTCGGGCCGACGACGGTGAAATGGTCGAGGACATAGGCGGTTTCGCTGTGTACCGCGAGGTCCAAGCCGTTGGTTTCGGCGTCCTCGTCGACACGGATGCCACCGCAGAACCGCATGACCTTGGCGATCGCGAATGTGACGATGCCGGTGTAGGTGAGAACCGCGAGTGTCGCGAGGGTCTGGCGCCACAGTTGGTCGAAGCCACCGCCGTAGAACAGTCCCGCAACGCCGTTCGGCGCGGCGGGGTCGGCGAGGAATCCGATGAGGATGGTTCCGAGAATGCCTCCGGCCAAATGGATTCCGACTACGTCGAGGGAGTCGTCGAAACCGAAGCGGTACTTGAGTGAGACGGTGAAGCAGCACAACACAGAGCAGGCTGCGCCGACCACGAGTGCTCCCAGCGGCGAGACCGCGCCGCAGGCCGGCGTGATACCGACCAGGGCGGCGATCAGCCCGGAGGCTCCGCCGAGCGTCGTGGCGTGACCCTGCCGCAGCTTCTCGACGACCAGCCATGCGCAGATGCCCGCGCAGGAGGCGGCGAGTGTGTTGAGCACGACGACTGAGGCGCTGTTGCCGGAGGACAGCGCAGAGCCGCCATTGAACCCGAACCAGCCGAAGAACAGGATGCCGGCGCCCAGCATGGTGAGCGGAAGGCTGTGCGGCCGCGGCGAATTCGGGAAGACGTGGCGTTTGCCGAGCACCAGTGCGAGCGCGAGACCCGCAACGCCGGCATTGATGTGCACGGCGGTGCCGCCCGCGAAGTCGATCGCCTTCAGCTTGTTGGCGATCCAGCCGCCGTGCACCGACCCATCCTTGGAATCGAACGCGAAAACCCAGTGGGCCACCGGAAAGTAGACCAGCAGCGCCCAAATGCCCGCGAAGATCATCCAGGATCCGAACTTCATCCGGTCGGCTACCGCGCCGGCGATGAGCGCGACCGTCAGTGCGGCGAACAGCAATTGGAATGCCGAGAAGATCGCGGGCGGCAGCCCAGGAGTCGCGGGCGCGTCGAGCAACTTGGCGGACCCGAAGTACTCCAGCGGATCACCGAGCAGGCCTAGCCCGCCCAGCGAGTTCCCGAAGGACGCCGAGTACCCGACGACGATCCACAGCACGCCTACCACGGCGAGCGCGCCGAAGACCATCATGGCCATATTCAGTGTGTTCTTGACGCTGACCATGCCGCCGTAGAAAAGCGCGAGCCCCGCCACCATGATCGACACGGCGGCAAAGGCCGCGAGCATCCACGCGGTGTCGGCCGCGGCCACTGCTTGCTCCATCTCTCACCTCTGTTGGTTATTCCTCATCTAGGCGTTCCTGATGTGAATCGCCGTTGCATGAGAGTGAACCATCGCCCAGATTTCGCTGAGGTGCAAGATTGTGAATGCTGCGTTAAACACCCTCAAAAGGCTTGAGGAACTGTTTCACTGTAGGCAACAATGGTTCATGTAAGAAGACAACAACGCGAAGCTGAGGTACCGCCGTATGAGCGACACCGCTGAGTTCTTGATCATCGGAGGCGGTCTGGAAGGGCTCGCCATCGCGTGGTCGCTGGCCGAGCGCGGCGCCACCGATGTGCTGGTGCTGGAGCGAAATACCTTGTGCTCGGGCATGACCGGTAAGTCGAGCGGTGTGGTGCGCTGCCACTACGGCGCGCCATCTTTGGCCGCTATGTCTTGGTGGTCGGTACCGTTCTTCGAGAACGCACGCGAAATCCTTTCCGATGACCTCGGATTTCAGCAGTGCGGGTACGTGGTGGGCGTCGCCGCGAACAATGTGAGCCCGCTGAAGGCCAATGTGGCCATGCAGCAGGGGCTCGGCATCGAGGTCGATCTCATCGGACCCGACGAGATGACCGAGCTGTGGCCAGGGCTGCGGGTGGATGATTTCGCGGCCTTCGCCTACGAGCCCCGCGGCGGCCGCGGCGAGGCATACCTGACCGGAATGGCTTTCGGTGCCGCGGCACGCAAGCGTGGGGTTCGAATCCGGCAGCAGACATCGGTGGTGACGCTGTGTGCGGATTCAGGTCGCGTCATCGGCGCGAAGTTGACCGATGGAACCGAGATCCATGCGGGCACTGTGGTTCTCGCGGCGGGGCCGTGGGTGCCGGAGCTCGCTGCCACCGTCGGCGTCGAGGTTCCGGTGCGTGCCCAACGGGCCCAGTTGGTCCTGGTCGATCAGGGCGAGCCGGTGCCGTCGGTGCCGGTGCTGTCGGACCTCGCGAGCCTGCAGTATCTGTGCCGCGAACCCAATGGTGAACTGCTGGCGGGCAATAGTGATCACGCCGCCCCGGAGTACATCGACCCGGACGATTTCGTCAACCGCGCCGACGACTCCACCGTCGAGAAGGTCATCGGCAGGCTCGACCACCGCCTGCCACATATGCCCGATCCGCGCATCACCGGTAGCTATGTGGGCGCCTACGATGTCACGCCCGACTACAACCCGATCATCGGGCCCGCACCGATCCCGGGGTTGTTCCTGGCCACCGGATTCTCTGGTCACGGCTTCAAGATCTCTCCCGCGGTGGGTCACCTGACCGCGGATCTGCTGCTCACCGGCGGCACCGAGCTGCCGAATGTCGATCCCGCCGATTTCCGCTACGAACGCTTCGCCGAGGGCCGCCCGCTGCTGAGCCCGCACCCGTACGCCGGCGCAGGCGAAATGCGCTGACCTCCAACCTCACCCGATGACTCCCCGTTCAGGAGCCGATATGGCGTTAGACATCACCACTGCCGCGACCGTCACCCCGATCGCTGCCCAACCGACTTTGGCCGAACAAGCCAGGGCTTCGGGCACCACATTCATCCTTGCGGTCTTCGCGACGTTGTCCGGAAAGCCCTGCGCGAAACTCGTTCCGGTACAAGCCGTAGACCAGCTGGCCGAGGAAGGGGTCGGATTCGCCGGCTATGCCGCGGGCATGATAGGCCAACAGCCGCGCGACCCGGACCTGGTGGCGATTCCGGATGTGGCGACCTTCACCCCGATTCCCTTCGTGCGCCCGGGCCTGGCGATGGTGCACTGCACCCCGCACGTCGAAGGTCGGCCATGGCCCTACGCGCCCCGGGTCATCCTGGCGCGCACCCTGGCCCGCGCGGCCGAGCACGGCTATACCGTCAAGGTCGGCGCTGAGATCGAGTACTTTCTGGTGGACCGGACCGCGCGGGGGCTGGCCCCGGCCGACGCCGCCGACGTCAGCCTGCAACCCTGCTACGACGCCCGCGATGTGACCCGCATGTACGACCACCTGGCCGAGGTGTCGCAGGCGATGAATTCCCTGGGCTGGGGCAACTACGCCAGCGACCATGAAGACGGTAACGGGCAGTTCGAGCAGAACTTCGACTACGCCGACGCGATGACGACCGCGGACCGGGTGATCACCGCCCGCTATCTGCTGTCGGTGATCGCCGAAAAACGCAGTATGAAAGCGACTTTCATGCCCAAACCATTCACCGACCGCACCGGATCGGGCATGCACATGCACCTGTCGCTGTGGGCGGATGACCGGCCGCTGTTCCCGGATGCGGACGACCCGCGCGGCCTCGGATTGTCCCCGACCGCCTACGGCTTCATCGCGGGCCTGCTCGATCACGCCTGTGCGTTGCAAGGCGTCATCGCGCCAACAGTGAACTCTTACAAACGAATCGGTGCGACGAGCACGGCCAGCGGTGCCACCTGGTCGCCGCGATACCCCACCTACGGGGGCAACGACCGCACTCACTACCTGCGCGTCCCGGATCCCCATCGAGTCGAACTGCGCGGAGCGGACGGTTCGGCCAATCCGTACCTGGCCATGGCCGCGGCGGTCGCGGCGGGACTGGACGGCATCGATCGGGCACTGCATCCGGGCGGCCCGGGCGAACAACGCGGCGGCATGCTGCCGATGACACTCATACACGCGATGGACGCACTGGAAGCGGATCCGATACTCACCGCCGCGCTCGATATCGCCGGTCCTGGTGTCGCAGCGTATTTCGCCGAGCGCAAGCGCGAGGAATTCTTCGCCTGGCACAACACCGTCTCGGAATGGGAGATCGAACGCTACCTGACCGCGTTCTGACCCACGACCTTTCCCGAGGCCGTTCCGAAAAGTACTGGAGGACATGATGTGTGGCATTGTCGGCCTGCACCTGCGCGACCCCGCGCTGTATCCGCGACTGGGCGAACTGCTCACCGGAATGCTCGACCAGATGTGTGACCGTGGTCCGGATTCGGCCGGTATGGCGGTCTACGGCGATCCGGTGTGGTCGCCGCCCGGCACGGAAACGGTAACCCTGCTCGATTCGCCGCTCCCTGCCGTCGAACTCGCCGAGCTGCTCACGGCGAATGTCGGCGTACCGGTGACGGCGCTGGATCTGAATCCCACCGTGGTACTGAATTCCGTTGCGGCCGCGCGGGACCTGGTCATGGGCGTGCGTGCGATCGCGCCCGCGGCACGGGTGATCGGGTTCGGTACCGACCTGACCGTACTGAAAGGTATCGGCAATCCCACTGAACTGGCGCACCGCTTCGGTCTCCCCGCCGCGCAAGGCTGGCAGGGAGTCGCGCACACGCGGATGGCGACAGAGTCCGCGGTGACAGCCGAAGGGTCACACCCCTTCTCGGTCGGTGCGGGCCAATGCCTGGTCCACAATGGTTCGTTCAGCAATCACATGAGCATCAAGCGCGAATTGCAGCGTCACGGTGTCGATTTCGATAGTGAGAACGACACCGAAGTGTGTGCGCGTTTCATCGCCGAGCAGCTAGCACATGGCGCGGACCTCGACAAGGCGCTGGCACTGGTGAACGAGGTTTTCGACGGCTTCTACACGCTGCTGGTCTCGACCGCGGATTCCTTCGCGGTGGTGCGCGACGCCATCGGATGCAAGCCCGCCGTCATCGCCGAAACCGACCGCTGGGTGGCCATGGCCTCGGAATATCGAGCGCTGGCCGGTCTGCCCGGCGTCGAGCAGGCCCGAATCTTCGAACCCGAACCGGAAGAGGTGTACCTATGGCGGCGATCGTGACCGATCGAACCATCCTGGATGTGGCGGAATCCTCCACGCGTGCAGTCAATTCGGCCCTCCAGTCGCCGGACGCGCCGCCCACCGCGACCATCGTCGAACCGCGCGGCGCGCATGCGCTGGCCTGCGGGCTCGATCGGGACGCCGACGTCGTCATCGAGGGCCATGTCGGCTACTACTGCGCCGGGATGAACCAGCACGCGACCGTGACCGTGCGCGGCAGCGCGGGCGTCGGCGTCGCGGAGAACATGATGTCGGGCACTGTGCGAGTGTGTGGTGACGCCTCACAGTCGGCCGGTGCGACCGCCCACGGGGGACTGCTGGTAATCGAGGGCAATGCCGGTGCGCGCTGCGGCATCTCGATGAAAGGCGTCGACATCGTGGTCGGCGGCAATATCGGTCACATGAGCGCCTTCATGGGCCAGGCCGGGCGACTGGTGGTGCTCGGCGACGCCGGCGAGGCTCTGGGCGATTCGCTGTACGAGGCCCGAATCTACGTGCGCGGCTCGGTAGCGTCGCTCGGCGCTGACTGCGTGCGCAAGCCTATGCGCGCCGAGCACCTCGCAGAACTGCGCGATCTGCTGTCGAGAGCCGGATTCGACGCCGACCCGGCGGAATTCACCCGTTACGGCTCCGCCCGACAGCTGTACCACTTCCACGTCGACAACGCAGGAGCGTACTGAGCCATGACCAACCCCGCCCTGCGCGAATCCGCGACCTTCGACCGCCGCGCGATCGCCGAGATCCAGCGCGCCGCCGAAACCGGCATCTACGACATCCGCGGCTGGGGTGCGAAACGCCCGCTGCCGCATTTCGACGATCTGCTCTTCCTCGGCGCATCCATGTCCCGCTATCCGCTCGAGGGCTACCGGGAACGCTGCGACACCGACGTTTTACTCGGCGACCGACACGCGGAACATCCACTGCACCTGGATATTCCGATCACGATCGCGGGTATGAGTTTCGGGGCGTTGTCCGGTCCGGCCAAGGAGGCGCTCGGCCGCGGCGCGAGCGCTGTCGGCACTTCCACCACGACCGGTGACGGCGGTATGACCGCGGAGGAACGCGGCCAGTCGAAACATCTGGTGTACCAGTACCTTCCGTCGCGCTACGGCATGAACCCGGACGATCTGCGCAAGGCCGATGCCATCGAGGTAGTGCTGGGGCAGGGAGCGAAGCCAGGTGGCGGCGGGATGCTGCTGGGACAGAAGATCAGTGAGCGAGTGGCGGCCATGCGTACGCTGCCGCAGGGCATCGACCAGCGCAGTGCCTGCCGCCATCCGGACTGGACGGGTCCGGACGATCTGGCCATCAAGATCCTGGAACTTCGTGAGATCACCCGGTGGGAGAAACCGATCTACATCAAGGTCGGTGCCACTCGCACCTTCTACGACGTCAAGCTCGCGGTGAAAGCGGGAGCCGACGTCGTGGTCGTCGACGGTATGCAGGGGGGCACGGCGGCCACTCAGGACGTGTTCATCGAGCACGTCGGCATCCCCACCCTCGCCGCGATTCCGCAAGCCGTGCGCGCGCTTCAGGAACTCGGTGTGCACCGCAAAGTGCAACTCATCGTCTCCGGCGGTATTCGCACGGGCGCCGACGTCGCCAAGGCGATGGCGTTGGGCGCGGATGCGGTAGCCATCGGCACGGCGGCGCTGATCGCATTGGGCGACAACAGCCCTCGTTTCGCCGGGGAGTACGAGGCACTCGGGTCGGGTGCCGGTTTCTACGACGATTTCCAGGACGGTCGAGACCCGGCCGGTATCACCACCCAGGACCCCGACCTCGCAGCCCGACTGGATCCGGTCGAAGGCGGCCGGCGCTTGGCCAACTATCTGCGCGTGCTGACGATGGAGGCGCAGACCCTGGCCCGTGCATGCGGTAAATCGCATCTGCGCAACCTCGAGCCCGATGACCTCGTCGCGCTCACCGTGGAAGCCGCCGCGATGGCGGGTGTTCCCCTTGCGGGCACCACCTGGATTCCCGGGACCGTCGCATGAGCACGTCCGCCGACCCGGCAGCCACTCATTCGAGCACTGCCGCACCATATTTCGACCCGCTGTGGTCGGCGATCCTCGACATCGGCCGTGATGGCGGCACCGGCGGCTATCGCCGCTACGCGTGGTCGGACCCCGATCTCACACTGCGCGAGTGGTTTCGAGACTGCGCGGCGACCCGTTCGATGGATGTGGAGGAAGATCGCAACGGCAACCTTTGGGCATGGTGGCTACCCCGAACCTGGCTGGGAGAACCCAAAGGCGCCTTCGTGACCGGGTCACACCTCGATTCCGTGCCGGACGGGGGAGCGTTCGACGGTCCGCTGGGCATTGTCTCAGCCTTCGTTGCGGTGGATCTGCTGCGCAGCAAGGGCATCGAACCGTCGGTGCCGGTCGCGGTGGTGGCCTTCTCCGACGAAGAGGGCGCGCGATTCGGCGTGGCGTGCATCGGTTCCCAGCTGTCCATCGGCGCACTGGCTCCCGAACGAGCGCTTGGCCTGCGCGACATCGACGGAATTACCGTGGCCGAGGCGATGATTCGGGCCGGCCGGGATCCACGGACGCTCGGTCGAGACACCGCACTCGTCGACCGCGTCGGCATCTTCGTCGAACTGCATATCGAACAGGGCCGCGCCCTGGACGTGGTCGATCGGCCGCTGGCACTGGCCTCCGCCATCTGGCCGCACGGTCGCTGGGAGTTCGACTTCGCCGGGGAGGCCAATCATGCCGGCGCCACCAGACTTGTCGACCGCCACGATCCCATGTTGCCGTTCGCCGCTGCCGCAATCGCGGCGCGCAGTGAAGCGGCCGCCGTGGGAGCCGTCGCTACCTTCGGCAAGGTGCTCGTTTCTCCCAACGGCACCAACGCGATTCCCTCGCGAGTCCGCGCCTGGCTCGACGCCCGCGCGGCCGATCAGCCCACCCTCGACGCACTGGTCACTCGCATCGCCGAACACGCCGACACCCACGCCGCAACCGAGGGCGTCGGCGTGGCCATCCGCACCGAATCCGTCACGCCCGTGGTCGATTTCCCGGCGGAACCGCGGGCGCGACTGGCGGCCGCCCTGGCCCATCTGGGCGACATACCGGTGATTCCGACGCAGGCCGGGCACGATGCGGGAATTCTGGCCGCGGTGGTACCCACCGCGATGCTCTTCGTCCGCAATCCGTCCGGTACATCGCACTCACCTGCTGAACACGCCGAGACTACGGACTGCCACGTGGGTGCCGCCGCCTTGGCCGATGTCATGCGGGCGTGGGTCACCACAGGCTCGGCTCAGCCCTCGGCGTGATTGTCGGGGTAGGCGGTGATGGCGAGGAACCGGATGGGCAGCCGTACCAGCTCATTGGGTCCGTGTGCGCCTTCACCGTCGAGCAACAGCGAATCTCCCGGACGCAGCGTGTATTCGGAGTCGCCGTGACCGTAGATCATGACGCCCTCCAGCATGTACAGCAATTCGGTGCCCGCGTGCTGGAACAGGGGGAAGACTTCACTGGCCTCGGTGAGTGTGACCAGCACAGGCTCGAGCCGCTTGTGCTGGCCACGGAGCGCACCGAGCAGTTCGTAGTGATGGCCGACACGCGTGCCTCGACCGACGATCACCGCACCGTGCCCCCCGGGGGTGTAGACCGCTTCGCGTTCGGTGTCCGCGCCGCGGAACAGGGAAGTGACCGGTACGTCCAGACCGGCGGCCAATCGTGCCAGAGTCGAAAGGCTGCAGGAGGTCTGCGCGTTCTCGATTTTCGACAGCATGGCCTTGGAAATGCCGATCTTGGCGGCCATGTCACCCACCGACAGCCCGCTGGCCAAGCGGAGTGCCCGGACCTGCTTCCCGATCACCTGCTCCAACTCGACACCGGTGGGCACGCCGGGGAGCACCTCACGCTGGACGGGGGCGGGATCGCCGGTATCGCGATGCTCGGGACGGGCACTCATGCCGTGATCCTAGCGTGCAGGTTTCCTTGCAGTTGACAGTGGACACCAGTCGCAGGCTGACTCGATGAAGAGCTGCGGCTTCGCAGCCGGCGGCCAGTTCGGCGACCTCGAACGGTCGGCGGCCGCTGCGATCCGGTGCACTCCGGCAGCCTAAGTCGCGAATTGTCGCAGGGGCGGTGGCCAGGTATCGAGCTGCGACATGAGTGCCTGCTGGCTGGCATGTACGTGACGTCGCATGCAGTTCTCGGCGCCGATACCGTCCTTGGCGATGATCAATTCGAGGACGGTGTGATGCTCGTGTTCGGACTCGAGTGACCGTCCTGGTTGCGCGAGAGACGTTTTCACCAGACGCCCGTAGGCCAGCTGGTTCATCAGGAGCCGGTAATGCGTGGCCAGCTTGCCGTTGTCGGCGCCCGCGATGAGGATCTCGTGGAACTCGTGTACCAGCTCGGCGTACCGTTCGACGTCTCCCGCCTCGACGGCGGCGTCTGCCGCGCGGACGTTCGCCTTCATCGCGGTGAGTTCGGGGATGTCGCCGCGAGCGGCCATCAACCGTGCGGCACCACCCTCCAGGAGCTGCTTCATCTCGAACAACTCGTTGAGTTCACGCCGGGAAGGAACTGCGACGAACGTACCGATCCGCGGGCGGATCTCCACCAGACCTTCGATCTGCAACTGCTTGAGTGCCTCGCGGATGGGGGTGCGGCTGATTCCGAATGTGTCGGCGAGGGAGACCTCCGACAGCGGCTGACCGGGGGCGAGCTCACCGGAGATGATCATCTCGCGCAGACCGTCGGCCGCTCGTTCCTGGAAGTTGCTCGTATCAAGTCTCCGTGATGTCACGACCATTGGTACCCCCTCGCCAGTGTTCTTTGTATCTTGCATGTCAACGCTACGGTACATGGCCGCAGGCCTACCGGATCGACGCGGAAGGGAGCCGAACTCCGGGCGTGCGCAGCGGGATTGCGTCGAGTGCGGTCGCCGGGAGTACGCGCGGGCATGGTCCGGCGACCGCGTTCGACGGCAATATCCATGGTGTGACTCCTTGTTCCCGGTTCAGCGAAACGCGGGGACCACCTCATTGATGAACAGCTCCAGCGATCTGCGCTTTTCCTCATGCGACAGGGAGTTGTCGGCCCAGAAGCTGAACTCGTCGATCCCGAGTTCTTGATAGGACCGCAGACGATCGATGACTTCGGCTGGCGTGCCGATCATCGCGGTCTTGTGCAGCGATTCCGGTGCGAACTCGGGCCTTTCGGCGAACTTCGACTCGGGGCTCGGATCGAGAAAGCCATTGGCTGGGACCGTCTTGTTGCCGAACCATGCGTCGAAGGTCCGGTAGAACTTCTGGATGCCCTCGGCTGCGGGACGCCAGCCATCCGGTTCGTCGGCCGCGTGGACGTAGGTGTGCCGAAGCACCATGATCTGCGGCTTCGGTACCTCGGGGTGGTTCTGCACGGCGGTATCGAACTTCCGCTTGAGGTCGACGACCTCCTCGTCACCCTTCATCAACGGGGTGACCATGACATTGCATCCCTGTGCGACGGCGAAGTCGTGCGAGTCGGGATCACGAGCGGCGATCCACATCGGCGGCGTCGGCTGCTGGACCGGCTTCGGCACACTCGTCGATGTCGGGAACTGCCAGATCTCACCGTCGTGTGCATAGTCGCCCTGCCACAGTTCGCGGACGGCGGGCACCAGTTCGCGCAGGTGCTTGCCGCCCGCCGTGGCAGGCAATCCGCCTGCCAGACGGTCGAATTCGATCTGGTAGGCGCCTCGGGCCAGGCCGACCTCCATGCGCCCATTGCTGATCACATCGAGCAGCGCGCACTCGCCTGCGACCCGAATCGGGTTCCAGAACGGTGCGATGATCGTGCCCGCGCCGAGCCGGATCGTCGACGTGCGGGCGGCCAGATAGGCCAGTAGCGGCATGGGGCTGGGCGAGATCGTGTACTCCATCGCATGGTGCTCGCCGATCCACACCGTCTCGAAGCCACCGGCCTCTGCCATCAGCGTCAGCTCGGTCAGGTTCTCGAACAGTTGGCGGTGGGTGACGCTCTCGTCCCATCGCTCCATGTGCACGAACAGGGAAAATCTCATGGTTTCTGCTTCCTCAACTCCGCATGGTGAACGGGTCAGCGACGGCATCCTCGCTGGTATTGATCCAGACGCTCTTGAGCCGCGTGTACTCCTTGATCGTCTCGGTGCCGTGCTCGATGCCGACACCACTGTTTTTGAACCCCTGTCGCGGCGACATCGGCGACATCGCCCGATAGGTGTTCACCCAGACCGTGCCGGCGTCCAGGCGCGCGGCGACGCGGTGAGCGCGCGACAGGTTGGTCGTCCACACCCCGGCCGCGAGACCGTATTCGGTGTCGTTGGCGAGTCGGAGCACTTCTTCCTCGGTATCGAACGGCATGACGGCGACAACCGGGCCGAAGATTTCCTCGCGGACCACCCGCATGTCATTGTCGACGTCGACGAGGACGGTGGGCTCGTAGAAGTAGCCACCGAGCCCGCCATCGCTTGGCCGCCCGCCGGTGATGACCCGCGCACCCTCGCTACGCCCGAGATCGACATAGCCCGCGACTTTGTCGCGCTGGTCCTCGAATGCGAGCGGTCCGAGTTCGGTCTCGGCCTCGAGGGGGTCGCCGATCCGAATAGTCTTGGCGCGCTCGGTGACTCGCTCGAGCAGTTCGTCGTATACGGCGCGATGCGCGAACACGCGACTGCCCGCGATGCAGGTCTGCCCGGCGGCCGCGAAGATGCCCGCGACCACGCCCATCGCGGCGTTGGCCACGTCGGCGTCCTCGAAGACGATATTCGGTGACTTTCCGCCGAGTTCCAGCGTCGATCCGATGAATCGCCTGGCTGTGGCCGCCGCGATCCGCGCCCCGGTCGCTGTGCTTCCGGTGAACGAAATCTTCGCCAGATCCGGATGATCGACCAGAGCCTGACCGGCCTCGGCTCCGAATCCGGTCACGACATTGACCGCGCCTTCGGGAAAGCCCGCCTCCAACGCGAGCTCGGCCAGTCGCAGTGCTGACCGCGAGGTGTGCTCCGAAGGCTTGATGACCACCGTGTCACCGACGGCGAGCGCGGGCGCCAGTTTGCTTGTCGTCAGTGTGAGGGGCGAGTTCCATGGGGTGATCGCGCCAACCACGCCGAGGGGTTCGCGGGTGGTGTAGTTGAGCACTCTGCGGTCGGATGTCGGGACGACGTCACCGTGGATCTTGTCGGCCAGGCCGGCATAGTAGTAGTAGTACTCGGGCACCGTGGCGAGCTGCCCGCGCATCTCACGCAGCAGTTTTCCGTTGTCCAGGACCTCCATGCGGGCGAGTTCGTCGGCGTTCTCGCCGACGAGGTCGCCGAGGCGGCGCAGCAGATGACCGCGGCGGGTCTGGCTCAGGTCACGCCACCGGGGGTCTTCGAACGCGACCTTCGCGGCCGCGACGGCGCGCTCGATGTCGGCTGTGTTGCCGCGGGCGGCTTGATACAACGTCTCGCGAGTGGCCGGGTTGGTGCTGTCGAAGTACTCGCCGGACTGTGGTGCCACCTGTTTGCCGCCGATGAAGTGTTGCAGTTGATCGAGGTCAGACATGTGCGTGCTCTCCGATAAAAGTGGTGATGCTGTCGACGAGCTCCCGCGGGCGCTCGATGGGAAGCATGTGTCGTGCGTCCGGGATGATCACCTCATGGCAATCGGGTAACACCGATGCGAGCCGGTGGGTCATCTCCGGGGTGGAGCCGGGGTCGTCGCTTCCGGTCACGGCGAGCGCCGGCACGGTGATAGCGCCCAATGCGGGGGCGAGTTCTCGGTCTGCTGTCGCGAATACGCGATAGCAATTGAGGAACGAAGCGATGTCGTTCGCCGCCAATATTTCCCGGGTCCGCCGGACCCATTCGTCGCCGACGTCGGTGCCCTCGTACCACCGTGTGATCGACGCGGCGGTGCTGGCCCCGAAGTCGGCTCGCGCGGCGTTCAACCGCGCCAGCACGGCAGCTCGCTCGGAATCGGTGCGGCTGCACACCGAGCTCACCGATGTCAGGGTCGCGACCAGTCCGGGGTGGTGCAGAGCTAAATATTGCGCAACCAATGCGCCGAGTGAGAAGCCCACCAAGTGCGAGTTCGGCGGTAACTCGTCGACCACCCCCTCAGAGAGGTCGGCGAGTGTGGTGCCGTCGGCCGCGGGAGTCCGCGCGCCGTGCCCCGGCAGATCGGGTGTTATCAGCGTGTACCGGTCGGCGAGCAGTTCGGCGGCAGGCTCCCATACCGTGTGATCCAGCCCTACGCCGTGCAGCAGCACCATGGTCGGCTTGCCCACGGCTACTGCTCGGTCGACAGTGGCGCCAGGCGCTGCTGAGGACGTCCCTGTGCGGCGGCCGCCAAGGCGATGACGATCTCATCCGGGTGCGGGGCGTCGGCGATGCGCACCTCCACCGTCTGGTGGTGTGAGCGGATCGTCGCGTCGGTGATGTGCTTGAGCGGGATGTCGAACGTGATCCCGGCGGGGCCGCGCTTCTCGACCGCCGGCAGCAGGGTCGTGGCGTTGGCGGCCTTGCGGAAATGGTCTCCGAACTGGAGGGTGTGGATCAGGCCCGAACCGTGCTCGATCTCGCCGTTGAGCCCCACGATCGCGGCTTTGCCGTATGCCTCTGCCGGTGCACCAAGCGCTTCCATGACCTGCGGTGCGAGCAACTCGCCGATGGCCGAGGCGTTGTCTTCGATGCCCGGGCCCAGATCCTCGACGAAACCCTGACCGGTCCAAGGGTTTTCGATGACAGCGGCGACGACGGCGACGCGGGCCGCAGGCGAAGTGGGGCGCCCGCCTTCGGTCAGGATCTCCTCGACGACGGTGACGATCTTGCGAACGATCATGAACGTACTGCCTCCAATTTTTGAGCGGTGATCGCGGGGTCAGTGGTGCGGTCGCCGATGCGCGGATGCGGACGAGGCCCGGTCGACGCCGCTGCGATGACGACGATTTCGTCGCTGCGTGGAGCGTCGGGCACTCGGGCGCTCACTGTCTGGTAGTGACTGCGGGTGGCGGCATGCTCCTTGTGCCACAGCGGCACGACGAGTGTTTCGCCCGCTTCCGCGCGGGTGTCCGCGAAGCAGATGATCGACTCGCCCCGCAGGAATTCGCGGACGAGGTTTCCGAAGTACGGTGTGTGGATCAGCGCGCCGCCGTGCTCTATCTCGCCAGCGGTCCCAACGATAGCGGCCTTCCCGAACGCCTCGATCTGGTTCACGCCGCCGAGAGCGGCGATCAGCCGGTCGGTCAGCAGTTCGGCGAGCCGGGGTGCGATTTCGCCGACCGCCGCGGACAGGTCGGTGGTGACGGCGGTTCCGACCCACGGGTTGGTGACGACGGCCGCCGCGCTGGCGCGAAATACCGGACGTACGAGTGCCTTCCCTGCTTCGGTCACGGTCTCCTCGCGATACAGCGACAGCTTGCGGATTGTGATTCCTGCTCCGACACGACTCGACTCTTGCATGCAAGAAACATTAGAGGCGGCTTCCAGCTTTGGTCAAGGGGCGTGTTGTCGGCATGGGCATCGCCGGGCACGTTCGAGGCTTTGGCCAGCTCGAGATGCGTTTATGCGAGCTGGAACAGGTCGCGCGGTCGACCGCGTGCTGGTCGGCCATTGACACGTGAATGTGACGCGCCTAATAATCGCTTGCATGGCAGATTCGGAGGCGTTGCCGGTCGGCGAAGCTCCCCATACCGAGTCGTGAATCCGCGAATCGGGCCTCCGGGAGCGTTGGGCCGCCGAAAACCCGCACGCTCCAGTGCGATCGGTGCACCTTCCCCTCGGCGGGCGAACTTCCGAGTCCGTGTCGTTCGTACCCAGCGCATGGTCAACGGAAAAACTGATCAGGAGTACAGCAAATGACCGATTACACAGCCCGGCGCGAGCTGATCACGAACGCCTGGGACGCCGCGTGGGATCGAGGGGAGATCGAAGCGTTCGATTCGCTGCTCAGCCCGCAGTACCGACGTCACGGCACTCGCGGGGCAGCGCAGGATCGCGATACCTTCAAGGCCTCCGTCCTGTCGACGCGCACCGCATTTCCCGACCTGAAAACTACGATCGACGACATCGTCCTCGAAGGAGACAGGGCGGCGATCCGCTGGCACAGCGTCGGCAACCACACGGGTGCTTTCATGGGCATCCCCATCACCGGCAAGCGTGTCGAGGTAAGCGGGGCGACCTTCGCGCGTTTCCAGGACGATGGCATCGTCGAAGAGTTCGTGACGTGGGATCCACGCGCGCTGCTGGCCGCCCTCGGCATCATCAGCCTCGGCCAGGACTGAAATCCACGGCAACACAACGGAGTACACAGCATGTCACAGGTACAGCAGCGCATAGCCGACGTCGAGGTGATGAAGCAGGTCAACCGCCAGTTCGTCACCGGCGTTACCGTGATCACCACGATGGACGGCGATGTCCCGAAAGGGCTGGCAGTCAACGCCTTTGCCAGCGTATCGCTCACCCCGCCGACCGTGATGGTCTGCGTGCAGCGCACGTCCAACACCCACGACTGCCTCTTTCGGTCCGATCACCTGGCGATCAATATCGTCTCCACCGATCAGCTTCATGTCGTCGAACGGTTCGCATCGAAGTCCGACGACAAGTTCACCGGTCTCGATTGGCGGCCCGGTCCGTTCGGGAGCCCATTGATCGACCTCAGCAGCGCGCAAATGGAGGTCGAGATCCGCGAGCGGTTACAGACCTCGACGCACACCGTATTCGTCTGCCGTGTCCTGCACGCCGCAGTCGGCGAACAGGCGCCGATGATCTATAGCGCGGGCAAGTTCTTCGACGGCGGTTCGCTCACTCGACTGGAATGACCGGCCGTCACTCGATACCTGGCAGCGCGTCCAGGTCGGGAGTCGAACCGTACACGTTCTGTACCTGCGCCTAGGGCCAGCCCGCCAATCTGCTGGCATCTTGCATGTTAATTGTGCCCATTGTGTGCCACCGTGCGACTGCTGTCGAACGCTGTGAGCGAAGTCGGCTTCTGCCGAATTGCAACAGGTAAATGACCTTGTGTTACGCCATGAATTTCAGGGTTGACTTCGGCGCAGGCATTCTGCAAAGTGATCCGCACAACATCTTCTGCCATACATCATGGCAAACCTCGGAGGTTCTAATGTCCCAGACTCCGTCCTCGGACACCGAAGACCGGCAATACCGCAGTAAGGTCGCCGCGATCGAACCGTACGGCGTCGACCACATCCCCGACATCGAACGGCACGGGACTCCCCGCTCCCAGTTCTCCATCTGGTTCGCCGCGGGCATGAACTTCCCGATCATGGTGCTCGGTTTCTCGGCGGTCAGCTATGGGCTTTCACTGACGGCAGCGGTAACAGCGATCGTGCTCGGCTCGCTGGTCGGCGCGGCCGTAATGGGCATTCTGTCGCAGATGGGCGCCCGTCTCGGTGTCCCGCAGCAGATCCAGTCTCGCGGACCTCTCGGATTCTTCGGCAACTTCATTCCCGTGGCATACATCAACATCTTCGCCGGCATCGGATGGGCCGCGGTGACGATCATTCTGGGCGCCCAGGCCATGCACAGGCTCGCATCCAGCATCCCGTTCTGGCTGTCGGCGCTGGTACTCGTGACCATCCAGTTGGTGGTCGCGGTCTTCGGATACAACATGATCCACTTCCTGCAGAAGATCTTGTCTTTCATATTGTTCGCCGGATTCGTGCTGATCACCGTCGTCTCGGTCGCCAACGCCCAGACAGTCGGCTTCCACGCCGATCCCCACGCGCGGTTCTATATCGGCAGTGTCGGCGGATGGATCACGTTCGCCGGTTTCTTCCTGTCGTTCCTCATCGCTTGGTGGCCCTTCGCCTCGGACTACTCGCGGTACTTGCCCGACGACGACCGCACCGCCAGGCGTGCCGGTGCCTACACGGTGGCCGGTAACTTCATCACGCTGACTTGGCTGGGTATCGCCGGTGCACTGCTCGGCGGATCGGCGGTGTCTGGTGAGCAGCCCATCGATGCGCTGGCCCGGCTGACCGGATCATGGGCTCCGGTGGCGCTGCTGGTCGTCATGCTGTCCTCGTTCTCGCAGAACTTCCTCAATGTCTACGGTGGCGCTATTTCCGTTCAGACCCTGCGGATACCGGTGAGCCGCCGCACCGCGGTCATCGTGATCTGTGTCATCGCCTTCCTCATCAGCCTGTGGGCAGACGAGGGCTTCGAGGCGAAGTTCAAGAACTTCCTGTTTCTCGGCGCCTACCTGATCGCGCCGTTCGGCGCGGCGCTGCTGCTCGACTACTTCGTCGGGGGGCGCAAGGACAAGACTCGTATCGGCGAACTGTACGACGAGACACGCATGCTGGAATGGGGCTTTGTCGCATGGATCGTCGGTGTGATCGCCTCCGTCCCGTTCTGGAACCTGTCCTTCTACCAAGGTTGGGTGAGCGTCCATCACCCTGACTGGGGCGATCTGACCTACGTCGTCGGCTTCGTGGTGGCCGCGATCGTATACCTGCTCACCTACCGGCTTCCGGGTCTTCGGCGGCACACGAAATCCATTGCGGCAACAGAAATCGCCGACACTGTCGAGGTGGCTGCCGCAGTGCCTGTGGCCTCGCGCGAAGAGCAGCCATGAGTGCCCCTGTGTTCGAGGCTGCTCCGCCGACCGCGGCGCCCTTCATCGCCGCGGTCGAACGCGCCCTCACGGAAATCGCAGCCGGCCGACCAGTCGTCGTGGTCGACGATGACAACCGGGAAAACGAGGGCGACCTGATTTTCGCCGCTGAGAGCGCGACACCGGAACTTGTCGCATTCACCGTCCGGTACGGGTCCGGGGTGCTGTGTGTGCCGATGACGGGTGAGCGTCTCGACGCACTCCGGCTGCCGCCGATGTGCACGGACAACGAAGATCCGAAAGGCACGGCGTACGCAGTCAGCGTCGATGCCCGTGACGGGATAAGCACGGGGATCTCGGCCGCCGACCGGGCCCGCACGATCCGGCTGCTTGCCAACGGTGGTGCCCGCCCCGAGCAGTTGACCCGCCCTGGTCACGTATTCCCGCTGCGTGCGTGCCCCGGCGGGGTGCTCGAACGTCCCGGGCATACCGAGGCGGCGGTCGATCTGGCCACGATGGCGGGGATGCGCTCCGCCGGGGCCATCTGCGAAATCGTCAACGACGATGGGACGATGGCCCGTGGGGCTGCTCTCGACGAGTTCTGTGCCACACACGGCCTGCATCGGCTCGCGATTGCCGATCTCATCCGATATCGCAGGTGGCAGGCGCCCATCGTGGCCAGTCCCGCCATCCGCCTGCCCACCCCACACGGCATCTTCGACGCCATCGCTGTCGCGGAGGACAACGGAGCCGAACACCTGGTCCTGACGCTCGGCGACATTGTGGAAAGGGACGATGTCCTGGTGCGGGTGCACTCGGAATGCCTCACCGGCGACGTATTCGGCTCCCAACGGTGCGACTGCGGACCTCAACTCGACCTGGCGCTTGCCGAGATCGCCCGAGTCGGCGCCGGTGTCGCGGTGTATCTGCGGAGCCATGAAGGCCGCGGAATCGGGCTGGTTCAGAAGCTGCTTGCCTACGGCCTGCAGGATCGCGGCTACGACACGGTCGACGCCAACACAGCGCTCGGGTTGCCCGTCGACGCACGTGACTATGGTGCAGCGGCGAAAATCCTTGCGTCTCTTCGGATCCGCTCGATCAACTTGATGACGAACAACCCGCACAAAGAATCGGCGCTCGCCTCCTTCGGGACCAGCATCCTGCGTACCACGCCGATTCATATCGAACCGACCGCCGACAACGTCCGCTATCTGCAGACCAAGAGCGAACGCCTTGGACATCGAGTCCCGGCAACCCCTGCGGTCACTGCTCGGCAGTCATGAACATCACGGAGCAACAGCCATGGCCACCCTCATCACTCAGCACCGGGTCCAGGACTTCGACATCTGGCGCGCGGTGTTCGCGGGGCACCAGGAAAACCGGCGCTTTCACGGTGCCACCGGGCACCGGATCTACAGAATCGGTGACGACGTAACCGTCCTGACCGAGTTCCCGGATCGCTCCTCGGCCGAAAACTTCCTCGCGGACCCCGCCCTGCGCGAGGTCATTACCCGCGCCGGATTCATCGGCGCCCCCAGCACACGCATTTGCGAACTTACGGACGCCGAGGAGTACTGATTGTCGAAACCATGACTGCAGCAAGCAAGTTGGGCACTACAACATTGCAGGCATACGGCCAGCCCGGTTGGTCCTTGTCCGGCGCATCGCTCACCACACTCCCGTCGCCGACAACCGGCCTCAGCAGTCCGGCGTGAACCTCGAGACAGGCGATAACCGGCAATTTCAGCCGATGTCGCCGGGTGCGACAAACCGCTCGGGTTCCGCCACGGTCACACGCGTACGACCGAGGGGCCGAGGGCCTCGAACCGGTGGGCCTCGGCCGCGGGCAGTTCTGTTCCGGTAACCACTGTTTCGAAGTCCGCGATCTCGGCGAATCGGCAGAAGCTGATCATCCCGAACTTGCTGTCGGCGGCGACGAGAACACGGCGCTTGGAGCGTTTGACCGCCTGGCTCTTCACAGCGGCCACCGCCGGATCCGGCGTCGTGAGGCCGTGCTCGATCGAAATACCGTTCGTACCAAGGTAGGCGAGATCGATGACGAGCTCGTCCAGCATGCGCAGTGCCCAATGGTCCACGGTGGCAAGTGTTCGGCCGCGCATGCGTCCGCCGAGCAGCAGGACGGTGATCCCTTCACTGTCAGCAAGGACCTCGGCCGCGAGCAGGGACGAGGTGACCACTGTCAGCTCCATGTCGGCAATTTTCTCGGCTATCAGGCGCGGTGTGAATCCCTCATCGAGATATACGGTTTCAGCTCCATGCAGCAGGTCCGCCGCAGCGGCGGCAATTCGGTGCTTCTGAGCGAGGTCCACTCGGCTGCGGTAATCCACGCCCGACTCGAACGCCGCGCTCTCGAGCGGGATCGCCCCGCCGTGCACCCGTTTGACCAGCCGGCGATCGGCGAGCATTCGCAGATCCCGACGGATGGTTTCGGTAGCCACCCCGAATTCGGAAGCCAGCTCGCCGACTTCGACCCTGCCACCGGTTCGGGCGTACTCCACGATTTTCGACTGGCGCGTGTCTGAATCCACGTTGGCATTCTGCTCCATCGACGATGGACGCGCTGCTGCCCGGCCGGAACCTTTCCACGGGACAAGGCAGGCCGGGCCGTTGTCGATGACAGCCAGGAATTCCGTGTCGGTGTTTCCCCGAGTCGCCACCGAGAACCTGGCACCCCTCATTTGCGTACCAGGTTCTCCCAAGCCTCGGTTGGCCTGATGTCATCTCACGTTGCGCCCGCCTATCGGGGAGCAGTCGGCGTCAGTAGGCAGGTAGGTGGTTGCTCGTCGAGCGGACGCGTTCGCATCAATCGCGACCGTTGTCGAGGACTGCTTTGACCTCATCGGGTGTTCGCGCCGTACGCAGCCGCTCAACCTGTTCCTCATCGAGGAACACGTGGGCGATACGGTTGAGCAGGGCCAGATGATCGTCTCCGGCCCCGGCGATACCGATGACGAACTCGACCGGCTTGCCGTTCCAGTCGATGCCTTCCGGGTAGCGCACGACCGAGATCCCCGTATGACGGATCTTGGCCTTCGCCTCATTTGTGCCGTGCGGAATCGCAAGCCCGTTGCCCATGTACGTGGTAACCGATCGCTCCCGCTCGTGCATGGAGTCGACATACGACGCCTCAACCGCGCCCACGGCGACCAGCAGTTCGCCGGCCTCGTTGATAGCGTCGGTTACGGTGCCCGCCTGGCCGGACAGCACTATCGAGTCGGGGGAGAGTACATCGGTGCCCGAGGTCGAATCGTTCTGGAAGGTCTCGTCGTCGACCGGGGCACTGCCACGGTCGGCACGTGCGATCATGGCGACGATCTCGTTGTACTCGGGACTGTTCATGTAGTCATCGACGGAGACGTGAATGGCCGAGGGCGTCGCCCGGCGCGCCCGGTCGGTCAGGTCCTTGTGGGTGACCACAAGGTCGTAGCTGTCGGTCAAGTTGGAGATCGCCTGGTTGACGACGCTGACCTCGGCGAATCCCGCGCTCTTGATCCGCCTGCGCAGCACGGAGGCACCCATGGCGGAGGAGCCCATGCCGGCATCGCAGGCGAAAACAATTGTGGAAATGGCTGGGATGGCGACCACACTGGTCGAGGAGAGCGCGTCGGAGGCAATGGAACGCTTGCCCTTCATCGCCTCCATGGTGGCGGTGGCTTCGGCCAGGTCGGGTTCGTCGGTTGCGCGGTCTGTCTTCAGGAGGAGAGCAGCGACCCCGAACGACACGGTCGCCGCGCAGAGGACGGACAGCGTGACTCCGACATAGCTGCCGCTGGCTGTCTGCGCATACACGGAGATGATCGATCCTGGCGCGGCGGGCGCGCGCAAGCCGGAGCCGAAGAGCACGTTGATGAAGACGCCGGTCATACCACCGGCAATGGTGGCCGTGATCAGCTTCGGCTTCATCAGCACGTAGGGGAAGTAGATCTCGTGGATACCGCCGAGGAAGTGGATGATCATCGCACCGGGAGCCGACAGCTTCGCCGCGCCTCGGCCGAATACCGCATAGGCCAGCAAGAGTCCCAAGCCCGGACCGGGGTTGGATTCCAACAGGAACAGAATCGACTTTCCGCTGGCACTGGCCTGGCTGGTGCCCAGTGGTGTCAGGATGCCGTGGTTGATGGCGTTGTTGAGGAACAGCACCTTCGCCGGTTCGATGAACACCGAGGTAAATGGCAGCAGGCCGTGGTCAACCAGGAAATCCACGACATGGCTGGCGAACTGGCTGAATGCGGACACCAGGGGACCGATGCCGAAGAAGCCGGCCACAGCCAAGACCCCACCGGAAATCCCCGCTGAGAAGTTGTTGACGAGCATCTCGAAGCCGGGGCGAATCTTGCCGTCCCAGAGCGCGTCGAGCTTCTTGATGACCCAGCCACCAAGGGGGCCCGCAATCATCGCACCCATGAACATCGGCACATTCGCACCGGCGATCACACCCATCGTGGCGATCGCACCCACGACAGCGCCACGGGTGTCGTAGACGATCCGACCACCGGTGGCCCCGATGAGGAGCGGCAACAAATAGGTGATCATCGGCGTGACGATGCCCCCGCTGGCGTAGTCGCCCCAACCACCGATGTGGGCCACCCAACTGTCGCCGCCCCATCGATCGGTCAGTGCCTCGATCCAGCCCTTCTGAATGAACAGGGCCGTGATCAGGCCCCAGGCGATGAAGGCGCCGATATTCGGCATGACCATGTTCGACAGGAATGTACCGAACCGCTGCACACGCACCCGCGCGCTGATGGGGGACTCCGGTGGGGTGTTAGACATCTTGACTTCCTCAGAGCAACTTAGCCGGCCATGTGACACCAGCCACATCTTATGCAGTAGTAGACCGCACAAGCGGGCATATTGACAATAGACCGGGCACAAATGGGCATAGATTTGTGTGGATTTGTGCCCGTATGATCGTTACGGTGAACCCGGGCGAACGTCGCCCGACACGTCAGACGACGGACGGCGGAAGGAATACGGATCCATGAAGGCGCTGCGCTACTACGCACCCGAGGACGTCCGATTGGAGGAGGTCCCCGAGCCGGAGTGCGGTCCCGACGAGATCAAGCTCCGCGTGCGCAACTGCTCGACGTGCGGTACGGATGTCAAGATCTTCCACAACGGCCACCAGAACCTCACCCCTCCGCGCACAATCGGCCACGAGATCGCCGGCGAGATCGTCGAGGTCGGCGCGTCGGTGCACGAGTTGTACGGCACGGAGTGGCAAATCGGCGACCGCGCTCAGGTCATCGCCGCGGTGCCTTGTGGAGAGTGCCACGAGTGCGGCAAGGGCTGGATGGCGGTCTGCCAGAATCAGACGTCGGTGGGCTACCAGTACGACGGCGGGTTCGCCGAGTACATGATTGTGCCCAGCCAGGTGCTCCGGGTCGGCGGCCTGAATCGTATCCCGGACAACGTCGGATACGACGAGGCCTCGGCCGCCGAACCCTTCGCCTGCGCGATCAACGCCCAAGAGCTGCTCGGCATCGAGGAGGGTGACACGGTCGTCGTCTTCGGTGCCGGTCCGATCGGTTGTATGCACATACGCATCGCGCGCGGCGTACACCGTTGCGGGCCGGTCTTTCTCGTCGATGTCAATGCCGAGCGCCTGAAATTGTCGGCAAACGCAGTCCAACCCGACGAGGTAATAGACGCCACCGAGGTCGATGTCGTCGAGCGAGTCATGGAGCTGACCGGCGGCCGTGGCGCTGATGTGGTGATCACGGCGACCGCTGCCAACGTCACCCAGGAGCAGGCCATCGCCATGGCCGCACGCAACGGTCGCATTTCCTTCTTCGGAGGGCTGCCCAAGACCAACCCCGTCATCACGTGTGACTCCAACGTGGTGCACTACCGCCAACTGCACATCCACGGTGCCAACGGGTCCGCACCTGAGCACAACAAACGCGCGCTCGAGTACATCTCGACTGGCCAAGTGCCGGTGAAAGACCTCATCACCCACCACATCTCCCTCGAAAACGTGCTCGACGCCTTCTCGATCGTCAAGAACGGCGAGGCCATAAAGGTCACCGTGGAACCCTGAGCCAACGGTTTCGGGGTCACCGCCATGACCTCGCGTGCTCATGCTTCGCCGGATGACCGACCGGGACCCTTGGCGAGCCGCATCGCTCCATTACCTGCGGGAGTTGTTGTTTCGATCTGTGTTTCGTGGTCGCGGTTGCGCAGGCTGGTCGTCAGTTCCATCACAGCCTGGTCGGCGATCACCTCGGGTCGGGGCTACCAGGGTCACGCGTCCTGACCGCAACACCTAGACGGTAGGCCACCCAAGGTGTATACACATAAAGGTTCCGAGACAACGCAGGTCCGGAGATGAGGAGAGTACATGTTGCGTGTCAAAGGTCTTCTGCACTATGGACTCCAGGTGCCTTCCCCGGATAAGGGTGCGAACTTCTACAGTGCGTTCGGGCTGGAGACATTGGAGCGCGACAACGCGATCGTCGTCCGTTGCGACGGGCGGGAGCAGGACCAGACGGTACTGCTGGAAGGGCGGGTCAAGAGGTTGCACCACGTGGCCTTCGCTGTGGAACCGGACTCCCTGCCCGAATGGCAACGGTACCTGGAGGGCCTGGGCTTGAAGCTGCTCGACGCCCCGATCGAGGTGCAGGGTGGGCTCTGGTTCCGCGATCACGAGGACAACCTGGTCAACCTCCGCGACGAGGGAATTGCCCGTTGGCGCGAGTTCGCCACCACGGACGCCCAAGACGCCAACGTCGGTGACCGGGTCCGTCGAATCGACCAGGCCCGCTGGCTGAACGCGGATGAAAAGCCCCGGCCCCAGCGTCTGGGGCATATGTTGATCTTCAGCTCCGATCTGGCCGCTTCCGAGGCCTTTTACACCCGCACCCTCGGACTGCGCCTGTCGGACCGCATCCGTGGTATCGCCACCTTCATGAACTCGGGGCCTGGCGACCACCACGTATTCGGATTCGTGCCAGCAGCGCATCCTGGCTTGCACCACTCCAGCTGGATGGTGGCCGACATCGATCAGATCGCGATGGGTGCACGAAATATGGCCGCGGCGGGCTACACGAAGGGCTGGGGTCTGGGCCGCCACACTCTCGGCTCGAACCTGTTCCACTACATCCAGGACCCCTGGGGCAGCTGGATCGAGTACTCCGGCGATATGGACTGCATCACCGAGGACTGGAAGCCGAACGACTGGGACTGCCCGCCCGCCGTGTGGTGCCCCGAAATGCCCGCCGACTTCATCACCAACCAAGAGGAAAAGCCCGCCTGACGATCATCGCGCGTGACTACGACACGCCGAACCGCCCGGTCGCCTCGCGGCCTCAGCAGGTCGAGGCGACCGGACTGGCGCGTTCGGAGTCGTGGCTTGCCTGTCTTCGGCGCCAGCGCAGCCGGCATCGAACCGGCGCAGCAGCGCGCCGTTGGCCGGATGTCCATCGCGAGGCTCGACCGGCTGCGGCTGCCGCAGACAGGGGACGGCGAATCTGACACAGTCGATCCCCGACCGCCGAGCTGGGGCAGTTCCTCGGCTCCGGTACGGGGTTGTCGGCCGGTGTCGATCACCCGGCTGACCGACCAGTGGCAGGATGCGGCCCGCGCCTTTGCGGAGCGAGACCTGTCCGGCACCGAATACGTGGCCGCCCACACTGCCGATTCACGCGGGTGGAAGGTCGGTTGACAGGCAACCGATGACCTCATGATCGCCGTGTCCACCGATACGGGATCATCGACCGATCGGTGGCGGTGGGAACCGCATGGTAGTGCGTTTTGCGTACTTGCGCAGCACCGGCAGACCGAACGCCATCTCGCCGAGATCGGCGGGGCGGCCACCCACGCCATGCTCCGAGTAGATGGCCCCCTCCCAGAACAACCGGTGGTCGGACAGGGCCTCATCGCCCTCCTGCCGGAAACGCCGAGCACTGACCTTGCCACACGCGACGAAACCGGACCCGAACGTTCCACCCGCCAACTCCAGCAGCAACAAGGGCAGCGCGGCAGTGTCATCAAGATCGCCGTGGCGCGCGACCGGCGTAATGGTAAGACCGCCGGTGAAGCGCGGGTCCAGTTCCATCCGCTCCACCGCTTCGAAACAGATCTCGGTCCGGTCCTCGAAGGACTCGAAGTCGTTGCTGCGCAGAAGCAACATCTTATGACTGACTGTGTATCGATAAATGTGAAAATAGCCGTCAGAGGTGAAGGGAAGGCTGCTCACCCCGTCCACGATGCCACGGTCACAAAGGGTCCCGCAGCGGGTGTGCTGCCACCGAAGGAAGAATCAACCGGCACCGCCCGACAGCTACCTCACCCACAGGTTATGGCAGCATTTCTGCGCTTGCGATCCACAACGCAGTGATGGTCGGAGCGGTCATGAGGTATGCGCATTGCGGGTGACTGCTCGACTGCGAAGTCGAATCGTGTAGTACTACGCCATCCGGTTCAGGCCCGCGGGCGAAGGTAGCCGAGCTTCGAGATATGTCATGGTTTTGTGGTAGCGCTAGGGGAGCGCGTGCAGCGCCACGCGGCCGATGCTGTCGCTGGATTCGACGTATTCGTGGGCGTGTGTGGCGTCGGCGAGGGAGAAGGTGCGGTCGACGACACCGCGGAACCCGCCGCCCACCTCGGTCCACAGGCGGGCTGCGGCGGCCATGTTCCCGGTGCGCACGCCGATCACGCGGTGACCGAACGTGTACAACCTCTGCAGGTCGACCTGGACCGTTCGCCCGAGGAACGCGCCGGAGGACACAATCGCGCCGCCGGGCGCCAAGGCCGCCATGCCCTTCTCCCACAGCTGCGCGTCGCCGAGGTTGTCGATTACGATGTCGGCGCCGGCGCCGCCGAACTGCGCCCGCACGTCGTCGGCCAATGTCGGCGACACCGAGTCGAGCACCGCTTCGAATCCGAGTTCGCGCAGGCGGGCCCGTTTCGGCTCGAGCCGCGATGTGACCACGACCTGCGCGCCGAGATGCCGTGCCAGGAGGGCGGTTGTGGATCCCAGGGCCGAGGTGGCGCCCTGTATGAGGACCCGCTGCCCGGAAACGAATCCGGCTCGGGTGAGCTGGTTCATCGCCACCACACCGGCGAGCGCGACGGCGACAGCGTCGACCGGGGTCACATCGTCGGGAACGCCGAACACGTTGCTGGCTGGAACGGCGATGTAGTCGGCATATGCGCCGGGGAGGTGCGTGCCGATGATCCGTGCGCTCGGAGACAGCTCTTCGTAACCGGCGCGCACCATCGGACAGTCCGGGTCGGTGAGCAGAGGAAAGGTGGCCACGTGGTCGCCGACCGCAATTCCGGCGACGTCCTCGCCGACCCCGGCGACGACCCCGGCGTGCTCGGCGCCGAGGATATGGGGAAAGGTGAACTGCGCGTACGGGTGTCGCCCGGACCTAGCAGCCAGATCCAGCACGCGCCCGACACTGACCGCCCCGATTCGGATCAGCACCTCGGTGGGCCCATAGCGCGGCGTCGGCACCGTCTCCAGGCGCAGGACCTCCGGGCCACCGAACTGCTGGAAGGTGACTGCGCGCATGGTTGCCGGCACCGGGGTCACCGTCGGCCAGGGGGCCGCCACAGCGGTGTCGCCACTCGTCATTTGCCCACAATCCGGTTCGAAATGCGGCTCAGCCCTTCGATTTCCACGGTGACGATGTCATCGATCCGCAGGAAGTCCTGGCGTGGCATCCCGACCCCGGCCGGGGTGCCGGTCAGCACGATATCACCAGGTTCGAGCGTCATGAGCCGGCTCGCGGCCGCAACCAGACGGTGGACACCCGTCACCATCTGCGCGGTGCTGGAATCCTGTTTGACGACACCGTTGACGTCGAGACGAATCTTCAGTGCCTGCGGGTCTGGCACCAGCCACGCGGGTACCATGCCGGGCCCGATCGGGCAGAATCCGTCCTGGTTCTTGTGCCGAACCCAATCCCAATCGAAGGCGGGGAATACCGACCCGGTGCGGCGAAACGCGCCGCGGTCGGAGATGTCGTTGGCGACAAGATAACCCGCGATGGCCTCGGCTGCGGTGCGGTCGTCGGCGGCAGCGCAGCGCCGTCCGATCACGACGCCGAGTTCGGCCTCCCAGTCGACCTGTGCGCCGGGCCTGGTACTGATCGGGACGTCGCTGTTGGGGCCGATGATCGTTGTGGTCGGCGACTTGAGGAAGAAGAACGGCTCCGCGTCGGGGTCCGGACGCGCGGTGCCCATCTCCTCGGCGTGGTCGTAGTAGTTGACGCCAGCACATACGACTTTGTTCGGATAAGTCAGTGGCGCAACGAGTTCGGCGCCTCGAATCGGCTCGAGCGCGTCGATGTCGAGATCGCACAGAAGGTCAGCCCAGCGGGGCCAGTCCCGAAGCATGTCGATGAGGGTGTGGCCGGCGACAGGTGGGGGCGGCGCGAGAATGGTGTCGTCGGCGTGGATTGCGACACCGGCGTCGGTGTCGGTGTCTGTGACGTATTGTGCCAGCGACCAAGTTGTCGTACTCATTGCGATGTTGTCTCCGTTCAGGCGGCGATGTAGCCGCCGTCGATGGTCAGAGTGCTCTCAGTGACGAAACTGGATGTCGAAGAGGCGAGGTGTCGGAAGCGGAGTGCACCAAGCCGAGACAGATTCGGCATCTGTGACGCCGGTCGGCCCGGACAGCGCTCGATTTCCGGCTGGCAGGCCGGCTCGCGTCGTTTCCCGCTGTTTCGACGGATCCGCCATGACTGCCGCATACCTCGTTCCGCAATTCGCCGTAGTCAGGCGTAGACAGGTGCCAGGTCGAAGTAGACGCGGTAGCGGTCGATCTTGCCGATATCCCCGTCCCTGTGCCAGATGCTGACCACGGGAATGGTCACATGCTGTCCGTCTTGGCGGTGGTAGGTAACGCTCAACTCCACGATGGTGTCGGAACCGCTGTTCCATTCCTCGAGGATGGTGTGGCTCAATCCGGCGATGGTGTCGAAGAACGCCTGTGTTCCCTGTCGGATCTGCTCCGGACCCACCAGGGGCGCGGAGTTGGCGAAGGTGAGCTCACCATGCTCGGTGAACAAGCTGGCGAACGTGTCGACATCCATTGTGTCGACGATCGCGAACACATCCGCCGTTGATTGGATCGTGGTGCTCATGGAACTTCTCCTGCCCAGGCCGCTGGCCCGATGCTGTGTGACCTCGTCGAAGAGACCGTACTTTATAGTGTATTCACTTTAATGGTTGGGGGGTCGATGCCTAGGCGAGGCGACGGAAGCCTAGGGATGTCGGATCCCATTTGGCCGCTCCGCCTGAGCGGCCCGTCGATTCAGGCGAGCGGTGCCGATTGTGGTGCAACGATCCGTGCGCGGATCGCGGCGAGCGTGGTACGAACCGCGTCGAGATAGTCCTGTTCCATCCGCTCGGCAAATTCCTTCTCTTGCGGACTGCCGTCCTCGATGCCGTCTACTGCGATCCGGAAGGCGAAGGTCAGCACGTCGTTGCCGGCGTCGTCGACGCCGATCTCGTTGTCGATCGTGCCGCGCGCCGTTCCGCGCGTCCGTACGAAGTGCACACGTTTGGTGGGGTAGAAGGTCACAACTTCGCGCACCTCGGCTCCGGCGTGCACAATGTCGCGAACCAGTCCGCCGTCGAACCGGTCGACGACTGTGCATTCGGAGATGGATGCGACATACGGCAAAGGATTCTCCGCCTTCTCCACCAGGCCATTCCATAGATCGTCGCGTGTGAGTCGAGGTTCGGCATCTTCGTTGAGCGGAATGGTTCGGCTGACTTCGATCATGACTATGCCTTTGAATGGGAGGCGGCGTGCGCCCTCGGGTGAGTGTGATGTCGAGCACTATACGGACCTAAGAGTTAATGTGTCTACACTTTGATGGCAAAGTGGCTGCGCTTTGATCGAGGGCACGGCGGCCGCGAAGCGGGGTGCCGACGGTTACGTCAGCAGCCCCCGCGGGCCATGGCCAACGCCTGCCGGACCGTCGGACCGTCGCCGCCGGCGGCCAGATCCGCGAGAACCCGTGTCGCCGTACGTGAAAGGTGATGGGCCATCAGCGAACCGGCGCATTCGGCATCGCCAGCGACCAGTGCGGCGAGAATTTCCTCGTGTTCGTGCTCGGCCGCGGCGAACGAATCGGGATGGGCTTGCTGGACGAACCGCAAGTAGCGCTCCGTACGCTCCGAATACGACAGGATAATCCGAGCGAGCGGATCGCCAGCACGCGCAGTGCACAGGCTGTGGAACTGGCGGTGCGCCGTTATCCACTCGCTCATATTCCTGTCTCGCCTTGTCCTGCGCATTGTCGTCAAGAGCAACTTCGCCTCCACCACCTCCTCAGCCGTGATATGGCCAGCGGTGATGCGCGCACCGAGTGACTCGAGCGTGATCCGCACGCCGTAGAGCTGGTCGACCTCGCCGGCGTCGAGGGCTCGGACGATCGCGCGCTGATTCAGCTGGACATCGATCAGCCCCTCCTGCTGCAGCATTCGGAAGGCCTCGCGCATCGGGACGCGACTGACACCGAAACGTCGTGCCAGGTCCGCCTGATTCAGTTCGGTACCCGGACCGATCACGCCGTCGTTGATCAACCTGCGCAGGTGAGCGTGTGCTTGCGAGCTGATCTCGCGGGGGTTGCCGAACTGCGGCACCGCGATGTCGTCGAACGCGTCATCGACACGAACCGGCATAAAGCGCCCCCTCCATGGAAGAACCTGTCAATCGCGCAATCAACAAGTGAATCCACTTTAACAAATGTGAGTTTGTCTCGAGTTCTGCCCCAGGTGGCTCTTCGTACCTTGGCCACTCCTCGATCGGGGCGAATCGCAGGGACCGCGTGGCGGGTTGAGGTCGGCGGCGGGGACGTTTGTGCCTGGATCTTTCGCTTGCATTGGCCGCCTCGACCTCGGCCGACCGACCCGCGACCAGCCGAGCGCGTCCACGCTTCCATGCATCGAGATTGGGCGCAGCGCCCAGTTCGGACCCTGAATTGCTGGACTTCGCGGCCATTGTTTGTGCATCTAGTGGCCACAACACTCGGATGAACGACCACACCGCAACCACGGTGGGTCGTTTCATTCGAGGATGAGGAGCACCACGAGTGCCGGATTTCGATCTCCTGGTCGTCGGCGGCGGGCCCGGCGGGTATGTCGCGGCCATACGCGCGGCGCAACGCGGCCTGCGGGCCGGGCTGGTGGAAAGGAGTGCCTGGGCGGACAAGGAGATCGGCAACGCATTGTGTCGTGCATCGTGATCCCGGCCGCGACCTTCACCCACCCGGAGATCGCCGGCGTCGGCCGCACCGAGGACGCCGCCCGCGCCGCCGGGCACGAGGTGATCACCGCCGAGTTCCCGTTCGCGGCACTGGTTCGGGCCAAGTCCTTCGGCGATACCGAGGGCTTCCTGAAGATCGTCGCGGGCACGCGGCATCAGGAAGTGCTCGGCGTGCACATCGTCGGACCGTCCGCCAGCGAACTGATCACCGATGGCGCACCGGCGATTTCACTCGGGGCGACGCTTCAGGAACTCGCCGACACCATCCACGCCCACCCCACCCTCGGCGAGATCGGCTTGGAAGCGGCCCTGACCGGGCTCGGCCTGCCGGTACACATCGCGCCGCCCCAAGAGCACTGAGGAGAACGCTCATGACCACGAGCACCGCCCCCCGCAAACCCTCGCGCAAGGCAACCCGCTCCACGAACGATCCGGCGACCACGGCCGAGACCACGGCTGCTACCGGGACCGGGACCGGGTCGGTCGAATCCCGTATCGCAGCAGAAGATCCCGACACCTTGCGCGGCCTCTACCGCGACATGCTGTTCGTGCGGCGCTTCGAGGAGCGCACCGCACAGAGCTACCAGCAGGCCAAGATCGGCGGCTACTGCCACCTCAACCTGGGGGAGGAAGCCACCGTCGTCGGTATCGGCGCGGCCATGCGACCCACCGATTACCTGTTCACCAACTACCGCGAGCACGGGTACGCACTGGCCAAGGGCATCGAGCCCGGCCGGGTCATGGCCGAGCTGTACGGCCGATCCACCGGCACCTCCAAGGGTTGGGGCGGGTCGATGCACATGTACGACACCGCGACTCGCCTGCTGGGCGGGTACGCCATTGTCGGCGGCCAGATCCCGTTGGCGGTCGGCGCGGCGCTGGCCATCGACTACCGCGGCGGCGACGATGTGGTGGTGTGCCAGATGGGGGAGGGCACCACGAATATCGGTGCGTTCCACGAGTCGTTGAATATCGCGGCGCTGTGGAACCTGCCGATCGTATTCCTGGTGATCAACAACCAGACCGGCATGGGAACCACCGTCGAAAAGTCTTCCGCCGAACCGGATCTGTGGAAGCGCGCGTCCTCGTATCGCATGCGCGGTGAGCGCGTGGACGGCACCGATGTGCTGGCCGTGCGGGATGCGGCCAGCGAGCTGATCGAAACCGCTCGGCGTCAGAGCAAGCCCGCACTGCTGGAGGCGGTGAGCTACCGGCTCAAGGGCCACTCAGTGGTCGACCCGGCCAAATACCGTACCAGCGAGGCGGTTTCGGTAGTCCGAGACAACGATCCGATCGTGCGCTGGTACGCCGCTCTACTCGAAGCCGGTGTGCTGACCGAGGAATCGGCTGCCTCGATCGAGAATGCGGTGACCGCCGAGGTCGCCGCCGCTGTCGAATTCGCCGACACCAGCCCGCATCCGGAGCCGTCGAGCCTGTTCGACTACAACTACGCGACGCCGGTGGCCGGTGACTTCCGCCGCTTGCCCGCCGATCCGCTGTTCACCTACTGAGGACATCACTGTGGCTGTCATGACCTATCGCGAAGCGCGCAGTCGGCCACGCACACCCAGCTGAAACCGAACTCAGCAATTTCGGAGAAGCGTTTCCGCTCCGTGCGCCGATAGCCTGGCGTCCTGTCGGCACCACGCCAACCACCATCGAGAGGAAATCCTGTGCAGATCGCCATTGTGTCGGTTCCTGTCCGTGACCAGGGCAAGGCAAAATCCTTCTACGTCGACAAACTCGGCTTCACCGTGGTGTCGGACGACCCCATGGGGCCGGATTCCCGGTGGGTCATGCTCGCCCCGCCCGGTGGCGGCGCGACGATCACCCTGGTCACCTGGTTTCCGACCATGCCGCCAGGTTCGGTGAAGGGGCTTGTCTATACCGTTGCCGACCTCGACCGGATCCGTGCGGAACTGATCGAGAAAGGCGTCGCTGTCGGAGAGGTCGAGGACACGCCTTGGGGCGTGCGGCTGGCTCAACTCGACGATGTCGACGGCAACGGCATCGTTCTGCAGGAGGGTACCCCCGAATCGTCATGACGGCTGTCGGCGCCTCGCACGGTCTGCGAGTCGATGACCCCGGCTCTCGGCTGCGGATTACGTCCGGCTTGCAGGCGGGCGCGGTCTCGCGGGTAGTCGCGGATACGTTGCCACGCACCGGATTTCGTCCACCGCCGGCAGATGTCGTAGATCGTTTTCGCGGGCGGGAAATCGTGCGGTACTTGTGCCAAGGCGACCCCGCCGCGACGATCGCGTCCAGTACGAGCCGGCGTGCCCACTTCTCCGGGCGTCCGCCACGGCCGCCGGTGTTGCCCGGTGGCGGCAGTAACGGAACGAGGATCGCCATGCGGTGTCGG
Source organism: Nocardia sp. CA-135953 (assembly GCF_050955735.1). Lineage (NCBI taxonomy): Bacteria > Bacillati > Actinomycetota > Actinomycetes > Mycobacteriales > Nocardiaceae > Nocardia > Nocardia sp. CA-135953. The sequence continues at coordinate 2,656,689 of NZ_CP192082.1, forward strand.
TCAGCGACGAGGACGGATAGAACGGACAGGTCGGCGACAGGACCGGCAACTCGCCGTGCGCTGGGCACGAGGAACACGAGCAGGTGAGCGACACTGGCAGCGGGACTCTCCGTGGCAACTGGATGGTGTGGTAACCCCAGTCGTACCGGGAGTCCTGCTACTCACCAGGCATCACACGCGAGGCAATTCCGCGTTCTCAGGCGCGCTCTAAGTGAGATGGCAGTAGTGTAATCAGCGTATTAGTTATACTATAAAAATCATGCGATACAGGTACCGCCATAGTCCGATCCGACAGGTGTAGCGATTGAGGGGTGCTGGTGACGAGACCGGTCTCCACAGAGGCCCACGCACAGCGTAGTCATCGAAAGGGCAGGGATGATCGTCGATCCTGGTGCCCCTTTCGAACTCGGTCACCCGCTTGGTCGCTGAGTCAGCGACCAGACGCCGTGGCCGGGCGGGTGGCGTGATCCTCCAGACGGATCGACAGCGACCGGATTGACCCGAGGGCTCCGGAATCCGGAGCAGCACAGCGATGAATCAGAAGTCAGTGGATTGCGATACGACCGCCCTGCGGCCGCAATCTCCGCAATCGAGTGAATCGACACCGCCCGTGATGGGTTGCACCTGTCGCGGCAAAGCGAACAATGCCTTGCCCACCGCACTCGAATTACTTCGGGCTGTGCGCGGGAACTCGGTCGAACCCGAAGGGAGTCCGTGCGCTCGAATCCTCGCCAGGTGCGCGTTCGACCTGGCCGAAATCTACGCCGCCGAGTCTCGTTTCGAGTCCACGTCCGCAGCCCACGGGATGCGCGACCCTCGGAGGGCCGAACTGCTCGCCTGCATCGAGGATCTGTTGTCTATGGGACTGCCGAATTCGCCCGCCGAGTTGCGCTGCGGGATTCGCCTCGCAATCGAACAGATAGCCGAGGCATCGGTCGAATTGCACCGCGCACTACGACGTTTCGGCGGCACCGATGAACGCGTCCTGGCGCTGAGCCGCCGAACCGCCGAGCTCGTGAACCGGTACACGACGCTGCTCGATTCGGCGACCTCGCTGGGGCCGTGGTCGCCGAATCGTTGAGTTCGCCGCGCGCCGGCCCGCGACTCACACTTTGGTGGCGCCCATATCGAGGGTGAGCTGCGTTCCGGTGACCGCGCGCGACATGTCGGAAGCGAGCCAGAGCACGGCGTCGGAGATGTCATCGGATTCGGCGATCGGCAAACCCGGCAGCAGCGAGGCGAACGATGCCAGGAAATTTGGGTGCTCGGACAGCATGCTGCCGACCGTGGGGTCCTCGCCCATCGGCGTGGTCACGCCCCACGGATGGATCGAATTAACGCGAATCCCGTACTCGCCCAATTCGATTGCCGCAGTCTTGGTCAGGCCGACGACGCCGTGTTTGGCGGCACTGTAATGCGCTTGGCCGGGAAGCGATTTGATGCCGGCGACAGAGCTGACCGTAATGATCGATCCGCCGTTGCCCGCGGCGATCATGGCGGGAACAGATGCCTTGAGGGTTCGCCAGACGCCGGTGAGATTGATATCGATCATGGTCTGCCACTGGTCGTCCGGCATCTCCCAAAACCGGTTCCAGTTGCTGATACCGGCATTGGCCACGACCACGTCGAGCCGGCCGCCGAACTCCGCCACCGCTTCCGTCACGATCTGCTCGAGTGCAGCCGAGTCGCGGACATCGGCACGGCGCGCCACTACCTTGCGCCCCTCGGCTTCGACGAGGCTCACCGTGGTGGCCAAGTCGTCCTCGGTCGCAGCGGGATACGTGTTGGCTGATGCCACAGCGGCGCAGGCGTCGATCGCGATGATCGAGGCGCCTTCCCGCGCGAGCCGGACCGCGTGGTTGCGACCCTGGCCGCGGGCCGCGCCGGTGATGAAGGCGACTTTTCCGGAAAGAAGCATGGGTTCTCCCTGTGCGTACGACGATCCAGGTTCGATCTTCGTGTCGCCGAGCGCTGCGCGGAAGGCGCCGCGACAGGAACGCCGTTCCCGTGCGCCGAGTTCGCCGATCAGATGCTCAGCAGTCTTCTTGCTGGTGAACCCGGTTGCTGTCAGAGCGTCGAGGCTAGCCGCGGGTTATCGGGCAAATTAAAAGTAAACAATTTCGATGATTTAATCTTATGAACTTGTCTATGGTCGGCTAGGTTGATGCGTGTGTTTAAGGCGTTACGCACCCTTCGGGCGCGGGTACTCGCGATCGCGCTCGTCCCGAGCATCGTGCTGCTCATCATCGGCGGCGGCGGTGCCACCTACCTCGTGATGCAAGGACAGAAACTACGGAACTGGGGCGACGAGCAGGCGACCGCCTCCGCTCCCGGTCTCGAGTTCGGTGTCGCGGTTCAGCAGGAGCGCCGGTTGACGCTGATGCTCCTGGCCGGCCACCCCGAGATGGCCGGTGGGCTGCAGGAAGTGCGTCCGAAGGTGGACCAGTCGTTACGGCAGATCATCACTGCGGCACGCAATTTGTACGACCTGCATCATTACACCGCCGACAGCGAAGGCGTGATGACCGGGCTGGCGAACGAACTGCCGGCTATACGCGCCAAGGTCGAGACGAACACGATTTCGATGATGGACGCCTACGCGTTCTTCAACCGTCTCACCGACATCATTCGAGTTTCCATGGTGTCCTTCGCGCACACTGCGCCGAACACCGAAGTCGCGCTCGCGCTCGGTACGCTCACGGATCTGTTCACCGCCGCCGACTCGATGGCTCGGGGACACGACCTCGCGGTCGCGGCCGAGGGGGCGGCCGGATTGTCGCCCGCGGAGTTCGACGAGTTCGCCGCCAAAGTCGGCTTCTATCACGATGAGCTGCAGTATCTGGCCATGAGCATGACGCCCGAAGTTCATACCCAGTGGCAGGCGCTCAGCGCGTCACCGGAGCTCAAAAGACTGAGCGATATCGAGAACTTCCTGATCCGGCGGGGTGTGCCCGCTGTCTCGGGCGGTACCGACAATTCGAGCGCCACGACATCGAGGCCGCAGGGCCGCGCAGACACCCCTCGAGCAAGTGGTTCGAGTGGTGCAGGCAACGCCGACACCGATGCGCTGCCCATATCGACGGCCGACTGGTACGCCGCGATCACCACGGTCTCCAACGGCATGTTGCGGATGTGGAGCGGCCAGGGCCTGTACGTCTCCACGCTGAGTCGCGAGATGGGGGACAGGAATTCGCGTGACTCGCTGCTTGCGGGCCTCGGAGTGCTGATCCTCACGCTGGCGGCCTTCTTGACCACTTTGCAGTTGTCCCGCCGGATGATTCGCCGCCTGCACCGGTTGCGCGCGGAGACGACCCAGATGACCGATGATCAACTGCCAGGCATCATCGCCGCTCTGGATCGCGGCGAGCAGGTCGACATCGAGAAAGAGATGTCCACGCTCGATTTCGGTAGCGACGAGATCGGTCAGGTCGCCGACGCGTTCAACCGGGCGCAGCTTGCGGCGGTGAATGCGGCCGCCACCGAGGCGCGAACCCGGGAGGGCGTGAACTCTGTCTTCGTGAACATCGCGCACCGCAGCCAGGTCGTGCTTCATCGGCATCTGAAACTCCTGGACGAGGCCGAATTCGAGCAGGAGGACCCGAAGGTTCTCGATCTACTCTTCCGGCTGCACCACTTCACGACTCGTGAGCGCCGCAACGCCGAGAACCTGATCATTCTCGGCGGACAGCAGCCGCGGCGGCAGTGGCGCAAGCCGGTCCGGCTGGACGAAGTCGTGCGCGGTGCGATCGCCGAGACCGAGGACTACGCCCGCGTCCGCGTACTGCGGCTGCCGGATGTCAACGTGGCAGGTGGCGCCGTGGCCGACCTTCTGCACCTGCTGGCCGAATTGATCGACAACGCGGCCTCGTTCTCCCCGCCGGCGTCCCGGGTGGACATCTCGGGCAACGAGGTGGGCAGGGGCATCGTCGTGGAGATCGTCGACCAAGGGCTCGGCATGCCGACCCAGCGGATGGCAGCGTTCAACGAAACACTGGCCAACCCACCGGATTTCGCGTTCGCAGCGTTGTCCGAGGACAATCGGTTAGGCCTGTTCGTGGTGGCGCGCCTCGCTTCCCGCATCGACGTGTCGGTGCGGCTGGTGGAGTCGGAATACGGAGGTGTGAAGGCCATAGTGCTGATTCCCATATCACTGATGTCCGAGGAAGAGGCCAACGCGTCGTCTCCCACGCCCGTGACCGAGGCGCCTGTGCCCGCGGGACTGAACGCCGCCATCGGATCTTGGCCGGCCGGGATGCAACCGGGTATCGAACCAGCGGAGATCGAGGTACAGGAGCTGCGGCATCCACCTGCCCAGCAGCGTGTAGCGGCGCACCGGCGACCGGCGCTGCCGCGGCGACAACGTCAGGCGAGCCTGGCGCCGGAGTTGACGAACAGCGCGCCCGCACGGGACGAGCCTGTGCAACCGCCGGTCGAGCGGTCTGCGGAGCAGGCGCGAAACCTGTTCTCCGCCATCGAAACAGGCACTCGGCAAGGCAGGGAAACACCGTCGGGGCCCGATCGGTTCACGACAATGAACGTTGAATGGGAGCAGTAGTGACGACATCGTCGAATATCACCAAAAATCTCGACTGGCTGCTCGACGACTTTCTCAATCGGATGCCGGGAATCGAATGCGCCGTCGTGCTTTCCACCGACGGCATGGTGATCAGCAAGTCCAGCGCCATGTCGCGCGAGAGAGCCGAGCACTTCTGTGCCATGGCATCGGCACTGCAGGGGCTCGCTCGCAGCGCTGCCGCGTATTTCGAGGTCGGCGGAGTCCGGCAGTCGGTCATCGAACTCGACCGGGGTGTGCTGTTCGTGACCTCGGCCGGAGACAACGCATGTTTGGCGGTACTGGCAGGCGAGGATATGAACATGGGAATGGTCGCGTACGAGATGAACCAGACAGTCGTTCGTGTGGGCACATTCCTATCCACTACCTCGCGCCCGAACACCGGTCGCGGCATGGACCATAGATTGCCATGACCGATACGGGTGGGCCGTGGTTCGATGACGATGCTGGGCCCCTGGTGCCGGCTTACGCCGTTACGCGGGGACGAACCGCGGGTAGTGCCCACGAACTCGACATGATCACATTGGTGGTCGCTGCCCCCCGCGGGCCGGGTCACGCACTGATCGATGCGGAATACCGCGTGATACTTCAGTACTGCGTTGTCACGAAGTCGGTCGCGGAGATTTCCGCATACATACGCCGGCCACTGAGCGTCACCAAGATTCTGCTCGGTGACCTGATCGCCAGCGGACACATAATCTATCGATCGCCGAGTCCGATGAATACGGACTCGCTCGACCTCAATCTACTTCGGACGGTTCTGGATGGTCTTCGCGCACTCTAATTCCCGCGAGTCGGAGCTGCTTCCGATAACTGCCGTGAAAATTCTGGTGGCCGGCGGTTTCGGGGTCGGCAAGACGACGCTGGTTTCCGCGATCAGCGAAGTGACTCCGCTGCGCACAGAAGAGGTAATGAGCGAGCTGAGTGTCGGTGTGGACGATCTGGACGGCGTGGAGTCCAAGCACACCACCACCGTCGCGCTGGATTTCGGCCGCATCACACTCAATGACGCGCTTGTGCTGTATTTGTTCGGAACCCCGGGCCAGAATCGTTTCTGGTTTCTGTGGGACGAGCTGTCCCGCGGTTCGCTCGGTGCGGTGGTATTGGCGGATACCAGGCGGCTCGATGACTCGTTCGCCGCTCTGGATTATTTCGAGAGCCGTCGGGTGCCCTTCATTCTGGCGGTGAACTGCTTCGACAACGCAGACATGTACACCTCCGAGGAGATCAAGGAAGCGCTGGATCTCGATCCTGGCGTGCCCGTGGTGCTATGTGACGCGCGCCGGCGCGACTCGGTCAAACAGGTGCTGCTGGTGTTGATGGAATCCATCCTCGCCCGAGTGGGCTAGAGTCAGGCCGAAACTTTGCGCTGACCGGACTGTCCGTCCTCGTCGATGACTTGCGCGCAGCGCACGAACATGTGCCGTACCAGGTCGCTGAGCCCGGTCGACGAGCTGGTCTTGTCCCAGAAGCGGAGGGCGGTGGCGAGACAGGTGATCGCGACCGAGGCGACCAGTGAGTCGTCCTGGGAGGGCTCGGCGCGGCCTTGCTCGGCCGCGAGCCGGCGGGAGACCTCGCGCTCCCAGCGCAGGCGCATCCGCAGGCTTCGGGGTTCCAACTGCCGGTTCGTCATGACCAGATGGGTGAGCCGGAAGGTTCGCTCGTCCTCGAGGTCCACGGCGAACGCGGCGACGGGTTCAGCGAGGGCGGACACCGATACCGAGCGGTCCGTTCGTTCGGACACCCGCTCCACCATCGCCGCGGCGGAGCGGTCCTCGTCGGCGAACAGGACGTCTTCCTTGCTGGGGAAATGCCGGAAATACGTCGCGACCGACACACCTGCAGCCTTCGCGATCTGCTCGGTGGTCGTAGCCTCGTAGCCGTGTTGCTCGAATAGGGTGATCGCGGCTGTGGCGATGTCGTCGCGGGTACGCAGGCGGTTCCGCTCTCGCAGTGTGCTCACAACAACTCCCGATGCTCGCGATAGTTTCTCTCGAATTGAGAATTCTACTCGATCTTGCGTCGTGGGCGTGGTCGTGTCATGCGAGCACGTCGACGAGTTTCTCGGAGTTGTCGACCATGTACTTGGTTATGCCGTTGAGACGGCGTCGCCAGTGTGATTGTGCGCGTGCGGCTTTCCCCTGCGCGGCAGCGAGGCCGGCTTCTTCTATGTTCGCTCGGCGGTACGATTGGCCTGGCTGGACGTCGGGAGCGATCACCATGCTGCTCACATGGATCTCCGGTCAGGTCGTAGATTCTGTACCGGATCGCCTTGCCCAGTTCGGCGTGGAGAAAGTCGCGGATATCGACCAAGGGACGGCCGCGATTCGGCCCCGCCCTTGCTGTAGCGGCCGATCGATTCCTTCTTCTTGGCGTCCCCGCTGACCACCGGATCCCCTGTTGATGATCGGTGACCCGGTTGGTGATGTAGCGGAACCGATCGTGCGGTCGCCCCTGTGCACGAACCGCACTCGGGGCTATACCGGTGAGTAGCACAACGGCAATCGTTCGACCCCGCTCCCGGCGAGCCGAAGGTTCTCCCCGGATCGGGCGAGAAAGACGCTGAACTGCTCGTCGGTTGCCCACTCCTCGTAGGCTGCTTCGATCGCAGCGAGCGCTATCGACAGTTGGAGGCGTGCCAACGGCCGTTCCTCCAAGGAAGTCCGCGCATCGACCCAAGCTCGCAGATCACGCGCGATCCACTGGGTGGCCTTCGCGAGTGCATCGGCGAGCGTTGGGTCCGCCGCCAGAAGTTGTCGCTTGACCGCGAACGACGATTCCATCGACCGAAAGCCTTCGAGCAGGACCGTGACCAGCGCATCCCACAATGGGCTGCTGTGCGGCTGCTGGGCGCGCAGCTCACCCCAAAAAGCGACGTCGTCAGGGTCGGGCTCGGAGATGGTCGCGTCCTTCGACGCGAAGTAACTGAAGAACGTAGTCCTACCTACCTCGGCCTCGAAGGCAATCTGGTCCACCGTGACGTTGTCGTAGCCGTATTCGGCGAACAGTCGCATCGCGGACTCTCGAATCGCGCGACGTGTACGCACCTTCTTTCTCTCGCGCAGTCCAAGACTCTCACCGCGCCCATCCGCTCCATGTCGCATATGAAAAATCGTACCATTGCCGTACTGAGTACATGTTTGACTTCAGTCCGGCTTTTCGTCTAGCGTTGGTCCTGCGTCGCTTGACGCAAGCGAAAGAGCCACGGCTCATCACTACAACCCCTGAGTTGAGCACAGCCCGGGACAAGCAGGGGATGCGCCTTGGTGCGATTTGGATGCCGATTACGGCATCTCCATGAGGAGACATCCTCCCCGGCTGGGCCTCACGCGAGACGCAAAGCGAGTCGGCGCGTACAGCACGTTGAGCTCTGAATCTCGTTCATAGAGGACAACAGCGCACGATTACGACATGAAAGGACAGCCGTGAAAGAGTTCGACCGGCTATTTATCGGCGGCTCATGGGTACCGTCGGCATCAGCACAAAAGCTGGAAGTTATATCGCCGAGCACTGAGGAAGTCGTCGGGTCGGTGCCACTGGCGAACGAGGCCGACGTCGAAGCAGCGGCCGACGCGGCTCGCCAGGCGTTCGACAACGGCCCGTGGCCCCATATGTCGGGCGCCGAGCGAGCAGATTATCTGCGGCGCATCGCAAAAGGCCTCGAAGAGCGGCGCGAGGAAATCGGACGTGTCATCGTCGACGAGACTGGTCTGCCGACCACGATCTGGGGGACCGTCGACGGGGCTGTAGCAATCTCTGCCTCTCAGGCCGAGCTTGCCGAGAACTACTTGTTCGATGAGCCCCGCCCCGGCCAGTACGCCGACGTCATCGTCCACAAGGAGCCGGTGGGCGTCGTCGCAGCGATCGCTCCTTGGAACTCCCCGTTGTCGATCGGCTTCATGAAACTGGCCCCCGCGCTGATGGCAGGGTGCACGGTCGTGTTCAAGCCGGCCGAGGAAACACCGCTGCACGCGTTCATGCTGGCGGAGGTCCTCGAAGAAGTCGGTCTGCCCCCTGGCGTCGTCAACATCTTGCCCGCGATGCCAGAAGTGAGCTCGTCCCTGGTCACCAATCCGAAGATCGACAAGGTCAGCTTCACGGGCAGCACCGCGACCGGTCGTATCATCGCGACTCTGTGTGCCCAAAACCTCAAGCGGGTCAGCCTCGAGCTCGGGGGCAAGTCCGCTGCCATCGTGCTCGACGATGTCGACCTCACCGCGTCACTGCCGGGACTCATCTTCGGAACCGCTGGAAACAATGGTGAGGCATGCGCACTGCAGAGCAGGCTGCTCGCACCGCAGTCGCGATATGCCGAAATCGTCGAGGCGCTCGCGGCCGGATTCGCCTCCCTCGCCGTGGGCGATCCACACGATCCGGCTACTAACGTCGGCCCGCTCATCAACGCGCGCCACCGTTCGGTTGTCGAAGGATACATCGAAAGCGGAAAGCAATCCGGCGCCCGCGTCGCGACCGGAGGTGGCCGGCCTGCAGATCTCGACCGCGGCTTCTACCTCCAGCCGACCGTGTTTGCCGATGCGACAAATGACATGCGCATTGCGCAGGAGGAGATCTTCGGACCTGTCCTCACAGTCATTCCCTACCGTGATGACGCTGAGGCCCTGGCGATCGCGAATGACTCGCCGTATGGCCTGTCTGGCAGCGTTTGGACAAACGACCCCGAACGCGGCGCGTTCTTCGCCAACAGGGTCCGGACGGGCAATTTCGGCATCAACACGTGGTCGATGGAAGCGTCTGCCCCGTTCGGTGGATTCAAAGAGTCCGGTATCGGCCGCGAACAGGGTCGCGAGGGTCTCGAGTCCTTCCTCGAGATGAAGGCAATCCACCGGCCATTGCCGATGTAGAGCTAGGAGTGGCTGCACCCACAAGGCGAGCAGCTTCCCCAGGCTGAATCAGGTCGAGCTCCTTCCCGCAAACCGATCGCGGGAAGGAGCTCGATCGTTTTCCTATCCAAGTAGCGAGGTCGCTGACGGTGGCCTGCGATGCCCTCGGCCCTTACGAGTCTTCAGAATGGAAGGCGCGTCGATCTCGAGCCTGTCGGCGGTGTTTTCATACATCGCGGGCAGCGATGATGGACTCGATTCCTCGATTACGGTTCGCAGCAGTTCTCAGGGCCACGTTCCACGATTGCCGTTGTCACCCGGACGGGCGCCTCCGACAGCAAAGCTTTGATGACAGCTCCATGCTCACCTCGATGTCCGCTGTGTGTCGAATCGACAGATGTCAGCGGGAGGCTTCACGGCCCGGGGAAGAGCGTGATCCATGGCGATCGACGCGCCGGTGATGGCGGCGGTGCCGTCGGAGGCCAGCAGCGCCCAGGGTTTCGGCCATCTGGCCCGGTTCGAACGACGGCTCCTTGTTGAGAGTCGCCGCCTGTTCATTGACCGGCGCGCTCATGGCGGCCCTTGCCCGCAGCGGTTCGGTCCTGCTGACCGGTTGCCGTGGCAGCCGACAGGGTTTCATTGGCACGAATGCCCTGGTTGAAGTAGTCCGCGAGGATATGGGTGAGGTTGCGCCAGCGCCGCTGGCGAGAACAGTGCCGTTCGATGGCGCGGATGACCACGCTGGCGGCGCGCAGCTTTGCCGACCGGATTTCGTGAGCTGGGTGCGCAGCGCGGCCTTCGACTTCAAGGCCGTAAACGGGCAACTACTCATCTCACCGATAGAAATACCGCAACATCCCATACAGCGGGATCCGCACGTGTCGGTCTCGATGCTCGATCGTGATGACCTCTATCGCTACTTGGAAGTCCGCAGCCGTGTCATCAAGATCGAGCCAGATCCTGGGAAGGGATTCCTGGATCCGCTGGCGCACAAGTCCCCAGGTCTGGACACCTACCCCCATGAGCAGAGACGGAACGTCGAGCGGGTGATCGTCCACATCCAGCCCGATCACGTCGTAGCCTGACTTTGCGCCAAGACTTACCGCGCGAGTCTGTAAGACGATCTCGGTCGTCGTGACGGTGGCCTGTTTCAGGCGCGCAGCTCGCAGACACGGTTCTCGAGTGGCGCCCGCGCGGCACGATCACGCCACGCCGCAGAATTCGGCTCGTCGACGGTGATCTCATGTCGAACGGCAGACGGGTTACCCCTCCAGCGTCCTCGCCGGTGGTTCAACGAGATCGCCAGGCGCATGGTTCATCAGCGCCAACTCAGTCCTCTTCTAAGATCAGCGCCATCGCCGGGCACGCATCGACGGCCGCGCGTACCTTCTGCTCATCTTCGGGCTTGACCTCGTGATCCTGCAGGCTCGAGTGGTTGGAATCGTCCAGTGGGAACAGGTCCGAATCGATGACATAGCACTGGCCATGGCCGTCGCACCTGGAATTGTCTACACGAATGCGCATGTCAGAAAAGTACTCTCGTGATCATGTCGGCCACAGCGGCCGGCTTGTCGGAACCGTCGAGCTCGACGGTGTTGCGGATGGTGAGATCGACGACGCCGTCGGCAACCTTCTCGGCAGCAAGTAGATCTGAGCGCACCCGGACACGGCTTCCGACCGGAACCGGTGCGGGAAAGCGCACCTTGTTCAGCCCGTAGTTGATCCCCATCTTGCGGTTCTCGACGCTGTAGGTCTGCTGACACAGCACCGGAATCAGCGCCAGTGTCAGGAAGCCGTTCACAATGGGCGCCCCGTAGGGGCTTTCGGCCGCTGCCCGGCCGACGTCGACATGGATCCACTGGTGATCCTCGGCGACGTCGGCGAACGCGTTGATACGCTTCTGGTCGATCTGTTTCCAATCGCTGACACCGAGCAGTTGCCCCACCGACGCGACGGCATCAGCAATCGATGTGATCACCTTCACCGATGTCGTCCTCTCTCGCGATAGCATTATCGTTTAAAAGTTATACCTGAATGCGTCGTCGCGGGCCAATCTGTCCCGATACTCAGCGACGCATTCCCCACGCCGGTCGGAGTCGAGCATGCGCGTCCATCGAGGCAAGGCATCATCGGATCGCGGGACCTAGGCGGTCTCAGACCTTGCCCCTATATGTTTCAGTTCGGTTCTGCTGCGTTGAGATGGGTTGTGCCGCATGATGTTCGGCCGTGGTGAATGCGTTGTCGCAACGGTTGGTGCTGGGCGATTCGGGGGAGCTGAGCCGTTGTTTCCTGAGTTCAGCTCGCGCCCGCAGGGCGGCGGGGCTGCTCCGTTCGAATCCGACCGATTGCGGCAAGCCCCGCTCCAAGCGGCACATCCTGTTCGACCGGGCGGGAATCCCACTGGCGTCGGCGGTTTCGGCCGCCGAACCTTCATGCGTCGCAGGCGCTCAAAGCGCTGGTGAAGGTCATCCCGGCGGTGCGACACCGCGTGGCTTGCGGCAGGGTATGCCGAGCAAGCTGCACGCGGACAAAGCCTGCGATCAGCTCACACGCCAGCGCGAAGATCGCGGTGACGAAGACATCCTCCACCGCGAAGCTCATCGTCGAGGCGAGCTGGTGGTCGTCGTATCCGGCGCGACGCATCTGCTCGACCAGCCACAGATAGCGGTCGCCGGGACTACGCGACTGGGTGCGCAGCGTTGTTCGTGTCGCTCGCAAGGGAATCGAGTCTGCCGACGGGCTTCGCCGCCACCAGTGGGTGATCGATAGAACGGTGTTGTAGCTGACCGGCTACGACCGCCTGGTCAGCACGACGAAGTATCGCTCGCAAGGCGCCGCGGCCGTCACCACATCATCGATCTCGTAGTGGACCGTGTTACGTGCCCAGGGGAACCTCACGGTGGGCAGCTGCCGAGACGGCCTATCACTAGGTAGTTCACGCTTGCGGCGTCCGTCGTCTCCGGATATAGTTATGATATTGCACTCATTGCGGAGTGTAGTGCTGTGGTTGTTGACGTCGAAAGGATCCGACGGCGGTTCCGCCTACCGGGCTGCCACCCCTTGACGCCGATGTTTGATCTGACTCGGCGTGCTCGCCGCCCTGGCTCCGGCTCGAGCGTCACGTGACGGCCGATCCGCGGCAGTTCGGGCACGGAAATCGGTCTGTGGCGCTGCACCTTCGGGTGACCAGGTGGGCTCACTGTCGCGCAAGTCGATCATCTGGTTGCATTCGACGTCGCCATGTCGAGTTCCGTTCTGGCGCAGACAATTTGGGGAAACCGAGGTTCTGTACCGGGCGTGGGAGGGTGCGGTTGCGCCCATTCGTCCTATGCAGCGCCCTGCTGGCGCAAGATCATCATAGATGAATTATTGAAATTAGATAAATTTAACACCTACACTGGTATCCTGCGGAAACAGGTATCCGAAAGGGGTTCGAGGCGAAGATGTATACGTTGTTCAGCGTCGATGACCACATCGTGGAGCCGGCTGATGTGTGGACGTCGCGGGTGGATAAGAAGTTTGGTGATGCGATTCCTCATGTTGTTGAGGAGGGTGGTCGTGAGTTCTGGGTGTATGACGGGACTCGGGAGACCACGATGGGTTTGAATGCTGTTGCTGGGAAGCCTCCGCAGGAGTGGGGGACCGAGCCGTCGCGTTTCACCGATATGATTCCTGGTTGTTATAAGCCGGAGGAGCGTCGTCGGGACATGCTGTCGAACGGGATCTTCGCTTCGGTTGCGTTTCCGACGTTGCCGGGGTTCGGTGGGCGTAAGTTCGGTTCTTTCAAGGATAAGGATCTGGCGCTGGCGTGTGTGCGCGCGTGGAATGATTTCATTCTCGATGAGTGGTGTGCGGCTGCGCCGGATATGTTTGTTCCGATGACGATCGTGCCGGTGTGGGATCCGGCGTTGGCTGCGGCGGAGGTCGAGCGGACGGTCGGGTTGGGTTCGAAGGCGTTGTGTTGGGTGGAGGATCCGGCTGCGATCGGGCAGCCGGGGTTGCATGGTGATCATTGGGATCCGTTGTTCGCTGCTGTTCAGGATGCTGGGATTCCGGTGTGTATGCATATCGGTTCTTCGGGGGCGAAGGTCGATTTCGATCCGGATATGAATCCGATGGTTTCGATCGCGACTGCGTTCACTTCGGCTGCGTATAACGCTGTGAATATGATGTGTAGTCCGGTTCCGCGGAAGTTTCCTGATATCAAGTATGTGTGGTCCGAGGGGGATATCGGTTGGTTGCCTGCTGCGTTGGAGCGGGCTGATCGTCAGTGGGAGCGGCATCGGTATTGGACGGAGATGGATGAGACGCTGCCGAGTGAGATCTGCAAGCGGAGCATGTATTTTTGTATGATCGAGGAGCCGTGGGGGTTGTCGACTCGCGATTACAATGGTGTCGACAATATTTTGTGGGAGTGCGATTATCCGCACTGTGACTCGCCGTGGCCGAACACTCAGGCTGCGTGTAAGGAGTTGTTCGATGATCTCGATCCCGAGGTCACTCGTAAGATCACTCATGCTAATGCGGAGAAGTTGTTCGATTTCCCGCTCTCGCAAGACCTCATCGCGCGGTACTCCGTTCACGAAAACTGAGTTTCGTCGTGCGTAACAGTGCTAGGCCAGGCATACCAGACTGCGCCAGCCAACTAGTAACAAACACAGGCGTTGCTACTCCTGGCAACGGCGCCAGCTGGAGGAATTAGGGATGGATTTAGGCGAAATCAACCTGCTCGATACGGACGCACTTATTTCCGGAGCAGGGGATCCATGGTTCGCATACTTGCGTGAGCATGCTCCGGTTTATCGTCACCCCGAACCGAACGGGCCGGGTTTTTGGGTTATTTCGAAGCATGCGGACATCAGAGCGATCAGCCGCAACTCGAAGGTCTTCAGCTCGGACCTTGACAACGGGGGAAACGTCGGGCTTACGGCCGAGGAGCGAGAGCCGCTCCTGGCCCTCGATAAGCATCTGGTAACGATGGACCCGCCTGAGCACACCGTGTATAGGGGCCTCATCGAGCAGGCGTTCCATCGAAACGCTGTCAACACGATGCAAGAACCTGTCCAAGAAGTGGCATCCGCTGTCTTCGACAGATTCTTGCAGGGCGACGGTTCTGAGATCGAGATGGACGTCGTCGAAGGCCTTGCTGGTGTCTTCACGATGGGCGTGCTCGCGCATGTCCTCGGAGTACCGCGCGAAGACTTCAATCAGCTGTACCACGACGCGAATGTTGCGACTGGCTTCGCCGACCCTGAACTTGCACCCGATCTGGCAAGCGCGAACAAGGCGAGGCAAAATCTTCAAGAATATGGGCTCGCCCTCGCCCGGGAACGCAGAGCCTCGCCGAAAAATGATTTGATGACCGGGCTCGCTCAGGCCGAGTTCGAAGGCAAACACATATCGGACGAGCGAGTCATGTCGATTATGCTCCTGCTCCTCACCGCTGGGCACGAAACAACGCGCACTGCAATCTTGCACGGTCTGGATCGGTTCGTCGAATATCCTGAACAGTACGCGGCACTCAAGGACGATCCGAGCCTGATGCCGACGGCTGTTGAAGAGATACTCAGATGGTCGTCACCGTTGGCATATTTCCGACGCGCCACGACGGAGGACGTCGAAATCCGTGGCCAACAGATCCCCGCGGGCTCGTCGGTCACCATCTGGTTTATGTCGGGGAACCGTGACGAGGAAGTCTTCCGGGACCCGTTCCAGTTTGATATCACGCGCAGTCCGAATCCCCATCTCGCCTTCGGAGGCGGGGGACCCCACTTCTGCCTAGGACACGGGCTGGGCCGCCTCGAGATCACCGCCTTCTTGCAAGAACTCACCAAGCGAGTGCGGACGATCAAGCGCGCCGGACCGACAATCCCGTTGACGTCCAACCTGATTCGCGGCATCAAACACCTCGAGCTGTCCCTGGAACTCGAGTAAGAATCGGGCTCGTCGATCAACCGCTGACTGCCTCGCCGCCATCTCGGTCATAACCGGGGTCGGCGGCGAGGTTCTCCAGGGAACTGCGCACTGTCCGAGCAGTTGGGGGCTGGTTGGTGGTTCAGGTCGGTCACATGGGGGCGGTAGATGAAATCGGGGAGTCGGCGTGCGAGCATCCGAGTGCTTCGTCGCCGTCTCCTTTTTGGCTTTGCGGCTGGCCAGCAGTGTTCGTGCGTCCGGGGGCAGTGTGCCTGTGTGCGGGCGATGCGGTGGAGTGCTGCGTTGAGTGCCGGTTTCCGGTGCGGGACAAGCGATGTCGCGAGCGGTTGGATGACCATACCGGTAATAGTCCGCTGCCGTTTGTGGCGGGAGAAGGCGTCCTTGGATCGAAAGCGGTCGACGTCGGCGGTTTCGCCGATGATCTTCGCCGCGGTCAGGTCCGCGCAGCCGACGACTGCCAGCACTGCTGGCGCGCCTGATGGATCCACTGGCCGATTTCGTCGGCCAGTTCGTCGATCTCAGTGGTGAGCCGTCGGCAGTGCTCGACCAGGGTCACCGCCAGGGGGCGACGAGTCCGTCGAATTAGGCCAGGTGGAGTGTGACGCGGGCGTATGCGCTGGCGCGTTCGAGCTTGCCTGGCGGCACCCAGCCCGGATCCTGTTCGTGCAGATGCCAGCGCAGCCGCGCGATCACACGGGTGCGTTCGTGACGACGATGTCCTCCGTGTGGTCGACGAGAAGTCGGATCTCGCGTTTGGACTCCATCGAGCCGGGCCGCCGGCAGATCGGGTTCACGCGGGGCAGCCTCTCGCGATAGCGAGGGCGTCGATCGGGTCGGATTTTCCCCCGTAGGTGCGTGCCGAATCCCAGGCATGGGCCATCAATTTCGTACGCATCTGCGATATCGCGCTGTGAGCCCTGCCGGTGGCAGGCTTTGCGGTAGATTCGTGATGTCTTCGCCGCACCCGTACGGGCGACTCGTATTCATCGAGGTGCTCCAAAACCAGCAACCCCACCAAGCGGACGGTTCACGATTCGGCCCGCCCGGTGTCTTGCTGCATGCCACGAGGCAGCTGACCCCGACCACGAACCGCTGCTACTAGATAAGTTCGACGGTTCAGCCCTTCGCGTTAAGGGCTAGATCTGTTGAAAGACAACTCTTTGTCCTCGGGCGATTGCGCTCGGAAGCGCCCGGTCAGGCGGGAGCTGCGTGTGCACCGAGTCAGGATGTTCCAGTCAGTCGCTGGCTGGGAGGGGTTTGGCTTCTTTGAGCGTGAGGGGTTCGCCGGCCAGCGCGAGTGTGCCCGTCCCGGTCTTGGTTACCAGGACCTCCAGTCGACCGCTGGCGTCGGTGTAGCGCTTGCCGAGGGTGGTCCCGGCGTCAGCGCCCGGTTTCGGGGTGAGCCCGGGGGTAGGTTGTCCGTTGTAGTCGATCATGGGGTGGCCGCCGCAGGTCAGGTCCATGTCGCCGGGCAATGGTCGCACCACGATCAGCTGGGTCTCGCATACCTGGCTGCGGCAACGGGTTCCCGCCTTGATCTGCATCGGTTCTGCCACGTCCTCTCAAATCGGCCACCGCACGCCGGAGTCCACTCCAGCGCAAATACTGCAATATTCTAACTATATATTGGGCTAGGTGTCCAGCGTCAACAACCGTTGGCACTTCGCGGAGCGGAGGACCCGCGGGACGTGCTGGTTGATGATCTCCCGGCGAGACGGTCACCTCGCATTCGCCGAAATTTCCGTCGTCGCGGCTTCTGGCTCGTCAGCACGTCGGACCCATGTTCCGGGGAAGGGCAAGGTATCTCCCCGGCCAGGGTGGCTTTAGGGTCGCCAAGGGGGCAGGCAGCGGTTCGTAGTCGGTGTCGAGCAACTCGGCGACATCCTGCCTGCCATAGCGTGATTCCGTTGTGCGGGCGTCCGTCCAGCCGGGCACTACATCTGCTGTTCGGCTGATAACCGCGAGCCGAGGTCGACGTCCTGTTACGTGTTCGACTTCCACTCCGAGACGTCGACACCTACCGCCTCGAAGTGGGTGACCATCGCGTCCGCGTCCAGCATCATCGGACCGTCGTTGGGGTCACGCATTCGGCGTCGGCCCACCTCAGCAGTGCCGGACCTGGCCAACTGCTCCAGGCTGAGGTACGTGCCGCGCCGGCCGTGCTGACGTTCGAAGCGCTCGCCGTGCTCGCGGTTGAGGACGAAGTGGAAGTTGTCGCATACGAGATCGCAGACGACGCCCCGCTCCCATGACCACGGCGCTCCGGTCACCACCACGAGAGGTTCTGCGGGATCGGCGGAGAGCACTGTCTGCTGCTTGATCTCGAGGTTGATCGGCTCAAAGCAGCATTCGCAGTACGACCGGATGGTCAGGACGTCATTTTCCAGCAACGGCATGAGTCCCGCACTCATCATTTCCCCCGGACAACCGAGGTAGCACAGAAACTCATCCTTAAGATACGCGGCGATCGGGGTCGGCGTTGCCGAGAAGGGCACCATGCGCAGGACCGAAAGCTGAATATGCGTGTCCTGGACGGAACAGGCGAAGCCGCCCTGCAGTTCGCGAAACGCACGACGAAGTTCGTTGTACTCGAGTCCGGTCGCTTGATGGAGATCCAGCAGGTTCGGCGGCCGCCGGTTGGCTACCCAGAATCGGTAAGTCGCGTGCATTGTTTCGCGAGCGGAATCCGACCATCGGTTTCGAATATTCAAGGATCTTTCGTCCGTCATCAGCGACAGCCCTACCTATTCGTGTTTTGTGTGGTTGGCCCTGTAATCGAGTGGTGTCCTTCGCCGGGAACCTCCCGTGCGCACTTCACCTGCCCTGAAGATCGGGCACGCTCGTAAATGTAGACGCCGCAATCTCCATATTCTTGAGACGAGAACACCATGATCGACTACGTGAAGGTCGACGTGACGTAGCCCTGGCCTGACCCCCATCCGATCTGGGCAGATCCTGCCCAGATCGGATGGAATGAGGAATCGGCCTTACCGATATCGGTCAGCCGCCGAGGCTGTTGAGTAGTGGTGTGATTTTGTCTTGTGGGATGCAGGTGGGGGTGGCGCCGTTGGGTGCGATGAATTGGCTGTTGTGGATTTCGATGGGGAAGTAGCAGTTGTTGACCGATGGTTTTCCCTCGGTGTAGGTCAGTGGTGCGGTCAGGCCGCCGAGTGTTTCGTCCTTGAGGGCGTAGAGGCCGCGTTTGACGTCTTCGGGTTTGGCGTTGGCGCCGAGGTTGGCTGCTTTGGCCGCTGCCTCGAACAGTTTCCCGGCGGCCCAGGAGGGGGTGGTGTTCGGTCCGAACTGGGGGCTGTTGTACACCTCGGGGGCGTACTTCTTCAGCGCGTCGTGGTATTGCTGGATCGCGGGGAGTTGGGTGTAGAACCACGGCGCCACGACTTCGGTGCCGAACATGCCCTCGGTGTTCTTGTCGTTGACCCATTCGGGTGAGATCGAGCCGTCGTTGGCGTTGAGCCTGGCTTGGACGCCTTGGGCTCGGCAGGCGTCGAGCACGCGGATCGTGGTGTCGGTCGTCGCGCCGACCTCGAAAGCCTGCACGCCGGCGTTGTTCATGGCCAGGCACTGGGCGGTGAAGTCCGGTGCGGTGCCCGCGACCTTCTCCGAGACCATGCTCACCCCGGTCAGTTTGGCCGCGGCCTCTGCCAGCGGCACCGCCTGGGCGCATGCCGGTGCTTCAGCGCAGTAGAGGAACCCGAACTTGTTGTAACCGTGGTTGACGACTTCTTGCATCGTGGCATAGCTCATCGCCACCAAATTGGTGCCGACACTGTAGAAGTTGGGGTCGGTGGCGAACTGCGATATCGCGGTCAGCCCACCCACCACCGGAATGCCTTTGGCATCGACATAGGACGCCCAGGTACCGCTGAAGTTGCTCGAGTCACCCACGATCGCGATCACGTGCTCTTTCTCCACGAGCTCGCGAATCATCGTATTCGACGTCGTCGCGTTCCCGCCGTCGTCCTTCACGATCATGTTGATCTTGTGACCGTTGATACCACCGGCCTCGTTCACCGACTGCGCCCACGCCCGCATCGTCTTACACGTACCACCCAGCCCCTGCGCGAACACACCGGTACAGTTCCCGATCGCCCCGATATTCCAGGCCGGACCACCCGCATCACCCCCACCACCAGAACCACACGCCGTGACCCCCACCGCCACCACCCAGGCACACGCCAGCACCAAAAACCTTTTACTTCGCATACGTGGCCCCTTAGCTCACCGTTGAGGATCAGGCTCGACCTGAACACACGCAAGTAAAACCCTGGCCGCTCGTATAAGTCAATAATCTAATTATATCGACTTTGATGATGCGGTGTGCCTTCAAGCTCTTGATCTACGGGCCTTGATCAGCCGAAGCCTGACTTTCGGTCCTGTCGATGACAGTGAGGTTGAGAGCGGCGAAGCTGGCGAAGAACCAGGCAGCTCGCAGAATCAAGGTGAACGCGATTGTTCTCCGGCGTTCACCAGGCTCGCCGGAGATGACGAGGTCCGGCGCCGAAGTGGAATTCGGTGGGCAAACGGCATTAGCAAGAAGATCCGCGGGCAACCGGAGGAAGTGGCATCAGCACCCGCTTTCTGGTTCACGAGGATTGCCCGGTGCCGGGCGAGGTGATCGTCTCGACCGGCACCAGCCCTGAAGGCGTCCCGCGACGACTGGGAGCGGTGTTTGCGACGGACAAGAGGCTGTGCTGTTCCCACAGCGATCGCCGAGCGCGCCGAGTTGCGAAGTTGCAACAGTCTGTGAACTTCCCCTTGACGGCGCTCACTGGACTTGGCGAGCGCCGATACCCTTCCCGCACGCTCATAGCTGCAGACGGGGGATGCACCTGTACCGCCGACAAGAGCGGGAGAGTCTTCAGGTGGGTGGCGGCCGTATGCTCGACGGTACGCAGACCAAGCCTCGCTGGACCCCCACCTAGTCCTATTGATCTGCGCCTGGCAGGCCCGGTTCTCGGGTGGGCGTCGAAAAGGTCTGGACCTTGTTGATCGCACCTATGGCGAGGGTGTCGCTCAGCCGCCGAGGCTGTTCACCAGCGGAGCGAGCTTATCCTGTGGAATGCAGGTCGGTGTGGCACCGTTGGGTGCGACAAACTGGCTGTTCCGGATTTCGATCGGGAAGTAGCAAGGATTGACCGACGGCTTTCCCTCGGTGTAGGTCAATGGCGCCGTCAGACCTTCGAGTGTCTCGCCCTGGAGAGCGTACAAGCCGCGCTTGACGTCCTGTGACGTCGGGTTAGCGCCCAGGTTGCCTGCTTTCGCCGCCGCCTCGAACAGCTTTCCGGCGATCCACATGTAGGTGGTGTTCGAACCGAACTGCGAGCTGTTGTAAACGTCGGGGGCGTACTTCTTCACCGCGTCGTGATACTGCTGGATCGCCGGAAGTTGGGTGTAGAACCACGGAGCGGTGAGCTCTGCACCAAACATTCCCTCGGTATTCTTGTTCTTCACCCAGTCGGTTGTGACTGTGCCATCGTTCGCATTCAGCGGCGCTTGTAAGCCCTGCGCCCGACAGGCATCCAGTACGCGGATCGCGACGTCGGTCGACGAGCCGACCTCGAAAGCCTGCACGCCGGCATTCTTCATCTCGAGACACTGGGCGGTGAAATCCGGCGCGGTGCCCGCGACCTTCTCCGACACAACGCTCACACCTGCCAGACTCGCCGCCGCCTGCATCACTGGGACCGCTTGCGCGCAGGTAGGTGCTTCAGCGCAGTAGAGGAACCCGAACTTGTTGTAGCCGTGGTTGACAACCTCTTGCATCGTTGCGTACTGGATTGTCACCAAGTTGGCGCCGATGCTGTAGAAATTGGGGTCGTTCGTGAACGGAGACGCCGTGGGGAAGCCGCCCACGACCGGAATGCCCTTAGCGTCGACGTAAGAGGCCCAAGTTCCGCTCACATTGCTCGAATCGCCGACGATCGCGATCACGTGGTCGCGCTCGACGAGTTCGTGAATCATCGTGCTGGCCGTCGTGGGATTGCCGCCGTCGTCCTTCACGATCAAGTTGATCTTGTGCCCGTTGATGCCGCCCCCATCGTTCACCGACTGAGCCCAGGCCTGCATCGTCTTGCAGGTCCCGCCCAACGACGATGCCTGTCCTCCGCTGCAACCGGCGATCGCGCCGATGGTCCACGACGAATTCCCCGCTCTACCCCCCGACCCTCCGTTGCTCGAGCCGCAAGCTGCCACCTCCATCCCGATCAACAGGGCCACCACCAAGGCCAGGATTACCTTACTATTTCGCACGCGCGTTCCCCTTAGCTTGCAGTCGATAACGGAGCTAAAAGCTAAACAACATTGCAAGCGAAGCTCAGTGGGGTGAATAAGTCAATAATCTAACTGTAACGGCGCGCGGTGGTCGCGCGGGAATACCGTGGTCGCCGCAGGCTCGTTCAGTGCGAGGGCGCCATGCAGTGCCATCGGAGAGAATGTCGTCAACGAGGGCCTCATCCTCGGTGGGGAGAAGGCCCTGAGTGCCCAAGCGTGGGGGCCAACGCGGAAAGTTCCTGGCTGTCGCGACCCCGGTGGTGAAGTCAGCCCGTCCGTCCCTGCAACGGTAGTTGCAATTGACCGCGCCGGACGTCGTTCCGCGAAGCCCTCTACACGTTCTTGTCGAGATCCACTGGATGCCCGGGGCGCGGCCCGCCCACGCCTGAGCGGCGAGGAGATCGGCCCTTCGATGGGCTGCAGGCGACAGATGTTCTGCGTGAGGTCTGCAGGCCGCGCGTCTGTGGCAGTGGGACAAATGGCGGAGATTTGCCCCCTGTCGCAGGTAGGCAGACCTCGGCCGCTTCGCGTGTGCGGAGCGTCGCCGGATCGGGGTTACCCGGATCGGGGTTTCATCGATAGCACCCAACCGGCCGCGAGCAGCGTATAGCTGACGCCCCCCGAAAACCACGTAGTGAATCCACGTGGCTTCACGGATGTGGCGTGCCCCACATCGCGGGCATTGTGGCAGCCAGCGGTTGTGACAGTCGCAGGTTGGAGGGACATGGCCGAGCTACGCCGTTGGTCAGGCGTGTTCCTAGCGGAAGATCCGGGGTCGTGCATCGTGTGGCCAGGATCGCTCAGCTATCCGCGGTGGGGTGCACCAGGTGCTCGAGTGCGCTCCGCCAGCCGTGGCCACGCCGAGAATCCGCGTCGAAAATGCAATACCAAGAGGAGTTGATCCTGATGAACAGCGTCGTCATGCAGGGGCTGAGTGATGTCGTGTCGTGGAGGTTCGCGGCCGAGATGAAGGGAATCGATCGCTGGCTCAGCAATACCCGAGACAGTCGGTTGAATACCTCGCTGGTCGATCTCGCCGAGCTGGGATATGGCGACGTCGCGAGCGCCCGCCGAGCAGTCCTCGGGCTCGATCCGGTTGACTACGTCGTCAGTGTCGACGCCAGCAGGGTCGCCGAGCACGCCCGGTTCGAGATCGAGTGGGCGCCGGCGACCGGGATAGTGAACCTCATGCTCGACTGGGATCTGCCCATACTCGAGATCACGCTGGAAGAACTCTCCGTTTGGCTCGATGTTCAGCCGGGCCTCGCTCGCCGTGCCTTGGCGCGCCTGGCTGCGCTCCCTGGTGTCGACGTCTCGGTGCGGGATCCGCGGGGAGACGTTTACGTTGCGCTCGACGTTGAGCACTGTCCGCTGACGGCCGCGTATTCGGGCGCCGCAGCCTCTTAGAAGGTCGGGGGCGAGCTCGCGAATCCCGGCGAACGCGAGGACGGTTCAGTTCAATTGCAGCGGCGATCGAGACGCAGTGGTCGGTTTGTTCCACGACTATCGCGCCTATCGACGCGACTGCGCCATCCTCGACGCCGCACATGTTGAGCCGTCCTCGTTACATCAGAGCCGGTTTCCGGTATGCGTACAGGCATCGTTCGGCGAACGCGAATGCCGCGAGGTGATAAGAACGGGCAGCCCAGCCCAGGCTTATGTTGTGCCCCGCAGCCGGGTGACGCCGTATTTCCATCACGGACGCGGCGCGGAACAGAGCCCTGTATTCGGCGAGGTCGGCGTCGGTGCAGCGCCAGCATCGCTCGTATTCGGATACGGAAAGCTGGTACGGTACCCGGACCTCCGCCGCGATCGACGGCAGGACGGCAGTCCAGTTCGCGGACTCGCGCGCCTCTGTGTCCGGAACCGCAGCGGTGGGCCGTACGCCAGGCTCAAATGTCCCAGGTGGATATAAGCTATCGGCTCCCCAGTAGATTTCGCGTGAGTGGCGCGAGTTGCTGGGCGATGCGTCTGCGATGGTGTCAGGGGGGGTTTCGCTCGGTATGATGCCGGGCTGATAATGCCAGATCGCGCCGGACCCGTCGATGCCGAGAAGGTCGCGGCCGCGCGGGTCGGCGGCCAGATGCAGCGCCAGCGTGAGCCCCACTGAGTGGCCCACGATGAACACCCCGGCGCCGATGGGGTGCGTCGCAGTGAACGAATCGAGCGCTTCGAACACGGTTGTGGTTTGCTCCCTCAGCGACTGCCCAGCAGGAAACGCGGCGCTGGAGTGCCCGTATCCAGGCCGGTCGAGGGCGAGCACGCTGAAGCCGAGGCTCTGGCCCAGTGTCAGAAGCGACAGATCCGGGTGCGCGCTGCCGTGGAAATAGCGGGCGGTCATACCGCCGCCATGCAGCGCTAGCACCAAAGCGCGCGGTTGGCCCTCGGGCTCAGCCAGCACGGCGGACAGTTCGCCGCCGCCGACGGCTAGGAGAATCTGCTCGACGTCGATGGTGACCTCCTGGTGTATTCGGTAGGGCGTCCGCTTCCAATTCGGAACGCAGTTCGCCCGTAACCTAGAGCGGAAACGCGGCCTGGTGACGTCGGTCTCAGGCGCTGGCAATACGAGGTTGTACGGCGGCTACTGACGGGATGCTTCAGCCCGCAGCGCGAGCGGCGTCGCCGAGTGCGCCACGGGCGATGATCACCTGCTGGATCTGGCTCGTGCCCTCGTAGATGCGGAAAAGGCGCGCGTCACGGTAGAAGCGTTCAGCGGCGACCCCGCGCATGTAACCCGCGCCGCCATGGACTTGGACAGCGCGATCGGCCACTCGGCAGACCATCTCGGAGCAAAAGTACTTGGCCGCGGCGGGGCCGGAAACCTTGTCGGTTCCGTCGTCGTAGGCACGTGCGGTTTCCAGAACGAGCGCCCGGCCTGCTCGGTGATCGGTGATCGAGTCCGCGATCAGACCCTGCACGAGCTGGAACCGGGCGATGGGGGCGCCGCCGGCGTGCCGTGTTCGCGCGAACGACACCGATTCGTCGACCAGCCGTTCGGCCATGCCTACGCACAGTGCCGCGATGTGTATCCGGCCGTGTGCGAGGCATTTTGCCGCGGTCTGGAATCCTTTGTCGATACCGGCATCGCCGCCGACGACCATCTCGCCGGATACCCGCACATCGTCGAGGTAAATATCCGCCGTCCAGGCCCCCGCCTGCCCCATCTTTCGATCCTTCTGGCCGATGGAGAGCCCGGGCGTGTTCGTCGGCACCAAGAACGCGGAGATTCCTCGACTGCCCCTTTGCTCCGGGTTGGTTCGTGCGAACACCATCACCACGTCGGCCATCGGGGCGTTGGTGATGTAGCGCTTTGTTCCGTTGAGAATCCAGTCGGTGCCGTCGCGGCGGGCGCTTGTGGTCAGCGAAGCTGGATCGGAACCCGCGTCAGGCTCGGTGAGGCCGAACGATGCGGTCACCTCGCCCGAGGCGATCCGCGGCAGCCACAGCGTCTTCTGCTCGTCAGTGCCACCCTCGAGAAGGACATGTCCCGCGATCCCGTTGTTCGTGCCGAATAGAGAACGCAGCGCCGGCGTGGTGTAGCCCAATTCGAAGACCAGTTGGGCTTCCTCAGTGGCTGTAAGGCCCAGCCCACCGTACTCCTCGGGGATGGTGAAGCCGTAAAGCCCCATTTTCTTGCACTGCTGGACGATTTCGGCTGGGATGACGTCCTCGTCGTCAATGCGCTCTTCGAGCGGCACTACCCTGTCGCGCACGAATCTACGCGCCGAGGCCACCAAGTCGGCCAAGTCGGACTGGTCCATATCGGATCTCGCTCTCGTCGGTCGTAATCAGTCGGCTGAGGAACCGACCAACACGGTGTCGGGTAGCCTCACGGCCGCGGAGCTCCGCGATGGTCTCACGTCGAACCCGAGTTGTGGAGCTCGGCATCGGTGTGCTCGCCATCCAGGGTTGGTGGTTGTGCCCGGCGACTGGAGGCGGTGGCGAATTCAGTCAGCGGCCCCAAGGGGAATCCACCTCGCGCGAGCTTCAGCGGTGGTTGTGTAGTCGGCCGGCAGGCCCGACCACTCACCCACACGGCCCGGCGTCACTGCGCCGACGCGGCGGCGGGCCGGTAGAAGATCAACAGTTGGGCGGCGCCCGCGAGCAGGCCGCCTAAAGCCGAGATCAGGAAGCCGACGGCGCCGGACATGACTGTCAGTCCGAGAGCGCCGTCCAGCGACCACGCGCCAGCACCGGTGGTGCCGAGTGTGACGCCGATAGTCGCGAGGATGAGGTTGTACTCCCACCCGGATTTCACGGAGAAGAAGCCGTTGGCGCGGTGTACGGTCCACCCGGCGACCAGCATCAGTGCCACGAACGCGGCACCGGCCACCGGTGTCAGCAGGCCGAGCGCGAGCAGCAGGCCGGCACCTACCTCGGTTCCGGCCGCCGCCACCGCGTGCAGCCTCCCAGGCCGCATGCCCAGGCTGTCGAACCAACGGCCGGTGCCGGCGATCCGGCCGCCCGAGAAGAGCTTCTGATAGCCGTGTGCGGCCATTGTCAGGCCGGCAATGACTCGCAGTAGCAGGGCACCGGCATCGAGGGCGGTCATATCTCTTTCTCCTTGCCCGCCGGACGCGGTTCCCTGGGCATCCCCAGCAAGCGTTCGGCGATGATGTTCCGTTGTATTCGAATGCTGCCGCCGTAGCTGGTCTCGGCACGCGGGAGCAGGTATGCGCGCTGCAGCGGAGCGAGCTGGTGATCTTCCCGGTGACTGTCGCATCCTCGCCGAGCGCTACGGTTGCCAGCTCTAGTAGCCGTTGATGCTCGGAAGAGGTGAGGTGGCAACGGAAGTCGGTCGGCCGGTGTCACGGAAGTTCTGCCGGGAGGCCGCGCTGTGCGCGCCTTGTTCGAGTCCCTCGCGCTCTCCACCTCTTGTCGATCCAAATCATCTATCTTATTACGCTATATGAAGGTCGTTCGGTTGACCAGTACCGGACCGGATCCTGTCGGCGTCGCCGTTGACGTTGAATAGATACACCGTCCGCGCCGACGGCACCGAACTGCCCAAGTTACGCATTCACACCCGGAGGAGACCATTTGGAGGCGACTCCGATTCGAGCTTGTGCGTAGCAATGAGATCAGGCGGCGGCTACACCGGCGGTGCCGGGGTGTAGCCGCGGTTGTCTCGCGGCAGACCTGGTAAACCGGGTTCGTAGCCTCATCGACAGCAACACCGACCGCACGCCCACCGAGGTCGAGCAGGTCCAGAACTCGCGCACCCGCGCGGTCGTACCGGCTGGCAGATCTGAATTTCGACAAGTCTCGAGCACGATGGTGGCCTTCGGCCGGCCGAATCACCGGCGGCATGTGCCGGCAATCGGAAACGGCGGCACGTAACGGCGCGCCCGCCCGCCCGCGGCGAGCCCGCCGCACGCTGCGGTCCCGCGCTGCGCGGTAGCGTGAACCAGGCTCTCCGGAGCGGCGCTTCGAGCGAGGCAATGAGGGTACGCTGGAGCTGTTTTTGATGAGGAGGACTTGGTGACAGCGCCCGCGTGGAAAGGAGCGGCGGGAAACCTTCCCGCTCAACTCGACAGCTTCGTCGGGCGGCGTCAGGACTTGGTCGATGTGAAACAAGCCATGTCGTCGTCACGCCTGGTCACCCTGGTCGGCCCCGGCGGAGTCGGAAAGACCCGGCTGGCGCTGCAAGCGGCCGCGGAGGTCCAGCGGGCTTTTGAATACGGCGCCTGGTTTGTCGACATTTCCGCGGTGCGCGAGGACGAGTTGCTGATCCCCACGATCGCGGAGGCGCTTGGCCTGCAGGGCCGTTCGTCGCGCTGGGCGCCGGCGGTGCTGAGCGACCAGCTGGTCGGCCGCGCGATGTTGCTGGTTCTCGACAACTGCGAGCAACTCGTCGACTCTTGCGCGGTACTCGTCGACACCCTGCTCAAGGCATGTCCGGAACTCAAGGTCCTAGCCACCAGCAGGCAGCCCCTCGAAGTGACCGGCGAACGCCTCCTCCGTGTTCAGCCGCTGTCCCTTCCCGAGCCCTCGGAACGCGTTGCGAGGGCGTCGGCGGTGGAGCGCTTCGACGCGGGCCGGCTGTTTGTCGACCGGGCAAAGGCGGCGGAGCCGCGTTTCGTGGTCACCGACGAGAATGTCGGCGCCATCGCCGAGTTGTGCCAGCGCCTCGACGGTCTGCCCCTGGCACTGGAACTCGCAGCGGCCCGCGTGAGGCACCTGTCTCCCCAACAGATTCTGGAACGCCTCGACGAGCGGTACGGGTTGCTGCGGACGGACAGCCGGTCGGCTGCCCCACGGCAACGCAGCATCGTGTCGCTGATCGGCTGGAGCTACGACTTGTGCTCGCTCGAGGAGCGCACGTTGTGGGCGCGGCTGACCGTATTCTCGGGCAGCTTCAGTGTGTACGCGGCGGAATCGGTGTGCTCGGGGGACGGCCTCTCCCAACAGGACGTGCTGGATGTGCTCGCCCGGCTGGTCGACAAGTCGATCGTCGCGACGATCTGGCATGCCGGCGATGTCCGGTACCGGATGCTGGAGACAATTCGTGACTTCGGCCGCGAGCAACTCGTCGACAGCGGGGCTGAGCTGATCTTTCGGCGAAGGCATCGCGATTTCTTTCGCGACGTTATCGCCGACTCCTACCCCGTGTGGTTCGGCGCGACCCAGCAGCAATCCATCTCCTGGAACCGCGCCGAGCGGGACAACCTGCGCGCCGCCGTCGATTTTTCCCTCAACGACCCGGTCGACGAGCGCTCGGCGGTGATCCTCGCGAATGCACTTGGTGGCGATGCACTGCTGACCGGGTTACTGCAAGAGGGGCGGCACTGGATGGAACGGGTGCTCAAGGCCGTCCGCGAGCCCACTGTCGGGCGGGTCACCTTGCTCTGGATCGACGGCAGGTGTGCAGCGGAGCAAGGGGAGACCGAAGCAGCGGAGCGACTGCTCGACGAGGCAGTCCGGCTCGGCGGTGTCCTGGGTAATCGGCACGAGCAGGCCATGGCGACCACGTACCTCGGTGTCTCGCGGATGGCGCGCGGCGCGATGCGCGAGGCGATCGATCTCTATGATGAGGCGCTCATGCTCTTGCGTGACATCGCTGACCCGATGGGCCTCGCGGTCACGCTGTCCTACAAGGGGGTGGCGGTGTACCACCTCGGAGATGCGGCTGGGGGCATGGCGCTGTGCCGGGAGGCGATCGCGATCAGCGACGAGCACCAGGAACAGTGGCACAACGCAGAGGCGCTGTCGGAGCTGGCGAACCTGTGCTGGCTCGAGCGGGATATCGGTGAGGCCTTTTCACTGGCGACCGAGGCACTCCGGATCAACCGACGTTTCTGCAATGCCCGCGGTACCGTCCAGTGTGTGGAGACGCTGGCTTGGGTTGCGGCCTCCCGGGGCGAACACGAACGGGCTGCCCGGCTGCTCGGCGCCGCGGATACGTTGTGGCGTAGCACCGATGCATCACTTCCTCCGCTGTCCGCCGAGAACCATGGTTGGTGCGCGACCGAGGCCCGGCGGGCACTGGGGGAGTCCAAGTACGCCGAGGCGCACAAGGCGGGTCGTGAGGGCTCGATGTCGGAGAACGTCGCGTTCGCCCTGTTCGAGGAGCGCTCGGCCGGGGATGAGGATGCCAGGCCGCAGGGACCGCAGCTGACCCGTAGGGAACGCGAGATCGTCGATCTTCTGGTCGAGGGGGCCACCAACCGGGAGATCGCGGCGAAGTTCGTGATCTCACCTCGCACGGTCGAGGGGCACGTCGTGAACCTGCTCGGCAAGCTCGGATTCAGCTCGCGCGTGCAGGTGGCCGCGTGGGCAGCCGAACAGCATGCTCGGCGCAACCATCACTGAGGACAAACTACGTCGGCATGAACCCCGCGCGTGTCCTCAGAGCACCCGCCCGGCCTACGCTTGGCTACCCGAACCCACGGAAGGTTTCCGACGGCGTCGCATTGCTGATGCTCAACCGTCCAACACCACACGCCGACTCAAGGTTGGCCGGGCCTCAATTGCACGAACAGCGCTTCGGCCTCCGCGCACAGGCGCTCGCCGTCGCGCAGCCATCCGCGAACGCAACGCTTCCGGCCCTCCTCGCGCTCGAATCGAGCCTCCAGCGTAAGTAGTCGGCCGACCGGCGTAATGCTGCGGAAGTCGACGTGCATGTACGCGGTACGCGCGACCGGGCGGTTGCCGGACAGGGAAAGCCTCCCGAGCACGTCGTCGAACACCAGTGGGATGGTGCCGCCATGGACCGCACCGTTACTGCCTCGGTAGTAGTCACCGAAGCGAATTCGCGCGTCGAGCCACGTTTCGCCTTCCGCCACGATCTCGACCGGCGGAATCAGCGTCTGCTCGCGCCCCAGGACGTTGCCGACAAGCTCGCCTGACCGGCCCCATTCGTGTCCTGCCGCGCTCGGTTCGAGGCGACGGTTGAGGTCTTCGAGGTGACGAGTCACCTCGGCGACAAGCGTTGCGTCGGGCACTGCGGTGGTGATCCGTTCCTGCAATGTGCGCATCGCGTCCATCATCTCGCCGTAGCCGGCGGCGGTCTCCTGTTCGCCACGCCCGTCGGACACCCACCAGCTCGGTGCCGCCGGTGTATCGGCGATGCTCTGGCCGCGGTCGTTCATGTTTGCCCTTTCGCAAAGGCCGAACCCACCTCGATATCTTGTGGACGGGTTTCGACGACAATGATGGTCCGGCCCCTTGGAGGTGGATGGGTCGCGGCTCCTACCCTGAGCTGCGTGGTGTCGGCATCAACGATCGAGCGCCCGCGCGATCTCTCCCCATCGGGCGATCGCCGTCGGGTCCTTCTGCACCGAGTCCTCAGCGAGATAGCTGACCAGGCGGGTCGCGATCCCGCCGTACCGGGCGGTCAATGTGTCCGCGATCTCGTCCCAGCGACCCACTACGGCGAACTCGTCGAGTACCTCGTCGGTGATGAGATCGCGCATACCATCGAGGTCGTTGGCTTTCAGCCGCTCGTTGAGCGCCGCGGAGAGTCCAGTGAACCCGAGGTCGTCGAACTGGAAGGCATAGGCACGGGTCGAGCCGTAGAAGGAGATCTGTTCCTGAGCACGCCGGCGCAGCGGAGCGCGTTCCTCAGCCGTGTCCCCGGCCACGATGAACACCGGCACGATCAGGTCGACTTCGGCGGGGGAGCGCCCCGCACGAAGGCACCCTTCGCCGACCGCGGGCAATAGACGCTCGTGGAGGTAGTGCAGTGAATGCAGCGGGTGGACATGCACTCCGTCCGCCACCTCGCCGGCCATCCGGCACATCCAAGGGCCGACCGCCGAGATGTCTATCTTGATGTCGCCGTGGTCGTGCCTTGCGGGTGTCCATGCCTGCGGCAGCAGGCTCAGCCGATAGTACGGGCCCTCGTGGTTCAGGCTTTTTCTCCCGTCGAAGCTCGCGAAGCAGTCGCGCACGGCCAGCACGTAATCCTTGAGTCTGGGCCCGGGGTGGTCGAACTCACTGGAGTAGCGGCGTTCGACGTGCGCCCGGACCTGGGTGCCGAGGCCGAGCCGGAAGCGGCCACGGGTGTTGGCAGCGAGCTCCCATGCGGTGACGGCCGTGACCATCGGGCTCCGAGGGAAGGCAACGGCAACGCCGGTCGCGAACTCCAGTTCGGGAGCGACGGTCGCGGCGGCTGCCACCGACATCCACGGCGCCTGCGTCGTCTCCGTGAAGACCAGGCCCGAGACACCGGCGTCTGCAGCGGCGCGGGCGAGTGCCGCGGTCTGTGCCCACTGTCCGGCACCCCTCGTGATGTCGAACTTCACTGGCTGGTCCCCGTTCGTCTGTCACGCGTTTGTGATGGCTTTACAAGCCACACATTCAACTGAATTATATTAATAATACCAAGCGCCATTCGTTGCGAGGAGCGGCAAGGTATCCACGTCTGGGTTCGATGTCGGCGTGGCCGTCGCCACGAACCCAGGCGGATATGGCGGGGCGGCACCGATTACTTGCCGGTAAGCGAAGGATCGGAACTGCGCGGTCGGCTGGCGCGTCATCGCCGAAGCGAATTTGCCGCCCCGGTGAAACCGGAGCGTTGTCCGCCCTTCGGCGAAGCCCCGCCGACGGCAGTCGGTCAGCGGGGGCAAGATCGGGTTACGCGGGGCGCACGACGGGTTCGGGCGTTGTCGAAGTGGGCAAACCTGAGCTTTGCGCCTACATATGCAATAAGATATCTTATCTAACTATATGAATCGGACATCCATCCGACAGCGACGAGGGAGTTCAGCATGAATCTGGCCATGATCCTCGAGATGGTCGGGGACGGTATGGCTGAGCGGGTTGTGATCGGCGACGCGAACCGCGGCCTGACCGGCGCTGACCTCAGGGACAGGGCGATCGCTGGGGCCCATCTGCTGCGGCGGACGGGGAGCAAGCGGCTCGTGTATCTCGGCGGGAACGGTGAGGCGTTCCCGGTGGCAATGTTCGCCGCGACGCTGGCCGGCATACCGTTCCTTCCGCTGAACTATCGCCTTTCGGCCGAGCAGCTCGACGATATCCTGGAGCGTCAAGAAGATCCGCTCGTAGTCACTGACGCGCCCGCGCGCGCACCTCGGCAGCGGACGATCGGCATTTCCGAGTTCCTGCAGCAGCCACTTGACTCTGAAGTCGAGGTCCTGGGGGTAGACGAGGTCGATCCCGATGCGGTGGCGGTGCTCCTGATGACGAGCGGCACAACAGCGGCGCCGAAGAGTGCCGTTCTTCGCCATCGCCATCTCGCCTCTTACATTTTCGGGTCGGTGGAGTTCGCCTCGGCGGACGAGGACGCGGCGACGCTGGTCAGTGTGCCGCCCTACCACATCGCGGCAGTAGCCAACGCGTTGTCCAACCTCTTCGCCGGACGTCGCCTCGTCTATCTGGACCAGTTCAAGCCCGGGACTTGGCTCGACCTCGTCGAGACGCAGAAAATCAGCCATGCCATGGTTGTGCCGACCATGCTCGTCCGCATTGTCGCCGAGTTGAAGGCGCGCGGCCACGAGGCGCCATCCAGTCTCCGCTCGGTCTCCTATGGCGGCGCGAAGATCGCGGCCGAGGTCATCGGCGAAGCCCTGCGATTGTTCCCCCATACGGGATTTGTCAATGCCTACGGGCTGACCGAAACGGCGTCTTCGATCGCAGTGCTTGGCCCCGAGGACCATCGCGAGGCCGCCGCGAGCCCTGATCCCGCCGTCCGGGCCAGGCTCGGTTCGGTCGGTCGGGCCCTGCCGTCGGTCGACATCGAGGTGCACGACGACGAGGGCCGTCCGTGCCCTCCCGGAGTCGTCGGCGACATCGTAGTGCGGGGCGAGCAGGTATCGGGTGAATACGCAGAGGCGGGCAGCGTCGTGCGGGCGGACGGCTGGTTTCCGACGCGCGACCGCGGCTACCTCGACGCGGCCGGGTTCCTGTTCGTGCGAGGGCGGGCGGATGACACGATCATCCGCGGCGGGGAGAACATCGCCCCCGCAGAGATCGAGGATGTGCTTGGACGGCATGAAGCGGTGCTCGAATGTGCTGTCGCCGGAGTGCCAGATGTCGAGTGGGGACAGCGGATCGCAGCATTCGTCGTCCTGCGGAACGGCCGCACGGCCGACGCCGATGAACTCCGTGAATGGACGCGAGCGCGGCTGCGCGGCTCGAAGACCCCAGACGAGGTCGTCTTCCTCGCGGAGCTTCCCACGACGGCCACCGGCAAGGTCGTGCGTCGAGATCTGGTCGACTTGGTCGCACGTGGCGATCGGTCGGCACGTGCGTGACGGAGTCTCCAGCGGGCCGACGCAGGCAACGCAGCTGTTCTGCAGTTAGGAAATCGGGGCTCGTTGCGGCAGCTGGCTTGTCGGACAACGCAGTTCGCTGGAATGTCAGCCACTTGGGGCAGGTGCGGACCTGGCACGGCAAGCCGTTGTGCTGGCATACTGCCCGCGGACCCGGACGCGGAATAGCTGAAGACCTGCGAACAGTCATCTGCGGATCAAATGAGTAACTCGGATGCACAGCCGAGAATTTCGACGGCCCCTACGGTCCCGGTCGGTCTAGTGCTGCGGCGTAGAACAAGGGCAAGGCATCGGTTCGCTGAATCTCACTCGCCGCCGTTGTCATGGCCGACTCCGTCGGGGGCGGGTCACGGTACTTCATCCTGCGCGGAAATCGGTATCCGCTCAGGAACCCGCGATGTCGGTTACCTGCCCGGTTCAACCGGCACCGTCATCTGACGTGCCGGTTGAACCCCGCTCGCAGAGCCGCTGTCCGGACTACCAACCCGACACCGCGACGAGACGATGCCGACTTTCAGGCCGCGCCGTCGGTAAACCCGGTGAAGCCGTAGCGCTCGTTGGCCCCGGCAATCACCAGGTTCATCGTGCCGTAGCCGACCTCGCCGGTGTTGGTCGTGAACCGGCACACGTTTTCGACGGTCGCATTGAACAGCGCATCGGGAGGAATATCGGCCATGACCCACTTGGGCGTCTCCACACTGAGGTCGCCGAGGTACATGCCGTGTCGCCACGACACCAGGCCGGGCTGCGGCGCCGCCTCGCCGCCGTAGCCGGTGCCGAGGCTGAGCACGAAGGGTAGCAGTGGCTCGACCACGATCTCGCTGACCTTTCCGGCCGAATCCGGAAAGGTCAGCGTGCCCCCGGACAGCCGCCGGGTCCCGGGCACGAAGGTCCAGGCGTGTTCGCCCTGGCCGAGGTCCTCGTCAGGGATGGACGGGTCTGAATAGACGGCGACAGTGTCCCCGTAGCTCCGCACACCATGCGGGTCCTCCTGCGCGCTGAACAGGATGGTGCGATCGGCGAGCCGAATGGCAGCCGAACTCCAATAGCCGCCCTGCGGTGGGACGGAACTGTCGATGCCACCGCTCTCGGGCTCGCCGAGCGGGCGAACGCCCCAGGAATGATCCCGCATTCCCAGATAGTTCTCCGGGTCTGCCTCGTAAGTGTGCCCGTCGATCACGAGCGTGCCTTCCCAGGTGCCGGTTTGGGTGAACCGGCACATATCCATGATCGTCCGGTTGCCTCGCTCCAGCTTGTGCCGGGGCTCCAGATGCGCCGGAATCGTGCTGGTCCACCTAAGGTCAGCAGCAATGTCACCGCTGCCAGGCTCGCAGACGACGCGCAGCCGGCGCAGGCCTTCGATAACCTCGATGCGCAGCGGCCCGACTTCCATTCGCGCGCGGTCGTCGTCGAGGGTCCGGCTGGCTCGGGTGACGTAGTGGGTGCCGCCCGCGAGCACTGCGATGTAGCCGTCGACCACGCCGCGGTTGGGGTACACGCCGAATCCCATGGCGAGGAACGGGCCCGAACTATCGGGGGTGTGCATGTTGAAGTAGTAGCGGTCGTAGTAGTTGCGGTCGGTCGTGCCGGGCCGACGGAGCGGCTCGAGCGTCTGGTGGACTGGATAGTCGTCGAACGGCGACAGCATGTCGCTTTCCTCCTTCAGGATGCAGTGGACAGACCAAGGCGGCGCGCGAGGCCGTCCGCGACGTCGCTCAGACAGCCGAACTCACCCGGGCCTGGCACGGGGCGACCAGCTGCCCGGCGCATTTGGTCGCTGCGCATCATGACCGATGCAAGCCGGAACCAGCAGAAAATCTCATACCAGGTAAGGTCTGGCAGTTCGGTTCCTGTGGTTTCCTGCCACAGGTCGAGGGTTTCCTCCCTCGTGCCGAAGCCGTCGAGGCGGGGCAGCTCGAGGCCCGTGGTGAGCATCTCGTCGAACATGAGCCAGTAGCAGAGATCCGTGAGTGGGCCGCCCAGCGAGAGCAGTTCCCAGTCCAGCACCGCGGTACAGCGGCCGCCGTCGAACAACAGGTTCCCTATTCGCGCATCTCCCCACGACAGCCCCGCCATCGGCGCCTGCGGGAAGTGGGCGACGAGCCATTCGTACACCTGCTCGAGCACCGGGTTGTCCATCGGAGTGCTCGCCCAGTCCAGCGCTTCCCGCCAATACTGCAAGCTTTGGCGCAGACCGCCGTCACCACGAGCGGGGTCGTCGAGGAAGTCGAACAGTCCGACCGGAACGGAGGCGAGTGCGCCAAGAGCTTCGACGCCGCTGCGCCAGACACGGCGCCGCTGCTCGGGGGTGGCGTCGAACAACCAGCCTTCCTGACTGTACGGCGGGAAATCCGCAGGTGCCCGGCCCTGGACGTGGCTCATCACCCAGAACGGCGCGCCGAACAAGGACGTATCGGCCTCATAACCCAGCATCTTGGGCACCGGGATGTCCGTGTTCCGGCCCAAGGTATCAAGCACCTGGTACTGCTCGGCGAAGCGCGGTTCGAAGACGAACTGCAGCGTGGTCGGGGCGATGCGAAGGACCAAGTCCACCGGCTCGGCTCCCTGCGCCGAGGTGAGGGTCCGCACGAGCAAGGTCTCGTTCGACGCCCCCGAGCCCTGCGGACGGCGCAGCGCGACAATCTCCACCCGGGAACCACCGGGATCACGGGCTGTCAGCCAGTCGGACAGAACGGCCGTCACGGCGGCGTCGTCCCGCAACTGCGGGACTGTGTATACCGAAGACTCCGACATCACATGCTTCCTTTCGTCCAGCGCCATGTGGCGCCTGCCGGCCGGTAGATCTGGTGTCTTGCGCCCTGTGCCATCGATAGGCTGTGCCATCGAGAGCTGGGCGTCATACCTACCAGGCGTAGGAGGGGTCAGCGGCTCCGCGGTTTCCGCGGAGCCCTGCATCGGGAATCTGGAAGGGGAACCCCTGGGGCGCAGGGCGCCTGGGTTCTACGCGTTCCCAGTCGTAGGCGACCCGCCGCGCATCGACCCGCCAGCCGAGTTCTTCGTCGCGTCGCAACGTGTCGAGATATCTTCCGCCGAGGAACCAGTCGTACTCCTCGCCGTCGTGAACAACCCGCTGGCATGCCATGAAGTACGACTCGCTCCGCGCGATATCTCCGTCGATCTCGACGTATTCGTTGCAGATATTGTGCTGGGTAGCGACGAAGGCCTTTTCGAGCGTTTCCATGAAGAAAGGGTTCGACTCTGCCACCGGAATCGCTTCGCCGGTGTGATTGTCCGTCGCACCGTCGTGGTAACCGCATTCCAGGAGTTCAGCATCGCATCGATCTACACCGCGGCAATACCTCATTACGGCGTCGTGGATCTGCTGCCGGTCGTAGAGTTCGGCAATCATCGCGCTTTCCTGCGGTCTGGTTGATTGCCGTGGAATTCCGAACCGTGTCACTATCGCCTCCCGTAAATCGATATGATACCGATCACATACATAGAGTTCAACTATTGATCTTAGATAGTGGTATCACCGTGGTGGTGGTTTTGCCCGGGGCGCCCACGGGCCCTCCGGCAGCCGCCTGAGCGCCTCCGGCGGATCGTGCGTACCCGCAACTTGTGGGCGGATCTTCTCTGAGAGAGGCGTGCTCAATCGCCGAGCCGGATCAACGGTATGCGGTGACATTCCGTGTGGGATTCCTGCGTGGCCTCGGGTTTTGGTGCTGACACACATCTTCACCGGGGGAAACTTCCACTACGGCGGGCTGTGCTGATCTGCGGCTTGCACGCGCTGGACGCGTCGACATCCCGTTCCGAGCTATCAGCGGAACCGGATGACTCCGCGGATGTTGCGCCCGTTGCGCATATCGTCGTATGCGGTGTTGATCTGATCGAGGCTGTAGGTGCGAGTCACCAGCTCATCGAGCTTGAGTTTGCCGCTGCGGTACTGGTTCAGCAGCATCGGCATAGCCTCCAGTGGGGACTTCATGCCGTACAGAGCGCCCTGGATGCGCTTCTGGAACATGGCCATGTCGTAGGCATTGATGCCACGCAGGCCGTCCTCTTGGTCAGGTCCGACACCAGTGACGACAAGAGTGCCCGCCTTGCGGATCGAGTGGTAGCCCGCCGTGATGAGATCATTGTGGACCACCCCGGCCGTGAGGATGGTCACGTCTGCGCCTTGGCCGTTGGTGAGGGCCTGGACGCGGGGGGTCGCGTCGGCCAACGACGGGAAAGATTCGGTTGCTCCGAACTCGAGGGCCCATTTCTGCTTATCGGGGACGGGATCGACCGCGATGATGTGCGCGGCGCCGGACGCGACTGCGCCCTGTACTGCGTTCATGCCGATACCGCCGACCCCGGCGACGATGACCACGTCGCCAGGCTGCACGTTGCCGGCGGTGGTTGCCGAGCCGTAGCCGGTCTGGACACCGCATGCGACCAGACACGCCACCTCGAGCGGAATGTCCTTATCGATTTTGATCAGCGAGCGCTGGTCGTAGACCTGCCATTCGGAGAACGTGCCGAGCAAGGCGATGGTGGCGATGTCGAGGCCGTCGGCGGTGTGCATGCGGAACGTGCCATCCAGCTGATGGCCGATCAAGGTCAGTGCGCCGACGTCGCAGAGGTTCTGCATTCCCATCGCGCACCAGCGGCATCGACCGCATGCTGGGACGAACGAGGTGAGGACGTGATCGCCGACTTCCAGGTCGTGGACCTCCGTGCCTACGGCCCGGACGATGCCGCTGCCTTCGTGGCCCCCGACCACGGGCAGATAACCGACCTGGACGTCGCCGTGGGAGACATGGTCGTCGGAGTGGCACAGCCCGGTGGCGACCATCTCCACGAGTACCTCGCCGCGGCGGGGTTCGTCGAGTTCGACTTCCTCGACCTGCCACTCTGAGGGGGCGGAACGCAGGACGGCAGCGTTGGTTTTCACGGGTGGATCTCCTAGGTGTTCCTGGGTGGCCTTCGTCGAGAAGGGGCGTGCCCCGTCATATGTGCGGTGAGCGAAGCCCTCGACCGCTGTGCCGTCTCGGCGGAGGCCGGTATCGGAGTGCTCGATCGTCCTGGCCCCGGGTCCAGGCCGACGTTCGGGTTGTGAGGAATTGGGGGCAGGACTGGACATTAGTCGGCCAAGGCGCAAAATGGGTCAAATTACTAAATTCATTTAGTAGAATGAGAGAGCATGGTCCAGGTCGGTGTCGGGCGACTAGAAGACACCGCGCGCAGGAATTCGGATTCGGCAACCGGCAGGTGAACGGACCCGCCCTGCGGATCGTCGGTCCTTTTGACACGGGCCCCGGTCCTGCCACCGGCTCAAGCCCGATATCCCCTGTACCGGCTCGTTTTCTTCGTATGAAACACCCCCGAGTAACAAAAGGAGTTGCTACATGAGCATTATCGACAGCCACTCGAAACTGGCTGCTCGCGTGCTTCCAGAACCAGCGCTGTATATCGGCTCCGAGCGGGTCACTCGCACGTCGCGTGGAACCTTGGATCGAGTGGATCCGACCACCGGACAAGTGTTGGGGAGCTTTCCGGTAGCGGGATCCGAGGAGGTGGACCGTGCCGTGGCTGCGGGACGCCGCGCGTTTCCCTCGTGGAAGCGGCTGGGTGCGGACCAGCGTCGCCGAATCCTCTGGCGGATCGCCGAGCAATTGCGCGCCCATGAGGACGAACTCATCCAACTGGTCGCCCTCGAAACCGGTACTCCGCTTACCCCCGGCTACCTTGGGCAGGCGATCGACCTGTTCGAGTACTACGCCGGCTGGTCCGACAAGTTCGAGGGCGAGTTGATCAGCGCCTATCCGGCGCGGGCTCTTGATTATGTCCGTTACGAGCCGTATGGGGTGGTAGGCGCGCTGATCACCTGGAACGGACCGATTATCAATGCGTCGATGAAACTCGCTCCGGCCCTGGCGGCGGGCAACTGTGTCGTGATGCGCTCGCCGGAACTCGGGCCGTTCGCTGTGATGCGGTTGGCCGAACTCTGCTTGGAAGCGGGCTTGCCGGAAGGTGTGCTCAGCGTGCTGTCCGGTGATCGCTATACGTCTGAGGCCATCATCCGACATCCAGACGTGCGCAAAGTGTCGTTTACCGGTAGTCCTCAGGTGGCCACGAGTGTGATGGCGCTCGCCGCGGAGACCCAGACACCTGTCACGCTGGAACTCGGCGGCAAGTCGGCCAATATTGTTTTCGCAGATGCCGATCTGGACGCAGCTGCACAAATGGCCGCGTTCATGAGCACGATCGCCGGGGCTGGACAGGGCTGCTTTTTCCCCACCAGGCTGATGGTCGAGTCCTCGGTGTACGACGAAGTGCTCGAGCGCGTGCAAGCGGTCGCTCAATCACCGCGCATCGGCGATCCCCTCGATCCCGCCGTAACGATGGGCCCGGTCATCGACCATGCCGCCGCTGAGCGGATTCTGGCGGTGGTGGACCAGGCAAAGAGTGAGGCCAGGCTGGTGACGGGTGGTGATCGCCTCGATGGTGAGCTGGCCTCGGGTGCGTTTGTTCGTCCGACTGTGCTGGCCGACGTGGACAACGCCAGTTCGCTGGCGCAGCAGGAAGTCTTCGGCCCGGTTCTCGCGGTCACCCGGTTCGACACCGCTGAGCAGGCGCTGGAAATGGCCAACGCGACCAGTTACGGTCTGGCTGCCTACGTTCACACCACCGATCTGGTCCGGGCACACAGAATGGCCGAAGAACTCGAGGTGGGTTGGGTCGCGGTCAACTCCTTCGCGCCGATGACCGCGTCGGCACCCTTCGGCGGCACCAAAGCGAGTGGCTTCGGCCGAGAAGGCGGCCGCGCCGCTATCGAGGACTACGTTCACCACAAGAACGTCTACATCCCACTGTCGTAACCGCGCAATCCCCAACTGAGTTGACGAACTGAGTGCCTTACTGGGCGTAGTGATACGAAGATCGTGTTGTCGTTGACCGACAAGCCCGCGATCTTCCGGAATCTCCCGCTCCCGCGGACACTGTGGCGGTGCGGGCCTCGGTAGTCAACGGGTGAGCCGAGGTTGAAGTCACGCATCGGCTTCTGTTCCGGTTGGCGAGGGTGTCGATGCCTAGACGACGATCGGGGCGCATCCGGGCTGTTCTTCCGGATGCACCCCGATCGCCCGCCACAGTGCGGGTCCCGTATGCCTCAGGCCTGGGGCTGATGGTCGATCAGACCACTGCCAGCAGCAAGGATTGATCAACATACGGTTGGGTAAACGCTGCCGATGAAACTGCGAGCCTGGACATCCCGGATGGCATAGCGCGCCCAGCCTTCGGCCTGCAGCTCATCGGGCGGCGCCATCAGTCCGCGTCAGGCGGCAGTGGATTCCGGTTCGGTTGCCACCAGTCGCTGCGTGTACTCCTCGGGCAGTAGTTCGATCCGGTCGCGTTGACCACACCGTCGGCGTGCTCCGACCAGTCGCCCGCCTCGACTGCGGCCCTGATCAACCCTGGTAGGCGTGTGCTGGGCGAAGCGTGCGCGCGTAGCGCACGGGAGTCGTGACAGTGTGATTCAACTGTTCCGCGATGTGGGAGGGATCTTCGTCGAGCCAGGCGACGACGATGCCGGTTCCCGCGGGAGCAGCCGGGAAACCCGGTGGAAGCTCGGTACCGGCCATGCTCTCGAATGACCAGCAGCCTGCGACTCCGGGTACCCGCGCGAGGGCGGCCGCGATGGTCGGGGAGTGCTCCGAGTCGAGCACGACGATGTGCGCACCTCGGTCGGGGCGGTATGGAAGGACGATGGCGCGCACCGGAACGTCTGGGGATACCCACTTCCCTGTCACATGGAACGGCGCGTGGAGGAGTCCGCGGCGGGCATCGAACCAACGACCCGCTTCGGCCAGTTGCCTGCCGAGCACAGTCATCTCTTCGAGCGCACCTCGGGCGGGGTGCGCGAGTAGGTACATGTGAGCGTGATGCGTGGCGGCGAGGTCCTCGTCGGTACCGGCCACCTCGAGGCCTCGGTCCGCCGTCCAACGCTGGGCGCCGACGACTCCTTCGATGCCGAATTGCTCGGGCATGTGGTCGAGCGCGTGCCAACGGTCGAACTCGTCGTGGTGGCCTTCGAACACCTCTGTGAACGAGAACCAGGCCGCAGTAGCCTCTTTGCTCATAGTGCCGCCGACCTGGAAATCGAATTCGCCC
Organism: Nocardia sp. CA-135953; assembly: GCF_050955735.1. Taxonomy (NCBI): domain Bacteria; kingdom Bacillati; phylum Actinomycetota; class Actinomycetes; order Mycobacteriales; family Nocardiaceae; genus Nocardia; species Nocardia sp. CA-135953. The sequence goes on from NZ_CP192082.1 coordinate 2,698,184, forward strand.
CTGACGAATTGCGGATCATCCGTCCTGCCTTCTTTGCTTCGGTTGCTCCGGTCCTCGCGGCGCCGAGCTGCGGCGCATCGAGACGGATTTCGTTCTGGCTACCGGAATTGCGGCATCACGTTCTCCGCGAACCACTCGAGCTTTCGCTGCAGATCGGATGGCTTGTCCCAGGCGGAGGAAATGCTGAGATAGGTGAACCCCGCCTCCTGATAGCGCCCGACGAGGTCCACGATCTGGTCCCTCGAACCGGCCATGCGTTCTGCGTTGGACTCCCCGACATGCTCGGATGCCTTCTCCACCAGCCGGTCCGGCTCACCGAACGAGATGCCGAAAGCGAAGTCGAGTGCGTCCGCGTCGCGTCCCGCGGCGCGCACGGCATCCTTTGCCGCGGCGACCTGGCGCGCGAGCGTTGGTACGTCGCCGACCATCGGGGTCCACCCGCTGCCGAACTCCACCAGCCGCCGCAACGGCCGCCGGCCGCTCCCGGCGATCCAGAGCGGAATATGCGGGCGCTGCACGCATTTCGGCTCGAACGTGAGAGGTTCGAACCGCACATGCTTACCCGCGAAGGTCGGCTCCTCCTGCGTCCAGAGCGTGATCATCGCCCGGCAGTACTCATCGGTGATGTCGCCGCGGTCGGCGAAGGAGACCTGGAGCGCGTCGAACTCGGCCTCCAGCCAGCCAGTCCCGACGACCATTGTGAACCGTCCGTTGCTCACCTGGTCGAGTGTGGCCGCCAGCTTCGCCTGGTGGACAGCACCCCGGTACGGCACCACCGTGGCGTAGAAAACCAGCCGGATCCGCTCGGTCAGTGCGGCGAGATGCGCTGCGAGAACGTAGATCTCGGGGCGCGACTTGCCTGTCGCGGCTGCTTCCGGAACCCTCGGCGGGGCAATGTGATCGGATAAGGCCACTCCGTCGAAGCCCACCTCTTCCGCGGTTCGCACGACCGGGCCGATCGACCGGAAGTCCGGCCAGCGTTCCCACGGAAAAAGCTGCATCCCGAATTTCATTCGATCCTCTATCGTCGGCGCCGCCGGACGTCGTCGCGGAGACGAGCCGGTGCGGTAGTGGTTATTCAGCTGTGTCGGCTCAGCGACGCGGACGCATCGTCGTCTGCCCTGGCCGCCTCACACATGGAGCCGGCTCAGCAAAGAAAGGGCGGACAGCCACGTTGGAAACCCCTCGGCGCAGGCCGGCAGGTTGGCGGATCGGTTAGGGCGCCACGCCCGACGGTGACGGCCATCGACGGCACCGTCGGGCCATTCCGCGGTCGGGGACGCTATGCTGCCGCACTTGATCGCCGCGCTCCCCGGACCAGGCGTCCGGGGAGCGCACCAGTCGCCTCGCCACCGAGGTAGGTCACCAGGCCCGACACGACTGTTGCGTCGTAGCCGTCAGCTCGCTGCCGGAGCCGGCGCCCGCCGGCGGGCAAGTCGTAGGTCGTGTGCGGGGCGTGCAGGTGGAGCCGATCCAGGTCGATCACGTTCAGATCCGCCTTGGCACCCCGACGGATTACGCCTCGGTCGCCCAAGTCGACCGCTGCCGCCGGCTGGGTGGTCAACATCCTGATCGCTTGGGGTAGCTCGATGCGGCGATCGGCGGTCGCATCGCGCACCCAATGTGTGAGGAAGTACGTGGGGTACGCCGCATCGCAGATCGTCGAGTAATGTGCCCCTCCGTCGCCGAGGGCCAGGACGGTCAGGTCGTGTGGGACCATATCGCGTCCGGCGCTCTCGAACCGGTCACCATCCCGATTGCCCATCGGCCGGTAGAGAATTTCGTGCCCGTCGCGTTCCAGCAATGCTTCGTAGATCACCTCGAGCGGTTCGCGTCCGTCACGCCGGGCCTTCGCCGAGATGCTGTCGTCGGCGGCTGGATGGTAATTGGGCGGATCGCCCAGCACGTAGAGCGACTCATGATCAGAGATCACGAATTTGAAGAAGGGGTTCGGGTCCTCGGGTTGCTCGGCCAGGAGGCGGCGGCGCAACCCGGGGTCGCGCATCGCTTGCACCTTGTCCGGCAGTGGCAAGTCGCGCAACGGTCGAAAGCTCGGGTGCAGTGCGAACGGGTGAAGTGACAGTTCGAGGCCGAGCAGCGCGCCCACCGGCCGCGCCAGGACCTGGCCCCGGATGGAGTGTCCATCGTCCCGAGCGGTTTCGAGGCTCCGCAATATATCCCGCCAGCCTCCGGGCCACCCCGGATCCTGCAGGAAGGTGAACGACACGGGGCGACCTGAACGTTCCGCGATCCGGCGCAACAATGCGAACTGTGTGTTCGGGTCGAGTTCGTTGTTCGGCACCAACTGGAACACACCGGTGCCGGCGTCGCGTAGGCCGTCGGCCAATGCCAGTATTTCGGTGTCCTCGGTGGGCACCGACGGCGCGAGTTCGCCGGTCTTGAAGCGGTGAGCCATCGTCCGTGACGTCGATACCCCGAGCGCGCCCGCCCGGACCGCTTCGGCGGTGAGGCGCCGCATCTCGTTGAGGTCTGCGTCGGTGGGGGGCTCGAGGTCTGCGCCGCGCTGACCCATTACGTACACGCGCAGCGGAGAATGGGGAACCTGCGCGGCGAAGTCGATGTCGGTGTGGCGGCGGTCCAGTGCATCGAGGTAGTCGGGAAAGGTCTCCCAGTTCCAAGGCACCCCGGTGGTCATGACGACGCCGGGGATGTCCTCGACGCCCTCCATGAGTCTGACAAGCAGATCGCGCTGCTCGGCACGAGCGGGCGCGAAGCCGACCCCGCAATTCCCCATCACCACCGTGGTGACGCCATGCCCAGACGATGGTCCGAGCGTCTGCTCCCACGTGACTTGACCGTCGTAGTGGGTGTGGACGTCGACGAAGCCGGGCGTAACAAGACGATCGCGGGCGTCGATCTCCTCGGCACCACGCCCGCTGACCTTCCCCACCGCGGCGATGCGCCCGTCGGTGACGGCCACATCCGCCTCTATGGGATCCGCTCCGGTCCCGTCCAGGACTGTTCCGCCGCGGATGACAAGATCGAATGCGTCTCTCACTTTTCCTCCAGTAGGGGAGCCGATGTCGTGCAGGGGGCTGCGTATGAGGAATAACGCGCGATAACGGTCGTCTCGCGCGTGCCGCCGGTACACCACAGCGGAAGATCGTTTCGACGGGCGCCGATCTGACGGAATTGTGCACCCGCCCGGCCGACCGCTTTCGCTTTGCTGGCTGGTTCGAAGCGAGCCTGCCGGTCGGGGCCGGTACGCCCCTGGCGCGAGTTTCGGAGACCGAGGCAACTGTCAGTTCCCACGAACTTGTACCTTACCAAGGATTAGCGAAATTATCTAAACTATTTGTCGGATAGAGCCCTACTTGGCGACTATCTTTAGCCCGCGGACCTGCCATATTAGCAGTTGGTCACACTAAGGCCTGCTCATGCTATGGCCTGCTCGTGCGGCGGCTAGTCCGTCGGGCGCAGCACATCCAGGCGGATCGGGCGCACGTTGGAGCCCTGGGCGCCGAGTGTGCTGCATACGCACGGCACGCGAGGGGGTGCAGGCATCGGTGCACCATAGCCCCAGCGGACGCGGCCCGATAGCCAGGGCCGTGCATAGGCATACCACGACGACGGCACCCACCTCGGCCGAGGTGAGTGCCGTCGTCGGTTGTGGATAAGTGCGGCGTGCTGCTCAGGCCGGAGCCAACTGCGAACCAGGCATCGGCTCGATGATCAGTGGCGGCGTCACGGTCTCGGACGGAAACTTCGGGCCGTCGACCAAGGGCTCGTTGATCAGAGACACAGTCGGGCCGACCTTGTTGGCGATCGACTGCAGGAAGTCGAGATCGAAGTTGTAAACCTCCGCCGCCGTACCGGCAAGCATGCGCCGGACTTCGCTCTCCGGCACGCCGGCGAACGCCGCTCGCATAGCCTCCAAACTGTAGGGATACGTGCCCTCGAGGTGCGGCAGGTCCGAGCCCCACATGATCTTGTCGACACCGATCTGGTCGCGCATCGCGCATTCCGGACCGGTGAGGAAGCTCGCACCGAGGTAGCAATTCGAGGCGAAATACTCGCTCGGCTTCTTGGTCATGCCCTCGGCAGCGGCGCCGACGAAGTGATGGACGATGCTCCCGCTGACGTGCGCGGCCTCATACAGGCCGTCCAGTTCGGCCAGGTGGGAGGGTACCCATCCGGCCCCGTCCTCGGTGGTCACGTATTTCAAGTTCGGATACCGCTCGAACACTCCGTTGAAAATCATGTGTGCCAGTCCGCGCTTGGCGAAGAAGGGCGCCTCGATCAAGCCGATAGCCGGTGCCGCGACGCCGTACTCCGGTGTGGGGGAGTGGCCGGGAACGTTTGCGTGCCGGTGCACCGGGATGTCGTACTCGGCACACAGTTCCCAGATTCGGTTGTAGCGCGGGAGATACAGCGGCACCAGATTGTCGGGGGAGTCGCCCGGCAGGATGATGCCACCGGTCAGCCCCGACTCCTTGATCCAGTGCAGTTCCCCGACGGTGTCGTCGACATCGTTGAGGAACACTTGGGCGACGCCGGCACGGCGGCCGGGGAGTTGACCGCAGAAGTCGACCAGCCACCGGTTGTGCGCTCTGAGTCCGGCCCAGCGTCGTTCGTACTCCTCGCGCGTCCGCGGCGCGGCTGCGGTAAGGATTGCGCTGGGGAAGAACGGCGGAGCCGTATTGGGGAAGATCACCTCGCCGACAATGCCTTCGGCTTCGAGCGCCTCATTGCGCTTGCTGCTGTCCCAGCTGAACGTGGAGTCCCCACCGCCCGAAGCGACGCCGAACTTGCGGTCGCTGTCCTCCACCTCGAGCCACGGGTCGTTGAAGGCCTTGGCCCACTCGTCGAACTCGGCATGCCACTTCGACTCGAGATAGGGCTTGTAGTGCTGGATGTCGGCGCCGGCGTGACCATCGGCGGAAATAACGACGTAGCGGTCCTGCGCCTGGTTTGCCAACGTTTCCTCCTCAGAGCCTTCCCGTATTAGGAAGTTTATTTAGTTAATTGTATCACTCTGGCGGCGTGGCGACGGCTGAATTCGACGACATTATGCTCGCTCGACATCCAGCGGGCGGATGCGGCCGAATGGCTTGGGCTGGTCCAGGTCCAGGTGCGGCAGGACCTGGGACTTCAGCACTTCCAGGCATTCCCAGCTGAAGTCGGGATCCACACCGCCCAGCAGTGGCTTGATCGTGAGCGGCATGTCGTCGTCCAGCCCGCGGGCCAGTTCGATGCACTCCGCAGGGGTGAGCACAGCGTACTGACCACCTTTGCGGACGACCTCCCAATCGGTCAGTGCACCGCCCTCACCGTAGGAGTTCTGCGCCGGGCTGTCGGCCGTCCAGCGTCGGTGAATGTTGATCTCTCCGAGCGCGGCCGGACCGACATGTTGCCACGCCCGGTCCGGATCTTCGCTGACGAAGACGAAGCGCGGTCGTCCCCCTCGATGGACCGGACCGGGCTCATAGCCGAGCCGCGCGCACTCCGCGCGGTAGACCTCGATGACCGACGGGTCGCTGACCGCAGGGAAGAACCCGTCGGCCAAACGGGCCGCGCGCCTGGCCGACGCGGCCACCGAGCCGCCGACGAGCACCGAGGGACGCGGCTTCTGCGCCGGCCGGGGGGTGACCTGGTAGGTGGTGCCGCCCCGCGTCACCGTGCCGGTCGTCATGGCCTCGAGAAGCAGCGGGAGCTTCTTCTCGAGCAGGCGTGCGCGGTCCTCGATGGTGAGCCCGAACAATTCGAATTCGGAACGCACGTAGCCGACCCCGACAACGAGATCCAGTCGACCCCCACTCACCAGGTCGGCGACGGCCGCGTCCTCGGCGACGCGCACGGGATCGTGCAGCGGCAGCAGAAGCGCCGAGACCAGAATGCGGCAGCGTTCGGTCACTGCCCCGATCGCTGCTGCGAGGGTGAGGGGCGAAGGGCAGTTCTGGTCGTCGGATCCGTGATGCTCGGAAAGCATGATCGACGTCGCACCGGCATTATCGAGCCAGGCGGCCTGCTCGAGCGCCAATGGGTAGAGCTCGCGTGCCGGAATGCCCGACTCAGGCGCGCGGAGGTCGAAATGGACTCGTAGATGGGTCACGAAAGCTCCTGATCTGAGGAAAACGATGGTGCATCAGCTGGTGAGATCGGTGCATAAGCCCGTCGCGAGACGTAACCCTTGTGCGGTCTGCCCCGGTCCAGCTCATCCGCCAATCGGCCGGTACCCACTGTCCTCGGCCGTGCCTGGCACCGGAGGTGGAACAGGCGGGCGCGATCGGATATGGCCTTGATTGTCCCGTGTGTTCATGGCGCGGCGGCTTGTCGGTGGGGCGGCTAGGCGATCGAAGCGCTGCTGTGCTCAGGCAGGGCTTGCGGTGTCATCGCGATGGAGCGAACGCACGGAGCCGCGTGCTTCGGCCGCGGCTATCTGTTCGGGTGTGTAGCCGGCCCACGTCATGATCTGCTCGGTGTGCTCGCCCAGTTCGGCTGCGATGCGGTGCGGCGGGAACGTCGTTTCGGAGACGCGGAACAGAATGCCGATCTCGCGCACCGTTCCGTCCGAGTGCGCGGTGGCGGCCGCTCGTCGCGAGGCGAGGTTGTCGGGATCGGTGAGAAACACCCGGTTGTTGTAAGGGGCCGGCTCGGCAGCGGGTACGCCCGCCGAGCCGAGCCTGTCCAGCGCCTCTGCTGTGGTCCACCCGTGGATCACCGTGCCGAGCAGGTCGCCGAGCTCGTAGTCGTTGTTCGCGCGAGCGGCGATGGTGCCGAACCGCTCGTCATCGAGGATCTCGACGCCGGTCGCGGCGCTGAGCGCGGAGAGCTCGTTGTCGGTGTTCGCCGCAACTACCACCCAACCGTCGGATGTCTCGTAGAGACGGTCGGTCGGCGACACGCCCAGCTGCAGCGGGTCGAGGCGGTTTGCGCCCAGGACCTCGCGGTCGGCGGTGCGTCGAGCAATGTGCAACATGTGCCCGAGCGCGGCGCTCACCTGCGGCGTCTCGACCAACTGGCCCTCGCCCGTGCGCTGCCGGTGCAGTAGTGCCATCAGGATTCCGATGGCCCCGAGCAGGCCGGCTCCGGGGTCCTCGTTGCCGATCGGCGGAAGGGGATCGTTGAACTGCCCAGCGACTTCGAAGGTCATTCCCGCGTACCCCGACAGCAGAGGGGCGAAGCTCTGCCGAAGGCGGTCGGGCCCGCCGGCACCCCAGCCCGGCCCGTGCTGGTAAACCGCATCAGGCTTGATTGCCCGTACCTGCTCGACCCCGACGCCGAGACGTTCCGCGGCGCCTGGGCGCATGTTGTGTTGGACCACATCGGCCCACTCGACCAGAGCCCGGCGAAGCGGTGCCAGATCCGGATCCTTGAGATCCGCCGAGATGACCCGCTTGCCGGCCTGACATGCGCGATACACCTGACGTAGGCCGCGCAACGAGTCGCCGTGCACGGTCTCGAGCTTGATGACGTCGGCACCGAGGTCGGCGAGGACCCGGGAGGACCAGGGGCCCGCGTAGTAGGCCCCGACGTCAAGGATCTTCACACCGTCAAGGAGCGATGCCGAGGCGTCGACGGGGCCACCCGAGCGCGCTGCCAGTGCGGCTGCCTCGCCGAGGACTTCCGCGGTATGCGCGCCCGGAAGGGGGGCAGGGCCCCGGACCTCGCCCGGAGTGCGGTCGAGCCCGATCATCACGCCGACCTGCTCGACCTCCCCGAGGACCGGATCATCGACAGTGGTCACCGTGCCGTTGTAGCGAACCTGCTCGGCGTCGAACGCTTCGCCGGGCCGGAGGTGCTCGACCGCGCAGACATCGGCTTCGCGCAGGATCCGCGCCCATTCGTCGCGCGGCTTGGAGGCGAGGATGTCGAATATTTCGGTCGACATGATCTTCTGTTCGTCATCGGTCAGCGGGATGCCCATATCGCGACCGTTCGGGTCGATCCCGACCCTGCCGTCCAGGCCGAATGCCTTCATCGCGCGCCCCCAAGCGCCGACGGCGCCCGTGTGTACACCCAGGTACTCACCGTCCTGGCAGCGGAAGGTCCGCACAATGAGCCGGTTGAAGCCGCGTTTGGACAGGGGGGTCACTTCGTCGCCGTCGACCTGGCCCCACGTCATCATCAGATAGGCGAGTGCCCCATCGCAGAGCGAGGTGTCGATGTAGCGACCTGCGCCGTCGATGTGCCGGCGGTAGAGGGCGGCGAGGATCGCGATATCGGCGAGGTAGCCGGCGCCTTGACTCGCGAAGTTCTGGGCCTCGTAGATCGGGCCGTCGCGATGGCCATCCTGCTCGCCCATCGTGCCGACGAGCGCATGCACGATGGAGTCGTAGGCGGCGACGTCATGGTGCTTGCCGGTCTGCCCGAACGCAGTGATCGCGGCGTACACCAGGTGAGGTACCGCGGCGTGCACGGCCTCATAACCCAGGCCAAAGGATTCGGGGACACCGGGGGCCCAGCTGTGGACGAACACATCTGCCGAGCCGAGCAGTCGAAGCAGATCCTCGCGGCCGGAGTCGGTCTGCAGGTCGAGTTCGACGCTGCGCGTGCCGCGATGCAATGACGCGTACGGCACGGCGAACAGTTCGCGATACCGGTCCCCGCCGGGCGCTTCGACGCGGATGACGTCCGCGCCGTGGTCGGCGAGGATGCCGGTGGCGTACGCGCCGGCGAGCCCCTCGGAGCAGTCCACCACGCGCAGCCAGCTCAGTGCACCCGGCATCGTTGTTCTCCTTTCCTGTGGCTCTCGACCACAGACTTGAACGGATCGGCGCTTCGCGGGTAGGGCCTCGGAGACGCCTGCCTAGGTGTCGTGACCCGCCCGGACATCTGGTCCCGGACCCCGCGCAGCGCGTAAGATATTCAGGACATATAGTATAACAAGTAAGATAAAAGAGAAGGAACAGAGCGCCTTACGGTGCCTTGACACGAGTCGCGGGAACATTTAGCTTATTTATATAGTGACATGTTTGCGGGCTCGGCGTCGATATACAGCGAGTCGATGGACGAAGAGGCAGGGGCAGTCGCAATGACGGCGACCGATGGAGCACTGGCGGGCAAGACCGCCCTCATTACCGGCGTCTCGGCCGGCCTGGGTCGCGCCATTGCGACCGCTTTCATCGAGGCCGGGGCTTCCGTAGTCGGTGCGGCACGCCGTGCCGACTACGGCGCAAAGCTCGAGGCCGAGCTGGGCACTGAGCGGTTTGCCTTCGAGACGGCTGACGTCTCCCGCGTAGCCGACTGCCAGCGGCTGGTAGCGGCCACGGTCGAGCGATTCGGGCGTCTGGACGTACTGGTCTGCAATGCCGCGGTCCGTCCCGAGCCCCCTCTGATGACGATCCACGATACTGACGAAGCCAATTGGGATCGGGTCATCGACACCAACGTGAAGGGGCCGTTCTTCCTGACCAAGTACGCGCTGGGCCCGATGCGCACACAGGGCGGCGGGGTAATTCTCACCATTGCCTCCACCACCGCTGCGGTCGCCGTGAGTGAGATGTCCGTGTACGGCACGTCCAAAGCTGCGTTGGCACATCTCACGCGCCAGATCGCGGTCGAGTACTTCGACGAGGGCATTCGTGCCAATACGATTCTGTTGGGCGGCACGGCAACTGGTCAACAGGATCGGACCACGGGGGCAAAGGCTGCCACGGGCGCTCCGGTCGATGCTCAGGCTGCGGCGGTTCGTAGAGCACCACTCCATGAGTCCGCACAGGTTGCCGAGACCCTGGTGCTGCTGGCATCCGATGGCGCTGCCACGATCACGGGAGCGTCGATCGCCATCGATCACGCCGCGTCGGCTGGGCTGTGGGCCTCCCGCTACGTACACATGACGGTCGACGCACAGCGGACATCGGGGTGATCGGCATGGGTGGCCGTCGGTAATGGCGCGAAATATCCTGAAATTGGGCCACGTCGGCGTTGGTGGCCGGTTCGAGAAGGAGATATTGGTGGAGCTAATTGTTCGGCAGGTGGTCAAATGAAAGTCGGCCACGTATTCAACATTCCGCCCGAGCCACTGGCTGCGGAGAACACCACGTTTTACGACGCGGGGCCGGTCCAGATCGGTATCGAATTACGGCATATCACAGCTGACTCCCTCCGCCTGACGTACAAAGACGATCCGGCCGCCTTGGCCGCGTTGGAGGCCAGTCTCGCCGCCGGCGACGGGTCCGAGGTCGACGTCGACGACGGTGGTCTGTCGGTGCACGTGGTCGAAGCCGCCTCGGGTCACGAATATCTGCGGTTCGACTGCTTCGACGAGGATCCCCACTATCACTACGTCCATCGCACGGCACCCGGGGAGGAGCCGCAGAACCGCTGGGTTCGCTACGACAGCGTTGCCAACGGCCGGATGCTTCCGTGGGTGCGAAAGTGTCTGACCACGCGCCTGCCCGAGATGTTGGCCGACGCCGACGCCGCCGAACTCGCGGCCCAGGTGGACCGGGCCGTGGCGGCGGCGGCCATAAACCGTATTCCCGAGATGCGCGGGCTCGACGAGAGTAACTGACTGTTGTCGGGTCAGATGGCCGATGCCGTCTGACCCCGACAGCCGGTTGGCGCACAACCATGTAGGCAGGGTAGAAACATTGAGCAGCGACAGTGAGGTGACGCGGTGAACGTCGGTGGCGAGTTCGCGTACACAAGTCCGAACCAGATCACCTACGGGCCCGGCAGCCGCCAGGCCCTACCAGCGGCTTTGGAAGAGGCCGGCGTTGAGCGAGTGCTGCTCCTCATCTCGAACACCCTCTACGAGAAGACACCCCACGGCAAGGAACTCGAGGAACTCATCGGGTCGCGTCGCGCGCTGACGTTCTCGCAGCCTCGGCAGCACGTGCCGCGCGAGGTTGTGGTCGAGGTGGCTCGACAGGCCAGGGCGGCCAGCGTAGACGCCATCGTCAGCCTTGGCGGTGGCAGCGTGTCCGACCTCGGCAAAGCCGTGGGCTTGGCTATTGCCGAGAACATCACCGACAGCGCCGCCATCGACGATTACAAGGTCACCTTCACCAGTGAGGGTGAGGTACGGCCGACGACGGTCGCCGGAACGACGGTGCCGCACTGGACGTTGCCCACCACACTGTCCGCGGCGGAGTTCACGAGCGGCTTCGGAATCACCGATGCGGAACGTGGCGTCAAGGACGGCTTCAGCCACACCACACTCATCCCGCAGCGGGTGATCCTGGACAGTGAGCTGACGCGGAGCACACCGATGGACCTGTGGCTGTCCACCGGTATCAGGGCCCTCGACCACTGCGTTGAGGCGTGGTACTCACTCGCCGCGCAGCCCTTCGTCACGGCGGCCTGCAAGGACGGACTTGCGACGCTGGCCAAGTACCTCGAACGCACGCGGTCGCATCCGGAGGATCTGGATGCTCGGACGTACTGCCAGATCGCCAGCTGGCAGGGCGGATTCGCCATCACCAACGCCGGGGTAGGTGTCAGTCACGCTATCGGACATCAGATCGGCGCCAGGTACGGTATCCCGCACGGCATCACCTCATGTGTCACGCTGCCGGCCGCAATGGCCTACAACAACGCGGTCGCCGGAGACGTGCTGGATGAGATCGCGTCAATTTTCGGAGCACCGGCCGGCACGTCGGGCGCTGACGCCGTGCGTTCATTCGTCGCCGATTTCGGCCTGCCGACGCGCTTGGACCAAGTCGGGCTGGGCCCGGAAAACTACGATCAGATCGTTGCGGACGTGTCGGAGGACCGTGCGATACTCTGGAATCCGCGGCCGATCGACAGGGACGCGGTTGTCGAAATCCTAGAGATCGCGCGCACGCAGTGAATCGGAAACGAAAGCTAGCCTTGTCCCGTGACTTCTCGAAGGCTCGGGTGATTTTCGGTGAGGTTAAGCACCCGATGAGTCTGCAATATGCCATCCGGCTTTTTGTGGACTCACTCGCGAGTGCCGCGTCGCCTGCAAGAAAAGTTATCTGAAGAAGCGCCGGAGGGCGGAATTATGTATACGTTGTTCAGCGTCGATGACCACATCGTGGAGCCGGCTGATGTGTGGACGTCGCGGGTGGATAAGAAGTTTGGTGATGCGATTCCTCATGTTGTTGAGGAGGGTGGTCGTGAGTTCTGGGTGTATGACGGGACTCGGGAGACCACGATGGGTTTGAATGCTGTTGCTGGGAAGCCTCCGCAGGAGTGGGGGACCGAGCCGTCGCGTTTCACCGATATGATTCCTGGTTGTTATAAGCCGGAGGAGCGTCGTCGGGACATGCTGTCGAACGGGATCTTCGCTTCGGTTGCGTTTCCGACGTTGCCGGGGTTCGGTGGGCGTAAGTTCGGTTCTTTCAAGGATAAGGATCTGGCGCTGGCGTGTGTGCGCGCGTGGAATGATTTCATTCTCGATGAGTGGTGTGCGGCTGCGCCGGATATGTTTGTTCCGATGACGATCGTGCCGGTGTGGGATCCGGCGTTGGCTGCGGCGGAGGTCGAGCGGACGGTCGGGTTGGGTTCGAAGGCGTTGTGTTGGGTGGAGGATCCGGCTGCGATCGGGCAGCCGGGGTTGCATGGTGATCATTGGGATCCGTTGTTCGCCGCTGTTCAGGATGCTGGGATTCCGGTGTGTATGCATATCGGTTCTTCGGGGGCGAAGGTCGATTTCGATCCGGATATGAATCCGATGGTTTCGATCGCGACTGCGTTCACTTCGGCTGCGTATAACGCTGTGAATATGATGTGTAGTCCGGTTCCGCGGAAGTTTCCTGATATCAAGTATGTGTGGTCCGAGGGTGGTATCGGTTGGTTGCCTGCTGCGTTGGAGCGGGCTGATCGTCAGTGGGAGCGGCATCGGTATTGGACGGAGATGGATGAGACGCTGCCGAGTGAGATCTGCAAGCGGAGCATGTATTTTTGTATGATCGAGGAGCCGTGGGGGTTGTCGACTCGCGATTACAATGGTGTCGACAATATTTTGTGGGAGTGCGATTATCCGCACTGTGACTCGCCGTGGCCGAACACTCAGGCTGCGTGTAAGGAATTGTTCGATGATCTCGATCCCGAGGTCACTCGGAAGATCACTCATGCTAATGCGGAGAAGTTGTTCGATTTCCCGCTCTCGCAAGACCTCATCGCGCGGTACTCCGTTCACGAAAACTGAGCTTCCGCCGGTCCGACGACGCCCCCCTGCTGGAGATCTCCAGCAGGGGGGCGTCGTCGTTGTGTCGCCTGCCTGACTACCGTCGCGTCGGCGTGGCCGACGACGTCGACTGACCAGCCGGGCGGATAAGCAATGCCCGTGCGGAATCACTGACATCGACGACAACTCGGCTCGGGCATCGTGGTCGAGTTCTGATCATTGCTCCTGCGACCTCCGAGTAGTCGATCGGGACGCTTTGCCCATTCTGAACAACGTGACCAGGTGGGCCGTGGGTTAGCGCTTCTTGAAGCCCTGCGGACGGAGGGTGAGACCTTGAACGGGGCCAACGGGTTTCGGGCACCGCTCGATGCGAGTGATCCGATCCCGTAGCGCCGTGTGCCTGGCAGATCGGTGTCATGTGTCATATAGTTAGATATATGCCAGAACATGAGCCATGGGCAGAGACTCTTACGATCGGACCGTCGCGACACGAGGGCCACCTCGACAATATCGAGATTGCGCAGCTGCTCTACGACGCGTGGCAGGCATACTTCACCCGCGGCCTCGGCTACAACTCCGACAAGCTGTTCGCCGACGACTCGCCCGGTCGTCCGATCGTCCGGTCGATCTCCGTACGCTTTGACGGCGAAGTCTTTCCCGGGCTCGAGGCCGCCATCGAAATACGTGCGATCGGCCGACGGAGCAAAGGGTTCACGCTCGAACAGACTCTGCGCCGAATCGATGACGGACGCGTGCTCGCGGTCGGCACCGTCGTGCTGGTGACGATCAACACGCAGACGTTCGCGCCGGTCGCGGTCCCCGAATCACTGTGGTCGGCGATCGAGGAACTCGAGGGTCGGAGCATCCCGATCGACGCCTGACGGCGCAGTTCTCGAGAGACGGCGGTGTCCATTCGCGGCCGAGATCATCGCGGGACGCTGGGTGGCTCCCGCCGTGGCTCGAGTCGCTCCCGCCGTCGCTCGAGTCGCAAAGCCGGTCAATTCGCTGCGCCCGACGTATTCGTGGCCTCCCGCATACGCTCGTGGTCGCCGAGTTCAGTACGGACTGGTGCACAAGCACGGGGGGCCGCTGGCCGCGCGATCCACAGGCAATCGCCGATCGTTGGGGGGCGTCACGCATGAATCGCTCGAACTCGAGGCGGAGCGTGTCGCATCGGGACATGCCGGAACCCGCGCCGCTGACTCGAGCGGCCGCGATGCGGGCGATCATCAACCATGAGGGCGCGTGTCGGCGCCTGCGGGCGTTGGAATCCGATACTCATTCGCAGCACCGTGGGGTATCCGGTTGGTCTATTGCTGCCTCGCGACGCAACGTTCCGGCTCGGGGCGGATCCGGCAGTCAACGATCACTGTGGCGTGGACCGGTACACCAGGCTCCCTGACCTTCCGTCGACCCCGGTGGAGAGCGCGTTCGCGCACGTTGCGTAGTTGGCTCGACCACGACGTGTGGAAATCTGAGCCATTGGACCTTGATTTATGCCGATTCGAATCATGTGACCATTCTTTGCAATGAGCTAACTATCTACAAAGCCGGGCCGGTGCGGATCGCCATCGATGTTGCCGACGCAGCCGAACCCCTGGTGATCACAGCCCTCACCGGCGAGAGTCGCCGCCAAAACCGATATCGGTAGATTATTGACTTGTACGGTTAATGGGGTTTTACTTGCGTGTGTTCAGGTCGAGCCTGATCCTCAACGGTGAGCTAAGGGGCCACGTATGCGAAGTAAAAGGTTTTTGGTGCTGGCGTGTGCCTGGGTGGTGGCGGTGGGGGTCACGGCGTGTGGTTCTGGTGGTGGGGGTGATGCGGGTGGTCCGGCCTGGAATATCGGGGCGATCGGGAACTGTACCGGTGTGTTCGCGCAGGGGCTGGGTGGTACGTGTAAGACGATGCGGGCGTGGGCGCAGTCGGTGAACGAGGCCGGTGGTATCAACGGTCACAAGATCAACATGATCGTGAAGGACGACGGCGGGAACGCGACGACGTCGAATACGATGATTCGCGAGCTCGTGGAGAAAGAGCACGTGATCGCGATCGTGGGTGACTCGAGCAACTTCAGCGGTACCTGGGCGTCCTATGTCGATGCCAAAGGCATTCCGGTGGTGGGTGGGCTGACCGCGATATCGCAGTTCGCCACCGACCCCAACTTCTACAGTGTCGGCACCAATTTGGTGGCGATGAGCTATGCCACGATGCAAGAAGTCGTCAACCACGGTTACAACAAGTTCGGGTTCCTCTACTGCGCTGAAGCACCGGCATGCGCCCAGGCGGTGCCGCTGGCAGAGGCCGCGGCCAAACTGACCGGGGTGAGCATGGTCTCGGAGAAGGTCGCGGGCACCGCACCGGACTTCACCGCCCAGTGCCTGGCCATGAACAACGCCGGCGTGCAGGCTTTCGAGGTCGGCGCGACGACCGACACCACGATCCGCGTGCTCGACGCCTGCCGAGCCCAAGGCGTCCAAGCCAGGCTCAACGCCAACGACGGCTCGATCTCACCCGAATGGGTCAACGACAAGAACACCGAGGGCATGTTCGGCACCGAAGTCGTGGCGCCGTGGTTCTACACCCAACTCCCCGCGATCCAGCAATACCACGACGCGCTCAAGAAGTACGCCCCCGAGGTGTACAACAGCCCCCAGTTCGGACCGAACACCACCCCCTCCTGGGCCGCCGGGAAACTGTTCGAGGCAGCGGCCAAAGCAGCCAACCTCGGCGCCAACGCCAAACCCGAAGACGTCAAACGCGGCCTCTACGCCCTCAAGGACGAAACACTCGGCGGCCTGACCGCACCACTGACCTACACCGAGGGAAAACCATCGGTCAACAACTGCTACTTCCCCATCGAAATCCACAACAGCCAATTCATCGCACCCAACGGCGCCACCCCCACCTGCATCCCACAAGACAAAATCACACCACTACTCAACAGCCTCGGCGGCTGAAATAGCACGCTCGCGGGGGGTTGCTGTTCGGGCACGCCTGGAGCCGGTAGCGGATACCGGCTCCAGCGCGCCGAAACGCATTACATAGAACATCCACCGGCCGTTGCGGACGGTACAAAGGAGTTACCAGAGTATGCTGCCATTCATTATCGCGGGACTGGTCTCGGGCGCGGTCTACGGTCTCGCTGGCGTGGGGCTGGTTCTCACCTACAAGACGTCCGGTGTATTCAACTTCGCACATGGTGCGCTGGCAACGATCGCTGCCTATGCATTCTACTTCCTGCATGTGCAGCATAATGTGCCCTGGCCAGCGGCCGTCGCCATTATTCTGGTTGTCGTGGGGCCGGTCGTCGGAGGGATGTTCGCTGTTTTGGCGAAGGCCCTGGCCAATGCAAGCCTGGCATTGAAAGTGGCGGCCACCGTCGGTGTTCTGCTGGTTGTGCAGTCTGCTTTCACTATCATTTATGGCACAACGCAGATTCGTGCCATTCCGCCATACCTGCCGACCAATAGTGTGACAATTTCCGGTACACAGATAACCGCTGAAAAGATTATCGTCTTCGCCGTCGCGCTGATCTTGACCGCATCGCTCTACCTGTTCTTCCGGTGGTCTCGTATGGGCATGGCGATGCGTGCGGTGGTGGACGACGCGGCGCTGCTGGATCTTGCCGGAACCAACCCGACGCGGGCACGGAGGTGGTCGTGGATCATCGGCGTCGAGTTCGCCACTATCTCCGGTCTGTTGCTTGCCTCTTTCGTGCCGCTGACGGGTACGACCTTGACGTTCCTCGTCATTCAGGCCTTCGGCGCTGCCGCGCTCGGCTCGTTCACCAGTCTGCCGGTCACCTTCATCGGCGGTGTCGGGATCGGGGTCGTCGGCGCCCTGTCCACGAAGTATTTCACGGGCAGCGTTCTCGAACAGGTGCCCGCCAGTTTGCCGTTCATCGTTTTGTTCCTCGTCCTGCTGCTGTTTCCCAAGCGCTGGCTGCAGGTGCGATCCGCGCCGCGATCGGCTGGCCGCCCAGCATGGGTGACACCTCTGCCGATCCAACTCTTGGGCGGTGCCGTCGTCGTCGTACTGCTGGCATTCGTGCCCAGCTGGGCCGGTTTCCACCTCAGCGACTGGACCCTCGGGCTGACGAGCGTCATGGTGTTTCTCTCGTTGGGCCTGCTGGTTCGCACATCCGGGCAGGTGTCCCTGTGCCACGTGACGTTCACCGCCATCGGTGCGGCCGCGTTCTCACATTTCGCGGTCGATCTGGGCGTCCCCTGGGTGGTCGCCCTCCTGCTGGCTGGGCTGGTGGCGGTACCCATCGGCGCGCTGCTCGCAATCCCGGCGATTCGGTTGGGCGGGCTGTATCTCGCGCTCGCGACACTGGGTTTCGGGATCGCGGTGTCGCAAATGTTCTACACCTCGGACTTGATGTTCGGAGCGCTGGGATTCGGATTGGAGATGCCGCGGCCACATTGGTTGGGCCTCGATTCCGATGAAGGCTTTTACTACCTGTGCTTGGTGCTTGCCGTGCTGACCGCCCTGTTTGTGATCGGGCTCACTCGCAGCCGTCTCGGGCGGCTCCTGCGGGGGATGGCGGAATCTCCGCTTGCCCTCACCACGAACGGCACCACGGTAAATGTGACCAGGGTACTCGTATTCTGCGTTTCCGCGTTCATTGCCGCGGTCGCCGGATCATTGACCGGGATGGTTCAGTTCACGGTTACCGGCGACAATTACCAGCCGTTGGTATCGCTGACGTATATCGCGCTCATCATCATCGTCCCGGGCGGTGTGCCCTGGTATGCGATACTGGCCGGCTTCGGATTGGCGATCATACCCTCCTACGTTCCCTCGCCGGATGCTTCCAACTATCTGCAGATACTCTTCGGCATCGGCGCGATTGCGCACGCTCTCCGGCCTGTATCGGCAGAAGGTCCGCCAGTATGGCTGCGTGATTTGCTCGACGGGTTTTTCCGTCGGCCGCCATTCACCAGGCGTCCTCGCGCGACGACCGTCCAGATGGCTCCGGGTGCGGAGGCTCTTCGTGTGCAACCGGCCGCCCTCGAGGTGGACGGACTACGTGTGCAGTTCGGCGGGCTCGTCGCGGTGAACGATGTGACCATCGAGGCGCAATCCGGTCGGATCACGGGTCTCATCGGTCCGAACGGCGCCGGCAAGACCACGACGTTCAACTCCTGTTCCGGCCTGAATCAGCCGACACGCGGCCATGTGCTGTTCGACCAGAAGGATGTCACTCGGCGGAGCGCGGCCGCTCGGGCACGGAGAGGTCTCGGTCGCACTTTCCAGCAAATGGAACTGTTCGACTCGCTTTCGGTCTGGGAAAATGTGGCAGTCGGTGCCGAGGCGGCGCGGGCCGGTGCAAATCCGGTGCGGCATGTGCTTCCGCGGGCGACTGACCGGCGCCGGGTCGATGACGCCACCGCGCGCGCGCTCGAGTTGTGCGGGTTGGTCGAGGTGGCCGACGCCTCGGTTGGTGGCTTGTCCACCGGGCAGCGGCGGCTGGTCGAGCTGGCGCGGTGCTTGGCCGGTGACTACCGGGTTCTGCTACTGGATGAGCCTTCATCAGGCCTCGATCGAGCGGAGACGCTGCGGTTCGGTGAGATTCTCACGGAAGTCGTGCGACAGCGAGGTGTCGGCATTCTGTTGGTCGAGCACGACATGGCGCTGGTCAACGATGTGTGCGACTACATTTACGTGCTGGACTTCGGACGGTTGATCTACTCCGGCACCCCAACCCAGGTCATGTCGTCCGAAATAGTTCAGGCCGCTTACCTCGGCGGCGACGTCGCGAGCGACGACGGAGCGCGAGAAGGCGCGGAGTTGCAGGAGGAGACCACACGATGAGTGACGTACGGCTTCGACTCGAGGGCGTCAGCGCCGGTTATGGGCGCACCACCGTACTCCGCGACGTGGACCTGGAGGTGCATACCGGGTCGGTTGTGGCTTTGCTGGGCTCCAACGGCGCCGGTAAGACGACACTCTTGAGCGTCGCATCCGGTCTGCTCCGGCCCAGTGCGGGTCGTGTCCTGATCGGCGAGACGGAAGTGACCCGTGCCGCACCGAATGCGCGAGCCCGAGCCGGTGTGTGTCTCATTCCGGAAGGGCGGGGAATATTCCGGGGTATGACCGTTCGGGAGAACCTTCTGCTCCAGCTCCCGCCATGGGAGAAGGACAAGTCCTTCGACGTTGCGCTGGAGGCTTTCCCCGCGCTCGAGAACCGCCTCGGCGAACTCGCCGGACGGCTTTCCGGCGGCCAGCAGCAGATGCTCGCCTTGTCCCGCGCCTACTTGGCCAAGCCGAGTCTTGTGATGCTCGACGAGGTCTCCATGGGACTCGCGCCGGTCGTCGTGGAGCAGATCTTCGAATCCCTGCATATTCTCGCGAGCAACGGCACCGCGCTGCTCGTCGTCGAACAGTACGTCGAGCGTGCCCTCCAGATGTCCGATCACGTCTACCTTCTCAACCGCGGCCAGGTCGTGTTTTCCGGGCGGCCTGACGAGCTCGACGAGAACGAGGTCATGCGAGGCTACCTCGGCCATGAACTGGACAGCCCCGACGTCGCGGCTACTACATGACGTCAGAGCTCGGCCAAGTCGGCGGGTTGCCGGCAGTGCGGCCCACTCCGTGGGCCGACTGGCGGGCAAGCAACGAGACCTCGGGTACGTGGGTTCTCATAAGGCCGGCAACGACTGGCTGACATGTGTAGGCAGCCGTCACCGGCGAACCGAAACTCAGTGGCGAAGGAGTGGCAGCATGTCGGAGGAGGTCCGTGCGGTCATAGCGCACGGCAAGGGCGAACCGGTGGCAGTCGAGACAATCGTCGTTCCCGACCCAGGGCCGGGTGAGGCGGTGGTCCGGGTGCAGGCGTGCGGGGTCTGCCACACCGACCTGGACTACCGGGAAGGCAGGATCAGCGACGAGTTCCCCTTCGTGCTCGGGCATGAGGCCGCCGGGCTCGTCGAGTCGGTCGGTGCCGGGGTCACCGATATCGAACCGGGCGACTTCGTGATCCTCAACTGGCGGGCGATCTGCGGGCAGTGCCGGGCCTGCCGCAAGGGCAATCTCCAATACTGTGTCAACGCCCGCACCGCGACACAGAGGATGACACTGCTGTCCGGTCAGGAGCTGTCGCCGGCTGCCAATATCGGTGCGTTCGCGGAGAAGACCCTGGTGGCCGCGGGGCAGTGCACCAAGGTCGACTCGGGGATCGAGCCGCAGGTGGCCGGGCTGCTCGGTTGCGGGGTCATGTCCGGGATCGGCGCCGCGATCAACACGGGCGGGGTGAGCCGCGGCGACTCGGTTGCCGTCATCGGGTGCGGAGGCGTCGGTAATGCCGCGGTCGCCGGTGCTTACCTGGCGGGTGCGTCAACGATCATCGCCGTGGATCGTGACCCTCGCAAACTAGACATGGCCAGGGAGTTCGGCGCTACGCATGTCGTTGACGCCCGGGAGGTGGACCCAGTAGCCGCCATCCAGCGGTTTACCGGCGGGTTCGGTGCGGACGTGGTCATTGATGCGGTCGGCCGGCCCGAAACGTGGAAACAAGCGTTCTTCGCCCGCCATCGCGCCGGCACCGTGGTGCTGGTTGGCGCGCCAACCTCCGACATGGTCGCTCCCGAGATCCCGCTGGTGGAATACTTCAGCCGCAGTGGCGCCCTCAAATCGTCGATGTACGGGGACTGCTTGCCCTCGCGGGATTTCGTGACATTGGTCGACTTGCACCTGCAGGGGAGGCTGCCACTCGAGAAGTTCGTCAGCGAGACCATCGGACTCGAAGGTGTGGAGGCAGCCTTCGAGAAGATGCAGCGCGGCGACGTGCTTCGCTCCGTTGTGGTGATCTGATGTGCGGTCGGGCCCCGAGATGACGGATCACATGGGGTGCCTCCGACGACGTTCTCAGGTGGTAAACGGCCCAGGTGCCAGCTCGGCACCGAACCCGAAAGCTCCTTTACCGTCGACGAGGACACCAGTACGCATTTTGCGGGCGACCTACGCGGCACACCTCGACCGCACCGCCGCGCCTCGTCGAACGCGATAGCGAGGGCTGAAAGCCGACGAGTAGATCCAGTTCAGACATGTCTGCGTGAACTTCGACAGAACGAACGCGATCCGGCGGCTACGCGGCTGGACCGTGGCCATGGGCGAGATGCTCGTCGTCTACTTCGGTGAGTCGCCGGCGCAGCAACTTGCCGACTGGGTTGCGGGGGAGTGATCGTACAAATCGCCAGCCCGCCGGAACCTTGAACCCGGCCAGCTGCTCGCGGCAGTAAACGCGCAGCTGTTCGATGTCGGGTGGGTTCGCCGGATCGACCGGCACGACGAAGGCCCGGATACTCTCCCCCAGACGCTGGTCGGGTATGCCGACTACCGCTGCCTCCGCAACCTGCGGGTGGCTCTCCAGGATCTGTTCCACCTCGAGTGGGAAGACGTTCTCGCCGCCGCGAATTATCTTGTCGCCCTTGCGGCCCGCCAAGTAAAGATAGTCATCGCGCAGATATCCCAGATCGCCGGTGTGCTGCCATCCTTCGGCGTCGACCGAGAACGAGTGGCCGGACTTGGCCCACACCTCCCCGACGCCGTCGGGCCCGGGATCGGCGATGCGCAGTTCCACGCCCGGCGCCGCGCGACCGACCGACTGCAGCAGCTCCTCTCTACCGGAGATCGCGACGCGATGATCTTGCGGTCCGAGCACCGTGATCGGGCTGCCCTCGGTCTGGCCGAAGAGGTTGACGAAATCGACATCCGGCCGCAGCTGCGCGATTCGTCGCATTGTGTCGGGGTGAATCGGTGACCCGCCGTAACCGATCATGCCCAGGCTGGGCATGGTCAAAGCATCAGCGCTCAGCAACATCTCGATGATCGACGGCACGGTGATCACGTGTGTCGGTTGCACTGGTTCCAGACTGCGCCACGATTCGACGCTCACGGACGGTACGAGCACCATCGTGGTGTTGTTACCCAGTGCCACCGCGATGTTGCCCAGCCCGCCGACATGATGGAACAGCCCGGCGATCACCAGTCGCGCACCGGGGTGCAGTTGCAGCAGCGCGCCGTTTACCTCTGCCCGTTGGGCCAGCTCGCGCTGGCGAACGACGACCTGTGAGGGCAACCCGGTGGTGCCTGACGTGTGCAACATGAACGCGATGTCGGTCGCTGCGGTATTCGCCAATGCGGCATCGAGCGGTTCGCCGGGAGTGAACTCCTCGACGATGGCGACACGACAGTCGGTCTCGGCAGCCAGGCGCGCAGCCTTGTCCGCCCATTCCGGCTCGGTGAGAAGGACGTCGCCGTCGAGGCGACGTAGACAGTCCAGCAGTTCTCTTTCGGTCAGCTTCGGGCCCAGCGGCGCGATCGGCCGATTCGATACCGCACCGGCGAGCAGCAGCGCCACGGAGGTGGGGCGGGTTGTTACCAGAGCAGGCACGTAACGATCGCGCGCGGCGCCGTGAGCATCGAGGAATTTCATTGCCCCCGAAGAATTTTCCAGTAAGTCCTGGCGCGTCCAGCTCTGTACACCCTCGGGTGTCACCGAGATTATGGCGAGTTCGTCGGGATCAGCGGCCAGTCCCGTAAGTACGTGCTGTGACCACGTCGATGACAGTGTGTCCACCGGCTCAAACTCCTCTTGCTCATCCCTGTGCCTCCGAGCAACTCACGCCCACCGATGATTTGCTGGATTTCGGCGACGTTATGCTCGCGGTCCACGTCGGCGCGGGCGATCCCGGGTGGTGTCGGCGTGTGCCTCGATCATCGTGCGCAGCGATTGCAGTTCGGGTTCAAAGGACAGCTCCATCGCACTGCTCCCGACGGTTTGATTCCGGTCACATTGATAGGTATATCATTAATCTTTCAGGGTGCTGCTCGACGGTCGGAGTTCGGCGCGTGCAGAAGTCGTGCTGCCACGGGTGCAACGGATGGTGCCGCAGACGTCCCGCTGGGCTGAGAGTGCCGGGTTTCGATCGTCCTGGCATCGGTGGACACCCGTTCGTCCATGGCCGCGTAACGAACGCATTCGTAACACCCTGATCTGCCGGGGTGCGGTCGATCGTGAAACTGCTGTGGCGCGCCGCGACACGATCGCTGCGACATCCACGACTCCGACAACCGGGACTTCGTGCCGCTGGCTGACCGCTATTCGCTCACCGGTACACCGGATCAGGTGGTCGATCGGCTGGTCGAATATGCAATGCTGGTGCGGACACCGTGATCTTCGCCGGTTCCCGCAACGCGAAGACTTGGCAGCGCAGAGTTTAGTTGTTTGCTTGCGGCGGAAATACTTCCGGCACTACATGAGCCAGGTTAGAGTTAAATGATATATGTAAATAGGCTTGGGTAATTTTATGCCGAGCTGAGTCGCGGGGGCGAGGCGGCAGTTCGATGCCGACGTCCACATGGCACAGGAGATTGCATGTCCACCGATACACGCAGCGCGAAGTGGGAGCATCGGGTCGCCGAGTTGTTCGCCACAGACGAGCAGTTCGCGGCAGCCCAGCGTGACGATTCAGTCTTCGACGCGATCAGGTCTTCCCGGTCGCTGTCCGAGATTCTGCAAGTGATGCTCGACGGATATGTCGACCGTCCCGCACTCGGCAGCCGAGTCGTCGACTACGAGCGGGACCCGCGCACCGATCGAGTGTCGATCCGGTATTTGCCGCGGTTCGACACGATTACCTACGGCCAGTTGCGGAACCGGATCGGCGCCGTCGTGGCAGCGTTGACAGCGGGCCCGAAGGCGTCGGTGCGAGCCGGAGACACCGTGTGTGTACTGGGCTTCACCAGCATCGACTACACCGTTATCGATCTGGCGCTGATGCGTATGAGGGCCATCGCGGTGCCGCTGCATACGAACGCACCCGTCGCCGCACTGCGGCCGATCGTCGAAGAGACCGAGCCGGTTGTGGTCGCCTCGAGCGTGGACTGTCTGGCCGATGCCGTCGAACTGATCGAAGCGCATCGGCCCGCGATGCTGCTGGTGTTCGACTACCACCCCGAGGTGGACGACCACCGTGATGCTGTGGCGGCGGCCCGCGACCGACTGGCCGGGCTCGGCACGGGGACCGTTATCGAGACGCTGACCGAGGTGATCGCGCATCCGGCCGAGCTGCCGTCGTCCCCGGCTGTAGCCGAAGAGGATCCGTTGTCGCTGATCCTGTACACCTCCGGGAGCACGGGAACCCCCAAGGGCGCCATGTACAGCGAGGACATGGTCGCCAATAACTGGCGCAGGGGCCCGAAGCGGGCTCTGCCTGCCATCAGCATGAACTTCATGCCCTTGAGTCACCAGTTCGGGCGCGGCACGCTGTACAGGACCCTGGCACAGGGAGGGATCGCCTACTTCACTGCCGAGAGCGACCTGTCGAGCTTCCTCCAGGACCTCGAGCTGGCCCGGCCGACGTGGCTGAACTTCGTGCCAAGAATTTGGGAAATGCTGTTCGAGCAGTTCCAGGCCAGGTTGGCCCGCCGGGTGTCCGGAGGTGGAGACCCGGCGGTGCACGAGCAGCAGGTGAAGACGGAGCTGCGACAGGGCCTGCTCGGCGGACGGTTCGTCGAGGCCGCCACGGCATCGGCCCCCATCTCCGCGGAGCTGAGGTCCTGGGTCGAGTCCCTGCTCGAGCTGCCGCTGCGAGAGGCATACGGGGCGACCGAGGTTCGCGCCGTCACGATGAACGGTTACGTCCAGCGGCCACCGGTGATCGACTACAAACTCGTCGACGTGCCCGAACTCGGCTATTTCAGCACCGACCGCCCGTGGCCGCGCGGTGAGCTCTACGTCAAGTCCTCCGATGTGGTTCGGGGCTACTACAAGCGGCCCCAGCTGACCGCGCAACTGTTCGATGCCGAGGGCTGGTACCACACCGGTGACATCATGGCCGAGCTGGGGCCCGACCGGCTGCAGTACGTCGACCGGCGCAACAACGTGCTGAAACTCTCGCAAGGCGAATTCGTCGCGGTGTCGAAACTGGAAGCGGTATTCGGCAACAGTCCCGTGGTCCGGCAGATCTTCATATACGCGAACAATGCGCGCCCGTACCTGCTCGCCGTCGTCGTACCGAGCGCGCAGGCGCTGGCCAACAATTCGGCCGAGTCCCTGAAACCGCTTGTGGCGGAATCGCTTCGCCGCGCGGCACGCGAGGCCGCGTTGCAATCCTACGAGATCCCCCGGGACATAGTCATCGAGACCACGCCGTTCTCGCTGGAGAACGGACTGCTCACCGGCATCGGTAAATTGGCGTGGCCGAAACTGAAGGAGCACTACGGCCCCACGCTGGAGCAGCTCTATTCCGATATCGCCGCGAGTGAAGCGGACGATCTGGCCGCGTTGCGCCGGGAGGGAGCCGCGCGGCCGGTGCTCGAGACCGTCTGCCGCGCGGCCGGTGCACTGCTCGGTGCGTCCGACGCTGTGCGCCCCGACGCGCACTTCGCCGACCTGGGCGGAGACTCGCTGTCGGCGTTGACGTTTTCCAATCTGCTGCACGACATCTACGACATCGAAGTTCCGGTCGGTGTGATCGTGGGCCCGGCAGGTGATCTGGCGACGATCGCGGCTCATATCGAGAGTTCGCGCCGGAACGGGCCCGGCCGGCCCACCTTCGCATCGGTGCACGGCAAGGGGGCGACCGAGGTCGCCGCCGCCGACCTGACACTGGAAACCTTCATCGATGCGCAGACGCTTCGGGCCGCCTCGTCGCTACCGGGCCCAACTGCCGCGGTCCGCACGGTCCTGCTCACTGGTGCGACCGGATTTCTGGGTCGCTACCTCCTCCTCGAATGGCTCGAGCGCATGAATGCCGTCGGGGGCCAGGTGATCTGCCTCGTTCGTGGCAAATCCGACGCAGACGCGCGCACCCGGCTCGACGCGACGTTCGACAACGGTGATCCCGACCTCGTGGCCCACTTCGGCAAGCTGGCCGAAGAGACGCTCGAGGTGCTCGCCGGTGACAAGGCCCAGGCCGATCTCGGGCTCGACCGGGAGAGCTGGCAGCGGCTCGCGGCGACGGTCGACCTGATCGTCGACCCGGCCGCGCTGGTCAATCACATGCTGCCCTACAGCCAATTGTTCGGCCCCAATGTCGGAGGAACCGCAGAGCTGATCCGCTTGGCGATCACCACGAAGATCAAGCCGTTCGTGTACATCTCCACGATGGCGGTGGGCACGCAGGTCGATCCGTCCGCGTTCACCGAGGACGCGGACATCCGGATCGCAAGCCCGACAAGGCGAATCGACGACACTTACGCCAACGGCTATGCCAACAGCAAGTGGGGCGGGGAGATCCTGCTGCGTGCGGCGCACGAGCTGTGCGGCCTTCCGGTCACGGTGTTCCGTAGCAATATGATCCTGGCCGAACCCACCTATGCCGGACAGCTCAATGTGCCCGATATGTTCACTCGGTTGATGTTGAGCCTGGCGCAAACAGGCATCGCTCCCGGATCGTTCTATGAGTTGGATGTGAACGGACAGCGACAGCGTGCGCACTACGACGGCCTGTCGGTCGACTTCGTCGCCGAAGCCGTCGCCGTACTCGGTGGCAGGCACGACGGCTACCGGACTTACCACGTCATGAACCCGCACGACGACGGCATCGGGCTGGACGAGTACGTCGATTGGCTCATCGATGCCGGATGTCCCATCCAGCGGATCGCCGACTACGAGGACTGGTGTCGGCGTTTCGAGGCCGCGTTGCGCGGGCTTCCCGAGGAGCAGCGGCAGAATTCGCTGCTTCCTTTGATGTCGGTTTTCCGCAGGCCACTTGTGCCGACCAGGGGCGTGCCGGGGTTGGTCGAGCGCTTCCGGGCCGCGGTGCGGGATGCGAAGATCGGCCCGGACAAGGACATTCCGGGGATCACCGCGCCGATCATCGCGAAATATGTCGCCGACCTGAGGTTGCTCGGACTGCTTTGACGGGCGACGACCGCGGAGCTCCTGTTGGGAAGCCCCGCGGTTACCGCTCGGGGCGGAATGCCCCCAGCCTGCGGCAATGCCTACCCGGTTACCAGGGCCTACCCGGTTACCAGGCGTACGCCTCGGGCGCCGGCTTGCTTCCGTTCGGAGCCGGTGCTGGGAACAGCCGATCCAACGCTGTGAGCGTGTCGTCGTCGAGGGTGATCTCCAACGCGCGCTGCGCACCGTCGAGCTGGTCGATGGTGCGGGGACCGATGATGGGCCCGGTGACCCCGTCTTGTGCCAGCAGCCACGCCAGTCCGACGTGAGCAGGGTCTTCGCCGAGATCCGCGCATAATTTCTCGTACCCCTCGAGAGTCTCGCGGTGCAGATCGAGTGCCGCGCTCACGCGTTTCGAGGTACTGCGCGCGGCGGTCCCGTCCCGCTGCTTCCGCAGGACCCCGCCGAGCAACCCGGACTGCAGCGGCGACCACGGGATCACGCCCAGCCCGTAGTGCCGAGCGGCGGGTAGCACCTCGAGTTCGATCCAGCGAGTTAGCAGGTTGTAGATCGACTGCTCGCTGACCAGGCCGAGAAAGTGCCGTGAGCGGGCGGCTTCCTGTGCTTGCGCGATATGCCACCCGGCGAAGTTGGACGAGCCGAAGTAGAGCACCTTCCCTTGCTGACGCAAGAGTTCGAAGGCCTCCCAGATCTCCTCCCACGGCGATTTCCGGTCGATATGGTGCATTTGATACAGGTCGATGTAGTCGGTCCCGAGACGCCGGAGCGATTCGTCGCACGCGCGGCGGATGTTCAGTGCCGATAGGTGAGATTCGTTGGGCCACTTGCCCATCGGAATGTAGACCTTGGTCGCCAGCACGGTCTTCTCGCGCCGACGGCCACCGGTGGCGAACCAGCGGCCGATGATCTCCTCGGTAAGACCGAGATGGCCTGTCGGCGGATCGGCCATCAGCGTGCCGTACGCGTTGGCGGTGTCGAAGAAATTGATGCCGTGCTCGTGCGCGCGGTCCATGATGGCGTGACTGTCCGGTTCGGATGTCGCGGGGCCGAAGTTCATCGTGCCGAGTACGAGCCTGGACACAGCCAATCCGCTGCGGCCCAAGGAAGTGTATTCCATTGTGCTCAATAGCCTTTCGTTGGTTCCTGTCGGTGCTCACGTTCTGGCATTTCTGCGCCCGCCATTATGCCGGGGTCTGGTCCTGCGCGACTGCTCAACACCGGGCACACCGATCGGGGAGCATGGTCGGGTGTGCAGTCTCGCGGGTAACCGGACTGTTGTCTCGACTCGTGCCCGTCCAGCCCGATCGGCCGACGATGCGACTTCGGTGGTCGGTGGATCGTCAGCGCAGGCGTCTAATTGGCTCAATTAGTTTAATCTAAATGGGTCTGCGTGGATTGGCTACTCGGTCACCGAACCAGCAAGGGAGATGCTATGGCGATCGATCCGATCGGACACCGCGATCAGTGGTCGTACATACCCGATGAGCTGAGGATCCGATACGACCGCGACCTGGTCAGTATCCCGAACGCCGTGCGGGTCGCTGCCGAGCGGTTCGGATCGCTCGAAGCGCTCGTGGACGGCGAGGTGCGCATGACGTTCACCGAACTCGAGTCCGCGATGATCGATAGCGTCCGGGCGGTGATCGCGCTCGGTGTCGAACCGGGGGACCGGGTCGCAATCTGGGCTCCGAACTCGTTCCACTGGATCCTCGCCGCGCTCGGCATACAGGGTGCGGGCGGGATTCTGGTGCCGATCAACACTCGTTTCAAGGGTGAGGAAGCGGCGTTCGTTCTGCGTAAGAGCGGTGCGCGGGCGCTGGTCACCGTGACCGACTTCCTGGGTAACGACTACCCGGAGATGCTCCGTGCGGCCGATCCGGCTGCCTCGGCGCTGGATCGAGTGGTCGTGGCATCAGGCGCAGTCGGCCAGCGTGAGCTGTCGTGGGATCGATTTCTGGCGCGCGGTCGCGAGATTGTGACCGTCGCGCAAGCACAAGCCGCGATCGATGCGGTCGGCTCCGACGCCCTGTCCGACATCATGTTCACCTCCGGCACCACCGGGCACCCCAAGGGCGTGATGCTATCGCACGGTCAGTCGTTGCGCGCCCATGGATGGCTGGCGAAGGTCATGGATTTCCGTGCAGGGGACCGGTATCTGATCATTCCGCCGTTCTTCCACACCTTCGGTTACAAGGCGGGGTGGATGGCGTGCATCGTGCACGGCGTCTGCAGTATTCCGCAGCGTGTCTTCGACGTCGACGCTGTGCTGCGAACGGTCGCCGATGAGCGGGTGTCGATCCTGTTGGGGCCGCCGACGATGTTCCAGGACATGCTGGATGCGGGGTCTCGTGGTAACGATCTGTCTTCGCTGCGGGTCACGATGCCTTCGGCCGCGTCGGTGCCACCCGATCTGTTCCGCCGCATAGCGACCGAACTGGGGGCCGAAATTGTCCACAGCGGTTACGGATTGACCGAGGCGACCTCGCTGGTGACCGCGACCGTTCCGCAAGTCGACGATGTCGAGGACATCGCGACCACCGTGGGGCGCGCGGCATGGGACGTGGAACTTCGGGTGGTCGACGACGAAGGGCACGATGTTCCAACAGGGGAAGCCGGTGAGTTGCTCGTGCGCGGGTACAACGTGATGCGCGGATATTGGGAAGACCCAGAGCAGACCGCCGAGGTGATCGACGCCGAGGGTTGGCTGAGTACCGGGGACGTCGTGGCGATGGACGAGCGCGGGTTCGTCCGGGTCGTGGATCGGAAGAAGGACGTCGTCGTTGTCGGCGGGTTCAATGTGTATCCCGCCGAGGTCGAACGAATGCTGGGCGAACACCCGTCGGTGGCCGAGATCGCGGTGGTCGGCGTCCCTGACGTGCGGATGGGCGAAGTACCCGTGGCATTCGTGGTGCCCCGGCCTCGCGGCGCGCTGACCGAGGGGGAATTCCGGGTGTGGGCGGCGAAGAAGATCGCGAACTTCAAGGTGCCGCGCCGGATGATCCTGGTTGACGCCCTGCCTCGCAATGCGAGTATGAAAGTTCTCAAGAACGCTCTACGAGACCGGGCCAACGCGGAGTGAGCTTGTTCCCCTGGTATTCCATGACACGAAGACACGGAAACGGTGTCCGTCAGAACTCATCTGTGCCGGGATAATCGAAGAAGTATTCTCCATCGGCGCGGACCAGTTTCGGAGCGATGGTGGTTACCTCCCTGGCCGCTGCCGTCCCGATGAGGTCGTTTCCGTCGAATGTGAGCAATTGACGCATCGTGTGAATCGTGGGTGGCATCATGGGAAGTTCGCCCGCGCTACCGGCGCGGTATGCTTCGCGTAGATCCAGCCAGACCGCGTGGTCGGCCTCCGAAGCCAGATCTCCGATCTGCTGACCGCCCGGCAGCATTGCCACGAAGAATCGAGTATCGAAGCGGCGAGGCTCGAATTCTGGCGTCACCCAGTGTGCCCACGGGCCCAACAGATCTGCGCGCACGGACAGGCCGTTGTCGGACAGAAAATCCGTGAAGCGGATGCTGCCGTTCTCCAATTCCGCGCGTGCATGCGAATAACGGGTCGTATCGGTCTCGATCGCCGAATCGGCCGAGAAACCGGCCAGTAGTATGCCAGTCTCCTCGAAGGTCTCGCGGACCGCCGCAACCACCAGCGCTCCTGCCAGCTCCGCTGTGCAGCCGAACTTGCCGGCCCACCAGGACGGTGTGCGGCCGATCCACCCGATCGAGGGGTCCGCATCTGCGTTCTCGACGCTGCCACCGGGAAATACATGCATTCCGGCGGCGAAATTCATGGTTGGCTGTCGTCGCATAAGGAAGACCTGGAAACCGTCTTCGCTGGGCCGTAGCAACACGACGGTTGCTGCATCGCGTGGCGTGACCGCAATGCCGTCCCACGACTCCACCATGGCCTTCGCTCGTGCAGGCAGCGCTCGCATCGTCTCGTCCTCCTCGGTTCGTTCCACAGCAACAGTACTTTGCCGACCTAAGCTTCTCCCGGTCGCGGAGCACAGTTCGCGGCCTCTGAGCTCGGAACGCGACTGTGTCCTACGCAGTGACGTGCGGGTTCAGGTCGGTAGACGCCCGATGATCAGGCTGTTCGGTCGGCCGGAACGTTGTTCCTTGGTGAGATGCGCCGGCCGCGCTGTATTCTGCGTTGGCAAAGGTCCGGATCACTCCGTTGCCGTATTTGTGCCGCGGGTATGAGCTGGCGTCATGAAATATGTACAGCGGTCCGCCCGGAGCAATTCCATATTTCGTTATGGGAGACAAGCTATTTCGGTCTGCCCGGAGATGTGGGCAATGATTCGCAGCAGATGTAGGTGGAGATGAATCTCGAGAACAAGACGGTCGTGGTGACCGGCAGGAGAAATGGAATCGGGGGCGCGCTCGGATCGTGGTTCGGCCGCGAAGACGTCGGAGCCGTGCGTTCCGCCCGGGTGGAGGCGCCGAACTCATGACTTTCGCATTCGATCCCGAACTCGCTGTCGCTGTGCCGATGTTGCCGAATCTCGACTTCTCGACGGATCTGGTGGGTGCCCGGGAACAAACCCGGGAACTCGTCGCTCAGGCTTTCGGCTCGGTGGATACCGCCGGAGTCACGGTTAGCGACAGGTCGATCGCAGGCTACGACGGCGGGCCGGATGTGCTTGTGCGGACATATTTCCCCGACGCCGTCGTATCGGAAGCGGTTCTTCTCGACGTGCACGGGGGCGGCTTCGTCATGGGCGATATCGAGACCAACCATGCGGCGAACACCGAACTGGCACGCACTTTCGGAGTGGTCGTTGTTTCGGTCGACTACAGACTCGCGCCCGAGAACCCTTACCCAGCGGGGTTGGATGACTGCTATTCCGCCTTGGTGTGGATTGCTGAGCAGGCCACAGAGTGGGGTTGTGA
Source organism: Nocardia sp. CA-135953 (assembly GCF_050955735.1). NCBI lineage: Bacteria > Bacillati > Actinomycetota > Actinomycetes > Mycobacteriales > Nocardiaceae > Nocardia > Nocardia sp. CA-135953. The sequence continues at coordinate 2,730,022 of NZ_CP192082.1, forward strand.
TCCGTCTCGTATCGTGATCCGTGGGCAGAGTGCCGGCGCGGGACTGTGTGCAGCGCTTGCATTGCTCGCTCGTGATCGTGGTGGACCGCGCATCGCCTTCCAGTTCTTGTCTGTGCCGGTACTGGACGATCGGCTTCAGACGGCAAGCATGGCGGCGTTTACGGAAACACCGCTGTGGAACCGCCCGAGCGCGGAGCGAAGTTGGGACTTCTACCTCGGCCCTGAGGTTCGGGGCACCACGCCCGTCTCACCCTATGCGGCGCCGGCGCGAGCGAAGGACTTCGGAGGCCTGCCGCCGACCTATATCTCGGTGATGGAGTTCGACCCCCTGCGCGATGAAGGTATCGCTTACGCGCAGTCTCTGCTCGCTGCCGGGGTTCATGTCGAACTGCACCTGTATCCTGGTACTTTCCATGGTTCCGAACTGATCGGTCATGCCGAGATCAGCCAACGCCAGGGTGCCGAGGCTCGGGCGGTGCTCGCCAGGGTGCTCAAATAGCGCATTCAGTTAGATCTCTTAGTCCTGGACGACAACTCCGCTCTTCACCATTCACGGCCGTGGAATGGTCGTGAATGGTGAAGCTCCGACGGCACCGCACTATTCGAGTGTGCCGTGGAACTCGGTCTGGTGGGCCGTTCGGCCGCGGCCCGTCCACGGTGAACCACGGGCAATGTCCGCCCTCACATATACCGTTCTGAAAAGGTGCGGCATCATGCCGTCGCGCTGTGGCGGGCTTCCCTGGGGCATGCCCGAACCGGCCAGGCTGAGCAACTGCAGGTCGTGTGTCGGTAGGTCAGCGAACTGGGCTTGCGCGATTGCCGCAGCGATCGTCGTGCCGACCTGCAGTTGTTCGGTCGCCTCCAGGTTGGGGAGCAGAGCCGGGAACGGGCGCCGGTCGACTCGGCGCTGACAGAGTCCGCGTGCGTGCTGCGGCCAAGACGTGGGGGTGGTCTTGGCTCATCGTCTCGGACTCGGCAGTTTGACGTACATGCATGCAGATACTGCGACCTCATTGATAAAAGGTGTAACTGTTACACTATAAACTTGCAAGAGTCTAACAATCTGATAGTATCTATCACACTGCCTCGAGGTGTGCGCGCCTCAGTCCGGTAGACAGTGGGACCACGGCTTCGAGCTGATCAAGCGCTGAGTCGGCGCGTCGAGATGCCCCCGTCGTACCGCACGGGCGTCTCGTCTTGTGTGGTACGACCTGTATCGCCCGAACTGTGCGACGCGGACCGGGTGCAGCCGATCTCTGGGAGGCAGGAATTATGACTAGTGACCTTTCTGATGCCCCGCGTCTCAGAGGTCTGGAAATCTGCGCGGACAATCGGATCATCTTCGGCGCCTCGGTGGAGGCGCGATTGGAATTGTCGGCTCTGCTGATCGCTCCGGGACGTGTGGCTGTGTCGACGCCGTTGCGCGGCGCTGCGGCGGGTCCACTGCAGCCGGTCGAGCCGATACGGCTGTCGGTGCTTGCCGACGCGGCGACCGGACTCGGTATTCTGACCGCGGAGGAATGTGAATCCTGTGCGACGGTGGAACTCCGGGTAGACATGCTCGGCGCACCAGCGGCTGGGGCGACGTCCCTGCAGGCGAAGGGGACGACGCTGGCCCTCGAGTCCGGTGTCGGTATGTCGCGGGCCGATATTCATGACGATCTCGGCACACCGATCGCTCATGCCGTCGCCATTGTGGCCACCGGCCGGAGGCGGGGTGCGCCCGACACTGAGCCAAGAGCGGTTGGCGCGCAGTTCGATCCGGCGGACATCCGAGTATCGGTGCTGGACGCCGGCGAATGCGTGACCACCCTCGCGCCCGCCATGAGCAATAGCGCGGGCATCGTGCACGGCGGGGTGTTGATGAGTTTGGCGCACGCCGCGCAGGACGCTTTCGAGCGAACTCTGGACGGTTGGTCCCGGCGGATTCGGTTCGCGGTCGATTACTTGCGTCCGGTGCCACCGCGGGGCGAGTTGCGGATGTTCTCGACATTGGAACGGGGCGGTCGCAGGCTGCGCTCGATCCGAACCGAGCTCGTGGGCGGGGACGGGAAGGTCGTCGCCGTCGCGACAGGGATCGGCGCAATTGGTGACCGGGACCATGGCGATATGACGAAATGACCCGACGTTCGGGCCTATCGACAACCCTGTCGCATCACGACGATGCACGACGATGCAGAGTGAGAGGATGAAAGCGCGATGCGCCGTACGATTTTCGAGCCCGAACACGAGCAGTTCAGGCAGACAGCCCGCACATTCTTCGAAAAAGAGTGTGTGCCGCATGTCGAGGAGTGGGAGAAGGCCGGCCGTACGTCGCGAGAGGTCTGGCTGAAGGCAGGAGAAGCAGGGCTGCTGGGATGGGATGTTCCGGAAGAGTTCGGCGGGGCGGGCGTTGTCGATTTCCGGTTCAACGCCATTCTGAACGAAGAGTATTGGATGACCGGATCGGTCGGGGTTGGATTCGGTATTCAAAACGACATCGTCGCGCCGTATCTGATCGACCTCACGACCGACGAGCAGAAGCGCCGGTGGCTTCCGAAATTCGTCACCGGGGAGATCATCACCGCGATCGCCATGTCGGAGCCCGGTGCTGGATCGGACCTGGGCGGCATCCGCACCAGCGCGCGGCGTGAGGGCGACGAGTACGTCATCAACGGATCGAAGATCTTCATCTCCAACGGCCTGCTCTCGAATCTCGTCATCGTCGCCTGCAAGACCGATCCGTCTGCGGGACGCAAGGGTGTCAGTCTGATCGCGGTGGAAACCGATACGCCCGGATTCGCTCGGGGTCGCAAGCTGGACAAGATCGGTCAACATTCCGCCGATACCGCCGAACTTCATTTTCAGGACGTGCGTGTTCCCGTGGAAAACCTCATCGGTGAGGAAAATCGCGGCTTTTACCATCTGATGCGGAACCTGCCGAAGGAACGTCTCGGTATCGCTGTGCACGCGGTTGCGGGGTCCCGCCGCGCTTACGAATTGACCTTGGCCTACGCGCAGGATCGTAAGGCGTTCGGTCAAGCCATCGGCACGTTCCAGGTGAATCGGCACGCGCTTGCCGAGATGCGCACGAAGATCGAGGTAATGCAGACGTACCTCGACCAGTGCATTGTCGCCGCCAACGCTGGAGAATTGACTGCGGAGGAAGCCGCGGGTGCGAAGTGGTGGACCACCGAAACGCAGTGGGAGATCACCGATCGCTGCATGCAGTTGCACGGTGGATACGGCTACATGAACGAGTACGAGATCGCCCGGTTGTGGCGAGATGTGCGAGTGCAGCGTGTCTATGGCGGCACGAACGAGATCATGAAGGATCTCATCGGTCGGTCGATGGGCCTGTAGCGAGCGCGCCGTGTCCGGCGAATGACCACCGGACACGGCGCAATCGAGGGATCCGCCGGTGCGGGGCGCGTTGGTGCCGATGTCGGCTGTTCAATCCCACAATTTCCCACACGGAAGCCATGGCAGTGTCGGGTCGACGTCGTGGTCGATGACGACTCGGATCCCGGCCGACCAGGCCTTCATGGCCGCTTCGAAGTTCATGCCCTGGCGTAGGCTCGCGCGAAATTCCAGGTGGAGTTCATCCATCGCGAGGTGGACGCGACAGAGTTCTGCTGATGCCTGTTCCTGCTGAGCGAGCCACGTCTTCGGCATGGCGGACTCCTTCGTCCTGCTGCTGGCCGTCGATGTCGGCGATCGCGTCGACATCGAACTTGAAGGCTTAATTATATATCTACTTAAGCGGATGGGGGCAAGGCGCCATTGTCTTCGAAGCGCGTCATCGGCTCCGCGCGGCCGCCCCAGCGCGTCTCCCTCGATGATCGCGGGCGTCATGGCTGGGGTTCAGCTGGGACGTTGTTCGAGGCATGCTGAGGGCTAATTAGATGTACTATCTAACGATATTGTAGTTCTGAGTGCCGCAGGGCGGAAAGCAGGCCGCCCGCACCCTTGATCGGAGTGCGGGCCAGGCTCGTGCGGGTCTCGCGGAAATCCCGTTCCGGACCGCTCCGCCGAGCTGTGGTGCCGCCTCGTCGTGCCGCTGTGCGGAAACGGGAGTTTCTCCTGCGTACAATCGTGGTGGTGCCGAGTTTTGGGGTGGGTGACCCGGGGTTGGCCTGAACGAAGCACCGAACGGTTTCGGATGGCCGCGGGGTGCTCGCAGTGACATGCGGCTGCATCGGCGACCGTGAGCTTCGAAGAGGTGGCTCTGGATGGTGGCGGTACGCGGGGGCGTGGTCGGGAACCTTCCAGCCGAACTCACCAGTTTCGTGGGTCGGCGCGCCGAGTTGCTCAACCTGAAACGAGCCTTGTCCACGAAACGCTTGGTCACACTGCGCGGCGCGGGCGGTGTCGGTAAGACCCGGTTGGCGCTTCGGACCGCGGCTTTGTCGCATCGCGCATTCCGAGATGGCGTCTGGTTCGTCGATATCTCACCCCTGCGCGACCCGGAGTTGCTGGCTCCTACTGTCGCGACTGCCCTCGAATTGCAGGAGGTGCGCAGTGGCTGGGATCCCGCATTGCTCGCCGATCGACTCGGCGACCGCGAGATGCTGCTCGTCCTGGACAACTGCGAGTCCCTGAGCCACGCCTGCGCGATTCTGGTGGATGTGTTGCTCAAGTCGTGCCCCAGGGTGCGGGTGATCGCCACCAGCAGACAACCACTGGACGTGGCTGGCGAGCAGTTGTTCGAGTTGCGGCCGCTGCCGATGCCGGCGTCGGAAAACGCCGTGACCTCGTTGCCGGATTTGCGGCGTTCGGATGCGATTACCCTGTTCGTCGACCGGGCGCGTACCGTCGACCCCGACTTCGAGTTGTCCGACGGCAATGCGCAGGCCGTGGTCGATCTGTGTTGTCGGCTGGACGGTCTACCGCTGGCTATCGAGCTTGCGGCCGCGCGTGTGCGTCACATGTCCGTCCGGCAGATCGGCGAGCGGCTCGACGAGCATTACCAACTGTTGTATTCGGACAGTCGCTCGCTGGCTCCCCGTCAGCGCAGTCTGTGGTCGTTGATCGGCTGGAGTTATGAGCTGTGCACCGAGCAGGAGCAGGCGCTGTGGGCGCGTCTGACCGTATTCTCGGGATCCTTTATCGCCGAAGCTGCCGAGTCGGTGTGTGCGGGAGATCCGCTAGCCCAGGAGGTCATCCTGGACACACTGGCTGCCCTGGTGGACAAGTCCATCGTCACGACTCAGAAGAGCCGCGGTGGTTTCCGGTATCGGATGCTGGACACCATCCGCACCTTCGGGCACGAGCGGCTCGTCGGCACGGGTGCCGAGGATCTGCTGCGCCGTCGCCATCGCGACTATTACGGCGGAGTCATCGCCGAGTACTACCGGACGTGGTTCGGGCCCGGACAGGTCGAGACCATACGGTGGCTCACTGCGGAACGCGACAATCTGCGTAAGGCAATCGAATTCGCGCTCTGTGAGCCGGGCGGCGTGGACCTCGGTGCGCTACTGGGTGCGGCGGTGGGCGGGGTCAGCATGCGCAGCGGTCTGGCTGGTGAAGGACGCCTGTGGGTCGAGCGAGCACTGGCGTCGCTGGAAACCCCCCGGACCGAAGTCGCGATATTGCTGTGGGTCGGTGGCTGGTGCGCGCTCCAAGAAGGCGAACTGGACACGGCCCAACGGATGCTCGATGACGCCCGATCCGCGGCGATGCAGGCCGGCGATCGGCGATCGGCGTCGATCGCAGCGTCGTTGACCGGCAGCGTGCTGCTGCAGCGGGGAGATCTGCCGGGAGCCATGGTGGCTCTGACGTCGGCGGCCGAACTCGCCGATGATGATCCGATGGGGCGAGTCATCGTCGATACGCGCCTGGGTGTCGCGTACTACCGCCGCGGCGACATCAAGCGCGGCATAGCGCTGTGCGAGCAGGCTGTCGCCGTCTGTGAAGCCCACGGTGACCTGCGGCACCGGTCGGAGGCGCTGTGGGAGCTGGCGACAATGTTCTGGGAACAGGGCGAAATCGACCGCGCGGATACCGCGGTGCGGGAGGCCCTGCGAATCCACAGGTCCTTCGACAACCTGGTCGGGGGCGCCCAGTGTTTCGAGACGCTGGCGTGGATCGCGGGGCGGCGTCATGACTACGAGCGAGCAGCTCAGCTGCTCGGCGCCGCCGATTCCATCTGGCAGGCGTCCGACTCACAGCAGATCCCGCAGCTGGCGGGGCATCGCGAGCGGTTGGCGCAGGAGTGCCGCATGGAGCTGGGGGAACGCAAGTATCGGGAAGCGCATTGTCGTGGTGCGCGCAAATCGATCACCGAAAATATCGGCCTGGCCTTGGACGAGACCGCCGCGAGGGTGCCGGATGCGGATTTGACGCCGGAGCTCGCCCTGTTGACTCAACGAGAGCGCGACGTTGCGGGACTGCTCGCTGCCGGGCAGAGCAACAAGGAGATCGCCGCAACTCTGCTGATATCGCGTCGCACTGTGGAAGCGCACGTCGAACACATTTTTTCCAAACTCGGCTTCAGCTCGCGGGCGCAGGTTGCCGCCTGGATCGCCAAACTGCGTACCGGAACCAGTTCCGGTGTGATCGGGGTTCCGGGCAGTGGGAGTGTGGACAGCGCGGCGTCGGATAGGTGATTTCACGAATGTGATCGGGCGACACTTTTGGTGATTCGGGAGTCGATAGTTGCGCACGTGGATGCGGGCGATGGTGCGGCTGAGCGATGTTTCGAGACACTGCTGGAAGCGTCGCCCAAGGAGTGCTCACCACGTCGCCGGCGTATCCGCAGACCACGCGTCGTGTACGAAGACATCGAGTTCCGGATCGTGTGGGCACCGGTCACTACGGTCGTCGGTCCGATGCTCGACCGGGATCTGCTCCTGCTCGAAATATCGGTCGAGGAGCTGTCGGCATGGTTGCGGATGTCAGCTCCGGTCGCTCGGAGAACCACTGAGTATATGGCGAGCTTGGAGGGAATCGAGGTCGCACAATGGGCCGGCGACCGGATGCCTCCCAGTGTCGATCGATCCGCTGCGCTGTCCGCTGATGGAACCGGTGCGTTCGATTCGCGTGAACGGCATATGGTGCCCGCCAATTTAGCATAAATAGCTATATAGTTCTATTGTTTTGCCCCGATTTGCCGGTCGAGCGTTGCCGAAACAAGGTTCCGTATGCGGGGGCTTCCACCGGGGCTACGGTGTGGTTCGTCTCTCTTCCGCAGCGTGCTGCTGTGTGACCATACGGAGGTCGACTCGACTTGGACGCATCTCTGTCCATCACTCCCGGTTCGGGAGTGAGCGACGCAAGCCGGCGGTTTTTCCAGCCGGAAATCGAAACCATGCCACGTGATCAATTGCGCGCGTTGCAGGAACAACGGGTGTTGGAAATAGTGCCCGCCGTCTACGAGAACTCGCCGTTCTACCGGGAGTTGTGGTCGGCCGCGGGTATCGAGCCGGACATGGTGCGCTCGCTCGACGACTTCGAACGGCTGATACCGACATTCACCAAGGATGACCTGCGGGCCTATCGGGATCGGACGGGTGATCCGTTCGGCGGTCTGCTGCAGGTGCCGAGAGAACGTCTGACATCGGTCATGTCGACCTCGGGCACTACCGGTGCGCCAGAACTGATTCCGGAGATCTGGGATTCGGCACCACCGCTGCCGGCCTGCTCGACTCGCGACCTCTGGGAGCTCGGTCTGCGTCCGGGCGATCGTGTGCTCGTTCCGGCGGGTGCGTTCCGCGGGTTCTACACCACCTTCTTCCACGAGATGGGTCTGGTCCCGATCTACATCGACACGTGGATCGGCCACGGGGCCGAGGTCCTCGAGGCCGCCCGGCGATTCCAACCGGCGTACATGCAGCTCATGATGCCGACGTTGCTGGAATTCGAGCGGCTGGCCAAGACATACGACATCAGGGAGGCGTTGTCCTCGCTCAAAGGCGCGGCCTTCGCGGGGCAGCCACTCGGAAAAGCGCTGGCGGACAAGGTCCGCGACGAATGGGACGTCGAGTTGTTCGTCTACGGCAGTGCCGGTGACACCGGCACTGCGTGGGAGTGCCGTGAGCACAACGGTTATCACCTTTGGGAGGACCTGGTTCTTCCAGAACTCCTCGACGCCGACAGTGATCGTGCCGTCGAGTCCGGGGGCATCGGTGAGCTGACCGCGACCGATCTGGACAACAAAGCGGCTCCCCTGATCCGCTTCCGCAGTGGGGATCTGGTCCGGCTCGATCGCTCGGTCTGCGGTTGCGGGCGCACGCACGCACGGCAGTGGATAATCGGCCGCCGCGGCGACGAAACCGTCGTCGCGGGCAAACCCGTTGTGGTCAGCGAGGTCTGGGCCGCGATCGAGAGTCAGGAAGAGACACACGACGGCATGTTCCAGATTATCCGCACCGCCCGGGTGACCGACCGGCTGCGCCTGCGGGTCGGGTATCAGTCGGCGACCGAGGTGGATCTCGGTGACCTGAGTGCCAGGTTGCAGACGGTGGTCTCCGAACGCGTGGGCGTGCGACCGGAGATCGAGCTGGTTCCGGTCAATGATCTCGTCGCCCGCAGTTCGAGCGTTGCGAAGTTTCCGAGGGTGGTGAAGGAATGAGCCGGGATTCGATGGCCGCGGACATGGCGGGTCGGCATCCTCAGCTGGCCGGTATCGCCCAGTTCGTGCAGGGCGACGGGGCCAGGGTCGCGTTCGATATCGGCTGGCCGGAGGTCGAGCGCGACACGGTCTGGGCGCGGCGGCTCATCGATGTCTGTGGGCTCGCCGGTGGCGATCACGTCCTGGTCACCGGCCGCAACGCCGAGGGTCCATGGCTGAATCCGCTGGTCGATGCATTGCGAGCGCGCAGAATCGTGTTCAGCAATGCCGAGCCCTACGGCTGGGATGCCAAGCGCAGCGCGACATTCCTGTCTCTGCTGCCGATCAAGGCGGTCATCGGGCTGAGCGGGGAAACCGCGCGGGGGCTCACTGCCGACGAGCAAATCGTCGAGCGGCTGGCGAAGGTGCCATTGGTCTGGGCTCGGCCCGATGGCGTCGGGCCTCTGCGCGCGGCCGGCGTGGAACCGGCGACGATCGCGATGCTGGGACCGGCGCTGGCCGCCGAATGTTCCCCACACAGTGGGCTTCACCTCGATCCGGACGAGTGGCGCGTGGAGCGAACTCTCGATGGCCTGACCTTGACGGTTGTCGGAGATCGTGCGTTCGCCAAGCGCGATATCGCGCTGGGGGTGGACGGCGAGGTCGATCCGACTCCGTGCCGGTGCGGTCTGCCCGGAGTGCGCGTGCGGCTCACGTACTGAACAAGTATCCGGGGGAGGGCATCTGCCGCCCTCCTACAATTCGGTAGACGCCGCGATCAGCCGCGGACCGGCGGACGCGCCATGGACCGTCTCGACAACAGTGACCTGTCGGTGGGTGAAACCGTATGGGCAGGTAAGTGAGCCGTCTGCGCGTTGATCACGACATCACCAAATCGAATGGAGAACGAATGAGCACCCCAACGACTGACGTAGCACTGGTGACCGGTGGTGCAGGCGGACTCGGCGAGGCTGTCGTCCGCCGCCTGCACAAGGCGGGAACGACAGTTATCGTCGCTGATCTTGCCGACGACCGAGCGAATAAGCTCGTCGAATCCTTGGGTTCGGGCGCGGTGTATTCGCGCACCGACGTAACGTCCGAGGAGTCGGTGAACTCGACGCTGGACACTGCGGCCGAGCTGGGCACGCTGCGACATGTGGTGATCTCCCACGGCGGCTGGGGCGTCGCGGAGCGGGTGGTGAACCGGGACGGAAGCCCTGCCTCGCTCGAGGGGTTCACCAAAACGCTTGATTTGTATCTGGTTGGTACTTACAACATCCTGCGGCTGGCCGCGGCGCGCATGGCGACGAACGAGCCGACCGCCGCCGGGGAGCGCGGATCGGTGGTCGCGACGGCCTCGATCGCTGCCTACGAGGGGCAGATCGGGCAGACCGCTTACGCTGCGGCCAAGGCCGGAGTCGTCGGACTCACACTGGCAGCGGCTCGTGACCTGAGCTCGGTCGGTATTCGGGTCAACACGATCGCGCCGGGCACCATGCACACAGCGATGATGGAAACTGTCGGGGAGGACGCGCTGGCGAAGTTCGCCGCTAACGTCCCTTTCCCGAAGCGATTGGGTGCACCGGAGGAGTTCGCCGCTCTCACCGAGCACCTGCTGACCAACGGTTATATCAACGGCGAGGTCATCCGGTTGGACGGCGCGCAGCGCTTCGGGCCACGTTGAGTCACAAATCGGCTGAAACGACCTGCTGTCCACCGAGTGCCGGTGCAGCGCCTGAGCTTCGATGATGTTCAGGTCTGCTTTTGTAACCCACTGCGATGTGGACTCGGGCCAGCACGAAGGTTCACCTGTCAGCCAACTCGAGAGAGGTTGGCCAACAGGGCTTGACGGCTGAGTAGCCCTGTCGGATTCCGTACCGTGTTCGATTTGTCGAGCGTTGTCAGGTGATGGGAGGTATCCGATCCGGGCGGCGGAGTACCGCCACTCGTCGCGAGATCCGCCAGCCCTGCGGGGTGCGTCGTACGATGTCGCGATAGGTGACGCTGCCCGCGCGGCCGTTCTCACCCAGCCCGATCCCCTTGGACACCACGTGGACAGTGCCGTCCGGATCCTGGGTCACGACGACGTCGACGGTGTGATGAGCGAGGGGATGGTTGGTCGTGGCAGTCCACAGTGCGGTGATCTCCGCTGGACCGTGGTGCACGCCGGAGCCGAAATCGGAAACGTCGTAGACGGCGTCGTCGGCGAAGACCTCGCCCGTCCGGCTGAGCTGCCGATCATCGACGATATGTCCGTACAGGCTCAGCAGTTCGTGTATCGCGACTCGATCCTCAACCGATATCCGCTCTTGTTCGGCCGTCACAGCAGGACCTCTCCTTCGATCGGTGAATGAAAACGGCGCCGACCCGATCGGGTCGGCGCCGGAGAGGGTCAGGCGCGGACGTTGTCCCCGCCGGGATAGCCTCCGCCACCGAACATTTCGTCGAGCGCCTGGTAATCCTTGGCACCGTCGCGCCGCGGTATCGCGCTGACGAATTCGACGGTGCGCGGCTTCTTGTAGGAGGCGATGCGCTCGCGGCAGTGCTGGATCAGGATCTCCGCGGTGGCCTCGGCGCCCTCGGCGAGCACGACCACGGCCTTCACCGACTGGGTGAACTGCGGATCCGGCACGCCGATCAGCGCGGCCTCCCGGACCGCGGGGTGTTGCTCGAGGCAGTTCTCCACCTCGGCCGGATAGATGTTCTCCGCGGCGGACTTGATCATCCGCGTCATCGTCCCGATGAAATGGATGCTGCCATCCTCCTCGCGACGGCCCAGGTCGGTGGTGTGCCACCAGCCATTGCGCATGCGCTGCGCGTTGATCTCGGGCCGGTTCCAATATCCGGCGTGGACCACGTCGCCGGCGACCACGATCTCACCCGCCTTGCCGATCGGTTGCTCGTTACCGTCGGCGTCCACGATCCGCACGCGGGCGTATGGCGCTGGGCGGCCAGCGTTGCCCTGGCCATGCCCACCGTGACCGTTAACGATCGCCAGGCCGCTGACCTCGGTCTGACCGAAGCCGCCCGGTGTAGCGCCCCACGGCGCGGTATCCGGGGCGAGCAGACCGTTCCACAGCGGGGTGTAAGGGCCACCGCGGAGCTGGGAGATGCTGTGCCTGTTCGGGTCGTGCAGCTCAGTCATCTGCATGATGGTGGGCGGCATGAGGAATGCCGATGTGACACCCTCGCGGGTGATCACCTCGAGCAGCGCCTCGGCTTCCACGCGACGCACGAAGACATTCGTGCCGCCCTGCAGGTAGACCGGAAGCGCGTCCCACTGGAAATTGCCGATGTGGAACAGCGGGCCGGAATTGAGGAAGACCGAATCCTTGGTGGAGCGGGTCAGGTACGACCCCTCGATTCCCATTGCCAGCAGATTCCGCTGCGTCAGTAGTGATCCGTTGGGCCTGCCGCCGATCGCGGCGGTGTAGATCACCAGAACGGGGAGGTCGACGTCGACCGGGCCCCAAGGGTCATCGGTGCCGTGCGCGGCGATGATGCTCTCGTAGCTGTCTTCGCCGGTGGCGTCGTGCTGCCACCATATGGAGGTGCGCGTGGTCAGTTTCCGGGCCGCACGGACGGCGTCGCCGATCTCCTCGTCCTGCCACACCACGACCTTCGGGTCGAAATCGTCGATGACGAACGCGAATTCCTCGCCGGACTGCCGCCAGTTCGCCGGGCACACCATCGCACCCAGTTTGGCGCACGCTCCGAGGAGTTCGAAGACCCGGAACGAGGTCTGCCCAAGCCAGAGAACCCGATCGCGCTCGCCCACCCCAGCGGCTTGCAACGCATGGGCGGTTCGGTTGATCCGGTCGTCGAATTCGGGCCAGGTCAGTCGGTACCGATCGTCCACGACAGCCGTGCTGCCGGGATAGCTCCGCCGGTGTTCTCTAGAGATGTCACCCAACGTGGTGGGGGGCACGGCTTCTCCTCATCTGAGATCGTCAGGGTGGCTCGAAAAAGGGTATCCTGCAATGGCTTTCGATGAACCGGTCTATCGGTGGCCGAGTGCGCGCAGCACGAAGGCGTGGACATCGGTGAGGAGGGCGTCTTTGTCGGGAGGAAGTCTCTCGTTGACACCACTGGTCAGCAGGCCGCGCACAAGGTATCCGACGAGCTGCGCATCGGTTTCGGAGGCGCCCGGCCGCAGTTCACCGTTGCGCACTCCGCGTTCGATGATCGCGGACAGCTGGCTGTTGAAGATGTCGTACAGCACGGTGACCTGTTCGGGGAGCACGTCCAACACGTCCTGGTCAAGGAAGAGTCGCGTGCGTTGTGCGCGAGCCTGGTCGTACAGGGTGTCGATGTTGTAGTACAGCCATGTGTGCAGTTGTTCGGATACCGGTGCTGTCGGGTCTACCCGGTCCTGGAGTTGTCGGTCGACGTGTCGTACCTCGTCCTCGAGCAGAGCGAACAGCAGGTGGGCTTTACTGGGGAACCGGCGATAGAAGTGGCCCGCCGAGGTGCTGGATGCCGCCAGAACCTGCCGAACCTTGAGCGACCGGTACCGTGACCGCTCGAGCACACGCCATGCTGCGGTGAGGATCCTCCGCGACTCGGAGTCCCGCACCGAAGGCCGGTATTCGGCCCTGTCGAACTCGTGCACTTCGCAAGTGGTGACGGACGGCTGCAACTCTGCACCTCTGCTCATCAATTGGACATATAATTCTACTGTATTCCTGAAGTGTGAGCCAGTGGGCGCGGAACGGTTTTTCGTGGAGGCGACTTGGCGGCCTACCGCCGTCTTGCTTCATTCGACCGGCTGTGCTCTCTGTCGCCCGGTGGTGTAGCCGGACCCGGAGAGGATGTATTGCGCCAGTGCCACAGGGATTTCGGCCTCCTCGGCATCCGACGGGAAAAGTGCGTCGCCTGCGAGTGCGACGCCTAGGATGAGCGCCACTGTGAGCCGGACCGACGTCCGGATGTCGTTCGACGCCTGCCTCCCGTTCGCCGCCATGTTATAGCGGTGGACGCCATCGATCAGGGCGTGAAGGCAGGGTGCGAGCGGCGAGTCTTCGGCTGTGATCGCATGTCCGCTGACGCCCGCGGCGAGCGAGACCAGGATGTGGCGATTGCTGGAGCACAGTTCGAACAAACCTCCGGCGAACCGGACGGTGACATCCCAGGGAGTTTGTGGGTCGTCACCCAGGGTGTCGGCGAAGTTGTTCATGAACTCGACCAGAGGTGCCGCGGCGGTCGAGCGGAACAATTCCGGTTTCGAGGCGAAGTGGCGGAACACCGTCGACTCGGTCACTCTCGCGCGGCGTGCCACCGACCGGATGGTCGTTCGCTCGAAGCCGTTCTCGGCGAACTCCGCGGAAGCGGCGTCGGCGATGAGCCGCTTGACCTCTGCGGATGATCGCCGCTTGCGTCCGACGCTGACTGTCCCCATTGCTCAATGGTTGCACAACTATGGATGGGGAGTCGAACTCCCTTGACAAGTAGGCGACGTTTACAGTTAGATGATTCATGAGATTCGCGTCACACTTGCCGGTGTCCGACGATCCCTGGCTAAATGGCCTCCACGCTGCCTCGCGCCTTGCGGGCGCACCGAATCCGTTTACGCGACTGCTCGATTCATCAAAAACAATGTGAGGAGATCGGAAGATGCCCACGCTCGAAGGTCGGCTTTTCATCGACGGAGAATTCCGCGAAGCGCGATCCGGACGTCGGTACGACGTGATCAACCCGGCGGACGAGTCAGTGGTCGCCCAAGCGGCGGACGCCGGTGTCGAGGACGTCGACGATGCGATCACCGCGGCTCGGCGCTTCGCGGACAGCTCCGACTGGGGGAGCGATCACGAGTTCCGGCGCAAATGCCTGGTCCAGCTGCAAGATGGCTTGCGAGCACGGTCGGATGAGATCAAGGCGCTGCTCACCGCCGAGGGCGGCATCGTCGTGTCGAACATGGCAACTCAGGTCGACGTGATGGTCGAGGGGATGGACTTCTTCAACGATCTGATCACGTCGTTCCAGTGGGAAGAGGACCTCCCGGCCTTCGAGATCCTCGGCAACCGCAGCCTGCGCAGGATCTGCTATGAGCCCTACGGCGTTGTCGGCGCGATCACGCCGTGGAACGCACCCTTCATGACCGCGATCTGGAAGGTGCACCACGCATTGGCCACCGGCAACGCCGTGATCTTGAAGAGCGCGCCGGACACGCCGTTGACCGCGGCGCTGCTCGCCCAGATCGTGAGTGAGTCCACGGATATCCCGAAGGGCGCCTATCACGCGATCAGTTCCGCGGACAAGGCGATCGTCGGCGATGCCATGACCGCGGACCAGCGGATCGACCTGTACCACTTCACCGGGTCGCCCGGCGTGGGCCAGCGGATCGCCGAGCGCGCCGCGAACGGCATCCGGCACAGTGTGCTCGAACTCGGCGGCAAATCGGCGAATGTGGTTCTGCCGGATGCGAATCTGGACATGGCCTGTGGCCTGGGCATGATGATGTGTATGTCCAATAGCGGCCAGGGATGTGCGCTGGCCACGCGAATGGTGGTGCACGCGGATATCTACGACGATGTCCTTGCCCGGTTGCAGCCGATGATCGCCAACCTTGCCTGGGGCGACCCCACCGATCCGGCGAACACGGTCGGTCCGATCATCCGTGCGGAGCAGGTCGAGCGGATCGAGGGTTTGGTCGATCGGGCCGTCGCAGACGGTGCGCGGCTGCTGGCCGGTGGTAAGCGGGGTGACCGCTTCGAGCGTGGTTTCTGGTACGAGCCCACCCTGCTGGTCGACGTGGACGAGAACTCGGAGATCGCCCAGACCGAGGTATTCGGTCCGGTGCTGTCGGTAATTCGTTACGAAGGTGACGACAACGAGGCCGTGCGGATCGCCAACAACTCGCGGTACGGACTGTCGGCCTACGTGCAATCCTCCGACGAGGAGCGCGCCTGGAAGGTCGCGCATAAGCTCGAGGCCGGAACGGTCAACATCAACAACTCCTTCTACCTTTCGCCCGACGCGCCTTTCGGTGGCTACGGCATCAGCGGTGATGGCGTCGAGCATGGTGTTGCAGGGTTCCGGGAGTACCTGCGCATCAAGTCCGTCGCGAGCCCTGCGCACTGATCCCGCACGATTCAAGGAGTTAACCGAATGCGTATGCGGGACAAAGTAGTTGCGATCACCGGATCGGGTTCCGGTCTCGGCCGGGAGGGTGCGCTGATATTCGCGGCCGAAGGCGCTCGAGTGGTCGTCAGTGATGTGGTGCCGGGTCGGGCGGAGAAGGTCGCCGGCGAGATCCAGGCGCAAGGCGGGACCGCAACCGCGGTGGCCGCCGACGTCCGCGTCGAAGCTGATATGAATCAACTGGTCGAGGCCGCGGTGGCGGCGTACGGCCGGATCGATGTCATGTGGGCGAATGCCGGTATCCCCGAGCCGGGCTTCGGCATGCAGCCGCTGGCGGATTCGTCGCTGGAGGACTGGAACAACATCTTCGCGGTGAATACCACCGGCATCTACCTGGCCTGGAAAGCCGCCGCCCAGTGGATGATCGCCAACAAGTCCGGCGGGGCTCTGCTGGCCACCTCCTCGGCCGCCTCGTTCACCGCTTACCCAGGCTTTCCGATGTACACCGCCTCGAAGGCAGCGGTGAACGGTCTGGTACGCGCGGCCGCGCTCGAGTTCGGCAAGTTCGGGATCCGCGCGAACGCGCTGTGCCCGACGCACGGTATGTCGGTGAACTTCGCCCTTCCGTCGAATGCCGAAGTGCTGGGCAAATCCTATGAGGAGATGTCGCCGTGGGATCCGGACAACCGGGCCATGCCACTGCGCCTGGATCGTCCGCCGGTGTTGCGGGACAACGCCAATCTTGCGTTGTTCCTGGCCTCGGACGAGTCGGGTTACATGTCCGGGCAGACCATTTCGTCCGCGGACGGCGGACAGTTCGCCCGCACCTCCATCATCTTTCCGACCGACCTCGGACAGAGCGACGACATCACCTCGGGCTCGATTCCCGATGATGTTCGCCAACAGATCGACCGCTGATTCCCGGACTGCCCACCTGATCGATCCGGATCCGGCCGGCGTCGACCGTGTAATTCGGCGACGCCGGCCCTGCCGCGAAGGCCCGATCGTCGTTGCTGTAGCTCACCCAGACGTGGTTGGTGGGATCGATCTGGCTGGCAAGCGCGCGGGTTCATGTTCTGGGACGAGGCATGGGGATACTCGAGGGTGGGCGCCGGATCGACTCGGCCTGCCGCCCCGGGTGACGATCCGTGTCAAATGCCTTCGGTGTTCGTCTCGCGGTAGTTCGCCGTCACCCGGGCTCGCAGACCGTCGATGAGCAGGTCGATGCCGAAGTTGTAATAGTCGGCGCCGCGCAACTCGTCGAGGTGGGGGAGCACGTGGGCGAGGGTGGGTGGTAAGTCGGTGTCGTCACGTCGTACATCGGCAAGAGCGACCTGATATCGACCGAACAGGTATGTGTGGATCGTCGAGTACGCCAGCAGCACCTGCTTCTCGCGTAGTCCGGCATCGACCATGATCTGCATGAGGGCATCGACCAAGCGTCGGTCGGTGTGCAGCATTCGCTGCAGCAGTAACCCGGCGATTCCGGGATGCTGCCGCAGTTGCTCATCGATGGAATCGATGAGCTGGCGAAGCTGGGCATCCCAGGCACCAGCACCGGTGGCCGGGATGTCCACATCGGCGAGAGTGCGGCGCGCAACAAGATCGAGCAGTTCCTGTTTGTCCGTGACGTAGGAGTAGGCAGCCATCTGCGAACGACCGAGCTGCTGGGACAGCCGCCGCATCGACAGCGCGTCGAGGCCGTGGGCGCGAATGATCTGCAGCGCGGCGTCCACGATCTGATCCTCGGTCAGCGACGGAGGCCGGCCCCTTGGCCGCCGCGACGCCGTGGGCGCCCGATCGACGGCCGCCACACGGTCGCTCGATTCCACCAGCACAGTGTAGTCGGCCGCGCGGACCGATCGGATTGCCGGCGGCGGGCCGGTATCGGTCATGGCGATAAGATTCCGAGTCGCTCCGACAGCCGCTCGTGAGCGAGCGCCGGATCGCTGAGCAACAGATCGCTGTGGCGAGCGCGCATCGCGATGGCCTGCATTGTCGTCGCGCCGATGCCCTTCGCCACAGATGTGCGGCGCAATGTGGTCTGCCGCATCGCGTTCGAGCAGCCGACGTGCGCAATCGCCGCCGCGGCGGACGCGGCATCGAGGTCGTTCGCACCATGGAGCTCGACCTCGCGCTGTACAAGATGCCCCATTTTCGTTACGGTGTAAAGCATATGCGGAACGGGCCGCCGGACGGTTCGTCCCGGAAGTCACTCGAACGAGGAGAGGCACATGACACAGGCGATGCCCGCCGTTCAGGAACAAGCTGGCGAAGACAAGATCTGGGCGCACTCCGGCGATTCTCATCTGATGGAGCCGGAGGACCTGTGGACCTCGCGCTTGCCCAAGCGGCTCGCGGACCGGGCGCCCCGCTCGGAGCGCGGTGAGAAGTACGAGATCCTCTACATCGACGGTATGCAGATCGACCGCCAGCTCAACGACTTCATGGACGCCATGCGCCCGCCGGGGTTCAAGGATCTTCAGATCCGGCTGCGCGACCTGGACCAGGAAGGCGTGCGTAACCAGCTCGCCTTCCCGTCGATGGGCTTCTGGATCTGCAACATCCGTGATGCCGAGCTGGAGAATGCCGTCGCTCGAGCATGGAACGACTGGGCCATGGAGGAGGTGATGTCCGAGCAGGACCGGATCTTCGCACCCGCCATTGTTCCGCTCATGGATATCGACAATGCCGTGGCCGAGGCGGAGCGTGCAGCGGAGATGGGTTTCCAGGCGCTGTATTTCCCGTGTGGCATCGAGGACGACCGGGTCTGGGGCCTGGATCTGTGGGAGCCGCTGTGGACCGCCGCCGAGCGACTCGGCCTTCCGCTCGCCTACCACATCGGAACAGGTGCGCAGAATGTGGTCTACCGCGGCCCCGGTGGTGCGGTGGTGAACTATATGGAAACCACCTACCCGGGCATGCGGGTGGTCACGCACCTCGTGGCCGGTGGTGCGCTGGACCGGCACCCGGACCTCAAGGTCCTCATCGCCGAGGGTGGCGCCGGATGGGTGCCCGCGATCGGCGACCGGATGGACGAGGCCTACCGTCAGCACGGCATGTTCGTGCGCCCGCGGCTGTCTCGACTGCCCAGTGAGATCATCCGCCAGCAGGTGTACGCATCGTTCCAGCACGACGTCAGCGCGGTGCAGGTCATCGAGGACACCAACTACAACAACGTGATGTGGGGTGATGACTACCCGCACCTGGAAGGCACCTACGGGCACACCCAGCAGACGCTGCACTCGATCTTCGACAGTGTCGAGGACAAGATCCGCGATCGTGTGCTGCGCGGAACCTTCGAGGAGCTCTTCCCGGCCGCAGCCGCCTGACGGAGGGCGGCACGAGCGCTGCGCGCCTCGTATCCGGATCGCATCTCGTTTGTGCTCGATGGCCGCAGGTGGCGGCCGTCGAGCGTATCGCCGTCGAAGGGAGGACCTCGTGACCGAGGTCGAAACATCTAGGGGCACAGCAGGTGTCGATGCCACCGAGACCGCCGGTAGGTTTGATCAGGACGATCCGTCTTCGCCGTTCTATTCGCCGGAATCTCCCGGCGGCATGCATTTGTGTCATGGCTGCCGTCGGCTGAATCGGTGCCGCTTCGGCGTCGAGAGCGAGAGGCTCGACGAATCCGGCGTCGTGATCAGCCAGGTGGTGTGTTCTTCTGACCACGAGGGGGGACCACAGGTGGCTCACGGCGGCTGGACCGCCGGTGTCATGGACGAACTGGTGGGACACACGCTGGTGCTGAACCGCGAGTTCGGCGTCACGGGGACGCTCACGGTCAAATTCGTCCGGCCGGTCCCGGTGGGATGGCCGCTGCTCGGCCGAGCATGGATCGAAGGTAGGCAGAACCGCAAAATGTTCGTGCGGGCCACGTTGGAGTTGGAAAGCTCCGGCGCGATCCTGGCCGAAGCCGACGCGATCATGATCAAACGGCCCGAGACCCACTTCGAACAGCACTATCAGTGGCTGGAAACGCAAGCGAGCCAACAGGATCCGCGGTGACGTCGAGGCCGGCAGAGCCAGCACGATGACTGCCACCCGATCGACGACGCCGGAGTTGCCTTCAGCAGCAATGCGCCGCCGCTACCCGACAGAGGCGTGTGCATTGCGAAGGGGGTCGGCAAGGTCTGCCGAAGGTCTATTCGATGCAAAAGGAGTACGCCGAGTCCGCCCGCATCGGCGACTCGACGTTTGCGTCGTCGACGATGGTTACCTCGGCCGGCGGTCGCGGGCGAATCGGTCGCGGCGGACGGGGAATGAGCCCCTCGACCGCCGCGACCGGACGCTAGTCCTCGATCCCTGCGGGCACACCGTTCGAGTTCACGCGGTCGTGGATCTCACACATCCCCGCCCCCAGCCGGCCGTCGCCGAACGTCCAGCGGGTGGGTGACTTGACGATGCGCAGGATGGTGGGGTCACCGTTCTCGTCCTTGGCGCGGTGCCGCAATGGCTCCCACGCCTCCGGGGTACCGGTCACCGTCCATTCTCGGTCGCCCGAGCGGATGGCGAGGTCGCAACGCAAGAGCTCGTAGGGGGCCGTGTCCGAGTAGGTGTTCTTCATGTCGAAGTCGTCAACGACAAAGAACTGCCCCTTCTCCCATACGTGGCCGCTGCGGGTTTTCTTGGTCGGACCGACGCCGCGAACGAGCATGAAACCCAGCTCGTCGTCGTCCGTCGTACCGATCAGCCAGCGCAGGTAGATCTTGGCAAGCCAGTTGCGTGGGCCCCACGAGTGGTCCTTGCCGCCGCGCCCGTCGACCTCGAACGTCTGGTCGCCCACGGTCACGGTTCCCTTGACCCAGCACAGGTGCTGGTAGTGCCAATCGGCCTGGCCAGGAAGGAAGATCTTGTCGATGTGGTCCTGGTCGCTGCCCATGACAGCCTCGAGGCCCTCGGTGCGCACGCGGAGGCTGATTTCCGCGTGCTCGCGAGGCGATGTCATGAATGCCTTCTTCGGGTCGGTGAGTACCCACGCGTCCTCGAGAATCAGCACGGGACCGGAATACGACACCGTGCACGATCGATACGGGTCCCCGATGGTCCACTCCTGGCCACCTGCGACGAGTCGGTTGCCGTCGATTGGCGCGCGTTCGAAGAAGAACGCGTGGCGCCCGTCGGGGAGATTGATGCTCACGGACATCTCCGCGTGCCCTTCATTGGGCCGCATGCCGATCCGGAACCAGCCACCGGTACCGGTCGCAGGGTCGTGGAAATCGATGTAACGGCTCTCGTTCCAGTTCTGCTGAGTTCCGACCTGATGGAGATAGTCATCGACAGGAGTGAGTTTTCGATCCGACATTGCGCCTCCACGCTGTTGGGTTAGGTTTGGGGCTGTGGCGACATACTCGTCGCGAGAGTCTTCGGTCAGGCGCCGTACGCCCGGAGATGGTGGTCGGCAAGTTCCGCGAGCCATTCCACGCGCCGCGCCACGTGGACCATATCGACGCTCTTGGCCATGGCGCCGGTCTCGTAGCGGTTCTTGATGCCTTCGGCGATCACTGCCATCCGCCACCAAGAGAACGCGCGATAGTAGTCGAGATCATCGATGTCGAAGCCGGTGAGTTGCGCGTACCGTTCGATCATCTGCCCGCGGTCGGGAAATCCGCCGGCGCACGTGGGTGGGGTTTCCATCCACACCCGGGCGGCCGCTCCGTCAGGCTCTTCCCAGTTGTTGAGGAAGAAAGCCAGATCTGCCAACGGGTCTCCGACCGCAGCCAGTTCCCAATCCAGCACGGCGGAGACTTCGCCAGACGGCTGCACCATCGTGTTGGCAAGGCGATAGTCGGAGTGAACGAGCGCTCGGTAACGCTCCTGAGGCCGAGTCGCCGCCAGCCGAGTGTGTAGCTCGTCGATCAACGGGAGCTCGCGGGTGCGGTCAGACGACCAGATCGCGGCGAACCGGCGGAGCTGCCGATCGACGAAGGCACCGGTGCGGACAAGGTCTCCCAGCCCGGCAGCCTGCGGATCGAGGGTGTGCAGCGCGGCGAGCCGCTCGACGAGGTCGTTGGCGGCACGGCGGCGTTGTGCGGTTTCCGGCAGGTGTCTCTCAACGTCAGCGGGGTTCTCCACGACGACACCATCCACGAACGCGGTGACCACGAACACCGCACCGATGACATCAGGGTCGTCGCACGTGGCGAGGATCCCTGGAGCCGGGATGCCCTCCGCACTGACCGCCGCCATTGTCCGTGCCTCGCGCAGCACATCGTGCGAGCCGCGCGGCAACGACCCCAGCGGGGGCCGGCGCAGCACCACGCGGCGCTGGACAGCGTCTGTCACGAGGACCGTAATGTTGGAGTGACCACCACCGAGCGGCGTGAACCGCAAGGGTGCCTGCAGCTCGGGGATCGACCGAGACAGCCACTTCGTCGCGGCAACCGCCGGCACCGCCTGCTCGAGGACGTTGAGACGTTCGTCGGCAGGATCAGGCACGCGCTACCATCCTTGCCCGTTTTACCGGGTCGACTGTCTTGTTGCCTACATGCATCTCAGCTCCCTCTCCCTCGCGTTGTCGGTGGTTGCGGCCCCGGGCGAGCCACAGCTCGGCACAGACAGGTTGCGGCTCTGCACCGCATTATCAGTTCATTCAGTTTAATATGTCAACCATATGTCTTGCGCCGCCCGGTGCCGCGAGGGAGCACGACGTGGGCGATGTCACCGTTATGTGTCGACGCTCCGTCCCGCCGCTGAGGGGTGCGCCGGAGCCAAGTGGGACCCCGTCACTCGATCACAGGTTCGGCCCGCTTGGCGGTGAGGCCGCCGTCGACGACCAGCGTGGTGCCGGTGACACACGCCGACTCGTCGGAGGCCAGCCAGGCGACGGCGGCGGCGATATCTTCGGGTACGCAGGCGCGGCCCAGTGGGATCTGCCGCTCGTAGGCCGCGAGCCGTTCGTCGCTGCCGATGTAGTGCTGGAAAGCCGGGGTCTTCACCGCGCCCGGGATCACCGCGTTGACGCGTACGCCGGTGCCGCCGTACTCGACGGCCGCGGAGCGAACAAGTTGCAGGATCGCGGCCTTGGCCGCCCCGTAGGGTCCGGTTCCGGGGACCGCGCCCAGTGCCGCGGCGGACGAAGTGCAGATGATCGAGCCGCCACCGGCAGCGGACATGACGCGCAGTGCCGCGCGCACGCAGTAGAACATGGAGTTGAGGTTGAGCTCGACTTCAGCGCGCCAGCCCTGGTTTGTGATCGACGTCAGTTCGCCGTGCGCCAAGCCGGTTCCGGCGTTGCTGTGGAAGACGTCGAGGCGCCCATGCTGGGCCATGGTCTGGTCGACGAGCGTGTCCACGAGTGTCGAGTCGGTGACGTCGCCTGCGCACGTCTCCGCCTTCCCGCCATCGCGCGTGATCAGCTCGGTGGTCTCCTGTGCCCGTTCGGTGTCGAGGTCGTTGACGACAACGAACGAGCCGTCCACTGCCAACCGCAACGCCGTCGCGCGCCCGATACCCGACCCGCCGCCGGTGACGACGGCCACCCTGCCGGTCAACTGCGCTGTCATGCTTTTTCCCTTCGACAATGAGACATGTCATTGCATTGATGCTGCAAGTCCCCAGGACGCCGGACGTTCAGGTCCGCACGTACTCAGCAAAATACAAGAATCAACTAATTAATATTGCTAAACTGCCGCATTATGCAGACCACGCTGGAGAATCTCAGAGTCGAGTTGTTCGCGGGCGGATGCGGTGTGCCGGCGCAGACAGTAAGCGGTGGAGACGGCCAGTGAGCGATGGACGGTTGGCAGGCAAGGTGGCCCTCGTCACCGGTGCGGGGCAGGGCGTCGGACGAGGGATAGCCCGGGCGATGGCTGCGCAGGGCGCGGCGATCGCGCTCGTCGGACGCACGTTCGCCAAAGTCGATGCGGTTGCCCGGGAGCTGGAGGCGCTCGGCGCGTCCGCGCTTCCGCTGGCCGGCGACGTGTCCGACCGGGACGATGTCGTGCGTGCCGTCGCAGCGACGGTGGATCACTTCGGCGCGCTCGACGTTCTGGTCAACAACGCCCAGTCCTCGGTTCAGCGCAAGCTCGAGGACACGACGGATGAGGACGTCGACCTCGCATGGCGGACCGGAGCCCTCGGCACCTTGTACGGGATGCAAGCCGCGCTGCCACACCTCAAGGTTCGCGGCGGCGTAATAATCAACTTCGGGTCGAGCACTGCGTTGCAGGGCGACACGACATTCGGGTCCTACGCGATGGCGAAAGAGGCCATCCGCGGACTGTCCCGGGTCGCGGCCAGGGAATGGGGGCCATATGGCATTCGGGTGAACGTGGTCGTCCCCACCGCGATGACCCCTGCCGCCGAGGCGTACCGCGACGCCTACCCGGACCGGTTCGACGCCAACCTGGCCGCGATCCCGCTGCTCCGCATGGGCGATCCCGAGGCGGACATCGGACGCGCAATCGCAGCGCTGGCGAGCGATGACCTGGGCTACCTGACCGGAGCGACCGTCATGCTCAACGGCGGACGTGTACTGCTCGGCTGAAGGAGGAACGACCATGGATCTCGAGCGCAGGCTCACCGCAGTGGAGGATCGGCTCGCGATCGGGCAGCTGCCGATCCGCTATGCGCTCGCCGTCGATGGCCGAGACCTCGACGCCTGGGTCGAGCTGTTCGCCCCAGATGTCGACTGTGGACGGCACGGGCGCGGCCGCGAGGCGCTGCGCAGCTACATCGAACCGCACCTACGCTGGTTCTACCGTTCGCTGCACCAGATCTGTGGTCACCGTATCGAGCTGGTCGACGAGGCGTCGGCGACCGGGAAGACCTACTGCCGGGCTGAACACGAGGTCGGGGACCGCTTCGTTGTCATGGGTATCTGCTACGACGACCGGTATACCAAAGTGGACGGCGAGTGGTTCTTCGCTCGGCGCAAGGAGCTGCACTGGTATGCGGCCGATGTGCTGGAGCGGCCACCGGCGGTGGGCTTCAACTCGTGGGAACGCGCGGCGCAACCCGCACTGCCACAAGCGTTCCCGACCTGGTCCACGTTCTGGGCTGGTGCCGATACGACGGCAGTCACGGACTGGCCGTGATGGGGAGACGGCTTGTGCGGCTACTTCGCCGACCTCGCTTCTCGGTTCATCCCCAGATGAGCAGATCGTAACGGTGATTGCCTTGTGCCGCTTGGCCGGATACGCCTGCCAAAACGCATACGCCGCCCGGATCAGTTCGTCTGTAGAGCGATCCGCATTCCCAACCCGATCATGACGGTGCCGACCGTCGCGTCGATCGCCCGCCGCACCACGTTGCGGGTCAACGCTCGGCGCAGTGTCCCAATACCCAGTGCAAGGGCTGTGTACCAGGCTCCGGTCACCGTAGCCGCTGTCACACCGATCTCAATGCTGTCCGTCACGCTTACCACGGCCGGAAGGAATTGGGGTAACAGTGCCACATAAAACACTGCGGCCTTCGGGTTGAGCAGGTTGTTCAGAAGCCCTTGTCGGAACGCCATATAGGTTGATATCCGCGGCGTATCCGACTCGAGGTCCACCGCATAGCCGCCTCGGCGCGCAGCCAGCAACGCTCGCAGCCCAAGGAAAACCAGATACGCTGCGCCGATGAGCTTCACCACGGTGAACGCCGTCGCTGAAGCAGCGAGCAACCCAGCGACCCCGAGCCCGGTCAGAACCGCCCATACGAAGATTCCCAGTGCGGCCCCCGCCCCTGTTGCAAGGCCTGCACGCCGTCCTGAGATGATCGAATTGCGCGCCATGATGACGAAATCCGGACCAGGTGCGATCGCGCCCAACAGTATCGCCCCGCTCGCACCCACCACCTGCGCTGTCGACATCACCGCACCACTGTAAGTTGCCCGTACACCTCTGTCGAACGCCCGTCCGTGGAGCGCAGCGCAACAGACTGTGATGGTAAGCACACCGAATCAGCCTGACATTGGCGAAATTGCGCCTCGCCGGTGAGCAGGACGAGCGCGCGGATATTCGCGAGATCGATTGGCGGCCAACGGCTTCGGCGACCGGAAAAGATCACATCGGGTACACCGGGTGTTTGCGCGGGTTGAACTCCGGTTTGACCGGCTGCTTGTCGCGCAACAGGTGCAGTGCGCGCCGGATCTCCAGACGGGTGTGCGCCGGTTCGATGACCGCGTCGATGTAGCCCCGTTCGGCTGCGATCCACGGGGTGGCGATCGTCTCGTTGTACTGGTTGATCATGAACTCGCGCGCCGCTGCGCGATGCTCCTCCGGCACCGCCGCCAATTGGCGCTTGCCGATGAGGTCGACCGCGCTTTCGGCACCGATCACCGCGATCCGAGCCGTCGGCCAGGCCAAACTGATATCCGCCCCCACCTGCCGGGCTGCCATCATGCCGTACGCGCCACCGTATGACTTGCGCACGACCAGGTTGATGATCGGCACCGTCGCCTCGATGATCGCGCGCGGGACCCGGCCGCCGCGGATGATCACGCCATTGGCTTCCTGCTCGAGGCCCGGCAGCACGCCCGGGGTGTCGGCGACGAATACCAGCGGGATATTGAACGCGTCGCAGAGCCGGATGAAGTAGGTCGACTTGTCCGAGCAGGCGGCGTCGATGGAACCACCCAGCACCAACGGCTGGTTGGCGATCACGCCGACCGGATATCCGTCGACACGGGCGAACCCGGTGATCAGATTCGGGGCGAACGCGGCACGGACCTCGTGGAATTCCCCGTCGTCGAAGATCCGTAGCAGAATCTCGTGCATGTCGTAACCGGTGCGATCGGAATCCGGGATGATCGTGTCGAGTTCCCGATCGGCAGCAGTGATCTCCGGCTCCATGCCGGGGTTCACGATCGGCGGCTGCTCGAGACAACTCGTCGGCATGTAGCTCAGGTAGTTGCGCGCCCACTCGTAGGCTTGCTGCTCGGTGTCTGCCACGTGATGCAGGGTGCCGCGTTCGGCCTGTACCTCGGCGCCACCGAGTTCCTCGGCGGTGATGTCCTCACCGTTGACGGCTTTGATCACTTCCGGCCCGGTGACGAACATGTAGGAATCCCGGGTGCCGACGAGCACGTCGGTGTTGATCGGCCCGTACACCGAACCGGCGGCGCACTTGCCGAGGATGATCGACACCTGTGGCACATACCCGGACAGTTTCTCCAGCACCCGGGAAATATCACCGAACGAAGCGATCGAACCCACCGCGTCCTGGATACGCGCACCGCCGGAATCATTGATCGTGACCACCGGGCACGCGTTGTCGAACGCGAGTTGCAGCGCCCGCATGAACTTGCGGGCGGAGGTGATACCGACCGACCCGCCGTACACGGTCTGATCGTGGGCGATCACCACCACCGGACGGCCCCCGATCAGCCCGCGACCGGTGACCAGCCCGTCACCGTAAAGAGCATCCGGTTGACCGGGCTGACGCGCCAATGCACCGGTCTCGATGAACGTCCCGCGGTCGAGCAGCATGTCCATACGCTCGCGAACGCTTGGCACACCCTTCTTCTCGCGCTTGGCGACACCGGCCTCACCTGCCGGTTCCGCGGCGATCGTCAGGATCTTGACCAGTTCATCGATTTTCGCCTGGGTACCTGTCACGCCCGCTGCCACCTTCCGATCCAAACTGTTGTGCCGTCGCGACGTTAAGCGGTCTCGACACAGCACGTGTCATTGAACCGGATATCCGGGATAAATCACAGTCGCGGCCGGGCACACATCTGGTTGTGTCCGACCAACTTCCGATGACCTGTGCGCTCGGCAGCCGAACCTCTGCGCCGCGTGATCAGCTAGCCGATTTCGACGACTCGTGCCCACGCGGGTGGTGTGTCCGGAACGTAATCGGGATCGCGTTCGCTCCATACAGGGGCCCGGCGGAACAGGCCCACGACGGTGCGGCAACACGGCTTGGTCTCGGGCCAGGGCGTCTGACCGTCGGTGAGGACCACGATGACGTCCGGGCGGGGTTGGGCGCGAAGGGCTTTGGCGAAGCCTGTGCGTAGGTCGGTTCCGCCGCCACCTACCAGCGGTATGCCCTCGGCCGCGCACAGCGGGTGCGCGACCCGGGCGGCCGCGTCGCAGGAGAACACGGTCACCAGGTCGCGGCGCCCGCCCGCCGCGCGGCAGATGGCGGTCACTTCGAGTAGGGCGCTGCCGAGTTCGGCGTCGCT
Organism: Nocardia sp. CA-135953; assembly: GCF_050955735.1. Taxonomy (NCBI): domain Bacteria; kingdom Bacillati; phylum Actinomycetota; class Actinomycetes; order Mycobacteriales; family Nocardiaceae; genus Nocardia; species Nocardia sp. CA-135953. Next base: position 2,757,744 of record NZ_CP192082.1, read on the forward strand.
GACCGAACCGGAGGTATCGATGATCACGCTGACGCGAGGTGGCGTGCGCCGCAGGCTCGGCAGGATGACACCGGGCACACCGGCCGCGCGGCGCGCGGGTCGGCCATAGGTGTAGTCCTCGCCGACCCCATGTTCCCGAGCCTCGTCGATCACGGGCCGCGGAGCGGAGGTTCTGAGCCGCAGCGGATCCCGGCTGCCGTCGAGCATCACCGCTGCTGACCTCGGCAACGGGCGCCGGTACTGACCCGGTGGGGAGGGGATGCCGCAATGTCTGGGTCGCATCACCATGTCCTATCTCGTCATGCCTGGACTCCTGTCTGTCGGCAACCGGACGTGCACATTGCTATGCATCCGGCTCGAGCAAGCCCGTGGCGGGCTGATGGTGAATCAGCCGATCGAGGTGCGGGATCCAGATTTGGTAGAGGGTGTGATGAGCGAGGGGATTTCGAATGGATCTGGGCCACAGCGTAATCTGCCGCAGTTGGGGGTTCCCGATTCCGACGTGCCATGCTGGCGGAGTGAGGTCCGCGGCGACGGAGATACTCGACATCCTCGATCAGGTGATGGCGATCGTGCAGGCCGGGCCGCAGGATACGAGCTGGCAATCTCGGTATGCGGACGCGGCGGAGCTCGTGGGCGATCTCACCGACCATTCCGAGCGGATTCGGCGAGGTGACACGAGTCGGTTGCCCGATCTGAAATTCTTGTTCGTCGCGACCGGCCCGCTGTGTGAGATCGCGGCCAGCAGTGGGTGGTCGGCGGCTTACACGGTGTTGGGCAACCGGTTCGATCGGTCGTATGAGTGGTCGCCTTAGTGCTCCGGCGCTGCTGGCGAGACAACACCGTCTACAACCCCTACAAACACCAGCACCGCGAAGCCTGACCGTCGGTCTTTCGTGGGGTATCGAAATCGTTGACCGCCGTTGACTTCTCGCCATCGAGCAGCGGATTGCGTCGGTGGTGGCCGCCCGGACTCGGCGTGGGCGGCCGGTTCCATGACGGATCAGTAGGTGTAGAAGCCGCGGCCGGTCTTGCGGCCCAGGTATCCGGCGTCGACCATGCGGCGCAGCAGCACCGGTGGTGCGTACTGGGGTTCGCCGAACTCGGCGTAGAGGGACTCGGCGACGGCGAGGGTGACATCCAGGCCGACGGTGTCGGTCAGGCGCAGCGGACCCATCGGGTGGGCACAGCCGCTGACCATGCCTTCGTCGATGTCCTCGGCGCTGGCGAAGCCGGTTTCGAACATGCGGATCGCGTTGCACAGGTAGGGGATCAGCAGGGCGTTGACGATGAAGCCGGCCTGGTCCTTGGATTCGATGGTGCGCTTGCCCAGCACGTCGCGGGCGTAGGCGCTTACCTTGTCGACGACCGCACGCTCGGTTTTGAGCGTCACGACGATCTCGACCAGCGGCAGTACCGGGACGGGGTTGAAGAAGTGCACACCCACCACCCGGCCCGGGTCGGCGGTGGCGTTGGCCAGTCGGATGACCGGGATCGATGAGGTATTGGTGGCAAGGATGGTCTCGGGGGAGACGATGGCATCGAGCTTGGTGAAGAAATCGGCCTTGAGCGATTCGATCTCCGGTGCGGCCTCGATGACCAGCTCGCGGTCGGCGAAATCGTCGATCGACGTGGTGAGCGTGATGTGGGCGCGGGCGGCGTCGGCGGCGGCATGTTCGAGCCGCCCGGACTTCACCGCGCGGGCAAGGGACTTCTCGATACGCCCGACGGCGGCCTCGGCCGCCTCGGTGTCGCGTTCGAGAACCAGGACCGACCCGCCCGTGCGGGCGGCTACCTCGGCGATACCGGCACCCATGGTGCCGCCGCCGATCACGCCGATGCGTTCCATTTCGATTTCTCCTTGTACTCGATGTACTCGTGGACATCCTGCTAGACCGCGGGCACCCACCGACGGGCGGGCAGGCACTGTAGGTCGGATCAGCTGAAGTGAGTTCCCTTGGGGGAGCGCGGGCTATCGGTCGGCGACATCGCCTCGAGGTAGGTTGATAGTCGGACTGCGCGCTGAGTGCCGCGGGTGCGCGGGGTGTGACAACGACAGCTTCGAGGCGGATTTCGCGTCGAGTTCGAACATGATCGACTTCATGTACGCCTTTGTCATCCAACGGCGCCGGCATGAGCTGACTCTGTGACTCGATAGCACCCGCCCCATCTCGGAGACGTTCCCGCATGCCCAGTGGATCTCTGATCAACCAGTCGGCAAGATCACCGGAGCCCAGCGCCTATAATTAATTAGATAGGCTAAGCAGTGTGGTGCGGTAGCCGGAACCCTCGCCAGGCTTGGGGCGCGCTGTCGTTTACACGGGCGCCGCGCCGCATCCGCTCCCGGGCCCATCCGTAGCAACCGAACGTTGCTTCTCCACCGAACAAGGAGCTGACCAGCAGGAAGGCAGTCTTGACCGCGACCCCCTCCGACGACTACGAGAACACCACCGTCACCGATTCAGTTCGGTCCGATCTGCCGGACCCGGCATCGGAGCAGCCATATCGCACGGGCGGAATGTTCGCTTCCCTCACCGTCCCCAATTACCGCTATTACTTTGCCGGCCAAGTGGTTTCGAATACCGGCACCTGGATGCAGCGGATCGCCCAGGACTGGCTGGTACTCGGTCTCACCGGCAGCTCATTCGCCGTCGGCATCACCACTGCCATGCAGTTTCTGCCGATGCTGCTGTTCGGTCTCTACGGCGGCGTCATCGCCGACCGCTTCCCCAAGCGGGGCCTGCTGGTCATCACTCAAGCCACCATGGGGCTGCTCGCCGCGATACTCGCCGTCCTGACGCTGACCGACAGGGTCGAGGTCTGGCACGTATACCTGCTGGCGCTGCTTCTGGGCATGGTGACCGTGGTCGACAACCCGACGCGGCAGTCGTTCGTCCCGGAAATCGTCGGCCGCCAGCGGCTGCGCAACGCCGTCAGCCTGAACTCCGCCAACTTCCAGGCCGCTCGGCTGGTCGGACCGGCGGTGGCGGGAGTCCTGATCGCCGCGGTCGGATCCGGCTGGGCCTTCGTGATCAACGCTTGCTCCTTCGCGGCCGTTATCGGCGGCCTACTGGCGATGCGACGAGCAGAGCTGACGCCGGTGCCGCGCTTGCCCAGACGGAAAGGCCAGCTCCGCGAAGGCCTTCGCTACGTGCGCGCGCATCCGCAATTGCTCTGGCCGATCGTGATGGTGGGCTTCATCGGGACCTTCGGCTACAACTTTCCCACCGTGCTGTCGGGTTACGCCTACCACGTCTTCGATGTCGACGCCGGAAAATACGGCCTGCTCAACACCGCACTGGCCGCGGGATCGCTCGTCGGCGCGCTCCTGGCGAGCCGGCGCGGACGGGTGCGGATGCGGATGCTGGTCGCCACCGCGATCGGCTTCGGAGTGCTGGAGGCGGTCACCGCCTTCGCCCCGGACTACTGGCTTTTCACGGCCATGCTTACGGTGGTCGGTCTACTCGGCCTCACCTTCAACACTTCCGGCAACTCGATGGTGCAGCTCGAGACCGACCCGTCCATGCGGGGGCGGGTGATGTCGCTGTACATGATGGTGTTCACCGGAGGTACCCCGATCGGCGGCCCGATCGTGGGCTGGCTCACCGAACGGTACGGCCCCCGGTTCGGATTTTTCGCCTGTGGGGCGGTCTCCGCGGTGGCGGCGGCACTGGTCGGTCTCGTTCTCGCCCGATCCGCCGGCCTGCGTGTGCAGATCTGCGGTGGTCGGCCGTCGCTCGTTGCCCGCTAGGAAGCTGCTTCGCGGCCATTCGGCACCCTGGCTTCCGACAATTCAAGATCAGTGTTTCCGTGGGTATCGCCGCCGTGGGCGGGGTTTTCTGCTGCGTTGTCGACTGCGGCATCTGGTGCGGGGCGGGGTCGCGATCCCCTGACGCAAGGCGTCAAATGCCTTCGCCCACAAGGCATATGGCCGCTGGATGGTATTCGCGGTGCAAGTCGATGATCGCGAACGCCTTCTCGTGGGATGAGAGGGCGGTTGTGGTGTCTTCCTTCGTGCGGTCAGTCCGGGTGGGTTGCCCCCGTCAGCCGACGCGCCGCGCACAGCTAATTGCTTAGCGCAAGTAAACTATGTATAGTTGCGTAGTACAAGCAACTAACCTCGTGCTGGGAGTGGGCATGGCAGTGTCACCCGATACGGCTCAGGGCCTGATAAAGGAGCTCTATTTCATGGGCCGGGCGATCCGCGCTGCCCTTTCACAACCGGAAGAAGGGCACCTGCTGCCAGGGGGTGTCGGCGTGCTGGGCTCCCTCGAGGCCAAGGGGGCGTGCCGGCAGGTGGATCTGGCCGTGGACTTGTGCATCACCCCATCGACGCTGAGCAGGCACGTCGCCGAGCTGGTGAGCTCCGGCGATATTGCCCGCCATGCCGATCCCAGCGACGGCCGGGCCACTCTCATCCAGATCACCGACCAGGGACGCGATCTGCTGCTGCGGGTCCGAGTGTCGCGGGCACGGGGATTGCAGGCAGCTCTCGCCGATTGGAGCGAGGACGAAGCCGAGCAGGCTGCCATGGTTGTTCAAAAACTCAGGAATTCACTGGCCGCGGTCGCGCATCACACAGTGGTGGGTGAGCACGAGCCGGTTTCGACAGAGAGTCAGGAAGTGGATGTCTAATTCAGTCGATGCGCAGACGCGCCGCGATCCGGACGCGATGACCCATCGTCAAATTCTGGAAGCCCTGACCGGCTTGCTGGCGGCGTTGTTCACGGCGTTGCTCAGTACCACGATCGTGTCGACGGCGCTACCGACGATCATCGGTGATCTGCAGGGATCACAGACCGCCTACGCCTGGGTCATCACCACGGCGTTGCTGGCGAATGCCGCGTCCACCCCGATCTGGGGCAAGTTCGCCGATCTGTTCAATAAGAAGCTGCTGGTCCAATCGGCGATCGTCATCTTCGTCGCCGGCTCGATCGTCGCCGGACTCGCCCACAACGTGGCGGTGCTGTTGGTCGCGCGTGTCATCCAGGGCATCGGCATGGGCGGGTTGACCGCCCTGGTCGTGGCGATCATCGGTTCGATCGTCGCGCCTCGCGAACGCGGTCGGTACTCGGGCTATATGGGTGCGGTGATGGCGGTATCGATGTCGGGTGGACCGATCCTCGGTGGCGTCATCGTCGACAGTCCGCTGGGCTGGCGTTGGTGCTTTTTCGTGTGCGTGCCCATCGCGGTGATCGCGCTGGTGCTGTTGCAGCGGACGCTGCGGCTGCCCACCGAGCGCAAGGAGCAGGTGTCGATCGACTGGCTCGGTGCGGGCCTGCTGACCGCCGGTGTTTCGGTGCTGCTGATCTGGGTGTCCTTCGCCGGGAAGGCGAACTACTACGCCTGGATCTCTGCCGAGTCGGCGCTGTATGTCGGTGTGGGTGTGCTGTTGCTGATCGCGACGGTGTGGGTCGAGTCCCGCGCCAAGTCGCCGATCATCCCGCTGCCCATCGTCACCGAGCGCACCACGGGTTTGGCGATCATCGCCTCGATCGCGGTCGGTATCGGTATGTTCGGTGCGACCACCTTCCTCGGTCAGTACTTCCAGACCGCGCGCGGATACTCTCCGACCGTCGCGGGTGTGCTGACCATCCCGTTGGTGGCGGGCATGCTGACCGCCTCGGTCGGGTCCGGCCAACTGATCACCCGGTTCGGTAAGTGGAAGAGCTTCGTCGTCAGCGGCGGTGCGCTGCTGGTGGTCGGGTTCGCGTTGCTGTCCACGATCGACCACGCGACCAACCTGTGGCTGGTCGGGAGCTACATCGCCGTTGTCGGGCTCGGCGTCGGCATGATGATGCAGAACCTGGTGCTGGCCGTGCAGAACACCGTGAGCGTGCACAATATCGGCGCGGCATCGAGCAGCGTCGCCTTCTTCCGCACCTTCGGCGGCGCGATCGGCGTCTCGGTCCTGGGTTCGGTACTGGCCACCCGAGTGAGCGAGCTCTCGGCGCAGGGTTTCGCCAGGCTCGGTGTGCAGACTGGATCCTCCGGCGGCGGCAGCCTGAATCTCGACGCATTGCCGGCACCCATAGCCACGATCGTGCGCGCCGCCTACGGTGATGCCACCGGCCGGATCTTCCTCATCGCCGCGGCTGCGACGGCCGTCGCCCTCATCGCGACCATCCTGCTTCCGAACCGTCCCCTGCGCCGCACGGTCGACATCGATCCGACCCTCGACCCGACAACGAAAAAGTCTGCGTCGCAAGACGATCCAACCGTCGCGGACGATATGGCGGCACTGGATGCCGAACTTGCCGCATTCGCGGAGTCGAGCTGGGACGAAACCCAACCCTGGGAGGGCGCCGAGCCGGTGTTGTCCGAGCTCGAACCGGTGCCGGCCGCGTCGGTCACCGGGCATGGGCCGGTAGAACAGAACGGGCGTGTGTACCGGGTCGTTTCGTCGTCACAGACCGGTCTATCGACCGTGTCCGGGTCGGACTTGGCCGGTGGGGCGTTGGGGGGTCGTGTCCATCGTGAGGACGGTCGTCCGGTGCCGGGTGCGGTGCTGACGTTGATCGATCACGGTGGCCGTCAGGTCGCGCGGGCGAGCAGTGCCGCTGATGGCGGGTACGCGATCACCGCACCGGAGACGGGTGGCCATGTGCTGATCGTGTCGGCGATGGGGCACCAGCCGGCTGCGGTCAATGTGTCGGTCGGTCAGCGGCACCAGCACCTGGATGTGACCTTGCTGGGTTCCGGTGAGTTGTCGGGTGTGGTCCGTTCCGCCGGCCACGGTGTGCCGTTGGCGGGTGCGACCGTCACCTTGACCGATTTACGTGGTGAGGTGGTCGGAGCGGCTGTCACGGGCGGCGACGGCAGCTACGTGTGTCACGGTGTGGCATCCGGTGCCTATACCTTGGTCGCGGTCGCCGAGCATATGCGTCCCAGCGCCGCCACATTGACGGTGCCGGACAGCGGTGTGTTGCGCCATGACATCGAGCTGGCCGCGATGGCGGTGCTTTCCGGATCCGCGTGGGCCGACGGCGGCCGGGTGCCCGATGTGCTGGTCAGTGTGCTCGACGCGGCGGGGGAGGTGACCGCGACGGCACGCACCGACGAGAACGGACATTATGTTGTGACCGATCTGCTCGAAGGCCAGTACACGGTCGTTGCGCGTGGCTATCCGCCGGTGACCGGGCAGGTCACCGTTTCCGGTGGCGAGGTCGCCTACGATGTGCGGCTCGGCTACGAGCCCGAGGATCACTGATGAGTGGGTTGACCGGTCGTGTGTGCACCGCACAAGGATGGCCGGTACCGGATGCGATCTTGACGGTGACGGATATGCGGGGGCGCCAGATCACCCGCGCCGTCGCCGACGAGACCGGGGCCGTGGGCACCGAGCTGTTGCCCGCGGGTGTTCATACCGCGGTGCTCACCGCTGTCGGGTTCGAACCGGTCGCGCGGACCGTGCAGATCTCTCCGACGGGGACGGGTGTGCTCGGCGAGGTGGTGTTGGTGCCGGTCGCGGGTGCGATGGCGGCTCCGCCGCCGGGACCCTGGACGATCGATCCGGTGCATTCGACGGTGATCGCAACCGCGCGTCATCTGGGTATCGCGAGCATCAAGGCCCGATTCACGGAGGTCAGTGGGCGATTCGATATCGCCGAGCCATTCGAGCGGTCCACCGGGCACGCGGAGATCAAGGCCGCGAGCATCGATACCGGTACTTCGATGCGTGACAATCACCTGCGTTCCCCGGATTTCTTGGATGTCGACACCTATCCGCTGATCACTTTCACCGGCAGCGGGTTTCGTCGCACCGGTGGTGACACCTGGGTGATGCCGGGCGAGCTGACCCTGCACGGGCAGCGTCGCCCGGTCGATCTCGACGTGACCTACGGTGGGTTCGGAGCCGATCCGTGGGGTGGCGTGCGTGCCGCGTTCCACGCCGAAACACTATTGCACCGCAATGATTTCGCGATCGACTACAACGCCGTCGTGCGCGCGGGAGTGGCCGCCGTCGGCACGACCGTCAAACTCGACCTCGACATCGAAGTCGTACAAGGCGAGCAGCTCCCCACAATGTAAGTAACCACCTGCCGCCGAAATCTACAATTCGACAACCATTCGTCGTGGTCAGCGGATCGCGACGACCACGGCGTCGGTGATGGATCGCCATGCCACCCCGGTTTCGGCGAATCCGGCCTCGCGCAGTCGGGCACGATGCCAGGCGAGGGGATGCGGCACTCCCTTGACCCGTCCTTCGAAGATCGCACGGCTGGCGGCGAATTCGTCGGCGAGCACCGGGTCGGCGGCGACGTCGGTCCACCACTGGTCCCAGTCGCGTGCTCCCTTGGCGCGGGCACGCTCCTGGTGGACGGTTTGAATGATCTCGTCGAGGGCGTTGAGCAACGGGGTCTGGGGATCGGGCATGTGATCGGCGTTGACGAATATCCCACCCGGGCGCACGAGCGGCCGCAGGTCCGCGTACAGCCGGGCCAACGTCTCGGGTTGCATCCAGTGTGTGGATGTCGCGGTCAGCACGGCGTCGAACGGCTGGGCCGGCAGTGCCCGCGTCCACCCCGGTTCCTCCAGGTCGGCGACGACGAACGAGATGCGGGCATCCCCGTCGAAGGATCCCCTCGCCATCGCGAGCAGGGTGGGATCCCTATCCGCCGCAACCGAACTCGCCTCCGGTAGCTGGGCGAAGAGCCGACGGCTGATGCTGGCGGTCCCACACGCCAAATCCAGCACTCGTGGTGCCTTTCCGGCTGTCGCTTCGACCACCTCGAGCATCACCCGGAATCGCTCCTCGCGATCGGGCATATACAGCTCCTGCTGGCGATCCCAGCTGCGTTGCCATGCTTCCCAGTTCACGCATCCTCCCGCCATCGAATCGATGCTCGTGCTTTCGGGTACCTTCCGGTAACAAGATCGACAACGACGCCGATTCTTCCGAACACTCGCGCGATCCCCGGGAGAACACGCGGGCATCGGGTCAGGCACTTCCGAATGGTACTGGCGATCGATTGCGATGCTCGCGGTCCGTTCAACCTGGCCCGCAGGATTGGCCGAGCTGTTCGACATCGGTCGATCACGGCGCGCGCTGACGGTGACCTGGTGGCAGTCGCTGATTAGCCAGTTGTACGCTGTCGCTGGAGTAGCGGGTAATCCGGTCGGTGAAATCCCACTGGTCGACGGGTTTGAACGGCAGAATGTGGCCATGTCAAAATTTGCCCGATTGTTGCAGAATGTCGTCGCTGTGGCGCTGGTCGTGGCAGCCGGTCATGGCGTCGCTGCCGCGCCCGCCGCGAGCGACGCCCATATTCAGTTACCCTGGCTGACTTCCGAGCCGGACGGAGTGCAGGCCTCGGGCGCAGCGCTCGCAGACGGAATCACCGGCACGATGTTGTGGTCGCGGCAGTCGAACACGCCGGTCCCGATCGCAAGCATCGCGAAGGTGATGACGGCGCTGGTCGTGATCAATGCCGGTGACCTCGACCGGACCACTACCGTGCCGCAGGAGAGCATTGCCTACTGCACCAGGTACGACGGAAGTAGCGCAGGCCTGGTCCCCGGCGAGGTGCTCGCCACGCGACAACTCCTGTACGCGATGATGCTTCCGTCAGGCTGTGACGCCGCCTATACCCTTGCCGAGGCCTACGGGCCCGGCCAAGACGGCTTCATCGCCAAAATGAACGACACCGCGCGTCAAATGGGCCTGGCGGGTACGCAATTCACCGACCCCAGCGGGCTGCCCGCCCCCACCGACGACTCCACATACTCCACGCCTGCGGACCTGGTGGCTCTTGGTCTGCGGGCGATGAGCCTGCCGGTGTTCCGCGAAGTGGCCGGGGCGCGGAGCTATCATCTGCCCGCCGGCCCGGGCAATCGCGATCACTTCTGGCAGACCACGAACCTGCTGCTGCGCGACTATCCGGGCACTGTCGGCATCAAAACCGGATCCACCGACGCTGCGGGAGCCTGCCTGCTGTTCGAGTCGGTGCGGGCGGGAATACCGCTGATCGGTGTGGTCCTGCACAGTTCGCCCGGCAGCGGTGTCGTCGCGAAGAACGACGCCGAGCGCATGCTGAACTGGGCCTACGACCCGATCCTGACGGCGCTACCGATCGGTTAGCGCCGACTGTGGCACCATGCCCGCGGATCCCGGTGCGCATCAGGACGATTCGTGGTCAAACGACGGACAGCGTCCGCCGTCCGCGAAACTGGCTACTGCTGGCGCTGGATGAGTATCGACACCAGATAAACCCGCCACCCGGTCCGCGAGGACGAACCCACGGCCATCCTTTCGCGCGGCGGCTGGCTTCCAGGAAGACAACACCGCTGTTGGCGGCAGAGCCCACCAATCCCCACACGGCGTACTGCCATGACATAGAACAGACGACACGGGCTAAATCGCATGCGCGCGCGGGCGATTGGAATCGCACCACGGCCCGCTCGGCGCAGTCGCGCGCCGGCGCGTCAGCGAGTTCGCGCGCTACGGGATCGCTGAGAGCGCGCGAGCATTCGGCGTGTTGGTGAATCTCGTAATCGGAACCGACTCCGGAGATGGGCGTCGAATCGGCTTCTGGGAAGGACTATCTCGGCGGCCAGGAGGAGTGCGGTGGGTACTGGTGCTGCGGGTATTGGGCCGGTGGTTGCTGCCACTGCGGTGGGTGCGGCGGGGTCGGGGTGCGCGGCGCAGACGATCGGGCCGACGCGATGATTGCCGTCACCGACGCGCCCAGGGCGAGTAGCGCGGCCGGGATGCCGAGGGCGAAATCTTTGGCCCCGGCGTATTCCGCGTGCTGCGCGATGCTGACCACGAATGAGAAAGCCGGGGCGAAGCGCGCACCCGCGGCGACGGCGGCGAGTGCACGGAAAGCGCCGTTCTCGGCACCGGCGCCGGTCACCAGGATAACGGCCGCCACCACGGCGATCGCGGCGGTGAGCAGGAAGGGGATATGGTCACCGAAATCGAGGAAGTCGTTGGTGAATTCCCAGATTCCCATCAGAATCGCGGACAGTACTAGCAGCCCCGCGGTGACCCAGTCCAGCGGTGAGGCGCCCGCCCGCGGCGGTGCACCGAACCCGGGCGGCGGATACTCCGGCCGCTGCTGCGGATACGGGTACCCCTGCGGATCAGGGTAATTCCCTTGAGGTGGAAACGATTCGGGTTGATGTGGCGTAACCACGGTGAACTCCTTGCTGACCCCCGGGGCCGACGTGCGATCGATCAGGTCGGTCCGGCAACCATACCGAACAGGGGCCCGTGGGCCAGCCGGTTCTACGGCCCGACATATAACTCCTCGTTGGGCAGCCGTGGGAGGCCGCGCGCGTCGTCCGGGACCACCGAAACAGCGTCGACATAGTGGTGGGTCTTGTGGTCCTCGATGAACTGCTCGGCGGCGCTGGTCCGCGCTATGAAGTCCAAGATCACTCCGTGCAGGTTGATTCGGAGGTGCACGTCCGGCTCGTAGAATGCTCCGGCGCTCGTTGCACTTCCCGGGGATGTGCGGGCATCGGTGTGCACGGTCGACCGCGGTACGGGGTGGCAGATCATCGGTTCACGCAAATTCCGAGCAGTTGATTTTCTTGGTCAGGCGGTATTCCAATACTCGTTCAGGACCATCGCCCGACCCTTCCCACCGATGGCGAACGCGATCCGGACACCGAGTTCGGTGAGCACGGCACAGAATTGCGTTGGCGCGCTTGTGTACTCAACTAATTCCTCGACCACCATGGCACCCGAGCCATCAGCACGGCGATGCCCCCGACTTCCGGCGTGTGCCGACGGCGATGGATCGATCTCAAAGGTCTCGAAGGTCTCGGCTGTCCGAACGGCTCTAGCGGTCCACGAGCCCGACGCGTCCGCTGCATCGACGCTGAGATTTGTCTGTATCGAGTTTCCGATGCTATTTTCCCAGCGCACCGGCTACTTTCAGCGTATCGCTGAAAGTTTGCCAATAAGGTTGCATGTGAGCTCGGACTTGCTGGTCAAACGAATGCCGTGAACTACCCGTGGAGGTCATGGTCGTGACTCGTCGGTTTCTTCGCTTTCTCCGCAGCAGGCGCGGTGGTTCACTACGAATCCTGAGTGCGCTGGGTAGCGTGGCACTCGGGCTGCTGCTGGCGACGACGGCAACCGCAGAACCGTTGTATCCGCAGCCCGATCCGGACCCGTTCTTCGCAGCACCGGCGGATCTGGCGGCGCACCGGCCTGGTGATGTGCTGGACGTGCGGGCGCTGCCGCCCGTGATCCTCTTTCCCGGCGCCACCGTCACGCTGGTCTCGTTCCGGTCCACCAACTCTCAGGGCGCGCCGATCGCGGCGACCACCACGATCCTCACCCCCATCGGTCATCAGCCAGATGGGCCGCTGCTGTCGTATCAGCACTTCATCAATGCGCTCGGCACCGCGTGCGCGGTATCGCACCAGCTGTACACCGGCGATCCGAATCTGGTGACGACGGCGTCGATTTTGAACACGGCGCTGGCGCAGGGCTGGAGCGTCGCGCTGCCGGATCATCTCGGCCCGAACTTCGCTTTCGGCGCTGCGCGTTTGGGCGGCCAGATCGTATTGGACGGTATCCGCGCGGTGAAACGGCTGCCCGAACTCGCCGTGCAGCACAGCCGGGTCGTGCTGGCCGGTTACTCCGGCGGCGGCATGGCCACCGGATGGGCAGCTGCGCTGCAGCCGTCGTACGCACCGGAACTGGAGCTTGCGGGCGCTGCCATCGGCGGCGCTCCGATGAACATGGAGATAATGGCGGAGGCGGTGGGCATGGAGACGCATCCGGCCTTCGGGCTGGCCATGGCGGCGGCGATCGGCCTGGAGCGGGAGTACCCGCAGCGGATGCCGGTCAGCAGGTATCTCAACAAGCGCGGGTTGACAGTCCGGGACGCCATGGCCAACAGTTGCACCAACCAGATCCTCGTCACCGGTGTCGGCGGCAGCGCCCGCGAATACCTCGCCAGCACCCCGACTGCTGCCCTCCCGGAAGCTCGAACGGTGCTGCGGGAGAACAGTCTGGAATTCTACGATCGGGCGCCGGAAATACCGGTGTTCGAATGGCATTCGCCGACCGACCCCCTGATTCCGATCGAAGCGATCGACCATGTCGACAGCCGCTGGTGCGCGGCCGGGGTACAGGTGCAGACGCTGCAAGTGCCCGCGGTCGAGCATCTGTCGGCCGCAGTGATCGGTGCCCCGGGGGTGCTGGCCTGGCTGAACGCCCGGATTCTCGGGGAGCCCGCACCCGCCACCTGCTGACGGATCGGCGCCCGAAGCGGCGCGCCACTCGACGGACCACCCTATTCCAGTTCCAGAGCGGAAATCACTGGGGGATCGATCGCGCGGTCAATGCGGCGAGCACCTGCTCGGTCTTGGTTTCGCCGGTCGCGATGTGCAGACCACATCGACGTACTGCGGCCTCGAATTTGCGTTGCCGGTGAAGGGCGCGGTTTCGCACCTCGGCGTGTGACTCACCGTGTTCGGGAGTGACTCTCAGGGACAGTTCGAGCAGGTCGAGGTCGGCGATGGTCCAGCGTTCGGCATCGACGTGCAGATCGCCCACGCGCACCTTCGTCCATTTGGTCGACGCGATGGGGCCCATGGCCAGGAGGTGGTCGACCGCTACCCCCGGAGGTGTGCAGCTCACCAGGAGTTGGCGTTGGGCGGTGTCCAGGACGGTGTTGACGTCGGCGCCGAGCACTGTCGCCTCGCGCAGTGATCCGGCCGGTCGGTCACTGACTGCCGAGGCGGACAGGACGCGGCGTTGCGCGTTCCAGTCTTCTTCGATGCGGTACCGCAGTGCATCGTCGGTGAAGGAGGTGGTCCATCTGCCGACCAATTGCGATGGCAGGCAGGGACGCAGTTTGACGGTCAGGTCGTCGGTCTCGCCGCTGCGTAGCCGGATGGCGATTCGGCTCGACAGCAGTGTCGGCGCAGGGTGGAACCCGTTGGGACGGGGCTCGGCGAACCAGATGCGACGGTCGATCGCCGGCTGTCCCGTGCACTCCAGCCGGGTCAGTGCCGCCGCGACGTCGCCGTCGAGGTTGACCTTGATTTCGATCGGAGTGATCACTCGAGGGCCCCTTTCTCGCAATTGCCGCGGATCCTCCCGCTTTCCGGCAGCACCATCCAAGACAGCGTCGTCCAACCGGGGCCGGTCGGCGCGCGTACCGCGCTACCCGATTGCGTGCGTCGGTATCCGCTGCCGCGTACGGGGAAGTAAGAGCCGGATTGCTCGGAACCGAACGCCTCGTCGGCGGTAGGCGTAGCTACAGAAAAGTGTCGCGGGCATTAAGGATCGGCACTTCTGCTGCGGGGATCGGGTTTGGCGTAGTCGACTACTCGCGACTGGTGTCCGGTCGCCCCGGAGACTGGCATTCGAATTCGATCTTGGCGCGTCGCAGCTCGCGCCAGCCACGTGGAGGTTCGTCATGGTCAGCGAAAAGTCGACAATTCCACCGCCGCGACCGTCGTCGCGTCGCCTGCCGCCCGTCACCCGGCTGTTGGTCGCGGTCGCCGAGACGCTCGATCGCGGTGTGGGCTGGTTCAGATTGCCCACGCCGCTGGGGTTGGCCGTCCTCGTCGGCTTGCGCAGCCGCCTGCGCGCCCAGAATCTCTTCGACACCGGTCCTCATCCGGACGGACCGTTGCCGGCCGACGGGTCTGCTGTCGGCGAGCACCTGCGCGCACGAACCGTCGACGGGACCTACAACACTCTCGCCGAGCCCCGCGCGGGGTCGGTCGGCTGCCGGTTCGGTCGCAACGTCCCGCTGGAGTACACCTATCCGGAGGATGCCGACCGGATAATGGCACCCAACCCGCGGCTCATCAGTCGGGATCTGTTGACCCGCGACCGATTTCAGCCGGCGACCACGTTGAATCTGCTGGCGGCGGCCTGGATTCAGTTCGAGGTCCACGATTGGCTCAGCCACGGTGACAGCGATACCGAGCCCTGGACGATTCCGCTGACCGGCCTGGATCCGTGGCCGGTGCCGCCCATGACGATCCCGCGCACCCCCACGGTCCCCAGCCCCGAATCCGGCGGCCCTCCGACTTACACGACCCAGGAATCCCACTGGTGGGATGCCTCCCAGATCTACGGCAGCACACCGAAATTCGCCGCAGCGCTACGGACCAGGGAGAAGGGGCGGCTCCAGGTCGACGAATCGGGACTACCGCCGCTGGATGTGGAAGGGCTGCTGGACCTGTCCGGCCCAGCGGCCAACGCCTGGGTCGGACTCGCTCTGTTGCATTCGCTGTTCATGCGCGAACACAACGCGATCTGCGAGCGCCTGGGCCGCCGTTACCCCGATATGAGCGACGAGCAGCTTTATGACACCGCCCGTCTGGTCAACTCCGCATTGATCGCCAAGATCCACACCGTCGACTGGACACCAGCCATCATCGCCCACCCCACCACTGTCGCCGCCATGCGAGCCAATTGGTTCGGCGTCCTCGGGGAGCGGATCGCTCGCCGGTTCGGTCGCATCAGCGGCAACGAAGTGTTGTGCGGAATACCCGGATCCGCCACCGACGACCATGGCGTCCCGTATTCGCTGACCGAGGAGTTCGTCGCCGTGTATCGGATGCATCCCCTGATCCCCGACGACTTCGTGGTCCGCAGCCTGGCCGACGACAGTATCGTCGCCGAGCATCAGCTACCCGATCTGGGGGTCGCCCACATCCGCGAGCGACTGGCCGAGACACCGATGGACGCATTGTTCTACTCGTTCGGCCGCGCCAATCCCGGTGCGCTGACCCTGCACAACTATCCAGTCCACCTGCAGAAACTCGCCCGCCCCGGCCACCCGCTGATGGATCTCGCGACCGTGGACATCCTGCGGGTCCGTGAACGAGGAGTACCGCGCTACAACGAGTTCCGCCGCCAACTGCGCCTGCCACCTGCCACCTCGTTCGACGAGTTGACCGACAACGCGGTGTGGGCGCGTGAACTCGAGCAGGTCTACGGCGATGTGGAAGATGTCGATCTCATGGTCGGTCTCTACGCCGAGCCCAAACCACCCGGATTCGGCTTCAGTGACACCGCATTCCGCGTGTTCGTACTGATGGCCTCGCGGCGGTTGTCGGGTGACCGATTCTTCACCACCGACTTCCGTCCGGAGATCTACACCGAGGCCGGCATGGCGTGGGTACGCGACAACACCATGCGCAGCGTCCTGCTGCGTCACTTTCCCACTTTGGCGCCCGCGCTCGATGGTGTGGCCAACCCGTTCGCTCCGTGGCGCAGCATCGCCCGCGCCGCGTGAGCCGGAAAGGAAACGAACGCGATGACCGACCTGACCGCACCACGCACGACCATCCGCTCCTATCTTCGCTACCGCGATGACCTCGAACGGCCGCGACCCGACGAAGAGCGCGACATCGATAGGATCATCGCGGTGCTGCGCACCAACAACGAACGCGCCTATCGCATGCACAAGCACGGACTGCGCGACGCGCACGCCAAGAGTCACGGCATTCTGCGCGGTGAACTCACCGTTCACCCCGGCCTGCCGCCCGAACTGGCCCAGGGCTTGTTCGCCACCCCGGCGACCTATCCGGTCGTCGCCCGGCTGTCGACTACCTCCGGCGTAATCCGCAGCGACCAGCTGCGCGGCGTGCGCGGGCTGGGAATCAAGGTGCTCGGCGTGGACGGCCCGCGCGCACTGCCCGGCGACCAGGCCAGCACCCAGGACTTCATCATGGTCACCCACCGTGAATTCCTGTTCGCCGACGCGCACGCCTACTACACCCAGGGCATGCCCACCGCATGGGTGCTGGCCCGGTTGCCCGATCCGGTCCTGCACACGGGCAGTACCGTCCTTTCCGCGCTCGACGCGCACGTGTTGCGACGTATCGGACGTCCCCTGCCACCCAACCTGGGCGTGTTCGTCCGGCCCAACACCCACATCCTGGGCGAAACGTTCTATTCCTCGGCACCCCTGCGCTACGGCGACTACATCGCCAAGATCCTCTACACCCCGGTTTCGCCGGAAGTCAGCGCTCTGACTGGTCAACCGGTGGGCCACGACGCAGGCATCAACGCTCACCAGGAAATGGTCGTCGACTTCTTCGCCTGCCACAGTGCCGAATACGAGCTGCGCGTGCAGTTGTGCACCGATCTCGACACCATGCCGATCGAGGACGCCACCGTGGAATGGCCCGAAGCCGAATCGCCGCACCGGACGGTGGCGACCATACGCTTCGACCGCCAGGACCCCTATACCCCGCAACGGCGCGCCTTCGGTGACGACGTGTTGTCGTTCAATTCCTGGCGTGGTCTGGATGCCCACCGGCCACTGGGATCGATCAACCGGCTCAAGCAGCGCGTGTACGAAGCATCCAGCAACTACCGTCACAACGTCAACAACGCCCCCCGCCTCGAACCCACCCCCGACCAACTTCCGCAATAACCACCGCGCCACCTGCGCAATCGGTGGCAGGAGTCCGGTCTGGTACCGAGGCAGTGCGCTGGCCGGCGAAACCTGTCGCGGCACCGGCGGGCAAGATCTAGAATGGTTGCTCATGGGGGAGCGCTGGCAACTGCTCGATCGTCCCGTCGAATACGAGGCCGTTCGCACGGCGTTGACGAGCGGCGATGTCGGCGGTGTTGTACTCGTCGGCGCCGCCGGGGTCGGCAAGACCACCCTCGCCCGACTCGTGACCTCGGCACTGGGCACCCCCGTCCGGTGGGCGGCTTGTACCGAGTCGTCCCAGGCTATTCCCCTGGGTGTATTCGCGCCGTGGGTCGCCCCGACCGCGTCTCGCGATCCCATCGCGCTGCTCAGCTCGGCCAGGGAAAACCTACTCGTCCAACAAAACACCGTGATCGGCGTCGACGACGCGTATCTGCTCGACCGGCTCTCCGCGACTCTGCTGCACCAGATCGCCGTCGACCGCGCCGCTCCCATCGTGGCCACCGTCCGCTCCGGCGAACCCGTTCCCGATGCGGTCACTTCCCTGTGGAAGGACGGCTACCTCGAACGCGTCGAACTGGAACCACTGACGAAACGGCAGTGCGTCGCTCTCGTCGAGACCGTCTTGAGCGGCACGCTGGAAGGCCTCAGCGCCGACGTCATGTGGGAGTCGTCGGGCGGAAACCCCCTCTTCCTGCGCAATATGGTCGAAGGCGCCGTCGAGGCGGGCACCCTGACCGAAGTCAACGGGGTCTGGCAACTACGCGGACCCGCCGCGGTGCCCGCCGGACTCGTGGCTCTGCTCGACGGCAGGCTCGCCCGGGTGGGCGAGCCTGCCCTGGAGACCTTGAAGATGCTGGCCCTCTACGAGCCACTCGACATCGACGTACTCACAGACCTCGTCGGCGAGGACGCCGTGGACGCCGCCGAGATCTCCGGCTTGATACGCACCAGCCGCGACGGCTGGTCTGTCAGCGCCTGCTTCAGCCACCCGCTGCTCGGCGACGTGGTGCGCCGCCGAATCGGCACCGCCGCTGCGCGCAAACGGCGGGGTCGCATCGTCGAGCGGCTGCGCAAGCAGGATCTGAGCACCGCTGCCCATCGCATCAGACTGGCACAACTGTGCATCGACAGCGCCCAGCCCATCGACAACGATCTGTTGATCACCGCCGCCAAAGACGCTGTCGCCCTGTCCAATCTGCCGCTGGGCGAACGCCTCGCGCGTGCCGCGTGCGAGCGCGACGGCGGGCTGCCCGCGGCCGAAGTACTCTCCCGCGCCCTGCTGTGGCAGGGCCGACCGCAGGAAGCCGACAAGATCCTCGCCGACTTCGATCCCGACCGCCTCGATCAACTTCAACTCGTGCAATGGGGTGTTCCGCGGGCCAGCCTGCTGTTCTGGTGTGTGGGCGATGTCGAACGCGGCCATGAAATAATGGACCTGCTCGGCAACCGCGTCGAGCATCCCGCGCTGCGCCTCATCATCGATGCCGTGAACGCGACAATGGCGATACACGAGAACAAGATCGCTGTCGGCATCCAGGGCGCCGAATCCGTTCTCGCCGATGCGAGTTCCCCGAAACAAGCTGTCGACTGGGCCGCGTTCGCCCTCGGCCTGGCGATGCCTGTCGCCGGTCGCGGCGCCGACTTCGCACCGTTCGCGGCCCGCAGCCGGGCGCAGCAGAAAAACACCGACGGCATGATCCGGGTCATGGTGCGCTATGGCGACGTACTGTCACTGACGATCATCGGCGAACTCGACCTCGCCGATCAGCGGGCCACCGAATACAGCGAGTTCTCCTCCGCCGCACAGTTTCTCGGCTGGGCAATCGCCAAAATCGCGGGCGGTGTCGTCGCCACCTACCGTGGCCGCTTCCGCGAGGCGATCACCTCATTCGAACAAGCCCTCGCCGCACTCAACGCCGAAACCTCACTGCCCTGGAAACTACCTGCGCAACTGATTCTGGCCCGCGCCTATG
The DNA here is from genome assembly GCF_050955735.1 of Nocardia sp. CA-135953. Classification (NCBI taxonomy): domain Bacteria; kingdom Bacillati; phylum Actinomycetota; class Actinomycetes; order Mycobacteriales; family Nocardiaceae; genus Nocardia; species Nocardia sp. CA-135953. Next base: position 2,777,092 of record NZ_CP192082.1, read on the forward strand.
CGGCACTTGGCGACTCCCAACAAGCCGAACGGGCCCTCGGCGAGGCCGAAGAATACACCGGACCGCACCTGGCCCTGCATGAACCGCAACGCATGATCGCCCGCGCATGGCTGGCGGCGGGCTCCGGCAGTCAGCATTCCGCGGTCGAACTCGCTCGCCGGGCAGCAGCCATCGCCCACACCGCGGGCCAGTACGCATTGGAAGCCGAAGCCCTGCATCACGCCACCCGATTCGGCGACCGAACCCTCGCGGCGCGGCTGGCGGCACTGGCCGACCGCGTGCAAGGGCCGGTAGTGGCGATCTATGCCCGCCACGCCGCCGCCTTCGAAAACTCCGACACACAAGCGCTTTCCGCGGTAAGTGTCGAATTCGAAAGCGCTGGACTGCTACTGGCAGCCGCCGACGCCGCCGCCCAAGCGGTACCGATCCATGACCACGCAGGCCAACGCCGGCTCAGCGCCCAAGCCGCGGCCCGCGCCCTCGACCTCGCCGCCCGGTGCGACGGAGCGACCACCCCCGCCATCGCATCCGCTGCCCACCCCTTGCCGATCACCGACCGCGAACGCGAGATCACCGCCCTCATCGCGCGCGGGTTGTCCAATCGCCAGATCGCCGAGCGGCTGTTCGTCTCGGTACGCACCGTCGAAGGCCACATCTACCGGGCCTGCACCAAACTCGACGCCGCCGACCGCGACCAACTCGCCAAACTGATCTGGGGCGACGTCACACGATAGCCACATGTGCGCATTCCGACGTCGGATCCCGGGTCGTTTTCCACTGTGCGACGACGCGGCGTTGCGACGCAACGTGATCGGCGTCGTACACGACAGCCGCTCCGCCGCAGCCAAGTCCTGTTCGGGCAGCGGAACAGTGGTGGCTTCGAGGACGGCGCATGGCACCTGTCGTCCGGCACGCCGAGGCAGGCGAACTCGTCGTCGTGGTCGCGTACCCGCCGACGGCCCGATCGGTGGTGGCACCTGTCCGGCTTCTTGTGGTCGGCTAAATAGTGGGTGAACAGATCGTCCTGCTGTAGCAGGCGGGCTACGCGCGCATGAAAATGGCTGGGTGAGCGCTGAACTGATTGTGCTTTTGATCGTGATAGTGACCGCATTGGCCTTCGATTTCACCAACGGGTTTCACGATACCGCCAATGCCATGGCGACTTCGATCGCTACCGGTGCGCTCAGTCCACGGGTAGCGGTTGGTATGTCTGCCGTACTCAACCTGGTCGGAGCCTTCCTGTCGGTCGAGGTTGCCAAGACGGTGTCGGGTGGTCTGCTGAATATCGGCAATGTGCACCACATGGAGTTGCTGCACATTGTGTTCGCCGGTCTGGTCGGTGGGATTCTCTGGAATCTGTTCACCTGGCTGTTCGGTATTCCGTCGAGTTCCTCGCATGCGCTGTTCGGCGGTCTCATCGGTGCGGCGGTGGCTGCGCTCGGCACCAGTGGCGTGATCTGGACCGGGAATGAGAAGACGGGTCTGATCAGCAAGATCCTGGTGCCCGCGCTGTTGGCGCCGTTCGTCGCCGCACTCGTGGCCGGGCTCGGCACATTCCTGGTCTACCGGCTTACGCGTCGATCGGTCGAGAAGAAGGTCAACGACGGGTTCCGTTGGGGGCAGATCGGATCCGCCGCGCTCGTCTCGCTCGCGCACGGTACGAATGACGCGCAGAAGACGATGGGCGTCATCTTCATGGCGCTCGTCGCGCATGGCACGTTCACCAATAGCGATTCGATTCCACTGTGGGTCAAGATCTGTTGTGCGGTGGCGATCGCCGCGGGCACCTACCTCGGCGGCTGGCGTATTATCCGCACCCTCGGCAAGGGTTTGGTCGAACTCGATCCGCCGCAGGGGTTCGCGGCCGAATCATCCTCGGCTGCAATTATTCTCACGTCCGCGCAGTTCGGACTTCCGCTCTCGACGACGCAGACCGCGACCGGTTCGATCCTCGGCACCGGGCTCGGCAAGCCGGGCGCGGAGGTGCGCTGGGGTGTTATGGGCCGGATGGTTGTCGCGTGGCTGTTCACGCTCCCGCTCGCGGGTCTGGTCGGCGCGGTGTGCTGGTGGATCGCCGATCTGGTCGGCGGCTTGGGCGGCGTGCTCATCGACTTCGCGATTCTGATCGCGATGTCGGCCTACATGTACCTGCGGTCGCGGCGCAATCCGGTCGACACCAGCAATGTCAATGACGAATGGGAGGGTGGGCTCGCGCCTGCGTCCAACGTCGAGGCCAAGGCCGGCGCGTCGGTCTGAGGAGGTTGGATTCATGGATACGTTCACCGCTATCGCCAAGTCGCTGGGCGAGGTTACTCTGATCGCCGTTCTGCTGGGGACCGGACTACCGGTGATCTTCGCGACCGGGATCCGGCTCTGGTCGATGGAGCCCGCCACCGCTGACGGCGCCGGCGCCGGTACGCGCAACCAAGTCGCGCAAGTCCTCGCCTACCTCTGCTTCGCGATTGTCATCGTCGCGGTGGTTCTCGGGATCCTTTATATCGCAAAGGATTTCATCAGCCACACCTTCGACATCCAGCTGTTCGGCGCTAAACCTCCCAAGAAATGAACTCATGACATCCAAAGCATCCATCCTCGGATCGGTTCTGAACTGGCTGCGTGCCGGGTATCCGCGCGGCGTCCCACCCGAGGACTACGTCGCATTGTTCGCCGTGCTGCACCGCAAGCTGACCGAGGACGAGGTCGGTGAGGTTGTCGAACAGTTGATCGCAGCGGATACCGATGGCGTGATCGACCGCGGGCAGGTCCAGGACGCAATCGGCAAACTCGCGCACGAGAAGCCGGGCGAGGATGATGTGAATCGGGTCGCGGCCCGGCTCGCCGCCGTGGGGTGGCCGCTGGCGCACCCCTCCGACGCCTGATACCCCCTATGGCTCTATCCGATCTCCTCACCAGAATCGTCGCGTGGCTGCGCGCCGGATATCCGCACGGCGTGCCGGATCCGGACTATGTGCCGTTGCTGGCCCTACTCTCGCGGCGACTGCCCGAAGCGGATGTGCGGCAGGTCGCGGACGCGCTGATCGAGCAGGGCGCCCTACCGGCCGATCGGGTCGATGTCGGCGTGCTCATCACCAAACTGACCAATGAGATGCCACTCGAATCCGATATCGCCCGCGTCCGAGCGCATTTGCAGGCCGCGGGCTGGCCGATCGATGACGCATGGCCCGATCCGGGCGGGGAAGAAGGCTGACCGACCCCGCACGGACCGGCCGAGCGTCATGCCAGGTCGGTGGCGATGATCAGCAGTTCGAGTACAGCATCGAAGGTATCGGAAGTGCCGCCGAACAATGGTCGGACAGCTGATTCCGTGGGTCACGAGTCCAGGTGTCGGCTCCGCAATCGGTACTCGAATACGCCTCGTGGTTCACCCGGCCCGAAATACTGGTCGTCATGTTCGACGAATTCGAACCCGGCCTGCTTGAACAAGGCCGCCGCGGGCTGGTTGTCGGGGCGCACCGTCAGGTAGACCACGTCGGCGCCATCCGCCCGACACTGCTGCAGCATGTTGTCGAGTAAGGCGCGACCGTATCCTTTGCCCTGGTGCTGCCGGAGCACCGCGAACGTGAACAGCAGGGCCCGGCCCGCCTTGTGGAGTGTCAGCGCGTAGCCGATCACCCTGCCGTCCAGCTCGGCGACCAGCCAGTCGGATCCGTGCAGGTCGTACAGCTGTCGCAGCATCAGAAACAGATACGGCTCGGCGAATACCTCGGCCTCGATGGCCGCGATATCTTCGATGTCGGCGAAGCGCGCCTGCCGGTATTGCGGCTGCGGCGCTCTTACGATGTCCATGAACTTCCTAGTGCCGGGACATAGGTCATCGCGGACCACTGCACCAAGAACGATACGCGGCTGACCCGCGTCTGTGAGAACGGCCGGGACCGGATGCGGCGACATGGCCGGCGTTCGTTCGAGGTTGCTTGTGTGCCAATGATTTTCGGGAATTTTGGTTTCGCCGGCGTGTCGGACGGGCGCAGTCGTGACAAGTCTCCAACCAGATCCGAGGCGTTGTTCCGCCGCGACATGGTCGGGCCTGCGTCGGGAGGTGCCGAATTCGGGAGGTGGCAGATGCCGACTCTGCGAGCGGTCGTCGTCGCGAGCATGCTGGGTTGCTCGCTGCTGGTGGGCCGGTGCCCGTGCATGCCGACCCGACCGAAGCCCCGGTGTCGCCCGCCCGTCCGACCTGCGGCGGTGGATCGATGCCCACATCCCGGCGCCGTCGCTCCCGCCCGCCGCGTCACCTCCGTCGGGTGTGTTGCCCGCGGACTTGGCGGCGCTGTGGCAAGCGGTACGATCCGCGCCCTCGGCGGATCGGATGTTCGACGAGTGGCCCGATGGGCTCGATCGTCTCGCTCCCGGCGATATCGTCGGGCGCGAGATGTGACAGCGACGTCTGCGCTGCTGGCGATCGTGCCGATTCAGCGTGCGATCCTGCTGAAGTTCCGTACGACGGACGCCTCCGGCGATGCCATCCTTCGGCACCGCGACCTTGGTGATTCCCGCCGTCGCATGGACGGGTCCGGGCGATCGGCCGGTGTTGGTCAACGCAGTGCCGATCAATTCGCTCGGGCTAAGCTGCACGCTGAGCTACGCGATGTCGCACGGATTGCACAATAGTCGAGGGCCGCATCGCGAAATCGGCGACTAGTGCGTCGCGGTGGCGAAAGGTGTTGCTACCGGGGCGGATTCGGTGCGGTGGGGGTGCGTCCACAGACCGCGACGTGCCAGGATGGGCAGTACCCCCTCGCCGAACCAGTAGGCCTCTTCGATGTGTGGGTAGCCGGAGAGGATGAAGTGGGTGATACCGAGGTCGGCGTACTCGAGCAGGCGGTCGGCGACCTCTTCGTGTGAACCGACCAGCGCGGTGCCGGCCCCGCCGCGGACCAGACCGACGCCCGCCCACAGGTTCGGCGCGATCTCCAGACGATCGGTGCGGCCGCCGTGCAGATCCAGCATTCGGCGTTGGCCTTCGGATTCGCTGCGCGCGAGACTGGTTTGCACGCGGGCGATTTCGGCGGGGTCGAGGCCGGACAGCAGTCGATCGGCGACCGCCCAGGCCTCTTCGGAGGTATCACGGCTGATGACGTGAATGCGTAGGCCGTAGCTGAGCTCTCGGCTTTCGGCGGCGGCGAGACCGCGGATCCAATCGAGTTTCTTGCCCACCGCGGCGGGTGGTTCGCCCCAGGTGAGGTAGGTGTCGGCGTAGCGGGCCGCGACGGGTCCGGCGGGTCCGGACGAGCCGCCGAAGAAGACGGGTGGGATCGGGTCCGGATGGTTGTTGAGCAGGGCGTCGCGGATCTGAATGTGGGTGCCCTCGAAGCTGATCGGCTTGCGGGACTCCCACAGTTCGCGCACCACGTGCAGGAATTCGGCGGTGCGGGCGTAACGCTGCTCCTTATCGAGGAAATCGCCGTAGGCCTGTTGTTCGTGTGGTTCGCCGCCGGTCACCACATTCAGCAGCAGGCGGCCGCGGGAGTGGCGCTGGTAGGTCCCGGCCATCTGCGCGGCCAGCGTCGGGCTGACCAATCCGGGGCGAAACGCCACCAGGAACTTCAGTGTCTCGGTGGTTTCGACGAGCATGGCGGTGGTCAGCCAGGCATCCTCGCACCACGCGCCGGTCGGGGTGAGGACCGCCTCGAAACCGTTGTCCTCGGCTGCGGCGCCGATTTGGTTGAGGTAGCGCAGCGAGGCCGGCCGGTCACCGGACATCGACGTGCCGTGACCACCGGCGATCAGGCCACGCGAATCGCCGTAGGTGGGCAGAAACCAATGGAACGACAGTGACATCGACAACTGCTCCTCGCCGGTTCGGATGCCCTTTCAGGCACGGATGACCGCGATGCTGCCAGCCTCGCCGAGTGCTGTCACCGGTTGAAATCTGCGTGGTTATTACCCCCTACCAGCGTGTTTCGATCGCAGTGCGGATAACTGGTGAGCTGACGGTCGATCCGCGCGATCGTGGGGCGATGACATCCATCGACGCGAAATCCACGACAGACACCGACCTGGATGCGATCTTCGGTCCGATCTTCGACCGCATCGCCCACGGCGCGGTCGAGCGCGAGGTCGATCGTCGGCTGCCCTTCGAGGAAGTGGGCTGGCTGCGCGAGGCCAAATTCGGTGCGCTGCGGGTCCCGGTCGAGTTCGGCGGCTACGGCGCCACGGTGCGACAGCTGTTCCGGTTGCTTGTCGAATTGGCCGCCGCCGAATCGAATCTGCCGCAGGCGCTGCGGGTGCACTTCGCCTTTGTCGAGGACCAGTTGCTCGCCGAACCTGGGGAGGATCGTGCGCATTGGCTGCGTGCCGCGGCCGGGGGCACGCTCGTCGGCAATGCGATCACCGAGCCGGGCGTCGGCGCGGTCGACCACTACCGCACGCGGCTGACCAAGGACGGTGATCGTTGGCTGCTCAACGGCACCAAGTACTACAGCACCGGCTCGCTCTACGCGGACTACATCCTCGCGGCGGCCGATCGCGACGGTGAGCGGGTGGGCGTACTGGTCGACGCGAATGCCGACGGGGTCCGCCAGCACGACGATTGGGACGGCTTCGGTCAGCGTCTGACCGCAAGCGGTACAACGGAATTCGCCGATGTCGCGGTCGAGCCGGAGCGCATTGTCGGGCCCGGATACGGCGCGTCGGGACCGACTTACGCGACCTCTTACCTGCAGCTGGTGCAGCTGTCGGTGCTCGCGGGCATAGCGAAGCGAGCTGAGCGCGATGCCCGCGAGTGGGTGGCGGCACGCACCCGCGGCTACACTCATTCGGCCGCCGATCTGCCACGCCAGGATCCGTTGGTGCAGCAGGTGATCGGACGAATTTCCGCCGCCGCGTTCGCTGCCGAGGCCACCGTGCTCGCTGTCGCCGATGTGCTCGATGAGGTGCTGGCGGGCGGTGCGCAGGACGAACCGTCCATCGTGGCAGCGGAATTGGCCGCCGCGCAGGCACAACTCACGGTCATTGATCTCGTATTGCCCGCCACCACACTGCTGTTCGAGGTTGGAGGTGCATCGATCGTCTCCGAGCGGCTGCGGCTGGACCGGCACTGGCGTAACGCCCGCACCATCTCGGTGCACAACCCGGCCATCCAAAAGGCCAGGGCGATCGGTGATTATCTGCTCAACGGCACCCAGCTGCCGTTCGCTTGGAGTGCGGGCGAGCGCAAGCCCGCGACAGGAGACCAGCAGTGACGCGCCGCATTCGCTTCAATGCCTTCGATATGAACTGCGTCGCCCACCAATCACCCGGTCTGTGGCGACATCCCGACGATCAATCGCATCGGTACAAGGAACTGAGTTACTGGAACCACGATGAGCGCTACAACCAGGCCGACGAATACCTGGAGGTCCTGTACAAGCTGTGGGAGGGCTCCTGGGAGGACGACGCGGTCATTCGCGATGCCACGCAAGGCATCTACCTCGACCCGGCGAAGGTGCATCACATCGGCCATCGGGGTACGCACTATCAGGTGCCGGGCATCCATCTCTCGGAGCCGTCGCCGCAGCGGACTCCAGTGATCTATCAGGCCGGTGCGTCACCGCGCGGTGTGCGCTTCGCCGCCGAGAACGCGGACCGGCCGGGCGCCACCGTCACAGTCACTTAATCGAGCGAATCGAGGAAGGTCTGGGCAATGGATTCCAGGCCTTTCCTGTCGATATCGTCGAAGCGATTCGGTTGCGGACTGTCGAGATCGAGGACGCCGACGAGGATATCGTCACGGATCAGCGGAACTACGATTTCCGAGCGGGTATCGGCGTCGCAGGCGATATGGCCTGGGAATGCGTGCACGTCGGGTACCAGTTGCGTTTCCCGGGTGTCGGCGGCGGTACCGCAGACACCCTTGCCGATGGCGATGCGCACGCAGGCCGGTTTGCCCTGGAACGGTCCGACGACCAATTCCTGTCCGTCGTAGAAATAGAATCCGACCCAATTCACCTCGGTGAGGGCGTGGAAAACGAGCGCGGCCAGATTCGCGGCATTCGCGATCCGGTCGGTCTCGCCCACGACCAGCGCCTCGGCCTGCGCGACGAGCTGACGATACTGTTCGGACCGGTCACCGGTGAGTTCGGAAACAGTGAACGACATGGCTGAATCCTAGAACGGCCGCGACCGGTGGCACGCACCGCGATCGCGAATTCGAGGTCACCCCATTGATTCTCGATGATCGCAACACTACGACGATCGCGGTTCCGGACGGACCATGATTGGCATGACATCGCAGAATTCCCGCTCCACACGTTCGGCCGCGGTAATCGGCGCCGGTCAAACCGGCGTCACTGCGGCACTGGGATTACTCGACGCCGGATTCGACGTCACGCTCCACAGCGACCGCGATCAGCGCGCTCTGCGCGACGATGTACCGGCCACCGGTACCGCACTCGAATTCGGGGAGACCCAACAAGCCGAATCCGCACTCGGTCTGGATACCTACGCCGGCCGCGCACCCCGGCATACCGGGCTCAGTGTGCGCATCGCCGGACCCGAGCGCGAGGAATTGATCCAATTCGACGGTCATTTCGACGGATATGTCGGCGTCGCGGTCGATACCCGGTTGAAGGCCGACGAACGGCTGACCGCATTCCTGGAACGCGGCGGACGTTTCGTCGTCGAGCAGGTCACCCCCGACAAACTCGACGCCATTGCCGCGACCGCCGATCTCACGCTGGTCGCCACCGGACGTGGCGGGCTGTCCGACCTTTTCGCGATCGATCGGGCGCGCACGCCCTACGACGCACCGCAGCGGTCGCTGCTCACTGTCACCGTGACCGGAATCGGCCACGACGAAAGCGTTTTCGCACACCGCAGTCGGGCCGGTGGCGCGCACAGCGGCTTCTCCATCTTCGCCGAACAGGGCGAGGGCTGGTGGGGACCGTATCTGCACAAGGACGTGGGCCCGAGCTGGGCTTTCCTCGGCTGGGCACGGCCGGGCAGCGAATGGGAAAGTCGGTTCGCCGCAGCCGATTCGGCCGATTCGGCCCATCGGATCGTGCAGGATCTGTACCGCGATTTCATCGATTGGGATCTGCCCGAGGTACTCGAAACCCGGGTGATCGCCGAGGATCCGCATTCGTGGCTCGAGGGTGCGGTCCGGCCGGTCGTCCGATCGGGTATCGGGCGCACCGCCGGTGGCCATGTGGTCGCCTCGCTCGGTGACACCTCGGCTGCCTACGACCCGATCGCGGGGCAGGGTGCGCAGAGCGGGCTGATCCAGGCGCAGCGCCTGGTCGCGGCGGCAGCCGTGCACGAGGGTCCGTTCGACGCGGGCTGGATCAGCGCGCAGTACGCGGCGTTCCTGGCCGCACGTGGTGATGCGGCGAATAAGGTCACCCGATTGTTCCTCGGCGATCCGGAATTGGCGAATATCGGCAATCAGCTCTTCGCCGCCGCCGCGGTCGAACCGCGCTTCGCGAGTGCGCTCGTCGGACTGCTGCACCGCCCGCAGCCGTTCCTCGGTGTCGATTCGCTCGACGCGGCCGCCGAATTCATCACCCAGGTCACCGGCGAGGATGCGGCGGCACTGCTCGAACGGTTCGCGCCGGCCGGTCAGTTCAGCCGATCCGGTTACCGCCTGGCCAACGTCTGATCGCTACACCCATCCGATCGCACAGATTCAAACCCTCCTGCCGGTGGGCTTGCGGTGCTGGAGTGGAAGGGGCGCATCGCGCGCCCCTTCCTGGCGATAGACGGTTCCCCGACACAATGGAGTAAGCATGACTACAGAGCACATCGCCGATCAGATCCGGTTCGCCTACTGGGTGCCGAATGTCAGCGGGGGGCTGGTCACCAGCGATATCGAACAGCGCACGAGCTGGGACTTCGAATACAACAAGAAGTTGGCGCAAACCGCGGAGAAGAACGGTTTCGATTACGCGCTGTCCCAGGTCCGCTACACCGCCTCCTACGGTGCGGAATACCAGCACGAGTCGACTTCGTTCAGCCTCGCGCTGCTCGGCGCGACCGAGCGGCTGAAGGTGATCGCCGCGATCCATCCCGGACTCTGGCATCCGGCCGTGCTGGCCAAATTCGGCGCCACCGCCGATCACCTCTCCAATGGCCGCTTCGCCATCAACGTCGTATCCGGTTGGTTCGCAGGGGAATTCACCGCACTCGGCGAGCCGTGGCTCGAGCACGACGAACGGTACCGGCGCAGCGCCGAATTCCTCGAGGTGATTCGCAAGATCTGGACAGAGGATGATGTCAACTACGGCGGCGATTTCTACCGTATCCGCGATTTCACACTGAAGCCCAAGCCGCTGAACACCCCCGAGCGTCCGAATCCCGAACTGTTCCAGGGTGGGAACTCGACGGCGGCGCGCCGCAATGGTGGTCGCTACGCCGACTGGTACTTCTCCAACGGCAAGGATTTCGACGGTGTCAGCGAACAATTGGATGAACTGCGCACTATCGCCCAAGCGAACCAGCGCGAGGTCGAATTCGGTCTGAACGGCTTCATCATCGCCCGCGACACCGAGAAGGAAGCGCACGATACGCTGCGCGAAATCATCGAGAAGGCGAATAAGCCTGCGGTAGAGGGCTTCCGGGACGCAGTGCAACAGGCCGGTGCATCGACAAAGGACCGCAAGGGGATGTGGGCCGATTCGACGTTCGAAGATCTCGTGCAGTACAACGACGGATTCCGCACCAAGCTGATCGGCACCCCCGAACAGGTCGCCGAGCGGATCGTCGCCTACAAGGAACTCGGTGTCGACCTGATTCTGGCCGGTTTCCTGCACTTCCAGGAGGAGGTCGAGTACTTCGGCGCGAAGGTGCTGCCACTGGTCCGCGAACTGGAGGCCGCACGCACACCCGCTACTGTGGGGCACTGATGACCGCCGTCGTCGCCGACCGGATCGAATCCGTCGTCCACGCGTATTCGGTTGCGGCACAGCTTGCTTCGGAGTTCGCCGTCGGCGCTGCGGCGCGTGATCTCGGCCGCCGGTTGCCCTTCGCCGAGGTGGATCGACTCGCGGCGAGTGGGTTGCTCGCGATCGCCGTACCCGCGGAATTCGGGGGTGCCGATCTGCCGCCGAGTGCGGTGGCGGAGGTGGTGCGGATTCTGGCGGCCGCCGATCCCAACATCGCGCAGATTCCACACAGCCACTTCGTGTACCTGAATCTGTTGCGGTTGGCGGGTGCCGCTGACCAGCAGGCGCGTTACTTCGGGCAGGTGCTGGCGGGTGCTCGGATTGCCAATGCGCAGTCCGAGCGTGGCACCGCGACGGTTGCCGATATCGCGACGACGGTGCGGCCGGTGGGCGATCGCTTCCGCATCGATGGCGTCAAGTTCTACTGTACGGGTTCACTTTTCGCGGATCTGCTCGCGGTGCTCACCCGGCTCGACGATCCGGAGGGACGCAGTGGACTGCCAGCGGGGGAGTACATCGCGTATCTACCGGCCGATACTCCGGGCGTGCGAATCATCGACGACTGGAGCGGCATCGGCCAGCGCACCACCGGCAGCGGAACCATCGAATTCGCTGAGGTGCTCGTCGAGCCGGATCAATTGATCGCCCGCTCGGCAGCGGTGCACGCGCCCACCGGATACGGCGCCTACGCCCAACTGCTGCATGCCGCGATCGACACCGGCATCGCCCGCGGTGCACTCAGCGCGGCAACGGAATTCGTGCGGACCTCGAGTAGGCCGTGGTTCGAAGCCGGTGTCGACAGGGCTATCGATGACCCGCTGCTGATCCAACGTTTCGGTGAGCTGTCGGTAGCGGTGACGGCGGCCGAGGCCACCCTGACCACCGCCGGTGTTGCCGTCGACACCGCCGTCAGTGCGGCCGAATCTGTTGCCGCGGCATCACTTGCCGTGGCTACCGCCAAGGTGCTCGGCGATCGTGCGGCCAACGAGGTGTCGGCGGCATTGTTCGAAGTCGGCGGAACACGCAGTGCCGCAGCGGATCTGAACCTGCACCACTTCTGGCGCAACGCCCGCACCCACACACTGCACGACCCGGTTCGGTGGAAATTTCAGCACATCGGCCGGTCGCTATTGCATGACACCGCGCCACCGTTGCACGGCGTGATCTGATCGATCGAGAAGAGGATACGGAAGTGACAGTCACGGTCGTCGTCGGGAATCCGAAGCCAGCCTCTCGTACTCTGACCGCGGCGACACTGGTCGCCATGGGGTTACGTCCGGACGTGGAACCGGAGGTGATCGATCTGGTCTCCTTCGGCGCGGGCCTGCTGTCCTGGGGTGATCCCGAGGTCGCGGCCGCCGTTCGCACAGTGGCTGATTCGGAGCTGGTGGTCTTCGCGAGTCCCACTTTCAAGGCTACCTACACCGGTCTGTTGAAGCTGTTCCTCGAACAGTTCGACGGCGGCACCGGACTGGCCGATGTGGTGCCGGTCCCGCTCATGCTCGGCGCGGGCCCGGCGCACGCACTCGCCCCGGATCTGCTGCTCAAGCCGGTGCTGGTCGAACTCGGCGCGCCGGCGGCGCTGCCCGGTCTCTACCTGTCGGACAGGACATTTTCCGAAGACGGCGCCATCGAGCGCTACACCGAACGCTGGCGCCCGGTCGCCGCGGCTCTCACCTCGAAAGCAGCCGATCATGCATGAGCTCTTCGAATTTCCGTCCGACGGCTCCGGCCTACGTCGTGTCTTCGCCAGCTTTCCCAGCGGTGTCGTCGCGGTGTGCGCCGAAATCGAAGGTACGCCATACGGTTTGGCGGTGAGCACCTTCGTTCCGGTCTCGCTGGACCCGCCGCTGGTGTCGTTCTGTGTGCAGAACAGCTCGGCGACCTGGCCGAAACTGGATGCCGCGACGCACCTCGGCCTGAGCCTGCTCGGCACCGATCAGGAGCACGCCGCTCGGTCACTGAGCAACCGCAACGGCAACCGCTTCCACAATGTGGATGTGCACCGCGGCGCGGCCGACGCGATCTTCATCGACGGTGCGACGGCGTGGATCGAGGGCGCGATCGAAGCCCGCATCCCCGCGGGCGACCATACGGTGGTCATCCTGCGGATCAACCGCCTCGCCGCCCGCGCCGACGCCGAACCACTGATCTTCCACGGCAGCAAGTTTCGCAGTCTGCACCCGTATCGGGAGATCACCGAGATCGCCAGCTGAGGTCCGCTCGATAAAGGACCAGCCGGTCACTGGTGGGTTATACGCGACTCCGAAGGCAACGAATTCTGCGGTCGGCCACAGTGGTCAGGCCGGAACCCTATCGGTGGCGAGGAAATCATCGACGAAGCCCAGCGCCCGGTCTTCCAAGCCCGCATAGTGGGCTTCGCGGGCCGCGCCGGTGAGGGCTTCGTCGAGCAGCAGATTGCCCTCAGCATCAAGGCGCTGCCCCTTTTCTTCCGCGCCGGGCAACAGCCCCACCAGCGACTGGTTGAGGCCGCAGTAGTAGGCGATACCGTCGTTGAGTTGCGTGCTCAGCGCATCCTGCATGAGCTCGACGACCGCGTCGTCGTCTGCCACGCCCGCCAGGCCCAGCCACAGCATCCGCTTGCCCGCGAGCCGAGGTTTGCTGCGGCCGTAGGCGAATCCGTAATTCCACACGCGATCGATCCAGCCCTTCAGAATCGCCGGGACCTGCATCCAGTACACCGGGAACACCGCGATGATCACGTCGGCGGCGAGGATGCGCCGCATATGGTTCTCGACTTCGGGGGAGTAGGCCTTCTCCCGGTTGCCCCATTCCGGGAGGTCGGCGGCGGTCATCCGGGGATCGAAGTTCTCGGCGTGCAGGTCCAGCCGGTCGATCCGGTAGCTGAGCGCGGCGAGCCGCCGGGTGGCCACTTCGGCGATATGGGCGGTCAGCGAATCGGGTCGCGGATGAGCGACGACGACCAGCGCGGTGCGGGTGGTCGCGGTGTCCACGGTCGGGTTGTGCGGCACGGGCGCCTCCTCTGTGGGTCCGGAGTTCCGGACGATCGGTTGTGCGGTCTGGGTTCATTCCACACCCTGGGCCATGGACGATCTATGGGCAAGGATCTACATTCGATAGGAGTTCGTCTACGCTCGATGGTGTGGATCCATTGAGCAAACTGCTGAGCGGTATCCGTGCCGAGGGTGCTGTGCTCACCAACGCGGTCTTGGAAGCACCGTGGAGCATCCGGTTCGCCGACGAAGCACCGCTGACCATGGTCACCGTGCTGCGCGGCGGGGGAATACTGCTGCTGCCCGATGGTCTCGAGCGTCGGATCACGGTAGGGGATACCGCGATCGTGCGCGGCCCGGAAACGTTCGTCCTCGTCGACCGCGCGGATACTGTCGGCCTGCCGCACGAGGAATACGAGGTCGCCTGCTTCGCGCCGGACGCGAAATGCGATCCCGCGCTGGACGGCGGTCACTGGGGGAACGACCGCGTCGGTGAGACCGCTCTGATTATCGGCGCCTATCGGGCGTCCGGCCGGCGCCACGGACGGTTGCTGCGTGCTGTGCCCCCCGTCCTGGTCGTGACCGACGATGTGGAGGTGTGCGCGTGGATGGAGTCGATCGCCGCGGATGCTGCCCGGCGTCCGGCCGGAGCGCAGGCGATGATGGACCGGCTGCTCGACTGGGCGTTGGTGTGCACGCTGCGCAACTGGTTCGACGAGTTGGACGCTGACGCGCCGGGTTGGTATCGCGGGCCGGCCGATCCGGTGGTCGGGCCGGCGTTGGAGGCTATGCACGGAAGGCCGGCCGCCGGTTGGACGGTCGCGTCGCTGGCCGCCGAGGCGGGGGTATCGCGGGCGCTGTTCGCGCGGCGGTTCTCCGAGGTCATGGCGCAGTCGCCCCTGGCGTATCTCACCGAATGCCGGATGGATGAGGCGGAGGAACTACTGGCCGACCGGAGTCTCACCGTGGCACAGGTGGCGAAGGCTGTCGGTTATGCGGACGCTTTCGGTTTCAGTGCGGCGTTCAAGCGGCATCGGGGTATCCGCCCCAGCGAGTTCCGGGCCACCGCCGAGCTCGGAGCGAGAACCGGTACCTAGCCATTGGGGCAGCCTGGATCGGGCTGTCACCGGCTCCGGCACTGAAGTCCGTTGTGATGTTCCGCATTCACCGTCCGTCAGGCTTCGAAGCGCCGCCGGGCGGACTCGATGTGCTGGAAGTACCGGTAGGTCCAATCACACATTCCGTCGACCGTCGCCTGAAGTCCACGGCCCGCTTCGGTGAGGGTGTATTCGACACGGGGCGGGACGGTGGGGTGGACGGTCCGCTCGGCCAGGCCATTGCGCTCCAACATACGCAGGTTCTGGGTGAGCATCTTGTGGCTGATGCCCTCGACCCGGCCGCGCAGCTCACTGAAGCGCAGAGTGCCCTCCCCAAGAGCCTCGATGATCAATAGCGCCCACTTGTTGGCAACGTCGGAGAAGATCTCCCGCCCCAGGGAGTCGGCTCGTCGCAGGTCGGCATCCTCGGCCGAGCCGCTGAGCTGCTTGGTCACCATTAGGTTCCCCTGTCACTGAAAAGTGCGTTCTTCCATGTCAGCTCACACTCTCCTACGGTTCCTGAGTAACTACAAGAGACCAAAAGGTCGTTTGACACACGGGCTTACAGGAGCCCGGACAAGGAGACGGACAGCATGGCCATCACCCTGAAGAATCCCGATGGACTGCCGAAAATCGATGTCTACCGGCAGGTGGCGATCGCCTCGGGCTCGAGGTTGATCTTCATCGCCGGGCAGGTCGCCTGGGACGCGGACGGGGTCACGGTCGGTGAAGGTGACCTCGCCGCACAGGTTGAACAGTGCTACCTCAACATCGCCACCGCGCTGGGCGGGGCCGGCGGTTCGTTCGGCGACGTAGCGAAACTGACCTTCTACGTCGTCGACTGGACTGCTGACAAGATGCCCGCGCTCCTGGAGGGAATCTCCCGGGCGACCGCGAAGCTAGGGGTCACTCCGGTGCCGCCGACCACGCTGATCGGCGTCGCGGCGCTGGACGTTCCCGAGCATTTGGTCGAGATCGAAGCAACCGCAGTCCTCGACTGAATATGTGGATACCGATGACGCAAGGTCACACGCTGGCCGTGACCAGTTGTCGGTCCTCCGCTGCGGACCGGTCGGCCGCGGTGATCGCGTCGCGGCGACGGAGGCGCTGATGGGTCAACTGGAGCAGACCGATTCCGGCGAGCCGCCCGCCGTGGTCGCGGTGCTGATTTCCCAACCCGGCGGACGCCAGCTGACGGTGAGGTCGGCGGCTATGGTGCCCGCTGGGATATCGGCGGCAAGAAGCTGCCCGCGACCTCGCGCGTCGGTATTTCGCTGCCGCTCAGCGTGATTCGATAACCGGGCCAGGCGAGGCGAGCGAAGACCACACGGCCGCCCTCGACCGAGGTGACCCGGATCTGGTTTGTCAGATCGTCGCTCGTCGCGGACGTGGCGAAGACACCCTTGGCGTCGGCGACCACGCCATTGCGCGTGGACAGCAGACCGTTTTCCCGCTCGAGCACCCAGATGAAGCGTTCGTTGCCCGGATAGTCGACCCACTTCCAGCCGGACGGGGCGGGCCGGTCGCGCACATCGGGATACTGAGCGCGTTGCAGCACAACCCGATCCACCTTCATCAGGTCGACAATCGTTCTGTCCGTCGACGGTTCGGTGGCGAAGGCGCGACGGTAGGCGTCCGGGCAGGTGCTGCCGTCCCAGGCGAGGCACAGCAGCGCGCTGAACGCGGCGTGGCCGATGGGGGTGTAGCCCGTGACGTAGTCGAGGCCGACATTCTTGGCGTAGCTGCCGATGACCAGCGATCCGTACGCACCGGACAGGCTGCGGTCTTCCGGCCACACCAGCACGCGATCGGCGAGTTGCAGTGTGGCGCCGTCGAAGTCAGGGAAGGCGGCGGCCATCGCCGAACGCCGCTCCGGGAATTCGTAGGACATCGGGGTAGGCGGCGCGCCACGCACCTGGGCGTAGGCGATCGGGAACATCGCCGCGATGGACAGTCCGCAGGCGAGTGCGGTGCGCCTGGTGCAGGCGAGCCACACCACCACCGCGCCGATCGCGGCCACCACTACGACGGCGAGCAGATGCCGCACCATCAGCGCGGGTGCGGCCGAGACGGACCGCGCGAACAGCAGCCCGAGCAAAACGGCGGCGGCGGTGCCGCGGCGCTGCCATGACGCGAAACTGCCGTAGCGACTGAGCAATACACAGACCAGCACCAGCAGTGAGAGGCGAGCATCGGCAGCACTCTGGCGGGCCAGCGCAGCGGGCCGATCGCGCCGGGTCCCGCGGTCCACATCAGCACCGCGGTCGCGAACAACGCGACGCCGCTGAGTTCCCGTGCCGCCTGCGCGGCCGCCTTCCAGTCGATGAAGGCCAGCGCCGGAATCAGGAACCACGCGATGTAGACCATCGGCAACGGCTGGACGTGGCCCCACCACGCGGTGAACACCGGTGTGGTGCTGGGCAGGCTGGCGTTCAGCGACTCCGACCACGGCACCGTCAGGAACGGATCATTGTGGATGTGTGCGCTGCCACGCCAGGTCGCCTGCGAGGACAGAATTCCGGGCAGATTGGCCGCCGCGGCGGCGAGCACGGCACAACCGGCCGCCAGTGCGAGTCGCACCGAGGGCACCCAGCGTCGTTGATAGATGATCTCGCCGATCGCGACCATCGCGATCAACCCGGATTCGACTGCGGGAAAGGCATATTGGATGGTCAGTGCCAGGTACAGGAAAACGAAGACCGGTATCGGTCCGCTGTATCCAATTCGGCGTCCGCGGGTCCCTGCGTGGTTACGCAAGCTACCGCCTCCGGGCCTGCCGCTCCCGCCGGGGCCGCGCGCGTAGTGCACTGCCGATGCCCACGCGTGCAGCAGCCATGCGGTGCCGGTGTGCGAGGTCATCCAACTTGCTTGGTCGAAGAACAGGAACCAGCCGCTCAATGGAAACGCGACACCGGCGACCGCCGCCCACTGCGATCGCGCGCCGTAGGCCAGACAGATCCGGAATACGCCGAGGGCCGCGATTATCGAGAAGACCAGCTTGACCGCCGTTGCGTACACCGCGAGGTTGTCCATCGATGGGGCGAGCAGGTAGATCAGCAACTGGGGCGGGTTGTACAGCCCGGCCTCTTCCAGGGAGTAGTTGCCCGACATCCATTCCGTCGGCACGAGCGTGGGAAAACGTCCCTCCCGCAGCCGCGTTCCGAGCTCGACCACACGGGCGCGTACTGCGCTTCGGTGTCGTCGGTGTAGTAATGCCTGGCGTTCGCGAGCAACACCGCCAGATATCCGGCGATCACCCCGATCGCGGTCACCGCCCCCCAAATAAATGTGTCGCTTCGTGAATCGGTTACCGCGCTTGCTCCCACGAGCGCGGGACCGTAGCGGAATCGGGTTAACAGAGCAAGACGAGTTGCTGCCGTCCGTCCGGTCCGCCCGCAAGATTCGTCAGGTCGGGCGGGGCACGGTTCCGCCGGGGAAGGTGGCGACGCGGACACCCGCGTATTCGGCTTGGACTTTGTAGTAGCGGTCGGTGGGGCCGTAGGCGGCGTAGAAGACGAAGCCGCGGGTTTCGGGGTCGGCGAAAGGGGCTTCGGCGACGAAACGGGCCAGGACCGGGTCGAGATGGGTTGGGAAGCTGGATGGTTCGCAGCGCACCGGGAAGCAGATGCGCTCCATGTGCGATGTGGTCCAGGAGAAGGTGCGGTAGAGGTTGAAGGTGCGGGCGAGTAAGGCCAGTTCGGTGTCGGTCGGTGCGGTGAAGTCGAGTTCGGCCAGGATCCCGGTGATATCCGCGGGCGCAAGATGGCCGGGCTCGAAGACGTTCGAGTAGAGGTTCATTGTGCGGGCGTCGAAATCTACTGCGAGAATTCCGATTCGGCCGCCATAGCGGGATAGGTGGTCGGCGTGCGCACGTGCCGACTCCGGAATTCCGGCGAAGCCGAGAACCCGCTCCACGCTGAGCAATTCGGGAAAGACCAACCAGATCTTCTGAACCCCATGGGCCAGTGCGAGATCGACGCCGGAATTGACCGGCACCTCGGCCGCGATCTCGGCCAGCAACTGCTCCATCGGATGTCCGGTGTAGGTGAGAAGTCCTGCGGCACGGAGTTTCTCGATGAGCTCGGTCGGCCCGCCCGGGTGCATCACCCGGGCGTTGACCTCGCGCTCACGCACCGGATGCGTGGTGGTGCGCACGCCGACGACGGAGCTGGTCCACAGCTCAGCGAGGGTTTCCAGTACCGGATCCGCGATCGCGGGGTCGTAGCGAACCTCGGCCAGGCGCGCATACGCTTGCAGATCCTTCCGGAGTCGATCGAGTGTTCTTGCGCTCATGCGGTTCATCGTCCCGGAAACCTCCGCCCGATCGCAGGACTTCGCAGTATCTTGGCGCCGGATTCATGGAGTGCGCCTCAGAAGTGATCGCAAACGACCGAAAAGACCCCGACGCCGAGCCGCTGGCCCCTGATATCGACATCAAACGCACCGGGGAAACGCGCGTTTCATCGTGGCGATCAAGATCAGGTGGAACTGAGGTAACTTGCTACTCGGGCGATGCCGCCACAGCCGATCGCTGCTGGCAATTGCGAACATCGCCGAAACCCAGGCTGCGGCACAGTTTCACCTGAACTTGATCCCCGCTCAGGCGTCGAGGTCGGTGGCTACGAGTTTGGCTACGAGTTCGAGGGCGTCGGGGTCGTCGCTGGTGACGACTACGTCGGTGCCGTAGGCGGCGCCGAGGGTCATGATCATCAGAGCTGAGCCTGCGTCTACGGGCTCGCCGCCGACCAGGGCCAGGGTGACTTCGGCGCCGGACTGGGAGACGGTTTCGGCGATGATGTTGGCGGGGCGGGCGTGCAGGCCGATGGTGGAGGCGACGGTGACGGTGGTGCTGGCCATGGGGATTCTCCTTGGGTTAGAGGGGGTTTCAGGCGGTGGCGAGGGCGGGGGTGCGTGGTTTGATGAACTCCTTGGCGGCGGTGACGCAGAGGGCGGCTACGGCGGTGCCCGCGACGAGGGCGGCGAGGAACCAGACGATGTGGCCTACCGCGAAGAAGACGAAGATGCCGCCGTGCGGTGCGCTCAGGGTGGTTCCGGTCGCCATGATCAGCGCACCGGTGACCGCGCCACCGGCCATCATCGACGGGATCACGCGCAGCGGGTCGGCGGCGGCGAAAGGGATCGCGCCTTCGGAGATGAAGGATGCGCCGAGAAGCCATGCGGCCTTGCCATTTTCGCGTTCGGCCGCGGTGAACAGACGGGGGCGCAGAGCAGTGGTCAACGCCATGGCCAGCGGCGGGACCATGCCCGCGGCCATGACGGCGGCCATGATGCGCAGTGAGGCCGGGTCGGTGACCGAAAGTCCCGCTACGGCAAAGGAATATGCGGCTTTGTTGACCGGGCCGCCGAGGTCGAAGCACATCATCAGGCCGAGGATGGCGCCGAGGGCGAGTGCGGAAGTGCCGGTGAGGCTGTTGAGCCAGTTGGTGAGTCCGCTGGTGATCGCGGCGAGCGGCTTGCCGAGGACGATGAACATCAACGCGCCGACGATCAGTGACGCGAACAGCGGTATGACCACGACCGGCATGAGTCCGCGCGCCCACTGCGGGGCGGGCAGTTTCGCCACCCACAGGGCCGCGAAGCCGGCGATCAGACCACCGACGAGGCCGCCGAGGAATCCCGCGCCGACGAATACGGCCACGGCGCCTGCGGTGAATCCTGGTGCGAGACCTGGTCGGTCGGCGATGGCGAAGGCGATATATCCGGCGAGGGCCGGTACCAGGAAGCTGAATGCGAGCGATCCCAGTTGGAACAGCACCGCGCCGAGATAGGTCGATAGGCCCCCGTCGGGCAGTGCGGTCAGCGAGTTGTCGAGCACGATCTTCTTGGCGTGGTCGGCGATTTCGTAGCCGCCGAACAGGAATCCGAGTGCGATGAGCAGGCCGCCCGCGGCGACGAACGGGATCATGTAGCTGACGCCGGTGAGCAGGATCTGGCGCAGCCGGGTGCCCCAACCGAGTGCTGCCGGTGCCGAATCCCCTTCGGGGCGTGCGGATCCGGCAACGATTGCCGCATTGGGGTCGAGGGCGGCACGTAGTGCGTCGGCGACCATGGTGTCGGGCTCGTTGATCGCGCGCTTGACCCCGGACTCGACAACCGGCTTGCCCGCGAACCGTTCCCGGCCGCGCACCCCGACATCGGTGGCGAAGATGACCGCGCTCGCCGCCGCGATGGTTTCGGCGCTCAGCGGCGTGCTGCCGCTGGATCCCTGGGTCTCGACGTGCACTGTGACGCCCGCGCGGTCACCAGCGGCGACGAGCGAGTCGGCGGCCATGTAGGTGTGGGCGATACCCGTCGGACAAGCCGTGACGGCGACGATCGTTTGCCCGGCAACCTCGGGTATCTCGTCAGCCGAAACGCTATCGGTCGCATTCCGTGATGCGTTGACTCCGGCCGGAGTGATTGCGCCGATCGAAGCGGCTGCCGCGCCGGAAGTGGCGTTCGAAGCCCGGGATCCTGATACGCCTGCGGTCGCAGCGGGTGCGGCTGCACCGTTCGAAGCTGCCTGCGCCGCAGGTACGCCTCCGGCCGCGGTCACAGTTGTACCGTTCGAGGCAGGAGCCGAGTCACTCGAAACAGACGCGGCCGCGGCCTTTTCCGGCGTCATCGCAGGCTTTTGCGCAAGCACATCCGTCACCAGCGCAACTACCTCATCCGCGTTCGCGGCCTCCCGCAACGACCGCACGAACTCCGGCCGAACAAGCGCCCGAGCCAGACCGGACAACAACTTCATATGCTCCGCACCGGCACCCTCCGGGGCGGCAATGAGGAATACCAGATCCGCTGGCCCGTCAGCAGCACCGAAATCCACCGCGGGCGCCAACCGAGCGAACCCGAGCGACGCACTGGTCACCGCCGCATTCCGGCAGTGCGGAATCGCGATGCCACCGGGAAGCCCCGTCGCGGACTGTGATTCGCGCGCCAGCGCCGCATCACGTAGCGCCTCGGCGGAGGTAGCCCGCCCATTGTCGGTGAGCCGCTGGGCCAGTGTCGCTATCACCGTCTCCTTGGCGGTGCCGAGGTCGGTATCGAGGCTGATCAGCTCGGTGGTGATGATCGAATCAGGGGAGTGGGCCATCGCAGTGTCCTTCAGCGACTGTGCAGGGATTCCAACGTCGTGACGGCCACGGCGCGGGAGTCGGTGTGGTGTGGTCCGGGCAGCCCGGTCCCTGGCAGCGCGGCGGCGGCGCTGCCGTAGGCGACGGCGCGGCGCAGCCGATCCGGTGCGTCCAACCCGTCGAGATCGGCGAGTAGGTAGCCGGCCAGCGCGGAATCGCCTGCTCCCACAGTGCTGCGCGGAGTAATGGCGGGTGCGGCGGCATGCCATGCACCGTCCGCGGTGACGAGTACGGCTCCGGCCGCGCCGAGCGTCGCGAGCACGGCACCGACCCCGCGAGCGACCAGTGTGCTCGCCGCATGGGCGGCGGCGACCGGATCCTCCAACTCGGTGGGGTCGCCGTGGGTGAGCTGGGCCAGCTCCTCGGCATTCGGCTTGAGTATTTGCGGCGCAGCAGATTCCAGTTCGGCTGCCAGTGCGAGCAGGGGAGCGTCGGAGGTATCGACCGCGATCCGGACGCCGCGCAGCCGGTGCAGCAGATATGCGTACCAGTCGGTGGGGACGTCGGGTGGGAGGGATCCGGACAGCACGACCCAGCTCGCCGTCTCGGCGAGTGCATCGAGCTGATTCGCCAGTGCGGCAAGGCATTCGGCGGACAGCGATGATCCGGGTTCATTGATTTTCGTGGTGGTGCCATCGCGTTCGGCGACGGTGAGATTGGTGCGCGCCGGGGTGGCGCACGGCACCGCGCGGTGCTCGATATCGGCATCGGTGAGCATGCGCAGCAATGGATCATCGCCATTGCCGGGCAGCACCGCAATGGTCTCGTACCCGGCTGCGGCGATCACCCGGGAAACGTTGACCCCCTTGCCGCCGGGCTGGGACAGCACGGTCTCGGCCCGGAGTACGGCACCGCGCCGCAACGGTTCCCGCAGGCTGACGGTGCGGTCGATACTGGGATTCGCGGTGAGCGTGACGATCATGCCGTGACCACCTCGATGCCGTACTCGGTGAGTTCGTTGTGCACCGAAGGCAGCAGCCCGGTGTCGGTGATCAGCACGTCGAATTCTTCGACCGAACCGAAGCTGAGCAGATCCTCGCGCCCGACCTTCGTGGCGTCGGCGACCACCACGACCCGGTGGGCGCTGGTGATCATGGCGCGCTTCACCGCCGCCTCGTCGGGATCAGGGGTGGACAGTCCGTGGCGGATGGTCAGGGCATTGGTGCCGATGAATGCCACATCGACCCGCAACTCGCCGAGCACCCGCAGGGCTTCCGCGCCGACCGCGGCCTGCGTGACACCCCGCACCCGGCCGCCGATCAGATGTAGCCGCACTCCGGCGAATCCGCTGAGCCGGGCCGCGATGGGCACCGAGTTCGTCACGGCGACGAGCTCGCGGTCGGCGGGCAGGGCGGCGGCCACCCGCGCGGTGGTGGTCCCGGCATCGAACAGCACGCTGCCGCCGGTCGGCGGCAAGTAGTCGAGGGCCGCCTTGGCGATGCGGTCCTTCTCGGCGGCGTGCGTGTGTTCGCGCTCGGTGGTGCCGAGTTCGATCGCGGTGAGCGCCGCCGCGGGCACCGCACCGCCGTGCACCCTGCGGATCAGCCCCGTCCGATCGAGGACCGCCAGATCTCGGCGCACGGTTTCGGTGGTGACTCCGTACTGCTCGGACAGATCGGCGACCGATACGCGCCCGCGTTGTCCGACCAGGGCGGCGATGGCCTGCTGGCGCTCCTCTGCGTACATCCGGTCCTCCGATTGACAATGTGTGTTTATGTTGTTTTATGCCCGTCTATGTTGCTTTGTCAAGAGATTTGAGTAGTCTGGGTCACAACGAGCCGAGCTGAGTAATCGGTCGCACTCACTCGACATCGGCGTGGAGGAGGAATCGAATGTTCGGATCACCGCAGGCCACAGGGTCCGTGAAGGTTGCGCGCAGCGCCATGACATTGCGCGGGACGCCGGCGGTGCCCGGAGTCGCCGCCGCGCCAACCGTGCGTCCGGCACCGCGGATCCGCGCGGACCTTCGTGCCGAACCGGTCGCCGAGTCCGATCGGGCATCACAACACGAAGCCTTCCTTGCCGCGACATCGGTGGTTGCGCGGCGCTTGCGCGAGCGCGCCGCCCGCGCGAGCGGTGCGGCCGCCGAGGTGCTCGTCGCGAATGCCGCGATGGCCGCCGATCGCGGCTGGCTCGGTGCCGCCGAGAAATTGATCGCCGCGGGCAGTCCCGCCGCCGTCGCGGCAACCACGGCCACCGAGCAGTTCGCCAAGGTGTTCACCGAACTCGGTGGGCTGATGGCCGAACGCGTCACCGACCTTCGCGATGTCTGCGATCGGGTGGTGGCCGAACTCGCCGGTGTGCCCGAGCCCGGCATTCCTACGCCCGCCAGGCCATCGATCCTGCTCGCCGACGACCTGGCCCCGGCCGATACCGCCGGACTGGATCCGAATCTCATTGTCGGCCTTGCCACTTCGCGTGGCGGCCCGACCAGCCACACCGCGATAATCGCCCGCCAGCTCGGCATCCCGTGCGTGGTCGCGATCGCCGGACTGGACAATGTGCCAGCCGGAGTGCAGGTGCTGATTGATGGGTCGGCCGGGCAGGTCGCCATCAGTCCGGACCCGGAAACCGCCGCCGGCGCCGTGGCCGAATACCGCGCGCAGGAATCGCGCACGGCGGCCTGGACCGGTCCGGGCGCGACCGCCGACGGACACCGGGTCGAGATTCTCGCCAACGTCCAAGACGCGGCAGGAGCCCGCGCGACGCGCTCCCAACCGGCCGAGGGCATCGGCCTGTTCCGCACCGAATTATGTTTCCTGGACCGCGAATCCGAGCCGGGCATCACCGAACAGGCGGGCATCTATCGCGAGGTCTTCGACGCCTATGCCGGGTCGAAGGTGGTGATCCGCACCCTCGACGCCGGTTCGGATAAGCCACTGCGCTTCGCCGACCATGCCGACGAAGCGAACCCGGCGCTCGGTGTGCGCGGCATCCGCATCGCCGCTCGCGACAGCGGAATCCTGGACCGCCAACTCGACGCGATCGCCCAGGCCGCCACCGACCGCACGCCCACACCGTGGGTTATGGCGCCGATGATTTCCACTGCGGCCGAAGCGAAATCCTTCGCCGCGAAGGTGCGAGCGCGCGGACTGGTCCCTGGCGTCATGATCGAAGTCCCCGCGGCGGCCCTCCTGGCCGAAGCCATTCTGGAGCACGTCGACTTCCTCTCGATCGGCACCAACGACCTCGCTCAATACACTATGGCCGCCGATCGCATGTCCGCCGACCTCGCCGCACTCACCGACCCCTGGCAACCCGCTGTCCTGGCGCTGGTCGCGCGCACCGCGGCTGCCGGCGCGACCCCGCACAAGCCCGTCGGCGTCTGCGGCGAAGCCGCCGCAGACCCCCTATTGGCCTGTGTCCTAACCGGATTCGGCATCAGTTCGCTCTCCGCCGCCGGTGTCGCGGTAGCCGCCGTCGGAGCCGCCCTCTCCGCCGTCACCCTCGAAGACTGCCACCGCGCCGCGGCCGCCGTCCTGTCGACCTCCGACCCGGACAGCGCCCGCGCCGCCGCCCGTGCAGCTCTCCGGTCAGCCGGATGATCGATGGTTGCGTCACGATTGCCACAAGTGCAACTCGGTGATCCGGCAAACTCGAGCGAAACGGTCGGGGGTGTTGCGGCGATCCGGTGAATATGGCTACCGACGCCATGAATCTCGCCGAGCGACGTCAAGCGATCCGACGACTCGTTGCGGCGGATCAGGGTCGGGCGAGCGCCTCGAGGCGCGCCGTCGTCGACGCGAGCGGTTTCGGTGCGCACAGGACACCTGTCGCGCCAATTGCGCGAGGTCGGCATGCGGTCGAACGGCCACCCAGGGGTCGCCGTGTGCTGCTGTGTTCAATCGCTGTCCTTCGTGTCGTCCCCTGACTACTGTGATGCCAGTCGCATGTCGTGTGGCCAACGGTGGGGCGCTCGGTACGCGCGGGCCGGGCAGCCGACGTAGGCTGACTTTGCTCTGCGCAGGCGGCACGGATGCGCCTGCGGTCGCGCACCATGCTCATCGCTTCTGCACAACGACTGGAGTCACGTCTCTTGACCACGCCAGAGTCGGCAACCACCACCCCCCCTGTCCCGCACGGCTCGCCGATTGATACCGACGGCCCCCGAATCTCGCTCTACTCAGCGGAATTCGCCGCGAACCCGCACGAGGCGTACCGCGAAATGCGCGAGAGATATGGTTCGCTGGTACCGGTGGAGTTGGCTCCGGGTGTACCCGCGACCCTGGTGATCGGCTACTACACCGCGCTGCAGATCCTCAATGATCCCGACCATTTTCCGCACGATTCGCGTAGCTGGCAGCAGGGTGTTCCCGAGGACTGCCCGGTGCGGCCGATGCTCCAATGGCGCCCGGCGGCAGTTCGTTCCACAGGCCGCGAGCACACCCGCTACCGGGAGGCGACCGTCGCGGGTCTCGGTGTGGTCGACCTGTTCGCTCTACATACGACCGTCGAGCAGATCGCCACTCCGCTGATCAACACCTTCTGTCAGGAAGGCGCGGCGGATCTGGTCGGGCAGTACGCATTACCGCTGGCATTCACGGTGATCAACGCGATTCTCGGCTGCCCGCAGGAAATCAGCCAGCGTGCCGCGGCGGGTATGGCCGCATTGATGGAAGGCGGGGACGCCGCCGTCGAGGGCAACAAGATGGTGATGGACGCGATGTTCGAGCTGATCCAGCTCAAGCGCGACCATCCGGGCGACGATATCGTCTCCGGATTGCTCGCCCACCCGGCGAAGCTCGATGATCCGGAGATGATCAACCAGGTGCTCAGCCTGTATGCCGCGGGTATGGAACCGACTCAGAATTTGATCGTCAATACGCTGCGACTGATGTTGACCGACGAGCGGTTCGGGGGCGGCATTCTCGGCGGCACGATGTCCACGCGCGATGCGTTGGATGAGGTGCTGTTCACCGATCCGCCGCTATCGAACTACTGCATCACCTTCCCGAAGCAGCCGATCCTGATCGAGGGTGCGTGGCTGCCCGCGCACCAACCGGTCGTCATCAGCATGACCGGCTGCAATAACGATCCCGCGATCACCACCGGCGCGTACACCGACAACAGCTCCCACCTGGCCTGGAGTGTCGGCCCGCACGCCTGCCCCGCCCGCTCGATCGCGACCTTGATCGCACAGGACGCGATCGATCAACTACTGGATGCCTTACCGGAAATGCGGCTGGCCGTTCCCGTCGAAGAACTGGAATGGCGACCGGGGCCATTCCACCGTGCCGCGGTCGCCCTCCCCGTCACGTTCCCCGAATCCCCTCCGCTGCAAGTCTTCTGACGCATCCTCGGATGTCATAGCTGCGCCGGGGAGCGGGAACACGCCGATGGAGCCGCAACGGAATAGCATCCGTGCGCGGAGACGAGAAGGTCGATACTTCTGATCGGGAAAGACCGGGCGCGTACAATTTCCCTAGCTGGACGAACGTCTATTACGCAGGGTTCGCCGCGCCCGGACCCGTGATTCGCAGCTGTGGGCAGTGTTATGGCCGATCGAATACACGCATTCTCCGATGACGTCCTGGCCGACCACGATGCCGTCGCCTTGGCGGCCATGGTCCGGTCGGGGACGGTGAGTCCGAAGGAACTGGCCCGAGCGGCGATCGACCGAGCCGCGCTGGTAGAGCCGCAGCTCAATGCCATCGCGTACTCGAGTGTCGAGCGATACGCGTCGGGGCGTGCCGGTGCCTGGTATGGCGTTCCGACGTTCGTCAAGGACAATGCCGATGTCGCGGGCATGCCGTCCAACCAGGGCAGCGCCGCATTCGTGGCCCGTCCGGCCGCCCGCGACGACGCCTACACCGCGCAGTTCCTCAGCATCGGGGTGACGGTGCTCGGCAAGTCGCGGATGCCGGAGTTCGGTCTGAACCCGACGACCGAATTCCAAGCCGCCGAGCCGACCAGGAATCCGTGGAATCCGGAGTATTCGGTCGGGGGATCCTCCGGCGGTTCGGCTGCCATGGTCGCGGCCGGTGTCGTTCCGGTCGCCCATGGCAATGACGGCGGGGGGTCGTTGCGGATCCCAGCCGCCTGCGCGGGACTGGTCGCATTGAAGCCGAGTCGATATCGGCACCTGGACAACGTTCTCGACAAGCATCTGCCGATAAGGCTCGTTTCCGAGGGCGTGTTGACCAGGACGGTGCGCGATACCGCCGCGTATACCGCTGCCGCCGAACGTTATTGGCGAAATCCCGATCTCATGCCGATCGGCGAAGTGCACGGCCCGGCCGACCGTCGCCTGCGTATCGGACTGCTGACCACCGCAGGAACCGGCGCAGAACCCGACGCCGAAACGCGCGGCGCGGTCGAATTCGCGGCCAAGCTGCTCGAACGCTTCGGACATCAGGTCGAGCCGATGGCCGTCCCCTTCCCGCCGTACCTCGCCGACGACTTCCTGTTGTACTGGGCTTTCCTTGCCGATATGTCGGCCGTCGGTGGCAAGGTCCTGCACGGCAGGTCATTCGATCGCCATGCGCTCGACGATCTCACGCGGGGTCTGGGTCGCTATCACCGCGAGCGCATCCTCCGCACTCCGGCCGCGCTCTACCGGCTGCGCCGGGCGTACCGGATCTATGCCGAGGTATTCACGCGGTACGAGCTCGTGCTTTCGCCGGTGGTCACCCATGTGGTGCCGCCGCTGGGTTATCTCGATCCGAAGGTACCGTCCGAAGAACTGATCGAGCGACTGCGTACGTATGTGGGCTACACCCCGATCGCCAATGTGACCGGGGCGCCTGCCCTATCGATGCCGATGCGCATCGGGTCCAGCGGTGTCCCGATCGGCGTCATGTGCAGCGCGGCCTACGGCGATGAGCGCACCTTGCTGGAGATCGGGTACCTGCTGGAAGCGGAGAACCCCTTCCCGCGGATCGACGCGGAGCCTATGCGATAGGTGGCGTATTGCTTGGCGGGAGTCGGGCTCGGATGCTTCGATCGTGGTATGACCGACGACGAGGTGCCACGCATTGTTTCGGCCAGCCGGGAGATCGCGGCCGGTGCCGATGAAATCTTCGAATTGATCGCCGATCCCGCGCAACAGCCGCGGTGGGACGGCAACGACAACTTGGCCGAAGCCCCGGCGGGCCAACGTGTCGAGGAAGTCGGCGATGTCTTCGCCATGACCACCACCAAGGGCCATATCCGCGAGAACCACATTGTGGAATTCGAAGAGGGGCGCCGGATCGCCTGGCTGCCTGCGGAACCGGCGAGCGAACCGCCGGGGCACCTGTGGCGTTGGGAGCTCGAGCCGGTGGACGCGGCGCACACTCGGGTCACGCACACCTACGACTGGTCGCGATTGACCGACGAGAACCGACTTCCGCGCGCCCGCGCCACCACCGCCGACAAACTCCAAGCGTCCATCGACCGACTCGCGGTCATCGCCGAAGGGTAGGCGTCTGCTGAACTTTCGCTCGGCTGTGTCGAAATCCCGAGGCACACCGGCACGCTCGCATCGCTCGTCGAAAATGCCCGTCCGACGCTTGCGGTGCCGGACTGCCCGGGATGGAAACTCGGACGGCTGCTGCGCACGTCGGCGGCTACCACTGGGCGTGACACAGTTCGCCAACCGGTAGCCTTCCGGTGTGCGGGCCGCGAATAGTTTCGGTGGCCGGACATTCGGCGACCAGGATCGCCTGCCCCGCAGGCAATTGCGGCGGCATCCTTACCGAGCGCGCGCGGAATCGTCGCGACGGGAATATGCTCGAAGTAGCTGGCTGGTAGTTGTAATCGGGGTCGTCGTGTCGCATATCGATCCGCTTTCCACGCAACGCGACCTCACCTCAGGGTTCGCGGCAGAGCTGGCCGCCGCCGGGTTCACCGATGCCGCCGAGATCGGACGTGGCGGATTCGGTGTTGTCTATCGGTGTGCCCAGCCCGCCCTCGAGCGCATGGTGGCGATCAAGGTGCTCACCGCCGATCTGGAATCGGAGAATCTCGAACGTTTTGTCCGCGAACAGCTCGCGATGGGCAAGCTGTCGGGACATCCCAACATCGTCAGCGTTTTCGAGGTGGGCTCCACCGCGACCGGGCGGCCCTACATCGTGATGCCGTACCACCCGCACGGCTCACTGGACACCCGCATCCAGGAGCACGGTCCGATCGGCTGGCAGGACGCACTGCATATCGGGGTGAAAATCGCGGGCGCGCTGGAGACCGCGCATCGACGCGGCCTGCTGCACCGCGATGTGAAACCCGGCAATGTCCTGCTCACCGAATACGGTGAACCGCAGCTGGCCGATTTCGGTATCGCCCGGCTGGTCGGCGGCTTCGAGACGACCGCGGGCACGATCACCGGGTCACCCGCCTTCACCGCACCCGAGGTGTTGCAGGGCCATGTGCCGGATGTGACCTCCGATATCTACAGCCTGGCCTCGACCCTGTTCTGCGCCAGCACCGGTCACGCGGTCTTCGAGCGACGCAACGGCGAGCAGTTGGTCGCCCAGTTCCTGCGCATCACCAAACAGCCGATACCGGATCTCGGCGAGGCGGGCCTGCCCCCGGACGTGACCGCCGCGATCGAAGGCGCGATGTCGCGCGAGCGCGCGGAACGACCCTCCAGCGCAGCCGAATTCGGTGCACAACTGCGCGAGATCCAGGAGCGGCACGGCCTGCCGCCCGACGATATGCCGATCCCGCTGGCCGCCGCCGAACCCGTCGGACATCGGCCGTCGCCGACACCGACCTCCGGCCGCCGCCGCACCTCGGCGACGTCATCGACCATCACCCCGCCCGTACCCGCCACCCGCTTGCGGCCGCCGGTGGCCAACCGTCCGCTGGTCGATCGCCAGCGCCTGATCGCACTGCTGCGCGATGGACGCAACCACAGGCTCGCGGTCATCCACGGCCCCACCGGATTCGGCAAAACCACCCTCGCCGCCCAATGGTGCGAGGCCCTGACCGTCGAGGGCGTTGCGGTGGCCTGGCTGACCGTCGATCACGACGACAACAATGTCGTCTGGTTCCTCTCGCATCTGATCGAAGCCATTCACGCCGCTAGGCCCTCGCTGGCGCGCGAGCTCGGCGAGCTGCTAGAGGAGCACGGCGACGAATCCGAACGCTATGTGCTGACCTCGCTGATCAACGATATCGACCGGCGCGGTGAGGAACTCGTGGTCGTCATCGACGACTGGCACTGCGCCACGGATCCCGCCACCACCCGCGCACTGCGCTTTCTGCTCGAAGGCTGCAGTCCCACATTGCATCTGGTGGTCACCAGCCGCAGTCAGACCGGACTGCCGATGAGTTCCATGCGGGCCCGCGACGAACTGGTCGAAATCGGCCCCACCGCATTGCGTTTCGACATCGCGGAGGCGTATGCCTTCTTGGTCGAACTGGGCGGACTGGAGCTGGATCGCGCCGACGTCGAGGATCTCACCGAATCCACCGAAGGTTGGGTCGCGGCACTGCAACTGGCGGCACTGTCATTGCGCGGCAGCGACGATCCCGGCGGGCTGATCAGCCATCTGACCGGTCGACACCACGCCATCAGCGAGTTCCTGGTCGAGAACGTCCTGGACACCCTCGAACCCGGAACACTCGAATTCATGGTGGCGACCTCGATCACGCCGCGGATCTGCGGTGAACTCGCCTCGGCGCTCACCGGCGTACCGGACGGGCAGGCGAGGCTGGAGCAGATCGAACTGCAGGATCTGTTCCTGCGCAAGCTCGATGACGGCAATTGGTTCCGCTATCACCATCTGTTCCAGGATTTCCTGCAGCAGCGGCTGGAACGCGATCGGCCCGAACGGATCACCGAATTGCACCGGGTCGCTTCACGGTGGTTGGCCGAGCATCGGCATGTCAGCGAGGCGGTCGATCACGCCCTGCTGGCCGGGGATGAGCAGCGGGCCATCGAGATCGTCGAGCGGGACGGGATGTCGTTGCTGGAATACGGGCAGTTCGCCAGTCTCATCGGTCTGGTCAACAAGCTGCCCGCCACCATCATCGAAACGCACCCACGGCTGCAACTGGATCTGGCCTGGGCGAATATCCTGCTGCACCGGGCCGCACCGGCCGAACGCGCACTGCGCCTCGCCGAATCGACGCTGGATAACGGTGAACTCGACGAAGGCGGCACCGCCTTGCTCCGGGCCGAAGCAGGTGTGGTGCATGCGGTGGTCGCGGTGCGCGCGGACGCGCTGGCCGGAGTCGACGACATGCTTGCGCCCTGCTTTTCCCGGGCCGCGGAACTGTCACCGTATGTGGTCGCGATCGGCGCGAATGTCGCGACCTTCACCGCGGGCTATCGCTACGACTTCAACGAGGCGCTGCGCATCCAGGAGTGGTCCGCACCGTACATGCGCCAGAACAAGGGCTTCTACAACAACATTCACGGCCTGTGCTTTCTCGGGCTGGCCGCGAGCCTGCAACTCGATATCGCCAGTGCCGAGCAGTACTTTCGCAAGGCGATGAAGGTGGCCAAGCAATCCGGTGGCAGCCATTCCTACGGCGCGCGGCTGGCCGGATCCCTGCTGGGCGAATTGCTTTATGAGCGTGGGGAAGTCGCGGATGCGGAGCGACTGCTCGACGAGGGCTACAAGCTCGGTCCCGAGGCGGGTGTCGTCGATTTCAAATTGGCGCGCTATGTTGTCGGGGCCCGTATCAAGGCGTTGCGCGGCGATCGCGCGGCCGCGATTCGCCGATTGAACGAGGGTGCGCGCGTCGCGCGTTCGATGTCATTGCCGCGGCTGGGCGCCGAGGTCGAGAACGAGCGGTTGCGACTGGGATTGCCGCCGCATCCGGAATTCGGTCCGCTGCCGGTTGTCGAATACGGAAACCGTCGCGAGCCGATCGACGCGATCGATGAATTCACTGTTCTGTACGAGGAATTCACCGCGATCCGGCTGCTGCTCGCCGCGGAAGTACCGGAGAAGACCGAACTCGCCTGCGCATGGGCCCAGGAATGGGTTGATCTGCTCGAATCCGTCCAGCGGCCGAGGGAATTGCTGAAAGCACGCCGAATGTTGATCGCCTGCCTCGCGGCCGCGGGCCGCGCCGATGCGGCAAAGACCTTGCTGGCCACGGTGACCGCCCAGTGCGCCGAACTCGGATCGGTCCGCTATCTGCTGGACGGGGGACCACACGTCGTCGCCACCCTCGCGGCCGTGCGCGAAGATCAGCTCGCCGGGCATTGGCATCCCGAATGGCCCGACGTGCCAACGGAATTCCTGCTGGCACTGGTCAATGCTGATGCGACACAACGAATCTGATGACCTCACCTGGTCGCATAACCCAGGGCGGTCGGCGCCCCGGCGCCTCCGGCCGGGCATGCTCGCGGTCGAACCGCGCGCCCCAGAATCCGCCGTGCGGCACCACGATGAGCGGTGCCGGACCGTCCGCGATGGGCAAGTACAGGTCGGCAACCTGGTCACGGTGCGGGCCGTAGGCGATGGGTTCGATCGCTTACAGGCTGAAGAAGATCTGACGCAGGACCAAGGCGACGATGAAGACCACGGTGAACGCCAGATCGATGGAGAGTCCGCCCAGCCGGACCGGCCGCAGGTACCGACGTACCGGGGCGATCACCGGTTCGGTCGCGGAATGGCTCAGGTCGCGGGCGCGGTTCACCCACTGGGGGTGCCTGCCGTCGGCGAGCACGCCTACCCAATCGAATACCAACCGCGCGAGTAGCAGCAGGATGAATACCGTCAGGGCTAACCCGAGCAAGGTGCCGATAAGGGTCATGTCGCACTCCTTCGTGGGTGGCCGTTTCCAGTATCAACGGTCGGCACCGGCTGGAAAGTGTCCCATTCGTCGGGTTCTCAGCCGACTATCAGGTCGGTTAGCGCCACTGGTTCTCGCTCACGCGGGATGTGCCATGCACTGGGATCAGATGACCGCAACGCCCGATGACCTCCGCGAGCGGGTGCGCGAGGCGTCGATGTCCGGGCAACTCGGGGTGCTCGGGTCGATCATCGATGCGGCGGAGGGGCCGTGGCTCGGTCCGATGGATACCGATGGCCGGGGTGCTGCGGCCCGGCGCGTCGAATGGCTTGTGCCGCAATCAATCAAATTGCGGCAACACAACCTACTGTGCGGTCTGCCGCTTCGGCAGCTTCCAGCCCGTTCGCGGGAAGTGGCAGGTGTAGCCCTCCGGGTAGCGCAGCAGGTAGTCCTGGTGCTCGGGCTCGGCGTCCCAGAACGCACTCGCCGCGGTCACCTCGGTGACCACCTTGCCCGGCCACAGGCCCGAGTCGTCGACATCGACGATGGTTTCCTGCGCGACGCGCTTCTGCTCGTCGTCGAGATAGAAGATCGCCGAACGGTAGCTGGAGCCGATGTCGTTGCCCTGGCGGTCCTTCGTCGTCGGATCGTGGATCTGGAAGAAGAACTCCAGCAGCGAACGGTAGTCGGTCTGCGCCGGGTCGTAGATGATCTCGACGGCCTCGGCATGGCCCGGGTGGTTGCGGTAGGTGGGGTGATCGTTCTGCCCGCCGGAGTAGCCGACTCGCGTCGAAATCACCCCCGGCTGCTTACGAATCAAGTCCTGCATGCCCCAGAAGCATCCGCCGGCCAGAATCGCCTTTCGCGTGTCGCTCATGACTCCGCCTCGCTGGCGCTCGGCTCCGTCACGACCGACAGGTCGGCTGTGTTGATTGTTCGCTCGCTGCGCTCGCTCACGCGTCCTCCTTACTGAACAGGGTCTTGTACCAACCGTAGCCTTCCGCCTCGAGGTCATCGAGGTGGATGAACCGCAGGGCCGCCGAGTTGATGCAATACCGCAGACCGCCCGCCGCGCGCGGGCCGTCGGTGAACACATGCCCGAGATGGCTGTCACCGTGCGTCGAACGCACCTCGGTGCGGACCATCAGATGACTGAAATCCCGCTTCTCGACGACGTTCTCGCTATCGATCGGCTTGGTGAAACTCGGCCATCCCGAACCGCTGTCGAACTTGTCGACCGAGGCGAACAACGGTTCACCGGAGACCACATCCACGTAGATACCCGGTTCGTGATTGTCCCAGTACTCGCCTGTGAACGCCCGCTCGGTCCCGTTCTGCTGGGTGACGTGGTACTGCTCGGGCGACAGCGCGTCCACCGCGGCGGGGTTCCGGTTGTATTCCTGTGCCACCTGACCTCCTCATATCGGCCCCACGTACAACCCGCGGTCCGATTCGGAAAGTCCCCGCCGAGCAGCGCGTCATACTTCCGTCATTATTGTCCGGCCAGGACCTCGCGCAGTGTGCGCGCGAAGGCTTCGGGCTGACCCTGATACCCGTAGTCGCCGCCGAGGAAGCCGCCGTGATGGCTCGGGAATATGGTTGCCCGCTGGCCGAGCAGTTCTGCGGCGGCCACCGATGTGCGTGCGGTGAAGGTGCCCACGGACTCCTCGCCGACGGCGATGACGACCCGGGTCGGTGCGGCCGACAGCGCGGCGATATCGGGGTGGTAGCTGCTGATCGCCCAGGACCGGTCGGACAGCAGCGGAT
This sequence comes from Nocardia sp. CA-135953, assembly GCF_050955735.1. Classification (NCBI taxonomy): domain Bacteria; kingdom Bacillati; phylum Actinomycetota; class Actinomycetes; order Mycobacteriales; family Nocardiaceae; genus Nocardia; species Nocardia sp. CA-135953. The sequence continues at coordinate 2,812,620 of NZ_CP192082.1, forward strand.
CGTCCCGGGAACCGTCGTCCTCGCTCGGCATTCCGAACATGGCGGGGTCGGCGGCGGGCTGGGCGAAGTAGTCGTCGGTGTATTCGCCCTGCCATGAGGTCATCGCGATGAAGGTCGCCATGCCCGCACCGAAGCCCTTGGCCTCGTATGCCTCGCGAACTTCCGCACGGGCGCGCTCCGCGGCGGCCGCGTCGGGCAGCACCGGAATGAGCGGCGGCTCATGGGCCACCAGCGTGCTGACATCGTTCGGATAGGCCGCTACCAGCGCGAGCGCGGTGACCGCGCCGCCGCTGCTCCCGAACAGCTCGACCGGGCCCGCGCCGAGCGCCTCGATCACGGCGTGCACGTCCTCGGCCTGGACCGTCGGCGTGTTGTCGACCCGGCCGTCCTTGCGTGTGCTGCGGCCGAGTCCGCGCGGATCGTAGGTGACCACTGTGCGATCCGGAAAGTACGAGGCCAACGTGCTGAACCCACCGGCATCCATGGGCTGCCCGATCATGACCAGCGGCGGGCGTCCCTCATCGGTGGGCAGCGGCCCGTGCACGTCGTACACGATGTCGGCTCCGGCGGTTTCCAGCGTGTGTGTCGTCATACCGGTATCGACGTCGCTCCTGTCGCGAATTCATCGGTTCGTGCGGAAGGCATCGCGGAGCCAGGGCGCTCGGCGGTGGTGCGGGCGGAACCGGTCGGCCCAACGGGGGTTCGATTCGTCGCGGCGGTAGGCAGCGAGCCGGCCCGCCATCGTGAAGTGCAGGTGGGTGGCCTTGCCGACCACCTCACCATCGGTGGCAAGCGCCTCCGGCCTGGGCAATTGCACATACAGCTCGGGCAACCGGCGCTCGCCGTAGACCTTGCTGTGGCCGATCGCGGCCAGCAGTAGAGCCACCAATGCGCGGGTGCGCGACCAGCGTAGATCGGCGCGCAGCCAGCGGACGTCGAGTAGTCCGGCGTCGAGCCGGTCGCGGAAGGCGGGTACGGCGCCGTGCGGGTGGTAGGGGCCGTTGCCGATGAACAGGAACCACACTCGCTGCCAGCGATCGTCGAGATAGATCTCGATCGGTTCGGCCCGGCGCAGGGTGACCACCAGCGCGGCCGCGAAGGCGGGCCATTTGCCCCAGCGCGCTTGCCACTGCTCGCGCAGCCGCACCAGGTCCGGATAGGCGCCGATGCTGGCGGTATTGATCAAATGCCTGGTGTGCGAACCGGTTTCGTCACCGTATTCGACGCGCGCGATATCGACCGCGACCGCCTCGCCGGTACCGGTCGCATCGATCACTTCGCGCAAATCGTAGACGCCGAGATCACGCGCGAAATGGTTGAGCGTGCCGGTGGGGATGACGGCCAGCGGCAACTCGTGCCGCAGCGCCACCGCGGCCGCGGCCGCCACGGTGCCGTCGCCACCGGCGATGCCCAACGCCAGCACCGGCTCGGCGTTTTCGGCGAGCGCCCGCTCGAGTTGTTCGGCGGCATCCAGGTCGGGTTCGGTGCGCAGGACGGTGGCGGCGGGCAGGGCCGCGATGATATCGGCGGTGGGATCGTAGTTCGGATCGCCGGAAATCGGATTCACCAAAACCACAAGACCCTTGCCGTCCGCCAATGCGGGCGCCTCACGGACCAGCCTGGCCTGTGCCTCGTCCGATTCACGCACCGGCCACCAGCGTCGGGTGGCCAATGCGATACCGGAACCTACGGCCGCCCCGACCAGCACATCGGAGCTCCAGTGCACGCCGGTGTGCACCCGCGAGTAGGCGACGGTGGCTGCCAGCGGGGCGACAACCAGTGCGGTGCGCGGACTTTCGAGCGCGACCGCCGTGGCGAATGCCGCCGCGCAGGCGCTGTGGCCGGACGGGAAGGAGGACGACGTCGGGGCCGGCGTCAGCCGCCGGTATGCGGGCAAGAGTTCGGCGGCCGGTCGGCGCCGCGCAATGAGCGGCTTGAGTCCGAGGTTGACGGCCAAGCTCGCGCCCCCGACGGAGACGACCCCACGCAGCGCGGCGCGCCGCGGTGTGCCCTGGCGGGTGGCGAGCAGTGCCGCGCAGACCAGCCACAGCGCGCTGAAATCGGCGCTCTTGGTGACCCGCAGCAGGCCGTTGTCGACTATGGAGGCCGGTAATTCGGCGACCGCGCTGCCGACCGCCCGATCGAATCGTCCGACTCTGTGGAACTTTCGCCGCACCCAGCTACTCACTCGCTCGACATTACCGATCGCGGCGGACGGCGTGTTGCCGCCGTCGTCAGCGCTGTGGATCTTGCTCGCCAGCGATTTCGCTGCCAGGGGAGCGCGATCGGAGCATAGGGTTCACCTATGACGAGCAACCCGTTCTTCGAGCCAAGTGCGCTGCCGTATGAGCTTCCTCCGTTCGCCGAGATCGGTACGGAGCACTATTTGCCCGCGTTCGAGCGAGGGATGGCGGAGCAATTGGCAGAGGTTGCCGCCATCACCTCGAGTGGGGAAGGGGCGAGTTTCGCGAATACCATTGCGGCCCTGGAGCGTTCGGGAGCGGTGCTGACGCGCGTCGCGAATGTGTTCTTCAATATCACGAGCTCGGATTCCAGCGAGTCCACCGATGCGATCGAGGCCGAGGTATCGCCGAAGCTGGCGGCGCACCGGGACGCGATCTACTTGGATCCCGAGCTCTTCGCTCGGGTCGAGGCACTCTACGGCCGCCGCGACGAACTGGGATTGGATCCCGAGGAAGCGCGACTGCTGGAGCAATATCATATTCGGTTCGTGCGGGCGGGGGCTCGGCTGGATGCGGCCGGGCAAGCGCGTTTGCGTGAGTTGAATGCGGAACTCGCCACGGCGGCAACTGAATTCGGGCAGAATATTTTGGTGGCGACCAATGGTGCGACGGTAGTCGTCGAGTCGGCGGCGGAATTGTCGGGGCTCGGACAGACGGCGGTGGCAGCCGCCTCGGAGAACGCTCGGGAGTTGGGGCGCGACGGCGCATGGGCGCTTCGGCTGCAGAACGTTTCGAATCAGCCCGTACTGGCGGAACTGGCCGACCGGGACGTGCGGCGGCGGGTGATGGCGGCTTCGCTGGGGCGCGGCCTGGGCGACAACGGCGCGCTCGCCGTGCGCATCGCGAAATTGCGAGCCGAACGGGCTGCGCTGCTGGGCTATTCGGACCATGCGGCGTATGCGGTCGAGGATCAGACCGCGAAAACCGCTGCGGCGGTGGAGGAAATGCTCGGGCGGTTGGTCGCGCCAGCAGTGTCCAACGCAGAGCGTGAGGCAGCCGAGTTGGCGCAGGCCATGGGTGGGCAGGAGCTGCGCTCGTGGGATTGGCAGTTCTGGTCGGAAAAAGTGAGGGCCGAACGGTTTTCGGTGGACGCGGAAGCGTTGCGTCCCTATTTCGAGCTCGAACGGGTGTTGCGCGACGGTGTCTTCTTCGCCGCCGAGCAGGTGTACGGGATCACCTTCCAGGAGCGGAAGGATCTGGTCGGATATCACCCGGAAGTGCGGATCTTCGAGGTATTCGACGCGGACGGCGGTGCACTCGGACTATTCCTCGGTGACTTCTTCGCGCGCCCGTCCAAGCGTGGCGGGGCGTGGATGAACGAATTGGTCAGCCAGTCACGGCTTTTGGGCAAGCGGCCGGTGGTGGTCAACAACCTCAATATCGTGAAGCCCCCCGCGGGCGAACCCGCACTGCTCACCTGGGACAATGTGCGCACGCTCTTCCACGAGTTCGGGCACGCGCTGCACGGACTGTTCTCGGATGTGATGTACCCGTTCTTCTCCGGCACCGAAGTACCGCGAGATTTCGTCGAATTCCCGTCCCAGGTGAACGAGATGTGGATGTCGCGACCGGAGGTACTCGCCAACTACGCCAGGCATATCGAGACCGGTGAACCGATGCCCACCGAACTCGTCGAGCGGATGGCGCAGGCCGAGCGTTTCGGCACGGGCTTCAAAACCGTCGAATACCTCGGCGCGACACTGCTGGACTGGGCGTGGCATCGCGTGCCCGCACCAGAGGCGTTGGCCGACACCGATGTCGAGGCGTTCGAGGAGGAAGCTCTGCGCAAGGCGGGTCTGGCTATCGATGCGATTCCACCGCGCTACCGGACCGGCTACTTCGCCCACATCTTCTCCGGCGGCTACGCGGCGGGCTACTACTCCTACATCTGGAGCGAGGTGCTGGACGCGGACACCGTCGAGTGGTTCGACGAGGGCGAGGAGTCCATCCGGGAAAAGGGTGAGGCTTTCCGCCGCGAACTGCTCTCGCGCGGTGGCTCGGTCGACCCGCTCGAGGCCTTCGAATCGTTCCGCGGCCGCGCGCCCGTAATCGAACCGCTCCTGGTCCGGCGCGGTCTGCTGAACTGATCCACAGCGCTGGAACCGGCTGCGGCGTAGCCGGTTCCAGCACGGGACGGTTATCCGAACAAGCCGCCGAGCACGCCGCCGCTTTGTCCGGCCTCCTGACCACCACCGGTGCCCCCGATGAAACCGCCCGGCGGCAGTTCCGACGGCTGCACGATGACGAAGCCGCGCCCGGAGAACGACAGCGTCAGACCCTCGCCGGTGCTGCGGCCGATGAGGCGGCCGAGGCCGAAGGAGTCGTTGCGCTTGATGCCGGTGGACAGGCTCGACGACCAGGCCACCGCGGCCTGTGGGTCGGCGTAGGTGGGCTGGTCGACATTGAGGACGACGGGCGAGCCGTGGGTGGTGATGGCGATGCGACCGCGCCCGGTGAACACGCAGTTGAAGAAGCCCGCGTTACTGGCGAAACCGGCTGCGCCCTGGACCCTTTGGATGTTGTAGGACAGCGAGGTATCGAAAGCCAGCACATTCGAGCCGTTGATGGTGAGCCCATCGGTGCCGTCGAGATCGACGGTGTGCACGTCGGCGGCGGCATCGGCGAGGAACAGATCACCGCGACCGGACACCTGCATCAGCGGCACTCCCTCACCGGTCAGCCGCTGCTGGATCGCACGGCCGATACCGCCCGAACCCAGCGCCTTGAAGTGCAGGTCACCCTGATAGGCGACCATCGAGCCGGCCCGCGCCATGGTCTCGCCATTGACGGCGACCTTGATCATCTTGCCGCCCTGCTTCTGGATGCCCATGCCGTTGACCTCGGCGTGGCTCGGATTGAACAGTTCGCTCTGCATCGGCAGCGCTCCTTGCTGTGGTGCAATGGGTGGGGGCGGCGGCACGGCGCCGGACGGGGGATAGGCGGGTGGAGCCGGAGCCTGGTACTGCGGCTGGGCTGAATATTGCGGCGGCATCGGAGCCTGCGGTTGCGCCGCAGCGGGCGGCGGTGCTGCTGGTTCGTCGTCGATATTCACGCCGAACGCCGTCGCGATTCCGGCCAACCCGTTGTCATAGCCCTGCCCGACCGCGCGCACCTTCCACGCACCGCCACGCCGATAGATCTCCACGCACACCACGGCGGTCTCGGTGCTCAGCCCGGTCATCGGGAAGGTCAGCGTTCCGGCATCGGATCCGATCGTCGCGGTCAGCGAACTCGCGCCCGCGAAGGTCGGCGGCCCGCTGCCGTCGAGGCTGGCGGTGACCACGACCTTGTCGACATCGGCGGGCAGTGCGGAGGTCTGGACGTCGACCATATCGCCGGCGCCGCGGCCGTGCCGATAGGTGACTCCGGGTCCGGCAGGCTGATTGAAGAAGACGAAGTCGGCATCGGAGCGGACCCGTCCGTCGGCGCCGAGTAGCAGCGCCGACACATCGACCGGCGCTGCGCAGGTGACGGTCACGATCATCCGGTCGCCGGGCGCGGGGCGATTTTCCCCGCGTGCGAGTGCGGTCACGGCGGACCGCCCCGGTCGATGTGTCCGAGTGGCATGCGATTCACGGGATCAAGTGTGTCGCGAGTCCCGTCCGATTGCCACCACCCGCGATAGATCCGGCCACGGCGGCCTGCGCAGCACCGCGAGCGTGGCGATGACCGCGGCCAGCAGACCGATCAATTCACCCATCAACGCGATCCGGGTCGCATCGACCGCGGGCGTCCAGCCGACCTCGCCGTTGTGGACCACGAAAGCACCCACCGGACGAGCGGTGCGCAGCAGACCGCCCGTCCTGGTGACGGTGATGATCGTGGTGCCGTCGGCAGTTTCGTACGGCTGCCCGTAGGCGAGCGAATCCTCCACTGTCCGTAGTGAATTCAATTGATTGCGAAGCATTGATTCCTCCCCTCGATTCGGCGCCGTCGGTGGCGCGGTCCCCTTGGAGTATCGGCGGCACCACCAAATGTGGCAAGGATGCTCTGCGGTGTGGCGGACTCCGTGCCGACGAACTGAATCCGCGCTGGCGCGACCAGTTCAACCCCTATTGACGAATAGATCCAAGTATGCCAAGGGTTTGCGGGGATCGGTCCCGGAACACAGTGGTTGACTCACGGCCAGTGATTGCCGATGCCCCAGTGATTGCCGATGCCCTAGCCAGCGATCCGGTGCAGTGCCGCCCGGATCCGCTCGGCCGCTGAGGCATTGGATGTCGGGATGATCCGACCAGGCCGTTTCGCCCTGAGCGGCCGTATGTATATTAGCGAGCGCAACTAGTTACAGGTGATCGGCGTGTGGCGGTGGATCGCTTGTGGCGCAGTGTGCCAACTGCTCGACCGGCTCGACTCAGCTTTCGAGACACTTCCAACACGGATAGCCGATCAGAACTAGGGCTCAAACTATGACGAATTCGACCATCCAGGCTCCGGCAAAGTCGCCGAACCTGGATGCCGGTGAGGGTACGTCACTGTCGCACCGGCAGATACTGACCATCCTGTCGGGACTGCTGCTCGGCATGTTCCTCGCCGCGCTGGATCAGAACATCGTGAGCGTCGCGATCGTGCGGATCGCCAACAGCTTGGACGGATTCGACGAACAGGCCTGGGCGACCACGGCATATCTGATCACCGCGACGATCACCACCCCGCTATACGGCAAACTGGCCGATATCTACGGCCGAAAGCCGTTCTACCTCACCGCGATCGGACTGTTCGTCATCGGTTCGGTGGCCTGCACCTTCGCCACCTCGATGTACGAACTCGCCGGATGCCGCGCCTTCCAGGGGCTGGGCGCGGGTGGGTTGATGTCGTTGGCGTTCACTATCATCGGCGATATCGTGCCCGCCCGGGAGCGGGTGCGCTACCAGGGCTATTTCATGATGGTCTTCGGTACCGCGACCGTGCTCGGGCCGGTGCTCGGCGGTTTCTTCTCGAACTACGACCATCTCTGGGGTCTCGAGGGTTGGCGCTGGGTGTTCCTGGTCAACGTGCCGATCGGCGTGCTCGCGCTCGGCGTGGTCGCCAAGGTGCTCAATACTCCGCATCAGCGCCAGGATCACCGCATCGACTGGTTCGGCGCCGTCGCATTGACGACCTGCGTGGTGCCGCTGCTGATCGTCGCCGAACAGGGCCGGGATTGGGGCTGGAGTTCGCAGCGGTCGCTGATCTGCTACGGAATCGGTGCGGGCGGGCTGCTGCTGTTCGTGCTCGTCGAATTCCTGATGAAGGATGCGGCGCTGATTCCGCTGCGGCTGTTCAAGAATTCGACCTTCAGCGTGACCATCGTGGGCGGCTTCATTGTCGGTATCGCGATGTTCGGCGCGATCGTCATGGTGCCGCAGTACTTCCAAGTGGTGCGCGGATATTCGCCGACCAAATCGGGTCTGCTGATGCTCCCGCTGGTGTTCGGGATCATGTTCGGCTCGCAGTTGGCCGGATTGACCACCAAATTGACCGGGCGCTACAAGATTCTGCCGGTGATCGGGACATTCATCGTCGCGGTCGGCGCGGCGCTCTACGGCCGAGTGCATTACGACAGTCCGCTATGGCAGCCGCTGGTCTACGGCGGCGTCATCGGATTCGGGCTCGGTTGCTGCATGCAGACCCTGATCATCGCGGCGCAGAATGCCGGTCCGCGTTCGGATATGGGTGTTTCGACCGCTTCGGCGACCTTCTTCCGGCAGATGGGCGGCACCCTCGGTGTCGCGGTATTCCTGACCATCCTGTTCAACCTGTTGCCACACCGGATCATCGACGCATTCGGTGGTGCGCTGCCCCCCGGTTTCGATGCCGCGCAGTTGAGCACCATGCAGAGCAATACCAGCGGAGTCGCGGCGCTGCCCGACGAGCTGAGAGTGCCCATTCTGATCGGGTTCACCGATGCGATGCACGGTGTCTTCTATGCTGCGGCGGGGGTGGCGCTGCTGGCGTGCCTGGTGCTGATGTTCATGAAAGAGATTCCGCTGCAAGACAATCCGGTACCCGCTGTGGAGCAGGTGCCCTCGGAGGGCGAGGACAGTTGGGCTGAGGCGCAGGTTTGGGAGGGTGCTGCCGAGGTGCTCTCCGAACCCGAACCAGTGCTGGCGGGTGCGGTCGGCCGAATCTCGGTGGATCACGACGGCAATGGTGTGTATGTGGCCGCCGTTGTGCCGCAGTCGCATTCGAGCCTCGAATACGAAGGCGCATCGATCGGCGGGCGGATCGGACGCGAGGACGGCAGGCCGGTGCCCGGCACCGTGCTGACCCTGATAGACCAACGGGGACACCAGGTTTCGCGCGCGACCGGCGATGCCGAAGGCGGCTACCGGATCGAGGCGCCCGCCGCGGGCAACTACGTCTTGATCGCATCGGCGACCGGACATCGGCCGGAGGCGGTCAGCGTGGCCATCGGACAGCGCCCACAGTTGCTCGACCTGACCCTCACCGGCTCCGGCGAATTGTCCGGTGTGGTCCGTTCGGCCGGTCGCGGTACCCCGTTGCCAGGTGCCACCGTGACACTGACCGATATCCACGGTGAGGTGGTCGGCGCGGCCATTACCGCGGGCGACGGCGCGTATGTCTGTCATGGCGTCGTGTCGGGCACCTACACCCTGGTGGCCGTTGCCGAACATATGCGCCCCAGCGCCACCACCCTCACCATCCCCGACAGCGGTCTCCTGCATCACGACATCGATATGGCATCGATGGCCGTGCTGGCCGGATCCGCCTGGGCCGACGGCGACCGAGCCGTCCCGGACATCCAGATCACCGTCCTGGACGCATCCGGCGATCTCACCGCCACGGCCCGCACGGACGCCAATGGCCGCTACCTGGTAACCGACCTCCCCGAAGGCCATTACACCGTAATAGCCCGCGGCTACCCACCCGTCACCACCCGGGTAACAGTCTCCGGCGGCGAAGTAACCCACGACGTCCGGCTCGGCTACGAACCCGCCGAAGCTCCAGACCCGCGCTGACGCCAGCTCAGCAGACACCGGTGCCTTGGCGTTACCGCACCCGTTCAGTCGACATGCAGCAACACCTCCGCGGCGACGCGCTCCATTTGAGCGGCCTCGTCGAACAGCGGGTTGATCAGGATCATTTCGGCTCCGGCGTCGGCCACCTCGCGTAAACCCTGGATGCAGTCCTTGGGCGTGCCGTGTACGGCGACGGGCAGCAGGGTTTTTCCGAATTCGCCATAGAAGTCGGTCAGGGCGGTGGCCATGCGCTGCTCGGCCCGTGCCGGGTCGTCGTCGACCGCGATGTAGACGCGTTTGGCAATGCGGAAATCCGATGGGGCGCCGGAGTTTTCGGCGAGAGTCTCGCGCACGTACCGGACCTGTTCGGCGAATTTGGCCGTCGTACTCGAACCGGCGCCGAAGAACCCGCTGCCGTGCCGGACCGCCCGCCGCAGTGCGGCGGGTGTGCTGCCGCCGAACCACAGTGGCGGATAAGGCTTCTGGAACGGTTTCGGCTCCATGGTTGCGCCGGTCAGCTGCCAGAACTCGCCGTCGATGTCGATACGTGGCTGGGTCCACAGTGCCTTGATGACGCGCAGGCCCTCGTTGAAGCGGGTCACCAAATTGTCGGCGGGGTCGACGTCGAAGGCGGAGAACATCCGGTTGCGTCCGCCGATCCCGACGCCGATCTCGAGTCGGCCGCGGGTGAGCTGATCCAGCGTGCTGATGCGTTTGGCGAGGTGCACCGGATTGTGCAGCGGCGTCACGAACACCGCGCATCCGAAGCGCAACCGCTCATTGCATGCGGCCGCGAAGGTCAACAACTCGATCGGACTCAGATTGGGCGCGGATCCGAGCAGCTGTTCGGTCGTCCATGCGCTCTCGAAGCCGAGCGCCTCGGCTCGATCCAGGTAGGCCCGCAGATTTTCCGGTTGGAATGATCCGTCGGGAATGAGCTGCGGAACCGAAATGGCGTATCGCATCAGCCGAGCCTATCTCGCGCAACGAAGCAGCGGTTCCGAGTCATCGAGCCAGACCTGAACATGCCGGTAACTCGACTGTAACCACCCGCCGAGCCGCAACGATGCGGGCAGGCTAGATTATCCGAAAGCCGTTATCCCAGAGAGGAAATCACCCCCGTGGGGCAGTTCTGCAGAGCCGTCTTCCTGGACGCCGACCACAAGCTGATCGGGTATCTGGAACCCAAGATCCGATTCCTGAGACGCGCCTGGATCGGCGACGACTTCGTCCAAGGTGTGGAGCGCCTGCTGACGGTGCCGACGCGGGTGGTATGGGCCGACCAGCAGGTGGGCAAGCAGACCTGCCTCTACGACACGGCCGCCTCCGTCGCCCCGCTGGTCGCCCCGCAGCACGGCTTCATCGGCCGCTACATCCTCAACCACGACAAACGCACCTACGTGGACAAGGCGACGGTCCGGCAAGGCGACGACCGCCACCGAATCCATCCGCTGCCGATGCTCACCGCGGAAGGCACGGATTGCGCCGACGGTGACGCCGCACTGGTCGGTACCTGGTCCGGGGATCGCATCTCGATGAGTGCCACCGTGCCCACCGGCTTCGAACTACTGCAGTACGACATGGTGGCGAACTAGTTCACGACTTGCGGGCGCTCTCGCGGCACGCGGATGTGTGTGCCGCACTGCGAGACTCGGACGCGAATCAGAGCCGTGGATCGAAGACCAGCCGAAAACCGGTCAGCCCGTGCTCATCACCGGAGGCCCAGAACTCCCGTCCCGGTAATTCGTTCGGTGGCAGCCCGGCCTGTTCGGCGATATCGGCAGCCGATATCCACATGGGCGAATGTGCCGGATGCCATGGTGTCTGCACCTGCGCCCGATCGCCGAACAACAGGATCACCCGCACCCGCACTGGTTCAGGTTCCATAGTTACATGATGCGCGCTCGTAACGGCTTTGCCGAGGTCGCGCATCAATCGAAACGTACTTCCCACCGTTTGATGCCATTGAGCCATCCGGAGCGCAGGTGCTCGGGTTCGGCGATCTGACTCAATTCGGGCATGGTGTCGGCGATGGCATTGAACATCAAGTCGATCTCGAGCCGGGCGAGGTTCGCGCCGAGGCAGTAGTGCGTGCCCGCGCCGCCGAATCCGACGTGTGGATTGGGGTCCCGCAGGATATCGAACCTGAACGGGTCCTCGAAGGCGTCCTCGTCGAAATTGGCCGAGCTGTAGAACAATCCAACGCGCTGGCCCTTGCGGATCAACTGCCCGCCGAGTTCCACATCGCGCATCGCGGTGCGCTGGAATACCGAGACGGGAGTCGCCCAGCGCACGATCTCATCCGGCGCGGTGCGCGGCCGCTGCTCCTTATAGAGCTGCCATTGGTTCGGGTTGTCGACGAAGGCCTTCATGCCGTGGGTGATCGAATTGCGGGTGGTCTCATTACCAGCCACCGACAGCAGGATCATGAAGAACGCGAACTCGTCCGAACCCAGATGCTCACCGTCGATATCGGCATTGACCAGCTGCGTCACGATATCGTCCGCCGGGCAGGCGCGCCGCTGCTCGGCCATGGTCCAGGCATAGCCGGTCAATTCCAGCTGTGCGGTCGGCGCATCGGTGGCGTACTCCGGATCGTCGGCGCCGATCATCTGGTTGGACCAGTGGAACAGCTTCTTGCGATCGTGCTGCGGCACCCCGAGCAGTTCGGCAATGGCCTGCAGCGGCAGTTCGCAGGCTACCTGCTCCACGAAATCACCGCTGCCGGACTTCTTGGCCTCGTGCACGATCCGGGCCGCGCGCTCGGTGAGCGCCGCCCGCAGACCCTCTACCGCGCGCGGTGTGAAACCCTTGGACACGATGCGCCGATTCTTGGTGTGGACCGGCGGATCCATATTGAGCAGAATCAGCCGCTGCATATCGATCTGTTCGCGCGTGATGGTGGACTGATAGCGGATGATCGCGCTGTTCGCGGTGGAGGAGAAGATCTCCGGATGTTTCGAGATCTCTTTGATGTGTTCGAGTTTCGTGACCGCCCAGTAGCCGCCGTCATCGAAGCCGCTGGCGCGGTCGGGCTGGGCGCACCACCAGACCGGCGCGGTTCGGCGCAGCTCCGCGAACTCCGCGGTGGGTCTGCGTCTCGCCCACAGGTCCGGGTCGGTGAAATCGAATCCGGCGGGAATCGACGGCGTGGCCATGGCCACCTCCCAGAGCTGGAACACGTTCTACACACGATTGAAGCACAGTGTGCCGTTCCGAAATGGTGAAACCCGTCAGTGCTCTAGCTTGTGTAAGAGCTGATGCAGCGAGCGCAGGTCGTCGGGGGAAAGGGCGGCGACGGCGGCCGGGGCGGGGTCGGGGGTGGCCATGGCCTGTGCGAGTACGGCGCGACCGGCGTAGGTGATGGAGACCTGTTTGCGGCGGCGGTTAGTCGGGTCGATCTCGCGCACTACCAGGCCCAGTTCGTCGAGATTATTGACCGCGACCGTGGTCGCGGGCGCATCCATGCCGGTCGCCTGCGCGATCTGGTTGAGTGTGAGCGGGCCGGGACGCAGGCGGCGCAGAATGCGAATTCGACTGAACGGCAAGCCGGTTCGTTCGCTGACCGCCCGCTTCCACGAGTCGCGGGTATCCATCACCAGGTTGGTGAGCTGGGCCCACACCTCGTCGGCGGTGGGTACGTCATCCGGCATGTGCGGGGACCTTCTCTTCCGATATCGGGGCGACGCGATCGCGGGACCGCGCGGCCCAGCGGGTGTTCGCGACTATGCCGAGTATGGCGATTCCGGCGGTGAAAACCGCAATCAGCCACCACAGACCGGCACCGGTCAGCGCGCCGCACAGCGCGACACCCATGCTCACGCCCACCTGTCTGCTGGTCGAGGCGACCGCCGCCGCGGCGCCCGCGCGATCCAGTGGCATCCCGCTGACCGCCGCCGTCGTAATCGGTGCATTGACCATGCCGAATCCGATTCCGAAGATCGCGAAGATGATGAGCAGATGCCAGATCGGAGTTGTCGCATCGAGTCGAGTGAGCAGCACGGCGGCGATGGTCAGCGCGACACCCGCCGCGAGGAGTGAGGGTTTGGTTCCGTAGCGCCCGACCAGACGCCCCGACAGCGGCGAGAAGATGAGCGTCGCAACCGCCATGGCCAGATACAGCGCCCCGGTGTGCACCGCCGAATAACCGCGCACCTCTTGCAGATACAGCGAGCAGGTGAACAGGAACGCGCCGAGCGCCGCGAAGGCGAAGATCGCGGTCACCGTCGCCGACGCGAACGGCACACTGCGGAAGAAGCGTAGATCGATGAACGGATCCGAGCGCCGCGATTCCTGCCACAGGAAGGCCGCGAGGGCCACCGCCGACACCGTGAAAACCATCGGCAACCGCTCGATCAACCCGAATACCACCGTGAACAGAAACGCGATCGCCAGCAACTGCCCGATCGGATCGAGTCCGCGCACCGTGGCCGACTTCGATTCCGGCACAAATAGAGTCGTCAGAACCAGTGCGAGCGCACAGATCGGCAGGTTGATCCAGAACACCGACGGCCACCCCAGCGCATCGATCAGCACACCACCGACCATCGGCCCGAGCGCCATCGAAATACCGACCACCGCACCCCAAATGCCCACCGCGCGAGCACGTTCCACCTTCCCGGTGAAGACCTGCGTAATGATCGACATCGCAACCGGATTCAGCATCGACCCGCCGACAGCCTGCAAAAACCTTGCCCCGATGAGGGTTTCGATATTCGGCGCGAGGCTGCAGGCCAGCGACCCGAGTGCGAAGACGGTCAACCCGATCCGGAACACCCGACGCCGCCCGAACCGATCCGCAGTTGCACCCGCGAGCATCAGCAGACTCGCGAGCGTGAGTGTGTAGATGTCGATGATCCACTGCAGCCGCCCCAGCGGTGCATCCAGATCCGCTCGAATCGCAGGCACTGCGACATTCACGACCGTCGAATCCATCGACACGATCAGCAGACTCAGGCAACACGTCGCCAATACCACCAGCTTCCGCCGCGGCGTCAGCCCCTCAACAGTTGTATTCACACAATGATTGTGTAATCACAACTGTTCTGAATGCAAGGGCATATCTCAGGATGTGAGCTGTGGAACATCCGGTTGATGTTTCAGTCGGCGGTGTGCGCCGGGATGCCGAGAACGGCGAGGAAGGCGGTTGCCGCGGGCGTGCGGCCTGCGCGGCTCCGGATGACGTACTCGACCCCCCGGCGCCCGACTACCTCGATGGTGACAACGCCGGTCAGCTGAGGCGCGCAGGCAGCGGGGAACATGGCCACGGCTAGACCCGGCCCGACGAGTCGGGCGACGTAGTCGGCGCTGGTCACTTCGAAGGCGACGTCACGGTCGAGACCGGCGCCCGCGAAGGCCTGGTCGGATTGGATTCGCCGGCCGCGGCGACGTCAGCGCCCAATCATTTCCCATCGGTTACTCGGACCGATCGGAATCGCGATGCACCAGGCAGCGAGTCGGAATTGGCAGCGATCTCAGCTTTCGGCCCTGAGTGGACTACGCGACGAGGGTGAGGTGCGCGGTCGCGGTCCCGCCGGCGCGCGTCATCAGGCGGGTAATGGCCTCGGCGACCTTCCTCGGCTGCTCGAGGATCACCGAGTGGCCGGCGCCGTCGACCAGAACGAAATCCGAGTACTCGACGGCGGCGGCCATCGCGACGGAATGCGACGGCGGCGTCATCAGGTCGGCGCTACCGCACAGCACCAACGTCGGGATCTTCGACAGGACCGCGAGGGCGTCGGTCTGGTCGAAGACCATGAAGGCGCTCAGGAAGCTCGCCATCGTCACGATCGGTGTCTCGTTGTGCATCGCGTTGGCCAGGGCGAGCACCCGCGAGCTCACCTTGCGATCGCCGAATTCGGCGGTCCGGATGATCGGGGCGAAGACCTTGCAGGCCATGACCTTGGCGTGGTGCATCAGGCCTGGAGCGCGTCGCACGGCCGCCTGGAATGCGGATACCGCCGGGTTGCGCAGCAGACGGCCGAAACCGGCGTCGGCGATGCCATTCGCGGCGGTCGCGATGAGGGCGACGCCGGTGATGCGCGTGCCGATCTCGTGCGGATTCTGGCTGACGTAGGTGAGCACCGTCATGCCGCCCATCGAGTGGCCGACCAGGACGACCGGCCCGGTGGGGGCGACGGCGTCGATAACGTCGCGCAGGTCCTTGCCGAGCTGCTCGAGGTGGTAGGTCCGCCGGGAGGCCGCGGCGGAATCGCCGTGGCCGCGGTGGTCGTAGCAGACGATCCGGGCGCCGGGGTACTGGCGCACCAGCGCGTGGCGGACGTACGTCCACGACGCGGTGCGCAGGCAGTGCCCGTGCAGCAGGACGACGGTGAGGTCGGCGTCTCGCGGGCCGTATTCACGAACCGCGAGTTCCACGCCGTCCTCGGTCGAGACCGTGGCACGACGTTCCGCCGAGGTGGCGATGGTGCTGGTGATCGACATCGGGTGCTCCGGTTCGGTTGCGGTGACTTGATTAACTGTCCGCCGCATCGCCCGCCGATATCAGGTCCCCGAGTGCTGAGCTCGTGCCCCCAAGGTGGTCCGGATCACCACCAAGGTGTCGCCGGTCGACGCGCCACCGCGACGCACTCCGTCCGCCGCGTGAATCTTCGAATCGCATCGATTGATCAGTTTCGAAGAAGCCCCGCGTGGGGTCGGCTCCATAGCATTGGAAACGTCCCCAGCGAGACGATCACGGAGGAAAAGACAATGAACCAAGCGCAGAAGTCCACCAAGGCAACCACCACGAAGAGCCGGGCCTCGGTCGGATTCTCCGAAGAAGAGCGGGCCGCGATGAAGGAGCACGCCCAGGAGTTGAAGACCGCCGCGCGGCGCGGCTCACGGGCTACCAAGGCGGATGGGGAAGCCGACGTGGTCGCCAAGATCGCCGAGATGGCGGAACCGGATCGAACCATGGCCGAACGGATCCATGCGATCGTCAAAGCCAACGCACCAGCTCTTACGCCGAAACTCTGGTACGGTATGCCCGCGTATGCCATGGGCGGCAAGGTCGTCTGCTTCTTCCAAACCGCCGAGAAATTCAAGTCGCGGTACGCGACGTTCGGCTTCAACGACATCGCGACCCTTGATGAAGGCACCATGTGGCCGACCGCCTTCGCGCTGACGAAGTTGACGGCCGCCGATGAGGAACGGCTCGGCGCGCTCGTGAAGAAGGCGGTCGGCTGAGGCGAGAGCGATTGTCGCGCAAACTATCATGATCTTTCCGATCGGTAGGAGGTGTGCGGGTGGGTGCAGCACGGTCTGGAAATCATTGGGGTTGGCTGGGCAAGGCCGGCGCTGTGCTGGCCGCAGCCGTTCTGCTGTCGTCGATCGGAGCGGCGGTTGCCACCGCCGCACCGAGATTGCGCACCCCGGCGGGTGGTTACGAGGACCTGTTCGTGCCGTCGAGCATGGGGCCGATCAAGGTCCAGGTGCAGTGGGCGGCCCGGGGCGGGAACGCGGCCCTCTATGTGCTCGACGGTCTCCGCGCACCCGCCGATCACAGTCAGTGGGTCAGCGATACCGACGCGCTGCGCCAATTCGCAGGCGATAACGTCACTTTGGTGTTGCCGGTCGGCGGTCGCTCGAGCTTCTACACCGACTGGTACCGACCCAGTAGTACCAATGGTCAGCAGGCGACGTACAAATGGGAAACCTTCCTCACCGAGGAGTTGCCCGCATACCTGGCGCGGTTCGGCGTTTCGCCGACCAACAACGCCATCGTCGGTGCGTCGATGGGCGGCAATGCCGCACTGACGCTGGCCGGCCACCATCGCGACCGATTCAAGTTCGCCGGATCATTTTCCGGCTTCGTGCACCCGACTTTTCCGCTCTGGAACGAAGCGATGCGCGCGGCCATGTGGGACGAGGGCAACTTCAATGTGGACGATATGTGGGGTCCGGCCGGTGACCCCGCCTGGAGCCGCAACGATGCCACCAACCAGGCGGAGTTGCTACGTGGGCTGCCGGTCTACGTCTCCACCGGCAATGGCCAGCCCGGACCGCTCGACCTGCCGTACGGACTCGGGAACACGGTGAATGCGATGGCCCTCGAAGCGATGACGTTGACGTCGGCCCAGATGCTGCGTGATCGAATGTCGGAACTCGGCATCCCCGCGCGCTTCGACATCATCGACGGAACGCACACCTGGCCCTATTGGCAGCAAGCGCTCGCGGCGGCGCGTCCGATGATCCTCGATGTGCTCGGCGCGCACTGAGTTTCAGGATCGGAAGATCGCCGATGTGACGCGCCGTTCCACTTACCGTGGGAACCGAGAGCGGAGTCATGCACGGCCACAACGAACTTCGGCCCCTGCTCGAACAAGTCGCCGCACGCAAACCGCCGCTGCGCACCTACTACCGAACGGGCTACCTGACCGACGGCGTGCGCACCATGATCTTCGAATACCCCCGCCAGACACGTACGGGTGAGCAAATGGACTTCGTGGAGGTGATGGAGATCGCCGACGGGCTCATCCAGCGCCGCTGCGTCTACTGGGGATGGCGCGGCGTCCAGGTTATCCGCGACGATGCCTACCACAAATAGCCCGCGCCTGCCGTTACGCCGGAATGTCCCATGGTCGGCAGTCGCCGACATCGCACGGCCTCAGTGAACCAGGACAGCTCGATTTCGTGCGTACGCGACGACATCTTCTGCGTAGGCCGAGGCATCTCGCTCCGCGAAACATGTTCGGAGCTGGTCGAATGCGTCGTCGAGTTGTGGTCCCGGTCCGCGATCGGCGAGCAGGACGACGATCGCTTCCCAGGTGCCGCTGCGCGGGTCGGGATGGGTAAGTAGTTCGTCGAGGTACCGGTCCGGTTCCACCAACCGTAATGCGCGGCGCGCGAAGGTGTGTACGCGCCGAGGCAGTTCGGTGCGGATGGTGTCGATGTCGGTTTGCAGTACGTGCTGGCCGGATTGTTCCGGGTCGAGCCGTAAGGACCACAACGCCGTCAGCTCGTCGGGCAGGGTCTGGGTATCGATCAGGTCGGGGCCGGTGGCCTCTTCCAGTGGTATGGACGGTAAGCCCAGCTGTGTGTTGCGCCAGTTGCGGAATTCCCACCAGGCCGTCGGGGTGGCGCTCAGCTCCAGGCCGAATCCGAGCACCTGCTGTCCGCTGGTCCACGTGCGGGAAACTCGGGTGCGCCCTACGGCGGCGACACCGCCCGGCTCCACCCGTATCCACCTGGGGTCGGAGCCGTCAAACCCATACGGTTGCAACAGTTTTCCTGTTTCACGCAGCAGGCGGCGCAGTGCCGACTCAGGTCTGACCATATCCGCAGGTTAACGATGCGCCCCGACAGATTTGTCGGCACATGGCAAAGCCACCAGGTCGATGTCAGTAACATGGCGGCCGAAGACCTCTCCATCGGGACGGTGCACTACCCGGTGGCGACCGGCAGGAGACAGGGGCGCTGCGGCACTTCACAATTCCGACGAACACGAGGCGCGGTAGCCGAGCCGTCGGCCGATCAGATCGCGAGCGGCGTCGCCATTGCCGCCACGGTCCGAATGAAAACGGCCTGATGCCAGGCCTTTTCGCGGAGCCCGGCGCGCAGACTCCCGATCTCAGCTCAACAATGCTTGCAAACCATTCCTGAACTCTTCGACCACGAGCGCCACACCGATGACTACCATCGTCCCTCCGGAGAATCTGGTGACGGCTCTCGCCGTGGCCGCGCGGGTCCGGAGCACAGTGCGTGCACCCGTGCGTAGACGACCGCGCAATTCGCGACTGAACCAGTCCGAGGGCAACGACCTGAGCGGCCGAGGGCCGGGCCCGCATCCGAGTCGATGAACTGCGGGAGCAATGCCAGGAAAAGCAGCATCAACTTGGGATTCAGCCCAGTCCGTTCGCGGCCCGCCGCACCCACGGCGCACCGATGTCCGGCTCGGCGGCTTCGGGGGCGCAGTGGGGCGGATCAGCATCTCGTCATGAAAAATGTGGTCGAATACAAGCCGCTGCCGTTGTAAGCGAGCCCCGAGCTTCCTTCCACAGGCCGTAGAGGGCCAGTAATGGCTTTGCCGCCATCCACTCACCGAACCGGTAATCCGCTCCCCGCACCAGACGCGACGCCAGCTCCGGGGACTGCTGGACGAGGTATTGTCGGCCCTTCTCGGCGTGCAGGGGAATCGAGACGATCTTGATCCGGTCGCTGTCCTCGAGATATGGGATCGCGAAACTGATGTTTTCCCACGTGGTCCGGCTCTGATCTTCCAGGACCAGCTCGCCGCTGTATCCGCACGTCTCCGTGGCGTAACGGGCCATCAGGGCTGCCTCGGATTGCGGACCCGCGCATGCCCCTCCGCAGAGTACGAGACGACTGCTGGCCATGGCCGGGTCGATGGACCGCAGACCGGCTCGCACGCGCCACCGGTTCATGATGTTCGCGCGCGTGCCCGCATTGCGATAGCCGAGAATCACGATGGCCTCGGAGGCGCCCGTGACCGATCCCACGAGCCGGTGGGAAGCACGCCAGTTCTCCCACTCGCCCCACAGCAGCACGAGCACGAGACCAGTAGTCGAAAGCCACGTCCGTTTCCGCACGTATTCAGCCAAGCACAAGCTCATCGAAAAGCCGGTCCGCGACATGGCTTTTCACCGATATCTCCTGCTGTATCCCCGACGTAGTTTGCCGCCGATCAACGTCGCAATTCACCGGCATAGCGACCAGGACAGGTCTCCGGGAACCGGCGGTGCAACCGGTCGATGAATCGCTGTACGGCGCGCAGTTCTACCACGAGTTCTTCGCGGAATGCCGGGTGGAGGCGATGGGCGAGTCCGAGTTCACGGGTGAGCCTTTCGGCCCGATTCGTCAGTAGGTCCAAGAAGACCTGTGCTTGGGCAAGGTCGGGATCTTCGTGCATCTATGAGGCCGTCCTGTGGGCGTCGCATGGTTTCCAGGTGTGTCCCGGCAGTCGCGGCCCTCGACAGCGTGGGAATCGGACTGATGCTATCCCGCTACAACGCACTCCGTGATGACTTCGTACGCCTTGATCGTGAGTCTTTATACAGCCGATGGGAAGTCGTGAGGATCCCAGCTCTGAAATGCGTATGTGAGTGCGACGTTCCCAGGGCTCTCGTGTATCGACGGCGCGAAGGCACTTCTACAATCCGTGCGTGACGCTTACCCTCGCCGACCTGGTCGGCTACACCGATCGCGACCTCGACGCCGACCTGGCGCGTTGGTTCCCCGCTACCGAAGCCGTACAGCTTCCCGAGCAGACCCGACCGGTGGAACCGTTTCTCACGCGCCTGGCTGCCACGGATGCGGCGGCGCTGGCCGCGTTCGACCGCCGGGTGCGGTCAGGCCTGCTGCCGCAGTTCTTGGACATCTTCGACTGGTCCTACGGGTTCGATTTCGCCGGAAACGACTGCGGCATCATCGATTCGGACTACACGACCGAGCTGACCGACGACGATGTCTACTCGATCGGTGCGGACGGCGGCGGCAATCTGTATGTCGTACTCACCAACGGCCAAGTGGCCGTGTGGTTCCACGAGGAGGAGGTGCTCGAAGACGGCACCCGCTTCGACAACCTCGACGTCTTCCTCTGGTCGTTCGTGCGCTACCGCGCGGTGCGCGCTGGGAAACTCGACCGCTCGGCCGTAGAAGCAGACTTCCTGGCACTCGGCCAGGACGGCGCACTCGAACCGGAACTCGGCCTGCTGAACTTCATGAAGTAGGACGCCCGCGCAGCACTGGATGCGGAGACGATGTCGGTGCTGCGTACCGGTGTCAGCGATGATCTCGCAGTGACCATTCCATCAGTCCTGCGCGGGTCATTGCACGATCCAGTGTCCTGGGCGCGGTACACCTTCGCACACGAGGGCTGCCCGGAGCCGATCGGCTCGGTGCATCAAGGACCTGCTCGACGATGATGCCGACCAGGAGGACTGGGATACGGACGATACGGCGCTGGATGTGGAGTTCGCTGTCGGCGGCGGCTACCGCGTACTGCTGACAGTCGACAGCCCGACCGACAGCTACACGCCGCAGATCGTCGTCCCGGACTCGTCCGATGCGGCCGAGCTGGGTTGGGCCGCCAATGTCTCAGAGCTGCCTCCGATGTAGGCCAGCCACTGGTATGGACATCGAATGGCATTGGCTGCCAACCGATCTGGGGGTGGCGAAACCCATCGGATATTGCTCTGGCAGGAGTGATGCTGGAACTACGACCGCGGTGATGTCGTCGCCGACGTGCGTACGTTGCCGAGGATTTGTCTGTCACAGCGGACCGACGAATGGAAGGGAACTCCCTTCCATATTCAATCTATAGCGCACCTGGGGGCTTGCGGCAAGACCCCGGTCGTACCGCAGAATCACTGGCCGAAGCCAGAACCTGCGGAAATGGAGTCGCGAATTGCGTGTGTTGCCGTCGACGTTTGGGGTGAGCCCGTCGAGCCGAGAAAGGGAGGGACAGATGGCGACTCAGGGGTACGAAGACGAATTGCGATCCGAGCGAGACTATGTGGCCGGGCTCTACACGCGGCTCGACGCCGAACGCGCGCGTGTGAAGGGAAAGTACACCGCGGCGTTGCGGGGAACCGGCGGGACACCCATGGAACGCGATGTCGAGGTGCGCACGCTGGCCAGGGAGGCGAAGCGGCTGGACGTGGCCGACAACGGGCTGTGTTTCGGCAGGTTGGACACCGTTTCGGGCGAACATTTCTACATCGGCCGGATCGGCATCTTCGATGAGGAGAACGAGTACGAGCCGCTGTTGATGGATTGGCGGGCACCGGCGTCGCGGGCGTTCTATGTCGCCACTGCCGCGACCCCCGAGAACATGCGACGACGTCGCCAGTTCCACACGCACGGGCGTCGAGTTGTCGATTTCACCGACGAGGTGCTCGGCCGTCCGAGCGATGGCGAGCGCGGCGACGCGGCCTTGCTCGCGGCGGTCGATGCGCCGCGCGGTGCGGGGATGCGCGACATCGTGGCGACGATCCAGGCCGAACAGGACCGGATCATCCGGCTCGATCACCCAGGTGTGCTGGTGATCGAGGGTGGCCCGGGCACCGGGAAGACCGTGGTGGCGCTGCACCGCGTCGCATATCTGCTCTATACCCAGCGGGAGCGGATGGAGCGCCACGGTGTGCTCGTGGTCGGGCCGAATCCGGCGTTCCTCAACCACATCGGCCGCGTGCTGCCGTCGCTGGGCGAGACGAATGTCGTGTTCATGACCACTGGCAATCTGCTGCCCGGGTTGCGCGTCACCGCCGAGGACACCCCGGATGCCGCGCGACTCAAGGGCTCGCTGAAGATCCTGGACGTGCTCGCGGCGGCCATCGCCGATCGTCAGCGGGTGCCGGAACATCCGGTGCCGATCGAACTGCAAGACGTCACGGTGCGGATCGACACCGAGACCGCGGAGTGGGCGCGGGAGGAGGCACGCGCGAGCGGACTGCCGCATAACGAGGCCCGCGCGGTGTTCAGCGAGATCGTCACCTACGTACTCACCGAACGCGCGATCGCCCGGATCGGCCGTGGTTGGCTGACCAGGAAGGACCGTGAAGCATGGGAGAACCTGCGGACCGCCCTGCTCGTCGAACTCGCCGACAACGACGAGTTCACCACCGCGCTCGATGAACTCTGGCCGGTAATGACGCCGGAAACATTTCTGGCACAGCTGTATTCGTCTGCTGAACGGTTGCGTGCGGCTGGCGCCGACCAGTCCCTGTGGCGCGCAGGTGGACAGGCCTGGACGGTGTCGGACGTGCCGTTGCTCGACGAACTGGTCGACTTGCTCGGCCGCGACAAGGCGGCCGACGAGGCCGCCGCGCGCGCCGTCGAACGGGAACGCAAGGCCGAGGCCGAGTACGCCGCGGGCGTGTTCGACACTCTCATCAAGCGCGAGGACTTGAACGACGACATCGGCCTACTCGCCCAGGACATGCTCTACGCCGAGGACCTCGCCGAGCGTTTCCTCGAACGCGACACCCGTGAACTCGTCGAACGCGCTGCCGCGGATCGGGATTGGACTTATCGACATGTCGTGGTCGATGAAGCCCAGGAGCTGTCCGAAATGGACTGGCGGGTCCTGATGCGGCGCTGCCCGGGCCGATCGTTCACGGTGGTAGGCGATCTCGCGCAACGCAGGTCGGTGGCCGGAGCGACATCGTGGGGCACGATGTTCGAACCGTACGTGCCCGGCCGCTGGGTCTATCGGTCGCTGTCGGTGAATTACCGCACTCCGGCGGAGATCATGAGCGTCGCCGCCGCGGTGCTCGCCGAGTTCGCACCGGGAGTTCGACCACCGGAGTCGGTCCGCGCGTGCGGCGTTCAGCCTTGGTCCAGGCAGGTGTCCGAGGACGAATTGCCCAATGCCATAGCGGAATTCGTGCGCGACGAAGCCGGTCGCGAAGGCACCAGCATCGTGATCGGGCCGCCGGGTGTACCGGGCACGGTGCCTGCCTCGGAGACGAAAGGTCTGGAATTCGACGCCGTCCTGGTCGTGGAGCCGGAACGAATCCTCGCCGAGGGCCCACGTGGCGCAGCCGAACTCTACGTCGCGCTGACTCGCGCCACCCAGCGCCTCGGTGTCCTGCATCAGGGCCCTCTACCGCAGGCCCTGACCGGGCTCGCCAAGGCCGGTAATCGAGGATTGGCTTAACGATGGGCGATCAGGAGTCCAAACGGTCCTGGTAGACCGTGGCGAGATTGCGCAGCGCAGTGGCCCCGTCGCCGATGAAGCTGGAACCGTGCATGATCGCCAGCGTCGTGGGTTCCAGCTCCGCCAGCCGATTCAGAGTGGCGGGCACGGCGGGCCCCAACGAGGTGGCGTGGAATACGTCCTCCGCGACGGCCGCCGGCTCGACCAGGTCGGAATCGGTCAGTGCCGGGCCATTTCCCAGCTGGGTCATCAGGTCACCGCAGAACAGCACACCGGTGGTCTCCTCGTACAGCACGCGCGCCTCCCAGTTGTGCGGTGCGTGCGGAGTATCCAGATGCCGTACTCGACGGCCGCCGAGATCGATGACCTCACCATCGGCCAACCGGCGCGGCTGCCGATCCGCCATGTCGTCGATCGAGACGAGGCAGCCGAGCTCACCGTGCGCCACCTGCGCATGCGGTGCGGCACCGAGGAAGAGGTTCATCGCTCCGCATTCGTCGGCTTCCACATGCCCGAAGGTGATCCAGCGCAACCGCTCCACCGGCATGATCCGCGCGATTTCCGCGGACACCAGCGGAAACAACGCACGCATGCCGGCGTGGAACAACAACGGTTCCTCGGCATCGATGAGGAACTGGTTGAAGGTGAAGCCGGTCGGCCCCACCTCGGGAATGAAGGTAGAGATGCGGTAGATATCTTCGGCGATCTCGTCGGTATGGGTTTCCATGAAACCTCCCTACTTGTGCCGTCCCCGCCATTTTGCTCGCCAACACGCTCGCGCACACCGAATTCGCAGGCTGCTACCGTCTCGGCAACCGAGCCGTCATGGTTTCCACCATCGCCGCGTTCACATCAGAGACTAGAGAGTGGGCTGCGGCAATAACCGCCCGCGCGTAGTGAGTGGGCGTGTCAGGTTGGCGTCAGTTCTGCATGAGCCGGGCTGACGGCTGGTTCACCGCACAGTGGGAAGGCGGCGGTCTGGCGCTGATCGGCCTGTTGATCAGCACGGCGGTGCTGGCCGGTCCCGAGTTCTGGGCAGCCGGCCTCGATGAGATCGCGCAGATCTGCGCGGTGATCGCCATCCGCTCAACGGCCCGGATGGCGTCTATCGGCCCCCGGTGGAGCCGGACCGACCGCTGCCCGTACTACGTCATCGCAGCCCTGCTCGGCAGTGATCCCCACTGGGAGCCCGCCGACGGCTAGTAGCGCGCTCCACTCGAGCGGTTCGGAGATTTCAGGGTCGCCGCTGATGACGGCCTCGACGAGCCACCGGCGAAACGGTGTTCCGCGATCTCGCAGCGGCGGCAGCCATGCTCGGCGGTTGACACCTGCACCTGGGCAGTCGGTCGGCGGCGCGCGGTGGTGGTCGTTGCGCGATAAGGTGTAGCTGCGCGGTTTCCGGCTGCGGGGAACGTTGTTCAGTAAAGGGAGTCCGAGCGGATGGATCGCCGGAACAGGGTGATCAGCCGGCGCGGTGTGTTGTTGGCGGGCGCGGCCTCGATCGCGCTCACCGCGATGGCGCAGCCGACGCAGGCGGGGACGATCACGCGCAAGGTGTCAGCCGGCCCCGAGGCGCCCGAGAAGCGGGCTGAGCTGGCGGAACAGGCGATCGTGCAGCGGCACGTGCGCCCGCTCTGGGGACAGTCGGGAATGCGGTTGGGTGCCCTCGCCTGGCCGGCGTCCTTGCTGGACCAGTCGTTCGTGCGATGGTGCTACTGGTGGCAAGCCCACCTTCTCGACTGTGCGGTGGACGCCGCGTATCGCACCCGCACTCCCGAACGCATCGACCGGGTCATCGCCCTCGCACGCGGGATTCTGACCCGCAATCTCACCGGCTGGACCAACCGGTACTACGACGATATGTCCTGGCTGGTGCTGGCGCTCGAACGTGCCGACCGGCTGCTCGGTGTCCGGTTCGGCGCTGCCATCGCGGACTTGCGGGCCGCCTTGATCGAAGGCTGGAACCCGGTCGTCGGTGCGGTGCCCTGGCGGTCCGGCGACGATTTCTACAACACCCCTGCGATCGGTCCGACCGGAATCGCCATGGCCCGTTTGGGCGAATTGTCTCGCGCCCGACAACTTGCCGAATTCCTGTACACCCGATTGCGCGATCCGGGCAGCGGCCTGATTCTCGACGGTGTCCATGAGCCCGGCGGACGAGTGGACCGGACTGTCCACACCTACAGCCAGGGCGTGACCATCGGGCTGGAAACCGAGTTGGCAGTGCGCACAGGCGAATCGAGCCATCGCGGCCGCGTGGCAGCGCTCGTTGCCGCAACCGAGGACCGGCTCACGGACGCGGGGGTGATCGCCGCGGCTTCCGGGAACGACTCCGGGCTGTTCATGGGGATCCTCGCCAGGTACCTCGCCGAAGCCGCCTTGGCCTTGGACGACATCACCGCCGCGAATATCGTGCACGCTTCCGCGCGGGCGGCCTGGAAAAACCGCGCCGAGGTGGACGGGCTACCCCTGTTCGGTCCGGACTGGACCCGCGCGGTCGCGGTGCCGGAGCCTCCGGGAACCGTTCCACCGCTTACGCATTCGTCCGCCGATTCGTCGGCGAACCTGAGCCGCGATCTCTCGGTACAGCTGAGCGGGTGGATGCTGCTCGAGGCGGATTACCAGCTCGCCATCGCGGGACTCTGAGCTCGCGGCAATGCTGCGCCGACTGTAGAACTCACGCCGATAGCCTGATGTCACCACACCCGGGATCGGCTCAGTTCTGCGCCGTTCGTCCTTATCCGTCGGGTCGCAGCCGCGTCGCGGTATCCGTGGCGTAGGTACAGGCGGATCGTTGGACTCGCGCGACGATCGGTGGCTTCACGCCGGTCGAGTCATCAGCTGAGCGAGTTGCTTCGCCTGCGACGTTCTCAGTCTCACCTCGACCCGTTCCGGCTCCCGCGGATCGGTCCTCGCCGGATCATAGGCGAAGCAGATTCGATCGGGTCGATCGAGTCTGAATTCGATTGCCGCCCATAGCGGATGCGTCATCGGCACATCGATGTGTTTGAACCGGCCCGCCCACACCAGTACCCGGCCGCCGACAGTGACCGCGATCGCGCCCGAGACCTCCCGCCGCTCCCATTCCACGAGACGACCGGATGGCCGGAAACTGCGACGGATGACCGAACCGCTCAGGCCCTCCTCGAAGAACACGATGCCGCCGGAGGCGTCCAGCGACGCACGCAGGTCCTCCGGTAACCGCCCGGACCCGAACAGCAACCGCCGCAGGGCATTCACTCGTTCAGCTTAACCGCGCATCCCCTTCGACGGTGGTCGCGAACCGAGCTACGACACGATCATCTTCGGCTTGGTCGCGGTCCCAGATATCACACCGCAGTCCGATTCCATGTCATACCAAGGGGTTACATGGGATGAGAATCCGGCCGATAGCTTCGGTGTATCGAAATCGCCACCCCGCTCCGAACACACCGAGCAGCGGCCGCTGGATCAGATCTCCGATCGACATCGACCGGTCGGCATCGAGGACGGGCGGAGGTGGCATCTCCGACTCAACTCTCAGGAAGATCTATGACGACACCGGCTTTGGCCCCACACTCATCGCGGCGCGGCGGCGCTGTCGGTGATTACGCCCGTCTGTTGCGCCGTATCTCCGACGCGGGACTGATGAACCGGCGTCCCGTCTATTACGCCGTCCGGCTCAGCCTGGTCGGGATTGCGTTCGCGGCCGGCTGGGCGGCGTTCGTCCTCGTCGGCGACTCGTGGTGGACGCTCATGGTCGCGGCGCTCATGGCTGTGACGTGTGCTCAGGTCGCACTCGTCATGCACGATGTCGCGCACCGCCAGGTCCTCCGGTTACGGAGGCCGACGGAGGTCGTCGGCCGACTCGTCGGCAACGCCGGTATCGGCCTGGCCTACGGCTGGTGGCAGGACAAGCACACCCGGCATCACGCCAATCCGAACCATGAGGAACTCGACCCCGATGTCGCGCCCGACATTCTGGTCTGGTCACAACAGCAGGCGCGGGCCAGCCGTGGTCTGCCTCGTCTCATCGGGAGGGTGCAGGCGTTCCTTTTCTTCCCCCTGCTGATGCTGGAGGGCCTGAACCTCCATGTGGCCGGCGCACGTGCGCTCAGAAATCGATCGGTCGAATACCGCGGATTGGAGGGCGCGCTGCTCTTCGGCCACTTCGCCGCCTATCTGGCCGCTTTGTTCGCGGTCCTGCCCGCCGACAAAGCCTTCGCGTTCCTCGCTGTCCACCAGGCGCTGTTCGGCCTGTACATGGGCTGCGTCTTCGCCCCGAACCACAAGGGCATGCCAACCCTGACCGGCGACGACCGCCCCGACTACTTACGCCGTCAGGTGCTGACCTCCCGCAACGTGCGAGGTGGCGTGCTGACCGACCTCGCCCTCGGCGGGCTCAACTACCAGATCGAGCACCACTTGTTCCCGAGCATGCCGACGCCGAATCTGCGTCACGCCCAGGTGATCGTCCGCGACTACTGCGCCGAAATCGGCGTGCCATACCACGAGACCGGGCTGCTCTCCTCCTATCGCGAGGCGCTGCGGCACATGCACCACGTCGGCGCGCCCTTGCGCAGCACCGACCGACATCCGGTCGCCAGATGAACGTTTCCCTGTCGGGTTCGGGATCTCTCGGGGATGGGCAGGCTTCAATCTGCGCGTGAGAACACCGCCACCAGAAAGTCGGACTCGTCGGCAAATGGACGTAGATCCCATGCCGATAGCCGCAAATCCACCGTGAGTCCGGCGTTCTCGGCGTCTGCCAGGAACTGTGGAAACTCGTAACCACGATCGGCGCCGAACCCCACAACCACCCGACCGGCTGGGGCGAGATGGCGGGCGAATCCGGCCAGCACCGCCTCCCGGGTGGACGGCGCCAGAAATGTCATCACGTTCCCCGCACACACGATGACATCGAAGTCGCCGGCGATCCCACGGCCTGGCAAGTCCAGTTCGGCGAGATCACCGACCATCCAGGTCGGACCCGGATAGTCCTGCTCCGCCGCGGCGATCAACACCGGGTCGACGTCGACACCGACCACTACGTGGCCGGCTCGGTGCAAGTAGGCACCCACACGCCCAGGACCGCACCCCGCATCCAGGACTCGGCCACCGCGGTCGAGCATCGCGTCGACCAGCCGCGCCTCCCCGACGATATCGGTGCCTTCGGCCGCCATCGCTCGGAACCGCTCCACGTACCATGTCGAATGCGCAGGGTCGGCAGCAGTGAGTTCTTCCCACTGGCTGGGGGTACGTCCGCTCATGGTCTGTTCCTCTTCGCTCGAGCCGATATCCGTCATGCCGAAGTACGCGGTCAAGCCGGGCGCTCCGAACAGGCTCAGCATCATCGTGGGGGGTACACCGTCGGGCACCACGTTCAGCCCGAACAATCCACCCTCGGACGCGACGGCATAATCCTGCCAGCCGACCATACCGGCGACCCAGCTGCCCACCGGATAGCTCGCAGTATTCGAGCGCACCACCTGCCCCACCCCGCTACCCCGCACCGAGCCGACCGGGACCGCATCGATATAGTTGTCCGCATCGTTGAGCCAGCTACGCTGCGTCGGATCAATACCCAGCCGATGCACCCTGACCAAGGCTTCCCCGGCCCCGCAACCGGAACCGGAACGCTCCTGAGCTCGAAATCCCCATCCCGCAACGCCCCTCGGGCCGCCTCCGCAAAATCCACTGCCGGTTCACCGTATCCGCCACCAGGCGATGCTAAGTCACACACATCGCAGTCTTCGAACCGTTTTCCACCGTGACCAATACGCACGGAATCCGGCATTATCGGACGTTCCGCGCGGGCGTCAGCGGCCCGAGATAGCCTCGGGCCGTTGATCTTCGGACTGTCGTATCTGGCTGTCGGACGCCGCGCGCGCCACCTACCGATCTCAGGTTTGAGCACGAACCCACAGGGTGCGGGCCAGCGGGCGACCGGGATCCTGGAATTCCTGGGAGCCTGCCGAGTCCGACATTCAACGGAAGCACTAGGCTGGGCGCCGGGGTTTCCAATCGCTTGGCGTCACTAGGGTGTTCGTCTACACCCAGGTCATCCTCCCAACCCAGACCGAACCCGGGCAGGCCTGCCAAGCCGCGACGTCGATCGCGACCCAAGCTCTGTCCCATCGACCTCCGAACCAGCCCCCAGGTCTTCGCGAAGCACGATGCAGGAGTCGCGCGACGTGCGCCACATCGGTCAGAAGCCGGCGGAGCCGGTTTGCGGGATGCTCGCGCGCGGGACCGCGCTGGTGAGGCCCCAACCGACGAGCGAACCGCCGGAACCACACCCGAGCTGAATCGTTACGGCGCTGTGCGGTTCGACGTCCTGGGTGATGGGGCTGTTCTCATAGAAGTACTCCGGCGCGGTGCCATTGGGCGGCCAAATTGTTTTCACACAGGTGAACGTGCCGAATACGACGTAGGCCTCGTCGTTGTCGTTGGTGCAGGCGAGCCCGTCGCAGTGGACGCCAGGCGCCAGATCTGCTGCGATGGCCTGCGGCGCGAGCACTCCCATTGCGGCACAGCACATTCCGACCGACGCCAGCACACGTGTGGCAAGACGAATCATTGATTCCACCCCCATGAAAGTTCTCCCTTGCCCGTAGGCTAGCAGAACTTTCTGCCGCCGCCGCGGTCAGCACCGTCACGCACATCAAGAACCGCCACGCCCCTTGCTGCGGGGGCGACTTGGTCGACGACAGTGAGATCCTTTGTGCTGCAACGGTTATGGTGGTTAAGTAGTGGGCTACAGCTTCCCGATTGCGTGATCGCCCGCGCTCTCAACGGAAGTGATTCATGCGGGGATTTACACGTGCTGTTCGGCCGAAAGATGGTGGAACTCAAGGGTTATCGCCTTCTGGTCTGGATTCATGCGGTGGTGACCCTTTTCGCCGGATCGTCGAATCGCTACCGGAATTCGTCGAAAATACGCCCGTCACGGTGTTGCCGGTCACACCTTGGCGAGGGCTGTTTGGACTGCGGCCTCGGGACTTGCTGCCACGATGGCTGCCTCAACCGCATTGTCCTCGGCGTCGAGGATTTGCCAGCCGCCGAGCGTAATCACAGGGACGGCTCCGCGACGATTGGCGAGGGCGAGTTCGGACAGCGTCCCCCATGAACCGCCGATAACGATGACCGCGTCGGCGGACCATACAAGAATGGCGTTCCGGGCTTCGCCCATGTTGGTGTAGAGGACTGCGGATAATCCGTCGCAGATCCCGTGTGGGTCGGTGTCGGGTCGGACGCCGATGACGAGTCCGCCTGCGACGGAGGCGCCTTCGGCGACAGCGGCCATGACGCCGCGCCCGCCGCCGCACAGCACTGTTGCGCCTGCTTCGGCGAGGAGCCTGCCGACGATGCGGGCGTTCGTTGCGTCTGTGTCGGTGCAATTGCGGGGCCCGCACACGGCGACCTGGATCGGTGGCACTGTCACTCCTTGTTGCTGGCCTGCGCGGTGTAGGCGGTGAAGAGAGTAATCCGGTCGGGAAGTTCGCGGGCGGCGCGAGTACTGGTCGAGATCGCAGACATCTGGTCTGCCGCCTTCAGCACACGTTCGACGATCGGTGTTGTGCGCAATTCGACAGGCAGCTCGAGGACCCGGGTGATCCGGGCACCAGCTGCTTCCAAGTCGCCGAGGCCGAGATGTGCTCGGGCGGCGTCGAGTTCGGCGGCTGCGATGAACTCCGGCGGACTCATATCGGTGAACACTTCCAGCGCCACTTCAGCCTGCTCGAGGGCATGTTGGCTATGTTGACGGCCGCCTAGGGCGAGATGCGCTTCTGCGGCGTAGTAGCGAGCCTTGCCGGGGTCGAACCACATCACTCCTGGCTGAGCGTCGGCCGGTTGCACTCGGGTCAGAGCGTCCATGGCGATGTCCAGGGCACCCAAGGCTGCCCGTTCGTCGGAGCGTGCGGCTTGTGCTCGCGCGAGCTGGCTTGCGAGCCGCAGTTTGATTGACGGGTCGGTCATGTCGGCTAGTCCGGATTCGGCGTACTGGGCGGCGCGTCGGTAGTCACCGGCCCAGTAGGCGACGTTGGCTTGCACCCATCGCACGTACGCGCGCAGATGCTGGTCTTCGGCGTAGTCGGCCGCGAACCAGGCGGTGCGGGCATGGGTGTCGGCATCGTATGTGCGGCCGAGGTCAGCGCAGGCGTGCGCCAATAAAGCGCAGATCTGGCCGGCGACCAGGTACAGGTCTGGTAGGAACCGTGGCCGCTGGCGAGTGTCGAGCAAGTCGAACACCTCGCGCCGCATGCCGGTGAGACCCGGAATCAGTTCCAGGGGCGCCATTGTCAAATAGTCGGCGGCAAAATGACGGACGTCGGCGTGTAGCTGGTCAAGCACGTTCTCATCGACCCCGCCTGCACCGCGTTTGACCCAGCGTGCGGAGTCTTCGGTGGACATTGCAATCTCCTGATTCAACTCATCGAGTGCGGACGGAACCGCGTCTGGCAGGCCGTCGCTCATGTTCGGCGGTGACACGAGGTCTTCGAATGCCAGTTTCCACACTCGTTGCGCCACGCGCCGGGCGGAGGGGCGGGCGTCGGGCACATCTCCGGCCATCCAACGGCGTAATTGGCGTTCGGACAGCGTGGCGCTCTCTCCGAGCTGGCGTGCTGCATCATTGAAGTAGACGCACCACTCGGGGATGCTGCGGTCGGCCTTGCGGATAAGGGATTCGAGCACGGTGCGGGCGCCGGTGTTGTCCATCGCTGTTCCTCACGCTCTGCGGTGAACCCACCGTAGCTCCGTCCTCAGGCCGCTATAAGCCGGTGAGGCTGAGAAGTCCGGGAAAAGTCCGAGAAAAGTCCGGGCGCCGACATTGTTGTGTCATGGGCCATCCCATGAGGCTGATAACAGCGCACGCCGCCGGGTCGATGACCGCTTCCCCGCATCTGCATGCCGACCGGACCCACCACAGTGACGCCGATCCGGTCGGTGTTGTGAGGTCATCCCGGCGGCGGGCGCACTCACTGACCTAACAATGAAGGGGCGCAGGGGTTTGAGTAGACGGATGTGGATGCCGATCTCTCTGCTGGGCACTCGCAGCGGCTTCCGGGCGCACACATATCCCTGCGGTCCTCGACCGCCAGACACCGTATCGAGCCTATGTGTCGGCGAACCCATGCATCACCGGTTCGGAACCGAAATTCAACAAGTGCCTAGGAGTAAGAGTCGTTCCGGCCGTTGTATCGGAGCCGGTTCGTCTGCCGTAGCAAAGGGGAGGAATCATGACGAATTCGAAACTGCCGCAGCGTTATCCGATCACCGGGCAGCCAGTCGCATACACCGGTGCTACGGCCGACGTGGTCGAGCAGTTCGCGGGTGCTGTCCGAGTGTGGGCCGGACAGCCTATGCATACGGAGTCATGCCGAGGTTTCGAGGCCACACCAGGCGGGTGTCCGAATCGTGAGGGGGTTTGATGCGACGGGATCGGTTGCGGACCACGCTGACTGAGGACGGCCGCAAGGTTGCCGTGTGGCAGTTGGTCGGGTGTGCCGTGCGGGTCTTGCGTGTGCAGTTCACTTCGGACGCGTTCACTGCGTTCAGCTTGCCGTCGCGCGCGCCGCTCAGGGGAGTGCAACCGGGAACGATCATGTTCGATCCATATCCCGATCTGGCCGCCGCTCGGGAGTTGCTGCCCAAACACAGTGATCTGTGGGACTCGCTTCGAGACGACTATTGGGTGGCACTCATGAACCTGAAGGACCTGCCGAACCCATTGGAGGCATAGGCAGATGTACGAGTTGGCGCAGTTCCATCGGGGCGAGATCGCACCGTCTGTGCGCGCGTTGCTTGATGCTTTTCACGAAGATACTCATTTCAAGCTCGATCTGGCCCCCGATGACAGCACTCCGATCTACGAGCGCACGGCCGATGGCTGGCTGTGCCGAGTCGACGAAGACGGTTGGCTTTCGGACCCGGACATGGGCTTGGACAAAACGCCGCTATCAGGGGCACGCCGGTCAGTGTTCGCGACGCTGGAAGCGGTGGCCGCTCTCGTTGCCACAGGACGTATTACACCGGCCGAAACAACAGGGGGTGCAATGGAGCCGATAAAGAACAGCGGGCTGCTGGTGACGGTCGATGGAGCGGGCGGCGTCGGCAAGTCCAGTACGGTGCAGGAAACGGCTGCGTATCTACGGAAGATCGGCGTGTCTGTGTACGCTACTCGTCAGCCCAGTGACAATGCAGTCGGCTCTTACATCCGGGCACAAGCGGACAGCTACTGGGGAATGGCGTTGGCGTGTCTGGTTGCTGGCGATCGCCACCATCAACAGGCCACCGAGATCATCCCCGAACTGGATGCCGGACGTGTGGTTCTCTGCGACCGGTATCTCCCGTCCTCGTTGGTGCTACAGGTGCTCGACGGCGTCGCCCCCGACACGGTGTGGGCTTTGAACGCTGGCGTGCGGTTCCCGGACTTAGCGGTGCTCCTGCGCGCTGCGCCGGAGATCATCAGGCATCGGTTGCAGAAACGAGGTCAATACAGCCGATTCGAGACCGATCCTGAGAGCTCAGTCCGTGAGCTGGAGTTGTTCGAGGCTGTTGCTGAGGATCTGCGGGAGAAGGGGTGGCCGATCCATTTGATCGACTGCACCGACCTGCGGCCACATGAGACTGCGCGCGTGTTAGCCAACCTGATCATTAGGCGACTCGATGACGATGCTCTGGCCAGCGAAGAAGGGAGACCTGCGTGAATGTCATGACCGACCACCCGGGGTGGCTACATACCGAAGCCGGTAACAGGTACCGGGCTGTGTCCGTGGGCGACAGTGCTGTCCTGATCTCTACCGGCTGCGGAGCCGGCGGCGACACCGTCATCGACGTTGGCGGTGCAGATCTGCATGTCGACATCGTCGATCCGGACGCGCTCGCTGGCCCCGGCGATCTGGTGACGCCGCTGAAAGACGCGGGAACCGTGGCACGGATGGCGAATCCGTCGCTGTGGGATGCGCTGGCGACCGCGATCATGCGGCAGGTGATTCAAGCCGGTCACGCCCGCACCCGGTACGTGCGATTTTGCGCCGCCTATGGCGAGTCGGTCACTCGCAACGCGTCGACCGCGTGGCTGTTCCCCGACCCACGCCGGATCCTCTCCCTATCGGACGACGAGTTTCAAATCGTCGGTGCGGCATTCCCGCAGTCCGCGTTGCGGGCCGCGGCCCGCACCTATCTCGCCCACGGTGACCGATGGGAGCGACTGCCGCCCGTGGATTTGGTGACAGCGCTGCAGACGATTCCTAGGGTCGGGGCGTGGACGTCGCGGACAGCGGTCGCCGATTACACCAACGATTTTGCTTTGTACGACTACTCCGACATCGCGGTCCAGCCTGCGGCTCGGCGACTCAATCCCGAACGGGCGTGGCCAGAAGGCGCGCCCGCGTTCAAATCCGCCTGGGAAGCGATGGCGGGAAAACAGTTGTCTGCGTGGACACTTCTGACACTTGCATGGGGGATACGCTATGGAAAATCCGACGACCGTTCGGCGGCATCATGACCTGATTGTGGGAGCCGACCCACATCACCCGCTCGACCTGGTGCTGGTGAACGCACCGCTGCGCGACTACGCGGTGCGGCCGCGAGTCAACGACTTCACTCTGCCCGTTCTCGGCATGGCCTACATCGCCACCTACGCCACCAAACAGGGCTTTACCGTTGGCGTCCTCGATGCCGAAGCCAACGGGTTAGGCATCGCGGAAACCATCGACTTGATCAACGCAGCGCGGCCCCGCTGGGCTGGGTTCAACCTGCTTGCTCCCACCTACGAGATCAGTGCGGCGATCGCTGCTGGCCTCGACCCGGACACCATGGTCATGCTGGGCGGCCATCAGGCCAAAGCTATGCCGATCGAGATCCTGACCGACCCGCGTATGAGGCGGTGCGCCGCGCTGGTGATCGGTGAAGCCGAGACGCGGGTGGTCGAACTGCTCGGCGATCACCGCAATCGTGCGCGATTGCCGGGTGTGATGTGGCTCGACCCGATCATGAAATCGCCTGTGCAGGGTGGAATGCCGGGTACCAGCCACTATCTGGCGCCGGATATCGACGCATTGCCATTTGTCGACCGCGGCTTCCTTGTTCAGGATCCGCACGAGGAAGCGGGCCGGTGGGAGGCGAATATGGTCGGTGCACGTGGCTGCCCATACGACTGCAGTTTCTGTGGCGCCGCAGTGTCCGCGAACCCGGATGTGAAGATTCGGGTTCGTAAGGCAGACAACGTCATCGAGGAAATGACCTGGCTGAAGGACAACCTTGGAGTGACTGCCTTCAGGTTCGTCGACGACCTGTTCCTGGGGACACGGCGGGTGATCGACACGATGATGACCGCATTCACGTCCGAACGAGTCGGGGACTGGGCGTGCTGGGACGCCACGGGCCGCATCAACGTGCTCGAGCGGGCCTCCGACGTGGTACTGGACACGTTGTCGGCCAACGGGTTACGAGAAGTTGCGCTTGGCATCGAATCCGGCAACGAGGACATGCTGGAGTACATCGACAAGCGGATCACGCCGGACATGGCAGTGCGGAATGTGACGCGGCTGCTCGAACGCGGAATCGCGGTCAAGGCGTACTTCATCCTCGGCTTTCCTGGAGAGACTGCCGCTCAGATCGATGACACCGAGGCCTTGATTTACCGGCTCTGGGACGCGGCTGATCGGCGGGCCGGCGTGTTCCGGGCCAGTGTCTTCGAATTTCGGCCGTACCCAGGCACGCCGGAGTGGGCGCGGTTGATGGGCACCGGCCGATACACGAGCGCGCAACTGCTCGACTACCAACCGGTAGACCTCACCAGCGGTGGGGTCGACGAGTCGATGCGAGAGCGCGATGAGTTCAACTTCGCGGTTGGTGTCCAGCTATCGTCCGCGCCGCCGGGCTACGTTCGCGACAAACTGCTCTCCCTCAGTCGTGCTCAGCACGCGCGACTGGACGGCTAGACACTTGCAGAGATCCAGCCTTGCTCGCTGAACGACGCCGACTCGCCATCGATGTAGGCGCGGATGCCGACAGCCGGGTACTCGATGACGTCGTGGGGGAGCTGGTCGATCGAAAACCACTGCACGGCAGCGCATTTGTCTGGTTCGCGATTGTCCGGCTCACCCCGCCAACGGGTTGCATGCAGGAACACGCCCAGTCGAGGTTCGGGACCCGAACCCGCCACATGCACGACGTGCACCACACGTAGGTCAGCGGGATCGATTTTTACTCCCACCTCTTCGAAGGCTTCTCGGGCGGCGGCTGCGGTGATCGGCTCACCGGCATCGAGCTTGCCGGACGGTAAGTGCCAGCGGCCAGCGAATGCATCGTTGCCGCGGCGTTGGGTCAGCAGCAGTCGGTCACCATTGGTGAGTAGCACGTGCACGTCGATCAGGTGGCGGTCCGGCATCGCAGGCAACTCCTGAATTGCTGGGTGGTCGCGCGGAACACTACGCCACCTGATTACTGATACCGCATGCGATAGGTGAGTCTGCGAACACATGCACCATCGGTTCAACCGGAAACCAACAAGTGCAGGGCATTCCCGGTGCGCATTTCCCTGGCTCGGCACGAAATCTGGCGGTAAAGCGCTAACTCACTAGCTTTTCGGCGAAGAACCGACCTGCTTGACGTAGCGATGGGCAGGGACCGACACGGGGCCATCGGGTCCAGGGGCCTGGTGACTGAACAGCCCCTCATCGACCCATCCGTTCCGGGCGTAGAAGGCGCGGGCGCGGGTGTTGCCCGCAACCACGGCCAACCAGGCGCGGGAATGACCGCCGGCATGAATGCGCTGCTCGGCGGCACCGGGTCTTGAAGCCCGGAGGGTACCTCCACATCCTCGCGCTCTCGGATGCCGAACCCGGCTTCGGTCCGCGCATCAGCCGCTCCGCGATCTCCAACCCGTTCGACGCGGGCTGGGATTTGGAAGAACTGAAGCCCGCACGGTATCGCGGACGCGTCAGCGAAGCGGTCGTCGAGGCACAAGAACTCGGCCTTACCCCGGGCAGCATTGTCGATGAGGCAGCCTGGATTGCCCGCGTTCGCCGTTCCTAGCGCTGCGCAAACACCCTGCCTGATGGACTGTGCATCGAGTCGCGGCACTGTCTGCCGTGATCCGATCGCCAATGGAAAGGGTCATTCGTCATGACATACACCCGTACCGGATTCGTGCGAACCGCTGTTGCACTCGGCGGTCTGCTCGCGGCGGGGGCGCTACTGGTTCCTGGAACCGCTTCGGCGCAACCGGGCATCGGCGGCGGACTGATCGAGACGACATGCAGCTTCGCGCAGGTGGATGCGGCCATTCACGCCGAGGCGCCCAAGCTCGCCGAACGCCTGGACAGTCATCCCGATCGCAAGGCGAAGCTGCAGGAATTCCTCGGGCTGCCGGTCGAGCAGCGCAAGCAGCGCGCCCAGCAGTGGATCGATAACCACCCGAATGCGCGGACCAAGATCGAGGAGAAGCGCAATTCGCCCGAGGGCCAGCAGAGGATCGACAAGCTGCGCCAGATCGCGAACACCTGCCACAACTACTGAGTCGAACGCGGGCGGCGCTATCCGGCGTCGCCCGTTCGGTTTTCGATGGTGACCGTGACGGTGAGTCCGCCCTCGGACCGCGCGGTCGCCCGGACCTCGCCACCGTGTGCGTACGCGACCGATCGCACGATCGACAGACCCAGCCCCGCGCCCCGGCTATTCGGTGCATGCGCCGATTCGGCGACCCGTTCGCCGGAGGCCAGTCTGCGGAACGGTTCGAAGAGTCCATCGACCTCGAAGGCAGGCACGACCGGGCCGGTATTCTCGACAACAAGCTGGACATTGCCCGCGGTGCTCACCGATCTGATCGAGACCCAACCTTTTTCGCTGACGTTGTAACGAATCGCATTGTCCACCAGGTTCTGTGCCAGACGTTCCAGCAATACCGGATCACCGGAGACCGGAGCCGCCTCGATAGCGGTGCGGATCTCGATACCGGCCCGGTCGGCGGCATCACCCGCCACAGTGACCACCCGACGGACCACCTCGGCCAGATCGACCCGACTGCGCTCGATGAGTCGCTGCTCACTGCTCGCGAGCACCAGCAATCCGTCGATCAGCCGCTCGTGCCGATTATTGACCTCCAACAGCGTTGCCCCGAGCCGACGGGTGGATTCGGGTGCGTCGGGATCGTCCAGCGCCACTTCGATCAACGTGCGATTGATGGTCAAGGGTGTGCGCAGTTCATGTGAGGCATTGGCGACGAAACGCCGCTGACCGTCGAAGGCGCGATCCAACCGTTCCAGCATGGCGTCGAAAGTGTCGGCCAGATCCTTGATTTCGTCATCGGGTCCGGTCAGTGCGATCCGCTCGTGCAGGCTGCGATCGGCGACCCGGCGCGCGGTCGCGGTGATCTGCTGCAGCGGATGCAAGGCTCGCCCGGCCAGCAGCCAACCCAGTCCGCCCGCGACGATCCCGATCGCACCCAGGCAGACCAGCGACCAGACGAGCATCGCCTCCAAGGTGTCGCGGCGCTCCTTCGCGGCTTGCGCGGTCAGCGCCGTGTACAACTCCTCGGTGACGATCGGGCGATTCCGCTTGGCCAGGTACTCGCGCACGAGGATCTGGGCACCCATCCCGTGTCGCCGATCCAGCGACCGATCGAGGTAGAAATACATCAGCGCAACCAGAATCGCCCCGGCGATGAAGAACGCGCCCGCGTACAGCAGCGTGAGCCGGAGCCGAATGGTGCGGCCCCTCACCGGATGCGGTACCCCACGCCCGCCTCGGTCTCGATCACCGGCGGATCGCCCAATTTCCGGCGCACCATCATGATCGTGTAGCGCACCACCCCCGTGAACGGATCGATGTTCTCGTCCCATGCCTTCTCCAACAACTGCTCCGCCGACACCACTCCGCCGTCGGCACGCAATAATTCGGCCAGAACCGCGAACTCCTTGCGTGACAATGAAACCGGCTCGCCGTCGCGGGTGACGGTCAGCCGATGCGGGTCGAGCCGAATCCCGGCTCGCTCCAGTACCAACGGGGTCGCTGGCCGCGCGCGCCGCCCCAGCGCCTGAATGCGGGCCACCAATTCGGCGAATGCGAACGGTTTGGTCAGGTAGTCGTCGGCGCCGAGACCGAGCCCCGCGACTCGCTCGGCCACCGCCGCGGCGGCCGTCAGCATCAGAATCCTGGCGTCGCTGCCTGCCTCATTGAGCGAGGTGCAGACGATATCCCCGGATATCGTCGGTAGATCGCGATCCAACACGATCACGTCATAGTCGTTCACGCCGACCCGCTCCAGCGCATCCGCGCCGTCGTACACCACATCGACCGCCATCGCATGCCGCCGCAGCCCATCGGCTATCGCGTCGGCCAGCAACTGCTCATCCTCGACCACCAGTACCCGCACCCGACCATCGTGCCTGTTGTCGCTGTTAGGACGCTGTTAGTGCGACAGATCCCGCGTCGAGTTGGCGATTTCGGCGCATCCGGCCATGCGGAGTGATTCAATCTGCTCGGTGTGTGCTCTCTAGTAGCTGATAGCAGTGAAAGGAGTTCAGATGACAATGTCGGTTGCCGACCGCATATTCTTTCGCGTCAACCGATTCCACAGGGAACGGGTCGCGATCGCATGGGGCGGACGGCATATTCTGCACGGCCGTAAGCCCAGGCCGGGTGACGTCGTGCTGACCAGCAATGACTATCTCGCGCTTGCGCACGAGCCGCATATCGTCGGGGCGATGTGCGCGACACTGCAGTACGCGAGTGGGGGAGCACCTCCGTCGGGCGTCTTCGTACACGGTCCCGACCATCCGCAGATCGCGCTGGAAACGAAGCTTGCCGAACATATGCGGGCGGCCGCCGGAATTCTGTGTCAGTCGGGCTGGGATGCGAACGCCGGATTGATGCAGTCGATCGCCGACTCGCATACGCCGGTCTACGTCGATCACATTGCGCATATGTCGCTCTGGCACGGCGCGAAAACCGCTGGTGCGCCCGTATATTCGTTCCGGCACAATTTTCCGGGCCATCTGCGCGACGAGATCCGCAAGCACGGCCCGGGCATCGTCGCGGTGGATTCCATCTACAGCAGCAACGGGAGTCGCGGTCCGCTGACCCAGATCTGCGATGTCGCCGACGAAACCGGCAGTGTGCTGTTGGTCGACGAATCGCATTCGCTCGGCACCGACGGGCCGTACGGTGCGGGCATGGTGGTCGCGCTCGGCCTCACCGACCGGGTGCCATTCCGGACCGCCAGCCTCGCAACGGCTTTCGCGGGACGCGCCGGTTTCGTCGCCACGAACAATATCGATTTCGTCGACTACTTCAAGATGGAATCCGATCCCGCGGTTTTCTCCGCGACACTGCTGCCGCACGATATCGCCGGTCTGGCCGCGACGCTCGAAGTGATTCGCATCGACGAGTGGCGCCGGGTCCGGCTGCGCGAGATCTCCGCAGTCGTGCGCCGTGCGCTGATGGCGTTGGAATTCGATCTGGAGGGTTCGGCCAGCCATATCGTGGCGCTGCAGACCGGTTCGGATGAGCGCACCATCGCGATCCGCGACTTCCTGGAGGCCCGTGGCGTTTTCGGCTCGGTCCTGTGCTGGCCGGCTACCGCGCCTGACCGCGCGCGCATCCGCTTCTCGCTGCATGCGGGGCTCACCGATATGCAGGTGGATCGACTCATCCAGGTGTGCACCGAGGTTCGCGACAACTTCGGCGCGACGGCGCCGATGCGTTACGAAAGGCCGAGGCCCGCACCGACTCCAGCGCAACTCGTGCCGAGCCAGTGAACTATGAGGCGGCCGTCGCACGCGGCAGGATCACCCTGAAGGTCGCGCCGTTGCCCGGCTCGCTGTCCACGCTCACCCGACCGCTGTGGGCAGCCACAAGGGCCTGCACGATCGACAGCCCCAACCCCGTTCCGCCACTGGCCCGGGTGCGCGAGTCGTCGGTGCGATAGAACCGTTCGAAGACGCGGGCGGCGGCCTCCGGCGTCAGGCCGGGGCCGGTGTCGATGACATCGATGCGCACGTCATCCGCGGACGGGGTGAGCCGCACGGTGACCGCGGCGGTGGCCGGAGTGTGGGCCAGGGCGTTGCCGAGCAGGTTGGCCAGCACCTGCCGCAATCGCGCTTCGTCGCCGGTCACGTCCATGGTGCCGACGCCGGGACGGACCTCGAGGGTGATCGAGCGTCGAGGTTGCTGCCGCGCCGCCATGGCCTGCGCATTGCGCACCGCATCGCCGGCAAGCGTCAGCAGATCCACTTGGCGGCGGTCGAGTGGGCGTTTGGCATCCAGCCGCGCGAGCATGAGCAGGTCCTCGACGAGTAGGCCCATGCGTTCGGCCTCGCCCTCGATGCGGCCCACCACCATGGACGCATCCGTGCTCGCGCCTTGGCGGTAGAGCTCGGCGAAACCGCGAATCGTGGTGAGCGGAGTCCGCAATTCGTGGCTGGCGTCTGCGATGAACTGGCGCATCCGGCGTTCCGAACGCCGGGCGTCTTCCTCGGAGGCCTCGGTGGCTGCGACGCCGTGCTGGATCTGCGCGAGCATCGCATTCAACGACCGCGCCAATCGGTCGACCTCGGTATCGACACCACGCACCGGAACGCGCCGGTGCAGATCACCGCCCGCGATCGCCGCCGCAGTCTTCTCGACATTGCGCAGCGGGCGCAGGCTGCGCCGCACGACGAAGTACCCGACCACACCGAGCGCGATCAATGCGGCCGCGCCGGTGCCGAGTTCGAAGTAGATCAATCGCGATACCGTCTCCTGGTTATCGGCGAGTGGCAGCGCGATGGTCGTCGAGCCGTACTGGTTGCTGGTGGTCAGGGCGCGCCATTCCAGCTCGGATCCGTCGGTCGAGCCGACTGTCATGGGGACCGATGCCGTCTGCCCATCGACATCCGGCGTGGTGCCGGTGCTGGCAACCGTGACCGAGGTGCCCGGATAGATCTGTCCCTCGGGACCTTTGTGCAACTCATAGAAGCGGCGGGGTTGATCGGTGAACAGCCGAGGGGGCGGCGCCTGCGGCAGGTCGGCCGGAACCCACACCGTCGCACCGTCATACGTGACGACCTGCTTCATCTCGCGTGGTTCGGCCCATGAGCGTGCGGCGTCGTAGAGCTGCTCGTCGGTGCGCGCGGTCAGTGATCGACTCAGGGCGGAGGTCACCGCGAAGCCCGTGGAGAGCAGCACCATCGCGGCCAGGAAGACAAGGGCGACGACAAGTCCCACCCGCAGCGGGATGGCCGACACCCGCCGGGCGAGTGATTCGCGCAGTCTCATATCCGACTCGGCTGCGGTGCGCGCAGCTGCTCTGCTCATTCCACTAGCGTGACTGGCCGAGCAAGGTCGCAGCTCAGGACAAGCTGGGTGTTGGCTGTGAGCCCTGAACCTATCCGAGATCCGGATGAAAAATGCGTTCGGCCGCATTCCGCACAGTGGTGCTGCTGTCCGGATCCTCGACATGGAGTGCGAAGACCAACTCGCCGGTATTGGCGAGCAGCCAGCCCTGCCCGGCCGCCGTGGTGACATATCCGCCACCGCCGATC
The DNA here is from genome assembly GCF_050955735.1 of Nocardia sp. CA-135953. NCBI lineage: Bacteria > Bacillati > Actinomycetota > Actinomycetes > Mycobacteriales > Nocardiaceae > Nocardia > Nocardia sp. CA-135953. The sequence goes on from NZ_CP192082.1 coordinate 2,855,956, forward strand.
AGGCTCCGGAGTTGGTCGACCACCGCGGCGGGCAGCGGACTCGATTCGGCGGAAGTCATTGCCGGGCGGCCGATTTCGATCATGGGTGGCGTGATACGTCCAATGGCGATGGCGGCGGTGAGGATCGCCATGCCGTACGGGCTGGCCTGGATTTCGCTCGCCCGGCCGCCGCGCCGGGCGTCCGCGGTGCCCGGGACCGGGATTCGCGAACTCACCTTGTCCAGACCCGTCAGCTCGAAATCGACGCCGAGACCCAGCATGCGGGCCGCCTGGGTGATCTCGTCGAGGGATACATCCTGCGGCGGTTTGTGCGCGATGGTGGCAGCGGCCGTCCGGAGTAGTTCGGACGTGCCGCCGATCGGGGCCAGCCCGGCGAAGGCCATCGGCTCGTTCGTGCTGGCCGCGTTGTTCTCGGCGGCGGCGACAATGGCTCCGGTCGCGGGACGGATCGCGACGACGGCCGCCGGATTCCCGAGGTAGTTGACCGCATCCTGGGCGGCGCGCTGCCAGTGCGGATCCAGGGTCGCGGACACATCCGGCGCCGGTGTGCCCTGCTGTCCGGCGATGTTTGCGATCGGAAGCCCGTCGGGTCCCGATAGCTGCACCGCCCAGCCCGCGGTCCGGTCCCGGTTGTCCTGCCACACCGTGCGCAGTGCGTCGAGCATGGGGGATTGGATGCGCCGGTCGGCCGAGATCAGGCGTGGCTGCGGCTGTGCCACCACCCCGGGAATCGGCGTGATGTCGGGTTCGAGAACCGCGAAGTCGTCCTGCCGCAGATTCACCGCGACGACCGGTTGACCTTTGGCGGCGGCGAGTTGCGCGCGTAAGGACTCGCCGGTGATCAGTGGGGCGACCGGTGCGATGGCCTTCGCCAGCGCGTCGGTGGTGGCGACCGGATCAGTGATGCGGGCGGGATCGAGCCGGACCACAGCGATGACATTCTCGGTCATCAACGGTTGTCCGAGACTGTCCTTCACCACGGGCGACGGCGTTGGGTAGGCCTTTACCAGGTTGACCTTGCGGGTGTTGTCCAGTTGCGGCAAGGCGATAGTGGGATCCCAGGAGATTCGCCAGCCGGTCGCCAACTTTCGGATCGTGCCCTGCGCGTCGTATGTCCAGTTTCGATCGTGTCCGAATGCCCACGCGCCCTGCAGGGCGAAGATGCCCTCCTTGGAATCCAATGCGATGAATTGCGACAAACGGAAGTCCGGAGCACCAGGGCCCAATCCCTCGAACACCTGTCGCAGCGATGTGGCGGCATTGCTCGGTTGGGTGGTCAATTTCGCGGCGCTATCCGCATCCCGCTTGTTCAGCAGCTCGGTGAACTTTTCGACCGCCACCTTCGCGTCATCCGAATATTCGCCGAACGAACAGGCGCACCCGCTGAGTGCCGCCGCGAGAATCACTGTGCCGAGTGCCGCCGACCAGCGTGTGCGGCTCCTGTGCGGTCCGACGCCCGGGGAATTGCTCATCGGGATCCTCGATTCTCGAGTCCAACCGCGATTGATGGTCGTCAGCATCTGATTGCGCAGCGCAACGGACTTCGAGGCTAGTCCGCGCATTCGGCGGCTATCCATTCGATAAATCGGATAGCTGCCGAATTGCGATGGACTCGAGATATGGCCTTATGTTGGCTCCCCGCAACAAAGTTCGAGCCGACCGGGGGACCCCCGCCGATGGCCGAGGTCCCCGTCGGTTCACGGCTGCGGCGGTGGACTGAAGATGCCGAAATCGTTTCCGGAGGTGTCCAGGATGTGTGCGAAGACGAGTCCGTCCTTGCCGGTGATCGGCGGGACCGACACCTTTCCGCCCAGCTTTTCGGCGGCGGCGACCGTGGCCGTCACATCCTGGACGAGGACGAAGAAGGTCGCGTGATTGGCCGAGGCATCGGGGGTGCGCGAGATGCCGCCGCTGGGCGCCTCGCTCGCCGGGTAGCTGACCAAGTCGTAGGTGTCGGCGTTCGGGTCGGCGGTGAAGCTCCAGCCGAACAGGTCGCCGTAGAACTTCTCGACCTCCTGCGGCTTATCGCTGCCGACCTGGAACCAGGCAACCGTGTTGAAAGGGGGAGTGCTCACCGTGTCGTCTCCTCGCGTTCGGGTATAGGTGTCTTGCCCGACCACGATCACCCGGCGCGGCGACAACCCCCTGTCGGTGTTTCCCGCCGATTTCCTCTCACAGCGCGACGGTTCGGAGTTCGAGGTCCTTCGGAATATCGGAAGGGGTGAGCGGGCGCGGCGACGTCGGTGTATCTGTCATGGTCACCGCGCGGATGCGGTCCAGCCGGAAGCAACGCGACTCCGCGCGCAACCGGCACCACGCGATGAGATACCAGCCGCGCGATCCGTTGAGGAATGCTGTCGGCTCGACCTCCCGGTCGCTGGCCGCGCCGAAGCGATCCGAATAGCTGATCCGCAGCACCCGTCCCGCTTCGATCGACTGTCCGATGACCGACGGAATCGCCTGGACGGGCGGCGCATCCACCGGATCCAGCAACCGAACCCGCGCGGCGAGGTCGCGCGCGGCGGCCGCGTTGCGCTCCGACATCACCCCGAGAATCTTGTGCAACGCGCTGCGCCCGGCCTGGTCGAAGGGCATCGCCTCGCTGCGCGCCAAGGCCACGGCGAGTGCGACCGCTTCCGCCGCGGTGAAGTTGAGCGGCGGCAGCGACATGCTCTTCTCCAACGCGTAGCCACCGCGCCTGCCGACATCCGCGTAGATCGGAATACTCGCCTGCTGCAGTGCCGCGATATCGCGTTCGATTGTCCGAACGCTGACCTCATAACGTTGCGCCAACTCTCGCGCGGTCCGCATCCGCGGCGCCACCGCCCGCAATTCCTCGACGATCGCATACAGCCGATCCGTACGGTTCACGCCGCCACGCTAGCGCCGGCCACCGACATCGAACGCTCATCCGAATTGTTTTGGCGGAATGCGGGTATCAGTCGAGGGTGTCACATAGCCGGTGACCGCCTCGCGCAGTCGCCTGCGCGCGGGTGTCACTTGATATGCGACGGCTCGGGTCAGCGGCGGGAGACCAGCATCGGTTCGTGCAGGTCGAAGTATTCGACTTCGCCCATGAGTTCGCCTTCCTCCTCGAACAGGGTGCGCAGATCGTCTGGAATCTCCAGCTTTTCGTGGGCGCGGGCCTCGGCCTCGGAGGTGAAGTAGACGGCCTCGACGTAACCGTCGCTGCCATATGTCGCCAGGGTGCCGCCGAGAATTTCGGGGCGCAGTTCGTGGATGCGCTCGGTGCCTTCGGCGAGCAGTTCGCGCATGCGGCGCGGATTGCGGGTATGGCCCTCCATGACCTGGACGAACCCGGCTTGATCCGAGCCACCGCCCAGCCACTGCGTCACCTCGGGGCAGTCCATGAATTGCACCGGTCCGTCGAAGCACTGCTCGGTCTCGGCCCACCACGCGCCCTGCTCCGGACGATTGCTATTGCGCCGCGCCGCTTCTTCGGATTCGAACCTCGCCAATGCGATGAACGTTCCGTCATTGCACAACCCGCTGGTCGTCCCGAGATAGCCGACGGCTCCCGGCCGCAATTCCTCGGTCCACCGATCCATACACCGACGTAGCCGATCGGCGTCGGAAACCTTTCCTTGAATAACTTGGATGAACATCGAGTCCTCCTAGTGCGGAGGGATCACTCCGCTCCATAGCGAGGCTGACGCGTCGCGGTCCACCGAGGGTGCTCGGACCGCACGGCCCGCGAACACCGCCACCGCACAGCTAATCGTTCGCCGTGGTGCGGCCGTACGCAAGACCGGCGCGAGTCGATGCGCTTCGGCGCAGTGGTTTCGGCGGGGCCGAGGCCGGTCAGTTCCAAGCGGCGTCAGCAGTTCGTCGATCTGGAAACAGTCGAACCTGCTCTACGCTGATCGCGTTAGTCGGCCGAGTTGCGCGTTCGGCGATGTGTGCGGCGGACGCGAGGCAGAATCGACAGGCGTGGATACCGTTGATCCCACCGTGGACCTGTTGGACCGCGCATTGACCCGGATGGGCGAGGTCATCGCGGCGATTCGGCCGGAACAGGCGACCCTGCCGACACCCTGCGCCGGCTGGGACGTGCAGGCGCTCGTGCGACATGTCATCGGGCAGAGCCTGCGGAACTTCCTGGATTCGGCGCGTGGCGAGATGGCCGATTGGGCGGCTCCGCCCGCCGAGCTGAGTCCGAACTGGGCGGCGGAGTACCGCGCGGCCGCCGCACCCGTCCTGGACGTCTGGCACCACGCCGACCTCGAACGCCCGGTTCCGGTACCCGGTGGCGCACAAGCGCCGCTGCGCAGCCGAGCCGACCAGCAGATCACCGAATTGGCCATGCACACCTGGGATCTCGCCAGCGCGACCGGTCAGCGCATCGACTTCGACCCGGAAATCGCCGAGTACGGGCTGGCCTGGTCGCACAAGATGCTGCGCCCGGAATTCCGTGGCCCGGACAAGGCTTTCGACCTCGAGGTGCCCGTGCCCGCCGACGCTCCCGCATACGACCGCCTCGCGGGGTGGTTCGGCCGCGATCCTTCCTGGAAGTCGCCGGGGCCGCAGAACTGATCAGCGCCCTACCGCGACAACACGACCGGCAACTCGAGCGGCCCTTGATGCCGAAACCCGGAGCGCCACTGGATATCTCCCGGATCGCAGGCGAGCGTCGGAGTGCGGCCTTACAACAGCAGCGTCTCCAGCACGGCCCCGAGGTGTGTCGAAGGTCGCAGAATATGCTGGTCATTTGGTCGGCGAGGTGCGAGGCTTAAGCGGTGACACATCCTCCGGATACCACGTCGGTCGCAGCGGACCCCGCGACCGACAAGCTAGACATCGCGGTCTTCAAGGTGGCAGGGGTCGTCGTGCTCGGCGCGATCATGTCGATCCTGGACATCACCGTCGTAACCGTCGCGATCCCGAAATTCCAGAACGAGTTCCACACCACCACCGCGATAGCGGCCTGGTCGATGACCGGCTACACCCTCGCGCTGGCCAGCGTCATCCCGCTGACCGGATGGGCGGCGGACCGGTTCGGCACGAAACGGCTGTACATGCTCGCGCTGACGCTGTTCGTGCTCGGATCGGTGCTGTGCAGCCAGGCCTGGAGCATGGAAACGCTGATCGCCTTCCGCGTTGTCCAGGGCCTCGGCGGCGGCATGCTGATGCCGCTCGGCATGACGATCATGACCCACGCGTCCGGTCCGCAACGCGTCGGGCGGGTGATGGCGGTGCTCGGGGTGCCGATGCTGCTCGGCCCGATCTGCGGCCCGATCCTGGGCGGTTGGCTGATCGACAGTTACGGCTGGAAGTGGATCTTCCTGATCAATGCTCCGGTCGGGGTGATCGCGCTCGTTCTCGCCTTCGTCGTGTTCCCCGCGGACAATCCGGAGCCGTCGGAATCCTTCGACTTCCTCGGCATGCTGCTGGCCTCGCCGGGTCTGGCGCTGTTCCTGTTCGGCGTCTCCTCGATTCCGGGTGAGGGTACGGTCGTGGCGGCCAAGGTGCTCATACCCGCCGCCATCGGTCTGGTGCTCATCGTGCTGTTCGTCTTCCACGCGCTGCGCACCGAACATCCGCTGATCGATCTGCATCTGTTCCGCAACCGATCGCTGACCTTCGCGGTGCTGACCATGGTGCTGTTCGCGACCGCATTCTTCGGAGCGGGCCTGCTGCTGCCGACCTATTTGCAGCAGGTGCGCGGCGAAACAGCCATGGCGGCTGGTCTGCTGATGGTGCCGCAGGGCCTGGGTGCGATGTTGACGATGCCGATCGCGGGCCGGCTCGTCGACAAGATCGGTCCGGGCAAGATCGTGTTGACCGGTATGGCGCTGATCTCACTCGGCGCGGTGTTCTTCGTGCAGCTGAAGTCCGATACGTCGTATCCGTTCATGTTGGGCGCGCTGTTCGTGATGGGCCTCGGCATGGGCTGCACCATGATGCCGACCATGACCGCGGCGATCCAGACGCTGACCCACCAGCAGGTCGCGCGCGGCACCACGCTGATGAACATCATCAACCAGTCCGCCGGGTCGATCGGCACCGCGACGATGTCGGTGGTGCTCAGCAGCCTGCTGAACCAGCATCCGCTCGCCAAGCCGGCGATCGCGTCGAACTACGATCCCTCGATCGCGGCGAAGTTGCCGCCCGGTGCGGTCGAGACCGGATTGAGCCAGGCCGCGACGGCATTCAGCCACACCTACATCGTGGCGCTGGTGCTGATGGTGCTGACCTTGGTACCAGCGGCGTTCCTGCCGCGTACCAAGCCGCAGACGCCCGCGGTCGCCGACGCGCCGGCCCTGGTGCATTAGCCGAAGGGTCCGAGTTCGCCTGTGCACCAGCCGAACTCGGACTCTCCTCAGCTGTAGAGCGCGACGAAACGCTCCAACGAGCGCTCGATATCGCCCTTCAGCGCCCGCGCGACACCGGAACCGATCGGACCGAACAGGGGCGCACCGCCCAGATCGATATCGACGGTGACCTCCGAGCCCGCACCCTTCGCGGCGACGAGCAGTTCGAGCTTGAATTTGGTGCCGCCCTTGCCCGTGCCGATCAACGCCAGGCGCCGCGGCGGTTCAGCGGCCTTGACCGTCCAGGTGACCCGATTGCGCAATCCCTTGACGGATGCGACACCGACCAGTTGGGTGCCGACGGTCAGTTCGGCGGGCACCTCGTCGCGCCACGCCTCGTGCATGAGGAGCCATTTGTCGAGTTCGGTGAGGTTGGAGGTATGCGACCAGGCCTTCTGCGGGGGAATCGGCACGTCGACGGACACCTTCAGCTTTGCCATTCGCGCATAGTATCCGGTACCCACGGTTCGCTATTTACGGCATTCGGCCATACCGATCGGGCGGTACGCGAAATGCAATGGGGGCGCTGGCGGTTCGAGGAATCGGAATGTGGTCCTCGGATCGAGAGAGACTTCCCGGCGATGCTGCTACTGTGGGCGGGTCGTCGGGTGCTGAGCTACTTATCGGCTCGATCCGCCCGGTTGGTGATTCTTCGAATCGCTTGCCGTGCGGGCACTCTGGGGTTGGTGCCGGTGTCGATGTGGCCGCATTCGACGAATGTTGATCCTGGTCGGCGTCGCGAGGAAGGCGAGACAACGCGCAGTGACACCGGCTGTCGCAACGACGAGAGAGCTGATGAATCAAGATATCGCCGTGGTGCTTTCATGGATCCTCGCCCCCGCTCTCATTATTGCCGTGGCGGCGGCGTTGTATGTAGCGCAATACGCGAAACAACAGAAGATCCGCGCCGACACCCTCAATAGAGCGAATCGGGCGCAGGAGGAAACCCTCGAGCACTTCGCCGGCCAGACACTGCCGGCGATGACCGAGGCGGTGCGCCGCTTCGAGGCACCGGTTTCGGCCATCGAGGTGCCGACAGGTCAGGAGGCTTCCCGGTTCACCCAGTGCCTGCAATGGATTTCCGAGCGGTACGCCGAGGACCTGCGCATGGTGCAGTCGGAGGCGCACGAGCAGGCCGTAGGTGAGGCCGAGGAAAAGGCGCAGCAGGCGATCAAGGCGACCGAGGAGGGCACTCGAGCCGAGATCGAATCCGCCTCGCGGGCCGCGACCAGTGCGGCGGTGCGTTCCTTCGGCACCTCCGTGGTCAGCCTCGGCGCGGATGTCAGTCAGGTGGTGAGCTCCGCGCTGCGCGAGCACCGCGACGACGAGGTCTACGCCACCCTCACCCGCATCGACCACACCGTGCAGCAGATGCTGCGGCAGGCCCAGTCGTATGTGATCGTCTGTGGTGGTCTGCCGGGTCGACGCTGGCCCGCGCAGTCGCTCACCGATGTAGTCGGCGGCGCGGTCGGGCGTGTGCGTGACTACCTGCGGGTGCGGGCCAACCAGCTCGACCGCATCGTCATCAGCCGCGCGGTGGAACCGCTGGTGCACACGCTGGCCACGCTGCTCGACAACGCGCTGCGCTACTCCCCGCCGACGTCGTATGTGGATGTGACCTTCCAGGAGGGCCACCACGGCGTCACCGTCATCATCGACGATGCCGGTGTGCGGATGAACGCGGAGCAGATGGAGGAGGCCAGGCAGGTTCTCGCCAATGAGCGCCCGATCGACATCCACCAGCTCGGCCCGTCCCCGCGCGTCGGTTTCCCAGGCATCGCGGCACTGGCCCGACGCTACGGATTCACCGTCTACATCGATGGCCCGAACGTCTACGGCGGTATGCGGGCGATGGTCTACATCCCCGAGGCGCTGCTCGTCACCACGGTGGCCAACGCCGAACCGGCTGTTCCCGCCGTCACCCCGGCCCCGGAACCCGTGCCGACCGCTATCGCCGAGGATAAGCCCTTCGAATTATCCCCGGTTCCGGTCTTGGCCGGGGTGGGCGAACAACCCGCCGAGAACGAGGAGTTCGCTGTGCACGAGATCACCAGTGGCGGTCTACCCAAGCGACGCCGTCGGGCGGTGTCTTCGGTGCCCGCGCAGACCAGCACCGAATCCGAAGCGGGACAGGCTCGTCCCGAAATCGCCTCCGCCTGGCAGACGGGTTCCAAGAGCGGCCGTGAGGCTGCTGCCTCCGATAACAGCGAAGGGATGTCATCCTGATGAGCACACCGGTGACCGACAGCAGCAATAGGCTGGGTTGGCTACTCGAGGATCTCAGCAACGTTCCCGGCGTCCGGTTCGCGGTGCTGCTATCCGACGACGGACTGCGGATCGCGCACTCCGACGGTGTCAACAAGGATGATGCCGAGCGTTTCTCCGCGGCCGCCTCGGGTCTTCGCTCACTAGGTAAGGCGCTCGGCGAATTCTGTGGTGGCTTCGACAATGGTGTGCGCCAGAACATGACCGAATACGACCAGGGCATGATCCTCATCACCGCGGCGGGCGAGGGTGCACTGCTCGGTGTTTCGACGACGCCCGAGACCGATATCGGGCTGGTCGCGCACCGCATGAACGAACTCGCCGGGCGGGTCGGGCACGAGTTAGGCGCCCAGCCGCGCGGGAGGGTTGAGGGCGGCTTGACGTCATGACGAGGTCCCGGCGAGACCCCGACTTGGTCCGGGCCTACGTGCGCACCGGGGGGCGAATCCGTCCCAGTCGTGAGTTGGACCTGGTCACCCTGGTCGTCGCCGCCAAAGATCCGGCACCTGGTGCGACACCCGATGCGCGCCAGGTACTCAACCTGTGCAGCCGTCGCAGTGCCCTGTCCATTGCCGAGATCGCCGCCTATCTCGACCTGCCGCCGTCCGTGGTGAAGATCGTCGTCGCCGATCTGCTGGACAGCGAACATCTGGCCACTCCGACCCCGGCCGAAGTCATGCCGGAGATCACCCTGCTCGAGGAGGTACTCAATGGGCTCCGCGCTCTCCCGGCCTGAGCGCACTGTCGACTATGTGCCGGAGACCGTGACCCGGTCGGTAAAGCTCTTGGTGGCAGGCAATTTCGGTGTCGGCAAAACGACATTCGTGAACAGCGTTTCGGAGATCCGGCCGCTGCGCACGGAGGAAACGATCACCGAGGCCAGTGTCGGCGTCGACGATATGGCCGGGCTACCCGGCAAATCGCAGACGACCGTGGCGATGGATTTCGGCCGAATCACGCTGAATCCCACACTCGCGCTCTATCTTTTCGGGACGCCGGGACAGCGGCGTTTCGTCCCGCTGTGGGAGGAGTTGGCGCGTGGTGCGCTCGGCGCCCTGGTCCTGGTGGACACCCGGCGCATCGAGAAGGCCGACGAGGTGCTGTCCGTGCTCGAGGAGCGCGGGGTGCATTATTCGGTCGCGGTCAACCAGTTCGAAGGCGCTAAGCGCTATTCGCTCGAAGAGATCCGGGACGCGCTGGATCTCGCTCCGGATACTCCGTTGACCTCGCTCGACGCGCGGCAACGCAGCACCTGTCTGCGATCGCTGATCACGCTCGTCGAGTTCCTATTCCATCGCCAGGAGTCTCGGAAGTAACTACGCATTGCATACTGATACAACAAAGCCCGGCCCTGTCGCGTTGGGGTCGCCGATCGATGCCGACGGCCCGCGCGTACCGCTCTACTCAGAGGAGTTCGCAGCAGATCCGCACCGCGCGTACCGTGACATGCGCCGCCAGTTCGGATCTCTGGTACCGGTTGACCTATCGCCCGGTGTACCAGCGACTTTGGTGATCGGCTATCACACCGCCGTGCGAATCCTCAACGATCCCGTCCACTTTCCGGCAGATCCGCGCATCTGGCAGCAAAAGATTCCCGGTGAATGCCCGGTGTTGCCGATGCTGGAATGGCGGCCGAATGCCTTGCGCAGTGCGGGTAACGAGCATTTGCGCTATCGACAGGCGAATGCGGCAAGTCTGGCCGAAGTCGATCTGCACGCACTACATGCCGTCGTCGAAGGTGCCGCCATTCCACTGATCAATGCCTTCTGCGGTGACGGTGCGGCCGATCTGATCAGCCAGTACGCATTTCCGCTCACCTTCCAGGTGTTGAACGAGATGCTCGGTTGTCCGGCGGAGATCGGTCAGCAGGTCGCCACCGGGATGGCGGCCATCTTCGAAGGTGTGAACGCCGACAAGGGCAACGCGATGCTCACCGACGCCCTGTTCGAACTCGTCACGCTGAAGCGCAGCGTTCCGGGCGACGACATCACCTCGCGGCTGATCGCGCATTCGGCGGTGCTGTCGGACGAGGAGATGATCCACCAGCTCGTCACCGTCTACGGCGCGGGCATCGAACCGCAGCAGAACCTGATCACCAACACACTGCTGCTGATGATGACCGACGACCGGTTCGCGGGCAGCGTGCACGGCGGAAGTCTTTCCACCCGTGACGCACTCGACGAAGTGCTGTTCACCGACCCGCCATTGGCGAACTACTGTGTCTCCTATCCGAGACAGCCGATCCTCATCGACGGCGTCTGGCTGCCCGCTCACCTACCGGTCGTCATCAGCATGTCCGGATGTAATAACGATCCCGCCGTCGGGGTGAGCGAATTCGGGCCCAACCGTTCGCATCTGGCATGGAGTGTCGGCCCGCATTCCTGCCCGGCGCGGTCGGTCGCCTATCTCATCGTCCAGGACGCCATCGACCAGCTGCTCGACGCACTTCCCGAAATGCGTTTGGGGACAGAGCCCGAACAACTCGCCTGGCGGCCGGGGCCGTTCCACCGGGCCTTGGTATCCCTTCCAGTCACTTTTCCCAAATCCCCTCCGCTAGCCATGCTGTAAGGAGATTTCTGTAGTGCAACAACCTATTACCTTGGATCTCACGGGAACCGATATCCAGGGCGAATCCGCACGCCTGCGCGAGCGCGGGCCGGTGGCGCTCGTAGAATTGCCCGGCGGTGTACGGGCCTGGTCGGTAACCGATGCCGGGTTGCTCAAGAAGCTGCTCGTCGACGCGCGGGTATCCAAGGATGCGAGCCGGCACTGGCCCGCGCTCATCAACGGCGAGATTCCGCAGGACTGGCCGCTTTTCCTGTGGGTCGGGGTGAACAACATGTTCACCGCCTACGGCGCGGACCACAAGCGGCTGCGCAAGTTGGTCGCGCCCGCGTTCACCCATCGGCGCACCGAGGCGATGCGCGGGCGGATCGAGCGGATCACCGAGGAACTGCTCGCCGAACTCGCCAAGACGCCTGCGGGCGAACCGGTCGATCTGCGTGAGGGTTTCGCGTATCCGCTGCCGATCCAGGTCATCTCCGAATTGATGGGTGTGCCCGAGGAACTCAATCCGGGCTTGCGCAAATGCGTCGACGGTATTTTCGACACCTCGCTCGGTCCGGAGGAGTCGCAGGCGAACTACATGGAGATGTATCGGATCCTCGGTGAATTGGTGGCGTATCGGCGCGACCATCCCGGCGACGATATGACCAGTCTGCTGATCTCACACCGCGACGAGGACGACGGGTCCCAGCTCGCCGAGCAGGAATTGATCGATACGCTGCTGCTTGTCATCAGCGCCGGGCACGAGACCACGGTCAATCTGCTCGACCAGGCGATCTTCGCGCTGCTGACCAATCCGGAGCAGCGCGCCGGACTGGTCGCGGAGCGGGCGGCGTGGGCCGATCTGGTCGAGGAAGCGTTGCGGTTCGAGGCGCCGATCGCGCATCTGCCGCTGCGGTTCGCGGTCGACGATATCGAGATCGACGGGGTGCATTTCGCCAAGGGCGAGGCGATTCTCGCCTCCTACGCGGCCGCGAACCGTGATCCGAAAGTTCACGGCGACACCGCCGATCAATTCGATCTGGCCCGAGACAGTAAAGACCACTTGGCTTTCGGCTACGGGGTGCACCATTGCCTGGGGGCGCCGTTGGCTCGGCTCGAGGCGCTGGTGTCGTTGCCCGCGATCTTCGCGCGCTTTCCGAATATGCGGTTGGCGGCGGATCCGTCCGAGTTGGGGACGGTGGTCAGTTTCATCTCGAATGGGCATGCCAGGTTGCCGGTTACGCTGGATTAGTCCACCTGAAAAGCCGGGCCCCCTTCCGATTTCGATCGGGAGGGGGTTCGTGTCTTTCCGGGGTCAGCTCGAGGCGTCGATGCGGCCCTGTTTTCGGGCTCGGGCCAGTCCGCGGCGGGCCATCAATCCGTTGGCCAGCAACAGCAGTGTCTTGTTGGGTGGTGCGATGAAACCGGACTCGGTGTGGGGTGCGTAGGTCGCATCGGTGCCGTCGATTTCGATCCAGCCGGTGTGCTGGCGGCATTCGAGGCCGACGAGCTGTGGGCGGTAGCTGTGGGCGAGCAGACCCGCGCGGCGGCCGCCCTGGGCGATTTCCGCTGGGACCGTGAGGTTTACCCCCGCCTCGCTCGAGCCGGTGACTTGCGCGGGGACGACCGCTGGGTAGCCGTCGGACTGGCGGTAGGCGAGCAGACAGTGCGGCAGTTTCGTGGCGCGCGCGGCGGCCTTGGCACTGTCCACCCGGGGGCCGGTACCTTTTGCGGGCGGCTTCTGGGAATCCACGGTGGCGGGCAGCGGTTCGCCGAATACCTCCGGTTCGCCGGTCGCATCCAGATTCGGCCAGGCGATGATCCGGGTGACCGCGACCGTCACCAGCACCCGATCGGTGTAATACGCGCTGAGCCAGCGATCCCAGAAGAGGCCGCGCCGTGGTGCGCCGAGATAGGGCGTCGCCTGCTCGCCGACTCGGTCGAGGGTGTCGGGGTCGGGCTCGGCGTCGAAGGTGGCGATGCCCTGTACCAGTACGAAGCGTTGATTTTTCTGGTCGCCGAGACCATGCTCACGTGCGTGATATGCGAGCGCGACCTTCGGCTCGCGTTTGATCCGCTCCAGCTTGCGACCGAAGCCGAGCGAGGTCGTGAACCCGACCGTTCCCAACTCTCGGTCCCGCATCCCGATCGGCGATACCGCCGTCACCACCGCCCCACCGGCCGGAGTGATATAAGCCGATCCGACGGTGAGATCACCGTGCAGGACATCATCGATTTCATCCGGCCACTCAACTACCATGCGCCGGAGATTAGTCCTGTTGCCCGGGCCTTTTGTCGCTTATGCGTAATCGGCGGTGATTCGGTTGCTCCGGACGGCGATTCGCATGCCGGAGCAAAGGTGCCCCGGGTGGCGCCGCAGCGCACCTCGAGCCAACCGATCGGCGGTATTTCGCGGCACACGGACCGAGCGACCAACTACGGTACCGACTGCCCGGCCACTGCCGAGGCCTATGTCAGCAATGCCGCCGAACCGGTCTCCTTTTACGACAACGGCGTCCTGTTCGGAGTGGTCCGACCGCTGGGCGGTATCGCCCTGCTGACCTGGATCCCGAAGACCACCGGCCCGCACACGCTCAGCGCCGTGCAGGCCCCGGATGTCACGCCTATCGGAACGGTCGACGTCCGGGTCGGCACCGGCGCACATGTCGGCTTCGCCTGCGTCGTCTTCGGCAACTGATTCCGGCTGTTCGGCCTCGGGCGCTCAAAGCACTCCGATGGCTTTGAGTAATAGCAGGGTCAGACCGGCCGTACCCACGAAGGCGACGCCGCCGTCACGAATCACGATGCCCGAGGGCGAGCCGCTGACCTTGGAGAGAATTCCGGATATCACCGCGACGATAATGCCGACGAGCACGGCGACGACAACGAACAAGACCTGGACGGTAGTGGACACTCGACGCTCCCTCGATGTGGATCGTCGCAGTGTAAGGAGTGCAGCGCTATCGCGTAGCAAAGTTGCGGGATATGCTGCGGCTAGGCCGGTTTGGTTGCCGCCAACCCATACAGCAACGGAAGGATAGGGTCCGTCGGCGGGAGCCGGAACCAGTCGTTGTCGGTGCGGATCATGCGGGACCAGCGCGGCCACGGCAACATCTCGGTTTCGGTGAGATCGACAATGCGCAGCCCCGCGCTGATCAGGGCATTGATCACTTCGCCGAGCCCATGGCGCCATTCGTATACCGTCGTGTTGCTGGTCAGTGCCGGGCCATCGGTGTAGGTGTGGTCGCTGTCGCGGCGCTGCGCACCACGCCCATCGAGGTAATCATCGTGCAGGACAAGTGAATCCGGATCTACGCCGGCCGGTGGCGTCGGTCCGAGGGAGTGCAGCAGCGGGTGGAATTCGACGATGTATACGAGGCCGCCGGGACGCAGCAGTTCGGCGAGCACCGCCGCCCAGCGCGGCAGGTCGGGCAGATAGCAGAGCGCACCCTTGCCGGTGTAGACGATGTCGAATTGCCTGTGCCCCAAAGCATTCGGCGCATCGTAGACATCGGCGCACACGTACTCGACGGCATCGGCGGCGAGTTCTCGGGCATGCCTCATGGAGGCGGGGGAGAAGTCGAGACCGACCGCCGTTGCGCCGCGCTTGGCGAATTCGATTGTCTCGGTACCGAGATGGCACTGCAGATGCAGCACATCGCGGTCGCGCACATCGCCGAGGACATTCCATTCGAAGGGTGCGAACCAATACGACGAATCGCGATCGCGATAGAACTCGCTGGCCGCGTGAATCGGGGCACGGGCATCCCAGTTACCGCGGTTCGCCAGCATTTGATCGAGGCCGTCGTCGCTGTCCACCGAGCCATCGTATTTCGGCAGTCGGATGCCGTTGGCGGGTCCGTCGACGATTCAAAGGATTCTCTCACGTAATTTTGGCACGGTACACGGAAAACCGAGGTTCACTGGAGTTACAGAGTTGTGCGGATCGGCAGTGTTGGGGCAGGTCCAGCCCAAGGAGGTCAGACCTTGCAGACAACCGCTTCGATCGCCATCGTCCGTCCGGATCCGGCAAAGCTCGGCGGTATCACGCCCGGTGTGGTGAGCACCCGTGGGCGGCGCTCGCTCAATGCCGACGCCTTCGCCACCTACACCGATCCCGCTGTCGGGCGTACCGCGTTCGTTGTCGCCGACGGGGTCGGCGACAACCTGCCAGCTGCCAGGGCGGCGCGGACCGCGGCCTCGGTCGCCGCGCGGATCGGTGCGGGCAACGGCGCGCTGGCTGGCGTGGTCGCGGCCCAGCAGGAGTTGCTGCGTGAATTCCCGGAAGAGCAGGCCGACAGCGTGCTCGTGATCGCTGTGCTCCCCGCCGCTGATCAGCCCGACGGGCCCTGCGATATCGCCTGGGTCGGGGACTGTCGCGCCTACCGTTGGAACGGCCGGGTGCTGCACCAGATCACCACCGACCACACCGTGGCGGAGTTCATGCGTGCCAGAGGGGTTCGCCCGGCGAATCGCATGGACCACCTCGTCACCACCTCCACCCGCACCGCGAGTCCGGATGTCATCGGCCGCGCCACCACCGGATCGAGCCAGGGCCGTCTGCTGTTGAGCACCGACGGCGTGCACAAGCGGCTCGATATGGTCGAGATCAAGTCGATACTCGTCGCAGGGAAAACTGCGGCCAAGGCTGCGGAGACCTTGGTGGACAACGCATTACGGGCTGGTAGCACCGATAATGCGACGGCACTCGTCGTGGACTGCCGCTGACCCGTTTACTGTCGTTGGAGTGGGGCAAGTGCTCCCATGTGATGAGCCACGAGTGGGCCGACCGAATCGGTGATCAGTCGGATCCCGGAGCGTTGGTCCCTGGCTCCGAATATGTTTCGGATCAATCGCCCCGCAGATCCATGAAAGTAAATATCAGGATGTAAAAGTTCTGAATTGGAGAACTATCTTCACCAATATAGACCTGATCTTGAATGATCTTCATACTCGCACTGAGGCGATCGAACGGATCACATGTCGCCAATCCGCCGGATCGACGTACAGGAGTGTTGATGAAGATCGGAATTCCCCGAGAGGTCAAAAACCACGAGTACCGGGTCGCGTGCACACCCGCCGGTGCGCATGAGCTGGTTTCGCGCGGACACGAGGTGTACATCGAGGCCGGTGCCGGTCAGGGGTCGGCGTTCGAGGACATGGCGTACGCGGCCGTCGGGGCGCGGGTACTGGACACCGCCGATGAGGTCTGGGGCACCGCGGAAATGGTGCTCAAGGTGAAAGAGCCGGTGGCCGAGGAGTATTCGCGCATGCGCGAGGGGCAGCTACTGTTCACCTACCTGCATCTGGCGGCATCCAAGGAGTGCACCGACGCGTTGCTGAACTCCGGGATCACCTCGATCGCCTACGAGACCGTCACCGGTAACGGCGGCTCGCTGCCGCTGCTCGCGCCGATGAGCGAGGTCGCGGGCAGGCTCGCGCCGCAGGCCGGTGCGTATCACCTGATGCGCAGCGGCGGCGGTCGCGGCGTGCTGATGGGCGGTGTGCCGGGTGCGCGTCCGGCGAACGTGGTCGTGCTGGGCGGTGGTGTCTCGGGGAGCAATGCGATCGCCGTCGCGGTCGGCATGCACGCGGCCGTGACCGTGCTGGATCTGAATATCGCGCGACTGCGTGCGCTGGACGAGCAGTATCGCGGTCAGGTCCGGACCATCATCTCCAACACCTTCGAGGTGGAGAGTCTGGTCCGGGAGGCGGATCTGGTGATCGGTGCGGTGCTGGTGCCCGGTGCGAAGGCGCCGACGTTGGTGTCCAATGACCTCGTCGCACAGATGAAGCCGGGTTCGGTGCTGGTCGATATCGCCATCGACCAGGGCGGTTGCTTCGCGGATTCGCGACCCACCACCCATGCCGAGCCGACCTACCAGGTGCACAATTCGGTCTTCTACTGCGTCGCCAATATGCCCGGCGCGGTGCCGTATACCTCGACCGTCGCGCTCACCAATGCCACACTGCCGTATGCGATTTCGCTCGCCGAGCGCGGCTGGCGCGAGGCGGCCGCTGCGGATCCGGGCCTGGCCGCCGGTCTGAGCACACACCGCGGCCACCTGCTGTCCGAATCCGTTGCGGCGGCACACGATTACGCCGCCGAGAGGCTGGCCGCCTAGGGATGGCACCCGGCGGGTGGGCGAGCTAAGCCATCGGGCTGGTTCGCGGGCGCACGTGCTCGAAGATGAGGATCGTCTCAGTGGAGGCGACCGCGGGATGTGCGCTCAGATGTTCCAGTACGAAGACCCGGAGTCCCTCGCTGTCGGCCGTGGCGACATGGATCAGATAGTCGTCGGCGCCCGCGATGAAGTACACGTTCAGCACTTCGTCGAGTACGGCCAATTGCTCCCCGAACTCGGCGAGGTGCGGACGTGCGTTGGCATGCACCCGAACCGCGATCATGGCCTGTAGATTCCGGCCGAGCGCCGCCGGATCGATATCGGCGTGGAATCCGCGAATTACGCCGCGCTCCACCAGCGACCGCACCCGCCCCAGGCAGGTCGACGGCGCGATCCCCGCGACATCGGCGAGCGCGCTATTGGTCATGCGCCCGTCCCGTGCGAGCTGATCGAGCAGGATTCGGTCGATATCGTCCAACTGCACCGCCGGACGGGGCGTGGACCGCACGGCACCGACAGCAGGCCCGATCGGTGAATCAATCTTCCTCACCAGGCCAACTGTATCGAAGATCATTCGATCCAGGGCGGGTCATTGCGCTAGGATCGTCGGCCTCGGTGAAGTTCGGTCGGCCGCCCTCGTGGCGAGAAGCCGGAACGCTGCGCTCGACGAGGTAGCTGAATTCGTGCGGCGCGTCGTAGCCGGTGATGCGTTCGCGGAACCAGCCGATGCCCAGGTCAGGATTCGGACGGCATCGAGCCCGTACGGCGCCGTCTCGCCCTGCTGGATCAGGCGCTCGCGCAGCACAATTCGCGCTGGTAGGGGTACATGACCTCCAGGTCTTCGGCCGCGTCACCGGTGATCAGCAATACGCTTGTCACGGCACATCACCTCCGGTGCGAATTTTATCGACAATGGCAGCGCAGGCACGGGCTTTCGAGTCATGCGGGACGGGGGTGCGGGCGGATCTGTTCGAGTTGGGCGGCAACGGACAGGATGGTGGTCTCGCCATTCGCCGGTCCGACCAGTTGAACCGCCAGCGGGAGCCCATCGCTGGCCATGCCCGCGGGAAGCGAGGCGGCGGGATGCCCGGTCACATTCCAGAATCCGGTGAAGGCGACCATGGGGACCGAGGCGAGTTGTGCGCGGACAGGGTTCGTATTGTCGAGGACGCCGACATGCGGCGGACGGTGCGCAATGGTGGGGGTCAGCAGCAGATCGCACTTGTCGAAAATGCGGTCGGCCTTGCGCGCCAAGGCTTCACCGCGACGCATGGCCCATTCGACGACCGGCCGGCGAGCCCAGGAACCGAGCATCAGGTTTTGCCGAGTGCGGCGTTCGAGCCGTTCCGGATGATCGACGAGCGGGATCTCGGCATGCACACCCCCGTAGAACTGCGGATAGAAGGCGGCCGTGAAATCGGGGTAGGCCGGATCGATCTCGGTGACCGTATGCCCCAGCTGGGCAAGGAGTTCGGCGGTGTCGTGCACCGCGCGCACATGTTCGGGCACCGCCTTCGCGAGCACGGTCTGTGATTTCGTGGTGTAGCCGATGCGCAGGCTGGTCGGTGTGCGCCGGGCGGCCTCCTCGAACGACAGCTCCGGATCGGGGGCGCGGAACCGGTCGGCCGGTGTGGCGCCGCGGATGACGTCGTAGACGATCGCCGAATCCCGCACGCTTCGGGTGAGCGGGCCGATGACGCCCAACGCCCACCACAGATGTTCGTTCGGTGCGGTCGGTACACGTCCACGCTGGGTTTTCAGGCCGAAGAGTCCACAGCAGGCGGCGGGAATTCGGATCGAGCCGCCGCCGTCACCGCCGAGCGCGGCGGGCACCAGTCCCGCCGCTACCGCCGCTGCGGAACCACCGCTGGAGCCGCCGGCCGAGCGGGTCTTGTCCCACGGATTGCGGGTCAGCCCGTAGGTGGTGGATTCGGTGTAGGGCCATTGCCCGAACTCCGGCATGGTGGTCTTACCGACGATGACCGCACCCGCCGCCCGGAGCCGCCGCACCACCTCGGCATCGGCGACCGCCGGGGTGAGGTTGGCACGGGTGCCGAAGGTGGTCGGGACGCCCGCAACGTCGATCTCGTCCTTCACCGCGATCGGGACGCCGTGCAGCGGTCCGCGCGACGCGACGTCCTGCTGATCGCGTTCGATGGCTTCGGCGACGGCTTGCTCGTGCAGGACGCTGGTGAAGGCATTGAGTTCACCCGCCTGGTCGATCCCGTCGAGGGTCGCCTCGATCAGTTCACGGGCCGTCAGCACCCCTTGATCCAGCAGCTGTCGCTGCTCCCACACACCCGCGGACACGACCTCGCGAAGATCCATCTCTACCGCTCCCTCCGACCCACACGTCATGTCGATGCGAGCTGCGAGCAGTCGCCGAGCTGGCGTGACCTGTGAATCAGTCGTTGATCCGAGCACCCGACAGGAGATAGTCAACTGACCATTCCGCAATCGATACGGGCCGCACGCGCGCTGGGTTCAATGTTGCAGGTAACAATATTTCTGAACGCTACAGCCAGGGCACCCCAGCCCGCAGCAACACGTTGGCATACGGGCGGCCCTCACCGGTGCGCACCACGAACCGGCAGGCACCGGGGTCAGACAAGTGGCTGGGCCACGGGGATGGCCGCGAGCGCCGTGACGATCTGGTCCCCGGTGGGGTAGGAGGCGTGGGTTCCCGGCGTCTGGACGGCGAGCGCACCAGCCGCGGTGGCGTAGGCCACGGCGCCGCCCAGCGGCATACCATCGGCGAGTGCGATGGCCAGCGCACCGACGAAGGCATCGCCCGCGCCGGTGGAGTCCACCGAATTCACCTGTGGCGCAGCCTGATATCCGCCCGCAACCGGTGCGGGCACATCGCAGCGTTGCGCCCAGACCGACCCGGTGGCGCCCAAGGTGGCGACGACGGATTCCACCCCGCGCAGGCACAGTGAACGGGCCAGGTGGAATGCCTGTTCGGGTGTCCGCGCGGCGGCCCCGGTCAGTGCCGACAGTTCGGATTCGTTGACGATCAGCGGGTGGCAGCGGCGCAGCAGCTCATCCGGCAGCACCGTCGCAGGCGCGGCATTGAGGACGAAACGGCGCGCCCGCCGCGCGGCCCATTCGACCACGTTCGGCGGCACTTCCAACTGTGCGACAACGACTTCCGCCGACCGCAGCAAATCGGCCTCGGCCATGGTGTCGAGTTCGGGCTCGGGTTCCCAGCGGAAGTTGGCGCCCGGATCGACCACGATCTGGTTCTCGCCGTCGGCGACGGTGATATAGGCCGTGCCGGTCCGCGCGTCCCGCACCTCACGCAATGCGGTGAGCTCGACACCATACTCGCGTAGCGATTTCCGCAGTCCGGGGTCGGCATCACGACCGATTCTGCCGATGAATTCGACCCGGCCGCCCGCTCGTGCCGCCGCGACGGCCTGATTGGAACCCTTGCCGCCCAGGTTGGTTCGCGAGCGCAGTGCCAGCACGGTTTCGCCGGGCCGTGGCAGCTGCTCGACCTCACAGACGATGTCCTGGTTGACCGAGCCGAGGACGACAACCGTCACGACTCGGCTCCGTTCGCGGTGACGTCCAGATTGCCGGGCGCGGCACCGGTGATCAGGGCGACCAGCCGGTCGCCGTCCACCCCGTCGATCCGATGTGCCGCAACGGATCTGCCGCGCCGCGGCACCACCACGTTGTCACAGATCGCATGACCTGTGCCAGATCGTGGCTGATGATCAATACGGTGATCCCGCGCTCGGGCAAGCCGCGCATCAACTTCTCGACCGCCGCGGTCTCCCGCACGCCGAGTGCGGTGGTCGGCTCGTCCATGATCACCATGGATTGCACGCCTGAATCGAGCATTCATCGTGAGTTCGACCTATCCATCTCAATGGGCGTCCGGGAACTCTCCTCAGCGGTGGCGGGTTGTCGGTGAGTTCGGTGGCGCCGGGTTCGGTGAATGTGGTTGGGGATGAAGGATATTCGGTCCGGCGTGGCGGAGGCTGAACATGAAGAACTCCTGGTAGATCAAACGGTTGTCGAGACCACGTTCCACCAGGAGTTCGTGTGCCCATTATCGCCGAGTTGTCTGTGTTCGTCATGCCCGGCCCACGGCGAGTCGCCTACGCCGTGTCCGGCGTATCCGTCCTCGTGATGCGACGAGCAGTGGACGCTGCTCGAACCGCTGTTGCCCGCTCCCGGCAATGCCGTAGGCAACAAGGCGGGACGCAGCGAGAACCATCCCCGCCGCCTGGTCCTGGACGCGATCTTCTATCTGGTGCGTGGCGGCATCGCCTGGCGGGGGCTGCCCACCGGTTTCCGCTCCCGACGAGGGTCTACGACGTCTTCTGCCACTGGACTTCCCGTTCACACCGACGGCCGCGAGGCCGTCGGTGGATCGAGGCTCGTTATCCGCAGTGGACTCCGAATTCTTCCCAGAGGTCGTCCTTGATGCGGCCGCCCCAGTCGATGCACTTGCCTTCGGCCTCGACCTTCGCGTACGCGTAGTCGGAGAAGACACGGTCGTCGTTTATGACCACCTGGGAGTGGTCCTTCGACTGCCGCACAGCGGCGCCCATCGAGATCGGGTCGCCCGGCTTGTCCCGCACGGTGACCACGCAGTTGGTCCTGCCGTCGTAGGTGAGAAAGACCGTGCCGCCCTTCAACTCGTGCGAGTCGATCACCTTGAAGCCTGTACCACACTGGCCGTCGTATGTTGCCGCGGACGCAGTGGCTGGGAGGAACACCGCCATCCCGGCAGTGATCCCGATTGCGGCCGCTGACACGGCGATCGGCTTCTTGGCGTTGATCAAGGTTGAACCCTTTCGTCTTTCATGTGGCATCTGGCGTTCGGTTTTTTACCCGCTCGCGCTGCACCGAAACTTGCGTTGCCGGCACGCCGAACCTACGGCGGCAGTTGGTGACTGGGTATTTGCCGGCCTCCCAGATCTGGGAGGCCTTGCACCGCATCAGGGCGAGCGCTATCTCGGCGTCCCTGGCCGCGCCCGTAGTCGTCGGATCGCGGTGCCGATGTCCTGGGTGACCGGATGGTCGAGGGCTCGCGCCGCGACGGCGGCGATCGTCATCGACGGATTGCAGGCCGCGGCATTACCCGGCAGGAGCGCCGCCGACTGCGGGTACGGTCTCTAACATGAGCAAGGCGATAGTCGAGCTGTCTCATCCGATCTCGGACGGGATGCTCACCTATCCCGGCCTGCCTGAACCGCGAGTCACCACACACATTGCACGTGACCGGTCGGCGCTGATCGATATGACCTACGAAATCGCGCGCGTGGATACCGTAGGCAATACGGGGACGTATATCACCGCGCCCTTCCACTTCCATGCCGATGGCGCCGATATCGCCGAGCTGCCGCTGGAACGGCTGTTCAACGTGCCGATCGTAATGATCCGCGCGGCGGGAGTCCGCGCTGTCGGGCCGGATGTGATCGGCGACCCGGCACGGCTGTGGGGCAAGGCGGTGCTCGTGCACACCGGATGGTCGGCGCGATGGGGATCGTCGGAGTATCGAGGCCCCGGTCACCCGTTCTTGGTCGGCGAGGTCGCCGATGCGCTGGTCGCCGCCAATGTGGCACTGGTGGGCATCGACTCGCTCGACGTCGATGACACGTCCCTGCCGACGCGGCCGTGCCACCACACGCTGCTCGGGGCGGGAATCCCGACCATCGAGCAGCTGACGAACCTGGACGCGGTCCCCGACACCGGTGCCAGGCTGGTCGCACTCCCGGCGCCGGTGCGTGGGATGGGCTCGTTTCCGCTACGCGCGGTCGCCTGGACCGATCTCTCAGTATCTGGGTGAGGTCGGCGGCTACGCGGGATCGACCATGCGCATGCCCGCAATATCATCGCGATTGTGCCACTGCGGCAAGGCTTTCCAGGATAGTGGAGGTGCTCGAGCGCGTCCGTATCGAGTTGGATGCCTAGGCCGGGTGCGTGGGGGACGGTGACGGCGCCACCTTCGGGCCTACTTCGCCAGCGAGACATCCCCGTCGCGCTCCAGCTTGGAATGCATCCGCGAGTACCCGAAGTACACCGCGAGTCCGATCACCAGCCACACCGCGAAGCGCAGCCAGGTCTCCCACGGCAGCGACCAGATCAGGTAGATCGAGAAGCCGATGCCGACCAGCGGCACCACCGGCATGAGCGGCAGCTTGAACGCGCGCGGCTCGTCGGGTCGGGTGCGGCGCAGCACCATTACCGCGACCGAGACCACGATGAATGCCATCAGAATGCCGATATTCGTCAGCTCGGCGACCACGGTGATATCGAGCAGACCGGCCATCGTCGCGGATCCGATGCCGACGATCCAGGTCACCCGGGTCGGCACCTTGCGGACCGGATGCGTTTTGGCGAACCACTCCGGCAGCAGCCCGTCGCGGCTCATCGCGAACCACACCCGGGTCACGCCGAGCATGAAGGTGAGCACCACGGTGACAATGCCGACGATGGCGCCGATCGCGATGATATTCGCGACGCCCGGCATGCCGACCGACTCGAAAGCGGTGGAGAAACCGCTGGTCGGGCTGATCTCGGTGTACTTCTGCATCCCGGTCAGCACCAGCGTTGCCAGCACGTACAGCACCATCGCGATGGCCAGCGAGTAGATGATGGCCTTGGGCAGATGCTTCTTGCCGTCGACAGATTCCTCGGCGGCCGTGCTCATCGCGTCATAGCCGAAGACGGCGAAGAAGACCGTCGCCGCACCGGTCCACACCGCGCCCACACCGAACGGAAAGTACGGGGTGTAATTGGAGCTGTCGATCTGGAAGACACCGAGCACGATGATCAATACGACCAACGCGACCTTGACGCCGACGGCGATCGTCTCGAAGCGGCCGACGCTCTTGATGCCGCGCGAAAGCAGCCACGCGGTGCCCAGACAGAACAGCACCGCGAAGACGTCGATCACATGACCCGATCCGGTGCCGTGCGCGCCCATCATCCAATCGGGCAGCGTGATATCTACTTGTCCCAGTAGGAATTTGAAGTATCCGGAGACGCCGATCGCGACCACCGCCGCCACCGCGATGTACTCCAGCAGCAGATCCCAGCCGATGAACCAGCCCGCGATCTCGCCGAGAGAGACATAGCCGTAGGTGTAGGCGGATCCGGCCTTCGGCACCATCCCGGCGAATTCCGCGTAGCACAGCGCCGCGCAGGCGCTGGCGACACCGGCGATCAGGAACGAGATGAGCACCGCCGGGCCCGTGACGGAATGCGCGACCGAACCGGCCAGGGCGAAAATGCCCGCGCCGATAATGCCGCCGACGCCGATCGCCGTGAGTTGCCACAGTCCGAGTGACCGCTTCAGTTGCTCGTCCGCGGGCCCGGTCTCCTCCTCGATCTGCTCGAGGGGTTTGCGGCGCAACATCTGGCTGCGCAACTCCGCGAGGGACATAGGTCTTCCTTTCGTCCTCTGCGCTACCCGACAGCGCAGTAACGCAGATCACATCTGAGCGGCACTCAGCTAATCGGACCGCAAACGCGCTGTGATCGGCGAGTTGGATAAATAAACTTCCGAGGCCTTGTCCGACTGCACAGACAAGGCCGCCGAGCTGGGGATCAGCGCCGGCTGCCCGGTCGCAGCGAGCGGAGGAAGAACGCCACGTTGGCGGGGCGTTCGGCGAGTCGGCGCATGAAGTAGCCGTACCACTGATCGCCGTAGGGCACATAGACCCGAACGTGCCGCGCTTCGCGGACGAGTCGGCGCTGTTCAGCGTCGCGGATGCCGTAGAGCATCTGGAACTCGAAATCGTCGGAGCCGCGCCGGGTCGCCGTGGCGAAAACCCCGGCGGCCTCGATGAGTGCCGGATCGTGGGTCGCGACCATCGGATAGCCGTCGCCGTTCATCAGCACCCGCAGACAGTCCAGATAGGACTGGTCGACCTCGGCCCGGCTCTGATACGCCACCGACGCCGGTTCGCGATATGCGCCCTTGCACAGGCGAATTCGCGAGCCCGAGCCGGAAAAGTCCCGGCAGTCGGCCTCCGTGCGTCGTAGATAGGCCTGCAGGACGGTACCGAGCGAGGGGAAGTCGGCGCGCAACTCCCGCACGATCGACAGGGTCGAATCGGTGGTCGTGTGATCTTCGGCGTCGATGGTGACCAGCACGCCCGCATCCGCTGCGGCAGTGCAGATCTGGTGCGCGTGCTCGCGAGCGATCGCGTGACCGTCCGCGGGCAACGATTGACCGAGCGCCGAGAGCTTGAGCGAAACCTCCAGCGGTCCAACGGCTCCGGAATCACGGAGCAACGTGAGTAACGACAGCAGCGACAGATAGTGCGTCACCGTATTGCGCGCCTGCTCGATATCTGTGGTGTCCTCGCCGAGGTAGTCGACGGTGATGTAGCGACCCGAACTCAGCAGATTCTCCACGGCCGCGACCGCATTCGGCTCGGATTCCCCGGCGACGAAGCGATCCACCAGTTTCTTGGTGGTCGACATGCGGGTGACGGTGCGCTCCATGCGCGGCGAGCGCGAGGCGGCGAGCATGGCGGGGCGAAGCAGACCGGAAATTGCCATCAGATCTCCTCGGGTGCCTGGTGCGGATAGGTGTGCTCGGTCGGCGGAACGAAGGTTTCCTTGATAGTGCGGGCGGAGGTCCAGCGCAACAGATTCTGCGGCGAGCCTGCCTTGTCATTGGTGCCCGACGCGCGGGATCCGCCGAAGGGCTGCTGACCGACGACCGCGCCGGTGGGCTTGTCGTTGATGTAGAAGTTGCCCGCGGTGAAGCGCAGACTTTCGGTGGCCTTGGCCACGGCACTGCGGTCATCGGCGATGATCGCGCCGGTCAGGCCATACGCCGAACCACCGTCGACCAGTTCGAGGGCAGCCTCGAAGGATCTGGCGACCGAATCGTCGTAGACGTGGACCGAGAGAATGGGGCCGAAGTATTCGGTGCTGAATGCCTCGTCGGTGGGGTCGTCGCCGAGCAGGATGGTCGGGTCGACGAAATATCCGACGGTGTCGTCGGTATGTCCGCCCACCGCGATGGTCAAGCCCGAGGTTGCCTTGGCGCGGGCGATGGCATCGACATTGCGATCGAAGGCACGCTGGTCGATGACCGCGCCGCCGAAGTTGGCGAAATCGGTGACATCGCCGTAGCTCAGCGCACCGACCTTCTCGATGAGATCGCGTCCCATTTCGGCCCACACCGACTTCGGGACGAATGCGCGCGATGCGGCCGAGCACTTCTGGCCCTGATAGTCGAAGGCGCCGCGGATCAGCGCGGTGGTCAGTACCTCCGGATCCGCTGAGCTGTGCGCCAGCACGAAATCCTTACCGCCGGTTTCGCCGACCAGGCGCGGATAGGTGTTGTAGTCGGCGATATTCATCGCCACCGAACGCCACAGGTGCTGGAAGGTCGCGGTCGAACCGGTGAAGTGAATGCCCGCGAGCCGTCGATCGGTCAGCGCGACATCGGAGATCTTCGGGCCCGCGCCGTGCACCATATTGATGACGCCGGGCGGCAGCCCCGCGGCCTCCAGCAGTTTCATCGTCCAATACGCGGCCACCGCCTGGGTAGGCGATGGCTTCCACAGGACCGTATTGCCCATCAGGGCGGGCGCGGTCGGCAGATTGCCCGCGATCGCGGTGAAGTTGAACGGGGTGATCGCGTAGACGAAGCCCTCGAGTGGGCGATACTCGACCTTGTTCCATACACCCGGGGTCGAGATCGGCTGGTCGGCCAGGATCTGCCCGGCGAAATGGACATTGAAGCGCCAGAAGTCGACCAGTTCGCACGGTGCGTCGATCTCGGCCTGGTAGGCGGTCTTGGACTGCCCCAACATGGTTGCGGCGGCGATGGTTTCGCGCCACGGGCCGGATAGCAGATCCGCGGCGCGCAGGAAGATCGCGGCGCGATCCTGGAAGGACAGCGCCCGCCAGCCGGGTGCGGCGGCGGAGGCGGCGGCGATCGCATCCTCGACATCGCCGGCCTCGGCGGTGGTGAGGGTGCCGAGTACAGCGGCATGGTTGTGCGGCTGCACGACGTCGATGCTCTTACCCGAAGTGCGCCGGTGCTCGCCGCCGATGACATGGTGGATCTCGGTCGGCGTCGCGGCGAGTTCGGTCAGTTTCGCCCGCAGTCGTGCGCGTTCGGCGCTGCCCGGTGCGAAGGTGCCGACCGGCTCGTTGGCCGGGCGTGGCGTGGACACGATGGCGTCCATGAGTCCTCCTGGGTTGTTTCGAGCGATCTGCAAGCAATCGCTAGCGGTGCCGGTGTATGACGGTGAGCCGAAGTCAACACCGCAAAACAGCCCGCAGAATCGGACAAGCGGACAAAGATGGGATGACCGGATTGGCGAGTCGTATGAAAGTGGGCTGTGGTCGTGGCTAGCGAGGGTGAGTTGGTGGCCGCGGACCTGGACCTGTTCGGATTGGCGCAGATGGTCGCCCAGAATGCGGGCGGGATGGTGTCCATCGAGGACCCGCAATCGCATGTGCTCGCGTATTCGGCCTCGGATCAGGCGGCCGACCAGCTCCGGGTGCTTTCGATCCTCGGCCGGGAGGGGCCGCGCGACTATCTGCGGGTGCTGCGCGAGTGGGGAGTGTTCGATCGGCTGCGCGGTACCGACGATGTCATCGACATACCGGCGCACGAGGAGCTCGATATCAAGCGCCGCCTTGTGGTGAGCATTCGCGAGCAGGCCGAGGGGAGTGCGCCGCGGGTGCTCGGCGCGATCTGGTTGCAGCAGGGCGACCGGCCGTTCGAACCGGATGCCGCGGAGATCCTGCGCGGTGCGTCGGCCATTGCCGCCCGGCTGATTTCGCGCAGTCTGGACGCACCCTCCACCGAGGCGCTGCTGATTCAGCGGCTGTTCGGAACGGGTGGTGGCACCGCCGATGTGCCCGCCGTGGCGAGTGCGTTGAATCTGTCGCTGACCGGTCCGGCCGCGGTGGTCGGCTTCGCGGGCGCTCCCGGTGTGAAGTCGCCCGCCGCCTTCGGCAATGTGCTTCGCTTGCGCGCCAGCTCATTTCGCGGGGATTCGGTGACGACCATCGTCGGCGATCGGGTGTATGTGCTACTGCCGCAATACCGTTCGGCACATGCCGTGACCGCGTGGACTCGTCAGCTGGTCGAACAGCTCGAAGTCAAATTCGAATTGCGCGCCGCCATCGCCTGTCCCATACCGGATCTGGCCCATGTCGCGGGCGCGCGCGCCGAGGTGGACCGGGTCCTCGACAGTACGGCCGCGACCTATCCGCGCGGCCGCGTGACCACGCTGGCCGAATCGCGCACCGCGGTTCTGCTCGGCGAAATCCTCGATCTCGTCGGCACGCGGCCGGAACTGCACGATCCGCGCCTGCGCAAGCTATTGGACTACGACCGTAAGCATTCCGCGAATCTGCGCGAAAGCGTCGAGACCTATCTGCGTGAACACGGCGATGTGCGCAATGCCGCGACGGCGCTGCAGGTGCATCCGAATACCCTGCGCTACCGGATCCGCCGGGTCGAGGACATTCTCGGGATGGACCTGACCGATCCCGCCGATCGTCTGCTGCTCGAACTCCAACTCGCGCTGCATCGCCGATCGCCCGAATAGGTGAGCACGCGAGCGATGATTATTCCGGCTTCCGTCCGTCTGATCTGGTGACGCGACGTCAACCACCGACCAAGGAGATACCGATGCGGAAAATCACCGCCGGACTGTTCATCGCACTCGACGGCGTCGTCGAGAACCCCCAGGATTGGCACTTCCCGTACTTCAACGAGGAGATGGCCACGGCTGTCGACAGCCAGCTCGGCGCGGCCGACACGCTGCTGCTGGGCCGCAAGACCTACGAGGGGTTCGCCGGGGCATGGCCGGAGCGGGAGGCCGCAGGCGATGTGGATGCCGCGATGGCCAAGAAGCTCGGCGACGCGCGCAAGATCGTGGTCACCCATCAGGATCTCACCTTGACCTGGCGCAATTCCGAAGTGCTGAAAGGTGATCTGGCGGATGCCGTCGCGGCGCTCAAGGATGAGCCGGGCGACGCACCCATCGGAATCAGCGGATCGGTATCGGTTGTCCGCCAACTGCTCGAGGTCGGGCTCTTGGACGAACTGCACCTGCTGGTGCACCCGATCGCGGTGCGCAAGGGCCTGCGATTGTTCGAGGAGACCGACGCTGCGCTTCCGTTGCAACTGCTTTCGTCCAATACTTTCAAAACCGGTGTCGTCCACCTGGTGTACGCCAAGGTGGCGGCCGAAGGTGACGAAGGGTACGAGTACGCGAAACAGTTCCTGCCCCAAGAGGATTGAGATTGGTTGGTCAGCACATGCCGGCGCGGGGGATCGTCAGGGACCAAGCGGTTTCGGTGGGTATGGGCGTAGTGACCGTCAGGTTTGCGCCGTAGCCGACAAGGGTTTCCGACAATGGTTCGGGCTTATGCTCCGATATTGCGAGATCGGTTGGCGTCCAAGTGATTTCGTGCATGACGATGGCGAATTGGCGGTCGTCGAGGATGACGTTGACCCGGATATCCTCGGCGACTGCCCGCCGGCGCATTGTCTGCAGGACCCGTTCCACGACTTCGAGCGCTGCGGATGTGAGAGCCGGATCGAGGTCGTTGACCGGTCCGGCGAAGCCGACTTGGGACTGTGCGCCGAGTGCCTCGGCGGCCTCGCTGGCGAGTTCCATGACTTCCGTGCGGAATGGGGTCTCGATTTCGACTTCCGAGGCGAGTTCCGCGACCGTGTCGCGGATGTGATCGATGACGGCGTCGAGTTCTTGGACCGCGTCGTCGATGCGGGCGGTGACGGCGGGCACACGGGCCAGCGGACGGATCCCGCTCAAACGCATCCCGATGCCGAACAGTTGATCGATCACCGTGCGGTGCAGTTCGTGGGCGATGCGGTCGCGTTCGTGGATGATCCGTAAGGTCCGCAGTCGATTCTCGGCCAGCCGGAGGTCGACCAGATTGTCCACCCGTGCTCGGAGTTCGGCGACCTCGAAGGGTTTCCGCAGGTAGTCGTTGGCGCCGGCACGCAGTAGCTCCAGCCGCGACCGCTCGTCTGCGCGTGCGCTGACGATGAGTACCGGGGTGTTGCGCAGCTCGTGGTCGGCACGGATCTTGTGCAGAAGTTCGTCGCCGCTCATGCCTGGCATCATGAGGTCGCACACGATCAGATCCGGCTTGTGTGCTCGGGCCAGCCGCAGTCCCGTACCGCCATTGTCGGCGGCGGTGACCCGATAGGACTCGGAAAGCGCTTCCTGGATCAGGGCGTTGAGGTCGGCATTGTCCTCGACGACAATGACCGACGGTTTCGGTTCCGACTCATCCGATCCGGTATCCACGCGTGTGGTGCGTTCGCCGCTCTCGGGCATCAGCTCGGCGATCAGCGCGTCGGCGGCATTACCTGCGCGAATCGGTGTGGGCTCGGTGGCCGAGCGGCGGACCGGGGTGCCCGCTGGCGCGGCTCGCGGCAGCTCGATCACGATCATCGCGCCACCTTCGGGAGCTTCGGTGATAGTGATGTCACCGCGCTGCAAGCGCACCAGGTCACGGACAATGCTGAGGCCCAAACCGGTGCCGCCCACCGCGCGGGTCGCCGCGCCATCGACCTGACGGAACCGCTCGAAGACCACGGCGCGGTGCGATGCCGGTATGCCTGGGCCGCTATCGGCGATCTCGATGACCACGTCGTCATCGGCAGGGCGCACGGTGCAGCGGACCATGCCACCTTCGGGGACGAATTTGAAGGCGTTGGAAAGCAGGTTCAACAGAATGCGCTGCAGGTGGTCGGGATCGAGTGCGGCGGGGACGGGCTGCGGCGCGTCGACGGCCAGGCGGATACCCCGGTCGACCGCCATGGACTCGAAGAAGGCCGAGCCCAGCCGCACCTGCTCGGTGACATCGACCCAGGCATAATCGGGTCGTATCGCACCCGACTCCAGCTTCGAGGCGTCGAGCAGATCATCGATCTGACGCTGCAGTATGCGCGCGTTGCGCAGGATCAGCTCGAGCTCATCGCGGTCGGCGGGCGTGCACCGGTCGAGCAACTTCCGGGTCGGCGCCAAGATCAACATGAGCGGGGTTCGCAGCTCGTGGCTGATATTGGCGACGAACTGGCTCTTCAGTTCGTCCAGTTCCTTCGCGCGAGCGTACAACTGAGCCAGCTCGATGTTGGCCTCCTTGAGCTGCCTGCTGGTTTCGGCGACCTCACGGACTCGGGCGAATACCTCCTGTTCCATTTCCTGGCTCGAAGCCCGCAGTGCGGCCGTTTCCTCTCGTTTCGCCGCGTCGGATGCTTCGAGCCGGACGAAATCGGTGACATCCTCCACGCGGTGGATGACATAGCGCAGCTCGCCGTCGGTACCGAGGACCGGAGAGTTGCTCGGACTCCAGAATCGGGGTTCGAAGGCGCCGTCGGGCTTACGGATGTCGTAGCGCTGAACCGGCATCGCGTCGGTGACCCGGTCCCGCAGCACCCGTTCCAGCGATACCCGCAGGTTACGGACACCTTCTGCCGACGAATCATCCGGATTGTCCGGAAACGCCTTGAAAATGTCCTTGCCGAGGAGGTCCTGTCGTTCGGTCATCGTCGCGGCGGCATATGCGTCGGTCACCGCGACAATGCACAGGTCGGCATCGAGTACCAGGTACAGACCTGGTCCGGACTCGAAAACGGCGCGGAAATCGATTTCCACGGACACATGTCGACTCTATCCCGAACGTGCGGCCACCGATATGAGCAGGTCAGGCCTGTACCGGCGCCTCGGACTCACCCGTCTCGACGACCGTTCGCCTGGGGCCGGTGAACCAGTGTCTGGCCGACGCGAGCCACCAGATGCCGATCGCGCCCACCACGCCGACCAAGGTGATCGGTGCGTAGTTGACGGTGTTCCAAGTGAATTCACTGTTCCATGGATAGCCGCGGTCATCGGTCGGCAGGATGAACAGCAGGCTGATCAGCACGATCCAGATCAGGGCGATGATGCCGACGGGTCGATACCAGGGACCGAGTTGCCAAGGGCCGGTGTGGAATCGGCCGCCGTGCAGTTGGCGCAACAGTATCGGGATGCCGTAGGCGATGTAGAGGCCGATGGTGGCGACGGAGGTGGCCGCCGCGTAGGCGGTCGGCGCGTTCTCCGCGGGCACCAGCATCGACGGAACCAGCAGCACGAACGAGAAGAACGAGATGAACAGCACCGCGTGCACCGGCACCTTGCGGGCCGAAAGTCGGGACCAATAGGCCGATCCCGGCACAGCGCCGTCGCGGGAGAAGGCGAACAGCATGCGTGAGGCCGAGGTGACCGAGGCGTAGCCGCAGAACAACTGCGCGATCGCGGCGATGATCAGCAGCAGCCCGGACCAGAACGAATTCAGCGAGTTCTGCAGGATGTAGATCACCGGGTAGCCGCTGTTCTTCGTCGGATCGAGCGCATCGTCGAGATTCGGAATGGCGAAGGTCACCGCCATGATGAGCAGATAACCGGCGACGGCCGAGACGACAATGGTATTGATAATGCCCTTGGCCGCCGTGCGCGCGGCATCATGGGTCTCCTCCGACATATGCGCCGATGCGTCGTAGCCGGTGAATGTGTACTGCGCGTGCAGCAACCCGAGCAGAAAGCTGAACGCCACCCCGCCGAAGCCGACCGCGCTGTTGTCGACGGTTTCGGTGAAGACGAAGCCTACGCTCTGATGGTGGCTCGCACCGAACCCGAGCACCACGACGAAGATCGCCACACCGCCGACATGCCACCAGGCGGAGATGTTGTTGATGACCGCGGACAGATGCGGGCCGATCGCATTCAGTACGGCATGCAGGATCAGGATCGCGGTGAAGACCAAAAAGATTGCGGTGCGGTCGGTTCCGATATCGATGCCGATCACATTGAGCACCGCGGTGGTGAAGATGGCCGCGCCGTAGTCGATGGCGGCGGTCACCGCGATCTGGCCGATCAGGTTGAACCATCCGGTGAACCAGCCCCAGGCCGGCCCACCCAATTCGGACGCCCACCAGTACAGACCGCCGGAAGTCGGGTAGGCCGAGGCCAATTCGGCCATGGCCAGGCCCACGAACAACACCATGACCGAGACCAGCGGCCACCCCCACGCCATGGTGATCGGGCCGCCGTTGGCCAGACCGATGCCATAACTGGCCAGTCCGCCGGTCAGGATGGAGACGATGGTGAAGCTGATGGCGAAGTTGGAGAACCCGGACCAGGATCTCGCCAGTTCCTGTTTGTAGCCGAGTTCGGCCAGGCGCCGTTCGTCATCGGATGGTGTGGTGGCTTCGGTCATGATCGCTCCCAGGTGAAAACGCCGCCCTCATACAGCGTTTGCCAGAAGCTAAGTGTGAAGTGAGCGCTGGTCAATCGCAGGGAAATATGGAAACCGGGCCGTAATCTCTCGGCAATCGCACATTCGGAGATCGATCCGCGGAATCCGTGGTAGGCAGGACGGATGCGACCGATGCGCTCCTCCTATGACGTGGTGGTGGTCGGTGGTGGTCACAATGGGCTGGTGGCCGCCGCATACCTGGCGCGAGCCGGGCGTTCGGTGCTGGTGCTGGAGCGGCAGGAGCACACCGGCGGGGCTGCGGTTTCGGCGCGGGTGTTCCCAGGCGTCGATGCGCGATTGTCGCGGTATTCGTATTTGGTGAGCCTGCTGCCGCGGCAGATCGTCGAGGAACTCGGGCTGCGTTTCGGGACGCGGCGTCGGCGGATCTCGTCGTATACGCCGGTCGGGGACGGTGGACTGCTGGTCGATACCGGTTCCGAGGCCAGAACCAGGGACAGCTTCGTGCGGCTCACCGGTTCGGACCGGGATTTCCGGGCGTGGCAGGAGTTCTACGGTGCGACCGGGCGGCTCGCGCAGCGGATGTTTCCGACGCTGACCCAACCGTTGCCGACGCGGTCGGAACTCGAGCGGGTTGTCGACGATCCCGCCACCTGGGCGGCGCTGTTCGAGCGGCCGCTGGGGGAGACGGTCGAGTCCACCTTTGCCGACGACACCGTGCGCGGGGTCGTGCTCACCGACGCACTCATCGGGACCTTCACCCATGCCCACGATCCTGAACTGCGGCAGAACCGGTGCTTCCTCTACCACGTGATCGGTGGTGGCACCGGCGACTGGGATGTCCCGATCGGCGGTATGGGCGCGCTCACCGACGCACTCGCCGACGCGGTTCGCGCCGCCGGTGCCGAGCTGATCACCGGCTGTGCCGTGACCGAGGTCGAATCCGACGATTTCACCGCCGAAGTGCGCTACACGGACGGTGTGATCAGCGCGCGGCATGTGCTCATCAATGCGGCACCGCATGAGCTCGCGCGGTTGCTGGGCATACCCGGGGAGTCGAAACCCGAAGGCTCCCAACTGAAAGTGAATATGGTGCTGCGGCGGTTACCTCGGTTGCGTGACATTTCTACAGATCCGCGCGAGGCATTCGCCGGGACGTTTCATATCGCCGAATCGTATTCGCAACTGGAGCAGGCATATCGCGAGGCGTCCGGCGGACGGATCCCGTCGGCCCCGCCGTCGGAGATCTACTGTCACACCCTGACCGATCGCTCGATTCTCGCGCCCGGCTCCGATCTCCACACCCTCACGCTGTTCGGATTACACACTCCGGCAAGGCTTTTCGAGTCCGATCCGGAGGCGGCGAAGACGATGGCCGTGAAAGCCGCACTGGCCCAACTGGATGCGGTACTCGCCGAACCGCTTGTCGATTGCCTCGCGCTCGACGAGGACGGTGCAGCGTGTATCGAGGCCAAGTCGCCGGTAGACCTGGAACGTGAGGTGGCCCTACCCGGCGGGCACATCTTCCACCGAGACCTGGCCTTTCCCTATTGCTCCGACGACCCCGATACTCCGGCGGCTCGCTGGGGTGTGGCGACGGACGTTCCCAACGTCTTCATCTGCGGTGCGGGCGCGATCCGCGGCGGTGGTGTCAGCGGCATTCCCGGCCACAATGCCGCCATGGCAGTTCTCGAAACGCGCTGACCGGCAAGCCCGCTCGGTCCGCGACGCACCCCGGCAGGCACCCCGCACGCAGGGTTCCAGGACTTGGGCAGCCGAATCCGGCACAGCGGCGGACCGGCGCAGGCAAGGCATTCGGTGGAGTAGGACTCCTTCCATGTTTTACGTCCATGCCGTCGCGCTTGATCGTCGGTCCCGTCCTGACTGTCGAAATGGCCATGTTGGGCTTCGTTTTGAGCGCTATTCGCCTCGGTGTCTGCCTTCACGTTCGCGTTCGGGGCGTTCGCGTTCGGGGCGTTCGCGTTCGCGTTGCTGATGTATTGCCCGTTCTCGTTCCGCGTTGTCATGGGTTCGCGCGGGTCTTGCTTCCTCTCCCGGTTGGGGGCGACCCAACTCGTACACGCGCCAAACCTCCGGCGACATCCCCGCTCTTACTGCTCGCTCACGCATTTCTCGCACTTGTTGGCGTTGTTTCTCGATAGCTTCCCGTTCGGTCCGCTCTTTGCCTTTACGTGCGAGGGTAGAGCCCGATGTTCTGCAACGAAGACCAATGCGGCGGTAAGGCACGCGGCGAAGTCGAATCGTGCACCGTGCAGGAACACGCTCAGGTGTACGTCGGGTACGTCCGGTCGCGGGGAAGCCTGTTCACTCATGACGGACTCTGTAATCGGTCGGCGCTGGTGCAGGCCACGAACTTGGTAGGTGTGATCAGGTCACACGCCACAGCGATAGCCCGTGCGCGGCTACTGAAATGGGCCATGCTCGTCGCGATGACCGCTACTGCCCCCTTGCTGCATGCCGTCCCCACGATCAGCGTGGTCGGCATGAACGTGTCGTCACCGATGGTGACCAGCCCGGTCAGGGTGTAGCCGCGTCGCTGCGCCAACTCGGTGATCACCCGTTCATCCCGCAGCAGGTGCGGGCTGGTCACGTCAAGGGGCAGTACACTAATTGCCTTGGGAGCCAACGTATTTACGGTCATGGCCGCTCCACCTTTGGCGGCGGGACTGATG
This sequence comes from Nocardia sp. CA-135953, assembly GCF_050955735.1. Classification (NCBI taxonomy): domain Bacteria; kingdom Bacillati; phylum Actinomycetota; class Actinomycetes; order Mycobacteriales; family Nocardiaceae; genus Nocardia; species Nocardia sp. CA-135953. Next base: position 2,892,154 of record NZ_CP192082.1, read on the forward strand.
CCGAGTCGTCGGGTATGAAGTCGTCAATGTCGTTCACAACCCGCACCCCGATCCACGGACATGGCAACGGTGACAACATGTCTGTGATGCCGTAGTGGTCGCCGATCTTCCCGTCGACCAGCGGTGCCATGGTCATGCAGAACCGCGACGGGCACTGTGCCGATTCCAACTCCCCGGTCGTGCCGTTGAAGCTCCCAATCCCCCACATCGACAGCTTGATCCACGGTCCGCAATCCCATTCACACATGAGCGGCTCACCTCCGCATCGGATACCGACCTGAGCACGCCCGGATCGCATCGACCACGACGAGCCCGGATGGGCGGAATGTGCAGCGGGGTGGTTCGATCCAGCGTCGGAACTGCGCGCCCTTGTCGGCTGGCGACGGCAACGCCACGGTGCCGCCCGCTCGTACCACCTGAACATCGAGCCGGTACATCTCGGCGAACAGACGCGTGTCATCGGGGATATCGGGTCGGATGAGGTATGCCCACCTGTTCTGGCGTGGATGAGAGCAGACCGGGCCAAGGTCCGAACCACATTGCTGCATATAGGTTTTCACGGACTGACCAAGGTGGGCGGGCATGGTCAGCGCCCCCACATGCTCGACCTTCATCACGATTCGACCGAGCTGAGGCGGGTCGACGTTCGCGGGCAGATCACACACCCGCCTGTAGAAGTGACAGCGCGACAGCGGAGTATCGCCAAAACCTATGTAGCCCATCGGTTTTGAGACCTCTGTGTCGGGTTGCTCAGTGCTGGTTGGTTCGGTTGGCAACGCACGTAGAGCGTTGATGTACTGCTCGAGAACATCGACACGGCACTCAACCGGCCACGGGATAGGCGGACCAACGAACGATCGGCGGTGCGGTAGATCTGGGTTCAACATCGTGACCCCTCAGTACGGCGGCTCAGGTGCGCCCGGCCCCGACAACCCCGGAATGTCCCCAGGACGGGTGGGCGCTGGGTCCTAGCGTTGCGCGGAAATCTCCATCCCGGAGAGCGGAAACGTCTACAGCGCGTCTACAGATCGGCTTACGATCCACTCATGGGACTGACGGCGGGGATTTGCAGCCCGACATAGGGGAGCGGCTGCGAGCTACGAGGCAGGCCGCGGGGCGGTCGCTGGCCGAGTTAGCTGCGCGGATCCCGTTCTCACGAAGCTATCTGGGCCATATCGGCGGCGTGCCTCGCGTACACCCGCTCGTGGCGTCATGCCGCCCAACCGATGCTGGACGAAGAGTGACCTGTCGCATCAAACAGCGGAATTCGGCGAAGGCTGGGCTGAATCAGCCGGTCGAATCCGGATCGGGCGAACTCCGATCCAACCTCAGCTAGGGAACGGCGACGGTTTCGTCGCAGCTGTCGGGTGGGTCGACCAATCCGCATTCGACCGGTGGGCGGGTCGGTCGATAGCTGGTGGGTACGCCGCCGGATTGGATGATGCCGCGGTAGGCGTCGACTGCGTCGGTGGGATTGCGGGTAAGGGTGGGATCGGTGCGGGCGTCGACGGTGTAGAGGCCGAAACGTGGTGTGTAGCTGCCCCATTCGTAGTTGTCGGTCAGGCTCCAGTAGTTGTAGCCGACGACATTCATGCCGTCGGACTTGGCGCGCTGGAGCCAGTAGACGGTGTCGCGGAGGTGGTCGGAGCGGGTGTATCCGTCGGCGCGCGGTTTGCCGTCCTCGGTGGGCATGCCGTTCTCCACGACATACAGTGGGCGGTCGGGAAACAACTGCGCGTAGTGGCGCAGCGCGTAGTAGATGCCCTCGGTATGAATCGGGAGCTCCCAGATCGCCGGACCCTCGTTCGAACCACCCTGGACCGCTTTGTTCGTTTCCGCCAGTGGCGCGAAATAGTAGTCGACGCCGATGAAATCGAGTTTGTCGGCGATCCGGTCCACAAGCGGCTGATTCACCTCGGTCTCGGCGCCTGCGACATAGCCGAGATTGCTGGTGACCTGTGCTTCGGGCAGATTCTGATGGATGGTGTCATAGATTGAGTTGTGCGCCTGGGCGATTCGGTCCAGCATCGCGGGCGCCTCGTCCGGCGTGATCGCGCCGATGCGCAATTCGGTGCCGATGTAGGCGGCGGGCTCGTTGAAGGTGACCCACAGCGGATTGCGAGAGGCATAGCGGGTCACCACCTTTCGCATATTTGCCAGCCAGTCCTCGACCATGCCCGGATTGCGCCAGCCGCCGCGATCGGCGGCCCAGCCGGGATACACCCAGTGATCAAGGGTGAGCATCGGCCGCATACCAGCGGCGAGGATGCGCGCGATCACGTTGTCGTAGAAGCCGAATGCCGCCTCGTCCCAGGTATCGGGTTGCGGCTGTAACCGCGCCCATTCGATCCCGATACGATACACCCGGACCCCGAGATGTGCGGCGAGGTTGATATCGGAGATGTAGCGCTTGTAGAAGTCGACCGAATTCTCGTAGTCGTCCCCGGCCTTGCCGGTTTCGATGTAGCGGGTCCAATTGCTGTCCGGCGCACGGCCTTCGGATTGGAAGCCCGATGATGCGACGCCCCAGAGGAATTCCCGGCCGAATGGTGCGATGGTGGCCTGTGCGGTCGGCATGGCGAGGCTCGGCAGCATCAGCGCGCTCGCGATGATCGCGAGCCCGGCCAGGGCGCCGCGGCGCATCGGTGTTCGCATCGTGCTCCTGTCCCCATCCGGCACTGTTGGTCGTGCGTCACCCGGCGAGGCATTGCCCCGGTCAGTGATCCACAATTGTAGCTGTCTGATTGCTGAAATCTCAGCAGCCGGTCGGTGTGTCGCGACTGCAGCCGAAAGACCTGGAATTTCGTCGGGATTGCTATCTATTCGCGCCGTCAGCTCACCCGCCCGCCGATGCGACGGGTGAGATCGTCAGCGGTGGACCGCACCTGGGCGGCGAGACCGGACCAATCAGCGGCACACGGGATCTGCTCGCAGTGGTGCCGCAGCGTCACGCTGATCGCCGCGATCGGCCGATGGTCGTGATCGAACGCCGGATAGGCGACCGAGGCGAAGCCGGCGGTGACATGTCCGTCCTCGCTCGCCCAGCCGCGCCGACGCTCGGCGGCCAGGATGGTGCGCAGCGCCGCGAGGCTGGTCGGCCCGCGATCGGTGCGGCGTACGAAGGCCGCCGCCGACGGGAACAGCGCACGCACATGGGCGGCGGGCAGATGCGCCAGGATCGCCCGGCCCGATGCGGTCAACTGTGCAGGCAGGCGGACGCCGACATCGGTCACCAGCGTTTCAGGGCGTGCCGGGCGTTCTTTGATCAGATACAGCAGTTCATTGCCGTGCAGGACCCCGAGGTGCGCGTTGTGTCCGACCCGTCCGGCCAACTCGCGCAGCAACGGTCCGGCCACCCGCTCCAGTGGATCGTGGCGCAGATAGGCCGAACCGAGTTCGAAGACGGCGATACCGAGTCCGTAGCGCCGTTCGGCGGGCAGCCGGGTGACGAAGCGGGCTTGCTCCAACTCGGCCAGCAGGTGATAGGTGGTCGAGCGGGGGATGTCGAGTTCGCGCGCGATCGTGGATGCGGAGACCGGTCCGGCCCGGGTCGCCATCAGCTGCAGTACGGCCAGGCCGCGCCGCAGCGCCGGGATGTCGCTGCTCGTTCCCATGCCACTTCCTCTCGCGCCGACTGGGCCGTGCGTCTTGGATACCAGACAGATCCTGGCCCCGCCTCATTCTCCACCGGCCCCGGTGGCGGTGGAATGGGTCTATGTCGGAAACCACGCAGTTACCGCCCGTGGAACTGGACGGGCCGCTGACCGTCGAACGCCTCGTCGCCGTTGCTCGCGACGGCGCGGAAGTTCGATTCAGCGAGGCCGCCGAGAAGCGGCTGGCCGACGCACGCGAGCATGTCGACGCGCTGGCGGCGGGCACGGTCCCGACCTACGGTGTGTCCACCGGCTTCGGTGCACTGGCCACCCGGCACATTCCGCCGGAGAGCCGGGCCGCGCTACAGCGGTCGCTGATCCGCTCGCATGCCGCGGGAGCGGGCGCGGCGGTCGAGACAGAGGTAGTGCGCGCCATGATGCTGCTGCGGCTGCGCACGCTGGCCACCGGGCATACCGGTGTGCGACCAGAGACGGCGCTCACCTTGGCTGCCTTGATCAATGCGGGCATAACGCCGGTGGTGCACGAGTTCGGATCGCTGGGCTGCTCCGGCGATCTCGCGCCACTGGCCGCGATCGCGTTGGCGCTGATGGGGGAGGGCGAGGTCACGGATTCCGCTGGAAACGTGGTGGCAGCGGCGGAAGCCTTGCACGCCAAGGGAATCAAGCCGGTGACCCTTGCCGAGAAGGAAGGTCTCGCGCTGACCAACGGCACGGATGGCATGCTGGGCATGCTGGCGCTCGCGATCAATGACCTGCGCCAACTCCTCGACGTCGCCGATATCACCGCCGCCATGAGTGTCGAGGCGCTGCTCGGCACGGACCGGGTCTTCGCCGACGACCTGCAGGCGCTGCGTCCGCATCCCGGCCAAGCCCGCTCGGCGCGGCGCATGGCGGCCGCGCTCGCGGGATCGGAAATCGTTGCCAGCCATCGGGGCCCGGACTGCAACCGGGTGCAGGACGCATATTCGTTGCGCTGCGCACCGCAGGTGCACGGCGCCGCCCGCGACACCCTCGCGCACGCCGAACTGGTCGCCGAGCGCGAAATGGCTTCGGCGATCGACAATCCCGTCGTGCTCGCCGATGGCAGGCTGGAATCCAACGGCAACTTCCATGGAGCTCCGGTGGCGTATGTCCTGGACTTCCTGGCCATTCCGGTCGCTGATGTCGCCAGCATGGCCGAGCGGCGCACCGACCGGATGCTGGATGTCGCACGCTCGCACGGCCTTCCGGCCTTCCTCGCAGCCGATCCGGGTGTCGATTCCGGCCATATGATCGCGCAGTACACCCAAGCGGGAATCGTCAGCGAGCTCAAGCGGCTCGCGATGCCCGCCTCGGTGGATTCGATTCCGAGCAGCGCGATGCAGGAAGACCATGTGTCGATGGGCTGGTCGGCCGCGCGCAAGCTGCGCAGGGCCGTCGACGGTCTGGCCACCGTGCTCGCCATCGAATATCTCACGGCCGCGAGGGCATTGGACTTACGGGCACCACTGCGTCCCGGCCCGGCAACCGCGGCGGCCCTCTCGCTGCTTCGCACCGAGGTCGACGGCCCGGGACCGGACCGACACCTCGCCCCGGAAATCGCCGCCGCGGCGGAACTGGTCCGTTCCGGCGAACTGCTGCGCGCGGTCACACCCCACCTCGCTCAGGGAAGTGAGCTCCCTTGACAACACCCGAAGAAATCCGGTTCCCACACAGCGAATCAGGCTCGCGCACATGGCCATACGAGGTCGCCAGTAGCTATGCGACACCGACCTGCCGGGCGGACGGGAAATTCGTCGATATGGAGGCAATCCGATGACACGGACAGTGCGCGCGGCACGTGGCACGCAACTGACGGCCAAGAACTGGCAGACCGAGGGCGCACTCCGGATGCTGCAGAACAATCTCGACCCCGAGGTTGCGGAGCGCCCGCAGGACCTGGTCGTGTACGGCGGTACCGGCAAGGCGGCGCGGAACTGGGCAAGCTTCGATGCGATCACCCGCACGCTCACCACACTCGAGGCCGATGAGACCCTGTTGGTCCAGTCGGGTAAGCCAGTCGGCGTATTCCGGACGCACGAATGGGCGCCGCGGGTACTGATCGCCAATTCGAATCTGGTGGGGGACTGGGCGACCTGGCCCGAGTTCCGCAGACTGGAATCGCTCGGCCTCACCATGTACGGGCAGATGACCGCGGGTTCGTGGATCTACATTGGCACCCAGGGCATTCTGCAGGGGACCTACGAGACCTTCGCCGCGGTGGCGGATAAGCATTTCGGCGGCACTCTCGCCGGAACTCTCACGCTCACAGCGGGTTTGGGTGGGATGGGTGGTGCACAGCCGCTGGCGGTCACCATGAACGGCGGTGTGGCCCTCGTCGTCGAATGCGATCCGGCGCGTGCCGAGCGGCGGGTACACGACCGCTATCTCGACGAGATCGCCACTGATTTCGATGATGCGGTGCGTCGGGTGTCGAAGGCGCGCAAGGAGCGAAAGGCATTGTCGGTCGGCCTGATCGGCAATGCCTCCGAGGTAGTGCCGAGGCTGTTGGCGGCAGGAGTCGACATCGATATCGTCACCGACCAGACCTCGGCGCACGACCCCCTCGCATACCTGCCGCGTGGTGTCGCACTCGAAGACTGGGCCGATTACGCCGCGAAGAAGCCCGACGAATTCACCGACCGCTCCCGCGAATCCATGGCCGAACACGTCGATGCGATGCTAGGTTTCCTCGATCGCGGTGCCGAGGTCTTCGACTACGGCAATTCACTGCGCGGCGAGGCGGTACTCGGCGGTTGCGAGCGGGCCTTCGACTTCCCGGGATTCGTGCCCGCCTACATCCGGCCGCTGTTCTGCGAGGGCAAGGGACCGTTCCGCTGGGCCGCGCTGTCCGGCGATCCGGCGGATATCGCCGCGACCGATCGCGCCATGCTGGAACTGTTCCCGGAAAACGAATCCCTGCGCCGCTGGATCACCATGGCCGGGGAACGCGTTGCCTACCAAGGACTTCCGGCCCGCATCTGCTGGCTCGGCTACGGTGAACGGCACCTGGCCGGACTCCGCTTCAACGAGATGGTCGCCAATGGCGAGTTGCAGGCTCCGGTGGTGATCGGCCGTGACCACCTCGACTCCGGCAGCGTCGCCTCGCCGTATCGCGAAACCGAGGCCATGGCCGACGGGTCCGATGCCATTGCCGACTGGCCGCTGCTCAACGCACTGGTCAACACCGCTTCGGGCGCGAGTTGGGTGTCGATCCACCACGGCGGTGGCGTCGGCATGGGCCGGTCCATCCACGCCGGACAGGTCTGCGTCGCCGACGGAACCGCGCTGGCCGGGCAGAAGATCGAGCGCGTACTCACCAATGACCCCGGTATGGGCGTGATTCGGCATGTGGATGCCGGGTACGAGCGGGCCGACGCGGTCGCGGAGGAGCGTGGTGTGCGAATCCCGATGCAGGAGAACAAGTGACAGCGAACGGACTGCTCGCCGAAATTGCCGATGTGGGCCGGGATACGCGGCGCGGCGGATACGTTTCGGGGTGCCGTGTCTGGGATCCAGACTGCTCACCGGTGCCATCGACGCCGACCGCGCTCGCGGACTGCGCGACGCCGCCGGAATCACGCAGGTGGAACTCGGTGCGGAGAGCCTGGCTCGCGTGCTCGAGGACTTGACCACATGAGCGCGCAGCGCTGGGCGCGGTTTCAGATGTCGGATCGGCGTGACCGCAATCCGATGCGCGGGAGTTCGGCCGAATGAGCGTCTATTGGGCCGAATATGCCTGGCTACCGGACGGATTGGCCGAACGGGTGACGATCGACGTCGCCGGATCGGCGATCCGCTCGGTGGTCGTCCAAACCGCGCCGAACGGAAACATATTGCGCGGCTTGACCATTCCTGGTTTCGCGAATGCGCACTCACATGCCTTCCATCGCGCCTTGCGCGGGCGTACCCACCATGGGCGGGGCTCGTTCTGGACGTGGCGGGAACGGATGTACGCGGTCGCGGATCGACTGGATCCCGACTCCTATTACCGGCTCGCACGTGGGGTGTATGCGGAGATGGTGCTCGCCGGATACACCAGCGTCGGTGAATTCCACTACCTGCATCACGCCCCTGGCGGCGTGGCCTATACCGATCCGAATGAGATGAGCGCGGCCCTGGCAGCAGCGGCGCAGGAGGCCGGAATTCGGCTCACCGTGCTAGATACCTGTTATCTCAGTGGCGGATTCGGTCGACCGCCGGACGAACGCCAGCTTCGTTTCAGTGACGGTGATGCGGAGGCGTGGGCCCAGCGTTGCGCCGCGTTCAAGCCGGAGTCGGAACTGGTGCGCACCGGTGTGGCCGCACATTCGGTGCGCGCGGTGCCCCCGCGAGCACTGGCCGTGGTCGCTCGACAGGGCGAGGGTCGGCCGGTGCACGTCCACCTCTCCGAACAACCCGCCGAGAATCGTGATTGCCTTGCCGCACACGGGCTTACGCCGACCGCGCTGTTGGCGGACAATGGGTTGCTCGGGCCGGATACGGTGGCCGTGCATGCCACGCATGTGAGCAACGCCGATATCCAGATGCTGGCCGAGGCAAGGTCGCGGGCATGCTTCTGCCCGACCACCGAACGCGATCTCGGCGACGGTATCGGCCCCGCACGCGAACTTCTCGACGCCGGAGTCCGGCTGTGCCTCGGCACCGACAGTCACGCGGTCGTCGACGGCTTCGAAGAGTGGCGTGCGCTGGAGTTGAACGAACGTCTCGCCTCTCACACTCGCGGACGATTCGAGATTGCGGAGTTGTTCGGTGCGGCAACAGATCACGCATCCACCGGCTGGCCGGAGGTGGGTCGCATCGAAGCGGGCGCGGCGGCCGATCTGGTCACCGTCGAGCTCGAATCGATCCGGACCGCGGGCACCGAACCCGCGGCCGCACTGTTCGCGGCTTCGGCCAGCGATATCCGCGAGGTGCTGATCGCCGGGCGGCAGGTGGTCTCCGATGGCCGCCATGTACTGGTGGAGAGTCCCGAAAACAATCTGCGAGAAGAGATTCGGGCCTTGTGCTCACCCTGATCGCGCGCGGCGACGAACAGACCGGAATGTTCACCGGCAGAAAGGGCACCGTGTCGACCCTCATCACTGGAATCGGCGAGCTGACCACCAACGCGACGGACGGCCCGCTGCACGATGCCGCAGTTGTGCTCGAGGATGATCGGTTCGCCTGGATCGGTCCGGCGAAATCCGCACCGGCAGCCGATGATCGGGTCGATATCGGCGGCCGCGCGGCGTTGCCGGGGTGGGTCGACAGCCATACCCACCTGGTCTTCGCCGGTGATCGCACCGCCGAATTCGAGGCCAGAATGGCCGGTCAGCCCTACCGTGCCGGTGGTATCGCAACGACTGTCGCGGCCACCAGAAGTGCCTCGGACGACCAGCTTTCGGCCAACCTGCGTCGCCACGTCACCGAGGCCTACCGCCAGGGCACCACCTGCCTGGAGACCAAAACCGGATACGGCCTGAGCGTGCCCGACGAGGCACGCTCGGCTCGCATCGCCGCCGCCATCGCCGACGAGGTGACCTACCTCGGCGCACACCTGGTGCCGCCCGGTACCGATGCGGAAACCTACGTGGACCTGGTCTGCGGCGATATGCTCGACTCCGTCGCACCGCATGTGCGCTGGGCCGATGTCTTCTGCGAGACAGGCGCTTTCGACGAGGGCCAGTCCGATCGCGTCCTGCGCGCCGCCGCCGCACGCGGCCTCGGTCTACGCGTGCACGGCAACCAATTGGGCACCGGCCCCGGCGTGCAACTGGCCGTCCACCACGGCGCGGCCAGCGTGGATCACTGCACCTACCTCACCGACGCCGATATCGAGGCGCTCGCCGCCTCGGACACCGTCGCCACCGTCCTGCCCGCCTGCGACCTGTCCACCCGCCAACCCCTCGCTCCCGCCCGCGCACTGCTCGACGCGGGTGCGACCGTCGCCCTGGCCACCAACGCCAATCCAGGCAGTTCCTACACCACATCGATGGCCTTTTGCGTCGCAACGGCCGTACTCCAGATGGGCCTCTCGATCGCCGAAGCGGTGTACGCGGCCACTGCGGCGGGCGCGAAAGCATTGCGCCGCAACGATGTCGGGGTCATCGAGGTGGGCACCCGAGCCGATCTCCAGGTGCTCGACGCTCCCTCGGTCACCCATATTGCCTACCGTCCGGGCGTTCCTCTGACGCTGGCCGTCTGGCGTTCGGGCCGACGCATACCAATGGCTGAATGGCCGGGTGCCGCAGGATGACCCGGTGCGGCCTATGAGTTTTCGAGCGAGCGTAGCGCGGCATCCACGAGAGTCGTTGCGGTGCTGGCACATACCTCGACGGCGGCATCGGGCTCGAGCCCGCGCACATCGATCAGCACGATGAAAGCCTCCCAACCCACCACGAGCGCGATACTCGACACGAGATCGTCGAACTGCCGCTGGGGCATGCGGTCACGCAATGGTTCGAGCGCCCATTCGATCCAACGCACCCGGCGATGCCCACGTCGTGGTGCGTCCTCTGTGGGCAGGTCGACAGTGAGTTTCACCAACCGCCGTCCCATCGGCAGCAACTCGGTGATCTCCGCGCCCATCGCCCGCACCAGTTCGGCGATACGCACGCGCGGGTCCGCGGAATGGATATTCGTCAGCGCCTCATCGGTATTCGCGCTGAGCAGGCCGATGGTGGCGTCGAGCATCAACTGGTCGAGAGTGGGGAAATGCAGGTAGACGGTGCGTCTGGACACGTCCGCAGCGGCGGCGATGTCGTTGACCGAGGGTTCGATGCCGCGGTTCAGCAGCGTCATGGAGGCGTCGACGATGGCTTTGCGGGTGCGTCGGCGCTGGGCGACGCGGCCCGAAGTGAGCTGGGCGGTTTCCTCGACCTGGGTGGTTTCGCTGACCCGGGCGCGGTGCTCGGTCATTCGCTGTGAGTCCTCCGCGTGACATCTTGACAGTGTTACCTCGCCCAAAACTATACTAAGTTGCACTTATTGCACAGGAGTGCATTTAGTATCGGGAGGAACTAAATGACTATCGGGGATCTTGTGTCTGCGCTGGAGCAGGTGTTATGAGCCGCCGGGCGACCGAGCCGCCGGGTTGTGATACCCACGACATGGTGCTGGTGCACCGCGTGTTCCGACGCGAATTCCGTTTGCTGGCAGACATTGTCGAGGCGACCTCGCCCATGGATGCCGACCAGGTAGCGCGGGTGAGCGCACATGCGCGCGAGATGCTCGCCGCCCTGCATCATCATCACAGCAATGAGGACGAGCTGGTTTGGCCGAAACTGCGTTGGGCGGAGTTGGATTCGACGCTGATCAATCGCATGCAGACCCAGCACGAAGAGGTCGATGCGCTCATGCGCCGCGTCGATTCCGAATTTTCCGAGTGGGAACATCAGGGCGGTGCGGAAACAGCGGATCTGCTGGTCGAGGGGCTACGTCGACTACATGAGGCGCTCACCGAACATCTTCGCCTCGAGGAAGATTCGGTACTGCCGATGGTTGCCGAGACCTTGACCGAGTCGGAGTGGGCCGAAGTCGGCAAGCGCGGTATTGCGTCGTTTTCGAAGGGGCGGGCCCTGGTATTCCTCGGTCATATCGCCGAGGAGGCCGATGAGCGCGAGTGGTCGGAATTCGCCGGACATATCCCGGCTCCCGTCCGGCTGCTGTATCGAGTATTCGGCCGCCGTGGCTACGCCAGGGAGACCGCACTGTTGCGCCGGGATCTGCGTTCGGTCGGAAATGTTGTCAAATAAGGGAACTCAGCGCGCCGGGAAGCGGATGATCCGATCGTCACCGGCACGGACGTCACCGCGGCCGTCCGTGTTGGAGGTGGTCAGCCACAGCGCACCGTCCGGGGCAATTGCCACCGTGCGCAGGCGGCCCAGGTCGGGCACCTGGGCCTGCGGTGTGCCGAGTGTGCCGTCGTGTAGTGGAACCGTCCACAATCGCTCGCCGCGCAGCGCCGCGACATAGAGGGTGTCGCCGGAGATGGCAATGCCGGACGGCGATGCCTCCGACGGTTTCCAAATGACTTGGGGGTCGGTGAATCCCCGTTCGGTGCCGCCATTGCCTTCGACGATCGGCCAGCCGTAGTTGCGACCCGGCTCGATCAGATTGATCTCGTCGAAGGCGTTCTGGCCGAACTCCGCGGCGAAGAATCTGCCTGCCCGATCCCAAGCCAGACCTTGTACATTGCGGTGGCCCAGGCTGTAAACGGGCGAACCGGACGTCGGATTGCCCGGTGCCGGAGCGCCATCGGGTGTCAGCCGCAGGATCTTGCCATTGGGGCTCGCCGGATCCTGAGAGCTGGCGCCCTGTCCCGCATCTCCGGTTCCGACATACAGCATGCCGTCGGGCCCGAACGCGATCCGGCCGCCATTGTGGTTCCCGGCCTTGGCAATACCGGCGAAGATGACCTCCGGTTGCCCATCGAGCCGGAATCGCACGATCCGATTGTCATCGGCAGCGGTGAAATACGCATAGACATAACGTGTTTCGGCATAATCAGCAGCGACGGCAAGCCCGAGCAGACCGCCCTCGCCGCGCGCGACCACACCCGGAACCTGGTACACCTGCTCGGGCTCGCGGCCGGACACCACCCGCATAATTCGGCCGGTATCCCGCTCCGCGACCAGGACCCCGCCTTCGGGCAGGAAGGCCAGCCCCCACGGCACGTCGATACCGTCTACGATTTCCTCGCCCGCGGCCAGATCGGGCACACCCGACGGCGTGCTGGGCGCCGTGCTCGTGACAATGTCCGGCCCGGCGCCGGAATCGCTGCCGCATCCGGCCACCGCGCCGATCATCAGCACGGCGATCGCGAATCCGATGAATTTCCGCATGCGTATCCCTCCGACTGATCGTTCGGCGGTGCTGTCTCGATCGTGCCTGTTCTTGCGTGGGCCCGCCATCCGTCGCACCATCGGGCCTGTTTGTGAGCGAGCACCAGCAAATGAGCCATCAGCACAATGCGCCCGACGTGAACCACCTCGGTACGCGTTGGGTCGGTGCTTTTCGTCGCCGTCGGAATTCTCGAGGGTTCGTCACCGCCGCGCCCGTCTCCGCTGGAATCGACCTCGGGTTTGGTTGGCGGTGAGATCGCGGGTAAGACCAGGCCAAGGCGATCCAGCTGATGATCGAATGCGATCCCCAGCCGCCCTTCGGCAGCGGTCATATGAGCAAGGCGAGTTCGGCGACGCGGCGCAGGGTGACCGGTCTGGTCGGTCGCGAAGGAGCCGATCTGCTCACGGCCGATCCGCATTCCGTGGTGCGGGAGGCGAGTGCCATCGCGAAGCTGTCCTGGGCGGCGGCCATCGAGCGAGTTCGCGCGCGTCGACGGTTCGGGAAGCGTTAGTTGCTGCCCGCGATCAGCACCGCGACAAGGGCGATCGCTCCGGGCAGCGCTTGGATGAACAGGATCCTGCGGTTCGCGGTCACCGCACCGTAGATCCCGGCGACGACAACGCATGCGGTGAAGAAGATCATCGCGGCGAACCCGACCGGGTCCGAGGCGATGATGCCCCAGATCAGGCCGGCCGCCAGGAAGCCGTTGTAGAGGCCCTGGTTGGCGGCAAGAACCTTGGTCTGCTCGGCGAATTCGGCGGTGCTGCCGAAGGATGCGCGCACCCGCGGCGTGGTCCACAGGAACATCTCCATGACCAGGATGCAGATGTGCAGCAACGCCACCAGGCCGACCAGCACCTCGGCTACTACGCGCATTCGAATGATCCCTTCACACAGATACAGCTCGTTGTCGGTCTACAGGATGGACGATCGGTGTCGCAAGCGTCGGAAGGCGCGCCCGACGAAGCACGCCCATCAGTTCTTGTGCAGCGTGCCGGTGACGTCGCCCAGCACACCGCTGAAACCGCCGCTGAAGCTGTAGGTGACCGAACCGTCCGGCTGCAGGATGACCTTCGAGGTCGACCCTTCGTCCATGCACCCACTCGCACCACCGCTGAGCCGTGCCACGAAGGTGAGCTGGGTGTCGGTGGCATTGGTCAGACGTTCGGCGCGTTCACATCGGCTGCGCGATGCCTGGCCGGTATTGGTCGAGGTGGCGATCTCCTCGCCGACTTTCCCGTCGTGAATGGTCAACTCGATATCGAAGGTGGCGAGCGCATCCCGTGCGGTGCCGGTCCACTTGCCGACGAGCGCTTCGGGTACCGCCGAGTCCGTGGCCGCCGCCGAAGTGCTCGTCGCGGTGGTCTGCGTCGTCGCGATGGTCGTGGGAGCGACGGAGGTGACCACCGCCGAAGTGCTCACTGTCGCGGCCGAATCGGAGGATTTGTCGGTCAGCTGCGTCCCGATGAGGAATGCGCCGCCCGCGACGATGAGACCGGTCACTACGGCCGTGATGATCCATGCGTTCCGATGCGAACGACTTTTCCGCGCAGTCGGCGGGTAATAGTAGGCGCCTTGTTGCCCCGACTGGTCCTGCGCGGGCGGATACGGCGCGGGCACCTGGCTCGAATTGGCTTGCGGCCCAGGGGGTCCGGATTGCCATGCGGTATTTCCGGATCGCCAAGCCACCGTATCGGCCGTAGGCCGGGACAGCGTGTGCAGCCCCGAATTCGATTGCGGAAACGGCCGCGAAATCGTCGCCGCCGACCGTGCCGGATCCGGCCCGACCGCCTCGACCGGCCCGGATTCCAAATCGAGCAGCGCAACCGCCCGCCTGCTCACCTCTTCGAGCACCGGCGCGGGCAGCCAGCCGCCACGTTCCGGAACCCCGAGTTCGGCAAGCTGATCTAGCAACTGCTGCGGTGTCGGGCGCGCCGCCACTTCCTTGTTCAGGCACGCCGCGATGAGCGGTCGCAGCCGGTCCGGCACGGCCGTCAGCCGCGGCTCCTCGTACACCACCCGATACAGCATCTGCACGGTCTCGCCGGCGCCGAACGGCCCCTGCCCGGTCGCCGCGTAGACGAGCACGCCGCCGAGCGCGAATACATCACCTTCGGGACCCATGGTCGGTCCGACCACCTGCTCCGGACACATGAATCCCGGTGAGCCGATGACATTTCCGGTGGTCGTCAATGCGCTGTCCTCGGCGCCGCGCGCGATGCCGAAGTCGATCACCTTCGGACCGTCCACGGCCAGCAGCACATTGGACGGTTTCAGATCGCGATGCACGATCCCCGCACCGTGCACGGCGATCAATGCCTCGGCCAGACCGTGCGCGAGCACCAGCAGCGTGCTCTCGCTGAACGTGCCGAACTGCTCGACGGCATCGGTCAACGAGAATCCGGCCACGTAGCCGGTCGCCAGCCACGGTGGCGTCGAATCCACATCCGCGTCGAGCACCGGCGCGGTGAACTTTCCACCGACCCGCCGCGCCGCGGTGACCTCGCGCCGGAACCGCTCCCGGAACTCGTTGCCGATCATATCCGGTCGGATCACCTTCACCGCGACGGTGCGGCCACCTGCGCTGCGCCCGAGGTACACCCGGCCCATACCGCCCGCACCGAGCAGGCCGAGTAGCCGGTAGTCCCCGATCCGTCTGGGATCGTCTGTGCCGAGCGGTCGCATCGCGAACTGGGGTCCTCTCACCTGACGTCGAACACGCAAAGGCTACCCAGGCCACGCTCGGTCGCCCTAGCCGGTGGCAGCCGGAATCGGTGTGGGAGCCGCCCGGCGAGGCGACGAGCAGCATCACCCCGACGGCCAGCGCACCTCGAGCCGGAACAGGTAGACCAGACCCAGGCAGATCGCGGGCAGCACGATCATCTGGCACACAGCGCGACCGCCGCCGCCTTGGGATACCGCAGCACCCTGGCGAAATCGTCGACGGTCGAGGTCAACCCGAGTCCGAACATCACCAGCGCCAGGGGAGGAACACGGCGAAAATCGTTGAACCTATTCAGATCTTCTCATCAGGACTCGGACGGATAGCGACGTTATCGACTCACCGTCCGGGCGGCGACCCCACCCGTGGGAGCCCGGCCGCAGCGATCGCCGGATCAGACGATGCGATGATGGTGTACGGAGCGCGATCGAGATACTCGTCCGACCTGAAGGGGCCTTCCCTTGATGCAGATCTATCGGCTCGTATTGCTCACCCTCGGTATCGGACTCCTCGGTCTGACCGCGTGCGGCTCAGGCGACAACCATGGCGGGATAACCGATTACGGACCGACCACTACGGCGGCGGCGACCACGCCGAGTGCCGCGCCTACGGCGAAATGCGGCGTCGACCTGACCGCGCCGGTGATCGGTGCCGCCATCGCCACGCTGCCCGCCGATCCGATAACGAAGGTGCCGTGGTCCACTGATCCGGCCGGATTCGAGGGCACCTTCGATCCGTGCGTCACGCTGTCGGCCGTGATCATTACGGTCGAGGGCGCGACCGGTAGTTCGCCGAATCAAGTGCTGCTGTTCCACATGGGCGAATTCGTCGGTACCGGCACGCGGGAGAGCCTCGGGTTCACTTCGCTGGATCCGGGGCACACGAGCGATGACACCGTCGGTGTGGTCTACAAGACGCCCGGCAGCTGCAACGCATGCCCCGACGGCACGCTCACGCCGGTCCAATTCCATTGGGATGGAAGGCAAGTCCAGACCATCGGGACACCGCCGAGATAACGTCATCGCAGTATGCGATCCAGCGCGGCGTTCAGCTCGGTGGCAGGCTCGATATCGCCGCCGACGATATGATGCTGATCACCGCCGCCGTGGACGGCCATCTCATCGGCGCCGCACTGCAACTCGCCGAGGAGAACCGCCGACGAGCCCGTTCCGGACTGCGCACCGACGACGAGTTGGCCGCCGCCGCGCAACCAATGCCGGCCCCGATCCTCGCCGACGGTCGCTACCCGGCCTTCGCCCGCTGGCTCGCCGCGCGTACCACCACCAGCGGCGCAGACCCCGTGGAATGGACGCTGACCAGCCTGCTCGACGGCATCACGGATCGCCTCGAACTTCCGAAATAACTCAGTTCGCGGGCGGAGCGTGGATCGGTAATTCGACGTAGATCGGTCACGGTTCGGTCACACAGTGTTGTGGGTCCAGCGAGTCTGCGGGGAAATTCGACGAACCGAACGGACCGTACCTAGCGGAATATTCGCCAACAGGTTGCTATGGTCGTCGCGCGTCGAATCGGACGATCTTGTCTACATGCTGCGTACCAGTCGAGAGGGGATCACGAGTTGTCGGGGCATGGAGTTGCACCTGCGCTTATGCGTTTGACTCGACTGGCGACCGTTGTCGCGGCCGTGGTGGCACTGGCTTCGAGCGGCGGCCCCTCCGCGACTGCCGAGCAAAGCATCGACACCACCCTCGGCGAGCGATGGACCGCTATGCACGACGGCCCGCAGCAGTATCCCGATATCCATATCGACTGGGACGTCCCGATTCGCATGAGCGATGGGGTCGTACTCAAGGCCAATGTGTATCGGCCCGTCGATGCGGCCAACAATGTCGTCGGCCAGCCGTTGCCGACGATCGTGAACCTCACGCCCTACACCAAACTCGTGAGCAATCTGGTCGATTCGGCATTCGCCGTGCCCGGGCTGCAGCCGTTCACCATGGAGATCGTCCGGCGCCTCAATCTGTCCGGCACGCCGATCAGCGGATTCGGCGAGCTGATGCAGGCACTCGACGGCGGCATGATCCAGACCGTGCTCGGCATCGACCGCAATCTCATCCGCAGCGGGTACACGTTGGTAGTCGCGGACGTCCGCGGCACCGGCTTCTCCCAGGGCAACTGGAACACGCTCGGCAAGCGTGAACAATTGGACACCCGCGAGGTGATCGATTGGGCCGCGAAGCAGCCGTGGTCCAACGGCACTGTCGGCATGAGCGGCGGCTCCTACGCTGGCATCAATCAGCTGCGCGCGGCCGAAAACGCTCCTGCCGCGCTGAAAGCCATCTTCCCGGTGGAGGCTGGAAGCGATCTGATGCGCGATGTCGTCGCGCCGGGCGGCGGTGTCGGCACGACCTTCCTGCCGTTGTGGTTGAACAATGTGAACCAGACGAAGTTGATTCCCGACGTGCAGTCCATGCTCAACGGCACCTTCGACTGGAAATGGCTCCAGGCCAGGATGGCAGATCCGGCAACCAATTCCGATCTGCTGGCTCAGGCGCTGCTCACCCCGTCGCTGGACCGGGTGCCGACGACACTGGCCGCCGCGCTCGACGACGACAGTGAATTCCGGCAGGGGATCCTCGGGCATCCCGACCGAATTACGGTGCCCACCTTCATGTATGGCGGCTGGCACGACATCTTCGCCAACAGCGCGGCCAAACTCTACAACGTGATCCCACTGCCACAGGCGAAGAAGCAGTTGCTGATCGGCGATACCTATCATGCGAATCCGGGTGCCGGTACGGGTGGTGTCGGCGCGCCGCCGCGGCTGGATGTGCTGCAGCGGGTGTGGTTCGACAAGTGGCTCAAGGGCATCGATAACGGCATCGGCGACTTCGGGCCGATCACGCTGTGGGAGCAGGGCTCGGGCTGGAAGACATTGGGGCAGTTCCCGGAAACCGGTGTCACGCATCGCCGTGTCTACCTGTCCGCTGCGTCGAGCGATACCGCAGAGCATGCGGTGCACGACGGCTCGCTGTCCTCGACTGAGCCGAAGGAGCGGATCGCACTGCAGGTGTCGCCGGGGGTGACCATGGCGTGCTCACGCGATGCCGCTCAGGGCTCCGCCGGTCTGGCCGCGCCATTCGATATCTGCGCCAAGGACTCTCGCATCGCCGAGGGTAACGGGCTGACGTTCACCAGCGCGGAGATGAGTGAGCCGACGGTGATCTCCGGGCCGATCAATGTGCACCTCAACGCGGTTCACGATGCGGCCGACGGCTATTGGGACGTCACCGTCAACGATGTCTCGCCCGACGGCACGTCGACCGTGTTGACCACCGGCCAGCTCACCGCGTCGCTGCGCGCGGTGGACGAGGCGCGGAGTATGCGCTCGGCGAGCGGTGATTACACCGCGCCGTACAACCCGATCACCCTGGAGAGCATGCTGCCCGTCGTGCCGGGAATGCCGATGACGCTGGATATCGCGGTCATCCCGACGCAGGCCGTCTTGTTGCCCGGCCACCGGCTGCGGGTGGATGTGTTCGCCGGAAACATGCCGAAGGCATTGGCTTTTCGGCCGATGCTCAACGCCACCGAACTCAAAACGCAATACCTGCAGCTGGATCCGGATGCGCCCAGCTTCGTCAATCTGCCGACGGACCGGCCCATCGCCTGAAATGCGGCGAAAAGCTTGACGTAGGCGGGTTCCGCAAGTTATTCTATAAACGGGAAGCAATTCAGCGTGGGTTCGACGTAGCCCAAAAACACTGGCTTCTATTCTGATTCCGCACTCGACATTCAGTGAGTGCGAGTGTAATTTTGGACGTTGCGCTGGTTGCCTCCTGTCCACCTCACGAACCAATCGTTGTAAACATCATCCGCTGCGGTGATGTTTCCTTCGTGGTGCGCGAGTTTCGTTCGGGTGCGCGGCCGGGGCGGAATTCGTCAGTAGACAAGCGATGTTCGCGCATTGCGTGAGGGGAAGGACGCACCTTGTCAGAATCGAGCCGGACGGTCGGTGCACCGAAACGGATTTCCTTCGCCAGGATCCGGGAGCCACTGGAGGTCCCCGGCCTACTCGACGTGCAGACCGATTCGTTCGCCTGGTTGATCGGCGGCCCGGAGTGGGAAGCCCGCGCCGCCGAGCTCGGCGTGGGTAGTTCGACGGGCGGACTGCAGGAGGTGCTCGAGGAGCTGTCGCCGATCGAGGACTTCTCCGGGTCGATGTCCCTTTCTTTCTCTGATCCTCGTTTCGAGGAGGTCAAGGCCTCTGTCGACGAGTGCAAAGACAAGGACATGACCTACGCGGCGCCGTTGTTCGTGACCGCCGAGTTCATCAACAACAACACCGGTGAGATCAAGAGCCAGACGGTCTTCATGGGTGATTTCCCGATGATGACCGATAAGGGCACGTTCATCATCAACGGCACCGAGCGTGTCGTCGTCTCGCAGCTGGTGCGTTCGCCGGGTGTGTATTTCGATCACAGCGTCGACAAGGGCACCGAGAAGGATCTGCACAGTGTGCGGGTCATTCCGTCGCGTGGCGCTTGGCTGGAGTTCGATGTCGACAAGCGCGACACCGTCGGTGTGCGCATCGACCGCAAGCGTCGTCAACCCGTGACGGTTTTCCTCAAGGCGCTCGGCTGGAGTTCCGAGCAGATCACGCAGCGCTTCGGTTTCTCCGAGGTCATGATGTCCACCCTGGAGAAGGACCATACAGTTGGCACCGACGATGCCCTGCTCGATGTCTATCGCAAGCTGCGGCCGGGTGAACCGCCGACCAAGGAGTCCGCGCAAGCGCTCCTGGAGAGCCTGTTCTTCAAGGACAAGCGCTACGACCTGGCGCGCGTGGGTCGCTACAAAATGAACAAAAAGCTCGGTATCAGCACCACCACGGACCAGGTGCTGAGCGAAGAGGATCTCATCGCGATCACCGAGTACCTGGTCCGGTTGCACGCGGGCGAAAAAACCATGACGGTGCCCGGTGGTGTCGAGGTTCCGGTCGAGGTCGACGACATCGACCATTTCGGCAACCGTCGCCTGCGCAGGGTCGGCGAGTTGATCCAGAACCAGATCCGGATCGGCATGTCGCGGATGGAGCGGGTGGTCCGCGAGCGGATGACCACCCAGGACGTCGAAGCCATCACACCGCAGACGCTGATCAATATCCGTCCGGTCACGGCGTCGATCAGGGAGTTCTTCGGGACTTCGCAGCTGTCGGTGTTCATGGACCAGAACAACCCGCTGTCGGGCCTGACCAATAAGCGTCGGCTCTCGGCGCTGGGTCCTGGTGGTTTGTCCCGGGAACGCGCCAGCCTCGAACTGCGCGATGTGCACCACAGTCACTACGGCCGGATGTGCCCGATCGAGACCCCGGAAGGCCCGAATATCGGCCTGATCGGCTACCTCTCGGTGTACGCACGGGTGAACCCTTTCGGGTTCATCGAGACGCCGTACCGCAAGGTGGTCGACGGCAGGGTGACCGATGAGGTCGAGTACCTCACCGCCGACGAAGAGGAACGGTATGTGCGTGCGCAGGCCAATTCGCTGACCGACGCGGACGGATACCTGGTGGAGGACAAGATCCTGGCCCGACGCCTCGGCGAGGAAGTCGAGTCGGTTCCGGCCGACGAGGTCGACTATATGGATGTCTCACCGCGCCAGATGGTTTCGGTCGCGACCGCGATGATTCCGTTCCTCGAGCACGACGACGCCAACCGTGCCCTCATGGGTGCGAACATGCAGCGCCAGGCCGTGCCGCTGGTCCGCTCCGAGTCACCGATTGTCGGCACCGGTATGGAGTTCCGTGCCGCCCTCGATTCGGGCGATGTTGTCGTCAATGTGAAAGCCGGTGTGATCGAGGAGGTTTCGGGCGACTTCATCACCGTCATGGCCGATGACGGCACCCGCAAGAGCTACCGGTTACGCAAGTTCGCCCGCTCGAACCAAGGCAATTGCGTCAATCAACGCCCGATCGTGGACGAGGGGCAGCGCGTCGAGTCCGGTCAGGTGCTCGCCGATGGTCCCTGCACCGAGAACGGTGAGATGGCTCTCGGCAAGAACCTGCTGGTGGCGATCATGCCGTGGGAGGGTCACAACTACGAGGACGCGATCATCCTGTCGCAGCGCCTCGCCGAACAGGATGTGCTCACCTCGATCCACATCGAGGAGCACGAAGTCGATGCCCGTGATACAAAACTCGGTGCCGAGGAGATCACCCGCGATATCCCGAACGTCTCCGACGAAGTGCTCGCCGATCTCGACGAGCGCGGCATCATCCGCGTCGGTGCGGAGGTGCGCCACGGCGACATCCTGGTCGGCAAGGTCACTCCCAAGGGAGAGACCGAGCTGACCCCGGAGGAACGATTGTTGCGGGCGATCTTCGGTGAGAAGGCGCGCGAGGTGCGCGACACCTCGATGAAGGTGCCGCATGGTCAATCGGGCAAAGTTATCGGTATTCGGGTGTTTTCGCGCGAGGACGACGATGATCTGCCGCCCGGCGTCAATGAACTCGTGCGCGTCTATGTGGCGCAGCAGCGCAAGATCCAGGACGGTGACAAGCTGGCCGGTCGCCACGGCAACAAGGGTGTCATCGGCAAGATCCTCCCCACCGAGGACATGCCGTTCCTGCCCGATGGGACCCCGGTGGACATCATCCTGAACAGTCACGGTGTGCCGCGTCGTATGAACATCGGCCAGATCTTGGAGACCCACCTCGGGTGGATCGGCAAGGCGGGCTGGAAGATTCAGGGCACACCCGACTGGGCGAGTTCACTGCCCGAGGAGATGCGGGCCGCGCCCGCGGACAGTAATCTCGCCACCCCGGTCTTCGACGGTGCGCGTGAGGAAGAGCTCAGCGGGCTGCTCGGCTGCACACTGCCGAACCGCGACGGCGAAGTGATGGTCGGCGCGGATGGTAAGGCGACCTTGTTCGACGGACGTTCCGGTGAGCCCTTCCCGTACCCGGTCGCGGTCGGCTACATGTACATCCTGAAGCTGCACCACCTGGTCGACGACAAGATCCACGCCCGTTCGACCGGTCCGTACTCGATGATCACCCAGCAGCCGCTCGGTGGTAAGGCGCAGTTCGGTGGTCAGCGCTTCGGTGAGATGGAGTGCTGGGCCATGCAGGCCTACGGCGCCGCTTACACGCTGCAGGAGCTGCTCACCATCAAGTCCGACGATGTCGCGGGCCGGGTGAAGGTCTACGAGGCGATCGTCAAGGGCGACAATATTCCGGAGCCGGGCATTCCGGAGTCGTTCAAGGTGCTCCTGAAGGAACTCCAGTCGCTGTGCCTCAATGTCGAGGTGCTGTCCTCGGACGGCGCCGCCATCGAAATGGGCAGCGCCGACGAGGACGATATCGATCGGACGGCGGCGAATCTGGGAATCAACCTGTCCCGCAACGAATCCGCGACCGTGGACGATCTACAGCTGTGACATCACCTGGGCCGCGATGAGTTCCAGGTGCGCCAGATCGTCGAGATCGAGGATCTGGAGATAGAGACGGGTAGCGCCGATTTCGGCGTAGCGGGCGATCTTGTCGACGACCTCGGCGGGGGAGCCCGCGAGCCCGTTGGTCTTCAGTTCCTCGACCTCACGGCCGATGGCGGCGGCCCGGCGCGCCACCTCGGCATCGGAGGCGCCGACACAGGCCACCAGGGCATTGGAGTAGACCAGATCGTCGGGGCGGCGGCCGCGAGCCTCGGCAGCGGCGCGTACGCGGTCGAACTGACGGGAGCTGTCCTCGGGCGAGGCGAAAGGCATATTGAATTCGGTCGCGTAGGTGGCGGCCAGGCGCGGGGTGCGGGTCGCACCGTGTCCGCCGATCAGCAGCGGCACCGGATCCTGCACCGGCTTCGGCAGGGCAGGGGAGTCCGTGATCGCGTAATGCGCACCTTCGAAGGTGAACCTATCGCCGGCCTTGGTCGCCCACAGGCCGGTGATGATCGCCAGCTGCTCCTCGAATCTGGTGAACTTGTCCTGCGGAAACGGGATGCCGTAGGCGGCATGTTCCTCGGCGAACCAGCCGCTGCCCAGTCCGAATTCGACTCGGCCGCCGGACATCTGATCCACCTGGGCGACCTGGATGGCCAGCGGTCCGGGTAGTCGGAAGGTGGCGGCTGTCACGAGGGTGCCGAGCCGGATGCGCTTGGTCTCCCTGGCCAGCCCGGCCAGGGTGATCCAGGCGTCGGTCGGTCCGGGCCGGCCGTCCAGGCCGCCCATGGCGAGATAGTGGTCGGAGCGGAAGAACGCGTCGAAACCCAGATCCTCGGTGGCTTTGGCGACGGTGAGCAGCGTGTCGTAACTGGCGCCCTGCTGCGGTTCGGTGAAGATGCGTAGATCCATGCCGACCATGGTGCCCGAGATTGATCTTGTCGGTCGGGTCTGATCCGCCGGCGCTTATCATTGGCCCTGGTCGGCGCATGGGCACCGGCTGGGCGCGCGGCGTAGCGCGGGCTACCGATAGGGTCGGCGTGGTGAGCGCAGGCATGACATATCGGCCGGTTGTCGTCGTGATGGGCGTCTCCGGATGCGGGAAGTCCACGGTCGGTGCACTGCTTGCCGAGACATTGCAGGTCGAATACGCCGAGGGCGACGATTTCCATCCGGCTTCGAATATCGAGAAGATGGCGGCCGGTGTGCCACTGACGGATGCGGATCGCGCGCCGTGGCTCGATATCGTCGCGGCGTGGCTGGGGGAGCGGCGCGAGCGCGGCGGGGTGGTCAGCTGCTCGGCGCTCAAGCGCGGCTATCGCGATCGATTGCGTGCGGCCGCACCCGAGGCGTTCTTCGTCCATCTATCCGCATCGCGCGCGGAACTGGCCCGCCGGATGGAGACGCGCCGTGGCCATTTCATGCCCGCGACGTTGCTCGACTCGCAGCTCGCCGCGTTGCAGCCTTTGGGCCCGGATGAATTCGGCGTCACCGTGGACGCGACCGCGGATCCCGCCGAGCTGGTCCGCGAGGCGGTAACCGCGTGGGAGTCGAGCTGACTCGGGTGTCCGTGCGTCGCCGCACGACCCGGGTCACCAGCCAGACCATGCCGAGTATGAGCAGTGGGGTGAGCAGCAGCAGCGGGACCGTCGCCGCACCCGCGAGCGGATGCAGCCAGCCCGCGACGGTATCGCATATCGCGTCGATCAGGGCGCGAGCCAACTCGGCCACCGGCGAGTGCTCGTCCGGTCCGGTGCTGGCGTGGTCCGGCCATCGATTCACGGCCAACACCCTACGACATCGGATCGGTATATCCATCCGGTAGATCCACGGCCGGACACTCAGCAACCTCACAGCTGCGATCTGGCATCGTGGAGGTATGACAAATCGCCCGCTACCGGTACGGAGCATCGCGGTGCTGACCGCGATGGTCTTCGTCATTACCGGCAGCGTGCTCGGACGCGACGGCATTACCGCGATAGATCAGCCGGGGACCGATTGGGTGATCCAGCGGCGCGCCGGGCTGGTCACGCCGGTTGCGATCGGGGTCAGCGACTTGGGCGGCACGCTGGCGATGGCGGCGCTGGCGATGGTCCTGTGTCTCGTGCTGGCCTGGCGTCGGCGGTGGCCGGAGGCGGTGCTGGCCGGTGTCGCGACCGCCGGCGCGGGCGTGCTCGTCGTGGTCGGCAAACATTTGGTCGGGCGTACCCGCCCGCCCGAGGCGGATCGCCTCGTCACCGAGACCAATCAGGCATTTCCGTCCGGACACAGTCTCGGATCGATTGTGGTGATCGGAGTCCTTGCCGCGGTAGTGCTTACGCGACTGCACCGACCGTCCGCTCGCCGCATCGCGGTGACCGTCGCTGCCGTATTTGTTGTGGCTGTTGGTCTTTCCCGCTGGTATCTGGGCGTGCACTGGCCGACCGATGTGCTCGGCGGCTGGTGTATCGGCGCGCTGTGGCTCGCGCTGTGTCTGGCGGCGTACCGGGCCTATCTGGTCGGCAGGGCCGGTGCGGCGCACTCCCCGCCGGAGACATTGGGAATACAGACCCCTGCGGCTTCGGACAGCAGCAGCGCCCCGCCGACCAGTGCGGCCACCGCGATCGCACCGAAGACGAACACCCACAGCAGCGCGGGGACATGAGTGAGCCGGGCGAGCTGATCGGCGTCGGAGTCCGCGCCCTGCGGCATATTCCAGCGGCGGACTCGCCCGCGCTGCAATTCGATCACCGGCCGGGTGCCGGCGAGCAGTAAGAACCACGCGCCGAGATACGCGAAACCGGCCTGGACCGTATCGGTTCCGAACCAGGACACCGCGAAGACGATGGCGCCCAGGCCGAATACCGTCAGCATTCCGTAGACATTGCGCACTTTGATCAGGACGGCGGCGAGCAAAGCGATCGCGGTCCAGAGCATGAGGGTGATCCGGTTCGCACCGAGCAGTGCGGCGAAGCCGAGACCGAGCAGCGGCGGCGAGGGATAGCCCGCCATCGCGGTCAGAATCATGCCGAGGCCGTAGGGTTTTCCGCTCGATACGGTCAGACCGGAGGTGTCGGAGTGCAGCGTGATGCTGTTGAGCCTGCGGCCGGTGAGCAGTGCGGTGAGCGCGTGGCCGCCCTCGTGCGCGATGGTGACCACATTGCGGGTGAACCGCCACAGCGGGCTGTATCCGACCAGAATCAGGGCCGCGACTGCTGTCGCGATGACCAACCACCATGGTGGCGCGGCCTGGGTTGTGGTGAGCCGGTCCGCGATGGAGGCGCCGCGCTCGACGAATTCCGCTGTTTGCACCGCCGCACCTTATCCGGCCATGGCGAGCTTCGCTGAGTCGTCGCGAGCCGGTCAGGTGGTGACGAGCTCGCCGAGATCCGCCGATCTGCGGGCGGCTTCGAGCAATCGCAAGGTGGTGACGGCGTCGCGGGGGTCGACCGGAACGGGTGTGCCGTCCAGGAGTGCGGCGGCCATGGCGTTGTAGAACGCCGGGTAGTCGCCCGCTAGTGTGGGGATCGGTTCGATGTCGGGATCCGCGCCTACCGTTCCCCACCGATCGGGTTCGATTGTGCCCCAAGGATCGTCACCGGGGCGATGGCCCGACCGCAATGCGTTTTCCTGCGGATCCAATCCGTAAGTGAGGTAACCGGCTTCGGAACCGAGCACCCTGAATCGGGGTCCTAGCTGTGGAGTTACCGCGCTCATCCAGAGGTGCGATCGCACACCCGAGGTGTGGGTGAGTGCGATGAACACGTCGTCATCGGTCTGGATATTCGGCCGCCGCCGGTCCAGTTCGCCGTACACCGAGCGCGCGGGACCGAACAGTGTCACCGCCTGGTCGATCAGGTGGCTGCCGAGGTCGAACAGCAGTCCGGCGCCGTCGTCGGCGGAACCGACTTCACGCCAGCCGCCCTTCGGCACCGGACGCCACCGCTCGAACCGGGACTCGAAACGGCGTACTTCGCCGAGCCGCCCGTCCTCGATCAGCTGCCGCACTGTCAGGAAGTCGCCATCCCAGCGCCGGTTCTGGAAGACCGACAGCGCCAGACCGGCGCGCTCGGCCCGCGCGATCAGATCCTCGCCCTCGGCCACGTTCACCGCGAACGGCTTGTCGACGACCACCGGCAGCCCGGCGTCCAGCGCTTGCCGAGCCAGCGGCGCATGCGTTCGATTCGGCGTCGCGATGACGACGAGATCGATACCGGTTGTATCGGCGAACAGTTCGTCCGCACTCCCAAGCACCCTAACCCCGGGATGCTCGCGCCGCGCCTGCTCCGCTCGCTCGGCCGACCCCGTAACCACCGCCGCCACCCGCATCCGCGGCTGCGCGGCGATCAGCGGCGCATGGAACACCGACCCGGCCAATCCGTACCCGACGATGGCGACCTGCAGGCTCATCGTTGCGACGCTACCGTATTCTCTTGACTTGTTGTTGCGACAACAGTTACTGTTGTCGCAACAACAATCAGCGCGGACCGGGAGTGCTCCGATGTACGTGATCTATGAAGAAGCCGTTATTTCCGGGGAGATCGAGGAGATCTGGCGGGCCGCTACCGACGTGGCCAACTGGCCGTCCTGGGATCCGCACGAGGAGAAGGCGCGGATCGATGGGCCGTTCGCGCCGGGAACCACGGGCTGGGTGAAACCCAAAGGCGCACCGGCTGGTCCGTTCACCATCACCGCCGTTGATTCTGGACGCTCGTGGACAAGTGAGGCCGGGATTCCGTTCGGCACGATCCGCGGTCACTACACCTACGAACCGCTCGGCGACGGAACCGTGCGCGTCGCGAAGCGGATGGAGGTGCACGGCCCGTTCCGACCGATCTTCCGGCTGACCATCGCGGCGCTGGAACTCGAGGCACGGCGACTCGGGGTCGAACATGGCTGAACCGCATGGCCCACTCATGAGTCCGGGCTTCTGGCTGCATCACGCCGCGCTGGAATGGCGCGCCACCGTCGAACGCAACCTGCGCCCCCTCGGCCTCACCCTGACCCAGTTCAACCTGCTCGCCTCGGCCGGTTGGCTCGGCAGCCAGGGCGAACCGCCGACCCAACAGCAGGTAGTCGACATGGCAGGCGCCGACCGCATGATGGGCTCCCGCGTAATCCGCGTCCTGGAAGACCGCACTCTCCTGACCCGCTGCCCCGACTCCGACGACGCCCGAATCCTGCGCATCGAAGTCACCTCGGAAGGCCGCACCCTGGCCCGCCGCGCCATCCGCATCGTCGTCGACACCGACGAACAATTCTTCGGCCCCGATAGCGACCCCCTCCGTGACCGCCTCAAAACGATTGCCGCGCAACGTATTGGGATATGACCGGTTTAGTCCACCGCAAGCACCGCGCCGAAGCCGAGGACCAGCGATGCCAGATGGATGAGCAACGCCGCATGGTGCAGCGCTGGCGTGCAATGCAATTGGGTCGACAGCCAGATCGCCGTCGCGAGCGCGGTGCAGGTGGCGACCGTCCGGATTGCGAAACCGCGCCGGGTTTGTACCCCGCCCACCAGCGCCGTCATCGGCGCCGCTCCAAGTCGCGGCCCTGCATCATCGATCCTCACTCACACCAACTCACCCAACCTAGTTAAGGTTAGGCACGCCTAATGCTAGTGTCTCCGATTTCGGTCGAGATCGACAGGGGGTATTCAGCGGCGGCGTGGTACGGCGGTGTATTCCTGTTCGGGGCGGCCGGTAGTGCCGTAGCGCAGACGCATCTGGACCGTGCCCGCGGCGACCAGGGTGGCGAGATAGCGCTGAGCGGTGGCGCGGGAGATGCCTATGGCGGTGGCCACCTCGGCGGCGGACAGCGGTGCGGTGGCCTCGAGGATGGTGTGCAGGACTAGGTCCTTGGTGGGGGAGGCGATGACGGTGGTCGCGGTGGGCGTCGAGGTTGGGCGCAGCGCTTGGAGTGCGGCTTCGATGTTCGTGTTATCGATCTGGGGTGCGGCGAGGGTGCGGCGGTAGCGGGCGTATCCGGCCAGGCGGGCCGCGAGCATGGTGTGTGGGAAGGGTTTCACCAAGTATGCGAGTGCGCCCGCGGCGAATGCGGCTCGGACGGTGGCGCTTTCGGTGGCGGCGGTCAATACCATGGCGTCGCAGTGCAATTCGCGCACCAGGTCGATGCCCGAACCGTCGGGCAGGTATACATCGACCAGCGCCAGTTCGATCGCTTTGGCGGCGTCGAGTTCTCGCGCGGCGGCCAGGGTGTGGGCGGTGCCCGCGACGGTGAAACCCGCGATGGATTCGACTATCCCGGCGTGCAGATTGGCCACGCGGAAGTCGTCGTCCACCACCAGCACGGTCAGATCTGTTGCGGCCATGGCATCTCGCTGTCTACCAGTACTCCGGGGATTCGGGCGATGAATTCGGCGCCGGTGAGTGGCGGCGCACCACCGCGCGCACTGGCGAGCCGGACATCGCCGCCGTGCGCGCGGGCGATCTGGCGGATCAGCGCGAGGCCGACGCCGCGTCCGCCCGGCACACCGTGATCCTCGCGGGTGGAGGTGCCCTCGGTGAACATGGTGTCGATCATCTCGGGTGCGACACCGTCACCGCTGTCCGCGACCGCGATGTGCAGCGTCGAATTCTCCTGCACCAGTTCGACTTCCACCTGATTGATCGCATTGTCGGCCACGCGCGCTGCCTCGATCGCATTGTCGAGCAGATTGCCGAGCACGGTCGTGACATCGACGGGTTCGGCCAGATTGCCGTCCACCCAGGTATTCGGGCCGAGTACGAGTTCGACGCCGCTCTCGCGCGAATGTGCCGCCTTGGCCGCGAGGAAGGCCTGCAGATACGCGTCATGGATCGCATCGATGCCGGGCGTCGCAGCCCCGAGCGGGCCCGCCCCGATCAACTCATCGATGACATGTGACGCCTCCTCGGTGCGCCCGCCGTGCAGCAGTCCGCTGAGCAGGTGCATCTTGTTGGAGAACTCGTGGCGCTGGGCGCGCAGCACGGTGCTCATCGATTGCACCGCATCGAGTTGGCGGGTCAATGCCTCGACATCGGTGCGATCGCGCACGGTGAGCACGGCGCCGAGATTGCGTCCGTCGCGGGTGACCGGCCGGGCCGCGACCACCACGATATGCGAGCCGATGGTGGCGGGTGTCGGCTGTTCGTCGAGCGCACGGAAAACCTCCAGCACCCGTGGCGTCAAACCGATCTGGTCGACCGGAGTACCGATCTCGGCGCTGATCCCGAGCAGCCGCCGTGCCTCGTCATTGACGAACGTTGTGCGCCAAGCGGAATCGACGGCAAGCACACCGCGGCCGATGCCGTGCAGCACCGCCGCCTGACCTTGGACGAGTTCGGCCAGTTCGGCGGGTTCGAGGCCGAGGGTCAATCCGCGCCATCGCCACGCCAGCAATGCCGAACCCGCGACGCCGATCAGTAGTGCGGCGGCGATGAACAGCGCCGCGGTGCGCAGATCGGAGAGCAACTGCCCGCGAATCGCGGTGGTCGAGATACCGACGCTCACCGCACCGACAATTCGATCCGAACCAGCCTCCACCACAGGAACTTTCGCACGCACGGAAGGTCCGAGCGTACCGCGCTCCTTGACGATCACCTCCCGGCCCGCCAGCGCCTCCGATGGATCTGTGCTCACATGTTCGGTCAGTCGCGCCTTGTCCGGATGTGCCAACCGGATTCCGGCGTCGTCGGTGATCACCACGAACAGCGCGCCCGTGCGCTGCGTCGTATCGATGGCTATCCGCTCCAGCGGTCCCGCGGTGAGTTGCGATCGCAACTCGGGCGTCACCGTGCCCGGTGCGTACCTGGCGACCTCTTCGCGCACCACCGGTTCGGCCGCGATGCTGCGCGCGATGGCCAGCGCACGCTGCCCGTACTGATCGTTGAGCCGTTGGCTGCTGACATAGCCGAATACCGCGAAGGCGGCGGCGAGGGTCACCGAGACGATCACGATCTGCAGCAGCAGCACCTGGGTGCGCAACCGGAAGTGTCCGGTCGCGCGCCGCGGTGTTCTGCCGTCGTTGGCCATTTCCGCAGAATAAACCACGCGGACGGGGCGTGAGCAGAATGCGCACAACCTTCGAATCGCCTCGTTTGCGCCGGTTGTGCGCACAAGCCTCGAAGTGTGACCCGGCCCACGTAGGTTCGCTCTACCTGATCCGCTAGGAGCAAGAAAAATGACCGAACCACTCATCGAGCTGCGGAGCGCGACGAAGCGCTTCCCCGGCACCGGCGGCGGAATCCACACTGCCGTCCGCAATCTCGATCTCGCGGTGCAACCCGGCGAATTCGTCGCCGTGGTCGGCCCGACGGGCTGCGGAAAGTCGACGACGCTGTCGTTGGTCTCCGGGCTGGAGCCGGCCTCGGCCGGGCGGACGCTGGTGCGCGGCAAGGATGTCCACGGCATCCCGGACGGCATCGGCTACATGTTCCAGCAGGACGCGGTGCTGCCGTGGAAGAGCGTGATCGATAACGTCGCCCTCGGCCCGCGCCTGCGCGGCAAGTCCAAGGCCGAAGCGCGTGAACAGGCCCGCGGCTGGGTGCGCAAGGTCGGTCTCGCCGGATTCGAGAGCTACTACCCGCATCAGCTCTCCGGCGGTATGCGCAAGCGCGTCGCACTGGCGCAGACCCTGGTCAACGATCCCGAGATCCTGCTGATGGACGAGCCGTTCAGCGCGCTGGACGTGCAGACCAGGCAGCTGATGCAGGACGAACTGCTGCGCGTGTGGGCCGGCACCGGCGCGGCCGTCATCTTCGTGACCCACGATCTGGAAGAGGCGATCGTGCTCGCCGACCGGGTCGTCGTCATGACCGCCAGCCCGGCGACGATCTGCGGCAACTTCCCGGTCTCGCTGGAACGTCCGCGCGATGTCGAGGAGGTCCGGCTCACCAACGAATTCCGGGATATCTACAAGGAAATTTGGGAAACGCTGCGCGATCAGGTCGAGGCAGCCCGAGGCGAGGGAGCCTCCCGTGTCGCATAACGTGCTCGAAGACGTGGCGAAGTCCGCGCCCGAGGTCGAAATCGAAACCGAGGAGCAGATTCTCGCGCGCGTGCGAACCAACCTCCGGCGCAACCGGCTGCGCACCTGGGGCCTGCGCATCGCCCTGATCACGGTCTGGCTGGGCGCATGGGAGCTCACCGCAACGCTGTGGATCGACCCGTTCTTCTACTCCAAGCCCTCGCTGATCTGGGACCGCCTGGTCGAATGGTTCACCGAAGGAACGCAATTCGGCTCGATCTGGCTGCAGATGTACACCACCGTGCAGGAGGCGGTGCTCGGCTTCGTCATCGGCGCGGTGGCCGGTGTCGTACTCGGCACGCTGCTCGGCCGCAGCCGGTACTGGGCCGAAGTGCTCGCGCCGTTCATCAAGGCGCTCAACGCCGTTCCGCGTATCGTGCTGGCGTCGCTGTTCATCATCTGGTTCGGTCTCGGGCTCAGCTCGAAGGTCGCGACGGTCGTGGTGCTGGTGTTCTTCGCCGTATTCTTCAACGCGTTCACCGGTGCGCGTGAGGTCGACGGCAATGTCATCAATAACGCCCGCATTCTCGGTGCGAGTAAGCGTCAGGTGCTGAGCTCGATCGTATTGCCCAGCGCGACCACCTGGATCCTGTCCAGCCTGCACACCGCATTCGGTTTCGCGCTGATCGGTGCGGTCGTCGGTGAATACGCCGGTGCCAGCAAGGGTTTGGGTCTGCTGATCAGCAATGCCCAGGGCACCTTCGATTCGGCAGGTATTTACGCGGGCATGATCATCATCACCGTCATCGCGCTGCTGGCCGAATGGGCGATCAGTGCGGCGGAGGCACGATTGCTGAAATGGCGTCCGTCGCAGGCGACTTCGAATCACGGGATCTGATCATGCGGTACGTCAAACATCTGACGATCATTGTCGGAGTCATCGCGGCACTGCTGCTGGCGACCGGTTGCCGGGATTCCCGAACCATTCCGATGGCCAACGGCCGGCCCCAGATCACGATTATGGTCGGCGGTCTGGAGAAGGTGATCTACCTGCCCGCCATGCTCACCGAGAAGCTCGGCTTCTTCGAGAAGAACGATATCGACGTCAAACTGCTCGGCGAGCAGTCCGGCGCTAGTGCCGAAACCGCGCTGCTGACCGGCGATGTGCAGGCCGTGGTCGGCTTCTACGACCACACCATCGACCTGCAGGCCAAGGAACAGTGCCTGACCTCGGTGGTCCAATTCGCCGATGTGCCAGGCGAAGTGGAACTCGTATCCAAGGCGGATGCTGCCGGTATCAATTCGCTGGCGGATCTGCGCGGCAAGAACCTCGGTGTGACTTCGCTCGGCTCTTCGACCGATTTCCTCACCCAGGCGCTCACCGGACAGGTCGGTATGACCACCGCCGATTACACGCGCGTGAAAGTCGGTGCGGGACAAACCTTTATCGCGGGCATGAACCACAACGGCATCGATGCGGGCATGACCACAGACCCGACGGTCGCCACCATGGTGAACTCCGGTGACGCGAAGATCCTGGTGGATATGCGGACCGAGGAAGGCACCCGGGCGGCGTTGGGCGGGCTGTATCCGGCATCGTCGCTCTACATGCGCTGCGATACTGTCGAGGCGCATCCGGATATCGTGCAGAAGATCGCGACCGCCTTCGTGCAGACGCTGCAGTGGATCAAGACGCACACCGCCGAGGAGATCGCCGCCAAGATGCCCTCGCAATACGCGAGCGCGGGCCGCGACCTCTATGTCCAGTCCATCCGCGACTCGATCGGCATGTTCAACGGCACCGGCCTGATGAAATCCGAAGGCGCCGAGAATGTGCTGAACGTGCTCGGCAAATACTCGAAGAATGTGGCGCCCGTCAAGGACCGCATCGATCTGTCGAAGACCTACACGACCCAGTTCGTGCAGGAGGCGCTGCGCGCGAATCAGCAGTAGCGACACCACGAAATCCCATGGCGACCGGCGAACATCCGGTCGTCATGGGATTTCGGCCGTTCACCTGTTCGGCGCATCCTCGGTCTCCTGGGCTTTGAATTCGGCCTTCCATTCGCGGAAGCCCTCCTCGGTGCGGCCGCGCCGCCAATAGCCGGAGATCGAGTTCGCCCATTCGGCGGAAACGCCACGTTCGCGGCGAACGTAGCGGCGCAGGTCCTGCATGACGGCGCGAGCCTCGCCGTGAATGAAGACCTGCACCTGACCCTCGCGCCATGTCGCCGCGCGCACGGCTTCGGCCAGCACATCGCCCGGCACGCGTGCGCCGCGATGCAGCCAGGTCAGTTCGATGCCGGTTGGCTTGTCCAGTTTCAGTTCGTCATCGGGTCCGGCGACCTCGACGAAGGCCTGCCCGACCGCATCGGCGGACATCGCCTCCAGCGCGGCCGCGATCGCGGGCAGCGCCGCCTCGTCGCCTGCGAGCAGGTACCAGTCGGCATCGGCACGCGGCGCATAGGCTCCGCCCGGTCCGAAGCAGTCGATGGTGTCGCCCGGCTGCACCGAAGCGGCCCACGGACCGGCAATGCCCTCGTCCCCGTGGTAGACGAAGTCCACTGCCAGCTCACCGGCATCCGGATCGACCGAGCGCACGGTGTAGGTGCGCAGCACATCGATACCGTCGCGCGGGTAAATGAACTTCACATACGAGTCGGTGAACTCGCTCGGCCGAAACGCCGCGAATCCGGGTCCACCGAAATACACCCGGATCAGATGCGGGGTCAGCCGCTCGGTGCGCTGCACCGTCAGGGTGGTGCGGGGTCGTGCCAAGGTAACCTCCACTAATTGCTAATTAGGCTTGCCTTACCAACCGTACCCGGTTCGGTTCATGCTGAGGGTTACCGCAGACGGGCGCGCCGTAGATGGCACAGGATGAACGGCATGACGCAGACCGTGCCGAGCCCCGCCCACGCCGTCCAGCAACGCTAT
The DNA here is from genome assembly GCF_050955735.1 of Nocardia sp. CA-135953. Taxonomy (NCBI): domain Bacteria; kingdom Bacillati; phylum Actinomycetota; class Actinomycetes; order Mycobacteriales; family Nocardiaceae; genus Nocardia; species Nocardia sp. CA-135953. The sequence goes on from NZ_CP192082.1 coordinate 2,926,592, forward strand.
CGGGATCCGAATCCGACCGCGCCCGCCGAGTGGAATCCGGTGTTGCAAGTACTGCACGAGCACCGCTCGGTGCGCCGCTACCTCGCCGATCCGGTCTCCGACGACACCCTGCGATTGCTCATCTCGGCGGCCCAGTCCGCCCCGACCTCCTCCAATCTGCAGGTGTGGAGCGTCGTCGCCGTCCGCGATCCGGCGCGCAAGGCCCGCCTGGCCGCGCTGGCCGGCGGGCAGGCACATATCGAACAGGCGCCGGTGCTGCTGGTCTTCACCGCCGATTTCGCCCGGCTGCGCCAGCTCGCCGACGACCGCGAAGCGCCCCTGATCGGAGCCGACTACCTCGAATCGAGCTACGTCGGCGTCATCGATGCCGCCCTGGCCGCGCAGAACGCGGTCGTCGCCGCGGAATCCCTCGGCCTCGGTACCGTGTACATCGGCGCGATCCGCAACAACCCGGAACAGGTTGCGGCGGAACTGAAACTGCCCGAACAGGTCTTCGGGGTCTTCGGACTCGTTGTCGGACACCCGGATCCGAGCGAGGACGCGCGCGTCAAACCGCGCCTCCCGCAACCGGCCGTCCTCCACCACGAAACCTACGATCTCCCCACCCAACGCACCCATGTCGCGGCCTACGAAGACCGCATCGCCGAGTTCTACGCCGAACAGCGACTTTCGCATTCCTGGACCGAGCGCGTCCTGGCCCGCCTGGCCTCCGCCGCCAGCCTCAACGGACGCCACCGGCTGCGCGAGTCCCTGACGAATCACGGCTTCCGCCTGCACTGATCGCGGTGTGGTTCGGGTCGCGCGACCGTCCGGTGGTGCGGCCGGTAGCGTGACGGGCTGATCGATCTCGAGCTCCAGGGGAAGGACCGCACGATCCATGACAGGCTCCGACCGTCAGCTCCAAGCTGAATCGGTGCTCACCGACCCGGCCGTATCCGGTGAAGAGGGATACTCCCGGGGGCTGAGCCCGCGGACCATTCAGATGATCGCGATCGGTGGTGCGATCGGCACGGGTCTTTTCTATGGTGCGGGCGGTGCGATCGAGCAGGCGGGGCCTGGGCTTATCCTGGCCTACCTCGCGGCGGGTCTGGCGATCATCGTGATCATGCGGGCGCTGGGGGAATAAGCAGCACCGGAGGGTCAGATGACCGCTGTGGGCTTGCGGTCCCCTCCGACCAACGCGGTGATCTCGGTGGCGGCACGTTCACCTGAGCGGATCGCCCCGTCCATATAACCCATCCACACTGTCGCGGTTTCGGCTCCGGCCCAATGGATTCGGCCGATCGGTGCGCGGAGGGCCGGGCCGTATTCGGTCCAGGTATTGGGCGGCATGAAGGCTCCGTAGCAGCCGCGGGTCCACTCGTCGGCCGACCAGTCCTTCTCGATGTAATCGATCGGGGTGGCCGCTGCCGGGCCGAAAAACCTTGTGAGGCTGGAGATCACGATATCGCGCCGTTCCTCGACGGGGAAGCGGCCGAGTCGCCGGGCATCGCCGCCTTCCAGGAAGGCGAGCAGCACGCCAGGGTTCCCGTCCGGCGGGGAGTTGTCGAAGGTGACCTTTACCGGTCCGGTGGCAGCAGTGACCTGTCCGGACAAGCCATCCGCCCGCCAGAAGGGCGCGTCGTATACGGCCATGGTCTTGATGACCGAGCCGTTCGGCATACGCTGAGTGAGCTGGTCACGATCGGCGGGTAGCGCAGGGGAGTACACCAGCCGACCTGCCAGGGCCGGGCTCATCGCCACGATCACGCGGCGGGCCAGAATCCGGGTGTCATCGCCGTGCACGACTACGGAACCCTGGGACTGCTCGATCTTGCGCACCGGCGTATTCAGCAGTACGTGCTCGCCCAACTGCTCCGCCAGCGTCATCGAGATTCGTTGCGAACCACCCACGATGCGGGTTTGCTGTGCGCCACCGTCGGTTTCGATCATCGAATCCACACCGCCACCGGCATTGAGATAGGCCAGCAGATGCAGCAGTGATACGTCGGCTGGATCGGCGGCCCACACCGCCTTGCAGACCATCGTGATGGCCCGGCGCCCGATCTCCGAATGCAGATTGCGTCGCATCCACGACGCGACGGTCTCGGTATCCCACTGCTTCGCCCGCGCCGCCGACCACGGCGCGTCCGCTGGTACCACGCGCGACATCCGATCCAACCGTTGCAGACCGATGTAGGCATCCAGCAGGGCGGCCGAGGCGATCAACGGAATCCGACCGCGATAGCGCCGCAGCTTCCCGCGATGTTCGAACAGATGCCGCCCGGCGGTGTAGGTGGGAAACGTCTCCAGCCTCAATTCGTCGATCAGCGCCAGTACCCGGTCCTGACCGGGCCCGATCCACTGCCCGCCGACCTCGACGATCTTGCCGTCCCCGATCGGGTGGTTCAGTGTGCGACCACCTACCCGATCCCGCGCCTCGACGACCAGCGCATCGAATCCGGCGCGACGCAACTGGCGGGCCGCCGCCAAACCGGCCAGTCCGGCGCCTATCACCGCGATATCCACCGTGCGCTCGACACCCATGGCGACCACCGATCCACCCGTGACCGATCGACTCGGTCGTATGCTCCGACGGTAGGACCGGCGCGCCACCGGCGTCAATGACCACGAACAGCGCTGTTCCTCGCACCCAGCCGCGAGTCGTCCCAATGTTGATCACGAGCCGATGCGCCCGACGGAGGCAACCATGGCAGAGCACACACTGGCGGAACTGATATCCGATGATCTACCCCCTGGCATTGCCGCGCTGAGCTCGGAGCATCAAGCCGAACTCGCCCAGGCGATCGAGGATGCCCGATGGCGGCAGGCGGGCGAACTCAAGGCCGCGGCCTTCGGCATGCTCGACTTCTTGCCGCGCTTCCTGCGCGGCCCGGTCAAGAAGGCAGCCGGATTGTGACGGCCCCGACGGCGCAATTGCTGAAACTCGCACGGACACTGGGTGTTCCGGTCGAACAGCTGGCCTATCTCGGCGACGTATCCGATGCGGATCTGCGCGCGTTTCGGCGCCAGGTCACGGATCTGTTCGTGGCCGGACAAGAAGCCGGACTGCGGCGGGTGGCCCAGGCATCAAAGGTTATTCCGACGGCGATTACCGCGAAGATGGTGGCGCGCAGTCGCGGCGCGCTACTCGCGGCCCGGATGTCCGGCGTGCTCGACCCGTCGCACGCGGTGGATGTCGCCAAGCGACTGCCGGTCGATTTCCTCGCCGACATATCCGCGCTGCTCGATCCGCGGCATGCCGCGGCCATCAACGGCGCTCTGCCCGAGGCGACCATTGTCGCGGTCGGCAAAGAGCTTGCCGCACGCGAAGATTGGATCACCCTGGGCGAGCTGGTCGCCTCGATATCCGATACGTCGGCCCGCGCCACCGAGGCGGCCCTCGACGGCACCGCACTCGTCCGCTCGGCCTTTCTAGTCGACGACGCCGCACAGCTGGAACGCTTCGTCGATCTGGCCTCTCAGGATAAGCTCGTCGAAATGCTCTGGGCCACCGCAGAATGCGATCTATGGGCGGAATTTCGCGCCACGCTGGATGTGCTCTCCGAATCCGCGATCGATGTAATCCGCGCCGCCGCCGAAAAGTTGCCCGTCGAGCAGCGTGATCGCGCGCTGACCGAAATCGCCGATCGACGTTCTACCTGGTAACGACAGATCTGACCGGTCACTCGGCGAGTACCGTTTCGGGTGTCACCTGTCCGTGGGCGGGCGCTGCGCACGCTGAGGGCGCGACCGTTGTCGCGGGTGGCCGCGACTCCCGTTGCGAAGCCGACAGTCGCGGTGCACTGGTCGAAGGCGGAGCGACGAACCGGCCGAGTACCGTGCCGAATCCGGGTGCGTACGCGCACCCGGCCCGGCCGTTCAGCGCGGGTGCGCACCAGCCCGGCACCGAGTACCCGACTATTGCGTCGGCAGCCAGCTCGTCGATGGCGCGGACGATGTACCGAGTGGTCGCCGACGGCAGCGGCGGGCTCTATTGGAAGGCCGCGCGGGCCCGATTTCGGACTGGACTTTCGACCCCGATTTCCCGTGCCCCGGGGCCGTCGTCGAGGACCGCGAGTCTGTGTTACGAGGGAAACCTGACTTGATCGGGTAGTCAGCGAAATACGGTGGGACGCAAGGCAAGTGCCCCGCCGTTTTGCTAGCTGACCGGTCCCCCCGGGCGCATTCCCCAAATACGGCCCACCTGGTGCCAGGTCGCGAACCCGTGACGATCCGGCAATGTGGATGCTGCCAGGTAGCGGACGGTTTAGAATTCAGGACCATGACTGCCTTCACCGGCAAGGTCGTACTCATTACCGGCGGCGCGAGCGGCATCGGCGCAGAGGTCGCCCGGCGGTTGCGTGCGCAAGGTGCGCACCTCGTGCTCATCGATATCGACTCGCCCCGGCTGCGAGAACTCGCGGCCGAACTCGGCGGCGACGAGCATGTCTGGGCCATTTCCGCCGACGTGCGCGACTTCACCGCGATGCAGGCCGCGGTAGCGCAGGGGATCGAGAGGTTCGGCGGCATCGACATCGTCGTCGCGAACGCGGGAATCGCCAGCTATGGGTCGGTCCTGACGGTAGACCCCGCCGCCTTCCGGCGGGTGATCGAGGTCAACCTTGTCGGTTGTTTCCACACCGTCCGCGCCGCCCTGCCATCGGTCATCGAGCGGCGCGGGTACGTGCTGATCGTCTCCTCCCTCGCGGCCTATCTGGCGATGCCGGGTATGGCGGCCTACGACGCCTCCAAGGCCGGGATCGAGCACTTCGCGAACGCGTTGCGGCTGGAGGTCGCGCACCGCGGCGTCGATGTCGGGTCCGCGCACATGTCCTGGATCGATACCCCGCTCGTTCGGGAAAGTTTCGCCGACTTGCCCGCGGTCGGGCGAGCGCTCGCCGCACTGCCGAAACCGATCCGCAAGACGACCTCGGTGCAGCAGTGCGCCGCCAGATTCGAGCGGGGAATCGAGCGGCGCGCCAGACGGATCAACGTGCCCGCCTGGGTCGGCGTGCTGCGTTGGCTGAGGCCGCTGCTGCAAACGCCCTCCGCCGAGTGGGCGGGCAGCAAGACCACCCCGGCGTGGCTGCCTGACATGGACGCCGAGGTGGCCGGGCTGGGCCGTTCGCTCAGCGCCCGGACGCAGGCGCTGGGCGAGGACTAGGTTCTGTTTTCATCAGGGCTGCCAGGTGATCCGACCGCCTTGGAAGTCCTGTGCTTTCCCGCCCTCGTAGTCGTATTCTTCGCCCGTGGGGAACCCGTACCGCCCGGATTCCGCGCCATTGGAAACCCACAGATCGCGGATCGCACCCCAGACGACATGCGCACTGGTGCGCGGGGACCAATAAATCGCGCCACCCGGAAACAGGTTGTAGCGCCCGTTGTCCGCGCGCGCGGCCGCCTCGTCGGTCAACGGAAACCCGAGCGCACCGCTCTCCCAGCCATAGGCCGCCCACTTATCGCGGATCGCGCCGCCGATCTGGTGCGCGGCGGTGCCGAGTGACCAATAGATGGACCCGCCCTGAAAAATGTTGTAGGCACCGGATCCCGACGGTGTGGATTGCTGACGGGTGACGGGGTAGCGCAGCACGCCCGTCTCCAAGCCGAGGTCACGCCATTTGTCGCGGATCGCGCCGCCGACCGCATTGGCGCCGGTATCGGGATGCCAATAGATCGCGGCATTGCGTTCGAAGGTCTGATAGCGGCCGCCGTTGGCGGCATCGGCTTCCGGTGCGGTTGGGTCGCCGAGCGCGCCGGGGCCGCCCACCTGGTCGTATTCGACCTCGATGGCGCCCCCGACGTCGATCGGACCGACGGGGCGAGCGGTTGCGGTGCCGAGGCCGGCGCTCAATAGCAAGGCCAGTGCGGCGGTGGTCGACGCGAGTGCTGCCCGCGCGGGGCGTGCGGTGCGAAGTTGCGGTGCCAATTGAACTCCTGAGCAGGTCGTAGTCGAATACGAACGTCGGTGAAGCCGCGAACTGTCGTCAGGGGAGTCGACAGTCCTCTATCGGTGGCAGCGCGATATCCATTAGCCAACCTAGCGATTCCGTGCTTCGCCGAGTGGCCAGCGATAGGGTAAAGCATATGGTCGAGTCGACGAGGATTGTGCTGGCATCCCGGCCGGAGGGCGCACCCACCCCGGCGAATTTCCGCATCGAGACCGCGGCGCTTCCGGAGCCCGGCGAGGGCGAGGTGCTGCTGCGCACCCTGTATTTATCCCTCGATCCGTATATGCGCGGGCGGATGAGTGCCGCCAGGTCGTATGCGGCGCCCGTGGAGATCGGCGATGTGATGGTGGGCGGCACTGTCGCCGAGGTGCTCGAATCCGGCGCTCCGTCGATCGTGAAAGGTGATGTGGTGCAGGCCTATTCGGGCTGGCAGACGCATCAGGTCGCGGCCGCGTCGGGGCTGCGCAAGCTGGATCCGGACAAAGCGCCGATATCGACCGCGCTGGGTGTGCTGGGTATGCCGGGGTTCACGGCGTACTCCGGGCTGTTGAAAATCGGGCAGCCGAAGGCGGGGGAGACTCTGGTAGTCGCCGCGGCCAGTGGCCCGGTCGGTTCCGCCGTCGGCCAGATCGCCCGTATCAAAGGTGTGCGGGCGATCGGCATTGCGGGCGGCCCGGAGAAATGCGCCTATGTGCGTGAAGAATTGGGCTTCGAAGCCGCAATCGACCATCGCGCACCGGATTTCGCAGATCAACTGCGCGCCGCGGTGCCCGACGGCATCGATATCTATTTCGAGAATGTCGGTGGCGCGGTGGCGGACGCGGTGTATCCGCTACTGAATACCCATGCGCGCGTACCTGTTTGCGGACTCATCGCGAATTACAACGCGACCGGCGCGCCCGAGGGACCGGATCGTCTGCCCGGCTTCTACGGTCGCATTCTGACCAAGAGCCTCACGGTGCGCGGATTCATCCAGACCGAATTCGTCCGGGAGATGTACAGGGACTTCCTGCACGAGATGTCCGGCTGGATCGCCGAGGACCGGGTCCGCTACCGCGAGGACATTGTCGACGGCCTCGAGCATGCACCCGAGGCGTTCATCGGCATGCTCGAGGGCCGTAACTTCGGCAAACTCGTGGTGCGGGTCGGATAGCGGACCCGGATCGGATTACACCGGCTGCGGCGACAGCACGATCTTGGCCGACCGGCCCGGTGTTTCGCTCGCGGCGGCGGCATCGGCGGCGGACTCCAGCGGATAAACGGCCTCGACATCGAGGCGCAGTGCACCCGTCGCCGCCATTCCGACGAGTTCACCGATGAGGCGCCGCATCTCCTCGCTGCTGGTCTGCTCGGCCCGCTTGGAACCCCAGAAGCCCTTGACCACAGCCTGTTTGAAGATCAGCGGACCCGGATTGATGGACAGCGGCTGACCGGACAGCGCACCGAACGAGATCAGTTCACCGTCCTGGCCGAGCAGCGAAAGCAGCGCATCCGCGGCCCGCCCACCGACCTGGTCAACGGCGCGCACGATCGGCGCACCCGCCGTCGTCGCGACTGCCCGGTCGAGCCAGCCCTCGGATTCGGTATCGAAGACCGGTTCGAAACCCAACTCCTGCAGTGCCTTGACGGAAGCCGGGCCGCGCACCAGGTTGAGCACATTGAGACCGCGTTGCCGCGCAAGCACATTCACCAGGCGACCGACCGCGCCATTGGCGGCATTGATCGCAATCCAGTCGCCCGGCGAAACCTGCAGATCTTCCAGCAGCATCAGTGAGCTGAGCGGCATCGCCAGCAATTGCGCCGCCGTCTCATCGGAAATGCTGTCCGGCAGCGGAACCACCTGGGTCGCCTTGGCCACGAAATACTCGGCCCACGCATTGTGGATGCCGGAAATGCTCACGCGCTGACCGACTTCCAGGCCGGTCACCTCCGATCCCAGTGCATCGATCCGGCCAACGGCCTCGGTTCCCGGAATCGCGGGTAGCGACGGCTTGTAGCCGTAGACCCCGCGAATGGTCGCCAGGTCGTGGTTGTGAATGGGCGCGAGGATCAGCTCGATCCGCACCTGTCCGGCACCGGGTTCGGGCGTCGGCTGCTGTGCGGTGGTGAGCACATCCTTCGGCTCGCCGAAACTTTCGATGACTACGGCACGCATGGTGGATTCCTTTCCTCAGTCGTCGGCGAGGGTGACCTGGACGTCGATATTGCCGCGGGTCGCGTTCGAGTACGGGCACACCTGGTGCGCCTTGTCGGCGATGGTCTGCGCGTCGGCGGGGGACAGGTGCGGCAGCGAGATCTCGAGGATGACGGTCAGCTCGAAGCCGCCCTCGTCGTTCGAGCCGATGCCGACCTTCGCGCCGACGGCGGAATCGTCGACATTCGCGCCTTCGCGCTTGCCGACCATGCGCAGCGCGCTGTGGAAGCAGGCCGCGTAGCCCGCCGCGAAGAGCTGTTCCGGGTTGGTGCCCACGCCGCTGCCGCCCATCTCCTTGGGGATATCCAGTGCGACGTCGAGCTTGCCGTCGGAGGTGCGGGCGTGGCCGTTGCGTCCGTCGCCGGTCGCGAGGGCTTCGGCGGTGTACAGGGTGGTCATGTCTGACTCTCTTTCGATCAGGGGTGGGACATCAGCGCATCGGCAAGTCGCCGAAGGGTTTCGCGCAGGACGATGAATTCGTCGGGGGTCAGGCCGCTGGCCTCACCCATTTCCGTTGGTAGACAACGGGCTTCGGACCGCAGTTCGCGGCCGCGTTCGGTGAGTTGGATATCGACGCGACGTTCGTCCGCCGCTGCCCGGCGCCGTTCGACCAGGCCTGCCGCCTCCAACCGCTTGAGCAGTGGCGACAGTGTTCCGGAGTCGAGTAGCAGTGCTTCGCAGAGGTCGCCGACGCTGCGACCGTCACGTTCCCACAATGCCAACATCACAAGGTACTGCGGATAGGTGAGCCCGAGGCGCTCCAGCTTCGGGCGATAGACCGCCGTCATCGCCCGGGACGCGGCATAGAGCCGGAAGCACAGCTGCTCGTCGAGGGTGAGGTGATCGGTCATGTCCATAACAGTAGTGGACAATTAAATTGTGCACAACCAAATTGGCTGTGCGTCACGTCACCCCTGGTCGTCGCCTGCGGCTCAGCCGGCGACGCTGCCGCCGCCGATGCCCAGGTAGACGATCATCATGGTGAACAGGAACCAGCCCGCGCCCTGCCAGATCGGCCAACTCCGGCCGCGCCGCCACACGCGATAGGTCTGCACGAAGGCGCAGATACCGCCGAGCATCAACACCACGGTCGGACCGATCAGGATCGCGGTTTTCGCCGTGGTGTCACAGAGCATCGTCTCCGCGGCCGCGCAGGCCGTCCGTTCGGCCGCCCATATCGCGGTGATCACGAAGACCACCGCGGCCACCGCGAGCACCGCCGCCACATAGATCGCCACCCGGCGAAAGGTCTGCTCGTCCGCCGTCCATCGCTTCTCCAGATCGTTGACCATGATCGATCACCTCATGGGTGGAGTTGCCGACGGGCACAGACCCAAACGTCAGGCCTTGCGTCCCACGCCCGCCCAGTACCACGCGGACTCCGGATCCGCCGGAATGGCTTGCATGCGACCCGATTGGTCGCCGATCAACTCCGGATGCCAGGTGACGACGGGGACAACGCCCGGTTCGACGATTTCGGTTCCGGCGAACAGGGTTTCGGTTTCGGCGCGGCTGCGCGGATTGAAGGTGATGCCTGCGGATTCGGCCGAGGCCACCACCCTGGCCATGGCGCGGGCGTCGAAATCGGCGGTGGGATGGGTGATCACGATAAAGCTGCCGGCGGGAACCGATTCCAGCAGGTTCTCGATGATGGCGTGCGGACCGTCGCTGTCGCGGAAATACATCATGATCGCGACCAGCATGACGGCGACCGAACGGTTCAGGTCCAGGGTCGCGGTCAGGGACGGATTGCGCAATATCGAGGCCGGATCGTGCAGATCCGCATGAATAACGGCCGTTTTGCCCTCACGGGTGCTGGACATGAGTGCCCGCGCGTGCGCGAGGACGATGGGGTCGTTGTCCACATAGACCACGCGCGCATCCGATGCGATGCCCTGGGCGATTTCATGGGTATTGCCCGCGGTGGGGATTCCGGTGCCGATATCGAGGAACTGGGTGACGCCCGCATCGACGATGTAGCGCACCGCGCGGCCGAGGAAGGCCCGGTTGGCGCGGGCCATACTGCGGATTGCCGGAATATGGGTGGCTATCGCGTCGCCGAGTGCCCGATCGGCCGGGTAATTATCCTTTCCGCCGAGCCAATAATCGTAAACACGAGCTTCATGCGCCACACTCGTGTCGATTTTGGTCGGCAATCCGGTGGCGGTTTCAGCCCTGCTATCCCGCATGACGATTCCCTCCTGTGGCGGACGGGCCGTCGGGTGCCCGCAACCGCCGAGCCACCCACGGTCGGCGGCCTGCTCCGTCGAATTTTCCTCGCTCAGGATAGGGGTGGCGAACGTCCGGCATGCCGGGATTCGGACTGCATTAGGGGATCGAATCCGGTGTGTCGGCTGCATCACGTGATCTTGATGATGTTGAATCATGAGGTCAACGCGCTGCAGCCGTTCATTGCGAAGTCTGTTCTTTCCCAGCACCGGCATGCGACAAGGAGCATGAAGTGAGCATGATTCTCGCCGCGTTACACGACACTGTGCTAGCCGAGGTCAGTAATCCGGAACCGGAGGCGCCGCCGGTGGCGGACAAACTGATGCAAATGGGCCGGTATTTCACCTGGCTGATTCAGTTGTCCGGGGTTACCGCCATTACCTATGGCGGCGGACGGTTCGCCTGGGAGAAATGGTCCGGAGGCGGGCTGCAGTCGCCGAAGATGATTGCCAGTGCGATGGCCGGTGGCGCGGTCGCCACCAGTGCGGGCACGATCATGAATACCGTGCTCTAGCGACCGCCCGAGTATCCGTTCGAATCGAGCGCCCGCACGAATAGTCGTGCGGGCGCACTCATCGACGCTGAGCGAGGGATTCGATATGTCGCCGACCTCGGAACTGGAGCATCGGCTCGCGCTCCACGAAAACCCTTATGGTCCTTTACCATCCGTGCGTGCCGCGCTGCAAGGCGCGCGGATGGCGGCCAACCGGTATCCGGAATACCTGCCGCGCAGGCTGCCCGGAATGATCGCCGAACGGCTCGGCGTGCCGCCCGACCAGATAGTGGTCGGAGCGGGTGCCACCGGGGTCATCGCGTATGTCCTGCGGGAGTTCGTCGCGCCCGGCGACGGCGTCGTGATGGCGACGCCGACCTTCGACGGATTTCCGTTGCTGACCGAGACCATCGGCGGCCGGGCGGTGCAGATTCCGCTCACCGCGGACGGCCATCAGGATCTCGACGCGATGGGCGATGCCTTCGATGCGCGCACGCGGGTGGTTGTGCTGTGCAGTCCGCACAATCCGACCGGCACCTGTATAGCGCAGGCCGAACTCGAAGGGTTTCTCGCTCGGATCGATCCGTCGGTCACAGTCGTGCTCGACGAGGCGTACATCGACTTCGTCGCCGTGGCAGATCGGGTGGACACGGTTGGTCTGTTGGCGCGGTATCCGAATCTGGTTGTGACGCGGACCTTCTCGAAGGCGCACGGGTTGTCGGCGCCGCGGGTCGGGTATGGGATCGGGGCGGTCCCGATGATCGCGCGAATTCGACGGTGGCAGTTGCCGTTCGGGGTGACCGCGCTGGCCGAGACCGGGGTGCGGGCATGTTATGACGCCCAGGCGGAATTGGCGGTGCGCACCGCCGAGATCGCCCGCGAATGCGGTCGGCTCACCGAGGGGTTGCGCACACTCGGCTTCGCGGTGCCGACGAGTACGGCGAATTTCGTGTACCTCGGTCGCTGCCGTGCCACCGAAATCGACCGGCTCCGTACGGCTTTCGCGCGGGACGGCATAGCGGTCAAGGATTACGGCACGGGTATCAGGATTACGGTCGGCGATGCGGCGGCCACTGATGCGGTGCTTGCCGCGTCACGCTGAGTCCGGTCGCTGGGGAGTGTGGCCCGAGGTCACCCGGGCTAGGGACTTCGGTCCCATGACGGACATCCGGTTGCGGACCATAGTGGCATTCGTAAAGTTCGATTCCACCGTGCAAGGGAGGGGCCGCCGCCATTCGGATCCGTGCCTCCGATACGGCTTCGACGCGTCGACCCCCGATCCGTGGAGCGCGGGAGGAGATTCGACAACCGCCGACCGCTGACCGGCACGACGGCCGACCGCCCCCTGACGGTGGCCTCCTCGCAGGCTGGGCTCGATGCGCTCGTCGACGGCCTTGCGCAGGCATGTGCCGAAGCTCATGCTTCATGAATAGGAACACCATAAATAGAACACCGCGCACGTCGAGGGCGATCGATTCGCCGAATCGACTCCGGCGGATGGTGCCGACGGCGGGTGCCGGCGTGCTCTACGGCGTGCGCGAATACCCCGAGGAGGACCTCGCTCGGATAGTTCTCACCTCCTGGATCGAACCGCGACCCGTCACCCCCGAAGCAAAGGAGCAACGATGTCTACCCTCCACTTCAAAGAGACCACGACCTCGACACCGGAGCAGTTCGTGGCGGCGCTGACCGATTTCGGGCCGGGCCGCTCGCAGGTGTTCGGCAACAGCGCCGACGCGTATCTCGAGGTGCACGACCAGGGCCGACGTGATGCCGACGTCACGGAGGGCTCGCGCGGCATCTGGGAACGCCTGCACTACGACTGGTCGAATCCCGACCGCGTCGTCATGACCACCACCGACTCGAACGTATGGGGCGGCCACTCGGGTCACACCTATACCTTCACGCGCAGGACCGACGGGAAGACCGACGTGGATGTGGTCGTGGTGCGCGAGGGCAAGAACCTCAAGGGCCGGGTCCTCGGAGTCGTGGTCGGGACCGTCGGCAAACGCGTCCTGAAACAGGCCCTCGACAAGACCGTCAAGGCTATCGAAACCCGCGACAACGGCGGGGGAACGGCAGAGCGCTAGTAACCCGCCCGCTCCACCTCGCACCGCTCGCGGGTGCCAGGGCGCTCGCCACCGGCCGCGAACGGACGTCCCAGCGGTAGAAGCGTTCCCGTAGTGCGGCGGCGTCGCGGCCGACGGTGACCTCGCGACGGGTGCCGATACCGAAGGGGCGCGGTGTGATCCAGTCGACGCCGGTGATGCCGCGAGCCCAGGAGACCAGGGCGTCGGCGGCGGTGAGCACTTGCCAGACGCGTTCGGGTTCGGCGGGCACGATCACGCTGTGGCGGAAGCGGATCGGGCCGTTCTGGATGAGGGTGTCGTCGCTGTCGGCGAGGGGAACCAGCGAGTCAGCGGGAGACGGTCTCCCTCATGGTGGGGGTGTGCACACCGGCGGGCTGCGGGTCGGTGTAGAGCAGTTCGATGTCGGCGGCGTACATCTCGGCGATGGGTTTGCGCCGCAGCTTCATGGTGAGGGTGAGTTCGGTGCCGCCGGGTTCCCAGAAGGTCGGCAGCAGCCGGAAGCGTTTGATCTGCTCGACGCGGGAAAGGACCTGGTTGGCGGAATCGATGGCGGCGCAGACCCGTTCGATGATGTCCGGATGCCCGACGAGTACGTCGGCGGTGACCGGCAGTCCGTGCTCGGCGGCGAAACTCGCCGCGGTGTCCGGATCCAGTGTCACCAGTGCGGTGACATAGGGGAGTGCGTCGCCGACCGCGACGACGGTTCCGATCAGACCGGAGGCCGCGCGTACCGCGTTCTCGATATTGGCGGGAGACATATTCTTTCCGGACGCATTGATGATGAGTTCCTTCTTGCGATCGACGACGCGCAAACAGCCGTTGTCATCGCAGGTCATCACATCGCCGGTGGCGAGCCAGCCGTCGCCGTCGATGGCTTCGGCCGTCTTCTCCGGTTCGGCGCGGTACCCCTTCATGACCAGCGGACCGCGCACGAACAGCTCACCGTCGTCCGCGAGCCGCATCTGCATACCCGGTACGAGACGCCCGACGGTGCCGAGTTCAGTCGGGGCATACGGGGATACGCTGGCGATGCAGGTGAGTTCGGACATGCCCCAGATTTCGGAGATGGGCAGTCCGAGTGCGGCGAAGAAGGCGAGGGTGTCGGCGGGGATCGGCGCCGCGCCGGAGACGGCCCATTTCAGCTCGTCGAAGCCGAGTTTCGCGCGTAGCGCCGACAGCACAGTGGCATCGGCCTTCTCGAATTCGGCGGTCAGGTCGGCCGGAACGGGCTCTCCGGCGCGCAGCAGGTCCATGCGCTTGCGTGCGGTGTCGAGGGCCCAGCGCATGGCCGCGGCACGCATGGGAGCGGGTTCGTCGGCGACGCCGAGTTCTATTGCGGCCTTCAGCTTCTCCCACACCCGCGGTACCGCACCCCAGATGGTCGGGCGGCAGTCCGGCAGCGCGGCCGCGATGAGTGCGGGTTCGGCCACCACCGTCACCTGCGTGCCGAACACGATCTGCAGGTAGAGCGCGGTCAACCGGTCGGCGATATGGGCCGAGGGCATGAACGAGGTGATCCGGTCGCCGAATTCGATCGGCAGTACCTGGGCCAACGCGGAGGCCTCGAACAGCAGATTGGCGTGGGTGGTTTCGACGCCCTTGGGGTTGCCGGTGGTGCCGGAGGTGTAGATGAGGGTGGCAACGTCGTCGGGCTTCGTGTCTTTCCAGGACTTCTCGAAATCGAAGTCGCTGGTCCCGAGCGTCTGCAGCTCCTGGAGGGTCATTGTGCCCTCGACCGGGTCGCCGTCCAGTACGACAATGTGCGCGGGGGCCGCGCCGGAGCGCCGGATGCGGTCGAGGTATTGCGCCTCGCACACCACCGCCGACGCCCCCGCATTGCTGAGCACATGGGCGATCGCCTCAGGCGGCAGTGTGTTGTAGATGGAGAAGGACGTGGCTCCAGCGTGCAGCGCGCCGACGTCGATCGGGTAGAACTCCACCCGGTTGCCCATCATCAGGGCCACGGTGTCATCGCGGCCGATGCCGAGCGCGGCGAAGCCGGCGGCGATGCGGCGCACCTGGGCGGCGTATTCACCCCAGGTGAGTTCCTGGGTGCCGCCCACAGTGCGCACCGCGACAGCGTCGGGATCGATGGCGGCGGTGTGCTGGAAGGCGGCGCAGAGGGTATCGGGGCGCATAGCGTGCTTCTTTCAGATTGCCTGTGCGGCGGAGGGTTCGAGGGACTCGATGACGAACCGGCCCGATGCGCGGTATGCGGTTCGGGATTCGGGCACCAGCGCCGCGAGAGTGTGGAAGACGTGCATTTGGTCGGGCCACAAGCGCAGGTCGCAGGGTGCGCCCGCAGCGCTGAGGCGGTCGGTGAGCGCGATCGCGTCGGCGGCGAAGAGTTCATCCCTGCTGGCATGAATCAGCGTGGGCGGCAATGGCGTTCCCGAGCGGGGACGCAGTTGCCGCGGCGCGTCGGTCAGGTGGGCGATGGCGGCGTGCGCGGTGGCCAGGTCGAACAGGGCATCGCGGCGAGCGCTGCGGTGTGCGAGTTCCAGTGCCAGGTCGGCCATGGGCGAGAACAAAAGCAGGGCAGCCGCGCACCTACGACCGCGATCGGCGCTGTCGATCACGAAATCGGTGGCCAGGTAGCCGCCCGCGGAGTCGCCCGCGATAACTATCCGGTCCGGGGTGAATCCCTGTTCGCGCAGTAGACGATAGGCCTTTGAGACATCGGATGCCGCTGCGGTGTAGGTATTTTCGGGAGCCAGCCGGTAGTCCACCGCTAACACGGGCAGCCGGGTCGCGGTGGAAAGCCGTGAGGTGACGCCGCGATACGAGCGTGCGGATCCGGTGATGAAACCGCCGCCGTGCACATACAGGATGGCGGCATCGTCGCGGGTCGCGCGCGGACCGCGCACCCACTCGGCGCGAACCGGACCGTCCTCGACGGCCTCGATCGCCGTGCCGTTCAGCACCGGCGCGACCGCACGCATTACCTGGTCGATAGCTTTCCGAGCCGCCGGTAGCGTGTGCGTGTTGACCGGCAGGGCGGCCAGCAGCGGACGCAGAGTGTGACTCGAGATCTGCCGTAGAGCGCGAGCCCGGCGGGACGCGGGTTCGGCGCTCATATCCGGACCCGCGCTTCCACCGCGCGCACCAGGTCGTGCACGCGCGCGTCGCGGGTGAGGCGGGTGTCGAGCACCGCGTTCACCGCTCCGCGCAGCAGCGCGTACGCGCTCCAGCCGGTCGCGGGTGCGATGGTGCGCGGAGCGCGTCGTTCGATACCGTCGGCCACCGACTGCGCGGCCTGTGCCGCGGTGATCCGTCGGTTCAGTGGCCACGGGAGCAGATCGTCGAGGGCGCGACCGAGATCGTCACCGTCGAGGGTGTCATGGGTCATAGCGGTGTCGACAATGCCGAAATAGGCGATACCCGCGGTCGCGCCGAACGGTGAAAGCTCCACGCGCAGTGCCCGTCCCAACTGCTCCACGCCCGCTTTGCTGATCATGTAGGGCGCACCCGCCATCCCCGGTGCGAAAGCTGCGCACGAGGACACCACCACGACATGGCCGCGGGCGGTGACTATGTGATCGAGTGCCGGGCGCACGGTGTTGAATACGCCGGTCAGGTTGATATCGATGACGCGGTCGAAGTCCCGGCCCTCGAGTGTGCGCAGGGTGGCGGGGCGCGGCACCACACCGGCGTTGGCCACCACCACGTTCAGACACCCGAAGTGATCGACAGCGTCCGCGACCACCTGGCGCATGGCGTCTCGATCCGCCACATCGGCAGCGAGCGGCAGGGCGCGCGGGCCGAGGGCAGTCGCGGCGGCGGCGACGCCCTCCCCGTCGATATCGACCAGCACGACCGATGCGCCGCGGGCGTGGAGAACGTCCGCCAGTTCACGGCCGATCCCCTGGGCGGCGCCCGTGATCAACGCGACTTTGCCGTCCACGTCGTAGCGGCCCGGCATTACCCCGATCGTCATTTGGTCACCTCGTAAGCGTCGGCGTCGAAAGCGCGTGTGCGACGTCGGTATTCGAAACTCCAGTTCGGATACAGCCCGGCATTGAGCCCGTCGGGTGTGGTGTAGTAGCTCGTGCAGCCACCGGTGAGCCAGACACTGGTCGAACTGCGCTGTGCCATTTCGGCGAGGAATTGCTCCTGGGCTCCCGGACGCACCTCGACGCGGCGAACTCCGTTGCGGCGCACCGATTTCAGAGCATCGACGATGTAGGCGATCTGCGATTCGATCATGTAGATGGCCGACTGGTTTCCGGCCGCACCGAAGGGACCGAGCGTGCAGAAGAAATTGGGAAATCCCGCGACGGCCGCACCGAGGTAGCTCTGCGGTTGCTTGTGATAGAGCTCGGCGAGCGAGATCCCGTCCCGGCCGATGAGCCGTTCGTAGGCGGTGGGAATCGAGGTGAATCCGGTGCCGTGGATTATGGTGTCGACTTCGTGTTCGGTGCCGTCGCGCAGCACGATCGAATGCGGACGCACCTCGGCGATACCCTGCGTGACGACCTCGACATTGGGCCGGTCGAGCGCGGGCAGATACGCGTCGGAGAAGATCGCGCGCTTGCAGCCGATCACGTAGTCTGGCGTCAAGGTCCTGCGCAACAGCGGGTTTCGCACTTGCCGCAACAGCTGCAGCCGTGCCAGCCCCTCGTAGGGATGCCGGAAGCGCTGGTCCACCAGCGAGATCAGTCCGAAAGCCTCGATGGCCGAGTACCACAGACCACGAACGGCCTTCTGTGCCAAGGGGACACTGCGCAGCAGATACCGCTCGGCGGGCAGTGTCCTGCGATCCATGCGCGGCACGATCCACGGCGCGGACCGCTGGAACAGCAGCAGTTTGCCGACCCGGGGCTGGATTTCGGGAACGAACTGCACAGCGGAGGCTCCGGTGCCGATGACCGCGACGCGCTCGCCGGTGAGATCGTGGTCGTGGTCCCAGTGCAGCGAGTGAAAGCTGTTGCCCGCGAAGGTGTCCAGACCCGGCAGGTCGGGATACTTCGCCTCGGCGAAGATTCCCGCCGCCGATACGAGGAAGTCCGCGGTGCGCGAACCCTCCGTTGTCTCGATGCGCCACAGCGATGCGGTCTCGTCCCAGCGGGCGTCGAGCACCTCCGCGCCGAAGCGAATGAAGCGGACCACATCGTGGTCGACGGCCACCGACCGGAGGTATTCGAGGATCTCGGTCTGCTTCCCGTAGGTGCGCGACCAGTCCGGATTGGGCGCGAACGAGTAGCTGTACAACTGCGAGGGAACGTCGCAGGCGCAACCCGGATAGGTATTGGCGCGCCAAGTTCCGCCCAGATCGTCGGCGCGTTCCAGGATGACGAAATCCTCGAATCCGGCCTCCCGCAGTTTCACCGCGAGCCCGATACCGCCGAATCCCGCGCCGACGACCGCGATATGGGTGTGTTCCGCGTTCATTTATCGGCTCCTTGCATGCAGCAGTGCCACCAGCCGGTCGGCTACCGCGTCTACCCGGGTGGTGCGCCGGAAGGTGGTCAGTGGCAGCGGCGATGGAAACAGCTGCCTGGTGGTCGCTTTGGCGTAGGTGAATTCCTTGAGCCCATCGGGTCCGTGTACCCGGCCGAACCCGGAGTCGCCGACTCCACCGAGCGGCAGCGTCGGGATGGTGGCATGGGTGACGAACGAGTTGATCGAAACGCCGCCGGCGCGAATGCGATCCGCGATGGCGCGGCCGTTGTGCCGCGAGAACACGGTGCCGCCCAAGCCGTAGGCGCCCGCGTTCACCTTCTCGATCGCTTCGTCCATATCGCGCACGCGGGTGACCGTGAGTGTCGGGCCGAAGGTCTCCTCGGTAATGGCCGCGGCATCGTCGGGCACATCGGCCAGGATCGTGGGCTGTACGAATTGCCCGGGCACAGTGTCGATTCCACCGAGCAGGATGCGGGCGCCCCGAGTGATCGCGTCCTCGAGATGGTGTCGGATGACGTCGAGTTGCTTGGGCATGGTGATCGGTCCGACCTTGGATTCGGGCCGACCGGCGTCGATCGTGCTCGCGAGCGTCACCAGTTTCTCGACGAAAGCGTCGTATACGTGGGCGTGCACGTAGACGCGCTCCACAGCGAGGCATGTTTGGCCCGCATTTGAGAACCCGCCCCACATCGCGGCCTCGGCGGCCGCGTCCAGATCGGCATCGGCATCGACGACGAGCGCGTCCTTGCCGCCGCACTCCATCAGCACCGGGGTCAGATTCTCGGCACAGGCCGCCATGACCTTCTTGCCGGTGGCCGTGGAACCGGTGAACCCGATCTTGCCGACCCTGCTGCGGCACAGCGCGTTTCCGGTCTCACCGAGACCGGTGACCACCTGCAGCACCGGTCGCTCCGCAGTGGTGCGGGCGAAGGCATCGGCGAGCCACACTCCCACACCGGGCGTGTACTCGCTCGGCTTGAACACCACGGCGTTCCCAGCGGCCAACGCGAACGACACCGAGCCGAGCGGTGTGAAGACCGGGTAGTTCCACGGGCCGATCACCCCGACCACGCCGAAGGGCCGGTATTCGACCTGCGCGGCATGGTTCAGCGTGAGCAGGCTCGACCGCACGCCGCGGCGGCCGAGCACACGCTCAGCGTTGTGCGCGGCCCAACGCAGATGTTCGAGCGCCATGGCGATCTCCAGTTTCGCGTCCGAGACCGGCTTGCCCATTTCTTCGTGGATGATCCGGGCCAATTCGTCACGGCCCTTGGCGATTTCGGCGCGCCAGGCGTCGAGTCGTCGACCGCGCTCGGTGAATCCGAGTGCCGCCCACCAGATTCCCGCTTGGTGCGCGGTGGCGACAGCATGGTCGACTTCGGTCTGCCGGTGGATGGGGTAGTGGCCTACCGTCGTGCGGGTGGCCGGATTGCGCACCTCGAACGTTGTCACTGCTCCAGGGGTTTTCATCGATGTAGCCATCAGTTGGTCTCCGGCCGTTCAGAGGTCGAGTACGAGCGCGTCGCCGGCGGCGCGCGATACGCAGGCCAGCATGTGATCGGCTCGTTCGGATTCGGTGAGCAGGCGGTCGCGGTGCTCGACGGGGCCGGCGGCGACGCCGACCTTGCAGGTGCCGCAGAAACCCTGCTGGCAGGAGTAGGCGATATCCGGGAGCCGGCGGCGCAGCGCGGTCAGTGCGGTCTCGTCCGCGGCGACGCGAACGGTGCCGCCGGTGCGCGCGAGGGAGATATCGAATGCGCGGCCATCGATGACCGGTAGCGCCGAGAATCGCTCGGTGTGCAGCGACCCGCTCGGATTCAGCTCGAACATGCAGCGCTGCGCCGCCGCCAGCATCGGCGGCGGTCCGCAGACGTAGACGGCCGCACCGGGCTCCGCGCCAGCAATGATTTCGGCGACATCTGTGACACCGAATTCGTCGTCGGGACGGATATCCGCGCCGGGCAACTCCTGCAGGAACGGCATGGTGTCGCGCGAACGGCCGAGGTACACCAGCCGCCCGCGGGCGCCCGCCGCCTTGACCATCGGCAGGATCGGTGTGATGCCGATGCCACCGGCGAGGAACAGATATGACGGGGCGTCGACGAAGGTGAATGCGTTGCGGGGGCCTCGAATGCGGAGCCGGTCATCGGCGCGCAGCGTCTCGTGTACCTCCCGGGAGCCTCCGCCGCCGTCCGGGATGAGGCGCACCGCGATCCGATAGCGGAAGCGATCCGACGGGTCACCGCACAGCGAATACTGCCGCTGCCGTCCGGTGGGCAGAAATACATCCACATGAGAACCCGGCCGCCATGTCGGCAGCGGGCCACCCGCTGCCGTGCGCAGGGTCAGACTCACCACATCGGCTGTCTGGCGTTCGATGCTCTCGACGCGCACGTCCAGCTCGAATCCCGTGCGCCGCACCGGCTTCGGTCGCGAAAGCAGCGGCGCGGCGCCGCCTTTGACGAAGACGCTCTTGTAGGCGTCCATGATCCCGTTGAGCATCCGCAGACTCACCGGTGCGGCATCGGCAGGCTTGTCCATCAGTGACCCACCGCCCGTGCGGCCGGTGAGTGTCCGAGATACCGCAGCGCTTTGTCCATCGGACCCAGCTGCGAGGGGTGGAAGCCGGGCCGCAGATAGCGGGGGATCTCGGTGAGGAACACTGTCCAACTGGGGATCACGCCGCGGCGGGTGGCACTGGCGAACTGTCGCAACCAGAATTTGCCCTTATCGGCCTCCGGATCCTTTCGGTACATGTACGCCGTCGACACGATGAACAGCGGCAGCAGGGTCAGGCTCGCCAGGATCGCGGTCCGTGCCCGGCGTGCGTAGCTGCCGTCGACGTACATGAACGCGTCGTAGACCACGCTGCGGTGCTCGACCTCCTCCGCACCGTGCCAGCGGACCAGATCCAGCATGGCCGGATGCATGCCCTTCTCCTCGAGAATATCCGCGTTGAGCAGCCATTCGCCGAGCACGGCGGTGTAGTGCTCCATCCCGGCGAACAGGCCGAGGCGTTCCTTGAGCCATTCGTCCTTCGCTCGTCCGGTCAGGCCGTGATCACCGAGAACGCGGTCGACCAGCCACGCCACCTTGCGGACATACGAATCCACGTCCAGGCCGGTGGACAGCAGATGTATTCGCGCGGCCTCATGGCTGTTGGCGTGCATGGTCTCCTGCCCGACGAACCCGATCACTTCCTCCCGCAGCCGCTCGTCGTGGATATGCGGCAGTGCCTCGGACAGGGCCTGCGCCATGGCTCGCTCACCCTCGGGCAGCACCAGATGCATGACGTTGACGATGTGGGTGGCCAGCACCTCGCCGGGGATGTAGTGCATAGGCACGGAATCGAACTCGAAATGGACATCGCGTGCATTGATCGCATGCGCGTCGTCGCCGTAGGTGCGCTTCGTCGCGCCAGCGGTGTCAGCCATGCCCAGACCGTACAGCGCCACAAATTTCATTGCAATGTTGCGGCAACATTTTTGCTTGGATTGTTGCACGACCGGTGTTGTCTGCTAGCGTCGAACGAGTGAAGACGGCGTCGAAAGCAGCCCTGAGCCGCGATGATGCGGACGATCTCGAGACGCGGATCCTCGACGCCGCCCTCGTGCAGTTCGCGAAGGTCGGCGTCAAGAAGACGACGATCGAGGACGTCGCCCGGCAGGCCGGGGTGGATCGTGTCACGGTCTACCGGCGGGTGGGCTCACGCGATGATCTGGTACAGGCCGTGATCAGTCGCGAAGTCGCGACGCTGCTCACGGAACTCGCCGCAATGCCCGAACGGCACGACAGCATCGACGATCTCGTCGCCGACATATTCGTCACGGTCGTCACGCGCTGGCGCACGCATCCCATGGTCGAACGGATGCTGGCGATCGAACCCGAGCGAGTGATCATGAAACTCACGGTCGACGGCGCCACCACCTTCGCCATGTGCGTCACCGCAACCGCCACCACGCTCGAACGCGCGGTCCGGTGCGGACTACTCGCCGACTCCGACGACCTGATGACCCGCGCTGAAATCGTCTGCCGCGTAGTCCATTCCCTCATCCTCGCCCCGCACGGCACGACACCGCTGCGGTCCGACGACGAGCTCGCCGAGTTCGCACGCGGGTATCTGGTGCCGGTCGTCACCAACGCCCGCGGCTGACGCTCTCGTGCTGCGGCTGACCCAGTCGGAGAAAGCATTCGATCGCCGACAAGCGCGTCAACGAGGTTGCCTCCGCTCCCGTGATGCCGGATCCGATTGCTGGGCAACGAGATTCGGATCGGGCGTGGATCCGGCGGCGGCATCGGGTTGTCCGCGGCACTGACGACAAGGCGCGCGGGTCAGCGCAGGCGTGGCGCGATGGTGGTAGCGATGTCGATGCTTTTGGCGCAGTAGTCGCAGATCCAGATCCCTTGTGCGCCCTCGCCTTTCGAATATCGAGCGAGTGGTGGTGTCGGTGGAGCGGCTGTGGCAGCCCTGGGTGAGGCTAGGCGCTGATGCCCGCGGTGAGGATGGCGGCCAACTCGCGGTAGGCATCGGCATCGTCTAGTCCGGTGTGCTCGCGCACTCCACCCTGCTGGATGCGGACCATCATGGTCGCGGCCATATCGGCGGCGAAGGCGGCGTGGACGTCACGGAATTCACCCGCCGCGACGCCTTCATCGATGAGTTCGCGGACCCGTCGGGCGGCGATCCTGGTGTTCTTCTCGTAGATCTCCCGTGCGGGCGCGAAACCGCTCAGGTCGGCCATGAACCGGTCGGAGGCGGCGGCCAGGGCGGTACCGACCGCGGACAGGTAGGCGGTGATGCGCTCACGGGCATCGGTGATCGGCGCGATGCCGGTCTCCACATCGTCGGTGGCGCGGCGGAAGAAGTGCACGGTGGCGGCCCGGACCAGCTGTTCCTTACTGCCCGCGAGGGTGTAGAGGGTCGATTTGGAGCAGCGCAGCCGCGCGGCGATCTCGTCGAGGGTCAGATGTGCGAATCCCTCGGTCAGAAACAGATCGACCAGCGCGTCGAAGAGTTCGGTACGCCGCCGGGTGGCGAATCCTGCGCGCGCGAGCTGCTCCATATCAGCGAATAGTACTGGTAAGGCACTTGCAGTACTGGGGTGCGCACAGTACTGTGATCGGTAATTCAGTACTGTTATTCGTAGGCGAGGAGTCTTGTGGCCGTCGAACGTCTGCTGCCCACCACCGAAGCCCGGGAATTGATCCAGCTCGCCCGAGACATCGCCGACAAAGTCCTGACGCCGATCGTCGATGAACACGAACGGGCCGAGACCTATCCCGGCGGTGTGTTCGCCACGCTGGGGGAGGCCGGATTGCTGAGCCTGCCGTATCCGGTCGAATGGGGCGGCGGTGGCCAGCCGTACGAGGTGTACCTGCAGGTTCTCGAGGAGATCGCGGCGCGGTGGGCGGCGATCGCGGTGGCGGTCAGCGTGCACAGCCTGGCCTGTCATCCGCTACTGGCCTTCGGCACCGAGGAGCAGAAGCAGCGCTGGCTGCCGGAGATGTTGGGCGGCAATACGATCGGCGCGTACAGTCTGTCCGAGCCGCAGGCCGGGTCGGATGCCGCCGCAGTGGCATGCAAGGCCGCTCCCGTTGACGGCGGATATCTCGTCAACGGCACCAAGGCCTGGATCACCCATGGCGGCATCGCCGACTTCTACAACGTTTTCGCGCGCACGGGCGAGGGGTCGCGCGGCATCTCCTGCTTCCTGGTGCCGCGTGCGACCACCGGCCTGACTTTCGGCAAGCCCGAGCAGAAGATGGGGCTGCATGCGGTGCCCACCACGACCGCGCACTACGACGACGCGTTCCTGCCCGTCGAGCGACGGATCGGTACAGAGGGGCAGGGCCTCCAAATCGCTTTGAGCGCACTGGATTCCGGCCGACTCGGCATTGCCGCGGTCGCGACCGGACTGGCCCAGGCCGCGCTCGACGAAGCCGTCGCCTATGCCAAAGAGCGCACGGCATTCGGCAAGCCGATCATCGACCACCAGGGTCTGGGGTTCCTGCTGGCCGATATGGCCGCCGCGGTCGACTCGGCCCGCGCCACCTATCTCGATGCCGCGCGGCGACGCGATGCGGGGCTGGCGTACTCACGCCAGGCGAGTGTGGCCAAACTGATCGCCACCGATGCGGCCATGAAGGTTACGACCGACGCTGTTCAGGTACTCGGTGGCTACGGCTATACCCGCGACTTCCGGGTCGAGCGGTATATGCGCGAAGCCAAGATCACGCAAATCTTCGAGGGCACCAACCAGATTCAGCGACTGGTCATCGCACGCGGCCTCGCACAGTGACCGGTCGGATTCCGGTCCGCCGCCCTACCGCTGGAACTGCCGATACACGCCGACGAGGCCGAGCCACGGAGCTTGGGCGAGCGGATAGCCAGGACGAGTCGGCGCTCTGCGGTGTGAACGCCGGATCAGCGATATCCGCCGTAGTTCTGTCGATTCCGGTCGTAGTCGTACCGTTTGTGGCCGGACTGCTGTGATTCCGGTTGTGCGCCTGACGTTTTCGCTCGAACGGCCACGCGTGCGGTCAAGTGCTCGTCATGCGCGCAGCAGCGTATCGGCGGTAGCGCCGGACCGGTCCCGGCGCTGGGCTGTGCGTGACGATGTTCGCGCCCGGTGTCGCATGAGGGTCGCGGTGGTTAGGCTGCGGCCTTGTGCGCAGGCTGTCGTCGGTGTCGAAATTGTGGTTGGTGTGGGTGGTTACGCGGACACTGATGGTGGTGTTGACCGGGGTGACGGTGCTGCCACACAGCGTTTGGGATGCCTCGGCCGCGGACTTGACGCTGTATCGCGGATGGGCCGAGCAGATCGCGTACCAGAACATTTTCCCGATGGCGGACGAGCGCTGGCAGTATCCGCCAGGGGCCGGTGCATTGCTCGTCGTACCCCGACTGCTCGGCGGCGGCCTCGGTTACAACTGGTTGTTCTTCGCGCTGGTCGCCGCCGCGGATGCGAGCGTACTCGGCTTGTTGATCCGGGCCGCGCGGCGCGACGGCTGGGAGACTGCGCAGACCGGTCCGTGGGTGTGGACGGTGGGTGTGGCCATGTTGGGCAGAGTCTGCTATGGCCGATTCGATTTGATCGTGGCCGCGACCGCGGTCGCGGCACTGCTGTGGGCGACGCGCCGCCCAGCGGCGGCGGGCGCGGCCGCTGCCGTCGGCGTGCTGTTGAAAGTCTGGCCAGTGCTGGTTGTGCTGGGTTTGCGCTGGCGAACCCTGCGGCGGATGAGTGCGGGCGCGGCCGGTGTCGGTATCGCCGCGATCGTGGGATCGACGGCGTTGGGTCCGGGGGCATGGTCGTTCCTGGAGTTCCAGTCGAAGCGTGGATTGCAGATCGAATCCGTGGCTGCCACACCACTGTTGATCGCTCGACTGCTGAACGGCCGCTGGACCATCGTGCATCGTTATGGGGCCGACGAGTTGTCCGGGCCAGTGGTGTCCGCGGTGGCGTCGGCGTGCGTGGCGGCGACGGTCGTGGGCGGCGCGGTGTTGCTGTTCATCTGGTGGCGTGTGCGGCCTCCGGCGACCGATCTGGTATTGGCCGCAGTGCTGCTCGCCCTGGTGACCAGCCGGGTACTCAGCCCGCAGTACCTGGTGTGGGCAGTGGCGGTCGCGTCGGTCTGCGCGCTCGACTCGCGCAGCACACAGCGGCCAGTGCTGGTGCTGGTGCTGGCGATCGCGTTCATGAGCCAAGTGGAATTCCCCTTCCTCTACGACCGGGTAGCCACCGGGAGCTGGCCGGGAGTGGTGGTGCTGACAGTCCGCAACGGCATGCTGCTGTGCGCGACCGCGTGGTCGATCGTTCGGCTGTGCCGCAACGGTCTCGATCATCCGAGATCACCGCTCGGCCAACTCGCTGGTGGATATCGGTTCGGTAACGCCAGTGGGCCTGCGCGCTCTCCCGGTCGGGTCCGAATTCCGCCATCTCGACAGTTGTTTCCCTAGTTCAGGACCATATCCGCGAGCTAGGTCACGATTCGGTCACGCGCGTACGCATCGAGTCGTGTAAGGAAAGGGTCTTTTTTCGACCTTGAATAACTGTCACGCTATCGCTGGCTAATAGTTAGCCTTCATAAATGTCGGGGAGCGGCAATCGCACCGCATGACAGGACGGATCGGTCGCCGATCACGGTGATCACCCGTGTTGCGCCATTTCCATATCGAATCGCTACCTTGGTCGATCGCCGTATCGGCCCGGAGAACGCTATGGCTAATCCAGCGTCCATACCCAATCCCTTCGATACACGTCGCACCGGTAGTCCCGCTGCCTCTCAGCCGAGCTCGAGGGGCGCGGCAGATTCGGCGCGGTCCGCCCGCGTTCTCCTCGATGAGCAGCTCGCGCCGCTGCGGATCCCGGCACTGGTGCTGGGTGCATTGCTGATCTGCCTCGGTGTGGCGGCGCTGCTGCCATTGCGGGGATGGCTGCACGACTACGGAGCCGAACTTGTCATCGCCGCCTACCTGCAATACATGGCGATCGCGACAACCCTCGAGGTATGGGGTCTGCGCATGACCAGGAAAGGTCCACACCGCACGTGATACGCGCACGGTGAGGTGCTTCGGCTGTTCACCTTTCGGTCAGAATCCGTCGATAGTGTCCCGGAAATGACCGACTTCGCGACACGGCAGCCATTGCCCGACTTCAGTTCGATCGGCGACCTCGAGTCCGTGGTCGACCTTTCCGACACTGCCGGTTTCATCGTCGACGATTTCGATGACGACGACCCGATCCTGATCACCGCCCAGGGCGGTTTCGCCGTCGACACCTGGCGTGAGGGCTACCCCTACGAGGAGCGTCTGGCCCGCGATAGCTACGAGGCCGACAAGCGCCTGCTGCAGATCGAGCTGCTCAAATTGCAGAATTGGGTCAAGGCCGAGGGGCGCAGGCTGGTGATCGTGTTCGAGGGCCGCGACGCCGCGGGTAAGGGCGGAACCATCAAGCGCTTCATGGAGCACCTCAACCCGCGCGGTGCACGCGTGGTGGCACTGGAGAAGCCGACCACGCGCGAGTCGACGCAGTGGTACTTCCAGCGCTACGTCGAACACCTACCCGCGGAAGGGGAGATCGTGTTGTTCGACCGCTCTTGGTACAACCGTGCCGGAGTCGAACGGGTCATGGGCTTTTGCACCCCTG
The DNA here is from genome assembly GCF_050955735.1 of Nocardia sp. CA-135953. Lineage (NCBI taxonomy): Bacteria > Bacillati > Actinomycetota > Actinomycetes > Mycobacteriales > Nocardiaceae > Nocardia > Nocardia sp. CA-135953. Next base: position 2,954,077 of record NZ_CP192082.1, read on the forward strand.
AACAACATCAGCGATTCCTCGCCCAAGTTCCGCTCTTCGAGCGCATGCTCGTCGACGACGGCATCGACCTCGTCAAGTTCTGGTTCTCGGTGTCCCCGCTGGAGCAGCGCACTCGCTTCGCCATCCGCCAAGTCGACCCGGTCCGCCAGTGGAAGCTGTCCCCGATGGACCTGGCCTCGCTCGACAAATGGGACGACTACACCGCCGCCAAGGAACAGAACTTCGAGCACACCGATACCGACTACGCTCCCTGGACCGTGGTCAAGAGCAACGACAAGAAACGCGCCCGCCTCAACGCGATGCGCCACGTCCTCGGTCTGTTCGACTACGACAACAAGGACCCCGAGATCGTCACCCCGGCCGACCCACTCCTCGTGGGGCGAGCTTGCGACGTCATCGGCTCCTGACCCCGCAACGGACGCCGCTCGCCCAGCCGTCGGGCCCTGAATTCCATGCACGGCAACCACATCCGGAGTGCATGAGCGCTTGAAGCTGTGACGCGAGATCCCCGCCCGCTCCTGTTGCCCGATTCTCTGACAAACGGGGCCGACATGGCATTCGACCAGTGAACGTTTAGCATTCCGGTATGCGCCGTCGGAGGTGGCTACGGGCCGCACTGTGTTTGGTCGTACTGAGCGCCGGCGGCTGTTTCGGGGCGGTCGAGCGCGGCGACTTCGAACAGAGTTTGCGGGCGCGGGGCGGGGGACTTGTCAACGGGTTGACGGATTCGGCGGTTACCGCGGTGCGAGAGCGCTTGGGAACCACTGATTTTCAGGCGAATGTCATTCTGCTGACCGCTCCGGATTCCATGCGGTTCCGCCTGGTGCTGTCCGATCAGCCAAACCAGGTGACTCGATTCTTCTCCGCGTGGCCCGATCCCACCGCACGGCAGGCAGTCGTGCGATTGCGGGTGCGCGACCCGGACGGTTCCCGTCGGCTCGACGACTACTCGTTCACGCTCGGTGCGCTGAGTGCGCCACAGCCGGTGCGGGTTTCGGCATTCGACGATATCGACAGCGAGGGCTTCATGGTCAGTGAGGTGCCGGGACTCGCGCATATCGAGGACATCGTCGATACCACCCTGGCTCGCAGCGAACTCGCCGACGGCCAGGTCACCGTGATCGTCGTGAGTCGCTTCAGCCGCGAGATCCGCATCGTCGCGAACGTCAGCTCGCCGCGGACGGATATGGTCGCCGAGTTCGACCGCACCGGCGCATTTCTTCGAATCCAGCAGGTGTGAGGCCATGGCGAGACTGCTTACCACCGCATTGTCGACCGGTGTCGGCGTCGGCATGTTCAGTACCGTGGTGCCCGTATCGATCTGGCCCGGTGAAGCGAAACTCACCGGGCCACTGTTCTGTTCGGACCCCTACCACGAACCCGTGGTGGTATCGGACACCTTCCACGACTCCGAGGGCACTTCGGTCAACTACACCCTCTACTGTGTGACCGACCGCGGCGCGGTCACCGACGAGGGATTCGTCCTCCCCTTCTTCGTCTTGATGGCGGCGCACATCGCGATCATCACCACTGTGGCGTTCCTTGCCGGACTGTGGATCCGTCACAGCACCCCGCCCCCGGCCGATCCACAGACCACGGCATTCGAACCACTGACCTACGGACCACACGAGCCCGACCCCATCTGAATACTCCGTCATATGGGCTCGGGGCCGGGCGGGGCAACGCTTGACGGCGGCAGAAAACACAGCGAATTCGCTGGGATACAGTGTCCTAATGCCCGAAGAAGCGCATCCCACACCCGTGGTGCGTGTCGGGGCGGCCGCGGGGTCCGATGGTGCTTCCGCAACCGTCGGGGGAACCGATGCCGACCTGCTCTCGCTCGCATCACAGCTGTGCTTTGCTCTGTACTCCACATCCCGATCGATGACCGCGGCGTATCGGCCGTTTCTCGAGGCGATGGGTGTTACCTACCCGCAGTATCTGGCCCTGCTGGCTTTATGGGGACGGCCTGCGATGACCATGAAGGAACTCGGCGAACAATTGCAGCTGGACTACGGCACGGTGTCACCGCTCATCCAGCGACTCCAGGCACATGGTCTGGTCGAGAGCGTCCGGAGTTCCAGCGATCGCCGGGCTGTCGAACTGCGTGCGACCGAAGCCGGACGCGCACTGCAACCACAGGCCCGGCAGATGATCGAGGCGGTCATGGCGGAGGTCGGCTATCCGATCGAGCATCTCATCCGGCTGCGCGACCAGGTCAACGCGCTCGGCGCCCGCCTCGACGCCGCCGTCGCCGAGCGTTCTGGCCGGTAAGAACCGGGCGCGCCGGTGGCTCAGGCGTCGAGCACTCGGGTCTGCCGGTCGACGACGGGTGGTTCGGTAGACCAGGGGAAGTTGATCCAACGGTCGGTGCGCCGCCAGACGTATTCGCAATCGACCTCGGAATGCGGCTTCTGGTACACGACCGCGCAGCGCACCTCGGCGACATGGTCGATGCAGAAGTCGCGCACGAGTTTGAGAGTGGCGCCGGTATCGGCCACATCGTCGGCGACCAGGACCGTCGCACCTGCCAGATCGACCGCCTGCGGGACCGGTGGCAGCATGACCGGGAGATCGAGGCGCTGATCGATGCCGGTGTAGAACTCGACGTTCATCACGTGCAGGTTCTTCACGTCCAGTGCGTAACCGAGCGCTCCGGCGACGAATAGGCCACCGCGTGCGATCGAGAGGATCAGATCCGGTTCGAACCCGTCCTTGGCGATTTCGGTGGCGAGCTCGCGACTCGCCGTCCCGAATAATTCCCAGGTCAGCACTTCCCGATCCGCCATGGATCCTCCATCTCCCTCGATACCGCTGGGCATAGAGCATACGACCAGCTACGCGGCGGCGTTCCCACTCTCTGTCCGGGAATTGGGCCGGGTCGGGTGCGGATATATCTGGCCGGCTGCTGATGCGGAAATGCGCGGCTACGACAATGGGCGCACGCGGTCCGACGCGCGGCGCGCATAGGCGCGCACATCCGCATCGCTGTCATCGATCGCCAGCTTCAGCGCATCGTGCGCCGCCGCACTGTGCGGCCAGGTGGCCAGCGACAATACCGCTGCCTTGCGCACATCGAGGTGTGGATCGTGCAGGGCCTCGGAAAGCGGGGTGACGCCGAAATCGGGGTTCGCGCCCGCGAGGCCCCGCGCGGCACCCACCCGGACCTGCCAGGCAGAGTGTCCGAGCGCGCCGACAAGTAGCGCCGCGTCATCTTGCGCAACAGCGAGATTCGCGAAGGAAGCCAGGGCGGCGGCGCGCACGAGCGGATCCGGATCCTCGGCAAGAGCGCGCGCCGTTTCGGTGCCATGCCCGCCGATCGCCGACAACCCGTGCGCGACGGCAATGCGCACCTCACGGTTCTCATCGGTCGCCGCCGACGAGACGGCCTGCCAGTCGTCGAGCGATACCAGAGCCCGTACGGCCTCGATGCGCACCCGGTGGTCTGAATCAGTCAGTGCCGCAACGAATTGTGCTGCCGTTCCGGCGCGCAGCGCGCGTAACAGATCCACGACGGTCGCCCGGACGACCGGGTCGAGGGAGTCGAGTCGATCGGCGAGGCCGGTCGAATCGGGAAGCACCTCCACGAGTTCGCGCAGACTCGCCGCGGCTGCCGCGCGAACGGATGCTGCGTCGTCGTCGAGCGCGCCGATCAATACCGATGTGAATCCCTCAGGGGTGTTCTCGGTCAGCACCGACAGCGCCGCCACTCGGACACCGGCATCGGCATCGGACAGATAGGTCCAAAGGTCCTGCACCGTAGGCGAATCCAGGGCAAGCAGGCTGACCAGCCGCGGTGACGGCGGGGTCGTCGATGTGCGGACGGTGCGCGGTGCATCGGCCGGTGCGCGCCCGCCGATGAGTTCCGGTTGCGCGATCGGGACCACAGTGGCGTCGGTAGAAGGCAGGTCATCGAGACCGGGCACCGGTACCAGATACGGCGCAACCGGCCGCCTGAGGAATTCCATCCTGCCATCGGAGTTCTTACGCAGGTTCAGGTGGTAGCGCCACTCGTCATCGTCGCGCCGCGGCAGGTCGGCGCGTTCGTGGTAGAGCCCCCACCGTGATTCGGTGCGGGTCAGTGAACTGCGCGCCGCCATTTCGGCGCAGTCGCGGATGAAGGTGACCTCGACCGCGCGCATGAGTTCATGAGGTGTGCGAGCACCGATTTCGGCGATTTCGCCGCGCATCCGCTCGAAGGTCTCGATCGCGATCGACAGTTTCGCGGCCGTCTTCGGCGGCGCGACATAGTCGTTCACGAATCGGCGCAGTTTGTACTCGACCTGCGGCTGCGGTGGGCCGTCCGGCTGCCGTAGCGGTCGATAGATCAGTTCATATGCCTCGGTCAGTTGGTCGTCCGGAAGTTCGATGGGTGCAGCGACTTCGGACAGTGTCGATGCGGCGTGGCCGCCGGCCAGATCGCCGAAGACGAAAGCGCCGATCATGTAGTTGTGCGGCACGCACGCGAGATCACCGGCCGCGTAGAGTCCGGGCACGGTCGTGCGAGCGTGTTCGTCGACCCATACGCCGGATGCGGAATGTCCACCACATAAACCGATTTCCGAGATATGCATCTCGATATCGTGGGTGCGATAGTCATGGCCGCGATTGGCGTGGAAGGTGCCACGGGTCGGGCGTTCGGTGGTGTGCAGAATGCCTTCGAGCGTCGTGAGGGTCTCGTCGGGCAGATGCGACACCTTGAGGTAGATGGGTCCGCGCGCGGATTCGATCTCGCGCTTGACCTCCGACATCATCTGTCCGGACCAGTAATCCGAGTCGACGAAGCGTTCGCCCCTCGCGTTCACCTGGTACCCGCCGAACGGATTGGCCACATAGGCGCAGGCCGGACCGTTGTAATCCTTGATGAGCGGATTTATCTGGAAGCATTCGATACCGCTGAGTTCCGCGCCGGCGTGATAGGCCATCGAATACCCGTCGCCCGCATTGGTCGGATTCTCGTAAGTGCCATACAGATAACCCGATGCGGGCAACCCCAAGCGGCCGGACGGACCGGTCGCCAGGATTACCGCCTTGGCACCCACCGCCACGAACTCGCCGGTGCGCGTATTCAATGCGGCCGCACCCACTGCGCGGCCCGCATCGGTGAGCACCCGCGCCGGCATGAGCCGGTTCTCGATCCGGATCTTCTCGCGCATCTTGCGTTGGCGCAGTACGCGATACAGCGCCTTCTTCACATCTTTGCCCTCGGGCATGGGCAGCACATACGACCCGGACCGGTGTACCCGGCGCACCGCGTACTCGCCGTACTCGTCCTTCTCGAACTTCACGCCGTAGCGTTCGAGGCGCTGCACCATGGCGAAGCCTCGGGTGGCGGTCTGATATACGGTGCGCTGGTTGACGATTCCGTCATTGGCCCTGGTGATTTCGGCGACGTAGTCCTCGGGTTCGGCCTTGCCAGGAATCACCGCGTTGTTGACCCCGTCCATGCCCATGGCCAAGGCACCGGAGTGCCGCACATGCGCCTTCTCCAGCAGTAACACATCGGCGCCTGCCTCGGCGGCGGTCAGTGCGGCCATGGTCCCCGCCGTGCCGCCGCCGATGACGAGCACATCGCAGTCGAGCCGGATCCGATCGGATAGCGCGGGAATTTTCACAACTTCTCCAGGATTTCGGCCTTGACCGACCGACGATCCGCCGGTGTGCGGGGCTCGGGCACATCGACCAGGGTGTGCAGCACGCCGCCGCCCAGCCCACTGTCGCCCAGCCCACTGTCGCCCAGCCCACTGTCGCCCAGCCCACTGTCGCCCAGTACCGCGATGCGGTCGCCGAGCAGTAGCGCCTCGTCCAAGTCATGGGTGACGAATACGACGGTGGTGGGGTGAGCGCGCCAGGTGTCGATCAGCAAGCGCTGCATGGTTGTCCGGGTCTGGGTGTCGAGTGCGCCGAACGGTTCGTCCATCAGCACCGCGCGCGGCGATCCGGCGAGACTGCGCGCCAACTGGACTCGCTGCCGCATGCCGCCGGAGAGATCGCGCGGGAGATAATCGGCGTAGCCGGTGAGTCCGACCTCCTCCACCCAATGCCGGGCGCTGGCTTTGCGTTCGGCCCGCGGCACTTTGCGCAATTGCAGTGCGAGCTCGATGTTCTGGCGCACAGTGCGCCACGGCAGCAACGCATCGTCCTGGAAGACAAGGGCGCGGTCGGCGGATGGCCCGGTCACCGCAATGCCGTCGGCGCGGATCACGCCTCGATCCGGCTTGCGCAGTCCGGCGATCGCCCGCAGCAGCGTCGACTTGCCGCAGCCGGATTTGCCGACCACGACCAGGATTTCGCCGGGTGTGATGGCCAGCTCCAAGTTCTCGAGCACCGTTTTTCCGCCGTAGGCGATGCGAATTCCGTCCAGGCTCAGCCGCATTCCGGTTGTGGTCGGGGTGGCGGGTGCGGTTGTCGTGGTCATTCGGCGACCTCTCTCGGCAGCCAGCGGGTGATCCGGCGTCCGGCCAATTCCACGATTCCGGAGGTGCCGAAGCCGAGGATGCCGATGGTGATCATGCCGACGAATACCGCCGGATAGTCGACGATCGTGTAGGCCTGCCAGGTCCGGTAGCCGATGCCGAGCCGTCCGGAGATCATCTCGGCCGAGATGAGGCAGATCCATGCCACACCCATCCCGACCGACAGACCGCTGAATACGCCGGGCAGGATGCCCGGAAACACCACTCGCACAAGGACATCAGCGCGCGACGCACCCAGGGTGCGCAGCGCATCCTCCCAGATGGTCGGCAGCGCGCGTACCGCGTGCCGGGTGCTGACCAGCACCGGGAACAGTGATGCCATGAAGGTGATGAAGACGATGCCCGATTCGTCGCTCGGGAACAGCAGGATCGCCACCGGCACCAGCGCGATGGCCGGAATCGGCCGCGCCAATTCGGTGAGCGGTCCGAGCACCGCGGCGAAGAGCCCGGACCGGCCGAGACCGATACCCGCGACCACACCGACCACGGCCGCGAGCCCGAATCCGGTGAGAATACGGATCAGCGATTGCCCGACATCGACGTAGAACTGGTCCGACTGCAGCTGCTTGCCGAATTCACCGATGATCTCGGTGACCGTCGGTAGTGTGTCGAAGCGCAGCCACCACCGCACGTTGTTGGCGGTGAGCAGCTGCCACAGTCCGATCGCGGTCGCCACCGACGCCACCTGAAGTATCCGGGTGCGCCATGCGGAATTCCCTCGTACTTCGCCGGTTTCATCACCGTCGGCCACGGTCGCGCTGACCGGGGGCGCGGGTCGCTCGCCCGTCGCTCGGCCGTCCTGCAACAACGAAGCGCTGTGCGATGCTGTCATGGTCGGACTTCCGTGACGGCTTGGTCATAGGAGATCGCAGTGGCGGCCGGGTGCACCTGCCGATAGCGCTGCGCGGCTGCGGGGGTCGTGAACGGCAGGAAGCTGTCGCCGTCGCGCAACCACACCGCCTTGTCGGCGAACCAGCGCGTGCCGAGTTCGGCATCGGGCACATACGCGGCGCGGATCGCCTTGCCCTGCGCCTTGGCCGCCTGGACCGCGCGCAGCAGGCAGGTCGGATCGGCGGCGGGCTGTGGTCGATCCGTGCCGTCGAGCCACAGCTCACCGGCTTGCGCGGCATTGCTCACGGGACGCGCGCAGACCGGGTCGGTGCCGGTGACGCGGCTGGGGTTGACGGCCGCCGACACCGCCTGGTCGTAGTCGCCCGCGCCGTTGTCGGCGAAGGCCTTGCGCAGCGGCGCGGGATCGACGAACTTATCGATATCGAGTTCGGCGAAGTCGCCGATCGACTTCAGGTACTGCACGTCGCCTTTGAAAGCATCGATCAGACTGGGCTCGAGCGTGGTATCGAAAGACGTTCCGCCGGGCCCGTTGTAGAGGTACACGACTTCCTGCGGCAATCCGGAACCGTCGGCGACGATCTCGGCGGCTTCGAAGGGCTTCTCGTTCAGGAACTTCGTGGCGTCGAGCTGGGCCGCGAGGAAGGCCTGTAGCACTTCGGGATGATCGGCGGTGTAGGAGCGTCGCGCGACCACGCCGTGGAAGGTCGGCACACCCAATTCCGCACCGTCGTAGAGCAGTTTCGCCTTGTTCTGGAAGACCAGCAGTCCGGGCCAGGCCACGAACTGCGCGAGCGCGCCGACCTGATGCGATTCCAATGCGGTCGCCCCGACCTGTGGCTGCTGGTTGAGTACCTCGACGCCCTTGGCCGGATCGACGCCCGCCCGCGAGAGCGCCTGCACCAGGGTGCCGTGCCCGGCCGAGCCGACGCTGGCCGAAATCTTCTGCCCGGCCAGATCACCTACCCCGGTCACCGTCGAATCCTGGGGCACCACAACCATATTGAGCGCACCCCTGGGGTTGTAGCCGGTCACCGATACCAGCGCGGTTTTCGCGCGCTCGTTGGACTGGGTGCGAGATCCGTTGATCAGCAACGGATAGTCGCCCATCGACCCGATATCGATCTTCTCGGCGAGCATCTGCGCGGTGATCGGCGCGCCGGTGTCGTAGTCCTGCCACTCGACCTGGTACTTGGCACCCCCGCTGTCGGTGATCTTCTGTAGCCGCTGTTCCAGATAGCCCTGGGCGCGCAGCAGGGTGCCCGCGGTGACGGTATTGATGGTCTTGGACTGGTAGCCGACGACGACCTTGACGGTGCCTTCGGGGGTGTTGTCCGAACTCTGCAGTGAGCAGCCCGCCGCGGCGAGTGCGACAGCGAGGAGCAGGGGAGCAAGGCGTTTCTTCATGGGACTTCCGGATCGTTCAGCGCAACAGATAGGGCATATTGACGGTGACGGCGCCCGTGGGACACCGGGCGGCGCAGGGGCCGCAGTACCAGCACTCGTCGACGTGCATGAAGGCCTTGCCGTTTTCCGGATTGATGGCCAGCGAGTCGAGCGGGCAGATTTCCACGCACAGCGTGCAACCCTGGATGCACAGTGATTCGTCGATGGTCACCGGAATGTCGGTGCGTTGGTTCGCAAGTGCCATCAGATGACCTTCCATTCGGATGTGCTGCGGATCAGGCTGCCGCGCATGGTGATTCGATCTCCGCGCATCCGGATGTATTCCAGATCCACCGGTCGGCCGTCGTCGAGCCGGGTCAGCCGTTCGAGCATCAGTAACGCCGCGCCCTCGGGTGCTTCCAAGGTGGCCGCGGTGTGCGCGTCGGCGGTAATCGCTTCCAGCGCGAGGTCGGCCGAGCCGAGCGGTCCGCCGCTGATCTGTTCGATGAGTACGAAGATGTCGTTGGTCTCGAGATCGTGGCCGAGAACCTCGGTGCCGATATCGGGTGCGAGATAGGTCAGATCCAGGCTCAGCGGTAGGTCGGCGAGATAGCGCAGTCGTTCGATATAGACCACGCGCTCACCGGGATTCAGCCCGAGCTTGCGTGCGACGGCGGGTGGTGCGGTGATATGCATTGCCGCGCGCACCTCGTTGCGCACCGTGCCGTGGCCCTTGAGGGTTTCCTGCAGCCCGAGCAGTGCGTCCAGCCCGTGATCGTATTTGCGCCGAGCGACCCGGGTGCCCACCTTCGGCACTCGATCGATCAGCCCTTCGTCCTTGAGCAGCGCGAGTGCGTCGCGCACGGTATTGCGCGATGTGTCGTATTCGGTGACCAATTCCTGCTCGCTCGGCAGCACATCGTCGAACGCACCCGCATGTATCTGATGACGCAGCACGTCGGCTATCCGGCGCGCCTGGTCGGCCCGCAACCGTCGTACGGGCGTCGCCTCGGCTCCCACCTCCGCCGCCTTTCTCTCGCTGACCTGCATGGATAGCGACGATAGTTGCCGCTCGGAGGCCTGAATGCGCGCAAACGAGCGCGATAAATCAGCGGATGTTATTGCGCCGCTCCCTACTAGCCCTGACCTGGGCGAATGGACCTCGGACTGGCCATTGCGCCACCCTGTTCGCGGCCGACGAGTTTCGATCACACAGATTCGAATGACGGGTCGAGTGCGGTGGTGCGGGTACAGCACCGCGCTCGGCTGTCCCGGGACAGCTTGTTCCGCGCCGCGGTCCGGCCACTACGGGTTGCGCTGATCGAGCGTGTCCACGCTGCTGCTGCGGCCATTGTCGTTGGCGGCCCATCTCCGCACGTCGATCGGCGATCGAATGAGCAGGTGGCTTCGGCGGCGAACTGGGGATTGTCCGGATGCCGGAATAGGGCGCCATCACTCCGGCGGGGGAGGCGGAATCCCCTCTGGGGGTGATGTTCTCGTAGGCACGCATCCCTACCATGGCGGATGTGGCTGTTGTCGCCGGTGTTGGTCGCGCTCTGCTGGTCGCGGGGGTGTGTGCGTTGTTGGTGTCGATCGGGGTGGGTTCCGTGTCGGCGGATTCGGCGTCCTCCGGTTCGGATATTTCGGTCGCGCAGTCGCTCGGTGATCGCGAGCTCACGATCATCTTGCGCCGGGTGACCAGCGTGCCGGGGCCATTACGGGTGGATGTGGTCACCCATGCCGGCACCGCGCCGGGGCAACTCACGCTCGCGGCGACGCCGACGGGGGTGTCCGAGAAGTCGACACAGCCTGCACCCGGAGTGCCGACCACCGAGGCCGTTCTCGATCTCGGCGGCACTCCCGGGATGTACTCGGCGACGGTCCGAATGGACCGTGCCGGGCCATGGGAACTGGTGGTCGGCGACGGTATGCGGGTGGCACGGATTCCGTTCATCGTGCCCGCGCAGGTGACCTCGCCACCCGAGCGCCTGGTCTACGGCGGATTTCTGGTGGCGGGCGTACTGCTGCCCGTCGCGGTGGTGATCGCGATTCGTGCTCGACGCAGTATGTGGGCGCTGGTTCCGGCCGCCGGGATGGTGGCCGGTGTGGCGGTCTCGGTGACCGCCGCACTGCTTTCGGCATCGCTGCCGCTGCCACCACAACCCGGCGGTCAGCTCGATCCCACGCTCGACAATGTCACCGATCCCTACGCTGTGCACCAGCCGTTGATTTCGGACTTTTCGCGGCCGCCGGTACTGCTCACAGTCGCGGGTGGGCCCGTGAACGCCGGGCAGCCAGGCGATCTCGACCTCGTTTTGATCGATGCCGCCACCGGTGCACCCGTCGACGATCTGGTCGTGCACGACGGTGCGCTCATGCATCTGCTGATCGTCGGCCCGAGCGGCCGCCTGTCGCATCTGCATCCGATCCGGATCGGGCCCGGACGGTTTCAGGTTCATCTGGCCGCGCCCGAGGCCGGTCGGTATGCGCTGTCCGCGGAGTTGGCGCGGCGCGGCGGTGGTGTGCAAATGGTACGCGCGCCAGCCGGTTTCACCGTCCCCGGTGCGGCGGTGCCGGAATCCTCCAGCACCACTGTGCATCTCGGTGATGCGGACAAGACCGCGTCGACTGTCATCGACGGTAACCCGGTCATCCTCAGGACGACTACTCCGGTAGCAGGGGCACCGACCACCATCACCGCCGAATTCGGCGATGCCGCCGATCTGCAACCGTGGCTCGGCATGGTCGGCCACCTGATCATGGCGGGTCCACTACCCGGCGACCCGGATATTGCTGCGGCCGTTCAGAACTCACCCATCTGGGGGCACAGCCATTCGATGGGCGCGACATCCGTGCAGGAGATGTCCGATATGCCGGGGATGGATATGCCCGGCCTGGATCCGACCGAGTCCGCCGCGAGCCGCGGCACCATGCTCATGCCACCCGCCAATGGCGAAAGCGCGCCCGACGAGACGGTCGCCGCATACGGCCCCGATGTGCCGTTCACCTACACCTTCCCGCTCGCGGGCCGCTATCGTCTCTGGATTCAGGTCGAACGGCGGTACACCGTGCTTACCGTCCCCGTCGTCCTCGATGTCGCGACGGGAGCGCGACCATGACCGAGCGCGCGAAAAACCCAGCCATATCCCGGAAAAGCGTTCGTCTCGCCGCGGGAGCGGTGATCATCATCGTGCTCGCCGTCATCGCCTGGTTCGTCTGGCCCCGCCCATCCGGTCCGCTGGTGTTGAAAACCGGCAGTCCACAACACCTCGTCACCATCTCCATCGACAGCGTCCGAATTGGCAGCACCGCAATCGATATCGCCGTCACCGACCGCGCTGGCGTGACGAAAGAGCATGCCGCCGTATGTATTCAGGCGAACCAGCTGCTCATGGGTCACGCCGGACAGCCGATCGCTGCGACGGCCACCGGTCCGGGACACTTTTACGCCGCATCGGTACCACTGATGATGACCGGCCCATGGGAGCTTCGACTGTCGATCGACGAGCACGACGGCATCGACGAACTCGCGGTGCCGATCTGGGTCGGCGGCTGAAACCATGCACAGATCAGGAGGAATGATCACCATGACCACGGCAGCACCGGTCGGAACCGACACCGGATCCGAGATCTCCGATGACAGCACCGCCGCCCGCATCGGCGCCTGGGGTGTATTACTCGGCACCGCGGTCACATTGGTCGGCCTGAGCTGGGATATTCAGTGGCACAACGAGGTCGGTCCGGACACCTTCTTCACCCTGCCGCACCTGTTCCTGTACTCCGGCAGCGCGATATCCGGCTTCGCCGGCCTGGCCATGGTTCTCATCGCGACGTCCGCGCAACGGGCTGGTAGGCCCGTGCCCCGCCTCGGCGGCACCCCAATTCGAGTCTTCGGCAGCAACCTGACCGCACCGCTCGGCTTTATGGTCGCCGGAGCCGGTGCGGCGCTATTCCTGCTCTACGGCCTGCTCGATCTGGAGTGGCATTCGATCTACGGCTTCGACGCGGTGCTCAATACCCCGTCGCATGTGGCGCTGTTCCTGTCCAACGCGCTCACCATGATCGGCAGCATCATCGTTTTCGCCGCCCACCGCGATCACCGCTGGGGCCGGATCGGCATCGCCGTCGCGATTCCGATCCTGATCACCTTCGCCCCGATTCCCACCAATGCGTTGAACAACCTGCATCTGCCCGTGGACCCGACCATCCTGGGTATCGTCCTGTTCGGGCCGCTGCTGCTCATCCTCGGCGCCGCGCTGTTGGCCCGTGCTGGCGCGGCCATTGCCATCGCGCTGTCGCTCGGTGCGATGCAGGCGTTCCTCTGGTGGTTCTCGCCCTGGGCCGCGGAAATCTATGCGTCGGCGATCGGGCTGCCGCTGCGTGACGGTCTCACCGGACGGCCGCCGGATCTGCCCGTCATGATGCCGATGTTCCTGATTGTCGCGGCGATCGCGGTCGAGGGGTTGTTCTGGCTGTCGCGTACCCGTGGTCTCGACGCGCGCAAGATCGTGCTGGTGGCCGGTGTGGTGACCGGTGTCATCATCGGCGTGACGTTCCCGCTGCAATTGAACCTCGTCCGCGCCACCTCGCATATCGCGGTCGGCGACATCGTGACGATCTCGCTGCTCGGCATTCCGCTCGGCCTGCTCGCCGGATTCCTCGGCGGCCGATTCACCACCATGCTGCCCGCAACGAAGGATGCGTGATGTCCGTACTCCGCAGGCTCGCCGTGACCGTGCTGGCCGTGATCACCCTGTCGCTCGTCGCCGTCGGCCCCGCCTCCGCCTACGCACCGGTCGAAATCGTGCACACCGAGCGCGTCCAGGTGGGGCCGTACGGCCTGACTGTCGGCTTCTCCACCTGGCCCATCCGCGCGATGAAATCGCTGGACTTCACCTTCGTGCCCGATGGCGGCATCGCCGACAAATCCGGGACGCTGCGCTTGACCGGACCAGCCATCAGGCCCGGTCGCCGCGCCACACCCCTGGTCCGCCATCCCCGCAAACGGGACTCCTGGGGCTTGGACGTCCGGGCCTTCGACGCACCCGGCATCTACACCTTCACCTTCGCGATCGACGGCCCGCTCGGACACGGCGAAGGAACCCTCGGCAATGTCACGGTGCTCGACCAGCCCGGACCGCCGTTGCCGCTGAGCTGGGCGATCGGCACCCTGCCGCTGGTCGGCCTGCTGGTCTTTCTCGTGGTTGCGTGGCGTCGCACCCGACCCGGGCGGCAACCACTGGTCGTCTGACGGTCAGAACCAGGAGTCGCGCATATCCAGCGTGGTCCGGTCCATCAGCTCCAGCAGATCCAATTGCGGTGTGGTCTTGGGCAATTCGTAGCGGAAGAAGTAGCGGGCCGCCGCGCGCTTGCCGTCGTAAAAGTCGCCTTGTTTGCCGTGCGCCGCCAGTGCCTGCTCCAGCCAGATCCAGGCGACCACGACGTGCCCGAAGGCCTCCAGATAGATGCTGGAATTGGCCATGGCGGCGGCGATATCGCCGGAGGCGAACATCCAGCCGGTGACGGTGAGCAGCCGCTGCCAGACCGCGTCGAGCTGGCCACCGAACTCGGTCCACTCGCCGCCCGCCTCGGTGGCCGCGAGTACGGTCCGCTCGATCTGTGCGGCCAGTAGCCGCAGGCTCGCGCCGTCGTGCTGGATCACCTTGCGGCCCAACAGATCCAGACCCTGGATGCCGTGCGTGCCTTCGTGGATCGGGTTGAGGCGGTTGTCGCGGTAGTGCTGTTCGACGTCGTATTCGCGGGTGTAGCCGTAGCCGCCGTGCACCTGGATGGCAAGGCTGTTGGCCTCCAGACACCATTGCGACGGCCAGCTCTTCGCGACGCCTGTGAGAATTTCCAGCAGCAGCGTGTGCTCGCGTTTGGCCCCCGGGTCCGTAGTGGTGCGTTCCAGATCGACGAGGCGGTTGCAGAAGAGCAGCAGAGCGAGCGCGCCCTCGACATAGGCCTTCTGCGCCAGCAGCATTCGTCGCACATCGGCATGCTCGATGATCGGCGCCTGCGGTGCGGACGGATCCTTGGCGGTGACCGCGCGACCTTGGCGGCGTTCCCGGGCGTAATCGAGCGATTTCAGATATCCGGTGTAGCCCAACGCCGTCGCGCCCAGACCGACGCCGAGGCGCGCCTCGTTCATCATGTGGAACATGTAGGACAGGCCGCGATGCGGTTCGCCGACGAGGTAACCCACCGCGCCGGGCGCGCCGTCCGGATTGTGCTTGCCCTCGCCGAAATTCAGCACCGTATTGGTGGTGCCCCGATATCCCATCTTGTGGTTCAACCCGGCCAGCACCACATCGTTGCGCGCGCCGAGCGAACCGTCCTCGGCCACCAGGAATTTCGGCACGACGAACAGCGAGATGCCCTTCGTTCCGGCCGGTCCGCCCGGAATCTTGGCCAGCACGAGGTGCACGATATTGTCGGTCAGTTCGTGATCACCGCCGGAGATCCACATTTTCGAGCCGAACAGCCGGTAGGTGCCATCGGCCTGCGGTTCCGCGCGGGTGACGATATCGGCCAGCGATGAGCCCGCCTGCGGTTCGGACAGGCACATCGTGCCGGTGAACCGGCCCTCGACCATGGGCTTGACGAAGCGGTCGATCTGCTCCGGGGTGCCGTGCGCGGCGAGGAGATTGGCATTGCCGACGGTCAGGAACAGATAGCCGGTGGTGCCGACATTGGCGGCCTGGAACCAGCAGAATCCGGCGGCCTCCACGGTGGCGGGCAACTGCAGCCCGCCGATCTCCTCGTCCATCGCGGCGCCGATGAGATTGGCCTTGGTGAAGGCCTCGATCGCGGCCTTCACCTCCGGGATGATCGTGACCTTCGCACCGTCGAAGGTCGGCTCATTGTTGTCGTTGTGCTTGTTGTGGGGGGCGAAGTGCCGGGTGGCCAGATCCTCGCAGAGGTCGAGGAAGCCGTCGAAGGTATCCCGGGAGTGCTCGGTGAACCGGGGCAGCGCCGTGAGCTGCTCGACCCGCAGCCATTCGTAGAGCAGGAAGTCCAGGTCCCTACGGGAGATCAGGGTCGAGCGCACGGGCACATCCTCTCGGGTGGGGGAGCACTGGCCCAGATGGGGCGCGGTACTCGCTCGAATCAATTTGGTACGTTACTACGCATGTGTCGCGAATCGATCCCAGGGCTGGGATGACCACAACCTCAGGTGCCGCCCGTCCCGTCGGCCGTCCCGCTGCCGCCTCCCAGGACCAGGTGCTCGCCGCCGCGAGCGCCCAGTTCCTGGCCTGTGAGCGGGTCGATGTGCAGGCGATCGCGGCGGAACTCGGATTGTCGCGTGCGACCATCTACCGCTGGTTCGGTTCGCGCGACGGCCTGCTCGGCGCGGTCATGGTGTCGGAATTCGAGCGGATGGTCGTGGCCGCGCAGACGAGCGACGACGGCACCGGCGCGCCGCGGGTACTCGCCTTGCTGGACCGGGTGGCGCAGTGGATGACGCGCAGCGAGGCCTACCGCTATTTCATCGCGACCGAACAGGCCACCGCGGGCCGCATCATCGCCACCAGCGATGGACCGGTCCAGCCGAAAGTGGTCGGGGTGGTCGCCGAAATTCTGGATACCGCGATGGCGGAGGGTTACCAGAACCGGGTCGATACCCAGACCTTCGCCTATGCGCTGGTCCGGCTCATCGAGGCCTTCCTCTATCAGGATGCGGTGACCGGCCTTCGCGGCGATGTGGAGCGGTTGCGCGCGGTGCTGGCGGTGATCCTGGGACTGGATCCGGATCAGCGCGGCCCGTAGGTATCGAGGAACAGAACCGGTCCGTTGCCGAAGTCGCCGCGGGTATCCATCTCCAGGAGTCCGGCCAAAGCCTTTGCGGTGTAGACGGTTTCCAATTCCAGCCCGTTCGTCGCGGCGAGCTTCTTCGCGGCAATGGCGGCCGGGGTTTCACGGCCGTAGCCGGGGCCGAGCCAGTCGCGCACCATCGTCAGGTCGTCCGGGCGCAGCTCGGGAGCAAGGAATTCCGCGCCGCGTGCGCGCAGTACCATCGCGGCGCGGTTCGCCAGCCCGACAATGTGTCGCGCGTCGAGGGGGAGCCAGTCGTTGACGACGACACCGACGACACGGGTGCGCAGTCCCGCAAGCCGTAGGCCGAGGGCCAAACCCGCTGCCGTGCCACCGGATCCGACGGCGGTCACCAGATGTGTCGGTTGCGGTAGTTCGCCCGCCGCGATCTGCGCCGCCAGTTCCAATGCGACCTCGACATAGCCGAGCGCGCCGATCGGCGACGATCCGCCGACGGGTAGCAGATACGGTGGGGTGAGCCCGTGCATATGCCGCAGCAGCAGCCACGGTGCGGCCAGGACGGTGCGCAACTTGCTGTGCGTGAAATGTAGGGTGGCGCTGGAGTTTTCCAGTCGTCGCAGCTGCGCGCGGACGTGGTCGTCCACCGGTTGGTCGACCAGCGCCAGCGCGGTGTCGATGCCGAATTCCCGGGCGTAGAGCGCCGTGGCCAGACCCCAATTGGTTCCGGTGCCGCCAAAGGTGAGAATGCTCCGGGCACCGCGCCGTCGGGCCTCTGGCAACAGCCACTCCAGCTTGCGGATCTTATTGCCACCCCAGCCGCCGGAGCCGTACCCGCTTTCATCCTTGCACCACACAGTGCTGTAAGTGCCGAGGTCCAGCGGGCGGACCGGTGTCGGCGCGATACCGAGCCGGGCGAACGGCAGTGTGCCGGCCAGTTCGGGGAAGCGCTGGTGGAGCAGGGGTTCGGTCATGGTCCGACCATTATCGCGGTTCAGCTCCCTTCGGTGAGTAATTGGTCGAGGGGGCGGCGCAGACCTGGGAGAGATCGTCCGTGCCGAGATGGCTGGACATGGGCAGCAAGTGGACGGAAAGTAGGGGCGGGCGAAGCGAGGGAGCACATGTTGGTGGACCTGCCGGAAGTGAATCGCTGCGATACCCCGCGCGCGGTGATGTTGGCGGACTCGGTGTGTGCGCTGTTCGACCGAGCATTTGCCCTTCCACCACACCGGTGGTCCACGGCGGAGTCAGTACGACACCGCGATGTATTCGCATCACTGCTCGCCAGGCCAGGCTTTGTCCTGGTGACCGCCGAGATGGACGCTGTCGTGGTCGGCGCGGTATATGGGTATCCGCTCGAGTCGGCGGACGGCTGGTGGGACAAGGTAGAGGCGCTCTCGCCTGAGTTCACGGCGGAGTCGGGCAGTCGAACCTTCCTGATAAGTGGTCTGGCGGTCGATCCGGATTGGCAGCGGAAAGGTATTGGGCGGAAGGTGATCCAGCGCCTTCTCGCCGATCGACCTGAGCAGCGAGTTGCATATTCGGTGCTGCCCGGGGCGACCGGTGTTCACTCACTGATCGGGCGGCCGGAGACAAAACCCGTTGGCTATCGATACTTCCCACCCGAGGCGCCGATCGAATCGCTCGAATTCTATACGCTGCCGCTACCGATCAGAGAAAACCGTGAGTTGCGAGTTTCTGGTCCAACTCCCGAACCGTGATCGAATCCTGCCACGGAGCCAAGTCGGATCGGGCATCGCGCAGCGCTTCGACCAGACGGCCGCTCTGGTTCTTCTTGGCCAGGCTGGCGGCGTCTGCGATCGCAGCCGATGCGGCTTCGATTTCCCGCTGGACGATGTAGGCATTGCCGAGGTCAAGCACCGAGAACGCGCGGTCCCGTACAAACGTCGGATCGATCAATTTCAGCGACTCCTGCGCTGCCGCTTCAGCTTTCGTGGAATCGCCCAGTCGACGCATGCAGTGACTTCGGGCTGCTGCGCTGAGACCGGGACCGTAGAAATAGGCGAGCGAAGATACGGGCTGATGGGGTCCGACCGAATCGGCAACCGCCGCCGAGTTCTCATCCAAGATCGCAAGACAGGCGGTTTTCTCGCCGATTTCGGCATAGGCACGAGCGCCCATCTCCGCCGCGTCTGCTACCAGCAGTTGATCATCAGTCTGTCGCGCCCAGTTCAATGCGGCAGTGGCGTGATCGACCGCAAGTCGCGGGTATCCCCGCCATAGGGCGAGATGGCTTAGGTGCGAGAGCGTGAACGCCGCTAACTTTACGTCTCGGGCTTCATGGGCAGCGGTGCGCGCCTCCTCGTAAAACGAGCAGGCGGAAGCCAAATCGCCCATGTCGAAGTAAAGCCAGCCAGCGAAACGCGTCAGGTTCGCGAACACTGACAGCAGTCTCGGACGCAACTGCGACGGACAATCTGGCAGCAGCGACGCGACCAGGCTCCGCTGAGTCAACACTGAGCGGAGCACAAGCCATGGGCCGAACTGATCGTCAGTGTCCATAGCCTTCGCCAGCATCGCCTCTATGCCGCTTATGACCTCTTCATCAACACGGAGGTCCGCTCGGCCCAGGACCGGCTTGTCCATGACCATGTTCTCGGTTGCGGCGGGTGCGGATATCTGAGCGGCGACGATGCCCATCAGCCGAACAAATTCTCGTCGCTCCACAATGTCAAACGGTAGACCTTCCACATCGGCTGCGCGAGTATTTGATTCGACCTCCTTCGCGTCGAATTCGCGCGCGATCGGTGCATCGATACCGACAGAAAGTGCCGCATCGAATCGCTCCCGCTGATCGATGTCGAGTTCGGACAGCACCCGATACAGCAACCGTCGGCTGGCCGCTCGCAGGGTCGTTGTCCGTTCGGTCTCCCAGCAGACCAGCGTCCGACGAGTGACCCCCAGCTTTCGGGCGAATTCGATCCGACTCAGGCGCAACGCCTCTCGCAACGCAACGACCTCCCCAGCCGTCCACTCAATCTCCGGCACCGGACTCCCCACTTCCACCGCAGCTAGTGACTACTCGGGCAAAAGTACCGCTTTCTGCACAGTTTGGGCACTTTTTCGACCTACCCCACGGCGGCGACGCTAGAACCGGCACCCGGTGCTGGGTGTATTCCGCCCCAGCACCGGGCGCACACCAATACGGAACTACGTACCCGGGGGTATCGTTCAATGCCCGCTGATCTTGTCACAGCCATGGTTGTCGCCGCCGCAGTGATGTTCTTCCTGTGGCTCGTCTTCTACGCCCTTCCCTATCTGCTGGGCTCTGGTGCCGTCCCGGACGACGCGGTCCCGGCGACCGATATCCTCGAGCGCGTTACCAGTGAGACCTGGCGTATCCATCCCGCACCACCCGGCGGTTATACCGTCGAGGAAGCCGGCTACGTCCTGCAAGAACACCTCGAGTGCAGTCGCGAGATCTGCGACGCGAAGAACACCGCCTACTGGGTTCGCGCTGAGGCGGGCAAGCTTCAGCCGACGCGGGAAGTCGTCCGGTGAGCGGGGTGATCGAGTTCGGCGATGGCACATTCGGTTTCCTCGGTGAGGATGGGTGGGTCGATGAATTCGACGCTGTCGACACCCCGGAGTTGGAAGCCACTCCCGTGTTGGGGACGGGATCCATCGACGTCGACGCCGCGTCTGTCATCGATACCGGACTGCCGCAACGGATCGCGTTCGTCGGGCCGCCCGCGCCGGTGGATCTGCCGGTCGAGCTGGTCGAACGCATCGCAGACGCGGTCCGCGAGTGGGCCGATCAGTGAGGATGCCCGCCAACCGGATGCCGACGGCCACCGCTTGCCGGCCGGACTCGCGCGACGCCGGAATCCGCCGCTACTACGGTCTCGTCCAGTTCGCCCTGGTCGCTCGCGTACCCGCGTCGAAGCTATCGACCTGGCGGCACAGCACCCACACCTGGGTGCCCGCACCCGACATTCAAGTCGGCGACCATCCCGGTTGGTCGATGGCGTGCATCGACGCATGGAGCCCGTATGGCGACCCGTTCCTGCGGCCGACAGTCGTGCGATTCGCTGATACCGCCACCATCAGGGCCTGCTACCAGCAGATGCCCACGTCCACGTTGTGGGCGTGCATCGGCGACGGCACGATCCCCCGGCCGGTCGTGCGGGTGGACAACCGACCGGGCCGGCTGTTGTGACGCGTGCCCGTCACAACTCCCGGCCTCGGCGATATCCGCGAGTTCTTCCGCACCGTCGGCTGAGCTCGCCGGACCCATAGCATCACGGAGGATTTGCGTCTCCACCAAGGGGAGACAGGAGGGTAGGGGTATGGACGGCGACACACTTTATCCGATCGGCACGATGGCCGAACGGACCGGTCTCTCGGTCAAGACCATCCGCTTCTACGCCGATACCGGTGTCGTGCCGCCGACCACCCACAGCCCCGCCGGTTACCGGCTTTACGACGACGATGCGCTCGCCCGCCTGCAACTGGTGCGCACCCTGCGCGAACTCGGCATCGATCTACCCGCTATCCGACAGGTGCTCGATCGCAAATTGACGGTGCCCGAGGTCGCGGCCGCACATGCCGATGCGCTGGAGTTCCAGATCAGCACACTGCGGGTGCGGCGCACGGTGTTACGAGCGATAGCCGAGCGGGGCACGAAGCCCGAGGAGATGGAACTCATGCACAAACTCGTCGAACTCTCCGACACCGAAAAGCGCCGCCTCATTACCGAATTCGTCGAAGACACCTTCGGTGGCACCGATGCCAACCCTGAATTCGTCGAACTCATCCGCTCGGCAATGCCGGAACTGCCCGACGACCCCGAACCCGTCCAGGTGCGGGCCTGGGTGGAACTCGCCGAACTCACCCGAGATCCGGATTTCCGCGCATCGGTGCGCCGCATGGCCGAATACCAGGCCACGCAGCGCGCCGAAGGCGACACCACCGGCCTGCACCACGAGCTGACCGAACTCGTGCGTGAGCGAGTCGGCCAGGCGCTCGCAGCTGGAACTGCGCCGTCGTCGGCTGCGGCCCAACCCATTGTCGATGAGCTGACCGCCGCATACGCGACGACATTCGGCCGTCCCGATGACACCGAGTTACGGCACTGGCTGCTGACCCGCCTGGAGGTCGCGGGAGACCCACGCGCCGAACGCTATTGGCAACTCCTCTCGATCATCAACGGTTGGCCGGTCCCGCCGACCCTCGGTCCGGTGTTCGACTGGTTCGGTGCCGCGTTGCGGGTCGATTAGTCCAGATCCGCCAGCTCGGCGAGGATGGCCGCGGCCATGGCCGCCGGATCGCCGTCCTCGGGACGCAGCACCAGCTCGGCTCGGGTGGGTGCCTCGTAGGGATCGTCGATGCCGGTGAAACCGCGGATCTCACCGGCACGGGCCTTGGCGTACATGCCCTTGGGATCGCGGGCTTCGCAAATCTCGAGTGGCGTATCCACGAAGATTTCGACGAAGGGGATGCCTGCGGCCTCGTGCACGGCACGAACCTTGTTGCGATCGGCGGCGTAGGGACTGATCAGGGAAACCACCGCGACCACACCGGCTTCGGCGAACAGCCGCGCCACTTCGCCCACGCGGCGGATATTTTCGGCGCGGTCGGCGGCGCCGAAGCCGAGGTCGGCATTGAGGCCGTGGCGCAGATTGTCACCGTCGAGCAGGAAGGCCGGGCGGCCCGCCGCGACCAGGCGACGCTCCAGCTCCACTGCGACAGAAGACTTTCCGGAGCCGGACAGCCCGGTCAGCCAGACGGTCATGCCTGCGGTCGGGCGCTCGTCGCGGCCGACGGCGGTCGAATGCCAGACGACACGAGAGGAAGGCAGGGTCGGTCCGGTGATCATGCCCGCGGCGACGGTGTTGTTGGTGGTGTCGTCGACGAGGATGAAGCTGCCGGTGGTGCGGTTGCGGCGGTACGGATCGAAGAGCAGGGGCTGGCGGGTGCGCAGCTGGATGCGTCCGATCTCGTTGAGTGACAACGAATTCGCGCTCTCGTCGCGGTGCAGGGTATTGACGTCGAGCCGGTAGTCAAGGGTGCGAACCTCGGCCGTCGCGGTGCGGGTGGTGTGCCGGATGGTGTAGGTGGCGCCGGGCGTGAGTTCGGAATCCTCGGCGAACCAGCACACCATCGCGTCCAGATCGCGTCCGACGTTGGGCCGGTTCGCGGGGCGGCAGATCAGATCGCCGCGGGATACGTCGAGTTGGTCGGCCAGCTGGATGGTAACGGCCTGCGGCGGAAAGGCTTCCCCGATCGGCGTCCCGCCCGGACCCCAGATCGCCTCGACCGTGGTGGTGAATCCCGAAGGCAGCACGGCGACTTCGTCGCCCGGTTTGAAGACGCCACCGGACACGGTGCCCGCATACCCGCGGAAATCCTCTGCGTGCCTGCGGGTCACATACTGCACCGGGAATCGCGCATCGATGAGATTGCGGTCGGAGGCGATATGCACCTCCTCGAGGTGATGCAGCAGGGGCGAGCCCTCGTACCACGGCATGCTCGCACCACGGTGCACGATATTGTCACCGTGCAGCGCCGACATCGGAATGAAGGACAGATCGGCGACATCGAGTTTCGTGGCGAAGCCGACGAATTCCTCCTTGATTTCCTCGAACCGGTCCTGCGACCATCCGGCCAGATCCATCTTGTTCACACACAGCACCAAGTGTGGGATGCCGAGCAGGCTGGCCAGAAAGGCATGCCGCCGAGTCTGTTCGACAATGCCCTTGCGTGCGTCCACCAGGATCAGCGCGAGATCGGCGGTGGAGGCGCCGGTGACCATATTGCGGGTGTATTGGATGTGGCCCGGGGTGTCGGCGATGATGAATTTGCGCCGGGGCGTGGCGAAGTAGCGGTGCGCCACATCGATGGTGATGCCCTGTTCGCGTTCGGCGCGCAGGCCGTCGGTGAGCAGTGCCAGATCCGGATAATCGTCACCGCGCGCCTTGCTGGTCCGCTCCACCGCGGCGAGCTGATCGGTGAAGATCGTCTTGGAGTCGAACAGCAGACGGCCGATCAGCGTCGACTTACCGTCGTCGACGCTGCCCGCGGTGGCCAGGCGCAACAGGGTGGTGGTCGTCATCAGAAGTAACCTTCCCGCTTGCGGTCTTCCATGCCTGCCTCGGAAATGCGGTCGTCGGCGCGGGTGGCGCCGCGCTCGGTGATTCGGGTGGCGGCGACTTCGGCGACCACGTCCGCGGGGGTCGCCGCGGTCGATTCGACGCAGCCGGTGCAGGTCGCATCGCCGACCGTCCGGAATCGCACCGTGCTGTCATAGGGCTGCTCGCCATCGAGCAGGGTGAGAAATCGTGTGTGCGCCAACAACATTCCGTCGCGTTGCACCACCTTTCGGCGGTGCGCATAGTAGAGCGGCGGCAGCTCGATGTCCTCGGCGGCGATGTAATGCCAGATATCGAGCTCGGTCCAATTGGACAGCGGGAACACTCGTATGTGTTCGCCCTTACTGTGCCGGCCGTTGTAGAGATTCCACAGCTCCGGTCGCTGATTGCGCGGATCCCACTGCCCGTATTCGTCACGGAAGCTGAATACGCGCTCCTTGGCGCGCGCCTTCTCCTCGTCGCGGCGCGCGCCGCCGAATACCGCGTCATATCCGCCCTCGCGGATCGAACGCAGCAAAGTGGCTGTCTGCAAACGGTTTCGGGAGGCGCGTGGTCCGGTCTCCTCCTTCACCCGGCCCGCGTCGATGTCGTCCTGCACGCTGCCGACCATCAGTCGCAGTCCGAGCCGCGCGACCGTGCGGTCGCGGTATTCGATGACCTCGTCGAAATTGTGTCCGGTATCGATATGCAGCACTGGGAACGGCAGCGGCGCCGGCCAGAAGGCCTTGGCCGCCAGGTGCAGCATGACCACCGAATCCTTGCCGCCGGAGAACAGCAGCACCGGCCGTTCGAAGGTGGCGGCGACTTCCCGGAATATATGTGCCGACTCGGCCTCGAGCGCGTCCAGATGAGGCAGCTCGTAGGTGCTCGCCGTCGACTTCGCGTACTGGCTCACGCCCCAAAACTAGAACACGTTCCGGTCATTGGTCAATGGTTCGAATCCGGCTTGTGACCCCCGGATTCGGCGGTCACCCGATCCGCGGCCGCCACGAGTGCGGTTCCGCGACGGTCGATCTCGGCACCGGTGATGGAGGCTCCGACGTACATGGTCAGCACCATGTTCTGCCTGCCGTCGCCGCCGTAGGTGGGCGCCGCGAGCAGGCTGACCGGATGTTCCTTGCGCGGGCGCAGATCGGTGCCGAGATAGACCCGCTCCCCGAGGCTGGTCACCAGTTCGCCGACGAGTTCGCGCACCTCATTGGGCAGGTCGCTGGCCGCGACCCCGGCCAGCAAAGCGTACAGTCGCCGCCCGGCCGCGGTCAGGCTTTCGACCAGGTAGCCGCGCTCGCGGCACTCCGCGACGATCCGGCGCAGCCGGGCCTCGTCCTGGCGCAGCGGCACCGTCGGCGGCTTGCGCAACCACGCGTCGAAGGCCGCGTCGGTATCCCAGAGCACGTACATCAGACCCACCGGCGGTGCGAAATGGTAGGCCGCACCCACCTTGACCAGGCCCGGACCGGTGCTCTCCAGCACCATGATCTGCTCGCCGACCACGGCCGATGCGGTGCAGGTGGTGCGGTAGAGCGTGGTGAGTTTCTCCAGCTCGGCGCGCGCGATGGAGGCGATCGCGAAGCTGTCCTGCGCGACCCGGCCCGCGGCGATAAGTGCGGGTCCGAGGCCATAGGTGCGGGTGTTCGCGTCACGTATGAGATAGCCGCCCGCGGTCAGTTCGGTGAGGATGCCCAGGCAGGTCGGTTTGGCCAGATCGAGTTCGCGGGCCAGTTCGGAAAGTCCGAAGCGTTTGCCGCGCCGCTCGACGAAGAAATCCAGCACTTGGACCACCCGTGCGGTCGGGGCGGATCTGCGGGCAACCATGGACAACTCCTAGAACAGGTTCTAATCTGACTCTTATCGAAATGTACCAGAGTGGTACATATTTGGAACAGCTACTTCGGAGAAGCCTCTTGCTGACACAGCCGTTCGCGGAAGCCATCGCCGCCGCCGAGGAAATCATCACCGGCGCACCGCATATTCGAACCGATCAGGACCTCGTCGAGGGCTACGACTACCTCGCGGGCAGTATTCGCGCCTCCATCCAGATGGCGTGGGCCTTCGAGCGGGACTTTCCGTTCTTCGTCATGTCCACCGGCCCGTATACGAAGATGGCTCTGGACAACCCGGACACCCTCTACTTCCATTCGTATCTGCGCCCCGACGCCGAGTATGTGGTGACCGGAACCCGCGGCACCACTCGTGACCTCAGCTTCCAGGTGCTCAACGGCAACTACTCGCCGGTGGACGTCCCCGATAGCGAGACCGCCTTCGACGCCCGCGCCCTCGATATCGCGGCCGACGGGTCCTACGAGCTCCGTCTCGGGCCGGGCGAGGCGCGCCGCGGCTATGTTCATCTCGCGCCAGACTCGGCCATGCTGGTGGTGCGTGAGGTATACAGCGACTGGGCCACCGAGAAGTCCGGCACGATCCGCATCCAGCGGGTGGACCGGATCGGCGACGCACCGCCGCCGCCGACCAGGGACCTGATGAGCAAGCGGTACGACATCGCCGGGAAAATGCTGGTCTCGCGGCTGAATACCTTCCTGGCGTTCCCGAAGTGGTTCTATCTCAACCTGCCGGTCAACACGATGACCGAACCGCGCTCCACTCCGGGCGGGCTCACCACCCAGTTCTCCTCCGTCGGTCATTACGAACTCGACGACGATCAAGCGATGATTCTCACCGTGCCGAAATCGGATGCGCCCTACCAGGGTTTCCAACTCGGCAGCATGTGGTACCTGTCGCTGGACTACATCAACCACCAGACCAGCCTTACCGCAGACCAGGCGCGCGTGGATCCGGACGGGATGATCCGGCTGGTCATCAGCGAGCGCGACCCCGGACTGACCAACTGGATCGAGCGCACCGGGCATGCCCGCGGGTACCTGCAGTTCCGCTGGCAACAGCTGTCGCGGGATCTGAAGCCCGAGGACGGGCCGAGGGTGGAGGTGGTATCGGTCGCCGAATTGCCCGAGCGGCTGCCGTACTACCAGGAAGCTCGGGTCACCTCCGACGAGTGGAAGGCCCGGATCGCGGCGCGTCAGGTTGCCGTGGCGGAAAGGATGCTCGGCTGATGTTGTTGCAGGACAAAGTAGTCGTCGTCTCCGGAGTCGGTCCGGGGCTCGGCCGGGCCATCGCGGTGCAGAGTGCGCGCGCCGGTGCCGATGTGGTGCTGGCGTCGCGGACCGAATCGCGGCTGACCGAGGTGGGCAAGGAGATCACCGAACTCGGCAGGCGCGCGGTGGTGGTGCCTACCGATATCAATGATGAAGCGGCCGTGACGAATCTGGTCGAGACGGCACAGAGCGCCTTCGGTCATGTCGACACCCTGGTGAACAATGCCTTCGCGATTCCGCCGATCACCGATCTGGCCGACGTCGACCTCGATGATGTGCGCGCCGGTTTCGAGACGAATGTGCTTGCCGCACTGCGGCTGACGCGTCTGTTCGTGCCCGCGCTCAGCGAGTCCAAGGGCTCGGTGGTCATGATCAATTCGGCGGTGCTGCGCCATTCGCGGCGCACCTTCGGGCCGTACAAGATGGCCAAGGCGAGTCTGCTCGCGCTGGCGCAGAGCCTGGCCACCGAACTCGGGCCCAAGGGTATTCGGGTGAATACCATTGCGCCCGGCTATATCTGGGCCGACAACTTGAAGTGGTACTTCAACTATCAGGCCAAGCAGCGCGGGATCACCCCCGAAGAGGTGTACGCCGAAACGGCCGAAACCATCGATCTGCGCAAGCTGCCCGAACCCGACGAGATCGCCGACGCCGTGGTCTTCTTCGCCTCGCATCTGGCGCGGGCGATCACCGGCGCGTGCCTGGATGTCAACGGCGGCGAATACCACCACTAGGAGATGACCGTGATCGGCAGAGACGACGTCGGCACCATCGACGATCTGCACGCCTCGGCGACCAAGGTCGTCGGATTGACCGACTTCGGCGACGGTGGCTACCGCGAGGGGCTCGCCGTGCTGCTCGAGTCCTATGCCAAGGAAGCCGAACTGACGCCCTTCGGCAATAAGGTCAACCGGGCCTTCCTGCGCGGTGCGCTGGTTGCGCGGTTGCTGAGTGAGGCTGCGTGGCAACGCTTTCCGGAACATGCCGAGGTCGCGATCGAGCGCCCGATCTTCGTGACCGGCCTGCCGCGTTCGGGTACCACGGCGGTGCACCGGCTGCTCAATGCGGATCCGGCGCATCAGGGCCTGGAAATGTGGCTCACCGAGATGCCGCAGCCGCGACCGCCGCGCGAGACCTGGCCGGACAATCCGGTGTATCAGCGGATCGAGGCGGCATTCGAGCAGCATCACGTGGAGCATCCGGAATTCATGGGCGTGCACCATATTTCGGCGGACCAGGTGGAGGAGTGCTGGCAGCTGCTGCGGCAGTCACTGATGTCGGTGTCCTACGAATGCCTCGGCTATCTGCCCGGCTATTCCGAATGGTTGCGCGAACAGGATTGGACCGATGCCTATCGCAGGCATCGGCGCAACCTGCAGTTGATCGGCATGCCCGATACCGACCGGCGGTGGGTATTGAAGAACCCGAGCCATCTGTTCGCGCTGGACGCGATCTTCGAGGTGTATCCGGATGCGCTGGTGATCCAGATGCACCGGGATCCGCGCACCATCATCGCCTCGGTGTGCAGTCTCAACGAGCAGGCGTCGGCGGGGTGGTCGGAGAAGTTCCGCGGTCCGGTCGTCGGTGCCGCGCAGTTGGATCTGTGGGCCAGGGGAGCGGATAAGTTCCTCGCGGATCGCAAGCGGCACAATGCCGCTCAGTTCTGCGATGTGTACTACGACGATTTCCTCGCCGACCCGATCGGCGTCGTCGGATCGATCTACCGGCACTTCGATATCGCCCTGAGCTCCGAGGCCGAAGCGGCGATGACGGCATTGCATGCGGAAAGCACCTCGGGCGCGGCCCGTCCGGTGCACCGCTACACGCTCGAGGACTTCGGCCTCACTGCGGATCGGGTCGACGACCGCTTCGCCGAATACCGCGACAAACACTTCCCGACGAGCTAGGGGCATCCGAGATCAGGTGCGATCACCTGATCTCGGCACTCACTGCTGTCCCGGTTCGAGCACGATGAACAGCCCCTGGGCCTCGGCGCAGAGGCGTTCGCCGTCGTGCAGGGTGGCCCGGACGTAGACCTTGCGGCCCTCCTGCCGTTCGGTCCACGCATGCACCCGCAGTTCGGTGTTGAGCGGGGTGATGGAGCGGTAGTCGATGGTCAGCGATGCGGTGCGGGTCACCTCGCCCGCGTGCACTGCCGCGGCCATACCGAGCAGGTCGTCGAACGCGACCGCGACCTGTCCGCCGTGGGCGGCCCTATTGCCGCCGAGGTGGAAGGTGCGGAAGGTGATGCGGGCATCGACGCCGTCGCGGCTCACCTTGTCGACGACGAACGGTGGGAGGGTGATATTGCCGCGGGACGGCAGGTCGGCCCGGGTCCAGGTCGGCGCGGACCATTCGTCGACGATCGCGGCGTCCAGCCTGTCGTTGAGCTGTTTGAGGACGCCGATCGTCTCCAGCGCGAGCTCATCGGTGGGGCAGGCCAGCCGGGCCCGATCCATCAGACTGCGCACCTCTTCGATGAATGCGCCGTAGTGCGGGCCGCCGCGCGAAATATCCAGGTCGTCCAGCTCGACCAGCTCCGACATCGGCCGGAACCCGCCCTCGTGGTGCTCCTCGCTCGGCAGCGAGTTGCCGACCTGCTCTTCGTTCATGAGCACACGTTATCGGTTGCCGGTCGAATGCTCGTTCGGCGGGGCCGCGTGATGTGCTGGAATCGGGCGACGCCGCCGAATGGGGCGGTGAAATGGTGGTGGGATGCGACGGCAGGGTTGCCTGGCCTAGTGTGGGTAGTCGTTCTTCATCAGGTCTTCCGAAACCCCCACCGCGGGGCGGGTCGATGGGTCGGCCATCGGGTCGTCGCCGAACGGTGTTGCCCGGCGAAAGGCTTTGTCCCATATGCACATTGCGGCTGTTGTCTTCGATATGGACGGTGTTCTGATCGACTCGGAGCCGGTGTGGGAGCAGGTGCGCCGCGCGTATGTGGCGGAGCGGGGCGGGCGCTGGCTACCCGATACGCAGCAGCGGCTGATGGGCATGAGTACGGGGGAGTGGTCGGACTATCTCAGCGGTGAACTCGGCGTGGGTGCGCCGCCGGATACCGTGGCCAACGATGTGATCGATCGCATGGCGCAGCAGTACGAGCAATCGGTGCCGCTGCTGCCGGGGGCGGTCGAGGCGGTGCAGCGCATCAGCGAACACTGGCCGCTCGCGGTCGCCAGTTCGTCGCCACGGAGCCTGATCGACACCGTGCTCGGCCGCACCGGTCTGATCGAATTCTTCGGCGTCACCTTCTCGACCGAGGAGGTCGATCGAGGTAAGCCCGCCCCCGATGTGTACGTGGCGACGGCCGCCTTCCTGCGGCACAAGTCCACCGAATGCGCGGCTGTCGAGGATTCGAGCAACGGACTGCGGGCGGCGCATGCCGCGGGGATGCGCGTTATCGCGGCCCCGCGCCCGGAATACCCACCCGCCCCGGACGCCCTGGCCCTGGCCGCCGAGGTGATCGACGCCCTCGACAAACTCACCCCCGAACTCGTCGCCGGGGAGTAACTCCATCATCAAAGACGGTGTGCCGCAATGGCGTCCGGAAGCAGGCGGCGGCGAGGCTGGCCGGATGATGGCCGAGCATCGCCTCCTGTTGTCCGAACGCACCTATCGTTGTGCGGATTGCGGATATACGTCTCCCAGGGACAAGAACTCCGCACAGGTGCTGTTGAACAGGGCTTGTTTCGTCCCTGCTGATGTCGACTGCCTGAGACCCGAGCGTTCGCCGAGCGATCGGGCAGCATGAGCCAGGAATCCCGTCCCTCAGCCTGAGAGCGGGGAGGAATCAAATCCGGCCATGCGGTCCTGTAGTAGCGCCTGTTCGGCATTGTTCCCGGTCAGCTCCGCCGCGCGGGCGAATTCGGCACGCGCTTCGTCGGGTCGACCGAGCTGGTCGAGCAGGTCGCCGCGGATAGCGGGAAGCAGGTGATAGTTGTCCAATGTGCCGGTGGCGACGAGTGCGTCGACGAGTTCGAGACCCGCGGCGGGTCCGTGCACCATGCCGACCGCGACGGCTCGATTCAATTCGACGATCGGGGACGGAAAGCGTTCGGCGAGAACCGCATACAGGCCCGCGATGCGCCGCCAGTCGGTCTCCTCGGCGCTCGGAGCCATGGCGTGCAGGGTGGCGATCGCGGCTTGCAGCGCATAGCGGCCCGGCCGTATCCCGCGACTGCGGCTGACCTCATGGGAGCGGCCGAGTGCGGCGAAACCGCGTCGGATCAGCAGCTGATCCCACCGGGAACGCTCCTGATCCGCCAGCAGGACAACGGTTTTCGTGGGGCTCATCCGTGCGGCCGAGCGCGATGCCTGCAATTCCAACAGTGCGGCGAGGCCGTGTGTTTCCGGTTCGTCGGGCAGCAGATTCGCCAGCATCCGGGCCAAGCGCAAGGCGTCCTCGCACAATTCGACCCGGATCCAATCATCGCCCGCCGTCGCCGAATAGCCTTCGTTGAAGATCAGGTAGACGACCTCCAACACCGAATCCAAACGCCTTGTCAGCTCGTCACCGTGTGGTACCGCATATGGCACCCGCCGAGCGGCGATGGTGCGTTTGGCCCGCACAATGCGTTGGGCGACAGTCGATTCCGGTACGACGAAGGCCCGGGCGATCTCCTCGGTGGTCAATCCGCCGAGCAACCGCAGCGTCAATGCCACCCGGGCCGGTTGCGACAGCACCGGATGACAGGCCGTGAAGATCATGCGCAGCAGATCGTCTTCGATATCCTCCGCCGCCTCGGGCTCCGGACCGGTCCGAAGTTCATGACCGACCAGCGTCAGCTTTCGCGCGAGGTTCTGATTGCGGCGCACCCGATCGATCGCCCGATGTTTCGCGGTGAGCATGAGCCAGCCGCCCGGATTCGGCGGCACACCGTCGTGCGGCCACTGCTCCAGGGCGGCGACGAGCGCGTCCTGCGCGAGTTCCTCGGCGGCGTCGATATCGCCGACGATCCGGGTCAGCCCGGCTATCAGGCGTGGCCATTCCATTCGCCACACGGTTTCGACGGCATCGCGGATCTGCTCGGGCGACCGGCTCATCTATCTGTCAGCCCTCGACGACCTGGCGAATCTCGATCTCGATATCCCACTCCGGCCCGTGCACGCTCAGGAAGCGCGAGGTCCATTCCACCGCCTCCTGCTTCGTTTTCGTCTGCAATAGGCAGTACCCGCCGATGACCTCCTTCGACTCGGTGAACGGACCATCGAGCACGGTCTGCTTGCCGCCGGTCTGGGTGATCTTCGTGGCCTCGGTGATCGAATGCAGACCGGCGGTGTCCAACAGCACCCCGGCCTTGGTCATCTCCTCGATCACCTTGTTGACCTGCTCGATCAGCGCCTCGTCGGGAACCGGCGCATTCGTCGGATCGACTCGGATCAGCATCATGTGTCGCATCTGGCCATCCTCGGTTCGGTGGTCGGCTTGTCCGACCCTCACTCAACGCATCGAACGGCATCGGCTCGAATCGACATTCTCTCGGAAGATTCTTCCGGAAACCCGGATTCGTTACGCGGGCCAGGCCCGCACGGCGGCGCGCGGTCCAGCGGCCGACGTCGACCATATTCTCACCAAATTGGGCTTCACCTCGCGGACTCAGATCGCCGCGTGGGTCAGCCGGAAGCAGATCTGCCGTCAGTCGCCGGTCGCGCCGTCGATGCGTTCGCGTAGGAAGTCGGCGTGGCCGTTGTGTCGTGCGTATTCCTCGATCATGTGCAGATAGACCCAGCGCAGGCTGAATTCGATGCCGCGGTGAGTGAAGACGTGGTCCAGGGATAGGTCCGCGACGGCGGCGTCGGCCGACTTGATCTCCGCGTGCAGCGTCGCCAGATCCGCGGCGGCATCGGCATTGGCGATATCGTCGAAATCGCCGTTCGGGTTGTCTTCGCCGCAGTACAGGTAATCCAGCGGTTCGCCGCAGGTGGCGATGCGGAACCAGCCGCGTTCGCATTCGGCGAGGTGGCGGACCATGCCGAGCAGCGACAGCGTCGAGGGTGCGACGCAGCGCCGCTTCAGCTGCTCGGCCTCGAGCCCGGCGCATTTCCACAGCAGGGTGCGGCGGTGCAGGTCCAGCCAGGTCCGCAGCATGGTCCGCTCGTCGGCGACCAGCGGCGGCTTGGTTCTGGTGATCTCGGGTGCGGTCCACATCACCGGCCGACTGTAACTCCGAACCGCGCCCGGATCTCGCGAATTAATGCGACATCGGCTGGACATAGTGATGCCTGTGTCGCGTCGGCATCGGCGCTACAGGCCGGAGTTCAGGAAGTCGATGACCGCGGCACGAAGGCCTTCTCGATGACGATATCGTTGCTGCCGGTGCGGACAGGCCGACCACGTGCCAGACGTCATCGATGCGATAGTCGTTGCGCGGCACCAGGATTGTCAGATAGTCCTTGGGATTGCCGTGCTCGTCCGGGGCCAGTGCGCCCAGGAATGCCCACTGGGCATGGTCGCTGCCGATCGGCCATGACGGGAGTCCTCCTATGCTCTCGCGACCGGTGTGCCGGACGACGCCATAGTTGTGACGCTATGGCGGCCGTGGCGTCGCGTCGGGGAGAAGTCCCGGTGATCGGAACGCTCGGAGGTGGTGTCTATACCGCGTTCGGAACGCTCGGAGGTGGTGTCTATACCGCGTGCAGCAAATTCGATTCGGCGGTGGTCTCGTACGGGTCCGGACCCCACCGATAGCCGTAGCCACGGATATTCGTGATCAGCCCGGGGCGGTCCAACTTCGCGCGCAGCGAGGCCATATGCACATACAGTTTCCGCGATACGGCCAGCATCGAGTCGCCCCAGACGCAGTCCATCAATTGCTCACGGCTGACCGCGATTCCGGGCCGCTCGGCCAGGACCCGCAGCAACTCGAACTCCAGCCGGGTGAGCGGGACCAGTTCCCCGGCCACCTCGACTCGCCGCGCCGCGAGATCGACGCGAACATCTTCGCTGGTCACCGTTTTGCCCCGGGCGGCGCTGGCAACGCCGACCCGGCGCGTGACGGCCTCCAGCCGTGCGGCCAGCTCACCGATGCGCGCGGGTTTGACGACATAGTCGTCGGCGCCGCTGTGCAGCCCGAGCACAATCGAACGCTCATCGGCGTGCTCGCCGAGAATCACCACCGGCACCGAGCTGACCTCGCGCAGTTTGCGCAACACCTGCAACCCGTCCATATCCGGCAGGCCCATGTCGAGGATAACGGCGTGATAGCCGTGGTGCGCCAAGAGCAGATCGGCCCCGCGATGCTTGCGCTCCACCTGATGACCGTGCAGTTCGAGCCCCTGTGCCAGGGCGTCGCCGCCATCGGCCTCACCATCGATCATGATCAGCCGCATCCGTCTCACCTTCCCGCACGATCCGCCGAAGAGCAGCGAACCTGCATGGTCGCCGCCAACCCCCCACCACGCAAAGTCATTCCCTTGCCACCCTTGGGAAACACCGCTCCGCGCCCTCGGTTGGCCAGGCGATCACGGGGAAACCATGGCGGCGAAACGCGAGTAGTCCGCGCCACCAGTGCCACCTGATCTTGATTGATTTCCGGGGCGACCGATGAATTCGGGGGGAGGGGTTCGTCGGAGGTAGTGGAGGGGCGGCTATGGGTGAGGAGATGGGATGACGGAGACCGAGGTGCGGGCGGCGATCGAGGCGGAGCGGGGTGAGTTGGCGGAACTGTTGGCTGGGCTGGCGGCTGAGCGGTGGGATGAGCCGACGTTGTGTGCCGGATGGCGGGTGCGGGAGGTGGTTGCCCATATCACCATGCCGTTTCGGATGTCCATGCCGCGGATCGCACTCGAAATGCTCAAGGCGCGTGGGAATTTCGACAAGATGGCGGATAGGAGTGCGCGATCGGATGCGGCGGTGCTGACAGCCGAGGATCTGGTCGCCGCGGTGCGCGACAATGTGGATCATCCGTGGAAGCCGCCGGGTGGCGGGTACGCGGGTGCGCTGAGTCATGATGTCATCCACGGGTTGGATATCACCGTCGCGCTCGGACTCGATCGCGTCGTCCCGGCCGAACGCATGCGAATGGTGCTCGGGGCGCTCTCGCCGAAGAGTGTCAACTTCTTCGGCGTCGACCTGGACGGGATCGAGCTGCGGGCCGATGATCTCGATTTCACCTACGGCTCGGGTTCGGTGCTCGCGGGTTCGGCCCAGGATCTGCTGCTGGTGTTGTGCGGCCGGACGCTACCCGCGGGAAGTCTGCGCGGCGATGCGGCCGAGCGATTCACGGAGCCGGTGCCACCTTCGCGATGACACCGGCACAACCTCAGTGTCAGGTCAGCATCTTCGCCTTCAGCGCCCCCAGCGTCGTGCGGTCACCGATGCCCTGAAGATCAAGTGGCACTGGTGGCGGAAGCTTCCCACCGTGCTTTCCACGTGATCGTTTGTCCAGTTCGGTGCCAGCGCGGGGCTGCGATTGGGGTGGGGATGTCAGGTAGCGCACCTGGAGCGTGCGTGCGCCGGGCGGATCCACTCGAATCCGGCGAACCCTGCCGACGCCGATATCGTGCATGCCGAGTGAATACGTCCACCGGTGGGTCGTAGGGCACCGTATTCATCGAGCGTAGAGGGCATGCCGTGCGTTCTCGTACGCTGTCCGGATCCGCCGCCCGATCGCCCCACCGTCGCTGGGTGCGCGGATCTCGGCGATGGTGCGTGCGGGCCAGTTCGGCGGCTGTGCGGTGCCGCCCAGGGCCCAAGCCGCCTGCCGGGCGGCACCGAGCGCGACGTACTCGTTCGACTCCGGGACCGTGACCGTGAGCCCGAAGATCTGGGCGGCGAGTTCGGCGACCAAGGCGGAGCGGGCGGCACCGCCGATGAGCAGCACACGGTGGATCGGGATTCCGGAGGTGCGCAGATGGTCGAGCGCGTCGGCCATATTGCAGAGCATGCCCTCGACGGCGGCGCGCGCAAGGTGGCTGGGGCGCAAGGTTTCCGGTCGCAGACCGTGCAGACTTCCCGTGGCGTGTGGCAGGTTCGGGGTGCGTTCGCCGGAGAGGTAGGGAAGCATGACTACGCCATCGCAACCCGGTGGTGCCTGGCGCGCAAGGGTTTCCAGGCCGATGAGGTCGACGCTGAGCAGTGCGGCAGTGGCGTCCAATACGCGGGCGGCGTTGAGAGTGCAGGCCAGTGGCAGGAATGCGCCGGTCGCGTCGGCGAATCCGGCAATGGCTCCGGTGGCATCGGCGCTCGGCGCGGCAGCACGGGTGTAGACGGTGCCGCTGGTGCCGAGTGAGATGACGACGTCACCGTCTGCGATGCCCAAACCCAGTGCGGCGCCGGCATTATCGCCGGTGCCGGCCGCGACGAGTGCGCCCGTGGGTGTGCGGCCGACCGCTTCGGCGGGTCCGGCGACGCGGGGCAATTCCGGGTTCCGACCGCGGAACGCGTGGGCCAGTAGGTCTTTGCGGTACCGGCCGGTCGCGGGGGACCAGTAGCCGGTGCCCGAAGCGTCGCCGCGATCGGTGGTCGGTTCGACGGTGTGATCGGACGGCCCACCCCGCAATCGCCAGGTCAGATAGTCGTGCGGAAGCAGTACCCGGTGTGTGCGGTCGGCATGTTCGGGTTCATGATCGGCCAGCCACCGCAACTTGGCGACGGTGAATGCCGCCAGTGGCACACTGCCGACGGCATCGGCCCATATTTGCGGGCCACCGAGTTCGGTGATCAACTCCTCGGCCGCCGCGGCGGATCGGATATCGTTCCACAGCAACGCATCCCGGACCGGATGACCCTCTGTGTCCAACGCGACCAACCCGTGCTGCTGGCCCGCGATCGCGACCGCATCGGCCCGATCCAACAACCCGTCGCCCGCCGAACACAGTGCCTGCCACCAGGATTCGGCGGGTACCGCGGTGCTGTCCGGGTGCGGGGCCCGCGCTTCGTCCAGAATTTCGCCCGTATCGGCATCGCACAGCACGACCTTGCACGACTGGGTGGAGCTGTCCACTCCCGCGACGGTGGCCATCAGGCATCCGGCCTGAGCTGGATCTTGCGGCCGGTACCTGCTCGGAAAGTCTTTAGCGCATCGGGGAATTCGGCCAATCCGAAGCCGTGGGTAATCATGGTGTTCGCATCGATCACGCCCTTGCCCATGAGTTCCACCGCACGGCCGAAACTGTGCAGTACGGCCATCGAGCCGACAATGGTGATCTCGTCGTTGTAGATCCGGAACGGTGAGATCGACGCGGTCGCCGCGCCCGGCGCCACCCCGAACTGCTGGAACACCCCGCCCCGGCGCACCCGGCCGAGTCCGTCCTCGATGGCGGCGATCGCGCCCGTACAGTCGATCACCACCTCCCAACCCTGCGGTCGGTCGAATTCGTCGGCGGTTGTGGCGGTGGCATCCGCGCCGAGGTCGACGGCCACCGCGAGTCGCGCGGTATTGATGTCGACCACCGACACCGATGCGGCTCCCGCGACCCGCGCCAGTTGCAACATCAGCAGGCCCATGGTGCCCGCGCCGTACAGCAGATAGTGCGCGCCCAGCGCACGCGGTAGCACGTCGAACGCGTGTACCGCACACGACAACGGCTCGACGAGCGCGCCGTGCGCGGTCGACAGCGTCTCGGGCAGCCGATAGCAGTTCGCGGCAGGCACCGCGACGTATTCGGCCATGCCGCCGTCGACGGTGTCGCCGATCGCGCCCCACCGTTCGCACAGATTCCCGCGCCCGATCGCGCAGTAATGACACGCCCCGCAGAACAACGACGGATCCACCGCGACAGAGTCGCCGATCCGCACACCATCGACGCCCGAGCCCAGCGCCACCACCGAACCGGCGAACTCGTGACCTGGCACGATCGGATACGGCGTGGGCGGGAATTCGCCATCGGCAATGTGCACATCGGTGCCGCAGATCCCCACCGCATCCACCCGCACGACGACTTCGCCGGGCTCCGGCGTCGGATCCGGCACGTTCTGCACGGCGACATTCCCAGGCGTCTCGATCACGACGGCGCGCATAGCACTACCTTGCACCCGACCCCCGCCGCTGCGCCGCATTTCGCGCGCATTTTCGGATGAGGCAGACTGTCGCGGTGAACGACGACCCGGACCGGCACGCCGAGGTGCACGTCCGCACGGGCGACGGAACAACACTGCCCGCCCTGACGGATCCGCTGCTCGACGATCTACTGCGCGAACCACCCGATCCGAAATATCCGGCGATCGTGGTCGAACGCGGCGAGCACGCCTACATCCAGGCACGCCTGCTGCCCGACGGCGTGTACGAACTCGAGCACCGTGCAGCCGCATCGGACGAGTGTTTCCAGATGTACACCCCCGATGCCAGGTTCGTGCGCGACGTCATGTGGGCGTGGATAGACGAAAATGCTTGGTGGCGTGCGAGTGTCGGGTGGTATCGCGTTGATCCGGCGGTCGCGGAATTGGAAGCCGCCCGACGCGAGTTGTCCGGTCTGCTGGATGGACTTTCGGTCATGGATGGCATCGAGTCGGCGTTCGACGACGCGTTGAGCCGCGCGGACGAGCTGCTCGCCATGGAACTTCCGGATGACGACGAGTTAGACCGAGGTTAGGCGGCTCTGGTACCACAGCGCCGTTGTCGAGATATCGGCTTCCGTCAGCGGCAGATAGGTGCCGTCGTCGTGCCAGCCGAGCGCCTGAATCGTCACGTGCAACTCCTGCTGGAAGCAGATCGGATCGCGAATATGCCCCCGCATCCTCGCATGGGCGGCGGCTTACGGGAGGTGAGCGGATCGGTGTTGTTCCGCCGCCAGAAAATGCGCTATATCCGCGGTGGCTTCGTACAACGCGCGGTAGCGGCCGTAGTACGACGCATAAGTCGCGCCTCTATGTGCATCGGGCTCCACCGTACCGATGATCGGATTCCAGTCCGCGGTATCGACGCCGACGGCCTCCGCCGCGAGCAGCGCGTCGCCGAGGCAGGCTCCGACCGTATCGGCCGGTAGTTGCTGCGGCAGGCCGGTCACATCGCTGACGATCTGAGTCCAGAGCCCACCCTTGGTCCCGCCGCCGACGGCGACCAGTCGCGGGGCCTGTCCGCCCGCCATGGCTTCGAGGTTGTGCCGCACGCCGTAGGCGATGCCTTCGAGTACTGCCCGGTACAGCTCGGCACGCCCGTGTCCGAGGCTGAGGCCGGCGATTATGCCCCTGGCATCCGGATCGAACAGCGGTGTGCGCTCACCCGCGAAATACGGGA
Source organism: Nocardia sp. CA-135953 (assembly GCF_050955735.1). Lineage (NCBI taxonomy): Bacteria > Bacillati > Actinomycetota > Actinomycetes > Mycobacteriales > Nocardiaceae > Nocardia > Nocardia sp. CA-135953. The sequence continues at coordinate 2,992,959 of NZ_CP192082.1, forward strand.
GCGCGAGCAGGCCGCGACTGCCCGCCGGCGGCTCGGGCGTTGTCGGCTTGGATGCTGCGGACGCGGGTGCCGTTGTTTCGGGCGCTGTGGTCGGGGATGCCGTCGACTCCTGCGCTGTGTGCTCGGTCGCCGTGGGTTCGGGTGCGGTCGGCTCGGGCGTTGTCGGCTTGGATGCTGCGGACGCGGGTGTCGCTGCCTCGGGCGGTGTGGTCGGGGATGCCGTCGACTCCTGCGCTGTGTGTTCGGTCGCCGTGGGTTCGGGTGCGGTCGGCTCGGGCGTTGTCGGCTTGGACGCTGCGGACGCGTGTGCCGCTGCCTCGGGCGGTGTGGTCTGCGGTGTCGATGACTCCGGCGCTGTGGACTCGGGCGTCGTTGGCTCGGGGGTTGCTGTCCGGGGCGTCTCAGGCTGGTCCGTTGTCGGCCGGGGAGCACTGGATTGAGCTGCTGGTGGCGGGGCAAACGGCTGCGAAGCCGTCGGTTGGGGCCCCGTCGGCTGCGGCGTTGTCGTCACGGGTGCGACCTGGGAGGCGGCGGACCGCTGCTGGTTACGCCGCGGTACCGCCTGGCTGAAGCTCGTACTGCTGAAATGCGTTCCGTAGACCCCGAGCGCGACCACTCCGGCAGCGATCACCGCGACGCCCGCGCTCCAGTCGATATGCCAGAATGCCGCGACGACGCCGACGAGCGAGCTGAGCAGGGCGATGGCCTTGGCCGCATCATCGGTCATGCTCGGGCTCGGCGCCTGTTCGCCGGACTGCCATTCGTCGAGCATCAGCAGCACCGCGAGCAGTGGCAGCGAGATCGCGAAGGCGATCATGGAGATCCGACCGGACACGCCCAGCGGCGAGGCCGTGAGGAAACCCTGCAGGATGATGACGCCGATGGCGATCAGCCCGCCGTACATCAAGCTGTTCTGCTTGGCGTACTTCTTCTTCTCAGCGGGGGTGGCCAGCTTCGTGTAGTCGACATCGTCGTGCACGCTGGTGACCATACTGGACCTTCGGCGGTAATTCCGGATGAACAGTCGCCACGGCGGGGACTACGCGGCGTCCACCAGGACCGCGCGGAGTTGGGCGAGTTCTGCGCCGGATAGTCCGTTGCTGCGCAGCCATTCGCCCGCGCCGCCCTGGGCGGTGTGCAATTCGTCGAGGAACCGGATGATCACATCCGGATCGACCGCGAGGATGCCGGTCCGGACCGGTGGCAGCCGGTGATAGGACGGCAGCGCGTCCAAGCGTTCGCGGACGCGTTCCAGGCGTTCGCCGGTCAGTGCGTAATCGGCGGCGATGGCCTCGGCCGGGACACCCACCGCATCCAGCACCATGGCCGCGAGGATGCCGGTGCGGTCTTTGCCTGCGGCGCAATGGAAGACGACCGAGTGACGTTCGGCATCGGCGATGAGCCGGGCTGCCGCCACGATGGATTCGCCACTGCCGGTGAGCAGTTCGCGGTAGAGCGCGACCAGGTCGTACTGTCTGCCATCGGGAACCAGCTCGGCGGGGGTGGCGACGACGTTCGTCGCCTTGCGCACCGGGAGATTGACCATGCGCACCGCCGCGCTGCCGGTCAGTCGGCCGTAGCCCTCGCGCAGCACCTCGTCCGGGTTGCGTAGGTCGATCAGCGTGCGCAGGCCGACCGGTCCGGTCAGGATGGCCAGGTCGTCCTCGGTGAGATGCTGGGGTGTGCTGGAGCGGTAGGCGACGCCGAATCTGGTTGTACCGCCGCCGATCACCGGGAGCCCGCCGAGGTCGCGGACATTATCGATCTCGGCGAACTCTACCCATCGCCGCTGGGTGCTGTCGGTGAACATCGCGCTAGTGGGCTCGGCCCGCGGCGGCCTCGTCGGCGCGGCTCGGGCCGCACAGACCGATGAGGTCTTCGTGCAATTCGAACCACCCCGTGTGGTAGCTGTCCATGATCGGCCGAGCCACCCAGCTGTGGTCGCCGCCGTTCATCCGCTCGACGGCGCGGGCCAGGCGATCGGTGTACGGCACGAGGCGGGGCGCGATGTTGCCGATGCGTTCGACGAGGGAAGCGACGCCGTGGTGCAGTGTGGTCGGGCGCGCCAAAACTGCTGCGTCGTAGGTGTTGTCGGAATGATTGTTCACCGTGCTCGCGTCCTTCATCTGCCAGGCCGTGACGACTGCTTTCAGCTCGGCATTGAACTTACAGATTCATCGTAGGCCGCGGCGAGGTCGCTTCGGTCGGATCGACGGATCGCGGCACGTCATGCGACGCTGCGCCGCAGATAGTCGGCTGTGATGGAACGCTGATCGTCGAGTAGGCCAGAAGGTGTTCCGGTGAAGACGATTTCGCCGCCGTGCCCGCCCGCGCCAGGCCCCATATCCACGATGTCGTCGGCGACGGCGATGACATCGGGGGAGTGTTCGACCACCAGCACCGTATTGCCCTTGTCGCGCAACTGAATCAGCAACTTGTTCAATCGGCCGATATCGCGCGGATGCATACCGACGCTCGGTTCGTCGAAAATGTAGGTGATCCCGGTGAGACTGGATCCGAGGTGACGAACGACCTCGAGCCGCTGTGCTTCTCCGCCGGAAAGCGCGTAAAAGCCGGGCGCGGCAGCGCAATCGGTCGTAGCAACCGGATAAACGGCCGGTGTGGTTCGGACAACTTCGCGAGTCACCCTCCATACGCTACCGTATGGGCAGTGTTCCATACGGGACCGAATGGAGGGTTGGTCATGGTTCGAAATATCCACCAGCGGGAGTACCCGGTGCCCGCGGATCAACTCGGCGCATTGCTCGCCAGGGCCGCCGAGCCGGACAGTCCGGTGTGGCCGCCCGGCTGGCCCGCGCTGGTCCTCGACCGGCCCCTCGCTGTCGGGGCCGACGGCGGACACGGCGTCATCCGGTATCGGTGCACCGAGTGGGTGCCGGGCCGCCGCGTGGAGTTCACCGTCGCCCCCGGATCCTTCCTGGTCGGCACGCACAGCCTCGACGTGCTGGACGGCCCGTGGCCGGAGAGCAGCATCCTGCGCCACGAGATCGACTGCCGCCTGCGCGGAATCGGCCACCTGTTGTGGCCCCTTGCCATCCGCTGGATCCACGACGCGATGATCGAGGCGCTGCTCGACCGAACCGCGGTCTCCCTCGGCCACCCGCCCGTCACCCCGGCCCGCCCATCGCCGTGGGTCGACTTCCTGCGCTGGATCATGAAGCGCCGCCCGTCGGCACGAACCCCGGATAAAGCAGCGGCATGACCAGTCGCTCGCCGCGATTCCGGGACGATTGCCGCACCGGTGCCCCTGCACCGGGGCGCGGTTCATGCCTTGACGAAATAGCTCAGGAAGCCAACGCTTCGGTCAACGCCCGAGCGATATCGACTGTGGCGGTAATGAATTCGTCGCGCTCGGATTTCGTGGTCGATGCCCGCAGTGGTCCCGATTGGACTTCGTACGCGGCCGCACCTTTCGCATCGAAAACCGGTGCGGCGAGGTAACTCAGCGGGAGTTCGGCATCGGAGTCGAGCTCTGCCTTGGTGAACGGCCGCGAAGTGAGAAATGCGAGGCGGCGCAGCGCCCGGGTGCGCAGGTGCGGCTGCACGAGTTCGGTCCCCATCGCGCTCAGTAGGTCGGCGAGGAGTTCGACCGTGCCCGCATCATCGGTGCGCGGGCGGAACAGGGCAACGCCGCGATCACGGACGAGCGCGAGCAGTCCGCTCGCGACGCGGCGATCGGAGTCGGGTGCGGTGGCGAGCCAGGTGTTCTGCTCGGCCGCCGAGCGCCACGGCATCACGCTCGCTCCCGCCGGAAATTGCATCGGGATGCGATGGCCGACGGGGATACCGGGGACGACGCGCTCGGGCCCGTGGCGCACATCGAGCACGGTCAGGTGATCGGGCTCGATACGACTCAATGTCGCGCCGTAGCCGGTCCGCACGGTGAGTTCGGCGAGGATATCGCCGAGTGCGTGCGGAAGTGCGGGACCGTGCAGATTCGCCAGTGTCGGACCGAGACTGTATCCGCGGCTCGCGTCGCGTCGCACCCAGCCCGCCGATTCCAGTTCGGCCAGAATCGCCGTCGCGGTCGCGCGGGCGATATCGAGCCGGTCCGCGATGCCCGCGACGCTGATCGGCTCCGGCGTAGCGGCGAGCAGCGACACGATATCGATGACACGGCGGGTCGGCGGGGACGGAGACCGGTCGGGCATGTGCAACCTCTTGTGCGGCTCGGTGGGACAGCTCTACGATGACGAATATTAAGACAGTGTAGCGTCGAATATTCGACAGTTGGAGCTCTTATGATCCTGGACAGATTCCGAATCGACGGCCAGGTCGCCGTCGTCACCGGTGCGGGGCGCGGCCTCGGCGCGGCGATCGCGGTGGCTTTCGCGGAGGCGGGCGCGGATGTCGTCATCGCATCCCGCACCAAGAGTCAGCTGGACGAGGTCGCCGAGCAGGTGGCGGCGGTGGGCCGCCAGGCCCACGTGGTGCCCGCGGATCTCAGCGATATCGAGGCGACCGGCGGACTGGCCGGCGCGGCCGTCGAACGCTTCGGGCGGCTCGACATCGTGGTCAACAATGTCGGCGGCGCGCTGCCGTGCCCGCTGCTCGATACGACGCCGGATGCGCTGGTGGAGGCATTCAACTTCAACGTGACCAATGCGCATGCGCTGGTTCGCTCGGCGGTGCCGAAGATCCTCGAAACCGCCGGTGGCGGTTCGATTCTCAATATCACCTCGACCATGGGCCGCCTACCCGGCCGCGCCTTCGTCTCCTACGGAACGGCGAAAGCGGCGCTGGCGCATTACACCCGGTTGGCGGCGATGGACCTGAATCCGCGCATCCGGGTGAATGCCATTGCGCCCGGGTCGATTCTCACCTCGGCGCTGGAGATCGTGGCGGGCAATGACGCGATGCGCACCGAGCTGGAGGCCAAGACGCCGCTGCACCGCATCGGCGAACCCGAGGATATAGCCGCCGCCGCGCTGTATCTGGTGTCGCCCGCCGGAAAGTACGTCACGGGCAAGATACTCGAACCCGACGGCGGCCTGATCGCGCCGAATCTCGATCTCCCGCTTCCGGATCTGTCATGAGCCTCCGCATAGTCCAATGGGGCACCGGAAATGTCGGTGCGCATGCGCTGGCGGGCGTGATCGCGAATCCGGATCTCGAGCTGGTCGGGGTGTGGGTGTCGGGTCCGAAGAAGGACGGGCTCGATGCGGGAACCATTGCCGGACTCGATGATCCGGTCGGTGTGGCCGCGACGACGGATACCGAGGCGATTCTGGCCGCGAAACCCGACTGTGTCGTCTACTGCTCGATGACCGACAATCGGCTGCTGGAGGCCGTCGAAGATCTGCGCAGATTGCTCAGCGCGGGCATCAATGTGGTGGCGTGCGCGCCGGTGTTCTTCCAGTATCCCTACGGCGTGCTGCCCGACGAATTGCTGAAGCCGATCCAAGAGGCCGCGGCGCAGGGCAATTCGTCGCTGTGGGTCAATGGTATCGATCCCGGTTTCGCCAATGATCTGCTGCCGCTCGCGCTCGCGGGCACCTGCCTGCGCATCGACCAACTGCGGTGTCTGGAAATCGTCGACTACGCCAGTTACGACAACCGCGAGGTCATGTTCGACATCATGGGCTTCGGCAAACCGCTGGACGAGATCCCGATGTTGTTGCAGCCCGGGGTGTTGTCGCTCGCGTGGGGCGGCACCGTGCGCCAGTTGGCGGCGGGCATCGGTGCCACCCTCGACGCGGTTACCCAGACCTACGAGCGCGTCCCCGCTCCCGAGTCCTTCGATATCGCCACCGGCCATATCGCCGAAGGTACCGCCGCGGCACTGCGTTTCGAGGTTCGCGGGATGGTCGGCGACGAGCCCGTGACCGTGCTCGAGCACGTCACGCGCCTGCGTCCCGACCTGTGCCCCGACTGGCCGCAGCCCGCGCACCACGAGGGTTCCTATCGCGTCGAGATCACCGGTGAACCGAGTTACGCCATGGATCTGGTCACCTCGAGCCGCAATGGCGACCACAACCACGCGACCCTGCTGGCGACGGCGATGCGCATCGTCAACGCGGTCCCGGCCGTGGTGCGGGCACCACCAGGCATCCTTACAGCCCTCGACCTCCCGCTGATCACCGCACCCGCTACTCGCCCGGCGTAGTTGCCCGAGAATCGCGTCGCCTACCTGCGCGCAGCTGGGCGGGGCAGGGTGCCGCTTTACTGGGCGAGGGCGGCGAGGGCACGGTCCATGTCAGTGGCGCTGTTGTAGAGGTGGAACGAGAACCGAAGGCCCGCCCGAGCGGAGGTGAACACGCCTACCTCCTCCAAACGGCCAGTGGCCTCGAATCCGGCAACCTGTCCTATTGCTGTGTCGCCCACATATTCGTCAGCAGTTGGTAGCTGGGGGTGTCGGCGAGGGCCTGCATCGATTCGTAGATGCGCTGGTAACTGGTCGAGGTGATGCGCCAGTGGCCGTCCGGATCGAGTCGATAGGTGTCGGAATAGTAGCCTGCGCCGCGGATGAGGACACCGTATTCGGTGGCGATCACGGTGTCCTCGAAAGCCCATGAGCCCGTTGCCGTTTCGCCGTCCACGGTGATCTCCGGATGGTTCGCGATGTGCGTGGTGACCACGGAGGGGCCGAGGTTCTCGCGCATGAATGCGGTGACGGCATCGCGACCGTCGAGGGTCAGTGGTTCACCGAGGGCGTGGGTGCCGTAGCGGCCGGCGACGTCGACGGCGAGGGTATCTCCGAAGTCGTCCCATTGTTTGAGATCGAGGGTCCGGAAGTAACGGTACTTGAGCTGGCGGACGGCTTCGATGGCGGCGAGATCCATCCGTTCAGCTTGGCATTTGCCGGAGCTTCAGACAAGAACCTGTTCTACTTTCGTCGAGCGGTCGCGGCGTGGTTGGCCAATGCCTCGAGTACGTCGACCCGGCTCGCGGGTACTTCGATGTCCATCGCGATGGCATCCGGGCCTGCGTCCATGACGTATCCGGGGTGTCGCCGTCGACCCATCGGGTACTCGATCGAGTGGACGCGGTTTCGACCGCATCCTTTGCACTGAAAGTTACCGACCAGGAGTCCGCAATGACCAAAGGTCCTGTTACGCACCCGCCCCTCCACGAACCATCCCTCGACCAGCAGTACGCGCTGAAGGCCGCCGCGCGCCGTCTGGAGCGTGAATTCGACAACACCCGCGACGAAGCCATCGAGCGGTGGCTGTATTCCGCTTACGACTACCTCGCGGATCACGCCACCATCGACAATTTCCTGCCGCTACTGGCCGAGCGCTACACGCGTGAACTGCTCCGCGCCCTGACCGAGGAACACGCCGACTAGTCGCATTGCGCCGCGGCTCGCCGCAATGCCGCTTCCGCGTCGGCGCTGATGCGCCGCACCAGATCAGCGGCGGATTCGAGACTGCCGATCAGGTCGATATTCTCACCCGCCCAGATCGGTGCACAGTCGAGATCGCCCTGCTCGGCCGCCGCCCGATAGCGTTGCCGGGCAAGGGAATCGGCCGCGAGTTCGGTCTCCCGGCCGGCCCATTCGTCGAGGAATCGGTTGCGCAGGGTGCGTGCGGTGTACTCGGCGGGCCACGGTGATTCGCGGGCGATATCGATGATGCGGTTGCGTTCGGTATCGCCGCCGCGTGCGTCGATAATGGCCTTGGCTTCCTCGGCCGAGAGCAACGATTCGTGTGTCGCCTCGAAGCGAGTACCGATCAACGCGCCCGCCGCACCGAGTACGACTGCGGCGGCGAGTCCGCGTCCATCGGCTATACCACCCGCGGCGAGCACCGGCGTACCCGCCGCCAGATCGATGACCGCGGGTACGAACGGCAGCGTCGCCCGCCCGCCGCCGTGCCCGCCTGCCTCCGCACCCTGCGCGATCAGCACATCGGCCCCGGCCGCCAGGGCGCGGGCCGCCTCGTCCGTGGTGGTGACCTGGACCAGCAGCGGAATCCCGGACTCCCGGACCGTGGCGGCAAACGGAGTGGGGTCGCCGAAGGACAGCAGGATCGCGTGCGGTCGGCGCGCCACCGTCCTTCGTACGGTATCGAGATCGACGGCCCAGCTCAACAGGCCGATGCCCCAGGGCTTTTCGGTGCGAGCGGCGAGCAACGCACATTCCTGATCGAGTAGCCGCTCGTCACCGCCGCCCCCACCGATCAGGCCGAGTCCACCGGCCTCGGAGACCGCCGCGGCCAGTTCACCGCCCGCGACGCCGCCCATCGGTGCGAGCACCACGGGATGCTCGATGTCGAACAGGTCGGTGAACTCGGTGCGCAGTGCCATCGGAAATCCCCTTCCGTGGATTCGACGTCGTCCGCGTGACGGCACTGTGATGGGGGACACAAACAGGTGTGCCGAAAACGGACATGCCTAATCGAAGTACTTCTAAGCTGTGTGAGCTACACAATGGAGGTGCGCCATGACGGTCGAGGTGCTGACCGGTCCGGGATCCGACGAGCTGTTATCGGGTCCGGGTCGTCCGACCACCCGGCCCGCGCAGCCGCCGGTTTCCATGATCGAGCGAATGACTCTGATCCTAGACGCTTTCGACGGTTCGACACCGACTCTGACGCTGCTCGGATTGGCCGAGCGAACCGGCCTGCCGCGGTCCACCGTGCACCGCATCCTGGACCAGATGATCCGGCTGCGCTGGTTGGCGCACGCGCCCGGCGGCTACCGCCTCGGCTTGCGTCCGCTGGAACTCGGCGGACTCGCCGCCGATCACAATGAGATTCGCGATGTGGTGAGCCCGCTGCTGCACGAACTGTGTCAGCGGACCGGCATGGTGGGCCACCTCGGCGTGCTCGACGGACGCGAGGTGCTGTACCTGGACAAGGCCGGTGGCCGCTATACCGCGAGCATCCCGACCCGCCTCGGCGGCCGGATGCCCGCGCACAGCACCGCCCTCGGCAAGGCGATACTGGCATCGCTGGAGCCGAGCATTATCGAGACGTCCTTCCGGGACCGATTGCCGCAACTGACGCCGCGGACCATATGCGACCGGGCGGAACTGCACCGTGAACTGACCCGCATCCGGCATCGGCAGGGAATTGCCGTGGACAACGAGGAGTCGGTGACCGGGATCTCCTGCGTCGCGCTGCCGATTCGCGGGCGCGGAGCAGCCATCGGTGCACTCTCGCTGTCCGGTCGAATCGGTGGGGATCGAACGGCGTTGGATACCGCGCGTTTGGCGCGGGTGCTGGTCGAGGTTGCGCACGAGGCAGGGCGGGCGCTGTTTCCGCGCCACCCTCGATGGCGGTGATTCGGGTCTGTTGAGTATCGGCGGCGGTGCCGACGAAGTCATGCTCCGCGTGTGCTGTCCATGATGAACGGCTGCACCGACTGAACGGCCCGAATCAGTTCTAGTGCGGGATCGAGTCGATGATCGCGCGTGCGCCCTGGCGCAGCAGGTCCGCGCCGACGAAGAAACCGAGGGCACTCGGGTCCTCCGGGACGCCCCAGTGTTTGGCGTCCAGCCACTGGCTGCCGTCGAGGTTGAAGACCTTGCCGTGCAAGGTGAGTCGTCCGGTGGGGTCGGTCGTCGCGTATCCGGCGATCGGGGAGTTGCAGTGGCCCTGCAGTGCGTGCAGCATCGCGCGCTCGGCATCCGCGTGCCGGTGGGTGGCCGGATCGTCCAGGCGCGCACCGAGATCGAGGAGTTGGGTGTCGTCGTCGCGGCACTGCAATGCGATGACGCCGGCCCCGATCGGCGGGCACATGGTGTCCAGGTCGAGAGTTTCGGTGATCCGGTGTGCCTGGTCGACGCGGTGCAGCCCGGATACGGCCGCGATCAGCACATCGATATGGCCCTCTTCGAGGCGCGCCAATCGGGTATTGACGTTGCCGCGCAATGGTTTCACCGCAAGATGCGGATAGTGCAGCCGCAGCTGCGCGGTCCGGCGCACGGAACTGGTGCCGACGACCGTGCCGTCGGGGAGTTCGGCCAGCGGCGCGCCGGTTCGGGTGATCACCGCATCGTGCACGTCCTCGCGTGGCAGATAACCGGCGAAGGCGAGCCCTTCCGGTACCGGAATGTCACCGGGAATGTCCTTGAGGCAGTGCACCGCCAGATCTGCCTCGTCATCGAGCAGTGCTCGATCGATCTCCTTGACGAAGGCGCCCTTGCCGCCGAGCTTGGACAGATCACCCATCCACCGATCGCCCGCCGTGGTTACCTTGACCAGCTCGCTCTCGACCCCGAACCCGGCCAGCAATCCGGCGACCTGCTCGGCCTGAGCCAGGGCCATCGGGCTGGATCGGGTGCCGATCCGAATAATGCGCGTGCGCGACATGCGGCGAGACTACTCCCGGCACTCGCGCCCCGATCACCGGGGCGTGTCCCACGCAGCGGGAGTTTGCACCCGAAATATGCCTAAGCGGTATAGTCCTATCGTGACCGAAGCGAAGTCTCCGGCGAGCGCCGAAGTTCCCGGCTTGCCGACGACGAGTTGGGTCGTGCTCGGCATGCTCTCGCACGCCGACGAACTGTCCGGCTACGACCTGAAGAAATGGGCCGACTGGAGCCTGCAATTCTTCTATTGGAGCCCGTCGTTCAGTCAGATCTACGCCGAGCTCAAACGCCTCGAGAAACACGGTTACGCCACCTCGCGCACGGTACTGCAGGACGACGGCGTGCGCGGTAAGCGCATGTACGCCATCACCGAGAGCGGTCGCGCGGCGGTGGCGCAGTGGGTGAACCACGCACCGGTGGAGGCGCCGGTGCTCAAGCACAGCGTCATGTTGCGCGCCTGGCTGGGGCATCTCGCCGAACCGGACCGATTGCGCGAAATTCTGTCCGAGCACATCGGATACGCGGAGCGGATGCGCAAACTCGCCGAGGTCGATGCCGAGGGCGCCGACGAGAATCCGGACTGGGCCTATCCGGGCGCGGTATTGCGCTGGTGCATACGGCATTACGAGGCCGAGCGGGATTTCGCCGAGGCGTTGCTCGCCGACGTCGATAAACTCGCGACAAAGACCGCTCCGAAGAAGTCCGCGAAGGGCAAGGGACGCCGCGCTTCCTGATCCGGCTCACTGAGTGGGATGGCGCTCGACTAAGAGAACTACTTCTACTAGTCATATGCGCATCGAATTCGCACAGCAGCGTTCGCTGGACACGGTCGAAACGGCGCTCGCCGCCCTGGCCGGGGGCGGCATGGTCGTGGTCGTCGACGACGAAGATCGGGAGAACGCGGGCGATCTGGTCCGCGCCGCCGCACTGGCGATGCCGGAAGCGATCGCCTTCATGGTCCGCCACACCAGCGGCGTGCTGTGCGCACCGCGCTATTCGCTGGTCCGCGATCCGCTTCCCGCACCCGGGCTGATCTACGAGCTGAAGCCGGACTCCTCGGCCTCCTGGCTGGCAATGCTGGTCACCGGATCGGGCAACCCCATCCAGCGGGTGGCATTACGGTCCGGGATGGGCGGGCCGTGGCAGGAGCTCGATCGCGGCATGGACAACTACTGGACGATCAGCGGCGCCGGGTCGGGACCGTTCTCGGCGCAGGTGACCGATATCCACGGTCACCAGGCAGAAATCACCGGGATCTCCCTGGAGCAGGGCCAGCGGTACACCGGCATGAGCCTCTATACCGAGCCCGCCCCGAAGCCGCCGCCCGCCCGGGCGCCGGAAATCACCGATACGACACCGCAGCCGCCGTCAAGCGTCGCCTCGACCGGCTGTGCGAGCTAGCGCCGAATCTCTGCTCGGGCCCGGGGGTTCCGCCGAACGTAGTCGAATGGTGGTCGCCCACGCCGAATTCGACCGCCGTATCACTATGCTCGGCGAGCTGCCGGAGCTGGATAGGGCAGCAAGCAATCTGGACGCGACACTAGTTCGGTTTCATTGCCAGGGCCCGTCCGGCGGCACGGCCGGAGAAAATGCAGCCACCGAGGAAGGTGCCCTCCAGCGCGTTGTAGCCGTGCACACCGCCGCCGCCGAATCCGGCGACCTCGCCTGCGGCATACAGTCCCGGCAGCGGTGTGCCGTCCGGCCGCATCACCTGCGAATCCAGATTGGTCTGCAGTCCGCCGAGGGTCTTGCGGGTCAAGATATTGAGCCGCACCGCGATCAGCGGCCCGCTGGCCGGATCGAGGATGCGATGCGGTTTGGCCACGCGGCCCGCCTTATCGCCGAAGTACTGGCGCGCATTGTTGATCGCCATCAATTGCGCGTCCTTGGAGTACTTATTGGCGACATCACGATCGCGGGCCACGATCTGCTGTTCCAACTCGTCGAAGTCCAACTGCGGGCCGCGCGTGATCTTGTTCATACCATCGACCAACTCGCGCAAGGTGTTCGCGACCACGAAGTCGACCCCGTGCTGTTTGAACGCCTCGACCGGACCGGGCGCACCCTTGGCCACCCGGCTCTTGAGGGTGAGCTTGAGATCCTTACCGGTGATATCCGGATTCTGCTCCGAGCCCGATAGCGCGAACTCCTTCTCGATGATCGACTGGGTGAGCACGAACCAGGAGTAGTCGTAGCCGGTGGCCAGGATCTCCTTCATGGTCGAATTGGTGTCGAAGCCCGGGAAACACGGTGCGGGCAAACGCTTTCCATTGGCGTCGAACCACATCGAGGACGGACCGGGGATGATCCGGATGGCGTGATCGGGCCAGATCGGATTCCAGTTGTTGATGCCCTCGGTGTAGTGCCACATGCGATCGCGATTGACGATGGCGCCGCCCGCGGTCTCGGAGATGCCGAGCATCCGCCCGTCCACATATGCGGGCACACCGGAGATCATGGTCTCCGGCGCCGGACCGAGCCGTTCGGTGGGCCAGTTGCGGCGGATCAGCTCGTGATTGTGGCCGATGCCGCCGGAGGTCACTATCACCGCGTTGGCACGGAATTCGAAGTCGCCGACTACTTTTCGTGACGAAGCCCGACCGCGTTCCAGATCGGTCTGCTCGAGTACACTGCCGCGCACGCCGACCACCGCACCGTCCTCGACGATCAACTCGTCGACCTGATGCCGGAAACTGAAGCCGACCAGTCCGCGGCGCTCACCTTCGAGCACCGGCTCCTGGAATACCCGCACCACCTCGGGGCCGGTACCCCAGGTGAGGTGGAAGCGCGGCACCGAATTGCCGTGCCCATCGGCGAAGGCGCCACCACGCTCGGCCCAACCGACCAGCGGCGTCACCCGTAAACCCAACTCGTGCAGATAGTCCCGCTTCTCGGTGGCCGCGAAGCGCACATAGGCCCGCGCCCACTGGCGGGCCCAGTAGTCCTGGTCCTCGCGGTCGAAACCCGCCGAACCGAACCAATCCTGCAGTGCCAGTTCGTAGGAATCCTTGATGCCGAGGCGGCGCTGCTCCGGACTGTCCACGAAGAACAGTCCGCCGAGCGACCAGAAGGCCTGGCCGCCGAGGTTATTGCGATTCTCCTGGTCCAGCACATGCACTGTGCGGCCGGCCTTGACCAGTTCGTGGGTCGCCACGAGCCCGGCCAGGCCCGCACCGACGACGATGACATCTGCCCCTTGCGTGAATTCGGCACTCGGGTCGGTCATGGTCATCCTTCGGTTTCGGTGCTGTAGGCCAGCACGAGGTGGCAGAAAAGATCGGTGCGCCGCATGCGCACTTTGCGGCTGCGGGGTTCCATCAGCACCTGAACGGCGGTGCCGTCGTGCACCGCGACCAGGGCCTGTCCGAGCGCGACGGGATCTGGTACGGTCCGGCCGACGCGGCCTAGTGCGGCGACTATCGTCGGTATCAGTGCCGCGACAATCGCCTCCTCGCGTCCGGCCATCACCTGCCGTAGGCCGGGTGTGCGCAGCGCGTGCGAAGTGAATTGGGCGGTGATGCGGAACCAGTCCTCATCGATCGGCACGGCGCGGTCCAAGCGTTCGACCGCGGCGCGGATATCGGCGATGCCGTCGACCGAGAAGCCGTCGAGGGTCGTGCGGATACCGGCGATCATGGCGGCCGATCGCTGCTCCCACATGGCCAGGAACAACTCGTCGAGCGAGGTGAAGTTGGAGTAGAAGGCGCCGCGGGTGAACCCGGCCCGTTCGCAGACGCGCTCCACCGAGGCGCGGCCGAAGCCCTCTTCGGCGAAGACCTGATACGCGGCGGTGAGCAGGCGTTTACGTGTTTCGGTGCGCCGGCGGGTCACCCGGTGCACCGGGGTATCCGCATCGGTGGTCGAGGCCAATGTGCACCTCCTCGGGTATCCGGCCCATTCGATACACGAATGTATTCAATACAGAAATGTATCAGAAGCCCGACGCACCCTCGGCGAAACGGGTGAACCAGCGCGGTCGGCAGGGATAATCCGAAGAGACCGTTCTCCCTGTCGGTGAGGAGTGATCGGCATGAATGCGAGTGCGGCGACTACGGGCATGACCGGCTGGCGGGTGCGACGGCCGGGACCGATCGATGGCGGACCGCTGGACTTCGTTCGCGAAGCGGTGCCCGAGCCCGCGGCCGGTGAACTCCTGGTGCGGGTACTGGCCTGCGGGGTCTGTCGCACCGACCTGCATGTCGCCGAGAAGGATCTGCCGGTGCATCGGCCCGGTGTGGTGCCCGGGCACGAGGTGGTGGGGGAGGTGGTGGCGCAGGGACCGGAATCCGCTGGGGCACTCGGCTCTTCGGCTCCCGCATTCGCGGTGGGTGATCGCGTCGGCATTGCCTGGTTGCGCCACACCTGCGGCATCTGCCGGTACTGTCTGCGCGGCGCGGAGAATCTCTGCCCGAATTCGGAGTACACGGGCTGGGACGCGGACGGCGGTTACGCCGAATATGCCACTGTCCCAGCGGCTTACGCCCACCGGCTGCCCGGCGGATACAGCGATATGGAAACCGCGCCGCTGCTGTGTGCCGGGATCATCGGCTATCGGGCGCTGCAGCGCGCCGATCTGCCGAGGGGTGGACGGCTCGGTATCTATGGCTTCGGCGGAAGCGCGCATATCGCCGCTCAGGTCGCGATGGCGCGCGGCGCCGAGGTACATGTGATGACCAGGGATCGGGCCGCGCGCGAGCTGGCCGCCGACCTCGGCGCGGCCTCGGTGCAGGGTGCGGCGGATCGGCCTCCGGTGCAATTGGATTCGGCGATCTTGTTCGCGCCGATCGGCGAGTTGGTTCTGCCCGCTATGGAAGCACTCGATCGCGGCGGCATCCTTGCCATCGCGGGCATCCATCTCAGCGACATCCCGGTGCTGAACTATCAGCGGCATCTGTTCCAGGAGCGCGAGATTCGCTCGGTGACTGCCAATACCCGCGCCGACGCGCGCGAATTCCTCGCGCTGGCGGGCGAACACCGTATACATGTGACCACAACGGGGTACTCCCTCGGTACGGCGGATCGAGCCCTCGCGGATCTCGCATACGGACGTTTCACCGGCGCAGCGGTTCTCATCCCATAGGCGCCCCGAATCATCGTGTGCGGGAACAGATTCCAGGACACGATTCAGCGCTGAACCGGTCTCGCTTCAGCTGAGTTGCTTGACGTGACTTTCTGTCGTTCTTACCTTCACGGATATAGCGGAGTGACAGTTGTCGCTGACAACCGTCACTCGGCTTCTCACAACGGCGTGAGAGGTGATCACGATGGAAATCCGGAAGATAAGAGTCTTCGAGAAGTGGCGGCTGGCACCGGTATTCGCTGTGCTATTGCTCGTCGCGACGGCGGGGGTGGTGACCAGTATCGGCGCGCAGGCACGGGCGGACTGTGCCGCGGTCGATGTGGTCGTCGCCAGAGGCACGGGGGAACCCGGGTGGCTCGGCTCCGTCGTCGGCGACCCGCTGTATGACACGCTGCTTCGAGCACTTCCGGAGAGCAGCAGCGCTTTCTGGGTGGACTACCCTGCGGACCTGCTCGACCCCACGTCGCTCAGCGCCGGTACCCAGGACATGACCGACCACGTCATTCGGCAGTCGCGAATGTGCCCGGATCAGCGATTCATCCTGGTCGGCTACTCGCAGGGCGCGGCTGTCGTGCACGGAGTCGTCGGCACCGGCATGGTGACCGCGCTGCCCGGGGTCTCCGTGCTCCCCGGCGATCTCGAGTGGAAGGTCTCCGCGGTTCTGCTGTTCGGCGATCCCCTCCGACTGAGCGGCCGGGGTGTCCCCGGCAACTATGCGTGGAAGACCGCGGATTACTGCACCGGTGGTGATCCGATCTGCGGTGGCGGCTTCGACCCGAGCCAGCACACGAACTACGGCTGGGCGTTCTGGCCGGCCGCGGATTTCGCTGCGGGCCGGATATGACCGGGAAATCCGCGCGGCGGGGTCGAGCATCGATCCCGCCGCCGGTGTTCGCACGAGATTCATGCCGATGGCACCCGGGCGTGGGACAGTCTGACGTATGAGAGCGCATCGTCGCATCGGCATGATCATTGCGGGACTCGTGAGCATCGCCCTGGTGGCGGGGTGCGGTACCGCATCCGACAGCGGTCACCCGACCACCTCGACGGCACCGGGGGTGATCCCGCTCATCTCGACCGACGATCTGCGCGGCGCGCAGTCGGACGAGATACATCTGTTCGGGCTCAACGATTTCCACGGCAATCTGCAACCGCCGACGGGTTCGACCGGCAAGATCGCCGGGCACGATGCGGGCGGTGCCGCCTACCTCGCGACCCATCTTGCCCGGTTGAAGAAGGCGTATCCGGCCAGTGCCGTGGTGTCGGCGGGGGACAATATCGGCGCGAGCCCGCTGGTCTCCGGACTCTTCCACGACGAGCCGACCATCACCTTTCTGAATTCCATCGGACTGGCCGCCTCGTCGGTTGGCAATCACGAATTCGACAGCGGCGTCGTCGAATTGGCGCGACTGCAGCAGGGCGGATGCGCGCTGGCCGGATGCTCGCCCGGCGCGCCGTTCACCGGAGCGAAGTTCCCCTTTCTGGCCGCCAATGTCACCGGTGCGGACGGTAAGCTGCCGCCCACGCTGCGCCCGTGGACGATGCTCGAGGTCGGCGGACACAAGATCGGTGTCATCGGCACGGTGACGCCCGAGACGGCGAGCATCGTGGTGCCGGAAGGCATTCGGGGTTACACCTTCGGCGACGAGGTCGCGGCGATCAATCGCTATGTCCCCGAGGTGAAGTCGGCCGGCGCGCAAACGGTGGTAGCGCTGTTGCACGACGGTGGTGTGCAGAAGACAGCTCAGAATGCGGCGGTCGACTACAACGGTTGTGCGAATATCTCCCCCGAGGTCACCGCATTGGCGACCGGTGTCGATCCCGCGGTGCGGGTGCTGTTCACCGGACATTCGCATCAGCCGTATGTCTGCACCATCGACGGCAAGGTGGTCACCCAAGCCGCCTCCTACGGTCGGCTGATCACCGATGTCACCCTGCGCTTCGGCGCCGACGGTGTGCAGGCATCGGCGGTCAACCGGGTGGTGACCAGGGAGGTCACTCCGGACGCGGCCACCACCTCGCTGATCGACTTCTATGCCGAGCAGGCCAAACCGCGCGCGGAGCGGCCGGTCGGCGTCGCGGCGGCATCGCTGCCGCACGAACCGGCGGGCTCCGGCGAATCGCCGCTCGGTGATGTCATCGCCGACTCGATGCTCTCGGTCACCGCGGGCGCGCCGGCGGCGGCGGTCGCGGCCTTCATGAATCCAGGCGGTGTACGCACCGATCTGAAGTCCGGTCAGATCAGCTACGGCGATATCTACAGCGTGCAGCCTTTCGGCAATCAGGTCGTCACCGTCACCATGACCGGCAGTCAGATCCTGCGTCTGCTCGAACAGCAATGGAGCAACGGCAAGGCGACCGTGCTCTCGCCCGCCGGGCTCACCTACACCTATGTCGAGTCGAGTCCGAAGGACAGCAAGGTCGTCGCAGACAGCGTGCGCATCGGCGGCCAACCCCTCAACCCCGTCGCCACCTACCGCATCACCACCAACAGCTTCCTGGCTTCGGGCGGCGACGGTTTCACGGTTTTCACCGAGAGCACCGACAAGACTGTCGGCCCCATCGATCTCGAGGCTTTCGAGACCTATCTGAATGGCCGCCCTCCGCTGGAATCGCCGCCCGCCCGCGCCGGGAAGCGCTGAGCGGGTGGGCAAACGCGGTGACCCTATTGAGGTTTCGCGTTCGGGCATTATCTGAAAACTGTTGTAACACACAATATTAGCGACGCCCATTGGTGACCATTCACACATCGTCCTCGGCCGTCGTTCGCTTGCTCGAGGCTAGCTGCGCCCATTAAAATTACCCACAAATAGGGCAACGGCGTTCCTGCATTGGCTCAGCACACTGTTGGCTGGAAGCCGAAATCGATGATGTCCGCATTCACTGCTGCATGCCGGGCGCGCATGTGTGACAACTCAATTCGAGTCCGACAGCAGGAGGAAATGCGATGACGACTTTCATCGTGACAGGCGGAACCGGATTCTTGGGTCGGCGGGTGGTTCAGGAGCTGCTGGCGGCCGATTCCGAAGCCATTGTGCATGTCCTGGTTCGCACCCCGTCGGTGGCGAAATTCGGTGAACTCACCGCGGGTTGGACGGGTGGCGAACGCGCATTTCCGATGCTCGGCGATCTCACCGCTGAAGGTCTCGGTTTGATCGAGGACGCGCCCAAGGCCGACCACGTGATCCACCTCGGCGCGGTCTACGACATGACCGCCGACGAGGAGACCGCGCACGCGGCCAATGTCGTTGGCACGCGCTCGGTGTTGGAGCTGGCCCGCGAATTGGGCGCGGTGCTGCATCACGTCTCTTCGGTGGCCGTGGCCGGTGACCACAAGGGCAAATTCTTCGAGGAGGATTTCGACCTCGGCCAGCGGCTGACCTCGCCGTACCACCGAACCAAATTCGCCGCGGAGAAGCTGGTCCGCGAATCCGAGGGAGTGCGCTGGCGGGTGTATCGCCCGGCGATCGTGGTCGGCGATTCGCGCACCGGTGAGATGGACAAGATCGACGGTCCGTACTACTTCTTCCCGGCCATCTCGCGCCTCGGCGCACTGCCCGCCGAACTGCCGATGCTGCTGCCGGATCTGGGTGCGACCAATATCGTGCCGGTCGACTACGTGGCGGGCGCGATGGTCGAGCTGGTGCGCCGAAAGGGGCTCGACGGACGTACATTCCACCTGGTCAACCCCGAGCCGCAGCCGTTCGGCGACATCTACGGTGCGCTCGCGGCCGCGGCGGGTGCGCCGACCGGAATCGGTACAGTGCCCGGCAGCGGGCTCGCGCTGAACGGGCTCGCTCACATCCCGGGAGTCGCGACGGTTCGCGATTTCCTGTTGGAGCAGTTGGGAATTCCGGCCGAGGTCGCACCGCACGCCTCGTTCGCGGCGGAATTCGTCTCCGACTCCACGCGGGCACAGCTGCGCGGAACCGGGTTGGCGGTGCCGTCGTTCGACAGCTACGCCGAGCGGCTGTGGCAGTACTGGGCCGAGAATCTGGACCCGAACCGGGGCCGGCCCGGCGACGGCGGTGATCCGCTCGACGGTCGCGTCGTCTTGATCACCGGGGCGTCCTCCGGTATCGGCCTGGCCACCGCCCATGCCGTCGCGCAGCGCGGTGCGACCGTGCTGATGGTGGCGCGCGGTGTGGACGATCTGCACGCCGCGGCGGAGTCGGTGCGGGCCGAAGGTGGTGTCGCCCACGCCTATCCGTGCGATATCACCGATTCCGACGGTGTGGACGATCTGGTGGCCGCGGTGCTCGCCGATCACGGTCACGTCGATTATCTGGTGAACAATGCGGGACGGTCGATCCGTCGCTCGGTGGTCAATTCCACCGACCGCATGCACGATTTCGAGCGGACCATGGCGGTCAATTACTTCGGTGCGGTGCGACTCATTCTCGCGCTGCTGCCGTCGATGCGGGCGCGGCGCTTCGGACATATCGTGAACATCTCCTCGATCGCCGTGCAGACCAAGGTGCCGCGCTTCGCCGCGTATGTGGCGAGCAAATCCGCGCTGGACAACTTCAGCGAGATTGCTGCCGTCGAAAATCGGGATGCGGGAATCACTTTCACCTCCGTGCGCATGCCATTGGTGCGCACGCCGATGATCGCGCCGACCGATATCTATCGCTCGCTGCCGGTGCCCGATCCCGACCGCGCGGCCGAAATCGTGGTGCGCGCAATCGAGGATCGCCCGCACCGCATCGACACCCCGGTCGGCACTTTCGCTCAGGCGGTCGAACTGCTGATGCCGTCGGTCAAGCGGTCGATCATGCACCAGGGGTTCCGCTGGTTCGGTGAATCGCATGCGGCACAGGGGAAGCAGCGTACGGCGGTGCCCGCCGCTGCCGACGACGCGAATCAGGACTCCGGTCGCAATGCGCTGTCCTACCTTGCACCGGTGGTACTGCCGCTGATGGCACTGCCGAGCCCGGCCGCGCGAGTTGCCCGCGTGATCCCCGGCCTACATTGGTGATAGATCCCATCATAGGCTGATTGTTCTCACGCGAACGGTCTGCCGCGGCGAGGGTGGGACGTTCGGCCCTGTTGTGGACGATCGGTGTTTCGTATTCTTGCGGTTTCGACCCGCCGTATTTCCTGCGCGTAGTTGCGGTCCGGTGCCAGGGTGGTGACGAATCCTGGAACAAGGGACCGTCGAACTCGTCGCAGGGATAACGGTCGTGAAAGTTCGTAGGAATGGTGTGGGGCAGTTCGATCAGTTGACCGATGAATTCTTCTCGGCCCTCGAGTTTCTGAAAAACCTGTCGGCCGAAGGCGGTGGGATGACCGCCCTGTGCGGCGCCTGTGTGCGGGTGCTGCCGGTGCAGCGTGCCGCGATCCTGATCCAGGAGCGCGATGCCGGTCTGCAGCCGTGGGCGACCAGTGATTCGGTGGCGGCGTGGGTGGAGGCGGTGCAGGCCACCGCGGGGCAGGGGCCGGCGGTGGACGCCGCCGTCGCCGGTGTGCCGGTGCTGGTGGCCGATCTGGCCCAAACCGATGTGCGGTGGCCGGGTTTCGCCGACGAATTGAACCGTGTGGCGGTGGTCGCGGGGTCGATGGTCGCGGTGCCGTTACAGCTGGGTGTGGTGCGTTTCGGCGTGCTCGATCTGTATCGGGCCGAACCGGGCAAACCGGAACCGTACGTAATTTCGGCGGGGCTGCATATCGCCGATCTGGTCATCGCGCAGCTGGTGGCCGAATCGGCGAAATCCGCGCACGCCGCCGCGCAATGGTGGGATCAGCCGCTGACCAGTCGCACGATCCACCAGGCGGCCGGAATCGTGCTCGCACAATTGGACATTCGCGCACCCGACGCTTATGCGCGGCTGCGCGCCTACGCCTTCGTGCACGGGCTGTCGCTGGCCGAGGTCGCGGCGCTGGTCGTGGACGATCGGCTGCGCTTCGATACCTGACTCAGTCCGCCGCGTCGGCACGCAGATCGATGCGCCCCTCGACAATGTCACCGGCGATATCGGAGAGCCGCCGTCCAGTGGCGCGGGCATGTCCGCGCATGACTTGGAACGCACGATCCATATCCCGGTCGCCGCGCTCGGCGAGCACCCCCTTGGCCTGCTCGATGGTGACGCGCGTGTTCAGCGCGGTCGGCAACTGCGCCTGGATCGCCGCGCCCTGCGCGAGCAACACGTGTTGCGCGATGCCGACGGCCGCGATATCCGCGAGGAGCTGACCGATGCGCAGATCCAGCTGTCCGAGTGCGGCGGCCGAGGTCGCAAGAATCGTGAGCGCGCCGACGCTGTCGCGGTGCAGTCGCAGCGGTACGGCGTATGCGGAGCGATATCCCGCGGCCGATGCCGCAGGTGCGAACTCCGGCCACCGATCCGCGTCGGCACGCAGATCGGGGACCGATGCCGCGGTCTTGTTCCGGTAGGCATGCAGGCTCGGTCCCTCACGCTGTAACAAACCGAGCAGTCGGACCGACTCGTTGGTAGAGGCGAGTACCTGTAGCTCACCGCGTTGGTCGGCTAGCAACAATCCGGCATCGCTCGCGCCGGTTACTTCGGTACAGGCTTCCAGCAGCTGCTGACATAGTTCGACAACGTCGAAATCGCTCGCCAGCGAGTCGACCGCGCGCACAAGTGACCGCAATAACTGGATCGAATCCGGCAGCGGCTCGGATGATCGGTCGTGCTGCCGATCGTCGAATGGGGGTGCCATTGCAGTCTCCCGGTCGCGGTGATTGCTGCTCGCCGCAATGCGGCACATTTAAACGGAGCGAATTCAGCGAAATAAGCCTCACCGGGCACATCATCGCGGCACGGTCAGGTCGAGCTTGTCGTCCATCGTGGCATTCGGATAGTAGTCATGTCGACCACCAATCGATGGCCGGTCGACGGAATCCGATGAGTAGCTGGATAATTCAAAGGAGCGTGGTGGTGTCGAAATTGTGGTGTGTTACTTCGCACAGCCATACCATGGAAACGTCAGCAAGTGCGGCGCGGGACTCGAGGGGACGACCGATTTTCGCACATGTGGGGTGATTCGGGTGTCTGACAACAAGGTGCTGGTCGCCGCGGCAGCGCGACTAGCCGAGCTGCTACCTGCGATCGGTGACACAGCCGAGATGGTGCGCCAGCTGATGAACAGTGCGATCGTCGCGCTCGATCTGGCCGGCTGCACCGTCATGCTGATGCCGGATGAGACGCTCACGCCCGACGAGCGCCCCCGGATGGCCGCCGCGGCTCCGGACGAACTGGTGGCCATGGAACTCTGTCAGCATCGCAGCGAACACGGTCCGAGCGTGGACGCGTACCGCTCCGGCAAACCCATCGCGATCGACGATATCGGTCGGCACGGCGAGCGCTGGCCGGAGTTCGTCGCCGAGGCGGTCCGGCACGGGTTGTCGACGCTGGCCGAGATTCCGATGCGGGTCGGCGAGACCACGGTCGGTGCGCTCGGCCTCTACGGCCCGAGCCCTCGGATCTGGACCGACCAGGATCTCTCGGTGGGCGGACTGTTGGCGAGCATGGCGACGGGCCACATCGTCAACTCCAACGTGCTACGCCGCCAGCAGCGCCTGACCGCGCAGCTGCAGCACGCGCTGGATTCGCGGATCGTCATCGAACAGGCCAAGGGCGTGATCGCCAATGCCAGGCGGACCACGCCGGAGGTCGCGTTCGAACTGATCCGCACACATGCTCGCAAGAACCGGATCGCCGTGCATGCGGTGGCGAAAGGCATCGTCGAACTCGGC
Source organism: Nocardia sp. CA-135953 (assembly GCF_050955735.1). Classification (NCBI taxonomy): domain Bacteria; kingdom Bacillati; phylum Actinomycetota; class Actinomycetes; order Mycobacteriales; family Nocardiaceae; genus Nocardia; species Nocardia sp. CA-135953. The sequence continues at coordinate 3,016,029 of NZ_CP192082.1, forward strand.
CTGCGCGTCTGAGTAGATCCACTACTGCGCGAAAGTGCATGATCATTTGCGCGCGGCGCGGTAATGTGAAAGTTGGACTATCGGCCCCAGTCCCCGGCCGATTCGGTTCTCCGCCAGTGCCGTCCATGCCCTCGACGGTCTGCTTCGACGCAGCTTCATACGTCGGAATCAACCTGCATGTCGCATCACTTGTTTGTCTGGGGGCAATCGTGATCCTGCTCGTTTCATCTCGGTCCGAACGCAATTCGCATCGGTCCGAACGACTTCCAACCACGCTGCGGTCGGTCGCTGGGCCGGTTCGTAATCGGATTGATATCGAATCCGACGGTGTCGATGCAGAATTGGTACATCGCATCGGCGACGGCGATCAAGAGGCCTTCGCCCAGTTCTACCGCCGCACTCACGGTCTGGTCTATCGCCGGGTGCTTGCGATCGTCCGCGACCGTGGGTATGCCGAAGAGACCTGTCACGACGTCTACCTCGAGGTATGGCGCTGTGCGATCGGGTTCGACGAGCGCCGCGGTTCCGTGCTCACCTGGTTGCGCATGCTGGCTCATCGCCAGGCCGTGGACCGGGTCCGGCGCGAGCGCGCCAACATGGACCACAATCACTCCTGGGGCAGCCGCGATTATCAACCCCCGACCGATGTGGTGGCCGAGGCGGCGGTGCGGCACGACGAAAGGGACGCCCTGCGTCGCAGCCTCACCCATCTGACCGCACTCCAGCACGAATCCATCGCGCTCGCGTACTATTCCGGCCTGAGCTATCCCGAGGTGGCGGAGCGTCTCGGGGTCGGTCTCCCCACGGTCAAATCCCGGATCCGGGCGGGACTCGAGCACCTGAAGACCGACCTGTCCGAACCGCTCACCTAGCGCCGGGTCGGACTGCCCGTGCCGACGGTGAACGGCAGCGCCTGGCTGCGGCCGTCGTCGGTGCGGGCAGTGAGCCGGCGAATTCCTGGCCTCGATCCGGGCATCCTTCGAGGCGGAAGTGGAGCGTCGGCACGAGACCGATCGAGGGTTATCCGGATCCGATTGTATTGCTGACGATATCGGCGATTTCGGCGCGGAATGACTTGGGGGAGAAGGTCATCGCGTGGGCGCGGATGACGGTCGGATCGTAGGCGGTGGAATCGAAGTCGCGCATGGCCTGCGCCAGGCCCGCGATGACGTGCTCGTCGCTGCCGTATTCGACGAATTCGCCGGTGATTCCGGGGCGCACGGTATCGCGGGACCCGCCCTGATCGACCGCGAGAACCGGTGTGCCACAGGCCATTGCCTCGACGGGGACGATGCCGAAATCCTCGATGCCCGGCATGAGCAGGGCGCGGCAGCGGCGGTACATGTCCAGCAGGGTCTGGAAGGGTGTGGCGCCGAGGAAGGTGGTTTCGGGGCCCGCGATGGCGTCGAGCTGGGGGCGGAAGCGGCCGTCGCCGAGGACGACCAGGCGTACACCCGCGCGCTGGGCGGCGCGAATGGCCAGGTCGGGGCGTTTATAGGGGACCAGGCGGCCGGCGGCGAGAAAGAAGTCCTCGCGGGGCACGCTCGGGTCGGGGGTGAAATCGTCGACCTGCACGGGGGGATTGACCACGGTCGAGGGCAACCGCCACCAGTCGCGTATGCGATCGGCCACCGCGTGCGAGTTGGCGATCACATGGGTGAGGTGTGGGGCGGCGCGCAGTTCGCCGCGACGGGCGAGCCGGCCGAGAGCGGTGAGTGCGCGTTGCCCTGCGCGCCCGCCCGCCTCCTGTGCGCGGAATTCCGGATCCCAGGCCCAGCGGGCCGGACTGTGCACGTACACGATGGTCGGTGCGTCCGTGGCGAATGCGGCCTGGGTGGCGAAGGCGTGATGACTGATGAGAACCGCGTCGAACCCTCCGCGCAAGGGCAGCTGTCGCAGGGCGTGTGGCACGAACGGCAACAGCGGGGCATGCGAGCGACGACCGGTGGCGGCGTATGCGCGGCTGAGCCAGGTGCCCTGCACCGCCGTCAGCGGCGGTCGGATGCCTGTCGGATCGACAATCGGCGCGAATACCTGTGCGTCGGGCCAGGTTTCGACGAATTCACCGACCACCGCCTCGGATCCGCCGAATTCGGTGAACCGCTCGTGCACGATCGCGATCCGCGGCGATCCGGTCCCATTGTGCGACAGGTTCATTGGGCCACCGAGTCGATGCGTCGGGGCTCGGCCCTGCGCCGAATGGCCGGAGCCACCGGGCGGCCCTCCAGCAACCCGTCGACCGTGCCCTGCTCAATTGCCTTGCGGTACACGCTCGCCGCCTCATGGCACGCCGTAATGGTTCGGTCGATATCGGGTTCGGTATGTGCGGCCGAGGTAACGAAGGATTGACCGAGCACACCTCGGTCCAATAGCTCCTGCAGGAATAGCGTGCGGAACTCTTGGGATGGCAGGCCCTCGGAATCGCGCGTCACGAAGATCAGACAGGAAGGACGCCCCAGCACCTGCAGGTAGTCCGCGAGACCGAGTTCGGCGGCGATCGCGTTGACACCGTCGGCGAGCAATCGACCGGCGTGCTCCATCCGTGCGATCGGATCGCCGGTGGTGTATTCGTGCGCGACCGCCCGAAACGCCGCCAGCGAAGCCGATTCCGGCCCGTGCGTGGTGGACAGCAGGAACACCCGATCGCGGTCGGTACGCAACCCGCCGAGCTCCATGAACTCGCGCTTCCCCGCCAACGCCGAGATCGGGAAACCATTGCCCATCGCCTTGCCCCAGCACGACAGATCGGGTGTCACCTCGTAGATGGCCTGCGCCCCGCCTTCCGACCACCGGAACCCGGTGATCATCTCGTCGAAGATGAGCAAGGTGCGATGCCGATCGCAGAGTTCGCGCACCCCTTCGAGAAAGCCGGGTGCGGGCTCGTCCAGTGCCGTCGCCGCCTCCATGACCACAGCCGCGACCGCGCCGGTATTCAGCACGGCGGCCAGCGACGGCAGGTCGTTGTACTGGAACTTCATCGTCCCTGCGACGGCCTCGGTGGGAATGCCGCTGGCCATCGGGGTGGTGCCGATGAACCAATCGTCCACCGAGAAGAACGGTTGATCGCAGACCGCGATGACGCTGCGTCCGGTCGCCGCCCTGGCCAGCCGCACCGCGGCGGTGGTGGCGTCGGAGCCGTTCTTGGCGAATTTGACCATATCGGCGCCCGGCACCAGCGACAGGAAGTCCTGTGCCGCAAGCAATTCCAGCTCGGTGGGTCGACTGAAGCTGACACCGTCGGCAATCGCCCTGGTCACGGCCTCGAGTACCGGGCGGTATGCGTGGCCGAGGGTGACCGAACGCAAACCCATGCCGTATTCGACATAGCAATTACCGTCGGCATCCCAGACCCGACAGCCCTCGCCGCGCACCAGAATCGGCGCCATGAACTCCGGATACTGATCCGGCCCGCGGGCATAGGTGTGCGCACCGCCGGGCACCAGATCGTGCAGCCGTGCCTGGAGCTCGTTGCTGCGCGCGAAACGGTTGCGACGGGCCGCGGGGTTGTCGGGGTTGGTATGGCCGCGGTCGACGTGGTTCATGCTGAACTCCTGGGCAGAGATGATGCACGCGCACACAGGGCCCCGGCACGAATCGGCTTGCGTGCGATAGTCACTGTACGTCCGGTGTGGCCACGTGTCCGCGCAACTTCGTCACTGGGCGATAGGGGTGGTAACCGCCCACAGGTCGTGATCGGCCCTGCGACCGGTGGCGCCGACGAAGCAGCGCATGCGTCCCTCGCGGACCATGCCGACGCGCGCGGCGATTTCGGCCGCATGCACATCGCCGGGTTCGATGGCGGTGGCCACCCGGCACAGGCCGAGTGCGGTGAAGGCGTGGTCGAGTAGCAGCCTGGTAGCCGCCATCCGGACCTGCTCACCGCCGACGGCCGGATCGGTCCACACGAACAGCCGCGCATTGCGATCGAACATATCCAGATCGAACAATCGGCATTCGCCCGCGTAATTGCCGTTCACCTCGACCGCCAGCACCAGACCCCGTTCGGATCGCAATCCCGCACGAGCACAGAAGAATTCGCGTAGCCAGGCGATTCGTCCGTGCCGACGCTCCCATGCGGCGACCGGTGCGTTCGGCTCCGGATCGAGTGCGGCGCGGTTACGGATTCGCGCGGTCCGCCACCCGGTCCGGTCCAGCAGGTGCCGACTGCGCAGCACCACCCTCGGATCGTCCCGATCGGTCAGGCGGGTGGTGGGCGGTGAGCGCAGTGGATCGAATCGGTGCAGTGCCCGGCCCGCGCAGTAGCGGGCAATGGCGGCCAGCACTGTGGTCCTGTTCAGCGGCGTATCGGTGTCGGCGTCCGGGCGGGCGGGCCGCGGCGATTCCGAATGTCGGGTCGAGTGGCTTTCGATCCAGTGCCGCGCGAAGCCGTTCGGTGGGATCGCGGCTTTGGTGATCGCCCACAGTTCGTGGTCGCGCCGAGCCCCACCGACATCGAAATACCTGGTCATCATTGCTTCGCGCTGGAATCCGATGAGGGTGGCGCCGCGCGCGGTGGCGAGATTCGCCGGGGAGATCGGGGCGGTAATGCGTTGCAGTCCTGCCGGTCCGAAACCGAAATCCAGCACCATGGACGAGGCGAGGCCACCGATGCCATGCCGTGCCACCTCGGCATTCACCCAGATCCCCATTTCGGCGGAGCCGGTGCCGGATTCGATGGAAACCAGTTCGATCTGGCCCGTGAGTCTGCCGTCGACCTCGATCACCAAGGACAGTCGGCGACCCGCCCGCGCCTCCGCGCGCACGCTGAGACATTCACGGACCCAGAGCTTTCCGGTATGTCGCGCGTCCCAGTCCAGCGGCGAACTCGACCAGAAGGGTTCGATATAGCGCTGATCGCGGAGCCGGATCCGCCGCCATTGCGCGTAGTCATCGATCCGCGGCGGCCGCAGTACGACCGTCGCGCCGTGCAATGTCATGGGTCCGAGCCGGATTCCGGACAACGAACTGCTGGACATGCTCACTCCCGGGGTCGTTGGCGGCCGAGCGAGGTTGTTTTCACGGCACCATCGGTGCCGACCGATAGGCGCCAGTAGCCGCCCGCCGCGTCCTTGAGCACGACCCCGCTCTCCGCGCGGTCGGAAAGCCAAGCACCGCTGGACAGTACGGCCGATCGCACGGTGCCGTCGGGGGCCTGCGCCTGGTAGATATCCGCATTGCCCTGCCCAGCCCGGCCGACCATCGTGCCGCTGTACTGCGGCGCGTGCATGCCGTCGCGCCCCATGACGTGCCACTTCTCCGGAAACATGCCGGGCGCGAGATCATCGGCGGCACTGGAGATCAGGTTGACCGCGGTGCCCTCTGGACAGCCCGTCGCGTCGATGCGCAACTCGATCGGCGGCCGGTCCGAGTCCTTGTCGAATTGCACATTGGCCAGATACGGCTGCCGACAGTAGACGAGGTCGAGCCCGACCGTGCGCGCGGCGACCTTGCAGTTGATCATGCCGAACTGGGCGGGTCCGCCGCGATCGCGCTGGCCCACCGACAGCGCGGTATCGGCGCCTTCGAACCAGACATTGGTCAGCCACCAGTCATTGGCCGCACCGTCGATGCTGATATGCCGATCGGTGGTGCGCGGATCCTCGTCGGATACGAATTCCACATTGGTGAGCGATAGCCCCGCATTGTGGTTGTTGCCGGTGCCGAGCACCCCGATGTAGTTGCTGGTGAGTTTGGAGGAGGTCACGTAGTTCTGGATGCAGGATGTGACGATGCCGAAGCCGAAGTTGTTGATATCGCAGTTGACGAATGCCGTTCCACCGGTGTTGTTTTCGAGAACCACGCCGCGCTGCTGTAGGAAGCGCGGATGGTTGTCGCCGAGGTGATTGCCGCGGATCACCACCGCGTCGAAGGAGCAGCGGAACGATTCCGACAGCACCACCGCCGTCGAGCGCGGACCGGTCAGGAAGAATCCGATGCGGGAGAACCGCACCCGGTTGCGTTTGCGCAGTGTGATGAGCGTGATGTCGGCATCGCAGGTGACCAGCGTGACATCGCCGCCGTCGCCGAGAACCGTTGCGTAGTCGGGCAGATCGGGCCAGGCGGTCACTTTGTAATGGCCTGCGGGCAGATACAGTACGAGCGGCGCGTCTCCGACGGCTGCCGCCGACCGGATCGCCGCGGTGTCGTCGGCGACGCCGTCCCCGACCGCACCGAAGTCGCGGACATTGCGCGCCGACGGTGCGTCGGTGACATGCGGTGACCGGAATTCGACACCCGAGGAGTCGGAGGAGCAGGCGGCCAGGGGTACTGCGGCCGCGGCGCCGATGGATGCGGCCAGCAGTCGCCGTCGATGGACAGCCTCGAAATTCAAAGGCGCAGCCTCCCCACCAGCCGCTGTATACCCGTGCCGAGCTTGCTATACGCTACCGCGCCGGTGAGCAGGTTGTCCCCGAATGTGGCCAGCGCGCCGCGGATTCGCGGTGTGGTGCTGGTGCCGAGTTCGACCACCGCGACGGTTTGCTCACACAGCGGGGCAAGGGCGATCGCATCCGCGGCATGGGCGACCGGCGCGGCCTGGATCACCACATGGTCGTAATCGGTGCGCAGTTTGGCGACGACGGTCGCGAACCGGTCGGAGGCGAGCAGGTCCGAGGTGTGCTCATCCAACTCGCCCAACGGCAGCACCGTCACCCCAGCCTGTGGCCAGCCGGTCAGTGCGTCGGTAACGGGTAACGATCCGTGCAGGACACCGGCCAGTCCGGGCACCGCCCCGAGGCCGATCTGCTGTGATCCGCCGTGACCGGAGGTGTCGGCGTCGATATAGACCACATGCCGGCCGGTATCGGCGAACGACTTGGCCAGTGCCATCGCGATTTCCGGCTCCGACCGGGCCGACAGACTCGACAGCAGCACCGTCGTCGCCTCACCGTTGCGCTGCAAACGCGTTCGCAGCCTTCGGGTTTCCTCGACCGCACCCGGACGGCCGAGATCGATGATGCCGAGGATCGGCACCGGCGCGCCGGTGTGAGTCGATCCGGGAATCGGGCCGGCCAGCACCGCCTCCAGATCATTGGAGGTGCGCAGCTTGCGGTCGGTGCGATCGCGGACGAAGGCGGCCAGCCCGCCCAGCGCGAGTCCGGCCAGCACACCGAGCGCGAGCAGCCGGGTCGATTGCGGACCGCTCGCTCCGGATGGCAGTTCGGCCCGATCCACGACCTCGGCGCGGGCGGCGGGTGCGGCGTCCTGTTCGATGGATTCGAGTTCGGCGATCAACTGACGGAACTGTGCGACAACGGTATTGGCGATATCGCGGGCGCGTTCGGCTGAGCTGTCCTTGATCGAGAAGACGATCAAGGTGGTGGCGGGCGGCGAGGCCGCGGTGATCTTGCCGCGCAGTTCGTCGACCGACATCTTCAGGCTGAGATCGTCGATGGTGCGCTCGGCGACATTGGCGCTGGTGGCCAAGTCGAGGTACGACCGCACGCGCTGCTGGGCGGCCAGTCCGCCCTGATACGAATCGTTCACCGAGGTTCCGGTCGCCATCGAGACGTAGACGCTGCTCGTGGCCACATAGTTCGTCGGTTGGCTGCGTGCGTAACCCACCGCCGCGAGTAGGCACAGCACCAGCACACCGAGAATCAGCATCCAGCGACGACGCGCGATATGCCAGTAATCGATCAACCCCATTGTTCGGAACCTCTTTTCCCAATGACGAGCACAGGCTGTTGCGGTGGCGGCGATAGGACCCGTGGTTTCGCACGTCGGCGATATTCCTCGACCGCCAAATAGATCAGCGTCGCGAGCACCGCGGCCTGCAGGAATTTGCCGATTGCCTCCATGCTGCCGAGGATGCCGCGCTCGAACAGCGAGGAGGCTCCGGTCAGCGCGAGCGCGAGCACCACCATCGGGAAGTACCGGGAATACAGCGCTTTGGCCCAGGCCAGCAACAGCAAGAAGGTGAAACCGACGCTCACGACAATGCCGGGATAACCGCCGATCACATAGCCCTCGTTGATATTTCCCTCGGCGAGCGACACCGAGACCCGTGTCATATCCACCGACGCGCCGCGAACGTCGTCGGCCCATGCGGTACCCGACTGGAATTTCGGGGCACCGAGCAATTGGGTCGGAATCAGGCTCAGCGCGGCGTGGCGGAACTCCTCGGCGGGCGTGAGCCAGTATCCGGTGCCGTGATAGTAGGCGTCGGTTGCGGCCTCGAGCAGATCGAAGCGCCGCAGGATGCTCAGGAACGGTCGCACCGAAGGCGGATACGCCGAACTGGTCATCGCTGCTTCGGCCTTGCCGGCCTCGGTGGTCTTGAACGACTGCAACCACCCGAACCCTCCGATGCCGAGCACCGCGATGGCCAGCACACCGACCACCTTGGCCTTGGTCCAGCCGAGTATCGCGAACCGGACCGCCACGGCCAGCGCGGCACCGAGAATCGGGGTCTTCGATTCGACGACCACGGTCCACATCAGTTCCCCGGCCGACAGCGCGCCGATCAACAGCGCAGTGGTGCGCGGCTGGGCCGGTCGGATGAAAATGATCAGCCCGAGCGCCGCGACGGTCGCGAGAATACTGACGAAGGCGAGAATCGGATCGGCGCTGTCGACATCACCGGCATGGCCGGTGGATCCGGAGGCGTAGGAGGCGCCCCGGCCGAGCAGTCCGATGACGTAGATGGTGGCCAGGGCGGGCACGAAGTCCGGATTGCCGGTCATCGCCGGCGGGTGGGGTACCCGACGGTGTCGCGACCAGATCGCATATCCCACAATGAGTATCGCGTAAACCCACAAGCCGAAGACGACATGATGCAGCACCAGTGCGATGCCGCGGTCGTAGCCGAGTACGGCCAGTCGCGGATCGGGCACATTGTCGCCGTAGTGCGGTTCGGGTTGCACTGCGAGCAGTACCAGCGGCCGGGCGAGGTAGGACAGCGACCAGAATGCCGCCTGCGCGATGATGAAAACCCGTGCGACGCTGGGCACCCATGCCGAGGCAATCACCAAAGTGACCAGGGCGCAAGCGATTGCGATGATCTCGGAACCGGCAGTCATGACTGCGCCTCGAGTACGGCCATGATCTCGCGCGCTCGGTCGACGTACCGGTGCCCGCCGTCGGCGATCCGCCGATATCCGGCCTCGGCGATCGCGTCCGCCTTCTCCGGATGCCGTGCGCACCAATCCAGGATTTCGCGCAGTTCGGTCTGATCGGTGAACAGGAAGCATTCGACGGTGTCGCGCAAGAGTTCCGCATGTTCATCGGTGCGTTCGCCGACGAACAGCCCACCCGCGGCGGGCACTTCGAAAGTGCGACAGGTGTGGGTGTCACGGTTGTCGGAGTTGAGCAGCACCAGATTCGCGGTGATATCGGCGACCACGGCCGAATAGCGCGAACCGTAGACTGGGCCGCCCACCGTGGCGCGGGTGGTGCGCAATTCCGGAACACGCCGCCAGCCCGGACCGCGCACGAGCATCCGGTCGCCGTGTTCGCGGGCCAGCGCCACCAGATCGGCTCGGCGGTCGGGGCGGCAGACGCCGATGAAGCCGGCCAGGTAGCGCGGTGTCCGTCCGCGCGCGGCCGGATAGTGCCACGCCGGATCGTAGGCGCTGCGGACGAAACCGACCGCCTTCGCGCCCCGGTCGAGGAGTTCGGGCACATTGTGCTGCTTGGTGGTAACGATCAGATCCCAATCGGGCTCGTGCGCAAGGTATTCCGGACTGATGTTCGCCGGATTGGCGACATCGTCGGGGCTGTAGTGCACGTGCAGCCGCGCCGGGAGGTCCAACAACCTGCGCTGGTCGAGGTGCACAGCTTTGAACGCGAAGACCAGATCGGGCTGGAACTGTGCTGCGGTACGGTCGATTTCGCCGTGCAGGTCGGTGACGGTCCACGGCGCGCGCCTGCGCGCGAACTTGGTGTAGACCCACGGCGGCGACAGTCGTTTCGGCAGGGTGACCGGGGTGGAGTCGACGACCACCACCTCGTGGCCCGCCTGTTGGAAGCCGTCCGCGAGCGAGCGCGCATTGCTGCCGACCCAGTCGTCCCCGATGAACAAGATCTTCACGCGGTGCCCTCCTCGCGCATCAGCACCACGGCGGGACTCGAGGCTACGGGCACCGTGCGTTCGCGCACGATCAATGTGCGAACGCGCGCGAGATACCAGATAGCCGTACTGAATTCGACGAGCACACTGCCGTAGACGAGTGTCCAGACCGAATGAGTCCGGAAAGCAATGAACAGTGCGACGCCTGCGACACAGGTGCCGAGCACCGCACCGATGAGCACACCGGTGGTGTCCTGTCGCACCGGCAGCAGCGCCGTGGTGACGAACGAGGTGATCGTGGTGGCGGGCAGCATGAAGATCTCTACTCGCAACAGCCCGACGGCTCCGGTGAATTCGTCACCGAAGACCAGGCGGATCAACAGTGGCGCGGCCAGCCAGACGGCCACGGCCGCCACGGTGGCGACACAGATGCAAGCCGCCAGCGCCAGCAGGGCGTGTCGCCAGAATCGGTGATCGGTGCTGCGCCGCGCCATGCGGGGCAGCAGCGCGAATCCGATGGGATCCAGGGTGGATTGGATCGCGCGCACGAGCCGGTCGCCCGCCGAGTACAGGCCGAGCGAAACCGTATCCAGCACAGCGGAATACACTGCGGCTGCGCCCTGGCCGTAGGATGTCACCAGCACCCTCGATGTGAGAACCGGTGCGCCCGTTCGCAATATGCTCTTGAATTGCCGCGGTCGCGCGGGCGGGCCGAAGGTGCGCAGTGAATCCCACCAGGTCAGTGCCACCGTGGGCACGGATGACAGCAGCAGGCACAGCAGTGCGAGTTGCGCGCTCGGCATCCGGGGGAGTAGCCCGACGAGCAGGATCAGATAGCCGACCCGGCCGACCGCCTGATAGGCGGTCGACGCTCCGAACCGGCCCTGCCCGATCAGCAGCCAATCCTCTGAAACCGACCAGAATCCTCCCGCGAACAGGCCCAACAGGATCATGTCCACCTGCACCGACGCACTCGCGGCCAGACAAAGCAGCAGGGCGATTCCGATGACGCCGAGGGTGCTCGCGCGGATCGCCAGATAATCGCCGCGCAACTGATTGATCGTCCGCAGCCGCGCGCTCTCGCTATCGCGTTCGCGCGAATCGTGCACCCGCGCGGCCAGGAACGAGGTGATGCCGAGATCCACCAGCAGCGAACCGATGAAATACGACGACATACCGATTGCCAACAGTCCCAAGCCGTGTGCGCCGAGCACGCGCGCGATCAGCGGAACCGTGACGATCGTGATGACGTACTGTCCGTACTTGCCGAAGGTGACATAGCCGATATCGCGCAGCACCCCGCCGAGGCCGTGGGATCGGTGCAGGCCGCCGCCGGGCGCGCCGCGTTCGTTCTTGCGATGGGCTCCGCCGGTGGCGGTCGGCGTCGGTGGTTCGGTGGGCTGGCCCGCGGCATGTTTGTGTTCAGACATGCGGAGTCCGTTCTCGCGGATTCTGATGGCCGCCCGCGGCGGGAGCGACGGGCTCGGAGGTGGTAGCGGAGCGCAACCACGTAGGGCCCCGCGAGCGCCGCCGATTGGATAGAGCACCGTTGCGTTGGGTTATGGAATTCAGGAGGGCGGCGACGGTGCGCGCCGACGTTTCGATGTCGAAATCCCTGGCGCGGTTGCGGGCCGCCGTGGCAAGGCGGGTCCGCAGCGCCGGATCGGCGATGAGGGTGTCGAGTGCGGTGGTGAGTTGTCGCTGATCGCCGCCGTCCACGAGCAGTCCGTTGACACCGGGTTCGACGATCTCGGCCGGGCCGCCCGGTCCGGAAGCGATCACCGCGCAGCCCGCGTGCATACCCTCGACCACGACCTGCCCGAATGGTTCGGGAAGTACCGAGGAGTGCACAAGGATATCGGCATCGCGCAGATAACCTCCGGGATCGTCGACGTGACCGGTGAAGATGACCGGCAGCCCGAATTCCTGTGCCATGCACGCCAATTCGGCCTGGTAGGGCTCCTCGTCGAAGAAGGTGCCGCCGATCAGAAAGATCTGTCGCGGTTGCACTTTCATCGCCGCGATGGCGCGCAGCAGCACGTGCTGGCCCTTCCACGGCGTCAGCCTGCCGACGGCGACGAGGACCGTTTCGGTGGGCGCACGCTGCGCGGCGCGCTCGATATCCTCAGCGAGTTCCACACCTGGATAGGCCACCACCGCCGGACGACGGCCGATCCGCAAGGTGCGCAAGGTGGTTCGGCTATTGGCAAGATAACCATGTGCCACGAGTCGGCCGAGCAGCTGGATCACCGCCGTCGGCACTCGGCCGAAATAGTCGACCGAGATTCGATCGTGTACCTGCCACACCAGCGGAATTCCCGCTCGTCGCGTCGCGACCGCACCCATCACCAAAGCCTTGGTGCTCTCGGCGATCAGCACATCGGCACGCACCTCGCGCGCGGTCGCGCCCAGCGTCCAGCCCAATCGCAGCAGGGCGATGAATCCGGCGACCAGCCGCACCGGCCCGGATCCGATGGTCATGGCACGGCTGTCGAAAGCACCACGCACGACGCGAGTCTCGACCCCGCGGGCCCGCATGCGTTCGACCATCGGGCCGTCCTCCGTATAGATCTGCGCGACATCGATGAGCCCCGACTCGCGCAGCGCGGCAAGCAACCGAAGCGTCGCCAGTTCCGCGCCCGACGGCGCCGCGGTATGCGCGAGAAAGAGGGCTTTGGTAGTCCTCGACGGGGTCATCGCCTTAATTCCTGATACATCGTGAGATGACGCTCCGCTGTGACATCCCACGAGAAAGTTTCTGCGTGCGCGCGACATTGGTCGGGCGTCGGCAGTGTGCCGTTCAGGGCGGCCACGATCCGTGCGCCAAGTGCCTCGGCCTCCCCGGCAGGCACGATCAGCGAAGAATCGAGTCCGCGTACCGAATCGGGTAGTCCGCCACAGTCGGTGACGATCGGGACACGACCGGCCGCCAGGGATTCCAGGGCGATCAGTCCGAATCCCTCCAGTGCCGTGGTCGGGACAACGGTGAGTGCGGCCCGTTCATAGAGGTCGGTGAGTTGTCGGTCGCCGACACTGCCTGCGAAGGCGATCGAATCGCCCAGCCCGGCACCCGCGGCCTGGGCGCGCAATTCGCCCTCGGCGGTCCCGGTTCCGACGAGGACGAGTCGAGCGTCCGGATGTTCGGCGACCACGCCCGGCCAACAGCGCAGTAGCGTATCGATGCCCATCCGGCGTTCGAGTCTGCGCACAGACAGCACGGTTCGATAGGGACCGGTCGGTATCGGTGAGGCTCGGAATCGGGTCAGATCTACACCCGGTGGGATGACCTGGATCCGGTCGGCCGGGACTCGATAGTCGTCGCTGAGTACTTCACGAAAGTGATCGGACAGCACTACGAATCGGTCCGCACCCGCGTAGCGGATCCGCTCGAGCAGATACTTCGCCCGTGCACCGACTTCGCTCTGTCCGGTGAGGCGGCTCTCGGCTGCCCACGGTCCATGGAAGTGCACGACCAGCGGCACCCGCCGGCCTCGCGCGAAGGCCGCCGGACCATACAGCGCGAAGTGCCGGTCGAGGATATTCGCGCGGCCCAGTTCGGCCCGCTCCAGAAATGCGGAGCGGGCCCGGGTTATGGTCGAACCGCCGGTTCGTCCCCACGACCGAGCGCCGGGCGGATCATCGGCGCCGGTCGCGCCGAACGCCGACGCCGAAACCTGTACGCCCGGTTGCCGTGCGAGTGCGTGGAATAGTTCGGTGAAATAACGATTGAGTCCGCCCGGTGCTGCCGAGAACCATTCGGAACCCGTCATATGCACGCGCAATGCCGCGGTCGCTGCCGTCATCGCGGCCCCCTACTTCTGGCGATGGTGGGACGAGCCAGCTATCTGAACTCGCTTCCCGCGCAACAGTCTAGGGGAGTCCGATGGTTCAGGTGGGTCGAGATCAACTTCCGACCAGGGCGAATGACCAGTTCGCTGTCGGTCGACATCAGGATGCCAGCGCCCCTTGAAATCATTCCCGCAGAAATCGTCCCCGCACCGATTCGCCCTCGCGCTCGGTCATGCCCCGCAATTTCGCGCGCGCGAAATCGAGACGCGGGAGTACATGTCGATGCCGCAGGCGACCGCTGATTCCTCGAAGACCTGCTGGCACACATCCTTCCGCCAGGCCGGTCCCGTTACCTTCGCGACCCCGGTGGGTCGACGGCGAATACTCGTCCGGCCGCTTCGGATGTCTTCCAGATGTTGATGTGGTTGATCAGGCCTGACCACGGCACTACCACCTGCGAATTGGAGTCCCGTGCGGTCAGCGCCGTGGCCCACATCGATCGGGTGGGGTAGATTTCACATCGAGTTCGTGCCGGGCGCGGACCGACCCGCGGGGGACCAGCGGGAGGAACTAGGACAGTGGGGACCGAGGGGTCTGTGGCTGAGCACATCGATATCGCCGAACGTGAGATCCGGGTGCTCGTCGAGAACGGCGAGTACTGGCTGCGCAATCGCGGCGATATCGCGATGATGGTGGTCACCGTCGAGCGGATCCGCGCGCATTGGCCGCGGGCGCGCATCGGTGTACTGACCCATCAGCCCGGCGTACTTCAGGGGCTGGTGCCGGAGGCCGAGCCGATCTGCGGGCCCGATTGGCGCTGGGGATCCGCCGGCTGGCAAGGAGTGCTGTCGCGTACCGCGGGCACGAAAGTGGTCGGCCCGGCGGCATTGTGGTGGCGGGCGACTACGGACGGACCGAAGGATCGGCTGCGCGCCGTCCGCACCCGCGGTCGCGACGAGTCCGATGATGCCGAGACGAATCCGGCAGTACCGGAACACGAATTCCCGGTGGAGATTCCGGCGGCGGTCGAACAGGCCTCGCTGGTACTCGCGATCGGCGGCGGCTATCTGACCGATGTCGACCGCTATCAAGCGCACCGCACCCTCAACCTGCTCGAATACGCGTCCGCGCGCGGCATTCCGACGGCGCTGATCGGTCAGGGCATGGGACCGATGCGCGACCCATATCTGGTCCGCCGAGCCGAGGAGGTGCTGCCGAACGTCGATTTCGTCGCGCTGCGCGAAGGGCGGCGCGGCCCGGAGTTGCTCGATAAATTCGGCGTCGAGTCGGATCGGGTGCTGGTCACCGGTGACGATGCGGTCGAATTCGCCTATCGCAGTCGCGATGCCAGGATCGGCACCGAGATCGGCGTCTGTCTGCGTGTCGCAGACTATGCGCAGGTCAGCCTCGAAGCCCAGGGGATCGTCGGTCAGGTGGTGCGCACCCGCGCCGCGGAGTTGGATGCCGGGCTGGTGCCGCTGATCATCTCCGAATACGCCTCCGAGGATCGCCTTTCGACGTTGCCGCTGCTGGCTGGAGCGGACAAGGCGCAGCCGCCGGTCGGTCGCGGTGGCACCCCGGCGGATGTGGCCCGACAGGTCGGGCGGTGTCGCGTATTGGTGACCAGTGCCTATCATCTGGCGGTCTTCGCGCTGTCCCAGGGGATTCCGGCGGTCGGTATCACCGCCTCGGAGTATTACGACGATAAATTCCACGGGCTGGCGCAGATGTTCGGGACCGGACTGCGCGTGGTGCATCTGAACGATCCCGAACTGGAACAGGAATTGACCATGGCGTTGGATGAGCTGTGGGACGATGCACCTGCGCTCCGGGATCCTCTGCAACAGCGGGCGGTCGAACAGATCGATGCGGGTCGGAGTGGTTTGGCGCGAGTATTCGGATTGGTGGAGAACGGACCGGTTCGGCCGGTCCCACGATCAGGGGGATAGCCGTGGTGACGATGCTGTCGGTCTGCGTTCCGGCCTACAACTCCGGCCGGACGTTAGCCACAACCCTGCGATCGATTCTCGATCAGGATGCGGAATTCGAACTGGTCGTCCTGGACAACGCGAGTACCGACGATACGTCGGAGGTCGCGACATCGTTCGACGATCCACGAATCCGATTGCTGCGCAACGACACCGTGCTGGCCATCGGCGACAACTGGGACAAGGCGATCCGAGCCTGCGCCGGGAAACTCATCAAGGTCGTCTGCGCCGACGATGTACTGCGCCCCGCTTCGATCACCACCCAGCTCGAGGTGATGACCGATCCGTCGATCGCCATCTCCTCCAGCCGTTTCGAGGTGATCGATGAGGCGGGGGAGGTACTGGAGACCGAACTCGGATTGGCCGGGCTGCTCGGCAAGCAGACCCCACGTGCCTTGGCGCGCACCATCGTGCGCCGCGGCCCCGCCGACTTCGGACCGACAGCGGCGGCCATATTCTACCGCGAGCACTACGACCGCGTTGGCGGTTTGCGTGGTGACCTGGTCTTTCCCATGGATGTCGACCTGTTCGCACGGGTCTCGTCCTTCGGCGCTTTCTTCGGAATGACCGAAGTCTTGGCCGCCTGGCGCAATTCGTCGTTCAACCTGTGCAGCCAGACGTCCACGGTCAGCAAATTGACCGACATGTATCGCTTCCATCACCGCATCGCCAACGACTATCCGGATCTGGTCCACCGCGGCGATGTGCTCGCCGGGGATGCCCGCCTCGCCAAGGCGGCATTGCACCGCCTGCGCGTGCGCACGGTAGCCACCGTCCGGAACCGCCCGGATTTGCTGGTCTGACACATGAATTGGCGGTTTCGCCGGTCTGCCGATGCGGTGAATCCCGATTCGGCAAACTAAAGAGACTGCAAACCCGACGGTGCCCAAACGGCCAGTGTGGCGCCCGATGACCGGGCGCCACACTGCCGAGCACGGCCGACTCAGATGGTCCAGAGCCTGCCGTAGGTGTACACCGCATCACCGTTGGCGCTGATCACCCGCACGAACGGGCGAATGGTCGTCTGACCGAGCACGCCGGTCACGGTGCCGTGGAAGCCGGACATCCGGATGAAGCCCTCCGCGCCGGAGACGTCGCCGCCGGTGCATTCGAAGGTCTGGATGCCGGGCCCGAAACCCACCTCGAGCTCGACGCCGGCGCGCGGGATGAGTCCGTTGAGCTTGAGCACCGAGCCGTCGGTGCCACCGAGATCGAGACCGAGGTCTGGCGTGTACCACTGGAACCGGATCCGGCCGTTTACCGTGGCCGGATATCCGACCTGATATCCGACCGTGATGTGGCCCGACCAGTCCCGGGCGTTCGGTCCGGAGATGCGGTAGGACGCCTCCCCGTTGTGGAACCACTCGCGGGTCAGCGGATTGCCGTCCAGCGGTGGAACGAAATCGATCCGGGTATCGGACTGAATCGCCTCGACCGTCCGATCCTGCCGATCGACGATCTGACTGGTGCTATCGATCGCCGCGGAGGCGGCGCCGGTGGTAAAGGCCAGACCCGAAGCCGTTACCGAGGCCAGTATGAACGCGCGCAGACTCCGGCCACGGAGTGTGTTCTCCCTCATCAGTATTTCCCTCAGGTTCCCCAATAACAGTTGTCTCTACAGCAAAACGCGCAACGCCGACGCCGATCCAGCTACGACGCAGCGAACTCACGGCATATGGTCACCGCCCTTCCGAGGGACCGGCCGGATCGTCGAGGACCCAGCGGCCGTCGAGTTCGGGAAACCTGGTACGGACCTCCGCGAGCAGGTCGCGCAATGTCAGTAGTACGAAATCCGGTCGGGCGGAGACGAGTTCGGCGGGGGAGATGATCGGTATATCGGTGCCCGGCATCCGGCGGCCCTGTTTGGCTGGCGAGGCATCGGCGACCGCGGCGATCAGTCCGCGGTGCACGCCGGCAATGCTGAAGAGCGCGACCGCGCGCGATGCCGCCCCATAGGCGTACACCCGTCTGCGGCGCGCTGCCATCGCCTCGAGCCAGCGGCGCAGTAGCCGGGCATGCTCGTCCGTCGTGCGCTGAAGGCCCTGTAGCGCAACGAGCTCGGTGTATTCGGCTTCGGCGGCGCTGATCGCACGCACGGCATCGTCCGGTTCGACCGTGCCGTGCACCGCGCCGATCAGGACGGTGCCGCCGTACAGATCGAACTCCCACGCCCTGGCCACACTCATCCCGGCGGCCTCGAGCAATCGGTGCAGTGCGCCGAGCGAGTAGTACGCGAAATGCCCGTGCCGCAATGCATTCCACTGACCTGCCGCGACAATGGTGGCCAGCGAGTGGTACTGGAGCAGCAGCAGACCCGTCGGCGCGGTCGCCGCGGCCCGCTGCGCGAAGGCGGCCCGCTGATCCGGCTCGTGCATGATGCCGAAGCAGTCGAGCACCACATCGGCGACCCCGTCGACGGGTTCGAACCCGCGCCCGGCGAGCAATGGCAGCCAGGTACCGCCGTGCGGACTACCGAATTCGCGCGCGGTCCGCCCGCGCAACAGACCGGCGCGCGCCACCCGTGCCACCGCGTCAGCGGCCTGATCGCGCAGCGCCTGCGGTTCGATAGCGCGCGGCTCCGCGGTACGGGTGTCGTCATCGGCCAATTGCGCCAGCCCGCAGGCGCCGCAGACGTCCATGCGCAGCGGATGCGCGATCTCGGTGGTTTCGATCGCACTGCCCGCGAGCGGAAAGTGGTCGGCGGCAGGAACTTTACCGAGATCGAGCACCGGAGTGAGTTCGGAACTCGAGCAGCCGCGACAACCGCGACCCGGGACCGTCCCGTTCATGACACGATGGCCTGGTGCGCATCGAACACACCGATCTCGCCGACGTCCTGGTGCTCGTGCCCGAACCCTTCCGGGACGACCGCGGCCTGTTCACCCGCACCTTCGACGCCACGGAGTTCGACGCCCACCTCGGCGCACCCGGTACGGCGGCCGCCTTCGTGCAGGATTCGCAATCCCGTTCGGCCCGCGGAGTCATCCGTGGCATGCACGGACGCTCCAGGCGCGGTGAGGCGAAGCTGGTGCGCTGCGCGCACGGCGCGGTGCACGACGTGCTCGTCGATATCCGGCCGGATTCGCCGAGTTTCGGGCGGCAGCAGGCATTTCGACTCGACGACACCGAATTCCGGCATCTCTACGTGCCGCCGGGTTTCCTGCACGGCTTCCAGGCGCTCACCGCGGCCGCCGATGTCTGCTACCGGATCGACCGTCCGCACGATCCGACCGAGGACATCGGCGTCGCCTACGACGATCCGGAACTCGCCATCGCCTGGCCGCTGCCGGTCACCGTGGTCTCGGCCCGTGACCGAGCTGCCGGCAGTTGGCGCCAGCTGCTCACGACTCTGCCTCGCTGACGCTCGGCTCCGTCGTGCGCAGCATGCGCGCTGTGTCCACGGTTCACTCGCTGACGCTCGCTCACGACTCTGCCTCGCTGACGCTCGGCTCCGTCGTGCGCAGCATGCGCGCTGTGTCCACGGTTCACTCGCTGACGCTCGCTCACGACTCTGCCTCGCTGACGCTCGGCTCCGTCGTGCGCAGCATGCGCGCTGTGCCGATGGTTCACTCGCTGACACTCGCTCACGAAACTTGCCGAGCCGCGGTGATCCGGCGCATCGACGCGTCCAGCACCCCGGTATCCCGCAATTTCTCCAGATGTGGCAACCGGGTGAACCGGCGGAAGAAATCGTCACTGGTCAGTCCCCTGGCGGTGTATTCGCGATATAGCTGCTCGGCCCCGGCGGCCACCGTCCAGGTGGCGCGGTAGCCGAGAACCGAACGGGCGGCGGAGAAGTCGACGCGGTAGGACCTCGGGTCCGCGCCGCTCTCGCCGGTGATGGACAGCCGGGCGCCTGGCACTGCCTGCACCACGGCCTCGGCGATTTCGGCCACCGTGAGGTTGTTCGCCTCGGTGCCGATATTGAACGCCCGGCAGTCGATCGCCGCGCGCGGCGCGGTCAGGCAGGTAGCGAAGGCCTTGGCGATATCGTCGGCATGCACCAGCGGTCGCCACGGTGTCCCGTCCGAGAGCACCTTGACCTCGCCGGTGAGCACCGCGTACCCGACCAGATTATTGAGCACGATATCCGCGCGCAGCCGCGGCGAGAAGCCGAATGCCGTTGCGTTGCGCAGGAATACCGGCGTGAAGCCGGCATCCGCCAGCGCCGCGACATCGTCCTCGACCCGCACCTTGCTCTCGGCATAGGGCGTGATCGGACGCAGCGGGGCGTCCTCGGTGACCAGATCCTCGCCCGCCGCGCCGTACACCGAACAGGTGGATGCGTATAGAAACCGCCGCACCCCCGCCTCTTTCGCGAGCCGGGCCAGCCGCACCGACGCGTGATGATTGATCGCGTAGGTGATTTCGGGATCGAGCGCCCCGAGCGGATCGTTGGACAACGCCGCGAGATGGATCACCGCATCGAATCCGGTGAGCTGATCGACGGTGACATCGCGCAGGTCGACCGCGAGACCGGGCGGATCGCCGGGCAGTCGGCCGAGGACGCAATCGGCGAAGAATCCGGCATCGAGTCCGACGACCTCGTGGCCCGCGGCGCGCAGCACCGGTGCCATGACCGTGCCGAGATAACCCTGATGTCCGGTGAGCAGTACACGCATGCCCGTGCCTTCGGCAGTCAATTGAGCTCCAATAGTCATGACAGACCCAAATCGACGACGACCTTGTCGACAACGAATGCTTCGGCATGCCGATTCCGGCATTGCACCCCACGCAGCCGGGACAGACCGGTGAACGACCGCTCCTCGAACCAGTCCCGCCCCACTTGAGAAGGGTAGTGCTTGTGCAGCATCCGCGCCTTTTCCTCGGCGGATTCCGTTGATATCGGCACGAATACGGTCGGGGTCGGCGTATCGGTCTCCCACTTCAGAATTTCGTAGCCGAGCACCAGATGGTCCCGGAATTCGGTGGGTACCAGCTCGGCGAGGAGCCGATGATCCTGATGTGCGTCGCCGCGCTGCGGTGCGAAGACCAGATCCGGTTCGGTGCTCGCGCGGAAAGTAGCCAGCGCCTGCTTGATTCGGTCCCAGTGCGCGGGTGCTCGGCCGTCGGGCAGGTCGAGCACCGTCACGCGCAGATCCGCGTTCGGACAGAATGCGGCAAGCGCGGCCCGTTCTTCGTCCTCGCGCACCGTGCCCGCACCGGTGAGCACAAGTGCGCGCACCCGCAGCCCGGAATGCTTGCGCGCCATCGTGAGCAGCGTCGCGCCCATACCGATCGCGATGTCATCGCAATGCGCGCCGAGCACCGCGATCTCGGTCAGTGACCCCGTGGTCAGCGCGATCATACGAACTGTTTCTCCCAGACCATCCACGGGCGGATGCCGGATCGGTATGCCGCGTCGAGTTCGGCGCGTTCCTTGAAGGTGTCGGCGGGCTTCCAGAAGCCCAGATGCTGATAGCCGTAGAGCCGGCCCTGTCCGGCCAGCCTGCCGCAGGCGTCGGCCACCAGATCACCGCCGGGCGGCAGCAGATCCAGTACCTCGTGGCTGAGCACGAAGTATCCGCCGTTCTCCCACATCGGCATCGATGAAACCGGCCGGATCTCCTTCACCTCGCCATTGGGCTTGATATCGACGCAGTGGAACGACTGCTGCGGTGGCACGACCATCATCGAGGCCGCCGCGCCGGAGGCGTCGAAGCGCTCGATCATCTCGTCGAGCGGTGCGTCGGTGAGCACGTCGGCGTAGTTGGCCAGGAAAGTCTGCTCGCCCTCGAGATATGGGCGCACCCGGCGCAGCCGTTCGCCGATGGCCGAGTCGAGACCGGTGTCGACGAAGGTGATCGACCAGTCGCTGATATCGGTACGCAGCAACTCCACCGAACCGTCGCGCATGACGAAGTCGTTGGAGACCGACTCCTGGTAGGTCAGGAAGAAGTTCTTGATGTGCTCGGCCCCGTAGCCGAGGCACAGAATGAAATCCTTGTGGCCGAAGTGCGCGTAATAGCGCATCACATGCCACAGCAGCGGCCGTGGACCGACCAATTGCATCGGCTTGGGCAGCATGTCGGAGCCGTCACGCATCCGCATCCCGTACCCGCCACAGAACAGCACAACCTTCATCGCGCGTGCCTTCCCCTCGATTCAGCAATGTTCGTTTCCCCGAGCACGGCGCTGTGCAACGTCGGAAGTGGATAGACCAGTTCGCCGCCCCACTCGGCGATATGGCTCAGTTGTGCGGTGATCTCGGCCTCGAGATTCCACGGCAGTACCAGCACCACATCGGGTCGATCGAGATCGATCCGTGCCGTCGGGTAGATCGGAATCCGGGTGCCCGGCGTGAATCGCCCGTGCTTATAGGGATTTCGGTCGACGGTATAGCTCAGCAGGTCGGGGCGGATCCCGCAATAGTTGAGCAGAGTGTTGCCCTTGCCGGGCGCGCCGTAGCCGACCACCCGCCTGCCCTGCGCACGCGCGTCGAGCAGGAACCGCAGCAGCTCCTGACGGACCTGCTGCGCGCTGGTCTGCAGGTGCCGGTAGCCCTCGGGGCGGTGCAGGCCTGCGGTCTGCTCACGGTGCAGCACCTCGCGCACCCGGCTGCTCGGTGCGTCCGCGACCGCCTCCGGCCGGGCCCACAGCCGGATCGAACCACCGTGGGTGGCAAGCAGTTCGACATCCACCACGGCCAATCCGGCAGTGGCCAGCGCGCGCTGGGCCGAGAGCACCGTGTAGTACTGGAAATGTTCGTGATAGATGGTGTCGAACTGGCCGAGCTCCATCAGGTTCAGCGCGTGATGCACCTCGATCGAGAGCCAGCCGTCATCGGCGAGCAGTTCGCGCAGTGCGCGGGTGAATCCGCGCAGATCGGGGACGTGGGCGTAGACATTGTTGGCGACGACCAGGTCTGCGGGCCCGTGCTGGGCGCGGATCCGTTTGGCGAATTCCTCGTCGAGGAAGGCGGTTTCGGTCGGTACGCCGAGCTTGCGCGCGGCCGCGCCGACATTCACCGAGGGTTCGATGCCGAGGCACGGGATGCCCGCGGCGACCACATGCCGCAGCAGGTACCCGTCGTTGCTGGCGACCTCGACCACGAACGAATCGGTCTCGAGGTCAAGCTTTTCGACAGCTTCGGAAACGAAGACTTCGGCATGCCGTACCCAACTATCGGAATACGAGGCGAAATACGCGTATTCGGTAAAGGTTTCCTCCGGCGTGATCAATGCGGGGATCTGCAACAGTAGGCAGTCCTCGCAGATCCGCAGATGCAGAGGATAGGTCGGCTCGGGAAGGTCCAGCCCGTCCACTGCGAGAAATCTCTCGCACGGTGGTGTGGCGCCGAGGTCGAGCACACTCGACAAACGCTCGGAATCACAGAGTCGACAACGCATCCTGGCCCCCTGCCTCCTGCTGCATGGATCGGCCCCGGCGAATTACCGGCATGCCCATGACGTCGGCGCGATCAAGTGAGACGTTACAGCGAATCGCTTGCTTGCGGCTCATTGAAGTGATCGTGTGGTAGCGGTTTTCGGACGATTTCAGGGTCGCTCAGACCATTGGCATCTGGTGGGCAAACAACTCTCTTGGTGGCGGAGCCCCCACTGTCACTTCCATCTGGTGTGCGCGCGGGTGCGCCACCTGCCGACTCTTCCCGGCGAAGCATTTGTGTCAAGTTCCGAAAAACCGACCGCACGAATGTTGGCTACTCCGTGGAATACTCTGCGGCGCTTTCTGCTCAGCGTGTGGAGTGGATTGTGTTCTGTAACAATCGCCTTCGGGCCGGCGACGGAAGGAACACCCCGGGCGGTCAGATTGCGTCGAGGGGACCGATCGACGGGGATCGGGCGCAACGAAAACTCCCAGGGGCAGGTGTTTGTTCAATGAGCTACGAGCTCACCGACGATGACGACCTTGATCTCGCAGGCCCGTCACCGACCCTGCCGCGCTCCGAGCGCGAACGTTGGCAGGCGGAGTATGTACGGCGGCTGGCCACGACGGATTTCGCGGTGATCGCCGTGGCCGTCGGCCTTGCACAACTGATCCGGTTCGGCGGCCCCGCCGCGCCGCCGCTGGCCTGGCCGATGCCGTATGAGATCGGCTACACCGTTGTCTCGGTGTTGCTCGCGCTCACCTGGCTCGCTTTCCTCGCGGCATGCAATTCCCGGTCGCCGCAGGTGGTGGGGTCCGGGTCCGAAGAGTATCGGCGGTTGGTTTCGGCCACGTTGCGACTGTTCGGGGCCGTGGCGATCATGTCGCTGATCTTCCAGATCGAGTTCGCGCGAGGCTATCTCGCGATCGCGCTGCCGCTGGGGCTGGTCGGACTGATGGTCAGCCGGTTGCTCTGGCGACTGCACACCAGACAGCGACGCAGGCGCGAGGGCGAATACCGCACCTCGGTACTCGTGGTCGGCTGGCCCGAGGCGGCACAGGCGATGGCGACCGCTTTCTCTCGCGATCCGGATTCCGGATATCAGGTTGTCGGCGTATGCATTCCGGATGGCGGCACCGATCCGACCGACTACGCGATCCGGGCATCCGGAAAGTCCTACTCGGTGGTCGGCGACGATCGCTCGGTGCTCGACGCGGTGCGGCGCAGTGGGGCAGATACCGTCGCGGTGACCGCGACCGACCACCTCGGACCCGTCGAATTGCGCCGGATGGCATGGGATCTCGATCCGCTCGGCGTCGAGTTGATCGTCGCGCCCGGGGTCGTCGATATCGCGGGCACCCGGCAGACCAACCGTCAGGTCGCGGGCATGCCGATGCTGCACATCGCCAAACCGCAGTACGACCGCGCGAAGTCGACCGGTAAGGCGGTCTTCGATATGTGCTTCGCCGGCGCGGTGCTGTTCGCGATCCTGCCTGCGATGCTCGGCATCGCGATGCTGGTCAAGCTGACCAGTCCCGGTCCGGTCTTCTACCGCTCGGAACGAATCGGGCGCGGTGGCAAGCCTTTCCAGATGATCAAGTTCCGCAGCATGTACGCCGACGCGGATCGCAATGTCGCGGCGCTCATCGAGGCGAATGGCGGCAATCCGGTGTTCTTCAAGATGAAGGACGATCCGCGAATCACTCCGATCGGCAAGATCATTCGCAAATTGAGTCTCGACGAGTTACCCCAGTTCCTCAATGTGCTGCGCGGTGAGATGAGCGTGGTCGGCCCGCGTCCGCAGGTGCAGCGCGAAGTCGACACCTACGACGGCAATATGCGGCGCAGGCTGCTGGTGAAGCCGGGCGTCACCGGTCTGTGGCAGGTGAGCGGACGCTCGGATCTATCGCTCGAGGACGCGGTGCGCCTTGACCTGTCCTATGTCGAGAACTGGTCGATGATCCTGGATCTGCTGTTGATCGCCAAGACGATCGGCGCGGTCGCGCGCGGGGAGGGTGCGTACTGAGACTCAGCTGGGGCGGCGGGCCGGGAATTCGGCGGCGAGTTCGGCGAATACCGCGGTATTCAGCGCGAAGGCCCGCTGTCCCTCGTCGAGTACCCGGCGGCATTCGAGATCGTCGAGCGGCAATTGGTCGAGCAGACCGCGGTATTGGCGTTTGAAGGCCGCCGGATTGCCGAGCGCGTCGAAGACGTAGAAGCGCACACCGTCGCCGCGATGCGGGAGATTCCACAACTTCTCAGCGGTCCCCCGGATGACCTGGCCGCCCGAGAGGTCACCGAGATAGCGGGTGTAGTGGTGCGCGATGTACCCGGCGGGCCACTCGCGGGCGCATTCATCGATGCGGGCGGCGTAGGCGGCCGTGGCGGGCAGCGCCTTGAGGGCGTCGCGCCAGTCGGGGCCGATGAGGTGCGCGAGGTCGCGTTCGAGTTCCGCGGTCCTGGCCAGTTCGGCACGGATGAACGGACCCGCGATCGGATCGTCGGCGAGGGCGTCCCAGCGGTCTTCCAAGGCGTGGTAGATGAACCAGAGTTGGGCGGTGTAGCGGTGGTAGGAGTCGATGCCGAGTTCGCCGCCGAGCATGTCACTGATGAACGAGGAGTTTTCCGCTTCCTCGTGCTGCTGTGCGGTGGCGGTGCGGATCGCCGTGGAGAACGGGACCGTATCCGACATTTCTGAACCACCTCACTAAATCTGACGAGCGAGGGCTCTGGGCGCACTAACTAATTCGAACAACCATACCGGCTGTCCATGACAGCCACCTGTGCATCATGATCGACGGCCGGATTCCCGGCGATGCGGATGTCGCGGCAGTCGGCGTATGCGCACGATGACCGGCCGGCGGACCGAGCCGAATCGGCTCAGGATGCGCGGCCTGCGCACGGTGCGGTCGAACCACTCGCCGAGGGTGACACCCGCGGCCAGTGCGCAACCGACGCCGACCGCAGCGAGCACCTGATTGGCTCCGATCAGCAGTTCGTCGTTGAGCAGCGCGTAGAGCCCGCGATACACCTTCAGACCTGGCAGCAGCGGGGTGATGCCCGCGAGCGCGACGACCAGCGGGGGAGTCAGCGCTCGGCGCGCCATCAGACCACCGGCCAGACCGACCAGCGTCGCGGCTGCCGCCGAGGAAATCACCGGACCGAAGCCGAGATCCTGTACGAGCAGAAAACAGATGGTGCCCGCGGCACCGCCGAATGCGGCAGCGGCGAGCGCGCGACGCTCGGCGTAGCAGGCCAGTGCGAACGCCAGCGCGGCCACCGCACCGGCCGCGATCTTGATCGGCAGATCGGTGATATCGCGACTGGAGGTCAGATAGACCGGCGGAATCGTGGCGCCGAGGATATCGCCGACTCGCAGTGCCATCGCGATGCCCGCGATAATGCCGCCGGTCATCATCATGACCTCGAGCATGCGGGCGGTCGCGGTGATCGGTGCGCCGGTTATCGCGTCCTGCACCGCGCCGACCAGCTGCAACCCACTGAGCAGCACGGTGATTCCGGCGGCGATGATCAATGTCGGGTCGACATCGATATGCAGGGTTGCCGCCAGGGTGGCCAGCAGCAGTGCCGGTGTCGCCGCGACAGCGCCGCCCACCACATGCTGGAAGAAGAACGGCAGACCGTAGCGATTCAGGACGCGATTGACACGGTCGATGGCCAGGGTGGTGCCGAAGCTGACCGCGGCGACGAGCCAGCCGCCGCCGAGCAACGCCGCGATGGATGCGGCGAGCAGCGACCAGCCGAAGGTGGCGACCCAGCGGTGGTACGGATGCGGCGCGGAGGTGATCGCGTCCAGGCGGGCACGCGCGTCGCCGGGTGGGACGACCTCATTGCGGATGCGGCGGGTGAGTCGGTCGACCGCGGCGAGGCGAGTGAGGTCCAGTGAACGGTATTTGACTACCCGCATGGTGCTGGCGGGCGGCAGCAAGGGACCGCGGTCTGCCCAGATCCTGATCGCGTCATAGGTGACGTCGATATCGCAGCGGGCCAGTCCGTAGGTGGCGGCGATAAAACGCACCTGGGCCATCGTGTCGTTGACACCGGTACCCGAGGCCAGCACCACCTCGCCGACCCGCACGGCCAGATCGAGCACCTCGGCGACGCTCGCATCGTCGGTGAGATCGATCGGCTGCAGCGGCGTCGGCGCGGCGACGATGTGGTCGGCGGTAGCGGGACGGTCGGCGACCAGCAGGTCGACCGCCTGTTTGACGACCGGAATGCGGGGTGCGCGGAGGAAGCGCAATCGCGGCCGCCTGGCCGCCTGGTCGCCCGGGGCGGTGTCGTCTCCTCCTGGAAATGTGTCCGGACCCATGTGCGCGACGGTAGTCAACCGAGGCCATGGTTCGCATCCGTGGTGGTCCGAGGGACCATTCAGTGGCCAGACGGTTGTCCGGACACTTGGTCGGAGCCGGGAAAAGTGATAGAACTTGTTCTAATTTGCCGATGGGAGCGTGCACGGTGCGGTACGGAATTGTGTTGTTCACCAGTGACCGGGGCATCACGCCGGCCGATGCGGCCGCGGCCGCGGAACAAGCCGGATTCGACGCCTTCTACGTGCCCGAGCACACCCATATCCCGGTGGTTCGGGCGGCGGCGCATCCGCGCACCGGGGATGCGAGCCTGCCCGACGATCGATATCTGCGCACGCTGGACCCGTGGGTCGCGCTGGCCACCGCGGCGGCGGTGACCAGCCGGATCACGCTGTCCACCGCGGTCGCCCTGCCCGCCGAACACCATCCGATCACCCTGGCCAAAACCCTCGCCTCGCTGGATCATCTGTCCGGCGGCCGGGTCAGCCTCGGCGTGGGTTTCGGTTGGAATACCGACGAAATGGCGCATCACGGGGTGCCCGCGAACAAGCGCAGGACGGTATTGCGTGAACATCTCGATGCCATGCGCGCGTTGTGGTCGGAGGAGGAAGCCAGCTTTGCGGGGCAATTCGTGAATTTCGGGCCGAGTTGGTCCTGGCCCAAGCCGGTGCAGAAGCGGATTCCGGTGATTCTCGGCGCGGCCGGGACCGAGCAGTCGTTCACCTGGCTGGCCAAGAACGCGGACGCCTGGCTGACCACCCCCACCGAGGACGGCCTCGGGGAGAAAATCGAACTGCTGCACCGGGTTTGGCGCGAACACGAGCGTGCGGGCAGCCCGGAGATCATCGCGCTGGCCGGACGCCATGATGCGGCGCAGCTCGCCCAGTGGGCCGAATTGGGTATCACCGAAGCGGTTTTCGGCCTGCCGGACCGCGATGCAGATGACGTGCGCGCGTACCTCACCCGCCTCGCCGGAAAGCTCGGTCTCGAAGCAGCCCGCTGACACCCGTCGGCGTCAGCGGGCCTTCCGCTAGGGATTCCGGCTCTGCCAGCCCCACCTCGTTCAGCGAAAGCGATTCTGCAACAGGCTCCGTAGTCCAGGAACGGCACGAGATCGCTTCACGCGTTCTCCCCAACCGCACCCGGATACTGCTGCCCACTCGCCCGGCACGCTTCACGACGGACGGTTGTCGATCACCCTTCGCGCTTTGCCGACCGAACGTTCCAACGAGCTCGGGTCCAGCAGTTCGACTTCGACGGTGACACCGATCCGGTTCTTGATCTGTCTGCGCAACTCTTTCGCGGCGGCTGCCCGCTGGTCGGACAGCGTGTGCGCGCGCGTCTCGACCCGCACGGTCAGGGTGTCCAGGCGGGATGGGCGGTCGAGCACGCATTGGAACTGCGGTGCGAGTGCGGGAACGGTGAGGATGATTTCCTCGATCTGGGTGGGGAAGAGGTTGACTCCGCGGAGCACGATCATGTCGTCGCTGCGCCCGGTGATCTTCTGTATCCGTCGCATCGTCCGTGCGGTTCCAGGTAGCAGTCGGGTCAGATCTCTTGTGCGGTAACGGATCACGGGCATCGCTTCTTTGGTGAGGGAGGTGAACACGAGTTCGCCTTCTTCGCCGTCGGGCAGTACCGCGCCGGTTTCGGGGTCGATGATCTCGGGGTAGAAGTGGTCCTCCCAGATGTGCAGCCCGTCCTTGGTCTCGGCGCATTCCATGGCGACGCCGGGGCCGATGACCTCGGAGAGGCCATAGATGTCGACAGCATCGATGGCCAGGTGCTGCTCGAGTTCCAGCCGCATCTTCTCGGTCCACGGCTCAGCACCGAAGACGCCGACCCGCAACGAGGTCGCCGCTGGATCGATCCCCTTGTCCAGCATCGCGTCCAGGATGGTCAGCATGTAAGAGGGGGTGACCATGATCGCGTCCGGCCGGAAGTCCTCGATGAGTTGCACCTGTCGTTCGGTCATTCCACCCGACATCGGGATCACGGTGCAGCCGTAGCGTTCCGCGCCGTAGTGCGCGCCGAGGCCGCCGGTGAAAAGCCCGTACCCGTAGGCGATGTGCACTTTGTCGGTGGGGCGGACGCCACCGGCGCGCAGGCTGCGGGCGATCAGGTCGGCCCAATTGTTGAGATCCGACTCGGTGTATCCGACGACTGTCGGCTGGCCGGTCGTCCCCGAGGAGGCGTGGATGCGCGAGATCCGTTCCTGCGGAACGGCGAACATGCCGAACGGATAGTTCGCCCGCAGATCCGACTTCGTAGTGAAGGGGAATTTCGCCACATCCGACAGCTGCTTCAGATCCGATGGATGCACCCCGGCACTATCGAACGCGGCCCGATAGTGCGGGACGTTGTCGTATGCGTGCGCTATCGACCATTGGAGGCGCTGCAGTTGCAGGGCCGAAATGTGGTCGCGGGAAGCGAATTCGATGTCGGTGGACGAGGAGACAGGGGTAACGCTGCTCATGATGGCTCCGGATGAGGTGGTTCAGGCGTCGAAGTCGACCGTGACCGACTCGCCGACGGGATAGGTTTGGCAGGTGAGGACGAAACCGGCGGCTACCTCGGCGTCCTCGAGGGCGTAGTTGCGGCGCATATCGACCTCACCGCAGGTGACCCGTGCCCGGCAGGTGCCACACACACCGCCCTTGCACGCGAACGGGAGATCCGAGCGGATCTGCTCGGCGGCGTCGAGAATCGTTGTGTCCCTGGGCAATCGGCCGGTGGTGCTGCGTCCGTCGAGGGTGATGGTGACGCTGCTGGTGGGCCCGTCGACGCCCGGTTCGCGATGTGTCCGCGGGGTCGGTGGGTCGGTTTCGACGAAGAACAGTTCGTGGTGGACACGGTCGGCTCCGAGGCCGAATTCGCCGAGGACGGCTTGCGCATCGGTGACCATGCCGTAGGGCCCGCACAGCCAGGCGTGGTCGATGTCGCCGATCGGCACGACCGAGCCAAGGATCGCGCGTAGCCGCTCGGCATCGAGCCGACCGGTGAACAATTCGACGTCGCGGGGTTCGCGCGAGAGCACGTGGATGACCTCGAACCGCGCGCCGTAAAGGTCCTTGAGATCGGCGATCTCCTCGGCGAACATCACCGACCGCACCTTTCGGTTGCCGTAGAGCAGCACGACCTCGCTGTCGGGGTTCGCCAGGACCGAGCCGGCGATGGACAACATCGGCGTGATACCCGAGCCTGCCGCGATCAACAGATGCCGACCGGCCACCGCGGGATCGGCGATGAAGGTGCCGCTCGGCCCCTGCACGTCGATCCGATCGCCCGCAGTGACGTTCTCGACCAGCCAGGTCGAGAACAATCCCCCGGACACTGTCCGCACGCCGACGCGCGGCGACTGGCCGACCGGTGCGCAGATGGAGTATGAGCGGCGATGTTCGACATCGTCCACGATCCGGCGCAGGGTCAGCGACTGCCCAGGCAGGAATGCGAACTCTTCACTCAGCTCTGCGGGGATCTCGAAGGTGACGGCTACGGCGTCCTCGCACAGCCGCTCGATGTCGGCGACTACCAGCGAATGGAACGGCCGGTTACGGGTTGCCCGAGGCGAAAGGTTCTGGGCCGGTGCGCTCATGGTCAGAGTTCCTTCACGTGATCGAACGGCTCGAGGCAGGCCGCGCAGCGGTAGTGGGCTTTGCACAAGGTCGCACCGAATTCGGACACCAGCCTGGTTTCGCTCGAGCCGCAGTGGGGGCAGGTGACCTCGCGTGGCCGAGCGCTCAGGGTGAGCGGAACAGGACCGTCGATACGCCGCGGTGCCGGACCCGGCAGGGAGTAGCCATTGGCGCTGAGTTTGCGCCGCCCCTCGTCCGAGATCCAGTCGCTGCTCCATGCGGGCGACAGGGTGGTGTCGACTCGCACGTCGCGATATCCGTGCCGGTGCAGGCTGCGGGTGATGTCCGCGCGCATGGTCGCGATCGCCGGGCAGCCGGAGTAGGTGGGCGTGATGGTGACCACGACCCGGGCCGCCGCGTCGATCTGGACCTCGCGCACGATGCCCAGGTCTGCCAGCGTCAGCATCGGCATCTCCGGATCGAGCACGGAATCGACGACGCTGCGCACGTGTGCCCGTGTCGACATCACCACGTCCCTTCCGGGTAGGCACGCGCGACGCTCTGCATCTCCGCGAGCAGCAGCCCCAACGCCTCGGTGTGCATCCCCTGACGACCGGCACGCCCGGCGACGGTGCCAACGGACGCTCCACGCGGAGCGTGCAGTTCGGACGCATGCAGGACCTGCGCGAGAACACGATCGAACTCGTCGCGGGTCGTGCGCGGGTCCACCGCGACACCGGCCGAAACCAACGCGAGCTCTTCCTCGGTGGGCACGAACAATTCCTCGACGAACGGCCACACGAACTCCAGCGCATCGATCACGCGTCGGCGTGACTCATCGGTGCCGCAGCCGAGAGTCACGGTCCAGCGCGCCGCGTAGTCACGGTGGTAGGTCAATTCCTTGACGCCCTTTTCCGCGACGGCGGCCAGCACCGGATCACGAGAGGTGCGCAGTCGATCGAGCACCGCGAGCCGCCAGGTCGAGAACACCAGCGACCGCACGATGGTGCGCGCGAAGTCGCCGTTGGCAACCTCGACCAGCCGGACACACCGCAGCGCGTCGACGGACCGGAAGAAGGCCAGCGCGTCCTCGGCCGGGACGGGTGAGGTCTCGGAAATGAACGGGACGATCGTCGCATCCGCGGCAGCAGCGCGGGCCAGCAGCAGCCGGGCCTGGCCGAGCAGGTCCAGGCCGATGTTCATCAGGGCGACTTCTTCCTCCAATTCCGGTGCCCGCATGCCCCATTCGGCCAGTCGCTGTGCGGCGATGAGAGCGTCGTCGCCGAGCATGAGGCAGTACCGGGCGAGTGCGGCGGTGTCGACATCGTCGGGGACGGTGGTGTCGACACCGGCCAGGGGATCGTCGAAGCTGGTGCCGAAGGCCCATTGGCCGTGGCTGTCACCGTCGAACAGGCCGCTGTAGGCGGTGTCGTGATCGATCATCGGTCGGGCCTCACATGTGGGGGACGGTGTCGGGGATGTCGTAGAAGGTCGGATGCCGGTAGACCTTGTCGCCGCTGGGCGCGAAGTACGGGTCCTTCTCCGACGGGCTGGAGGCGGTGATCCGCACGGACTGCACCACCCAGATGCTCACGCCCTCGTTACGACGGGTGTATACGTCGCGCGCGTGCCGCAACGCCATGTCGTCGTCGGCGGCGTGCAGCGATCCGACGTGGACGTGGTTCAGGCCGCGCTTGCCACGCACGAACACCTCGTACAGCGGCCAGTCCGCCCGCATAGGTGTGGGATCGGTCGTTGTTCCGGTCATCGGCTGGTGCCCTTTCGTTCTCGTTCGGCGAAGGCCGTCGCCGCTTCCCGCACCCAGGCACCGTCCTCGTGTGCGGTGCGGCGGTTGGTGATTCGCTCGATGTTGCAGGCGCCGTTGCCCGCGACGACGGCCGCGAACTCGGTCCAGTCGGGAGTGCCGAAGTCGTAGGACTGCCGCTGCTCGTTCCAGGTCAGATCCGGGTCCGGCAGGCGCAAGCCGAGTATCTGCGCCTGCGGCACGCTCATATCCACGAAGCGTTGGCGCAGTTCGTCATTGGTGTGCCGCTTGATGCCCCATGCCATGGACTGTTCGGTGTTCGGTGAGCGGTCGTCGGGCGGGCCGAACATCATCAGCGTGGGCCACCACCAGCGGTCGACGGCTTCCTGCACCATCGCTCGCTGGTCGTCGGTGCCGCTCATCATCGTCAGCAGCAGTTCGTAGCCTTGGCGCTGATGGAACGACTCCTCCTTGCAGACTCGGATCATCGCGCGGGCGTAGGGGCCGAAACTGCTGCGGCACAAAGGAACCTGATTGCAGATCGCGGCACCGTCGACCAACCAGCCGATCACGCCGACGTCGGCGTAGCTCAGGGTCGGGTAATTGAAGATCGAGGAGTACTTCTGTTTGCCGTCGATCAGTTGCCTGGTCAGATCCGCACGGTCCGCGCCGAGGGTTTCCGCAGCCGAGTACAGGTAGAGGCCGTGACCCGCTTCGTCCTGCACCTTCGCCATCAGGATCGCTTTGCGCCGCAACGAAGGCGCCCGGGTGATCCACACGCCTTCGGGCTGCATGCCGATGATCTCGGAATGAGCATGCTGGGCGATCTGCCGGATCAGCGTCTTGCGGTAGCCCTCGGGCATCCAGTCCCGGGGTTCGATGCGCTGGTCGGCGGCAATAGTGTCGTCGAACTGCTGTTGCAGTTCGATTGAAGAAAGTACTGCCGTGGTCATGTCGGCCTCGCTTCGGTCAGGGGTGTCGGCTGCTGGGCAGTCACGGGTCAGTGGCCTTCGAAGACCGGTCGTGTCTTGGCCAGGAAGGCGTCGACGGCGGCCCGGTGGTCGTGGCTGGCTCCCAGGGCCTCTTGCGCGTGGCGTTCTCGTTCGAGTGCCTCGGACAGGCCGGCCGTTTCGGCCCGCAGGAGCTTTTTGACCTGCCGATAAGCCGCAGTCGGGCCGTCGGCGAGGCGACGTGCGAGTTCGCGGGCAGCGGCGTCGACCTCACCGTCGTCCACGACGCGATGAACCAGACCCCACTGGTGTGCCTCGGCGGCAGTGAATCGGTCACCCAGCAGCATCAATCCGGCAGCCCGGCTGGCCCCCAGGGCTTGCACGAGCGCATGACTCAGCCCGGAGTCGCTGGCCAACCCGATACCGGTGAACGCCGTCGCGAACTTCGCTCCGGCGCCGGCGACGCGGAGGTCACCGAGCAGCGCGATGCCCAAGCCCGCGCCCACACAGGCTCCGCGAATCGCCACCACCACCGGAACCGGCAGATCACGCAGCGCACGGATGAGCGGGTTGTAGTGTTCGCCAACGGTATTCATGGCCGAGCTCGCATCGGCCCGCAACGCCTCGACATGTTCGGCCAGATCCTGGCCGACGCAGAAGTTCTTGCCCTCCGCGGTCAACAACACCGCACGGACCCTGGAATCCTCCGCGACGCCGCGGACCGCGGCCAGCAGATCCTGTTTGGTCACCAGGTCGAGTGCGTTGGAGGCCGCGGCACGGGTGAGCGTAATTGTGGCCAGCGCCTCCTCGACGCGGGCCTGGACGGTCGTGGTTTCGGCGTTCATCGCGGTGCTCCTGCCATGGCGGTGTTCCAGGTGAAGAATCCTTGACCGGACTTGCGACCGAGTTCACCCCGAGCCACCTTGTCCCGCAACAACTTCGGCGGCTCGAAACGTGGGCCGAGGGTCGCCGCGAGATGCTCGGCGATCGCGAGCCGCACATCCAGTCCGACCAGATCGGTGGAACGCAGCGGCCCCATCGGGTGCCGGTAACCCAGTTCCATGGCCCGGTCGATCGCATCCGCGTCGGCCACGCCCTCCTCGACCATCCGGATCGCCTCGAGACCGAGACAGACGCCCAGGCGGCTGGTCGCGAAGCCCGGCGAATCATTCACCACGACCTCGGCCTTGCCCAGCGCCGCCACCCAGCCCTGGGCACGGGTGACCACTGTGTCGGCGGTGGCGGGGGCACGAACGATCTCGACCAGCGCCGAGGCCGGAACAGGGTTGAAGAAGTGCATGCCGAGGAACCGGCCCGGGTCGGCCAGCACGGCGCCTAGCTCGGTGATCGACAGCGAACTGGTGTTGCTGGCGATCACCGCCTGCGAATCGACCGTCTTGTCGACCGCCGCGAGCACGTCGGCTTTCAGCGCCGGATCCTCGGGTACGGCTTCGACCACCAGGTCAAAGTCGGAGGGCAGATCCGTGGGTGCGCCGACGGTGGTGACACGGGCAAGGATGTCCTCGACATCGAGGTTACCGAGTTTGCCGCGTTCGCCCGCCCGGCGCAGGCCGGTGGCGACCCGGTCGAACGCGGCTCTTCGATCGCCGGCCTCGGCGATGACGACCACGCTGCCGAGAGTCGCGAACACCTGGGCGATACCGGCGCCCATGCGCCCGCCGCCGACCAGGGCTACGCGGCAGGGAATCACTGTCTGTGTCATGCCTTCTTCTCCAGAAATGCGGTCATACGGGCGTGTTTGTCGTCGGTGCCGCCGGCCAGCGCCCCGCCGTAGCGCCCTTGCGGCGTCCGTGCCCCATCAACCAGGAAGACTTCGACCATCACAGCTCCTTGTTCGCGTACACCTCGAATTATTAACCGAACATTCGGTCAGTATCAAGCCTCGACGGAGTTCTTGTCGAATCCTTCCGCACCGATGCGTCAAGATGGACGCATGACTACGGCGCGCACGGCCCAGACCACGAGGCGTCCCGGCCGGCCCGGGTACGACCTGGACTCCCTGCTGTCGGTCGCGGTCAAGGTCTTCAACGACAAGGGCTACGACGCCACCAGCATGGAGGCCCTCGCCAAGCGTCTCGGCATCGCTAAATCGGCCATCTACCATCATGTTTCGGGTAAGGCCGAACTCCTGGAGCTCGCGCTGTCGCGGGCACTGAACGGACTGCTGGCCGCGACGACCGAGGGGCAAGCGACCACCGGCCGTTCCATCGATCGGCTCGAGTACTTCGTGCGCCGCAGCGTCCAGATCCTCATTACCGATCTCCCCTACGTCACCCTGCTGCTCCGCGTGCGCGGCAACACCCCGGCCGAAAAGCGCGCGCTGGCTCGCCGCCGCGAATTCGACGCCTTCGTCGCCGGACTCGTCGAATCTGCCGCCGCCGAGGGCGATCTGGCGCCGGATATCGATCCCGCACTGGTCAGCCGCCTGATCTGGGGCATGGTCAATTCCATCGTCGAGTGGTACCGCCCCCGCGGTGACAACACCGCCGACGAGATCGCCGACGCCGTGGTCACCATCGTGTTCCAAGGCCTGCGCCACCCCACTCCGGACGCTTCCTGACGTCCTTCTCCCCGCTGCCCCTTGACAGGCGCAGCACTCTAACGGATCGTAATTACCGACCGAATGTTCAGTTCATTGGAGGTTTCATGACCGAGTTGCTGCGCAGCTATGCGGGTGGACATTGGTACACCGCGCCCGATGAGGGCACATCACTGCACAGCGCCGTGGACGGCAGCGTGGTGGCTCGCATCTCGTCGACGGGCCTGGACACCGCGCACATGGTCGACTACGGCCGTACCGTCGCAGGGCCCGCGTTGGCGCAGCTGACCTTCCACGAGCGCGCCGCCGCCCTGAAGGCACTGGGCGCGTACCTGCTCGAACGCAAGGACGAGTTCTACGCACTGTCCTCGGCCACCGGCGCGACCACCCGCGATTCCGCGATCGACATCGACGGCGGCATCGGCACCCTGCTCAGCTACGCGAGCAAGGCGCGCCGCGAACTGCCGAACGACACCGTGTACCTCGACGGCGCGGTGGAGCAACTCGGCAAGAAGGGCACGTTCGTCGGCCAGCACATCTACACCTCGCGACGTGGTGTGGCCGTGCAGATCAACGCGTTCAACTTCCCGGTCTGGGGCTTTCTGGAGAAGCTGGCGCCCGCGTTCATAGCCGGTGTGCCCTCGATCGTGAAACCGGCCAGCCAGACGGCCTACCTCACCGAACTGGTAGTCCGCCGCATCATCGAATCCGGCTTGTTGCCCGAGGGCGCACTACAGTTGGTGTGCGGCAGTGTCGGCAGCCTGCTCGAGCACCTGTCGGGCCAGGACTCGGTAGCCTTCACTGGTTCCGCCGACACCGCCGCGATCCTGCGCGCGCACCCGACCGTGGTCCGCGAAGGCGTGCATTTCACCGCCGAGGCCGATTCGCTCAACGCCTCCATCCTCGGCACCGACGTCAGCGTCGACAGCCCGGAATTCACCCTGTTCGTCAAGCAGCTGGTCACCGAGATGACCGCCAAGGCTGGCCAGAAATGCACCGCGATCCGTCGCGCCCTCGTTCCCGAGAACCTGCTCGACGCCGTTGTGGAGGCGACCACCGCGCGCCTGGGCAAGGTCGCCGTCGGCGCACCCGACGCGGAAGGCGTCACCATGGGCGCACTGGCCGGCCTCGATCAGCGTGAAGAGGTGCGCAAGTCCGTGCGCGAGCTGGCAACCACGTCCCGCATCGTGTTCGGCGACCCGGACACCGTGGCTGTCACCGGCGCCGACGCCGCCACAGGCGCGTTCCTCTCGCCGATCCTGTTGCGCTGCGATGACCGCGACGCCGCCGAGCCGCACGAGATCGAGGCGTTCGGCCCGGTGGCCACCGTCATCGGCTACCGCGACACCGCCGATGCGATCGAGCTGGCGGCGCGCGGCAAGGGCAGTCTGGTCGCCTCGGTGGTCACCGCCGATACGGCGATCGCCCGCGAGATCGTACTGGGCCTGGCCCCGTACCACGGACGCGTGCTGGTGCTGGACAGCGTGGATGCGCGTGAGTCCACCGGACACGGATCTCCGCTGCCGGTCCTGGTGCACGGCGGCCCCGGCCGTGCCGGTGGCGGCGAAGAACTCGGTGGTATCCGCGGCGTCCTGCACCACATGCAACGCACCGCCGTGCAGGGCACTCCGGCCGTGCTCACCGCGGTCGGTGGCAGCTGGGTCCCCGGCGCGGAACGCGCCCACAGCCAGGTGCATCCGTTCCGAAAGGATCTGGGCGAGTTGCGGATCGGCGACACCATCGTCGGCGGTCCCCGTCAGGTCACCCTCGCGGACATCGCGCACTTCGCCGACTTCACCGGCGATACCTTCTACGCGCACACCGATCCGGAGGCCGCGGCGGCGAATCCGCTCTTCGGTGGCATCGTGGCACACGGATACCTGGTGGTGTCGCTGGCCGCGGGACTGTTCGTCGACCCGGCGCCCGGCCCGGTGCTGGCCAACTTCGGTGTGGACAACCTGCGGTTCCTCACCCCGGTCAAGGCCGAGGACTCGCTGACCGTGACGTTGACCGCCAAGCAGATCAGCCCCCGCGCCAACGCCGGATACGGCGAGGTCCGCTGGGACGCCACGGTGACCAACCAGAACGACGAGCCCGTCGCCACCTACGACGTCCTCACACTCGTTGCCAAGCCCGAAGGAGAAACCAAGTGACGTACCAGATTTCGGTGTGCTACCGAAAGCCCGACGACGCCGCCGCATTCGAGGAATACTATCGCTCGACCCACATCCCGCTCACCGAGAAGGTCCCTGGTCTGTCCGGCTTCACCTGGGGCCTGTGCCGGTCCCTGGACGGATCAGAACCCGACTTCTTCGCCGTCGCACAGCTGCAATTCGCCACCGAAGCCGAGCTGCAGCAGGCCCTGGCCTCACCGGAAATGCGCGCCGCGGGCAAAGACGTCCGTAACTTCGCCACCGGCGGTGCGACGATGTTCGTCCAGGACCTCGAAACGGTACGCGCCGGATGACTGTCGTCGAAGGCTTCCAGGTCGAGGCCGCGCGGCGCATGTTCGCCGCCGATGTCGCCTCTCGCCTGCTCGGCATCGAGATCGTCGAACTCGATGCCGGACGGGCCGCCACATCGATGACGGTTACCGAGCAGATGGTCAACGGCCACGGCATCACCCACGGCGGCTACGTCTTCCTCCTCGCCGACACCACCTTCGCCTTGGCCTGCAACAGCCACGGCCAGTCTGCCGTCGCCGCCGCCGCCGACATCCGTTACCTCCGGCCGACCCGCGCAGGCGACGTCTTGACCGCCGTCGCCACCGAACGAGCCCGGTTCG
Organism: Nocardia sp. CA-135953; assembly: GCF_050955735.1. Taxonomy (NCBI): domain Bacteria; kingdom Bacillati; phylum Actinomycetota; class Actinomycetes; order Mycobacteriales; family Nocardiaceae; genus Nocardia; species Nocardia sp. CA-135953. Next base: position 3,055,108 of record NZ_CP192082.1, read on the forward strand.
GCCGCAACGGAATCTACGATGTCACCGTCAGCGACTCGGAACATCGAATCATCGCCGAGTTCCGCGGTGACAGCAAGACGATTCGAGCGACCTGACCCCGCGAAGCGGGTACTCCCCAACTCGACGATCACGCCCGGTGACGACGGCAGTGGCGTTCACCCCGCCCGCCGTCACCGGGTTTCGGTATTGCCGCCCAGTGCTTCCGCAAGCCGCGGGGGAACGATGGTCCTCGATCACGCAATACCGTGTGAGTTTCGGAGGCACTCGGATCACGTGTTCGCCAGCGGCGATCAGATCGCGTTCGAGGCCGCAGGGTCATGTCACGGCAGTCCTCGATGCCCAGAGCCGGTCCGGATCTTCTTGTGCCTGCATCCATTTCGGCAGTCCGAGCTGGTCGGTGCTGGTGTGCCGACCGTTCTGGTCGACTTGCGGCGACCGAGTTCGAGATCGGGGTCCTTATCAAGAGCGGGAAGTGTTGAGCGCAGTTGGTTTCATTGGGCTCCGAGCTGCGGGTTCGTCAATTCGCCGTTGTTGGTCGAAGTCCTCGACCCAGTCAGGACCGGGTCCGTTGGCCTCTTCGAAGATCAGCCACGTTTTTGTCGACCGCACTCCGTCGAGGCTCTGTAGTCGCTCGAGCACAAGGTGGCGTAGTGCGTTGTTGTCCGGCGCATGGGCGAGGACCAGAACGTCGAAGTCCCCGCCGAGCAGCGAGAAGTGTTCGATGAAAGGCAGAGTGCGCAGCTGGGAGGCGATCCCGCGCCACGAGTCCTGCCGGATCGAGAGGGCGATGAACGCGGACGAGCGCAGTCCAGCCCTGGCATGGGAGATCCTTGTGGTGAAGCCTTCGATAATCCCCGCGTCCTGCAACCGCTCGATGCGGATATAGATGTGTGCGCGGGAGATGTGCGCCTTCTCCGCCAACGCTCGCATCGAGACACGGCTGTCAGCGACGAGTTCCTTGATGATGCGTCGGTCGATCGCGTCGAGTTCGTAGGCACCAAATGTGTCGGTAGCCATCTGTCCATCCCTTTGTGGCCGCTCACACAGAAGTGAGACAAATTGTCGCGTTCTGCGCAACTGTAGACCATTTATCTTCGATTTATCTCTCCTGTTGTCCACATGTCAGACCACTTGCGACGATCGGTGGACAAATTGTCTTTCGAAGGTAGATGTGATGCTGGTAGACGCGACCCTGACAAGGCCCTATAGGAAATTCCTACCCGCCGAGCGCGCGGTGCAGTACCTCGACGCGGCCGGTGAGCTGACCGGAAACGAGGCCCGATATCCGAGGCCGACCGATGACCGTCTGCTGCAGATGTACCGGAACATGGTGCTGGGCAGGCGCTTCGATCAGCAAGCGTCGGCCCTGACCAAACAGGGCAGGCTGGCCGTGTACCCGTCGTCGCGGGGGCAGGAGGCGTGCCAGATCGCGGCGGCGATGAGTCTGCGGCCCACCGACTGGATGTTCCCCACATACCGAGACTCGGTGGCGCTCGCCGCGCGCGGCATCGACCCGGTCGAGATCCTCAGCATGCTCGCCGGCGACTGGCACTGCGGCTACGACCCTGCCCATCACCGCAGCGCACCTCAGTGCACCCCGCTGGCAACCCAGTTGCTGCACGCGACAGGAGTAGCGCACGGCGAACACCGCAAGGGAAAAGACACCGTCGCCCTCGCGTTCTGCGGCGACGGGGCGACCAGTGAAGGCGACTTCCACGAGGCCCTCAACTTCGCCGCCGTGTTCAAAGCCCCGGTGGTTTTTCTGGTGCAGAACAACGGATTCGCGATCAGCGTGCCTATCGCCCGGCAAAGCGCGGCGCCGACATTGGCGTACAAGGGAGTCGGCTACGGCATCGGCAGCGAACACGTCGATGGAAACGACCCGGTCGCCATGCTCGCCGTGATGGACGAGGCCGCGCAATTCGTCCGTGCCGGCAACGGTCCGGTCATCGTCGAAGCTCACACCTACCGGATCGACGCGCACACCAATGCCGACGACGCCACCCGCTACCGCGATTCGTCCGAAGTCGAGCAGTGGCTCTCGCGTGACCCGCTGAGCAGGCTGGAGACGTACCTGCGCGGAAAGGGCTTGTTCGACGACGCATCGGCGGATGCGCTCACCGAGGACGCCGAAGCCGCCGCATCGGCCCTGCGCGCTGGCATGAACCTCGATCGACCGACCGACCCGATGGATCTGTTCCGGTACGTCTTCGCCGAGCAGACCCCGCAACTACGAGAGCAGCGCGCACAGGCGGAAGCCGAACTGGCCGCCGAATCCCAGGAGAACTGACACTGTGCCCACACTTACCATGGCCCAGGCTCTGAACACCGCACTGCGCGACGCCCTTGCCGCCGACGAGAACATCGTCGTCTTCGGCGAGGATGTCGGCGCCCTCGGCGGTGTCTTCCGCGTCACCGACGGACTCACCCGCGACTTCGGCGACGATCGCTGCTTCGACACCCCGCTCGCCGAATCCGGCATAGTCGGCTTCGCGATCGGCATGGCGATGGCCGGGTTCAGACCGGTCGTCGAAATGCAATTCGACGCGTTCGCCTACCCGGCGTTCGAGCAGATCGTGTCCCACCTCGCGAAGATTCGTAATCGCACGAAAGGTGCACTGTCCGTCCCGATCGTCATCCGTATCCCATACGCCGGGGGTATCGGCGGCGTCGAACACCACTGCGATTCCAGCGAGGGCTACTACGCGCACACCCCCGGACTGAAAGTCGTGGCCCCGTCCAGCGTCGCGGACGCATACACCCTGTTGCGCGCTGCGATCGACGACCCCGACCCGGTGATCTTCCTCGAACCCAAACGGCTGTACTTCTCGGGCGCCGACGTAGATCTGGGGGCAGGTGCGCCGATCGGGCAGGCCGCCGTGCGTCGTCCCGGCCAGGACGCGACCCTCATCGCGTACGGACCGTCTGTGACGGTCGCGCTCGAGTCCGCCGCGGCCGCCGCAACCGAGGGGCGTGACATCGAGGTGATCGACCTGCGTTCGCTCGTGCCGTTCGACGACGACACGGTCATGGCATCGGTCCGCAAGACCGGGCGGTGCATCGTCATTCAGGAGGCGCAGGGATTCGCCGGAGTCGGAGCCGAGGTCGTCGCCCGTGTCCAGGAACGGTGCTTCCATCACCTGCACGCACCGGTGTTGCGGGTCAGTGGATTCGACATCCCGTACCCCGCCCCGAAGCTCGAACATCTCCACCTGCCGAGCGTCGACCGGGTACTCGACAGTATCGACCGATTGCAGTGGAACGATTCGGTCGACACCCGTTGGACGGTGCCCGCATGAGCAATCAAGTATTTGTGCTCCCCGACCTCGGCGAGGGACTCACCGAAGCCGATATCGCCGAATGGAAGGTCCAGGTCGGTGACTCCGTCACCATCGACCAGGTGGTCGTCGAAGTCGAGACCGCCAAAGCCGCGGTCGAGGTACCAATTCCCTTCGAAGGCACCGTGATCGCGTTGCACGGCGAAGAAGGCTCGACGCTGAAAGTCGGCACGCCACTGATCACCGTGAGCGGCGCCGAGTCCGACGCCGACACCGCTGACAGCTCCGTCGCACTCGCAGGTGAGCAACACCTCGAGGAGGAACGGGGCGGGTCCGGCAATGTTCTCATCGGGTACGGCACCAGCCAGGACACCCGCCGCCGCAGGCGCCGTGTACAACCGATCGCTCCGCCCCCCAGCACGGCGACATCGAACGCTGTCGTTTCTACGAAACCAAAACCATCCGCTGCGCCCAGGCCACCGAGCCGGGTGATCTCTCCGGTGGTTCGCTCTCTCGCTCACACCCACGGCTTGGATCTGGCGACGCTGTCGGGATCCGGCGTGGGTGGTGTGATCACCCGTGCCGACGTCGACCACGCCCTCACCGATGCCCCGGACAACCCGAGCACATCATCTCGCCCGGCAACAGCGGACCAGCGATTCCCGCTCGAGGGGCTACGCAAGTTCGTAGCCGACAAGCTCTCGACCAGTCGACGGGAGATCCCGGACGCGACCACGTGGGTGGATGTCGATGCCACCGAGCTCTTGGCGGCTCGACGCACGATCAATGCAACTCTGACCGACGACGAGCAGATCAGTCTGCTGGCGCTGCTCGCGAGGTTGACCATCGCCGCGCTACACCGGTTCCCGGAGTTGAACTCCTCCGTCGATACCGAAGGCAACGAAATCGTCCGATACCGGCATGTTCACCTGGGCATCGCGACACAAACGCCTCGCGGGCTCGTCGTCCCGGTGATCGACAAGGCCGACGCGCTCACGACTGTCGAACTCGCCCGGCAACTGCGGGAGACCACGGCGCTGGCCCGCGAGGGAACGCTCCCGCCGACACGACTGACGGGTGGCACGTTCACCCTCAACAACTACGGGGTCTTCGGCGTGGACGGGTCGACCCCGATCATCAACCATCCCGAGGCCGCGATCGTGGGAGTCGGCCGGATCGTCGACAAACCATGGGTCGTGGACGGGCAGTTGACCGTCCGGAAGGTGACTCAGGTATCGCTGAGTTTCGATCACCGAGTGTGCGACGGCGGCATCGCAGGCGGGTTCCTCAGATTATTCGCCGACTACATCGAGAATCCCATCACTCTGCTGGGGAGGCTCTGATGACCGGCGCGCACAGTGACGTCCTGATCCTCGGTGGCGGCTCCAGCGGTTACGCCTGTGCCTTCCGCGCCGCGCAACTCGGACTGTCGGTCACGCTGATCGAGGCGGACAAGGTTGGCGGAACCTGCCTGCACCGAGGCTGCATCCCCACGAAGGCGATGTTGCATTCCGCCGAAGTCGCCGACACCGCACGCAGCGGTGCGGCGTTCGGAGTGCGAACGATGTTCGAGGGGATCGACATCGAGGCCGTGCACCAGTTCAAGAACAGCACCATCGACCGGCTGCACAAAGGGCTGCAAGGCCTGGTCGTCCACCACAAGGTAACTTTCGTGAACGGGCACGGAAGGTACGTCGGGCACAAGACGATCGAGGTGGACGGCACTCGCTACACGGGGACGTCCGTGGTGCTGGCGACCGGGTCCTACGCCCGCACGATCGAGTCCATCGACCTCGGTGAGCGCATCGTCACCAGCGACGAAGCACTGAACCTCGGGTTCGTTCCGAACAAGGCCATCGTTCTGGGCGGAGGCGTGATCGGTGTCGAATTCGCCAGCGTCTGGGCATCGTTCGGTGCGGAGGTGACCGTTGTCGAGGCTCTCCCCCGCCTGATAGCCGCGGAGGACCCGTGGTGTTCGGAGCAACTCGAACGCGCATTCCGCAGACGCGGAATTTCCGCCCGCACCGGCGTGCGGGTCGCCGCGGCGAAGGAAACCTCGAACCGAGTTCATGTGGAACTCGCCGGTGGCGACACGCTCGAGGCGGACATCCTGCTGGTGGCGGTGGGACGTGGTCCGCGCACGGCCGACAGCGGATTCGCCGAACATGGCGTCGCCCTCGACCGTGGTTTCGTGATCACCGACGATCGTCTGCGCACCGGCGCCGAGGGGGTATACGCCGTCGGGGACATCGTGGCAGGGCTCCAGCTGGCACACCGCGGCTTCCATCAGGGAATCTTCGTCGCCGAGGAGATCGCCGGCCTCGCGCCGGTTCCTGTTGCGGACCAGCTCATTCCACGCGTGACATATTCGCATCCGGAGGTCGCGTCCGTCGGGCTCGACGAAGACGCCGCGCGGAAGCGCTACGGCAACATCACGTCCGTGGTGTATGACCTCACTGGTAACGGCAAGAGTCAGATCCTGAAGACCTCGGGCGGGGTCAAGGTGATACGTGCCGGCGACACCGGCCCTGTGGTGGGAGTGCACCTGGTCGGCCATCGCGTCGGCGAACTGATCGGCGAAGCCCAGCTGGCCGTCGCCTGGGAAGCGCTGCCCTCCGACGTCGCACCGTTCATCCACGCGCACCCCACTCAGAACGAGGCACTGGGTGAGGCAATGCTCGCATTGTCGGGCACACCTCTGCACACCCACACGTAGCGAGCACCTGCGGCTCCCCCGACCCGACACGCATACCCCTCCTCGGCGAGGGTGAGCGCATAGCCGAGCTTGCGCTCAGCTTTTGGGGCAAACGCCGGTAGCGCTGCCAGTGCGAAGGCAACCAGCGTGAGCAGCACCGTGGCCGGGCCGGGGTAGGGCTGAGCGGGAAGCAGGTTATGGATCCGAGTTCTCCTGTGCCCCAGATAAATACATACGACGGGCGGAGTTGTTGCTCCGCCCGTCGTACGCCCCTCATGGGTCCAGTCGCCAGTCTCCGCTACCGATGGTCTTGTTCGCCTCGAATGACGTACTGATCGGTACAGGACTTGGCGAAATCGATCGGCTACTGGGTCTTTCGCCTGCTGATCCGATCGCCAGCACGGCCTGCGGGGCACACCGACGAAACCGCCCCGGTCGTGCGAGTGCGACCAGAGTGACATCGAGGTGCGCTACGACAGACCACACTTATGCGGGCAGTCGGAGAATTATCCCAGGACGAACTCGGGCACGGTCAGATACCCCATCTCCAGGTTGAAATTCATAACGGGATCAGAGAATGCGCGAGAGGAAGGCTCGGGTGCGCTCGTGTTCGGGAGTAGTGAGCACCTTCTGCGGCGGCCCGCTTTCGATGATCCTTCCACCATCCATCATGATCACTTGGTCGGCGACATCTCGGGCGAAGGCAATTTCATGGGTCACCACGAGCATGCTCATCCCCTCGGCCGCAAGTTCCTTCATGACACTGAGCACTTCGCCGACAAGCTCGGGGTCGAGAGCGGAGGTTGGTTCGTCGAAGAGCATGAGTTTGGGTTCCATGGCGAGCGCTCGTGCAATAGCCACTCGTTGCTGCTGTCCACCGGATAGTTGTGCGGGGTAGGACTGACCTTTGGCAGCCAAGCCGACACGGTCCAGCAGTTCCAAGGCTGTGGTCCGGGACGGCTCCTTTTTCCGTTTACCGACGATACGGGGCCCGGCCATGACGTTCTCGAGGACTGTCATATGCGCGAATAGATTGAAGCTTTGGAACACCATCCCGATTCCATGCCGCGCACGCGCCGCATCACGCTCGGACATCTCGTACAGCTTGCCGTCCTTTTCGTGATAACCGACTACGACGCCGTCTACCCGAATCACACCTTTGTCGATGGTTTCGAGGTGATTGACGCAGCGCAGGAGCGTCGACTTCCCCGAACCGGAGGGGCCGAGGAGGCACGTGACCTCGCCCCGTCCAGCCTCGAAACTCACGCCGCGCAGCACCGAGTTGGTTCCGTATGATTTCTCTACATCGCGAGCTGTCACGATAACGTCGTTGAGCATGGGTTTTCCTTAGATCCTGCGCCAGCCAGCGGTGCCGACGACTCGAACTGTCCAAGATGAAGACTTGCGTCCGAAGCCCGAGTCGATCGCCGTGCATTGGGGCGGGCCGGGCTCGACACGTTACGCTCCGGCGAGGTTTCGCCGGAAGAACCGTCTCTGTCTGGCGGTAGTGAGCAGGGAGCGTCCGGCTCGTCGCTCGAGCAGGGACTGTCCGAACGTGAAGATCGTCGTGAGGATGATGTACCACAGCGACGCCACCAGCAGCAATTCGATGATGGCGAGGTTCCGCTGGTACACCGTCTCGGCTTTGTTGAGGAGTTCGCTGTACTGGACGATGCTCGCCAGCGAGGAGGACTTGAGCATGATCACGAACTGATTGCCGGTGCCGGGCAGGCACACGCGGAACGCCTGCGGTAACACGATCCTGGTGGTCACCTGGAAAGGGCTCATGCCCAGAGCTTTGGCGGCTTGGCGTTGACCGTTGTCGACGGACAGGATGCCTCCGCGGATGATCTCACCCATGTAGGCGCCTTCGTTCACGCCGAGTCCGATCAGTGCTGCGACGAACGGTGTCATGATCGAATTGGTGGTGTATTCGCCCAGAAACGGCACGTAGATCGTGGGGAAGATCAGCGACATGTTGTACCACAACAGCAACTGGACGAGCACCGGGGTACCACGGAACAGCCAGATGTAAGTGCTGGCCACACCTTTGAGCACGGGATTAGCCGACAGCCGCGCCAGCGCGGCGAGAACGCCGAGGACAAGTCCGATGGCCATCGCCGTCACGCTCAGAATGACCGTGTTGAGTACGCCGTAAATGATGAAGGGCTGAGTAAAGTACTCCGCGGTAATACCGTAGCTAATATCGGCATTCGCGAAAGCCCGAATCAACAATGCGGCGATGACTACCAGGACCGCCCCTGTCACATAGCGCCCGTAGTGTTTCTTACGAACTATTTCCACCGGTCTCGCCAGTTCTTGGATCGGCGTAGCCGCACTGCTTTTCATTTTCTATTTCATCCATCCTGAAGCACGCTCAGTGCTAGCCATTTCCGTCATTGACGGTTATGCTGTCGATTTTCGAGTCATTGAGCGACCACTTGTTCATGATCTCTCCGTACTGTCCGGTTGCAATGAGCTCCTGCAGTGCAGCGCGCACCGCATCGCGAAGGGCGGGCTGGCCTTTCGCCATTGTGAAACCAGCCTTGATCGGACTGATGATATCGCCGGTCGCGTCATAGTCCGGACTTGTCCGTCCTTCGTAGGACGCGACTCCGAAGGACGCGACAGTGGCAACAGCACGCCCGCTTTTGATCTGCAGTAGCGCGGACGGGACCGTGTCGAACTTCAACACCTCGATGGCAGGCTTTCCCGAACCGACACACTGTTGCTTGCTGACGGTCTCGACGATGTCGACGTTGCTGCTACCGTCCTGCACCGACACCGTCTTGCCACACAGATCGGCGGGGAGCCGGATATTGGCGGGATTGCCCTGGGCGACCAGGATTCCTGCGCCGGTGGTGGCGAAATCGACGAAGTCCACCTTCTGCCGCGATTGCTCACGGTCCTTGGTCCAGTCCCAGTACAGATCCACCCGGTGGCTGGTGACGGACGGAATCGATTGGTCGAACGCGACATTCTGCAGGTCTATCCGCACCCCGAGCAGCGGGCCGACGGCGTTGGCGAGGTCGACGTTGACCCCTTCCACAGTCCGGTTATCCGACCCGATGAAGGCAAAGGGCGGCGCGGACGCATCGGTACCCAGCTTCAGGACGCCGGCAGCGCGAATCTGCTCTGGGAGCATGGAATTGAACTTGGCCTTCGCGTCACCGTTCGCGCCCGAGCCTCCGGCCTCACCGACCTTCTGCGCACCGCACCCTGCTGTAATGAGCGCACCCGCTACCAGCAGTGCCGTCACCGACATCGCGATGCGGCCCCGTTTTCTTCCCAGTGTGATTGTCATCGTCTTTCTCCTGATTGGTTCCGCATCGGTGTAGGGGTCGGCAAAGTCATGCTGCGAACTCGGCGTAGCTGCCCAGGTGACGGACATCCGCAAGGCTTTCGAGCTCTTTCCGGACGAGAGCGATGTTGTCGCCGTCGCGGCCCCGGTGGAGGCTCACATGCACCGAGTAGTCCCCGAGGGCGCCCCGTCGGGTCACGGCATCGACACGTTCGATCGCGACGCCGGAGGCGGCGAGAACGCGCAGGACGCCGGAGACATCGGCTCCCAGGGGGGTGATCAGCAGATTGGTCTTCGTGGCCGGTGCCGCGACAGTGTTCACCCGGCCCAGCATCCAGAAGCGAGTGACGTCGCCGGGCGGATCCGCGATGTCAGCAACGAGCTGTTCCAATCCGAGACCCGCGGCGGTGTCCGGTGCGCAGATCGCCGCTCGGTTCCGCCCCGCGCTCGCCGCCACTTCTCGTGCACCCGCTGCGGTCGACCCGGCGAAGACTGCGGCAGCGTGCGGAACGTTCGCCTTGAGCCAAGCACGGCACTCCGAGATCGCTTCCGGGTGGCTGTGGATCCGCGTGATCTCGCTCAGCTCGGTTCCGGGCTTGGCGACCAGCGCGAGTGGCGCTTCGTAGACCACCTCCCCGCATACCTCCAAGGCACTATCGAGCAGCTCACGGAAGTGCGGTTCGATCATGCCGAGGAGGTTGGTCTCCATGGCCAAGACGCTGAAGTCCACCGCGCCGGTCGCGGCGCAGGTCGCCAGTTCCGCAGGCGTGTCGATTGGTTGGATCTGCCCTCCGAATCGTTCGACAATCGTGGTCGCCACGTGCCAGTGGTTGGAACCCTCAGGTCCTAGGTAACCGATCTTCATTCGTCTGTAATCTTTCCGTAGCAGCGGCATGCAGGTGATCTGGGGCACTTTCTGCCCGTAGGTTGACAGACGTTAGTCGCGTTCGAGATCAGCGAAGGATCCAATTCTGGTCCCCGATCGCAGACCAATTCGCGTAGCTTCTCCTTGTCGGCAGCGATGGCTATGGTGAAGGCCAGCGGGCCGACGGGGGTTGAGTGACTGTGCGTGCTCGCACTGAGAGAGGTGCACCTTCGTATGACAACTTTCGCACCGAAGTGGGCCGCTGATCTGCAGCTGGACCTGAGCATCGACAGCGCAGACCGCCGACAGACGATGACGGTTCGCGTTCAGGAGGCGATCAAACAGGCGATCAGAAACGGACATCTCGCAGCAGGTGCCCAGTTGCCGCCTTCGCGCACGCTCGCCCGTGAGCTGCACTGCTCTCGGTCGGTGGTAGTGAACGCCTATGGGCAGCTGACCATGCAGGGATTCCTGCGATCTCGACGAGGCTCGGGCACCGTCGTCGCGGAGGGCCCCGCCGCCGCTCCCGCTCCCCGGCTACCAGTGAGGCCTCCTACATCGCAGCTAACCTTCGCCGCAGGGGTAGCCGACCTCAGCTCATTTCCCCGCACAGAGTGGACGAATGCCATTCGACATGTGATGTCCACGGCGTCACGTGACGATCTGCAATATTCGAGCCCGAACGGAAATGCCAAATTCCGCGAAGCGCTTGCCGAACGGTTGGCCCGTATACGAGGAGTCGCAGCCCAGCCGCACGATATTCATGTATGCGGCGGCACAGTGCAGTCGATCAGCCTGCTCGCACGAGTGCTCGCCGACGAGGGCCACAGCACCATAGCGGTTGAGAACCCCAGCTGGGACCGGTTGCGTCCGCCGCTCGAATCGGTCGACCTACAGTTGGTCCCAATCCGCGTCGACGACGAAGGGATCTGCGTCGCGGATCTGTGGGCGCATCCGGACGTACGGGTCGTGCTCCTCACACCAGCGCACCAATTCCCCACTGGAGTGATCATGTCGGACGCTCGGCGTTCCGAACTTCTCGAATGGGCCACCAGGCGCAACGCCCTCGTCATCGAGGACGATTACGACGCCGAGTTCAACTATGGGACTGCCGCAGTCCACGCAGTGCAATCCACTATGCCGGACCGAGTCGTCTACCTCGGGACGACCAGCAAGATCCTCAGCCCTGCCCTCCGCTTGGGCTGGATGGTCACGCCGACCTGGATGACACCGCGTGTCAACGCGATACGGGAGCACTTCGACCTCGGGGTTCCAGTCATCGACCAACTGGCGCTGACGTACCTCATCACTACCGGACTGCTCGACCGTCATTTACGTCGAACGCGCCCGAAATACAACCGCCGACGACATGCCCTCATCTCCGCCCTCCATGCTGAACTCGACGGCATCGAGATCTCCTCCGCCCCGGCCGGACTGCATCTCCTTGTTCGATTTCCGAATATCTGCGCCGAGGATCGCCTGGTCGCTGAGGCTGCACGACTCTCGCTGCCTGTTCTGAGCCTGCAACGATTCCGACTCGAGGAGTTGCAGGACAACAGACCTACCCTCGTCCTCGGATACGCCAACATGACTGAGGATTCGATCGTCGCCGGCGCAAGAGTCCTCGCCCAAGCCTGGCGGGCGGTACGCGCTCGCCCCGACCCTCAGTCTGGAAAGATGGCGTTGCCTGCCGACTGAGACTTTGTCTCACACACCCGTAGGTGCCTGTCGTTTCCGAGATGCCGCACCTAACTGCACGTGTGGCATCTCGGCCGCACGCCCAACGCGGAACGAGTGGTCTCCCAGATCGCCAACCTGGGCGGGCGCCGCCTCAAACTGCGCTACCGGGGAACCATCAAGAACCACGCGTGGCTGACCCGCCGCACCGCCGGGCTCAACCTGCGCAACCTCATCGGGCGCCGGCTCACCCGCACCACAGGGGTCTGGGCGCTGACACCCGCCACCGTCTGAAACAGGGGCGGCGACAGCAACAATCAACACCGTCACCACACCCCTATCCGGGCCTCACCGGCCACCACACCGACCACGGCGGGACTCACACCAGAAATCATCACCCGACCCAGACCGCCACCAGCGTCTCGACCGCGCCAGCGCCAGCGCCAGAACGCCCTTGTTCAGCGGCCTCCTGGCCGCGTCGCCTGCGTGCCACACGCAATCCGATCAGTACACCGGCCACGCCGATGATCGCAACGCCGATCACGGCGATCGCGATCAAGCCGGTCGCGCCCGGCCGCTTGCATATCGTGGAAGCCGTGGCCGGGGGCCGCCACCGGAGCGGTCAGGACGAGGCCGAGCAGCAGGAACGGCAGCAGATCAGCCGGTGCCATACCACCGTTGATGATCAGAACGGCACCGCTGATCAGCACGACCAACAGCACGAACGGCCGTGACAGCGCCAGTTGCCATCCGAATCTCAGCGCAGATCGCGGCGGCGGAAGCCCACGATCCCGACCCCGAGCAGCACGACCGTGATTCCGAGCAGCCACAGGATCGGTGTGGCCTCGAACGATGAGCCGGGCAGCTTCGGCGGGTGCACGAAGGGGACCAGATCGCGGACCCACTGCGGGAGTCCGTCGAGCGCGCCGATGACGAAGATGGTGATCATCGTGCTCAGCACGCCCCAGGCGACCGGCGTGTAGCGCGGCGCGAGCCCGTAGATCGCCGCCGTGATCGCGGTCAGCACCCACACCGCGGGCAGTTGCACCGCCGCGGCGCCGAGGCAGTCGCCGAGCTTGCCGGCCAGATCGCCGTCGGAGATGCCGTAGATGACTCCGACCGCCGCACCCGCGAGGAACAGCAGCACCACCGGTCCGAGCAGCGCGATGCCGATATGGCTGAGCGCGTAGCGTTCTCGGCTCACCGAACCGGCCAACGTTGCCTCGGCGCGCTGGCTCGACTCCTCGTCGTGCAGTCGCAGCACCGCCGAGATGGAGTAGGCCGACGCCGCGATGGCCAGCATGCTGAGGGCGAAGGTGATGAAGGAATTCTGCAGCACATCGGTGCCGCCCATCCGGTTGATCACATCGCGGACCTGCTTGCTGTTGTCGAGCATGTCGCCGACGCTGTTGATGGCGCCACCCATCAGCGATCCGTAGAGCAGGAAGCCGATGGACCATGCCAGCAGAGAGCCGCGCTGGAGCCGCCACGCGAGCCCCGACGGACCGGACAGCGTCGCAGCCGCGACCGGTGCGCCCGGCCGCTCGGCGAGCAGGCCCGATCCGGTATCACGTTGCCGCAGTAGCATATACGCGGCGATCGTGGTCATGATGGCGACGGTGAGCAGTGGAATCAACACCCACCAGCGCTCATCCGCATACGGCCGCATATTGATACACCAGCCGAGCGGCGAAAACCACGACAGCACACCGTTTCCGGCGTCGCCGACCGCGCGCAATGCGAAGGCCGTGCCGAGTGCACCGAACGCCACCCCGCGCGCGACCCGCGCGCCCACGCTCACCTGTGCCGCGATGGCGGCGACCCCGGCCCAGACCAAACCGGAACTGCCGAGCGTGGCGCCGTAGGCCAGCGAACCGGCGGCGGGCAGGTCACTGCCGTAGAGCGCGAGGGCGCTCAGGATGGCGACGATCAGACAGCCGGTCGCCGTCATGATCATGGCGGCGGTCAACCCCGCGTAGCGGCCGATACTCGTGGCGCCGACCAATTCCGCGCGACCGGTCTCCTCCTCGACCCGGGTGTGCCGGATGACGGTGAGAATCGTCGCGATCGCCATCATCGCGTAGAACGGACCGGCCTTCCACAGCCCGACCGAGCCCAGATCGGTGCTGAAGACCGGCCCATACATGGCAATGAGCGCCGGGCTTTCCAAGACCGACCGCGCCGCATGATCGAGGTCGGCCTGCGTGGTGTAAACGGCCTTGGCGCTGCTGACATAGGCGGCAGGTAGCAGGCCGAAAGCAAATACCCACAGCGGCAACACAATTCGGTCGCGGCGCAGGAACAGTCGCAGCAGTTGGGCGGTACCGGCGAAGTCGGCCGACCCGCGCACGGCGGGCGTGGCGTAATGCCCGCCGCCCACGGTTGCGGTTGTCATGATCCCACCTTCTCCATGGCCGCCCGCGCCTGCTCGGACGTCGCGCCGTCGACGTGGTAATGCCGCATGAAAAGCTCCTCCAACGTCGGCGGCGCACTGGTGAGGCTGCGCACGCCGGCATCGCCGAGGATCCGGATCAACTCGCCGAGATGTTCCCCGTCCACCTGACAGCGCAGCGTCGAACCGTCGCGCTCGATGTCCTCGACACCCGGGACCCGACTGAGATCACCTGGGTCGCCGAGCAATTCGGCGCTGATGGAAGTGCGCGACAGATGGCGCATATCCGCGAGCGATCCGCTTTCCACGGTGCGCCCGGCCCGGATGATGGTCACCCGGTCGCAGAGCACCTCGACCTCGGAGAGGATATGGCTGGAGAGCAAGACCGTGGTACCGCGCTGTTCGGCCTCTTCGACGCATTCGCGAAAGACCTGCTCCATCAATGGATCCAGGCCCGAGGTCGGTTCATCGAGTAGCAGCAGACGCACATCGGAGGCAAGCGCGGAGATCAGCGCGACCTTCTGCCGGTTGCCCTTGGAGTAGGTGCGCGCCTTCTTGCGCGGATCCAGGTCGAATCGCTCGATGAGTTCGGTGCGACGCTGCGGGTTGATTTCACCGCGCATCCTGGCCAATAGGTCGATGGTTTCCCCGCCGGATAAAGATGGCCACAGTGTGACATCGCCTGGTACATAAGCGATTTCGCGGTGCAGTTCGACCGCATCGGTCCACGGGTCGCGTCCGAGCAGCCGAGCCTCGCCGGAGCTGGCGCGCAGGATCCCGAGCAGGATACGGATGGTGGTCGACTTACCCGCGCCGTTCGGGCCGAGGAAGCCGTGGATTTCGCCCTCGCGGACCGCGAGATCCAGCCCGGTCAGGGCGGCGAAGTGGCCGAAGTTCTTGTGCAGATCGCGAACTTCGATGATGTCGGACATCAGGTCTCCTTGGTAAGGGTGTCCAAAATCGTTGGGTCGGTCAGGAATCCCTGGGAGTAGAGCTCCGCGGCGGGCAGCATGAACTCCTCGGTCAAGGTGCGAACGAGCTTGCGGTAGTCCAGCTTTTCGCCGCGTTGCTGCAGCAGGGTGAAGTACAGAACGGTCGCGCCGACATTGACCATCGTCAGATATTTGGCCCGCGCGGCCGGATCACGGCTCGGCTTGAGGGTGCCCGCCTCCACGCCCGCCTGGATGTACTCCTCGGCATCCGAGATCATGTGCTCGAGCAATGATTCGGCCAAGGGGCCGCCTGCCTGCAGGCTGCGGACCATGTAGGCGACCAGCGGGCCGTAAGCCTCGATCTCGGACATCGCGTCGAGCATGCTTTTCGCGACGTTCGTCTCGGTGGCGGTCTTCCACTTCTGGTCCCGGATCAACTCCAGCACCCGGTCGTCGCAGGCGGCCCGCAGGCCGTCCTTGGAGCCGAAGTGATGGTTGACCAGTCCGGGGGAGACACCCGCCGCAGCGGCGATCGCGCGCACTCCGACCTGGAATCCGTTGTCGCCGAACGCCTCGATCGCGATATCGCGAATGCGGGCGGCGGTAGTGAGATCCGAATTCGGGGTCGACGTCACGCGGCGCCTCCTAGATCGGCGGGTCCTTGCGATACGGCTCTCTGATTGAACACATGTTTAGTATATTAAACACGCGTTCAATGGTAAGCAAGAGTTCGGCGAAGTTGTTGTGTCACGATATTTGTGACGGCAGAATGTCCTGGTCAGCGCCTTGGACGCGGATACGGAGGTCGGCATCTCATCGGTGCTTACCGGCCGCTGGACGTCAGCGAAACGCTAGTGTCGCGGTATGCCTGACACCGAGAACGTCTCCACATCGGACCACCTCCGCGACGCACTCGACGGCCCATGGCGCGCGGTTCGCGCCGAGGCCAGGGTGCAACTGGCCGGAGACCAGTTCACCGGCAATCCGTATCTCGACTATCACGCGGCACGGGCACGGGTGCTCGAGCAGATGCGGGCGATCGCATCGATGGGCTACGCGGAGCGTGGGTTCCGACGCGAGAACGGGGGCACCGGGGAGCCGGGGGAGGCGGTGACAGGGCTGGAGATGCTCGCGTACGCCGACCTGTCGCTGTGGGTGAAATCGGGTGTGCAGTGGGGCTTGTTCGGCGGGGCCGTGGAGAACCTCGGGACCGAACGGCATCGCGATGTGGTCAAGCGGCTGATATCACTGGATCTGCTCGGCTGTTTCGCGATGACCGAATCCGGACACGGCAGCGATGTCGCGAATCTGGAGACGACCGCGACCTACGATCCGCAGACCCAGGAGTTCGTCGTCCATTCGCCGACACCGTCGGCACGCAAGGACTACATCGGCGGCGCGGCCGAACATGCCGGGATGGCAGCGGTTTTCGCGCAGTTGATCACCGAAGGGACGAGTCAGGGTGTGCACTGCTTCCTGGTGCCGATCCGGGATGAGCACGGCGCCGACCTGCCGGGTGTGACCACCTATGACGACGGACTCAAGGGCGGCCTGCTCGGTGTCGACAACGGCCGCATCGTCTTCGATCAGGTCCGGATTCTGCGGGAGAACCTGCTCAATCGGTACGCCGATGTCGCCCCCGACGGCACCTACAGCTCCGATATCGAGAATCCGAGCCGCCGATTCTTCACCACACTGGGCACTCTGGTCCGCGGGCGGGTCAGCGTCGGTGGCGCGGCAGCCGCCGGTGCGCGGGTCGCATTGAGCATTGCCACGCGATACGCACTGAAGCGCAGGCAATTCTCGGATCCGGACAGCGGCCAGGAGACCTTGCTGCTGGACTACCGCAGTCATCAACGGCGGCTGCTGCCCTTGATCGCCCGGTCGTATGCGCTGGCTTTCGCGCAGAACGATCTGGTTCGCCGCATGCATCTGGTACAGACCGGTCAGGATCTCGATCCCGGCGCCCAGCGCGCCCTGGAGAAGCGGGCCGCCGGACTCAAGGTCGCGCAGACCGGATTCGCCACCCGTGCCATCCAGGAATGTCGCGAAGCCTGCGGCGGCGCAGGCTATCTCACCGAGAACCGGCTCGTCACACTGAAGGCCGATACCGATGTGTTCACCACCTTCGAGGGCGACAACGTCGTACTCACCCAGCTGGTGGCCAAGGAACTGCTCACCGCCTACTCCGACGAGATCCGCGATCTGGACGCGCTCGGCTGGGTGCGCTTCGCCGCCACCATGGCCGGTGATGTGGTCCGCAAGCGTTCCGGTGTGCGCCAACTGATCCAGACGCTGCGCGACCGCAGTGACGACACGGTCGACGACGGCGATCTGTCGCGCCGCTCGGTGCAGCTGCAGCTGTTCGCCGATCGCGAGGACTATCTGGTGCGCACAGCCGGACACCGGCTGCGTGCCCGCGCGAAGGACACCGCACCCTTCGAGGCGTTCAACAATGCGCAGGACCACATCCTCGCCGCGGGCACCGCACATATCGATCGACTGATTCTCGAGGCGTTCATCGAAGGTATTGCCGGAATAGCGGATCCGCAGGCGCGCGAACTCGCCGAGACCGTCTGCGATCTGTACGTCTACTCGATGCTCGAGGAGAATCAAGCGTGGTTCATCATGCACCGGTTTATGTCGGTGGAACGGGCGAAGGCCGTGCGTCGCGGTGTCAATGAACTGGTCGACCGGCTGCGCCCGGATGCGCTGACGCTGGTCGAGGGCATGGGGGTGCCGGAGACCATGCTGCGTGCGGCACTGCTGGATGATGCGAGCGTGTTCGATCGGAGCAGTAGTCCTACGACCGTGTAGCGGATCTAGGAGTCGACGTGCGCCTGCTCCGAGAGAAATCGCTCGGTGAGTTTCCAACACAGGACGACCAGGGCGATCGCCACCGCCGTGCCGCCGAGAATATCGGTGGGCATGTGATAGCCGAGGCCGATCATGCCGACCGCGGCGCAGGCCAGTGCGGCGGTGGCGATCACAATGGTGCCGACGCGCGCCCGCGTCGAGTCGGTCAGCACGACGAACGCGGTGGCGATCGCGACCAGGTGCACGGTATGTCCGCTCGGATACGCGAGATAGTCGTGCAGCGGTCGATCCCACAGCGGTTTGAGCACCCAGCTGTTGATTCCGACCACGACCTCGGGAATCACCACCATCGCCACGGCCCGCCGCCACCGACCCCGATAGCCGAACCAGGCGGCGGCCGCGAGCAACATCGGGATCAGGATGTAGCCGTTGCTCGGAATCACCAGCGCCTCGTAGCCACCGGGATGGTCATCCAGCGCCGAGTGGATCGGCTCGGCGAGCTCGCGATCCAGATCGGTGGCCGCGCCGTCGCCTGGAAAGGTCAGCGGCAGCGTAACCGCGATGCCGACGCCGACGAGCACCACGCACAGCGCGACGAGGTTCGCGCGTATCCGGCGAGCCACGCCTCCCAGTGGATCCTCCCGACACTCTCGCGGCGCATCGGGCCGATACGCCGTCGAATCCTAATGACCAGCCAGACGGTGGCAGCCTGTCGGACGGCTGCCGAACTTTATCGGCCGCGATGCCGAGCGCGTCGAGATCGCGCGAGCCGCTACACCTCTAGCGCGAATGCGTGTAGAGCACAGTCCGTGGAACTGCCGACGTCTGTCCTCACCCCGGCCCGTAGGTGAATACCGCGGTGATCACGAACCAGATCACCCACGCGAAGGCGATGAGCATGCCCGTCGCCAGCGTGATGCGCATGAACGCCCGCCCCAGATCCATATCGCCTGCCTGCCGCGGATACAGCTTCCACGGGCTGTACCAGGGCGCCTCGATGACCAGGGCTGGTGCGTCGGCGTCCTTTTCGGCCCGCGCCAGCTCCTCGGCATAGGCCTCCGCCTGCGCCTGGTTCGGGCCGCCGTGCCACAGCGTGATATCGATCGGGCCGAGGAAGCCCTCGTTGACCAGATCCTGCGGGGCAGGCAGGGCGGGCAGGATGCCAAGGCTGCGGAAGGCCACCGCGACATCGTTGGCCGTCCACAGGTGGATGTTCTTCTCGGAATCGGCCAGCGTCTCGAAATAGTGCCGCAGTCGTTCCGGATCGCTGCCGAGGATCACATCGAAACTCGGATCGCTCCACTCCTGTTTGACCGACAGTTCGGCGCCGCGCAGCGGAACGATCAGCGCGACACCGTGCACCGCGCGCTGACCGAGACCGCGCGCGGCTAGCCAATTCTGCAGTGCGAGTGTGTGTTCGCGCGATCGGTCCAGCGGGGTGCGGCGATCGCGGGCTTCGCTGGCGATCGGTGCGCCGGAGATCGTCCACGGACCGCTGAGCGGCACCTCCAGCACGCCGTCCTGGCGCGCGACCAGCGCCTCGGCCTCGATCACCACGCAACTGGTCGGGGTCCAGACCACCGCGTCGAACTGATGCAGCCGATCGTTGTGGAACAGACTGCAATTCACTGTGGCGACGCCGTGCGGGCTGGCCGGATCCTTCCAGGTGCGCAGCCAGTCGATCAGCGCCCGCTCGGCATTGGTGCCTGCCGGGTTCTGCACTCGCACGAGCATTCGCGACCGCCCTTCACGTCATCACTCGATGGTGGCAAGGATACGGACAACTCTGCCCGGTTCGCCGCGCCTATGACCAGACGCGGCGTGTCACTGCGGTTGTTCCGCGGCAATCTTTCCAGCCCGCACCGCATCGACCAATTCGGCGTGGTCGGCCTCGGTCCGATCGGCGTAACGAACCGCGAAGCGCGCGACGGCATCTTCGAACGCCTCTTCACCGTCGAAATACCCGGCGAGCAGGCGCGGATCGAGGGAACGCGAATGTGCGCGAGCCAGTAGCGCACCGGCCAGCCTGCCGTAATCGTCGAGATCGTCCGAGGACAGCTCTGCCGGATCGATACTGCCCTTCATATTCCGGAACTGGCGCACCGTGAACGGCAGTTCGCCGGTCTCCAAGCGCAGCGTGGTCCAGCCGAGCAGGATATCGGTCTCGGACTGAACCAGCCTGGCGCCCCGCACGATTCGCTCACCCTCGTGCGCGGGCCGCGTCGCGGGCAGGAATGGCGCCAGCGCCGAGGGGTTGGCCTGTTTCAGCTGCAGCACCAGCGCCTCGCCGTCATTGCCGTGCAGCAGTGCCACATAGCTGTGCAGTCCGACGCTACCGGTGCCGACGATGCGGAAGGCGGTGTCGGACACCGCGAATCGGGCCAGCAGGTTGCGTCGGGACTCGCGCAGGGTGTCGCCGTAGCGCTCCAGCCCGTCGATGATCTCCTCGGCCACCTTGGCGTCGACCGCGGTGAGAATCGGTGGGGCAATGACAAACCGATGTTTGCGGCTCATAGTCTCGTGGTCCTCGAGATGTTCGGTCCACTTCTCGACCACTTTGGCACTGGTGTTCTTGCGCGCCTTCTTCGCCGCCTTCTTGAAGTCGTCGAGCAGATCGTCGGCCCTGGCCCTGCTGATGATCGACTCGTCCGGAAGCGCGCTCCACGACTCCATGAACGGTTGCTCGGCGAGATGATCGATGGCGAGGCGATAGTTGCGGGCCGCATCCCGCGCGGCCCGCAGGCAATCGTCTTCGGCCGCACCGCCTTCGCGGCCCGCCAGCACCAGACTGGCCGCGAGCCGCTCCAGATCCCACTCCCACGGGCCGACGATCGTTTCATCGAAATCATTGATGTCCATGACGATTTCGCCGCGCGGTGTGCCGTACAGGCCGAAGTTCGCGGCGTGCGCGTCGCCGCAGATCTGCGCGGGTACACCGGTGTCCGGACTGCCCGCGAGATCGGCGGCCATCAAACCGGCAGCACCGCGATAGAAGGTGAACGGCGAGGCGAGCATTCGACCGATCCGCAGCGGAACCAGATGCGGCAACCGACCGGCATTGCTCGCCTCGATGAACTCGAGCACATCCGGTCGCGTGGACCAGGTGACCGCTCGATCCCGGGCACTGACCGGAACCCGCTGACGCAGCGCCCGCCCGCGAGCGCGGACGTCCTCGGCAGGAACATATGAGCGAAGATCAATACCACCATCCAACACTGTGTTATTTTGCAGCGCCTTCGGCGCTGCGGGTTCGCGGCCCCCTGGTGTCTCGCGTCCGAGCCGTCGAGACTCGCGCCTGCGGCGCATCGCTTCGACGGCTCGGACGCGAGACGGGCCGCGAACGGTCGCTCGTAGGACTCGCTCCGTGGTGGTCACTGACGGCGGATCGTTCAGCATCTGATGCACTCGCATCGGATGGTCGAATCCCGTGCGTGCGTCGCATCGCTTCGACGGCTCGGACGCGAGACGGGCCGCGAACGGTCGCTCGTAGGACTCGCTCCGTGGTGGTCACTGACGGCGGATCGTTCAGCACCTGATGCACTCGCATCGGATGGTCGAATCCCGTGCGTGCGTCGCATCGCTTCGACGGCTCGGACGCGAGACGGGCCGCGAACGGTCGCTCGTAGGACTCGCTCCGTGGTGGTCACTGACGGCGGATCGTTCAGCACCTGATGCACTCGCATCGGATGGTCGAATCCCGTGCGTGCGTCGCATCGCTTCGACGGCTCGGACGCGAGACGGGCCGCGAACGGTCGCTCGTAGGACTCGCTCCGTGGTGGTCACTGACGGCGGATCGTTCAGCACCTGATGCACTCGCATCGGATGGTCGAATCCCGTGCGTGCGGCACATGCGCTTCCACGACTCGGACGCGAGACGGCCCGCGAACGGGTCGCTCGTAAGACGAGCTCCGTGGTGATCGAGCGAGATGGGTATCGGGGCGTGACGTACCCGGCCCGCTCAGGTGGCGGGCACCGCGGGGTCGACCGGTGTGATCGGCAATCGCAGTGCGCCAGGGGCGGATGCGGGCACCGTCGGATGGTTCGGGGCGACGGGGGAGATCCGCTGATATGCCGAACCCAGTTCCGGGCGCGGATCGGCCTCGTTCCTATTGGGCCAGAAGGCCATTGCGCGCTCGGCCTGTGCGGTGATCGTCAGCGACGGATTGACACCGAGGTTCGCCGTCACCGCCGAACCGTCCGCGACATGCAGCCCGGGATGTCCGAATACCCGCTGATACGGGTCGACGACACCGGTCTCGGGACCCTCGCCGATCACACAACCGCCGATGTAATGCGCGGTGGCCGGGATATTCAGCACATCCATGATCAGGCCGTGGGTATCGCCGTTCACCTTGGCGCCGAACCGTCGGCCGATATCGTGCGCCAGCGGAATCCAAGTCGGATTCGGTTCGCCGGTGCCCTGTTTGGTCTTCAATTGCCCGCGCTTGCGGTAGGAGGTCAGCGAATTGTCCAGTGACTGCATCACCAGCAGGATCACCGACTTCTCCGAGGCATGGCGGGCATTGAGACTGCGCAGGAAAACCAACGGATGCAACACGATTGCCAGCAGGAAGCGCAGGAATCGGAACGCCCCGCCGTCCACGATCGGCACCGACATCGGGAACAGTGCGTTCTGCCCTTTGCCGTAATGGCAGACCTCGATGTGGGTATCGGCCTCCGGATGGATCGAGGAGGTGATCGCGATGCCCTCGGCGAAATCGCGGCGCGAGCGGCTCACCACATTGAGGATCGCCTCGGAATTGCTGCGGGTCAGCTCACCGAGACGCGGCGACAGATCCGGCAGTATCGCATCGTCGCGCATCTTGTGCAGCAACTTCTGCGTGCCGAGCGCCGCACCGGCGAATACCACCTGCTCGGCGGTAAATGTCTTGCGCTGCTTGCGAATCCAGCGATCAGAGCGCTCGGTCTCGACCGCATATCCACCGCCGGACAGCGGCCGGACGGCGGTCGCGGTGGTCAGCGGATGTACCTCGGCCCCGGCCTTTTCGGCCAGATACAGGTAATTCGTCGTGGTGGTGTTCTTGGCGTTGTTCGGGCAGCCGGTGAAACATTGCGCGCAGTGCACGCAGCCGCGGCGGTGCGGACCCGCGCCGCCGAAATAGGGATCTTCGACCTCGGTGCCCGGATCGGTCTCGTTGAAGAAAACACCCACATTGGTCGGGTGGAAGGTATGGCCGACGCCCAAATCGTCGGCAATCTCCTTGATCACCTCGTCGGCGGGTGTCATCCGCGGATTCGGGGCCACGCCGAGCATGCGCTGCGCCTGGTCGTAGTACGGCGCCAATTCGTCCTTCCAGTCGGTGATATGGGCCCACTGCTTGTCGGTGTAGAAGTTCGGCAGCGGCTCGTAGAGGGTGTTGCCGTAGATGAGCGAACCACCGCCCACGCCCGCGCCCGAGAAGACCGCGCATTTGCCGAGCACACTGATCCGCTGCGGTCCGGTCAAACCGAGCCGTGGCGCCCAGATCGATTTGCGCACATTCCAATTCGTCTTCGGAATATCCTCGGCGGGCCAGCGCCGTCCGGCTTCGAGCACGCCGACTCGGTAGCCCTTCTCGGTCAGGCGCAGCGCACTGACGCTGCCGCCGAATCCGGAGCCGATCACTACCACGTTGTAGTCGAATGCTGGCATGGTTTCCCTCTCTGAACCGTGCGGCACCGTTTGGTGAGCGCGCGCAGCGATGCCTCCTCGATACCCGCGACCGTGTGCGGCAACCGTGTGAGATGGTTCCACACTCATTCTGTCACCCGGGTCGCTGCGGTGTATCGCACAGCAGGTCAGGTAGCGAAAGTATGCGCGATCGGCGTGCCCGGATGGCGTGAACCGGGGTCGTTGCGGTATGCACGGGCTGTGACAACCGAATCGGGGAAAACGGAACCGGGCGAACGCGCCGGCTCCGGCGCGGACAACCCGGGGAAAGCCGGCGGTCCGGCCGCGGGCGGCGTCTTCGCCGACCGCATCTTCACCGTTCCCAATGCCCTGAGCGTATTGCGACTGGTCGGTGTGCCACTTTTCGTGTGGTTGCTGCTGGTGGTGCGTGCCGATGGCTGGGCTTTCACGCTGCTGGTGCTCAGCGGCGTCACCGACTTCCTGGACGGCAAGCTGGCCCGGCTGCTCGACCAGTCGTCGCGACTCGGTGCACTGCTCGACCCGTTCGTGGACCGGCTGTACCTGGTGACCACGCTGGCGGCATTCGTGATCCGCGGGTTGCTGCCCTGGTGGGTCGCAGTGATCCTGATCGGCCGCGACGCCGTCCTGGCCTTGACTCTTTCGGTGTACAAACGCCGCGAACTGGATCCACCCGAGGTCATCTACCTGGGTAAAGCCGCCACATTCGCACTGATGTCGGCGCTGCCGTGGTTGCTGGCCGGTCAGATGGATTGGGCGCTGGCAGGTTTCGGTCGTGCCTTCGGCGGGGCATTCCTGGTCTGGGGCACGGCGGCGTATGTGTGGACCGGCGTGCTCTACGTCTGGAAGGCTTTCGCCGTCGCGCGAGCGATACCGGCTGTGCCACACCGCAGTGAGTAGCGATTAGAGTTGCGTGGAACCCCGCTGGCGACTGCGTGCAGATCGCTCGAGAAGGTCAGCACGATGAAAGGACGGCCTGTGACCCAGACCCCCGAGGATCTGCGCTACACCGAAGAGCACGAATGGGTGCGGCGGATCGGCCCGACCCGGGTTCGGGTGGGCATCACCGACTACGCCCAGTCTCAACTCGGTGACGTTGTGTTCGTGCAGTTGCCGGAGGTCGACAAAGATGTGGCGGCCGCGGAAAGCATCGCCGAGGTGGAGTCGACCAAGAGCGTGTCCGATATCTACGCTCCGCTGGCCGCGAAAGTTGTTGCGGTGAACGATGTTCTGGACTCGGAGCCGGAAACACTGAACACCGATCCCTATGGCGACGGGTGGATCTTCGAGCTCGAATTGAGCGACGAGGCCGGCGTGGATGCCGCGCTCGGTGAACTACTGGATGCCGCAGGTTATCAAGGAGTTATCGGGGGCTGATTCAGCCTTCCCAGTTCTACCTGCACGGGTACGCCCTGGCAGGGTACGGTCAATGCCAATAGATGTGCCGGCGCTTGGCAGCCGGTGTTCTAGCGCCAGGATCCCCAGGTCGTGGCGGTGAAGGCAGCACCTGCTTGCATGGATAATCAGGTTCGAGGAGGAGAGAAACGGTGAGCGAGAACAAAGACCCGGGTTACGGGGAGACCGCGGCCGAGACGACGTCGGTCTTCCGCGCGGATTTCCTGAACGAGGTCGACGCGTCGCGCTCCGCTGAGGCGACCGGCGAACAGCCGGTCCAAGGGGTCGAGGGTCTGCCGGTTGGTGCTGCCCTCTTGGTCGTGAAGCGAGGCCCGAATGCGGGCTCGCGGTTCCTGCTCGATCAGCCGACCACGTCGGCGGGCCGCCATCCCGACAGTGACATCTTTCTCGATGACGTCACCGTCAGCCGTCGGCATGCCGAATTCCGGCAGGACGACGATTCCTTCCAGGTGGTCGATGTGGGCAGCCTCAACGGCACCTACGTCAACCGGGAGCCGGTGGACTCCTCGGAGTTGCAGAACGGTGACGAGGTTCAGATCGGCAAGTTCCGCCTCGTCTTCCTCACTGGGCCCCGGGTCCAGCAGAGCGATTCGTCGGCGGGTGCGGGCAGTCTGTGACATCAGCGGCACGGATTTCGCGTGTCGGCAGTGTTGACAGGGAAGAACGCTGTGTCATGAAAGGCTCGGTGCTATGACGGGCGCGGCGCAGTGGGCTCGCGGAGGCATGTCGATCGGCTCCGTGCTGGACCTGCTGCGACCGGACTTTCCGGATATCACCATCTCGAAGATCCGTTTCCTCGAGGCCGAGGGGCTGATCCGACCCGAGCGCACACCGTCGGGTTATCGCAGGTTCTCGATCGCGGACTGCGAACGGCTCAGATTTGTGCTGACCGCACAACGCGATCAGTACCTGCCCTTGAAGGTGATCAAGGAGCAGCTCGAAGCGATCGACAGCGGTGCGGCGACGCTCGGTGTGCGGGAAGCCCGCGCCCGGGCGCACTCCGGCCGCAACGGTGCGCCGGAGTCGGGGCACGCCATGCCCGACTCCGAGCCCACCGCGGCGCACCATGGCGCGCGCACTGCGGCGCCGCGCAAACTCGGCGTCGTGCCCGGTGAAATCTCGCCCGATGAGCTGCGATTCGATCACGAAATCCGGCTCACCCGGGCGGATCTGCTTGCCAAGGCCGAGATCGATGAGAAATTCCTCGCCGATCTGATCCGAGCGAATCTGATCATCCCCGGCGCCGCCGGTTTCTTCGACGAGGATGCGGTGACGCTGGCCAAAACCGCCAAGGCGATGGCCGAATTCGGCCTGGAGGCACGACATTTGCGCGCCTTCAAGCTGGCCGCGGACCGGGAGGCCGCGCTGGTCGCGCAGATCGCGGCACCGATCGCCAAGAGTCGCGATGCCGGTGCGCGCGCACGCGCGGAGGAGATGGTGCGGGAGTTGGCGGCATTGTCGCTGACATTGCATACCTGCCTGGTGAAAGCGTCGGTGCGGTCCTCGCTCGGCGGCTGAGTTCGGCGGGTGCGTTCTGAGTTCGCTTTGCGTTCCAGACGGACAACACGCCGATTTCGGCTGTGCACAGGGAATGCTGCACGCCTCGAGGTTCGCTTAGACTCGTGGTACGGCGAGCTCTGCAGCGGTCATGCCGGGCGGCCGGCGAGTCATTGGGAGGCAGTGCGATGAGTGAGATGCGCGTAATCGGCATTCGTGTCGAGCAGCCACAGAACCAGCCCGTGCTGTTGCTCCGCGAGGTGTCCGGAGACAGGTATCTGCCGATCTGGATCGGGCAGGCCGAGGCGACCGCGATCGTGCTCGAACAAGAGGGGGTGACCCCGATCCGTCCGCTGACTCACGATCTGATCAAGATCTTGATCGCCGACCTCGGGCACACCCTCAAGGAAGTGCGGATCGTGGATCTGCAGGAGGGCACCTTCTACGCGGATCTGGTCTTCGAGAACGATCTGCGGATCTCGGCGCGGCCGTCGGATTCGATCGCGATCGCCTTGCGGGTGGGTTGCCCCATCTATGCCGAGGAGCCGGTGCTCGAGGAGGCGGGGCTGGTCATGCCGGACGAGCGCGAGGACGAGGTGGAGAAGTTCAAGGAGTTCCTCGAGTCGGTCTCGCCGGACGATTTCAAGGCCACCGATAGCTGAGATGACCTGGCGGACTGGCATTGTCGGTTCGGCGTGCCCATATTTATGCTGGCCCTAAAGTAGAGGTCGAGACTCTTGCCGCGCGTCGCGTTTGGTCGGATGATGCCGCTCCCGGGACAATCAGGGGGAGTAATCTCGATAGTTGGGCCACGTCCGTTATGGCCGGTCGTTGGTCATGACGGAGCCGGGTCATCGATGAGGCAAGGCGTCGGCGAAGCAAGGGAGTGGTCAGTGGCAGAGCAATCGCAGGATGTGGTACAGCCAGGCCTGTTCCCGGATGATTCGGTGCCCGACGATCTGGTCGGCTACCGCGTACCCAGCGCATGCCAGGTGGCCGGGATCACGTATCGGCAGCTCGACTATTGGGCGCGGACCGGACTGGTCGTGCCCTCCATCCGAGGTGCGGCGGGCTCGGGCAGCCAACGGTTGTATTCGTTCAAGGACATTCTGGTCCTGAAAATCGTGAAGCGGCTATTGGACGCGGGCATCTCGCTGCAGAACATCCGCATCGCGGTCGATCATCTGCGCAGCCGGGGCGTGCAGGATCTGGCTGGTATCACGCTGTTCTCCGACGGCACCTCGGTGTATGAATGCACCTCGCCCGAGGAGGTAGTCGATTTACTGCAGGGTGGGCAGGGCGTCTTCGGAATCGCGGTCAGCGGCGCCATGCGGGAACTGACCGGAGCCATCGCCAACTTCCCGGCCGAGCGGGCGGTGAGCGGCAGTGCGAGCGAACGCCCGGAGGACGAACTGTCCTTCCGTCGTAAGGCTCGGATGAACCGGAAGACCGGCTAGGGATCGTGTCGAGTGCCCGTCGCTGCTGCGGCGGGCATTTCTTATATGCACCGGAGTGATGAGCGCTACACGCCCATCCGCGGTCCGGTGGCGTCATTTATTGCGCGCGCGGCCTAAACTAGCCATGCGTCGCCGCCGTGCGGGAGAGTTCCGGACTTCACAAGAGTCCGGGCGCCGAAGGAGCAGCACCTCCCCGTCAATCTCTCAGGCAAAAGGACCGTACGGGCTTCGACGTCTCTGGAAAGTGGTGTTTGGCGCACAACGCGGCGATCGCCCGCCCATGGGGAAAGGGGTCCTGCGCCCTGTCCGTTCGAGACAGGGCGGCGCGGCGTCCGAATCTCTCAGGCTCCACGACAGAGGGGGAGGGCTGGTACCTGTCGACCATTGTTGGTCGACCCCGCCCGACCTTGGAGCCGCCGTGACTCGATCATTCGCCGACCGCCACATCGGACCCGACCGGGACGAACTCGCCCGGATTCTGGACGTCGTCGGCGTCGGCTCGCTGGACGAGCTCGCCGCCGCGGCGCTGCCCGCGAGCATTCTGGACGGCACCGGCCTCGAGGTGCTGCCGCCAGCGGCCACCGAGCACGAGGTGCTCGCCGAACTCGCCGAACTCGCGCACTCCAATACCGTCGCCGCCTCGATGATCGGGCTCGGCTACTACGACACGCTGACTCCACCGGTGCTGGTGCGCAGCCTGCTGGAGAATCCGGCCTGGTACACCGCCTACACGCCGTATCAGCCGGAGATCAGCCAGGGGCGGCTCGAGGCGCTGCTCAATTTCCAGACCATGGTGTCGGATCTGACCGGGATGGAGGTGGCCAATGCGTCCATGCTGGATGAGGCCACCGCCGCCGCCGAGGCGATGACGCTGCTGCGCCGCGCGGGCAAATCCAAGTCCGCACGTCTGCTCATCGATGACGATCTGTTCCCGCAGACCAGGACCGTGCTGTCCACCCGGGCCGAGCCGCTGGGCATCGAGATCGTCTCGACGGATCTGTCCGGTGGCGAGTTGCCCGAGGGCGAGTTCTTCGGCGTGCTGGTCCAGGTTCCGGGTGCGTCAGGGCGGATTGTGGACTGGCGGCCGGTGATCGAGGCGGCGCACGAGCGTGGTGCATTGGTGGCGGTCGGTGCGGATCTGCTTGCGCTGACATTGATTACGCCGCCGGGGGAACAGGGTGCGGACGTATGTTTCGGCACCACACAGCGTTTCGGGGTGCCGATGGGCTTCGGCGGTCCGCATGCCGGATATCTGTCGGTGCACACCAAGCATGCGCGGCAGCTGCCCGGCCGGTTGGTCGGCGTCTCCGTGGACGCGGATGGCAACAAGGCATACCGGCTTGCGCTGCAGACCCGTGAGCAGCACATTCGCCGGGAGAAGGCGACCTCCAATATCTGTACCGCGCAGGTGCTGCTGGCCATTCTGGCCGCGATGTACGCGAGCTACCACGGTGCCGACGGACTGCGGGCGATTGCCCGCCGCGTTCATGCGCGTGCGGCCGCCATCGCGGCGGGGCTCGATGGTGTCGTGGTGCACGAGAACTTCTTCGACACCCTGCTGGTGCGCGTGCCCGGCGGCGCGGAATCCGTTGTCGCGAAGGCGAAGTCGCGCGGGATCAACCTGCGGCTGGTGGATGCCGATCACGTCGGCATCGCGTGTGACGAGGCCACTACCGAGGCGCATGTCACCGCGGTGCTCGAATCGTTCAGCACCGGCCTGCCATCGGGCGTCGGCGATCCGGGCGGTGCGCCGAGCGTGACCGGCGGTTCGATCGAGACCCGCACCTCCGAATTCCTCACCCATCCGGCCTTCACCTGCTATCACACCGAAACCGCGATGCTGCGCTATCTGCGCAGGCTTTCCGATAAGGACATCGCGTTGGACCGCAGCATGATTCCGCTCGGCTCCTGCACCATGAAGCTCAATGCGACCGCCGAGATGGAGGCCATCACCTGGCCCGGTTTCGCGCGAGTCCATCCGTACGCGCCGGTCGAGGATGCGCCCGGCCTGCTGCGGGTGATCACCGATCTGGAGGGCTGGCTCTTGGCCATCACCGGGTACGACCAGGTGAGCCTGCAGCCGAATGCGGGCAGTCAGGGCGAGTACGCCGGGTTGCTGGCCATTCGGCGCTATCACCTGGATCGTGGTGATACCCACCGGGATACGTGCCTGATTCCGTCCAGTGCGCACGGCACCAATGCGGCCTCGGCCACCATGGTGGGGCTGCGCGTCGAGGTCGTGAAGTGCCGGGAGAACGGCGATGTGGACCTCGACGATCTGCGCGCCAAGATCGCCGACCACGCCGACCGGCTGGCCTGCATCATGATCACCTACCCGTCCACGCACGGCGTGTACGAGCACGAGGTCGCCGAGTTGTGTGCGCTGGTGCACGATGCGGGTGGTCAGGTGTACGTCGACGGTGCGAATCTGAATGCCCTGGTGGGCCTTGCCCGTCCGGGCCGGTTCGGTGGCGATGTCAGCCACCTGAACCTGCACAAGACCTTCTGCATTCCGCACGGTGGTGGTGGTCCGGGCGTCGGCCCGGTAGCGGTGCGCTCGCATCTGGCGCCGTATCTGCCCGGTGACCCGCTCGAGCCGGGTTCGCACGCGGTGTCGGCGGCCAAGTACGGTTCGGCGTCGATTCTGCCGATCACC
Organism: Nocardia sp. CA-135953; assembly: GCF_050955735.1. NCBI lineage: Bacteria > Bacillati > Actinomycetota > Actinomycetes > Mycobacteriales > Nocardiaceae > Nocardia > Nocardia sp. CA-135953. The sequence goes on from NZ_CP192082.1 coordinate 3,085,741, forward strand.
TGGGCTTATATCCGGATGATGGGTGCGGACGGCCTGCGTAAGGCCACGTTGACCGCGATCGCGTCAGCCAACTACATCGCGCGCCGGTTGAACGAGCACTTCCCGGTGCTGTACACCGGCGAGAACTCGATGGTGGCGCACGAGTGCATTCTGGATCTGCGCGAGATCACCAAGCGGACCGGCGTGACCGTCGACGATGTGGCAAAGCGGTTGGCGGACTACGGATTCCACGCGCCGACCATGAGCTTCCCGGTGGCGGGCACATTGATGGTGGAGCCCACCGAGAGCGAAAACCTCGCCGAGTTGGACGAATTCATCCTCGCGATGACAGCGATCCGGGGCGAGATCGATCAGGTCGCCGCGGGTGTGTGGCCGGTCGAGGACAATCCGCTGCGCGGCGCACCACATACCGCGGCCTGTCTGGTCGGGGAATGGGACCACCCGTACAGCCGGGAGGTCGCGGTGTACCCGCAGGGTCTGGATCCGGCGCGGGCCAAGGTGTGGCCCGCGGTGCGGCGCATCGACGGCGCCTACGGTGACCGCAACCTCGTCTGCTCCTGCCCGCCGCTGGACGCGTACTGACGGCCACCGATCCGCACCTCGACCCCGTTGCAGGTGCGGCTCGGTAGCCATCTGTCGAGCCCAGAGGGCGGCGGGTCACGCGGGGTCCGGCGCGGCCTCGGGTTCGAGTTCCGGTATCTCGCTGAGGGCTTCGATTCCCAGTTCCGACCGCGTCGCGTCGACGGCGGCGCGTTCGTCTTGGACGGTGTTGGCAATTGCCTTGTGCCACAATGCGCGGATCGCGTTGACGTCGTCCATGGTTGCTTCGTGGTCGAGTTCGACCTTGAGGCGTTGCACGGTGATGCTCTGCGCTGCGGTGAGGGTGCGGAGGAGATCCTCGCAGCGCTGCGGGATCTTAGGGTTCGCAAGGACGCGCAGGCGGGTGATGTAGCCATTGCATGCGGAGATGCTCTGCTGTACTTCCTTGCCGAAACTGTCCACTTCCTCGACGGATTCGGCCTTCCAATCGAGGGTGTCCCACAGGGTTTGGCGGACGTCGGCGGCGGCGAGCAGTACCGATGAGATCGCGGTCAGAATCGAGTCGCGTCGCCATTTGTCCTGTTCGCGGCGTTCTGCGGCGGTGTTGGCGTTGTCGATATTGCGCTGCGCGGCGGCGTGGGTTGTCTCGATATTGGCCTGTGCGGCATCAAGTGTGGTCCGGTTGCGCTCGTCGGCCGCGGTGATCGCGTCGCGGTTCGTCCGGTTGTTGATCAGGACGCCGATGAGCGCCGCGGCGGCGACGATGAGCGAGCTGAGAAGCGGAAGCCAGGAAGTCACCGGGTCATCATTGCATTGCGGGCTGCTCCACTGTGTCCCGATCGGCCGTCAGAACGCGCCGGCCCGTGCCGCGGCTGGTGCGGCACCGGCCGCATGGAGGTGTCTTGTGTGGTCAGCGGTTCGTGAGTGACGAACAAGCGGTAGCAGATCGGCGCCACGGCGAGGAGATTGCCGCAGGCGATGATTCACGGCGTCGTCAACGCGTGCATAACCGCGGTCCCGAAGCTGACGTTATCCGAGGTCGACAGTCGCGTGTACGTGCCCCCGGTCCGCTGAGCGGCGGTTTGGAGGGTCTCCGTGCTATTGCCCCCGATAACGATCACATCGATGCGAACCGGATGGGCCGGATCGGCGGCCGGGGTCAGCTCGGTGAGCAGTTTGGCTCCGGTAGTGGTTGAGTCGTCATCCGGGCCGTCGGTGATGAGCAGAACCGAATTGGTGAGCCCCGGAGTGTATCCGCGAACAGCCGACTTGTAGGCGGCGATGAGTGACGGATAAGCCTGGTCGGTACGGGATTCGGTGGGCTTCACCGCCTCCAGCGCCGTATCCAAGGCGGTGCGCTGCTGATTGTTCAGTGGCGCGGTGGGCGTTTGGATCTTGTACGGCGTTGTCCCGTCGAGGTTCTTCCCGAACGTCCAGACGCCGAGTCCGAAGTCCGGTGGCATCACATTCATCGTGGAGCGTAGCGCGCCGAGTGCATTCGAGAGCCGGGTGACGGATCCGTCGCTGTTGCCCATCGAGGACGAGACGTCGAGCAGCACCGTAGCTTGCACGCCGAGAACAGGGTTGGCGAGTGTGGCACGCACCTTGTCCAGTGCGGTCCGCGGCGCGGCGGGTGCGGCGACGGCCGGTGCCGCGGCGAATCCGGCGGCGGTGAAGGCCGAGGACTGTTGGGGTGCGCGCAAGTAGTCGGCGAACAGTGATGCGATCAGATTCTGGGTCTTGTCCACCCATGCCCCGGACATCAGCGCGGCGGGATGATCGGCAACCGGTGCGGTCCCCATTGGCCGAAATTCCGATGTACTACCAACAGCTTTTAGTTGCTGCTCGGTAGCCGTTACTGCGTGAATGGGCGAATTCGTTCCACCGATCGCGGCCAATGCGGCCGTGGTGTCCGCCGCCTGCGGCGCATTCGCGGCGAGCCCGGAGATCGCCGCGACAACCTGACCGGACTGTGCGACTTGATCGGTAAGCGGATCGGTTCCCGAAACCGCGGAGCCGACCGCTGCTGCCGCCGCCAAGGTCGAGTCCCCGGCGGGCAGCGCCATCCGCAGCCCACCCCACCCGAACAATCCGAGCTCGTCCAGCGAACCCTGTTGCAGCCGTGGCAAATCCGCCCAGGTGATCTTGGCCTGCTCGAGCGCACCGCGCAGATCCTCGGGAACGGCGACCACGATCGGACTCATCGCAACCGGCGCGGGTGTGCCCTCGATCAGCCCGGGCACCCGCATGGATTCGATGGACCGCATCGAATCGGCGATCCACAGCCCCGGCTGCGGACCGAGCGCACCGTTCCACGGCGTGCCCGCGGTGAACCCGGCGACGATCGCCGCCGACGGCTGGGCCGTCACCACCACTTTCGCGCAATGATCGCGCACCTTCGGATTGGTCGCGTTGTAGCGCTCCGCTGCGGCCCGCACTGGATCGGCGATATCCGGATCGACCGTAACGAACAGCGTCGACGGTCCCTCCTTACATTCCGCCGCGGCCGACTTGTCCTGGTTCGCGGCGCGATCACTGAGTTGAAAAAACGCGAAGACCGCCGCGACTAGCAGCAAAACGGCAACCACTGCGATAACCGGACCTTTGCTGACGCCCCGGGACCTGGTTCCGCTGCGATGTGTGCCCACGATCCTCAGTGTATGTTCACGCAGGATTTGCCGTGCCGGTGTGTCCGGTGCGGCGCACCGGCACGGCGTGGCGCGAACGTCCGACTAGAGTCGGATCATCCGTCCGCGGTCGAACTCGTGTCCGCCCCAAACTCCGGACTGTCCAGTCCGCGCGGCGAATTCGCCGCAGGCGTCTCGAATCGGGCAGCCCGCGCAGACCGCGCGCGCGTACTCGAAATCCTGCGACGGGTACGGGAACCACGCCTCGTGATTCGGATCACCGCGGCAGGCCGCCCGATGCCACTCTCGGGAATCCGAGAGCGGGAGCAGGGCGGTCAGATCGACAAGCGCGCTGGTCTCCAATTCGACGGTCATTTCGATCCTTCTCCTTTCTCTCGGCTCAGGTGGCGGCCAGTTGCTTCCAGATCCGCTGTTGCCGTTTGGCCAGGTGGTCGGGCGCCTTCGGCTGCCACAGCAACCGCATGCCCGCTTCCTCCGGCGTCCGGTCGGCCTTGCTCGAGTTGCACCGGGCGCATGCGGCGATGAGGTTGTCCCAAGTGTTGGGACCACCTCTGCTGCGGGGTCGAATGTGGTCGACGGTGCGCGCCAAGGACGCGCAGTATCCGCACCGGTGGTGGTCTCGGCGCAGCACCCCGGCCAGCGTCGCGCGACTGCCGTCGTGTACTCGCGTCACATGGTCGAGGTATACGTATCGCAGCAGCCGGATCGTCTCCGGCAGCGCGAGCTCGAGATGCTTGGAGCGGATCGGGAGGTGCGGCTCGCGATCGGCGATCGACTCCGCGGCGCCGCCCATGAGCAGCACCACGGCCCGGTCGGCGCTGATCTCGGTGAGCGCCTCGTAGCTGGCATTCAATACCAGTACCCGGGTGTGTATCCAGTTGTCGACAGTAGACACCACCGGATCGGTGGCACGGTGGAACGTCATGGGAGTCACCATGTTTCGAGAGAGCGAGCGGATTCGGAAGGCGAGGGTCGGTCAGTTACCGGCCGGGAGGCGGCGCAGTTCCTGCTCGACGCGCGCGTCATACCGACGCAAGCTCGATACGACAATGGTCACGGCCGCCGCCTCCTTCCTCATGCTCGTGAGCACCCGCGGAATCGGGTGATCATCATCGAAATCCATGGTGGCACGGCGCGCCCACCGCTGGCGAAGGGTTTTTCAGGCCAGGCCGATCAGCCACTGCCGCAGCCACGCGGTGGCGGTGGCGCCGTTGGAATCCACGACGTAGGTCGGATAGTTCTGGTGTACGAACGAGTTGTAGAATCGCTCGAATTCCCGCTTGCGCTCGTTCATTTCCGGATCGGCGAGCTGGTTCTGGATGAGCGGGGACACCCCCGTCGCCATCAGGTCGTTGAAGATGGCGAACGCCTCCTGCTGATAGCGCCACAGCTGAGCCGGGTCGGGATCGGAGGCCTGGGCCAGGAAGCCGGCGACGCGAGTCGCGAAGTCGGTGGGCGGTGCGGCGCAGTAGAGGTCGCCGACAGCGCAGATGGTCCGGGTCTTCTGGGTGAGGAAGCCGAAGCCGCCGATGCGCGGGCCGCCCGCACCGGCGCCGTCGACCGGCGGGCCGATGAGTGCGTCGGTCGGGGAGCGGCGCGGATCCGAGATGAGCCCGACCGCGGCGATGCGTTCGGGCCGAATGGGACTCAGTCCGGTGCCGATTTCGGCGGCGAGATCGCCTGCCGCATCCGCACCCTGGCTGTAGCCGATCAGCGCGATCTTGGTCTCGGCGCACTGCTGGGCCATTGCCGTGACCAGGCCGCGGCCATTATCGATGGCCTGCCGCTTGGACCGGCCGTAAACATCGGTCTCCCAGGGGAAAGCAGTCGCCGCGTAGGTCACGTAGTCGGTCCTGGTATTTCGCGGCAGGTTATCGGTGACGCTGGCGAGCATGCCCTCGCCGGGATTGGCATCGGAGGTCTCCCACGTGCCGGGTACCGCCACGACATACAGGTCGGGGCAGCCATCGGGCGCTGCCGTCGCCGCGCCGGCACCGCCGACGGCGCCGGCCGCACCTACCATGACGGTTCCCGCCACGGCACCGATCATCTTGCGCATAAACATGGTCCACACCTCGGTTTTGCTAGGTCCGAAGCGGCCGGGGGCCGTACGCGACTGCCTGCCGCCGCGTCGGAGACAACCGTACGGTCTGACCAGGGGTTGATGCGGGAACAACCCGTGACAAACGCCGAACATTTTTAACACAACGCGTAATGCCGGCGATTCGCCCGGCGCGGCGGGATGAAGGAGTCGCGGGCGAGGGGGTGCGCGACTCCTTCATCGTGTCCGAGGGGCAGTCACCGCCTCGTCCACGGTTGTGGTGGTTATCAGGACACCGATGACTCACTCCCGTGCATCATCGTGTGCCCATCTATTGAACCCCGATCGGCAGGCGTGCGTCCCGGTTTCGAGCATATGTCGTTCGAGAAGGTCGGGTCAGCCGATGGGCGTGTGGCCCAACAGAACTCGGCCGGTGAACCGGGTCTGCTTGGCCCGCGGCAGCGGGTGGAACAGGCAGCCGTGGATGTCGCGGTACCACATCTCCAGCTCGCAGCCGCGCGAAAAGCCCACGCCGCCAACGGTTTCGATGGCCAGCCGGACGGTATCGACGAGCGCGTCGGCGGCCACGGTCTTGCGGCTGAGCGTGCGCGCACCATAGCCGTCGGTGTTGTCGAAATGCAGATTGTCCGAATCGGTGAACATGGCGGCGATCAGATCCGCGGCGGTGGTGTAGGCGTTCATCATTTCGCCCGCGAGCTGGAAGGTATGTGGTTCGCCGCGGTCGGCGACGAGTGCGGCGGTCAATTCGACCGCGGCATCAGCGATGCCGAGATAGGCCGCCATGACCAGCGGCATGGCCGCACCGATCACCACATTCAGCACCGGGGGCCACACGTCGGCGGGGCGGGTCAGCGAGATCGCGGCATCGGGAACGAAGACATCCTCGAAGACCACCGTATGGGAGCCGCTGGCGCGCAAACCGATAGTGTCCCAGGTCTTTTCGATGCGAGCACCGGGGGCGTCCAACGGCACCGCGAAGTGCAGCACCTGGGGTCCCTCCGGCGCATCGCCGCGGCGAATGCTGGTCACCACCACATCGCCGACCTCACAGCCGCTGGCGGGCGCTTTGCGCGCGCTCACCCGGAAGCCGCCGTCGACGCGCTCGGCCCGGCCGTTGGATTCGACCCAGTCCGAAGCGCCGGTGCTGACCAGGATCGCGCCCGCCGCCACCTTGGCGAATACCGCCGAGGCGTCTATGCCGTGGTTGTGCCGCCAGACCTGCGCGGCCACCAGATGGGTGTGCATGGCGAACGCGACCGCGGTGGACGGATCGTGGCGGCCGAGTTCGCGCAGGATCTCGCCCATCTCGCGGTGCGACACACCGCCGCCGCCGAACTCGGTCGGTACGAGTGCTGCGGACAGTCCTGTGGCCCGCAGCAGGTCGAAGGCGGCGACGGAGATGTCGCCGGTACGGTCGCGGGCGGCCACATCGGCGCGCAGGGTTTCCCCTACCTGGCGTGCCAGGGCGATCCAGTCGGTGGTGGTGATGTCATGGGCGATAGTCGTCATGTTTCGAAGTTAGGAACGGCCGCGATAACCGAATAGTCCAGAAAGTGGACTTCCACGGTCCAGAAAATGGACCCCGGCTCGCGAGGTGACAATGACCAGCACGACCTCGAGCTATGGCCAATATTGTCCGATCTCCCGTGCGCTCGATGTGCTCGGCGAGCGCTGGTCGCTGCTGATCCTGCGAGATCTGCTCATCGGCACAACTCGCTTCAACGATCTGGCGCGCGGTCTGCCAGGGCTTTCGCGCAGCCTGCTCGCCAAGCGGCTGCGCCAGTTCGAGCGGGCCGGATTGATCGACAAGGTGGGCAGCGAATATCTGCTCACCGCCGCCGGTCGGGAATTGGAGCCGATCCTGTTCGGACTCGGCGAATGGGGTGCACGCTGGACCTTCGGCGAACCGCAGCCCGAGGAACTGGATGCCGGGCTGCTGGTGTGGTGGATGCACTCCCGGCTGGATACATCCACGTTTCCCGGTAAGCGTCACGTGTTGTGCGTGCGGTTCACCGACGACTTCCGGCGCTATTGGATTGTCGTCGAATCGGGTGTGCCTTCGGTCTGTGATGCCGATCCCGGCTATCCGGTCGACGTCACCATCAGCTCCGATGTCGAATCGCTGTACCAGGTTTGGCTGGGACGCATTCCGCTCTCGCACGCAATGCGAGCCGGCCGAGTGGAATTCACCGGGCCGACCGCACTCACTCGGCGGATGCCGACGGTACTGCAGCTGAGTCCTGTTGCGGGGTATGCGGATCCGGTCGTACGCACTTCGTGATCACTACGCAGTTGTCTCTCGGGCGTAGATGTAGTAGCGGTAGACGCCGTCCCCGGGATCGGCGCTCAGCGGCCACTCGCCGTCGGCGATGAACCATGCCCATTCGAGAGCGAGGCCCGCGTCGCGTTCGGCGATCGACTTGGCCCGGCCCAACGAGCCGTCGGTGCCGAGGGCCCGGTCGTCGGTACCGCAGAACTCGCAGCTGTGCACCCGTCGCACCTCGTATGCGATCACTCGGTTACCTCCGGCATCCAGGTTGGACTCGCCTGTTCGGGTGTGCATCCGATAACGCTCGACGGGTGCGGCCGATAAACAGATCAACAGGCTCGTCCGCTCGGGGGACCGCGTGTCGAACGGGGAGTTCCGGAAGTGGCGTCCGCAACGAATCGGTGGGGGCACCAGTTCGAATCGAATACGCAAGGGATGTGTTCCGATGTCGATATCGACGGTGAAATATCTGGTGCCGCTGGGCTGCTGCGCGGTTCTCGCGTTGGCTGGTTGCTCGGGCGGTGATCATGGCCACGGTACGGCCGCAGGTACGAGCGCAGTGCCGACCAGCGTCGGTAGCCGCGTGCCGGAGCCGAGCGCGGTAGCCACCGACCAACCGACCAGGGCGAACGGCGAACCGGCGTCGCCGCCGATACCGGCATGCGTCGGCAGCCAGCTCATCGTCGGCGTGGAACCGATGTCGCCCGGCGCGGGCCACCGCGGTGCGCGCGTGCATTTCTCGGTCGTGGGTGCCAGCGGTGCGTGCACGCTGACCGGATACCCGGGCGTGGATACCGGCCCAGGTGGGCCGCTCCTGCATGCCGAGCGCACCTTGCGCGGCTATCTGGGCGGTCTCCCCGCCGATATCGATACGCCACCGACCGTCGTCCTGGACCACGACCACAATGCCGAGGCAGTGGTCGAGGGCGGCGCGGTCGATGCGGAAGGCAACCAGTGCCCGACGTACACGAAACTTTTGGTCACCGCCCCGAACACCACTGACACGCACGCGGTCAGCACCACCATCGACACCTGCACGCTGAGCGTTCACCCGGTGACCACCAAATAGCGATTTCAGAGGTTGCCGACAATGTGTTCCAAGCGGCGGGCCACCAGTTCTCGGGCCTGTTCGCGCAGGGCGGGACGGTAGCCGCTCGGGTACACCGGGTCGCCCGGGGTGTAGTCCTTCAAGACTTCCTTGGCGAGGGTGATCTTGTGGACCTCGGTGGGGCCGTCGGCGATCGCCATGACCTCGGCGTAATTCATCATGTCGACGAACGGGAGGTCCTGGCTGACGCCGATCGCGCCGTGCAGATGCAGTGCGCGCTGGGCGATATCGTGCATCACCTTCGGCATCGCCACCTTGATGGCGGCAATGTCCTTGCGGACCTTCAGATAGTCCTGTTCTTTATCGATCCGCCAGGCGGTGCGCAGGACGAGCAGGCGGAACTGCTCCATCTCGATCCAGCTGTCGGCGATGCGCTCCTGGGTCATCTGCAAACCCGCGAGGGCCCCTTTGCGCATCGGCCGGGAGACCGCGCGTTCGGCCATCATGTCGAAGGCCTTGCGCACCAACGCGACTGTGCGCATCGCGTGGTGCACCCGACCGCCGCCGAGGCGGGTCTGCGCGACGATGAAGCCCATACCCTCCTGGCCGAGCAAGTGGTCGGCGGGCACCCGGACATCGGTGAAGCGCAGATGTCCCTCGTGCTCGCTGAAACCGTGCACGTGGAAGTTCTTGACGATCTCCAGGCCAGGGGTGTCGGCGGGCACGATGAACATCGACATGCCCTGGTACGGGCTGACATCCGGATTCGTGACCACCATGACGATATGGAAGCTGGCGAACTGCGCGTTCGAGTTGAACCACTTCTCGCCGTTGATCACCCAGGAGTCGCCGTCGCGCACGGCGCGGGTCTTGAACAGCGTCGGATCCGATCCGCCGGTCGGTTCGGTCATGACATAGCAGGAACCGATCTCACCGGCCAGCAGCGGCTCCAGGTACCTGGCCTTCTGTTCCTCGGTGCCGTAGTGCGCGAGGATTTCCGCGTTACCGGAATCCGGTGCCTGGCAACCGAATACCGACGGCGCCCACACCGAAGTACCGAGCACCTCGTTGAGCAGGCCGAGCTGGAGCTGCCCGTAGCCGGGGCCGCCCAGTTCCGGTCCGAGATGGCAGGCCCACAGTCCCTGTTCCTTCACCTTCTCCTTCAGCGGCCGCATCAGCGCCATCGCCTCGGTATTGGTGCGGTCATAGGGATTCGGGTAGAGCAGATCGAGCGGCTCCACCTCGGTGCGGACGAACTCCGCCGCCCAGTCCAACTTCTGCTGGTATTCCGGGTCGGTTTCGAAATCCCAAGCCATGGTCAGCCTTTCGTGTCGGTGATGCCATCGAGAATGGTGGACGCCACAATGTCGGCGATTTCGTCGGGGGAGCGCCCGCCGTGCGGGTGGTACCAGAAGGTCACCATGTTCAGCATGCCGAGCACGCTGTTGGTGACCACATGGTCGTCGGTACGCAGCAGACCCGCCGCATGCCCCGCGTCGATGACGCGCTGCCAGCAGGCCTGTATTTCGTCACGCATTTCCTGTAGTTCTTCGCCACGCCCACCGGTCAGTGCGGTGACGTCGCGCAATTGGATGGCGACCTCGCGGTGGTGCTCGATGATCAGCCCGATGTGGCTGTGGATCAGCTTTTGCAACTTGACGATCGGGTCATCGATGCCGCGGGAGATCCGCTGGGCATCGGTGAGCATGAGCTGGATGTAATCGCGCAGGATCTGCCAGAGCAGCTCCTCCTTGGAACCGATGTGGTAATACAGCGCACCCCGCTGCACTCCGGCCCGATCGCCGATTTCCGCGACGCCGGTACCGTGGAAACCCTGCTCCGCGAACAGTTCCACCGCGGCCGCCACGATGCGCGTCCTGGTCGCCTCGGCCGTGGTCTCCGCGGCCGGTGGACGACCGCGACGACGAGGCGAGGCCAACTCGGGCCCACCCGTCACCCGGCCACCACCCCGCACGGAATCGCCGCGCGATGCCGCGGTCATCGGCGTGGATCCAGGACGACTTCGGAAACCCCATCGGCACGGTCGGCGAACATGCGGCAGGCGTTCGCGCTGTCCGACATCGGGAATCGGTGTGTGGCAACGACTTCGGGCCGGATTCGACCGGCCGCGGCGAAGGCCGGCACCGTCTTTCGGCCGAGCCCACGGCTACCGCCCGTGACCAGGGCGACCTTATCCGCTAACGACTGTCCTGGCATTGCGCTCCATTGCTCCGGCCGCCAGTAATGTTCCAGTCAGTACATTAATTCCGCCGGACGATACAATCAAGGCCCCGACACACCGTCACATCACTACCGATGGGTAACATTGGTTGCGATTTTTCCCACCCGGCTTTCTCAAAAGTGAGGCAGTAGATGACAGAGCGGATTCAGGTCGGCGGGCTCCAGGTGGCCAGCGTTCTCCACGAGTTCATCGAGAACGAGGCGCTCCCCGGAACCGGCGTAGATTCCGCCGCGTTCTGGGTCGGAGCCGAGCAGGTCATCAACGACCTCGCTCCGCGCAACCGCGCCCTGCTGGCCGAACGCGACGAGATCCAGGGCAAGCTCGATGCCTGGCACGCCGAGCACCCCGGCGCGAACTACGACAAGGCCGCCTACCAGAGCTTCCTCGGCGATATCGGCTACCTGCGCGCGGAACCGGCCGACTTCGAGATCGCCACCCAGAATGTGGACGACGAGATCGCCACCACCGCGGGCCCGCAGCTGGTGGTGCCGGTGATGAACGCCCGCTTCGCGATCAATGCCGCGAACGCGCGCTGGGGTTCGCTCTACGACGCCCTTTACGGCACCGACGCCATCTCCGAGGCCGACGGCGGCGAGAAGGGCACCGGCTACAACCCGGTCCGCGGCAGCCGCGTGATCGAGTTCGCGCGCAAGTTCCTCGATACCGCCGCCCCGCTTGCCAACGGCTCGCACCGGTCCTCGACGCACTACGCGATCGATGGCGGGCAGCTGGCGGTGACGCTGAGCAACGACGAGGTCACCACGCTGGGCGCCGATGGCGCGGAACTGGTCGGCTATCTGGGCGATCCGGCCTCACCGACTTCGATCCTGTTGAAGCACAACGGTTTGCATATCGACATCCAGATCGATCCGGCCTCGCCGATCGGCAAGACCGATCCGGCGGGCGTCAAGGACGTGGTGCTGGAGTCCGCGGTCACCACGATCATGGACTTCGAGGATTCGGTCGCCGCGGTGGACGCCGAGGACAAGGTGCTCTGCTACCACAACTGGCTCGGCCTGATGAAGGGCGAGCTGGCGGAAAAGGTGACCAAGGGCGACAAGACCTTCACCCGCACCATGAACCCGGATCGCGTCTACACCGCGCTCGGCGGCGGCGAGCTGGTGCTGCACGGGCGGTCGCTGCTGTTCGTGCGCAACGTCGGCCACCTGATGACCTCCGACGCGATCATCGACGCCGCGGGCAATGAGGTGCCCGAGGGCATCATGGACGGTCTGATCACCTCGCTGGTCGCCAAGCACAGCCTGCTCGGCGAGACGAAGTTGAAGAACAGCCGCACCGGTTCGGTCTACATCGTGAAGCCGAAGATGCACGGCCCGGACGAGGTCGCCTTCACCAACGAGCTTTTCGGCCGGATCGAGGACGTCCTCGGCCTGACCCGCAACACCCTCAAGGTCGGCATCATGGACGAAGAGCGCCGCACCACGGTCAACCTGAAGGCCTGTATCCAGGCCGCCGCGGACCGCGTGGTGTTCATCAACACCGGCTTCCTGGACCGCACCGGCGACGAGATCCACACCTCCATGGAGGCCGGGCCGATGGTCCGCAAGGCCGAGATGAAGACCCAGCAGTGGATCCTGTCCTACGAGGACTGGAACGTCGATACCGGTCTGGCCGCCGGCTTGCCCGGTAAGGCGCAGATCGGTAAGGGCATGTGGGCCATGCCCGATCTGATGCACGACATGCTCGAGCAGAAGATCGGACACCCGCGTGCGGGCGCCAACACCGCCTGGGTGCCGTCGCCGACCGCGGCCACGCTGCATGCCACGCACTACCACCAGGTCGACGTGTTCGAGCGGCAGCAGGAGATCGCCGCAGGTGGCCGTCGCGCCACCGTCGATCAGATCCTGGAGATCCCGCTCGCGGGCGATCCGAACTGGACCGATGAGGAGAAGCGTCAGGAGTTGGACAACAACTCCCAGAGCATCCTCGGCTATGTGGTGCGCTGGATCGACCAGGGTGTCGGCTGCTCCAAGGTGCCCGATATCCGGGATATCGGTCTCATGGAAGACCGTGCGACCCTGCGCATTTCGAGCCAGCTGATGGCGAACTGGCTGCGTCACGGTGTGGTCACCGCCGATGAGGTGGTGGCCAGCCTGGAGCGGATGGCGCCGGTGGTGGACAAGCAGAATGCGGGCGATCCGAACTACCGGCCGATGGCGGCGGACTTCGCGGGCAGCATCGCATTCCAGGCCGCGAAGGAGTTGGTGCTGGAGGGCACCAAGCAGCCGAATGGCTACACCGAGCCGATCCTGCACCGACGTCGTCGTGAGGCCAAGGCGCTGGCTTGCGTCTGAGGCGTTCCATAACGATCCGTTACCCTGGGCGCTGCACGAGACAGTCGGATGTGAGGAAGTTTTATGGGAAGCGTTGTCCTTGATGTATTCGCCCTGGTTGTGAATCGCGCGGCGATGTTCTGGAACTGGCTGGCCACCGGTTCGGCCGGTTTCCCGCCGCTGTAATAGCCGAGCTGAACGTCTGGTACGACGACCCCCGGTCCCGGCCCCTCGATGGGATGCCGAGGCCGGGGGTTTCCTTTGCCCGGTGCGATATCTCCACAGACGGTGAGCCGATTCCCTTCGGAGACAGGGCGGATCGACGTATCTTCTTTGGCATGAGCACCGGCCGCCTCCGACCGATACCGTTGTGGTTCGAGCTCTGGATGGGCGCCATCACCACTGTGATCGCGCTGCTCTGTGCCGCGCTGTGTTGGGAATTGGCTGCTCAGGGCAGTTTTCCGGCCAAAGTGCTGCTGTGGGTGGGACTTTCGGTGGTCGGGCTGGTCGCGATCGTCTTCGCCATCCTGGGCTTGATCCGCTATCACGCTGTCTTCGTAAGCCTTACCGCACCGCTACTGATCGCCGCCCTCGCCGCCCTCGTATGGTACGAAGTCCCCGAAACTGCGGGTTGGCGCCTGTCCCGCCCCATCCTCGAAGATCAGGCCACCGCCTGCGCCAATCCGGGCCATCGCACCCGCCTGGGTGTCTACACCGTCACCTACATCACCCGTCGCGACGGCGCGTGTCTGTTCTACGTCAGCGGCGGAGCCACCAATTCCGAAGGCTTCGCCTACTTCCCGGACAGCGCCCCGAGCATCGGACCCGCCGGGCCGGGCGGTATCGGCTACGAACCCTTCCACGACCGCTGGTACCGCTTTGTCGAGAACACATGACCGGATCGGCCGAGGCCGTCACCGCTCCACGGCTCAATGCCCGATACCGATCAGCGTCCGGATGATCATGAAGATGGCGGCCACACCGAAACAGGCCAGTCCGACCACCCATACTGTGAACATCTGCCGCATCGGTATCAGCTTGTCCAGCCAGCTGACGTCAAGGCCGACGTTCCGGTGTTGCGTCTCGAAGACAGGACCGTGTGAACCCCAGGTGCCCGCGCCGATCTCTTGGTCTTCGAACCGCTCCAGCCACAGCGCGTCCTTGCGTTCGGCAAGGCGATGGCTCGCCATGAGCATGATCGAAATGAACGACACGATCAGCGCGAGTAGCGACGAGGCTATGCGCGCGATGGAATCGTTGTCGGCACCCATCGAGATACTGAACAGGAATGCCTGGGCAGTCAGACTGAGGGCGGGAACCTGCCAGAGTAGGTTCTCGTATTGCAGGCGTCGGTCCGCCACGGTCCGGTAGACCGCATCCAGATCGGCCGAACGGCGGGGCGCTGCCTCGTCCACAAGGGGTACTGTCGCACAGTCGCGCAGACTTGGTGGGTGTTTGTCACGTTCGAGTTGCGGTGCGAACGAGGATGAGGATGCTGACCAGGAGCACCCACCCTGGGAAAGCCAGCGTCATCCATCTGCTCGTTTCACTGGCCACCAGGAGTGCCAGGGCCGCCAGATAGCTGACACCGGCGAGCCAGCGCGGCATCAGCCCGGTCTTCAGCCAAATCGTCGCGAGCGAGATCATGAACACGGCCGCCATCCGCAGTGCGTAGGTCTGGCATGCCGAAACCACGATCATCTTGCCGAAGTCGACCACTGCGGCGCGGGCGGCCGGGTCGGTGACGTCGGTGTTGCTGGACACCAGACCGGCCGCGACGGCGGTGCCGACGAACATCATCGCCAGGAACAGCAGCCCGCTACCGAGGAATACCGATAGGAAGAACCGGTCTTCGTAGCGCCCGAATCCGTCACGGACGACGCCGATGAACCACAGGAAGCTGATTCCGGCGAACGGCATGAGCACCGTCGCCGTTCTGATCGCGTTCTGCCGACTGGTCAGCCAACGAGTCGAGCCTTCGATGCCGTCGGGCATGTCGATACGGATCAAGATCAGCGTTATTCCGAACAACACCGCGAAGACCACTCCGGCCAGTGCGGCCGCTCGCGGTGTCGACAACCGATGCGGGGTCGGCTCGGTGTGTTGCGGCGATGTCGACATGCCGTCATCCTGTCAAATCCGAGCGCCGGTGGCTGTATTTCCGGCACACGTCCGGTCTGCTCGTTGTGCTCCTGGCACACAATTCAACGCACCGACGTCGTCGATCGAATTCCGTCCTGGTTGCCGGTGCTGTGTGGGTTTCGGCGAGATCGGCCGAGGCATAGCATATTGAAAGTCCAGCTTACTGCGGTGCGGAAGGCGGGTGAAGATATGACTACAACCGAGCCCGACTGGAGTAGACCGGCGGCGACGGCCATTCCGGCGGAGGGCTATTTCGAGTTGGAGCGGGGCAGGTACGGCCCGATCTATCCCCGGACACCGGCCTGCTACGGGTTCTCGATCATCGCCAAGGTGAAGCCGGGTCGTGAGGAGGCTATTCGCGCATACGGCAAGCAGATCCAGGATGCGATAGCAGCTGGTCCGGATGTGCTGGCGCCGCTGCGGCTGCACTATCTGCGGTGGCTGTTGTTCGACGTCGGATCGGGACTGCATTTCCAATATCAGGGCATTTTCGACACCGATTTCGACAAATACACCGAGGACGCCGTGGCCCTGTTCTCGCAGACCGGTATCACCACGGTTTTCACCAATCTCGAGGGATTTCCGGAGGATTGGAAGGAAAATCCGGAGGCGTTCGTGAAATTTGTTCGCGAACACCAGTTTCCGAGCTTCCTCGAATACGGCGAGTACCCGTACGTCACCGCCGACGAGATCAAAAAGGCGCTGCGGCTGAAAGCAGCGTTCTCCGACATGCTCGACCAGATGCAGTAACCCCCTGGGCCATGCTCGAACTCGACGATATTCAGCACATCCTGCTGACCCGGACCCCGGCGGTGACCGGCCGCTACGAGTTCCTGTCCTTCGATGATCCCGTCGGGGCTCAGGCTTGGTTGACTCCGCTGGTGGACCGCGTGCAATCGGCGGCGGACGTGCGCGCGACTATGGACAGTTCCGACCGCTGGATCACGCTGGCCTTCACCTGGCGCGGGCTGCGGGCGCTCGGCGTGCCGGAAGAAACGCTCGCCACCTTCCCGGACGAGTTCCGCGAAGGCATGGCCGCCCGCGCTGACATCCTGGGTGACACGGGCGCTTGTTGTCCCGACAACTGGGTGGGTGGGCTGGCCGGTGACGACCTGCACGCCATCGCGATCCTGTTCGCCCGCACCGATGCCGAGCATCAGCGCTGCACCACCGAACACCACAAACTGATCGCCCGCTGCTCCGGTGTGCGCGTGTTGTCGTTCCTGGATCTGAACGCGACGCCGCCCTTCGACTACGCCCACGATCATTTCGGGTTCCGAGATCGGTTGTCCCAGCCGGTGATCGACGGGTCCGGCGAAGCGCCGACGCCAGGTTCGGGGGCACCGCTGCAACCCGGTGAATTCATCCTGGGCTACCCCGACGAGGACGGACCGGCGCGAGCGCTGCCGCATCCGGAGGTGTTGTTCCGCAACGGAAGCTATATGGCCTACCGGCGGCTGCAAGAACATGTCGGCGCGTTTCGGAACTATCTGCGCGAGAACTCGGACACCCCGGACGGGCAGGAGTTGCTCGCCGCGAAGCTCATGGGGCGCTGGCGCAGCGGCGCACCGCTGGTGCTGGCACCGGACCGGGACGATCCGGCGCTGGGCGCGGATCCCATGCGCAACAACGACTTCAACTACAGGGAAATGGATCCGCACGGCTATGCGGTACCACTCGGCGCGCACGCGCGGCGTCTGAATCCCCGTGATACCGCGGCGAACATGAACCGCCGCAGAATGATTCGCCGTGGCGCCACCTACGGGCCCGCGCTACCCGAGGATGCTCCCGACGACGGAGTGGACCGCGGGATCGCCGCGTTCATCATCTGCGCCAGCCTGGTTCGCCAGTTCGAGTTCGCCCAGAACGTCTGGATCAACGACAAGACATTTCACGAACTCGGCAACGAACACGACCCCATCTGCGGCACCCAGGACGGCACCCTCGACTTCACGATCCCCAGGCGGCCCATCCGCAAGGTGCACAAGGGACTGCCGGCTTTCACCACGCTCAGAGGCGGCGCGTACTTCTTCCTCCCGAGCATCAGCGCTCTCCGATACCTGGCCACGCTCGACAGTCGAGAGGTGACACCATGAGCAGCACCGTCCCGCCGGCACGCACCTACAACCAGAACCACATTCCGCGCAACCACGACGGGCGACGGCGGATGAGCATCTACTGGACATGGAGCTATCCGTGGGAGGCCCAACGCGATCCCGCCGAGATGTACAACCGCTTCTCGACGATGACCGAGGTTCGCAACGTGCTGTGGCCGAGCTACGAGACTCCGGAATACGACGCCGCGCACTTCCTGCAGGGCATCGCAGGCACACTGGAGCTGTTCCATCGCTCGACGCTGGCGTTCCAGCAGTTGGCCGAAGAGGCCACCGGTCACCCTGTCGCAGTGTTCCAGCGCATCGACCAGGCCGGCTACACCTTGCCGATCGACGAGCGGATCCTGGCCGACACCGACACCCTGATGGTGTTCGGGCTCGATCACGTCCTTTCCGAGCAGCACGCCGCCTCACACGAGATCGATGCGATCCGCGACTGGCTGCAACGCGAGGGCACCTGCCTGCTGCTGGCGCCGCACCACGACGTCGGGTGCACCGACGACTACGCGCAGCGACAAATGGAATACGCACATCACGGCGACCCGCTGGTGCCGCGGCAGCAACGATTCGGCCAGTACACACGCTCGCTCATGCAGGCCCTCGATGTTCCGGTGCACAACAAATGGGGCCTGCGCCCCGCGGTCGTGGACGGCACCAATGAGATCGCGCCCTTGACCGGGTTCCGCGATCTGGACGTACCCCGGCTGCTGGACAATGTGACGACGTTCAACTTCCACCCTCATCTACCGCACTACGAGCTCACCGCGCCGGAATCCGACTCGCTTCGTGTCCTGGGCCGCCAGCGTGTCGACCCCCAACGACCCCATCCCTTCACCGCCGCAGGCAATACGGAATTCAATACGTTGATCTGGATGCCACCCGCCGACAGACGAGCCGGCGATATCGTGCTCATCGACTCCACCAACTTCACCACGCTGTTCGGCGGGACCGACAGCCTCCGCAACCTCTGGCACAACCTGGCCACCATGAAGTGACCCAGGGCTTGGGTTCGATCCAGTGGACTTCGGCTACGGCGCGGAGATCGCCGGAGGGCGTGGCGAGAGCGGACCAGACGACTTCCGGTGGGAGTCGGCCGGATTCGTCGGCAAGGCCGCGATCCGGAGTCCAGGCAGCGATAACGAGATCGTGATCCGGTGTGTCCCAGGTGAGTAGGCGCAGGCCGCGGCCGGGTGCGCAGGCGGCGCCGCAGCATCGAACTACCGATATTGCTGTCGATGTTCTGCAGCAGATTGATGCCAGGTAATTGACATGGTTTTCGCTGCAGCGCTCAGCCGGCGGTCATTGCCTCAGCGTCATCCGTCAGCAGTGATGTGCAGACGTCGAGCAGCGACTGTCTCAGTTCCGTCGACCGCTCGACCGAGCTCGACTGCGCCCGGACGTATTCGGCACGCCCGGACGGTGTTTCGATGCGGATCGGCTCGTAGCCGTAGTCGGCGAGGTCGTACGGGCTGGCGCGCATATCGAGTTCGCGTGCGGCGCAGGCGAATTCGAAATAGTCGAGCAACAGGTCGGAGGAGATGAGCGGGGTCAGTTTGAAACCCCATTTGTAGAGGTCCATATTCGCGTGCAGGCAGCCGGGTTGTTCGCGGGCGACCTGGTCGGCGCGGGTCAACGGTTCCGCGTTGCGACCGACCGCGTCCGGGGTGAAGAAGCGGAATGCGTCGAAGTGGGTGCAGCGCAGAGACATCGATTCGACGACCGCATCGGTACCGGTGCTGCCCAAGCGCAGCGGCACCTGTTCGTGGCGGACCTCATCGGTTTTGTACACCATTGCCCACTCGTGCAAGCCGAAGCAGGACAGCTGCGCCGGGCGGGATGCCGTGGCGCGCAGCAGTTTCGCGATGAACTCGATGGTGTCGCGACGCCGCCCGATGAACGCGGGGTCGGCGGTGTGGACTCCCGCGCCGGAAGGTATGTCATGCCGGTGATACCCGCGAGCCCCGTCGTACTCCCGAGCGCCCGCCAATGCGACACCGAATCCCGGGTGCCAGCGCCGCAATTGGGCGGGCTTGTGTCCGTAGTAGGTGAACAGGAAGTCGATCACCGGATGTGACGACCCCGCCGCGCGCCGCTCGAGATACGGTCCGACGAGCTCGTCCAGCCGAGCCCGGTGCGCGGCGGCCCTGGTCCGCCACTCGGACTCGGCCAGCACGATCATTCGATCACCCGGTGCGTCCCGTCGCGCACGGTGCCGACGAACTCTTCCACCAGATCCTCGAGCGCCACAATGCCCACCGTATTTCCACGAGTGTCCACGACACGGCCGAGGTGGGAGTTGGTGCGGCGCAAGCGGGCCAGCGCCTCGTACAGGGGCGTACCGGCGCTAACCGTCGGCAGTGGACGAATATCGGTGCGCGGGATAGGTGTATTCGGTCCGGCGCTTTCGTCGGCGACCTTGTCGAGTACATCCTTGACATGCAGATACCCGACCAGCGAGCCGTCACTCGCGCGCACCGGATACCGGGAGAAACCGGTTTCGGCGACCGCGGTTTCGATATCGCCGAGCGTGGTGCCATTGCCGCGCAACGGAACCGAGCGGGTCGTCGCCAGCCGCACCATCACATCGCCCACCACCCGATCGGAAGTGCCGAGCGCCTGGGTGAGGCGGCGGTGCTCTTCCTCGTCGAGCAGGCCCTCCGAACGGGATTCACCGATCATCTCGGCGAGCTCGACACTCGAGACCGTCGCCTCGAGCTCATCCTTCGGCTCGACCCGCAACATGCGCAGCGACAGATTCGCCGCCAGGTTGTAGAGGGCGATGAGCGGACGCGCCAAGCGCAACCACATGAGATGCGCCGGAACCAGCAGCAGCGCACTGCGTTCCGGTCCGGCCAGCGCGATATTCTTCGGAATCATCTCGCCGAACAGAATGTGCAGTATCACCACGATCGCCAGCGCGATGGCGAAGGCCACCGGATGCAGCAGCTGTTCGGGCAGGCCGACCAGCCCGAACGGCCCCTCCAGCAGATGCGCGACCGCGGGTTCGCCGACCCGGCCGAGCAGAATCGAACAGATGGTGATGCCGAGCTGGGCGGCGGCCAACATCATGGACAGGTTCTCACCGGCCCGGATCACCGTGTGCGCCTTGCGCTTGCCCTGTGCGGCGAGTGCTTCGAGACGGTCACGGCGGGCCGAGATGAGCGCGAATTCGGCGGCGACGAAGAAGGCATTGCAGGCCAGCAGCACGACCGTCAAGAGGACACCGAGGAGATCACCCATGGCTGTTCTCCTTCAGTACGGCGGCCGCGACCGGGACCAGCCGGATCCGATCGATACGCCGCCCGTCCATCCGTTCGACCTTGGCGATCCAGCCGCCGTCGTCGTCGTTCGGATACCGATGCGAGGACCGTGGATTCGGGAGGATGACCTCATCACCGGTCACCGGGATGCGGCCGAGCCGGGTGAGCACGAGACCACCGAGGGTTTCGTATTCGCCCTCCGGCGCGTCGTAGCCGGTGGCCCGGGAGACCTCGTCGATGCGTAGCAGCCCCGAGCAGTCCCAGCCGTCGGCGACCCGGCGGACATCGCGTTCTTCCTCGTCGTGCTCGTCGCGGACATCGCCGAGAATCTCCTCGATGAGATCCTCCATGGTAACGATGCCCGCGGTGCCGCCGTATTCGTCCACCACCAGCGCGACCTGCATGCCGTCGGCGCGCACCCGCTCGAGCACCTCGTCGCCGTCGAGGCTGGCGGGCACAATCGGGACCGGCCGGGCGAGCAGATGCAGCGGGATGGTGTTGCGGAGATTCGCCGGATGGGTGAACGCCTGTTTGACGTGCACCACGCCGAGCGTGTTGTCCAGATCGCCGTCGATGATCGGGAAGCGGGAGTAACCGGTGCGGCTGGCGGCCGCGATCAGATCGGCGATGGTGTCGGACTTGTCCAGGGATTCGATCTTGACCCGCGGTGTCATCAACTCCTCGGCGCTGCGTTCACCGAATTGCAGCGAGCGATCGACCAGCTGCGCGGTGCGGTGGTCCAGCGCGCCGCGCAGTGCGGAGGTACGCACCAGCGAGCCGAGTTCCTGCGGGGAGCGTGCCGAACGCAACTCCTCGGCCGGTTCCACGCCCAGGCGCCGGACCACCCAGTTCGCGGTGCCGTTGAGGAAGTGGATCATCCACTTGAACACCACCGAGAAGGCGATCATCGGGCCCGCGGTCACCCGGGCGGTGCCGAGCGGCTTCGATATCGCGATGTTCTTCGGCACGAGCTCGCCGTAGATCATCGACAGCGAGGTAGCGAGCAGCAACGCCAGCGTGAGCGAGATACCGTGCGCCGCACCCGCGCTCAGACCGAGCGCGGTGAACAGCGGCGACAGCAGCCGGGCCAGGACGGGTTCGGCGATATAGCCCGTGATCAGCGTGGTGATGGTGATACCGAGCTGCGCTCCGGAGAGCTGGAACGACAATGTGGTGTGCGCCTGCCGGACCATGCGCGAGCGGGCGTCCCCGACCGTGCGCACATGCGATTCGACGGTGCTGCGTTCCAGAGCGGTGAGCGAGAATTCGGCGGCAACGAACAACGCGGTGCCGACGGTGAGGGCGATGAACCCGATCAGGCTGAGCACGGTGAGCACGACTGACATCGTCAGCACCACCTGCGAAACATGCGATGAGCTGAATCGGATCGGGCGGCTGCGGGAAGGAGGGCGCCGGGTTTGTCACCCGGCTCGGTAGAGGAGCCCTCCTGTGCGGCGCCCTCGGACGCGGGTGACAACTTGTTCCTCTCGGCAAATGGTTTGTGTAACCGGAAACCGGCAACCACTATGCTACCGGGTGTGTCTAATGGCAGCGCCTTCGGCGCTGCGTGTTCGCGGCCCCCTGGTGTCTCGCGTCCGAGCCGTCGAGACTCGCGCCTGCGGCGCATCGCTTCGACGGCTCGGACGCGAGACGGGCCGCGAACGGGTCGCTCGTAGGACTCGCTTCGTGGTGGTTGGTGATGGTGGATCGTTCGGCGCCTGACGCACTCGTATCGGGTGGTCGAATCCCGTGGGTGCGTCGCATGCGTTTGGACGGCTCGGACGCGAGGCGGGCCGCGAACTCCTCGCTCGCAAGACGCTTCGTGGTGGTCGGCCAGGGTGGAATGTTCCGGCTTTGTCGGGAGCTGGGCAGGGCTACCAGCCGGATGGCAGCGGGCGGCCTTCGGCGAAACCTGCGGCCGATTGCACGCCGAGCACGGCGTTGTCGTGGAACTCGGTGAGGCTGCGGGCACCCGCGTAGGTGCAGGCGCTGCGAACGCCGGAGCAGATGTGGTCGATGAGGTCCTCGACGCCTGGGCGTTCCGGATCCAGGCGCATGCGCGAGCTGGAGATGCCCTCTTCGAACAATGCCTTGCGGGCGCGGTCGAAGCCGCTGTCGGTGGCGGTGCGGGCGGCGACCGCGCGCTTGGAGGCCATGCCGAAGCTTTCCTTGTAGGCATTGCCGTCGCGGTCGACGCGCAGGTCGCCGGGGGATTCGTAGGTGCCGGCGAACCAGGAGCCGATCATCACATTGGACGCGCCCGCGGCCAGCGCGAGAGCGACGTCGCGCGGGTGCCGGACCCCGCCGTCGGCCCAGATGTGCACGCCGAGTTCCTTTGCGGCGGTGGCGCATTCGGCTACGGCGGAGAACTGCGGACGACCGACGCCGGTCATCATGCGGGTGGTGCACATGGCGCCGGGGCCGACACCGACCTTGATGATGTCCGCGCCCGCAGCGGCCAAATCGCGGGTGCCCTGCGCGGAGACCACGTTGCCCGCGACCAGTGGCACACCGAGGCCGAGGTCGCGGATGGCGCTGAGGGTTTCGAGCATCTTGGCCTGGTGGCCGTGTGCGGTATCGATGACGAGTAGGTCCGCGCCGGCGTCGACGAGGGCCTTGGCCCTGGCCGCCACGTCGCCGTTGATGCCGACCGCGGTGGCCACGCGCAACTGGTTGTTGGCGTCAACATTGGGTTGGTAGATGCCTGCGCGGATGGCTCCGGTGCGGGTCATGACGCCCGCGAGGTTGCCGTCCTCGGCGATGAGCACGGCGAGTTGCGCGTGCTCGGCCTCGAGCAGGTCGAACAGATCGCGCGGCGAGGTGCTGGCCGGTGCCTGCACGAAGTCGGTGGCCGCTACATCGCGCAGCCGGGCGAACCGGTCGACATCGCTGCAGGATACCTCGGTGACCACGCCGACCGGCTTACCGCCGTCGACGACCACCACGGCACCGTGGGCGCGCTTGTGCATCAGGGCGACGGCCTCGGAGACCGAATGTTCCGGATCCAGGGTGACCGGGGTATCGGCGGTGAGCGAGCGGCTCTTGACGAAGGCGATGGTTTCCGATGCCGCGGCGATCGGAAGATCCTGCGGTAGGACGACGATGCCACCGCGACGGGCGACAGTCTCCGCCATCCGCCGTCCGGCGACCGCGGTCATATTCGCGACGACAATGGGGATGGTGGTGCCGGACCCGTCTGCGGTCGAAAGATCGACGTCGAACCGTGACGCGACATCCGTCCGATTCGGGACGAGGAAGAGGTCGTCGTAGGTCAGGTCGTACGGCGGCTGATGACCAGGGAGAAACTGCACTTAACCGATTCTAACCGGTGCGCCGCACTTCCGTGCAATCACTCAGCATTCCCTCTGCGCCAGTGTTCATCTGATCTCGCGCCGTGCATGTCACGCGTCGGCTTGGGCGCGGGAAAGTTGGATTGTGGTCGCGCACATGATGATTACCGCGACGGTGATCACCGCGAATCCGATGTGGTCGGTGCGGAAGCGTTCGTCGAGGACGGTAATGCCGATGAAGGCGGCGGCCAGGGGCTCGGCGATGGTGACGGCGGGCAGCGATGCGACGAGGGGGCCGGATTGGAAGGCGCGTTGCTGGAGGTAGAGCCCGATCAAACCGGAGGCCACCAGGGCCCAGGTCTGCCAGCTGCCCAGCACATGGATGAGGCCGCCGTCGAAGAGTTCGGTCACGTACTCGGTGAGCGCGGCGGCCAGACCGAACAGGGCGCCGCCCGCAGTGCCGAACAGGAGTGCGCGACGCGTCGGGTCGGAGGTTCCGAGGCCGACGACGACGGCCACCGCCAGCGCACCGAGCAGCGCGGCGAGCGGTGGGATCCAATCACGCAGGGGCGCATTGGTATTGCCCTCGGTCGGATCGCCGATGATCAAGAAGGCGGCAAGGGCCGCCGCGAGTGCGACGGCGGTCGCCCAGGTGCGCGGGGTGATGCGGCGGCGGTTGATGCGGGCGGAGAGCGGGAGCGCAAAGACCAACATGCTCACCAGAATCGGCTGGACGAGCAGCACCGCCCCCAGAGTGAGTGCGGCGACCTGCATGGCGTAACCGCCCGCATCCCCGATGATTCCGCCCCACCAGCGCGGATTGCGCAGCAGTGAACGCATGAGCGATTCGTCCTCGGGAACCGCGGCCGCCGCATGCTGCTGCGCGACCGCGGCCACCGCGAAGAGCAATGCCGCGATCAGCGCACAGACGACCGCGCCCACCTGATGATTCGCCACCTGGTTAGTTTGCCCCGCGATTGCGGCCGCCTGGCACCCCCTGTGCCCGCCCGGCGCGTCGACGCGTACGCCCGGGCGTGTCGCCGCTGGTCGCGGCGGTGCGGCCGGTGGCGGCGCCGTGAGCGGAAACTCCCGCGCCGTGGTTGGCCGAGGTGCCGCGCGCGGTGGAGCCGGATCCGCCCGCCCGTGTCGCGGTCGCCGCCCCGGCGGCACGACGCGGCGCGGCCGATGCCGAGTTTGCGGTCCGTCCTGGAGTCGTCTTCGTCGACCCGGCAGTGCGACCGGGCGCGGGCGATGCCGAGCTTGCGGTTCGCCCCGCTGTCTTCGCCGATCCTGCGCCACGGCCGGTGGCTGCCGTCGCGGTGCCTGCGGCGCGTCCGGTGGCCGGGGTAGCGGTCGTCCCACGTCCCGACGTTGCGGCACCGTGCCGACTCGACGTTGCGGTGGGGTTGGACGAACCGTCCGAGGACTTCTTGGCACCACCGGCGCGACGACTCGAATCGGCACTTCGACGCCCGGTACCCGCACTACCCGAGCGTGCGCCGCGACCACCGGAACCCGGACCGGACCGGCGGCTCGACCTACCGACCTTCAACTCACCCTCGTCACCCACCGTGACCGCCGAGTTCGCCGCGACGATCGGTACGCCCGACGGTTGCTTCGAGCCGGTGATCTGGATCAGGCGTCGATCGTTCGGACGGACCTGCACGCCGTCGACATCGACGCCCGCCTTGCGGGTCATCTTCTCGACCTCGGCGCGTTCCTCCTCGGTGACCAGCGTGACGACGACGCCGTCCTCCCCGGCGCGTGCGGTGCGGCCCGCGCGATGCAGGTACGCCTTGGATTCCGCGGGCGGATCCACGTGCACGACAAGGGAAATCCCGTCCACATGGATGCCGCGCGCGGCCACATCGGTGGTCACCAGCACAGGTGTCGTACCGTCGGCGAATGCGGCCAGCGTCCGCACGCGGTTGTTCTGTGCCTTACCGCCGTGCAGCGCGCCTGCCGCGATCCCGGCCGTCCGCAACTGCTTGGCGAGCCGGTCCGCACCGTGTTTGGTGCGCACGAACATGATGGTCAGCCCGTCGCGGGCGGCGATCTGCGCGGTGATCTCGCGCTTATCGGCCTTGCGCAGGTACAGCAGATGATGCGACATCGTCGCGACCGAGGCCGATGGCGGCGCGGTGGAATGCGTGACGGGGGAGCGCAGGTACCGCTTGACCAGTTTGTCGACCTCACTGTCGAGGGTGGCCGAAAACAACAGGCGCTGACCATCTTTCGGCGTCCGGTCGAGCAGCTTGGTGACCTGTGGCAGGAACCCCATATCGGCCATGTGGTCGGCCTCGTCCAGTGCGGTGATCCGAACATCGGACAGGTCGGCGGAGCGCTGGTTGATCAGATCTTCCAGCCGTCCGGGCGTGGCGATCAGCAGGTCCACTCCGCGCGCGAGCCGGTCGGCCTGCCGCTTGATCGGTGCCCCGCCGACCACCGAAGTGACCCGCAGCCCGAGTGACAATGCCACGTTGTCCAGTGCCTTTTCGATCTGGGCTGCCAGTTCCCGGGTCGGCACCAGCACCAGACCGCGCGGACGGCCCGGCTTGGCCTGCGCGCCCGCGAGCAGTGCCAGCATCGGCAGCCCGAAGGCCAGGGTCTTGCCGGAGCCGGTTGGGCCGCGTCCGAGCACATCCTTACCCGCCAGCGCATCGGTCGCGGTCGCGGCCTGGATCGGGAACGGGGCCTCGATGCCGTCGCGGCGCAGCGCCTGGACGAGCACGGCGGGTAGGCCCAGATCCGCGAAGGTGGTGGCAGGGGTGGAGGAGGTCAACGGGGTTGTGTGCCTTTCATGTCTCGGCGCGGGCGGATCCGGGCACGCGTGGTGCCGCCGAGATGGTTGGGCCCGGTCATCGGGATGTGGTAGGACCGGGTGTGTCGGGGAGAACCAGAGGAATCAGTTACGCAGCAGTCGATCCAGTTCGACCAGCCAGGGTACCGCGACGGCCATGGTCGGGACCACCAGGATGGCCGCCGACCCCAGATAGGCCGCCGAGGCCACCCGAATATCGCCGATGCGGCCGCCCAGGCGCTGGATGCGGATCAGGGTGGTCGGCCCGCCCGCGGCGAGCGCGCCCTGCGGAGCGGTGGATTTCGCGCACGCCACCAGGGCGCGGGCCAGGGGCTTCGGGCCGGTCACCTTCACCGCCGAATCGTCGGCGAGCAGTTCGATCAGCAGTTTCACCGAGCCGAGTGCGGCCTTGCTGCGCACCACCCGGGGGAAGGCCTCGTGCACTGCGGTGAATGCCTCGAGCACCAGATCGTGCCGGGCGCGCAGATGGGAGCGCTCATGGCTGACGATGGCGGTGACCTCGGCGTCCTGCAGGCTGGTCAACGTGCCTTCGCTCAGCACGACCCGCTGGCGCAGGCCGGGCAGACAGTAGGCGATCGGCTCGGTCGAGGCGAGGACCCGGATATCGGCGGCGCGGCGCTGCGGTCCGCTCTGGTCGAGCAGATCGACGAGCATGCGGTGGCGCGCCCGGCGCCTGCGAGTGTGCACGCCGACGCGCACGATCGCGTACATCAGTCGCGCGCCGACGAGCAGGGTCAGCGCGAAGACGAAGACATAGGCCAGCCACAGCGGCAGTCCGAGCGCGTCGATTTCCCGGGCCGGGGAAGTGGTCGGGCGACCGTTCGGTCCCGGGACGAGTAGTTGGGCGGCGATGGCCAGGCCCGAGCCGAATGCGCTGAGCACGGCGGCGAGTGCGATGGCCTGCCATAACACGAGTGCGGCGCGCGGAGTCCGATACGACCAGGTCGCGCGGCTCAGCAGCGCTGGGGCAGGCCCCGCGAGAAGCAAAGCGAGACCGGCGAAGACCGGCGCGGTTGCGTTCATCGACTCAGCTCACTGCGTTGTGGGGCCAGGGTCTCACCTCGTTGTGAGGTCAGGATCCCAAGACTACTGCTTCGGCGGCGCAGTATCTTCGGATGCCTCGAGCTTAGCGAGCGCTTCCCGCAGCGCGTCCGTATCGTCCCTGCCGACCTGTTCGACGAAATGCACGAGCGCCGCCGCGCGGCTGCCCGCCACATCGGCCTGCTGCAATGCGTCGACCATCAAGCTGGCCACCAGTTCATCACGGGTGTGCACCGGGGCGTAGCGGTGGGCGCGGTCATCGCGGCGCTGGACTACCAGGTTCTTCTTCGCCAGCCGTTGCAGCACCGTCATCACCGTGGTGTACGCGAGCTCACGGCGGGCGGCCAAAGCCTCGTGTACCTGCCGTACGGTCTGCGGCTCGTCACTGGACCACAGCTGATCCATGACTGCCTTCTCGAGTTCACCAAGTCCTGCCATTCCACAAGTTTACGGACTCAACGACACAATTGCGTACTACACCCCGTCGTAACTACCTGATAGCTGGTGTGTCATTTGTCATACCCGGGCAAAACGTGCCGGGTTCCGATGGGCACGATCATCGGACGGCCGGAGACCGGATCCTCGAGGACCGAGGCGTCGAGACCGAAGACCTCGCGCAGCAGCGCGACATCGATGATATCGGCGGGCGCGCCCTGGGCGACGATGCGTCCGTCGCGCATCACGATGAGTCGGTCGCTGTAGCGAATGGCCAGGTTGAGATCGTGCAGCACCATCACCACAGTGCGGCCGAGGTCGTCGTGCAGCCGGTCGATCAGATCCAGGACCTCGACCGAATGCGCGAGGTCGAGGTAGGTGGTCGGCTCGTCGAGCAGCAGGATGTCGGTGCCCTGGGCCAGTGCCATGGATATCCAGGCGCGCTGGCGTTGCCCGCCGGACAACTCGTCGAGTGAGCGATCGGCCAGGTCGGCGATGCCCGTCGCCGCGAGTGCGGACATGACCTCGGCCTCGTCGGTGGCCGACCACTGCCGGATCCAGGACTGATGCGGATGACGCCCCCGCGCAACGAGATCCGCGACGGTGAGTCCCTCGGGCGCGACCGGCGACTGCGGGAGCATGCCGATGACGCGTGCCACATCCTTGGTTTTCATTGTCGAAATCGCCTTGCCGTCCAACAGGATTCGACCCTGTCGCGGACGCAGCAGGCGCCCGAGCGAGCGCAGCATGGTCGACTTGCCGCAGCCGTTGGGGCCGATGACGGTGGTGACGACGCCGGGTGCGATATCGATATCGAGGCCGTCGACGATGACGCGGTCGCCGTAGCCGAGGGTGACTTCCTGTGCGGAGAGCCGCGTATCGCTGATCATGACAGGGTCGCCTTCCGATTCATACGCACGAGCAGGTAGAGCAGGAACGGTCCGCCGAAGGCGGCGGTCACGACACCGACAGGCAGATCGACCGGAAACAGCGTGCGCGAGGCCACATCCGCGCCGACCACCAGGATGGCACCGATGAGCGCGGAGCCGATGAGTGGTTCGCCGGGAGTTCGCAGCTGTCGGCGTGCGATCTGCGGTGCGGCGAGCGCCACAAAAGTGACCGGGCCGACAGCCGCCGTGGCGACGGACGCGGCCACGACGGCCGCGCCGATCAATAGCGCTTGCTGGGTCTGGATCCGCACGCCGAGCACGCGGGTGGTGTCGGTGCCGAGACGGAGTGCGGCAAGGGTTCGCGCGGAGCCCACCGCGACCACGACGACGGCGGCCAGGGCCAGCGCGGCCGGGACGAGTTTCGTGCGGTCCGGGCTGTTGAGCGAGCCATTGAGCCAGAGTTGCGCGCGAGCCGCGTCCTGCAAGCTGGCGCGGGTGAGCAGAAAGCTGATGCCGGACAACAACAATGCGTTCACCCCGATGCCGATCAGCACCAGTCGCATCGGCGTGACACCGCGGTCGCCGGTCGCACCGCGACCCCAGGCGAGCAGGTAGATCACGATCGCGGTGAGCAGACCACCGGTCAGCGCTGCCAGTGGTGTGCCGACACTCGCGGCGAGTCCGGTTGTCGCGCCGCCGGTTCCGACCAGTACCGCGACCGCGCCGAGGCTGGAGCCGGTGGTGATGCCGAGCACATCCGGCGCGGCGAGCGGGTTGTGCAGTATCGATTGGGTGATCGCACCCGCGATCCCGAGTGCCGCACCGACGACCGCGGCGGTGAGCGCGCGCGGCAATCGGGACTCCAGCACGATGAAGCGCTGCGATCGAGTGCCGCCCCCGCTGAGCACGTCGAGTACTCGCCCGATCGGAATGTGGGTGTCGCCGAAGGCGATATTGAGGCAGAACAGTGCGAGCACGGTCGCGGCGAGCGCCAGAACTATGAGCGCCATGGTGGGGCGCAACACAATCGACACCGGACCGAGGCGCAGGGCGGGGCGGATGTGGCGCAACGACGGCGGAGTACTGCCGGGCCCGGTCGCGGTGTTATCCATGGAGATTTCGTCGATGATTCGTTCGGTCATGGATGCTCCCCGGTGGCCCGCGAATTCGTGCGCGGCGGTCGCTGTGGCATCGCCCTCACAGGCTCGCCAACTTCTTGCGACGAACGAGCAGAATGAAGAACGGAGCACCAAGGGCCGAGATCATCACGCCGACTTGCACTTCCCCCGGCCGCGCCACAATTCGCCCGACCACATCGGCGACGAGCAGCAGCAATGCACCGAGCAGTCCGGAGTACGGGATCAGCCAGCGATAGTCGGGACCGGTGAAAACCCTTGCGACATGCGGCACTATCAATCCGATGAATGCGATCGGGCCGACCGCCGCTGTCGCGGCACCGCACAGCAATACGATCGCCGCCAGGCCGAGCGCTCGGCTGCGTCCGATATGTACCCCGAGTCCGCGGGCGACCTCGTCGCCGAGGCTCAGCAGATTCAGGCGCGGCGCAGCAGCGACGGCCAGCACAACGCCGATCGTCAGGAACGGCAGCACCTGCCAGAACACCTCGGCGTCGCGCCCGTTCACGGTGCCGACCACCCAGAATCGGTAGGTGTCCAGCGCGGCATTGTCCATGAGCACAATGGCATTCGTCATCGCCTGCAGGAATGCGGTGACCGCGGCGCCGGCCAGCACGAGGCTGAGCGGACTCGCCTTGCCACCGCCGATCGCGGACACACCGAACACCACCAGCCCGGCGATCAGCGCCCCTGCGAAGGCGAACCAGATGTACTGCTCGGGTGCCGTCAGCGCGAACAGGTAAATGCTCAGTGCCGCAAGGAAGGCCGCGCCGGCGTTCAGACCGAGCAGGCCCGCGTCGGCGAGCGGGTTGCGGGTGTAACCCTGAATCAGCGCACCCGCGATGCCGAGTGCAAGCCCGGTCACCAACCCGAGTGCGGTGCGCGGCAGGCGAAGTCCGCGCACGATCTCCTCCGCGGTCGATCCGGCGGGACAGGTGAACGGCCCGCCCGGGCAGCTGAGGGCATTGTGCACGGCGTCGTAGACGGTGCCGGGGGACAGTGATCGGGTGCCGATGGCGATGCCGGCCACGGAGGCGATGAGGAGCAGTGCGGTCAACGCGACGAGTCCGAGCCGGCGACGGCCCGCCGTATTCGTTCGTCGCGCCCCCGGCGCGATGGTTCCTGATGCCGTCACGGCGACGAACTACTCCTGACTCGATAGCTGGTATCCGATTGTTAGGTCTGGTAAGCCTAACCTATCTTTGGAAAACGACGCTGGTGGCACGGGTTGCCGGTGCGACGCGTTGTGGGTTGCCTGGTGCGATAAGGCCTTATCGGGTGAGCGGCTTGCTCGGCTACCGGCAGCCTCTCGGTGGTCACCGCGATGAATCGGCGTGGTCGCCGGTCGCGCGCCGAGCCGGTCCATCGGGCCGGGTCGACGGTCTCGGCGCCAGTCGGGCGTGGAATTGGTTCTGGCGGAAAGTGTCTGGCCGTCCGATGGCCTTGATCGAATGCATTGCCGCGAGCGGAGCCCGATACGGCAGGAGTTGCCCGCTTAGGTAAGCCTGACCTATACTGATCCCGGCGTTGGGATCGGCCGAGTGTTCCGGAGGGCTGCCGAGAACCCCTGATCCACTGCCGCGGCGGGCTCCATGTGCGTGTGGAGCCCGCCGCTCTGTCTCGGCGAGCGAACGCCGGGAAGTAGCCGTCGTGCGAGGGGCCGGGCGCCCTGTGCCAAGGTGAACGCATGACACAGCAGGAAGTTGCCCAGTTCGAGTCGCTGGCCGACGTGACGCCCGAGCTGATGACCGAGTTCAGCAAGAACACCTTCACCGATCTGATCGGCCTCGAATTCACCGAGGTCACGCCGGATCGGGTGTGCGGCGAGTTGACCGCGGGGCCGCAGCTGCTGCAGTTGGCCGGCATTGTCAACGGCGGCGTGTACTGCACGGTCGTCGAAACCCTGGCCAGCGTCGGCGGTGGGGTTTGGTACAACTCCCAGGGCAATAAGGGCGCCGTGGTCGGGGTGAACAACAACACCGACTTCCTGCGCTCGGTCCGCGAGGGCAAGGTCTTCGGCGAGGCGACGCCACTGCACCGCGGCCGCCTGCAGCAGCTGTGGCAGGTCGTGCTGACCGATGGCGAGGGTCGCACGGTGGCGCGCGGTCAGGTCCGGCTGCAGAACCTGCCCGCCCGGGATTGATGGGCGCTCCCGGAACGGGCGTGCCAGAATGACCGTTACCCCGATCCACGAGCGCTGAGGAGCCCGGATGCGACTGTCGCCGCATGAGCAGGAACGGCTGCTGCTGAGCTACGCGGCCGAACTGGCCCGGCGCAGGCAGGCGCGCGGGCTCGAGCTGAACCATCCGGAGGCGGTCGCGCTGATCACCGATCATGTGCTGGAGGGTGCGCGCGACGGACGCACGGTCGCGGAGCTGATGTCTTCGGGGCGAACGGTTCTCACGCGTGCCGACGTGATGGACGGGGTGCCGGAGATGATCCACGACGTGCAGGTCGAGGCCACTTTTCCGGACGGCACCAAGCTGGTGACCGTCCACCATCCGATCGGCTAGGGCGACCATGATTCCCGGTGAATACCTCTGCGCCGAGGGCACTATCGAGCTGAACGCGGGCGCCGACCGCATCGCGCTCGATGTCGTGAATACCGGTGACCGACCGGTCCAGGTCGGCAGCCATGTGCATTTCCCGCAGGCCAATGCCGTGCTGCATTTCGATCGAGAGGCCGCGCACGGACGTCGGCTCGATATTCCTGCCGGCACCGCGGTGCGCTTCGAACCCGGTCTCGGCCAACGGGTTTCGCTGATTCCGCTCGGTGGGGCGCGCGAGGTGCACGGCATCGGCCTGAATCCCCCCGGCCGTTTGGACGGTGCGTCATGAGCGAGCTGAGCCGTGCGCGCTACGCCGAGCTGTTCGGTCCGACCACCGGCGACCGCGTTCGCCTGGCGGATACCGATCTGCTGATCGAGATCACCGAAGACCGCAGCGGCGGACCGGGACTCGCCGGCGATGAGGCCGTCTTCGGCGGCGGCAAGGTGCTGCGCGAATCCATGGGCCAGGCCCGCGCGACCCGCGCCGACGGCACCCCCGACACCGTGATCACCGGCGTGGTCATCATCGACCACTGGGGAATCATCAAGGCCGACGTAGGCATTCGCGACGGCCGCATCAGTGCCATCGGCAAGGCGGGTAATCCGGACACCATGAACGGAGTGCATCCGGATCTGGTGGTCGGCCCGAATACCGAGATCATCGCGGGCAACGGCCGCATCCTCACCGCGGGCGCCATCGACTGTCATGTGCACTTCATCTGTCCGCAGCTGATGGACGAGGCACTCGGCGGCGGCATCACCACATTGATCGGCGGCGGCACCGGCCCGGCCGAGGGCAGCAAGGCGACCACCGTGACGCCCGGATCCTGGCATTTGGCCCGGATGTTGGAGGCCACCGACTCCTGGCCGATGAATATCGTGTTGCTGGGCAAGGGCAATACTGTCAGCGCCGAATCCATGTGGGAGCAATTACGCGGTGGCGCAGCGGGTTTTAAGCTGCACGAGGATTGGGGTTCTACCCCGGCCGCCATCGATGCCTGTCTCACCGTCGCTGATGCGGCGGGTGTGCAAGTGGCGCTGCACTCGGACACCTTGAACGAAGCCGGATTCGTCGAGGACACGCTCGGTGCCATCGCGGGTCGCGGCATCCACGCGTATCACACCGAGGGTGCGGGCGGCGGGCACGCACCCGACATCATCACCGTCGCTGCACATCTCAATGTGCTACCCAGCTCGACCAACCCGACCCGGCCGCACACCGTCAATACCCTGGACGAACACCTGGACATGCTCATGGTGTGCCATCACCTCAGCGCGTCCATCCCGGAGGATCTCGCCTTCGCGGAGAGCCGAATTCGGCCCTCCACCATCGCCGCGGAGGATCTGCTGCACGATCTCGGCGCGATTTCCATGATCGGCAGCGACTCCCAGGCCATGGGCCGCATCGGCGAAGTCGTCATGCGTACCTGGCAGACCGCACATGTCATGAAGCGCCGCCGCGGTGCGTTGGCCGGCGACGGCGCCGCCGATAATGCCCGCGTGCGTCGCTACATCGCGAAATACACCATCTGCCCGGCCATTGCTCACGGACTCGACCACGAAATCGGTTCGGTGGAGGTCGGCAAGCTCGCCGACCTCGTGCTGTGGGATCCGGCGTTCTTCGGAGTCCGCCCGCATGCCGTCCTCAAGGGCGGCGCGATCGCCTGGGCCGCCATGGGCGACGCCAACGCCTCCATCCCCACGCCGCAGCCGGTGTTGCCGCGCCCCATGTTCGGTGCCGCACCACTGGCCGCCGCCGCGACCTCGTTGCACTTCGTCTCCGAACAAGCCATCGAGGACGGCCTCGCCGACCGTTTGGGTCTGCGCCGAAAACTGGCTCCCGTCAAGAACGTTCGTCGCGTCACCAAGGCGGATATGCCGAACAATGACGCCATGCCACGGATCGAAGTAGATCCGGACACCTTCACCGTGCGCATCGAGGGCGAGGTCTGGACCGAACAGCCCGCCACCGAATTGCCCATGGCCCAGCGCTACTTTCTGTTCTGATTGCGGGTGCCGGGAAGGGCCGGTTGGCGGGCAGCGGCTCGACACCGTAAAGGTCGGTCCCGGCGTTGAGGGCGCAGCATTCGTGACCCCGGAACACGGCACGTGGCACGGACCCCGCCGTCATCTCCGGCGAGATCATGTCCTGCATGCGGCGCGGAGGCGAAACTGCGCCATCAGGTCACGAACACGGTGCACGACGCGGTCGGCGACGACGACGCCGGTGCGGCGATATCGGCCAGTACGCCGATCGCTTTCCGAACGTCGATCCCGTCGATCCAGTTCCTACCCGGGTACCCGAGCCGCCGGTGTACAGCCCACCGCCCACCGGCTTCCAGCCCGAACCGCCGCCATCGGGAACGCGCAAGCCCAATCGCGATGAGGTTTTCGATCCGAGAGCGGTGTCGGCTCTCGGAGTTTCGGCGATATCCGGGCACCCGGTGGCAGACTTCATGGCATGACGACGTTCGAGTGGGCCGACGTGGACAGCTACATCGTGGACTCTCTGGTGGGAGGCGAAGATTCGACCACGACGGCATTGGCGGCGAATGCGGCGGCCGGACTGCCCGCCATCGACGTATCGCCGACGCAAGGGAAGTTCCTCCATTTGCTAGCGCGGTCGATCGGGGCGCGGCGGGTGCTCGAGATCGGCACGCTCGGCGGTTACAGCACGATCTGGTTGGCGCGGGCGGTGGGTAAGGACGGCCAGGTCATCACCCTGGAATTCGAGCCGCGGCACGCGCGGGTCGCGCGGGAGAATCTGGATCGGGCCGAGGTCGGGGACCGGGTCGAGATCCGAGTTGGTGCGGCGTTGGACAGTCTGCCCGTACTGGCGGAGGAGGATCCGGAGCCGTTCGATCTGGTGTTCATCGACGCCGACAAGGTCAACAATTCGAACTACGTGCTCTGGGCGCTGCGCCTGACCCGGCCGGGCTCGGTGATCATCGTCGACAATGTCGTGCGCAATGGCGCTGTCGCCGACGACCATTCGGACGATCCGGTGGTCCAGGCCAGCCGCGATCTGGTGGACCTGCTCGCCGCCGAGCCAAGCCTCGACGCCACGATTGTGCAAACAGTCGGCAGCAAGGGTTGGGACGGTTTCGCCTACGCCGTGGTCAACGGTGAGGCCCTCGACTGATACGGCAGCTCGGATCTCCGGCGCGCCCGATCAGCACCTGACCTCGTCCCGGCACCGGATCGGGAAGCGT
Source organism: Nocardia sp. CA-135953 (assembly GCF_050955735.1). Lineage (NCBI taxonomy): Bacteria > Bacillati > Actinomycetota > Actinomycetes > Mycobacteriales > Nocardiaceae > Nocardia > Nocardia sp. CA-135953. Next base: position 3,121,734 of record NZ_CP192082.1, read on the forward strand.
TTCGTAACGCAGATTTTCGGCTGGTCCGAAGGTGTGAAGGCGGATGGCGTGCACGGTGACTCCTAGTCGTCGGCGAACCAGCCCACCCTTCAACCTGAAGCGCCGTTCAGGTCAAGCGGGTGGCGGACCTCGAGCACCGTGCCTCGAATCCGTCGCAGAGCGCGGACAATCCGAGATACAGCAGATCTTCGGAGGTCAGATCGCTGACGCCACTGCCGTTCAGATCGGCGAGCGCGGGTGGGATCGGCAATTGTGAGGTTCCTTCCAGCAACGCCCGCAGTCCGTTCGAGCCCTCCGGATTCATGCCCTTGCGCGCGACCAGCGCACCGCTGATATGCGGCAGTGTGGCCCCGGAGATGTAGTTCCACACCGCGAAGGCCATGGTGGACGCCTCGCGGGTCGAGACATCGAGCTCGCGCAGCCCCTCGACCAGCCAGGCGAAACAGGCCAGCCCCTGCGGGCCGAAGCTGTAGCGGGGCATCGCGAAGGTGAGCAGCACCCACGGATGCTTCTGGTAGAGGGCCCAATCGATTTCGGCGGCAATGCGGACCCGGTCGCGCCAGGTCCAGTTCTTGCCCTCCGGCGACGGATATGGGTTGCGGGCCGAGATCTCGTCGGTCATCAGCGCGAGCAGTTCGTCCTTGTTCGCGACGTGCCGGTACAGCGACATGGCTCCGACACCCAGTTGCTCGGCGATATGTCGCATGGACAATCCGTCGAGCCCCGCCGCGTCGGCAAGGGCGATCGCAGTGTCGACAATGGCCGCCTGGGTGAGCTTCGGCTCGGTCATCCCATGACTCGCTTCCAGTTTTGGGACCGCATGCGTACACTGTACCCGGATTGATGCGTACGCCGTACGCGACACGGGAGAGGAATCGACATGACACAGGTGGAGGTCGCGCAGGCGGCGCCGACCGGTTCGCGGCGTGCTCGGCTCGGTCTCGCGGTACTGCTGCTGCCGGTGCTGCTGGTGTCGATGGACATTTCGGTCCTGTTCCTGGCCATGCCGACGCTCACCCTCGATCTCGATCCCTCGGCCGCGCAACAGCTGTGGATTCTCGATATCTACGGATTCCTCATCGCGGGTCTGCTGATCACCATGGGCAATCTCGGCGACCGGATCGGGCGGCGCAATATTCTGCTGGTCGGTGCGTCGATCTTCGGTATCGCCTCGATCATGGCGGCATTCGCGCCGAGTGCCGCGGTGTTGATCATCGCGCGAGCGATGATGGGTATGGGCGGTGCGACCCTGCTGCCGTCGAGTCTGGCGCTGATCTCCAGTCTGTTCCCGGATGCCCGCGAACGCGCCGGCGCGATCGGTGTGTGGACCGCGTTCTTCGCGGGCGGGTCCGCGGTCGGCCCGATCCTCGGTGGCCTGTTACTGCACCACTTCTGGTGGGGCTCGGTATTCCTCATCAATATTCCGGTGCTGCTGATCCTGCTCGCCTTCGGTCCGTTCGTACTGCCCGAACATCGCGCCGGCGTGGTCGGTCCGCTGGATATTCCGAGTGTGCTGCTGTCGATCGGCGGCATTCTGCCGGTGGTGTACGCGGTGAAGCAGATCGCCGCGGAAGGGTTCGATGTCGAACCGCTGGTAATCGGGCTCATCGGTGCGGTGCTGCTCACGATCTTCGTGCGGCGGCAGCGACAGCTTGCCGAACCGCTGCTGGATCTGCGACTGTTCCGGCGGGCGCAGTTCTCGGTAGCCATCGGCTCGAGCCTGGTCGGCATGATGTCGCTGGCCGCGATGAGCTATCTGACCAGTGTCTACCTGCAATCTGTGACCGGACGGGACCCGCTCGCGGCCGCGCTGCTCGGGATTCCGATGGCGATCGCGGTATTCGTGTGCTCGATGGGTGGTGCGCGGGTCGGACACCAGCTCGGGGTGCGTCCCACCTTCGTGCTGGCGCTGCTGGCCTCGGCCATCGGCAATCTGATGCTGATCGGTGTCGGCGTGGACGGCGGAATCGCCTGGTATCTTTCGGGATCCACGATTGCGGGCATCGGTTACGGCCTGGCATTCACCCTGGTGTCGGATGTGGCGGTGTCCTCGGTGCCGGCGGAGCGGGCCGGATCCGCGGTCGGGATCTCGGAGACCAGTTTCGAATTGGGCAACGCGCTCGGCCTCGCACTGCTGGGTTCGGTTGCGGCACTGGTCTTCCGGTCCGGCGGCGACTATTCGGACACGCTCGGTGAGACCATCCAGCATGCGGGCGGCAATTCCGCGCTGATCGATTCCGCACGCGAATCCTTTGTCTCCGGAATGCATGTCGCGACTTCGGTCGGTGCGCTGCTGTTGGTGGTGATGGCAGCGGTCGCCGCATTCTCGCCCCGGCGCTGACCGGCGCGCCTCCCCCGATTCGGCCGCGATTCGCGATATAATCAGATGTCATGATTTCGCATGACATCACCTCGATCGAGGGTTTCATCCGCAGCTACGACGAGATCGTCGCGGCATCGGATTTCGCCGCATTGCCAAGCCTTTTCGAGCCGGTGATCCTGGTGACCACCCCGACATCGAGTCGCTGTGTGAGCCGGGAAGAGTTCGTGGCCGCTGCCCGAGCGCGCGCCGACCAGTTCGGTGCGGGGACGACGCCGCGCACTCGTCTGGTCGAGCAAACCACTTTCGAACTGGGCGGACACTGCTGGCTGACCTCGGCCCGGTGGGCGCTGTCGCTCAGCGAACGGTCCCTCGACGTCTACAGCGACTTCCTGGTGCGCCGTGCCGAAGACGGTCTGCGGATCGCGGCCTACCTGCCCCGACAGGATCTGCCCGAGCTCCTGCGCACCTCGGCAAATGATCGCGAACACGGCAGGTCGGCGCATACAGTCGAGAGGTGAACGACACTCCCGAATCGAGCAACGGCCGCCCGCTCGCCGAGCGAGTGGCGTCCTGGCTGCTGTACCCGACGTCACGGCCGCGCGAGAAATCCCTGCGCGAGGAGGTCGCGGGCCGGACCGTGCTGGTGACCGGCGCGTCGCACGGCATCGGCAAGGCGAGCGCGCGCAAACTGGCCGCGGCCGGCGGGATCGTGCTGCTGGTTGCCCGCTCTGTTGACGACCTGGAGCAGGTGGCGGCCGAGATCACCGCCGAGGGCGGTACCGCGCACGTGCACCCGACGGATATGACCGATATGGACGCCGTCGAAAAACTCGGGCGCGACCTACTCGCCGAGCACGGTCATATCGATGTGCTGATCAATAACGCGGGCAAGTCGATTCGCCGTTCGATCGACGAATCCTATGACCGCTTCCATGATTTCACGCGCACCATCGATGTGAACTACCTCGGTCCGGTCCGGCTGCTGCTCACCTTGCTGCCGAGTATGCGCGCACGCAAACAGGGCCATATCGTCAATATCTCCACCTGGGGCGTGCTCATGCCGCCCGCCCCGCGGTGGGCCGCCTACGGTGCTTCCAAATCCGCCTTCGATGTCTGGTTGCGCAGTGCCGCAGCCGAAATCGCCGCCGACCAGGTGAGGACGACCTCCATCTACATGCCGCTCGTGCATACCAGGATGAGCGCGCCGACCGACTTCAGCCGCGTTCCCGGGCTTACCGTCGACGAAGCCTCCGATCTGGTCTGTCACGCCGTCGCCGCCAAGCCACGCAAGATCGCGCCCTGGTGGTCGCCGGGGGTCCAGGCGTGGTCCGATCTGACCCGAGGACGGGCGCAGCGCTTCATGGAACACGCGTTCGTCGCTGATCGTTATACGCCACGTGTCCGGCGCGGACGCGGGCCGATCTGATCGAGCAGCACATTGACCTCGTCCGGAAAACCATTGGTCACCGCCTTCGGCGTCTTGGCCGGGAATCGGCGCGTGACGTGTTCCTCTGCGGCTGATCCCGGCAGGACGTAGACGGGTTCGGCCTTGTTCTGCAGCGGACGCACGACCTCGTCGAGGTGGGTTTTGCGATCATCGAGGTAGGCGCCGATCACATCCTCGCCTGCCGGGCAGACGGCCATGCAGTATCCGGCCTTGTAGTTCGGTTTGAACGACAGGCTCTGCCACATCGAGAACGATTCGCCGGTGGTGACGCGCTCGCGGTACTCGGCGGCGCTGTCGCTGTCGGCGACGGTTTCGGCCCAATCGGTGAAGCCGCCCATGAACTCTCGGTAGTTGTGGGTATAGCAGGCCTGGAAATCGAAGCCACCGTCATTGGTGATCGCGCCGACCGGACAGGCCGATACGCACAGCTTGCATTCCAGGCACGGATTGAAATCCAGTGCGGCGCTCGGCTCGTCGATCACCGCATCGGTGACGACCGTGCCCAGCAGGATGAAATTGCCGAACTTCGGGTGAATCACGTTGCGGTGGATACCCATGACGCCCAATCCGGCCGCTTCGGCCACCACCTTGTGTGCGATCACCCAGATCCGACCCGGGAACTTGTCGACCTCCATCGGATATCCGGGCGCGGGGTAGACGGCGCGGTGCCCGACATCCTGCAGGGCCCTGGTAATGCGGCGCGACACCTCGTTGGTCTCGTCGTCGGCGTGGTTGAATTCGGTATTGGCCAGGCTGCGCATGGTGCTGCGCAGGTTGTCCCGGTTCATCCGGACACAGAAGGTCACGAATGTGCGTGCGGAGGGCAGGATTTCGCGCGCATGCTCGAGTTCGACCGCCACCCTCGGATCGTCGACCGGTACGAAGCCGACATCGTCGGCTCCGGCCGCGAGGCAGAGCTCGCGCAGCCGCGCCGCATTCAGCACCGGATCCGGTGTCGTGCGTGCCATTTCGGTCATCCGCTTGACGGTTGGATGCTCCGCCAATCGTCGCTGTCCAGTTGGTTCCTTGTCCGACATCGGCCCTCCTCGTAACCGCGAGACCGGCACGGCCTCAGAAAGATAGACCGCGCCGATCTCCGAAACTCATCGCACTCCGGGCGTGTCGGCCGTGAATCGCCTGCGTCACCGCGTCGGCGCGCCGGACCGAACCCCATCGCGCCCATGTTTCCAGGTCCCCAGCGGTGGCAGGAGACATCCCGAGCCCGCTCCGGTCCGAAGATCATGTGTGGCCCGGTCGGGGTGAGGGAGCCCGGCCGTGTCACGCATAGGATCGACGGGTGCACGGATCGGATGCGGGGACCACGGGGTTGGCGACCTTGTTCGCGTTGGCGGACTCGCGGCTGCCGATCGGGGGACATGTGCATTCCGGCGGTGTGGAGGAGGCGGTGGCGTCCGGGATGGTGCGCGATGTCGCGACGGTGGAGCTGTATTTGCGGCGGCGGATCCGGACATCCGGACTGGTGGCGGCCTCGTTGGCGGCGGCGGTATGTGCGGGGAAGATGACCGCCGAGCGGGCGGAGGCCGAGGCCGATGCGCGGACACCGGCTCCGGCAGCGCGGGCGGCGTCACGGGCGCAGGGACGTGGTTTGGCGCGGTTGGCGAAACAGGTTTGGCCGGGGGCGGATTGGACGGTTCTCGGTATGCGGCCGCATCTGTCGACGGCCTTCGGTGTGGTCGGGCAGATCTGCGGTGCGACTCCGGAGCAGGCCGCCGCGGTCGTCGTCTACACGACCATGACCGGCGCGGCGACTGCGGCCCAGCGGTTGCTGGCGCTGGATCCCGCCGCTGTGGCCGCCTGCACGATCCGGCTCGGCGAACTCTGCGATCGGAGCGCCGCCACGGCCGCGACCGAACTCGCCGCGCTCTCGGATCCGCTACAGGACGTACTCGCACAGCGACACCTCATCCGCGATATGCCCCTCTTCGCGTCCTAGGCGCGCAATCGGTAAAGATGAAGAGGAAAGGAGCACGATATGCCACCCCACCTGATCGACGGCGAACCGCACGATCACTCGCACGACCGGCCCAAGCGCGAGCGCACACCCGGCGAGGCGCTGCGCATCGGCATCGGCGGCCCGGTCGGTTCGGGCAAGACTGCCCTGGTGGCCGCCCTGTGCCGGCAGCTGCGTGCCGAACTCTCGCTCGCGGTGCTGACCAACGACATCTACACCACCGAGGACGCCGACTTCCTGCGCAGGCACGCGGTGCTGCCGGATGAGCGGATCACCGCCGTGCAGACCGGTGGCTGCCCGCACACCGCCATTCGCGACGACATCACCGCGAACCTCGATGCCATCGATGATCTGATCGCGGCCAACCCACCGCTGGATCTGATCCTGGTCGAATCCGGCGGTGACAACCTCACTGCCACGTTCTCCTCCGGCCTCATCGATGTACAGATCTTCGTCATCGATGTCGCGGGCGGCGACAAGGTGCCGCGCAAGGGCGGGCCCGGCGTGACGTTCTCGGATCTGCTGGTGATCAACAAGACGGATCTGGCCCCGCTGGTCGGTGCCGACCTCGACGTCATGGCACGCGATGCCGCGAAGGTACGCGAGGGTCGCCGCACGGCGATGATCTCGCTGACCGAGGATCCGGCCGCCACCGCGGTGCTCGTGTGGGTGCGCGAACAGCTGCGGGCCACCGCCGAGCAGGACAAATCAGTCACCGAATCCGCTGTTGCGCACTGAGGTTCGCATTGTCGCGGCCGTCGGCACGCTGCCCGACATCCACGCGAGCGGCGGGCTGGCGGCCCGGCGCACCGGTCCGGACACTGTCCACCTGATCGGCACCGCGGCCACTCCGCTCGGCGGCGATGAACTCGATATCGAGATCGTGGTCGGCGCGGGCGCACGTCTGGTGGTGCGCTCGGTCGCGGCCACCATCGCGCTACCGAGCACACGCACGCCATTGTCGTTGGCGCACTGGCATTTCGACGTCGCGGGCGAGCTGGATTTCGATCCGGAGCCGACGATCGTGGCGGGCGGCGCGCACCACCACGCGGTGACCGAGGTGCGATTGACTCCCGACGCCCGGCTACGGCTGCGCGAACGCGTACAGATCGGGCGCACCGGCGAAGACGGCGGCGGCTGGCGCGGTGACCTGATCGCCGATATCGGCGCCCTGCCGCTGTTGCGGCATCGACTCGAACTCGGTGCAGGTGGTGCCGCCGACGACAATCTCGCCGCACCAAGGGCATTGGATAGCGAACTCGTCTATCCGGACGACCGCCCCGTGGAAACCGACCGCTTGGTCGCATCCCGTCTCCCGCTCGCATTGGGCGGGACCCTGGCCACCCGAACGGGACCGCTGCTCGTCAGTACGCGATAGCTCCCGATTCGCCGAAGAATGTGTCATCCATCACAGCGGCGCATTTGCCCGGACCGACGCGGTGTAGCGATGCGCCGAGTGGGGGAATGAGAAGAGGTGGGAACCCGCCAACGTCGTCAGGTTCCCACCCCGGTTCGGCGCTCGATCAGTTGCCGACGACCCGCGACGGCGCATCGAACGCATTGACCGCGCCGATGGCCGCACTGATCACGGCCGCCGGGGCTGTGATCACGACCGCGCCGAAGCCCGCCCCGAGCATCGGACCCGCGACCAGGCCCACCGGCGCGAATGCAGTCCTGCGACCAGTTCCAGTGCACCGCCGACCAGCGCGGAGGTCGCCAATGATTCGCTGAAGGCTAGCCCACCTTGCGGTCGGCCGCCTTCTCGGTGCGCGCGGCATTCCCGTTCGCCGCGGGCGGCGCCCCCAGCGCGGCCGCGAGTTCGTCGGCCTCCTGCTGATCGGCCTGCACCGCCTCCACCGCGAGCCGGGCGAAGACCCACTGCTCGGTGGCCGCCATCTGCCCGCGGGTGCGGCCGAGGAAGGTCACGAACCACTGGATGACGGTGATGATCCGGCTGCGGTAGCCGACCAGGTAGTACAGGTGCAGTGCGAGCCAGGCCAACCAGGCGATGAATCCGCCGAACTCCAGCTTGCCGACCTGGCAGACGGCGCTGAACCGCGACACCGTCGCCATGCTGCCCTTGTTGAAGTACTTGAACGGCTCGCGGTCCTGCGGCGCTTCGCCTTTCAGTCCGGCCTTGATCTGCTTGGCCGCATAGGTCGCGCCCTGGATCGCACCCTGTGCCTGGCCGGGCACATTCGGCACCGACATCAGGTCGCCGACCACGAATACATTCGGGTGGCCCTTGATGGTCAGATCGGGTTCGACGATCACCCGTCCGGCGCGGTCGGTCTCGGTGCCGTCGGAGCGTTCGGCGAGCATCTTGCCCAGCGGGCTGGCCTGCACACCGGCCGACCACACCTTGCACGAGGATTCGATCCGGCGCACCGTGCCGTCGGCATCCTTCACCGTGACCCCATGCGCGTCGACATTGGTGACCATGGCGTTGAGCTGGATCTCCACCCCCATCTTCTCCAGCCGCCGCTTGGCCTTACCGCCCAGCTTCGGACCCATCGGGCCAAGCACCGCACCCGCGCCCTCGACCAGGATCACTCTGGCATCGCGCGGATCGATGTTGTGGAAGGTGCCCTCCAGGGTGCGATCGGCCAGTTCGGCGATCTGACCGGCCAATTCGACACCGGTGGGTCCGGCGCCGATCACCACGAAGGTGAGCAGTCGGTCCCGCACTTCCTGGGTCGTGGCCAGTTCGGCGCCTTCGAATGAGCCGAGGATGCGCGCGCGTAGCTCCAGCGCGTCGTCGATGGTCTTCATACCAGGGGCGTAGGTGGCGAACTGATCGTTGCCGAAGTAGGACTGCTGCGCGCCGGTCGCCACGATCAGGCTGTCGAAAGAGGTGACGGTGTTCTGGTTGAGCAGCTGCGAGGTGACCGTATTGTGCTCGAGGTCGATATCGATGACATCGCCGAGCAGCACCTGGGCGTTCTTCTGCTTGCGCAGCACCAGCCTGGTCGCGGGGGCGATCTCACCGACCGACAGGATGCCGGTGGCCACCTGGTAGAGCAGCGGCTGGAACAGGTGGGTCGAGGTCTTGGAGATCAGGGTGACGTCGACGTCGGCATGTTTGAGGTGCTTGGTACCGAACAAGCCGCCGAATCCGGAGCCGATCACCACCACCCGGTGGCGATGGTTCTCCTGGACAGACTGAGTGCTCATCGTCGGTGCTCCTCAAACCTGGGGTGCGGCCCCTCGAACGGCGTTGACCCGACTTACGGTAGTCGGCGCTCTGCTGGCCGTCGCGGCGAGATCCCGGTTGTTGATGTGCCGATTCTTTCGAGCGAACGAATGTGAAAAAGAGAATACGATAGATCCTGTCGTTCAGGGAGGTCTGTCATGGTCGCTGGTGGCCGTGTCGCCCACAGCCGCAGCGGGAATAGAAAGCCCAGCGTGCGGCCCGAATCCGAGAATGCGTCGCTCATCGACGTCCCGGACGACCACCTGGTCGACCGACTGCTGCGCCGGGTTCCCGAGCGTCCCCATGTGCTGGCCTCACCGCCGCGCGGTAGCACCGTGATCGCGGTGACAGGCGATGCCGGACTTCCGTATTTCGGCCGGGGCCTGCACTACTTGCGGTGGGGTCCGGCGGAAATGATGCAGCGGTATCGCCGCTACGGTCCGGTGTCGCTGAATTCGTCGCTGGGCTTGGATCGGGTGCTGGTCTGCGGTCCGGACGCGATCGATGAGGTGCTCGGTAAGCGGCGTCGCGATTTCGGTCAGGGCTGGGACTACTTCATCGGTCCGTTCTTCCGGCGCGGACTGCTGCTCCTGGAATTCGACGAGCACATGTTCCATCGCCGGATCATGCAGCAGGCCTTCACCCGGGAGCGGCTGGAGGCCCATCTCGCGGCGCTGACGCCGGTGGCGCGGGCCGCCGTCGATCGGTGGGTGCCGCGGATCGGCGGCACGGTCCGGCTCTATCCCACGATCAAGGAATTGACGCTGGAGATCGCGGGCGAGACCTTTATGGCTGTCGATGTCGGGATGCAGCGCCGCAAGCTGATCGATGCGTTCATCGACTGCACCCATGCCGGACTATCGGTTATTCGACATCCGGTGCCCGGCGGCAATTGGCGTGCCGGGCTGCGCGGGCGCAAGGTGCTCGAGCAGTACTTCACCGATATGCTGCCGAGCAAGCGACGGACCGAGTCGGCGGATTTCTTCTCCGGACTGTGTCATGCGCGCACCGAGGACGGCGCCGAATTCAGCGACGCGGATGTGGTCAACCACATGATCTTCCTGATCATGGCCGCGCACGACACCACGACGACCACCGCCACCGCCGTGGCCTACTACCTCGGCAAACATCCCGAATGGCAGCGGCGGGTGCGCGCCGAGGTGCACGCGGTCGATGCCGAAATCGGCGGCGCCGCACCGACGATCGCCGATCTGGACCGGATGCACGAACTGGATCTGGTGATCAAGGAGAGTTTGCGCTTGATGCCGCCGGTGCCCGGACTGCCGCGACGGGCGGTGCGCGACACCGAAATTCTCGGACATTACATTCCGGCGGGCACGCCGATCGATTGCGCGTATACCGTCAATCACTTCCTGCCGGAGCTGTGGACCCGGCCGGAAGTGTTCGATCCGGAACGCTTCGGCGAGGCGCGTCGCGAGGACAAATCGCATCGACTGGCCTGGGTGCCCTTCGGTGCGGGTGCGCACAAATGCATCGGGATGCACTTCGGGACATTCGAGGTGAAGACGATCATTGCCGCGCTGGTGCGAGATTACGAATGGAAGCTCCCGAGGGACTATCGAATGCCGTGGGGATTCACGACGATTCCGTTCCCTCGGGATGGTGCGCCCGTATCCTTGCGTCCCCTCAGCGTCCGCTGAACAGCAGTTCGGCGACCTTGGTGTCGGTCGCGGCGCCTTCGGTATAGCCGCCGTCGCTGCCGAGCGAGCTCATGATGGCCAGGGTGTAGCGCTCGCCGGGGCCTGCGAAGCCGACCGAGTTCACCACCCAGCCGCCCTGTTCCTCGGACCAGCCGTTCTTGAGGCCGGGCCGCATCGCCGCGCCCGCGCCCCACACGCCCCAGTGCTGGTTGCTGTCGACCGCGCGCATGCGGTCGAACAGGTAGTTCCGGTCGTCCGGGTGCATATTGTCGAAGATCGAATCCATCAGCCGATCCAGGTCGGCGGGGGTGCACTTCTGGAACGACCAGTCCGGGAACATCGCGGTATTCGTCGGCTGCGGAACCAGGTTCACCATGCCGCTGGCGCGGAAGGCATTGTTATAGGCCATCCGATCGAGGCCGGCGTACTTGTTCCAGAGGATGTCGGCGGCTTGGTCATTGGAGGTGGCGAGCATTGATTCCATCAGGCCGCGGTCCTCAGGACCGAGACCGACCACGCCCGCCCGCGCGCGGTTGAGCAGGTCGGCGGCGATCGCCAGTTTGATGGTGGAGGCGGTCCAGACCGAGTTCTCCGCATTCTCGTTCGCGTACACCCCACCGCTGACTCGGTCGCGAACCACATAGCCGGTCACGCCGGGCCGAGTCTTCAAATACGCGTCGACAGCGGCGATTCGGCTGCTCATATCGCAATCGAAACCGGCGATGCAGCCCTGCGTATGGGCCGGAGGCGCCGCGTAGGCCGACGGAATCAGCGCGGTGGTAGTGGGGACCAGGATCGCCGCAGCGGCGAGGACAGAGACGGAGGCGTGACGCACGAGGCAACACGATCGCACATCGGCGGGCGGGACGCACGTCTTGAGCTCTGCGCGACGCTGTGGTAGATGGCGTTGCGTGCTTGTACCGCAGCGTCTTTCGCACTAGTGGAATGCCGCGTGCAATTCCTCGACAGTGCGACCGTTGAGGCGGTAGCAGTGGGCGAAGGCCTCGGCATGCTGATCGCGCGGCCAGGAGTGTAGGACGACGGTGCGACCATAGGAGCGCGAGTTGACCAGCTCCCATCTGTCACCGACCCGGCGGACCGTGAATCCGCCTCTCGGCATCAGGGGAATCACCATCGCCATCATGAACGCGAACCAGCCTTTCGTGCAGCTACCCCGTTCCTCCCGGTTGAGCACTGTTGCACATCGATGTCCGCGATCCGACATGACACGACGAAGTAAATCGTTCGCGTGTGGCTCAATTCACTCCCGCGGGATGGGGCCGGGAGGTTGCGTGCTGGTCGCTGGGCGTATAAACGTGCGGAAGCGCCGAGGCGTCCGGATAGGCGACTTGACGCGCAGTCCGGACATACCGGACCAACCGACGAGAGGGCGCAGATGCCGCTGCACATACATCGTGCCGAGCGCGCCGATGCGTTGGCGGAGGCGTTGGCCGCGCTGCTTGCGGAACCGTTGCCGGACCCTTTCGCGGCCGAGGTGGTCGCGGTGCCCGCGAAGGGTGTCGAGCGGTGGTTGACGCAGCGGTTGTCGACGGTGCTCGGCGTGTCCGGTCGCTGCGACGGTGTTGCCGCGAATATCGAATTCCCGTCTCCCGGTGCGTTGGTCGCCGAAATATCGGCGGCGGCAAGTGGTGTGCGGGCAGAGGCGGATCCGTGGGCGTCGGAGCAGGTCGTGTGGACATTGCTGCGGGTGATCGATGCGTCGCTGGGCGAACCGTGGAGTGCGGTACTCGCGCGACATCTCGGGGTCGGGGAACCCGCCGGACATCGGGTCGGTCGGCGGTATGCGACCGCCGCCCATGTGGCGGCGCTGTTCGACAGCTATGCGGCGCAGCGGCCGGGGCTCATCAAGGAGTGGGCGGCAGGTTCGGATACCGACGGTGCCGGCCGTGCGGTGCCGGATGATCTGCGGTGGCAACCGGAATTGTGGCGGCGGTTGCGGGCCGAGGTCGGGGCGCCGAGCCCGGCCGAGCGGTTGGACGCGGCCTGTGCGCGATTGCGGGATGAGCCGGATCTGGTGGATCTGCCTGGGCGTTTGTCGCTGTTCGGGGTGACGCGGCTGCCGAGCGATCAACTCGCGGTGTTATCCGCGCTGGGGGAGCGGCGCGATGTGCACCTGTGGCTCGTGCATCCGAGTCCGGCGATGTGGACGCGGTTGAGTGGACTGCCCGCGGCAGTGGCGCGGGCCGATGATGTAAGCGCAACGGTGGTCCGGCATCCGCTGCTCGCGGGGCTCGGCAGGGATGTGCGCGAGCTGCAGCAGCGGTTGGTCGGTGTCGTGCATCGGCACCATGCGGCTGTCGGATCGAATCAGGATGGCCGTCAGGAAGTTTCGGGTCCTACACTGTTGACCGCCCTGCAATCCGGGATTCGCGACGACGTGTGGCCCCCCGAACCCGCGAGCTTTCCTGACCACACCGTGCAGGTGCATTCGTGTCATGGACCGGCGCGACAGGTCGAGGTATTGCGCGAATGCCTGCTCGGCTTGTTCGCGGCCGATCACTCGCTGGAACCCCGTGATGTGTTGATCATGTGTCCGGAGGTGGAGGCGTACGCGCCGCTGGTGCGGGCGGCGTTCGGGCAGAAGATGGTGGGATCGGTCGAGTCGGTAGGGGATTCGGCGCATCCCGCGCATCTGTTGCGGGTGCGGCTCGCCGATCGGGGCCGCGGGGTGACCAATCCGATGCTCGCGGTGATCGCGGTATTGCTCGAGCTCGCCGACGGGCGGGTGACGGTGACGCAGGTTCTGGATCTCGCGGCGTCCGAAACCGTCCGTCGCCGTTGCGGTTTCGATGACGACGATATCGAGCGGTTGCGCGAGTGGGCAGCCGAATCCGGCGCGCGGTGGGGTATCGGACAGCGCCAGCGGCAGGCATTCGGGCTGGCCGACTTCGCGCAGAACACGCTCAACAGCGCGGTGGACCGCATCCTGCTCGGTGTCACCGCGGACGAATCTTCCGAGGACTGGCTGGATCTCGCGCTACCGCTCGGCGGTGTGGACAGCAATGATGTGGATCTGGCCGGCCGGTTCGCGGAGTTCATCGACCGGCTCGCGGTCTGCCTGCGCGACCTGCGCGGGCCCCGTCCGGCGCACGAGTGGGCGGCGGTGCTCGGCCGCTGCCTCGAACTGCTCACCGATGTGCCCGACAGTCAAGCGTGGGTGCGCACCGAGGCCCGCCGCGAGCTGGCCGCCGCCACCGACCACGCGGGTGATGTGCCGTTGCGGCTGGCGGATGTCGGTGTGCTGCTGTCGAGTCGGCTCGCAGCACGACCGACGAGGGCGAATTTCCGGACCGGCGAACTGACGGTGTGCACGATGGTGCCGATGCGTTCGGTGCCGCATCGAGTGGTGGTGTTGCTCGGCCTCGACGACGAGATCTTCCCGCGCACCAGCGGCGTGGACGGCGACGATGTGCTCGCCCGCCATCCGCTACTTGGCGAACGGGATGCGCGCAGCGAGGATCGCCAGCTGCTGCTGGATGCGGTGCTCGCGGCCACGGAGCAGCTGTTGATCTTCCACACCGGCGCCGACCCGGTGACCGGTGCGTATCGCCCGCCCGCCATCCCGGTCGCCGAACTGCTCGATGCACTACGCGCGCACGTCGGCGCGGCAGGTATGGACGCGGTGGTGACCCGACATCCGTTGCAGGGCTTCGACCGTCGCAATTTCGCGGCCGAGCGCCCGTTCAGCTTCGATACCGTCGCCCTCGCCGGCGCGCGGGCCGCCGGACAACCCGCACAGCCGCGTCCCGTATTTCTGTCCGAACCTCTGCCGGCATTCGAACTCACGGATGTCGCGCTGGCCGACTTGATTTCGTTCGTCGAGCACCCGGTGCGGGCATTTCTGTGGCAGCGCCTCGGGCTGCGCGTTCCCGAACACGAAGACGACATTGCCGACCGGCTGCCCATCGAACTCGACGGTCTCGCGAAATGGGAGCTGGGCGAACGACTGCTGTCCGCGCGACTCACCGGAGCGGATCCATCGACGCTGCGCGCGGCGGAGTGGCGGCGCGGGACCCTGCCGCCGTTCGGTTTCGGTGGCGCGGTGCTCGACGAGATCGAGTCGACGGTGGACAAGCTGGTGCGGGCGGCGCTGCCGGAGTACGAGGGTGCGCCGCGCGCGGTCGATATCGCCGTCGATCTCGGGAACGGCCGTCGGCTCACCGGCACCGTGCCCGAGGTGCGCGGTGAATCCTTGGTACGCACCACGTTCTCCCGGCTCGCTCCGAAACATCGCATTGCCGCCTGGGTTTCGTTGCTGGCATCGGCCGTCACGGAGGACCGCTCGTGGCGCGCTGTCACCACTGGTCGCGGCCAATTCGGCCGTCCCGCATGGCGTTCGGAAATCATGGCGCCGGAACCACCTGCCGCGCTGGCGATCCTGCGGGAACTGGTGCGGCTGCGTGACGCCGGGCTGACCGAACCGCTGCCGATCGCCCCTTCCGCTACCGCCGTCTACGCCGAACGTCGCTTCCACGGTTCGAACGCCGACGAGGCGGTGAGCGCCGCCGAACGCGAATTCAATGGCGGGCCCAACGGTCCCGGGCCGTTCGGTGACCACACCGACCGTCACCTGCGCTACATCTGGGGGCCTGCCCCTCGCCTCGAACACCTCATGGCCGCACCCGCGCCCGCGGGCGAGCCCGCGGAAACCACCCGCTTCGGGTCCCTGGCTCGTCGCATGTGGGCACCGCTGTTGGCCGCCGAGAATCAGGGCCAGCCATGAGTCGGCGTACTGATCGAAGGGGACGGCACCTCGTTCGGCGCGCCTCCCGGATACGGGTGGGCGTCGGGTGGACGGTGGAGGAGAGCACCGGATTTGCCAGGCACGGAAAGGGGCGGCGGGGATGACCATCGAGGACACCGCATTCGCCGCGCCCTCGCTGGACGCCGACCGGTTCGATCCCAACGGGCCACTGCCGACCGGAACCACTGTGCTCGAGGCGAGCGCCGGTACCGGCAAGACGCATGCGATCGTCGGGTTGGCGGTGCGATATGTCGCCGAGATCGGGATCGATATTTCGCAGCTGTTGCTGGTGACATTCAGTCGGGCCGCAACCCAGGAGCTGCGAGAACGGACGCGGGACCGGTTCGTCGCGGTGGCGGCGGCACTGGCCGATCCCCAGACGGCTCGGGCCCATGCCGATGAGCTGATTCGGCTACTGGCGCAGGCGGATTCGGCCGAGGTACTGCTGCGGCAGCGTCGATTGCGCACCGCGCTTTCGGATTTCGATGCCGGGACCATCGCGACGACGCACAGTTTCTGCCAGCGCATGCTCGACGAACTCGGGTTGGCGGGCGAACATGATCCCGGGTCGCGCTTGGTCGAGACGATCGATGATCTGATCGGCACGGTCGCCGATGACCTGTACCTGAACCGGTATGCCCGTGCGGAGCCGCCGTTTTCGCTGAAGGAGGCGCATACACTCGCGCTGGCGGCGGTGCAGGATCGCCACGCCGTATTGGTGCCGAAGGGGGACGGCCCTGCGGGGGAGCGGGTCGCCTTCGCCGCCGCGGTGCGCGCGGAAACCGAGCGCCGCAAACGCCTCGCCGGACTGCGCGACTTCGACGATCTGCTGGTGCTGCTGCACGATGTGCTCGTCGATCCGGAGCATGGGCCGCGGGCCTGTCGCCGCATTCGTGATCGGTATCGGGTCGCCCTGGTCGACGAATTCCAGGACACCGATCCGTTGCAGTGGGACATCTTGCGGCTGGCCTTCCACGGGCATTCGACCCTGGTGCTCGTCGGGGATCCGAAGCAGGCCATCTACGCATTCCGCGGCGCGGAGGTGCTCAGCTATCTCGATGCCGTCGCACACGCCGATACCCGCAAGGAGCTCACCGACAACTGGCGTAGCGATGCGGGTCTGCTTGCCGCACTGGATCATCTGCAGGGCGGTGCGGCTTTGGGGCACAGGGAGATCACGGTCTACCCGGTCACCGCGACCCGCGGTTGGTCGCGACTGTCCGGACCAGCGGAACTGACGACGCCGCTGCGAATGCGGTGTCTGCCGCGCACTGGTGCGGGCCCGTTGAACAAATCGGGATTCCCGGCCGTCGGGCGCATGCGGGCGAAGGTTGCCGATGACCTCGCGGCCGATATCGTGCGACTGCTCGAGTCCGGTGCGCTGTTCGAGGCGAAGACCGGACCGCGGCCGATCGGGCCCGGCGATATCGCGGTACTGGTGCGGACTCGATCTCAAATCGACGTGGTGCGAACCGCTTTGGACCGAGTCGGCGTTGCCTCCGTACTCGCGGGTGGCACCAGCGTCTTCGTCACCAGCAGTGCGACGGACTGGCTCTGGCTGCTGCGCGCGCTCGAACAGCCCCACCGCTCCGACCGTGTCCGCCTTGCCGCCTGCACACCGCTGCTCGGCGTGACGGCGGTCGAAATCGACAGCGGCGGTGCGGATCTGGTCGGTCGTATCTCCGCCCAACTGCGGGAGGCGGCCCGGCTGTTCGCCCGCGCGGGTTTCGCGGCGGTCTTCGAAAAAATCTCCGCCGAAGCGAATCTGGCCCAGCGACTGCTCTCGGTCGAGAACGGCGAACGGGAGCTGACCGATCTGCGGCATATCGCGCAGCTGCTGGATCAGGTCGCATTGAGCGAAGGTCTCGGCCTCACCGCGCTGACCCGCTGGCTTGCCGACCGCGTCCGCGATCCCGCCTCCGGGTCGGTCGCCGACCGCAGCCGCCGCCTCGATCGCGATGCCGCGGCCGTGCAGATCGCCACCGTGCATGCCAGCAAGGGACTCGAATTCCCCATCGTCTACCTGCCTTTCGCGTGGGACAACGCGAAGAACCCGTACCCGCAGACCCTGCTGTTCCACACCGACGACGGCGCCCGGGTACTCGATGTCGGTGGTCAGGACGCGTTTGGTTACGGCGAGCGCAAGCTGCGCAGCGAAACCGAGGAGGCGGGGGAGGAACTGCGCCTGCTGTACGTCGCACTCACCCGCGCGATGTGTCAGATCGTTCTCTGGTGGGCACCCGCGATCACTACGGCCAACGCGCCGCTGCATCGGATGGTCCTCGGCCGCCCGGAGGGTGGGGATCTCGTGCCGAGCAAGGCGGCGGTGCCCGCGGATGCCGTTGCGGTGTCGATGCTTTCGGCCTGGGCCGCCGGTGCGCCGGAGGCCATCTCGGTGGAAGGCGTCGAGCACACCGATACGGTCGAGATCCGCCGGGTGCGGAGCGAACTCCCGACCGGAGCGATCGCCGCCGCGCACTTCGCCCGCACCATGGACCTGCAGTGGTGTCGCACCTCCTATTCGGCACTGACGGCAGGTGCGCACGATGCCGCCATCCCCGAGGCCGAACCCGAGGACGACCGCGGCCCGTCCGACGAACCCGGCACGCCCCTGCTCGTCGAAACCGAACCCCCGATCACCGATGCGGCCCCGTCCCTGATGAACGCGCTGCCCTACGGCGCCGAATTCGGCACCCTGGTGCACGGTGTGCTCGAGCGAATCGATACCGACGCACCGGATCTGCCCACCGAGGTGCATACCCGCTGCCGTGCGGCGACTGAAGAGCTGATGGCCGAGGCCGATCCGGTGGTACTCGGCAACGCCCTGCTCGCCGTGCTGCACACCCCGCTCGGATTCGGTTGTCTCGCCGACATTTCCACCCGCGACCGGCTCAACGAACTCGACTTCGAGCTTCCGCTCGCCGGCGGTGACCTTCCGGGTGCGCAAACGGTCACGCTGCGCCGGATCGCCGATCTGCTGCGGACCCACCTCCAGGCCGACGATTCCTTGTCCAGCTATGCCGACCAACTCGCGTCCCTGGACGACACCCCACTGCGCGGCTACCTCACCGGCAGTATCGACGCGGTGCTGCGGATCACCGAAAACTCGGGCGCGCAACCACGATTCGTCATCGTCGACTACAAAACCAACCGCCTCGGCACCGGCGACCTCACCGTCGACCACTACACCCACGACCGCATGGCCGCCGAAATGCTGCGCTCGCACTATCCGCTGCAGGCCCTGCTCTACGCGGTCGCCCTGCACCGCTATCTGCGATGGCGGCTGCCCGGTTACGATCCGACGCGCCATCTCGGTGGTGCCCGCTACCTTTTCGTCCGCGGCATGATCGGTCCCGAAACCCCGTCGGGCTGTGGTGTTTTCGACTGGAATCCGCCGGCCGCGCTGATCGTCGCCCTGTCCGATCTACTGGCGGGGGAGGCTGCCCGATGACGTCGATCCAGGTGGCGCAGCGCGGAACCGGGCTGCTGCGCACGTTCAACGAAGCCGGTGTGCTCTCCGCCGCCGACGTGCACGTCGCTCTTCGATTGGGCCGGATGGGCCGGGAAACCTCGGAAGAGGTGCTGTTCGCGGCTGCGCTCGCGGTTCGGGCGGTGCGTTCGGGTTCGGTCTGTCTGGAACTGCACCGGATGCGCGAGATCGGCGTCGATGCCGATGAAACCTGGGATGCGGGTGCGGGAATCGATCCGGCGACGCTGCCGTGGCCGGACATCGATACGGTGGTCGCCGCGCTGCGGGTCAGTCCATTGGTGTGTGGGGGTCCGGCCGGTCCGTTGCAGCCGTTGCGGCTGGTCGCGGGACCATTGCTCTATCTGGACCGCTATTACCAGCAGGAGCAGACGATCCGCCGCGTGCTCACCGAGCGCTCCGGACACCATCCGAAGGTGGATCCCGCCATCGTGCGACGCGAACTCGACCGGCTCTTCGACGCCCCGGTCGGAGCGGCCCCGGACCGCCAGCGGATCGCCGCCGCACTGGCCGCGACGCACTGGACCACGGTGGTGGCGGGCGGACCGGGGACCGGCAAGACCCACACCATCGCCCGCATCCTGGCCCTGCTCGACGCGCATCAGCAGGCGCATCCGAAGTTGCCCGCACTGCGCATCGCCATGGCCGCGCCGACCGGCAAAGCGGCCGCGCGACTGCAGGAAGCGGTGCGCGAACAGGCTGAATCGCTCGCGCTACCGGAGTTGACCGCGGCAACCCTGCATCGTCTGCTCGGTTGGCAGCGCGGCCGAGCGACCCGGTTCCGGTACCACGAATTCAACCGATTGCCCTACGACGTGATCGTGGTCGACGAAACCTCCATGGTGTCGCTGACCATGATGAGCAGCTTGCTGGCCGCGCTGCGCCCGGATACCCGGCTGGTGCTCGTCGGCGACCCGGATCAGCTCGCCTCTGTCGACGCGGGCGCCGTCCTCGCGGATCTCGTCGCCGGACCCGTTGTCGGCGCGCCGAATCCGGTTCTCGAACAAGTCCTCGGTGCGGAATCCATTGTGGCCGACAGTAATCCGGAGGCGCTGACCGATCTCGAGCGAACGCGGCTGCGCGGCGGCATCGTCCGACTGACCCGTGGCCGCCGCTTCGGCGGCAAGATCGCCGAACTCGCTGTCGCGGTCCGCGCGGGTGATGCCGAGACCGCACTCGCACTGCTGCGGGCGGGCGGCGAAGAACTCTCGCTCCGCACCCCCGAGGACACCGCATCCGTTCGCGCCGATGTGGTGCGCGCCGCCGGCGCGGTCACCGCGGCCGCCCTCGACGGCGATGCCGCGGCCGCGCTGACCGCCCTCGAATACCACCGCCTCCTGTGTGCGCACGCGCAAGGTCCGTTCGGCGTCGAACGCTGGGACCGCATGGCCGGTGAGTGGGCCGCGGCCGGTGGCGCGGGGCCGGACTCGCATCAGGCGCCGTGGTATCCGGGCCAACCCCTGCTGGTCACCGCCAACGACCACGAGGCGCGCATCTACAACGGCGATACCGGTGTCATCGTGCGTATGCCCGACGGCTCATTGCGTGCGGCCCTGCAGCGCGGCAGCGAACCCTACCTGGTGCATCCGACCCAATTTCCGGCCGTGGTCACCGTCTTCGCCATGACCATCCACCGCAGCCAGGGCAGCCAGTACGACACCGTCTCGGTCGTCTTGCCCGAACCCGAATCCACCCTGCTCACCAGGGAACTGCTGTACACGGCCATCACCCGCGCGCGTCGCCACGTGCGCATCATCGGTACCGACGACTCGATTCGCGCCGCCATCGACCGCCGCGTCCTTCGTGCCAGCGGCCTGTCGCGCATCCCGGAGTCGAAGTGAGCCTGACCTGGGAATCTCACGTTTTCCGCGGCCCCGACGTCTACCCAGCGTGAGATTGCCTCCGTTCGAGGATGTGGTAGCCGAATACGGCCCGATGGTGCTGCGCGTATGCCGGGCCGTGCTCGGTCCGACGGATGCGGCCGATGCCTGGTCGGAGACCTTTCTGTCGGCCCTGCGGGCCTATCCCGACCTCGACCCGAAGACGAATATCGAGGCATGGCTGGTCACCATCGCGCACCGACGCGCGATCGATGTGGGGCGCGCACTGACCCGCGCACCCGTTCCCGCCGAAACGCTGCCCGAACGCACGGCGCCCGATGCCGATCCGGCCGATTACGACCCCGATCTGTGGCACGCGCTCGCGTCGCTGCCGACCAAGCAGCGCCAAGCGGTGGCCTACCACTACCTGGCGGGTATACCGCACGCCGAAATCGCTCAGTTGCTGGGCAATTCGACCGATGCCGCCCGTCGCGCCACCGCCGACGGCCTCAAAACATTGCGCAAGCTCTACCCGAAGGATCGAACATGATGGCCACCATCGACCGGGATCCGGACGGCCTCTTCGACGGCCTGAACCCGAACTCCGCCGAGATCCTGTCCCGATTGCGTCGACGGCTGGCCGCCGACGCCCAGGCCGCGGGCCTGCTCGACGTCGCATACCGCACGCTGGACACTCCCGTCGGCGTCTTGCTGCTCGCGGCGACCCCTGCGGGCCTGGCGCGGGTCGCCTACCCCAACGAGAACCATGACACCGTGCTCGCCACACTCGCCGAACGCATCAGCCCGCGCGTCCTGGCCGCTCCGGCGCGTCTGGATGCCGCGGCACGCGAGATCGACGAGTATTTCGCCGGTGCGCGAACACAATTCGATCTGCCACTCGATCTGCGTTTGACCGTCGGATTCCGCCGCCAGGTGATCGAGCACCTGAGCGATATCGGCTACGGGCATCGCGAGAGCTACGCAGATGTCGCTGCGGCCGTCGGCAATCCGCGTGCGGTTCGCGCGGTCGGCTCGGCCTGTGCGCACAATCCGCTGCCGGTGGTCATCCCGTGCCATCGCGTGGTGCGCAGCGACGGTTCGATCGGTCAGTACGTCGGCGGCGTTACCGCCAAGACCGCTCTGCTCACACTTGAAGCGGCGTGACGGGAGACGCTATGAAATCCTCTGCCGCGCTGGAAGAACGAGTCGAAGCGCAGCAGTGGCACGATCTGACCGAGGAGATCGACGCCTATGGCTGCGCCCAGACCGGCCCGCTGCTGAGCCCGGACGAGTGCGCCGAGTTCGCGCCATGTAACTCGGTCGTACTCCCGCCGACGCTGGCAAGATCGGCGGCGCGCTGGCTGGTAACCGGCTGCTGATCCTGCTCCCGTGCCACGGTGTGCTCGGGGCCGATGGTCCCTGACCGGTTGCGCGGGCGGGCTACTTGCCGAACGGGCCCTGCTCGACCTCGAATCGGCCGACCTCCTGCTGCCGCTGGGCGGATGACGGCGCGATCCGGAATATCGGTGGCGACTCTGTGCTTGCATGAGGGCATGACGAGCGCTGAGTTGTTGGTCGATGCCTTCGGACGGGTGCGGGAGAATGTGCACGGCGCGGTGGAGGGGCTCGGACAGGACGAGCTGGGGGCGCAGATCGATCCGGCCGCCAACTCCATCGCCTGGCTGATCTGGCATCTGACCCGGGTGCAGGACGACCATATAGCTGACGTGGCGGGACTGGAACAGATGTGGACGGCAGCGGGCTGGGCCAAACGGTTCGACCTGCCGTCGACCTGCCGTTCGCCGATGAGGCGACCGGCTACGGGCACCGCGCCGGGGAGGTCGCCGAACTCGGCGGGATTTCCGCCGAGCTGCTGTTGGGCTATTACGACGCGGTGCACACGCAAACGATCGACTATGTAACCGGACTGACCGATGCCGACCTGCCCCGCATCGTCGACACTCGCTGGGATCCGCCGGTCACCCTGGGTGTGCGGCTGATCAGCGTGGTGGATGACGATATCCAGCACGCCGGCCAAGCCGCCTTCATTCGCGGAGTTCTGCTGCGCCGCAGGTAGTTGGGGCCGGTTGAACCGAAACGCCCGTTCGGCGAGATCAGTCAGCTGTCTCGGGGGAGGAGCGGGGCGAGGGCTTGTGCGATTTCGGTGACGTTATCGCAGGGGGAGAGTTTGTGGGGGTGCTGGCCGCGGGGGTCGTCTACGAGGATGTAGAGGGAGCCGGATTTCATATCGATGTTGATGGTGCAGCCGCCGGGGACGTCGGGGCGGGCCTCATAGCGGAGGGCCTTGCGGCCGTCGATGGTGAGTTCGGTTGCGGTGGGGAACTTTTCGCTGATTTGGGCAAGGGTTCCGTTGGTCGTCTGGACACGGAATGTGTATGTGCTCTGCGCGACGTACAGGCAGCCTTTCCACTGGGAGTTGCCCGTCGAATCCTGCTCGGGTGTGGGGGTGCGGGCGTTCCATCGGTGCTCGGAGAGGAACTGGGGCGTCAGCGCGGTGCAGGGATCGAATGCTGTGTTCGATGTGCTGGACGGCGTAGCCGAGGCACCGGAGGTGACAGGCGTGGTGGATGTGGCGGTCGAGGTGGCACTGCTTCCGCCACCGCATGCCACGAGGACGATGGCCGCAGCCATGATCAGCAGCGCCGCTTTCGACGAGCGCTCGGCGCGGATCCTCATACGCGGATCTGCCGTATCCGGTGGGCGAAGTCTTCATCGGTGCGCTCGTAGGCGTCACAGATGGTCTTGAACAGGATCTGGATTTCCGTGGCGACCGCGATGTACTCGCCGATTGTGTCGTAAGCGTTGTTCGGGCCGCCGAATGCCTTCTCCCTGAACAATTTCACCAGCTCGACGGCCGAGGTCAGGCGCGGGTTGTCTTCACCGAGTCCCCAGGTCGACCGCTCACCGAGTGCACGTGCGTCGTTCTGGACCGAGGACAGGTCGATGATCAAGTTCCGGCACGCCGCGTCGATATCCAGAAACGCCTGCGGTTCCATCCGCACCTTCAGCGCCCCGGTCTTCGCATCCTCGATGTACCCGCCGAACGCACTGTCGACAGCCATAGTGGTCGCCCCTTCAACTAGTCCCGTCTGATCACAGAGACGCACGCGTCGACGAAACGGTTCCATCGAAAACACAGATTCCCGAAACCGGGCGTTTTCGGCGCCTCCCGCGTCATGATCCTCGACCGAACCGCAGCGGATAGGCTGGGGGGTGAAATCGGTGCGAATCGCACCGCCGAATATCGGAGGACGAGATCGATGACGATCGCTGGTGAGCATGTCGATGTGCTCATTGTCGGTGCCGGACTGTCCGGCATAGGCGGGGCGTATCACCTGCGGCGGGCCTTCCCGGAGAAGAGCTACACGATTCTGGAGAGCCGCGACGCGATCGGCGGCACCTGGGACCTCTTCCGCTATCCGGGAATTCGCTCCGATTCCGATATGTACACCCTCGGCTACCGCTTCCGTCCGTGGCTGGGGGAGTATTCGATCGCCGACGGCGCGGACATCCTCGACTATGTGCGCGCCACGGCCGCCGAGAGCGGGATCGACCGCCATATCCGCTTCCACCATCGCGTCGTCGGCGCCGAATGGTCGTCGCGGGAAAACCGGTGGACGGTGCGCGCCGAACGCACCGATACCGGCGAAACCGTCACTCTCACAGCCGGATTCCTGTTCTGCTGCTCCGGTTACTACCGCTATGACGAGGGCTACACCCCGGAATTCGCGGGTACCGAGCGTTTCGCCGGGCCGATCATCCACCCGCAGCACTGGCCGCACGATCTGGACGTCACGGGCAAGCGCGTAGTGCTGATCGGCAGTGGCGCGACCGCGGTCACGCTGGGACCGGCACTGACCGAACAGGGCGCGCACGTGACGATGCTGCAACGCTCACCGAGCTACATCATCTCCGCACCCGCCCGCGACGACCTCGCCGTCAAGGCCCGCAAATTCCTGCCGACCCGGGCCGCCTACGCGGTGGCCAGGGCCGAAAATGTGGCGCTGGCAACCGCGATTTACCAACTGAGTCAACGGTATCCGCAATCCATGCGCAAGCGGATCAAGGGCTGGCAGCGGCGCTGGCTGCCCGAGGGCTACGACATCGATACCCATTTCACCCCGACCTACAACCCCTGGGATCAGCGACTGTGTTTGGCCCCCAATGGCGACTTCTTCCGCGCGATCCGCAAGGGTCGATTGGACGTCGTGACCGATAAGGTCGAGACATTCACCGAGACGGGCCTGACCCTCGCCTCCGGTGCGACCCTCGATGCCGACATCGTGATCACCGCAACGGGTTTGAATCTGCTCGCCTTCGGCGGCATCGAACTCGCCGTCGACGGACAGCAGGTGCGCCTCGCCGAACACATGGCCTACAAGGCCATGATGCTGTCGGATGTGCCGAATTTCGCGTACATCATCGGATACACCAACGCCTCTTGGACGCTGAAGGCGGATCTGGTGTGTGAGTACGTCGTTCGGCTGCTACGCCATATGTACCGCAACGGATACGACCGCTGCACACCTGCGCGCGATCCGTCCGTCGGCGCGGCGTCGCTATTCCTGAATTTCAATCCGGGTTATGTCCAGCGCGCCGCCAGCCAATTCCCGATCCAGGGCACCAAGGCGCCGTGGCGCCTACGCATGAATTACCTACGCGATCTGGTCACGCTGCGCCACGGCAAGATCACCGATCGCGCGATGGTATTCGAACGGTCGCGGGATCGGGATCCGGTATCCACACAGAGCTGACGACTGGTCAGTGCGGCTCCGCCGACCGCGCGGCCGCGATATTGCGCAACACGCTGGTCGCGTGGTCGTCGAATCGTTCGCGTGGAATATCGATGGTGCCGTCCAGCCACGGGCGGTACATATACGCCATCGCGCCGAAAATGGCGTTCGAGTTGAGGCTGTTCTCGTACTGCTCCGGTGGGGTCTGTGGTCCGTCGTCACCCAATCCGATCGTGAGCGCGATCGGCGCGGTGAACAATTCGATGAGCTCATTGCCTCGGTCGCCGAGTACCCGGGTGGCCTGCGATTCCACGAACATGATCTGGCCGCGCCGACGATCCTCGACCAGATAATCGGTGAATGCCGAAATGGCATGGCGGAATAGTTTTTGCGGTTCGGGCGGTGTGGTGACAAGCGCCGCGAGCAGGCGTTCCTGTGCGCCGAGGACCACCGCTTCCAATGCCGCGGTGAGCAGTTTGTCCAGATTCGGGAAGCTCTCGTAGAAGTACCGCTCGGTGAGTCCGGCCTGCCTGCAGACCCCGCGCATGGAGATATCGGAGGCTCCGATCGTGGCCATCAACTCGATGGCGGCCTCGACGAGCTGTTCGCGGCGCGCGGCGATTCGGTCGGCCGGGGGCGTACCGCGCCAGCGGCGCATCCCCGGTATCGATCCATCGGAAACGGCGTCGTTCATGGCCCGATCCTCCCATAGTCGGGAAGTTGACATCATGTGATGTTGACAGCATTTGATGTCGGCAATACATTGATCGTCCGGGGACCAGACGTGAGGACCATCAGATGGGCATTGCTTACGCCGATCAGGCTCATGCCATCAACGCGCGGGACGTCAGCTTCGATTTCGATTCGGTGCCGATGCACTACATCCCCGGCGAAGTCATGGCCACCCACATCATCAATGTGATGCACCTGGTACTCCCCGAAGGCGAGCGTGCGATGGCGCAGGCGCTGGCCGAGGCCTTACCACTGATCGATGATGAGCGATTGCGGGAAGAGGTCCGCGGCTTCATCGGTCAGGAGACGATGCACGCCGGTTCCCACGAAAAGGCCCGCCACCAGTTGGAGCGCCTCGGACTCGAGGTCGGGCCGATGGTGGATCGCGTCGTCTGGCTGATCGATCGGCTGCTCGGTGACCACGGACTGTCCGGCCGGGCCAGACGCGAATGGCTGTGCGAGCGACTGGCCCTGTTCGCGGGGATGGAGCACTACACCGCCGTCATCGGCGAATGGCTGCTCACCAACGACAAATTGGCGGCCAAAGGGATGCATCCGGCAATGCTGGATCTCGTCCGCTGGCACGGCGCCGAGGAGGTCGAACATCGCAGCGTAGTCTACGACGCGTACATGCATCTCGACGGCGGCTACGCCCGCAAGGCGCGTCAGGCGTTGATCGCCAGTTCGGGATTGCTCGCGCTGTTCGTGATTTCGGGTGCCTACCTCTTCCAGCGCGACCCATCGCCGAACAAGGGCCGGTGGTGGCCGCTACAGCTGGTCAGTGCCTCGCTGCGCGGTGTGATCCCGAACCTCACCACCTTCGTGACCGAGATTCCGCGGTACCTGCGGCCGGGATTCCATCCCTCCCAACTCGGTCCGATGGATAACGCACTGCGCTACCTCGCGCAGTCGCCGGCGGCACGGGCACGCTCATGACCGCCGTCGAGGAGCAGTTCCGGCCGGGAGCCGGGCTGCGGATGATCGCGTCGGCCGTGGACACCTACAAGCGGGTATTCACCGAAGGGAAAGCGGCGCAGCTGCTTTCACGGCCACAGCCGGTACGGCGCACCGGCTACGATTTCGAGCTGGCGATCTTGGGAATCGAGGCCGAGGCCGACGAGGTGGTCAGCCTGACCCTGTGCGATCCAGGCGGGGCGGACCTGCCCGCCTGGACGCCGGGCGCCCATATCGATGTATTCCTGCCCTCGGGTCAGCAGCGGCAGTATTCGCTGAACAGCGACCCGGAGGATCGCAGCTGCTACCGAATCGCGGTGCGGTACATCGCCGATGGCGATGGTGGTTCCCGCGAGATCCACGAGCAGCTGCGCGTCGGCGACCGACTGTGGGTGCGTGGCCCGCGCAATGCGTTCCCGCTCATCGACGCACCGGAGTATTTCTTCGTGGCGGGCGGTATCGGGATCACACCGATTCTGCCGATGGTCACCGCCACCGAACGCGCCGGGATACCGTGGCGGCTCATGTACTTCGGACGCTCGCGGGCGCGGATGCCGTTCCTGTACGAGCTCGCCCACCTCACCGGTGGTGATGTGGTGGTTCGACCCGATGACGAGTTCGGGGTGCCGGATCCGCGGATGATCTTCGAGCAGACGCCGACCGGTGCCGCGGTATATGTCTGCGGACCACCGGCATTGGCGGAAGCCGCGCGCAAGGTGCTGTTGTTACATGATCCGATGGCCTCGCTGCACACCGAGCGCTTCTCGGCGGTACCGGTCAGCGACGGCGCGCCGTTCCGTATTCGATTGCGCCGCAGTGGAACCGAGGTCGATGTCGCCGCCGATGAGTCCGCGCTGAGCGCGATCCGGCGGGCGGTGCCCGGTGTCGCGTACTCGTGTCAGCAGGGTTTCTGTGGGACGTGCCGGGCGAGTGTAATCGCCGGTGAGGTCGAGCACCGGGACCACGCGCTACTGCCCGGCGATCGCAACAGTGCAATGCTCACCTGCGTATCGCGTTCTCGCGGTGGCGAACTCGAACTCGATCTGTAGATTTCACTCCGCGGGCGGGAAGATACCCGGCAGTGTCATGGCATATTCGAGGTCGGCGCGGGTGCCGAGCGTGGTGAGCAGCACGCGGATCATGGTGAGCCGTCCGGCGGCAACGGTTTCCGCGTCCGGCTCGGCGCCGGGCGCGGCACCCGCCGAAATGCGATAGACCACGTACTCGCAAACATGCAGGGCCGCATCGAGATCCAGTGGCGAGGGGACCGGGCGGCCCAATTCGGTGAACGTTTCGCGCACCAGCGCGCGGATATCGTCCAGTGCCCGTTCACGATAGGCCGATACCGGCGAGGCCGGATCGTGTAGTTCGGCGAACAACGGCCGCAGCATCGCACCGTGGCCGCGGGCCCAGCCGAGATAGGCATCGATGAGTCGAATGCCGAGTTCGACCGGCTCGTCGGGACCGGTCAGTGCCGTGCGAATGCCGTCGACAAGGCCGTCGTTGGATGCCTCGAGTGCGACGTGCAGCGGTTCGGTGGCATTGCCGAAGTAGCGGTAGAAGGTGGGGCGGGCCAGTCCGGCCTGTTCGATGATCTGGGCGACGCTGAGTCCGCGCGAACCGCCGCGGGTGAATACCGCCGCGGTGGCGAGCACGATGCGGGCGCGGACCTCCTCGGCCTGCTCCTGGGTCTGCGGTGGTCGGCCCCGGCGGGCCGCGCCGTTCGTCTGGGAAGCGTCAGTGGACATGGTGATGCCTCACAACTCGAAGCCTGACCCGTCTGTGTGCCACATCTGACAGCTTGACACGAGGCGCGGCACCCGCATTAATCTAACACTAGTGTTCAGAAAATAGCCGAACCCGGCTTGTCGCCTCGTCCAGCGCAGGCGCCCGACCCAGGAGAGGGCCGACAATGACGACCGCCCGCCAGCTGACCGAACCGACGGCCCTGCCCGCGGCCCTGGTGCAACCCCTGCTAGATCGTGCGATCGCGGGCGCTGCTCCCGCGGTCGAGGTCTTCGCACCCGCGACCGGGCGCAAGATCGCGGACCTGCCGCAGTCTTCGACCGGCGATATCGAGACCGCCTTCGCGACCGCGCGCACCGCGCAGCAAGAATGGGCGCGGCGCTCGGTCCGTGCGCGGGTCGCGGTGCTGCGGAAATTCCACGACATCGTGCTGGCCGAACAAGACATCATCCTCGATATCGTGCAGACCGAGACCGGCAAGTCCCGAGCGCATGCTTTCGACGAGGTCGGGGATGTGGCGATCAATGCCAGGTACTACGCGTCGGTCGCGAACAAGCTGTTGGCCACCCGCAAGCCGCGTGGTGTGCTGCCGGTATTGACCCAGGTCGATGTGCGGCATCGGCCCAAGGGCGTGGTCGCGGTGATCTCGCCGTGGAACTATCCGCTGGCGCTGGCCGTCTCCGACGCCCTGCCCGCGTTGGTCGCCGGAAATGCCGTGGTCGCGCGGCCGGACAACCAGACCGCACTGACCGTACTGTGGGCCATCGATGCCGCCGAGCGCGCCGGGCTGCCGCGCGGACTCTGGCAGGCGGTGCTCGGCCGTGGTTCGGTGATCGGCGGTGAGGTGATCGCGCGCGCCGATTATGTCGACTACACCGGGTCCAGCGCGACCGGTCGGACCATCGCGCAGCAGGCCGGGGAGCGGTTGATCGGCTATTCGCTCGAACTCGGCGGGAAGAACCCGCTGCTGGTGTTCGCCGATGCGGATGTCTCCAGGGCGGCCAAGATCGCGATTCGGGCCTGCTTCGCCTCGGCGGGGCAGCTGTGCGAGTCGATGGAGCGAATCTATGTGCACGACAAGGTCTATGACCAGTTCGTCGGCGAATTCATCGAGCATGTGCGGGCGATCGAAGTGGGCGGTGCGCTCGATTACGCCAGTGATATGGGGTCTTTGACGTTCCAGCGCCAATTGGACACCGTCAGTGCGCATGTCGACGATGCCGTCGCGA
Organism: Nocardia sp. CA-135953; assembly: GCF_050955735.1. Lineage (NCBI taxonomy): Bacteria > Bacillati > Actinomycetota > Actinomycetes > Mycobacteriales > Nocardiaceae > Nocardia > Nocardia sp. CA-135953. The sequence continues at coordinate 3,151,817 of NZ_CP192082.1, forward strand.
AGGGTGCGCAGGTGCTGGCGGGCGGTAAGGCGCGTCCCGATCTCGGACCGTACTTCTACGAGCCGACAGTGCTGACCGGCGTGCGGCCCGGGATGACGGTGTATCGCGAGGAGACCTTCGGCCCGGTGGTTTCGATCTATCGGGTCGGCAGCGACGACGAGGCGGTCGAACAGGCCAACGACACCGCATACGGCCTCAATGCGAGTGTCTGGACCAAGGATGTCGATCGAGGTCGTCGGGTAGCCGCGCGCATCAATGCGGGTTCGGTGAATGTGAACGAGGGCTTCATCGCGGCCTGGGGCAGTGCGGACGCGCCATCGGGTGGGCTCGGCATGTCGGGTACCGGGCGTCGGCACGGGCCGGAGGGCTTGTTGAAGTACATCGACACCCAGACGATCGCGGTGCAGCGGATGCTCCCGATCGCACCGCTGCCCGGCATGTCCGAGGAACTGTGGGCCAAGACCATGACGCTGTATTTCGGCGTCATGAAGGCGCTGCGCCAAAAGTAATTGCGCCAAAAGGCATTTCACGACGAAGTCAAGATGAGGACGAATGAAACTGGACACGGTATCCGATAAGAAGGTCCTGGTCACGGGTGCGGCAATGGGCCTGGGCAAGCTGTTCGCCGAGCGGGCGGTGCGTGAGGGTGCGGCCGCGGTGGTGCTGTGGGATATCAACGAAACCGCGCTGAAGGAGACCGCGGTCGAGTTGTCCGGTCGCGGCGTCGCCATCCATCACTATGTGGTCGATGTGTCCGCGCAGGACGCCATCGGCGAGGCAGCGGCGGCGGTGCGCGCCGACGTCGGCGATATCGACATCCTGATCAACAATGCGGGCATTGTGCGCGGCAACAGCTACTTCTGGGAGACCACCGATCGCGCCGATATCGATAAAACGATGTCGATCAATTCCCTTGCGCCGATGTATATCACGCTCGAATTCCTGCCCGCGATGGTGCGCGGTACGGGCACGGCGCGCGTGATGACCATCGCGTCATCGGCTGGTCTGGTTTCCAATCCGCGCATGAGCGTGTACGCGGCCTCGAAGTGGGCGGCGCTGGGCTGGTCGGATTCGGTGCGCATCGAGCTGGAACAGGCCGGCCACGACCATGTGCGGATCACCACGGTCTGTCCGACCTACATCAATACCGGAATGTTCGATGGCGCAAAGGGTTTCCTGTTCACGCCGATTCTCGAACAGGACGATGTCGTCGACACCTCGTGGCGCGAAATGAAAGCGGGGACTGCGCTGGTGATCCTGCCGTGGACATCCCGGCTCAACAAGGCGATCTCCGGTCTGCTGCCGATCAAACTGCGCGATCTGTTCCTGAATTCGGTTGGCGTGTACCACTCGATGGACGAGTTCGCCGGTCGCGAGAAGTAGCGGTCTCAGAACGCGTGTCGGCGGCGCATGGTGATCTGAATCATATGTCCGGCTTGGTGCCGATGACGACGGTGGAGTAGAGCTCGTCGGATTCGGCGATGCGGCCGGTGAAGCCGTGGGCGGCGAGAATGGTGATCGAGGGCCTGGCCTGGGCTTCGGTGGATTCGACCAGCAGGTGGCCGCCCGGCGCGAGCCAGGTATGGGCGGCGGTGACGACGCGGCGGAAGATATCCAGGCCGTCGGGTCCGCCGTCGAGGGCGGTGCGTGGTTCGTAATCGCGTGCCTCCGGCGGCATCCTGGCGATCATCTCCGATGGCACGTACGGGGTGTTGGCGAGCAGGATATTGATTCGGCCGCACAATTCACGGGGGAGCGGCTCGAAAAGGTCGCCTGCGTAGACGGGTGCGCCGATCGGGGTGAGGTTGCGGCGGGCGCATTCGACTGCCGCGGGTTCGATATCGGTGGCGGCGAGTTCTATCGGGCGGCCTTCGGTGGCAAGAGTGTGTGCCAGCGCGAGACCCAATGCGCCTGAGCCGCAACATATATCGACGACGACAGCGTGCGCGGGCATGGCGCGGGCGAGTTCGGCGGCCTCGTCGACGAGGAAGGCGGTGCGCTGGCGCGGTACGAAGACCCCCGGCGCGACCGCTACGCGGATGCCGTGGAATTCGGTCCAGCCCAGCAGGTATTCCAGCGGTGTTCCGGAAACCCGTTGTGCGACCAGGTCGCTGAGATCGGCACCGGTCTCCGCCGCCGCGGCGATGAGCAACCGCGCCTCGTCCTCGGCGAATACACAGCCCGCCGCGCGCAGTTGCGCGACCACATATCCGGTTGATGTCATTGGGATATCGTGCCGTGTGGACGGGGTGCGATGGGTCCGAGCGTGCACATTTGCGCGAGTTATGCCGTTTTCAGCACGCTCGGACCCATCGCGTTCAGCGTGCGGTCGCGAGCTGGAACGTCCGCGTCGCGTCCAGGTAGATGCCGCGCTGCGCCTGCCTGGCAGGCGGCGGCAACTGCGATACCAACTGCTCGAGTGAGGTGGTCGCCCCGACCACCTGAGTGCCCGCGACAATGAAGTCGGCGACCGCGCGCCGGATGTGGTTCGGCGAGGTCACCACGACCGCGCTGTTCGCGCCGAGATTGCGTAGCATCTCGGTGCTGAACAGTGCGTTCTGCACTGTCGATCCGGCTCGGCTCTCGACATTGATCCGGGATGCGGGCAGCCCAGTGCCGACCAGCCAGGCCCGCATGGCCTCGGCCTCGGTGATCCCGTTCTGTGGGTTTCCGCCGGTGACGACGATCGGTGAAAGTGGTGAGGCAACCGCCTGCAACCACGCCGCGGTCAGCCGGTTCACCAGTTCGGGGCGCAGCGAACCGTCCGGGAGCAGGCCGTAGCCGAGCACCACGATTCCGGTCCGCGGTCCGACGATCGAGGGCAGCGGATTCGGCAGGGTGGCGACCGCGGCGCCGATTGCGCCGAGCACATTATTGGTCCCCTGTGCCATTGCCGGGTCGACGGCATTGAGGCGGACCAGTGCATCGACCATGGCGGGCAGATCATTGGCGTAATGCGACCAGATCGCCTGCAGCGAAAGGGCCTCGGCATCGGCCGGGTCGGCGGCGATCAGCTGTCGGAGTTCGGCGCGGCCGGCGGTATCGTCGCCGTCGGTGAAGGCGCGCTGGGCGGAGTTGTACAGGGCGTCGGTTTCCGGCGCCGCGATGGCGGGTGCGCTCGATAGTCCGGTGATGGTCGCGGCCGCGAACGCGGTAGCGACCCATAGTTTCCAATGCCTCGAGATCTTCACTACAGTCGACACCTTTCCACGCGTGAAACGGGGTTTCGGTAGGTCAGCTGACAGTTAGCCATTGGCAAGCACAACCACGATACGACTGGTAACAGCCATAGTCGGGTAATTGCCACGCTTCGCTTCCGGCGTCTTGGCGAACCGGGCGGCGCGCGGGGTGCCCGCCGAAACCGGCCGTGCGGTGCAGCCGATAAGGTGTGACAACGTGGATACCGTTTCGCTGTCCGGCAAGGAACTCGCCGCCGCCATCAACGCCGACACCAAGCAGCGCGCCGCCGCGCTCACCGCGAGCGGAACCGCGCCGCGCCTGGCCCTGATCGTGGCCAATGACGATCCGGCCAGCGCGTGGTACGTGAACTCGCTGCGCAAGGCTGCCGAACGTCTCGGAATCGCCTGCGACACCATCGAACTCGGTGCCGACGCGAGCATCGAGCGGATCCGCGACGAACTCACCGCCCGCAGCGTGGACACCGCTATCGACGCGATCATGCTGCAGACCCCGCTGCCCGCCGGTGTCACCCTCGACGATGTCAGCTCCGCCATCGCCGCAGGCAAGGACGTCGACGGCGTCAGTCCGCTCTCGCTCGGCCTGCTCGCCTCCGGCCTCGCCGGCTTCGTCCCCGCCACCTCCGAGGCCGTCGTCGAACTACTGAAGCATCACGAAATCTCGCTCGCCGGACGGCATGTCGCCGTCGTCGGCCGCTCCAATATCGTCGGCAAGCCCCTTGCTCAACTCCTGCTCGCCGAAAACGCCACCGTCACCATCTGCCATTCCCGCACCACCGACCTCCCCGCCGTCACCTCCGCCGCCGATATCGTGGTAGCCGCCGCCGGCCGCATCGGCCTGGTCACCGGCAAACACATTCGCGAGGGCGCCACCGTCATCGACGTGGGCACCAACGAAGCTCCCGATGGCAAAATCGTCGGCGACGTGGCCGCGGAAACCGTCCGCGGCAAGGCCGCCGCCCTCAGCCCGGTGCCAGGCGGCATCGGCCCGGTAACCACCGCCCTCCTCATGCGCCACGTAGTAACCGCCGCCGAATACACCCACTCCGCCTGAGTTATCGGCTTCGGATTCTCGAGTAGCGGATGCCGAACCAATCGAACAGCGCGGCTTCGGGTAGAGCCGGTTGATGGTTACGCCGGTGGTTGGTTTACGGTCGGATCGGCTCATGTGACGCAGTCGGATTCAGTGCAACGGTGTGCGCTTCGTCATCGAGCCGCTGGGATCAATTGGACAGGTTCCAGGTGCGCAGCCGTCCCTCGGCATCCCCGCTGATCACGGTGCCCGATGAGGTGACGGTCGGCGCACGGACGGGTGCGGGCGCACGTACACTCCCGACAGCTCCGCCGTTCGTATCCCAGACCCCGATGGCGCTGCGCGCCACCGATATGCAGCCGCGCGGGAAGGAATTCGGCGATCCTGCTGAACAGCATATCCGCCGGCGCCGGGTCGTCGCGGACCAGCCGGTCATTGTTGCGATAAGATTCCGGATAGTGCGCGCCGGTCGGTGCGAAGCCCGAATCTGTTGCCGTACCGATAATTTCGGCGCATTCGGGGGCGTCGAACACTCCGCGCAACAGGAAGTAGGTCCGTCTCCGGCGGCAATGCCGGTCTGCACCTACGCAATCGGACCGGCGGGCAAGTCCAACATGTCCCAATTCAGCCTCGGGGCCGCGGGGAAGTCAACGAGATGTTCGTCCCAGTGGATTCGCCGACCGAGGCCCCCGAATCGAGTGCGGCGAGTAATTCGCGAAGCGTTGTGCGCTGCTCGGCGCTCAGGCCGGCGAAGACCTCCTCGGCTGCCGCACGGCGGGCAGCGGCCATCTGGGAGAGCGCGGCTCGGCCGGACTCGGTCAGCGTCACCAGGGTCGAGCGGCGGTTGGTCGGGTCGGGCGCGCGCGAGACCAGCCCCGCGGTTTCGAGCGCATCGACGACGGTGGTTGCCGATCGCGGCACGATGCCGAGGTGGTCGGCGATTGCCGCCATCCGCAGTGGCTCGTCGTGGTGGCCGAAAATGCGGAGAGCACGGGCCTGACCTGGGGTAATGCCCAGGGGAGCGAGCCGCGCGACCTGGTTGCGGCGGATGCGTTTCGCGGTGCGCAGGAACAGCTCGGGGAGATCGGGATCGAGCGCGGTAGCCATTTGTTGAGCATAACTCATTGTTTTGGGAACAATTATGAGTCATGCTCAGTTTCATGACGTAGTCCACGGAAAGGAGGGGCCTATGCAGCCCCCACATCAACTCCGCCGGATCATCCGGCTGTTTCGCCCGTATCGCGCGCGCCTGGCGCTCGTCGCCGCGCTCGTCGGTTTGTCGTCACTGGTGGCGCTGGCATCGCCGTTCATGCTGCGCGGCATACTCGATGATGCCCTGCCGCACGGCCGCACCGGTCTGCTGACCGCCCTCGCCGCAGGCATGGTCGCGGTCGCCGCGCTCACCAGTATCTTCGGCGTGCTCCAGACCTATATTTCCACCGCGGTCGGTCAAGAGGTCATGCACGATCTGCGCTCCACGGTGTATGCGCAGTTACAGCGAATGCCGTTGTCGTTCTTCACGACCACCCGCACCGGCGAAGTGCAATCGCGGATCGCCAACGATATCGGCGGCATGCAATCGACGGTCACCTCGACCGCGACCTCACTGGTCTCGAACTTCACCACCGTGATCGCCTCGGTGATCGCCATGATCGCCCTCGACTGGCGGCTCACCTCGGTCTCGCTGATCATGCTGCCGTTCTTCGTCTGGATCAGCCGCCGCGTCGGCGACGAACGCAGGAAGATCACCGCACAGCGGCAGCAGAAATTGGCGGGCATGTCGGCGATCGTGGAGGAATCGCTCTCGGTGAGCGGCATTCTGCTCGGGCGCACGATGGGCCGATCGCCCGCGTTGGTCGATGATTTCGCGCGGGAGTCACGCGGGCTGGTGGACCTGGAGATCCGATCCGGCATGGCCGGACGGTGGCGGCAGTCGACGATTCAGATCGTCATGGCGGCGATGCCCGCGATCGTCTACTGGGCGGCTGGATTGACCGTGGCAGCCGGACATCCGCTGGTCTCGATCGGCACCTTGGTTGCCTTCACGACCTTGCAGACGAGCCTGCTGCGGCCGATGGTGCAGTTGTTGAACACCGGTGTGGAGGTGCAGAGTTCCATGTCGCTGTTCAGCCGAATCTTCGAATACCTGGATCTGAGGCCGGATATCGAGGAACCGACAACGCCGGTGCCGGTACCGGATTCGGGTGTCAAGGGCGAGGTCCGCTTCGAGCACGTCGGCTTCAGCTATGGATCCGGAACACGGGATGTGTTGCAGGACATCGACATCTGCGTGCCCGCCGGATCCAGTCTGGCGATTGTCGGCGAAACCGGTTCGGGCAAAACCACACTCGGCTACCTGGTGGCGCGACTCTACGATGTGACATCCGGACGGGTCGAGATCGACGGAATCGATGTGCGGGACTTGTCCTTTGCCGATCTCGCCGCCGCCGTCGGTGTGGTCTCGCAGGAGACCTACCTGTTCCACGCATCGGTCGCGGACAATCTACGCTTCGCCAAACCCGATGCGACCGACGAGGAGTTGTACGCCGCGGCGCGGGCCGCGCAGATCCACGACCATATCGCGAGCCTGCCCGACGGCTACGACACGCTGGTCGGCGAGCGCGGCTATCGGTTCTCCGGCGGCGAGAAGCAGCGTCTGGCGGTGGCGCGAGTGATCCTGCGCAATCCGCCGATCCTGGTGCTCGACGAGGCCACCAGTGCTCTGGACAACCGGACCGAGCAGGAGGTGCAGGCCGCCATCGATGCGCTGTCCGAAGGCCGGACCACCATCACCATCGCGCACCGGCTCTCCACCATTCGCGACGCCGACCAGATCGTCGTACTCGACCGCGGCCAGATCATCGAACGCGGCACCCACCGCGAGCTCATGGGCTCCGATGGCCGCTACGCCGCCCTGGCCTCCGGCGGCGACTTCCTCCAAGCTGCCTGACGCGTTCAGACGGGTCTCGGGGCGGTTGCCGCACGCGTGTCGAATTCGTCACGGGCGGTAAGTATTTCGCTGTGGTGCTGCACGGACCAGACTCTCATCGCGTGGCTGAGCTCGCCGAGGCTGGCCCCGAGATCGGTCAGCGAGTACTCCACGCGCGGCGGGACGGTGGGGTAGACGGCGCGGTGGACCAGTCCGTCGCGCTCCAGGTTGCTCAGGATGCGTTCTGGGTGATGCCATCGAGCCGACGGCGCAGATCGTTGAAGCGCACCGGCCCGCCCGCCATGCGCAGCACGCCGTGGAATTCGCCAGTGTGCGGGTCAGGCCGCGCCGATTGCGGTGATAAGGGTCTGGTTGCCCACGCGTGCAGTCGTGACGACCTGGGGTTTGTAGGTGGTCGATGTCGCATCGGGTCGATGCTCGGTCACTTGCACCAGGTACTGGCCGACGAAAACTCCCGGTGTAATGCTGATGCAGTGCGTGGTGCCGGCCGGAATGCCATCGATGCCCTGTTGAATCGTCCCGGCGGAGGAAACGGATGCGTTGGGCGCCACGAACTCTCGGGTCGCAACACCGGATCGGGTGACGTAATAGGCGTACTGGAACGCGAATATGACAGCTGGTCCGGAATCCAGCCCGCCCGCTCCGTTGCCGGTAATGGTGTCCCCGACCCGCTCGGCCGGGCACTGTGCCGCGGATGTGGATTCGGAGACCGCGACCTGGCTGGGCGTGGACGAGGCCACCGTCGCCGGTTGCGGTCCCGGTCGAATCTGCACGAACGCCACCACGAGTAGTCCGGCCGCCGCGACCGACCCGACCAGCACCGGCATCCACCGGCGCTTCGAGCGATTCCGACCGGACCGATCGACCATCGCAGCCAAGGCATCCTCATGCCGGAAGTAGTCCGGCGCAGGCGGTTTCGACTCCGCGGGAAGGTCCTCGACCCATTCGGACCAGTCGCTTCCGTAGTCGAGCTCATACTGCGCGGATTCCCCGTCCGCTGCCTGAATCGGGTTGTGCCGCGCCAGGTCGTGCTCGTATCGGTCCGGTGCGTAGTGGTTCGGATCTTGCCGACTGTGTTCTGTGTCGAAAGTCCCTGGGTGAATCGGGTTCTGGCGCATGGGGTCTCGCTGAACCGGCGCGCGCTGGTCCATCTCTTGGGCGACAGGTGCATACCAATTCGGATCTTGCGGGGGATGCGGACGCGGCACGGCAGGCGCAGGAGAGCTCGGGTTCCGGTTGACGGGCACCTGACGGATCGGTTCCGGCAACGTCAGTGAGCCTTGCGCGCCGTCCTGCACAGTCGGCGCTTGGCCTATCGAGACATGCGGAACCGGGGGCTGACGCGGGGGACCTTCCTGGATCGGAATCCGCGGTATCGGTCCGGTTTGCCTCGGGCCCTGGGGAATCGGGCCCCGGGGAATCGGAGCCTGGGGAATCGGAGCCTGGGGAATCGGAGCCCGGGGAATCGGAGCCCGGGGAATCGGATCCTGGCCCCCGGCGACTAGTTGACCGCGAATGCGCCGGAACGGGTCCGTATTCGTCGGCGCACGGTCGACCGGAACTCGGGGCAGCGGTCCGGATTGCGTTGCGGCGCGGTCGATCGGCACGCGGCGTAGTGGACCGGTGTCGACGGGTGCGCCGTCGATCGGGATCCGCGGAATCGGCCCGGTCGGCGCGTTGTCCTCCGTGAAGCCGATCCGGTGGAACGGGTTCGGCGGGTTCGGCGGCTGGTATGTCCTCGGCGCACCGAGCGGCGGTTGTGGTGCAGCGCCCGGCTGCGGGCCTGAATTCGCCCGCGAGGTCATATCCGGTCGATCCATCGCCCCACCTTCATCAGGTCATACGATCACGTGTGTCCCGCAGTTGTATCAACCTCGGCAGGATACTGCCAGGTTTGCTGCCCGTGATGAAATTGGGGGAGGTGTCGCGAAGGAAAACGGATCGTTTACGGCTCACCAGTGCACGGTGACCGGATCGCCGACGCCGACGGTCTCGTAGTACCAGGCGGCGTCATCGGGAGCCAGGTTGATGCAGCCGTGGCTGACATTGGCATAGCCCTGCGAATCCACCGACCACGGTGCGGAGTGCACGAAAACGCCACCCCACGTGAGGCGTTCGGCGTACTCGCCATTGATGACGTAGCCCTCGGGCGAGCTCAGTGGGATCCCGATGGTGCGCGAGTCGAAGACGACCGAACGGAACTTTTCCAGCACCGGGAAGGTACCTGTCGGTGTCTCGTAGCCGGGCTTGCCCATGGATGCGGGCACCGACCGCGCGAGGGCACCGCCGACGCTTACGGTGAAGGTATGCGCCGACATATCGGCGTCGGCCACCACGCCCGCATTGGTGCGGAACTCCGTGCGCGCGTTACCGACCTGTACCGAGATCGGCGCCAGGGCCGGTAGGAAACTCGTTGGCGTCCAAGTCAATTCACGATCACTAGCCCAGGAGAAAACGCCTGGCAGTGGGTCGGTGGCTCGGATATCGACCAGTCGTTCGGCTCGGTCGCGGTTGGCGACCGGATTGGCGAATCGAATCGTCACAGGTGCCGCGATGCCGACTTCCTGGCCTGCCGACGGGGCGATCGTCGCGACCGCGTCGGCGTTGGGTTCGATAATCGTAGTGGCGAATGCCGTTCCGGATCCGAAGGCCGCCAAGGCGACGACCGTGGTCGCGAGGAACAGGTATCTGAGTGCGCTCCGCATTGTCCACCCCTTCACGCTGGTGTGGGACGCAGAAATCCATTCTAGGACTTCATGATCAACTCGACGTACCGGTTCTGTAACGGCCGTCCGAGTCCACAGGTTTCAATATAGGGGCGACATACCCGGCACAACACCGAACAAACGATCCGACTGTTCGGTCGAATTCAGCCGCGCACGGCGTGCAATACGTCGGTGTGCAGTGCGTCCGCGCGGGCGGTGATCTCGTCGATGCGGATCAGCACCGTGGCGAACTTATCGCCCTGTTCGGCGCTGAGTGAGCGGACGTTGATCTCGATATTGAGCTGCGAGCTGGTGGCCGCGGCCCGCGCCGCATCGGCGGCGGCGCCGATATCGGTGACCACATTGGGATTGCCGATCGGCAGCAGTTCGGTGGCGAGTGAGAGGACCTCGTCGGCCTCGTCGACGACCGCGGCGGGCACTCGGGCGGCCTCGAGCAGCGCGGCGGTAATGGCATCGCTGCGCGCGGCGGCCAGCTCGGAGGAGTCCTTCGGCAACTTGTAGGCGTTGCCGACGGCGGTGAACGCCGCGGCATCGGCATCGGCCAGGGCCAGTGCGCGCTCGCGGGCCGCATCGGCCGCCTCGATGATCCGGTCGATGACCGGCCGGTGCTCGGCATCCTTGGCCCGGGTGGTGTAGCGCGCGACCATCGCGACCAGTGCGGCGCCCTGTGCGGCGTGCAGCGCTGCGACGGCGCCGCCACCTGGTGCGGGTACCTTCGCGGCCAGGTCGGTCAGGTACTGCGCGAGGGTGGCCTCAGCGAAGGCGGGCTGCGACACGGCGGGTGGCCTTTCGTTTTCCTGCGACGACAGTGGAGAACTACGGCGAATACGGTACCGCTCGCGCCGGGGTGGCCGGTGCGCGGCCGGTGCGTAGCTGCGGTTAGGTTGAGTGCTATGCGGATCGGATTGAGCATCAACTACTCGAGCGGCTTCAAAGAGGCGGCCGCCGAGGTGGCCGACCTCGAAAAGGCTGGACTCGACATCGTGTTCGTGCCGGAGGCCTACTCGTTCGACGCCGTGAGCGCGCTCGGATATCTGGCGGCCAAGACCACTCGGCTGCAGCTGGCCTCGGGCATCCTGCAGATCTACACTCGGACGCCCAGCCTGACCGCCATGACCGCCGCCGGCCTGGACTTCGTCTCCGACGGTCGCTACGTACTCGGCCTCGGCGCATCGGGACCGCAGGTCATCGAGGGCTTCCACGGCGTCCCCTATGACGCACCCATCGGACGCACCAGAGAATTGGTGGAGATCTGCCGTAAGGTATGGCGTCGCGAGCGGCTGGAATATCAGGGCAAGTACTACCAGATCCCGCTGCCCGCCGACCGGGGCACCGGCCTGGGCAAGCCGCTCAAGCTGATCAATCATCCGGTGCGTGAACGCATTCCGGTGCTGCTGGCCGCGCTGGGCCCGAAGAATGTGGAGCTGGCCGCGGAGATTGCCGAGGGCTGGCAGCCGATCTTCTTCGTACCGGAGAAAGCCAAGGAAGTCTGGGGCGAATCGCTGGACGCCGGTCTGGCCAAGCGTGATCCGGTCCTCGGCGAGCTGGACGTCTACGCCGGGCCGGCGCTGGCCATCGGCGAGAATGTCACGCCGCTACTGGAATTCGTGAAACCGCATCTGGCGCTCTATATCGGCGGCATGGGCGCCAAGGGCAAAAACTTCTATCACACACTCGCCACCAAGTACGGCTACGGCGCCGAGGCGGACCGCATCCAGGAGCTGTATCTGGCGGGCAAGAAGGAAGAGGCCGTCAAGGTGGTCCCGGACGATCTGGTGCGGGATATCTCGCTGGTCGGTCCGGCCGGATTCGTGAAGGAGCGGATCGCCGCATTCCGTGCGGCGGGTGTCACGGTGCTGAATGTGGCGCCGATGGCCGCGACCCCGGCCGAGCGGGTCAAGCTGATCGAGCAGCTGCGCGAACTCTGTGTCTGATGGCAGCGCCTTCGGCGCTGCGTGTTCCCGGCCCGGCATGTCAGCATCGCGTAGCGATTCGATGAGGGATGGTGGTCGGGCGACGGGTGGGCCTCGCGGCCGAGCAGTCGAGACTTGCGACTTCGTCGCATGCGCTTCGACCGCTCGGCCGCGAGAATTGGCCGCGAACGTCGCTCGTAAGACAGTGGTGGTGACAGTGGTGGTGGGGGATCGGAAAGGTTCCGGTTGAAATCAGGCCGTGCTACCGGAGTGCGGCCAGCGCCTCGGCCAGGGTGGTGTGCAATGCGAACACCTGGTCCAGACTCGTCATCTTGAGCTGTCGGCTGGTGGCCGGACCGTCCGCGACCACCACGATGGTCGTCGTGTCGCCTGCCCGCTGATGCGCCGCGACCAGAGTCGCCATACCCGCCGAGGCGAGGAAGCTGACGCCGGTCAGGTCGATGATCAGGACCGCCGGTTTGCCGGTGAGGATGGCCTCGATGGTGTTCTCCAGCGCTGGCGCGGTCGCCAGATCGACCTCGCCGGAAACCGTGAGCACGGTCGCGCCATCGTGTGCCTCGACTGTGGTGGTCATCGTGTCCGCCAGGGGATACGCGTCTCCGGAGTTGTTTGTCACATCATCACAATCTGCCATGAACCCGCCTTTCGCGCTGCATTCCTCAGCCAGAAACCTGGCGGTTCGTGCCACGCAGTGGGTTCGCTACGGGGGATTTGATCGCGGGCAACGTTACCGACATGCGGACGCGGGTGCCCAGCCCGCTGTGGTCTATCTCCAATTCTTCCGTCAAAGCCCGCATCATGTCGATGCCGCGTCCGCGCGGCCCCGGATCGGCGGAGCGTGGTTTCCACGTTCCGGTGTCGGCGACCAGAATGACGACCTTTTGGGTATCACATTCGGCGGTCAATTCGACGAATCCAGGATCGGTGGTGGCCGCCGCGGCGCTGGTCGCACGGCCGAGCAGTTCGGCCGTGGAGCTGATCGCGCGGGTGACCGGGCCGCCGCCGTTGCGGTAGGCATGTTCCATGCTGTTACTACAGGCCTCGTTGGCCGCGGCGATCAGATCGGAGGCGAGGTCGTGCGGTACCGCGGCGGCGGCGAGCCAAGCCTTGAGCCGCTTGCGCATGGCCGAGAGCTGATCCGCATTGGCCGGAATCGCCAGCCGCAGCGGTGCCGGATGTTGCCGGTATACGACCATGGCGACGTCATCGTCGTAGCCCGCGGCCGGACGCAGCCGGGAGAGCACGGCATCGGCGACCTCACGCGGCAGCTTGCCCGCGGTATCGGCGAGCACGCCCGAGATCTTCGCGAAACTGTCATCGATGTCGACGCCGCGCTGTTCGACCAGGCCGTCGGTGAACAGCACCAGCGTCGAACCCGGTGTGAGCGCCGTGGTGGCCTCGGGACGCCGTGGCGTATCGAAAGTAGCCAGCGGTACCGCACGCCCGCCCTCGAGCAATCGGCCCGGCTGGCCGACATCGGCCAGAATCGGCGGCATATGTCCGGCGCTGCTATAGCGGACCAGTCCGCGCACCGGGTCGAGGACCGCGGCGCAGACCGTCGTGCACATCGCGCCGGGAATCCGTCCCGCGACGGTGTCGAGCTCCGCGAGCAACTGCGCCGGGCCCGCGCCGCGCAGCAGGAGAGCCCGTGCGGCCGTACGCAATTGGCCCATCACAACGGCCGCGGACAGCCCACGTCCGACACAGTCGCCGACCACGACGCCGATGGTGCCGTCGCGCAGCGGAACCACGTCGTACCAGTCGCCGCCGATCTCCAACGGCGGCAGCGCAGGCTCGTAATGCACCGAGAACCGGGGCGGCAGTTCGATCGGACCGAGCATGGCGCGCTGCAGCGTCAGCGAGGTCGAGCGCGCCTGATCGAAGTTGCGCGCTCGCTGCACCGCCAGACTCAGATGTCCGATGAGCAGCGAGAACAGTGTCCAGTCGGCGGCGCTGATGGCGCGCGGCGCGGCGAAGCGCAGCCACAGTGCGGCATCACCGGTCTCACCGAGCGGTGCGACGATGCCCTCGGAACTCTCGATGCCCTCCGGAATCGCGAACAGACTGCGCGCCGGACGGCGGCGAGCCCGATCCAGTAGCGCCCGCGCACGGGCATCGAGCACCGAGCCCTCCGGAACACCCTCGGCCCCGGAGACATACGTCTCCGGTCCGGTATTGCGGTTGGGCCACACCATCACCACCGCGGTTTCCGCGCCGACGGTGCGTCGCAGTTCGTCCAGCCCGACGGCGAGCACCTCGACCACGCTCGTCGCCGCACCGACCGCGGTGGCCAGTCGAGACGCGGCCTGATCGCGGGCCTGTGCGTCGTGTTCGGCGGTGACATCGCGGATGGTGCCGACGAAGATCTGCTCGTACTTCTCCGGTTCGACCATCGCGCTGGTGCTCACCGCTAGCCAGACCGTGCGGCCGTCGCGATGTTTGACCGGAATCACGAAGCGCTGTGCCTCGCTACCGAGATCGGGATAGCGCGGCCCCTCCGGCGTCGACCACGGATGCGGCAGCGGGAACGGAAGTTCCGACGCTCCGTAGCCGGTCAGCGCGCCGAAGGCGGAGTTGACCTCGATGATGGTGCCGCGCGCGTCGGCCACGAAGAAGCCGTCCTGCAGCGACTCCACCAGGGCGGTGCGGAAGGCGTCGCGTCCCGCGAGATCGTCGATGCGCGAACGCTGTTGTTCGGCGCGGCGGGTGCCATCGATATAGCCGCGGGTGGCGATGTCCAGGGCAGCGAGAGTCTGCAGCAGGAATTCCAGTGCGGTCTCGGCGTGTTTGGCGTCCGCGGTGCTCGATTCCGCGGCTTGTACAACGCGGTAATGGTTTTCGGTGAGATCGAGCAGGCTGATGCCCTCGATGAGGGCGCGGCGGCCGAGTTCGTAGCCCTCACCGAGACTTGCCTGCGTCGGTGAGTTCAGATGCCGCCGTAGCGCATCCGAGTAGGCGTCGAGAAATGCGGCCAGTGCCGCGCTCATGTCTCCGCCTCGCCGGCACTCGGCTCCGCCATGACCGCGATGGCGGCTGCGCCTTTTGTTCGCTCGCTCCGCTGCATTCCGTTCACGCTGATGCCTCCAGTACGCCGCCTCGGTGGCGGGCCGCGAGCACCAATGCGTCGTCGGTGTCCTTGGCATGCCTGGCCAGGATTTCGGCGGTGATCTCGGCGGTGGATTTGGCCGGATCGATGCCGCTGTCAGCGGATTCGGTGACGATGCCGTCGGTCGACATCAGCAGCAGATCGCCCGGACGCACCGGAATGGTCTGCACCTGCAGGTTCTGAGGTAGCCGATAGCCGACAATGCCACCGGTCATCAGGACCGTCGCGCGCATGGCGAGCCCGACCGGACCCGCCGTCAGAATCCGGCAATCGACATTGCCGACGCCGAGCCAGTGCACGGTATCGGATGCGCCGAACAGCGCCAAAGACACTGCCGCACCTCGGGTATCGGCCATGGCCCGATGACACAGCACCATCAGCACGTCCAGCGGTTCGGCGCGGTTCTCCGAGAGCACCTGCGCTGCGCGATCGGCGGCGTCCGCGGCCGCCGCACCGTGGCCCAGCCCGTCCAGGACGGCGAAGAGCACCGCGCCGCCGCCCGCGTCGAGGACCACTCCGCGATCACCGGAGACTCGCTGACCGGGCAGGGCACGGCCGGCCACCGCCCACTCGATCCGGCCGATGATCCCGTCCTCATGCACCGTTGGGTACCCACTTCCACATCTCCACCAACGTGCCGCGTCCGGGTGGGGATTCGACGGTGAGCCGGTCCATCAGCCGGCGGGCGCCGGGTAGGCCGAGTCCGAGACCACGGCCGGTGGAGTACCCGTCGTCGAGTGCGCGGGCGATATCACGGATGCCGGGCCCTCGGTCCGAGGCCTGGACGACCAGGGCTTGCCGGCCCTCCCGGTCATCGACCAGCAAACGTATTTCACCACTGCCCGCATAACTGGTGATGTTGCGGGCGATCTCGGAGATGGCCGTCGAGATCATGGTCATATCTGTCAGCGAAAAACCGAGCTTGGCCGCCAGCTCACGTCCGGCTTGACGTGCGATCACGATGTCACCCGACACCTTGATCGCGATCACCAAGTTCTCAGCGGCCACTGTCACGACCATCTCGCTGGCGGCGGGCCGGAGTCTTGCGGTTCAGCCACGCCAAGCCCTCTTCCAGGTCGAGGGCGGTGTGCATGCCCTCGAAGGTGAGGCCCAGCTGCACCATGGCGAACGCGACTTCGGGTTGTAGTCCGACGATGACCGTTTCGGCACCGCGGAGCTGCGTCATGTGCGCGATGGTCCGGAGCGATCTCGCCGCGAACGAATCCATCACATCGATCGCGGTGACGTCCACGATGATCCCGTGTGCTCGGTATCTGCTGACCTGCTTCATCAGGTCGTCCTGGAGACGCTCGGTATCCGCGTCGGTCAAGGCTGACTGGACCGACGCGATTAAATAGGTGCCTTGTTTGAGGATCGGAACCGGCATAGGTGGGCCCGATCAGCGCCCATCGCGCTCGGTGAGCATTCGATCCGTGACTCGGGTCACCTCGTAGCCGAGTAAGCGTTCGGCCTCTTCGATACCTCCCTGGAGGTCGCCGACCGCGTTCATCTTGGACAGATCGAGGCCGATGGTCACCAGGGTGAGGGCAATCTCGGAGGACAGGCCGGTGATGATCACATTGGCGCCCATCAGGCCTGATGCGTCGACGGTCTGCACCAGGTGGTTGGCCACCGTGGAGTCGATTTCGGGTACACCGGTGATGTCGATGACGACCACCTTCGCGCGATTTGCGCGGATGGCGCGCAGTAGCTGTTCGGTGAGCTGACGGGCACGCTGCGAGTCGAGCACGCCGATGATCGGCAGGATGAGCAGCTGTTCACGCACCTGTAGCACCGGGGTGGACAGCTCGCGAATGGCTTCCTGCTGCTGGCGGATGACCCGCTCGCGCTCCTGCACGAAGGAGATGGCCACGGTGCTCGCGATGCGGTTCGCGGCGGGCTCGTAGGCATCTAGTACCGCGTTCAGTAATTCGAAATCGGCCTGGTATTTCTCGAACAACGAGCGGGCCAGCACGTCACGCAGGAGCAGCACGATGCCGAGGACCTCGTCGGTGTCGACGCCTCTCGGAATGATGCGCTCGGACAGATCGCGTGCGTAGGCCTGCAGCGCCTCGACGCTACCGGTCACGAGCACCTCGACGTAGTTGTCGTACATGGAGGTCGCCTCGGAGAAGATTTCCTCCGGGGTCATCGCGGTCAGCAGCTGGGCCTCGGTGATGCGCCTCGCCCACTCCTCACGCAGCCCGGTTCGGTTCTGCCGCAGGTGTTCGACCAGCTGCGGAAGCAGGTTGTCGACCGGTCCTACGGGCAGGGAATCCGCCGAAAGGCTCATGGACACCTCGGACATGGAAATTCCAGCCCCTTTCGACGGGATTGTCGGGATAGTCGTGCATTCGGCTGCGCGCCGATACCGAGCCTAGTCATACCCCATCCCGGTCGCCGGTGAAACCTGCCGTTAGCTCGATGGTAGATCCGCATTCTCGCTCGGCGGCGCGAATCCGCGTGCCAGCGCCGCGAGCGCCTCGTCGAGATAAACCGTGAGGTCGGCATCGGCGCGGGTAAGCCAGGCATCGAAGGCAGCGCGCGCCGCGGCCAGGGTGGTGCGGCCGACCGCCAGTGCGACCAGGTTGTCCTGCGGTACGCCGAGTCGGCGTGCGGCGAACGCGCTCACGGCCCGCTCCCAGGCGTCGTAGTGTGCGCCCGCGGTGGCGGCCATCGCCGGATCACCGCCGACGAGCTGCATGCGAACGCGTAGTTCGGGCACGTCTTCGGCGCGATATCGGTTGGCGTTCACTACAACTCGGCGTACAGCAGTCATCATCGGCACCTCGTCGGGTACGGTGGCGAAGGCCGCGCGCAGCGCCTCGACCTCGGCGTCGAACTGATACCAGAGCACTTCCGCCTTGGTGGGGAAGTAACGGAAGAAGGTGCGCCCGCTGATACCCGCGGCCGCGGCGATCTGCTCGACGGTGGTTTCGTCGAAGCCCTGTTCGGTGAACAGTCGCATGGCGATCAGTTCGAGTTCGCGCTTGGTTGTGCCGCGTGGACGGCCCCGCACCTTGGCATCTGTCACGGTTGTCGATTATGGGCGTCGATCGCCGGATCTTGATTATGTCAGTGACTGACGATAATCTCGCGGCATGGTGGAAAGTGTCGCGGAACACACCGTGGCCGCACGACTGACCTGGCCGGAGTCCGGGGCGCGCGCGGCTACGGGCGCGATGCTTGCCGTGCCGGTGGGAGCGACCGAACAGCACGGACCGCATCTGCCGCTGTCCACCGACACCGATATCGCGGTGGCATTGTGCGTGCGGCTGGCCGAGTTGCGGTCGGATGTGCTCATCGCACCGGCGATTCCGTATGGCGCCAGCGGTGAGCACGCGGGTTTCGCGGGCACGCTGTCCATCGGACGGGCCGCGCTGGAGTTGCTGATCGTCGAGTTGTGCCGTTCGGCCACAGATACTTTCGACCGCATAGTGCTCGTCAACGGGCACGGCGGCAATCTGGAGCCCCTGCGCAAAGCGGAGGCGTTGCTGCGTACCGAATCCCGGGACGTGCGGGTGTTCATGCCGCGCTATCCGGGTGATCCGCATGCGGGCCGCGCCGAGACCTCGATGCAATTGGCGCTGCGCCCGGATGCGGTGCGGACCGAACTCGCCGTCGCAGGTGATACGAGGCCGCTCGCCGAACTCTTGCCGCTGCTGCGCGCCGGGGGTGTGCGCGCGGTGAGCGCCGACGGTGTGCTCGGCGACCCAACGGGCGCCAATGCCGACGAAGGCACTGCACTGCTCACCCAACTGGCCACTGACCTGGATGAACAGATCCGGCTGTGGTGGCCGGTGGCTTCCCCGAAAGGATCCCTCACGTGAACCCCTGGTTCGAAACCGTTGCCGAGGCGCAGCGGCGGGCAAAGAAACGACTGCCGAAGTCGGTGTACGGCGCACTGATCGCCGGATCCGAGCGCGGCCAGACCGTCGACGAAAATCAGCAGGCCTTCACCGAACTCGGCTTCGCACCGCACTGCGCGGGCCCGATCGGTGATCGTGACCAGTCGACAACCGTACTGGGACAGCAGCTCTCGATGCCGGTGCTGATCTCACCGACCGGCGTGCAGGCGGTGCACCCGGACGGCGAAGTGGCCGTGGCCCGTGCGGCGGCGGCACGCGGGCTCGCGATGGGGCTCAGTTCCTTCGCGAGCAAGTCCATCGAGGAGGTCATCGCGGCGAATCCGGCGACATTCTTCCAGCTGTACTGGTGCGGTTCGAAAGATGAGATCCTGCAGCGGATGTCGCGCGCCAAGGCGGCGGGCGCGGTCGGTCTGATCCTGACCCTGGACTGGTCCTTCTCACACGGGCGCGACTGGGGCAGCCCGGTGATCCCGGAGAAACTGGATTTCAAGACCATGCTGACATTCGCGCCGCAGACCCTGGCGCGGCCGCGCTGGCTCGCGACTTATGTTCGCTCCGGCCGTATTCCGGATCTCACCACACCGAATATGGCCGTCGGCGGCGGTCCGGCGCCCGGCTTCTTCGGTGCCTACGGAGAGTGGATGGGCACTCCCGCACCGGATTGGGCGGATGTGGCGTGGATCTGCGAACAGTGGGACGGGCCGGTCATGCTCAAGGGCGTGATGCGCGTCGATGATGCCTTGCGCGCGGTCGATGCCGGTGTCGCGGCCATCTCGGTATCCAATCACGGCGGGAACAATCTGGACGGTACGCCTGCCGCGATTCGGGCGCTGCCGGTGGTGGCCGACGCGGTCGGATCACAGATCGAGGTGGTGCTCGACGGCGGCATCCGCCGCGGTAGCGATGTGGTGAAGGCGGTCGCGCTGGGAGCGCGCGCGGTCATGATCGGGCGAGCCTACCTGTGGGGCCTCGCCGCGAATGGGCAGGCCGGTGTCGAGAATGTGCTCGACATTCTGCGTGGCGGTATCGATTCGGCGCTGCTTGGACTGCGCAAGACCAGCATCGGCGATCTCGATCGGGGCGATCTGGTGGTGCCGGACGGGTTCGAGCGGGCATTGGGAGTGCCGGACCCGGCCGTGCAGTCGGCTTGACCCGGCGGATTATTCGGTAGCCGCGGCTCTTCGATGATGGGCGAGCAGCGTGTCGTAGATATCGGCGAGGGCGGCCAATTGCTGGCGGTCGAGTACGTCGACCATATGTTTGCGCACGCTCTGCACATGTGCGGGCGCGGCGGTGGCCAGCACCTCGGCGCCGCGCGGGGTGAGCCGCGCGGCGGTGCGGCGGGCGTCGTCCGGAATCGGTTCCCTGGCGACCAGCGCGCGCTTCTCCATGCGGGTGATCTGATGGGACAGCCTGCTCTGCGACCATTCGAGTTGGGCGGCGAGATCGGCGAAGGTGAGTCGATGATCCGGTGCGTCGGCCAGGTAGGCCAGCACCGAGTATTCGACGTAGGTGAGGTTCGACTCGCGGGATGAGTCGCGCCCGACCGCGGCGGCGATGAGGTCCCTGGTGCGCACATATCCCACCCATGCGCGCATTTCGATGTCATCGAGCCAATGGGGATCGGTCACGAGAGCGCTCCAAACTCTGACATGTCATTGAATTGTCCCGCCGCATGATGTCGCGACAGCTGCCAGATCTGAGAGGTAGCACTGCTGGGGTTGAACGTGCAACCTTTTGGCGGGATGCATCGAGTGAGGGTTGCCTAAGCTCGGTCGGCCTCCTATTACTGGATACGCTCCTTGTACTCGTGACCAGCCTGCCGAATGCCTTCCAGGGCCCCGGCGGTGTGCGTCAGCCCTTGGACCGAATAAGGAGTGCGTCCGTGACCGCGCCGGATTTCCGCTATTCAGATCTGCTGCCGATCGGCGCCGACGACACCCCCTACCGGTTGATCACCACCGACGGCGTCAGCACCTTCGAACACAACGGCCGCACCTTCCTGCAGGTCGAACCCGAGGCGTTGCGCCTGCTCACCGCCGAGGCGATGCACGACATCAGCCATTACCTGCGGCCCGCACATCTTTCGCAGCTGCGCCGGATCATCGATGATCCCGAGGCCAGCGGTAACGATCGCTTCGTCGCGCTGGACCTGCTCAAGAATGTCAATATTTCCGCGGGCGGCATCCTGCCGATGTGTCAGGACACCGGCACCGCCATCGTGATGGGCAAGAAGTCCGAGGGTGTGCTCACCGGCGTGGACGATGCCGAATGGATCAGCCGCGGCGTATTCGACGCCTACACCAAGTTGAATCTGCGCTACTCGCAACTCGCGCCCATCACCATGTGGGAGGAGAAGAACACCGGCACCAATCTGCCCGCGCAGATCGAGTTGTACTCCACGGCGGGCGATCCCGCGCATCCGTCCTACAAGTTCCTGTTCATGGCCAAGGGCGGTGGTTCGGCGAACAAGTCGTTCCTGTACCAGGAGACCAAGGCCGTGCTGAATCCCACGCGCATGCTGGAGTTCCTGGACGAGAAGATCCGCTCGCTCGGCACCGCCGCCTGCCCGCCGTACCACCTCGCGGTGGTAATCGGTGGCACCAGTGCGGAATTCGCGTTGAAAACGGCCAAATACGCTTCCGCGCACTACCTGGACACCCTGCCAACCGAGGGTTCCCTCGCGGCACACGCTTTCCGTGATCTGGAGCTGGAGGAAGAGGTCTTCAAGCTCACCCAGTCCTTCGGTATCGGCGCGCAATTCGGTGGTAAGTACTTCTGCCACGACGTGCGCGTGGTGCGCCTGCCCCGGCACGGCGCCAGCTGCCCGGTCGCCATCGCGGTGTCCTGCTCGGCCGACCGGCAGGCGCTGGCCAAGATCACACCGGAGGGTGTGTTCCTGGAACAGCTCGAGCGCGAGCCCGCGCACTACCTGCCCGAGCAGACCGACTCCATCCTCGGCGGCGATGTGGTCGCGGTCGACCTGAACCGGCCGATGTCGGAGATTCGCGCCGAACTGTCGAAATACCCCGTGAAGACCCGGCTTTCGCTGACCGGTCCGCTGGTCGTCGCCCGCGACATCGCACACGCGAAGATCAAGGAGCGCCTCGACGCGGGCGAGCCGATGCCGGAATATCTGCGCGAGATGGCCGTGTACTACGCCGGCCCGGCGAAGACGCCCGAGGGCTACGCCTCTGGTTCGTTCGGCCCGACCACCGCGGGCCGGATGGACTCCTACGTCGATCAGTTCCAGGCTGCGGGCGGGTCGTTCGTCATGCTGGCCAAGGGCAATCGCTCGGCCCAGGTGACCAAGGCGTGCAAGGAACACGGCGGTTTCTACCTCGGTTCCATCGGCGGTCCCGCGGCGCGACTGGCACTGGATTGCATCAAATCCGTCGAGGTACTGGAGTATCCGGAGCTGGGCATGGAGGCGGTCTGGAAGATCGAGGTCGAAGATTTTCCGGCATTCATCGTGGTGGACGACAAGGGCAACGACTTCTTCGCGGAAACGCAGAAGCCGATTGCGTTGCGGGTGCGCACCCGCTCGAAGGAACGCGTCTGAACGGGGGCCGCTGGCGACTGCTTGCAGGTCGCTCGAAACAGGTCGGCCATCAGGGCGCATGTCCGGACACCGGATTGTCACCCCGTTCGCCGGGGTAACAATCCCGCCGAGCGATGCACTCTTGATCAGGGGTACATCGCTGCACCGGTGTCGATGGAGGTCGAGGAGGGCAATGAGTACGTCGTTTCGTATCTCGGAATCCGCCAGCCGTCGGTTGGCCGAACGCGCCGCTCGTGAGGGAACCAGCTCCACCACACTACTCAACCGCCTGATCCGAGAGGGTTTCGATCAACTCGACCATCCCGGAATCGTTTTCCGCGGCCCCATCTCCGACCGCCGCGCGGCATTGGCCGCGGGACCGGAGGTGTGGGAAGTCGTTGCGCGCCTACAGGAGCTGGACGGTCCGGAGGAACGCCGTATCGCTGTCCTGAGCCAGCAATCGGATCTGCACTCCCGAAGAATCAAGATCGCCATCGCCTACGCGCGGGCGCACGGCCCGGAGATCATCGAGCGCATCGACCGCAATCGTGAAGCGGCCGAAGCGATCCGCGGTTCGGACTCTCTGCGCCCTTGAATCATAGCCTTTCGACATTATAGCGGGTGGCTATCGCATTTGATTGGTGTGCGGTAGCTGCCCGTTCTGCATCTGTGGGGCGCTCGTGTCGCAGCGGAAAGGCTTGCGATGCAATAGGGTCGCGTCGCATGTGGGCGATCGTGGGGCGCTGGGTTGCCGATCGGGACGGCGGTTTCGGGGTCGTGACGACCGAGTCGTGCGAGGAGTTCGTGGTGCGCGATGCGGTGATCGAGTCCTATGCGCCACTGCATACCGGGGATCGCGTGTGGGTCGAATTCGTCGACGGTGGGGATTCCGGCGAGGTCGTGAAACTCGTGAAGGCGCGGTAGTTTCCGGTTTCTCGGGGGTTGCTGGGGATTGTTGATCGTGATCCACAACACTGGAATAGATTGTGGACAGACGGATTTCCGCTGCGACAAATCGGGCGTGGCACAGGATGTTTCGGACATTGGTGATTTTTTGTGCTGTGAATATGTGGAAAGCTATGTGAATGACGTCCGTTCGGACAGCACCGTGTCCTCGCGTTCGCCGGTGTGTTGCCAGCGGTGATCGACGGTGCGGTGTGAGCGGTAGGCGCGCCCAGAGGCGATCACCGAAGTGGCCGAAGAGCATACCGCCGATCGGTCGTGCGCCGAAGCCGGCCGCGAAAGTGCTGAACGACGTCAGCGTTCCGGCGGCGGGCGCGCATCTGTTCGGGCCGTGCCGCGACCGAGCACGAATCGGCCGGGTGTGTGGCTCAGCCGACCGGTGCCGGGCTGCCCGGCATATTGTCCAGCGCCAGCCCGCCTTCGATCGAGTTCGGGACGCGGCGGCGGTTGGGGGAGCCGAGCGCGGTGGTGAGATCGGTCCCATCGTGTTCGGCGAGCAGATCGCCGCTGTCCCACACCAGCAGCGTTGCGCTGACGGTGCTCTCGGCGGCCGAATGCGCGAGATCGTAATGCGCGCAGCCGGGGACATGCGGGTAGGTGATCCACAGGTCGTAGCCGGTCATGAACAGGTCGAGGTCGAATTGCACACTCAGGCCGAGCAATTCGCTGCGGCCGTTGTCGTCGACACCGGCGAACGCCTCGTCCAGCGCGAGCAGTCGCGGCGCCTGTGGATCGGCCGAGTCGAGCATGACGTGCGCGGCGGCGAACAGCGGCAGATGCAGCGAGACCGACTGCTCACCGCCGGAGAGCGCACTGTGCCTGGCCACCGTCAGCTTGTCCTCGCTGCCGTCGGCGGAGATGAGAGTGAAGGAGAACACCCGCCAGGTCCGGTAGTCCAGTGTCGCACCCAGGATTTCGGGGTAGGAACGCTCCGGATGCGCGGCACGCGCGGCCCGGATCTCGGCGGCGAAGTGCGCGCGGATGGCCGCCAGATCATCGGCGACGAGCGAGGAGGCGTCGCGATCCAACAGCTTGCACATGGCCCGGGCCGCATCCGAGAGTGAATCGGACAGCACCCAGTGCACGCCGATGGTATTGCCCGAGGACATGCGGCGCTGCTTCATTTCCGCACCCATGCGGGCGATGAGATCGCGTGCATCTCTGGTGCGCTCATGGATCTGCTGCGCCAGGCCGGTGAGCAGTGCGTCCTCGAGGATCCGGCGTTCGGCGTCGGTGAGCAGCAATTCCTGGTCGCGGCGGGCGGCGTCGATGCGGGTGGCGAAATCCGCGAGGGCCGACAGCCCGTTGTCATCCTGTACCTGAACGACTGTCAGGCCGTCCGCGGCATCCCATTGCAGCCGGTAGTCGCGGCCGGAAGCGGCCAGCGCGGCATCGAATTCCTGGAGTGCGGAGGTCACCGCACTGCGCGTGGATTTGCGGGCCGCCTCACCCGCCCGCACGGACGACGTTGCGGCGGTCAAATTGACGAAGAGTTCGGCTACCTCATCCGGCAGCACCTGGGGTTCGACCTGCGGCCCTGCCGCCGAAATGCGGTAGAGCAGTTGTTCGGGCGTCGACCAGGCGGCATCGCTGCTCGGCCAGCGGCTGTCGGCAGGTGCGCCGAGCAGGGTGAGCAGATCCGGCTGGGCGTAGGGCGCAAGGGCTTTCACATCGGCGAGGACCTCGGTGAGCGCGGTACCGAGCGACTCGTGCGCGGTGCGGTAGGCCGCCTCCGCGTCACCGACCGCCTCGATCGCCTCATTTGCCGCCTTGCGTGCGGCCTTCTGCTCGGCCCGCGTCGCCTCGATCTTCGCGCGTGCCTGTTCGAGTTCGCGATCGATATCGGCGGCGCCCGCGCCGAGTGCCTCGCGCAGGGTTTCGAGTTTGCGCAGCTGCTCCTGGTAGCCCGCATCGGCGGCCTCGGCCTCTTCGGCGAAGGCCTCGGCCAGATCGCGGGCCTCGTCGAAGCGGTCCGAACCCTCGCGTTCGCGTTCGCGCTCCCGTTCGTGGTCGGCACGCAAGCGCAACAGGCCCGTTCCGGTGTTCTCGAAGTGCCGGATGGCGGCGGCGAGGGCATCGATCTCGCGGGCATCGCGCGGTGTGCGGTGCGCCTGGGCGACCGAGCGCAGCTTCTTCTCGACGGTCGACGCCTCAGCGACCGCTTGATCGAGGTCGTGTTCGGCCTGTGCGACGGCCTCGGAGCGCGAGCGCATCATGCCGGCGGCTTCCGAAACCGAGCGCAGGGCGGCGGTGACGGCCGAGGGACGCGGTAGTGCCTTGGCGGCGGCGGAGATTCGCGCCAATTCGGCGCTCGCTGCCGACTCGGCGACCTGTGCCTGCCGCCGTGTCTCCTCGGTGGACTCGATTGCGGCGGCCGACTCGGCGAGCCGGATTTCCCGGCGCTTCGCGCGGGCGGTCGCGCCGATGAATTCGGCATCGGGTTTGTGGTGGCGGCCAACCTGAATGCCCTGGCGGAAACCGCCGGTGGTGCTCACGCCGACTCCGGCGCCGAGGTCGGAGTCCTCGTCGTACAGGGCGATGGAGGCCAGGACGCCTGCGATGACCTGTTTCGGCACCGTGAGATCGGCCGAATCATCCTCCACGACAAGGACATCGGCCAGCGTGCGCCCGGACGGCCGCGCCGAGGTAGGCAATGGAACCAGGAACTGGTCGGAGGTGTACTCCGGCCGTTCGGATTCCGCGCAGACCCAACCGTCGAGCAGGTCCGCGGCGTGCAGAGCGGCCTCGATGCCCGCGGCCTGCGCTGGTGTCACGGAATCAGCGAAACGGACCAGTCGCCACAGGGGCGCACCCGGACGGCCTTGCGCATTCCGCGCGCGAGCGGCCGAAACCGGCGGGGCCTCGTCACGCTGGGCCGCGACCTCCTCGCGTTCGGCATCGAGTTCGACCAGCCGGTCACCGGCCAGCGCGGCGGTGGCGCGTGCTTCCTGACGGCGGGCGCGGATGTCGTCGAGCAGCGGTTCGGCGCGTTCGGCCAAAACCTCGGCCACACCGGCCGCCTCATCGGAGCCGGCAGCGGCCAGTGCGGTGTCGAGCGCTTCGAACAGGCCTTTCTGAATGGGGGAGTACACCTCTCGATGCGCATCCCACCAGGCGCGCAGTGCACCGGCGGCTTCGGTGCGCGCCAGCACAACGGCCGCCTCGGCGGCCGAGACCTCGGCGGCGGCCGATTCGCGCAGCGCCCGAGCCCGTTCGGCCAGCTGTTCGGCCCGATTCCGTTCGGCCGTAGCGGAATCCATCAGACCGAGCGCGTTGCGCACCGCGCGCACGTCGGCGTCGCGTTCCTCGGCATGTCCACGAACCGCGGCGGTCAGCTGATCGCCACGGGCTTGGTCGGCCGATCCAGCCCAGGTAATGCCCGCCTCTTCGGCGGCAGCCCGCAATTCGTCCTCGCCGCGGGCGAGCGCGGCGGCCGCATTCTGTACCGCCGCCTTGGCGCGTTCGGCCTCCTGACCGCGCTGATCGAGGGTTTGCCTGGCCGCGAGCGCCTTATCCTTGTGCACACCCGCCGAGGTCTCCAGGCGGCGCACCGCGTCGGCGAGATCGTCGAGTTGCTGTTTGCCCTCGTAGGCGCTGGAGCGCTGCACAGTTTCCCGGTCGGAGAGTGCCTGTTCGTAGGCGCGGTCGGCATCGGCGGCGCGCGCCTCGGCGGCGGTGCGTTCGCCCTCGCGACGTTCGCGCAGTGCGGTGGCGGCGAACAGTGCGGTGCTGGCGTGGGTCACCGCATCGAGTCGGGTCCGTACCTGATCGACATCGGTCTTCGCCTGTACCGCAAGGTATTTACCGTACACATGGACGAACGACCTGGTGGCGGTGTCGGCGTGGACCAGCCCCTCCAGGGTGCGCCCGACCTCCTCCATATCGCTGAACGAACGCGCCGCGTCCAGGATCAGCTGCTCGTCGAGCGGGCGCAGACCATCGGTGAGTGCCTGCGAAAGTCCGCGCGGATCAAGGTTTTTCGCGAGCTGGGGACGGCGCAGCGTGAGGATGAGATTGATCAGTTGGTCATAGCGCTGGGTGCCGAGACCGAACATGCGTGCGTCGATCGCATTGCGATACTCGACCGGTCGATCGACAATGGCGTCGGTCCCGATCTGCTCGGCCAACTGCTTGCGGGTCAGCGGCCGATCGTCGGGCCCGATGAGCGAAAAGTCGACGCCGGCACGGCCGTCGGCGACAAAGTACCAGCGGGTCACCTTGTCGGAGGACCGGGTGGCGCGCATACCGATGCCGATGGTGACGACCTCGGGGTCGTCCCATTTACCGCGCGCGAACTCCATCCACACATACGAATACGCGGATTCCTGCTTGCGGTACAACAGGTTCGACTTCATGGTGCGTTCTTCACCGGCGAACGGATTGAGCCTGCGTGGTTCGATCCGGCCGTCGAGCACGAATGGGAACAGCACCTCGAGCGCCTTGGTCTTACCGGAACCGTTGGGTCCTCGCAATACCAGCCTGCCGTCGGCGAAGCAGTATTCCTGGTCGCGGTAATCCCACAGATTGATGATGCCGGCGCGGGTCGGGACGAACCGCACTCCGCCATGGATGAGCGACATGGTTTAAATCCCTTCCGTACCAACGCTGTCGGCCCTGAGCGTGTCCGAGGCGGTGACGAACAATTCGGCGGCCCGCCTGGTGCGGACAGTGACGACCGCACCGCGGTAGCGAGCCAGTGCGGGCAGAATTATCAGACCGTCTTCGACCACCTGGACCAGCCGCAGTCGCTCCAGCAGGGCGGTGACCTCTCTGGCCAGCCCGGGCACATCCGCCTGCCACTGCGCGGCGAAGGTGACACCGTAGCGGTCGGTCAGCGCCTGCACGGTCTCGCCGACCCAGCTCGCTTCGACGAACGGGTACCTCGCGCGCACATACGCCATCGCCTCCGCATCGGGATCCGAAACCTCTTCCACCACTTCGGGATCGGTCGATGGGAGATCGGCGAGCGGTACGAATACGGTGGACTCGGGGATGGCGCCGTCGAGCTGCTCGGCAAGGGCGACGGCGGGATCGGGTGCGCCGGGACGCACCGGTACCGGATTGTCGATGTCCAGGACACGGTCGGCGATCTCACCGACCAGCAGCAGCGCCACCTGCGCCAATGTGCCGGTGCCCGGAAAACGGACATCGGAGAGACGCCCGGAAACATCGATCAATGCGACGCCCTCCGCGCGGCGTTCGGCCCGCAGCCCCGTGAACTGTTCGACATCGGCGACCACCCGATCCTGCAGCAACAGCGGTCGTTCGTCGTATGCCAGATCCTCGGCGTACACCACCGGACGCTCCACGAGACTGCGCCGCACCCGCCGCGCCGCATCGGCGGCCTGCGCATTCGCGGCCGGACCGTGCGCGAGCGCAGCCTCGGTCAACAGACCACGGACACTGTGCAGATGCTGCAGCGCGCGCGGCGGTCGGAACAGCGCGAAAACCACCGGCCGGTCGATGTCGTATAGCGCCTCACCCGCCTCCGGATCAGCGGCCCAGCCACCCGCATCACCATCGGCCAGAGTCAGCGCACCCCGATGCGCGAGCCAGCCGACGGCATCGACGAAGGCATCGCGATCGGCGGCGCGGTCGGGTGACAGTTCGAGGCCGTCGACCCGGCCGGTAAAGGCGGCGACCTGATCGGCCAACTCCGACAATGTGATCTGATCGCCGGCGCGGCCGAGGGCTGCCAGCGCCAAGGCCAGATAGGCGTAGCGACGACGGTCGAAGACGCGCTCGGTGACGGAGCGGGCCGGTTTGCCCGAATCGAGTCGATCGATGACCGGGAAGACTCGGGCCGTCGTTTCGGTGACCTCGAGCCGGTAGCCGAACAATTCGGCCAGATCCTCGCGCAGTTCGGTGGCCCAGCGCCGGATCAGCGGCAGTGCGATCCGGTCCGGATAGGTCCGGGTGACCAGGTGGTTGGCCAGGATTACGCGGGCGGCACGCTGATAGTTGTCGAGTGCGAGCGAATCGATGCGGCGGGCGTTGATCATGCGCGCCGCCCGCGGGTCGACTGCTTCACCTCGAGGCGGCGGTTGTTCAAATGCAGTAGCCCGCGTGCGGTGCGGATCACCGTCGAACCCGGATGTTCGGAGACGGTCAGGGTGACACCGCTATCCATGCCGGTGGT
The DNA here is from genome assembly GCF_050955735.1 of Nocardia sp. CA-135953. NCBI lineage: Bacteria > Bacillati > Actinomycetota > Actinomycetes > Mycobacteriales > Nocardiaceae > Nocardia > Nocardia sp. CA-135953. Next base: position 3,181,275 of record NZ_CP192082.1, read on the forward strand.
GCCCTCGACGCGGCCGCTCACCGGAACCCAGGCGGTGGACGCGGCGTCGAGCAGGCGCAGCAGCACCTCGGTCTCCCGTTCGTCAAGGACGCGCTCGTGCACCGAGGCGGCAGCCAGGGATTCGGCGGCCTCGGCGCGGGCGCGCTGCGCGTCGAGCTGTGCCTCGCGGAGTCGGCGAATTCCCGCATCATTGCGTTGAATTCGGGCGGGGGCTCCGGCCTGCGGCGGCCTGCCCGTTTCGGCGAGGGTGCGCGAGATCTCCAATGGCGGTGCCTCCCACCAGGAGCGGATTGCCGGAATCAGGTCCGCATCCGGATGTTCCAGCGAAATGTGGCGTGGCCTGCCGAGACCGAAGACGGCATCGAAAAGTGCATGCGCGCTGTCGGCGGTCGGTGCGGCGGTGAACCAGCCCGCGAGGTGCCGCAGCGCCGATTCGCGACTCACCCCGCCCTTACGTGAATCGGTGACCCGCCGCAGCAGCGACAGCACGGCGGCAATGGCGCTCATGGTCGCCTCCCGCAGCCGATCCGCCTCGGTGGCCGACGATTCGCCGGGAACATCGGAGGCCGTCGCGACGAACCAGGTCCGCAGCCCCTGCCAGCGCGCCCGCCAATCCGCTTGTCGCTCGGCCGAACTCAGCAGCAACCGTTCGTCACAGCGCGCCGCCCGCTCGATGAGTTCCGCGACGCCGGTCTGCTCGATCTCACCGATTGCCGCGGCCAGGCGCGGCGCGAAACGCGCCAGATCCATGCTGAATTCGCGCATGTGCGCGAGCAGCGCGTCCTTGTGCGCCAGGAACGACTCCGGGGTGATCTCGGTGGTGCGGACCATATCGCCGAGCGAGAGGTAGAAGTGCGCGGCCCGCGCCGCCATATCCGAGAGTGCGGCATCCAGGCGGCGCAGCGTCCGGTACACCCGCTCCGCATCACCTGCCTTGTTCGCCTCGGCGAGGGTATTGAGATCCGCGAGCAGTTCGGGCAGCACCAGTCGCGACAGCGCCGCCTCGTCCAGCCGCGCCTCGAGCACACCCGCGACCGCCCGATATGCCTTGAATCCGGCCTGTGTCAGCTGATAGACGTAGTGCCGATTCCGATATTCCGCGAGCGTCGCGGCGCGCGTGCCGTCATAGCTGCGCTCGACCACACCCCACTGGTGCAGCTGATCCAACAGCGGCCCGATCTCCGCGCCGGTCAGCTGCGGGGCATCGGCCGAACTGCGCTCGATCCAGGTCGCGACATCGTCGGCGTGCAGCAACACCACATACGCCGCGCGCGCATTGTCGAACGCCCGCAGCACCCACAGATACTCCGCGCGCTTCTCGGCCGTGGCGAATGAGAACAGCCGCAACCGCTCATCCCATAGCGCGGGCGCGGCATACGGCAGGCCGTCAACGGAGTCGGTCACCGGGAACAGGGTAGTAGCGGGTCGGTCGCGGGTGTCGAGACCGACCCCCATTCGGCGTGGCCGCGTCCGGTTTGCCCCTGTTCGCCATGACTCACAGGTCGAATCGGGCCCGCAGCCCGATCTTTACCTGCTCGAGCACCTCCGAGGTCAGATCGCCGATCTGCTCGGTGAGACTGTCCTTCGGCACGATGGCGATGTCGTAGAGCGCGATCACGTGCGAACTCTCCGGCATTGCGACGGTGAGCAATTGATGGCGTGACGGAACTTCGCGAGCCTCACGCACCGGCGCGGCGACCAACATCGGCCGCTGCCGAATCACCACATCGGAATCCACGATCACCACCGTCGCGCGACGCCCGGAGATCCGGCTGACGAGATTCCAAATCTGGCCTTGGTGCGTGGGTTCAGCTGGCACGGCCGAACAATACTTGTTCGGCGCTCTGCTCGGCGTCCTTGACCCATTCGGTCCCGGTGCTGTCCGGCAGTGCCCTGAGTTCATCCTCGAGCAACTGCCTGCGCACGGCCTTGGCGATGTAGTCGCTCAGCTTATCGTCGGATGCCGCACGGAGACGGGCCGCGAGATCGTCGTCCATCGAGATATTCAGGCGCACCGTCATACAGCAGACTTTACAGCGGACAGCGCACCTAGTGCTACAGAGAGGGCCACTACCTGGGGAATTACGCCGGCGGCAGGAGGCGCCGGAGGAATGTCTTCCCCTGTTCGAGCAGGGCATCGATGCGGGTCGACCCCAGCGGGTTCGCGTCGACGATGTCGACCACGCGCCCCAAGTTGGCCAAGGCGAATTCCATATCGCGGAGGGCGCGGGGGCTGGCCGGATCGGTTTCGAGGATGTCCCGGGCGATCGCGAGGGCCTCGCGGTAGACCTCGACGGCGGTGTCGTAATCGTGTTCGCGTTCGGCGGCATCCCCGATCGCCCACAGGATCAGACCGACATCGCGGCGCAGTTGCAGATTCTCGGGGTCGGCGGTGGCCAAGCGGCGGGCGATGGTGAGTGCCTCGGTGTTGTGGCGAAAGGCGAGAGTGAAGGCGCCGGTCGCGGCGGCGACCCTGGCGAGTTGATGGTGCGAGATGCTCAGGTCGCGCTGCTTTTCGGTATTGGTGGGGTCGGCGGTCGCGAGTTGTTTTGCGAGGGTGAGGGATTGGGTGTAGTGGTGGTCGGCGGCCAGATAATCGCCGGTGCGGACGGCCAAGTCGCCGAGTTTGTCATGGGAGATGCTGAGGTCGCGCTGATTTCGGGCATTGCCAGGGTCGGCGTCGGCGAAGCCGCGGTGGATGGCGAGGGCTTGGGTGTAGTGGGTCGAGGCCGTGGTGAGTTCGCCGAGTCGCAGTGCCACATCGCCGGATCGGTTGAGTGCGATGGCGAGATCGCGGTGGTATTCGGCATTGCCGGGATCCTTCTCGGCGAGTTCGCGGTGGATGGCCAGAGATTCGGTGAAGAAGGTGAACGCATCCTCGGGAGTTTCGTACAGCAATGAGGTGTCGCCGATCTGCTGCATGGCAATGGCGACATCGCGGGTGATCTCGGTATCGCCCGGATCGGCCAGCGAGAGTTCGGCACTGATGCGCAGCTTTTCGAAGTAATGCCTGCTCGCGGTCTCGCCGTGCCCCGCGCGCATGGCGAGGTCACCGAGTTTGCCGTGCGCGATGGCCAGGCCGCGGCGGGACTCGACGGCGTCGGGGCCGGATTCGATGAGACCGCCGTGCAGCGTGAGCGATTCGGTGTAGAGGTAATGTGCGCCGTCGAGATCGGCGGTCAGCACCGCCAGGTCGCCGAGTCGGGTGCAGGCATTGGCGAGGTCGCGGTGCAGGTCCGCGCGGGTGGGGTCGTTGTCGGCGAGGGAGCGTCGAATGGCCAGTGCCTCGGTGTGGTGGGCGAGGGCGGCCGTGAGATCACCGGTGCGCACGGCGATATCGCCGAGGCTCTCCAGCGCGCGGCTGAGCACCTGTTGCATATCGACATTGTGCGGGTGGGTATTCGTGAGATGCCGTGCGGTGCGCAGGGATCGGCTGTAGTGCTCGCGCGCCGTGCCGAGATTTCCGGCCAGCATCGCGAGTTCACCGAGCGTGTCCAGCCCGATGACCAGCGCGCGTCGGGCATCGGCACTGCCCGAGGCCGATTGCACGCGGGCCCGCTGCACCTCGACCAGCGCACGCTGGCGATCGGTTGCGGCACCGAGGTTCCCGGTCCGGCGCAGCGCGCGCACTTCGCGCGCACCGAGCTCGAGATAGCCGGGAGTTTCGGTCGGCATTGTGGGCATGATCTCGCCGAGCAGGGCGGCGACCTGCAATTGGTCCAACTCGCGGCAGAAGGGGATGGCGAGTTCGGTGAGTTCCGCGTACCGACCCGCGGCCAGGAGATGTCCGCACGCCTCGCTGTAGTCGTCGAAGTCCCGGAAACCAGCCGAGATTCGGGCCATCCGCATCGCGTGGGCGCGGTTGTGGCGGAGTATACGATCAGTGCCCTGGTGGGCATCGAGGGCTTGGGCGACCCACGGGTGCACGAGATATCGGTCGTCATCGGTGGTCAACAGCGTCAGCCTGAGCAACGTATCGATGGCCGCCATCACTTCGCGGCGCTGGTCTCGCGTCGCGTCGGCACCGAAGCGGGTATGGGAGATATCCAGATCGCGCAGCGGCGTCCGCGAGAGCGAAATCTGTAGCAGCAGTTCGCGCTCGGATGCATCGAGCAGGTCGAGCAGCGCGTCGACGAGGATGTCGCGGGTGCCGAGCACCACCGCGGTATCGAGGCTCTCGGACAGCGTCCGGTCCTGGCCGAGATCGACGGCGTGTTCGTCGGCCAACCGGCGCAGCCGTTCACCGACCGGTCGCAATGTGCCGTCGCCCCCACGCAATAGCGCGTCGACGAATTCGATCAGCTGCGGGTGTCCACCGATCGTCCGCGCGACCAGCCGCTGCTCGTCCACGCGTAAACCGCTGATCTGGGGCAGCCGCAGGAACATTCGCTTCAACTCCGCGGGGCTCAGCGGAGTCAGGCCGACCTCGGTGAGACCGCCGGGAACGGGATAGCGACAGGTGACCAGTAATCGGCCTGTGCCGGCAACCCGGCACAACTGCGAAAACTGTTCGGCGAAACCGGGATCGAGGAATTCGGCACCGCCCGGTCGGGTCAGATTCTGTTCGAAATCATCGAACAGCAACAACACCCGGCTCCCCGCCAACAGCCGCTGGACATGCTTCAGCGCCTGCTCCCCGCGGTCGCGGGCGAGCGCGTCCGACACCGTGCGCAATGCCGGGTCGTCCTCGATCGCCGTGCGGACCGCGTCGCACAATGCGGACGGATTCCATTGCCCCACATGTTCGGCTATGTGCCAGCCGCGCTCGCGCATACGCGCGGCCACCCGACCGGCCACCGCCGTCTTCCCGAGCCCGCCCATGCCGGTGATCACCACCCCCGGTCGCCCACGCGACGAGTCGAGCATCCGGACGATATCGCGCACCGGCCCACGACGACCGATCAGATATCCGACCGGCAACTCACGCACCGTCGCACCGCTCGGCGCTTGTGTCCGGCGTCCGAGCGGCCGCGGCGATGCCGTCGGATGCCAGAGCGGCCGGTCCGCGACGCCGGTGAGCAGCGTCGGCACGAACCATTCGGGCGGAACCGATGCGCCGTCGGCGAGCCGCTCCTGCTCGATGGCCCGGCGCGCCTGCCCCAATGCGAAGGCGACCGACCCGGCCGGATGCGCGGACAGCATGGCGTAGAACGATTTCGCCAACAGCGTGGCATACCGGTCCGACACCCGCGTCTGCATGACGAGCACCCGCTCGACACCCCCGCTGATCAGTGTGCGCGCCAACCCGGCAGGCCCACCGTCGACACTGCCGCAACTCGACAACACCACCAGCGGCAGCGCCCGCTCCGAAGCACGCAGCGCGGCAATGAGATCCGCGGCCTCGATGACATCCGGATCGCCGTCCTCATCCTCCAATTCCAGAATCGTCGCCGACCCGTGCGCACTCAGATGCAGTACATGGAACTCCTCGGCCCGCAGTGCGGCGGTGATCTGTTGCAGCGAAGCGACTTCCAGAATGCGCACGCCACCCCCATTCGCGGTCGGCACCTGTGCGACCGCGTCGAGGATCGCCTGCATCTCGGCTTCCACATCCAATGCCACATTGGCCGTGCGGGTCTCGGTCGGCGCGGCGACCGCGGCGAGGACTTTCAACGGCCCCGGTGCCGGCACAGGGGTAAGCTGCCCGTTTCCCGAATGCCTGCGGGAGATGGCTGCGGTCGGCCGCATGGCCAGCGGCATATCGTCGGCGAGTACCAGCATCTCGTAGGGGAGCAGCATCGTCTCGTCGTCGACATCGAAGACGACCTCGGTATCGGAGCCGTCGACGAGCCGCGTCAGCTGCCGGATCGCGTGTGGCTCGAATAGTGCGTCACGCAGGGCAGTGCCGATCTGAACGACCGCTCGACGCACCGTTTCCGGTTGGCCGCCCACCATATCCCACGCGCACGCCACCAGATCGGGCAGTGGCGCTACCCGTTCACCGATGGGCGCACCCGCCTCGAACACTGTGGTGCGTAGCGATTCGTTCGCATCGCGACGCACAATGACGCGAACCCGATTCATCGCCCATCCCTTACCGCCGGCGATGAGTCAAACGTACGCCGAAATGATCACTCGCAGGACAAGGTCCGCAACTGATCCAGATACACCCGGGTGCGCGGATCGCCTGGATAATGCTCGATGATTTCGCGCGCAGCCTCGCCCGCGATCCACATCAGCGATGGCAGCGACCGGCGCTTGCCCGCGAAGGCCCGCATGCCCTCGTCCAGTGCGAGCTCCAGATCGCGGTTGCGGACCGCGACCACCGCGAGGGTCAGATGTGCCTCCGACACCCGCATCGGATTGCGTATCGTGCCGTCGGCCCGGGTCGAGTGGCGGATGACCTCGCGCGCATAGGATTCCGCGAGCGGATCCTCACCCGCGACCCGACAGCAGTCCATGGCGTAGAAGTCGAACTTTTGCGGATCGACCACGAAATGGTTGTCCAGATTGGTCGGATGGTCGAGTCGCTCGAGAATAGCTCGCCCTCGGTTCAGCGATGCTTCCACCTCGCGCCGATCACCAAGGCGGGCCCAGGCCTTCGCACGTTGTGCGCATAACTGGACACCGACACCCAGTTTGCCGCTGGTTGTCAATGCTGGGTCGACTGCCTCGATCGCACCCCGATAGTTGCCCTGGGTCAGCGCGAACCAGGCCGCCATTTCCGCACTCCAGCCGGTGATCTCGGCATGCTCGGCTTCCTGGCCGAGCGAATAGGCCGCGCGGCGAGTGGCTTCCGCGGTGGTGCGCCGACCGAGATCGTAGTCCACGCAACCGACCAGTAGAGCAACCCAACCGGCCAGTACGAGGATTTCGCGATGCTGTGCCAGGGTCAGTCGTCCGTCCAGCAGCGAGGTAATGCGGCGCAACCAGGATGTGCCCTCGGTATGCAGATCGTGCGGATCGGCGAATGGATATTCGCAGCACAGCCGCTCCGCGGTGATGCGGATGGCATCGAGTGTGGCCGAGGAAACGTCGGACATCCTTAGCCTGCCGATGAATTCGAGGGTGTCCATCCCGGTTGCCGAGAGCAGTTCATCGTCGCGATTGGGACGATTCTTCGGGAAGAACGCGGCCGTCACCGTATCGAATGCGGCCGCGATGATAGGGGCGTAGAAATCGTCCGGACGCGACTCGCCCGACTCCCAGCGTCGCCAATTGCGTAGCAGGGTACTGTCCGTCGGCAGGTTGTGCGAAGACTTCGCGCGCATCACACGGACGGCGTCGGCTTGGGACCACCCCCGCGCATCACGTTCGGAGCGCATTCGGACAGCCCAGACGGGTCGATCGTCTCCAGCGGCCACGTCTGTAGTATCGCACCAGTTAACGCTCAATGGCCCGGATAGGGCATACAGATGTCACTGGGTTGACACCTGCAGTCGCAGTTTTGCGTCCTACATGATGGATATGGGCGCGGAAGATTTGCCACGCTTCAAATCTCAAGGACATCTGCTCTTGCAAGTGCGCAATGCCCCTCGGCGACGGGGGTGATCCACATAAGAGAACAGCGAGATCCCCAATCCAACGGAGGTTCGGGTGGAAGCGTTGATCTATGGATACTTGCGTGACGATCTGGCCGATGGCCACAGTGCAGAGCTCGAGGATGCGATGAGCAGCCTCGCTCGCGAGGAAGGACTCTGCTTCGCCGCGACGTTCCATGAATCGACCTCCGGTGACGGCACGGCGTTCGCCGAGTTGACCCAGGAGCTCAAGCGGGCGGACGCGCATCACGTGGTGGTGCCGTCACTCGATCACTTTGCCGGCCAGACTATTCCGCGAGACATTCTGCTCGCGAAGCTGGCCCAGGATGCGGCGGCGCAGGTGTGGACCGTCGAGAGCTGTGCGCTTCCAGACGATGCTCTTCGCGAAGAAGCTGTGCACCAGGACTGATCTGCGGCGCAGGTTCGCCACCAGCCAGGTCGCGACCGCACCGGCTGCGAGAGATGCGAGCAGCGCCGCGACATGGTGTTGCCCGAATGGCGGATAGACCTGCCAGTGCAGCAGATAGACGAACAACGAGCTGTCGGCCAGTAGCGCCGCGACACCCGCCACCAGGGCGGGCACGCGGACCGCGGGCAGCCAGATCAGCAACAGCAGCCCGGACATCACCAGTCGCTCCCGATCGGGAACGCCGAAGTAGCCGTGCACCGAGATCAGCAGCACCCCGCTCACCAGCAGCCGCTGCCAGATCGCCGTAGCCTTCGCGGCGGCCCATCCGAGAGCGAAGAACCAGCAGGCCAGCGGCGAGAACGGTACATCCTTGGGCGGATAGAGCCCGAACGACCAGAGCCGGAACACCATGGTGAGGCCGACCAGCCCCATAGCGAACCAGAACGGCTCGCGCCGCTGCACGGTATCGATGAACGGCACCCGCACCAACAGCGCCGACACAACCATGAACAGCACAAGCACCTCGATGAACCACAGATGCCCCGCGGTGTCGCTGTCGCGCGGTCCGAGAATCTTGTTGAGCAGCAACACGTTCTGCCAGCTGTAATAGTCGGTGAACAGCAGTGTGAGCGCCACCCAGCCGGCGGTCGGAATCGCGATGAGCGCCACCGTGTGCAGTGCGTGCCGCAGCCGTTCGGCGCGCGGGGACATGGTCACGGCGAAGCGGGCGAAGTTGAATCCGGCGACACCGAGCAGGATATGTGCCGCGCCCCAGTGCACGAACATGCCGATATGCGAGCTGGCGATGAGCACGATCCCGGCGGCGCGCAACAAGGTCGGGGTGTCCACCGTGCGACCGAATGCCCGGTGGCCGTCTGGAACTCGCTCGAGTTCGGCGACGGTCAAGTCCGGCCAGTTCGCGGGCAGTCGCCCGAGTGCGCGCTCGAGGCGGGTCGAGGTGGTGATGTAGGTCAGCGAGTTACCGCCGAGATCGACGAAGGTGCTGTCCGGCCGGATCCGGGCCGGATCGATGCCGAGGGCAATGGCGTAGAGCGCGCGGATATCGCGTGGCGGCAGTTCGGGTTCGGGTGCGGCGAGTCGGCGAATCGCCGGATAGTCGGGCTTGCCATTGGGCAGGCGCGGCATTTCCTCGACCGCGCGGGCGCGAATCGCCGCGGCCGGCAGACCGGACAGTTCGGCGGCGATCGCGGCGAGCGATTCCACCGGAGATTCGGCCGCGACGACCAACTGGTCGTCACCATCGGTGCAGCAGGCCGTGAAACCGGCTGCGGCCAAACCGGATTCGAGCCGTTGCAGATCGATGCGCAGGCCGAAGATCTTGGCGAACCGGCTGCGCCTGCCGACCACCTGGTACAGGCCCTCGGGTGTACACCGGGCCAGATCGCCGGTGCGCAGCGATGCGACCGTGCGGCCGAGGGCGAGATCGCGTGCGCCGTCGGCATAGCCGAGCATCACGTTGGGCCCGTGATAGACCAGCTCCTGGTCATCGGTATCCGGCACCGGCTCCAGGGTGAATCGGCCGCCGGGAATCGGCTTGCCGATGCAGTCCGGATGTTCGGCGGCCAATTCCGGTGGCAGATAGGCCATTCGCGCGGTCGCCTCGGTCTGGCCGTACATGACGACGAAGTCCCAGCCCGCCCGCTTGCCGAGCCGGGCGTAGTCGCGGACCCGCTCGGGTGCCAGGCGCCCGCCCGCCTGGGTGACGTACCGCAGGCTCGGCAGTGTCATCTCGGCGAAGCCGACGCGATCGAGCAGATCGATCGTGTACGGCACCGCCGCGAAAGATGTCGCGCCGTAGCGACGGAACTGGACCCAGAATTCGTCGTCGAGGACCGATCGGTCGGTGAGCAGCAGGCTCGCGCCGCGCAGCAGATGACTGTGCACCACCGACAGTCCGTAGCAATAGAACATCGGCAGAGTCGTCGCGGCGCGATCATCGGCGTCGATGGCCAGATATTCGGCAATGGCTTCCGCGTTCGACATCAGGTTGGCCGCGGACAGCCGCACCAGCTTCGGTGAACCGGTCGAGCCCGAAGTACTCAGCAGCAGCGCCAACTCCGGATGCAGTTGATGTGCGGAGCGGACCCGCCGGATATCCGGGGGGCCCGCATCGATCACGACATCGGGATCGTAGGTATCCAGCAATTCGCTGGTGACCTCCGCGGTGAGCAGAACAACGCAGCCCGCGCTCAGCGCGCCGAGATACGCGACAAGCGAGTCGATATCGTTGCGCGCTGCGAGCGCGACGAGGCGCCGGGTCGCTCCGAGCTGCCGCGCGTACTCCTCGACACGTACCGCCAGCTGCGCATAGGTGATCCGCTCCAAACCATCCGGCACCGATTCCGCTGCTGTGACGGCCGCCGATGGAGATCGAGAGCAGAGGACGGCGGTCCGGTCATCGAAACCGCGAAGGAGCGCGACGATCCGGTGAATAGTCACCCGGGAAGTCTAGATGGCAAGCCTTACCATACCTACACGTGGCCCCATGGCGAACTTTCGGTGAATTGTCCGAACTCGGACCGCAACGGCGCGAACCGATTACAGCCCGAAGCTGCCCGGACCCCTCCTGCGCAGGTACTTTTCGAATTCGGCCGCGATCGCGTCGCCATCGATCTTGGCCATCGCATCGTTGAGATCGACGGCCGCGTCGCCGCGTTCCTCGAGCGAGCGCACGTACTCGCTGATCTCGTCGTCGCCGACGGTCATCTCGTTGACGGCGGTCTCCCAGTCCTCGGCCTGTTTGGGCAGCTCACCGAGCGGCACCTCGATATCGAGCACATCCTCGACGCGGTGCAGCAGCGCGATGGTCGCCTTCGGATTCGGCGGCTGCGAGACGTAATGCGGCACGGCCGCCCAGAACGAGACGGCGGGTACGCCCGCTTTCACACACTGATCCTGCAGCACGCCGGTGATGCCGGTCGGTCCCTCGTAGCGGGTCTGCTCCAGGCTGAACCGCTCAGCGGCTTCCTTACTATAGGCCGATCCGGTGACCGGTACAGGGCGAGTGTGCGGGGTGTCGGCGAGCAGCGCGCCGAGTATGACGACAGTCTGCACGCCGAGTTGTTCGATGAACTCGAGCAGATCCGCGCAGAAGCTGCGCCAGCGCATATTGGGTTCGATACCGCGCAGCAACACCACATCGCGATCGCTGCCGGGCGGCGAGCAGACCGAGAGCATGGTGGAGGGCCACTGGATTTCCCTGGTCACACCGTCGACCTGACGTACCGTCGGCCGATTGACCTGGTAGTCGTAATAGTCCTCGGAGTCGAGTTCGGCCAGCGGCTCGGCATCCCAGATCAGTTCCAGATGCTCGACGGCACCGCTTGCCGCATCACCCGCGTCGTTCCAGCCTTCGAAGGCGGCGACCAGTACAGGTTCCCGCAATGTCGGCAGTTCCGGCTCGGGTGACACCGGAGATTCACTGGAGTTCACCCCGGTCAGCCTACGGCGTGTGAGCACGCGGTGTTGAATTTGCGCAGTCGGCGCGGCACCCTCGGTTCATCTGTCTGGGCAGGTGTGGCGCCCGACACCGGTACGGTGGTTCGGCATGTCGTAGCGGCCCACTACGCTTGATCGCATGTCTGAGTCCAGCCCAGTCGCCTTCGATACCACCCTTCTCGACACGCTCCGTCGGCGTGTCGTGATCGGCGACGGAGCGATGGGCACGATGTTGCAGGCGGCCGAACTGACCCTGGACGACTTCCGTGGTCTGGAGGGTTGCAACGAAATCCTCAACGACACCCGCCCTGATGTACTGCGCGGTATCCATCGCGCGTACTTCGAGGCCGGTGCGGACGCGGTCGAGACCAATACCTTCGGCTGCAATCTGCCGAACCTCGCCGACTACAACATCGCCGACCGGATTCGCGATCTGTCCGAACGCGGCACCCGCCTGGCCCGCGAGGTCGCCGACGAGATGGGCCCGAGCGCCGATGGCACCCCGCGGTACGTGCTGGGTTCGATGGGGCCGGGCACCAAACTGCCGACACTGGGTCATGCCCCCTTTACCACGCTGCGCGATGCATACACCGAGGCGGCGCTCGGCATGCTCGAAGCCGGTGCGGACGCCATCCTGATCGAGACCTGCCAGGACCTTTTGCAGGTCAAGGCCGCGGTGACCGGAAGTCAGCGCGCGATGGTCCAGCTGGGGCGGCGCATTCCGATCATTACCCACGTCACGGTGGAGACCACGGGCACCATGCTGGTCGGCAGTGAGATCGGCGCGGCGCTCACGGCGCTGGAGCCGCTCGGTATCGACATGATCGGCTTGAACTGCGCCACCGGCCCGGCCGAGATGAGCGAGCACCTGCGCCATCTGTCCCGGCACGCGACGATTCCGGTGTCGGTCATGCCGAATGCCGGTCTGCCGGTGCTCGGCGCGAACGGCGCGGAGTACCCGCTGACCCCCGAGGAGCTGGCAATCGCGTTGCGCGGCTTCGTATCCGAATTCGGGCTCGCGCTGGTCGGCGGCTGCTGCGGAACGACGCCCGAACATATTCGTCAGGTCACGGCGGCGGTGCGCGAGGTGGAACCGACGCTGCCACCGCTGGAGGCGCGCCGCGAACCGGTGCACGAGCCGAGCGTATCGAGCATGTACACCGCGGTGCCGTTCGAACAGGACGCCTCCGTCCTGATGATCGGCGAGCGCACGAATGCCAACGGCTCCAAGGCATTCCGCGAGGCCATGCTCGCCGAGGACTGGCAGAAATGCCTCGATATCGCCAAGGATCAGACCCGCGACGGCGCCCATATGCTCGACCTGTGCGTCGATTACGTCGGCCGCGACGGCACCACGGATATGTCGGCGCTTGCGTCGCGACTGGCGACCGCGTCGACCCTGCCGATCATGCTCGACTCCACCGAAACCCCCGTCCTGCGGGCCGGTTTGGAACATCTCGGTGGTCGCTGTGCGGTCAACTCGGTGAACTACGAGGACGGTGACGGTCCCGAATCCCGGTTCCAGCAGACGATGAAGCTGGTCGCCGAACACGGCGCCGCGGTGGTCGCGCTGACCATCGATGAGGAGGGCCAGGCTCGCACCGCCGAGAAGAAGGTGGAGATCGCCGAGCGGCTCATTGCCGACATCACCGGCAACTGGGGTCTGCGTGAAAGCGACATCATCATCGACACGCTGACCTTCACCCTGGGCACCGGCCAGGAGGAGTCGCGCCGCGATGGTGTCGAAACCATCGAGGCCATCCGGCAGCTCGAGCAGAAGCATCCCGAGGTGCAGACCACCCTCGGTCTGTCGAATATCTCCTTCGGCCTCAATCCGGCCGCGCGCCAGGTGCTGAATTCGGTATTCATGCACGAATGCGTCCAGGCCGGGCTGGATTCCGCGATCGTGCACGCCTCCAAGATCCTACCGATCGCCCGCATTCCGGAGGAACAGCGCGAGACCGCACTGGACCTGGTCTACGACCGCCGTCGTGACGGTTACGACCCGCTGCAGAAACTCATGTCGCTGTTCGAAGGTGTGTCGGCCTCGTCGTCTCGGGCCTCGCGCGCGGAGGAGTTGGCGGCGCTGCCGCTGTTCGAGCGGCTCGAACGCCGGATCGTCGACGGTGAGAAGGCCGGGATGGAGGCCGATCTCGATGCCGCCATGACCGAGGTGCCGCCGCTGCAGATCATCAACGAAACGCTGCTGTCGGGCATGAAGACGGTCGGTGAGCTGTTCGGCTCCGGCCAGATGCAGCTGCCGTTCGTACTGCAGTCGGCCGAGGTGATGAAGGCGGCGGTCGCCTACCTCGAGCCACATATGGAGGCCACCGACGACAGCGGTAAGGGTCGTATCGTGCTGGCCACCGTCAAGGGCGACGTGCACGATATCGGCAAGAATCTCGTCGACATCATCCTGTCCAATAACGGCTACGAGGTCGTCAACCTCGGTATCAAACAGCCGATCGCGACCATTCTCGACGCCGCCGTCGACAAGAAGGCCGATGTCATCGGCATGTCCGGTCTGCTGGTGAAGTCGACCGTGGTGATGAAGGAGAATCTGGAGGAGCTCAACGCCAAGGGCGTCTTCGACCAGTTCCCCGTGCTGCTCGGCGGTGCGGCGCTGACCCGCGCCTACGTCGAGAACGACCTCACGGAGGTCTACCACGGCGATGTGCACTACGCCCGCGACGCCTTCGAGGGCCTGCGGCTGATGGACGACATCATGACCCGCAAGCGCGGCGGCGGCATCGATCCGGACAGCCCGGAGGCGATCGCGGAACGCGAGAAGGCGGCCGAGCGCAAGGCGCGGCACGAGCGTTCCAAACGGATCGCCGAACAGCGCAAGGCGGCCGAGGTGCCGATCGAGGTGCCCGCGCGCTCCGATGTCGCCGCGGACCTGCCGGTGGCGGTGCCGCCGTTCTGGGATACCCGGGTAGTGAAAGGCGTTTCGCTGCACGAGTATTCGGGACTGCTCGACGAGCGAGCGCTATTCCTCGGCCAGTGGGGGCTGCGCGGTCAGCGCGGCGGTGAGGGCCCGAGCTACGAGGAGTTGGTGGAGACCGAGGGTCGGCCGCGACTGCGGTACTGGCTGGACCGGTTGTCCACCGAAGGCGTACTGCAACATGCGGCCCTGGTCTACGGCTACTTTCCCGCGGTCTCCGAGGGCGATGACGTCATCGTGCTGACCGAGCCGAATCCCGATGCGGCGCAACGCCACCGGTTCACCTTCCCGCGCCAGCAGCGCGACCGGTTCCTGTGCATCGCCGACTTCATCCGCTCGCGCGAGCGCGCCCGCGAAACCGGTCAGGTCGATGTGCTGCCGTTCCAATTGGTCACCATGGGGCAGCCGATCGCCGACTTCGCCAACGAGCTGTTCGCGGCGGACAACTACCGCGACTACCTCGAGGTGCACGGCATCGGCGTCCAGCTCACCGAGGCGCTCGCCGAATACTGGCACCGCCGGGTCCGCGAAGAGCTGGTGCTGGAAGGGCATTCGATCGCCGACTCCGACCCCTCGGATGTGCAGGAGTACTTCAAACTCGGCTACCGCGGCGCCCGCTACTCCTTCGGCTACGGCGCCTGCCCGGAACTGGAGGACCGGGCGAAATTGGTCGACCTGCTCGAGGCCGACCGCATCGGTGTCGTCCTGTCGGAGGAGTTGCAGCTGCATCCGGAGCAGTCGACCGATGCGTTCGTGTTGCTGCATCCGGAGGCCAAGTACTTCAACACGTAAGCGCCGACCAGTCTGTCTCCGGGTGGGATTCGTTATCCGACCGGTCCGTCGTTGTGATTCTCACCCCATCGGAATCCGTTCGATCGGTGCGTTTCCGGTGCGGTGACGGCCTTGATTACCTCGTGATATGTGAGATCGAATGTCGACGCCGACGACACGAGGGCTTGCGACGCGCGGGCGTATCCGATCGGCCACGCGCCTCTGACCTGGGGTATCGCCTCCAGGTTCGCGTGTCGGTGGATGGATGTCGGTCGGGTGTGACAAAGTCGGAACTGTTGCAACTGCATCCGGGGCAGTCGGCGGATGTGAACGTCCTGCGGCAATTCGGGTGCAAAGGACTTCGGCGCGTAGCATTTTCGAAGATTTCCGCTTACGCGCGGAGTGCGGAATTGGCTCGGCGGCAAGCAGGAGAGGCACAACACCATGACAGCGGACCGGTTGATCGCTGGACGGTATCGGCTGACGGATCCGATCGGCACCGGTGCCATGGGTGTGGTGTGGCGGGCCACCGACGTCCGGCTACGCCGCACCGTCGCGGTGAAGCAGCTGCTGCTCGCGCCCGGTCTGTCCCGGTCCCAGGCCCTGGAGGCCAAGCTGCGGGCCATGCGGGAGGGACGCATCGCCGCGCGACTACACCATCCCAACGCGATCACCGTCTTCGATGTCGCCGAGGAGGACGGTCAGCCCTGGCTGGTCATGGAGTACATGGATGCGCCGAGCCTGGCCGCGAAACTGGCGGGCAAGCGGACCCTCGCACCGACCGAGGTGGCCCACATCGGGGCGCAGGCCGCGGGCGCGCTGGCTGCCGCACACGACGCGGGCATCATGCACCGGGATGTGAAACCGGCGAATCTGCTCGTCGGCGACGACGGCACGGTGAAGATCACCGACTTCGGCATCTCTCGTGCCGTCGGCGACGTGACGGTCACCGCGACCGGATTCCTGGCGGGCACCCCCGCCTACCTCGCGCCGGAGGTGGCGCGCGGGGAGAACCCGGAACCGGCCTCGGATGTCTTCGCGCTCGGCTCCACGCTGTATGCGGCGGTCGAGGGCAGTCCGCCGTTCGGTGAGGGTGATAACGCCCTCGCGGTTCTGCACGCTGCGGCGCGGGCGCAGATTCCGCCGCCGCGGCACGCCGGGGAACTCGGGCCGGTGCTGATGCGGCTGCTGGCCGCCTCGATCGACGGTCGCCCGAATATGCGCGAAGCCAAGGAGGCGCTGGAAGCGGTGGCGGCGGGGCGGACTCCGGCGCTGGTGACCACACCGACGGTGACCAAGGTGCTCCCCGCGCCGGGCGGGGATGCGACCACCGTGCTGAACAAGTCGGGTGACGCGGAAGACGCAACGCAGGTCGTCGCGCTCGGGGCTCCGGCCGCACCGGCCGTCACCGTCCCGCCGCCCGCACCGCCGAAGTCCGGCGGCACGCTGCCCGGCGGTGGCGGCGGCGAGCAAAGTCGTGGCCGACTGATCGCGGTGGCCGCGGCTGCCGCGGTCGCGGTGCTGGTGCTGGTCGCGGTCATCATGTCGTCACTGAACAACGACGACAAGGGCGGCACGGCGGGCGGCTCGACAACTCCGACTTCCGCGACCAGCAGTTCGGAGACCGGACCGGAGGCACCGATCGCGAGCCAACCGGGTCAGCCGGAGCAGCAGGCGCCGACAACCACAGCGGCGCCGACGACCCAGCCGAGCACCACGCCGACTTCGTCGGCCAAACCGTCGACCACCGCACCGCCGACGACCGTCACCACCACCCCGTTCGGTCCGGCTACGCCGGACCGGATCTCGCAATTCGTTTACGGCTACTACGGGATACTGCCGGGCAATGTGCAGGGCGGGTGGTCTGAACTGACGCCGTCGTACCAGGCTCAGACCGGTGGCTTCGGCTCCTACTCACAGTTCTGGTCCACCATTCGTTCGGTGAGCGTGGGCGCCGTCACACCGAACGGTGAGAACCGGGCAGTCGTTTCGCTTACCTATAGCCTGAAGAACGGCTCGACCTCGTCGGAGAACCGATGGATCCAGGTCGCGTCGGACAACGGGCGATTGCTGATCGCCGCGTCGGGCGTTTAGGAAAGGGAGACGAATCGGGACGTGAGGGAGCGAAGCGAGCGAACCATTGGCACAGCCGCAACAGCGGCGACGGAGGGCACAGCCGCAACAGCGGCGACGGAGGGCACAGCCGCAACAGCGGCGACGGAGCCGAGCGCGCGACTTGCCGGGGTGCTGTGGGATATGGACGGCACCCTGCTCGATTCGGAAAAGCTGTGGGATGTCGCCGTGCGCGAACTGGCGCGGGCGCACGGCCACGAGATGACCGATGAACTGCGGCACGCGTTGATCGGTGCGTCCGGACCGAACGCCTTGCGGCTCATTTTCGATGGTTTGGGTATCGAGGCGACGTCCGAGGCGGTGCGGGCCGCCGGTGAATTCATCGAGCGGAGGGTGACCGAATTGATGGCGGGCCCGATCCCGTGGCGGCCCGGCGCGAAGGATGCGCTCTCGTTGGTGCGTACCGCGGGCCTCGCGACCGCATTGGTCACCAATACCAAGCGGTCGCTTACGGAATTCGGATTGGATACGCTGGGCCGTGATTTCTTCGATGTCTCGGTCTGCGGTGACGAAGTCGCGCACGGCAAGCCCGAACCCGAGATCTATCTGCGCGCCGCCGAACTGCTCGGCGTGCACCCGCGAGACTGTGTGGCACTGGAGGATTCGCCGACCGGTGCCGCCGCGGCCGGGGCGGCGGGATGTGCGGTCATCGTGATCCCGTGTGAGATACCGGTTTCGGCGGCGCCGGGGCGGGTATTCCGTAGTTCATTGGTGGGATTGACCCTGCGGGATCTGGAAGACGCGCTGCGCGTCGGAGGTTGAACCGCGCACCGGGCCGGGGCGCTTTCGGGACGGAACATGATCGTGAGTTCCGCCGTTTATGAGCCGACACTCCCGACCTCGGCGTAGTGAGAGTTACTGTGCCGCAACGCAAGTGCGTGCAGTTTATAGGTGTGACCGTAGTCACCGGCAACTTTGCCGAATCCCGGGCGTGTCGCCGATTGCTCTACCAAAATGACGCCATGGCAGCGACGGATGTCCTGGACGAGATCGTCGATACGGCACGGTATCCGCTGGGGGATCCGACCGGCGCGGCGTGGGGGGAAGCGGTGGCGCGGGCGCGGGCGGAGCTTGCCGAAAGTGGCTGCACCGTACTGCGGGAGTTCATCCGTCCGGAGCTGATCGACACCTTGCGTGCACAGGGCGAGGCGATGGCACCGGATGCGCACTACGAGGTCGAGCGGGTCAACGCCTACAACATTCCGCTGAATACCGAACTGCCACAAGGTCATCCGGGCCGCATCGTGTTCGAACGCGGCAACGCCTTCCTTCCGCGCGACCGCATTCCGGCCGAGGCGCTGATCCACCGGCTCTACATCAGCACGGTGTTCCAACGCTTCGTCGCGGACTGCTTCGGACTGACCGAATTGCACGAATTCGCAGACCCTTTGGCCGGACTGTGCCTGAATGTGGTGGCGCCCGGAATGTCGCATCCCTGGCATTTCGACACCAATGAATTCACCGTCAGTATGTTGACCCAGCCCGCCGAGACCGGTGGAATCTTCGAGTACTGCCCCAATATTCGCTCACCCCACGCCGAGAACCTCGACGATGTGCTGGATGTGCTCACCGGATCCGGTGCGCAGTTGATCCGGCACCTCGATTTGCGGCCCGGCGATCTGCAGTTGTTCCAGGGCCGCTTCTCGCTGCACCGGGTTTCACCGGTCGATGGCGGCACCGCACGGCATTCGGCGATTTTCGCCTATACCGATCGGCCTGGTGTCATCGGCACCGTGGAACGTACCCGCCAATTGTTCGGGCGGGTACTGCCCGATCACCTAGCCGCCGCGGCCGACGCCGTCCGTGGCGATCGGTTGCTCGACTGAGAGGAACGACATGCCAGTGCCGTTGCATACGACCGGAAAAGCTTCCTTCGACGATATCTACGACCGTCCCGATCCGCGCGATTATTACGCCCGGATGGCCGAATTGGATTACCGCATACCGGAACTGGCGAAACCGTACTTCCAGCAGCAGATTCGGGAATACCGCGCCTCCGCGCGCGTGGACACTCCGACCGTGCTCGATATCGGTTGCTCTTACGGTGTCAACGCGGCCCTGCTGCGCTTCGACACCACCGTGAGCGAACTCGCCGAACACTACCGAGGCGCCGAGGACGACGCCGACCACGCCACACTCATCGCCCGCGACCGCGCCCGCTTGGACACTCGTGACCAACTCCCCGGCGTGCGGTTCATCGGCATGGATGCCGCCCGCCCGGCCCTGGCCTACGCTCAGGAAGCCGGATTTCTGCACGACACGGTGCACGCGGATCTGGAGGCCACCGACCCGACCGAAGCCCAGCGCCGTACGCTGGCGGCCGCGGATATCGTCATCTCGACCGGCTGCGTCGGATACGTCACCGAGAAGACACTGGCGCGGGTGGCAACGGCGCACCCACGTCGTCGGCCGTGGATGGCACACTTCGTACTACGCATGTTCAGTTTCGAACCGATCGCCGCGGAACTGGCCGCGCTCGGCTACCGCACCGAGCGAGCCCCCGGGGTGTTCGAACAACGCAAGTTCGCATCCGACAATGAACGCACCCAGGTGCTGAATGCCTTGGCCGCCAACGGAATCGACACCGCTGGCCAAGAAAGTACGGGCTGGTTGCTCGCCAACCTGTACATCTCGCGACCGCTACCGAAACACGCCGACCCCGAGGACCCGCATTGACCGAACGCACCTTCGCCGCCGACGACCACCTGCCAAGGGTGCCCCTGCCGACGCTGGAGGACAGCGGCGAGCGGTTGCTGCAGTGGTGTGCGCCACTGCTGACCGCCGACGAATTCGCCACCACCGAAGCCGCGGTCGCCGACCTGCTTCGCCCCGATGGTCCGGGCCGAAAGCTGCACGCGGCACTGGCCGAATACGATGCCACCCCCGGTGTCGGAAGCTGGCTGGATCTGTTCTGGCCGTCGCGCTACCTGGGCCGTCGCGATCGCATCGCATTGAATGCCAACTTCTTCTTCCTGTTCCGCGACGACACCGCACTGGGTGCCTCCACCGGCGCGTCGCAGGTGGAGCGGGCGGCCGGAATCATCACGGCGGCGGTCGATTACAAGCTGGCGCTCGATCTCGAGGCGATCCCGCCGGTGATCCAGCGTGGACAGCAGCTGTCGATGTGGCAGAACAAGTACCTGTTCTCCGAGACCCGGATTCCAGGGGAGACGCAGGATTCCGTGCGCGTGCCCTACAGCGACGAATGGCCTGGACCCTCGGCGGCGAGGCATATCGTCGTGTTCTTCCACGGCAGCATGTTCCGGATGGAGGTGATCGGTCCGGACGGTGTGCCCTACTCGCTGGAGGATCTCGCCGACGGACTGCGCGCGGTGCTCAAGGCAGGGGCGCGCTCGGCCCGCACCGACACCGCCGTCGGCCATCTGACCACCAGGGCGCGGGCCGAATGGGCCGTCAGTCGACAGGGATTGCTGGCCGAACCCGCCAATGTCGCGGCCTTGGACACCATCGAGACCGCGCTGTTCGGCCTGTGCCTGGAGGATTTCGCGCCCCGCGATGAACTGCAGGCTTGTGATCAGCTGCTGCACGGTGACAGTGCCAACCGCTGGTTCGACAAGTCGGTATCGTTCATCGTCTTCGCCGATGGTCAGGCCGGCATCAATGTCGAGCACTGCGGTCTCGACGGCACCACCATCCTGTCCTTCGTCGACACGCTGCTGCAGGCTCCAGCGGCCGAACACGCCGAGCGGGCCGGAGCGCAGCCGCAGGGGTTGCCGCCGGTCGAACCGATCGAATTCGTGCTCGATCAGGCGCAGCGCACCGATATCGCAGCTGCTGGAGCGACGTTCGCCCGGTATGCGGCCGAGAATGCCACCGCGACAGTATCTTTCGAGTTCGGCACCACCCGCGCGAAGCAGCTCGGCATCTCACCGGATGCGTTCGCGCAGCTGAGCTATCAGTTGGCGCACCGGCGCAGCAAGGGTTTGACCGGCGCCACCTACGAATCCATTGCCACCAGGCAGTACCGCAACGGTCGCACCGAGGCCATGCGGGTGGTGACACCGGAGATGGTGGCCTTCGTCGACGCCATGCAGGATCCTGCGGTCGCGCAGGCCGACCGGCTCGCTGCCGCGCGGACCGCGGCGAGCGCGCATGTCGAACGCGCCAGGCAGTGTCAGGCGGGTGATGCGCCCGAACAGCATCTCTGGGAACTCGAGTGGATTCAGCGGCGGCGTGGCGCCGAACTCGGCGTCACCGAACCGATCCCGCTCTACACCAGTCCCGGCTGGACGATCATGCGCGACGACTACCTGAGCACCAGTTCGGCCCCGTC
This sequence comes from Nocardia sp. CA-135953, assembly GCF_050955735.1. Lineage (NCBI taxonomy): Bacteria > Bacillati > Actinomycetota > Actinomycetes > Mycobacteriales > Nocardiaceae > Nocardia > Nocardia sp. CA-135953. The sequence goes on from NZ_CP192082.1 coordinate 3,202,766, forward strand.
GGTCAATATCCGCTACTTCGGTTTCGGCTCCACCAGCCAGAAGTGCATCGGCATCGCCTACGTCCTGCTGCCGGACCGCTGGAACATCTACCTGGCCACCCCGAAACCGGTCGCCGACGAGATGTACGCCTTCGCCGACCACCTGCGCACCGCCGTAGCGGACCTGGAGGCCCTCCTCACCGAGGCCTGACGCATGGCTTCGCACCCCTTGTGGTCGCCGCAAGGGGTGCGACGCGTGCGCCTGATGGGTGGTGTCGGGCCGGAGCAACGGGTCCGCATACCCGTCTGAAACAATGACTCACCGTGAAGAACTTCGAAACCCTGTTCGCCGAGCTGCAAGATCGTGCGGTCACCCGCCCTGAGGGGTCCGGGACCGTGGCGGCATTGGACGCGGGCGTGCATTTTCAGGGTAAGAAGGTGCTCGAGGAGGCCGGTGAGATCTGGTTGGCCGCCGAGCACGAGGGCGACGAGGCGCTCGCCGAGGAGATTTCGCAACTGCTGTACTGGGTCCAGGTGCTGATGGTGGGCCGCGGGCTGAAGCTGGAAGACGTGTACCGGCATCTGTGACGGCGGTATTGAATTTGCGGCACTCGCGGGCCCCTGCGTGCGCGCGTAGACCTTGCGAGGTACCGCTCTGACGGCCCACACCGCTTGCCTCCGGGGCCGTCGCGTCTATCCCTAGTTCACTTCCGGCGAAAGGACCCTCCCATGCTGCGCGTCGCAGTCCCCAATAAAGGCGCACTCTCCGAATCGGCCACCTCGATCCTCGCCGAGGCCGGTTACCGCAAGCGCACCGATTCCCGCGACCTGACCGTTCTGGATCCGGCCAACCAGGTCGAGTTCTTCTTCCTACGGCCCAAGGACATCGCCATCTACGTCGGCTCCGGCGAGCTCGACCTCGGCATCACCGGCCGTGATCTGGCGCTGGATTCCGGTGCACCCGTTCAGGAACGGCTCGCACTCGGTTTCGGCCGCTCCACCTTCCGCTACGCCGCCCCGGCCGGGCGCGAATGGAAGGTCGAGGACCTCTACGACAAGCGCATCGCCACCTCGTACCCGAATCTGGTCCTGACCGATCTACAGCGGCGCGGCATCGAGGCCGAGGTGATCCGACTCGACGGCGCCGTCGAGATCTCCATCCAGCTCGGTGTGGCCGATGCCATCGCCGATGTGGTCGGCTCGGGCCGCACGCTGCGCCAGCACAATCTGATCGCCTTCGGCGAGACCCTGTGCGATTCGGAGGGTGTGCTCATCGAGCGCACCGGCTCCGATCAAAACGAACGGGCCCGCAATCAGCTCATCGCGCGCATCCAGGGTGTGGTATTCGGTCAGCAGTACATCATGCTGGACTACGACTGCCCGAAGGAGCTGCTGGAGGAGGCGGTCAAGATCACGCCCGGGCTCGAGTCGCCGACGGTATCCCCGCTCGCCGATTCGAACTGGGTCGCCATCCGTGCCATGGTGCCGCGCAAGCAGGGCAATGAGGTGATGGACCAGCTCGCCGAACTCGGCGCGAAGGCGATCCTGGCCTTCGATATCCGGTCCTGCCGCGCCTTCTGACCCGATTTCGTCCACTCGGCCCCGTCACCCGGCGAGGCCGAGTTGTTTTGTGCGAGTGATCGATTCCATTGCGCTGACCGCCTACTGCACGATCCGAGTCGAGCGCATCCCCGGTGCGGCCCGGCCGTCGGTGCGCCAGTTCTGGGAGCGGTTCCCGAAGTTCGTGATCGGCTTCGTTGCCGCCTCCGTTATCGGCACGCTGTATCTGCAGTCGGTGGACAAGAAGACCGGCGCGGCGCATGTCGCGATCGTCAACGATCTGCGCACGTGGTTCCTGATCTTCGCATTCGTCTCGATCGGTCTGGAGTTCTCGCCGCGCGGCCTACGCGAGGCGGACTGGCGTCCGATCGCGGTCTTCGGATCCGCGGCCGTCTTCAATCTGGCCGTCGGCTTGGGCCTGTCCGTGCTGCTGTTCCACAACTTCACCGCGTAGATCCGCACCGGCAACCTGCCGTTTCGGTGCTCGCGGGTTACCCCGGCGAGTATCGCGGCGGCATTGTGTGCGTTCAGTTCGGGACCGAACTCACGAGAAACTTCATGCTTCGCCGTCAACACTGGGGGCGTGTTCGGCGAAACAACTATGGAACACCTCGGACGGGCAGTGCCGTTCGAGCACGGACAGGGGAGGACCCAGTGAAACCGAGTGCCGAGTCGATCGGGGCGTGGTGGCGGCTTCGCAATGCGCTCATCGTGATCGGTGATGCCGTCGGCGTTGTGGTGCTCATCGGCGTTGTCGCCGCGCTCGGCTCGCACGGCCTCGATCTGAATCTGTTCGCCGGCTGACCTAGTCGGCGACCGCTTCGGCGAAGGTTTCCTCCGGTGACTCACCGGTGCCACTGTCCGGCCAGCCCGGATAGACCGGTGGTGTGCCGCCGAATGCGGGGCACAGACTCTTGTAGCTGCAATGTCCGCACAGCCAGCTTGTGCTCGGCAGGAACTCTCCGGTCCGCCCGGCCGCCAGAATGGCCTGCCACAGGGCCGAGAGAGTGCGTTCGAAGCGCAGTAGTTCGTCCTCGTCCGGGGCATAGGTGAGGACCTGTTCGTCGGCCAGGTAGATCAGCCGCAATTGGGTGGGCAGGATGCCGCGGGTGCGCAGCACCACCAGCGCGTAGAACTTCAGCTGGAACAGCGCCTTGGTCTCCTGGGCGAGTCCGGGCGCCCGTCCGGTCTTGTAATCGACGACACGCAGCTCCCCGGTCGGCGCGACATCGATGCGGTCGACGAACCCGCGCAACAGCACACCGTCGTCGAGTTCGACCTCCACCCGCGACTCACACGACTCCGGATCGAACCGGGTCGGATCCTCCAGCCGGTAATACGTCTCGACGAAAGCGCGCACTTCGCCGAGAAAGCCCGCCAGCCCGTCCGCTGCGACCACTTCGGCGCTCTCCGGTCTGTCGGCCAGCACCCGGGCCCATGCGGGCTCGACAAGCTCGGCAGCCCGTTCGAACCGGCGTTCCCCGGCGGGCAGTCCGTACAGATCCTCCAGTACCGCGTGCACCACTGTGCCGCGCACCGCGATCCGGGTCGGCGGCTCCGGAATCCGATCGATCGCCCGGAACCGGTACTTCAGCGGGCACTGCTTGAAATCCATTGCCCGCGAAGGTGACAGCGCCGGACGCGGACGGTCGGGTGCGACCTCCCGCGCGGTGTCGGCAGGGGGCGTGAATACCGGCGGATGCATACCTGGCAGGCTATCCGGGCGCACCGACACGCCGGTGCCACCCAGGACAGACAGCAGCGACGACCAGCGAACGGAGATACATGACGGCCAGACGGACCGGGCCATTCACCATCGGGGACCGGGTACAGCTGACCGATGCCAAGGGGCGCCTCTACACCGTGGTGCTGGAACCGGGTAAGGAATTCCACACGCATCGCGGCGGTATCAAACACGACAACCTGATCGGCGCCGATGAGGGCAGTGTCGTGCAATCCACCAATGGCACACCGTATTTGGCGTTGCGGCCGTTGCTGATCGATTACGTGCTCTCCATGCCGCGCGGTGCGGCGGTCATCTATCCCAAGGACGCCGCCCAGATCGTGCACGAGGGTGATGTGTTCCCCGGCGCGCGCGTGCTGGAGGCCGGTGCGGGCTCCGGCGCGCTGACGTGCTCGCTGCTGCGCGCTGTCGGCCCGCAGGGCCAGGTGGTCTCCTACGAGATCCGCGAAGACCACGCCGACCACGCGATCCGCAATGTGGAGACCTTCTTCGGCGAGCGGCCGGACAACTGGTCGATCACCGTCGCGGACGTCGCCGCCTACGCCGGACCGCCGGTCGATCGCGTCGTCCTGGACATGCTCGCCCCGTGGGATGCGCTGCCCGCCGTGTCCAAAGCGCTGGTCCCCGGCGGTGTGCTGATCGTCTATGTGGCGACCGTCACACAATTGTCGAAAGTGGTCGAGGCGCTGCGCGAGCAGGAGTGCTGGACCGAGCCGCGCTCGTGGGAGTCGATGGTGCGCGGCTGGCATGTGGTCGGTCTGGCGGTGCGGCCCGAACATCGCATGCAGGGCCACACCGCCTTCCTGGTCAGCGCGCGGCGGCTCGCCGAGGGCACGGTCACCCCGAAGCCGCAGCGTCGCCCGTCGAAGGGTTGAATCAGGCCGGCACGCAGGGCGCCTGCGCGAAGCCGAGCATCAGGCAGCCGCCGGCATCCGAGAGCTTCCAGGCGCCGTCGACGTGTTCCCAGGTCAGGGGCATGGCGGGGGCGGTGCCGTGCGGTGAGGTGATGGTGACCTGGGCGGTCGCGGAATTGCCGCTGGTGGTGATATCGGCGACCGCGTAGGTGAGCTTGCCGTAGCCGCCGAGCGCCTGGTTCATCTGGTCGATATTGGCGGCGCGCTTTTCGCCGTCGACGATCAGCTTGGTCTTCTCGGATGTGGGTCTCGTCGGGTCGGAAAGGGCATCCAGGACGGCGGTGAGCGTTTCGGCGGTGGGTGCGGCGACGTTGCCGTGGTCGCCGTGACCTGCGGCGCTGGTGGACGCGGCGGCGGAAGTGGTACTCGTGGCCTTGGCATCGGACTTGTCGTCGGACCCGCAGCCGGTGAGCCCGACGGTAGCGGCCATCGCCGCCGCGGCGATAACCATGGACATACGCAGCGTCCTGGCGGGAAGGAGCATCGTCAGCAACCTTTCGGTTCGATCGGCGAAGCGCGTCGCCGTGGACTGGTTAGGGCAGGCTAACATGGTGTATCCGCCGTCGACCGCAGCCCAGATGTGATCACGACGAAACCATGTCGGAAAGCGAGAACGGTTCGCGCCCGGTAGCGTTAATAGACCGGGACTGGGAGGAGCAGCACATGAGCCCCATCGAGAATTCGGATTCGGCGGCCTGGAGAGAGCTCGAGGCGGTACGCGCCGAAGCGGCTGCACTCCGAAGGCAACTCGCCGATTCGCCGGATCGCGCACGGGAATTGGAAGCCCGCATCGATTCGCTGACCATTCGCAACACCAAGCTGATGGACACCCTCAAGGAAGCGCGCCAGCAGTTGGTGGCCTTGCGCGAGGAGGTCGATCGGCTGGGTCAGCCACCGAGCGGGTACGGAATTCTGATCGGTGTGTACGAGGATCAGACGGTCGACGTGTTCACTTCGGGCCGCAAGATGCGCTTGACGTGTTCACCCAATATCGACACCTCGACCCTCGAATACGGTCAGACCGTCCGTCTCAACGAAGCCCTCACAGTCGTCGAAGCCGGAATCTTCGACGCCGTCGGTGAGATCGGCACCCTGCGCGAGATCCTCGACGACGGACGCCGGGCGCTGGTCGTCGGGCATGCCGACGAGGAGCGCGTGGTGTGGTTGTCGGGTCCGCTGGCCAAGGTCGCCGAGGTCGATGATCTCGACGATCCCGATTCGCCGATCCGCAAGCTGCGGCCGGGCGATTCGCTGCTCGTGGACACCAAGGCCGGTTTCGCCTTCGAGCGGATTCCCAAGGCCGAGGTCGAGGATCTCGTACTCGAGGAAGTCCCCGATGTCGATTACGGCGATATCGGTGGTCTCGGTCGACAGATCGAGCAGATCCGCGATGCGGTGGAATTGCCGTTCCTGCACAAGGATCTGTTCCGCGAATACGCGCTGCGCCCGCCCAAGGGTGTGCTGCTCTACGGTCCGCCCGGTTGCGGTAAGACGTTGATCGCCAAGGCCGTTGCCAACTCGCTGGCGAAGAAGATCGCCGAGGCGCGCGGTGAGGATGCCAAGGAAGCCAAGTCGTTCTTCCTGAACATCAAGGGCCCCGAGCTGCTGAACAAGTTCGTGGGTGAGACCGAGCGCCACATCCGGATCATCTTCCAGCGGGCACGGGAGAAGGCGTCCGAGGGTACGCCGGTGATCGTGTTCTTCGACGAGATGGATTCGATCTTCCGCACTCGTGGTTCGGGCGTGTCCTCCGACGTGGAGACCACGGTCGTGCCGCAGCTGCTCTCGGAGATCGACGGCGTCGAGGGTCTCGAGAATGTCATCGTGATCGGTGCGTCCAACCGCGAGGACATGATCGACCCCGCGATCCTGCGGCCCGGACGTCTCGATGTGAAGATCAAGATCGAGCGCCCGGACGCCGAATCGGCACAGGACATCTTCTCGAAGTACCTGACCGAGCAACTGCCGCTGCACGCCGACGATCTCGAAGAGTTCGGCGGCGACAAGGGGCTGTGCATCCGCGCGATGATCGAACGGGTCGTCGACCGGATGTACGCCGAGAGCGAGGACAACCGCTTCCTGGAGGTCACCTACGCCAACGGTGACAAGGAAGTCCTGTACTTCAAGGATTTCAATTCCGGCGCCATGATCCAGAACATCGTGGACCGCTCCAAGAAGTACGCCATCAAGGCGGTACTCGACACCGGCAACCCCGGCTTGCGCATCCAGCATCTCTACGATTCGATCGTGGACGAGTTCTCCGAAAACGAGGACCTGCCCAACACCACGAATCCCGATGACTGGGCCCGCATTTCGGGTAAGAAGGGCGAGCGGATCGTCTACATCCGCACCTTGGTCACCGGCAAGAACGCCAGTGCCAGCCGCGCCATCGACACCGAGTCGAACACAGGTCAGTACCTGTAGGTTTCGAACCGAGGGCCGCGCTTCCGTCTGGGAGCGCGGCCCTTCGGCGTTTCCGGGGTCATCGTCGTGTTCGGCGGTGTGCTGTTGGTCGTGGGGATCTGGGCGCTGTTCCGCCTGGAGATGTTGCGGCCGTACCGATTCCCCGCGCCGCTACCACTGCTGCTGGCTGTGGCATTCATCGCGACCAAAACGGTCGCCCTACTACACGGCCGGCTGCTACGCGGCGATCACGGCGGCGGGCGCGGTGCACTGGACCGAATACACCGAACGATGGCGAATCTATCCGACTGTCCCGCTGGTCGCGATTTCGGTGGCGATCGCGATGTTCACGATGCCGTGGCAATTCGAGTCGTCCATCGATCCGGTCGACAGCCAGGCCGAGGTATCGAAATCGGCCTCTACGGCAAGTTCGGCTGTCCCGAGTTGCGCGAGGCGAGCGCCAATGCCTGCCAGGCGCTCCCACCGGCCGAGCGCGGCAACGCAATGGCGGATGCGATTGTTCGCACGCACGGCTGCCTCTGCTCGGTACGGATGTCAGCAGACTATCGAGAACCCGCCATCGACGGTAGGCGAACTCGAGTCGCTCGCCGGTGACGAGATCGTATACGACACATGCCCTTTCGCATTGTTTCGTTGTGAAAGGGCATGTGCCGTACGGACGCTAACCGAGTTCGGCCAGTTGGGTTACCGCCGGCGCCATGCCCTCGATCCACGCCGCCGGGGACCCGGTGGTCGGGATAACGATCACGGTGTGCACGCCGATCTTGGCGTAATCGGCCATCTCGCGGACGAATTCGTCGCGATTGTCCGGATTCGGGCGCGGATTATTGGCCATGATGGTGATGCGAATATCGTCGAAATCGCGCCCGACATCGTCGCAATGGCGGCGCAGGATGTCGAGTTTGTGGGCGACATCCTCGGGGGCGGAACCGAAAAGGTTGCAGGCGTCGCCGTACTGCGCGACCAGCCGCAGCGTCTTGCGTTCGCCGCCACCGCCGATGAGCACCTTGGGCCGGTTGATCGGCTGCGGCGAGCACAGCGTCTCGGCCAACTGGTAGTGCTTGCCGTCGAAGGGGCCGTTGTTCTGCGGATCCCACATCTGCTGACAGATGCGCAGCGTCTCCTCGAGGCGCTCGAACCGTTCGGCGATCGGCGGGAACTGCACACCGAGCCCGCGATGCTCTCGTTCGAACCACGCGGCGCCGAGGCCGAGCACCGCACGGCCACCCGAAAGGACATCGAGGGTGGTGACGATCTTGGCGAGCAGGCCGGGATGCCGGTAGGTCACGCCGGTGACGAGCAGGCCGAGGTCGATACGGGAGGTGTGCGCGGCCAGATAGCCGAGGGTGGTGTAGCCCTCCAACATATTGGACTCGGCCGGGAGGCCGGTCGGCTCGATCTGGAAGTAGTGGTCCATGAGCGACAGCCAGGTCGCACCGGATGCCTCTGCCGCGGCGCCGACCCTGGCCAACTCGCCCGCAATGGCGGTGGTGCCGCCGTCGATGTCGAATATCGGTATGTGAAAACCGAGTTCCATGAAGTGATCCCCTGGTACTAGACGATTTTGCACTGCCAACGCTATGACCTGGAGTGCACTCCAAGTCAAGTGTTGTTCGGGGGGCACCAAAGACCAGTGGCGGTGTCGCCATGGACGACACCGCCACCAGCTTATGTCGATCAGCCCTGAGCGGTGGTCACCGAATTCAGGACGACATCGGCGTTCGGGCGTCCGTCTTCCCCGCCCGCGGCGCCCGCATCGGCGACCCGCGCCAGCACATCCATACCGGCGGTGATCTTGCCGAACGGAGTGTAGTTCGGCGGCAGCTGCGAATCCTTGTAGACCAGGAAGAACTGGCTGCCATTGGTGTCGGGACCGGCGTTGGCCATGGCGACCGTACCGGCCGGATAGGTGGCGCCGTCCAGGTTCTCGTTCGGGAACTGGTAGCCCGGACCGCCTGTGCCGGTGGCAGTGGGATCACCACACTGCAGGACGAAGATGCCAGCGGTGGTCAAGCGGTGGCACTGGGTGTGGTCGAAATATTTCTGCCCGGCCAGGAATACGAAGGAGTTCACCGTGCGGGGTGCGCGGGCGGCCTCCAGGGCGATACCGACTGTGCCGCAGGTGGTTTCCAGCTGCGCGGTGTACTTCGCGCCCGTGTCGATCGCCATCGCCGGCTCGCTGGCCCACTGCTTGCCCTCGGGCTTGGCCGAATCGGGGGCCACGCATCCGGCGACCGGTGTGCCCGGATCCGCCGAGACCCCGCCCGCGGCGAAGATCGCGAGGGTGGTGCCGACGGCGAGTACACCGAGGCCCCGTAGCAGGGCAGTCCCGACTCTACGATGCTGCCTGATGGGCTGATGGTGGTCGAATTGCCGGACCTGCACTTCGCTGCTCACCGGTCAGGATCTCCTTCTGTTGTGTATCGCATCGGGTGATGCTGAGCGGATCATTCCATCTCGACGCTTCCAGCGGAACGAGATGCGTATTGCGACTGTGTGGCAATAGAAATCAACGGATATGCGGCGAATGGGTGGCCATCAGCAGCAGTGACTACCCGCAGTACGCGCCGAACCCGAATACCGGCGAACCCTTCGGCGACAGCGTCCGGACACAGCCCGCGACGCAGACGATCTACAAGGATGCCGAGCACCCGTCCTCGGTGATCGTGCCCGTCATCCCGGCCGGTCACCACGGCGCCACCAGCTTCGACATCGAGCCGGGATCCTAGGCGCGGCGAACGCGACGGTAGGTGGGGGCCGCGGTGGTCGCGGCGGCGAGCTCGCCGGTGAGCCAGTCCAGCTCGCCGTCGGTGATCGCGGCGACGGTGATGCGCAGGTGATCGCCGTGCGGGTGGTCCTCGACCTCGAAGGGGCGGCCGGGGGCGGCCTTGATACCCGCGGCGGCAAGCGAGATCATGGCCGCGTTCTCGTCGGCGACGGGGAGCCACAGGTTGATGCCGTCGCCACGGGCGACGGCGACGCCCTTGCGAGCCAGCGCGCGGCGGAGTTCGGTTGAGCGCCTGCGGTATTCGGTACGGGCGGCGGCTACGGTGCGTGCGGCGGTGTCGTCGTCGAGCATGGTGAGCAGCAAGCGTTGCAGCAGTCGGCTGGTCCAGCCGGGGCCGAGCATGCGCCGTTCGATCATCGGATCCAGGAAATCGGCGGGGCCGCCGACCACCGCGAGGCGCAGGTCCGCGCCGTGCGATTTGGAGTAGGAGCGGATATGTACCGTCCGGCTCGGCAGTCGCGAGCCGAGGGAGCGCAGTGTGGTGGATGCGATGCCCGCGGAGTGGTCGTCCTCGATGACGAGAGTGTCTGTGCCGGTCAGGATTTCGGTCAGTTCGCGGGTGCGTGCGGCGGTGAGCGAGACGCCCGTCGGATTCTGTGCGCGCGGCTGCAGGATCAGCGCTGCGGCGCCACGTGTCCGCTCGAGATCGTGTGGCAGTAAACCGGATTCATCCATGCGAACCGGAATGGGCCGAGCGCCGATCCGGGCGAGCAGGTCGAGGAACGGTGGGAAGCAGGGATCTTCGACAGCGACTGCATCGCCCAACCGTACATGGGTGGTGAGCAGTCGGTCGATGGCGTCGAGCGCCCCGTCGACGACTGCGAGTCGTTCGGCGCGGAAGGGCCAATCTGTGCGCACCTTGGCGGCCAGTTCCGGTAGCACGGCCTCGCCCAGATAGTCCGCCGCGAGATCATTGCCGCGTCCGTGCTCGGTGATCGCGCGCAGTGCGGCGACCAGATCCGGTAGCAGCTTCGGATCGGGGGTGCCCCGGGACAGATCGATGCGGAAGGCGCTGTCCGAAGGCGGGTGCAGGCGCTGATAGCGGCCCGTGGGCGTGGATGCGCGGGTGGCGCTGCGTTCGCCGACGAAGGTTCCGGCACGCCCCCGCGCCACTATCGCGCCGGTGGCGGCCAGCGCGCGCCAAGCCTGGTTGACGGTAGCGGGGGAGACCCGCAATTCGCGGGCGACTTCACGCACGGTCGGCAGCCGCGATCCGGGTTCGATTGCTCCGGAACGAATCCGGCGGCTCACTGCGGCCGCGATTCCGGCCGGAGTGCGATCTTCGAGATCCGCGTTGAACAGCCCCGACCCGGCTGTGACAGGTGCGGGCATGGTGTCTCGCAGGTCGTCTGCGGGCACCTGCGGCGCGGTCGTCGGATCGAAGTTCACAGCGTCATTCTGCGTCGGGCACAGCGCCGGAACGGAGACCGGCCCCAAGGTTTACGGCTACGAAACTGTTTCCGCAATCTTGTAACACAACCGAATTGGATCTCGGTGAAGTATAACAAAGCATGGGAATCGTTCGAGCGGCGCTCGTCCAGACGAACTGGACGGGTGATAAAGAGTCCATGATCAAGGCGCACGAGGACTACGCACGCCAGGCTGCCGCACAGGGCGCCAAGGTGATCTGCTTCCAGGAGTTGTTCTACGGCCCGTACTTCTGCCAGTTGCAGGACACGAAATTCTACGAGTACGCGGAATCGGTGCCAGGGCCGACGACGGAGCGATTCGCCGCCCTGGCAAAGGAATTGGGTCTGGTGATGATCCTGCCGGTATACGAGCAGGAACAGCCCGGGCTGCTCTACAACACCGCGGCGGTCATCGACGCCGACGGCAGCTACCTCGGCAAGTACCGCAAACATCATATTCCGCACGTCAACGGATTCTGGGAGAAATTCTATTTCCGGCCGGGAAATGTGGGCTGGCCGGTCTTCGATACCGCGGTCGGCAAGGTCGGCGTGTACATCTGTTACGACCGGCATTTCCCGGAGGGCTGGCGCGCGCTGGGCCTGGCCGGCGCCGAAATCGTCTTCAACCCCTCGGCGACCTCGCGTGGCTTGTCCGGTTACCTGTGGAAGCTGGAGCAACCGGCCTCCGCGGTCGCCAACGAATATTTCATCGGCGCCATCAACCGGGTCGGCATCGAGGAATACGGCGATGACGATTTCTACGGAACCAGCTATTTCGTGGATCCGGAAGGTAAATTCGTCGGGGACGTCGCCTCGGACACCGATCCGGAACTGGTGATCCGTGACCTCGATATGGATCTGATCAAGGTGGTGCGCGACCGCTGGGCGTTCTATCGCGATCGCCGCCCCGACGCCTACGGACCGATGGTGGCTCCCTGAGGCTGGTGATATCGATATGACGAAGACATTCATTCACGGCGGCACGGTGGTCTCGGCCACCGGCTCGCAATTGCTCGATGTGCTCGTCGACGGCGAGACCATCGTCGCGGTCCTGCAGCCCGGCGCCACCGCATTGGGCGCGGATCTCGCCGAGTCCGCCGATGTGGTCATCGACGCGACCGGCAAGTATGTGATTCCCGGCGGCGTGGACGGCCACACCCATATGCAGCTGCCCTTCGGCGGCACCGAGGCATCCGATACCTTCGAGACCGGCACCCGCGCGGCCGCCTGGGGCGGCACCACGACCATTGTCGACTTCGCGGTGCAGAAGCCGGGGGAGCGGGTGCAGGACACCCTCGGTCTGTGGCACGAGAAGGCCGCGGGCAACTGCGCGATCGACTACGGCTTCCACCAGATCATCGGTGAGGTGAACGACGAATCCCTTAAGGGGATGAGCGAATTGGTGGCCGAGGGAGTCACCAGCTTCAAGTTGTTCATGGCCTATCCCGGTGTCTTCTACTCCGATGACGGTCAGATCCTGCGGGCCATGCAATCGGCGGGCGATCTGGGCGCGTTGCTGATGATGCACGCGGAGAACGGCATTGCCATCGATGTGCTGGTCGAGCAGGCACTGGCCCGCGGTGAGACATCGCCCTATTACCACGGCGTCTCTCGGCCGTGGCAGATGGAAGAGGAGGCCACCCATCGCGCGATCATGTTGGCGCAGTTGACGAACGCGCCGCTGTATGTCGTGCACGTCTCGGCCAAGCAGGCGATGGAACAGATCGCCGCCGCGCGGGGCAACGGGCAGAACGTCTTCGGTGAGACCTGTCCGCAGTATCTGTATCTGTCACTCGAAGAGCATTTGGGCGCACCGGGTTTCGAGGGCGCGAAGTGGGTGTGCTCGACGCCGCTGCGGTCGAGGACGGAGGGGCATCAGGACGAGCTGTGGCGCTATATCCGCACCGGTGATGTCACATCGGTGAGTACCGACCACTGCCCCTTCTGCATGAAGGATCAGAAAGAGTTGGGGCTCGGCGACTTCAGCAAGATCCCCAATGGGATCGGGGGCGTCGAACATCGGATGGATCTGATGTTCCAGGGCGTCAAGAACGGATTGATCTCATTGGAGCGCTGGGTCGAGGTCTGCTGCACCACCCCGGCGCGCATGTTCGGCATGTATCCGCGCAAGGGCGTCATCAGTCCGGGCGCCGACGCCGACATCGTTATCTATGACCCGAACGGGCACACCAGCATCGGGTTCGGCAAGACCCACCACATGAATATGGATCATTCGGCCTGGGAGGGCTTCGAGATCGACGGACACGTCGACACGGTGCTCTCGCGCGGCCGCGTGATCATCGACGACGGCTCGTATCTGGGCAGTGCCGGTCACGGCCGGTTCATCGCTCGTGAACTGTCGCAGAACCTGATCTGACCCGATTGACCTGATTGACCTGATTGGAGGGTGCCGCATGGATATCGGTGTGGTGCTGCAATGCACACCGCCCGCCTCGCGGGTGGTCGAACTGGCCAGACAGGCGGAGACGCATGGCTTTTCGCATGTATGGACCTTCGATTCGCACCTGCTGTGGCAGGAGCCCTACGTCATCCACAGCCAGATTCTGTCCGCCACCCGAAGGGTGGTCGTCGGCCCGATGGTCACCAACCCGGCCACCAGGGACTGGACCGTGACCGCGTCGACCTTCGCGACGCTCAACGATATGTTCGGCAATCGCACCGTCTGCGGCATCGGCCGCGGTGACTCCGCGGTGCGCACCCTCGGCGGCAAACCGACCACGCTGGCGACATTGCGGGAGTCCATCGAGGTGATCAGGGAACTCGGCAACGGTCGCAGTGCCCGCATCGGTGACACCGTGGTGCGCTTCCCGTGGGCGAGCGCGTCGCGGCTCGAAGTGTGGATGGCCGGATACGGTCCGCGCGCACTCGATTTGACCGGCGAGGTCGCCGACGGATTCATTCTGCAACTCGCCGACCCGGATATCGCCGCGTGGACGATCGCCCGGGTGCGCGCGGCCGCGGAGAAGGCGGGACGTGCGCCCGGATCGGTGAAGATCTGCGTGGCGGCACCGGCCTACGTCACCGATGGATCCGATGCCGCGACAGCGCATGCCCGCGAACAGTGCCGCTGGTTCGGCGGCATGGTCGGCAATCACGTCGCCGATATCGTCGCGAAATACGGTACCGACGGCGATATTCCGGTCGCGCTCACCGACTACATCGCGGGCCGTCAAGGCTACGACTACAACGAGCACGGTCGCGCGGGCAATACGCATGCCGAATTCGTTCCGGACGCCATCGTGGACCGCTTCTGTGTAATCGGCACGCCCGACGAGCAGTTGGCTCGGCTGCACGAGCTGGAGAAGTTGGGCGTCGACCAGTTCGCGGTCTATCTCCAGCACGATGCCAAGACCGCCACATTGGACACGTACGGGGAGTCGGTGCTGCCCAGGCTGGCGCATCCGGTCACGGCGACGGCGGGTGCCGAGTGATCGCCTCGGCAGCGGCGGGGTGCTATGAGCTGGTCGAGCGGCGTCTCGCGAAACCGGTTCCGGTGTCGGTGGGTGATCGATGAGAGCGGGAGCCTTGCGGGCGCGGCAGGTCGGCTACGCGGTCGGTGTGCTGGTGCTGGTGATCGCGGTCTGGGAACTCGTCAAGTACTTCGTGCCCGAACGCGGGGTGAGTATCGGCGACACCCGTATTCTGCCGCGCACGAGCGACGCTGCATTGCCGCACGTCTGGTCGGTCATCACCGTGCTCGGTGACAAGGACGGGACAGGCACCGTCGGCGGAACACTGCTGCGCACAGCGGGATTCACGTTCGGGCTCGCGCTGTTGGCGTTGACGATCGGCACGGTAGTCGGTGTCGCGCTCGCGGTGGTGATGCAGCGCTTCTCCTTCGTCGAACGCGGATTACTGCCCTACATCGTTGTCTCGCAGACGGTTCCGTTGATCGCCTTGGCGCCGCTGGTGGCCGGGTGGGGCGGGAAGATCGTCATTGCCGGTGCGCCGTGGCGGCCGTGGATGAGTATCGCGGTTATCGCGTCGTATCTGGCCTTCTTCCCGGTGGCGGTCGGGATGTTGCGCGGATTGCAGGCGCCGTCCAAGGCATCGGTGGAATTGCTGCACAGCTACTCCGCGAATTGGTGGGAGACTTTGGTGCACTTGCGGTTTCCCGCCGCAGTGCCGCACTTCCTGCCCGCCTTGCGCTTGGCCGCCGCGGCATCGGTGATCGGTGCCGTGGTCGCGGAGATCTCGACCGGCACCGCGGGTGGCATCGGCCGTCAAATCATCGTCTTCTCCCAGCAGGCCACCGGCGACGCGGCCCGGCTCTACGCGGCTGTTCTCGCCGCCGCACTGCTCGGTGTCGCGGTGACCGCCGTCGTCGGTTCGGCAGAAGTGGCACTACGTCGTTACAGCCGTCCCGCCGGGACGCGCGGTTCCTCAGGAGGTACCCGTTGACCGGGAAAGTGGAATCGGCCACCACGGGCAGCGATGTGGCCGACGCGCAGATCCGGAAGCCGGATCCGGGTATCGTCGCGGCGAAGGCCGAAGAGGTCGCGGCAGTCGACCTCACCGAAGTCGGCAAAATCTTCGACGCGGGTTCGGTTACCGCGCTCACCGGTGTGTCGCTGAAAGTCCTTGCGGGGGAGTTCGTCTCGCTGATCGGTCCCTCGGGCTGCGGCAAATCCACCCTGCTGCGCATCATCGCCGATCTGGAACGACCGAGCAGCGGCACCGTGACCGTGCACGGCAAGTCCGCGCGGCAGGCCAGAATCGACCAGGACTACGGGATCGCGTTCCAACAGGCTGGACTCCTGGACTGGCGCACCGTTGCGGCCAATGTCGAACTGCCACTCGAGTTGCACAAGGTCCCGAAGGCCGAAAGACGCTCTCGCAGTGCGGAACTCCTCGAGATGGCCGGTCTCACCGATTTCGCACACCGCTATCCGGCGGAACTGTCCGGCGGTATGCAACAGCGCGTGGCGATTGCCAGGGCATTGGCCCGTAGACCTTCGCTGCTGCTGATGGACGAACCATTCGGGGCGCTGGACGAAATGACCCGCGAACGCATGCAGGGCGAGTTACTGCGCATCGCCGGAGAGACCGGTGCCGCAGTGGTTTTCGTGACGCACTCCATTCCGGAGGCGGTGTTCCTGTCCGACCGGGTGGTGGTCATGTCACCGCGGCCCGGCCGCATCACCGAGATCGTGCCGACCGGCGGCTGGGGCCGTGCGGCGGGCGTCAGCGGTGACGATATCCGTTCCAGCGAGGCGTTTTTCGAGGCCGTCGCCGCCGTCCGCACCGCACTGCGCGGCGGACACGGGACCGCCGACATCATCGTGGCGGGACAGGATCTGCAATGAAGACGTGGCTACCACCGGTGATATTCGGTGTCGGCGGATTGGCGCTGTGGCAAGTGCTGACCGTCGTTGCGGGTGTGCCGTCGTTCCTGCTGCCCGCGCCGACCGCGATCGCGAAACAGTTCACCGAGAACTTCGACCGCATCGTCGATGCCGCCACCGCGACCGGTACGAACGCGCTCATCGGCCTGCTGGCCGGTGCGGTCCTCGGCATTGTGGCGGCCATGGTCGCGGTGCGGTTCCGGCTGGTCGAGGGGCTGTTGACGCCGCTGGCCGCCGCGGCCGCCGCGGTGCCGATCGTCGCGCTCGCCCCGCTGCTGAATTCGATGTATTCGACCACCACCGAAACCCCGCGCCGCATGGTGGTGGCCATCGTGGTGTTCTTCCCGATGTTCGTCAGTACCGCCCGTGGCCTGCGGCAGGTGCCGCAGGTGCACGCCGATCTGATGACCTCGTATGCGGCGGGCGGCTGGCAGATCACCCGCACGGTGCGGCTGCCCGCGGCACTGCCCTACCTGTTCACTGGGCTGCGGATCGCGGCGCCGGGCGCGGTGATCGCGGCCATCATCGCCGAATATTTCGGCGGCCTGCAGAACGGCCTCGGCAGCCGAATCACCTCCGCCGCCGCGAATACCGCTTATCCACGCGCGTGGGCGTACGTGGTCGGCGCAATGATCGTCGGCCTGCTCTTCCTTGCCGTCGTCCTGATCCTCGAACAATTGACCCGCCGACCTCGGACCATCCTGATCCGTGACATCTATGGGAGATCGAAATGAGAACTGCCACAGGGCGTTTACGCGCTTGTCTAGCGCTGGTTGCGTTGGCGGCGGCCGCGCTGACCGGCTGCAGCACCACCGACAACAGCTCGGGAACCACCGCAGACGGCCTGACCAAGGTCCGCCTGCAATTGCAGTGGTTCAAGCAGGGGCAGTTCGCGGGTTATCTGGCCGCCGTGGATCAAGGCTTCTACAAGGAGCAGGGCCTGTCCGTCGAAATCCTCGATGGCGGAACCGATATCGTGCCGCAGACGGTACTGGCCCAGGGACAGGCCGATTACGCGATCGCCTGGGTACCCAAGGCGCTGGCCTCGCGCGAGGCCGGGGCGGGTATCACCGATGTGGCGCAGGTATTCCAGCGCTCTGGCACCAAGCAGGTGTCGTTCAAGTCCGACAACATCACGGGCCCGGCCGCGCTGCGCGGAAAGACCGTCGGAAACTGGGGTTACGGCAACGAATTCGAGCTGTTCGCGGGCATGACCAAGGCGGGCATCGATCCGTCCAAGGATGTCAAGCTGGTCCAGCAGCAGTTCGATATGAACGCCTTCCTCGCCAAGGACATCGCTGCCGCCCAGGCAATGTCCTATAACGAATACGCCCAGCTGTTGGAGACGAAGAATCCGGGCACCGGGAAGCTCTACACCGCAGACGATTTCGCCACCATCGACTGGAACGACGACGGCGTGGCCATGCTGCAGGACGCGATCTGGGCGAATTCGGAGAAGCTGAAGGATCCGAAATACCAGGACCAGACCGTCAAATTCATCGCGGCCTCGCTGAAGGGCTGGGCGTTCTGCCGCGACAATGTCGACAAATGCCGCGATATCACCGTCGCCGCGGGCAGCACGCTCGGCGCCAGCCACCAGCAGTGGCAGATCAACGAGGTGAACAAGCTGATCTGGCCCTCGCCCAACGGGATCGGCATGATCGACAAGTCCGCATGGGACCGCACCGTGAAGATCGCCAAGGAGACCAAGAACCAGGAGGGCGTCACGGTGCTGAAGCAGGATCCCGATGCGGGCGCATTCACCAACGAATACGTCACCAAGGCACTGGACCTATTGAAATCCGGTGGAATCGACGTCACCGGAACGGGATTCGCGCCGCAGCAGGTGACACTGACCGAAGGCGGTAAATAGGTGGTCGATCATGTCTTCTATCCGTGGAGCGCCCAGGCGACCCTGAATCCGGTACCGATCGTCGGCGCGTCGGGGTCGTGGTTCTGGGAGGAGAGCGGCAAACGCTACCTCGACTTCTCCTCGCAACTGGTGAATGTCAATATCGGCCACCAACATCCGGATATCGTCGCGGCCATTATCGATCAGGCGCAGAAACTCGCGACCATCTCGCCGACCGTCGGCAATGCGGCACGCAGCGAACTGGCCCGGCTGATCGTGGAACGCGCACCGGGCGAGCTGCAACGGATTCTGTTCACCACCGGTGGTGCGGAGGCCGTCGAACACGCGGTGCGGCTGGCCCGCAGCTACACCGGCCGTACCAAAATGCTCGCGGCATACCGCTCCTATCACGGCGGCACCGGCGTCGCGATCGGGCTGACCGGTGAGCCGCGGCGCTGGGGTGCCGAGCCGACCAATGTCGACGTGGTCCGCTTTTTCGGGCCCTACCCCTACCGATCCCCATGGGGCTCGAGCACTCCCGAAGAAGAGACGACGGCGGCGCTGAACCACTTGCGTCAGGTCATCGAATTGGAAGGGCCGCAACATATTGCGGGCCTGATCCTGGAGACGGTGGTCGGCACCAACGGTGTGCTCGTGCCGCCGCCGGGCTATCTCGCCGGTGTCCGGGAAATGTGCGACGAATTCGGCATCGTCTATATCGCCGATGAGGTGATGGTCGGATTCGGCCGGGTCGGTGAGTGGTTCGCGGTGCGGGCCTTCGACGTCGCGCCTGACATCATCACTTTCGCCAAGGGCGTGAACTCCGGTTACGTTCCGCTCGGCGGTGTACTGATGGCCGAGCGGATCGCCCAGCGCTACGACAATACGGTGTATCCCGGCGGACTCACCTATGCTGGACATCCCCTCGCCTGTGCCGCGGGCATCGCCTCGATCAATGTCTTCGAACGCGACGGCATTCTCGACCATGTGCGCACCGTCGGCGCGGATGTCCTCGGAAAGGGCTTGGCGGAGTTGGCGTCTCGACATCCGAGCGTCGGCGAGGCGCGCGGCCTCGGGTTCTTCTGGGCACTGGAGTTGGTGCGCGATCCACATACCCGCGAGCCGCTGATTCCGTTCGCGGCTGCTGGTCCCGCCGCTGAACCGATGAACCGGGTCACCGCCGCGGCCAAGGACCGTGGGCTGTGGCCGTTCAATGCGGGCAACCGCTTCCAGATCGCGCCGCCGCTGACCACCTCGGCTGACGAGCTGCGCACGGGGCTGGAGATCGTCGACGAGGTGTTGGAGGTCGCCGACGAATACGTGGGGTGAATCGCCTGCTGGCGGGCGGGAACCGTGGGCATCGGTGTCATCGCCGCCGCGGCGTCGGCCGTTGTCATTGCCGTCGGCGTGAACGATGCCTTTTCTGCACTGCGATTTCGACCACGTCGAACCAGTTGCGAAGGTGGACAGTCGAATCGGCTATCCGGGCAACACCCAGAACGTCACCGTGTGGAAAGGTACCGATCTGCGCCACCGTGGTCGCAGGTGTGGCCGACCTGGATGCACCTGTAGGTACGCTGCGACCATGACATCTGGGCAAACCGAGATCTGGCACAACCCGCGGTGCAGCAAGAGCCGCAATGCCACCGCACACCTGGACGAGGCGGGCGTGGACTACACGGTCCGGCGCTACCTCGACGATCCGCCCACGGCGGCGGAATTGCGGACCGTGCTGAAGCGCTTGGGCGCCGAGCCGTGGGATATCACCCGCACCGGCGAGCAGATCGCCAAGGATCTGGGCCTATCCGCCTGGGGACGCACCGCCGCGGACCGGGACCGCTGGATCGAGGCGCTGGCGGAGAATCCGCAGCTGATCCAACGGCCGATCGTGCTCACACCCGACGGCGGCGCGATCGTCGCGCGCGATGAGCAGACCTTGGAATCGCTGGACCCTTCGTAGCCGAAATAGCCGGTAGGGTCGGCATTTATGAAGGTACAACTGCGTCATAGTCCGGCCTCCGCGGTCGCGCGGTGCTTCCTGGCCGGCGGCGAGCCGATGCGGGTCGAGAGCGGCGCCATGGTCGCGCATTCGGCGGGAGTTTCGTTGCAGGCCAAGGCCGAAGGCGGAATTCTCGCCGGGCTGAAGCGTTCGGTGCTGGCGGGCGAATCATTTTTCGTCTCGACCTTCACCGCACCGCCGCAGGGCGGCTGGGTGGATGTGGCGCCCGCACTGCCCGGCGACATGCTGAATCTGCAGATCACCCCTGATCGACCGTTCTTCATCAGCCGCGGCGGTTGGATCGCCAACTCGCACGGCGTGCAGGTCGAGGGCAAATGGGGCGGTTTCGCGAATCTGTTCGGCGGCGAGGGCGGCTTCGGTCTGCGCGCGCACGGCGAGGGTGAGGTGGTCGTCGGTGTATTCGGCGCGATCGATGTGATCGATCTGCAGCCGGGCGAGCCGATCACCATCGATACCGGCCATGTGGTGGCTTATGACCTGACCATGAACTTCACCATCCGGCGCGCCGTATCCGGGCGTTCCATCCAGTCGCTGAAGTCGGGCGAAGGCTTCGTCTTCGACTTCACCGGACCTGGCCGGGTGCTGCTCCAGACCCGTAATCCGGGCGCCTTCGCGGCCTGGGCGGGGTCGGTGGCGTCCTCGGGTTAGTCACCGGTTTTCATGACCCCCTTACCTGCCGGACACCTAGCCCATGCAGAATGCAACTTTCATATCGGGTCCAGCAAGGGAATGTACATGGAGCTCCTCGAAGTCGTCGCGAACCTCTTCACCCAGGTCATGGGTGCTATGAGCGGTAGCGCCGCCTGACGGAACGCAGGCTCATCGGCCCATCAGATCCTCGACCTGGTGGGCCGATGGCGTTTCAACCCAGCAGCTGGTCGGTGAGGATTCGGGTGTCCGGGACGAACGGCCAGGTCGGGTCGGCCAGATGTGCGCGCAGTTCGGCATCGGTCCACCACCAGCCATCCACGATCTCCTCGGGCTGGTGCCGCATGGGCCCGTCGTAGCGCAACTCGTAGGCGAACAGATGGCAGCGCATCGGCGCCCCCTGCCAGATGCCGTCCCAGGACGCGCCGGCCCGCAGGGGGAGCGGTGACGCGTCAGCGGGCAGGACGATGCCGAGTTCCTCGGCGAGTTCACGGACCGCGGTCTGCGCCGGTGTCTCGCCGGGGTCGACGACACCACCGGCCAGGCAGTCGTGCATACCGGCGAAGACCATCTTGGTATCGGTGCGACGGTGCACATAGATGCGCTCGCCGTCGCCGGAACGAACGAGCACACCAGCACTGGCATGCCAGATGCCGTCGCGATAGACGGTGGCCCGGTCGGCCGCGCCGATTTGGCGGCCCACGGCGTCATAGACCGCGATCATCTCCTTACTAGGGTGCACGAACACCGGTCGAGAGTAACCTGATCTGCGCCCGCCACCCCGAGAGAGGACCGCCCCGGATGGTGCTTCCGCGCACACTGGCGAAATTGAACCGGCACGTGACGAATCCGATCCTCGGTCGGTTGGCCGGGAAAGTGGCCCCGATGAGCATGGTCGTACACAAGGGACGAAAATCCGGGCGGGCCTATAGGACTCCGGTGTTGGCGTTCGAATCCGACGGTGTGTACCGGATCGCGCTGACCTACGGCCGCGATGTCGACTGGGTCAAGAACGTCACGGCCGCAGGCGGTTTCGAGCTCGAGGCCAAAGGGACCGTCGTGCTGCTCAGTGATCCGGTGGTTGTGCACGATGCGTCGGCGTCGTGGGCGCCACTCGGCGTTCGGCAGGCGCTGCAGGTGCTGTCGGCGACGGATTACCTGCAGGCGCGTCCGGCGTAACAATCTGCTGAGCATTCGGTTCGCCCGCGCGCAAAAGGCAGTGTACGGGACATATTCGCTGGCATGCGTCGGGATCTCTTGTGCAACAACGCCTCCGGATGCCCTCGAGCATATCGGGCAGATCAGGAGGCAGACCTACGGTGAAGTGCGCGACCAGAGGGCGAGTTCTGTTGGGCGGAACGCGAGGAACGATAGGCAAATCCCGAGCATTGAGGTTATGCGGCTTCGCGATGCGGACGTTCGAGTGTGTTCCGCGCGCGTTCCAGTACCTGTCGCGGCTCGAAGTGGTCAGCCTGCCACGAGTCGGTGCCGATGCCCACCTTCCCGCGCCAGGCCCGCACGATCTCGGCGTGCACCGGCCATCGCACGAATCGGCGCATGTCATCCTCCGATTCCCACACCGTGATGGATCCGCCGCGCCACGCGGTGGGCCTGCCCCACAGCCACAGGCCCACCGCGCCCTGCATGACCGGCCAGGTGTTCCCCAACTCGAGCCCGATCTCGTAGATGCTGCGGACTTCCTCTTCGGACCGGGCGAGGAAGTCGGTCACGCTGATGAACACACGCCCGGAAATGTCCTGGCGCGGACCGGGTTTCCATGGCATGAGCACGATGCCGTCCTCGAACGGCTTTTCGGGGGTCTCGATAGTACGCATGCGCATATAGTAAGCTCAAGCGTACGAATATGGGAAGTCGGTGGTTCGAACTCGGCTGATCGCGCGCAAGGGTGGAATCAAGGCGGCTGCCGATCCGTATGCGGGACGCCCGGTTGGGGCTGATGATCGCAGTCAGATTCGGTTTCCGGTTCCGATCGGGCCGGGTCCGAGCCGGAAAATGAGCGAAAGCCGTTGCTGTGCAACGGCTTTCGTGTCCAATGGTGTTCGGAAAGGGTTCGCCGCACGTCCTGATCTCGCCGGGCATGGATTCGTGCCCATGATCCCGTATTCATCGGCACCGCCGATGTCACTCGGGTGGCGGCCGCGCACCTGATCGTGGTGTGCGCGGAGATCCTGTTGACCCTCGCCGAATCGGCCGAGAAGCGCCGTGGGCTTTACCGCGTGCAGGCGCTTCCCGGTGTCTTCGTGGTGGCAGGTCAGAGATCCATGAGATCGGCTGCGAGACTGGACAATTCGTTCTTGTAGGTTGTCGCGAGTCCGACCAGTGAGTTGGCTTGGGCCTCCTGCGCTTTGATCATGGTTTCGAGAACCGTTACCCTTCGCCGAAGTTTCGCGATGATCCTCGCCTGATCGCTGATGATCGCTGCATGATCACTGATTCTCGCCGCTGCACCCTCGACGGCGGATGCCGGTTTCTCGGTGGCCAGGACGACTGAACTCGAATACGTCACCAGGTCCTCTGCTTCGACCGCCACCAATCCCACTTTCTCTTCGGACTCGACGCCTGTCTCGTCGTCGGTCGCTATCGCATCTTCGGGTACATCACTCTCGATGGGGCTGCCCGCGTCCTCAGCTTCTTGCTCGACCTCACTAGCGGTGTTGCCCTCGGCTACCTCTTCAGGTTCCGCAACCCCGACTTCTGCCTCGGGGTCGGTCTCGGCCACGGGTTCGGCCGCCGGTTCTGGTGTCTCCGTAACCGCGGGCTCTTCCTCGGTCACGGGTTCGGCCTCGGCCACGGGTTCGGCCGCCGGTTCTGCTGCCTCCGCAACCGCGACCTCTCCCTCGGGTTTGGTCTCGGTCACCGGTTCAGCCTCGGCCACGGGTTCGGCTTCTGGTTCTGGTGTCTGCGCAACCGCGGGCTCTTCCTCGGTCACAGGTTCAGCCTCGGCTACCGGTTCGGCCTCCGGCTCTGGTGTTTCCGCAACGGCGGGCTCTTCCTCGGCTATCGCGTCTGCTTCGGCGGCGAATTCCACTTCGGGGGATTGGGTCGCGTTCTCTTCTTCAGCTACGTCGATGTCACCGACCTCGGCCACTGGGTGGTCCCTGGTTGGTGCGTCGGTATCGGTAGCGACTACCTCGGCGGAGGCTTCGGTCTCCTCATCGTCAGCTGCGTCTTCTTCGTCCGTTTCCACGCCCACTGCGCCAGATTCCGCTTCGGGCTCTTCCTCGGTCACCGGTTCAGCCTCAGCCGCTGGTTCGGCCTCCAGCTCTGCTGACTCCGGCGATGCCTCCGCAACCGTGACCTCTGCCTCGGGTTCGGTCTCGGCTACCGGTTCGGCCTCCGGCTCTGGTGTTTCCGCAACGGCGGGCTCTTCCTCGGCTATCGCGTGTACTTCGGCGGCGAATTCCACTTCGGGGGACTGGGCAACGCCTACTTCCTCAGCTACCTCGATGTCACCACCCACCTCGGCCACCGTCTCGTCCTTGGTCGGTGCGTCGGTTTCGGCAGTGACCACGTCGGCGGAGGCTTCGGTCTCCTGATCGTCAGCTGCGTCTTCTTCGTCCGTTTCCACGCCCACTGCGCCAGATTCCGCTTCGGGCTCTTCCTCAGTCACCGGTTCAGCCTCAGCCGCCGGTTCGGCCTCAAGCTCTGCTGCCTTCGCATCCGCCACCGCGACCTCTGCCTCGGGTTCGGTCTCGGCTACCGGTTCGGCCTCCGGCTCTGGTGTTTCCGCAACGGCGGGCTCTTCCTCGGCTATCGCGTCTGCTTCGGCGGCGAATTCCACTTCGGGGGATTGGGTCGCGTTCTCTTCTTCAGCTACGTCGATGTCATCGACCTCGGCCACTGGGTGGTCCCTGGTTGGTGCGTCGGTATCGGTAGCGACTACCTCGGCGGAGGCTTCGGTCTCCTCATCGTCAGCTGCGTCTTCTTCGTCCGTTTCCACGCCCACTGCGCCAGATTCCGCTTCGGGTTCGGCCGCCGCTGGTGGCTCACCCTCGGTTACTACCTGCCCCTGTTCAACCGCTTCGAAGATCCCGGCGGCCTCAGCATCGGGTGACTCAGCCGCAGCTGCCTCGTCCGCCAGCTCTGTTACGTCGGACGCTTCGGCCTCGGGGGCGGGGGGCGCATGTTCTTCGTCGGCTGCGGCCACAACTACTTCTGCCTCGGGCGCCTCCTCAGCGTGTGCGGGTGCCTCGCTTTCAGCGACCACCTCCGCTGCAGCGGCCTGCCCCTCTTCGGCCCCCGCCTCCGCCGCAACGGTCGGTTCAGCCCCGGCGACTACCGCATCGCCGTCTTCTGCGGCGACGTCCACCTCGGCCGGTGTTTCGGTCGTGACATCCGCACGGCCTTCAGCTACCTCGCCGGAGGCGCTGACCACCTCCTCGTCGGCCGCCGTGACATCACCTTCGCCGGTGTCGGCGTCCTCCGTGGTCTCGACTTCGGCTTCGGCCTCAACTGCCGGTTCGGCTTCCGGCGCTTCACCTTCGGCCTCAGTCTCAGCCACGGTAGCGGTCTCCGCCACCGGCTCCGCACCTTCAGCGTCAGGTTGGGCCTCGCCAGCTTCACTCTCGGCAGCGACATCGTCTTCGGCGTCCACGCCGACCGTTTCCGCAGCCGCATCCGCGACCTCGACTCCGTCGGCCTCGACTGTCCGCGCGACTTGCGGCACTTCATTGTCGTCTGCTGTAACGGCTTCGGTCTCGGCGGCAACAGCATCGGCTTCTGCGACCGGCGCCGCAGCTTCGGCCTCAGCGTCAGGTTGAGGCTCGGCGGTGGCTTCGTCTTCGTCGGCGGTCGCTGCTCTTTCCTCGATCGAGTCGGAAACTTCGGCCTCGGCCTCGGCTGTCGATTCGGGTTGCGGCACTTCATCTTCAGCTGTGGCCGAGTCTTCGGCGGCTGCCTCACTCTCGATTGCGGCGGTTTCGGTGACCGCTTCACCCTCAGCAGCCGGATCGCTCTCGGCGGAGGATTCACTGGCGTCGGGTGCCTCAGCCGCGGGTTCCGACTCAGCGTCGGCGACGGTCTCACCTTCCGTCAGTTCACTCTCAGCAAATGCGGATTCAGCTCGCGACGCTTCGGTGCCCTCGGTCACAGCTGCGGGCTCCCGCTCGGCCGCCACATCGTGCTCAGCCACCGATACCGTAATCTCCTGGGCTGCTTCAGCTTCAGCAACCGCCGTTTCGCTCTCAGCCGCCGTTTCGCTCTCGGCGAGCGCGGATTCGCCCGCTGCGTCCGGCGCTCCGACCTCGGCCGCAATGGCCGTCTCCGGCTCGGTCACCGCCACCTCGCCGTCGGTAGCTGTCGTCTCCTCCTCGGCGTCATCGGTGGTCCGTGCCCGGTCGTCGGTCGTTGTCATAATTGTCTGCCCTTTCGAACACTGCGATACTTCCCCGGCTCGAGCCCCGGGGGCCTACAGCGTCGCACGGGATCGAGGTTGCTGCCGCCGAATCCGGCGGTGCTGGTACGTAATTCAGCAGAAGTACACAGTCGACACCAATCTGTGACCCGAAATGTCGGTGACGTCGTGCTCGCTGGTTCCGAGCGGCCGCAGCTCGTCACGCGACCACACGCGCACGACTCATGTGAACCCCTGATGCTGAAATGTTGCTGTGCCAGTGCAAAACCCGGTCGGCGCGAACTAGCCGCACCCGATCATGGTCAACCCTGCACGCCGCAAGGTCGCGCTCGTGACCGAATGGTCCGAGCGGCGGATGGACGGGTATGGACAACGCGAACAATCTGAACGCGCGCTACATCGGCATCAACGTCCCGCCCGGGAGGGCCACCTTCAACGATCGGGCTCATCGGCGGCCCGAACCTGTTCACCCTCGGCGGCCGTTACGTGGCGGGCGCACCGGCAAGAACACCAATATCTACATGCTCTTCGATATCGACAACCTGGACGAGGGGCAAGCACAGCGGTGAATATTCGCCGATACCGGCCCGTGGCCACCCGCGGTCGCGACCATCAAAGGGGTCACCTACGTCGCTTGGCTCGGCACCGACGGCCAGAACAAGCTCAACTTCGCCGACCTGGGCTCACTGCCGACTATCTACCGAGGCGGCAGCGGATAGCCGCCCGTCCGTCGGCGCCTCAGCCGTTGCCGTAGATGCGATCCGGGACGACGAGAACGACCGCGCGGCGCTCGGCAGCCATGACCCGGTCATATTCGTCCCAGTCGTCGTGGGTGCCACCTGCCGCAGTAAAAACCTCCCGCAGCAACTGCCGCAGCCGTTCGGCGTCGATGTCCGGCATCGGGTCGTCGGGACCAGCGATCCACACCGATCCCTCAACGGTCGCCCACGCCCACCCGACACGGACGACAACCGTCATCCGCGCTCGAACACGGAGGTTGTCCAATTTGCGCGTACCACCGCGGATCACCATGCCAACCACGGGCTCACCGGTCTGCGGGTGCGCCAACACTCCTGCGTTGACGAGCGAGGAGTGAACAGTGCCATCGGCCCGCGAGGTCGAGACGACGCACAGGCCATGATCGCCGGTGATCAGCCGAGCAAAATCCGCGATATCGGTCACGGCCGAAGTCTACGGAGCGCGGGCGACAACGCGGGCGTGCCGAAGCAAATCCGTACGACCTCGAACGCACGGCCTGCCACAGCCGTTCCGGTGGGACGAGTTCGCCGCGTCGCGCGGTGGTCATCACCGGACGTGGCGAAGCCGGAATTACGCGAGGACACTGAAGGCGTAGCGCCGAAGTCGACTTCAGGAGCAATGTGATGGCACCCGACAGGCCTTTTGGGTTCGATCCGGAAGAATTCGAGCGCGCGTTGCGGGAGGTGGGGATCGAATTCCGTGACCTGCTCGGAAAGGCCGGCGAATACATCGATCGCACCAGCGGGAGTACCCTGGCGTCGCTGCTCGGCCAGTTTGTTCAGCCGGAGCGCACGCGGCCACCGAAGCCCGAGGGCGAGACCACCGGCGAGACCGGCAGTGGAGTCTGGGTCATCTACAGCGTCGATGACGCCGGCGAGGCCAGGGTCGAGCAGGTTTTTCCGAGCGAGCTCGAGGCTTTGCGTGCGCATCGCGACAATACCGACGAACGCCGTCGCGTGCGGTTCCTGCCCTACGGTGTCCCCACAACGGCGCTGGGCACCCAAGTGCCAAGTTCTGATTGACGGCAGCGCAATAGACGACCAGCCTGTGTCGACGCCGCGCCACTCGGCTGGATGATGACCTCGAGAGCGGCTTGCTGGAGCGGTCGCTCAGGTACATGGCCTCGGCGGACCGGTCGGCCAAGACTTGATCGCTGGGCGGACGTGGTCAGCCCTCTGAGCGGTCGGCGCGGCAGGCGCCGCTGAGCGGGTCGCTCGTCTCGCCACGACGGGTCGCGTTTCGAACTCTCCGGAAATTTCGTGCCGTCCGGCGAGTTCTCCGAACGGCACGAAACCCGGTGCTCAAGGAAGTTCCGGATGCACACCGCGGAGAGCTATCTCGTTGGCAGGCATACGGAGTCATCAGAGTTCACCCAGCCGTGGTTACTCTACCCGGCCAATGAACGGTTCGAATTGGGCAAATTCACTGCAATAGTGCGCATTCGCCGCCGTGTGGCGTAGTGGCACAAAAGGAATCCGGCCCCGAGAGGGCGTCACGGACGAAGCGGTGATCTACCGAGACCGAATCAGGAGGCAGGCTTGGGCTGGGTCAGGTCCCTGACGCCGGTGATCGAATTGATGATGTTGAGGATGGCGGTGGTGCCGTGGTCGACGGCCGAGCTGCCGGAGTCGAACAGGGCGGAACCGGAGGACGAGCCGGCCGAACCCGAGGATGAGCCGCCGTCGGCCGAACCCGACGCGGAGCCGGTGGCGGCCGAGCCAGTGGGGGAGGAGGGAGCGGCGGAGGCCATCGCGACCGGGCCGAAGAACAGGGCGGCGGCGGAGACGGTGGTGGCGGCGACCAGGGCCTTGCGAGAGAACATCTACGGAGCTTCCTTTCACAGATGGATAACGACGCCATCACGGCGCGCACCACAAATGTTATGAAGAAGAAATCTGCAAATCCACTTCTCTCATTGTGTGAATAATCACCGTTAATAATCGGCTAACGGTCAATAATACCGATGTAACACATTTGATCATCATTTCGGATGCGAATTCCATGATCAAATTCGATTGATTTCTTCGAGGGCGCCGCGTAATAGCGTGCGGCGGACCCGATCTCGCAACCGACCTTCGATCTCGGCGCTGCTCGACCTAGCGTCGCCGACGCGCGCAGGGGCCGCCGTGATGAGGGCGATCCGGCGTTACCGGGCGAGTTGTCCCGCCGCGCACCGGCACGAAACACGCGAAATCCGATGTCGTCACTCCCCTGCTGTGCTATAGGACTGCGGGCGTCGCTGCACTGCTGTCGTGTATCGGCCGGTGGTCAGCGCTGGTTCTGCCGCGAGCTGCGGGACAGCGTGCGTCGGAATGCTTGCAGGTCATCCTCGAGTTTTCGGTGCAGCCAATAGTTGCCGATGAAGCCGAAGACGCCTGCGATGGCGAGCCAGCGGATCGAATCGGTGACCAGGGCGACCTCGTCCGGTTTCAGGAACATCAGACCGTGGATGACGCCGATCAATGGAATAGATGCGGCGACTGCGAGGTAGCGGGTGCTGCGGCGGCTGAGGGCGCGGAGGTTGTCGTGGTCCTCGGGCGTGGTGCCGTACGGAAGAAGGCGGGGGTAGATGACACGGACGACGAAAAGGGTGACGAGAAAGAACGGGTAGGCGACGGCGATCGCGCCGGAGACCAGAAGTGAAGCGGACAAGTGCACCACCTGGCCGAGGGACAGGTCGGTGTCGCTGAGCAGTGCCATCGTGGTCACAATCGCGCTGACGCTCCACCCGGCGAATGCGACCCAGGCGACTCGGTCACCGACAGACAAGGTGTCCCTTCGTGCCAGCGCCAGAATCTCAGCGGTGAACGTCCGGCCCTTCCTCAGTCCGCGCCACACCACCAAAAAAACCCTGCGGCACAAGTAGTTCGTCACGATGAGGACCAGCAGGGGGATGATCAGCTCGAGCACCGGGTTGATGGCCCGCAAGGACTGTCGCTGGTCGTCCGGAATCCACGCCTCGATCAAGGCCTTGTTGTGTACGTTGCCGTACAGCACGCCGAGGAAGCCTCCGGTCGCGCTGGCCAGGGTGACGAGCGCCCCCAGCGACCAGGGACCGACTTTCGAACGCAGACTGCTTCCTTGCGGGTCCACGAGATCGCGGGCGCGACGGTCCAGGCACAGCTCGAACTGCCGCGCCAATTCGGCGCCGCTCGACCAACGGTTGTCCCGCTGTGGCGCAAGGCATTTCAACAACACTCGGCACAGGGTCGGCGGGCAGTCCGACGGCAGCTCGGACAGGAACCGTGGTTCGATGTCTTGTTGTCGCAGCTCCAGCATGCGCGCCAGCGAGGTTTCGGATTCACCTGCCAGTGGTTCGTCGTCGAAGGGCCTGCGGCCGGTCAATAGTTCCCACAGCATGACCCCGAGCGCATAGATATCGCTGCGCAAGTCCAGATCTTCGGCGGTGGTCGGCAGCTCCGGATGGCAGGCGGCGAGTTGTTCGGGGGACATATAGGCCAGCGACCCGCCGAAGTACGCCATCGGATTGGTTCCGGCCACGTGGTTGCTGAAGCTGACATTGAAGTCGGCGAGCTTCGGAATGCCTTCCGCGGTCAGCAGCACATTGGCGGGTTTGATATCGCGATGCAACACCCCGCGGCGCGCGGCGTAGTCGAGCGCTTCGGCGAGCCGGCTGCCGAGCCACGCCACCGTTTCCGGCCACGAGTATCCGGTGATATCGCGGCGGATACCGGTCCCACTCGGGACGATGCCGCCCTGGTCCTGAATGGCGTGATCGACGGCGTCGAGCAGCAGGGCGCCGCTGCGGAGCTCCGGTGATGGTGCACGCACCAGATTCAGCACCCCGAGCAGCGTGCCGCCCGGAAGGTACTGCATATACATCAATTTGAGCTCGCCGTTCTCGATCAGCCGGTGATCGAAGACCCGCACGATGTACTCGTGATCGAGCTGCGCCAGCGTCTCCGGCTCGGTGCCGCGGTTGTACGAGATCTTCACCGCGACCAGCCGTTGCATCGACCGTTGCCGCGCCAGGAATACCCGTGCGAAGGCGCCGCTGCCCAGTCCGATGAGCAGGTCGAAATCGTCCACGCTCGCACCGGCGCTGATCCCGTTGAGCGCTTCCAGAGACCGCGGCGGGGCGATCAGCGTGCTGCGGTAGTTGATATCGGACCCGGTCGGCGCGGTGGTACCCACTTCGGTGGGCTGCGTACCGGGTTCCTGGTCGCGTCCGGATCGGCGCCGTACATGGAACTCCTCGAAGGCCAGATCGGGTGGCGTCGGCCCGGTGCACAACTCGGCGTATTCGGCGCAGTACTGAGCGAGCCGCTTCGGATGGTCGTAGCGCAGCCATCGGTACTCCAGATCGACCTTGATCAGCTCGATCAGGCACATCCGCCGCAATCCGGGCGCATCCGGCAGATACTCCGCGAGGTCCGGTGGCGCACCGGTCTTCTCCCAGGTGTCGGCGAACCGCCTGACAACCGATGCCAGCAAGGTGCGAGTTCGGTGGACAGCATCCGACTCATTCGTCGTCGGTTCCAACTCCGCTCCGATCATTCCCAGAAGGCATCTCCAAGATGCAGTCTGTCATGGCGGCGAGGCCGCGACCAGGGATTTCCTGCCGGGACAGAGTGCGGGGGGTCTGGACAGTCGGGGGCCGCCGGGCGCCGAACTCGCCGATCAGGTGCTGCCGCCCTGGCCGCGGCCACGAGGGTGCTCGGCGAGCAGGACCCGCGCGAGGCCGACAACTTCCGCCGCACGGTCATGATCGCCGTCGAAGCCGCCGCCGGGTCCCGCAAGGGCGAGCCCAGCCTTGCGACGGCCACGACAGCCCGCAAGATCACTGCGGCCCTCGATGCAGCCCGACGGGTGTGGAAAGCCGAAATTCCTTGTCCTGCAAGTGTTTCAGCTTTCAGCCGGGCTGTCCCTCACTGGTTTGTGGTGCTCTTGGTGCCCACTGAAACGGCCGTCGGAATTCGCGTCCCTTTCAATGTGGTCGGACTGCGCCTGACGTCGCTTAACGCTGAAAGCCCTTGTCCGCGTGGAAAAGGGCTTTCAGCTCACGTGCGCTCGCGCGGGTCGAGCACGACCTGTGTTCCCGGCGTGGTTGCGACCTGCAGGGTGCGCAGTCGCAGCAGTGTCGGGTGTTCCTCGAGCAGTCGCGCGGTATTGGCCAGTGACCGTAGTGCGGCCGCTTCCGCCCGCGCTCGTTCGAGCTCGGCCCTGCCGCGTTCCTTGGCGAGCACGGTTTCCAGTGCGGCCTTGCGTAGTTCGCCGGGCAGCATCAGGTCGCGGGCGTTGAGTGCGTCGACGCGTATGCCGAGTCCTGTTACCGCCGTGGTGATTTCGGCGATGTCCCCGACGAGCAGCGTGCGGTCGGTGACGAGTTCGTCGAGGGAATGGCTTGCCACGGCCCGGCGAGCGGCATCCTGCACCGCCGCGTACAGCACGCTTTCCGGGTACTGCGCGCCAGTGGTGAACGCCGCCGGATCGGTGACCTGCCAGTTCAGTGCGTAGCTGACCCGCAGTGAGAGTCCGTCGCGGGTGAGCAGTTCCTGGCCGCTGACATTCAGCAGCCGGGGCCGCATGTCGACGACGATCAGCGTGCAGCGCTTGGCGTCGTAGCGGTGGCGTCCTGGCTCGAGTACTCGCTCGAGTGTGCCGTCGCGGTACAGCAGCGTTCGCTGCCACTCCATGACCGTCGTGTACATGTTTCACTCCTCCCGTACCGTGTGTCGTTGGCTGCCTGGTTATTCGGATGTCACCCGGTTCCGGTCACGGATTCGCGGCGGGGGCGTCCCGCGGCCGTAGCCGTGGAGCCCGCAGAGCCGTTTGCCGTATCCGACCGGAACCGGGTGACAGCGCAGTGGGAATCGAACCCATCCAGGCTTGGAGCCCTTCGCCAGGTGCGAGACCGAGCCCGACACGGGGAACGCGGGTGCGGAGATTCCGCTGCGCCCCTTGACTCGACCTGGAACAACCATAGGTTTCGCGGCACGGGTCCGCGAATGATTTATCGCCGCTTCGGTTTCACGCCGGGTTTGGGGGCGGCGTCGGCCCGGGTCGCGGCGACTCGCTCTGCCTCGTCGGCTGTTTCGGCATCGAGGCGGCGGTAGACGAAGTGCTGTTGTACGAGCGTCCAGGCATTGTTCGTGACGAAGTACAGCAGGATCGCCACCGGCAGCACTGCGCCGCCGAGAATCGCGGCCACCGGGAAGACCCACAGGCTCAGCGTGCGCATGAAGGGCAATTGCGTCGCCCCGGTCTGCCGATCCATTGACGCGCGTGCAGTGAAATGCGTTGCGATAGAGGCGATCAGCATGAGCGGAAGGGCCACGACCGCCACGGTCGACAGCAGTTCGCCGGCACCGCCGAGTGTTGCCGACAGCGGTGCGCCGAACAGATCGGCATGCAGGAACGACTGCACATCACCCGGACCGAAGAGGTAATTCGCAGTCGCGGCATTCTGTTCGGCCGTCATTGTCGCGGTACGCCCGAACGGTAGATAGTCGAATGTCCCGGTGCGGTCGAACGAACGCAGCACATGGAACAGGCCGACGAACACGAAGACCTGGGCGATCATCGGAACCAGGCTCGAGAACAGATTGACACCGTTGTCCTTGTACAACTGCTGGATTTCGGTATTCCTGCGGACCGGATCGTCTTTGTATTTCTGCTGAATGGCTTTGACGCGTGGTTGCAGCCGCTGCGCAGCCGCCTGGGTGCGCGCTTGTTTCAGAAATGGCGGGAATAGCGCTGCGCGGAGGGTGATCACGAGAAATATCACCGCGAGCACCCACGCGAGTCCGCTGATGGGACCCAGGACGGCGGCGAAGGCGGTGTGCCACAACCAGAGAATGGCGGACACCGGGTAATAGATGAAGTCGAGCATGGGAGCACCTGATTGTGGGAACGTGCGTATGCGCACGTCGATGGAATGGTCAGCCGGATCGCCTGGGGACCAGGCGGCGAGTGATCGCTAAGCGGTGACCGAACCAGGTGCTCGTGGGCGCGGACGTCCGGCGGTGTCCGGATTGCTCTGACGCAGGAAGGAACCCCGGCGGCGACGTTGCGCCGAGGGCGGCGGGCCCGAGTGGGCCAGCGCCATCGGGATACGTCGAGTGCTCTGCAGGGCGAGCAGCGTCAAGGTCAGCGAGGCGGCGATGACACCGAAGACGGCCAGTGCCGCCGGTTCATTCGACGGCGCCGCGGCCAGGGCGAGCGCGGGCACGACGAGTGCGAAGACCGCGAACGCCATGATGTGTACCCGCGAGAACATGCCAAGAGCTTACCGATTACATTGCACAGCCGCCGTCCGCTGTGAACGGGTAGACGAACTGGTCGCCATAGCCGGTCGGGTAGTCGGGTTTCGCTGCCATACCGAGATCGTCGGTGCCGAAGCGTCGTGCCGGATCGTAGGAGTAGGTGCGGAACAGGTGATCCCAGATCAGCGTGAACAGGCCGAAATTGACATCGCCGATACCGGCGAACTTCAGATGATGGAAGCGGTGGCCCTCGTTCATCGCCAGCAGGTGTTTGGCGGGTCCGATCCGGTAGTCGGCATTGGAGTGTTGCAGCAGCAGCTGGATGGCGACCGAGAGAGCAAGGGCTGCCGCGACATTCGATGGCAGGCCGATCAGGATGAGCGGGGCGACACCGGCGGCCATCTCCACGGTCTGGTGCAGCGGATGTTTCATCAAACCATTGAGGCCGTAAAAGCGTTCGATGCTGTGGTGCACCGCGTGGAAGCGCCACAGAAGTCCGATTTTGTGACTGGCCAGATGTACCGTGGTGATACCGAGATCAGCGACCAGGATGGCAAGCAGAACCTGGCACAGGAACGGCCACGAGGTCGGCCAGCCGTCCGGAGCGGGCACGATGGCCGCCAGCAGCGGAATCGCCGCGACGCTGAGCAGGATGAGCATTTCGTTGACGAAGGCATGGATGCAATCGCGCAGGGTGTCGTCGAGATCGTGATTCCAGTCGGCCTGGTACGGAATCAGCCGCTCCACCAGAAACGAGGCGACGATCGCGACCGCCAGTGCGAGCAGTAACGAAATTTTCGGCGCGCCAGCGGAACTCAACGCAATACCGACACCGTTGAGGCCGATCAGCATGAAGGGCACATAGCCGTAGCGCGCGAGACGCTGTGTGGGCGTGTAGGTAATGGTGGTCATAGGGGCAAGCCTGGTCGGCCGTGCCCGGAATGGCTTGAACGATTCGGCTGGACCTACGGGGCGTCGCCGAGATCCCAGTCGACGCGTCGGTTCAGGGCCGAGGGTGGCAGTCCAAAGGTGCGGCGGCAGGTGCGGGTCAGGTGGGAGCTATCGGCGAAACCGGCGGCGTGGGCGGCGGCGGTGAGATCGTCTCCGGAGCGGACGCGGGTTATCGCCACATGTAGTCGGAGCCAGAGAATATAGGGCCGCAATGGAATTCCGACCTGTTCGGTGAACAGATGGGTGAGTCGGGTTGCGGAAATGCCGACCCGGCGTGCGACATCCGCGCCGCGGATCGGTCCCTCGGCGACGATGGAAGGCAGCAGTCGCAGCACCTCGGTCACTGCCTCGTGGCGCACGTCCTCGATGCTGTGCGAATTGTCGCGTTCGAGATCATCGACAACCTCGGCGACCAGTTCGGCGAGTGTTTCCCGCTCCGGATCGATGGGCAGGGAATGTTTATAATCGGCCCACCCGTAGGCATGGGCTCTGCGGTCGGCGGCCGCGCCCGCGACGGACTCCGGATCGAGATAGATCGCGGTGCCGCGCTCGGCTCCGGTGGCGATGCGATGCGGTGCGTCTGCGGGCACGATGACATGTGTGCCGCGATGCCGAATGCCGCTCGCGTCCACCACGACCACCGGCGTACATGCGGCGACCACTTGGACTGCGTGATGGGCGTGCAATGCGGTGGTGCCGATACTGCCGCCGAAGGCGAGCACGCCGGCGCGCAGCAATGCGGTACCCTCCCAATGCAATTCACCGGGGGACCCGGAGACATAGTGCACGGATCGGGGCGAGGTGGCTGCCCCGTCGGTAACCAGAGCCTTCATAATCGGATGCTCCCGGGTGACTGCGAATCCCGAATCGGATCCCTCACGGAGACTATCCGGCCGCACGGCCGCTGTCAGGATAACTGCGACGCGATCGACGAACCCGATGATCAATGGCCGGGCTCAGGGTGTCCGGGAATCGGATGCGCAGCGAGACCGTCACCGGAGCAGGGGAATCACAGCCGCACACCACCGAGCGGCGTCCTGCGGCTGAACTGCGCCGCATTACGCGGCCGGGACCACAGCGCAGCGAGAACCGCCGGGCAGCGTCGATCCCGGTGACTGCGGGATCCGCGGGTACGGCGGCAGGCTCCCGTAGAACCCGTAGACCAGCGTCGCGGCTCTCCGGTGCAAATCGTCGACGACCCGGGTCCTTGTCGGCGTCATTGAGCCTCTCCGTCCCGCACTACGGGTACAAGCTCTCGATCGTGTCGTTGTAGCGGGTGGCGATCGGGGAGCGCTCGAGTTTGCCGGGCGCCGTCAGAACATCGCTTCCGGGCTCCACACCTCCGGTAGCACGATGTACTTCTTGATCTGCTCCACCTGGGAGAGAGTTCGCTATTGGCGGCGGCAACACCTGCGGATACGCGGATCGGTCCGTTTCTCGCTCGGATTCGGGTCCGTCATTGATGTCGAAGTCGTATCGTGAGACTCGGCGAGCAGGACATGCCGTGACCCATGGACGGGTCCGGTCGTCAGGGCGTCGCCTCGCCACCCGCGGATAGACCTGCACCGCGAAAGCGAGGAGCAAGCCGTGTTGAACGAGCGAGCAGCCTTGACTGCCACCACCGACGGAATTCTGGAATACATCTGCGCCGCGGAAGTCGAATACGTCGATATTCGATTCTGCGACGTTCCCGGTATACAGCAACACTTTTCGATACCGGCCGTCACATTCGGTGCGGATCTGGTCGACAACGGGATCGCCTTCGACGGCTCGTCGGTGCGCGGATTCCAGTCGATCCACGAATCGGATATGTTGCTGCTCCCGGATCTGCGCACCGCGCAATTGGATCCCTTCCGTGCCGCGAAGACCCTGAACTTGAACTGCTTCGTACACGATCCGCATACGCACGAGGCCTACAGTCGCGATCCGCGCAATGTCGCGCGCAAGGCCGAGGAGTATCTGAAGAGCACCGGCATCGCCGATACGGCGTACTTCGGACCGGAGGCCGAGTTCTACATCTTCGAGGCCGTGCGCTACGACACCACGATGAACGGCGCCTTCTACGAGGTGGATTCGTCCTCCGCCGACTGGAACACCGGCGCCGAATACAATCCGGACGGCACGATCAACCGCGGGTACAAGGTGCGCCCGAAGGGCGGCTACTTCCCGGTGGCCCCGTACGACGCCGATGTCGATGTGCGCGATCGGATGTGCACGAATCTGCAGAACGCCGGCTTCGAATTGGAGAAGGGGCACCACGAGGTCGGTACGGCGGGCCAGGCCGAGATCAACTACAAATTCAATACCCTGCTGGCCGCCGCCGATGACCTACAGCTGTACAAGTACATCATCAAGAACACCGCATGGGCCGAGGGCAAGACCGTCACCTTCATGCCCAAACCACTGTTCGGCGACAACGGTTCCGGAATGCATGTGCACCAATCCCTGTGGTTGAACGGCACCCCGCTGTTCTACGACGAAGCCGGATATGCGGGCCTGTCCGATCTGGCCCGGCACTATATCGGCGGACTGTTACTGCATGCGTCATCGTTGCTGGCATTCACCAATCCGACGGTGAACTCCTACAAGCGCCTGGTGCCCGGGTTCGAGGCACCCGTGAATCTGGTCTACAGTCAGCGCAATCG
Source organism: Nocardia sp. CA-135953 (assembly GCF_050955735.1). Taxonomy (NCBI): domain Bacteria; kingdom Bacillati; phylum Actinomycetota; class Actinomycetes; order Mycobacteriales; family Nocardiaceae; genus Nocardia; species Nocardia sp. CA-135953. The sequence goes on from NZ_CP192082.1 coordinate 3,240,425, forward strand.
TTCAGCGGCCGTGCGCATTCCGGTCACGGGCGCGAATCCGAAGGCCAAGCGTCTGGAATTCCGCTGTCCCGACTCCTCGGGCAATCCGTACCTGGCCTTCGCCGCCATGATGATGGCCGGCCTGGACGGTATCCGCCGCAAGATCGAACCCCCCGTCCCGATCGATAAAGACCTCTACGAGCTCACCCCGGAGGAATCCGCCGAGGTCACCCAAACCCCACCCAGCCTCGACAGCGTTATCGAACGACTGGAAGCCGATAACGGCTACCTGACCGAAGGCAACGTGTTCACCCCGGATCTGATCGAAACCTGGATCCGCCTCAAGCGCGAAAACGAAATCGCGCCGGTGAACCTGCGTCCGCATCCGTACGAATTCGAGCTCTACTTCGACGTGTAGGTCAGTCGATGTGCAGCTCGCCGTTGACGGTGAGGAAGGCGTGGGGGTGAGGCCGACATGGCGCGGAAGGTATCGCTGAAATGCGAAGGGAAGGCGAAACCCGCGTCCGCGGCGGCGCGGGTGAGGTCGTGGCCCGCGTCGTAGGCCCTGCCGACGCGCAGCATCCGCGCCCACTGCACGTAACGGGCGGAAACTGGTGCCGGTCTGTTCGGCGAAGGTATGCAGGAAGTAGGAGGTGGATAGTCCTGCGGCACTTGCCTTTTCGGCTGCGCGCTGCTTGCTGGGTCGGGTCGGCGCGAATGGCCGTGGCGACGGCGGTGATGCGGGGATCGCGGATGGTAGGAACCGGGACGCTGGCCCCGGATCCGGATACCGGATCGGCCGAACAGGACCTGACCGTCCTCCTCGAGGCGCTCTACAGTGTGGTCGAATATCCGTTGCGGGTCAAGGCATTACGCGGGTTGATGGCCGAGGCTCAGCTGGACTGGTCCACCTACTCGGTCCCGGACTTGCCGATCTGGAAGTGGATGTGATCGATATGGGCCGCGCGACCGGATGTGGCCGGGAGCGGATGGTCATCCGGATGGTCGGGATGCAGGATGAAACTCGGATCGCCGATGCCGGAGATGGCAGTCGCGGGATCGGGACTGTCCGAGCAGTCCTGCCATTCACCCGCCGCGAAATCGTAGACGCTGCGGAAGAAGTCGGCGACGAACAGATCGCCGTCCGGATCGCCGAGCGGACTCGCATCGGGTTCGTCGAGTCGGTAGCGCACCCGGGATCCGGTGCCGCGCGGCCATGTTCCGCCGGGTGTCACGGCGGTCTCGACGATGCCCCAATGCGCTGCCACGGTGATTCTGCGCGATACGTCCCCGACCGGCATGGTGACACCGGCGAAATCGAAGGCGCGGCCCTGGCCGTGGCAGTCGTCGGAATGCGTTCGGCGGCCATCTACTCCGAGGGTGTGCAACTCGGTGACGCCGAAATTTGCGGAGAGAAATCGGCAGAATCGAACCAGTGCCAACGCATTTCGCGAATCGAGGTGTTGCGGTGCTACCGGGGTGCTGCTGTGGCGGACGACCACCCCGGCGAGACTGCCCGGTAGCGGCCGGCCGGACTGTGGGTCGAAACCTGCGAATCCGACCAGAGCCGGGGACGCCGGCCCGTCGAAGCGGATCAGGTCATCGTTCGCGAGACGTTCGAGTTCGGCGAAAGCATGGTCCTTACTCATTGCTCGGGCCGGTTCCGACACCACGCACCTCCTGTGCATCTGAAATCGATACGTCGACGCAGTTAGGTGACGTCGTGTCAGCATCCGGCATCGGCGCGGAAAGCACACGAGTAGTCCGCTACTCGTGTTCTCCTCGGCCGCGTCCGATCGCATTCGCACCGGTTTCGGGTCTTGAACTGCGGCGATGTGCGCAGACGGGCGGTGGCTCAGTGTTCGCGGGCCAGCGCGCGGTAGCTGAGATTCCACACCGACTCGACCGGGCCGCGCTCGAACCGGCGCATCCACAGGTGCGCGAGAGTCACGATGATCAGCGCGACCAGCAGGTAGATACCCACGGTGAACGGTACGCGGGCGTCAGGGGAGACGCGCGCGGCAAGGCCCAACCCCCACCCGTAGCACAGCGCCGAAGCGACCAGATTCTGCAGGATATAGCAGCTCAGCGCCATCCGCCCGACCTCGGTGAGCCGCCTGCCGACGAATCCGACCCGCGGACGACGCAGGTAGAACTCCGCGACCAGCGCGAGCAGGCCCAAGGCGACGAACGGGGCGGTGCCGTACCTGGTCAACAAGACCAGATCGCCGCCGAGCACGCCGACCGACAGATCGATCGGCGCGGCAACAGCGAATCCGACGATCATGAGCCGCCTCCGTATCCGCGCACCCTCCGGTCGGAACACTCCCGCCCGGAACAACTGCGCACCCGCGAGGAACAGCGCGATCGACATCGGGAAGACGAAGATCGGCTCGAACCGGAATATGCCCGCGTTCGCCAGTCGGAACCACACCAGATCCCAGAACGACCCGTCCGCATAGGGATTCGGATCCAGCGGCGCTCGCGGCGTCGAATCCTGTTGGTTCGCAACGGCCATCGCGACGCCGATGAGTGTCAGCACGGCAATATGGAATCCGGCCGCGATGGTCAGCCAACGACGTTGCGCGCGTTCACTTGTCGCGAGAATGAAGGCGACGACCAATCCCGTGACGGCATAACCCATCAGCACATCGAACTCCGCGATGAACACGAAGTTCAGCACACCGTCGAGGAACAGCAGCCCCGCCCGCCACGGATAGCTGCCCGGCCACCGTCGATCGGCCCGCACCGCCGAGCCCTGCTGGATGGCCAGGCCGATGCCGAACATGATGGTCAGCAGCCCGAGGAACTTGCCTTGCGCGAGTTGCTGCAGCACTCGCTCCGACCACATCCAGCCGGTCGCCGGGCTGCCCAATTCGTCGATATATCCGACGATGCCCTCGGGATGGGTGAGGATCCAGATATTGGTGCCGAGCGTGCCGAGGATCGCGATGCCGCGTAATACGTCCAGGGCGACCAACCGCGTGGGATTCTTCGGCTGGGTGAGGCTCGGTTCATCCGACTTGCGGTGGCGCCCCGTGATTTCGGCGATCGAATCGGTCATATTCCGAATATCCGGCCGCCGGGGCCTGGCCGTATCCTCCGGAAGTACCACCATCGGTATGACATCGTGGTCACCCGAGATCGCCGATGCCGCCGGTCGCGACCGGCGGCGGGCACGCGTCGCCTAGGCTCGACGGTATGCAGCGCATCATCGGTATCGAGGTCGAATACGGCATCTCCACACCCACCGAGCCGTCGGCCAACCCGATTCTCACCTCCACCCAAGCGGTTCTCGCGTATGCCGCCGCGGAGGGGGTGCCGCGCGCGAAGCGCACGCGCTGGGATTACGAGGTGGAATCGCCGCTGCGCGACGCCCGCGGCTTCGACCTGAGCCGGATGAACGGTCCGGCCCCCGTGATCGACGCCGACGAGGTCGGCGCGGCCAATATGATCCTCACCAACGGCGCCCGGCTCTACGTCGACCACGCCCATCCGGAGTACTCCGCACCCGAGGTCACCGATCCGCTGGATGCGGTCATCTGGGACAAAGCCGGCGAACGGGTCATGGAGGCGGCCGCGCGGCACGCGTCGAGCGTGCCAGGTGCGCCGCGACTGCAGCTGTACAAGAACAATGTCGACGGCAAGGGGGCCTCGTACGGCACCCACGAGAACTACCTGATGAGCCGCGACACCCCGTTCAACCAGATCATCGTCGGGCTCACCCCGTTCTTCGTCTCACGCCAGGTGATCTGTGGTTCCGGCCGGGTCGGCATCGGACAGTCCGGTGATCACGCCGGATTCCAGCTGTCCCAGCGCGCCGATTACATCGAGGTCGAGGTCGGCCTGGAGACCACGCTCAAGCGCGGCATCATCAACACCCGCGACGAACCGCACGCCGATGCGGACAAATACCGCCGCCTGCACGTCATCATCGGCGATGCCAACCTCGCCGAAATGTCCACCTACCTCAAGGTCGGCACCACCGCGCTGGTGCTGGATCTGATCGAGGCCGGCGAGGATCTGTCGGATCTGCAGCTGGCCCGCCCGGTCACCGCCGTCCACCAGATCAGCCATGACCCGACTCTGCGTGCCACAGTGGCGCTCACCGATGGCCGTGAACTCACCGGGCTGGCGCTGCAGCGCATCTACCTGGACCGGGTGGAGAAGTTCGTGGCCCGCAGCGGCAACGACGACGAGCGCGTCAAGGACATCCTGGAGAACTGGGCCAATGTGCTCGATCTGCTGGAACGCGATCCGATGGAATGCGCCGATCTGCTCGACTGGCCCGCCAAGCTGCGCCTGCTCGAGGGAATGCGCAAGCGCGAGGGCCTGAGCTGGGCCGCGCCCAAACTGCACCTGATGGACCTGCAGTATTCCGACGTCCGCCTGGACAAGGGTCTCTACAACCGCCTTGTCGCGCGCGGCTCGATGAAACGCCTGGTCAACGAGCAGCAGGTGCTCGACGCGATGACCAACCCGCCGACCGACACCCGCGCCTACTTCCGCGGCGAATGTCTGCGTCGATTCGGTGCCGATATCGCAGCGGCCAGTTGGGATTCTGTGATCTTCGACCTGGGCGGGGACTCGCTCGTGCGCATCCCGACCCTGGAGCCGCGCCGTGGCACCCGGGCCCACGTCGGCAAGCTGCTCGACGGTGTGCATACCGCCGCCGAGTTGGTCGAACAGCTGACCACGTAGCGCTTTTGGGGTGAATACGCCCAGGTAGCAACGAATATCGCGAACGCGATCCGCACGGAGCGAGTCTTACGAGCGACCGTTCGCGGCCCGTCTCGCGTCCGAGTCGTCGAAGCGCATGCGACGAAGTCGCGAGTCTCGACGGCTCGGACGCGAGACACCAGGGGGCCGCGAACACGCCGCGCCACAGGCGCGGCAAATCGAACACAGTCGCGAACACGCCGCGCCCGCGCGGCCAATAACCGAGCACGTTGTCAGGGCGGCTGGGTAGTGTTGATGTACGGGCACGGACATTGCTCATGATCAGGGTCGTGCTCAGAATGGAGCCCTGGTCATGATGAGGACAGAGGAGGTCGGCTGCCATGGCACAAGAGCAGACCAAGCGCGCCGGGGGCGGCGACGAGGACGAGGGCCCGGAGGGCGTTGACGCCGCCGGTCAGGAGCGCCGCGAAAAACTGGCGGAGGACACCGACGACCTGCTCGACGAGATCGATGATGTGCTCGAGGAGAACGCGGAAGACTTCGTTCGCGCGTATGTGCAGAAGGGCGGCCAGTGACAGCAGGTGACCCCTTGCGTCTCCACCCGGGGCACGCCCTCTCGTCATTCACCGAGCACCTGCGCATGCACGCACCGGAACTGTTGCCTGGCAACCGATTCGGCGCGATCGAAGGTGCCACCGGAATTTCCGGTGGCACCGCCGCGAAGGACCTGGCTCCGCACGGAACCACCATTGTGGCGGTCTCGTTCCGCGGTGGTGTGCTGATCGCCGGTGACCGCCGGGCCACCCAGGGAAACCTGTTGGCCAGCAGGGATATCGAGAAGGTATACATCACCGACACCTATTCGGCGGCTGGTATCGCGGGCACCGCGGGCATGGCCATCGAGATGGTGCGATTGTTCGCCGTCGAGCTGGAGTACTACGAGAAGATCGAGGGTGTCTCGCTGACCTTCGACGGCAAGGCCAACAAGCTGTCGAAGATGGTGCGCGACAACCTCCCTGCCGCGCTGCAGGGTCTGGCGGTGGTTCCGGTGCTGGTCGGCTATGACCAGCACGCCACCGATCCGGACAAGGCCGGTCGCATCGTGTCCTACGATGTGGTCGGCGGGCGCAGTGAGGAGCGGTTCGGCTACACCGCGGTCGGTTCGGGTTCGATGTTCGCGAAATCGTCGTTGAAAAAGCTGTACGCCAAGGGAATCGATGAGGATCGCGCATTGCGGATCGCCGTCGAATCGCTCTTCGACGCGGCCGACGACGACACCGCCACCGGCGGACCGGATCTGGTGCGCGGCATCTACCCGACGGCGATCGTCATAAACGACGAGGGCGCCGACGAGGTGACCGAATCGCGTTTGGAGGAGATCACGCGGGCGATCGTCGCCGATCGCGAGGCCGCGGAAGAGGGGAGTGCCACCGCATGACCGAGTCAGGGCACGGAGGAGGCAGCCTGCGTAACCACGGAGGGCCCCTCGAGCATGCGAAGAAGGGCACAGCATGACACTGCCGTATTACGCGTCGGCCGAACAGATCATGCGCGACAAGACCGAGCTCGCGCGCAAGGGCATCGCTCGCGGTCGCAGTGTGATCGTGCTGACCTACGACAAGGGTGTGCTGTTCGTCGCGGAGAATCCCTCCGCGACATTGCACAAGGTGAGCGAGCTGTACGACCGCGTCGGGTTCGCGGCCGTCGGCAAGTACAACGAATTCGAGGCACTGCGCCGCGGCGGCATCCTGCAGGCCGACCTGAAGGGCTACCAGTACGACCGGCGCGATGTCACCGGTCGTGGCCTGGCCAATGCCTACGCGCAGACCCTGGGCACCATCTTCACCGATCAGCTCAAGCCCTATGAGGTGGAGATCTGCGTGGCCGAGGTCGGCTACCCGGAGCAGTCACCGGAATCAGTGCTGTATCGAATCACCTTCGACGGCTCGATCGTGGACGAGCGCGAATATGTGGTGATGGGCGGCACGACCGAGCCGATCATGACCGCGTTGAAGACCTCTTACCAGCCCGGACTCGATCTGGCCGGTGCCGTCGACGTGGCTGTGAAGGCCCTGAAGGCCGGGGTGCCCGAGGGCGCCGCGGACAAGGACAAGCGGGTGCTGGGGGTGGGTTCGCTCGAGGTCGCCACCCTCGAACAGGCGCGGCCGCGGCGGGCGTTCCGCCGGGTCGCGGGCGTGGCCCTGGACCAGTTGCTGAACGGCGGTAAGTCGGCGAACAAGGCCGAGGCGGCGTCCGCCGAGGCGAAGTCCGCCGAGGCGAAGTCCGCCGAGGCGAAGTCCGCCGAGGCGAAGTCCGCCGAGGCGAAGTCCGCCGAGGCGAAGTCCGCCGAGGCGAAGTCCGCCGAGGCGAAGTCCGAGGACGCTCCCGAATCGGAGTAGTCCACCACGATCGTTCGACTGCGAAGGCCCTCCCGATTTTTCGGGAGGGCCTTCGTTTCGGCCGGTAGTTTTCCGCCGAACATTTCGCTCACGTGCGAAATCGTTGTGAAGACGTATGCACCGGGGTTGTCCGCAGCCCCACGCGAGTACATGACATGGCTGTAATGTCGATAGTGTGCAGCGACGAATCATGGGGATCGAGACCGAATTCGGTGTGACGTGCACCTTCCACGGACACCGTCGGCTCAGCCCCGACGAGGTGGCCCGGTATCTATTCCGCCGGGTAGTTTCCTGGGGCCGTAGCTCTAACGTGTTCCTCCGCAACGGCGCTCGGCTCTACCTCGATGTCGGGTCGCATCCGGAGTACGCCACCGCAGAGTGCGACAACTTGGCGCAGCTGGTCACTCACGACCGGGCTGGTGAGCGCGTGCTGGAGGAGTTGCTGATCGACGCCGAACAGCGCCTCGCGGAGGAAGGCATCGGCGGCGACATCTACCTGTTCAAGAACAACACCGACTCCGCGGGCAACTCCTACGGCTGCCACGAGAACTTCCTCGTCGTGCGGGCCGGCGAGTTCTCCCGGATCTCGGATGTGCTGCTGCCGTTCCTGGTCACGCGTCAGCTGATCTGTGGTGCGGGCAAGGTGCTGCAGACGCCGAAGGCGGCCACGTTCTGCCTGTCCCAGCGTGCCGAGCACATCTGGGAGGGCGTCTCCTCGGCGACCACCCGCTCGCGCCCGATTATCAATACCCGCGACGAGCCGCACGCCGATGCGGAGAAGTACCGGCGTCTGCATGTGATCGTCGGCGACTCGAATATGTCCGAGACCACTACCATGCTGAAGGTCGGCACGGCGGCGCTGGTGTTGGAGATGATCGAGGCGGGCGTCTCGTTCCGCGATTTCGCCCTGGACAACCCGATCCGCGCCATCCGCGAGGTCAGCCACGACCTGACCGGTCGTCGTCCGGTCCGGCTCGCAGGCGGACGCCAGGCGAGTGCGCTCGACATCCAGCGCGAGTACTACGCTCGCGCCGTCGAGCACCTGCGCAATCGCGACCGCGACCCCAATATCGACCAGGTTGTCGATCTGTGGGGCCGCACCCTGGACGCGGTCGAGGCGCAGGACTTCGCCAAGGTCGACACCGAGGTCGACTGGGTGATCAAGCGCAAGCTCTTCCAGCGCTACCAGGATCGCTACGGCATGGAGCTGTCCGATCCCAAGATCGCCCAGCTCGATCTGGCCTACCACGACATCAAGCGCGGCCGTGGCGTCTTCGACCTGCTGCAGCGCAAGGGTCTGGCCAAGCGCGTCACCGAGGACGAGGCGGTCGACGCGGCCGTGGACACCCCGCCGCAGACCACCCGCGCCAAACTGCGCGGCGATTTCATCACCGCCGCCCAGGAAGCCGGGCGTGACTTCACCGTCGACTGGGTGCATCTCAAGCTCAACGACCAAGCCCAGCGCACGGTCTTGTGCAAGGACCCGTTCCGCTCCGTCGACGAACGAGTGGATCGGCTGATCGCCTCGATGTAGCCCTCTCCAGGTTGCGGCAGCGATCAAGGTCGCCCGTGCTGTCACAGACCTATTGAGCGCCGCACACAGGTTGTGACTTCTGTGCGGAGTCCGACAGGTCTGTGAGGACCAAAGTCGGCGCGGGCTTGCGGCTAGCTGTCGGTGAGATAGCGCTCGACGGACTCGACCTTCGTGGTCATCGCGTCGGTGACGCCTGGTCGGATGTCCGCTTTCAGGACCAGGCTGCAGCGGGGTGCGACCTGGAGTATGGCGTCCGTGGCTTCCTTGACCACGGCCATCACCTCGTCCCATTCGCCCTCGACAGTGGTGAACATGGCATCGGTGCGGTTCGGGAGGCCGCTGGCCCGCACGACGCGCACGGCCTCGGCGACGGCTCGGCCGACGTCCACACCCGTACCCAGCGGTGTCACGGAGAACGCGATGATCATGACTCCATAATGGCCGCGGCGAACCGGATCGGGGTGAATCGCGCGCCGACGCGCGGTCGCGGCGGGCGGCCGATTACCCTGTGTCGAGTGGCGATATCCAAGGTCGAGCGGCTGATGAATCTGGTCATCGCGCTGCTGTCGACCCGGCAATTCCTGACCGCGGAGCGGATTCGGGACAGCGTCGCGGGGTACGAGGATTCGGCCAGCGACGAGGCGTTCAGTCGAATGTTCGAGCGCGATAAGAACGAGCTGCGTGACCTGGGGATTCCCCTGGAGGTCGGGCAGGTCAGCCGATTTTCGACGGTGGAGGGCTATCGGATAAACCGCGACGCCTACGAACTACCCGATATCGATCTGACCAGCGAGGAAGCGGCGGCGGTCGCGGTCGCGGTGCAGATGTGGGAGTCGCCGGAGCTGGCGGCCGCAGCCGAGGGCGCGCTGCTGAAATTGCGTGCGGCCGGGATCCACGTCGAGACCGATGCCGCGGTGGCCTCGGTGCCCGCGGTCCCCGCGCGGACCCGTGGCTCGGATGCGGTGCTCGGCAAGCTGCTGACCGCGATCGACGCAGGTCAGGCGGTGCGGTTCGAACATCGGGGTGCAATCAACGAGCCGTATGTCATGCGTGATGTGGAACCGTGGGGTGTGGTGACCCACAACGGCCGCTGGTATCTGGTCGGACACGATCGGAACCGGGATGCGGTCCGAAGCTTCCGCCTATCGCGCATCGGCGACGATGTGACCGCCTACGGGCCGCCCAATGCGGTCAGCAAGCCCGATGGTGTGGATCTTCGTGAGATCGTCGGCACCGTCACCGGCAGCGCCCCGGTGACCGGCACCGCGACGGTGTGGGTGGCCGATGGCCATGGCCGCGAGATCCGCCGACTGGGACACGTGTTGGAAGAGCGCACCATCGGCGAACGCCACGGCGTAGTTGTCGAATTGCCCATCCGATCCCGAGATTGGTTGGCGCGCTTGATTACCGGACTCGGTCCAGATGCCGTAGTGCTCGCACCGGAGGAACTACGCGCGGACGTGGTGGCGCGATTGCGTTCGGTCTTCGACCACACGGAGGTCACCGCATGAGCGAGCGAGCAATGGATGCAGCCGAGCACTCGCTCGTGCTGGAGTCGAGCGTCAGCGAGGCGCGGGCATGAGCGAGCGCAGCGAGCGAACAATGGATACAGCCGAGCACTCGCTCGTGCCGGAGCCGAGCGCCAGCGAGGTGAAGGCATGAGCGAGCGAACCAGGGCGCCAGCCGAGCGGACCACAGGCACAGCTGAGCGCAGTCGACTTTCGGTTCGGCTCTCACGGCTGCTCAATATGATTCCGTACTTCATCGCGAATCCGGGGATCAGTGCCGCCGAGGCCGCCGCCGATCTCGGTGTGACCACCAAGCAGTTGATGAGCGATCTCAACCAGCTGTGGATGTGCGGACTACCCGGTTACGGGCCGGGCGATCTGATCGACCTGTCGTTCTCCGAGGAGAGCATCGAGGTCACCTTCTCTGCCGGTATCGACCGGCCGCTGCGGCTGACCTCCACCGAGGCGACCGCGTTGCTGGTGGCGCTGCGCTCGATCGTGGATATGCCGGGCATGGTCGATCCGACCGCGGCACATGCGGCGATCGCCAAACTGGAATCGGCCATCGTCGGTGGCAAGACGGTCGACGAGGCCCGCGAACACCTGCCGACCGAGGCCCCGGCCGTTTCGACGGTGCGTTCGGCGCTGGCCCGACAGCGCGCGCTGCGCCTGGTCTACTACTCGGCGAGTCGCGATGTCGTATCCGAACGTGTCGTCGATCCCATTCGTATTGTGTTGGTGGACAACAACAGTTACCTGCAGGCGTGGTGCCGCGAGGCCGAGGGTGTGCGACTGTTCCGCTTCGATCGGATCGAGGCGGCTACCGAACTCGACGAGCCCGCCCACCCGCCGAGCCATGCGACCGAGGCGGCCGCCGCGCTCGACCTGTTCCAGGACGATCCCGCGGTTCCGTTGGCGCGCTTGCGCATTCGCGGCGATTACGGTTGGGTGCTCGATCAATATCCGATGCATCGGATGGCGGTGCACCCGGACGGCAGCATCGAGACGACCATGCGCTTCGCCACCATGGACTGGATGGCGCGGCTGCTACTCGGCTTCGGTTCCGGCGTCACGGTGCTCGGTCCACCCGAATTGATCACCGCGGTGCGCGAACGCTCGAATGCCGCGCTGGCCGCCTACGAAGCGGCCGGGTTCCTGGAGACCAGATGAATCGCACGGAGGCTGGAACGGCGTGAGTGAGGTGGTGGCACCCGCCCGGGTGCTGGTCTTGGGAGCCGGAAGTATCGGGTCCTTTGTCGGCGGAAAGCTGGCGGCGGCCGGCGCCGATGTCACATTCGTCGGCCGGCAACGGGTGCTGGACGAGATCAGCGCATCCGGGCTGCGACTCACCGACCTCGACGGCGGTGACGTCGCGGTGGCGGGGGATGCGGTGCGGGTATCGACCACACCGGAGGATGTCGGGTCCGCCGATCTGGTGCTGGTCACGGTGAAATCGGCGGCGACCGCGTCGGCCGTACGCGATCTCGACGGCAAGATCCGCCCCGGCACCGTGGTGCTGAGCCTGCAGAATGGGATCGGCAACGACGCGGTGATCCGTGAGATCCTGCCGACCTGCGTGGTGCTGGCCGGCATGGTGATGTTCAACGTCGTGCACCATCCCGACGGCCGCTTCCATCGCGGCACCGAGGGCGGACTGGCGGTGCAGGACGATCCGGCGCTCGCACAGTTCACCGACGTATTCGCGCGGGCCGGTCTGGCACTGCGGCGCTATCCGGACCTGCTGCCGGTGCAATGGGCGAAGCTGCTGCTGAACCTCAACAACCCGATCAATGCGCTGTCCGGCAGGCCGCTGCGCGAGGAACTGTCCGACCGTGACTTCCGGCGCTGCCTGGCCCTCACCCAGCGCGAGGCACTGGCCGCGATGCACAGGGCGCGCATTCGCCCTGCTCGGCTGACACCGCTGCCGCCGGAGTGGATGGCCCGGCTGCTGACCGTTCCGGACGGGATCTTCCGCCGGGTCGCCGCGACCGTGCTGGCCGTTGATCCGGAGGCGCGCTCGTCCATGGCCGATGACCTCGAACTCGGTCGCAAGACTGAAATCTCCTGGTTGTGTGGTGAGATCGTGAGCCTCGGCGCGATGGTGGGGCTGGCGACACCGGTCAATCAGCGTCTCATCGAACTGATCGTGGCCGCCGAACACGGCGACCGCCGCGACTGGACCGGACCGGAACTGTTGGAGCAACTGCGAACGGCCGCAGGACGATCTTGAACCCGGCGGGCCGCGAACTTCGTGTCGTATACGTGCGGCTGAACGCACAGCGAACGCGCGCCGACGCGGGCGTTCTCGCATGTCATAGTCCGGTAGCATCGGAGCTACCACATTCTTGGGAGGTTTGATTATGGGCAGTCTGAGCATCTGGCACTGGCTGATCATCGCCGCGGTCTTCGTGATGTTCTTCGGCGCGAAGCGTATGCCCGATGCCGCCCGCAGCTTGGGCCGCTCGCTGCGCATCTTCAAGAGCGAAGTCAGCCAGATGCAGAACGAGAGCAGCAGCGCACAGGCAAGTGCAGCACCGGTGCAGCAACCGGCCGCCGAACTGCCGCAGGCCTCGGCGGTCCAGCCGACGGTCGCGCAGCCGCAGGCCGAGCCTCAGGCCCAGCCGAAGTCGCTCTGAGCCCAGCCATGCCGCCGGGGTGAGTAGCGAACTCGCTCCGGTCCTAGTGCTGTTGCCCGCCGACCGCTGCGGGCACCGTCGACCCCAGGGGCCAACACACCACCATGCGAATCCCGTTCGATCCCCGGCGCAGTAAGCGCAGGACGAATCCCGACGGCACCATGTCGTTGGTCGAGCATCTGCAAGAGTTGCGCCGTCGGCTGCTGGTCTCGATCGCGGCGGTCGTCGTCACCACGCTGTTCGGCTTCTTCTGGTACGCGCACACGATCTTCGGTATCGAAAGCCTCGGTTCGCTGCTGACCGGGCCCTACTGTTCCCTGCCCGCCTCGTCGCGGGCCGTGCTCACCACCGACGGCGCCTGCCGTCTGCTGGCGACAGCGCCCTTCGAGCAGTTCATGCTGCGGTTGAAGGTCGGTATGACGGCCGGTGTGGTACTGGCAGCTCCGGTATGGCTGTATCAGATCTGGGCCTTCATCACGCCCGGTTTGTATGCGAAGGAACGCAAGTACGCGGTCGGCTTCGTCACCTCCGGTAGCGCGCTGTTCGTGACCGGCGCCGTACTCGCGTATTGGGTTGTCGCGCACGCGTTGAGCTTCCTGCTGAATATCGGCAACAATGCGCAGATCACCGCGCTGAGCGGTACGCAATACTTCAGCTTCATCATCCAGCTGCTCGTCATCTTCGGTGTCAGCTTCGAAATCCCGCTACTGGTAGTCGGATTGAATCTGGTCGGAGTGCTGCACTACGACAAGCTCGCCAAGTGGCGACGCGGAATTGTCTTCGGGCTCTTCGTCTTCGCTGCGATCGTGACCCCGCAGGACCCGTTCTCCATGCTGGCCTTGGCGCTGGCGCTGACGGTGCTGTTCGAGGTTGCCATCCAGTTCTCCCGGATCAACGACAAGCGGCGCGCACGTCGGGAGGCCGAGGAATTGGCGGCACTCTCGGACGAGGAAGCCTCGACGATCTCCGGCCCCGAGCCTGTCAACCCCGCAGATTCGATCATTGATCCGTCGGAGAAATCGGCGCGGGCTATGCCTACCCGCCCCGCAGGCGCAGCCGGCGACCATCCCCCCGTGTCGGACTACTCCGATACCCTCTGACCGTGACGTATCACCAGTCGCAGGCGGGCGAGCTGGCAAAGTTCTCTGCCGAGCTGACTTTCGGGTTGGATCCCTTTCAGCGCAATGCCTGTAAAGCCCTCGAGGGCGGGCACAGCGTGCTGGTCTGTGCTCCGACCGGCGCGGGTAAGACCGTCGTCGGCGAATTCGCGGTGCACCTCGCGTTGGCAGCGGGCGGAAAGTGTTTCTACACCACACCGATCAAAGCGCTGTCGAACCAGAAGTTCGCCGACCTGACCGAGCGCCACGGGCGCGACCAAGTCGGACTGCTCACCGGTGACCAGTCGATCAACCCGCACGCGCCGGTGATCGTGATGACCACCGAGGTGCTGCGCAATATGCTCTACGCCTCCTCGGACGCGCTGCGCGGACTTTCGTATGTGGTGATGGACGAGGTGCACTACCTCGCCGACCGTTTCCGCGGCGCGGTCTGGGAGGAGGTCATCCTGCATCTGTCGCCGGATGTGCGGCTGGTCAGCCTGTCCGCGACGGTCAGCAATGCCGAGGAATTCGGCGCGTGGATGGAAACCGTGCGCGGCGATACCGCGGTGGTCGTGGACGAGACCCGCCCGGTGCCGCTGTGGCAGCACGTGATGGTCGGGCGGCGGATGTTCGATCTGTTCGATACCGACTCCAGCGAGCAGAAGGTGCTCGTCGACGAGGATCTGGTGCGCTATATCCGCCACCGTGAAGCGGCGGACCGAATGAACGGCTGGGGTGGACCGCGCGGTCGCGGTGGCAACCGCAACTTCCGGCCGTTGCCGCGGCCGGAGGTGCTGGCCAAGCTCGATGAGGAAGGGCTGCTGCCCGCGATCACCTTCATCTTCAGCCGGGCCGGATGCGATGGGGCCCTTGCTCAATGCCTGCGTTCGCGACTGGATCTCAGGGGGACGGCAGTCGGCGGAGCCGCCGGGGTGGGTAAGAACAGCCGTGACGACGAGACCGAAGAGATCGACGCGATCATCGAGAAGCACACCGGGGATCTACCCAAGGGCGATTTGGAGGTGCTCGGCTACTGGGAATGGCGCGAGGCGCTGCATCGCGGCTTGGCCGCGCATCACGCGGGCATGCTGCCCGCCTTCCGGCATACCGTCGAGGAATTGTTCGTGCGCGGTCTGGTGCGGGCCGTATTCGCCACGGAGACACTGGCTTTGGGCATCAATATGCCCGCGCGGACGGTGGTTCTCGAGCGGCTGGTCAAGTACAACGGCGAGTCGCACGCCGAGCTGACGCCGGGGGAATACACGCAGCTCACGGGCCGGGCCGGGCGGCGCGGGATCGATGTCGAGGGCCACGCGGTGGTGCTGTGGCAGCCCGAGGTCGACACCAGTGCGGTCGCCGGTCTGGCCTCCACCCGGACCTATCCACTGCGCAGTTCGTTCCGGCCGGGCTACAACATGTCGATCAATCTGATCGATCGGATGGGCGCGGACGAGTCGCGGGCGCTGCTCGAGCGGTCTTTCGCGCAGTTCCAGGCCGACCGGTCGGTGGTAGGGCTGGTGCGCGGGATCGAGCGCAATGAGGGGCAGTTGCGCAAATTGCGAGATCAGCTCGGCGGTGAGGACGGCGGCTTCCTGGAATACATTTCCCTGCGCGAGCGGATCAAGCAGCGGGAACGTCAGATCGCGCAGCAGGGTCGGGCCGATCGCCGCGGGGCCGCGGTCGACGCGCTGGTCTCGCTGCGGCGGGGTGATGTGGTGGCCATTCCGTCCGGGCGGCGGGCCGGGCTCGCGGTGATTCTGGAGCCGGATGCCACGCCGGGGGATCCGCGTCCGCTGGTACTGACCGAGGACAAGTGGGCGGGTCGGGTATCGGTCGCCGATTTCCCGGTGCCCGCGAAGACATTGGGGCATATGCGGCTGCCGCGCAAGATCGATCACCGCACGGCACGGACTCGGCGTGATCTGGCATCAGCGTTGCGCAGCACCGGGATCTCGGCGCCGGGCCGGCCGCGGCGCGGTGACCGTTCGCAGGCGGGCGAGGACCGCGAGCTGTCGACATTGCGGCGCAGTCTGCGTTCGCATCCGGCGCATACGCGGCCCGATCGCGAGCAAATGAGCCGGGTCGGCGAGCGGTACAACCGGCTGCTACGCGAGACCGAGACGATGCGCCAGAAGGTTGCCGCGACCACCAATTCGCTGGCGCGCACCTTCGACCGGATCCTCGGCCTGCTCGAGGAACGCGGGTTCGTGCACGCGGGCGAAGTGACCGCCGACGGACGGCGGCTGGCCAGGATCTACGCCGAAAGCGATCTGTTGGTCGCCGAATGTCTGCGGCAGGGACTGTGGCGTGGGCTCGGTCCGGCCGAATTGGCGGCGGTGGTTTCCATTCTCGTGTACGAATCCCGCCAGGAGGGCGGCTATCTCGGCGCCAGCGGGCCCACCGAACCGATTCGCCGTGCGGTCGGCGCGACCATCGGGGTATGGAGCGAGTTGCGTTCCGACGAGGCACGGCACAAGCTGCCGCCCACCCGTGAGCCGGATCTCGGTTTCGTGACAGGTGTATACAAATGGGCGCGCGGCGATGGGTTGGCCGAGTCGTTGCTGGCCAGCGGTGATCAGAACGCGCCGCTGTCCGCGGGCGATTTCGTGCGGTGGTGCCGACAGGTGATCGATCTGCTCGATCAGATCCACGGAACCGCCGACGATGTGGAGATCGCCGGGACCGCGGCCAAGGCCGTCCGCGCGATCCGACGGGGTGTCGTAGCCGTGGACGCCGCGTAGCCGATTCGATTGTGATTTGATTTCTTTCGCGTACCGACCGTGGCGGAGGAGTCGGACAGGATCGCACCTCATACGGGATTGGTCCTGTTGTGCGACGAGTCTCACGCGGGGGGCTACCGTGTGTATAACGATGCGAGTGGAGGCAACCAGATGAGCGGCCCGTACGGACCGAACGACGCCCCTGGTCCCGGGGAGGGACGCAACGATCCCACCCAGCAGTGGGGCGGACAGCAGGCACCCGGTGCAGCCGGGCCGACTCAGCAGTGGGGTGCTACCCCGCAGGCGCAGCCGACTCAGCAGTGGGGCGATCCGAACGCGCAGCAGCCGCAGTGGGGTCAGCCGAATCCACAGAGTCAGCCCAGTCAGCCGCAGTGGGGCCAGCAGAACCCGCAGAGTCAGCCCAGTCAGCCGCAGTGGGGCCAGCCCCAACCCAGCCAGCCGAGTCAGCCGCAGTGGGGGCAGCAGCCGACCCCGCAGGACTGGTCCGCGCAGCAGGGGCAGCAGCAGCCCTGGCAGCAGGCCCAGCAGCAGCCGTGGCAGCAGCAGACCCCGCAGCCGAGCAGCGGCGGCAAGAGCAAGGGCCTGTTCATCGGCCTGGGTGTGCTCGCGCTCGCTGTCATCGGCGCCATCGTGGTACTGGTGCTCGTGCTGACCAGCAAGGACGAACTCGACCAGGCCGCCGTTCAGGACGGCGTCAAAAAGGTGCTCTCGGATTCTTACGGAATCCAGGACGTCGCCGATGTCTCCTGCCCCTCCGGCCAGCAGGTCAAGGTCGACGCGACCTTTACCTGCGACATGAAGGTCAGCGGCGAGCAGAAGAAGGTCACCGTCAAGATCACCAAGGACGACGGCACCTACGAGGTCGGCCGTCCGAACTGACGGTTCGTCGGTCGACAGGTCGGCGAGCGGGCGTCGGTGGGGCGGCCCGCTGCGCGGGCCTAGTAGGCGAGCGGGGCACGTTGGCGCGGCGACCAGGTACTCCTCGGGTAGGTCCCAACTCCTGACTCGGGCGGCGCAGCACCGAGCTGTTCGCCTGGTGGCGCAGAGGGAGCGACGGCCTCGCACAAACTGTGCAACCTATGCGAGGTCACTGGGTATGCGAGGCCTCGTGCTTGTGTATGGGATCGATGCGGTCACCCCGGGTGCGCCGCGGTCAGTGCCGCGATCAGGCGGGTGATGGGGCTTTCCGCGTTGTACATGGCGGCCAGTTCGCGGAGGCGGTCCGGGTCGGCGGGGGCCATGGGGAGGGTGTCGGGGCAGGACAGCTCCACATCGGCGTCGCAGACCACGCGGGTGACCGGGGCGGCGGCCTTCAGGTAGGTCTCGGCGGCGCGGAGTTTGGCGCGGATGCCCTGGGCCATATCGGCTGCGGGGTCGTCCACGGCCGCGGTGAGCGCGTCGAGGGAGCCGAAGCGGGAGATGAGCATCGCGGCGGACTTCTCGCCGATACCTGCGACGCCGGGCAAACCGTCGGAGGAGTCGCCGCGCAGGGTCGCCATATCCGCATAGGCAGGGCCCGCATTCTCCAGTGGCACACCATATTTCGCGGACACCTCGGCGGGACCGAACAATTCGGCCTTGGCCAATCCACGACCGGCGTAGAGCACGCGCACCGGCGGTGCCGGCTCGTCGCGGACCAGCTGGAGTAGGTCGCGGTCGCCGCTGACGACCACCACCGGATCGGTGCGCTCGCGGGTGGCCAGGGTGCCGAGCACATCGTCGGCCTCGAGTCCGATCGCACCGCCGGTGGCGATGCCCGCCGCAGCGAGCACGTCGAGGATCATCTCGACCTGCGGGGTCAAGGTGTCCGGCACGTCCTCGGCGCCGGGTGCCGCATCGGCGGTGGTGTCGAGGCGGTGGGTCTTGTAGGTCGGGACCAGCGCCACCCGGAATGCGGGGCGCCATTCCAGGTCCAGGCAGACGACCAACCGGCTCGGCTTGTGCTTGGTGACGAGCGAGGCGACCATATCGGTGAAGCCGCGCAGGGCGTTCACCGATCGGCCGTCGCGTGCGGTGATTTTCTCCGGAATCGCGTGGAACGCGCGGAACCACAGACTCGCGCCATCGAGCAACAGCAGGGGTCCACCGGAAGTCGCAGTGTTCACGCCGCTGAGGCTACCTGTCCGCAACGACAATCTCGGGTGATCGGTATTCACATTCGCGTTGATTTCGAGGGCGGGTAACGTCGCACGGTATGAGCTCGCACACGGAGTCCCGATTCGCGGCGGATATCTACAGTGATCGACTCGAGCGGGCGGTGCAGTTGATGCGCGCCGCTCATCTGGACGCGCTATTGATCACGCCGGGGCCGGATCTGCGCTATCTCATCGGCTCGGCGGCGGAGTCCTTCGAGCGGCTGACTTGTCTGGTGATCACGGCCGACGGCGCCACCCCCTCAGTGGTGATTCCGAAGCTCGAACTGGCCGCGCTAGAGGGTTCGGCCGCGGGTGAACTCGGTCTGCAGGTACTGGATTGGGTCGACGGCGTCGATCCGTATCAGCTCGTGAAGTCGTCGCTGCACGTCGGCTCCCGGGTCGCGGTCACCGATGTCATGCCCGCATTGCATCTGCTGCCGCTGGCCGAATCCGTCAGTGGACTGCCCACTTCGGCCACGCCGGTGCTGCGAGAGCTGCGAATGATCAAGGACCAGGCCGAAATCGAGGCTCTGCGACGTGCGGGTGCGGCCATCGACCGGGTGCATGCGCGGATGGGTGAATTCCTGCGCGTCGGGCGCACCGAGGCCGAGGTCGGCGCTGACATCAAGGCGGCGATCGTCGAGGAGGGGCATACCGAGGCGGCGTTCGTCATCGTCGGCAGCGGACCGCACGGCGCCGATCCGCATCACGGCGTGTCCGATCGTCGCATCGAAGCCGCAGATGTGGTGGTGATCGATATCGGTGGCCCGGTCGAGCCCGGCTACTACTCGGACTCGACCCGCACCTACGTCCTCGGTGAGCCCACGTCCACCGTGGCCACACAATTCGGGGAACTCGAGCGCGCCCAAGCTGCCGCGGTCGCCGCCGTCCGCCCCGGTGTCACCGCCGAATCCGTCGACGCCGCAGCCCGAAACCTGTTGACCGAAGCCGGTTTCGGTCCCGCCTTCGTCCACCGCACCGGCCATGGCATCGGTCTCTCGGTCCATGAGGAGCCCTACATCGTCGAAGGCAACAGCCTGGTCCTGGCACCCGGCATGGCCTTCAGCATCGAACCCGGGATCTATTTCCGTGGCGATTGGGGCGCACGCATCGAGGACATCGTCGTGGTCACCGAAGACGGCTGCGAGTCGATGAACCAGCGGCCGCATGGTTTGACAGTGCTCTGAGCCGTGCTGTGCCTGATTGACGGCTGGGGTGCGCCATCGCTACTGGCCGTGAATTCGTCGTAAGAGTGACCGCGCTGTGAGCGGCGTGGCGCATGCGCAACTACAGTGACGGCGCCCCGGCGCGATGATTCTTCGCGCCTGAGAGGTGGTGCGGTCAGCAGGGGCGCGGCGAAATGTCCTGGGATGCAATGACTTCGGGTTCGGGGTCGGCGGTGCATCAGGCCGGGGTAGGCGCGAGGGTGCTGCTGGAGAGTACGCGCTGGACTCGAATGGCGATGACCACGCGGGTCGGGTTCTCTCGGGGAACTCGGTAGCGGCCCGCGTATCGGTGCACGGCTTCTGCGACGTTGTCCGGATCGTCGAGCACCGTGGCCGGGCCTTCCAGGGTGATCCAGCGGATTCCGTCCACCTGGCTTACCGCCGCGTAGCCGGAGCGCCGCACATTGCGCACCTTCACCGAGCCGTCGTTGGTGATCACTCGCGCGATCCCGGCTTCCGGATCCCAGGTGAAACCCACCGCGACCACATGCGGCGTGCCGTCGGCACGCAGGGTGGTCAGGGTCGCGAGGTGGCGTTCGGCGACGAATTCGAGTGCGGCAGTGGACAGCTGTGCGGTGCTGGTCGGCATCCCCTGACCGTAGCGGTATGCGGGCCGTCCAGCACCGGCACATACCGAGTCCGCACGTCTGGTACGAACTGGTCAGTTCGGTGTTTCGTGCGCGCTCGGATATTCTGAGCGCCGAGATCGACAATCGAGGGGTTCAGGGATGCAGAGCACGGCTGTCCAGTTGGCCGCTCGATGGTGGCAGTGGGCCATGTCGATTCCGATCGCCAAGAATCCGGTCTGCGACGAGACCGGGGCCTGCGCGGCCGAAGCCCAGCCCGACGATGTCTGGTTCCTCGCCGGGACGTTCGGCGGCAAGGCCAGCCGAAGCTGCGCCGTGCCCTACGGTCGCCCGATCTTCTTTCCCGCCTTCAATATCTTCCAGAAGGTCGAAAGGTCGTTTTTCCAATTCGGCAGCCGACCGCCGGTGGTACCGACGGCGAGCGGCCACGCCGAGCTGAACGGCATCGCATTACCGCTGCTGGAAGTGACCAACCGCGCGGCGTTCCCCATCAACCCGGCGGCGGGCGGCCCGTTCCAGGTGACCGGCCGTTTCAAGGCGACAGCATGGGGGCTCTGGTGCAGGCTGGACGACCTGGTCCGCGGCGACTACATCCTCACCTTCGGTGGTGAGTACGAGCCGGGCGGCTTCTGGGTCGAGGCCTCCTATCAGCTCGAGATCGTCTGACCTGGCGGATCGGCACAGCGGGGTGGGGTGACAGACTGGCGGCATGGGATCGCGTGGAATTGCCGAGGGGCCGGTGCTGGTACTCGGGGGCCGCAGCGAGATCGGGCTCGAGGTGGCGCGACGGCTGGCGCCGGGGCGTGTGGCGATACTCGCGGCGCGACGCAGCGCGGAGTTGACGCAGGAGAGTGCGGCGGTTGCGGCAGCCGGGGCGACGGCAGTGCATACCGTCGAATTCGATGCGGACGATACAGCGAGTCATCCCGCGCTGCTGGAGAAGATCGCGGCTGAGCACGGAGGGATCGGGGTCGCTGTGGTCGCATTCGGAGTGCTCGGGGATCAGGCGCGGGCCGAACGGGATCCGGCACATGCGATCGCGGTCGTGCACACCGATTACGTCGCGCAGATCAGCGTGCTCACCATCCTCGCGAATATGCTCCGGGCGCAGGGCAGCGGGCATCTCGTCGTCTTCAGCTCGTTCGCGGGCGCGCGGGTGCGGCGAGCCAACTACGTCTACGGTTCGGCGAAGGCGGGTCTCGACGGATTCGCCGGCGGTCTCGCGGATGCGTTGCACGGCAGCGGTGTTCACCTGCTGCTGCTGCGTTGCGGGTTCGTCATCGGCCGGATGACCGTTGGCATGGACCCGGCACCGATGTCCAGCACCCCCGACCAGGTGGCGGATGCGGTCGTGCGCGGCCTGCATCGTCGCGCCGGTCGGGTGTGGGTCCCCGGCATTCTGCGTCCGCTCATCTTCGCGATCCGCCTACTGCCCCAACCCATCTGGCGTCGGATGCCGCGGTGAACGGCGGTGCGCGGTGGAGTGGGCCGCCGATCGCTGTCATCGGTATCGGTGCCGACGGGTGGAGCGGTCTCGGCGAGGTTGCGCGCGAAGCGGTCTCGGATGCCGAAGTGGTATTCGGATCGGTGCGGCAACTCGAGCTGATTCCACAGGATGTCGCTGTGGCGCGGCGGGAGTGGCCTTCGCCGTTGGTCCCTGCACTACCCAGTTTGTTCGCCGGCCACACCGGTCGGCAGGTATGTGTGCTGGCCAGTGGTGATCCGATGTTCTACGGCATCGGAGTGACGTTGGCGCGGCTGTTCGGCGCGGATCACCTGCGGGTATTTCCGCAGGCATCATCGGCATCGCTGGCATGTGCACGGCTGGGTTGGGCATTGGCGGAAACTCCGGTGGTCAGCGCGGTGGGGCGGCCGGTCGAGTCGGTGTTGCCCGAGTTGGCGGACCGGCGGCGGGTCCTGGTGCTGAGCGCGGACGAGCACACCCCGGGACAGCTCGCGGGACTGTTGCGGGACAATGGTTTCGGGGAGTCGGCATTGACCGTGCTCGAGCAGTTGGGCGGCCCGCGCGAAAGGGTCGCGCGCGATCGCGCGACGGGGTGGGAACTCGCGGCGGGGGACCCACTCAATATCGTCGCGATCGACTGCGTCGCCGACCCGAAGCATCTGCGGGCGACGCGTGTGCCCGGACTGGCGGATGAGTTCTTCGGCGGTGACGGTCAACTCACCAAATCCGAGGTCAGGGCACTGACACTGGCCGCGCTGGCACCCGCGCCCGGGGAATTGCTGTGGGACGTCGGCGGCGGTTCCGGCAGTATCGCGATCGAATGGTGCCGCACGCATCAGAGCTGTCGGGCGGTCAGCTTCGAGCGACTCGAACACCGGCGGCGGCAGATCGCCGACAACGCCGCCGCCCTTGGTGTTCCATACATCGGTGTTTTTGGAGAGATACGCACCGATGTCGAAAAATCTACCGAATTGTCACCTCCGGACGCAATATTTATCGGCGGCGGGCTCACTCAGGATGGCGTACTCGAGACATGCTGGTCGCATCTACGCCAGGGCGGCCGCTTGGTGGCGAATGCGGTGACAGCGGAATCCGAAGCATTGCTACTGAATTGGGCCGCTGCGCACGGCGGTGAACTGCGGAAGTTTCAGATTTACCGGGCCGAAGCCCTCGGCAAGTTCACGACCTGGCGTCCGCAATTGCCGGTCGCCCAGTGGGCAGTTGTGAAACGCGGCTCGGTCTGAAAACCTCGCGTCGCGGGTGAAGTGGACTGTAGGGTCGGTGCCCGAGATCCGGACGTTATCGCCGGATCCGCGTCCTATTGGGGAGATATATGAAGTACAAGAAGTTTGCCGCCACCGCGATTATGGCCATTGCGGCCACCGGTATCGCGGCGGGTACGTCCGGCGCCGCTCCGCTGGCACCCGCGCCTGTCGTGCAGAACCAGGCCGTGCCCGCCGTGCAAGGCGAGGACCACGGTGTGAACTACGCGGTGCAACTCGTCGACAAGTCGATCGTCGCGGCGGTCACCGGCGGCGCGTTCAGTCTGGATGCCGACCAGAAGTACGTCACGGTGAAGAACACCGAGGGTGCGGCCGTCACCTCGATTCCGCTGCAGGCGCAGGTCGGGGACCAACTGATCCTGATCGCGGCCACCATCGACCCTGCCGGCGGGCAGCTGACCCTGACCCCGCAAGTCGAGCCGACCGCCGCGATCAGCGCCGAGGCCATCTCCTCGCAGGAGTGGTTCTTCAGCGAACTGCAGCGTGCCTCGCTCGGTGCCGTGATCGGCGGCATCATCGGATTCTTCTTCTTCGGCATCGGTCTGCCGGTGGGTGCGTTGATCGGACTCCTCATCGCGGGTGGTCCGAACCTGATCAATGCGGGCATCGCCTACTTCAGCGGGCAGCCCTGAAAACTCTGATTCTGGGCGGCACTCGGGAAGCCAGGGAAATCGCCCACATCGCTTCCGGCGAGCGAGGATTCGATATCGTCTCCTCGCTCGCCGGTCGTGTTCGCGACCCGCTGCTGCCGGAGGGGCCGGTGCGGATCGGCGGCTTCGGCGGTGTCGAGGGTCTACGGAAGTGGTTGGCGGACAACGAAATCGCTGCCGTCATCGATGCCACACATCCGTTCGCGGGCACGATCAGTTCGAACGCGGCCGCTGCCGCAACGGATCTCGGTTTGCCGCTGGTGCATGTGCGGCGGCCGGGTTGGTCCGAACAGCCGGGTGATCGGTGGATCCGGGTGCCGGATCTCGACGCGGCCGCGCAGGCGATTTCGCAGCTGGGGGAGCGCGTCTTCCTGACCATCGGTCGCCAAGGTGTCGCCGCCTTCGCGGGCTTGACCGACCAGTGGTTCTTGATCCGTGCCATCGATCCGCCCACCGGCGCGCTGCCGCCCCATCACGAATTGCTGCTCGCGCGTGGGCCTTTCGCACCCGCGGACGAGCAGCGCCTGTTGACGCAACACCGGATCGACGTGCTGGTCACCAAGGACAGTGGCGGCGATCAGACCGCCGCCAAACTGGATGCCGCTCGCTCGGCGGGCCTTCCTGTGGTCGTCGTAGACCGCCCCGAGCCGCCGCCCGGCGCGGTGGTCGTGGAATCCGTCGACGCGGCGTGGAAGTGGTTGCGGGAGATCACATCCCGCTGATTCAGCGGCCGAGCAGTTCTGGCAGGCGGTCGAACCAGGCGAGTACGGTGCGCTCGTAGCCGATGCCGAATTCGAGGGTGGCGCGTTGATACGCGGACATGTCGGTGTGGTCGTCGGTGAGGTAGCGGTCGAGGCGCTGCTGGTGAATGTCCTTGTTGGCGGCAATGATTCGATCGAGATGGTCGGGATCGACGTGCTTGCCGAAGGATAGGGTCAGTAGTAGCGGGACCCGAATGGTCTCCGCGCCGGGGTCACGGGCGATCCATTCGAGGAATGCCTCGCGACCGGCGTCGGTGATCTGATACGGCGTGCGTTCGCGTGCCCCGATCTCACCTTTTTCGACGAGTCCGGCCGCGTCCATGGCGGCCAGTTCCCGGTAGACCTGGCTTTGGGTAATGGTCCAGAAATCGCCGATCCGGTCCTGGGCCTCGGTCGCCAGATCCCAGCCCGACATCGGACCGTCGTGCAGAAATCCGAGCAGCGACGCCGCCGTGGAATTCAGCGATTTGCGTTGTGTCGAGGTGTTCGCCAAGGTACTGCTCCTCTCACTCTCAACGTTCCATAGTGGAATGTTATACGACTCCTGCCCACACCTGTTGGGGCTCCCACGACGTGTCGCTGAGATTCGACTTGTCCTAAGACGTACGCATCTGCCGAACTCGCCTGTCGCGAGGTCAAGGAACGCATCCTGACCGGCGCGTTACCGATATGGGATCGGGCTGGTCGCCGGACTACAGGAGATCGAGCGGATTGCTCGCGACGACCTCGCTGGACTGACTGCGGTGTTCTACTCCGTCAGCTACTCGGCTTCGGTATTCCCGCGCTGCTGGCATTCCTGCATCAATCTATCAACCTGGAATACCCGATGTTCGCGGCCGCCGCTGTTGGGGCGGCCGGATGCTTGGCGCTCGTCGTCGGGAATTACCGCGCCTGAGAATTGTCGGGAATGCCGATCCGCATCCCCGACGAGGCCGCGGTCAGACGCTCTTCGGCCGGTAGTGCAGCTCGGTCACCCCGCACTCGAAGCCGGTGGCGGAGACGAGGTCGAGCCGGGTGGTGCCGCGGAAGACCGGCAGGCCCGCGCCGATCGCGGTCGGATTGACGAACAGGTGCAGGTCGTCGATGAGGTCCCCGGCGATCAGATTCGCGACGAGGGTGCCGCCGCCGTAGACGATGATGTCGCCCCCCGGTTGGGCCTCGAGGTTGTCGATTGTCTCGGCGAGGTCGCCGCCCGCGGCGACGGTATTCTCCCAGGGCGATTCGGTGAGGCTGTTGGAGATCACGACCTTGGGCGTGTTGTTCATCTTGTCGATGGCAACCTGGGGCTCGTGTTCCGGCTTGGAGGCCCAGTGCGGAATGAAGCCTTCGGCGAGTTTGCGGCCGAGCACGATGGTCTCGAATTCGGCGGAAATGGCGGTGACGCGGGCGGCGAGGTCATCGGACCACTGGAATGTGATCCAGTCCATCTCACCGTTCGGGCCGGGACATGTAGCCGTCGATGGTGGTCTGCACCTGGAGTTTGAGCTTGCGCATCGGGGTTGCCCTTCCGAAATCAACGCTGGTAGCGCCGCGAAGTGTAAACCTTGGTGCCCTGCTCGGACTCGATTACGGCGGTGGTGGAGGCACCGATGATCAGCAGCGTGCGCATATCGACCTCGGCCGGCTCGAGCTCGGCAAGGGTGACCACACGGATGGATTCGGTGGGCCCGCCGACATCGCGACCGAGCACCACCGGGGTGTCGGGCTTGCGATGCTCGAGCAGCACGTCACGCATCGCCGCGACCTGCCAGGTGCGCTGACTGGAGGCGGGGTTGTAGATCGCGATTGCCATATCGGCCGCCGCGACCGCCGAAAGTCGTTGTGCGACAATCTCCCACGGCTTGAGTCGATCCGAGAGCGAAATCATTGCGTAGTCGTGGCCGAGCGGCGCACCGACCCGGCTGGCGACCGCATTGGCCGCGGTGAGCCCGGGCAGCACGCGCACCGGCACCCCTTGCCACTGCGGATCGGTGGATTCCTCGAGTACCGCAGCGGCCATCGCGAAAACCCCGGGGTCGCCAGAGGACACGACAACCACCTTGGCCCCCTGTTTCGCTAGATCCAATGCCATGGCGGCACGTTCGGATTCCACCCGGTTATCGCTGGCATGCCTGTGCTGCCCGGGCCGCGACGGCACCCGATTGATATAGGTCGTGTAGCCGACCAGATCGGTGGCCTCGGCGAGTGCGCGTTCGACTTCGGGTGTGGTCCAGTCGGGTGAGCCCGGGCCGAGCCCGACCACCACGACCTCACCGAAATTACTCGAGGTTTCCTCGACTCGTGAGCTGTCGAAAGGAACTGTCTGCACAGTGCGGGATTCGCCGCCCGCAGCCTCGGGCGCTGGCCTGGAGAACTCGGTGTCACCCCGCGCGCCGATCATCTGCGACTGCCCCTGGCCCGGATTCGTAAGCGACAGTGGGGTTGTCGGCTGCGGGCCGGGAACGAGGGTGATGGCGAAGTACGGTACATCCGCATCCTCGACGTCGTCGGCGGCGAGTACGCGCTGGCGGGTGCTGCTCGCGCGTTCGATGTAGTAGGCGTCGGCGAGGCGGCCGGAGTCCGAGAGGGCTTGGCGCACACCGGGATAGGTGCGGCCGAGCTTCATGATGGCGGCGGCGTCGGTATCGCGGAGGCGGCGGGTGAGCTCGTCGGTGGGCATGGTGCCGGGCAGGACGGTCAGTACCTGCTCACCCTCGACGAGCGGGGTGCCGAGGGCCGCTGAGGCCGCGCTCACCGAGGTTATGCCGGGGATGATCTCGGCCTCGAACCGGTCGGCCAACCTGCGGTGCATATGCATGTACGAGCTGTAGAAGAGCGGATCGCCCGCGGCGAGCAGTGCGACGGACCGGCCCGCCCCCAGATGGGTTGCCAGGCGTTCGGCGGCCTGTTCGTAGAACTCGTCGATGGCGCCCTGATAGCCGCCGGGATGATCGGTCGTCTCGGTGGTCACCGGATAGATCAGGTGTTCCTCGAGTTGGCCCGCGCGCATATACGGCGCGGCGATGCCACGAGAGATGCTGCGACCGTGGCGTGCGCTGTGGAAGGCGATGACATCGGCCTCGGCTATCACCCGCGCCGCCTTCACCGTCACCAGCTCCGGATCACCGGGGCCGAGTCCGACGCCCCACAACTTGCCGTTGCTCACTCCTGTTCGCTCGCAATCGCATTCAGTGCCGACGCGGTAATGGCGCTGCCACCGCGCCGCCCACGCACCGTCAGATATTCGACCCCGCCGAATTCGATCAGCGCTTCCTTGGATTCGGCAGCGCCCACGAAGCCGACCGGAATGCCGAGGATGGCGGCGGGCCGCGGCGCCCCCGCATTGATCATGTCGAGCAGATGGAACAGTGCGGTCGGTGCGTTCCCGATGGCGACCACCGCGCCCTCGAGGCGATCGCGCCACAACTCCAGCGCCGCGGCCGACCGCGTATTGCCCATCGCCGCAGCCAGTTCCGGCACTCGCGGATCAGCGAGGGTGCAGGTCACGTCATTGTCGGCGGGCAACCGCTTGCGCGTCACGCCGGACGCGACCATCTGCGCATCACAGAGAATAGGAGCCCCCGCCCGCAGCGCGCCCCGCGCCGCCGCCACCACTCCGGGCGAAAACGCCACGTCCCCGGCCAGATCCACCTGCCCGCACCCGTGAATCATCCGCACCACGACCTGCGCCACATCCTGCGGAAACCCACTCAGATCCGCCTCCGCCCGAATCATCGCGAACGACCGCCGATAAATCTCGGCCCCATCACTGACATAACGAACGTCGGACATGCCCCCCACCATATGAGCCCTCCCTCCCCACGCCCGCCGCGGGTCGAGAATGCGAGTGGCGGCAAACATCGAGAGGACACCTAGCTGAATGCATTCTCGGCGGATCAGGTTCGGGGGCGTTCGAGGATTCGGGACATGACTATGGAGCTGCGGGTGCGGCCTACTCGGGTGTTTTCGCGGATGCGTTCTACGGTGGATTCGATTTCGGCCATGTCTGTTGCCATGACGTGGACGAGGGCGTCGGCTTCGCCCGCGATGGTCCAGACGCCGACTACCTGAGGGATCGGTTCGAGGCTGCGGCGGAGTTCGGCGGGGGTGATGTTGTCGCGGTAGTAGACCTCGACGTAGGCCTCGGTGGTCCAGCCGAGTGCGGCGGGATTGACCAGTGCGGTGAAGCCGGTGATCTGCCGGCTGGCGACCATCTTGTCGACGCGGCGCTTGACCGCGGGTGCGGACAGTCCGACCTTCGCGCCGATCTCTTGGAACGAGGCGCGCGCCGATTTGAGCAGATGCGCCAGAATCTGCCGGTCGATGTCGTCCACGCCACACCCACTCCCGATCAGCGCAATGATTCGCTGAATTGGCTCGATCATGCGCAATGAATCGTTGTTTCTAGCGCAATACTAGGCGAATTACCTTCGTGTCAGTGGAATGATCCGCGCCTACCTCCGGGAGACACGTTGACCTCTGTAGCCACCCTCCGTATCGAGCCTGCGCGGCAGCCGTCGCCACGTCAGTTCGTGATGTGCCGACCGGATCACTTCGACGTCTGCTACTCGATCAATCCGTGGATGAATCCGCAGGAACCTGTCGATCGGGCGCTGGCGCTATCACAGTGGGAGACGCTTCGCGCGACATTCGAGCACTACGGCCACCGCATCGACGTGGTGCCGGGGGAGCCGGGTCTGCCCGATATGGTTTTCGCCGCGAACAGTGGCCTGATCGTGGGTGATCGGGCGATGTCGGCGCGGTTCACCCATGCCGAGCGGGCCGCGGAAGGTCCGGCATATCACCGCTGGTTCGCGCAGTTGGGTCTGGTGGAATTGGTCGGGGCGCAGGAAACCAATGAGGGCGAAGGCGATTTCCTGCTCGTCGGTGCGCGCATGCTGGCCGCGACCGGGTTCCGGAGTTCGATCGCCGCGCACCGTGAGGTCGAGCGGTACTTCGATCTGCCGGTGGTCTCGCTCGAACTGGTCGATCCGCGTTTCTATCACCTGGATACGGCGCTGATGGCCCTCGATGACACGAACGTCGCGTATTTCGCGCCCGCCTTCAGTGCCGCGAGTCAGGCGATACTGGCCGAGCTCTATCCGGACGCCATCCTCGCCACCGATGCCGATGCGGTGGTTCTGGGACTGAACGGTGTCTCCGACGGGCTGAATGTCTTCATCAGCGGTCGCGCCGACAACCTGGCTTCGGAATTGCGTGCGCAGGGGTACAACCCGGTGGGCGTCGATCTGTCGGAGTTGTTGAAGGCCGGTGGTGGCGTGAAGTGCTGCACCTTGGAGATTCACGAGGATCCGCGGAGTGCACCGACCGCGGTTGCTTCCTAAGGGCGAGCACCGCTGTCAGAACAGGATCGTCGGTCTGTGGACTGCGGCGCGATATGGTGCGTCGGGATTCCCCGCGATCGCTCGCTGGGCAGTGTCAGCCGATGCGGTAACCGTTTTCGGTGGCGACGATGTCGGTGACCGGGCCGCGGGGGCGGCCGCAGCGGCGTTCGCAGCCGGACCAGTGTTGGCGGCCGGCGACTGCGACTTCGTCGGCTGAGCGGAGTGTCGGGCCGGGTTCTGTTGCGTGGCCGTCGGCATCGCTGTCCGCGGCGGGCTGGTCGGTGGGGAGTACGCGATCGGTGT
The DNA here is from genome assembly GCF_050955735.1 of Nocardia sp. CA-135953. NCBI lineage: Bacteria > Bacillati > Actinomycetota > Actinomycetes > Mycobacteriales > Nocardiaceae > Nocardia > Nocardia sp. CA-135953. Next base: position 3,270,736 of record NZ_CP192082.1, read on the forward strand.
GGACGGCGGCTGCGGCGTCTGCGCGGACGTCGGTGAGCGCCTGTGCGCACCCGGGTTGGCCCGCGCAGGCGCTGACCTGGAGCCAAGGGGAGTTGGCGTCGAAGATCAGGCCCATGGGGGCTAGTACGCGGACAACCTGTTCGGCGGGCCATTCCGCTAGGTCCGTGATTACCAGGCTGCGCCAAGGGGTGATGAAGATGGGGCGTTCGATGGCGGCGATGAATTCGGCGATGCGGGCGGGCAGGGCGCCGAGGCGAACGGCCGCGCCGAGGCTGACCAGGCCATTGTCCTGGTCGAGCCAGCCGATCGGAATATCATGGGCGGCACCGAATTCCAGGCTTTCAGAGCCCGGGGACAGGCCGAGGATATCGATTACTCGCCGCACGCCGTCATCGACTTCGTGCAGTCGCCATTGCCCCGAGCCGAGATCGAGGAAGGCGTGCGCGGCGGCGAGCATCACTTCGACCGCGTCGGCCGCGGATACCCGGATGCCGGAGTCACCACCGGCCAGCACGAGCGCGAATTCCGTTGCGCCCGTCGCGTGTACGCCGATATCGCCACCGAGGCCGCTGATATCGCCGCGACCGTCGTCGAGGGTGAACAGCACGCGGCCGGGCAGCTCGGCCAACCGCGGTGCGGCGCGCAAACCTGTGTCGAGCGCCGCAACGAGCGCATGGACGTCCGCCCGGCCCCCGATTCGACCCGACAGCGGTGACGCGACGATATTGCGCACCCGCTCATGCGTATCGCTCGGCAACAGCCCGGCATCCGCCAACCGCTCACTCAGCGCGGCCGCATCACGCACCTGCCGCAACTGCACATTGCCCCGCGAGGTCAGCTCGACATTCCCATCGCCGAGTTCGGCGGCCGCCTCGGCCAGCACCTGCAACTGCCCCGGATCCAACCGCCCACCGGGCAGGCGGATCCGAGCCAACGGGCCATCGGCCGCTTCATGCAGCCGCAGCACGCCGGGGCAGGAATCGGGATTCGTACGCGTCATGACCCATCCAGCCTACGACCGAGCCGCCGCGCGATCAGCGACGGCTGCAACGCGACGGCCGACGGGCCCACTTGTCGGAACATCATCGAGCCCAGGTCCGGGAGCCCGAAGCGCTAGCCCCGGTCATGAATGTCAGCCGACGAGACGGCGCTGACCCGCACTGCGGCGTGGGTGAAACCGTCTCGGATAACGCGGAAACCGACACCGAACCACCTCGGTGGCGATGGGGTAGGACGCCCGAAAAGGGTGGTGTCACCCAATCATCCGATTGGAAGGACACGCTGTAGCATCTGGTTGCTCGGCGGGCGATGAGGAAACCGGTGGAACTCCGGTGCGGTCGCGCCACTGTCGAAAGCCAGACCCTCTCCGGCGAGCACCGTAACCGATGGGCGCGTCACCCGAGGAAGGCTGCCACCTGTGATTTTGCTGCTGTCGACATCCGACACCGATCTATTGAGCGCGCGTGCGAGTGGTGCCGAATATCGGTGGGGGAATCCGGCTCGGCTGTTGGTCGACGACCTGCCCGCGCTGCTCGACGGCGTCGATCTGGTGATCGTGCGGATCCTCGGCGGCAAGCGCGCCTGGGAGGACGGGCTCGCGGCCGTGCGCGCGAGCGGGGTGCCGATGGTGGCGCTCGGCGGTGAGATCGCACCTGACGCCGAGCTGATGGAATGCTCGACGGTGCCCGGTGGTGTGGCCGCCGACGCGCACAACTACCTTGCCGCCGGCGGTGCGGAAAATCTCCGTCAGCTGTACAACTTCCTTTCGGATACGGTGCTGCTCACCGGCCACGGCTTCGAGCCGCCGGTGCAACTGCCGAGTTGGGGCGAGTTGGAGCGCACGCCGAGCACTGATCTGGGCACAACTGCCGAGCGCCCTCCGACAGTGGCCGTAATCTATTACCGCGCACAACATCTCGCCGGAAACACCGCCTACATCGATGCCCTCTGCACGGCAATCGAGAACGCCGGTGCGAAGGCCATGCCGCTGTACTGCGCGTCCCTGCGCACCGCCGAGCCGGAACTCCTCGACACTTTGCGCACCGCAGACGCACTGGTGGTAACCGTGCTCGCGGCGGGCGGCACCAAGCCCGCCAACGCATCGGCCGGTGGCGACGACGAGGCCTGGGATGTCGCCGCCCTCGCCGAACTCGATGTGCCCATCCTGCAGGGTTTGTGTCTCACCAGCGGCCGCGCCCAATGGGAGGCCAATGACGACGGGCTCTCCCCGCTGGATGTCGCCACCCAGGTGGCCGTCCCGGAATTCGACGGCCGCATCATCACGGTTCCGTTCTCCTTCAAGGAATTCGACGCCGACGGACTGTCCGCCTACGTGCCGGATCCCGAGCGCGCGGCTCGCGTCGCCGGTATCGCGGTCCGGCACGCACGGTTGCGCCACATCCCGGTCGAACGGCGACGCATCGCCATCATGATGTCGGCCTACCCGACCAAACACGCGCGCATCGGCAACGCCGTCGGCCTGGATACGCCTGCCAGCGCGATCCGCCTCCTCACCGAGATGCGCACTGCCGGTTACGATCTCGGCGACGAGAGCGAGGTACCAGGACTCAGCGAACGCGACGGAGACGCGCTGATTCACGCGCTGATCGCCGCGGGCGGTCAGGATCCGGACTGGCTCACCGCCGAACAGCTCGAAGGCAACCCGATCCGCATCAGCGCCGACCGGTACACCGGCTGGTTCGACACCCTGCCCGATGATCTGCGTGAAGCCGTGGTCGAGGCGTGGGGACCGCCACCCGGCGAACTCTACGTCGACCGCTCCGCCGATCCGAAGGGCGAAATCGTCATCGCCGCACTGCGTTTCGGCAATATCGTATTGATGGTGCAGCCGCCGCGCGGCTTCGGCGAGAACCCGGTCGCCATCTACCACGACCCGGACCTGCCGCCCAGTCACCACTATCTCGCCGCGTATCGATGGATCGCCGCGCCGGACGGTTTCGCCGCCGACGCCTTGGTGCATCTCGGCAAGCACGGCAATCTGGAATGGCTGCCCGGCAAGACCCTCGGCATGTCCGCCTCCTGCGGCACCGACGCCGCACTCGGTGAGCTGCCGCTGATCTATCCGTTCCTGGTCAACGACCCAGGCGAGGGGACCCAGGCCAAGCGGCGCGCCCACGCGACCCTCGTCGACCACCTCATTCCGCCCATGGCCCGCGCCGAAAGCTACGGCGATATCTCGCGTTTGGAACAGTTGCTCGACGAACACGCCAATATCTCGACCCTCGACCCGGCCAAACTGCCCGCCATCCGTCAGCAGATCTGGACGCTCATGCGCGCGGCCGAAATGGACCACGACCTCGGCCTCGCCGAGCGCCCTGACGAGGATGTCTTCGACGATATGCTGCTGCACGTCGACGGCTGGCTGTGCGAGATCAAGGATGTACAGATCCGCGACGGTCTGCACGTCCTCGGCCAGGCGCCAGTGGGGGAGACCGAACTCGACCTGGTCCTCGCCATGCTGCGCGCGCGCCAACTGTGGGGTGGCGAACGGAATGTGCCGGGTCTGCGGGAGGCTTTGGGGCTGAACGAATCCGGAACCGAAATGCGCGAACGAGTCGACGCAGTGGAGACCCAAGCGCGTGAGCTGCTGGCCGCACTGCAAGCTGCCGACTGGTCCGTAGACGCCGTCGACGGAATTGTCGATTCACTGGACGCCCCCGCCTCGACGTCTGCCGCGGTGCGAACTGTGCTGCGCTTCGCCGCGACCGAGGTCGTGCCCCGCCTGCGCCAGACCGGCATCGAGATCGACCGAATCCTGCACGCGCTCAACGGCGGTTTCATCCCGGCCGGGCCCAGCGGATCCCCATTGCGCGGCCTGATCAATGTCCTGCCGACCGGTCGGAACTTCTACTCGGTCGACCCGAAGGCCGTTCCGTCCAGACTGGCCTGGGAGACCGGGCAGGCCATGGCGGATTCGCTGCTCGATCGCTACAAGACCGATCACGGTGAGTATCCGCGCTCGGTCGGGCTGTCGGTGTGGGGCACCTCCGCCATGCGCACCTCCGGCGACGACATCGCGGAAGTCCTTGCGCTGCTGGGCGTCCGCCCGGTCTGGGACGAGGCGAGCCGCCGGGTCGCCACCTTGGAGGTGATACCGCTCGCGGAACTGGACCGTCCACGCATCGACGTGACGGTCCGCATCAGCGGCTTCTTCCGCGACGCTTTCCCGCATGTGCTCGCGCTGCTCGATGACGCGGTCCGCCTCGTCGCCGACCTCGACGAGCCCGCCGAGTCGAATTACGTTCGCGCCCACGCCCAGAACGACCTCGCCGAACACGGCGACAAGCGCCGCGCCACCACCCGCATCTTCGGCTCCAAACCCGGCACCTACGGCGCGGGCCTGCTGCAATTGATCGACTCCAAGAGTTGGCGCACCGACGACGACCTCGCGCAGGTGTACACCGCATGGGGCGGCTTCGCCTACGGTCGCGACCTCGACGGCGCACCCGCCGCCGACGATATGCGCACCGCGTACCGCCGGATCACGGTGGCCGCCAAGAACACCGACACCCGCGAACACGATATCGCCGACTCCGACGACTACTTCCAGTACCACGGCGGCATGGTCGCCACCGTGCGCGCGCTGACCGGCAAGAACCCCGAGGCCTACGTCGGCGACAGCACCCGCCCCGACGCCGTGCGCACCCGCTCGCTCTCGGAGGAGACCGCACGCGTCTTCCGTGCCCGAGTGGTGAATCCGCGCTGGCTCGAAGCGATGCGCCGCCATGGCTATAAGGGTGCATTCGAAATGGCCGCCACCGTCGACTACCTCTTCGGCTACGACGCCACGACCGATGTCGTGGCCGACTGGATGTACGAAAAGCTCGCGGAGAGTTACGTTTTCGATGACGTGAATCGAAAGTTCATGGAACAGTCCAACCCGTGGGCGCTGCACGGCATTGCCGAGCGTCTGCTGGAGGCGGCGCAACGGGAGTTGTGGGAGCATCCGGAGCAGGCAACACTGGACCGATTGCGTCAGATCTACCTGGAGACCGAGGGTGAACTGGAATAGCTGGAAAAGCAATACCCCAGTTCCTCGGGTATTTTCAATTATTTGATCTTGCAACGTAATTCGATTTCCTGATTCCCGCGACGCCGAGTGTGTCGAGGGCGCATGATGATTGATGTCCGATGTCCGTTTCTCGGGAACATCGATCGAATCGGCTGGATGATTGGAAATCATAATGAAGATCAAAAAGTTGGTAGCGACAACGGTTTTGACTGTTGCCGCGACAGGTATCACCGCGGCCACCGCCTACGGCTCGCCCGAAGTATCGTCGGAAACAGTTCTCAACGGCGTTGATCGCGGCGTCCAATACACGGCTGCGGTGGCGACGGACCGCTCCGACGCCACCATCACACTGGCGGCGGGCAAATTCGTCCTGACGCCCGATGCGGGCATCACGGTGCTCGCACCCGACGGCTCCGTGGTCGCCACCGTACCGACCACGCTGCAGACGGTGGCGGGTCAGCAGGTGCAGGTCACGCCCGAAGTCGATGCCACGGCAACGACATTGACGCTGACGCCGGTCAACGCGCCGCAATCGGCCCCGTTGCAGTTCATCGGTGATGCGGGCACCACAGTCGCCGGTGTGTTGATCGGATGCGCCGTCGGTGCGCTGATCGGGCTGCTGTTCTTCTTCGTCGGATTCTTGCCGGGATGCGTCATCGGGGGAATCATCGGCGGTATCGCCGGCGCCAATCAGTAATGAGGTAATTCGAGCTGTTCGAGTAAGTCTCGAACGGGTACTCCCGGCCGGGCGTTCCGTCGAATTCGCCCGGCCGGGGTTGCCGCTCACCGAAATTCAGGACACATCGCATTTCAATTCTCGCCCGCCGCTTTCCGAAAACGTTCGGCAGTTGCTCGGAGATGCGTGGCGAGTTCCGGAGCGTCCAGGACCTCGAAATCGACATCGAGCAGGCCGAGATACAACGTCAACGAATGGGGCGTGTCCGAACCGACCTGGATCACACAGTGGTTCGGGCCATCGGGTTCTACCGTCACGGCGGCGGGCAGACGCGTGCGCACGGCGGTAGCCGGGGCCGCTACCCGCACCGTGGCGCGGTAGCGCCACGTCGCGGCGCCTACGCCGCGCTGTATACGTTCGGCCACGTCGGTTTCCGGAACACTGCGCGGGGTGAAGCGCGCACCGTTCGGTGTCCGCGGCGTCATCCGGTCGACCCGGAACGTGCGCCAGTCCGCGCGCACGACATCCCACGCCACCAGATACCAGCGGCCGTTCCAATGCGCGAGCCGATGCGGCTCCACCTCACGCCGCGACGGCGATCGTTGCTCGATTGCGTCCGAATAGGTTTCGTAATCGAACCGCAGCCGCTCGCTCGCCCGGATCGCCGCGGCGACGGCGGTCAGCACTGCCGCATCCACATTCGTCTGACCCGGATGCGGCACATGCACGGTGGCGGCGGTCAGCGCACGCACCCGGTGCCGCAGCCGCGATGGCAGCACCTGCTCCAGCTTGGCCAGCGCCCGCACCGACGTCTCCTCGATCCCGGTCACCGCCCCATTGGCCGCGGTCGCCAACCCCACCGCCACCGCCACGGCCTCCTCGTCATCCAAAAGCAATGGCGGCAGCGAAGATCCGGCCCCCAGCCGATACCCACCCGCAACCCCCGGCGTCGCATCCACCGGATACCCGAGCCTGCGCAACCGCTCGATATCCGTACGAATAGTCCGCGTCGAAACCTCGAGCCGCTCAGCCAACGCGGGCCCGGTCCAATCCCGGTGCATCTGCAGCAACGACAACAACCGCAATAACCGCGCCGAAGTCTCCAACATCCTTTGATCATCTCAGCGATTGCGGAAGAAATTCTTCCGTAATCGCTCTGGCTGAGCTATCGGTCTGTTGGCTACCGGGCTCGGCGGGCGGTCCGCATCATGTGCTGCTCATGTCCGGGTCGATCCGGCGTAGCGCGGAGGCCAGCCACTCACTCTCGCGGTGCTCGGTTGGCATCGCGGCCAGCCCGTGTGTTGCCTCTTCGACTGCTTCGGCCGTTTGGCCGAGTAGGGCCAGCACACCGCCGCGTTGCACGGCTCCGAATCCGGTGCTCCACCAGTACATCGACGCCGGGGGTTCGATGCCGTCGGCTGCTTGCGCCACCGCGTCGGCCATGGCCAGTGCGTGCTGTGCTCCGCGCATCTCTCCTTGTGCGGCCAGTAGTTCAGCTCGCCGCATTCGCCCGTAGGCGCTGACGATGGGGTGCGCGCCCGGTACCGCCAAGGCGGCGTCGGACAGGGCGACGACCTCGCCATAGTTCCCCGCGCTCACCGACACGTAGCAGATTTTCAGTCGAATCCTGGTAATGCGGAAGCAAGTCTTCCGCAATGGGGTCGAGAGTGGTTCTCATGACGAAGACAGAGCCTATTCGCCCCTTCCGGATCGACATTCCGCAGGCCGAGCTCGACGAGTTGCGCGCGCGGCTCACGAGCGCGCGGTTGCCTCAATCGGTGCCAGGCACCGAATCCGATTGGGGCCGTGGCATTGCGCCGGATTATCTGCGGGAGCTGGCGCAGTATTGGCGGGACCGGTTCGATTGGCGGGCGCAGGAGGCCAAGCTCAATGCGTATGACCAGTTCACGACCGAGATCGATGGGCAGACCGTGCATTTCTTCCATGTGCGGTCGCCCGAGCCGGACGCGGTGCCGCTGCTGATCACGCACGGGTACCCGAGTTCGGTCGTCGAGTTCCTGGAGCTGATCGGGCCGTTGACCGATCCGCGTGCGCATGGTGGGGATCCGGCGGACGCGTTCCATGTCGTGATTCCGTCGCTGCCGGGTTTCGGGTTCTCCACGCCGCTCGCATCGACCGGATGGGAACTGGCGCGCACCACCGAGGCTTTCGCCGAGCTGATGGCTCGGCTCGGCTACGAGAAGTTCGTCGCTCAGGGTGGTGATATCGGTGCGGGTGTGACCGGGCGCTTGGCCGCCACGCATCCGGAGCGGGTCATCGCGACGCATGTGAACAGTGACCGGGGCTCACTCGGTCTGGTGGGCGAGCAGCTGCCGATGCCCGAGGGTTTGACCGAGGACGAACTGGCCGCCATCCAGGCCGCGCAGGCCAGGTGGAATCAGCAGAAGGGCTATCTGGTCCTGCAGTCCACTCAGCCCAGCGCCATTGCCGCCGCACTGACCGATTCGCCGATCGCGCAACTGGCGTGGATCGCGGAGAAGTTCCAGGTCTGGACCGATCCGTCTCGCGCAACCGGCGAGGCGGTCGATCGCGACCTGCTGCTGACCAATATCAGCATCTACTGGTTCACCCGCAGTGGCGCTTCGGCCGCGCAATTCCTCTGGGAGACAGCGCATTCCGGTATGGACTGGGTGGCGTCGTCGGGTGTGCCGCAAGGGTGGGCGGTATTCAATACCGATCCATTGATGCGTCGGGTGATGAATCCGGACGGGTATATCGAGCACTTCAGCGAATACACCGAGGGCGGTCATTTCGCCGCGCTGGAGCAGCCGCAACTCCTCGTGGACGATATCCGTACGTTCTTCCGCGCCTATCGCGGCTGATCAGGTGGAATGGGGCGGGCTTCGGCTCGCCCCATTACGTCGTCAGGCGTAGGCGCGAGTCTGTCCGCATACGGATGTCGCGGCTGTCGCCCCGGCCTACCGTTTCAGGTATGACTTGGAACGAAGTGAGCACGAGCAGTTTCGCCCTGCTGACCACCTACAAGAAGGACGGCACGCCAGTCGGCGCCCCCGTATGGGTGGCTCCGGACGGCGAGCGGATCGTGGTGTGGACCAATTCGAAGACCTGGAAGGTCAAGCGTATTCGCCGCAATCCGGCGGTGACCCTGCGGATATGCGACGGTCGTGGCCGCCCGAAGAGCGAAGAGCAGGTCGCTGGCAAGGCCGAGTTGCTGGACGCTGCGGGAACGCAGCGAGTGCGCGATCTCGTCTCGCGCAAATACGGGATCATCGGCACGGTGCTGATCCGTCTGCACAAGCTGTTCAAGGGCGCGGACGGATCCATCGGCATCGCGATTACACCGGCGTAGGTCAGGCCGATTCCGCGAGGCCCGCCGAGCGCCAGGTATCGGCGAGTTCCTGCAGCGGAATGTCCAGGGCGGCCGCCAGGGACACGATCGTGCCGAATGCGGGCGTCGGCAGCCGTCCGGTCTCGATCTTGCGTAGCGTCTCCGGTGAAATTCCGGCGGCCTGGGCGATAAGGGCCGGGTCGCGATCGGCGCGCGCGGCCCGCAGCCGGGCTCCGAGGCGGCGACCGGCCTCGACCTGGGCGGGAGTCAGCGGAAGTCGGACCATGTGCCCAGACTATGGACGGTATTTAAATACCGCAAGTTCAACCGTTGTACTTCACCCGGAACGGTCCGCCGACACTGTTGAACAGCAGATCCCCATTCGGAAAGAACTGGATCAGCGCGTACGCGCCGTTGCCGAGATTGCTCTGCCCGAAGATGGTACGGTGCACCGTCTTTCCGGATTTCCAGTCCAGACCCGTCACCTCCCAGCCGTCGGTATTGGTGTAGCCGTTGACGAAAACCACTCCGGATTTGCTGCTCTCCGTGGGCACCATGCTCGTGGAGACCACATCGGCGCGCGACCACACCGATGACCAGCTGTGGTTGGCCGGATCCCATTGGAACCGCTCGATACCCGACGGCGGCGCGAATACCGGGCCGCCGGCGAGTACATCGATGAGCCGGTCCGGCGCGCCTTGCGGCCGGGCATTGTTGACCACGAATGCGCCGTAGCCGTCCACCACGACCGACTGCTCGCTCTGGATGAATTCGGGCTGCGGATTCAGCCCGGCCGTCACCTGGATCTGGTCGGCGATCCGGTTGGACGTGGTGCCCGGCTTCGGTTGGAACCCGTCCGGAATGGCGTCGCGCCAGAAAGCGACCAGTTTCATCCGATCGGCGCCGTCGGTGATCACCACGAGCCGGTCGTCTTTGCCGTAGCCCATCAGAGTGGGTGTCGAGCCGGTGCCGATGCCGAACTTCACCGCGGGTGGCTGTTGTCCGAAATCGTAGGGTGATGCCCATGCGCCGTCGGTTGCGGCGGTCGAGAGTTTGGATCCGGTCCAGACGATCTTGCGCATGATCTTGTCCGAGGCGGCGTAGATCCCGCCCTTGTCGTCCACGGCCATCGCGTTGGAGACCACCTCGTCCGCGCCGAAATGGACCTGCTGCGGTTCGCCCTGCAGGCTGCGGTCGATGATCGACAGTCCGCGGGTGCTGAGCACGGCCAATTTGCCGTCATAGGTCATATTCAGGCCGACGATGGACTCGGGTTGACCGCTCAGACCAGGGCCGCTGCCGAGCCAGGGTTTGAAGTCGAGAGTGCGCAGAACCCGTACACCCGCTTCGGGATTGTTCGCATTCGTCAAGCCGAACACGACGATCTGCGCGTTCTGCGTGACGTAGTAGACCCGATTGTCCTTGTCCACCAGGCTGTAGACGCCATTGGCGATGCGCGTCCAATCGATGCCCCAGTCGTTGCGTACGGCGGCCTCCACCTGACCCGGGTCGGTGAAGTTCTGGCCGAGCACCTGGTCCAACGCTTGCGACGGTATCGGTTTCACGCCCGGTGCGTCCGCACGTGCGATTTCGTGGAACATGCCATTGCCGACCTGGACATAGACCACGCCCTGGGTGGAGGAGACCCACATGTGGTCCGGATCGGTGGCGGCGAGCGTCATTATGTTGACCGGTCCCGAGGTGATGCGCTGCTGCTGCTTCGGGTCGATATGGAATTCGCCCTGCGGCGTTTGGTACGGGAAGGTGTCGGACTGGCCGGGATCGATATGGGTGAGCCCATAGGTCGCGGCGGCGAGGTAGGGATTGCGGGCGGGGCCTGCGGCAGTGCCCGACTGGGTTTCCTTCTTCGCCGAACCGCCGCCGCAGGCGGGGATTGCCAGGGCCACGGCCAGCGCGACGGCGACGACGAGTGCCTTGTGGCGCGGGCGCATCGCTTGCTCCTCTACGTTCGCTATCGGGGGAGTCGATCGGGCGGAACGCATGCCGCTCGGAGCGGCGAACAACCAAACAAACCAGTGCTTTCGCGTTCGCGAACATAACACATCGCCTGGTCACGCGAGGTGATTGGTATTTTTATACCGATCGGCGCTATCCTCGGTATAAAAATACCGAGGTGGAGGTTCGGGCATGGTGGAGTTGAAGTCGCCGGGAGAGATCGAACGCATGCGGGTGGCGGGGCGCTTCGTCGCCGCGATCTTGGCGGAACTGCGTGCGCTGGCCCGGGTCGGAGTGAATCTGCTGGAGCTGGAACAGCATGTGCGACAGCGGATTCAGGAGCGCGGCGCGGTGTCGTGCTACTGGGACTATGCGCCGTCGTTCGGGCGCGGGCCATTTCGGAACACGATCTGCCTCTCGGTGAATGATGCTGTCCTGCACGGACTTCCGTTCGACTATGCGCTGCGCGACGGAGATGTCCTCAGCATGGATCTGGCGCTGGGCATCGATGGGTGGGTCGCCGATTCGGCCACCAGCATGATCGTCGGCACCGCCGATGCGGAGGATCTGCGGCTGATCAAGGCCACCGAGGATGCGCTGGCGGCTGCCGTCGCGGTTGCGTTGCCCGGCAACCGGATCGGCGACATCTCTGCCGCCATCGCGGCGGTCGCGCGGGCGAATAGCTTCCCGGTGAATACCGAATTCGGCGGGCACGGACTCGGGCGGACGATGCACGAGGATCCACATGTGCCGAATGTGGGACGCGCCGGTCGCGGGTATCCGCTGCGACCCGGTTTGACCATTGCGATCGAGCCGTGGTTCGCGCGCACCACCGACCGGATCTACACGGATCCGGATGGTTGGACGATCCGCTCGGCGGATGGCTCGCGGACCGCGCACTCCGAACACACGGTCGCGATCACCGCGGACGGACCGCAGGTTTTGACCGCCGCCGCCTGACCCGTCTCAATCCGTTTCGGCGCGCCGATCCGCGAGATCGGTGGCGGCACGTAACTCCGCCGCGACGTTCGCGCGCTCGGCTTTCGAAAGCGATATGCCCCTGAGTTCGGCGCGTACCTTCTCGGCCCGCTCGGAATCGCCGGTGGCGACGGCCAATTCGGCCAGCGCCGCAAGTGCCCGAGCCTTGTCGACGGCCGACGCTTCCGCGCCGTAGCGACGGAGACCGACATCGAGCACCGGATGCCGGACTGATGGCAGGGGCGCCCGCCGGTCCGATCGCGGATAGGCTGCCCACATGACGAACACGCTGGGTGCGATCGGCAAGGCCGACTATGTGCTGCTGACGACCTTCCGTAAGGACGGCACACCGGTCGGCACCGCCGTATGGGCCGCCGAGGACGACGGCAAGCTGTATGTATGGACCGAAACCAACAGTTGGAAGGTCAAGCGGCTGCGTAAGAATCCCGCCGTCACACTCCAACCGTGCAACCCGTCGGGCAAGCCACGCGGTGAGGTCATCGAAGGCATCGGCCGGGTGCTCGATGCCGCCGACACCGAACGGGTGCGCAAGCTGATCAAGAAGAAGTACTGGCTCCTCGGCCCGATTCTGGTCACCGCGAGCAGTATTCGCCGCGGCAAGTCCGGCACCATCGGCCTCGAGATCACCCCGGCCGCATAGTCAGGTCGCCTGGCTCACCGAGGACATGTGGAAGTCCGGGATGCGCAAGGGCGGCATGGCGGTTCGGGTGAACCAGTCCTTCCATTCCCGGGGGAGGGTGGTCTCGGTGGCGCCGGCCTCGGTGGTGCGGCGCAGCAGGTCGATCGGGCTTTCGTTGAAGCGGAAGTTGTTGACCGCCGCGGTGACTTCGCCGTTTTCGACCAGGTAGACGCCGTCGCGGGTGAGACCGGTGAGCAGCAAGGTCGCGGGATCGACCTCGCGGATGTACCAGAGCGTGGTCAGCAGTAGGCCGCGCTCGGTATTCGCGATCATCGTGTCGATACTCGCGCCCGAGCCGCCGGTCAGCAGTAGGTTATCGCCGGGAACCGTGGTGGGAGCGTCGAATTCGGCGGCGGTGGCACGCGGGTAGACCAGCGATTCGATGACCCCGTTACGCAGCCAGTCCACGCGCCGGGCGGCAAGACCGTTGTCGAAGACCGACAGCGATTCCGAGGACGACGAAGTCACCACGAACGGACGATATTCGAGTCCGCCCGCGCTCGGATCGGAGTAGAGCGTCAATGGAATGTCGCTGAGCCGCTCACCGATTCGAGTGCCGCCCGCCTTTGCGAAGGCGCTGTGTCCTTCGTGCGCGCCCCGGCCCTCCATGGACCAGGCCAGGTAGATCATCAGGTCCGCGACCGCCGAGGGCGGCAGCAGGGTTTCGTAGCGACCCGCGGGCAGCTCGACCCGGCGTTCGGACCAATCCAGCCGCCGCGACAATTCGGTCAGCAGTCCGGGTACGTCGACATCAGTGAAGTCCGCGCTGCCGACACCGACCCACGCGCTCGCGAGATCCGCACCCTCGCCGCGCTTTCCGTTGATCTCCACCGAGCCGGTGGGCTGTACGAAGCGGCGGCGAATACCGGTGGAGGTGCCGAGCCATGTCGTATGCATCTGGTGGTAGGCGAAACCATAGAGCCGATCGGCGCCGTCGAATCCACCCGCCAAGTCGCGTGCGAGGTCGGTAAAGACTTCGATCCCAGTGCTGCCCGATGCGGACGCCCACTCACTCCCAGCGTCGGGCAGATCATCCGAATCCGGAGTCAGCAGCGGCATCGCATCTTTCGCCGGTTCGGCGGTGCGGGCCGCCGCCTCGCTGGCGCGGACCACCTGCTCGATCTCGGCCGGGTCGACGCTGGTGGAGCTGATGCTGCCGACGCGCGCGGAGTTCGGGCCGTCGCGGAAGATCGAAATGACCGCCCAGTCCCGGGAAATCGAGGAACCATTGGTGGTCATCGAGTTGCCCGCCCAGCGCAGCGACGCCTCGTGCGCATCGGTGACGATGACCATCGCCTCGTCCGCATGCGAGAGCGCCAGCGCCTGCTCGACGACCGCACCAGCGGGCATCATCACCTCGATCACTGACCTGCCTCCGTCCGGGTGTTGAGAACGTTGATGCCGCGCACCAGGATCGACGGGCAGCCGTGGCTGACCGCGGCAACCTGGCCGGGTTGCGCCTTACCACAGTTGAACGCGCCGCCGAGGCGCCAAGTGGACGGTCCGCCGACCGACTCCATCGCACCCCAGAAGTCGGTGGTGGTGGCCTGATACGCGACATCGCGCAGCTGGCCGTCGAGCTGGCCGTCGCGAATGCGGAAGAACCGCTGGCCGGTGAACTGGAAGTTGTAGCGCTGCATATCGATCGACCACGACTTGTCGCCGACGATATAGATGCCGTTCTCGACCCGGGAGATGAGTTCGGCAGTAGTGGTGTCGTTTTCGGGATCCGGTTGCAGCGAGACATTGGCCATGCGCTGGATCGGTACATGGTGCGGTGAGTCGGCGTAGGAGCAGCCGTTGGAGCGTTCCAGGCCCAGGCGCGGGGCGAAGACACGGTCGAGCTGATAGCCGACCAGAACGCCGTCGCGCACCAGATCCCAGCGCTGTCCGGCGACGCCCTCGTCGTCATAGCCGACCGAGGCCAGACCGTGCACCTCGGTGCGGTCGCCGGTGACGTGCATGATCGGCGTTCCGTACTTCAGCGTGCCGAGCTTGTCCGGGGTTGCGAACGAGGTACCCGCATAGGCGGATTCGTAGCCGATGGCGCGGTCGTATTCGGTGGCGTGGCCGATGGATTCGTGGATGGTCAGCCACAGATTGGTCGGGTCGATCACCAGGTCGGTGGGTCCCGCGTCGACGCTGGGCGCCTTCACCTTCTCAGCCAGCCAATCCGGTATGTGCGCGAGTTCCTCGCTCCAGTCCCAGATTCCGTCCGCACCGGTGACGTACTCCCACCCGCGTCCGGCCGGTGCGGCGAGGGTACGCATGGTCTCGAAGACACCCGCCGCCGCGTCCACGGTGATCGCCTCCAACTGCGGGTGCAGGCGCACGCGCTGCTGAGTGATCGCGGAGCCTGCGGTATCGGCGTAGAAGGTCTGCTCCTTGACCTGCAGCATCGAGGCGGTGACGTGATCGACGCCGTCGGCGGCGGACAGGCGGCCGGAATAATCCTGCAGCACAGCGACCTTGTCGGCGGTCGGCACCGTGAACGGGTCCAGGTCGTAGGCCGAAACCCAGTGCGCATTGTCGTATCGCGGCTCGTCGGCGAGTTCGACGCGCTCACGATTGAGCGCGCGCAGGGTCGTCGCCACCGTGACCGCCCGCCGCGCCACCTCGGCCGCGGTCTCGGGAGTGAGCGCGGCATGCGAGGCGAAACCCCAGGTACCGTCGACGATCACGCGCACGGCGAAGCCGAGGTCGGTGGCATTGCTGATCGCCTCGACCCGGCCGTCGCGCAGCCGGATCGACTGGGTGACCAACCGGTGCACTCGCAGATCGGCATGCTGCGCGCCCGCCGCGCGTGCCGCCGACAGTGCGGCGTCGGCGAGCGTGTGCAGTGGTAACGCAAGGAACTCGGCGTCCATATCTTTGGAAGTCGCGATGCTCACCCGCTCCAACCTACAGCGTCTCGCTAAACGTGTTCTGCACTGGAATGCCACTCGGGTAACCCGTTTTCGTTGCCGCGCACCAGTGGGATGGTCGCGTATACCCGCCAGGCGCCATCGGAGGTGCGGCCGGCTTCCAGCGTGCCGCTGAGGACGGCGATGCGTTCGCGCATGCCGACCAGTCCCATACCGCCGCCGACGATCGGGCTCGCGGCCTGCTCCTGCACCGGAACTCCGCCGGTATCGGTGACTTCGATGACCACATCGGTTTCGCGGCGCTGCACCCGCACCCAGGCCTTGGGATGCGAACCCGCGTGCCGCAGCGTGTTGGTCAGTGATTCGGCCACGATGCGGTGCATGCCGAGACTCACCTCGGGGGCGATATCGTCGAGTTCACCGGTCATTTCGAGTTCGACCGCGAGCCCGGTATCGCGCATCATCTCGACCACCTTCGCCAGGCCCGCGGTTCCGTGCTGCGGCAACTGATCCGGGGCGTGCTCGATACGCAGCAGGGCCACGGTTCGGCGCAATTCCCGCAGGGCCTCGCGGCCGGTGCTCGCGATCGTGGACAATGCACGCTCGGCCGCGTCCGGATCGCGCCGCAGCGCGTACTTCGCGCCGTCGGCCTGCACGATGATCACGCTCACCGCGTGGGCGACGACGTCGTGCAATTCGCGGGCGATACGGGTGCGTTCGGCGGAGACGGCATCGTGCGCGCGACGTTCCCGGTCGTAGTCGGCGACCGCGAGCCGTGCCGCCACCTCTTGGTCGTAGGCGTGGCGCGCGCCGATGAACTCGGCCAGTGTCCAGCACAGCGCATAGAACATCGCGGTGAAGATCAGATCCGAACCGGCCGGCTTGTGCAGCAACAGAAATGAGCTGGTGCAGTCGGCGATAAGGCCGAGCGCGTACCAAACTCCTTCTTTGCGACCGACATACGCGACCAGCGTGTACAACATGATGCCGAGCCCGAACAGCGCGATATGGTCGGCCTTGTCCTCGGATGCGTAGCTCACCAGCGTCGAGGCGATCGAGAGTCCGAGCACCGCGGCCGACATCGCCCGCGGATAGAGCCGGCGAAACGCGACCGGTACCGGCAACAACACTCCGATTCCCAGATATGGCAACTTGCTGTCGGAATTGCCGACCCCGAGAATCTCGAGCAGCAGCAGGGCGGCGGCCAGCATCGAATCCGAAACGAGGGGCTTGCCGCGAAGCCACAGACTGAACCGGCGCACGAATATCAGCCTAGGTGCGGGCGGCCCCGATCCAACCATCTGGTTGGCTGGCCGGGTGGATTTTGCAGACTGGGCGGCCTTGTTGACAGCCGCGACCGCCGCGGGCTGGGTGGATGCGGTGGTCGGCGGCGGCGGATTGATCATCCTGCCGACACTGTTCCTCGTCGCACCAGGCATCACGCCACAAACCGCACTCGGCACCAACAAGCTCGCCGCCGTCGCGGGCACCAGCGCATCGGTGATGACATTCGCGCGCAAAGTTCCCATACAGTGGCGCACGCTGCTGCCCGCGGCGGCGATCGCGGCGGTCACCGCGGCGACCGGTGCGGCGGCGGTGTCGCTCATCGATCGCGATCTGTTCATCCCGGTCGTGCTGGTCGTGCTGGTCGGCGTCGCCGTCTTCGTCACGCTGCGCCCATCGATCGGCATCACCCTGGCCACGCACCCGCCTACCCGGCGCAAGTTCGTGCTCGTGATCGCCCTGGCTGCCGGATTGATCGGCTTCTACGACGGACTGCTCGGCCCCGGCACGGGCACCTTCCTGATCATCACTTTCGCCACCCTGCTCGGCACCGAATTCGTGCGCGCGGCCGCGATGGCGAAGGTGATCAACTGCGGGTCCAATTTCGGTGCGCTGCTCTACTTCGGTGTCACCGGCCACATCATGTTCGCGCTGGGCGCGGCCATGGCGGTCGGCAATGTGTCGGGCGCGATCATCGGCTCGCACACGGCATTACGCAAGGGCGCGGAGTTCGTACGTGTCGTACTGCTGGTCGTCGTCATCGGCATGGTGATCCGTTTGGGCTGGCAGCGATTCGGCTGAGGCGATCAGTGCACGGGTCCGACATGCATCTTGGAATTCGAGGCGAGCCAGGGCTGCAGCACCCGTGACGTCGTTTCGTGGATCTGGCGATGCAACCGCTCGCCGTCCACGCCCGCCACCGGACTCTGGAACAGCACCGTCAACGCACCGGAAACCGCGCCTACCACGGCACCGACCAACGCGGCGGCGCCGACATCGTCCAATTCGGCGGGAAATGCCATATGCAACTGTCGCGCGATCTCGCGCTGCGCGACCAACTGCGCATGCGCGGCCCGCCCGCTCACCGCGGGCACGGTGCGCGAAACCTGTGCGCGCAGTGCGGCAATGCGCGCACTCAGATCATCGACGAGGTGTTCGCCCGGATTATCGCCCGCCGCCCGCAACCCGCGCAGCAGCACTTCCACGGGCCGCTCGCCGGGCCGACGGCTCGCGATGGCAGCCACCGCGGCGCGCACCCGCTCGTCCTGTTCCGGGAAGAGCAAATCTTCCTTGCTGGCAAAGTAGTTGAAGAAAGTCCGGGTGCCGACCTCGGCCGCGGCGGCGATATCGGCCACCGTGGTTTCCTCATAGCCTCTGTTCTCGAAAAGCTCGACGGCTGCCTCGAGGAGGGCACGGCGGGTACGTTCTCGTTTGCGATCGCGGAGGGCGGATGGCGGCACGCGGGCACAGTACGGCATAACCCGACTTGGGTACGGTAACCACGACTTTCGCGCGCGCCATGCGGCCGAACCGTGATCAAGTTCGGGTCACGGGCGACTGCTCCCGGCGGGCTGCATCGATCACCGAATCCAGCAAACCCGGGAACCGCGCATCGAGATCGTTACGGCGTAACGACTGCAAGGTTTCCCTTACGGACGGCCGCTGCCGGATGATCCCGACATCGCGCAGCACCCGATAGTGGTGCGTCACATTGGATTTGGGCACACCGTCAACGATCGAACCGCAGGTGTGCTACTGCCCACGAGTGCCATGCAAGATCGCATCCGCTGCGGCCGTGCACACGGTGCGGAAAACACGCTGGACGGGACCGATAGATTAGGGACGTGCCGATTACCGTTCTCGTTGTCGACGATCAAGAACTCATGCGTATGGGATTGAAAATGGTGCTCGGTGCGCACCCGGACATCGAGGTGATCGGAGAGGCCGAGAACGGCGCCGCCGCGATATCCCGGGCCAAGGAGTTGCGGCCGGATGTGGTGCTGATGGATGTGCGGATGCCGGTCGTCGACGGGGTATCCGCCACGCAGCGCATCGTCGAGGCCGGTGACGGCTGCAAGGTGCTCGTGATGACGACCTTCGACCTCGACGAACACGCATTGGGCGCGCTGCGAGCGGGTGCGAGCGGATTCCTGTTGAAGGACACGCCGCCCGAGGATCTGGTCTCGGCGATCCGCAGTGTGGCAGGCGGTGATGCAGTGGTTTCGCCCAAGGTGACCAAGCGACTGCTGGACCGGCTCATCGCCGACGACCCGGGTGGTGTGCAGGATCCGGCGGTACTCGAGGTGCTGACCGCGCGTGAGCGTGAGGTGCTCGAGCAGATCGCGGCGGGGCGGTCCAATGCCGAGATCGCCGAGCAGTTGTACCTGTCCGAGGCCACCGTGAAGACGCACGTCGGGCGGGTGCTGACGAAACTCGGTCTGCGCGACCGGGTTCAAGCGGTCGTGCTGGCCTACGAGACCGGGTTGGTGCGACCCGGCGGGTGAGATCTCAGCGACCTATCAGGCTGGATCGGGAGAAAATTCGGGCCGTGCGACGTTGAACCGGGTAGATCGTCCGAAAGGATCGCCATGCCCGCCGTACTGTTCGTGCTCTACGTCGTCGTCGAGATCGCCGCGCTGATCGGCGTCGGCCAGCTCATCGGTGTGATGCCGACCATCCTTCTGCTCATCGCCGGGTCCGCCGCGGGCATGCTGCTCATCGGCTCCCAAGGCCGTCGCGTCTTCGAACAATTCCGACGCGCCGGACGCGGGGAGATCAACCCGGGCACCGCGGTCGCGGACGGCGCGCTCGTCGCTGCGGGCGGGTTCCTGATGTTCATCCCGGGCCTGGTCACCTCGTTCTTCGGGCTGCTCCTGCTGCTGCCACCGACCCGCTTCCTGGTCCGTCCGCTGGTCGCCGCGTTCGCCGCGCGCCGCTTCAGCCGTCTGGCCGCCGCGATGCCATATCGCGGCGTGATCATCGACGGTGACGATGTGGTCGACGGCGCGGTCGTCAGCGAGTGGTACGACGACCCCCGGCCCTCGACTCGCCCGGCTCTTCCGTAGCGATTGCTTGCAGGTCTCGCCAAAGGGTCAGCCGGCTGATCGGGTTCACCTCTGGCCGCTTCCGCAAACCGTGCCATCTATCACCCTCGTGCCCTTTTCGTCAGACGGATCAAAGGACTAGGGTGGCCGGATGGCGACCGAAGAGCTCACCGTCACGGTGAGTGAGGAGCTGGCAGCGGCGGTGCGGCAGGCCGCGGCGGCTGCGGGACAGTCGATTTCCGGATTCACGGCCGCGGCACTGCGGCTGGAACTGATCGCGGTGGAGGCGGGTATGCGAGCCGCACCCGGCGGTGCGCCGCCGAGATACGCGGAGGTCATGGCAGTGCTGGCACAACCCGCGGACGTTTCGCCACCGACCATCTAGCGCGGCCTGCAAGCAGCCGCTACGCAGCGGAGGCTGTCCGACTCGACGGACTGAAATACCCATGCGGCAGACTGGTGTCTCGTGAGTACCCAGTTGCTGATCGGCGGTCGTTTCTACAGTTCGAGTTCACCCGACGCGACGGCAATGGCCGTGACCGATGGCACCGTGGTGTGGCTGGGCGCCGAGCAACCGGGACGCGCGCTGCATCCGGATGCGGAGATCATCGACCTCGATGGTGCTTTCGTGGCACCGGCATTCGTCGATCCGCACGTGCATGTGACGGCGCTGGGCTTGAAACTGACCGGCCTCGATCTGTCGGTGGCGCATTCACTCGAACACTGCCTGGAGCTGCTGCGCGCGTTCGCGGCGGCGCATCCCGACGGCGCGATTCTCGGTGACGGCTGGGACGAGACCGGATGGCCGGAACGTCGGCCGCCGACGGTCGAGGAGCTCGACGCGGCGGTGCAGCCGGGGCGGCGGGTCTATCTGTCACGGGTGGACGCGCATTCGGCGGTGGTGTCGTCGGGGTTATCGACTGCGGAAGTCACTGCCGCGGTAGGTTTCACCCCCGGTGCGCCCCTGCGCGCCGACGCGCACCATCTGGTGCGCACCGCGGTTCTCTCGGGATTGGATCGCGCACAACGGGATCGGGCACGCAAGGCCGCACTGGATACGGCGGCCGCGCACGGTGTCGTGGCGGTGCACGAATGCGGGGGACCGGAGATCGCCGGGCGCGCCGATATTCGTGAGTTGATCGACTTCGAGCACGGCGTGGAAGTCCGGACCTATTGGGGTGAGGCGGTGCGCACCGCGGACGAGGCGCGGGCACTGGTCGCCGAACTCGGGGTGCACGCGCTCGGCGGCGATCTGTTCGTGGACGGCTCGATCGGCTCGCACAGCGCCCGTTTGCGCGCGTCTTACGCCGATGACGCCGGAACTGGTCTCGGCTACCTCGACGCCGAGACGATCGCCGCACATGTTCGTGCCTGCACCGAGGCGGGCATTCAGGCCGGATTCCACGTTATCGGCGATGCTGCGATGGATGCTGTCGTCGCCGGATTCGGACGGGTGGTCGACGAACTCGGCGGCCCGGCCGTCGCATCCCGCGCACACCGCGTCGAGCATGCGGAGATGATCGATGCCGATCAGATCGCGAAACTGGCCGCGTGGGGCGTAATCGCCAGTGTCCAACCGGGTTTCGACGCGACCTGGGGCGGCCCGGACGGCATGTACGTCGCTCGTCTCGGCTCCGAACGCGCCGCCACCCTGAATCCCTTCGCGGCCATGGCCGTGGCGGGCATCGCCCTCGCCATCGGCTCGGACGCACCGGTTACCGCACTCGATCCCTGGTCGGCGGTCCGCGCCGCGGTCAACCACCGCACCCCCGGCCACGGTCTCTCCCCTCGTGCTGCCTTTGCCGCTGCCACCCGGGGGGCCTGGCGCGCGGGCGGCATCCGCGACGGCGTCGCCGGCACCTTGGTCCCAGGGGCGCCCGCCTCCTACGCGATCTGGGACGCCGCCGACCTCGTCGTCGCAGCAGCCGCCGATACCGTCCAGCGCTGGTCCACCGATCCGCGCTCTCGAGTCCCCGGCCTACCCCCGCTCGACCCCGACGCGTCCCTGCCCACCTGCCTGCGCACCGTCCACCGCGGAGTCACCATCCATGAAGCCTGAAACACCCGGCGCGGTTCTGCGCCGCGTGGCCGTCGCGCTCGGTCGGTATCCGGTGCTGAGTCGGTCGGTCGCGGCGGTGCTGTCGGGGTTGTTGATTTTCGGGAGTTTTCCGCCGCGGCCGTTCTGGTTTCTCGCGCCTATCGGGATCGTGGTGCTGACGCTGACCATACGCGGCGCTGCGCGGATGCGTGGGGGGTTCGGGTACGGGTTCCTGGCGGGGCTGGCGTTCTTCGTGCCGCTGTTGCCGTGGACCGGGATCTACGTCGGACCGGTGCCGTGGCTCGCGTTGTCGACGGTGTGTGCCTTATATATAGGACTGTTCGGGCTACTGGCGCGTTTGTTGTTTTCGCTGCCGGGGTGGCCGGTCTGGGTGGCGTTGACGTGGACGGCCACCGAGTGGCTGCGATCGAGCTTCCCGTTCGGCGGATTCCCGTGGGGGCGTTTGGCGTTCGGCCAGGCCGACGGGTGGTACCTCTCGCTGGCCATGGTAGGGGGCGCGCCGCTCATCGGATTCGCGGTGGCGCTCACCGGAACCGCGGCGGCGGCAGTACTGGTGTATGTGTGGAACCGCGTGACGATCGTGCCGACAGACGATCGGCCGCCCGCCGAGTCGGGTCGTACCACCACGACCCGCATCGGAATTATCGCCGCGGCGGCGACTTTGGTTACTATCCCGGTCACCGGAGCGATCCTCCGGACCGCGCTGCCCGGTCCGGAGGAAGGCGACCGAACGATCACGGTCGCTGCCATCCAGGGCAGCGTGCCGCGGCTCGGGCTGGACTTCAATGCCCAGCGACGCGCTGTACTCGACAACCATGTCCGGCGCACCGAGGAATTGGCTCGAGCCGTCGCGCAGGGGCAGGCGCGCAAGCCGGACGTGGTGATCTGGCCGGAGAACTCATCGGATATCGACCCGCTGCGCAATGCCGACGCGGCCGCGGAGATCACCGAGGCGTCCGAGCAGATCGGCGCGCCGATACTCGTCGGCGCGGTACTGGTGAACGGCGATCGCACGACGACGAACTCGGTCATCGTCTGGAACGGTGCGGCCGGTCCGGGGGAGCGGCACGACAAGAAGATCATCCAGCCGTTCGGTGAATACCTGCCGATGCGCAGCTTCTTCCGCCTGTTCTCCGAGTACGCCGACCGCGCCGGATACTTCGTTCCGGGCCACGGCGACGGCACCGTCCGCGCCGATCCGTTCGAGCGACCTGCAAGCAGTCGCGACGGCGGCATCGATATCGGCGTCGCGACCTGCTACGAGGTCGCCTTCGACCGCGCTTTCCGCGATTCCATGCACGCGGGCGCGCAATTGCTGACCGTGCCCACCAACAACGCCACCTTCGGCGACAGCGAGATGACCTATCAGCAGCTGGCCATGTCCCGGGTCCGTGCCGTCGAACACGGCCGCGCCCTCGTGGTCGCCGCCACCTCCGGTGTCAGCGCCATCATCACCGCGGACGGCGCAGTCCAGCAGCAGACACCCAAGTTCGTTCCCGCCGCGCTGGTCGCCGAACTGCCGTTGCGGAGCAATACGACGCTCGCGACCCGATTCGGCGCCGAAGCGGAACTGCTCTCGGTTATCCTGTCCGGTGCTGCCGTCGTGGTGGCGGTTATCCGGCGGCGAAAGACCCGCGGTAGGTATGTGAACGACCAGGCCACCATGGACCAGCCGGTCGGCTGAGCTCGCCAGATCGGTTGAGCGCGATGAATAGGGCGTTCCCCTAACCAAACAACCGGTATGTTTCGGGGCTTCGAAACCATCGTTCGGTCTGCCCTGAGCGTTAGCGTGCAGTTCGCCAGATCGCAACAGATCTGGCGTTAGGTGCAATTTTCCGGTGTTTCTGCCGCTAAATCCGCAAATTTGGAGAGTTTGCGGGAATGTTGCTCATGAAAGTGCCTTACTGCCAACGTCGTTCGAAGTGAAACAAATCCGCAACGCTGGCCATCCGTTGCATTCGATGCTCCGAATCTATGGGCGTGGATCACGTCCTACGGCTGGCGCGTGCGCGCCTGCGGTGGCGGTGCTCGGGAGTTGTGCATCAACAGCGGCAGAAGGAGTGATTGATGAAGTCATTGGCCACGGATCGCGTCGACCAATGCTCTTCCGGTGAATTCTCGGCACAACCATTCACACTGTCGCCGGCGCAAACAGCCCTCTGGTACGCCCAACGTATCCGCCCGGATGTCCCGCTGACCATTGCGCAGTATGTCGAGATCCACGGCGACTTGGACGTCGGACGCCTGCTGTACTCGATCGAACGATTCGGTGTCGAAACGCAGGTCGGACATGTGCGTCTGATCGAGATCGACAGTGTCCCGCATCAGGTGATCGACCACAGCCGCCGCCCCGGCTGGGGCCGGATCGATCTGCGCGACGAGCCTGATCCGCACGCTGCCGCGCTGCGCTGGATGAATGAGCACGCCAGCTCGCCGATCGACTTCGAACGGGATCCGCTCACCACGAACATAGTGTTGCGGACCGGCGAGTCCGACTACATCTGGTACGCACGCGGCCATCACATCGTGATCGACGGCTACGGCGCGATGAACGCACTCACCCGCACCGCGGAGATCTATACGGCGGTGGAGAATCGCACCGAACCGGAGGCATCCCGAGCTACACCGCTGGCGAAAATCTATGCGGACGAATCCACATACCGCGACTCCGGCCGGTTCCGCAACGACCGCGACTATTGGCTCGAGCAATTAGCAGGCGCGGGTGGACCGATGACTCTGTCCAACGTGAACGGCCTCACCGCCGCCCCGGATGCGGGGCGGCGGCGTGCTTGCGCGGTCCTCGACGAACGCGCCGAGGCAGCCATGAACGCGGCCACGGCCGAACTCGAGACCCAGAGCTCTACGATGTTCGTCGCCGCGCTGGCCGCCTATGTGCGCTCGGTGACCGGCAATCCCGACGTGGTGCTGAGCCTGCCGGTATCGGCGCGGACCACGGTCGCGCTGCGCCGCGCCGCCGGCGTGGTATCGAATGTGGTGCCGATCCGGGTGCGCTTCGATGCCGATACCACCGTCCGCGATGTGGTGCGCGCGGCCGAATTGCAGATCACCGGCGCGCTGCGGCACCAGCTCTACCGGCACGACGACATCCGCCGCGACTGCGGCTACTCCCGCGATGCGCGCGGATTCTTCGGCCCGATGGTCAACATCATGCTGTTCCACGACGAGCTGAAGTTCGGCAGTCTGCTCGGCTCGCTGCATGTGCTCGCCACCGGCCCGGTCGAGGACCTATCCATCAATCTGTACAACGGCGAGGGCGGTCGCATCCATGTCGACTTCGAGGCCAATCCGCGGCTCTACGCGGAGTCCGAGGTCACGGCGCACCACGGCCGGTTCCTGAACTTCCTGACCCGGTTCCTCGCCGCCGATCCCGATATGCACGCCGAGAGTCTGATCGCCATCACCGATGACGAGCGCGAGCGCGTGCTGCACACCTGGAATGCCACCGAGACCGCGCCGCAGCAGGGGACCTTGTCCGGCCTGTTCGCCGATCGCGCGATGATCTGCCCGGATGCGGCCGCGCTCGAATTCGGTGACGAGACACTGACTTACCGTGAACTCGACGAGCGTGCCAACCAGTTGGCCCGACTGCTCATCGCACGTGGCGCGGGGCCCGAGCAGGTTGTCGGGCTGTACCTGCGGCGCAGCCTCGAACTCGTCGTGGGCATCTACGCGATCATCAAGGCGGGCGCGGCGTACCTGCCGCTGGATTCCGATCATCCGGTAGAGCGGATCGAACAGATCCTCGAACGGGCCGATCCGGTCTGTGTATTGACCACGGCCCGAGACGAACTCGCGCTGCCCGCGGGCGCGGACACGGTCGCGATCGATACCGCAGACCTCACGGATTTCGACGCCCACCCGATCGCCGACACCGACCGCCTCGCTCCACTGCGTGCCGAGCATCTCGCGTACGTGATCTTCACCTCGGGATCGACCGGAAAACCCAAGGGCGTCGGCGTAACTCACGCCGCGATCGTCAACCGGCTGCGCTGGATGCAGCACGAATATCCGCTGGACGGCACCGACGCGGTGCTGCAGAAGACCCCGGACACCTTCGACGTCTCGATCTGGGAATTCTTCTGGCCCCTACAGATCGGAGCGCGACTCGTCGTCGCGGCGCCCGACGGACACCGCGATCCCGGCTACCTCGCCCGGACGATCGCCGAAAAGTCCATCACTGTAGCCCATTTCGTGCCGTCCATGCTTTCGGTATTCGTCTCCGATACCGATGTACGCGGCTGCACCACGCTGCGCCGGGTGTTCTGCAGCGGTGAGGCGTTGCCCGCGGCCACCGTCCGTGATTTCCACGCCGCCCTGCCCGGGCCGGAACTGCACAATCTGTACGGGCCGACCGAGGCCGCCGTCGATGTCACCTACTGGCCGTGCCCGGCCGACCCGGATACCGTGCCGATCGGCTCGCCGGTGTGGAACACCCAGACCTACGTCTTGGACGCACGCCTGCGGCCGGTGCCTCCGGGGGTCGTCGGCGAGCTGTATCTCGCGGGTGTCCAACTGGCGCGCGGCTACCTCGGCCAACCTCGGTTGACCGCTGATCGTTTCGTGGCCAACCCGTTCACTCCGGGCGCCCGGATGTACCGCACCGGCGATCTGGCGCGCTGGCAGGGCGAGCCGGATCTCGGCGGCCACAAGGGTAATTCGGCGCGAGGGATCCTCGAATACCTGGGTCGCAGCGACTTCCAGGTGAAGATCCGCGGTCTGCGCATCGAACTCGGTGAGATCGAGGCGGCGCTGCTGGCCGACGAGCGGGTCGCCCGCGCGGTCTGCGTCGCCCATCACGGCCGCACCGGCGACGAACTCGTAGCCTATGTCGTTGCCACCCCGGCCTTTTCGGACCACTTGGACAGCACCGCGTTGCTGAATGCCTTGCGTCGCACGCTGCCCAGCTACATGGTGCCTGCAGTGCTGATGGTGCTCGCCGAACTACCGTTGAGCGCGAACGGCAAGATCGACCGCAAGGCGCTGCCCGAACCCGATGCCACCCGCCCGTCCGGCCATCTCACGTCCGAGCCCCGCACCGAGGTGGAGCGGGTACTTGCCGGTGTCTTCGGCGAAGTCCTCGGCATCGACGGAATCGGTGTCGAGGACGGCTTTTTCGATCTCGGCGGCAATTCGCTGATCGCCGCCCGCGCGGTCGCGCGGATCAATGCCGCCCTCGGTACCGGGCTGACTATCCGCGACCTGTTCGAGGCCTCGACCATCGCCGCGTTGATCGAGCGCTTCGCCGCCCACAACCCGGACGCATCCTCCCCGAAGCTGGTACCTGTCGAACGGCCGCAACGGATTCCGTTGTCGCTGGCTCAGCAGCGGCTGTGGATCCTCAATCGCTTCGCCGAACACGCCGCCGCCTACAACATGCCGCTTGCCGTCGAGATCGATGGACCCATCGATCTCGTGGCGCTGCGTGCCGGACTCATCGATGTAATCGAGCGGCACGAATCCCTGCGCACCACCTTCCCGGATGCACCGGAAGGTCCGTACCAGCTCGTGCATCCGGCCACCGATATCCCGCTCACGCTGGACCCGATCGACGCGACCGGCGCCGATGTGCGGGAATTGGCCGAGGAGTTCGCCGGATACGGCTTCGATCTGCGCAGTCAGGCCCCGATCCGGGTGGCCCTGTGGACCACCGGAGCGGATCGGCACGTATTCCTCATCGTGCTGCACCACATCTGCGGCGACGGCTGGTCGATCGCACCGCTGGCCAGGGATCTGATGGCCGCGGTGGCCATGCGTGCGAAGGGCATCGCACCGCAGTGGACTCCGCTGCCGGTGCAGTACGCTGATTTCTCCCTGTGGCAGCGCGAACTGCTCGGCGACGAAGCCGATCCGGCGAGTGCGCTGAGCCGTCAGCTCGCCTACTGGCGCGCGGCCCTCACTGGTCTGCCGGATCAGCTCGACCTGCCGCTGGATCGTCCGCGTCCGCTGCGTCGCTCGATCGAGGGCGGGCGGGTCGAGTTCACTATTGCACCCGAGATCCGCCGCGCCGCAGGCGAACTCGCGGCCAGCCAGGGTGTCAGCATGTTCATGGTGCTGCACGCCGTACTGGCCACGCTGCTCGCGCGGCTGTGCACGAGCACCGATATCGCCATCGGCACCCCGATCGCGGGCCGTTCGGATCCGGCGCTCGACGATCTGGTCGGCATGTTCGTCAACACGCTGGTGTTGCGGACCGAGGTCGATCCGGCCGCCGGATTCGACCAGATGCTCGATGTGGTTCGCGAAACCGATCTGAACGCCTTCGCCAATGCGGATGTGCCGTTCGAGCGGCTGGTCGAACTCGTCAATCCGGAGCGCTCCGCCGCCAGGCATCCGCTGTTCCAGGTGATGCTGTCGTATGACCGCGCACCGGATCTGAACATCGATCTGCCCGGGGTGCGGGCGCAGGTGCTGCCGATCGCCGCCGATATCGCCAAATTCGATCTGCAGCTGGAACTGCACGACGGTATCGCCGATGGCCCGCTGCACGCCGAATTCGGCTATGCCACCGATGTTTTCGACAAGCGCACGGTCGAATCGCTCGCCCGCCGGTTCATCGCCGTGCTCAATGCCGTCGTCGCCGAGCCGAATCGACCGGTCGGCGATCTGCAGATCCTGGACCGGCGCGAGGCGGCGAAGCTCGCGCCGATCGCCGGTGCTCCGGGTGAGCCCTCGATCACCTTGGCGCAGCTGTTCACCGACATCGCCGAGCGGCTGCCGGATGCGACCGCCGTGCGGTACGAGGGCGTCGACACCAGCTACCGCGAACTCGACGAAATGTCGAATCGCCTGGCGCGCACGCTGATCGAACACGGCGCCGGACCCGAGGTCGTAGTGGCGATCGCATTGCCGCGCAGCCTCGATTCCATCGCGGCCATCTGGGCCGTGGCGAAAACCGGTGCGGCATATGTGCCGATCGATCCGAGCTACCCGGCCGAGCGGATCGGGCATATGATCGCCGATTCCGGTGCCATGCTCGGGCTGACCGTGCCGGAATCCCTGGCCACCATGCCCGCCTGGCCCGCCGCAGGCGGTAAGCACCGCAAGCACTATGTCGATTGGCTGGTACTCGGCTCGGATGAACTGGCCACCGAATCCGCTCGCTACTCAACCGATCCCGTCACCGATGCGGACCGCCACTATCCGATGCGCACCGGGTATCCGGCCTACCTGATCTACACCTCGGGTTCCACCGGAAAGCCCAAGGCAGTCGTCGTCACCCACGCCGGTATCGCATCGCTGGCACAGGAGCAGATGCATCTGTTCGGTGTCACGGATTCGGCACGCACGCTGCACTTCTCCTCGCCCAGCTTCGACGCGTCGGTGCTGGAGATCCTGCTCGGGTTCGCGGCGGGCGCCACCATCGTCGTCGCACCCGCGGGCATGTACGGCGGTACGGAACTCGCCGATCTGCTGCGCACGGAGCGGGTCACCCATGCATTCATCACGCCGGCCGCGCTGGCCACCGTGCCGGAGGAGGGGCTCGACGAGCTCGAGGCCGTCATCGTCGGCGGTGAGGCGTGCTCGGAGGAACTCGTCGAACGATGGTCGGCCGGGCACCGTATCCACAATATGTACGGCCCTTCCGAGGCGACCGTCGCCGCCACCGCCAGCGGTCCGATGCAGGCGGGTCGCCCGGTGCCGCTCGGCAGACCGGTGCGCGGTATGCGACTGTTCGTGCTGGACGGTCGACTGCATCCGGTGCCACCGGGCACTCCGGGCGAGCTCTACCTGTCCGGCCCGGGGCTGGCCCGCGGCTACCTGGACCGATACGGCCTTACCGCACAGGGCTTCCCGGCCAACCCGCACGGTCGGCGCGGTGAAAGGATGTACCGCACCGGCGATCTCGTGGTCTCGGATCCCACCGGACAGCTGCGCTTCCTCGGCCGCGCCGACGACCAGATCAAGATTCGCGGCTTCCGCATCGAACTACGCGAAATCGACCATGTGTTGCGCGCCCATCCGGGTGTGCGCGCCGCGCTCACCGTCGTGCACACCGACGAACACGGCCAGCCTCGCCTGGTCGCCTATGTGACCGCGGACGAACCGATCGAGGCCGCCGCTATCGCCGATACCGCGCGTCAGCGGCTGCCCGGCTACATGGTGCCTGCCTCGATCGCCGTACTCGACGAGATGCCGGTCACCCAGGCCGGCAAGCTGGACCGAAAGGCCCTGCCCGCACCGGTTTTCGCGGCCGCGGGTACCTCGCGAGCGCCGAGCACGTTGCTGGAGCAGCGCGTCGCCGCCGCGTTCGGTGAAATCCTCGGCCATCCGATGACGGGCGCGGAGGACAGCTTCTTCGAGGTGGGCGGCAACTCGCTGCTCGCCACCCGCCTCGCCGCCGCACTGCACGCGGAATTCGGCGTCGACCTGCCGGTGCGGCTGATCTTCGAGGCGCCGACGGTGGCCGGTGTCGCGGAACGGATAACGGAAGCGCCCCGGACGCAACGGGTGGCGCTGGCTGTGCATACCCCACGTCCGGGACGCATTCCATTGTCGCTGCCCCAGCAGCGACTGTGGTTCCTCAATCGATTCTCACCCGAATCGAGCGCCTATAACATCGCATTCGTCATTCGGATCGACGGCGATCTGGATGCGGCGGCCCTGCGCTCGGCGCTGACCGATCTGGTCGAGCGGCACGAGATACTGCGCACGGTGTTCCCGGAGGATAATCTCGGCGCCCGGCAGTCGGTGCTGCCGACCGCCAAGGCCATGCCGGTGGTCGAGCCGGTGGCGACCGATGAAGGCGCCGCCGAGCAGACACTGCGCGTTATGGCCCGCGCCGGATTCGATCTCACCAAGGACATTCCGCTGCGGATCAGCTTGCTGCGCACCGACTCTCGGCGTCATCTGCTCGGCATCGTGTTGCATCACATCGCCGCCGACGGTTGGTCGCTCGGCCCGCTGACCCGGGATCTGGCCGCTGCTTACGTGGCAAGGCGTGCAGGTGGTGCACCCGATTGGACACCACTTCCGGTGCAGTACGCCGATTTCGGGCTGTGGCAGCGCGCCTACCTCGGTGACGAGGCCGATCCGGAAAGTCTCGCAGCCGAGCAACTCGCGTACTGGCGCAGCGCACTGGCGGATCTGCACGACGAGCTGCCGCTGCCCTACGATCGGCTGCGGCCGGCCGCGCCGACGCAGGAGGCGGGTTCGCTGCGCTTCAGCGTGCCCGAGCCGGTGCAGCGGGCACTTGCCGAACTTGCGCGCGAACAGGGCGTCAGCATGTTCATGGTGCTGCGCTCGGCCCTCGCGGTCATGCTGCGGTTCATTACCGGCGGTCGGGATATCGTGATCGGCACGCCGGTCGCGGGGCGCACCGATACCAAACTCGACGAGCTGGTCGGCATGTTCGTCAACACGCTGGTGCTGCGCTCGGATGTCGACCCGGATATTCCGTTCGCGACGCTGCTGCGCGCGGATCGCGATAACGAGCTGGCCGCCATGGCGCACACGGATATCCCCTTCGAGCGCATCGTCAACGAGTTGGGCAGCGACGGGCGCGGCAGCGGTCGCCATCCGCTGTTCCAGGTGGCGCTGACGGTGCAGGACGGTCCGGTTCCCGCGCTCGAACTGCCCGGCCTCGCCTTGCATGCCGAGGAATTGGATATCGCGCTGGCCAAATTCGATCTGGAACTGCGGGTCGGTACCGTCGCCCGCGGCGCCGGACCGGACGCGTCGGCGCGTATCTTCGAATTCGCCTATGCCGCAGAGCTTTTCGATGCAGCGACGGTCAAAACGATGGCCGATCGGTTCCAGGCGGTGTTGGCGGCCGTTGCCGCGGCACCCCAGGTGCTGGTCCGCGATATCGACGTGCGCACCGAATTCGAGCGACGACAACTCACCCCGGCCAGCGGCGGCGCGACCACGCCCCAGTGCACGCTGGCCGCCTACTTCACCGCCACCGCGCATATGCATCCGCAGCGCACGGCGATCCGCTCGAATGGCACCTCGCTGACCTACACCGCGGTCGACGCGCGCTCGAATCGGCTGGCACGGGCGCTGATCGAGCGCGGGCTCGGTCCGGGTGACCGAGTGGCACTCGGCCTGACCCGATCGATCGACTCGGTCATCACGATGCTCGCGGTCACCAAGTCCGGTGCCGCATTCGTGCCGGTGGATCCGAACTATCCGGCCGACCGCGTGCGGCACATGCTGGTCGACTCCGGGTGCGAAGTGGGCGTCACGCTGGCCGAGCACGCCGATCGGCTGCCCGCGACCGCGGCCACCGACTGGCTGCTGCTCGACGCGCCTGAATTCATCGAGGAACTGGACGAATTCGACGACTGCCTGGTCGACGACTACGAACGCCATCGTCCCATCGAGATCGCCGATCTGGCCTATGTGATCTACACCTCGGGTTCGACCGGCAAACCCAAGGGCGTGGGCGTCACGCACAGCGGGCTGTCGAACTTCGGCGACGAACTCCGCGAGCGGATGCGGGTCGACAAGGATTCGCGCACGCTGCACTTCTCCTCCCCGAGCTTCGACGCGGCGATTCTGGATCTGCTGCTCGCGATCGGCTCCGGCGCGACCATGGTGATCGTCCCGACCGATATCTACGGCGGCGATGAACTGGCCGCGCTGATGGAGCGCGAGCGTGTCACCCACACGTTCATCACACCGGCCGCATTGGCCACCATCGATCGGGAGCGGTGGTCATTGCCGTGCCTGCGTGGGCTCATGGTGGGTGGCGAGGCCCTGAGTCCAGGGTTGGTGACCCGCTGGGCCCCGGGACGGCAGATGCACAACGTCTACGGGCCGACCGAGACCACCATCGTCACCACGATCTCGGCGCCGCTGGCGATCGGCGAACCGATCACCATCGGAACCCCGGTGCGTGGTGCGCGGGCGCTGGTACTCGATGAGCGGCTGCGTCCGGTGCCGGTCGGGGTTCCCGGCGATCTATACCTCAGCGGATTCGGTGTCTCGCGTGGGTATCTCGACAGGTTCGAACTCACCACTACACGATTCGTCGCCGACCCTTTCGGACCGGCGGGGTCGCGGATGTACCGCAGTGGTGATGTGGTGCGCTGGAATGCCGCGGGCGAGATCGTCTACCTCGGACGCAGTGACCATCAGGTCAAAGTGCGCGGATTCCGCATCGAACTCGGCGAGATCACCAACGCGCTCGCCGCACATGAGCACGTGCGGTTCGCGCACACCGAGGTGCGCCATATCGCGGGCGCGGATCGGATCGTCTCGTTCATCCAGCCCACCGAGGACACCGCACCGGATATCGATGCGGTGCGCGCCCATGTCGCCGAACACCTTCCCGCGCACATGGTTCCGGCGAGTATCGCCGTGCTGGACAGGATCCCGCTGACCCCGACGGGGAAATTGGATGTCGCCGCACTGCCCGAACCGCAGCTGACGTTGCGCACGGCCCAGCGGGCACCAGCGAACGACGCCGAGCGGCTGGTGGCCGAGGTGATGGGCGAGTTGGTCGGTGTCGAGGGTGTGAGCGCCGAGGACAGCTTCTTCGATATCGGCGGAAATTCGCTGCTGGCAACCCAACTCGTGGCCCGGTTGGCCGCGGTGACGAATACCCGGCTCGAGGTGCGCACGGTCTTTACCAGGCCGACGGTCGCCGAAATCGCGACGCTGCTCGATGCCGGATCCGGTGCCGACGCTCGGCCGGAGTTGGTGCGCCGCGATCGGCCGGAGCGGATTCCGTTGTCGGCGGCCCAGTATCGACTGTGGTTCCTGAACCGGTTCAACCAGGTCGGAGACGGCACGGGTGAGGCCAGCGGGGCCTACAACGTCCCGGTGGTGCTGCGCATGCGCGGCGAGCTGGATGCCGATGCGCTGATGCGGGCATTGCACGCCGTACAGCAGCGGCACGAGACGCTGCGGACAGTATTCCCGGAGGTCGATGGGGTTCCCACGCAGCGCGTTCTCGATCCGGCGGATGCGGCCGTCTCGATGTTCGTCACGACCCTGCCGCAGTCCGAAATATCAGATGCGGTACAAAATTTCGCGACTCCGGGATTCGATCTCGCCTCGACCGTACCGCTGCGGGCCGCGCTGATCACGGTCGACCGCAACGGATCCACCGACGCGAAATCAGGGGCGTCGACCGAGCACGTGCTGGTGCTCGTCGTCCACCACATCGCGATGGACGGCTGGTCGCTGGCACCCCTGGCCGCCGATGTGGCCACGGCCTATGCGGCAGCATGCGAGGCGAAGACGCCCGACTGGCCGGAATCGGAGATCCAGTACGCCGATTACGCACTCTGGCAACAGGACACGCTCGGCACCGAGGACGATCCCGATTCGCTGGTCCATCGCCAGCTCGACTACTGGCGCGAGACTCTGAACGGAATTCCGGTGCTGCTGAACCTGCCAGCGGACCGGCCGCGCCCGCCCGCGCCGAGCTATCGCGGGGGCATCGTGGAGTGCCCGATCGACGCATTGACCCATCGAGAACTGCGCACGATCGCCACCAGCAATAACGTCAGCATGTTCATGCTGCTCCACGCCGCGCTCGCGGTACTGCTGCATCGGATGACCGCGACCGACGACATCACCGTCGGCACGCCGATCGCCGGTCGCGGTGGCCATCCGGAGCTGGATCGCATGGTCGGTATGTTCGTCAACACGTTGGTACTGCGCACCCGGATCGATCCGGACGCCAGGTTCACCGACCTGCTACACGCCGTGCGCGATATCGATCTGGATGCGTTCGCGCATGCGGACCTGCCGTTCGAGCGACTCGTCGAGGTACTGAATCCGGCCCGCTCGCAGGCCCATCACCCGATGTTCCAGGTGATGCTCTCGGTGCAGAACCACCCGGTGCGGGTGCTCGACCTCCCCCGGCTGCGCATCGAGTCGGAGGATATCGACACCGGTATCGCGAAGTTCGATCTGCAGTTCACGCTGACCGAATCACACACCGGCACAAGGGAACCCGGCGGAATCAACCTGTCCGTCAACTACGCGAGCGATCTGTTCGACGAGCAGACCGCACAGCGGCTCGGCAGGCGACTGGTCCGGCTGCTCGCCGGTGTCGCAGCGAATCCGACCACCGCCGTGGGTGATCTGGAACTGCTCGATCCCGCCGAATGGTCCGGGTTGGCTCCCGTGCGCGGGGCGGAGGCGGACCGGCCGGCCACCTTCCCCGAGGTGTTCGAGAACGCGGCGAATGTCGATCGCAAGGCCATCGCACTGTGCTCGGGCGATACCCAGGTGAGCTACGACGCGCTCGACCGGTGGACCAACCGGCTGGCGCGGGTGCTCATCGAACGTGGGGTCGGCCCGGAAACGCTGGTGGCGCTGGGGATTCCGCGCTCGGTCGAATCGGTGGCGACGATGCTCGCGGTGGCCAAGGCGGGTGCGGCATTCGTGCCGGTCGACCCGCTGTATCCGGCGCAGCGGATCTCCCATATGCTCACCGATTCCGGTGCGGCACTGGGCATCACGCTGGCCGAGCACCGCGACCAGATGCCGGGCGACGCCGAGTGGATCGTGCTCGATGATGCCGAATTCCGTGGGCGGGTGCTGGATACGTCCGACGCGCCGATCAGGACGGGCGAGCGGATCAGGGCGCTGCGGGTGGACAATCCGGCATACGTCATCTACACCTCCGGCTCGACCGGCACACCGAAGGGGGTCGTGGTCACCCACGGTGGCCTGTCGAACTTCGCCGCGGAGACCGCCGAGCGGTTCGAGGTGCACCCCGGTTGCCGGGTCCTGCATTTCGCGACGCCGAGCTTCGACGCCGCCATGCTCGACCTGCTGCTCGCCCTCGGTGGTGCGGCGACGCTGGTGATCACGCCATCGGGTGTGGTCGGCGGCGCCGAACTGGGCAGGGTATTCATCGACGAGGGGATAACGCACGCGTTCATCACCACCTCGGCACTCGGCACGGTCGATCCGACCGGCGTCACCGAACTGGCGCATGTGCTGGTGGGCGGTGAGGCGCTGCCGCCGGAGCTGGTCACACGCTGGGCGCCCGGCCGCAATCTGTACAACGTGTACGGGCCGACCGAGACCACCATTGTCACGGTGATCTCCCAGCCCATGGCACCGGGCGAGCCGATCACGATCGGCGGGCCGATCCGCGGCGTCAATGCCACCATCGTCGATGGACGGCTGCATCCCGCGCCGGTCGGGGTGACCGGTGAACTGCACCTGGCGGGTAGTGCGCTGGCACGGGGCTACCTGAACCGTCCGGGGCTGACGGCGCAGCGGTTCATTGCGAACCCCTACGGCAAGCCGGGGGAAAGGATGTATCGCACCGGCGATCTCGTGCGCTGGTTCGGGCACGGCTCCGACTCGGCCCGCGAAATCGAATACCTCGGCCGCACCGACCATCAGGTGAAGATCCGCGGATTCCGCATCGAACTCGGCGAGATCGACGCCGCGCTCGCGCGGCACGACGCGGTCGAGTTCTCGACGACCATCGGTTATCGGACCCCAGCCGGTGCGACGGCATTGGTGTCGTATGTGAAGCCGTGCGAGGGAAATACGCTGAACGCGGCCGAGCTCACCGAACATCTCGCGGCGCGGGTGCCGAATTACATGGTGCCCCAATCGATCATGCTGATCGACCAGGTTCCGCTCAGCCCGGTCGGCAAGCTCGACCGCGATGCGCTGCCGGAACCGGTCTTCAGCGCGAGCGAAGGCTATCGGGCGCCGACCACCCCGACCGAGGTGCAGCTGTGTGCGGCCTTCGCGACGGTGCTCGGTGTCGAAACGGTGGGTGTCGACGACGGATTCTTCGAACTCGGCGGCAACTCGTTGCTGGCCACGAAGGTCGTGGCGGAGCTGCGCGCCAATGGGATCGATCTCCCGGTGCAGCTGATGTTCGGCGACTCCACCCCGGCTGCCATCGCGACCCGGCTGGACGGAGCCGGTCACCCCGGCGCGGCGATCGCCGCGACACTGGAGCCGGTACTGCCGATCCGGGCCCGCAGTACCACGAGCCGGGCCCCGCTGTTCTGCATCCATCCCGCGATCGGGCTGTCCTGGTGCTACTCGGGTCTGCTCGCGCATCTGGCTGCGGACCGCCCGGTGTACGGATTGCAGGCACCGCATGTCGCGGGCGAGGACGGGTTCGATTCGATCGGCGAGGCCGCGGAAAACTATGTGGCGCATATCAAGTCGGTCCAGCCCGAAGGGCCCTACCACCTGCTCGGCTGGTCGCTGGGCGGCCTGATCGCGCACGAGGTGGCGGTTCAGTTGCAGGAGGCGGGCGAACAGGTCGCGCTGCTGTCGATGATGGACAGCTACCAGCTCACCGACGAATGGCTCGAGCATGCGATCCCCACGGTGGCCGAGATCATCGGCGAATTCGGCAATGACGCCGATGATGTCGAACTCGACCCGCGCATGACTCTGCGCGACGCGGCCGAACTGCTGAGCTCGCGATCCGGCCCGTTCGCCGCCCTGACCGTCGAACACCTGGAGCGCCTCTACGCGGGCTACACCAATGGCACTGTCCTGGCCCACGGCTTCCGCCCCAGGACGTTCAACGGTGATCTGCTCTTCTTCACCGCGGCCGATGACGAGATCAACCACACCGACCCGACCCGCCGCGCCGCGGCATGGGCGCCCTTCGTCACCGGCAGCATTCACAACCACGACCTACCTTGCAAACACTCGGCCATGACGACACCGGAATCACTCGCCGTCATCGGTCCGGTGCTCGACGAGCACCTGGAAGGCGCACCGAGGCAGGAGGCACGGTTGTGAGAGAGCGTTTCGAACAATCCATCGACACAGCACCCGCACGCATCGACGAAACCTGGTGTTACCGAGGCGGATTCGCGCGAGATATCGCCGACGACCGCGCGGGCCGGGACGCCGGTGCCGAGGGGCGGAACAGGAGCGAGTCGTGAACGAATGCGATGAATCGACCGGCTGTGAGCAATCGGTAGCAGGCCCGGCGAGAGTGCGGGCGCCGGGGGCCAGGGCTCGGCAGGTTGTGTCGTGAGTCTGGCGGTGGAGGTGCGCGGCCTGGTCAAGACTTACGGCCGGGTGCGGGTGCTGGACGAGGTCGACCTACAGATTCCGGCGGGCACGGTGATGGCACTGCTCGGGCCCAATGGCGCGGGCAAAACGACCACGGTGCGTATCGTGACCACGCTGCTGCGGCCTTGCGCCGGATCGGTGCGGGTGGCGGGTATCGACGTCTTGCGCGATCCGGCGACCGCGCGGCGGCGCATCGGGCTGTCCGGTCAGTACGCGGCGGTCGACGCCAACCTGACCGGCTACGAGAATCTGCGCATGGTGGCACGGCTGTACGGAATGTCGCAGCAGCAGGCCGCATCTCGTGCGACGGAGTTGCTGAGCACCTTCGGTCTGGACCATGCGGCGCACCGTCGTGCCGGTACGTATTCCGGCGGTATGGCGCGGCGGCTCGACCTCGCCGGTGCATTGGTGGCTCGGCCCGCGGTGGTGGTGCTCGACGAGCCGACCACCGGCCTGGATCCGCGTGGCCGTCTCGATATGTGGCGCGTCATCGGCGATCTCGTCGACGACGGCACCACGGTGCTGCTCACCACCCAGTATCTGGAAGAGGCCGATCGGCTCGCCGACCGCATCACCGTCATCGATCGCGGACGGGTCATCGCCAATGGTTCGGCCGATGAGCTGAAGACCTCCATCGGCGGCGACAGGCTCACCGTCACGCTGGCCCCGGGCCAGGACGTGCTGCCCGCGCTGACGATCCTCGCGCAGGTCGGTATCGGTGAGCCGACCCACGATCTGGGCGCGGACGAGGTCTCCATCGTGGTCGCCGACGGCTCCCGCACCATGGTCGAAGCGCTGCGCAGGCTCGACGACGCCGGCGTGTGCGTGGTCGACGCCGGCGTGCACCGGCCCAGCCTCGACGACGTCTTCCTGTCTCTCACCGGTACCTCCGCGCACGCACTCGAGCCGGAAATCGACGATGTACAAGAGGAGATCTTGTCTTGATGAGCACCGCAGTCGCGCGCACCGAAGCGGAATCGACCGCGAAACCCGAAACCCCACCGGAGATTCGGCAGCCACACGCCCGGGTCATCCGGGACAGCGCCATCGTGGCGTACCGGAATCTGCTGACCATCCTGCGGGTCCCGACCCTACTGGTGACCGCGACGATCCAGCCGCTGATGTTCGTTTTCCTGTTCGCCTACATCTTCGGTGCCTCACTCGGCGGCGGCCAGTACCGCGAGTTCCTGCTCGCCGGAATCTTCACCCAGACAGTCGCTTTCAACGCCGCCTTCACCACGGTCGGCTTGGCGGGTGATCTGGAGAAGGGAATCATCGACCGCATGCGGACGCTGCCGATGTCGCGGCTGGCAGTGCTGATGGGGCGCACACTCTCGGATCTGGCGGTGAATATCCTGAGCCTGGCCGTCATGGTCGGTTGCGGGTACATCGTCGGCTGGCGGATCAACGGCGGGATCATCGATGCCGTACTGGCTTTCGCGATAATTCTGCTGTTCGCGTTCGCCATGTCCTGGGTCGGGGCCATCACCGGTCTGTTTTCACCCACCGTCGAAGTCGCCCAGAGCGCGGGCCTGATCTGGCTGTTCCCGTTGACGTTCATCTCCTCGGCCTTCATCTCCGCGGAGTCGCTGCCCGGTCCGCTGCGCGCCTTCGCCGAATGGAACCCCATCACCGCGGTCTCCGCCGCCGGACGCAAGCTCTTCGACAACGGCGCGCCCCCGAGCTTCGGCACCCCGACCGGTTGGCCCGCCGACCACTGCATCCTCTACGCGGTGGGGTGTTCCCTGGCCATCCTGGTGGTGGTCGTGCCGTTGGCTCTGCTGCGCTACCGCAAGGTCGCTAGTAAGTAGTGCTTGTCGCTCGGATCACCGCATGAGAAAGGCCGCCTGCACCAGTCGGTGCAAGCGGCCTTCTTTCGCGTGATGGTACCTAGACCCGACGCCGCGTCTTCAGCAGATCCAGCCGCTCCTTCAGCAGCTCCTCCAGCTCTTCCTTGCTGCGACGCTCCAGCAGCATGTCCCAGTGGGTGCGCGGCGGCTTGACCTTCTTGGTCTCCTGGGTGGTGCCCTCCATGAGGGTGCCCTCCTGGCCGTTGCGGCACAGCCAGGTCGGGGGGATCTCGGCGTCGTCGGCGAAGGGGACGTCGAATTCCTCGCCGTTATCGGTCCGGTACCGAGCAATCCGTCGCGGGGCCAGGTCGTGGTCGCGATCGGTTTCGTAGCTCACCGCTCCGAGCCGACTGCCCCGGAGTACGCGATCTGCCATGGTGTGCCTCTCCCTGTGTGCTCGAGTCTTGTTGCGCCGCGACCGCGTCCGTCATCGGTCAGTGCCGGATGAAACGCGCGACGCTCGCTGGACCTTAGATGTAACGATCGTGCCTGCGCCAATAGTTCCCCATCGGCGTACTGGCGAACCGCTCCATTGTAGTCGGTGCCCCGGCCACCCTCCGCCACGCCCACGCCGCGCCGCTGAACCGGGGTCGGAAGTGCCATTCGGTCGGCACAACCGTTAGGGTTCTGCGTCATGTCGCGCCGCGTGCTGTCCTGCTGCCTGTGGTGTGGGCGGGAGATCGTCGAATCGGAGGCCGGACGTCGTCGCCGGTACTGCCGTCAGTCCTGTCGCCAACGCGCCTACGAACACCGCAACAGCTTGAAGGGAACCGGAATTCCGGCGGATTCGGTGGTACTGAGCGCCCAGGAGACGGCCGATCTGGCCGACCGCTGGTTCGCCGCCCGCTGCGCCGCCGAGGATGTCGCCACCGCCATCGGTGAGGGCGCCGACACCGAAGAGTTGAAGGCGTTGAGCGCGACACTGTTGTCCCTCACCCGCGAGGCAGAACGGCTGCGGTGAGCGTCGACCGCTAGCCGAGCCTGCGCTCTTCGACCGACGTGCTCAGGTTCGTCCCATTGAGATCCAGGTAGAGCAGTCGCTCGGTGATCGACACCGTGACCGTGTTGCGGCGTTCGATCGCGGCTACCGCGGCATCGATGAAGTCGCGGTCGAAGCTGTACAGCGGGATCGCTTCGGCCCGGTGGACCCGTTTACCGGTGAGCTGTGCGAGCACCTTGGCCGGGTCGCGATGGGTGTAGATGGCAACGCGCTCAGCCGATTTGCTGCCGCGGTGCACGCGATCGGCATCGGGTGCACCGACCTCGATCCAGGCGGTGAGCCGTCCGGTCAGATCGCGCACCAGCACCGCGGGCTCGTCGGTGGACGACACTCCGCTGTCGCTGAAGGCGATGCCTTCCTCGTACTCGAGGCAGTAGGCGAGCAATCGCGTCAGCATGAACTCGGCGGTTTCGGAGGGGTGGCGCGCAACCCGCAACTCCAACTCCTGATACACACCACGGTCGACATCGGCGAGTTGGACGGCGAAGTTGTGCAGTGTTGCGCTGAGGGCCATAGGAGCAGGAGCTTAGTGAACGCCGCTACTGGCCGCGAACAGTCGCGCGGCACTTGGGTCGTTGCGGCCGTTGGCGCGCGCCTGCCATCACGCGGAGCGGCGGCGGGCTCGTTTACTCCGGGGCGAAGCCGACGGCGATGCCGCGCGCGCCGAGCCAGGGCATCGGATCGATCGGTGCGCCCGCGCTCGAGTGGATTTCGTAGTGCAGGTGCGGACCGGTGGAGAAGCCACGGTTGCCGACGGTGGCGATGACATCGCCCGCGCGCACCCGCTGACCGACGGCGGCGAGAATGTCGTTCACATGGCCGTAGATGCCGATGGTGCCGCTGCGCGAGGCCCGGCTGGTGATGATGCGTCCGGACGGCAATCGGCGGTTGTACTTCCTGGATCCGCGCGGACTTGGCGATGCGCGCGACTATCTGGAACAGTTCTGGCCCAGCGCGCTGGCGGCCTACGCCGCGGCTTTGAGCAATGCCCGCTCCGAGGGCAACACCTGAATGCTCGTGGTCAACCCACGCGGCGATATGCCGTTCGCCCGCGATTGTTTCCGCTGGCCGGCCATGCCCGCTTGGCGAGCTGCTTGTCGACCGCGCTGATCACCTCGGTGACACCGATTCGCAGTAAACCGGGGTCGGGCGTATCGGCTGTGGGATCGCCGAACTGACCGGCCCACAGCACCGCATGCCTGCCGAGGAGATGCGGTGGGGGCCCGCCCCAGCGCGGCGGTGTCGGCCCGAACAGCAATACGGTCCGGGTTCCGAAGGCGGTGGCCAGATGTGCGACGCCGGTATCACCGCAGATCACGAGCGCGGCCTCGGCGACGGTGGCGGCGAGTTCGATGAGGTTCTGCTCGCCCGCGAGCACCCGGCCACCGGGTAGGCCCGCACGGGCGGCGATATTCAGCGCGATATCGCGCTCGGACTCGTCACCGGTGAGGACCACTTCGCGACCGAGTACCAGCAGATGCCGTACGACCGCGGCGAACCGGTCGGGCGGCCAGCGGCGGGCCGGTGCGCCCGCTCCCACGTGCACCACGACGCAATTGCGCCGACTGGTGGTCGCGACCGGTGGGACCAGCCCCAGATTACGGCGATCGGCCACGATGCCGTCGGATTCGAGCAGATGGCACCAGCGCTCGACGTGATGCATATCCGTCGCCCATTCCGGGCCATCCAGCTCCGGAAAGGCGGGATTGCGGTAGGAGAGGATGCGTCCGGGATCGGTCTTGGTGAGCGCGACGATGCTCTCGGCGCTCGGGCCGTGCAGATTCACCGCCAGTCCGGGTTCGGGAGCGTCCCAGCGCAGGTCACCGAGGTCGGAGGTGGGGAGCATGGAGTCGACGGAGGCAATGAGGTCGACGATCGGCTTCAGGCGATGCGGAGCGGCGAGGATGATCTGATCGTGCGGTTTCGCCCGTCGCAGCGCGCGCAACGCGGGAACCGCGGTGAGCAGATCACCGAGGCCACGTGCCTGCAGCACGAGAACAACCGCCACCCTCTTCTCCTAGCCACCCGAGACTCGCGAACCGACCCACCCGCTTCACCCCATGGATGCACACGACGAGAGTCACTTAGGGATGACTACCCGAGCCCTCTCGGCCATAAACGTGAGCGAGTAGCTCGCTATCGAGCCCACTGTCCGAGTCGGAGGACTAACCTCGGCGGTGGCGGCCACTACCACCAAGG
This sequence comes from Nocardia sp. CA-135953, assembly GCF_050955735.1. Lineage (NCBI taxonomy): Bacteria > Bacillati > Actinomycetota > Actinomycetes > Mycobacteriales > Nocardiaceae > Nocardia > Nocardia sp. CA-135953. The sequence continues at coordinate 3,313,681 of NZ_CP192082.1, forward strand.
AGCGTTCCCATGACCTCCCGACTCAACCCGTACATCAGTTTTTCCGACTCGGCGCGCACCGCGTTGGAGTTCTATCGAGATGTGTTCGACGGCACGCTGACCATGCAGACTTTTGGGGATATGGGGGATAAGGACGCGCCAGGCGCGGACTTGATCATGCACGGCATGCTGGAAACGCCGAGCGGGTTCACGCTGATGGCGTCGGACACCCCGCCAGGTATGGAGTACAAACCAGGGAGCAGCATTTCGATCAGTCTCAGCGGTGACGCCCCCGATGAACTGCGCGGCTATTGGGACCAGCTGTCTGCCGGTGGCACCGTGACCGTGCCGTTGGAGAAGCAGATGTGGGGCGACGAATTCGGCATGTGCCTGGATCGTTTCGGTATCGCGTGGATGGTAAATATCGCGACACCCGCCTAGGATGCGGCGCTTGACCCGTTCGGGCAAATGTTCAGAAAACCGCTGGCGCGAGGCATAGCATCACGCTATGACGACAAACAGCGTGCTAGAGGGTCCTCTGCAACGGGTTGCGCGTAGTGCGTGGCAAACGGTGCTGGTCACCGGCATCCTGTCGGTGATCCTCGGTGTGATGATCCTGGTCTGGCCCGATGTGACCTTGGTGGCCGCAGGCATCATCTTCGGCATCTATCTGGTGGTGAGTGGCTTCCTGCAATTGGTGGCCGCATTCGGCACGCACACCAGCACCGGAATCCGGGTGCTCGCGTTCATCAGCGGTGTGGTGTCGATCATCATCGGTATCTTCTGCTTCCGTGACGAGTTGGAATCGATACTTTTGCTCGGCCTGTGGATCGGTATCGGCTGGCTGTTCCGCGGTGTCGCGCTGCTGATGGCGGCGATCTCCGAGCCTGCGCTGCCGGGGCGGGGCTGGGAGGCCTTCTTCGGAATCATCACCGCGATCGGAGGTGTGGTGCTGATCGTGTGGCCGGTCGCGTCGGTGGCGACGCTGGCGTTGGTCGCGGGGTGGTGGCTGGTCATTCTGGGCATCATGGAGATCGTCACCTCGTTCGGTGTCCGCAAGGATGCGAAGAAGCTCGCCGAGATCTGAGATCTCCGATTCCTGCGGCCGTCGCTACTGCGTCGGCCGCAGGCGTATTTCCGGTGGGGGACTTATGCTTTCGCTGTGGCGGCGCGGCTCGGGGCCTTTTCGATTTATGCCACGATATAGGGATGCCCAAGACGCTGCCCGCGCTGGATGTGTCCGCGCCGATCTGTTGCGCGCCGGTGGCGGCGGCCCCGGTCGATGATCGGGTCGCGCTTGAAGTGGCGTTGCGGTTGAAGGCACTGGCGGATCCGGTGCGCGTGAAATTGATGTCGCTGCTGTTGGCCGAGCGGGACGGCACGGTCAATACCCGCGAGCTGGCCGCCGCGGTAGCGCTGGCGGAGTCGACGGTGAGCCACCATCTGGGCCAATTGCGCGCCGCCGGTCTGGTGGAATCGGTGCGTCAGGGCATGACCGTGCAGCATGCGGCACGCCGGGATGCGTTGTCCGCCTTGTGTTTCGTACTCGACCCGGAGTGCTGTCGGTAGCAAGATGCCGCGCGATTCGGCTGCGGTGGCCGATCGGGTGGCGGTCTCCGGGCGGAATCATCGGGCGATTCGTTCCGGTGGCTCGTTCGCGACGATCGACGACATGTGCAGTGCCGCAATAGATTCGGGGGACAGTCCGAGGCGATCCCGCAGGATGGATTCGGTATGTTCGCCGAGTCGAGGTGCGGGGCGGGCGGGAATGTGCGCACCGTTGACCGAGATCGGGGAACCGGGGGCGTGGTATTCGCCGATCTCGGGTTGACGTAGCAGGGTGAACAGGGGATTCTCGGTGACGCGCGGGTCGGTCGCGAGTTCGTCGAAACTGCGGTAGCGCTCCCAGAGCACCGATGTTTTCGCCAGGGCGGTGCCGATGTCCTCGGCGGGGCGGTCGCGGAACCACGGGGTGAACAGTCCGGTCAGTACGTCGCGATGACGGTAGCGCGTGCCCTCATCGGTGAAGTCCGCCGACAGCGCGGTGGCCAGCGCGTCGACCGCCGCGGTGCTGCCGGTCAGCTCGGTGAGATCACGAAAATGCCTGGGGGTCAGGGCGACAACCATGAAGGAGACATCGTCGGCGCTGGTGAAGTGCTGGCCGTACTGGCCGTAGATGGCATTGCCCGAGCGCGGGCGCTGCCGCCCGCACAGTGCGGCCTCGGTGAGGAAGCCGAGGTTGCCCACCATGGCCAGCGCGACATCTTCGAGCGGCAGGGTGATCCGGCTGCCCTGTCCGGTCGCGTCACGGTGGCGTAGCGCCGCGGTGATCGCCAGCGCCGCGTACACACCACAGACCAGATCCCACGCGGGCAGAACATGATTGATCGGGCCCTCGTGATCGGCAGGTCCGGTGACGAGCGGAATTCCGGTGGCCGCGTTGACGGTGTAGTCGACAGCGGCCGAACCATCGGCGCGGCCAAGTATTTCCAGCTGGATCAGGTCGGGCCGCGTGGCGGTGAGCGTGTCGTAGTCGAGCCAATCCCGTCCGGCGGCGTTGGTGAGCAGGATACCGCCGCCGTGGCCGCCGCCGGTGATCAGGCGGGTGACGAGCAACTGTCCGGCCGGTGCGCGCAAATCGGCTGTGACGGAGCGCTTTCCCTTGTTGAGTCCGGTCCAGTAGATGCTCTCGCCGTCGTCGGTGAGCGGCCATCGGCGGTAGTCGGCCGCGCCGCCGATCGGATCGACGCGGATGACCTCTGCGCCCAGCTGCGCCAGCGTCATACCCGCCAGCGGTGCGGCGACGAAGCTGGAGATCTCCACGATGGTCACACCGGCCAGCGGCTGCGCCGCCGAGGTCGCGGGATTCGGCATTTACATCATCCTCTCGCCGGCTACAACGGTGTCATACCGCTGACGAGCCAGTGGTCGTCGTGCTTTTCGACGGTGACAGTCACATGGTTTGGAACTGGTGGTCGGCGCGGGTATGGCGGTGCTGATGGTTACCTGGTCGATGAACATCAGCACCGTCAAACTCGCCGAGTTTCCGGCGAGTTCAGGTGGCCGCGCGAAGCTGAGTGGCTACTTCGCCGCAGCGGCCTCGGCGGGACGGCGCGCGGCGCGCGACTTCGCCGCCGATGCCTTCTTGGCAGGTGCCTTTTTCGCGGGCGCCTTCTTGGCGGGTGCTTTCTTCGCCTTCGCGCCCGATCCCGATTCGAGCAACCGGCTCGCCTGTTCGAGAATGCAGTCGAGGCCGTACTCGAAATTTCGATCGTCCGGCGCCCCGCTGTGCAGGCCCTTCGAACCCGCCTCTGCCAGTAGTGGTGTGGTGTCGGGCGACATGGCGAGGCGGTCGTAATGCGCGCCCGCCCCGGACTCCGATTCCTCGTTCTTGTCGGAGAGGCGTTGCAGCACAACCGATCCGCGCACATGCAGCTGAACAGCGGAGTAGGTCGCGACGGCGGCGTCGAGCGACAGTCCGGCTTCGACCAGATTGGCGATGATCTCCTCGGTCTGCCGTGTGCCCAGTTGCGCGGCTGCCGGGCTCAGCGCCGACCTGATGAGTATCAGATCGCAGAGAATGGGATTGCCGTTGAAGGTCTCCCGCATTGTGCGGGCATGGTTGCGCAGCGATTCGCGCCAGTCACTCGCGACGACGAAAGGCGTGACGAAGGTGGCGTACTGACGCAGCGCGCGGTCGGTCATGGCATTGAGCAGTTCGTCCTTCTTGCGGAAGTACCAGTAGATACTCGTCACGCCGACGTCGAGATGTTTGGCCAGCATCGGCATGCTCAGATTGTCCAGCGACACCTGATCCGCGAGCTCGAACGCACCGTCGAGGATGTCCCCGGGATTGAGGGACCCGCGCTCACGCCGCGGCCGTTTCTCCGCAGCTGCCCGCTTAGCCATATGTGCGTCCACCTCCGTGAAGTCCGTTCCGACGCAATCGTTTCCCGGGCTCGGGAAACAGACAGCAGCAGCTATCGTAGCTATAACCGTAAATCCTACTGCGATGGCTTCTGTCGGCGCGTCGCAGCCCGCGTGGCGGCACGGGCATCGTGCGGTATCGCGCCACAGATACTGACGTAGCTACAGCGTGCGACGGAGGTGGTAGCGCAATGGATTTGGGATCGACCGCCGCCGCAGCTGTGGTCGTGGGCGGTAGCCGGGGCATGGGCCTTGCCGCCGATCGCTGCTACCCACGGCGGGCAGCTCTCGCACGGCCGCACCTACGACATGGGCCTGGTCCGCGAGGCCGTCCGCCAACTCCGGGGTCGAGCCGGAGCCAGACAGATTCCCGACGCCCGGGTCGGTGTGGTCACCAGCGATGGGCTGACGCCCAGCGGCGTACTGCTGCTGCGAGCGGACGAGTGACAGCCCAGGTATGCACGGGTCGCTGATCTTTCGGTTTCAGGCGGCTCTTTCGGTTTCAGGCGGCCGCGTGCGGAATGCGTGTCTGCACAGTTTGGATCACGTGGACGCACAGCTCGCCGGACTCGTCGGTGATTTGCACACCCACCACCACAGCGGTGCGGCTGACGCGCACCGGCGCCGCGACCGCTTGCGCCGCTCCGCGGACCGGGCGCAGGAAATGCGTCGTCGAATCGGTCGTCGCGGGCAGCGCCCCCGGAGTGGAATTGAGAACCGCGCAGACCGCGGCAGCCGCATCGGCCAACCCCATCAGGGCACCGCCGTGCAGGCCACCCCCTGCTGTAGACAACTCGACAGTGTGGGTCAGGCGGGCGGTGACCGCGGCGGGTGTGAGTTCGGTGAACTCCACGCCGAGAGTGCGGACGAACGGAGCGAGTCGGTAGACGTCTTCGGAGGTGATGGTCATGGTTGGCCTCTCATGGTTGTAGAGACTTCACTCTACAGCGACGTCTGGAGAGTAGTCTCTACACCGTGGTGAGATTCGTGCACGACACGGCGACGATCCTCGACGCCGCTGCGCGGCTGCTGGCTTCGCAGGGTCCGGCCGGGGTCACGATGTCCGGGGTGATCCGGGAATCCGGTGCACCGAGCGGATCGGTCTACCATCGCTTCGCCGATCGGCCATCGTTGCTGGCTGCCCTGTGGAACAGGGCCATCGAGCACCTGCACCGCGATGCCTATGTCCTGTTCGACCAGGACAATCCGATCGAGTCCGCCGCCGCGATCACAGGCCATGTCGTGCGGTGGTGCCGGAGCAGCCCGCTCGACGCGCAGGTCCTGCTCGCGGGTGTCCACCAATTCGCTCCCCAGAGCTGGCCCGCCACCGCGCGTGCGGAGCGCGCCGCCGAAACAGCCCAGTGGGATGCCGCGATCCGCGGAATCGTCCACTCGTTACGCGCCGAAACCGGATTGTCCACGGCAACAATCGTTCTCACCATCATCGACCTGCCATACGCCGCGGTGCGGCGATATCTCGCAGCCGACCGGCCGATACCGACAGAACTCGACGTCCAGGTACCCACCATGGTGCGCACGCTGCTGAACAGCATGCCTGCCGCAGAAGAGGACACAGCCGCCGTTTGACAGGGCTCTTGGCGAACCGACACCAAGGGCCGCGGCGGTGAACCGATCCAGTACCGGGTGCGGCCGCGTCTGGCTCAGCGAAGACCTACGTGTCAGTCGCTGGATGGCAATGCTTTGGCCTGCGCGAGTTCCAATGGAACGTCGTGCACCGTGAGCGTGCCGGATCCCGGTCGAGGCCCGTCCGGCTCGGGCGGAGCCGAACAGCAGCAGAGGCACCATGACGCCACCGGTCCCGATGTATGCGACGTGTTCGACGCCCGACGAACCGATCAGTCCCGCCGCACCGCGGGCCACGGCATCCAGATCCGCGGTGGTGGCCCGAACAGCGCCGGATACCACCATTAGCCGATCGGGATCGTCGGCCTCGACAGCCGATCGGGATCGTCGGCCTCGACCATGTCGAGCAATAGCGAGATGCTCGAACTTACAGACGGTAGTCGCGCAATACGCCCTTGCTGATGATCCGTTTCTGGATCTCACTGGTGCCTTCGCCGATCAGCATGAACGGCGCCTCGCGCATCAGCCGCTCGATCTCGTACTCGGTGGAATACCCGTAGCCGCCGTGGATGCGGAAACTGGCCTGGGTGACTTCGTTGCAGAATTCACTGGCCAGGTATTTGGCCATGCCCGCGGCGACGTCGTTGCGTTCACCGGAATCCTTGAGACGGGCGGCATTGACCATCATCAGATGTGCTGCTTCGACTTTGGTTGCCATCTCCGCCAGAGAAAAGCCGATGGCCTGGTGCTCGACGATGGGTTTGCCGAAGGTAGAGCGCTGCTGGGCGTAGCGGGCGCCGAGTTCGAATGCGCGAACGGCTATTCCGCAGGCGCGCGCGGCGACATTGACCCGGCCGACTTCGATGCCGTCCATCATCTGCTTGAAGCCCTCGCCCGGAATGCCGCCGAGCACCGTGTCCGCGGCCGCGACGTAGTTGTCGAACAGCAACTCGGTGGTATCGATGCCCTTGTAGCCCATTTTGTGGATCTTGCCGGGAATAGTCAGACCCGGCGCCACCTCGCCGTATCCGGCGGGCTTTTCGATCAGGAAGGTGGTGAGGTTGTCGTGCGGACGTTCGCGCCCTTCGTCGGTGCGGACCAGAACCGCGACCACGGTCGCTGTCGAGCCGTTGGTCAACCACATCTTCCGGCCGTCGATGACGTAATCGCCGGACTCGTCGCGGATCGCTTTCGTGCGAATGGCGGCCACATCCGAGCCGAGTTCGGGCTCTGACATCGAGAACGCACCGCGGATCTCGCCCGTGGCCATCCGGGGCAAAAAGTGTTGCTTCTGCTCCGGAGTGCCGTGGTGCTGAAGCAGATACGCCACGATGAAGTGGGTGTTGATCACCCCGGAAATACTCATCCAGCCCCGTGCGAGTTCTTCGACGCAGAGCGCGTAGGTGAGCAGCGATTCGCCGAGTCCACCGTATTCCTCCGGGATCATGAGGCCGAACAGCCCCATCTCCGCCATGCGGTCGACGATGGCCTGTGGGTAGGTGTCGGCGTGTTCGAGTTCCTGAGCGCTCGGAATGATCTCCTTGTCCACGAAGGCACGGACGGTATTCAGGATTTCGGTCTGGATCTCGGAAAGACCGTGCGTTCGTGCGAGTTTCACAGCCCCACCACCGTGATCGTTTCCGCGACACACGCCGGTTTGGGCTGTCCGTCGTTCTCGATGGTCCAGCGGGCGGTCAGCTGTACCCGGGTCTGTTCGACGCGCAGGTCCGCGATGGTCGCGGTGGCGCGGACGCGGGTGCCCGCGCGAACCGCCGACGGGACGCGAACGGTGTTGCTGCCGTAGTTGATTCGGGCCGTGCCGAAGTCGAGGGCGTAGGTGTCGCGGCCCAGCAGCGGGCTCAGTGAGAGCGTGAGGTCGCCGTGAGCGATGATCGCGCCGTATGGTCCGTCCGCGGCGCGCCGCGGGTCGACGTGGATCCACTGGTCGTCGCCGGTGGCTTCGGCGAAGGCATCGATTCGCGCTTGGTCGACAGTCCGCCACGGTCCCGGTCCGATGGATTCCCCGACCGCGGTACGCAGTTGGTCCAACGAGGTGAATACGCGCTTGGTCATGCCACCCTTTCGAAGACGGCGGCGAGGCGCCCGCCATCGACAATGTGTCGGGCGCCGGCGACGACGGTATTCCAGGTTCCGATGACATTGACATCGATGACATCGCGGAACGATTCGGGGGTGATCGCGACCCAGGTTTCCGGGACGCAGATTCCGGCGTTGGCGATGGTGTCGAGGCGACCCGGGGTATCGATGCCTTCGTTCACGGCCTTGCGCAATCCGTCCTGGTCCCGGATGTCGACAGTGGAGGCAAGTATGCGGCGGCCGGTCGCTTCGACCAGGCGCACCGTCTCGGCGAAATCGTCGGGCGTCGCCGAATCATAGGGAACCGCTGGCGGGAGTGGGCCCGCGACGACTGCGGCGATGATGTCGGCGCCTTCGGCAGCCATGCGCACCGCGTGCGCGCGGCGCTGGCCTCGCGCTGCTCCGGTTATGAACGCAACCTTGTCCGTGAGTCGGCCGGTCACTTGCCCTCCTCTGCCTGCGGCGTCGCTTGCGAAGGGATCATATCCGCCAGTAGAGAACTGGCCTCTCGTAACCGTATCGTCGATCCGCCGAATTATCGGTCCAAGCACAGATCTTCAGCGCCGGCCATGGCGTGGCCGGGGTACACGACATCGTCGCCGTCGCGGACCTCGTCGATCGTGTCGAACGGGAATTCGCCGGGCGTGTGCTGGGACATCCGGTCGTCGCACGCCTGGTCGACGACAACCAACTGAGAACGAACTCCCGCAACAACCGCATCCCACACCCGATCGCAATGGGGTGGATTCGCCGATGCCGCGCAACAAGCAATGCGCGCCCCGTCCGGATAGGTTGCCTCGCTATCAGGTCCGGCTACGCGCCGGGCGTAGTCGAAATGTGGCTCGCCACATCGTCCGACACCGCAATTCGACTGCGCTCGACGGGTCGGTGCCACACCTGAGACTCGGTTACGGGAGAAATTATTGGATGCGGCACTGTCCTCGGGAGCTTTCGCGTGCCGATTCGCGCGCCGTGCGTGTGCGGGGCGTGACAAAAGGTGTGCGAGAGCATATGTCGTTTGGAGGGAACCTATTGGACGAGGTATCCGGGAAAAGGGGACGGCCTCAGTCCATTGCGTTGGACTGAGGCCGTTACCCGCGATCAGTTCGAGGTTGTTACGTTGTGGGGCGGGTGAACTCACCGTCTTGCACGCCCGCGGTGAAGGCGTCCCACTCGCCGGGGGTGAATACCAGTGCCGGGCCGGTCGGATTCTTGCTGTCGCGAACTCCTACGCCACCGCCGTCCAGGAATGCCACCTCCACACATTCGTGGTTTCCGGAGCTGCGGGTGCTCTTGAACCATTTCGCACCTGCTAGGCGGTCATCGCTCACTGTGTCGAGTCCTTCCGTGCTACCTGCCGCAGCAGTGCCCTACTGGCCACCGCATCCAGCGCTGTGTGCTGGATCGTCGCAGACGCCCGCCGGTGCAGTTCGACGTCCGTCTCTTCCTCAAGGTACATGTCACCGGAGTAGTTCTCGACGTAGACGACGGTCGGTTCGGATACGCCGTTCGGTTTGGGTTCGAAGTCGAGGATTACGAACGGTCCGACCGGTGTGCCAAGCGGAAACCCTGCCTTGAACGGCAGGATGCGGATCGAGATGTTCGGGTTGGTGCTCATGTCCGCAAGATGTCGGCACTGCGCCGCTGTAATCGCCTCGCTTCCGACGATTGTGTGCAGAACACATTCGTGCAGGACGAGATCGACGATGATCGGCGATTTCTTGCGGGTGAGGATCTTCTGGCGCTGCATCTTCAACTCGATCCGGCGCTCGTGCTCCTCCTCGGCTTCCTTCGGGAAGTGGATCCGGTTCAATGCGCCGGCGTAATCGGCCGTTTGGAGTAGTCCGGGCACCAGATCGGGTCGCCAGATCTCCATCGACCGCGCGTCGGTCTCCAAGCGCATGTAGACGTCGAGGTTGGCTCGAATGAGATCGTTGTACGGGTCGTACCAAGTCTTTTCGGCCACCTGCCGAGCCAGCTCGATCATGGCCGCGACTTCATGGTCCGGAATTTCGAGGATCTTGCCGAGCTCGACGAGATCCCGGTCCAGCACCTTGCCGGGTTCTCCTCGTTCGAAGCGCGCGTACCTACTGTGGCTCCACTGCATCGCTTTCGCGACCGCCTCCTGGGTGAAGGACGTATTCGCCTCCCGCTGTCGGCGCACGAACTGTCCCAGCTGGCGTCGTGGCAGTGAAGTGTGTCCCGCAAAGACCATCGCAGCTCCTTGGCACTATCAGAAATGACAGGGGTCGACTGTCATAGTGGCAGGCGCCCTGCGGTTTTGAATCACTTTTTGAGAGATGCTGATTCGGCAGTGTCATTTTGACGGTCGAGTGATCTGATGGAGACGCCCGGGCGGAAGGCTTTGATGCGAGAACCCGCCCCGCTGGCTCGACGGTTCCACCCCATTCGCGACCGGGTGCCCAGAAGACTCAGTACGACCGGAGGTTCGCAAATGATAACGAACAAGCAAGTGGCAGAACTGGATACACGCCGAAGTGCGCGGCCGAAAGCGGTCGGATTCGTGCGCGGTGAGGTGTCCGGACTCGCCGCACCCGAGCACGCGAGCGCCGTGACGCGGCACGCCGCGTCGTTGGGTTATCAGTACGTTTACACGATACGGCCGCCACAGGACACCCCCGATCCGATCGAATATGCCCTCGGTATCGCGGCCGGGCTCGATGTGGCCGCGCTCGTTGTCTACGACCTGGCTCATGTCGACGATCAACCGGCGCGGGTATGCGAGGATTTCGATCTCGAAACCGTCTGCCCCGCAACAACTTGGGCGCGGTCGGCGGGTCCGGAACCGTGTGCGGTGGGTGCGGCGTAATGAGCCAGGAGCTCACCTTCACCCTGCCGGAGATCTGCGAGTGCGCAGACATCGAGCTGGCGCACGAGCTGATGCGCAGGCACCGTACCTGCCGAATTCATCGGTGCGCGTGGAAGGCTGCGGCGTACTACACGCTGGTCGATGCCGGACGGCTCGTTCCGCAATCGGTGACCCCGCGCGAGCGGACCGCCGCCCGGGGGATCGCGTTCCCTCCGTTGGACACCGAGCCGCGCGCCCTTCATGGGCTGCCCGTGCGCACATTGCACGAGGTACTGGCCAAGCTCAATGGGCTGGCATCGCCGATCTCCGGCGTACGCGTGAACGATCACGACAACGACTGATTTCGAACGGGGGCCGGAATGAGCGAACGTCGCACCGAGGTCGACGGCTGGCACGCGGACTGGCGGATCGATCGCCACCGCATTCGAATAATGCTGGTGCGCAACCTATCCGAAGCGCAGCCGCTGCTGTCCGCCGCAACACCTGCCGTCGCACCAGATCTGGCCGACCTTCGCGAGCGATTCCCGGAACTCTCCCGGTTATGGGATGCGATACGGCACGAATATTGGGTCGAATTCTTTGTCCCCCAAGAACATTCACAAGGCACTATCTAGCGAAAGGATATCCGGTGACTTCCGATCCGGAATCGGTCCGAGAGCAGCAGCTCGCCAGTCGCGCCGAACGAGCAGGTTACCTGCTGGTGCGCGATCAGCGCTGGACACTGCTCGACGCGGAAGACGGCGAAGCGCTGTATACGACAGCGTCACTTGACCTCATCGAGCAATGGCTGTCCCAATGACACATCCGGCGGATACGCACCGCGCCCCGGCAACCCGGTTCGCTGATAGCTGTCCGACAATTCGACTCATCCCGAGCGGTCAGGGGCGAGTAACCCGGCGCGTGAATCAACCTGGCGTGCAACGTCGCTCGCCCGGCTGCTGTGTCGGTGGGCGGTAGTACGGTGCGCCACATGGCCGCGAACCCGTCGAACCCGCACGACGCCTACTTCCGCAATGTGCTCGGCCGACCCGCCGAGGCCGCCTCGGAGCTACGTGTGGTGTTGCCGAGGGAGATTGTGGCGCGCCTGGATTGGGGCACTCTCGAGGTGCAGTCGGGTACGTTCGTGTCCGACGAGTTGCGGTCCCGCCAGAGTGATCTACTGTTCCGAACCCGCCTGGACGGTCGCGACGCATTCGTCTACATCTTGTTGGAGCATCAGAGCCGCAGCGACAATCTGATGCCGTTCCGGATGCTCGAATATGTCGTCAGCATCTGGAACCATTACCTGCGCTCGCACCCTCATGCTCGACTGCTGCCGCCGGTCATTCCGGTGGTCGTTCACGTCGGCCCGACCGGCTGCCGGTGGACGGCACCGATGGACGTAGCGGAACTGATCGATATCGATGCCGACACCCGGGCTGCGCTCGGGGACTACCTGCCCCGGATGCGGTACGTGCTCGATGACGTCAACGCCCTCGATCTGTCCGCACTACTGCGCCGGCCTCTGACGCCCGCGGCCAGAGTCATGCTGTGCCTGCAGAAAATCGCATCGGGCAACCCCGACCTGGTCGTGCAACTTCGGCCGCTTGTTTCCGACCTGGCCGCCATCCTCGCAGGTCCAGGCGGGAAACAGGCCTTCAGGGCCATCGTGAAGTACATTATGACCGTCGGTGATCTGAATCCCGACGACCTCGATCCCCTCACCGATCAACTCGGGTACGAAGCCAAGGAGGTCATCGTGACTACCGCTGACAGATTGCGCGCAGAAGGTGAGGCGCGTGGTGAAGTGCGCGGGCGTGCGGTGACGTTGGTCGAGCTGTTGACCTTGAAGTTCGGTCGGCTGCCCCCGTCGGTCGAGCAGGCTATCCGTGATGGCGGGTTGGAGCAGTTGAAGGTGTGGACCGCGCGGGTGTTCACGGCGAGCAGTTTGGACGACGTACTGGCCTGAGGTGCGGGCGCTACTCGATTACGCCCGCGCCGATCAGTCGATTCGTGTCCGAACTAAGGGGATCATCGTGACTACCGCTGACAGGTTGCGCGCAGAAGGTGAGGCGCGCGGCGAAGCGCGTGGTGAGGCGCGCGGTGAAGTGCGCGGGCGTGCGGTGACGTTGGTCGAGCTGTTGACCTTGAAGTTCGGTCGGCTGCCTCCGTCGGTCGAGCAGACTGTCCGCGATGGTGGATTGGAGCAGCTCAAACTGTGGTCTGCGCGGGTGCTCACGGCGAGCAGTCTGGACGACGTCCTGGCCTGAGTGGGTTTTCGCATCGATCGCGCTGTCGATGACCAGCAGGCAAAGACACCACCACCCCCAACAGCACAGCCGGTGGGGGTTAAAGACAAGCTCAGGGGACGACTTGGCCGATACCGAGCAGGTTGCCCTCGCTGTCACGGAACCACGCGCCCCGCTCGGCACGCCCCTTGCTCGGATAGTTGCCCTCGATGTCCATGATCCCGTTCACGGTGCCGTCGTATTCCTCGAACACCACGCCAGGGGCACGCAGGTCCGCGACGGTTGCCTCGATGTCATCGACATAGAAACCCATCTGGGTGAACGAGCCGTCGGACGCACCGGCGGAGGCGAACAGGCAGAAGACACCCGTCGCACCTGCATAGCGCAGGCCGCCCTCGCGTTCCTCGACCGGTTCGAGGCCGAGTTTCTCGGCGTACCAGCGGCGGGCTCGGCCCAGGTCCTTGGTGGGTATGCGGGCTTCGATGTGTGCGTTGCTCAGCATCCTCGTCATGGTAGCCAGCCGCACGCACGGTATGGGCCAGATCCCTGTCGCCTCTGATTTCCCAGCCGGGCGACCGTACATGCTGGAAGACTCGTGGGTCGAAACGGTCACTGTGACTGAGGGAGTTTGCGACGTGGAGTTCGTGTACAACATCGTCGTCGTCGCCCATCTGCTGGGTATGGCTGCGGTTGTCGGCGGGTATGTCGCCGGGCAGCCGGACGTACCCGAGCTGATGGTGTGGGGTGCGCGGGCACAGCTCGTCACCGGTCTGATCCTGGTCGGTATGGCGGATTCGATCGATTCGCTCGGCAAGGATCCGAATATGGCGAAAATCGGCACCAAATTGGTCATCTCGGTGCTGGTTGCTGCATTCGCCGAGATCGGTCGCGCGGATGCCAAGAAGGGGAAGCCGGTGCCGTGGATGACGCACGCGTCCGGTGGTTCGGCGATCGTCAACGTATTCGTCGCGGTGCTGTGGACCTGATCTGCTGGGGCGCATGGACTTTCGACATCGCGCCACCCGCGCGGCACCTTCGTTACAGGACGGAAGTAATGGAGGGCATCGAATGCGGGTCGATATCGAATTCACCAGCGGCGCAGTGACATTGCGGGGCTGGCTCTTCCAGTCGGAAGCGGTCTCGGGCCCGGGTCCCGCTGGTGGTGATGACACACGGTTTCGCGAGCGTCAAGGAATGGGTTGCCCCGTTCGCGGAAGTGTTCGGCGAAGCGGGCGTGGCTTGTCTGGTGTACGACCACCCTGGATTCGGGACGTCCGATGGCGAACCGCGTTACGAGGTCGACCCCGTCGCTCAGGCGGATAACACCTTCGGGCGAGTGGGTCGCGCCGAGCCTGGAACAGCGACGGCGTCGACAGGGGCCAGCGTGTGGCCGAGGGCGCTCAGGTGTAGCCGGTCCGCGGCCCGTACGCATGGATGTGTAGTGGCGGCGCCGGGTTCGACGTCGATGAGGATGACGCCGTATCTGCTCGACAGTCGGCGCATTTCGGCATCGAGTGTACGAACGGATAGCCCGGAATTGGGCCCATGAACTCAGAGTGGCCGGAATCCGGTACCGACGGCGTCCGACTGATTCATCTCATCCAGGATCACGCCGATGTCGACCGCGACGGCCGGATCGTGCACGGCCGGCGCGGCGCCGCAGGCGACGTCGAAGACGGTCACGCCGGCCACCACGATCCCGATGTGCCCGATATTCATCCCGACCAGGCGGTCGCCGAGGGTGACCGGCCCGCCCGAATCGCCCGGCCTGGAGCAGAGCTGGCTCCGGAACCACCACTCGTGCGTATCCCACACCACACCACAGTCGAAGCCGGAGGTGCGGCCGTTCTTGCAGACGATATCGCCCGGTCGCGGCGGTGCGCCGATGCCTCCGATGAAGGTCTGCGCCACCTGGCGAACCGGCGTGACCTTGGTGCCGTCGAATTCGATGACGGCGTAGTCGTTGCTGTGCCCGACCGCGGCGACGGTGCCGATGATGCCCGCCTGCTGTGTCTCGGCCTGGACGGACATACCGATATCGGCACAGTGGCCGGCGGTGAGTCCGACCATCCGGCCGGCTCTGTCATAGCCGATCGTCGTGACGGTGCATACCGCTCGGCCCTCGATCAGGATGCCCGAGCCGCCGCCCACTGTCGCCATCTGCGCGGCCGTCACGTCACCGGGTAGCCCCGAGGGCGCGATGACCGCGATGACAACGGCCACCAGCACGCGTATCCCGATCCGGCCCATGGCAACCATGTCGCTAACTGTGCGCCGTGGTCGCAGCTTCTCGTGTGCGCTTTCGTTGCAGGTGGGAAACAGTTTGATGTCGCCGGCTGTGTTGTCCTGCTCGAGCGCGCCTGCGGTGCACACGGAATCTCCACAATTGACGCGGGTTCTCTCCACAGCGAATGACTAGGGTTTCGGTTCATGGAACAGCACGCGGCGGGCAATGGGCAGGCGGCGCGACGGATTCTGGTGGTCGACGACGAGGTGACCATCGCGGAGTCGGTGGCGGTGCGTCTGCGAGCCGAGGGTTTCACTGTTGATCTGGCGCATGACGGGCCGGGAGCGGTCGCGACGGCCGAGGCGGTGGTGCCCGATCTGGTCGTACTGGATGTGATGCTGCCCGGCTTCGATGGTCTCGAGGTGTGCCGCCGCATCCAGGCCGCACGTCCGATCCCGGTTCTCATGCTCACCGCGCGTACCGATGAAACCGATCAGCTCATCGGCCTCGGTGTCGGCGCGGACGACTACTTGACCAAGCCGTTCTCGCTTCGTGTCCTCACCGCTCGCGTGCATGCCCTGCTGCGCCGGGTGGATCGCGTCGCCGAGCGTGACGGCGCCACCATCGTCGTCGGCGATCTACGCATCGATGTGGACCAGCGTCGTGTGTGGCGCGCCGATATCGAAGCGCAACTCACTCCGCTCGAATTCGACCTGCTGGCTCGCCTCGCGCGACGTCCCCGCGTGGTGCTGGCCCGGGAACGATTGCTCGAAGAGGTGTGGGACTGGGCCGACGCCGCGGGCACCCGGGCGGTCGACAGTCATATCAAGGCGTTGCGTCGCAAGCTCGGCGCGGACGTGATTCGCACGGTGCACGGTGTCGGCTACGCGTTGGACGCGCAATGAGCGATCACGCCACCGAGGATGTCGTGCGCGCGGGGACGCAGCGGCGCGCAACTGTTTCGCGGAGGCTGCGTGGCATATCGGACGCGGTAGCGGAAGTGGTGCCGCGACCGCTGGATCCGGTGAAATCGATCAAGCTGAAGTTCGCGATTCTGATGCTCGGGTCGGCTGGCGTGGCGTTCGGGTTCTTCCGGCTGCGGATCGGCTGGTTGCCGCCGAAGACGACGATCGCGGCGACGGTGATCGCACTGATCACCTCGCAGATCCTCGCGCACGGCACCACTCGGCCGCTGCGCGAGATGACCGCGGCGGCCAAGCGGATGGCGCAGGGCGACTACACCCGCCGGGTGCGGGCCAGCTCCCGCGACGAGGTCGGCCAACTGGCGGTGGCGTTCAATCAGATGGCCGCCGACTTGGCCGCCGCCGACCAACAGCGCCGTGACCTGATCGCCAACGTCTCCCACGAACTGCGCACCCCGATCACCGCGCTGAATGCGGTGCTGGAGAACATGGTCGACGGTGTATCCGAACCCGACGACAAAACCCTGCGCACCGCACTCGCGCAAACCGAGCGCCTCGGCCGACTCGTCTCCGAACTGCTCGACCTGTCCACCATCGAATCCGGCGCCCGCGCCCTCGACCGCGAAGAACTCAGCGTCACACCGCTGTTGGCCGAGGTCATCGCCGAGGCCGAGGTGGCCGCGGCGGCGCTCGGGCGCGGCGTGCGCTTCCGCACCGATGTGCAACCAAGCAGCGCAAGCGTTTTCGCAGACCGTGCACGTCTGCATCAGGTGCTGCTCAACCTGCTCGACAACGCCGCCCGCCACGGACCTGTGGGCGGAGAGGTCCGCATCGAGGCCCGCGTCGACCGCGGTGGTCTCGTCATAGACGTTCAAGACCAAGGCCCCGGCATCCCGATCGCCGAGCGCGCCACCATCTTCGACCGCTTCACCCGCGGCGGGCGCACCGATGGTGGCGGTACTGGCCTGGGCCTGGCCATCTCCCGCTGGATAGTCGATCTGCACGGCGGCACCATAGCCGTCGCCGATCCCGGCTCCCGGATCCGTGTAGTACTTCCCGCCCCGTAACGCATCCCAACGTTCCGCAACCCGGACCACGAGGTCCCGGGACAATGTCGCACACCTCAAGGAGGGCACCTCATGCCAGACCAATCCCACCCAGAATCACCCATGCCACCCAGACCGATATCGGAGCCGAAGGTACAGGCCGATTCGGACGCGGCGAACGCTGCCGACTCTTCGGCCGAAGCGGGGACACCGTCCGAACCTGACAACCTGTCCACCATCGAATCCGTGGGTGATGCGCCGACCGCAGTCGAGTCCGGCGGTGATTCGGTTGCGGAGACAGTCGAGGCATCGACCGCCTCGTCCGCTGAACGGGCGTCGGACGCATCGGATTCGGTAAGCGAGCGTGTGGTGCAGTCGGGCGAACCCACTGACATGTCGACGGCGGATCGGGGAGTGCCGTCGAGTGGTGCGGCCGAGGCGTCATCAGGAACAGCGTCGATTGCGCCGCCTACCTGGCCGAGTGTGTGGTCGAGCGCTTCGAGTGTGCCGACGAGTCCGCCATCGAGTGCGTCGCCGCCCATGATGCCGCCGGTTCCGCGGCCCGGCTCCGCGTTGCCACCGTCGCGACCCTGGCCTGTACAAATGCCGCGATGGCGGCGCATCGCCTGCCCGCCAAGCGTATTGCCCGCCGCGGGCATCGCAGGTCTCGCCGGCGCGGTGTTCATCCCATTGGACCGCCCCGGAATCGGTTGGGTACTCGCCGGTTCGGTGGCAGCGGCCGCGGTATTCACGGTGGACCGTCGCGCTCGTCGTACGGCAGGAGCGGCCGTCTCGGCACAGCATTCGGCCGCGTCCGAGGAGACGAGGCGTGATCCGGGACGCGTGGTTCCTGAGATACCCGGTGGTCGGACGCTACTCGAAGATGCCGGCGCGCCGTCCGATCGATCCGACGTGAACAGCGCCGGTTCGGTGGGCGCCGATGCGGCTGCGATACCGAATTCGCCGGAATCGCCCATCTCGAAAGGGGCTGAGCGCGGATGGGGGAGCACGGATCCGGTCGGTCGTACGACTGTGCAAGACGGTGGTGCGGAAGCCGATCCCGCTGGATCGGTGATCGGTGCTCGCGCTGTGAATTGGGGGCGGGTGTGGTGGACGACCCTGGCGTTGGCGCTGCTGGCAGTCGGGGCGGTGCGGGCGGCCGAGTGGCTGTTCGCGCTGTGTGTCGTCGGGGCTGGGGTGGCCGGGTCGTTGGCTGTTGTCGGGCGGCGTTCGGTGTATGGCGCGTGGTACGACGTGATCGCGGTGCCGTTCGAGTCGATCGCGGGCATTCCGTGGGTGTATTCGGCATTCCGGCGGATCGGCGACGGTCCGGCGCGCCGGTCGTGGCGAGCCGGGATATCGGCTGTGGTGACGCTGGCGTTGTTGGCGGTTTTCGCGCCGTTGCTGGGCGGCGCCGATGCGACATTCGCGAAACTGCTCGACGCGGTGACCCCGGATATCGACGCGCCATCGGTTGTGCAGTGGATCGTGCTGTTCGCGGTGCTCGGGCTGGGCAGCGTCGGGGCCATGTATCTGCTTGCCGGTCCGCGAGCCGCAGCGACGGGTGCACCGTCGGGTCGAGGCCTGCGACGGTTGGAGTGGGCACTGCCGGTGGGCGCGTTGACCATCTTGTTCGCGGTTTTCGTCGCCGCTCAGTTCGTCGCGCTGTTCGGCGGTGACGACTACGTGCAGCGCACCGCGAATCTGACCTACGCCGAATACGCGCGCAGCGGATTCTGGCAGCTTTCGATCGTCACCATCCTCACCCTCGCGGTAATCGCCGTTGTATTGCGTTGGGCTGCACGGGAATCCGCTGCCGACCGAGCCTGGCTGCGGATGCTGCTGTGCGCGATCGGGGTGCTGACGCTGATCATCGTGGCCTCGGCACTCGGCCGCATGTGGACCTACCAGCAGGCCTATGGCTTCACGGTCATGCGCCTGCTGGTCGAGGTATGCGAACTCTGGCTGGGGCTGGTGTACCTGTTGATGATCGCCGCTGTCCTTCGCTCGGACGGCACCTGGCTGCCGCGCGCCGCCATCGGCACCGCCATGGCGACACTGTTCGCACTGGCCGTGCTCAACCCGGAAGGCCTTGTCGCGGACCGGAATATAGACCGTTGGGAGCACGGTAGGAACCTCGACACGGGCTACCTCGGCGGGCTCTCACCCGATATCGTCTCCGTCGTAGAGCGGCTTCCGGAACCGCAGCGTCGCGAAGTGCTCTCCGCGATCCGCCGCGATCTCGACGACGATACGTGGCAGGGGTGGAACCTGTCGCGCGCGAACGCCCGCTAGGTCGGGTGCATGGACTCAGCGCCGGTTTCTGTCCTGATCCTGCGGATTCGGTGTGGCAATGGGCGCTGAGTTCGACGGTATGCGCTAGTGCGGCGTGAGCAGCCCGGGTGCGTCCATCGTGTCGACTCCGCCAGGATAACCACATCGCATCACGCCCCCGCGACACTGACCAAGTGTTCGTCGGACCCGCTCGTCAACAGAACATCCCCACCTTTCTGTCACTGGCGGCCGAGGTCGAGCACTGGTTCGGCCCGATGGTCGAAGCACCCGGCTTCCACGAGGCCTTGGAAACAGCATCCGGCGCGGCGCGGCCCTGATCGCATTCTCAGGACAGCGTCCGCGTTGGTCCGAGGTCTAATCTGACTTGCGCAGCAACGCAATCCGCCCCACGCTCCAGGCGACCACTACGGCCGCCAAGAACGACAGCAGTGACGCGCTCATCCACGCCTGCTCGGTGAAGTGCAGCTTCTTCTGCACGTCCACCCAGAAGTCGGTCCACACTCCGGCGTCGCCCGGGTTGATCAGCTGGTAGACCGAAAGTCCCACCAGCCAGGCGAAAACCATGCCCCACCGTGACGGCGCATTCGCCGAGGTATCCCATTGGTCGCGCGCCCGCAGGAAGAAGTCCGCGACGAGCACGCCGAGCAGCGGCACGAAGACCGACCCGATCAGGCCGAGGAAGCCGAAGTAGTTCGCCATGTTCAGCCGCAGCGCCAGCAGCGTGATGAGGATGCCGAGACCGATCGAGAGCAACCGGCGGTCGATTCGCGGCGCGAGGTTCTGGATCGAGACGGCCGTGGAGTACACATTCGCGAACGACTGGTCGGCCTCCCGGAATACGAAGATGAAGAAGAACACCGCTCCGAGGGTGACCGTCAGGAAGGGCGAGTACACCCCGCCGTCGCCGGATGCGAGCGCCAATGCGAACAGGCCGAGCACATACGCGATGATCTGGGTGAACGCATACGCCCCGCTGGCCGCGCCGAATGCCGCGCCGGTGCTGCGGGAGTGCCGGGTGTAGTCGGCCGCCACCGGCACCCACGAGATCGACACCGCAAGGGCCGCATCGGTGGCGACCCAGAACAGATTCCAATCCACGCCGAACGGTCCGCCGCCTTCGGTGCCCGGGTTGGTGGTGAGATCCGGCAGACCTGCGCGGACGAACTGGATGTAGAACCAGACCAACGCGATCACCACGCCGGCGGTCACGAACCGCCGCAGCATTCGCACCGAACCGAGCGGCCAGATCGTCAGCACCGTCGTCAGCACCCCCGCGGCGACCACGTAAACCCAGTGCGGGCCACCGTCGAACAACTCTTCGGCCGCATTGCCGATGACGATCAATTCGAAGGTGCCCCAACCGATCAGTTGGGCGATATTGAGCAGTGTCGGCAGGTAGCTGAGCTTCGCGCCGAACAGTCCGCGCAGCAACATCATCGCGGGCTTACCGGTCTTGGCCCCAGGTACTGCGGCCAGGCCGAGCATGAGCCCGCCGATTACCGTGCCGATGATCATCGCGAGAATGCCCGCGGCGATGGAGATCTGGGCGCTGCCTTCGGAATTCGGCGCGAGCACCGTGTACGCGCCGGAGAATGCGAACAGGCTGACCCCGAGATTCGCCCAGAACGCGCTCTGGTCCCAGAACGAAAGGACCTGCGGTGCAGGCTGGTCCAGGGTCAACGGTGCTTCGCGCCGCTCGGATCGATCGATGGTGGGTGCAGACATCCCGGTACCGCTCTCCCTACGCCGGCATTACCCGGACAGGTTCATGCGGTCGGCGAAACGTGGGGTCCGCCCTCTCAGCCCGGCCGTGCCCGAGCTCCCGCGGTGGGGTTATTCGGGCGAAATGCTACACCCGCGCATCGGCGCGCCGGGCCGCGCCTTCGGACATTCCAGACAGGTTCCGCCGAGACCGCCCGAAAATCTCAGCCGCCGCCCATACTGTCCGGGTATCGATGTGGTTATCGCTCGGTTATCTGTCACTCATCGCC
Organism: Nocardia sp. CA-135953; assembly: GCF_050955735.1. NCBI lineage: Bacteria > Bacillati > Actinomycetota > Actinomycetes > Mycobacteriales > Nocardiaceae > Nocardia > Nocardia sp. CA-135953. The sequence goes on from NZ_CP192082.1 coordinate 3,334,808, forward strand.
CGCCTCTACCTGGAATGAGTACGCGCCCATGATGCTGATCACCTTGCACGAGACCGTCCTTGCTCAACTCGGGAATCCGACGCCGGAGGCCCCGCCCAATTCGGAGAAGATCCTGCAGATGGTCCGCTACCTGACCTGGTTTGTTCTGCTATCGGGTGTCTCCGGAATCACCTACGCGGGCGGCAGATTCGCGTGGGAGAAGTGGAGCGGTGGCACCCTGGAATCCCCGAAGATGCTCGCCGGAGCAATGGTCGGCGGTGTCATCGCGACCAGTGCGGGCACAATCATGAATGCTGTTGTGGGGAGCTGAAATCCGTTGTGGGTGTTCGACTGACGGTGGCTCCGGCCGTGGCCGCGGCGCGCGCGAAGACGACTGCGTCGCGAACCGCGGCACCGCCGGGATCATTGTTGAAGTAGACGTACACCTGCTCACGATCCGACCACGTGTCGGCCAGCCGTCGCGCCCAACTGGTGAGTGCCGTGCGTCCGTAGCGCGGTGCGGGTGTCGCACGTCCGGAATGCAGTCGCAGATAACCCCAGTCCGTCGTGCGCCACAGCGGCGCGACGGGACGGGACTGGACGTCGGCCCAACACAACGTCGCGCCGCATTCCGTCAGTACGGCACGAACTTCGGGAGTCCACCAGGACTCGTGCCGAGGTTCGACCGCGATCGGGATGTCGGGCGGAAAACAGCGTAGGCAGGCGTCGAGCAGTACCGGATCGACCCGCAGCGTCGGCGGAAGTTGCAACAGCACCGGTCCCAGCTTGTCGCCCAGCGCGCGGGCGTGCTCCATCAAGCGTGCGACTGGTTCCTCGGGTTCGCGCAGCCGCTTGATGTGGGTGAGGAAGCGGCTCGCCTTGACCGCGAAACAGAAGTCCGGCGGCGTCCGGTCCCGCCATGCCGCGAAGGTCTCGCCGCTGGGCAGTCGATAGAAGGCATTGTTGCTCTCGACCGTCGCGAAGCCCGCGGCGTAGGTTTCGAGCCACACACGCTGCGGAAGATTCGCCGGATACAGCACGTCGCGCCAGTCCCGGTACTGCCAACCCGATGTGCCGACGAGTAGGGGCATACCTCCATCGAAGCACCTTCCGATGGCCACCATCTCAACTACGCTGTGTAGTAGATATGGGAGCGCAATGAGCGAGCAATCGGTGGTCCAGCGGCGAATCGACTGGACAAGGTGGAGTTTTCTGCAGTGGGCCGTCTTCGTGATCGGTGCGACGCTACTGGCGATCGTCGCCGTACAGGTCGTCCGGTACCGCGGCCTGCGTCCGGTATTCGGCCTGTCTCAGTAGCACCCTTCGAGGGTGGCGGCGGCGACCACATCGATGACGTCGCTGACATCGTCGTGCGCGCGCATAGCGGTGCGTTGGCGCCGGGCGCCGTTACCACGTGCAAGAACCGCTTTGACGGTATCGGCGACGAACTGCTGGTCACCCGACTGCTCGAGCGCGGGGGTGAGGTAGTCGACGAGCCCGGCCACCAGGGAGTGGGCCGGCAGGGCACGGCCGCTGATCGTGTCGAGTCCGTCTCCATCGAGGCCGGATCGGGCGGCCTTCCAATATGCGGCCCGCAAAACCTCCGCGGGCACTGGTGGCGGTGGCAGCCCGTCGTGTATCGCAGTCTGGGCCATCACGACCGCGGCGCGAATCAGCGTGGCCAACAACGCTGTTTCTTCCACCGTCGCCGGTACATCACTGACGCGCACCTCGACGGTCGGGTACGTGGCCGAGGGCCGCACATCCCAATACACCATCGCGGTATCGAGAATGCTGCCGCTGGCGAACATCATCCGCACCATATCGTCGTAGTCCGCGACCGAATCGAAGAACGGTGGGGGCCCGGCACTCGGCCACCGCCGCCACATGATGCTGCGCCAGCTGGCGTATCCGGTATCGGTAGCGCGGTAGACCGCCGAATTGGCCGTCAACGACAACAACACGGGTAACCAGGGCCGCAAATAATTCCCGACCCGCACCGCGATATCACGTGAAGGCACCCCGACATGGACATGGCAGCCGCACAAACCCTGCTCATGGGCGAGCAACCCGAAATGGTGTTCGATGAGTCGATAGCGCGGGGTATCGGTGACCGGATAGGCATCCGGCACCGTGGGCGGCACCGCCACCGCGAGCAGCCTGGCACCGTTCTTCTCCGCGCAACTCGCCACGTTGCGGCGTAGTCGGCGCAGGTCATCGAGTATTTCGAGGGTCCGGGTGTGCACCCCGGTATTGATCTCGACCTGACAGCGCGTCAACTCCAACTGCAGATCGATGCCGACGTCGGCGGCGGCCGACGCGACTTCGACATTCCGCGGACTCGGCGCACCCGTGATCGGATCCGCCAGAAGGAATTCCTCTTCCACGCCGACAGTGGGCAGGGCCGCGGCCATTACTGGAGTTTACTGCGCAAATCGCTGATCCGGACGGCTGCTGGAATCGTTTGAGTGCCCTGCGCCGGGGTAGGCCGACCGTAGTGAAGGATCGGCGAGAAAGGGGTCCGGTATGTCCGAGGAATTGCGCGGTGTGCGCGCATTGGTCATCACCGCGAATACCGGCGTCGAACACGACGAGCTGCTGGTGCCGCTGGGCTGGTTGCGCGGACATGGCGCCGTCGCCGTGCACGCGACCCCCGAACGTAGCGAGGTCCAGACTTTTCGACACGATGTCGACAAGGACGAGGTCGTGCAGCCGGATGCGGCGCTCAACGATCTCGAGGTCGACGATTTCGACCTGCTCGTCGTGCCGGGCGGAACTGTGAACGTGGATAAATTGCGCGTCTGCGATCGCGCCGTGGAAGTGGCACAACAGTTCGTGCGGGCAGGCAAACCCGTCGCGGCGATCTGCCACGGTCCATGGCTGCTCGTGGAGGCCGACGTCGTCGCGGGCAAGACCCTGACGTCCTATCACTCGCTGCGTACCGATGTCGTCAATGCCGAAGGGCGCTGGATCGATCGGGCGGTGGTACGTTCGGACGAGAACGGCTGGCCGCTGATCACCTCCCGCAGCCCCGGCGACCTCACCGAATTCACCGAAGCGATCGGCGCCGAGCTCACCGCGGCCCAGTCGGCCCAGGCCTTCGTCGGCGATGAAGTCTTCTGACACCGGTGAGTTTCCCGGACACGGATCGTCCTACTGATATGCACACCATCAACCTCGCCGACCGCTACGAACTGCCGCCGATCGATTGGGACGACATTCGCGAACGACTCGACGCGAGCATCGAACAAGCCCCCGGCGCCGGGGGCCCGGATCGGCACACCTGCTGGCTGACCACGATCAATCCCGACGGCAGCCCGCACGTCACCGCCGTCGGCGCGCTGTGGGTGGACGGCGCCTTCTGGTTCACCACCGGGGCCCGAAGCCGCAAGGGCCGCAACCTGGCTCGCGATCCGCGCTGCTCGATGAGCGTGGCCACCCACGAATTCGATCTGGTCGTGGACGGTACCGCGACCAGGATCGCCGATCCCGCCGCCGTCGCCGATGTCGCCCGGCGCTGGGCCGACGGCGGCTGGCCCTGTCGCGTCGACGACACCGGCGAGGCGCTCACCGCGGAATACAGTGCCCCCTCCGCGGGTCCGCCGCCTTGGCATGTCTACCGCCTGACCGCGCTCACCGCCACGGCACTGTCCACCGTGGAACCCGGCGGAGCGACCCGCTGGCGGTTCTGAGGCGCCGCACCTCCATTGCCCGTCAGGTAATCGTGTCGGGGCTGGCGGCTTTCCTGGGATCGGCGGGGCCTTACCGGTTCAGCTCGTCTTCGCGATGACCTTCTCCGCGAACCGGGACAGGTGCGCGATCTTGGTGTCCAGCGATTCGGTATCCGGTTCGGTGGTGTACGGGTAGCGGAAGCCGACGATCACGTCGGTAACCCCCTTGTCCTCCAACCGCTTCACACCGTCCACGGTGAATCCGTCCAGGGAGATGACGTGGATCTCGAAATCCTTGCGGGTGCCGTATTCGGCGCGCAGGACATCGAGTTTCGCGAGCAGCCGGTCCAATTCGGCCGGCTCGCCGCCTGCATGCATCCAGCCATCGCCGCGCTGGGCCGCGCGCCGCAATGCCGGGCCACTGTGTCCGCCGATGAGGATCGGAATCGGCTCGGTGGGCACCGGGCTGATCTTGATGGGCGGCAGATCGTAGAACTCCCCGTGGTATTCGAAATAGCCGCCCGCGGTGAGTCCGCGCACGATATCGATGCACTCGTCCATGCGCGCGCCGCGGTGTTCGAACGGGACACCCATGATTTCGAAATCATCCGGCCACGGACTGATGCCGACACCGAACCCGAACCGGTTCCCGCTCAGTGCCGCGATCGAGGCGGCCTGCTTGGCAACAAGAACCGGTGGGCGGATGGGCAGTTTCACCACGAAGGGCGTCAGCCGCAGCGTCGTCGTGGCCGCCGCGATGGCCGCCGACAATACGAAGGCCTCGATGAACGGTTTGTCCTCCAGGAACTCCCGATTGCCGTCGGCGGTGTAGGGGTAGGTGGCGTCGGATTCCTTCGGATAGGCCACGCTGTCGGCGATCGTCATCGATGTGTACCCGGCCGCCTCCGCGGCCCGTGCCAGCGGCACATAGAAGGTCGGGTCCGTCATCGTCTCGGCATAGGTGAATCGCATCTCAATCGCCTTCCGTACTTTCGGCGCCGCGCGCCCTGTTCGATGCGGCGGATGAGTTCGAAAACCCCTCTGGGGTCAGATAATCGAACATCGCTTGCATATCCGCCGACAGCCGCATGAGCTCCACGGCGGAACCGAGTGCGCCGCCGTCGAGATAGGTGAACTCCATCCCTACGCCCTCGAACGCACCGCGCGCGAGGATTTCGGCTCCGCTCGCCTTCGCCTCGGCCAGCGCCGCGTCATAGTCCTCGGGCACCCACGCGACGTGATGCAGTCCGGGCCCGACTCTGTCCAGATGTTCGGAATACAAACTGGTCCCGGACTTGGGCTCGATCAACTCTAGCTGCTGCCCGCCCGCATATCCCAATGCCACCGTGATCGTGTAATCGGCGGGCGCGCCACGCAATTCGCACGACTGCGGCCCGAAGTGCACATCTGGGACGGTGAACCACTTCGCGACGCCGAATCGCTCGGTGAACTCGCGTTGGGCCGCCTCGATATCGCGCACCACCCAGCACAGCTGGAAAATCGGGCCCCGCGTGATGGTCATCGGATCACCTCGACTCTGCTGCACGAAGACTGCTTGGTATCGCCCAATTAAGCACTAACACTTAAGGTAGTCAACACTCGGATTTAGTACAGTGTTGACATGGCCACCGAGGATCCGCGTGCCGCACTGCTCGACGCGGGCGAACGACTCATCGCCGAACGCGGCGTGGACGTCCCGCTCCGCGATATCGCCGCGGCCGCGGGCCAACGCAACAACTCCGCGGTGCACTACTACTTCGACTCCCGCAGCGGTCTGCTCGAGGCCATCGTCGACCGTCGCATGAACTGGCTCGAAGACCGCCGAATGGGACTTCTCGCCACATACGAGGCCGAGGGCGCCGCACACGAGATCCGCACGCTGATCGCGATGCTCGCCGCCCCCATCCTCGAACTCATCTACACAGCACAGGTCACCCACTACGGCCGCTTCCTCGAAGTCGTGCGGGCTCACCCCGTGATCGCCGATGCCCGCCGCCTCGCCGGCGCCGACCGCGCCGCCGTGCGCATCATCGCCACCCGCCTGGATGCGGCCCTGCCGGAACTGCCACCCCGCCGACGCCGCCAGCGACTGGAAACCATGGCGACCGTCATGTTCGCACTGATCGCCGACTACGAACGCGCACTGGAAGCGGGCGTGCGCACGTCTGCCCCTGACAGCGACACCGCCGAGATCATCGACATGATCGTCGCGATCCTCACCGTGCCGGTGCGCGAAGCGACAACGAGGGGTCAGGTCAGGAGATGATCGGGAGGTCGAGGCTGGCCAGCAGATCGATCACACGCTGCCGGATATCGTCGCGGATCGGTCGCACCTCGGCCACCGGTAGCCCGGCCGGATCGTCCACGCCCCAATCTTCGTATCGGATGCCGGGCACCAGTGGGCACACGTCGCCGCACCCCATGGTGACGATGATGTCGGCGGCCAGGATGATCTCGTCGGTCCAGGTCTTGGGGAACTCGTGGGAGATGTCGATGCCCACCTCCGCCATGGCCGCGACCGCTGCCGCGTTGAGTGCGCCGCTCGGCTCGGACCCACCGGACCAGGCCAGTACCCGACCCTGTGCGTAGTGCTCGAAGAAGCCCAGCGCCATCTGCGAACGTCCGGCATTGAATGTGCACAGGAACAGCACCACCGGGATAGCGTGCTCGACGCGGCCCTCCACCTTGGCCCGCGCGTGCAACTGCTGCCGGGCGAAGCGTTCGGCGAGCAGCGGCACGTAGAGCTTCACCGGCGCGCGTGCCGTGATCTGCGAGTAGGAGTCGTGCAGGAAATGGTGAATCGTGTTGGCGTCGAACAAGATCGTGAACTCGCGGTGCAGTCGCCGCTCGGCACGGGCGAGCGCCGTGCCGTGCACTATGTCGAGGAGTCGGTACGCCGGGGTGATCTCGGCGTAGCCGGCCCGGTTCGTCCGCTCGGGCGTAGGCACAGTAGTGAGGGTGACACCGACGCCCCTGCGCGGCAACCAAACTGAGGATGAACCGTATCGAACCCGCAGGCCACAATGTGGCGTATCGCCGAAGAAACCCCTCGATACCGCGGGCGTCGCGAAAACCGTTAGCGCAGAGAACCTTCCGCGGAGGGATCGATCATTGCGTCACGATGGCGTGTTCGGGACAGGCGCTCGCTGCGTCGGCGACGGCCTCCTGGTACCGGGTAGGAACCGACAGATCTCCGGTTGCGGCATAGCCGCGTGCGCAGCGACTCCTCGATGAAAGCAGCGATCAGGCTGCGGTTTTCCCGTAGCAGTCGCTGGAACTGCGGGCGTTCGGCGAGCACCCGTACCGCCGAGCTCAGCAGTTTGGTGACCGTTTCCTGCCCCGCCGCGAACAAGAAGGTCGCCGATCGCACGATATCGATGAGATCGGGTAGTTCTCCGTCGAGGTAGGTCGTGGACGCAACGATGCCTCAGAAATTGGCATTGCTTTCCTCGTGATGTGGCCCAGGGCAGCCCGGCCGTGAATAGGCTCCGCGACCGGCAGCGCCACATCAAGGCACCCAAGGGTGCGGTCAGCGCCCCGCTGCCCCTGATGAGCACGCAGATGTCCGGTTCGGAGAAACCGGTGGGGTGGGCGATGTCCACCCCATGGGTGGCTATCGGCGACTGCACACGTGACCGAATCTATTTACGCAAGCCGACGAAATCTCACACCAAGGGAGGACACGCGTCCTGTGCATCTCATCGCCGTCATTGTGCTGACCACAGTCATCGCCGGGCTCGTGCGCCGGTTGGTGATTCCGAAGCGAAGTCACAGCCTGACTGCTCTCCCTAACAGGCCACAGCACCGGATGCCGAATCTCGTTTACGCCCCGGTGCGTCCGATGCGGCTGCGTGGCCCATTTATCGCACTCACCGCGCTCTGGTCGGCGCTGCTGGTCACCGAGATCGCAACGAATCCGGACGCGAGCAATCCGATGCTCTACATCTATTTGCTCGCGCTCGTCGCCTCGGCCGTCAACCTCACCGCAATCCACCTCCAATGGCGGTTCGCGGACGGAATCTTCCACCATCCTGCCCACCCACCGGCTATGTGAACCACGGTCGTGGGTCATCGTCAGCCCTCGCGCGAGCGCCGTGTCAATTCGACTGTCGCCGCACGCAATTCGCCTGCGGAATCGATCGCCGTCGCGTAGCCGACCCGGGTCCGCGCCACTCCGCGTGGCGTCACCACTCGCAGATCCAGCCCGTACCGGTCGGCGCGTTCGCAACTCGCCTCGGTCGCGTCCGGGTATCCGCCCAATACCTGCGCCATCGACAACAGCGCGTCCGCGTGATCGTCATTGAGATGTGTGATCGCCCGCCCCGCCACCGCAACCACCGGATCCGGCGCGGCCGCCAGATACTGTTCGGCGGTTGCCGAATCCATCCGCCCGTACCCACCGACCCATCGAACTCGCTGCACCCGCAACACCCACAACGAGAAATCGCTGTAATCCACGTAGTACTTCGCGGCAGGCACCGCCGCCAGATGAGCCGCACGCGCCGCCGCGGCCTCGGCACCGACCGGCCGCTCCACCACACCGGCCAGGGTGATGCGGGTACCGGCCAGCGGATCGGCAGGTACATCGGGCGACACCACCGACAGGCTGGCCCGCGGATCCGCCGCGAGATTGCGCCCGTGCTCGGCCATCCGCGAGACGCACAGCACCGGCTGACCATCCAGCAGCCCGTAGGTGACGAACGACGCCCACGGGCCGCCGTCCTCGCTCAAACTCGCCAAGGTCGCGATATTCGTCGTCGCCGCAACGGTCCTGGCCTCCTCGGCCGCCGAGGGGCGAGCGGAATTCACCACGGGCGCGGTCGGCTGTGGAATCGAAGGCGCGTCGCCGGGATCACCGTGATCGAGAGTCATACCGTCCATCCTCGCAGGGGCCTCGGCAGCGCCGACATCGCACACTGAAACGGCGAAGACCGCATCTCGAACGGGGCGATCGCGCGCGCAACGGCCGCGGATGGGCAAGACTGGCGTGCGTGACCCGATACGCATTCGACGCCGACCGCAACGCCCTTGTCGCCATCTGGGCGACCGGACGCGGCGATCTCTCGACCACGGTGGCCCAGCTGCCAGCGATAAACCATGACCAGGCAACGAGTTTGGCGTCGAATCTGACCACCCTGTCCCGGTTCCAGTGGCGCACCTATACGCATCCGGCAAGCGCCGCAGGCGATCCCGACGTTCCCAATAGCGAGGCCTGGCGGCGCGCGGAAGAACGCCGCAACTTCAAGGAGGTCGAGGCCGGAATCCGCACCCCGAACCTGCCGACCGACCACGGCCTCGTCGTTTCCTACAGCGGCGTGGTCGAATCCGCGCACCGCGTCGGGCGCACCCTGCACGCCATCGACGACTCCGCCCTGCGCGACACCATCGCCGGCGAGGTCCGCACCGAACAGGCCGCCATCGAATCCGCCGAACTCGGCGATCTGTCCGGACGCGCACGCCAAGCAGTCGAACTCTCACGCCCGGACGTCTCACCGGCCCAGGTCCAGGCCGCCGACGACCTGCTGCGCGCCGACCCCCTCGGCACCGTGGAACTGTTCACTGAACTCGACCCCGCCTCCGCATCCGTCGCGGCCGCGCACTGGCTCTACGCCGCCGCCGAAGTCGCGGGTGAACTCGCGGGCGTGCCGACCGGCGATGTGGTCGTCGAAGCCGACGATATCGAGGCACTGCAGGTCGAAACCCCGACCCTGGTACTGGAGCGTCTGACCAGCGGTGAGACACCGATCGAGATTGTCGTCGACCTCATCGCCGAGGCCATGGCCGTCTCCGAAGGACACGTGCCCGCACCATGGGCGGTGGTGGCCCGCGTCGCCGAAATCGAAGAGCAGGCACGCAAATTCGATCTCGACAGCGCCTCCCGCGCCGCCCTCCTCGATGAGTTCCGGATCAGTCGCCTCGACCCGACCCGCCCGGCCCTCGACCTCCTCGAAGATCTCCTCGACGGCATCCGCGGTTGCCTACTGCTCTACTCGGCGCACACCGCCGGCGACGACGCGGAAGTCGAAGCCCAGTTCGCCGCCGACGTCAGAGGGGAAGCCGACACCCACTCCGACCAACTGTTCTGACCCGGGCACCGCTGATCAACCACAGCGCACAGACATCTGACGCGCATCGGCGCCCAGCCAGCGGAGCAGCGCGTCGTAAACGGCGTCGTGGTTGAGCAGGGTGAAATGGTTGGCTCCGGGGAGATGCAGGCCGTTGGCATCATCGAAACCTATGCGGCGGGCCCGATTCCGGCCGGAGCCGCTGGCCGGCAGGACCAACCCGTCGCCGATGATCCGGCCGAGCGGATGACGCGGGCTGTGGGTTACCGAGGCGGTGACGAAGTAGTGGTCGGCGCAATCGAGTAGCGGTATCTCGCGAATGACTCTGCGACGCAATGCGTCCACGTCCAAGTCATGCCAATCCTCATCGACGAGCGAACCCTGGCGCAGGTCGCGAATGCCCGCGCTGCGGCGGCGCAGCAGCCGACCGAACGGCCGGGTCTCGGGTATTTTCACCAATGCGGCGGAGGCATAGTGGACGAACTGCTCCAACGGTGCACCCAAATGCGGTGATCCGAGACAGACGATCTGCCGCACCCGGCGCACCCACGGCAGGTCGGCCTGATCGGCGTCGTAGCAGGCGCCCCGCACGATCAGGCCGCCCATCGAATGTCCGACGAGTGCGATCTGCTCGACCTGCACCGGCCAGTTCTCGACCAGCCGCTGCAGCATCCCGTTCAGCAGACGAGCGTTCTCCGAGATGTGCAGCCCGCTGTTGTATCGAACCATCAGCGCCGTGCAGTCGAGATCGGCCTCGAGCCGCTCGGCATAGCTGGGCCGGCCGCCGAGCCGCCAAGCGTGTTCGGTCTCCACCAAACCGTGCAGAAAAATCACGATGCGCGGGCGCGGATTCGACACCACATCGCCGACCCACCCCGGCGCGACCGGTTCCCCATTGATTCGAAATGTCATCGGCCCGGCCAGAATCGGCAGCTCATCCTCGAGACTGTCGCCGATCAAACCCTGCAATGCCGCCAGGAATCCGGACCCGCAGACCGTGTGTGAGGGCACCGGTGCACCGGGTACGTCCACGGTGCGCTCCGCCAGCGCTCCCGCAGCTGCCGCGGTGCCGCCGACCAGCTGATACACCCCATCGGTAATCGCATCGTGCACTACCTTGACCGGCTGCGCAGCCGGTCCGACACCCAGTCGCACCGCCGCGAACACCCGGTCCGAAATGGCTCGATGAACCGCGGCGATCCCTTCGATCGCACCACCCAGTTCATCGCCCGCCAACCCGGCGAGCGCCTGCATCTCCGCCTGTCGTTGCCGCTCCGGCTCACTCATTCTTTCAGTGTACAACTGTTCACTGAGTTTTCGTGTCGAAGCGGCGGCCTAGGACGGTATTCGGCTGACTCCGACCGCCGTTTCGGTGAGGCTGCCGAGGTAGAGGGTGCCGTCGTGTTCGACAACTCCGGTGACCATGGCGTAGTCGGTGCCCTCGGCCTGCAGGTCGTGCACGACCTTGCCGTCGAAGTCGATGGCCATCACCCAGACGGTGCGCGGCGGTTTGGGCTGTACCCATTCCGGTAGCGCCCAGACGATCCGGCGCAGAATACCGGGCAGGGGAAGTAGATGGTCCAGCAATGGATTTCGTGGTGACGGCAGGGTGATCCACACCAGGCCGTCGCTGCCGAGAGCCATATTGTCGGGGAAACCGGGCAGGTTCTCGATCAGGCGGTCGTAGGTGCCCGCCTTCGGCCCGGTGAGCCAGTAGCGAGTCACCCGGTAGGCGCCGGTCTCCGCGACGAGCACGGTGGAGCCGTCGGGGGAGAGCACCACGCCATTGGCGAATTGCAGGCCGTCGATGAGGGTTTCGAGCTTGCCGGACGGATCGAGGCGGAACAGGCGGCCGGTGCCGGAATGCTCCAGCAGGTCGCCCATCCACGCGTCGAGCGGATAGCGACGCGACGACGAGGAAAAGTAGATGGTGCCGTCCGCGGCGCGAACCACATTGCTGGCGAAGGGGAGTGGTTCGCCGTCGACCTCGTCCACGAGTACCTCGATCTCGCCCGCGCTGTCCAGCCGCAGCAGGCCGCGATGGAAATCGCAGATCAGCAGCGACCCATCGGCGTCGGCATGCATACCGAGCGGACGGCCGCCGGTATTCGCCAGCAAGCTCACCGTGCCCTCCGCGGGTTCGATGCTGTAGACCGAACCGTCATCGACTCCCGCAATGATTCGCCCCTCGGCGGTGCGCACCACATCCTCAGGTGCCGCACCGGGCAGTTCGAATCGCTCGAGCCGGGGAAGTGCTGTGGCACTATGTGTTTCGCGAGCCCGGGGTGGGGCGGGCGGTGGTGTCCAGCGCTGCGGCTGCATTGTCGATCCGGCGACCATGGCTCACTTTATCCCGGTGCCGATGGCCAGTTGCCGAGAATGACCCTCAGCAACATTGTCATACGTAGATATGCGCATCTAAACATGTGTGGTTCAATTAGTGCGGCAACAACACCGTCCGGCTTCGCCGAACGCAGCACAGAAGGGCTCCTGGGGATTGCGCACCGAGTAGATCCGGTAATGAGGCCGTCGTCGATGCGCGCCGTGCGGCCGCCGGCGAATCCGCGGTTCGGATCAACCTGGTTGCCATGATCAACGCCTCCAACCGGCTCCTGGTGATCACCCAGACCAAGGGGCGGCTCGTACATGCGAGGCACGTTCGAGAGCGTGGCGAGCTGAACTGCTCGCGGGTCCCGGCCCAGGATCATTCGGGCCGGGCCCGCGGATGGGGGAGCGCTCAGAGAACCTGCGGCAGTGTCCCGAACGGGCGTCGGGCGAGGACCTGTGAGCGGTTCACGAGCAACGTATCCAGCGGAACTGCGATCTCGAGTACGCTTTGAATGCATCAGACTATATAGATATGCGTATTAGACTATGTAACCTTCCACTCTTGTCTCACCAAACCCAAACCACTCGAAAGACCGCACAGACCAGGGGAGCCTCTGGTCGCTGCGCCCGCCGAAACATCATCGGCGGGCGCATCGACTGGTCCTAGGGACTGACCGAGAAGACGTGCCAGAGCACAGCGAGCGTGGCCAGGGTGAAAAACGGTGACAGAATCCAGGTTTCGACCTTGTTCCCGGTCCGTTCGATCACCGGCACGCAGGTACGCAGCGGGAACGGCCAGAACAGTCGGCACCCCTTATCGGTGAGGCAATCACCGGCGAGGTGGGCCAGTGCTCCGAGTCCGACAGCGAACGGTAACCACGCCGGTTTATCGGCAATCCAGTGATCCATCGCGAACGTCCCTGCCGCGGCGACGATTATGACCGTCCCCCATGCCTCGATGCCCTCACCGGAGGGGCACAGATGCAGTGCCCGTACCGCCAGCGCGAGCAGGAAGAACACCAAACCGAGTGTGAAATATCTGCCGAGCCAATGCTCACCCGCCCAGGTCCCGTAGGCGACGGCGATGACGAAGGCGAACGAGTGTGTGGCGTGCCGATGTCCACCGGAGATCCAGGAAATCAAGCGGCACAGGTGATAGGAGATGGGGCCGAGCACATGCGCGATGGTGCCGTTCGGATGGTCCGCATCGGGCAGCAGCGCGGCCCCAGCCGTCAGGAAGGTACCGAGCAATACCTCGACGGCACCGAGATGCGCGTCACCGGTTGGCAATACCGGATAGACCAACGCCGAGATGGGCAGCGTAGCCGCTGCTACCGACCAGGCGAAAGCGCCACTGGTCGCATGTGAATGTCCTAGCACTACATGAAGGTTAGTTGACCACAACCCATTTCGAACAAACGAGACTAACCAGCCGATGAAAATGTATCGGGAGGAGGGGATTTCACCGAAAGCGGCCAGACGCGATCGGTGTGTCCATTGTGCATGGAACAGCCGGCGAACGGTCCGTTGGGGTCGAACAATACGTTCATATGACTGTCGGCATGGTCCAGAAACCATAGCGACAGGCCCAATTCGGCGTTGAGTCGATAGAGTTCCCAGGATTGCCAGAGCGCCTCCAGCCGCGCCACAGCCTCGGTGTGCCGCCACCATTCCGGGCACCAGGCCAGACCGTTGTCGGCCACTTTGCGCCGATAGACCTGGGCCAGGTAGTTCTCGACGAACTCCACGACCGATGCATAGACCTGTGTCCGCTGCTCTTTCACGGCGCCCCCAGGGACAGTGGCATTCCAAACAGCTTCGAGAGTAGTCACGAAATCTGCTGAGGTCCTTTGGGAAACCTTTGGAATTGCTATGCGGAGCGCCGCGAACGCGGATTCACAATGCGATCGAGGGTGTGCAGATCCGATTCCAGTGCATAGAACACACGCAGCGCGGCGACGAATGCGAAAAGGCTGACCACGCACAGGATCACGATGGGACCGATTACTGTCTGCTGCTGACCTTCGCCACCTGTGGGGTTGGCCGGGGGGGTGGGTTCGTAGTTGAGTGGGGGTACGCGTAGCTCGACCAGCAGGAGGAGACATGACCACGCTGTCGGATCGACCCAACACCGCCTTGATGGTGATAGACGTGCAGAACGGTGTTGTGGCCGAGGCATTTCAGCGAGACGCCGTCGTGGCGAATATCAGCACGCTCGTCGAGAAGGCCCGCGAGGACGGTGTTCCGATCGTCTGGGTGCAGCACTCGAGTGAGGAGCTCGTGCCGGGGACCGTGGCGTGGGAATACGTTCCGGAGTTGGTGCGTGCGGAGTCGGAACCGTTGGTGCACAAGGAGTTCGGTGATTCGTTCGAGGACACCGAGCTGGCGGAGATACTGGCGAAGGCCAGGGTGGGACATCTCGTTGTGACCGGTGCGGAGACCGATGCCTGCATCCGATCCACCATCCATGGTGCTTTCGTCCGCGGCTACGACGTGACGCTGGTCAGTGACGGGCATACGACATTCGACAAGAGCCGATGGGGTGCGCCATCGCCGGAGCAGGTGATCGACCACACGAATCTGTACTGGCGGTATCAGACGGCGCCGTCGCGCACAGCGGCCGTCGTCGCGGCAAAGGAAGTGACCTTCGGATGAAGGCACCCCCGCGAACTATGGGAGTTCGCGGGGGTGCCGGACGAGGACGACCGTCCTTGGCGGGCGGTCATTCCTCCTTCATCACACCAGGTCGAACCGGTCCAGGTTCGACACCTTGACCCACGCGGCGATGAAGTCGTTGACGAACTTCTCCTTCGAGTCGTCGGTCGCGTAGACCTCCGCGAGGGCGCGCAGCTGCGAGTTCGACCCGAAGACCAGGTCGGCGCGGCTGCCGGTCCACTTGACCGCACCGGTGGCGCGGTCCTTGCCCTCGTAGGTTCCGTCATCGGTGGCCGACGGCTCCCACTTCGTGCCCATGTCGAGCAGGTTCACGAAGAAGTCGTTGGTCAACGATCCCGGGTTCTCGGTGAATACGCCCAGCGGCGACTGCTTGTGGTTCGCGCCGAGGACACGCAGACCACCGATGAGGACGGTCAACTCGGGGCTGCTGAGGGTGAGCAGGTTCGCCCGGTCGATCAGCAGGTACTCGGCCGGGAGCCGGTTACCCTTCCCGAGGTAGTTGCGGAAACCGTCCGCGCTGGGCTCGAGCGCGGAGAAGGACTCCACATCGGTCTGGTCTTGGGTGGCGTCGGTGCGACCTGGGGTGAACGGCACCTCGACGTCGTAGCCGGCAGCCTTGGCTGCCTGCTCGACGGCCGCGGCACCACCGAGCACGACGAGGTCGGCGAAGGACACCCGGGTGTTGCCGGTCTGGGCGGAGTTGAAGGATTCCTGGATGCCCTCGAGCACGCGTACCACCTGGGCGAGTTCGTCGGGCTCGTTGCCGTCCCAGCCGGCCTGCGGCTGCAGGCGGATGCGTCCGCCGTTGGCGCCACCGCGCTTGTCGCTGCCGCGGAACGACGCTGCCGCCGCCCACGTGGTCGAAACGAGCTGCGCGACAGTCAGACCCGAGGCCAGGATCTGGCTCTTGAGTGCGGCGATATCGGCGGCCCCGACGAGGTCGTAGTCAGCGGCCGGGACCGGGTCCTGCCACAGCAGCGTCTCCTCCGGCACCTCCGGCCCGAGGTAAAGGACCTTCGGTCCCATATCGCGGTGGGTCAGCTTGTACCAAGCCTTGCCGAACTCCGCGGTGAGCTCTTCGGGGTGCTCGAGCCAGCGACGGGTGATCTGCTCGTAGATCGGGTCGATCCGCAGCGAGAGGTCCGTCGTCAGCATGACCGGAGTGTGGGACTTCGACGGGTCGTGGGCATCGACCACGGTGCCGGCGCCCGCGCCGTCCTTGGGGATCCACTGATTCGCACCGGCGGGACTATTGGTCAGCTCCCACTCGTAGCCGTACAGGGTCTCGAGGAAGCTGTTGTCCCACTTGGTCGGGGTGGGTGTCCAGGTGCCTTCCAGGCCGCTGGTGATCGCGTCTTTGCCGACACCGGTGCCGAAGGCACTCGTCCAGCCCAGGCCCTGCTCTTCGAGCGGGGCGGCCTCGGGCTCGGGACCGACGAGTCCGGCATCGCCGGCGCCGTGGGTCTTGCCGAAGGTGTGGCCACCCACGATCAGGGCCGCCGTCTCGATGTCGTTCATGGCCATGCGGCGGAACGTCTCGCGGATGTCGACGGCCGCGGCGAGCGGATCCGGATTGCCGTTGGGGCCTTCAGGGTTGACGTAGATCAGACCCATTTGGACTGCGGCCAAGGGGTTTTCGAGGTCGCGGGTGCCGGTGTAGCGTTCGTCGCCGAGCCAGGTCTGCTCGGGACCCCAGTACACGTCCTCCTCGGGCTCCCACTGGTCGACGCGGCCGCCACCGAAACCGAAGGTCGGAAAGCCCATGTCTTCGAGTGCCACATTGCCCGCGTAGACCATGAGGTCGGCCCAGGAGAGCTTCTTGCCGTACTTCTTCTTGACCGGCCACAGCAGGCGCCGGGCCTTGTCGAGGTTTCCGTTGTCCGGCCAGCTGTTGAGCGGGGCGAAACGCTGCATACCCGCACCGGCTCCGCCACGGCCGTCGCTGATCCGGTAGGTGCCCGCGGCATGCCAGGCCATCCGGATGAAGAACGGTCCGTAGTGACCGAAGTCGGCGGGCCACCAGTCCTGGGAGGTGGTCATAACCTCCACGATGTCGGCCTTCACGGCAGCCAGATCGAGGGTTTTGAATTCCGCGGCGTAGTCGAAATCCGCGTCCATCGGGTTGGCTACGGCCGGGTTCTTCTGCAAGATCTCGAGGTTGAGCTGGTTCGGCCACCAGTCACGGTTGCTTCCGCCTTCGGCTGGGGACTTGAGGCGACCGGTGACGGGGCAACCACCGGCGGCGGGTTCGGTATTGGCCTCTCCGATGGGCGGATGTTCTTCAGGCACGGCAATTCCTTTCGGGGGAGTGAGTGAATCGGGCTGTGATCACGGGTGTGATCCGGACATTTGCGCTGCCGAGCAGTCGGGGCACAGGCCCCAATAGATGACCTCGGCCTCATCGAGTACGAATCCGCTGTCGTGTGATGCGGTCAGGCAGGGAGCCTCGCCGACGGCGCAGTCGACATCGGCGATGACGCCGCACGAGCGGCACACCGCATGGTGATGGTTATCGCCGACTCGCGTTTCGTAGCGCGCGATGGATCCCATTGGCTGGATGCGCCGCAGCAGACCGGTGGCCGTCAGCGCGCGCAACACGTCGTATACCGCCTGATGGGATACCGCACCGACCGTCGCGCGTACATGACCGAGGATCGAGTCCGTATCGGAGTGCGGATGCTCGTGCACGGCAGTCAGCACGGCAATCCGCGGCGCCGTCACGCGCAGCGACACCCCGCGCAACATACGCTCGAATTCCGGAGTCGTGGACACATTCAAGAGTATGACTCATTCAAGTCTCCACGGGGAGGGTTTTCCGAAATCTCGAGACGATCCACAGCTTCGGCTGGTCTCCGGATCCTGCCGCACCCTGCCGAACCCCACAATCCGCTGCCGGTTCGAGGTTGTGGTTATTGGGAGGGGAGCGGCGGATGAACTGTGAGCGGCGATCGTCATGACGTTTACTTGACATAATGTTGATTATCGGCGTTACAACGGAGGGGCTGGGAGTGGGCGGCTCGTGTTGTATGACGTTGGCATGTATGGGATTTCGGGACTCTGCCTGCTGAGCGGCTGGCCGGCTACCGGCGACTCCTGCGCACGGAACATGTGCTGCGAATGCGCGGTGTCCCCTTGTTGCCCGATTCTGCTGATGTAAATATTTCGGGCGATCATGGATTCTGACGGAAGAACGTTGGATCCGCCGGAACCCTCGGATCTCGACCGTTTGAGCCCGGCTCCCCTCTGTATCCGTCAGCACCTTTAAATCGTCACGTGACGATTTAAAGGTGCTGTGCAAGGTGTGGCCAGTCGGATTGGCTTCTGGCACCCGCAAAACAGATCCAATCATCAAGCAGTGCCCTCATGCAAAACCCGTATAACCCGATCCCACCGTAAATCGTCACAGTGACGAATGAAGCACCACTCTATGGCCGAAAATGTTGATTTCCTGGCCGCGGTGCTCTCCCGGCAACTGTGTCACCGTTCATACAGTTGTCGACATGACTAGCACTCCGTCCGTGCTCATCGTCGGCGCCGGATTCGGCGGCCTCGCGGCTGCGCTGGAGCTGAAGCGCCGCGGCCACGACGCTTTCGCCATTATCGACAAGGCCGACGGGCTCGGCGGAGTCTGGCGGGACAATACGTATCCCGGTGCCGCCTGTGACGCACCATCGGATCTGTACTCGTTCTCCTTCGCACCTAATGCGCACTGGCCGAAGCGTTTCGCCGAACAGCCCGACATCCTCACCTACATGCATGATGTCGCGCGCCGCTACGATCTCGACAAGCACATGCGTTTCGGTGTCGAGGTCGACTCGGCGGACTTCGATGCCGACCGTGGCATCTGGCAGGTGCGCACGACCGCGGGTGAGCTGCTCGAGGCGGATGTCTTTGTGCCTGCGGTAGGTCAGCTTTCGCGTCCGGTGTGGCCGAATATTGCGGGTATGGATTCGTTCACCGGGGATGCGTTCCATTCGGCGCGCTGGGATCACGAGGTCGAGCTGTCCGGTAAGCGGGTCGCGATCATCGGCACCGGTGCGAGTGCGATTCAGATCATTCCGGCGATTCAGCCGAGGGTCGGGCAGTTGACGGTGTTCCAGCGGTCGGCGCCGTGGATCATTCCGAAGATCGAAAGCTATTACGCGCCACCGAAACTCAGTGCGCTGGACAAGCTGTCGATCGTGACGAAGTTCCCGCTGATCCAGCGCGCGGAGCGGTTCGGCTGGTATTCGTTCTACGAGTTGGTGAGTTCGGGACTGGAGGGCAACGGCCGCATCGCCGATGTGATCTCGGGGTGGGCGGACCGGCATCGGGCTTCGCAGATCTCTGATCCCGAACTGCTGGCGAAGATGACGCCGGATTACGAGGCCGGCTGTAAGCGCGGGCTGATGGCGAGCAACTATTACCCGGCGGTGGCGCAGCCGAATGTGCACGTGGAGACCTCGCATATCGCCGAGATCACGCCGACCGGTGTGCGCACCGAGGACGGCACGCTGTACGAGGTCGATGTGATCGTGCATTGCACCGGATTCAAGGCCACGGAGTTCTTGGCGCCCATGGCGATTCGCGGGATCGGTGGTAAGGAGTTGCGCGAGGTGTGGTCGGGCGGTGCGCGGGCCTACAAGGGCCTCACCGTGCCGCATTTTCCGAATATGTTCATCATGTACGGGCCGAATACCAACCTCGGTGCGGGTTCGATCATCTACATGCACGAGCGGCAGGCGCGTTACCTGCGCCAAGCGGTGGAGCACCTGCGCGAGGTCGGTGGTTATCTGTCGGTGCGGCCGGAGGTGGAGGCGCGGTTCGACGAGGAGATCCAGGGGCGGCTCGAACACACGGTGTGGACCAAGTGCACCAGTTGGTATCGGGAGGCCAGTGGCCGGGTGACGGCGAACTGGCCGGGCCGGATGAGTGAATACGACAAGCGGACGCATTTCGATGTCCGCGACTACGAGCTGGTTCGGACCGGAAGGTGATCCCATGACGCACTATGACGTGCTGGTGATCGGTTCCGGTTTCGGTGGCAGTGTCAGCGCGCTGCGGTTGACCGAGAAGGGCTATCGGGTGGGTGTCCTGGAGACGGGGCGGCGCTTCGCCGATGACGAATTCGCTGAGAACTCCTGGCATCTGCGCGAGTATCTGTGGGCGCCGAAATTGGGCTGCTTCGGTATTCAGCGGATGACGCTGCTGAACGACACCTTCATCATGAGCGGTGCGGGTGTCGGTGGCGGTTCGCTGGTTTACGCGAACACGCTGTACGAGGCGCCGGATACCTTCTACGGCGATGAGCAGTGGGCGCATATCACCGATTGGAAGTCCGAGCTGGCGCCGCATTACGACCAGGCCAAGCGCATGCTGGGGGTGACGACCAATCCGGCGACGACGCCGTCGGATCGGGTGCTGCGGGCGGTCGCCGAGGATATGGGTATCGGCGATACCTACCGTCGCACGCCGGTCGGAGTGTTGTTCGCGGATAAGGAGACTCGGCCCGGGGCTGCGGTCGCGGATCCGTTCTTCGGTGGTATCGGACCCGAGCGGCGCTCGTGCACGCACTGTGGTGAGTGCATGACCGGGTGTCGGCACGGGGCGAAGAACACCCTGGTGAAAAACTATCTGTATCTGGCGGAGCAGGCGGGCGCGACCGTGCATCCGTTGACGACCGCGGTGTCGGTGCGGCCACTGTCCGGTGGCGGGTATGCGGTCGATACCGTGCGCACCGGGCGCTGGGTTCGCAAGGCGAAGCAGACCTTGACCGCCGATCAGGTGGTGTTCTCCGCGGCCGCGCTGGGCACCCAGCAGCTGCTGCACAATCTGCGGGATCGTGGTGTGCTGCCGAATATTTCGCCGCGCCTGGGTCATCTGGCGCGCACGAATTCCGAGGCGGTGCTGGCGGCGCGAACACGAGACAGGGATTCGGATTTCACCAGGGGTGTCGCTATCACCTCCTCGATCCATCCCAACGCCTACACCCATGTGGAGCCGGTGCGTTATGGCAAGGGCAGCAATTTCATCGGTCTGTTGACGACGGTGCTGGTCGACGGGCAGGAGGGTAAGCGTCGCTGGGTGCTCGGTCTGCGGGAGATGGTGCGGTATCGGCGGGATCTGCTGCGCATGCACAATCCGGCGCACTGGTCCGAACGGATGATCGGGCTGCTGGTCATGCAGAACGTCGACAATTCGATCATCACCTATAACAAGCGCGGTCTGTTCGGTAAGCGGATGACCACCAAACCCGGTGCGGGACAAGCGCCTCCGGCGTGGATTCCGGAGGGCAACGAGGTCGCGCGGCGGGTCGCCGAGAAGATCAACGGCATTCCGCAGGGCTCCTGGACCGAGATGGCCGATGTTCCGATCACCGGGCACTTCATCGGTGGCTGTGTGATCGGCGACTCCCCCGATGCCGGCGTGGTCGACCCGTATCAGCGGCTCTACGGTTACGAGGGGCTGCACATTGTGGACGGTTCGACGATCTCGGCGAATCTCGGGGTGAACCCGTCGCTGACCATCACCGCGCAGGCCGAGCGCGCGATGTCGTTGTGGCCGAACAAAGGTGAACATGATCAGCGTCCGCGGCTGGGTGCGCCGTATCGGCGGATCGATGCGATCGCGCCGAAGAATCCGGTGGTGCCGGAGTCGGCGCCGGGCGCGCTCCGGCTCCCGATTACTCCGGTATGACCCTTTTGGGTTCAGTTCGCCGATGCCAGGGCTTGCAGGAACTCGTGCATACCCGCCAGCGTGTGTGCGGGCATCATGATGTCGCAGTACGGCAGGGCCGCCGCCATCGCACCGGTGGTCGGCTGGAATCGGGAGTCGCCCGCGCGGGGATTGAGCCAGATCACGCGCCAAGCCCGGCGTCGGATCCGGGCCATCGCTCGGGCGAGGACATCGGGGGTGTCGCTGTCCCAGCCGTCCGAGGCGATGACGACGACGGCGCCGCGTACCGCGTTACCGGACGCGGTCGTGAGCAGTGTGCCGAGGCACCGTCCGATATGCGTGCCGCCGTAGCGGTCGATCACCTTGTCGTTGGCCCTGGCCACCGCGACATCCGGGGAACGGTGTGCCAGCACCGGGGTCAGCCTGGTCAGCGAGGTGGAGAAGGCGAATACCTCGGGTCGATCGGGTGTGCGGCGCTGCATCGCGGCTCGCATCAGGTGTAGGTAGATCGTCGAATACGGTCGCATGGAGCGGCTGACGTCACAGATCATGACGATTCGGCGCGGGCGGCTACGGGGACGGGTGCGGACCAGGACCGCCGACTCCCAGCCGGTGCGGCGGGAGTTGTGCATCGTGGCCCGGAAGTCGATCCGTTTGCCGTGTGGTTGGTTTTCATACCGCCTGCTGCGGCGTTGTGGCCAGTGCGCCGATGCCTGCTCGAGCCAGGCACCGACCGTGCGCAGATCGTCGGGATCGAAGTGGTCGAACGGTTCCTGTGCTCGTGCCGCGAATCTGCTCGGCAGTGCGTCCGGCACCGTCACACCTTTGTCGGTCGATCGGTCGGTGCCGGTCCCTGATTGCAGTGTCGCCCAAGGGACCACACCGCCTTGCCGACTCTGCCCCCGACCGCCCGTACTCGGGGCCGACATGTGTTCGGTGGGCAGTCGGTGCGTTCGGCTCGGCGGGTCCACACCGAGCACCGCATCGGCGAACACCGTGGCGAAGACCGCGTCGAAGGCGGTGAGGTCCTGCATGCGATCGACGAGTGTGAGTCGCGCGGCCCAGTAGAGTTCGGTGCGCGACCACGGTGGCATGCGGCGCAAGGCTTGTACGAACAGCGCGGGCCCGCTCGGTGCGACCGCGACGCCACCACGGCGCAGCCGTGCGACCACCGCGACAGCGAATGCGGCCAGATCGACTCCGCGCAGCATTGCCGCGCGTGTCATCGCTTCCCGCGCATCCGTCTGCGTAGCAGGATGATTGCGAGCACGGACGCCAGCGCGAGCGCGATCGCGGGCGCGTACTTCTTGATCATCGCGGGTCCGGCGAGATCGACGAGGTCCAGTGGTGCCGGTTCGGTTTGTGTGACCGGCTGCGGCCGCATCTCTGGGCTGTCGGGCCCAACCACTGGGGCGGCCGAATCGCTCGCCGCGAGTTTCGCTTCGAGGGACGTCACGAATTGGCCGAGGAGTTTCTCGGACACCTGCTGCAGCACTCCGCTGCCGAGTTGGGCGAGCTTGCCGACGATCTTGAGGTCGGTGTCCACGGTGACGCGGGTCTTGCCGCCGTCTTCGCGCAGTTGCGTGGTGATGGTCGCCGCCGCGTTTCCGGATCCGCGTGCATCGCGGCCGGTGCCGTTGATGACGGCGCGATGGTCGTGTTCGTCGCGCTCGACGAAGTTCGCTTTCCCGGTGAATTCGCTGGTCACCGGGCCGACTTTGACCTTCAGTTTGCCGAGGAAGTCCTGTCCCTGCCAGCCGACCATCTGTGCGCCGGGCATGAGCGGGACCACCTGTTCGAGGTCGGTCAGCACCTGCCATGCCTGCTCGACGGGTGCGTTGACGGTGAATTCGTTGGCGATCTTCATCGGAGTGTCCCTCTCATCCGGTGGCCAGGCTTCGGGTGTATTCGATGAATGCCGTGTGCACGGTGGCTCGGTCGTCGGGTGTCTTCGCCAGTGCGCTGAGCGCCGCGAGCGCCTCCGGTGCGGTGAGATCGGCGACGTCGAGTGTTGCCAGCGCGGCGATCCAGTCGATGGTTTCGGCGACGCCGGGCGGCTTGTCGAGGTCGAGGTCGCGGGCGCGGCCGACGAATCGGGTGGCGTGTTCGATCAGCGCGTCGGTTGCCCCGGGCACGGTGCGTCGCACGATCGCGACCGCGCGGGTCGGCTCCGGGTAGTCGATCCAGTGGTAGAGGCAGCGCCGCCGCAGCGCGTCGTGCAGGTCGCGACTGCGGTTGGAGGTCAGCACCGCCAGCGGCGGGTGTTCGGCGGCGAAGGTCCCGAGTTCGGGTACGGTCACCGTGGCCTCACCGAGGAATTCGAGCAGCAGCGCTTCGAATTCGTCGTCGGCGCGGTCGATTTCGTCGATCAGCAGCACCGGGGGTGTAGGGCCGCGATATCGGGCACAGCGCAGGATCGGGCGGTCGACCAGGAATGCCTCGGTGAACAGCTCGGCTTCGGTGAGGTCGGCGCCGCGCGCCTCGGCGAGCCGGATGCTGAGCAGTTGACGCTGGTAGTTCCAGTCGTACAGCGCTTCGCTCACGGTGAGTCCCTCGTAGCACTGCAGGCGGATCAGTGGTGCGTCGAGCACGGTGGCCAGGGTTTTGGCTGCCGTTGTCTTGCCCACTCCTGGTTCGCCTTCCAGCAGCAGCGGCCGACCCAACGTGGTGGCCAGATAGACGGCGGCGGCGGTCCCGGTATCGAGCAGGTAGTCGTCGGCGTCGAATCGTCGGACCACGTCCTCGATATCGTCGAACGGCGACATCATGGCGACGTGGCGGCGCGCAGGCGCTCGTAGTCGTCCCAGGTGTCCACATCCAAGGGCATCGCTGCGTCGACGTCGAGTCCGGACACCGGGACGCGGCCGGACTCGATGAGCTTCCACACGGCTTTGTCGCCGCGCAATCGGGCCGACTCGCCGAATACGCTGCGACTCAGCCAGAATGGATGCCCGATACCGTCGTGGTAGCGGCAGACCGTGATCGCCGTGGACTTTCCTTCGGCGATCAATCGCTCGACCGTTGCCGCCGACAGACCCGGTTGATCCCCGAGCATCAGCACAATTCCGGCGGCACGGGGGTGCACCAGGGGCAGGGCCGAACGCAACGACGACGAACAGCCCGAACCGAAGTCCTCGGCCATCACCACCTCCAGTCCGGCGAGATCGACCTGCTGCCGGATCGCTGTGGCCGCGCCGCCGAGGGTGACGATGATCTGGTCGAAAGCGCAGGTACGCACCACGTCGAGGGTGGCGCCGAGGACCGTCGTATTCCGGTACGGCAGTAGCTGTTTCGCAGTGCCGAGGCGGCGTGAAGCTCCTGCGGCGAGTACGACTGCGGTGACGAACTCGATTGTCATGAGCTCGTCTTCGCGAAGGAGGTGCGGCAGCCGGAGCTGCAGAACCAGTGGTCGACATCGCCGATGGTGAGATGCGGTGTGTCCGGCCCGACCGTCACGATCATGCCGCACACCGGATCGAGCACCTCGACCGCGACATCCATCGTGCGGGGTGTCACGGCCAATCCGTCTTTGCGGATCGCCTGGATCACTTGCGCGACAATCGAGACGGCGATCTCCGCGGAGGTTTTGGCGCCGATCGGCAAACCCACCGGGGTGCGCACGCGCGCCCGCTCGGCGTCGGTCAATTCGAGTTCGTCGAGAATCGACGCCCCCCGAATCCTGCTGGCCACCAACCCGATATAGCCCAGACCCGCATCGAGCGCGGCTCGGATCAGCTCGGCTTCGGGGCCACCGTGACTGGCGATCACCATCGCCGTCGTATCGGCCAGCGAATCCGGTGAGTCGGTTCCGGCGACACTGCGCTGCACTCCGAATCCGACCAGTTCGCACATGTCGGCCAAGGCGTCGGCGATGGGTGTCGCGCCGCAGATGCACACCAGCGGTGCCGGGATCCGCGGCTCGAGGAATATCTCCAACGCGCCGCCGGACAGACAGGGATTCACCACGACCGCCGCGCCGGGTGCTTCGGGAAACTGCAGGTCACCGTCGGGCAGCACGCGCAGTAGCACACTCTCGTGCGATTGCAGGGCGCCCAGCGCCGCCTTGCGGACCGAGTTCTGGGCGCACTGGCCGCCGACGAACCCTTCGATCGTTCCGTTCTGCAACAGGATCGCTTCGTCTCCGGCGTGCGCGGAGGTCGGTTGCTGCGCGCGCACGACGGTCGCGTGCACGAACGGAGTCCGGGTGCGAACCAATTGCTGTGCGCGCTCGCTCATCTTCATCGGTGATCCCATGGCCGGTACCTACTCAGATCGGCGGTGTGGCCCGCCCCTGCATCGCTTCCCACACCCGCGACGGCGTCAGCGGCATGTCGGCGTGGCGAACTCCGAACGGCGCCAACGCATCCACCACGGCGTTGACCACCGCTGCCGGCGATCCGACCGTGGCCGATTCGCCGATGCCTTTCGCGCCGATCGGGTGGTGCGGTGAAGGGGTGACCGTGTAGCCGGTCTCCAAGTGCGGAACTTCGAGTGCGGTCGGGATGAGGTAGTCCATCAGGGATCCGCTCAGGCAGTTGCCGTCCTCGTCGAAGGCCATGATCTGCATCAGCGCCATGCCGATGCCGTCGGTGATGCCGCCGTGCACTTGGCCCTCGATGATCATCGGATTGATCCGGGTGCCGCAGTCGTCGACGGCGAGGAAGCGCCGCACCTGCACTACGGCTGTCCCTGGGTCGATGTCGACGACGCAGAAATACGCACCGTAGGGGTAGGTGAGATTCTCCGGGTTGTAGCAGATCTGCGCGTCGAGTCCGCCCTCGATGCCTTCGGGCAGATCTCCGGCGCCGTGTGCGCGCATCGCGATCTGCTGGATCGTCACGGCCGCGGACGGATCGCCCTTGACGTGGAACGAGCCCTTTTCCCACTCGAGGTCGGCGATGGAGACCTCGAGCATGCCGGATGCGATGATCCGCGCCTTGTCGCGCACCTTGCGCGCCACCAGTGCGGCTGCGGCGCCCGAGACCGGTGTCGAGCGGCTGCCGTAGGTGCCCAGGCCGAACGGAGTCTGATCGGTATCGCCGTGCACCACGTCGATATCCTCCGGCGGGATGCCGAGTTCTTCGGCGACGATCTGGGCGAAGGTCGTCTCGTGCCCTTGCCCCTGGGTCTGCACCGCGATGCGCACAACGGCTTTGCCGGTCGGATGGATGCGCAGCTCGCACCCGTCGGCCATCCCGAGTCCGAGGATGTCCATATCCTTGCGCGGACCCGCACCGACGGCCTCGGTGAAGAAGGACATCCCGATGCCCATCAGCTCGCCGCGGGCGCGCTTGTCCTGCTGCTCCTTTCGCAAGGCGTCGTAGCCGATCATGTCCATCGCCAGGCGCATGGTCTTCTCGTAGTCGCCGGAGTCATAGACCCAGCCGGTTTTGGAGGTGTACGGGAACTGCTCGGGGCGAAGGAGATTGCGCAGCCGCAGTTGGGCCGGGTCCATCTTCAGTTCGTGGGCGAGGCAATCGACCAACCGCTCGACGAAGTAGACGGCCTCGGTGATCCGGAACGAGCACGCGTAGGCGACGCCGCCGGGGGCCTTGTTCGTGTAGACCGCGGTCATCTTGCAGTAGGCGGCCTCGATGTCGTAGCTGCCGGTGAAGACGCCGAAGAAGCCGGCCGGATACTTCAACGGCGCGGCGGTGCCGTTGAAGGCGCCGTGATCGGCGAGGACGGTCGACCGGATGGCCAGGATCTTGCCTTCGGCGGTGGCGGCGATCTCGCCGACCATGATGTAGTCGCGGGCGAATCCGGTGCTGGTGAGGTTCTCGCTGCGATCCTCCATCCACTTCACCGGTTTGCCCAGCAACAGTGACCCGACGATGGCGCACACGTATCCCGGATAGATGGGTACTTTGTTGCCGAACCCACCGCCGATATCGGGTGAGATCACCCGGATCTTGTGCTCGGGCAGCCCGGCCACCAACGCGTAGAGGGTGCGGTGGGCATGTGGTGCCTGACTCGTCGACCACAGGGTGAGCTTGCCCGTCACGGGATCGAGATCCGCGACGGCACCGCAGGTCTCCATCGGGGCGGGATGCACTCGCGGATAGACGATCTCTTGTTTCACGACCACATCGGCGCGCGCGAACACCGCATCGGTCGCGGCGGCGTCGCCGGTCTCCCAGTCGAAGCAGTGGTTGTCGCGTTTGCCCTCGAGATCGTCGCGGATCACCGGCGTCCCGGGTGCCAGCGCGGTCCGGGCGTCGATCACCGGATCGAGCATCTCGTAGTCGACGTTGATGAGTTCCAACGCATCCCGGGCTGAATAGCGGTCCTCGGCGACGACGAAGGCCACCTCTTGGCCCTGGAACCGGACCTTGTCGGTGGCCAGCACCGCTTGCACATCGTTGGACAGCGTCGGCATCCAGGCCAGTCCCTTCGCCGCCAGATCCGCACCCGTGACAACCGCCCTGACCTTCGGATGTGCTTGTGCCGCGGAGATATCGACGCTCACGATCCGGGCGTGCGCGAACGGGGAACGCAGGATCGCCAAATGCAGCATGCCGGGCAGCGATACGTCGTCGACGTAATTGCCGTGTCCGCGGATGAACCGCGGATCCTCTTTGCGCAGCATCCTGCCGTGACCGCACGGCTTGTGGTCGTTGTCGACACGGTCTTCGGGCCGGGATTCGACGGCTGTCATGACGGGGTCCCTACCGGTGTAGGTGGGGCGGCGGGTTCGGGCTCGACCGCTTCGCCGCGTTGTTTCGCCGCGGCCCACTGGATCGACCGCACGATGGTGGTGTATCCGGTGCAGCGGCAGATCTGACCCGAGATCGCCTCGCGGATGGTCTGCTCGTCGGGGTTCGGGTTGCGGTCGAGCAGGGCGCGGGCGGTGATCATCATGGCGGGCGTGCAGAATCCGCATTGCAACCCGTGGCACTGCATGAAACCCTCTTGCACGGGATCGAGCCGGCCGTCCACCTCGAGTCCCTCGACGGTGCGCACCGCACGACCGCCGGCCATGACGGCCAGCATCGTGCACGACTTCACTGGTTCGCCGTCGACCTCCACGACACAGGCGCCGCAGTTGCTGGTGTCACAGCCCCAGTGGGTTCCGGTGAGGCGCAACTGATCTCGCAGGAAGTGCACGAGCAGGGTGCGTGGCTCGACCTGCGCGGTCACCGGCTCGCCGTTGACGGTCATGGTTACCTGCATGGCTGATTCCCTTCCGGCGCAGGGTGATTCAGTACGCGATCGACCGCGGTGCGCAGCACGCGAATCGTCAGTTCGGACGCGAGATGGCGTTTGTAATCCGCGCTGCCGCGCGCATCGGAGACAGGTGAGCACGCCGCGCTCGCCCGGCGGCCCGCTTCCGCGAAGACCTTCTCGGTGGGCGGCTCACCGATGAGCACGTCCACCGAGGAGGCCAGCGCCGCCGGATCGGGGTCGACCGCGGTCAGGCCGATCCGTGCGGCCGCTATCGCCTCGCCGCGCAGGGTCACCGTCGCGCCGGCCGCCGCGATCGCCCAGTCGCCGACGCGACGCGCCACCTTCGCGTAGGCGCTCGATGTCCGATGCCGCACCGGGATTCGGATCTCGATCAGAAGTTCGTTGTGCGACATGGCGGGTTCGTACGGGCCGACGAGGAAGTCGTCCATCGCGATCTCTCGGTCGCCGGACGGTCCGCGCACCAGGCAGGTGGCACCGAGGACCGTGCAGACAGTGCACAGATCTTCGGCGGGATCGGCCTGACACAGTGAGCCACCGATGGTGCCGCGGTTGCGTACGATCGGGTCGGCGATCACGCGCTCGGCGTCACGGAAGATCGGGCACACCGTGGCGAGGTCGTCGGATTCCAGTACATGCCGATGCCGGACCATCGCGCCGATGCGCACCAGGGTCGGATCTGTGACGATGTAGCCCAGTTCGGCGGCCAGGTCGTTGATGTCGATGAGATATTCCGGATTGGCCAGCCGCAGCTTCATCATCGGCAACAGGCTGTGCCCGCCCGCGACGATGCGCGCCTCCTCCCCGAGCCGGTCCAGTAGTGCGACGGCGTGATCCACGCCCGTTGCGCGCTCGTATTCGAATGGCCCAGGAACTTGCATGTGATCGACCTCACATCGGTGGGAATGGGCCAAGCCTCGGCCCCGCTGATGCCACCGTCAAGACCGATTTAAGGAATCACTTAATTCGCTGTTCGCGCTGGTCGTGTGGTGGATCCGGCCGCCGGTTCCGCTCAGTGCGCCGCCGTGTCCGCCCCAGCGTCGTGCGATGATCTCGGCCGCGATGGACACCGCCGTCTCTTCCGGTGTCCGCCCGCCCAGATCCAGCCCGATCGGGCTGGCGAGGCGGGTGAGTTGTTCGTCGGTGAGGCCTGCCTGTCGCAGCCGGCCCAGCCGCTGGTCGTGTGTGCGGCGCGAGCCCATGGCACCGACATAGCCGATCTGCGGTGCGCGCAGTGCCACCTCGAGCAGCGGAACGTCGAACTTGGGATCGTGGGTCAGCACGCACACGACGGTTTGCGAATCGACCGCGCCGGCCGCGATCTGCGCGGCCAGGTAGCGGTGCGGCCAGTCGACGACGACCTCGTCGGCGGTCGGGAACCGGGCGGAGGTGGCGAAGACCGGTCGCGCGTCGCACACCGTCACCCGGTAGCCGAGGAACGATCCCTGCTGGGCGACGGCGGCGGCGAAATCGATCGCCCCGAACACCAGCATCCGCGGTTGCCGGGCATAACTGGCGACGAAAACACTCATGCCCTCGCCGCGGCGCTGCCCGTCCGGACCATAGGACAGCACTTCGGTGCGGCCCGCCGCGAGCAGCCCGCGTGCGTCATCGATGACCGCATCGTCGGCGCGCGCCGACCCCAGCGCGCCGTGCGCGTCGTTCGGCCGGATCAGCAGCCGACGCCCTACCCGGGCGGTGTCGGGGTGCTCGATGACGGTCGCAACCGCGACCGGCCGGTGCTCGGCGATATCCGCGGCGACCTCGCCGAGTTCCGGAAACGTCTCCCGCGAGACCGCTTCGACGAAGATGTCGATGATGCCGCCGCAGGTGAGACCGACAGCGAATGCGTCCTCGTCGGAGAAGCCGTATCGCTGCAGCACCGGAGAGCCGGTCCGGATGACATCGGTGGCGAGTTCGTAGACCGCGCCCTCGACGCAGCCACCGGAAACCGAACCGCCGACCGTTCCGTCCGGGGCGACGACCATGGCGGCACCGGGCGGTCGCGGTGACGAACGGAAGGTCCGCACGACCGTCGCGACCCCAGCTGTGCCCCCGGCGTTCCATGTTGTCATCAGATCCGTGAGCACGTCCTGCATTATGCGTCCTCCAGACGCGATGCAGCCGTCGACGCCGCGTCCACCTCCAAAGTAGACTCGGATCGTGACGCCCGCCCAGCTTCGGGCCTACTCGACCGTGGTGCGGCTCGGCTCCGTCCATGCGGCGGCCGGCGAGCTGGGGATGTCGGATGCCGGTGTCTCGACCCATATCGCCCAGCTGCGCAAGGAACTCGACGACCCGCTGTTCACCCGCGCGGCATCGGGTCTGGCGTTCACCCCCGGCGGGTTGCGCTTGGCCAGCCGGGCGATCGAGATTCTCGGGCTGCAGCGCCAGACCGCCATCGAGGTGAGCGAGGCGGCGCACGGCCGACGGCTGCTGCGTATCGCGGCATCGAGTGCGTTCGCCGAACATGCCGCGCCCGGCCTCATCGACCTGTTCGCGGCGCGGGCCAAGGATCTGTCGGTGGAGCTGAGTGTGCATCCCACCAGTCGGTTCCGCAGCCTGATCGAGACCCGTGCGGTGGATATCGCGCTGGGGCCCGGGCGTGAGGGCACCGACTCGACCATCACCGCCCGGCCGTTTCTGAAGTATCAGATCATTTCGGTCGCGCGCCCCGACAGCCCACTGGCCGACATCGCACCGCATCCGGCGCTGCTGCGGGAACAGCGGTGGATGCTGGGCCCCGGTGCAGGCAGTGTCGACGGGCATATCGCGACAATGCTGCGCGAGTTGGCCATTCCCGAATCACACCAGCGGATCTTCCAGAGCGACGCCGCCGCCCTCGAAGAGGTTCGCTGTGCCGGAGGCATCACCTTGACGATCGGCTTCGCGGTGTCCTCCGACCTCGCGACCGGCCGGTTGCGACACATCAAGGGACCCGGCCTTCAGGTATCCGACGAGTGGTGCGCGACCACCTTGCCACCGGACACCCGCCAGCCCGCGGTGTCGGAACTGCTGCGGTTCATCACCACCCCGCGATGCACCCAGGCGATGATCCGCGGGTCCGGTGTCGGTGTCACCCGGTTCCGCCCGAAAGTGCATGTGACGCTGTGGAGTTGACGCGGGCGCCGCGATGGAGCATCGGCGCGGCCCGGGGATTCCCGTCAGGACGTCCACAATATCGAGTGCCCGCGTTGGAGGGAGGTCTATGTTCGACCTCGAGGAAGTGGTCAGGGAGCGCCATTCGACACGGATGTTCTTGCCCGATCGACCGGTTCCGAGACGATTGGTGGACGAGGCGCTTGCCTTGGCTGTTCGTGCGCCGTCGAACTCCAACATCCAGCCGTGGCAGATGGTGTTCGCCTCCGGAGCTGCCCGGGACCGGCTGGTGGCAGCGGTGCTGCACGAGGCCCGCAGACGGCCGCCCAAAATCCCGCCGCTTCCCCACGCGTTCGCTCACCTGCGTCGTGAATTGGGCGCGCAGGTCTATGGGGCGATGGGAATCGCTCGCGAAGACATCGAGCGCAGGCGGGTCGCTGTTCTGCGCAACTGGGAGCGGCCGCAACGACCACGGCATCGCCTCGATCGGCACTGTCGCAGCGGAGCTGTCCATCCGGTTCGTCTTGGATCCGGTCGTGAATTCCGTATCGGTCCCCATGATGACGCGGCCTTCACTGTCGATCAGCACCACCCGCTGACCGAATGCTTGGAATCGCGCAAGCAAGACCTCCTCGATCGCGGCAACCGGCACATCGGCGCCGGCGATGGCCCGGACATCGTCTTCTTGTTCGATCGCGTCCCACCACATCACGATGGGCGGTCGCCTCGACCGCGGGGTCCAGCTGTGGGATGCGGTCCGCCGTGGATTCTGGACGAAACTGATCCCGCCGCCGCTGATGGCCACAGGGCCGGCATTGACATAACGTCGCCGAGCACAGTCGTTTCGGTGCATACTCAGCCCGTATCGCTTTCAGAGTTCAGCGCCGAGACGACGATGGAGCGACACATGGACGACGACAGCGAACCCATGCCGCGGCCGACGGCGTTCCCACGCATCGACGACTACGGTTTCATCTCCGACTGCGAGGTCACCGCGCTCATCGCGCCCAGCGGAGCCGTCGAATGGATGTGTCTACCCCGCATGGACTCCCCCAGCGTCTTCGCGGCCATGCTCGATCGTTCCGCCGGTTCGTTCCGGTTCGCCCCCGCCGACTACATGGTGCCCACCGATCGCCGTTACGTCCCGGGCACGATGGTCATGGAGACCAGTTGGCGCAGTGGCGAGGGGTGGGCGACGGTCCGCGATGTGCTGCTGGTCGGGCCCTGGCGACACCAGGTACCCGGCCGTAGCGCTCATTGCCGAACCCCCACCGACTACGACGCCGAGCACATTCTGCTGCGAACGGTGCACTGTGAGACCGGGCAAATCCAGTTCGTGCTCGACTGCCAGCCGTCCTTCGACTACGGCAGGCATCGCGCGCATTGGGAGTACCTCGACAGTTACTACACCGCGCAGGCCGGCGCCGACGGGATCGATCTGCAGCTGACGCTGAGCACCGACGTGCGCTTGGGGCTGGAAGGGACCCATGCGCTGGCCCGCACCCTGCTGAAGGCGGGCGACACACGCTTTTGCGCGCTCTCCTGGGGTAGTCGTGACGCGCCGCGCGCCGTCGACGAGGCCGATGCGCGGCTGCTGCGGACCATCCATCATTGGCGGCACTGGCTGGCCGGTGGGCGGTTTCCGGACCATCCCTGGGCTGCCCAGCTCACCCGCAGCGCGCTGACTCTCAAGGGGCTGACCTTCGCGCCCACCGGCGCCATCAGTGCCGCCGCCACCACGTCATTACCCGAAACACCAGGCGGACAACGCAATTGGGACTATCGCTACTCGTGGATACGCGACTCCGCCTTCGCACTGTGGGGCCTGTACACGCTGGGTTTCAGCTGGGAGGCCAACGACTTCTTCTCCTACATCATCGGTTTGACCGAAGACGTCCAGGATATGCAGATCGTCTACGGCATCGGCGGCGAAAGCGACCTCACCGAGCAGACTCTCACCCACCTGCGCGGCTACGAAAATGCCCGCCCCGTGCGCATCGGCAACGGCGCGTACCGGCAACGCCAGCACGATGTGTGGGGTGCTGCGCTGGACGCGGTCTATCTCTACGCGCGCAACCGGGACCGAATCGACGCGCGAGCCTGGTTGGTGCTGAGCCGGGCGGTCAAAAGCGCTCTCACCTACTGGCGCGAGCCCGACCATGGCATCTGGGAAGTACGCGGGGAGCCCCAGCATTTCACCTCCAGCAAGGTGATGTGCTGGGTTGCCGCCGATCGTGGCGCCCGGCTGGCTCGCATCCACCAGGACTTCGAGCGCGCGCATCGCTGGCAACGGGCGGCAGACGAAATCCGCGCCGACATATGCACGAACGCCCTCGATTCCCGCCAGGTGTTCACCCAGTGCTACGGCAGCACGGCGCTGGATGCCTCGACGCTGCTCATCCCGCTGGTTCGCTTCCTGCCGCCAGACGACGACCGGGTGCGCAACACGGTGTTGGCCATCGCCGACGAACTGACCGAGGACGGCCTCGTATTGCGCTACCGCGTCGGTGAAACCGACGATGGCTGCGCGGGGGAAGAAGGTGCCTTCACGATCTGCTCGTTCTGGCTGGTCTCGGCGCTGTCGGAGATCGGTGAGAAGACACGAGCCGAACAGCTGTGCGAGAAACTGCTCGCCTACGCCAGCCCCCTGGGCCTCTACGCCGAGGAGATCGACCCCCGGACCGGTCGGCACTGGGGCAATTTCCCGCAGGCGTTCACCCACCTCGCGCTGATCAACGCCGTAATGCACGTCATTCAGGACGAACAAGCGATATTGCGGCAGGCGCTCGGCGGGGAATCGATCGCCCCACGACTCGACGATGCATCGTTCACGCTGGGCTACATGCACCGCTGACCCTGCTGCTGCAGCCCGGGTCATCCGCGCGATGACCGCACTCGAAATGCCGGCAGTCGCGACGCCGCTGGTCCGGAGCAAGGCCGAGATCTCACTCGGCAGACCGGATTCGGCACGAAATCTCTTCGCGCATACCAACTTCCGAATGTCTCGGTCGATACCGTTCGGTTTCGCGGACCGGCGCGCCGTGGTCGAGGCTACGGCAATCGATCCCGCGCGCGGACGAATCCGTGGTCCGGCTCGATCGGAACGGTGTACCCGCCACGGTAGGCGCCGCTACGATGAGACGGTAACTCTCTCAATGGTGTGGAGGAACACGGGATGGGTGCTACCACCGTCGCTCGGCAATGCACGTTGTGTGAGGCGCACTGCGGGATTCTGGTGACCGTCGAGGATGATCAGGTCACCCGGATCGAGGGCAATCCCGATGATGTGCTCTCGCAGGGGTATATCTGCCCGAAGGCGACGGCAATGGGTGGGCTGCACCACGATCCGGATCGATTGCGCACACCGGTGCGCCGGGTCGGTGACCGGTTCGAGCCGATCGGATGGGACGAGGCGTTCCGCGAGATCGGGCGGCGGCTGCGGCAGGTGCGCCGCGCGCACGGGGCCAGCGCGATCGGAATGTACCTGGGAAATCCGGCCGCACACAGCTCGTCGGTGATCTACGGCGCGCTGCTGCGCACGGTGCTGATGACACGGAACTTCTTTTCGGCGTCCTCGATCGACCAGTTTCCGCAGGAGTTCGTGGCCTGGCGGATGTTCGGATCGAATGTACTGATGCCGGTGGCCGATATCGATCGCACCGATCGACTCGTGATCATGGGCGCCAATCCGGCGGTATCCAACGGTTCGGTGACCACCATGCCCAATGCGAAGCAGCGCATCCGGGACGTAAGCAAGCGCGGCAAGGTGGTCGTCATCGATCCGCGCCGCACCGAGACCGCGCGCCTGGCCGATGAGCATGTGGCCATCGCACCCGGCGGTGATGTGTATCTACTGCTGGCGATGCTGCAAGTGCTGGTCAGCGAAAACCTGTGTGCGGAAAGCAGGATTCGCGCGCAGTGCAGCGGATGGGACGAATTGCGGGCACTGGTCGCCGATGTGACACCGGAACTCGTCGCGCCGCTCACCGGCGTCGACGCCGAGACGATTCGGCGGCTGGCGCGCGAGCATGCGGCGGCGGATTCGGCCCTGGTCTATGCCCGGATCGGGATATGCCACCAGGTGACCGGCACGCTGACACATTGGCTGGTCAACACCATCAACGCGGTCACCGGGAATCTGGATCGGCCCGGCGGGCAGATGTTCGCGACGCCGCCGATCGATGCGCCGCGATTCGGGAAATATCTGCCGGTGGGCTACGGAGCGTGGACCGACCGCTCCGGCACCTACAAATCGTTTCGCTCCGAGCTGCCGGTCGCGGTGCTGGCCGACGAGATCCGCACCGAGGGCGCCGGGCAGATCCGCGCGATGATCACCTACGCCGGCAATCCGGTGCTGTCGACGCCGCAGCGCGGCGAACTCGACGCCGCACTGGACTCGCTGGATCTCTATGTGGCCGTGGATATGTACGTCACCGAGACGACCCGGCACGCGGATATCATCCTGCCGCCGATCTCCCCGCTGGAACGCGAGGATGTGAACATTCTGTTCCCGGTGTTCAGTGTCCGGAACAATCTGCGCTACGACGCCCGCGTTTTCGAACCTCCCGCCGACGGACTCGAAGATTGGCAGATCATGG
This sequence comes from Nocardia sp. CA-135953, assembly GCF_050955735.1. Taxonomy (NCBI): domain Bacteria; kingdom Bacillati; phylum Actinomycetota; class Actinomycetes; order Mycobacteriales; family Nocardiaceae; genus Nocardia; species Nocardia sp. CA-135953. The sequence goes on from NZ_CP192082.1 coordinate 3,371,063, forward strand.
CGCGGCTGATCACCGAGCTGGTGCCGCTGCCGGCGCGCCGGTTCACCACACGGGCGGTCAATGCGCTTCTGGCGCAGTTCAGTCCGATGCGGTTGACGACCCTCGGGGTGGCCGCAGGTCCGTACGGGGTGCTGCGGCGCGGTCGCAAGGGATTGTCTGTCGCGAAGGTGCGCGCCGCGGCCGGGGGGATCGATCTCGGTCCGCTGCAGCCGCGATTGCGCACGTTGATCGGGACGAAGGATCGCAAAGTGCGCCTGGCGCCCGACGATTTCGTCACGGCCGCACGGGAATTGCTCGACGACGCGCGCCGGGGCAATGCGCTGACCACGCCCGCCGACGGCTACGACCTCAAACTCATCGGCCGCCGCCACCTGCGCAGCAACAACTCCTGGCTGCACAATGTCCCGTCCATGGTGAAGGGCCGCGACCGCTGCACCGCCCTCATGCACCCCGCCGACGCCGCCGAACGCGCCCTCACCGACGGCACACCCGTCGCGGTCACCTCCCGCACCGGCTCGATCGTGGTCACCCTCGAGGTCAGCGACGATATCCGCCGCGGCACCATCGCCATCCCGCACGGGTGGGGGCACCGTGAACCCGGCGTCGGATGGCACGTGGCGGCGTCTCTCCCGGGCGCGAATGTCAATCTGCTGCACGACCCGTCGCTCACCGACACCTTCTCCGGGAACGCGGCGGTCAACAACACGTGGGTGACAGTGACTCCGGCGACGCCCGCGCCGACGGCGCCGGATGTCGATCGCGAGGCTGCGCCGACTTCGTAGGACTGTGCGTCTACCGCACACGGCTGGCGTGGAAATCCAGCACCGCGGCCAAGGTCTCCCTGGGGGCTTCGAACTGCGGGTAATGGCCGACCTTCGGCAACTCGACCACATCCGGATCCGGGATCAGCTCGCGATAGCGGCGCACCATGTGCGCACCCGACACCGGATCGAGCAGACCGTCGATCAGCCGGACCGGAACCTGCGTGTCGACGAGCGCGCCCACCCAGCGCTCCCGGTTCGCCTTGCGCTCACCCATATATCGAATCAGCTTGTGCCCGTTGCTCTTCCCGTGCTTGCTGCACCACAGGATCCAATACTGATCGAGCTCGTGAGAACTGGGACGGGTGTCGGGACCGAAGACCCCGGCGAGGCTGCGACGGAAGACCCGCTCGGTACCCAACACTCCGAGCAGCGGTCCCAGCGGACTCGCCAGCAACTTCTGCACCGGTCGCGCACGATGGGTCTCGGGGAACAGTCCGCCGTTGAGCAGACATACCGATTCGATCACCAAAGAATCGTCGCCCTCGGCGCGGCGCCGTGCGTCGCGGGCCAGCAACTCCTGGGCGACGGTGTCCCCGTAATCGTGGGCCAGGATGTGCGTGCGGGAAATCCCCTGCTCACGCAGCAGATTCTCGTGGAGATCGGCCTGATCGGCGATCCGGTAATCGTAATTGCGGGGTTTGGCCGACCAGCCGAAGCCGATCATATCCGGGGCGATGAGCCGCGCGAAGCGCTCGCGCAGACCCGGCCACACCGCGTGCCAGTCCCAGGACGCGGTGGGGAAACCGTGGATACAGAGCAGATTTCCGGCACCGTCACCGGTGCTGTCCTGCCAGAAGATCTGATGGCCGCGGTGGGTGTGCCGCCGACCGCTCGCCCGCCAGGACGCAAACTCTTCCATGTCTACCTCCTTCGTGCCGACAACTATTGCGCGCGCACGCTACCGCCACAGCCATTCGGGGGAACCGAACCACACCGTCCCGTGTCACGTACCGCATGGTCTTTTCGAGCCGGGTGTTTGCTCTGCGAGAATGCCACAGTGCATGTCGCGATCGGCCTCGTTGTTCTAGTCGCGTCGGCGGCGTCGCTCGCGGCGCTGTCGCGACGATTCGGGATATCCGAACCGCTGGTGTTGACGCTGGCCGGGGTGGTCGCGTCGTATTTGCCGCACGTTCCCGAGGTCCACCCGGATCCCGAGGTCATTCTGTTGGGCTTCCTGCCGCCGCTGCTCTACACCTCGGCGATTCGCACCTCCCTGGTCGACTTCCGGGCCAACGCGCGCACCATCGCGCTGCTGTCGGTGGGTCTGGTGCTGTTCAGCACGTTCGCGGTCGCGGCGGTGGTGTGGTGGCTGCTGCCGGTGCCGTTCGCGGTGGCGGTGGCCCTGGGTGCGGTGGTCGCGCCGACGGATGCGGTGGCCGCGACCGGGATCGCGCGGCGCATCGGGATGCCGCGCCGGATCGTCACGATCCTCGAAGACGAGTCGATGTTCAACGACGCGACCGCGCTGGTGACGGTGCGCACCGCGATCGCGGCGGCCGCGGGCACGGTGTCGGTGTTGCAGGCCGGTGGTGACTTCCTGCTGGCAGCGGGCGGTGGTGCGGCGGTGGGCATCGTGGTCGCCTATCTGCTGGCGATGCTGCGGCGGCGCATCACCGATCCGGTGCTGGACACCACGCTGTCGTTCCTGGCGCCGTTCCTCGCCTATCTGCCCGCCGAGGGGATCGAAGCCTCCGGTGTGATCGCGGTGGTGACCTGCGGCATGGTGCTGGGGCACGGTGCGCCGGTGTGGCAGAGCGCCGCCTCCCGGATCGCCGAACGCACCAATTGGCGCACCATCCAATTCATTCTCGAGAGCGTCGTCTTCCTGATGATCGGGCTGCAGATGCGCGCGATCATCGAGGGCGCGTGGGACAGCGACCTCGACCACACCACGCTGATCGTGGGGGCGGTGGCGGTCATGTCGGCGGCGATGCTGTCGCGGCCGCTGTGGGTGTTCCCGGTCGCGTTGCTCTCGCGCAAACTGGGATTGTCGAATTCCGATGTACCGCTGAGTCATCCGGTGGTGGTGTCGTGGGCGGGCATGCGCGGTGTGGTCACCCTGGCGGCGGTGCTGCTGCTGCCCGCCGACACCCCGCAGCTGCCGGTGCTCAAACTGCTCGCGCTCGTCGTGGTCGCGGGAACGCTACTGCTGCAAGGGACTTCGCTGCCGTGGGTGGTGCGGCGGCTACATGTGCGCGGCCCGAGTCGCGCGGAAAACGCACTGCAGAAGGCGAATCTGCTGCAGCAGGCGACCGCGGCCGGACTGGCCGAACTGGACAAGCACATCACCCCTGACACGCCGCCGGGTGTCGTCGAACAACTGCGCGACCGGGTCACCTGGAAGACCAACGCGGCCTGGGAACGACTGGGCCGCTCGGAATCGGAACTGGCGACACCGACCGCCGAATATCGTCGGCTGCGGCTGGAAATGCTACGCGCGGAACGGGAAGCGGTACTGCGCGTGCGGGATTCGGGCGGCGCGGACTACGAGATCCTGCAGTACGTGTTCTCGCGGCTCGATCTCGAGGAATCCATGATCGACCGCTTCGACGAAACCGAAGAGCAACGCGTCGAACCGCTCGCCGCCCCGGTGGCGGCCGACAGCTGCGCGCATCTCGAGTCCGCGCCGCTGGTGCGTGAGCCCACCGAACCCGACGAGTGCAAGGAATGTACCGCCGAGGGATATACCTGGGTGCATCTGCGAATGTGCCTGTCCTGCGGGCACATTGCCTGCTGTGACTCCTCGGTGGGCAATCACGCGACCAAGCATTATGCCGCTACCGGACATCCGGTGATGCGCAGCGTGGAGCCCGGTGAGGCGTGGCGGTGGTGCTATGTGGACGAGCTACTCGGCTGAGCGGCGGGCGTGGGAGTAGATCAACCGCGCGTACTGGGCCAGCAGTTGGTCCAGTGAAATATCCTCCCTGCCCGCGGCGATCTGCTGGTAGCCGATCAGCATCGACATGCCGAGTGCGGTGACCACCGCCGTGGTCTCCTCGGCGCCCACAACGCCTTTGATCGCCTTGTGCACGGTGCGGCGGCGCGATTCGTCGACCCGCTCGAGTGCCAGATTCACCGATTCGTCATTGCCGGCCCAGGCCCGGATCGCGGCCTCGGCGGCGTGGTGCAGGCCCGCGGCGAGGTCGGACATGGCGCGGATGTCGTCGTCGGGATCGCCCTGGTTGAAGTTCAGCGTGCGCAGGATGATGACCTGGCGGTTCTCCCAATGCTCGAGCAGCGCGTCCACGAAGCCCTGCCAGCTGCCGAAATGGTGGTAGAACGAGCCGCTGGTGACACCGAGACGGCGGCACAGCACGCCGATATTGAGGCCCTTGAAGCCGAGTTCGGCCAAGACCTCCAGAGCGGTGTCGAAGTACTGCTCCTTGGTGACCACCACTCGTGACATTCGCAGGCGCCGTTTCTGTCGTGCGGGCAGGGTGGACCGGACAGTACCTCATCGTATGTCCGTCGCGCCGGAACATAACGAAGCCCACGCACGCACCACGAAAGTACCCGCGACCGGGTGAAACATGCAGTGGCATAGCGGAAGAGGGTTTGCCGGGGAGCCGCCGATCTATAACAGAGCAATTGCTCTGTTATAGTCGTGGCATGCCCCGCCCACGAACCCATGACCCCGACACCGTGCTCGATGCCGCGGAGTCGCTGGCGGTGCGCTCGGGTCCGGCCGCGGTCACCATCCGGGCCGTCGCGGCGGCCACCGGCGTGTCCAACGGCGCGATCTATCACACCTTCGGCTCGCGCGCGGAACTGCTCGGACGCAGCTGGTTACGGGCGGCGGGGCGGTTTCTGCAGATGCAGACCGAATCGGTCGAGGCGCATCTGTCCGCGAACGACCCCACCTCAGGCGCGCTCGAGGCGGTAGTGGCCGCCGCCGAGACGCCGGTGGAGTTCGCGCGGCGATACCCGGACTCCTCGAGACTGCTGCTGACCGTCTCACGTGACGAACTGCTCGGCGACGAACTGCCCGAACAGGTCGTCACCGAACTCGCCGGAACCGATGACGCGCTGGTGCGACTGCTCATCCGGCTCTCACGTGCCCTGTGGGGCCGCGGTGACGGCGCCGCGGTCGATGTGATCACCACCTGCGTCGTCGATTTGCCGACCGGCATCCTGCTGCGCCGCGACCGGATCGCGAAACCCATTGCCCGCGAGCACCTTCGCGCCGCCGTGCGCGCGGTGCTCGCGGTCGGCCCACCCGAACAACACCTGGAGCAAGGAACGACATGAGCACACTGAGCTACCACGAAAAGATCGCCGTCCTCGACCTCGGCGACGACGAAAACCGTTTCACCCCGGACTTTCTCGACGCGGTCGACGCCCACCTCGACACCGTGATCGCCGAGGAAGCACACGGTCTGGTGACCACCGCGAGCGGCAAGTTCTACTCCAACGGCCTCGACGTGGACTGGCTGGTCGCCAACGGTGACCGCACCCAGTGGTACATCGGCCGGGTGCAGGCTCTGTTCGCCCGCGTGCTCACCCTGCCCATACCCACCGCTGCCGCACTGCCCGGGCACGCTTTCGGCGCCGGCGCCATGCTCGCCCTCGCCCACGACTATCGGGTGATGCGCGCCGACCGCGGCTTCTTCTGTCTGCCCGAGGTCGATATCCGTATTCCGTTCACCCCGGGCATGGCCGCCCTGATCCAGTCCAAGCTGGCCCCCAAGGCCGCGGTGGCGTCGATGACGACCGGTCGCCGCTTCGGCGGAATAGATGCCGCAGCGCTGGATATCATCGACGCCACCGCGGGCGAAGCCGCGGTCGCCACCGCCGCCATCGCGATGCTCGCCCCGCTCGGCAGCAAGGATTCCGCGACGCTGGGCGCGATCAAGAACACGATGTTCGGTCCGGTCGTCGCCAAGCTGACCGAATCCAGCTCGTAAACGGCCGATCAGGTGCTGCCCACCGCAATAGCGCTCGCCGAGAAGATCGCCGCCAACGCACCGCTGTCGGTGCGCGCATCCAAGCGAATCATGCATCGCAGCAATGAATTCGGCTCCGATTGGGATGCGCCGATGTGGGAGATGAGTTTCCGGGAGGCGGGACCGATCTTCGCCAGCGAGGACGCGCCGGAAGGGCCGCGCGCGTTCGCCGAGAAGCGTGCGCCGCAGTGGCGCGGGGAGTGAGGTTTTCGCCGCAAGTCATCGGGGGTGGTGGGATGCGGACGTGCGAGAGCTTTGATCGGACCTTCGGGTTGCGCCGTGCCGCGAGCCCGCGCTACTCGGATTCGTCCGCCGCAGGTGCATCGGTCAGGTGCTTGTCGAAGAACGCGAAGATGCGATGCCAGGCATCGCGGGTGGCCTCGGCGTCGTAGCCCAGACCGGCGACCCGCAGAACCGGCTCGATGCCGAAGACGTTGGCGAAGCCGTGCATGGTGCCCGGGTAGGTCTCGATGTCGTGCTCGACACCCAGATCGGTCAGCACACGATCGAGTTTGCGGCCCGCGCCCAGGAGTGAGGGATCGAGCTGGGCGTAGCTGGCCACCACCGGGCACGCACCCTCGAGTTGGGTGCGGTAGTCGCCGTAGAGGCCCGGATAGAACGGTGCGGCCGCATCGAAACCCATTGGCGCGGTGAGCAATGCGAAACCACCGCCCATGCAGAAGCCGATGACCGCGGTCTTGCCGGTGCAGGCGGAATCGGCGACCAAGCGGTCGCGAGCGGCGAGTACCTCCCGGATCGCGGGGCTGGCACCGGTGAAGATCAGCGACCGCATCACCGCGCGGATGCAGCGCACCCGGCCATTGGCGAACAGGTTCGGGGCGATCGCGAGATAGCCGTAGTCGGCGAGCATTTCGACATTGCCACGGATATCCGGGCCGAAACCGACACCGTCGTGCAGCACCACGACACCGGGCCACGGACCATCCCCGGTCGGGCGGGCCAGGATCGCTTCGAGAGCGCCGTCCGGTGCGTCGAGCTCGATGGTGTCCATGTCAGCAATGTAGGCGACTGTCCCAGACGTGTACAGCTATTGCGTGGCGAGCCGCTATCGCGCGACACGAATTTCGGAGTTGATCGTGAAATGCGCGGTATCGCGGCCTCGGGCGGCTCAACCTCTGCCGACGGTCTCCATCGACGCGCCCGACATCAGGGTGGATTACAGCTGTACGCCCAGCAGACCGTCCACGGCGGTTGTGATCAGGCCTGGGGCCGCGCTGTCTCGACCTCCGTAGTTCAGGGCCTGGTTGGCCCAGTTGTCCACGGCGGCAAGGGCTTTCGGGGTGTCGAGGTCGTCGGCGAGGTGTTGGCGGAGGCGGGCGACGGTGTCTTCGGCGGCCGGGCCGCAAGCGAGCGCGGTGGCTCGGCGCCACAGGTCCAGGCGAGTGGTGGCGTCGGCGAGGACGGCGTCGGTCCACATGCGGTCTCGGCGGTAGTGACCGGCGAGCAGGCCGAGGCGGATCGCGGCAGGGTCGACGCCCGCGGCGCGCAGTTTCGAGACCAGCACCAAATTGCCGCGCGATTTGGACATCTTCTCGCCGTCCAGGCCGATAAGACCGGCGTGCACGTAATGGCGGGCGAAGCGGCGGCCCGCGATCAATGCCTCGGCGTGTGCGGCGGAGTATTCGTGGTGCGGGTAGATCAGGTCGCTGCCGCCGCCCTGGATATCGAATTCGGGGCCCACGCGGTTGAGCGCGATAGCCGCGCACTCGATATGCCAACCGGGTCGCCCGGCACCGAAGGGCGCCGGCCACGACGGCTCGTCGGGACGCGCGGCGCGCCACAGCAGTGCGTCGATGGTGTCGCGCTTGCCGGGACGGTCGGGATCGCCGCCGCGTTCGGCGAACAGGCGATCCATGGTTGCGCGGTCGTAGCCGGATTCGTAGCCGAACTGCTCGGTGGCATCGGCGCGGAAGTAGATGTCCGGATATTCGGCATCCTCGACCGTGTATGCCGCGCCCGAGGCCAGCAGCTTCTCCACGAATTCGATGACCTCGTCGACGGACTCCACGGCGCCGATGTAGTCGCGCGGCGGCACGACGCGCAGAGCGGACATGTCCTCGCGGAACAGATTGATCTCGCGGGTGCCCAGATCACGCCAGTCCACACCGTCGCGGGCGGCGCGCTCGAACAGCGGGTCGTCGACGTCGGTGACGTTCTGCACGTAGTGCACCTCATGGCCCGCGTCGCGCCACAACCGGTTGACCAGGTCGAACGTCAGGTAGGTGGCGGCATGCCCGAGGTGGGTGGCGTCATAGGGGGTGATCCCGCAGACGTACATGGTGGCCGTAGGACCCGGGGTCACCGGGCGAACCTGTCGGTCGGCGGTGTCGTACAACCGCAACGGTGGCCCTGCTCCGGGAATTGTCGGTAGGGCGGTATCGGACCAGGACTGCATGATTCGAGGGTAAAGGTGTGGTGGCGGCCATTGCGCCGCGCCCTGCCCTCAGCAGTAGGTTGTAAGGCAACCACCCCGGATCTGACCTGCCCCGATGCCGCAAATGTCGAATGTCAATGTTTGCCGTCCGCCGGATCGAATTGCCGCGAGTGGCGCAGGTCACTGTCGCTGAGTTGCCATGCGCACCGGGCTGTCCGAATTCGGGCCGCGGCCGAGTGCGGTCGCGCTAGGTTGGACCGGTGACTGTTCTCGGTGCGGTGTCGATGCCCCAAGTTTCCCCGGAACACTTGGCCGCGGTCGCGGCCGCGGCCGAGGACAGCGGTCTCGAGGAACTGTGGTTGTGGGAGGACTGTTTCTGGGCCGGTGGAATCACCACTGCCGCAACGGTATTGGCTCGGACCGAGCGGGTGCGCGTCGGGATCGGGGTGATGCCGGTGCCGCTGCGTAATGTGGCGCTCACCGCCATGGAGGTGGCGGCGCTGTTGCGGCTGCATCCGGGCCGGGTGCTCCCGGGTTTCGGGCACGGTGTGCAGGACTGGATGGGACAGATCGGCGTGCGGGTCGAATCGCCGATGACGCTGCTACGCGAACATCTGGTTGCGCTGCGCGGACTGCTGAACGGTGAAAAGGTCAGCGCCGCAGGCCGATACGTGCGCCTCGACAATGTCGCCCTGGAATGGCCGCCGAGCACGCCCCCGCCGATCACCGCCGCCGCGACCGGACCGCAGACCCTGCGACTGTCCGGCGAACTCGCCGACGCCACCATCCTCACCGCACGAACCACTCCCGACGGCGTCCGCGCCGCCCGTGCGCGCATCGAGGAAGGCCGCGCGAAAGCCGCACGCACCGAACCGCATCGGGTGATCGTCAACCTGCTGACGGCCACCGGCCCGGACGCGGCCGCACGCTTGACCGCGGCCCAGCAGCGCAACTCCGGCGAGCATCCGGCAGAGGCAGGCGTCGCGGGCGACGCACACGCCATCGTGGATGCCGTCCGCCGCTACGCCGACGCAGGCGCCGACACCGTAGTCCTCGAACCCACCGATGACGATCCGAACCTGATCGAATTCGTCCGCTTCGTCGGTGCCGAAGTCCGCCCGCTGCTCAACTGAGCGCCGCTCCCGGCCGCGGTCGTGCATCTGCAGCACGCCGCACGAATCTTCGGCCCTGCGCGCCAGGTCGGACAGCGGAAACCGTACCCCTCAGGCAGCACATGCGCCCCGACACCCGATGCAATACGGCACCGCGCGCACATCGCAGGCTGCCGCCGACGGTATCCGCGGTGCCGGCTTCAGCTCAGAACGCGGGCCACGGAATCGGCAGCGACGTGCGCGGCACCGGCATCACCGGGTTGTCCAACAGTTCCTGCGTACGGTCGGCGAGCGCCTGGATCTCCGCATCGGTGAGATGCGGTGCGAGATCATCGGCGACCGAACCGGGCAGCACCTCGGCGAAGGTGGCGATATCGGCCATCAACCCGTCACAGATGGGTTCACCAGCCCAGCCCCACAGCACAGTGCGCAACTTGTGCTCGGTATGCAGGCAGATGCCGTGATCGACGCCGTAGACCTGCCCGTCGACACCTTCCAGCGCATGCCCGCCCTTACGGTCGGCATTGTTGAGCAGCACGTCGAGCACCGCCATCCGCTGCAGTCGCGGATCGTCGGCATGGATCAGCGACACCTCGTTACCCGCCGGATCCTCGGCGCGCAGCACCTCGCAGAACCCGTCGGGCACCGCACCCAACTCCACCAGATCCACCAGATCGAGCCGGTTGCCCTGATCGGTGTGGTTGTCCACCGACTCCACCCACCGCTGCACCATGCCCGGCCCATAGGGGCCATCGCGCAGGATCGTCTCCGGAATGACACCCCAGCCGAGCGCATCCGACACCCGATACGAGGCCACCTCACGCCCGGCCAGGGTGCCGTCGGGGAAATCCCACAGCGGCCGTTCCCCGCGCACCGGCTTGTAGACCACGCGAACGCCGTCCGTATCGCAGACCAGGGTGACATTGCTCGCGGTCGTCACCCGCCCGATCACCGTCAATTCTGCGGTGTGCCACCGAGGCTCGGCCACGGACTACTCCTCTAGCTCGGCCGCGCCGAAAATATCCCCGCGCTTGTATCCGTTGGTTCGAACGCACATATGCCCGCGCGAGGAAAGCGGTTCCCCGCACAGCGGACACGGCGGCCGACCCGCCGCGATCACCCGGGTGGAACGTAACGCGAACTCCCGCGCCTGGATCGGGGTCAGGAACACCCGCACCGCGTCGGGGCCCTCCTCGGTGTCATCGAGCACCACCGACTCGTCGACCTCGGTTTCGGTGATCGCCAGCAATTCCACCACCACCGCGCCCGCATCGGCGTCCCAGCCCAGGCCCATGGTGCCGACCCGGAACTCGGCGTCGATCGGGGTCACCAGCGGGTCGCTGTCGGAGATGTCCTCGGCCTGCGGCGGCACCTCGGCGCCGAAGCGACGCGCGACCTCGTCGAGCAGCAGACCCATCCGGTCGGCGAGCACCTTCACCTGCTGCTTCTCCAACGCCACGCTGACCACCCGTGGTTCCTGCACGGCCTGCAGGTAGAACACGCGATCGCCCGGCTCACCGACGGTCCCGGCGACAAAACGATCGGGGGTGCGAAATACATGGATTGCGCGAGACATCTGCACCTCCTGATACGTGACCCTGATCGACTACCCGCGGCGCTGGACTCCGCAACACGCCACCTACTCGTTTACAAGGAATCTCGAAGCTCCGCATTCCCATTATCCGCACTCGGGGTACTACCCAGCTCGCCACCGGGAACCGGACCGGCTGCGGGCTCTGCCGGCGACCCGGAATCCGAGGCGGGCCGTTGCGGTTTGATGACCAAACCGGACAGATCCGTCCCCGTATCGTTGAGCCGAACCACATACGGCGCGGTCGGGGTGTAGCGCACCATGCTGAGCGAGGCGGGTTCGACCACGATGCGCTGGAAACCGTCGAGATGTAGGCCGAGCGCGTCGGCGAGCACGGACTTGATCACGTCACCGTGCGTGCACGCCACCCACAGCACGTCGTGCCCGGCCTTCTCGGCGAACCGTCGATCGTGCTCGCGCACCGCGGCCACCGCACGGGTCTGTACCTGCGCCAGACCTTCGCCGCCGGGAAAGACCGCGCCCGAGGCGTGCCGCTGCACCACCTTCCACAGTGGTTCGGTCAGCAGATCCGCGATCGCCCTGCCGGTCCAGTCGCCGTAGTCGACCTCGATCAACCGATCCTCGTACTCCGGTTCCAGACCGAGCTTTTCCGCAAGCGGTGCGACCGTGCGCTGACAGCGCAGCAGCGGCGAATGCACGATGTGCTCGATCGGCAGCGCGGCGAGCCGTTCGGCGACGGCGCGGGCCTGGGTATCGCCGTACTCGGTCAGATCGACGCCCGCGCTGCGCCCGGCCAGGGTGCGGGCGGTATTCGAGGTCGAAACACCGTGCCGCAGCAGGATCACCGTCATGGCACCAGCCTAACGATCATGTCGCCGACACCACTCCGCTCGCGAGCAGGCCCATGACCGTCAGCCCGAGCACGATGCGGTAGCCGACGAACCAGTCCAGGGAATGTTTGCCGACGAACTTCAACAGCCACGCCACCGAGGCATACCCGACCATGAACGCCAGAAGCGTCGCGACCAGCAGTTGTGGTCCGCTGGCATTGAGGCCCTCACCGGCCGGTTCGAACGCGTCGGGCAGGCTGAACAGGCCCGACGCGGTCACCGCGGGAATGGCGAGCAGGAACGAGAATCGCACGGCCGCTTCACGCTCGAGCCCGAGGAACAGACCCGCCGTCGCGGTCGCACCGGAACGGGACACACCCGGGACCAGGGCCAGGCATTGCGCGAAGCCCATGATCAAACCGTCGCGGGTGGTCAACTGCTCGATCGGGCGGATCCTGCGTCCGTAGTACTCACCGGCGGCGATGACCAGCGCGAACGCGATCAGCATGAACGAGATCAACCATAAATTGCGGGCGCCGGTGCGGATCTGGTCCTTGAACAGGAATCCGAGCGCCCCGATCGGGATCGTCGCGATGATCACATACCAGCCGATACGGTAGTCGAGTTCACGCTGCGCCTGCTCGTCCAGGACGCGCTTGTGATCGGCGGTAATGACCGGAAGGCGCGTGGTGGGCTGGTCGTGCAGCGGCAGGTCCGGCTCGCCACGCGTGGTCAGCCGATCGCGCAGCCCGGAGAACCACGCGAGGATGATCCGCCAGATGTCCTTGGCGAAGAACACCAGCACCGCCGCCTCGGTGCCCAACTGGGTGACCGCGGTGAACGAGGCGCCCGCGTCGTCGCCGAAGAAGACCCCGGACACGATGCGCAGATGCGCCGAGGAGGAGATCGGCAGAAACTCCGTGAGACCCTGCACCAGACCAAGTACCAAGGCCTGAACCCAGGTCATCGACTCGCCGACCACGAACCAGCCTCCACTTCCGCCCGAAATATATGTTCCTACTGGGCGATTGGTCCGGCGATCGATCGCATCACTGTAACCACCGCCGCAATCACGCAGCGACAGTACAGTGTCGAGATGGCGGCGGCATGCCCGGCTCGACCGTGCGACCCACGGTGCTGGTGGGCGTCGAGTTACGTATCCACACTCTAGGCTTGGCGCCGTGACGATTGCGCGGACACGGTGATGGAACAGCGGACGGTCGGCCGCAGCGGCCTACGGGTGTCCCGGATAGGACTTGCCACCCACACCTGGGGGGCGCATACCGATACCGACGACGCGGCGGTGCAGTTGGTGGCGTTCGCCGAGGCCGGCGGCACACTTGTCGATACCTCCCCCGCCTACGCCGGCGGTGCGGCACAACGGATCCTGGCCGAACTGCTCGGCGATCTGGTCTCGCGCGACGATCTGGTGCTCAGCGGCTGCGCGGGTGTCACGCCGCGGCCCGTGCCCGCACCCGCAGGGCCGACCGTGCCCGAGCCGGAGCCGGTGCGACCGGCCGTGGACACCTCCCGTCGCGCGCTACTGCGCCAGCTCGATCGGACACTGCTCGAACTGGGCACCGACTATCTCGATATCTGGCATGTCGCCGCCTGGGATCCCGCGACCCCGCTCGACGAGGTCGCCGCCACTCTCGAATTCGCGGTGCGCTCCGGGCGCGTCCGCTACGCGGGTGCGCGCGGATTCAATGCCTGGCAGGTCGCCAGCCTCGCCGCGGTCGCGCCGGTCACCGTCGCGCAGACCCCGTACTCGCTGCTGGTCCGTGACACCGAAACCGACTTCATTCCGGCTGCTCGACATCACGGTGTTGGGTTGATCGCCACCGCGCCGCTGGCCGGGGGCATTCTCACCGGCAAATACCGCGACGGGGTGCCCGCCGATTCGCGCGGTGCGGACGAGGCGACCGCCGCCGAGATCCGGCACCGGCTCGACGACCACGCGACCCGGGTGGTCGAGGCGCTGGTGACCGCCGCCGATGGACTGGCCACCTCACCGTTGGCCGTGGCCCTCGCCTGGATCCGCGACCGTCCCGGCATCGCGAGCATGATCGTCGGCGCGCGCGATATCGGGCAGCTCACCGGGGTGCTGGCCGCCGAGACATTGGAGCTGCCGCGTGCCATCGCGGCCGCGCTCGACGATGTCAGCGCACGCGCGGCCGGGTGATCCGATGAGGGTGGCTAGCCTTACCTGCATGAGGTTTCTCGACCGTGTCCGATCCGGCGGGGCGCGTTCTCTTCTGGCTGTGCTGGCATTGACCCTGCTGGTCGGATCGGCGTGCGGAACCGGCAGCGATGCCACCGGCAGCGGGGGGCGTGGGCCGGTCACCGCGAAACTGGAGAACCTCGATCCGGTGCCGATCGGGCCCGAGCCCACGCCTACGCTGCCCGCGACCGTCCGATCCTTCGACGGGGCCGAAGTCACGGTCACCGATGCCAGCCGCATCATCGCCGCCGACCGCTTCGGCACACTCGCGCAGACGGTCTGGGCGTTGGGTATGGGCGCAAAAATGGTCGGGCGCAGTACCGCGGCTGGATTTCCCGCGGTCGCGAATCTGCCCATCGTGACCGGTGGCAGCGGTTCGCTGAACGTGGAATCCGTTCTGGCGCTGCGTCCTTCGGTCTTTCTCACCGACAGCACCAGCGCCGCGCCGCAGGTGCGCGAGCAACTGCGCGCGGCCGGGGTGACGGTTGTCTATTTCGATCCGCAGCGCACCATGGACGGGGTGGTACCGCAGATCGAGGCGGTCGCCGCGGCGCTCGGCGTACCCGATCGCGGCCGAGCCCTGGCCCAGCGCACCCGTGGCGAAATCGCCGCCGCCAGTGCCGCGGTACCCGAGCAGGACAAACCCCTCACCATCGCCTTCCTCTACCTGCGCAGCACCGCCATCACCATGCTCGCCGGACCCGGCTCCGGCGCCGACGCTCTCATCGCCGCACTCGGCGCGCGCGATGCGGGCACCGAGGCCGGGTTGCCCGAACCGTTCGTCGCGATCACCAGTGAGGCCATGATCGCGGCCGCACCGGATGTGCTGCTGGTGATGTCGGACGGGCTGAAGTCGGTCGGCGGCGTCGACGGGCTGGAAAAGGTGCCCGGCATCGCGCAGACACCCGCCGGGCGCAACAAGCGGGTGGTCGATATGGCCGACTCGGTGGTGTTGAGTTTCGGCCCGAACACCGGCCGGGTGATCGCCGCCCTCAGCGCGGCCGTGTACGGCACCGAGCCCGCATGAGCGGCGCCTTGCAGTGCCCGGGGGATCACGGCGGGCGGCCCATGCGGTTCGGCGAGGTGCGGGCAGTACTTCACGGACTGGGAGCCGGGCATCGCAGCGCGGTCGTGATAAACGTGCGAACCACGAGGACACTCGGTGAACAGCGCAAACGAGCGTCAGGGACTGCGAGCGTGCACGAAATGACCACGGGAGCAGCCGACTCGGCGATGCGGCGCAGTCGGCATCCGATTGCGCCGAGGTCGCGGGTGCGCTCGCGCACTGTGATCGGACAGGTGCGGGTGTGAACGAAAGGGCCACTGGGACAACGACGGCCGACTCGGCGATGCCGCACAGTCCGCATCCGATCGCGCCGAAGTCGCGGGGGTGGTCGCGGACCGCGATCGTATTCGCCGTGGCGGTCGCGGCGCTGGTGGTGTTGGCGTTGGCATCCGCGGCGATCGGGCAGGTGCCGACGACGCCCGCCGAGGTCGCGGGCAGTGTGCTGCATCGGATCGGATTGGACTGGGGGCCGATGCCCGCACATCCGGCGGGTGAGGTGACGCTGTGGGAAGTGCGGTTTCCCCGCGTGGTGCTCGCGATCCTGGTCGGCGCCGCATTGGCGACAGCGGGTGCATTACTGCAGGGGGTGTTCGCGAATCCGCTCGCCGAACCCGGTGTGATCGGCGTATCGGCGGGGGCGGCGGTCGGTGCGGGCACAGTGATCGTGGTCGGTGGTGCGTTCGTGGCGGCGTGGTCGGTGGCCGCGGCGGCATTCGTGGCGGGGTTGCTGACCACATTGCTGGTGTATCTGCTGTCACGCTCGAATGGGCGCACCGAGGTGGTCACGCTGGTACTCACCGGTGTCGCGATCAACGCCTTCGCAGGCGGGTTGATCGCGTTCCTGCTGTTCATCGCGAGCCCCGCCGCCCGCGATCAAATCGTGTTCTGGCAGCTGGGCAGTCTCAACGGAGCCACCTGGGATGCGGTGCATGTCGTCGCTCCGCTGGCCGCACTCGGCATCCTCGCCGCGGTGCTCATCGCGCCCCGGCTGGACCTGCTCGCCCTCGGTGAATCCGCCGCGCGTCATCTGGGCGTGGACGTGGAGCGCCTGCGCCGCAACGTCATCGTGGTGGTCGCCGTCCTGGCCACCGCGGGCGTCGCCTTCACCGGCATCGTGCTGTTCGTCGGACTGATCGTGCCGCATGTGGTCCGCATGCTGGTCGGCCCCGCCCACCGCATCCTCATCCCGTTGAGCGCCATCGTCGGCGCGGTCGTACTCCTCGCCGCCGACGTGGCCGCCCGCTCGCTGGTCCACAATGCGGACCTGCCCCTCGGCATGCTCACCTCCCTCATCGGCGGCCCCTTCTTCTTCTGGCTCCTGCGCCGCACGCGTGCTCGCTCCGGAGGTTGGGCATGAGTCACGAAATCGGTTGGGGCGTAACCGATCCGCACACGCTCGGGATGTGGCGTCGCGCTGCCTCGCCCCGAAGCGTTCGCCGGCTTTCTCGGATCCATCACCATTGGGCATTCACGACAGGCGCGGATCCCGAGAAGGGATGCGGCCCCTTCGACGAGGCGCGACCCGAGCAGGGCCGCCGCGTCGACAGGACTCGTGGGCTACCGGGCAGCTCGAACGCGAATTCCAGGTGGCGTCGCGCGCCGATGCCGGATAGCGGGCCGGCAACCGACGAGCAGGACGCGCCGACCGGTCAACAGATAGGGCGCACCAGCATGTCCTACCCGAGGGCGCTGCCAGGCAGCATCGGCAGCCATGCTCGGGCGCGCGGGATCGCCGGCGACGGCCGAGCGTACATGCCGGACAGTCCCAGTGGGGTGCAGATGTGAGGGGGGTGAGACCGGGTTCGGTGTTCGCGCGGACACATGAGTTGCCGGTGCCGCCGCAGCGGGGCGCGGTGACGCTTCGGGCTCGCGGAGTGAGCATCGACAGGCGTGGCGCTTCGGGAGCCCATACACGTCGGGTCCTCGAAACCGTCGACTTCGATGTTGTGGCGGGCCAGATCGTGGCGTTGGTGGGGCCGAACGGGGCGGGCAAGTCGACACTGTTGGCGGCGCTCGCGGGTGAGTTGGAGCCGAGCGAGGGCACCATCGAACTCGATGGGCGGGCGCTGGGTCACTGGTCGCATTCGGATATGGCGCGGCGCCGGGCGGTATTGCCGCAGAGCCACACCGTCGGATTCCCGTTCACCGCACGCGAAGTGGTCGCCATGGGGCGTGCGCCGTGGGCGCGGACCGAGCGGCGCGGCCTCGATGACGAGCGGATCGCCGCCGCTATGACCGCCGCCGACGTGGAACACCTTGCCGCCCGACCATTTCCGACGCTCTCCGGCGGTGAACGCGCCCGCGTCGCCCTGGCCCGCGTGCTTGCTCAGGACACCGCAACCCTGCTATTGGACGAACCCACCGCCGCGCTCGACCTCGGCCACCAAGAAGCGGTCCTGCGCCTGGCCAGCGCGCGAGCCGCCGCGGGCGCCGCCGTTGTCGTCGTTCTGCACGACCTCGGCATCGCCGCCGCTTACGCCGACCGCGTCGCGGTCCTGGAATCCGGCCGCATCGCCGCCGACGGCCCACCCCGCAAAGTCCTCACCACCGAACTCCTCACCCGCGTGTACCAACACCCTGTCGAAGTCCTCGACCACCCGCTGACCGGCGCCCAGCTGGTCCTGCCCGTCCGCCGCTGACCGCGTGGCGGACCTGCGCGTCGGAGCAGGCGAGCCTTCGCACGAGCACGGTCGAATCGCCGAGCCCGGAGCATCGGACTCGACAAGCATCACTGCCCGGCCGAGCGGCATCGGCCGATGGTTCGCCCAGGGCTTGATTCGCGCCCTTCCGTGCAGTCATTGTCGATCCTTCGCCCACTGAGTGTTCAACGCCAGATCAGCTTCAGCACCGCGGGCGTCAACAGGATGCGGACCACGGAGGCGTCCAGGACCAGCGCCGCGATCATGCCGTAGGCGATGTACTTCATCAACACCAGATCGGAAAAGCCGAACGCACCGGTCACCACGATGAGAATCGCTGCGGCAGAAGTGATTACGCCGCCGGTGTGGGCGATGCCGTACCGGATGGCTTCCGGCGGCGACGCGCCGTCCGCGCGCGCCTCGGCCATCCGCGACAGCAGGAACACCTCGTAGTCGGTGGACAGCCCGAACACCACCGTCACGATCAACGCCAGCACCGCGAACATCAGCGGGCCCGGCGTGAAGTCGAAGATCCCGGCCCCGTGCCCCTCGACGAACACCCAGGTGAGCACACCCAGTGTGGAGGCCAGACTCAATGCGCTCATCAAAACGGCCTTGAGCGCCAACACGATCGAACGAAACGCCAGATACAGCATCACCAACGCCGCGACCGCCAGGAGCCCGACCAGCAACGGCAGCCGCACCAGCAGCCCATTGATGCTGTCGCGCTCGAGCGCGGGCACCCCGGTCACCATGATCTGCACTCCGGACGGTTCCGGAATCGCCCGCAGCGCATCGATCACCGCATCCGCATCGCGTTTGTCGGCGAGACCGGCGTTGAGCACATTGATCCCGTCCTCGGTCGGCGCACCGGGTTCGAAACGGCCGGTCAGACCGGGAATCCGGCTCGCCTCGTAGCGGATATCGCCGAGCTGCTGCGCATTCGCGCCCACCACGACCAGTTTGATCGGTTCGGTGCGAAAACTCGGGAACAACTGGTCGAACCGCTCCTGGGCGACCCGTGCCGGGTTGTCCGCGGACAGATACCGTTCGCTGATCCCACCGAACTCGATATTGCGAATCGGAACGATCAACACCAGCAACCCGAGCACGATCGGCACCACCACCGCCCACGGTCGCCGCATCGCCGACGTCGCCAGCCGCGAGAAGAATCCGGCGTCGATCTGCACCTCGGTTTTGGTGCGCGAGAACCGATGCCAACCCCACAGGTCGATCCGCCGCCCGACAATGCTCAGCACCGCGGGCAGCGCCGTAACCGACAGCAGCGCGGCGAGCAGCACCGAACTGATGCCGCCATAGGGAACCGACCGCAACACTCCGTTCGGGAAGATGAGCAACGCGGCCAGACTGATCGCGATGATCGCGGCCGAGAACAATACGGTGCGCCCGGCCGTGGCAACGGTGCGCGCCGTCGCATCCTCCACACTGTGCCCGGCGGCCAACTCCTCGCGGAACCGGGTCACGGTGAACAGCCCGTAGTCGATCGCCAACCCCAGACTCACCAAAGTGACGACAGCACTGGCGAAAACGTTCACCTGGATGTGATCGGTGAGCATCCGGATGGTGCCCTGGGTGCCCAGCACCGTCATCCCGCCGATCAGCACCGGCAGCACCGCCCCGACCACCCCGCCGAAAACGAAATACAACAGGATCGCCACGATGGGCAGCGCGATGATCTCGGCCCGGCGGATATCGTCCTGCATGCCCTGATTGATGCCCTCGACAATCGGCTGCAGCCCCGCCAACTGCACCGTGGTGCCGCCGGGTCCACTGCCCGCGCGCCCAGCGCCCAGCTCACCCTTGATCGTGGTGTAGTTCTCGACCGTCGCGGTGCCTTCCCCATGCAATCCGACGCTGGCGAAAGCGTGGGTGTGCGAGGCGTCGGTGGCCTGCGCGGCGAAGGGGCTGTCCCAATAACTGTCGATCTTGAGGACCCGGTCGGGATGACGGGCCAGCAGCTGCTTCAGCGAATTCGTCACTGCCGCACGCACTGTCGGGTCGTCGACGGTCATCCCCGCGGGCGCGGTGTACAGCAAGATTATGTCGCTGTCGGTATCGCGGCCGAAGGTGGCATCGGCGATCTTGGCGGCGGCCACCGACTCGCTGCTCTCGTCGAACCAGCCCTCCTGGGTCAGCCTGCCCGCCAGATCCCGGCCGTACCATCCCGAGAGCAGCACCACGACAATGGCTGTGCCCAGCACCAGATAACGGTGGCGGTGGATCAGACGTCCCCATCGCAGCGAGCCGGATTCGATCATCTAGCCGCAGGCCGCGGTGCGGTAGTCGGCCGAGCGCAGAATGCCGCACAGATCGGTGCGCGAGATCTTCCACTTGCCGTCGAGCAGCACGAAATGCACGACGGTGGTGCGGACCGCGGTGCCGCTGCCGTCCTTGTCCAGCCGCATGGTCGCGGTCAGGGTGCCGTCGCGGTTGTCGAAGACCGGGTCGGTGACGCCGTAGATGGCGCGTGGATTGTCCTGCAGTGCCCGATACATATCCGGGATGGCGTCGCGGAAGGCCGCGCCGTCCTCGATGAGGTCGGTGCGTTCGGAGTCGGGCAGTGCCGGATCAAGGGCGCGTTTGATCTGCGCGTCCAATTCGGCGGCCGTCGGCAGCGGCCGGTGCGCGGCGCTCGAGGAGGCCGCGATCGAGGACGACAGCGAGGCGTTGGCCGAGGAACGCGCGGCATCGACCGAGGCCTCGTCCGGTCCGGTGCTGCACGCCGCGGCCACCGCGGCCAGGGTGGCCGCGGTCAGCGCGGAACCGAGGAATCGTGTGCTTGGCATCACCATCTACATACCATCAATGACCGAACTGATGCGCCCGAGCAGGGCCCGCACGGTTGTCGTATCCCGATCGGGGGCCCTTTCGAGCGGTATCGCGTCCGGAATCATGTCGCGCACCAGCGCCACGACACTGCGTTCGTCGTCGAGGTCGATATCGGTGGCGCGGGCCTGCGCGACCGCGACCACGTCCTCCGGTCCCGGCACATCGCTGTCGAGGTCGGCACGGTAGATCTCCAGCTCCACGGTTGAGCGCAGGGTGCGGAAAGCGTAGGGCCTGCCATCGGCCGTTGTGCCGAATCCGTGAGCAAACGGACCAACGGTTATGTCATCGATGGCAAATCCCGATGGATGGTCGGCTTTCAACCGGATCTCCCTGAATTGGACATTGTTTCGAGTCAACCGTAACCCCGATCGCCGACATTCTCCGTCGGCGACGACCCCGGTAGGCCGGTCACGTGCGCCATCATGGTCAGATGGTGCGGTAGTGGATGATTCGTCATAGTTAGGAGTTCGGTGGATGCGCCCACATGGTTCGCTGCACGCAGTGCTCGCTGGTGTGGCGGTGCTGGCGCTGATCGCCGGATGTTCCTCCGATTCCGATAGCGACAAGCTCGAGACCCGACCGGCGGCCACCGCGGCGGTCGCCCCCGAGCAGCGTGCGCATCCCGCCGGGGATGTGTGGGGGCTCGACAACCCGGTCGGCGGACTGTTCGCCGAGGCGGGCACCGGACGACTGGTTGCGCTCGAAGCCGGCCACGACACCAGCACGATGTTGTTCGTCATCGACCCCGCAACGTTCACCCGTGTCGATCCCACCGGCGCGCCGGACGTGGCGATGCGCACCCTCCTGCTGCCCGCCCGTGGTGTCGGCTTGGCGCAGGGCAAGCCGGGTGAATTGCTGATCCCCGGCGACCACCGGATCATGCGCGTCGACATCACCACCGGCGTCACCACCGAGGTGCCCGTGGACGGAGATGCCAGATCGGTGCGCTATCGCGACGACGGCACGATGTTCGTCGGCACCGCAGACGGCAAGGTGCGCGCACTCTCCCCCGACGGCAACGTCGCCGAAACCATCTCCGGCCTGGCCTCCGCCGACGCACTCGCCGTCACCGGCGACCATGTCTCGGTCCTGGACCGCCGCCAGACCTCGCTGACCCAGCTCGACCTCGGCAAAGACCGCCTCGGACTGGCACTGCGCGCGGGTGACGGCGCAACCAATCTGATCACCGACCCGTTCGGCCGGATCATCGTCACCGACACCGCGGGTGATGAGCTGTTGGTCTACACTGCCGGACCGCTCGTACTGCGGCAGCGATTCCCGGTAGGATCGTCGCCTTACGCGCTTGCCTACGATCAGCGGTCCGACACCGTGTGGGTGACGTGTACCCAGAGCAACGAAGTCGTCGGATTCGACCTGTCGACGGGTATACCGAAAGAGGTGGGCCGTTATCCGACGGTTCGACAGCCGAACTCGGTGACCATCGACGAGCGCACCGGCGACCTGTTCGTCGGTTCCGCGACCGGAAACGGTCTGCAACGGATCCGCGCGGACCAGCGGAAGAAAGGGCAGTGATGGCGCCACAATCACGCGCAGCGCTACCGGCGAGCTGGGAAACCACCAGTGACGACTACGAATACGTGCCGCTGCGGCTCCCACCGGAGGTGACCCGGGTGACGGCGTCGATGCGGCTGGCCATCCAAGCCGAATTCGGCGGCTGGGAACTGTCGCGGGTGCGCGCCTACACCGACGGCAGCAGGCGGGTACTGCTGCGGCGCCGAAAAACCGCACTACTACCCCAGCCCGAACCGGGAATGTGAGGCCATGTATTCACTGCTGCTGCGCCTGATGTTCCTGCTTCCGCCGGAACGCGTCCACCATCTGGCGTTCACAGCCATGCGGCTGGCTGCCCGGTTCGCGCCGACGCGCTGGGCGATGACCAGAATGCTGACCACCGACGATCCGATCCTGCGCAACCATGCCTTCGGCATCGACTTCCCGGCGCCGCTCGGGCTGGCCGCCGGATTCGACAAGAACGCCGACGGTGTGAACTCCTGGGCGCCATTGGGGTTCGGATTCGCCGAAATCGGCACTGTCACCGCGCGGGCCCAGCCCGGCAATCCCGCACCGCGGCTGTTCCGGCTGCCCGCCGACCACGGTCTGATCAACCGGATGGGTTTCAACAACCACGGCGCCGCTGCGGCGGCCGAACATCTGCGCAACCGCCGCGGCGGAGTCCCGATCGGCGCGAATATCGGTAAAACGAAAATCGTCGAGCCCGCCGACGCCGCAGCCGACTATGCGGTGAGTGCTTCGCTGCTCGGTCCGCTGGCCGACTTCGTCGTCGTCAATGTCAGCTCGCCCAACACCCCCGGCCTGCGGGATCTGCAGGCCGTGGAATCCCTGCGCCCGGTCCTGCAGGCCGTCCTCGACAGCGTCGACGTTCCGGTGCTGGTGAAAATCGCCCCCGACCTGTCCGACGACGGTGTCGACGCCGTCGCCGATCTCGCGGTGGAACTCGGCCTGGCCGGGATCGTCGCCACCAACACCACCATCCGCCGCGACGGCCTGCGCACCGAGGCCGCCGAGGTCGCTGCCATGGGCGCGGGTGGTCTATCCGGGCCCCCGGTCGCCGAGCGTTCCCTGGAAGTACTGCGCCGGCTCTACCGCCGCGTCGGCGACCGTCTGGTGCTGATCTCGGTCGGCGGCATCGAAACCGCCGATCAAGCCTGGGAACGCATCCTCGCCGGTGCCACTCTGCTGCAGGGCTACACCGGTTTCATCTACGGCGGACCGTTCTGGACGCGTCACATCCACCGCGGTATCGCCCAGCGACTGCGCGAAGCCGGTTACCACGGCATCGCCGAGGCAGTCGGTGCGGACCACGTCGCACGCACCTGATCCCGACCGGTCGTTTCGTGCCGCCGATGCATTGTTGCGGGCCATGCCATTTCGCGCGTGCGCGGCCTAAGCTGGTGTGCGGCAAGTCGAGAGCACCACAAAGGGGCGGCGCATGGTCACCGGTGCCGAACAGTGGCATCCGCACGGCGTGGTCACCGTCATCGGTGACGCGGTCATCGATCACATCTACCGCACGGACACCATGCCCTCCGAAGGCTCCGAGGCCAGCGGGACGTTCGAGGCGCAAGTCGGGGGCAAGGGACTCAATCGGGCCGTCGCGGCGGCCCGCCTCGGCGTGCGAGTCCGCCTGGTCACCGTGATCGGAGACGACGACAGCGGCCGTCGCATCATCGAATATCTGCGGCGCGAGAACGTCGACACCGGACTGGTCAAGGTCGTTCCCGGAACCACACCGGTTGCCGTCGTGATGGTCGATCGCAGTGGCGCGGGGGCATTCATCGGCCGGGTCGACGGCGCCAAGCTCGGCACCGCGGATCTGCGCAGCGAGCAGGTTCGCGCGGCGATCGGGTCCTCGGATGCAGTGCTGATGACGTTCGAGTTGCCGACCGAGGTCATCAACGAGGCACTATCGATGATCCGTGCGATGCCGAAGCGCCCTCGCCTTCTGGTTCACCCCGCACCCCCTGTCGAGAATCTTCAGGACCTCGAACATCACTTCGAGCCGATCGACTATCTGAACGGAAGTTCGTGGGAACTCGGCGAATTGGCCGGCGACAGCGATAGCGTCGGCGGCGAGCAATTCGCGACGACCACCGCGCCCGCGCTACTGGCACGCGGTGCGTACTGCGTCTGTGAGGTCGAGCAACTCGCCTGCCGGGTCCGCTCCGGCACCCTCCAGCTCGACCTTTCGGCGCGTCCGGAGGCGCCGTCACCCGCGGCCGGCGCGGCATTCGACGCGGCGCTGGCCTACCGAGTCATACGGACCGGGCAGCCCGCGAACCGTGCGGATTTCGAGTGGGCGACCGCCGCGATGGCGGCAACCCGAACGACCAGCCCCCTCGCCGAGGGGATGCCGACCATGCACGAGATCGATCGGGTCGTAGCACCGACTCCCTGACGCGGCTCCCCCGCCGCTACGGCACCGGCCGCCTCCCCTCCCGGCGGCCGATGCCTCGCGGCGCCACACGCTATCGGAACACCCACGGTGTCCGGTCTGCGTGCAGTGCCAACCGGGACTGCCCCGCGGATTCGCAGCCCGCCGGATCGTCCTGAATCCCGTTGGGACGCTGGCGCAGTCGAGCTAGTATCCGCTTCGACAGCAGGATCACCGCCTGCTCCCAGACGATGCCGACCCGCCCGGCCAGAATGGCCGCATCGGCGTGGGCGTGCCGATCGTGCACGATGTCCGGATCGCTGAGGATCTCGTCGAGCTCCATGCCGGCCAGCGCCTGTTCGCGGGTCAGCAGCCGATCCGGCAGCCAGCTCAGTCGCCAGACCGCGGTCCCCGCCCCGGTCTGGCGGTATGCCGACTCGGGGGTGATATCGCTGATCATGGTCCAGTCGGTGGTGTCGACGGTCATGGGTGCCTCCGGTGTAACAATTCGAGCCCGATGAGCTCGAGGGGTATTCCGATCTGGCCGGCGCAATAGAAGGCCCGTGCGTGAACCGTCGAGTCGTGCCGGAATTCCTGGGTGCTGAAGATCTCCGCGAGATCCATCCCCGCCAAAGCTTGTTCCCGCGTCAGCAGCCGTTCGGGCAGCCAGCTCAGCCGCCACGACTTGGCCCACTTGTCCGCCAGCCGGTAGGCCGACTCCGCGGTGAGATCGCTGGTCATCGACCAGTGAGTTACGTAGATGGTCACGAATGCCTCCTGTCGAGCATCCGTCGGTGCAGCGTGTGCAGTGCCTGCTGCACGGTGATACCGAGTTGATCGGCCAATGCCCGCGCGTGCGCGTCGTGGTCCGATGCCGGGTCCGGGAGGCTCAGAATCTCCTGCAATTGCATTCCGGCCCAGGCCTGTTCGCGGGTCAGCTGGTCGGATACCCAGCTCAATCGCCATGCCGGTTCTTCGCGCCCTGCGCGCCACGCCCATTCGTCGGGCGTGACGCTGCTGGTCATCGACCGGCTGCATTCGTAGATCGTCACGGCTGTCTCCAGGGGTGCCAGAGCTGTCGCCGACCGCATTTCGGGTGCACTGAGCCCCGGTCGACCGCTGCGTCGCGGTCAGCCGGGGCTCGCTGCTGTCGGATGGAGCAGGCGACGAAGTCGGCTTGATCGGGTGAAATGTCGTCCCGGCGAACGCGATTCGTTCGCCTAGACGGTGGCGCGGTTCGCAACGAGTTCGGTTTCGGTACCGCCGGCCCTTGGCTCCCCGCGCCGCCGTGCGTGCCGTATCAGCAGGATCACTCTCATCACCAGGCCCTCCCGAGTCATCTGGTGGACGACACTTGGTCGCCGTAACTCAGTGTGGCATTTGCCATTCACTACGGTCAATTGCCGTTGTAAGTTGGTAATTGCCGGTTCGCTCGGCGGCTAAACCCCGAACGATTGGCATATCGTGGGAGTGGCACAGGGAACGATCGCAGCGTCATGGAGGACAGGCCCGCCTATGGTCCAGCAGGACTCACGCACGGTTGCCATCCGCAACATCCTCACCAGGCTCAGCAAACGATCGGGGCTGAGTGCGGATCGGTTGCGCACCACGGAAATCGATGTCGCTCCCCTGCTGGATCTATCCGTCATCCGCCAGCGAGCGCAGCAGGAGGGGCTGTCGGCGGAGGAAGCCGTCTTGCCCGTGGTTCGTGACCTCGCGCGGCAGTTGGATCCGACCAACCGTTTGATCGCCGATGCCGAACTGTCGTTGGGGCTGCTGCGTGAAAAGCCCCCAGCCGGAATAGATCTCGAGCGATTGTACGCGGCCGACCTCGGCGAGCGTCGCGTGTACCTGACCGAACAGTGGCGGGGCCTGCATGATGCGTACGGCGCAGATTTCGTACCGTCCGCACCGACTGTGCGTTCGTTGCGGGCTACGCCCGAGCGACGCGCATTTACCGAATTGGCGGCCAAGCTCGCCGCCGCGGCCGCCTATTCGACATCGAACTACAGGTTCACCCCCGAACCGAAGGTGCTGATCGCACTGCCGGATGTAGCGCCGCGCCGTGGCGTGGTCACGGTCATCGGATCGGCGGTGATCGACCACATCTACCGGATCGGCCAAATTCCGTCGGCGGGCAAATCCACGCCGGGCAGCTTCGAGGTGCATGCGGGCGGTAAGGGGCTCAACCGTGCGGTGGCGGCTGCGCGCCTGGGACTGCAGGCTCGGCTCATCTCCGCGGTCGGAAACGACGACGCCGGCAGGCACATCCTCAACTATCTACGCACCGAGAATGTCGATACCCGGTTGGTCAAAGTGGTCAACGGCGCCACGACGAATGTCTCCGCGGTCATGATCACGAGCACGGGGGTGTCCAGCAAAATCGGCTGCGAGGACGACCGCATCTGGCAAGGAGCACACGTGGTGAGCGAACCACGGTTTCGTGAGGCGCTCGCAGCCTCGGATGCGGTCGTATTGACCTTCGAGCAGCCCTCCGATGCGATCAAGGGCGTGCTCGCGGCCATCGGGGAGATGGATCGTCGGCCGTCGTTGGTGGTGAACCCCTCGCCGCCGATCGATGCGCCGCAATATCTCTACCAGTATTTCGGTGCCGTCGACTATCTCGTCGGCTCGACGTGGGAACTGCGCGCACTGCTGCCCGGGGATCCGTCCGCGTCCGGGACCGAGGTGGCGCAACGGCTGCGTAGTCTGGGTGTGCGCGGGGTCTGCGTGATCGATGGCTTCCGTTGCATCGTCAGATCCGACGAGATCAATGCGGATATCGCGGATTTTCCTGTGGCACTGGAAGATTCGCCGGGTGCCGCGGCGGCGTTCTCCGCCGCGCTGGTGTCGAAGATCGTCGCCACCGGCCGACCGGCCGACGAACCGGTATTCCGCTGGGCGACCGCGGCGATGGTCGCGACCCAGTCGTTCGGTGACATCCCGGACGCCATGCCGTCGGTCAGGGATATCGACCGCATCGTCCACCTCGCCGGGGAGGAGTCGGCCGGCGCGTAGCATAACTTGATGGAGCGGCTCGTAGCTTCAGAGCGCCAAAATCGGGTGATCGAGTTACAGTTTGCGTCGTTGCGTTGCAGCGGACTCTTCTTGGGCCGCAAAAGGCGGCAAACCCATATCCCATTGTCTTCGGAGGAGCATTGACCACAGCTGTGCCGACGCTTGGTGAGACCGCCCATCGGCTCACCCGCAAGGGGCAGGATCTGCAGGTTCGTGTGATGGAAGTGGCCGGCGGCGCCGAGTACGGACATGTGCTCGTCTTCGGCGAAGCCGACGATGGGTGTCTGGTCCGGGTGCATTCGCGGTGTCTATACGGCGAGGGGCTCGGTTCGGACGATTGCGATTGCGGGCCGGAACTCGACAAGTCCTTGGACCTGATCTGGGCTGAGGGCAGCGGTGTGCTGGTCTATCTGGAGCAAGAGGGCCGCGGTGTCGGGCTGATCGCCAAGGCGCTGGGTTACCGGGAGAGTCAGCGGTCGGGCGCGGACACTTTCACCAGCTACGAGCAGCTCGGATTCCCTGCCGACGGTCGTAGCTACCTGCACGCGGCGAAAAGCCTGCAGGAACTCGGACTGACCCGTGTGCGCCTACTCACCAACAATCCGGACAAGGTCGCCGAACTGCGCGCCGCCGGTCTGGCCGTGACCATGGAACCGCTGCTGACGACGGTGCTCAGTGCGCGGGCCGCGGCATATCTGGATGCGAAACGCCGACGCCGCGGCCATCTCATCCCCACCGGCGACGTGCCGTGGGCTCCGGATGTACAACCGGTATTCAAACGCAAGAGCCGCATCTGGCGGTTCTGGACGATGCGGGGTCAGGCCCGCCGTCGGCGCACTTTCCCCGCGTCCAAGTAACGGGCACGAGATTACCCCGGTCTGGCTACCATGAGTGAGCTGCGCCACACGGTGCTATCCCACCGCGTGACACGATGAGATAGAGTCGCCTGCAATTTATCAGGAGCGGCGGGTCTCGAACCGCGTGGAAACCATGCGGTCGCGCCGGGCGCGGTTCACGCCAGAGATATCGGGAAACGGGAAGATGACGACAACAGAAATCGGTTTCGCGCACGAGTCCGGCAAGACGGTGTACACGGTGCCGGAGGCATTCCAGGAGACCGTGAAGTTACGACCGGATCAGGTCGCGTTGCGGACGGTCGGCGGTACCACGGAGATCAGCTGGCGCGAATACGGTGAGCGGGTGCGCACCCTGGCGGCGGGGCTGTCCGGCTTGGGCGTCGGCCACGGCGACACCGTCGGGATCATGCTCACCAACCGGCCCGAGTTCAATCTGATCGACACGGCCGCACTACATTTGGGCGCCACCCCGTTCTCGGTCTACAACACCAGCTCTCCCGAGCAGATCGAGCATCTGTTCACCAATGCGGGGAACAAGGTGGTGATCACCGAGCGCGCCTTCCTCGACGTGATCAAGGGCGCGGACGTCGAGCTCGAGCACATCGTGGTGGTGGACGGCCCGGCCGCCGATACGGTCGGCCTGGCCGACCTCGAGGCGAATCCGGCCGCCGACTTCGATTTCGATGCCGCTTGGCAGGCGGTCACCCCCGACGACCTGGCCACGCTGATCTACACCTCGGGCACCACCGGCCCGTCCAAGGGCGTGGAGATCACCCACCGCAATGTGCTGGCCCAGATCATCGCGCTGGTCAACGGCCCACTGCGCGTCGGCTTCGACGACCGCGCCATCTCCTATCTGCCCGCCGCGCACGTCGCGGACCGCATTTCCGGCCATGCCATCAGCCTGCTGACCGGCATCCTGATCACCTGTGTGCCGGATCCGCGCGAGATCGCCGCCGCGCTGCCCGACGCACACCCCACCGTCTTCTTCGGTGTGCCCCGGGTGTGGCAGAAGATCAAGGCCGGTATCGACGGCAAGCTGGCCACCGAAGCGAGCCCGGTGAAGAAGGCCCTGGCGCACTGGGCCATCAATACCGGCATCGCGGCCGCACGCGCCGAGCTGGCGGGTAAGGGCCGCAGCCCGGTGCTCGCCGTGCAGTACAAGGTCGCCGACGCGCTGGTGCTGTCGAAACTGCGGGCCGCGCTCGGCCTGGACAACCTCAAGGTCGCCGCTTCAGGCGCAGCCGCGATTCCGGCCGAAACCCTCGAGTACTTCCTCGGACTCGGGTTCACCGTCAGCGAGGTGTGGGGTATGTCGGAAACCACCGGCGTGGCCACCTACACCGAACTGGCCAAGCCGCGGCCGGGTTCGGTCGGCCGGGCCGTCGAGGGCCTCGAGCTACGGCTCGGCGAGGACGGTGAACTGCTGGTGCGTGGCGCGATCGTCACCCCGGGCTACCGCAAACAGCCCGATAGGACCAAGGAAGCGCTCGACGCCGACGGCTGGCTGGCCACTGGTGACGTCGCCACCATCGATGCCGACGGCTATCTGCGCATCGTGGATCGCAAGAAAGAACTGATCATCAACGAGTCGGGCAAGAACATCTCCCCGACCAATATCGAGAACGCGGTCAAGGCGGCCTCCTCGCTGGTCGGTCAGGTGGTGGCGATCGGGGAGGCCAAACCGTTCATCTCCGCACTGATCGTGCTCGATCCGGACACCGCCGCCATCCGGGCCAAGGAATTCGACGCGCCCGCCGACGATCTGGCCGCGCTGGCCACCCGCAAGGAGATCCTGGACGAGGTGCTGGCGGCGGTCGTCGCGGGTAACCGCAAGCTGTCGCGAGTCGAGCAGATCAAACGGTTCACCGTGGTCGGCAAGCCGTGGGAGCCGGGCGGGGACGAGCTGACCCCGACGATGAAGCTCAAGCGCAACCCGATCGCGGCGAAGTACGCCGAGGAGATCGCCTCGCTGTACACAACTCCGCTGCCCGAATCGGTGGTGAACGTGTCGTAACGATCGGTGGCCCTGAGTAAAAGCTCAGGGCCACAGTCGTTTTCCTGGCCGATGCTAGGCGGCCTCGTACTTGGCGACGATGGTGGCGCGGGCCACGGTGTGCGAGAACAGGTTGAAGCCGAGGAAGGCGGGTGTGCCGTTCTCGTCGATCTCCAACCGCTCCACATCCACCGCGTGCACGACGATGAAGTAGCGGTGGTACCCGTGTCCGGCCGGCGGCGCCGCACCGACGTATCCCGGGAACGCGCCGTCATTGCGCAATGTGACCGCCCCCTCGGGCAGGACACCGCCCTCACTACCAGCTCCGCGTGGCAGCGAGGTGGTGTTCCCCGGAATGTCGGCCACCGCCCAGTGCCAGAAACCGGCGGCAGTCGGTGCATCCGGATCGTAGACGGTGACCGCGAAACTCTTCGTCTCCGCGGGGAATCCGGACCAGGACAGCTGCGGCGAGACATCCTTGCCGCCCGCGCCGAATACGCCGCTGACCTGATCGTTGCCGAAGCTTTCGCCATCGGCGACATCCTCCGAGGTCACCGTGAAGCTCGGCACCTCGGGCAGCGCGTCGTACGGGTTGTAAGAGTAGTCGGGCACGGTGGGTCCTTTCGATCGTCAGCTGTTCAACAGGAAGTGTTCCAGCACCCGGGTGCCGAATTCGAGTGCCTGCACCGGAACCCGCTCGTCGACACCATGGAACAGTGCCGTGAAGTCCAATTCCGGTGGCAGCCGCAGCGGTGCGAAACCGAAGCAGCGAATACCCAAGCGGGCGAAGGCCTTTGCGTCGGTACCGCCGGAGAGCATATAGGGCACGGTCCGGCCCTGCGGGTCGTGGGCGAGAATGGCGGCGTTCATCGCGTCGACGAGATGTCCGTCGAATGTCGTTTCGTAGGAGTCGAGTTCGGTGATCCACTCGCGCTCGACTTCCGGACCGATCAGCTCGTCCACCTCACGCTCGAACGCGGCCTGCCGTCCCGGCACCACGCGACAGTCGACGACCGCCTCGGCGGTCTGCGGGATCACATTCGCCTTGTAACCCGCCTGCAGCATGGTCGGATTCGCGGTATCGCGCAGGGTCGCGCCGATGATGCGGGAGATGGTGCCCAACTTCGCGAGCTGACCCTCGATATCGGGACTCGACGGATCGAACTCCAAGCCGGTCTCCTCGGCGACCGCGGCCAGGAATTCGGCGACCGAATCCGAAAGCACGAGGGGGAACGTGTGTTTGCCCAGGCGCGCCACCGCGGCAGCCAGGATCGTGACGGCATTGTCCTCGTGCAGGAACGAACCGTGACCGGCACGGGCCTTGGCCCGCAACCGCATCCAGCCGAGCCCCTTCTCGGCCGTCTCCACCAGATACAACCGACGGTCGGTGCCGTCCGGGCGCGGCACGGTCAGCGAGAAGCCGCCGACCTCCCCCACCGCCTCGGTGATCCCGTCGAACAGGTCGGGCCGATTCTGCACCAGCCACTGTGAACCCCACTTGCCGCCGTTCTCCTCATCGGCGAGGAAGGCGAAGACGATATCGCGCGGCGGCACCGTCCCCTCGATCTTGAACTGGCGCGCGATGGCCAGCATCATGCCGACCATATCCTTCATATCGATCGCGCCGCGCCCCCACACATAGCCGTCGCGCACCGCACCCGAGAACGGGTGCACACTCCAGTCCGCGGCCTCGGCGGGCACCACATCCAGGTGTCCGTGGATCAGCAGCGCGCCGCGGCTGGAATCGGCTCCCTTCAACCGCGCGAACACATTCCCGCGACACGGCGCACCGGACTCCACGTACTCGGTCGTGTACCCCGCCTGATGCAGCTGATCGGCCACCCACTGCGCACATTCGCGCTCGCCCTTGGTGGTGGCCAGATCTCCGGTGTTGGAAGTGTCGAACCGGATCAGCGTGCTGACCAATTCGACCACTTCGGACACGGCACGAGATGTGGTGTTCGGACCGGATACTTCGCCAGTTGCAGACACGTACCCTTTCCTACCACCTGACACCGCCCGCAGGGTGCCATGGCGGCACCCGCCATGATCGCGAGGTGCGCAATCGCGGGTCGATTCACGCTGATCGCAATCGCGGGTGCGGTGTGGTCGCGATATTGCGGGGTATGTCTCGGTCGAAGCCTCGATCGGAAAGCCGTGCCCATGAAGTTCCCGAACCTGCCGTTGCCGCCGATCGACGGCGCGACCGACTGGGTCGCCCGGCAGGTGCGAGCGCGGGTTCCCAAAGCGGATATGAGCGACCGGGATCCCGCCTTCATCGCCTGCGCCGTCGAACCGTCCTGGCGACTGGCCCGCGCGTACTTCCGCGTCGACGTGCGCGGAATGGAGCAGATACCCGAAGCTGGGCCGATACTGTTGGTCGGCAACCACTCCGGCGGCAATGTCTCGCCCGAGGCGCTCGTGACCACTCTCGTGTTCGCGCACTATTTCGGACCCGAACGCCCCTTCTACCAACTCGCCCACAATCTGGTGATGGCCGTGCCGTTCCTCGGCTCGTTCCTGTCCCGCTTCGGCACGGTGGCGGCCGATCCCGACAGCGCCAAGGCCGCGCTGCGCAGTGGCGCGGCGGTGCTGGTGTATCCCGGCGGCGACTGGGAGGTACACCGCCCGACCTGGGAGGAGGACCAGCTCGATTTCGCCGGACGCACCGGATTCCTCCGACTTGCCTGGGACGAACACGTGCCGATCGTGCCGTTCGTGAACTACGGCGCCCAGCAGAACGCACTCATGCTCACCCGCGGCGACCGGATCGCCCGGCTGCTACGCCTGGATCGGACGCTGCGGTTGAAGGTGTTCCCGATTTCGCTGGCGCTGCCGTGGGGACTGAACATCAGCGACCTGGCCGGGC
Organism: Nocardia sp. CA-135953; assembly: GCF_050955735.1. NCBI lineage: Bacteria > Bacillati > Actinomycetota > Actinomycetes > Mycobacteriales > Nocardiaceae > Nocardia > Nocardia sp. CA-135953. The sequence goes on from NZ_CP192082.1 coordinate 3,404,148, forward strand.
ATATTCCCTTGCCCACGAAAGTGACCGTCGAATTCCTGCCGCCGATCGACCTGCACGAGATATTGGGGCCCGAGCTGGATGTGGATCGCGGCTACGAGTACGTCACCGGGATCATGCAGGAGGCATTGTCGAGGCTGGCCGAGGAACGGACGCTGCCGATTCTGGGATGAGTCCTCACCTGGGCAGATGGACGCGCCCGGCGCCGATCCGGTCGATGCGATCGCGGCCCCACGCGCCCAGCGGCTCCAGCGCCGCATTGAGGGCAATGCCCAATTCGGTCAGCCGATACTCGACCTTCGGCGGCACCTCGCCATAGATCTCGCGATCCACGATGCCGTCCTCCTCCAGCTCACGCAGCTGCTGGATCAGCATCTTCTCCGAGACACCGGGCAGACCCTTGCGCAGTTCACCGAAGCGGCGCACACCGTGATTCGCCAACTCCCACAGGATCAGCACCTTCCACTTCCCGCCCACCACATCCATCGCCGCATCGATGCCGCAGAAATACGGTCCGGATCTCTTGGCGCCCATCGCTACCTGCCCCATGCGTATCGGTAAGTACTGACTCGAATAGTAGGTACTCGCCGCCAGCTCGGGCAAGACGACCGCGCAACACCGAGAATCACCAGCTAAACCCGCGATTTGGTCAACGCCGCCACATCCGATAGCCTTGCTGAGCACACCGGTCCGGGTGGCGGAATGGCAGACGCGCTAGCTTGAGGTGCTAGTGCCCTTTATCGGGCGTGGGGGTTCAAGTCCCCCTCCGGACACAAAATTGTGGCATTTATGCCCCCAAAATCGGGTCCGGGCATCGCCTGGACACTCTGTCCCGGCCGTACACCCCCACCTGCGGGTTTGCTCCGTTCAACGGTGGTCGATGTGACCGATGACACAGTATCTCCGCTGATCCCGTCCTTCTCCTCCATCGGGCTCACCGGTGGCGATGGCTGCGGAATCGGTGCCGGTCTGCCGATGGCGACCATCGAGCAACCACCAGCACGCACTGCGGTGTACAGCGTGCGCCCGGTCAACCAACGGGCGCGTGGTAGACAAAGCCGTTCTGCGAGCACTGGATCGGCAGCCCGGTGACCTGCTGTCCTGGCGGATCGCCGCGGGGCTGATTGTGATCGCCCGGCCCGGCTACGGCCGCCGCGGGGTCACCAAACATGGGCATCTATCCCTGCCCGCCCATGCACCGCCCCACCTCCGCCCATCGAAATATCCCGTCCCCGAGGCAGGGACCGGCCAGTCCAAAGCTGGCCGGTCCCTGCCTCTTTCACGATAGGAGCAATTTCTCGATGCCCACCGACACCGACACTCCCACCACCGACACCGATATCGGCGAAGACGCCGTGATCGACACCGCGCACGACGTCGCCATCGACCCGCACACCGACACCGACGTTGCTGCCGAGTTCCGCGGTTCCCCCGACGAGTTGTGCAAAGGGCCGACCGCGAATCCCGCCGACCTCGAGATCGATGAGAACGTGCGAAAGACCTTCCGGCTCGAGGACCACCCGGATGTGACCGACTCCATCCGCGAGCCGCTGCCGCCAGGGGCCGATCAGATCGCCTACGTCGACATCGATGACACAATCCGCCGCACCTACGGCTATGCCGAACAGGGCGCTGGGATCGGGTATTCAAAGTCAAGGGCCACGCGTTGATCGCCTGTGTCAGTATACCGTTGGCGCGGCCGGTGATCGTCGCGGCACGACTACGCCGTGGTGCCACCAACTCCGCGCGTGGTGCGGCGAGTTTCGTGGCCGAGGCGATCAAGACCGACCGGCGCGACCGGCGCGACCGGATTGCTGGTGGTGCGGGCGGGTTCCGCGTTCTACGGCGAGGAAGTCGTCGCTGCCGCACGGGCATCGCGGACGCATTTCTCGGTGACCGTGCGGATGAATCCGTCGATCCGGGCCGCGATCAGCGGCACCGACGAATCCGCGTGGACGGCAATCCGATACCCGCAAGCGGTGTGGGACGAAGACGGTCAGTGCGCGATCTCCGACGTCGAGATCGCGCGGGTCGCCTATACCGCGTTCGTCAGCAAACCCAAGCGCCGCCAGGTCACCGCGACGTTGATCGTGCGACGGGTCAGGCGTTTGGGCACCGGTCACCGGCAGGGCCAGGGCGAGCTGTTCACGACCTACCGGTTCCACGCCGTGTTCACCGACTCGCCGCTGACCTTGATCGAGGCGGAGAAGGCCCACCGCCAGCACGCGATCATCGAGCAGGTCATCGCCGACTTGAAGGGCTCAGCGCTGGCGCATCTGCCATCAGGCAACTTCAATGCCAACGCGGCCTGGCTGTTGCCGGCGTGTCTGACCTACAACCTCACCCGCGCCGCCGGCGCGATCGCCTCACGATTTCATGCCAGGGCCACCACCGGCACGATCCGCGCCGACCTCATCGAAGTCCAAGCGCGGCTGGCATCCTCTGGCCGCCAACAGATTTGGCATCTCCCACACCACTGGCACGCCGAGCACGCTTGGCACACCCTGTCCGACACCATTCACGCCCCACCCGCTGCCTGATCCCCCGGCCACCTCGCCCGAACCAGGGCCCCAACCAGGAACAACAGTGGAAAAGCTGGGCAGACAGCGGTCACCACACGCCCGAAACCATTGTGGCCCACACGCGGAAAGCGCGCGGACCACTCACAATGCCCTCGGTGGATCCGGGCTCAGAAAAGGTCTTCCATGCCGATACGACATTCTCGTGCCAGGAGCCCTTCAACTCACGTCACTCGTGCCACACTTCGACGGTACTCGAATATGCCGCGGTCAAATATGGATGCTTCTGTGCACCTTCTGCGATCACCTCGATCGGCCATCCAGGCGGATGCAGATCCGAGAGCCGCGAACTAAGCGTCGAAAAAGCCCGGATCTCGTCACGCCCGCCAGGTAGTTCCACGATGTATATCCAGGTGCTGCCGATCCGGAGCATCCCCTACCGGTTCACGCCAAGTCCGCAAGATCCTACGCGGCCCAAACTGCGATCCAAGCTGAGCCAATACGTGATCGGCCTCTACTACAGAAATCGCTCCTCGCGGGGCGTCCGGCGAAAAACCATACTTCAGAGCAGGAACAGACGGAGCCGGAACGATTTCGAGATCCCTGACGAGCGACTCATCGACCATGGCTCTCAACAGGCGCAATTCCTCATCGGTGAAGCCGATATGATCTGAATCCATGTTCAGAACCAAACATTCTTCGGCCATGTATATCTCACTGGCAGAGTAATACATCAGAGCCATCTCGAGTATATGATCCGGTAGCCGCCCCGCGAAGCGTCTGCATATATCGGCGAACCGGGACTCGTCACTCAATTCAGTTCTGCTTTCTATATTCGCCAAGCACTCTTGTCGTGATGCCATTGTTCGAATCTATCACCACCTCGACTATTTTATTCCCTTCGGTCCTCGCCAAGTCCAGCTTCCGTCACCACCAATACTTGGCGGCTTATTCACTGGAGTCGGTAGAAGAACAGTCCGATGGTGGCGGTGATGGTTTCCTCGAAGGTTGCCAGGGGGCGGCGGTAGTCGGTGTGGAGGATGCGCCAGGTATTGAGGTTGGCGATGACTCGTTCGACGACCGCGCGCAGCCGGTTGACGTCGGTGTTGTAGCTCTGGTCTGATTCGTGCAGGTCACGGCCTTTCGGTTTCTTGACCGGTGTGATCATCCCGCAGCCTTGATATCCCTTGTCCGCCAGCAGTTTCGACGGGTCCAGCCCGTCGAGCAGCCCGGAGGCGGCCAGTGCGGCCATGTCGTGGTCGCGGCCGGGGACAGGGTCGGAGATCCAGATCGGGTTGCCCTCGAGATCGCAGAGGGCCTGCACGTTCGCTCCTGTGGTCTTGTGCTTGCCGGAGAACAGTTCCCGGTGCTCGGCGCAGGTCCAGCACGGCAGTAGGGTGCCGTCGAGCACGTAGCTGCCAGCCGGGTCGATCTCGTCGGCGACCGGGATCCATTGCGCGAGCGCGGCGGCGATCAGCGACGTGAGCGCGCCGATCGCGCGGCTGACGGTGGGCTGCGAGGTGCCGAACGCTTCGGCCAGTTCCTGCTGGACTCGGTTGCGGCGCAGGTAGGCCAAGGTCACGCACACGCAGCGGCGCAGGCCCAGGCTGCCAGCTCGGTTGCCCGTTGCATTCCTGGTGGATGTCGGCCACCAGATCGGTGATCTCGTCGGCGGTGAAACCGGTGGTATGGTACATGCGCGGCGGCACTCGTCTGCGGAAAACTTTGTAGCAGAACGATTTTGCGGTGCGCAGGGCCGCTGCTTCGACAACGACACGCCCTGTTCCGACACAACCAGAGCGATAGCCCGAACGTTGCGAATCTCTTCTTCAGTCGCCGACCGGCGAGCACGGTCGAAGGCCGCGCTCAGGCCGCTGAATAAGCCTCCATGTACATGTACGAAAAATCGGGCCGCGCACTGGGAGGAACACCATAATGAAAGTGCCGAATCTTCGCGACTTTCTGATCTACGTGCAACCATTGCAGTGGGCAATCGCGTCGGATGATCCCGAACTCCTGTCCGGCGGGTATATGGTTGTTCTCAACGCACACATCGAGATCAGATTCGTCCCTGATGTCTCCGAACTCGCTCCACCATGGAATATTCATAAGTTCGACCCGACAGTTGGGGTCGAATCCCGATCAGAGGCCCGCATATGGGCTACGCGCACGTCGGATTACTCTGCGACTCAGAATCCTCGCTTGGCAGGCACTGCGGAGAGGATACCCTTGCTTCCCCTACGCGAACCATCCCAGTGAAGACGAGACAGATATGGGTGTCCTCTGGTATATCGACGCCACGCAATGGTCGGCTCTCATCCTCGAGTTGGAACGTCTTTCCGAGCGCACCAACTTCTTCGGACATTTTGTGGCTCTCTCCGGCATAACAGGAACGCATCTGTGGCGCTTCCTGACCGAGCGGTTTCTCACGTCCGATCTTCTTGATTACGAAACGACCGAGATGATGCGACATGCCCGCTGGCTAAGCGCGCCATCCAGATCGTTCCAGGTGACCGCACGCAGTCGTGCCATCACGGCAAGCGGTTGGATATTGGTCATTTAACGTCTACTCCTGTCGATTTCAGCGCCCGGATAATTTCTTTATTATAATCGCGTACACTAGCCTCACTCGGATCAAATACCAATCGATGGTTCCGATTCGCACACTTCAGCCGACTCCAAGGTCATATTACCGACCGAATGAGCACCACAAGCATAGGCCAGCCAGTATAATTGCTCGTTACCAACGCAAGGTTCCGAATGAGTGTCGACCCAAATGTTGACGATGTCACCACCCAAATAGGTAATGTCCCACCAAAACCAACTTTATTCTGTGGATCAAACGTGAAGAGCCACTCCTGAAGATTCCACGTTGATTCGTCACGGTCTTTCGTATATTGCCGAGCCCCGCGCACAGTGGATTCTATGGGTGATCCCGCCCCTCCAGTCACGCCAACAAACCAGCCTGGAATTCCACTGGTAGGCAACTCCTCCATATTGTCGAATTCAGGATCGGCTGAAATCTCCAATGCTGCGTGCATCACTGCGCGTAACCGCCGCGCATAATCATCAGCGTCTCCGTCTACGCTCACCTTGAACCGCCCGAGCAGCATCCCCTGAGGTGCATTCATTGGCTTCGAGAAGACGCGTGACCGCTCCGCCTTCAATGCCTCAATAGTCATGATCCACCCGCTGCCCGAAAAACCCACAGACTGCCGGATTTCCCACTACGTGGATCGAATTCTGTTCCAGGAACATCGTCGTAGAATTTATCTCCCGCAATAATACCCGGATCGGGCGAGGCTGCACGCAGCCTTTTCCGTGCCTCTTTGAATTTCTCTTTGTATTTTTCAAGCTCCTCTGGAGTGGGTGGCTCGACTCCAGCCTCCTGTGGAGTGGAGAATATTTTACCGGCGATCTTTTTACTCATTGTTCCGTACCTGTATCAGATCGATAGGCCCGGCCACACCGGTCGGCAACGCGGTAGCCAACGGCGCCACCAGAACACCGCCGGTAACAGCGATATTCGGGGCGCCGGCGCCAATGTACTTGCTGGAAGGCAGAGCCATTTTAGTTATCTCCCTTGGGATTTGCGCAGGCCCTAGTGTCCCGTGATTCTGTTTTGTTTACTTAGCGTTGTTGTCGACGAGTTTGCGGATGTTGGTCTGGGTGAGAGCGACCTTGGCCAGGATCTCGTCGGCGGTGGCGGTCCATTCGAACGGTTTCGCGGTGGCGTTCCAGTGGGTGATGTAGTCGCGGATCCGGGTGATCAGGACCTTCACCGAGGTGAAGGTGCCGCGGCGGATCGATTGACGGGTGATCAGGCCGAACCAGGTTTCGACCATGTTCATCCACGACGAGCCCTTCGGGGTGAAATGGAAACTGACACACGGGTTGTCGGCCAGCCATGCCTGCACCTCGGGCGTTGCGTGAGTGGACAGGTTGTCCAGCACGACGTGGATCTCCTTGCCCGCGTGCGGTTTCACCGCCCGCTTCAAGAAGGCGAGGAACTGCGCGCCGTCGCGGGTGGGCCGGCAGTCGCCGAACACCTCGCCGGTACCGACATTCAGCGCCGCGAACAGGTTCGTGGTCCCGTGCCGAACGTAGTCGTGCGTACGCTTCTCGGTCATCCCGAAATCGATCGGCAACAGTGGCTGGGTCCGATCCAAGGCCTGGATCTGGGTCTTCTCGTCGACCGAGAGCACCACTGCACCACCCGGTGGGTCCAGGTAGAGCCCGACGATATCGCCGACCTTGTCGGCGAACTCCGGATCGCGAGACAGCTTGAACGTGCCCTGACGCTGCGGTTTCAACCCCACCTCGCGCCACAGCGTCGCCACGTAATGATGCGACACCGTCACCTTTTCGGTCCGGGCGATGAACTTCACCATCTCCCGAGACGACCAGTGCGACAACCCCTCCGGTGGCGCCGATCGCGTCGCGGCCAGGATCCGCGCTCGAATCCGGCCCGGCACCTGCTCGCGGCCCGCGCCGCGCTTGCGTTCCAGCAACCCGGCAATGCCATCGGCGGCATAGCGGGCCAGCCACACATCCACCGTCGGCCGCGACACCCCCGCCATCGCCGCGATCTCGACCTTCGGCCGTTTCTCCGCATACCACAACACGATCCGCGCCCGACCACCCACAGTGGCCGGCACATCCGGACAGTACGTCAGATCCCGCAGCTCCTCGAGCTGCGCCGCGGTCAATTCCACCTATACAAACTACCTATGTCAACAAAACAGAATCACGGGACACTAGCTTGCGATCATTCCGCGGTCTGGCCACTCCCCTCTTTCTTGTTTGAGGCCGAGTACTTTTCTCGCCGCATCATAGAACTGGGCGTCGTAAATTTCGTCGTCAGGCCGTGGCTGTTGGGATGATTTGTCGATAGTTAGCTTTCTGGCGAAGTTTTCATAGTCGTCTCCGAATTCATAGACGACAACCATTTTGGATTCCGAGTTCTTCCTCACATACAGCAGAATTGCCATTTACCATCGCTTTCGAAGTCTTCACCCCGCGATGAAGGGCGTACTTTATCCCAGTTAAATTTTTCTTGTATAAATCTGTGCGCTTGCTGGTATGTTACGCCAGGAATTTCGCTCATATAGATAAGTTCCGCCAACTCGTGCTCGAGGAGCAGGTAGTCCTCGGATAGCGCTCGCCCGGAGCGGAGCCTGATCCACGCCTCGGCCATATCAGCGTTGGCATCGAACCGTTGTAAGAGTATCTCATTGGTCTCGTAGTCGAGAATTGGATGCTCGGTCTCGAAGACGTGTTTCTTGACTGCGGTGATTTCGTCTTCGGAGAATCCATGCCTACCGCTGGCACGGAAGTAACCGCTGCTGTGTCGACTGATCGCACTGATATCGCGTGGGGTGGAGCGACGCGAACCGGTCCGAGTCGGCACAGAGTCCACGGCGAGGCCCCCAGTAGATTCAAGCCCGGCGGCTCGCGATACCCCGAATGACTGGTTTTGGGGCACTTGAAAATCTTCGTACGCGGCGCTGGCCCACCGTGTCTGCGCCTCGTCATCGAGTATGTTTCTTGGTCGGCGGACAGCTCCTGATTCCCGCTGCCGATCGGCGCACGAACCGAGGATCGTTCTACCTGGCCGATCGCTTCTATATGCACAGTTGGGCGTTCGCCTTCGGCTCCTGGGGCCTTCAACCGGGTCTGCGATACGGGTCTCTGGCCAGGATCAGTGGGTAGATCGGGGTCCAGGCGAGGGAGGGACGTGAACGGGCTGGCCTTCACCTGGGATGGCGGGATAGTGGTTGAGGTAGAAGCGGTCGTGGGTTGGGGGCGGGGAGTTGTGGTCGAGGGTGTGGTTGGGCGAGGTGGGACACCACGGTCACCGAGATCCTGGCCGGCTACTACGAACCCGACAAGAGCGGTAAACGTAAGCCGGAGTGCCTGTACGGGGCCGAGAAGATGTGGGCACACCTGCAACGCGACGGCATCCCGGTGGCCCGGTCCACGATCGAGGGGCTGATGCGCGCCAACGGATGGCGGGGTGTGGTCCGGCGCAAGAAGATCCGCACCACCGAACCGGATCCGGCGGCGGCGCGGGCGCCGGACCTGGTGGACCGCCAGTTCACCGTGCCCGCCCCGAACCTGCTGGTCGTCGCCGATTTCACCTATGTGCGGCTCGCGGGCGGCTCGTGGGTATACACGGCGTTCTGTATCGATGCTTACGCCGGGCGGATCGTGGGCTGGGAATGCTCGGCGAGCAAGGAAACCGCGTTCGTCGAATCAGCGATCCGGCAAGCCGTCGCACTACGGACCCGTGAGGGAAAACCGATGAACGGCAACACGATTCATCATTCGGATGCCGGATCTCAGTACACGCCGATCCACTTCGGGGAGACGCTGACGCTGTCCGGGTTGCGGCCGTCGGTCGGGTCCGTGGGCGATGCCTTCGATAATGCATTGGCAGAGACCACAATTGTCTCTACAAGACCGAAGCCGTGCGGGACGACTCGCCGTTCCGGACCGGCCCGCTGCGGCGTCTGGCCGATGTCGAGGCGGTCACCTCCGACTGGGTGGCGTGGTTCAACCAGTCCCGTCTGATGCACCGGCTCGGCCGCAAACCACCGGTCGAGTACGAGACCGACTACTATGCAAACCTGCCCCAGCAACTGGCTGCGGACAGATAACCGGGTGTGCACGAAACCCGGGGGGATTCAGTTGGGGGGACTGCCCCGAGATTGGTTGACTCGCGGGTTGTGGTGTTTTCAGGCCGCGAGTGGGGCCTTGTTGAGGGTCTCATACTCGACCGGGGTCAAGCGTGCGAGGCCTCGTTGACGGCGGCGACGGTGGTAGGTGTGTTCGATCCAGGTGACGATCGCCAGCCGTAATTCTTCTCTTGTGGCCCAGCGTTTTCCGGTCGAGAACGTTGCGTTGCAGCAGCGCGAACCACGATTCCATGGCCGCGTTATCGCCACATGCCCCAACACGGCCCATGGAGCCTTGTAATCGGTTGTGGGACAACATTTTGCAGAACTTCCGTGATCGGAATTGGCTGCCGCGGTCGGAATGGACGATGGTGTCGGCCGGTGAGCGCAGGGCGATGGCGTTGCCTAGCGCCGCGCACGCCAGCGAGGCGGTCATACGCTCATCGATGCTGTAGCCGACGATGCGGTTGGACCACAGGTCCTTGACCGCGCACAGGTAGATACGCCCACCCGGCCCATGTTTTCACGTAGGTGATGTCGCCGCACCAGCGCTGATTCGCCGCGGCCCAGCAGATCCGGCGCGTCGACCGGTTTCGAACCACGAATCGTTGTGCGCCGAAACAATTTCGGATGACGGCCACGCAACCCGGCCGCCCGCATCAGCCGCCACACCCGCTTGCGTGAGATCCGATGACCAGCCACGCGCAGCCCGGCGTGCACCCCCGCCGCACGCCGGGGTCCCCCGCGCAACTTGTCGTGGACGCCTGGACAAGCCCGGCGTCACTGATATCGCGGTCGCTGGGACCGCGCCTGCGCCACGCGTAATACCCTGACCGGGACACCTCCAACTCCCGGCACATGAAAGTCACATCGAACTCACCCGAAGCGGCCCAGTCAGCAATCGCGGCGAATTTCACCGCTGGTCTTTCGCGAACCAGGCAATTTTCTTGCAAACGCGACCCGCATCTTCAACTCCGCGTTCTCCGCACGCAACCGCTCCAACTCGGCCCGCTCCGAGTCGGTCAACGACTTCTCACCCGAGTCACCGGCACCACCGGATTCTTTGGCCCTATTCACCCATTTCCTCAACGTCATCTCATGCACACCGATATTGCGTGCCACCTCGACCACCGGCCGCCCCTCCTCGACGATGAAGCCACCGCCTGCGCCTTGTACTCCTCGGTGAAGCTACGCCGCGCCGAGCCCAATCCAAAACTCCCGTGCTACCAGGCGGCGATGACGCCCGTGTCCACCGAACCGGGAACGGTCCAATTCACCTCAAGACTGTTCACTCTCGTCAACGAGATAGAAGTAGCTCATCCGGAACGGTTGCAGCAATGCTCGCATGAATGCGGGGCCATCGTTGCGGAGTACCCATCGCGGTTCACCGATTATTCCGATCCCACCTTCGTACCAGGCTATTGCGCCGTCACTCCAGTCGGGCTCGATCACTTTCAATGCGACCTCACCACCCGTCGTCATACTGAATTCAGCGACCCGATGCGGACCGCCGCGTTCGACGTGATAAACGGCAACCAAGGTAGGTGTGCTCTCACTGGTCATATATGAAATCTCCCCTCAGTGGATGGTACCGAAACTGGTCATCGGTTGGGTCGGCGGATAAGCATACGCGCCGGTGATCAGGCCAGGCCAGGCCTCTCCGGTGATCATCCCTCGCCTTCGAATCTCCTCAAGGCGCGCGATCGCACCGTCGATGGCAATGTCGCTCAACCCGACATCTTCCAGCATTATTCGAAAATGCCGCACATCCACCGCACGTACTTTGTTCATGATTTCCGGACTCAACGGCACTCGAACGTTCCTTTCCGCAAAGTCCGACCTAATTCCGAATCTCCTGTCCGGAAATTCCGGGAACGAGTATCCGTGATCAATCGCGATTATGGATCCATTGACGTCTGTCAGATAGTTGCCTTTATGACGATCCGTATTCCCTATTACGTAATCCAGAACCGCCATCTCTTCCTGCTGAACTCGCGGATACTGGTCGTGATCCAATGATTTGGCCGCAGTAATCCATCGCTGCACCGAGCCCCGCCCCTGCGGAGTATTCCGCACGACGGTCGGTGGCACTCGATCGAACCCTAGAGTTTCACTCACGCGATACGCCGCGGACTCTCTGCTGGCGAGAGTACCCGAGATGCCGACCCGAATACTGAAATTCTCACCACTTAGAGGCTTGCCGATGGCCTCGGAACCGTCATTGAAAGTCAAGAAGAATGAGCCTTTTTCATCCTTGCTGAATAGCGCGGACCTCGCGAGCTTGAAGGACGTGGATGGCTTGGACGAGTTGCCCGGTCCGGTGCGGGCAGCAGCGGAGTTTCCGCGGTATCCGCCAGGTTTTCAGCTGGGCGTCGGCGCGCTCGCCGGGGCCGCGTAGCTTCGCGTGAGCGCGGTTGAACTGCTTCTGCGATTCCGGTTTGTCTCTGCCCTTGTACGGCGTGAGTGCCGCGGTGGCGCCGTGATATCCCTTGTCGGCCAACACGATCCATCCGCCCTGTTCGAGCTCGTAGAGGATTCGCCAGATCCAGGCCGCCTTCATGTCGTGCACGCTGCCGGGCAACGCACCCGACACCCACACGATCTCACCGTCAGGTGTGGCGATGACCCGCACGTTCATCCCGTGGTGGCGGTGCTTACCCGAGTAGAACGGCCGATCGGCGGCGACCCGGTCGATCGCGATCAGCGTGCCGTCCAGAATCAGATAGCCATGCCCGGCGGTCTTTGCGTGGGCCAACGCTTTCCGAAGCGCCGGTGATCGCGCGGCCAGCAACTCCACGGTCTCGGTGACATACCGCCACGCGGTCGCCGTCGATATCTCGAACCCGGCACCCAAATCGTCGAAGGTTTCTCCTTTGCGCAAGTAGGCCAGCACGAGCAGGGCTGGCGGCCTGGGTTGAGCAGGCGCCACACCGACCCGATCCGGCGGCGGTGACGGCGGACGCAGGCTGCGGCGAACGCCGAGACCATTGCCGCCGCGCGAGTGCTGCTGACCCAGATGGGTATCTCTCCCGCCGATCTCGTCACCACCGGGTGCAGCGGTGCCGACCTTCGGCGAGGTCATCCCCGACAGTGAAAGCGCGGTTGTCGGCGGGCACGCTGCGCACATACGCGGAGGCAGAGCGGGACACCCCAGACCTTCCGACACATGAAACTACAACGACGAGCACCCATGAGGGCGCACAGCCCCGCGGCGGTGGCGGTCGAGACCGGTACGTCCGCAATCCTAAAATAGGGTGCACCCCGCGATCACGATCATCAAGGTTCGCCCACGCCACCCCCGAACCACCTCCGAACCGCTCGCAAGCGCCCCACGAGCCGAGCACGCCGCGCCTGCTGCGCCGAACGCCGATACAAACTGTTGAACAAGTGCTTCTCGGGGTCACCGAACCACGGCAGCTCCCGATCTCCTATCGTCATGGTCGACGCGGGCCACGCCCCCGAACGTACCTCCGCGAGCAGAATTCGCAGCAGTTCAGTGAAATCCACGGCACACAGGTAGTGCTGTTCCTCATCGCGCCCGAAGTTAATGATCTGCCCGACGGTACCGCCGACATCCGGGTCCAGATCGAGTCCGATGTAGTCCGCACGGGTGGTGTCCGACCACAACGGAATCCAGCCGCGCGAGGCATACTGCGGCTTAATCCTCCCCTCGGCCCCCAGCATGACCGACCCGATGTCCTGCATGGACTCGAAATCCGGATCCGCCAACAGTTCGGCCCACTCATCCCAACACTGCGCGATCTTCTCCGTCGACAGGAACGACAACGACGGAATGCATGGCACGGCGTACGAGATATGCGACGACGTATCGGTCACCCGCTGCCCATTGTGAATCCCCCACACCGCACGCACCTCGGCAGGCAATACATGCCCCAGATACGCCTCCAACCCATCCAACTCATCCGAATTCGCACCCGGAGCAAGGTTCTCATACGCTAACGGCACATGCACCCGAAGCCACCCGACATACTCCCCGAAGATCTCCACAGCCTCCACACGAGTGAAGCTAGCAGAACAGCCCCGACGCGTGCGCCTCATGGCGCCGAATACGCTTTCGGTCCACGGTATTCAGGGCGCGTACGAGAACTTCGCGAGCATCTTCCAATCCCCCTCGGAGTCCTTGACATACTTATAGAAGACCTTCTCCAGTCCAGTACCGGCGGCCTCGTGGACCGTGGCCAGATGACCAACCGCCTGCAACAAGTCGTCATCGGGCACGATGATCGGTTGAGTATCGGAGACCGACGTCACCCTCACTTCCCCTCCGGCGAGTTCTACGGTTAGTTCTGCCGTTGAATCATCCTCGTACATCTCGACCAGAACTTGGTCGGCAATATTGACATCGAGCTCATTCTGAACCTCAAGCGAAACGGCTCCCATGACCGACGTACTCCTCCTCTTTCAATCACTGACTCGAACAACTACGGTTGCGGATAAACTGGCATCGGTGGCCGCGTGGACGCCTTGACCAGTGCGCTTTCGTCTTCATAGGCCGGTCAAAATTCGACCGGTGGATCCGGGTTCAGCAGTGCGCTACGAGGTACACGGTCGATGAACCACGAGAGGCCGATCTCCGCGGTTGGATCGTTTGCGCAGAGGTCGTCCAAATCATTGATCTGCGCGGGGCCGCCACACGGACGGCCCGGGCGGGCACCCGATGGAGCACGGCTGGCCCGTGCCCATCGTTTGGCCTGAGTTGCACAGGTGAAGTCGATTTCGGTTGATCGGCGCACCATCACCGCTGGTCAAAGCGTTTTAGGTGGCCGATATGGGTCACTAACAGGGTCGGTAGGATCGCCGGTCGTGGCGTTCATCCGCAAGGTCAAGACCGCGTCCGGGGCAACAGCGGTGCAGATCGCGGAGAAACACGGCCGCCAAAACAAGATCATCGAACACGTCGGGTCGGCGCATTCCGATGCCGAGCTGGCCGCGTTGATCGCCACCGCGCAAGCGAAACTTCTTGCTGGGCAACAGGTTCTGGATCTAGGAGTCGATTCCACCGCGCCGGGGATTGCGCCGATCACCGCGAAACGTGCCCGGTGGTTGATCGAGGCCATCACCACCGGCTGGCGCGACCTCGGATTCGACGCCATCGACGACGAGGCGTTCTTCCAGCTGGTCCTGGCGCGGCTGGTGGAACCAACCTCGATGACCGACTCCACTCGCGTCATCTGCGACCTCGGTATGACACCAGCGCACCGCAACACTTACGCCAGCGCGTTAACCCGTTGTGCCACACGCGATTACCGCGACAAGATCGCTTCTGCGTGTTTCGCTCACGCGGGGCGAACCGGCGGGCTCACACTCATCATCTACGACGTCACGACGCTTTATTTCGAGGCCGAGTCCGAAGATGGACTCCGCAAGGTCGGCTACTCGAAAGAGCGCCGCGTCGACCCGCAAATAGTCGTCGGGTTGCTCGCGGACCGTAACGGGTTCCCGCTGGAAATCGGGTGTTTCTCGGGAAATACCGCCGAAACCACCACCATCCTCGCGATCATCACCGCCTTCCGAGCCCGCCACGACCTGACCAACACCGAACTGGTGGTCGCCGCTGATGCCGGAATGCTGTCAGCGACCAACCTGACCGCACTCGACGATGCCGGCTGCGGGTTCATCGTCGGGTCCCGCCAAGTCAAAGCACCCGCCGACCTCGCCTCCCACTTCCATTGGCATGGAGACTATTTCACCGACGGACAACTCATCGACACAGTCACACCCCGACGTGCCGGGACCCCGGTCAACACCATCGCCACCCGCGCCGAACCCGTCTGGACATCGGCCAACGAGAAAGCATGGCGGGCGGTCTGGCATTACAGCACCGCACACGCACGCCGCGACACGCTCACCCTCAACGCCCAGGAAACGCGGGCACGAGCCGCGGTCGATGGCAGCAAACCCGCGAAATCGACACGGTTCGTGAAAATAGCTGGCACCGACCGATCCGTAGATGAGGTTTCCCTGGCCCGAGCGCGGTCGCTGGTCGGGTTGAAAGGCTACGTCACCAACATCGGCGCCGAAACGATGAGCGCGGGCGAGATAATCGGCAAATACCACGACCTATGGCAGGTCGAAGCGTGCGGTTCATGATGCACCTGTAGCCGGAACGGGCTGGAGGGGCTGATGATTGGACGTGAGGGCTTGCTGCGGATGGCTGCGGTGGCTGAGCGGTTGAAGCGGCAGGTCGAGGCAACTGCGCGTGTGGAGGCCGGCGGTGAGGCCGGAGCCGATCGAGTGGGCGGATCTGCCCGTGGCGAGCCGGGTCGCGGCGGTCCGGGTATTGACGGTGATGGTCCGTAGGCGTCTGACGTGCTCGGGTGATGGGGACACCGACGATGAGTGCGCAGATTCCGCAGTGGCCGGGCAAGGTGAGGGCCGAGCACACCGATCGGCTGGCGGTGATCTATGTGCGCCAGTCGACGATGCGTCAGGTGGTTGAGCACACCGAGTCGCTGCGGGTTCAGTACGGGCTGGTCGACCGGGCGATCGCGCTGGGGTGGGCGCGGGATCGGGTGAAGGTCATCGATGCCGATGTGGGGATGTCGGGAGCGAGCACGGCCGGGCGGGCCGGTTTCGCGGAGCTGGTCAGCGAGGTCGGATTGGGTCATGTGGGAATCATTGTGGGAGTGGAGGTTTCACGGTTGGCACGGTCGGGCCGGGACTGGTATCAGCTGATGGAATTGTGTGTGCTGGCCGCAACGCTGCTGGCCGACAGCGATGGCGTCTACGATCCGGGCGAGTACAACGATCGGCTGTTGCTGGGGTTGAAGGGCACCATGAGCGAGGTCGAACTGCACCTGATCAAGCAGCGGATGGCGTCGGGTCGCCTCGCCAAGGCCAAACGGGGCGAGCTGTTCTTCGCGGTCCCGACCGGATACGTGCTGCGCCCGTCCGGGGAGGTCGTCAAGGACCCTGACGAGCAGGTTCGCACGGTCATCGAGCTGATCTTCGACTTGTTCGACGAGTTGGGCACGGTGAACGCGGTGCTGGGGTATCTGGTCGAGCACGGTATCCGGATCGGGGTGCGGTTGCGGGAGGGCCCCGACGCCGGTGAGCTGGAGTGGCGGCGCCCGAGCCGGATGACGGTCAACAACATCCTGCGCCACCCGATCTACGCCGGGATCTACGCGCATGGGCGCCGATCGGTCGATCCGCGGCGGCGGATCGCCGGGCGGCCGTCGACGGGGAAGGTGAGCGTGCCGATGGAGCAGTGGAAGGTGGTGCTGCCGGACCGGTTGCCCGCCTACATCACCGCTGAGCGCTGGCGGGCAAATCTGGCACGGCTGCAAGCCAATCGGGCCACCGCTGCCACACCGGGTGCCGTCCGGGAGGGTCCGGCGCTGCTGACCGGGCTGCTGCGCTGCGGGCGATGCGGGACGAAGATGACAGTGCACTACACCCACCGTGACGGCGTCGTCAACGGATACACCTACCTCTGCTGCCGCGCCCAAGCCGACTACGGCTTGCCCTGCTGTCAGCGCCTGTCCGGCCGATGCGTGGACGCCTATCTCAGCGCAGCGCTGCTGCAGATGCTGGCCCCGGCAGCGTTGGAGGTCTCCCTCGCCGCAGCGGCCGAGATCGAGGCCGAACGCGGCAGGCTCGAGACCTTGTGGTCCCAGCGCCTGGAACGCGCCGCCTACGCCGCCGACCGCGCCGCCCGCTGCTATCGGCTCGCCGAACCGGAAAATCGGTTGGTGGTAAGAACTTTGGAGCGTGACTGGGAACAGGCTTTGACCGAGCTGGAACGGTTACGCGAAGACCACGACCGGTTCCTCGCCGCCACCCCGCCGGTGCTGTCAGCCGCCGACCGCGACCGCATCCGCGGTCTTGCCGCCGATATCCCCGCCCTCTGGCAGGCCGCCACCACAACCAACACCGACCGCAAACAACTGCTACGCGCAGTCATCGACGTCGTCACCGTCACCGTGATCGGCGACAGTGAACAGGTCGAAACCGAGATCGGCTGGGCCGGCGGGCACCGCACCAGCGGGCAACTGGCCCGCCCGGTCGCGCGCCTGGAACAACTGTCCTACTATCCGCGACTGGTCTCCCGCGTGCTCGAACTCGATGACGCCGGCCTGACCGATGCCCAGATCGCCGACCACCTCAACTCCGAGGGACTGCGGCCGCCCAAACGATTCGAAACCTTTGGGCCCCAAGCAATCCGGGATCTGGTGAACCGGCTACGCGCCACCACCGGCCGATCCGGCCACCGCACCCAGCGGCCGGCCCCGCCGCCCGGACAACACACATGGTGGATGCCCGAACTAGCCGCCGAACTGGCCATGCCAACCGGTCACCGTCTACAACTGGATCCGCCGCGGCTGGGTCACCGCCCGCCAGGACCCCGACACCCGGCGTTGGATCATCACCGCCGACCCCACCGAACTCGAACGCCTACGCCAGCTCCGCCGCCTACCCCGCGGCTACCACCTCCGCCGCCGCTGGCACAACGACCCCACACCCACCGAACCCACCACTCACCCAGCCGAACCACAGTTATGAATGCATTGTGGTTGACACGCTGAGCGGTCGTTCCGGATGTCGAAAACCGATTTGAAGGCCCGGCCGATGTTCCACCGCACCCGCGACGCGATCGAAGCTCACCTGACGATCGTGTTCACCACCCTCGCGGTCGCCCGCTACCTGCAAGAATCCACCGGAACCAGCATCGCCCGCCTGATCCGAGTGCTACGGCCACTACAAGAGATCACCGTTGTTATCGCAGGCCACCCCCACCTCGCCGCCGACCCGATCAGTCGTGAAGCCGCCGAAATCCTCACCGCCCTCGGCATTCCGCACCCGTGACGACCAGAAGTGGGTCACTAAACCTGTGCAACTCAGGTTTGGATCTAGAATCTGCCAAAGTTCCAGCGCCACAGTCGGATCGGTGTCAATGGTCATGTGGGGGTACCGATGGCCATTGACATCCGAACTTGGCCTCCGAACAGGGCGTCCCGGCAGAGGTTGCGGTGGCATTCCACCAGGGCTTGGAGAACGAGACTCGACTGGGGAATGGGAGAGGATTTCCGGGCGCGCTTGCTGGGCTTGTGTTCTCCGCGAACACCAGATACTCGTGATCTTCGTGCCGCATCGCGCTACGCGAACGGCGGCCTCGTCCACGGCGTACGCTCGTCTAGCGCGCGTAGGAGTCGGGGAAGGAAGTCCCGCACGACGGCGTCATCGTGATAATCGAGCGCCGACAGGCGCGGGCATCCCGATGCGAGAGCATCGACTGCGGCCTGGTAGTAGTTCTCCACTGGACCGGTGAAGGTCCCCGGGGGAAACCTCACTGCTCGATCAGGTCCTCCGCAATCGCGACGACCTGGTCGTCGCGGAGTAGAACATCTCCCCAAATGCCGTATGTGAGCATGTTGATGTATCCCTGCCAAGGATACGGTGGTTCCACGGCGTCTACGCTGTCCGGGGCTTCATTCATGGCAGCCAAGGTAACCGACGCTCCCGCCTCTCGAGCCCGATCCGCCCGCCTGCCACGTACCGAGTGCGGCCTCAGCCCCAGTGGTCGCAATGTGATTCGCGAATCGAACACCACGATGAAGATGCCAACGGCCGTAGCTTCGTCCACGACACATACCTGCTCGCTCGGCACGTACCGACGCGCACAGCCCTTTGGCCGTAAGCATCTTCCCGCGCCGGCAGATCTGGACATCGTCGGCGGATTCGGTTGCGAGGCATCTCTGGTGTGATCAGCGCTCCATCGCACGGAGCCGCTCGGCGATCGGGGGATGGCTGCCGAACCAGCGGGCACGCACGGCGAGCAGTCCAGTGACCGGCAGGCGGTCTCGCAGCCACTCACGCAGCGCGGCCGCGAGATCGCGCCCGTATCCGAGCTCGACCGCTACCCGGTCGGCGGCGAATTCCTCACGGCGACTGCGTATCGCGTTAGTGAGTGGTTCGATCGCGAACAGCACCGACAGCCCCAACGCGACCGGCAAGCCCGTGGTGGGTGCCAGTGCAACGGGCAGAAGGACCAGCAAAGTGGGTCTAGCCGATCCGCTCCAGGGCGCACGGTGGCACTCACGTGTCTTGCCCAGCGCCGAGGTGAGGGCGCGAGGACCACCCACGGGCCTGGCCGGATAGGAGTTATCGGCCGTCCTCGTGGTGCGGGTAGCGGGACCGGATCAGTCCGGTCGCTGCTCGCGCGGTTTGCTCGAAGGGTTCCAAGGTGCCTGCGGCACGGCAGAGAATGTGGGCGCCTTCGAGCAGGCAGATGAGGGCGGTGGCGAGGTCCAGTGCCTCGGTGGGTTCGACACCGGTGGTGGCGAGCCGCTCGGCCAGCGCAGTCGTCCAAGAAGTGAAGGCGGTACCGGCGATGTGGCGCAGCGCGTCGCCGTCCGGCTCGACCGTGATGGCCGCGACGGCGCAGCCACCGCCTCTGGCGGACGCGGCGACCACCGGACGCACCGCGGCGAGGAAGTTGTCGACGATCGCGGCAGGGGTGTCCCCCGGCAGCGCGGCCAACTGGGATCGCACGTGCTGGCCGTTGCGGCTCGCGGCCTCCGCGACCAGTTCGGCTTTGCCGCCGGGAAAGTGGTGGTAGATCGCCCCGCGGGCGGCCCCGCTGGCCTCGAGGATCTCGGTGAAAGACATCCCGGCGACGCCCCGACGCTGGAGCGCGCCGAGGGCGGCGTCGATCATCCGGGCCTTGGTGTCGTTCGGCATCTTGCCCTCCCGAGGTTGACTAGTACAGCCATCCTACTGCACACTGATCATCGCTAGTACGCACGTACTAGCGATAATGGAAAGCAGGAGAAAATCATGCCCATCACCGTTACTGCTCCCCGTGGCGTGCTGACCGACGCCGGCGAGCGTGAAATCCTGCCGCGGCTGACCGCCGCGCTCATCGACATCAGCGGGGCGACCGGAAACGCGTTCTTCACCTCGATCGTCGGTGGCACAGTGCATGTGCTGGCACCCGAGCACATCTACGCGGGCGGCGGCACCCGGCCGGTGGTGATGGTCGAGTTGAAGCTGCCGAACATCGGCCTGCCAGATCCGGCGAGCAGAGCCGCGTTCGTCGTTGCGGCCACCGACATCGTCGATGCCCTCACCGTCGCGGGCCACGATCGCGCGAACACCTGGGTCAACGTCCTCAACGCGCTCGACGGAGGGTGGGGTATCGGTGGCGTGGCCTATACCGGTGGCGCGCTCATCGCGGCTGTCATCGCGGCAGCCGAGCCCACGGCTGTGCGCTGACCCGTCCATCGACATCTCGTCGAAAGAGCAACTATGTCAGGCACTCTCACCGATCGCACGATCGCATTTCTGGTCGCCAACGACGGCATCGAGCAGAGCGAACTCACCCATCCGTGGCGCGCTGTGTGCGCTGCGGATGGGCGGGCCGTCCTCGTCGCCCCGGACCGGGGACACGTCCAGACGTATCGCCACCTCAACCGGATGGACCGCTACCCGGTGGACGTGACGGTCGAAGCCGCCGATGCGGCTGACTACGACGCCGTCGTCCTGCCCGGCGGTGTCGCCAATCCCGATATCCTGCGCCGAGTTCCGGCCGCACACCGGCTGCTGCGACAAGCCGACGCGGCAGGCGCGACGATCGCGGCCATCTGCCACGGCCCGTGGACCCTCATCGACGCCGGCCTGGTGGCGGGCCGCACTCTGGCGGCATGGCCCAGTCTCGCAACCGATCTCACCAATGCCGGAGCCACCTGGACAGCCGACCGAACACACGTCGACGGCACCCTGATCACCGCGCAAAGCGACCAGGACATCGACGCTTTCACCGCTCTGCTCCTCGCCGCCGTGGGAAGGTCGTCATGACACCGACCGTGGGTGGGGTCTGCTGGATCGACCTCGGTGTCGCCGACATCGACACCGCAACCGCCTTCTATCGTCGGCTATTCGGCTGGACCGTCGCTGATCCCGACGACACCGGATATCGGATCGCGCTGTTGCACGGCCACCCGGTCGCCGCCTTCGGGCCTGCCGAAGACCCCGGTCCGCCGTACTGGACCGTCTACGTCGAGACCGGCGACATCACCGCCGGTGTCGCTGCCGCCGAGGCTGCGGGCGGCACCGTCGTCGCGGCTCCGGAAGCCGCCGGGGACGCCGGGGTCGCAGCCATTGTGCGAAGTCCGCACGGCATTCCGATTTCCCTGTGGCAGCCGGGAAATCACCTCGGCACATACCTCGCGCGGGAGCACGGTGCACTGGCCGGAGTCGACCTGCGCATGGACCCGGAGAAGTCCGCGCCGTTCCTGCGCCTCGCCTTCGGATGGCAGGTCCACCCAGACAGCACGATCGTCCACAGCGCGCGGATCGTCGCCACCTGGTCGGCCGGCCCGACCGCACTCCGACCCACACCATGGCTCGTACGTTTCCATGTCACCGACGTGCCCGCTACCCGTGACCGCGCACTCGAACTCGGCGCCACCCCCGTCCTTGAAGAACCCGGCACCCTCATCGACCCGACCGGCGCAGCCTTCGCCCTCACGGCCATATGAGCCCCGCCGTCAGTCGTCCGCGGTATCGGGGTCGCGCAGCGGCCGGTGAACACCGCCCAGATCCGGCAGGTGGAAACTGTAATGCCCGGCCAGACCGATATGTTCGCGGCCCGACTCATGTACATGGAATTCCACAGAACAACACAATTCAGAACCAGGCCCAGCGCGGAGAGTTGGTCTTCCACGAGACAACACATTCTCCTCGGTAGAACTCCAGTCGATGTCCCGGAATCCAACCGCCCCACAGAACGCAGAACTGCGAAATGGCCGGATCAACCTCTACCGCTACTTACTAGGTTGTCGAGTCGTTTGCCACCGAATTCAGCGTGTACGGCATCCGCTTCGGCGACGGTGTAGCACGTGGCTACTCGACTCTGGCCGCTTTCGTTCACCCGACAGCGCTGGGCACGACGCCAACCGTCAGCACGACCCGGTGGTTCTACCGCGCCCAAGTAGGCTCGGCGCTTGTGGCGGGTCTGCGAGTGGCAATGGGAATCGTGGCGGCCGGGATGACCCTCGGTGTCGCCGAGCTGGTATCGGTCCCGGTCGGCCCGAACAGCGCGCCGCTCAACGCCTTCGGGTCCGCGGTCATCGACAACACGCCTGAGGGGCCGCGGGAATGGGCTATCGGTACCTTCGGTGCCAACGACAAGCTGCTGCTCTACGCGGTGATGGTCTTGGTGGCGGTCGGCGTGGCAGCGGCCGCGGGCGCATTGGAGCGAACGGCGCGGCCACTCGGGTCGGCTCTGTTCATCGCCTTCGGTGTCGCGGGCGCGATCGTCGCCTGCACTCGCGCGCACGCGGCGTGGACCTTCGCGCTGCCCACCGTGATCGGCAGTATCTGCGGACTGCTGGTGTTACGGATACTGGTCCGGCGTATGGACGGCGCCGCGGCCGCGCAACCCGGGACCGCCGCTCGGGGCGCGACCGAACCGCGCTCTGCCGCACCGGCATCGGAAGAGGCGGGACGGCGCACGCTCCTCGAAGGCTTGGTGGGCGCCGGAGTGCTCGCGCTGACGACCGGAGTGAGCGGACGGCTGCTCGCTGTGCGCGCGGGCGACGTGTCCGGCAATCGCGCGGCGGTCCGCCTGCCCGCCGCGGTCGAGCCCGCCGCGCCCGTCCCTGCCGCCGAAGTACCGGTATCCGGGCTGTCCTCGTTCATCACGTCGAATACCGACTTCTACCGAGTCGATACGGCGCTGACCATACCGCAACTGTCAACCGACGACTGGACGCTGCGCATCCACGGCATGGTCGACCGCGAGATCACCCTCTCCTACGCCGACCTGGCCACCCGGCGACCGATCGAACGGGTACTGACCATGACCTGTGTGTCGAACCCGGTCGGCGGCAACCTGATCGGCACCGCGCGCTGGCTCGGCTATCGGGTGGCCGACCTGCTGGCGGAGGCGGGTGTGCGGCCGGGCGCCGACATGGTCCTGTCCACCAGCATCGACGACTTCACCGCCGGAACCCCGCTGACAGCACTGACCGACGGCCGCGACGCGATGCTGGCGATCGGCATGAACG
The DNA here is from genome assembly GCF_050955735.1 of Nocardia sp. CA-135953. Lineage (NCBI taxonomy): Bacteria > Bacillati > Actinomycetota > Actinomycetes > Mycobacteriales > Nocardiaceae > Nocardia > Nocardia sp. CA-135953. The sequence goes on from NZ_CP192082.1 coordinate 3,427,374, forward strand.
GTGAACCGCTGCCGATCCGCCACGGATTTCCGGCCCGCCTGGTCGTTCCCGGCCTGTACGGATATCTGTCGGCGACCAAGTGGGTGACCGACCTCCAGGTCACCAGATTCGATCGGGCACGTGGATATTGGGTGCGGCGCGGTTGGGCGCCCACGGGCCCGATCAAGACCGAGGCGAGGATAGACACGCCGAAATCGTCAGCGACACTGCCGCCCGGCTCGGTCGCGATCTCCGGGATCGCCTGGGCCCAGCGGCGCGGCGTGACGGCCGTCGAGATCCAAATCGACGACAGCGACTGGAAACCGGCGCAACTGTCGACGGAGTACTCGATCGATACGTGGCGGCAATGGGTCTACCGGTGGGACGCGACACCGGGGCAACACACGGTGCGCGCCCGCGCCACCGATGGCACCGGCATCGTGCAGACCGCCGAAAGCAAAGACACGGTTCCCGACGGCGCCTCCGGCTATCCGTCGATATCGGTCCGGGTGGGGTAGGCGCTGCCGGCGGCCGGGACGCCGCGCCTCAGCTACCGCCTGCGCAGACCCATGCCCGCCAGCACCACACCGATCACGACGGCTATCAGACCGATGACGGCCCAGATCGCCTGCCCGTTCATTCCGCCGCTCTGCCCCAGCAGGTCCAGCCCCTGGAGCGTCCACAAACCGCCCATCAGAACCAGCAGAACTCCGACGATCAACCACACCCAGCGCACTGCCGCTCCTCCGTCTCGGTCGCAAGCAACCCGGAAAGCCCATCCTGCCACGGAACTCGCAACGCCATACCCCGCAGTCGGCAGGAGGCGATCTCCTGGGACGTTCGACCACGTAGTCACGAATACCGTGGACGTCCCTATCGGCGGCGCGCAGCAGCCGCTGAACCCATCCGAACAGCCTCACCGACATGTTTCGTGAGTGTCCACCCGTTCATACGTTTCAGACCCGCGACCCGCCCGGATACATTCTCAGCCGCCCGCCGCGCGACCCGCGGCTCGGCCCGGGTGAACCACTCCCCGAGCCTCACCATCGACGAATCCAGCTCGGCCGCAGCCCGATCCAGGACTACAAGACAAAGCCGGCCCTCGACGGCGCGACACTCAGACCGGATACGCACCCACGATGAACAGGCGTTTCCCAGTTGCCCATGTTTATGCGTCCTGCCGAGGGCACCAACCTGCGGCAACCGGACCAGGACCGTCACGCCACCGCTATTTGCCGATGACCAGCAGTTTTCGGTGTTGCAGGAGGTTGGCGTACTGGTCGATACGCCCTCCGGACACCAGTGCTAACCCCACAGGGGGTCACACTTCGGAAAGCTCCTCAGCAGTCATCACAATCTGATCCCGTCGACTCTCCTGCACCCGCTCCACCTTGCAGATCGTATGTACCAAGATCGCCGAGCCACTTGCATGGTGCAGAGAAGCGGGCGAATCCGGTTCCGCGCCGATGCGGAGCCGATCTGGCCGCATCTGTAGTTGCCCCCACTGTCAGCGGCTGTCCGGTGGCCCCGTGATGTCGTGGGTCGATTTCCCCGCGACGGGTTCAAATGGACCGGACCCGGCGGAGAACCGGTACCGCGACGGCCGCAACGCCGCCGCCACCCTGCTGCACACCACCCGCGCCGCCGGTCCCGCCAGGGTCGAGTTGGATGTCGGGGGTCGCCGTACTCACGCGGGCGTGACCAGAATCGATGCCGCCACGGAGTCGACGTACCAGGTTCGGAATTGCTGCGGGCTCCACCCCCGCCGACGGACGAGCCAATCGAAATTACGGACGTCCATGGCCAGCCACAGCACGTCGACGACCATCTCCTGCGAGTAATCGGGGTTCAGTTCGCCGGTGGTCGCGAGGTCTGCGGCGAACATCGTCATGCCGGCGCGCCGCTCGTCGAGGTTCTTGGTCCAGATCTCGGCTGCTTCGGGATCGGCGGCCGCCGCGCTCCACACGGCGAGCATGACCTCGGCCTCGCGCGTATGGGTTTCCACGAGATGGCGGGCATACCTTGCCAGTTTCGCGCGGGCGTCGCCGAGGGCCCGGATCTCGCTCGCGAATTCGCGGCGTGCCAGTTCGGTCGGTTCGTCGTCGCCGGCGATGGTGATGTCGACCAGTTCGGAGAGCAGGGTCTTCTTGTTCCCGAATGTCTTGTACACGGTCTGCACCGCGACACCGGCCTCGTGGGCGATCGCGGCAAGTGTGGTCGGGGTGTAACCGTGGGCTACGAACAGCGTGCGTGCCGCGTCGAGGATGGTGTGCCGAGTCCGGCGCGCCTGATCCTGGCGGTGGGTCGATTCGTATCGCCTCTTGACAACCACGCCGGTAGTGTAACCATATACTGGTTAGAGTAATGCTCTACTGAATTGAGGCGATCATGGCCAGCAACTCCACCTCCGAGCGCGGCGCCCGGGTGATCTTCATTCCGCCGCCCCTCTACTACATCGCCGCGGTCGTCGGCGGCTTGCTGCTGAACGCGGCGGTCGCGCTGCCGATCGGCGCCCGCCCCGCGACCGCGATCGTCGGTGCCGCGATCGCCGCGCTGGGCTTGGTCTTCGCCTGGTCCGGTGTCGGCGCGGTCATCGCGCATCGCACCACGATCGTGCCGCACCGGCCGGTCTCGACGCTGGTCACGACGGGCGTCTATCGCATCTCCCGCAACCCGATGTACACCGGATTGGCCGTGGCCGTCCTCGGATTCGGGCTGCTGCTGAACAACTGGTGGCCGATCGCGCTGACCCCCGTCGCGGTTGCCCTGGTCCTACGTCTGGTGATCAAACCCGAGGAGCGGTATCTGACCCAGCGATTCGGGCAGTCCTACATCGATTACCGACACCGGGTCAGACGCTGGCTCTAACCCCGCAGGACGCCGATCCCGGAAACCGCCCGCAGGGCACTGCGCGGACAGCGGTCGGTCACGACCGCATCACCCACCGCGCCACGACCGACCCCCACCGCCACGCCCACAACGACACCTCGCTGCTCGCCGCGATCGCCGTCAACACCGAATCGCCCATCGACGCCTTCGGCCCAGTCCGGCTCGATGTCCCAGAACTGACGGTGGACACCAGCACCGACTACCAGCCCAGCCTCGAGAAGATCGCGCAATTTCTCACTCACCCGGACGTAAATCCAATCCGAGAGCGAGGACGCTAATGAGTGCGCTTACGCGGGAAACATAGCGCGCCGTCGCGGTCGAAGGAACCATCCGCGGTCGAGGAGAATCGACGGTGGGCGGAGGAGATCCTGGGCCGCAAGATTCCGCGACACCCGCAGTTGCTGAGCATGCCCGCCGCGCCCTGCGACAGCGGCGCACCACAGGTTTCGAGCTCAAGAATCCACGGAATTCGTTTCCTTGTTGGTGGACGGCAACGTGGGCCGCTGGTCTGAGTCCGGACTCTGGTGCCTTGGCTGTGCTGCGTTGAGAAACATGACGGTATTGACCGTGACCAGCAGCAGGCAACCGCCGGCACGACCCCGATGATCGCCGATGTCGTATCAGCGAATGAAGGTTGTGGAGATCACGATGATGGCCCTTGACGACCATACTGGGCTGGTCCATGTCCACCAGTCGTTCAAGACAACGCCGTCCCGTGGCTGGCAGCTTTGTAGTGAGTGCCGCCCACCCGATGAAATCGGTCGTGCGGGGCGAGGTGAGGCCGCTGTTACCGCCACCGGATCCAGTCCGAGCTGCGCAAACGACCAAGCCAACCCTGTCGCCGCCAAATGCCTGGAAACTGCGGCCACCGCTCGGCGGGACGAGGCGTCGCGCTCGAGCCGCCTACCCCCATGCTTGATCACCTCCATCGTCGGAGTAGTTGTCGTCCTCAGGGGAACCACCCTGTCCATCGACCGAGCTGTCGCTGTCCGGTGGGCCGGCAGGTTCGTGGGTGAGGGCATCGTCGGTCGTCCCGGTCGCAACGGCCGATCGCGCGAATGTCGTTGCGGCCGCGACAGCTTCGCCCAGTTCGAGCGCGCCGACTGCGGCGATGGCTGGCGGGGCAGCCAGCACGACACCGATGCCAGCCGCAAGAGCCGCCGCGCCGATGGCTATGCCCGGTCCGGCTTCGTCCGTCATGCCGGAGCCGGTGTTCTGCTCGATGCCGGTTCCACCGGGTAGGAGGTTGTTCGCTCCCGGCTCGCTCGCTCCCCGTTCTCCGGTACCGGCGTTCGGATCCGCGTTCGGATCACTGGCCGACGGTGCGTTCGCCCCATCGGCACCCGCGTCTGCGTCTGCGTCCGGATAGTGGTGACGGAGCCCTGGTCGACGATAGTCGCTGGTCGGAGGGTGGGGTTGGCGAGGTTCGAAATCCGGGGGCAGCGGACTGGGCGGCCTGTCCGTCAGCGTATTCGGTTCGGTGTGGGGATCTTCGGTCGTCGGTGTGGTCGGCGCACCGTACTGCTCATTCCCGCCCCGGGGCTCGGGTGTGGTCTGGGGAGGTGAGTTCACCTCTCGGATCTTGTCTATGACGTTCTGCCACCACGTGGGCATTTCAGCCTCCTGGTCGTAGGAAATCGATGTGGCGCATCGGTCACATCCCGAGGTATTCGAGATCGCCGGGGCCGCTGTCGAGACCGTCATCGAGCACCGATGACGAATCATCGTCCCCGGACTCGCCGTCTTCATCGGGCGGCCCGGCAGGCTCTCGCCCCGGCTCGTCATCGGTCCCGGTGTCGGCGTCGTACATTCCGTCGTACCCGTCACCCGCAGTGGTGGTCGGCTTATGGTCGGTCCAGGGCTGGGCCGCGAAACTGAAGGCGACCATCGGACCCGATACGTGGTTGCTCGCGGGGCTGGCGTCGGCACCATCCGGGGCCGGATCGGCCGGAGTCCGAGACTGGAGATCTGCGGCGGAGTAGCCGGTTTCGGCGTGCGTTATCGCGGATGCCGGCTCGGCGCTGGGTACGTCCAGCGTCGAGCTGTGGCCGCCGCCGTGCGCCGGCGTGCTGTGAACGGGGGTGCCATCGGCGTTCGCGGGGGTCCACGTCGGGTCGTCCAGTCCCTTGACCCAGTGTCGATCGCTGACGTCCTGGTAGGACCGTCCGTCCGCGGTCCTTTCGATTCTGTCGGTGTGGACCGATTGGTGGAATTTCCCGTCCGCGGATTCCCACAGGGTGATTTCGGTGACTCTTTCGTGTTCGACACCGTTGTCCCGGTATGAGTTGACCGTCCCCTTCACATGAACGCGGTTGTCGGAGCCTGTCCACTGCTCGGTAGATTTGGCCTCGGTCACCCTGCCGACGGCGTCGTATTTGAAGGTCGCGTTGACGTCATGTCCCTTTTGGGTGTACTCGTAATGCTCCACCACGTCATGGATATTCGTCGCCAGGTCTCTGTGGACCGTCGATGTATGGGTTCCGCCTCGGATCTTCTCGGTCGACACCTCCACCGACCCGATGGTGTAGCCCTCGGAATCCTTCCAAGCTTTGACCGTCGTTTTGGACATCTGTTCCCTCCCTATGGGTTACCTCGAAGTCGTCGGGCCCGCCGACGCGGTTCGTTCGGGCCGCGACCGGGTGCTCACAGTGGCCCTGGTTTCGTCGCTGTGGGTTGTCTCGGCCGCCGTGGTTTCTCGGCGCTCGGTTTCGCGGTGGTGCGCCGAGCGGTCGGTGCCGTCGTTCTCGGCGGCACGTCCGTGGTGTACGTCCCTGCTGGATTGCTGTCGTTCTCGACGCTGGTGTCGGCGCTCGTCTGCCCAGTCCCGCGTCCACGGGGTCAGCGGCGGTGGCGCGGGCGATCAGGAACACGAGCACTGCCGAGACGACGGCTCCGGCCAGGAACATCGCCAATGAGCCTCGGTACCAAGGGATCGGCTGGTTTGCCACGGGCATTGGGCGCAGAGCCGATCCGGTGGGTTGTCCCATTCCGGAACGGACGGGCGACGACGGCGGCGCGAGCGAGAACGGGTCCCGGGTTGGGGAGCGCCCGGGTCGTCGGGCGGCGGAGTCCGGCGCGGTTGTCGGGGTCGGCGGGTGGGCCAGCGAGGGTCACGGTGGAGCTCCAATGTTTTCGGGTCAGCAGCCGGGCGGGTTGTCCCATCCGCCGTTCTGGGCGTCCTGGCACCACCATGACGGGGAGTTGTGTGTGGATGGGTCTGGTGATGCCACCGTCGAGTAGATGAAGCCGCCGACGATGAAGACGACGATGGCGAAGAACAGCAGGAAGAAGACGGTGTAGAACGCTTTCGTGAGTCGGCGGCCGTACATGGTCTCGGCGACCGCCATGGACCCTGTTACCCCTTTGCGCATCCGCACGAGAGATTCGGTACTGCGGTTGTAGAACTGATCCGCCTGTAGGAAGCTGCCGCGCATCCGTGTGGAGGGCACTTCGACGACGTCACCGTCGGCGAAGAATCCTTCCAGGAGGAATCCACGCATCTGCACGACCACTGGGGCGGACTCCAACGGTTCGAGCCGGAACTCGACGGTTTGCAGTGACCCGAAATCCGACAGTTGCTGCTGACGTTGGATACGCCGCGCGTACCCGACGATCGTGCCCGGCAGTGCGGGGTCCCGAAACTCCGCCGCCGCGGGGGCTTCGGCTGCTTGGGCTGCGGCGATACCCGCTGCAGCGGACTCCTGGCTGGAGGCTCCGCGGACGGCCGCCAGCATCGCTGCGTCGACTGCAGCCTGCCGCTGTGATTCGTTGCCGTCGATGTTGCGGCGTGCCCACGCCTCCCACTGTCGGCGCTTGTCGGTCGTCTGCTGCTGCGGGTTCATTTCGTCACCGCCCTGCGCACAGACCGAGCGGGCCTGCAGAAATTGCCGTTCATGGATCGACTCTCCTGTCCCATGGAAGTCGCCGCTGGTCAGCAGCGTGAAATTTCGACGCCTACCGCAGCCGCGCCGGAGCACAGCCACTCAGGCTTGTTCGAAGACGGAGCCCACACTGTGGCGTAAACGATCGCGCCGACGATTACCGCCATGACCAGGAATACGGCCCACAGGATGGCCCGCCGGACGACCATCAGGCCGCTGCTACCGTGATATCTCGTCTCGTTCAATCCGCCCTGGAACGTGTGGGGGCTGTTGAAACTACCGACGTCGTGGGGGACGAGAGCCCGATCGATGGTTCGGCTACGTCGCGGGGACACACCGGCACCGGGACGCCTGGATTGTTGCCTTCGCGACCGCTCCATCGTTTCCTGATGGCTTTTCATCGCACGAGCATGATGATTCACGGCGGATTTGTGGGTGGCCTGATGTGCATTGCGGACATGGGCGGCGTGCGCGTTCACTCCGGCTTGATGCCGGTGCTGCGACGCCTTGTGCGCGTTCATCGCGCCCTGATGCGCTGCTTGATTGTGTTTGTTCATGGCAGTCACGCTCCGTGTGCTCGGTGATTGAGTGCGTGTCCTTCGCGCTCGTCGTGTGTTGTGGGGTTTCCTGGTTTGACGTTAGGGCTGGATTGATCGGTGCCGCATCGGGCGATGTTTGTATCCCGGTTGCTCGAATCCCAGGAGCGCATGGGTGTTTCGCCCCATGGCCGGTGATCAAGCAGGTGGACTGTTTGTCGGATGTGACGTGCTCGGTTGGGTCAAGATGTCCTGGGTACGACCGCTGCGACGACTAACCAGTGCGCGGCCTACACCCGTCTGCCGGCAGCCGCGGCTTCGATCAGCTCGCGCAATGCCGCAATGTCGCGGTTGAGATTGCGTTGCAGCATCCGTGCCAGCAGCCGCCCTATCGGCCGCTGCATGCCGTGCGGTGTGATGCAGAGGTCGAGGCGAACAACGCAGTGGTTGGGCGATGACACGGTTACCGTCCGGGCGCCCTCGGCATCGGCACCGGCGACGGTGCGCCAGGTCATCCAGGCACCGGGTGTGACGGTGGTGACCTCGCCGAGGTTGTGCCAACTACGCCCGGCGAACCGGAGCTGCTCGGTGGTGCGGGCCCCGGCAGTGACGACGCCGGGCGGGTCGGCGGTCATCGCCACTACCCCGGTGCGCCACGACGTGTCGTTGGTGTAGTCGGCAAGTACCGCCCAAGCCTGCGGGGCGGGCCGGTCGACGGTGGTCTCTGCGGAAAGTTCGAAGACGGTCATCGCCCAGCCCCCAGTGTGGCCGGCATGGCGGGGGTATCGATGTAGGCGTCGAAACCGACTACCCGGCCCTCTCGCAGGCTCCAGACGTGGACCTCGGGGACGTCGAAAGCGGTCCCTGCGGTTCGGGTGGTACCCGAGGTGCGTCCGCTCTGTACCACGGCATCGCCAACGGCGAACAGGTGCTCGCAGGTCACCTTGCTGTCGATGTGGGCCAACAGGGTGGTGAAGAACTCGACTGCGCCCCGGTGGCCATGATGGTGGCCGCCCCAGGGCAGTTCGGCGGCCTGGTTGATCTCGATCTCGGGATCGAAAACACGGGGAATCACGCTGTAATCCCGGTCGTCGAAGGCCTGGTAGGCCCGTGCGATGAGATCGAGGTTGGGATGAGACGTATGAGACATGGTTCGGCCCTCGCAATGGAGTCGGCGGATACGGTTCGAGGAGCGGCTCTAGCCGACTATCGCGCGCCGGTGTTTCAGTCCTGCTACAGCGGCTGTGTTCCCGCCCCCAGCTCTGGCCGATCAGTTCGCGTGACCGCACCGACCAGCTCGATGATGGCGGTCCAGCTCATCTCGCGACCGGTCTGCGGTTCGGGTGAGCGCAATTCGGTGGCCAGCAGCCGATCCATCCGCGCGACGACGGCGGGGTGGGCGAACTGTGTGTAGCGGCGCGGGTCGGCGCCGACGCGCGCGGAGTGGTGCAGCGCTGCCGCGCGCAGCCGGATCGCCTGGTCTGGAGCACCCCGCACGAGTAAGGCATAGGTTGCGGCGTACACGGCGCCCAGCGCGTCGGAGATGTTCGACTGTCGGGCGAAGACGGCCAGCGCACGATCGATGGCGGTGAGGGCTTCGCTGGCGCCGTCGGTGTCGTCTGGGTCGGCCAGGATCGCCCAGGCCAGCACCACATCGGCCATGCCCTCGCACCACAGGTGACCACAGTCGGCGCTGAGTTCCCGCGCTGATCGCAGCCAGCGCAGGGCCTCGCTGCGGCGACCTTCCAGCAGCGACACTGTTCCCTGCCCGAACTGCGCACAGCCGCGGATCCAATCCGGCGTGGGTAGCCGGTCGACTTCGGCTACGAGCTCATCGACCGCTATCCGTGCGGTCGGCGGGTCGCCGAGCGCGGTCAGCGCCAACGCCCGGTACATCAATGCGTGCAGCCACAGTTCACGCTCGTCGGCCGGGCCACCGAGCAAAGTCATGGCGTCATCGGCGCACTCCAGCGCCTCGTCGGCATCACCGGCGTGGAACAACACGATCGACAAGCCGAGCAGCCCGAACGCCTGCTCGGCGGGGGTTGCGTCGGTCGCGGCATCCAGCGCGGCGCGGAGGAGGGCGCGACCGAGTGCAATGCTGCCGAGTACGCTCCACGCGAACTGCAGCGCCGCCACCGTACGCAATGCTGCGGCCGGATGGTGCGCGAGGTCGTAGGCGATGCCGGCGCGCAGGTTCGGCAGCTCCGCAGCCAGCGCACGATAGGCCTCTCCGGCGTGATGCCCAGTCAGCAACACCGACTTCTCGGCAACGAATGTACGCACCCACCGCGCATGGGCGGCCTGAGTCGCCTGCGGGTCGGTATCGACGTCGCGGCAGTAGCCACGGATGGTTTCCAGCAGGCGATACCGGGTGCCGGTCGCGGTGCGATCGATGGTGACCACGGACCGCTCGACCAGCGACGCCAGCGGCGCAAGCACACCCGCGCCCAGGTCGTCCGGTTGCGTGGCCGCAGCCGCCTGCCAGGTGAATCCGCCCTCGAACGGCCACAGCCGCAGCAGCAGGGCCCGACCTGTCACGCCAAGGTTGTCGATACTCCACCCAAGGGCCGCCTGCAGATCGGTGTGCCGCGACAGCGATCCGCGCGGCGTGGAGCCGAGCACATCGCGCCGGTCGCGAATATGGGCGGCGATCCCCGCCAACCCGAACGCTCGCTCCCGCGCGGCGGCCAGCTCGATGGCCAACGGAAGCCCGTCCAACATCGCGCAGATATCGTGCGCAGCAGCCCGCTCGGCCGCGCTGGGATGCCATCCCGGACGGCCCGCCCGCACCCGATCGAACAGCAGACGCACCGCAGCGCCGTCGTCGCCGTCGCTCTCGCCGTTGACCACCGGCAGCGGTTCGAGGATCAGCACATGCTCGCCATCGACACCCAGTGGCTGTCTGCTGGTGGCCAGGACTCGCAGTTCCGGGCAGGCGGCAAGCAACCTCATCACGAGGTGAGCCACCGGCTCGACCAGGTGTTCGCAGTTGTCGAGCACCAGCAGTCCGGGCTGCATCATCAGCGCCCGGCACACTAGAGTGAGGGGATCGCCGGAGTACTGGACCAGCGACAGCGCGGTCGCGATCGCGGTCACCGCGGCGTCGCCGTCGTTCACATCACCCAGACGCACGAACCACCAGTCGACTGGGGCGCCGACCGCTGCGCAGTACTCGACCGCCAGCCGGGTCTTGCCGACCCCGGCGGGACCCACCACGCACACCATGCGCTCGTTGGCGAGCAGCTCGCTCAACAGCCCAATGTCGTGATCGCGGCCGAGGAACCTGGACAGCGGCCGCCGCAGCGGCGGCCGCTGTCCAGGCGGGGAAACCGACTGCACGCGCGGCGATTCCGCCAGCAGCCCGGGATCGTGGTCGAGCATCCGGCGCTCGAGCAACCGCAACGCGGGCCCGGGTTCCACCCCCAGCTCCTCGACCAGTAGCTCGCGCACACGCCGCAGTTCGGCCAGCGCCTGGACTTGACGGCCGCTGCGATACAGCCCCAGCGCCAGCAGTTCCCAGCGCCGCTCCCGGAACGGTGCGGCGGTCACCGCCTCGCTCAGGTCGGCCACCGCGGTCGTGTGATCGCCGCACGACAGCCGGGCAGCCGCAAGCTCCTCGACCGCGACCTCGTGCAACTCCACTAGCCGGGTTCGTTCCACTACCGGACTGAGATCCTGATCCAGCTCCGGCCACGGCTCACCCCGCCACAGCGCGAGCGCCTCGCTCAGCAATCGCACAGCTGCCACGGGGGCGCCGGCGGTCAGCAGACGCACCCCGTCGGTAGTCAGGCCGGTGAACCGGCCGTGATCGGTCTGCTCCGGCGGCACCACGAGCAGATACCCGGTCCCGCTGCGCTGCAACAGCTCTCGCGCGGGACCCAACGCCGAACGCAGCCGCGAGGCGATGACCCGCAGCGTCCCCGATGCCTGCCGCGGCTGGTCTTCACCCCACACCAGCTCGGCAAGGACCCCGTCAGAGACCGGGGTAGCGCCCGCCATCGATAAGGCCGCAAGAAACCGCCGCGGCACCGGGCCGCCCAGATCCACGACACAGCCGTCCACCTCGACCGTGATCGATCCCAGTACCCGCAGGAAGAGCACGTCGAAAGCCTAACCGGATCCAGGCCGGGAACCTGGGAGTTCGCCGACGACGCCCGCAGGGATCGATGACAGGCGATGCGGAGAGTTCTGCGCTGAGGTGAGCCAGTTCTGTGAAGCCCGGTGGATGGAATCAAGGTGACACCGTACTGGTCATGGACGGCTGGTCCGTGTGCGGAATGGGGTGTGCCATCTCGGCGACACCCACAGCCGAATGATCGCGCGCGAGTTCCGCGCCCGACTACAAGGGGTCGCGATGCACCACCCCCGACCCCGGTACAGCCGCCCGGATGCATAGGTGATCGACGACTGGCGTTAGGCGAGCCCCTGCTGGTACGCGTACGCGGTGGCAGCGGCTCGAGACGACACGCCGATCTTGGTGAAGATGTTGCTCAGATGGCGCGAGACGGTCTTCTCGCTCAACGAAAGCGTCTGTGCGATAGCTTGATTCGTCATCCCTCCCGAAACGAGACGAAGCACTTCGACCTCACGAGCGGTGAGACCGTCCGGAAGGCGTGCAGGTTCGCGATTCCCGAGGAGTTCGTCGGTCGCCGTCACGTCCGGGATGGCACCCAGCCGGGCGAAAATCGCATGGCACGTTTCCAATTCCAGACGCGCACCATCCTCATCACCGATCGCGCGGCATGCCAGACCGATCAACCGGCGACTACGCGCGAGCTCGTACGGCACATCCAGCTCACCCCAGCTGCGCGCCGCGGCGCGCAGCTGGGGCAACGCCGCGGCCGGATCTCCTTCGGCCAGGCGCAGCGCACCGGTTGCGAACGCTGCGGCAGCGCGGACCCCTGTCCCGATGTCGGCCAGGGTGCAAAGTTCAGTCACCGTGGTGTGCGCGAGTTCCGAATCTCCCTTAGCGGTTGCCAGTTCCGCCCACGCGGGCAGCAGTTTCGCGCGCGCGATACGGTCAGAGGGCCGTTCCGCCAACGCTCGTGCCAGACCCGCCGAGGCCGAGTCGGTACGCCCCTGCGCCGCCCGCAACAGCGCCATACCGGGCTGAATCTCGTAGCCGTAGCGGCCCGCGTGGGCGAACGCCTCCTCAGCCGCAGCGAAATCGCCGACCAATCGGCGGACCTCGCCGATCTGGTACCAGGCTTGCCCCGTGTCCATCGCGACGGTGCCATTTTGCTCCTGGCACGCCAGCCGTGCCTCGCGTTCGGCTTCGGTCCACGCACCGTGCAGCAGCAGGATCGACGAGCGGTGCATTCGGCACGACCCAGAGATGGGTGTTCCACCGCGTTGGGTGCACAGCCACTGCTCGAACGCTGATGTCCACGCCTGCGCCCGACCCAACTCCGACATGCCTATACACGCGGTGATCGAGCTGCAATAGATCCACACACGGTACGTCGGATTCTGCACCTCGCCTGCCGCGACAGCGAGCATCGCCTCGTCGAGCAACGCGATCGCTTGCGATATCTGACCGAGCGAGGCAAGGGCACGACCTTCTTGATGCAATCCGAGGTTGAGCAGATCACGATCGCCGAACCGGTTACCGATATCGGTGACCCGCCGGGCGAGTTCGAGTGAACCGTCAAGGTTGCCACCGAAAAAATTCCCCGCGGCCTCGGCCAGGCACAGGTATCCGTGCACCACGCACTCAGGTTGCGCCTCCAGCAACCGCTGCGTGCGGGCCAACCAGCCCATCGCCGGGGGCATGTCGCCACGCAGCATCAACACGATGTGGATCCGATACGCACACAGTGCGGCGTCGCGATTCGCGCCGTCGCGCACATATGACGCATACAGCCGGCTGCGAACCTCGACGCTCTCCTCGGTTCGCCCCAGCAGGTGAGCGCACTCCGCCAGCACCTCCAGATCGGCCGCGTCGAGTGCCGCGACCCCAGACGCACGACCCAGCAGCGTGTACGCCTCATCCCAGGCACCTCGCCGGAACGCAACGCGGCTCAACCCGACATCATCGACCACACTCACTAACGCTCTCCCCTCATGCGTCCGCAAAGCTCGTGCGCGGGTGGCGGCTGCGACCCTATTACGTCATCGATGGTGCGCGCCGAGCCGCTCGTCTTCCACCGTGACCAAAGCGTCGACAGTAGTGGCCAACTCGCACACACTGATCGACTGCGCCCGGTGCACCACCGATGCGGTGACGCACGAGGTCTTTTACGGGTACGACGATCAGATGCAGCAGCTGACCCGCACCGACGATAAGGGTGTCACCGAGCTGCACATCACGGGTGCCTTCGACCAGGTTTTTCGCGAGATGCCGTGACGCGGAGGCCATCGCGGCTCACACTCCCGGTCGGTAGCCGAACACTCGAGCAAAAATGTCGTCGCCGTGGCTGGTCGACTCCGGAGCGCCGACGGTCAGGCGATATGTTCGGCGGCCGTCCGCGGCGCGCTGCGCGTGCAGGAACAGATCGACAAAGTGATCGGCGGCGTAGCGCTGCCGCACGAAATCGAACAGATGCGTCACCAGAACGATCTTCGTGCCTGCGTCGACCAGCGCGGAGAAGATCGGTTCGGCGATAAGCGATGCCTCTCGGTCGTTGGTGGAGGCGAAAGGTTCGTTGCACAGCAGCATTCCGCCGGGGCGCAGTTGGTCGGTGATCCCCCGCATCCGGGTGAGTTCCTCGTCGAGCCTGCCGTGTTTCATGGTGGCGTCCTCGCTGCGCACGAAATGCGTGAACACACCATCGCGCACATCCGCGGTGAAGTCATCGGCCACAACGAACATTCCCGCTTGCATCATCAGTTGCGCGAGACCGACACTACGCAGAAATGTCGACTTGCCACCGCTGTTAGCGCCCGTGACTACCACGAAGGAACTGCCGGCACCCTCGATATCGTTGCCGATCACCGTCTTCGCCGACAGGCACAAGGCCGCGTCGCGCAGATCGCTGCACCGCAACATCGCGTTGCCAGCTGGCACCGGCTCCGGCATGCACACTGGGGCACCCGCCCGGCTGAGCCGCTCGTGCAGGTTCAGGCAGCCGAGATAAAACGCCAGCTCAGCTCGCAGCTGGCGGAAGAAGTTCTGCACATTGTCGGTCGCGCGGGAGATCACCTCGGCGACCGAATCGAGCGCCGGTTCCACCACAGCTGCCAGTGGATCGTTCTGGATGTCGAAGTCGCTGGTCGCCTCGAACACCCGGCCGGACCGGCTACTGAACAGCGAGCGCTTCGAGTTCTTCGGCGGCTCGTGCAATATTATGCGGTCGGCCTTGTTGCCGGGCCCGAGTCCGGCGCTGAACAGCACGCCGTTATCGAAATACAGTGTTGCCAAATGGGTTTCGAGCTCGGCGAGATAGTCGTCGCGGAGCTTGTCGGCCAGCACCTCGCGCAACTGGCGCAATCCCTGCGAACGGCCGGAGCTTGCGTTGCTGTCGCAGGTCTCGCGCAGTCGGCGCAGATAGCCGACGAGCGCCTCGAGCGGTTGCAGCGCAAGCCCGAGCTTGGTTCGTGGCGTACGAGTGCGGCCCGCTGTCCAGCGGCGCACCGACGTCGCCTCGGCGGCGATGTCGTACAGCGAGCGGAGCATATCGGGGTTGTCGCGGCAGTCCGCGAACACGTCCTGCCGGTACCGGATCACCGCGATGTCGGTCAGACTGGCGGGGACAACGGATTTCACCACCGTCGCCACGAATTCGTCGTTCGCCGCCATCGCCGCATACAGCTCGGTAAGGCCGAGATCCTCGGCGATCGAGTCACCGTTGCGCGCGAGGTGCGGGGCGTGGCCCGGGGGGTGCAGCAGACCGACCGGGATCATCGGACCCTGGCCCGGATCGCGTCGTAGGTCAATCCATGCCGCTGCGCGACCACCGCGGCATGCGCCAGCCCGTCGGGAGGGCGCCGCGCGATCCGGAATGTCCGCAGCGCGTCGTCGCCCGGTTCGACACCCGCGACCATGCTCACCACCTCCGGTCCGAGATCGGCGAGCTCTTCGAGGAATGTGACGTAAACTGCTACCGCGCCGCGCTCGATGATCTGCCGTAGTACCTCACTACCGAGCCGGGTGGCGTCGCCGACGGTTGTCGTGCTCAGACTTTCGTTCAGCACCACCAGGCTGTGCTCGCTGATGCGTGCCAGGATGTCGTGCAGGCGGGCCAGTTCGCGCGCCAAGCCGCCGTCCGGATCACTGACGTCGTCTTCTCGAACGAAATGCGTGAAAACATTGTCGGTCAGCGGCACGCGGGCCCTGGCGGCGGGCACCGGGCACCCGAGCGCGGCCAGATACGCCAGCTGGCCGCACATTCGGGCGAAAGTACTCTTTCCACCCTGATTGGGACCGGTGACGACGAGTACGCGCTCCGCGCCGTCGAGCCGGAAGTCGTTGCGCACCAAGGGAGTTTGCTCCCGAATCAGCTGCGGTGCCAAGGCCGCATCGTAGGCGTCCTCGGCATACATTCCGCGGAAGCCGGTCGTGACCTCCGGAATGCAGAACGGGAGACCGTGCTCGTCCAAGTGCCGGACCAGCCACAGGTAGTCGAGATAGAACTGCAATTCGATCTGGAATCGGTCGATCACCGGATCAATGAAGTTCTGGTGTCGTCGCGCGTGCGCCTCGAGCTGCCCGAACACCTTCGGATGCTGCTCGGCAACCAAGGCGATGACCTGCTCCTCCACCTCGTTCATATCCGGCCACGGCTCGGTGAAGCGCTGGCGATCCAGATTGTCGTCCACGGCGAAGCGGGCGAAGGCCGCGGCGATGACATCGCTGTAGTCGGGCTGATCGTCGAACCGGTCGATAACCAGCTGACGGCCCGCCACTCGCACGGTGTACCGCACCGAATCCAGCCCTGCGCGAACCCGCGCCCCATCGGCCATGAGTGCGCGGAAATCCGTGCCGTCGACGTGGTCGGCCAGCCACCTCCGCCACTCCTGAAATCCGTTGGCGCTCAAGGGTAATTCACCCAGGGCCGTGTGCAGATCCAGCACGGTGCGGCAGTACAGCATCTCGGCATCGAGCTGACACCGGTCCCGCTGCTGCGGATTGCGCAATTTCTGCCAGCGCTCCCGATGTTTGCGCACCGAGTTCATTCCCGCCACGAACACCTCGAAAACAGCGCGTACGGCGTCGTCCCGAAGATCGATGAACACCTGCTGGCGGTAGTGCACAAGTTCCAGGTCACGCAGCGGACGGCGGTGCGCCGCTTCATGTTTCGTTGCGCCGGTAAGGACGAAGATCTGGTCCATATTCAGATCGGCAACCGTGTCGGCCCCGACAGCGACCGCGCTGTTCTGGCCGCCACCACCCCAAAGGATGCTTCCGAACCTACTCAAGTCGCATTCCTTCCCCAACCGTGCGCCGAAGATAACTACGGAACAATGTCGAAATAGATGATCAACTTATCGCCGGCATGCTTTTCGAGGTCAAGCTCTTACCTTGCCGGTCGTCGTGTCGGCCGATGGACCGTCAAATCGGTCTGCAGCATATCGAGGCTCGATCGCGGTCATTCGCAGCAGCTCATCGCTCCCGTTTCCGCAGGTCGATCCGTGTGGTTAGCGCATGTGTCCCCTCCGAGCACAACCAGCAGCTGGTGACCGCGGCCCACCAGTTCCCGACTGGTGCGGTGGCTTCGGCGCAGACGCGGGCGGGGTTGGTCGCGTGGGCCACGGAGCACGATGCTTTGGTCATCGAGGACAACTACGACGCGGAGTACCGGTACGACCGCGAGCCGATCGGCGCCATCCAGGGACGCTGGAACGCGGCCTCGGGGTCTACGGCCTGGCGCCTTACTGGGTGGGGAAGGCGGGATCCGAAGGTCTGGTCTTCGGGTATGGCAGCCTGACCGAACCGGCCGTCGTCGATGGCATCGACCGGCTCGCCGAGGCCATCGGCTCCCTCCGCCATCCGTAGCCGGCTACGCGAAATCGCCTATGGACCATGTGTGGCAGCAACCTATTCGAGCAGCAACAGAGCCCAGCAGTTGACATCAGGAGCCCGACACAGATACGGCGATCAGTAATACTGAATGGCCATCGCGACAAGGCCGTTCGGCCAGAGGCTTGGCGATGACGTGCCGGAACCCTTCGGGCCACCGACGACCACCCGTGGGTTGCGAGCAACGGCGAACCACGCCTTGCCGAACTCCGCGGTGAGTTCTTCGGGGTGCTCGAGCCAGCGACGGGTGATCTGCACTGTCGATCAGTGTGACGCGGGGGGGATGCTCTGCTCGTACTGAAAGACGTTGTGGGGGTCGTACTTCGCCTTGATCCTGCGCAGCCGCTCGAAGCGCTTGCTCCCCCAGTAGGCGGTCTCCCACTCTTGCATTCCGACGTTCGGCACGTTGACGTAGGCGCCGTCCGCGTAGGGCCGCAGCGCCTGGCTGAACTCAGCGGTCCAGGCCTGGGCCTGCGAGGTCAGCGCGTCGCTGACGCCTGGTTGTGTTGAACGAGTCCCCCAGGCCGCGCCGATCTCACCGTAGAAAAGCGCGTCGCGATGCGCGAACGCCGTGCCGCCGGGGGGCTCCCGCGTGATCGCCCCACCGAAGGCATCGACGAAGTAGTTGCTGTCCTCTGTGGGAGCATTTCGCATGAAGTCGCCGATGATGTCGATCGCCTGCTTCGGGAACGGCTCTTTGACGAACTGCGAGAAGAACTTCCAGTTCGCGCGCTCTTGCGCGAGCGGGACCTGGGCTCCGGCAAAGAAGTCGCCCCAGTTACCGACCTGCACCGTGACATCGGGCGTGCCGATCGACAGGATCGGAGCCAGCATCTCTGTGGCCTGTGCCGCTGCCCCGTCCGCAAGCCACGCGGACAGCAGGATCTGGGACTTGTGGATCTCGAGTTCGGATCCCAGACGGTCGGCGGCGGACGGTACCGTACGCTGCCATGCTTCGAAGACCCCGTACAGGTTCCCGAGTCCGTCCCATGTCGCCTGCACATAGGCGAGATGGGAGAGCGGATACACCTTGTAGGTGAGTTGTGTGACGATCCCGAAGTTGCCGTTTCCCGCCCCGCGCAGCGCCCAGAGCAGGTCCGAGTGGTGCCGCAAGTCCGCGTTGATCACCTCGGCGCAGTCGTGACCCGACGCGACGACGACCTCGGCCGCCATCAGGCTGTCGCAGGCCATGCCGAGCCAGCGGTTGAGGGGCCCGAGACCACCGCCGAGCGTCGCACCGCACAGGCTTACGCTGCCCTCGCTTCCGGTTGTGACCGCAAGGTTCTGCTTCGCGAGCGTCGTCACGGCTTCCAGTTGGTTCAGCCCGGCACCGACCGTCGCCATACGAGCGCCAGGGTTGATCTGGACCGATTTCAGCTGGCTGACGTCGATTACGATGCCGTTGTCGACGTTCGACCAGCCTTCGAGGGCGTGGCGGCCGCTGCGCACCCGCAGCGCGATGTCGTGCTGCCGCGCCCACGTGAGGGCGTTCACCACGTCCTTGGCTTCCTGTGCGAAGGCGATGACCAGTGGATAGTGAGAAAAGAGCTGGTCCCAGCCGAGTCGTGCATCCGTGTACGACTCGTCACCGGGGCAGACGATGTGGCCGGTCAGCATCGCGGCCACACTTCCCCGGGTGCTTGCGTCCGCAATATCCGGCGTGTCCGCGGCCGTCAGGCCCGCGACAACGACTGCTCCGACGCCAGCGGCCGCCGACGTCCTGAGCAGGTCACGGCGAGAAAAATCGCTCAAGGTCCAGATCCTCTCCGCGCGAGTATGCCAACACTTACATCTCCAGCTTCCTCGAAGCCTGTATCGCTCGATGCGCATGTAAAGGATTTGATCGTCCTGGTGCCGCAGTGGCCCCGTCGACTACTGAGCTGCGGCAGGCTCTCGATTCGGAGGAATCCGATATCGCAGCCCTGCTCTCAGCGGTCCGCCTGGGCGACGGAGTCGCCCAATTGCCGTGTGGCAGTAGGAAATCGACTGCGGGCGGCCCAAACCGCACGAGTGCCTCATAGGTCTCGACCGGGTCGTTCGCCGGGAGATCCTGCACAGCAGGCCCACTGTGCGGGAACCGCCTTCAGTTAGTCGCAAGTAGGGTGCAAGCCACTCCAGGCACTGTCTCAAGTATGCCGATACACACCACTGCGCCCGACCTGCTGGGTATGCGCCTGGCCCACCGCGCCATGCTCGCCGACACCGCCCGCCTGGCCGGCCTCACCGCCGACATCGCTGCCGGGCACACCGCCTGCCCACCTACCCGGGCCGCAGCCGTCACCGAATACCTGCTGCTGCTCTGCGACAGCATCCACCATCACCACGACATCGAGGACACGGTGCTGTGGCCACTGCTGCGCGATAATGCCGACAGCACGATCGACCTCCGCGAACTCGAAGACGACCACGCCCAGCTCGACCCGCTCCTCGACGGGCTGCGCGTCACCGCCCGCGCCTTCGCCCGCTGCGCGCCCGAGTCGGCCGCCGAACTCACCACCGGCCTCGGACACCTGCACACGCTGCTCACCGAACACATCGGTGACGAGGAGGCGACCATCTTCCCGGTCATCACGGCCCAGCTCAGCGCCGAGCAGTGGAATCGAGTCGAAGCCGCCGCTCGCCGGGGCGCGAGGATGAGTTTCGAACTACCCCGCATGTTCGGGATGTGCACGCCGGAGGAATGGGAACGCGCCAGCGCCGAAGGCGGGCTGATACTGAAACTCATGCTGCGCTGGTTCGGGCGCGCCCACCGCCGCCGCGAACGGCTCATCAACGGGCTGTGACCGCGCGACACTACTCGATTCGACGCGTCTTCGATGCGGATCGGCCGTTGCGGCCGACGAGTTCGATGACGAGGGCCTCCGCACGCACGCGGATCTCGTCGCGAATGCGCCGGAGCGCGTCGATGGCCTGGGTTCGCCGGGTCGTCGGGCCGCCGATCGTGATAGCAGGCGCGGTCGCCGATCAATCCTGCAGCTCGTCCAGCTGAGCGGCGATGTGAGCCGACAATGCGGCGGCGTGGGCGCGGTGGTCGGCGGCCTCGGCCGGGTCGCCAAGAGCGTCGGCGAGTTCGGCGAGCACCGTGTCCATGGGGCCGTAGACCACCGAACCGGTATCCAGGCCCGCCATGGTGCCCGCCCGCTGCAGCATGTCGCGGTAGCACTCGGTCATGGCCGCACAGTCGTTCAACCGGATCGCGGCCCGAGCGCGAAATACCACCATGACCGACCAGTAGTGGTCACGTTTGATCGGCGCGGCCTTGACGAAAACCTCACGGGCCCTGTCGATCTGACCCGCATCCCACAGCGCAAGCACATACGGGAACGCCATGGCCTTGGGCGCGACCGCGTACACCGTGGACATCGGCTCCACCAGTGCCGACAGGTCCCCGCGCGCCCAGCCCAGCACCATGGCGGACACGATCAAGAGTTCGGCGCCGTTCGCGGTGCCGGAGGCGACCATCGCCGCACTGCATTCGGCGTAGATTCGCTCGGCGGCGGCCAACTCGCCGCGCAGGAGCGACAGCACCGCCGAGAACGTCGACAGCACGGTCAGCATCTGACGCAACTGCCCACCGGTCGCGCACTCCAATCCGCGTTCGGCCTCCGCGCGCGCAGCCACCAAATCATTGGCGCTGCACGCGATCAGACAACCCAGGAAATGTGCGACCGCCTGGAACTCCACCAGCCCCGCCGCCGTGGACACCGCGAGCAACTCGGCCACCAGCGGAGCGCGCTCCCCCCACAGATCCGGCCCCAAGGCCAGGAAGGCCCGCGCATTCACCGCGGCACAAAGCAATTCGGCATCACCGAATTCCCGCGCCAGTGCCACCGCCTCCGCCGACGCCGCGAAAGCCAGCCGATTGTCGTCTCCCTCCACCTCGAACACCAGCGTCACCAGCAACCGCACCCGATCCGCCACCGCCAACGGGCGATCCAGCGTAGAGCGCAACGCACCGATCATGCGCTCATCCGGCAACCGCTTGTCCCGCGTTGCCCAGATCAGCGGTGCGCGCCAGCACCCGAGCGCGAACGCGACCGGATCCGCTGCGGCACTGGAACTCCGAGCGTCCGAGATATCGAGACCTGATGGGCTCACCGTGCCGAATCCAGCTTCGCCAGGAGTCGGTACGCTGGCGGAACCAAGGTTCCGTGCACCGGCGAAACCGATGTTCTGCGTGCCTTCGGCGACACCAAGGTTCTGCGCGCCTTCGGCACCGATGTTCTGCGCGCCCTCGGCACCGATGTTCTGCGCGGTTTCGGCATCGATGTTCTGTGTGCCGGCAATCTCGAGATTCTGTGCGCCGTCGAACTCGAGCCCATGTGCTTGCGCGATGCCGATAAGTGGCGACGCCGAGTCGCCGGAAGCTGGTGGCCTCACCATTCCCGCCGTAGGCCCAGCGGCGCGCAGGGGTGGGCCGGAGGGCCTTGCCAAGCGTTCGGCAAGGTCGAGGGCCTGGGCGCGCAACAGGCGGGCGGCGACGTCGTTTCCGCCGTAAGCGAGGGCGGCGACGCGGGCGCAGCGGGCTTCCAGGATGGCGATGCCGGCATCACGATGGGTGCCGTCGTCCGGGTGACCGGCCAGGGTGTGCAGGTCCAGCACGGCGCGCCAGAGCGGTTCGGATTCGGCGAACCCGCGGCGCGCGATGCGGTGACGGGCCGCAGCGAGCACATGCGCGAGCGCCTGTTCGGCATTGCCCGCGTGCGCGCCGACAAGGGCGTGATGGGCCAGTACGTCCAGGTCGGGTGCGGGTGCGCGCTCGGCCACTCCGAGAGCCGTCCAATGCATGCGGGCGCGTCGCAGCACGGGAATTCCGTCGTACACGGCATCACGAGTCAAGGCGTGTCCGAAGCGGATTCGCCCACCGGTTCCGTCGATCCGCAGTAGCCCCGCCACCACCGCCGTATCAACCAGGTCGATCAGCGTCTCCTCGCTCTCCCCCGCCAGTTGCAGCAGCGAATCGATATCGGCCTCGTCACCCCACACCGATAGCAGCCGCAGCAGTCGCGCCGCCTCGGCGGGCAATCGGGCGATCCGGCGGTGCAGCACATCGCGCACCCCCGCCGGCACCCCCAGCAGATTCCCTTCCGCCGCAGCCAGTTTCGCCAACTCGGTCACGAACAGCGGGTTTCCACCGGTCCGCTCCCGCACCGATTCCGCGGTACTATCCTCGATCCCGGCGACCCCGGCCGCCGCAAGCACAACCCGCACCGCCACCGCATCCAGCCCGCCGAGTTCCAACCGCCCCGCCGTCACCGCCGCCAGCGCCGCCGACGTGGCCCGCACCTCCTCCCCCGCCTCCGACCCGCGCAACGTCACCACGAACAACACCGGCTCCCCCGCCGTCCACGCCACCACCTGCCGCAGAATCTGCAAAGTCGCCCCCTCCGCCCGATGTGCGTCCTCCAGCACCACCAGCAGCGGCCCCACCCCGACACACCGCCGCGCCACGGCCCGCGCCAACTCGAAAGGGGTCGAATCCTCCTCTGCCCCCGGCGAAACCCGCGGCGCCGCAATTCGCACCACCACTGGCGTATCCGCCACACCCCTGCGTGAAATCCGCGGCAGCTCGGCCCCGACCGCCGCGGGCGAACCTGCTTCCACCTCCGGCAGCACGCTTGAAGCCACCGCACTCGCCGCCGTCGACACGGCCGTCTCGGCTACCGGCGGCACCCACCCGGCTCCGGCCTCCTCCGCCCGCCACTCCGCGAGATCATCGGATTCCCTTGCGACAGTGCCTAATTCCGCGTGCGCCTGCCGCCAGGCCCAGGCCGCGGGCGCGCCGTCCACCTCTGGGCATCGACCAGTGACCACGTTCCAGCCGCGCCCGGTCAGCTCTGCGGCAACTGCTGCGACCAGTGTCGATTTCCCGGCACCGGCTTCACCCTCGACCCACACCAGTCGCGCCCGGCCCGCCGACGCCTCCCGCGCCGCTGTCAGCAGTGTGGCCCGCTGCTCGGTGTAGCCGACGACCTCCGGCATCGCGCCCGGCGCTGTGCCCACAGGTGCCGAATCCGGTGGAGTCGGAGACGAATCGAGGTGCCCGGTAGTCGCATCGGTGATGGTCGTCACGACGTCGGGCGCGACCCCGGCCGGATTCGACCGTCCGCGCTCTGGTGAACCGGTCGTGGCGGGCAGCTCCGGAGCCGAGAGCACCGGAGCGCCTGGGGAATCGAGAGTGGTCCGTTCATCCGATTCCCACCGGTGTGCGGCATTCGCTGTCGCCGCGATCGGGTTGTCTCGCACCGGTGCGGAAGGAGTCGAGCCGCTGCCATGCGAATCGGTGCTGCCGACTTCGAGATGGGTACGGAGCGAAGGCATCTCGGCTGACTGTCGGGCTGATCCGAGGTCGGAAGTGAAGGTCAGGGCCGGGTCGTGGGTCAGGATAGCGGATTCCAGATCGCGCAGGGGCGGACTGGATTCGACGCCGAATTCGGTGGCGAGATGGGTGCGGATGCGGCGGAGGACGGCGAGAGCTTCGAGTGGGCGGCCCAAGCGGTAGAGGGCCAGGGCCAGCAGGCGGGCGGCGGTTTCGCGTTCGGGATGGTCGTCTACAAGGCGGTGTAGCGTGGTGGCGGCCTCGGCGGGGCGGTCCAGACGCAGGGCGGCGTCGGCGCGCTGTTCCATGGCGGTCCAGCGCATATCGGTGAGGCGGGTGATTTCCGGTGCGGCCCAGTCGGAGTCGGCGTAGGCGGCCAGGGCGGGTCCACGCCAGAGGGCCAGTGCGGTGTCCAGGACTCCGTAGCGGGTCGATGGGTCGATTTCGGTGGCGGCGGCGGCGAGCAGGCGCTCGAAATGCCAGGCGTCCACGTCGGTGAGGTCGGCGCGCAGGGCGTAGCCGGGGGCTTGGGATATCACCACGCGGGCCGGGGCGCGGGGCGGGCGGCGGGGTTCGAGGGCGCGGCGGAGGTAGGAGATATGGGCTTGCAGTGCGCCGGAGGCTTTGGGTGGCGGTTCGCCCTGCCACAGATCCTCGATCAGCCTATCGGCCGACACCACAGCGCCAGCGGCCACGACCAGCCGCGCCAGCACGGCGCCCTGCATGGGCCCCCGCAACGTCGCTGGGCGGCCGTCCACCGTCACACGCAGCGCGCCGAGTACGTCCACAGTCACCACAGGGGGTACATCGACTGCGACAACCGGTTCGGTAACTTCACGGCCGGATCGCATTGCTCCAGCCTAAGTCCCGACCGGCCGCCACACCCACCGAGCCGGGTCAGAGATACCCTCGAGAACAGCGCGACCGACGAACCGGTGACCGCATCGCACTCGGAGAACGCTGAAACGACGCGGACCGGGCCCGATGAGACGTGGTCGGTGAGGTTCAGTCGCGCAGGGCGCGCACTCCGGCGGCGGCGAGGACCAGGCCCATCACGATGGTGCCGGGAATGACCCACAGGCCCTGCGCACCAGGCAGACCTTCCGCCCCGGCCATGGCCAGGACCGCGAGCACGATCAGGGCTCCAGAGGCGCGGCCCATGCGGGGACGCGGCGCGAGCAGGGCGCAGACCGCGATCAACAACGCTCCCAGCAGGAAGGCGGCGGCGAGCGGACCGGTCACGGGCAGCGCGGCGTCCTCGATTCGATGTTGCTCGTGGTGCGAAAGCTGCGGGGCCACGTAGATCTCGTGGTAGGCGCCGATCGGAATGGCCAGGGTCAGACCGAGATACAACAGGACCCCGGCGGCGGTGGCGACCTTCGCGATCGCGCCGCGTGTCGGCGGCGGAGCGGTGGCACCCGATCCCACGCCTTCCGACACTCGCCGGTCGGTGGTTGATGCTCGATGGTCGGCGCCGGTCCAACCCGAGGTCACCACCCCGAGCCCGACCGCGAGCAGCACCGCACCGACAGTGAAGGTCAGGTGTGCGGCCGCCCAAGTGCTCGCTTGTTCGGCGGCTTCGGAATGTTCCAATGGGTGCAACCCATTGCCCACCGCGAACAGCACACCCCCGGCGATCAGTGCATAAGCTTGCCACCGGATGTATCGATCGGTCGCGGGCGGTACTTCGGTCCTAGTCATGGAACGCACTCTCCGCCACCGGCATTCACCACGACTTGCCACCGACTTGCGAACCCGGTGGCACCGCTTGCCGAGCGGCCTATGCGCCGACGACCCGGCACCCGCGACCGCGGTGACCGCCTGAGCGATCCGGATCAGCCGCGCGGGGATGCTCTCGCGGTCCGGCTGAGGCTTCTCCGTCTGGTGCCGCGCCGCCTTCGCGTCCGGTGGCGGCTCGATCCATTCCCATGCGACGTATCGTGGCTGCGAGTTCGCCAGCACGTATGTCACGGGTGCGCATCGAAGTATCTTCTAAAGGTTCGCGCTCCGCCCGGATCGCCTGGTAGCCAGCGGTAAGCTGTTGTTGACGCGTTCCGCAGTACCGAACGACGTCTTGTCCGGTCCGGTCGCTGCTACAGCTGTCGGTCGGCCCGAATGCGCGTTCCGATCGGGACGCATCATGTACTTCACCAAGTAACGAATCACGTGTCGCAAAGTCGATTCGGCACGTAACGCATTCGCAGCAGCCCCAGTCCGGTAGCTCGGCAGCGCGGCCCACTACGCGGACTCATAAAGTTCGTTGTAAGGAAGCAAAATGTCTAGCAAGATCGTGAAAACTCTAGCCGCGACTGTTATCGCCGCGCCCCTGTTCGTCCTCGCGGCACCGGCAGCCACTGCCGATTCGACTGCCGCGGCGCCTCCGGCGTCCTCCGTCGCTCCGGTCGACGGATCATTCGGATCGGCTACGTGGTGTTTCCCCCTCGGCAGTGTCGTCTGGTGCATCTGAGTGAGCCTCTGAGCTAGTCCGAGAACCCGGGCTGCCTTTCGTCGCGGGCCAGCATGCGACCGATGGCGACCCAGTGGATCGTGCCCCGGGCGGCCTGGGGCACTGGCATCTCAACGGTCAGCAGGCTGATCGGGTGGGTATTCGCAGTGGTTGTGTCGAGGTGACGGTTTTCAGGCCTGCGGGGGTGTCGAAGGTTATCGGCTCGCCGGAGGTGAGGGTGAGCGTCGTGGTGTCCGGGGTGATGCGGACGGTGACGGTGCCGGCGCCCACCGAGAGTCCGCGGATGGTTATGCCGTGTGGGAATCCGTTGGGCAGCATGGGGTGCAGTCGCGGATTCGTATCGGTCCAGCGCAGACCGGTCGGGGCGTAAAGCAGTCCCTGCAGGAAACCCGCCGCGCCGGTAACGAAGATCCAGGCCGCCTGGCCGACTACGTTGGCGCCGGAACGGTCACCGCGGGCTTCGGAGTGGAAATTGTAGGGACCGCGTACGTATGGCTGCACCGATCGGTCCAGGTAGTACTGGGTACGGCAGGGATCGTATTCGGCGCTGAGGATCGCGCCGACGGCATTACTCATGTTCGGGCCGTCGGGGTCGGTCCGGTCGAAGTAGTAGTGCAGGGTGTCGACCGGCGAGTACCCAGGTGTGGCGTAGGAGAACGGGTAGCTGAGCAGGACGGTATCCGCCTGCTTGATCGGTGCGCCCGCGTATCCGAGGTATTCGGCGGGTACGCCGGGAGCGATGTCGGGTGGCATAGCCATGTTGGCAGCGATGTCGGCCCAGCGTGGGTCGACCGGCAGCCCCGCCGACCCGGCGGCCTGGGCAGCGATGCGCATCGTATTCATCACGCCGCCGTTGGTGAGAGCATTGTCGATAGTGACGGCGACGTACTCGTCGGCGCCGGCGGCGGGCACGTAATGGTATTTGCCGTCGGGCATTTTCGGGCCTACTCGGGCGGTGAGATAGTCGGCGATCGCGGTGATCACCGGGGCACCGCTGCTGTGCAGCCATTGCCGATCGCCGGTAGCGGTGTAGTACTGCCACTGTGCCAGGGCGATTTCGTTGTGCAGGTGTTCTTCGGTGAGCCCGCACACCCACGGTGAGGCGCACCGCTGGGCAGGGCCGTCGTTCCACGGATACAGCGCACCTGGGAGCCCGTAACCGCGCGCGTTGGCTCGCGCCGCCGGCAGGGCCTGGCTACGGAAGTCGACTATCGTGCGGGCCAGGTCCGGGTACAGCGCCAGCAGTGTCGGGAAGATCCAGGTGTCGGCATCCCAGAACGTTAAGCCACCGTAGTCGTCGGAAGACAGTCCCGCGGGCTGCACGGCCCACCGATCGCCTGCACGGACGCTGGCCAGCACCGAATACATGGCCGCGTGAATCCAATGGGTGTAGTCGTCGCGCCCGGCGATCTCGATCCCTTTCTGCCACAACTGGTCCCACGCGGCCGCATGCGCGCCGTATGCGGTGTTGTAACCCTCCGCACGGCCGGACTCGGCCGCGGTCGTGGCAGCGGCCTGCGGATCGGGACCGTAGTTGGTCGACGAGATCCCCACATACTTGGTGAAGGTGTAACTGCCACCCTCGGTCACCGGCGTGGTGTAGCGGATCCCGCAGGTGGCGGGCAGCGCTGCAGCCGCGGTGTGCGGTGGTGTATCGACGGCCGAAACCACGAACGCGGTGTCCGGCGAGCCGTCCGCGCGCACCCCTGCGACACTTTGCTTGCGAGCCGGATCGGCGAAGGCGGTGACCGGGGACGCCCGCCGCGTGGCAGCGGTGTCGATCAGATCGGTGACATCGAGATCTCCCGAGAAGTCCGGGGCGACGGTCAACCGCTGCACCGCCAGATCGGGTCGCGAGCGGGACACGAACGTGTCGTAACGCAGCCGTACCCGATGCTCGGGGTCCGGGGTCCAGGTGACTTGCGTTGTCGCCGTGGCGGTCCGGTAATCCAGCGTCTGCCTGTAGTCGTGTACGTCCGCCGGATCCACATCGGCTCGATATTGCTGACCGGCGACCCCGACGGTGAGCCCAGACCAGGCCGGTAACGCCGCGATCACCTGCGTGTACTGCGGCGAGGGACCCCCTTGAGCGTAGAAACCCGCCAGATACGTGCCGGTATACCGAGGCTGCTGCAACGGAAACGCGGTACGTGCCGTGTCACCGTAATCGTGATACCCGCCGCCGCTGGGAGGTAGCATCGTGCCGATCCGCCCATTGCCCAGATATGGGGCGGCTCGAAAATCGTTCGGCGCGAACGTATCCGAAGTGGCCGACCACTCCGCATCCGCGCCGTCGTTCGCGCCTCCCGTACCGGGCACCAGCGTCACCGGGACTACCACACCGGCCAGTACGACCAACACCATCCACAGCCACCCACCCCGCGCCCGCACGGCGCTCCCGATCCAGGTCACGCCGCCCATCCTCAGAACCGGGCACGCGTCGGTCAACACGACACGCACAACTAGGTGTCGTGCGTCAACCTCTTGCCAGGATTTGGCTGCTCACGCGGTTGACGCCACGGTCGGCCCGGTCATCCGAGGATTGTGTTCTCTACCTTCACTTTTCGATGGCGGCGCGATGCCTGGCTGGTCCTACGGGCTCGGCCTTCAGCCGGTTTCGAGTGTGTTGCCGGGTCGATGCCGCGAGAGGGCGGCTGTCCGACTATTAGAATCACGATGTGCAGCGCGCTGCAGTGACCGATCCTTCGCGTGTCGTGGTTCTCGGGTCCGGGTTCGCGGGTCTGTGGGCGGCGCTCGCGGCAGCCCGGCGGCTCGACGAGCTCGGTGTGGCGGTCGGAACCGTCGATATCACGATGATCAGTTCCACGCCGTACCACGACATCCGCGTGCGCGACTATGAGACCGACCTGAGCACTTCCCGCATCCCACTGAGCGATCTTCTCGATCCGGTCGGAATCGAGCATATCCTCGGCGAAGTGACGGCGATCGACGCGTCGGCACGGGTCGTGGAATCCACCGCGGGCGCTCACCGCTACGACCGGCTCGTGCTCGCGGTGGGCAGCCAGGTGGTCAAGCCCGATATCCCTGGCCTGCGGGAGTTCGGTTTCGACATCGACACCCATGACGCGGCGACCAGACTGCAAGCCCACCTGTGCCGACTTGCCGAGGGCCCCGCTGACCCGGCGGCCGCGACAGTAGTCGTCGTCGGGGCAGGTTTGACGGGGATCGAAGAGGCGACTGGGCTGCCCGCGATGCTCGCGGCCGCCTTTACGACGCGTGCTGCCGCACCGCGGGTCATCCTGATCGACCGCAACCCGCTCGTCGGCTCGGACATGGGTGCATCGGCGCGGCCGGTCATCGAGGCGGCGCTGGCCTCCAGCGGGATCGAGACCAAGTTGGGTGTCGGGGTGGTCGCGATCGATGAGCGTGGGCTGACGCTGTCCTCGGGTGAAGTGGTGCCCGCCGCCACCGTCGTCTGGTGTGCCGGCATGCGGGCCAACCCGCTGACCGCGGATTTCGGGGTCGACCGTGACCGGCTGGGTCGACTTCCCGTCGACGATTATCTGCGGGTCCGCGGTGTGCCCGGGGTATTCGCCGCCGGTGACGTCGCCGCGGCAAAAATGGACGACGAGCATATGTCGGTGATGTCCTGCCAGCACAGCCGCCCGATGGGCCGTTGGGTCGGCTACAACGTCATCGGCGATCTTCTGGGCAAGCCCGTGATGCCGTTGCGGATCCCTTGGTATGTAACGGTTCTCGATCTGGGACCGGCAGGCGCGGTGTACACCGAGGGCTGGGATCGCCACGTGGTCGCGTCCGGCGAGGAGGCTAAAGACACCAAGCGTGCCATCAACACCCGGCGCATCTATCCTCCGTTGAGCCGCGACCGCGACGCATTACTGGCCGCCGCCGCGCCCGAACTGCAGGCCGCGCCCGAGCACGGACCCGAGTCCACCCAATGACTACCAACGATCTCGGTGGTGACGGGTATCTCCGAAATGAGTTGAAGGCAAACCGGTTTGTTCCTCAGCGGTCGCCCAAGACCTCGATGGCGGCCCGGAGTTTGGTGGCGGCCTCCGCCGCGATCGGTTCCATTCTCCCGATCCATACCCGCCATCGACTGCCACAACCCGGGTGGCAGCAGCCGCCCGCCCAGCTCGGACAGCAAGCTGGCCTGCGCGGGTGCCAGCGGCTCGACAGCGGGCCCCGATTTTCGGACGGGCCTCTGGTCACAGGGTTACCGGCCGTTTATCCGGCCATGCTCGGGGCAACCGGGAGACGACACGTCGTCTACCCCGGAGGAGTCGCCATGGTTGATGTACCTGCCACCGTCGTGCGAAGCGCATTCGCGGCCGGCGCCCGGCTCCGGCACGCGCGGGTCTTCCATCCCAACGGGGTGTACCTGTCGGGCCGGTTGCACGCCGAATACGAATTCGAGCACCTGTTCGGCAGCGGTGAACGAGCTGTCATCGCTCGCCTGTCCAAGGGCACCGGCCTGCCCGGACCGGTGCCGGACGTGCTTGGCTTCGCGTTCCGCGTGCTCGATCGCGACGACAACCCGTGGGACTTCGCGCTCGCGACCACGGGCCGCAGCACCCTCGGCCGGTTCGTGTTCACCGTCGCGACCGGCTGGTCGCGTGCCAGGTACGGCGGTCTCATGCCGTACCGCTTCGGCGATTCGATGCCGACCTGGGTGTTCGCCGAACCCGATGCGGCGCAACCGAAAACGGCGTCCATCGACGTACTCGAGGAGTACCTGCTCGCACACGAAGTGCACTTCGACCTGGTCGGCAGCCCCATCACGGGCCCGACCCGCAAACTCGCCGGGATCACCCTGCGCTCGGCTCAGGGTGCCGAACACCGGACCGACTACTTCGACCCGATGCTCAACCACCCCGCCGAAGTAGCGATGGTCCCGAAGGCGGTGCGGCAACTGCGCGAGTTCGCCTACGCGGGTAGCCGCCAGGGGCGTGGCGAGGCGGATTGACCGGCGTCAGTGGTGATCACCTCGTCGAGATCCGCGACCACATCATCCGCCCGCCCCGCGCAGCAGTCTGTCGATCTCGAACGGCGCCAAACGGGTAAGCTCTCCGAGCTGATCACAGTCGGCTCAGACCCCTCCACCGGAGGATTTCACCCCACCATCGGTCTCTGGTGGAGTGAATCCTACTGTGGTAGCCGATTCATGGAGGATTTCCGCTATAGCGGTGCGCTGGAATGACCGAGCTCGCCATGATCGCTACGTTGGCGAGCATGCGCACCGATGGAGACTCCTGGGACATCAATACCAGCGTGGGATCTACGGCGTTGTTCGTCGCGGCGGCTCGCGCGCTTGGCGGCCGCGCGGCCGACGCGCTGGCGGAAGACCCGTTCGCCGAGCTTTTCGTGCGGGCCGCGGGCGGCGAGTGGGCCGAGCTGCTCGATGGTCGAGTGCCCGCCCATCCGTTGCTGACCGCTGAGTTCGGCATTCAGTTCCAGCAGCACCAGGTCGCCCGCACCCGGTACTTCGACGATTACGCACACGCGGCCGCGGCCGCGGGCATCCGGCAGGTGGTCATCCTCGCGGCCGGCCTCGACGCCCGCGCGTACCGGTTGCCGTGGCCCGACGGCACAGTCGTCTACGAGCTGGACCGGCCGCAGGTACTGGATTTCAAGCGCGAAACTCTCGACCACGCTGGTCGAGAACCGATCGCCGAGCGCCACGAGGTGCCGGTGGACCTGCGTGAAGATTGGCCGAAAGCGTTGTGCGACAGCGGCTTCGATCCTGCCCTGCCGACAGCGTGGCTGGTGGAGGGTCTGCTGATCTATCTGTCGTCGGCTGCGCAGGATCAGCTGTTCGACGCCATCGTCTCGCTCAGCGCGCCCGGCAGCCGGGTCGCGATCGAGCAGATGGATCCGCTGCCCGCGGCGGCCGTCGCCGAGATGGCCGAGCACGATGACGCGGGCGCGGACTGGGTGCGGTTGATCTACAACGACCCCAGCGGTGAGGTCACCGAGTGGTTCACCGACCGCGGTTGGACCGGCGAGCGCGTCTACCTCACCGACTACATCCGCGGCATCGGCCGCACGCCCGCCGCCGATCGGTCATCGATCAGCCTGGCCACCGTCGTACGGCCCTGAGCTGGCTTATCGGCCGACCATTGCGCGCCACCGGACCGTCAGCGTCCGGGTTTCACCGACCGCAAGCGACCGAGTTACGCGAACCCGGATCCGATCGAGGAACGGTATCGGTTGTGCGACGGATCGGTGGAGATCCTGGTCGTCGGTGCCACGGCGCGCGCGTAACTACCGCATGCTGACGGACAGAGGTCGGCCCAGCACCCCAGAGAAGGGAGATGCACGGTGGCA
This sequence comes from Nocardia sp. CA-135953, assembly GCF_050955735.1. Lineage (NCBI taxonomy): Bacteria > Bacillati > Actinomycetota > Actinomycetes > Mycobacteriales > Nocardiaceae > Nocardia > Nocardia sp. CA-135953. The sequence continues at coordinate 3,459,715 of NZ_CP192082.1, forward strand.
TTGGGACGTCGTCGGTTGCTGATCGGTTTCGGTGGTGCGGGTGGCCTCGCCCTGGCCGGATGCGGGTGGCTGCGAGAACCCGCGCCGCCACCCAAAGTCGCCACAATCGGATTCGATCCCCCGCCTGGCACCCGCGATGTCGATGCGCGCAGCCTCGGCACGATCACCGTCACGGACGGGACGCTGCGGTCGGTCGAATGGATCGATGAAACGGGCAGATCACTGCCGGGCGCATCGGCACCAGATCTTCGAACCTGGACCAGTGCCGAGCCACTCGGCTACGGACACACCTACACGGTGAAAGCCGTGGCTCACGGCGAATCCGGCGACGTCACCGCGACGACAACCTGCGCCACGGTGCGACCGCAACAGCTCGTCGACGTCTCTCTGCGCTCCGCCAATCTCGTCGATCTGGCCGAAAACGACACCTACGGAGTAGGTTTCGTGCTCGTCGCCCATTTCGACGAATCTGTCGATCGGGCAGCCGTGGAACGTCACCTGAAGGTCACCACCGAGCCCGCCGTCGCCGGCGCCTGGTACTGGCTCGACGATCAGAACGCGCACTGGCGGCCGGAGCACTATCACGCACCGGGAACCAGGATCACGATCGCGGCCGAACTGTTCGGCGTCGCGCTCGGCGAGGGCCGCTACGGCCTGCGCAATCAACGGGTTTCGGTGATCGTCGGGCCCGCGCACGTCGCGATCGCCGACGACGACACCAAACTGATCGAGGTCTTCGACAACGGAAACCTGGTGCGCACCATGCCCACATCGATGGGCAAGGGCGGTACCACCGTCGTCGGTGGCAGAGCCATGTCGTTCTGGACCCGCCCGGGCATCTACACCGTGCTGGACCGAAATGACCCGGTGATCATGGACTCCGCCAGTTACGGCCTGCCCGCCAGCTCCGGCGGCTATCGCACCAGCATCAACCATGCGGTGCGCATCAGCCACGACGGAATCTTCGTGCACGAATTGGCCGCAACCATGTGGGCCCAAGGCAACACCAACGTCTCACACGGCTGCCTCAACATCTCCCCTGACGACGCCGCATGGTTCTACGACTTCGTCATCCCCGGCGACGTAGTCGAGGTCCGCAACACCGGCGGCGACCCCCTCGACATCTGGCAGAACGGCGACTGGAGCATGTCCTGGTCCGACTGGCTTCTCGGCAGCGCCCACACATGACACGAACGAGAAAAGAGGGCTATCCCCCGCGGACCTGTCGTGACCTTTACAGGGGCGTCGCCGCGGGGTGGACCGGACTCCATCGGTGGAACCCACCCGAAGCCGATTCGAGCCGCCACCACGCCAACCGCTCGGCGAGTTCGGGTAACCAACTGGCCGGCGCATCGCAGAGATCGTGTCGTGCGCGTGCAGCCGCGGCGTGCAGAACGTCAGCGGCGACAGCGGGAAAGTCGTGTCGGAGGTGCTCGATCGCATCGGCGACAACGATGTCGTGTGTGGCTCTATCCGATCTCACCGATGTCATCTCGTACCCTTCGTACCGGCTCGTTCGTGGATGACTTTGTCGGCCGACAGTATTTGCTTCGATCGTGGCGGGCCAGGGCCACTGGTCCCACTCTCGTGGGCCGATAGGCACCGATGGCCCCCACCATCCGGTCCGACACCGTCACAATCGTGAACGAGACGATAGATCAGAACGAGACAACTTGCTGCAACACGCTGCTCAGCAGAAATCAGGATCTACGGTGGAGTCATGACCGCCTTGGAGTATCAGCATCTGCTGGTCGCGCGGGATGGCGACACGGTGCGCATCACCATGAACCGGCCCGAGCGACGCAATGCGCTGTCAGGCGAGCATCTGGCCGAACTGCTCGCCTGCTTCCGGGCCGCCGGCGAGACCGACGCCACCGGGATAGTGCTCGGAGCGCACGGTCCGGTGTTCTCCGCGGGACATGATTTCGCCGACGTGGCCGGACGCGACCTGCTCGGCGTGCGGGAACTGCTCACACTGTGCACCGAGCTCATGTCGACCATCGAGTCGGTGCCGCAGGTGGTGATCGCCCGGGTGCACGGTCTGGCCACGGCCGCCGGCTGCCAGCTGGTGGCCTCATGCGATCTGGCCGTCGCCGCCGAATCGGCCGGGTTCGCGCTCCCCGGCGGCAAGGGCGGCTGGTTCTGCCATACCCCCGCGGTGCCGGTGGCGCGCGCTGTCGGCCGTAAACGCCTGATGGAACTGGCTCTCACCGGCGATCCGATCGATGCCCGCACCGCCGAACAATGGGGCTTGATCAACCGCGCGGTGCCAGACGCCGAACTGGATACCGCCGTCGAAGAGTTGCTCGCCCGCGCCACCCGGGGCAGCCGGGCCAGCAAGGCACTCGGCAAACGCACTCTCTACAGCCAACTCGACCGCCCCGAAGCAGATGCCTATGCCCTCGCGCTGGAAGTCATGGCCGCCGCCGCCCAACTTCCCGGCGCCCGCGAAGGGATGGCGGCCTTCCTGGCGAAGCGCCCGCCCGTCTGGCGCGATTAGCGGGCGGGAGGGGCTGCCGGAGTCGATAGGGGTTGGTTCGATGTCCAGAATCGACGAGTGTGCGAGCCGAGTGGCCGCAGCCGCCCTGCGGTCGGGACGGACAGTGGCGGTCGCGGAGTCGTTGACCTGCGGGCAGTTGTCGTCGGCGTTGGGTGCTGCCCCGGACTCGGCACAGTGGTTGCGGGGTGCGGTGGTTGCCTACAGTGCGGATGTCAAACGGCAGGTGCTGGGCGTTCCCGAGGTTCCTGTGGTGTCGGAGACCGCGGCCCGAGCCATGGCGGTCGGCGCGCGGACACTACTCGGCGCGGACGTGGCTGTGGCGGTGACCGGAGTGGGCGGCCCCGATCCCCAGGACGGTGAACCGGCTGGATCGGTCTGGCTGGCGGTCCACGCCGAGGACGGGACTCGGGCACGGCATGAGCTCTTCGATGGCGACCCCGAAGACGTGCTGGGGCGAACGGTTGAAGTCGCGCTCGACATGGTGTGCGAGGCGATAGGCGAAACCCCGAGCTGACCGCTACCGATATCTACGCGGCAGACGGGTAGCCCATCGATATCCACCGCCGAGCGAAGGAGCGACAGTGACCCGATTCGGATACACACTGATGACCGAGCAGAGCGGCCCACGCGAACTCGTCCGCTATGCGGTCGCCGCCGAGAAGGCGGGATTCGACTTCCTGGTCAGCAGCGACCACTACGCGCCGTGGCTCGAGGAGCAGGGACACGCACCGAATGCCTGGACCACTCTCGGGGCCGTCGCACAGGCGACACGGCGCATCCCGTTGATGACCTACGTGACGTGCCCGACCATGCGCTACCACCCGGCGATTGTGGCGCAGCAGGCGGCGACGTTGCAGATCCTGGCAGAAGGACGGTTCACTCTCGGGCTCGGAAGCGGCGAGAGCCTGAACGAGCACGTCATCGGGGCGGGCTGGCCGGGCCTCGAGGAACGGCTGGAGCGACTCGCGGAGGCCATCGGCATCATTCGTGACTTGCACGCGGGCGGGACGGTCAGCCGACTCGGCCGGTGGTATCGAGTCGACGCCGCAAAGGTCTGGGACCTGCCGGATCAGCCGGTACCGATCGCGGTCGCGGTATCCGGACCACGATCGGTGCAGCGACTGGCCCCTCTGGCCGACGAAATGGTCAGCACAAGTCCCGACGCCGAACTTGTTCGGTCCTGGCATCGCATCCGCGCGAACGACTCCGCCGCAGCCCGGTCGCGCGTGACCGGACAACTGCCGATCAGCTGGGATACCAACCGCGACAAGGCAATTCAGCGCGCCCATGAACAGTTCCGGTGGTCGGCGGGCGGCTGGGATGTCAACTCGAACCTGCCGACGCCGGCGAGTTTCGCGGCCGCGACGCAGTTCGTGCGTCCGCAAGACGTCGCCGAGACGATCCAGTGCGGCCCCGATCTCGACGCCATCGCGGCGGCGGTGCGGCCCTACCAGGATGCCGGCTTCACCGACATCGCCGTCGTCGAGATCGGCGACGAGCAGCAGGACCGGTTCCTCGCCGAGGCCGCCGAACCGCTACTGGCGAAACTGCGTGCGGCCGATACCGGTTAGGCCGTCCACACTGGTTGCCGTCTTCTCGAGCGGTTGCGGCAATTGTACGGGTTGACCGGAGCCGAAGCCCGCGTCGCGGCGGCGGCATTACGCGGCGAAGGCCTGCGGTCGATCGCGGAAGAACTGGCGGTTTCGGCGAATACCGTGCGCACGCATCTGCGACGCGTCTTCGAGAAGACCGGCACGCATCGACAGGCCGAACCGGTTCGGGTACTGACGGGCTGTGTTTTCCGGAACCGGTCAGTTCGTCGAACACCGCGAGGATTAGGCCGCGCCGGTGGACCGACCGACCGTGTGCAGGTGACGCAGCGCTTGGCCGTATGAGCCCAGAAGGCTGGTGTGACAATAGGGAACACCGATTTCAGCGCAGAATGCGGCGACCATCGGTTGGGCCCGGCGCAGGTTGGGCCGGGGCATGGACGGGAAAAGATGGTGTTCGATCTGGTAGTTCAGGCCACCGAGGGCGGCATCGGTCAGCCACCCGCCACGGACATTGCGGGACGTGAGCACTTGACGGCGCAGGAAGTCGGTTGAACCGGGCGTCGGCAGTACCGCCATCCCCTTGTGGTTGGGTGCGAAGGTGCACCCCATGTAGAACCCGAACAGGCCTTGCTGCACGGCGATGAAGACAAGTGCCTTAGCCGGAGACAGCACGAGGAACACCGCGGACAGATACAAGGCCACGTGGGCGCCCAGCAGCACGGCCTCCCGGCCCCAGTACGGCGTCGACCGCCGCACCAGGGCTCGAACACTGGCGGTGTGCAGGCTGCCCGCCTCCAGGAACAGCATCGGGAAGAACAGCCATCCCTGGTAACGGAATATCAGCCGCCGGATGCCACGGCCGGCCCGCGCCCGCACACTGGAATGCGCGAGCACGCCCATGATGTCGGGGTCGGCGCCCTCGGTGTTGGGGTTCGCGTGGTGCCGATTGTGATTGCCGACCCACCAGCCGATGCTCAACCCGATGCCGAGATTTCCGCAGATCATGCCGAACAGTTGGTTGGCCCGCCGGGTGCGAAAGATCTGCTGATGCCCGGCATCATGGCCGAGGAAAGCGAACTGAGCGAAGATCACTGCCAGAAACATCGCAGTGCCCAGCTGCCACCACGAGTCGCCGATGAGAACGAACGCCGTCCATCCCGCGGCCAGCGCCGCCACCGTGACCGCGATCCGCCAGCCGTAGTACCGCAGCTGCCGGTTCAGTAGTCCTGCTTGTCGCACTCGGCGAGACAGCCTGGCATAGTCGCTGCCCCGGTCCGCCATCCGGTCGGGCTCGACACGCGGGTCGGTCTCGGTCAGTGTCACGCGTTGGGCCCCTATCGATATATCACCGGCTGCGAAGGTTGTCCGCAAACCTACCGGTGTCAACCGAACAACACCCGCACACAACCCGAACGCTCGGGGTCGATATCGTGGTCAGACTCCGGAACGGATCATACCTTTCGTGCGCATCAGGAATTCGGCGAGGTAGCTGTCGTGGGGTACGCCCGGACGCAGCCAGGTGGTCGGGTTGTCGCCGAGGTACAGGTTGGTGATGGTCGGCTCGTCGAGGAGCGCTTCGATCAACTGCCGTCGCTGCGTCATCGCGGTCAATACCAGTGAGTTCTTCAGCGGCGCAACGCCATCCGATGCCGACCAGGGGCCGACCCAGACGCAAGGGAACGGGAGTTCGACATCGAGTTGTGCTGCGGCGCTGTCCGCGACGAGGTGTACCGAGGGGCGCAGGACCGCGCCACCGGTATCGAGTTCGTCGACGATGGTGTCGCCGCCGAGGATCGGGTGCGCGTCGCCCGCCACCTTGTGCAGGTAGGCGTCGATCGCCACCACGGCATCGGTGGGCTGCACGGTCAGGATCGCGGCCGGATCGTCGGCGGGCAAGCTCGGAATCCGGTCGAGCACTTCGGCCAGCGCTCGAGCCAGGGGTGCCGGGTCGCCTTCGACGAGCACCGCGGTCGTGCACGTGCATGCGGTGCCGCCGAGGTGGCTCACCGAGTCGGCGATCAACTCGACATGGTCGCGCCAATCCACGTCCGAGGTGACCAGGATCTTGGATCGTCCGGGGCCCTGAGTCAGCACTCGCGGGTTGGTGCCGTACTTGTCGACCACATCGTCCCCGCCGTAGACGATAGCGAAGTCCGCTTCGGCCAAGATGACGTCGGCGGCCGCGTAGTCGGTCGGAAGCAACGTGACGACGTCCGGTGGGAACCCGGCCGCACGCAAGGCGCTGACCAAACGAAAGGCCGTGAACGGTTCACGGGTGGATGGTCGTACCGCGACCTTGTATCCGAGCGTGAGAGCCTCGGGCCAAAGTCCGTGTACCGCAGGCGTATTGCCCGCAGCGTGCACGGCGAACAGGTCTCCTTTGCGAGTCCAGACGGCCGAGCCCGCACTGGTCTGTTCATCGTGCCAGTCGCGCACGGCTCCTCTGGGCATGGCGAGTTCGACGGTTGCGGGCTGCTCGCGCAGCACGTCGGCGACCCAGTGCACTGCCTGATGCACGACGGCCAGCGGCACACCGGAGGTGACCGAGACCAGGCGTGTGTAATCGACAAGGTCCAGACCGTCGATGACGCCGTGCAGGAAGAGGTCGGCGGCGCGCAGCAGTGCCCGCGAGCGCTCGGTTGCGGGCATGATCGGTGCTCTGCGCATTGCCGCCATGGTGCGCCGCACGTAGAGGGGCGGGACCTGACTGATCTCACCGATCTGGTCGCCGGACACGGTGGTCAGCGGCTTGCGGGCGTGTGCGCGGTAGGGGCCGTCCGGGCCGAGCGCGTCGATCTGGATGAACTCGCTCATCAGTACACTCCCTCGATGACCTCGACGTCGTCGAAAGTTCGTACCGGTCCGACGTCGGCGACCGAACAACCGAGTGTGTCCGCGGGCGGCTCGACCTTCAATGCGATGTCGCGTTCCAGGTTGTTCGGCAGTAGTGCATATTTGGTGAGATGGTTCATCACGACCTGTCCGCGCTCGCCGTAGTTCACTTCGGCGCCGGTTGCCGCGTCGACGACACGGAACGCGATGTAGGGGCTGGGTGTGTCGAATACCGCCAGCCCGTCCGGCCGATCCTCGTCACGTTCGCGCGACATGCCCAGGATTGTGGTACTGCCGTAGAGACCTTTGAGTGGAATGCCGGGAAAGATGTCGTGGCGGAACATATTCCGGGAATCGGCGTCCATGTGGGCACCGCTCCAGCAGATGAACCGGATCTTCTCGCGTACGAGGTCGACCAATTCATCACGCTGCGCGATCCGTTCGAGGATCGGCGGTGTGGTGATGAGGATGCCGATCGATTGCGTCGCCAGCAGGTGGGCTGCCTGGTCGACGATGTGATCGGCGTAGCGTTCGGTGCCGGCCGTGTCGCCCCGGCCGATCATCTGCTTGATCCACCGTGGGTCGAGATCGACAGTGAACTTCACACCGTTGTGCCTGCGTGCCCGGCGCTCGGCGAACTCTCCGAACATATGCGGCCCACTCGGCGTCACCGCGAGCACATTCGCAGCGCCGATTCCGGTGTAGTGGTGCTCGTCCCAGCGCAGCGCGAAGTCCATCCACCGGTCGAACATCACGAAACGCTTCGGATCGCCCGTGGTGCCGCCACTTTCGTAGATCCCGGCGATGACTCGATCCGCACCGGTCAGCCCGCGCGGAATCATATCCTCGACGGGCACCTCGCGGAATTCGTTGACGACGTTGGGAAAAAGGCTCAGATCGGTGAATGTCCGCACATCGGAGAGCGGATCGAAATCGAGTGTCTTCGCACGCCGCAGCCAGAACGGGCTGGCCGTATCTTCGTTGAAATGCCAATGCATGAGGGCGCGGATATAGTCGTCCGGGTTGCTTGCCGCGAGTTCGCGGCGGGAGAGGTCCAAAATTTCAGGGAGCACTTAGCGGCCTCCAGATAACGCCCCGAATCGGGGCAATTCGCTCGAATGGGGCAATCTTCCCGCGCCTGACCGCGGTCAAACCGGCGACCGACCCGGTTCGATCCCCCGATCGAAACCGCCTGTCGGGCTTGCGGGAACCACTACGGATACCGCAGGAGCGACCGCGTGCGCCCCTAGCAGCATTCGCAGTCGGGGCTGCGGGGCTGGCGGGCGTCAATGCTGAATTGAGTTGTGGGACTGCAGGTGTCGCCGTGCCAGGCGTTGACGCCTTCCTTGACCGCGATGGATGACGAGGGCTGCGATGGGGTCGGCCCATGACCAGCCGAACAGGCTGTTGAGCAGCAACCCGACGAGCAGAACCGCCGAAAGGTAGGTGCAGAGCAAGGTCTGTTTCGAGCCTGCGACGGCGGAGGCGGAGCCGAGTTCGCGCCCCGCGCGGCACTGAGCCAAGGACAGCACCGGCATGACTACCGAACTTGTTGCGGCCAAACCGATTCCGATCGGGGAATGCTGGGTTTCGCCGATACCGAGCAGGCCGCGAACGGAGTCGGCGGTGACATACAGCGCGAGGCGAAGAAGGACAGCGCGATCATCCGCAGTGCGGTCTTCTCCCGCTTGTGCGGGTCGCGACCGGCGACTTGCCAAGCGAGCGGCGCGGCCAAGGACACCTCGATCACCGAGTCCAGGCCGAATCCGATCAGCGCGGTCGCGGAGACACGGGTGCCCTCGGTGAGGGCGATGCCCGCCTCGATCACGTTGTAGGAGATGGTCGCGGCGACGAACCAGCGGATGCGCCGCGACAGCACCGTTTTCCGCTGCGACGAACCCGAGAACACCGCCGACGGAACAGACGGCATGCCCAACGACTGCGACCGGTGCGCAGGCATGTATTCACAAGAGGCTGAACTGTTGTCTGCCGTGTCGCCAGCCGGTCGCGGGCGACGCGCACATGCCGAACCGATGGTGTCCGTGAACGCCCAATCGCCGAATCTGTCGAACTGGAGACAGTCCAGGGCGTGAGAAGTTCCGCCTGACCAGCCATTAACAGGATAGTTATCTTCTAAATGTTCTCGTTCCGGCTGATTTGTCGGATAGCCAGCGGTAAGCTGTGCTCGACGCCTTTCAGCGGTACCACAGGAGGTGTCCTGTCCGGTTCGGTCGATGGCGCAGCTGTCGGCCAGCCGGAATACGCACTCCGGTCGGGGGTAAATTGTGCGCGCTTCACCGAGCAACGAATCGGGTCACAGCAGCCGATTCGGCAGGTGACACATTCACAAGCGAATCCAGCGGCTCGGCAGCGTGGCCGAGCACGCGGACCTCACAAAGCTCGGTCCTGGCCGACATCACCGAATCCAGTGGCCCACGTCTGACAGACCGCGGGCACACATCAGCCCAACAGGGCTATTGCGGAGATGTCGAGAACAATTCCTCGATTCAGCATTTAGTTGGAGGATGCAAAATGTCCAAGAAAATAAAGACCGCTGCCGCGACGGTTATGGCCTTGCCCCTGCTCGTCCTCGCAGCTCCCGCAGCTTCTGCCGACTCGACTTCCGCAGCCACTCCGGCCGGCGGAGGATCTGTCGCAATATGCTTCCCTCTGGGTAGTGTCGTCTGGTGCATCTGATACCACTTCAGGCTTCCGGTGCGTCGCGCACGACGCACCGGAAGCCGATGTGGCAGGTAGCGGTGTCCTCGGTCTGACCCTGTCGGGCAGCGGGCCGGTATCTCAGGCAGTAGTCGGCCGCGCACAGATATGATCCGCCCTTGATGACGCGGCGTGGAAAACGTTGCGGCGCTGTTGGTTCGGGGGTGGCCACGCGTGGGTTGCGTGGAGCACAGCAGGTCGGTGTGGGATGCTGAGCGTGGAAGTAGTCCACGGTCCACTCCCACACGTTGCCGGTCATATCGTGCAGGCCGTAGCCGTTCGGTGAATAGGTGCCGACTTTCGTGGTGCCGGGTGTCCCGGCCTGCCCTCGCCCAGGGTGGAATTGCCACGGAAACGCGCCGCCCCAGATGTTGGCCATACGACGGCCGGTGGGTTCGAACTCGTCTCCCCAGGCGTAGGGGGCCCCATCCAGTCCGCCGCGGGCGGCGTACTCCCATTCGGCCTCGGTCGGCAGCTGTTTGCCGACCCAGGCCGCGTATGCCGCCGCATCCTCGTAAGCGACCTGGGTGACCGGGTGGCGGTCGAGTCCGTCGAGTGTGCTGCCGGGTCCGCGCGGATGGCGCCAGCACGCACCCGGCACATACCGCCACCATCGGCGCCAGTTGTCCAATGGCACCGGTCCCCCGGTGGGCCGGAATACCAGTGCGCCCGGAATCAGGTTCTCCGGCTCCGCATCCGGATAGTCCTCGGCTGCGGGACTACGTTCGGCGACGGTGACGTATCCGGTCTGCTTCACGAAGCCTCGGAACGCGGCGTTGGTCACCGGGTGCGGGTCGATCCAGAACTCATCGACCTGCACCCGGTGCACCGGACGCTCCTCGGGGAAGAAGTCCGGCGATCCCATAGCGAAGCTGCCGCCGGATATCCGGACCATGCCTCGCCGGATATCGTCACCGATCGAGGTCACCGGACCCTGCCTCAATCGCGCGAAAATGCCGCGGCCGCCGCCATTTCCAGATCCTGGTAGGGCTTTCCGCTCACGTCCTCGATGACCTGGTGCATGGTTCCCCCGGTGAACGGGAACGGTGAGCGGTAGCTCGCGGATACGGACTGGCCGCTGTCGCGGCCGACGCGGATTCCTTCTCCGACGCCGGAGAAGACGATGGGCTGGGTCCGCATGTCCTCCAGGGAGCCGACCGGGTTCTCATCGATGTACAGGACGGCCTCACCGGTGGGTGTGAAGTTGTCGGGGCGGGTGCCGCGGCGTTCGTACCGGATCCCGAGGATGTGGTCGCCCAGCGGTACCGTCCGATCCGAGACGATGGTCTGCTCTTCCTCACCGAGGAAGTTGTAGGTGTAATAGAGGTGGCCGTCCTTGACGTACAGGGTGTGTCCACCGAGTCGCCCGCCGTGGGCGAACAGCACCCCCTCGGCATCGGCACTGTCGATCGTCGCCTCCGCGAGCAGCGCGAACGAGCGTCCCTGAATCTCCAGCGCCGCACCGGGTCCCACCTCCGCGACGTCCGGATAGTAGACGGCACTGTCTCGCTGCGAGCCGTAAGTCGGGCGTTGGCGGGTCATCATGGAGACGACGTCGAGATCATTGAGCGGCATGCCGTTGTACTTCTCGGCCTCCGAGAACCACAGCGCCTTCATCTCCTCCAGCTTCTCGGGATGGACCTCGGCCAGGTCGTGCATCTGGCTGCGGTCCTGCTCGATATGGAACAGTTCCCAGCGGTCTTGGTCGAAATGCCCCCAGCCGGACGGGCATGCCGCGTGAATAGTGTCGGCGAACCACCCGCGATGCCAGATTCCGCGCGTTCCGAGCATCGAGTAGAACTGCGTGTGCTTGCCGACGTCCGCGTTCGCGTCATCGAACAGCGCACGGAAACTGATCCCTTCCAATGGACGCTGCTGCACGTTCTTGACCGTGTCCGGAGGTGTGATGTCGAGCAGGTCGTAGACGGTCGGGGTGATATCGCAGACGTTGAGGTACTGGTGGCGCACCTCGCCGCGGGCGGCCACCCCGGCGGGCCACGCCATGAGGCACGGGTCGGCGATGCCGCCTTCGTGCGAGGCATATCGCTTGTACAGCTTGTACGGGGTGTTGAACGCCATCGCCCAGCCGATGCTGTAGTGGCTGTAGGTGGTGGGCGAACCCAGCTCGTCGAGCTTGGCCAGACTGTCCTCGACCGTGTCGATGTAGCCGTTGAAGAACTTCATCTCGTTGGCGGTGCCGTTCGGGCCGCCCTCGCCGCTCGCACCGTTATCCGAAAAGGCGACGATGATGGTGTTGTCCAGTTGGCCGCTTTCTTCGAGATAGTCCAGCAGTCGGCCGATCTGGGCGTCGGTATAGGACAGGAACCCGGCGAAAACCTCCGCCTGTCGTCGGAACAGCCGTTTCTCGGCGTCAGACAGCGAATCCCACGCTCGCACCGTGTCCAGCATCGGCCACGGCTTGCCGTCGGCACTGGTGACATTCGCATACGGGTTCATCGACGACAGCTCGGTGTTCTCCGGCACCAGCCTCATGCGCTTCTGGTTCTCCAGCACGATCTCGCGATACTTCTCATAGCCCATGTCGAACCGGCCGCGGTACTTGTCGGCCCATTCCCGTGGCACGTGGTGCGGCGCATGCCCGGCCCCTGGGCACAGGTAGGTGAACCAGGGCTTGTCGGGGGCGACCACCTTCGAGTCGCGGATGAACTCGATCGCCTTGTCGGCCAGATCCTTCGACAGGTGATATCCGTCTTCCGGTGGGTACGGCTGTGAGATCGGGTGATTGTCGTACACCAGATTCGGATACCACTGGTCGGCCTCGCCGCCGAGGAAACCGTAGAACCGCTCGAACCCACGCCCCAGCGGCCAATGCCGCTTGGACGCGGCCAGATTCTCCTCTTCCAGTGGTGTCATATGCCATTTGCCGACCGCGTAGGTGTTCCACCCGCGCTCGGCGAGAACCTCCGAGCACAGCGCGGTTTCGGCCGGGATCCGACCACACATACTCGGGAAACCATCGGTGAATTCTTCGATGGTCGCCATACCGACCGAGGTCGCATTCCGGCCGGTCATCAGGGAGGCACGAGTCGGCGAGCACAGGGCGGTGGTGTGGAACTGTGTGAACTGCACACCGAGATCGGCGATGCGCTTCATGTTCGGCATCTCGACCAGACCGCCGTAGCAGTCCCAGGTTCCGATCCCGATGTCGTCCCACACCAGGTACAGCACATTCGGCGCGCCCCGTGGGGCCGTCGGCTCCGCGTAAGGGCCCCAATCGGGGACCGAGTCACGGATATCCAGCGCGACCTCCCCCTCGAACTTCCTGGCCATCATCCACCTCCGGTGCGAGAGCTGTTGGTTTGCCATTCGTCCTGTTTTCCGGGCTGCGGACCTCATGCCGAGTTCACGCGCGAACGCCGATCGGTGCGGCTGTCGTGTTGGGATGTGCCCTCCCAGCTCCGGCGATACCGCCGGAGACGGGCTCGGATATTCGATTCGACGTGTACTGGTCGTGCTCTCCCGGACATGATGTCGGGAAGTTCGCTGATCAACGCCTTCCGTACAGAGAGTACGGCGGCCTACCGCGATGTGTCACGAGTTCGGCGGCAGAGGCGGCCGAGTTCGGAAGAGGTTGCGTTCGTGCGTAATCACCAGCGGAGTCCAGCCGATGACCGCAAACCCATAGCGCTAGCGGCGCGGCCAGGTGCGGGCGACCGCGGCCCGGGGTATGGCGAGGTGCGCGATTCACGCAGGGGCATGTCGCCCGGATCAAGGGCTCTTCTGAAACGCGGATCTTGCGGCGATCACGGCTCGACTGCGCAGGACGGCGGATTCTTCGCCTGCCGATTGCGCCTCCCGTTCGCTGTCGGGTTCTGGTGCACGCTGCAGCAGCCGACTGTGCGGCCGAGGCGATTGAGCAGAAGTCCCGAGTAATCGAGGTCGAGAAAACTGTCGGTCGTGAAATGCGCCTGATAGCAACCCAGGTGGTGGTTGCGGCGGGATTACAGACCCTGCGAAATACGCCACGCGACATCCAGTTTGCCGACGGACTGGATCGACTGGTGGCGTCGCTGCGCTGACTCGGCCAGCGCAGTGCGGGTATCTCCAGGTGAGGCTCAGTCGACGCCGAGGGCGACTTCGGTTGATTTGATGAGAACGGTGACTCGGGAGCCGTCGCTGAGCTCGAGGTCGTCGGCGGCGTCGCGCGTGATGGAGGACGTGATTTCGTCGCCGCCGGCCAGCCGGACGCGCACGACGGCCATCGCTTCGCCGCGGGTGACCGAGACGACCGTTCCATCGAGTTGGTTACGTGTGGATAGTCGCATGTCAGTGATCCTACGCAGTCCCGGCGCCGATTCATCGGATGTTCGTCCACGCCGTAAGGCGTTGGTTAGCCCGCGCAAATGCCGCTGGTCGTGCCTATGCGCATTCTGCGCCGAGGTGGCAAATTCGACTGGGGTGTCGAGTGCGGCGCGGAGGCCGACGGTATTCGGAATGCTCATTGTCGCCGCGCCCTTCGTGCTGGCGATTCTCGACACCGTCAGGTTCTAGCCTCAGGTGGTGCCCGCGCTCATGCCGCCGGAGATGGTGATCGCTTCGCCGTTGAAGTGGCGTCCGGATTCGCCGACCAGAAGCAGGATGGCTTGGGAAACCTCTTGTGGCACAATCAGATCGCCATTCGGCGGACCGGCGGCGAACATCGCCTCGACATCCTCGAGGGTGGGATTCTCGATATCGGGCACCATCGCCGAATACATTGCCGGGTTCATGATCATATCGGTGCGCACACCTGCCGGTAGTACCGCGTTGACGGTGATGCCGTGCGGAATTACTTCGTGGGCAAGTGATTTCACCAAACCGATGACACCCCATTTCGCCGCCGCGTAGTGGCCGGAATTCGTCGCTCCCATGCGGCCGACAATGGACGAGGTGGCAACGATTCTGCCCCACCGGCGTTCGATCATATGTGGCAAGACCGCGCGGAAACTGTGGAAGACGCCGGTGAGATTGACATCGATCATGTCCTGCCACATCTGCTCGTCCATATCGGCGACCGCCGCGCCCGAGGCGATACCCGCGTTGGCGAGCAGGATGTCGATCCGTCCGAACTCGGCGATGGCTCGTTCGGCCAACCCGTCCATCGCCGAGCGGCTCCGCACATCGGCCTGCACCGCGACGCAATGCCGCCCGGTCTCCTCGACGAGCTTGACGGTCTGGGCGAGATCGTCTTCGGAACTCAGCGGATACGGCACGCTGCCGATAGGTTCGCTGATATCGCACAGCACGATATCGGCGCCTTCGGCCGCCAAAGTGACCGCATGCGAACGCCCTTGACCGCGAGCGCCGCCGGTGATCACCGCGACCCTGCCCTCCAACTGACCCACGCCCATCCCCTTTCGACTGGTCAGCCCATGCTGTCACGACCCGTATCATCCGTGCATTCGAAATAGGAGTTGCAACAGCCACGCGCCACACCGCGAGGATCAGCTCGCGGACCACCCCGACCAGCGGGTGACATCGATGGCGAGCACCGGACCGGGTGGCGGCTGGGTGCGGTACACGGGATAACGTGCGGTCAGCAGGTCCAGGGCCTGCTGGGCTTCGGCGTCGTCGAGGATTCGTGCGGTGCCGTCGGCCCTGGCCCACCACAGGTGCGTCCAGTCGTCGGTGTAGCGGTCGGCGAGTACGGCTACGGCCGGGTTCGCGGCGATATTCGCCAAGCGGCGTAAGGCGGTTGTCGTCTTGGGCTTCGCATCGACAGCGGTGTAGATGGTGTCATCGGTGACCGCGAATACGATCGGCACGATGTGTGGACGCAGGTCGTTGGATACGGTGGCGAGTCGGGCTACCGGTTCTGCCACGAACCGTTCCCGCGCCACTTTCG
This sequence comes from Nocardia sp. CA-135953, assembly GCF_050955735.1. Classification (NCBI taxonomy): domain Bacteria; kingdom Bacillati; phylum Actinomycetota; class Actinomycetes; order Mycobacteriales; family Nocardiaceae; genus Nocardia; species Nocardia sp. CA-135953. Next base: position 3,475,163 of record NZ_CP192082.1, read on the forward strand.
CATTCAGTCGCACCGCACCTCCGCATTACGATCGGCAACGGCCCCATTCTCGCCTGATCGGTGACTCTAGACGCGGACGAACAACGGCCGCGCGGGGTCCACGGGTATCGGTATGGCAGGACCGATTCCGAACAGGATGAAGACCGCGGGCTCAGGACTGTCGCGCAAAGTGCCGTCGTAGTGTGGCCTACCCGCTGTGCGCGTGGCGAATTCGCCCGGGTACATGGGCAGGGTGGTAGTCAGGTCGATGGTGGGTCCCGCGCCGACGGTCCAGATGCCGGAGAGCATGACCGCGTGGCGGTCGAAGGTGTAGGCATGCGGGGCGCTCATCCAGCCGGGGTACCAGCGGGCATAGCTCGCGTAGAAGCCGGGGGCTCGATAGGAACCGAGCACGTCGGCGGTTTCGAAGCTCTGCGGTGGTGCGCCGGGAGCAGGCTGCCAGTTCAGGTCGGCCATGCCGTGAATCGTGGTGCCCGGACCCGCGGACCGGTCTTGGACGGCCGGGAATTCGGCGGTCGACGGCTCCGCCGCGTCACCGTTCGAGCCCTTCCAGACCACGGGCAGCGCCAGCCCCAGTGCGGGCAGCGCCAGCGCGATTCTCCGGCGCATTTCGCGCGTCGTTTCGTCTTCGTCGTCGACCAGGTATCGGTTGTCTTCCACGCGCATGACCTCCTGGACGTCATCGCAGCAGGGCAAACCGAATTCTTGACGCATCATACGGTGGTGTGCCGATCACTTGCTGGATATCCGGCAAGATCAACTCGACCGGCCCCGCTCATCGCATGGGCTGCGATTGGTCCGCACGCTGTTCGACCGTACGATGCGAATTGATCCCGTCATTCGAGTTACGAAGGGGCGTCATCGATGCCGACCGACCAGCTCGTCCAGAAATTCCGGGCCGTCGATACGACGGCGATCTGCGATGCCGATAAGTCGATTCGAGTGCTGGACAGCGCCATTCGCCTGCGCTCGGCCGAACCGCGGATTCTCGGCCCCGCCTTCACCGTGCGCTGCCGGGGCGACTTCCTCGCCGTGCTGCGCGCCGTCGAGACCGCCGCGCCTGGCGACGTCATTGTCGTCGATGGCGCTGGTGCCGAAATCGCGCTGGCAGGAGAACTATTCGCCCGCGGCGCGCTGGTTCGCCATCTCGGCGGCATCGTCATCGACGGCGGGTATCGCGATATCGCCTATGTCCGAGGGTGTGCGCTGCCGGTGTACAGTCGCTTCGTCACGCCCATGGCGGGCACCACCGCACAGCTCGGTGAGCTGCAGATACCGGTGATCTGTGGTGGTGTCGAGGTATCCCCGGGTGACCTGATCCTCGCAGACGAGGAGGGCGTCATCGTTGTCGAACCCGACCGCATCGACTGGCTCCTCGATGCGGCGGCAGCGGTCAAAGACGCGGAGGCCGAACTGGTCGCTCTGCTCGATGCCGGGTCCACACTCAGCGAAGGTCTCAACCTCACCGAGCACACCGCAGCCCTGAATCGCGGTGAACCCTCGACCTTGCGGTTTCTGTCCTGATCCTGAAACACCTTGCACTGCAGGTAGATTCAGTGTTGACTGCGGCGCATGATCCGGCGCCACCAACGGGGTTCGGCAGGCGCGGGCCGAGGACTCGACACGCTCGACTCGGGCCGAGTCACTCGACGTGTGGCTGCACGGTCGGCCCGCCACTGCGTGACGACCTCCTCGGTATTCAGCGGTCCGACCGGCACAAACGGCCCGTGCGGCATTCGCAACCACTCGACGATGCGCTCGTTCAGCTCCGATACCGTTTTGCGGACCTCGCGTTCGGAGGTCATATACCGCACCGTTTCCGGAAGTTCCTCGATATCGCGGCGCAATATGAGGGACGGGGGCAGTAGGCCGTCGCCACGCACGCCCTCGCGGCGCAGGTAGTTCTGCAACCACCAGTTCTCGTCGTCGACGGAGTTCGGGATCGGTTTGCCTGTGCCACGGAGGTTCTCGAATTCGCCGCGTTCGGTGGCCTCGCGGACCTGTTTGTCGATCCACGATTCGAAGGTGACGCCGAGGGGTTTGCGCTCGGTCATGGCAACAGCTTCGACGGAACGTCCATAACTCCAGTCTACGGACGGTAAAGATATTCCCATGACCAGCCATGTCCTCGCGATCGATCTCGGCAAGACCGGATGTCGCGGTTCGCTGCGTATCGATGGAGGACAGGTGGGATATGCGGAAGCGCCCGGTGCGCCGGGGCTGGCGGACAGTGCGGGTGTCGATGCGGCTGAGCGAGCGATCCGCGGTGATCGATCAGATCGCGGCGCTACCGACAACGTTCACGCTCTCGGTGGGCGCGGCGGGCGCCGCATCGGCACCGGACGCGGCTGCGGCACTCGCCCGGAGGCTGGCCGAGATCCCCGGCGCGGACGCGGTCGCGGTGACTTCCGACGCCGTCTCCGCACATGCCGGGGCGCTGGGAGGATCGCCGGGAGTGGTGCTGGCCATCGGGACCGGAGCCGTTGCGACGGCCGTCGACGAAGCGGGCCGGTTCATTCGGGTCGACGGCTGGGGGCCGCAACTCGGCGATGAGGGCAGTGGTGGCTGGATCGGCCTCGAAGGTCTGCGTGCCGCACTGCGTGCCCATGACGGCCGCGGGCCACGCACCATCCTGACCGAGAAGGTCCGCGAACACTACGGCATCGAACTGGACGCACTGCCGAAATACCTTGGCGAACACGATAATCCAGCTCTTGTCGCCGCCGAATTCGCGCCCGTTGTTGCCGCTGCCGTCGACGATACCGCGGCCGCGATCATGGTGGCCGCCGCACGTGCGCTCGCCCGCACCGTCTTTGCCGTGATCGAACGATCCGGAATTCGCCCACCGGTCCCCTATGTCATCACCGGCGGCCTGGCCAAGCTCGGCGCACCACTCCTCGAGCCGCTCGACAACCAGATCGTGCACGCGATCGACGGTCGCGATCCGCTCGGCGACCCGATCGACGGTGCCGCGCTACTCGCCCTCGACCCGACTACCGTGCTCGAAGCGCTGGTCACTCGAATCTCTGGCATTTATTGACAGAGTCGTCGTTGAATCTGACACTTAGTTGCATTCACTCCATCGCGTCACCGGGGAGCTGCGTTGAACGCACTCGATCTCGCCGTCATCGTCGTTTATCTCGTCACCGTCGCGTGGATCGGCCTGCGGCTGTCCGGAAAACAGAAGTCCAGCAGCGACTATTTCGTCGGTGAGGGCCGAATGCCGTGGTGGACAGTATGTTTCTCGGTGGTGGCCACCGAAACCAGTGTGCTCACCGTCATCTCGATTCCGGGCGGAGCGTACACCGATCAGGCCTTCGGAAATGTCGAACTGGCCATCGGGTACATCATCGGACGCACGGTCGTGGCGATCGCGCTGATCCCGCTGTACAAGCGCGGTGGGTTCGTGAGCGCATATCAGTACCTCGAGCTGCGCTTCGGTCGCTACCTGCAGGGTGTGGCCGCGGTGACCTTCGTGTTCACCCGGCTGCTCGCCGAGGGCGTGCGACTGTTCGCCTCCGCCATTCCGATCAAGTTGTTGCTCAGCGAATTGGGACTCGACTTCGGCTACGACACGATCATCGTGGCGCTGACGCTGCTCACCGTCGTGTACACCTACCTGGGTGGCATCAAGGCGGTGATCTGGACCGATGCACTACAAATGGGCCTCTACCTCACCGGCGCGCTCATCGCGATCTGCGTGCTCACCGGCCATGTCGGCGCGTCCGGCTGGTCGGATGCGTTGCATGCGGGCAAGTTCGGTGTCTTCGATACCGATTTCGGTCTCGCCCACATTCTCACCAGCACCTTCGCCCTCCCGACCGCGATTATCGGTGGGGCGATCTTCGCGATGGCCTCGCACGGCTCGGATCAACTGATCGTGCAGCGCATTCTGGCGACGCGATCGCTGCGCGACAGCCAGAAGGCGATGATCGGTTCGGGCATCTTCGTGGCTATCCAGTTCGCCGCATTCTCCCTGGTCGGTGTGCTGCTGTGGTCCTACGACGGCGGCAAGACGGCCAAGGAACTCGGATTGGCCAGCGCGGACAGCTTGTATCCCAACTTCATTCTGCACGGGTTGCCGGTGGTGGTCTCCGGACTGCTGGTCGCCGGAATCCTCGGCGCGGCAATGGGTTCACTGTCCTCGGCATTGAATTCTATGGCTAATTCGACGGTCGCCGATATCATTCGCAGCTTCTCCCGGCACACGCTCGCCGACCACACGTTGCTGCGCCTGGCGCGCGTGATGACACTGGTGTGGGCGGCACTGATGGCGGTGTTCGCAATGGGTTTCAGCGCAACGACGGGCAATGTGTACCTGACGGCCCTCACTATCGCGGGGTACACCTACGGTGCACTGCTCGGTGCTTTCCTGCTCGGGCGACTGGTCGCGCGCGCCAACCAGTTCGACGCGATCGTCGCCTTCATCACCACGGTGATCATGATGACGTTTGTGGTGCGGGTGGTCAAGATCGATGTGACCGTCGCGGGGATGGTGGTGGAAAAGGGTATCGCGGCACAGTGGTTGGTGCCGATCGGCGTGCTCGTCACCTTGATCGTCGGCGGTATCGCAAGCCTGTTCCATCCCGCGTCCGCACCGGATGAGCCGGAACCCGTTGCGGCGGTGGCGTAGTGCGCGTCATCGGGCTGATGTCGGGGACCTCGCACGATGCCGTAGATATGGCCACCGTGCGCAGTCTGGATACCGGCGACAAGCCGGCCGCCTTCGATACCGGACCCGGCAACGCCCTCATTGTTGCGGCTGTCGAACTGTGCACCGGCGGTGCCGAGCATTTCGACCGCGCCGGAGTGCGGGCCGCCCGTGGCGGTATCGACACCGATCTGCTGGAAACCCTTGTCGCGGAAACTTATTACCGCGCTGCGGCACCCAAGAGCACCGGGAAAGAGCTGTTCAACCGCACCTACTCGGAGCGCGTGTTGGACGGCCGTTCGGCCTCCCCGACGATATTGTCGCCACTGTGACCGCGCTGACCGCCCGTACCATTGCCGATGCCCTCCCACCACTGTGCCCGACCGAGGTCATCGCATCGGGCGGCGGTACACACAATCCCAGCCTGATGGCAATGCTCGGTGCACATCTCGGTGTCACGAAGTTGCGCACGTCCGATGAACTCGGCCTACCGTCGGCGGCGAAGGAGGCAACCGCATTCGCGGTGCTCGGCTTCCTCACCGCACATGCTCTGGCGGGTAGCCATCCCGCCTGTACCGGAGCGAGTCGCGCGGCGGTGCTCGGTTCGACCACACCGGGTGCGGCCGGACTCGCGCTGCCCGATGTGCCGACTTCCGTGCCCCGACGACTCACGGTGACGAGGTGAACCATGCCCGAGGCTGATGACGTACGCACTCGCCTGCTGGGGGCACTGCCACGACTCACCCCGACCGGACTGCGCGTCGCGCAGGTGATCCGGCACGACCCGGCCGCCGCCGCACAGCTCACCGTGAGCCAACTCGCCGACCGGTCGGCGACCAGCACCTCCGCCGTCGTCCGCCTGGCGAAAACCCTTGGCTACGAAGGCTATCCGCAGCTGCGGCTCGCCATGGCCGCGGTCGGAGGTGATGACGGCTCGCCGGTATTCGCCACCGATATCGACGCCGACGACGCGTTGTCGAAGGTGCTGCACAAACTCACCGCCTTCGAAACCGAGGGCATGATGGCGACCGCCGAACTCGCCGATCCGGCGACCATGGAGGCCGTCGTCGACGCATTGGTGGGCGCGCGACGGGTGCACCTGGTGGGTATCGGCGCGTCCGGACTCGTCGCGATGGATATGGCGCAGAAGTTGACCCGCATCGGAATGTGGTGCGGCGCATGCACATCCGAGGATGACGCACTGGTTCAGGCCAGTCTGCTGCAGGCCGGTGATGTAACCGTCGCGTTTTCGCATTCGGGCGAAACCGCCGCGATCATCGAGGCCGTGCGCCGTGCGGCAGACGCGGGCGTGACCACGGTAGCCGTGACGGCGGGGGCGCGATCCGGACTCGCGAATGCCGCCGTGCACACGGTGCTCGTGGCCGGACGTGAGGACGGGTTCCGTTCCGCGGCCATGGCGAGTCGCATGAGTCAGCTCCTCATCGTCGACGCACTGTATGTCGGCGTCCTGCAACGCACGCCGTCGGCGGCCAGGGCGCTGCGGCGAACATACGACGCCGTTGCCGATCGCCGAACCAAGGAGACCGAATGAATCACCCGGTGCCGCCGTGACCGAAATCGGTTCGCTGACCACCGAAGCGTCGAATCCACGCACCACCACCCTGGATTCGATGCCGATCGACGAGTTGCTGCGCACCATGAACGCGGAGGATATGGGTGTGGCTTCCGCTGTGGCACAGGCGATTCCAGAGATCGCGCGGGCGGTCGAACTGATCGTCGCTGCGCGGCGGCGCGGCGGTCGACTGATCTACCTCGGCGCGGGCACCAGCGGCCGCCTCGGCATGCTCGACGCGGTCGAATGCCCACCGACCTTCGGCACCGATCCCGGCGAGGTTCTCGGCATAATCGCGGGCGGACCGGACGCCTTCCTGCGGGCTGTAGAAGGTGCCGAGGACGATCCCGTGCTGGCCGTCGCCGACCTGTCCGCCATCGCACTCACCGGCGACGATGTGGTGGTCGCGCTGGCCGCCAGTGGCCGAACCCCGTACGTCGTCAGTGCGCTGCGGTATGGCCGCTCAGTCGGTGCCGCGACGGTCGCAATTTCGTGCAACCGCAATGCCGAAGCCAGCGCACACGCCGACATCGGCATCGAAATCGATACGGGCCCAGAGGTTTTGACCGGCTCCACCCGGCTGAAGGCAGGCACCGCACAGAAGATGGTGTGCAATATGCTCTCCACCGCCGCCATGGTGCGGTCGGGCAAGGTCTACGGCAACCTGATGGTGGATGTGAAACCCACCAATGCCAAACTCGTCGACCGCGCATGCCGCATCATCGCCGAGGCGACCGGTGCCGATCCCGCCACCGCCGCGGCACTACTGGACGCGGCGGACGGTCACGTGAAAACCGCGATCGTCATGCGCCTGGCCGGAGTAGACGCGTCGGCGGCCCGCGCACTGCTCCACGATGCGGACGGACGGGTGCGCGACGCAGTGCGTCACTGATATTCCGATCGTCGAATCCGCGCGCGGCCAACCGCTACCCTGACCCATAGTTCCGCGCCCCGGCGGAACGCGCTGTGTCGGCAATTCGGAGGCGTCATGCTGTCCCTGCAGGAGATTTCCGACCGCCTGGAGATCGAGGACCTCATGGTCCGGTACTCACATGCGGTCGACACCCGACAGTGGGATCTGCTCGACGAGATATTCACCGCGGATGCGCATATCGACTATTCGGCCATGGGCGGCGCGGTCGGTGATCTCGAATCCACCAAGAAGTTCCTGGCCACCGTGATGCCGAACTTCCTTGCATTCCAACATCTGATCAGCAATTCGTCCATCACCGTCGACGGTGACAGCGCCACCGGGCGCACCATGTGTCACAACCCGATGCTGGTCTCGACCGGCGAAGGTCAGCAGAGTCTGATGCTGTGCGGGCTCTGGTATCACGACACATTCGTCCGCGTCGACGGCCGATGGCGGATCAAGCAGCGTGTCGAGGAGAAGAGCTTCATGTTCGTCGCGCCGAGCACCGCCTGAAGACGAATCGAGGCTCCCGGATTCGGGAGCCTCGATCGGTCATTGGTGTTGGCATTTGTCTCCGCACGAGCACGTGCCGCCCTCCTGGCAACCGCACCGACAGTCCGGACCGCAAGCACAGGGAAGAACGCTGGGAACCATCGCAAACCTCTCCGAAGTAGGGATTGCCGCCTGAGCTATAGCCGGGAAGTATAATCAGGCGCTCAGCTGGTCTTGTGTGCCACGGCGAAGACTCGTCGGAACGGCAGCCAGGCGGTGCCGTCGAGTTGGCGCGGGTAAGCCGCACGCAAGAGTGGCGCCAACTGTGCGGTGAACTCATGCCAGGCGGTGTCGTCGAGTGTGTTGCGGACAGGACGCAGCGCGGTTCCGGTGACCCATTCGAGTACTGGATCCTCCCCCGACAGCCGTTGCAGGTAAGTCGTTTCCCATGCGTCGACCGCACAGCCAGCGAGGGTGAGCACCTGGGCATACCCGCTGGGGTCGAGGACATCGCGCGGCTGCAGGATGCCCGCGGGTGCGAGCCGGTCGCGCCATTCGTCGCGGCCCGCGAGTTCGCGAATAGCGAGGTGCGACGGAGCGTCGAAATTGCCGGGCACCTGGAATGCGAGCCAGGCGCCCGCAGGTAGCGCAGCTACCCATTGGGGCAGCAGCGTCGTGTGCGTCGGCACCCAGTGCAGTACCGCGTTGCTGATCACGACATCGGTATTCGGTGTCGGTCGCCAATCCTGCACTGTGCCGAGTTGTGCGTCGATGCCGAGACTCCTTGCCGCGGCGACCATTTCAGGCGATGAATCCGAGGCTTCGACAACTGCTCCCGGCCAGCGCTCGGCCAGCGATGCGGTGAGATGTCCTGGGCCGCAGCCGAGATCTACGACGCGGCGCGGATCCTCGGCCCCGATTCGATCGAGTAGTTCGAAGAATGGACGCGAGCGGTGGTCATCGAAGGCCAGATACTTCTCGGGATCCCACATCGGCTGCTCCAAGTCGACTCAACCAAACCGTACGCATGTACTGTATTCCGCATCGACCGGTCCGACAAGAAGCGGCCGGAATTTCCGGCGCGCCGCGTGGGTTGGTGCGGAAAACAATCGATGGGAGTGCAGTGAACGACTTCAATGCGCAGGTGGTCAATGAGTTCCGCGCCAATGCGGGCAAGGTCGGCGGGATGTTCGACGGTGCGGCGATGGTGCTGATCACGACGACGGGCGCCAAATCCGGCCGCCAGGTCACCAGCCCGCTGGTCTACCTCCCGGACGGCGAGCGGATCGTGCTCATCGCCTCGAACGGTGGTGCCGATAAGCATCCGGCCTGGTACCACAACCTGCGCGCGAATCCGGAATTCACCGTGGAGTTGGGCACCGAGACCTATCCGGCGAAGGCCGAGGTGGTGACGGGATCCGAACGCGACGAACTGTATGCGCGGATGGTCGAGATCATGCCGGGATTCGGTGAATACCAAGCCAAGACTTCCCGAGTGATTCCGGTTGTCGCGGTGTATCGCCGAGAGGCCTGATACCGCCGGCCCGGTCGATGACGGCTGGGCCGGCACCAGCCCATCAGGATTGGTCGCCGAACCAGCGCCGTAGAGCCTCGGCAAGTCCATCGCGCTCGCCGGAATCCGCGGCCCAGGCCACGTAGCCGTCCGGTCGGATTAGCATCGCGGAGAGATCGCGTGGTGCAACAGGTTTCGCGGTCACCACGCGCACCCGATCCGACCACGGTGCGGCGATCGTCCTCAGCTCAGCGGAATCGGTCAGATCCAGCAGGATTGCCCGACCATCGGCGAAGTGCGCACCGAGGCGACTGCCATCGGACAGTTCGATATCCGGCGCGACCGCGCCGATCAGATCGTGGCCACCGCCGAGGTCGTAGCGATGCAGCACACCGGAGATCCTCTTGAAGATCGCGGTGCTGCCGTCGCGGGTGGCGAGCAGATCGGTCATAACTTCGCGTAACGCCTTGCTGCGCTGGTCGAGTCGCATCAGCGCGACCTGTGCGCGGGTCCACTCCAGTACCCATGCGCCGACCGGATGACGTTCTGCGGTATAAGTGTCGAGCAGCGCTTGGCTCGCATTCCCGCGCACGACGGCGGCCAATTTCCAGCCGAGGTTGACCGCATCGCCGATGCCCAGATTGAGGCCCTGCCCGCCGAGCGGTGAATGCACATGGGCGGCGTCGCCGGCCAGCAGCACCCGGCCCTTGCGATATTCGGTGACCTGACGGGTGTTATCGGTGAACCTTGTTGCCGAGTGCACGGCGGTGATCTCGACCTGCACACCCGACACCGCGCGCAGGCTGGCCTGCAATTCGGCCGCAGTGACCGGCGTCGTCCGGTCGGACGGCGGGCCGTCGAGTTCCATCGTGACGATTCGGCCCGGTGTCGGGCCATTGGTGTAGATCCCGGACTCAGTGGTGTTCCAGCCCGGCCGTAAACCCTCCGCACCGGTCATGTCGACAACTGCCTGATGGCCGGTGATCTCCGGATCCAACCCCGGAAAATCGAATTCGGCCAGCTTACGAACGGTGCTGCGGCCGCCGTCGCAGCCGACGAGCCAGTCCGTGCGGACGCTGTTGTTACCGAGCTGCACGGTGACACCGGTGTCGTCATCGTCGAATTCGGTCAATTCCACACCGCGGCGAACCTCGATGCCGAGGCCGGTGGCGCGTTGAGCCAGGATCGCCTCGATGGCCTGCTGCGGCACCAGCACCACGCCGGCGCTGGGCCCGAGGTCGGCGAAAACCGGATCGCCGAAATCGATTTCGTCCATGCGGAGCACGATGCCCGCGAAATGACCGGCCATCGGCAGGCGCTGGTTTCCGGCATTCGGGAATAGACCCGCCGCGCGAATGCGCTGCAACGTCGCATTCTGCTGTTCGCGCAGGTCGGGCAGCATGCCGCGACGGTAGAACGCCTGTACGGTCGGCACATTGATCCCACCGGCCTTGATGGTCATATCGGGTTCGGTCAACCGCTCGACTACCAGCACCTCGGCGCCGCCGAGGCGAAGTTCGCAGGCCAGCATGAGCCCGACCGGTCCGGCACCGACGACGATCACATCGAATGTCTCGTTCATGAACTCGACTCTGCCGATGGGCGATTGCGGCGGACTTACGTCGCCTTACACGCGCCTTGCGTCGCGCCGGAACTCACCGATGTCAGTCGAGCTGATTGCTCCACGACCTGCACGCCACCCCACTGCTGGCCCTCGGCGCTCCCGGCGCGATCCTCGCGAGCGCCCACCTGGCCACCTCTGCCCCCGACATTCTTGCTGGCCTCATGGTTGATTCGGCGCGGGCTCGGACGGGGATTCGCGCCAGGCGGGACGGTGGCCGTTGGTGATCCAGCGGAGGATCCATTCGGCGGGGCCGTAGCGGAACCAGTGCAGCCAGAGTGCGCTCAGGGCTAGTTGGAGGGTGAAGACGAGCACGGCGGTGGACATGGTGGCGAGCGGGGAGAAGGTGCCGGCGGCGGCCAGGCCTATGCCGGTGAAGATCAGTAGGCCGATTGCTGACTGAGCGAGGTAGTTGGTGAGGGCGATGCGGCCCGCGGGGGCCAGGGCTGTGCGGATGAAGGACGTGCGGGGGCTGTGCATCGCTCGGAGCAGGGTTGCGACATAGGCGGCGGTGAGGAATGGGGCGGTGGCGACGCTGATCGCTACCGGGAGGGTGTGACCGGTGCCGCCGCCGATGGCGAAGAGGATGCTGCCCGCGAGGCCGATGGGGAAACCGATGAGTTGGATTCGGCGCAGGACGGGTTCGTCGCCGTGAACATGGGTGAGCAGTTTGCGTCGACCCGCGACCAAGCCGAGTAGGAACATGGCCAGAGCGGTCGGTCCCTGCAGCGTAAGAGCTTGCAGGACAAGGAGTCCGAGGCCGTCGAGGTGTTCGCCGATAATGTCGCCCCAGCCGCCGAGCATAGCCTGGGTGGCGTGTTCGGCATTGGCTCGAGCCTCGGCGGTGGAGGGCAGCAGGGCCGACGCATCCATGAATACAGTGCCGAGCAGCAGGCTCGCTACGACCAAGCCGTACAGAATCGCCGCGACGCGCAATGCGGTTCGGTCGCTCACCCGCCGCATACAGAACAACACCGAGCACGCCACCGCGTAGGTGGTGAGTACGTCGCCCGCGTACAGGAACACGATGTGCAGCACACCGAGGACGAACAGGCCGCCGATGCGACGCAGCATCCGCGGTTCGAAGGCGGCTCGCGCGGCGGCCGCCGATTCCATCTGCAGCGTGAAGCTGTAACCGAACAGGAATGAGAACAGCAGGTAGAACTTCATATCGACGAAGACCTCGGACAGTGCGCGCACGGCATCGTCGAGGGACGAAGTGTAGTCGGGGTCGATCACCAGGTTGCCGGGATAACCCGAGGCCATGAAGGTGATATTGACGATGAAGATGCCCAACAGGGCGAAGCCGCGCAGGGCGTCGACGTCGTGCACCCGGGATCTGGAGGCGACCAGCTGATCGGTCATTAGCGTTCTCCGAAAGTCGATAGTATCCAAGGGATACTATCCAAGATATACTATATCTCGGGCTAATATCCGCCAAAGGCATCGGCAATCCTGAGGAGGTAAGGACATGGCCGACGAGGCGGTGCCCGCCGACCTGGGCAGGCTCTGGCGACTCCCGACACCCGCACGGTTGGGCCGACCGGCGGAACTGGACGTCGACCGGGTCGTGCGCGCCGCAGTGGATCTCGCCGATCGCTCGGGGCTGGGCGCGGTCACGTTGCTGCAGGTCGCGCAGACACTGGGTTTCACGAAAATGGCGCTGTACCGCCACGTCGGTTCCAAAGACGAACTCTTCGAGCTGATGGCCGATTTCGCGATCGGCCCGGCACCGGATCTCGGTACCGCACCCATCGAGTGGCGGGCCGGGCTACGGCAGTGGGCGCATGCGATGCGCGCGGTCTATGCCGAGCATCCGTGGTTGCCGCAAGTACCGATCGCCGGGCCGCCCCGCGGTCCGAACACGATCGGCTGGATGGATGCCGTGCTGCGCGCACTCGCCGACACCGAACTCACCTGGGCCACCAAGGCGGGCATCCTGATGCTGGTGAGCGGGCATGTGCGGCAAGCGAGTCTGCTCACCCAGCAGCTCACCGAGGCACGACGCGAGACGGGGCTCGACGAGGTGCAGGCCAATCGGAACTACCGCCGCACTCTCGCCATCCTGGTCGATCCGGACCGCTTCCCCGAGGCGGCCGCACTATTCGCCGGCCCGCTGTTCGAATCACCGCCGGATGGGGATATCGATGCCGCCGACCAGGACTTCGTATTCGCGCTGGAGTTGATCCTCGACGGGGTGGCCGCCGCGATAGACGGCGCATAGAACTCAGTCGAGCAGACGCCAGGCCCAGGTGGTGGACAGTTCCAACGGATCACTCGCGGTGACCGGCCGCGGGTGGGTGTTGATGCCGTTGGGCGGACCGGATTGTGGCTCGACACAGGCGGCTTCGGGTTGCTGATCGAAGACGACGACCCATTCGGCGGGACTGGTGATGGTCAGCTGCAGGGCGTGAGGCCAGGTCAGTGTGACAGTGGTGCCATCGGGCATGCCGAAACAGTCGTCCCAGGGTCCGGGTTGCGGGGCAATGCGGCGTCCGGTCGGGAGGTAGTCGGGGCCGCGCTCCTCCTGCCAAGCCGGGGTGACGTCGAGCTCGATGTCCTTGCCGGAGCCCAGATTTCGCATAAACCACGGATGCCAACCGACCTGCGCGGGAAACGGCTCGCCCGCTGTTTCGACCCGCATGGTCAGGGTTATCGAGTGCTCGGAGAGCTGGAACTCCTGGGTGACTCGTCCACGATACGGCCACGGGTCGGTGAGCTCGCAGCTCAGCGCGGCAGTGGATTCCGTGGTGCTGAGGACGTGCCAGGCCCTATCGCGCGCGGTGCCGTGAATAGCGTGTGGATCGGCGTTGATCGGCATCTGATGCAACGCGCCGCCATACCGGAACTGTCCCGATCCCATTCGACCACACCAGGGCGCCATCGGAAACGCGCCGTACCGTGCGCCCTGCCGCAACAGCTCCAGCTCACCGATCCGCAAACTGGTCAGCCGCCCGCCATTCTCCGGTGCGATGCTCACCTGCGCGTTCCCTGCGGTCAGCACAACACTGGAATTGCCTGCATCGGTCATGAGCGCTCCTCTTCCGACTATGGGTCCGGTACGACACAGTGCCATGACCAGCCCGGGGCGGGCACGCCGACCGACGCGGCGCGTCCGAAACACCGGAGGTGACTTACCTGGCGTGACGGGCGAGGGCATGCTTGGGTTAGGGCGGCATCGGCGGTCGGAAACGTGAGGTGACAGATTTGCTGGATATAGTGCGGGGCGTGTCCTTCGTCCAGCTTGCGCTCGACCGGATTCCGGAGCCGTACCGGTCGTATCTGATCCAGCGGCGTGAGCTGCTCAAGTTCGCCGTCGTAGGTGGGATCACCTGGTTCATCGATACCGGGATCGTCTATGCGCTGAAGTTGACGGTGCTCGGCGAGAAGCCGCTCACCGCGCGCGTGCTCGGTGTGTTGATCGCGACGATCGTGTCGTATGTGCTCAATCGGGAGTGGTCGTTCCGGACCAGAGGCGGCCGGGAGCGGCACCACGAGGCCGCGCTGTTCTTCGCGATCAGTGCGCTCGGGATCGGTGTCACGCTGTTGCCGCAGGCGGTCGCGCTGTATGTGCTCGATATCCGGGTGCCGGACGTCAGTCCGGTCACCCAGGCCGTCTCGAACTTCATCACCGGTCAGATTCTGGGTGTGCTGCTCGCGATGGCGTTCCGGTACTGGGCATTTCGGCGGTACGCCTTCCCTGACGATCTGGTCCAATCAGAGCTCGAACCGCGGTAGGTCGCTTGCCTGCGAGGTTATTGCCCGGTATCGGCGACCGGGGCGACGATCGCCGGTATGACACAGATCGGCCTGCTGCTCCCCAGCCGCGAAACCTCGATGACCGGCGAACACGATGCCGCCGGCTTGGTCCGGTTCGCGCGGCCGCCGAGAATGCCGGGTTCGATTCGGTGTGGATCGGCGATTCCCCGTCGGCGCGAATCCGAGTCGATCCGCTGCCACTGCTCGCCGCCGTCGGTGTGCCCTTCGACCAGCGCGTCGGCCGTCTCGACGAAACGGTCGCCATCTGGCGTCGGAGTTGGTCCGGCGGAACCGAATTCGACGGCCGCACTACTCCAAACGGCTCGAGCCTCAGCTCTTCATCTGGGCGATCTGAATCAGGTTGCCGCAGGTGTCGTCGAGTACCGCGGTGACAACAGGCCCCTGATCGAGCGGTTCCTGAGTGAATCGCACGCCGAGCCCGCGCAACCGCTCGTACTCGGCGTACAGATCGTCCACCGCGAACGACGTGAACGGAATTCCGTCCTCGACCAGCGCCTCCTTGAACGGCCGGACCGCCGGATGCCCATCGGGCTCCAACAGCAGTTCGATGCCGTCCGGTTCCTGTTGCGACACGACCGTCAGCCAGCGCGCCTCGCCGAGCGGAACCTCGGTCTTCTTCACGAAGCCGAGCACCTCGGTGTAGAAGCGCAATGCTTTGTCCTGATCATCGACCAGAACGCTGGTGATATTGATGCGGATCATCGGTCCTCCGTAAGCCAGCGGTGGGTGAGCCGCCGAAGCGGTTCTCGGTTCAGATGGTGGAATTTGTACCGGCCGTCCCGGCGCGTGGTCACCAGACCGGCGGCCGCCAGCACATCCAGATGCTGCGAAATCGCCTGCCTGCTCGACGTTAGTTGGTGGCCCATGGTGAGCCGGGTGCAGAGCTCGAACAAGGTCTGACCGTCGCGATCGGCCAGTTCGTCGAGGATCGCCCGACGTGTGGGGTCGGCCAGCGCCTTGAAGACATCGCCGCTCACACCCCTCACTATAGGCAAGTAGCCACTTGCCTATCAAGTGGAGTTCGGATCGGAAAGCAGGGCGGGCGAATGTGTCGGGGGCCGAGTTAGATTGGGTTGATGAGCTATGAGTTCGTGGTGCTGCCCGCGGGCGCGGCGGCATCGCCGGGGGACGTACTTCCTTATTTTCGATCCAGACGCGGGCAACCCGCCGATGACCACCTCTACCAGACCGTCATCGCCGGACTGCACGGCTGGAACAGCCGAATTCCGGCCGCCGCCCGGCATGCCAGGCTGCGGATCGAGGCGGCCGGAGATTCGGTGCGGGTGACCGCCGCCGACAGTGTGGATCGCCGCAGGACTCGCGGCTCCGCGATGGACTACGCCGCACCGCGGGTACGCGAACTCATCGAAGCCCTCATCGCGGGTTTCGCATATGAAATCTACGATGCGCGGACCAACACCTTGACCGGCTCCGAAATTCGCCGCTACGCCTCGATCGATATCGGCGGTGAACGCAAGTTTTCCTCACTCACCCAGCGCGAAGTTTTCGACTGGATCCGCCAACTTCATCTGCTGGCCGCCGCCCCGTATCTGATCGCCGAAAAGCGAAACGACGCAAAGAGTTTCATCCGGGCCCACCGCAACTTTCCGATCGACTACACCCTCGAAATCCACCACCCGATCCGGGACCAACGCCTCCGCGCCACAATGACCGACGGCGCTACCGTCGCCCAACTCATCTGGGACTGGGCCTGCGACGAGTGGAGCCGGCTGGACGGCATCGATTGGGCAGCGTTGGACTGAATCCGTCAGCACCACTGGGTAATTCGCGCTAAAGGCCACTTGCCGGACGATCCGTTCGATACGCGGACATGCCGGCCGCCACTCGAGCCGCAGGGACGCACACAGATCGTGGTCCAACCGGGCGCGCAGGTCAGCTACGTGTCAGCGGCTACTTCGAGTACATCGTCGAGCGAGCCGTCCGCTCAGTGTCGGCCCCGCGAAAGGCAGCACGCGCGCGAGAGTCCGGTCGAGATCGCGACCCGAGCGCAGGTAGTGGCGCAATTCGGTCACCGCGGCCACGCTGGAAAGTTATTTATCTCTGGGACAAAGACATTCGCCTACGACGAATGCCCGGGCAATACACATACCGTGTCCAGCCCGAGCACGTGGTTGAGCCGACCGAAGGCCAGCCACGATCCGATGCTCATACTCAATTCGACGATTTCGGTCTGGCTGTACTGCGCGCGCATCCGATCCCAGAACTCGTCATCGAGATTGTGGTGATCGGTGGCGTAGCGTTCGGCGTATTCGGCGGCCAGCCGGGTGCGTTCGTCGAACAACTCGGTGGTGCGCCAATTGGTCACCGCGTCCGCGAACCCCGGTTCCACCTGCTGACCGTCGCGTTCGGTGCGCCAATCCAGGCAGAAGATGCAGCCGTTGACCTGGGCGATCTTCAGTCGTGCCGCCTCGAATTCGCGCAGTCCGAGGGTCGACTGCGAATACACCGACAGCGAGAAGTTCGAGGCGGCCACGCCGATACCGGGCACCATCTCGCCCCATACGTAACCGATCGGGTCCTTGCCCTCGGGAATGTCGATGATCATGGATGCTTCCTTCCGAGCTTGCCGACTGCGGGACGCAGTGGGATATCGAGCGCGTCATAGAGTCCGGGTTCGGCGGCGACGAGCCAGTCGATGGCATTCACCAATCGGCCGACCGCGGTGGCATTGCCGCCCGCGGAACGGTTTCCGTCCTCGTCGGCGGCCTCGATGGTGATTTCGATGCGCGGGTGGCCCTCGATGAGCACACGGTGCGCGCCCTCGCCGTCCGGCGGCGTCGGCCAGTCGGGGGCGCAGGACGGGTGGATCCGGGTGACG
Organism: Nocardia sp. CA-135953; assembly: GCF_050955735.1. Classification (NCBI taxonomy): domain Bacteria; kingdom Bacillati; phylum Actinomycetota; class Actinomycetes; order Mycobacteriales; family Nocardiaceae; genus Nocardia; species Nocardia sp. CA-135953. The sequence goes on from NZ_CP192082.1 coordinate 3,492,545, forward strand.
TGCTCGATGACGATGCGCGGCTCGCCCTCGACGATCCCCTGCACCTCGAACCGCAAGGCGCCCTGCGTACCCGACGCGAACTCACCCATGCGCTCGGTGGTCACGGTGGCGTCCAGCGCGCGGCGGTCCAGGGTTTCGCGGATCTCCTCGAGCTCGACGCCGAGCGCCCGCGCCATCAACCGAATCTGCCCGCCCCACACCATGGTCGGGATGCCCGGCGCCACCATGGGCGGCAGATAGTCCATCGGCTGGCCCATACCGACCAGATAGCGCACCGAATCGGGCTGGTCGTAGGTGGTGTAGTCGAAGATCTCCTGACAGCGGATCACATCAACGGTGCTGCCGAGTCCGCTCATCAGCAGCGGCAGCACATCATTGCCCCAGCCGGGATCGACACCGGAGACGAACAATGACCCGCCGCCCCGCGCGATCGCCGCCAGCACCGGATCACACATTTCGGGTGGGGCGCTGCGCGGATCGTAGAGCGCGTACAGCGCCGGGGTGACGACGACCGCGCCGGACTCGATGGCCTGGACGATGTCGGCGAGCGCGTCGTCAGGGCGGATATCACCGGATGCCGCGTACACCACAGCCCGAGGTCTGGCGGCCAGGGCCGCGTCGATATCGGCGGTCGCCGGGACGCCGAGGTCGTAGTCGAGTCCCGCGAGCCGCCCCGCATCGCGGCCGACCTTATCCGGATTGTGGACGAGCACGCCCGTGAGTTCCAGCGCCGGGTGTGCGTCGACGGCGCGGATGGCAGCGCGGCCGACATTGCCGGTGCCCCAGACAATCGTGGGGATCATCGAGCGAGCGTAGCAAGCGCTTGGTTCGGGGTAACTGGGATTTTGGGAATTACGCAGTGGAGCTATGTAATTCGCAGCGTCGCCGCGCGATAGGTGCGTCGGGTGCCGGACTGTCCGCGGTGATCGGCCTGGCGACCGCGCTGGTGGTCAGCATCATCGGAATCGTGGTGGCCGCGCCGGTCGTCCATATCGTCGACCACGATTCGAACTGGTCCGGTATTGGCCGAACTGCGCACCGATCACCAACTGGTCGCCGATATCCTGCGCCGGCTGACCGAACTGCTCGACTCGATCGGGCCGGACAATGCCGATACCGTGCGGCGGGAACTCGATGTATTGGCCGCCATCCTGGAATCGCACTTCCACTGGGAGGAACGCAGGCTCGTGCAGGCTTTCGACGAACTCGAAATGGGTACCAGGACGGGCGAGGAACTTCTCGGCGTCACGGTCGCGGTGGATCGCATGCGCTCCGCTCGGGACTGAAGCAGCCACCGCATCAGGGGCGGGTACGGTATTACCGGCCGGACCGCGTAGACAGGGGCGAGGAAGCATCGGTGAAAGGTCGGGGCGCGGTATGAATCAACAGTATTCGCAGTGGTATGCCCAGAATTCGCCGGAGAACCTACCGCTGGCCGCGCGCTACCACTCTGCCGACCCGATCACCTGGAACGGCGGCCTGATCTACCCGATGTACACCGAACAGGTCGGATCCGCGCCGATCATGGTCACCATGAAGCTGCTGTCCGCGGCACCGCCCGCGGGTCTGCGCGGACACGGAATCGGGCTGTCGGTGATCGGCGGGCACATCGGCATCGATGGCAACCGCCTGGCCGGGTTCGACGTATGGAGCGACGCCCTGGCCGTCGGCGTCACCTTCGAGGTGGTCCCGACCGATGCGGGCGCACTGTTCTCGTTGACCCCGGTCTGGGTCGACGGGTTCGGCGTGCAGAAATCCTGGTCGGGTAACTACGGCATCCTCATCGAACAACCACCGACCGGCCGAATCATCCTCTGGTGCAGCGTCGGCGAGGGCCCACCGAATTTCGCCAACTTGGTGGTCGAGGTGGAAACCGCGAGTCTGCCCGCCGTCTCCGCCGCGCACCAAGGTTCACAGCCTGCGCAACTCCCACCAGACAGATCCGTCCAGCCGACGCCACCGACTCAGCCGCAGCGCGCCGCCTCCGTCTCCGCTGAGCAGCCTCGACTCCATGAGCCGCAGCCGATACCTCCTGACCTCGAATTGGTGCGGTTCCCGGAACCACTGCAAGCGACATCCGCACGCCCCGAACTCCCGGCGGCCGAACAGACCACACCGTTGCAACCCGCGCGCGCCCGGTTGCCGGAACCGTCAGTAGCCGAGCAGGTTCCGGCAATACAGGAGCGGACAGCGGATACCCACCACACCCCGCTCCCGGAACCACCGAAGCCCGAGCAATCCAAATCGCAGGAGCGCACCAAGGACGGCGACCGCGGCTATCGCGCCGCCCTCTACGATCTCGGCGTCGCCATGTTCGGCCGCGGCGAGGAGGAACAAGCTTGCGGTCTGTGGGCACAGGCCGCCGAGGCCGGGCACGCCGGCGCGGCCTATGACCTCGGCGTCGTTCTGTTCAATCGTGGTGAACTCGGCGATGCCGAGCGCTGGTGGCGCACCGCGGCCGAGCGCCGCGAATCACGCGCCATGACCGGACTCGCCGAGCTCCTCGAACGCCAGGGCAATCACGCCGAAGCCGAGATCTGGCGCGCCCGCATTGCCGAGGAAAAGACCGACGAACACGATCAATCGGTGAATTCCGACTGAGTCGCAGCAGGATTCGCCGCCAGTTGGGCCCTGGCGGCCATCAGCGCGAAGCCGAGCAGGTTGAGTCCACGCCAGGCGGCGGGATTCTCGGCGCGTGGATCGTCGGCGGCCAGTCCGATCCCCCACACCCGGTCGACCGGACTGGCCTCGACGAGCACTCGGCTTCCTGTGCCGAGTAAGTACTGCCTCAGCTCTTCGTGCTGACCGAATTTCGCCAAATTGCCGGCCACCACGATGTCGAAACGACGTGCGTCCCAGATGATCTCGTTGAACCCGCGCACCCCGCGGCCGAGATCCTTCGCCTGCTTGGGATGCCCGGCTGCCAGAACCTGCTCGGCCACCTCGGTATCACCGAACGCCATCGCCTTGCCCCACATCATATAGTGCTCGGCCGTGGCATAGGTCAGACCGCCGACAACGAACGGTGCGCGCCACCATTGGCTCAGGCATCCCGGGCCGATACTGCCGTCGCGCTGCGGCTGGTGTCCCCAGAATCGCAGATATTTCACCTGGTCCCCGCTTTCGGCGAGGGTGATCAGATCGGGAACCGAGCGCACCAGCATGAGCAAAATTGTGCCGGATAGCACCGACATGTTCGCCTCGATTTTCGCAGCACCCCGCCCCTGGCGACGGGCGCGATAAATCAGTCGCGGACAACTCCTGCGTGCTCTAGGTTTGCCCGTATGGCAGGTAGTCCTGGCCGATGGCTCACCCTCTACGAGGCATTGAGCTAGCGAATCAGTTGCCCAACTCGGCCGCCATCAGGGTATCGGCGGAGCTACGATGCGCAGATGGCGCATCCCGCTCCGCCGGTTCCGGGGGCGACGGTCGCTCCGGACCGCTCGCCGGGCGGTCCGCGCGGCACCGGGGTCGCCGAGGTCGTCGAGCGATTCACGCAGGCCTGGCAGACGGCCGAAAGGCCCCCGGATCTGCCTGCCTACCTACCGGACTCCCCAGCCATCCGCCGCGTGTCGCTGATCGAGCTGATCAAGGTCGACTTGGCGAACCGGTGGATGCGCGGCACCGAGCCGAAGCGTCTCGCCGAGTACGTCGAGGACCTGCCGGAATTGCGCACCTGGCCGCTGCCGCCCGATCTCATCTACGAAGAGTTCCACGTCCGCAGGCGCGCGGGCAGTTCGGTAGATGTCGAGGAATACACCGCCGCCTATCCCGAACAGGCCGAGCAACTCTCGGAGATGCTGGCCACCGACGACTACCGCAGCACTCTGCTGGCCGTCTACACCGACCCGGTGAACCTCGACGAGATCGATGTCGGCCAGAAGATCGACGACTTCGACCTGATGACCGGGCTGGGGCGTGGCGCGTTCGCGCGGGTGTTCCTGGCCAGACAGCGCTCCATGCAGCGGCTCGTCGCGGTGAAGATCTCCCAGGACAAGAGCGCCGAACCACAGACCTTGGCCCAGCTCGATCACGACTACATCGTGCGGGTCTTCGACCAGCGGGTGCTGGAGAGTCGCCGCCTGCGCCTGCTGTATATGCAGTACGTGCCGGGCGGGACGCTGTTCACGGTGCTCGAGCGGGTGCGCAACACACCGGCGGCCGAACGCTCGGGCGCACTGCTGGTCGATGTCATCGACTCCGTACTCGCCGACAAGGGCGAGATCCGCCCCAGCGAATCCCCTGTGCGCGCCGAACTGGTCGAACTGTCCTGGCCGGAGACCATTGCCTGGCTCGGGCGCAGACTGGCCCAGGCACTGGACTACGCCGGACGCTGCGGAGTGCTGCACCGCGATATCAAACCGGCCAATGTACTGCTGACCGCCGAGGGCATTCCGAAACTCGCCGATTTCAATATAAGTTTCAGCGGCAATGTCTCCGGGGACAGCCCCGTCGCCTACTTCGGTGGCTCGCTGGCCTACATGTCGCCGGAGCAGCTTGCCGCTGTGCACCCGGACAAAACGACGACAGCCGCCGACCTCGATACCCGCAGCGATCTCTACGCGTTGGCCGTCATGCTGTGGGAATTGCTCACCGGCCGTAAGCCTTTCGATGACGACAAGACGAACGGCGGTGATCGCACCGCACTCGATGGCATGTTGGAGCGCCGCTCGGGCAGTCCGCAATCGCTGCCCTATCAGGATCTTCCGGCCGATTGCCCGGCCGCGCTGCGCCGCGCACTGGTCCGCGCCCTCGACCCTGATCCGGATAAGCGGTGGGCGCGCGGGGCGGATATGGCCCAGCAGTTCGATGTCTGCCTGGACGTGCGCGCCCGCGACCTGGTCGACCCGCCGCCGCACAGTTGGCGGTTGCGGGCCCGAGTGCTCATGCACCTCATCATGGCGCTGGCCATCGGCGGTCCGAATGCGCTGGCAATCCTGTACAGCTACAACCACAATCGCACGCTCATCATCGCCAAACTGGACGAGCAGGCGCAGCTCCGCTTCGACCAGATCGCACTGGCCACCTACGGCATCTGCTTCCTGATCGGGATTGTCGTCACCAATGTGCTGGTGGTCGATCTGTGGTCCATTTCGCGCGGGCTACGCAAGGGCAGGTCCTACGACGCGCCGACCCTGGCGCGCGCCCGCAGCGAGGCCCTGCAACTGGGTCGCCGAAATGTGTTGACCTGCTTCGCATTATGGGTATCGGCCGGTGTCGTCGTCCCGGTGTCGGTGCAGGTCTCGGGCAATCACCTCACCGCCCAGGCCTATGTGCACTTCTTCATCACCCAGATCGTTTGCGGCGCGATCGCCATGGCCTACCCGTATTTCCTGGTCAGCTTCTATGCGGTGCGCAGCATCTACCCGATGTTCCTGCCGCACGGCGGACTCGGCGCCGCCGACGGCGTCCAACTGCGCCGGCTCGACCGCAGCAGCACCTACTTCCTCGCCATCGCCGCCGCGGTACCGCTGCTCGGCGTCGCGGGCGCGACGTTCATTCCCGCCGAGGATATTCCGGCGGTCATCGTGCCGCTGCGTGTGCTGTGCGTGGGCAGCGCGCTTGCTTTCGTCGCCATCTACTGGTTGTTCCGGATGCTCGAACAAGACCTCGCCGCTCTGGAACGTATTGTCACCCGCTGATCAGCCGGGCTGTATGAGCATGCGAGACGACGCTGTCCTCGCCGGCTCCACCGCGCTGCGCTGGCGGCGGTATCGGTCTTCGCCCGCTGCGACGAGCACGTGATCGAGGCGCTCATGTCAACTTCTTCGGCGCGATCGAGGTCGACATCGACGCCGAACTGGCCCAGCTCGGACCCACCGGGTATCGGCCCCTACGGATGCGCGACACTCTTTTCTGACGTGAGAGCGGTCAGATCGGCCCAGGGGGCGGCAAGTTCGGCGTCGAGCTGGGGTTGTTCGATGCCGAGTTCGTGCGCCATCCAACCGGCGGCCGCATCGGGGTCGTCGCGCACGTTAGGCGGTGGTGGCGAACCACCGGCGGGATCCGCGCCAGCCTCGCCGCCGCTCCCAGCGCAGTGTGTGCCCGCAAGCCGGATCCGAGATCCATTTTCACTACAGTGTAGATATGGTCTACGATGTAGATGGCAATTGGAGGAGTGGTGCTCGTGGCTCGTAGCGATGCTTCGCGAATGGTCGAGGTGCCCGGCGCCCGGCTGTACACCGAATCGGCCGGGACGGGTCCGGTCTTGGTGCTCATCTCCGGTGGCGGGGGTGATGCGGGGATGTACGAGGAAGTGGTGCCGTTGCTGGCCGATCGGTACACCGTCATCACGTTCGACCGGCGCGGGAATTCGCGTAGTCCGTTCACGGCGCCCGATGCCGCGATCGATCCCGCGACCCAGGCCGACGATGTCGTCGCTGTCCTGGATGCTTACGGGATCGACCGCGCGTCTCTGTTCGGCAATAGTGGCGGCGGCATTGTCGCACTGGAAGTGCTTGCCCGGCATGGTAATCGGCTGGTGGCCGCGGTCGTGCACGAACCGCCGGTGATCCAGCTGCTGCCGGAGGACAGTCCCGCTCGGCAGGAGCTGTTAAACATCAACCGGCTCGCCGTGGAGAAGAGCCTCATGCGCGGCTATGCCGCGTTCGGCGCTCTGACAGCGCCGAACATGCCCGCAGTGTTGCGAACGACCGCGGGTCAGACCGTGCTTGCCGGTGCGAGCCGGGCGGCGCTGACGGTGGGATCGATGATTCGGCGGATCAGCGGCCGTCGGCCGTCCACGATGACTCGCCAAATGCTCAATGCGAATCTGCTGCTGACGCGGGAAATGCCGGCGCTGTGCTTCGATTATCGGCCCGATGTCGATGCGCTGCGAAAGGTTGAGGTGCCCTGGCGCCTGGCTACCGGCTGGGACAGCGTCGGCCGGTCGTACTACCTATCGACCGAGGCTCTTGCCGACGAACTGGGGATGGTGTGCGAGGAGTTCCCGGGCGGGCACGTGGCATATCTATTGCAGCCCGAGGAGTTCAGTGCGCGGCTGAGCGGGCTGCTCGGGGAGTTGACATCGTGACTGCGGATAGGCGGCTCGCTCCGCCGACCCGGACGGTGTTGAACCGCGAATTCATTGCGATGCGTGCGCTGGCGCTCGTCGATGAGATCGGCATGGATAAGTTTTCGATGCGCAAACTGGGAACCGCCCTGGGTACGGACCCGATGGCGGTCTACCGGCACTTCACCGACCAGCAGGACCTGTTCGACGGTATGGCCGCAGCGATGTTCGACGAGCTGGAACTGGAAAAGCTGCCCTGGCAAGCGGATTGGCGCGAGATGATGCGGGCCTACGCGCATCGGCTGCGTTCCATCCTGGCCCGGCACCCGGATGCGGTACCCATCTTCGCCACCCGTCCGGTGCGCAGCGCGACGGCCATCGACGTCGGCAATCGGATGATCATGCAGTTGACGGCGGCCGGCTTCGCGCCCGCGGCAGCACTGCAATTGTCCCGTTGTCTCCGCGAATTCGCGATAGGCCATATCCTCAGCCGGGTAGCAGCGGGAGGGCGTGGCCACAAGCCGGCGCGCGATTCGCCCGAATACAACGAACTCGCCGCTGCGGCCGACGCTGCGGCCGGCGACTACTTCGACATCGGGCTGACCGCCATGTTCGATGGATTCGACCGGAATATCGGCTAGGGTTCCGATCGTTTCGTTCATCGCGAACGGCGCTGCCCGCGCACCGGCAATGTGCACGGGCAGTGGTCACGGGGCAGTGGGGCGTCAGCGCGAAGAAGGTCCCGATCGGCGGCCTGCCCCAGTCGCCGTTGACACTCTGGGTGACGATCCGGCCGCCGTCCCCGGGGCGTCGGCACGTCAGCCAGTGACGAGGAAAATTCACGCTCAGCGGTGCGGTCAGATCGACCCAGGGGGCGGCAAGTTTGGCGTCGAGCCGCGCCACGTTCGGCAACAGGCGATCGGGGTCCTCGAGGCTCTCACAAATCAGATACGAGAGTTCTGCGACAGGCCCTCGAGCCTGTCGTGTTCACCGTTCACGAGCTCAAGCGCCTGGCCCGCAACGCCGCCGAACTGATGGCCCTGTCGGCCGAACTCCAGACCGGCGGCATCCCGCCTGCATCCTGCGACCCGGCGACCAACTCACACCCGAGGAAGCCGAGCTCCGCGACCGTCTCCAGGCTCAGGTTCTCGAGCAGTACGAAGACCAGTAGCCAGCCGGAACCCTCAGCGCCGTACCCGTCCCTGACCAGGGACTACGCCATATTCGTTGCTTTTCGGCGAAAGCTACCGAGACCCCAAAGGGCCGGTTGTGGTCGACACTGCTGCGAGTCCTCTCCGAGGCTGATGTCGATACTCAGGCCCGCCTCGGCAAGCTGTGGGCCAAGCTGCCCGCTGACGAACGCACGGATATCGGGGAAGGGCCCGCGATCTCGGACTCGCGACGCGCATGGCGACACTGACAGTCACACTGGACATCTACGGCTGACACCCGGTGCGCATTCCCGTTAGTGCACCCAAATGCATACGCGCGCAGCCGGTCTCGGGGGAGGTGCCCCGAGACCGGCTGCGTCGCAGGCGATTACACCGGCGTGAAGTCCCGGCTCGCGATATACGTCGGTCGCGGGGCCGGGGCGGCGAACGGCTCCACCAGCGTGTTCTCCACGCTGTTGAAGACCAGGAAGATGTTCGACCGCGGGAACGGCGTGATGTTGTTCGACGAACCGTGCATGATATTCGAATCGAACAGCAGGGCCGATCCGGCGCTGCCGGTGAACTGGGTAATGCCGTACCGGTTCGCCAGCGCATTGATATCCGCGTGCGTCGGTACGCCGATCTCCTGCTCCTGCAACGATTCCCGATAGTGCTCGGCCGGCGTGCTGCCGGTGCACGGCACGAAGGTACGGTGCGAGCCGGGCATCACCATCAGGCTGCCGTTGATCGGATAGTTGTTGGTCAGCGCGATGGACAGGCTGACCGCGCGCGGTGCGGGCATGCCGTCCTCGGCATGCCAGGTCTCGAAATCCGAATGCCAGTAGAAGCCGGTGCCGCGGAAGCCGGGCATGTAGTTCACTCGGCTCTGATGGATATAGACATTCGAGCAGAGCACCTGCCTGGCCAATCCGGCTACCCGGGATTCGCGCACCAGATCGGCGATCGCGCCGCTGAGCCGGTGCACCTCGAAGACCGAGCGCACCCGGTTCGAGGACTTCTCAACGATCACCCGGTCGTCGCCCTGCAGCGCAGGATCACCGGCGAGACGGTCGATTTCGGCGCTGAACTCCGCGACCTCGGCGGGTGTCAACAGCTCTTCGACGATCCCGAAACCATTGGCATCGAAGGAGGCCAATTCCTCGGAATCGACCGCGCCCCACACGGTGGGATCGGTCCGGTCCCGGTGCTCGCCTGCCGTGACGAGCCGAGTCGGGTAGCGATCGTCGGTCTGCACCAACGTCATTGCGCCTCCTATCCGCTTACCTGGGCCGCGACGAGCGGGTAGACGCCGTCGCTGTCGTGGACCTCCTGCCCGGTGACCGGCGGATTGAACACGCACATCATCCGCATATCGGTGCGTACCTCGAGACGGTGGCGCTCGTGTCCGTCGAGCAGATACATCGAGCCCGGTGCCAATTCGTAGCTGACGCCGTGGTCCAGATCCGTCAGCGTGCCCTCACCTTCGATGAGCCACACCGCCTCCACGTGGTAGCGGTAGTGGAACTCGTGCACGGTCCCGGCTTCGATGCTGGTCTCGTGGAAGGAGAATCCGACGCCGTCGCCACCGAGCACAATGCGCTTACTGCGCCAGCCCTGCCCCGCGACATCGCGTTCGGTGCCGGTGATCTCCGCGGTGCTGCGCACGATCATCTCAACGCTCCTGTCCGCAAACGGTGCCGATCGCGCCGGTCAGCACTCGCAGACCATACTCGACCTCGTCGTCGGTGACCGTCAATGGCGGCAGCAACTTCACCACTTCGTCCAGCGAACCGGAGGTCTCGACCAGCAGACCACGCTCGAAGGCGACCTGGCAGACCTTGCCGGCCTGGGACGGATCGTCGAAGACCACACCATGCACCAGTCCGCGACCGCGCGTCGAAATGCCCGGGAAGTACTCGGCCGCCTGGGCCAGGGCCGCACCGATGCGCTGTCCCTTGGCCTCGGTCGAGGCCTGCAGGGTGCCGTCGGACCAGAAGTGCTCGAGCGCGGCCTGTGCGGTGATGAAGGCCGGGTTGTTACCGCGGAAGGTGCCGTTGTGCTCACCCGGGGCCCACACGTCGTGCTCCGGCTTGAACAGCACCAGCGCCAGCGGCAAACCATAGCCGCCGATGGATTTCGAGAGCGTCACGATATCGGGGGTGATACCGGCGATCTCGAAGGAGAAGAACGGTCCGGTCCGGCCACAGCCCATCTGCACATCGTCGACGATCAGCAGAATGCCGCGCGCAGTGCACAATTCGGACAGATGCCGCAACCACTCCGGCCGCGCGATATTCACCCCACCCTCACCCTGCACCGTCTCCACGATCACCGCCGCGGGCCGGTCGAAACCGGACGAAGTGTCGTCGAGCACCCGCTCCATCCACTGGAAGTCGGCAGTCGTGTTGTCGAAATAGCCGTCATAGGGCATATGCGCGGCATGCACCAGCGGCACACCGGCGCCCGCCCGCTTGGCGGCGTTGCCGGTCACCGACAACGCACCCAGAGACATGCCGTGGAAGGCGTTGGTGAAGCTGATGATCGTCTCGCGTCCGGTGACCTTGCGGGCCAACTTCAGCGCGGCTTCGACGGCATTCGCGCCGGTCGGGCCGGGGAACTGGACCTTGTAATCCAGGCCGCGGGGTGCGAAGACGGTGTCGCGCAAGGTTTCCAGCAGTCCGCGCTTGGCCACGGTCGACATATCGAGACCGTGGGTGATCCCGTCACCTGCGATGTAGTCCAGCAGCGGCTGCTTGAGCACCGGATTGTTGTGGCCGTAATTCAACGCACCTGCTCCGGCGAAGAAGTCGAGGTAGTCCTTCCCGTCCTCGGCGCGCAACCAGCTCCCGGACGCGGTGGTGAACACCGTGGGCCAGGCGCGGCAATAGCCACGGACATTGGATTCGAGCTCCTCGAAAATGGTCGTCTCGGCGGTAATCATCGTCGATCCTCCTGCTTTCGGGCGGTGGGGGCGATCAAATAGAGGTCTTCGGCAGCGTGGCTGCCCGGGAAGAGTTCGGAATCGAACAAGGGGTGTTTGGTCAGCTCGGCCGACCGGCGACGCGCCACCGAGGCGAACATCGCGATCGAGGCCGGGTTGTCCGGGGCGATCGTGGTCTCCAGTGCCGAAACACCGGCGCCGGCCACGGTATCGAGCAACGTGTCCAGCAGCGCCGCGCCGAGGCCCTGCCCCCGCTGTTCGCGCTCGACCGCGACCTGCCACACGAACACCGTCTCCGGCGCCTGCGGACGCAGGTAGCCGATCACGAATCCGACAACCCGGCCACCGACTTCGGCAACCACCGAGGTGCTCGCGAAATCACGACACCACAGCAGGTAGGCGTAGCTGGAGTTGGTGTCGAGAACCTGCGAATCCCTGGCGATACGCCAGATCTGGGCCGCGTCACCGACTCTCGGCGGGCGCAGCACCGGCTGCGCGTGCGGTCCGGAAATCGGTACGGCCGAAGGGTATTCGGTGACCGACGGTTCGATCGTCTTGGTGGACAAGGTGTGCAGTGACATACGTCTCCCTGGTCGGGTCTGCAGTACTTATCCAGGCTTACGAAGCAACTTTGAGGTGAACCTGTCGAACTCTTTGCGGTTGTATTACGAAAAGATCACAACCGCAGGCAGCGTCATACTTCGGTGCCACTGCGGCATTGGTCACAGGCTCAGCGCTGTAGATCGAGTCGGTAGCCGAGACCTCGCACGGTGACCACGATGCGCGGCTCGGAGGCGTCGAGCTCGATTTTGGTGCGCAGGCGGCGCATATGGACATCGACGATCCGCTCATCACCGAAAAAGCCGTCGTCCCATACTCTTTCGAGCAGGACGGTGCGGCTGAGCACCCGTCCCGGCGATTCCGCGAGTTCGCAGAGCAATTTGAATTCGGTGATGGTGAGCCGGATTTCGTCTTCGCCGCGGCGTACCGCGCCGCCATCGCGATCCAGCACCAGCTGTCCGTCGGGGTGCGCGTCGAGTACGGCCTCGCGCGGCGCTTCGCGCTCCATGGTCAGGCGCGCGCGACGGCGCAACGCCCGCATGCGCGCGGAGATCTCCTTGATCTCGAACGGCTTGGTGACGTAGTCGTCGGCTCCCGCCTCCAGCGCGGCCACCACATCGTGGGTGTCATCGCGCGAACTCACCACGATGATCGGCACGTCGTGCTCGCGGCGGATCTCCCTGATGCAATCGAAACCGTCCATATCGCCGAGCATCAGCTCGACGATCATCACGTCGGGAGCGCCGTTGTTGCGCAGATACGTCAGAGCGTCCTCGGCCTCATGTGCCTCGGCAACGTCGTAACCCTCGTCTTCCATGGCCGTGCGCAGTGCGCCACGCACCACTTCGTCGTCGTCAACGATCATCAGGTTTGCGGTCAAGCCCTCATCCCTTGCAGCCACGCGGATGCGACGCGACGCGGAGACTCGCGTACCCGGAACCGACGCGAAAGTCCGCACTTCGAGCACCTTTGCCAACTGCTTGAATACCCGGACCGACCAATTGGTAAACGGCAGGTCACGGGCAGCCGGTTAGCGTCCAGCTACTCCACCCTGCGCATGAAGACCCGATTTGTGCAAATTGCACGTGACATGCGACACATTTCGGCCAGTGTCACCATTCGTCCCGATGGGACTGTTCCAACCGGTTGAAGTTGCTCGGTCCGCCGTCGGCCCTGCGCTCCTGATAGCGGAACATCAGCTGCCGCGCGTCGAAGGTGGCGAACCATTCGTCCCAGCCCACCGCGCGCAGCACCGCGCCGCCGTACCCCGGGAAATCGAAGCGCAGGACGCCGAGGCGCCCGTCGTATTCACTGCCCGGCATGGTGGCCGGGCGCGCACCACGCTGCTCGGCCCACCGCCGGATCACTTCGTGATTGCGGGTGACGAGGAAGCGGCCGGGCTGCTGCGGGCCCTCGCCGCGAACGACTGATTCCGGCGGTTTTTTCAGCGACCTGAAAGCCCCCGGTCCGGCGTACGGATCTCGGGTGGCCGGTCGTCGCTGATCGTTCATGACGACCTCCTTGCGCGTCGGCATCAATAGTCCGGTTCCTCTTCGCGTACCCGCGTGCAACGCCGGGCAAACAGTGGATCCGATCACTATGAAAACCATTGCGCCACAATGTGTTCACCCCGCCGATCAGTCGCGTAGCGCGGCGTCGCGCAACTTGCCGAGCGTTCTGGACAGTATGCGAGAGACATGCATCTGCGAAACGCCGAGCTGTTCGGCGATCTGAGACTGGGTCATGGACTCGAAGAAGCGCATGACCAGCACCTCGCGTTCCCGGTCGGGCAGCTCCTCGATCAGCGGCCGGACCGCCAGATAGTCCTCTACATACTGGTAGCTGGGCTCGTCTTCACCGAGACTGTCCAGCAGCGGTTGCGGCGCATTCTCGATGTCGTCGCCGGCCACCGCGTCGATCGAACTGGACTGATATGCATTGCCCGCGATGAGTGCCTGGGTGACCTCGACCAGATCGACATCCAACTCGGCGGCGATCTCGCGCGCCTTGGGCAACCGGCCCAGCCGCTGCGATAGCGCCTCGATGGTCGGACCGATGCTGAGCTGGATCTCCTTGGTGCGCCGGGGCACCCGCACCGCCCAGGTGTTGTCCCGGAAATGCCTTCGCACCTCGCCCATGATCGTCGGCACCGCGAACGACAGGAACGAGGAACCGCGCGACACATCGAAGCGGTCGACGGCCTGCACCAGACCCAATCGGGCCACCTGCAACAGATCGTCGAAGTTCTCGCCGCGCCCGGAGAATTTGCGCGCAATATGTTCGGCCAGCGGCAGGCACCGGCCGATCAGCTCCTCGCGCAACAGTTCTCGACGGTGATCGGCCGGGTCGATGGCGGCGATCTTTTCGAAGAGCGGCTCGATATTGTCGTAACTGTCGCGGTGCGCTCTCGAATCAGCCGCCATCACCACTCCGTGCCCAGCTGAAGTCGACGACAGTCGGGTATCCGGAAACCACGCTGTCGAACGGCTCCTGCGCCGCCGAGATCGACTGTGTCAGCGTGCGGACGATATGCCAGCCGAATCCGGCTTGGCCGACCACCTTCTCCGACACCGCGACCGCGGCCACGCGCACGAACATCTCGTGATCGTTGTAGGTGAAATCACAGTCCAAGGTCGAGCCCGGTGTCGCCTCCAGGATCAACGAGGTGGCTACCTCATCGAGCGCAAGCCGGATGTCGACCACTTCATCGATCGCGAAATCCGCGATGAGCGCGACTGTTTCGGCGAGCGCGCGCAGCATGGTCAGCTGCTCCAACTCGGCGGGGATGCGAACCCCTATCGTCGTCGTCGTCTCCGCCGCGGACTGGGAACTCCACTCCCCCATGCCCATCACCACCTCTTTTCCTCCGAGCCGACCGGAACCTGCCTTCGAGTCGGGGGCCATTCGCGACTTACCCGGCCGGTCATCATCGAAACATCGCAACCGGTGTGGATTCGACTCAGTCGGCCTCGATCCGTTCATGCGCAGTCAACAGCAGATGGTCGAACCGCGTACGCAATTCGGCCGTCGAATCGGTCAACGCGCCGAGATCGGCGATCAACCGGGCGGCCAGCGCCCGCAGTTTGATGTTGGTCTCCTGCGAGCGCCAGCTCAGCACCCGGAACGCCTGTTCGGCGTTGATGCCGTAGACCAGCATCAACGCGCCCTTCGCCTGCTCGATCACCGCGCGGGCCGCATACAGTTCGGGCAGTGCGTCGTCGAGGGTCTCCTGTTGGCGTTCCTCGAGTGCGTCGGTGACATCGATGTAGTAGCCCGACGTCCCGATCACCGTTTCCTCCTCGTCGAGCATCTGATCGGCCACCACGATCACGTGGTGCACACGACCGGTCGTATCGATGATCCGGTGCCGGCTGGAGAACGGCTGCGCGTTTTCGATGGAGTTGGCGAGGGTGTCGGCAACCTGCGCGCGATCCTCGGGGTGCTTATGCGATAACAGCAGCTCGGTGGTCGGTGTCACTGTTCCCGGCTCGTATCCATGCAACACCGCGACCTCGTCGGACCACTCCCACCGCTGGTCGGCAAACCAGAAGTAGAACGTGCCGACGTTCTGCGCCTTACCCATGCCGATAACCCGACCCAACACCTGCGCCTGCTCAGGCGAAACAGATCCACTCTCCGTCACAGCGCAAGTATGGGGCGCGATCATGCTCGGTGCCGGGATATCGGCCCGACCAGGGACTTAAGGCCTCATTATGTGTCCAGCGCGGCGCGCATCGTCGGGAAATCACAACACACGGCGCGTACTCCGGTAATGGCGAGCACCCGGTCGATCTCGCGGCGACCCGAGACGATGCGCACATCGGGGCCGCCGTGCGCGGCCCGCTGGGTGATCGCTCCGATGGTGGCCGCGACCCGAATACTCAGGAATTTGGTGGCGCGCAGATCGAGGACGACCGCATGGCATCGGGTCGTGACGGCGTGTTCGAGCATCGCGCGGAACTCCGGGAGTGCGGCCGCATCGAGTTCACCTTCGGCGCGCACCACCACACACTGTTTACGGCGATCGACGCGTTGCGCCCAGAACCGGTTGCGTGGTCGTTCACCGGCCGGGTGCTGCCCGTTTGAACGGTGCTGAAGAACGGCAGACATTTAAACCTCCCAGAGGGGATTCCGGTCCTGCACGGCAGGATCGGATCGGCGGGAGGGCGGCGGTATCGGCGGTAGGTAGGACACTTAGGTTGTGGCCACGCTGGGTCAGGTGTCGCTACGCGCTCCCGCTGGCCGAGTCCTGCGTAGTCTGTCGCCACGTCGGACCCAGGGTCGGCTGTAGTCTCAACCTTTTCCTAGTCTGGCACGTGGGCTCGGTCCGATTCAACTGTCGGAACCGTCACGGCCGTCGCGCCACCGCCACGGCGCCACGACCCAGGCCGCCGCGAACAGCAGCGCGACCACCACACCCGCCACCGCACCGGCGATGGTCCCAGCGACGGCAGCCATCACCAGAGTCGTCGCACCGGTCAGCGCGAGACCGAGCAGCGCGATCCCTGCTATCGCGCAGCGATGTGCCGCCGCCACGACACTGCCCAACCGATGGCGCCGGAACAGGATCCGATGCCACGACACCGGCGCGACCAGGAACACCGTGGCACCCATCGCCGCGGAGACGGTACCCAGATACAACACCCGCATCAGCTGCGACAAGGTGGTGAATCCGGCCTGGAACGGGAGGATCAGCAGCGCGCTGATCAAGAACTGCACACCGGTCTGCACGACCCGCAGTTCCTGCACAAGATTGGACCAATTGCGGTCCAGCCGTTGGGTTTCGGTCTCGTGCCTGGCGTGGCGATCCCATTCCTGATCATCTTTGGTCACGGCTGGGTCATCGCCTTTCGATGTCGTCGCCATGGTTGCTCCTGGGTTCGCGCTCCGTGTTGGCGGCGTACCCGCGCCGGGCCTACGTACACCCGCGATCGTTGATCGCAGCGCCGCTGATTCGGTGTTCGACGGGCGGGTACGCGGGTGATGACGCCGATGCGCTCGGCGGCATCGTTTCGAGGAGGAGCGATCCATCATGAGAAACACCGGAGCCTGCCGAGGTCGCATCGCCGTGGTGGCCGTCGCGGTCGCGCTGGCGGTCGTGGCGGGCGGCTGCGAGGAGGCCCAGAAGGCGGTGAACAAGGGCGGTGACACGCCCTGTAGCGAATTCGTCGCGCAGGACAAGGATAAACAGCGCATCACGGTGACCAAATTCCTCGAGCAGGAACGCAACGGCAATGCGCCGGCGACCAATGATCAGACCGTCGACGCCTCGATCGCCGCAATTGAATTGATGTGCCGGGCACAGGCCAATCCGGACACCCCTATCCGCAAAGCCGACTTGACCGGCATCCTGGTGCCGAAGTAATCACGGTACCGAAAATAATGGGTTGCCGGACAATATTGTCCGGCAACCCATTACCTGTCATACGCAGCGATTGTCGATAATCACTGCCCCTGCTGGTAAGCGCGCTGGCGCTGTTCGTCGAGCTTGGCTTCGGCACGCTGCTTCTCGGCGGCCGCTTCCTTGCTGGCTGCTTCACGCTGTGATTCCGCCTTGTCCTGCTGGGCTTTGCCTTCATCCCGCAGGTCGTCGTTTCCGAAGACTGCGCCGGCGGCCTCCTTGATCTTGCCCTTCGCGTCTTCGACGACGCCTTCGACACCTTCGCGGGGACCACTCTTGTGCTCGGACACGATATCTACCTCCGAATTATCGGTTTCAGGTGGACATTCGCCGCATACCCGGGATCTGCCAGTTGAACCAGAATTCCGAATTTTTCGTCGTGGATTCCGTGAATTCCTGCCGCATATCGGAATGTTTCGGTGGTGCGGCAGCGGTTATCGCCGGAGCATGAGGTCCCTGTGGTTGAACGATGCCGAGGTGCCGGCGCGACTACGACTCATGCCGGGGCTGCGGTTCGACACGGTTGTGATCGGCGCCGGGCTCACCGGCCTGGTGACCGCCCTGCTGCTGGCCGAGAGCGGTGTCGACGTGGCCGTGCTGGAGAGTAGGCGAGTCGGGGCGGGTACCACCGGTGCCAGTACCGCGAAGGTCAGTCTGCTGCAAGGGATTCGAGCGCAGCGGATCCGCGGTCGTCACGGCGATCGAGCGGTGACCGACTATGTCGAGGCCAATCGCGAGGGGCAGCAGTGGCTGTTGCGCTACTGCGCGGAGCATTCGGTGCCCGTCCAGCGCGTCCCGGCACTCACTTACGCTCAGTCCGAGTCTGAAATATACGCTGTGCGAAGGGAATACGAGGCGACACGGGCCGCCGGGCTGGCCACCACGCTCGTCGAGGACCTGGACGCGCGGTTCCCGGCGCACGGTGCGGTCCGGCTCGATAACCAGGCTCAACTCGATCCGATGGCACTGCTTGCCAGTTTGGCCGCCGATATCGAATCGCGCGGCGCGTCGATCTTCGAATCCACCCGGGCCAAGGGCGTGCACAGTGGCGAACACGACCAGTTGGTCATCGAGACCGAGCACGGCGATCTGGTCGCGCGCACGATCATTCTGGCAACCGGCACACCGATACTCGACCGCGGCGGCTTCTTCGCCCGGCTCACCGCCGAACGCTCCTATCTGGGCGCCTTCCGGGTCGCCGAGCCGATCCCGCACGAAATGTTCATCAGCGCGGGCGCGCCCACTCGGTCGCTGCGGTATACACCGGGACCCGATGGCACGGAGCTACTGCTGGTCGGCGGCAACGGCCACGTGGTCGGGCGCACGAATGCCGCGAGCCGCCGGGTCGAGGAGTTGATCGCCTGGACACGGCGGTGTTTCCCCACCGCCGAACCGCTGCAGAGCTGGTCCGCGCAGGATTACCACCCCGTCGACGAACTGCCCTACGTCGGTCCGCTGCTGCCCGGGAATCGCATCCTGCTCGCCACCGGCTACGCCAAATGGGGCTTGACCAACGGCATCGCCGCAGCCTTGGCGCTCGTCGGCCGGATCAATGGGAAACCACCCCGGTGGGCCGCTACCTTCGCCAGCTGGCGCCCGCGCGAACTGAAGTCCATACCTGCCGCCGTATTCGCCAATAGCTCTGTGGCCCAACAACTTTCCTTCGGTTGGCTGCGCATGCTCGGCACCGGTCTCGGTGCAGCGCCTGCCGAGGGCAGCGGCCGCGTCGAACGCCATGGGCTGCGACCGACCGCTGTATGCACTGTCGACGGCGCCACCACCGAGGTTTCCGCGGTCTGCCCGCATCTGGGCGGCGTGGTGCGCTGGAACGATGCAGAGCGATCCTGGGACTGCCCGCTACACGGCTCCCGATTCGCCGCCGACGGCACGCTGCTGGAGGGTCCGGCAACGGACTCGCTGACGCCGATTTCCGGTCCGTTCCCCGGTCCCGGATCCCGTGAGTTGTGACGTGAGGGGTTCTGTGTTGCCCTATGATTGCTTCGTGGCGCCATTCAGCCTGCCGGATCTAGCTGACAATGTCGAACAATCTGATCGCCTGACGATTTAACGTCGACCCGTATTGCTTGCTGTCTGTTTGCCGTTATTGGGGCACAACTTCGGGAGGTTCTCATGCACGATGAGCGCGACCAGTTCGCTGATCTGTCCGAGGCCACGATGTCCGGCGGTCACGATCCGTCGTCCGTATCGCGGTGAGCGCGGCTAGGAATTTGATCGATGGCGGGGCACAATATTTGCAGGGATGTTGCATGGTGCCCTTTCGTGTTCGACAAACCACTTCGCCCCACCGATTGAGCGGCGAAAACTGACGACATGCACCGAAACGGCGAACGCCCGAAAGGGCTCAGTGTTTCCGCGCTGGCGGCGGTAGCGAACCCGTCGTACTCGCGAATCGACACATGGAATCTGCTCGACGACGCGTGCCGTCGGCTCGCCGATGTCAACCGTGCCGGGCTGGACACCACCCACGAAGCCGCCGGGGTGCGGCGCCTCCTCGAGCGTCTCGGCGCCTACGAGCGGTACTGGCTGTACCCGGGTGCGGCGAGACTGGCGGCATTTCGCGGATATCTCGCCGATCTTGCAACTGTGCGGCTCACCGAGGAGGTGTCGCTGGCGGTGCGTCTGCTCTCCGAGTACGGCGACGGTGCAGCTCTGTTCGACACGTCCGCGCCGTTGGCCGATCAGGAACTCGTGGCGCGGACCAGACAGCGGCAGTTCTTCACCGTCCTACTCGGCGACGATTCTCCGCCCGAGGCTCCCGAGAGCCTGGCGCAGAGCGTGCGCGCGCTTCGCGACCCCGCCGACGATGTGCAATTCGAGCTGCTTGTCGTGTCGAGCATCGAGGACGCCATCACCGCGGTCGCGTTGAACGGCGAGATTCAGGCGGCGATCATCCGGCATGACCTGCCGCTTCGTTCACACGAGCGGGTGCCGTTGATGACCACATTGCTCGGCGTCAACGACGACGTCGTCGTGACCGAGCGCACCCAGAACTGGGTCGAATGTGGCGAGTGGATCAGGCAGTTGCGGCCTCATATCGATCTGTACCTGCTCACCGACGAATCGATCGCCGCGGAGAGCGAAGACGAGCCGAACGTCTACGACCGCACGTTCTATCGGCTCAACGATGTCACCGACCTGTACAGCACGGTGCTCGCCGGCTTCCGGAGCCGGTTCGCCACACCGTTTTTCGACGCCCTGCGTGCCTATGCGGCCGCGCCGGTCGGCCAATTCCACGCCCTTCCCGTCGCGCGTGGCGCAAGCATCTTCAACTCCAAGTCGCTGCAGGATATGGGCGAGTTCTACGGCCGCAACATCTTCATGGCCGAGACGTCGTCCACCTCCGGCGGCCTGGACTCGCTGCTGGACCCGCACGGCACGATCAGGGTGGCGATGGACAAAGCCGCCAAGACATGGTGTGCCAATCAGACGTACTTCGTCACCAACGGAACTTCCACCGCGAACAAGATTGTCGTGCAGGCCCTGACCCGGCCGGGCGATATCGTTCTGATCGACCGCAATTGCCATAAGTCGCACCACTACGGCCTGGTGCTCGCCGGGGCGTACCCGAGGTACCTGGACGCCTACCCGCTCGAGCCGTTCGCGATCTATGGAGCCGTGTCCCTGCACACCATCAAGAAGGCCCTACTGGACCTCGAGGCGGCCGGACAATTGGATCGAGTGCGCATGCTGCTGCTCACCAATTGCACTTTCGACGGTGTCGTCTACAACCCACGGCGCGTGATGGAGGAGGTCCTGGCGATCAAGCCGGACATTTGCTTCCTGTGGGACGAGGCGTGGTATGCGTTCGCCACCGCGGTGCCTTGGGCACGGCAGCGGACCGCCATGGTTGCCGCCGAGCAACTCGAATCGACATTGTCCTCACCCGGGTACGCCGCGGAGTACCGCACGTGGCGCGCGTCGATGCAGGGAGTCGACCGCGCCGAGTGGAGCAACCACCGGCTGCTTCCTGACCCCGGGCGCGCGCGTGTACGCGTGTACGCGACGCATTCCACGCACAAGTCGCTGTCGGCGCTTCGGCAGGCGTCGATGATCCATGTTCGCGACCAGGATTTCAAAGCTCTCGTTCGAGAGTCGTTCGGTGAGGCGTTTTTGACCCACACCTCGACGTCGCCGAACCAGCAACTGCTGGCGTCGTTGGACTTGGCGCGTCGGCAGGTCGATATCGAGGGCTTCCAGCTGGTCCGCAATGTCTACGACATGGCGCTGGTCTTCCGTCACCGCGTTCGCAAAGACCGGCTGATCGGCAAGTGGTTCCGCATCCTCGACGAGGACGACCTGGTGCCCGACGAGTTCCGGCCCTCTGAAGTCAGCTCGTACCGGCAGGTCAGGCAGGGTGGACTGGCAGAGTGGAACGAGGCGTGGCGGTCCGATCAGTTCGTGCTCGACCCGACTCGGGTCACCCTGTTCATCGGCAAGACCGGCATGAACGGCTTCGATTTCCGCGAGAAGATCCTGATGGACCGGTTCGGTATCCAGATCAACAAGACCTCGATCAACAGTGTGCTCTTGATCTTCACGATCGGCGTGACCTGGTCGAGCGTGCACTATCTGCTCGACGTGCTGCGTCGGGTGGCCACCGACTTCGAGCGCAGCCGGGGCGCGGGCGGCAGGGCCGATCACGCCCTGCAACAGCGCCGGGTCGACGAGATCACCAAGGATCTGCCGGCACTGCCCGACTTCAGCGAGTTCGACAGCGTGTTTCGGCCCGACGGCACCAGCGTGTTCGGCGACATGCGATCGGCCTTCTATGCCGGATATGAGGAGTCCGACCGCGAACACATCCTGCTCGGCGACGCCGGGCGACGGATCGCCAAGGGAAAGACCCTGGTGTCCACCACCTTCGTCGTCCCCTACCCGCCCGGCTTCCCGGTGTTGGTACCGGGTCAGGTGATCTCGACCGAAATCCTGTATTTCCTGGCCGAGCTCGACGTCAAGGAAATTCACGGATACAACCCCGACCTCGGGTTGTCGGTCTTCACCGAATCCGCGCTGGCACGGCTGGCCGCAACTCGGCACGCGATTGCCACGGCGTCCGACGATGCGCCGCATGCAGCGACGGCGCTGGAGTCAGCTCACGCGCTGGATCGGATGCGGTTCACCGCGCAGTGACTTCGGCGTCGAGTGGCCGCGCCTGCTCGAGAATCTCGTCGACGGTCTGCTCCACGGTGAGATCGGAAGTGTCCAACCACAATCCGATGCGTGGGGTCTGCGCCCGCAGCACTTCGTCCAGGATGTCGACGGTGAAGCCGTCGTAGGCGACCTTGTCCCGGGCCGCCTCGCGTGCGGCGACCGCGGCCGGTTTCGGCGCGAGCACCACCACATACCGCGGCCGCGTCCGGATGCGGTCGAGGGTGTAGGGCAGGAACTCCCCGAGCACGACATCCTGGATGATCGCGGTGAATCCGGCCGCGGCGTACGTATCGGCGGTATGCGCGGCCAGCGCGTGTCGCAGCCGCAATTGGTCGAGTGCCTCGGTCGACGGTTCCGGACTCATGTCCGCCCGGCCACCAATGATGAAGCGCCGGAACGCGTCTCCGCGCACATGCGCCGAGCGCGGCAACCGCTCCGCCAATGCCTGCGCGACCGTGGACTTCCCGGCGGCCTGGATACCGGTGATCAGATATACGGCGGATTCCATATACGGCATGATCGCAGCCGAGCGCCACGCATTTCGCCGCCGTTCGCCCGAGTCAGCTCGCGCGATGGATCGGATGCAGTCGCGACAGCGCGCGCACCGCATCGGCGCGCGAAATGAGCTGGTCGCCATCGAGTTCGGCGATGGCCGCCTCCATCCATTCCCGGATCAGCGTCGACAGGCCGATACCGCGGTTGTCGGCGAGTTGCTTGACCCGGGTGTGCAGCTCCAGCGGCATGCGAATGGAGCTGGTCACCATGATGTCGTCACCGGGGGCGAGTGGCGGCGGCGCCTTGTCCGGCGGGACCGGTTCGTCGCTGAAGGTCAGCCGATCCATGAACGACGCCACTTCGTCCGGGGTGGACGGGAAATCCTTTTCACGCATCACCGGTTCTCCTGTTCCCACTCCTCGAACATTTTCAGTTCGTCGGCGCGCATTTCCCGAGCGCCGATGATCAGCCAGGTCCACTGGTCCTGTTGGCGCGTCGCCACGATCAGCGGCCGCCCGGTACCCGTGCGACCCCAGACCGACAACACCGTCACGTGCCCGTCATCGGCAGTCCGCGGCCAGCGCCGTGCGCCTTCGAGGACTTGGCGTACCTCCCGGGGTCCGATGCCGATCAGGTGCGCGAACGCCCAGTCCGGCCACTCGTACCCCATGACCACATACTACGCGCATAGTAACCGACCGATCGGTGCAGTTTGCTACTTGACGCGTAGGATTTTTCCTACGTATAGTCGGGATCGTGAACATCACCGAAGGGCGGGTCTTCGCGGCACTGGCCAGTCCGGTTCGGCGCGAGGTATTGCGACTGCTGCGCGAGGGCGGACCGCAGCCGGTGACCGATCTGGCCGCGCATTTCGAGATGGCGCGGCCGAGCTTCTCCGAACATCTGCGGGTGCTGCGGGAGGCCGAGTTGGTCAGTGAGAACAAGGTGGGGCGGCAACGGCTGTACCGGCTCGAGGCGGCCCCACTGTACGAGATCCAGGAATGGTTGCACCCGTTCGAGCAGTTCTGGCGCGAGAAGTTGGCCGGGCTGCGTGAACTGCTGGACACCATGGAAGAGGAGTGACGATGACCGATGATCCGACCACCATTCACGTGGACGAATTCCTGGCGCACCCACCGGCGAAGGTGTGGCGCGCGTTGACCGAACCGGAGTTGCTCGCGCGGTGGTTCATGCCGTCCGACTTCCGGCTCGAGGTCGGGCATCGTTACACCATCGATGCGAAAGCCGTTCCGGCGACCGGCTTTTCCGGTGTGATCGCGGCCGAGGTACTGGCCTTCGAATCGGAGCGGATGCTGCGCGTCGGCTGGCGCGACGTCGACCTGGATGCCGAACATGGCGCCGACTGGACGATCACCTGGACGCTCGAGCCCGAGGGCAAGGGCACCCGATTGTTCTTGGAACACGCCGGATTCGATCCAGACCATCCGCTCCAGCAGAAAGCTCGCACGATCATGGACGCCGGCTGGCGCGCCCATGTCATGCGGCGCATCGATGAGGTGTTGCGGGAGCTGGAGTCATCGCCGAACCTCGGGCGCTGAGTCGCACCGCATTTCCCAGCGACAACGGCCGAGATGGTATCGGCGACCGTCATCGAACCGGTCGCCGATACCACGGCCATCAAGACAGCGACGGCGATTCGGTCGTGTCCTGGTCCTGGGCTACGTCCTGTACCGGAACAGGATTCGACCGCGGGTGAGGTCATACGGGCTGAGCTCGACCAGCACCCGATCCTGCGGCAAGATCTTGATGCAGTTCTTCCGTGCTCGAAGGCCGTGTCGTGCCACGAGTCGATGCTGAGGAAGACCCGACCGTCGGGCCGACGCGAAGCGTCGCCGCGGCCGACCACTCGGTCGTCGGCTACCGCGTGCCATTGCGTATCCGCAACCCGTGTGATCACTGTGGTGGGCTCACCCATACCCGAAGTGAAATTCATAGAATTCATTGGTTGTCGCCTTTCGGGATTGCCTTGTTGCTCAGGCGCTCCCGGCGACACCTACATCGTTCGCCCGACCGTGACGACGAGAGGGAGCCCCCACATCGATACAGTGTTCATGGGTCTCACCTCCTCGCTTGATGCCACGGTGCCCCGGACGCTATCAGCTCGAACATCATGTTGCCCAACTCTTTCGCCAACCGACTCGACTGGCTATCGGTGCACTGCTCGAGCAGGTATCAACACCACTACCCCCGGCCGGGCGGTTCCTGTTCCACGTCATCGCCCCGATGGACGAGACGACTGCGGAAACCCCTGTCGGGGTGAGCTTGTAATGGGCGGTGCGGTATTCGCTCAGAGGTTTTCCGCGGTCACGATGATTGTGGTCCAGCCGCCGAGGTGAATGCGGTCTCCGCTCTGGAGCGGGACGGGCACCTTGCCGGGGATCAGGTCTTCGCTGCCATTGAGGCTCGTGCCGTTGGTGGAGCCGAGATCGGTGATGGTTATGCCGGTTTCGGTGAGGCGGAGGATCGCGTGGGCGCGGGAGACCCCCGCGTCGGCGGGGGCGATGCCCAGATCGATCTCGGGTTGCAGGCCCTGGGAGACGCTGTGTTTGCCGATCAGGATGTCGGTGCCGCGCAGGGTGATTCGGCGCTCGGGATAGAACGCCGGGAACTCGACCTGATCTGCGTCGGGGCCCTTGCGGGCCTGCACGCGGTCGTAGAACACGCGATCGGCGGTGATCGTGGCGACCCATGTCACCGCACCGGCCGCGCTCGCGACCTCGGCGGCGGAAACCGCTGTGGCGGTGACGATTTCGGTCGGCGCGGCCGCACGCGGCTCCGGCGTCGGCAGTGCCGAATCAGCGCCGCAGACTTCACAGAAGCGGCCGGTGCTCGGCGACCCACATGACGGGCACAGCGCGGCCGCGATCGTCGGCGCGGGCGCGCCGATCGGTGAACCGCAGACATCGCAGTAATCCGTCGCGACGGACTGATGCCCGTCCGGACAGGTGGCAATCGCCATCACCCCTCCTTGCGTACCCGCGCCGTCTTGGTCGAGCGTGCGTCCAAAGCCATTTCGTCCGCGGCCTCGACCCTGGCGCGCAACCGCACCGTGCCATTGCGCTCGTCCACCTCGACCACACCGCGCAACAGCTTCGCGGTGCCCTCGTTCCCGGATTCGGCGGCGAGCTCGACCGCACGCCGCAGTTTCGCCGTCGCGGTCTCCACATCACCGTTTTTACGCGCGCTCAACCCCTCCTGCACGACCTGGGCGAGTTCAGCCTGTCCGGTGTAATGCGCGACCCGCCTGCTGATCCGGGCCGAGAGCTCGGTCTCGGTGGTCCACACCGCGCGCACCAATCCCTGCCCGACCACCTCGTCGCCTGCGACCACACTGATACGGGCCGCGAGCTTCTCCCGTCCGGGTGCGGCGGGCTCGACCCGCACCTGCACGTGATAGTCGCGGTCCTCCGCGCCCCAGGCGCCGAGCGGGTACTCCCCCAGCTGTGGTCCGGCATCGGTGCGTCGCGTCGTGAGGTCCTCGATGGTCGGCGCGACCTGCTTGACGAACTGAACGGTGGCGCCCGCCGGTGTCCACACCCGCAGGGTCAGTTCCGGGATCGCCTTGGCCATCGACGTCTGCGTCATGGCGGCGAAGTCCGCGGCCAGATTCGCCGGATCCGCGACGATATCCACCGTGCCGTGCAGCGCCGAGGCGATGGTGCGCAATTCGTCCACCTGCCAGTCGGTTCCGACCCCGCGACAGTCGCAGGTGAAGATCCCCTCGGACTGTTCGATCTCGGCCGCCAGCACCGCGGGTTCCTCGTGTTCGTTCTTGCCGTCGGTGAGCAGAATGGCGTGCACCATGGCACCCGGATGTTTCTTGGCCAGTTGCCGAGTGAGCCCGAGCCAGGTGCCCATCGCGGTGCCGCCGTTGGGACGCAACTTGTCCAGTGCACGCCGGGCCGCGGCCCTGGTGTCGCGGTTGACGGGCACCGACGGTTTATCGCTCGGATAGGTCAGCCGCGCCATCGATGTGCCCTCGATGATCGCGAACCGGGTGCCGTCCTTCAATACATCGAGTGCGGCAAGGGTGGCTCGGCGCGCCCCCTCGAACTTCTTACCGGTGGCCATCGATCCGGAGCAGTCGATGATCAACACCTCCAGTCGGTCCGGCTCCGGTCCGGCCGCCACGAAATCCGCGCCGGTCTCCACGGTCACTACCGCGTCGACCGTGCCCGCGCCCTCGGCCAGGTATTCGTTCTGATCTATCGCTACCGAAATACCGTTATTCGCAATGGAACTCACTGTGCTACTCCTGCGTCGACCGATGGTCCGATCGGCACCAGCGCGACGGTGATGTTGTCGCTCCCCCCGGACCGTAGTGCAAATTCGACAAGTGCCCGCGCTGCCTCCTCGCGCGGTAACCCGCTGACCATCCGCGCCAGCGCCGTCGGATCCGACACGTAGTTCCAGAGTCCGTCGCTGCACAGCAACAGCACCCCGGGACCCGTCGTGTGAAAGGTTTTCACACAGCGGTCCGACCACGCTTTGTCCTCGCTGTCGGCACCGAGCCAGCGCAGCAAGGTATGCGCCCGCGGATCCTGCATCGCGGACTGCTCGTCCATGGCGTCGGCATCGACGAGCGCCTGCGCCCACGAGTCGTCCACGGTCAGCCGCGTCGACGACAGATTCCCGCCCGCGATCGGCTCGACGCCGACGCCCTGCAACCAATATGCCCGGCTGTCACCGACATTCGCGACGGTGATCTCCACGCCGTCGCCGCCGTATCCGCGCACGATGGCCGAAACATAGGTGCACGAGGGAGCGTGACCCTCGTGCGTCGCGATATCGCGGACGGCCTGCGACGCGGCCGTGAGACCGGCCATGACCACGGCCGTGCCCGAGCGCGCTTCGGCCAATGCGGTGAGGCAGGCATCGACGCCCGCACGCGCCGCCGCGCCCGAGGCCGCCTGCGGATCGTCGGAGGTGGAAACGCCGTCGCTGACCGCGATCACCGTGACGACCGGGCGCTTGGCCCCGTCTTCCAGTACCGCGGCAGCGACCGCATCCTCGTTGCGCGCGTGCGCGATACCGCGATCGGTCATGACATAGACCGTGCCGAGATCGGCCTCGAATCGATCCGGCTGCGGCCGCAATTGACCGCAGCCGTCGCAGTAACCATCGGCGTCGTAGCGGGTGCCGCCACAGCCCTCACACGTCGGTGCCGCATCCGGATCCGGCCGCGGCAGCGCGATTCTGCGCGCGCCGAGTTCACGGCCGCAGGCCTCACAGAACCGGTCGGCCACCCCGACCCGCGCCGAGCATTCCGGGCACCGCTGCTGCACCGTGGTATCAGGTCCGGTCACAGGTTCGTCCTCGGCCGGATCGCATTGGCACGATCCACCAGCTCGAATCGAGCCCACATATCTTCGGTTTCGCGGGCGAGGTCGCGATAGCAGCGCTCCAAACCGGTTCGTACTCCGTCCTGATCGAGGTTGGCGCCGAGCAGCGCCCCATGTGTCGTCGGTGCTTTACCCGCGCGCAGCCAGTTCAATGCGGCATCCAGCACGCGCATCCGCACCTGTGCGCCACGGCTTTTCGACTCGATCCGCAACGCTTCGACCCGTCCGGCCGCATCACGCAGCAGTGGTTCCGACAGTTCGTCGGTTCTACGGTCGGCCAGCATGGTCTCCACGGCCGTCAGCCGCGCCTCGGTGTAGAGCGCCGAGGCCGAGTCCACCTGGTCGAGTACGGCCACCGCGCCGTCACGATCGCCGTCCGCATTGCGCAGCCGGGCCAGTCCGAAGGCGGCGCTGACGAAGCCGTGGTCCGTGCGCCAGACCGTGTCGTAGTAGCGCGCGGCCTGATGCCGATCCGACTGCGCGCCCGCGAGTTCGGCGACGGCCGCCTGTGCGACCTTCGGTGCGGCCTCACCGGGCAATGCGGCGTACACCGCATCGAATTCGGCATATGCCGCATCCGTATTGCCCGCGAGCAGCTCGGCTTGACCGCGATACCAGGCCAGCCGCCAGTCGCCGGGCATGGTGTCGGCGAGTTCGTCGAGTCGGCGCAGTGCGTCGGCCGGATCGCCGACCTCCAACGCGGCGCGCACCAGCCGCAAAGGTATCTCCACGGACGCGCCGCGGGTCGTGAGCACCGAGCGCAGTCCCGCCTCGAAGGCCGGTTCCAGTTCGGCGGGTGACGTTCCGCCGGTGGTGGCGAGCAGAGCGGCACCACTGTCATTCGGATCGACCAGCGGAACCGGTAGTGCCGCAACGATACTCGTCGGCGCAGGTGCTTCCTGGATGCCGAATACGCCACGCGCCGGCCCGAAGTAGGCCGACATTCCGGGACGCGGCACGCCGTCACCGATGCTCAGCACCTCGCGCAGCACGCCGGTCAGCTGATCGGCCATCTCCTCCATCGAAGAGAAGCGTGCCTCCGGATCGGCGTCGGTGGCGCGCAGGATGAATCGGTGCAGCGAATCGTATTTCGCCAGTAGCGGTTCGGCATTCGGATCGGGCAGCGCGCCGAAGTGTCCGCCCTCCTGCGGCACATTCATCAGCAACACGGCCAGGGTGCGACCGACGGTGTAGACCTCGGTAGCGACGGTCGGTCCGGTTTCGGAGATTTCGGGCGCCTGATAGCCGATGGTGCCGTAGATGGGGCTGTCCTGATCGTCCATCGCGATCACCGCGCCCATATCGATGAGCTTGAGCTGCTCATCGGTCTGCATCACATTGTCCGGCTTGAAATCGCAGTAGGCCAGACCGAGCGAATGCAGATAGCCGAGCGCGGGCAGCATCTCCAGAATGTAGGCGATGGCCTGCGGTGGCGGCAGATAGCTGCCGTCGGCATCGCGGCGGGCGCGCAAAATCTGTTTGAGCGACGTCCCGCCGACGTACTCCATGACGATGTAGCCGACCGCGACACCGTCGGCGCCGCGGTGCTCGACGAAGTTGTAGATCTTGACGATGCTGGGATGTTCGACTTCGGCGAGGAATCGCTTTTCGGCGACCGCTGCGGCCATCGCGTCCAGATCCCCGGAATTGAGCAGACCTTTCAGCACCACCCAGCGGTTGGCGACATTGCGGTCGGTGGCCAGATAGATCCAGCCGAGCCCGCCGTGCGCCAAACAGCCGACCACGTCGTACTGTCCGCCGACCAGATCGCCCTTGCTCAGCTTGGGCGTGAACGAGAACCGGGTGCCGCAGTTGGGGCAGAAGCCCTCGGTGCGGCCGGGCGCACCGTCATGGCCGCGGCCGACCGGTCGTTCGCATTTGCCGCAGAAGCGCTTTCCCTCGGCGACCTGCGGATCGGCCAGGACCGCGGTGGCCGGGTCGATGCGCGGCATCCGCGGCACTTCCACCATGCCCGCGCCGAGGCGGCCGCGCGCGCTGGATTTCGACGAGGACCGGCCGGTACGAACCGAACGTCCCGAGGCGCGGGTGCTTCCGGAGCGCACCGACAGTGCGGAAGTTCCGGAGTTTCCGGCCGGAGCCGTGCCGCAAGCATCGCAGTAGCCGTCGACGACTGTTCCGCCACAGCCCGGCTCGGCACAGGTAACCTGCTGCGATTCAGCTGGAGCCGTACCGCATGCGTCGCAATATCCACCGACAACGGTTCCGGTGCAGCCGGGTTCGGCGCAGGCGCGACTCTCCGTCGAAACCCCATGCGAGATGGGCATTTCCGCGGCGACCGTGGTCGCCTCGGCGGGTGCGGTGCCGCACACCACGCAGTATCCGTCTTCGATCGTGCCGTCGCATCCCGGCTCATTACAGGTCATCTGCCCCGCCCCGATTTCTCCCCGATGATCTGCTGGAAGTCGGCGACCGCCCGGGTGACGGCCGCCAGATCGCACGGTCGCCGCGCGAGCAGACCTGCCGCGATCTGGTTGGAGGCCAGCACATCTCGGTCCTCGCTGACGCCGAGACGAGCCGCCTTCGCCTGATAGGCAGCCAGTCGTCCGCGCAATTCGCCCCGCCGATCGAGCAGGCCCTGAGCCAATTCCTCCACGGTGGCCGCTCCCGCGTCCGCGTCCGCGATCCGCGTGCGCAACCGGACCAACTCCGCCGCCGTACCCGATTTCGCGGATAACGCATCGAGTTCGGCTTCGAGCGCGTCGGTGTTGTCCTCGTCCACCGGCAGCGGGCCGGCCAGGATCTTCGCCTCGACCTGCGTCCGTGCCCGCGTCGCGCGGGCTCGGGTGGCTCGCAGCAGTGCCAAGCGCCTGCGCGTTTCGGCGACCGCCTCGGCCCAATCCGCGGCGACCGCATCGAGTTCGGCGAGGATGGTGGCCACCTGCCGCAACTCCCCCGACAACTCCGCGACGCGCGCATCGATCTCCGGCACCGTCAACGCGAGCGGATCGGTCGCCGACCGGCTCAGCAATGCGGCGATGCCGTCGCCGATCGCGCGCAGCTGCGTTGTCTCGCCCCCGGCCGCACCTGCCTTGTCCAGGGTGTCCTGCAGTGGCGCAAGGCCCGACATCACCCTCGTGTTCACCGCATCTATCGCGTCGAGGAATTCGGCGATTTCCGGGAAGGTGGCCCGCATGCGATCAACGGTATCGGCGAGTCCGACGAACAGAACCTCTTCGGCGGGTCCGGTGAGCGAACGTTGCGCCATCGGTATCGGCGTGCGCGCGGCCTCGTAGGGACGCCCACGCAGCAGCCGGGTGAGTTCGGTGCGCTCAGCGTCGTCGAGGCGAGCCCGAGTGCCGCGCACCTTGCGCGCCGATTCCAAGATGATCTGCAGGCGGCTGTAGTCCTCCCACATCAGCGCGAGTGCAGCGCGGACCGGCAGCCAGCGCTGTTCGGTCACCCCGGTCGGCGGATACCGCTGCAGCAGCGTGTGGCCCGGATGTTTGTCCAGTTCCAGCAGGGTGGCCGTGATGGCATCGAATTCGATTGTGCGGGTGGTCAATTCAGCGTCGATTTCGGCGAGAGTGAGTAGCTGCATGGTTTCACTCTTTGTAGCGGAGGTCTGGTGGACCCGGCGACGGGCCGAGGGCGCTGAGTCTGGCGTTGTAGAGCTGCTGCCAGGTGCCGTCGCTGCGGATGCGTTCCAGCACGCCGTTGACGAAGCGGACCAGATCCGGATGCCCCTGCGCGATGCCGACCGCGTACGCCCCGGTGCCGATCACCTCGCCGACGATCTCCAGATTCCGGTCCTGGGCCACCAGGCCGACCAGGATCGGATCGTCACCGCTGATCGCGTCCACGTGCCCCTGTTGCAGCGCGGCCAGACAGTCGGTCCAGTTCGAGGCGCCCAAGACGACGGGCCGCTTGGGCAGGCTGAACAGCGGGCCCGGTGAGGTGGTGCCCCGGGTGACGCACACTCGCTTACCGCCCAGATCAGCGCCCGTCCGGATGCCGGAGTTGCGGGTGGCCAGAAGGCGTTGGGTCGCACGGTAATACACGCCCGAGAAGTCGACATCGCGGCGCCGCTCACAGGTCGCCGAGAAGGTGCGCACGATCAGGTCGACCTGTTTGTTCTGCAGGGCGGGTATCCGCTCGGCCGCGGTGACCGAACGCAATTCGATCCGGTCCGGATCACCGAAGAGGGATCGGGCGATCTCGCGAGCGATATCGATGTCGAAGCCCTCGAGCTGTCCGGTGCTGGGATTGCGGAAGCCGAACAGGTAGGTGTTCTGATCCACCCCGACCCGCAGTTCGCCATTGGCGACGATGGCCGCCATGGCCGAACCCGACGGCATCGCACCGGGACTCGGCAACGGCCCCGGACGCAGGGTGGCCTCCGGGTCGCAATTGCCGCCGGATTCGGTCTGCGGTGGCGTGGTGATCTCGACGAGATCGGGCTTGGGGTTGACCGCGGCCACA
Source organism: Nocardia sp. CA-135953 (assembly GCF_050955735.1). NCBI lineage: Bacteria > Bacillati > Actinomycetota > Actinomycetes > Mycobacteriales > Nocardiaceae > Nocardia > Nocardia sp. CA-135953. The sequence continues at coordinate 3,525,081 of NZ_CP192082.1, forward strand.
TTCGTGGCGGCGGGGGCATGGATGCCGGAACCGCATGCGGTCACCAGCGCACTCACCGCGATCAGCGCCATCCATCCGAAGCCGTACTGCCGCAGGGGGTTTCGCTGTCTCACAGAAACTCCTTCAGCCGTGGCCACAGGCCGGTGACGGTCGAGGCCGCAGCGCCGAAAAGCAGCACCAGTGTCCCCGCGGGGCTGAGCGTCAGTGTCGCACCCGCCGAGTCGACGCCGTCGCGCAACGCACCGCGTTCCTGGATGAGGTTGTCGCGCAACAGCTGATCGAGATGGGCGAACAACGTCGCCGAGGTGTCCGGACCGGTTCCGATGGCCTGCGCTACGGCAGTGGGATAGTTCGCCGCCTCGTAGGCCTCACGCTGTTTGGCATGTCCGGCGGTCCAGCCGAGCACGCTCCGCGAGGCCGCCGAATCGGGTCCGGTTACCGTTGCCAACCGATCCGCAAGTTCGGTGGTGTGCTTGCGGTAATCGGTTTCGCTCGTGGTGATATCGCCGCGGGTGATCAACTCCAGGGTTTCGTCGGTGCGCGCTTGCTGGGCCAGGATCCTGGCCTGGGTCAGGGTTTCGAAGCGACTGGTCGCCCCGGATCTGCCGGTATCGAGTGCGGCCGTGGCGATGATCGTCGCGGCGACCACCCAGAACAGCGCGAGGGCGGTTGCGCCCGCGGCGACCGCGAGACCGAGATTCATCCGGCGATTGGTGCGACGCAGCAGGACGAAAGTGCCACCGCCACAACCGATGAGCACCAGCATCAGCAGCACGATGGTCGTCCACGGCAGCGTGCCGATATCGTGCTGATCCTGGCGCACCGCGGCCATGCGGTCCTTGCTCAGCATTTCGGCGTTGGGCAGCAAGGAATTCTGCATCAGCAGTGAGGCTTCGCGCAGATACGACGAACCGACGGGGAAGCCCTGCCGGTTGTTCGCCCGTGCGGTTTCGACCAGGCCGGTGTAGGCGGGCAGGTCGGCGGCGATCTTGGCGACGATATTCCTGGTCTGCTGATCGGCGGCCCCGGCGGTCGCCTCCGCGAGCGCGGACGCCGCTTCGGCGAGCGCCTGCTGATACTGCCCCCGCACCTCTGGTGATTCGATGCCGCCGGACAGGAAGGCCGTGGCCGCGGACGCGTCTGCGGCCGACAGTGCGACGTACAGGGTCTGGGCGGCGTAGGCCAGCGGTTCGGTGTGCTCCAGCACGGTATCGCGCCGAGCGATCTTGCCGCTCAATTGATCGGCCGAGGTCAACCCGGCGAGCAGACACAACACCACCGTGACGACAGCGACCGCGCCGATGGCACCCGGAGTCGTCCCGGCGAAGCGTCGTAACCACGCACCCCCGTTGCGCACGGTCGCCGGTAGGCGAATCTCCAACACCGTCCCCCTTCATCTACCCGGCCGGTGTTCCCGATCGCGATAGTACGGGAGGGAATTGGGGTTTGCTGCCCATCGCCCCAGTGGCATCGAAATCCGAGGTCACATCGAGCAGCGGTACGAGGTTCGGCGTCCAGCGCGGGTACTGGGTGAAGATCTCCCCGAAGGAGGTCAAGGGATCACATGCGGCGGTGGCGGCATCGGTCGACCGCCAACACCAGCGGATGGTGATAATCGTTCCAACTACTCCCCCGGAGGGCGGCGGTTCCCACTGGGCCGGGTCGGTCGTATCCGCTTACACCTCGGTCGGCGTGGGTGCCTTGTCGATATAGCGGCTCATCGCCCAGTTCAGCCCGCGCATCGCGAGGTTGTAGGACGGCGGGAAGTAGCGCTGCGCGAGATAGCCGACTCGGATATCCGGGGAGGTGAAGACCATGTACTTATCGCGCTCGACCCCGCGCACGATCGATCGGGCCGCCTGCTCCGGCGTGACCGCATGCCGCATGAACAGCGAAACCGCCTGCTGCACCGCCGCGCCCTGCCGGTCGACGCCGGCGATATCGACGCTGTCCACCATCGGCGTCGCCATCGCGCCGGGGCAGACCAGGCTGACTCCGATCCGGTGCTGGCGCAGATCGAAGCGCAGCACCTCCGAAACGCCACGCAATCCGAACTTGCCCGCACTGTAGGGCGCATGCCAGGGGAGTCCGAAGAGGCCTGCGGCCGAGGCCACATTGACCAGATGTCCACCTCGCCCGGCCTCGATCATGCGCGGCACGAACTCCTCGATCACATGGATCGGACCCATCAGATCGATATCGATGGTGCGCCGCCACTGCGTGTGCGTGAGCCGATCGACGGTTCCCCAGGTGGCAATGCCTGCCACATTCATCACGATGTCGACACTGTCCACCTCGGCGTGCGCCTTCGCGGCCAACGCCACCACAGCGTCGTAGTCGCTGAGATCGGCGGGCGCGGCCAAGTGCACGGCGCCACCCCGCGCGCGCACGTCATCGGCGGTGTTCTGCAGTCCGGAATCATCGATATCGGTCAGGATGACCGATGCGCCCTTGGCGACAACCGCCAGCGCCGTACTGCGCCCCAATCCACTCGCCGCTCCGGTGATCAGGCAGCTCTTACCGTGGAATTTCGTCATGAACCAAACGATAGACAATTACGAACACTATTGTCTATAGATCTCGCTGTCCGTCTCGGACGTCATCTTCACCCACCGGTCGGCAAATACCGAGATGCGATTGATACCCGCTCGCTGGACGATAGCTGTCGACCGTGAATCCTGCTCGTGGCGACCCGCTGCCGTTCACACAGACCGGCACGGAGGCGATACACAGGCGATGACGATACAAGCGATGAAGCCGATCTCATGGCGGCGATACCCGGGTCGATGGCCGGGAATGCGGCCACGGAAAAGCCCTTGTCCGGGCGAACTGTGGTGGCATACTCGATGGGAGCGGCCAGCGGCGCGCTCGCCCCGGTCCGATCGAGGCCGACGCACCAGCTTCAGCCTGGCGCGGTTGCCGGGCGAACACTCGCGGACTCCAACGATCTTGGTGCGCCAGGAATGTTCGAGCACTCATCCCATGTTCCCAATATTGTTGCGTGTACAGGATTATCGGGAGGACCACATGGGGAACCTGCTCGGACCCACCGGCCCAGTGGGGGGCAGACGTGGCTGAGGGACGCGAAACGACGGCACGGAATTCCACGCTCGCCGGGTATCGCGATGCCTCGATCACCACCACACCGGCCGTCCGCCCGGTGATCTCCATCGCCCTGTTGCTGATGAGTGTCGCGCTGGTCTACGAGGCCGGTCGCGCCGCCCCCGGGCAAGACCACGGCTGGTTCGTCGCCGTGTCGATCGCCGGACTCTTCGTGGTGCGCGGCCTGCATCTGCGCCGCCCGATCACCCTGCCGCATTTCACCATCGCGGTTTTCGTGCTTGCGGCGGCCAATGCCGCCTATCGCGCCTCGCATCCGGGCTTCGGCTTCGTCTTCCTGGCCGCGACCGGGTTCATCCTGATGCTGCCGCAGTCGAGTCGGCCGCAGCCCGAGCATTTGTACCGGGTCGCCGAACTCGTCGGCCGATCCCACCGCGATCCACTCGCCGCCTTCGCGCTGCATTCATCGAAGTCCTACTACTTCAACGCGAATTCGACCGCGGCGATCGGCTATCGGGCCCGCTTCGGGATCGCGGTGGTAGCAGGTGATCCGATCGGCGATCGCGTCGACTATCCGGCACTGCTCACGGACTTCTCCGAATTCGCGGCGAATCACGGCTGGCGGGTCGCAGTGCTCGGTGCCAGTCCGGATATGGCCGAGATGTGGCGGCATCGGGCGATCGAGCATCGGGGGTTGCGCGCGATTCCGGTCGGCCGCGATGTGATCATCGATGTCGCGACATTCGCCATGGTCGGGCGTTCCTTCCGCAATCTGCGCCAGGGCGTGAGCCGCACCCGGAATTTCGGGGTGACCACCGAGGTCATCAACGAGACCGACCTGACCGAACCGTTGCGAGCAGAACTGCTGGATATTGTCGACGAGTGGCGTACCGGTCGGCAGAATCGCGGCTTCTCGATGATCCTCGACCACCTGCTGGACGGGCGGAATCCGGGCATGCTGCTGGTGCTGGCCCGCGATGAGGAGGGGCGCGTGGCGGGCTTCCAGCGCTATGGCGTCTCAGGGCGGGGCCGCGAACTCAGCCTGGATGTGCCGTGGCGGCGCAAGGATGCCCCGAACGGGCTGGACGAGCGGATGATCATCGATCTCGTCGACCACGCCCGTACCGAGGGGATCGAACGGATCTCACTGGCATTCGCCCCTTTCCCGGAATTGTTCGCCGAGAAGAAGCGGACGCGGACCGGGAAGCTGATCTATGCGCTCGTGCACCTGGGCGATCCGTTGATCCGGCTGGAATCGCTGTACCGATTCTTGCGCAAATTCCAAGCGATGTCGGATCAGCGCTTCGTGCTGATCCGCTGGCGCGAGGTGCTGCTGGCTGCCGCGGCGCTGCTCACCTTGGAGTTCGTGCCGCACCGCAAGCAGTACTAGTCGCGGACGGTAATGCCGATCGCCTTGGCGAATTCGGGTGCCAGATCTATCAGTTGCAGCGGGGCGATGGTTGCCCCGCGCAAGGCATCGAGGCCCTCGGCGACATCGAGGTGCGCCGCACCGCGCAGGTCGACCTGTTGCAGTCGGGCACGGTTGATCAGCAGGCCTTCCACGGTGGTGCCGGGAAAGGTGACCTTGGTCAGCTCGGCATCACCGAAGTCGGTGTGGCGCAGCACGCAATCGACGAATTGCACCTCGCGCAGTGTGGTCTTGCGGAAGTTCACGGAGTCGAATTTGCAGCCCTCGAAGCGCACTCGACGCAAGTTGGCACTGCCCGCATCGACGCCCGACAGCGCACCGGCGATCAATTCGACGTCCTGCCAGGAGGTATCGGACAGGTCGGTGCCGACCCAGCGCACATTGCGCTGCCAGACATCGGTGAAGCGGGAGAACCGCAGGCTGCCGCGGTTGATCGCGAGCGAAGTGAAGGCCGTTTCGGAGAACCGCGAGTTGGCTGCCTCGATGTCATCGAGGTCGTCGCCGGTGATGTGCACACAGTCGTAGTCGCTCTCGGGTTCGAGATCGCTCTCCAGCGGCGTGAGATAGCGCGCGTAGGGCAATTCCTCGAGCTCATTGGGCACAGTTGACCTCCGGGTTCGGCGACGGTCCTCCTTGTCTACCAGTCGGATCCGACAGGTCAGACGTCGATGCGGTCCAGCAGCCAGCTTGGGCCGACCGATTCGGCGCCGAGGGCTTGGATTCGCTCGCGGAGTCCACGATCGGCGGTTACGACGGTGATCCTGTTCTCCGCGATGGCCGCGGCTACGACGTCGACGATCGCGTCGTCTCCCGAACCGTCCGCGAGCACCACCCGCACGCCTTCGAATTCCTCCGATCCAGCGGCCTTCGCCGCACCCTCCAGTACGACGACCACTTGGGCGGATTGTGTCAGGTCCAGCGTGCCCAACCGCATGAGCAGTCGCCGAGCCGCACCCGCACGATCGCGCCACCAGCCATCGGGACGCGAGCCCACGACATTCGCGGCATCGACGACGATCAGCATCGCTTCCTTTCTACTCTGTGGTGCTGAGGCGGGCGGCGCGGGTGTGCAGGTAGCGCTGTTGCGGGATGCTCATCGTCTGCTGTGCGGCAAGCAGATATGCCTCGCGGGCACCGGCCCGGTCCCCCATCGATTCCAACAGATGGGCACGGACCGCTGCCAGGCGGTGATCCCCCGCCAGCTTGCCGCCGTCGGCCAGATCGTCGACGAGCTTCAAACCGGCCAGTGGTCCGCGAGCCATGGCGACGGCCACGGCGTGGTTGAGGGCAATGATCGGATTGTCGACCAAGGCCAGCAGCCGTTCATAGAGCAACATGATCTGCGGCCAATCGGTGGCCTCGTATGTCTGCGCCTCATCGTGCAGCGCCGCAATGGCGGCTTGCAGCTGATACGGACCTGGTACGCCGTTGGGGAGTGCCTCGGTAATCAGCGCGATGCCTTCGGTGATGCCTTCGGTCTGCCAGAGTGCGCGGTTCTGGTCTTCCATGGGAACGAGCTCGCCGGTGGGTCCGGTGCGGGCGGGTCGGCGGGCATCGGTGAGCAGCATCAGCGCGAGCAGGCCGGTGACCTCGGCATCGTCGGGCAGCAGGCGATGCACCAGACGGGTCAGGCGGATGGCCTCGGCGGCGAGTTCGACGCGGTACAGGCTCGGTCCCGAAGTGCTGGCATAGCCCTCGGTGAAGATCAGATACAGCACATGCAGCACGGCGGCCAGGCGCGCGTCGCGGTGGGCGCCGACGGGTGGGGCGAAGCCGATACCACTGTCCTTGATCATCTTCTTGGCGCGGCCGATGCGCTTGGTCATGGTCGCCTCGGACACCAGGAAAGCGCGAGCTATTTCGGTGGTGGTCAAGCCGCCGACCGCACGCAGCGTCAGTGCCACCTGTGCGGTGGGCAAGAGTGACGGGTGACAGCACAGGAACAGCAGGACGAGAGTGTCGTCGGAGTCGGTGGGGTCGCGGTCGGCGGGCGGGGTCAGCCAGTCCTCGGGCAGTGCCCAGCGGGCCACAGTGTCCTCGCGCCTGCGGCGGGCCTGTTCGTTGCGGAGCAGGTCGGTCAGACGGCGCGAGGCGACGGTGATCAGCCAGGCGCGCGGGTTGTCCGGAATGCCGGCTTCGGGCCACTGGGTCGCGGCGGTGAGCAGTGCCTCCTGCACCGCGTCCTCCGCGGTGTCGAAATGACCGTAGCGCCGAACCAGCGTGCCGAGGACCTGCGGTGCGCAGGCGCGCAGCAGGTCCTCGACCTCGTAATCCGACATCGGAAGGGGCTCAGCCGAATTCGGAAGCGGACTCCGCGATGGGCCGGACATCAGCGTAGGCCGTATCGGCGATATGCGGCGGAGCCGGGCATTTGCTGAGTTCGGCCGCGATTTCGGTGGCGCGGTCGAAGCTCTCGCATTCGACGATCCAGTATCCGGCGAGCACCTCCTGCGTCTCGGCGTAGGGACCGTCGGTCACGAACGGTGCGCCGTTCTTGGTGGTGATGCGGCGGGTGTGTACCGGTTCGACCAGACCGCGCGTCTCGACCAGTTCCCCGGATTCCGCCAGCTTCTTGTTGAGGTTGCCCATGAACTCGGCCATGGCCGCGAAATCCTCGGGACTCCATGTGGGTTTGCCGGTGTCCTTGCCGACCATGCCGTCGTAGTCCTGTTGCGAGCCGTAGCTCAGGATCATGTATTTCACGACAACTCCTCCGCTCCGGCGGCTCCGTGGTGGCGCCGCTCATCAGATACGTCGCAGCCGCTGACCATTCTCGGACATGTCCGCGGAAAAAACCCTCCGACCGCCGCAGTTGGGTGTGCGGGGGCCAGGGGTAGGTCCAGGGCCGCCGTAGCGGGCGCGGCGCGTGACATGCTGGGGGACATGGTGATCGATGGAGATGTCGCGTCCGGGTTCGAGGCGGTGCGAAAGGTATTCGCGGCGAATTTCGCCGAGCAGGGGGATGTCGGAGCGGCGGTCGCGGTGTATCGGGACGGGCAGCCGGTGGTGGATTTGTGGGGTGGGCTCGCCGATCCGGCGGGTGAACGGGCGTGGGAGCGCGACACACTGCAGCTGGTCTACTCGGCGACCAAGGGCGTCACCGCGACCGTCGCGCATCTGCTAGCCCAGCGTGGCGAGCTCGACCTGGACGCGCCGGTGGCGCAGTACTGGCCGGAATTCGCGGCGGCGGGTAAGGGCGATATCCCGGTGCGCTGGTTGCTGTCCCATCAGGCGGGGCTGGCGGCGCTGGATAAGCCGGTACCCCTGGCGGATGCACTGGCCTGGGGGCCGATGGTGGAGGCGCTCGCCGCGCAGACACCGAACTGGCCGCCCGGCACCGCGCACGGATACCACGGGCGGACCTTCGCCTGGCTCGTCGGTGAGGTCATCCAGCGCGCGACGGGGCGAACCGTCGGGCGGATTCTGGCCGAGGATGTCGCCGGCCCGTTCGGTATCGACTTCTTCATCGGTTTGCCCGAGCCCGAACGGCATCGCGTCAGCCGACTTGTGTTCGCGCCCAAGATCGATCTGGCGGCGGTTCCGGACGAGGTCGTTCCGGAGGAGTTCCGGCCGATGGTCATCGCGATGCGCGATCCGGAGGCGTTGGTCAACCGCGCCTTCGAGGTCACCGATCCCGCCGATATCGATTTCAACGATCCCGCGGTGCATGCCGCCGAGATTCCGTCGAGCAACGGCATCGGAACCGCGCGCAGCCTCGCCCGGCTCTACGCGGCAACCATCGGCGAGGTCGACGGCGCCCGCCTGCTGACTCCCGAAACTCTTACCGCGGCAACCAGCGAACAAGCCGCAGGTATCGACCGCGTCATGATGTTGCCCAACCGCTACGCCTCTGGATACATGCTCCCCACCGAAGCTTTCGCACTGGGAGGCCCCGAGTCCTTCGGGCATCCAGGCCGTGGCGGCTCCCTCGCATTCGCCGATCCGGACACCGGCATCGCGTTTGCCTACGTCACCAACTACATCATCGAAGGAGCTCCGGACCTGCGTGCCCGCAATCTGGTCGACGCGGTGACCAACGCCATCGCCTAGCACCGGACCGACGCGGGCTTCAGCGCAGGGTGCGGATCCACTGGTGTTCGCTGCGCGCGCCCAACAGCACCTGCGCCACGGCCAGGCACACCAGCTCGGCGTCGATGAGCCGTTTCGGCCGACCCGGCCGCCGCTGGACAGCAGAGATGACATGGTCGTCGATCAGCACATAGAGTGCAGTCAGGAGGGTGTCCAGATCAGTCTTCACAAACCGAACTCGATACCCTCCGCCTCACACTTCTCCCAGCGGCCACGCTGTCGATGACGCGAATCACACACAGCCGCAACGTAATCCACCACAACACCAACTTCCTAATGCTGTGGCGGCACACCGTGCCGCCTCACCATCATTTTCGGATCAGGCGATCCGCTTGCGCGCCTGGCCTCTCGGCTTGCGGCCGGGCCGGGTGGCACCTGCTGCGCCGTCGAAGGTGAGTACCCCGTCCTCCAACGGCGCCTTGCGTAGTAGCGCGCGGTCGCGGAAGTAGTTGTTGATGACCTGCCAGGGCCCGCGGGCGCCTTGGCGGGGCATGACGCCGTCGCCGCGTTGGATGTAGCCGGAGGTCAGGGCGGCGCCCATCAGTGATTGATCGGAGCGGTCGGCGTCCTCGGCGATGGCGACGACCTTGGTGTAGCCGTTGGCCTTCATGTAGTTGAGGAGGCGGCAGAAGTATTCGGCGGCCAGATCCGCCTTCAGCGTCCACGATGCGTTCGTGTAGCCGAGGACCAGCATTGCGTTGGGGATGCCATCGAGCAGGGTGCCCTTGTAGACCACGTGTTCGCGGGTCGACACCGGCTCGCCGTCCACCTCGAGTGCGGCGCCGCCGAGGATCTGCACGGTGAGACCGGTTGCGCTGATGACGATATCGGCGGGTAGTTCTTCCCCGGATGCGAGCCGAATGCCGGTTTCGGTGAAGCGGTCGATGTGATCGGTGACGATCGATGCCTTGCCGCTGCGCAGCACCTTGAACAGGTCACCGTTCGGGACGATGCAGAGTCGCTGGTCCCACGGGTTGTACGACGGCGTGAAATGCCGCATGTCGATCTGCTTGCCGAGTTGCATCCGCACCGCGGCGAGCAGCAGCTTCTTCGACAACTCGGGATTGGTGCGCGAGAGCTGGAAGCTGGCCCGCTGCAAGGCGATATTGCGTGCCCTTCCGGTCCGATAGGCGATCTTCTCCGGCACCCGCGCGTACTTCATGCCGACCGCGACCGGGTCATCGGCGGGCAGTGCGGTGATGTAGGTGGGCGAGCGCTGCAGCATGGTGATGTGCGCGGTGTCGTCGGCCATCGCCGGAACCAGCGTGATCGCGGTCGCGCCGCTGCCGATCACCACGACGCGTTTGCCGCGGTAGTCCAGATCTTCCGGCCAGTGCTGTGGGTGCACGATCTGCCCGCCGAAGTCCGCCTCGCCCGGGAAGTTCGGGCGGTGTCCGTTGTCGTAGTCGTAGTAGCCGGTGCAGCCGACGAGGAAGTTGCTGGTGTAGATCTCGGTCTCGCCGGTCTGCTCGTCGAGTGCCTCGACAGTCCACAGCTCGGCTTCGCTCGACCAGCTGGCCTTTGTCATCTTGCGCCCGAACCGAATGTGCTCGGTGACGCCGTATTCCGCCGCCGTGTCCTCGATGTATTGGCGGATGTGCGGTCCGTCGGCGAGTACCTTGGTGCCGATCCACGGACGGAAGCCGAAGCCGAAGGTCAACATGTCGGAATCGGAGCGGATGCCCGGGTACCGGAACAGATCCCAGGTCCCGCCGATGGCGGTACGGCGTTCCAGGATCGTATAGCTGCGTCCGGTCTGCTCGCGGGTGAGATGGCACGCCATCCCGATGCCGGACAGGCCCGCGCCGATGATCAGTACGTCGACATGCCGCGTCATTGAGGTAATCCGTCTCATTCTGCTCTCACCCGAGCACCCTTGCCCGACCCTCCCACATTACCTGTTATCCCCAGTAACGTCTAGCCGCCCGCCTTCGAGAATGTGCTGGCGGTGGGCCTCTCTCGACGTCTGCCGCGACCATTGCATGGTGATCAACCGTCCAAGTGTCGCTTGCCGAATGATTGCGGTGGGGCGGGTTGCGGGCGTAGTAGCAGTTGCAGACGGCGCTGAGCTGCACGCCACGCATTCGCGGGGATGGGTTGCGTGCTGATCGCCCGGGCGTCAACCGCGCCAAGTATGCCGACCACAATGGGTAGCCGACTCCACCGGTCGGCCGGAGCATGCAGCGGTCTCGCCGAAACCGGTAAGCGCGCCACTCCGGTCCGGCTGACGCTGCTGCTCGGCGTCGTCTGCGCGACCATTTCCGGTCTGCTGCCGATCGATATCGCCGTGGAGTCGGTGAATATCGGCGCGCTGTCGGCTTTCGCGGTTGTTTGTGTCGGAGTGCTGGTGCTGCGAAAGCTCGAGCCGAACCGGGAACGGCCGTTCCGCACCCCGTTGGTGCCGCTGGTGCCGATTTTCGCGTTGATCGGCTGCGTACTGCTGGCAACCCCTTTGGATGGGCTGACCTGAGTGCGTTTCGCGGTTTGGGTGCACGTCGGCATTGCGGTCTACCAGGGCTACGGCCGTAAACGCGCCACCATCGCCGCGCCGACCGTAACTAACTCAACGGTTCCTGCCGATCGGTAACCGGCGCGAAATTCGCCATTGGGATCTTGACGAATGCATTCCGAGTCATTGCGTCTCAGAGGCGAATTCGGCACGCTCTCTGGGTAAGAGCCACGGCGCACACCCCGGCGGCCGGGCCGGAGAGGATGACGACCCGATATGTCCGATGACGAGAAGCAGATCCGAATACTGATCGAGCGATGGGCAGCGGCGGTGCATACCGGCGACTTGGCCGGTGTAGTCACCGATCATGCCGACGATATCGTGATGTTCGATGTGCCCCCGCCGAATGAAGGTGTGCGCGGCATCGACGCCTATCGGGATACCTGGCCCGGCTTCTTCGAATGGCAGGCATCGGGTGCGACATTCGACATCGTTTCGCTGGAGGTAGAGGCGAGCGCAGAAGTGGCATTCGCGCATGCGCTGCTGCTGTGCGGCACCGCGGAGGAGTTCGCCCGTGATCCGGCCAAGCGCCTGCGGATCACCTTCGGCCTGCGCAAGCAGTACGGCCGCTGGGTCGTGGTGCACGAGCACCACTCCTTCCCCGACAACACTGCGGCACCCGAGGCTTGAGCTCGAGCCGGTTCGCTACGGTGGCATCGAGCGCAACGATGCAGCGACCGCCGGTGGCGTGGTGCACCGTTGCCGCGAATCGGCATCGAGTGCACCGGGAGTTCCACGTGAATCAGCCTGATAGCGAAGCCTTTTCGAACCATGCGGGCACCCGCCCCGCGGCCTGGTACGAGAACTGGACGGAGGTACCCGATTCGCCGTGGCGGGATCGGCCCGAGCCCGCCGGCGAACGCGAGTACCGCACGCTCACCTACGAGCGCGACGGGCGTATCGCGCGCATTACCTTCAACCGCCCGGAGAAGGGCAATACGATCACCCCGGACACCCCGGTCGATCTCGCGCACGCGATCGAGCGGGCCGATCTGGATCCGCGGGTGCACGTGATCCTGGTATCTGGGCGCGGCAAGGGTTTCTGCGGCGGCTACGACTTGGATATGTTCGCCGAACAGGGCAGCCACGGTGTCGACGGCTCGATCGACACCACCGGCACCGTGGCCGATCCGGTGGTGCAGGCGGTGAATCACAATCCCTGGGGGACTTGGGATCCGATGATCGACTACGCGATGATGAGCCGGTTCAACCGTGGTTTCGCCAGCCTGATGAATGCGAATAAGCCGACCGTGGCGAAACTGCATGGCTTCGCCATCGCGGGCGGCACCGATATCGCGCTCTACTCCGACCAGATCATCTGCGCCGACGACACCAAAATCGGCTATCCGCCCACCCGCGTATGGGGTATTCCGGCGGCGGGCATGTGGGCGCATCGCCTGGGCGATCAGCGCGCCAAGCGGCTGCTGTTCACCGGTGACTGCATCAGCGGGAAGCAAGCCGAGGAATGGGGGCTCGCGGTCGAATCGTGTCCGGCCGATGAACTCGACGAACGCGCCGAGGCATTGGTGGCACGTATCGCGCGCATGCCGATCAACCAGCTGATGATGGCCAAACTGGCGCTGAATTCGGCGCTGAATTCGCAGGGCGTGACGAATTCCGCGATGATCAGCACGGTATTCGACGGGATCTCCCGGCACACGCGCGAGGGTTACGCCTTCCAACTGCGTTCGGCCACCGTCGGTTTCCGTGAGGCCGTCCGCGAACGCGACGAGCCGTATGGCGACTACAAGCGCGCCCAGTTCCGCGCCGAGGAATAACGCTCAGCGTGTACAGCGGTGCTTCACCCCGATCGGGAAGTAGTCCGGATCACCGGTGGGGCGCAGTTCGACGTGCGGCAGCTGACGTTCGAGCGGAACGTAATGCGCGTATTCGCTATTGCGGCGCACAAATTCGTCACGAATCGATTCGGCGACGCGTCGGGTGCGTTCGGGGGTATTCGGTTCGTCGGGGACCAGTTCCACCGTGACGCGCAGTGTCCGGTCGTGATCGGCGTTGTCCCACACCTCCAGCACGAATTCCCGGTCACCCATTCGCTGACGCCGGGCTGTTCCAGTCCGATCGTCACCGTCTCCGGAAAGACGTTCGCCCCGAACATCGGTACCGCGTGCAGCGACCGCTCGAAGACGTAGACGAACGGCAGTTCGGGTCCGGTTTCGGCACCGAGATCGACGCTCACCCCGCCCGCCGATGCCGTCGCCTCGGCACTGCGCGCTGCCACCGTCGTCGACCTGATAGCGCCCGGATCCCAAGCGCACCTGCGGGATTCGACCAGACAGACGTTTCCGATCACAGGTCCTTTCACCCGCATCGGCCCACTGCCCGATAACGACATCGTGCTCGACGACGGCAAGGTCAGCCGCCACCACGCGGTGATCGTCAGCAATGGGGTTACGTGCGTGCTGAATGATCTGTTGTCCTGCAACGGTGTGTTCGTCGGTGGGGATCGGGTCATCGGCGGCGCCGCGCTCACCGATGGTGTGACGATTCGCATCGGCGATACCCGAATTCACCTTCGGCGTCCGGCCGCACAACTAGGTGATGTGCTTGTCGAACCAGTCCCGCAGTTGGGCTTCGGTTTTCGGCCCGGGGAGCGGGTTTTCCGGCACCAGTGTGCAGAACTGGGCGATCAGGTGGGCGTCGGAGTGCACGGCGATCAGGCAGGTCCGGGTGCCGATATCCGGATCGTTGTCCAGGTAGCAGAAGAATCGGCCGATGTCCTTGCCCCGACTGCGCAATATCTCGTCGGCGCCCCCGTCACCGCAGGCGTGTCCGCGGAGCACCCCGACGTCGGCCCGGTACAAGGCGTCTGCCGACGGGGCGTCCGGGAATCCGAAGAACTGTGCGGACGGATAGTCGGACGGGGTACTGCATGCGATGGCGGCGTTCACCGTGCCGCCGGGCGGCGGCTCGTGCCGGCAGTTCGCCGGACCGAAAGCATCGCCGAGATGACCGAGAACGACGCGGTCCTCGGGGGTGAAAAAGTCCGGGTCACGGGCGGCTTCGGCGGTCAGGAACTGGCTGGCGGCGAACTTGGACAGGTAGTCGCGCAGCGGCTGGTCGCTGGGCGACGGCCAGATGAAGAAGGCCAGTGCGAGCTGGGGCTCGTCGGTCAGCAGCAGGGATGGCTTCGGCGCGTCGGGGTCATCGGCGCGGTTGGCGAGGCATGCCTTGCGGCCGATCTCCTTGCCCTCGTACATCACCGGGCCGTCCGGCCCGGCGGGATCGCCCGGACAGTTGGTGGCCTGGAAGGTGCGGATCAGCAGGTTGTAATAGTTGCGCAGTGCGTCGAGATTGCGGAACCGCATGTATCGGGCCGCCGACTCACTGGCCGCGGGGTGGTCCGGGCAGAAGATGACCGCGACGGTGGTGGAGGTATCGGGCTGCTCGTGCTGGCAGGTGGATCGTTTACGGCCGGTCTGGGCGACGATCTTCAGCAGATCGATATCGGCGTCGCGCAATGCGGTGGCGTCGGCGACCGCGGTGCCCTTGCGATCGCCGAGCAAGGTCCAGGCTCCGAATCCGGCCCCGGCGGCGATCACGGCGGCGAGTGCCAGGACGAGCGCGGTCAGCCTGTGGCGTCTGCGGCGCGGTTCGGCCACCGGGACACCCTGCGCGTCGCGTGTCTCGGCTTCGGGCTGTTCGGTATCGGGTTTCCGAGCAACGGATAACAGCTCGTCACTGGTCCCGGAATCGGGCGAGCTGCCTTGTCGGGCTTCATGTTTCGAGGTCCGTTCATCGCGCATCCCGATCGCGGACACCGCCGTGCGCCCCTCGGTGACCGCACCTGCACTCGTCAGCGCCGCCTCCGCCGCATGCGCGAGGTCCCCCGCCGCCCGGTAACGTTCGCGCACGTTTTTGGCCATACCGCGCTCGATGACGGTATCGAGTGCCGGCGACACATCCGGCCGGTTCTTGCTCGGTCGCGGCACCGGCCCGAACAGATGCGCGCTGATGATCTCGGCGTCGGTGGTGCCGGCATACGGCCGTGCGCCCGTGAGGCATTCGTAGAGCACGCACGCCAGCGAGTAGACATCGACCGCGGGCGTGGTGTGCTCGGCACGGAACCGTTCCGGCGCCATATAGCTGAACGAACCGATCACCGCACCGTGGGTCGTCAGCCCCTGATCGGCATCGGAATGCGCGATACCGAAGTCGACCAGATAGGCGAAACCCTCCGACGTGAGCAGGATGTTGTCCGGTTTCACGTCACGATGGACCAGTCCTTCGGCGTGCGCGGCATCCAATGCCGACGCTATCTGGCGAATCACCGCCACCGCCTGCTGCGCAGGCATCGGCCCGTTGCTCCGCAGCACCGACGGCAGGCTGACACCGTCCACCAGGCGCATATCGATGTAGAGGTGGCCGTCGATCTCGCCGTAATCATGGATCGGGATGACGTGCGGTTCGCGCAGTCGCGCGGCGGCGTCGGCCTCCCGCTGGAACCGCTCGCGGTACCCCTCGTCCTGCGCAAGCCGTTCGAGGAGCACCTTGATCGCCACACTGCGGCGCTTGCGCAAGTCGTAGGCCTCGAAGACCTCGCCCATGCCTCCGCGCCCGAGCAGCCGATCCAACCGGTAGTGCCCGAATACCGAGCCCACGGTCGGTGGCTGGCGCTGGCTCGTCATCTCGTCCTCCGCGATGCAGACCGGAGCCCTTCGCTGTCGGTCAACTGTAAGCTCGGCGACCTGCTTTTCGCGCCGCCTGCGGAAATGTTCCCCTGTTTGATCTTCGCCGTGCCCTGTTCGGTTAACGGCTGCCGCCGCGCGCTGGTCTGATTCGATGAAGCGGTTGTCGATGTTCTCGTCGAGGAGTGGACCCTGAACACGTCGTTGTCCGAGGCCCTGTCGGTTGGTCTGCTGCTGGTGGTGTTGGCCTGCGCGGTGATCCGCCCATGGGGGTTGCCGGAAGCAGTGCTCGCGGTCCCGGCCGCCGTCATCGTGATCGTCACCGGCGCGATCGCACCCGGTCACGCGGTGGCCGAGGCCGCACGGCTGGGCCCGGTGATCGGTTTCCTGGCGGCGGTGCTGGTGCTGGCTCAGCTATGCGCCGAAGAGGGCCTGTTCCAGGCGTGCGGGGCCTGGATGGCCCGCAGCGCGGTGGGACGCTCGCGCCGGCTGCTGCTGCAGGTGTTCGCGATCGCGTCGGTGGTCACGGCGGTCCTGAGCCTGGACGCCACGGTGGTCCTACTCACCCCGGTGGTGTTCGCCACCGCCGCCCGACTCGGTGCCCGCCCGAAGCCGCACGTCTACGCCTGCACCCACCTGTCGAACACCGCCTCGCTGCTACTGCCGGTGTCCAACCTCACCAACCTGCTCGCCTTCGCGGCCAGCGGGCTGAGCTTCACCCGGTTCGCGACGCTGATGGCGCTGCCCTGGCTCGCGGCCATCGTCGTCGAATATGTAGTGCTGCGCCGGTTCTTCTCCACCGACCTGGCCGCGGGCGCCCAGGCCCCGCCGGACGAGGGGGCGCCGGATGGGGTGGCGCTGTTCGCGGTGGCCACCGTCGCCAGCACGCTCGCCGGGTTCGTGGCGACCTCGGCGCTCGGGGTGAACCCGGCTTGGGCGGCACTGGCCGGGGCCACGGTGCTTGCCGTCCGAGCCATGATCCAGCAACGCACCACCTTGGTCGGGATCCTGCGTTCGGCCTCACCGAGCTTTCTGGTGTTCGTGCTGGCGCTGGGCATCGTGGTGCGCGCGGTGGTCGACAACGGGCTCGCCGCCGCGCTCGCGCACCTCGTCCCGCACGGCACGACACTGCCGACCCTGTTCGGTATCGCGGCGGTCGCCGCGGTCCTGGCGAACGTCATCAACAACGTGCCCGCCACCCTGGTCCTGCTTCCGCTCACCACAGCGGCCGGACCGGGTGCGGTGCTGGCGGTGTTGATCGGGGTGAACATCGGTCCCAACCTCACCTACGCCGGATCGCTGGCCACCTTGCTGTGGCGGCGCATCGTCCACGACCACGACACCGACGTGAGCCTGGGCGAATTCACCCGGCTGGGATTACTTGTTGTGCCCGCCGCGATCACGCTGGCCGTGATAGCACTGTGGGCATCGCTACACGTCGTCGAAGGGTGAGGTCGTGGCCGTCGTAGTCTGGATCGCCGAGGGCACCTGGCCCGCCTGTGTCGATGCCGCCCGCGCCCACACCCCCGCCGACGCCGAGATCGTCCTGCTGCACGTCATCGACCGCGAAGTCCCCGCCACAGCGCACGCCGCGTTCGCCGGGCTGCTCGGACGCGGCCACCCCGAACGCGATCCCGGCGCTCGTATGGCGACCCTGGCCGCCGACTCCGCTCGTCGGCTCCTTGCCGCCGCCGCCGACCGGCTGGGGCGACCCTGCGCCCGGCTCGCGCGGACCGGGCGCATCGAGCGTGAGGTTGTCGCTGCTGCCGACGGGGCCGACCTGCTCATCGTTGCCCGCGACGGCGACCGCACCCATCTGGGACCCCGCAGCCTCGGCCCCGCCAGTCGCTTCGTCGTCGACCACGCCCCCTGCCCGGTGTTGCTGGTCTGGCCCGCATCGACACCCGGCATCGACACCATCCCCTCCCCGCCACCGCACCCACCTCACCACGAGTAGCTCTCACAACCGGTTTCCGCACTCGCCGCGCCGGCACGGTGGCCTCGCGTACGGCGGGGGTGAACTGCATCGACCACAGGTGCTGTCGCGCGGCCGATCGAGTGCCGACGATAGAGTCCTGGGATGACCTGGACTGTCGGTTTCGACCTCGACATGACGCTGATCGATTCCCGGCCGGGTGTTTGTAAGGTGATCGAGCAGTTGGCAACCGAGTTCGGTCTGCCGTTGCGCGCTGCCGAACTGGCCGACCGGCTCGGGCCGCCACTGGCGATGCTGCTGGCAGACGCCGGTGCGCCCGAGGAACTCATTCCGGCACTCGTGACCCGCTACCGCGAGATCTATCCGTCGATCGTGCCCTACATTCCGGCCATGCCCGGTGCCGATGCCGCATTGGATGCCGTCCGTGCGCGCGGCGGACGGGTGCTCATCGTGACCGGTAAGCACGAACCGCTGGCTCGGCTGCACGTCGCCGAACTGGGCTGGCGGATCGATGAGGTGGTCGGCGATCTGTGGTCGGACGGGAAGGCGGCGGCATTGCGCGAGCACGGCGCGGATCTGTTCGTCGGCGATCACGAGGGCGATATGCGCGGGGCGCGGGCGGCGGACGTCTTTGCGCTCGGGGTCACCACCGGACCCTGCGACGCCGACGAATTGCGCACGGCGGGAGCGGATTTCGTCCTCGGCGAGCTGACCGAGTTCCCGGACTGGCTGGCCGCGCGCTAGCGTCCGCCCGCCGCACCCTCCAGTATCGCGAACCGCAACGACAACCCGTCCAGCAACGCACGCAACCCGATCTCGAAGGCGGCGTCATCGATATCGCGCTGCCGCCCCGACAGCAGATGCGCCTCGTCCAGATGCGGATAATTTCCGCGATAGACCGCCGCGTCCTCCGGGAACCCGCCCGCGAACGACCCCAGCGTCGACCCGGTGACGAAGAACCGCATGAGCGCACCCACCTGGGTGGCCTCGCGGCGCGGCCAGCCCGCCGCCACCAGACCACCGAAGACCGCGTCGGCCTGCCGCAACGCATTCGGCCGTCGACCCATGCCCAGATTCAAGGCGGGCACCACCCTCGGATGCGCCGCCAGGGCCGCCCGATACGACCTGGCCCAATCGCGCAGGGCCACCCGCCAATCCGAGATATCGGTGAACATCGACAGATCGATCTTGCCGAGTACGGCATCGACCATCGCGTCCAGCAGATCGTCCTTGGTCGCCACATGGTTGTAGAGCGATGGTCCCTGCACGCCGAGTTCGGTGGCGAGTCGACGCATCGAAACCGCTTCCAGTCCTTCGGCATCCACCAGATCCAGCGCGGTCGACACGATGCGATCACGGCTGAGCAAGGGGTGGCGCGGCCTTCCCACGAAAACCTCCTGGTCGATCGATCCAGTGTCACACCGGCGGGTACCCACAACATCAAACTTGCATCGCTAGTTTATCGGTGGTTAGCATACGGGAAACTTCCGCCGTTAGTTTTTCCTCGGAGTCGCGATGAACCTGGAACTGTCCGATGAGCAGGCCGCCGCCATGCGCCTCGCCGCCGAATTCGTCGACCGCGAGATTGCGCCGCGTGCGGCGGAGTGGGACCGGGCCGAATCCGTCGATACCGCGATCGTGGCCGAACTGGGTGAAGTCGGTTTCCTGGGTCTGACCATTCCCGAGCAATACGGCGGCAGCGGCGGTGATCATCTCACCTACTGTCTGGTACTCGAGGAACTCGGGCGCGGCGACTCCGCAGTGCGCGGAATCGTCTCGGTCTCTTTGGGTTTGGTCGCCAAGTCGATCAACCACTACGGCACCGAGGAGCAGAAACGCACCTGGCTGCCGCGCCTGACCTCGGGTGGCGCGCTCGGTTGCTTCGGCCTCACCGAACCCGGGACCGGTTCCGATGCGGCGCAATTGCGCACCCGTGCGGTCCGCGACGGCGACGACTGGGTGTTGTCCGGGACCAAGATGTTCATCACCAACGGCACCTGGGCCGATGTCGCCCTCATTTTTGCCCGCACCGGCGGCGAAGGGCGTCGCGGCATCACCGCATTCCTGGTCCCGACCGACTCCCCCGGCTTCACCGCCCGCACCATCCACGGCAAGCTGGGATTGCGCGGTCAGGCCACCGCCGAACTCGTACTCGACGGTGTCCGGGTCCCCGACAGCGCCCGATTGCACGATGAGGGCAAGGGTTTCACCGTCGCTATGGCGGCGCTCGCCAAGGGCAGGATGTCGGTGGCCGCCGGTTGTGTCGGCATCGCGCAGGCCTGCTTGGACGCCGCCGTCGGATATGCCACCGAGCGCGAACAATTCGGCAAACCGATCGCCGGGCATCAGCTGGTTCAGGAACTGCTCGCCGATATCGCCCTCGATGTCGACGCGGCCCGGCTGCTGGTGTGGCGAGTCGCCGATCTGATCGACCGGGGTGCCGAATTCGCCGTCGAGTCGTCGAAGGCCAAATTGTTCGCGAGCGAGGCCGCGGTGCGGGCCGCCGATCGGGCGCTGCAGGTCTTCGGCGGTTATGGCTATATCGACGAATTCCCGGTCGGCAAATATCTGCGCGACGCCAAGGTGATGACCCTGTACGAAGGCACGAGCCAGATCCAGAAGCTACTGATCGGTCGTGCGCTGACCGGAGTCAGCGCATTCGGATGACCGCCGAATCAAGCTACCGAGCCAGTTCCACGGTCGGACGCGCAGCGAAGGGCTGGCTGTGCACCTCGGCCTTCGAGTTCAGCGTCGTGGTACCACCCCGCTCGATCACCGTCTTGGCAAGATAGCGGGCATGGAACGAGTACTTGGAATCGGTGGATACTTCGTTCGGGCAGCCGACCCGACGGCTCTGAGCGCATGGTATCGCGATTGCCTGGGCTTGGGCGTCGACGAGAATGGCCTGTGGCATCAGGGGGCCGGGCCGACGGTGTTCGCGACGTTCGAGTCCGAGACCGACTACTTCGGGTCCCGCGCTCAGCAAACCATGCTCAACTTCCGGGTCCGCGATCTGGATGCGATGCTCACGCAATTGCGCGCCAAGGGAGCGAATGTGGCCGACGAGACGCAGGACATGGCGGGTGTCGGTCGATTCGGCTGGGTCACCGATCCGGAGGGCAATCGGATCGAACTATGGCAGCCCGCCTGATCCGATCGCTGTGCTATCCGGAGAACTCGTCGGCGAGGGTGTTCCAGAACATGAGTTCGTAGTTCTGGAAGAGTCTGGCGTACAAGTGGGCGTCGTTCGGACTCGAGCGCCCGCCGTCGATTCCGGCCTGGATTGCGGCGTGGGCCCGCTGCTCGGCTTCGGGGGTGTCGGCGGCGAAGAAGTCGAAGAATGCGCAGGCGGGGTCGTCGAACTCGTAGTGCGCGCGCATGCCTTCGGCGACGGCCCGGCAGTAGCGGCCGAATGCGGCGACATTCGCGTAGATACCGGCCGCGGCCGCGGAAGGCTCGGCGTTCAGCGCCAACCAGGCGACATAGGCCGGGTAGGCCTGGCAACCCGCTCTGGGTAGCTCCATGCCCTGGTCGGGCCCTGCCGCCGCGACGAGGGCGTCCAACAGCGCGAGTGCCTGCCGCTCGCCGGGAGGGAGGCCGTCGAGAAACGCTCTGACATGTGGTTCGTCCGTCTTCGCAGCCAGGGTGTGGAAGCTGCGCCAGTCGCTGCTGACGATGCGCTGTTCCTCGGCGGCGATCGCGGCGAAGACCGCGCGTGGTGCTTTGCCCACCGAGATGAGCGGAACCATGCGGTTGTCGTCGTCGTGCGGGGCCAGTTCGGCTTGGATCCCGTCGAGCAGGTCACGAGCGGTAAGGGTCATCGGAACCTCCCTGTGGGAATGCTTCCATTCAAGCGCTGTTCGCCCGCGCGCGACAGAGGTTCAGTCGCCGTGCTCGGCATCCCAGTGTCGGCGAGCGTCGGCGATGCGGCGCCAACACCGCCCTGCGCGACGCCGACCTCCTCCGCCGCACCCTCACCCAGACCTCCGCTCTCCTCGACGCAGTCGACAACTACGAACGCCAAATGCTCGATTACGGCACCGAAGCCGTGCGCTTCAGTTTCGCCGCCCTCCCCGCCTACACCTCTCAGACGAAACAGCCCTGACCGGCTCGTTGTCCTACCCGGCGGCCTTGTACTTGCGCAGGTATTCGCCGGTGAGGGAGGTGGGGTGGGTCAGTAATTCGGCGGGGGTTCCGGTGAAGACGATTTCGCCGCCGTCCTTGCCGCCATCGGGGCCGAGATCGATCACCCAGTCGGAGTGTGCCACCACGTCCAGGTTGTGTTCGATCACCACCACCGTGTTGCCGCGGTCGACCAAGCCGTCCATCAGGGCGAGCAGGGTGTCCACGTCCGACATGTGCAAACCGGTGGTGGGTTCGTCGAGGACGTAGACGGTGCCGGTGTTCTGGAGTTGGGTCGCCAGTTTGATGCGTTGGCGTTCGCCACCGGACAGGGTGCTCATGGCTTGGCCGAGGCTGAGATAGTCCAGGCCCACTTCGTTCATCGTGCGCAGCTTTGTGGACAGTGCCTTTTCGGTGAAGAAACCGAGGGCTTCTTCGGCCGACATCGCCAGCACATCGGCAATCGACTTGTCGCGCAAGGTCAATTCCAGCACCTCGTCGGAGAACCGCCGTCCGTCACAGGCATCGCAGTGGGTAGTCACCGGGTCCATGTATGCGACTTCGGTGATGATCACGCCGCGACCCTCGCACTGCTTACAGGCTCCGGTCGAGTTGAAACTGAACAGGCCCGGCGACTCCCCCGTCGCCTTGGCGAACAGCTTCCTGATCGGATCCATCAGCCCCAGGTACGTTGCGGGCGTTGACCGCGACGATGCCCCGATCGCCGACTGGTCGACGAAGATCGCGTCCGGATGCTCCCGGACGAACACGTCGCGGATGAGGCTGCTCTTACCGGAACCGGCGACGCCGGTGATCGAGGTGAGAATGCCGGTCGGCACCGCGACGGTCACATCTTTGAGGTTGTGCACATTCGCATGCTCGATCAGCAACGCTCCGTTCGGCTGACGGAAGGTTTCCTGCACCGTGAACGGCCTGCGTAGTCCCGCACCCGTCGGCGTATCCGCGGTCCGCAGTTCGGCGAAGCTGCCCTCGAATACCACCTGCCCGCCGTGCAGACCGGCGCGCGGCCCGACATCGACGATATGGTCGGCGATCTGGATGACGTCCGGATCGTGCTCGACCACCAGCACGGTATTGCCTTTGTCTCGCAATGCCTTCAGCAGGTTGTTCAACCGGCCGACATCACGCGGATGCAATCCGACGCTCGGTTCGTCGAAAACATAGGTCATCCCGATCAGCGTGCTCGACAGATGTTTGATCATCTTGAGCCGCTGCCCCTCACCGCCGGACAGCGTCGAGGTCGGCCGATCCAGGCTCAGATAACCCAGTCCGATATCGATCACCCGCTGCAGCGCGGTCCGGATCGCGGCGGCCAGTCCGAGCGCGGCCGGATCGCTGATCTCATCGAGCACCGCTATCAGATCGGTGATTTGCAGTCCGGACCAGTCGGCGATATTGCGGCCACCGATCTTCGTGGCCAATGCCGCTTCGTTCAGCCGAGCACCACGACAGGTAGCGCAGACACCCTCGGTGAGGAATTTCTGCATCAGTTCGCGCGTCTTCTCGCTGAGCGTGGAGGTGTCGCGTTGCAACCGGGTGCGAGTGAATTTCGCCGCCAGCCCTTCGTAATTCGCCTTCCAGGTGCCCTTGGCGAAGGTCAGTTCCACCTTGCCGCCGGTGCCGTAGAGCAGGTCGGTGAACTCGTCCTCGGTGTAGTCGGCCAGTTTCTTGTCCGGATCGAAGCGCCCGGATTTGCCGTACATCTGCCACTCGCCGCTGTCCACCGCGTAACCGGGCAACAGAATCGCGCCTTCGTTCAGCGATTTGCTCCGGTCGACCAACCGATCCGGATCGGCCCGCACCGTGACTCCGAGTCCATCGCAGTCCGGGCACATACCCTGCGGCACGTTGAACGAGTAGTTGTAGACGAATCCGGCTGAGGGCGAACCGAATCGGGCGAACATCGCCCGCACCATCGAGTAGATATCGGTCATCGTCCCGACGGTCGAGCGCGGCCCGCCGCCGACAGGCTGCTGGTCGATGATGACCGGAGCCGTCAGGTTCTCGATCGCCTCGGCGTGCGGCCGCTCGTAACGCGGCAGGAAGTTGAGAATGAACGCGGGGAATGTCGCATACAGCTGACGCTGCGACTCGACGGCGATCGTGTCGAAGACGATCGACGATTTGCCCGACCCGGAGACGCCGGTAAAGACGGTGATCTTGTTCTTGGGGATTTCCAACGACACATTGCGCAGATTGTGCTCACGGGCACCGAGCACACGGATGACATCCGTGGCGACGACGGAATCGGCAAAAGGCATGTCGCCCACCATGCCATGCACCACCGACAAAATGCCCGGCAGAATGTGATGCAGATCACATTAATGTGAATTGCACATAGCGTGCCGTATGTGCCGTGACCAGCGCTTTCTTCGGTTTCCGCCGTGAAGGTCCAATATCTCGGCGGATTCCGTTGACGCTCTTGAATTTCGCCCTTCGTCTCATCTCATGAGCCGAGGAAAAGGCGTTCGCACGGGAGACACGGATAGCGACCTGTGTCGCCGAGGTCGATGGTGACAGCGTCGGCGTAGTGCCGCCTATGGTGCTCACGCGTGAATATCAGCGCGGCGGTAAGGCACGCGGCGTAGTCGAGGCGCATACCGTGCAGGAACACGCTGAGATGTACATCCGGTTCATCGGGACGAGGCGAAACATCCTTGGGTTCATGGTGTTTCGGACTCACGACTCCTCGATGTCGCGAACATCTGTGGGCTGAATGGTGATTGCGTCGGCGTGGTCGAGATCGGCATCCGAGACTCCAAGAACCCGACCGGTCCCGCACTGGTGTTCACTCCGCCCGAAGTGGGACGCCTTCACCGCAGGCGTGAACAACGGCGAGTTCGATCGGGCAAAGGTTGCGGCAGTGGAGCGGCTCCCAGAATTCAAGCTTTAGCTGGGGGCCGCTTTGCGTATCCGACGGGCCATTCGTTCCCAACCGGTCGATGCCCGCCTGCCGCCTACTTGTTGAGGAAAATGCCTGCGATATCGGCTTTTTTGATCGGGGTGTCCTGATTGACCTGTGCACCGCAGAGCAGGTCCACCTGAAGCATCGTGGCATCGACCGCCGTGCCCGCGGGCTCGTGATCATCGTTGGTCTGCTGCTTGATGAATTTGGTGATCGTCGTGCGCTTGGTGTCCTGATCCTGTTTGACGTAATCGCGGCAGGTGGTGTCACCGCCCTGATTCAGCGCCCGCTCGATTTCGGTGCAGCCGGCCAGCAGTGCCGCGATCGCCGCGACCCCGAGTCCGGTCCGTAAGAGCGTGGCGTTCATAGAGAATCCTCCTGGGCGATTCGACGGGCGACCATGCCCGCCACGACGCGTACAGCCTAGTACCCCAGCCGGACTGAGTGATCAGGTGAGTTGGTGGGATCGTCGCTGATAGTGGCTGGTGCGTGCGCGGGGTTAGTGTCGGCGTCGCCAGGTCGGCCAGTGTCCAGCAGTTCTTGGTCGGCAGCCTCGGACACCATCGCACCCAGTATCAGAGCCGCGGTAGAAATACGACATGATCACGCGGTGCTGTTTCGCGTCCACCATGTCGACCAGCGGCATCACCGATCACGAAGTCCGGCTGACGTACTGATCAACGCATCAGCGCGGGTCAACCCGGCGGCCGGCCTCTCCCGGGCGGATCGGTTGTGGCGTTTCAGGATTGGTCGACGCTTCGAGCATGGGAACGAGGAATTGGCGCGCGATCATGGCGAGTTGCTCGTCGTCGTCGAGGTCGACAACCTGGCTCGGGATCGCAAGGAACGAGGCGCAGATGCGGACCATCAACTCTGCGACAAGGTCGGTGCGTAGGTTCGCCGAGATGGTGCCGGCACGCTGCTCCTGGCGGAGTTGGTTGGCGACGAATTCTCGGACCATGGCCACCGCTCGTCCGTCGTCGCCGATCAGTGAGCTGACGAAGTGGTCGGGTTCGGTGGTGATCAGCGCGCCGATGAGGGGGTTGCCGCGCAGGGCGCGCAGGGAACTCACGAAACCGAGCACGACGCGATCGGCTGGGTTGGTGGCGGCGGCGATGTCGACCAGGAACGTGTCGAAGTAGCGACGGAATTCGTGCAGGATGACGTGTTCGACCAGAACTTCCTTGGTGGCGAACCGGCGGTAGACGGTGATGCGTGACACCCCCGCCTCCCGGGCGATGTCCTCCATGGTCGACCGCTGGGTACCCCACCGCCGGAACTGCTCGTTTGCCGCGTCGAGAATGCGGGCGCGGATGCGGTCGGTGTCGTCATCCTGTGCGATGGCCTGCAGGTAGGCCCGTTCGATCAGTGATTTCCCGGCCTCGGATGGGTTCGCGGGCAGCGCGGATTCCACAGCATCCTCCTGAAGTATCTCATTCCGCGTCATTCGGCCGACTGCGCCGCCATCGCGCTCCTGCCTGGTGATTGCGTGGCATGTCCCTCCATCGTCGATGGTACGCAGGTATGTTAGCTGTTTCATTGCATCGAATTCGGCCAGACGGGTACGGGCCGGCTGCTCCGCGGCAGCTCACCAGTGTCGATGCAGACCACTGCCGCAGTGGCGCTGATCGCCTCGAACGTCACGGAGGAGGTCGCCTCGCCGCTCGCGGTGATCACGACCCTTCCGTATGCGCGTGGCTGGGCGTCGAAGTGGCGGTCGACGCCCAGGGTCCTGGACCACATCTCGGACCCCTTATGTCTGCTGGCGTTCGTATCGAAGAGTTCGAATCCCGCATGGGCGCAACGCCATTCGATCCGCCTTCCGGGGCAGGTGCTGCGCCGAGCCGGTCGTGGCTCGCTGGGCGGCGTCGACCGCCGGTTGTGCGGCGGTCCCGGCGACGACGAGTCCGGCCGAGATACGACGGATCCGTACGAGGTTCGGGTTGTTCTTCATCGGTTCGCTCGTTCGCGGGTGTCCCCGCGGCAGGCGGGGTACCCGTTCTCAGCGGTTGGTCAGGGGGATTTCGATGCTCAGCGGCATCCGCAGTTCGGCCACGTACCACATGGTGAACTGACGCAGGAACTCGTCGAACATCCAGTACGGGGCGTCGACCACGGGGGCCACCGACAGCACACCTTCTCGGACGGCGACGAAGGGCCCCCACGCGACTTCCAGCAGCGGGCTCCAGACCGGTTCCCTGGGGATGGCGAGCCAGTCGGCAATCTTGTCGCCCAAGATGAATCGGGTGAACGCGCCCAGGATGCCCCGGCTGAGCAGGGTCAAATCCAGATCGGCGCCGAGATTGAGCAGCTCGTTCGCCAGGGCGTTGCCCTCGGCGGTGGGCGCGAGGATAGGGTCGAGCTGCTGTCCGGCCTGTGCGTTGGCCTGTTCCCAAGTCGAGGGGATGTATTCGTCGCGGATGCCGAGCAGGTGCGCGGCCAGCTGCCAACTGTGCAGGTAGCCTTCGGATTCGGCGGCCGGGATGGCCAATTTCCATGCGGTGAGGGTCCGCATGATGGTGGTGGCCAGGCTGTGCCAGGTGACCATCAGGTCGTCCTGGCTGATCGGGGTGACACCGGTGGGCCAGTATGGTGACCGCGGCAGCAGGTGCCGCACGGACGCGTGGATGATCCTGGTCTTCACGCAGGTCACGACCATCTCGCCGCCGTCTCCGTAGGCGTTGACCGCGCCGATGTCGTACCCGAATTTCGCGGTCTTGGCGATGCGTTCCTTCAAATGCGACCCGCCGCGTGAGTAGTACACCGCGAGCGCCTCGTGCGGGATGACCGTGGACATCATGCCGCTGGCGAAGGCGTAGAGCACACCTAGATACGTTCCACGCTTCTTGTAGAACTGGAAGGAACTGGCCAGCTTGCCCTGGTCGGTCCACGAAGGCAGCTGCCGAGCGTATTCGATGAAGTCGGCCAGTCCTGGCGGCAGACCCGCCGGCAGGGGCTGGTCGTTGTAGATCCAGGTCGCCAGCAGCCTGTTGACCTCGGGGACATCGGCGTGGTCGATGACATCCGCCAGCACCGAATCCGCTTCGGGGTCCCACACTTTCATCGGATCGTCGCCGCCGCCGCTGCCGACCACCGAATCGGCGGGCGACCACTTCCATGGCTCCGCCCTCGCGGTACGGGCGGTCAGCGCCATCGCGCCGACCACGCCCAACAACCCGCCACCTGTTCGCATCGCGTCGCGTCGGCTGAGACGGTGTGCATCCATGCTAGGTCCTCTTCATTGAGCCTGATATAAAGATACACCGGATGTTCCCGTGTATCTTCGATGACACCACACCGTGATCGCCATCACAACCAATTCGCAAGGATTTCCGATGACCAGTTCGCCACCGACGCGCGAGTGCGCTAGCAACCGTTGCGGCGCAACATGTTTCGCTCCCTCTCGATCCTTGGTCGCCAAATCCCTAGAAAGGCCCTGACTATGAATCTCTATGTCGTGATCCAGAACCTCCTCAACCGCCTGGACCTAGGATCTGCCGGAAGCAGCGCGCCCGTCGCCCTCTCTGCCCTTGCGAGTTTCATCGGCGCCCAGGCAGTCCTTTGAAAGACGGTTCTCTGCCCGCGCACACCGCCCTCCGATCCGGGCGATCAACTCCTCGAACTCCCACCGCCGGCGATCAGGCGCTGCACTGTGACCCGCAGCCATCACCAATTCGGTTGTGTTCCAACCAAATACCGGATGATCACGCAGTGGCTGAACTTGCGTCCCCCGGCTGACCAGCAGCTGCACCGATCAGAAATTCCGGCTGGAGCACCAGGGCAACGGGACGGTTACGGTCGGAACGTGCACAGCGGCACATTCATCTCCGCGGGCGTGAGTGAACCGTGGTGGCCGATCAGCGTGGATTCCAGCGGTTCGGCGCCGGTGCGCACGATGCCGCGCAGACCACGGGCCGCGACCACGAGATCGCCGATGCGCTCGACGATATGCGGTGCCACCGTGGGGCCGAACCAGGCGCGGTCGATCGCCTCGGCACGGGAGATGACATCGAAGTCGGCGCCGAGGTATTCCTGCCAGGTCGCCGTCACATCGGCGGTCGCGCCGTCGACGGTGAAGACATGGCGGGCGCGGGGCTCGCCGCCGAGTAGGCGTACACCCTCGCGCAGTATCTCGGTCTTGTCGAAGTCGACGCGGTCGGCGAGTTCCACCATGCCGTGGTCGGCGGTCACGACGAGCGCGGCATCGGGTGGCAGATGTTCGGCGATGGTGACGGCCAGCCGGTCGACGTGCGCGAGCTCCAAAAGCCAAGCGTCCGAGGATGGTCCGCGCACGTGACCGGTCGTGTCGAGGTTGCCGTGGTAGGCGTAGACCAGCGAGCGCGGGCCCGCGCGCAATGCGGTCGCGACGCCGTCGACGAAATCGCCGACGGAAACATAGGGGCGGAATTCGCAGCCGCGCAGCACCGCCCTGGTCAGCCCGGAACCCGCCTGCAGTCGCGGCGCGACCTGGGCCACCGCGATCCCGTCGGCCGCCGCGCGCTCGAAAACCGTGGCGGTGGGCTGGAATTGCTCCGGCACCAGATCCCGCAGCAGGTCGACCTTCGGTCCCGCGCCGTGCAGCCGCCAGGTCAGCGCATTCACCAGCCGGTCGTAGCCGGGCACGTGTATCAGGTATCCGGTGAACCCGTGTTCGCCGGGTGGGACACCGACGCCGAGTGAGCTCAGACTGACCGTCGTCGTGCTCGGGAAGCCGGCCGTCAGCGTGCGCTGCGCCAGCGCCGACAGGAACGGCGCCGCATCGGAATTCGCGGCGAGCGCATCCGCGCCCAGACCGTCGATCAGCAGCACACAGATCCGGTCGGCGGCGAGATCGAGGCCGAGCCGGTCGCCCTCGCCGGGCACGCCGAACCCGGCGAGGAGGGAGGGGAACAGATCAGCCAGGGACCCCGTGCCGTAATGGGGCGTGATGAACACGAACTCAGGCTACTCAGGCTTGGCCGGTCTCGAATCGACTGATCTTGCCGTCGCGGACGATGAAGCGCCACGCGGTGCGCATCGAACCCCAGCGGGAATTCGTGTAGTCGGCAACCAGTTCGGTGCCATTGTCGCCGACCGATTCGACATTCATGCGCCCATTGCTGCCGAAGATCTCGGAGTCGGTCCACTGGACGAGATTGCGCTCCACACCGTCATCGGACATGGTCGCGTCGTCGGTGAGAATGGCGTAGAAGCGGTCCTGATCGCTGTCGTTGAGCGCGGTGACGAATTCCTGGACCGTTGGATCGAGCTGCTGTGTCATCGGAACATCCCTCTCGAAGTGCGGGCGCATCGAACAGCAAATGTTTCGGCTTCACTCTAGTGTCGGGTGCGCTCGCGCGGGTGTCACGCGCGGGGGCCGACCAGCGCGGTGAGGGTGCGCATGATGTCCTCGACCAGTGTGGGTGCGGTGGTGCCGAGTTGGATGCTGCGCTTTTCGAGCTGACCGTCCAACCACAGCGAGGCCATGCCATGCGCCAGGCTCCACCACATGACGGCCAGGGTGTCGGCCTTGTCGGCGGGCAGCAATCCGGCGGCGACGGCTTCGGTAATGGTGTCGGCGAGGACATCGAAGGCCGCGTCGCCCGCCGCTCCCGCGTCCGGATGCTTTTCGGGTTGCGAGAGTTCCGGGCGGAACATGAGACGGAAGTAGCCGGGATTTTCCTGGGAGAACCGCACATAGGTTTCGGCCAGCGCGGTCAACGCTTGTAGCGGTGTCTCGGCGGCGGCGCGCGCGGCGGCCAAGTCGCTGCCGAGCTGCCGGAATCCCTGGGTCGACAGCGCGGCGAGCAGGGCCGAGCGATCAGCGAAATGGTGGTACGGCGCGCCGGTGCTCACGCCCGCCTCGCGGGCCACCCGCCGCAGGCTGACCGCGGCGAGGCCCTCGGTCTCGATCAGCCGCAGGCAGGCGGCGAGGAGCGTGTCGCGCAGCGCGCCGTGGTGGTAACTGGTCCGCGTCACCAATCGAGCGTATTCGACGCCTGCTGGACAGCCTAACTATGCAGTGCTTAGATGATCTGAGCGGCGCTCAGATGGGCTGGCCGCATTCCCTCCTTCGAAGCGGGTAAGCATATGAACTCACGGGTACTCGTCACCGGCGCAACAGGATTCGTCGCCGGACACGTCATCGCCGAACTGATCGAGCACGGATATGCCGTGCGCGGCACGGTTCGCGACCTCGGAAAAGCGGATAAACGCGCACATCTGGTGGCACTTGCGGATCGTCTCGGCGGCGAGTTGGAGTTCGTCGCGGCCGATCTCGACGACGATGCGGGGTGGGCGGCGGCCGTTTCGGGCTGCACCTCCGTCCTACACGTGGCATCACCGTTTCCGGCGACCCCACCGGACGACGAACGGGAACTGATCGATACCGCGGTCGACGGGACATTGCGAGTCTTGCGGGCGTGTGCCGACGGCGGCATTCAGCGGGTCGTGCTCACCTCCTCGGTCGCCGCGATCACCTATGGTCACGAAACCGATGCGGTGCGCACCGAGGCCGATTGGTCGGTGGTCGAACGCAGTGCGGCCTATCAGAAGAGCAAGACCCTGGCCGAACGGGCGGCATGGGATTTCGCCGCGAAGTCGGATCTCGAGCTGGTGGTGGTGAATCCAGGAATGGTGTTGGGGCCGTTGCAATCCGCGGCGACGAGCACATCGCACGAACCGGTGCGCCGCCTGCTCGCTCGTGATGCGCCCGGTTCACCGCGCGTGGGATGGGCAGTGGTGGATGTGCGGGATCTCGCGGTGGCGCATCGACTGGCGCTGGAGGCTCCCGGAGCGGTCGGAAATCGGTATATCTGCGCGGGTGAACATGTCTGGATGGCGGATATGGGGCGAACGTTGGCCGAGGAGTTCGGGCCGCGTGGATACCGGGTACCGACACGGGTGATCCCGAATATTCTCGTGCGGACGATTGCCTTGTTCGACAAGGGGATTCGATTGACGGTGCCGACGTTGGGCCGTACCGAGCAGATCAGCTCCGAGAAGGCGCGGCGTGAGCTCGGATGGTCGATGCGGCCGGTGCGGGAAACGGTTCTGGATACCGCGGAGAGTTTGATCGAATTCGGCGTCGTGCCTCGGGCCGACGGTGCGTCGTCGCGTCGGGCAGCGTCGAATGCGTAGGGCGGGGCCATGCTGATCGCGACACTCATCATCGGCACCATCGGGTTGGTGCGACGCTGGTTGGGCAGGCGGACACCGGAGACGAAATCCGATGCGCCGCCGCAATGGCGAAATGTGGTGCGACGGATCATCGGGTCGGCCAGGTTGCGGCGACCGGGTCCGATTATGGCGGCGGTGGTGACCTTGGCCGGGATGATTTGGGTGGGATGATTTGGGTGGGACTGGCGCTCGCGCCGTGCTGATCGGTTCGGCCTGGTAGACAGGGCACGTCAGTCCGCGACATTGTGCGCGGCCAGCCAGTCGGCCGCCCGTTTCCGGGAAGCCCGGCTCAGCCACGCGTCCTGGATGACCTCGGCCAACTCTTGCTTACCGAGTTCACCGATGCGGCTGCCGCGCACCAGGACCGAAAGATGCCCGTCGAAATGCGGGGTGGTGAAGAACGGTGAATCCGGATCCTGTACCAGCGCGAGTTTGTCCGACTCCGAGGGCACCCAGATGACGATCACATCGGCATAGCGCTCACCGGTGTCCGGGTCGAAAGCGTCGGGGCGCGGATTGCGGAAGAAGACGAAGGATTTGCCGCCGACCTGGTACACAGCATTGCCGTGCGGACCGTCCACCCGATTGACAAACGGCATGCCGGTGGCCAGTTCGTGCACGTCGGCCACCTTGGCTCGACGCGGAACTCTCGCCATATCAGCAGCGTAGACCGCGATCGCACATCGGAGTCGAGTCGTCAATGGAGGACGGTCGGTTTGCCGTCGAACCCTCGACTCGAGCTAATGCGTACGCCATCATGAGGTAGCGAATGTGAGCTCACACTGACGATGGGGTTGACGAGGTGGCACAATTCCGCACCCTCACCCAACAACGGGCCGCGCTGGAAAAAGAATGGGCGCGTTGGGCGACGGCTCCGAGTAGCACTCTCGGCATACCCGCGGGGTCGACCTCGCTACGCAATGAGGTCTTCCAATCCTGGCAGCGGTCGCTGACGACCGTCGACCCGAGTTGTACCGAGGCGCCCGGCCTGGACAACATCCGCGATCGCTGGACCGAATCGCCACTGCGCCAACCGATTACCGAGCTGGCCGGTGATCTGCGCGACCTCTCCGAGGACGCCGGCTATCTCGCGGTCGTCACCGATGCCGCGGGCACCATCCTGTGGTCGTGCGGCGATCGCGCGCTGCGCCGCCAAGCCGAGGCGGTCAACTTCGCGCCGGGCGGCTGCTGGGACGAAAGCCATATGGGCACCAACGGTTTGTCGCTCGCCCTGCACAGCGACCGCCCGACCACCGTGTTCTCCGCCGAACATCTGGTCGCCGCGCTGCACAGCTGGGTCTGCTATTCCGCGCCGATCCACGCACCCGACGGCCGCAAGATCGGTGTGCTCGATCTGTCCAGTTCCTGGGAGCGTTCGCATCCGATGGTGCTGACCTCGGTCCGCGCGCTGGTCACCGCGGTCGAAACGGTGTTGCGGGCGGCCGCACCGACACCGGCGCGCGGTGTGCGGCTCGAATGTCTGGGCGGCGCACGGCTGGTCCGCGACGGCAGGCCGGTGCCATTGCCGCCGCGCCACTTGGAAATCCTGGCGCTGCTCGCGCTGGAGCCCGACGGGTTCACCCCCGAACAACTACAGGCCGCCGTCTACGGCGACCGTCCGGTGTCCTCGAGCACGCTCAAGGCCGATGTCTCACATCTGCGACGTACCACCGGCGGTGAGATCAGCAACCGCCGGTACATGCTCACCGGCCCGGTCTCCTGCGATGCGGTCGATCTGCTCGCCGCCATCCAGGCCGGCGACACCACCTCGGCGGTCTGGCTCTACCGCGGACCGCTGCTGCCCGGTTCGGACACCCCAGGTGTGCTGCAGTGGCGTAACCATCTCGATGTCGGGGTGCGCACCGCGGTACTGGCCAGCGACCGCGCCGATCACGCCGTGGCCTTCGGTGAGCGCGCCCCCGACGATATCGAGGTCCACGAACACGCGCTGCGGTTACTGCCCGCCGACGATGTGCGCCGGTCCGTAGTCGTCGCTCGGTTGTATACCGCGCTGCGCTCCTGAGTCACCCCTGTCACAACGGCACCAACCTCGCACCAACCTTCTCCGGACATAGTGGCCCGGCAGGCAAGATTCGCGAGGAGCGCCCACAGATGATCTACGCCGAACCGGGGTCCGCCACCGGCATCGTGACCAGGCTGGAGTTGGGCGGTGAGAGCCCCAATATCTTTCTGCCCGATGTCATTGCCGCCGACGACGGATTCCTGGACAAGACCGTCGAGGGCTTCGTGATGTTCGCGCTCGACCAGGGTGAGGTGCGCACCTGTCCCTCGCCCGCACTGATCCCTTCATCGATCTACGACGAATTCCTGGCCCGCAGCATCGAGCGGACCCGAGCCATCAGGGGCGGCAATCCGCTCGACGACACCACCATGATCGGAGCCCAAGCCAGTAACGACCAATTCGAAGAGGCGACCATGATCGCCGACGACACCCTCTACGGCCCCGGCGCCGGGGTATGGACCAGCGATATCACCACGGCGTACCGGATGGGCCGAGCAATCAAGGCAGGGCGAGTATGGACCAACTGTTTCCACGCGTACCCCGCACCCGCCGCCTTCGGCCGGTACAAGAAGTCCGGCATCGGCCGGGACAACCACAAAATGATGCTCGAGCACTACCAGCAGGCCAAGAATCTGCTGGTCA
The DNA here is from genome assembly GCF_050955735.1 of Nocardia sp. CA-135953. NCBI lineage: Bacteria > Bacillati > Actinomycetota > Actinomycetes > Mycobacteriales > Nocardiaceae > Nocardia > Nocardia sp. CA-135953. Next base: position 3,559,621 of record NZ_CP192082.1, read on the forward strand.
GCTATTCACCGACAAAACTCGGATTTTCTGATGCACGGCAGAGTAGCCCGCGTCGCGATCACCGAGCGGGCGCGAGAAGTGTTGCGCCGGTTGATAGAACAGCACGGACCGGTGCAGTTCCACCAATCCGGCGGCTGCTGCGACGGCAGTTCACCGATGTGTTTCGGGGTGCGCGAATTCCGGGTCGGCGGCGCGGATGTGCTGCTCGGCCGGCTGCCGTGGCATACCGAATTCTGGATCAGCGGCGACCAATTCGAACGGTGGAAGCACACCCACCTCACCGTGGATGTGGTGACCGGGCGCGGCAGCGGATTCTCCCTGGAGGCGCCCGAGGGCGTGCGGTTCGTCATCAGATCGCGTCTGCTGACCGATGAGGAGACGGCAGCGTTGGCGGCGGGACCGCCGCCGCGGACGGGAGCCGATCGGATGAGTTGACTGCCGAAAAAGCAGTCGCCGGTGCCTGATTCACGCCCGCGGGTGCGTCCGCGGGCGGCCAACGGGTGATCGGCCAGGGGGTCCGCAGCCCTGGGCCGACACCACGAAGCCCCGCCGTCCCGCTGCAGACCGGGACGGCGGGGTCGGTGTCTTACCGGCCGGGCAGGAAACGGAAACCGCGGGTGAGCGTCATCAGCAGGCGCTGCCATTTGTCCTTCGAAATCACCGGCGGTGCATCGAGATTCATGAAGCGCGTGACCACTACGGTCTGCGGTTCGGTGAACTTCAGCAGCCCGTCCGGGCCGTGCCTGCGCCCGACACCGGAGATGCCCATACCGCCCATCGGTGCGGCGGTGGTGCCCCAGGCCGGGGCGTAACCCTCGTCGACGCAGACGGTGCCCGCGTGCAGCCGCTCGGCGATCCGCTCCCCCGCGTCCTTGCTCGCCGCCCAGACGCTCGCGTTCAGGCCGTATTCGGTGTCGTTGGCCAGCCCGATCGCCTCCTCGACGCTGTCGACCGGGTAGATCGAGACCAGCGGGCCGAAGGTTTCGTTGCGACCGCATTCCATCTCGTCGGTGACATCGGCGAGCACGGTGGGTTCGAAGAACAGTGGTCCCAGATCCGGGCGCGCCTTGCCGCCCACGAGCACCTGAGCGCCCTTGGAGGTCGCGTCGGCGACATGCTTGGAGACGGTCTCCAATTGCGCCTCGGAGATCAAGCTGCCGATATCGGCCGAATAGTCATAGGCCGCACCCAGTTTCGCGGCCCGCACGGCGGCGACGAACTTTTCGGTGAACTCCGCGGCGACCGCCTTCTCCACATACAGCCGTTCGATCGAAATACACAGCTGACCCGCATTGGAGAAGCAGGCGCGCACCGCGGCCTTGGCCGCCTTGTCGAGTTTCGCGCCGCGGGTGACGATCATCGGATTCTTGCCGCCGAGTTCGGCGGAGAAGCCGATGAGTCTGCGCCCGCACTGTTCGGCCAGGGTGCGCCCGGTCGCGGAGGAGCCGGTGAACATCAGGTAGTCGCAGTTGTCCACGATCGCGGTACCGACCACAGTGCCCGGTCCGGGAACGACGGCGAGCAGGTCGCGGGGCAGTCCGGCCTGGTAGAGCAGCTCGGCGCTGGCCAACGCGGAGAACGGGGTCTGGCTGTCGGGTTTGACGATCACCGCATTGCCCGCGAGCAGCGCAGGGATCGAATCGCCGATGGACAGCAGCATCGGATAGTTCCACGGCGCGACCACACCGACGACGCCCTTGGGGTGGTGGCGCACGGTCGCCCGGTTGAGTACCGGGAAGGCGCCCGGTACGCGGCGCGCGTCGAGCAGATCGGGTGCGACCCTGGCGAAATAGCGGGCCGCGAACATCAGGCCCATGATCTCTTCTTGGGCGGCCCAGCGCGCTTTGCCGGTTTCGGCCTGGATCACGTCCATCAGGAATTCGCGCTGTTCGACGACCAATTCGCGGTATCGCTCGAGTACCGCGGCACGGTCCTCGGCCGAGCGCGCGGCCCATCGGACCTGCGCGGCCTTGGCCTTGTCGAGTGCGGCGGCCACATCATCGGCGGTGCCCACGGGTACGCTGCCGAGTGCGGTGCCGGTGAAGGTTTCGGCGATGGTTTTGCGCGCACGGGGCTGACCCTTTCGAGCGACCCGCAAGCGATCGCTAGCGGCCGGATCAGCGATCGCGGCGAGCGCACTCAGGCGGTCGAAGACTTCGGCATTCGGCGCGGGCATCGGTGCCTCCTACTTGTGAGTAACCCCGGGATACACACAACATACGCCGCCTGCGGTAGCCATAGCAGCCACTACCTGGGCTCGGCGGATGACAATGCCTTTTCGGCCGAAACTGTCACGTTCGCGAGAGCTGATTTGTCTCATGGGCACCTGAACCCAATCGAGGAGGAATCATGAATATCGCGCTGTGGATCGGACAGATCGTGCTGGCCGTCGTGTTCACCGCATCCGGGATCGCGAAGGCCACGCAATCCAAGGACAAGTTGGTCGAGATGGGCCAGACGGGCGTCGCGGTGTTCCCGAAGCCGGTCGTGCGCCTGACCGCCTACGCCGAATTGCTCGGTGTCATCGGCATTATCGTGCCGTGGTTGACCGGGATCGCACCGGTGCTCACCCCATTGGCGGCGGTCGGTTTCGCCGTGGTGATGATCGGTGCGATCAGCTCGCACATCCGGCTGCGCGAACCGCGCAATATCGCGATCACCACGACGATCCTGATCATTGCCGTACTGGTCGCGATCGGCCGCTTCGCGGGGCTGTGACCGCGGTTCGGTACACCAGCAACCCGGCTGACGCTGGTTCAGCATCTCATCTGACGTGCCGGCGCAAGTGCCACGGTTCTGTCAACTCGAGTCCCGTTCAGCGGGACATGAGCAACGAAATGGTCACAACTGGTTTAGGTTATGGCGATGTTCAGAGCGAGGCTCGGGGTCCGAACGCGGATTCTGGCGATCGCGCTCGTGCCGAGCCTGACTCTGCTCGTGGTCGGCGTGGGCGCGGCGGGATATCTGGTTACCGAGGGAAATAAAGCCGAGGACTGGGCGTCGCAGAATCAGCAGGCGATACCCTCGACCCGCGAATTGCTCGAGGCGGTCCAGGGCGAACGTCAGCTTGCGGTGGCCGCGCTGACCGGCGACGATACGGCCGCCCCCGCGCTCGGTGTGGCGCGGATGCGCCTCGACGGCGCACTGAAGGGCCTCATCGATGCCTCCGCCGGACTACGGGCGGTGGACGATTCGAAGATCGGCGACAATGCCGCGAACTTCATAACACTGTCGACATCGATGAGCCAGGTCCGCGCGCTCACCGATGCCAGGACGCTGCCCGTCGCCGACGCCTACAACTTCTACAACCGACTGCTCGACGTCATCACCTTCGGTACCGAGCTCGCCGAAGAGTCCGCGCCGGATGCCGCGATCGGTGTGCATATCGCCGACGGTATGCGGATCTTCCTGGTGGCCGAAGCGATGTCGCGCAGCACCGCACTCGCGGGCATGATCGCCAATGCGAACGGGCCGACCCCCATTCCGGTGGAGGAGTTCCTGCGCCAGATCGGCTTCTACCACGCCGAGGCCGCCAATCTGGCCGGCGAACTGGATCCCAAGCAGCAGGAGAGCCTGCACACGCTGATGGCGAGCCAGGCCTGGCAGCAGCTCAGCGCCATGGAAAACGCGCTGGCCCAACGCACTACGACGACGAGCACCACCTCCAGCTCGTCGAGTTCATCCAGCTCGTCGAGCAGCAGCACCAAACAGGCGACGCCGCCCGCACTGCCCTTGAGCACGCAGGAGTGGCACAGCGCGGCCGCCGAGGTGAACCGCGGGCTGATCGATGTGTGGATCACGCAGAACAAGCACTCACAGAAGTTGGCCGAGGACAAGGCCGCCGATGCCACCGCGCGATCCGCGTGGGCCGGTGGCGGTGTCGTCGCGGTCAGCCTGCTGGCGTTCTTGATCGCGATCGTGCTGGCCAACCGAGTCATCAACCGGCTCGAGCGGCTTCGCGGTGAGACCCTCGCGCTGGCCGACGAGCGGCTGCCCGAGCTGATGCGCCGGCTCGGCGAGGGTGAGCTCATCGATCCGGAGGCCGAATCCGCGGAACTGGATTACGGTGACGATGAGATCGGCCAGGTGGCCAAGGCATTCCAGCACGCGCATGCCGCGGCCGTGGCGGGCGCGGTGACCGAGGCCCGCACCCGTGAGGGTGTGAAGGCGGTCTTCTTGAATATCGCGCACCGCAGCCAGATCGTGGTGCACCGGCAACTGGAAATCCTCGACCAGGCCGAGGACCGCCAGGAAGATCCAGTCCTGCTGGAGACCCTGTTCCGGCTCGACCACCTCGCCACCCGCGAGCGCCGCAATGCCGAGAATCTGATCATTCTCGGCGGCGGTCAGCCGGGGCGGCAGTGGCGCAATCCGGTGCCGCTGATCGATCTGGTGCGCAGTGCGGTCGGCGAAACCCTGGACTATGCCAGGGTGCGCGTGTCGCGACTGCCCGAGACCCATGTGCTCGGCGCGGTCGTGGCCGACCTGACCCACCTGCTCGCCGAACTGGTGGACAATGCGACCTCCTTCTCGCCGCCGCAGTCGCGAGTGGAAGTAGGCGGCAATGTGGTCGGCAAGGGCGTGGTCGCCGAGATCAGCGATCAGGGCATGGGCATGACCGAGTCCGAGATCGCCCGGGTCAACGAGATGTTGCGCAATCCACCGGATTTCGGTGTCGCGGCATTGTCCTCGGACTCCCGACTGGGACTGTTCGTGGTCGCGCAGCTGGCCGCACGGCACGGGGTTTCGGTTCGGCTCTCGGAGTCCGATTACGGCGGCATCCGCGCTATCGTGCTCATCCCGTCGGCTCTGCTGGCCAATGAAGCACACACTCTGACAACGGATTCCGAACCGCTGGCGTCGGCGCGCCGGCGACGGCACCCGGTTCCGTTCGTCGATTCCTCCCACCATGGTGGCGCGGAAAACGAATCCGCGGTGCTCACCGCGCCGCCGGTGGCACCACCTGCCATCGAGGCACCGGCGCCGCGGCCCTCGTTCGAGGCGGCGCAGCCGACGACCGCGGATACCAGGCCCGTGCTGCCGCGCCGGAACCGACAGGCCAGCATCGCACCGCAATTGGCCCAGCCGACCACGGCCGAGCCCGAAGCGGAGCAGCCGCTGGAGCGGGAGCGCTCGGCGGAGCAGGCCCGAAACCTCATGTCCGCCATCGAAAACGGGACCAGGCAAGGCCGCCGAGCCGTCCTCGATGCCGTGCTGCCCGAGGTGGCGGCCGCCGAGCAATTCGGCACCTATCAGGGACCGAGCGGTAAACACTCCGATGAACAGGAAGGCAACGGTGACTTCTTCCATCCCCGGTGATCTCAACTGGCTCCTCGACGATCTCGTCGATCGACTGGCCGGCGTGCGGTATGCGGTGGTGCTGTCCACCGACGGCCTGCTCCTCGGCCGCTCGACGACGATGAGCCGCGAGGACGCCGAACATTTCGCCGCGATGTCCTCCACCCTCTACGGCTTGGCCCGCAGCGCAGGCAGCCGCTTCGACGGCGGTGGGGTCCGCCAGGCCGTAATCGAACTCGACCGAGCGGTGTTGTTCGTCACCTCCGCGGGCGCCAACGCCTGCCTGGCGCTACAGGCGGCCGAATCAGCCAATCTCGGGATGGTGGCCTACGAAATGAACGTCACCGTCCAACGTGTCGGGACCTACCTATCCACCCCAGCGCGTTTGCCATGACACACGGCGGTGGGCAATGGTTCGACGACGAGGCCGGTCCGCTGGTTCGGCCTTATGCGGTCACCCGCGGGCGGGTGATGGGGGCAGGCCATGACCTGGACATGCTCACTGTGGTCGTCATGGCCGATCCACCGCCCACCCTGCGGCGGACAGATCCGGAATACGCGGATATCGTACGTCTGTGCCGCGCACCGCAGTCGGTCGCCGAGGTGGCGGCGTATCTGAAACTTCCCTTGGCGGTGACCAAGATTCTCGTCGGCGATCTGATCGGCGAGGGCCACTTGATCTTCCGGGCGCCGGTGCAGCCGGACGTGGGTCCCGGCGATCTCAACATATTGCGAGCGGTACTGGATGGCATCCGAAAGCTTTGATCCGACCCGGTCGGCTGCGACACCGCAGCTGGCGTCTTCGGTCAAAATTCTCATCGCCGGTGGATTCGGCGTGGGCAAAACAACCCTGGTGTCCTCGATCAGCGAGGTCGCACCACTGCGCACCGAAGAGCTGATCACCGAAGTCAGCACCGGTGTCGACGACCTATCCGGCGTCGAACGAAAAACCAGCACGACAGTCGCGCTGGACTTCGGGCGGATCACTATCGACCCCAACCTGGTGCTCTACCTATTCGGCACACCCGGCCAAGACCGATTCTGGTTCCTCTGGGACGAACTCTCACGCGGCGCACTCGGCGCCGTCGTCATCGCCGACACCCGACGACTCGGCAATTCCTTCGCCGCCGTGGACTTCTTCGAACGACGCGGACTCGCATTCCTGGTCGCGGTGAATTGCTTCGACGGGGCACCGGCCTACACCGTCGACGAAGTACGCGACGCGCTCGACCTCGACGACCACATCCCGGTCATGTTGTGCGACGCCCGCGACCGCACCTCCTGCAAAGGCATACTGCTCAACCTGGTACAGCACCTCATCGAACGAGCCGGGCGGGCTCCGGTCGCCACCTGATCGCCGCTACCGTTCCTGCCGGGTGCTGATGCGGTGCCCCCGGGTGATGCCGTCGACCTTCCAGTCGTCGAGGCAGCCGACGAGTCGGCGTTCGGTGTGTTCACCGAGCGCCGCTTCGCGGGGTGACGAGCCAAGTGCCCGCACGCTCCACCGGCCCCACCACGATCCGGACACCATTCACGGTGCTCGCGCATTCCTTCCAGGGGTCGGCGCCGGATCCTCATCGGGTCGATATCGCGGGTCTCGACGTCGAAACGGACTGCGGCACGGGTTTTCTCGGCATCGCGGTCGGTATGGAACTTCATGCTCGAAGCCAACGCCATGACTCGGCGACCGCGTCACAGTGAGCACGGTTGAGTGGACCCGGTTCGGGACCGGTGCGGGCTACCTTGGAAAGTTGGTGCCGCATTCAGGCTTGATGCAACCATGAGACGAAGAGCAGCGCGCCACCGATGGCCAGCAGCAGCGATACCGGAATCGGCCACCAGGGACCGCGCCGACCGAGCAACCGGCGAGTCAGGCGCACCTGCACCGCACCGAGCCCGGCCAGCGCCAGTCCCCATACGGGTAGGAGCCCGACCCCGAGCAGTGCGTGTACTGCCCAGGCCCCGGCCAGCGTCGGACCGCCCCACGAGTGCTCGAGATCGTTGTCCGCGATGAGCGGATAGAAGATTCCGCGCACCGCCGCGATTGTTGCCAGGAAGGCGAGAAACCAGGTCAGCAGGCCAACCACGCCGGCCAGCACCGAATGCGCGACCGCACGCACCGCCAGGGAATCTCGCGGCGCGATGAAAATGCCCAGCAACCGGCGCGGTACCCGAAACCGGCTCGCTATGGGGCCCAGACCGATCACCGGCGCAACCAACGCGTATGCGGCCCAACGCAGCAGTGAGCGAACCGTGGTCATGCCATCGACCGTATCCCGCGCGGCGGATGCGCGGGCACCTCAGGCCAATCGGCCCGCATCGACCAGGTCGTCGAACAGCAGTTGATCGACCGGCGGCACCAGCGCGCGATCCGCATAGGAGAACCAGGCAACCTCTTCGATCTCACTGCTTGCCGCGAGGATGCCGCGGTAGTCGGCGGTGTAGCAGCTCATCCGGACGACCACATCGCTGGCGGGTCCGTGCAGTGCGGCCTCGTAGGTGCCGACGTGGGCGACGGTTTCCGGAAGCAGCACGACGGTCAGTTCCTCTTCGATCTCACGCAGCAGCGTCTGCAGATCCGACTCCGCGCCTTCGCGTTTGCCGCCCGGAATATAGAAAATGTCCCTGCCCTTCGGACGCGCGCACAGGATGCGGCCGTCTTCGATGCGTACCCACGCGACCGTGTCGATCAGCTTCCGCACTCGCCCATCCGCCACCGCCGCAGCCTAATGGACGTATTGATCAGTGGGCGTGCAGGAGGTCGGCGGGCAGGATGGAGCGCCCGCCCACCGCGCCGGGCCCGTCGACGGGGCGCAGGTCCCGCCCGCATACCCGCTCGCCGCATTCGGCGCAGACCGTTCACAGCATGAGCTCATCTGTAGGCATATAGGCGGGCAGTCGCCAGGGTCTGCTGCTCGCCGAAGGCTTCGAAGGTGCTGATCGGTTGGAAACCAAGGCGGGCAGCGAGTTTCAGTGATTTCGGGGGTGGACAGTGTTGACGATGGGCTCATCCGGCCATTCTGGCTGAATCCTCGCCTCCCCCTGTGGTGACCATGACCAGAGTGGTCGCTCTACGCCACGCGGACGGTGAATCCGGTGTGGCCCATGGCTGCGGCGACGTGGTCTGCGGCGGCTTCGAGGTCGCGAGTCGGGGGCAATGTGCCGTCGAAGGTTGTGACCGACAGATCGTCGGCGATGCTCTCCCAGGTGCCCGCGATGCGGCCGTCGATGACCAGGACGGGAGAGATCCAGCCCGCTGCCCTACTCACCCGCGCGCGATGTTCGGTGCGGAGCAGTTCGGTGTCGCCGGTGCCCGGTCCGAGAACGTATTGGTCGAAGGCGCCCAGCAGGTGTACCGAAGTGCCGTTCGGTTGCGTGGCGGCAAGTTCGTCGGCGTGTTCGGTGAGTATGTAGGCGCGCCGGCCCGCGATATCGACCTCGGTGAGTGCGTCCCCGAGTTCGGAGAACCACCGGCGCACCGTCGTCTTCTTCAGGCTGTTGCGGCTGAGCCAGGCGTCGAACGTTTCCGGGGTCGCCGGGCCGTACGCGCCGAGGTAGCCGGTAATGGCCAAGGGCGCGGCGGCATCGGGTTCGGGTAGGCCGCGCCAACCGTTGATCAGATGGGCCGGGCTGGTGAAGGTGACCCGATTACCTTGTGCCGGACCATGACACAGTGCCCCCTGCCAGGCCAGCGGCTTGAGCAGCGCACCCCAGCCGGAGCGCAATTCCTCGCCGAGCCGATGGAATGCGGGTTCGGCGACCAGCGCTTCGACCAGTTCGTCCCGGCTGAGCACCACGCCGTCGAGCACCTGCGCCACCGCATCGGCCAGCGCCGCGACCTCCGCAGGCGACGCTCCGAAGGTGCGCTGCCAGGCGGGCTTTTCCCAGGTCCGGGCGGAGCCGATCATGGACAGGATTGCGGCCGCCATATCGGGGGCGAGCGCGTGCAATGTTCCACGCATGGCCCAGGTCTTCATCAGCGTGCCCGCCGCCAACTCCGGTAGTAGCGCACCAGGATCGGGATTACTGCGCCGCAGCGCCACCGCGAGATCCGCGGCCGCGGTCACCTGAGCCTGCACACCGCACAGCCGCTCGACGACCTGGGCGACCCCGACATCGTCGGGTGACGCGACGAATTGTCTGCGCAGCCGCCAAGTGAAAACCTGATCCCAGGTGACGTGCACCTATGCCCCTCCTCAGTTCAACCGACCGGACCCAACCCCTTACCGGGTCCGGTGCAGTACCGGATTCATCCCAGCACTGTGCTGCAGAACAGTACTCCGACCGCGATCTCGAGAAGACCCACTACGGTCGCCGCCATCACGGCCAGCAATGCGGTCCGGTTCGTCGCGCGACGCACCGCGCCGACCGGTGCGACCAAGCGCTCGGCCCGATCCAGTACGGCGGTGGCCGCGGCGCTCAACGCGCCGACCGGAAGCGGTTCGGTCGCGCCGACGATCGCGAGCAGGCCCCCGAGCAGCGGCTCCCGGCCGTGCGTGCGCGCCGCAGTATCGTCGGCGCACATCTCGAGTAGTCGGCCGATTTCGTGCACACCGTCGGTCACCAGACGCATCCCGGGCAGCGTGATCGCGATGCCGCGCAGGAATCGGAGCAGTCCGGCATGCCGCTCGCTCAGATGTGCGTGCTCATGGGCGAGCACCGCGGCGAGCTGCTTCTCGGTCAGCGCGTCGACGGCCGCGCTGGTGACGACGATGGTGTCGGGCCGTCCGGCCACGCAATAGGCTTGGCGCTCCGGCGAATCCAGCACGACCGCACCGACGCCGGGAACGCGACGACCGACCATGCGAACCGCGCGTCCGTGTGCGATGGTTTTGCGTCGCATATACAGCATCGCCCGTGCGGCGTGTGCCAGGATGCCGAGGAGCGCGACGGCGACCAGCGCCGCGCAGGTCAGGGTGCCCATTTGGACTAGCAGGCCACCGTGCAGGCGCAACGGTCGGGCCAGCGCGTTACAGCAGTCGCGCAGCATATCGGATGGATGCCGGTAGGTGGCGAATTCGACGACCAGTATGGCGGCCGTGATGACCCACGCACCCAGTGCGCCCGCGATGGCGACCAGCCAGGCGAGTACCCCGAGCCGGGGCGCGACGCCGCGCCGGGTCAGTCTGCGCAGCACGGTCGGGCCGAAGGTGGCCACCAAGCTGCCGTAGATCGTCAGGCTGACGGCTACGTTCACGGCGCCTCTGGGGTTTTGCGCGAGGTCAGCCGGCGCAGCGCGGCACGCAGTCCGGCCGACTCCTCCTCACTGATCCGATCAACGAAATGGCTGAGCACCAGATCCGAGCGCCCACCAGAGCCGAGCGCTTCGAGCATGAGCCGCGCGCTGTGTTCCTCGCGGGTCAGCGTCGGCCAATATCGATATGCCTTGCCCGCGCGTTCGCGCGCCAACCAGCCCTTGCGGTGCAGATTGTCCATGGTCGACATGACCGTGGTGTAGGCAATACCGCGCTCGGCGGCCAGTTCGTCGAAGATTTCGCGGACCGTTGTGGTCTCCGCGTCCCGATCCCAAATGCGGTCCATGATCACCGCCTCCAAATCCCCGAATCCGCGCACGATGTCGTCTCCTCATCGACTATTGGACATCTCTGACGTCTCAGGGTAGCTGGCTCGGCCGATTGCTACGTAGTCATACCGTAGATTCTCGCGATAGCGACAAGCTCTGCTCAAAGCTGAACACCTTGTGCGGGTCGTATCGGACCCTCACCCGACGTAGCCATTCGCAGTTGGCGCCGTAGTACTCGCGCCAATCCAAGGCGGCGGCATTGCACACATCGACGTGGGCGCCGTCGACGTCGGAGCCGATGTCACCGTGATCGAACTCGCGGCGAAACAGGCTTGACGCGCTACGGTGCTGCCACGCCCGCGCCGAGATCAGGCGAGGTCGAACCGATCGTTTTCGACCACCTTCACCCACGCGGCGACGAAGTCGTTCACGAACCTCTCCGCCGCGTCCTGCTGCGCATAAACCTCGGCTATCGCGCGCAACACCGAGTGCGAGCCGAAGATCAGGTCGTTCGCGGTAGCCGTCCACTTGGGCCGACCGGAGGACCGGTCGAGACCTTCGTAGACGTTCTCCGCGGACTCGGACGCCTTCCATTCCGTCCGCATGTCGAGCAGGTTGACGAAGAAGTCATTCGTCAACCGGCCCGGCCGCTCGGTGAGCACACCGTGCTTGCTGTCGCTGTAATTGGCGCCCAGGGCGCGCAGGCCGCCGACCAGTACTGTCATCTCCGGAGCGGTCACGTCGAGCATGTACGCGCGGTCGAGCAGCAGACGCTCCAGCCGGGCCTTCTCGCCGGACCGCACGTAGTTGCGGAACCCGTCCGCTCGCGGTTCGAGCACCGCGAACGATTCCACATCGGTGTTCTCCTGCGTGGCGTCGGTCCGGCCGGGGGTGAACGGCACCGCGATGTCGTGGCCGGCGTCCTTGGCCGCCTTCTCGACCGCCGCTGACCCGGCGAGGATGATCAGGTCGGCCAGCGAGACCTTCTTGCCGCCGGCGGCCGAACCGTTGAACTCCTGCTGGACCTGCTCGAGCACCGGAAGTACCTTCGCCAACTCGGCGGGTTCGTTGACCTCCCAATCCTTTTGGGGCTCGAGCCGAATCCGGGCGCCATTGGCGCCGCCGCGCTTGTCGGTGCTGCGGAAGTTCGCCGCCGCCGCCCACGCAGTCTTTACCAGCTGCGCGACCGAGAGGCCGGAATCGAGGATGTTGCGCTTCAGCGCCGCGATGTCCTGGTCATCGATCAGTTCATGGTCTACGGCCGGAACCGGATCCTGCCAGAGCTGTGGCTCGGGAACCCATGGCCCGAGGTAGCGGCTGACCGGCCCCATGTCACGGTGCAGCAGCTTGTACCACGCCTTGGCGAACGCCTCGGTCAGTTCCTCCGGGTGATCCAGCCAGCGGCGGGTGATCTCCCGATAGATCGGATCTTCCCGCAGCGACAGGTCCGTAGTCAGCATGGTCGGGGTTCGGGCGGGCCCGCCGAACGGATCCGGAATGGCACCCTCGCCCGCACCGCCCTTCGGCTTGTACTGCCACGCCCCGGCCGGGCTTTTTGTCAGCTCCCACTCGTAGCCGTACAGGTTCTGCAGGAAGCCGTTGCCCCACTTGGTCGGAGTTGCGGTCCAGACAACCTCGAGACCGCTGGTGATGGCGTCTTTACCTTTGCCGGAACCGTACGCACTCTTCCAGCCCAGGCCCTGCTGTTCGAGCGGGGCCGCTTCGGGTTCGGGGCCGACCAGGTCGGCATCGCCCGCACCATGGGTCTTGCCGAAACTGTGGCCGCCGACGATCAGCGCGGCGGTCTCCTCGTCGTTCATCGCCATCCGACCGAATGTTTCTCGGATGTCCCGCGCGGCGGCCACCGGATCCGGGCGGCCGTTGGGCCCTTCCGGATTCACATAGATCAGACCCATCTGGACAGCCCCGAAAGGTTTCGCCAGATCTCGGTCACCGCTGTAGCGCTCGTCGCCGAGCCAGGTGTCCTCCGGGCCCCAGTACACCTCTTCCGGCTCCCAGATATCAGGGCGGCCGAAGCCGAAGCCGAAGGTCTGGAATCCCATCGATTCGAGAGCGACATTCCCGGCGAACACCAACAGGTCGGCCCAGGAGATCTTGTTGCCGTACTTCTGCTTGACCGGCCACAGCAGCCGACGCGCCTTGTCCAGACTGGCGTTGTCCGGCCAGCTGTTCAGCGGCGCGAAGCGCTGTGCGCCCTGGCCGCCGCCGCCGCGCCCGTCGGCTATCCGGTACGTGCCCGCCGCGTGCCAGCTCATCCGGATGAACAGGCCACCGTAGTTGCCGTAGTCCGCGGGCCACCAGTCCTGCGAGTCGGTCATGACCGCGGCGACATCAGCCTTCAGCGCGTCGACATCGAGCTTCTCGAACTCTTCGGCGTAATCGAAATCCTCGCCCAGCGGGTTGGACTTGGACGAATGTGCGTGCAGCATCGAGACATCGATCTGCTCGGGCCACCAGTCCTTGTTGGTGCGAGGGCGATGGTCGGTCTTCGGAGTCGGGGACGGGATGGCCGGGTTTTCGCTCTCGCTTACGCTTCGAGTTCCGGTCTCAGGAGTGGCTGGGTGGCTGTCTGATGTCATGACATTCCTTCCTGAATAGGTAAGCGGCTGCGTGATCAATCGGCGTGGGATGCGGCGCAATCGGGACACATGCCCCAATAGATGACCTCGGCCTCGTCGATGGCGAAGCCGCGGTCGTCGGACGCGCTCAAGCACGGGGCCGCACCGACCGCGCAGTCGACATCGGCGATCGATCCGCACACCCGACATACGACGTGATGGTGATTGTCACCGACCCGTGTTTCGTACCGCGCGACCGAGCCGGACGGCTGAATGCATCGAAGCAGGCCCGCGGCGGTGAGCACGCGCAACGAGTCGTACACCGCCTGGTGCGACACCGCTGACAGGCGAGATCGCACGGCGCGGATGATCGAATCCGTGTCGGCGTGTGGATGGTCGTGCACCGCACTCAATACCGCGATACGCGGAGCGGTCACGCGAAGCGAAACTCCCCGCAGCATCTGCTGGAATTCCGTGGCCGTGGACACGCCCAGAGTCTCGTCCGCTTTCTGGAACGAGTCAAGCATCGCCGCGCCGTCGGGAGTGGCAGCAACCTTGACGCACTACCGGGCAATCTATGCGAACATATGTTCGTGTCCGACTCCGCCCACCCGACACTTGCGTCGCGTTCTCGACGGCCGCGGATCGAGGCGCGGGCCGAGGCGTCGATCCTGCACGCGGACCTCGACTCGTTCTATGCCTCGGTGGAACAGCGCGATAATCCGCGGCTGCGGGGGCGGCCGGTGATCGTCGGGGGCGGCGTTGTGCTGGCGGCGAGCTATGAGGCGAAGGCGTTCGGGGTGCGTACCCCGATGAATGGTGGTGCGGCGCTGCGGCTTTGCCCGCAGGCGATCGTGGTACCGCCGCGCATGTCGGCCTACGCCGAAGCGAGCAAGGCGGTCTTCGAGGTCTTCCACAACACGACGCCGGTAGTCGAGGGCATTTCGATCGATGAGGCGTTCCTCGATGTGGGTGGGCTGCGGCGGATCGCGGGCGAGCCGGTCGCGATCGGGCGGCGGTTGCGGGAAGCGGTGCGCGAGCAGGTCGGGCTGCCGATTTCGGTCGGTATCGCGCGGACGAAATTCCTGGCGAAGGTGGCCAGCGCGGTCGGCAAACCCGATGGTTTGCGCCTGGTGCCGCCGGAACTCGAACTCGATTTCCTGCATCCGCTGCCGATCGAACGACTATGGGGCGTCGGCGAGGTCACCTCCCGCACCCTGCGCGAACACGGCATCACCCGGATCGGACAGCTCGCCGAACTCGGTGAATCACCGTTGCGTGCCATCCTCGGACCCGCGGCGGCCCGGCACCTGTACGCACTGTCCTGGGCGCGCGACCCGCGTCGCGTCGAAACCGGCGTGCGCCGCCGCTCCATCGGCGCGCAACGCGCACTCGGTCGACGGCACCGAGCACCCGACGAGATCGAGGCCTACCTGCACGGCCTCACCGATCGCCTCGGCCGCCGATTGCGCGCAGCCGACCGGGTGACCCGAACCGTGGTGCTGCGCATGCGTTTCGACGATTTCACCCGCGCCACCCGCTCGCACACCCTGCCCGAGGCCACCGATCGCACCGAAACCATCCTCCACGCCGCGCGCGCCTTGCTCAGCACCGCGATGCCCATGATCCAGGAGCGCGGCCTCACCCTCATCGGTCTGGCACTGACCAACCTCGACAACGCCGATGCCGTCCAACTCACCCTGCCGTTGGAACCCCGCGCCACCAATACTCTCGATGCAACCCTCGACGATCTGCGCCGCCGCTTCGGTTCGGCCGCCGTCACCCGCGCCGCCCTCATCGGTCGCGGCGAGGGCCTCTCGGTTCCGCTGCTGCCGGACTGATGCGCTCGAACGCACCGTGCACCCTCCGTGCAGGCCGGTTCAGCGGGGGTGAATATCGAACTTTCGGAAACCACGGATGAGCAGGCCATAGCCGTTTTCCGTGCGCCCGAGGAGATTTCGATGCCATACGCAGTACTCGGCCTGATCACATCGGCCCTGTGGGTCTACTGCCTGGTCGACATCATCACCTGCACCGATGCGGGCATCCGGAAACTGCCGAAGCTGGCATGGCTCATCGTCATCCTGGTGCCGACCGTGGGCGCACTGTTGTCGCTATTCGCGGGCCGCCCACTGTATGAAGGCGGCCCGCGTTCCACCACCCGCTACGCCGAATACGATCGGCCCGGCCGCTACCTCCCGCAGAATCCGGACGATGACGAAGCTTTCCTGCGCGGCCTGCGTGAACGCGCCGAATCCCAGCGCCGTGAGGCCCGCCGCCAAGAGGAAGAGCGCCAGCGCGCCCTGGACCAGCGCTGCGAACAAGGCGATCTGTAGATGTTCTCTCAGCCGTCGAGTTCAGCAAACGGAATGCTCACGGCGAAGGGGCTTTCCAGGATGACGATCTCCTGATGGGTCTCGGCCAATCGGTACACACGCGCGGCCCAGTCGAGCCGGTATTCCTGAATCATCTTCACATAGAGGTTGGCGTCAAGATGGACGACGAGATAGACAGGAATGCCTTCGTAGGCATATTCGGCGAGCTTGTCGACAGTGTCGGTGTACACCGACCCAGGGGAAACGACTTCGACAACCAGGAGGGCGTCGCCGGTCGTCACCTTCGTCCCACGCTCGACGCAGCGGCACACAGTTACATAGGGACGACGAAATGAGAAGCCCTGCTGGCGATTTCGCCGCCTGGCGAAGTGCAGGTCGATGTCCGTCGACACTCTGGCGCACGGATCCGCGGGTTTGGCGCCTTCGAGTTTGTTCGCCAAACGACGCGCAACATCACTGTGCTCGGCCGAGCCGCTCTGACACCGGATTATATTGCCGTCGATCACCTCGATCAGCTTGCGCAGATCATCGGGCAGTTGGTCGTACTCCGCCTCCGAGATCTCTAATGCCCTGGGGTCGTCGGCCCACACCGGAAGTACGGTCACAGGTTGCCTCACTCGCGAACGGGTCATCAGGTCACCGGTCATGCTACGCGGCAGGACCGAGGCAACCATCGATGTAGCTCAGAGGCGTTCGATGATGGTGGCGTTGGCGAGGCCGCCTGCTTCGCACATGGTCATCAGACCGTAGTGACCTTCGGACTGCTCGAGGTGGTTGACCAGGGTGGCGAGGATGCGGGTGCCGGAGGCCCCAAGGGGGTGACCGAGGGCGATGGCCCCGCCGCGGGGGTTGAGTTTGCCGGGGTCGGCGTCGAGGTCGTGCTGCCAGACCAGGGGGACGGGGGCGAAGGCTTCGTTCACTTCGTAGGCATCGATGTCATCGATGGTCAGCCCGACGCGCGCGAGGACCTTGCGGGTCGCGGGGATGACGGCGGTGAGCATGAGCAGCGGGTCGTCGCCGGTGACCGCGAAGGAGTGGAAGCGGGCGCGCGGGCGCAGACCGAGAGCGTTCGCCCTTTCCTCGCTCATGATCAGGGCGGCCGATGCGCCATCGGTGAGCGGAGATGAATTGCCCGGGGTGATGGACCATTCGATTTCCGGGAAGCGCGCCTCGAGCTCCTTGTCGGCGAAGGCGGGGCGAAGTCCGGCCAGACCTTCGGCGGTGGTGCTCGGGCGGATGGTCTCATCGGCGGTGAGCGTGCCCGCGGCGACGAGTTCATTGTCGAACCCGCCTGCCGCGGCGGTTTCAGCGGCCAACCGGTGCGAGCGCGCAGCGAAGGCATCGAGCGTCTCGCGGTCCAGTTTCCAGCGCTGGGTGATGATTTCGGCCGAAACGCCCTGTCCGATAAGACCTTCCGGGAAGCGGCGGGCCAGCGGACCGCGGTTGGCGTCCTTACCCTGGGCGTTGGAGAACATCGGAACCCGGCTCATCGACTCCACACCGCAGGCGATCGCGACGTCGTAGGCCTTGGCGATCACTCCCTGCGCCGCGAAATGCGCGGCCTGCTGGCTGGATCCACACTGCCGGTCGACAGTGGTTGCGGGCACGGACTCCGGGAACCCGGCGGCCAGCACGGCGGTGCGCGAAATATTGAACGCCTGCTCACCACTCTGGGTGACGCAACCGCCGATCACATCATCGACCAGTGCCGGATCCAGGTCATTGCGCTCGATCAGCGTCCGCAGCACATCGGCCAGCAGTGTCGCCGGGTGCACATCCGACAGCCCACCACCGGCTTTCCCTTTCCCGGACGGTGTGCGAACAACGTCGACGATGACCGCGGATGTCATGACGGCTCCCTACTGTTTCTTCGATCGTTCGCGCGAACGACGATTAACTTATGACACTGTACGCCGCCCCGCTTCACCTCCGCGACCCCCGGTGGGCGCACCCGCGAACCGCTACACCGATCAGCGAGAACGCTTGGGGCGCTTGTCCATCAACCGCAGGATCAGCGGGGTGAAGATGAGTTGCATGGCCAGATCCATCTTCCCGCCGGGGACGACGATGCAGTTGGGGCGGGACATGAAGGAGTCGTGCAGCATGGACAGCAGGTAGGGGAAGTCGATGACCTTCGGGTCGGCGAAGCGGATGACGACGAAACTTTCGTCCGCGGTGGGGATGGTGCGGGCGATGAAGGGGTTCGAGGTGTCCACCGTAGGGACGCGCTGGAAGTTGACGTAGGTGTGGGAGAACTGGGGGCAGATGTATTTCACGTAGTCGGGCATGCGACGCAGGATCGTATCGATGACGGCCTCACTGGAATAGCCGCGTTCGGTCTTGTCCCGGATCACCTTCTGGATCCATTCGAGGTTGACGATCGGCACGACCCCGACCAGCAGATCGGCGTACTGCGCGACATTCACCGAATCGGTGACGGCGGCGCCGTGTAATCCCTCGTAGAACAGCAGATCGCTGCCCGGCGTCAGATCCTCCCATGGCGTGAAGGTACCTGCGGGTTGCCCATAGGGTTTGGCTTCCAGCTCGTCGTGCAGGTATTTCCGCACCGATCCGACGCCGGTCTCACCGTAGTCACGGAACAGCGTCTCCAGCTCTTTCAATAGATTCGCGTCCTCACCGAAATGGGAGAAGGTGCGATTGTGGCTCTGCTCCGCCTCGGCCATCGCGAGCTTCATCTCGTTGCGGTCGTAGCGATGGAACGAATCCCCCTCCACGATCGCCGCATTGATGCCTTCGCGGCGGAATACCTCCTGAAAGGTCCGCGTGACACTGGTCGTGCCCGCACCGGATGAGCCGGTAATGGCGACGACGGGATGTTTGACCGACATGACATCTCCTCGATTGTCAGCGCCCGGCCGGACGGAACAGCGACCGCGACCCGAACAGTGAACTGTCGAAGCTGGGCCCTTCCTCGGGCTCGCTGTGATAGCGCTCGATCCGCGCGACCTCATTGCGCGAACCGAAGATCAGCGGCACCTGCTGGTGCACCTGCTCGGGCATAGCCTCCAGCACTCGATCACCGCCGGTGGTCGCCCAGCCCCCTGCCTGTTCGACGATGTAGGCGATCGGATTCGCGCCGTACAGCAACGACACCCGCCCCGGCCGCCGGGTGTCGTATGGATAGAGGTAGACCCCGCCGCGAGTGAGGATGTGGAAGGTGTCGGCGACCAATGACGCGACCCAGCGCATATTGAAGTCCCGACCCCGTGGCCCGTCCACACCGTCGAGACATTCGTGGACATACCGCCGCACCGGCCGTTCCCAGAACCGCTCATTGGCGGCATTGATCGCGAATCCCGAAGTATCCTCCGGGATTCGCATCCGCGGGTGGGTCAATACGAAAGCACCGATCTCCCGATCCAGGGTGAATCCGTCGACGCCACTGCCGGTGGTGAGCACCAGCATGGTCGCCGGCCCGTACAGCGTGAATCCCGCGCAGACCTGACGCACCCCCGGCTGCAAGAAGTCCGCCGTAGTCGGCGCACTGTTCTCCGGTGCCCGCAGCACACTGAAAATCGTTCCGACGGGCAGATTTACATCGATATTCGAGGATCCGTCCAACGGATCGAAGGCGAGCAGATATTTGCCGCGCCGGTGCACGTCGGGCACCGGATGGATATCGGTCATCTGCTCCGACAACAGCGCCGACAGATGCCCCGTCCATTGGGTCTCGGCCACCATGATGTCATTGGCGATGGCGTCGAGTTTGCGGTGCACCGACGGCGGCAGGTTATCGGGTTCGGAGGCGCCCAGCGAGCCGACGATGGCACCCCTGGTCACCTGGTTGGCGATGATTTTGGTCGCGGTCGCGACGACATTCACCAGAGCGGAGAATTCACCGGACGATCCGGGATGCCGGTGCTCCTCCTCGATCGTGTATCGGGTGAGGGTCTTCAGTCCTTCTGGCATGAGTTCTCGATCTCGTCACGCGGGCGACCTCGCGGTCGGCCCATCCGGCTGCTGTCCTGTCCCGAAGACACTGCTGCCGTAGATATCTCGGTCGGTCAGTGTGATCAGGTCGGTCTTGGTGAGCGGTCGCCGCAGCTCGACCAGCCGTTCGGCCTGCCGTAACCGGCAGCGGTCCAGGGCATTGCGCACGCTGCGCGCGTTGGAGAATCGGGGACGGCTCATTCGCAGCGTGAGATATTCACCGAAGGCGGCGTATCCGGTGTCGTCGAGCCGGAAGTTGTCCCGTGCCACCATGAGTTCGGCGATGCGCACCAACTCGTCGTGGGTGTAGTCGCTGAATTCCAGGTGATGGGCCACCCGCGAGGACAGTCCCGGATTCGCCGAGAAGAACTTGTCCATCCGATCCGGATAGCCCGCGAAGATCACCACCAGGCTGGTGCGCTCGCTCTCCATCTCCTGCAGCAGGATTTCGATGACTTCCTGTCCGTAATCGCGTTCGTTCTCCGGGCGGAACAGGTAGTAGGCCTCGTCGATGAACAGCACTCCCCCGGCCGCCTTGGCCAGGGCCTCCTTGGTTTTGGGTGCGGTGTGTCCGATGAACTGGCCGACCAGATCGTCACGAGTTACCGTGTGCACCTTGGGTTTACGGACATAGCCCAGCGCATGCAGCATCTCGGCCATCCGCAGGGCGACGGTGGTTTTGCCGGTGCCGGGGCCGCCGGTGAAACTCATATGCATGGTCGGCCGAGACGCTTGCAGGCCGAAGCGCTGCCTGGCCCGATCGATCAGCAGCAGCGCCGCGATCTCACGCACCCGCCGCTTCACATTCGCCAAACCGACGAGTTCGGCATCGAGCCTGGTCAATACGTCCGCGACGTCATTGCCCGCGATATCGCTGGACAGATCCAGCACCGCATCCTCAGCCAGCAGCTCCGCCGGCGGTGCGTCCGCCGGCACCGCCCTACTGTCGTCCACACCGGGCCGGTGCAATCGGAAACCGTTTGCCGCGCTCGACCTTTCAGCCGCCATACCGGCTACCCGGCCTTTCGTCGGTGGCATACGAGCGCAGACCGTAGGTCTGGCGCCGGTCCGGTCCCTCGGTGCGGGTCAACACGAATCCGGGCTCGTCGACGGGACGCTGGACCAGAAAACTCAACGCGGTGGTCTGCCTGCCGTAGCGGGCGTCATAGGCGAGAACCCGAATGTAGTGTCGCGGGAAGGTATCGCGGCATGCGTCGATCTCGGCGAGCACACCGTCGGGTTCATCGAGATCGAACAGCGGCAGCCCCCACATCTCCCAGTAGGCGTTGCGGGGGTGCGGATCATCGGTGTATTCGATGGACACCGGCCAGTTGTTGAGCAGGGCGTAACGCACCTGAGCCGCGATCTCGGCGTCGGTGAGTTCGGGCAGATACGAGAAGGTTCCGTGGCGCAGATACATGTGCCGAAGTCCTGTCGTTCAGTGGCTGGCCGTCGGCACGGCATCCGGCGCGTCGGTGGAGGTGTAGTCGAAGGTGATATCGCCCCAGGTCGAGAGCGCGACATCGAGCGGGCGGCAGATCTCGGCGGCCTTGCGTAGCACATCCGGACCTTCCTTCAGCAAATCGCGACCCTCGTTGCGGGCCTTCACCACCGCCTCCAACGCCACCCGATTCGCCTCCGCCCCCGCGGCGATGCCGAGCGGATGGCCGATGGTGCCGCCGCCGAATTGCAAAACCACGTCATCGCCGAAAAGGTCGAGCAACTGGTGCATCTGGCCGGCGTGGATGCCGCCGGAGGCGACCGGCATGACACCCCCGAGGCTGGCCCAATACTGGTCGAAGAAGATGCCGTTGCCCGGGTTGGTGGGAATGTGGTTCTCCCGCAGCGTGTCGTAGAAGCCCCTGGTGGTCGCCGGATCGCCCTCGAGCTTGCCGACCACGGTGCCCGCGTGCAGGTGATCGACGCCGATCAGCCGGCACCATTTGGCCAATACCCGGAAGCTCACGCCGTGCGTCTTCTGCCGCGTATAGGTGGAGTGCCCGGCCCGATGCAGGTGCAGCAGCACGCCGTTACGCCGCGCCCAGTGCGACATCGACTGCATGGCGGTGAATCCCACCGTCAGGTCCATCATGATCACGACGCTGCCCAGCTGCTTGGCGAACTCGGCGCGCTCGTACATATCCTCCATGGTCGCCGCGGTGACATTGAGGTAGTGGCCTTTGATCTCACCGGTTTCGGCCGTGGCACGGTTGACACCCTCCATGGCGAACAGATACCTGTCGCGCCAACGCATGAACGGCTGGGAGTTGATGTTCTCGTCGTCCTTGGTGAAATCCAGGCCACCCTTGCACGCCTCGTAGATCACCCGACCGTAATTTCGCGCGGACAGGCCGAGTTTCGGCTTCACCGTCGCACCGAGCAGCGGCCTGCCGTATTTGTTCAGGTACTCGCGCTCCATCACGGTGCCGTGCGGCGGGCCCTGGAAGGTTTTGACATAGGCCACCGGAATCCGCATATCCTCCAGGCGCAGTGCCAGCAGCGGCTTGAAGCCGAAGACATTGCCGATGATCGAGGAGGTGAGGTTGGTGATCGACCCCTCTTCGAAGAGGTCGAGATCGTAGGCGATATAGGCGAAGTACTCGCCGGGGCGGCCGGGAACCTCATCGATGCGGTAGCACTTGGCCTGATAGCGGTCGTGCGCGGTGAGTCGGTCGGTCCATACGACAGTCCATGTGGCAGTGGATGATTCGCCCGCCACGGCGGCCGCGGCTTCGATCGGGTCCACGCCCTTCTGCGGGGTCACCCGGAAGACGGCGAGGACATCGGTATCCTTGGGTACATAATCCGGGGCGTAGTAACCCATCGAGGCGTAGGAGTGGACACCCGGATCCCAGCGGTTGGGTTCGGTTTCGTCGGTCATCATTGCTCCGCTCGGTTCTTGCGGGTGATCCGCGCTCGGGAACTGTTGCGCGAGGCACCCGCGCCCGGATATCGAGCAGGACACCTCGGCTCGGGTGGTGTGCGGGATGCTGCGCCTGAGACGTGGGGTGGACGCCTACTGAGTTCAAGGATGACGGCGTTGCCGATGACAAACAATTTGATTGTTCCTCGGAATACTCAACGGATTCATTGAGTTTGATACCGTCGAATTGTGGGCATGGTGAGTGCGGCAAGGATGGAAACATTCCTGGCCGTGGCTCGCCACGGCAGCATTCGCCGCGCCGCAGCCCAGCTGCACATCACCGAGGCCGCCGTCTCCGCGGCGGTCGCGCACATCGAAAAGCAGCTCGGGGCAAAGCTCATCGCGAAGGCCGGGCGCGGTATCGCGCTCACCGAGGCCGGGCGCATCTACTCCGACTACTGCCGCACCATCCTCGGCCTGATGAAGGAGGCCAATGCCGCGGTGCGCCGGGCCGAAACCGGCAAGCTGCGGATCGGTGTGGTCGCCACCGCGGGTGAGTATGTGCTGCTGGGGCCGCTGGCGTCATTCCGGAACCGTTA
Source organism: Nocardia sp. CA-135953 (assembly GCF_050955735.1). Taxonomy (NCBI): domain Bacteria; kingdom Bacillati; phylum Actinomycetota; class Actinomycetes; order Mycobacteriales; family Nocardiaceae; genus Nocardia; species Nocardia sp. CA-135953. The sequence goes on from NZ_CP192082.1 coordinate 3,582,771, forward strand.
TCCGGATATCGAACTGAGCCTATCGGTGCATCCGCGCGATGTGCTGTTCCTCGAATTGCACCACCACGAAACGGATCTCGTCATCGCGGGCCGCCCACCACGCGACACCGGGCTGGTGATCCGAGCCCGTCGCCCCAGTCAGCTCGTGGTCGTCGGGAGGCCCGATTGTCCCGATCCGCTGCGCAGCACCTGGCTGCTACGCGGTCGCGGCTCCGGAACCCGGGACGCCACTCTCAGCCTCATCGACCGCCTCGAAATCTCCCCGCCCACCCTCACCCTGGGCAGCCACGGTGCGGTACTGGCCGCCGCCCGCGAAGGTTTGGGCGTGACCCTCATCCACACCGATGCCCTGGCCCAAGACCTGGAATCAGGTCTGCTGCAAGTACTTCCGGTCGACGGCACGCCCATGGATCGTCCGTGGCACGCCGTCACCACTCGCACCCCCACCCCCACAACCCGCCTCTTCCTCGCCCACATCCTCGATCCGGCCGAAGTGGGCGCTCACGCCTTCCACCCCGGCTAGCACACCCCCGGGCGGTGGAGCCCGGGGGTACGACACCCGGACTCCACCCGACTGGCGATCGAAATGATCGCGCAGGTTGTCGGCGATGAATCCGCCATTGGGTTGATTGTGGACCGAACAGCCGCTCAGCAGCACGTTTCGCTGTTACGAACCCGTGAAATATCACGTTCCACGTGACCCGATTCCCGCCCGAATTCTATCGGATGGCATCGCCACGCCAGCGGTGCACCCTGCCCCGACAGGGGGCACGACAACTACGGGCGGAGCTGACCCCACAGCTGCACTGCGAAGCACATGCAGGGTTTCGCGCGGTTTCAGAACTGGCTGTGCTGGGAGTCGAAAGTGAGGATGCGGCCCCCGAGCAGGATCTGGGCACCGGCGGCCAGGGTGGTCAGTTGGTTCGGCACGGCGCGGAGCCATTCCTGCTGGCCTGGCATGCGAATGTAGGTGCCGTTGGCCGAGCCCTGGTCGACAACGGCGACATCCCATTCGACCAGCCGAACCTCCATATGCGCCCGCGACATCGCGCCCGAGCTGTCCGGCAACCGGATCGGCCGCGCACCGCGCCGCGCCGCCTCGGCAAGTTCGGGTTCCCGCCCGAGGACGATGTCGTTGTCGAGTACGAACGACGTCCCGTCATCGAGCATGAGCAACCCCAGCGGTGGCCGCACTCCTTCGGTCAACACGCAGGTCAGCTGATCCATCCGAATCCCACACACCGCGCAGAACGACACCCGCGGATCGTTCAAATGCTGCCGCGAACACATGAACCCCCGAACAACGGCCCTACCACTGCCCTGCCCAGATGCCATCCCGTTTTCCAGTGGTGCAACGGGCTCCGGTACACCGATCTCGGATCTCTTCTGGAGCCCGACTCGCCGCCGCTCCCCGGCAGCCGAAACCGCCCCCCTCGGCGGTAGATTTCCCACGCCCATCGCGGACGCACGCTCCCAGGGTGCCGCCTTCCCCGCCGATCCGCCCCCGATGGGCGGCTGCACCGCACCACTCTCCGGCTGCGGCGCGACCTCACCTTCGGACCGATTCGCTACCGGACCGACCAGGTCAACCGGCGGCCCCGGGAGTTCGCCCCGTTCCGCATCCTCGACCCGGACCGCCGACACCACTCTCACTGCTTCCGTCCATGACGCGTCCTGCGGCGACCCGACCCCGACTCCGCCGATGTCTGATCCCGCGGGCCGGGTGCCGGCGGGCTGCAGCGCGGCCGATACGCGAGGAGCTGACGCGTGCGCACCGAACCACAGCACTGCCCCGGACCCGGGCACCGTTCCCTCGCCGAGTCGGGCGATACCGCGGCTCGGTAACGCAGACGCTGTCGCCGCGTCCTCGTCCACGAACAGCCCGATCCCGATAGCGGGTGCCGGAATCACCACACGGTCGACCGTGAATCCCGCATCCCTGCCATGCAGTACTTCCGCGCGCCCCGAGGTCTCCAGCACCGCCGTCACACCGCCGTGCAGAAATAACGCCACTCCCGCCGTGCTCGGTGTGATCACCCCGAATTCGACTTGGTCCTCCTCGTCCAGACCCATCAACCAGTTAGTGGCAAGTCGTGCGAATCTGCGTCCGGTGCGTGGTTGCTCCTGCGCGCTTGCCTCGCGCACCAGCTCGAGTAGGGCGGCCAGCGTTTGTGCCGCAGGCGATTCGGCTTCGGCCCCAGCATCCGATTCGGCCCCAGCATCCGACCGGTGTGCAACGACCAGTACGACGCCGCCACTGTTCGTGATCAGATGCGTGCCGCCAGACAGCACCTCGAGCTGCGGACTCATAAGAACCGCCCACCCTGGAACCGCCAGCGATGGAATACCACGCGCATCGGCCCGTTCACGACGAGCCAGAACACGATCCACGTCACGATGAACTGGATGAGGAATGCTGTCAGTGACGGATGCAGTGCGCGCGGCAGCACAATGGTCGTATGGTCTACGAGGACCCACATCAGCGCCGCCTCGTTGATCACGGTCCAGAAGCCGAACAGCGTGGGCCAGTCCTTCTCCCACCGGAATTGCTGCAGAAAATGGTAGAGCAATTCCCACAATACGCCGACGAGCACGGTCGCCAGCAGCACCGACAACGTCACCCGATAGGCATTGCCGAGTGACAGCGATCCGGTCGGCAAGACCGGCGTAATGATCACCGCGACCAGCAAGCCGATAACGCCGAGCACGAGTATGCGGGTCTGAATCCGCCCGTTCAAGGTAAGCAGCATCGATCAGATCTTCTTGTTCGTCGCCCACAACCACCATTGCCGAGTCGACCGCAGCGGCCCCATCCGCCGGCAGAAACCCAGCGCCGCAAGATCGTCCGCGATCTCCTGCGCCGCGATCTGCAATCCCAGGAAAGTGTCCACTCCCGGAAACGGTCCACCCAGCGTCGCACTACCTGATGCATAGATGCGTCCGCTGCCACTTCGCGTGCCGATCAACTCGAAGGTGGTCGCCACATCCATGCGCCCCACCGGATTACGACCGGCACCGGCATGATCCAGCAGATCCGCCAGCAACCGATGTTCGCGCACATCGGCCTCCAGCCCAGTGCAGTCGATTATGTAATCGGCCGAGATGTCGAAGGGCTGGGTAGGCGGCGGAAACGGCAGCGCCGCAGTGGGATCCGGCACGATCGTCGTGATCACCCCGCCCTGCCCCCGCACGGGCCGCAGATCGCGCGCACTGCCCGCCATAACCTGGTACCACCCCTCCTTACGCCCGCGCCGCAGCTGCTCCTGCCAATTCGAGCGCACCGGGGTGTTGGTCCCGCCCATCTCCTGGTAGGCCTGCGCGCGTTGCTCCCCTTGCAGCGTGCGCATTTTCGCCTTGAGCTGGCCGCCCCATACCGACTTCGGATAGTTGAATCCCTGATACGACCATCCGTCGCCGCCCGTGCGTCGACTGAAAATATTCGGTCCGTGCGCGGCGGCCACATAGTGCCGAAACAAATGCAGGATCTGGGTATTCAGCCGCAGTTTGTCCCGGTCATCGATGAGCCGTTGCAGCACCCGACTGGCCACGATCCCGCTGCCGCGGATCATCACCTTCCCCGCCCTGCGCTGTAGTGCCTGATAGACGTGCTCATGCGGTTCATACGCATTGACCACGCGCGTCGGATCCCGGTACCGCTCCCGATATTCCTGCAGATCCGGCAATAACTTCAGCCCCGGATAACCCACACCCACATGGACGTATGTACTGCGAAAGGCGATCCGCTTGGTCGGGGCCGCACCGGCGGGCGGAGTCAGGACGCTGAAATACCCACCGCCATAGCGTTTGCGCACCATGCGCACATGCCCTCTGTGCAACGAACCCGCATATCCGATCCGATGGAACTCCCGGTCCATCGCGACGAACGCCTGCCCCGCCCTGGGCGTGTAGTAATTGCTGAAGATCGGCTCGGTGAACACATTCCACAGCGGTCGGATCGTTTTCTCCGCCAGCGCCTCGCGCACCGCATAGGACGGAAAGCCCCAGATATTGTCCGGCATCGAAGCCGAGTCGCTGCGCAATCGCTCCCGGCGCGGAATCTGCGACACCCGCGTCAGATACTCATAGGACGACCACGGCACCTCCTGCGGCCCGAGCACCGCCATCGCTGCCGCCGCAACGCCGTAGATCCGCAAGGTGTCGTAGGTGACGAAGGAACCGATCCCGCTGCCGATGGTCACGAACGGAACATCCACCACCGGAATGCCCGCCCGGCCCACCATCTCGTCGGTCCACACGTCGGTTTCGACGAGTTCGCGCGTGATATCTCCCCGCATTTTCGGGATGCTACCGGCCGAAACTTAGCAACCGCTTTCGATTACCTTGCCCCCGCACGCATTCCACGCCGCCGACCGGCGACAACGCGACGCGCGCTGAGCAATCTGCGCCAACCTGCCACGCCGCACCCCCGCCCCGACGTACCATCCCTGCGTGGCCGACGCGATTCGTTCCACCCCACTGCGGGTCCTGGTCTACAGCAACGACGCCGATACTCGGCGCCAAGTAATGCTGGCACTGGGCAGACACCCGCACCCCGAGCTGCCGGCTTTCGAATACCTCGAGGTGGCGACCGCGCCCGTGGTCATCGAGCAGATGGATGCGGGCGGTATCGATCTGGCCATCCTGGACGGGGAATCCGCCCCGGCGGGTGGGCTCGGTATTGCCAAACAGCTCAAAGACGAGATCGACCAGTGCCCACCGGTTCTGGTGCTCACCGGTCGCCCCGACGATGCCTGGCTCGCGAACTGGTCGCGCGCCGAGGCCGCCGTGGCCCATCCGATCGATCCGATCCGGCTCACCGAGGCCGTCGTCGCGGTTTTACACAACCGACCGGCAGCCTGACCTCATCTTCCCCATCCGTCACATCGTGCCCGCGCCCCGAGGACGCGGGCACTTCGCTGTCACGTGACAGCGCAATCACTTAGCGATCCGACGGGTCGGATTACCCCCGATTCAGTCATATATAGCAGTCCCGTTTTCGATCAAAGACCCCAATCGAATAAACGGTCGAACCGTCGCGTCAGTTGTAGGCTGTGCCGTAGCTCACATGGGCGCGGGCCTCGATATGACGGACCCGCGCGGTGCGAGCAGGCCATGAGGCGAGTCTGACCGAGGCGGACAACGACGTCAGCCCGCCTCGGAAGCTGCCGTCATGATTCCGACGCCGACCATCACATCCCCGGGCCGCTGTCGGGGGACATGACGCCCAACCGCCAGCTACAGCTCGCAAGGAGGGGAAGTGCAGTCGTGAATATCGAGATGCCCACTCTGGTCCTCGGCGCGGTCGCCGCCGCGTTCGCGGTGTTCTCCGTCATTCTCTCGGCCCTGGTCGGCCCCAAGCGCTACAACCGGGCCAAACAGGAGGCCTACGAGTGCGGCATCGAACCGACACCGCACGCCGTCGCGGGTGGGCCGGGAAACATTACCGGACAACGATTTCCGGTGAAGTACTACCTCACCGCGATGCTGTTCATCATCTTCGATATCGAGATCGTGTTCCTCTACCCGTGGGCTGTCCACTTCGATGCGCTCGGTCTCTTCGGTCTCGCCGCGATGGCGCTGTTCATCTTCAACGTCTCGGTGGCCTACGCCTACGAATGGCGCCGCGGCGGTCTCAGCTGGGACTGATCGCCCATACGCATTGGTCCACAAGGCATTTCGCCGCGTCGGGCCGTACGCACAGTGGAAGTGAGAGTTAGTCGAACATGGGTCTCGAGGAAAAACTGCCCAGCGGCTTTCTGCTGAGCACGGTAGAAGATTTCGCCGGATATCTGCGCAAGGGCTCGCTGTGGCCGGCCACCTTCGGGCTGGCCTGCTGCGCCATCGAGATGATGGCCACCGGCGCAGGACGTTTCGATATCGCCCGCTTCGGAATGGAGGCGTTCCGCGCCTCACCGCGGCAGGCCGATCTGATGATCGTCGCGGGCCGGGTCAGCCAGAAGATGGCACCGGTACTGCGTCAGGTATACGACCAGATGACCGAACCGAAATGGGTGCTGGCCATGGGCGTTTGCGCGTCCTCGGGCGGCATGTTCAACAACTACGCCATCGTGCAGGGCGTGGACCATGTGGTGCCGGTCGATATCTATCTGCCCGGCTGTCCGCCGCGGCCGGAGATGCTGTTGAACGCAATCCTGACGCTGCACGCGAAGATTCAGCAGATGCCACTGGGCGTCAACCGCGAGGAGGCCATCCGTGCCGCCGAAGCGGCGGCGCTGGCGGCCACGCCGACCATCCGGATGGAGGGTCTGCTGCGATGACATTCGACTCCCCCGAAAATACCGAATCCACGACGCCGCAGGAGTTCGTCGACGCCGCGGCCACCGCGGGCCCGGAAGGCACACCGCCGGAAGCGGATTCGCCGTCGGCCGAGGTGATCGGCGTGCGTCACGGCATGTTCGGTGTCACCGGCTCCGGCGACACCTCCGGTTACGGCCGCCTGGTCCGTCCGGTGATACTGCCCGGTAGCACCCCAGCCCCGTACGGCGACTACTTCGACGAGGTCGTCGCCGAATTGCAGGCCGCGCTCGGCGCGGTCCGCGCGAGCTGGGAGACCGTCATCGAGAAGGTGATCGTCTTCCGCGGTGAACTCACCCTGCACGTGCGGCGCGAACACCTGGTGACGGTCGCCAAGGTGTTACGCGACTACGCCGCATTGCGTTTCGAGCTCTGCCTCGGCGTGAACGGCGTGCACTACCCGGACGACGCGGGCCGCGAATTGCACGCGGTCTATCACCTCATGTCCATCACCCACAATCGGCGCCTGCGCGTCGAGATCTCCGCACCGGACGCCGACCCGCATATTCCGTCGCTGTTCAGCGTGTATCCGACCACCGACTGGCATGAGCGGGAAACCTACGACTTCTTCGGCATCCACTTCGACGGCCACCCCTCGCTGACGCGCATCACCATGCCCGACGACTGGCGTGGCCACCCACAGCGCAAGGACTACCCGCTCGGCGGGATCCCGGTCGAGTACAAGGGCGCGCGTATCCCGCCGCCCGACGAGCGGAGGGCGTACAAGTAATGAACGACATCGACACCCGGCCCGGCGTCCACAACGACACCGGGCCCGAACCCGCTGTGGTCACGGTGGCAGGCCAGGACTGGGACGCGGTCACCGAAACCCTCGACGGCGCGGGCGAGGAACGCATCGTCGTCAATATGGGTCCGCAGCATCCGTCCACGCACGGGGTGCTGCGGCTGATCCTGGAAATCGAGGGCGAGACGGTCACCGAGGCCCGCTGCGGCATCGGCTATCTGCACACCGGCATCGAGAAGAATCTCGAATTCCGGAACTGGGCGCAGGGCACCACCTTCGTCACCCGGATGGACTATCTGTCGCCGTTCTTCAACGAGACGGCATACTGTCTCGGCGTCGAGCGATTGCTCGATATCGAGGACCAGATTCCCGAGCGCGCCACCATCGTGCGCGTCATGCTCATGGAGCTCAATCGGATCTCCTCCCATCTGGTCGCGCTGGCGACCGGTGGTATGGAGTTGGGCGCTCTCACCCCGATGTTGTTCGGCTTCCGGGAACGCGAGCTGATTCTGGATGTCTTCGAGACCATCACCGGGCTGCGCATGAATCACGCGTACATCCGCCCCGGCGGTCTGGCCCAGGATCTGCCCGACGACGGCGTCACCAAGGTCCGTGAGCTGCTGAAGCTGTTGCCCAAGCGGCTGCGCGATATGGATCATCTGCTCACCCAGAATCCGATCTGGAAGGCACGCACCCAGAACATCGGCTACCTGGATCTCGCGGGCTGCATGGCCCTCGGCATCACCGGTCCGGTGCTGCGTTCGACCGGTCTGCCACACGATCTGCGCAAGGCAGCGCCGTATTGCGGCTACGAGAACTACGAATTCGATGTGCCCACGACCACCGGCTGTGACTGCTATGGCCGCTACTGGATTCGGGTCGCGGAGATGAAGCAGTCACTCGAGATCGTCGAGCAGTGCCTGGACAAATTGCGGCCGGGTCCGGTGATGGTGGACGACAAGAAGCTCGCCTGGCCCGCGGATCTGCAGCTGGGTCCGGACGGGCTCGGTAACTCCCCCAAGCACATCGGCCGCATCATGGGCACGTCCATGGAGGGGCTCATCCACCACTTCAAACTCGTCACCGAGGGCATTCGGGTTCCGGCGGGACAGGTGTATGTCGCGGTGGAGTCGCCGCGCGGCGAACTCGGTGTGCATATGGTCAGCGACGGCGGCACCCGCCCCTATCGGGTGCACTATCGCGACCCCTCGTTCACGAATCTGCAAGCGGTGGCGGCGATGTGCGAGGGCGGGATGGTCGCCGATGTGATCGCCTCCGTCGCCAGCATCGACCCGGTGATGGGCGGAGTTGACCGATGACCGAGATCCTGTTGAAGCTGTCCACCCGGCCGCAACCTTTCTTGCCGTTCGTGCGCGAGCGATTGGAGGTCGATGCCAAGGAGATCATCGCCCGCTATCCAGAGCCGCGCTCGGCGCTGCTACCGCTGCTGCATCTGGTGCAGTCCGAGGAGGGCTGCGTCACCGGAACCGGCATCGAATTCTGCGCCGAACAGCTGGGGCTGACCGGTGCGGAGGTCACCGCCGTGGCGACCTTCTATTCGATGTATCGGCGCACCCCCACCGGCGACTATCACGTCGGTGTCTGTACCAACACGCTGTGCGCGGTGATGGGTGGCGATGCCATTCTCGAAACCCTGCAGCGCCGGCTCGGCATCGGGCACGGCGAGACCTCGGCGGACGGGTCCGTCACCCTCGAGCACATCGAATGCAATGCGGCCTGCGATTTCGCGCCGGTGGTGATGGTCAATTGGGAGTTCTTCGACAACCAGACACCGGAATCGGCTGCCGCACTGGTGGATTCGCTGCGCCGCGGCGAGCAGGTGACACCGACACGCGGTGCGCCGCTGTGCACGTTCAAGCAGACCGCGCGCATCCTCGCGGGCTTCCCGGACGAGCGCCCCGGGGTGCTCGACGGTGCGGCGGGCGAGGCGACGCTGGCCGGTCTGCGGGTTGCACACGAACAGAATATGCGAGCGCCGGAACCGAAGCCGGGCGAGGAGTGAACATGACATTGACTCCCGTACTCACCCGGTATTGGGACGACCCGCAGTCGTGGACCATCGAGCACTACCGCGGCCACGACGGCTATCAGGCCATCCGCAAGGCCTTGCGGATGGAACCCGATGAGGTCATTCAGACCATCAAGGACGCCGGTCTGCGCGGCCGCGGCGGCGCGGGCTTCCCGACGGGGATGAAATGGAGCTTCATCCCGCAGGGCACAGGCCCGGACGGTGTCACCAAACCGCACTATCTCGTGGTCAATGCCGACGAGTCGGAGCCGGGCACCTGCAAGGACATTCCGCTCATGCTGGCCACTCCGCACACCCTCATCGAGGGCGTCATCATCGCGGCGTATGCGATTCGGGCGGCACACGCGTTCATCTATGTGCGCGGTGAGGTCGTGCCAGTGCTGCGACGGCTGCAGGCCGCGGTCGCGCAGGCATACGCCGCCGGATTCCTCGGAAAGAACATTCTCGGCTCCGGCTACGACCTGGAACTCATCGTGCACGCCGGTGCCGGTGCCTACATCTGCGGTGAGGAAACCGCGCTGCTGGATTCGCTGGAAGGGCGGCGCGGCCAGCCGCGACTGCGGCCACCGTTCCCGGCCGTCGCGGGTCTGTATGCCTGCCCGACGGTGGTCAACAATGTGGAATCCATTGCGAGCGTGCCGCCCATCATCCTGAACGGTACGGCCTGGTTCCGGTCCATGGGCAGTGAGAAGTCCCCGGGCTTCACGCTGTACTCGCTGTCGGGGCACGTGGCCCGGCCGGGGCAATACGAAGCGCCACTGGGCATTTCGCTGCGCGAACTGCTCGACTATGCCGGTGGTGTGCGCTCCGGACATCAGGTGAAGTTCTGGACGCCGGGCGGTTCGTCGACGCCGCTGTTCACCGACGAGCATCTCGACGTGCCACTGGACTACGAGGGCGTGGCCGGGGCGGGATCCATGTTGGGCACCAAGGCATTACAGATCTTCGACGACACCACCTGTGTGGTGCGTGCGGTGCTGCGCTGGACCGAGTTCTACGCCCACGAATCCTGTGGCAAGTGCACGCCCTGTCGCGAGGGCACCTACTGGCTCGTCCAACTGCTGAAGCGAATCGAGGCGGGCCGCGGCACCGAATCGGATCTGGAGAAGCTCCTCGATATCAGCGACACCATCAACGGCAAATCGTTCTGCGCACTCGGCGACGGTGCGGCCAGCCCGATCATCTCCTCGCTGAAGTACTTCCGCGAGGAATACGTCGACCATCTGCGGCTCGACGGCTGCCCGTTCGATCCCGCGCGATCCACCGCCTGGGCCGAAGGAGTAACCAAATGAGTACAGCATCGCGCAGCGATTCCGTGGGAGGTGGTGGCCGGGTGACGGGTGGGCCCGCCACCGTGAATACCGATACCAGCGGACTCGTTCCCGCTGACCTGGTCACCGTCACCATCGATGACACCCAGGTGAGTGTGCCCGCGGGCACCCTGCTCATCCGGGCCGCCGAACTCATCGGCATCCAGATCCCGCGCTTCTGCGATCATCCGCTACTGGACCCGGTCGGCGCGTGCCGTCAGTGTCTGGTCGAGGTAGAGGGGCAGCGCAAGCCGGTCGCTTCCTGCACCATGGCCGTCGCCGACGGCATGATCGTGCGCACTCAGCTGACCTCACCTCCGACCGCCAAGGCCCAGCAGGGAGTGATGGAGCTGCTGCTCATCAATCACCCCCTCGACTGTCCGGTCTGCGATAAGGGCGGTGAATGCCCGCTGCAGAACCAGGCGATGTCCAGTGGCCGCCCCGAAACCCGGTTCGACGGCGTGAAACGCATCTACCCCAAGCCGATTCCGCTGTCCACGGCGGTGCTGCTGGACCGGGAACGCTGTGTGCTGTGTGCCCGCTGCACCCGCTTCTCGCAGCAGGTCGCCGGAGATCCGTTCATCGAACTCATGGATCGCGGTGCGCTCGAACAGGTCGGCACCGCACAGGCCGAACCGTTCGACTCCTACTTCTCCGGCAATACCGTGCAGATCTGCCCGGTGGGTGCGCTCACCGGCACCAGCTACCGGTTCCGGGCCCGCCCCTTCGATCTGGTGTCCAGCCCGAGTGTCTGCGAGCACTGTGCATCGGGCTGCGCACAGCGCACCGACCATCGGCGCGGAAAAGTGTTGCGCCGCTTGGCGGGTGACGATCCGCAGGTCAACGAGGAGTGGAACTGCGACAAGGGGCGGTGGGCGTTCACCTACGCGACCGAGCGTGACCGGCTCACCACACCACTGGTGCGCGGCTGGGACGGCAACCTCGCCCCCGCGTCCTGGTCCGAGGCATTGGCCGCCGCAGCCGAGGGTCTGGCGTCGGCCTTCGGCAGTGCGGGCGTACTGATCGGCGGTCGCGTCACCGAGGAAGACGCCTACGCCTACGCCAAATTCGCCCGAGTTGCCTTGGGCACCAATGACATCGACTTCCGCGCCCGCGTGCATTCGGCCGAAGAGGCGGACTTCCTCGCCGCCCGTATCGCCGGACAGGGTGTCACTGTCGACTACGACGCCCTGGAGAACGCGCCGGTCGTACTGCTGGCCGGACTCGAGCCGGAAGAGGAGTCGCCGATCATCTACCTGCGGCTGCGGAAGGCGGCACGCAAGCGCGGTCTGCCGATCTTCTCGCTCGCCGCTTACTCCTCGCGCGGGCTGGACCGGATGTCGGGCACGCTGTTGCAAGCCGTGCCCGGGGCCGAACCTCATCTGCTCGATGCCATGCGTACCGGCGAGACCGACGCCGCCGCTTCGGCGACGGCCGCACAGCTGTTGCGTGAGCCGGGTGCGGTGGTGCTGGTCGGTGAGCGGATGGCCGGAATCCCCGGCGCATTGTCCGCTGCGGTCCGGCTCGCTGAAGAAACCGGTGCCGCCTTGGCCTGGGTGCCGCGGCGCGCCGGTGAACGCGGTGCGGTCGAGGCGGGTGCGCTGCCCGGCCTGCTGCCCGGTGGCCGACCGGTCGTGGATCCCCGTGCGCGCCAAGAGGTTCGCACCATCTGGAACGTCGCGGAATTGCCGGTCACCGCAGGCCGCGATACGGCAGCCATTCTGGAGGCCGCGCCGACCCTGGGCGCACTGGTCATCGGCGGCGTCGAGATCGCCGACATGCCGGACCCCAAGGCGGCGCTCGAGGCCATCGACGCCGCTCGCTTCGTGGTCAGCCTGGAGCTGCGGCACAGCGCGATCACCGAACGCGCCGATGTCGTCTTCCCGGTGGCCTCGGCAATGCAGAAATCCGGCACCTTCCGCACTTGGGAGGGCAGGCCGCGGCAATTCGATGCGGCACTCGGCGATTCGATGGTGCGCCGCGAACCCGCACCCCTGTCGGATCAGCGGGTGCTGCAGGCCATCGCGACCGAGATGGCGGTGGCGCTCGGCCTCCCCGATACCGAATCCGCACGCGCCGAACTCGCCGAACTCGGCGCCTGGGACGGTCCGCCGGTGCCCGCGCCCGCGCATCGGCCGCATCCGGTGACCCAACCCAATCCCGGCACCGCCATCCTGTCCGGCTGGCGCATGCTGCTGGATCAGGGGCGCATGCAGGACGGCGAGCCGAATCTGGCGGGTGTCGCGCGGCCGCCGGTGGTGCGGCTGTCCCCCGGCACCGCTGCCGAAATCGGTGCCGCCGATGACGATCCGATCATCGTCGCCACCGATCGCGGCACCATCACGCTGCCACTGCTGATCACCGATCTGCCCGATCGGGTCGTGTGGCTGCCGCTGAACTCGCCGGGCTGCTCGGTCAACGAACAGCTCGCCACCCAGCCGGGCGGTGTGGTGCAGCTGCACCGCGCCGACGAGAGGATGAAGGAACACCGCCATGAGTGATCTCTCTGTGTTCACTGCGGCGTCCACTTGGCCCTCCGTGGTTACGCAAGCCGCCTCCTCCGGGCCTGACGCTATCGCCGGTTTCGGCCACGACCCGCTGTGGCTCGTCATCGGGAAATCCCTGGCGATCTTCGCTTTCCTGCTGCTCACGCCGATGATGGCGGTGTATCTGGAGCGCAAGATCGTAGCCTGGATGCAGATGCGTATCGGACCGAACCGGGTCGGCCCCAAGGGCACGCTGCAGGCCCTGGCCGACGGCGTGAAGATGGCGCTGAAGGAAGATATCGTCCCGGCCATCGTCGACAAGCCGATTTTCATTCTGGCGCCGGTCATTTCGGTGGTGCCCGCGTTCATGGCGTTCGCGGTCATCCCGATCGGGCCGGAAGTTTCGATCCTCGGCCACCGGACCGCACTGCAGCTCACCGATCTGCCGGTGGCGGTGCTCTACATCCTGGCCATCACCTCGATCGGCGTGTACGGCATCGTGCTCGCGGGGTGGTCGTCGGGTTCGACATATCCGCTGCTGGGCGGGTTGCGCTCGACCGCGCAGGTGATCTCGTACGAGATCGCGATGGCGCTGTGCTTCGCGACGGTGTTCCTGCTCGGCGGCACCATGGCCACCTCTGGGATCGTGAAGGCGCAGGAGGGCACCTGGTACGTCTTCCTGCTGCTGCCCTCGTTCCTGATCTACTGCGTGTCGATGGTCGGTGAGACCAACCGTGCGCCGTTCGACCTGCCCGAGGCCGAGGGCGAGCTGGTCGGCGGCTTCCACACCGAATACTCCTCGCTCAAATTCGCCATGTTCATGATGGCCGAATACATCAATATGGCAACGGTTTCCGCGCTCGCCACCACGCTGTTCCTCGGTGGCTGGCACGCACCGTTCCCGATCAACCTGTGGGACGGCGCGAATTCCGGTTGGTGGCCGGCGTTGTGGTTCATCGCCAAGATGTGGACGTTCCTGTTCGTGTTCATCTGGTTGCGCGGCACGCTGCCCCGTCTGCGCTACGACCAGTTCATGAATCTCGGCTGGAAGCTGCTGATTCCGACCTCGCTGCTGTGGGTGATGCTGGTCGCCACCGCCCGGGTGTTGCAGAACGAGGGCTACAGGATTCAGACGCCGCTGCTGGTGATCAGCGGAATCATCATTTCCGGACTGATCGTGCTGATGTTCCTTCGGGCCGGTCGCAAACAGAGCGCGCCGCCAGCGGTCGAGCAACCCGCCTCGACCGAATCGGGCAGCGCGGTCTTCCTCGGCTTCCCGACGCCACCGCTGCCGGATCCATCGACGCGGCGTCCGGAACCCGAGGCAGGACTGCTGGAACCGTTGACCGGCTTCGCCGTCACCTTCCTGACCATGTTCAAGAAGCCCAATACCGAGTCCTATCCGGAACAGAAGGTGCCAACCGCGCCCCGCTATCACGGCCGCCATCAGCTCAATCGGCATCCGGATGGTCTCGAGAAGTGCATCGGCTGCGAGTTGTGCGCGTGGGCCTGCCCCGCGGACGCGATCTACGTCGAGGGCGCGGACAACACCGAGACCGAACGCTTTTCGCCGGGCGAGCGCTACGGACAGGTCTACCAGATCAACTATCTGCGCTGCATCGGCTGCGGATTGTGCATCGAAGCATGCCCGACCAGGGCGCTGACCATGACCAACGAGTACGAGATGGCCGATGACAATCGCGCCGATCTGATCTACGAGAAGGACCGGCTGCTCGCCCCCTTGCAGCCCGGTATGACCGCACCGCCGCACGCGATGTATCCCGGTGCGACGGAAGGCGATTACTACCGCGGCAATGTCCCCGGCGGGGAAAGTGGTTCGGATCCCAGGGAGCCCGCCGCCGCGGGTGCGGAAGGAGGCACGCGGTGACCGAATTCATTGTGGCCGCCCAAACATTGGCGGCAGAGCCACTGACCCATACCTCCACCGGCGAGGCCGTCCAATTCTGGATTCTCGGCCCGCTCGCCGTGATCGGCGCGTTCGGCATGGTTTTCGCGGGCAAGGCCGTGCATTCGGCGATCTGCCTGGCCGCCACCATGATCGTGCTCGCGACCTTCTATATGGCGCAGGACGCGCTGTTCCTCGGCGTCGTGCAGATCGTCGTCTACACCGGCGCGGTCATGATGCTGTTCCTGTTCGTGCTCATGCTGGTCGGCGTCGACTCCCCCGAATCGCTGGGGGAAACACTGCGCGGGCAGCGGCTCGCGGCGGCCGCGGTCGGTCTCGGCTTCGGGCTGCTGCTGATCAGCGGTATCGCCAACGGCATCCGCAACTCCGGAATCACTTATCCGGCAAAGGGATTCGCATATCAAGACGTGATCGGCCGACTCTCCGAACTGATCTTCGTCCGCTATGTGTGGGCCTTCGAACTCACCGGCGCACTGCTCATCACCGCCACCATCGGCGCGATGATCCTGGCGCACCGGGAGAGTTTCGGACCGCGTTCGGATCAGCGGGAACTCTCACGCCGCCGCTTCCGCAGCGCCTACGACCCGGCCCGGCCCTCCGATCGCGCCACCCCGCTGCCGACGCCCGGTGTATACGCCAGGCACAACGCGGTCGATATTCCGGCGCGGCTGCCGGACGGATCCTTCGAGGAGCTGTCGGTCAGCACCATCCTGCGGCATCGCCGCACCAGGGCGCTCACCGAGGCGGCGGTCATCTCGGTCGGCACAACCCCGACCTTCGCCTCGGACGTCGAGGAGCCCGAAACCCCCGCCCGCGAGGCAGACGAGGAAGGCAAGCGGTGAATCCTGAGAACTACCTGTTCCTGTCCGCCCTGCTGTTCACCATCGGCGCGGCCGGTGTGCTGCTGCGGCGCAACGCCATTGTGGTGTTCATGTGCATCGAGCTGATGCTCAATGCGGTCAATCTCGCCTTCGTCACCTTCGCCAGGCTGCATTCGAATCTGGACGGTCAGGTGTTCGCGTTCTTCACCATGGTGGTGGCCGCGGCCGAAGTCGTCGTCGGACTGGCCATCATCATGACCATCTTCCGCACCCGCCGTTCGACCTCGGTCGACGACGCCAACCTGCTGAAGTTCTGACGTGGATACCGCAACGCTCTGGGTGCTGCCCGCACTACCGCTGGCCGGTGCCGTCGTGCTGCTGCTGATCGGGCGCTTCAGCGATAAGTGGGGGCATCTGCTCGGCTGTGCCACCGCGCTGGCCTCGTTCGGCTTCGCCGTCGTCGCGTTCTTCCACATGCTCGACCGCGACGATGCCGCCCGCGCAATCCACAAGGACTTTTTCAGCTGGGTGCCGGTCGACGGGTTGCAGGTGGATTTCAGCCTCCAATTGGACCAGCTGTCGGTGTGTTTCGCGCTGCTGATCACCGGCGTCGGATCGCTGATCCACATCTACTCCGTCGGCTACATGAACCACGATCCGGGACGGCGGCGGTTCTTCGCCTACCTGAATCTGTTCCTGGCGGCCATGCTGCTGCTGGTGCTGGCAGACAACTACCTGGTGCTGTATCTGGGCTGGGAAGGCGTCGGTCTGGCCTCCTACCTGTTGATCGGTTTCTGGTACCACAAGCCGACCGCGGCGACCGCGGCCAAGAAGGCGTTCGTGGTCAACCGGGTCGGTGATATGGGGTTGGCGATCGCCATGTTCACCATGTTCGCGACCTTCGGCTCGATCGACTTCGGCTCGGTGTTCGCGACCGCGCCGCAGGCGGGCGAGGGGACGCTCACCGCGATCGGGTTGTTGCTGCTGCTGGCCGCGTGCGGGAAATCCGCGCAGGTGCCGCTGCAGTCCTGGCTCGGTGACGCGATGGAGGGTCCGACACCGGTCTCCGCGCTGATCCACGCGGCCACCATGGTGACGGCGGGTGTGTATCTGATCGCGCGCTCCGGGCCCATCTTCGATCTCGCGCCCGATGCGCGGCTCGGTGTGGTGCTGGTCGGCGCGGTGACACTGCTGTTCGGTGCCATCGTCGGTTGCGCGAAGGACGACATCAAGAAGGCACTCGCGGCGTCCACCATGAGCCAGATCGGTTATATGGTGCTCGCCGCAGGCCTCGGCCCGGCCGGATACGCGATCGCCATCATGCATCTGCTCACCCACGGCTTCTTCAAGGCCGGGCTGTTCCTCGGCGCCGGATCGGTCATGCACGCGATGGACGACGAGACCGACATGCGCCGCTACGGCGGACTGCGCAAACTCCTGCCGGTCACCTACGTCACCTTCGGGCTCGGCTATCTGGCGATCATCGGAGTCCCGCCGTTCGCCGGATTCTTCTCCAAGGATCGAATCATCGAGGCGGCGTTCAACCAGGGCGGCGCAAGCGGTGTGGCACTGGGTGCGGTCACGCTGTTCGGTGCCGGGCTGACCGCGTTCTACATGACGCGGGTGATGATGCTGACGTTCTTCGGCGAGCCTCGCTGGCCTGAACACTTACGCGGCTCCGCCGCGGGGGCTGACACCCATCCGCACGAGGCACCCGCGGTGATGACCGGCCCGATGATTCTGCTCGCGATCGGTTCGGTGGCCGCGGGTGGTCTGTTCGTCTTCGGGTCGTCGCTGCAGAACTGGCTCGAACCTGTGGTCGGAGCGCATCACGGCGAGGAGGTCGTGCCCGCGGGCGTGGTGACCGTGCTGGCGCTGCTCGTGGTCGCCGTCGGAATCGGCTTGGCCTACAACCAGTTCGCACAGCGTGAGGTTCCCGAGACCGCACCGGAAGCGGTGTCGGCGTTGACGATCGCGGCTCGCAAGGATCTCTACGGCGACGCGGTCAACGAGGGCGTATTCATGCGTCCAGGCGCCTATCTGACCCGGTCGCTGGTCTTCCTCGACAATCGCGGCATCGACGGCATCGTCAACGGCACCGCCGCACTGATCGGCGGGCTGTCCGGGCGAATCCGGAAAGTGCAGTCCGGCTTCGTCCGGTCATATGCCCTGTCCATGTTCACCGGCGCGGCACTGGTTGCCGCCGCCCTGCTGGCAGTGAGGCTCTGGTGAGTGACTTTCCCTGGTTGACCACGCTGTGGTTATTGCCGGTTG
The DNA here is from genome assembly GCF_050955735.1 of Nocardia sp. CA-135953. Lineage (NCBI taxonomy): Bacteria > Bacillati > Actinomycetota > Actinomycetes > Mycobacteriales > Nocardiaceae > Nocardia > Nocardia sp. CA-135953. The sequence goes on from NZ_CP192082.1 coordinate 3,600,699, forward strand.
TCGGCGCGGTGGTGGTGCTGCTGTTGCCCGCATCGCAGCGCACCCTGGCGCGCGGGCTGGCATTCGTTGTCGCATCGGCGGTGCTGGTGCTCGGCATCATATTGGCCGTGCGCTTCGAACCCGGTGGGGCGCAATATCAGTTCGTCGAATCGCACGAGTGGATTCCGGCCTTCGGCGCGGGCTACACCCTCGGGTTGGACGGGATCGCGCTGGTGCTGGTGCTGCTCACCGCGGCGCTGGTGCCGCTGCTGATCCTGGCCGGCTGGAACGATGAGCGCGAGGTCGGCAGCGGGCGGCGAGTGTCGCACACCTATGTCGCGTTGACGTTGCTCGTCGAGGCGATGGTGCTGATTTCCTTTGTCTCGCTCGACATTCTGCTGTTCTACGTGTTCTTCGAGGCGATGCTCGTCCCGATGTACTTCCTCATCGGCGGATTCGGGCCGCGCAGCGCCGATCTGGCCCATCGCCAGCAGCGCTCCCGGGCGGCGGTGAAATTCCTGCTGTACAACCTGTTCGGCGGTCTGATCATGTTGGCCGCGGTGATCGGGTTGTACGTGCTCACCGCGCGACAGGGGCTCGGATCCGGTTCGTCGGGCACCTTCGATTTCCGCACCGTGGTGGCGGCGGCCAATGCCGGACAGCTCGGCGCCGGCCCGGCGGTGCTGAATGCGCTGTTCCTCGGATTCATGTTCGCCTTCGCGGTGAAGGCGCCGCTGTGGCCGTTGCACACCTGGCTGCCCGATGCGGCGGTGGCGGCGACGCCGTCGAGTGCGGTGTTGATGATGGCGGTGGTCGACAAGGTCGGCACCTTCGGCATGTTGCGCTACTGCCTGCTGCTGTTCCCGGATGCCTCGGGAACCTTTGCGCCCCTGGTGATCACGCTCGCGGTAATCGGCATCATCTACGGCGCGTTGCTGGCCATCGGACAGACCGATGTGATGCGGCTGATCGCCTACACCTCGATCTCGCACTTCGGATTCATCATTCTGGGCATCTTCGCGATGACCAGTCAGGGGCAGACCGGGGCCACGTTGTACATGGTCAATCACGGGATCTCGACCGCGGCGCTGTTCCTGATCGCGGGATTCCTGGTGTCGCGCAGGGGAACTCGGACCATCGCCGCCTACGGCGGGGTGCAGAAGGTGGCGCCGGTGCTGGCGGGTACCTTCTTCATCGCCGGTCTGGCCACGCTGTCGCTGCCGGGACTGGCACCGTTCATCAGCGAATTCCTGGTGCTGCTCGGCACATTCAGCCGATATGGATTCGCGGCGGTGATCGCGACCGGTGCGCTGGTGTTGGCCGCGCTGTATGTGCTGTGGATGTACCAGCGGATGATGACCGGACCGGTCAAGGAGGGTAACGAGCGCCTCTATGACCTGGTGCCGCGCGAGTTGGCGGTGGTGGTGCCGTTGATCGCGGCGCTGCTGTTCCTCGGTATCTACCCGAAACCGGTGCTGGACTTCATCAATCCCGCGGTGGGTCAGACGCTGACCACCATCGGCGTCCATGATCCCGCGCCGAAGACGCCCGCGATCCCCGCAGCGGGGGCCGATCACGGAGGTGCCCACAAATGAGTAGTCTGCTCGCGGCGAGTATGCCCGCACCGAGCATCGAATACGCCAAATTGTCGCCGATGCTGATCGTGTTCGGGGTGGCGGTGGTCGGGGTGCTCGTCGAGGCGTTCGCGCCGCGCCGCCACAGGTATGCCATCCAGGTGCCGCTCGGGCTGGCCGGGTTGGTGGCGGCGCTGGTCGCGGTGGTGCGGTTGTCCGGGACCGAGGCGACCGTGATGGTCGGCGCGGTGGCGATCGACGGTGTCACGCTGTTCTTGCAGGGCACGATTCTGGTCGTGTCGATTCTGGCGCTGCTGTTCATGGCCGAACGCGGTTCCGAGCCGCGACCGCAGGTGCGTTCCGGTCCCGGGACGTGGAGTGTTGCCGCGGCCGCCGTCGGCGGCGGCGTGGACGCGTTCACTCCGCAGGCCTCCGCGGTACCCGGCAGCGCGGGTGAAATGGCCGCAGTCCGTGCGGGTATCGCGACGACCGAAGTGTTCCCGCTGACCATGCTCGCGATCGGTGGGCTGCTGCTGTTCCCGGCGTCGAACGATCTGCTGACCATGTTCGTGGCGTTGGAAGTGTTGTCGCTGCCGCTGTATCTGCTCTGTGGGCTGGCTCGGCGCAAGCGCTTGCTCTCGCAGGAAGCCGCGCTGAAATACTTTCTGCTCGGAGCGTTTTCGTCCGCGTTCTTCCTCTATGGCGTTGCGCTGCTGTACGGGCAGGCAGGCACGGTCGAGCTCGGTGGGATCGCCGACGCGATAACCCAGCATCCGCAGAACACCACCCTGGCGTTGCTCGGTGTGGCAATGCTGGCGGTGGGGCTGCTGTTCAAGATCGGCGCGGTGCCGTTCCAGTCCTGGGTGCCAGACGTGTATCAGGGTGCACCCAGTTCGGTTACCGGGTTCATGGCCGCGGCCACGAAAATCGCCGCAGTCGGCGCGCTGCTGCGGGTGCTGCAGATCGCCGTGCCCGGTCTGCGGGACGACTGGCGTCCGGTGCTCGCCGCCATCGCCATCGCGACCATGGTGATCGGCGCGGTCATGGCGATCACCCAGACCGACGTCAAACGCATGCTCGCCTACTCCTCGGTCGCGCATGCCGGATTCATCCTGACCGGTCTCGTTGCGGCGAACGAGGCCGGTACCTCGGCGATCCTGTTCTATCTGTTGGCGTACGGCCTCGGCACGCTCGGTGCGTTCGCGGTCGTCAGCTTGGTCCGCGATGCCGACGGTGACGAGGCCACCGCCATGTCCCAGTGGTCGGGCCTCGGCCGCCGCTCCCCCTGGCTGGCAACGGTTTTCGCCCTGTTTCTGCTGTCCTTCGCGGGGCTGCCCCTGACCGGCGGCTTCGTCGCCAAGTTCGCGGTCTTCCAAGCCGCCGCCTCCGGCAGCGCCGGCTACCTGGTGATCGTCGGCGTCATCTCCAGCGCCATCGCCGCCTTCTTCTACATCCGCGTCATCGTCCTGATGTTCTTCACCGACCCGCCCACCGATGCCCCGACCGTCGCGGCACCATTCCTCACCACCACAGTCGTCGCATTCACCGCGGGCGCCACCGTACTGCTCGGCATCATCCCGCAAATGCTGCTCGACTTGTCCGACCGCGCATCAACTTTCGTCCGCTGAGCCCGTCACGACATCGCCGCACCCTACTCGGGTGCGGCGATGTCGTGTTTCACGATGTGCCCGAGTCGCGCGTGGCAGCGTAGAGGAACATGTCGCGTCGGGTGCCGCCGATCTCCTCGTAGCTGTGCAGCAGACCTTCGCGCAGGTATCCGCCGGATTCCGCGACGCGGATCGAGCCGGTGTTCCATGGCTCGATATAGAGCTCGATGCGGTGCAAAGTGCGGATGGTCCAGGCAAAATTTGTCAGGGCTTGTATTGCGGCCCCACCGACCGATTCGCGCCCCGATCGGATCCGTCTCGAACAGCTACCTCCGGCGTATTGACATCACACCAGGTCGGCGACCTCCAGGTAGAGCTGTCGCTCGATGGCGATGTCGACGAGGAAACCTTGCCGGCCGCCTGCGGTGTCGGTCGCATGGAACGCCGCCACCGCCGTCTCGCCGATCCGCAGTCGCTGGCCGGCGAAATCGCGCTGTCCCAGGATGATCGGCTGCGCCTGGTCGAACACTAGCTCGGTGACATCCACGGATAGCGGGGCGCCGAGCAGGTCGGTGACGGTGCCGGGGATGAGCCGGGCGGAGACGATTTGGTCGAAGCTCGGCCGCCGCACGATGCGGTGCGCCACATACATTTTGCCCTCCCTGCCGAAGCACAGATGGGTCAGCAGTTCCGCAGTCCGCAGGGGGTGCGGATCGAGCTGGGTGAAGGACACGATGTTGCGCACGGTGGCCATGACGTCACGTGCGATCACGATGCCGCCGCGCTCGAGATGACCGCGAACAAGGTTGCCCCGGAACGTGGTTCGCGGATGAGCGGTGCGCGGATCCAGGTCGGCGAGTGCGAGGTCCGCCGGTTCGAAGGCGTGGCCGCCGCGGAATCCGGTGCGTCGATCGGCGCCGAGCGCCCGACTGCCGTGCTGGTCCAACTCGATATCGAGCAGCACCTGAAAGTCGAACGGCGAGAAGAACATCGGCCGATGCGAGAAATAGCAGTCGGTGCCGGTCCCGAAGACCACCATCCCGTGTGTCCCGACCGTCGGCGCCGACCGATATGGACCCGCATATCTGGCGGTATATCTCGCCGTCCTGGTGAACATCCCGCTCATGAGGACGCTCCTTTCTTCTCCCTCCCCTAGCCTGGCCCGAGTAGATCCCCGTGCCACGAGTGTCCGGCTACTCGAATCCCCGACCCCCGCTACTCGGCCTCCCCGATCCGATATGCCCGCTTTATGCTCCACGATCCTCCGATCGCGCCGCCTCGGCAATCGGTCATGACCTGGACATACGGGTCGCCGGTAGCTGCCCTGGCGAAAGGCGGCGCAAACCGGCCCAGCACCGAGGCACGCGGCGGCCGTGAGGCTGCGGATCTGCCCGGCGCTGCGGCTGCGACGTCAGTTGTAGGACTTGGTGACGCTGTCGATCAGGTGTTCGAGGGTGTCGATCGTGGGTGTGTCGATCACATCGATCACGTCGGCGGGCACCGGGACGTAGTTGTCGGCGGCGACCTTGGCGAATTGGCTGGCGTCGCTGGTGCGGAAACCGTGTTCGGCGGCGAGGCGCTGCAGGTCCGGGTCGGTGGCCAGCAGGCGGCCGATACGATCGCCGGGCGCGGTGAGCGGCACCAGGGTGTGCTGGGAGACCACGGTCGGGGACGGGTAGGCCAGCACCATGCCGGGTTTGATCTGGCCGCGGACGGTCGCCTCGACGAACTGTGCCTCGTAGATCCAGACCATGGGCGTCGGGCCCATACCCGTCGCAAGGTACTCGCGGAACGGGCCGTCGGTGGAGTTCTCGGTGTAGCCCTGGCGCACGAACAATCGCGACACCGTGGGCAGCACGGCCTGCTCGGCGGCCGGGCCCTGCACGATGGTGTTGTCATTGGCGACGTGGCTCGCGATGGCCAGGTACATGGCGGCCGAGTTGGAGGTCCGTGGGTCCGTCGTGGAGACCAGGATGTTCTTGTGCACCGGGTAGACGGTGTTGTCGCGGAGTTTGTCCCATTCGACATCGGTGCGCACGAGTTCGAGGTACCTGGCCATATCGAAGGTCGGGACCGCCCCCGGACGCACCACACCCGCCGCGGTCAGCAGATCGGCGATGGGCTGGAAGGTCGCGATCGCCATGGGTGAGGAGAACGGCGTGTACTTTGTGCTGATATTGCGTGCCCGCTGAATCCGTTCCGCCGCAGGCGCACTCGACGGAAACGCGAAGTCGTACTTCCCGAGATCGATGGAGGTCGCGATCTGCCGCGATCCGGCCGGATCGACCTCAGCTCGGACACCCTTGCGGGCCAAGGCTTCCACAACACGCGGGTCTTCGAAGAAGGCCATCTTCTCCGAGCCGACGACACCGTGCACCGTGGTCAGCGCTGCTGTCGCGCCGGCCGCCGCGGGCTGGTCGGGCTGTCGCACCGCGAAGCCGACCACCAGCGCGAGGACGACGACCACAACCGCCGCCGCGAGTGCCATGAGCCGCTTGTCGGCGACCAGCTTGCCGCGGGACGCAACGATCCGGCTCATCCCCCGCGCCGGATCGGGCTGGCGACTCGGGTTCGGTTGCGCGACAATGCTTTCGGACTCGGCCTCTGGTGTCGATGCCGCCAGTTCACGGCGCGCGATCCGCTCGATGAGAATCGGGACGAATTCCCGCACCGGATGGCCTTCGAACCGCTGCCGCGCGGTGCCCACCACGCTCTGCACCTGATCGGCCGGGTAGTCGTCGACCAAGCGGTCGGTCAACCGCTGAATTGCCTGCTCTTCGCGGACAGTAACGACACCCACCACAGTCTCCTCGGCGTCACATCGATCTCCGGTCGCGACAGCACCCAGCCCTGCCGCGCCGCCGAACGCTACCGAAATTTTCGGTCGGCATTACACCGGTGAACCCCCCAATGCTGGCGGGTGAGTCCCATTTCGACTGTGTCCCTGCGCATCTGCCGTGACCGCTATCCGCAGCGTCTGCCCAGGTCAGGGCAGAAACAGCGGCCCGGCCGCCATCTCGTCGACGGTTCGGGTCGCCCAGGGCCGGTCCCGAATTCGCGTTGAGAGTTCAACGTGCCATTCACCTTTCGTCACCCGGTGTTGTCCGCAAGTTTCCACCCCACCCGCGCACCACCGCGAACCGACAAGTCACTTCGCACACCGCGCCCCGACACACACCATCGGAGGGAAAGCTCGATGCGTCGCGCGGTGCGTCCTTGTGCGCGAGGCCCGGACAGTGTGCGACAACCGGTCGGTCGGCGCGCGGCGCGATAGTTACTGCGCGTCGACGCGACGCGGCCGCGGGTTCACGGTGCGATCATGGCCTGGATGTCGGGCAGGTTGCCGATCCGCTGCGTCACGGGGCGGCCCGGGGCGTCGACTTGAGGGGAACCGGTTGCGCGGAGTCGGGCCCGTACCTCCGACGGTGTCTTGCGGCCGGCGGCCGCGGCGGCCAAGCCTTGGTAACTGGCGATAGAGCCGACGACGATCGGGGATGCGCTGGAGGTTCCGCTGAAAGTGTCTGTGTACCAGTAGTCTTCGTCGGCGCCGCCCTGCAGGTCGCCGTATCCGGTGGTGGTGACTTCGAGGCCCCAGCCTTGGGCGTCCACGCGGGATCCGTAGTTGGAGAAGGCGAGTCGCGAGCGTGCGGGTCCGTGATCGCGGCCGTGGAATCCGGGTGGCGGGGCGCCCGCACCGACCAGGATGGCGCCGGAGTCGGCGGCGGCGCCGCGGAACGGGTTGCGCCATGAGGTCGGGAAGTCGGCGGGTCGGGTGTCGTAGAGGGCGCTGTCGAGGTCTTCCGAACCGTTGCCCGCCGCGCCCACCACGATGACCCCACGTCCGATCGCGTATCGGATGGCCGCCCAGTCGTCGGGCCACCATTCGATCGCGATGTATCCGGCCTGGTCTTCACGGTTCTGGAAGTTGTTGCGGGGTCCGGGCCGGTGCAGTTCGAGCAGGATGATGTCGCCCGCGGTCAGCGCGTCGGCCGCGGTGCGGATGGCGGCCGCGGAGCCCGCGTCGAATACCGAGACCGCGCGGATGGCGGCATCGGCGGCAATGCCGGTGATGCCGAAGGTGTTCACATCACCGCTGATCTCCCCGGCCACCGCGGTGCCGTGATTGCGCCAGCCCGCATCCGCCGACGGGGCACCGCCGATCACACCGCCCTGGTTCGCCAGCAGGTCTTCGTGGCTGAACCGCCAGGCGCCCTCCACGTCGACAATGCGCACGCCCGCGCCGCGACCGCCTGGTCGGGTCCAGGCCCAGCGTGCGTTCACACCTTGTGGCGCGGCGTCCAGATAACCCTGTCGGGCTTGGAAATCCGGTGTCACGGGTGGCGCGTCCTCGAGCCGACGTGCCACGATATCGCCCAGCACGACCGGTGGTGCGATCGGCGGTTCCGCGGGCGGTTTGACGTAGGCCGCCTCGACCGCGTCGTCGGCGCGCAGTCGGTCCGCGATCGCCTCGAGTTCATCGCTGACCCCGCGCACGGCAAAGTAGTTCAGGTATTCCGCGCCCACATCCTCTCGAGCGGTGCCCGCGATCCGCTGCGGCAGCCGATTGGGCGGCCCGAAGATGCGCACCGGCGCACCACCTTCCGGCAGCAACTCGACCAGCCTCGATTGTGCCGCGAGACTCTCACGCACCGCATGGGGATCGATGCCCGCTCGGGCACCGTGGGTGACGACGATCAGTTCCGAACCGCTATCGGTGCGTGCCATGATCGATAGTTAACCCGCCCCATGATCATCGCGCCAGGGCGATCGCGCGCCAACTCGGATGTGCGCCAGTTCAGTTCGGCGCGGCCGGGATACGCCTGGCCGCCCCGACCGGGTCGACCTCACCGCGTCCGCGCGCGACCGTGAGAATCTCCAGCATGCCGATCACGATCGCGCAGCCACCTGCCGCCATGCCGAGTACGTCCAGCGAATCGAACGGCAGGGCGATCATGGTGAATCCGACCATCATGGTCAGCAATCCGAACATCTCTTGCCAGCCACCCTCGGGCAACTCGTCGGCCCAGACCGCAACGGTCGCCTGTGCGATTCCGCGCACGGCCCAGCCGAGGCCGATCCACACTGCGAGCAACAGGATCGAATTCGCGCTGTGGAAGGCCATCACAGCCAATGCCAAAGAGGTGACGCCGCTGAAGAATACGAACATCCGCAGTGCTGCCCCGAACCGGGCGCCTATCGCGATGATCAGCTGTATCGCACCGCTCACTAGTAGGTATAGGCCGAACAACAACTCTGCCATGCGCTCGGTCTTGTCCGGCCACACGGCTATCAGGACTCCGAGAACCACCGAGCCGATGCCGGCGACCAATACCGCCGGCCGCGCCCCGTCGGCAAGCGAACCCCCAAGACCCGCACTCTCGTTTTCGGGCATAGCTCCATAGTATGGGCCCTGGACGCGGATAACCGGGTGTTTGCTTTCGGGTCGCGGTATTTCTACGCCGACTGAGCGTGTCGTGGTGCATCGTGCCGGTGTACCAGCGCTGCGATACCGCAGGCGAGCACCCACCGTTGCGGCTACGAGCATCAGCGGCGCGTGTCGAGCGAGCGGGTTCTCGCGCAACAGGTCTCGCAGCAGCAGCCAGCCATCACCACGAATCCTCGCGGAGCGCCGCGACCAGCGCGGCTTCGACCATCGGCCGCCATGCTCGACGGTTCCGCTCGACGAGCCAACCGCCGAACCCGAGCAGCGCACAGCCGAATCCCATGAGCGAGGTGCCGATCGCAGTACCGAAATCCGCCGTCGGCGCGTCGACTGTTTCGGCGCGGATCTCGTTCCAGCGCACCGCAACGACTTGATCGCGCCAAATCTCCAGTTCGACAGCCGATCCAGGTGTCGCTGCGGCGAGGATCGTATTGTCGGAGGGAACTCGGGGTGTCGCTCGATGCCGGTGTCGACCTCGAGTCGGTAGGTCGTCGACCGCGTCACTCCCCGATAGACGATGGCATCGGTGACGCGGGCTGGGTTCAGCGCGTGGTCTTCGCGCTCGTAGGCCGACCGGTCGCCCGCTGTCCGCGTCGCGTCCACGACTCCGATGGTGGTGGCCGCGAGCGCGATCAGCCCGAATGCGAGCAGTAGCGTGGACATATCGCCGTCCAGGACCACCACCGCCGCTCGTGTGCGGTCATGCGCTGATCGCCTGGACCGCCCCGCCGTCTCGATATCACGGCCGAGTCGGCAACCAGGCGGTAAGCAGTTCGAGCTTGCTGGGCGACATGATCGTGCGGTGAATAACAGCCACGGGGAACCCTATCCTTCAACGGCGAGTGCAGGTTTCACGCGGCTTGGAGTGTTGGCGCACCGGAGGCAGACCCAGGACTCAAGAACTCAGAACTCAGCATGGTTCCGAATGTCGAGAATGTGGCGCCCACTCCGTCCCAGGGACAGCAGCGGCCACGATGGGCTGACCGAGAAGACGGCCGACCGAGAAGACGACAATGAGAGGGATAACCATGCAACCGAACGAGATCACCGAAGTTCTGAACCGACCGATCAGCCGAGAACTGTTGGCTCGCGACCTGACCCGTTTGGCCTACGTCGCCAAGGACGGCACACCCCGCAATGTCCCGATCGCGTTCACCTGGAATGGTTCGCAGATCGTCATGTGCACGTCGAAGAACGCCCCGAAGCTCCCGGCCCTGCGCGAGAATCCGATGGTTGCCATGACGATCGATACCGAAGTGCACCCGCCCAAGATCTTGCTCATCCGCGGCCGGGCCGAGTTGGACCTCGTCGATGGCATCCCGGACGAGTATCTCCAGATGAACGGCACCTACGAGATGACGCCCGAGCAACGGGTTCATTGGGAGGCGGAGGTGCGTTCGCTCTACGACGGCATGGTCCGGATTGTGGTGACCCCGACGTGGGCGAAGCTGATCGACTTCGAGACGACTCTGCCGAGCGCGGTCGAGGAGCTGGTGCAGCAGCGGGACGAGCGTCAGCGCGCCTGAGCGCAGTTTTCGGAGTCCGCCAGAAAATTTCGCGGTGGGATGTCGAGAATGCGCCCGCCGCTACGTCCCCGAAGTGAACCCGGCCAGAATGGGCCGTACCGTACCAAGGAGAACACGATGGCCAAATACCTGCTGCTCAAGCACTACCGAGGTGCACCGGCGCCGGCCAACGACGTGCCGATGGACCAGTGGACGCCGGAGGAGCTTTCGGCCCATGTGCAGTACATGCAGGACTTCGCCGCGCGGCTCGAGGCCACCGGCGAGTTCGTCGACAGTCAGGCGCTTGCCCCGGAGGGCACGTTCGTCCGCTTCGACGGTGAGGGCCGACCGCCGGTCACCGACGGCCCGTTCGCGGAGACCAAGGACCTGATCGCCGGTTGGATGGTGATCGATGTCGAGACCTACGAGCGGGCGCTCGAGCTGGCCGGCGAATTGTCCGCGGCGCCGGGGGCGGGTGGGAAGCCGATCCACGAGTGGCTCGAGTTGCGCCCGTTCCTGACCGCGCCGGCGACCATCACGGAGTGACTGACGGTGGATGAGGTCCTGCTGCGATCCCTCACCCCCACGGTGATCGGGCTTCTCGTCCGTCGCGGAGCCGACTTCGCGGCGGCCGAGGATGCCGTGCAGGACGCCCTGATCGAAGCGGTGCGGGTGTGGCCGGATGATCCACCGCGGGACCCCAAGGGCTGGTTGGTCACCGTGGGCTGGCGCAAGTTCCTCGACGCCGCCCGTGCCGATACCTCCAGGCAGCGGCGTGAGGTGCTCGTCGAGGCCGAGCCCGTGCCCGGCCCGGGCGAAGCGGTGGACGACACGTTGCAGCTGTACTTGCTGTGCGCACACCCATCGTTGACACCGGCTTCGGCCGTCGCGCTCACGCTACGCGCGGTCGGCGGCCTGACCACACGTCAGATCGCGCAGGCCTACCTCGTGCCGGAGGCGACCATGGCCCAGCGGATCAGCAGGGCCAAGCGGACCGTCTCGGGCGTCCGATTCAACCAGCCCGGTGATGTCGCCACGGTGCTGCGCGTGCTCTATCTGGTCTTCAACGAAGGCTATTCCGGTGATGTCGATCTCGCCGGCGAAGCGATCCGGCTGACTCGCCAGCTGGCGGCCAAGACCCACCACGAGGAGGTCGCGGGCCTGCTCGCGCTGATGCTGCTGCACCACGCACGGCGCCCGGCACGGATCGGCCCCGACGGCAGGCTCGTACCTCTTGCCGAGCAGGACCGCAGTCTGTGGAACACCCGACTGATCGCCGAGGGCGTCGAGGTGCTCCAGGCAGCCCTCACGCGCGACCGTCTCGGCGAGTTCCAGGCCCAAGCCGCCATCGCCGCGCTGCACGCCGATGCCCCGACGGCCGAGGAAACCGACTGGGTGCAGATCGTCGAGTGGTACGACGAACTGGTGCGCCTCACCGACAGCCCGGTGGCCCGCCTCAACCGGGCCGTCGCGGTCGGTGAGGCTGACGGCCCGCGGGCCGGCTTGGCCGCCTTGGCCGAGCTCGATCCCGCCCTGCCTCGCTACGCCGCCGTCGCGGCGTACCTGCACGAACGTGACGGTGACCCGGTAACCGCGGCACGGCTCTACAGCGAAGCTGCCCGCTCGGCGTCCAGCCTGCCCGAACGCGACCACCTCACGCGACAGGCCGCACGACTCAACGCGCAGTTGCACAGTTGAGACCTGTCGATCCGAATCGGTACCCGGACAAGGCCCTGACGACGGGGTGCCCGTTTGATCGCTCCTATCCGGGAGCGCCGTCGGCCGCCGATCCGGTTCGGCTCTGGCGGGATTCGGCGACCATATGGTCGAGCTGGCGTTCGGCGCGTTCGGCGCGGGCCAGGGTTTGGGCGCGGGCGTCGTCCAGCGTGGCCAACCGTTCCGCGGCTTCGCGCCGTGCCCGATCGAGTGCGGCCGCCGATTCGGCACGCACCGCAGCGACCTCCGCACTTGCCGTGCGGCGCACCTCGACGAGTTCACTGCGCGTGCGATCCAGTTCCTCGCGCAGTCGGTTCAGTTCCGTGCGCACCTCCGCGACAGCCTGATTGCGTTCGGCCACGGCCTGTTCGGCGCGTTCGATGGCGCGCTCGGCATCGGCCGCCCGCTGTACTGCCAGATCGCGTTCGGCACCGGCCGCGGTGATCTGCTGGGCGGACTCGCGGCGGATCTGTTCGATTTCGGTCGTCGCCTTCCGGCGCGCCAGTTCCACATCCTCGGTGGCCTGCTGCCGCGCGCGTTCCACATCGTCGGCCGCTTCGCGACGGATGGTGCGGATTTCGGCATCGGCTTCGCTGCGTGCCGCGAAGACATCCTCGGCGGCCTGTTTGGTGACCCGTTCGACCTCGCGCAATGCATCCGACCGCGCCGTATCCGCTTCGGCCACCAGCGATTCCGCGTGTTCGGCTGCGCCGGCCGCATCGTCGGCGGCCGATTCCGCGGCCGCGCGCGCTTCCTCCGCTTGGCGGCGCGCCTGATCCGCGGCCACCGTGGCGACCTCGGCCTCGGCCATGCGCCGTGCCGCATCGGCCTGCACGGCCTGCACCTGCGCCTCGGCGATCGCCGGATCGGCAAGCGTGGACAGCTCGGCCACCGCCGCATTGAGCGTGTTCCCCAATTGATCTGCCAGTCCACGGAACTGGGTGAGCAGTTCATCGGCGCGCAACCGAGCCACCGTCACCGGACCCTGTTGCGTCACAGTGACGGCAGCCGCCGGTGTCTGCGATTCCTGTTGCTGCCGTTGCCGTTCTCGCCAAGCGCGCCACCGGGTGTGCTCCGGGTGATCACAGTATTCCGAGGGCCGCCCTGGCCCGCCCCCGCGCGTAATCGGTCGAGCACATCCAGGGTAGCTGCAAACGTTGGACACCGCGGAATCGTAGCGTTTGTTTCGTGTGCTGCCAACGTATTCACACGAAACTAAATCCATGTTTCTCCAAGTGCTTCGACCGCCAACCCATTGGATCTGACCCCCGATAAGTGAACATTATCGGGGGTCAGGCATCGCTGAGGCCTGGCAATCCGTCAGCCAGAGTTCCGTTTTCGTTTGGTTTGCACACACGAAACGAATTACCAACGGAACCAATGAAAACTGGGTACCTCGGCTACCTACTCGACCTCGGCGGAACACACCGGCCGCTGCGTGATCCCGACGCCCCGCCGACGAGTGAGCCCCGGTCGGTGCCCAGGGCAATGCCGCTGGTGACCGGGCACCGGACCACGCGATCAAACCCTTCCGGATGCCCGATCGATACGATCGCAACCGTGGAGCTGATCGGTAGAGTGGAGAAGCGCGTAATCAAGGTCGTAGCCTCCGACCCGGCTTGGCCGCAGAGATTCGCCGGTGAACGCACGCTGATCGTCGCGGCGCTTGGCGTCAAGGCAGTGCTCGTCGACGATGTCGGTTCGACCTCGATCCCGGAGGCGGTGCGGAATTCGAGCGGGTTAGCGGCCGAGCATCGATGTGAACTGTTCGGGGACGCGCGCACCCTTGACTTGCGCCACGGCCGCCTCGATGCGTTCCACGTCGACGATCGTCAATTCGACGTCGAGCGCTCCCAGGTTCTCTTCCAAACGATGTAGTTTGGTGGTGCCGGGGATCGGCACGAACCACGGCTTCTGCGCCAGCACCCAGGCGAGAGCGATCTGAGCCGGCGTAGCGCCCTTGTCGTCGGCAATCTGCCGCAGCAAGTCGATCAGTGCCTGATTGGCCTGTCGTGCTTCAGGATTGAAGCGCGGCAGCATGCGGCGGAGGTCGTCGTCGGCCAGCGATGTCGTGGAGTCGATGGTGCCGGTCAGATAGCCCTTGCCCAGCGGGCTGTATGGCACAAGACCAATGCCCAGCTTCTTCAAGGTCGGAATCACCTCGCCTTCGAGGTCTCGCGTCCAGAGCGAATATTCACTCTGCAGCGCCGTCACAGGCTGCACGCCGTGGGCGCGGCTGATCGTCGTCGCGCCGGCCTCCGACAATCCGAAGTGCTTGACCTTACCTTCGGAAATCAGCTCCTTGACCGTGCCCGCTACCTCTTCGATGGGCACGTCGGGATCGACGCGGTGCTGGTAGAAAAGGTCAATATAATCTGTTCGAAGGCGCCGAAGCGAGGCCTCGGTAACTCGGCGGATCTGCTCGGGTCGGCTATCGACCCCCGACGCCGGGGTCGGTCCGTTCTCTCCGTGCTTGATACCGAACTTGGTGGCGATCACCACCTGGTCGCGCACCGGCGCCAGCGCCTGACCGACCAGCTCTTCATTGGTGAAAGGGCCATAGACTTCGGCAGTGTCAAAGAAAGTCACGCCGCGGTCAACTGCCGCCCGCAGCAGCTTCGTCATCTCGGCTGAGTCCGGGGTCGCACCGTAGAAGAAGCTCATGCCCATGCAGCCGAGCCCCAGGGCTGAAACTTCGAGTTGCTGTCCAAGTTTGCGCTTTTGCACTAGACATGCTCCTTCAGAAAAGATCGTCTGGCCCATTGCTTTCCCTGCGTTCAGCCGGGAACCGACCACAGGTTAAGCAGGCCTTGCGGCCGGCAGGGAGCCCCTCGTGATACAGGTACTGAGAGAACCACCCTTGCCTAATGGACCTGACACTCTGCGCATGTGGCGTTCTTAGTGCTGGGGTACCCGCAGTGCCTCCCTTAAGACTGCGGGACGGGCTTACGGTGAGGGGATGGCCACGATGGATCTACGAACCGATATCCGGGAGTTTCTCAGCTCGCGTCGCGCCCGCATCGCACCCGAGCAAGCGGGCCTGCCCGCCTACGGCGGCAACCGTCGGGTCAAAGGCCTGCGTCGCGAGGAGGTAGCGCTGCTGGCGGGGGTATCAGTCGACTACTACGTGCGCATGGAGCGCGGCAGCCTCACCGGCGCCTCTGACGGGGTGCTCGACGCGTTGGCCTCTGCCTTGCAACTTGACCAGGCCGAGCGCGACCACCTGTTCCACCTCGCGCGCCAATCCGGGGCGCCCAGCGGTCCACGCCGCCGACGACCCGCCGTGACGGTGCGTCCGGCGCTTCAGCAGGTGCTCGACGCCATCACCGATGCGCCGGCTTGGATTTGCAACGGCCGTTATGACGTGCTGGCCATGAATCACCTTGCCCGCGCGCTGTATTCACCGGTGCTGGCCGACACGCGACGGCCGGCGAACACCGCGCTGTTCGTGTATCTGAATCCCGAAGCGGCAAAAACGTTCTTCGTCGACTATGACCGAATCGCCCGCGATGTGGCCGCGAAGCTACGCATGGAAGCCGGCCACAATCCGCACGACGAGGAGCTGATCGCCCTCGTCGGTGAATTATCAACACGCAGTGAACTATTTCGACAGCGGTGGGCATCGCAGGACGTTCAGCTCCACCGGTCCGGACGCAAGCGTGTGCACCATCCGGTAGTGGGCCAGCTCGACCTGGACGTCGAGTCGATGGAACTGCCCGCCGAACCCGGCCTGCACCTCAACGTCTACACCGCACCCGCGGGCACGCCGACCGCTGACAATTTAGCGCTCCTGGCGTCGTGGGCGGCCACCCAACAGACGCTGGCGACCGAGCTCGAAGCACACAACGGATAGTCCATCCCCTTCAGCTGTACTAGTCAGCGGACCATGACGTGGGACAACAATCTGCCACACCCAAGGAATACGAGACCGTCTACCACGCTCGACTCCGGACATCTCAGGCGGCATCCAAGCGACGAACTCTGAACACTCCCACCGCAAACCGGCTCTCGATCAGCGACCCCGCCGCCTCGCGGCCAGGTCGCTGTCGGCCTGATACCGCCACAACCCGTCGTCGGATACCCGCGTGTACTTCACCAGGCTGCGCACCGAGGTGTGCCCCGACAAACTTCATCAACACCGGAGTCGGCGCGCCCTCCTCGGCAGCGTGGGTGAGCCGGGAATGACGCAACTGATGCAGCGTGTAGGGGGCGGTACGGGCAGCTGAGCAAGGCGCAGACGATCGAGCGGGCGCCGGAGCCACGGCAGACCGCTCTGTTGATGGCGGTGGTGCGCCAGCTGGAGGCGCAGGCGATTGATGACGCGCTGGACCTGTTCGCGGTGCTCATGGCGACTCGGCTGGTCAGCACCGCACGGCGGGCGTCGGATCGGGACCGGTTGATGCTGCCGCAGTTGGAGAAGCGGGCGCGCACCCTGGCGAAGGCGTCGAAGATCCTGACCGAGGAGCTGGACCTGGTCGCGGAGGCAGGGACCGACCGGGACGTGGGCGCACTGTGGGCCGCGGTGGAGATGCCGTGTCGCGTACGGCGGTCGCGGCGGCGGTCGCGACTGTGGAGGCTCTGGTGCCGGAGGACGACGGGTCGGCCGAGGCGGCGATGCGGGAGAAGCTGGCCCTGCGTTACAACACGGTGCGCCCGGTCCTTTCCCTGCTGGGCGAGTCGGATACGCTCGGCGCGGCCCCGGCCGGGCGGCGGGTGCTCGCCGCGGTGCGCCGGTTGCCCGCGCTGTCACGGCGGCGGGTGAAGGACCGGCCGCTGCTGCCCCGTGAGGTCGAGACGGGTCGTTGTACTTCGAGAAGACCGTCGCCAGTCGGTCGGCTACATGCTGTCGCGTACGGACTGACCCCAGGACGCTCCGTCTGTGTGGGTGCCTGCGAAGTCGGGGTCTTCGTAGATGTGTAGCCTCTTGATCTTTTCGCCCTGGAACTCGAACACGTTGCAGAAGAGTCCGAAGGTTGAGGATCCGTCGGGGAACTTCACACCGGATGTCGTCTCTCCCCTGACGGCCCCTTCCACGACGACGTAGTCGCCGGACGTGAGGACGTTGAAGTGGGCGATGTCGTGCTCGATGTCGGCGATGCCGCGCGCGAAGCCTTGGGCGAAGGCCCCGATCTGCGCCAGGCCCTTGGCGGTTCCGAACTTCGGGAAGAACATCTGCGCGTCGTCCGTGAAGAGTTCGAGGAGTGCCGGATCGGCGGCATCGACCAGGCGGAAGTATTGGAGGGCTGTTGCTTCGCGCTGGGCGTGGAGGTTGTTTTCGTTCATGGTTCGTTCCGCTTTCCGTGTTGCCGATGCTCGTGGTTTGCATGGAGCACCGTTTCAACCTGATTCGTTTGAGGAGTCGCGTCGGCCCGCCGAGGAGTGCGCGGCTCAGCACCACCTGGTCTGACGACTGGGAGGCCTGTACGCGACCGGGAGAGAGCCGCCGACAGCTGCGGCCGTGTCTCGGCTGACCCTCTGCGCACATGCCCGGCTGCCCCGGGCCGCAGGGGCCCCTGAAGTCTCTCCGCTCAGCCGGCGTTGAACGCCTCGGCGACGGCCAGCGTGTCCTCGTACACATGCAGGCGAGCGATCCGGCCGTCCTCGATCGACAGGTGCAGGGCCACCGGTGTGGTGAACTCCTTGCCGGTGGGTGCGGCGGTGTGCGTGAAGACCGCCAGCAGTACCACGTCACCACCGTCGACGATGAAGCGCTCCAGCACGACCTTGCTCTGGCCGGGCGCAAAGTGCGACCACATCGTGGTGAAGTACGGCGCGACCTCCTCCCGGCGGGTACGGCGCCCGGTCCAGGGCAGCGCGGTGCTGTCGGGGACATACCAGTCGATCTCCTCGGAGAACAGTTCCTGGATGCCGTCGCCGTCCTGCCGGCCGAGGCGCTCCAGGAACTTCTCGGCCACGGCCCGTGAGGTCTGAGTGTCTGTTGTCATCGTCCTTGTCCTTGTCCTCTATCTCTTCATTGACATAACCATTTTGGTTACATCGGTGGGCGTGGAACGCGACTCCCCTCGGTTAGAGGAAGTGCGCGGTCCGAGGTCAGGCGGCTTTCAAGACGTCCCGCAGTACGTCCTCCAGCGTGGTCTTGGCCAGCTCCCTGCACAGGGCGGCCTCCACGTCGTCGTACACGGCGGTCATCGCCGGCACGATGCCGTGCCCCACGACGCACTCGGGGTCCGGTGTCGCGCGATGCAGGGCGAAGACCGGTCCCGGCTCGATCGCCTGGTAGACGTCGAGCAGGGTGATCGCCGCCAGGTCCCGCGCGAGCGTCCAGCCCGCCCCCGCACCTCGCCGTGAATCGGCCAGGCCAGCCTTGCGCAGCTCACCCAGCAGGCGGCGGATCACCACGGGGTTGGTGTTGACGCTCGTCGCGATCTGCTCGGAGGTGGCGACCTCGTGGCCACGCCGCTGATACAACCCGATCCACATCAGGGCGTGCGCCGCGATGGCCAGCCTGCTGTTGGCACTCATGTCGGACTCCACCTCCCGTGCCCCTCGATTCTAATCGTAACTGTACTTGTTACAACCGCATGCGGCAAGTCCTGCACGGCTGGCTGGACCCGCCTCATCAAGGAGCACGCCACCCACAGGCCCCAAGATCACCCGGCGGCGGTTTCTGGCGTATCTGGGTCATGCCCGGAGGCAGGGGCAAGGAGGACCCAGCTGCGCCGGGGTCATCCGCGCCGCCCGCGACCTGCTGCCCGACCCCGGCCGCTCGATCACCTCGATCGCCAAGCTGCTGGGCGTCTCCCCACGCACCCTCTACAACCACATCCCCGACCTGCGCGAGCTACGCGCCGACACAGTGCCCCGTCAGCTCGAAGCACCCGCGAAGTAGGCAGACCCAAGCAAGATCAATCTAAGCGGCACTTTCTGTGCCTCAACTACTCACACCCGTAGCCGCCAAGACGTTGCGGGGAGCTGGATTCGAGCCGGTCTTCGACACCGAGGCGCGACCGGGTCGCACAGGCCACCGGGCCGAGCTGGTGATGCCGTGCTGTATTGCCTTGTGCTGCACCTATCTTGGCGATGGTCGCGGCTTACGAGTTCTCCACGTCCGGCATCGTTGCACCGGCCGACAGCAGTCGCTGCGCCAGCACGCGACAGCGCCTACCGAGCTCTGGCGGGTCGAGTACCTCGAAGTCGTGCCCCAGTAGAAGTATGTGCATGAGCACGGCGTCGAGGTTTTCGGCGCCACCGAGTACCTCGCAGCGCTCGTTTCCTCGCGGTCGTACGACGGCCGCCGACGCTGGAATCTGCGCACGCACGATGTCGCCCGAGGCGTGCACGAGGAAGCGCGCCTGGTGCGGGTAAACCCGGCTCGCCACACTCTCCTGCACATATGTCGCTGCGTCGGGCGCCGGGCGCGGGCGGAAGCGCCAGGTCCGGGCCGACACTTCGGTCATCTTGTCGACGCGGAAGCTGCGCCAGTCATCGCGATCGAGGTCGTAGGCGAGCAGATACCAGCGCCGGTCGGAGGCGACCAGACGGTAGGGCTCGACCTGCCGCCGCCGCACCTCGTTTCCGGACGGGTAGTCGAAGCCGGCCTCGACCTCGTCGCGGCAGGCTCTGGCCAGCATCATGAGCACCTCGGGGTCGACCGGCGTGCGGCCGCCGCCGAAGGATTCGACCGAACCGGAGAGCGCGCGCACCTCATGCCGCAACCGGGCGGGCAGCACCCGATCGAGCTTGGTCAGCGCCCGCAGTGCTGCGTCGCCTGCGCTGGCGATCGCGCCACCCGCGCCGACGAGTAGCGAGACAGCGGTGACGATCGCCTCCTGGTCGTCGAGCAGTAGCGGCGGCAGGTCCTGCCCCGCGCCGAGCTGGTAGCCGCCGCCGATACCCTGGCTGGCATGCACCGGATAGCCGAGCGTGCGCAGGCGCTCGACATCGCGCCGGACCGTGCGCGGGGTGACCCCGAGCCGCTCGGCGAGTTCGGGACCGGTCCAGACCTGGCGTTGCTGCAGCAGCCCGAGCAGGGTGAGCACCCGCTCCGTCGTACCCCGCTCCACGTCCATGCCGCCCAACTGTCAGACATAGCGGACCGATTCTGTCCGCTAGCCGTGTCAGGGTAACTCCATGGATGCAGACGAACTCGACTGGAACCGGACACTGCGCGAGCAGTGGGAGTTCCATTGGAACCATCAGATCCGAGCCCGGCTCGACGGCCTCACCGACGACGAGTACTTCTGGTCGCCGGTGCCGGACGCCTGGAGCGTGCGGCCACGCGGCAGCTCGACCGCGCCCGTGCAGGTCGGTGCCGGGGACTTCACGATCGACTACGCCTTCCCTCAGCCGGTCCCCGCGGCGTTCACCACGGTCGCCTGGCGACTCGGTCATGTCATCGTCGGCGTGCTGGCGGCGCGTAACGCCGCACATTTCGGCGCGCCGGCGGTGTCGTACGAGACCTGGGAGTACGCGCCCAGTGCGGCCACTGCGCTCGATCAACTCGAGGCCCAGCTCGACGTCTGGCTGGCCGGGGTGCGCGGCCTCGGCCAGGCCGGGCTCCGGGTCCCGGTCGGCGCGAAGGAGCCCTTCCCCGAGTTGCCGATGGCCGATCTGGTGCTGCACATCCACCGCGAGCTGATCCACCACCTGTCCGAGGTCTGCCTGCTGCGCGACCTCTACCTGCACATGAAATCCGCAACGAACGGAGCAACCCGATGAGCCGGCACATCCAGATCACCTTCGACGCCCACGACCCGAGGACACTGTCCACCTTCTGGCGCGAGGTACTGGGCTACGTCCACCCCGGCCCGCCCGGAGTCGACCTGCCCGCCGATGCCGACCCGCTTGCCGCATGGGAGGAGTTCCTGGCTCGTATCGGTGTACCGCCGGAACAGCGCAATACGAGATCGGCCATCGAGGACCCGCACGGGCACGGCCCACGACTGTTCTTCCAGCAGGTGCCGGAGGACAAAGTCGCCAAGAACCGCGTCCACCTCGACGTCCGTGCGGCTCCCGGACTGCAGGGCGAGGGACGGATGGCGGCGCTGCAGGCCGAGTGCGACCGGCTGGTCGCGCTGGGAGCGACACGGGTACATCGCTACGAGCCCGGTCCCCCGATGAGCGCCGGCCACATCGTGATGACCGACCCCGAGGGCAACGAGTTCTGTCTGGACTGACCCAGCTCGACTGTGGGCGCTACTCGAACCTCGAGCCCGCTCCTATGCCGCACGATGAGGGCGCGGAGTTGGAACGCTACATGATCGACCACTTGCCGTTCGACCGTCGATAGCAATGGCTGACGAACATTCGGGCGCGGCGCAGCGCGATATCGAGTTCCGTTGTCTTCCACGCTTTTTCGATCCACACCCCGCCGTATGTGTGCCGAATGCTATTGAGAGTCAATCGGATTCAAACCCGATGGTGCGCACTGATGGGTTCGACCTGTGTTCGTGGCTGCGGGCGGGTTTGGGCGACGAGTGAGGTGGAGCAGGGGCTGGAGCGCTCGCCGAAGACTGCGAGCCACCCCGCAGATGACCTATCGAGGGAAAGTGAGTACGCCGAGTGCATATCGAACCTGAAATACGCACGGCTGCAGGAGTTGTGCGTGGCAGGTGGGAGAATACCCTCGCAGTCTTCCGCGGCATCCCCTATGCCGAGCCACCGGTCGGCTCACGTCGGTTCGGCGCTCCCGTTGCGGTACTGCGGTGGGATGGCATCCGTGACGCGCTCGAATTCGGTCCACCGGTTCCCCAAGTGGCCCATACGGGTTCGGTGATGTCATCGCTGGCCGGCAGCGTCGATGATGGTTCGGCCGAATGTTTGTCGCTCAACGTCTGGTCCCCTGACCTCGGTGCCGCGGGATTGCCGGTGATGGCGTGGATCCAGGGAGGCGCCTTCCTGGAGAATAACTCCGCCAATCCGCACTGCGACGGTGCGACACTGGCCCGGTCCGGTGTGGTGCTGGTCAGCATGAACTATCGCGTCGGCGCCGACGGCTTCGCTCATATCGCCGAAGCTCCGGACAACCGAGGCATTCTCGACCAGATCGCCGCGCTGCGTTGGGTCCAGGAAAATATCGCCGCGTTCGGTGGCGATCCGGACAACGTCACCGTCTTCGGCCAGTCCGCCGGTGCTGCGTGCATTGCTGCTCTGCTCGTTATGCCGATGGCGGCTGGGTTGTTTCGCCGTGCGATAAGTCAGAGCATGCCGGGCACGTACTTCTCCGAAAGGCTCGCCGCCGCGATCTCCACGACGATCGCCGCGCAACTCGGCGTGCGGGCCACCGTCGGTGAGCTGGCCCGTTTCACACCGCGCGCACTCACCGACGCGACGGAGGTGGTGATCCAGAAGATGCCGGAATTCGTCGAATCGTGGGGTCCCATGGCGCTCACACCCACACCGTTCTCACCTGTCGTCGACGGCACCCTGATCCCGGATGCGCCATGGCGTGCACTCGCCCACGGCACGGCGCACGATATCGACCTGCTCATCGGCCACACCCGCGACGAATACCGGCTGTACACCTCCCGGCCAGGCGGCGAGCCGACCGATGCGCAAATGACCGCAGCCTTCGACCATCTCGCACCTGCCACGGACACCGACCGCATCTACCGCACCGCCTACCCGGACGCCACACCCGAGCAACGCTACGAACTCCTCAACACCGATTGGCTGTTTCGGATGCCCAGCCTGCACTTGGCCGATGCCGCGCACGCCGGAGGCGGACGGGTGCGGCTCTACGAACTGTGCTGGAGCTTCAACCGGGAACAGGGGGCCTCACACTGCCTCGACTTTCTCCTCATATTCGGCACCCTCGGTAGCGGCGAGGTACGCGCGCACCGATCCGCACACCCGAACGCCGCGAACGAGATCACCCACGTTTCCCACCGCATGCGCACCGACTGGGTGACCTTCGCGACCACGGGCGAACCAGGCTGGGCACCCTACGATCCGCACACCCGAACCACCCGCGTCTACAACGCCGAGGCGACGACCCGGCCCTACCCCGAGGAACCCTCGCGTCGCATCTGGTCCACGCACCAGTTCGACACCCTGGACCTACTGCATACCGACTAACAGGTGTCATGTCGTTCGGCCGACAGCACGAACCGCCGGAATCCGGCACGACAGATCAGACGGACGCCGCCCTCGAACATGCTGGGGGCGAACCGATTCGAGTCGACATGGATTGCGGCAAGCTGGTGCGGCGCCCGGAGCAGGACTGAAGAGAAAGGCAAGGAGGTAATACACTCCTCATCCCTTTCAACATATATCGCACCCCGGGTCTTGCGGCAAGACCCCGGTTGTGCTGCAGAATCTCCAGCCGAAGCCAGTACCTGCGGAAATAAGGGCAGTGCGGGGTGTGGTCTCGCGGTATGTCGAAAGAGGGGTTCCATGATTGATGTGATCATTGCCGGTGGCGGACCGACCGGCGTGATGCTGGCCAGTGAGCTGCGCATGCGCGGCGTGGACGCGCTGGTACTGGAGAAGGACGCGGAGCCGACCAAGGTGGTGCGTGCGCTCGGCGTACACGCGCGCACCGTCGAATTGCTGGATCAGCGCGGTCTGCTGGATCAGGTGCTCGCGCTCGGGAAGCAGTACCCGCTCGGCGGTTTCTTCGCGGGCATCAGGAAACCTCAGCCGGAAGGGTTGGACACCACGTATCGGTTCGTGCTGTCCATCCCGCAGACCGTCACCGAGCGCCTGCTCATCGAGCGTGCCACCGAACTCGGCGTCGAAATTCGCCGCAGCTGTGAGGTGGCCGGGCTGAGCCAGGACGATGACGGGGTGAGCGTCGAGCTGGCCGACGGCACGCAATTGCGTGCGCGCTACCTCGTCGGCTGCGACGGCGGTCGCAGTACGGTGCGCAAACTGCTCGGCGTCGGTTTCCCCGGCGAGCCCAGCCGTAACGAGACACTGCTGGGCGAGGTGGAGCTGACCGCGCCGCCGGAAGAGATAGCCGCTGTAGTGGACGAAGTCCGCAAAACCCAGTTGCGCTTCGGCGCCGTGCCCCTCGGAGACGGGGTGTATCGTATCGGCGCACCCGCTGCGGGCCTGGCCGAAAACCCCAGGGTCCCACCGACTCTGGACGAACTCAAGCATCAGTTCCGCGAGCTCGCCGGCACCGACTTCGGCGCGCACTCCGCGCGCTGGCTCTCGCGTTTCGGCGACGCGACCCGCTTGGCCGAGCGCTACCGGGTCGGCCGGGTGCTGCTGGCCGGCGATGCGGCGCACATCCACCCGCCGATGGGTGGGCAAGGTCTCAATCTCGGTATCCAGGACGCATTCAATCTCGGCTGGAAACTGGCCGCCGAGGTCGGCGGCTGGGCGCCGGAGGGGTTACTGGACAGCTACGAGACCGAACGGCGTCCGGTGGCCGCCGACGTGCTCGAGAACACCCGGGCGCAGGCGGAGCTGATCTCGCTCGAGCCGGGTGCCCAGGCAGTGCGCCGACTGGTGGCGAAATTGATGGACTTCGAGGAGGTGAACCGGTATCTGCTGGAGCAGATCATTGCGATCGGGGTCCGCTACGACTTCGGCGAGGGGCATGAACTGCTCGGTCGGCGACTGCGGGATGTGAAGCTGAATCGGGGTCGCCTCTACGAGCTGATGCGCAGCGGCCGCGGACTGCTGCTCGACCAGACCGGCCGGCTCTCGGTGGCAGGCTGGGCGGATCGGATCGACCACGTCGTCGATGTCAGCGAGGAACTGGAGGTACCCGCGGTGCTGCTGCGCCCGGATGGGCATGTGGCCTGGGTCGGTGACGATCAGCAGGATCTGATCGGCGTGCTACCGAAGTGGTTCGGCGCTGCCGTCAGCTGAGCGAACAGTTGTGGCCGAACGAATTCCTCGGCGATTTCGGCTGCCACTTCGATGCTGGTCAGACCGCCGCCCACGATCAGCACGGTCTCCCCCGGCCGCAACTGGTTCAGGCGTGCCCGCAGTCGCAGCGCCGCCTGCTTCCCGGCCATGTCGTAGGCGTGCTCGGGGACGTCGTCGTCGGCGATGGTGCTGCCCCGGGCGTGCACCTTGGTCAACCACGCCTCGAGCGTCTCGACATCGTCGCGGTCGGCGGCCTGCCACCGCAGAAACGTCTCCTGCACCCGCGTCTTCGGCATCACCGGCCGACCCCAGCAGCCGGTAGGCGATCGCCTACCGGCTGCTGATGCTCTCGAACAGATCGATCTCATCCGTACCCAGCGACATCCGCCCATCGTCGGGCATGTGCGCAGGCCGCGTCCATTCGCCCTGTGATCGGGCGGATTTTCCGGCCCCGTCAGGAAACACTTGCGCAGATAGGGAATGGTGAGACGGTGCCGAACATCAGTCTGGATCGGGTCAGTGCGAGCCACGGCGAAATCTTGATACTCACCGACACCTCCGCGAGGTTTCCGGGAGGTCGGTGCGCCGCGGTGGTCGGGCCGAGCGGGACCGGCAAAACCACGCTGCTGCGGCTGCTCAACCGGCTCGACGAACCGAGTAGCGGCACGATCCTGCTCGATGACGTCCCGATCACCGGGGTCGCCGCGCCGGACCTGCGCCGCCGCGTCGGGTTGGTGCCACAGCGACCGACACTGCTCACCGATATCGTCGCCGATGAGATCCGGGTCGGCCGTGGCGATCTCGCATCCGATCGCATCGACGCGCTGCTCGCTCGGGTGGGCTTACCGGACTTCCGTGAGCGGCGCTGTCTCGAACTGTCCGGCGGTCAAGCGCAGCGGGTGTGCCTGGCGCGGGCGCTGGCCGTAGAACCCGAGGTGTTGTTGCTGGACGAACCGACCTCCGCGCTGGACGCCGACTCCGCCGCTGCGGTGGCAACTCTCATTCGCGAGCACACCGGCTCCGGCGGCGGTGTCATCCTGGTCAGCCACGACACCGCCTTCGTGACCGAGGTGGCCCACGACACCTGGACACTGCAACACGGGCACCTGTCTCCCAGCGATGAACGGAAACCCCAGTGACAGAACAGCTTTCCGTACCCGGATGGCCGGGTGTGGCGACCTCGCTGGTGCTCGTCGCACTGGCCGCCGCGATCGCCTACCGTCAGCGATTGCATCTGACCCGCGAGCTGCTCATCGCCGCAACCCGCGCCGGAGCCCAGTTGGTCGCGGTCGGCGCCATTTTGCTTATCCTGTTCCGGCACACCGGATTACCGGGTGCGCTCGCCTGGGTGGTCTTGATGGTGCTGATCGCCGGGCAGGTAGCGGGACGTCGTGGCCGAGGTGTGCCGCGTGCGCGCCGAGCTGCGACCATCGGGGTCGGCACCGGGTCGGCCATCACCCTGGGCGCTCTCATTCTGCTCGGTGTGATCTCCACGCAAGCTCGCGTGGTCGTCCCGGTCGGCGGCATGATCGTCTCGGCCGCCATGCAGGCCACCGGCATCGCACTGCGTCGACTGCACGAGGACGCGCGCAATGCGCGCCCCGCCATCGAAGCCCGCCTGTGCCTGGGTCTTTCGGCGCGCGAGGCTTTCCTGCCGCACCGCCGGTCCGCACTGCGCACCGCAATGATCCCTACGATCGACGCGACGAAGGTCGTCGGGCTGATCAGCCTGCCCGGCGCCATGACCGGCCTCATCCTCGCCGGTGTCGATCCGCTCACCGCTATTCGCTACCAGATCGTGGTCATGTACATGCTGCTCGCGGCCACCGCTCTGGCCGCGCTCACCGCGGCACGGGTCGCCGAGTCCTATCTGTTCGACGATGCCCAGCGACTGGTGCCACTTCCCGACTGAACACTATTGCGACCACACCGGAATCGCCGAGTCGCCGCGGCGGCTCGGAATCGCCGGAGAGCGCATAGTGTTGGTCGTCGAAGCCGGGCCGGGCCGGGTGGATGGGAGCGAGCGGGTGGGCGATGCGGTAGTCGCGGTGCCGGAGTCGGTGCGCACGGAGTTGCGGCGCGGCATACGCAGCGTTCTGGTCGATACCGTGGCGCTGCGGTTGGTGCGGGAACGGTTCGACGATGAGCAGGCCGGGGCGTTGCGGCGCTATCTGGAGGCCTCGCAATCGGCGAATACGTTGCGGGCGTATCGAACCGATTGGATCGCATGGGCCGGATGGTGTGCGGCCGAGGGGCGCCAGGCTTTGCCGGCGGATCCACTCGACGTCGCGGTATACCTGGCGGCGGCAGCGGATGCGTTGCGTCACGGTGACGATGGTTCGCAGCGGTGGGCGTTCAGTGCGGCCACGCTCGAGCGCAAGTCGGCGGCCATCGCGGCGGTGCACGCCGCCAACGGATTACCGTCGCCCACGCGCTCCGATGTCGTTCGACTGACGTTGCGCGGTATCCGCCGAACCCGCCGCACGCAGCCGAAACGTAAACGCCCCGTGCTCTTGCATACCCTCGAACAACTGCTCGCAGGGCTGCCGGAGCCCGGCTGGCCCACCGAGCCCGCGCGCCGCCGCGACGCGCTGGCGCTGCTCGTCGGATTCGCGGGGGCATTGCGCCGCAGCGAACTCGCCGGATTGCGGATCGCCGATGTGCGAGTCGATCTCGACCACGGCACCGGTGAACCGCTGCTGCTCGCGCAACTTCCGACCACCAAAACCGACCCCACCGGCATCGCGGAACTGCGCGTCGCACTCCCCCGCGGCCGGCGCCCGCACACCTGCCCGGTCTGCGCCTTCGCCGATTGGATCCAGTTGCTCGAGGTGCATCGCGAGCACGGCGATGTCCGTGCCTGGCTCGCCGAAACGACATCCCCATCTCCGGACATCCACCGCTGCCACGGTTATCAGGGCACCGCGCTCGCCGAAAACGACACCCTCCCACTGTTTCCCACCATTACCCGCCACGGCGGCATCGGCACCGACGCGATGTCCGGCCGCGCCATCGCCGAACTGGTCAAACGCTACGCCGCACGCGCAGGACTCGACCCCGACCTCTTCTCCGGACACTCACTGCGCGCCGGATTCGCCACCCAAGCCGCCCTCGGCGGTGCCAGCGACCGCGAGATCATGCGCCAGGGCCGCTGGTCCAACCCGCGCACCGTGCACAACTACATTCGCACCGCAAACCCCTTGGAAGACAACGCCGTCACCAAACTCGGTCTCTAGTCCTGCAACTGCCCCGGCTCGCCCTCATCCGCCGGTTCGGTGAGTTCGAAGGACACATGTGCCACAGAATATTTCGGTCTCGCGGTAGAGCAGATGCGACGCGAGAGCCGCCGGTCACGGTCCTGCCCGACATCCAGCGTGTGGCCGTTTCGAACCGCGCACCCGAGGGATGCTCGGCAGGGGTGAGTTCACCGTGGTTCTCGGCGGGCGCGGCGCCGTCGTTGCAGGCCGGGGTGGATTCCGGCCGGGAGGTCCGCGTGTGCGGCGATGCGATGAAGCAGCGGCAGTAGCAGGTTTCGCTCGGTCTCGTCGAGGGGTGCGAGGATTTCCGATTCCAGTGCGTCGGCCTCGGATTGGATCGACTCGAGCACCTCGCGTGCGTGATCGGTGAGGTGGACCGCGTGCGGCCGCATCCGGTTTCCGTCGAACTCGGATGTTCCAAGCGGCCGGTGAGGCGGCCGAGGCAGTTTTCGTCAACGTCGGGGACTGGGACAGCGGCACCGCCCTACGTAACGCCCTCGGCACTCCGGAATGGCGTGAGTTGACTCTGCGGATCCAGGACGGTCTCGACCTCACCGCACGACCGATGATCTTCCATCTCACCCTGGAGTTGGGACCCGGCGACGTGCTGTCGCAGTGACCGCCGATCGGTAACTCGAAGATTCAACGCCAGCCGGCTCGCACGAGAGCGCAGCCGGCCCGGGCATCACCCCCTCGGCAAGGCCGGATGCCTTGCCGGACAACAGCTCACCGTCTGAACGTCCCAGGAGACCAACGATGTCGCGCAAGAACCTCAACACCGTCCTGGCCACCGCCACTGTCCTGTTCACCTTCTACCTCGCGTTGTCCTTCATCCTGACCCCCGCGACGTCGGCCCCGGGCTTCGGCCTGCCGACCTGGCCCGCTGGCGACGGCGGCGGCTTCCTCATCGTGAAAGGGTGCCGCGAACTCGCGATGGGCCTGGGCTCGGGCTCGGGCTGATAACCGGCCAGCGCCGCGCCCTGGGCTGGGTCCTGCTGATGACGGCCGTCGCCCCGTTCGGCGACATGGTCAACGTCCAGGCCCATCACTGGTCCACGGCCACCGCATTCGGCGTCCACGGCCTGACCTCCGCACTGATCGCGGTCACGGGCCTGCTGATCCTCCGCGAGACCAGCAAGGCGCCAACGGCCCAGAAGGGTGCCGCCCCAGCGGTCGCCCATGCCGGTGGCCAGGCGAGTCGTACTCCGGAGCTCAAACGCAACCTGATCCTGTAATGCCGATTAGCGGATCTCGACCACCACTTTGCCGAAGGCGCGTCCCGCACCGACGTGGTCCAGCGCGTTCGCGGTCTCGTCGAGGGAGAATCTGCGGTCGATGTGGATACCGATCCGTCCCGCGACACACGAGTCCGCGAGGGGTGTGAAGTGCGCGGGCCCCTCCTTCACCGCGAGGACCCCGAGGCTGCGGCCGGTCACTATTCCGGTGACCACGCCGACTGTCGTCATCCGCAGCAACGCGCGTGTGGTGCCCCCGACGCACCGGTACCGGCCGCCCCGCGCGACCGATCTGCGATAGGCGAAGACCGACCGGTGGGCAACGAGGTCGAGTACCCGGTCGTACGGTCCGGTCCGGGTGAAGTCCTCGGCGCGATAGTCGATGACCTCGTCGGCACCGAGCATGCGCATGAACGCCAGTTTGGCGGCGTTGTCCACCCCGGTCACATGCGCCCCGGCACTCTTGGCCAACTGGATCGCAAACGCTCCGGAACCGCCACCCGCTCCGTTGATCAACACCGACATACCGGTCGCGATGCCGGCCGTGCCCTGTAGTGCGATCGCCCCCGCCTGCGGCAGGGTTGACGCCTCGGCAAAACTCAGCGACGCCGGTTTGTGGGCCAGCGCCGATTCAGGAACGACGGCATATTCCGCGAACCCGCCTTTGAGCATGAGATTGTCGCCGTAGACCTCGTCACCTGGCGCGAACAGAGTGACCTCGGGCCCGACGGCTTCGACCCGCCCGGCGATATCGGATCCGAGAATCGGGCGTCTGGGTGCCCGGAGCCCGCCGATGCGCGAATACAGCGGCGTCCCCAGCAGTGTCTCCCAGTCGGAGAGGTTGATCGACGTCGCGTGCACCTGGACGAGCACCTGCTTCGGCCCCGGGGAAGGCACTGGGACCTCCGCGATCGACAGCACCTCTGGGCCGCCGTAGCGGTCGTACACGACGGCCTTCATGCGATTCCGGTACGAAGGATCGAGCGATAACGTGACACGCGGCAAAGTCTAGTCGGCGGGGCCGCCCCCGCGACCTGCGAACGGCGCGTTGGCATTCCGCGCGACTCGCCGAACCCTATCCCGCACACCAGCGATGCGGCGAGCGGGACAGCGGGTCCGATGACGAGGTCCTGGCCCATATCTCTCCGGCGCACAGCGCCAACATCGACTTCTTCGGCGCGATCGAGGGCGAGCTCGCCCAGCTCGGCCCGACCGGCTACCGGCCGCTGCGGGTGCGAAACACCCTGTTCTGACCTCATCTCAGCGCTCCGAATGCCTCACATCGACATCCTGTAATGCCGAGTTCAGTACGCCGTTCGATTCCGCTGCGGCCTTGCCCCACGGACTGTCAGGCTGTGGCTCGGGCAGCTTGAACTGCTGCTGGCACTTGTCGCAGATACAGGCGAAATCCTTCTGCTTCAGCCTCGAATCCCAGCGAGGTGCAGAGCCGGTGTGCGCCGTCGGTGGCGTGCAGGGATTCGCCCTTGTTGAGTTGGCGGGGGATCTTGCGCCGATAGTCCGGATCGGCGGCATCATGACGGGGCTTCGCCCACGTGCGTTCCCGTATTTCTCTGGGTTTGTGCGGTTCAGAGGCTGATGCCGGAGGTGCTGGTCGTCGCGACAGATGTGGTGCGAGTCGGCGTGGCGGTCATTCTTCAGCGGATTGCGCGCAGTATGCGGATTGCGCGCAGTGCGCGGGGCGGTTCGCCTTCGAATTTTGCGGATCCGTCGAGGTAGCGGGTGACGAGGGCGGGGGCGGAGTGGTCTTCGAGGTCGGTGAAGCCGAGGGCGCGCAGGTGTGCGGCGATGTCGTCGGGCGCGAAGTAGCTGAACACGGGCTCGCCGACGCCGGCCAGCCGATCGGCACGTGCCTGCTGGTGCGCACGGTCCTCGTCGCTGCGCGCGGGCTGCAGATAATCGAAGACCACCTCGACCGGCTGGGCCTGACCAGCGATGTATTCGAGAGTGGCGTGGGCGGCGTTCGGAGTCAGATAGAAGACGACGCCGAGCCACACGAATACGGCCGGGTCGGTCCGTTTGAATCCGGTGGATTCCAATCCTGCTGCCAGCGTCTGGGTTTCGAAATCGACCGGCACGAAAGTCAACGTCTCAGGGCGGTCGATTCCGGCGGTAGTGAGGCGTTCGCGTTTCCACGCCTGGGTGGCGGGGTGGTCGACCTCGAAGACACGCACGTCCGGGCGCGGATTGCGATAGGCGAAGGTGTCCAGGCCCGCGCCGAGGATCACAACCTGCCGCACACCAGCGGCGACGGCCGCGGCCACGGCGTCCTCGGCGAAGCGCGCGCGTGCGGCGAAGAACAGGCGGCGGGACCGATCGCTGGCCCCGGCACCGAGGTGATTGGTTGTGGACGTGCCCAATTCGGCCAGTTCCTCTGCGGTGACGCCGAGCAGACGTGCCGCCAGGGGGTCGGTGAAGATCTGTGGTCGGTCAGCGATCTGGTGATAGGCGCGGGCGTACGCGGTGATGAGAGCTGTCCGGCTGGGTCCGTCATTCTCCATATCCAAGAACCTAGTCACGAATGTGGCGCGTGCTCCATGAACTCACTCACGCTCACTCCGCAAAGGAGCACGCGAACACGATCGGGTAACACTGATTACGGCCCGGCACCGATCTCGCCACACGTCGCCATGACCAGCGGCCGGCCGAACAGTCCGCGGCCGGAGCAGAGCACGGTAGCCATGGTGGCTTCTATCCCATGGCCGGGCTGCTACGCCACCAATCATTGAGGATGACTGAATCACCGAGGCTTCGTGGGGGCGCGCCGACTAGGCTGACATGGTGACACCTTTCGCTGTCGGTCGGACGATTGTGGTGCGGGACATGATCTTTGGACGGGCATTCACCGAGTGGCCGCAGCGAGTGGTGGCCGATCGCGGCGATGAATTGCGGGTGTTGTTGACGCCCGGGACGCACGGCGCGGGTCCGCAGCTGTGGATCAGGTCGATGCGGGAGGACGATCGGGGCGCGCGGGGGCGCTTGCTGGAGGCATATGCGCGCCGGGAGTGGGAGATGGGGACGTGGGTGTGGCAGCACACCACGCGGCTGGCCATCATGTACGCCGATCGCTATTTCGCGATTGCCCCGATGTGGAATGAGCAAGGCGAATTCCTGTGGTGGTACGTCAATTTCCAGTTGCCGTTCACCCGGACCGCCGACGGCGTCGATACCAGTGATCTGCATCTGGATCTCATTGTCGAACCGGATCTGCGCTATCGATGGAAGGACGAGGACGAATACGCACTCGCCATTCGGCTGGGGCTGGTGCCCGAGCAGTGGCAGCGCGCGATCGAGGGCGCGTGTGAAGAGGCCTTGGATATGGTGGCACACCGTGCCGGGCCCTTCGGCGAGGATTGGCGCGCGATTCCTGGGTAGCAGCTGTCAGTCCTGTATGCGCCGCCACGGGCGTTCGGATTCGAGGGCGAAGGCGATTTCGAGCAGCGTGCGTTCGTCGCCGTGGGCGGCGCAGAATTGCATGCCGATCGGGAGGCCTTCGGTGCAGGCGCCCATGGGCAGCGAGATCGCGGGTGTGCCTGCCACATTGTTCAGCGGGGTGAAGGCGACCCAGGAGATCAGGCGCGCGAACAGTTCGTCGAAGGGGACGGTCGGATTCAGGTGGCCGAGTCGCGGAGTGGTGTGGACCAGGACCGGCGAGAGGATCAGTTCGTGGTCGCGGAACATGCCCGCGTAGGCGCGACGCACTTGTGAAAGGCGGTACAGGATTGCCGGTGTGCGTGCCATGGACTTGCGATACAGCGCGCCGAGTCCGTGCGTGAACGCATCCAGATCGCCCGGCTGGAACCGCGGATCGATCGCGAATTTCCCGCCCGCCTCGATCAGGAACGCCAAAAGTCCCCAGTAGGTGGTGAAGTCGTCGACGAAGCGTCGCGAGACCGGCAATGCGATCGGAAGTACCTCATGCCCCATCTTCTCCAGCAGCGCGACCGTGTCGTCGAGCACGGCCCGGGTCTGCGGGCAGGTTTCGGTGCCTGTGATGGAATCGGCGATTACCCCGATCCGCAGCCGTCGCCGCGCCGGCCCCTCGACCAGACCTACCGGCGGCAACTTCGGATTGCGCCAATGACGTTCGGCCGCAGCGAAATACGTCGCGGTATCGCGCACCGAACGGGTGAGCACACCTTCGGAAACCAGATTGATCGGCATAGACCGCGCCTGCGGACCATCGATATGCCGCCCTCGGCTCGGCTTCAACCCGACCAGACCGCAACACGCGGCCGGAATTCGAATCGACCCGCCACCGTCATTGCCGTGCGCGATCGGCACCACACCCGCGGCCACCAGCGCGGCCGCACCACCGGATGACCCACCCGGCGAATAGTCCGTATGCCAGGGATTGCGCGTCGGTTCGGCCGCGGCGAATTCGGTGCTCGCATTCAAACCGAACTCCGGTAGCCGACTCTTGCCCAGCACCGACATCCCGGTGCTCAGAAACTGTTTCGCATACGGCCCATCCTCGGCGGCAGGCCGCCCGACGAATGCCGCAGTGCCGTGATTGGTCGGCAGACCGCGCACATCGGTGTTGTCCTTGACATACGTCGGCACACCGAACAGCGGCGCATCCGGATCACCCGCCGACAGCGCGGATTCCGCCGAGACCACAAGGGCAGCTCGCATTCCATTTCGTAGCCCGGCCAGAACTCGACCGCCAGATCCCAGGCCGGTTTGCGATCCATACCGGTGACCTCGCTGACGGTCACCTCGAACCGCTCGCCTTTGAGCCCGACAATGGCGGTGTCGGCCGCCCGCAGGTTTGCCGACCACACCGGATGCTTGGGGCTGCCCCAGTTGGAGCCCACCAGCAGCAAGTCGTCTCCGCGCGGCACGTACAGCAGCGATGTGGTGCGCGGGATACCGGTTTTGCGGCCCGCGACGGTCAGCTCGATCGACGGCAAACCCGCCAAATCGAGCACACCCCGCCGACCACCGCTGACCCGCCGCACAAACCGTTCCAGCCGCATCACTATCGGCGCCGTGCGCATGACCCAGCGTTTCTGCGCGATCCGGCGAGCTACCGCGGGCAACGGATTCGACACCATAGTTCGAAATCCTGACAGAAATCCGATATCGGACCACAGCTGGGACTGCCCGTTGAGACCAGCCTCACCCGCGCCATCACGAAATGCCCTCGATCGTGGCCGGTGGCCGAACAACGGCCACATCCGGTAACTCACCCTGGTAGGGCTCGATCTCGACCAGCGCCAATTGTCCAGCGCAACTCTGACTCAGGGTCGATGCGGGACGGTCCGCGGTGAGCACATTCGGGTTGCCGTGCCGACAGAAGGTGGGATCGGCCGGATCCGGGTCGAACCACGCGCCCGTCGACAGCTGCGCGACCTGCGGCCGGACCGCGTCGTCGACGACCAGCCCAATGCGTCAGATGCGCGGCCATCACTCCACGGTAGCCCTGCCCACCGACAGGTTCACTTTGTTATGAATGCCGCGCTGGTTCGCGGCTTTTGCCCGCCCGGCAATCTCAGACGCAGATGCTGAAGCTGAAGAAAGGACCCAGCGGGACGTTGAAGCAGAAAGCGACCGAACCGAACGCAGGAGTAACCGGTTCCGCCGATGCCGCAGGAGCGGCGAGAGCGCCAACAGATAGGGTGATGGCGATCGCGGCGATCGCCGAGGCAATTCTGGTGGTCATTACAACGTTTCCTGACTGATCGACGATGATGATTGCCCCCGACCAGAAATCGTTACGTCTACGATCATCCACTGATCCCCAATCGGGCACAAGACTGCGCGTCGACTCGTCAATCGAATCGGGTCGGCGGTGCACCGCCGACCCGATCCGGCCGGGTCAGCAGACTCGTCACCGAGATGACCGCGGCGGGTCTGGTCGCGCGCGAATCCAATCCCGACGACGGCCGATCCGCATTCGTCGCCATCACCGATGCCGGCCGGGAGCGTCTGCGCGCGGCCGCGCCCGGCTATCTCGCGGGCATCGAGCGATGCTTCGCCGACAAGCTCGATCCGGACGAATTGCACACGCTCGCCGCAACTCTCGGCAAAATCCTCGGCCCGACCGACCTCGCCATCACGCCCGGCGGACTTCATAACACGCATGTCTACATCGACTGCCAGTCGGCACGAATCAAACACTTCGGCAGTCAATGCAATCCGCGTCACATCCGCACACAACTCGGCATCACTTCTGAAACACTAACACTTCACACCGGCCTGTACCTTTGATTACAGGCACATCGAGCGTGCACCCCCAGAAAGGATGCAGCCCCTTGGCGATCGGCGCGGCACAGCAAGCAGCACATCAATTTTCCTGCAGGCAAGGAGCGCGCTGATGTTCACGCGCTGGGGAAAACTCGTCTACCGGCTGCGCTTCGCCGTCCTCGCGGTCGTGGTGGGCGCACTCCTTGCACTCGGTGCATACGGCTTCGGACTCGAGGACCACCTCAGCTCCGGTGGTATGGACGATCCCACTTCCGAATCCGCACAGGCCGCACGCCTCGCCGACGCCGCATTCGGACGCAATCACGACTTCGACGTCGTCGTGCTCTACACCGCACCGGACGGCAAGACCGTCGACGATCCGGAATTCAGCCAACCGATCATCGACAATCTGAACAGCCTGCCGCACAAGTACCCGAACGAGATCACCGGCGTCAACGCGTCCTACTGGCGCGTCGACGGCGCGAAGATCAGCGGCGCAAAGGCAGCCACCGAAGACAAGAAGCGCGCCGTGGCCGCGATCGCCATCGCGGGCGACAACGACACCGACTCCGTGCGCAACTTCCGGAAAGTCAAGGACGCCTTCACAATCCCCGGCATCGACGTGCAGGTCAGCGGCCTGCAGGCGGTGGCGGGCACACTCAACGACACGATGGCCGACGACGTGCACCGCATGGAAGTCCTGGCCATCCCCGCCGTCGCGGTGCTGCTGTTCTTCATCTTCGGTGGCCTCGTCGCGGCCGCCCTGCCGCTGCTCGTCGGTGGACTCACCGTGATCGGCGCCTCCGGCATCATCATGTTCCTGACCCGCTTCACCGAGGTCAATTCCTTTGTCTCCTCGGTCCTCTCGATGATCGGCCTCGGCCTGGCCATCGACTACGGCCTGTTCATCGTGAGCCGATTCCGCGAGGAACTCGCCGCGGGCTACGACACTCGCGCCGCAGTGCGACGCACCGTCGTCACCGCCGGACGCACCGTCGTGTTCTCGGCGACCATGATCATCGCGAGCCTCGGCAGCATGCTGCTGTTCCCCCAGGGCTTCCTCAAATCAATGGCCTACGGCGCCATCGCGACCGTCCTGCTGGCCGCCTTCACCGCCATCACCATCCTGCCCGCGAGCCTGGCCGTCCTCGGTCCGCGCGTGGATATGTTGGGGTTCAACCGGTTCCGAAGAACCAAGACCGCCGAACAAATCGAGGGCGGTTTCTGGGGCAAGACCACACGCTGGGTGATGCAGCGACCGCTCACCGTCGCAATCCCGCTGGTCATCGTGCTCTTCCTGCTGATCATCCCGGTCAAGAACCTCATCTTCGGCGGCTTCAGCGAGCGATATCTGCCACCCGACAACCCGACTCGCGTCGCACAGGAACAGATCGACACCTTCTTCCCACAGCGCCGATCCGATCCCATCGAACTCGTCTTCGTTGCCGACAACAGCACGCCGGTCGGCGAGGCCTGGCGCGCGGCCGGGCACGCCCCCGGGTTGGCCAGTCAGTTCGAGATGCCATCCAAATCCTCGACCCAAGACAACGTGTACCGCTCCAAGGCGACACTGGTGAACCCGAACGAAGGCGGGGAAACCATCGAATACCTCCGCAAGATGGAACTCCCCGACGGCGTCAGCATGTACGTCGGCGGCATTCCGGCCATGCAGAAGGACAGCATCGACGCACTGCTCTACCGCATCCCGGTCATGATCGTCCTGGTCCTGTTCGTGACCACGCTGCTGATGTTCCTCACCTTCGGCTCGCTGGTGCTGCCGATCAAGGCCGCACTGATGAGCGCGCTCGGCCTCGGCTCCACTCTCGGCATCCTGACCTGGATCTTCGTCGACGGCCACGCCGCCGAACTATTGAACTTCACCCCGCAACCGATCCAGTCGAATGTGCTCGTGCTGATCATCGCGATAATCTACGGCCTGTCCACCGATTACGAAGTCTTCCTGCTCTCCCGCATGGTCGAGGCCAGGGCCAAAGGGGCGAGTACCAGCGACGCGGTGCACACCGGCACAGCCCACACCGGCCGAATCATCACCGCCGCGGCGCTGATCCTGCTCGTGGTGACCGGTGCGTTCGCCTTCTCCGATCTGGTGATGATGCAGTACATCGCCTACGGCATGATCGCCGCACTATTCATTGATGCGACCGTGCTGCGCATGCTGCTGGTACCCGCAGTCATGAAACTGCTCGGCGACGACTGCTGGTGGGCGCCGGCCTGGATGAAGCGCCTCCAGGAGAAAATTGGGCTCGGAGAACATATTCTGGACGATGAACGCCCGGGCACCGAGGATATGCACGAGCCGATCGAGACCACACCGATCACGCCGCGGCTCCCCACCGTCACCGCCGGACGGTCGAACGGTTCGTAGTCACCCCACCAAAGGGAACGCCACACGCCGCCTCGGGAGGTACGCTCACCGCCGGAAAGCCCGCGGACCCGATCGCCGAACCGGCGACCTGGTCAACCACCGGCCAACTGGACCGAAGGACGACCGCGATGTGCAGCTACCGTCTCGATGCAGAATACGCCGATCCGACACCTTTGAAAGTGCGGATCGATACCCACGAGCGCTATTCCGAGCGTCCCGACGACCCCACCGCGAATGTGCTGACCGCGCTGGAACTCACCGGAGCCGAACATCTAGCCGATATCGGCTGTGGCGACGCCCGGTTCCTCGCCCACCTCGCCGAGACCGGTCACCGGGGTCCGCTGGTCGGTATCGACACCTCTCCCGCAATGGTCGCCGCCGCCAATGCAGTACCCGGGGTCCGCGGCGTATTCGGCAGTGCCGACCGGATCCCGTTCGACGACAACAGCTTCGATGCGCTCACCGCACGACATATGCTGTACCACCTCGCGAATCCGCTGGCCGGGCTCAGGGAGTTCCAGCGCACGACCAAACCCGGCGGGACGATTGCCGTGGTCGTCAACCATGCCGGAACCTACCCATACACCACCGAACTCGTGGCCGCGCATGCCGCGACCTACGGCCTCGGCGTGGGCGAGGCGATGACCGTCGACTCCGAAACCTTGCCGGAGTTGATGTCCGAGGTTTTCGGCGAGGTGCGGATCCAGCGATCCGACAATGCACTCGTCTTCGATACTCCGGATCCGCTGGTGCGCTTCGCCGAGGCGTTGTTCACGTTCTACGGCGTCACGCCGAACCACCCACGACGGCAGGCGATTCTGAACGATCTGCGCGAGGACGTCGAGGATTGGTTCACCCACCATCCGGGGCAGACATGGCGCGATCCCAAGGGGTACATCGTCGCCACGGCCGTCGTCGATCACCAGGGCAGCGCACCTTCGGCATCGACGTAGCTTCCGGTGGGCCCATCCGGGCCGAGCTGCGCCATGCGTACGATGATCTCGGCACCTTGCTCCAACGTCTGGGTGCCGGTATTCCCGTTGAGATCGGTCTTCGTGAAACCGGGCTCCACCGCATTGATCCGGATACCCGGGAAGGCCTTCGCGTACTGCAACGGTGAGCATGTTGACCACCGTCTTCGACGCCGGATATGCGACGCCCCGGGTAGGCGTATGCCGGGGTGCCCGGGGTCGAGACCCTGGTCAGCGACGCAAGACCGCTGCTGCCATTCACCACGACCGGCGCCGCCGAGCGCTGCAGCAGCGGCAGGAAGGCGTGCAGCACGCGTAACGTGCCGAAAACGTTGGTGTCGAAGGTCTTTCGCATCACAACCGCGCGGTGAGCATTACCGACCGTGGCCTCCGAGCAGGCACCGGTGTCAGAGGTGGATGCGATGATCGGACGATGCACGTTAGCCCCATCGAAGAGTCCTGGCGACGGATCGACTCATGGCTCACCGCGCATGCGCCGCGTACCTTCTCATCTTTGCGCCCACCCGCCTCGCAGGAGGCCATCAGCGCCGCAGCTACCGAGTTGGGGGTGGAGTTTCCCGCGGATCTGGTCGCGTATCTGCGACACCACGACGGAGTCTCGCCCGGGGAGCGGGGCTTCGTCTCCCCTGAGGAGGGGGGTTTCAGCTTCCCCGGTTTTGAGCCCTACACCCTCGCCCAGATCCTCTCCTCGGGCCGGAGCCACCAGGAGTCGTGGGCCAGGCACGAAGGGGACCCACTGATGGAAGGCTTCTGGCACCACGATTTCGTACGCTTCGCCCGCAATTTCAGTGCGGACGGGCTGGTCGTGGACTGCCGTCGCGGCGAGTCGTTCGGCGCGGTGGGCCACGAGCAGGAGGCCGAGGGCGTCAGCTTCGGGAACTGGGAAAGCCTCGCAGCCTTCCTGGAGCAGATCGCCGACTCTCTCGAGGGCGGAACCGCCATAACAGTGGGGCTATCGTATGTGCCTGTCGTCGACGACGGGATGCTGCTGTGGGAGTACGCTCCCGAACGGCGAGCCGAGCCTCGGTCCCTGTTCGACCTCGCGCTCGCCGGACCGGTCATCGCCGCGCCAGGCCGGACGACTTCCCACGCCACGCTGAACAAGACCTGGCCCAGCGGTTACGACAATTTCTGCCTGACCTTCGCGCAGGACTTGGACGAGACCGAACTCCTGCGCCGGTTCGGCGCGTTGCCCGAGACCCGGTGCCCACG
Source organism: Nocardia sp. CA-135953 (assembly GCF_050955735.1). Lineage (NCBI taxonomy): Bacteria > Bacillati > Actinomycetota > Actinomycetes > Mycobacteriales > Nocardiaceae > Nocardia > Nocardia sp. CA-135953. Next base: position 3,640,595 of record NZ_CP192082.1, read on the forward strand.
GTGGAGAGAGGAGGCAGCAATTCCAGAACAGCGGCAGGACCCTCGCGTGCTGCTGCCGGTGGTCCGCGTGGGAACCCACGGCGGTTGGGCGTTCGGCATCGAGGAAGGTCTTCAGCTTTTCGAGGGCACACGCGAGGAGGTGCTGCGCCGTGTGTCCCGTGGCACCCGCGCGGTGTCCGTAAGCTATTGGGACGACGGCACAACCTCGGTGTCCTTCTTCGACAAAGGCGAACTGGTGACGAGGTACGACACCCGACCGCCTGTCCCCCACGGCGCGCGCGACCCGTTCAAGGTCTTCCCCGGTCTGCCGACGCCCGTTCCGGAACCCACACCCGAGCAGCGGCGGGAACGGCTGCTGGCGGTGTGTGACGCGGTGGTTCGCCGCTGTGGCATCCCCCCACTGCCACCGCCCGGCCTGGAGGGGGAACTCGACAGCGCTCGGATCCTTCCCCTGCTCCCGGACAACAACTTCGGGCTCCCGGAGAACAACTTCAAGACACCCGTGCCTGACCGGTTTGCCTCCCTCGTCGACGCCGCGACGCCCGAGCGCCTGCGCCGCGTACTCGCCACACAGATGTCGTCGCTGGCCACCGAGACCGGACTCGACACCTATGACGAGGTCACTGCCGCACTGTCCCTGCTGAGCGAGGAGGATCACCCCGGCGTTACCGACGATTCCGCCCTTGACCTGCGGCTGCGCCGCGTGCACGCCGAGGCCCAGGTGATATACACCGACTGGAAAGACCGATCCCTCTGGCAGGACCGCGCCATGGCGGCCCGCGCCCTGGCCGACGCGCTGAACCTGTCGGCCCGGGAAGCCCTGGGCTTGGTCGTGGGGCTGCGTCAGGACCCTCATTGGCGGCAGGAGTTTCGCAAGCAGTTGACCGACGACTGATTTCCGCATGATCCTTGGTCCAGTCGGGCAGGGACTGCGATGATCTTTCGTCGGAGGGTAGCGCGCTGCGGGCTGTGCCGAGGATCGGGCCTGTGAGCTTACCGGCGGCGCGCAACAGCAGGTAATGCGCGATCGTCCGCCTCCCTCTACCGAGCACTCGCAGAAGCCGAACACACCGCCACCGACGACGGCCTGCCGATGCGGCCCAAACCAGCCCGCATCCTGCGACCAACTCACCCGAGGAAGCCGAGCTCCGCGACCGTCTCCAGGCTCAGGTTATCGAGCAGTACGAAGCCCAGTAGCCAGCCGGAACCCTCAGCGCCGTACCCGTCCCTGACCAGGGACTACGCCACATTCGTTGCTTTTCGGCGAAAGCTACCGAGACCCAAGTCAACGACCTTCCTGGTAGCGCAACGTAGCCCGGTCGCTCCTCTCTTCTTGGCGAACTGTTGTCGCTGGGTGCGAGTGTTGTTTTGTAGGTGATCTGTGGTGGGTTTCGAGTAATGAGATTACATAAGTAAATGCGCATATCTACCTACCTGAATGTAATGTTGTATTGCGGTCGCCCTCAACTCCTTCACCATGGCCCCGGTCTTCGCATATAGGACGCCACATGAACCGATTCACCTGTGGCTCAATTTCTTTCCCACTGCCCTGACCTGCGCGGCCCGACACCCGCTCCCCCAGTCGGGGTTCACCAGGGCAAATGTTGCGGTTGAGGCCGGTGCTCAATATTGAGCAACCGATAACCGCATCCTCCCGATAGAAGACGACCGACCAGTTACCCTCGTCGCGTGGTCCCGCCCGACTCGGCCTGCGCCGGAGGTCCACGAGCGCCCGTCACCCGCCCAGGAAGCAGGAGTTCGATGCGATCGCTGCGTAGCCGCCATATCTTGATCACGCTGGTAGCCGGCACCGCCGCCGTAATAGCCGGTGGTCCAACGCCCGCGATGGCACAGCCCGCGCCACCTGCGCAGGTCCAGCCGCTGGGCTCGGACTTTCTCTGGGGCGTGGCCGCATCGGGATATCAGTCCGAAGGGTATGCGCCGGATAGCAATTGGTCCCGGTACGTGGCCGCGGGCAAGACGGACGACGCCTATCTGGAGTCCGTCGACTTCTACCATCGCTACCGATCCGATATCGATCTGGCCGCGCAACTCGGCGTCAAGGTCTATCGGATCGGTATCGAGTGGGCGCGCGTCCAGCCGCGGCCGGGCGAATGGGATGAGGCCGGACTTCGCTTCTACGACAATGTGATCGCCGCGATCACGGCTGCTGGGATGCGTCCGATGCTCACCATCGATCACTGGGTGTATCCGGGTTGGGAGGTCGACCGCGGCGGCTGGTCGAATCCGAATATCGTCGAGGACTGGCTAGCCAACGCACGCACCGTCGTCGACCGATATGCCGCGGCCGCCCCGCTGTGGGTCACCTTCAACGAACCCGCGGCCTACATCATGAACGAGACCTCGCACGGCGGCCTCTCCCCCGCCGCCATTCCGATGATGCAAGACCGAATCGCCCAGGCGCACAATGCCGTCTACGACTACATCCACGCCGTGCAGCCGGGCGCGATGGTCACCAGCAATGTCGCCTACATTCCGGCCGGTGAGGATGCGGTCAACGGCTCGTTCATCAATGCGGTCGCCGCGAAACTCGATTACATCGGCATCGACTACTACTACGGCGCGTCCCCCGATACGGTTACCGAGCTGAACTTCAGCCAGTTGTGGAACAACCCCTTGGAGCCCGAGGGCATTTACTATGCCCTGCAACACTATTCACGCAAGTTCCCAGACCGCCCGCTGTACATCGTCGAGAACGGCATGCCCACCGAAAACGGCATGCCCCGAGCCGACGGCTACACCCGCGCCGACGACCTCCGCGACACCGTCTACTGGCTGCAGCGCGCCAAGGCCGACGGCATGTACCTCATCGGCTACAACTACTGGAGCCTCACCGACAACTACGAATGGGGTTCCTACACACCGCGTTTCGGCCTCTACACAGTCGACGTCCGCACCGACCCCACCCTCACCCGCAAGCCCACCGCCGCAGTACCCGCGTACACCGCCATCACACACCAGGGCGGCGTCACCCCCGACTACCGCCCGACCCGCGGCCCTAAACCCTGCTCCTTCGTCGACGCCGCGGCCAGCTGCGCCGACCCGGTCACCGTCCCCCGCTAGCTGGATCAAGGGTCGGCACCCGTGGGTGCCGACCCCGACCATGTCGGGATCCGGTGAACTGATCACTCGAGATCGAGCGCGACTGCTCGCCGTCGACGCCGACCGGGATGTCGCCCTCGGAGCAGTTCAGTACGTGAATCGCACGGTCGACCGCTTGGGCACCCGAACGGGGTTGATCGGCGGCAGTCATGGTTCCTCCTGATATTTCTACCGATCGGGATGTGGCAGGAACTATCTTCGGATGATCCAGGGCGCGGCAATGGTTCTGCGCCAACTGCGCCGATTCCTCGCGCAAGAATGTCGGCGCCGTCAAAATCCCGCTGATTCGAAGGGTTTTGCGATCTCGACGACGCACACAGAATTGAATTCCCCGCGCTGACCCCGCATTCCGCGACGCCTTCCACGTCGACCCCGAATCGACCCCACTGCCTCCCGGCATCCTCATCGCACAGGACCAGATCGGCCGCTACCGCGAGAAATCGGAACTGCTGGGGCGCAGCGAAACCGGACGGGCCGGGGCAAAGGCCGAACCGCGGGCAGTCTGCTCGCCATCGGCCACCGACTCCCCCATGGCGCACCGCCGCCCCGCCTGCGGCACTAACCGCGGTAGCCGAGTTGTTCGAGGAGACCGTCGAGTTGGAGTTCGAATAGCTCGGCACGGTCGGTGAAAGTGTCTGTGCCGTATTGATCGAAGACGTCGAAGGTTACGGCGCCGAACAGGCCGACCCACATGGTGATGCCGCGGGCGACGAGCCAGTCCGGGAGGTCGTGGTCGAATGCGGCCCTGATATCCGCGAAATTGGCTGCGAGCGCGGAGGATAACGGGCGCTCCTCGACCGGAGCGGTGAGCATGTCTGCGCGGTACGCGCGGGCGAAGAGAGTTTGCATGATCGCGATGATCCGCGTGCCGGGCACAGTAGTCTGCTCGGCGGGGGCGTCGTAGCCCGGCACCGGAGTGCCGAATAAGAGTCCGTAGCGGGCCGGTTCGGCCAGCGCCCAGTCGCGGACGGTACGACCGACGATGCGCAGGCCCTCGATCGGATCGTCGGGGGCATCGGCCAGCGCCGCATCGACCGCGTCGCCGAGTGCGTTGTAGCCGTCGATCACAAGCAGGGTCAGCAGTTCATCGCGGCTGCGCACATAGCGGTATACCGCCGACGACACCACACCGAGATCGCGGGCAACCGCGCGCAGCGAGAGGGCCGCCGCGCCATCGGTGGCCAGATGTTCGCGGCCGATCCGGACGATATCGTTCATGGTCTGGGCCCTGGCCCGGGCACGTGGTGTCGTCGCCATACCGATCACCATGCGCGCTCTAGAGAGCGATGTCAACTAATGCGAGCACTGCTCTTGACTTTGGGTGGTACCGACTGCATGCTTGTGCACAACAGAGAGCACCGCTCGCCAAAGTAGACTAGGACGCACCATGTCGGAGCTGCACATCGTCACCGGAGCCGGGCCCACCGGAACCACCATTGCCGAGCAATTGGCCGCGGCGGGCAAACAGGTCCGGGTGCTGACTCGTTCCGGGAGCGGTCCCGATCATCCACTCGTCGAGCGACGCAAGGTCGATGTGACACTGCCCGAACAGCTTTCGGGCGAATTCGATGGCGCGACGGCCGTTTACCACTGCCTGGGCGGCTCGGAATATACCGCGAAGGCTTGGCGCGCGGAGCTGCCGCCGGCTGAGCGCACCGTACTCGACGAGGCCGAAAACGCCGGCGTGGTCGCGGTTTTCGCGGAAAATATCTACTCCTACGGCAAGGTGGACGGTCCCATCACCGAAGACCTGCCCCGCGATGCCGATTTCGGCAAGCCCAGCGTCCGCACCCAGCTGGTGCGCGCTCGCGAGGCACACGCCGCCGCGACGGTAAGCGTCGCCGCCGCGGACTTCCTGGGCCCATATGTGCGGGCGTCGCTGGCCGGGGAGCAGGTCTTCGTCCCGATTCTCACCGGTAAGCGGGTGCAGGCATTCGGCAAGCTGAACCTGCCACACTCCTACACCTATATGCCCGACCTCGCCGCCGCCATGATCCGCGCGGCCGCCGACGAATCGGTCTGGAATTCCTTCCTGCACGCCCCGACCGCGCCGCCGATCACCCAGCAGCAACTCTTCGACGCGATCGCCGCCGCCGCCGGCCTCGCAGCCCCCAAGGTGTTCGCGGCACCGGTCGCCCTGCTGCGCATGATGGGACTCACCAATGAGACGATGCGCGAGCTCGCCGAGATGAGTTACCAGGTCACGCGGCCGTTCGTCCTGGATTCGTCGGCCAGCGAGCAGCGCCTCGGTCTGCATCCGACGCCGATCGACGAGGCCATCGCGGCCACCGTCGCCTGGTGGCAGACCCAGCGCTGAGTCTTTGCTACTCGGGTCTTTGCTACTCGGCGGTAGTGTTACCGGTGTCACTGGCGACACGGATCGAGGAGCACCACAATGGACCAGCGAGAAACGGATTTCGACGTACTCGTGGTCGGTTCGGGATTCGGCGGCAGCGTCACCGCGCTGCGGCTGATCGAGAAGGGCTACCGGGTCGGTGTGCTCGAGGCCGGTCGACGCTACACCGATGACGAGCTGCCCGAAACCAGCTGGGACCTGCGCAAATTCCTGTGGGCGCCCAAGCTGGGCTGCTACGGCATCCAGCGCATCCACCCGCTGCGCAATGTGTTGATCCTCGGCGGTGCGGGTGTCGGCGGTGGTTCGCTCAACTACGCCAATACCCTCTACATGCCGCCGGAGCCGTTCTTTCAGGACCAGCAGTGGCGCGATATCACCGACTGGCGCGCCGAACTGACCCCGTACTACGAGCGCGCGAAGAAGATGCTCGGCGTGGTACAGAACCCGCATCTGACACCGGCGGACGAGGTGTTCAAAAAGGTCGCCGACGATATGGGCTGCGGCGAAACCTTCGTCCAGACCCCGGTCGGCGTCTTCTTCGGCGAGCCGGGAAAGACCGTGGCGGATCCGTACTTCGGAGGTGTCGGACCGGACCGCACCGGCTGCCTCGAATGCGGTGAATGCATGACCGGCTGCCGCCACGGCGCGAAGAACACCCTGGTGAAGAATTACCTATACCTCGCGGAAAAGTCTGGCGCGCAGGTGATTCCGATGACGACCGTGACCTCTTTCCGGCCGCTGCCCGACGGCACCTGGGATATCTCGACCGAACGCACCGGCGCATGGTTCCGCAAGCGCCCGCACACCTACACCGCGGGCCAGGTCGTGCTCGCCGCAGGCACGCTCGGTACCCAGAAGTTGTTGCACGCCATGCGGGATCGGGGTGTGCTCCCCGAGTTGTCCGACCGAATCGGCCAACTCACACGCACCAACTCCGAATCCATTGTGGGCGCTGCGATCCGCAAGGTGAATCCGGATGTCGATTTCACCCGTGGCGTCGCGATCACCTCATCGATCCACCCGACCCACGACACCCATATCGAGCCGGTGCGCTACGGCAAGGGCTCGAATGCGATGGGACTGCTGCAGACCCTGATGGTCGACGGCGGCGGCCGGATACCGCGCTGGCTGCGCTTCCTCGGTCTGGTCGCGCGAAACCCGTTCACGCTCATCAGTTTCCTGAGCGTGCAGAACTGGAGCGAGCGCACCATCATCTCGCTGGTGATGCAGCACCTCGACAATTCGATCACCACCTACACCAAGCGCACCCTGTTCGGCCGCAAGCTCACCAGCAAACAGGGTCACGGCGAACCCAATCCGACCTGGATTCCGGCGGGCAACGAGGTGACCCGCAAGGTCGCGGAGGAAATCGGCGGCGTCGCGGGCGGCAGCTGGGGCGAAGTCTTCAATATCCCGCTCACCGCCCACTTCCTCGGCGGCGCACCTATCGGCGCGGACCGCGACACCGGCGTAATCGACGCCTTCCACCGAGTTTTCGGCTACCCGACGCTCAGCGTCGTCGATGGCGCCGCCGTCTCCGCCAACCTAGGCGTCAACCCGTCGTTGACCATCACCGCCCAAGCCGAACGCTGCGCCGCCTACTGGCCCAACAAGGGCGAAGTGGACCTGCGTCCCGCGCAGGGCGTTGCCTACCAACGGATTCAGCCCATCGCGCCCGATAACCCCGTCGTCCCTGCCGACGCCCCGGCCGCCCTGGTCCTGCCGGTAGTCGAAATCCGCACCCCTAATTCCGCCGCAGGCTGAGGGCTGCGTTCCATCTGCCCCCGGTGTCGGTCCCTATTTCCCGTGGAACTACCTGAACTCGAAGCTGGCCGAATACTGCGAGGACTGACCGAGACCCGCAAGGGGGCTACTTTAGGGCAAATGCTCGCGTTCTGCGCGACCGCACATCTCGTCATGGTCGACCACCAGGTGCAGGGAAGTAGGTCTGGTGCGCATTGAATCGAAGGTGCTCGTTTAGGGTGTGAGGGCGGCTCGGTCGCATAGTCAGTAATGCGTGAACAGCGGTACGTTCCGTGGATGGTTCCACCGAATCGAAAGGCGCTGCATGACAAAGGACTTGACGCAACTCGAACTGCTGACGGAACTGGAACCGGTTGTCGGTGCCAACATCGACCGGCATCTGGCCACAGTCAAGGACTGGTATCCGCACGATTATGTGCCCTGGGACGAGGGTCGCAACTTTGCAGCAATGGGAGGGCAGGATTGGGATCCCGCGCAGTCACGGCTCTCGGAAGTCGCCAAAGTCGCGATGATCACGAATCTGCTCACCGAAGACAATTTGCCTTCCTACCACCGCGTGATCTCCGACAACTTCACCAACGACGGGGCGTGGGGTACCTGGGTCGGCCGCTGGACCGCCGAGGAAAACCGCCACGCCATCGCCATGCGCGACTACCTCCTATGCACCCGCGCTGTCGATCCCGTCGCCCTGGAGAACGACCGGATGGTGCATTTGACGCGCGGCGTGCACGCGCCGGAGAACTTCGCCGGTGTGCTCGATCAAGTCGCATACGTGACCTTCCAGGAGCTGGCTACCCGAATCAGTCACCGCACCACTGCACGAGTCTGCGACGACCCGATCGCCGATCGGATGTTGCAACGCATCGCCACCGACGAGAATCTGCACATGATGTTCTATCGCAACATCACCGGCGCCGCATTCGACATCGCTCCGGACCAGACGATCGAGGCGGTGACCAAGATCACCAAAACGTTTTCCATGCCGGGCACCGGAATGCCGAACTGGCGTCGCAATGGCGTGCTGATGGTCAAGCACGGAATCTACGACCTGCGTCAGCACTTGGACGAGGTCGTATTGCCAGTCCTGCGGATCTGGAAAGTCTTCAACCGCACGGACTTCACCGCACGCGGCGAACGCAGCCGCGAAGAACTCGGCGAGTACCTCGAGAAACTCACTCGCGACGTCATGAAGTTCGAAGAACAGCGCGAGCGCATCCTCGCCCGCGAGGCCGCACGCGTCGGGTAATGACCCCCTGGACGTCACAGTCGCGGATGAACATTCACGCGACTGTGACATCCAGCGCCCGACACTCTGCCGGGGGTCTACCTCGATTGATCCCGTCAGTTACGGACGATCAGGACCGCGCCCGCAACTACCAGGGCCAGCACGATGGCGGCAATGCCGAAGACGAGGCGGTGGTTGCGCAGAGCCGGAATCATAAGGTCGACGGCGTAGCGACCCGGACCGGTGAGGGCGAGCGAGGCGGCGGCCAGGGTGAGCAGCAGTTCGTATTCGATGCCCTTCGGGGCGAAGAAGCCACCGCCCCATTTGACGGCGATCGCATTGAGCAGGGTTCCGACCAGTGCGGCGGCGGCGAGCGGGGTGAGCAGGCCGACGGCAAGGGCGAGTCCGCCGAGGGTTTCACTCAGGCCGGCGACCACGGCCATCGCCTTGCCCGACGGGTAGCCGCTCATCGTGAAGAATGCGCCGGTGCCATCGAGGCCGCCACCGTTGAACCAGCCGAACAGTTTCTGCGCGCCGTGTGCGGCCATGGTGAGTCCGACGGCCAACCGCAGGACGAGTAGACCGAGATCGTAAGTGTGTGTGGGCGTTGCGGTTTCGGTGTTCGCGGCGGGGGCGGTGATGGTCGCGGCCATGGGATGCCTTTCGATGTGGGGTGGATCAGCCGAGCTGGATGGAGCGCCGGGCCATGCCCAGCCAGAAGCCGTCGATGACGGTGCGCTGGTTGGTGAAATCGTCGGCGCCCGCACCGAGGGCGACGAACAGCGGTGCGAAATGGTCGGTGCGCGGATGCGCGAGATGTGCTGCGGGGGCCTTGTTTTCGAAGTCGAGCAGGGCGTCGAGATCGTGGGCGGCGAGGGTTTCGCGGCCCCAGTCGTCGAATTCGGCGGTGAAGTCGTAGACGTGCTCGTCATCAGCGGTGGTGGCGCGCAGGTTGTGGGTGAAGAAGCCGCTGCCGACGATCAGCACGCCCTCGTCGCGCAGCGGCGCGAGCCGACGGCCCAATTCCATCAGGCGCTGCGGGTCCAGCGTCGGCATGGACAGCTGCAACACCGGCACATCGGCGTCGGGATACATCTCCTTCAGCGGCACATAGGCCCCGTGGTCCAGCCCACGATCCGGCACATCGACGACACCGCCGCCGAGCAGCTTGCGCACCTCGACCGCCAGTTCCGGCGCGCCCGGTGCGGCATATTGCACGTGGTAGTAGCGCTCCGGAAAGCCGCCGAAGTCATAGACCAGCGGCACCGTCCTGGTGGCGCCGAGCGCGATCGGCGCGGCCTCCCAGTGCGCGGACACCATCAAAATCGCTGCGGGAAGCGGTAATTCGCGCGACCATGCGGCCAGCTCGCCGGGCCACCGCGGGTGATCGGCCAGCGGCGGGGCGCCGTGCGAGAGGTAGAGCACCGGCATCTGTCCGGCCATCACCGTCCTCCATCCAACTTGTTCAAATTTGAACGCGAACCGACTGTAGCCTATTGTTCAAATTTGAACAACCCCGGTAGGATGGCACTCGTGGCTGACGCGAAATGGCTGAACGAGCGGGAGATGCGCACTTGGCAGGGCTTCCTGGCAGCGGGGGCGCTCGTCGGCCGACAGGTCGAACAGCACCTCAAACACGACGGGCTCTCGCACACCCAGTACGAGGTCCTGGTCCGCCTCGCCGCGGCACCCGAGGGCCAACTGCGCATGACCGAATTGGCCGATGCACTGTACGCCTCGAAAAGCGGTCTGAACTACCAGGTCACCCAAATGGAGAAGGCCGGTCTGGTACGCCGTACAGCGTGCCCCACCGATGTCCGCGGCGTCGTCGCCAACCTCACCGCAGCCGGCCGCGACCGACTCGAGCAGGTCGCCCCCGGTCACGTGGAAACGGTGCGCCGTGTCCTCATCGATGTGCTGACCCCTGAACAGCAGGAGGCCATGGCCACCGGCCTCGGCGAGGTTGCGCGCCGACTCGACTGACCGGCACCGGCCGGGACGACGCGCGATCTCCTGGTGCCGCATCAGCGTTCGAGACGTCCGGCGCCCTGGAGCATGGGCGGCGGCAGCGTCGTTCCGGGGCAGTGACGTGGCGCCGACGGCGGACGCATCCGAGGCTGCTGTGATATCGCTGATCGCACTTCTGTCAGGCGGAAGCGCGGGACTGCGCAGGCAAATCCGTGGCTTGCTCGAATGACTCGGCATGCGGGTACGACCAAAGGACGACAGCGGCCGCGACTTCGGAGTGATGTCACCGGGATTGGGAACGCCGCACAATCAGGGCCGTAAGAAATCTGTTGGGAAACTCTAAGCCCGAACAGATTTGATGCCCAGGTACGGATGTGACGCTGATGGTCGCAGATTTGAGCCGAGAACGGAGAAGACAGTGCCGACAACGTTTCCGAGTTCCGTCACCGAGGCCACATCGGATACGGTGCAGGACTGCCGCCGGCGTGGTTGGACGGTCGCGGAAACGACCAATGGTGTCTGTCTGATCACCGACGCGCAGATTTCGGCCATCGAACTCACGGGGGCACTGGCCGCCACTGTGCGTCGGTACCTCCGGGCCAACAACTTGTCCGGTCCGGTGATCGAAATCCCAGGTCCGCAGCGCCGCGAGATCCACCTCGTCGTCGGCGCGGCCAAGGCGGCCATGGCGATCGGCACACTGCGCGATATGGGCGTCACCGTACACACCGACGGCGCGAGCATCCCGCTCCCGCCGACCCGTCTGTCGGCCGGTTCGGCCTGCTGGGGGATTTCGCCGAGTGAGGCCCGCTGGGTTCCGCCGGTGGTCGCGATCGCCGCCGCAGTCCGGGCCGCCGAGTCCGGCCGTAAGCGGCATGTCGCCGATCTGGCGAGCTGATACGCGTCAGATGGAGGTCGGGCCCGATCGACGGGTCGTCGGCATCGCATCTGCGCTGTCGGTAACTGGTTCGCGGACAACGACTTTCCGCTGGATGCGGCGCAGCCAAGCCGGAGCCCACCAGCACTCGTCACCGAGCAGCTTCATGGTCGCGGGAACCAGCAGCATGCGCAGCACGGTGGCATCGATGAACAGCGCGGTGACCATGCCGAGCGCGATGTACTTCGCACCTCCGATCAGCAATCGGCGCTGTTCGGCCCGAACGTAAACCGGGATCGCGGAACCGCTCGGCCAGAATTGGGGTGATCTCGTCAGTCGCCGCCGAACCACCTGGTATCCACCACAAATGCGGCGCGAACCGCAATCGACTCGGCGCAGTGTGCCCGAGGCCGTCTGACCATCCCCTCCGCGGTCAGACGGCGGCAACTGACGCGCGAGGACATCGACAGTCGAGATGTTGTTACCATTTGGATGATAGACGCATCCGAATGTGCGTGACAACGCCGAACAGGGCACGATCGCCGCGCCAACAGCTACATCTCGGCCATTCGTAGCGCCGCGCGCGAATATCGAACCGTTACGCTGCGCGGCGCCGCAGGAAGCAAGGGAACAGCGAAGGGACCGATGGTTCGTCTGACGAGGGCACAGCAGCAGGACGCCACCCGCAGAAAGGTGTTGGCCGCGGCCAAGTCCGAGTTCGCGCAGCGCGGATTCCGCGGCGCGACGGTCGACGGCATCGCCGAGCGCGCGGATATGACCCGGGGTGCGGTCTACTCCAATTTTCCGGGCAAGCGGGCGCTGTATCTCTCGGTGCTCGCACACGAAGCCGAACAGGCTACCGCGCCCCCATGCGGCGCGAAGGCAACCACACCGGCCGCCGCGCTCGGCGCGTTCGCCAGCACCTGGCTCGAACAACTGCCGCAGTCGAGCCAGTACGAATACGGCGAGGACGAGCAATTCACCTCCCCCGCGCTCAGCGTCGATTTCGTACCCGACGTCCTGATGAGCGAACAGATCCGGCGACCGTTCGCACAGCTGCTCGCGCTCGACGCGCTGCTGCTGGCCGTATCGCTGCGGGCAATCAGCCAGCCGACGTCCGCGCCGCTGGAAAGTTTCATCGCCAGCGCCGAATCCGTGCTGACGATCCTGTACGGGACGACCCAGCTGTCCTACGTCGCGCCCGAATTCACCGATCCGGCACGGGCCATCGCGCTGTGCGAACAGGTCGCACTACTCGGCGGCGTGAAAACGCCGAGCCCGCCGTCCCCGACCGACGCGCGCGTCACTCGGGTCGACGAGCCTTGGGAGCCGCCGAGCTGCATCGATCGCGTACGCGCCGACTCGGCCCGGCTGGACGGCGACGGCCTGATCGCCGTCGTCGGCATGCACCGGATCGCCACCATCGAAGCGGCGCTGTCGATCTGGCCCGAGCACACCGATATCACGCTGGCACTGCTGAGCGATCGCCCCGCTGAACTCGCACCGTTGGCGCGGCTGGCGATCGCGGATATCTGCCGGTCATTGCGCTATGCGTTTCCGATCGCGGCGCTACCTCGGCTACAGGTGGTCGTCGATGATGCCGGAACACTAGCGACCGCATGCGGATTCGACCGGGTCGACGACAATTCCGAGTTCGCGGTGCTCGTCGAGAACGGCCGCATCACGGCGCGGGCCGAGGGGCGGGGCGCGGGCAAGGCCGCGGCAACCGAATACGCCAGTTCATCGGCTCCGGACCGAGCGTAAGTCTTCCAGGGTGCCGAGCGTTTTCGCCAGCGCCTGACAGGCACCCGCGCCCGTCGCCCGCGCCACCACCCGTTCGCCGTCGACGACGACCGCACTCTCGGTGTCGTCATCGACGGTATCGACGCCGCACGACCGTGCGAGTTTGCCGGATTCGTCGAGAACCACCTGCATGCCGGGAACCGCGGGGCACGGAAATGCGGCGCGCAGCGACCGGCTGATGTCGCTGACCGCGAGTCGAGCCAGCTGTGCCACCTCCGTCCCGTCCGCGGTGGCCATCGCGACCGTGGTGCGACCTCCCCTGGGCTGGTCACGCAGGATATCCGCGACGGCACCGAGCTTGTTCATCCCGAGTACGGCAACCACGTTCGCGCCCGAGAGATCCGCAGCCACCGTGTGGACCAGGTCGCGGCACGGTGGTGGCGTCCACGGTTCGTCGACGCCGGTCACCGCGACGGTGTCCGCCATAGCCCGGGTGGTGTCGTCGATCCGATGGTGCACCATCTGCTCGCATGTGGCGATCACTTTCGCTCCGTCCACGAATTCCGGTGCGACGAAAGATAATTGGGTCGCACCGTAGAGCAGGGTGATCACCGATTCGGCGATACCGAGCCAACGGCCGGGCAGCACGGACTCACCACCGCCGTCCAGGCCCGCCAGCGCCAGGCCGAGGAGGATGGCGTCCAGTTTGATCAGCTGCACGAACGAGCCGCGTAGACATTCGTCGACGACGAGTTCGGGAATGAGGTCGTGCGCCAGCATCGGTGACTGCAGCTGCGAGACCCCGGCGACCGGATTTGCCGAACCGGGCAGCCGGTCGACCCAGGTGCGGGCGAATCGGCCGACCGCCGCTACCGGTGTGCGCGCTGGGCGAGCATCCAGCAGTTCCGGCGCCCCCTCGGCCTCCGCGGCCAGCACCGCCAGGTACAACGCCCGCTTACCAGTGAAGTTGGAGTACACCGCGCCGCGAGTGAGATCCGCGCGCTCGGCGATGTCATCCACCGTCGCGCCCCGAAAACCGCGTTCGGCGAATTCCGCCTTGGCCGCCGCTAGGACCCGGTCGCGATTGCGTTGCTGCAATGCGGCTCTGCTCTGACGACTCATCGGTTCTCCACCAACCGTTCTGTTCGTTTACAGATGCGCATACCATCCAAATGTTGATACCATCTCAATGCTACGTGCGACTGAGTACGAGCGAGGCGGGCATCGAAGGACGGGTAGTGGGCATCACCAGGTACGAATCTGGGTCGCGAACCGCGGCCACGGTGCTCGACGAGGCCAAGCGTCTGGTCGAGCCCGCATACCGCTGCTCCCTGGACCGCATTGCCCCACCGATCCGAATGATCGTCGGCTACCACGCCGGCTGGCTGGACGCCACGGGAAGGCCCAGCAAACAGGTCGGCAAATCGATTCTCCCGGCGCTGGTACTCGCATCCGCCAAGGCCGTGGCATACGCGGAGCCACCGCAGGGTGTCACCGAGGCCGTCGCGGTCGAGCTCGTGCACGATTTCTCATTGCTGCACGACGACCTGACCGACGGCGACGAGCAGCGACGCAGCCGCCGATCGGCCTGGTCGGTCTATGGCGAACGCGGCGCCCAGCTGGCCGGAGATGCGTTACTGGCCATGGCGATCAACGAGATGGTCGGCCGCCCCGGCATCACGCTGCTGTCGAAAGCCCTCGACGCGCTGTGCAACGAAAAATTCGCGGATATCGAGCCCGAACAACGCGAGACCGTCGACGAATCCCTCGCGATGATCGAGTCGAAGACCGCGGCACTGTTGTCCTGCGCCTGCGAAATGGGCGCGATCGCCGGTGGCGCCGACCAGGAACAAGCCAGAGCGCTGGCCGAATTCGGGCACCATCTCGGCATCGCATTCCAATTGATCGATGACATGCTCGGCATCTGGGGCAATCCGAGCGTGACCGGTAAGCCGCTGTACCCCGACCTCGCCAACCGGAAGAAATCCCCGCCGATCGCGCGCGCACTGGATTCGACCGGACCCACCGCGGATGTGCTGCGCGAGTTGTATCGAGATGTCGGCCGAGATACCGAAACGCTGCACCGGATCGCCTGCCTGATCGAACTCACCGGAGCGCGCGAGTGGGCGGAACGGGAAGCCCGCCGGGAGCTCGATGCCGCGTTGGACTGCCTCACCGGCGTATCCGCCGACGATGCCACCGAGGATCTTCGACTACTCGCCGCGATGATGACGAGCAGGTCCGCATGAAGAACCCGATCGAGTCGATCCCGCTAGCTCCGAACACGGTCCCGATTCTCGGCCACGGCATCCGTTTTCTCACCGACCCGATCGGATTTCTGTCCTCACTCCCCAGCCACGGCCGCCTCAGCCGAGTCCAATTGGGCCCGCTGCCGGTCGTGGTGGTCTGCGATCCCCAGTTGGCCCGGGTGGTGCTGCTCGACGACCGCACCTTCGATCGCGGCGGACCACTCTACGATCGCTCCCGCGAGGTCGCGGGCGATGGCATCGGAACCTGCCCGCACAGCAGGCACCGTCGGCAGCGCCGCCTGAGCCAACCCGCCTTCCAACCGGGACGTATGCCCGGATACTCCGAGGCCATGGTCGACTCGATCGAAGACGTGATCGGCTCCTGGCAGGACGGACAGCAAATCCAGCTAGGCGCGGAAATGTCGAAACTCACTGTCCGGGTGGCAGTTCGGACAATGTTCTCCTCGTCGTTCCCGGAGACCTCGGTGCAGCAGGTCGCCGACGATTTCGCGACCATCGCCGGGAGCATATTCCGGCGAATGGTGTTGCCGCCTGCCGTCAATCGACTGCCCACACCGGCCAACCGGCGCTATTACCAGGCTCGGAACCGGCTGCGGGCGGTGGCCGCCGAACTCATCGAACAGCGGCGGGCCGACAATCGCGACCACGGTGATCTGCTGTCCTCCCTCATGCGTGCCCGCGATCCGGACTCCACCGGCGCGCAGGTCGCGATGAGCGACGAGGAACTGATCAACCAGGTCTTCACTTTTCTGTTCGCCGGTGCGGAAACCACCGCGAGCACATTGACCTGGGCGCTGTATCTGCTCGGACGAAATCCGGAGCTACGAAGGCAGGTTCAGCAGGAGGTCGATACTGTGCTGAGCGATCGAACCGCTCGCTACCAGGACTTGGCGAATCTTCCGGTCGTCAATCGGGTGGTGACCGAAACCCTACGGTTGTATCCGGCCGGATGGTTGCTCACGAGGGTGGTTTCTGCGGACACCACCCTCGACGGCGTCCCACTTCCGGCGGGCACGACCGTCGCGGTCAGTCCGCACGTCATTCATCGGCGCGATGAAATCTATGAGCGGGCAGGCGAATTCGTGCCCGATCGGTGGATCGGCGCGGAGCCGGACCGAACGCTGTTCATATCCTTCGGCGCCGGTGCGCGACGCTGCATCGGTGACCAGTTCGGACTGGTCGAGGCTAGTTTGGCATTGGCGACGATCGCGGCACGCTGGCGCATCGATCCGCTATCGAGTCGGCCCGTGCCCGTATCGCTCGCGCACCTGCCCGCGCCGACGAAGCTCGGTATGCGGGTGTGGCGTCGAGATCCGGTGGCCGTCAATGCATCCACATCGGAGCTGGGTAGATAGATATGACCGCACCCCCCGAATCGGTCGTGCGCCGCACGGTCGGCGTGCTGACCAGCGGCCTACTGCGTGAGTTCCACATCTGCTGGTCGTTCAGCGCAGGCGACCTCACCGCAACCGTTGTACCCGCGACGACCTTCGCGGTCGCCGCATGGGCGAGCACCCATGCAGGTGTCACCGCACTACCGCTGGTGTTGGCCGAATGTCTCGTCTATTTCTGGCTTTACATCTACACGTTCAACCTGTCCAACCAGCTGACCGGCATCGAGGAGGATCGCCACAACAAGCCGCACCGGCCGCTTGTGGTCGGACTCCTCACCCCGCAGGGCGCCAAGTGGCGGCTGGTCTGGGTCACTGCCGCCTTCCTCGCAGTGGGTGCGATGCTGCAGGTCCTGGAATGGACGGTGCTCTGGATCGTGGCGTGGGTCTTCCACAATCACTTCGGCGGTGCCCGCGCACTGTGGGGTAAGAATGCCGCCATGGTCGCGGGAACGATCGCCCAACTCGCGGCCGCCTGGCAAATCGTGACTCCGCTGACCCCGGCGGCCTGGACCTGGATCGCGGCGATAGCCATACCCCTGGGTGCGCTGGTATCCCTGCAAGATCTACGCGATATCGACGGTGATGTGGCGGTCGGAAGACGCACCGCCGTAGTGGTTTTCGGTGAGTCGGCCTGCCGCCGGTTCTTTGCGGCGGCATTCGTGATCTATCCGGTTGCCATGCATTTCGTCGTCTATCGGGACGCACCGGCCCCCGCGGCACTGCTCGCACTGGCCGCGGCGCTGCTGTCCTTCGTCATCGCCTACCGCGTACTCCGCCGGCGCGATCGCCGTGCCGACCACACCACCTACCTGCTCTATACCTACTGGTACTGCCTGACTCTGGCCACCGCGGTCCTCGCTTTCGCAACGTGATCCTCGGCAGGACGCGCCCACGCAAAACGCGATGACGGGTAACAGTCCGGTGGCTACCGAGGTCGGCGACCAAGACTCCGTCAACACACAAGCCCACCATCACCCGTCTTGTGAACCAGCCCAAGTCGAGATTCACGCCTGGCCCTGATCGGGGTCCCGGTAGTGATCGTGCGAAAAACAACGACAATGGCTTGACCAGCGGCGATGTCCAGCTTCCGGTTCGGGCTGCGCGGCAACATATTTGGTGCTTGGCTTGGCTGCCGATGAGGTTGGTCGGTGTGCTGGAGGTCGGGTTTCGTGGCGATGCAGGTGTTCGCGGACGAGGAGTTGGTGCGTCTGCGGGAGTTTCCGGACATCAGCCGCGAGGAGTTGTTCCGGTTCTTCACGCTCACCCCGGCCGATATCGCGTTCATCACCCCGGGGCGTGGGCGCGGTCCGGGAGAGCGGCTGGGTCTGGCGGTGGCGTTGTGCACGCTGCCGTGGCTGGGATTCGTGCCGGACAAGGTGGCCGCGGCGCCACCGGTCGTGGTGGCGCGGCTGGCCGAGC
Organism: Nocardia sp. CA-135953; assembly: GCF_050955735.1. Taxonomy (NCBI): domain Bacteria; kingdom Bacillati; phylum Actinomycetota; class Actinomycetes; order Mycobacteriales; family Nocardiaceae; genus Nocardia; species Nocardia sp. CA-135953. The sequence goes on from NZ_CP192082.1 coordinate 3,658,734, forward strand.
AGTTGAAAGTTGATGCGTCGCTGATCCGTTCATACGGCAAGCGGGCACAGACGCGCACCGAGCATCTGCGGCTGGTGGCGCAGTATCTGGGCTGGCGGGCAGCCGGGGCGATGGAGTTGAAGGAACTCGACGAGTTCCTGTTGGCACGGGCGATGGAGCATGATTCACCGACGTTGCTGTTCCGGCTGGGGTGTGAGTATCTGGGCTCGGCGCGGGTGATCCGGCCCAGCCCCGACACCGTCGTTCGCCGTGTTGTGCACGCGCGCGAGCGCGCGCAACGCGAGACCTACGACCGGTTGGCGCACGAGCTGACGCCGCAACGCTGCGTGGAGTTGGACGGCTTGCTGGTCATCGATGCCTCGATCCGGATGTCGCGGTTGCGGTGGCTCGCGACCGGCCCGGTGGAGGCGTCGGCGGCTGCGGTGCGCAACGAGGTCGAGAAGCTGGGGTTCGTCCGCGGTTTGGGCGCGGACACCCTGGACTTGTCGGTGCTGCCTGCGGAGCGTCGCCGGTTTTTGGCCACGCTGGGTCGCCGTCTGACCGGTCAAGCGTTGGAGCGGCGTGACCCGGAGCGCCGGTATCCGATCTTGTTGACGGTGTTGGCGCAGTCCGCGGCCGAGGTGCTCGATGAGGTGGTGGCGCTGTTCGATCAGGCGCTGTCGGGGAAGTTCAGTGCCGCCGAGAACCGGATGCGGGAGGAACTCGCCGAGCGCGGCAAGAGCGGGGAAGACCGGCAAGCGCTGCTGGACGACCTCCTCTCCATCCTCATCGACCCGCAGATCCCCGACGAGGACGTCGGCGGATTGATCCGCGGCCAGCGCATCGGGTGGGAACGGCTGCGGGCGGCGAAAGCCCAAGCCCGCCCGCGGCTTCCGCGTGATCACGGGCACCTGGCCGCCCTCGACAGTTCGTATTCGTATCTGCGGAAGTTCACCCCGGCGGTGCTCTCGGCAGTCCGGTTCGCTGGCGGCACCGCGGCCACCGAGCTGCTGATCGCGGTGAACATGCTGCGCGAGCTGAATGCGACCGGCCGCCGCAAGGTGTTCGACGACGCGCCGACCGGATTCGTGCCGACCAAGTGGCGCGGCTACCTCGACGACGCCCGCAAGACCGGCAACACCGTTGCCTACCGGCCCGTTGCTGACCCGCAAGCTGAATCTGGACCTGATCGCCGAGCACTACGACGACCTGCTGCGGTTGGCCGGATCGCTGAAGTTCGGGCACGCCACCGCGTCGCTGCTGGTCGGCAAGCTATCGGCATCGGGACGGCAGAACGCCCTCGCAGCGGCGCTGAAAGAATACGGCGCGATGCGCCGCACCATCTACGCCTGCCGGTATCTGACCGATCCGGACTACCGGCGCAAGATCTCCCGCCAGCTCAACAAGGGCGAATCCATCCACGCCCTCAAACGCGGCCTCATCTACGCCCACGAAGGGGCCTTCCGCGCCCGCCACCTGGAAGCCCAGACCGAACAGGCATGGTGTCTGACCCTGGCCACGAACGCCGTGATCGCCTGGACGATAGAGTATTTCGGGCTGGCGGTGGACCAGATGCGCCGTCAGGGCCGCCGCATCGATGACGAGGTGCTGGCCCACATCTCTCCGGCGCACAGCGAGAACATCAACTTCTTCGGCGCGATCGAGGTCGATATCGATGCCGAGTTGGCCCAGCTCGGGCCGACCGGCTACCGGCCCCTGCGAATGCGCGACACACTGTTCTGATATCTGAGGTCACGCTCCCGCCCGACAGCGAGAACTTGTGGCCGTTTCGAACCGCGCACCCGAGGGACGCTCGGCAGGGGTGAGTTCACCGTGGTTCTCGGCGGGCGCGGCGCCGTCGTTGCAGGCCAGGGTGGATTCCGGCCGGGAGGTCCGCGTGTGCGGCGATGCGATGAAGCAGCGGCAGTAGCAGGTTTCGCTCGGTCCCGTCGAGGGGTGCGAGGATTTCCGATTCCAGTGCGTCGGCCTCGGATTGGATCGCCTCGAGCACCGCTCGGGCGTGATCGGTGAGGTGGACCGCGTGTGCGCGCCGGTCGTCGGGATGCGGGCGCCGGGTCACCAGTGCGCGTTCCTCGAGCTCGTCGACCAGACCGACCATCGCGTTGCGGTGCACCCGCAGCAGATCCGCGAGTTCCTGCTGGCTGCGGCCATCGCTGGCCGCCAGGTGGCCCAGGACCGCGAAGTGGGCCGGATCCAGATCCAATCGCGCGAGCTGCTCGGTGAACCGGTATGCCACGTGATGGCCGATCTGCGACAACAGGAATACCCCACGCGAGTCCAGCGGCCGGTTCACCATGACCCCACTTTAGCAACCCAACATGACTGCCACATAGATTGATTGACATTTAAAAAGACTGTCATTTAAGGTGACAATATGACAGCTCCTAACAACCCCACCGTCCCCGCCACCGACGCCCCGGTCACAGTGATCAACACGATGACCGTTCCCGCGGCGCAGCGGGACCTGTTCCTGCGGCGCTGGCGCGACAGCGCCCAGTACATGGCGGCCGCGTCCGGTTTCCGCCGGTCCCGGATGTTCGAGGCGGCCGGCGACGCGGCCGAGGCGGTCTTCGTCAATGTCGGGGACTGGGACAGCGGCACCGCCCTGGGCCGCGCCCTGAGCACCCCGGAATGGCGTGAGTTGACCCTGCGGATCCAGAACGATCTCGACCTCACCGCGCGGCCGATGATCTACCACCTCGCTATCGACGTGGCACCCGGCGACATGATGTCCCCGGTGACCGCCGGGCGGTAACTCGAAGATTCACCGCCCGGCTGGCTCGCACGAGAGCGCGGCCGGCCGGGCAACACCCCTCGGCGGGGCCGGATGCCTTGCCGAACAAAAGCTCACCGTCCGAGTGTCACAGGAGACCGACCATGTCGCGCAAGAACGTCAACACCGTCCTGGCCACCGCCACTGTCCTGTTCACCTTCTACCTCGCGTTGTCCTTCATCCTGACCCCCGCGACGTCGGCGCCGGGCTTCGGCCTGCCGACCTGGCCCGCCGGCGACGGCGGCGGCTTCCTCATCGTGAAGGGGTGCCGCGAACTCGCGATGGGCCTGGGCTCGGGCATCCTGCTGATGACGGGCCAGCGTCGCGCCCTGGGCTGGGTCCTGCTGACGACGGCCGTCGCCCCGTTCGGCGACATGGTCAACGTCCTGGTCCACCACGGCTCCGCGGCCACCGCATTCGGCGTCCACGGCCTGACCTCCGCACTGATCGCGGCCACGGGCCTGCTGATCCTCCGCGAGACCAGCAAGGCCCCGACGTCCCAGAAGGACGCCGCCCCAGCGCTCACCGCGCAGCCCGCCTGAGGTCTACCCGCCGCGAACGACCGCACCATATTTCACGAACGAGGACTCGATGAACTCGATGAAACAGCTCTACTGGGCCGCCGTCGGCTACACCGCACTGGGACTGCCCTCGGGCCTGCTCTACCGCGAACTCACCAAGGCCCACCAGTTCACCGGCAAAACCGAACTCGCCGTGGTCCACACTCACCTGCTGGCACTGGGAACACTGTTCTTCCTGATCGTCCTGGTGCTCGAACATCAACTCACCCTGTCGAACACCCGCGCCTATCGCTGGTTCTTCCCCGTCTACAACATCGGTGTCCTGTGGGCGTCGGCGTGCATGACCATCATCGGCAGCCGGACCGTCCTCGGGCACGGCGAATACAAGCCACTATCGGAGCTGTCCGGCGTCGGTCACGTCCTGCTGACGATCGGATTCGTGCTGTTCTTCCTCACCGTGTACCAGGCCATCACAGCTCGCAGCGAGGAGCCGGTCCCCTCCTGACCTCCGGTATGGCAAGTCCATCGACTGCGGCGGCACGCATTCTCACAAATGATCGTTCACGAGACATATTGGGCCGCTGCGGATTCCCGCAGGTCGGATTCGGCCGAACCTGTAAAGATTGCCGTGTACGCGGCATCGTCAACCTGTCGGGGGTTCGCATTACGCTGCGCGGCATGCGAATCGGCTACGGGCGGGTCTCCACCCGCGACCAGCATCCCGAAGCCCAGCACGACGCACTCACCGCGGCCGGCTGCGAACAGATCTTCATCGACAAAGCCTCCGGCAAACTCGCCTCCCACCCCGAACTGACCAAGGCGCTGCTCGTCGCCAACCGACCCGCAGACCAACTGGTGGTCACCAAGCTCGACCGGCTCGGCCGCTCCCTCGAACACCTCATCGAACTGTCCAAGACGCTGCAGGAGCGCGGCGTGGACCTGGTCGTGCTCGATCAGGGCATCGACACCTCCACCGCGGTCGGCCGCATGTTCTTCCAAATCCTCGGCGCGATAGCAGAATTCGAACAGGCCCTAATGTCCGAACGCACCCGCGACGGGCTTGCCGCCGCCCGTGCCCGCGGACGCACCGGCGGACAGAAACCCAAACTCGGCTCCCGGCAGGTCGAACTGGCCCGGCAGATGTACGACGAACTCGACGAACACGGCAAGCGCCGCTACACCGTCGCCCAGATCGCCACCGAGTTCGGCGTCACCCGCCCCACCATCTACCGCCACCTCGGCAAGACCTCATAGCCCGATCAACCTGCTACAACGCCGAATCCGTTCCTCGACCGACCCCAAGTGACGGGAAGCCACGGTCCCTCCGGTTATTAGGGAACAACCATCTCGGGGAACGGGACCATGGCCTCCCAGCAGAGGGGTTGCCACACACGCATTCGTCTACACACGGTCCACCGAATGTCTATGACCGACCGTGCCCGCGCACAGACCCACCCCGCCAGGTCCACCATCGTTGCTGGTCAAGCCATTGTCGTTGTTTTTCGCACGATTACTACCGGGACCCCTGATCACGCCGACAGGTCGGTCGACTCGGCTCGCGCCATCTTGACCAGCATGTCGTGCAACTCCTTCGCCAACTTCCCCGCCCGATCGCCGTGCAGCGCGACATCGGTGAAGGCATCGAGCAGGGCGAGGCTCGGATCCAGCGGGTTGTAGGTGAGATCCGCACTGCGACGCAGTGATTCGGTGATCAGTCGGCGCTGCGCCTCGTGCCGGGCCCGAAAGTCCCCCGCGACATCGAGCGCACAACCGAACTCACGCACGACCGCCGCGTACACCGGCCTATCGGCGTTGCGGCGCCGCCGCAACCACCTACGCGGCTGCGCACCCTTGGTGGCCGGGACCAAGGTCGCCAAGGCACCCCCGTCGAGCACCATCCAAATCGCTGACGTATCCGATTGTGGCAATGCCGGAGACGGCCCATGCGAAGCGGGCCCGCTATCGTTCGGGTCGGTAATCCGTATGCCGCGCAAGGCAATCGGATATCTGGTGAGCATGTCATCCACCGCTGCCGTCACCTCCCCGACAACGTAGGTGTCGACATTCGGCCCATCGAATCCGACGATGTCCAGACCGTGCTGCGCCGCCAACTCGACAGCGGTCGTCGGCTTCGCCGAATCGACGGAATCCGCACGGGAGCACGGCATCTCGATGTCAGGATATGTCGGAAGCCGTACCGCCTCGGACTTCTCGACACAGACCGGCAGCGGCACAGACTGCGGCTTCAACTCCTCCGCGGATGGCCACACCACCCCGGGCTCCCCCATGTAGAGCGGCAGCGGTACCGACTCCGGCTCTTGCCTGTAGACCGGCACCGACACCGACTCCGGCTCTTGCCCGTAGACCGACACCGACTCCCGCTCTTGCCCGTAGACCGGCACCGACTCCGGCTCCTGAACGTCGGCCGCTACCGGCACTGCCTCCAGCCCCCGGACATCCGCGGGTAACGCCCCTTCCGCAGGCCCGGCAGAAACCACTGACAACGGGACCATCTCGGGCGCTGCAAAATCCACCCGCGGGCGTGCCGTCTCGGGTTCGGAGATATAGGCCGGTAGCGGCCGAGCCTCATACTCCCGAACACCTGCAGGCAACGGCACCGCCCCGGGTGCCTCGATTTCCACCGGCGCACGTCCCGATTCGGGAACTGAAACGTCAGCTGGTAGCGGCACTTCATCCACGCCACTGACATCCACCCGAAGCGACAGAGCCTCGGGTTCGCGAATATCCTCCGGCAGTGCCTCCGCCGCTGGCTCCACGACATCAGCCGACAACACCGACCCGGGGTCCTGAACATCCGTCGGCAGCGCCACCGCCGCAGCCTCCACGACATCAGCCGACAACACCGACCCCGGATCCCAAATATCCGCTGGTAGCGCCACCGCCGCGGGCTCGGCGGCATCCGCAGGGAACGGCACGGCCGCAGGTGCCACAGGATCCATCGGCGGGCGCACCGACTCGGGATCCGAAACGTCGACCGACACAGGTGAAGCCGGGCGTTCTGCGACCTTGACCGGTACAGGTTCCGCGATATTCACCGACGGCGGCAGAGGGTCCGACGGCCGAACATCACCGGCCGGCGAAACTACCTCCGGCGCTTGAACTTCCGCCGACGGTCGAATCGCTTCCGGGTTCGCGGTCTCACCAAGCGGACCACTCGGTGCCGACACGGCTTCCGGTTCCCGGATATCTCCCGGTGACGCCGCACCACCGGACACCGACTCCACCAGGAACGGCATAGCCGCTGGCGCCTCGATGTCGTCCACCGGCGCGGGTATCGACTCGGGTTCCGAAACACCCACCGAAAGCGACGTCGGTGCGGCTGGGGCTGCGAGTGGGATCGGTTCCGGTGCAGGGGATGTGGAGGGTTCGGCGGGTGCTTTCGGTCTCGCCGGGCGCGGACGGACGGTGCGTTGCGACCACGGGGTGTCCACTGTCCGACGGGACCACGGAGTTGGTGCGGGCTCGCGCACGAGGGGGCGATGCCGACTTGCTGTGGGTTGGTCTGTCGTCGGTCGACCTGAGGCGGTTTCCGACCGCACTGCCGCAGTTGCGAAATCCGAATGCACCACAGCAGGCGAAACGTCCGAATGCGCCACAGCAGGCGCGGCGACCGAATTCACCTCCACGGATGCCGCATCCGAACGCGCCTCTTCGGACGACGCAACCGACTCCACCTCCGCGAATTCGATCGCGGCCTTCAGCTCGACGACGGTTCGGTTGGCTTCGGCGATGAGGCGCTCCAATCTCGTCACCATTGCCCGCAGTTCGCCCGGATCGAACCGCGACCGCTGCATCACCAAGTTCTCCTGCTGTGTCGTTACCGCGGTCAGGTGCAACCGGGTGTGCTGACCCGTAACCACGATCCGATTCGCATGGACCCGAGTGCGGACAGTGGCACAGTCAATTTTCACTCAGGTCGTCAAACCTCCCGAGAGTGGGAAGTCCACACCTTGCCGGGCTCGGCTGGTTCGGGCAGGGTTCATCGGTCGGAATCAGAGGGCGCCGCCACCTTCGATCAACCACGGGTTGAAGCGGCAGTCCAAATTCGAATGGTGCGCGGGATCCAGGGCCGCGAGCGCGATGGAAGCCGAACGCGGTGAACCACCGCCCACCTCACCGCCGCCATCGACACCCTGGCAACCAGATGCGTCGTTGGCATCACCCCGCACCGCGACCATCTGGAACAGGGTGTGCGCCGCTCCATCGGCATCGTCACCGCCCTCACTCCCCACATCGGGTACGCCGCCAGCGCCCGAATCGCCAAGCAGGCCTTGCACACCGGCCGCCCAGTCGAGGAAGTCGCCACCGAACTCGGCCTGCTGCCCGCCGCAACCGTGAAATCCCTACTGCGCCGCACCGACTCGCCGGACTGCCGGCCCCGGCGACCGAACCCGCTGCGGCGCAGTAGTTACCGCGGTCGCCCCACTGCGACACGGTGTTTCATGCCTCGGTCGTCGGGCGGCCTTGTGCATCGAAGTGCGCGTGCGTCGGCTTCGAACACGCCGAACACGCCGATGTCAGCGTGGCGACATAGATCTGCGGGCCGGTTGGGCTAGCATGGCAGCGCTGTGCGACGTGGCGGCGTTCGCGCAGCGAACGGGGAAGGAACCTGCCCGGCGGCACACTGTGTCGCCGGGCGGGTCGAAAACTTCTCGTGTGTGGACCCCGGTGCCGATCCCAGAGGCCAAGGCGCGCACTGAATCGCCGCATTCCTTGTGAGCATCGCTGCACGGTAGTCGAAACCTTCTCCCCCGAGGGTGCCTCGCTCCACGACGTTGTCGATGAAGTTCGCTCGATGCTCGCCGACGAATTGCTGGACATCGCTGGTCTTTCCGTGCACGACGCCGCCAGCGGGGCTCGAGTATCACGACGCAGCAGGCTCCAGCCGCGACTACCGGCGGGCGGAACAGCGCTTGTCTCGGCGAACGCCGCGAGAATCGTCGGTCGGCAGCACACTCACGAAAGGTGCTGCGAGAACCGGTATTCGGACAAATCGGAGTGTGCTGGTCCCAGCCGGAAAGACTGTCGGGCACGTGCAAGAATCGTCCGCGATGATCACCTATCTTGAAGCGACTGTCATCGGTGCGGTGCAGGGGGTCACCGAGCTGTTTCCGATCTCCAGCCTCGGTCACTCCGTGCTGATCGCCGCATGGGTGGGCGGTGATTGGCGGAAGTTGTTGGTCCAGAACGAGTCCGGTGCGGGTAATCCCTATCTGGCTTTCGTGGTCGCGTTACACGTGGCAACAGCGGTGGCGTTGCTCGGGTATTACTGGCGCGACTGGTGCGCGATAATCGCCGGTTTCGTGGCGACGCTGCGCACCCGGCGGCTTGATACCGTTCCGCAGCGAATGGCGTGGCTGATCGTGATCGCCTCCACGCCGGTCGCCATCCTCGGGCCGCTACTCGTCCATCCACTGCACGCATTGTTCGAGGGGCCCATCGATGCGGCCGTCTTCCTGACTCTCAATGGCGTGGTGTTGGTGATCGGTGAGGGGCTGCGCCGACGCAATGAGCCGACGCTGGCGGAATACGGGCGACGTTTCGCCCTCACCGCCGCATCGCATCCGGCCCGCCAATCCGACCGGCCGCTGGCCGCCCTCGGGACGCGCGACGCCGTAGGAATCGGATTCGCGCAAGCCGGCGCCCTGCTGACCGGGTTCAGCCGCGCGGGTCTGACCATGGTCGGGGGATTGTGGCGCGGTCTCGAACACACCCACGCGGCCAAATTCGCCTTCCTGCTTGCCACTCCGGCAATCCTCGGCGCCGGGATCGTGGAATTACCGGAACTGTTCGGACCGGAGACCGACGGCATCCGCGGGCCGATACTTGTCGGCGCCATCGTGTCCGGGGCGTCGTCCTGGCTGGCCGTGCGCTACCTGGAGCGGCACTTCCAAACTCGCACCCTGCTACCGTTCGCAACGTACTCACTGATCGTCGGACTGCTCTCGATTGTCCACTTCAGCTGAATCCATCTTCGACAAACAGGGTTTCGTGCTCAGATGACAACACCGGACTATGACGAATTCGGACTGTTCGCCGAGAATGCGGCCGAGGCCGGGCTGCCCTGGTCCGGTCCGCCCCAGGTGCAACGGTTCTCGATCGACATCGGCTCTGGTCGCCAGATCAGTGGTCTGCGCTGGGGTGCGGGCGAGCCGGAGTTGGTGCTCTTGCATGGGGGCGCGCAGAACGCGCATACCTGGGACACCGTGGCGCTGGCGCTGAACCGCCCACTCGTCGCACTGGACCTACCCGGCCACGGCCATTCCGACTGGTGGCCCGACCGTCTGTACACACCGCACCGGCTGGCCGAGGCAGTCGCCACCGCCGTCGAAACCGTGGCGCCGCAAGCGAAGGCGGTTGTCGGTATGTCCCTCGGTGGGCTGACCGCGGTGCGACTGGCCGCGCGCCGCCCGGACCTGGTGCGCCGCTTGATCATCGTCGACGTCACCCCGGGCACCGGCGACAACCCGAACAAGTCCGCGGCGATAGTCGCGTTCGTCAACGGCCCCACCGATTTCGGATCCTTCGACGAGATCCTGCAGCGCACCGTCGCGCACAATCCGAGCCGGTCGGTCCGGTCGCTCCGGCGCGGAGTCCTACACAACGCACGCCCACGCGACGACGGCCGCTGGATCTGGCGCTACGACCGACTCCGCGCTACCGCCGACGGGTCGGTCGACTTCAGCCCACTGTGGGACGACGTATCCGCCGTACAAGCACCACTACTACTCGTACGCGGCGCACACTCACCGGTTGTCGACGACGCCGACGTCGCGGAGTTGCTCCGCCGCCGCCCCCGCGCGCAGGTCGCGGTCGTCGACGGCGCCGGACACTCGGTGCAGGGCGACCGGCCCCTCGACCTCGCGGCGCTCGTCCGCGACTTCGCCTTCCCCGCCGAATGATCGCTATGACTTCGGCGCGTATCGCTACCGGCGTAGCGCCGATCGGGTGAACGCCGCGTTCAAACGCTTCAGGAAGGGGCTGCCCGGCCGGGTCTCGTGCAGGGCCTCGGTGAGTAGGGCGATGGGTTCGGTGCAGGTGGGGTAGCGCGCGCTCGGATCCTTTGCGAGCGAACGGTGCACGATCGAGTCGACCTCCGGTGGGATCCAGTGCCGGCGGGCGGAGATATCGGGGGGCGGATCGTGCAGGTGGGCCTGCGCGGTGGCCATGAGATTTCCGCGGGGGAACGGCGGGCGGCCGGTGAGCAGCTCGATGGCGGTGGAGATCAGTGCGTACTGGTCCGTCGCCGGGCATACGGCGCCCGCCTGCAGCAGCTCTGGTGCGGCGTATGGTACCGAGACGACGACGAAACCATTTGTGGCCAGGGGCGGTTCGGGCCGGTGCAGCCATCGGGCCTGGTCGAAATCCGAAAGTTTCACCGTCGCAGGGTCGTCGGTGCCCACCAATAGATTGGCCGGTTTGACGTCGAGATGCACGATGTCGTTGGCGTGCACGAAATCCAAACCCGCCGCGACCCGAGTGAGCACGTGCAGCACCCGCCGCAGGTCCGGCTGCCGGTGCGGCATCGGCACCAATATCGCACCAGTTGTACCTGCCACGTACTCGTGCGCCGACCACAGCCTGCCGTCGGTTTCACCGTGGGTGTACATCCGCACGATATTGGGATGCCGCAGCACGGACAGGATGTCGAATTCGTGCACGAAGCGCGCACGCGCCTCGGATGACCGGCTGTCCTCGGGACCCAGAATCTTCAGCGATACCGGCCGCGCCCGTTCCGGATCCTCGGCCAGATACACATCACTGCTACCGCCATGACCAAGCCGAGCCTGCACAACGAATCCAGCAAACCGGTCATTCGGTTCCAGTACCACCGCCACACCGTAGTTCGCCGACGCCCGGCATCGGCGGCGCAACCTCTCGCTGCTGGGAAATCGGGTTCGGTCAGTTCTTGGGTATGCGTTCGTGCAGGGTCAGCAGAACGTGATCGAAGGTGGCGACGGTCGCGGGTTCGGGCGCCGGGACAGAGGCCAGCTCGGCGATCAGTTGTTCGGCCAGCACGCGCAGCTTGACATTGGTTTCCTGCGAGCGCCAAATCAGCACCTTGAACGCCTGCTCGGCATTGATCCCGTACAGCCGCATCAACACACCCTTGGCCTGTTCGATCACCGCACGCGCCTCGATCAGTTCCGGCAAACGCACCTCGAGCGCCTCACGTTCGGCTTCGGCGAGGGTGGCGCTGAGGTCGATATAGAAACCGGTCGTGCCCACCGGTTGGCCGTCGTCGTCGAGGATTCGGTCGGCGACCACCATGACATTGTGTTCGGCCCCGGAGGTGTCGATGAACCGGTGGCGGCTCGAGAACGGTTCGCCGCGGTCGACCGAACGGGCGATGCGTTCGGCGACGGGTTCGCGGTCGTCGGGATGTTTGTGGGCCAGCAGCAGTTCGGTGGTCGGCTCGATTTCCCCGGGCCGGTAACCGTGCATCCGGTAGACCTCCGGCGACCACTCCCACCGGCGGCTGGCGAACCAGAAGCGGAAGCTACCGACCGCGGACCGCGCACCCGACTGGCGGAGCGGCGCATCCGCGGCATGGATCGGAGATCCGGACGAAGACGTCACCAACCAATTATGGCCCTCGCGACCCGTCTGGGACGCAGGATTTCTTTCCGGAAAGCTGCTGGTCAAGTTCGCTCGTCGAGCAGCCGCCACGCCGTGAGCGCGAGCCTGGCCGCAACAAAAGCGGCGGAACGCCGAACTGGCCGGAACGCTGCGGCGCGCCGTGGCCAAGTGACCGGAAATCCTCGGCAAGGTCGGGGTGGCGCTGGTGCCGAGGCAGGGACCAGCGTTGCCGGCCCGGCCCGGCCCGGCACGACACGGCACGAATCGGGCCGGGCCGGCACGGTCGGCCTACGCGGTACGGCGTCCTCGAAGACGATGCAATCCCATCATCGCGGCGGCGACATGTGGATCGAACATGTGCAGTGGGGATTTCGTCATATTCAGCACATCGAGGAATTTCGCCGCAGTCGCCGGATCGTCCGCCGCTGCCCGGAACATCCTGTTCAAGCCTGAATGCGCAAGTGATTTCACCCCTGATGAGCCGAGCTCGACGGGGGGCATCGTCATATCGCTGACCTTTGTCAGCCACCATGGGGTGCGCAGCATGCGGCCGACGCGGCGATAGTAGCGGCGTGGCAGATCGTCGGTCCCCTGCTGGAGTACCTCATCGAGTAGATCCGCCGCAATGGCCGCGACAGTCATTCCGCTGCCGTAGATCGGATTGAAACTGCATACCGCATCGCCGATCGAAAGTATTCCGCCCGGAACACGATTCAGCAGTTCGTATCGGCGCCATATCGCCGTGCGGAACCGATAGGTCGCGACGTCGTCGACAGGTATCGCGCGGCGGATTACGGTAGCGACATCGTCCGGTGCACACGCTGCGGCGTAATGCAGCAATGCGTCCGGACTTGCCGGTGGGTGATTTTCCTTCCCGACGCCGAACGCCGAGAGCACCCACAAATCCCCCTCCTGTACCGCGAAACCGAACCCACGTGGTCGACTGGGCATCGGTCCCACCAGGACGATCCGATCGCCGCCGACTGCGTCCAGCGGTAGGCGGAAATGGCAAGTGGCATAGCCGATATCGACGGGTACCTGGTCTTCGCGTGGCCGCCGGTACCCCAGCGACTCGAGCCAGGCACCGGCTCGTGAACCCCGGCCCATCGCGTCGACCACCAGATCGGCATAGACATGTTCCGGTTCGCCGCCGGTCTCCCGGCGCAGCACCCGAACTCCGCCGACGCTGGTATCGGAGGCGACCAACTCGGCTACGACAGCGTCGTCCCATATCGTCACATTCGGCAGCGCCGATACCCGGGCACGCACATGCGATTCCAGAAATGGCCGGCTGGCGGCAACGGATGTTCTGCCCAATTCGGCGCGATACAGGACGTTTCCGAAGAAGATCGCCCGGAAATCGTCGAATGCGCTGACGGCCTTCGCACCATCGGTGATCAGCTCGTCGATCAGGCCGGGAAACCGGGACTCGGCGATATCGGCGGCGCGCATCAGCAGGCCGTGGGAATGTTGCGATTGTGGAGTGCCGCGGCGTTTGGTTTCCGCGGCCGACAACCGATCTCGCTCGACGACGGTCACCACCGCATAGTGGTCAGCCAGAATGCGGGCCGCGAACAGACCCGCGATCCCGCCACCGAGTACGACCGCATGGTCCCCGGCGCGGCGGCTACCCCTTCGACTCACCGGGGCCTCCTCGTCGGTGTGACGGCGCCGACGACGTCCGAAAGATCGGGCGATCGCGAGCAGAGCACGGCGACCCTACCCTGTTGCGGCGTGGTCGTGCATGTCGTAGACCTGGGGTCAGCGGCCGGATCGGTGGATGACCTCGCGGGCCAAGGCCCGGTATTGCTCGGCGCCGGCGGAGCGAGGCGCCCAGGTGATGATGGGTTCACCGGCAACACTGGCGTCGGGGAAGCGGACCGTCCGCGAAATCACCGTGTCGTAGACCTGGTCGCCGAAGACCTCGGCAACCCTGGCCAGTACTTGACGCGAATGCAGCAGGCGTTGGTCGAACATCGTGACCACGATGCCGAACAGGCTCAAGCCCGGATTCAGCCGGTCCCGCACCTTGTCCATGGTATCGGTGAGCAGCGCGACCCCGCGCAGCGAGAAGAACTCGCATTCCATCGGGACGATCACACCGTCCGCGCAGGCCAGCGCATTCACGGTGAGCAGGCTCAACGACGGCTGACAGTCGATGAGTATGTAGTCGTAGCGGTCCCGAATCGGGTCGAGTACCCGCCGCAGCGAATGTTCCCGGCCGACCTCATTGACCAACCGAATCTCGGCCGCGGACAAATCGATATTGCTCGGCAGGAGATCGACATTGTCGACGTGAGTCCTGATCAGCACCTCGTCGATCAGCTTTCCCGATCCCCCGAGCAGGTCGTATACCGTGCACGGCAGGTCATTCAGTACGGCACCCAACCCGGCGGACAACGCGCCCTGCGGATCGAGGTCGACCAGCAGCACCCGCCGCCCGCATTCGGCCAGCGCAGCGCCCAGATTGATGGTCGAGGTGGTCTTCCCCACACCGCCTTTCTGATTGCACAGGGCAATGACCTGTGCATCAGCGCGGGGCACCGACTGCTCGGATGCATGGACCGCACTCACGATTCGCAAACGCTTCGGCTCGTCCGCACTCCTGAGCCACTCCGTTTGCCGGGCAGATCAACTCGCCGCAGATAGTTTGCCAACATGTCGCCAGGGTAGCCGTTCAACTCCGAGACCGAACCACAAACCCCACATGAGTCCTCGCTCATCAACAATCAGGGCGTAGATCGCTGACAATTCACTGAACCGACCGCTTGGTCGAAACCAGCTCGCCGGGAATGAATCCCAGGAACTGCGCACGTCCGGGTTCGATTCGGGGCAGCTGCGACCGTCGTGCGGCCGCTCGTTATGATCACGACCCTCTGCTTACGATCCTCTGCCCGCTGTCCACCCACGAAAAGGAATGCCCATGGCACGCAAGGTCGTTGTGACGCTCGTCGATGACTTCGACGGCGAATCCGCTGCCGAGGAAACAGTGGCCTTCGCCCTCGACGGCGTCGAATACGAGATCGACCTGTCCACCGTCAACGCCGGCCAGCTGCGCGGCATCTTCGAGCCCTGGGCCTCGAGCGCTCGCAGAATCGGCCGCGCGGCCCGGGGCAAGAGCAAGACCTCGCGCACGGCCAACGACCGCGCCCGCACCGTCGCCATCCGCGACTGGGCCCGCGCCAAAGGCATCGCGGTGTCGGCCCGCGGACGGATTTCAGCAGAAGTAGCCCAGGCGTACGAGAAGGCCAACGCCTGACCGCTGCGCAGCCTGGCGCTGATCACCTCGTCGTCAGTCGGCGGGATGCAATGTCCCGGCAGCGGTTTGCCGTCCGAAATCGTCCCGCGCGACGGTCACCAACGCACCGTCGCGCGGGGTCGCCGAGACGACCAGCCCTTGGTGGTCGAACAGCGGCGACCGCAGCCGATAGTCGAAGATCTGGTCACCGGCGTAGCCGCGGGCCCGGGCGGCCTCTGCCATGGCCAGCGCCTGCAACGGTCCGTGTACGAGCAGACCGGGATAGCCCTCGACATCGCGGGCGTAGTCGCGGTCGTAGTGGATGCGGTGGCCGTTGTAGGTGAGCGCAGAGTACCGGAACAGCAGGGTCGGCGAGGTGTCGATGGCCCATTCGTTTTCGGCAGGCGGGACTTTCGCGTCCCGGCCTGGTTCCGGTTCGCCGGTTCGCCCACTCGCCTCGACGGCGTCGCGGTAGACGATGTCCTGGCGTTCGTCCACGATGATCCGATCGCCCTGCAGTATCTGGTGGCCCACGACGACGAAGGTCAATGCACCACTGCGCCCTTGCTTCTCCTGTGTCGACAGCACTGTCGTTCGTTTCGTCGCCGGTTCGCCGCACACCAGCGCACCGCGGGTGCGCACCTGTCCTCCGGCCCACATCCGGCGTCGCCCAGGCCCCGGCGGCGCCGGAACCGTATTGCGAATCGGATGACCATCGGGTCCCAGATCCGCCTGTGCGGGTCGTTCGAGCAAGTAGATCCAGTGCCACAGCAGCGGAAGTCCCTTGTCGAGATCAAGCAATGGCACACCGAGCAGCCCGCTCAGCGCCTCCGCCGGACCGGGCACCAGCAATTCGGTGCGCTCGACCACCTCGGTCATGCCAGCGACTCCTTCGAAACATGTTCTGCCGATGCGAATTCCGCGCGCAGGGCGGCGTGTGCTCCCCCATCCGAGGTACCGCACCCATCGCCGGTTCCCAGCCGCCCTCCACCGGCGGCAGCATGGCCTGCATTACCCCACCGGGTGTGTCCACCGCCGCCGACGATCACGGGCCGCCGTAGATGGAGAATGGATGACCATTGACGATGTGCGCCATAGCCACACGACAGTAGTCGATCATGTGATCAGGCAGTTCGTTGGCTGAAAACCATTGCAGCTCTGAGCATTTGTCTGGTTCCCGGTTCTCCGGCTCTCCTTTCCAGGAACGTACTGAAAAGAAGAACGCCACTCGTCCGCCGGAGGACGAATTGTGCATGATGTGGGCGAAGTGGACGTCCTCGGGGGCGATGCTGATACCGATCTCCTCCTTGGCTTCGCGAATCAGGGCGTCGATGACGGATTCGCCAGCTTCCAGGTGGCCGGATGGCAGGTGCCAAGCTCCGTCCTCGAAGCCGGTGTTCTGGCGCAGGCCGAAGAGCACGTCGCTTCCGCGGCGTAGCAGGAGGTGAACGTCGCCGATGACTTTGTGTCGCTGAGTATCTGCGCCATGAACCTCGGCGACTGCGCCAGTCATGAAATGAAACCCCTCATTCCGAGGCTAACGGGCATTGAGGCCACAAACCTTCTCGAGAGCGAGCAGCCGATTTGCGAACTCGACGATCGGATTGTGAACCCCGCGAGTTCGAAGCGTAATGGACTGGGGGTGTTGCTATTTTCAGTTCGAGCGGGCTTGGCGACGCCGAACCCCCGGCCTCACATCGGGCCAGGGGTTCGGCGTGTCGAATTACGTTCAGCTCTTGACCAATTCGGAGACTGCGGTGTCGACTTCCTCGGCATCCTCAGGGGCCGCTGCCGCCCGGCTGGGCAGCAGTACAGCCATGGCGATCACGACCAGTCCCAGGGCGGCGGAGACCAGGAAGGCCAGACGCATGCCGTCGAGGTGGGCGGTGGCCGGGTCGATGCCATCGGCGACGAGTCCGGTGCTGCGGGCCGACATCACCGTCACCACCAGAGCGGTGCCGAAGGCCGCGGCGACCTGCTGCAGCGTGCCGAGCATGGAGCTGCCGTGCGAGTACAGGTGCTGCGGAAGCGCGCCGAGCCCGAGGGTGAAGACCGGGGTGAAGGCGACGGCCAGCGACACCATCAGCAGGATGTGCAGAGCCAGCAGCTGCCAGTACGGCATGGACATCGAGATCTGGGTGAATCCGGCCAGCGCCGCGGCGATCCCGACCGAGCCGGGAATGACCAGTACGCGTCCACCGAAGCGGTCGAACAGGCGGCCGACCGTCGGTCCGAGCAGACCCATCGCCAGCCCACCCGGCATCACCAGCAGACCGGTCTGCAAGGGGCTCAGGCCACGCAGGTTCTGCAGATACAGCGGAAACAGGATCATCGAGCCGAGCATCGCCATGAACGCGACCGACATCAGCACGAGTGCCTTCGCGTAGGTGCCGGAAAGCAGGACCCGCAGGTCCAACAGCGGGGTGCCGGTGCGCTGCAGGCGCAGCTGACGGACGACGAATACGGCGATGAGGGCCGAACCTCCGGCGACGATCAGAGCCGGGCTGGTGAGGTTGTCGCTCTCGAACCGGCTGAGCCCGAATACCAGCCCGCCGAATCCGAGCGCGGCGAGCACCACGCTGACCGAGTCGATCGCCCCGGCCTGCGGTTCACCGATATTCTCCAGCCGACGCAGACCCAGCCACGTGACGACCGCGGTGATCGGCAGGACCAGCACGAAAAGCCAACGCCACGAACCGATCTGCAGCACCATTCCCGATACCACCGGGCCGAGGGCGGGCGCCACCGAAATGGCCAGGGTGACATTGCCCATCACCCGGCCGCGGTCCTTTTCGGGCACAACGGTCATGAGTGTGGTCATCAGCAGCGGCATCATTACCGCGGTGCCGCCGGCCTGAATGACCCGTCCGAGCAGCAGCACCGCGAACGACGGCGCGGCGGCCGACAACGCGGTACCGGCGAGGAAGACCCCCATCGCCACGGCATAGGCCCGTCTGGTCGATACCCGCTGCAGGAACCAGCCGGTCGTCGGGATTACGGCGGCCATCGTCAACATGAACGCGGTGGACACCCACTGAGCCGCCCGCTCGGTGACCTCGAGGTCGGCCATCAGCCGTGGGATCGCGTTGATCATGATGGTTTCGTTCAGGATCACCACGAAGGTCGCGAGGACCAGTACCCGGATGACGGTCGGCGTCCGCCCTCCCGAGGCGGGAGCGGAAAGTTCGGCTGACATCGGGTGTACCTCCAGAGTGTCTCGACAGGAATATGTGTGGCGCGTTGCCGATTCATCGGATCCCGCCACAGTGGATGAGACGGGACCGGCGGCTCGAATTCATCGGCAAGGGACAGTATTGCGGTCGCCACCGACAAGTGCGATCGCTTTTTCCACCCATCGCCACCGCGCCGCACACCGGGCACATCGGTAAGAACATACCTCTCATGATGAAGAATGATCCTTCGAGCGCGACGCGAACGGCGCAGCGCAGGATGCCGACGAGCACCGCGGCGGTGTTCGTCATGGCGATGACACTCGTGTGCGCCGGATCTCGCCGATGGGATCGAGGGTGCTGTCCGAGCCGACGCGCCGGACTCGACGACGTATCTCGACGGCTTCGGGAGAACAACCCGATTCCCGGCACCTTCATGAAGTACGGTCAGGCCATGTCCGAGGACTGTGTGGAGCGAGCCGAAGTAGCACAATCCAACACCTACACCTGGGAGGTTGTCGGCAGCGGTCCGACCGGGAAATCCGTTGTCGACTCCGGTGACGGCGAATTCGGCATTCCCGATGACTGCACCGGCCGCAGGTGCACCAACCACATCGAGGTCGGCACCGCGGTGTTCGATCGGGTCGTCGCAGACATCATGATCGAATACCGAAACGCGGTCCTGGATGCCCGCCTCGAGGACGAACCCGACCCCGACCGCCCGTTGGACCGGGTCTCCATCCAGGTCTGCGACGGCAATGGCGTCGAAATGCTCTCGGCGACAGCGGTATTGACCTATCCCGTGGTAACCGTCGCGGATACCCAGACCTACCGTAAGCAAGTGGCGCTGGCCGAGAAGCGGGAGCGGCGACGACGTGAACGCCGCGATAAAGCCATCGCCGCGGGCACCTCCGCCCCACGGTCGGGACCGGCCGACCCCCGACTGGCCGGAGTCATCCTCAACCTGCGCGTCGAAGCCGACACAGTGCGGGAGGAAGTCCCGGACGCCGACCACTGCCGAGAACAATTGGCATTGGCCCAGAACACCGTACAGGCCGCCACCGAAGCGGCTGCACGTGCGCGAATAAGCGGCGCGCAAGGTGAGTTCGAACATGCCCACGCCTATATCCAACGCTGGACACCACGGATCAACCGCTGGGCCGCATTCCTCGAACTGACCACCGAGGCCTACGCCGACGCGGACGCCGTCGACGCCCTCGCCGACCGCATAAGCCTGCAACCCCCGGTCGACAATTAGCTATTCGACCAGCTTCTCGCTCTCAGCCAGTCGTAGGCGACATCGGCGGAATCCTCGTCATCGACATCGACGCGGCCGTTGAGGTCCTGCGTCAGCTCGTCGGTGTGTTCGGAAATCGCGCCCAGCAGGGTTCGCAACTGCGGGTAGCGGTCGAGGACGACGCCGCGCACGACCAGGGTACCGCTGTAGGGCAGGAAGAACTTCTTGTCGTCGAGCACGTCCCGGTGCACCGCTGCTGTTCGGCAGCGGCACACAGGGACTCGAAGTGCTCGTGATCCGGGAATCAGGGGGTGGAGTAGCCGATCAGGGCGCCGATGCCCGCGCCGATCGGGATGGTGACGAGGGCACCGACACCACCGAGGAAGAAGCCGATCACCGCGCCGATCCCGGCGCCGATGAGCGCGCCGATCCCGGCGTTGTACTGCTTGCGGGCGATCGTGTCGGAGGCCTCATCGATTGCCTGCGCGGTCCGCGTGGTGTCGGATTGCGCTGTGAGGGTGAGAGTTCGGCCGTCATTGGCGATCTCCGGCGTGAGGGCGACGGTCCCGGCCGCGGTCTGCAGCCCCAGCGGAATCGAGGTCACCGCATTACCTACGGCGTCGGTGAGGGTGATCGAAAGAGCATCGGCGGCCACGGTGAACCGTCCGGCCTCGATGGTGGTGCTGACTCCTCGGCGGTCTGCTGTCGGTGCGGTGACGAAGTTGATGCCGTGATCGGTTGCCTGCACGGTGGTGTCGGCTGTTATCGGCTGGGCCTGCACGGCGCCTGCGGTAATGCCGGTCGCACCGATCGCGAGCAGGGCGGTGGCGGCGAACTTGGTGGCGCTCATAGTTTTCCCCACATTTCATCGGCTGTCGGGTGCCGACACGTGCCTCAAAGCCCGTGCCGGGCCACGTGATTCAGTCGACCACATCTGTGATCGAAAGGTAATAGTACCGTCCGAGAGCAACCCCTGCGGGCTGCGACTCGGACAGCCGGGGTGCCGAACATGTTGCCGCCCAACATCTCCGGCACTGCGCAGGGTCAGCAGATGGTGCGGGTTCGCAGATCAGTGCCGGTGGCGCGTTGGCCGTCTTTTGCCCAGGCTGCGTCGGTCACGCAGGATGAGCCAGGTCACCAAGGCCGCGATCGCGGCGGTCACCGCGGCCGCGACGGGCACCGGACGACCGCGCGTCACGGCGGCGAACTGTACGGCGCGGTCTTGCGTTGCGGCGCTGGCTCTCTCACGCTTCTCCCGCACGGTTTCCGCCGCATGATGCATTTTGGCGCGGGCATTGTCCACGGTCTGATGCAGTTCCGCCTCGGCTCTGCCCTTCACATCGAGCTTGCCGGTCAGTTCCGCCACAGTCTGTCCCAGCTCTTGTCTGGCCAGGTCGCGATCGGCGCGCAGCAGCTCCGCCTCGGGCGATCCGACTGAAGGGGTGCTCTCATCACGCATCGCTATCCTCCGCTCTTGATCGCATGGATGTCTTGCTGTAGTCCGCTGATCGACTCCCGCGGAACCAGAGGCACCGCCTTCTGCAGGTCCTTCCTGCCGATAGCGGCCGAGGCGGCGCCGACGAGGAGCAGCACCGCCCCGACGATCAGCGCGGCGGCCCAGCCGGACAGCGGACCCGCGAGGGCGATGATCACCGCCGCGATGACGGCGGCGCCGCCGTAGCATGCCGCGAGCGCACCGGCACCGGTCACAACCGCGCCGCGTCCCAGACGTTTGCCTTTGCTCTGCACTTCGAGTTCCGCGAGCTTGATCTCGTCCCGGATCAGGCGGGCCATTTGCTCGGTCGCATCGTTGACGAGCTCGGTAACCGACCGTGTCGCCGTGGGCGACGTCTCGATATACAACCCGGTGGGTGTTTCGGTCATGGCGATTCCTAGGTATTCGGGGAACAGCTCCAGATATGTCCGAGTTGGCCCGCTTTGCGACTTTCAAACCCACGATGGCCAGATCGTCCGAGTGCTGGACCCGATGCTCGATGTGGGCACCATATCGGTTCCACCGGGGGCGCAGATCCGTGCCGATATCGGCTCGCCACAGAGCACGGCACCAGGTCGCCCTACGAGGTGGTAGTCGGCTACCACGGCCCACTCATTCCGGGCAGCTCGCACGACACCCGAATGCCGAAATCTCTTCCCACTCTTGGGATTACCGTCGTTGACTTCCACCGCCCGAGCGGCGAACCATCGAATCGCCGAACACAATGTGCGCCTGCACTACACCAGCACCAAACGCTTCCACCATCCTGTCGGCGATATCGAGGTCGGCTACGAAACGATGCCGCTACCGGCCGATCCCGGTCCCGTTTCGACCGTCTACAGTCCCGAACCCGCCAGCCCCTCGGCCGAAGCCATGACCCTGCTCGCCACCTGGGACACCACCCACCTCAGCGCTGCTCCCGATCAAACGCTGCGCACCCCTGATACCCCGCCGCGAAGAGCGTGGCATCGGCTGTCAGGATGCGGCTGCGGTGGCGCGGGCCCGGTTGTCCCGGATCTCGTCGTGGTGGTCGGAGGCCCAGGTGATCAGGGACGTGACGGTCTCGAGCAGGCTGCGGCTCAGTGGGGTGAGGGCGTATTCCACGCGCGGCGGCACCTCGGCATAGGCGGTTCTGGTCACCAGTCCGTCCTGCTGCAGCTGACGCAATGTGAGGGTGAGCATACGCTGGGATATGCCGGGAACGTCGCGCTGTAGGTCGGTGTAGCGCCGGGGCCCGGCGTCCAGGACGGCGATCACCAGCATGCTCCACTTGTCCCCGACACGGTCCAGTACCTGCCGGATGAACTCCATCTTCTCGGTGGGAATGCCGGCGCACGGCCCGCGGTTGGTGACAACGCTCGATCGGGCTCTGACCTCCATAGCGCACATTCCTCTCCGGCACAGACATCGATGTGCCTTTTGTACAGCCTTCAATACTGTCTCATTATTGCGTTACACACAAACAGTAGGAATCGGAGGGCGGCATGAGGATAGACTCTGGGCCGAGGTCACCTGCCCCTGGTGGGGCCCGGACAACCATCGCCTGAATCGGGCGATCGAGCAGTTCGAGCACGGCGACGAGGTGAAGGTGATCCACCGTTCGTTCCCGCTGAGCGACGGCTTCCCCACCGGCCACACCATCGACGTGCGCGAAGCCCTGCGGCACAAGCACGGCCTGACCGGCGAGCAACTGGAGACGATGACGCACCGGATCGAGGCGATGGCCGCCGCCGGTCAGCCCACCGGTGCCTGACCACTCACCCGCGCCTGGCCCATCCACGCGCATGGCCCATTCAAAGGAGTAGTTCTATGTCCAAAGTGATTGCCATCTTCGGAGCAGGTACCGGTCTCGGCGTGTCCGTTGCCCACCGCTTCGGACGCGAAGGCTTCCGCGTCGCCCTCGTGGCGCGCCGCAAGGACCGCCTGGACGCGCTCGTCGAGCAGCTAGCCGATAAAGGCATCGAAGCGGTCGCCTTCTCCGCCGATCTCTCCGAGCCCGCCGAAGTGCCCGCACTGGTCGCGGCCATACACGCTCGCTTCGGTCGTATCGACGTCATCGAATACGGGCCGCTCGACGGTGAGCAGGGCTTCACGCCGGCCGTCCAGCTGGACGCGACCACCCTACGAGGACTGATTCCGCTGCTTCTGCTCACCCCGGTGGAGGTCGTCCGCGCCGTGCTGCCGGAATGGACCGAGCGCGGCGACGGCGCATTCCTGCTGACCCATGGCTCTACGGCGGCGCAGCCGATACCTCACCTCAGCGGTGTCGGCCCGGTGATGTCCGCCGCCCGCAACTATCTGTACTCCCTCAACGGTGAGCTTGCCGACACCGGCATATATGCCGGCACCCTCTCCATCGGGGCGATGATCGCGCGCAGTGAGGCGGCCGCCGCGGTGGAGGCCGATTCGGACTCGCTTGGGACCTTCCTCGTTGTCGACCCCGATGACCTCGCCGAGTGCTACTGGGATATGTACACCAAACGCGACCGCGTCGAGCAGATCTATCCCGAATCCCTTGCCCCACAAACCATCGCAGGATAACCCGACACAGTATCGACTTCATGGACGGCCTGCACATCGACAAGGCCATCCTCCGCGGATTCGACTGGGGCGCACGGACGGTCGACATCATCGCCGCAAATGTGATGGCCGATCGGGTGCACATGGACATGGTTCGGTCGACTCCTCCTGCTCGCGTGAGCGAGCGGCCGCGACGTATCGCACCGAGGTCGCTGCGACCATGGGCGCGAAGGGGTTTCGGGGTTTCGGTACTTCGCGAATGCTGACGAAGGGCGCGGCGCCACGGTCGTGAACAGGTCACCGACGCGGCGTCACAGCTAGAACCGAGTCACACGGGAAAGATCTTTGGAGTGATAAGCGAGTGTGCGATCAGAGTGAGCCGCCTTCGACAGGGCGGCTGGAGTCTGTCGACCTCGACGAGCACGTGAACACGTTGCCGAGAAGCGCAACGCACCACGCGGACATGATCGACAATGGGGTATGGCGACGGTGCTGCTGGGCGGCGACGTCATGGTGGGCCGCGGTGTGGATCAGATTCTCCCGCACCCCGGTGATCCGACGCTGCGCGAACGGTACGTCGAGGATGCGCGGACGTATGCGGAACTGGCGGAGCAGACGAACGGTGAATTCGACCGTCCCGTGGATTTCGGCCACCCATGGGGCGATGTCCTGGCGATCCTTGCTCAGCTCGCCCCGCAGGTACGACTGATCAATCTGGAAACCGCGATCACCGCCGACGGCGCGTTCGCACCGCTCAAAGGCATCCATTACCGCATGAACCCGGACAATGTGCCGGTATTGACCGCAATCGCGCCGGTCGTGTGCGCGCTGGCCAATAATCACATTCTCGATTTCGGTATTCGCGGGCTCGCGGACACGGTGGCGACACTCGATACCGCAGGCATCCAACGCGCGGGGGCAGGCGCGGACTTCGACCATGCCCGGGCCCCGGCGATATCGGAACTCGATGACGGGCGACGAGTGGTAATCGTCTCGGTCGGTGCGGGATCGAGTGGGGTTCCACAACATTGGGCGGCTCGCCGCGATCGGCCGGGGCTGTGGTGGATCGGCGATACACCGAATATTCGCGCCGCCGACGAGGTGGCGGCAGAAGTGTTGGCGCACAAGCGCGATGACGATATCGCGATCGTCTCCGTACATTGGGGCCCCAATTGGGGGTACGGGGTGCCGGTGAGTGAACGACAGTTCGCACATCGGCTGATCGATGCCGGAATCGACCTCGTGCACGGGCATTCCGCACACCATCCGCGGCCGATCGAGATCTACCGAGGCAAACCGATTCTGTACGGGTGCGGTGATGTCATCGATGATTACGAGGGCATCCACGGCTATGAGCGCTATCGCCCGGAGCTGCGGTTGCTATACCTGGTGTCCATCGATCCTGGCGTGCTGGAAACGCGAATGATTCCACTGCGGATCCGGCGGATGCGCCTGGAATCGGCCACGCGCAACGAAGTTCGATGGCTGTGCGAGACGATCGAGCACATCAGTCGCGCCTTCGGCACCCGGGTCGCACCCCGGCCCAACGACCTACCGTTGGTGTTCAAGACCGCACAACACTGAGGTGGCGGCGGAACCAGTCGCGGGCCAGATCCGCCACCTGCTCGAGCGCACCGGGCTCCTCGAACAGGTGCGTCGCGCCGGGGACGACATCGATCTCACTCGGACACGGCATCCGCAGCTGGGCCGCGCGGTTGAGCTCGAGCACCTGGCGGTCGTTGCCGCCGACGACGAGCAGCGTCGGCGCGCGGACGTGCGCCAGCCGCGGACCGGCCAGGTCGGGGCGGCCGCCACGGGAGACGATGGCCGCGATCTCGGCGCCGGGTTCGGTGGCCGCCCACAATGCGGCACCGGCACCCGTGCTCGCCCCGAAATATCCGGTCGGAAGCCCGCCCAGAACCGCCCGCGTGCGAAGTCCGCGGGTCACCGCTACGAGACGCTCGGCGAGCAACTCGATATCGAAGACCCGCGCACGGTCCCCTTCCTCGGCCCCGGTCAGCAGATCGACGAGCATGGTCGCGAGCCCTGCCCGATTCAGCACATCGGCGACCAGCCGATTTCGCGGACTGTGTCGGCCGCTACCGCTGCCGTGCGCGAAGACGACCAGACCGGTGGAGTTCTCTGGGACAGCCAGTATCCCCGTCAGTCGGATGGACTCCGACGACATGATGACTTCCTGTGTCCGCGTCAGGGGATCGGATGCGGAGGGCTGCGACATCGAACACCTCCTGGTATCCGGACTACCCGCCCGGTCGGACATGCGCAAGCTGCGATCAGGCCGGGTTCCATCCGGCCGACGTGGCGCGCACAATGGATACGCGATCAACACGCTCGTGAACGACGGACTATCGGGGACCTCGCCACAACACGCGATTCCATACCAGCACTATCTCCCGAGATGAAAGCGTTCAGCTATGTCGATACCCGCGAATGTTCGAACGCCGACGGTGCTCGTTCTGGGGGCCGGATTCGGCGGACTGGAATTGGCGGCCTGCCTGTCCGAGTCACTGCCCGGCGAGGTTCGGGTAGTACTGGTCGATCGCAACGACGGGTTCACGTTCGGTTTCTCCAAGCTGGAGATCCTGTTTCGCGATCGGACCCCGGAATCCGTGCGCGTCAGCTACCGCGACCTGGTCCTGCCGGGGGTCGAGTTCCGGCAGGAGCAGGTCACTTCGATCGACCCGCAGACCCGCCGCGTCGTCACCGATCGCACCAGCTACGACCCGGACTTTCTGGTTGTCGCTTTGGGCGCCGATTACGACCCGGCCGCTACCCCGGGGTTCGTAGCGGACGGTAACGAGTACTACTCGATCCAGGGAGCTTGCCGGCTACGCGATCGGCTGGCCCATTTCGACGGTGGCACCGTTCTCGTCGCGGTGTTGAGCGTTCCGTTCAAGTGCCCGCCCGCACCCTACGAAGGCGCGATGCTGCTGCACGAACTGCTGACCCGTCGCGGCGTCCGCGACCGCACCCGCATGCATGTGCTCACGCCGATGGACTCACCGATCCCGGTCTCCGCGGACACTTCCGCGGCGCTTGTCGAAGCGCTCGCAGAACGTGGCATCGACTACTCGCCGGGGCGGCGGGTCCATGCGCTCGACCCGGAGAACCATATCGCGCAGACCCGCACCGGCGTCCTCGCCTACGACCTGTTCATCGGCATCCCGACCCATTGCGTCCCGCCCGTCGTCGAAGCATCCGGGCTGACCGTCGACGGCGCCGATGGTTGGATCCACGTCGACCCGCGGACCCTCGCCACCCCGTATCCGGGCGTCTACGCCATCGGTGACTGCGCGGACGCGCCGGTGCCGCGCGCAGGGGTGTTCGCAGAGAACGCCGCGCGCACGGTCGCCGCGCATATCGGCGCGCAACTGCGCGGAACACCCGCGCCCGGAAAATATCTCGGCCAGGGCTCCTGCTACATCGAATTCGGCGACGGACTCGTCGGCAAGGTCGACGCCGACTTCCTTTCCGGGCCGAAACCGGTCGCGCCGTTCGTCACACCCTCGACCGAATTGGCAACCGAGAAGGCGGAATTCGCCGCTACGCGTATTCGGCGCTGGTTCACCGATCAGCGGACAGTTACGGGGAACTCCTGAATCAGGTTGTTTCCCATACCTTGGCGATTCCAGAATTGCTCGGTCGGTTGCACATTCCCATCCGCGTCCGTGGCCCGGCAGCCCAGTCGATACTCGCCCGGTCGCGCATCCCAGGTGTAACTCCAACTGCGCCAGGCGAATTCGGCGGCAATGCTGTCCAATTGAGCGTCCCGCCAGACACCGTCGACGCCGACTTCCACTCGCACCACCGGCGAGGTTCCGCACCACGCACGACCGCGAAGGAGGACCGCACCCGCGTCGACCGTGCGTCGCCGACTCGGAAAATCGGGAAGGCCAGGCGGAATCATCAACGCACGCACCTTGATTCGCGAAACCGGCACACCCGGATCGTCGACGTCGCGTTGGTAGTGATAGGCCACCGCCTGTTGGAGCCCGGTGAAGGGCAGGTCCACGACTTCGATATTCCGCAACCATTTGACGCTCGTCATGCCGTACCAGCCGGGCACGAGTAGTCGCAATGGAAAGCCGTGCTGCGGCGGGAGCGGCGCGCCGTTCATTTCGTAGGCGAGCAGAATTTCGGGTCTGCGGCATTCGCCGATGCTCAGGGAGCGTTGATAGTTGTGCTCCACATTGTCCTGGAACCCGCGATCGGCCCCGGTGAATACGACCTCGACCGCCTCGTCGCGGATACCGCAGTCGTCGAGAATCCCACCGAGTGCGGTGCCCGTCCATGCTGCCGTGCCGATCGCCTCGAGACCCCACGGTGTGCTGACATTGCGCGGGTCCATCCCCGTGCGTCCGTTACCCGCGCATTCGAGGGTGACCGGAATCGTCGATGCCGGTCGCGACCTGATGTCGTCGAGCGACAGCTCCAATTCGCGCTGGACATTCCCGGTAACCCGCAGTCGCCACGCCGATGCGTCGATCTCGGGGATGTCGAAATGAATCAGCAGGTAGTGCATGCCGACGGGCGTGATGTCGTACCGCATGCCCTCGAGTTGCATGCCGTGGTTGCGCGTCGCCAGGGCGAGCTCGTCGAACCGGACGCCCTGCGCGCGCGAGACGAGTTCGGTCATCGGCTCGGGCTGATTCTGATCGAGGCGGAACAGGCTGTCGGGGTCAGTATAGGACCGCCCGGTCGGGTCCGACAGGAGCTACAAACGTGCTGCGCTGAATCCGACTGCGGCACCGATGAAATCGCCGTAGCGGGCGTGTGCCCCGGGGTCGGTTCCGCCGCCACAGACCGGGTCACCGGCGGCGCAGAATTCGCCGGTGCGATCGGAGTACCGGTCGGGAACGCTCCACCCGATCGAGCGCAGCGGGTCACCGAAGAGCAGAACTACTGCCACGCGGTCGACGAGATCGCCGGGCAGTTGTACGACCCCCGGCAGCCCGGCGACGATACCGGTACCGAGCGCGCCATGCACCACGCCCGCCCCCAGCGAGTAGCCGGCGAGTATGAACCGTTCGGCCGGGCAGGCCGCGGCTCGATATATGACATGTGCGACCAGATCGGCGCTACCCGCGCTCACATCCGTCAAATTCGCGGGGTAGTTCACCGAATACGCACGCGCTCATCGGTAATGCCCGCCGCATCGCGTCGTACAGCGGATCACCGACGTACGTTCCGAGGTACCCCGGTTCCTGGGTTCCCCTTGCCATCACCAAATCCACCGCGGCACACGATTGTGCCGCGGCATGCGGACCGAGCACGGCACTCGCCGCGATCAGCAAGACCGCGAATGCCGATGCCATCGGCCACCTCTTGAACAGAACCACCTTTCGGTCGCTCATTTTCCTCACCTCTCACGCCGTTGTGAGAAGTGCTTCCTCAGCCCTCACGCCATTGTGAGGCGTCGAGTGACACTTGTCAGCGACAAGTCTCAATGTACTCCGCTATGCGGCACATGGACGACGACAGTCGGCCGACTCGGGAGCGATGTCGCGCCCGAGTCGGGCGACTGTTTCAACACTCAGATGGTCAGCCGGGCAGCCCCGCCTCGATGGCTTCGATGATGCGGGGGCGCAGTTCGGCGGCGCGGATGATGGCGTCGACCGAACCGACCTCGACAGCGCGCTGAATGTTGTGCACGCGGTCGAATTCCGCCGCGACCTCGCCGAGTTTCTCCGTGCGAACCGACGACCGGACCTCGTCGCGTTCCGCCGTCAGAGCCGCACGGTCGGCACCGAGCGCGTTCGCGGCACGTGCTTCGAGATCTCGCACGCGCTGATCGGCTGCGGTACGGGCGTCGACCTCACCGGCGAACACCACCGCGGCCGCCGGAGCGCCGCCGAGCACCGAGGCGAACGAGCCTTCCAGCGCGAGCACGGTCATACTCGGGTTGAGCAGCTTCGAGAACACCACGAACGCGCCGCCGTGATAGCGCGAGATCACGCAGAACACGATGGGGCCCTGGAAGTTCACGATCGCACGGCCGATCTCGGCACCGTACTCGAGCTGCAACTTCCGCATCGATTCCGGCGAGCCGTCGAAGCCCGACAGGTTCGCCAGCACTACCAGCGGCCGATTGCCGCTGGCCCCGTTGATCGCCCGCGCGGCCTTCTTCGAGGACTGCGGGAACAGCGTGCCCGCCGTGTAGGTGTCCGGTCCGTCGGTAGAGGGGTAGCCGCGGCGCGGCACTCCCCTGGACTCGATGCCGAGCAGGCACACCGGAATACCGCCGAGACGCGCGTCCTGCACTACGGCTGTCTCGGCGTCGGCCATCCCCGCCCAGCGTTCCAGCACCGGGTGGTCCTGATCGGCCACCGCCCGCATCACGGTTCGGATGTCGAACGGCTTCTTGCGGTCCGGGTTCGCCGTGGCGGAGAAGATCTCGCCGACCGTGGTGAAGTCGCTGCCCGCCACGACATGCGGGAAGTCGGAGACGTCGCGATCGACGGGGTCGCTGGTCTGCGACCGCCGCGGCGACTGCTCGCCGGGCGCCACATAGGTGTGGTCGTAGTGCGACATCAGCACATCCCGCGCGGCGTGCAGGTTCGGCGCCCAGTACTGCGCCTGCCCGTTCGGACCCATCACCCGGTCGTAGCCGCCGATACCGAAGTTGTCCTCGGCCGACACACCACCGGAGAAGTCCAGCGCCTGCTTGCCGGTGAGCACCATCGCCGAGTCCGGCGTCATCACCAGGATGCCCTTGGTGTGCATGAGCATGGTGGCTTCGGCATTCCAGTACGGCTGCGCGCCGACGTTGATGCCCGAGACCACGATGTTGATCTCGCCGCCGTCCTGGGTGAATTCGACGATCCGCTTGAGCGCCGCCGCCACCCAGTCCATGTTCTCGGTGCCCGACTGCATCGAGATCCGAGCGCCGGAGGACAGCGCGTACCACTCCAGCGGCACCTGCATCTGTTCGGCCAGGTCCATCGCGGCGATCACGCGACGACACTCCGGTTCCGAGAGCGCGCCGAGCGATTTCGTCGGATCACCGAGCAGCACCACCCTGGTGATGCCGTCCGGGTACTGCTCGGTCGGCGTGGTGACCACACCCGCGACGATCGCGGCTTTGTTGCGTCCCTTGGGCCGGTCGACCGGGACGAGCGTGTGATCGGCGTCGAGGTCGTACTCGGCGAACTCACCGAGCAGACCGGTCAGTTCGTACGGGTACACGGTGTTGCGGCTACGGGCCCGCAGCACCTTTTGCCGGTACTCGTCGATCGGCTCGACCACCCCGTCGGACCGCTCACCGATGGTCACCGCGGTGCCGCCGGTGGCGTCGAACGAGATGCGCACGGCGACCTTGATCAACTCACCGGACTTCCGGTCCTGGTGCCGCGCGATGAGCAGGATCTCCTCCAGCCCGGCACCCGCCGTCGTCGGCGCCACCCGATCGACGATCGTCTCCAGCTCGGCGCGGGTCATCTCGACCGCTGGCCAGATGTACATCACGATGCGGTTGGTGTGGAACCGCTTGGCCGACGGCCGCTGCGACTGCGCCCGGCGGATCGAGTCGAGGCAGGTGGCGATGGTGCTCTCGGCCGTCGGCAGCGCCAGCAGCCTGCCGTCGTGCTCGCGCAGCGCAGCCAGGTCACGCACCTGCGCGAATGCAACGAGACGCTCGTCGGCCGCGTTGTCTTTCGCAATGCACCGGAACAGGTAGATCTCCTCGTCCGAGGACGGGAGTCGGGTGAGGTCGAACTTGCGCAGCCGCTTCATCTGCATCCGCTCCGCGATGTACGGATGCAGGCCGCGGATCAAACGCTCCTCGGCCATACCGGTGGCGGACGGGCGGAAGGTGAAGTGGTGGTGCATCACCGCACCGCCGCTGCCCGCGACGGTGGCGGTGAGCCGGTGGATCTGGTTCGGCAACGGCCGAGTACCGAGCACTTCCTGCAATGCTGCCGCCATCGCGTCGAAGTCCTCCGGCTGCTTTTCCCAGCTCAGGTAGATGTCGACTTCGATGGACGCGGCCACGGTCGCCAGTTCGGTGAGACCACGCAGCACGGTATCGAGCGCGTCGAAACTCACCGCCGCCGATACCAGGCTCTGGCCCCGACGCTCGGCGATCACGAAGGTGCACCCGCCCGCCTCGCGGGTGTGCACACCGGTCAGACCTTTGTTGCCGTAGTACCGACGGGTCAGCACCTCGAGCATGGCGGTGTTGTCGGCACTGCCGCGCACCAACCGCTGACCGAGCAGCCGCACCAACGGCTCGGTACTGCGCACCATCTCGGAAACGCGTTCGGCGCGATCGGGCGTTTCCGGGTACGCGTCGAGGTGGCTCAGCTGTTTACGAACATTGGTGTAGACGCGGGCGCGGTTGCGCCGCAACAGCGGCTGGCCGAACCAGGAGTACACCAGACCGCGGGCGAGGTCGGCGATCACAGGGAAGCGCACCTGCGTCGCGACCACCAGCCGCTCCAGCGCCAGTCCGACCGGCTCGCGCAGCGCCCGGTCCGGCACCGGCTCGCCCAGCCACTCGCGCAACAAGGTGGTGATGACCGTGACGGTGTCGGACGGCCGTTGCTGGGCGAGGAAGATCCGGAAGACAGCGGCTTCGAGCTCCGGGGAACGATCCAGTTCGGTGACGCCGTAGTGCCCGAGCGCCTTGGCCAGCTCGGCCTGGTACGACTCCGGCAGCCCGGCCCGCTCGACATCCAGACTCTGCAGGTAGGTGTGGAAGTACTCGCGGGCGCTGTGGACGTGGCCCTGGACGCCGTCCTCGTCCCAGGACCGGTTGTGGCTCAGTTCGGACAGGTCGGAGAACATCTGTACGAGTTCGATCTCGTCGGCGAGGGGCCTGCGGTTGTCCGCGATGGCCGCCCGACGCACGGCGAGGTAGTGGTCGAGCACGCGGCGCTCGTTGTGCGGGTCGACGTCGAAGCCGAGCAGCAAGCTGCGCAGGTCCTGCAGGCTGCGGGCGATGCCCTCGTGCGGTCGGTCCGGTGCGGGCTCGTCGGGCAGGTCCAGTTCGACCGACGCGACTTCTTCGGCGTCCGCGGCCTCGTCGTCCTCGACGAGCGGCTCCAGCCGCAGCAGCGGCGCGCCGGTCTCGACCTGGGTGCCGACGGTAACAGCGCATTCCTTCAACCGAGCCCGGAACGGCGCGCGCAGCACCGTTTCCATCTTCATGCTCTCGAGTACCAGCACCGGCGCACCCGCCTCGACTTCGGCACCGACCTCCAGGGGCGTGGCAACGACCAGCGCGGGAGCAGGCGAGCGGACGACGCCACCCTCGTCACGACTGATCCGATGCGTCACCCCGTCCACATCGACCAGATGAATCGTCCCGTGCGTGCCGGTGATCACGCGGTGCCGGGTGCCGTTGACCACGATCTGCCCGGTGTGGCGGTCGAAACGTTCGAGATCGACATCGGCGGCACGCATTTCGCCGCCCGCCTCGATGCCGATGCGGAACCGGTGCGCACCGATCCGTGCCACGCGCACCCGGTAGCCGACGCCGCGCAGCTTGAGGTCGTGCGGCCGGCCGCTCTCGTGCTGCACCTGGGGACGGCCGCCGGCCGCCGTGGACAGCAGCCGGTGCCGCTCGACGCGCTCGTCCTCTTCATAGGCATCGATGGCGGCGACGGCCACCGCGACCGCCGAGTGGCGATGCGATACCAGGCGTCCCTCGGCGCGAACACGGTCGATCCAGCCGGTGTCGGCGCTGGCGTCGATCACCTCGGGCTGGTTCAGCAGGTCGAGCACGAAGCTCTTGTTCGTCGCGCCGCCCTCGATGACGACCCGGGTCTGCGCCACTGCCCGGCGCAGCCGGCCCAGCGCTTCGTCGCGGTTTCGACCGTAGGCGATGATCTTGGCGATCATCGAGTCGAAGTCGGCGGGAATCGTGTCGCCCTCACTGACACCGGTGTCGACTCGAATGCCGGGCCCGGCGGGCAGATCCAGCCGGGCGATGCGGCCCGGAGCGGGCGCGAAGTCGCGGTCCGGATCCTCCGCATTGAGCCGGGCCTCGATCGCGTGCCCGCGCTCGGCCGGAGGTTCGCCCGCGAGCTTGCCGCCCGATGCGACCAGCAGTTGCGCCCGAACCAGGTCGAAACCGGTGGTGTACTCGGTGATCGGGTGTTCGACCTGCAGTCGGGTATTGACCTCGAGGAATGCGAACAGCTCGTCACCAGGGTGGTACAGGAACTCGACGGTCGCGGCGCCGCGATAGTCGACCGCGATCGCCAACCGCTCGGCCGATGCCTTGAGTTCGGCCGCCTGCTCGGGACGCAGTACCGGCGACGCCGACTCCTCGATGACCTTCTGATTGCGCCGCTGTACCGAGCAGTCGCGGACGCCGAGCGCCCACGCGGTGCCCTGGCCGTCGGCGATCACCTGGACCTCGACGTGCCGTGCACCGGTCACCAGCCGTTCCAGGAAGACCACGCCGCTGCCGAACGCGCGCGCGGCTTCCTGACGGGTGCGCTCGTAGGCATCGACGAGCTCGGCCTCGTTCGTGATGACCCGGATACCACGGCCGCCACCGCCGGCGGTCGCCTTCAGCATCAGCGGGTAGCCGATCTCGGCTGCGGCCGCGATGGCGGCGTCCACGGTGTCGACGGCACCGCGGCTCCACGGCGCGACCGGCACACCGACTTCCTCCGCGATCAGCTTGGCACCGATCTTGTCACCGAGCTTGCGCATGGCCTCCGGACTGGGGCCGATGAAGGTGACGCCGATCTGCTCGCACAGCTCGGCGAAGGCCGGATCCTCGGCGACGAAACCCCAACCGACCCAAGCGGCGTCGGCCTTGGTCGTCACCAGAGCGAGCTCGAGCGCCTTCAGATCCAGATACGGGCGCGCGGACGCCGGACCGAGGTCATAGGCGATATCGGCCTCGCGCACGAATGTCGCGTTCCGGTCGACATCGGTGTGTAAAGCGACGGTTTCGATCGGTCGCCCGGTCTCCGCGGCCAGATCTCGGACGGCATGGATGAGGCGCATAGCGGCCTCTCCCCGGTTCACGATGGCGATGCGGCTGAACACGCGCCAACTCCTTCCACTCCACAGCACTGGCCCGGTCGGGCGACGGTTTGCGACTGCCCGTCCGGCGTAGTTTGCACTCCTACTACGCCCAAGTACACAGCGTCAGCTGGTTACCCGCGCGTATCGTGCGAAATACCTCATTTATGCCTATGACACTAATGGCGGAATTCGTCGGTCGGCAGGATTCCAGTACCGTACCCGTGATCGAGTCGTAGCCGAGTCGCGTATCGATCAAAGCAATCAATCGAGTGGCAGCGTCGATTCGCGTCCGACCATCGTCAGATGCGTTGACCTGCAATCTTTCTCGCGGGTTCGGGCGCAGTGTGGGAGGTGATCTGTGTGGCCGACATTCTCGATGTACTGCACGCGCGCTGCGCCGAGGTCGCGGGCGAGGCGATCCTCTCCGGCGAGGAGCACCCCACCCCACCCTCACCCTGACCACACGTGAGGTGGCCGACCTGCTCAACCATATGGCCGACCTGTGCCGCCGCTACCACGACATCGACCTCGCCTACCGCGAACTCGACCGTCGCTACACCGTGCTCCGCCGAGCGACCGGCGATGCCACAGCGTCATTGGATCGGATTCGTGCCACGCTGGCGCAGCGGACCGCGCACCCGGAAGCGCTTGCGCGGCAGGCCTGCACGATCGCCCGTTTCGCTGCCGAGAATCTCAATGCCGCGAGCATGGACCCGGACACGACATCCGGCCCGTGATGCGGTTATCGGGCGCGCGGGCAGTTGTACCCGAGTGCCGATATACCCCGCGTGGTTGCCACCCATACCGAACATCATCGCGCCACCGGATCAACAGCGCGTGCCTGACACTTCTTTATCTGCGATGACGTGCTCCGATGGCCCCGGGCTGACGGCTGGCATCAGCGAGGTGTGAGTGTTTCCAACCCGGGGGATGATGATCTTCCGAGCACTCTACGAGAAGAGTTGGTGGTGTTCATCTGCGGGAGGCCTTCGACAGATGAGGGCGTCCCTGAAGCTCAGTTGAAGGAAACCATCATGAACAGCACCAAAATTCGCGCAGCCGTAGCAGCGGCAGCGCTCGCACCGATGCTTGCTCTCGGGTCAGGCGTTGCTACCGCCGCGCCCGCCCCGGCCGCTCCCCCTGCGCCTGTCCAGGTGGCACCCGCCTCCGAACAGCTCCCCCCGCAGGTCGAGCCTGCCATTTTGTGGTGGAACCCATTTCTGTGGTGGGTCTGCTTCGTACCACCGATCTTCCCCCTCGGTACGGGCATCTGCCTCGCATGACCGGATAGTTGCAGCTCAGCGATTGGATCGAACATGTTCAGGAAGCTCGCGAGGGCTGCGGCTGTGCTCGCAGCATGCGCAGCGTCGGCCGGGGTGCAAGTAGGCACTGCGCATGCCACAGACCCGTCGGTACTGGGCGGCGGTTCCGGCATTGTCGTCGGCGACCAGGGCGTCTGCACGCTGACCACGATCGGGCACGATGCCGCTGGTCGACTGGTCGGCTTCACGGCGGGTCATTGTGGTGATGCGGGTACCACGGTCGTTGCCGACGCCAACCGTGACGCCGGCGTGGTCGGCACCTTCGCCTACGCGAACAACGATATGGACTACGCCGTCATCGTGTTCGATCCGGACAAGGTCGTACCTGTGAACCACGTGGGTAATACGACGATTACCGGATTGGGCGGTCCGGCGCAGTTCCCGGATATCGCGTGCAAGGAGGGCTATACCACGGGCCAGACCTGCGGACTGGCCTACGGCGATGTGTACCAGACCAACACCTGGACCTGGACGCAGATATGCGTCCTGCCCGGTGACTCCGGCGGCCCGGTCGTGGTCGGCACAACGCTCGTAGGCATGGTGAACGGATACCTGAGGGTGCCGTGCCTGGGACCGCAGCTCGGCGCGAATATTGCCGCCATCATGGACGACGTCGATGCGCGCGGTGGGATCGGAGCGGGTTTCCGCCCGATCTAGCGGTATCACCGCACATTCCAGCTATCGCCCGTGGTGATTGACGATCACGCCGCTGTCGACTGCGCGCTCGACCAGAAGCATGCGTTTTTTGTTCTGCGGGAAGGATTCGACGTCGAATATTTTGAACAGCGCCCGCATGTGGGTCTTCACCGTGGCGACGCTCAGGCAGAGATCGTGCGCGATCTGCCAGTTCGATGCGGGGTAGGTGAAGCCGGTCTCAGCGTCGTACGGGCGACATAGCGCCTCGAGAATCAGATACTGAGCGTCGGTCAGCGCGGTCCGGGCCGGCAGACCGGTCTGGGCAATCGTTCGTTCATCCTCGGATGGGTGAATGCGCCACCCAAGCCGCCTGATGTAATAATTCAACTAACTTGGTATATGGGGTAGGGGTTTGATCGTTCCCTAGGTCTCATTTTCGGAAATATTCCAGACCGTGAGTTCCGCGACCAGGAGTCGGGGTGATCGTTGGGTCGCAAACTCTTCCCCGAGCTACTCCGGCTGCCGAGTTCCACGGTGAACCCGGCTATTGCGGATCCGGGGCGGGTAGCGGCCAGCGGTCGACGGTGTGCAGCGTCGAACCGGCCTGGCGTGCATAGTGTTCGGCGTGCAGAGCGGCGGGATGCAGCCGGCGGGCGGCGGCCAGCCACCCGCCGGCCTGCCGGAGCACTTCGGCACGGGTGAGCGCAGGGTCGTTACCCAGCAGCAGACCCCCGTGTTCAGGGGCCAGGACGACGGCCGATCCGAGGTGCTGCAGGCAGCGGCCGGTACCGAGATCATCTTCGAGCTCGCGGTAGGCGGAGAGAGCGCGTTGCCAATGCCGAAGCGCCCGGCGGGGTTCACCACGCGTCCACCAGAGCACGCCGAGTGTCTCGCGCGTCTGGGCCCGGCCATCGGGGTCGCGGCCGTCGCGGGTCAAGGATTCGGCCAATTCCAGGCGGTCCTGGGCGGCGTCCAGCCGACCCTGATGTAAATGGACGACGGCCAGGTTGATCAGCGCACACACGACTGCGGCCAGATCCGTACGCGGGAGCAACCACCAGGCCGCTTCGAGTTGTTCGGCCGACTCGGACAGCACGGTCGGACTCGGCGGCGCGGTTTCGAGTCGATGCAGCGCGGTGTAGTGCGACCAGCGCGCGGACAGACTCGTGGACAGGGCGCGTGGCCGATACTTCGGCGGTCGTCGACGTAACCTACCCGCCCGGAGCGCGGCCAGTTCACTACGCAGCGGGAAATCGTCGGCGGTATCGGTGAATTCGCACAGCGCCCGCGCTACGCCGTGGGCATTCTCGGGTAGGCCCGTGCGGGCATACCAGACGTCGAGGGCGTCCGCGATTCTGGCGAGTTCGTGTACCGCCGCGCTCGGAAGCCGTGTTCCCGGATTCGGGAAGAGTTTGCGCAGATATTCTTCTTCCGCTTCGAACCAGCGTCGCGCCCCCTTGGCGAAACGAACCGTTTCCAACGCGATCGCCCAGCGGCTGGCCCGGTCCGCGTAGTGATGCAACAGTGCGGACAACGCCGCCCGCCAGTGTGGTCCGCTGACGACCTCCGCGGTGAGCGGCAGCCGCGGCGCCTTACGCAGGCAATATCGATCGGCGCCGAGATAATCGACGACTCCGCGAACCTCGAGGTCGGCCAGCAGCAGGGTCGCGGTGCGCCCGTCGGGTGCGGAATCCGGCGGCAACCGGGTCGGTGCCTCGAGAACGGCAGTCAGCACCCCGAGCAGGGCGGCTGTCTCGAATTCCTGAACCGGCAGTTCCCGCAAAGCGGCGAGCACGGGATCGTGATCGAGTTCGGAAAGCTGCCGCGGCGGATCAGGACAGTTTCTGGCGTCGACGAAGCGTACCGGCGCGCCGGGTTCGACGAGTTCGGCGATCAGAGCGAGTTCCCTTTCGGTGCGCACTCTTTCGCGAAAGCCGTCTATGCGTCGGTACGCCACATACGCGCCTGCGCCCAGCACGGCGACGATGGCGAGCCCGCGCAGCAACCCGCCGATCACCTTGACGACATCGCTGTCGCCGAGCGAGTTGACCACGATATTGCGACCGAGTTCGAGGACCAGCGCCCACGCGACGACCTCCGCTGTGCCGAGCACACCCTCCCAGATCGACGAGCGCGGCGTGCTCTGCTGGGGCGCCTCGAATCCGCGTGGCGCCGTCACGACAGCGTCCCGCCGGTCAGTCCCGGTACCAGCCAGCGCCGCCACGTGGCAAGCAGCAGCAGCACGGGTAGCACGGCCGACAACAGCGACCCGGCCGCCAATTCCGCGGCGTTCTCGTTGAATTGCCGTGCCTCGCCCCACAGCAGCAGCGACCAGGGGCTGGCACCCGCACCGTTCATCATCAGACCGATGAAGAAGTCGTTCCACACCTGGATGAATTCCAGCACCGCGACCGCCACCACGGCCGGGCCCGCCGATGCCAGCAGCCGCCGCGTCACGGTTCCCGGACTGGCCAGACCGTGCAGCACCGCATCCGCCGGCGTGTCCGGCGGGGCCAGCATCGCACCGCGCAGAATCAGGATCGCGATCGGCAATCCCGCGGCAGCGTGCACGAAGATCAACGGAATCCTGGTGCCGGACAAGTTGAACGTGTCGATGAACGTATCGAGGGAACCGAGGTAGCTCTGCGCGGGCAGCACCGACAGGACGACCAGGGACACCACCGCGATCCGCGAGACCACACCCTCCTGACGGCCCGCGGCCAGTCGATGCGCCACCGGAAGGGCGGCCGCCACCACCACGATCGTCGCCAAACCGGCAACCAGCAACGTCGTCTGCCATGCCGCACGGAAGGATTCATCGCCCCACATGCCGGTGAGTGCGGAAAGCCCGAATCCCTTGGGGCCGTTCAGACAAACGGCGATGAGCACCAGGATCGGCACCAACGCGAACAGCGACACCGCGGCGATTCCGACCGCACGCACCGGACCGATGCGGCGACTGGCATCCACCGGCGGTGAAACCGCCGCGTAGCTCTGCCCACCGCGCTGCCCGCGCACGCTGGTCCGCGGCAGCCAGGCCACGAAGCCGACCAGCACCGCCAACGGCAGCGCGTATGCCGCGGCGACACCCGCGCCGAGATCATCATCGGTGGCCAGTCGCCACCACTGCACGGTCGCACTGTCGAGCTGGTACTGCATCGAACCGGGTACCCCGATCAGCACCACATCGAAGACCCTGGCCGCGGCCACCGCGACGACCAATCCCAGGATGAGCAGGATCGGACGCACCAACTCCAGTAGGCGCAGCAGTGGGAAACGCTTTCCCTGCCCGTGCAGATAGCCCGACCGCACCGGATCCGCCTCGATGGCACGGATATCGGCGCGCAACAAACCGGTGAGGAAACCCAGCCAGGTCCACAGAAACGCCGAACCGAGCATCAGCGCGAACCAGATCCGGTACCCGCCAACGCTTTCGATGCCGAACCGGGCGGCGAGCTGCTGGAAGATTATCCGGAAGGCGACACCCGAGACGAATGCCGAGATACCGAACGGCACGATCAACGGCGCCCACAACCTGCGCGAATCGCGTGAGAGCCAAGCGATGCCGACGGCGACGAGCAGCAGGACCAGACCGAAGACGACCCACAGCATGGTCAGCAGGTACGCCCATCGTCCGTCACCGGCCAGGGCGTCGGCCAGTAACCAGAGCCCGAGCGCGATGAGCACGGCGCAAGCCGCCAGCACCGACCGGCGCGCCCGACTCGCCGATCCACGCCTGCGGATCAGAGTGAAGGCGACGGCACCGCAGGCA
This sequence comes from Nocardia sp. CA-135953, assembly GCF_050955735.1. Classification (NCBI taxonomy): domain Bacteria; kingdom Bacillati; phylum Actinomycetota; class Actinomycetes; order Mycobacteriales; family Nocardiaceae; genus Nocardia; species Nocardia sp. CA-135953. Next base: position 3,699,023 of record NZ_CP192082.1, read on the forward strand.
ACAAGTGTGCAGGAGAACACGATTCGCGGACGCGCGGGCACCGCGATCGCCACCGTCCACACCGCGGGCGCCATCAGCAACGCCGCCATCAACCCGACCGCCAGCAGGCCCGCCCAACCGAGCCAGCGATGTGGCCGCCCGCCTGGTATCAGTGGGCCGCGCATCCGGCGAGTCGCGAGTTCGATGCGCAATCCGTTGGCACGGAAGTCGGCAACACCCGTCATCGGCGACTCCGCTCGAATCCGTCCAGTGCGGCGATCGCGCGATCGATCGCGGCATCCGGCCGCTCGGCGGCACCGTCACCGATCGCGATGAGAAACTCGGTCAGTATGCGCCACAACCCATTACGGCCGCCGACCGCTCCCAGCTGATCGGACAGATCGAACGCGCTCCAGGGGCTCTGCGCACCTGCAATCGGTTCCAGCAGTGTCGAATAGCGCACGGCGGTCCGGGTATTCGGGGCGATGAAGCCGCCGTCGCCCTGAATCCACGGCAGCGGCGCCTCCGGCGCGGCCAGCGCCACCACCACCTCATCTGCGCGCGAGCCCGCGTATCTGGTCACCACCATGACATCGCCGCCCACAATCCGCGGCCGTTCACCACCGAGGCCGGTGACCGGGAACGGTGCGATACCGACCACCTCCTCCGGCCGTCGACCGGATGCTCGAAGACACTCCCGGACAACGGGTTCGGCGAAATCCGGTGCGATCACCATAACGGCGCGGCGGTGCTCGAACACCTCTCGAATCGCATCCGGGAACTGACGGGTCAACGCCACCGCGACGCCGCCCGCGATGGCATGCCGTCGGCCCCACAGTCGCGCGAGATTTCCGAACGTCGCGCGCACGGCGGGCCGGTCCCAGACACGCTCCTGCGTGGTGGTCGTCAAATCGTCGTAGGTGCGCGGAGATTCGGCGCGCAGCACATTCTCGAAGACATCGGTCAGTACCCAGCCGTCCGCCGCGGCAAGGGCCAGCAACCGGATCGGCGTATCGGCCAGCACCTCGATCCGGTCGACCCAATCCGCGATCGTCCAATCGGCGGGGTCGCCGAGGTGGTAGGTGTCGACGGTCTGCCGGTCGTACCAGACCAGTGACTTGTCGGCGGCCTTGAACGGCACCCCGTACGGTTTTCCATTGTGGTACAACAGCTGTCGCCACAACTCGGGATACCGTGCCCCGTGGTCGTCGGTCCACAGCACATCGGGGACCGGCCGAAGCTTACCGTCGTCGACGAGTGCGCGAACCTGGCCGGCCTGCGGCAGCAGCACGATATCCGGCGCCGACTTCCCGCCCGCGCTGAACGCGGTACCGATCTCGTCGCCCATCGGAATCACATCCACCGATCGCGCGAAAGGCATCGGCTCCAACACTTTCCGGAAGGCTGCCAGCTCCGCACCGCTCCACGACACTCCGATTCGGATCGACCCCGAATCGCCCCACAACAGCTGCGGCGCACACGCGGCCAGCGGCAGCACCCAACCCGCTTGCAGCAAAGCTCTTCTCGTCCCCATGCTCCCCCAACAGAGCGGTGATGGTGTCACCGAGAATTATTGCATCACGCTGTCAGTCGGGAAGAAGCTTTCCCAAGGGACCCAGGTCGATGTTGAGATCTTCTGGGGTGAGGCCGAAATGGTCGCGCAGTTCCTCCATGCGTTGTTCGAGCAGCATCAGGGTGGTGCCGATGCGTTCGATCTCGGTCTCGGTCAGCTCGCCTTCGTCCACGCGCCGCAGGGCCTGGCGTTCCATCAGCTGCCGCAGCAACTCCACCAGTGTGAGCACGAGCGTGACGAGCCCGCGCTCGACGGATTCGGGGTTGGTATCGATACGCGGGGCAATGCCACCGACTTCAGTCATCGCGGGGCGGTTCCAGTTCAGGGTGCGCCGCCGCGGGTTCGACCGAGAAGGCAGACAGCGTACTGACGGATGAGACGAGGGCTCGCAACGAGATCGCGACCAGGTCTACGTCCGCGATGGCCAGCCTGATATCGCCGGTGATGACGACCCCGTCGGCCAGCACTCGGTCCAACAGATCGACGAGCGCGACCCGGCGCTCGTCGTCGACGCTCTGGTCCGCGGGTCTCATATCGGCTCCTGGTCTACGCCGGCGAACGAATACGGCGGCCACGGACCGGTGATTTCGAGCCGGATGCCGGGCAATTGCTTGCCGAGTTCGTCCACGGCCGCGGCGAAGTCACCGGCGTGATCGTCATCGACCAGATAGGTGCCGTTGAGCACCATCCAATCGCGGCGGCCGCTCAGCGCCGGGTCCGTCGCCGGTTGACGACGTCCCGCGGCGGACCGGCGAACCAGGCGCGCATGTACCGCCTCGGCCCGCTCTGCCGCGTCGCGTTCCACAGTCTCCTGTGCGGACAGTTCCGCGCGGCGACGGGCCAGATAGGCTGTGCCCGTGCCCTTTTCGCTCCCCGTGCTCGCGGCCCTGGCATCGGCGACCGCGGCGGTGAGGGCGGCACGGTCGGTATAGGCTTTCACGCCCCACTCGGTGCGGCCGGTCACCAGGGTCAGCGCCGCGGTGAAGTCCGCACGCCGCGCATCGAGCAGGTCGCGCACCCGCTCGTCGTCGAGAAAGACCGTGGCCAGGCGTAGCGGGACGGTCGGGCCGCGCCGCACCAGCGCTGACACCACGACGTCGTGCGCCCGGGCTGTCGCCGCGAGCCAGTCCAGATCCTCCAAGTTCCGCCGTAGTGCCTGCTCCCCGAATACCGCGAGCGGCACCGATCCCACGAACGCCACCAGCGCATCCGAGACCACCGCGCGTACCGGCTCGCCCGCGACGCCGGTGATCGAGCCCAGCCCCGCCGCAGCGTCGGTGGCGCGAGTCACCGCGTACAGCCAGACGCCGACCTCGTCAGTCACGCCGCCTCGATTCCTTGGCCTCGCGGTGGCCTTCGAGAGATTGCGGGACCTGTCGTGCGGCTTCGAGTTCGGCGATTCGGTCGCGCAGTTCCCGGTTCTCGAGTTCGAGGTCGTGATCCTGCCGCTCGAGTGTGCGGGCCTTGCTGTTGAGCCAGGGGTCGGTCTCCCACCAGTCGATGCCCACCGCCTTGGCCGTCTCCAAGGACGCGATGACCAGCCGCAGCTTGATCGTGAGCAGTTCGATGTCGAGCAGATTCACCTGGATGTCGCCCGCGATCACCAAACCCTTGTCGAGCACCCGTTCGAGGATGTCGGCGAGATTCGTCGACTGACGTCCGCCACCGTAGGGCTGCGGTGCCGACGACTCGCCTCCGACCACCGTCATCGTTGATTTCTTCCACCGATATCGGTGCTGCCGCGGTAGTAGCGCCTGGTTCTGCGGTAGGCCAGCAGATTTCCGTCCACATCGAGCTCGAGTTCGTAGAGCGCCAGCATGTCCGACGATGAGGGGATGCGGCGATCCTCGAGCACTTCCATCTCGATCACCCATCCGTCGTCGGTCGTCTCCATGGAGGTGACGCCTTCGACGTGCTTCGAGGTCAGTTCGCCAAGGATATCTATTGCCGCGGCTGAGGCCTGCGCCGCACTGATGGGAGGCGGTTCGTCCGACACCGAGTCCACGTTCTCGGGGTCTTCTGGAGTGGTCATGCGTGCCACGCGAGTCACTCCTTCCGGTCGGTCTCCGTCGCGCCGCCTCTCAACGGGACTCTGCGATCGAGAACAGCCTTCTGCGCTTGCTTGCGCTCTTCTTCGGACAGGCGATCATCTGCGGCAGCCGCATCGATCTCCTCGAGTTCACGCCGCACCGACGCGGGACTTTGAACCTGCTGCTCTACCTGATCTTGGATCAGTTCGCCCAGCCAGATCACGCCGCGCACCGGAGCGAGGGGCAACGAGACGATCGCCGAGAGCAGGCCCATGGTTCAGCTCTCGGGTGCCTGCTTCGTCACGAAGTCGTAGGCCGCCATCGGTCCGAGCAGGGTGAGTTCGACGCGGTCGTCCCAGTCCCTGGCGAGCCGACCCAGCACATCCTCCAGATCGCCCTGCCGACTGTTGTCGAGCAGAACCGCGACGTGGACCGCGTCCTCCTCATGGGTGGGCTGCCGCTGGTTGACGAGCGGATCGAAATCCTCGAGTTCGGAAATCACCCTGCGGGTGTCCTCGGCGCGTTTGGCTTCGATCGCCTGATTGATCATTTCGCCGAGTGCGATCCGGGCATCGCGGGTGGCGTCTTCGGGTTTGTCGTGGATCTCCTCGCGTAGCCGGGCGACTTCGGCGTTCTCGTCGACGAGTTCACGCAGCACGGCATTCTCGACGTAGCGTCCCTTGATCACGAACTGCGCACGACCCTCCAATTCCTCCAGCGCGGCGCGGAACTCGTCCTCGTGTTCGCCGAGCAACTCGTTCTCCACCGCCCCCTCATCGGTCATCACCGCTCCGAAGCGCAGCGGCAGCACCGGAACCACGGCCGCTGACTCGTCCAGCAGCTTGGCGTGCGCGGCGAGGTCATCGGGCTCGCCGAGCGGGTGATCGGTGGCGATGTCACTGACCAGCGCGGCAATCTCGCCGTGCCGCACCACCGCGACGTCGCTCGGGGGGTCGCCGATACCACTGGCATGCGGCTGCGGCTCCACATCGGCGGGCACGATGCCGTAGACGTATACGGCGTGAGCGGTAGCCATCATTCCTCCCTGCGCCGCGAAGACCGGGGTGCTGTTCGACGCTGGTCCTCGACGTCGTCGAGGAAGCTTTTCACTTTCTCGCCCGCCGCCTCGAGCGCGCCCTTCGTCTTGTGCTTGCTCGCGCCTTCGGTGACGTCGCCGACGATATCGGTCAAGCCCTTGGGTTCACTGGTGGAAATTTCGAGCCGGTTGACGGCCTCGGCGAAGCGCAGATACGTGTCGACACTGGCCACCACGACTCGAGCGTCGACGGTCACCAGCTCGATACCGACCAACGACACGCGCGCGAACGCGTCGATAACCAGTCCTTTGTCCAGAATTGTGTCCACAACGTCGGCAAGGCTGGAGGAATTCGGGCGCGCCATCGTGCCGGTTCCGCCACCGCCTGCGGGTTCGATGGTCATGTTCGTGCTCTCCTCTCGCTCGACCGGCGGGCCGCTGTGCTGCGCTGCGAACCCGATCGACGGCGGGGTGACGCGGGCGCGGTCTGCTCGACCTCGTCTTGCTCGTCCTCGTCTTGTTCGGCCTCGTCGTATTCGTCGGACTCGTCTTTGCGTTCCCCTTCGTCTCGATCTTCGTCGTCCGCAGTTTCGGCCTCGGCGTTCTCCTGTTCCTCGCGCCGTGCGGTCTCGTCGTCCTTGACGACCTTGCTGTCGTGGATCTCGCCGTGCCAGCCCACGACGTCGTCGGGGTGCAGCACAGCCTCGGTCATGACGTGCCGCTCGAATTGCTTGAGTTCCAGGCGGCAGCGGCGACCGGCCGCGCGCCACAGATTGGCTGTCTTCTCGAAGACGCCGTTGGGTTGGTACTCGAGCACCACGAGGATGCGGGTGAGATCCGGTGTGATCTCGTGGAAGCTCACCGCGCCGTCGATGTAGCCCTTGGCGCCTGAAGAACGCCAGACGATCCGCTCGAAGGGCACCTGTTCGAGGATCGTGGATTTCCAAGTCCGCCTGGACCAGAACACCTTGCCCGTCCAGGTGAGTTTCTCGTCGGCCTCCTGCTCGACCTGCTCGAGCTTCTTGGTGAACTTCGGAAAGTCCGCGAACCGGGTCCACTGGTCGTAGGCCAGGTCGATCGGAACGCCCAGGTCGAGCTGCTCGACGATATTGGTCGGTTTGCGCTTCTTGCCGCCACCCTTGCCCTTGCCCCCGGTCACGGACTCTTTGACCGTTTCGAAGTTGTCGCGGACGGAGTGCTTCAGCTTCTCCATGCCGGCACTCATCGTCGCTCGCAGTGGTGAGGCGCCTTGGCTGAGTTTTTCCACTCCCGTTATCGCCGAAAGTAGATTTCCCCCACCGTCCTCAGCGTATTCATTCAGCCGGTCGGCGGCCTTCGATACCTTCCCCGAGAGCCCGGAAGCCGCTCGTTCGGCCAGGGTCGCGGTGAGATTCTGCACCGATTGCTGCAGCGGGCTGGCCGGGACCGCTTTTCGGGTCTTCCTCTGGATGGTCGATCCGGCCCCGGTCGCGGCTTTTGTGGCCCGGCCCGCGGAGGCGGCGGCTTTCTTGCCGACTCCGGTCGTCGCATCACGCAGTGTTTTGGCCGCCATCGGCCTCATCTCCTCGTGCGTCGCACAGGCGCTTCGTCGGCTTCATCGGTGTCGACGCGACTACGGCGTCGGCGGACCGAGGGTGCCTTACGCTCGGCGGACCCGGGTGCCCGGTCCGCGGTCCGTGAGCCCGTCCTACGCGTGGCTGTACGCGTCCGGCGTGCCCGCGGCCGTGCACTGGTCCGCGCGGAGTCCTCGTCGTACTCGTCTCGGGTTCGGGCGAAGTCGTCCTCGTCGTACTCGTCCTCGGCCGGTTCTTCCTCAGCGGATTCTTCCTCAGCAGATTCTTCCTCAGCAGATTCTTCCTCGGCCAACTCGCCTTCGGGCCGTTCGTCCTCGTCCTCGTCCGAAACCGGCTCCTGCGACTCGACTCGGTCCTCCTCCGCGTCGGGTATGGCACGCTGCTGCAACCGGGCGTTGAGCGCGTCGATGCGGTTGCTGGCGGCGGTGACCGCGGCGGAGCGCACAGCGCCCACCAACTCACCCTTGACGGTATCGCTGATCTGGGTCAGCTCCGGCGACGATTTGAGCAACGACGTCCCCCGCTCGAGCAGTTCCGAGGGCATTCCCGACGACCGTCTCGACATCGCCGCACCCGCCAGCGCCAGCGCGAATCGCATCTTTCGTGTGCGCCCCAGCACGTATCCAATGCCCACCCCTATGGCAATTCTTGCTCCACCTTTCACAGCTCACTCCTTGCTCGCCTCGACACCCAAACGCATCAGCGAAGCCCGGACGTCCGAGATATGACGCCCCAGAGTGGGATAGATCGGGACGCAGAACATTTGGCAACTTCAGCGTATTCCTGGTTACCGGATAGGTCTATGGGTGCGGCCCGCGAAAGTCGCCTATCGACGCCGCAACGGCACTGGGTAGCGTCGACTGGTATGGCTACACCCCAGCATCCAGTCGCCACCGCGGGTACACGGAAGTTGGCCGCGGCCTGCCGGGCGGAGATTCCACTGCTGACCCGGCGGTTGCTGTCGGCGATTTTCACCGATAACCCGGAGTGGACGGATTACACCTCGGTGCCGCGCAAGGAGTTGCGGGAAGGGTGCCGGCAATATCTGACCCGGATCTTGGATCTGCTGGGCGGGGTGGCGACCGATCCCGAACACGATGATGTGGCCGCGGCGATCGGCAGGCATCGCGCTGCGCAAGCGGTGCCGTTGGAGGCGATGTTGCGCACGTTCCGCCTCGGCGGCGGGATCGTGTGGGAGGCGTTGCTGGACAAGGCCGAGGCGATCGACGCGCGGGAGGTCCGCCAGGCGGGTACCGCGATGTGGACGGTGATCGATGGGTTGTCCTCGGCGTTGGTCACGTCGTATCGCAATGCCGAACTCGAACAGGTGCGCCACGACGAACGCCGCAGGCACGCGCTGATCGAGGATCTGCTCGCCGGGCGCGCGCATGACGCGACCTTCGCAGCACGGGTGGCGCGCGAGCTGAACTTGCCCGCCCAGGGGGCCTATCTGGTGGTCGCGGTCCGCGGCGGCGAGGGACGGCCGCTGCGAGCGGGCGCCGAAACCGCATTGGGCGCGTTGGGGATTCGGTCGGTATGGCATGACCGCGTGGACGCCACGATCGGGCTGGTGTCGCTGGCCCGTCACGACAGCGCTAGCGTGCTGGCTCATCTTCGCCCCCAGATACGTGGACTGGCCGGCGCCTCCCCTGCTGTCGCGGGACTCGCGGATGTCGATACCGCGCACGCGCTCGCTCTCGTCGCGATGCGGACAATGCCCTGGGACGCAACGGGATTGGTCGCCTTGGACGAGCGCTATCCGGAAGCGCTGCTGGTCCGCTCGCCCGATCTGACCGAACTGCTGGTCACCCGAACCCTCGGCCCGGTGCTGGCCCTCCCGGTCAAAGAGCGTGACTCACTGCTGCAGACCCTCGCGGTGTGGCTGGCGGAGAACTGCTCGGCCGCCAATGCCGCGCCGCGTCTGCATTGCCACCGCAATACCGTGATCAACCGGTTGCAGCGCATCTCGACCTTGCTCGGTGGTCCGCTCGACGGACAACGCTCCTATCTGGAGCTCTCGCTCGCGCTCGCGGCGCTCCGACTCGGCGAATCAGAGCACCGGTAGGCACCCGTGGAATTGGGCTCAGCGCCCATTTTCGAGACCGATTTCCTGGGCTTCGGAGTGATTGTCTGTGCGCTGGGTGGTGACCAGACTCGTCGATGATGACTCGCGCCGGACCTGTGCCGAGTCGAAAATCGTTCGAGACGAGGAGCACCACGAGTGCCGGACTTCGATCTTTTGGTGGTCGGTGGCGGCCCCGGCGGCTATGTGGCCGCCATCCGCGCGGCCCAGCACGGCTTGACGGTCGCCCTGGTGGAGAAGGAACGGCCAGGCGGGGTCTGCCTGAACTGGGGCTGCATTCCCACCAAGGCCATGCTGCGATCCGCGGAGGTTTTCCAGACCGTCGGCGCCGCAGCGGATTTCGGTGTCCACGCCGACAATGTGCGTTTCGACTTCGCAGCTGTGCGCCGGCGCAAGGACGGCATCGTCACCGAACTCACCGACGGTGTGGCGGGTTTGCTGGCGGCAAACGGGGTGACGGTCATCGAGGGCCATGCCCGGTTCATCGATCCCACCACCGTCGAGGTGCACGAGGTGGGCCCCTCACCCGTCGGTCCGCAGGGTCCGCGCTACGCCGCCGCCCCGACCGCGCCGATCCGGCAGGTCAGTGCGCGCGATGTGATCATCGCGACCGGCTCGGTACCCGCTCGACTGCCGATTCCCGGCGCGGACCTGCCCGGCGTGATCACCTCCGACGGCGCATTCGGGTTGACCGAGGTGCCGAAGCGGCTGGTGATCATCGGCGGCAGCGCGGTCGGCGCCGAATGGGCCAGCCTGTTCGCCACCTTCGGCGCCGAGGTCACGATCGTCGAAATGCAGGACCGCCTCGTTCCCGCGGAGGACACCGATATCGGGACCGCGCTGGGGCGCTCCTTCAGCAAGCGCGGCATTTCGGTGGTCACCGGGTCGACGGTGAAATCCATTGCACAAGAGTCGAATCAGGCACTGCGTGTGACTGTCGACGGCCCGCGGGCGCGCGAGCTCGATGCCGATGTGGTGCTGGTCGGTGTCGGTCGGCGTCCCAACACCGCCGACCTCGGCTTGGACATTGCCGCAATCGCCACCGACGACCGCGGATTCATCACCGTCGACGAGCAGTTGCGTACCGGCACCGCCCACGTCTACGCCATCGGCGACGTCACCGGTCGGGCGCTGCTCGCCCACGTCGCTTCCCATCAAGGCCTCACCGCCGCCGACGTGATCGCCGGACATCAGGCACATATCGATTACACGGTGATCCCCGCGGCCACCTTTACTCATCCGGAGATCGCCAGCGTCGGACTCACCGAGGCCGCCGCCCGCGCCGCCGGGCACGAGGCGATCACCGTGCGCTTCCCGTTCACGGCCCTGGGGCGAGCCAAAACCTTCGGCGAGACCGAGGGATTCGTGAAAATTGTTGCCGGGCAACAGCATCAGGAAGTCCTCGGGGTGCACATCATCGGGCCCTCGGCCAGCGACCTGATCACCGAAGGCGCGCTTGCGATTTCGCTCGAAGCGACGCTCGACGAGCTGGCAGGCACCATCCACGCCCACCCGACCCTCGGCGAGATCGGCATGGAGGCGGCGCTGGCCGGACTCGGACTGCCCGTGCACATCGCGCCACGCAAACGCTGAGGAGCCACCGTGACCACGACCACCGCACCCCGTAAGACCACGTCGAAGGCCGCGACGCGCAAGGCGTTCGCCGGCTGTTCTGAGAACACTTCCCGCAACTGCTGAGGACACCACCGTGCCTGTCATGACCTATCGCGAAGCGCTGCGCGAAACCCTGCGCGAGGAGATGCGTCGCGACGCCGACGTCGTCCTCATCGGGGAAGAGATCGGCGTCTTCGAAGGCTCCTACAAGATCACCGCCGGCCTGCTGAACGAATTCGGCGAGAAGCGGGTACGCGACACCCCGATCGCCGAAGAGGGATTCGTCGGCGCGGCCATCGGGGCGGCCATGCTCGGTCTGCGCCCGGTGGTCGAGATCATGACGATCAACTTCTCGCTGCTGGCGCTGGACCAGATCGTCAATCACGCCGCCAAGATCTACGGCATGTTCGGCGGGCAGACCAGCGTGCCGATGGTCATCCGCACCCCGGGTGGCGGCGGCCAGCAACTGGGCGCCACCCACTCACAGAACATCGAGCTGTACTACGCGTTCGTGCCCGGCCTGAAGGTCGTCGCCCCCAGCACCCCAGCCGACGCTCGGGCACTGCTGCGCGCCGCGATCGAGGACGACGACCCGGTGCTGTTCCTGGAAAACCTCGCTTTGTACAACACCAAAGGCGAAGTGCCCGAGGATCTTCCGCCCGTCGCGATCGGCAAGGCGGCGATTACGCGTCCGGGGACCGATATCACCCTGATCGGCTACTCGCGCATGGCGACAATCGCCACCCAGGTCGCCGAAAAGCTGGCCGCCGAAGGGATCTCGGCCGAGGTCATCGACCTGCGCAGCCTACGCCCGCTGGACCGCGACACCATTGTCAACTCCGTACGCAAGACCGGCTGCGCGGTGGTCGCCGAAGACGACTGGCTCACCTACGGCATCGGCGCGGAGATCGCCGCCTCCATCTCCGACGGCGCCTTCGACTACCTGGACGCGCCCGTGCGCCGTGTCGCCATGGCCGAGGTGCCACTGCCCTATGCCAAAACTCTCGAACAGATCGCGCTGCCGTCCGCCGAATCCCTTTACACCGCGGCCGCGGAAACCCTCGCGGCCGTCGGCCGACGCCGCTGAGAGGACTTCACATGCCCGACATCATCATGCCCCGCCTGTCCGACACCATGGAGGAAGGCGTCGTCGTCGCCTGGCTCAAGCAGGTCGGCGACAAGGTCAGCCGCGGCGATATCGTCGCCGAAATCGAAACCGACAAAGCGCTGATGGAACTCGAAGCCTACGAGGACGGCATTCTCGAACGGATTCTGTTCGAGCCGGGCTCGCGGGTCCCGATCGGCAACACGATCGCGCTGATCGGCGACGGAACCGGGTCCACGCCGGGCGGCTCTGCCGGACCGAACTCTGCTGCCGAAAGCGGTGTGGCAGAGAGTAATACGGCGAAGGAACATGTAGCCCCGCAGGGAAGCGCTGGTGCGCAAGATAATCCGATCGACGCCGCTGGAACTGTTTCCGGGGCAAAAGAGACCCGAACTCACAAGAAATCCTCACCACTGGCCCGCAAGATCGCCCGCGAACTCGACATCGACCTCGCCACCGTAGCCGGCACCGGCCCCGGCGGACGGGTCACTCGCAATGATGTCGAATCCGCTTACCACACTATCGAATCCACTCCTGCCGCACCGCCGGTAGCATCGGTGACCGCCTCGGGCGACTACGACGAGATCCCGCTCAGCACCATCCAGCAGGTCTCGGCCAAACGCCTCACCGAAAGCAAACAGCAAGCCCCGCACATATACTTGACCAGCGCAATCGACGTCACCGACCTGCTGGCCTTCCGCGTCGAGATCAATCGCACCCTCGAGCAAGCAGGCAAGACCAAGGTCAGCGTCAACGACCTACTCGTCAAAGCGGTCGCCACCGCACTGCGCACCGATCCTGCCGTCAACGTATCCATCGCCGACGACAAACTCCTGCGGCACCGCGGAATTCACCTCGGCATCGCCGTCGCCACCCCCGCCGGGCTACTCGTTCCCGTCGTCCGCGACGCCGACCGCAAGAGCGTGTCGGAAATCGCCACCGAAACCCGCGACAAAGCCGAACGCGCCCGCGACCGCAAACTCCGCGCCGACGAAATGAGCGGCGGCACCTTCACCATCTCCAACCTCGGCATGTTCGGCATCGAACAATTCACCGCGGTCATCAACCCGCCGGAATCCGCCATCCTCGCCGTGGGTGCGGCCAAAGACGAACTACGCCTCGACGACTCCCAGGTCGTCACCCGCAGCATCCTGCGCGTCACCCTCTCCGCCGACCATCGCGCGATCGACGGCGCAACCGCCGCACGGTTCCTCCAACAGTTGACCGAACTCCTGGAACACCCCTTGCGCATCATCACCTGACCGGTCCTTCTCGCTGAACTGATCAAAACCACACCACCGCACCAGCCGGATACCGTTTCCGCGTCCACTCCAACGCGACGAAGGAACACCGGGGAACTCACCGCTCGTATCACTGGCTCTGCCACTGGCTTTGGCCGTGATCATGTTCGGGCTGGGACTTTCGCTCAGCGTCGACGATTTCACCCGCATCGCGCGCCAACCCAGGACGATCGTTGTCGCGCTGGCCTGTCAGCTGCTCGTGCTGCCGGCCATCGCGTTCGGTCTGGTCCTGCTCTTCGATCTGCCGCCCACCCTCGCCATCGGCATGCTACTGCTCGCGTCTTCGCTGGGCGCTACCACAGCCAACCTGTCCCGATCGCGGGCGCTGTCGGTTGGCTCATCACCCGCCGACACGCCGCGGTGCGCACCGAAAGGGAGTGACGGTCTCAGTCGCCGAATTCGGTATCGAGGCGGTGCAGGAGTTCCGCGACTGTTTCAGGTGCAGTAGGCCGGGAACGCCCAATTCATGGAGGAAGTACTGGAACGTGAAAGCAAATGGGAGGTCGACGGGGTCTTTTCTCTTCCGGCATTGGACAACCTCGTCTCCGACAGTCGTATCGAGAAGACGTCGGTCGAATTGACCAGCACCTATTTCGATACCTCCGAGCGAGATCTGCTCGCTCACAATCTCACCCTGCGCCGTCGGGAAGGTGCCGACGAATCCGGTTGGCAGTTGAAAGTTCCCCATCCGAGCGGTCGCACCGAATTGCATGCTCCGCTCTCGGAGGAACTGCCGCCCGAGTTCGTCGAGCTGGTCACCGGCGCGGCGCTGGGCAAACCATTGCACGCGATCACCACGATTCACACGCTGCGCAATCGCCACCGTGTACTCGGGCCGGACGGCGAATTGATCGTCGAAGTCGACGACGACATCGTCGATACGACACCGCCTGACGGGAGTTCCGTCGCCTGGCACGAGATCGAGGTCGAACTCGGCCCGCGGATCGACGCGGTACCCGAGGCGCTGGTCGACAGTCTCGCCGAGGCGGGCGCCCGCAGGTCGGAGTTTCCCTCCAAGCTGTCCCACGTGCTGCCCGCGCAGGCCAGTCCGGTCACCGACACCGCGGCGGAGCGCGCCATCTATGAATACATGACCGCGCAGATCGACATGATCTTCGCCGGTGATGTCGCTTTGCGCCGCGGACTGGAACCGATCCACGACACCCGTGTCGCGACGCGACGCCTGCGCAGCACCCTGCGCGTGTTCGAAAAGCTTCTCGACCGCTCCGCCATCGGTGGTGTCGAAGACGAATTGAAGTGGTATGCCGGGGTGCTCGGCGATGTGCGCGACTGCCACGTGCAACAGCGCCGTCTGGCCGACCAGGTGCACAAACTGCCGCCCGAACTCGTCCTCGGCCCGGTCGCCGCGCGCATCGACGCGACGATTCTGTCCCGGCAGGTGCCCAGTCGCAGCGCACTCACCGAGGCCATGGACTCGACTCGCTACCTGGAATTGCTGGCGACCCTGCACGCCTGGCAATCGCACCCGCCGTTCGACAGGCGACTTCGCAGACGTGAACCCGTGAAACGAGCCCGCAAGGCCGCACGCAAAGCCGATCGCCGGCTCGCGACCGCCCTGCACGACCAACGACACGCGTCATTGCACCGCGCCCGCAAGGCCGCCAAACGAGCCCGCTACGCCGCCGAACTACTCGAGCCCGTGGGAAAGCGCAAGCAAGCGAAGTCGAATATCAAGTACTACAAGAAGATTCAAGGAGTGCTCGGCGACTACAACGACGGCATCGTATCGTCACGATTCCTGTGGCGCACCGCGACGACCGCGGGCACCGCAGCGGGCGAGAACGGCTTCACCTTCGGCGTGCTGTACGCGAACGAGATGCACGCCGCCGACAATGCCCGGCGTAAGGCCGCCGAAATCGCCACGACATAGCAAGCCGCAGGTAGTTGTCGGGGCGCGACCGGGGCGCGGATTCAGCTGGACTGTGCGGTCAAGACGTCTCTTGCCTGCCTCGGTCCACGATCCAGGCGGCGATCTGTACGGGAGGGAATCCGAGTTTGCTCAGGATGTCTTCGACCTGCCGCAGCGTGCGTTCCCATGACCTGGCCGCACCGGAACGCCGCATCGAATCCTCGGTCACCGAGCGCGCGCCGCACCGTTCGCTCGCATTCGTCGTGAGATCACCAAACGAGGTAGGGGTGGACAAATGGGCACTAGGGCGAAAGGCTGTTGGTGAAGTGCCAGCTACTCGCCGGAGGGATCCGATACCCTCGGTGCGGGACCCGGCTCGACCACTTCGGAGCGAGCGACGATGGATCAGAACCTCGGAGCGAGCACACCCGGCGCCGGTGTCGCCCGTGCGACGGCAACGCAGACCGCGTTGACGACCCTGGATGCCCAGTTCGCCGGCGACTGGAAAGCATCGAGCGAACCGCCCGATCTGCCCTCGAGGCCATCGGTACGGGCGCCGCCGTCGACGATTTCGATTTGCTGCTGCCGCTGGGCCGCAGCGCATCGTGAACCCGCGTTACCGTTCCCACACCTGACGACCTGCCAATGATCGCTGACACCATGGGGTGATATTTATGCGAACGGACGGAGACAGCTGGGACATCGTGACGAGCGTGGGGCTGACTGCCTTGGGCGTCGCCACATTTCGCGCACTCGAAACGCTCGATCCCGAGCCGATGATCCACGACGACTTCGCGGCGTGGTTCGTGGAGGCGGCGGGTGAACCGCACTTTCAGCAGATACTCGGAGAACCGGCGTCGGCGGGCTCAGGCGGATTGTTCGGGCGGTTCATGGGGGTTCGGACAAGATTCTTCGACGAGTTCTTCGCCGCGGCGTGGCAGCAGGGTGTGCGCCAGGCGGTGATCCTGGCATCCGGTCTGGATGCGCGGGCCTATCGGCTGGATTGGCCCGCGGGCATGGTCGTCTACGAGATCGATCAGCCCCGTGTGCTGGAGTTCAAGGACGGGGTGCTCGCCGAGCACGGTGCCGTGGCCACGGCCGATCGGCGCGCGCTGGCGGTCGATCTGCGCGACGACTGGCCCGCCGCGCTGACTACTGCCGGCTTCGATCCGGGGCGGCCGGCGGCGTGGTCGGCCGAGGGACTGTTGCCGTTCCTGCCGGGTTCGGCACATGACGCATTGTTCGAACGCATCGACGGCCTGTCCGAACCCGGCAGCTGCATGGCCGCCGACGACTTCGGCCGCGGCATGGACCAGCGCCACTTCGACATGGAGGAAAAGTTCTTCGGCCCCAACCCGTTCGGCAACTTGAACGTGCACGACCTGTGGTACGACGACGCGCGCGCCGAGCCCGGGGACTGGCTGTCTCGGCACGACTGGTCGGTCCACCGGGTCAGCCCCTTCGATCTGGCCGCCACCTACGGCCGCCCGATCACCGACTTGCCCAGCGACCTTCCTGCCGAACTGCTCGATCGGCTGCAGCAGGCGGCCTACATATCCGCCGAGAAGCACCGGTGAACCCGGACCCGCGTGGCCGGCTCAGCCGTTGGCGAGTGCACGGTCGGCGAGTGCGGCGATGACCGGTCCGAGTGTTCTGGCGTAACTGACGGTGAGATGGTTGTCGTCGCGGTACACCAGGTTGTCACCGATGATGAGCGGGCAGCTGGCGGCAGTGCAGAACAGCGAGGTCAGATCGGCGTACTGGCCGCCGCCGGTGGTAGCTGCCGCCTGCTCAGCCGTTATACCCGCGTCGTCGACCGCTTCCGGCCGCGCCGGCGTGCATGCCGCGGCATTGTCGATATGTTCGGACAGGCACGCGGGCACGGTGGTGTGCGGATCGGGAATCGACCCGAGCACGAGGACTGCCGCCCCGGTTGCTCGCAGCTGGCCGACCAGGCGGTTCAGGCTGTCGATCCAGGCCTGGTCGTATGAGACGAAGCCGAAGTCCGCGCCGTAGCGCCGGGACATGCTCACCACGATCAAGCGCGGGCGTTCGGTCTGCAACCTGGCCAAGATCTGGCCGCGCCACTGCTCGCATTCGGTGTACTCCCGGCCCAGATAAGGGCTGGTGATGGGCAAGCCGAGCAACGGACAGGTGACCTTGGCCATGGTTTCCAGCCGCCAGTGCCGCTGCGCGGCGATCGACTCGAACGCCGGATGCCACATCGCTGCGTGTGAATCGCCGACCAGGGCCACTGTCGTGGCCGAGTCCGGATCGCCGGAGGCGCACTCGGCCTGTCCCACGTCACGCCACGATCGCACACAGCCGTCGACGAACACGCCCGCCTTGTCGCCGGGCGCGTCGGCCAGCGAGGGGGTGAGATTCGAAGGGACAGCGCGGATTTCGGCCGAGGCGGCGACTGCGGCCTGCGTCTGCGCGGTCAGCTGCCGAACAGTCGCGTCGTGCGCGTCCGCGCTGGAGGTGGCCGGTGTGGCGAGCGTGAGAGCCGCGGCCGCTGCGCCGCGGCCGACCGGGACGGGAGTGAGCACGAGCAGCATCAGTGCCACACCGCCGGCGACCGCGGTGATCGCGCCGCCACCGGCGAGGCTGCGTGCGGCCGACCCGCGCAACCCGGCGGCGAAGCGAACCGGGTTCTCGACCAGCCACAACGTGAGCATGGCGAGTCCGCCGGCCATGATGACCGCGCCCATCGAGCCACCTCGACCGAGTTGGTGACCGAGCACGCGCGGTGCCAGCAGCAATACCGGCCAGTGCCACAGATACCAGGAGTACGACACGCGGCCGATCGCCCGCATCGCCGGCACCGCCAGTCCGCGGCCGACCCCGAATCGTGTTTCCGCACAACCCGATACGATCACCAGGGCGGTACCGAGAACAGGCAGCAGGGCGGCAGTGCCCGGATACGGTGTCTTTCCGTTCAGCTGGGTGCACGCCGCGACGATCAGGGTCAGACCGATCCATCCGGCAGGGACGGCGACCGATTTCGGCAACCGGGACCACGCACCGGCCGACAGCGCGATCATGCCGCCTGCGCCCAGCTCCCAGGCCCGCGTCGGCAGCGAGAAGAACGCCCACGGTGGCAGCGTGTGGGTCCAGGTCAGCGAGATCGCGAAGGAGAACACGGCGACAGCCGCAAGAACGACCAGGTACGGGAACACAGCGGCCGATCCGATTGCGCGCCGCCGCGCGAACCACGCCGTACCGGCGATCAGTGCGGGCCACAACAGATAGAACTGCTCCTCCACACCGAGCGACCAGAAGTGCTGAAACGGCGACGGAAGCGTATCGGCGGCAAGGTAGTCGGTGCCGTGCAGTGCTAGCCGATAATTCCCGGCGTACAAGGCGCTGGCGATTCCGTCGCCGAGGACTTGGCGAGCCTGCAGCGGCGGCAGCAGTACCGCCGCGCCGATAGCCGTGGCAACCACCACCACACCAGCCGCGGGCAGCAGGCGGCGGGCCCGCGCGCCGTAGAACCGGAGCAGCCCGACAGTATCGGCGGAAACCGCTTCTCGCCAAAGGATTCCGGTCACGAGGAATCCGGAAATGACGAAAAAGACGTCGACACCGATGAATCCGCCCCCGAGCCCGGGCGTATTCGCATGAAAAAGCACAACGGCAAATACGGCGACTGCTCGCAACCCCTCGATGTCGGGCCGAAATCTCTCGTGCGGTGTCGCATCGGGCGCCCGATCAATTCGCCGATCTATCAAACCGCCGCTCGCCGCCACCGTCATGCGCGGCATTGTTATCGGTATCGCTGGCTAAGTCACGGCAACTCACCGCGCGCCGAGCGCCCGACCTCGATCTTTCGGCGGCACAGGCAGATCGAGTTCGGTTTCGGGATCTCACTGTGCGCCGAGCGCGCGGCCGTCTTCGACGCTACTGTGGTCCAGCCCACAATCGAGGCCGACTACCGCGTGGGAAGCGCGGTCCATCCCGGGAAGGCGCAAGGCAATATGTCGCGAACGATCCTCTACCCATCCGACGAGTTGATCCGCACCGTGACCGCCACCCTGCTCGGAGCCAATGAGCAGTCGGACTCGACTCCCCTCTTTTTCGGCCTCACCCTGGCGGGTCCGGATCAGATCGGCGTTCTCACGCTACCGACATCCGCAGATCCGCCGTTCCAGGATCTGGCGACGCTGGTCTTCTCGCGGGCGCCCCGTAAGACGCTGTGGGGGTTCGGATTCCACGCGGAAGCGGCCCTGATGCGGACCGCCGACGCACGGGGCAATCTCTGGTCGGCGTCGCGGGACCGCCCCGGCGCCGATGTCGTGGAAACATTCCGGTCGGCAGATCACGGCGTGCCCGACGATCCGATCGATCGAGAGCTGTGGGTCGCCGCACTGGCTCTCGCAGCGCTCTGAGCAAACGGTGAGCGCCCTGCCCCCGGATGCAACCCATGTGACGTCGTGGCGCCGGTGCCTGTGATTTGATAGGGCACAAATACTCCAAATCGATACCTTCTCGCTTTGTTCGACACTGGTCCGCCAACGGTGTGCCGGGATCCGGCCGGGTTCGTTGGTTCGGCAAGACCTGTGGAGCTCGACGCGAGAGGACTGTAGTACTCGAATGGATAGGGTTCGTCGCACTGTTCGGAGTCGAATTCGCCGCAAATCGAGTAGTCCGCTCTTCATGCAGTTGTTGGGGGCCGCGGTCGAATCCGCGGCCGGCTCGATCGCGATCCGCTACAACCCGACCGGCGAACCCGATGATCAGCGCGAACTCACGTACACGGAGCTGGACCAGTCGTCCTCGCGGCTGGCACGGGAACTGATCGAGCGGGGCGTGGGTCCCGGCGACGTCGTTGCCGTCGGCTTCACTCGCTCGATCGAATCCGTACTGGCCGTATGGGCCATCGCCAAGACCGGCGCGGCGTATGTACCGGTCGACCCCACCCTTCCGCCGGAGCGCAGCGCATACATCGTCGCCGACTCCCGGGCGGTGCTGGGGCTCACCGATTCGACGCATCGTTCGCGGTTCGGCACCGAGATCTACTGGCTCGACATCGCCGATCCGCTGCACCGGGAGCGGATCGCGGCACGACCCGCACATCCGGTCTCCTATGTCGACCGGGTGGGCACACCAACCGAACAGCATCCGGCCTATGTCATCTACACCTCCGGCTCCACCGGTCGCCCGAAGGGCGTTGTGGTGACTCACGCAGGTCTTGCAATGCTGGTGAACGCTCAGCGAGAGCACTACGCGGTCGATGACGATTCGCGGGTGCTGCACGTTTGTTCGCCGAACTTCGACGTGTCGGTGCTCGAGCTGCTGCTGGCCTTCAGTTCCGGCGCGACGCTCGTGGTTGCCCCGCCGACCGTGTTCGGCGGCGCCGAGCTCGCCGACCTGTTACGCCGTGAGCGTGTCACCCACATGCTGATCACGCCTGCGGCCCTGGAGTCGGTCGATCCGGTCGGACTCGACACGTTGCGGGTCGTGGTCGTCGCGGGTGATGCGTTCGGCCCACGGCTGGTCGAGCGATGGGCGGTCGCCGGGCGGTCTTTCCACAACGCCTACGGACCCACCGAGGCCACCATTCTCGCCACCGGCAGCGCCGAGTTGGTGCCCGGTCAGCCGATCACCATCGGTACCGCCCTGCCGGGTGTCGGCGCGGTGGTGCTCGATTCGCGGCTGCGGCCGGTACCCGCCGAAGTCATCGGCGAGCTCTACCTTTCCGGTCCCGCGCTCGCGCAGGGCTACCTGGGGCGGGCGGCGCTCACGGCGGACCGATTCGTGGCGAATCCGTTCGGCGGGGAAGCAGGCAACCCCGGGGCACGGATGTATCGCACCGGCGATCTGGTGCGGCGCCGCGGCGTCGACGGCGCGATCGAATATCTGGGACGCTCGGATTTCCAGATCAAGATTCGCGGCCTCCGTATCGAACCGGGTGAGGTCGACGCAGCACTGACCGATCACCCCGATATCGAATACGCGGCGACTCTCGGCAAGGTCGCGCCCTCCGGCGCGACCGTACTGGTCTCCTATGTGCTGCCGCGCACCGGCATTTCCATTGATGCCGGAGCAATCCTGCGCTTCGCCGGAGCCGCATTGCCCGGCCATTCGGTGCCGTCCGCGATCGTCGCACTCGACGCGATCCCCTTGTCCGCCAACGGAAAGCTCGATCGGCAGGCATTGCCCGAGCCGGAGTTCGAGGCGGCGGCGTCGCGTGCCCCCGTGGGCGCCGTCGAATCCCGGCTAGCCGAGTTGTATGCCCAAGTGCTCGGTGTGCGCGTCGGGGCGGAGGATTCGTTCTTCGCCGCCGGTGGAGACAGCATCCTATCGATCCAGTTGGTCTCGCGGGCCCGTGCGGCAGGGATAGTGTTCACCCCCCAGGATGTGTTCGAGCAGCGCACCGTGGCCGGGTTGGCGCGGGTCGCGGTTGTCGGCGCCGAACCCACGCCGAGGCTCGCGGAGTTGCCCGGTGGCGGCATCGGGGAGATTCCGCTGACACCGGTGCTGGCCGCTCACCTCGTCGGGGGGCGGTCGTTCGGCCGGTTCACCCAGCACATGGTGCTCGCCCTACCCGAGCACATCGACCGGGTGGGTTTGGTCGCCACGCTCGCCGCAGTGCTGGACCACCACGACATGCTCCGCGCACGGCTGTGGTCCGCCGACGGGCGATGGCAGCTGCGCACGCTGCCGCCGGGTGCGGTGGACGCGGACGCGCTGCTCACTCATGTCGACGTGCCCGCCGGACTGGACATTGATGAGTTGCGCGGAACAGCCAGTGCGGCAATGGATTCCGCCCTCGACACGCTCGACCCGGCGTCGGCCCGGATGATCGCCTGCACCTGGCTGTCTCGACCGGACGGCCGGGACGCGCTGATCATCGCCGCGCACCACTACGTGATCGATGGCGTGTCGTGGCGAATTCTGATCTCGGACTTGGTGACCGCGTGGATGCAACGCGACGGTGGGCATCGGATCGACCTGCCCGCTGTCGGCACGTCGTTCCGGCGGTGGGCGCACGGTCTGGTCGAGGCGGCGACCGCCGCGGACCGTACCAGCGAATTGCCGTACTGGCGGCAGGTGCTGACCGTCGCTGATCCGCTGTTGGGGGCGCGGGCACTCGACCCGGTCATCGATAGAGCGGCCACGGTGCGGCATTTCACCGTCACGGTGCCGACCGAGGTCACCCATGCGGTGTTGACCGAGTTGCCGCGGCTGCATCGGAGCGGAGTCAACGACGGTCTGCTCGCGGCATTGGCGCTCGCGGTGCGCTCGTGGCGGGCGAAAAGAGGGGTCGATGCCGCGGCCACGCGAATCCGGCTCGAGGGACACGGTCGTGAGGAAACCGCCGTCGCCGGTGTCGACCTGAACCGCACTGTCGGCTGGTTCACCAGTATGTATCCGGCGGCGCTCGATCTGTCCGGCATCGACGCCGATGCCGCATGGAACACCGCCGACGCGACCGCGGCGATGCTCAAGACGGTGAAGGAGCAGCTGCTCGCGGTGCCGGATAAAGGCATCGGTTTCGGCATGCTGCGTCATCTCGACACCGGTACCGCCGGCGAACTCGACGGCGCGCTCGGCCAGATCGGATTCAACTATCTCGGTCGGATTTCCGCAGGCGACGTGCCGGAGGGGCTGACGGATCACAGTTGGCTGCCGACCGCCGACTGGGGCGCGCCGGCAGCCGACCAGGATCGGGCGATGCCCGCGACCGCCGTGGTGGATATCAACGCGATCGTCACCGATATCGACGCGGGCGCGCAGATGAGTGCGTCGTTCGCTTACGCGTCCGAGATCCTCGACGAGGCCGCCGTGCGGGAGCTCGCCGAGTACTGGGTGGCCGCACTGACCATGCTCGCCGGACATGTACACGATCCGGCGGCCGGTGGCCTGACCCCGGCGGATGTCCCGCTAGTGCCGACCACCCAGGGGGAACTCGATAGCTGGCAGCGGGAACACCCGGGCCTGGTCGATGTCCTGCCGCTGTCGCCGCTGCAGCTCGGATTGCTTTTCCTGACACAGCTTTCCGACGATGCGGCGGATCCCTATCTGCTGCAGTTGGCGGTGGAGTTGTCCGGCGTGATCGATCTGGATCGCCTACGGCGGGCGGCGCAAGCGGTGTTGGATCGGCATGCGATCCTGCGGGCCGCGTTCAGAACTTCGGTCGAGGGCACCCCGATCCAGATCGTCGCGGAGGGTCTCGAGGTCCCGTGGCGGATCGTCGACACCTCGGACACCGATCGGGCCGCGCTCCTGGCCGCCGAGGCACGTCTCGGGTTCGATCCGACGGCGGCGCCGCTGCTGCGATTCACGGTGTATCGCACGAACGCCGGACGCGTACATCTGGTTCTGACCGCGCATCACATCCTGTTGGACGGCTGGTCGATGCCGTTGTTGATGAAGGAACTACTGGTTTCCTACGCCGCCGACGGTGATTCGACGGCGCTGCCGCGAGTCCGGCCGTATCGGGACTATCTCGCCTGGTTGGCCCGCTACGACCGGGACGCCACCCTGCGGACGTGGCGCGCGGCGCTGGCAGATCCGACGCCGACTCGGCTGGCCATGACCCTGCCGCCGCCCGCGACGCCCGCCGAGGGCCACGGTGTTTGCGCCGCCGACCTGTCACCTGCCGAGACTGCGGAGCTGCTGAGGTTCGCCGCGGCAACCGAGGTCACCGTCAATACGGTGGTCCAGGCGGCGTGGGGCCTGGTGCTCGCGGCCAGTGTCGGAGGCGATGATGTCGTATTCGGCGCGGTGGTTTCCGGGCGGCCGCCGCAGGTCGACGGGGTCGACGAAATGGTCGGCCTATTCGCCAATACCGTCCCGGTCCGGGTTCGGTTCGACTCCGATGCGCCGGTGCGGCAACTGCTGATTCGGCTGCAGTCCGAACAGGTTTCGTTGCTCGACTCTCATCACATCGGGCTCGCCGATATTCAACGCGCGGCTGGTGCGGGTGAGTTGTTCGATTCTCTCGTGGCCTTCGAGTCGTATCCGGTCGACACCGATGGTTTGCGGCAGGCCCACGCGACGATCGACGGGCTGGAAGTCGTCGATCTCCAAGGTCGCAACTTCACGCACTATCCGGTGGCGGTCGTGGTCGAGCTGGGCACTCGACTGCATGTGCAGGTGCAGTACCGGCGCGACATGATCACCGCCGCCGCCGCGCAGTCGCTCGCCGCGCGGTTGCGGGTACTGATCGGTGAATTCGTCGCGACGCCGGAGCGCACACCGGCGGAAATCAATCGGATCTTCGATGGTCGCGGCGATCTGATCTCGCAGACGCGCTACTGGCGCACCATGCTCGAGGGCCTGCCGGATGAGCTGAACCTGCCCACGGATCACCCACGTCCAGCGATTCCCTCCCTCGCGGACTCGTGCGTCGAGTTCGAGATCGGTGCGGATCTGCAGCACCGGCTACGTGAAGTCGCACACGACACCACAATGTTCACGGTCGTACACGCGACCTTCGCGGTACTGCTCGCGCGACTATCGGGGACCGATGACATCGCGATCGGCACCCCCGCCGAAACGGGCGGATCGGTCAACACGGTCGTCCTGCGCACCAGGGTGCCGGGTGAAATATCCTTCAACGATCTGCTCGCGCAGGCGAAAGACATTGCCCTACAGGCATTCACACGAACAGAACTGCCCTTCGAAGAGTTGGTGGCACTGCTGGATCCGGTTCGGTCGGACGCACGTCACCCACTGGTCCAGGTGATGCTGTCCGCCGGTGATCGGACTCCCCTCGCACGCGGACCGTACGATCTGTCCCTGCACATTCGGGAGAACCGAGACAGCACCCGCATCGTCGCTGACCTCTCCTTCGCGCCCGATCTGTTCGACCGGCGCACCGTCGAGATTTTCGCCGAGCGATTCCTGCGATTGCTGGCGGCCGCGGTACGCCGACCCGGGGACCCGATCGGTGACCTGCCGTTGCTCGGCGACGACGAACTGGCCCTGCTGACCCGGGTCCACGACAATGACGTGCGGGCGCCCCGGTTACTGCCTGATCTGCTGACTCGTGGAGTCGCGTTGGGCCGGGACCGGATTGCGGTGCGGTACCAGGGGCGGTCGATCAGTTACGGCGAACTCGACGACCAATCGTCACGATTGGCGAGGGTCCTGATCGATCGAGGGGTCGGTCCCGAACTGCCGGTTGCGGTGTCACTGCCCCGTTCCTACGAGATGGTGCTGGCAGCCGTCGCGATTGCCAAGGCCGGTGGTGCGCACCTGCCGATCGACCCAGCTCATCCCGCGCGTCGGGTGCGGCATATGTTGACCGATTCCGGTGCGGCCCTGGGCATTACCGGATCCGACCAGGTCGATCGGCTACCCGATGCGGTGGATTGGCTGCTGCTCGATGCACCGACGACGGCGGTGTTGTGTGCAGGCAAGTCCGCCGACGTGATCACCGATACCGAGCGGATCGCGCCGTTACGGACGCAACATCCGGCCTACGTGATCTACACCTCGGGCTCGACGGGCCTGCCCAAGGGGGTTGCCGTAACCCATGCCGGGTTGAGCGATCTGGTCGATCATTCGGTCGGCCAGTACTGTCTCGAGCCACACCACCGGTATCTGCATATCTGTTCGCCGAGTTTCGATCCATCGGTGATGGAATGGATGTGCGCATTCTCGGTGGGGGCGACGTTGGTGGTCGTGCCGTCGGATGTCACGGGCGGACCGGAACTCGGCGAGTTGCTGCGGACCGAGGGGGTGACGCACACGATCATCACCCCGGCGGTGCTCGGCACGGTCGATCCGGCCGGTGTGGGCCGGATGGAAGTGCTGTTCGTCGGTGGGGATGTGCTGACCCCGGAGCTGTTGGCAAGGTGGCAGCCGGGCCGCCGATTGTTCAACGCGTACGGTCCCACCGAGGCGACCGTTATGTCGTCGAATGTGGAACTGGTTGCGGGGCAACATATCACGATCGGCAGGCCGATTCTGGGTAGCTCGGCATTCGTGCTGGATTCGCGGTTGAATCCGGTACCACCCGGTGTTACGGGTGAGCTTTATCTGGCGGGCGCCGCGCTGGCTCGTGGCTACTGGAAACGCGCCGGGTTGTCGGCGCAGCGGTTTGTCGCCAATCCCTGGGGTGGGCCGGGTTCGCGGATCTATCGCACCGGCGACCTCGTGCGCTGGTGCGCGGCACCGGAGCAGCGGGCGGGGAATCTCGCCGTTCCATCGGCGGATTGGCAGCTCGACTATGTCGGTCGCGCTGATTTCCAGGTGAAGGTCCGTGGTTTCCGTATCGAGCTCGGCGAGATCGACACCGTGCTCGGCCGACATGCCGATATCGATTTCGTGGTCACGCTGGGCCGTGAGATGCCCGGTGGTGCAACGGCATTGGTGTCGTATGTGCGGGCGGCGCCGGGACGGGTGGTGGATCCGGCCGGGCTGCGGGAATATGCGGCCGGGATCCTGCCGTCGCATATGGTGCCCGCGGCGATTGTGGTGCTGGACCGGATTCCGTCGACTTCGAACGGAAAACTGGACCGTAAAGCGTTGCCGGAGATGGTGTTCCCGACGGCGGTGTCGCGTGCTCCGGTCGGCGCGGTGGAGTCGCGGCTCGCCGAGCTCTTCGCGCAGGTGCTGGGCATGGAACGGATCGGGGTGGACGATTCGTTCTTCGCGGTCGGCGGTGACAGCATCATGTCGATCCAGTTGGTGTCGCGGGCCAAGGCGGCGGGGATCGTGTTCACCGCGCGGGATGTGTTCGAGCAGAAGACAGTCGCGAGATTGGCTCGCGTTGCCGTGGTCGGTGCGGCGTCGGCGGCGAATCTCGCGGAGTTGCCCGGCGGCGGTGTCGGCGCGGTTCCGTTGACTCCGGTACTCGCCTGGTTCCTCGACAACGGCTCGTTCGGTCGGTTCGCCCAAAGCATGGTGCTCGGATTGCCGGAGGAGATCGATCGCGCGGGTGTGGTGGCCACTGTCGGCGCGGTGCTCGATCATCATGATGTGCTGCGTTCGCGTGTGTGGCAGGCGGACGGGTCGTGGCGGTTCGAGGTGCTGGCGCGTAACGCCGTCGAGGCCGATGCGCTGGTCGCCGAGGTCGAGGTGCCCGCGGGTATCGATGAGGCCGAGTTGAACCGAATTGCCGACACGGCCATGGATTCCGCGTTGGCCACGCTGGATCCCGCTGCGGGCCGGATGATCGCGTGCACGTGGCTGCGCAGACCCGATGCGCGCGACGCTGTCGCCGTCGCGGTCCATCACTATGCGATCGATGGTGTGTCGTGGCGCATTCTCATTCCCGACCTCGTGCTCGCGTGGGCGCAGCGCAGCGCCGGGCAGCCCGTGGCCTTGCCCGCCGTCGGCACCTCCTTCCGGCGCTGGGCGCATGCCTTGGTGGAAGCGGCCGCCGCACCGGACCGTGCCGAGGAACTCGGCTATTGGCAGCGGGTGTTGGCCACGCCGGATCCACTGTTCGGCGCGCGTGCCCTGGACCCGGTCGCCGATACCTTCCAGACCCGGGGCGTATTCGACATCCGGGTTCCGGTCGCAGTCGCCGACGCGGTGCTCGCCAAGGTTCCGGCGCTGTACCAGGGCGGCGCCAACGACAGCCTGCTGGCCGCGCTCGCGATGGCGGTGCGTTCCTGGCGCGCGCGGCGCGGCATCGATGCTCCGTTCACCCGGCTGCGGCTCGAGGGCCACGGTCGCGAGGAAGACGCGGTGCCCGGCGCTGACCTGACTCGCACCGTAGGTTGGTTCACCATCATCAGTCCGGTGGCCATCGACCTGTCCGGGATCGACACCGAAGCCGCCCTCGCCGGTGGCGAGGCGACCGCCGCGGTGCTGAAATCGGTGAAGGAGCAACTGCTTTCCGTGCCCGATCGAGGCATCGGTTTCGGCATGCTGCGACATCTGAATCCGGATACCGCCGACGCGCTGGCCGGTGATCTCGGGCAGATCAGCTTCAACTACCTCGGCCGCGTCTCGGCGGGTGCGGTGCCCGACGGCCACTCCGACTGGCTGCCCACCGGAGAACTGGGAACCATTGCCGCAGAGCCGAATCCGGACCTGCCGCTGTCCGCGGTGATCGATATCAACACGATCGTCAGCGATACCGCGGATGGCCCGCGGATGGTGGCGTCGTTCGCCTTTGCCGCCGCGATCCTCGACGAGGCGGCGGTACGGGAGCTGGCGCAGGACTGGCTGACCGCGCTCACCGCGATCGCCGACCACACGAAGGATCCGGCCGCCGGCGGTCTGACTCCGTCGGATGTGCCGCTCGTGCAGGTCTCTCAGGCCCAGTTGGACCAGTGGCGGCGGAACCATCCTGGACTGTCGGATGTGCTGCCACTGTCACCGCTGCAGAATTCGCTGCGGGTGCTCATCGAGCTACTGGACGGTTCGGTCGACGCCTACATAATCCAGCTGGCGGCGCAGCTGACCGGCGAGCTGGATATGGGCCGGTTGCGCCGAGCCGCGCAGACCATTCTGGACCGGCACGCGAACCTGCGCTCGGCCTTCGTACCCACGGCCGACGGGACACCGGTGCAGCTGGTGGTGGACGGGGTCGAGGTGCCATGGCAGGTTGTCCATGGCGTATCCGAGGCCGAGCTGCCGGAACTGCTGGTCGCCGAGCGGCGCCGCGGATTCGATCCGGCGGTGGCACCGCTGCTGCGATTCACGGTGTACACCAACGACTCCGGGCACCATCTCGTCTTGACCGGACACCACATCCTGCTCGACGGCTGGTCGATGCCGTTGTTGATGAAGGAGCTCCTGGTCCTGTACGCGACCGGCGGCGACAGGTCACTGCTCGCACCGGTCCGGCCCTACCGCGACTACCTGCGGTGGCTCGGGCAACAAGACCGGGAGGCCGCGGTACGCGCCTGGTCGGACGTGTTGACCGGCGCCACCGCGACCATGCTCGCCCCTGAACTGACCTGGCCCGCGGCGACCGGTGACGGGTTCGGCGTCGTTGAATTCGATCTGTCGACCGCACAGACCGCGGCGCTGACGGCGTATGCGGCGACGGCCGAGGTCACCGCCAATACGGTGATACAGACGGCATGGGGTCTGGTCATCGCCGGTAGCACCGGACGCGACGATGTCGTCTTCGGCGCGACCGTCTCGGGCAGACCGGCGCAACTCGACGGTATCGGCGACATGATCGGCCTGTTCGTGGATGCCATCCCGGTACGGATCCGGTTCGATCGCGGCACAACGGTACGGGCTCTGCTGGCGGGATTGCAGGGCGAGCAAGCGTCGCTGTTGGACCATCACCACCTCGGACTCGGCGCCATCCAACGCGTCGCCGGGCTGAACTCACACGCCGCGCCGACTCCGCGAGCTCCATCGGCCGGCGTCCCCAATGACGACCTGTTCGACACGATGCTGGTCTTCGAGTCCTACCCGGTCGACGCCGAGGGGCTACAGCAGGCCGGCGACGCCATCGACGGGTTGCGGATCGAGCAGATGCGCGGAGCCGACTTCACGCACTATCCGATCACCGTTGTGGTCTTCCTGGATACCCGGACGCTGGTGCAGGTGAAGTACCGGCGCGATGTCGTCGCCGACGAGACGGCACAGGCTGTGGCCGATCGGCTTCGCCGCGTGCTCAGCGATCTGCCCGCGACAACGGACCGTACCGCGGCCGATATCGCGCTACGGTGCAGTACCGAATCGGACGACCCGATCACCAGGTCTCGCTACTGGCGCACCGCATTGGCGGGCCTGCCCGATCGGCTGGCGCTGCCGACGGACCGGCCGCGCACCGCAATGCGGTCCAATGTCCGTGGGCAGGTGGAGTTCTCGGTGCCGAACCAGGTACACCTGGGTCTCCGACAGCTCGCGCACACGGCGGGCGTCACATGGACCGCGGTGGTGCGCGCGGCATTGGCGGTAGTGCTCGCGCGGCTATCCGGCTCCGGCGACATCGCGATCGGCACTCCGATGCCAGGCGATCGCCGCGCCGAGCTGGTGCTGCGGACCCGCGTGGATCGGGCCGCGCGCTTCATCGACCTCCTACCGGAGGCACACGAGCGTGAACAGCGAGGTTTCCGGCACGCGGGTATTCCGTTCGACGAGTTGGTGGATCTGTTGGGTGCGCGGCGGTCGCCGGATCGGCATCCCCTGTTCCAGGTGGCCCTGTCGTTCCAGAGCCCGCCGGATGCGGTCGGGGATCTGGCTCTGGCGATCTCGGCCGCGGATGGCGACTCGGAGAGTATGCACGGCGAAATGTCTTTTGTGCGTGATCTTTTCGATGACCGTACGGCGGAGATGTTCGCCCGGCGGTTCGTTCGGGTGCTGGCGGCGGTCGTGGACGACCCCGCGACGCGGGTGCGCGATCTGCCGCTGTTGGTCGACGACGAGTACGAGTGGCTGACCCGGATGGGCGGCGGCACCGTGGCTACCGTCGGGGTGCTGCCGGATCTGCTGACCCGGGGAGTCGGTTCGGGGCGTGATCGCGTCGCGGTGCGCGACGCGGGACGGGCATACACCTACGGTGAACTCGACGAACTGTCGTCACGTCTGGCGCGCGTCCTGATCGATCGAGGTGTCGCGCCGGAGACGGTGGTGGCGCTGGCGATGCGACGTTCGTACGAGATGATCGCCGCGGTATGGGCGGTCGCCAAGGCGGGTGGCGCGTATCTGCCGGTCGATCCGAGCTATCCGGCCGAACGGGTGCGGCACATGGTGGCCGATTCCGGTGCGGTAGTAGGCATTACGGTCGCCGAGCACGCCGATCTACCCGACTCGGTGGACTGGCTGGTGTTCGACGATCCCGCGGTGCTCGCACGCTGCGCCGCCCACTCGGCGGCCGCGGTGACCGACGCGGACCGTCGTGCCCCGCTGCGCATGTCGCATCCGGCCTATGTGATCTACACATCGGGGTCTACCGGATTGCCCAAGGGGGTCGCCGTCACCCACGCCGGGTTAGGTGGACTCGTCGGCCACACGGTCGACATGCTCGGACTCGGGCCGCAACATCGGATGCTGCATGTGTGTTCGCCGAGTTTCGACCAATCGGTCGAGGAGTGGTCCAGCGCGTTCTACAGCGGCACCACCCTTGTGATCGCCGCGCCGGATATCGTCGGCGGCACCGAACTTCGTGACCTACTGCGTGGCGAACGGGTGACGCATACGATCATCACCCCGGCGCTGCTCGGCACCGTCGATCCCGCCGGCCTGGACGATTTGGCGGTGGTGTCCGCAGGGGGCGAGGCCACCACTCCCGAACTGCTTGCCAGATGGCAGCCGGGTCGCCGCTTCATCAACGGATACGGTCCGACCGAGGCGACGATCGGCGCCACCTATACGACTCTGCTTGCGGGACAACGGGTGACGATCGGCCATCCGATACCCGGCGGGTGGGCGGCGGTGCTCGATGAGCGGTTGCACCCGGTGCCCGCGGGTGTCACCGGTGAGTTGTATCTGGCGGGCCCGGCACTGGCCCGCGGCTATCACGGGCGTTCCGGTGCGACGTCGGAACGTTTCGTCGCGAATCCGTGGGGTCGGTGGGGCGACCGGATGTACCGGACCGGCGATCTGGTTCGTTGGGTCGAGGTACCGAATGCCACGGCAACCGGTTGGGAGTTGGAGTACTTGGGCCGCACGGACTTCCAGGTGAAGATCCGCGGCTTCCGTATCGAGCTCGGCGAGATCGATGCGGTACTGGCCGCCCATGCGGAAGTGGATTTCGCCGTCACGATCGGCAGGGAGAATTCCGCTGGGGCAACGGTTCTGGTGTCGTACGTGGTGGCCGCCAAGGACCAGGTGATCGATACGGATCGGCTGATCCGCAGGGCCGCACGGACCTTGCCGTCGCATATGGTGCCCACGGCGATCGTCGTTCTCGATGACGTCCCGTTGACCCAGGTCGGCAAACTCGATCGCGCGGCGCTGCCCGAACCGGAGTTCGGGACCCGCGTCTACCGCGCACCGACGACAGCGCTCGAGACCATGGTCTGCGAGATTTTCGCGGAGGTACTGGGTCTGGATCGCATCGGATTGGATGACAACTTCTTCGAACTCGGCGGCAATTCACTGATCGCGACCAAGCTGACGGCTCGGTTGAGCGAGGCGATGGCCGAAACGATTCCGGTGATGTGGGCGTTCACCGCCCCGACCCCCGCGGGCATCCTCGCGGAGTTGCGTCGGCGCGGCGCGGCGGGCGCCGGTGCCGACGCGGCATTCGATGTGCTGTTGCCGCTGCGGGTTTCCGGCACCGCCGAGCCGCTGTTCTGCATCCATCCGATCGGGGGCATCGCGTGGTCGTTCGCCGGGCTGGCAGCCCATCTCGATTCGGATCGGCCCATTTACGGACTCCAGTCACCCGCGCTGAGTTCGGCGGACCCACCGCCGGATTCGATCGAGGATTGGGCGCGACACTACGTCAAACACATTCGTGAGGTGCAACCGGAGGGGCCCTACCACCTGCTCGGCTGGTCACTTGGTGGTGTGCTCGCCCATGCCATGGCCGTCCAACTCCTGGACGAAGGCGCGCAGGTGGCGCTGCTGGGCATGATGGACAGTCGACTACTCGACATCGGCGCCGGAACCGAACTCGCGGGGATCAAGGTCACGGTGCCGGACCTGCTCGGTGGACTGCTCGGCGCGCGGGCCGCGGAATTCGGCCTGGACGAAACGGTGGAATTGTCCGAGCTGGCACAGCGATTGAGCGTGCTCCCCGAGCCGTTCGCATCCTTCGGGGCCGCGCGGATCGAACGGGTCGTGGCCGCGGCGATCGATTCGGCGGCTCTCGACGCGGCCTATCGAGCGCGGCCCTTCGATGGCGACCTCGTCTATTTCACTGCGGCCCACGACGATCCGACGGGTTCCGTCGGCGCCGCGACCTGGACGGCAGCAGTGGCGGGTTCCGTGCACAACCACCCGGTGGCCACCACACACTGGCGGATGACCACTGATGCTGCGCTCCGCAGTATCGCGGAGGTTCTGCGCGAGTGGTTGTGACTCGCGGCTGCGGCGTGGTCGGTGTGTGAAGAGGGTGTCGAGTTCGCCGGCGAACAGATTCGGCAACGGCGGCGGTGAAAATCATTGGTGCCGTGCGGTGGACGCGGTCTACGGTGGGCCCGTGACTACCAATGTGCGGGGTTCCTACGATGCGCGGTTCGCCGGTGTCGCCGAGGCACTCGCGGCATCGCTGAACGCCGACGATGTCGGCGCGTCGGCGGCGGTGTACGTCGACGGCGAACCCGTGGTCGACATCTGGGGCGGCTATGCCGACGCGGATCGCACCGTGCTGTGGGAGGCGGACACCATCGTCAACGTCTGGTCGACGACCAAGACGATGGTGGCATTGTGCGCGCTGATATTGGCCGACCGTGGCGAACTCGATCTGAACGCGCCGGTCGCCAGGTACTGGCCGGAGTTCGCGGCAACGGGCAAACACGCTGTGCTGGTCCGGCATCTACTCGGTCACACCGCGGGTCTGCCGGTATGGGACACCCCCATCGCGGCCGCCGACCTGTACTCGTGGCCGACCATCACCGCGCGTCTTGCCGGACAGTCTCCCCAATGGGAACCGGGCACCGAAGGGGGTTACCACTCGATCACGTTCGGCTTCCTCATCGGTGAGGTCATCGCCCGGGTGACCGGACGCAGCGTGGGCACATTCTTCGCCGAGGAAGTGGCCGCGCCGTTGGGTGCGGACTTCCACATAGGGCTATCCCCCGAGCACGACCATCGCGTTGCCGCGCTCGTCCCCGCGCCCGAGGGGGACCGCCCCGAGGGATTCTCGGTCGGAGTGTCCGACGCCAACACTTCGGCGTGGCGGCGCGCGGAAATCCCGGCCGTCAACGGGCACGGCAACGCACGCTCGGTCGCCGCGGTCCAGTCGATACTCGCTTGCGGCGGCAGTGTCGGCGGTGTTCGCCTGCTGTCGCAGCCAGGCTGTGATCGCGTATTCGAAGAACAATTCCACGGCCGGGATCGTGTGCTGGAATGGCCGATCCGCTGGGGCATGGGCTACCGTCTCGAGGGTCGCACCTGCTCGTGGGGCGGATGGGGCGGCTCCCTGGTGCTCGTCGACTTCGAGCACCGCATGACGGTGTCCTATGTGATGAACCAGATGCTGTGGACCGACGACAATATGCGAGCCCTGAGCATCGTGATCGCCGCCTACGATGCGCTGACCGCCTGACGGCGACCATCCGCATCGGCGCGATGGAAAGCCCAGTGCGCCTGGTGAATCCGCTGCCTCGGACAAGTACGCCGGTCCGGCGCCGCCGCCGACTTCAGTACGGGATGGGCTTGTTCTCCTCGGCCCAGGCCTGCTCGATATCGCTGCCGATCGGCGGCGGGAAGAGTCCGGCGATCATCCAGGTGTCGCGGGCTACCTCGTTGATATTGAATTCCAGGTACAGACCGCGGTCGTGTGTATAGGGGGCCATGAGGGTGTCGAGGCCGCGGGTCATGCGCTTTCGCATTTCGGGGTCGTCGAGTTGCCGGGCGAGGTGGTCGATGGTGACGCGCACCGAGGCGGCGGTGGGTTTGCCGCCCACGTAGCAGGAGTCGGCCGGGAGTTCGTGGAAGAGGGCTACGGCGTAGAACTCCGGGAGGCCGACGCGGGCGTAGTAGGCGGTGATGTCCCGGGCGAAGTTTTGCTTGTCCTGCGGGGTGTAGGTGTTCGCGGGGTGGTAGATGTGCCAGAGCGGCATGGCGAATTCCTTTGGGCGAAGCGGCGTCTCAGCGACGGAAGGGCAGGACGAGGTTTTCGACGGGACCGGATAGGGATGCCTTCACCTGCCGGGTGAACTCATCGACGAGGACTTCGTGCGCACCCTGTTCCAAGCCATCGGCGAGTGCGGCGGCGACCACGGCGGGACTGAGCTTGACGGCGTCTATGGCCTTCACCATGTCGGTCTCGGCGAAGGCGAGGTGGACACCGACAACCTGGGTGCCCTGCGGCGCCAGTTCGATGCGCAGGGAATTGGTCAGAGACCACAGGGCGGCCTTCGACGCACCGTAGGCCGCGCCCCCCGAGCTCCAGGACAGGACGGAGTGGATATCCACCAGTGCGCCACCACCATTGGCGGCGAGGATGGGAGCGAATGCCCGGGCGATGCGCAGGGACCGAAGACGTTGGTCTCGAATGTTTCGACCACATCGGCCATTTCGGCATGCAGTAGCGGCGCGGAGCGCAGTACACCGGCGTTGTTGATGACGATGTTCACATCAGCGGCCCGTTCCGCCACCGCCGCAACCGAATCCGGGTCGGTGACCTCCAGTTCGAGCGGGACGACGCGAGCATTATCGTCCGCCTCGGGCTTGCGGGCGGTTGCGTAGACCTTGGCCGCGCCACGCGCCAGGAGTTCCTCGGTGAATGCTCGGCCGAGGCCGCGTTGCCCGCCGGTCACCAGGGCGATAGCACCTTCGATTCTGGTCATGTCTGCCTTCCTGATTCGTTCGCCGGAGCTGACTATATATAACTATAGCCAACGTTCCGCTCACCCGACAACACCGACCCTCAGCGCGGCATTCGACACGGCGGGTCAGCGGCAGAGGGAGGCGGGGCGCGACTGAAGCATCACTGCCACGCCCTGATGTCGAGTTGCCGAGACGGCTCGGTGTTCGAATCGGGCGGCGCAAGTCGGCGAGCGGATCTCAGCGCTCGTTGGAGCCCAGTTCCGGAAATCGGTCGAGCAGCTGAGCCAGGCAGCGGCGCACCTCGCGCATGTCCCGATCCAGCAACCGGGCCTCGGTGGTCGCCCGCGGTGCCCCGCGCCGGGTCAGCTGGGTTCGCAGCATTGCATCAAGGGCAGCGGCCTCGGCCTCGAGCAATCTGTAGAAGACGCGCGCCTGGGCCACATCGGATTCGTCACGCACTCGATGCTCGCGTCAGGCTGTCCGCCCCGACAGACATAGAGCAGTTCGATATTCGTGCATCTGACAGACACCCATGATTCATATTGTCCGGTGTCTGCCTGCTGGTCAATCGGTCGGCTCATGGCCGGCTATCAGGATCGGTCAATGGTTGCCGAGGAAATCCTGGAGCAGTGCCGTGATCGCGGTCGGCTGTTCCAAACTGCTGGTGTGGCCACAATCGGCGATGGTGTGCAGTCGAGCGCCCGGGATCAACTCGGCGATGCGCTCGGATCGTGCGGGCGGCGTCGCTGTGTCGTCGATGCCGACGACCACGAGCGTCGGCACCGTGATGGCGGTGATCTCATGCTCGACCGACGCACGATCGGCAACACCGAGCACCGACTTGCGCACAGCCGCACGATCGCAGCGCCCCAGGCCGGCGGCCCACTTGTCGATCGCGGGTCTGTTGGCGGGGTTCGCGAGGAAACTCGGACCGAAGAGGCGGGGTTCGATCTTGCCGAGAATCGGTCGGGCACCGACCAGTCGCAATGCCAGCGCCAGCCGCTTGTACTCGCTGATCTTGTTCGGATCCTCTGGCTCGGCGCTGCTGTCCAACAACGTCAGTGTGCGTAGCAGCGCTGCGTGGCGCGCCGCGATTCGCTGTCCGATGAAGCCGCCCATGGACAGACCGACCCAATGCACCGGAGCAACCTCGAGGCGCCGGAGCACCGCGACGGCGTCGCCGGTGAGGGTGTCCATGTCATAGCCGCGGGTGGTTGCCGGAGTCGCGCCCTGCCCTCGCCAGTCGATCGTGATGCACCGGTAGTGCGCGCGCAAGACCTCGATCTGCGGCTGGAACATCCAGCCGCCGAACAGCAGTCCGTGGCCGAACACCACGGTAGCCGCCTCCGGCCGGCCGGCCGGGGCTCCGGTGTCGGTGTAGGCGATCTGTGCGCCATCGATCGTGATTGTCGGCACGATTCTGTCCGTCTCCCGAAAACTTTGCGCTACACCGAGATCGATAGTTCGGCGGGGCCACGCACATTGATCCGGCCGTTCCAGCGCAGCTCCTCGACGACGGCGTCGGGGAAGCGCGCCACGAAGTGCGAGAAGGCGACTCGGGCCTCGAGCCGAACCAGCGCCGCACCCAGACAGCGGTGGATGCCCGCACCGAACGAGAGGTTCTGCTGCGCGTTCGGCCGGTCGAGGCGCAATTCGTCGGCGTCCGCGCCCCAGAACTCCGGATCACGATTGGCGGCGGCGACACAGGCGAGCACCAAACTGCCGGGCGGGATCTCCGCGCCGCCGATGGGCAGGGGGCCGACGGTGATCCGGCGCATCAGTTGCACCGGGGTGTCGTATCGGAGCAGTTCCGCGACGGCGTTGTCGGCAAGTCCCGGGTCTTCCCGGAGCCGTCGAGCCTGGTCGGGATGTCGCAGCAGAGCCAGGATCCCGCCCGCGAGGTGATTCACGGTTGTTTCGTGGCCCGCGATGTAGAGCAGCATGACCTGGGCGACCAGTTCGTCCTCGCTCAAGACATCGCCCTCGTGTTCGGCGGTGATCAGCCTGGTCAGCAGGTCGTCGCCGGGTGTGGCGCGTTTCCAGCGGACCAGTTCACCGACCATCGCGAACAATTCCTCGTTGGCCGACCGGACCTTGGCCTGCAGGTCCGGATCGGAAAGGGGTTCCAACGCCAGCACCAGTATCGCGGTGAGTTCGCGCAGCCGCGTGTGCTCGACTACCGGGACACCCAGCATCTCCGAGATGATCCCGAACGGCACCGGAAACGCCAGTTCCGCAACGACATCCGCGGTGCCCGCTTCGGCGATGCGGTCCAGGGCGGCGTCGACGAGTGCCTCGGCCCTTGGCTGCAACGCCTCGATTGCGCGGGTTGTGAATGCCTTGGCGACCAGGCGGCGCAGGCGGGTGTGATCGGGCGGGTCCCGGTCCAGCATGGATAGTCCGCGCATCATCCGGTTTTCTTTGCCGAGCTTGCTGCTGTCGCTCTTCCACGACGGCAGCCGGGTCAAGTACTGCTCGTCGACGGACTGCGCCGAGCGCTGCAGCCCGGCGACATCCTCGTATCTCGACACGATCCAGAACCCGAGTGGATGCTCGTGCGTGGGTGCGGTGCTGCGCAGCCGGGCATAGTGGGGATACGGATCCGCGGCGAAGCCCGCGACGAACGGGTCGAACACGAATCCGTCGGAGGTCATGGCCACTACTCCCGGTCCGATTTGAACAGTTTCACGTTTCGCATGGTCACAAGTGCTGTGGCACAGAGTGTTTCGCCGTCTTCGTCGACCGAGTAAACGTCTGCGGCGGCGATCGTGATGAGCGCGCCCGGCTTGATCACCCGGCCGCGGGCGACGACCTTCGGCCCCTTCGCCGGGGCGAGGATCTTCACCGTGTAGTCGATCGTCATGTTCACCCATCCTGGCTGCAGCAGGGTCCCGGCCGCGGAACCGGCGGCGAAATCTGCCAGGGAGCCGAGCACGCCGCCCTGGAAGAACCCGTCGTGCTGGGTGAGTTCCTTGCGATGCGGCTGGACTATCTCGGCTTCGCCGGGAGCCACCCGCCCGAATTCGAAACCCAAATGCTGGGCAGCGGGCATGCTGAGCACCGCGCCCGTCACGGCCGCTTCGAAATCGGGGTTTTCCGCTTGCCAGATCTGCATGTGCTCAGCTCCTTGCTCGAAGTTCCGCGGATTCTTCGCCGTGTGGTGACCAGGTCCCGAATCCGCCTGCCAGATACCGTTTTCTGGCTGCTGAACGCATGATCTTTCCACTGCTGGTCTTCCGCACCTGGCCGGCCGTGGTCAGCACCACCTCGCCGATGGCCAGTTCGTGCTCCTGGACGACCGCCGTCCTGACCGCGCCCACGATGTCGGCGACATCGGCCTCCAGTGCGTCACGCTTGACCTCTTGCACCACAACGAGTTTCGCACCGTCACGCCCGGGCACCGAGAACGCCGCACCACCGCCGATCCGGAGCGCGGGATGCGCGGACTGAACGGTGTGTTCGATGTCCTGCGGGTAATAGTTCCGCCCCCGGACGATGATCAGGTCCGCGAGCCGCCCCACCACATACAGCTCACCGTCCACCACGACACCGAGGTCGCCGGTGCGCAGGTAGGTTCGTGCGGGATCGTCGGCGCATCGCGCGTGGAAGGTCTCGGCCGTCGCCTCTGGCTTCTCCCAATAGCCGTGTGCAACATGCTCTCCCGAAACCCAGATCTCGCCGATCCGTTCCGGCGGGCAGGGCTGCCCGGTTTCGGGATCCACGATCCGCAGTTCTTGCTCCGCGAGCACACACCCCGAGCCGACAAGGGTGCGGGCCGGCTCGGCTGCCGCATCGGCATAACGACCGCAGCCGAGTGCATCGGGATCCACGTCGAGCGTCAGCGGACCGCGCCCTTTCCGGCTGCCCGCGACGAGCAGGCTGGCCTCGGCGAGGCCATAGCACGGATACAACGCCCGAGCATCGAACCCGTGCGGCGCGAAAGTTTTCGCGAATCGGGACAAAGTCCCGGCGCGGATCGGCTCGGCTCCGTTGAACGCCACCTTCCAGCTGCTCAGATCCAACTCGGGCACCTCTCCCGCGGCGCGCGCGACACAGGCGTCGAAGGCGAAGTTGGGGCCACCGCTGGTGTGCGCGCGATACCGGGAGATGACCTCCAGCCACAGCAGCGGTCGGCGAATGAACGTCGTCGGCGACATCAGTACGCTGGTCGCCCCCACATACAGCGGCTGCAGCACGTTGCCGATCAAACCCTGGTCGTGGAAGAAGGGCGCCCAGCCGACCACCGTCGAGTCCCGATCATGGCCGAACGCCTGCCGAATCATCTCCTCGTTCGCCATCAGGTTCCGATGCGTGACCATGACCCCTTTGGGAGCTGCGGTGGAACCGGACGTGTACTGCAGGAACGCGACGGCATCGAGCTCGGCGACGGTGGGCGTGACGCCCGCCCCCGCCGCGGGCAACTCGTCGACGGCAAGCCAATGCCGGGCCGCGCAGATCGGCGCCAGCGCCGGACGCAGCGTCGCGATCATCGCACCGAGCGTCAGCACCGCGACTGGCCCGGAGTCGACGGTGATGGCTCGCGTCGCCTCCTGCACCTTGTCGCGGCGCGGCGGATTCAGCGGCACCGCGATGA
The DNA here is from genome assembly GCF_050955735.1 of Nocardia sp. CA-135953. NCBI lineage: Bacteria > Bacillati > Actinomycetota > Actinomycetes > Mycobacteriales > Nocardiaceae > Nocardia > Nocardia sp. CA-135953. Next base: position 3,738,095 of record NZ_CP192082.1, read on the forward strand.
CGCCCGCATAGAGGCAACCGAAGTACGCGACGATGAAATCCAGGCTCTGCGGGAACACCAGCAGCGCGCGGTCCCCCGGCGCGCACCGGGATTCGAGCTCGGCCGCCACCGCCAGCGCTCGGTCGTGCAATTCGCGGTAGGTCAGTGTGGTTGTCGCCGAACCGTTCTCGTCCAAGAACACATAGGCGGTCCGGTCGGGCTCATCGACGGCGCGGCGCTGCAGGATGTCGGGAAGCAGGATCGGGTGCGGCACGTCGGTCCTCACAACAACGCGGTAGTCATCGCCGCCGCGATGGCCACTCGATGCCGATGGTGGAAGTAGTGATCGCCGGAAAATCCGTGGATCGCGAAGCCGCCGCCCGTCAGCTCATGCCACGCCGCGATCTCGGCCGGGTCGACCACCGGGTCCTCGGTGCCGTAGAACGCTATGATCGGGCAGCCCAGCCTTGGCAGCGGCTGATAGTGGTATTCCTCGGAGAGCTCCAGGTCGGCGCGGATCAGTGGTAGTGCGTAGCGCAGGAAGGCGGCGCTGCGCCCCGCCGCACCCCATGCGTTCATCGCGATGAGCGCCGCGGCGAAATCGTCTTCGGCCAGATGGTGAATCGGTGTGCGGCTCGAAAACAATTGCGGCGCACGACGGCCGGAAACGAACAGGTGCGTCGCCGGTCTGCCCGCCGCCGCGAGCGCGCGGGCCAGCTCGAACGCCACCAGCGCTCCCATGCTGTGGCCGTAGATCGCCACTCGCGCACCGCCCAACTGCTCGAGCTGCGGCATCAACCCGTCCACCGCGTCGCCGACGCGGCGCAGCGCGTGCTCGCCGGACAGATCCTCCCGGCCGGGGAGCTGGACCCGGACCGCGGCGATGTCCGGCGGGAACAGGTCCAGCCAACGGTTGAACGATGACGCGCCCGCGCCCGCGTGGGGTATGCAGACCACCTGTACGGGGGCCTCGGCGCGCTCCTGCCGCAGCCACGTCCGAGTCGATCGCAGGACGGTCATCGAACGCTCCGGAGTGTGACCGGTAGGTTTTTCAACCCACGAACAATGAAACTGTGGTCCTGCCATGCCAACTCACCGTCCGGTAGCTCCAGGTCCTGTGATTGCCGGTACAAGTATTCGAAGGCGACCTCCGCCTGCAGTTCGGCGAGCAGCCCACCCAGGCAACCGTGCATGCCGTGGCCGAAGGCGAGATGATCCCCGGCGGTGCGGGTCAGATCGAACTCGTCGGGTCGGTCGAAGACGGCGGGGTCGCGGTTGGCGGCGCCCAGGCACACCAGGACTTGGTCGCCTGCCGATACCCGTTTCCCATCGATGTCGGCGTCGCGGGTGGCCAGACGTTTGGTCAGCTGGAGCGGACAGTCATAACGCAGCGCCTCCACGACGGCGGCTCTGACCAACGTGGGCCTGCGCCGCAGCAGCGCGGCCTGATCTGGATGCCGCAGCAGTGCCAGCACACCGTTACCGATCAACGATTTCGTGGTCTCGTTGCCCGCGACGAAACACATGATGCAGACGAAGATCAGCTCCTCGTCGCTGAGCATGTCGCCACCGGCCGTGCGCGCGGCGAGCAGCCGACTGATCAGGTCGGCGCCGGGCCGGGATCGACGCTCGGCGAGCACCCCGTCCAGAGCGGTAGCGAACTCTTCGACCACCGCACAGACGCGTGCGAAGTCCTCGGCCTTCATCAGTCCTGGTTCCAGCAGGAACCGAATGTCGTGGGTCCATGGGCCGACCCGTTCGCGCAGGTCGCCGGGAAGGGCCATCCATTCGCACAGCACCGTCACCGGCAAAGGCGCAGCCAACTCGGTGATCACGTCCAGGCCGCCCGCGTTCCAGGCTCGCCGCATCAGATCCTCGGCGACCCGGGTGACCAGGGGGCGCAGGTCGGCGACCGCCCGGGCGGTGAACACCCGATTCACCAGTCCGCGCAACCGCGCATGGTCCGGATTGTCGGTGAACACCAACGACTTACGGCCCAACTGCTCGATCCGCGCGACATCGTGCTGCCCGAATCGCTCGGCTTGCTCGCCAACCAGCCGCGGAATCAGTCCAGCGCTGTACGAGCGGTCGAGCAGGACCCCGCGCACATCGCTGTGCCGGGTGAGCACCCACATCCCCAGTGTCTTGTGCACCGGCTGGGTCTCACGCAGTTCCCGGTAGAGCGGGTAAGGGTCGCGGCGGAACTCCGCGCTGAAGGGGTTGAACCGGACTCGTGGCCGAATCGGCTCGGCCTGATCGGGCGTTCGCACTGTCATCCGGCCCGCACCCCTCGACCGAAGAATCCGTCGCCATAGGGTGCCAGCACGAGCCGCAGCAGACCGATCTTGCCCATCCGGAAGCCGAGCGCGGAGAGCTTGAGGTAGCGCTCGTAGCGAGCGACCACCTCGGTGCCGACGATCTCGGCGGCTTCGGCACGGTTCGCCCGAAGTCTGCGCGCCCATTCCTCGCAGGTCCACGCATAGTCGAGACGCCCATTGGTGAGAGAGCGGATCTCGAAGACGCCTTCGGCCGCGGCCGCGATCTCGGCGAGCGTCGGCAGGTCCGCATCGGGGAAGATCTCCCGCTGCATGAACGTGTTCGCGTGCTCGCGCTCCATATTGGCGTAGACGATCGTTTGCAGCGACAGCACGCCGTCGTCGTGCAGCCAGTTGCGGCAGCGGGTGAAGAACTCCCGGTACACCCGGATCTTCTCGGCAGGCGAATCATCCGGCCGGGCAAAGTGTTCGAAAGCGCCGATCGAGATGATGCCGTCGAAACGCATATCCGGCTCGTAATGCATCCAGTTCTCCAGCCGCACTTCTACGCCTGGAAAGTCGCGCGACCGCACGAACTCGGCCTGCTCGGCGCTGAGGGAGAGCCCGACCGACCGCACGACCGCGTGCTGCTCCGACAGGCGTTGCAGGATCGCACCCCACCCGCACCCGATGTCCAGCACCGCCGCGGCGCTGTCGGCGCCGATCGCGTCCAGATGGAACCGCAATTTCCGTTCCTGAGCGGCTTCCAAGGTGTCGGCGCTGCTCTCACGCAACGCGCAGGAGTAACTCAACGACGTATCGAGCCACAGCCGATAGAAGTCATTGCCCGCGTCGTAGTGGTGCCGGATCGCGGCCGCCGCCGCATCAGCGCGATCGTCGCCGATCGTCGCGGACATGGCTACGCCACGCTCCGCCGGCTCTGCTCGTGCAGATAGCCGGCCACCGCATTGATATTGGGGTTCTCGAAGAGATCCTCGGGCGCCAGATCGACGCCGTAGCGCGCCTCGACTTCGATCAGCAACGCAACCGCGAGAGCGGAGTCGACTCCCATCCGGTCGAAGTCCGCCGCCGGGTCCACCGCTTCCGCCGGAATCTCGAGCAAATTTCCGAGATATTCCCTGCACCACTGGACGATGGCGTCTCTACTCGTGTCCACTGTGTGTATTCCTCACGCTGCGTTACCGACGGGTTCAGTGTTTCCGGAAATACGTTTGGCGGCGATCCGCGGCGCCGACGGCATTTTCAGATCCGAGGCCAGACCGAATATCTCCAGCAGTTTGATGAGCCAGAAGCCGGGATCGAGCCGATACCAATCCAAACCGAAGGACGGCGATTCGGGGAATGCGTGATGGTTGTTGTGCCACGACTCCCCCAACGTCACCAGGGCGAATATTCCGCCGTTGTGGCTGTTCTCCCGCGATGCGTAGCGGCGGGTACCGAACATGTGCAGGAAAGAATTGATCGCCCAGACGATGTGCTCGAGTACGAGGATCCGCACCAGACCGCCCCACAGCAGACCGCTCACCGCCCCGGTCCAGCTCAGCGAAACCAACCCGCCGATCACCGTGGGGATGAGCAGCCCGAGCCCCACCCAGTAGTAGTAGAGACGAGCGATCCGCACCAAGCCGCGATCCTTGACGAGGTCGGGAGCGTAATGCACGACGTTCGGGTATTCGTGTCGGCGCATCCACAGGAAATGCGAATGCACGAGGCCCCGCAGCGAACCGAGTAAACCACCGCCGGAAAGGTTGGGTGAGTGCGGATCCCCTTCGCGATCGCTGTATTCGTGATGCCGCCGATGCAGCGCCACCCAGGACACCACGCCGCCCTGTCCGGCCATCGACCCGAATATCGCCAGTAGCCCGGCGACCCACGGCACCGCCTTGAACGTGCGGTGAGTGAACAGCCGGTGATAGCCGACGGTCACGCCGAGCCCGGTCACCAGCCACATCGAGAACAGCAGCGCGAATTCGGTTACGCCGAACGGACGTACCGCGAGAAACGCGAATGCGCAGGCCGTGCCGAGAATCGGCAGAATATCGAAAAGAAGGAAATGCCGACGCTGCAGCCGATGAATGTAAGGACTGCTGATAGTTTTCCTGCGCGGCTCGAGCAAGTCGCCATTCCGATGATTATCTTCGGCAATCACTCGACTACACCTCATCGGTCCGAGACCGTTTCGCCAGCGGGACCCCTCGACCGTAACCTCGGCGATCGGACCGCCATCGCAGGACCGAGTCCTACCGATCGCAAGATCGAAATCGCTGATCGTGACCCGGTGCCGAACTTCGCTCACCAGTACTCCGGTGACCCGGCCACCGTCGGCGACCAGACCGTTTGCCGCGATGCGCGCACGCAATGTCGTGCAAGGTGACCACCCGGCCCTGCTCGTCGGTGAGCCAGCGACCCGCGTGCCCCAGTTCAGGAGCCGTCGGGTCGCCCCCTGCCGGTGTGGTCAGTCCCAGCAGCAACATCACCGACCCGAGACACCGCGCTGTCGCGGACATGATGGTCATCGCGCAATCTTTTCGACGAGTATGCGGCACCGGCACGTGGCGACGCGCTCCGATACACGGCAGCACTCCGTGCGCGGATCAATCCGTACAACGAGATGGCCGAGACCACGGCGCTGATGCGGAAGTGCTTTATGCCGCCGACCGGATTCGATCACGACACTCCGCCGGACACGGCCGACGTCGCATGCCTCGAACATCGCCTCGGAGAGAGAGGTCGCAACGCTCTTCCGCCGAGCCGGTTCCGCTAAGTTATGCTGAGAATTTGCGGGCCTTCATCTCAATGTCTGGTCGACTTCTTGGCAATACCCGAACACGTCGTGATGGCAAACGAATGAGGTTCAGATTAGCTGGTCATTCGGTCTTGCACGGCAGCCGTCCGCCGGGCCCCGAAACCGGATCAAGCATCGCCACAAGTTTGCGTGAATACCGAAGCCGGCCGACCGAGGACGCAATGTGAGCAGGAAGCCGGATGACAATCGCTCGGCAACGCCATTGCGCTCGGCGCATTGCGGTCCGCAGCCGCACCTCGCGCTAGATCGTCCACCTCACAACCACTAGGAGACCATCGATGCTGCTGTCCAGTTTTCGCCGCGCGTTCGCCATTCCGGTCACCTGCGTCCTCGCAGTGACCGGCACGTACCTGGCTGCCGGCTGCGGCAACCAGCCCGGCACCGACAGCACAGCAGACAACCACGCTTCGGCCTCGACGTCTGCGTCACCGCAACGGCAGGCCTTCACCTTCGGCGCCGGCTACGGGACGACCGTTGCCGCCGACCAGGCCGGACATCAATGGGCGCCCGCCGCCTCCGCCGCGATCACCCCGGGGATACAGACCTATACCCACGATGCTGTCCAATGCACGGCGAACTACGTCTTCATCGATGACACCGGCCACGTGTACATCGGCCAGGCGGCCCACTGCGGCACCACGGGACTCGTCACCGAAACCGATGGCTGCACCGCCGGTAGCCTCCCGCTCGGAACCGCTGTGAGTTTCAACCGCAACGGCTCGCCGGTTTCCGGCGCGACGACCGCCGCCGGGCAACTCGCGTACAGCAGTTGGCTGACCATGCAGGAAAACGGCGAGCAGGACCGAAATGCCTGCGCCTACAACGACTTGGCGCTGGTGAAGCTCGCGCCGGAGGACATCGGGAAAGTCAATCCGAGCCTGCCGCACTGGGGCGGCCCGGTCGGCATCAACACCAGTGGCACGAATGCCGGCGACCACCTCTACAGCTACTGGAACTCAATTCTGCGTGGCGGTATCGCCGGCCTGTCCCCTCAGATCGGTGAAAGCAAGATCGACGATGTCGCTGCCAGCGGCTGGACCCACGCTTTTGTCGCGACCATCCCCGGCATTCCGGGCGATAGCGGCAGCGCCTTCCTCGACAGCGATGGCAATGCGCTCGGCACGCTGTCAACGCTCGCCATTTCGGTTCCCATAGTCAACAACGTCGGTGACATCAGCCGCGAACTGGCTTACGCCCGAGCGCATTCCGGTATCTCGGGTCTGCGCCTGGTGCTCGGGACCGAACCGTTCACGCCGAACCGTTGAAACGGCTTATTCTGCCTCGGAATTCGCTCTAGAATTGCTGAATATTCGACCCGTCTACCTGATCGAAGGCGATGTGCACCCGCTGTGTCGAGGGTGCCGCGATCGTGCGCTGGTCCGACGGCGGCCGTGCGCAGAACTGCGATACGAGGACAGCTCGCCATGACAGATGTCGACTATTGCGTGATCGGTGCAGGCTTCGCAGGACTGACAGCCGCACTGCGGCTGAAACAGGCGGGTCGATCGGTAGCGGTGCTGGAAGCCCGCGACCGGCCGGGCGGGCGCACATTCACCGAAGTGCGTGCCGACGGGTCGTGGATCGATCGCGGTGGTGCGTGGGTAGGACCGGGGCAAGACCGGATCCACGCACTGATGGACGAGTTCGGGGTACCGAGTTACCAGCAGTACACCGACGGTGAGGCCATCATGGTGGTCGAGGGCAAGCAGCACCGCTACACGGGCACGATTCCGTGGACAATGAGCCCGTGGGCGGCGTTGAACCTCGGTGCGGCGTTGTTCGAGCTGGGACATATGTGCGAGTCGGTTCCCCTCGACGCGCCGTGGGCATCGAAGCAGGCAGCCGGATTGGACCAGCTCAGCCTGGCGCAGTGGCTGGACGACCACGTGCTGTCCAGACCCGCCCATGATCTGCTCGAGACCGCCGTCGCCGGCTGCTACACCTCGGCCGCCTCGGAGGTGTCACTACTGTTCGTGCTGTACCAGATGGCCTCGGCGGGAGGGCCGAACTTCGTCCTCGGCGTCAAGAACGGCGCGCAGGATGCTCGACCGGTCGGCGGCATGGGTGCAATCTACCGGCCGATGGCGGCCGAACTCGGCGACTCGATCCATCTGTCGCAGCCGGTTCGCCGGATAGACCAGGACTCCGCCGGTGTCACGGTGCGGGCGGAAGACGTGACGGTGCGCGCACGTCGGGCGATCGTGGCGGTTCCCCTGGCCATCGCGAGTCATATTCTGTACGAGCCCACGCTGCCGGTCGATCGATCGTTTCTGCATCAGCGGATGCCGAGCGGCTCGATCATCAAGATTGCCGCCGTGTACGACGAGCCGTTCTGGCGGCGCGACGGATTGTCCGGGCAGTCGGCCGCACCGGGGTCGCCCGCGACCATCACCATCGATGCCTGCACGGATACCGCGCGACCCGGGATCCTATGTGTCATCGTCGAGGGACCCATCGCGCGGCAGGTCGGACAACTCGACGAGGCCGAACGAAGGCAGGCGGTCCTCGGCGCGCTGGTCGAGCGGTTCGGCGACACGGCCGGCTCCCCCGTCGACTACGTCGAGCACAACTGGACTGTCGAGCGCTACTCCGGCGGCGGGATGCTGAGTCACGCACCCACCGGTGTCCTCACCCAGTTCGGCCATGCTCTGCGGGAGCCGTGCGGCCGCATCCATTGGGCCGGAACCGAGAGCTCTGCCGTCATGTGCGGTTGGGTCGACGGAGCCGTTCGCTCGGGAGAACGGGTGGCAAGTGAAGTGCTCGCGCACGAGACGGCGACGGCGGTCTAGCGGTTTCCCCACCCGCTCAGTCCCGAAGGCTGCACCATGGATACGTGCAGTACGGCCAATGCCGCGTTCTCTTCCCGTTGTGTTCAGCGATTCATCCCCGCCACACAGGAGGAACCGAGATCCATGATGACTACCCGGAATTGTCGGCGCAGCAACCACGTCGCGACCGTCTTCGCAACGATGGCGACAGCCATGGTCGTAACGGCTGCTCCCGCTCTCGCCGCCACGAGCATCGATATCGCCCGCGCCGGACCGACGATAGTTCAAGTCACCTACAGCTGCGATAACTCCGACGGGGTGACCAGCATTCGGGCGATGATGGGCGAACCCACCGCCGACGGTCCGGCCGCCCAGGGCACGCAGAATGCCGTCACCTGCGACAATACCCAACACGATGCGAGCATCGCGATGACAGAGACCCCTGGACAGCCACCTCTGGGGTCGGGTCAAGTCCAGGTGCGAGTCGCACTTGTCGACAGCAATGACACGGTTGTATCCGGACAGGCGAAGCTTTTCGCCATGCAATAGGGAACCACTCGTGCGGCCGCTGCTGTCATGTTCAGTGGCATAGGGCAGGCGCCGGTACTCACCGATCCAAGGGTCAGTAGTAATGGCGTCTGCCGCCGACGGCGCGGCCCGTCGACCCCAATAGGAACAACACGAGCCCGATAATGAGAACCACGATTCCGATTGTCCACAGGATCGGGATGCTGAATATGAACCCGACGATAAGAAGAATAATTCCGAGAATGATCATGGCCAGCTACCTCGTTTCGCTGCTGTTTTCGAAGGGGCTCATCTCAGTTCCTTTCCGGGCTAGTCCCGATGCCGCCGCGTATGCGTTCGGCCGGGGTCGAATATGTCCGGCTTGTTTCCTGCCGGTCTTCTGGCGGATAACCCGCATTCCGACAGCCAAACAACGCTGCTGGGCAGACTTGTCGCGGCATCCGGAGATAACGTCGTTCAGTCGGTGAGTTGGTATGTCGCGAAGATGCCTTTGTGGTCGCTGACCCACGGGGCAGGCGAGGCGACAAAGTTGTCCTGGGTCGTCTTTTGCCGTCGGGTACCGCGCACGATGGACCCGCGCGGGCCGATGATGCCGACGGCGGACAGACACAGGGCGGTGCCCTGAGCGAAGATGTAGTCGACGCGGTCGCGTTCGTCGGCCTCAGGAGCCCAGGCGAGCTCGGAGACATCCACATCGATGTTGTCCGAGGGCCAGGTGAGTCCCGGATGGGTCACCGGGTCTGGATACATCGATCGGTAGGCATCGATGAAACCGGCTTCCTGCAGGCGCCGAGTGGTCTCCCACGCCGACACCACACCGTTGTGGTCGAACAACTTCGCCGTGGCGGGCGTCCAATCCAACAGGGACGGCTCGTTCAGATCGCCACCTATGATGACCGAAGCCCCGTCGGCGATTTCGGCTTTCGCGTCGGCGAGAAAGTTGCTGATGACCTCTGGGCGGCCCGAGGCCGCGTTGATGCGCTGAATCACGGCCAGGTCGGTCACTGGGCCGTCGGGCAGCTTGTTCCACTCGTGCGCGGCGAACTCGCCCGGCGCCGGAGCTCCGGGACCGTAGCCTCGGGGCAGGTTGGAGGCGTACCAGCGATACTCCAGATGCGCGGAGTAGACGGTGAGGCGCTTTCCGCCGATGTTCAACCGCGCCTTGACCATCCATTGCAGGTCGGCGCTGTCCTGGACCGGAAACACCGACAGAATTCCGGTGTCGTGCGAGGCAATGGCATTGAACTCGCGCCCCCGCCGAACCAGTTCGGCCGCGACGGCCGTGGTCGCTTCGGTTGCCTCCGAAAGCAGCACGATCGTGGCCTGTGTCGAGATGATGAGATCGGTGATCAGCTGAATACCAGTGGAGATCTTGCTACCGCTGTGCCACGTGTTCAATGCCAGCACCCGGATCTCGCGTGCCGCGGGTGCGGCAGCGGCGGAAATCTCCGAACCAGCCTCGAGCACTGCGCCCGCCCCTGCCCTTGCCGACCCTGAGTCGCTTCGCCTCATCAACCCATCATGGCCTCCCTCATCACGCCGACGATCGGGCTCGAGTGAATTCCCGAGGTGCGTCCGCTTCGTTCGTACGCCCGTTCGGTCGATACGCATTCACAGCGAGTCGCCGCATCGCGAGAGTCGAGTTAGTGAACTACCCGTGACCAGGCACGATGGCGGATGGAAACAAACAAGGCCACACGCACGCGGGCTAGACGCGGAGCAGAAGGTAAGCGGCCGTTGCCGAGCCGATGACGGCGGCGCCGTAGCAGACCACGATGATCAACGCGCTGAACCGCTTCAGCCGCAAGCCGTCGTACAGCATGTACCGGAAGCGGTGTGCCCAATGGAATAGAGCCAGCACACATAGTCCGAAAAGGACCAGCCGGGTGAGAGGATGACGCAACACCGAGAGCAGGTATGCGTGGTCCGGCTCGGGAAGCCAACCCAGCGGGAAGGCGAGGCCGAACAGAAACAGCAGCACAGGTATGAGCAGCGCCGCGGCCATCCCGCCGGCGCTGAACATCAGCCACCCCAACGGTTCCAGGGACTTCCTTTTCGTCATCGCAGCACCACCAACAGCACGATCACCGTCAGCAGACCCCACAGTAGGTAGTGCAGCCCGAGGACCACGACCGGCGCGACGGGTCGGCTCCGCACGTGCACCACCATCGCCTTGGGCGCGAGGTTGAACCAGGTGACGGTGTGCATGAGCACGAACAGCAGGGCGATCAGATTCAGCGCGAGCACCCCCGGGCCGGCACTCCAGTTCAGAAACCGCTGGTACTGCTCGCTTCCTGAACTCACCGCGTTGACCAGAAGCAGGAGGTACACCACGAACCAGGCGACAAACAAACTGCTGAGTTCGCGCAGGACGAAGATCAGGTACGAGCGGCGTCGCACCCACCAGAACCGGGAGATCGGCTTTCGATACAACCGGGGTGTCGTGGTCATCGTGCCCGCCAAGGCATGAGGAAGTCGCGCAGCGATTGCGTTGCCGCGGTGAGCTTGTAGCGTTGGATCGCCCCAGCCGGGTCGACCCCCTTCGGGCACGCGGTAGTGCACTCACCGACAAGGGTGCAGGACCAAACTCCCTCGGCCGACGCGAGAACGTCGCGCCGATCTCCGGCTCCCTCATCGCGCGAGTCGAGGTTGTACCGTTGGGCCAGTGCGATCGCCGCCGGACCGAGGAACACGGGATCGAGCGCGTAGACGGGACAAGCCGAGTAGCAGAGCATGCAGTTGATACACATGCTGTACTTCTTGTAGTCGTCCATTTCGAGCGGCGATTGCAGGTACTCGCCGTCTTCGAGTCGCCCGGGTTCCTCCCTGATCAGCCATGGCTTCACCGCGGTCAGCTTGTGCATGAAGTCGCCGATCTCTACGACGAGATCCCGGATCACCGGGAAGTTGCGCAATGGCTCGACTCGCACCGGCCCCGGTGCGAAATCGGTCAGGAAGGTGGCGCAGCTCAGTTGTGGCTCGCCGTTGACTGTCATGCCGCAACTACCGCAGATGCCCATCCGGCAGGACCAGCGGTAAGACACCGTTCCGTCGAGGTAGTCCTTGATGTAATTGAGGCCGTCGAGCACGGTCCAATCCCGGCGCAGCGGAACTTCATACGACTGCAGTACCGGTTCGTCGTCTCGATCCGGTCGGTACCGCGCGACTTGCACGGTTATCCGGTCCTCCATCACACTCACCTCCCGTATACGCGTTCGCCAGGAGGCCAGCGGGTGATCGTTACCGGGAGGTGCGAGACTCGGCCCGAACCGTCCGGCGCCCGATGGATCACCGAATGGGCCAGGAAACGCTGGTCGTTTCTGGCGGGGAAATCGGTTCGTTGGTGCGCACCCCGGGATTCCTCCCGCGCCAGCGCGCAGCCGATGATGCACTCCGCCACATCGAGCATGCACGACAACTCCAGCATCGCCACCAACTCGGTGTTGAACGCCCGGCTGTGGTCATCGAGGCAAGCGCTGCCGAACCGATCGCGCAGCTCGCGCAGCCTGTCGACAGCCGCGGCGAGAGAGTCGCCGTCGCGGTAGATCCCAGCACTGGTCTCCATCGTCTCCTGCATCTCGGTGCGGATGCGTGCGATTCGTTCGGATCCCTCGGCGTGCCGCGTGAGATCCCGTTCCAGCCGATCCTGTTCGGCGCGACCTCGCGCCATGACCGCCGGCGACCGGGCGGCTGTGGCCGAACTCGCGTACTCGGCGGCGGCGCGACCGGCTCGCGCACCGAAGACCAGCAACTCGGGAAGGGAATTCGACCCGAGCCGGTTGGCGCCGTTGATACTGACGCAGGCAACCTCCCCAGCGGCGTACAGCCCCGCCAGTGGTGTCGCGCCATGGATATCGGTGTGGACGCCGCCCATCATGTAGTGGACGACGGGGCGCACCGGGATCAGCTCCCGGACCGGGTCGATGTTCTGGTATTTCGAGCACAGCTCGCGCACGAACGGCAGCTTCGTGTCGATGAGATCCGCACCGAGGTGGCGTATGTCGAGATGCACGACCGGTCCGTATGGCGTGGCGATGGTCCGGCCCTTGTCGAGTTCGTGCACGAAGGCCTGTGACAGCCGGTCGCGTGGCCCCAGCTCCATACTTCGCAATACCGGCACCGGTGATGGCGTCCCGAGGTCGTAATCCTGCAAGTAGCGGTAACCGTCTTTATTGAGCAGCCAACCGCCCTCAGCGCGCGTCGCCTCGGTGATCAGAATGCCGGTGAACGGAAGGCCGGTCGGGTGGTACTGGACGAACTCCATATCCTTGAGCGGCGCGCCTGCCCGGTATGCCAGCGCCATACCGTCGCCGGTCTTGATATTGGCGTTGGTGGTGAACGGATACACCCGGCCGCAGCCACCGGTGCATACGATGACCGCGTTGGCGTGAATGGTTTCGATGCGTCCGGTGGCCAGTTCTATGGCTACGATGCCACCCACCTTTTCGTCGTCGACGAGCAATGTTGTCGCGAACCACTCGTCGTACCTGACGATGTCCGGATAGGACAGCGTGGTCTGGAACAGGGTGTGCAGCAAGTGAAAACCGGTCTTGTCGGCTGCGAACCAGGTGCGGAGATTCTTCATGCCGCCGAACGCCCGTACCGCGATGTGTCCATCCGACCGGCGGCTCCAAGGGCAGCCCCAGTGCTCCAGTTGGAGCAGCTCCCGCGGTGCCTCCTCGACGAAGGCCTCGACAGCGTCTTGGTCACAGAGCCAATCGCTGCCGGAAATCGTGTCGTATGCGTGCTCGTCGATGGTGTCGTCGCGACCGGCGACTGCGGCGGCGCCACCCTCGGCGGAGACGGTGTGGCTGCGCATCGGATAGACCTTGGAAACGATCGCGATGGTCAACTGCGGGTTGTGTTCCGCGATGGCGATCGCCGCACGCAAACCCGCGCCACCTCCGCCAACGATCACGACATCGTGAAAAGCGGTCATGGTGCCACCCGGGGTGTGGTCGGTCAGGCCTCGAAGTCGGCGCTTTGCTCGTCCATCAGGATCTTGCCGTCATGGCGGACCGTTCTGATCCGAACGCTGCCGTCGTGGAATACGTGCCGAATCCGGCGGCAGCCACAGTCGTAAGTCATATCGTCGATGACCAAGCCCGCGTCGTCGTCTTCGCGGTGGCGAGCCCCGCCCCTCAGTTTCCCGCACGGGGCGCATTCCTTGCTGAACTGCTCGGTGGCACTGAGCATTTCCACCTCCCGGCAACCCGGTGGCACACCTGATTGATAGGTGTCGGCAAATAAGTTTACGCGCATCGCACCGAGGCCGCAGGAGGCATTTCGGCCTGCCGGACGTAGCTACCCGCCACTTCAGTCGAATCTCCTTGCGCGACAAGACCATCCAGCGTTTTCAACGCCCGTCAACGAGATAGCACGCCTGAGCGTCAGATCGAGTTCGGTGCCAGGCTGAGCCGATCGCAGGTTTGCTGAGAGTGGGCCGAATGCTGAGCATCGAGGATCCGCGACGGCCCGGACCTTCGGTTGGAGCAGCCGGTCCATCGCCACGACCTGCTCCTCCGAGCACTGCATGTCGGCGAAGAGGAGGCCGAAGTCCGGCCGGTCGACGCCGCGCTGGGCCTGCACTGCCGGTGAGGTCAGACCGATCTTCCGGCCGACCATGATCGTGCCGGCGTCGAGCCGGGCGGCGGTCAGGCGCTCCTGGACGACAAAGGGCGGCGCCGACGACGGTGGTGCCGATCAGATCACGAACCGGCGCATAGGGCTGCCGGTTCGCCGCTGCCCGGATCGAGCGATCCGCGGCAGCCTCGACGACCTCGGGCCCGGATCCCGGGCTGTTATTCACGAAGGACATGGGAAATGCCGCGTCCCATCGATGCGCAGCGTGGCGATGGTCGAGTTCCGGTGAGCCGAACTCGACCACAGATCGCCGACTGCGCAGTCGAGGGTCGCCCTGAACGCGACGGCAGTACAGAGCAGTCGATCGCGTGGAGTCGCTGCCAGTCGTTCTCGAGCCGATCCCCAGAGCGACCGCTCGACCGCGCTCACGTCATGCAGCGTGGTCGCCGACTCCTGTTCAACGCACAACTCGATCCCCGATGCCGCCAAAAACCTTGTGCCAGAACCAGTTCGCCATGCTGAAATTCCTCTGACCGGACCAGCGAGCGGGTGGCGTGGGAATACCCCTTGGTCACCGCATGCCGATCGGCCGGACCTGGCCATATGTCGTTGCTCGGAAGCCGCAGCGGTCGATGTGAGAACCGTCACGCGGCGGGCGGGTCGAACTCCAGTGGAGTGATCACCACAGTTGGTTCGGTGTCGACGCGCCCACGGCGATAGCGGGCGGCGATGCGCGGCTCAGCAATCGCGGCAGCGGATCGCTACGATCGGAAATCCGCAGCAACATCCCCGCATATGCGACGAAAGGGTGGCGTACCTGCGATGTACTGGAATATCTCGCACTCTCGCTCTATGCATCGTTAACCGACTGTGCGTAAACTGTGACCGAGCTGAAATCAAAAATATTGCCGTCGCCCTCGCCTCGGGCGCGAAGCCCAGGGCAAACGGATTCAATCGCCGGCGAGCCGAGCACGTGATCTAGAAGGCAGATTCAGAGAACAAGATCACTATAGTCACCAAAGGAGTTGGCCATGCACAAGAAGGTCGAAGAAGCACTACATCAGGATTTCGATCGCTGGACCGAACTGGTCGAGCGCGCAGCGCACGCGGAGAACGAAGTCGAGCGAGAGAAACCCGCATTGGCTGCGACGGAGCTGCAAATGAAGTGGACACGTACCGCCGCCGAGGACTGGCGAACACTGCACGACCACTGGTACGAAGGAATCGACCGGATGCGGGCAAGTGTGTGAAGTTCGAATCGCGGGGTGTTGTCGCGGCACCTATCCGCAGCGGTTCCGAGGATGCTTCGGCTAGCTCGTAGCCGCGCAAAGTGATCGTACGGACTCCCGGTCACTTGTACGTCTGATCGCAGTGCCGGTGCATTTCGCTCATCGCTGTCCGGCAGATTCTGCGCGGTGCTCGCCAACGTAGTGTGCCGGATCGGTTACTCCTGCCGCCTCGAGGACTGGTTCGCATGGTTTGTGGACCCTGCCCGCGTGCCGGATACAGTGTTGGCCAGTGCGATGGCGACGCGGCGTTCGGACTCATCGGCGAACCGGCCTCCGAACGTGACGCGGCCTTCGTCGACGGTGGCCCGCCAGCATCGTCGCCTGTGTAGTCGTCCAGGCGCTTCTGGACTTCTACCGCTGTCCTTTCGTCCGGCTCGAGCATCAATCGCAGTAGGTCACTGCGGCTGAGGATGCCGACCACCAGTCCGTACATCGCCTATCTTCCGCGGGGTTGCGCACCGTGTTCTCGTGTACGCCGAGGCGCTCGCCTGCCTCGACCGCGTCGCCCCGCGCCTCCGACCACGCCTGCAGCGTCACCAAATACTGAGTGGAGAACGCGTGGTCGTACTGGCCGGAGCTCGGCAACGGGACCGCGTGCGAGGACGCAACCGGATCGGGCGGCGGTGCGCAAGCGTTGCAGCAGAATGGCGTGCCACGATTCGTCATAGGCGGGCGGCTCGCCGCTGAGTTGGACACTCTCGTGCAGTACAAGACACTCGTCGGCCTCTTGGTGCGCCACCGCCAGCTCCATTGCCCCAGCTCCTGTGCTGATGCCGGCTGACACACTCATCCGCTTGGGCAAGGCGTCGCGCAGCCCGGTGATCCAGCGCCGCGCCGTCATCGCCCGATCAGCGTCCTGCTGCAACGTCGAGTAGGCCGGCACCCGAGACAGCCGGTCCTCGATCGTGACCGCGGCGCCGACCGCATCGGCCAGAGCATCGGCCAAGGCGAACAAATCGGTTGGGCCGCGACGGACTCGGTGTCACGTCCTCCAGCACCACGCCATAGACGACCGCCGCCAGCTCACTCCACGTCACGGCCGGATCGACCACCTTCACCGCACAGCCAGCCCGGGTCTGCGAACGTGATCTGCTCAACATCGCCGCGCGCACCAGCACCACACCTGCTCGCGCCGACACTGCCCAATCCACAGCCTCGGTGACCTCGTGCCGAAAGGGACCTCGAGTGCGCCGAAGTTGCCCGGCGATCCCAGAGGCACGCGGTGTGCGCGCACGACGACGGTCGCTCGAGGCGTTCGCCGACCTGATTATCGCGAGGATGGCTGGCCGACAAGACCGAATGGGCGCGGCAGCCTTACTTGCGGTGCCGTCCGGGGCGAGAAGGTAGTGACAAAGCGAGGGGTGGTAGCCGGGTTGTATCGGCCAGCGGGTCAACACGTAGCGTCGCGATGAAATGGTCCACGGAGGCGAAGCCCGCGGCGTGGATATGCGAGAGCAGTTCGACTGCGGGGATAGCTACGTCGTTTCGCTTCATACTGGCTCCCTTGCCAGGCTGATGGTGTTGGCACCGCGACAGGGACTCGATCTCCAGCGAGAGCCCTGTCCGGTGTACAGCGAACGGCAGCTACGTGGGTGCGCCTGCCGCCTATGGCCTTCCGATTCACCGGAGCAAGCAGAATCGTAGCGAAGGCACGGCTATCACGCAGCGGTTTACCGACTGGCTTCATGTCGACGAATCGGCCGATGCGGGTCTGGTTCTGTTGTAGTGGTCCGGTCCCCTCCGCAGTGCTCGAGAACCGGTTCACCGCCCTGCTGCATCAACTGAGTTGGTACATCCCTTCATGGGCCGGATGTGTCCAGCCCGATGCCGAAGCTCGGCGCTGCACAGTCAGGCGCGGCCTGTAGAACCGTGGCCCCGATCGCAGCAGAGGTTTCACCAGGGCTGTGGCCTGGCACCAACGATGCCGGGTCGGCGGCCGACGGCGCTGCGCTCAGCGCTACCGGTTCCGCACCCCCTATCGCAACTGCTTCTCCCCCAGCGCATTCTGTATTGAACTTACCCTGGAGACATCCTCGCTGAGGCGTGGCGGCGTGGCTGGGCCAGGTGATGGCGGCGACCGCGGCCGCCGATCTACTGGCTGTCCCGTCCAAGCTACGTCGCGGGGCAGACCGTCCCTCACCGGACACCCCGGACCCGGATCTGGTGCGACCTGCTCGGACATCGGCGTGACTTCGTTTGCCGAGTCCACGACATCGAGCTACCGGATGGACGTGCTCATCGGATACGCCCGATTACCGTGAGTGGGGCTCCGGCGTGAGATTGCCAGGGCCCGAATTACTTTCGGTCGGGGCGAGGGCCTGCCACATCGCCTGGCCGATAGCGACCAC
Source organism: Nocardia sp. CA-135953 (assembly GCF_050955735.1). Taxonomy (NCBI): domain Bacteria; kingdom Bacillati; phylum Actinomycetota; class Actinomycetes; order Mycobacteriales; family Nocardiaceae; genus Nocardia; species Nocardia sp. CA-135953. Next base: position 3,755,672 of record NZ_CP192082.1, read on the forward strand.
GCCGCGCGCGGGCAGGGCGACATCGCCTATGACCGGGTTCGTATCCAGGCGTGCGGGATGTCCGAGGTCGCGGCCGTCCAGCACGGCCGTCGACTGCGTTATCAGGTACATCTGCTGGGGCATGAGGATTCCGACGTGGCCGCTCGGCATGACACCCGCCATGCTCAGATGACCCAAACCCAGTGCGGCGGCGATCATTTCCCGGGCACGCACCAGCGAACGCGACCGCCAGGTGGCAAGCGGCAGACGCCCTCCGACGGCGTTGAGCATATGCAGCGCCGTAGTCTCGTGCGCGGTCAACGTCCAGTCCAGCGCGGGTTCGTCGACGGTGATTCGCAGCGAAGCCGGTCCGGTCCACGCCACTCGAATCGTGGCGAAACCGGTGTAGGCACACGCGGGACCGTAGTAGCGGGGGCAGGCGGTCTCCAGCCGGTCGCCGTCGACGAAGATCGACCATCGGCCATCGGGGTCGCGGTGCCAGACTGTTTTGTATGGGCCGAAGTCGTTTTCGGGGAAGACCCGCAAGGCCAGGATGTGGCCGCTGTCGAAGGGAAGGCCGAAAACGCCCCAGCCCTTGACGTATTCGTGGCCGGGCCACGGCGCGTGGCCCCGGTATTCCGGCAGGTCGGTCAACTGGGATGCCAAATCTAACATGGTACTCACCTCCGGCGCTGCGCGCCTGAGTAGCTGAATGTGGTGGCAACGGCTCTTGACATCGCGAAACCTCACTTCATGCATTGCCGCCGGACGGCAGAACGGATCATGAAACGAACGCTAGGCGCGACGGCTATGCATGTCGTCGGGTGTTCTCCCTACGAATCGGTGGCCAGCGTGTCCAGTAAGCCGTGCTGAACCGCGTAGAGAGTGGCGGTCGCTCGAGTCGACGATCCGGTCTTGACGTAGATGCGTTCGATGTGGGTGCCTGCCGTTTTCGGGGTGATGCCCAGGGTGCGTGCGACGTGCCGGGTCGAGGCACCCCGCGCGATAAGCACGAGGACCTCGAGCTCGCGCGGTGTCAGACCGTCCGGGCCGCCGCGGTGGCGATGGCGCGGCTGTCCCGCTGCCGCGAGGACAGCGTCGACCGCCGCCGCGTCGAGTCGACCGCGGCGCACCTCGGCACGCAGTTCGGCGAGAATCTGCTTGGGTGGCAAGGCATCTCGATACGGACGCGGCTCGGTCATGGCCCGATATGTATCAGCCGCCGCCAGCAGGCGCGCCGACACTGGGATCGACGGTCCGGTCAGCCCGCGATGCGCTCCGGAGCCGTCGAGGCGCTCGTAGGCCAGGGCCGCGATAGCCCCGATGCGAGACAGCGCGGCCGGGCGGGCCAGCACCCGCTCGGTGTAGTACGAGTTCATCCGGAGCCGCTCGAGTTCGGTCAGGCTCAGCGCTCCCGGCTTGTCCAAAATGGTGGCCGGAACACCGTGTAACCCGATATCGTGCAACAACGCCGCGCGACGCACCAACGTCATATCGGCTTCGGGGAACCCGGCCACGGCCGCGGCCCGACCGGCGAGATCGGCTACACCACGAGAATGGCCTGCCCTGTAGGGCGAGCGCAGATCGGTGAAGTCGGCGATCACCTCGAGTGCCGAATCCAGTTCCGCACCGGTGAGATTCCGCCGCAGCGCCGGATCGGCGGCAATGAGCTCCCCATAGTCCGGCTCGACTTCCGCATCCGCCAGCAGGTCACGGGCCGAGGCACAGAATGCGTCCACCACGGCCGGATCGAACTGCGTCCCACGCCGCGAACGGGCGACCTCGATCGCGGCATCGATTCCAGCACTACGGTGCAGCACCTCGACGACATCGGCGAGATGGAACAGCCGCATACCGAGCCCGATTCGTTCCCCGGCGACACCACCCGGCACGCCCTTTCCGTCCCATCTCGCGAAGAACTGCCGCAGCGAGTCCCCGACAGTCGGGCCGAGCCCGAGCCGTTCCGCCATCGTCGACGTGGTCAGGCAGTGCGACATCAACCCCCGCTCGATATCGCGGCCGCCCTTCGCCGCGATCGTCACCGTCTTGCGCACCCGCTGCGCGAACGGTCCCGAGGACCCCGCGTGCGACAGGAAGAACACCGCCCCGCTCGCCCCGCGCAAATCCAATTTGTAGCTGTCCGCGCGAAAAGCGATGTCATCGCCGAACCACGCGGCCACCTCGGGTGCGTCGGCCACACAACCGGTCCACGCCAAAACCGCGGTGTAGTACAGGTCGGACCGCTCCTCGGCGCTCAACCCGACTCGCTCTCCGAGCCGCGAAGCCAGCCGCCACGACCGCAGCACATGTGCCATCGGCTGGCCCAGGCCGAGATCCATCGCAAACGAGAACGCGGCCAGTAGCGCGGCCAGCGAAACACCCGAGTCCCGAGCGTGACGCGTCATGTTGCGAGCATAGGCGTGTCCGCGTGCACAGCGTTTGATCCCGGACAGGATGCTCTCGCCACAGGCCCACCCTTATCCTCCCGGCTCAGGTCGACCTTGCCCCGCACCCAGACGTTGCCGTCCTGTACGCACACCACATAGGCCCATGTGGTGCGGGGCGCTCTTGGGAGTCGACGACCATTTGGTCAACGGTGTTGGGTCGACGAGATCGCACGCATTGGTGATCGTGCTCATCGCATGGATCGTCGGCGCCGCGTTGCCCTGCACCGACGTCGCCGTGGCGCCCGCGGGCACGACGCTCTCGTCCCGCCGCGGATCCAGCAACCCGACCACACCTATGCAAACCACCACCAGCAGGATGACGCCGCCGATGATAAGCCCGGCCTTGCTGCCACCAATCGGCGGCGGCTGGCCGTGACGGGTGGGCCGTATCCGGCGCCGGACTGGATCGGGTGCGCGCCCGTGACGGCACCCAGGCACCGGATCAGGTGCGCCTCCGGCAGACCGTCAGCCGAGCCTGCCGCAGCGGGGGCCGAAGAACGCGAGGCCGTATCCGGGTTCGGGACGCTCTGCTCGTCCTCGATGATCGGCTCGACGCCAAGGACGCCGACGCGGCATTGCGCGGACCTGCCACCGAAAACCGTTGACCGTCAGCGGTGTTCACCGATCGTGAGCGGTCCGGCATCGCCCGGTAACCTCAGGATATTCGTTGATGCGGGTGGATGCGTTGTCGGCCGGCGGCTTCTGATCGCTTGTCCGACAGGGGTATCCGGCTGGACCACAAACCACCGCGTGCCGATTAGCGTGAGCGGGGCCGCGATTACCACGGAAGCCCCCTTGACAGGCCCTCTTGCCATTGCACTGTTTGGTGATAGTTTTTCTATATGATCGATTAGATCTCATACTCGCCGCGCATCGAGGGAGATGTCGTGTCAATGGCCGGAAGCGTCGCCGCTGCAAGGGTTTGCGGAGGAATTCTCGGTACACTCGCGTGTCTGGTCGCGGTGAGCACCGCGCACGCCGATGATGAACCTGGCCCATTACTGGTGGGTGACACAGCGTATTTCGCCATGGGCAGTTGGAACTGCTCGATCGGCGCGGACGGCACAGTGGGCTGCGACCTCGCAGTCCCGGCACCGTCCATGAATGTGCTGTATGCCGGAATGCAGGTTCCGATGCCGAATGTGCCGGCCGTCATAATCGACTCGACCATGTGGCCGGCACATCCTCAGTGGAACTCCAACGGCAGTCACACTGTGCCAGGCGGGAATCCGCCGCTACCGCGCATCACACCCGCGAGTTACCACGACCCACAGTATTCGATCACATATGCCGGAGCGAATTGCCAAATCACCTATCAAGGTGCGGCAGTATGCACATCGATGGGGCACGGGTTCAGCCAATGGGGACCAGTGCCACAAGGCTACTGATCCCCACGAATCACCGGCTACCGATACCAGATACCGGAATCCCAATCACCGTAGTCCCACACATTGAAATCGTAACGACCATGCGCACCCCCGAACAGATAGCCCCACCATCCGGCCGAGGTGTCGCAGATCTGGTCGTCGTGGTTGCACACCGTCAGTACCGGGAAGTCGCCGAACCAGTCGTCGACACCGGCCAGCGGATAACCGACGATCCCACTCCCGGGAGTCGACGACAGGCCACCCCAACCAGGCCCGGGGGCTCGCTTGGGATCCGACAGGAGAATAGCGTTGGCATTGCCGACATTCTGGTGGGCGGTGACCCAGGCGTGGACGATGCCCGCGCCCTCGCTGTGCCCGATCAGCCTGATGTGGTCGTCCGGACATTCGCTGCGATGCAGCCAGAACAAGCGGTCGAGTTCGTTCAGTCCCGACATCGGGTCGAGCGAATTGTAGCCGACAGGTTGATCCACAAATGGGATGAACACCGACGAGGTGTTGTCACCGAGACCGCCGATACCGATGGCCCAGTCGCCAATACAGTTGTCGGCGTGAGCCTTCGGCCCCATCTCGTTGGTGAAGGAAAGGATGATTGCCAACAGTAATGCGGCGAAGAGCGCCGTTGCTCTACGCATGGTCGTACTTCTTAATTTATCGTGCCTCCGGGGCCAGCCCGGCTTGTGTCGGGAGTACCCAGAAGTTGCTCGCGTTCTTGCTTTCTGGCGAAATAGTTACGCAGGCCATCGATATATTGTCCGTAACGCAATGTCGGAGGCCATGATCCGCGAAGCGAATCCGTCCGCCCCCGGGCGACATACTCTTCGTTGCTCGGGCTTCGATGGTCGAATGTCACGGGACATGGCTGCGGGGAATGGTTGTCGCGGTGCACTTTTGAGATGAGGTGTTCACAAGGCGGCCGCTGACCAACCCTTTCCGGTAAATCAACCCAAACCTTCGAACCGGGCCGGATTCCCAGCTCGTCGCGCTCGCAGGTTGGCACAGGTCATGATCGTTTCCTTCTTCACTGCTGAAGGCGCGCGGGCGATCGTGGTGCCGTCTTGCGCAACTCGATCATCCGCGCATCGATCTCCTGAAGCTGCTTACGCCCCAACTGCTCTCGCACACGGCGCCTCGCTACACAAGCTCGACGCCATCGCCGACGCGTAGGCCGATTCGGCAAGCGAACTCGGCGCGCGCTATCCCGAATTCGAACGCCACGGCTGAACATTTCACTCGGCACATCGCTCGCAGGTCGCACGGGACTCGAGCAGTGGCGGCTTCGACATCGGAATCCCGGTCGGTGCGTATGCGCCCATCGGCCGCAGACATACGCGGATCAGGCGCGGGATCCCAGCGACAGCCTCGCCGAGGAACTGGGCGGGATCGTGCAGGTGGACGCGGCGGCGCCAGTTCGCAAATGATGGACCGCCGAGTCGGCCCGCCGCAGAACAGCGCGGGCCGATCCGGCGCCGAAGACCGGGCTAGTCGCGGAAACGACGCCGAGCGAACGGTGCTACTCGATTCTCATCTCTTCGTAGGCGACAGTGACGCTCTCATTCGCCAGCTCCGCATTCTCGGCGCCGAGCGAAGGCTCCGTCCAACTCGTCGGCAAGGCACGCAGCAAGCGAATCCGCCGACCAGGCTTCATATCAGCGTCCATCACGGTGATCGTGATGTCCTCTCTGGCGGAGTCCACGCCGCCGTCGGCCAGCGTTCGCTCGATCCAGTCGGTGAACGCTTTGCTCCGATCAAGCCCCCGTGTTATCCGCACCTCCCCCAACGTTCCCTCCGACGGCGTGCTGAGACCCCTCACGTCCTGCACCGTTTCTACCCTGAAATCGCCCAGATCGATGGCGAAGCTACGGCTGTCGGTCTTGTCCTGGATTTGCATGTCGACCTCCTGAATTCGTAACCGTTGGGTTCTCTCTCATGAGGCAATGCCACTCGAGAATACGGTGTGGCCCGGGCCACCGTAGTGCGAATTCGCCCAATCCCGTTGTGGTTCTGGTCGGGTCCTCGGGCGTTTGAGCCATTCCGGATCGATGCGGTATACGCGACTTCGATGGATTGCTGCCTCGTAACGTGAGAGCCACTGTCGAGGGCGCAGCCGTTGAGCATTCGGATCTGAAGTCGCGCTATCCCCGCTTCCTGGCGGTAAACTCCTGTTTGCTCATTGATGTCCATAAGGTGAACGCGACGGAGTGGTGATGAACATTTCCGATGGCGTGCTGGACGTGATCACGCGGACGGCCGATGCAACGACGGCGGCGGCCGGTGCCGTGGGCGGCGCTGCTGTCGAGGGCGTCGTCGGCGGTATCCGAGGTGCGGCGGCCGGTGTCAAACACGGCTTGGGCAGCGGTAGCCACTCGGCACCGGCGGCGGTTTTGACATTGGCGGCGATCGGCGCCACGGGGCTGGTGGACTGGCCGGTGCTGCTGGGCGTCGGCGGCGCCGCTCTGGTGGTCCAGCGTCTCGGGCAGCGATCGGGTCGAGTGGCGGCACCCGCCGTCGGCGATCGCGCCGGACAGTCCCCTACCCGCACGCAGAAGGCGACCAAACGGCCCGCCACTGCGACGAAGGCGGCCTCCGCGCCCAAGAGCACTACTCGGGCACGACGTTCACCGAGTAAGCGTTAGTCGTCGACGTGGACCTGGGCCTACTGTTACGGACCGCGTCCTCCCTGCCCTCGCGCGTCGTCGGCGCGGGTGTGCGTTCGGCCGCGGACGCTGCTGCCGCGGGTATGGAACTGGTCACCTCGCCGGTGCGCACGGTGCTCGATCGCCGGGTGGTCGAGGCGGTCACCGAAGCCGCATCGGAACTGCTCGGTGGTGCGCCCGTCCGGCGTCGTTGGTGCGGCCAGCGCCGCTGTTGGATCGAAGTACGTGGCCTGGGCGGGCGCGAGCCGCGCGACGAGCTGGGTCCCGCGGTGCTCGCCGCCGTGCGTTCACATCGGGCCGTGACCTCGGCGGCGCTCAACTATCCGCTGTCCCGGGTCATCGCCGAGGTGGACGACCCGACGGTCGTCGACGAGCTGTGCGCGGTGGTAGCGGCTGCCGAACGGCCGCATCGGTCCGATTCGGGTCTCCGGCCGGTCGACGGCGTCGCGCTGGCCGGCGACGCGGTTTCGGCGGCGGCGAACGCCGTGGGTCACCCCTGGGCCGATCGGATGGTGGCAGGCCCTGTCCACCACCGCCACCACCGCCGCCGTCGCCACCGCCGTCGCTCCCGACTGTTCGCTGCGGGCGGTCGCCAGCGGGATCAGTCGAGGATCTCGATGACCCCGAGCCGCCACAGCACCGCGTACACCTCACGCAACGGCACGGTCAGCACCTGCGTCAATGCGCCCGTCAAAGAATCAGAGCCAACGCCCGCGCCACTACTCATCACACTGGACACTATGCGGATGCCAGGAGTCGAATACTCGAACACACCATGACCGGGAGGCAACACATGGCCGAAAAATCATCAACCGGCCACCGAAACGCCGTCGACCGGGTACTGGCCGCCCAAGGTTTCGCGGTGGATCTGCCGGTGCTCGGCCGTGTCCGCATTCCCCGGCCCGAACAATTGGCGTACTACGGTGCCCTCGGCGCCCTAGCGGCCGCGGAGATCATCGAATGGCCCGTCGCGGTCGTCCTCGCGACCGGCCACTGGCTGGTGCAGAATCAGCACAACCGCGTCGCCCACGAGATCGGCGAAGCCCTCGAAGACGCGTAGATCAGCACATCAGTGAGATCCCTCTCGGCGGTGTCCGGCCGGGCCGCGAATCGGGAGATGACCACGAGTCCGGGCTGGTAGCGCAGCGCAGAACGTGAACTGCGGCGACCTCGGTGATCCCTTCCGACCCGAGGCCGGCGGTCCGGGTCGGCGCGTTGACCAGGATCACGCCCTGGGCGACGACGATCCGCTCGGCGTGGAAACCTTTGCCACGCAACGGCTTCCACTGTCGGAGGCACCCGACGCCTGCCGGATGTTCCAGCAGAAAACCGACAGCGCGGTGAAGATCGTGCTCGACCCGACGTGAAAGGCGCCGCGCGAGTCGTCACAAGCGTCATAGGCAATGCCGACATTGAAACCGATGTGGGCCGCGACCGCGCCGCCGCTGACTCGGTGTACCAGCGGCCTGTTCACAGAATCGGTCTGGCTCCGGTGATGGATACCTTATGTTCGCCGGGTGAAGACCAGTCGCCGAATGACTCACCGGTCGACATGAAGATCGTGCGACGGCCGACTTGCACGGCATGGTCGGCGAACCTCTCGTAATAACGGCCCAGGAGCGTCAGATCGACCGCAGCGGCCGTCCCTCCATCCCAGTCATCGTCGAGCACCGCTGCCAGCAGGTCGTGATGTAGACGATCCATGGTGTCGTCCTGGCGATCGAGCGCCGCGGCGTCGCCCGGGTCACCGGACCCCAGCACCGCGGCGGCACTGGTGGCCATCGCGACAGCGGCCGCCCCCATGCGGGCCACGATCGGTTGCACCGATACCGGGACCGCGCAGGCAGGGTGTCGGCGGCGCGCGATATTGGCGATATGTTCGGACAACACGCCCATCCGGTCGAGGTCACCGACGAGCTGGATCGCGGTGACCACTTGCCGCAACTCGCCCGCGACCGGGGCCTGCAACGCCAGGAGCGTCACCGCTACGTGCTCACAATGATCGCGCTGAGTATCGAGGTCACGGCAGATATCGATAGCTTGCTCGGCGAGCTCGAGATCGGCGCGTAGCAGCGCATTGGTACCGGTCGCGACGGCGGCCCGGTCACGCTGACACATCGCTTGCAACTGAGCGGCCAGCCGGTCGAGGTTCTCGTGGAAGCGAGTCCGCATCCCTCATCTTGACCCATGTGACAACACCCGTATAGCCGAGGCCACCGATCCCGTTGGCAAGCCACCGGTGGACACCGTCTTTTCGCATACCGGGAACCGAGCGCGGCGTACCCATGTTTCGGCGGCCGGGTTGGGGTATTCGCGGCATAGGAGGTGATGGACATGCCGAAGGCATGGTCGAACAAGCGGGAGCGGCAGTTCGAGCACATCAAGGATTCGGAGAAAGAGCAGGGTGCGTCCAGCCGGCGGGCGGAGGAGATCGCGGCGCGCACGGTGAACAAGAACCGTGCTCAGTCCGGCGAGGCCCGCACGGCCAGTCGGTCCTCGGTGCAGGACATGTCGCCGCAGCGGCGTGGTGGTCTCCGGTCGGGAACCGATCGACCGAAGGGCCCGACCCGAGATCAGCTGTACAACGAGGCGAAAATGCGCAATATCGAGGGCCGCTCGAAGATGACCAAAGGCCAACTTGCCCAAGCACTCGGCCGCGCCTGATCGGATCAGGTCGACATGCAAAGGTCGAGAAAGAGCGGCGGTTGGCGATGCAACCGATCCAAGTCGAAATGGTCAACCCTAGTTGTCAGCTGTGAATCGCTTGGTTGAACGTCAACACCGCCCACATCGGGGCTGTCAGGGCGTAGTACTGCATCGGAATGCCCATCAGTCGATGACGATTCACCGACAGCACCGGTCGTCCGGTCGACCGATCGTAACCGGGTTTCGGGCGGTTGAGGGCACTGCCGGCGAACCATACGGCGACACCGCCCACCACGAACCCGATCGACGTACCCAGATTCGCACCGGAAGCGGATTGTCCCAGCAGGTCGGCGATTCCGGTACCGGCGCCCGCGCATGCGGCGAGGATCGCGAGCGCGAAGATCCCGAGGCCACTCCAACTGATCACCGAGCCTCCTCCGTTGCCACAGTGACAACGCCATCGGTCGGTTCGACCGGGCCGAGCCCGAATCCTGTTGCCGACGCCGGAATAAACGTCGAGGTCTGCATGCCCGACGACTGGTGAAGGACCGGATCGTGCATGATCGCGTATAGCACCGACAACACCAGAATCATCAATACCGCCGCGACGAGGACCGCGATATCCACTCGCCTTCTGCGGCGCCAGTATTCGGGGTCCACCTCGATGGGCGCGGTCACCGAGGCGCCGGGCAGCGACCCGGCCGGTGGTGACCCACTCCCCGCCGCGTGTGCCGCGCGCGACTCGGCCGAGACGGTCGGCAGGATCGTGTCCAGTCCGTTCAACGGCACGCCGAGGATGTCCGACTGCAGGAAATCCAGCAATTCCTCACGTGACAGTCCGCCATCGCGCAAGGCCTGTGCCGCAGCGCTGGAATCGTCGGCGACCAGGCCGATTGCCAGGATTCCCACCGGTAGCGGCCACATGTTGTACCGATACGTCAAGCGCCAAGCGACATCGAGAGCCATTGAGCACGTCTGCGTCAGCTGGATATGCTCCCAGCTCCGTTCGCTGGCGGTATTGGGATCGATGACAACCTTGCCGGCCACGGCATCGGCGTCTCCGGCATGGAGCCAGATGCGATGCCACGCCCCGGGTGAGTCGGCCCGCATCAACGCCACGAGCACGTCCCTCGTGTCCACCGGGCCCCTGGCGGCCCGCCCACCCGTGGCGCGCAACGCTGTCGACACGGTGGAATGCAGTGGTACCCCTGGCAACACAGCAGTCATCACCGGCGGTCTGTCATTCATCGTTCCCCCGGGTTGTTTACTCACGTATGGAGATCATCATGTCATAGGTAGATGCGACACATCAGTAATTCCGTTCATCGCACTGACCCAACTCGGCAATCTGACCGCGGTTATGCTCGCGGACCTGTCGAGTCCTGATGATTGGCCTGCCCTGCTGCGCCATGCCGTCCCGGTCGACCTGTACCAGATCTTCGAAGTGGTCTCCGACAATCTGGGGATCGGCCTGGCCTCCGTTCAGCCCGACGTGGACAGCGAATTAAGGGATCTGCTACTGGACTTCAACGCCTTGGCCGCCGAGGATCTACGTCACCCCAGCGCGATCGGTCGGCCACAACATTGCCGATAGCCGCCCGCTGCGCCGGATTCGACGCCGCGAAGCAGAGTCCTGCGCCGAGCCCGCATGTCGGTATCGCTCGACGATGCGCCACCGACGGCAACGGATACGTGCGAATAGCATGCGACGGTGGGTAGATTCAGCCGCACGGATACGGTGCCGGAGGAAAACAACGGCGGGCCGCCGGTTCTCGACACCGAGCGCGGCCGCCGTGGGCGGGGGTGGCGAGGTTGGTCACGACGTCGGCGCGCGGCTGTGATCACGATCGTGTTTGTCCATGTCCTGCTGCTTCCGGTGTCAGCGGCCGCCATCTTCTTGCGGTTGGAGTACACGGGAACTCCGTCCGCGCAGGCGCACACCACGGGGCGGGACGCTCTGTGGCTGGGACATGCCTGGCTCGACGGTCGCAAGACCGAAGCCGACGTGTCCCAGCTCGCAAACATATTGTCTGGTACTGGAATCAAAGATCTCTATGTTCATACTGGTCCGCTGGAGCATGACGGCAGTCTCCGTGCGGAATTGTCCCCACAGGCCCGCTGGTTCGTGCAAGTTGCGCATCGGATGCTGCCCGGGGTCCGGGTGCAGTCCTGGCTCGGTGACATAGTGGCGCCAGAGTTCGACGGACTGAACCTGGAGGACGTGGCATCTCGCGATCGAGCCACGGCCTCGGCGAATCGAGTGCTCGATCTCGGTTTCGACGGAATACACCTGGATCTGGAGCCCGTACGCTCTGGTTCGCCCGGATTCCTCGCGCTCCTCGACCAAGTGCACGGGATGACCGAACGGCGGCATGTTCTGCTGTCGGCGTCGGCCCCGACCATCGATCCGCTGCCCGGCCTGCATTCGGCCGGTCTGGTCCTCGCCGGTCACGGAAAATGGTGGTCGCAGAGCTATTTCGCGCAGGTGACACGCCGTGTCGAACAGGTTGCGGTGATGTCCTACGACACGGCGATGCCGGTATTGGCGCTCTATGGCGGGTACGTCGCTCAGCAAACCCGACTCGCGCTACAGGTCACACCACCGAACGTGGATCTGCTGATGGGCGCACCCGCCTTCTGGGCGAACGATCTCGGCCATCGTGGTAGGGCAGAAACGGTCGCTGGGGCGATCCGCGGTATCCGATTGGGACTGGACCGGACAACACCGGGACGGAAGGCATTCGGTGTCGCGCTGTATATCGACTTCGCCGCGACACCACAGGATTGGGCGGACTTCCGGCGGGACTGGTTCGACCTCACCACCTCCGGGTAAGCCCACAGCACGATTGAGGCGGGAACAAGGCACACAGCAGCAAACGAGCCGTCGCCGAACATGAGAAACTTGCTGCTGAAGACCATTTCCAAGGCCTTGCGGCGAATCAGTCTGCACCCTGTCGGATCGGCGCGATACAGCACTCGTACTGTTCCATATCGAACACGACCGCCCACCTTCGAGCCCGGCCGCTCGCACGGTCTTCCGGAATTCATTGCCGACTGCGGGGCGGTCGTCATGGGCCGCAATACCTTCGATCCTGCCATCGGTGCACCCAGCTGGCCATGGCTGGGACTGCAAGTCTTTGTGCTGACCACGCGCACCATATGAATATCATCCAGGTCGGGACACTGTCATAGAATTCGAACAGACTCCAGCCGTCCTTGATGCTCTGTCGAATTACCTCGATTTCCGTTCCACAACCGACGGATCAATGATTCCCGTCGGGCGCAGCAGCGACTGATAAACATAAGAGCTGAAGGTGCATTCGAGGACGGCCACACGCTGATCGTCGGGAAGGTTCCGGAATGCGGAATTCAAACATTGCTCACCCGTACATCGCACCGAATTGATTGGAGTCGAACCGGTGTATTCCTGCTATGACGTACCCCGGTTCGCCATCGGCACAAACAGCAACGTGCGCTCGGCGCATGCTGAATCTCGGACCGCGATTCAACCTCTGGTATCGCAATCATCAACCGATAGGTAGATATCGCGCATCGGCAGATAGGTGGATTCAAGGTACTTCGACGCAGTGTGTCCGGCCCCACCGACTAGATTGCTCAATGTGTCAGCGCAACATCCCCTCGGTGGTTCCCTTCCAGTTGCGACGAGCGATTTCGTCGGACGAGAAAGAGAGCTGGAGAAAATCGCAACGCTGCTTCTGTCCTCGACGCGGTTGATCACCCTGATCGGGTCCGGCGGTATCGGTAAGACGCGGCTCGCGACCGAGGCCGCCCACCGCTATCACAAGGCTCGCCGGGTGCCGATCCGCTGGGTCCGCCTGGCCCGGCTCCCGGCGGGCTCGGATGCGACGGCGGTCGAGGACGAACTCGCACACTCGATCATCGACGTCGACTTCTCGAACCGATCGAGCTTGGATGCCCTGATCGATACCTTCACCAGATCCGACGGCGCCAGCCGCAACCTGCAGACAATCCTGGTGATGGACAACTGTGAGCATGTCCTCGACGGCGTCGGCCGGGTGATCAGCGAATTGCTGGACGCAGTGCCCGGACTGACCGTGCTGGCCACCAGCCGCGAGGCGATCGGCTGGGTCGACGAGCAATTGGTGCCGGTCCCGGCACTGTCGCGCGAACAAGCGCTGACCATGTTTCGCGCGCGTGCGGACTTGACCGGTCATCCCATCGCGGGGGATGACGATGCCGCAGTGGCCGGATCGATCTGCTGGCACGTGCACAACCATCCCCTCTACATCAGACTCGCCGCAGCCCGGTTGATGCGTCAACCATTGCCGATGATCCTGCGTGATCTCAGTGGGCTCGATGGCGACCGGCGGCTGCGCTGGTCGCATGGACCGCGCGTCGGCACCGACCAAAGGCATTGGCGCATCCACGATGTCATCGCCTGGTCCTACAACCTCTGCCAGGACAACGAACGGCTGCTCTTCGAACGGATGTCGGTCTTCGCGGCCGGTTACGACAGTAACCCCGACGACGAGCACGGCACGTCCGGACCCGATGTGGGCGCCGAACTCGAAGCGATCGAGACGGTATGCGCGGACGACGGCACCGGCATCGCTCGCGACGAGATCGAGGGATTGCTGGAACGCCTGGTGGACCAATCGCTGGTCACAATGCACCGGACACCGAACACGGTCCGGTATTCACTGCTGGAGAGCCTGCGAGTCTTCGCCCAGCAGCAGCTGCGCGAACGATCGGCGGGCGCGGAATGGGAACGATTGTCCGGCAGGCACCGTCGCTACTATCGCGACAAGGCCATCCGCGCCGGCGCCGAGTGGTTCAGTCCGGCCGAACGAGACCTGTTGGATTGGGCGCGCGCGGCCTGGGACAACCTGCTCACCGCGATGGACAGCAGCCTCACCACGCCTGGGGAGTCCGCGATCGGACTGGAGATCGCGTCCGGGTTGATCGCGCTGCGTCTTCCGTTCTTCATGGGTTCGCTGCGTGAGTCTCGTCGCTGGGCGATGCGAACCCTGGAAGCCACCCGAAGTCTCGATCAGCAGCCGGTCGAACTGCAAACCTCCTCGATGGCGCTCACCGCGTGGGTCACCTCATGCCAGGGCGTGCATGACGACGCCGCACGGATACTCGACGAATGCGTCGCCGCCTGCGTCATGGATGGGGCAGCGAGATCGAATTGGCGAGACGATCCAGTGGATGATCTCGGACTACCGGCCCCCGTCGACTTCGCCTGGGGCACCGAACTGCTCTTCGCGGATGATCCGCGCTCGATTGTGGTCCTGGCGCGTGCGCGCGAACGGTTCCGCAAATATGGCGATGAGGGCAGTTCCGCCATGAGCGAGTTGTTCCAGTCCCTCGCGGCCGGACTGCTCGGCACCGCAGCGCAGGCGTTGGAGATCACACAGGCCTATCTCGACCGCGCCACGCGATCGGGTGCAGGATGGGCACAATCCTGGGCCGAACTCGCGTGGGCCATCGCACTGACCAAACACGGTGACCCGCGCGAGGCATTGGCGGTCGGGCGCACCGCGCTGACGAGTCAACTGTCGATGCGAGACCAATGGGGAGCGATCTGGGCGGTCCACATCCGGATGTGGACGCTGGCACGATTGGCCGCCGACGCACGCCTCGAGCACGGCACCCAGCCCGATTCGGTACTCGACTCGGCGACGGAGATCGCGAACCTCGCCGGCGGTGCCCGCACGGTCCGCCAGAAGCTGGGTGTGCACATCGCCAACCTCGGGCCGTTCGCGACCGAAACAGATAAAGCGATCGCGACAGCACGAGATGTGCTCGGACACAAGGCTTTCAGCGCCGCCGAGCAAGAAGGCTCGATGCTTCGACCCGAGTTCGACGAGGTTGCTCGACTGGCGCTGGGCACCTTGTCGTTGAACAAACTCGCGCTCGACCACCCGGTCCGACGACACCGACCAACCACATGGAATGGACTGTCCAACGCCGAACGCGAAGTAGCCGTACTCGCCGCAGCCGGATGGACGAACACGGCGATCGCGGCCACCCGTGGCAGCTCGTTCAAAACAGTCGACGCCCAGATCGCCTCGATCTTCAGCAAACTGATGATCAACTCCCGAACCGATATCATCACGCTCGTTCCCACCGATACGCGGGAACAGGTCGCACAGGCGGCCGACCGCCGACCCGAGCAACGAAGACATCGATAGCCGAATCGACTCCAACGTTTCGTGTGGACTTCATGTATGAAGCGCGGGTGAGACACCCCTGTCAGTGGTGTGGCAGCACTCGGTAGACGATCTCCACCCCACCGCCGTCCAGCGGACGTGAACTCTCGAATTCCAGATCGGTCTGCGGATTCAGCGAATCGGTCAGGCGCATGCCGCTGCCGACGAAGAACGGCAGGACCACGAGCTCGAGTTTGTCGAGAACACCGAGGGCGCGGTAGGTCTCGATCGTGCCGGGACCGCCGATGAGATGAACATCGCCACCGCGATTGGCCGCGCGGACCTTTTCCAGCAGCCGCACCGGATCATCTTCGACAGTGACGACGTCGGGAGTGCCCTCGGGCCGGTGCGAGCCCAGCACGAAGACCTCCAGATCCGGCCAGGGCCAGCGATCTGCGGTGAGCGCGGGTTCGAAAGTGGTGCGGCCCATCAGCGCGGCCTCACAGTTCCGCAGAAATTCGGCGATGCCGTGACTGCCCGGACCGTGCACCGGATCGATGACCTGAGGCGGCCAGCCGTCCGGAGTCGTCACATAGCCGTCAGCAGTCATGCACAGGCGAGCGAGGATCTGCACGAGTTTGTCCCTTCTGTCCAGTCATAGAAGATCCGTTCGTCGCGGCAGCCCGGTTTCGGCGAGGGACAGGAGACGACTCCCTGGCATAGGCTCACGAACTGGCGGGTGCCGCCTCGCATCGTCCCTCGTCACCCAACTAACGTCCGGCGAGCTCGGCGACGATCGGAGCGAACCTGTCGGCGAAGTCGGCGCCGAAAACGAAGTAGGAGAAGCCGATCTCCTCGCGCCGCCGCTGGATTTCCTCGGCGGCAGCCGCCGGATCATCTGGAAGCACGGTCAGTGCATCCGCCGCGCGAAGTACGGCAGGGTCGGTATCGGGGGGCGCCATGTGCGGTGCGACACTGTCGCCGATAACCGGCACGGCGAGCGCGAGCTCGACGTCCCCGCTGGTGCGGAACTCGCGTGCCAGCCGCTCGACTTCGCCCCGAGGCTGATCGCCCAGCGCGAAGGTGACCGTGTCCGCGACCTCGGCCGCCAACACCCGCGCCTTCGGCCCCAGGACGGCCATCGCCACAGGCGTGCGACGGTCGGGGCCGTCGAGATCTCGCAGCCTCTTGACGGTCTCACGCACCTGGGCCAGCCGCTCGTTCGGCGAGACCACGGGCAGTCCCTTGTCGCGTAGCTCATCCTCGATTCCCGGTCTGCCGGTGCCGATGCCGAACTCGAAACGCCCCTCGGTCAGCAACGACAACGAGTGCGCTTCCCACGCCGTCATCCACGCCGGGCGCAACGGAGAGGCATACACCCAGGTGCCCACGCGCAGGTCGGTAAGGGCCGCGACAGTCGCCAGCATGGGGCCCGGCGCCGGTTGCGTGAGAGGGAAGTCGGGCACCAGCAGCGTCGAATAGCCGCTATCGGCGATGCGGCGCACGCGATCTCGCCACGTCGGCAGGTCGGTTCCGAGCGGGGCAACGACCCCGAATCGAAACGGTCTCGTCATGTCTGAACTCCTAATCGGTATATCCAGAGGTATCGACTACGGATCCACCCAAAAATCATCGGTGCAGCCGAATCGTGGACACGCTCCTGCGAACGCCCTGAACTCGGCATGCGCGAGCAGTCTCAAAGAGGTTCCGCCGTCGCCGCGTCAACCTTGCGACCAGCCAATTCCTGCCACGACCTTGTCTCGAAACAGGCGACGCCGATCGATTCAGCCGCGCTTTACCGGGTGGACTTGGGTAATTACGTCGCTGGAATGTCGCTTTGCCAACCGGCACCAATATGGAAGATCGCGCAGCGTCGGTCGTCGTGTTCCGTAGATCCCGTCCATTCCTGGGATGTGCGATTCCAGATCGAGTACGCCGCACCATCCACGCCTTCCAAGCGAAGGTCGGTCGACCCGAGGCGGAAATATGCAATTCGACCTCCTCCACCCCTGGCTGTGCAGATGCAAATTCCCATCCGGGCACCGATCCGCATTCTGTCGCTGCCTGGACTGGTGCGGCGAACGATACGATCCGGTCAAGCCGACGGCCGCCAATGCTTATGGCAGCGGCTTGTCTGAATGTCATTCACACTCTCCTGTACATCTGACTCGGTAATGCAGTCTCGCCAAATAGGGGGTGGTTGTGCATCGGTAGCGGGATGGGTAGGCATAGGTATCGATTGGTGGTTACGGCGCGACGAGCTGACACGCACTGTGCGTAGCGGCCCTAGGGATGCCGGGGCCGGACCAGGCCGATGTCGTAGGCGAGCACGACCGCCTGTACTCGATCCCGCAGGCCGAGTTTGCGCAAAATCGCCGAGACATGGCTCTTTGCAGTGCCTTCGCTGACGGCCAGTGTCGTCGCTATCTCGGCGTTGGAGGCCGCTTGTGCGATAAGCGTGAGGACCTCGACCTCTCGATTCGTGAGGTCGGTGAGCTCCGGCATTGCCGCTGTTTCGGGGCGTAGGTCGGCGACGAACCGATCCAGGAGTCGGCGCGTAACTCGCGGCGCGAGCAGTGCCTCGCCGCTGGCCACCACCCGTATCGCTTCGACCAGTTCGGCAGGTCGGGTGTCCTTCAGCAGAAACCCGCCCGCGCCCGCACGTAGGGCCGCATACAGCAGTTCGTCTTCGTCGAAGGTGGTCAGGATGATGACCGAGGGCCTGGGCTGGAATGCGGAAAGTCGTTGTGTCGCCTGTATTCCGTCGACGTGCGGCATCCGCAGATCCATCAGCACGATGTCCGGCATCGTCTGGGCGGCCAGGCGCACTGCCTCTTCCCCGTTCCCGGCTTCACCGACGACCCGAATATCCGCACGTGTCTCCAGGATCATCCGGATCCCGGCGCGGACCAAGGTCTGATCATCGGCGACCAGCACGCTGACAGTCCTTCTCGCCTCCGTATGGTCTATCGGGTGCACGCGTCGCGGCGGCCGGTTCATGGGGAGCATCCAACCATCCGCGTGCGAAACGTGCGACCGGCATGTCAGTCCTTCACCGGATCGGCTCCCGCGTGCTTGGTCACCGAATCACCTGCTTCCACCGCTTTCCACAATGCCCGGTTCACCCGGACCTTCACGGTACTGCCGTCCTCCAGCCGGACAATCAAACGCCGGTACAGATTCGCCCCGTCGAACAACCCACGCGACTTCTTGATAACGGTCCCCCGCCATTCCTGCTGTGTCACTGATCGACTCCTTACTCCACCGAGCGTTCACGCCGCGGGATCCCTGACGGCGTGACTTCAGTGTTTCCTCTCGCCGAGCCGGGAACATCAACCCCCAGGCGTGTATTCGCCTCTGCCGAAAGTTGGAGACGGCACATCATGCTGCGACTGAATCGGCAGCCATGCCGCGACGCGGAAGCCACCAGCAGTGCAAGGTCCGGCCTCGAATTGTCCGCCTAGCTCGGTGGCACGTTGCCGCATGCCGTTCATGCCCCGACCGCTACCGCGATCGAGTCGGCTACCACCGCCGTTATCGGTGACCGACACCATGAGTTGACCGGCGGCAATTCGGACCTCGACGTCGGCTCGATCGGCTCGTGCGTGGCGCAGGACGTTGGTCAGCGACTCCTGCACGATCCGGTACGCCGCTTCCGCGGCCCCCGGCGCGACGGCGGTGCCGTCTGTCCCGTGCCGGTTTACAACCACATCGACTCCGGCCTGTGACATCGACTCCACCAGCTTGTCCAGATCCTCCAGCCCAGGCGAAACGCTCGGATCACGGTCGATCACCTCGAGCAGCCGTCGTACTTCGCCGAGGGCTTGTCGGCCCACGGACTCCAGTGCGGCAACGGCCTGCCGGGCCTTGTCCGGGTGAGTGTCGAACACATCGTTAGCCGCTGCGGCTTGCAGCACCATCAGCGACACCGTGTGCGCGAGCACATCGTGTAGTTCGCGCGTGATACGGGCACGCTCCTGCTGGACCAGACGCCGGGCTTCGGCGTCGCGCTGGGCGGATCTGGCGTGCCCCAACGCGCCCCAACTCCAGGCCAGCAGCGCGGCACCGGACCACAGCAGGGCTTGCAGCCCCCGCCCGGTCGTTCCCAGCGCGAGCGCGGAGAACAGCACCGCCGCGGCGAGACCCCACAACGATGTACGTGCGGGACGCAGCCAGGCAAAGGTCGTCAGCACGATAAAGGCGACGCCCGATCCCGCCCCGACTTCCAGCAGTTCCAACGTTGTTCCCACCAAAAGGGAGGCAATCGTGACGGAAACCGGCCGGCGGTCCATCCACCAGACAACCACTACCTGGCACACCACCAGCCCGACCACGATGACACGTCCGGCGGACGTGGGCACCGACTGGGGAACGAACAGCACTACCGGCAACAACGTGGTAATGGTGCAGGCGACCAGCACTACCCGCCAACGCCGCGACAGCCGCATCTCGAACTGATCCTGCACGTCACCGACGCTACCGGCTCCAACACCTCCGTCCACCGCCCACACGGAACACTGCCCACCCGCACGCGAGCACCAACCGCACCCGCGGCGCAAAGAATCTCGAGCGCGAGCGCATGCGATGAATCCGCTGGCGGTCAGTTGACGAAACGCGGCCACCTTGCAGAGGGCGAGCAGTGGTATCGCAGATCGACGCTGCCCAGCGGAAGTTGATCCGGGTCGTCATCGTCGCACTCATGCATGACCTCGACGTCCACGCCACGGTCGCCGAGCACATCACCCGGAACCGACGCGCGACGAAGTCGACAGCGCATTACGAGTCGTGACGGCTGCGGGGTACCGCCGTGGAATGCCCGCGGAGCAGATCATCCGCCGGATCATGGAGGCGATGGGTAAGGCCCGCCACAGTGAGCAGTACACACTGCGGCCCGACCTCGAGCGGCCTCCCCTTCTCGGCTGTCTCGTTGGCTGGGCGTTCGACGAGTTCGCCCTTGGCGAACGTGGCTCCGGCGCCGATGAGCGGGACCGGGTGAGCGCGTTGACTGCGCCAGCGGGCCTGGCGGCTTGGATCAGCTCGAAGCAACATGGCTAGTCCGGCGCCGCGTGAGCCGGGCATTCCGGCTACGGTGCCGCGGGCTCACCTTTCGTCGTGTCCAAGCCAGGCATTGCGGCAGGGCTTGCACCTCACGCGACGTGAGGTCCTACTGTCGCAGCTGTGACCAAGTCCAGTGCGGGCAAGACCCAGGCCGACGCCGATACCGTCGTCAAGGTCGGCGAACTAGCGACCACGGCCGGGCTTACCGTGCGCACGCTGCACTACTACGACGAGATCGGGCTGTTGTCGCCATCGCGACGCAGCAGCGCCGGACACCGGTTGTACTCGGATCAGGATGTGGAGCGGCTGTATCGCATCGGGCTGCTGAGGCAGCTCGGGCTGCAGTTGGACGAGGTCGCCGCCGCGCTCGGCGATCCGGACCGGGATCTGCTCCCCAGCGTGAACCAGCACCTCGCCCGGCTCGATCAACGGCTGAGTATCGAGCACCGACTGCGCAACCGGCTGGCCACCATGGTCGACAACCTCACTCGACAACAAAAACCCGACATTCACCAACTTCTCGACACCTTGGAGGACATGGCCATGCTCGACACCAAAATACGGCACCGCATCCCGACTCTGGTCTACCGCGACATCGCCGCGGCCCACGAATTCCTCACCACCGCCTTCGGTTTCGAACCAGGCCGCGTCACACGCTCGCCCGATGGCATCGTCCGCCACGCCGAGGTCACCGCCGGCGATGGCGTGATCTGGCTGCACCAGGTGTCCGAGCAGTACGGCCTGCAAACCCCCGAGGCTCTGGGCGCGTGTACCGAGGGCATGTCGATCGTCGTCGACGACGTCGATGCCCACTACCGGCATGCCGCCCAGCACGGCGCCGACATCCTCTACCCGCCCACCGATCAGCCCTATGGCTACCGCGACTACAGCGCCCGCGACCTCGAGCAGCGCCTGTGGTCGTTCATGTCACCGTTGACCTGACGCCGCACCGAGAAATTGTCGAATTCGAGACAAGAGTGGACGCCAGGTGTCAGCGCACCTTTGCGGATATCACCGCCATACAACACCGAAATGCCTCGAGCCACACGACAATACGTAGTTATTCTACGGCGATCACCCCGCCCGCCATCGAGGTCCGTTCACCCAGATCAATTATCCGTGCCGAATCTGAAACCTAACTCACCCTTCTAAGAATTTGTCCACCTCGCCTCGGGTATCCCACTGCCGTCATATCCCGCTGCACGATAGTAGTACGGCATGGAGTTGTATACGATCATTACGCGGTCGAACTGTTCCTTTCGAGGTCGGTACACATTCCAGTATTCCGATCTTTTCGACATACCAATGCGGGCCCGAATTCGAAATCCTCGTATAGCAGTGCCGTGACCGGTACTTCGGCACCACCGACTCCATCCATCGGTGCTTCGGTTTATCGATTGGCCAACCGCGGCCTTTTGAACCAACGACCCGCCGAACCCTGGCACAGTAGTACCACAATGACAAATGCGGCAATCAAACCGATAGGCCCCGGCGAATAGCGCACGATATTCATGCCGGGATGCTCGTGCATAGCAA
Organism: Nocardia sp. CA-135953; assembly: GCF_050955735.1. Lineage (NCBI taxonomy): Bacteria > Bacillati > Actinomycetota > Actinomycetes > Mycobacteriales > Nocardiaceae > Nocardia > Nocardia sp. CA-135953. The sequence continues at coordinate 3,777,517 of NZ_CP192082.1, forward strand.
TACTGGAGTTGGCCTGAACCGAGCCGAGTGCGATCAACGACTGCAGGATCGCCAGCACGATTGCCGCGACACGAACCCCGTTGCCGCCGCGGCGGAAGAATAAAGCGACGATAGCCAGGATCCAGAAGAAGAGATAGCCCGTGCTGTTGGCCCCCGCAACATAGGAATCACGGAAGGCAGCGAGGCCGACGGTTCCCACCACACCGATAATGGCGAAGATATTGATGATCCACCGCGCCGCACGGACGGTTCCAGGCAACGTCGGAAAGGCTTCTGACCGCTCATACATGTGTTGTGCACATTTCACCGGGTTGCACCGATCTTATCGACATTCTGTCGCTTTCCTGCCGACAGACCTGTTACAACAGTTCGCGATCGGAGTGACTGCACAGCAATCCCCCGATACTCAGTTGACTCGATCGATGATCGTCGACTAGGTAGATGACGCACATCGGTAATTCACAAAGATCATGCACCGGCCAAGCCGTTCGAGGAGCCTCGAGTTTGAAACCCTCCAGAAACTCTTCGGCATACCGCTTTGTGCTGAAATCCCCGAGTGGCATTGCACTGAAGTATCCGACTCCGATTTCATCGACCATCAATTGAATCACGGACCGAGCCATCTCGATGAACGGCACGAATTCGTCGAATCCGAGCGGGTGGACCAGCTTTACCTCCCAGGCATGCCAACGCCGTGCCGACGGCGCAGTCGCAGACACCGTGTGGATGCCATCGGATTTGTCGGGCACTTCCCCGAATTGCGGCTGCTTTTCCATGCGCTGTCCACCTTTCCGGCCGGCTGGATTCGCTGACGGCGGCTATGCCGGACGCCTAGTCGAATGGGCGAAATCCGTTCTGGCACTGACAGCGGGCCAGCCACCTGAGTTCTTATTATATAAGCGAACTACTAATGGCTCGAGCCGCTCTCGATCAGTTCTCGCAGGAAGCAGAGGGGACAGACGGGGTCGAAAGGAGCTGTCGTCTGTGTTCGAGCAGTGAGTTCAGGTTGCGGCGGTGTCCCGTCCGGGGCTGCCACCGCGATCGCCGGCTGCAGACCGAGCGCCACAGAGATCGCTCCGGCGGCAATGATTTTCGCCACGACACGATACACGAGATCCTCCACTCCGATGAGATGAGCGCCGACGGCATCAAGGTCGACACCGCCGACCGACCCAAGCCAGTTCTCGGACACGTCACTCCTGTTGCCCCCGCTGGCGCACCCGCCGGTTGTGCAGGGACGCCGCCGATATCGGGCGACAATGTGATCCTTCTCGAATAGGTAGAGGACAAACATCAGTATTGTCGGCGCGCTGAGTCGATTCATGCCGACACCACAAGATTTCCCCTCTGTGTCGTGGTGTCGCAGGCCGGGGCTCCACCGATTGGTGGACGAGACGGACTTTCCGGTTGGTCCGGTCTCACCATCGACCGGTGGCGCGCTGCCTGCCGGTGCGTTCGCCGTGTAACCGGTCTTTGAGGTCGGCGTGTTGTGGGTCAGCAGGAAAACCTGGTGCCCCAAGGTGAATCGGTTTCGATGTCGCAGGTCGCGTTCTGCTGCTGAGCCGGAAATGGGAATACGCACTTCCCCAATAGCGCGGAGCGTGCTGGCCTCCGGGGGAAGGAGGCTGAGCAGCCTTCCTGTCGGAAGTCGGCGCAGCGACATGCCGAGGCCGCGGCACCCGGAATGACATCACGACGGGTCTCGCGCGAGGAGTTGTAGCGATAGCCTTCCCGTGTGCGAACCTTGATGTGGGAGGGCATCGATGAGCCTCGAATCGAAATCGTCCGAGTGGACTCCCTGGATCGGGCACGCGGTACTCAGCTCGGGCTCGTTTACGAATTGCGTTGGGAGCTGGACGGTTCCGAGTTGATCGTCGACATCGGTGACGGGCCGGTACGTCACCGTCCGGACGGAGCGGACTATTTCGACCTTCAGCATTCCGCGTTCTTCAACACGTTGCCCGTGGTGGGAGACCGGCTGCTGGACACCGCCGAACCACGCGACTACATCATGCGGTTCGTCTCTGTTCCCGAGCTCACCGCCACGCTCGCCACGCAGCGATACGAACCGGTGGGCGACCGCACGGTGCACTTCTCCTCGGGTGACTACGAGGCCGATATCGACTTCGACGACGACAGCTTCGTCCTGCTTTACCACGACTACTTGCGACGTCTGCATCCCTGAGAGGGTTCAGCCGCTGAAATAGTGCCGGAATTCCCGACGACGATGTGCGAATGCTCGCGGCAGTCGCCTCCGTCGTCACACATAAGACGAGATCGACTCGACCGATTCGATCGTCAAACCAAAATCGCCAACGCCCCAACAACTTCGACCCAAACCAAGATATGCAGAGAACCACACGGACGCGTTCCCCGACATCCCAACGGTTAGCGTCACGCGCCTTGCCTCGTTTATCGAACGACACCCGATGCGTATTGCTCAGGTCGTCGACCCATACCCCGGATGCAACCGACCCGATCGCTGGTGTAGCTATGCGAGTGTTCGACAGTCGGTGCGGGTTTGGTGGGCATTAGGCAAGCCCCACCGGCGGCTCGGCGCGGACGGCGAAATGCGCTCCACCCGATATCACGACAGTGGCGATATCGGCCGCGTATCAAGAACATTCGAACTTCGGAAGCATGTCTTCGAGGGTTCCCCGTCATCACCGTGGACGAACTCCTCCATGCGTCGCCCATGGGCGTAGTACACGACATCGAGGTCCTCCATCTGCAGCGTGCACACGCTTGCGCCGGTGCGCACAGTCATCCAAACGAACCAGTCCCGGATCGACTCCGAGCCCGCGAAAAGACCACTCATCATGGTGGAGGCTGCGGTGAAACTGAACAATAGATGGTCCGGCAGCACGCTCCACGGGCCGTCGTGAATCGAGAGGTAGATGTAGCCGAGCTCGTAACGCCCGGTCGCGTCCAGCGACGGGTCCTCCAACGCATCGAAGTAGCGACGAAGGGCATCGTCGGGGAGGAACCGCAGCACCAAGTCTAATCGCACCGTCGCATCCCGGTCCCGCCAATCGACTGCGCGCCGGACCCGTTGAGTCACACCTTGCTGTTTATGCCATCCCCAGCCGACGTGGGGCAATACCACCCGGCGGTCATCGATCTCGACCGCTGTCCACCCATCACCGTTGTGCAGGCCCACGTTCTCGCCCACGGCGGCAAGCAACCGCCAGGCCCGGTCACGGTGGATGTATATCTCCCAGCTGTAGTCCAACCCATGCCGCTTCCTTACTCTCCCGAATCACTGTGGTACGCAAGACCGCAACGGGCAACCGATTTCTCGGGGGCTTCCACAGAGGATGTCGTGAGCCGCAGCGTATTTCGGCCTCGGTGTCGCCAGACATTCGATCTGAGCCGATACTCGAAGCGGCCGGACGCGAATACGGATTCAGCCCTGCCGACGTCGGTCCTCGCGTAATCTCTCAATGGCTTTGCGGATCAACGTCTCTCGATCTGCGGTTGGCGTTTTCCGTTGCTCGTAGGCGATCAGCCCCTCGGCCGTTGTGTGATTTCCCATCACCATGCCCAGGAGAATCTTGTAGTCGTCCGGCGGGGTGGAGGTGACTTGTTGCAGCACGTTTCGCGGTGTCGGCGAACTGACCGGCTGTCTCGGTGAGTGCCGCCGTGTCGGACTCGGGTAACGTGCCGGTCGGGGTATCAGTCCGAGTTCGGTCAACTCCTCGACCCTGCTCAGTAGCCGCCGCAAGTTCACCTTCGCGGCGGTGCTGCCGCCCGCTATGGCGTTGCGAAGCCAGTGCTCCGCTTCGGCGAATTCGTTGCGTTCAAGGAGCAGCACACCCAGATTGTTCATACTACTGGTATCGCCGGCGTCAATTGCTTTGCGGTACCACCACTCAGCCTCAGGAAGATTCCTACCTTCCTCGAGCAATGCCCCGAGACCGGCCATCGCATCAACGTTGCCTGCTGCGGCAGCTTTACGGAACCAGCCTTCGGATTCGGCGAGATCCGCTTCGTTCGGCGTCCGGTGGCGCCATCGCTGCAGCATGCCTTGTCTGGCGACACGGTCGTGGAGCAGCCGCGCCAACCTGTTCATTGCGTACGCGCTGCCTACCACGGCGGCTCGGTGATACCAGCTTTCGGCCTCGGTGAAGTCCCCTCGGCCCGCGAGTAGATCCGCCAAGTTGTTCATGCCGAAGGCATGATCGGCTCCGGCTGATCTGCGATACCACTGCTCCGCCTCGACGATGTCGTCACGTTTCTTCAGCAGGCCACCCAGCAGGTTCATCGCATGTGGCTCGCCCTCGTCGGCAGCTTTGCGATACCACTGCCCAGCCTCATCGACGATGCCGCGTCCTTCGAGCAGCCAGCCCAGATTGGTCATTGCGAGGGTGTGGCCGGCTGCAGCGGATCTGCGGTACCACTGCTCGGCCTCGACAAGATCGCCCCTGCTCGACAGCAGCCACCCCAGGTGATTCATCGCATCGCTATCACCCGCTTCGGCCGATTCACGGAGTCGGCTTTCGGATTCGGTGCCGTCCTGCCGACTCTCGGGCCGCACGTCGGCGACCGCCGTCCCGGATCGCGGACCTGCGACCGACGTTGTTGGTTGCCGAGCACGCGACTCGGCCATCGATTCCGAGGTACGCGCAACATAGACCGAACGTGATTCGGCCACCAGCCTCGGCAGCACGGTCTCGAGCTGGCTCAGCGGTGAACCGAGGATGTCCGATTGCAACTTTTCGAGCAGCGCGTCGCGCTCCAACCCGTCACCAAGAGCCTGGGCGGCACCGGATGCGGGATCGGCGACTAAGCCGATCGCCACCAACCCCACGGAAAGGTGCCGCATACCGTAACGGGACGCGATGCGCCAGCCGACATCCAGCCCCATCGCGCAGGTATCGGTCAGCGGGACGTTTTCCCACGTTACCGAGGCGCCGTCGGCGGGATCCACCGCTGTCTTCCCTTCGATGGCGTCGATATCCCCGCAGTACAACCAGATTCGTTCCCACGGCCCGTAGGGGTCCGCGCGCATCAACCAGACGAGCAGTGAGCGGGAATCCACCGGCCGGGGCGCACTCTGCGACCAAGCCGCGTGCACGGCCGCTGCTACGACTGAGTGCATGGGCACTCCCGGCAGTACCTCGCTCACCACTGAACAACTTTCACCAATCGCCCCGTCATCACAGCTCTCTACAGACCGGCCATCAGCGCACGATCCGAAATACTGAGACAGCGACTCCAAATCCTCAGTTGACTTCTATTGATTGTCGTCCGCTAGGTAGCCGACGAACATCGGTAGTACGACAAGGAAGGCCGTCGATTCAATAAATGCGGAGCAGGCGTGATCGCTGTGGCCGCCTGCGCGGCTGTTCGCAAATGCTCCCACGTTCGGGCTCCGGTGGCCGCCGGATCGAGGATGCTCTCGTAATTGAGCTGAGCCCAGCGCTCGGTGGAGGACAGGCTGCTCGTTGTCCGGCAGGGTGGTCTTGTGATCATCGGATCGTGCGGTGATGGAAAACCAGAACTGTGGATCGTCATTGTTCACCGCCGTATCCTCGTTCACTTCTCCTCAATCGCGCGGCTATCGGGGGATGGCTGCCGAACCAACGGGCACGCACAGCGACAACACCGGTGGGCGGCGGGAGAATTCGCAGCCATAGGCGAAGAGCAGCCGCAAGATCGCGCCCATATCCGAGGTCGACGGCTATCCGGTCGGCAGCGAATTCCTCACGGCGGCTGCGCGCCGCGCTGGCGAGCGGTTCGATCGCGAACAACGCCGACAGCAGCAGCGCGACCGGCCAGCCGACCACCGGCGCCAGAGCAACAGCCAGCAACGCCAGGACAATCACGACGAGCACGAATCGGACCAGGATCGCCCCAATACCGAGGGCGTTCACCAGCCGTCCCGCCGCAGCGGCGAGGCGTTGCACAAACCGCGCGGGCACCGAGCACCACGCCTCCAACAGTCGCAGACGCTGGTCGATCAGCAGGTGATGGCCGAGCTCGTGGGCGAGCACCGCCTCCAACTGACGTGACGCCAGCGCCGCGACTGCCCCACTGGTGACAGCGACAATGCGGGTCGGCACAGCAGTCGCGTTGATGTACGCCGATTGCTGAACCCACAAAGAATACGGCCACCCGTCTACACCAGGTGCGCAAGTAACATTCGCCCACGCGGCAGCGAGGATTTCCGACTCCGCGTCGACCGGCTTGCGGAACCCGAAAATCGCGGCCCACGACTGACGATTCGGAGTGAACCACCCCACGTCGACGAGGATGATACCGACCAACAACCACACCCCCGCTACCATCGCCGTGAGCCACGGTCCAGTGCACATCGCGACGACGACAACGATCAGCACACTCAACGCCACCGTCGGCAACGCGAGCACCACGCCGAACAACCATGACAAGTCATCCCGGACACGATGTCCAGGCGCACCACTATGCTGCGGCAAACCGCGAAAAGGCCGCATGTCCCTCCTGATCCGAGTTACCAACCGCCCGGCCCGAACCACTGCAAAAGCGGGAACGGCTGTGAAATCCATCGGTTTTCACACCGTGGTCGCATAACAGTAGGGACGGTCCCGGCTGTAGTCGCCAGTCAACTGAACTCGGGGCCGTCTCCCTGATCGGACCAGGCGGGTTCATGTCGATTCCGTCGCTCCACCAGCTGCTCCGCGAATCGCTGTCCGCGCAATTGTCCGGCCGCGCAACGATGTCGGCCGCATCTGGATCGCGGGCCCCGAAGAGAATTGCCGCAACGTAGCCATCACTAGTGTCGGCTGCTCGGTACGCGACTCCGTCCGTTTCGGCGCAGCGGGGCATGCCGGGCGTGATTCGGCCACCAGACTCGTCAGCACTGTTTCGAGCCCGTTCAATCCCGTTGGTGTATTGCGCATCTCAACCCAGATTGCTGTCGTCCTCGGTCCACGTCGTGTCCGCCGCTATGCGGGCAGATGGCCGTAGCCGACGATGTTGATGAAGTAGTTGCCTGGGATCAGTTGGTTCATCGCGTGCCACTGTCCGGCCGGGTCGCGCTGGTAGTAACTCACCGGCAACCAACCGACGTCGTAGCAGACGATGTCGGCGGTGCCGAACGGGCTCCAATATGTGCTCGTACCCGGGCGGCCGGGTTCGAGCGGGGTCGTGAACAGGTGACTGCACGCAGTGATGCTCGGTTCGTAGATCGAGGGCGCGGCCGCGGCAGTCGGCGCGAGGCCGGCCACACCGATACCGCCCAATCCCACACACACCGCGGCAGTCAACGAACGAGGGACAACTCGTCCCATGTCGGTTCTCCTCATCTGTAGCTGGCAGTCTCGTAGCTGAATGCGCCTGATACAAATCCTTGTCTGACCGGCCCTGACTGGCCTACCCGTCGCACCTCGAAGTTCCCCCTGGGCGCACCCACCGGTTGGACAGGAAGATCCGCTGACGTGATTCTGATCGAATAGGTAGAGGACAAACATCAGTATTGTCAGCGCGCCGAGTTCGATTCGTGCCATCATCCGACACCCAAGATTCCCATCTGACCATCAGACCGAACAGTCGAGCTTGTCGGCGAAGCATCGCTCGATGCCCGCGAGATAGCCGGGCGCGGCCGCGCGCAGACGCTCCCGGCCGGCATCGGTGCGGTGCCGACGAGGTCAACGGTGAGGATCCTCCGCGGAGCTACGGATCATCACGTCGAACACGATCCGATCCGCGCAGCTCAGCAACGAGCCTGCGGCTAACCCGCAGCAGCATGATACTGCTCGCGATGCTCGGCCCAAGGCCGTTGGCGCTCTTCCTCACTCATGGCCAACAACTCACGCAACTTCACCCACGCCACCTCATCGACCGGGGTGTAGATCTGCATCCACGCATGCGGAAGCGCAGGCAAACTCATGCTCGTCAAGAACATCTCCAACTCCCCCACCGCCAAATTCCGGATCTGCTTGGTGCGACTCGCCGGAACCGCCACATCGTTGCGCTCCCACAACGACGCGAAAGTCTCACTCTCAGAACACAGCTCAGAGATGAAACGCTGCCAACCCGGATCGCCGAGGTTCTTCGCATACGAACCACGCAGATAACCCACCATGCGCCGCAAATCATCCCAATTATGATGATAGGTATTGCAGCACTGCGGGGTCAGGAACACCCGACGAGCCACATTACGTTCCCCTTTTACGAAACCCGGGCACAGCGCCTCATAGGACTTGTTGTGCGCCAGCACGTCATATCGCGGACTGAGCACTACCGCCGGCAACGGCTCCAAATGATCCAAAATCACCTGAAGCTCTTCCGGCAGAGCCGTTCCCGCATGCGCGGTCGGTACCGTCGGCACATCCGCCAACCGATACAAATGCGCCTTCTCCGCAGCATCCAGAGACAGCGTCCGCGCAACCGAATTCAATACCTGCACACTGACATTGATGCTGCGCCCTTGCTCGAGCCAGGTGTACCACGTCACTCCTATCCCCGCCAATTGCGCGACCTCCTCGCGGCGCAGACCTGGCGTTCGCCTACGGGGTCCCGGAGGAAGCCCCACGTCCTCCGGCGAGATCCTGGCACGACGTGACTTCAGGAATGCCCCCAGCTCAGAACGTCGAGCTTTGCGCACCGCCTGCACATCAACAACATCGGTCATCTAATGATCGTCCCGCACTTCACTAGCAGTATCCAGGTGCCACCAGTACCAGCATCAGCAAGGGCTACAAGCGATCCCCACCCGTGGCGGGAACGCCACGTCGCCTCCGGACACGGTCAAGCGACATGACCTTGCTCATACTTGCCCGGACGGTCAGCGGATAGCGAGTTGCGAGATCTGTAGCAGCCACAGGGGACTGGAGGACAGCGGAAGCGGCCAGAACGCGCGATGCACGATGTGCAGGACTTGATTCGCGGACAGTTGCGGGTGGCCATCACCCCGACGTTCACCGCGTATCTCATCGGACCGCTCATGCACCGGGTTCCGTTCCGCACATCCCCGTATCACCCACCGTCCAGGAGACGACCCAGGAACTTGATGGAGGCAGACCTGGTCGCGGACCGGCTCGACCTCGGCATCGGGTTCATCGGCGCGCACGCCGCAGGTTCTGTCATACCGGCGAGGATCCCGGCTGGGAGGTGATGCTTCAGCACCTCCCGGCATTGGGCACCAGCGTTGTGGTGCTGAGCAACGTGAACGGCTTGGCCACGACATCGGTGACTTCATGGTCAAGTTGGTGCTGAAAGGTTTGTCGGGCCAGTAGATCTCGGATTCTGAATGGCTACGGGAGTCACAATTGCCTCGAGATCGGCGTGTAGACAACGGACGTTCGTCGCCGCGCTCGAAGCATGGTCGACGCCCACTTTCGTGCCTTTCGAGCAGAATCCCGACTCGAACCGCTATGGAAGATCGGCCTCGCGAGGCGAGCCGGGTGCGGAGCACCGTGGCCGCGGGCTACTTCGCGCCGATGCCGTCGCGGAGGAAGTCGCTGAGCTGCTCGCCGAACGGCTTGGCGATCTGGGTGTTGTAGTCGTTCCAGCCTTCTTGCTGTGCCTGCTGCAGGTAGTCGGGCAGCGGTCGATGCAGTTCTTCGCCGACGGCTCGGTCGTGCAGCCGGCTCATCGCGTCGCGCAGGCTCCCGCCTGTCGCGGCGGTGTTGTCCAGTTCGAGTCCACCATCGTGGGTCGAGTAGTCGTAGAGCTCGTACTCCTCCTCGCGCGACGGATCGATCTCCGCGGAGCCCTGCACCCAGTGCGAGTAGCGGACGAACTTCGCGTCGGCGGTCCGGACGGCCACCACATGGCCGGGTGCGTCGCGGTCGAACAGCACCGCGGCCTCCTCGATGGAGTGTTCGTCGGTGGTGTGTACGACCCAGGGCCGTCCCGGCGCGCTCGGGTCGCGGCAGACCGCGGCGATATCGTGTCTGCTTGCCAGATGGGCGTAGCGCTCGTCGGCGCGCCAGCCGTTGCCGCCCGCGCCGATGGTCAGGAGCAGTGGAGCCAGGTCGATGCTGGAGGTCAGCTGGGTGCGGGTGCCGGCTGCCGGCGTGAGGTCACCGCGCGGGTCGTACACGAACAGCGGCACCCGGATGGCCTCGTCGTAGGCCCCGCCTCCCTTGCCGTGCAAGCCGTGTGAGCCGGCGTAGTCACCGTGATCGGAGGTGAACACCACCACGGTATTGGCCGCCACCTCCGGACGGGTCGCCAGTTCCGTCAGTACCCGGCCGATCTGGATGTCCACCTGCTGCTGGAACCACAGGTAGAGATTGAGCAGGTCGATCCACTCCTGGTCGGCGTCGGGCGTGCCGTACGGCGCGACGCCGAAGGTCGCCGCCGATACCTGCACCAAGGCCAGCTGCAGACGAGGCTTGCGCGAGAGTTGTTCGAGGGTCTCGTGATTGGCGGGCAGGGTGTCGATCCAGCGCGGAATGTTGTTGAACGCCAAGGTGCGCCGGGTCCAGCGCGGCCACCACTGGACATCATGCGGGTTGACCAGCGACACCGTCGTACACCAGGGGCCTTGGCCCGCATCGGTATTGAACCAGTCGACGAACTGGTCGACGATCCGGCCGTCCATCTGCAGGCCCTGCTCGGGCGTGCCGTTGGGCGAAGGGTAGGTGCCGCCGTCGAAGCCGTGACGCTCCAACCCGCCCGGCGTCGTGTCGGCGTGGTGGCCCAAATGCCATTTGCCCCACCATGAGGTGCGGTAGCCGTGTTCGCGCAGCATCGAGCCCCAGGTCGGGAAGCTCGGCGACAGCTGCGAGGTCGAGGTCGACAGACAGCCGGTCTGATGTGAGTACAGGCCGGTCACCATCGCGCCCCGGGAGGGCGTGCAGTCGTTGGCGGCGGTGTAATGCTGTTCGAACGAGACCGACTCGGACCGCAATCCGGCGATGTTCGGAAGGACGGTGTCGAGCACGGGCTGGTCCGGGAACCACATGGGGGTCCGCATCTCGTCGACGATGACGACAAGAATATTCGGCTTGTCGGGGTGAATGTCCATGCGCGGCCCGGCGGATGCGCTCGGGCTGCCGGTGGTCATGGCGGCAGTCGCCATGGCAGCGGTCGCCGCCGCTCCGCCACCGAAGAGCCCACGCCTGCTGATCGACACTGTGTCCTACTGCCTTTCGGTCGAGTGCTGGGAAAAAGCGTCCATGAAATGATTCACCACCGACGCGAGCCGAGGACCGTTGTCCTCCTGCAGAAAATGTCCCGCGCCCTCGATCACCGTATGCGGTTGACCGGACGCCCCGGGAATCTTGCGCTGGAAGATCTTCTCGCCGCCGGCTGTGATCGGGTCGCCATCGGAGAAGGCGGTGAGAAACGGTTTGTCGAAGCGGGCCAATTGCTCCCAGGCCTGACGGTTCGCCGCAGCGGCCGGATCGTCGGGCCGGGTCGGGACCAGGAGGGGGAAGGCGCGGGCACCGGCCTTGTAGCTCTCATCGGGAAACGGGGCGTCGTATGCGGCCACAGCCTCGGGGGAAAGCTTTGCCCGACAACCATTTTCGATAATTGCCCCGACCGGGAACTGCGGCGTCTCCTGTGAGAACCGCTGCCAGGCGAGAAAGGCATCGCTCAGCGTTGCCGTTCCGTCGGGAAACCCGGTGTTGGCCGCGACCACCCGGGCGAAGCGATCGGGATGTTCGGCGACGAGCCGCATCCCGATCAGACCGCCCCAGTCCTGGCAGACCAGCGTGATGGACGCGAGATCCAGGTGGTCGAAGAGCGCTTCTCGCAGCCATTCGACATGGCGGGCATACGTGTAGTCAGCTCGGTCGGCGGGCTTGTCGCTGCGGCCGAAGCCGATCAGGTCCGGTGCGACACACCGCCGGCCCGCCGCGACGAGCACCGAAATCATGCTGCGGTACAGGAAACTCCAGGACGGCTCGCCGTGCAGCAGTACGACGACTTCGCCATTTCGCGGGCCCTCGTCGAGGTAGTGCATGCGCAGGCGGGTGTCGTCGCCGTCGCCGGCCACAACTTCGACATAGTGCGGCGGAAACGGAAAGTCGGGCAAGGCCGAGAACCGTTCCTCAGGCGTACGCAGTGCGTGCATAGTTCTGACACTAAATGTTCTTGCATCATGAGTGCAACTATTGCCACGGCTTGTTAGAATGAACCGCGATGGATGGACGTACCGCTCGGGCGGCAAGGAACCGTCAAGCGGTGCTCGATGCCGTGCTGGCGCTCACGGAAGAAGGCGATCTGCAACCGACCGCGCGGGCCGTTGCCGAGCGAGCCGGGGTCGCGACCAGGTCGGTGTTCCATCACTTCACCGATCTCGAGTCGATGTATGCTGCTGCCGCCCAGACGCAAATGGAGCGACATTGGTTTCCCCTGCTCCGTCCGGTGATCGGCGATCGGGGTCATCGCATCGAGACCCTGGTCGAGCTGCGAGCCGAACTGTACGAGCGCATTTCGGGCACCCGCCGCGCCGCCGTGTTGCGCGAGCACGAATCCGCCGTCCTCGCCGAGCGTTTGCAGGAAAGCCGCGCCGCCTTGCGCGCCCACCTGCGCGCCAACCTCCCCGAACTCGAGCGCCTCGACCGCCCCGCCCGCGAGGCCGCCTACGCTGCCGCTTCATGGGAGACCTGGGACGTATTCCGCCGTCATCAAGGCCTTTCCGCGGATGCCGCCCGAGCCGCTGTCGTCGCTACCCTCACCGCCCTGCTCGCACCCGCGCCGACCGTCATCGACGGAACCGCCGCGGTCATCGGCTGACCGTGGTGCGGACTCTTCGACACCAGAAACGCACGCGCAGAACGGGATCCGGGTCGCTGGATGAGCAGATAAGCCTGAATTGTCCAGGCGAAACTGTCGAGACCCATTCCAGCGCCGGGCGGGCAGTCCATGGCCGATCCTGTGTGGCCCACACCTGCATCGATCTGCGCCGTCCGGGTGACCGAGTCGAGCCGGGAGAACAGCGTGCTGGATGGGCTCGACGGGCACCGAAATACTCGGCTCTTCCTGGGTGGGTGTGGGCTACCACAACCGAACCGCCGGATCGGCTACGGTTCACGTCGCACCAACCTGCGTGATCCCTCATGTCGAGAGGTGAAGTCTGTTGTCGGTGAACCTGTTCTGGCGTTCGATGTCTGTAGTCGCGGTGACCCTGCTGATGGCTGTGCCGGCGTACAGCCAGGCGGCCCCGGTGGACGACGCGCACCCGATCGGGTTGGACCGGTTCTATCACCAGCGGCTCGAGTGGAAGCCTTGCGGCGTCGAGAATGTCGACAGGGCCGGTGGCGAGTGCGCGGATGTACTGGTGCCCCTGGACTACGAGAATCCCGACGATCGAACGATGACCGTGGCGATTTCGCGGGTGAAGGCAGGCGATCCGGTGCGGCGGCGGGGAATTCTGCTGTCCAATCCGGGCGGCCCCGGTGCGGAGGGGCTGGACAGTCTGGATCTGCTCGGTGATGTGCTCTCGCCCGAGGTCTTGGCGAGTTATGACCTGATCGGCATGGATCCGCGCGGGGTCGGCGAATCCGGTCGGAGTCCGAGGTGCGGGTGGCCGGTAGGCGAGATGATTCGGTCGGCGGGTCTGGATCCGCTGGGATTCGTGCACGACACCGTTCAGTCCGCGGGGATGGCCGCGACCTGCCTGATTCGTGATCCGAACAAGTTGAGGCAGTTCACCACTCGCAACACCGCACGTGACATGGACATTGCGCGAGGCGCCCTCGGTGAGGAGAAGGTCAACTTCTACGGCGTGTCCTATGGCACCTACCTCGGTGCCGTGTTCACGCAGATGTTCCCCGACAGGAGTGACCGCGTCGTGCTCGATAGCTCGATCGACCCGGACCGGTATTGGGAGGGCTTGGTTCAGGATTGGGGTCCGGCAGACGAGATCGCGCTGGACGACTGGGCCGGCTGGGTTTCCGGTCGGGATGACGAGTTCCGGCTCGGTGCGACTCCGCAGCAGGTGCGGGCGAAGATCGAGGACCTCGTTCGCATCGCCGCACGCCAACCCATTGTCATCGATGGGTTTGCCATCGACGATCACTGGCTTCCGTTCATCCTGCACGGATTGCTGATGAACTTCCGGCTGAACGAAGCGATGGCCGCAACCGTGCGGGAGATCGCCGACGCCGCCGGCGGTCCGCCCACCACATCGCGAACACCCCGGCTTCGCGCCATCGTGGAGGCGCTGCGCGACAACGAGAACTCGGTGCTTGCACAGATCGCCTGCGGCGACGTCGGGGCACCGATTGATCCGACCTGGTACTGGCGCAACATCGAAGAGACCCGCGCCACGCAGCCGGTGTTCGGCGCGCTGGCGAACAACATCCAGCCGTGCGCCTTCTGGCCTCGGCCGGTCGAGCCTCCGACTGTCGTCCGGAATTCGGTGCCCGCGCTCATCTTGCAGGCGACGGGAGATCCCCGAACTCCTTATGCCCACGGCGTCCGATTGCATCAGGACATGTCCGAGTCACGGATGGTGACGCTGCAGGATGTCCGTATCCACATGACATTCCGGCCCGAACTGAGCAACTGCGTGAACAACACGATCAATACATACTTCAGCGTGGGGACCATGCCGGATACAGACATCACCTGCTACGCGGATGCAGAAGCCGCAGACCGGACTCGCGCCGCTTCCACGCCGGAAACCACCTGAGCCGTCTTATCGAGCTGCGCGAATGATCTTATCGGATCTCGCCGTTTTGGCTGTTTCCAGCCACTCACGGCCTGCAGACACCTGGGTGATCAGAAGGTGACGAATGGATGCACACAGAGCAGTTCGGCGACATGACGAATCCGACGAACAACGAGGTGTCCGAATTCTTGGGCGGTTTGGGTCCACCCCCGCTTCGGTGGCCTCCAACTGAAGTACCGCAACTGACGCAACTCAACCCGCCGACGCTAGCCGACCCGACCCATTCGATCACCCACAGCGAGTCGCCGACTCGAGCCGCGCGCAATCACCTGGATGGCAGCGGTTCCGGAGTAGAGGCGCGAGTCATCGAATCGCTACGCGATGCTGTCGTACGCGATCGTCCCGAATCCCGCCAGCGATATTCCAGGTGCCGGCAATGGCTTCAGTGCGAGCGAATATCGCGAAGGACGTCCCGCGCTCGGTCGAATACGGCCAATGGCGGGCTCATCACGAGGTTCGCCAGTCCGGTCTCTCCCGCACGGGGGTGCGGGCGGGTCGGGGCGAGTCTCTCGGCGGCGCGCACCATGCCGGCCCAGCGTTCGAGTTGGTTGACCGAGAACTGTTTGAGCAGGAAGGGGAATTCCTCGGTCTCCTCGTGTGCGGCATGTGCGGAGATCTTATCGGCCAATGCGGCGAGCTTCGCATCGAAATCCGGATGGTCGACGCCCATGTCGTACAGTTCGGCCAGTGCGTGCTTCAGCGCGTTTTCCTCGGCCAGTCTGGGGCCGATGATGTCGTCGGCGCCGAAAGCCGCGCGCCGTGCCACCGCATGCACGACCTCCTCCTCGGCGGTTTCGTGTACCGCGAGTAGGCGCACCAGCTCGGTGAACAGTTCCCGCCTATCGTCCTGGCCCGATTTCAGCTTCTCGAGCAGGCGCCGGATCTGCTCGTGCTGGTCGGTCAGCAGATCGATCACATTCTGATCCAGCTTTCCCATCGTGCACCTCATTTCTGCGGCGGAGTACTACACATCTTCCTCCGAAGGCCGACCAGCGCGCCACGGGCAAACTCGCCACCGAGCCGTTTGCTACCTGCGCCCCTGGGTAGGTCGGCACTATGGACCATGCCAGAGCCCCTCTACTCGAAGCCCTGGTCGAATACCGTGAGCTGGGCCGATACGGTTTCACCCCGCCCGGCCACCGACAGGGCCGCGGCGCGGACGAGCGTGTGCGACGCATCCTCGGCGCCGAGACATTCGGTTCGGATGTCCTCGGCAACAGCGGACTCGACGACCGCCGGGCAAGCGGTGGCTACCTGGCGCGCGCCGAGGAGTTGATGGCCGACGCGGTCGGCGCCGACTACGCGTTCTTTTCGACCTGCGGTAGTTCACTGTCGGTCAAGGCGGCGATGATGGCGGTCGCGGGAGGTTCACCGGGGCTGCTGGTAGCGCGCGACAGTCACAAGTCGATCGTTGCCGGTTTGATCTTCTCCGGTGTGCAGCCGCGCTGGATCACCCCGCGCTGGGATGCCGAGCGGCACCTGTCCCATCCGCCGTCGCCCGAGCGGATCCGCGAAACCTGGGAGCGCTATCCGGATGCGGCGGGGACCTTGATCGTCAGCCCGAGTCCATACGGAACGTGCGCCGATATCCGGGGTATCGCGGAGGTGTGCCACGAGCGTGGTAAGCCGCTCATCGTCGATGAGGCGTGGGGCGCGCATCTACCGTTCCACGACGAATTGCCCACGTGGGCAATGGATGCGGGCGCGGATGTCTGTGTGGTCAGCGTGCACAAGATGGGCAGTGGGTTCGAGCAGGGTTCGGTCTTCCATCTGCAGGGCGATCTGGTCGAACGCGAGCGTCTGTCGGCATGTGCCGATCTCTTGATGACCACCAGCCCGAATGTCATGGTGTACGCGGCATTGGACGGGTGGCGACGTCAGATGGTCGAGCACGGTAACGAATTGCTCGGCACCACACTGAAATTGGCCGGACAACTACGCGCCGATATCGAGGACATTCCGGGATTGCACGTAATGGAGGACGAGTTGCTCGGCGCTGAGGCGTCGCACGACCTGGACCGGCTGCAGGTCCTCATCGATGTCGACGAGCTCGGGCTGTCCGGCTATCAGTGTGCCGATTGGCTGCGGGAGCACGCGCGCATCGACGTCGGACTCAGCGATCACCGCCGGATCATGGCGACGCTGTCGATGGCCGACGACGAGTCCACCACCAGGCGGCTGCTCGATGCACTGATGTCGCTGAGCGCGGCGGCCCCGGAAATTCCTGCGCCGGAACCGATTCGACTTCCCGATCCGCAAGATCTCGAACTCGATACCACGATGCTACCCCGCGACGCGTTCTTCGGGGCCGTCGATACGGTCGAGATGAAGTCCGCTGCCGGGCGGATCGTCGCCGAACAGCTCACGCCGTATCCGCCCGGCATACCGGTCGCGGTGCCTGGGGAGAGGCTGAACGAGGCCGTGATCGACTACCTGGTCACCGGCGTTCGCGCCGGAATGATGGTGCCGGATGCCGCCGACAGTTCGATGCGGACGGTCCGGGTGGTCGCGAACTGACGCGCCGAATCAACTCGGCTCCGGTCGGCGGAACAGTGTGAGCGTCGCGGGGCGGCTGGTGAAGGTGAAGTCGTTGCCGCGGTGCTCGACCTCGCCGTCGGTGGCCAGGGCGACCGCGCCACCGTCGACGTGCACGGTCAGCCGGTCGGCGCGGCGGTTGACATAGGTCGCGGAGCGGTCGAGGGTGCCGGTGAGGGTGGCCCAGATCAGCCGGGTTCGGGAAAACGGCAGGTCCGCACGCAGATATCGGATGTCGAGCGTGCCGTGGCGCAGCGCGGGACGCGACATCGGGATCTGGTGGGCGGGACGGTAGTGGCCGTTTCCGACGAACAGCATCCAGATGGCGGTGCGGGTGCCGTCGATGGTCGTCGGGAGCGGTTGGGCCCGAAACAGCACGCGCACCATGGCAATTCCCGCGGCGGGCCATTTACCGAGGCGTGGCTCCCAGTGTTCGCGGATGCGGACGAAGTCGGGATAGCCGCCCAGGCTTGCGGTATTGACGAAGGTGCGCGGGCCGAGTCTGTCGGATCGCACCTCGGCGGTATCGGTTCGGACCGCGTCGCCGGATTCCAGTGCGGCCAAAGTGTGCTCGGGGTGCTCGACCCCGGTGTCGCGGGCGAAATGGTTGAGGGTGCCACCGGCGAATACCGCCAGGGGCAGCCGATGTTCGACTGCCGCTGCCGCGACGGCCGAAACTGTTCCGTCGCCGCCGAATACGCCGAGTGCGGCGACGTGGTGGCCGCGGGCACGTTCGGCGAGCTGGGCGGTGAGGTCTTCGGTCACCGCCAAAACCTCAGCGGCGGGCAGGTTTTCGTGTAGTAACTGCAGTTGCTCCGAGTCGGCGCCGCTGCCCGAATCGGTATTGACGACGAGCAGCAGCCCGAATCCGTTGCGCATAGCCGTGATTCGTTCACGCGGACCCAGCTCGGCGGGCTCATCGTCGCGCTGCGCCCACCAGCGCCGGGTACCGAGGGCGATCGCACTGCCCAGTGCCGCGCCCGCGATCACATCGGAGGGCCAATGCACGCCGATGTGTACGCGTGAGTAGCCGACGGCCGCCGCTATCGGCGCGACAACGACCGCGGCGGCCGGAGATTCGAGGGCGACGCCGGTTGCGAAGGCCGCCGCGGAGGCGGAGTGGCCGGAGGGGAACGAGGAGGACACCGGCGGTTTCACCAGCCGTCGCACGAACGGCACCGACTCGTCCGGCGGTCGGCGGCGCGGAAACAGCGGCTTCGCGATGCCGTTTGCCACCGAACTGGCCAGCGCGACCGAGAGCAGCCCGCGCACTGCCGCCCGTCGCGGCGCTCGGCCGCCCATCGACATCAGCGCCGCCACGACCAGCCACAGGCGACTGTGGTCGGCGCTCATGCTCAATGTTCGCAGGAACCGATCGGCAGGGGTCGGCCGCACCCGGGCACTTCGCGCCACCAGCCACGCATCCACGTGACTCGATAGCTTCGGTGACTGCTTGCGCATACCCACAGGCTATCGGGCCAGGTGCGGTCAGCCACGGCAGTGCCGGCCGCACCCCTCGCTTCAGCCCCGTTGAACTGCGATAACGCACCGGCGCAGGCCGCGCGCTTCGCTGCCGCACCGGGCCGGATTCCGCTGCCGGTCAGCGCGATATCCGGCGCACTCGTCGCACTGTTCCTCGATTGGCTCGACGGCGATGTCGAGGCAAATCGCGACGAGGTGGTCGACTACGCCACTCGACTCACCATCACCATTCTCGAGCTCACCTGACTACAGCAGCCCACGCAACCGCAGATCGCTGACGTATTTGTCGATGAGCTCAGGGGTCAGATGCGGAATATCTCTTTCGACACCGACTTCGGCGGCTTGTACGGCAGCGGTGAACCCCTTTGCCGGGATGACGGCGCCATGGATCGGCCGAGCGGGTCGGGTGTAGGCGTGCAGCAGCGGTAGCAGCGAGGCCTGGCGCTGTTTCTCGGGGAGACCGCGCAGTGCGGTTTCGAATCGGCTCAACCATTCCTGATAGTCGTCGATCCGGCGGATGGGGTGGCCGGATTCGATGAGCCAGTCGACGAATTCGTCGAGGGAGACGCCGTCGTCGTGCGGGTTGAGGACATCGAAGGTGTGGAAATCGGTGCGCGCCTGGACGCCGATGGCGGTGATCGATTCGGCGGTGAAGTCGACGGGCAGCCCGTCGTAGTGTGCGCGTTGGCGCTTGCCGTCGGCATCGGTCTCGTAGAAGGAGTACGGGGCGATGCCGGTGGCCACCAGACTCAGCAGCAGCCGGGTGAACATATCCGGAATATTGAGCTGGCCACCGAATCGGCTGTGCGCCAGGATCATATCGGATCGGAAGACGGCGACCGGAAGTCCGCACAGATCGTGTGCCTCCCGCAGCAGGACCTCCCCCGCCCATTTGCTGTTGCCGTAGCCGTTGGCGTAGCTGTCGTCGATGGCACGCGTGGCGCTTATTTCGCGGATGTCGCCGTCCTCCTCGAAGGACGACGGCTGGATCTGGGCGGCGACGGCCACTGTGGACAGATACGTAACGGGCTTGATCCGGGTGGTGATGGCCAGGCGGATCAGTTCAGCGGTACCGACGACATTGGGGCCGAACAGCTGGTCGTAGGGCAGGACGTGGTTGACCAGCGCGGCGGGATGCACGATCAGATCGACGGTGTCGGCCAGCCGATGCCACGTCACATCGTCCAGACCGAGATTCGGCTCGCCGATATCACCGGGCAGCACTTCGAGGCGGCGGGCCGCCAGCTCGCGGTAGTGCCGCAGCAGGTCCGGATCACCGCTGTCGAAGGCATCGTCGAGACGCTTGCGCGCTGCCGCGACGTCTCTGCCGCGGATGATGCAGATGAGTGTGCCGCCCGTCGTGTCGAGTCGCTCGAGCCATTCCAGGCAGAGGAAGCGGCCGAGGTAGCCGTTGGCGCCGGTCAGCAGCACCATTTGCGTCTCGGTCGTGTGCGGGAGAGTCGTTGCGCCGGATAGTGTTTGCGCGTCGATGAACTTGTCCAGTGTCAGTTCATCCGCACGCGCGACGCCGCCGTGGGTATGGACCGCGGCGAAGGTGGGCCGGATGGCGCCGGACGCCTGCGCCGACTCGACATACTCCGCCAACTCACGTAATCCGTTGGCCGGGCTGACGATAACGCCCACCGGTACATCGACGGCGAAAATATCGCGCAGCAGATTAGAAAATGACAGCGCCGACAGGGAATCGCCGCCCAGATCGGTGAAATGCGCATCCGGTCGTAGATCGGTTGTCGCACAACCGAGCAATGCCTGCGCGGCTCGGCTCACGGTTTCCAGAACCGGCAGGTCGGCGGCGTCGTGGCGCAGTGTGAGCAGTTCGTTCGCCTGCCCTTCGGCCAGGTCGGTGTACAGCTGCTGCAGCCGCTCGCCGTAGCGCTCGATCAACTTGGGACGCAACAACTTACCGATACCGGAGAGCAGACCGTTTTCGGTGGTGAAACGTTCGGTTTCGATAAGGAAGTCGCGTGGGATCTCGTACGACTCCAGATCGGCCTCCTTGGCGATGCGCTGCAGCGAATCACTCAGTGCCGCTTTGGGATCTGCGCTACGGAGCGTCTCTTCGGTCGGGACGACAACCGCGAGCAGGTAGGCGCGCTCACTGCTGCCGTATACGAAGATCTGCTCGAGCAGCGGGCTGCTGGCATATACGGCTTCCAGGTGTGCGACCGCGACGAATTCGCCTTGAGAAAGCTTCAGCACATTATTGCGACGGTCGAGGTACACGAGTTCATCGGGTCCGAGCTCGGCCACGATGTCACCGGTCCGGTAGAACCCGTCCGCGTCGAATATCTCTGCGGTGACCTCGGGGCGCTTGTAGTATCCGGGAATCATGGTGCTGGTCTTCAGCAGCAACTCACCGCGCGGATGCGGCTGGTCGGTACCGAAATATCCCAGCTCCGGCACGTCCACCAGCTTGTAGTCGAGCACAGGTGGACGGTGGATCACATTGTCGACCATGACGGCGCCCCCCGCCTCGGTCGAACCGTAGCCATCGTGCAGGTCCATCTCGATGACCGATTCCATGAATGTCTTCATCTCGGCGGCCAGTGGCGCACTACCGACGATGGGCGATAGGAATCGGCCGCCCAGAAAGTTCTCGCGCAGTTCGGTTTTCACCGCACGGTCTAATTCGGCGCGGTCGATGCCCGGTTCGGCGCGAAGTGCCATTTCGCTCTGATAGCGCTGGAAAACCATATCGCACACGCGTGGCACGAAGAACATCTCGGTCGGCCGAACGAGGCCGATATCCTCGAAAAGCGTCGATACATCACTCTTGGCCGTGAAATACGCCGTGCCGCCGCGGGCCAGCACGCCGTAGAGCGACATGCGTCCGGCCATGTGGCTCATCGGCATGTAGTTCAGGCCGATCCCCCCGACCTCCGGCTGGACCAACCACATGGCGGTTACCAACCGGCTGGTGTACATCGCGCCCTTGGGGGTTCCGGTGCTGCCGGAAGTGTAGATCAGCAGCTCCAAAGCGTCATCGTCGTCGGGTACGAACAGCGGCGCGGGCGGCAGGGTACCGCCGCGTTCGACTACCGACTCCAGCGATTCCACCACTATCGGCGTGTTCGCCAAGCGGTCGCGGGCGGATTCGAATGCGTCGCGCTGATCATCGTCCTCGGGGTGGTAATCGAAGACTACGAGGCGTTCCGGCGTCGGACCCGCGAGCACGCATTCCACTGCGGTAGTGAGAGTCTCGGGTGTCGCGGCGAGGATGCGTGGTTCGGTCTCGGCAATGATCGCCGACAATTGCTTCGGTGCCGCACCTGCCTGCAGCGGCACCGCGACCGCGCCGAGATATAGACAGGCCAGATCGAGCGTGGTGTAGTCGCCGCTGGTGAAGCCGAGTGTCGCGATGAAGTCACCCGCTTTGACGGGGTTGTCGGGATTGTGATGCCAGGCTGCGGCGATCGCACCGACGCGCGCCCACAACTCGCCGTAAGTGATGGTGGCGAATTCGGGCAGCGGTTGCAGCGTGCACCGTCCGGACTCGTCCGTGGCGGGTTCGAGGACCCGGTGCCCGAGCGCGGGCCGGTCGGCGTAGGCCGCCACGACCGTAGCCACGATCTGCGATGGCCGCATTCCGGGTTCTCGGATCGCGGCGAAAGTCTCCGGTTTCGGTCGCGCGTTGCGAATGTCCGGATAGGTGGCGTACAGGTCGGCGATGCGGTTCATGACCTGTTCCATCCGCGTATCAATAATCATGGCCAGCCTCCTTCGATCGCATGTCAACCGTCGGTTGTTCTGTTCAGATTGAAGACGCCTGTATCCAGTAACCCGTTAGCCTGGCTAAATATTCCAGGGCGGTCCATTTTCGGCAACGGGCCTGGCCATATCATTGCGCTGCGCGGCGCTTTGCGATGCTGAAACCATGACGATCCCGCTTCCCCGGTCGGTATCCAGGTGTTGCCAGTACCAGTATTATCGGACTCCTGTTACTGGTGTCGGATCGGTTGCAAGCTCATGACATGACTCAGACCTTGCAGCCGGGTAACGCTGCGGCCACGTCGGCCGTTGCGGAATCGGCAGTTCAACCCGCCGCGTTCGGTGCGCGGCGGACCATCGCGGTGCTCGCGGTATTGCTCACCGGGCAGTTCATGGCGGTACTCGATGCCTCGATCGTGAATGTCGCCATTCCTTCTATTCGTACGTCATTGCATACCAGTGGATCCGCACTGCAGTTGATCGTCGCGGGGTATGTGATCGCCTATGCGGTGCTGCTCGTGACCGGTGCGCGATTGGGTGATCGGTTCACTCAGCGCCACACCTTCATAACCGGGCTCGCGGTGTTCACCGTCGCCTCACTGGCCTGTGGGTTGGCCTGGAATGAGTTCTCGCTCATCGTATTCCGGTTCCTGCAGGGCGCGGGGGCCGCCGCGATGATTCCGCAGATCATGACCATGATCCAGCGGAATTTCACCGGTAATGCCAGGGCCAAGGCGCTCAGCGCGTACTCGGCGATCATTTCCGGCGGCATGGTCGTCGGTCAGGTGGCGGGCGGATTGATCGTCAATGCCGACCTTTTCGGGAGTAGCTGGCGCGGCGTGTTCCTGGTGAATGTGCCGATCGGTGCGGTGCTTCTGTTGATTGCGCCGCGGGTACTGCCAACGGCCGCTGCGCGATTCGATCGGAAACTCGATCTCGCGGGTCTGACCATGCTCACCATCTCGGTGCTGCTGCTCGTGTTGCCGCTGGTGCTGGGGCATGAGCAGAACTGGCCGCTGTGGACATGGATCACGTTGGGTGCCGGCGTGATCGGTGTCGGAATGTTCGTTGCGATAGAGCGGGCGGTCGCGGCCCGCGACGGTGAACCGCTGTTCGCACAGCGGGTGCTGAAATCGCCGGGCCTGGCGCTCACCGCGGGCACGCTCTTCACGATCATGGCGACCTTCGGTGGCTGGATGTTCGTCATGGCGATCCACCTGCAGAGCACCCTCGGCTACACCGCACTACACGCGGGTCTGCTGTTCATCCCGATGGGCGCGACCTTCGCGCTGGCCAGTTTGAACTGGGAGCGCATCCCACATCGCCTGCACGCCAACATGATTCCCTTCGGCCTGGTGGGAGCCGCGGCCACCATGGTGGCGTTGGGCATGATGCTGCGCAACGGCGCCGACTTCGGTCCGCTGCCGCTGGTCGTCTTCGGGATCCAGGGCATCGGTTTCGGCCTGGCCTTCAGCCCGCTGATGACCCGCACCCTGGCCAGGATTCCGATGGCCCTCGCGGCCGATGCCAGCGGCATTCTGGTGACCAGTGTGCAACTCGGCATCGTGGTCGGTATCGCCTGCTTCGGGTCGGTATTCCTCGGCCTCATCGGCAGTACGGCGCACTCGGCCGCACATGCGTTGGGCGGCACCGCCATTGCGGAGGGTGTCACAGTTTTGGTTGCCGCTGCGCTGTCTGCCCGCGCCGCGCGGTAGTGCAATCGATCCCGGATTCGCTCGGTGGCGACTCCGGGATCACCGCCATCTCGCGATCGTCGATTCGGATCATCGCGACGCAAATCATGGCGGTGGCGGCCAAGTTTGACGATTGTCATACCAATGAGCAGAAATGTCTTCGCGGTGGGCATCGAACTGGATGGCGAGGGATATCACCCGGCCGCGTGGCGGCGGGCCGCACATGCGCCCGACCAGTTGCTCACCGGAAATACGCTGCGCAAACGGGTGAGCGCCGCCGAGAATGCCGGTTTCACCCTCGCCACCTTCGACGATTCGATCCTGCCACCCACCGGGCATCCGGCGGGGCGGATCGACGGGGTGACGCGCGCTTCGTTCGTCGCGGCGACAACCAGCACCATCGGCCTGGTAGCCACGGTCGCGACCACTTACGCCGAGCCGTTCCACACGTCGTCACAACTGGCCACGCTCGATTACGCCTCGCGTGGGCGCGGCGGGTGGATCGCCACGACCGACCCCGCAGCCGCCACCACCTGGGGACGCCCGCCACGCACAGCTGAGGCGGAACTCGCACGCGAACAACGAGATTCGATCGAGGCCGCGCGTCGGCTGTGGGATTCGTGGGAAGACGACGCCGTGGTGCGCGACTATACGGCGAGCCGATTCTTGGATCGAGACAAGCTGCACTACATCGACTTCAGCGGCGAAACGTTCTCGGTGAAGGGTCCGGCGATTGTGCCGCGGCCACCGCAGGGGCAGGTGGTCGTCTTCGCGCACGACACCGCTGATGCCGACGTCGTCCTGGTCACCGGAGCCGACCTCGCTCAGACCCTCGCCGCCGCGGACCACGCGCGGGCCACCGGTGCGCTGGTGTTCGCGGAACTCGATGTCGCCCTGGACATTCCGCACGCGACGGCCGCCGAACGACTCGCCGACCTGGGCAAGCACGCGGCCGCGAATCGCACCGAGCGCCTGGCGTTCTCGGGCTCCCCGGCCGAACTCGTGCGCCTCATTACCGAACTCGCTCGCCATGTCGACGGCGTGCGCCTGCATCCGGCCGTCATCGACGAAGACCTCCCGGCGCTGGCGCGCTACGGCCTGCCCGCCCTGTTCCGCGCCGGCGTCGCCCACCGTCCGGTGCCGGGTTCGACCCTGCGCGCCAATCTCGGCCTGGAGCGGCCGATCAACCGCTATGCGAAGGATCAGCAATGATGTCCGAGGTTCCTTTCCCCGACGCACAGGTTCATTTCGGCGTCTTCTTCCAGGGCGTCAACCACAGCACCATCTGGTCGGATTCGAGCAGCGGCTCACAGATCGACTTCGAAACCTTCCGGCGGATCGTCACCACGGCCGAGCGCGGACTCTTCGACGCATTCTTCCTCGGTGAGGGCCTGCGCCTACGCGAGCAGAACGGAAAGCTCCTCGATACCGATATCGCCGGGCGTCCCGACGCCATTGCCCAGTTGGCGGCGCTGGCCGGCATCACCAGCCGGATCGGTCTGGTCGCCACGCAGAACACCACCTACAACGAACCCGCCGATCTCGCCCGCCGACTCGCGGGCCTGGATCTGCTGTCCGGCGGCCGTGCAGGCTGGAACGCGGTCACCACCGACAATGCCTGGACCGGTGCGAATTTCCGGCGCGGCGGTTTCCTCGACCACGCGCAGCGCTACGAGCGCGCGGCCGAATTCATCCGGACGGCCCGCGAGATCTGGGATGCCTGGGCCGATAATGCGATCGCGACCTCGCGTCACGACACCGATTGGGCCGCATCGGATTCGGTGCGGACGGTGACCCGCGACAACGAGCACTTCCAAGTATCGATCACGCCGACGCTGCCACGCAGCGCCCAGGGCCATCCGGTGATCTTCCAAGCCGGTGATTCACCAGCGGGCCGCGATTTCGCGGCGACCCATGCGGAGGTCATCTTCTCCAGGCACGGAACACATTTCGACGCCGCGCTCGCATTCGCGAACGATATTCGAGCACGCCTGGAACGCGCGGGCCGACCGGCCGATGACATCAAGATCCTGCCCGGCACCCAGATCGTTTTGGCGGAGCGGGAATCCGAGGTCGAGGAGAAGGCGCGCTGGGTGCTGGAGGGCCAATTCACCGGACAGACCGCGCTTTCCCTGGTCGGGCAGGTGTGGGGTCGCGATCTGTCGGATCTCGATCCGGACGGTCCGCTGCCCGCGGACGACCCACAGCCCCGGGTGATTTCGGGCGAGCGCGGCGCACAGCGCGACGGTCAGGATCCGGTGGCGATCGCCCGGCAGTGGCGGGCGCTGGCCGAGGCCAAGAATCTGTCGCTGCGCCAGGTCGCCATCGAGACCTCGCAGCGGTCCGGATTCGCCGGGACACCGAGCCAGGTCGCCGACGAACTCACCCGGTGGGTCCGCCACGGTGCGACCCACGGGTTCAATATCTCGCCGTATCTGGTGCCGACCGGACTCGACGAGATCGTCGACTGGCTGATTCCTGAATTGCAGGAGCGCGGGTCCTATCGCACCGCCTACACAGGCACCACCCTGCGCGAACATCTCGGGCTGCGACCGCCGCTGACCAGGCGCAGATAGCCAGGTCCGATCCGCGAAACATGGCCGGTTTGTCACCGAAACCGAACCCGAGGCCGCGTCGTACTCGTATGTTTGCCATACGCAGTGCAGATCGGAGAGGGATAGTGCAAGCAGGGGTTACCGTGGATTATGTGATCGTCGGTTCCGGATCGGCCGGCGCGGTTCTGGCCAACCGGCTCAGCGACGATCCGGATGTTTCGGTGGTGGTGCTCGAGGCCGGACCGCCGGACAAGAACAGGTTCGTCCATATCCCGGCGGCATTCGCCAAGCTGTTCCGCTCGGAGGTGGATTGGGACTACCTCACCGAACCGCAGCCCGAGCTGAAGAATCGGCAGATCTACTGGCCGCGCGGGAAAATGTTCGGCGGATCGTCGTCGATGAACGCGATGATGTGGGTGCGCGGATTCCGTGCCGACTACGCCGAGTGGGCACTGCTGGCCGGAGACGAGTGGGGGTTCGCGGCGGCGGTAGAGCAGTTCCGCAAGATCGAGTCAGTCGAGGACGCCCAGTATCCGGATGAGGGTGCGACCGGGCCGCTGCATATTTCGCGGCAGCGCAGTCCGCGCGCTTTGACCGCGGCATATTTGGCCGCGGCCAAGGAATCCGGATTCCTTGTGGAGCCACCGAATCGGCCGCAGCCGGAGGGCTTCAGCGAGACCATGGTCACCCAGCGCGGCGGCAGGCGGTGGAGTACGGCCGACGGGTATCTGAAGCCCGCGATGCGCCGTGCGAATCTCACCGTCTGTACCGAGGCGCTCGCGTCGCGGATCATCTTCGAAACCTCGCCGACCGGAGGGCGGCGCGCGACGGGTGTGGAGTACCGCAAGGACGGCGTCATACAAACGGTGTCCGCCAGGCGTGAGGTGTTGCTCTGCGGTGGTGCGATCAATAGCCCGCAGCTGCTCATGCTCTCGGGTATCGGCGATCCGGACGAGCTGGCCCGCCATCACATTCCGCTTGTGCACAATGCGCCCGAGGTGGGCGCCAATCTGCAGGACCACCTGGTTGCGGCGCTCGGCTACGGCGTGGAATCCGATTCGCTGTTCACGGCGGAGAAGCCACGTCAGCTGCTCGATTATCTGATCCGACACCGCGGCATGCTCACCTCCAATGTCGGTGAGGCCTACGGTTTCATCCGCAGCCGGTCCGATCTCGAATTGCCCGATCTGGAGCTGATTTTCGCGCCCGCGCCCTTCTTCTACGAGGGTCTCGTGGATCCGACCGAGCACGGGGTTGTGCTGGCGACGGTGCTGTTGCGGCCGCACAGCCGCGGCCGGATCTCGCTGGGTTCCGGTGATCCCACCGCCAAACCGATCATCGACCCACGCTATCTCTCCGATAGCGGTGGCGCGGACCGGGCCGCGATCATGTCTGGTCTGCGCGTGTGCGCCGAACTGGCCGCTGCGCCAGCTCTGAAGGCGGCACTCGGGCCGCTGATCTATCCTCCGCAGGCTCCGGCCGAGCTCGAAGCCGCGATGGAATTGACACTGAACGGCTACTCGCACACCCTGTATCACCCGGTCGGCACCTGCCGGATGGGTACCGATGCGGGCAGTGTCGTGACGCCGCGACTGGAAGTGCGTGGGGTGCAAGGACTCCGCGTTGCGGACGCGTCGGTGATGCCGTTGCTGATCCGCGGGCATACGCATGCGCCGAGTGTGTTCATCGGCGAGCAAGCGGCTCAGTTCATTCTGCATGGTTAGCACACTGCCGCAGGCGAAGAGTTTCGATAGACCACCATTGGGTTGCCGGTCGGGCCCCACGGGACTCTTCGCGGCGGCGGAATGTGCCGGGCAGCAAGGGAATCAGTGGCCCCGAGTTCGTGCCACAGATCGGGCTCGAAATGGCATGCCATACAATATCGCATTGCATGCTTGTGCGCATAACGTGCTGTGCCGCACCGAATGTCAAAGCGTTCGCCTCACCGATTGGTGTTGTGCCGCAGTGACTCGCCTCGTCGAGGCGAGTCTTCTGGTCTCCGTCGAAAG
The DNA here is from genome assembly GCF_050955735.1 of Nocardia sp. CA-135953. Classification (NCBI taxonomy): domain Bacteria; kingdom Bacillati; phylum Actinomycetota; class Actinomycetes; order Mycobacteriales; family Nocardiaceae; genus Nocardia; species Nocardia sp. CA-135953. The sequence continues at coordinate 3,806,135 of NZ_CP192082.1, forward strand.
TGGTGCGGCAGCACCGCGCAGGACAATGACACCCAGCAGGACAGCGACGTCCGGCGGCGCGCCGATATTCGGGAGCGCAGCGGCACCGAGCAGCACGACAACACCCAGCAGGGCGATGACACTCGGCAGTACAACAACCTCCAGCCGCATATCGACACCCGATAGCACGACAACACCCAGCAGCACGACAACACCCAGCAGCGCCGCGGGCTCGATCGCGGGCGTGGGGCGGCGTCAGGCGTAGGCGAACAGGGCCAGGGAGCCTGCCGACAGCAGCAGGTAGGGCATGGGATACGCGATGTCGGCGTACAGCTTGGCTCGGACGATGGTGATTTCCGCGCCGAGGAAGTAGAGGACCAGGCAGAGGGCGGCAGTGAGCCCGAGTGGCGGGTAGGCCAGGCCGATCAGGAGGCCGAGGCCGCCGAGGGCTTTCAGGATGGCCAACGGGTTGAGAGTCCATCGTGGGAGGCCGTAGCCGCGCATGGTCTCGTGCACCTGTTCCGCTTTGACGATATCGAAGCCGGTGGCGGCGAATGCGGCTGCGGCGGCGAGGATGGTGACGACGGCATATGCGACAAACATGGGAACTACCCTCCAGGTATCTCGGTTCAGCGGGTCTGCGATCGTGGGTGGGACACCCGATCGCCCTATTCACGTGACGAATGCCGACCGCGAAAGGTGACCGATGCACGCACAGGAGTTGTTGGCGCGACGATTCGAGACGCACCGCGATCACCTGCACGCGGTCGCCTACCGAATGCTCGGATCGGCCAGTGAAGCCGAGGACGCCGTGCAGGAGGCCTGGCTGCGGCTGGACCGCTCCGACACGAGCGAGGTCGAGAATCTGGCGGGGTGGTTGACCACGGTGGTCTCCCGGATATGTCTCGATATGCTGCGCTCGCGAACCGCCCGGCGCGAGGATCCGATCGATCGGCTCGCTGAACTCGGCGACGCCGCCTACGACCGCGATCCGGAAAGCGAAGCAGTGCTGATCGATTCGGTCGGGCGCGCGCTATTGGTGGTGCTGGATACGCTCGGTCCGGATGAGCGGGTGGCGTTCGTGTTGCACGATATGTTCGCCGTTCCCTTCGATCAGATCGCACCGATCGTCGGGCGCACCAGCGTCGCCACCAAGAAGCTCGCCAGCCGGGCTCGGACCCGGGCACACGGCGGTGCGAGCGCGTCCACCGCCGAACTCGCGCGGCAGCGACATGTCGTGGATGCCTTCCTCGCCGCCGCCCGCAGTGGCGATCTCGACGCACTGCTCGCGGTCCTCGCGCCCGATGTGGTGCGTACCGCCGATCCGGCCGCGCTGCCCTCGGGAACGGCGCCGGTCGCGCGGGGTGCGCAGGCGGTGGCCCGCGAGACCGTCATCCTGCGCCGCCGCTCCCAGGTCGCCACGCTCGCGCTGGTCGACGGCGCGGTCGGGATCATTATCGCGCCGCGCGGCAAACTGCTGCTCGCGTTGGCGGTTACGGTCGCAGACGACCGGATCGCGGGCTACGAGGTGATCGCCGATCCGACCCGCCTGCGGCACCTGGAGATCGCCGTCCTTCCCGAATTGCCCTGAGCCAGAGGAATTCAGGTGTCGCGCAGTACGCCGCCACCCAACTGACGAAGGCGACTTCAGTCGCAGACGACACCCGAGGACGCCGAACCGACCAACTTCGAATACTCGGCGAGCGCGTCGCAAAGATTCCGAGACCTCGGTAAGACAGGTGGGCTTATCGTGCGGGCGAGCCGAATGGTCGCTTACCGAATGCATCCGAACCACCATGTGACTCACCTCGACAGCCGATCCGGCCAACGGGATCGACTGTCGTCGACTCCTGCTTCAGTCGCAGACCGCACCGAAGGACGCCGAGCCGACCAACTTCGAGTATTTGGCGAGCACGCCACGGGTGTAGCGGGGCGGCAAGGGTTTCCAGCCTTCGCGGCGGCGGTCGAGTTCTTCAGGGGCGATGAGAAGGTCGAGGGTGCCTGCGGCAACGTCGAGGCGGATCTGGTCGCCGTCGTGGACGAAAGCGATCGGCCCGGCATCGACCGCCTCGGGAGCGACATGGCCGACGCAGAGACCGGTGGTGCCGCCGGAGAAGCGTCCGTCGGTCAGCAACAGCACGTCCTTGCCGAGGCCCGCACCCTTGATGGCCGCGGTGATCGCGAGCATCTCGCGCATGCCGGGACCGCCCTTGGGGCCCTCGTAGCGGATGACCACCACATCGCCCGTGGTGATCGTGCCGTCCTCTAGCGCGTCCATCGCCGCCCGCTCGCGATCGAAAACCCGTGCCGTACCTATGAATACGTCCGAATCGAAGCCTGCCGACTTGACCACCGCGCCGCCGGGCGCGAGCGATCCGGCGAGGATGGTGATGCCACCGGTCGGGTGGATCGGAGATGCCATGGCCCGCACCACTTTTCCGTCGGGATCGGGCGGCGCGATGGTGGCGAGGTTCTCCGCGACCGTGCGACCGGTGACGGTCAGGCAGTCGCCGTGCACCAGTCCGGCATCGAGCAGCGCCTTCATCATCACCGGCACGCCGCCGATCCGGTCGACATCGGTCATCACATGTCGCCCGAAGGGTTTCACATCGGCGAGGTGCGGCACCCGGCGGCCGATGCGCGCGAAGTCCTCGAGTGCCAGATCGACTTTCGCGTCGTGGGCGATCGCCAGCAGATGCAGTACGGCATTGGTGGAGCCGCCGAACGCCATCACCACCGCGATCGCGTTCTCGAAGGCCTCCTTGGTGAGAATGTCGGCCGTCGTGATTCCCCGCCGCAGCAATTCCACCACCGCCTCACCGCTGCGCCGCGCGTAACCGTCGCGCCGCCGATCGGTCGCGGGCGGTGCCGCACTGCCGGGCAGCGACATACCCAATGCCTCGGCCGCGCTCGCCATGGTGTTGGCCGTGTACATGCCGCCGCAGGCGCCCTCACCCGGACAGATGGCCCGTTCGATGGCGTCCACATCCTCGCGGCTCATCAAACCGCGCGAGCAGGCGCCGACCGCCTCGAACGCATCGATGATCGTCACTTCGCGCTCGCTGCCATCGCTGAGTTTCGCGATACCGGGCAGGATCGAGCCCGCGTACAGGAACACACTCGCCAGGTTCAGTCGCGCCGCCGCCATCAGCATGCCGGGCAAGGATTTATCGCATCCGGCCAGCAGCACCGAACCGTCGAGCCGCTCGGCCTGCATGACGGTTTCCACACTGTCGGCGATCACCTCCCGCGATACCAGGGAGAAATGCATGCCCTCATGCCCCATGGAGATGCCGTCCGAAACCGAAATGGTCCCGAATTCCATCGGATACCCGCCGCCCGCGAACACCCCCTCCTTGCAAGCCTTGGCGAGCCGGTCCAGCGACAGATTGCACGGCGTGATCTCGTTCCACGAAGAGGCCACCCCGATCTGCGACTTGCCCCAGTCGCCGTCGTCCATGCCCACCGCCCGCAACATGCCACGTGCGGCCGTCTTCTCCAGACCATCGGTGACATCGCGACTACGCGGCTTGATATCGGGACCGTTCGGATCATTGACCATGGCCACATCATTCCCCGCCCGCATCCCCCACCGCTGTCGACCACGCCGATCGAGGTGATTATCGGTGCGTGCCGATTCGCTGGAGGCACAACCACCGACACGCACAGAGAATAGCGACTCGACCTATCGCGATCAGGTGGCACCGGTGGAGCGGGCTACTCGATCGATGCCGCCACAGCTTCCACCTGATCTTGATCCACCTACCCCCGTAGGCTCGCGAAACCCATGGGTGGGGTGGGCGATGGGCCTGTGCGCGGGACTGGGCGGAAGTCGGGGAGGGCGGGTAGGACATCGGCGTTGCGGGCGGCGTAGCAGCGCACGCCTGGGAGTGCGCGGACGACCTCGGCTCGCTCCACCGGTTCGGCGTCGATGAAACCGATGGTGTCCAGTTCCAGGCCGAGGGTGTGCGCGATTCGCAATATCGACGCGGATTTGCGGCCCCAACCGATCTCGATGGCCGAGAACATGTCGTAGAGACCGTGGCGGTAGAGCTTTTTGAGGGTCAGGTCGCGGTCGCTGCGGCTGGCTACGGCGTGCCAGATGCCGCGCTCGCTGAGCTTCAGCAGCGTGCGCAGGGCGGCGGGGCGTGGTGCGCTGCTCGTCGCGTCGCAGACGACACCATCCCAGAGGGTGTTGTCCAGTTCCCAGACAAGACATCTCAGAGCCGGTGCCATCGCCTGCCCCTATCGGTTGGTCATCGCTGCCTCTCCTGCCGTGTCGTCGGCAGATGGGCTACTGCGAAAACCATCCAGCGAACGGCACGTACCGGACAAGCCCCCGTATTCTCGGGAGCCCGTGCGGCCGAGGTGATACTACCGGTACTGCCCGGGCACGCTCCTGTCAAAGGCCGTAGTAGCGGCGAACGAGCCGTTCGTAGACCCGAGCGGGCGTGAATCGCCGGGTCCAGAACGCGAGCCGAACGTCGCTGCCGCACAGGTAGGTTTGGCGCGGTTCGGGTGCTTCCAGGACTGTCCGCATCTTCCTGGCTACCATCTCCGCGGACCCGTATTCCAGATATCCGGTGACGCCTGCTCGCACCGAAGTCCGATCCGGCGTGTATGCCTCGACGGGTCGGCAACGCGCGCAGCCGAATCGATGATCGGGGTGACCGTCCACCCTGACGCGAGGACCGAGACGTGGATGCCGAAGCCTGCGGCCTCCATCCGCATCGCCTCACCGAGACATTCGACGACCGCCTTGGTGGCCGAATACCAACCGCCGTAGGTTCGGCGATCGCACCCGCACCGGAGCTCGCTCGCCAGCACCAGTTTCATGGGCTTGTTCTGCGTCACTGGGCATTTCGACGGTGAGATCGGTATCCCGTTCGCGTAGCGCGTCTTCTACCGGACGCCACCGCTGCAGCGCGGTTCCGGCATTGGACGGTGAATTCAGGACGACGAGCATGATTTCTCCCCGATACCCAGTCACTCGCGCAGCCGAGGGCGATCCCCGTACTTACAAGACCCGAATATTTCTGTGGAACAACGGATTCCGGCGCGTTCACGAGGAATACGGGGATCCCGAGAAGTGCAGGCGGGCACACCGTAGAAGTCGTCCGGCGACGGTCGTCTACTGCGGCATCTCCCCCACCCGCACGTTTGTGTCGATGATTCCGAATACCTCGCCCTGTGGCGCAGCGACCATCGCCATCCGGCCGGCAGGAGAGTCGGAGGCCGGCATCAGCACCGTCGCGCCGAGCTCGCCGACCCGCACCATCCCGGCGTCGACGTCATCGAACTGGAACCAGGTCAGCCAGTAGCTGGGCATGGGTTCGCCGGGCATCACCGTGTCGTCGTTCATGCCGCCGGCAGCCTGTTCGCCGCCGCGCGGGGTGAACATCGCGTAGATCATGTTCTTGCCGTCGCCGACATCGGCGTAGGTGAAACCGAAGACATCGGCGTAGAACTTCTTCGCGGTGTCGAGCTGCCGGGTGTGCAGTTCGTTCCAGCAGTAGGCGCCGTGCTCGTTGTGGACGGCGGCGCCGTTGTGCGCACGGGCCTGCCAGATGCCGAATGCCGCGCCGACGGTATCGAGCCCGATGAACATTCGTCCGGCGTCGAGCACGTCGAAGGGGGGCATGACGACCTGACCGCCTGCCGCGCCCACCTTCTCCGCAATCGCGTCGGCATTGTCGGCGGCGAGGTAGGTCGTCCAGACCGAGGGCATCCCGGCCTGCGGCTTGGGGCCGATCCCAGCGACAGCCTGCCCGTTCTTCATCCCCATCAGATATCCGCCGGCCTCGTCCCCGCCGCCCTCGATGGTCCAGCCGAACAGATCGGCGTAGAACTCGCTCGCCTTCACCGTGTCGTCGACCTGGCAGTCGACCCAACACGGGGTGCCCTCGGACCAAGGCGTGCTTCGAACAGGCATCTACATCTCCGTTCACTAGTTGATTGCTGTGATATCGGGCAAACGCGCTTACGCCGCCCGAAATGATGCCGATCACATTGCTGTCTAGTAGTGAACCAGCATCACTGGCCGCTGTCATGGAGTTGCCGAACGTTTACAGACACCACACGAGTTCGGATATGCGAATACCCACCGGGCCGATTTATGCGGATCGGCCTGGAGGGCACGCCCCCACGCGCCCACGCCGACCGGGACCCACTCGACACCACAGCGAAACTCCTGCGTGACAGCGCCTGTGCCACCACGACAACACTGCCCGGTTAGGACAACACTGCCCGGTTAGTCCGACACCTTCAGCGCCAATCGGTCCAGCATGTCGGCCGCATACCGCTTGGCCGCGGCGGCGGATTGCCCGCGCAGCCGCGCGAGATAGACGAGCTACCGACGCGCCCCACCGAGACGAGCCTCGCCAGCTCGGGGTGTCGAGTGAATCAGTGCGGGTCGGGCAGGCCGAGCGCCGGTGCCAGCACGCGCCAGGCCCGCGGCAGCTGGGCCTCGAAGTCGGGCCAGGTGTGCATACCCGTCGGGGCGTAGTCGACGGTGGCTGGGATATTCAGCTCCGCCAGTCGCGCCGCGAAGCGTTCGGTACACGAGCGCGCACCGGCCTCGAGGGCCAGACCTCCGCCCGCCGTCTTCAAGGCTTCACCGAGGTCGGACGCACGCGATACCGCGACAAGGTCGGCATCGGTCGGCAGGCCGGTCGCCGCGGCCAGGTAGATCGAGGTGCCGCGTAGCTGCGGTGCGCCGAGCAGGCTGTCGTGCGCACTCCACTCTGGCGATCCGGGTGGGCCCCAGAGGTTTTCGACATTGCCACCGCGCGACGCGACAGTGATCGTGGTGACCGCCCGGCCGAGATCATCTGCGGTGGAATAACATCCACTCATTCCCGCGACCGCACGGTATCGCCCCGGATTCCGCTGGGCCAGCATCATGGCCGCCTGGGCGCCCATGGACACACCCGCGATCGCCCGCCGCCCATCGGTTTTCAGATACGACTCGATAATCGGCGGCAGCTCGGTGGTGAGAAAGGTTTCCCAGCGGTTGACCCCGAGGGTGGCGTCGCGGCGCAGCCAGTCAGTGTACATGCTCCCGGTGCCGCCGCTGGTAAACACCACATCGACCGGTTTATCCGCGAAGAACTCCGCCGCATGCCCCTTGGTCAGCCACCCCGAGACCGCCTCGCCGTCGACGCCATCGAGCAGATACAGCAGCGGACGCGGTCCGGAACCGCTGCCGTGCAACACATCCACCGTAATGACCCGACGCATGGCGGCCGAGGCGATGGCGAAACGTTCGTGCCGCGGCCCGACCGTCTCGATGCTGATAGTTCCGGTCCGTGTCATGGCCGGATCGACAGCGGGCGGATCCGCGAGTGCGGGCACGGACGCCAGTGCGGCGATGAGGGCCATCGCCGCCGCGGTGATCGGTGCTCGAAAACTCATAGTACGACGGCGGCTCGATTCGCCTGTCTGGCCGCGGCCCGGTCGCGCTGCTCCTCGAAACATGTTGCCTTGATGGCTAATTCGTCGAGGTAGGCGCCGAACTCGTCGCGGACGCGCTCGCCCTCGTCGGACAGATCGGTGCGCTCGAAGACATTCCAGGGGCGCAACACCGGCCGCAGCACGACATCCAGATGCTGACGCAGGTCGTAGCTGCCGTTTTTGGCCAGTACCACCGCGTTTCGCCGGAAGTTGGGCTGGGTGAGTCCGGGCATCCGGAACCGCGTGACGATATCGGTGACCGCATGCATGGCCTCGTCGGGTGCGAGGTCGAGGGCGGCACTGAGGTTGCGGTAGAAGATCATATGCAGGTTCTCGTCGGCGGCAATCCGTTGCAGCATACGCTCGGCGACGGGCTCGTTACAGGCGGCGCCGGTATTTCTGTGGCTTATTCTGGTCGCGAGCTCCTGCAACGCTACATATGCGACCGAACGCAGGAACTGCGGGCCTTTCTCCGGCTTCGCGACACCCGTCGTCATATGCGCCATTCTGGCCTGTTCCAGGGCCACCGGATCCACCGCGCGAGTGCACACCAGATAATCGCGCATGACGATCGCATGACGGTTTTCCTCCGCGGTCCAGCGCCCGACCGAAGTGCCCCGGACACCGTCCTGTGCGAACGACTCCGAGATCTCCCGGTGATAGGAGGGCTGATTGTCCTCGGTGAGCAGGTTGGTCACCATGGCCGTCCGCGCGACCTCCGACAGCCGAGATTGTTCCGGTTCCCAATCGATACCGCCCATGACGGCGAAATTCCGGCCGTCGTCCCACGGCACATTGTCGTGCGGGTGCCACGCCTTGGCCTTGCGCAGATGCTCGTCGAGATGACGTTCGGCAACAGGCTCCAGTTCGCGCGAAATGTCGAGATCGGCCAACGCGGTCGTCACACGTGCTCCTCTGTTGACCCCTTGAATCGACCGTAAGCGGGCTTGTTCAGGCCGAACGGGTGATTCGACGATCATTGGGCGAGGTGACGACAGCTCGAGGACCTGGCTGGAAACCGTCACAACCCGGCAGATCGGCCAGCCGATAGAGCCCCGGCTCCCAGCCTTCGGCGAGAAGTCGGGCGAGCCGTTCCTGTGCCGATCCGGCCAATTCGGGAATCCGAGCGGTCTCACCGGAGGCCACCACCGCGGTCACCGGTACCTCGGCAGCCTCGCTGACCAGCTCGAGCACGTCTGGAGTGAGCGCGAGCGATGTCATTGTGGATACCTCGTCGATCGGCACCAGGACCGTGCCGCCCTCATCGGACAGCAGCGACAGTGCCCGGGAACCGAGCGGCATCGCCAGCGCCGCCTGCACCCGGCGCAACTTCCGTCGAGCCGCGGACGGCGCACCGAGACCGCGTCTTCGCTCGTCCGGATGTGCGGGAATCGCGAGGGCGACGACTTGATAGGACGCGGCGACGCTGATGCCGGCGCGACCGGCCAGCCGCGCTACACCGTGCCCGCTGAGCAGCGCCGATACCAGAGTCTGTGCGGCGGTCTGCTGTTCCCGGGCGACCTGGCGGTGCTCATCCAGATAGGCCGTGGATGTCGCCGTCGTCACCATTTCCAGTACGCGCACGATCAATCCCGCCGCCGCCGCCACCTGATCGGCATCCTCGTCCGCCGCCTGATCGGCAAGGAATTCCAGTCCGACCCGCACACCGTCGTGATAGGCGTTCAGCACAGTTTCCAGCGCCACCCCCTCGCGGGCCCACCGCGCGGCCGATCCGGTGATCACCGCGGGCTGCTCCGGGACCGGATCCAGCTGCGGTTCCAGCACTTGCGCGGCCTCCGCCAAACAGGCGCGCGTGATAGTACCGAGATCTCCGCACTGCGTGCGCCGTGCCTGAAAAGTCAAATGTTCGACCAGTTTCGATTCCAGGCTCTTGCTGCCCGAACCAGCCTGTCTGCCCACCATGACTCCGAAAGGCTAGCGGCATTCGTACCGAAATTGCATACCCCGGTCCATTAATTAGGAAAGTCATCACACCGTACCGAACAGCTTGGGCGAAATCACAAGCAGCGGAGCGATTCTCGGGCCAATATTTCCGGTCATTCGGATGACCGAATATAGTCGGCGACACCGGTGCTCCACGGGGACACTGACGCGGGTGCGACACTTCGGTCCGACGGCTGTAACGCCCGGCGACGATCCACCGACGGCACCGAGGACGGCACCCGGCGGACCGGTGAGCCGTCACATGACTAAAGTTGAGTCCCTGTGCTGCGGGTCCTGCACCCGATAGCATCGAGCGCCTTGTACCGTTCGGTGGACCCGGACAGTACAGGCGACTAGTTCGAAGGATGGCATACCCCATATGAGCGGCACGCGAGAAAAGCTCGAGGAACTCCGGGACATCCTGGAGCTCGCCGAGGAACCCGCCGGCGAGACCGGCATCGCGAAACGCAAGAAAAAGGGCATACCGAGTGCGCGCGAGCGCGTGCGCATGCTGTTGGACCAGGGCTCCTTCGTGGAAATGGGCGCGCTGGTACGACAGCCGGGCAGCACCGACGGCATGTACGGCGACGGTGTGGTGACCGGACGCGGCTACATCGACGGCCGGCCGGTCGTCGTCATCGCCCACGACCAGACCGTGCACGGCGGTTCGGTCGGCGAGATGTTCGGGCGAAAAGTCGCCGCCGCAATGGAGTTCGCGCAGGAGAACGCCTGCCCGGTGGTGTCGATCAACGATTCCGGCGGCGCCCGCATCCAGGAGGCGGTGACCTCGCTGGCCTGGTACGCGCTGATGTGCCGACGCCAGGAGGATCTGTCCGGCTTCGTGCCGATGGTCGCGGTCATGCTCGGCAAATGCGCCGCCGGGTCGGTCTACGGCCCGGTGAATATGGATGTGCTGGTCGCGACCGAGAAGTCGTATATGTTCGTCACCGGTCCGGAGGTGATCAAGGGCGTGACGGGCGAGGTGGTCAGCGCCGACGATCTCGGTGGCGCCGCCGCCCTGCAGGCCAATGGCACGGTGCACCATGTCGCCGCCGACGAGCAGGCCGCCTTCGACTGGGTCCGCAGCTATCTGAGCTACCTGCCGTCGAGCTGCCTCGAACAGGCTCCGGTGGTGAATCCGGGATTGGAACCCGAAACCACGGCACACGACCTCGAGCTGAACTCGATCATTCCGGATTCCGACCGGTCCGGTTACGACATGCACGAGGTGCTGCTGCGCATCTTCGACGACGGCGATTTCCACGAGATCAGCGCTGGTACCGCCCAGAACCTGATCACCGGATTCGCCAGAGTCGACGGTCGCAGTGTGGGCGTGGTCGCCAATCAGCCGCAGGTACTCGGCGGCGCGCTGGACGGACTGTGCTCGGATAAGGCGGCATATTTCATCCGGCTGTGCGACGCCTTCGGCCTGCCGCTGATCTTCGTCGTCGACACCCCGGGTGTGTTGCCCGGTCTCGAAGAGGAACGCAACGGCGTCATCAAGCGCGGCGGCCGGTTCTTCCGCGCGGTCATCGAGGCCACGGTGCCGATCGTCTCGATCGTGACGCGCAAGGCCTACGGCGGCGGCTATGCGGTGATGGGCTGCAAACCGCTGGGCGCGGACCTTGCCCTGGCCTGGCCGACGGCACAGATCGCGGTCATGGGCGCCGAGAGCATGATCGGCATCATCGGCCGCAGGCAGCTGGAGGCGACCCCGCCCGACCAGCGCGCCACCGTGCGCCAGCAGATGATCGACTTCTACAACGCCACCGTCGCCACTCCGTGGACCGCGGCCGAACGCGGCTACATCGATGCCGTCGTCGAACCGTCGCAGACCCGGCTGGAGATCCGCAAGGCGCTGCGCCTGCTGCGCGAGAAGGGCGCGGTCAGGAAGCACAACCCGCGCAAGCACAGCCTCTTCCCGGTCTAGTCATCGGCCCGTTTGTGTTGTGTCACAGCACAAACGGGTATCGGTCGTGTGCTATCCGATGTTCGTTCGCTCGCCACGCGGCCCGATACCGCTGTGCCCTGACGTCATCCGTGCTTGACCCGTATTCGCCGCACGACGACCGGGTACGCGGCGCGCCCACCGAGAGTGTCCCTACCCACTCCGAGTGGGCGCGCCGCACTTGAAACTAGGCCTGATCCGGACGCGTCCCGTGGTTGCCCCAAGTGCGTTCCACCTCGGCCCATTCGGTCTCCCACAGCCGGGCCCTGCGCCGATCGAGCGCGCGGCGCAGCAGTGCGTAGCCGCAGCCGAAACAGACCGCGATCCCGAAGACCATGCCGGTGGTGATCAGCAATGCCTTGCTCAGTGCCCGGGTGTCCGACGGCGGCTCGGTGACCTTGCCCGAGCCGTCGAGCCAAATCTTCACCGTGGCACCGGCTTTCATCACTCCGGTGGCCTGGTAGTCGCTGGTGTGCGTGACACCGTCGGCGTCGCGCCACTGCACCCGAGCCGGGGTGATGGGCGCGTAGAGCGGCACTTTGCCGACCTCGAGCACGGTCGCGTCGACTTCGTGTAACTGCGCCGCTTCGGCCCGCGCGATCCGGTCCTCCGTCTGGTAGATTCGGCCGCCGACCGCCATCGACAGCACCGGGGCGATGATCAGGAACAACAACGTGAGCACCGCGGCGACCGCCAGTTGCAGGCGATCCTCGCGGCGGCGCATCGGATTTCGATCCAGGCCGGCCCGGCGGCAGGTGCGGCGGACAACGCCGGGTGACCCGGTTGCTGCGGTCATGACGATGACACCTCGCTCTGGAATTCAGCTGTCAGCCCGTTAAGGGTGTCGAAGAATGTGTCGATGAGATCGGGGAGTCCGTAGGTGTCCGAGCCCGCACCCCAGACCTGCAGTGCGGCGATGAGCAGTCCGGTCCCGGCCGCGACGGCCGCCTCCGGACGCCGGTCCGCCGCGGGATCGACATCGAGTCTGGCGGCGATGATCCGCACGGATTCGCGCTGCCCGTCGAGTCGGATGCGCTGATAGCCCGCGGCCAGTGTCGGTTCCGCCTCGAAGAGTTGGAACAGCGCCCAGCGTCGGGCCAGGCGCGCAGGCTTCGCGCCGGTGTGTTCGGTGGCCAGCCAGTCGTGCAGGGCATTGCGGTAGGCGACCAGCGGCGACTCGCCAACGGGCCGGCGGCGCAGCGCCTCGTTGAACAGGTGCACGTCCTGGTCGATTTCGCCGAGTACGGCATCCTCGATGGAGGAGAAATGACGACTGAAGGTCCGCCGGGTGACCCCGGCGCGCTCCGCGATGTCCTCGACCGCCACCGCACCCAGCCCGCGCTCGTTGAGCAGATCGAATGCGGCGCGCGACATTGCCGCGCGACTGCGGAGCGTGCGCAGCCGACGGCCGTCGAGGTCGACCGCGTCGTCGATACCCATATTTGCAGTCTACGCCCTATTGTCCCATCGGGACAATAGTTCGGTGCGATTCGTATCAGGGCTTCCGTGCCAGCCCGGCAGCATCATCGGTCATTGTCGACACCTTCGTCTACGGGACCTGTGCGATTCCTATCGTATGAGACCCGGCATCACACCGTACGCACTTGACGAACCCGGCACGGCAGCACACGACGCCGAGTTCGATTGTCCCGCTTATTGTTTTCGGCCTATCACCGCGAATCGCCGGGCGCGGCCGGGTGATCGAGCGTCTCCGGATGCCGTTCGCACAAGGCGCGCAGCAACCCCGGGGAGTACTCGGGTGGCGCGGCATGCACCGATAGTTGATTGGCGACCGCGCGATACGCGTCCAGGTCGGCGGTCTTGTCCAGATACAGCGCACTGGTGAGTTGCTGCAGATAGACGATGTCGGGAAGATCGGCTTCGGCGAAGCGCAACATGGTGAACGCACCATCGGCCAACGCCGGACCGCCGACATGATCGGGCAGCACCTGCACCGTGATGTGCGGCTCCTCGACAATGCGCAGCAAATACTCGAGCTGGGCCCGCCATACCGTCGACCCGCCGATCGGTCGGCGCAGCGCGGCCTCCTCGACGATCAGCCACAGCTGCGGCGGATGCGGGCGACGCAAGATCTCTTGACGGCGCAACCGCAGCGCGACCCGCCGTGCGATCCCCTCCGCCGATTCGGCCGGATGCGCCATGGCCAACAGTGCCCGCGCATAGTCCGCGGTCTGCAGCAGTTCTGGCACCGCCCTCGGCTCATAGCCGCGGATCAGCTTGGCGGCCTGCTCGAGTCCGAGATAGGTGTCGAACCACTTCGGCAACCAATCGCTGTCGCGATGCCACCAGCCCGAGGCGTTGGCCTGGCGCGCGAGCTCCCTGAACTCCTCACGCTCATCCGGGTCGGTGACCCCGTAGAGCGTAAGCAGATCGAGGAGATCGCGTTCCCGGAAACCGGTGCGCCCCAACTCGAGTCGACTGATCTTGGAATGGGAACCGCGGATCGCCTCGCCCGCATCCTCGCGGGAGATGTCACAGGTCTCGCGCAGCCGTCGCATCCGGCTGCCGAGCATCATCCGCAGCACGGTCGGTCCACCGTCGGCAGCAGGGTTCTTGCCGGAAAATGAATGTCGCACTTCCGAAGCACGCATTCGATGAGTCTGCCATGAAGTAGCAACGACTCTCTAGAACCAAAATGCCCTATTTCCACAAGTATTCGGACATCTGCAAGGACATTCCCCACTATCTTCGGCCCGGCTTCGGTTTCAGCGCAGCAGCACCTCCGCGCCTGCCCGGCCGAACAGCTTGCGGCCGTCGCAGATCGCGGTGAGCGCGATGGTCGCCGCGCGGCGATCCGGATCCATTGCCTTCACCCGCCCGCGGAATTCGATCTCGCACTGCCGGGTCGCCGAGACCGGGGCGAATCCGGCAAACCGCACACCGTATTCGCTGATCGCGGCTGGATCGCCGAGCCAGTCGGTGAGGTAGCTCGCGCCGAGCCCCATGGTCAGCAGGCCGTGCGAGACCACGCCGGGCAGTCCCGCGGCGATCGCGACATGCTCGCTGAAGTGGATCGGATTCGAATCACCCGACACCCCAGCGTAATTCACCAGGTCACCGCGTGAAAGCGGCACGAAACGGGCGGGCAGTTCGGCACCGACCTGCAGCTCGTCGAACTCGATGCCGCACGGCACCCGCACCGGTGGCTCGTCCACGCCGTCCTCGGGCAACATCTCGTCGAAGCATTCGACGACACCGCCGTCCAACGCATGCTCCGGCCGCCGGGTGGCGTCTTGCCGTTGGCTCAGCGCCTCGCCGCTCATGATGACGCCGTCGACCGCAGTGACCAGCTCGGTCGCGACGTCGGCGCCGGTGTGGGCCACCACGGTGGTGTGCGCGGTCTGCAGCAGTTCCTTGTACTGATTGGAGAGCAGACTCCGAATGACCATGAAGTCCATGTCGCCGAACTGCCGGAACGATTCGACACAGGTGTCGCAGCGCAGTTGATCACCGGCGACGAGCGGCCGGTGCACCCGGATGCTCTGCTCGGTATGCAGCACCTGGCTGATGTCGTAGCCGGTCAGCACCGAATCGAACATCTTGCGCTGGAGCAGCAGCCAGATGATCGCGGAGAAGGTGGGTGGGGCGACGAGCCCGTCGTAGCCGAGCTCCCACGCCGCCTCCTCGTAATAGTGCGCAGGATGGACACCGCGAACCGCACGGGCGAATTCGCGGATCTTCTCCCGCCCGACCTCGTAATGGTCGGACATCCGATAGTGGCGCCCCACCATCGCGCTAGCTTGTTCAGATCCACTCAAAACCGTCACGTGTCATAGATCGCGGCCCGGGCGCCAGTTGCAACACCAATAGCTGACCGCCATAAGTCTCTCAACATTCATCGGGTGCCGGCACCCCCTGCAGGCGCTGATCCAGCCAGATCATCGCGTCCGGATAGCCGAGCCCGCCTGCGATGATGTGTTCACCGAGGACGCTGCGATACACCGCAGAGACACCGAGGCCGCACTGCTCCCGATAGAGGTTGCGCGCGCCCTCGGCCGGAATCCAGAATTCCTGCTCACCGTTGTAGATATACAGCGGTGTCGCGGACTTCATGCCCGCCATGCGCGTCACATCGTAGATCTCGGTGGCGACCTCGGAGTGCAGCGGATCCGGAATCCTGGCGGCGATATCGATCGGCAGCATCAACAACCCCACCGCACCGAATACGCTGCCGCACAGGTCTTTCAGCGGTGATGTCGCCGCCCACTGCGCCAGGTTGTTCATGCTGGCCAGGATCTCCGGACGCTCCCGGCCGACGCCGAAGGTGGCGGCCAGGAAGACCCCCGAGGCGAGATTGCCGTTCATGCTGCGCCCGAGGATTTCGTAGTCGGCGGGTACACCGCCGAGCGCGGCACCGACGATCGATCCGGCCAATTCCGGGGCGTAGCTATCGATCAGCTTCACCGCTCCCTTGGTGGCGATGGCGCCGCCGGAGTATCCGGTCATTCCGAATCGGCTGTCGCCGAATTCGTCGGGGCGCAATCCACGCACCGCTCGGATGGCATCGAGCACGGCATGTCCGGCGACATAGGGCTCCGCGTAGGCCATCCACGGTCCCTCGTGATCCGGAATCAGCACCGCGTATCCGCGCAGTGCGGCCAATTGCGTTGTGGGCGGGAGGAAGTCGGTGATGCTGGTATTGCGTGACCAACCGTGCGAGAAGGTGTAGCCGGGAGTACAGTCCCGGCCGAGCGCATCGATCGGGAGGTTGTTCACCACGACCGGTCGGCTGTCCGGACCGGGCCATGCGGTGGCCGGAATAATCAATGTCGCAGTGGCATACGACGCCGCGCCGCGCGAATCGGCGGTGCGGTATTTCAACAGCAGCGCCTGCCGAATCGGCACCAATACCAGCGGTGCGGCAGTCGCGCTGACATCGCGCACCTCCACGAGCTCGCCGGGCGCGTAATCGTCCAGGTTCGCCGGCCACGCGTCGAAGGCCGGATCACCGACAGCGCTCGGCGCCGAGGCCTGGCGCAGCGCGGCCAGCGCCGGGGACATGGTGGTGGCCTCCTGCATCGGACCGGAGAAATGCGGCCCGACAGCGATCGGTGGCGGCGGGATGACGCTATCGATCCACTGCTGCAGATCCGGCAGTATCGAACCGGCATCGGGCGGAATCGGCAACGCGGGCAGGCCGGGAATAGCGGGCGGCGGTTCGGCCGACGCCTCCCCCACCGCGACCGGAAACACAAGCAACAGCACGAAAACGATGACACGCAGGCACTTCATTTAGCACACGCCCCAGGGTGCGACGTCAGGTTCCCTGGCGCCCGGGTTTTATGGTGCCTTCGACCCCCGAAATGCCCCTGAGTGCCGAGGCCAGGAAGTCAGGCTAACCGAGGGAACTCGCGCGGATACCCCGCCGTGCCCGAGTTGTGCGTGTCATGTCGCCGAATCGCAACAATCCGAGCCGAATCCGCTTGTCCAGCAACGCGGATCCGGCTCGGTCGGATTTCAACAGTTGCTCGGCGCTGCCTCCCCCCGGAATCGCGCGTCCAACCAATTCAGCGCCGCCGGAATGCCCAGGACCGCGGCCGTGAGATGGTCGGGTACCGGGATCTGCTCGGACTGCACCCGCGCCCCGGCCGCGCACCAGCGCTTATCGGTATTCACCACCGCATCGACGGGAATGAGTCCGTCGATCGGCGAATGCCATTCGAAGATCGGCGTTTTCGGTACGCCGTCGTAGAGTTCGAGGCTGTTCTCCTCGACCACCGCGCGTGCGGTGGCATCGTTGATCATCGAGGTCGACTTCGCGAAGTCCAGTGCCCCACGCCCCGCGCCCGCGGCCAGGATGTCGTTGGTGCAGCTATTGGCGATCGCCGTCCGTGCGGCGAGGCCGCGCTCGTTGAGTTGGTCGCTGAGCGGGAAGCGGTCGGGATACTCCCGCTCCAAGCCGAGTCCCGCCGCCAGGGCGAGCCCGAAGACCGGATGCGAGTTGAGGCCTAGGGTCTCCAGCATGGTCACCAGATTCATCGGCACACCGCCCATCGCGGCGCCGGCGATCTCCACGTCCGGCGCGTACTTGGGCGCCAGTGCGGCCGCCCATGCGGTAGCCATGCCGCCGCCGGAGTACCCGACCATCGAGACCGGGCTCTTCTGCACCTGCAATTCGGCGACCTGCTGCACCGCCCGGATGCCGTCGAGAGTGATCATGCCGCCCAATTTGGCCGCGCCGTAGGCGAAATTCGGACCGAGGTGGTCCGGCAGCGCGACGCTCCAGCCGCGCGAGAGCAGCACATTCCAGCCCGGCGCCTCCCGGACGATGAGGTTCGGATCGCCGGTGTAGAGCACCCGCGATACCGAGCACTCGGCACCGAGACCGTTGATGATGTGCTGGTAGGAGAGCAAGGGGCCGTCCGGGGCGTGCGCCTTCGGAGTGAGCACCGTGGTGGTCGCCGCGATCGGCTGACCTTCGGAGCTGGTGGAACGGAAGCGCACGACGGTGACGGTGGTATCCGGGAAGATCGCCAGCGGGGGCATCACGCGCGTCGCGATCACATCACCGGGTTTCCTATCCGCCAGATCGGGCGGAGTGGCGTAGAAAGGGTCGGGATCAGGGCTGGGATACAGCGGGTTGGTGTGGGCGACGCCAGCCGCCGCCGTCAGTGCCATCAGCAGACCGATCGTCATGGCCAGCGACTGTTTGCCGGTCGCTCGAATCACGGCGCCGACTGCGCGAATCGGTCTACGCAGGGCCTGTCTCATCGACGTATTGCCTCCGGGAGAGAGAGTTTGGTCCAACGTTGGGAACATAGTCGACGGTCATTATCGCGAAGGCAAAGGGCGAGCGAAATGTTTTGAGAAATCACAACTCTCGGGCGCTCGAACCGTGGTCGGCGGTCCGGTTCCTTCGTGACTGTCTCCGATCGCGAGGTGTCGTGTCTGTGACATGTTCAGCCGGCCGGACCATGTTTTGCACCATGGTGCGCGACTTACCGTCACACCTATCGTCGCGGCAAGTCGGGTCGGAAGGAGACGGTGGCATGGACGGCACTGTGCAATCTGGAACGGATCCCCCGAGCGAAGCTCGGTGTATCCGATGACTATCCAGGATCCACCGACGCGAGGGGTCACCGTCTACTTCGACGGTCCGACCGCCGAGGACGCACTCGTGCTCGAGTACGCCGACCGAACCGAGGCCTGAGAGTTCACCTCGGCCGCGCTCGACGCCGGGCTCACCGTGACGGTCGACAGCCAGGTGCGACCCGGACTGCGCAGAATGCTGTGCCGCTCGCTGTGGCACCGACCGTGGCTGCGGCGTCGCTGCCGTAAACACTGGGCGGCCACATCCCGGTATGGCTGTTGCGTCGCCGCACGATGGCTACTCTCGGATGGTGGACACCATGCGGGAGGATCGACGTTGACCCAGCGGAATACCGGATGGGCACGATGGGGTGCCGCGCTGCTGTGCTGTGGCGCGCTGACCCCGGCCGTCGCGGCGTGCGGCTCCGACCAGATACCGTCGGCCGTAGCCACGACCACGACGACACCGACGGCCGCGGCCGTAACCACCACTGCCCTTGCCGCGCTGCCGAGCGTCGATCCCTACGCCGATATGCCGCTTATCGACCACACCACCTGGACCGAGGGCGTCGACGGTGCTCGCCTGAAGGTCTACCCCACCGAGGCCGGGCGGCACGAAACCTTCCCCGATACCGAGGAACGGGCGTGGCAAGAGGTGCTCACGCACTCCCCCGACGCCGATACGCCCGGTATGCGCGACCAGTTCGTCTGTCACTGGGTCTGGGCCCGCGTGGTGCAGCCCAACAAGGAGAGCTGGAATCTGGAACCCTGGCGGCCTGCCATGGGCTATCAGGCCACTGTCCAGGCATCGTGTAATCCCGGAGGACCCGAACGCTGACCATTTCGAGCGATGTGCAAGCAATCGCCACGGCATGAAAGGACTCGCCATATGCGCGTCGTCATCGCAGGCGGACACGGAAAGATCGCGCTACTGCTCGGCGAACTACTGACCGGGCGTGGCGACGACGTCGAGAGCCTGATCCGCAATGCCGATCACGCGGGCGAGGTCGCGGCCACCGGCGCACGACCGGTCGTCTTCGATCTCGAGCACAGCACGGTGGCCGAGCTCGCCACCGTCGTAAAGGGTTCCGATGCGGTGATTTTCGCCGCCGGCGCCGGCGCGGGCAGCGGGGCCGCTCGCAAGTACACGGTGGACAAGGGTGGTTCGGTGCTCTTGGCCGATGCCGCGGAGGCGGCCGGTGTCCGGCGGTTCGTACAGATCTCCACGATGGGCGCGGGTAAGCCGCCCGCGCCAGGCACCGATGAGGTCTGGGCCGCCTACATCGACGCCAAGACCCAAGCCGAGGACGATTTACGCGCCCGCGATCTCGATTGGACGATCCTGCGCCCGGGCCGACTGCTCGATACCGCCGCGACCGACCGGGTCTTGTTGAGCACGCCGCCGCTGCCCTTCGGCAGCATCGCGCGGGCCGACGTCGCCGCCGTCCTCGCCGAAATTCTGCACGCATCACAGACCACGCGAACCACTTTGGAACTCGTCGCAGGCGACATTTCGGTAACGCGCGCAGTCGCGGATATCGGTAGCCAGTCGGTCGCCGAAGGCGGTGCCGCACTTACCGATTGATATTTTTCGCCGCCAGATTGGAGAAGATAACCGTGTTCAGCCGTATCACTTCCCTGAAGCTGCGACCCGGATCCCGCGGCGAATTCCTCGATGTGGTCAGTCGCAGTGCCGCCGCATCGGTGCGCGAGGAACCCGGTTGCCTACGATTCGATGTGTGCGCCGACCGGGTTGATCCGCACCGGTTTTTCCTCTACCAGGTCTATATCGATGAGGAGGCCGCCGAAGCGCACCGTTTCACCGAGCATTTCCTGGCATGGCGCTGCGCGGCCGACCGATATGTGGAGCCGGGCACTCAGGTGCACTACAGCACCGATGTCGTGATCAATGCGAAATGATCGCGCCGAATCAGCCTTCGCATCCGCGCCGGTTCGCGGATGATTAGCAGGCGCGAAATCCCAACTGCGAAGGCACAATCGATCGTGCAGATGTGCTTGCAAATGAAAGGCGCACAGACCTAAACTCAGTCCCGCAAGGCAGTACAAGGGGGACAACCAGGGGAGGCCGCGTGGGTGAACCAAGGGCCGATGTCGCCAGGGGTTTGCTGCCGCCAGACGTCAGGGGCGTTCGAATGGACCAACCACTTCACGGCGGCCGGCTCGGAATCGCCGAAGCCGCCCTGGCCGACCAGCCAGCGAACGGTATAACAACTATGAGCACACCGTCGACCGCAAGCGGACAGCGCAGTACCGCGTACTCGCGAGAAACCGCAGTCGCTTTCGTCATCGATGCCGTCGAGTCAACCGGTGCGGCCACTCGACATGATTTCGACATCGACCGGATCGTCACCACCGCGCACGCGATGGCCGACGACTGGGACATCGAAACCCTGCAGCCGGCGACCTTCTGGCGCATCGCCTCCAGCTTCATCAAGCAGTGACCGGTAAATACCGACCACTGCGTCGAATGATGTAGCAGCACAACCGAATTGCGTTACGCCTCGGTCGGCGATGCCCACTGCGCCGTATAGGCCCGCAGTGCGACCTTGGCCTCGCGCAACAGATTCGAGTCGCCGTCGGGATCGGATCGGAACGCCTCCTGCAGGACGGCATCGCCCATGAGATGGGCGGCGCGGCAGGCGATATCGAGTCCTTCGATATCGGCGACGGCGCCCTGGGCAAGCATGACCTCCCGCAGCGCCACCGCCATCCGACGTTTGTGCTCACGATCGGCAGCCCGGGCGGCCTCGTTGAAATCCTTGCCGAACCACAGCGCGCGGAAGCCCGGCTCGTCGCGGTAGAACTGGGCGAACGCATCCACCAGCACGCCGATCGGATCGTCCCAGCGCTCGGCGCGCGCGAGTTCGAGCAGCAGGGCCGCCTTGGCTTCCAATTGCTCGATATAGGCCGCGGCGAGGGTTTCGATGACGGCCTCGCGATCCGGCAGGTACTGATACAGCGAGCCGACCGAAATCCGTGCGTCCGCAGCCACTCTGATCATGGTCAGCGCCTCGACGCCCTCCGTGGCGATCAGGCGATCGGCCACCGCGAGCACCCGCGCCAACCGCTCCCGGCTGCGCGCCTGAATCGGTACGCGACGCAGGCCCGCCTCAGGTAGTGCACGGATCGGCACGCAATACCTCCGAACGTAATGTGAATCATATTCAGGTTTGGGTAGAGTATCCGGATGACCACCACCGCACCAGCCGAACGCGCCGAGGTAGCGGCGGCCTGTCAGCGCCTGGCCGCACACGGACTGCTGATCGGCACCGCGGGCAATGTGAGCCTGCGCTGTGGCGATCTTGTCGCCGTCACGGCCACCGGTGCGGTGCTGGCGCAGGTCATCGCCGACGACGTCACCATGGTCGACCTGGCGGGTCAGGTGGTCGCTGGACGCTACGCGCCCACGTCCGAATTGGGTTTGCATCTCGATATCTATCGCACCTACGCCACCCAGGCGGTCGTGCACACCCATGCGCCCAAGGCGACGGCCATCGCCTGTGTGCTCGACGAACTGCCGGTCATCCATTACCAGCAGCTGCTACTCGGCGGTGCGACCAGGGTCGCCCCGTTCTATCCCTTCGGCACCGTCGAACTCGCCGATGCGGTGCGAACGGCGTTGCAGGGCAAGCAGTCCGCACTGCTGGCCAATCACGGGGCGGTCACCATCGGCGCATCGCTGGACCAGGCCGTCGAATCCGCACTGCTGCTGGAATGGGCCTGCGCGCTGTACCTGGACGCGATGACGATCGGCAGGCCGCGCGAACTCACCGAACAGCAGCAGGCGGCGGTCGTCGAGGTCGCACTACGCACCGGATACGGCACCCGCAAACCGCTGGAGAAGGACACCGAATGAACGTAATCGCTTTGGGTGCACATGTTTTGGATATCCTCGTCCGACCCGTCGCGGCGATACCGGACGGGCAGCAGACCGCACTGGTCGAGGACATCCGCATCACCGCGGCGGGTACGGCCGCGGGTACCGCGCTGACACTGGCCAAACTCGGCGCGAGCGTGCGGACCGCGGGTGCGATCGGCGCGGACACCTCCGGCGATATCCTGCTCGGTCTGCTCGCCAAGGCCGGCATCGATACGAAACTGGTGGTGCGCAAGGAAGATCAGCCCACCTCGTCGTCGGTGCTGCCGATCCGCCCCAACGGGGAACGCCCCAGCCTGCATCTATTGGGCGCCAACCCGTTCTACACCCTCGACGATGTCGATTGGGCCGCGATCGCCGCCGCCGACCATCTGCACCTCGGTGGTCCGGAACTGATCGGTGCGGCATCTGCGGCGCGAATCCTGCGGCACGCCAAGGACAATGGCGTCAGCACCTCGGTCGATCTGATCGCGCCCGGCGCACTCGGTAGCCTCGACGCCATCGCCGAAGTCCTCCCGCATACCGACTACTTCCTCCCGAATGACGAACAAGTGCTCGGCTTCACCGGTACCACCGACCTGGTGGCAGGCTGCGAGGTGCTGAAGGACGCGGGCGCTTGCATCCTGGCGATCACGCGGGGCGCCGACGGCACCCTACTAGTCGGCCCAGACAACTATCAGGACATTCCCGCGTTCGCCGTGGACGTCGTCGACACCACCGGGTGCGGTGATGCCTTCTCCGCTGGATTCATCCGTGCGATCGCACTGGGCCGGAATCTGCGTGCCGCTGCGATCTTCGGCAATGCGGTCGCGGCACTGGTCGCCCGCGGACTCGGCAGCGACCACGGCGATTTCGATCTCGCCGCGGTGGACGCGTTCGCAGCCGAAACACGCGCTATCGACCCGAACGAGCCGGGTCGATAGCGAGGTTCAGGCGTTCTTGGCGTACTCGGCGAGGATCTTCAGCGACTCGCCGGGTGCCTCGGCCTGCACACTCAGGCGGTCCATGACCGAGAGGTACAGCGCCAGATCCTGTTTCCGATCCAGGTACAGCGCACTGGTCAGATGTTCGAGATAGACGATGTCGGGCAGCTCGGTCTCGGCGAAACGCAAGATGCTGAACGAGCTGCCCGCAGCGGCGTGTTCGCCCGCCGAGTACGGCAGGACCTGCACCGTGACATTCGGAAGTTCCGCCAGCTCGATGAGGTGTTCCATCTGCTCGCGGTGCACCCGCGAACCACCGACCGGCCGATGCAGCGCGGCCTCGTCGATGATCGCCCAGATGATCGGCGGCTCGGCTCGGCGCAGCACCTCCTGCCGACGGATGCGGACCTGCACGCGGCGGTCCATATCGGCGTCCTCGTACCCGAGTGACATTACGGCCCTGGCATATTCGGGCGTCTGTAGCAAACCGGGCACCAGGTGCGCCTCGTAGGTACGGATCTTGGTCGCGGCCTGCTCCAAGCCGAGGTAGGTGCCGAACCAGGACGGCAGCAGATCGCTGTAGCGATGCCACCAGCCTGGTTCGTTCGCCTGCCTGGCCAGATCCAGGAATCGCTCCCGCTCCTCGGCGTCGTTGACGCCATAGAGGGTCAGCAGGTCGCGGATATCGCGTTCCTTGAATCCGGTGCGCCCCAACTCGAGACGACTGATCTTGGCGTGTGAACCGCGGATGGCGTCACCTGCGGCCTCACGGGTGATGCCATTCTTCACCCGCAGGTCACGCAACTGCCCGCCCAGCGCGATCCGCAACACGGTCGGACCACGTTCCACTACAACCGATTGCACACGACCGTCGTCATCGGGTTCTGCGATCATGAAGTCATCTCCGATACTCGGGTTTGACCACAGTGTGTCACAAATACCACGTTTGGAAACACACCGCACCGATCGCCTATGTTACCGCTCAGCTAGTCAGGTCGTCGAACTCCCCGGCCTTCGCGCCGCGCACGAACGCATCGATCTCCGGTCGAGTGTAGAACAGGATGCCACCTTCCGGGTCGCGTGAATTGCGAACGGCGATCGAACCATCCGACGCCTCGGCGACCTCGACGCAGTTACCGCCCGACGGACCGCTGAACGAACTCTTGCGCCACGTGCCTTTGATCTTGGGTGTACCGGTGTCGAACATCTTCCCCGCTCCTCGGCTGCTTCCAGTGTGAGATGTACGCTCGAGCGGCTTTGCAGATGTGCGCTCAAACGTTCTTGCATTTGCACCTACATCTGCAAGATAGCACGAAGTCTCCTATGCGGCACAAAAGAATTCAGACCTGCCGGTCCCTTCGTGTCCCCTGTTCAACGCATTACGCGAGTGCTGCACGCGACGCACTCGAAATGGGTGATCGACTACTCCATCCCGCAGGTCGAGTCGATGCGAATCTTGTACTGTCACAGTGCACATCGGCCGTGCCAGCCAATCGCGACACCCGCCGCCTGAGCAGTCCGGTTCACCGTTTATCAGCTCGCCGAGGAGTCCAGCCCCATGTCCGACGATCAAACCCCGCTCATCCGGACCGACATCCCGCATTCCGCGCGCATCTGGAACTACTGGATGGGCGGTAAGGACTATTACGAAATCGACCGGATCGCCGGTGATGCCGGCGTCGAGGTGGATCCGGACATCACCACCATGGCCGTGCAGTCGCGTCAGTTCCTCATTCGCGCGGTGCGTTGCCTGGCGGGCGAGGAGAGCATCCGCCAGTTTCTCGATATCGGCACCGGCCTGCCGACGATGCAGAACACCCATGAGGTCGCCCAGAGCGTCGCGCCCGACTCGAAGGTCGTGTATGTCGACAACGACCCACTGGTCCTCACCATGGCGCGAGCGCTGCTCACGAGCACGACTCCCGAGGGCGTAACCACTTACGTCGATTGCGATTATCACGATCCGGAGCAGATCATCGCCGACGCCCGCAACGTGCTCAATTTCAATGAGCCGGTCGCCGTGATGTTCATGGGCGTGCTCGGCCACGCCAAGTCCTACGACGAACTGCTTCGCATCGTGCGCACGGTGCTCGCGGCGGTACCGTCGGGCAGCTTCCTGGTCATGTGGGATGGCACCGACGACAGCAAGGAGTACGTAACGCTGTGTGAGAACTACACCGGCACCGGCGGCGTGCCCTATGTTCCCCGACCCCAGGCCGAAATCCGTGCCGTCTTCGACGGTTTGGAACTGGTCGATCCCGGATTCGTATCGATCACCCAGTGGCGCACCGATGCCGCCGAGGTCGGCGAGGTCCGGCCGATCTCCGCCTACGGCGCGGTCGCGCGCAAGCCCTAAGCGCAAGCGGCACAACGGCGGTCATCGGCCACCCGGTCGACGACCGCCGTTCATATTTCTGTTGGTCGTTCGTGCAAATGTACTTGCATCTGTAAGTGCCGACAGCCTAAACTCGGAACCAGAATCGGGGAGGTACGCACGGAGTTCGCACCGGCGTCACCACATTCACCTCCCCATCCGGCAGACGCGAGGGCGGTCGAGATGAGTACGCCATTCCGAACACCGCGCGGGGTCACGATCGCCGGCGGATCCGGGATCGACACCCTGCGGCAATCCTCGGCGCCGGAGTATGCGCCCCTCGATTGCGGTGTCGAGCCGCATGGCCTCACCTATCGGCAGGCCCGCGAGATCCTGCACCTGCACGAGGTACACGGCCCACAGTGCCGCCAGTGGCTTGCCGCCGCGGCCTACCTCTCCGCCGGACTGGACGACGAATAACGTTCGACCCCAACGGTTCCACTGACACGGCCCAAATCGCTTCGCACGCAGCGATGTTCGTACGGATGTACTTGCATCTGCACGGCACACCGCTTTAAACTCGTGCGTGACAAGGCAGTTTCGCACCCGAGAGCCCGTGCCACTGTCGCCATCGGGATCTCTCGGCGCCAGAGCCACAGGGGGCATTCGCATGAATCCACCACGCGTTGCCGGTCGACTCGGGATCGCTGATATCGCCGCGGCCTACGGCACCGACGCGTTGCATCGACGCATCGCCGAACTGCGCGCCAGCGGCCAGCACTACGCCGCCATCGCGATCGAGCGCGAAATCCGTAGCGGTGCAGTCGTAATCGATTCCGAACGGCAAAATCAGCAAGGCGCGGCCTAGCTTCGCCTGCGTCGGCGACGAACCTGGAGTTCAAGGCGCACACCAAGTTCGGATGTACGGCCGGGTCGAGGGCTTGCAGCGCAATGGATATCTTGCGCGGCGCGGACATCGTCGTCAGGCGCACGGACATGTCCTGATCACGCCGTTCTGGAGGTGACTTCGTGCACTGTCGCATCCGGACCCGCGCTACGCCGGCGCAGGCCGATCACACACCGACGTCGGTTCCGCGCCAACGTCAAGACGGCTGGTCACGGATTTCGACAACTCGCGCCGGGCGCTGGGGCTTCCCACCACGGGACATTGCCCCCGCATGTGGACAAGGCACAACGTTGCCGCGCCGCAATAGATTTCGCGTAGTCTTCCCTGGTTCATAACCATTTCGTATAGTGATGTAACGATTCGGGCGCAGATCTATCACGTCCGATGTGGCACTGGAGCGACGCGTATGACCTTCTCCGCGCTGGATCTGTCCGTCGACCCGACGGACCCTGTCCTAGAGATCGGCGGCCAGCCCGCGTCGATTCCCCTACTCAATACCGACCGTGTCGCCTCGCGCATGGTCGGTTACTTCGCGACCTGTATGGCGCCGTGTCGCACGCTGCCCGGCGAGCAGCTACGCGGCGATGTCACCAAGCTGACCCGCAGCTGCCTGGCATTGGCCGCCGAAATGTTCGACAAGCGCACGGTTCCCGGCGACGAACAGCTCGGCGAGGTCAGGGAAGCCGCGGCGCAATGGGCCCGCGAGGCGGTGCCGCTCGGCACCATCCTGCGCGCCTACCACGAGGGGCTGCGCATCGGATTCGGGCTGGTGACCGCGCGCGCCAAGGCCGACGACATCGATGAACTGCTGGTCGCCACCGACCTCATGCTCGAACTCCTTGAGGTGATCACCGCGGCGGTTTCGGACGCCTACGTCGAGGAACAGCATCTCGTCGCGCGCGAACACCAGACCGCGACGCAGACGCTGGCTTCGGCGCTGCTGAGCGGTCGCGGCAGTTCCGCGCTCGCCCGCCAGGCCGGCATCCCGATCGTCGACTCGTACCAGGTGGTCGCGCTATCGATTCCCGAACATCCGGACGAGCGCGATCCACGCGTCGACAGCCAAGTCGCCGCCCGCAGGAAACTGCGCCGCCTGCAATCGGAGCTGGCCACCGCCTTCGAATCCCCGGTGCTCGCGCTGCTGAGCACCAAGGGCGGCACGCTACTGGTCCCGATCGAGGACGATGCACCGGGCCTGACCGCCGAAACACTGCGACTACTCGCCGAATCCGCCGAGGTCGCGCTCACCGCCACGCTGGTCACCAGCGAGACCGACCAGATACCCGACGCCGCCGATCAGGCCCACGAACTACTCAATCTGGTGCGGGTCGGCGGACGCGCTCCCGGCCTGTATCAGATGGCCGACCTGGCCGTGGAGTACCAGCTCACCCGGGGCGGCCCGGCCACTCGACGCATCGCGACCATTCTCGATCCACTCGACACCCATCCCGAACTGTTCGACACCATGCGCGCCTACCTGGGCAACGATATGAATCGCCAGCTGACCGCGCGCCAGCTCTATGTGCACCCGAATACCGTCGATTACCGGCTACGCCGCATCGCCCAGCTGACCTCGATCGATCTGGCCACCTCGGCAGGCATCTCACAGGCCGCCATCGCTCTGCTCGCGCGCGATCTGGACCGCAGCGTCGCCCGACGGTTGTAGATTGCACCCTGATGCGGATTTGTGCTGGTCACGGGATCACAAAGGCGTCATCCTGGTAGTGCTGCGACCTCTGGATGGTGGATTATGCGAATAGCGGAGATCTTGCACAGGAAGGGCAGCGACGTGGCGACCGTCGCGCCCGAGACCACGGTACGGACCCTGCTCGGCAAGCTCGCCGAGCACAATATCGGGGCGGTGGTGGTATCGCCGGACGGCAGCCGGATCGTCGGCATTGTCTCCGAGCGCGATGTGGTGCGCAATCTGCACGCGCGTGGCGCCGCGCTGCTGGATACGCCCGTCTCGGAGATCATGACCGTCGATGTGCGCACCTGCGCACCCGACGACCTGGTCGACGGACTGCGCGCAACCATGACCGAGCACCGCGTCCGACACCTGCCTGTGGTCCGCGACGGCCGTCTGATCGGCATCGTCAGTATCGGCGATGTGGTCAAGAGCGCGATCTCCGAACTGGCCACCGAACGTCAGCATCTGGTCGAGTACGTACAGGGGCAGTACTGAACTGTCGCGAATATCGGCGACAGGGCCTTTGATAGCTGCGACTTGCCGAAAGACGTTGGCTACGAGAATCCTTCGAAGTCGTCACCGAAAGTGCGTATCGTTGGTGGCGTCCAGCGCGGTCCTCGGAGGGAGCGCCACCTTGCGGTCATCTGCGTCCGGGACGCACCCAGCCCGACCGGCCACCACCCGGTCCGCATCGCGGATTGCGGCGCCGTCGCCCCTCGCGACCGTGCGCGAACTCTTTCCGGCGCTGGGCGAATCCACGGAGATCTATCTGGACAGTGCGGCAACGACGCAGAAGCCGCTGCCGGTCATCGAGACCATCCACCGCTATCACACCTCGCGTACCGCCAACGCCGGTCGCGGAACCTACCCCTGGGCTACCAACCTCACCACCCGCCTGGCCCGGGTCCGCGATCGCATGGCGACCTTCATCGGCGCCGAATCGCCCGCGGAGGTAGTTTTCACCGGCGGCGCGACCGCGGCGCTCAATGCCGTCGCATCGTCCTGGGGGCTGGCCGAACTCGATGACGGCGACGAAATCCTCTACAACCCACGCGATCACGCCTCGAATGTGCATCCGTGGCACCATCTGCGCCAGGTGCTCGCGCGCTTCGGTCGGCGCATCGAACTGGTCCCCTACCGGGCGACCGAACTCGGCGAAGCCGATACCGCGGACATCCTGGCCAAGGTCGGGCCGCGCACCCGGCTGATCACCACCAGCCATCTGCACCACGTCTTCGGCGGACTCACCACGCTCGAGGAGTTGCGCGGCAAACTCGATCCCCGGATTCTACTCTGCTTCGACTGCAGTCAGAGCGGTGGGCATATGCCGCTGGATGTGACCGAACTCGGCGCCGACTTCGCGATCTTCGCCGCGCACAAGATGTTCGGCGCACCTGGCACCGGAATCCTCTACTGCCACCGCAGAGTTCACGATCGGCTGCTGCCCTTCCTGCCCGGTGGCAATACCGGGGTCGACCTCACCGACGCCGGATTGACCTCGACCGGCATGCCGCAACTGCTCGAGGGCGGCACCCAGAACATCCCGGGTATCCTCGCTCTCGGCAGCGCGCTGGAGGTGCTGGAATCGCTGGATGTCGGTGTGATCGCCGCGCACAATCGCGAGTTGACACTGCGGCTCATCGACAATCTGCGTCCGGTGCCCGGGCTGGAATTCCTGCCCGGTCCGGCGCATGCGCCGTGCGCGATCGGCTACGGCATCGTGTCCTTCACCCTCGCGGGCATTTCCGCGACCGATCTCGGATTCGTATTGAGCGAGTTGGGTTTTCTGGTCCGCACCGGCTTGCACTGCTCACCCCGGGCTGGCGACGACGCCACGGACTCGGTACGAGTCAGCACGCACATCTACAACACCGTCGAGGAGATCGACCGGTTCGCGACCTGCGTCAAGACGATTGCCGAGGAGGTCACATGAGAATGGACGACATCCCGCGCTATGACCGGCGGGCGGCGTCCCGGGTGCTGGCGGGCCTGGCCCAACCCGGATTGTTCGCCGGTACGATCGCGGTCCCGTCGCGTCGACATATCGAATACACCTGCGCCGCACTGCGTCCCGAGCCCGACAGTCACCTCACCTATTCGCAGCGGCTGTACCTGCAGCAGTTCATGCGGCCATGCCAACCCGCACAGGTCACCAGCGCGACGCACCGCATCGCCTGGACCGATAGCGACGGCGTCCCCAATACCGGACACTTCCGCGCCGACGGCCTCGGGCCGGTGGTGCCCATCGCCATGCGCGAAACGGTGCTGGTGCTGTGGCATGCCCTCGCCGCGAATTCCGCACTGACACAACGGGTCGACGGTCTCGGCCCGCGCGAACACGCGGTGCTGGAGGGCACCACCACCGATCACGATCCGATCGAAATCTTCCGCGTCGGCATCGAGGCCACCGGGCGCGCACTGGCCCAGCACGCACTGCTGGCGCGGCAGACGCACTATCGCAGCGCGGCCGAATTCGCCAGGGGCATACATAATTCCGGCATCTTCTCGGCGGTTGCCACCCGCTGGTTCTGGGAACTGCAGGCCTCCACCTACCGGCGCGGCATGATCCCGGTGACGCTGGCCGCCCAACCGGACGGCACGGTGCGCTACACCGCCGACACGGTGGCGACACTGCGCGCGATGAAGGACGCCACCATCGAGGACGCGCACACGGTGATGCGGCGAGCGACCCGGGTCGAGAGACTGAGCGTCGACGCGGCCATCGCGAAATACCACGACGATCTCGATCTCATCTCCCGCCAGTACGCGTTACTGCCCGCCAATACCCGTCCCTCGTGCCTGGCCGCCATGCCCCATCACCTCGGCGGCGGGCACTTCAACCTGTTACCGCTGGTGGTGGACAAGTTCGTCGAGATCTTCGAACAACTCGCCGAGCGGATCCGGATCACGGAGGTGCGTCCGGAGCTGGACGAACTGACCGCTGACGCTCCTGCAAGCGCCGAGGATCGGATCTTCTATGTGCCGGATATGAGCTGTCAGCACTGTGTCCGCACGATCACCGGGGTGCTGGAGTCGATGGGCATCAAGGTGATCGAGATCGATCTGCCGAGTAAACGGGTGGTCGCCGAATTCCGCAGTCCGCGTAATCGGGCCCGCGCCTTCGAGTCGATCCGCGACGGCGGCTACAACCCGGTGGCCGAGAAACCGGCGCGAACCGCATTGACATCCCCACGGTCCCAGCCCACGGAAACCGTCGTATGACGGCACCGCTACCGGCGCTACCCGCGAAGATCCATCCGCTGGTGCGCGCCTTTCTCGATACCCGCGATGCCGTCGAGGAGACGCTGAGTCGCTTCGGTTCACCGACCCACCTGGTGTTTCCGCAGGTCTACGCGGAGAATCTGAAACGGTTGCGCGCCGTACTCGACAGCAGGGGTGGGCGCTACCGAATCTGCTACGCGCACAAGGTGAATCAATCGCGTGCCTTGGTGCGCACCGCCGAACATGCCGGTATCGCCATCGATGTCGCTTCTCCGCAGGAGTTGGCCAGTGCCATCGGGGCCGGATTCGGCCCGATGCGGATCGAGGTGACCGGACCGAAGGGTGAAGTGTTCCTGCGTGATCTGATCGACTGCGGCGTCACGATCAATGTCGACAATCTGTGGGAGCTGCGGCGGATCACCGAATTGGCCGGCGACCGTGCGAGAGTACCGGTGCTGCTGCGAGTTTCCGGTTTCGACGAGACGGCGGTGAGCCGGTTCGGTGTGCCGCTGGCCCATGTGGACCAGGCCCTGGATCTGCTGTCGGCGAATCGCCGGCGCATCGCGTTCCTCGGCTTCGCCTTTCATATCGACTCCGGTGACACCGGCGAACGCATCCGAGCCATCGACGCCTGCCTGGAGTTGGTCGAGCGCGCCTACGACCACGGACTCGGCCCGTCGGTGTTGAATATCGGCGGCGGCTTCCGACAGGTGTTCACCGCCGATGCGGACCGCTTCGACGGGTATGTTCGGGCGCTGCGCGAATCGCTGCTCGGCCGCGGCGAATCGATGAGCTGGTCGAACAATACCTTCGGCTATCACGTGGACGACGGTGTGGTGCACGGGATTCCGGTCTTCCACAAGTATGCGAACACCGTTCCCGCGACTGCGATGTTGAACGATCTGCTCGGCGCTGCGCTGGAGCGGCACGGTGGCCGCACGGTTGCCCAAGTGGCCGGTGACAATATGCTCGATATCTGGTTGGAGCCGGGTAAGGCGCTGGTCGATCATGCGGGGGTGACGGTGTCGCGAGTGGAGTTCGTCAAGGAACTCGCGGATGGCACGGTGCTGGTGAATCTGGATCTGAGCCGGGATCAGGTGACCCCGGCGGATCAGGAGGCCATGGTCGATCCGGTGATCCTACCGAGTGTCGCGCATATGCCGAGCAGCGCTCCTGTCCACAACGCCATCCCAGGTGACGGGGTGACGCCGCTGCGCAGTGCCGCCGACACCATGCCGACCTTGCGTCCGGTGGTCGAATCCGGGCCGGTCGGTGTGTATTTCGCCGGACGCCTGTGCCTGGAGCGCGATCTGATCACCAATCACAAGGTCTGGCTGCCCGAGTGCCCGCGCCAGGGCGATCTGGTGGTGTTCCCGAATACCGGTGCTTATCACATGGACCTGTCCGCGGCCTCGGCGTCGATGCACGCACTGCCCGCGAAACTCGCTGTCGTGCACCGCGCGGACAGTTTCCAGGTCTATCGCGATACCGATTACGAACCGCTCATACCCGTCGGTCTGCCGCCACCGCGCCGCACTCCGCCACGCGGCCCGCGTCGTCCGCTGCCGCGCCGCCCCTCTGGAGCGCCGTAATGCGCTACGACCACATCACCGAGCTGATCGGCAATACGCCGCTGCTGCGGCTGGATCCGGCCGTGCACGGACTGGCCGATGTCGAGCTGTACGCGAAGCTGGAGTCGCACAATCCCTTCGGCTCGGTCAAGGACCGAGTGGCCTGGAGCATGATCCGCGACGATCTCGACGAGATCCGAGCGAGCGGGCAGACACTCATCGAGGCGTCGAGCGGCAATACCGCCAAGGCGCTGCGCATTCTCGGCGCGATACACGGCATCGGCCTGCGCGCGGTGACCAATCGGATCAAGGTCGCCGAGGTGCGAGAGCTGCTGCAGCTGTTCGGCACCGAGATCGTGGAGTTGCCCGGGCTGTCCGAATGTCCGGACCCGACCACACCGAACGATGTGTATTCGGTGATCGAGGCGACCATGGCCAAGGAGCCTGGCGCCTACTATCACGCCTCGCAGTACACCAACGAGAAGAATATCGAGGCGCATCACCACGGCACTGGCCGCGAGATCCATGAGGATCTGGCCGCCGACGACATCACCCGCGTGGACTATCTGATCGGCGGGCTCGGCACCACCGGCTCCACCCGTGGGACCGCAACCTACCTGCGCAAGCACAATCCCGAATTGCGTTGTATCGCAGTAGTTTCCGATCGGTCGGACTTCATACCCGGTATCCGCTCGGAGACCGAGATGTGGGATGTCGGGCTGTTCCAGCCCGATTTCTACGACCGCATCGTTACTGTCGATTCCACCCGGGCGGTGGACGCCACGCTCGCGCTGGCCACCGGGTATGGCATCCTGGCCGGTCCGACCAGCGGCGCGAGCTATGCCGCCGCGCTGGAAGTCCTTGGTGAGCAGGCACTTTCATCGAACGAACCTATCGTTGCGGTCTTCATCGTCTGTGATCGGCTCGAGCCGTACCTGTCCTATATCAAGAAACGCAGACCGGAACTCTTCGACCGCGCCGATCGCCGCCGCGCACCCACCCCCGCCGAACTGGCCGCGACACCAGCCGTGTCCCCGCAGGAACTGGCCGAACTGGACCACACCGCCCGGCCCACCATCGTGGACACCCGCGGCGCGATGGCCTATCGCATCGGCCATGTGCCCGGCGCGATCAATATCCGCGACGACCAACTAGACGATATGTTCACCCACGGCATCCCGTTCTCCCGATCGCGCCCGCTGATCTTCGTCTGTCCGGTCGGCGAACTATCGCTGCGCTTCGCCGCCATCGCCCGCCAGGACGGCTTCGACGCCAGCAGCCTCGGCGGCGGGATCGTCGCCTGGCGCGATGCCGGATTCGCACTCGAACGCGGCGGCTGATC
Organism: Nocardia sp. CA-135953; assembly: GCF_050955735.1. Classification (NCBI taxonomy): domain Bacteria; kingdom Bacillati; phylum Actinomycetota; class Actinomycetes; order Mycobacteriales; family Nocardiaceae; genus Nocardia; species Nocardia sp. CA-135953. The sequence continues at coordinate 3,840,375 of NZ_CP192082.1, forward strand.
CCCGATCGGTGTGGCCCAGCGCTGAGCCGGTCATTACGGCCAGGCATTAGTGTGGGCGGGTGCAAAAAGGCCAGGAATCAGCTGACGATGCCGGTCCTCGGATCTGGGGCGGTACCACGCTGACCGAACGTCGGGAGGCACGCCGCTCCGCGCTGCTCGAGGCTGCGCTCGACCTGATCGGAGAATCGGGCGCGGGCGGTGTCACTATGCGCGCGGTATGCCGACGTGCCAACCTCACCGACCGGTACTTCTATGAGAGCTTCGCCAGCCGCGACGAACTGCTGGATGTGCTCTACCGGCAGGTCGCCGATGAATTCCTGGAACCGATGACGGCGTTCGCCGCCGCCGATCCCGCCCGCGACCGCGTGCTGTCGGAGATCCTCGTCGACAAGGTGCTGGCCGATCCGCGCAAGTCCCGACTGTTCCTGGTCGAACCATACTCGAGTACCGGCCTCGGCCAGACCACCATCGCGGTCATGCCGGTCTTCACCAAGGTCCTGCAGGACCATCTGTTCTCTCACATCGATGATCCGGTGCGCCGCAGACTGGCCGCGCTCACCATGGCCAGCGGTAATGCGGGCATGTTCTCGGCGTGGTTGAACGGATCGCTGCGCGCCACCCGCGAGCAGGTGATCGACCACTGCGTGGCCACGCTCGCCGCCTACCGCTCGCTGTACCAGTCCTGATTCGGTCCGCATTCGGCTGCGGCGCAGCGCGATCGGACGTTGCGCGGCTCACATCGGGTTGCGAGGCAGGCACCGCGGAGTGTCTATTTGCCGACGCAAGGTGCCGATCGTTCGGCGAGGATGCGGGCGTAATCGATGACGAGCCGTCCAGTCCGCTACCGTCCGCACGAGCTGGCCCATATGACCGCGCCGATCCGCGATGTCGTAGCGGGTGGTGACGGTATCGGGATCATCCACGCCCAGTACCCGCGTCTGATCGCGGCCCAGCTCCTCCAATTCGGTGACGGCGGCGTCGAATTCGCCACTTCGGCCACGGCAGTTCGCGAGATGGTTACGAACCAGCAGCGTGACGCGATGATCCGGCCCCATAGCGGCAGTCAACACGACCATGCCACCTTCGACTCCCCGACGACGTCGACACCCCGACATGGGCCGCCGTGCGTGGTAGGAAGGTAGCCGAACACACATCGGGGCAAGTGACAACGGGGGCGGCTGATGGCAGCGATCGTCTTGGTGCACGGGATCGCACAGGAGCAATACGGCGCGGATCTGCTGGAAGCGCAATGGCTTCCGGCGCTGGCCGCGGGGGTCCGCACGGCCGGCTACGGTGAACTCGCCGATCAGCTGTGGCGCGGCCAGCGCCCGGGGGTGCTAGAGGTTCGAATGGCGTTCTACGGCAATGCCTTTCTAGATCCCGGCGCGCAGGGCGGCGGCGCGCCGGTCGGTACCGAGAATGCCGAACTCACCGAGCAGATCGCCGAGGCGTGGTTGGCGACGGCGGCCGAGCAGGCGGCCGACCAGCGCGATCGGCTGGAAGCGCAACGCTACCTGGACAATTCCGCGCTCGGCACCGAGGGTGCACAGGGCTTCGGCCGCAAGACCAGACCTGCGGCCAATGCGCTGGCCAAGCTGAAGTGGTTCGCGCCCTTCGGTTTCGGGATGGCGGGGAAATTCGTCAACCGGTCACTGGCCCAGGTCAGCAGATATCTGGCCGAGGGCGCGGTGCGTGACTACGCGCAGCAACAGGTGCTCGACTTGATCGGTCCGGAGACCCGGCTCGTCATCGGACATTCGCTCGGCTCGGTGGTCGCCTATGAGGCACTGCATCGGACCGATCAGCCCGCGACGCTGGTCACCCTTGGTTCGCCGCTGGCGTTGCAATCCATCATCTATCCGCTGCTGCACCCGCAGCCGCCCACGGTGCCCGCCGCGCTCACCCGCTGGGAGAATTTGGCCGATCGCGACGATATCGTCGCGACGCATCTGGATCTGGCGCCCTATTTCCCGCCCGCGCCGGGACACGATGTGGTGCCGACGACCCATCCCGAACTCGACAATGGCTCCAGTCCGCACGATGCCACGCACTATCTCACCAAGAAATCGGTCGGGCGCATCATCGCCGAGTCCTTCTCGTAACCGGAGCCATTCCGAATCGCGCGTACGCTGACAACTCGGGCACCGAGTGCGAGGAGTTCACCGAGATGACCGACCCCGTGCAAGGTTTGACGGGTACGCTCACCTCGCCGATCCGGGGACCCGGAATGCTCGGCGAAGTATTAGTTGCGATTCGCGGGGGCACGGAGATATACATCGCGCGGGCGGCCGAGCCGATCTCGGCCGGTGAAACCGTCCTGATCATCACGGTACAACCGGGCCGCATCGTCGATGTGGTGCCGTGGATTCCGCTGGAACCCGTCCCGGTCGACGACATCTGACACCGCGACCGAAGTTATGAACTGCCATGGAGGCACAGTGCTGGGTTATCACGTTCCAGATCCTGACGAGGCGATGCTGGTCAGCGGCGGTACGAGCAAGGACAACGCGCCCTTCGGCGTAGTCATCGGGCGCGGCAAATGGGTGATGCCGTTCTTCCGCAAGGTGAGCTATCTGTCGCTGGCCATGTTCGAGGCCGAGATCAAGGAACGCTGCGTCACCAAGCAGGCCATCCAACTCGAGGTGCGCGCGGTGATCGCGTTCAAGGTCGCCAACGATACCCAGTCGATCGTCAATGCCGCCCAACGCTTCCTGTCCGAACAGGAGCGGGAGATGTCGGTGCTGACCGGCCGCATCTTCTCCGGGCACCTGCGCTCGATCGTCGGCTCGATGACGGTCGAGGAGATCATCCGCGAACGCCAGCGGCTGGCCGACGAGGTGCTGGTGGCCTCCAAGGTGGAGATGAGCAATATCGGTCTGTGGGTGGATTCGTTCCAAATCCAATCCATCGATGACGGCAATCTGGGGTACATCACCGCATTGGCCGCACCGCACAACGCGGCAGTGCAGCGCGATGCGCAGATCGCGCAATCACAGGCCGCGCAGCGTGCCGCCGAGGCCGAACAGGAATCGCTGCGCCGCCGAGCCGAATATCAGCGTGAGACCGCCATTCTCCAGGCGCAGTATCAGCAGGATATCGATAAGGCCAATGCCGAAGCGGCACAGGCCGGTCCGCTGGCCGAGGCCAAGGCGATGCAGGAGGTGCTCAGCGCACAGGCCGAGCAGGCGCGCAAGGAGGCCGAGTTGCGTGAACAGCAGTTGCAGGCCGAAGTCGTGAAACCCGCTCAGGCCGAAGCCGAACGGGTGCGCATCCTCGCCGAGGCCGAGGCCGATCGGACCCGGATCCAGGCCGAGGCGGCGGCCTCGAACAACCGGATCGCCTTGGACCAGTTGCTGATCGAGCAGCTGCCGGAAATCGTCAAGCAGGCCTCCAACGGCCTGGCGAACGCCAACCTGACGGTGCTCAACGGACCTGACGGTGTCGGCGAATTGGTCAACGGAATGGTTGGTCAGGGCCTCACTGTATTCAACTCGTTACAAAAGGCGCTTTCATCCAACGACGGGGATAATGCGGGCTAAAGTGGCCGAGTAGCGACGGCGCGAGGAGCGGGTGTTGGTGTCCATCGGGAAATTGGTGTCGTTCGACAGTTCGCGGGGATTCGGGTTCATTCGGCCCGACGATGGTGGCCCAGATGTGTTCGTTCATGTGAACGACATCGGACTGGACGAGGATGAACTGCGCCAGGGGCGGGTGTTCGAATTCGATGTGACCGAGGGTGATCGTGGTCCGAAGGCGGTGAACCTCGCGGTGGTCGGCGGTCAACCACTACCACCCGCTCCTCGGCACAAAAAGGACAGATCCGGCTCCGGCCAGCTCACCGTCACCGAACACAAACGCCTGATCACCGAGCTACTACTGGACGCCAGTCCGGCCCTCACCGCCGGTGAGATCCTCACCATCCGCGACCGCCTCACCGCCTTCGCCGATCAGCACGGCTGGCTGGAATAGCGGTATCACCCAGGATTCCCGAGTCGACAACTGATCTGGTGCGCACATGGGTAACTCACCGGGGACGGGCTAACTCGATCCCCCACGTTTATGTCGGCCGCCAGCGCTATTCTCGAGGCACCTGAGTCTGGCCTAGAGGCTCGGGGAGGCGGAACAGCCCGAACCCCCGAGGAGGATCGTGTGGACTTACCGGTCATGCCGCCTGTCCGGCCGATGCTGGCGAAAACGGCACCGTCGGTGCCGCACGAGCCGGGCCTGAGTTACGAACCGAAATGGGACGGCTTTCGCTGCGTGGTGTTCCGCGACGGTGACGAAGTGGAACTCGGTTCCCGCAACGACCGCCCCCTCACCCGCTATTTTCCCGAGGTCGCCGAACTGCTGAAGGCGGCGTTGCCGGATAAATGCGTGGTGGACGGTGAAATCGTGGTGGTCACCGATGAGGGACTCGACTTCGACACCCTGCAGAACCGGTTGCATCCGGCGGCCTCACGAGTCAACAAGTTGGCCAAGGAAACACCGGCCAGCTTCGTAGCCTTCGATCTGCTCGCTCTCGGCGACAAGGACCTGACCGGTGAGCCGTTCGCCGAACGTCGACGGCTGCTGGAGACCATTCTCGATACCGAACTCGCCCGCGTGCACCTGACTCCGATCACCCAGGATCCCGCCGTCGCCGAGGACTGGTTCACCCGCTTCGAGGGTGCGGGTTTCGACGGTGTCATGGTCAAGTCCAGCGAGCTGGCGTATCTGCAGGACAAGCGGGTGATGCTCAAGGTCAAACACGAGCGCACCGCGGACTGTGTGGTGGCCGGTTTCCGCTGGCACAAGGATGGCGAGGGCGTCGGTTCGCTGCTGCTCGGACTGTTCGACGACGAGGGCAATATGCACCATGTCGGAGTCGCGAGCAGTTTCACCGCGGCCAAACGCAAGTCGCTGGTGGATGAGCTGAAACCGTTGCGGGAGAACGCATTGGCGAATCATCCGTGGCGGGAGTGGGCCGATGCCGCGGCGCAGGCGAAGGCCGACGGCAAGATGCCGGGCGGGGTGAGCCGATGGACCGGCGGCAAGGATCTGTCCTGGGAGGCGCTGCGTCCGGAGTTGGTCGCCGAGGTCCGCTACGAACATGTGCAGTCCGGCCGATTGCGGCACGGCGGCAGGCTGGTGCGCTTCCGGTCCGATCGAACACCGGAATCGTGTACCTACGCTCAACTCGACGAGGTCGCACCGGCCGAGTTGAGCGCCATCTTCACCGAAGCCCGGGGGCAGTGATGACCGAGTCGGTCGATATCGAGGTGGCCGGCCGAACCGTCGCCATCAGCAATCCGAACAAGGTCTACTTCACCAAACGCGGTGAGACGAAACTCGATCTGGTCCGGTACTACCAGGCCGTGGCCGACCCGTTCCTGCAGGTGGTGCGCGATCGGCCGCTGCTGCTGGAGCGTTATCCCGATGGGGCCTCCGGTAAGTCGTGGTTCCAGAAGCGGGTGCCGAAATCCGCGCCGGATTGGCTGCACACCGTCGAGGTCGCCACACCCAACGGCACCACCAGCGATGCCCTGGTCGCCCACGATCTCGCACACATTCTGTGGGCGGTGAACCAGGGCTGCCTCGGCTTCCACGTCTGGCCCAATCACATCGACGATCTGAGTATCGCCGACGAGCTGCGCATCGACCTGGATCCCTCCCCCGGTATCACCTTCGATGATCTCAAACACGCCGCCGTACTCACTCGTGAGCTGTTCACCGAACTCGGTATCGACTCCCGCGTCAAGACCTCCGGCTCGCGTGGATTGCACATTTACGTTGCGCTGGAACCGAATTGGGACGGCTATCAGGTGCGCGCGGCCGCGGTCGCGCTGGCTCGCGAACTGGAGCGGCGGCATCCGGACGAAATCACCGCGCAGTGGTGGAAGGAGGAGCGCGGCAACCGCGTCTTCGTCGACTTCAACCAAAATGCACCGCACAAAACGGTTTTCGGCGCGTGGTGTGTGCGACCGAAGGTCGGCGCGCAGGTCTCCACGCCGATCGCCTGGTCCGATCTGGATACCGTTGTCCCCGAGGAATTGACCATTGCCACCGTCCCCGCGCGGCTGGCCGAATCCGGTGACCCGTGGGCGGACCGACCGGCCCAGTCCATCGAGCCGCTGCTGAAAATGTCGGAGCGGGATATGGCGTCCGGACTCATGGACGCACCGTGGCCACCGCAATATCCCAAGATGCCGAACGAGCCGCCCCGGGTACAGCCGAGCCGGGCCAAGAAGCCGGAGACCGAAGGCTAGCTACCGGGAGGCTATTCGGTCCAGAGCACCCACACCTTGCTCTCGCACGTCACTGCGCGCCCGTCCGCGGTGCGGGCACTCTTCGTCGAACCGTCGCATTTGGTCCCCGGCTCCGCGACGGTGCCGCCGACGGTGTATGGACCGTTCCACTGGTAGACACCGCCGCTGGCCAGGCACAGCAGTGTGTTGCCGTCTGCCCCCGTGCCGATGCGGCCCGGCTCGGTGCACACCGTGCCCTTCTTCGGGGCCACCTGGCTCGTCGGCGCCGCGGCCGAGGTGGCCGGAGCCGTGAAGACGGGCGGCGCCACCGAGGGCTGCGGGACGGCGGTCTGGGCGATGGTGGAGGGCAGCGCGGCACTCGATACGACCGAGGCCCGGTGCACCCCGGACAGTGCGTCGGAGAAATTGCCCCCCGACAGCACGACATATCCGGCGATAGCGACCACCTCGATCACACCGAGCAGCAGTGCGCACACCGCCATCGTCTTGCCGCGCGGATGACTGAAGGCGATGAACCCGAAGACGATCGCGACCGGAAAGAGGCCGAGCAGCGCGGCCACCAACGCGACGATCGCATACGGGTTGACGATGGGCGGGACCTCGACCCGCAGGCGACCGGCCCGGGTCGGGCGTCGGGCCGGCGGCTCGGCCTCCGGCCAGCGGTCGTTGGGATCCGGATCCGGCCACCTGCCGATCGCCCCGGTCTCCGGCTCGTACTCCTCCGGCTGTGCCTCCGGCCAGCGCTCTCGCTCACGGTTATCCGTCCGTGCCATTCAGGTCCCTCTTCCACCACAAACCGCGCAGGAACCACGAACTGCCCGGACCCGCCCCGATACCGACAAAGGATAGGGGCCGACGGCCGCAACATCATCCGAAACGGCCGATCGATCGTCATCAAACCGTAATCGCGAACGCCACCATGTCAACTCGGCCCCTACTCGGCACCGGGGCGACCGGATTCGGCACGGTGCGGTTCCAGCACCGGAGTAACAAACCGGCAAACACCACTCGCGCCGCGCGCCGTCGAGGTACATGCTGGTCTCGGGACCGATCCATGCGGTGACGTCAGCAGAGGAGGGATGTATGCGCGGTGAATCCGGTTCGAGAGGACAACAGGGGCGGCCGTGGCATTCCCACGCGGGCGATCTACTCGGTGACGACTACAACGTGCCCGGCATCATTCTGTGCGCGCTCGGCATCGTCGCGATGGCGTGCACACTCACCGCGGCCGGTTACGGCTTCATCGGCTGGACCCAGATCGGTGCGACACTGACCGCCGCATTGTGGATCTCCGGAATCGGCGCACTGCTGGTCGAGCATCGCCGGGAGGAAGTGATCGAGCGGAAGTACGGTCGCAACGGGCACGCCCCAGGGCATGTGCGGCGCGTCCGCTACAGTGCCACCGAGCGGAGGATCGCGGCGGGTGAAAGGCCTTCGGAATTGCCGAAACAACCCACGCCGCACAGTTAGTGCCTGGGATCCACCTTCGGCATGGTTTCGGTCACCAGTGTCATCAGCATGTCGGACAGCAGCGTGTGCACCTGCTCGCGGGTGAGCGCGCCGCGGGTGATCCATTCTCGGCCCGCGACTTTCACCAACCCACCGAATGCGCGGACCATTGCGCGCAGTTGCGCACTGTGCGCCGACTCCGCGCGCCCGACCATCAGCAGCATCCGCTCGGCGGCCGCGTCATCGGCCTGATCCAGGATTTGCTGCACCTCGGGATCGTCGCCGACGCCCTCGTGACTGGTCACCTTGACCCAGGTGCTGCCGTGTTCGGAGATCACATCCAGCAACCAGTGCACACTCGCGTCGACGCGTTCGCGATCGGTGCCGGTCGGCGCGACCATATCGTCGAGGCGCGGCAGTGTGACCATCCGGCGCACGACCGCGAGATACAGGTCGCGCTTATTGCCGAAGTAATGGTTGATCAGCCCGCGCGCGACACCCGCCCGCTGCGCCAGTTCCGCGGTGGAGACCGCCGCGTAGGGCCGCTCGCCGAACATGTCGATCGCGCACTCCAGGATCTGTGCGCGTCGCTCGTCCGGCTCCAGCCTGCGCCTGCGCGGCTGCGCCTCGGTGTCGTTCCCAGCGACCCGCAAGCGATCGCTGGCGGCGACCTCAGAGTGACCTGGCAATGAGATCCTTCATAACCTCGTTGCTGCCCGCGAGGATGCGCAGCACGCGGGCACCGGTGTAGAGCTGGGAAATCGGATACTCCGTCATGTAGCCGTAGCCGCCGAACAGTTGCAGGCAGCGATCGACCACAATACCGAGTTGGTCGGTCAGCCAATACTTCGACATCGCAGCCGTGGGAATGTCGAGTTCGCCGCGCAGATGTTTGCCGATGCAGTCGTCGAGGAAGATCCGGCTCACCTTGGCAATGGTCGCGCATTCGGCCATCTCGAATTTGGTGTTCTGCATCGCGAACAGCGGCTTACCGAAGGCCTCGCGCCCCTTGGTGTAGTCGACTGTCAACTGCACCGCCTTCTCCATCATCGCGACCGCGATAATGCCGGTGACCAGCCGCTCCTGGGCCAGCAGCTGCATCATCTGATAGAAGCCCTTGCCCTCTGCCTCGCCGAGCAGATTCGAGGCGGGCACGCGCAGTCCGTCGAAGAACAGCTCCGCGGTGTCCTGGGCCTTGCCGCCGATCTTGTTCAGGATGCGGCCGCGCTTGAAGCCCGGGGTGTCATCACCCACCTCGGCGAAGATCAGCGAAACGCCCGCCGCGCCCTTGGTCGGATCGGTCTTGGCGGCGATGATGATGCCGTCGCAGAGCCAGCCGTTGGTGATGAAGATCTTCGACCCGGTGATGACGTATTCGTCGCCCTCGCGGACCGCGCGGGTCTTGATGTTCTGCAGATCCGAGCCGGTGCCCGGTTCGGTCATGCCGATGGAGAGCACCATCTCTCCGGCCGCCGCCTTGGGCAGCACCCGCCGCTTGAGGTCTTCGGTACCGAAGTGGTGGATATAGGGCGCGATGATCGAGGTGTGCACGGCCATGCCCATCGAGCCGTCACCCGCGAAGGCCTGTTCCTCGATAATGGCGGCCTCGTGCGCGAAAGTGCCACCGCCGCCGCCGTATTCGGTCGGGGTCGCGGTGCAGAGCAGGCCGAGTTCGCCTGCCCGGTTGTACAGGGCGCGGTCGGGATGTCCCTGCGCGACGAACTTCTCCTCGTGCGGGACGACTTCCTTCTCGAAGAAGTTGCGCGCCAGTTCCCGGACCGCTTCGACCTCGTCGTCACTCCATGCCGCGCGTGCCATCGCAGAATCCTTTGCTCGATCGCGCGGGCCTGTCGCACCCGCGTTTCGTCATCAGAGTGGCGCACTATTGGCATGATGTCAACAAAGCGGACCCATGGTGGGCGACGTGGGGTTACAGCGTGAGCGCACCACCGAGGTGCCGGTGCAACTCGTCGTGGACACCACCGACGTGCTGGTGCCCCCGTTCCTCTACGACGGCAGCGCACGCGGGTGGATCGACTGTGGCGCTGCCCGATTCCGGCCGATCACCGGCTGCCGGTGACCGAGCCGCTGCTCGTCGCCGAGGCCATCGCGAACTTCGTCGAGGACCTGCGCGCGGCCGACGCCAGCATCCCGCAGTGACCCGCCAGCGGTGAGTGGTCGCCAAATCGGAGGGGGTGGTACTTTGCGCGCATGACCGGACCGGGGGAACAACAGAACCAGCCCAACGACGCATGGTGGGCGCAGGAACAGCCGCAGCAGCAGGGACCGCAGTATTCACAATCGGATCCGACGATGGTGGGGCAGCCGGGGTATCAACTGCCGTCGCAGCCCGCGGTTCCGGTGGTGGGACCGCAAGGCCCAGCCGAGCAGCAGCCCGCTGATCCGACGATGGTGCGTCAGTCGTTCGATCAGCCGGGGGCCGCGCCCGCCGGATACCAATCGGGCACCGGATACCAGCAACCCGCCTACCACCAGTCCTCGCCCGGATATCCGCAGCCGGGGACATCGCCGGCCGCGCCCGGATTCCAGCAGGCCGGAGCACCGCAAGCCACACCCGCCGGATACCAATCGGGCACCGGATACCAGCAACCCGGCTACCACCAGTCCTCGCCCGGATATCCGCAGCCGGGAACGCCGCAGGCCGCGCCTGGATTCCCGCAAGCCGGGGCACCACAGGCCACACCCGGATTCCCGCAGCCCGGGTTCCGGCAGCCCGGATTCGAGCAGCCCACACCCGGATTCCCGCAGGGCGCACCAGGTTTCCAACAGCCCGCATACCAGCAACAGGCACCCGGATATCAGCAGCCGCCCAAATCCGGTGGCAAAGGCTGGCTTTGGGCGCTCGGCGCGGTCGTCGTCACCTCCGCGGTATGGGCGGGCGCGATGTTCGCGATCGGCGCATTCGATGCGGGCAAGGCCGATATCAGCAAGGATGCCGATCTGCGCGGCTACAAGTACGTCGCCAATCTCTGCGATATCACCGACACCTCGCCCTACACCAGTGCCGGCTTGACGTTGTCGAAGACCGATTCCTCGGGCAATACCTACCCGAAGCACGAGGGTTCCACGCACGCGGCGGTCGATTCGATGGGGTGCGATGTCCGCTTCACCCCGTCCGGCTCGACCGAGAAGTACGAATACGCCGCCATCTACACCAGCGCGCAGGTGCATAAGCAGACCAATCCGGGACCGGAGTTCACCGCGTCGTACGAGACCTGGACCCAGAGCGAATACGGCAAGGACGCGAAGGTCGACAAGATCTCCGGACTCGGCGACGAGGCGTATGTGATCACCGGTAAGCACAAGTCGGACGATCCGACGGCCGATGTCTCGGTGGCGGTGCGAGACGGCTGGGCCACCTATCACATCAGCTGGTCGCAGTATTCGTCCAGTTCGTCGAAGTCCTCGGGCAAGATCCTCAGCGCGTCCGAGGTCACCGATCTGCTGAAGAAGACGGCTACCTCGACCATGAGTAAGCTGCGCAAATAGGCGATGTCCGGCCGGTGCGGGACTGCTCGCGCCGACCGGTCCGCATTCGAATGCGACAATGGCTGGGTCAACCTCCCAGTTCACGAAGGATAAATTCGCATTCCGATGGTTCAGAACACCGCATCGACGTCTACCGCACCAGCGCCGAGCGGCACCGCTATCGACCCCGATGAGCTGGCGATCTGCTTGCGCGTGCTGGAGCAGGCCGGGCAGCTGGACAAGGACGATCCGGCGTCGGTCACGGTGCAGCGCGCCGTCGGCCATATGTTCAAGAAATTGAAGCAACGCAGGCGAACCGTGGCCAGGGATGCGGTCGCCGAGGCGGACCGGGCGGTGGTCGCGGCGACCGCGACCGGATCGCCGAATCGGATCGATGACGAAACCGCTGGCATTCCGCTGACCTCGAATGCGGCGGGTGCGAGCGCGGGCACGCTGCTGCGGGCACGGCCCTGCTATATCTGCAAGCAGCGCTACACCAGGGTCGACGCGTTCTATCACCAGCTCTGCCCGGACTGCGCGGCAGGCAGCCTCGCAAAACGAGACGCCCGTACCGATCTCACCGGGCGGCGTGCCCTGCTGACCGGCGGTCGCGCCAAGATCGGTATGTATATCGCGCTGCGGCTACTGCGCGACGGTGCGCACACCACCATTACCACCCGCTTCCCGAACGATGCGATCCGCCGCTTCGCCGCCATGGACGACAGCGCCGACTGGCTGCACCGGCTGCGCATCGTCGGCATCGATCTGCGGGATCCGGCCCAGGTCGTCGCGCTCGCCGATGACGTCGCGGCACAGGGACCGCTGGATATCCTGATCAACAATGCCGCCCAGACCGTGCGCCGCTCCCCCGGCGCGTACGGCGCGCTGGTCGATGCCGAGTCCGGTCCGCTGCCCGCGGGTGCGCTGCCGGATGTGGTGACCTTCGGCAAGACCATGCAAGCGCACCCGACCGCACTCACCGCATCCCTGACCCCGACGCTGTCCTCGGCCGATGTGGCGGAGTTGGCGCTGGTCGCGGGATCGGCCACGCCGGAACGCATTTCGCGCGGTATCGCCATCGACGCCGGTGGTCTGGTGCCGGATCTCGCCCACACCAACAGCTGGGTGCAGACCGTCGCCGAGGTGGACCCGACCGAGCTGCTCGAGGTCCAGCTGTGCAATTCGGTGGCGCCGTTCATTCTGGTTTCCCGGCTGCGCCCGGTCATGGCCGCTGCCGGGGCCCGCCGCAAATACGTTGTGAACGTCTCCGCGATGGAAGGCCAGTTCTCCCGTGCGTACAAGGGTGCGGGCCACCCCCATACGAATATGGCCAAGGCCGCGCTGAATATGTTGACCCGCACCAGTGCCCGCGAAATGTTCGAGCAGGACGCCATCCTGATGACCGCGGTGGATACCGGCTGGATCACCGACGAACGCCCGCACTACACCAAACTCCGCCTCGCCGAAGAGGGCTTCCACGCGCCGCTGGACCTGGTGGACGGCGCCGCCCGCGTCTACGACCCGATTGTCCAAGGCGAATCCGGTACCGACCTCTACGGCTGCTTCCTCAAGGACTACCAGCCCTCGCCCTGGTGATCCGCGAGGGCCGAGTCCGCACACATCCAGCGCTACGCTGGGCATATGCTGTATCGGCTGCTGGCCGATGCCACCGCCGCGGTGCATTTCGTATTCGTGGCGTACGTGGTGGTCGGCGGGTTCATGGCGTGGCGGTGGCCGCGCACCATCTGGCTGCATCTGATCGCGTTCGGGTGGGGATTCAGCACGGTGCTGTTCGGATTCGATTGTCCGCTCACATATTTGGAGAACTGGGCGCGACACCGGGCCGGGATGGCGGGGCTGCCGCCGAGCGGGTTCATCGACCATTATCTGACCGGGGTGATCTACCCGCAGAGTGCGCTGGGATTGGTGCGCGGGCTGGTCGCGGTGTGCGTGGTGGTGTCGTGGGTGGGCTATGTGTGGAGGGTGCGGACGATGAGGTCGGCGACCTCGGAGACCTTGTCGTCGAGGTAGAAATGACCGCCGGGAAAGACCGTGTGGTCGAACGAACCGGTGGTGTGTTCGCGCCATTCCTCGGCCTGCTCCGGCGTCATCGTCGGATCTTCGGTGCTGACCAGGGCCGACACAGCGCAGGACAGCGGTGCGCCCTCGCGGTAACGGTAGGTCGCGACGGCCTGGTAGTCGCTGCGCACCGCGGGCAGTACCAGTTCGGCGAGGCTCGGTTCGTCGCGCAGGATCTGAACGGACGCGGGATCGGTCGCCAAGCGCTCCAGATCACCGATCAGATCGTCGTCGGAGCCGAGATGCAGCCGACCCTGCTCGACGAAAGTCGGTGCGGGACGGCCGGATACGAACAGCGCGGTAAGCGGCTGTCCCTTGCGTTCCAGGCGGCGTGCGGTTTCGAAGGCCACGGTCGCGCCCATGCTGTGGCCGAACAGCGAAAGCTGTTCCACCGGGCCCTGATTCAGCACCTCGTCTACGATCCGGTCGACGAGGGTGTCCATATCGCCGATGGTGGGCTCACCGAGCCGGTCCTGCCGACCCGGGTACTGGACGGCGGCAACGGCAATGCCGTTGTCGAAGCGTTCGGCCAGTGCCCGATAAGCCGTGACCGCTCCCCCGCCGGGCGGGAAACACAGCAGTTGATGGCTCGGCGCGGGATGTGCGCGCAACACCCGCAGCCAGTCCGTCGCGGCAATGGCCCTGCCCGCCTTGCTCTTCTTCACCCGAGGTACTTTCCGTACCAATCCAGGACCCGCTGCCACGCCTCCGCGGCGGCGGTCGGGTTGTAGCGCGGTCCGGTGTCGTTGAAGAAGGCGTGGTCCGCATTCGGTGCGACGTAGATCTCATGAGTGAGACCGGCCCCGCCCAGGGCCGCTTCCGCGGTGGGACGCGAAGCGATCACCCGCTCGTCCTTGGCGGCGTAGATCCCGAGTACCGCCGCCTTCGAACCGGACAGATCCCCGTTCTCCGGGAATGGGCCGTAAAACGGTATCGCCGCAGCGAGTGTCGGCGTACCCGCGGCCAGCAGCATCCACACCAGACCGCCGCCGAAGCAGAATCCGGTCGCGCCGATCTTCTTTCCCGGGACCCGCCGTTCCAACTCGGCGATACCGGCCCGCAGATCGCCGATGAACTGTTGCGGCGCGATCTTGCCGAGTTCGGCGGTGGCCGCCGCCGGGTCGGTGAAGGCGGCGGTGCCGCCGAGTTCGGACAGCAGGTCGACCGCGAGTGCGGAATATCCGGCACCCGCGAATCGCCCTGTCACCGAACGGATGTGGTCGGTCAGACCCTTGTTCTCGTGGATGACGAGCACGCTGCCGCGCGGCTGTGGCGCGGCGGCCCATGCGGCTTGTAGCCGGCGGCCTTCCGGTCCGGGAAAAGTGATCGCGGTGGCCGCGACCGCGCCGCTCGTGCCCGGCGGGGCCGAGGACGCCGCGGGTTTCGAGCCCGTCGACGCGGTATTCGCCTGGTCGCCGCTATCGGAGCAAGCGGCGAGCAAGGCAACCGCCGTGGTGGCGCCGACCCCGAGCATTCCAAGTCGGCGCAATGCTTCCCGGCGGCCGATCAATCCGTCGGCATGGTCGGTGGCTATCTCTTCGGCGATATAACGCTGCAGCGGCGTCATGGCCCCGACCCTACTACTGCGGCGCAACAACTACTCTCGATCTCGTGATTGCGCACGAACAGCTGGTCCGCGACTACGAGGCCGGAATCGGTGTACCGGCCTCCGGCACCGTCCCCGCCGCCGATCCGGGCAGCTGTTTGGCTGCGGCGCTGCCGGTTTGGGCGCTGGCTGCCGGATCAGTCGCCGCGGTGACGGCGGCGGCGAACCGAATTCGCGACGCACACCACCTGAATCCGGTGCTGCACCGACTGGATCCGGTCCGGATCACCGCCGCCTTCTCCAGTGAACGCCTGCTGCGCGTCGGCGGTGCGCCCGCCAAGGGATTCGCCGATCTGTCGGGATTCTTTCCCACCTTCGACGGCTGGGTCCGCACCCACGCCAACTATCCGCATCATCGCGCGCGATTACTCGCCTCGCTCGGACTGCCCGACGACGCCCCCGTCGATCTCGCGGTCGCGCAGATGGCGATGAGCCGGGCCCGCGATATCGAGGAGCGTGCGGCCGCGCACGGCGCCATTGCGGTGCAGGTGCGTAGCGAGCAGGAGTGGGCGGAGAGCCCACAGGGCGAGGCCGCCGCATCGGGGCCGCTGGTGGCGATCGACACCCGGATCGACCGTGGCGAACTCGGCCTGCCGATCGGGGCATCACCATTGCAGCCGTTACGCGGAGTCCGGGTACTCGATCTGACCCGGGTGATCGCCGGACCCGTCGCGACCAGGACCCTGGCGCTGCTCGGCGCCGAGGTGCTGCGGATCGACCCGCCGCACCTACCCGAGATCCCCTGGCAGTATCACGACACCTGCCAGGGGAAGCGCTCCACGCTGCTGGATCTGCACCGGCACCTGCCGCTGATCAACGAGCTGCTCGCCGCCGCCGACGTACTGATCACCGGATATCGACCCGGCGTACTGGAAAACGCCGGGCTCACCGCCGCCCGTCGTCCCGGCCTCGTCCACGGTCGGATATCGGCGTGGGGTGAATCCGGCCCGTGGGGTCGGCGGCGCGGTTTCGACAGCATCGTGCAGGCCGCAGCAGGTATTTCGATTGTCGAGGGCGCACCCGCGGTGCCGGGGACGCTGCCCGCGCAGGCACTCGACCACGCCTCCGGCTATCTGCTCGCCGCCGGGGTGATCGATGCGCTGGTCGCCCGCGCACACGACGGTATCGGCCGCGACGTCCGAGTCGCGTTGGCGCGCACCGCAGCCTGGCTCCTCGACGCGCCCGGACGCGCCCCACGTCATCCGCGGGCCGCGCCGCCGAGTCCGATGGCGGCGGTCACCCACGGCAATGTCACCACCGCAGCCCCGGTGCTCGCCGAGTATCCGGATTACGCGTGGCCGGCACCGAGATACGGCGCGGACCGGCCGGTGTGGCCGCTGCACGCCCGATAGCACGCACGCCGTTAGACGCGCTCAGGGCTCACCGGCCAGGGCCGCAATCGCCTTGGCCAGCCGCGCGCCGTCGGGCAGGTTCTCACCGCAGGTGATCGTCCACAGGATGCCGAGGCCCTGGGTCAACACGAAGTAGAGCTCACCTATCGCCTGGGCGGTGTCCGCATCGAGGTCAGGACGGGATTCCCGGACCGCTCGACCGATGTCCTCGTATGCACCGTTGAGGCTTTCGTCCATGAACGTCCGCGATTCCGGCGTCCGCGCGACGCGAACCAGATTCTCCAGACTGGCCAGCATGCCGTCCCGGTTGTCCTCGAAGACCCGCGGCATCGCGTTCCACATCTGCGTGAACGCCTCGAGCGGCGACTGACCGCGGCCCGCGCGAATCAAAGCTTCCATCCGATCGCCGATATCGTTGCCGAGCGCCTCCGCGAGCGCCTCGGTGATCAGCCGATCCTTCGAGCCGAAGTGATAGCCGATCGCGGCCAGGCTGACACCCGCGGCCGCCGCGATATCGCGTGCGGTCGTCTTCGCCACGCCACGTTCGATGATGGCCTTACGCGCTCCTGCCAATAGGTCTTCTCGGTTTCCCATGACCTCAGCTTACACACGACTAAGACATTTGTACTAGACATCCGTGCCAACCATGTGTTAGACATATGTCTGACACATTCGTTCGAAAGATTGGCGCGGGGCATGAGCATCAAATCCCTCCACATCCTCATCAGCGGCGGCGGCATCGCGGGCAACGCACTCGCACTGCAATTGCTGCGGGCGGGCATCCGAACCACCGTCGTAGAGCGCGCTCCGAAGCCACGCCCGGGCGGACAGGCCGTGGACCTGCGCGGCCCGAGCCGCGACGTCGCCGAGCGGATGGGACTCATGTCGGGCATCCGCAAGTACCAGCTCGACGAGCGCGGCATGGCCTACGTCGACGAAAACGGCCGGGAATTCGCCCGGATGCCCGCGGAGATGTTCGACGGCAAGGGCCCGGTGGCCGAAATCGAAATCACCCGAGGCGATTTGAATCAGGTACTGCTCACCGAAGTGGCCGGCACGGCGGGCGAACTCGATTACCGCTACGGCGAGTGGATTGCGGCGCTGCGCCAGGACGATACCGGGGTCGAGGTGGACTTCGCATCGGGGCGGACCGAGCGGTTCGATCTGGTGGTCGGCGCGGACGGCGTGCATTCGGCGACCCGACAGCTGGCCTTCGGACCGGAGGAACAGTTCGTCACTTATCTCGGCGGCTACATGTCGTTCTTCACCATCCCGACACCCGCTGGAACCGAGCCGGGCTGGTTCAAGATGCATACGGTGCCCAGCGCCGCGGTCGCGATTCGACCTGATGCCGATCCGGCCACCTCGAAGGCGATCATCACCCTGCGCACCGAGGCCGATCCGGCACTGCGCCGCGATGTCGCCGCGCAGCAGCGGCTCATCCACGACATGCTGGCCGAGGCCGGATGGGAGGCGCCGGCCATCCTCGACGCGATGACCACCACCCCGGACTTCTACTTCGACATGCTGGCCCGCGTCGATATGCCGTCGCTGTCGGCCGGACGGGTCACGTTGCTCGGCGACTCCGGCTTCTGCGGCTCCCCGATGACCGGTATGGGCACCGCCACGGCCATTGTCGGCGCCTACGTCCTGGCCGGTGAAATCGCCGCCGCCCCAGATGACCTCGTGACGGCACTGACCCGCTACGAGGAGATCGTCACACCGTTCCTGGACAAAGCCAAGGAGGTGCCCGGCGGCGGCATCAAGATGATGCTGCCCACCTCACGCCTCGGCACGCGGATGGCGCGCGCGAGTATGAAGGTCATGACCTCGCGAGTGATGCGCCCGGTCATGCTGCGGATGATGTCCGATACCGACGGCTACGTGCTGCCCACCTACTGAACCGTCCCGGTCCGCTCGCTAGGCTCGACTGGTGCGGCAGAAGATCGTCATGGATGTCGATACCGGGATCGATGATTCACTCGCGCTTCTCTACCTGCTCGCCTCCCCGGAGGCCGAGATCGTGGGAATCGCCGCCACCGCGGGCAATGTGCCCGCACCGCAGGTGGCAGCGAACAATCTCGCCTGGCTGGATGTGTGCCGCGCACGCGATATCGAGGTCGCGCTGGGTGCCGCGGAACCGCTCGCGATCCCGCTGCGCACCACCGAGGACACACACGGGCCGCAGGGAGTCGGATATGCGGAACTGCCGCAATCCGCACGGCCGATCTCGGCCCGGTCGGCGGCGCAGATGTGGGTCGAGCTGGTGCGCGGGGCTCCCGGCGAGATCGTCGGGCTCTGCACGGGACCGCTGACGAATCTGGCGCTCGCCCTTCGCCTCGAACCACGGCTGCCGCTGCTGCTGCGGCGGCTGGTGATCATGGGCGGAGCCTTCAATCACCCAGGCAACACCACGCCGACCAACGAGTGGAATGTGCACGTGGATCCGGAGGCGGCCAAGGAGGTCTTCGACGCCTTCTCCGCCGCCCCCGCCGATCGGCGGCCGATCGTGTGCGCGCTCGATATCACCGAGACCATCGAGATGCGGCCCAAGCATGTGGCGCAGCTCGCCGAACGCGCGGGGAGTCTGCCCGTGGAGCTCGTTTCGCAGACCGATCCACCGGAGGCCAGGTCCGCGACGAGTAACCCGATCGTGCGCTACTTCACCGATGCGGTCCGGTTCTACTTCGATTTCCACAAACTCTACGACCAGGGCTATCTCGCGCATATGCACGATCCGTTCGCGGCGGCCGTCGCGCTGGATCCGGAACTTGCCATAACTCGACCGGCCACTGTCGATGTCGAACTCGTCGGCGCCATCACCCGGGCCACCACGGTGGCCGACTGGGCGGGCATGTGGGGGCGAGAACCCAACGCCGACATCGTGGTCGGCACCAACCCCGAGGTGTTCTTCGAGCGATTGATCACCAGGGTCGGTGACTTCGCACGGTCGGTATACCCGCAGGAGGCTGCTCGATGATCGGTGACAGCGACGACAATACCTATCTGACCGCATTCCGCACCCGGCTGGAACTGCCCGGAATCATCGACGTCCATACGCATTTCATGCCGGAGCAGGTCATGGCCAAGGTGTGGGCGTGCTTCGATTCGGCCGGCCCGCTGGTCGGCCGGGATCGGCCGATCGCCTACCGCGACGATGAGCAGGTCCGTTTGAAGACGTTGCGCGGCTTCGGTGTTCGCGCGTTCACCTCGCTGGTGTATCCGCACAAGCCGGATATGGCGGCGTGGCTCAACGAATGGACCGCCGATTTCGCCGAACGCACCCCGGACTGCCTGCACACAGCGACGTTCTATCCCGAACATTACGCGGACAGCTATGTGGAGGCCGCGATCGAGCGCGGTGCCCGGGTGTTCAAGGTGCATGTGCAGGTCGGCGATTTCCATCCCGGTGATCCATTGCTGAATCCGGTGTGGGGCATGATCGAGGACGCCGGAATACCGGTGCTGATCCACTGCGGCTCCGGACCCGCGCCCGGCGAGTACACCGGACCGGAGCCCATTGCCGGTCTGCTGCAACGCTATCCGCGCCTGCGGCTGATCATCGCGCATATGGGCACACCCGAGTACTCCGAATTCCTGGATCTGGCAGCGGAATACCCGGGTGTGCACCTGGACACGACGATGGTGTGGACCGATTTCACCGAGGCCACCGCCCCCTTTCCGACCGCCGAGCACGGCAGGCTGCACTCGTTGCGTGACCGTATTCTGTTCGGTAGCGACTTTCCGAATATCCCTTACTCCTACGGGCATTCGATCAGTGCGCTGGAGCGCCTTGACCTGGGTGATTCCTGGCTGCGGCAGGTCTGCTACCGAAATGCCGCACGGCTCTTCGACATCGCGTAGCACTCACACCGATGCGCGGGTGAACCTGGATCGCCGGTGCCAGAGCCGCTCGGTTTCGTCGAGCAGAGCTACCGCGAAATCCGCTACAAATATCACCGAGACTCGGTCGGCATTCATGAGCAGTTCGTCCGCGCCGAACCGGTAGGCGCCGGTTTGCCGACCCTGCGCGAGGCCCACCGCGACTAGCTCTGACACGCTCGGCGACAACCCCGCGGCACCGCGGCGGCAGGGTGTCACCACCTCAACTGTCGAAAGCGTCGAGGAGCTGCTCGGCGGCCAGTGCGGCGGTCGATGTTCCGTCACGCACCTGCTTCTCCACTTGTGCCCGAATGGCCTTGACGTTCGGGTTCTCCGCGAGGCGGCGCAGCAGTTGGTCGTGCACCATGGTCCAGGTCCAGTCGACCTGTTGGCGGCGCCGCTTTTCGGCGAATTCACCGGCCTCGGTGATGATCCGGCGGTAGTCGAGGACGGTGTCCCAGAACTTGTCCAGCCCATGGCCTTGCAGACCGCTCATGGTGAGCACCGGCGGACGCCAGAGCGCGTCGTGCGGATGGATGAGGCGCAGCGCCCCGGCCAATTCGCGGGCGGCGGCCTTGGCCTCGATCTCGTGCTTGCCGTCGGCCTTGTTCACCGCGACCAGGTCGGCGAGTTCCAGGACACCTTTCTTGATGCCCTGCAACTGATCTCCGGTGCGGGCCAGGGTCAGAAAGCAGAACACGTCGACCATATTGGCGACCGTCACCTCGGACTGACCGACACCGACGGTCTCCACAAGGATCACGTCGTAGCCCGCGGCCTCGAGCACCACGATGGTCTCGCGGGTCGCCTTGGCGACGCCGCCGAGGGTGCCCGCGGTCGGCGACGGACGAATATAGGCGTTGCGCTCCAACGACAGTCGCGCCATGCGGGTCTTGTCACCCAGGATGGAGCCGCCGGTGCGGGTCGAGGACGGGTCGACGGCCAACACCGCGACCCGATGCCCCTTGCCGATCAGATCCATACCGAGCGCATCGATGAACGTCGACTTGCCGACGCCGGGAACACCGGTGATGCCGACACGATTCGAGGTGACCGTATCGGTCGGCGGGGTCAGCTGCAGCAGCAGTTGCTGCGCAAGCTTCCGATGATCGGCCCTGGTCGACTCGACCAGGGTGATGGCTCGGGCAAGGGCGGCCCGCTCCCGCGAGCGGACCGCCTGCGCGAGCGCGTCGACATCTATGGCGCGCTTCGCACCCGTCGCCCGACCACCACCGCTGCTCGAATCGCTGCGCGATGCTGCAGTCATTCGCCGCTGCCGCCGCCGATCTCGTGACCGAGTTCGCCCGCCAACTTCTTCAGCAGATCGATCGCGGCGTCCGCGATCACCGTGCCGGGCGGGAAGATCGCGGCGGCACCCGCCGCGTACAGCTCCTCGAAGTCACCGGGCGGGATGACGCCGCCGACGATGACCATGATGTCGGGTCGCCCGACATCGGCCAGTGCCTGCCGTAGGGCGGGCACCAGGGTGAGGTGGCCGGCCGCCAGCGAGGACACACCGACGACGTGTACGTCGTTATCGGCCGCCTGCTGCGCCACCTCTTCCGGGGTCTGGAACAGCGGGCCCACATCGACGTCGAAGCCGAGGTCGGCGAACGCCGTGGCGATCACCTTCTGACCTCGGTCGTGCCCGTCCTGGCCCATCTTGGCGACCAGGATGCGCGGCCGACGACCCTCCGCCTCGGCGAATTCCTCGACGAGTTCGCTCGCCTTGCTGATATTGGTCACCTTCCCGGCCTCGTCGCGGTACACACCGGAGAGCGTACGGATCTCGGCCTGGTGGCGGCCGTACACCTTTTCCAGCGCATCGGAGATCTCACCGACGGTGGCCTTGGCGCGCGCCGCGTTGATGGCCAGCGCGAGCAGGTTGTTCTCCATGCCGCCCTCGGAAGCGGCCGCCGCACGGGACAATTCACCCAGCGCCCGTTCCACCTCGGCCGAATCGCGTTCGGCGCGAAGCCGGTTCAGCTTCTCGATCTGTTCGGCGCGCACCCGCGAATTCTCGACCTTGAGGACCTCGACCTGCTGGTCCTCTTCGACCTGGTACTTGTTCACGCCGATCACGGGCTGCTGACCGGTATCGATGCGAGCCTGCGTGCGAGCGGCCGCCTCCTCGATGCGCAGCTTCGGGATACCCTCGCCGATCG
The DNA here is from genome assembly GCF_050955735.1 of Nocardia sp. CA-135953. NCBI lineage: Bacteria > Bacillati > Actinomycetota > Actinomycetes > Mycobacteriales > Nocardiaceae > Nocardia > Nocardia sp. CA-135953. Next base: position 3,862,642 of record NZ_CP192082.1, read on the forward strand.
CCTGCGCCATCCCGCCGTGCGCCTCGACCTCGGCGATATGCGCACGGGCGCGGTTGGCCAGCTGGTGGGTGAGCCATTCCACGTAGTAGGAACCACCCCAGGGGTCGATCGGGCGGGTGGTGTTGGACTCCTGCTGAATCAGCAGCTGGGTATTGCGGGCGATACGCGCGGAGAAATCCGTCGGCAGGGCCAGCGCCTCGTCGAGGGCGTTGGTGTGCAGCGACTGGGTGTGGCCCTGGGTCGCGGCCATCGCCTCGATGCAGGTGCGCGCCACATTGTTGTAGGCGTCCTGCGCGGTCAGCGACCAACCCGAGGTCTGCGAATGCGTCCGCAGCGAAAGCGATTTCGCGCTCTTGGGCTCGAACTTCGCGACCAGCTCACTCCAGAGCAGCCGTCCCGCACGGAGTTTGGCGACCTCCATGAAGAAGTTCATGCCGATGGCCCAGAAGAACGACAGCCGCGGCGCGAACTTGTCGACCTCCATGCCCGCGGCGATACCCGCGCGAATGTACTCGACACCGTCGGCGAGGGTGTAGGCCAATTCCAGATCGGCCGTGGCTCCGGCCTCCTGGATGTGGTAGCCGGAGATGGAGATCGAGTTGAACTTCGGCATCTTCGCGCTGGTATAGGCGAAGATGTCGGAGATGATCCGCATCGAGGGCTTAGGCGGGTAGATGTAGGTATTGCGGACCATGAACTCTTTCAGAATGTCGTTCTGAATGGTTCCGGCCAGCTGTTCCGGTGCGACGCCCTGTTCCTCGGCCGCGACCACATAGAGCGCGAGGATCGGCAGCACCGCGCCGTTCATGGTCATCGACACCGAGACCTGATCCAGCGGGATGTGGTCGAAGAGCTGACGCATATCGAGAATGGAATCGATGGCAACACCGGCCATCCCGACATCACCCTGGACGCGCGGGTGGTCGGAGTCGTAGCCGCGGTGGGTGGCCAGGTCGAAGGCGACCGACAGACCCTTCTGGCCCGCCTGCAGATTGCGACGGTAGAAGGCATTCGAATCCGCGGCGGTGGAGAAGCCCGCGTACTGGCGAATGGTCCACGGCTGATTGACGTACATGGTCGGGTACGGACCGCGCAGGAACGGCGCGATACCGGGCACGCTGTCGAGCGGATACCCTTCGGCCGCAATGGCATCACGGTCGGCCTTGGTGAAAACCGGTGGCACGTCGATACCTTCGGGCGTCGACCACACCAACTGTTCGGGGGTGTAGTTGTTCGCCTCGGCGGCGGCGCGCACATAGGCGTCGACCTGTGCGGAGTCGACGTCGGCGGGCTCGGCCGGACGCTCGGACAGCGGCACCTCGGCGAAACTACCGATCCGGTGCTCGATGCCGCCCGGCTCGTCGATTTCGCCCGGCTTGTCGATATGACTCAATGTCATCAGGCTCCCACCTTCTCCAGCAGGTCGGACAGTGCGGCCACCGCATCGATGCGGGCCGCGAGATAACCGTCGGGGCGCTGTGCGGCGCCGAGCTCGGCGACGGCCTTTTCCGCACCGGCCAGCAGCACCGTCTCGATACCGGCGGCCCGCAACTGCTCGGCCGCCGGGCCCGCTTGCTCGGCGTAACGCTTGTCCGAACCACATAATACGGCGATCGTGGCACCGGATTCGGTTGCCGCCGTGCCGATTCCGGCCACCTCCAGCGGACCGGGGTCGATCGACTCGATACCGCCCGAGGCCAGCAGGTTCGCAATGAAAGTGACCCGCACATTGTGCTCGGCCACTGTTCCCAGCGGCACCAGCAGCGCACGTGGCCGCGCCCCCTTGGCGGCGAGGTAGGAATCCGAGCGGTTGCGCAGCGCCTCGAAGGCGGCGCCGTAGCGAACCACCTGTCCGGGCCGGCGCGCGGCCTCCGACAGCGGCTGCTCGGCCAGGTTCGGGAATTCGTTGACACCGGTGAGCGCCGTCTTGCGGTGTGCCACATCGGCGTCCCGGGCCGACCGGGTCGCGGCGATCCGCTCGGCGAGCAGGCCGGAGTCCAGCGCGGCCGGGTAACCGCCCGCCGCCTCGAGTTCCTGCATGAACTCCCATGCCTTGGCGGCGAGTGCGGCGGTGAGATCCTCGACGTACCAGGAACCGGCGCCCGGATCCTGCACATGACCGAGGTGCGACTCCTCGAGCAGCAGCAGCTGGGTATTGCGAGCCATACGGTCGGCGAACGACTTCGAGACGCCGAGTTCGCCGGGCGGCAATGCCGAATCGAAGGGCAGCACCGTGACCGTGTCCGCGCCACCGACTCCCGCGCCGAAAGCCGCGAGGGTGGTGCGCAGCATATTCACCCACGGGTCGCGCTGGGTCATCATCGCGGCGGAGGTCACCGCATGCTGCGGGGCGTCACCGAATGCGGGTGCGCCGCACACATGCGCGACGCGGGCCCAGAGCTGGCGGGCCGCACGGAATTTCGCGATGGTGGCGAACTGGTCGTCGGTCGCGGCGAAGCGGAACTCCAACTGCTCGAAGGCATCCGCGATATCGTGACCGCCATCGGCGAGTGCACGCAGGTAGGCCAGGCCAGCGGCCACCGCCGCACCGAGCTCCTGGGCGTCCGAGGCGCCCGCATCGTGAAAGACGGTGCCGTCCACCGTGATAGCGCGCACGCTCTCCGGACGCTGCACCGCCTGACCGGCCAGGGCGATGGCCTCCGCCAGTTCGATATCGGCGGTTCCGGCGAAGCGACTGGTGAGCGGGGCCGCACCCAATGCGACTCGAATTTCGGTCCGGTCCGCCACCTGGTAATCGTCGAGCTGCGCGAAGACCTGTTGTGCCGCTGCGGAAACCGCGTCACCCGCGGCGAGTGTCAGCGGTGCCAGTTCGAACAGCAGACCCGACAGCCCCGCGGGCAATTCGGCCACCGGCACACCCCGCTCGCCCACGCCGAGCCACAGTGCACTGATTCCGTTCTCCAGCGCGGCCAGGATCTCGCGATTCGCCGCGGCGCCATCGGCCGCGCCGATGAAGGCGCTGACATACCAGCCACGATGCACATCCCTGGTGGCGTCGCGGCCACGGACGAACGGATATTCACCCGGCAGCGGCAGTTCGGCCCGCTCATCCCCGCGGGTGTACAGCGGGGCGATGGTCAGACCGTCGTAGGTCTGTTCGTCGAGCAGCTTTTCTGGCTCCTCCGGAAGTTCGGCGACGTCGACCCTGCGGGCCTTCGCCAGCACCCCCGCCACGCCCTTGCGCCATGCGGCGTAATCGGGCACCGGCTCTGAAGCAATCGGCATAGCTGCTGTTCCTCTTCTCCTCGGCGCACACCCTCGCGTGCGCCCGAAACCGTTGCATTCGCCCAGCTCAGCGAGCGCATCGGTTAACGAGCATTCGTCCCGTTTCCTTCGATGCTAGCGGCAGCTCCGCAGCCGGTTGACCGTGGCCGCCACTACCAACGGGTAACCTTGCGCGGTGCTCAGGCTCATCCGTGACCCACGCATCCTGGCCCTGCTCGTCGGTGGCGCGGCACTGTTCATTGCGGCCATGCTGGTCCCACTACCGACACCGCAGCAGATGCAGGACTGGGCCACCTCGGTCGGCCCGATCTTCCCACTGCTGTTCTTCGTGGTCCATGCGCTGGTCACGGTGGCTCCGATCCCGCGGACCGTGCTGACGGTGAGCGCGGGCGTCCTGTTCGGACCCGCGCTCGGCGTCGTCCTTGCCGCCTCGGCGACCACGGTCAGCGCCGCACTCGCGATTCTGCTCGTCCGCGCGCTGGATCGCGATCGAGTGGCCGCCCACCTCACCCATCCGGCGGTCCGGTCCATCGATGAACGCCTCGAACGCCGCGGCTGGCTCGCCGTCGGCTCGCTGCGCCTGATCGCCTTCGCACCGTTCTCGGTGATCAACTACTGCTGCGCCCTCTCTTCGATCCGCTTCTGGCCATACCTGATCGCCACCGTCATCGGCATCCTTCCAGGGACCATCGGCACCGTCATCCTCGGCGACGCGCTCACCGGACGTACCCACCCCGGCATGCTCGTAGTCTCCGGGGTGCTCATCGCCATCGGCATCATCGGTTTGATCGTCGATGCGCGCTGGTCGCAAACCCATGAGCCGGATCTCGAGACCGCCCCGGTCACCGTGACCGACTGACGACCGAGCGGCGTATGCACGCCTTGCATCGATTCCGGTTTGCGGTTGCTCGCGGACGGCTAATCCGCAACAGCAACTACCGCTCGAAGGGAGGTGACGAACGATGGCGGTACACGCAGTCGAACCAGGGCCGAACGGCAATAACCACGACAACTGGAATCAAGACCCCCGCGAAGATCTAGCCGACGACGTCATCCGACCGTGGGGCCGATGACGACCTGAGCTAATCCACGGTCAACTCGATCGGGATGGCGAAGACATCGACCATCGCGCCGTTGCGCAATACCGTCACCGGCATCGAGACCCCGATGGCGTCGCCGAAGAGTTGGCGTTGGATGCCCTGGGCGTCGGCCACTTCCGAGCGGGCGACGCTGAGTACGAGGTCGCCGCGGCGCAGCCCCGCGTGATCGGCGGGGCCGCCGCGGACGACTTCGACGATGCGGACACCGGCATGTTGGCCGGTCCGGGCGGCGACCGGTGCGGGCAATGGAGCCGGAACGCCGACCAGGCCCAGGTAGGCGCGGCGCACCCGGCCGTCTTTCAGCAGGGTGCTGATGATGCGACGCGTGGTGGCGTTGATCGGGATGGCGAGGCCGAGTCCGACGCCCGCGACCGCGGTATTGACACCGACCACCCGACCCGACGAATCCGCAAGTGCGCCACCGGAATTGCCCGGATTAAGGGCGGCATCGGTTTGGATCACGTCCTCGATCACCCGACCGGCCCGGCGGGAGGCGACCGGGACAGCGCGCCCCAGCGCGCTCACCACGCCCGCGGTCACCGAGCCCGCCAACCCCAGCGGACTCCCGACCGCCACCACCAATTGGCCGACCACCAGCTTGTCGGCATCGCCGAGCACCACCGCGCCCGGCGCACCGGCGCGGGCGCGCAGGACCGCGAGATCGGAGAGCGGATCGATGCCGACGACGTCGATGCGTGATTCCACACCGTCCGCGAACACCACATCGCCGCTGCTCGCCGAGCCGACCACATGCGCGTTGGTCAGCAGGAATCCGTCATCGTTGAAGACCACCGCGGATCCGCTCCCCCGACGGGTCCGGACACTCGCGACATGTGGTGTTACCGATGCCGCGACGGCGATGACCGACCGCGAGTACGCGTCCATCGCCGAATCATCCAGATCCTGTTGCCGTGTGGTGTCTTCCGGACCCGACAACGGGACCGACTCGTCGTCCACGCTGACCACCATCCTGCTCATCGGGCGCGCACTCGATATTTGGGCCGCCCTCTCCAGCATCCTCCGCCACATCGTCCGGTGCAGCGTGTTCGCCACAGGCGCAACCGGATTCATCCGACGTTCACCAACGCCCGCGGAGGCAGCGCGATCGCGCAGAACTATTGCCCGAACCGTCTCAGACGGTATCGGGTGCGAGCGTCCGGGCGCGACCGAGCCGGGTGCCAGTTGGTCGTCGATGCCACCTGCCCGAGGATGCCCGCGATGCCACCGCGCGCCGGCGGATACCTCAACCTTGCCCGCCGCCGATCACGGAGTCGATTACGCGCGAGGTAAGGATCAGCGCGCGAACCACCGCGGCCATTGATGACCGCGCTCCCACACCGTGTCCCCCGCGACGACGACCAGATCGCAGATCTCGGTGACCGCGCGCCGCGACGCCCAGATGTGCTCTCTGCTCGGCACGATGACCGCATGTGCACCGTAGCGCGCGATGGCCGAGAGCAGCCGCGCGACCGGGTCGCCCTGCGGCCCCACCGTCATCGGGACCAGGCCGTAACCCATCCGAGCCGCGCAGCAGCGGGTCACCCGCACATCGTGATCGACCATCGATCCCGAAATATCCCACCGCACGAACCCGATCGCCCACGGTTTGGTCGACACCCCGTTGCCGAGTAACCCCGTTTCGCTTGCCAACCGCCCGACAACCTCCCATGCTACCGACCCGCTCATGTCACCAAACCTGTCTGCCAGCACCCACCGAGAACGGTAGAAAAGTGGCCGGGCGCGGCACCATGGTTTTGCGGGGATTTGCGGAAGTTGTTGACCCATTTGACGCTGACCCGTGACGATTGTGTGCAGCCAGCGCAATACCCACGCGAGACGAGGCCACTCTGATGCGTATACAACTGCTCGGCGGACCCACCAACAACACCGGCTCGCCCCGGCTGTGGATCGATGAGGATCGACATCTATATCTCGTGCAGGGCTACCGGGTGGCCCATGACGCGAACCGCGTCGAGATCCCGCACATGCTGCTCGGCTGGCTGCAGCCCGGCACCTACATCGGCGCTCCGCTGCTCGATTCCGGGCACGGTTCCTTCACCCTCGCCGGACAGCCGATCACCGATCCGGATGCCTTGGCACATATGCGTATTCCCGAGCACGAAACCGCGGTCGCGGTCCCGGTCGGACAGAGCCCGTGGGAATGGTAATGCAATGCTCTTCTTCAGCATCGAGGAAACCAACGATCTCATTCGCGAGACCCGAAGCGACGCTTTCCATCTCGAGGTGTCCGATGATCACTCCCAGGTCTCCGACGAGACCGAACCGATGCGCCGTGTGCTCGCGGGCCTTCCGCCGTTCGAGGAGGAGTCCTATCCACCGTCGTGGCGGGCCTGGGAGGAGCTCACCAGCGAGGTCGCCGGACGCGGTGTGCCGATCCGGCGCGTTCGGGTGGTCTCGGAGCCGCTCACCGACTACGTGCGATTCCTGCACGCGCTCACCGATCGCAATCAGCGTTACGGCGAGGATATCCGCTGGCTGCCAAGGCATCTCGCCGATCCCTCGGAATACACCGACGACGAATGGTGGCTGCTCGACGATACGGTCGCCTTTACGATTTTCACCAAGACCGGCGATCTGGCGGGGGCCGCGGTGACCACCGACCCCGTGTTGGTCGCGCGCTGCACAACAGTACGAGATACACTGTGGAACAAAGCAATTCCGCACCACGACTATATGCCCGGCGGGCGGAGTGGATGACCGGTGTCGAGCAGTCCCGGCAAGCCTTCGGAGCACGCTTACGCGAAGTGCGCAAGGCCGCACATCTGACCGGCGTGCAGCTCGCCGCCGATGCTGGCTGGCATTCGGCCAAGGTGTCGCGCATCGAACACGGTAAGCAGACGCCGAGCGATAGCGATCTGGCCGAGTGGTGTCGACTGTGCGGCGCCGAACTGCTGCTGCCGGATCTGCGTGCGGCACTGGCGAATATCGAGGCGCTCTGGCAGGAGTGGCGGCGCATCGCCGCGACCGGACATGCCCAGCAGCAGCGCCGCCGCATCGAGTTGGAGGCGCGCGCCACCACCATCCGCAATTTCGAGAACGCAGTCGTCCCTGGCTTGTTGCAGACCGAACCCTATGCCAGAGCCGTGCTCGAGACCTGTATCGACTTCGTCGGCGGTATCGACGATATCGATCGCGCGGTGGCGGCGCGGATCGCGCGCCAACGGATTCTGCATCACGGCACCCATCGGATCAGCATCCTGTTGGCCGAACAGGCGCTCTACACCACGGTCGGCGATAACGAGGTGATGGCCGGTCAGCTCGAACGTCTCATCGATGTGATGCCGCTGCCCCGGCTCGCACTCGGCATCATTCCGCGGACGGCGAACTTCCTTTACACCACAACATGTTTCGTACTGCTCGACAAACGCGTCGCGGAGGTCGAGACCATCTCGGCGGGTCTGACCATCACCCAGCCACGCGAACTCGCGTACTACGAGAAGACGTGGGCCGCGCTGCACCGGCAGGCCCGGTACGGCGAAGCCGCCCGAGCCATAATCACCGATGCGTTGAAGCTGCGGTTGACGCAGCTGTAGTTACAGTGCCGCACGGAGTTTCGCGGCACTCTCGTAATCGTGCTGCCATTCGGGGCCGGTCGGAGCGAGGATGACGCGTTCGACGCCGGCGTCCCGGTGGGCGGCGAGCAATGCGACAGCCGCCGAATGATCGGCGGGCAATACAGGCGCGACCACGGTCACCGCTGGCACCGAGCGATCGAATCCTGCTGCCAGCGCCCGCAATTCGTCGAATTCGGCGGCCAACTGGTCCAGGCCCGGCTGCAGAGTGATCCAGCCGTCGGCGTATTCGGCCGCCCGCCGCCGCGCCCGAGTCCCATTGCCCGCCACCAGGACCGGCGGCATCGTCGATCCGGGTGCCAGCGCCACGTCGACGCCGTTGACCGTCGCGGTCGAACCGGTGACGAGATCTGGCAGCACCCGCAGCGCCTCATCGGTGCGCCGACCGCGGTTCTCGAATGTCGTACCGGCCGCGCGCCAACCGATATCGCCGTGCGCCGGATTTCCGGTGCCGACACCGAGCAGCAACCGGTTCGCCGATACGTACTGGAGCGTGCTGATCTGCTTGGCCGCCCACGCCACCGGGCGCAGTGCGAGCAGCATGACGTTGTAGCCGATCCGGATCCGCTCGGTGACGGCGGCAGCGGTCGCGAGCGTTACGGTGCTGTCCAGCATGGGCGCGCTGGCCACGAGATGGTCGGTGGACCAAACGGATTCGAGCTCGAGTTGTTCGGCGAGGCGGGCGGCGGCCCGCGCATCGCCGAGGATCGGATGCGCCGGATCGGGGGTGGAGGTCGGGAGGATCACGCCGATATCGAAGGTCATGAGCACAACGTCAGGTACGAATTGTGAGCGTTCCAATGGCTCGATCGCTCAGCCCATGCCCGCAACGCTCATTCCGTCGCGGCCGCCTGCTCGGCGGGTTTGCGGTGCAAGCCCTTTCGGTCGTAATACTGGGTCACCAGGGCACCGACGACCAGGCCGATGCCCAAACCGAGCACCGCCATCCAGCTTCCACGCGCGAGTCCGGCGGCACCGTTGGCGTTGAAGTAGAGGATGGCGCGCAATCCGAGGAAGACCTGGTGCATGGGTTCGAAGGTGGCCAGCCACTCGAAGTACGTCGGCGTGGCTTCGATGGGCACACTACCGCCCGAGGACGGCAGGCCAAGCACGATGAACAGGATCAGATTGACCAGCAGACCCGCGGTGCCGAGCGCGGCCAGCACCGACAGCGCGGTCACACCGACCGCGATGATCGCGAGCACGCAATACAAGAACAGCGCGAGCGGATGATCGAGCGGCACGTCCAATGCCGCGGCGACACCGAGGAATACCGCGGAGACGATCGGCGCGGTGACGATCAGGATCGCCCATTTCAACAGCAGGGTGCGGAAGCGGGAGATCGGCGCGGCCGGATAGTGCACGTACCACGGGCCGTATTCGGTGGGCGCGAAACCGAGGGCGGAATCGGTCATCGCGTGGATGATCATCGCGCCGGTGAATCCGGCGAGCAGCACCATGATCGTGTAGAAGAATGCGGACAGACCCTGTCCGGTGCCCTCGGGCAGCGGCCGATAGGGATCGACCACCACCTGGATCGGATGGGCGAGCATCAATTGGCTGGCACCGGCAAGCTGTGGCGCCTGGCCGCCCCCGGCAGATTGCAACTGGGTCTGCACGGTATCAGTGAGTTGTTTGCCGACTGTCTCGTCGACGCGAGTCAACGCCTGATCGGCGATGCGCTGCATGACCCCGGTGGCGAAACTGCCCGCCCGAGGGTTGGTGTGCACCGTGATGATCGGCTGTTCGACCTTGCCCGGCACCACACCGGCCGCGCCGAGAATGGCCAGCCGCTTGGTGAAGTCACTGGGGATGACGATCGCACCGTAGACCTTGCCCTGGCTCAATTGCCGTTGCGCCTCGCCGAATCCGACGACCCGCAGGTCGATCTTGTCGGTGGGCAGGCTCGCGACGAGAGCGTCGGTGATCTGATCGCCGACATCGGCGGGCTTGCCGCCCAGGGTGTCGCCGTCGTCCTGATTGACCAGTGCGACGGGGAAATCGTGCAGGTTCTTGGTCGGATTGACCACGTATGCCAGATACATCGTGGCCAGCAGTGACATGAGCAGGGTGACCACGGCGATCGGGGCGATCCAAGCCCGTGGCCGCAGATGGCGGGCGGCCGGTCCGGCAATCGTCATGGGCGCACGGTAGTCCGTCGCGGCGGTGTTTCGGTACCGATCCGGCGCGTTCGGTGGCTGCTCACACCCCGGCAACGACACCCATCACCGAGATCGCGATCACAGCCTCAGCGCAAAGGCCATCGCCCGAACCCAACGCCGTGACCAATTCCGCAGCGAACTCGGCGGGCCGCACCCCACCCGCTTCGCGGCCGCAAGCGCGACGTTCGACTGGAAATCCGCACGCTCTGAGCGCCGCACCACCGGATCCGCCCCTACCAGGTCCGCACGCGCCCGACCGATCGCCGCGCCTACGACCACGGGCAACCCGATCGAGCAGCGGCAATACCCCCGAATCAGCCATGCGCAATCCCTCCTGTCCTTGTGGACCGTGAGTATTGCGGCGCACCCGATGCCACGCCGAACCATTTTCCCAGCGGGCGCCGACCAGGTCACCGCGGCAAGACCGCCCCGCCCGCGGACCGGCCGGTAGCCTCGACGAGTGGCCGAGGCTCGGCGTTCGAGGAAGGGAGCGGCTGTGACCGCATTCCGTGTGCGTAGCGGACTGGCCGTGCTCGCGGCCACCGGACTGTTGACCGGCTGTTCAGATAAGGCCGCACCGGACGCCCATCCCTCCGCCACCCCTGCGGCCGGCTCATTCGCGAACTGCACACCGCTGACCGAAGAGCAGATCAGCCGGGCCACGCAGGCCGACACCCTCACCACCCGCCACCGTCCACCGGTCTGCGTCTGGCAGGCACAACGCGGCGCCGACGAATCCGACCTGACTTTCACCTACACCGACCGCGAATCGCTCCAGCAGACATGGCAGCGGGCCGAGGACGACGGTTTCCAGACCGAACATCTGACGATCACCGAACAGATCTTCGGTGCGACCGTCACCGCGACCGGTTTCTATATCCGCAGTCCACAGGATCCTGGTGACTGCGCGGTCGCAGCCGCGGACAACGGCACCATCGTCTGGCGCGTGCAAAACAATTCCCATACGACAACACCCGATCCCTGCGCCATCGCACTCCAATTGGCAACGCTGACCATCGATCTCGCGCCGTAGGCAACGAGCAAGAACCCCCCGGATCTCGACAAGGTCCGGGTATTCGCGGCTACTGCGACGGCGGCTGCCAGGACTGTCCCTGCGGACCGTCCGGGCGGTACGGCGGCTGGTGCGGCGGAATCTGCTGCGGCGGGGTCTCCTGCCGAGCTGGCATTACCGGCTGGTGTGGGGAGGGCTGGGTTCGGGTCACCGGAGTCGCCACGCCCTCCACCGAAGCGCGGGCATCGGCCTCCGCCGCGCGCACCGCCTGTTCGATGGCCGGATCCCGAGCCGTATCGAACCAGCCCTCGACATCGGAATCGTCCTCCGGCTTGCTCTCCACATCGTCGACCGGGGTGGGTTCGTAACGGAATACGCCGTCCTCGCCCTTGGTCGCGAAGTTCTGGGCGAAGCCCTCTAGCGCCTTGCCGAAATCGCTCGGCACCAGCCACACCTTGTTCGCGTCACCGCGGGCGACCATCGGCAGCGTCTGCATGTATTGGTAGGCAAGCAGTTCCGGCGTCGGCTTGCCGGATTTGATTGCGGCGAAGACCTTTTCGATGGCCTTTGCCTGGCCCTGGGCCTGCAGGTAGGCAGCGGCCCGTTCACCCTGGGCGCGCAGAATCCGGCTCTGCCGTTCACCTTCGGCCGCCAGGATCGAGGACTGCTTGGCACCCTCGGCGGAGAGGATCTGCGCCTGCTTGGCGCCCTCGGCCGTCTTGATCTGCGATTCGCGGGTGCCCTCCGCGGTGAGGATCATGGCACGCTTCTCGCGGTCGGCCTTCATCTGCTTCTCCATCGACTCCTGGATCGATGGCGGCGGATCGATGCTCTTGAGTTCGACCCGCGCGACGCGCAGCCCCCAGCGCCCGGTAGCCTCGTCGAGCACCCCGCGCAGCTGACCGTTGATCTGATCGCGGGAGGTCAGCGTCTGCTCCAGGGTCATGCCGCCGACCACATTGCGCAGGGTGGTCACGGTGAGCTGCTCGACGGCCGCGATATAGTTGCTGATCTCGTACACCGCCGCCTGCGGGCTCGTCACCTGGAAGTACACGACGGTGTCGATATGCAGGGTCAGGTTGTCCTCGGTGATCACCGGCTGCGGCGGGAAGGACACCACCCGCTCGCGCAGATCGACCTTCGCGCGGATCCGGTCGGCGAAGGGCACCAGGAATGTCAGCTGGCCCGAGATTGTGCGCGAATATCGGCCTAATCGCTCGATGACGGCCGCCTCCGCCTGTGGCACCAGGGCGATCGATTTGAAGACCACCACCACGACCAACAGCACGAGCACGGCGGCAACGATGAGCACAGCCATTTACGGCTCCTTCCAGACGACGGCGGTCGCGCCGTCGATCTTCATGACGTATACCGTCGTCCCCTTGGGATACTCGACCGTCGAATCGAACGGCCGCGCGGTCCACTCTTCGCCACCGATTTTGACCAGGCCGCTGTGTTCGGCGACCGGTTCGAGCACAAGCGCCTGCTTGCCCGGCAGCGCATCGACATTGGTCGGGATCGGCGGCGGAGTTCCGAAGCGGCGCCGGAGAACTGGCCGCACCCCGAGCAGCAGGATCAGCGCCAGCACCGCGAAGATCACCGCGTCGGCGACCAGTCCGGTACCGGCCACCGCACCGACTCCCGCTGTGCCGAGCGCGGCGACGCCCAACATCAGCAGCGTGAGGTCCCCGGTGAGCATCTCCGCCGCCGCGAGCAGCAGGCCCGCGACCAGCCAAACGATTGCGGCCACAGCCCCACTGTAGTGGTCCGAACCACTTCTGGGGCGCGACAAACTCGAGATCACCGGCGACGGTTCGACGCGTCTTTTGTCGGACTGCTCAGCCATCGAAACCGAAACGACTGTGCGCCTATTGATTTCGGTCGAAGCGCCGACCCAGCGGCAATCCGCTGAACCAAACCGGCTCCGCATCCGTAATCGCAACAACATCGCGGACGAAGGACGAGGAGCCTGGGATGTTTCGGAGATCACGCACCCTCATTTCGGCTGCCTGCATAGCGGTAGCGGGTCTGCTGGCCGGGTGCGGCATCGCCGGTATACCGGTCGCGGCCGAACCCGATGTTCGCAAGCTGGAGATCGGCGATTATCCGGTCGACAAATACCACTACGACCAGGACGCGCACGGCAACGGCGCACTGCTGGAAGGCATTCGGATGGCCGAGGCGGTGGTAGCGACGAGCCGTATCGATCCGAAATTGACCTTCGGTGTGCTCGGTGGCGTCGTATCCGATAACCAGGAAGCGGCCGACTACTACACCGGCAGCGCGTCGATACCGGTGCTCGAACGCCACAAAATGCTGGCCGCCTACGGCGCGGTCGGTGCGGACCGCCCCTATGAGCCGTTCCAGATCGATCAGCGCGGCCCCAGCCCGGACGTCACCATCATCTCGCAACTGCTGATGCGTTTCCCCAACGCGACCGAGGCCGAACAGGCGGCACGCGAACTCGAAGCCGCCGATTTCGCGGTCGCACCCGATCAGAACAAGCGGCTCGAGCTGGACAAATATCCCAATGCGCACACCCACTGGCGGCCCGATGTCGCCAATATCGGATCCTTCATCGCCGATAAGGAATTCGTCCTGCAGGTATTCATCCAGCGACCCAAGGCCGATGAACGCGATCTACTGGGCTGGCTCGGCAACACCTTCGACGCCGAACTCGCCGTCGTCGACAAGTTCCGGGCCACCCCCCTGGACCAGCTCGACGACTTGAAGATCGATCCGGATGGGCTGCTGGCCCGCGCTGTCGTCCGCGACCGCCGCAATCACACGCTCGACCTGCGCGAATTCAGTGTGTACGGCCCGGCCATCGTCGTGCACACCGCCACCAATCAGGCCACCTCGCAGCGGATGATCGACGAAACCGGGCTGGACGCCTGGGCGATCGCGGACGACACCATCGTCTATCGAGTACGCGACGAGGCTTCGGGGCCGCGTCTGGTCAACGAACTCATCGCGCGTTCCGGTGACGAATACGATCCGATCGATGCGCCCAAGGATGTGCCCGGCGCGATCTGCCAGCGACTCAATCGGCGCGGCGATACCGATAAGCAGTACAAGCACAGCTGCTACGTCACCTATAAGCGCTATGTCGCGAACGTCAACGGCGATAACGAAGCCGACGTTCGGCAGAAAGTGGCGGCGCAATACGCGCTGTTCGCCAATAGTCTGTGACCGGCACACCAACTCGCTTGCGCCGCAACCCGAACCGGCGGTGCTAGTTTCGGGCGGGTGAGCGGGCGTGACATGTATGGCGGCGACATCTTCTCCGGACATTCGCGATCGAACAAGCGGGCCGTGCCGACGGTCGTCGCCGAACGCGACCTCGTGGTGGAGGATGCGGCGACCGGATTCTGCGGTGCCGTGGTCGGATTCGACCGCGGCTACGACGGCGAATTCGTCAAGTTGGAGGATGCGCGCGGTGCCGTGCGGCTGTTCGCATTGCGCGAGGCGGCATTCCTGATCGACGGTGCGCCCGTCACGCTGGTCCGGCCCAAGGCCGCGGCCCCGAAGAAGCCGACCCGGTCGGCATCGGGTTCGACTCGGGTGGAGGGGCTGCGCGCGCAGGTCGCGAAGACGAGCCGGATCTGGGTGGAGGGCGTCCATGATGCCGCATTGGTGGAGCGGGTCTGGGGGCACGATCTGCGGGTCGAGGGCGTGGTGGTCGAACATCTCGAGGGTCTGGACAATCTGGCCGAGCGGCTGACCGAATTCGCGCCCGAACCGGGTCGACGGGTCGGTGTGCTGGTCGACCATCTGGTCACCGGTTCCAAGGAAACCCAGCTGACCACCGGCCTCGGTAAGTATGTGCTGGTCACCGGACATCCCTATGTCGATATCTGGCAGGCTGTGCGTCCTGCCGCGGTCGGTATCGCGGCATGGCCGGAGGTGCCGCGCGGGGAGGATTGGAAGACCGGCATCTGCCGTCGTCTCGACTGGGGCACACCGCAGGAGGGGTGGCGGCGGGTCTACCACGCGGTCGAATCCTTCCGTGATCTGGAATCCCCCCTGATCGGCGCGGTGGAGCGGCTCATCGACTTCGTCACCGAACCGGAGTGACCGGTATATCGGGTCCATTCGCTGAAATCATGTCCCACTCCGCGGAATTCGGCCCGCACGCCGACGGCGGCGGCGCATCCGCCGTTGTGGTACTCGCGGTACCGGGTGGCGGATCGATGCGCGCAGCTCACCGAGGTATCCGGCATGGCCGCCCCCGAGTCGCAACCCTCCTTTATGCTCGATAATTATGTGCTCTCCTAGTGCCACGTTGACGGTGTGGGCCGGCTCCTGGCTGGCCGGTTGCAGCGCGCCCGACGACATCCTCGAGGCGCTGTACGCCTGGGCGCCACGGCACACCATCGCCGCAGGCGATCCGTTGACCGGCGGCCGCGACGACCTGCCGTGGTCTTCTCGCGACAATCTGTCCGGCACCGGAGTCATGGCGCTACTCAAGGTGATTCGCGAGGCGATGGCACAACCCGGTGCACAGCTGCGCTTGGTGTTGCCGGTGCCCGGCGATGTGCGCGGACTGCCGACCGGAACGGCCTTCGCCGCTGATGCCATCGAGGCGGGCGAGGGAATGTTGTTCGGCGTTCCGGGCGAGGAGGGCACCGGATTGATCCCGCAGTGGCCCGATGACGACACATTGCAGTGGACCGTCTACAGCACCCCGATTCCGGCCGCGCCGGGCCAGGATATGTCGCTCGGCGAGGCGGAATACACGATGCGCGAAGCGGTGCGCGATGCCGCCGACGCCCTGATGCGCCTGCACACCACCGCCGCCGGCGCGGCCGTCGACTCCGACCCACGCGAACTCATCGAGGCCGAACTCGCGGACTACTCCCGCCACGACTATCCGGATTCGATCCCGTTGCGCGCCAGGCGAATCCTCGACAGCGCCGACCACGTCGCCGCCATCCTCACGGTCGCCCAACGCGAACCGGCCTCCTCCCCCACTTCCGCCACTGCCATCGGCGCGCAGGAAGACCTCCTACGCCCACTGTGGGACGCGATCCGTGCTGCACGGTTGGTGGCGGTACACGCGGCGGCTCGCGGCAATTCGTAAAGCACCGGCGCGAGGCGGCCACCGGTCCCGTAGGCGCGAGAACACCGGCATCCTCTGGTTGAATAGGCCGAGCGATCGCCTGAATCGTCCGGGAGGCGCCATGTTTCGCATATCTCGCATTGCCGCGGCGATAACCGCCGCATTCATCGTCGCCGTCGGCGCCCCTGCCGTTCCCGCCACGGCGATCGTGGGCGGAAATACCACCGAGACGAGCGCCTACCCGTGGCTCGCCGCCGTCGGCAGCCCGTTCTACGTCTTCCGACCATCCGGGCAGTTCTGCGGCGGTGCGCTCATCGCGCCCGATCGGGTTGTGACAGCTGCGCACTGCGTCGATGTGGCGCGGCTGCTGCCGCAGGCGATCACCGTCACCTTCGGCCGCACCGACCTGCGCTCGCACGACGGAATCACCGTGGGAGTCAAGGAGATTCGCATCGACCCGGATTTCCGGGAATCCGATTTCGAGGGCGAGACCGTGCACCACAATGATCTCGCGATCCTCGTCCTCGACGAGCCGAGACCGGGCCCGTTCCTGGAAATCGCCGCGCCACAGGGCGATCCGCGCGCATACGGCGACACCGGCACCATCGTCGGCTGGGGCGCGACCTCCGAGAGCGACACTTCGAATACGCTCCTGCGCTCCGCACCCGTCCCGATCGTCTCCAACGCCACGTGCGCTGTCGCCTATGGCTCCGCCTTCGACCCCGCCGATATGCTCTGCGCCGGATCCCCCGACGCCGATACCGCCGAATACGACAGCGGCGATCCACTTCTCGTCGCGGGCCGCCTGATCGGGCTCACCTCATGGGGCAAGGGCAGCGCCCGCCCTGGGTATCCCGGTGTCTACGCCTACCTCACCACCCTCAGCTTCTGATCGACAACACCGCGACGGAGCCTGCCTGAACTGGTCCTCGGGTGCCGACGTCAGCCTGGACCGCGGTTTACGTCGTCGACACCCAACACCGAACAGGTGTTTGTGCTGGCGGGTTGCTGACGACCGGAATTGCGAGGTAGTCGAACATTGCCGAGAGGCTGCGGTCCAGTCGTATACTCGCGTCATGGCGGATCACCAGTCCTCCATCGAATCCCCCGGGACGCCGGTTCTTGTGGTGCAGACCCGGGAACGCGTCTATCGGCTACGCGCTGGGACGGCGTACAACGTCGGTCGCGATCCGGCATCCGACATTATCGTGACCGATCCACGCGCGTCTTCGGTACATGCCGTGCTGGAGCGCGGTGCGGACGGTTGGGAAATCGAGGATGCGGGCAGCCTCAACGGCACCTTTTTCGAAGGTCACCGCGTCGAGCGGATGCTGATCGACCATGACGAGACGTTCCAGCTCGGTCACGCCGTGGACGGCGAGCAGTTGGCCTGTTCCCTGGAAGGGCAAGAAGACCGAACCGGCCGAAAGTCCGATGACGATATCGGGGTAGACACGATGATCGTCTCCGATCCGGGCTACGACCTCGCCGATGAAGCAACGATCACGAGGTTCCACGCGGGTCGGTCCAGGCGAGTTTCGCGAACGTCACCGTCGGTGGCCCGCCCCAGCGCGATCGTCCAGATCACATCGCCCACACTTCGGATCGGACGCGCGGCGGACAACGATATCGTCGCGCACGACCTCATGCTCTCCCGCCATCACGCCGAGCTGCGCACGATCGGCGACGGCAGATACCGGATCGTCGACCTCGACAGCCACAACGGCACCTACGTCAACGGCCACCGGATCGACGCCGCGGACCTGTCCGAATTCGATCTCATCGGCATGGGCCACACCACGTTCCGGCTGGTGGGCAACGAACTGCGCGAGTTCGTCGACACAGGTGACGTATCGGTCTCGGTGCAGAGCCTCACCGTGCGGACTCCCGAGGGCAAGGTGCTCCTCGACGGGGTCAGCTTCCCCATTCCGCAACGCTCACTTGTCGGGGTCATCGGGCCGAGCGGAGCGGGCAAGTCGACACTGCTCGGCGCGGTCACCGGGTTGCGGCCCGCGACGGAGGGGACGGTCCGCTACGACGGACGCGACCTGTACACCGACTACGACGAACTCCGGCACCGCATCGGACTCGTCCCGCAGGAGGACATCCTGCACAACCAGCTTCCGACCCGGCGCGCATTGCTTTACGCGGCCGAGCTGCGCTTCCCTGGCGATACGCGCGCCGAGGAGCGCGAACAGCGGGTCGACGAGGTCCTCGACGAGCTCGGTTTGACGCGGCACGCCGATACTCGCATCGATCGACTCTCGGGCGGGCAGCGCAAACGGGTCAGCGTGGCACTGGAGTTGCTGACCAAACCGTCCCTGTTGTTCCTCGACGAACCGACCTCCGGCCTCGACCCGGGCCTGGACAAGACGGTCATGGAAATGCTGTCGGAATTGGCACACGACGGGCGGACAGTCATCGTCGTCACCCACAGCGTGGCGAATCTCGATTCCTGCGACCGCCTGCTGGTCCTGGTGCCCGGTGGTCGGCTGGCCTATTACGGGCCGCCCGCCGAGGGGCTGCAGCAGTTCGCGCAGCCCAGCTGGGCCGAGGTGTTCCAGGCGTTCGACCGCGAGGAAGACCGCGACTGGGCAGATGAGTTCCGTACTTCGCCGCGCTTCGAGAACTACGTGGCGGTCGGGCTGACCGACGACGTCGGCCCAACGGAAGTACACACACCCGCGCCGCCGCCCGCACAGCAGTCCAAGTTCAGCCAGCTCAGCACCCTGTGCCGGCGATATCTGGCAGTGATCGCCTCGGACCGCAGCTATTTGGCCCTCCTTGGGGTGATGCCCCTGCTACTCGGTGGCTTGATCGCTGCGATCCCGTCTGGCCAGGGATTCGCCGGGGCGCCGGGATCCAATACCGACGCCCCGACAAAGCTCATGGTTTTGGCATTCGGTGCGTGCTTCGTCGGCACCGGCAACTCGATTCGCGAGATCGTCAAGGAACAGACGATCTACCGCAGAGAACGCGCGGCAGGCCTGTCGGCCGGAGTCTATTTGATGTCGAAACTGCTGGTCCTGGGCGTGATCACCGCCCTGCAGTCGGCGGCGCTTGTGCTGATCGGCCTCATCGGTGTCGATATGCCGCCCAAGGGGCTCTTCACATCTGTCGAGCTGGAGCTGATCCTGGCGATGGCGCTGCTCGGCATCGCGTCGTTGGTATTGGGCTTGCTCGTGTCCGTCTCGGTGAACACCTCGGAGAAGACACTGCCGCTGCTGATTGTGCTGTCGATGGCACAGCTGGTGCTCACCGGCGGGCTGGTGCGGCTACCCGGCACCTTCGGCTTGGAGCAACTGGCCTACATAGCGCCTGCCCGTTGGGGGTTCGCCGCCGGAGCCGCCACCATCGACCTGGATACCCTCTCACCGCACTCGGGCGCGGCCGACCCGCTGTGGAAACACAGCATCGGCACGTGGCTGCTCGATATGGGAGTCGTCGCCGGGCTGGCGGCAGTCTTCCTGGCGCTGGCCTGGTACCGCCTGTATCAGCTGCGTCCACGGCGCCGCGGTGCGCGACGCGCGACGATTTGACGGCGGACGCCCACTTCGAAGCTACGTTGCCGCGGCAGGCCGTCGCGGTGGGGTGCAGCAGTCGATTGCGCAGGGGGCACCATTCACGGTGCACCCATAACCCGGAATGTCGCCGAGTCGGCGCGGCGGGCTACCGGTCAGGCGCTCGGTGATCAGTTCGACGACCAGCTGGGCGAAGCGGGGATCGGTGCCGGGGGTGGCGGCCCTGACGAACGCCATGCCGAGTTCCTCGGCCTTCTCCCTGGCTTCGTTGTCCAGATCCCAGATGACCTCGAGGTGATCGGAGACAAATCCGACCGGGCAGACCACGACCGAATCCACACCCTTGCCGGACAGATCCTCGAGATGATCGACGATATCCGGATCGAGCCAAGGGATCCGCGGTGGCCCGGAGCGGGACTGCCACACCAGGTCATAATCGGCGAATCCCGTTGCGGCGGCGCATAATCGGGCGGCCTCGGCGACTTGACGACTGTACAGACGACCACCATCGACGGGCGGTCCCGCGGAAATATCGGCCGATACCGGGATCGAGTGCGCGGTGAACACCAGTCGAGCACCTTCCCGGCGCTCGGCCGGAAGCGCATCCACCGCGGCGCGAATCGACGCAACAAACGCCTCGATCAACAGTGGATGATCGAAGTACTGCCGCAACTTCACCAGCTCCGGCGCATCCGGCCCGAAAGCCGCACGCGCCCTTGCGATGTCCTCGTCGTACTGCAGACAGCCGGAGTACCCACCCCACGCCGAGGTCGGGAATACCAATGCCGTCCGCACACCGTCGGCCGCCATGCGCGCGACGGTATCCTCGACCATCGGATCCCAGTTGCGGTTACCGAAGTACACCGGCAATTCGATTCCGGCACCGGCCAATTCGCGCTCCACCGCGGCGATGATGTCGCGGTTGAGCGCATTGATCGGGGAGACACCGCCGAAGTGCAGGTAATGCTGCGCGACCTCCTCGAGACGTGGGCGCGGCACGCCCCGCCCCCGAGTGACGTTCTCCAGGAACGGCATCACGTCCTCGGGCCGCTCGGGACCGCCGAACGACAGCAGCAGCAGGGCGTCGGCGGCCCGAACCACGGTGTCTCCCTTCGGATTACCTCAGTTGATCGACATGTTCTCCGGGAACCAGGTGTTGTGGCTGGCTCCACCGTCGACGTAGATGATCGAACCGGTGGTGCCGGGCAGCCAGTCCGAGAGCAGCGCGACGATCGACTTCGCCACCACGGTCGGGTCGTCGACATCCCAGCCGATCGGCGACGCGCCGTCCCAGTAGGCGTTGAGCTGGTTCAGCTTGGCGGCATCATCGGTCGCGGTGCCCGCGATGGCCTTGGCCGCGAGGGTCTTGATCGGGCCCGCGGCGATCAAATTCGAGCGAATCCGCTTGGCGGTGCCGACCTCGCGCGCCACATACCGGTTCACCGACTCCAGCGCGGCCTTGGCCACACCCATCCAGTTGTAGAACGGCATCGCGGTGCGCGGATCGAAGTCCATGCCGACGAGCGAACCGCCCTCGTTCATCACCGGCAGCACGGCGCGGGCCAGCGAGGCGTAGCTCCAGGCAGAGATCTCGAAGGCCTTGGCCGCATCCGGACCGGGACCGTCCAGGAACGGACGCGCCTCCGGGCCCATCAGCGTGCGCGGCGCGAAGGCGATCGAGTGCAGCACACCGTCGAGACCGACCGGTGCGAGTTCCCGGACCTTATCGGCGAGCGCGACCAGGTCGTCCTCGTTGGTGACATCGAGCGGGATGGCCGGGGCGACCTCTTGCGGCAGCCGCTTGGCGATCCGATCGATCAGCCGCAGCCGCTCCGGAATGCCGGTGATGATCACCTTCGCGCCCTGCTCCTGCGCGACTGCCGCCGCGTGGAACGCGATCGAGGAATCGGTGATGATGCCGGTGATCAGGATGGTCTTGCCTTCGAGCAATCCGCCCATGGGTTTCGGTTCTCCTGTAATCGAAGTTCAACTGGTTACGCGACCGCCGAACACGCCGGCTGTCGGTTGGGTCAGTGGCCCATGCCCATGCCGCCGTCGACCGGGATCACCGCGCCGGACACGTAGCGCGAATCCTCGGAAGCGAGGAAGCTGACCACGGCCGCGACATCCTCGGGCTCGCCCAACCGCTGCAGCGGAATGAATTTCTTCGCCATATCGCGCAGATCGTCGGGCAGCTCAGCGGTCATATCGGTCTCGATGAAGCCGGGCGCGACGACATTGGCGGTGATCGAACGCGAACCGAGTTCACGGGTGACCGAGCGAGCCAGACCGATGACGCCGGCCTTGGACGCGGCGTAGTTGATCTGTCCGGCCTGACCGGCAAGACCGACCACCGAGCCCAGGAAGATCATCCGACCCCAGCGTGCCCGCAGCATCGCGCGGTTGGCACGCTTGGCGCAGCGGAACGCACCGGTCAGGTTCGCATCGATGACCTTGGTGAACTGCTCCTCGCTCATCCGCATCAGCAAGGTGTCGTCGGTGATGCCCGCATTGGCGACCAGCACCTCGACCGCCCCCTGATGCTGCTCCACCTCGGTGAAGGCGGCATCGACCGAATCACTGTCCGTCACATCGCATTTCACACCGAACAGACCGTCCGGAACCCCCGACCCACGATGCGTGACGGCCACCTTGTGCCCATCGGCAAGCAGACGCTGCGCGACCGCGAGTCCGATACCGCGGTTGCCACCGGTCACCAGGACCGACCGGGATGTGATTTTCGACATGAAGACCAACCTATCTGTTCGGGTTCGTGCGCCACGCCCGGGCCACACATAGTGCGCTATGTCGAACCGGGCGCGTCGCGACGGCGGGCATTGACGACTACGGCAGGCGTTGACGATAGAGCAAGCCGGTAACTACACCGGCAGCGACAACGAGCATGCCGAGCAAAAGCCACGGTCTGCTGGCATCGCCCCTGGTCATCTCGTAACCGATCTGCTCTTCGAGCGTGTCGTAGACCGCGGTCAACTCGGTCAGGCTCGAGGCGGTATAGAAATCGCCGCCGGAGAGTTTGGCGATCTCGCGCAGCGCATCGTCGTCGACAGGCACCTTGACGCGCTGGGCGCCTTTACCGTCCTGATCCGGAATCTCCACCGTGCCCCATGACGTGCCGAACGAAATCGTGGATACCGGAACGCCTTTGTTCTTGGCGAGGCGGGCCGCGGTGAAACCGTGCCGTGGATTGTCGACATCCTTGTCGTCGGGCACCGTTTGCTTACCGTCGGACATCAACACGATGCGCGCGGGCGGTGGCGTTTCCGCACCACCGAGCACGGTGGCGATGGTGTCGATCGACTGCAGCGCGGTGAGAATGCCCTCACCGGTGGCCGTGCGCTCGGCGAGTTTGATGTTGTCGATGGCCGCCTTGACGGCCTCGCGGTTCGTCGTCGGCGGCACCATCACCGAAGCGGTGCCCGCGAAGGTGACGAAGCCGAGATTGATACCGGGCGGCAGCCCGTCGACGAATTCCTTACCGGCCTTCTGCGCCACCTTCAGTCGCGACGGCGGCACATCGGTCGCCTCCATGGACAGCGAAACGTCCATCACCAGAACGACTGTCGCGCGATTGCGCGGCACCTTCTTGACGGCGGTCGGCCCCGCGGCCGCGATGGTGAGGAACACCAGACCCACCAGCATCAACGCGATCGGCACATGCCGCATCGGACTCGGCCGCGACGGGGCGACCTTCTCCAGCAGCTCCATATTGGTGAACTGCAACATGTGCCGGTGGCGGCTGCGCTGAACGAGGATATAGCCCAACGCGATCAGTACGACCACGGCGAGAAAACCGAGCCAGACCAGCGCGGTGAAATGCGAAATACTCACTGGCGCGGCGCCCGTCCGCTCGGGGCGCCGAATGCGTGGCGCCGGGTGGACACGAACCGGACCACGTCGGAGATCCAGTCCCGATCGGTCTGCAGGGTGAGCACCGGTGCGCCGCAACTACGCAGCGCCTGTTCGACCTGAACACGATGCCGCTCGGCGGCGGCCGCGAAATCGGCACGCAGCGAAGGTGTCACGCTGAATTCGCGGGTGCGCCCGGTCTCGGGATCGTGCAGCACCACATCACCCACATCGGGCAGCGACAGGTCGCGCGGATCGAGCACCTCCACCGCGAGCAGATCGTGGCGCGCGGAGATGGCGCGCAGTGAGCGCTGCCAGTTGATATCACCGAGGAAGTCGCTGATCACCACCGCGAGTCCGCGCTTGCGCTGCGGGCGGCGCAGCGATTCGATCGCCTCGCGCAGATCGCCGCGCACACCGTCGGGGGCGTGCGGCGTCGTCGCGATCTCGCGCAGCATCGACTGCGCGTGCACCCGGCCGCTGCGCGCGGGAATGCGGGTCAACTGCTCACCGGTCGCGACGACCGCACCGATCCGATTGCCACCGCCGCTGGTGAGGTGGGTGATCGCCGCGGCGGCCGCGACGGCCAGATCGCGTTTCTGGCACAGCGCGGTACCGAAGTCGAGGCTGGCCGACAAATCGACCACCATCCAGGTCTCGAGTTCCCGGTCCGCGATCATCTGCCGCACATGCGGATGGGTGGTGCGGGCGGTGACGGACCAATCCATCTGGCGCACATCGTCGCCCGGCTGATAGGTCCTTGCCTCGCCCGGCTCCGAGCCGGGGCCCGGAATCAAACCGAGGTGATCGCCGTGCAGAACACCGTCGAGCCGGCGACGGACGGTGAGTTCCAGCGTTCTGAGCGCTGCGGTCAGTTTGGGGTCGGACAGTTCGCCCGATCGGAAAGACGGTGGTGCATGTGGGGACATCGGCACTGGTGGAACCCCGTCTTGTGGAAAATCAGGCACAGCCGATGCCGAGGTCACTTCGGCTGGTTATTGCCGGCGGCCGGAGACATCTGCGCGACCGGCGGCTGCGGCACCGCGTCCTGGGGGGCGGGCGGCTGCGGGATCGGCGGCTGCGCCCCGTGCGGACCCATGGCGGGCGACCCGGCCGGAACGGGTGCGGCCTGCGGCTGTGCCCCGGCTCCTCGAGGTGCGACCGCCTGCGGCGCGACCTGCGGCAGGCCGACTGTCTGCAGCACGCGCTTGATCACATCGTCGGGGCTGATCTCATCGGCGAGCGCGTCGTAGGACAACACGAGCCGGTGGCGCAGCACATCCGGAATCACCTCGACGACATCCTGCGGCACCACATAGTCGCGGCCGCGGATCAGCGCGACGGCACGGGCCGCGGCGATGATGCCGAGGCTGGCGCGCGGCGAGGCACCGTAGGCGATCCAACTCGCCACATCCTGCATGCCGAAATCGCCGGGCTTGCGGGTCGCCGCGATCACCCGGACCACGTAGTCGACCAGCGCGTGGTGCACGAACGTATTCGCGGCCACCTTCTGCAAGCGGATCAATTCGGACGGCTCGAGGATCGGCTTGGCCTCCGGCGGGGTGACACCCATCCGGTAGATGATCTCGCGCTCTTCCTCCACCGACGGATAGTCGACGACCACCTTGAACAGGAAGCGGTCGCGCTGCGCCTCGGGCAGTGGGTACACGCCCTCGCTCTCGATCGGGTTCTGGGTCGCCATGACCAGGAACGGATCGGGCATCGGATAGGTCTTGCCACCGATCGACACGTGCCGCTCGGCCATCACCTCGAG
This sequence comes from Nocardia sp. CA-135953, assembly GCF_050955735.1. Lineage (NCBI taxonomy): Bacteria > Bacillati > Actinomycetota > Actinomycetes > Mycobacteriales > Nocardiaceae > Nocardia > Nocardia sp. CA-135953. The sequence goes on from NZ_CP192082.1 coordinate 3,887,979, forward strand.
CAGTGCGGACTGCACCTTGGCCGGCGCGCGGTTGATCTCGTCTGCGAGCACGAAGTTCGCCACGACCGGGCCGAGTTCGGTATCGAATTCCTCGCGGCCCTGGCGGTAGATGCGGGTACCGATCAGGTCGGTGGGCACCAGGTCGGGGGTGAACTGGACGCGGGCGAACGAACCGCCGACCACCCTGGCGAAGGTCTCCACCGCAAGGGTTTTGGCGATACCCGGCACACCCTCGAGCAGTACGTGGCCGCGTGCGAGAACCCCGACGAGCAGCCGTTCGACGAGCCGGTCCTGGCCGACGATAACGCGCTTGACCTCGTATATCGCCTTCTCCAGGGTCTGGACGTCACGCTCCAGGGTGCTGGGTGCGGGAGCAGCGGCCTCTTTCGCCAAACTTGCCCCGCTCACACCGTCCGTCGAAGTCACCAACATCCCCGCTTTCGCTTTGGTCCTGTGCGTGCTGCCACAACTATTCCAGGTAATGGCCGCATATGCCGCAACCGGACCCGAGATCACGGCAAATCAACAGGTTCACGGTCGGGTTCGCGGCGTTCGGCCCAGCCTGGGGGTTACCAGACGAGCCTAGGGGTTAGGAGACGATCCGCACCGCGTACGGCATGATGCCGCCCTCGCGCACCGAAGACACCCGTACCACTTCGCCGGATTGCGGCGCCTCCACCATCTTCCCGTTTCCGAGGTAGAGCGCAACATGTTCGCTGCCGTTCGGCCCCCAGAACAGCATGTCGCCGCGGCTGCGCTCGGCGACGGGCACCCTGGTGCCCGCGTTGTATTGATAGCCGCTGTAGTGCGGCAGTGAGACGCCGATGCCGGCGAAGGCGTAGATCATCAGACCGGAGCAGTCGAAGCCGACCTTGTTGTAATCGCCGTAGCTGTCGGCGACACCGCCGTCGCGGATGCCGAGGGTCGGCCCGTCCTCGTCGCCACCGCCCCAGGCATAGACGACACCCAGCTGCGACATGGCCCGATCGACCACGGTTTCGATCGCCTCGGAGCCGCCGATGGACGGCGTGGTCACACGCGGGCGGGTCTGGCGCGGCGACGGCGAACCGTCCATCTGGATATGCGGCCGATTACCCTCGCCCGCCTGTGCCGCGCGGTCCTTGGCGGCCTGGTCCTGGGCCGCACGGGCGGCCGCGGCCGCGGCGGCCGCACGGATGGCGGCCTCCTCGGCCTTGCGCTGTTCGTCCCAGGCCAGATAGGCCTCGCGTTGTCCTTGCAGCCCGGCCACATTCGCGCGCGCCTGGTCGAGACGGCCCTGCACCACCGCGCGCTCGCGTAATAGGCCCTCCCGCTGCGCCGCCTGCTGATCTTGTTCGGCCTTTACGGCGGCGACGGCGTTTTCGGCGTCGGTCTTCTTCTGCTCGGCCACCGCGGCGGCCGCGTCGGCGGCCGATTTCGCTTGGCGCGCACTGGCATTCCTATTGCCCTGTTCGATCTGGGCGCGGCGCAACGAGTCGAGTACCGACTGCTGATTCTTCGATACCAGCGTGACCACCCGGGCGCGGCTGAGGGCGACATCCGGGGTGGCCGAGGACAGATAGGTGACCATCGAGGTCGCGGCGGGCCGGGTGTACGCCTGCACCGCGAACTGGTCGAAGTTGTGTCTGGCCTGGTCGACCTGGGCTCCGGCGTCGCTCAGTTCGCGCTGGGTCCGCACCACCGCGGCCGCGGCCGCGTCGGCGGCTTCGCGAGCGTCCTGCAGATCGACGAGGGCCTTGTTCACCTCTTCGCGCTTCTGGGCGATCGCGCCGTCGAGTTCCTGCAGCTTCTGATCCGTCACCGCGACCTGGTTGATCAGCGCGCCGACCTCGGTCACTCTGGCGTCGACTTGTGCTCCGGCGTCGGCGATCTGGCTATCGCTCGGATTGGGCGGGGCAGGCGGCACCGCAGCGACCGGTCCGGCTGTCACGAGCACAGCGGCAGTAACCAGCAACCCCAGAGCGACCCACAGTGGACGCCGAGAACAGGCAACGCCGTTGTTGCGCATCGCACCTCCCAAGGACCCGACCAGGCTTGACCTCACGAGCCCCCTGCGAACCATCACGCTCAGTGGTGCACAGATAGCTCTCTGAACACTCTTTCCCCATCAGTCACCATTCGAACCGTACGACACATCATTCACTAAAGAAACTCCGGCAACAGAACTACAGCCGCGTAATTTGTCCGTTGCCGAGAAATAGCCACATGGGCACGGGGATTCGGTCGGCAAAAACAAACCGACCGACAGGAAAAGTAGCTGAGCGGATGCTCGCTACGAGGTTGGGTCCCGGTCGTCGCGGCGACCCGAAACCCCTACCGGCACAGCCCGCTCGGCAGAACGGCGGGACTTCACCCAGTAGAGTCCGCCGACCAGCGCCGCCGTGCCGACAAGCAACACACTGGTGATCACGGTCCAGGAGAACGTCTCCGGCCGCTCCAGCTGATCGACGAAAAGCTGCGCCGCCTGCGCCGAATGCCCCTGCGTGCTCTTGGAAAAGTCCTCGGCCCGCTCCAGCTTCACCCGGCTGATCGAATCGCTGTAGGTGCCGACCCAGTCGTCGCTGAACACCACAACGGTTCCGTGCTCGGTCTTACCGACCTCGGTGGCCAGGTCCCGTAGATTGGAGTCGTGGCCTGGATTACCGGGAATCACTACGATGCTGAGCTCGATGCCGTGGGCACGAGCATCCGCGACGACCGCCTCGAGCGCGTCCTGATCCTTCCCCTTCGGCGTGGCCACATGATTGTCGACCACATCCTCCTTGATCTGGGTCAACGTCTTGTCGTCGATACCAGGGGGGAGTTCGGCGCGCATAGGCGTGAACACCGAGGTGTGCGAGACGGTCATCTTCCATCCGGTCTGTCGAGCCGCATCGGCACGCGAGGCGACGGGCATACAACACTGCAGGGTGAAGCGGTGCAGGCCCACCGGTCACCCCGAGCAACTCGAAAGCACAGTACGCGACGGAGTGTCGGCTCACCTTCGGACGGCGCGTTCAACGGCACCCGCGCGTTTCACAGGACAAGCGTACTGTTAGGCTCGAAGCCGCGAGGAGCCAGTATGTTCCAGCGCTGGAACCCTCCGAACACGTAACCGTAGCGACTGCCTGCAAGTCGCTCGAAAAATCAGCCGCGGGCACAGCCCCGCCCGCGGCCACCCTCACAGACGAGTGGAGCTGACGTGACGACAAGTATCGATACTTTCGGCGCCAAGGGCACCCTCGAGGTCGGAAGCGACTCCTACGAGATCTTCCGTCTCTCGGCCGTGCCCGGGACCGAAAAACTCCCCTACGCACTGAAGGTCCTCGCGGAGAATCTGCTCCGCACCGAGGACGGCGCCAACATCACCGCCGACCATGTCCGCGCGATCGCGAACTGGGATCCGTCGGCCGAGCCCGACACCGAGATCCAGTTCACCCCGGCCCGCGTGATCATGCAGGACTTCACCGGTGTGCCCTGCATCGTCGACCTGGCCACCATGCGTGAGGCCGTCACGACCCTCGGCGGCGACCCGAACAGGGTCAACCCGCTCGCCCCCGCCGACATGGTCATCGACCACTCGGTCATCCTCGATGTGTTCGGCCGCGCCGACGCCCTCGAGCGCAACGTCGACCTGGAGTACCAGCGCAACGGCGAGCGCTACCAGTTCCTGCGCTGGGGCCAGGGCGCCTTCGACGACTTCAAGGTTGTGCCGCCCGGCGTCGGCATCGTGCACCAGGTCAACATCGAATACCTGGCCCCCACGGTTATGGTCCGCAACGGCCAGGCCTATCCGGACACCTGCGTCGGCACCGACTCGCACACCACCATGGTCAACGGCCTTGGCGTACTGGGTTGGGGCGTCGGCGGTATCGAGGCCGAGGCGGCCATGCTGGGCCAGCCGGTCTCCATGCTCATCCCGCGCGTGGTCGGCTTCAAGCTGACCGGTGAGATCAACCCCGGCGTGACCGCCACCGACGTGGTGCTCACCGTCACCGATATGCTGCGCAAGCACGGTGTGGTCGGCAAGTTCGTCGAGTTCTACGGCAAGGGCGTCGCCGAGGTGCCGCTGGCGAACCGCGCCACCCTGGGCAACATGAGTCCCGAATTCGGTTCCACCGCAGCGATCTTCCCGATCGACGGCGAGACCATCAACTACCTTCGCCTCACCGGCCGCACCGACGAGCAGCTCGCGCTGGTCGAGGCGTACGCCAAGGAGCAGGGCCTGTGGCACGACGCCGACAACGAGCCCGCCTACTCGGAGTACCTCGAGCTGGACCTGAGCACCGTGGTGCCGTCGATCGCCGGTCCGAAGCGTCCGCAGGACCGAATCCTGTTGTCGGACTCCAAGACCGCGTTCCGCAAGGACATCCACAACTACACCAGCGACGCGGAGACCGGCCCCGCTGCCGTCACCCCGCACTCGCACCTGGACGAGGCCGTCGAGGAGTCCTTCCCGGCTTCCGATCCGGCCGTGCTGTCCTTCGCCGACGATGACGCCTTGCTGCCGTCCGCCGCAAACGGCAATGTCGGCCGCCCGTCCAAGCCGGTCAAGGTTTCCGATCCAGAGCGCGGCGACTTCGTGCTCGATCACGGCGCGGTCGTGGTCGCGGGTATCACCTCGTGCACCAACACCTCCAACCCGTCGGTCATGCTGGGCGCGGCCCTGCTGGCTCGTAACGCGGTCGAGAAGGGCCTGTCCTCCAAGCCGTGGGTCAAGACCAACATGGCCCCGGGCTCGCAGGTCGTCGCCGACTACTACGAGAAGGCCGGTCTGTGGCCGTACCTCGAGAAGCTGGGCTTCTACGTGGGCGGCTTCGGCTGCACCACCTGCATCGGCAACACCGGCCCGCTGCCGGACGAGATCTCCAAGGCGATCAACGACAACGACCTGTCGGTCACCGCGGTGCTGTCCGGTAACCGCAACTTCGAGGGTCGTATCTCCCCCGACGTGAAGATGAACTACCTGGCCTCGCCGCCGCTGGTCATCGCGTACGCGCTCGCGGGCACCATGGACTTCGACTTCGAAACCGACGCCCTTGGCAAGGACACCGACGGCAACGATGTCTTCCTGAAGGACATCTGGCCGTCCCCTCAGGAGATCGACGACACCATCAAGACGGCGATCAGCCGGGACATGTTCACCAAGTCCTATGCCACGGTCTTCCAAGGCGACGAGCGCTGGCAGGGCCTGAACACCCCTGAGGGCGACACCTTCGCGTGGGACGAGAACTCGACCTACGTCCGCAAGGCGCCCTACTTCGACGGCATGGATATGGAGCCGGTTCCGGTCGAGGACATCAAGGGCGCGCGCGTGCTCGCGCTGCTCGGCGACTCGGTCACCACCGACCACATCTCCCCGGCGGGTCCGATCAAGCCGGGCACCCCGGCCGCGCAGTACCTCGACTCGCACGGCGTGGAGCGCAAGGACTACAACTCCCTCGGCTCGCGTCGCGGTAACCACGAGGTGATGATCCGCGGCACGTTCGCCAACATCCGGCTGCGCAACCAGCTGCTCGACGATGTCTCGGGCGGTTACACCCGCGACTTCACCCAGGAGGGCGGCCCGCAGGCGTTCATCTACGACGCCTCGCAGAACTACCAGGCCGCCGGGATCCCGCTGGTCGTGCTCGGCGGTAAGGAGTACGGTTCGGGTTCCTCGCGTGACTGGGCCGCCAAGGGCACCTCGCTGCTGGGTGTGAAGGCCGTCATCACCGAATCCTTCGAGCGCATCCACCGCTCGAATCTCATTGGCATGGGCGTCATTCCGCTGCAGTTCCCGGCCGGTGAGTCGGCCGCGTCGCTGAAGCTGGACGGCACCGAGACCTTCGACATCGAGGGCATCACCAAGCTGAACGAGGGTGCGACTCCGAAGACCCTTAAGGTCACCGCCACCAAGGAGAACGGTGATGTCGTCACCTTCGACGCGGTGGTACGGATCGACACCCCCGGTGAGGCCGACTACTACCGCAACGGTGGCATCCTGCAGTACGTGCTGCGCAACATGATTCGCGGCTGAACGACTGTGCTGCAGTAGGTCCGCGCACCGCATAACCCGCGGTGCGCGGACCTCTTCACATCGCATTGCCCGCTTCGCTCGGAGGAGCCCGCCGAAATGCCCAAAGTCAGTGATGATCACCTCGCCGCCCGGCGTAGTCAGATTCTGGACGGGGCGCGGGCCTGTTTCGCCGAGTACGGGTACGACGGTGCGACCGTGCGCCGCCTGGAAGAGGCCATCGGCCTGTCTCGCGGCGCGATCTTCCACCATTTCCGGGACAAGGACGCGCTGTTCCTCGCGCTGGCCCAAGAAGATGCCGACCGCATGGCCGATGTCGCGGCCAATCAGGGTCTGGTGCAGGTCATGCGCGATATGCTCGCCCACCCGGAGCAATTCAATTGGCTCGGAACCCGTTTGGAGATCGCGCGCCGCCTGCGCACCGATCCGGAATTCCGTGCGAGCTGGACCCAGCGCTCCGCCGAACTCACCGCTGCCACCCTCGCCCGCCTGGAACGCCGCAAGGCCGCAGGCGCTTTGCGCGACGATGTCCCGACCGATGTGTTGCTCGGATATCTGGACCTCGTGCTGGACGGGCTCATCGCCCGCATCGCCTCCGGACACACCAACGAAAACCTTTCGGCCGTACTGGATCTCGTAGAAGCCTCGGTCCGCCGCAAGGAGTGAGTCAGCCGCGGCATACCCGCGCGAACCATCCGGTCACGGCGACATCCTGCAACCACAGATGCGTCACGGAATGCGGAATCTCGACAATAATCGTCGACATGGAACTGAACGGAGCACGAGTCCTGATCACCGGCGCGACGGGCGGGATCGGGGTCGCGATCGCCGCCGCGGTCACCGCACGGGGTGCGAACGTAGTGCTGTCCGGACGGCGAGCCGAAGCACTCGACCAGGTCGCGACCCGGTTCGGCGCGCGGGCGGTGGTCGCGGACCTCGCCGTGCCGGGCGGTGCCGAGAAGCTGCTCGAGGAGGCCGGTGACCTCGATGTCGTCATCGCCAACGCCGCACTGCCCGGTTCGGGCGACCTGCTCGACTATTCGCTGACCGAGATCGATCGGGCGCTCGAGGTCAATCTGCGCGCCCCCATCGTGCTTGCCCGCCTTGCCGGTGCGCAGCTGGCCGAACGCGGCACAGGACACCTGGTCTTCATCAACTCCCTGTCCGGCAAGGCCGCATCCGGCAAGGCGGCGATGTACAACGCGACAAAATTCGGACTGCGCGGCTTCGCCTTGGCCTTACGCGCCGACCTGCAAAGCCGGGGCATCGGTGTCTCCTCGATCTACCCCGGATTCGTCAGGGACGCGGGCATGTTCGTCAAATCCGGCGCGACCGTACCACCGGGCGTCGGCACCCGGAGCCCGGAAGACGTCGCGAAAGCCGTGGTCCGAGCGATCGAACGGAACATCGCCGAAACCGACGTGGCCCCGCTCCCGGTCCGCCTCGGCGCGACATTGGCCCTGATCGCCCCCAATCTCTCGAGCCGCGTCCAGCGTCTCTTCGGCGCCGACAAGGTAATGACCGAACTGGCCACTGGTCACCGCAATATGCGCTGAGCCCTACAACGGGATGCGACGCCGTTCCGCAATTCTCGTCGATCTTCACCCGCGGCATGTAGAAGCTGGTCAGCTGTGCGATAGCCGACTGAATACGATGCCGGCACCGGCGAATCCGAGGGTGCCCAGCACAGCGCACCAGAGGAGGGCGAGGGGGGCGTTGTGGCCGGTGTCCAGGGAGTTCAGGAGTCCACGCACGGTTTCGATGATGGGGGTGGCGGGTTGGTAGTCGGCGAAGCCGCGTAGCCAGTCGGGCATGGTGGTGGTTTGGACGAAGGCGCTGCTGATGTAGGGGATGAACATGATGGCGTAGGTGAGGCCGCCGGCGGCTTCCGGATTCTTGGCGACCAGGCCGAGCGCGACGGCGATCCAGGAGATGGCGGTGACGAACAGGGTGATTACCGCGAGGGCCGCCAGCCAGCCGAGTGGACCGGCCTGCGGGCGGTAGCCGAGCGCGAGCGCCACCGTGACCGCGATGGCGATGGCCGCGAGATTGCGGACAACGCCCTCGGCGACGTGGCCCGCGAGCACGGCCTGACGGAACATCGGCAGGGTGCGGAAGCGGTCGATGCTGCCCCCTGTCATATCGGCGGATACGGCGGTGGCGGTGATCGATGAGCCGAAACCCGTGCACAGCAACATGATTCCGGGCACCACATAGTCGAGGTAGGGTCCGCCGACATCGATGGCACCGCCGAAGACGTAGGTGAACAGCAGCATCACCAGAATCGGCATGAGCAGCGAAATGATCAGGGTGTCGCGGCTGCGCAAGGTGTGCCGGGCACAGCGTCGGAACATGACGAGGGTGTCGGCGAAGACGTCGGTCACCGGGCGGCGGTTTCGATGATGTCGGCGGTGCGGGCGGCGGCGTCCTCGGCGCTCAGCGTCTTCGCGAATTCTGCTGCACGGGAGCGGCGTTCGGGCGTCAGCAGCGACGCGACGCCTTGTTCCAGCCGGGCTTCGGTCAGTCGCGTGAACGGCAGATGCGCACCCACACCGAGCCGCTCGACCTGCCCGCCCCACATCGGTTGTTCGAACGACACCGAGCACACCAACGTCGGCAATCCGGCGCGCAGACTCTCGAACAGCGTCCCGATACCGCCGTGATGCACCGCCGCGGCACAATACGGAAAAACCAGATCGTGCGCGAACGGACCGACAACTTTCACATTCGGCCCTGCCTGCGCATCGGCAATATCCAGATCACTCCATCCCGCACTGACCAAAGCACGCACACCCGAACGAGCAGACACCTCGATAACCATCGCCAGCACCGCGGCCGTATCCCGAATGGGCATACTGCCGAATCCGAAGAACACGGGCGGCTCCCCCGCCTCGATCCACGACAGAATGCCGGCGTGGTCGCCGGCCAGATCACCGACGGCCTCACGGGCAGCGTGATCGAGCGTCAGAAATCCGGTGAACGGCCTACGCTCATCCCATTGTTCGGGCAATCCGGGAACCAACGCCGGATCGTAGATCTGCACCTCGGGAACATGCGCACGTGCCAATACCGCTGCGGTACTCGCCCGTGATTTCGGCAGGCCGAGCGTCGCGCGTAGCTCGTTGAGATAACGCATGAACACCACCCGGCGCAGATTCTCCGCGACCGCCCATGTCGCACGATTCACGGCCGCGGGCGGATTCCACCGCGGCGGCAGCGCACCCGGGAACGGATATGCGCCATTACTCCGGCAGGGAAAGTAATGCAGGCTTACCAGCGGAATCCCCATTGCCTCCGCAACCGAACTCGCGCGATCCTCGGTGACCGTGCTCGCCACGATCAGATCCGCACCCGTGCAAACGTCGATGACTTCTCGATTCATCTGCTGGGCGTAATCGGCCATCTGCCGGGCTACCAATTGCATCAACCGCAAGGTGTTGCCCGCGGCCAGCGCCCGCTGCCCGGCGTCCGAACTGTAGAGTTGCTGCACATCCGGTCCGCAGGCGAGGGCGGCAAGCCCGGTGGCCGTGGCGAATTCGACCAGATTCGGCGGCGCCCCGAGCAGCACATCGTGGCCGCGACGACGCAGCTCGACTCCGAGTGCCACGACGGGCTGGACATCACCGCGGGTTCCGGTGAGCGGAATCGCTATTTTCACGGCGGCTCTTTCGGTGTCGGTTCCCCTGGCGACGCCGACCGGATATTCCACAGAATTGAGGGCTCCGCACGGCGGCGATGTGTCAGTACAGTGCCATTGTGCACATAGCGATGTTCATGGACTACCACCCGACCACCCTCGGTGGGGTCCAGACCGCGGTCGCTTCGCTGTGCCGAGGACTCGAACGCGCAGGTCACCGCGTCACCCTGTTCGTCGCACCGCAGCCGGGCGCCGACCGGCTCCCGAATGTGGTGCCGCTGCGCGCCGTCGGTGGTCTCGCGGTGAACGGATTCCCGGTTGTGCTGCCGACCGAGCACAATGCCGAACTCATCGACGCCGCCTTCGCCGCACACGGCTTGATCGACCTCGTCCACACCCACACCACCTACGGTGTCGCCATCGCCGGCATGAAAGCCGCACGGCGACACCGGATTCCGCTGATCCACACGGCCCAGAGCCGCGACGACGCGTTCATCGAGAACACCTCACCCGCACCCTATCCGGCGGCGCTGGCACTGCGCGCCCTGCACGGCCGGTTCGTACCGAACGATCAGCACATGCCGCACCGCGCCGAAAGCCGTGCGGCACGCCATGCCTGGTGGACGATCGTCGCTCAGGCCCAGGCCGCGGATCGCGTCATCGCGCCGACCCAGCACTTCGCCGACCAACTACTCGCCCACGGTCTGACCCGGCCGCTTCGGGTGGTATCCAACGGCGTCGATGACGAGCTCATCGAAAACCTCGGCGGCACACCGGTTGTCGAACGCGCGATCGACGCGCCATTGCGGCTGATCTGGTGCGGGCGGCTCTCGGCCGAGAAGCGCTTGCTCGCCGCGATCGAGGCAGTGCGGTATCTCGACGACTGCACACTGGACGTCTTCGGCGACGGCGACCTACTGACCCAGGCGGCCGCCACCATCGCCGAAAATCGACTCGCGGACCGAATCCGCTTGCACGGCAGGGCCACTCAGTCCGAATGCCTCGTTGCCATGTCCGAAGGCGACGCACTGCTGTTCCCCTCCAACGGTTTCGACACACAGGGCATGGTCCTGCTGGAGGCGGTGGCAGTCGGCCTGCCGATCATCTATTGCGATGCCGATCTCGACGAGTCGGTGCCTGCCGGGGGTGGCATTCGCACCGCCGACCCGTCGCCGGGAGCGATCGCCGACACCATTGCCGAACTCGACGCCGATCGCACCGCGCTCGCGGAAATGCGCCAGATTCTCGGCAAATACGGCGACTCGGTGCGCCAGTCGCAGCACATCGGGACCGTGCTCGAAATATATCGACAGGCTCGGGCCGAGTCCGCGCGCAGCCCAGAACTGGTCATGCCGCAGTCACTTTCGGACGTACCTACCGCGCCTGGTCGATTGCCACTGGTCGGCCACAGTCTGCGGGCCCTGCGCGACGCTCCGGGCTTCGTCACCTCGCTGGCCGATCTCGGCCCGATCGTGCGCCTGCGGTTCGGCCAGAAGACCGGATATCTGCTCACCACACCGGATCTCGTGCGCGAGGTCGGGCTCGGCGATGCCGAACTCAATCGGGACGATCTGCGTGAGGCCATCGAGGATGTCGCGGGCGGCTCCGTCAATGTTCTGCGCGGTGAAGAACACAAGCTGCGGCGACGCATGATCTCGCCCGCACTGCGGCAGAGCAGGCTTACCGAATACACGCGGTCGGCGGCCGATATCGCCGAAACCTGGTCGGCGGGACTGCCTTCGGGCAGACGCGTGAATCTCATGGACGAGGCGCACGGCCTGATTCTCGACACGGTCTCCTCGACACTGTTCACCGCCGAGTTCAGCGATCACGCGCGCCGCGAGATCCGGGACAGCGTCCCATGGCTGCTCAGTCAGGTCATTCTGCGCACCGCGCTGCCCCCGCAGGTGCGCCGACTGCGGCTCATCTCGAACTGGCGCTGGCGCACCAAGGCTCGCCACCTACGCGCGGCCATCGGCGCCGTCATCGCCGAATACCGCCGCCGCGACGAGGATTTCAACGATGTGGTCTCGGCGCTCATCCGGCACACCGACAGCGAGACCGGCGCGACGCTGTCCGATGAGCACATCATCGACGAAGCGATCCTCATGCTGGCCGGTGGCGTCGGCTCGATGGCATCGCTGACCGGCTGGCTCTGGCACGAGGTCATGCGTCGCCCACACATCGCCGAGCGGTTGTATGCCGAACTCGATTCCGTCGTTGGAACGGGCCCGGTCCGCGCCGATCATCTCGGCGCCCTTCCCTACCTGAAACAGGTTGTGGCAGAGACGCTTCGGTTCTGGGGGCCGTGGATCAGCGCGGGCACCGCCGAGGGCGACGTCACCATCGGCGGACTCACCGTTCCGGACGGCACCGCAATCATGTTCTCCCCCTACCTGGTTCAGCACAACAAGCGCTACTACGCCGATCCGGAAGCGTTCGACCCGGATCGCTGGTCGCCCGAGCGCGCAGCCGATATCGACAAGAAGGCCAACCTTTCGTTCGGCGTCGGCCGTCGCCGGTGCCTCGGCGACCATTTCGCCATGATCGAGATCGGCCTCGCCGCCGCCGCGCTGCTGGCCCGCTGGCGCCCGACACCCGACCCGAACTACACGGTGCGCGCCTCCAATCGAGACTTCGTCCTGTCTCCCTCGGCGCTGCCGGTTACGCTGCGACCGCGATAAATACTTGCTTGGAGTGCACTCCAGGTCACTAGCGTGGGTCGTATGAGCAAAGCTTGGTTCATCACCGGAGTCTCACGAGGATTCGGCCGTGAATGGGCACTCGCCGCATTGGAGCGTGGCGATCAAGTGGCCGGCACGGCGCGCGATACCAGCACACTCGATGATCTCGTCGCCAAGTATCCGGACACATTCCTTCCGCTGCAGTTGGACGTCACCGACCGGGACGGTGATTTTGCCGCGGTACAGCAGGCCGCCGAGCGATTCGGGCGGCTCGATATCGTGATCAACAATGCCGGTTACGGTCAGTTCGGCATGATCGAGGAACTCAGCGAGGACGAGTTCCGCGCCCAATTGGAAACCAATGTCTTCGGCGCACTGTGGGTCACCCAGGCCGCACTGCCGATCCTGCGGGCCAAGGGCGGCGGCCACATCATCCAGGTATCGAGCATCGGCGGTATCTCCGCCTTCCAGAACCTCGGTGCGTACCACGCGTCGAAGTGGGCGCTGGAAGGTTTCTCACAGGCGCTCGCTCAGGAGGTCGCACCCTTCGGCATTCACGTCACCCTGATCGAACCGGGCGGATTCGGCACCGACTGGGCTGGCCCCTCTTCGCGGCATGCCACCCCGCTCCCGGCCTACGATGCGGCCAGGGCCGCGCGAGCCGCCCAACGCTCGGCGGTGCGCCAGGGCGATCCGGCCGCCACCAGCGCCGCCATCCTCGCGGTCGTCGATGCGCCCGAGCCGCCGCTGCGCATTTTCCTCGGCGAGGTCCCGCTGACCATCGCCACCGCGGATTACGAATCCCGCCTGGCGCTCTGGCGCGAGTGGCAGCCCATCTCCGCTGCCGCACAAGGGGATTGAGCCGCAATCTCTGGTGCGACGCCGCCCGGGGAGAGTGAGGATGATGGTAGCCTTGCCCCCGGCGGAAACCGCCGCGGACGGGTCAGTAGTTGGCGTTCAGATAGTCGGCGGCATGGGTCGTCCACAGCACATTCGTGCCGGGCATATTGTGTCCGGAGTAGAGAACGTGCTGACCGTCCGGCCACGGCGTCAGATAGCCGATGACACCGTTGACCGCGGTCGCATAGCGATCGAGATTGTCGATTGGATCGTTCATCAGGAAACGCAGCAATTCGGCGAAGATCAGCGGAGCCACGTTTCCGATGCGGGCGCCTTCGACGAACGAGAACGGCGAGATGCCGACATCGATGACCCGCAGCGGCGAGTCGCCTGGCGACGCGGTGATGATATCGCCCGGATTCGCATACTCCTTGACATCGAGGGCCGGCCAGGAGCCGCGTTCCCCGTGCAGGCCGTAAGTCGTTGCCGGACACAGATTGCCGACCGACTGGCCGCGTTTGCGCAGTGGGTTCGCGATATTGACGGCGAAGGCGATCTCGAGGGGCGAGCCGTCGGTGTTCTTGTACTTACCCGACCGCACTCCCTCCAGAATCTTGCTCGCACAGATACTTCCGAGCGAATAACTCAGCAGCCCACAGACATTCGGCGAGTCCTGAATCGCCCGCACGCCCGCGGCAACACCGAGCCGGATCGAGGTATCCAGCGAAGGGCCCCACAGATCCGGGCTCGGCCCGACCGAGGCAGGCCAGTCCGGCTCGAAGGCGGTGAAACGGCCGGGATCGAGCAGTTTCGTGACATCGCGCAGCATGCCGGCGGGCGTCCCATTGATATTCCGCGGTTCACCCGTGCCGCGGAGGGTGATGATGTCGATCATCGTCCCATGGTGAACTCATGACCCGCCCAGCACCCGAGTAGCGAACTACCCTATTACACCCCGCCCTCGAGGCTCCCGAGCAGTACCCGGGCGATCCGATCCAGGTCGCGTCGATCCTTCGCCGAAAGGACCGACAACATCCTGGTCTCGTTCTCGGTATGCGCGGTGACGACCTTGTCGATCAGTGTGCGGCCCGCCTCGGTGAGCGCAACCCGGATGGCGCGGCGATCCTCCGCATCCGCGATGCGCCGGACCGACCCCGCCGACTCCAGACGGTCGAGCCGCCCGGTCATTCCGGCGCGCGACAGCATCAGAGTGTCGGCGAGCACCGATGGGTTCAGTTCGAACGGCTCACCCGAACGACGCAGTGCGGCAAGCACATCGAACTCGCCGCGTTGCAGCCCGTGCGCGATGAAGACCGCCTCGATATCCCGCTGCGCGACCACGAGCAGCCGACCCAGCCGCCCGATCACGCCCATCGCCTCCAACTCGAGGTCCGGCCGCTCCCGCCGCCACTGCTCGACGATCGCATCCACCGGATCCTGTCCCGCCTCCCCGAGCCTTTTGCCGGTCGCTCCTGCCGCGACAGTGTCATTGCGGGCCGACGGTCGAGTGCCTGGCGGCGTTCTGGGCGTACCCGGCGAGTTACCCATGTGCCTGCGAAATCAGTTGTCGCGTCTCAGCCATGGACAGCATTCTATTCGCTGAGATATAGTTCGCTAGCGAATTATATCTCAGCGAACCACTTGGAGACCGCCATGAACGCCATTGCCGACCGCTCTTTCGCCATCCGCCAGCCACAGGAGGCCGAGACCCTGGTGACCCCCTCGGTCACCATGCGCCTGCTCATCGACTCGAACGAAGCGGGCGGCGCGGTCAGCCATCTGGAGGTCAATATGGACAAAGGCGCAGACGGCGCGGCACCGCACTACCACACCAAGTCGGACGAGCTGTTCTACGTCGCCGACGGCGAACTGCAGGTACTGGCCGGGGACAAGATCGTCACCGTCGGAGCGGGCGGGTCGATCGTCGTCCCCAAGCTCATGCCGCACGCTTTCGGCGCCGCCCCGGACAGCTCCGCGCGGATCCTGATCGCCCTGATGCCCGCGGTGGAGCGCTTCGGCTACTTCCGCCTGCTCGATCGGCTGGTCAAGGGCGAGGCCACCTTCGAAGAACTGGCGGCATCCCAGGAGGAATTCGACAACTGGTTCGTCGAGTCGCCCGAATGGTGGGCCGAGCGCAACGCGAACCGGCGCGATTCGTGAAGCAACACAGCGACAACTGATTTCGTACGCACATGAGTAACTCGTCGGGTGCGTCCAAAACGCAACCGAACGGTCGACCGCCGGCCCGCGCCGAGACGGTCGAGGCACCCAGATCCGGGGAGGCGGAGAAGCCGGCGGCAAGATCTTTCGAATACACCAGGAGATGCGCGAGATCGACGGTACTGTCGCAGCAGAGGTCGAGGTGGTACTCGGCATCTTGGATCTCACCGCACGCAAATTGGTCACCGATCCCGGCGAACACTTGCGCGCCATCGCCGAACAACCGGATCTGCTCGGACCCTGAACAGCGGCGGGTAGATCCGCGCCAACGGATGCACGGCCGCCGATCCCGGGCAATATCGACCGCCAGAACTGCCCGAAAGTAGCTCGAGGGTTGCTGATGCCGTGGCGGGCCCATACTGAAAATCTTTCGGCGCTAGCACATCCCGAGCGAAATCTAGTTTGCCAGCGGCGGTGAAATCTCGCGATCCGGACCGTGCGAGACCGCTTGCGCGATATGATCCAGTTCCCGCTCGGGGTCCTGGCAAATCGCGAGCAGATCGGAGAGCTCACTATGACCGACGCAATCCACCTCCCCGGCACCGGGCCGGCGGGTGACCGCGTCCCCGCGTTGCAGGGACTGCTGGTGGCCGAGTCGGAACGAGATTTCACGGTCAGAGTGACCGAAGGAACCTGGACCTTCCGGCGCGACGATGTCCTCCGGGTCCTCGATTGGACCGACGGCGCGACCACCGAGCGCGAAGGCCGTCCGGTGCTCATGGATATCCGTCCCGGCGCCACCGCCGATTTCACCCGCCGTCTGCGCATCGACCTCGTCGACCGGCCCATGACACTGGCCGAGGAACCCTCCGCGGCACTGGGAGATGAAGCGCTGCAACAACTCACCGCATCCTGGGCCGACAGCCTGCAGCTCGCCGATTGCCTGGGCACCAGCGGAGCGACCTTCACCTACTGCCAAACCAAATCGCTCGCGACAAGCGACGACGGCATAAACTGCGACAGTCTCGACTGAACGGAACTGCGCATGGCGGCGCGCCGGACAGGTTCGGTCCTCATCGTCTCCGAATCCGATGATCTGCACGGGACCGCGATGGCGGCAACCTTGCGAGAACACCACGGGCTCAGCCCGATTCACCTCGACCTGCGCGACTTCCCGCGCGAGTCCGGAAGTTTCCGGCTCGATCGGCACGGCACCACGCGTTCGCTGTCGCATGTGATCGGGCTCGACGACGTCCGCTCGGTCTGGTGGCGCAGACCGCATCCCGCACAGGTTCCGGCCGGCGTGCGCGCCTCGGATGACGCCTACCGCCAAGCCGAGTGCGATGGCTTCATCCAGGGTCTGCTGTGGTCGATTCCGGCGTACTGGGTCAACGATCCGGGCGCCGATCGCACCGCGAGCCGCAAGATCGTGCAGTTGGAGACGGCACGGCGAGCCGGCTTCGCGATTCCGGAAACGCTCATCACCAACGATCCGGACGAGGCACGCAGCTTCGTCGAATCACGTTCGGGCTCGGTGGTTTACAAGCGAACCGGCACCGGACGCGCCGAATTCGCAGAAACCCGATTGATTACCAAGGCCGACTTCGGCCGCCTCGCGGGCATCCGCTCCGCGCCGACCACCTTCCAGGACTACGTCGAGGCACAGTGCGATCTGCGTGTGGTGTGGATGGACGGCGTCGAGTGGGCGGTGCGCATCGACTCGCAGTCCGGGGTCGGCCGGGTCGATTCCCGGCTGGACACCACGGTCGACTTCGTACCGGAGCATCTGCCCGCCTCGGTCAGCAAGTCGCTGGCGACGCTGATGGGCGCACTCGGCCTGAGCTTCGGCGTGCTGGATCTACGCCTCGGCCTCGACTGTGAGTACTACTTCCTCGAGGTCAACCCACAGGGCCAGTTCGCGTATCTGGAGATCAAGACGGGCCTGCCGATGTTCTGCAGCCTCGCCAACCTGCTGGTCAACGGCGACGGCGCGGTTCCGGGCTATTAGCGCGCACGATCTCGCTCGGTGTCGGCGAAATCCATTCGCCGACACCGGCATCCAGATCCAGGAACGCTACTGGCTCTTGCGGCGGTTCGCGCCGCCACGACTGCGGAGCTGCACGTGCGACTCCACCAGCACGTTGTGGATGAAGCCGTAGGAGCGGCCGGTGGACCGGGCCAGCGATCGAATGCTGGCACCCGCCTCGTACTGCTTCTTCAGCTGGGTTTGCAAACGGTCTCGTGATTTCCCCGTGACGCGTGTGCCCTTACCCAGTGTGGCCTTGACTTGTGTGGGCCTGTCGCTCATGGCTTCCTCCGAGTCGCCGAGCCGCGTCTTTCCAGGCTAGACACTCGGGAAGCTGTGATCAACGGGTCCTTGTGATGAAAATCACCGGAGATCGGATCCCGGGGAAGCGAAAACCCACCGCCCGCAACGCAACTCCGGCCGGACCACCCCGGATCAGGCCAGCTGAATCAGTTCCAAATATTCCGCCGACCAGTGGTCTTCCTGGCCGTCCGGCAGCAAGATCACCCGTTCCGGGGACAGTGCCTCGGCCGCGCCCGGGTCGTGGGTGACCAGCACGACCGCGCCCGCATAGGTGCGCAGCGCGTCGAGGACCTGTTCGCGCGAAATCGGGTCCAGGTTGTTGGTCGGCTCGTCCAGCAGCAGCACATTGGCCGCCGAGGAAACCAGCCCCGCCAGCGCGAGACGGGTCTTCTCACCACCGGAGAGGGTGCCTGCGGGCTGGTCCAGCTGCGTTCCGGAGAACATGAACGCACCGAGCAGTCCGCGCAACTCCTGCTCCCCCGCATCCGGCGCGGCATGGCGGATGTTCTCCCACACCGTGGCCTGATCGTCGAGGGTGTCGTGCTCCTGGGCAAAGTAGCCGATTTTGAGCCCGTGACCAGGAACGAGACCGCCCGCCGTCGGCGTCTCCACCCCGGCGAGCAGGCGCAGCAGCGTGGTCTTGCCCGCACCGTTGAGACCGAGCACTACGACGCGGCTGCCGCGGTCGATGGCCAGATCGACGCCGGTGAAAATTTCCAGCGAGCCGTAGACCTTGGTCAGGTTCTCGGCCATCAGCGGGGTCTTGCCGCAGGTGGCGGGTTCGGGGAATTTGATCCGCGCGACCTTGTCGGCCACCCGCACGTCGTCGAGTTCGGCCATCAATCGGTCCGCGCGCTTGGCCATGTTCTGTGCCGCAGTGGCTTTCGTGGCCTTGGCGCCGAGTTTGGCCGCCTGGGCACGCAGGGCGCTGGCCTTCTTCTCGGCATTGGCACGTTCGCGCCGGCGGCGCTGTTCGTCGGTGGCACGCGCGTCCAGATATTTCTGCCAGCCCATGTTGTAGACGTCGGCCTCACCACGCACCGCGTCCAGGAACCAGACCTTGTTCACCACATCGCCGAGCAGTTCGACATCGTGGCTGATCACGATCAAGCCGCCGTCGTGGTTCTGCAGGAAGCCGCGCAGCCAGGTGATGGAGTCGGCGTCGAGGTGGTTGGTCGGCTCGTCGAGCAGCAGAATGGTGTCCGAGCGTCCGCCGCTGCCGTCGGAAGCCGCGAACAGGATGCGCGCCAACTCGATTCGTCGGCGCTGACCACCGGAGAGCGTGCGCAGCGCCTGGCCGAGCACCCGATCGGGCAGGCCGAGGCTATTGCAGATGCGCGCGGCTTCGCTCTCGGCCACATAGCCGCCGAGCGCGGAGAAGCGTTCCTCCAGCCGACCGTATTTGCGCACCGCCTTCTCGCGTTCGGCGTCATCGACCACCTCGGCCATCAGCGCCTGCTGCTTCTCCATATCGCGCAGCAGGGTGTCCAGGCCGCGGGCGGAGAGGACGCGATCGCGGGCGAGTACGTCCAGATTGCCCTCGCGCGGATCCTGCGGGAGATAGCCGATATCGCTGGAGCGCAAAATCTTTCCAGCGTAGGGCTCACCCTCGCCCGCCAGAATGCGCAGCGTGGTCGTCTTGCCCGCGCCATTGCGTCCGACCAGTCCGATCCGGTCGCCGGCCTGCACCCGCAGCGCGGGCCCGGGGGCCGACAGCAGGGTGCGGACGCCGGCCCGGACCTCCAGGTCCGTCGCGGTGATCACAGGCTTCTCCTACGGGTACGTGGTGCTGGTCGGTTGCTGTTCGATTGTGCGGGGCGAACCCGCACAAGAACCACCGATTTTACCTGGTGCCAGCGGTGCTTCTGACACCCCACGATCCAGGTGTGACCGCGCTAACTCCGGGATCGACGCTAGGCCGCTACGCCGGCCATGCTGGACGCGATGCTGTTGGCGTTCGCAACGCGCTGGCCACGGGCCTCACCCGAGCTTCGTTCGTAGTACTGATCGAACGCCGCTGCCGCGGCACCGGCCGAGCTCGCCGACGTCAGATGACCGTAGGCGCTCGATTCGCTGCCCTTCAGTTCGTGAATCATGAAATCGACTTGGGTCTGCCAGTCGGTGACGGATCTGCCCTGCGAGGCGGCGAATGCCTCGAGATTCGCCCGTCGACCACCCTCCCACTGGCACAGGCCAATGGCGCCTTCGCCCGGGTTGTACGCGCCGGTATCGAAACCGGACTCGACCTGCATATTGCCCAAGATGCCTGCCGCTTGCGCCGGTGTGAAGCCCTTGCTGATCAGATAGTCGTAGATCTTCTTGGCGGTCACCTTCTGACCACCACCGATCGGTTGAGCATTCGCGCCGTTGCCAAGCCCAGCGGGTCCACTGGTGTTGCGGCCGTTTCCGCCGCTCCCGGTATAGGCGGGGAACTGGTTACCGCTACCGATCGAATTCGGGGCACTTCCGCTGTGGTCCGACTCCGGGTCGGTGATCTTTCCGGCGTGGTCGTCCAATGCTTCGTACGCGTCCGAGACTGCCTTCGCCGTTTTGTCGACCTCTTTATCGATCTTGTCGATGGCGGTTATCTGCAACTCGATGCTGCGGGGCAGCGGAACATCGGTCAGATTCGGCACATCGGCAATAATCCCTTTGACGTTCTTCACCAGGCCTTCCACCTCGGTGGTCACGGTGTTGGACACGTCAGCCGACTTCGACGCGATCTGGGCGATATTGCTGTCCAACGAGTTCAGATCGTCTCGATATTTCGTGGCGTCGCTCTGTTGAGCATGGTATTTCGTGACGAGATCGCCATCCTTCAGCTGCGACTCCCCCAAGCCCTGGAGCCCGTCGACGGTAATCGACTTCGCCGACCCGTCGCCCACCGCCTTCACCAACTTCGCCAGCACCGCCTCTATATGGCCGACGAAGGCGTTGAGGATAGGCGCATCCGGGCGCGACGGCAGCGATGTATCGACAGCCATGCTCCGTACCTTTCCGCCGAAACCCTGTCCGGCAGCGTAATCCGATGCGCACCGACGATATTTGTCCGTACTCCCGCCGCTGGGAACACCGAGCTGGGGCGCGGTCCGGTGTCCGAGAGCTCGACGATCCGGCTACTGCGGTAGCGTGCCATCACATGACGACCGATCTGTTGGGCAAGAGCGCACTCGTTTCCGGAGCCAGCAGGGGCATCGGCAAGGCTGTCGCCGCCGAGCTGTTGCGCCGCGGCGCGAATGTGCTGATCACCGCCCGCAAACCGGAACCACTCGAGGAGGCCGCCGCCGAGCTGCGGGCGCTCGGCCATCGGGGCGAGGTCAGCGCGCTGGCGGGCAATTCGGGTGATCCGGACAGCCGGGCCGCCGCGGTTGCGCGGGTGGTCTCGGAATTCGGCTCGCTGGACATCCTGATCAACAACACCGGCATCAATCCGGTCTACGGCTCGCTCATGGATGCGGACCTGGAGGCGGTGCGCAAGATCTTCGACGTCAATGTCGTCGCGGCGCTCGGCTACGTGCAGGAGGCCTACAAGGCTTGGATGCGCGAGCACGGCGGTGCGGTGGTGAATGTGGCCAGTGTCGCCGGGCTGCGCTCGACCGGCGTGATCGCGGCGTACGGCGCGTCGAAGGCCGCGCTGATCCGGCTCACCGACGAACTGGCCTGGCAGCTGGGCCCGAACATCCGGGTGAACGCGGTGGCGCCGGGCGTGATCAAGACCAAGTTCGCCGATGCGCTGTACTCGGCGGATGAGGAGCGGGCCGCGAGCGTGTACCCGATGAAGCGACTCGGTGCGCCGGAGGATGTGGCGCAGCTGATCGGATTCCTGGTCTCGGACGAGGCCGAGTGGATCACCGGTGAGACGATCCGCGTCGACGGCGGATTGCTGTCTACCGGCGGAATCTGAACCGTCCCAACAGAACTGATGGCCGTGCGGCGAATACCGCACGGCCATCGGCGTTTTAAACCCTGGCGGGCTGGCGCAGATCTTCCGGATCGGGCAGTGACGGCGCGGACGGTCCTTCATCGAATCCGAAACGCTCGTGCAGCTTTTCGAGCGGGCCGGGCGCCCACCAGTTCCAGTCGCCGAGCAGTTTCATCACCGCGGGCAGCAGGAAGCCGCGGACCAGGGTCGCATCGACCAGCACCGCCAGCGGCAGACCGATACCGAAGGCCTTCATGAAGGTGATGTCCGAGGCCAGGAATCCCAGGAATACCAGAGAGATCAGGACTGCGGCGGCGGTGACGATCCGGCCGATCTTCTCGAGCCCATGGGCAACCGCGGATTCGTTCTTGCCGGTGCGTTCGTATTCTTCGAGGATCCGTGACAGCAGGAATACCTGATAGTCCATGGCCAGACCGAAGGCGACACCGAAGAGCATGACCGGCACCGTCGGCGGCAGGTCGCCGGTCACGGTGAAATCGAGCAGGCCGGACAGGTGCCCGTCCTGGAAAATCCAGACCAGCGCCCCGAAGGTCGCGGTGAGGCTGAGTGCGCTGAGCACGATCGCGACCAGCGGCAGCACCACGCTGCCGGTCAGCAGGAACAGTACGACCAGCATGATGATCACGACGAAGGCCAGTGCCACGGGCAGCGCCGAGGTCACCGCATCGAGAGAATCGGCGCTCGCGGCCGCGATACCGCCGACCAACCGCTGTGCGGGTGCGGGCACTGCGCGCAACTCCTCGGCCACCCGATCCAGCAGCGCCGGATCGCTGGTGTCCGGTGTCACCGAAAGGTATGCGGCGTCCTTGGTTTCGAAGCGCGCGTGCTCTGCCATGGCCGGGGCGAGTTGCCCGCCGTGGGCGTAGCTGCCGGTGGCGGTGTCGACGCGTCGGACGTTGTCGAGTTCGGAGAGTTTCCTGGCGTAGGCGTCCAGCCCGGATTTACCGTCGGGCAGTACGACGAAAAGTCCATTGGTGTCGGTGGCGGCGAAGTCGCGCTGGATGGTCTCGGTGATCTGCCGGTTGTTCATCGACTCCGGCAAGGCCCGCTCGTCCGGGAAGCCGAGTTTCACACCGAGGAAAGGGGCCCCGAGCAGCAGCAGGAATGTAGTGACAGCCAGACCGATCGGTACCGGCTTGCGCATCACGAATACCGCGAGCCGATGCCAGAAGCCCTCACCGGGCGCGGGACGTTGCGGACGGAAGAACCAGCCGAGTTGGCCGCGATCGATGCGACTGCCGAGCACCAGCAGAATCGCGGGCAGCACTGTCAGCGATACCGTCGCGGCGATCGCAGCGACGGTCAGACCTGCATACCCCATGGAACGCACCGCGAGCAGTGGGAAGAACAGCAGTCCCGACAGCGCTACCGCGACGGTGACCGCCGAGAAGGCCACGGTACGCCCGGCCGAACGCATGGTCGCGGCGACGGCAGGACCGGTTGCGGCGCCTGCGGCCAGTTCGTCGCGGTAGCGGCTGATGATCAGCAGGCTGTAGTCGATCGCGAGACCGAGACCGAGCAGGGTCGCGACATTGGTCGCGGTCGCGGCGAGATCGGTGACCAGGGTGATCATCCACAGCGCGCCCATGGTGATCATCACGGTCACCGCCGCGACGACCAGCGGCAGGCTGGCCGCCACCAAACCGCCGAATACGAACAGCAGGGCGATCAGGGTGATCGGGAAGGCGATGGATTCGCCGAGGACGACGTCCTTCTCGCTCTGCTGCACGGTCTCGTGCAACAACATCGCGTAACCGCCGACCCGGACCTGCACCGGCCCGTGCGTGCCACCGTAACGATCCGCAAGACCGCCGACCTTCTGGTCGACCGCACCCTCCTCGCCGAGAATGCTCGCGACGATCAGCCCGGATTTGCCGTCGGCGCTGCGCAGCGCGGGCGACTTGTCCATCCAGTACGACATGACACCCGCGACACCCGGCTCATCCTTCAGCTTCAGCGCCAATTTCACCGCGGCCGTTGCCGATTCGGGATCGTCGACCGAGGTGTCGCTGTGCACCAGCAGCACGAAGTTCGGCGGCGCCTGACCGAAGGTATCGCGCAGAATCTCGGTGGCCCGGCTGGATTCGCCGCCGGGGTCGCTGTAGCCACCGCCCTGGACTCTGTCGAACAACGTCGAGCTGAGCATCCCCATCAGCAGCGCGAGACCGACAAATATGCCGAGGATCCATTTGCTGCGCTTCATAGCGACTGCTTGCAGGTCGCTCGAAATGGTCAGCTTGGTCAGTTCGAACACCGCTACACCCTCATCACTCGTTAAGCCGCGCCGCGTTCGCTCCCTGACGAATCCGCGACGTGCCCGGTTTGCACCTGCCTGGCCACCACCCGCATCGGCAGATACTTCGGGTGCACCAGAGCGCCGATCACCGTCTCTTGCACCGCGATACCGGGCATCGGGCGCAGGCGCCAGCGCCCGCCGATCGTAGCAACCTGCAGGGCAACCTCGGTGAGCGAGAACACGTTTCCCGGACACTGCCGGGTGCCCATACCGAACGGCAGGTACGCGCCTTTGGGCCGGGACTCCAATGCCGCAGGCAGCCAGCGGTCCGGGTCGAATTCATCGGGCTTCGGGAAGATCGCCGGATCCCGATGTACCGCAACGGGACACACCAGCAACATGGCGCCCTCCGGCAATGCCTTGCCGCCGAGTTCATAGTTCGCGGGCACATCGCGGACGGTCAGCCAGGGCGAGTACATGCGCAGGGTTTCGGTGACGATCCGCTTGGTCAGATCGAGTCGGCCGAGATCGGCGAATTCGGCCGGGCGGCCGCCGAGCACCGCGTCGATCTCCGCGTGGAAAGCGGCCTCCAGCTCGGGATTTCGGCCCAGCTCGTGGAACACCCAGGACAGCGTCATGCCGGTGGCCTCGGTGCCACCGACCAGGAAGTTGATCAGCTCGTCGTGCACCTGAGCATCGGTGAGCGCGACATCGTCCTCGTCGCGGGCCTTGATCAGGGTGTCCAGCAAGTCGCCGTGATCCAGGTTCGGGTCGGCGGCCAGGTCCGCACGGTAGGCGGCGATGATCTTGCTGGTCGCCGACTTCATGCCGGCGACAAGGCCTTCGAAGCGCCGGTTGCCGGGCAGTGGCAGCTTGTCGATCCAGGCCGGGCGGGTGACGCGGCGGGCGAGCAGCGTCATCACCGGTGTGAGCATCTCGTGGATTTCCGCACCGGTCTCCGCGCCGAGGTCGCCGCTGAACAGCGCCCCCGCGACCGTGCGCAGCGCCAGATCGTGCATCTCGGTATCGACGACCACCATTTGACCGTCGCGCCAGGCATCGGCCTGTTCCGCGCCCAGACGCGTCATTACCGTGGCGTACTGCGCGATGCGGCCGCGGGCGAAGGCCGGGGCGATCATTCGGCGTTCCCGCTTGTGCTGCGGGCCCGACAGCACCGTGACGCCGGCGCCGAGCAACGCATCCGCGCGATCGATCATCGCCCCCTGATCGGACAGGCCGACGAAGGCCTCGCGAATCAGGTCCGGTTCGGTGACGACATAGGTGTCGTAACCCGGAATCTTCACCCGCACGACGGGTCCGAGGTCCGACAGCGTCTGCAGGAAGCGGTACGGCCTGCGCGCGAGGCGGTGTGAATGGCCGATGAGGGGTAGGGCGCCCGGTGCGGTCGGCACCGCGTTCGTGCCGGTCGGGCGGCTGGCGAGCCGGGTGGTCATCATGGGAGTCTCCTAGTCATCTGCGAGCGATGACGGCGTCGACGCCGCCGATCTGTCCGACCCAGTCCACGTAGG
Organism: Nocardia sp. CA-135953; assembly: GCF_050955735.1. NCBI lineage: Bacteria > Bacillati > Actinomycetota > Actinomycetes > Mycobacteriales > Nocardiaceae > Nocardia > Nocardia sp. CA-135953. The sequence continues at coordinate 3,913,332 of NZ_CP192082.1, forward strand.
CCGCCAGACCGTCGGCCAGCGAGACCGTCGGCGCGTAGCCGAAATCCCGGGTGGCAGCGCTGGTGTCATAGGTGCTGGAGACGGTCAGTGCCGCAGTGGTCCAACTGGACAGCGGCGGCGCGTAGCGCTCCTTGATCGCCGGCACTCGCCAGATAGTGTCGAAAACCGCGATGGCGGCGTCGAATACCGGTTTGGGAATGGTCCGGGTGGGCGGCGTCAGATCCAATGCGACGGCGAGATCCTTGACGAACTTCCACAGATCGACATCCTCGGGATCGGCGAGGAAGTAGGCATTGCCCGCGACCTGATCCGAGCGCGCCGCCTGCAGACAGGCCGTCGCGGCGTGCTCGCAGTAGGTGATCGACACCATGACGTTCCTGCCGCTGGAGAGGTCGGGCAGCTTGCCGGACTGCAACTTTCGCAGCAGCAGCGTCATCCAACCCGAGGAACGCGGCCCCCAGATCATCCGCGGTCGCAGCGCGCAGGTCACGAAGTCCGGGGTGTTGGCGGCCAGGACGAGCTGTTCGGCGGCGGCCTTGGTCTCCACGTACAGACTCTTCGGGGCGGTCACGTACGGCTCGGACTCGTCGATGCCGAAGCGGTCGGTGTCATATGAGGTCGCCACCGAGGGGCTGCTGACGAAGACGAACCGGCCGACACCGGCCTCCCGCGCGGCCTTCAGCAGCCGCCGGGTGCCCTCGACATTGGCCTCCCGGAACTGCGCCCGGCTACCGACCTCGGCGACCAGCCCGGCGCTGTGATACACCACATCGACGCCTTTGCACGCGGTGACCAGCGATTCGTAGTCGCCGAGATCGCCTGCCACCGTTTCGAGTTCGGGCACCGTCGACAGGTAGCCGAGATCGCTCGACGACCGGACGACGGCACGTACCTCGTCACCGGCCGCCACCGCGGCGTCGACGAGATGGCTGCCGAGGAATCCGGTTGCCCCGGTGACCAAAGCCCTCATGGCGTCATACCCTTTCCGGCCCATACGGCCAATTCCTCGCGCCCGATCTTGGCGTTGTGCCTGATGTCGACCGGGAATCCGGGATGGGCGCGGAATACCTTGATGGATCTGGTGAATTCGCGCTCACGTGCGATGGACCACAGCTCCCGCTGGACCCGTGGGATCTCGGATTCCGCCACCCCGGACCGTAATTCGAAGCACAGCACCGGGATCTGTGCACCTGGCTCCCCGACACCGACGAGCGCCGTGCGTTGCACATCCGGGTGGGCGTTGAAGATTTGCTCGCACTGCACGGTGAACAGGTCACCGGCGGCGGTGCGGACCCGCTGCGCCGATCGGCCACAGAACCACAGCCGACCGGACTCGTCCTGCCAGGCCAGATCGCCGACGCGATGCCAACGGCGCACAGTGCCGTCCGGGCGGGCTTCGTCGATCTTGTTACGGGCATCGGCGGCCGGGTTGCGGTGATAGGCGGTGCTGACTTGGGCACCGGTGGCGACGATTTCACCGATCTGCCCCTGCGGCAGCACGAGATCCTCACGCCAGGTGGGGATTTCGTCATCGGAGACGGCAATGATCCTTACTCTTGCCTCGTTCTCGGACCCAGCGCTGTCGGATTCCGCTATGGGGCGGCCGACACAGGTGCCCGCGCCCTCGGCGGTCTGCTTGCGGGTTTCGTCGAGTTCGGACCATTCGAGCGTGGTCAGCGGCAATGCCTCGGTCGCACCGTAGGTGGTGAAGACGCGCGCGGACTCACCGAGAGCGGCCCTGACCCCCACCAGCGCATCCAGGTTCGCGGGCGCGCCCATCGAGATGACCCGAACCAGACTCGGCAGCGTGATCCCGGTTCTTGTCAGATATTCGCCGAGCGGACCGAGCAGGGCGGGCGATGCGGTGATATCGGTGGCCTGGAAACTCTGGACCACATCGGTGAGCAGTGCCGGATCGGCCTTGGACACCCGAACCGGATCGACCGGCCCGAGCACCACATGCGCACCCTGCAGCAGATCGAAGATGCCGAACAGCGGCACCGAGGTCAGCGAGACGAAACCCATTGGGCGACCGTGCAACTGCTCGATCACCCGCAACGAGGCCGCGAATCCGGCCCTGGTGAACTCGACTCCCTTGGCCGGTCCGGTACTGCCGGTGGTGAAAGCGATCATCAGCAGATCGTCGGGCGCATGGTCGATTTCGGGTGCGGCCGCACCGGGCGTCTGCCGCATGGCGAGCAAGGTGTGTCCACCCCAGAACGAATGTCCGGCCGTCACATGCACCCGCACCGATGCGAAGGTGCGCCGTGCCGCCAGCCGCACCAGATGCGCCAGCGGTATACCGATGAACGCCTCCGCACCGACGCTGCGGAAGCAATGCAGCATGCGGCGCACGCCCATACCCGGATCCACCACCACCGGCACCGCGCCGACCCGGAACAGCGCAAAGATCACCGCGAACAGATCGGGATCGGGCTTGACCATGACAATGGTCTTGACGCCCTTGCTGATTCCGATCCGTTCGAAGGCCGCGGCATACGCCTCGACCCGCGCGCCGAGTTCGGCGAAGGTCAGCACCGCGAAGTCGAGATCCGCTGTGCGTTCGGCACGTTCGGGATGCGCGACGGTCGGATAGCTGATAGCGGGCAGGTCGGCGCGCCGCCGGAGCTGGTGCTCCAGCAGCGCGCTCAGATCTGCGGGCTCCTGGCTCATCCCGCACCGCCGACGGGAATGGTGTAGCTCACGCAGCCGGCGATCGGACCGGATCCCGCGGCGACCAAGAGCAATTCGTCACCGGCCGACAGTTCACCGGCCTCGAGCAATTGGTGGTAACCGATGATCAGACCCGAGCTGCCCGCGTCCAGGTCGCCGGTCGCGGCCTGATGGGTTCGGACGAAACCGAATTCGCTCGCCAGGGTGGTCGCGAAGTCGGGCACCGGGTTATTGGTGACCAGTACGCGCTGTCCCTCCGGACGTTCGGCCAGGTACGGGCGGACCGCGGCAAACGCTGCGCCGCTGACCAATTCGGCGTAGTCGTCGGCGACATCGACGGTGATCGAGCGCTGCCCGTTGTTACCCATCGCCTTCAGATCGAGATACCCGGCGACACCGGGATGGGTACCGACCGCGCGCGGTAGCGGCGCCGGGATATGTACGCGGTCGAAGCCGGTGCCCTCATCGATCCCCTTGGTCACCAGGAAGGCGGCACCAACCGCGGCATATCGGAAGTCGGCCGGTGCGTGTCCGACACCGCCGGGATGGGCGTCGCTGCCGACGATCAGCACCCGCTCGACCGTGCCGTTCTCCAGCAGCGCACCCGCGGCCTGCAGTGCGTTGAGCACGCCGCAGGCCCCATTGCGCAGATCGAGCGAGAATCCCGCCCGCGAGGAGCCGACCTGGTAGTCCAGGTGCATCCCCAATTCCTTCTGGATCAGCGCCGCATTGGACGGTTCGACGATATTGCTGTCGCGGTAGACGCCGACATTGATCAGCACGTCGATATCGCCCGGCTCGACGTCCGCGCCCGAGAGGCACTCTCCGGCCGCCCGCACGGCGTGGTCGATGGAACCCAGGGTGGGGTCGGCGCTGACGGCGGACCGCCGAATAATGAACGTCATTTCATCCCACCAATGCGCTGATAGTTGCCGAAAGGACACCGAAGACCATTCCGGAGGCCGTCGGCACGAAACAGATTTTGGCCCCCCTCGGGATCTCGCCTCGGGAAATGTAGTCGTGCAGCACCAGGAAATGCGTACTTGCCCCGGTGTTGCCATACTTTTCGACGGTCGCCAGCCGCGGCGGCATCGCGGTGCCGTGAATCTTGCTGCCGGATTCGGCGAGCTTCTCGGTGAATCCGACGCCGAGCTGGTGGAACACGATGAAGTCGAACTTCTCGTCGGCGAATGTGGTGCCGCGCTTTGCGAGGATATCGCGATGGAATTTCGCCCATGTTTCCCGGCGCGGCGCTGCTTGCATAGTGAGATTGTCGGTCAACATGATCATGTTCTCGCTGGCATCGCTCGGTTTGGCAATACACAATGGCGAGTACTCGGCGCAGGTCGTCAGATCGACGTAGTGCAGTAGGTCTTCCTCGTCCACGGCGGGGTCCAGGATGACCGCGACAGCGGCATCCGCGAGCGTGAGTGCGGCGAACTGTGGATCGCGCACATCGACGGCCTCGGCAAGTGCGCCCTCGGTCACCGGCGAGATCACCTCGGGCGTGACGACCATGCCATTGCGCACCGCACCCGCGCGAATCAGATTGTCCAGCAGATAGATTCCGGTCATGGTGCCGCCGCAGGCATTCGCCACGTCATAGCCGGAGGCATTGACCGCGCCGATGCGCCGGGCGATCTCCTGCGACGCCGACGGTTCGAAGACCATCTGGAACCCGTCGTGCACGGTGGTGCCGCCGCAGATGATGATGTCCAGGTCGGCGGCGTCCAATCCGGACTTCGCCAGCGCGTCCCGCGCGGCCCGCGCGCCGAGGGTCAGGGTGTCCTCGCTGGTGCGGTCGACCATATAGCGAGTAACGATGCCGGTAATTCGCTCTACGTCGAACTCGCCGCCGCTCGTCATCCGACTCAGTACTTCCGAAGTGGTGTATTCGCCGTCCGGAAGGGCGGCTCCCAGGGCGCGTAATCGGGAAGAATTCACCGTAGCGGTCCTTTCGACAGAGACGGGCAGCACGAACTCCCCGGGTGGCACGACAATGGCCGCGGGCAGATGATGCGAGAATTCCGTTCCACGCGATCGCGAGAACAGAAGGTTCCGAAATCAACATTGATTTCGGTAATCGGATCCGAATTGCCCGACCCTGGGCAATCCGTTCGACAACGCCGAGCATACGGCGCACCGGACAATGTGACCAGCCAGATGACAGCACGGAGCTACTGGCGAGTCACATCGTTGCTGGAAAAGCGAGATCTGACATGATCGCATTATGAAGAATGTCACCGTCGATATCCGTGAACTATCACAGCGCAACGGTGACCTGCCCGCCCGACAGTACGATCCGCACGACCGACGGACCGCGCCGACAACGAAGGGGTTCGCTCTGCAAACCACCGAACTCGCTGTGCCACAACGGCATCCACGTTCCGCACGGGAAACGCGATGACCGCGGACATCGTCGTCTGCGGTCTCGGACCCGCCGGCCGCGCACTCGCGCACCGCTGTCTCGCGCACGGAATGTCGGTCACCGCAATCGATCCGGTGCCGGATCGACGCTGGGCGGCGACGTATGCGGGGTGGTACGACGAGCTGCCGGGATGGCTGAATCCTTCGGTCGTCGCCACTACCGTGGAGCATCCGACGGCCTGGGGTACGAGGTCGCATCGACTCGACCGAACCTATGTCGTCTTCGACTCGGCGCGGTTGTGGGATTCGCTGAATCTCGACGGTGCGCGAGTAGTTGCCGATCGGGTTGTCGAAATTCGGCACAACACAGTGACTTCGGCTTCGGAAACAATATTCGGCGGGAAACGTGTTATCGACGCACGAGGAATTGCCCGCTCCTCCGAACTGGCCGAGCAAACCGCGTACGGCGTGGTCGTGCGACGCGACGCCGACATAGAACCTCTGTTCATGGACTGGCGCGTGGACAACGGCGCGGAACCCGATGCGCCACGGTCGTTTCTGTACGCGGTGCCGCTGAGCGCGGACACGATGCTGCTGGAGGAGACCTGCCTCGCCGGACGCCCCGCCCTCGACACCGCGGTGCTGCGCGACCGCCTGCACCACCGGTTGCGCTCGCGCGGAATCTCACTCATCGGCACCGAACCGATCGAGCGCGTGCGTTTCCCGGTGCAGGGCGGCCACCCCGGACAGCGACGATTCGGCGCGGCGGGCGCGTTCACTCATCCCGCAACGGGTTACAGCGTCACCGCATCGCTCGCCGCCGCCGACACTGTCGCCTGCGATGTGTCGGCATGGCCGGCCCGGGCGCGAGCGGTACACGCGTTGCGGTCCGCGGGTCTGCGCGCACTGCTCGCACTGCCGCCCGCCGACCTTCCCGTCTTCTTCGATGCCTTCTTCACTCTGCCATCGCAACTGCAACGGGCCTATCTGTCGGGCCGCACCGATCTCGGCGGCACCGTCGCCGCCATGCGCACCCTCTTCGCCACCCTGCCCGCACCGCTGCGTCGGCGCGTCGCGACCGCGACAATCGGGATTCCGATTCGCTCGCCTATTCGAATCGGTTCGTCCATGATGGAGTGATGGCACGAGCTATCTGGAAGGGCTCGATTGCGTTCGGGCTGGTAAACGTCCCTGTCAAGGTGTACACGGCCACCGAGGACCACGACATTCGGTTCCACCAGGTGCACGCCAAGGACGGTGGCCGGATCAAGTACGACCGCGTCTGCACGGTCTGCGGCAAGTCCGTGCAATACGCCGATATCGATAAGGCCTATGAATCCCCCGAGGGGGACAAGGTTATCCTGACCGACGAGGACTTCTCGAAGCTGCCCGCCGCCGAGAAGCACGAGATTCCGGTGCTGCAGTTCGTACCCAACGACCAGATCGACCCGATCCTGTTCGAGAAGAGCTACTATCTCGAACCCGACTCGAGTACGCCCAAGGCCTACGTCCTGCTGGCGACCACACTGGAACGCATCGATCGGACCGCGCTCGTACACTTCACGCTCCGGCAGAAGACCAGGCTCTCGGCGCTGCGGGTGCGCGACGGCGTACTGGTGCTGCAGACGCTGCTATGGCCCGATGAGGTCCGTGCCGTCGAATTCGAATCCCTGGACGGTGTCGCCGAGCCGAAGCCGCAGGAGATCAAGATGGCCGAGACGCTGGTCGAGACCATGTCCGACGATTTCGATCCCGAGCAATACACCGACGAGTACCAGATCGAGCTGCAGAAGGTGCTCGACGAGGCCATCGCCAGCGGCACCGGGAAGGTGGTCAGTCAGCCCGAGGAGGCGCCCGCCGCGATGGACGCCGAGGTCGTCGACCTGGTTGCCGCACTGCAACGCAGTCTGGAGGCCAGTGGACGACGAACGGCCGAGAGTTCGGGCAAGACAGCCGCCAAGGCCAAGGCGGAACCGGCGAAGAAGGCTACCAACGCAGCGGCCTCCAAGTCTGCGGACTCCAAGGCAGCGGCCTCCAAGGCAGCGGCCTCCAAGTCTGCGGCCTCCAAGTCTGCGGCCAACAAGACCACCGCCAAGCCCGCCAAGAAAACCGCGAAGAAAGCAGCCGCCCGCAAGGGCGCATAACCGACTTGATCGTCAGGACTCGGCGGCCCGCGCTTTGCCTTCCTCGAAGAAATCGAGCAGGGCGGCAGCGTTGTTCACCTCCTCGCGCGAGCGCAGCGCGCCGAACGAGGCATTCCAGAATTCGCCGGTGCGCGGCGTCCATGGTCCGACATAGGCGTACGGACCCGGATGCGCCGAATCACCCGGTGATACACCGTAATTGACCTCGTTGAGGGTGCTGGAAAGATCGAAATGCTCCGGCCACAGCACCGGAATGACGTCGGGCGCTGTGCAGCGCAGCGTCGAATCCCCGAGCGCGAACCACCCCGCGATGACACCCGCCGCCTCAGGATCGACAGCGAGCTGGTCGCCGGGGTCGACTCCGGTGGTGTCGGCGTAGACGTTCGGGGCCTCGGGTTCGAAGCCCGCGGCGGCGGCGACCTTGTCGAAGGTGCCCGCGAGCGCGACCCGGCCCTCCGGCCACACCAGATCGGTGCCGACCACGGAGACCGGCCACTGCGCACCGCCGAAACCACCATGCACTACCCGTAGCCGGATGGTCCCGAATCGCCGATATTGTGGGCCCGCGATCAACAACTCACCCACCGCGTGCAGCGCGAGCCGGGTGTCCCGATACGTGATGTCGTCCACCCGGAAATCATCGCCGCTGCGGGTCGCGCGCGCTGGCGAATCGCACCAGGGGAATCAAGACGGATGGGCGATAACCGACAACCGGGCTCGATGCGGATTCATCGCTGTCGCCTACTATCGAGATGTTGTCGAGGGAAGGACACTGCCGTGGAATTCCGAGTGCCGGTCATCGATATCTCGTCATATATCGGCGATGGTTCCCCAGCCGAACGCCGGGCCGTTGCCCGCGCAGTCGACGCCGCCGCGAGCACGGTCGGCTTCATGCAGATCACCGGCCACGCCATTCCGCAATCGGTGCTCGACGACTTCGCGGCCGCACTCGACAGCTTCTTCGACCTCGAACCGGTGACCAAACAGGGCTATCGCACCCCGCCCGAAATCAATCGCGGCTATTCACCGCCCAAGAGCGAGAATCTCAGCCTGAGCCTCGGCGGCGCATACGCCACCCGCATGAACGATTACTTCGAGGCATTCAATGTGGGCATCTCCGCGGCCGCCTATCCGGAGGTCGAGTTGTCCGCTGGCGACTACGCCGAAAACCTGTGGCCGACAGAGGTTCCCGGCTTCCGCGCACCCGTGGAGACCTATTTCGCACATGCCGCTCGGATCGCGCGAACCCTCACCACCATTTTCGCCGACGCCCTCGAACTACCGCCGGGCTACTTCACCAGGTTCACCGACCATTCCCTCGACGTCCTGCGAATGAACAACTACGCGCTGCCGCCGGGCACCGTGGAAATCGACGACGAACTCACCGGTATGGGCGAACACACCGACTACGGCATCGTCACCGTCTTATGGGCCGACCAGGTCCCCGGTCTCCAGGTCGTCGGCGCCGATAACCGATGGCACGATGTACAACCCGCTGACAACGCCCTGCTGGTCAATCTCGGCGACGTGATGGCGCGCTGGACAAACGAACGCTGGTTGTCCACCCTGCACCGCGTCATGCCGCCGATCACCGGCGGAACCATCCGAAGACGTCGCAGCGCGGCCTTTTTCCACGACGGCAATCCGGACGCCGTCATCGAAACACTCCCCTCCTGCCTCGGCGAGGGAACCAAATACGCCCCGATCACCGTCGCCGAACACCTGCGCACGAAACTCGCCGGTTCCCGTGCCCTGCAACCCAATACCGATGCCACTCGCGAAGCCGCACGTGCCCTGGCCGCGACAAGCGCAAAACGTACTCCGGAGTGAGCACCCCCACTCCTTTGCGGAATTCGGTCTCCAACTCGGCCAGTGTGGCTTGCAGATCCGCCGCATCAACCGTCTTGATGATGCCCTGAATCCGGCCTCCCCACAGACGGCGGCCTCGACCGGTTTGCCGTCAGCCCGCGTTCGCGGTGCACTGCGAATCGACGATGCGCGGTTCGCGCGGTGCCGAACTGCCGAAGTTCAGCAGCGGCGGCGGTGCGGTCGGCCCGGCATTGGCGATCGCCTGCTGCTCGGCCTCGGCCCGTGTCGGCGCCCAGGCCCAGCCCAGGTGATCATCGCCATTGCGGGCCACGGCGGCGCACGCATTGGCGAACTGCACGATGACACGGCAGCTGGACAGTCCGCACTGCTGCACCGCCGCGCGGTCCGAATCCGCCCAGTTCGAGTAGTTGTACGCCCAGCCGAGGGTCGCATCGCCGCGCGACGAGACCGAAATCGCCAATGAGCCGTACAGGCCATCGTCCGCCTGTGCGGTGCCGGCGGCGACGAACGCACCCGCGGACGCGGCCACCAGACCCATGGCAGCCTTGGACGATAGTGACATGTGTTGTGCTCCCCAGTTCCGAAAATAGCTTCGGATCGAAATCCTGACCGTTCCGATCCGAATTGTCCAAACCTTTGTATCACCAGAGCTGGACAACCCGTCGGTCAGCGACCCTTCAGCGCCTCAGGTCCTCTTGCCGCTAACGCCGACGAGCCCCACGGCGGCACCACATCCCGCCAGCCCGCCTGCCAATTCGCCAGCGCCACAACCATCATGATCACCAGATGAATCGGCGCCGAGGTGCCCTGCCAGAACGGCGAGTCATCGATGAGATGTGTGGTGACCGCACCGGTCAGCACCAGCATGGCCGCGCCCAAGAATCTGCTCTCGCGGCGCGGAAGCACGAGCAGCACCGCGGCGAGCAACTCCAGTCCACCGACCACGAACCGCATGCTCTGATGAAATCCCCACTTCGCGAACTTCTCCGAATAGGCGGGCCCGAAAACGTAGACCCCGGGCCAGAACTCGGTTGCGAAGCCGACGAAGAACTCGAATCCGAGAAACCAGTAGAGCCCGGTAACGTACCCGCTCCGACCGCAAGCGTTGCGACATGTTCCCTCTCGTCCACCGCTATGACCGCTCCCCGCCGTGAAATGTGACGACGGCGCGAAACGCGGCGACCCCGACCGGATGGTCGGGGTCGCCGCGAATGGGTTCGGCCGCGGCCGGATTCGTGGTGCTAGACGGTGAAGCCGAGGGCGCGGAGTTGTTCGCGGCCGTCTTCGGTGATCTTGTCGGGGCCCCATGGGGGCATCCAGACCCAGTTGATCTTGAGGTCTTCGACCAGCCCGGAGCGGACCAGTGCGTTGCGAGATTGATCCTCGATGACATCGGTCAGCGGGCAGGCCGCCGAGGTGAGGGTCATATCGAGGGTAGCGATATTGTCCTGGTCGACACTCAGGCCGTAGACCAGGCCGAGGTCGACGACATTGATGCCGAGTTCGGGGTCGACGACGTCGCGCATCGCCTCCTCGATGTCCTCGAGCTGCTTGATGTCCTCGGCCGAAAGTTCGACCTGCTCGGTCGTTTCGGTGACTGGTGTCTCACTCATGCCGTTTTCCATTCGTGGAGATGTCGCTGCCCATGATGCGCTTGGCCTCTTCCGCGGAGGATATCCGGATCACCGCATCCTTGAACGCCAGCCAGCCGAGCAGTGCGCATTTGACTCGCGCCGGGTACTTGGACACTCCGCTCAGCGCAATACCGTCGCCGATCATGTCCTCGTCGCCCTCGACGGTGCCGCGGCTGGAGATCATCTCGTTGTACGAGTCGACGACCTCGAGCGCCTGCCGCACCGGCAGCCCGATCACCTGATCGGTGAGGATCGAGGTGGCGGCCTGGCTGATCGAACAGCCCTGACCGTCGTAGGACACATCGGCGACATCACCGTTGTCGTCGAGCTGGACGCGCAAGGTCACCTCGTCACCGCAGGTCGGGTTGACGTGGTGCACCTCGGCACCGAACGGCTCCCGCAGCCCGCGGTGATGCGGGTGCTTGTAGTGATCCAGGATCACTTCCTGGTACATCTGCTCCATGCGCATGTCTTATGCAACTCCGAAGAAGCTCTGGGCCTTCCGCACGGCGGCTACCAGCTGGTCTACCTCATCGAGGGTGTTGTAAACCGCGAAGGACGCACGGGCGGTGGCGGGCACGCCGAGACGACGCATCAGCGGCCAGGCGCAGTGGTGACCGACTCGCACGGCGACGCCCTCATCGTCGAGAATCTGCCCGACGTCATGGGCGTGGATGCCCTCGACCACGAACGACACCGCGCCGCCGCGATCGATGTTCTCGGTCGGTCCCATGATCCGCACGCCCGCGATCGCCGCGAGTCCCTCCAGCGCCGCGCCGGTGAGCGTGTGCTCATGCGCCGCAACGGCATCCATGCCGATCTGTTCGAGATACCGCACGGCCGCGCCCAATCCGACCACCTGAGAGGTCATCGGCACACCGGCCTCGAACCGCTGCGGCGGCGGCGCGTAGGTGCTGCCCTCCATGGTCACCGTCTCGATCATCGAGCCGCCGGTGATGAACGGCGGGGTCTCCTCGAGCAGCGCACGCCGCCCGTAGAGCACGCCGACGCCGGACGGGCCGAGCATCTTGTGCCCGGAGAATGCGGCGAAGTCGACACCCAGCTCACGGAAGTTCACCGCCATATGCGGCACCGACTGGCAGGCATCCAGCACGGTCAGCGCGCCGACTTCCTTTGCCCGGCGGACCAATTCGGCGACATCGCTGACCGCGCCGGTCACATTCGACTGATGCGTGAACGCGACAACCTTGGTGGCGGAAGACAATTCGAGCGAATCGAGGTCGATCCGGCCGTCGTCGGTGATGCCGTACCACTTCAGGGTCGCACCGGTCCGGCGGGCGAGCTCCTGCCAGGGCACGAGATTCGCGTGATGCTCGAGCTCGGTGATGACGATCTCGTCGCCCGGACCGACGTGGTACGGGAAGCGGTCATCGGAGAACGCGTACGTCACCAGATTGAGCGATTCGGTCGCGTTCTTGGTGAACACGATCTCGTCCGCGTCCACGCCGACGAATCGGCCGATATCGGCCCGCGCGCCCTCGTAGGCGTCGGTGGCTTCCTCGGCCAACTGGTGCGCACCGCGGTGTACGGCCGAATTACGCTCGGTGAGGAATTCACGTTCCGCGTCGAGCACGGCGAGGGGACGTTGCGAGGTCGCGCCGGAGTCCAGGTACACCAACGGCTTCCCGTCCCGAACCGTGCGGCTCAGGATCGGGAAGTCGGCCCGGATCCGGGCGACATCGAGGGTACGGACCGTGGCGGTCATATCAGGCTCCAGCGGTAGCGGTCTGAGTGAAACGGACGTAGCCATTCGCATCGAGTTCTTCGGCCAGCTCGGCGCCGCCCTCGGCGACGATGCGGCCGCCGACGAAGACGTGCACGAATTCGGGCTGGATGTAGCGCAGGATGCGGGTGTAGTGCGTGATCAGCAGGATGCCGCCGTTCTCGCGCTCCTTGTAGCGATTGACGCCCTCGGAGACGATGCGCAGCGCGTCGACGTCCAGGCCGGAGTCGGTCTCGTCCAGGATGGCGATCTTCGGCTCGAGCAGGCCCAGCTGCAGGATCTCGTGGCGCTTCTTCTCACCGCCGGAGAAACCCTCGTTCACGCTGCGCTCGGCGAAGGCGGCGTCGATTTCCAGCTCGTTCATCGACTCCTTCACCTCCTTGACCCAGGTGCGCAGCTTGGGCGCCTCGCCGCGGACCGCGGTGGCGGCGGTGCGCAGGAAGTTCGACATCGAGACACCGGGGACCTCGACCGGGTACTGCATGGCGAGGAACAGACCCGCGCGCGCCCGCTCGTCGACCGACATGGCGAGCACATCTTCGCCGTCGAGGGTGATCGAACCGGAGGTCACCGTGTACTTCGGGTGCCCGGCGATCGCGTACGACAGCGTCGACTTGCCGGAGCCGTTCGGGCCCATGATCGCGTGCGTCTCACCGGATTTGATGGTGAGGTTCACGCCCTTGAGGATCTTGATGGGCGCACCGGACTCGTCCGGGTTGGCGACCTCGACGTGCAGGTCCTTGATTTCCAGGGTGGTCATCGAATTCGGATTCCTTTGCGGGATAAGGGGTTCTGGGTCAGGCGCCGATGGCGGCGAGTTCGGCCTCGATGGCCGACTCGAGCCGCTCCCGGACCTCGGGTACCGCGATCTTCTGGATGATTTCGTGGAAGAAACCACGCACCACCAACCGGCGGGCGGCATCCTCCGGAATACCGCGAGCGCGCAGGTAGAACAGCTGCTCGTCGTCGAAACGGCCGGTTGCGCTCGCGTGGCCCGCGCCGACGATCTCACCGGTCTCGATCTCCAGGTTCGGCACCGAGTCGGCGCGCGCACCGTCGGTGAGCACCAGGTTGCGATTCACCTCGAAGGTGTCGGTGCCCTCGGCGGCGGCGCGGATGAGCACATCACCGACCCACACCGTGCGGGCATCGCCCTTGGGCGAATGCGGATCACCTTGCAGCGCACCCTTGTACAGCACATTCGACTTGCAGTGCGGCACCCCGTGGTCGACCAGTAGACGCTGCTCGAAGTGCTGACCGGCGTCGGCGAAGTAGAGGCCGAGCAGTTCGGCATCGCCGCCGGGACCCGCGTAGCGGACATTGCCGGTGAGGCGCACCAGATCACCGCCGAGGGTGACCGAGGTGTGCCGCAGGGTGGCATCGCGCCCGAGCTCGGCGTAGTGCGCGGTGGCGTGCACGGCGTCGTCGGCCCAGTCCTGGATCGCGACGACGGTCAGCTTGGCGCTGTCAGCGAGTACGAATTCGATGTTCTCGGCGTAGGTTCCGCTGCCGCGCTGGTCGATGACCACAGTGGCGACGGCGAAGTTGCCGAGCCGGATCTGAAGGTGGCCGTAGGCGGTCTTACCCTCGCCGGGACCGTCGACGGTAACGGTAACCGGTTCGGCGACTTCGGTTTCCGAACCGACCGTGATCACGGTCGCCCGCTCGAAGCCCGAGTACGCCTGGGCCGCAACACGATCCGACGGCACCCCGGCCGCGCCGAGGCGAGAGTCGGTGCGCGCCACCGTTTCCACGGTCACACCGGCGACCGGCGCCACCTCAATGGTGGCCTCGCCGTCGCGGACGGCGGTACCGTCCTGCAGACCACGCAGGCGACGCATCGGGGTGAACCGCCACGCCTCATCCTTCGCCGAGGGCACTTCGAAGGCGTTCACATCGAAGGAGGTGAACACCTCCCCCTTATTGCTCGGCGCATGCGTCGTGTCGGTAATGCGAGCCTCGGCGGCTTCCGCAACGTTGTCCAGCGCTGCCATCAGCCGACGGCTCCTTCCATTTGCAGTTCGATCAGGCGGTTCAGCTCGAGCGCGTACTCCATCGGGAGTTCCTTGGCGATCGGCTCGACGAAGCCGCGCACCACCATCGCCATCGCCTCGTCCTCGGTGAGGCCGCGGCTCATCAGGTAGAACAACTGGTCCTCGGACACCTTCGAGACCGTGGCCTCATGGCCCATGGTCACGTCGTCCTCGCGGATGTCGACGTAGGGGTAGGTGTCGGAGCGGCTGATCGTATCGACGAGCAGCGCATCACATTTCACGGTCGACTTGGAACCGTGCGCCCCCTTGTTGACCTGGACCAGACCGCGGTAGGAGGCCCGGCCGCCACCGCGCGCCACCGACTTGCTGATGATGGTCGAGGAGGTGTGCGGCGCCAGGTGCAGCATCTTCGCTCCGGTGTCCTGGTGCTGACCGGCACCCGCGAACGCGACCGAGAGCACCTCACCGCGCGCGTATTCGCCGGTCATCCACACGGCCGGGTACTTCATGGTGACCTTGGAGCCGATATTGCCGTCGACCCATTCCATCACCGCGCCCGCCTCGGCCTTGGCCCGCTTGGTGACCAGGTTGAAGACGTTGTTCGACCAGTTCTGGATGGTGGTGTAGCGGCAGCGTCCGCCCTTCTTCACGATGATCTCGACCACCGCGGAGTGCAGCGAATCGGACTTGTAGATCGGCGCGGTGCAACCCTCGACGTAGTGCACGTAGGCACCCTCGTCGACGATGATCAGGGTCCGCTCGAACTGGCCCATATTCTCGGTGTTGATCCGGAAGTAGGCCTGCAGCGGAATGTCGACGTGCACGCCCGGCGGCACGTAGATGAACGAACCACCCGACCATACGGCGGTATTCAGCGCGGAGAACTTGTTGTCACCGGCCGGGATCACGGTGCCGAAGTACTGCTCGAAGATCTCCGGGTGCTCGCGCAGACCCGTGTCGGTGTCCAGGAAGATGACGCCCTGGGCCTCCAGATCCTCGCGGATCTGGTGGTAGACGACCTCGGATTCGTATTGCGCGGCGACACCGGCGACCAGGCGCTGCTTCTCCGCCTCCGGGATGCCGAGCTTGTCGTAGGTGTTCTTGATGTCCTCGGGCAGGTCTTCCCAGCTCTCGGCCTGCTTCTCGGTCGATCGCACGAAGTACTTGATGTTGTCGAAGTCGATGCCGTCGAGGTTGGAGCCCCACTTCGGCATCGGCTTGCGATCGAAGATGCGCAGCGCCTTGAGCCGGTGCTCGAGCATCCACTCGGTCTCGTTCTTCTTGGCCGAGATGTCGCGGACGACAGCCTCGGACAGGCCTCGTTGCGCGCTGGCACCGGCCACATCCGAATCGGCCCAGCCGTAACCGTATTTGCCCAGGGAAGCAATGGTTTCTTCCTGAGTGAGCGGTTGCACCTGGTCGGTGGTCGTCGTCATTCGGCACTCCTTCCGGAGTCGTTCGTACGTACCGCTGCGGGCTGTGCAGCGGTTTTATGGGAAGCGTTATCGGTAGTAGGGAGAACGAACAGCGGCACATGGGTAGTGCACGCGCAGTCGCCGTTGGCGATCGTCGCAAGTCGCTGCACGTGGGTTCCGAGCAGATCCCGGAACGCCTCGAGTTCTGCCTCGCACAACTGCGGGAATTCCTCGGCGACGTGGGCCACCGGGCAGTGATGCTGGCAGATCTGCACGCCCGCCCCGACCTTGCGGGTGGACGCGGCGAATCCGGCGTCGGTGAAGGCCTCGGCGATCTCGTCGGCCTTGGCGGTGGTGGTCTCGGGGGTGTGTTCGGCGACCGGCTCGATGCCCTCGACGATGGTCCGCGCCCGCTTGCGCGCGAAATCGACAATGGCCTGCTCGCCCCCGACCTCACCCAGCTGGCGAATGGCCGCACCGGCCAGATCGTCGTAGGCGTGGCCGAGCCGTCCCCGGCCGACGGCCGTCAGCTGATATTGCTTGGCCGGTCGGCCGCGACCCTTCTGCTGCCACGGCGCCGAGCGGCCGGCCCGCGCCTGACCGGAGTCGATCAGCGCGTCCAGGTGCCGACGGACACCGGCCGGCGTCAGGCCGAGCTTGGTGCCGATCGCCGTCGCGGTGATCGGGCCCTCTTCGAGCAGCAGTTGGACCACGGCGGCGCGAGTATGTCCTTCACCGCCCGTGACCAGGGGCGTGGGCGCAGCAACGGACCCGGCACCGGTACGGCGACCGGCCCCTCGATCCTCGTCATGCGGCAAACCCACGGTTTTCACAACACCAGTGTGACGGAATTCGTTCCCGGAATCCAATAAGGATGCCCTGAGTTGAACGCGCCGATGACCTGCGCGGGAGCGCTTTTCCGGCGGCGTTCGGATGCGACACGTTCGTTACCTGCGGGTCTCGTGCGACGACCGGCCCGAGCATCCGGCGAAATCATGAGTGCGATTTAGGCCACACGTCGGTGCCGAAAATCCGTCAGCGCACCGTGACCAGCTTAATCGACACCTGACAGTGGGCCCGGTTCGAACTTCCGCAGCCGCGCCTGTGCCCGGCCCGAACGTGCCCCGCGGTCGGTTCCGCGGGGCACCGGATCCGCCGGTGGTATCGGCTACGCTGGCCGCGTGATGTCAGGCGAACACGGCGAACCAGGTGTCGAACGTGTCGAACGCAGCCGGTCGACCAACCTGATTCGCCTGCGTCGGACCGCGCCCATCAGCACCGCCGTCGCGGTGGGGCGCCGGATCATCGGTCTGGATGTCGCGCCCGACCACACCGTCGGCGACACCCTGCACATCAACGAACCCGAAGCCGCCGAACTCAACCCGCAGGAGACCGCACAGCTGCGCCGCGTCCGTCTGTTGGGCGCGACGGGTGCGGTGATGATGGCCATCGGCGCGCTCGGCCTCGGCGCCCAGCCCACGCTGCAGAATCCGACCTATGGCAAGGCGATTCTCGGGCTGCCCGCGCGGGTGCACAATTCGGGACTGGCAACGACCATGGTCGGCACGGTCATCGTCATGCTGGCCTGGCTGCTGCTCGGCCGATTCGCACTCGGCTTGCAGTCCAACCGCATTCGCCGCATCAGCCGATCACAACTCGACCGCACGCTGCTGCTGTGGATCATCCCGCTTTCGGTCGCACCGCCGATGTTCAGTCAGGATGTCTATTCCTATCTGGCCCAAGGTGAGATCGCGGCCAGCGGACTCGATCCCTACGACGTCGGCCCGGTACAGGGACTCGGCCAGGACCATATTCTGACGCGCAGCGTCCCCAATATCTGGCAGAATTCGCCCGCGCCATACGGGCCCCTCTCGATTTGGCTGGGCAAGGGCATCGCCGAAATCGTCGGCGACAATATGCTCGCCGGAGTGCTGCTGCACCGAATGCTGGCGTTGCTCGGCGTGGCCTGCATCGTTTGGGCGCTGCCGCGACTGGCCCAGCGCTGCCGAGTATCGCCGGTGGCCGCATTGTGGCTCGGCGCCGTGAACCCACTGGTGATATTCCACCTGGTATCCGGTGTGCACAACGAGGCCATGATGCTCGGCCTGATGCTGGTCGGGTTGGAATATTGTCTGGCGGCCCTGAGCAATATCGGACCGATGCGCGGCCACGCACTCGTGCTGCTCTTATCGGGCACCACGCTGATCGCACTGTCCGCCATGGTCAAGATTCCATCGATGCTGGCACTGGCGTTCGTGTGGATGGCACTGAGCCGAAAATGGGGCGGCGACTGGCGTGCGGTGCTCAGATCCGCGCTATTCCTCGGTTGCATCACCGGTACCGTCATGCTCGCGGTATGCCTGGGCAGCGGTCTCGGTTTCGGCTGGATAGACACCCTGACCATGGCCAACTCGGTGCGCAGCTGGATGTCGCTGCCCACCGCGCTCGGGGTGGTCACCGGATTCGGCGGCGTTCTACTGGGATTGGGCGACCACACCACCGCCCTGTTGAGCATCACCCGACCGATCGCGGCGGTCGCGGCCTCGCTGATCGTGGTGCGGCTGATGGTGGCCACCTGGCGCGGGCGGCTGCATCCGGTCGGTGCGCTCGGCGTCGCCTTCGGCGCGGTCGTCCTGCTGTTCCCGGTGGTGCAGCCCTGGTATCTGCTCTGGGGCATCGTCCCGCTGGCGGCGTGGGCCAGCCGCCCCGCCTTCCGGGTCCCGGCCACGATTGCCTCGGCGGCGATCAGCGTCATGCTCATGCCCTCGGGCAGCGAAATCCAGCCGTTCGTCCTTATCTATGCGGCCTGCATCACCATCCTCACCTGCACGCTGATGATCC
This sequence comes from Nocardia sp. CA-135953, assembly GCF_050955735.1. Classification (NCBI taxonomy): domain Bacteria; kingdom Bacillati; phylum Actinomycetota; class Actinomycetes; order Mycobacteriales; family Nocardiaceae; genus Nocardia; species Nocardia sp. CA-135953. The sequence continues at coordinate 3,931,974 of NZ_CP192082.1, forward strand.
TGGCCACCCGCAAGTCGCTGCCGTGGCGGCTACACCAGCTCGGCGCCGACACGGCGCCCACCGCGGCCGGTCCTGCCGGACCGCAGAGTTGACGAGGCAGGGGTGTCGTCCGGGTCACATCCGTCGACGGCTTACGGTGTGACACCGTGAGGGAGCCAAGCGAGCGAACAATGGGTACAGCACCCTTGGACGCGACGGAGCCGAGCACCGGGGCGCGATGGTGACCGCAGCTTCGGAACCCGCCGTCTGTATCGACGGCGTCGTCAAGCGTTACGGCGAAACCACCGCCGTCGCCGGGATCAGCTTCGCGGTCGAACGGGCACAGGTGCTGGCCCTGCTCGGCCCGAACGGTGCGGGCAAGACCACCACGGTCGAAATGTGCGAGGGGTTCAAAACCCCGGATGCCGGTTCGGTCCGGGTGCTCGGACTCGATCCGATCGCCGACTCCGACCGGTTGCGACCGCGCATCGGCGTCATGCTGCAGGGCGGTGGCGCGTACCCGGGTGCGCGCGCGGGCGAGATGCTCGATCTGGTCGCCGCGTACTCGGCAGATCCGCTCGATCCCGAGTGGTTGCTGAAAATCCTTGGCCTGCAGGACAACCGACGCACTCCGTATCGACGGCTGTCCGGCGGCCAGCAGCAGCGACTCGCCCTGGCCTGCGCGCTGGTCGGAAAGCCGGAGATCGTCTTCCTCGACGAACCGACCGCTGGCCTGGACGCGCAGGCCCGGCTCATCGTGTGGGAGCTGATCGACGCGCTGCGCCGTGACGGGGTCACGGTGCTGCTCACCACCCACATGATGGACGAGGCCGAGCAACTGGCCGACCAACTGGTGATCATCGATCACGGACAGATCGTCGCCTCCGGAACACCCGCCGAGGTCACCGCACACGGCGCGGCCGGGCAGCTGCGTTTCACCGCCCCGCCGAAACTCGATCTGCGCCTGTTGAAAACCGCTCTACCGGAAGGCTTCTCGCCGCGCGAGACGACGCCGGGACAGTATCTGGTCGAGGGTGAGATCGATCCGCAGGTACTGGCGACGCTGACCGCCTGGTGTGCCCAGCAGAATGTGCTGGCCACCGATATCCGGATCGATCAGCGTCGCCTCGAGGATGTCTTCCTGGAACTCACCGGACGGGACCTACGCGGATGAAGCAGCCAGGTCTCACCGGGAACCGCTTCGCGCCGGGCACTTTCACCCCCGATCCGCGCCCGAGCGGCCGCCTCGCCATGATGACCGCGCAGACCCGGCTCGAGCTGATCCTATTGCTGCGCAATGGCGAACAGCTGCTGCTCACCATGTTCATTCCGATCACGCTGCTGGTCGGGCTCAGTCTGTTGCCGTTCGGGGACCTCGGCCAGGACCGAGTCGACAAGATCGTGCCCGCGGTCATGATGGTCGCGGTCATGTCGACCGCCTTCACCGGACAGGCCATCGCCGTCGGATTCGACCGGCGCTACGGTGCGCTGAAACGCCTCGGCGCGACCCCGCTCCCCCGCTGGGGCATAGTGGCGGGCAAGAGCGCCGCCGTCCTGATCGTGGTGGTGATGCAGGCAATTCTGTTGGGGGCCATCGGATTCGCGCTCGGCTGGCGACCGGAACTCGCCGGGCTCGCGCTCGGTGCGCTGGTGATCGCGCTCGGGACAGCCACTTTCGCGGCAATGGGTCTGCTGCTCGGCGGCACCCTCAAGGCGGAGATCGTGCTGGCACTGGCGAATATCCTGTGGTTCGTCATGCTCGGTATCTCGAGCATCGTGTTCGCATCCGACGATCTGCCCGCGGCGGTGAATGTGCTCGTGCGGTTGGTGCCGTCCGGGGCGCTGGCCGTCACGCTGGAAGACGCCATGCGCACCAGCATCGACTGGTTCGGCATCGCCGTGCTCGCCGCTTGGGGCGGCGTCTCCGGCTTCCTCGCCACCCGCTGCTTCCGCTTCGATTGATCGGGCCAACGACGGGATGTAGTAGACCGGGTGCGGGTGGCCGAAGTGGCCCGGCTACCATCGTTGGGTGCTGTATCGCGCATTCCTGCGACTCGTCGATCTGCTCCCGCTGCCCTCGTTGCGGGTGCAGCGACTGATCGCCATCGCGGTCATCGTCTCCCAGGCGGGTATCGCCGTCACCGGTGCGATCGTGCGGGTCACGGCGTCCGGACTCGGGTGCCCGACCTGGCCGCAGTGCTTTCCTGGCAGCTTCACCCCCACCGGGGTGGCCGAGGTTCCGATACTGCATCAGACCGTCGAATTCGGCAACCGCATGCTGACCTTCGCGGTGACACTGTGCGCGGCGCTCATCGTGCTCGCCGTCACCCGGGCCCGTCGCCGTCGCGAGGTGCTGGTGTACGCATGGTTGATGCCGGGCGGCACGGTGCTGCAGGCGGTCATCGGCGGCATCACCGTGCGCACCGGTCTGCTGTGGTGGACGGTGTCGGTGCATCTGCTGGCATCGATGCTGATGGTGTGGGTCGCGGTGGTCATGTTCGCGAAGGTCAGCGAACCCGATGACGGCCTCGAAGTAATCCAAGCGCCCGCGCCGCTGCACTGGCTCACCGGACTGAGCGGGGTCGCACTCGCCGGGGTCCTCATCGCGGGCACGCTGGTCACCGGCGCCGGACCGCATGCGGGCGATAAGAGCATCGAGCGACCGGTCGAACGCCTGCAGGTCGAGATCGTCACCCTGGTGCATCTGCACTCACAGCTGCTCGTCGGCTATCTCGCACTGCTCATCGGCTTGGCCTTCGGCCTCTTCGCCGTCGGCATCGCCCCCGCCGTCCGCACCCGACTGTTCGTCCTGCTCGGCCTGGTCTGCGCCCAGTCTCTCGTCGGCGTCGTCCAGTACTTCACCGACGTGCCCGCCGCCCTGGTCGCCACCCATGTCGGCGGCGCCGCAGCCTGCACCGCCGCCACCGCCGCCCTCTGGGCGTCCCTGCGCACCCGCGAACGCGTCACGGCGTCGGTCTCCAACTCCGCGGAACAGTTGGCATAGCGCACACCGTTCCGATGCGCCAATCAGCGTCGAGTACCGATGCGCCACAACCGTTCCCGGATATCGAGCCGTACGAGCGCGGACTCCTCGACGTCGGCGAGGAAACCAGGTCTATTGGGAGACCAGCGGTAACCGGCACGGTAGGCCCGCGCCGGTGGTGCACGGCGGACCGCCGCGGATCGCGAAAGTTATTCGATCCCAACGTATATCGGATCATCCTCTGCGATCAGCGCGGGTGCGGGGAGAGTCTGCCGCCCGCCTCGGACCGCGGCCGAGTGACACGCGCGAGTGTTCGGATCAAAGCATCCGATGCCAGTTGCCCGCGTTCGATGCGCAACCCCGCATAGCACGGATCGCCGTTCTCGACGAGCCCGACGATCGTCGGCTCGTCCAATTGCTCCGCGGCGAACGCGTATATCTGCTCCAACTTGGGCACGATCAGACCGTAATCGAGCGCCCGCGCCACGCGTCCCTCGAGCGCGAGCACCGCATCGACGGACATATTCGCCAGCGGATACACCTCGGGAAAAACATTCCGCAGGTCGAGGAACAGGCGAACCGAGCTGCGGCGCGGATCGGCCGACCAGCTGCCGAGACCCCCGAACCGGCCCAGCGCCAGCGTCGGTCGTGCCACCAGGACGTGGGTGAACAGCACCCGCATGAGCGTCACATTGATCATCAACCGCTCGGCGGGCAATTCGGCCGCGGCCAATTCCTGATGTTCCAGATAACCGGCGACGATGCTGCGGTTGTGCGCCCGGTACCACGCCGCGGGCGAAGGGGCGATGAGGAATTCGAGCCACAGCCGGGCACCGGGTGTCGACGCCTCGCGGGCATCGGCGTGATGCAGCAGCGCGGCCTCCAGTTTGTCGTGCAGTAAGCGGTCGTTGATGGCCCGCCACCACGGGCTGCCGGTATCGGCGTGCAGCACACCGCGAGCGAGTTCCCATTGCAGAAAAGCGATTTCGGCCCGACGGAAGGCGCGCAGTCGCGGCGGATAGAAGCTCTCGGCGAGGGCGACGCGGTGCTGCGCGTCGGCATGCGCGGCGCCGACCCGCCGAGCCGCCAGCTCGCTCGCCTTATCCGCGTTCATCGTCCCCTACTTTACGATCCGGACGCCGCCCGCACCCGGAACCAGAGACCCATCAATATTACGATGTCTCTTATTGGCGATCCTATTGGTGCTTCGATGAACGGGTGCCTAACGTCGACATCGCGACGAACTGACACGCCGCATGCGCCAGCGCGTCAACCCTAATCCCCGATCAGGAGGCACACGATGTCGAAGGTTCTTTTCGTCATGACCGGCGTCGACTATTGGACGCTCGCCGACGGCACGAAACATCCGACCGGGTACTGGGCCGAAGAGGTCGTGGCTCCGTACAAGGCCATCAAAGCGGCGGGTCACGAGGTTGTGGTGGCCACTCCCGGCGGCGTCGAACCGAGGGTCGACCAGGGCAGTCTCGCACCCGAGGTCAACGGCGGCGCGGACGGTGCCGCGGCGATCGCCGAGACCCTGGCCGATGCGGCAGAACTGCGCAGCCCGATCCGGCTCGAGGATGTCGACCTGGCCGACTACGACGCCGTCTACTACCCGGGCGGACACGGCCCGATGGAAGACCTGTCGGTGAATGTCGACTCCGGCGCCCTGCTCACTGCCGCGCTGGCATCGGGCAAACCACTCGGCGTCGTCTGCCACGCGCCCGCCGCGCTGCTCGCGACCGCCATCGATGGCGATTCCCCGTTCGTCGGCTACCAGATCACCGGATTCACCAATGCCGAAGAGGCACAAGCCGGATTCGCCGATAAGGCCAAGTGGCTGCTGCAGGATCGGCTCGTGGAACTCGGCGTCGATTTCCGCGAGGGCGAGCCGTGGGCACCGCATATCGAGATCGATCGCAATCTCTACACCGGCCAGAACCCCGCATCGTCGGCACCGCTGGCCGCAGAGATCGTCAAAGCGCTCGGCTGACGTGAGAGAGGGCGAGGCAGAGGACATCGGGGAAACGTAAAGATCGCTTGCGCCAACGGCTCTCGGTGGCCGCGAGGTCTAGCGCGGAGTGGTCGAACCGCGGCCAGGGAGGTGTCGGTGGCGACAAACGTGATCGGCAAGATGCCGATCGGGCCCCAGCCCACGCCTACGCTGCCCACGCCTACGCTGCCCGCGACCGTCGCCCGCGTCACCGCGAGATCAAACCGGACCATCTCGGCGAAGTTCTGATCGAGGTACGAACTCCCGAAGTAGACCACGAGTCGGCGGCGATCCGCGAACGATTCGCCGCCGACGCCCGAAGTACCCTTCGGTAAGGGCCGTTGGTCCCTTGTTCGACATTCGGTGTCTCTGCGACGGTAATACGTCCGATCATCGGTAAGCGGAAAGCGAACTCGCGTGACATCGCTGTTGTGGATCGCGCTGCCCTATGGCGCGTTCGTATCTTTCGTACTCGGTCATGTGTGGCGCTACCGGCGCGACGGTTTCCGCAGCTACACCCGTTATCCGGAGATGGACCGCAGCCAGCGGTTCGGATCGACGGCATTTCGGTCCGGGGTGTGCCTCATAGTCCTCACCCGCCTGATCAATGTGATCACCACCGAACCGCACGCCCGCCCCTCCGGTGCGCTGCACGTGGTCACCACGATCGTGCAGATCGGCGGCGTCGCCGCTGCCACGATCGGGGCGGTATTGCTGTTCCTACCGGATCTGATAGTGGGTCCGTCGCGTCCGGTGATCACCCCGCTGGACCGCATAACCTTCCCGGCCCTGACGGCCGCGCTGCTGTCCGGGGTGATCACCGAATACGACCCGACCACGGTGGCGCGCGAATATCGAACCGGCGAAACGCTTTTCGCGTGGTTCCGCTCGCTGGTCACCATCGATCCGAATCCCGAGGCCATGCAGCATGCACCGCTCATCTACCAGGCGCGGGGTCTGATCCTGCTGCTGGTCCTCGGCATCTGGCCATTCACCCGGCTCGCGGGTATTTTCGCGGGCCCGGTCGCGCGGCGGATCCTGCGCGCCCTCCCACGCGAGACTCGTGGATTGAACGGCGCGACCACGGGAGGCTGAACGGCTCAGTTCTCGTTGCGCGCCTTGGGAAAACGGGTCTGCCGGGCGACCCAACCGGCCATCTTGGCCCAGTGTCCCTTGCGCGGGGTGACCACCGAGATCAGCTCGCGATCCCATTCATCGGCCTCGGTCAGGCCATCGATGGTCTCGACCAATTCCTTGGCGGTCGCCAGATCGTCGACCACGCGGTCACCGAGGACACCGTCGGAGCCGATCAAGGTGACGCGCACGCCCGCGCGGCCGATCGGCTGCAGTACAGCGGTGGCGGAGCCGCCGTGCTCGGCGACGAATCCCTTGACCGAATCCACCAGGGAACCCGACAGCTGGACTGGGGCGGCGGCTTCAACACTCATGGCGGTCAGTTTACTGACCGGTACGTTCGGGTCCAGCACCCGTGGGTGTAGAACGGATCTCATGCGCGCTATTCAGGTTTCCGAGCACGGCGGTCCCGAAGTCCTGAACTACGTCGAGGTGCCGGATCCGCAGATCGGTCCGGATCAACTGCTCGTTGACACCGAGGCGATCGGCATCAATTTCATCGATACCTATATCCGCACCGGCCGCTACCCGCAGGCGGTGCCCTATGTTCCGGGCGCCGAGGGCACCGGCGTGGTGGCCGAGATCGGCACGAATGTGACCGAATTCGCAGTCGGCGACCGGGTCGCCTGGGCAGCCGCACCCGGCAGCTATGCCCAACGGGTCGCGGTACCTGCGGCGGTCGCGGTCAAGGTGCCCGACGGTGTCGACGCACCGGTTGCCGCCTCGGCGCTGCTGCAGGGTATGACCGCGCACTACCTGATCGAATCGATCTACGAGCCCGAACCCGGCGAGACCGTGCTGGTGCATGCGGGCGCGGGCGGCGTCGGCCTTATGCTCACCCAGCTCGCCGCCGCGCGCGGCGTGCGGGTGATCACCACCGTCTCCTCGGACGCGAAGGAAAAACTGTCCCGCGAGGCGGGCGCGAGCGAGGTGCTGCGCTACAGCGATGATCTCGCAGATCAGGTTCGTGCACGCACCGAGGGCGTCGGCGTCGCGGCCGTATACGACGGGGTCGGCGCGGCCACCTTCGAGGCCGGCCTCGCGTCTTTGCGGGTGCGCGGCATGCTGGCACTTTTCGGTGCGGCCAGCGGCCCGGTACCGCCTTTCGACCTGCAGCGTCTCAATCCGGCAGGGTCGCTGTTCGTCACCCGCCCCACGCTGGCGCACTACACTCGCGACCGGGCCGAATTACTCTGGCGCGCAACCGATATCCTCACCGCGATCGCCGACGGAACGCTGCATGTGCGGATCGGCGCTACCTATCCGCTGGCCGACGCCGAGCAGGCGCACCGCGATCTCGAGGGCCGCAAGACCACCGGGTCGATCGTCCTGCTGCCGTAACGGATGCCAACGGCCGTGCGCCAGCGCGGGCCGTTGGCATCTGGAATCCATTGCCCAGCAGCTTAATTCGCACCTGATCCGCCGGATCAGTCCCGGCGACAAGGCGACCGGACAGTACGTCGTGGATGTCGACGGTCACGCCTTCACCGCATATGACGCGGTCGACGGCACCATCGTACGAGTCCGGCCCGACGGATATATCGGCTGATTCAGCCGAAGAAGCTGCCGATCGTGTCCCACCCGAGCACCGAATCCACCGCGAGACCACAGAACACCACGGCCAGATAGTTGTTGGACTGCAGGAACAGTCGCAGCGGCTTCACCGATTCACCGCGCCGCACACCGGAGTACAGCTGGTGCGCCATGAGCAGGAACCACGCTCCGGCCACCAACGCGACGGCCGCGTAGACCACACCGGTCGCGGGGACCAGCGCGAGAGTGGTGAGCACGGTGAGCCAGGTGTAGATGACGATCTGCTTGGTGACGGCCTGCTCGGTGGCCACGACTGGCAGCATCGGCACACCTGCCGCGCGGTAGTCCTCCTTATAGCGCATGGCCAGCGCCCAGGTGTGCGGCGGCGTCCAGAAGAAGATGACACCGAACAGCGCGATCGCGGGCCAGCCGATATTTCCGGTGGCCGCCGACCAGCCGACCAGCGCGGGCATACATCCGGCCGCGCCGCCCCACACCACATTCTGCGAGGTCCGGCGTTTCAGGCCGAGGGTGTACACGAAGACGTAGAACAGGATCGTCGCGACGACCAGCAGGCCACTGAGCAGATTCGCCTGCCACCACAGCCAGGCGAAGGAGCCGATGCCGAGCGTGACACCGAAGACGAAGGCATGCGAGGTCGGCACGGCCTCCCTGGCCAGCGGCCGCTTCGCCGTCCGCTTCATTACCTTGTCGATATCGGCGTCGGCGACGCAGTTGAGCGTATTGGCGCTGGCGGCGCCCATCCAGCCGCCGAACAGCGTGACCAGGATCAGCCGGATGTCGACATGGCCGCGATCGGCCAGCAGCATCGTCGGAATGGTCGCGACCAGCAGCAGCTCGATGACGCGCGGCTTGGTCAACGCGATATAGGCGAGGGGTCGGCGCAGTAGTCGGGACAGCAGGCCATCGCCGGTCAACCGGTCGGCCAGCGCCGTCGCGGAGGAGCCGTGTGCGCCATTGCCACCCGGCTGTTGCCCAATCCGCACTGTCTCTCCTCGCACGCTGTGCATCGCATCCGGCATCGAACCGCCACCGTCCTCCCCTGCTCGAGCTGGTGCGAGGCGGCAACTACTACAGACGATGGTAGACCCAGCCGCACAGCCTTCTTTCCATAGCCCCTCGCTCCGGCATACTGTCGCAGCGATTCGACACCCGTAGTAAGCCGGGTTCCTCACATGCCGGTCACCGGGCACATCTAGGGTAGTTGGGGTAAACCGGTTCGCATTCCACCGCTGCCGTGCGTGCACCCCTCCGCCACCGTCGACGAAACAATGTCAGGAGAACCTCGGTCGTGTCAGTGACAGACGACATCCGCGCCCTCACTCAGCCGCACCACCCGGACGACTGGACGGATCTGGACACCAAGGCCGTCGACACCGTTCGGGTTCTGGCCGCCGATTCGGTGCAGACCGCCGGGAACGGGCACCCCGGCACCGCGATGAGCCTCGCACCGCTGGCCTACACGCTCTACCAGCGCACCATGCGCCTGGACCCGAGCGATCCGAGCTGGGTCGGCCGGGACCGCTTCGTACTGTCCTGCGGCCACTCCAGCATCACCCAGTACATCCAGCTCTACCTGGCCGGATACGGTCTGGAGTTGAACGATCTCGAGCATCTGCGCAAGTGGGGCTCGCTCACCCCGGGCCACCCCGAATTCCGCCACACCGACGGCGTCGAGATCACCACCGGCCCGCTGGGTCAGGGTCTGGCCGCCGCGGTCGGTATGGCGATGGCGGCACGGCGCGAGCGCGGTCTGTTCGACCCGGACGCCGCACCGGGCACCAGCCCGTTCGACCACTTCATCTATGTCATCGCCTCCGACGGTGATATGGAGGAGGGCGTCACCTCCGAGGCCTCCTCGCTCGCGGGTACCCAGCAGCTGGCCAACCTGGTCGTGGTCTACGACGACAACAAGATCTCCATCGAGGACGACACCACCATCGCCTTCACCGAGGATGTCGCCGAGCGCTACGCGGCCTACGGCTGGCATGTGCAGGTGGTCGAGGGCGGCGAGGACGTCGTCGCCATCGAGGCGGCGCTGGCCGCGGCCAAGGCGGAGACCGGTAAGCCGTCGATCATCGTGCTGCGCACCATCATCGGCTTCCCCGCCCCGAACAAGATGAACACCGGCGCCGCGCACGGTGCCGCACTGGGCGCGGACGAAGTGGCCGCCACCAAGAAAATCCTCGGCTTCGACCCGGAAAAGAACTTCCAGGTCGACGATGACGTCATCGCGTACACCCGCAAGGTCGTCGAGCGCGGCCGGCAGGCGCATGCGGCGTGGCAGCAGCAGTTCGACGCGTGGGCTGCCGCGAACCCGCAGAACAAGGCGCTGTTCGATCGGCTCGCCAAGCGTGAGCTGCCCGCGGGTTGGGCCGCGAATCTGCCTACCTACCAGGCGGATCCGAAGGGTATGGCCACCCGCAAGGCGTCCGGCAAGGTGCTCGCCGCGCTGGCGCCGGTGCTGCCGGAGCTGTGGGGCGGTTCGGCCGACCTCGCCGAATCCAACAACACCACCATGCCCGATGCGCCGAGCTTCGGTCCGGAGTCGATCTCGACCGGCATGTGGAAGGCCAACCCGTACGGCCGCACCCTGCACTTCGGTGTGCGCGAGCACGCCATGGGCGCGATACTGAACGGCATCGCCCTGCACGGACCGACCCGTCCGTACGGCGGCACCTTCCTGGTCTTCTCCGACTACATGCGCCCGGCCGTGCGCTTGGCGGCGCTGATGCGGGTGCCCGCGATCTACGTGTGGACGCACGACTCCATCGGCCTCGGTGAAGACGGCCCGACGCATCAGCCGATCGAACACCTGGCCGCGCTGCGCGCGATTCCGGGCCTGAACGTGGTCCGTCCCGGCGACGCCAACGAGACCACCTACGCCTGGCGCACCATCCTCGAGCGCGACAGCAGCGAGCACACCTCGCACTTCTCGGTCTCCGAACCGGCCCACCAGGACGGGCCGTCCGCGCTCGCGCTGACCCGCCAGGATCTGCCGATCGTCGAAGGCACCAGCTACGAGGGCGTCAAGAAGGGCGGCTATGTGCTGGCCGAGGCGTCCACCGGCACCCCGCAGGTAATCCTCATCGCGACCGGATCCGAGCTCCAACTCGCAGTCGCCGCCCGCACTACGCTGGAAGCGCAGGGTATCGGCACCCGTGTGGTCTCGATGCCGTGTGTGGAGTGGTTCGACGCGCAGGACAAGACATATCGGGACGAGGTGCTGCCCCCGGCGGTCGCCGCTCGCGTGGCCGTCGAGGCCGGTATCGCGATGCCGTGGTATCGGTTCACCGGTGACGCGGGCGAGATCGTTTCGATCGAGCACTTCGGTGCCTCGGCCGATTTCAAGACCCTGTTCCGCGAGTTCGGTATCACCGCGGAAGCCGTAGTCGCTGCCGCGCAGCGCACCCTGGAAAACGTGAAGGGATAAGAGCTCATGGCACAGAACGAAAACCTCGCCGCCCTCTCCGCCGCGGGCGTCTCGGTGTGGCTCGATGATCTGTCGCGGGACCGGATCCAGTCCGGGAACCTGGCCGAGCTCATCGAAACCCGCAGCGTCGTCGGCGTCACCACCAATCCGACCATCTTCCAGGGCGCCCTGAGCCAGGGCCACGCCTACGACGGTCAGGTGAAAGAGCTTGCCGCACAGGGCGCGGATGTGGATTCCGCGATCCGGACCATCACCACCGACGACGTGCGTGCGGCCTGCGACGTGCTGGCCGGGGTCTACGAGGCCAGCAACGGTGTCGACGGCCGGGTCTCCATCGAGGTCGACCCGCGCCTGGCCTTCGACGCCGAGCAGACGGTCGCGCAGGCCATCGACCTCTGGAAGACGGTGGATCGGCCCAACCTGTTCATCAAGATTCCGGCCACCGAGGCGGGCCTGCCCGCGATTACCCGGGTGATCGCGGAGGGCATCAGCGTCAACGTGACCCTGATCTTCTCGGTCAAGCGCTACCGCCAGGTGATGGGCGCCTACCTCGACGGTCTGCGCGGAGCCAAGGCCACCAGCCACGACCTGGCCAAGATCCATTCGGTCGCTTCGTTCTTCGTCTCCCGCGTGGACACCGAGATCGATAAGCGACTCGAGGCGATCGGTACACCGGAGGCGCTGGCATTGCGCGGACAGGCTGGTGTCGCCAACGCGCGCCTGGCCTACGCCGAATACCAGGATGTCTTCGACGGTGGAGCGCATACCTCGACCTACGCGCATCTGGCCGCCTCCGGTGCGAATCGGCAACGGCCGCTGTGGGCTTCGACGGGTGTGAAGAATCCTGAGTACTCGGACACGCTGTATGTCACCGAACTCGTCGCACCGAATACGGTGAACACGCTGCCGGAGAAGACCCTCGAGGCCGTCGCCGATCACGGCGCGATCCGTGGCGACGCCATCAGCGGTACCGCCGCGGCCGCGCAGGATGTCTTCGACGAGCTGACCGCGGCCGGCATCGACCTCGACGACGTGTTCGACGTGCTCGAGCGCGAGGGTGTGGAGAAGTTCGAGAAGTCGTGGGAGGAGCTGCTTTCCGCCACGGCAGGTGAACTGGCTGCGGTCGATTCGGCCGGATCGGGTGCCTCCGTGGCCACGCAAGCTGCCGCCTCCGGGCCTGCCGATCCTGCCGGGTCCGGGGCCAACTGACCCGATGGCCGGCACCCAGACGAATACCTGGAAGAACCCGCTCCGCGACGAGCGGGACAAACGGGTCCCCCGCATCGCGGGGCCGTGCAGCATGGTGATCTTCGGCGTCACCGGCGATCTGTCCCGGAAGAAACTGATGCCGGCCATCTACGATCTGTCGAACCGGGGGCTGCTGCCCCCAGGCTTCGCGCTCGTCGGCTTCGCCCGCCGGGACTACGCGGACGAGGACTTCGCGAATGTCGTGCTCGAGGCGGTAAAAGCGCACGCCCGCACCCCCTTTCGGCAGGAGGTCTGGGACCACCTGGCCGAGGGCATCCGCTTCGTGCAGGGCTCTTTCGACGATGATTCCGCCTTCGCCAAACTCGCCGACGTATTGGCGAAACTGGACAAGGACCGCGGCACCGGCGGCAACCACGCCTTCTACCTGTCGATTCCGCCGAATATGTTCCCGGTCGTGCTCGATCAGCTCTCCGAGCACAAACTGGCCCAGCCGACGAAAACCGAGGGCGAGGGCCGCAAACCCTGGCGCCGGGTGGTGATCGAGAAGCCGTTCGGCCACGATCTGGACAGCGCGGTCGAACTCAACGCACTGGTCAACCGGGTGTTCCCGGAGGAGACGGTATTCCGCATCGATCATTATCTCGGCAAGGAGACGGTGCAGAACATCCTGGCGCTGCGCTTCGCCAACCAGCTCTACGAACCGATCTGGAATGCGAATTACGTCGACCATGTGCAGATCACCATGGCCGAGGACATCGGATTGGGCGGGCGCGCAGGCTATTACGACGGTATCGGCGCGGCCCGCGATGTCATCCAGAATCACCTGCTGCAGTTGCTCGCGCTGACCGCCATGGAGGAGCCGATCAGCTTCGAGCCCAAGCAACTGCAGGCGGAGAAGATCAAGGTGCTCTCGGCGACCAAACTCGTCGAGCCCCTCGATGAAACCACCGCGCGCGGACAGTACGCGGAGGGCTGGCAGGGCGGCGAGCATGTGGTCGGACTGCTCGACGAGGAGGGTTTCGACCCGCAATCGCGCACCGAGACCTACGCGGCGATCACCCTCGAGATCGACACCCGGCGCTGGGCGGGTGTGCCGTTCTACCTGCGCACCGGAAAACGCCTGGGCCGCAGGGTGACCGAGATCGCGGTGGTGTTCAAGCGGGCCCCGCATCTGCCGTTCGACCAGACCATGACCGAGGATCTCGGGCAGAACGCAGTGGTCATCCGGGTACAGCCCGATGAGGGCATCACCACCCGATTCGGTTCGAAGGTGCCGGGGTCGAGCATGGAAGTGCGCGACGTCAATATGGATTTCAGCTATGGCGAGGCGTTCACCGAATCCTCCCCCGAGGCCTATGAACGCCTGATCCTCGATGTGCTGCTCGGGGTGCCGTCCCTGTTCCCGGTGAACGCGGAGGTCGAATTGTCCTGGCGCATCCTGGATCCGGTGCTCGAGCACTGGACCGCCGACGGTAAACCCGAACAGTACGAGGCGGGGACCTGGGGTCCGGCCTCGGCCGATGAGATGTTGGCCCGCACCGGGCGCGAATGGCGGCGGCCATGATCGTCGATATGCCGCAGACCACCACTGCCGAAGTCACCAAACGCCTGGTGCGCCTTCGAGAGAGCAATGGTGTGATCACCATGGGCCGGGTGCTGACCCTGGTCGTGTGCACGTTGGACAGTTCCGAGGCCGAGGACGCCATCGACGCCGCCAATGACGCCAGCCGCGAACATCCCTGCCGTGTGGTCGTTTTGGCGCGCGGCGATCGCGAGGCCGAGCCCCGGTTGGATGCCCAGATCCGCGTCGGCGGTGATGCCGGAGCAGCCGAAGTGATAGTGCTGCGGCTGCAGGGGGATCTGATCAACCACGAGAGCAGCGTCGTCATCCCGTTCCTGCTGCCGGACACTCCGGTCGTGGCGTGGTGGCCGCGTGGTGCCCCGGAGTTCCCGTCCAAGGATTCGGTGGGGCGCTTGGCGACTCGCCGCATCACCGACGCCACCTTCGCCGCCGATCCTCAGGCGACGATCAAGAAGCGGCTCGGCTCGTACGCCTCCGGCGATACCGATCTGGCGTGGAGTCGCATCACCTACTGGCGGGCGCTGTTGGCGGCCGCCATGGACGAACCGCCATTCGAGCCGGTGGATTCGGTGATCATCTCCGGACTGCGCGAAGAACCCGCGCTGGATATGCTCGCGGGCTGGTTGGCCGCCCGGCTCAACTGTCCGGTGCGTCGCCGCTCGGGTGCGTTGCGGGTGGAGGTGCATCGCCCGACGGTGTCGATCGCGATCGAGCGGCCGCAGACCGGGCGCACCGCGACACTCACCCGCACCGGTGATCCGGATCAGCGAATCGCCTTGGCGCGCCGAGAAACTCGCGACTGCCTCGCCGAGGAACTGCGACGGCTGGATGCCGACGAGATCTATGCCGAGGCACTCGCCGGAATCGAAAAGGTGACATATGAGTGAGCGCGCGAACGTTCCCGCGAGCGCCGTCGAAGTACACGACGACACCGATGCCTTGATCGCCGCCGCAGCCGCGCGATTCGTCGCGGTCGTGGTGGCGGCGCAGGCCGAACGTGGCTCCGCATCGGTGGTGTTGACCGGCGGTGGCACCGGGATCGGACTGTTGGAACTGGTCCGTAAGGCACCCGGCGATATCGACTGGTCGCGGCTCGATGTGTTCTGGGGTGACGAACGATTCGTGCCCGCGGGCGATTCGGAGCGCAATGATCTGCAGGCACGACAGGCGCTGCTGGATCATGTGCCAGTTGATCCCTCGCGAGTGCATCCGGTTGCCACCTCCGATGGTGAGTATCCGGATCCGGTCGAAGCCGCCGCCGAATATGCGGCGGCAGTGCACGCGCACCTGGCCGAGCACGGGGCTTTCGATCTGCATCTGCTCGGTATGGGTGGCGAGGGGCATGTGAATTCGCTGTTCCCGCATACCGATGCGGTGCGCGAACAGCACGAACTCGTTGTCGCGGTACCGGATTCGCCGAAGCCGCCGCCGGTGCGGGTCACGCTGACGCTGCCCGCGGTGCGGCACAGTCGCCATGTTGTGCTGGTTGTCGGTGGTGCCGCCAAGGCCGAAGCCGTCGCCGCCGCGGTTGCCGGTGCGGATCCGGTAGAGATTCCCTCGGCGGGTGCCGTCGGGTCGGAATCCACTACGTGGCTGTTGGATCGGGATGCAGCCGCGGCATTGGCGGATGCCGCGAGCTGACTCAGCAACTGCCGCTCGGTCGGGCGGCGGGTCAACTCACCGTGGTATTCGGAGAATTTTCTTGCAACTACCGAGGTGATCAGAATACTTTCGGAAATAGCGCCGAAATCAGGTCCGCGGAGCAGCGTCTGTCGGAGATGATCACAGCGTGACCGAACAGCGAGTCGACCTCGAGGAGCGGTTCCGTGCCGAGCTATCGGCCTTGGAGCCGCGGCCCAGCCGTCCTGTCGAACAGCCGCTCGAGGAGGTAGGGCTCACCGGAGCCCAGTGCCTGGACCTGTTCGAATCACAGGCGACCAGTAGGCATCTCGATCTGGCGGCGCGCCGGTTGGGCAGCGCCAAGCGCGGCTATTACAGCATCGGGTCGTCCGGGCACGAGGGCAATGCGGCGGTTGCGGCGGCTCTGCGCCCCACCGATCCGGCACTACTGCACTATCGCTCCGGGGCATTCTTCGTGCACCGGGCCAGGCAGGTGCCCGGTCTCGACCCGATCCGCGATGTGCTCCTCGGCGTGGTCGCGGCGGCCACCGAACCGATATCCGGCGGCCGTCACAAGGTTTTCGGCAGCAAACCGGCCGCGGTTATCCCGCAGACCTCCACCATCGCATCACATCTGCCGCGCGCTGTCGGACTCGCCTTCGCGATCGAGCGTGCGGCTCGGCTCGGCGTCACCTGTGAATGGCCGTCGGATTCGGTGGTGGTCTGCAGTTTCGGCGATGCGTCGGCCAATCACTCCACCGCCGCCGGTGCCATCAATGCCGCGATTCACACTGCGCGCCAAGGTGTTCCGCTGCCGCTGCTGTTCGTATGCGAGGACAATGGCATCGGCATCAGCGTCCCGACCCCGCCCGGCTGGATCGAACAATCCTACGGCATCCGCCTCGGGCTGCAGTATTTCGACGCGGACGGCTGCGATCTCCTCGACGTCGCGACAACCGCGACCCAGGTGGTCGACTGGGTGCGCGAACACCGCAAGCCAGCCTTTCTCCACCTGAGCACCGTGCGACTCATGGGACACGCCGGATCCGATGTCGAATCCGCCTACCGCAGCCCCACCGATATCGCCGCCGACCTGCGCCGCGACCCGGTGGCCGCAACCGGCCGCATCCTGGTCACTTCCGGTGTCGCCACCCCGGCCGAAGTCATCGCACGCTACGACGAAATCGGTCGCCGAGTCGCCGCCATGGCCGAATTGGTTTGTCGTGAACCGAAATTGACTTCTGCCGCTGCGGTGATGGCACCGCTTGCCCCGCCGCATCCGGACCTGGTGCAGGCCGATGCTTCGCGTCGAGGACACTCAGCGACACAAGGTGATTCGGTGACATTGGCACAGGCGATCAATCAGACGCTCGCCGCCCTGCTCGACCGGAGCAATGACGTCCTGGTATTCGGCGAGGATGTCGGCCGCAAGGGCGGCGTGTACGGCGTCACCAAGGGCCTGCAGAAGCAGTTCGGGGTGCGCCGCGTCTTCGATACATTGCTCGACGAACAGAGCGTGCTCGGCACGGCTCTGGGCGCCGGGCTCGCCGGATTCGTGCCGATTCCGGAGATCCAGTATCTCGCCTACGTGCACAATGCCGCGGACCAGTTGCGCGGAGAAGCCGCCACACTGTCGTTCTTCTCCCAGGGGCAATACCGGAATCCGATGGTCGTCCGCATCGCCGGTTATGGCTATCAGAAGGGGTTCGGCGGCCACTTCCACAACGACAATTCCATCGCGGCACTGCGCGATATCCCGGGCTTGATCATCGCCTCCCCCGCTCGCGCCGACGATGCCGCCGCCATGCTGCGCACCTGCGTCTCCGCCGCTCGCGTCGACGGCCGCGTATGCCTCTACCTCGAACCCATCGCCCTCTACCACACCCGCGACCTGCACCAACCCGGCGATAATGCCTGGCTTGCAACACCTTCCGATACCGACCATATCGCCATCGGCCGCGCCCGCAGCTACGGCGACGGCACCGACCTCACCATCGTCACCTTTGCAAACGGTGTCCCCATGAGTCTGCGTGTAGCCCAACGGCTCTCATCGCGCGGCATCCGAACCCGCGTGCTCGACCTCCGCTGGCTCTCGCCCCTCCCCCTCGACGACCTACTTCACCACGCCCGCGCCACCGGCCGAGTCCTCATCGCCGACGAAACCCGCCACACGGGCGGCGTCTCCGAATCCCTCTGCGCCGCCCTGATCGACGCCGGTTTCCACGGCCCCGTAACCCGCGTAACCAGCGCAGACTCCTTCATCCCCTTGGGCAAGGCCGCCACTGCCGTCCTGCTCGACGAATCCCGAATCGAATCCGCAGCCACGAAACTCCTCACCCGCTGACCGTTCCGGACCGCGCGTCACTCGCCGACCCCTCGTATCGGCGAGTACCGCGCGCCCGCCGGAACCGTTATCGCCGCAACCGCAGCACCGCTTCCAGGACTTCTCGCATCGATGGCCGAAACCTGTTGTGCGGCTCGTGGATCCAGCGCCGAAATCCGCGCCGCTCGTCAGCGGGAGACGGCAGCACAATGTAGTTCGACGCAACGCCGATATTCCAGCGCAGCAGCGCGGGGGTCAGACTCTCCGGACACGGTCCGGACGGTCCGGTCAGAAAGGCCCACCGCCGCGACGTCGGATGCTCTATCACTGGACCCAACGGCCCCTGCTGCTGCGCGATGACTTCCGTTGCCAGCCTCGAGGGCATCACCACCGCACTGACGGGTCCGGTCTGCACGATGATCCGCGTCTCGGTGTCGGGCATGATCACCGCGGGCAGTCCCAGATCGCGTTGGTAGTGCCGACAGCGCTGCGCGGTTGCCTCTGCGCTACTGGACATTTCACACCATCCGACGATCGTTCGTGGCTGTCGTCATCCGACACCCCCTCAAAACGCGACGCAGGGGACGGTCCTCGATGACACCCACTGCCTCGGCGTGCTGTGATATCTTTGGTGTGGTAATGCTAGCGTGATTATCACGCTCCAGGAAGTGAATCGGATGAGTAGCGTCAGACCGATACGCTGGGGAGCCATGGGAACTCGATTACGGACCGCGCGAAAGCTGTTGCTGGGACGCGAGATCGAGCATATGGTCCGCACCGCGGGTGTGAGCCAGACCGAAGCCGGCAAAATCATCGAGTCGACCCAGAGCCGAATCAACCAGCTGATCAACGGAGTCGGCGCCATCAGCGTCGGCGATCTGGAACTCCTCGCGACCACACTGGGTTTCACCGATCCGGGCTATGTCGAGACGCTCAAGGAACTACGCCGCGACAACCACAAGCGCGGCTTCTGGACCACCGGCCATCGCCGCGCCTATGTCGAGGACCTGCGACTGCTCGTCGATCTGGAGGCGCATGCCAGTCTGTTGCGCACCGCCGAGGCGGAGATCATGCCGGGACTCGTGCAGTGCGAGTCCTACATTCGCGCACTGCACGAACCGATCACCACGGTCGCGGCCGACCGCGTCACCGTCGAGGAGTCGGTGCAGGCGCGGCTGGCCCGGCAACAGGTCCTGACCGAGGCGGACCCGCCGGAATTCCGCGCGATCCTGTCCGAATCCTGTCTGCGCCGCGAATATGGTGGCCGCGAGGTGATGCTCGAACAACTCGAACAACTGTCGAATCTGTCCAGACGGCCGAACATCCTGATCCAGGTACTCCCATTCACCGTCACCACCCGCGGGGCGGGAATGGAGGACCGGTACAGCCTGGTCCGAGTGCCGTCACCGGGTGCCGCGGGCGACCTCGAGATGGCGATCGTGGAGAGCCAGGGCGATATCCGCTACATCGATGACAAACCCGCGGTGGCGGCCCGCGAAAGTGTATGGTCCCGACTCAGTGCCGCCGCTCTCGGCGCCGCGGACTCCCGGAAATTCATGGAGCACGTCGCACGATCGTTGCGCCGCAAGACATTCACCAGTACTTGACGAATCAGGAGCACCCGGATGTCCGCCGACTTCGAGCCCCGAGAGATTGATGCGAGCCGACCATCCGCCGCCCGCATGTACCACTATTACCTGTCCGGGGAAGCCGTGTTCGAGGTCGACAAGATCTTCGGTCAGCGACTGTTCGAAATACTTCCGTTCCTCGATGTGTGGGCACATCACAACCGCGGATTCCTGCGCCGTGCAACACGATTCATGGTGGAGCAGGGCATCCGGCAATTCCTCGACATCGGTTCCGGACTCCCCACCGTCGGCAATACGCACGAGGTCGCACGGGAATCGGCGCCGGATTCGCGCGTGGTCTATGTCGACAACGACCTGGAAGCGGTCAATCGCGCCCACGATCTCCTGCTGCACGGCGATGCCCTCGACAACACCGCCGTCATCGAGGCCGACCTGCGTTATCCCGACCTGATTCTGGACCATCCGGATACCCGACGACTGATCGACTTCGGGCAGCCGCTTGGCCTCTTGATCGTCAGCGTCTGGCCGTTCGTGCCCGACGCCGACCAGCCGCACGAGTTGATGGCTCGATTACGCGACCGGCTCCCCTCGGGCAGCTATGCCGCGATGACCCACGTGTCCCTGGACGACGCCGGTCCGGAGATCAAGCAGCAGATGGCCGCAGCCGCCGCACTGTATGACGAGACCTCCGATCCGGTGTCCTTGCGCACCCGTGCCCAGTTCACCGCCCTCTACGACGGCCTTGACCTGGTCGAACCCGGTATTGCCTACGCACCGGACTGGCGCCCGGACCAACCGGTCGACCGGGCAGATACGGCGCGGCCGTGTAATTTCGCCGCCGTTGGCTATAAGCCTTGAAGGACGAGCAACGGGTCTGCCAACCCGCGCGACTCCTGCTCTACCCGTTGAAAGGAAATGCAATGACGCAGCCCACCTTCACCGTCGCCGAATTCCGCAAGGCGACCTTCAGCTCGCCCAACCAGAATTGCGTGCGCGTCGCACGCAAGAACGGGTGGACTGCGGTCTGGGACGACAAGCTCGCCGACGAACGCTACACGCCCGGAATGGCGTTGCGCGACCAGGAAATTCTCGTCTTCACCGATGAGCAGTTCGACGTTTTCCAGGCCGGGATGCGGGCGGGTCGCGTCGAGGATCGATATCTGGCGATATCGCGCCGCGACGGCGGATACGTTTTCCGCGCCGCCATTCCCCAGCCGATCGATGGCGTGGAACTACTCTTCGATCAGGATGAGTTCGATGCCTTCCGACAGGGTGTGTTGAACAACGAATTCGATTGCGCGCGATTCATCGCGGCCTGAGAGCTATCCCGGTGGCGCCGACCGATCCGACACGCGGTAGCCGACTTCCGGTGAATCCGATTCGGCGGCGCCACCGGGGAAATACAGTGGACACACGGTGACCAGCAGCGAAAGGGCACGGCTATGACCACGATGTCCATGCTCGGCGAGGTACGACCCGAACACGATCGGGCGATCGAGGAAGGCCGGGTGCTATTGCACTTTCTGCGGTCGTTCCGCATGCCCGTACTGGACGTGTGGTCCGCCTGCGCCGAACGCAGGCAACTGGATCGCTGGTTCGGCAAGGTCACCAGTGGCAATGGCAACCTGACCATCGAACCGTTCGACGGTCCGGTCCCCGGCCCCATCGCAATCCGTGTCGAAGACTGCCGCGCACCACATGATCTGGTGATACATATCGATGGCGGCATCCTCGAAATGCATATGACACAGGTGGGGGTCGTCACCAATCTCGAACTCATCCGCCGCCACATCTGCCCCGCCGACGCCTGCTCGGTCGGCCCGCGCTGGCAGTACCTGCTGGATCGGCTCACCGCCTACCTGGACCGACGTCCACTCCCCAGCTGGGCCGACTACCCCGAGTTGACCAACGAATACCGCTGACCCGGCTATTGCGTGAGGGCCGGATTCGGAACCAGGTCGCGCAGGTGGCTCGTGATCAGAGCGTTGATCTCGTCGGTGCGTTCCAACTGCACGAGATGGCCCGCGTCCGCGATCTTGGTGACGGCGCGCAGCTCCGGAACGTTCGCACGCAGAGTTGCGAGCGGGTCACGCCCGCTGAAGCCCTCCATATCCGGATCTCGGTCGCCGTAGAGGAAATACGTCGGAACGGAGATCTCGGCGTCGGCGAATTCGGCGGTGAGTTCCCAGTTCCGATCGAGCACGCGGTACCAGTTGAGACCGCCGGTGAAGCCGGTGCGCTCGAAATCCTGTGCCAGGGTGTCGAATTCGGCGATGGAGAGCCAGCGCCACGGCGGCAGCGGAGCTTCGGGGAGAACGTCGAGGTAGCCGGTACCCTCGGCCGGGAAGCGCCAGGTGTCGAGGTAGTGGTAGTCCGCGCTGAGCGAGTAG
This sequence comes from Nocardia sp. CA-135953, assembly GCF_050955735.1. NCBI lineage: Bacteria > Bacillati > Actinomycetota > Actinomycetes > Mycobacteriales > Nocardiaceae > Nocardia > Nocardia sp. CA-135953. The sequence goes on from NZ_CP192082.1 coordinate 3,953,763, forward strand.
TAGACGCGAGCCAGGAATTCCCTTGTGCGGCCGCCCAGTTCGGCATCGGCCACGCCAGGCTTCTGGAAATAGTCCAGATGCAGGAAGTGACGCCGAGCGGCCTTGGCCCATAGCCGCGATGGCGCGCGCGGCGGCCGCGGGGCGAACGGATTATTGACCACGATGACACCGCTGACCCGCTCCGGCGCGCGCAACGCCAGCTCCCACACCAGCGCGGCCCCGAAGTCCAGACCGACGAAGACCGCCTGCTCGGCACCCATCTCGTCCAGCAGGCCGAGCAGATCGCCGATGACAGCGCGGTTGGTGTAGTCCTCGATATCGGTCGGCACATCCGTGCGCCCGTATCCGCGCAAATCCGGCGCAACGGCCCGGTAACCCGCGGCGGCGACGGCCGCGAGCTGGCGATGCCACATGAACCAGGTATGCGGAAAGCCATGGCAGAAGATCACCGGATGCCCCTCGCCCTGCTCCGCGACATGCATGCGAATGCCGTTGCTCGTAACGAACCGATGGATCAATTCCACTACGGCCTCCAATTGCTAGAACGTGTTCTTGTTTCACGGTAATGTCCCGGGATCGTGAACGGAATACCTCAGCTTCTAGGCGGCCGGGTCGCAGTGGTGACCGGCGCGAGCCGCGGCATCGGCAAGGGCATCGCGCTCGAGTTGGGCGCTGCGGGTGCCACCGTCTTCGTCACCGGGCGCTCGGCCGTACCAGGACGGCTGCCGGGGACCGTGCACGCGACCGCGGCCGAGATCGACCTGCACGGCGGCATCGGGGTTCCGGTCGTCTGCGATCACCGCGACGACGATGCGGTCGAGCGACTGTTCGAGCGGATCCGCAACGAGCACGGGCGACTCGATGTGCTGGTTAACAACGTCTACAACGCCCCCGCTGCCGCGCGTTGGCTGGGCAAACCGTTCTGGGAGGTGCCGCCGCAGGCCTGGGATGAGACATTCGACGTCGGCCTCCGATCACATTACGTCGCAAGCGTTTTCGCCGCTCCCCTGCTGATCGAATCGGCGGGCCTGATCGCCAATATCTCCTCCCCCGGCGCCGAACGCTATATGCACAACGCGGTGTACGGCGTCGCCAAGTCCGCGCTGGACCGGCTCACCTCGGATATGGCCGACGATCTCGCCGAGTCGGGCGTCACGGTGGTCTCACTGTGGCCCGGAATCGTCGACACCGAACTGCTGCAAATGGTTCCACGCGATAAGGACGGCCGCCGCGTCGTCTCGCTGCCCGGTGAGGGCACCTACGACCTCGACAACGCCGAATCCCCCCGCTTTCCGGGCCGCGCCGTCGTCGCACTGGCCGCCGATCCGGACCGCAGCCAACGCTCCGGATCGGCGTGGCGCATAGCGGATCTCGCCGAAGAATACGGTTTCACCGACGTCGACGGCCGCATCCCGCGCAACGACTGAGATTCAGACCAGGCTCAGGAAGCGCTGCACCGATCGCAACGGCGTCGGCTCGACCCGCCAAGTCAGATAGATATGCGAACGCGGCGCATCCACGATGTCGACATAGACCACGCCCGGATGCGGTGCCCGAGAGCGTGCCGGCACCGGCACGATCCCGCAATTCAGGCGAACTTGATCTCCAGGCCGATGCCGAGGATGGCGATGAGCCAGATCAAACCGGTGAAGATGGTGATGCGGTCGAGGTTCTTCTCGACGACGGTCGAACCCGACAGGCTGGACTGCACGCCGCCGCCGAACAAGCTGGACAGACCTCCACCCTTGGCGCGGTGCAGCAGCACCAGCAGCACCAGCAGCACGCTGGTGACGATCAGGAGGATATCCAGGAACATCCGCATGCCGCACAGTCTATGGGTGCGGGTCGGTACCCGCATAATCACCCCGGCTCGACGCGACCTACGGTGTGTCTACCGCAACCAGGTGCGTGGCGGCGTCCTGGCCGATCATGAACTCCGCGACGGCGCGTTCGCGCCCCAACACCGCCATCGCCGACTGGGCCCCGACCAGCAACCTGCGCCGATCCAACAGATCCGCCAACACCCCGACGGAATCGATAACAGCATCGCCGGCAATGTCGTCGCCGTCTGCACGAAAGCCACCAACGTCGCGGCACTGGGCGCATCGACCAGAATCCACCGCGCCCCAACGGTTTGCATCCAGGTACCCAGATTCGAGACCAGCTGCGCGATCCACCGCCCGATAGATTCGCGACCGTAACGGCGCCCAAGTGGATAAGGGTGTCGTCGCATCAGCAGTGGTCAGTGGCCCGAGCATAGCTATGGGTCGAATTACGTGCCCGTTCGCCATTGGTGTGGATCTGGTGACTACGACCTCGGCGCGGCTCGGGTCGGTGCGGTGGCAGGCCGGATCGGCTGGTGGTCGACGAGACGGCGGTACGCGCGCGCCCGATCGGCTGCCTTACGCCACTGGCGTAGTACGAGCGCCGCCACACCGAGGGCGAGGAGGACCGAGCCGATTCCCAACACTGCGCCGAAGTGGTCGCGCCGCTGCGGCGCCCGCCCTGCAGTCGACGTGTCGGATGTTTGCGCGACAGCTGCTTGGCTGGTGGTCGTCGTGATCGGCTTGGTGGTCGCAGCAGTGGTCGCGCCGGAGCGAGGGGCGATCGTGATCTGCCGGACTGCAGATGACTCGCCACACGCCGCGCTGATCGTCTGCGGGCCGGTTGCGGCCTGATTGGACACGGCGATCGAGGTGGCGAACCTCCCCTGGGAGACCGATGCGTTCTGCGGCGAACCGGACCAGCTCGGGGTAAGGCGGACCATGGTACACGGCCAGTTACTGCCGTTCACTGCGATCTGTGTGCCGCGTTCCGCACGGGTCGGCGCAACGTCGAAAGTGGGATCGGGAAGCGGACAAGTTTCCCCCACCGCCGTGCGAGCCGTAGTGCACGGCCCCGCCTGTCCTGCGGTTGTCGAAGATGTGGTCGGCGTAGGTGTGGTTGTCGTAGGCTCCGACACCGCGATCGGTACCGCCACCGCGCCGAGCACACCCGCCGCGGCCGCCGCGACAAGGAATGCTCGCACCTCGCTTCTCATAGCTACCTCTCCGAAACGCGGATCACCGAGCATCGATCCGTGCTCCGGAATCAAGTCTGTGCCCCGCCCCGACACACTGACATGAGTAATCCACTACCTGTCTCGACGGTCGAGGCGCCGCAGCGGCCGGCTGAATTGCGCGGTTTCCAGCGGCAACGCCCGTACCATCGGCTACATGTCGGCTACCACGGTGCGCGTCGGGATTCTTCTGGCTATGGCGGCCGGTCTGGTGGCCGGATGTTCGGGCGATGAGAAGCAGAACCGACCGGCGGGGTCGCCGATGGGGCGCACATTTGTCTCGACCGGGGTCGAGGGGCTGCCGATTCCGGGCGGCGGACCGATGACGCTCGCCTTTACCGATGGCAGGATCTCGGCGAACTCCGGCTGCAATACCGCCGATGGCTCGGTGGATCTGACCGATGGGACCCTGCATGTCGGCACCCTCTCGAGCACGCTGATGGCCTGTCCGGATGAACGGAGCCAGGCCGATAGCTGGCAGGACAAGGTGTTGACGTCGCTGCCGAAGTGGCGAATCGACGATTCGACACTGACGCTGACCGGGAAGGAAACAACGGTCACGTTGCTGGACAAGAAGGTCGCCCAACCCGATAGGCCGCTCATCGGCACGACATGGATCGTCTCCGCCCTGATGACGCCCGATGCGCAGATCCGTTCCCAGACGCTGGACGATGTGAAGCCGACGCTCGCCATCGCGGCGGACGGTGGGGTCGCCGGAAGCTCCGGATGCAATCGCATGACCGGTCACGCCACCGCATCGCCCACCGCCAACGGTCCGGACGTCACGTTCCAGATCGGCACCACGAAGATGGCGTGCGCGCCGGAGATCATGGAGGTCGAGCAGGCGGTGCTGAAGGCCCTCGACGGCGAGACAACGGCGACCATCGACGCGGACACGCTGATCCTGCGCAATACCAACGGCTTCGGCCTGACCCTGCGCGCGGCATAGTCGTGAACCAAAACGCCTCCCGCACACCGGATCTCCGCCACCCGGACCGCAAACGCACCTGGCATACCGAGATAGGCCCGTGGCCGGATCTTCCGTCCGCCCACATCGAGAAGCTGCCCGCGCCGCCGTCCCCGGTAACCCTCGTCCGCTACGCCGAGCTCTACACCGCCGCAAGCCGCATCCGCCGCACCGAACACGGCGGCTCGGATATGGATTCCGTCGCCGCGCTACTCGCCGCGCGCGACGAATTCCTGCACACCACCTTCACTTTGGGCTTTATCGACCCCGACGGCGCACTCCTGGCCGAATGCTCGGTCGGCATCTCCGGTACCACGGCCAAGCTGTACATCGTGCACGCCACCAAGCAGCCCGCCGAACTCGCCCACCTCCTGCGTGGCACCCTGTACCGACTGCACGTGCACTATCCGAACGTGCGGACCGCCGAGATCTCGATGGACCCGCACGACGAGCCACTGGAGCTGGCACTCACCGCCAGCGGTTTCATCGTGAATCACCTGTGATCCCAACTACTTCCGCGTCAGGATCACCCGGTCCGCAAGTCGCATCCCGAGCACCGGTATGCCTCGCCCCGGGCGGGAAGGCTCGACGCAAATCAGCCCGGCAACACGCGCTCGAGCGTGCTACCGGGCTGATTCGAACATTCACCCGTCAGGGCAGCGGACCACCCGCGGCAATCGCGGACAGCGTGGCGAATTCGTCGCCCTTGAGCGACGCACCGCCGACAAGCGCGCCATCGATATCGGTCTGCGCGACCAACTCGCCGACGTTCTTGGCATTCACCGAACCGCCGTAGAGCACCCGCACGCCCGCCGCGATCTCGGGCGAGGCCAGTTCGACGAGCTCCGCGCGAATCGCACCGCAGACTTCCTGCGCGTCGGCGGGGGTGGCGACCTTGCCGGTGCCGATGGCCCAGACCGGCTCATAGGCGATGACGATCTTCGAAATCTCTTCGGCCGTCAGACCTTTGAGCGAACCACGCAACTGCTCGAGGTTGTACTCGACATGGGTCTTCGCCTCGCGGACATTGAGACCCTCACCGATGCACACGATCGGGGTGATCCCGTACTTCAGCGCCTGTTTGGTCTTGGCCAGCACGGTGGCGTCGTCTTCGGAGTGGTACTGCCGCCGCTCCGAATGGCCGACGACCGCGAAGGCGCAGCCCAGCTTGGACAGCATGGCGGCGCTGATCTCGCCGGTGTACGCGCCCTCGTCGTGCGTCGAAACATCCTGCGCACCATAGGTGAGCAGCAGTTTGTCACCCTCGACAAGGGTCTGCACACTGCGGATGTCGGTGAACGGCGGAATCACCGCGACGTCGACCTTGGCGAAGTACTTCTCCGGCAGCGCGAAGGCGATCCTCTGCACCAGGGCGATGGCCTCGAGGTGGTTGAGGTTCATCTTCCAGTTACCCGCGATGAGCGGTTTACGTGCCATGGTTCAGTCCTCCAGTACCGCGATACCGGGCAGTTCCTTGCCCTCGAGGTATTCCAGGGATGCGCCGCCACCGGTGGAGATGTGCGAGAAACCGTCCTCGGGCAGGCCGAGCGCGCGCACGGCCGCGGCCGAATCGCCACCGCCGACAACGGTGAAGGCACCCTTGCCCGTCGCGGTCACGATCGCCTCGGCGACACCCCGGGTACCCGCGGCGAAGCTCTCGAACTCGAATACGCCCATCGGGCCGTTCCAGAACACCGTCTTCGCCTCGGTGAGCAGTGCCGCGAACCGGTCCACCGACTCGGGACCGATATCGAGGCCGAGCCAGCCGTCCGGAATCTCGTTGGCGGGCACCACCTTCGAGTCCGCATCGGCCGCGAACTTATTCGCGACGACGATATCGCGCGGCAAGTGGATGACGTCCCCGTAGCGCTCCAGCAGCCCCTTGCAGGTCTCGATCATCTCCTCCTGCAGCAGCGAGGCGCCCACCGCAAGGCCCTGTGCGGCAAGGAAGGTGAAGCACATGCCGCCGCCGATCACCAGGGTGTCGACCTTGGGTGCCAGTGCCTCGATGACGGCCAGCTTGTCGGAGACCTTGGAACCCCCGAGCACGACCGCGTACGGGCGCTCCGAGTTCTCGGTCAGCTTGGCAAGGACCTCGACCTCGGCGGCGACCAGCGTGCCCGCGTAATGCGGCAGCAGCTTCGCCACGTCGTAGACCGAGGCCTGCTTGCGGTGCACCACACCGAAGCCGTCGGAGACGAACGCACCGTCATCGCCGACCAGCTCGACCAGCGCCCCGGCCAGCTTGGCTCGCTCGGCATCGTCCTTGCTGGTTTCGCGTGCATCGAAGCGCACGTTCTCCAGCAGCAGCACATCGCCGTCGGTGAGGCCCTCCGAGCGCGACAGCGCGTCGTAGCCGACGACGTCACCGGCCAGCTGGACATTGCGGCCCAGCAGCTCGGCCAGCTTCACCGCGACCGGAGCGAGGGAGAATGTCGGATCCGGCTCACCCTTGGGACGGCCCAGATGCGCTGTGACGACGACCTTGGCACCGGCCTCGACCAGCGCCCGCAGCGTCGGCACCGATGCGATGATGCGGCCGGGGTCGGTGATCTCGCCGTTCTGGTCGAGGGGGACGTTCAGGTCGGAGCGCACGAGTACGCCCCGACCCTCGACACCCTCGTTCAGCAGATCCTGGAGTGTTTCGACCGCCATGTCAGAGCGACTTGCCGACGAGGCCGATGAGGTCGGCCAGGCGGTTGGAGTAGCCCCACTCGTTGTCGTACCAGCCGACGACCTTCACCTGGTCATTGATGGTCTTGATCAGCGGCGCGTCGTAGATGCACGAGTGCGGGTCGGTGACGATGTCGCTGGACACGATCGGGTCCACGTTGTACTTGAGGATGCCCTTCAGCGCACCTTCGGCGGCGGCCTTGTAGGCGGCGTTGATGTCATCGATCGAGGCCGACTTGCTCAGAGTCACGGTGAGGTCGGTGACCGAGCCCGTCGGGACCGGGACGCGCAGCGCGTAGCCGTCGAGCTTGCCGTTGAGCTCCGGGAGCACCAGGCCGATGGCCTTCGCGGCGCCGGTGCCGGTGGGCACGATGTTCAGCGCGGCGGCGCGGGCACGACGCAGATCGCCGTGCGGGCCGTCCTGCAGGTTCTGGTCCTGGGTGTAGGCGTGGATGGTGGTCATCAGACCACGCTCGATGCCGAAGTTGTCGTTGAGCACCTTCGCCAGTGGACCGAGGCAGTTGGTGGTGCAGGACGCGTTGGAGATGATGTTCTGGCTGCCGTCGTACTTGTCGTCGTTGACGCCCATGACGACGGTCAGGTCCTCACCCTTGGCGGGCGCGGAGATGATGACCTTCTTGGCGCCCGCGGCGATGTGGCCCTTCGCCTTGGTCGCGTCGGTGAAGATGCCGGTGGATTCGACGACCACGTCGACGCCGAGGTCACCCCACGGCAGCGCGGACGGGCCCTCCTTGATAGCCAGCGCCTTGATCCGCTGGTCGCCGACCACGATGGTGTCGTCGCCGTCCAGCGACACGTCCTGGGGCAAGCGGCCCAGGATCGAGTCGTACTTGAGCAGAGTGGCCAGCGTCGCGTTGTCGGTGAGGTCGTTGACCGCGACGATCTCGATGTCGGTGGTGCCGAGCGCCTTCTGCGCCTCCACCGCCCGGAAGAAGTTACGTCCGATACGGCCGAAGCCGTTGATGCCTACCCGGACAGTCACGTTATCGCTCCTCAGCTTTCAAGCGGATTCATTCCGATGCCACAGACCACAGTAATGCCCGAGCCGTGTCTGATTTGCAGCGCCTACGGCGCTGCGTGTTCGCGGCCTCGCGGCGTCACGCGGCTGACTCTTTCGAGCGACCCGCAAGCAGTCGCCAGCGATGCCGTCGAGACTCGCGACTACGTTGCATGCGCTTCGACGACTCGGACGCCAGACGGGCCGCGAACGTCGCTCGTAAGACAGCTCCGTGGTGGTCAACTGGGCCGGAACGGGACATACGTCGCTCGACTTGTTGTCTGTTGAATTCACGTCGACGGGCAACTCGGCGGTGGCGATCCCCATTACCGACTGCTTGTGCCGCCGGGTGGACGCCACCGATATTCGACGTAAGACACATTGACATGCGACGTCCGGTCGAATCGCCGCCCAGTCTCGGGCGACGATTCGGCTCAAGCTTCGTCGAGCAGTTCGGCCGTGACGGCCGATTCGGTATCGGGGACCCCCAACTCCTTGGCCCGGCGGTCCGCCATCGACAATAGTCGCCGAATCCGGCCCGCCACAGCGTCTTTGGTCATCGGCGGATCGGCGAGCTGGCCCAGCTCCTCCAGGGACGCCTGGCGATGCTGCACGCGCAGCTTGCCCGCCGCGGCCAAATGGTCGGGCACCTCATCGCCCAGAATCTCCAGTGCGCGTTCGACTCTCGCGGCGGCGGCGACCGCGGCACGGGCCGATCGGCGCAGGTTGGCGTCATCGAAATTGGCCAAGCGGTTCGCGGTGGCCCGCACCTCACGGCGCAGCCTGCGCTCCTCCCAGACAATCCGGGTGTCCTGCGCGCCCATCCGGGTCAGCAGTGCGCCGATGGCCTCACCGTCGCGTACCACGACCCGATCGGTGCCGCGTACCTCACGCGCCTTCGCGGTGATGCCGAGCCGCCGCGCCGCACCGACGAGTGCCAGCGCGGCCTCCGGACCGGGGCAGCTGACCTCGAGCGCCGAGGAGCGACCGGGTTCGGTGAGCGAGCCGTGCGCGAGAAACGCTCCGCGCCAAGCGGCTTCGGCGTCGCCGATGCTGCCGCCGACCACCTGTGCGGGCAGACCGCGCACCGGACGGCCGCGCACATCGAGCAGGCCGGTCTGTCTGGCCAGCGCCTCGCCCTCCTTGGACACCCGTACCACGTAGCGCGAGGTCTTGCGCAGACCGCCCGCGCCGAGCACGTGCACATCGGAGCCGTAGCCGTACAGCTCGAAGATCTCGCGCCGTAGCCGGCGCGCGATGGAACCCATATCCACCTCGGCCTCGACGATCACCCGCCCGCCGACGATGTGCAGACCGCCCGCAAACCGCAGCAGCGCAGACAATTCCGCCTTGCGAGAACTCACCTGCGAGACCGTGAGCCTGCTCAGCTCGTCCTTCACTTCGGCCGTCATCGCCACGAGACGCGCTCCTTTCCACCCAACCCGGAACGCACATCCTGACCCATGTGCCGTCCCTCGACTCGAAGCCCTGCCATATGTGGCCGAGGTTGCCGGATCAGCTGATCCAGTGCGGCGGCAAGCTTTCCGGGGTGATGCCGGTCGGTTCCCGCTTCGGCGACATCGGAGAAGGTTACTCGCGCCCGCAATTGTTCGGCAGCCCTGGCCACATGTTCTCTTTCGCGACCCTCCGGCACCGACCCGGAATCGACCAGTACCTCATCGACCACGAATTCCGGTGCGTGCTGGGACAATACATGTAGATGGCGTTCCGCGGAGAAACCTGCCGTTTCTCCCGGCTCCGCAGCCAGATTCAGCACCAGGATCTTGCGTGCTCTGGTGTAGACCAGCGCATCACGTAATTCGGGTACCAGCACGTGCGGAATCACGCTGGTGAACCAGGAACCCGGGCCCAGCACAACGACATCGGCGTGTTCGATGGCCGAGGTTGCCTCCGGACTGGCGGGCGGATCGGACGGAATCAGCCGCACCCGCCGCACTTTGCCCGGTGTCGTCGCGATGGCGACCTGGCCGCGGATACAGCGGCTCACCCGCGGATCCGCTTCCAGCCCAGCAACATCTGCCTCGATATCGAGGGCGATGGGCGACATCGGCAGCACCCGTCCGGTGATACGCAACATCTTGGCGACCTCGTCGAGCGCCGCGACCGGATCGCCGAGCACCTCGGTCAGGCCGGCGAGGATCAGATTGCCGACCGAATGTCCGGCCAGCGCACCGGTGCCGCCGAAGCGGTGCTGCACGGTGCGCGTCCACACATCGTCGCCGTCCGCGGCCAGCGCCGCCAGGGCCATGCGCAGATCGCCAGGTGGTGGCACACCGAGTTCGGCGCGCAGTCGGCCCGATGATCCGCCGTCATCGGCGACGGTCACCACCGCGCTGATCTTTCTGGTCAGCCGCCGCACCGCGGTGAGCGTCGCATACAGCCCGTGCCCGCCACCGAGCGCAACTATGGCGGGATCCGATTCCCACCCCGTCATTCGCGCCCCAGATCCCGATGCACGACCCGCACGACATCGGCCGGGCCGGATTTCTCCGGCTCGGAGCCGATCAGTTCGCCGAGCGCCTCGGCTATCGCCACGCTGCGGTGTTTACCTCCGGTGCAGCCCACTGCCACCGTCATGTATCGCTTCCCCTCTTGGCGGTAACCATTCGTCGTCAGGTCGACCAGGTGGTGGCAGGTGCTCAAGTAATCGGCCGCGCCGGGACGCGACAATACATACTCGCTGACCACGGTCTCCTGTCCCGAATGTTCCCGAAGTTCCGGTATCCAATGCGGATTGGGTAGAAAACGCACATCCAACACCATGTCCGCATCGAGTGGAACCCCGTACTTGAATCCGAACGACTGCACCGTCAGCTGCAGTGCGGTGGGCGCCCCGCCGCCGTAGGCCTCCTCCAGCTTGCGGTGCAACTGGTGGATCGAGAGTTCGGTCGTGTCGATCACCAGGTCGGCCGCCGTTTTCACGGCGGAGAGGCGGATCCGTTCGGCTGCGATGCCCGCCGAGAGCGTACCGTCGGCGCTTTCGCTCTGCAGCGGGTGGCGCCTGCGTGCGAAGCCGAAGCGCCGGATCAGCACGTCATCGGAGGCCTCCAAGAACAGGATCCTGGTCGGCACGCCCGCGGACCGCAGCTGATCGGTGACGGCCGAGAGATCGCCGGTGAAGAAACGACTACGTACATCCATGACCAGCGCGAGCCTGCGAATCGGCGGTTCGGCGGAGGCACCGAGTTCCACCATCGGCCCGATCAGCTCGGGCGGCAGGTTATCGGTGACATACCAGCCCAGATCCTCGAGTACTCGGGCCGCGGTACCCCGACCCGCGCCGGATAGCCCCGTTACGATGACGACCTCGACCTTTGGCTGCGCCGGGTTGCCGTCGCCGCGTTCGACAGGTGCGCCGACGGTGCCCGCGGGGCCGGTCCGCCCAGCGGTCGACCGCGGGCTGCCCGCACTGTTGTTCGATTCGACGCGTGTCATGTCCTACCGGATCTGTGTCAGGGTGCGTGTCGATCATCCCGCACCCGTTCGGGTATCGGGCGCAGACACACAACGTAGGTGTCTTATTCCTCCCGCAAAGCGGCCAGAACCGCCTTCGCGGTCGCCACACCGATGCCGGGCACCTCGGTGATCTGCTCGACCGTAGCCTCCTTCAGTTTGGCAACCGACCCGAAATGGGTGACGAGCGCGGTCCGGCGCGACTCGCCGAGGCCGCGCACCGAGTCCAGTGCGGACGCGGTCATCCGACGGGAGCGTTTGCTGCGGTGGAAGGTGATGGCGAAGCGGTGCGCCTCGTCGCGCACCCGTTGCAGTAGATACAGCGACTCACTGTTGCGCGGCATGATCACCGGATCGCTCTCCCCTGGCACCCACACCTCCTCCAGCCGTTTGGCCAGGCCGATAACCGCGACATCGGTGATGCCGAGTTCGTCGAGGACCTCCGCGGCGGCCGCGACCTGGGGTGCACCGCCGTCGACCACATAGAGATTGGGCGGGTAGGCGAATTTGCGCGGGCGACCGGTGCGTGGGTCGATGCCGGGGCGTGAAGTCAGTTCGAGGTCGTCGTCGGCGTGTCCGTTCTCCTGGCCGGACGCCAACTCGTCGGCCGCCAGCTCGTCGCGTTCGCGGCGCAGGCGATAGAACCGCCGTCTGGTCACCTCCGCGATGCTGCCGACATCGTCGGAGCGGCCCTCGCCCGCGGCCTCTTTGATCGCATAGTGGCGATACTCCGACTTGCGCGGCAGGCCGTCCTCGAATACCACCAGCGAAGCCACCACATCGGTGCCCTGCACGTGGCTGATATCCACACACTCGATTCGTAGCGGCGCGCTGTCCAGATCGAGGGCATCTTGAATGTCTTGCAGCGCAGCGGATCTCGAGGTCAGGTCGCCGGCGCGCTCGAGTTTGTGCTGGGCCAGCGCCTCCATCGCATTGCGCTGCACGGTTTCGGCGAGCGCCTTCTTGTCACCACGCTGCGGCACCCGCAGCCGCACCGCCGAGCCGCGCAGTTTGCTCAGCCATTCCTCCACCTGTTCGGCATCGGCGGGCAGTTCCGGCACCAGCACCTCGCGCGGCACCGCGGTGGCCGGTTGTTCGGCCCCGCCCGGTACGTCCGCACCCTGTGCGGCCAGCTCGCCGTAGAACTGGGTGAGGAACTGCTCGACCAGTGCGGCGACCTCACCACCGGCCTCCTGGCCGTCGATGGCGTCACCGGATTTGTCGACCACCCAGCCGCGCTGGCCGCGCACCCGGCCGTCGCGGACGTGGAAGACCTGCACCGCCACCTCTAGCTCATCGATGGCGAAGGCGACCACATCGGCGTCGGTGCCGGTACCGAGGACGACGGCCTGCTTCTCCAGTGCCCGCCGCAGCGCTTGGACGTCGTCGCGCAGCCGGGCGGCGGTTTCGAAGTCCAGGTCCTCGGCGGCGTCGTGCATCCGGCGCTCCAAGTCGCGCACCATGCGATCTGTGCGTCCGGCCAGGAAGTCGCAGAAGTCCTCGACGATCCGGCGATGCTCGTCGGCATCGACGCGGCCGATGCACGGGGCCGAGCACTTGTCGATATAGCCGAGCAGGCAAGGCCGCCCGATCTGGTTGTGCCGCTTGAAGACTCCGTTGGAGCAGGTGCGCGCGGGGAAGACCCGCAGCAGCAGATCCAGGGTTTCCCGAATGGCCCAGGCGTGCGCGTACGGCCCGAAGTACCGCACCCCCTTCTTGCGCGCGCCGCGATAAACGAACAGCCGCGGGTACTCCTCGTTCAAGGTGACCGCCAGCACCGGATACGACTTGTCGTCCCGATACCGCACGTTGAATCGCGGATCGAACTCCTTGATCCAGTTGTATTCCAACTGAAGGGCTTCCACCTCGGTGGAGACCACGGTCCATTCGACGCCGGCCGCCGTCGTGACCATCTGCTTGGTCCGCGGATGCAGCGACGCCACATCGGCGAAGTACGAATTCAACCTGCTGCGCAGGCTCTTCGCCTTGCCGACATAGATCACACGCCCGTGCGCGTCCCGGAATTTGTAGACACCGGGTTCAACGGGAATCGTGCCCGGCTTCGGCCGGTAGGTCGCGGGATCTGCCACGAATCCAAGCCTATCGACCGGCTCCGACACATCCGCACGGGCGCGGCTCAGCCGAAGCGGCGGGCACCGGCGGCGATCGCGTCGCGCAGCGCCTGCTCCGGCGCGGACAGGGTCGTCCGCCGCCGCATCAGCACGAATTCGAGGTCGCCGAGCACCGAAGCCGCGGGTCGGCGAGCACGCGCAGACCGTCCGGGATCAGGGCTTCGGCATGCACGATAACGCCGAGACCGGCGAGGACCGCGTCGCGCAGGCCGAGCTGGCTGTCACTGGTGCAGGTCACGCGCGCCAGCTGCGGGCGTCGCGTTCGTCGAACCACGCCTTGGCTTCCGGTCGCGACAATTGGTAAAGGATCGTCGCCGACGCGCCCAGCGTGAAGAGGACGATGACCAGCCGGGCCGAGTCCGGGACAGCCTCGACATGAATTCGCAGTACCGCGACGGACTGCACCATGACCGAAACGATCGCGACCCGGCGCACCCGCGGCCCACGGCCGAGAACCAGTACCGCGAGGCCGAGCACCCAACTGCAACCGAATTGCAGGGCCGCCGATCTGGCCGCCTCGTCCCCGGCGATCAGGCCCATGACGACCGGATACGCGAGGCCGAAGCCCGCAAGTCCCAATGCGGCCTCTCTGGCCTCGCCGACCGATCCGGGCAGGCCGGCGGGCCGTGCCGTCCGCACCACCGACGATTCGAAATATGCCTCGGCATCATCCATGGCCACTCCCCGTCGAGCTTGCGCACCGCACCGCGATGTGGTGGGCGTCACAGCAAGCTAATTCAGTTCGCGGACATCGACATTCAGTAACAGCAGAGTGTGTCGCAGGTCACATAATGGACGCTAGGCCAGTTCGTGTCGCCGCAATACCTCGAGCAGACCTTCGGCACGCTGCACCGTCGGCAACGGATCGACCAGCGCGAAACCGCAGCCGGCCGCGACCGCGCCGCCATCGGCCTCGGCACTGTCGCCGACCATGAGCGCCGATTCGGGACGCACACCGAGCTGTTCCACCGCGGCCAGGAAGATCCGCGGATCCGGCTTCACCGCACCGACTTCGAACGACAGCGTGTGCGCGGCGACCAGCCGATCCCAACCGTTTGCGGCGAACGCCGGACGGATATCGAAGGCGATATTGCTCACCACGGCGACCGGAATGCCCTGTGCCGCCAGGGTTTTCAACACGGCACCGGTGTCGGGATACGGCGTCCAGGCGAGCGGGTCGAGCATCCAGTCGTAGAGTCGCGCGACCAGCGCCGGTGTCGGCACCCCGGCTTGTCGCATCAACTCGCGGTAGGCCGTGCGATGCATCGCCGGATCCAGATCCCGCCGTTCCCATGCGAACCGGCCCTCGGCGTCGAAGACCGCACCGTCGCCGACCGGCCTCGTCATCCGATCCAGGATCGCGTCCTGCCGCGACCGGTCCAGGGGTTTGCCATCGGCCCCGACCATATCGGCCCAGGTTTCATCGGGTTCCAGTCGGAACAGAGTGCCGGAGAAGTCGAAGAGAACTGCCTCGATCGCCACTGGGCCAGCCTACCGATGACGACGGGTGTCATTGGGGTCGAGCGGAATTGGCCTCAGCGCCTATTCCTGCGCAGATCTCGCAGAAATTGCATCCGACATGGGCGCTCAATGCAATTGCCCGCTAACCGTTTTCGCTGAACTCACCAGTACCGGGAGCCCACAGCGCCGGATTTGCCGCGACGCTCGGCGATCGGCGATACAGTGCCGTCCATGAGTGGCACGCGAAGAACCTGGGTCAGCGCCGCGGCGGCGCTCACGCTCATCGTCGGCGTTGTCAGCGGATGTTCCTCCGACGACACACCCGCGAACGCGGCGTGTAGTGCGACGCCGAACGGAACCCCGGTGGTCGCGACCTCAGCGGGTGCGACTCCAGGCGCGACCAAGGATCTGAGCACCAATCCCGAGATCGCGACCGGCTACCGGTCCGATATGACGGCGGTGCGCACCAAGACCTACGCGGTGTCCACGGCCAACCCGGTCTCCACCAAGGCCGCCTGTGAGGTGCTGAGCAACGGCGGCACGGCCGCGGATGCGCTCATCGCGGCGCAGATGGTGCTCGGGTTGGTGGAGCCGCAGGCCTCCGGCATCGGCGGTGGCTCGTTCGTGCTCTATTACGACGCGGCCAGCAAGAGCGTGGAGGCGTACGACGGTCGGGAGATCGCCCCCGCCGCGGCGACCGAGAACTATCTGCGCTGGGTCAGCGATACCGATCGCACCGAGCCGAAACCGAGTGCCCGTGCGAGCGGGCGCTCGATCGGCGTGCCCGGCGTCTTGCGCATGCTGGAACTGGCGCATCGCGACCACGGCAAGACCGCTTGGCGGGACCTGTTCGACCCGGCCATCGGACTGGCCGATCGCGGCTTCCCGATCAGTCCGCGCCTGGCCGGTCAGATCGCCGAATCCGCCAAGGATCTCGCGGTGGACGAGTCCGCGAAGGCCTACTTCCTCAATCCGGACGGCACCCCGAAACGGGCCGACACCGTACTGACCAACCCGGCCATGTCGAAGACCTTGAACGCCATTGCCACCGACGGCGCGAATGCCTTCTACACCGGCGCTATCGCCCACGACATCGTCGATGCGGCCGGATCCACCGCAGGCGGGCGCACCCCGAGCCTCATCACCGCCGACGACCTCGCCGGGTATCAGACCAAGAAGCGGACCGCGCTCTGCACGAACTACCGCACGCACGAGATCTGCGGTATGCCCAGCCCGTCCTCGGGCGGCATTACCGTCGCGGCCACCCTCGGCATTCTGGAGAACTTCGACCTATCGCCGCTGAAGCCGGACAATATCGACCGCAACGGCGGCAAGCCGAAGGCCGAAGCGGTGCATCTGATCTCGGAGGCCGAGCGGCTCGCCTACGCCGACCGGAACAAGTACGTCGCCGATACGGATTTCATTCCACTGCCGGGTAATTCACCGCAGACCCTGCTGAACAAGGACTACCTGAAGCAGCGCGCCGGTCTCATCGATCCCGGCCACAGCATGGGCACCGCGCAGCCGGGCGATTTCGGCCCGGTGCCACTCGGTGTCGGCCCGCAGCCGCCCGAGCACGGCACCAGCCATATCTCGGTCGTCGACAAGTACGGCAATGCCGCCTCGATGACCACCACGGTCGAATCGGCCTTCGGATCATTCCACCTTGTCGACGGATTCGTGCTGAACAACCAGCTCACCGACTTCTCCGCCGATCCGCTCGGCACCGACGGCGCCCCTGTCGCCAATCGCGTGCAGCCGGGTAAGCGGCCGCGCAGCTCGATGAGCCCGACCCTGGTCTTCGACCACAATGCCGACGGCTCACGCGGCGATCTGACCCAGGTCGCCGGCTCCCCCGGCGGTTCGGTGATCATCCAGTTCGTCGTGAAAGCCCTTGTCGGCGTGCTGGATTGGGGCCTGGACCCGCAACAGGCGGTTTCCGCGGTCGCGTTCGGCGCCGGAAACAGTCCGGCCACCGGCGTAGGCGGCGAGCATCCGGCCATCAACGCCACCGACAACGGCGATCACGACCCACTGGTCCTACGCCTGCGCGAACTCGGCCACCAGGTCTCGGTCGCCCCCCAATCCAGCGGCCTCAGCGCACTGCAGCGCGACGGTGCCGAAGGCTGGATCGGCGGCGCGGATCCCCGACGCGAAGGCGCCGTCCTCGGCGACACCCGTTAACCCGCGGTTGTTCTATCCGGTCTGCGGTGTCGGACGGAGCGTCGGGCCGTCATCGAGCGCCAGGTGACCCTGTATGAATCCCAGAACAGCGGTAACGTTGTTCGACGGCGAACCGCGATCGGCCGCAAGTAGCGTCATGAACGGATCGTCAGCGAATGCCTCGGCGACACGCTGACATCCGGCGGCCGACTACTCTTCGGCGGCGGTGTATTTCGCGCCGAGTGCGCGCAGTTTGTCCAAAGCCTCGACGGCGCGTTGCTTATCGTTGGAACGGATAGCCATGAGGGGGACGTAGTCGTCATCGACGAGTTCGAGGCGGGCCCAGGACTTTCGGTCCGGGAAGGAGACGCCGCGGATGTACTCCCAAGGGAATTCGGTGTCACCCAGGATGTTCCGCACCGAGACGCCGCGCTTGCCGACACGGACGCGCGGCCGGGTCAGCAGGAGTACCGCCGCCGCACCGAGCACGCCGATGCCGATCATCGCGAACTGGTCCGCGAGCCGGAAATTCACACCGGTCGAACCGTGGCGCAACAGGATGCCGCCCGCGGTGAAACCGGCGACGAGCAGCACCGCCACGGTCCATGCGGTCCGCACCGCGCGATGCGGCCGCACCTCGAGCTCCCACTCGCGGGAGCCCGATTCGGCAGCCGCGGCCGGACCTCTACGCCAGATGCGAACGACCGGCATGATCTACGGCCGCAGAGCGCGCAGCGTCAGCGCGGCATCGAGCGCTGCCGCGGCGGCCTGTTCGCCCTTGTTCTCGGCGGAGCCCGGCAATCCGGCCCTGTCCAGCGCCTCCGCCTCGTTATTGGTGGTCAGCACACCGTTGGCCACGGGCGTACCCGCATCGAGTGACACCCGCGTCAGACCGGCGGTCACCGCGTCACAGACGTATTCGAAATGCGGTGTGCCACCACGGATCACCACACCGAGCGCGACCACCGCGTCATGGGAGCGGGCCAATTCCTGAGCGACCACCGGAAGTTCCATCGCACCCGCGCACCGGACCACGGTGATGTGCTCGACGCCCGCGTTCTTGGCCACCTGCTCCGCATTCGCGACCAGCGTGTCGCAGATCTGGGTGTGCCAGCGCGAGGCGACGATGCCGAGCTTCAGATCCTTGGCATCCGACAGCTCGAAGCTGGGGACGCCAGTGCCGCTCATGCCTGCGCCTCGCTGACGCCCGGCTCCGGCATGCGCGATGCACGCTGTGACATGGTTCGCTCGCTCACTGGTGTCCTTTCCAGGCTGCGTCGAGGTGAGAACTCACTGGGCGGTCTCGCCGAGATCGAGTTCGTCCAGCCCGATCAGGTCGTGCCCCATCCGGTCCCGCTTGGTGCGCAGGTACCGCAGGTTCTCGGCGTTGGCGCGCAACGGCATCGGCACCCGTTCGGTGATCTTCAGCCCGTAGCCGTCGAGTCCGACGCGCTTGGCCGGATTGTTGGTGAGCAGGCGCATCGATCGAATCCCGAGGTCCACCAGGATCTGTGCGCCGGTGCCGTAGTCACGGGCGTCGGCGGGCAAACCGAGCTCCAGATTCGCGTCGACGGTGTCGTGGCCCGAATCCTGCAGCTGGTAGGCCTGCAGCTTGTGCATCAGCCCGATGCCACGCCCCTCGTGTCCACGCATGTAGAGCACCACACCGCGCCCCTCTTGGGCCACCATCTCCAGTGCGGCGTCCAGCTGCGGACCGCAATCGCAGCGCAGCGAACCGAAGACATCACCGGTAAGGCATTCGGAATGCACCCGCACCAGCACATCGTCGCCGTCATCGATATCACCGCGCACCAACGCGACATGTTCGACATCATCGTAGATGCTCTGATAGCCGACGGCCTTGAATTCGCCGTGCGCCGTGGGGATCCTGGCCTCGGCGACCCGAATGACCTGCTTCTCGTGCTTGCGCCGCCAAGCGATCATTTCCGCGATGGAGATCAGCGCCAAGTTGTGCTCGTCGGCGAAGACGCGCAGTTCCTCCGTGCGGGCCATATGGCCCTCGTCCTTCTGGCTGACGATCTCGCAGATGACACCGGCGGGCTGCAATCCGGCCATCCGCGCCAGATCGACCGCGGCCTCGGTGTGCCCGGGACGACGCAGCACGCCGCCTTCCTTGGCGCGCAACGGAACCACGTGACCGGGCCGGGTCAGATCGTCGGCCTTGGCGTTCGGATCGGCGAGTAATCGCATGGTGGTGGCACGGTCGGCACCGGAGATACCGGTGGTGATTCCGTCCCTGGCATCGACCGAAACGGTGTAGGCGGTGCCGTGCTTGTCCTGGTTCTGCGCGTACATCGGCGGCAGGCCGAGCCGATCGCAGTCCTCACCCGTGAGCGGCACACAGATATAACCGGAGGTGTAGCGAATCATGAAGGCGACCAGCTCGGGGGTCGCCTTTTCCGCCGCGAAGATGAGGTCACCCTCGTTCTCACGGTCCTCGTCGTCGACGACGACAACCGCCTTACCGGCAGCGATATCGGCGACTGCGCGCTCGATGGTGTCGAACCTGGTCACGTCTGTTGTGCTCCATCTCGAAATAGGTGCCTCACATACAGTAGTCGACTGGTCATAGGCCGACGCCGAGCCGCCCGACCAGCCACCACGGAGCTGTCTTACGAGCGACGTTCGCGGCGCAGGCGCGGCAATTAGACAGAGTCGCGCTGTTGGAGGCGTTCGACGTACTTGGCGATGACATCGACTTCCAGGTTCACCTTGGCACCGACGGCGGCCGCACCGAGGTTCGTCATGGACAGGGTGGTCGGGATCAACGAGACCTCGAACCAATCGCGGTTGCCGTCTGCGGCGGGCGCGTCGGCGATGCCGAGGCCCGAGACGGTCAGCGAGATGCCGTCGACGGTGATCGAACCCTTCTCCACTACATAGCGGGCGATCGCTTCTGGCAGCGAGATTCGCACGACCTCCCAGTTCTCCGAGGGCGTGCGCGCGAGCACGGTCCCGGTGCCGTCGACGTGGCCCTGCACCAGGTGGCCGCCGAGCCTGCTGTTCAGCGCGGCCGCACGCTCGAGGTTCACCCGCGAACCCGTGCCGAGTCCGCCGATGCTGGAGCGGTTCAGCGTCTCCTGCATGACGTCCACGGTGAACGAATCGCCGTCGACCACGTCGACAACGGTCAGGCAGACGCCATTGACGGCGATCGAATCACCGTGTCCGGCATCGGAAGTGACCAGCTTGCCCCGGATCGTCAGCCGAGCGGCATCGGCCAACTCTTCGGTGGCGACGATCTCGCCGAGTTCTTCGACGATGCCTGTGAACATGCCTTGACTCCCTGTCGCGTCGTTTCTACGGTTGCCGAACAGCCGGATCCGGGCGACTATTCCCGCCGGTACGCCGATCCCTCCTCAGCCTAACGACGCCGGGTCGTAGACGACACCGCGGTTCCAACCAGCGGTCGGTCGATACCGCGGTTCGGCAAGTCCCCAGGGAAGCGGACCGCAGGGCAACGCACGCAGCGTCGAACCAGCGGCAGTTATTTTTCGAAGCGAAATAGTACGCGTCCGCGCGGAAATATCGCCGTTTCCCGGCGACGACAATTATTCATTCCTTTTTCCGGAACCGCGCGAACGGACTTCATATGTGGCGCATAGTGTCGAACAGGTCGTAATACCCAGCGGAGACACGATTACACCAAAGCCTTGCGCGGCTCCGAAAACGGTCGCAAGATTGTTATGTTGTTGATTCCTGTCGTTCAACTTCTACCCGAGCAGTGCAGTGCGGAACGGTTCTACCCGGTCCGACGCGGTCCGGCGAGTTCGACCCAGGGAAATCCACCACTCGAGGAAGCCAGAGACAGCAGTGGGTCAAATCAGGTTCGATACCAACGGGGGTGCTGCGTGACCACTCTTGTCGATTCGACGCTGGAAGTTCGCTGTGTGCAGTATCGGCGCGAATTCCATATGCCGGCGTCGATCGACCCGACGTCCCGCCGCATCCTGCTCCATATCGGCACCTATTACGGCGCTATAACGATGCCCGCAGAGCTGGGCGAGCAGGTGCAGCAGCAGCTCACCCAGACGCAGATCGCGGCACCGGTGGTGCACCATCCGCGAGCCAAGCGCTGGACCTTCATCACCGGCCCCGCCCGGCCCGATACCCTCAGCGCGGCCGTCTCCGCAGAGCTGTTCCGGCTCTACGCAACGGTCGCCTGTACCGGGAGCCAGGTCGTGCTGCCCTCACCCGATGACGAGCGCACCGGCTATCGCACTTGGATCCAGCCGCCGGCGAACGCGACGGCCCTGCCACCGCTCAGCGCGGTGATCGAGGCGACACGTGCCATCGGCAGCCGGAAAGCGCCCGCCCGCTAGGAAATTCGCGAGCTAGGAGCTGCGCAGCGCCGCGGCCTGCTGCCGCAGCTTTTCCACGGCAGCACCCGGATCAGTGGTGTTGTAGACCGCGGATCCGGCGACAAAACAATCGATGCCCGCCTCCGCTGCGGCCTCGATCGTGCCGGCATTGATGCCGCCGTCGATTTCCACGATCAAACGCAGTTCGCCCGCGTCCACCAGTCGACGCACGATCCGCGCCTTTTCCAGCACATGCGTGATGAACGACTGGCCACCGAAGCCCGGCTCCACACTCATCACCAGCAGTGTGTCGAAGTCGCGCAGGATTTCCAGATATGGCTCGATCGGCGTATTCGGCTTCACCGAAAGACCGGCCTTGGCGCCGGCCGCGCGAATATCGCGCGCGACCGCGATCGGATCGTCGGTCGCCTCGGCATGGAAGGTGACATTGTATGCACCCGCCTCCGCGTAGGGCGGAGCCCAGCGGGCCGGATCCTCGATCATCAGATGGCAGTCGAGCGGAATATCGGTGGCCTTCAACAGGCTTTCGACCACCGGGAGTCCGAGAGTGAGATTCGGCACGAAATGTGCGTCCATCACATCGACATGCAACCAATCCGCGCCATGCACGGCATTCGCCTCATCCGCGAGTCGTGCGAAGTCGGCGGACAGGATGGACGGGGCGATCATCGGCGTGGTCGGGCGCGTAAACGTCGAAGCGGACACATCGCGGGAGCTTACCGGTACCTAGGGTTGCTCCGGCCGGGAGTGGGTAGCCTGCATAGGGTGATCAACATTTCGGCGGAACAGGGGCTCTACAGCACCCCGGTGGAGATTCGGGTGGCTGCGTCGGTGACGCAGCTGCCGATCGTGCGCGGGCTCGCCGAAACACTGGTGCTGCTCAGCGATTTCACCCTCGACGAGGTGGCCGACATCCGGTTGGCCGTGGACGAGGTGTGCTCGACGCTGATCGCGGTCGCAGCACCGGCGACCAGCCTGCACTGCCGGTTCACCGTGGGTGACACCGAATTGCTCGTCAAGGTCACCGGCCTCGCCGGGACGGAGGGGTTGCCGGATCAGCGCAGCTTCGGCTGGCATGTGCTGCGCACCCTCACCGATGAAGTACAGGCGACACAGGACCCATTCGACTCGGCCGCATCCGGATATCCGACGACGGTGGAGTTCCGTCGGGTCCGGGGGAAAGCGTAGTGGCGGACGAGAACACCGTGTCCGACGCCGAGCGAGACGACGACGCCGAACCTGTGCTGACCGAAGAGGCAGCCGAGGAAGTCGAAACCCTCCAGGCGTCCGGCGCGGGGTACGACGACGTCGGCGCGCTGTTCGAGCAGCTCGCCGCCAGCAATCCGGGTACCGCGCGGCATACCGCACTGCGTGCCGAGCTGATCAGCCGGTGCATTCCACTCGCGGACCACATCGCCCGCAAATTCAGTGGGCGCGGTGAGCCGTTCGACGATCTCACGCAGGTGGCACGGGTCGGTCTGGTGCACGCGGTGGACCGTTTCGATATTTCGCGCGGCTCGAACTTCCTGTCCTTCGCGGTGCCGACGATCATGGGTGAGGTGCGTCGCTATTTCCGCGACAACACCTGGGCCATGCGGGTACCGAGACGGGTGAAGGAGACCCATCTGCGCATCGGCGCCGCCATCGACACGCTCTCGCAATCCCTCGGCCGCTCCCCGACCGCGAAAGAGATTGCGGCCGAACTCGATGTGGATCCCGACGAGGTGACCCAGGCCGTCATCGCGGGCAACGCCTACCAGCCGAGTTCCATCGATGCCGCCTCACTCGGGCGCGATACCGAGGCATCGCTGCTGGACACCCTCGGCGAGGAGGAATCCCAATTCGACCGGGTCGAGGAATACGTCGCGATCCGTCCGCTGCTTGCCGGACTCCCGGAACGCGAACGCCGCATCCTCACGATGCGGTTTTTCGAATCGATGACCCAGACCCAGATCGCCCAGCGCATGGGTATCTCGCAGATGCACGTCTCGCGCATTCTCGCGAAAACCCTTGCCCGCCTGCGCGAACAGTCGGCCCGCGACTGAGCGGAGTCAGCGTGCCTGCTGTTTGCGAAGTTTCGCGGGCGCTGACAACCACCAGGCGGCGTCGAGCAGCTCGCGCAGTTGATCGGGATCGATCCGGTCGAGGTCGATGAGGATGTAGGGATATCCGTCATAGTGCGGGGTGGTGTAGAAGGCCGGGTCACCGGAGGCGAGCATGGCCTCCTTCTCCGCCATCTCGCACAGCAGCACGAGTCCACCCTCGGCCTCCGACCGTAACCGCGCGAACCCCTTACCGCTCACCTCGAGCGCGGGACTGCGCCACCACGTCGATTCCGCCACCTCGGGCAGTTCGGTCGCCAGCGCCACCACCTGCTCCCATGTCATCGCCATGCGATCAGTCTGCGCCGCCGACCTGCCCGAGTCTTGGACGAATGTCGCCTCGGACTCTGGACCTCCAGTTGTCTTTCCAGACCGACCGATGCAAGGCCCGACGCGATGTTCGATGCGGCACGCGCGCGGCGATGCAGCGAGCCATCGGGATCCGCGACAAACCGCAAGCAGCACAGGCTGCTACCGGGCTGGCTGCCAACGGGATACTGGAAAGTTGCCAGAGGCGCCTCGGATCAGGTGCTATTCGATTTGCGACGCAGCACAGCGGCGAACATGGCGTCGCCACCCGGCGGTGCGAATCCCGTGCCGCACCTGGCACGAACTCGCGACCCGTCGCCGCTCGATTGCCGAGCCCGATGTCGCAGACCGCTGGGCGCGCCTCCGATCAGGTGCTACTCCACAGGCTTTCGCAAGGCGGCCAGGAACATGGCGTCGGTGCCGTGGCGGTGGGGCCAGAGTTGGGCGCCTGGGCCATCGCCGATATCGGTGACGCCGGGGAGGATGTCGCGGGTGTCGAGTTGGATGGCGCCGGTGCGGCGGACGGCGTCGGCGACAACGGCGACGGTCTCCAGGAGGTGTGGGGAGCAGGTCGAGTAAAGGACTACGCCGCCGGGGCGCAGGAGATCCCATGCGGCGGCGAGGAGTTCGCGCTGCAGGACGACCAGCTCGGCGACGTCGGCGGACGTGCGCCGCCAGCGGGCCTCCGGGCGGCGACGCAGAGCGCCGAGGCCGGTGCACGGTGCGTCGACGAGGATGCGGTCGTAGCCGGGAGTGAGGCCACTGTTGCGGCCGTCGGCGACGTGCACGTCGACGGGTAGGTCGTGGACGGTCTTGCGGACCAGCTCGGCGCGGTGTTCTGCCGGTTCGACCGCGTCGACGCGGTGGCCGTCGATTGCGGCGATCGCGCCGAGCAGGGCCGCCTTGCCGCCGGGTCCTGCGCACAGGTCCAGCCAGCGGCCGTTGTCCGGACCGTCCAGTTCTGCGCGGGTCAGCGCGAGTGCGACAAGTTGACTGCCCTCGTCCTGTACTGCCGCCATACCTTCGCGGACCGGCTCCAACTTGCCGGGATCACCGCCGCTGTCGAGGTAGACCGCGTACGGCGACCACTTGCCCTCTTCGCCGCCCGTCACCAGGGCCAGTTCCTCGGCGGTGATATCGCCGGGACGAGCCACCAGATGCACGATCGGACGAGCATCGTCGGCTGCCAGCACGTCCCGCAGTTCCCCGGCCCGCGCGCCGAGCGCATCCGCGAATGCCTGCGCGATCCACACCGGATGCGCGAATTCGAATGCCAACCGGCCCACCGGATCTCGCGGCGCGAGCTCGTCCACCCACTCGTCGACGGACTTCTCCCCCGCCCGCCGCAGCACGGCATTCACGAAACCCGCTTTGCCCGCACCGAATTCCGTGCGCGCCAATGCCACCGAGGTATCCACCGCCGCATGCGCCCCGATCCGGGTACGCAGCAACTGGTAAACCCCGAGCCGCAGCACATCCAGCAGCGGCCCATCGATCTCGTCGACCGACCGCCCAGCGCCCGCCGCGATCACCGCGTCCAGCAGCCCGAGTGAACGGCAGGCCCCGTAGGTCAGTTCAGTCGCCAACGCCGCATCCCGCCCCGAAATCCGCCGGTCGCGCAGCAACCCCGGCAGCACCAGATTCGCGTAAGCGTCCCGCTCCCGCACCGCCCGCAACACATCTCGCGCCACCTGCCGCACGGGATCACCGTGTGCTACCGAATCCTTTTGCCGCCCACGACCTTTCGATGCGGCAGCACGCGTGTCCGAAGCGCCACCGGTTCGGCCGCCTCCGCCTGCCGCCGAGCGCTGAGCACGGTTCGAACGCCGCTCATCACCACCCGCAGCTTGTCGCCCCTCGTTCGATCCCGCCGAACCGGACTTCGCCGAGCGGTTGACCCGCCGCTGCCCGCCGGACGCCGCATCGCCCTCGTGTGAACGAGCACGCCGGTTCGCTGGAGATGACGCGTCCGCGCGCCGGTCATCGCCGGACCGTCGCGCGTCCCGGGTGCTGTCCTCCCACGCCGAAGACCGCCTCGTGGCATCGCCACGCCTCACCGGATCGTCCTGCCCGCCGGCTCGACCGCCCTGCCATCCGCCGCGCGCCGAGCCTTTGCCCGGCGCCGAGCCCGAACCCTTGCGCTGCGACGAACTGTCCCCCGATGATGCGGACTTGCGCTGATCGGTCATATTCCGCCGCTCTGATTGAGTCCGCGGCACAGTGCCGCGGATCTGGTCGATGCGCCACGGTCGGGCTTCCTCGTCGCGCCGTATGGACTGCGAATTATTCTGTTGTGCACCACTTTTCGCTGACATCGCGCGGGCGAGCCAACCGCCGTCGACGGATTTCTCGGCGGACTTGCGATTCGTGGTCACTCGACCACCGCGCCGGCCTGCAGGCGCGCACCGCGGGCCCAGTCGAGGGCCGACATCATGCGTTTGCCTTGCGGCTGAACCTGATCGAGGCGGACCGCGGTGGTTGCGGTGCCGACGAAGACCCCGGACTTGCGGACCTCGATCGTCCGTTCCGGCAGGACTTCCTCGACCATCTCGACGGGACCGACCTTCAAGCGGGTGCCGTTCACCTCGGTCCAGGCACCGGGTGCGGGGGTGACCGAGCGAATGCGGCGGTTGATCGCCAGCGCGGGCTGATCCCAGCGGATGTGCCCGGCCTCGACCGGCACCTTGGGTGCATAGGAAACACCGTCGTGCGCTTGTGGAACCGCCTGCAGTGTCCCGTCTTCCACGCCGTCGAGCGTTTTCTCGAGCAGCACCGCCCCGGTATTCGCGAGCCGGTCGAGCAACGCGCCCGCGGTATCGGCCACCGCGACCTTCTCGGTCACCACACCGAAGACCGGGCCGGTGTCGAGGCCCGCCTCGATCTGGAACGTGGACGCGCCGGTGATCTCGTCGCCCGCGTCGATCGCCGCCTGCACCGGAGCCGCGCCGCGCCATGCGGGCAGCAGCGAGAAGTGCAGATTGATCCAGCCGAAGCGCGGAATATCGAGCACCTGCTGCGGCAGCAGCGCACCGTAGGCCACGACCGGACAGCAGTCGGGCGCCAGTTCGGTGAGCTGCTCGACGAATTCCGGCTCGGCCGGGCGCCGCGGCGTCAGCACGGGAATGCCGTGCTCATCGGCGAGCCGCCCGACCGGCGACCGCTGCACCTTGCGTCCGCGCCCCGCGATGGCATCGGGGCGGGTCAGCACGGCGAGCACCTCGTGCCGCTCCGAATCGATGAAACGCTGCAGCGACGGGACCGCCGGTTCCGGTGTGCCCGCGAAGACGATGCGCATCAGCGACCCCGCCCGAACGGTCCGGCCTCGGTCGAGCCGAGCGCACGCGAACTGCGCACGGTGATACCCGCGCTGAACCAATCGGATTCGCGAATGGTGCGCATCGCCTCCTTGCGCTGCGCGGGATCGAGCCGATCGATGAACAGCACACCGTCCAAATGATCGGTCTCGTGCTGTACGCAGCGGGCCAGCAGGCCCTCGGCCGCGAATTCCACCGGCTTGCCGTTCACATCGACACCGGCGGCCCGCACCCGCAGCGCGCGGCGCGTGTCATAGCGCAGCCCAGGAATGGACAGGCAGCCCTCGGGCCCGACCTGCTCCTCCGCACCCACTACCTCGTAGGTCGGATTGATCAGATGCCCCCTGGCGTCCTCGGTGTCGTAGACGAAAACCCGCAGCCCGACGCCGATCTGCGGCGCGGCCATTCCGACCCCGCCATCATCGTGCATGGTCTCGGTCAGGTCGGTGACCAACTGCCGCAGCTCACGATCGAATTCGGTGACCTCCGCC
The DNA here is from genome assembly GCF_050955735.1 of Nocardia sp. CA-135953. Classification (NCBI taxonomy): domain Bacteria; kingdom Bacillati; phylum Actinomycetota; class Actinomycetes; order Mycobacteriales; family Nocardiaceae; genus Nocardia; species Nocardia sp. CA-135953. Next base: position 3,981,268 of record NZ_CP192082.1, read on the forward strand.
GCACGTGATCGCAGGATGGGATCGCCGAAGAGGCGAACGGGCTGAATGGTCACGGTGGCGGCTCCCCAAAACGATGAACACGGTCGATTCATTCTAGAGAGCGACACCGTTCACGCCGATCTCCCCGACCGAACGGGAAAAAGCTGGTAGAACTCCAATGCGGTCCGGGCGGGGTGTTCACCCCTCCGCCCGGCCGCCTGTGCTTGTCAAGCTTATTTCCGGCTTGTTTCCAAGCACCCTGAACGTCGACCGCGTCGCCGAACCCACGTAGCGTCGATGGGGTGATTGTTCCTGAACACCTGCCGACTACCGTCGGCGAATTGCGCGCGGGCGGCCATCTGCCGCGCAGCGTGAAGTCCGAGATTCGCGAGAACCTGTTGTCCCGGTTGGGTTCCGGTGACGATCCGTGGCCGGGCATCGTCGGCTTCGATCGGACCGTCCTGCCGCAGCTGGAACGTGCACTGCTGGCCGGCCATGACGTCGTACTGCTCGGTGAGCGCGGCCAGGGCAAGACCCGGCTACTGCGCACCATGATCGGCCTGCTCGACGAGTGGACACCCGTCATCGTGGGTACCGAACTGGGCGAGCATCCACTCGCGCCGATCAGCCCGGCCGGTCGCCGATTGGCCGAGGAGTTGGGCGACGACCTGCCGGTCACCTGGCGGCACCGTTCCGAGCGTTACGCGGAGAAACTCGCAACTCCGGACACCTCGGTCGGCGACCTGATCGGCGATGTCGATCCGGTCAAGGTGGCCGAGGGCCGCAGCCTCGGCGATCCTGAGACCATCCACTTCGGGCTCGTACCGCGCGCGCACCGCGGCATCGTCGCCATCAACGAATTGCCCGATCTCGCCGAACGCATCCAGGTCGGGTTGCTGAATGTGATGGAGGAGCGCGATATCCAGGTCCGCGGTTACACCCTCCGACTACCTCTCGACGTGCTGCTCGTCGCCACCGCCAACCCCGAGGACTACACCAACCGAGGCCGGATCATCACTCCGCTGAAGGACCGGTTCGGCGCGGAGATCCGCACCCACTATCCGTTGAGCGTGCCGGCCGAGGTGGCGCTGGTCCGTCAGGAGGCCGAATTGGTGGCCGAGGTCGGTGACCCGCTGATCGAGGTGCTCGCCCGATTCGTGCGACACCTGCGCGAATCGTCCGCGATCGACCAGCGCTCCGGCGTATCCGCCCGATTCGCGGTGGCCGCCGCCGAGACGGTGGCGGCTGCCGCACTGCGCAGATCGGCGCTCACCGGCGAGCGTCCCGCGGTCGCGCGACCCGTCGACCTCGAATCCGTGCCCGCGGTATTGCGCGGCAAGCTGGAATTCGAGTCCGGAGAGGAAGGGCGTGAGCAGGAGCATCTCGCACACCTGATGCGGCGTTCGTTCGCCGAGGCCGGGAGTGCGCTGCTCGGCGGCCTGAATCTGCGGCCGTTGGCGGAGGCGGTCGGCGACGGTCATCTGGTCACCACCGGCGAACGCGTCCCTGGCAAGGATGTGCTCTCGGCGTTGCCGGAACTGCCTGTCCTGCACGAGGTGGCGCGGCGGCTCGGCGTCGGCGCCGACGAACCGCCGGCCCGCATCGCGTCCGCGGTCGAATTCGCGCTGGAAGCCCTCTATCTGGCTCGTCAGATAGCCAAGGATTCCGATGACGGCGTCGCGGTGTACGGCTCATGACCGCGCCCGACCGCTACGCCTACGGGCCCTATCACGACGGACCCGATCCACTGGCGCCTCCGCTCGATCTGCGCGAGGCGCTGGACCAGATCGGGCGCGACGTGATGGAGGGCAGCTCCCCCCGCTCCGCACTGGAGGAGTTGCTGCGCCGCGGTATGCGCGAAATGCGGGGGCTCGATGAGCTCACCCGGCAGGTGTGGCAGCGCCGCACCGAGATCAGTAGACGACACCGGCTCGACGGCACCCTGCAACAGGTCCGTGAGCTGCTGGAACAGGCTCTGAAAGCCGAACGCCGCGAACTGTTTCCTGATCCCTCCGACGATGCCAGATTCGCCGAGGCACAGCTGGATGCCTTGCCGCCCAGCACCGCGGCCGCCGTCAACGAACTCGCCGATTACCAATGGCGATCCGAAACCGGCAGGGAAAACTACCAGAAGATCCGCGACCTGCTCGGTCAGGAACTGCTCGAATCCCGGTTCCAGGGCATGAAACAGGCCCTGGAGAACACCACTCCCGAGGATGTCGAGCGCGTCGGACGGATGCTATCGGATCTGAACGACCTGCTCGCGGCGCATGCGAGAGGCGAAGACACCGAACAGCAGTTCGCCGAATTCATGGCCGAGCACAGCGAATTCTTCCCCGAGAATCCGCGCAATACCGATGAGCTGATCGACGCGCTCGCCGCCAGGTCCGCCGCCGCACAACGCATGCTGAACTCGATGTCTGCCGAACAGCAAGCCGAACTGGCCGAGATGATCGGGCAGGCATTCGGCGATCCGCGCATTGCCCAGCAGGTCGCCGCACTCGACGCCGCGCTGCGGGCGCTGCGGCCGGGCGAGGACTGGGACTCCGCCCAGCGGTTTCGGGGCAACGATCCATTGGGCCTCGGTGCGGGCACCCAAGCCCTGCAGGATCTCGCCGAACTGGACGCGCTCGCCGAACAGCTCAGCCAGTCCTATCCGGGCGCCAGCCTCGAGGATATCGATCTGGACGCCCTGGCCCGCCAACTCGGCGACGACGCGAGCGTGGATGCCGCCCGGTTGGCCGAACTGGAACGCGAACTGCGCAGACAGGGCGTATTCGAACGAGCACCGGACGGCTCACTTCGGTTGACGCCCAAGGCTTTACGACGGCTCGGCGAGACCGCACTGCGCGATGTCATCGGGCGGTTGCGGTCCCGGCGCGGCGAGCGAGATACCCGGTTGGCCGGTGCGGCGGGTGAGCCGACCGGCGCCACCCGGGCATGGCAGTTCGGCGATACCGAACCGTGGGACGTACCGAGGACGGTGCGCAATGCGGTGCTGCGCTCGTTGTCGGTGGGCCGTCGCGGCGTCACGCTAGATGTGTCCGATGTCGAGATCATGGAAACCGAGCAGCGCTCCCGGGCCGCTGTTGCGCTCTGCGTCGACACCTCGTGGTCGATGGTGCAGGAGGGCAGATGGCTGCCGATGAAACGCACTGCCCTCGCGATACATCAGCTGATCAGCACCCGGTTCCGCTCCGACGCACTGAGCTTGATCACCTTCGGTCGGCACGCCACCACCGTCGATATCGGCGAACTGACTGCGCTGGAACCCGTTTGGGAACAGGGCACCAACCTGCACCATGCATTACTGCTGGCCGCACGCCATCTGCGCAGACATCCGGATGCGGTGCCCGTCGTACTCGTCGTGACAGATGGCGAGCCGACCGCGCACCTGGATCCGAACGGTGCGGCGTACTTCAATTGGCCGACCGCACCGCGCACCATGGCCGTGACAATGGCCCAGGTCGACGCCCTGGCCAAGCTCGGTGCATCGGTCACCGTTTTCATGCTCGGCGAGGATCCGAGCCTGGCCGCGTTCGTCGATTTGGTGGCCCGCCGCAGCGGCGGTCGCGTCGTCGCCCCGGATCTGGACGGACTCGGCGCCGCCGTGGTCAGCGACTACCTGCACGGCAGGCGCGGTTGATCCGCTAGTCGTCGACCACGACCACCTTTCCGGTGGCATGGCCTTCCTCCTGGTAGCGCACGGCCGCCGGTACCGAACAACTCCTGGGTGAAACCAGTGCCCGACTACCGAGCACATGCATCGCGTGGTGGGTCTGGTCGTAGGAGAAGCCGCCTTCGCGCATCAGCCCGAGCAGGCCGTCGTAGTAGCGCAGCACTGCCCGGCTGGTATTGGTCCGCGTCTGGAAAACACCCGGCGCCCACGGATGTCGGAGCAGTACCTCGTGTGCGGACAGAATCCGCTGCCGCACGGCCTGCTGCCACGCGGCGCCGGCAGCGGGCACATCGATGTCGGCAACGACCTCGTTGATCTCCCCCGCGATGCGTCGACGATGCCGTCCAGCACGTCTTCCTTGTTGGCCACGTGGTGATATAGCGACATCGCCTCGACCCGAGCAGTTCCGCCAACCGACGCATCGTCAGCGCTTCGATACCACTCGTGTCAGCGACGCCGATCGCCGTGGAAAGTACTCGCATCCGGCTCAATGGGATTCGAGACTCGACTTCGGCCGCGAGTTACGCATCTTCCCATACGGCGTAAGTCCGGCATGGACAGCCGAGCCGGGCGAAGGGTCGACGCCTCCGCCCGGTCGACCGAATGGCGGTCGTCAGGAATGTCCGGCGATGATGACCTCGGGAATGCCGGTGCCGAGCGGCACCTCTCGGCACGTCGGAGCCGGTGCGTGGACCGGGTCCAGCGTCCGCAGCAACAGTTCCTGCACGAATGGGTCGTAGACCATGTGGAAGTGACCGGTCTCGTCGATCGCGCATTCGTCCTGCAGTGCGATGTTCTCCACGTTCGGGCCGTGGTGCAGTGCGATATTGCTGAACGGCTGGATCATCTCGTCGACGCGGCTGCCGATGGTCACATAGTGCGGGCCGGGCACCGTGTCACCGCCCGCATTGAGTTCGACCATCAGCGGCGAGCCCTGCACCTGCTGCACCGCCGCGAGTGAGGTGACCTGCGCGACGGCCTGCAGCGCACCCGGAATCGACTGCGCCACCGGCACCAGTCCGTACATCACCCCGCCGTAGCTCGGCGATGCGAGGCCGATCCATTGACCGACCTTCGGCGCGCCACCGAGCTTGTTCACGTAGTAGCGAGTGACGTTGGCGCCCTGGGAAAATCCGACAATATCGACCTGGGTGGCATTGGTGGCGGCCATTACCTGGTCGACGAATGCGCCGAACTGGTAGGCGCTCACCCACATGTCCTCGGTGCCCCAGGTGTCTTTGCCCGGTGCACCGCCATAGTTGAGTGCGAAGACACAGAAGCCGAGCGCCGAGATCTGCGGGCCGATGGCCGCCCAGTCGGAGTACGCCGAGGAATCGGTGCCGTGCGCCAGGACGACCGGGCGGGGATGTTCGGCGGTCGGCTTGCAGTCGAAGTTGTTGGTACCAGCCGGGGCAACGTTCTTGTGCGCCTTCTGATACACCGCCGCGGCCAGGTGGTCCGATTGGGACGGACCGATTTGGGTGGGTACATCCGGCGGGCGATATCCGGCGATCTGGCCACTCACCGGCGCAGGACCAGCTGGTTCGGCACTTGCTATGGGTGCCGCGCCGGAGCCGAAGAAGACGGCTCCGGCCAATACACCGGCAGACACCACTCGCCTGAACTGTGATACTCCCCAACCCCACTGACCATTCGGCTGTTCCATATCACAATGATGTACCCGATCCGCTCGAAAAGTGCACGCTCAGGCGGCGTTTCACACTGCCATTACTTTTCGGGGGCGTCGTCCTCGGCGAGAATGCGGTATAGCGATTTACGCGCCTCGGTCAGCACCTCCGCGGCCCGAGCCGCCTGCTGCGGAGTACCCGCCGCCGCGACCTGGGCGGCCGCACCCATCAGCTGTCCGATCAGTGCGCGCAGATCCATCGCCTGAGTGCCGACGTCCTCCTTGACATCGGCCCAGGGATCGCCGAGTTCGTCCCGACGCTCGGCGACGTAGGTCTCGCCCGCGTCGGTGAGCTTCGCGGTCTTGCGACCGGCGACCTTCTCGATGAGCACCAGACCCTCGTCCTCGAGCTGCGCGAGCGCCGGGTAAATGGATCCCGGGCTCGGGCGCCAGACATCGTCGCTGCGCTCCCTGATCTGCTGGATCAGCTCGTAGCCGTGCATCGGACGCTCGGTGAGCAACAACAACACCGCGGCACGCACGTCACCGCGCCTGCCCCGGCCACCGCGGCCACGCCCACGTCCGAATCCCGGGCCGAAGCCGGGCCCGAAACTCGGTCCGAACTCGGGTCCGAAACCGTGCCGCCCACCGCGGCGATGCTGGCGATGACCGGCGTCGCCCTCGTCGTGACCAGGCTTCCGCCAGCGACCACGACCTCTGAATTCTCCGTATTCGATGTTCTCCATGTCAGCCTCCTCGGGCTCTCGTGTATATCTCACGTTATCAACGATATATCGACAATGCATCGCATGCAAGGGTGGCGGGCGACACGAACCGACCGGCGCTCTGAAACGAGGGATGGGCCGCACATCGGTCGATGCGCGGCCCGCATAGGAACTAGTCACATGAGTGGTTTGTCCTGATGGAACAAGTCACCGCCGAATGCCGCATGCAAGTCAGAGCGCCAAGTGGCGTTCGGCACCCAATTCCGCGGAAGCCCGACGGAACACGGTGTGGCAGCCGGACACTCGCCATCGTGGCCAGCGTCTCGGCGTCGCGAACCGAGAGTTACCGACCAGGCGCTCATCAACCCGGGAAACTCCACTATGGCGCAAGCGAATCGATCCAGCGCTCGAGCCGATGCCCCTCGGTCACCATGAGTTCCGGATCACGGAGGGTATTGGTCAGCAACGAGATCCCCTGATAGGCGGCGAACAGCGCAACCGCGAGTTCCCCCGCATCCGCGCGACCCATTGCCGCGAACTGCTGCTCGATCCAGTCGAGCAGCGTGCGAATACTCGCCGCCGATGCCAACTCCAGGCCGTCGCCACGTTTTCCCAGCTCCGAGGCCAAAGTCCCAGTGGGGCAACCGAATTGCACGGCGCGGTCACGCTGGTCCACCCAGCCTCGGACCAGCGCCTTCAGCCGGTCTTGCGGCTCGTCGTACTGCTCGAGCACGGCAATCAACTCCTGCAGCGTCTGCGCGTGCGCGCCGAGTGCCGCCTCGACCAGCTGATCCTTGGTCTTGAAGTAGTAGTACACATTGCCGAGCGGAACATCGGCGACCCGCGCGATATCGGCGATGGTCGTCTTCTCGACGCCCTGCTCGTGGAACACCTGAGCGGCCGCGGCGGCGAGGCGTTCACGCTTGCCCGCCTTGGGCGTCGCGCGCCGACCTTCGACTGAGTTAGTCATGCAACTAACCATAGACAAGCGCCGGATCCATCCGCTACGTTCATTTAAGTCAGTCAACTAACTCAGGAGTGAACGTGATCGTAGTGACCGGAGCGACCGGCAATATCGGACGTACCCTCGTGCGCCACCTCGCCGCCGCCGGTGCGCAGGTGACCGCCGTATCCCGCGGGAATCAGGACATCGTCGTGGCCGACGACGTGCGGCATCGGCGGGCCGATCTCGCCGATCCCGAAAGCCTCTCCCCCGCAGTCGAAAACGCGGATGCGCTCTTCCTGCTGCTGACCGGGCCGCAGCTGGTGACCGGACCCGATCCGGCGCGGTTCATCGAGGTCGCCGCGGCGGGTGGAGTCAAGAAGGTGGTGCTGCTGTCGTCGCAGGCGACGGGTACCCGGCCCGGACTGGCGTCACATGCTCGACTGCATGCGTTCGAGTCCGCGCTGCAGCGATCGGAGTTGGACTGGACGATCCTGCGGCCCACCGGATTCTTCTCCAACACCTACGCGTGGATCGAGTCGATCCGGGCCGAGCAGGTGATTGCCGCCCCCTTCGCCGATACCGCACTGCCCGCCATCGATCCCGAAGATATCGCCGAGGTCGCCGCAACCGTATTACGCACGGACGGCCACTCCGGACGCACCTATGAACTGACCGGTCCCGCCGCGATCAGTCCGCGCGAGCAGGCCCAAGCCGTCGAAGAGGCGTTGGGAATTTCGTTGCAATTCGTCGAATTGACCCGCGATCAGGCGCGTTCCGGCATGTTGCGATTCATGCCGGAGGATGTGGCGGATGGCACGCTCGATATCCTCGGCACGCCGACACCGGCCGAGCAGCAGGTCAGCGCCGATGTCGAGCAGGTGCTCGGACGGCCCGCGACATCGTATGCCGAATGGGCGCAACGCAATCGCGCCATCTTCGGCTAACCTCGCCGGCGGCTCGAATCTGACACTCGCCCTTGCGATCTCGCCCATCGACACCGAGGCAGACCAGCAGCTTGTCGTCGAACGAAGGCAGGTCAGTGGTGGTCGCCGTCCCGGCCGCGGGTCTAAAGGCGGTCGCGCCGGGGCGAGTCCACTGCGGTGCGGGGACAAGTTCACAGACCGCGCCCTTATTGTTCGCGCCCGTTCCGGGCGCGTTGGACGTGGTCGTCGGCACGGTGAGCGCCAGGCTCTCGTTGGGGATCAGCCGATGTCGACAGGGTCGATTTGGACGCGGAGGGGGGCGTCGGAGCGGTGGGTGCTGCGGACCGCCTGGGCGGCCGCGAGGGCGCGGGCGAGAGTGGTGCCGGCGGTGCGGTGTACGCGCAGGAGCATGCGTTCGACTTCGGCGGGGGTATCGCCGCTGTCGAAGGGTTTGCGGGCGCCGGGCGGGAGGGGTACTGGGCCGAGGATGTCGACATGGTCGGGAAGCTTTGCAGCGGAGAGCAATTCGGCGATGGAGTCGGCGGTGCCGTCGATGGCGGCCATGCGGACGGCAGGTGGGAATCCGACCTCGGCGCGGCCGGCCACCTCGGCGCGGGCGTGGCCGACCGGATCCCAGCGCAGTAGCGCCTGGACCGTGGGTAGCGAAGGTTCGGCCATCACGATGACCTGGCCGTGATTGCGCACCAGGGTGGCCGCCGACATCCAGCGACGCAGGGTGTCCTCGGCGGCGCGCAGGTCCGCCCGGCTCAGCAGCGCCCATCCGTCGAGCAGCAGGGCGACGCCGTAGCCGCCGGGCAGCACCGGTTCGGCGCCGACCGTCGCCACGATCACCTGCGGTCCCGGTTCCACCGTGTCGAGTACCGCGCCGCCGCTGGATCCGCGAATCGGTACGCCGGGAAAGGCCCGACCGAGTTCCTCGGCAGTCCGGGCCGCACCGATCACCACCGCACGTAGCGCTCTGGAAGCACAAGCCGGACAGCGGAAGGCGGCCTCGGTGATACCGCACCAGCGACATGCTGGACTGTGCGCGGTCTCGCCGCGATGCCCAGCCCGGCCGTCCGGCAAGGAAAGTGGGCCATTGCAGCGCCGACATCGTGCGGGCGTACGGCATTTCACGCAGGCCAGCGCCGGAATGTATCCGCGCCGCGGCACCTGCACCAGCACCGCGGCACCTTCCTTCAGCGCGGATCGCGCGGCAGCGTAACCAACGGCGGGAATGCGGACCGCGCGCGCGACCGGGTCACGCTCCATCGCGATATCGGAATCACCCGGTGCGCTGATGCGCGGGGAAAATTTGCGCACCACAGTACGATCGGCGACCAGATCGTGCGCCCACCCCGAATCGACCACCGCCTGGATCTCCGCCGTTCGCGCGAATCCGGCCGCGACGAATGCCGCCCCGGTGTCATGTGCCCGCAGCATCGCGACCTCGCGCGCATGCGGATACGGCGCTCGAGGCTCGGCATAGGTGTCGTCGCCGTCGTCCCAGATCGCGATCAACCCGAGATCAATTGCGGGAGCGAACACCGCACTGCGCGTCCCGACAATCACCCGTGCGGTCCCCCGCAATGCCGCCAACCACCGCCGATACCGCGCGGCCGGCCCCAGCCCCGCAGCCAACCCGACCGCCGAATCCCCCACCAGCCGAACACATTCCGCCAGCACGCGATCTAGATCCCGCTGATCCGGGACCATCAGAATCGCGCTGCGCCCCCGCCCAACGACAACCGCCGCCAATTCCGCCAACCGCCGCGCCCAATCCTCCCCGGGCACCGCCTGCCATCCCGCCCGCACTCCTTTCCCCTGCCCCAGCGCCGACACAAACGCCGCCCCATGGATGTAGCGCTCCCACGGCCGCCATTCCACACCGTCCGGCAGCCCGGTGCCACCCGAATCAGCTGGTACCGCAACAATATTCGCTGATTCAGCAGCAACGACAGCGCGCTCACCCACCGGAGCGTCAGCACCCTCCGGTTCCACCTCCCCTTGTCGGTCGGCGGCCGCGGCAACGTCCTCCACCGATTCGATCGAATCCGCTGACAGCGACTCCGATCCAACACCAGCGACCATCACATGATCGGCCGAGCGCGAGGGCGCCGGAGCAGTACCGAACCGATCGCGAACGTCGACCGCCTCGCCCTCGCCGGCCACCGTCGGCGCATCGACGGAATGATCGAGCGCCGCGACCGCAGCGTCGGCCGCAGCGGATTCGGCGGAATCGGCCCCCGTCGCCGAATCACCCACCGTCGGCAGGTCACGCGAATCCACCACCGCCGCTGCGGCATTCGGAGTTCCAGTAGGCCCGACAGTGTCAGCTGCCAATGCCGCCGAGTCAGTCACCAGCGTGGCATCTGGCGACGGTGAGCCGGGCGACGACGATACGGCCGCCTTCTTCGCCCCCCCGTTCTCGGTGCGCGCATGCCGGGGCGGAATCGCGAGCCGCAGAACATCCGCGCGGGTCCCTGCGTAGCGGGCGGCCACGGCGGTGGCCAGTTTCAGGATTTCCGGGGTCAGGACGCGTTCGGCGGAGACCACGCGTTCGAGTTCGACCATTTTTCCGGTGTGGTCGCTGCGCGACAGGCGGGCCAGCAGATACCCGTCGACGAGGCGGCCGGCGAAACGGACGCGGACTCGGACGCCGGGTTGGGCGATTTCGTCCAGCTCAGGAGGGACCAGATAGTCGAAGTCGCGGTCCAGGTGAGCAGGCGAAAGCAGCGGAAGCACCCGGGCGATCGGGTGTCTCGCTGCTGTCGAATCGTGCGTTGCCGTGGCTCCCGCCCCTGCGGAAGCCACGGCGGTGAGGTCCGCTGTGGGTTCGTGCACGCGGGCCCCGATATACCTACAGGCCGACGGCTGCGCGCAGCTTGTCCGCGCGCATCAGGCAGGGCCTCCCAGCACAGGTCGGCTTATCCATATCAGCTACTCCTACAAGCCCACGGCTGCACGCAGCTTGTCGGCGCGCATCAGGCAGGGCCTCCCAGGACAGGTCGGCTTATCCATATCAGCTACTCCTACAAGCCCACGGCTGCGCGCAGCTTGTCCGCGCGCATCAGGCAGGGCCTCCCAGCACAGGTCGGCTTATCCATATCAGCTACTCCTACAAGCCCACGGCTGCGCGCAGCTTGTCCGCGCGCATCAGGCAGGGCCTCCCAGCACAGGTCGGCTTATCCATATCAGCTACTCCTACAAGCCGACGGCTGCGCGCAGCTTGTCGGCGCGGTCGGTATGCTCCCAAGGCAGGTCGACGTCGGTGCGGCCGAAGTGGCCGTACGCGGCGGTCGGCGCGTAGATCGGGCGCAGCAGGTCGAGGTCGCGGATGATCGCGCCGGGACGCAGATCGAAGACCTCGGTGATGGCCGTGGCGATGCGCGCCGGATCGACCTTCTCGGTGCCGAAGGTTTCTACGAACAGACCGACCGGTGCGGCCTTGCCGATGGCGTAGGCGACCTGGACCTCGACCCGCTCGGCGAGTCCGGCCGCGACGACGTTCTTGGCGACCCAGCGCATGGCGTAGGCGGCCGAGCGGTCCACCTTCGACGGATCCTTACCGGAGAACGCGCCACCACCGTGACGAGCCATGCCGCCGTAGGTGTCCACGATGATCTTGCGGCCGGTCAGGCCGGCATCGCCCATCGGACCACCGAGAACGAACTTGCCGGTCGGGTTCACCAGCAGGCGAATATCGGAGACATCCAGCGGCGCGGGCAGCTCGAGATCGGCGAGCACCACGTCGACGACCTTCTCGCGGATATCGGGTGCCAGCATGTTGTCCAGGTCGATATCGGCGGCGTGCTGTGTGGAGATCACGACCGTATCCAGGCGGACCGGACGGTCGCCGTCGTATTCGATGGTGACCTGGGTCTTGCCGTCGGGACGCAGATATGGCAGCACACCCGACTTGCGAACCTCGGTCAGCCGGCGCGAGAGCCGGTGCGCGAGCGCGATCGGCAGCGGCATCAGCTCGGGAGTGTCGGTGTTGGCGTAGCCGAACATCAGGCCCTGGTCGCCGGCGCCCTGCCGCTCGATCTCGTCATCCGATCCGGCGGTACGTGCCTCGTGCGAGGTGTCGACGCCCTGTGCGATATCCGGCGACTGTGCGCCGATTGCAATATTCACACCGCAGGAATTTCCGTCGAAACCCTTTGCGGACGAGTCGTATCCGATTTCCAGAACCTTTTCTCGGACGATTTTCGGAATATCCGCATAAGCCGACGTGGTTACCTCACCCGCGACGTGCACCTGGCCGGTGGTCACGAGAGTTTCCACCGCGACCCGGCTGCGCGGATCCGCCGCGAGCAGGGCGTCGAGGATGGAATCGCTGATGGCGTCACAGATCTTGTCCGGATGACCTTCGGTCACGGACTCACTGGTGAAAAGGCGGCTGCCAGACGTGGGCACAGTTCTTCCCTCTCCCTCAACGGGTTACTCGTATCGGATTGCGACGGTAACGCGATGTGGCCACCGCACAACCCTTCATTCAGACTATTCCAAACCACCGACACGACGGGGTTGACGACAGGCAACTGTCTCAGACTATTGAAATCCGTCGATATGTCGGGCCGGGGCTCCAGCCTCCAACACATCGACCAGTCCGGGTTGCGGTCGACAACAGCCTAACCATCACGCGGCGGTGTATCCACCGGACATCCTCGATGCACAGCACAAACCAAGCGCCGCAACAGGTCTCAGCGCAGCAGCGGACCGAGCGCGTCCAGCACCCGGCTCGCGAGCAATGCCTTCGATCCGTGGTCGAGCGCCTGTTCGGTGCCGTCGGCACCGAGTAGCCAGCCGTCGTTGGTGTCGACCTCGAACGCCTTGCCCTCGCCGACCGCGTTGACGACCAGCAGATCACAGCCCTTACGCGCCAGTTTGGCCCGCGCGTGCGTGAGCACATCGCCGTGCTCGTCACCGGTCTCGGCGGCGAACCCGACGATCGCGGTTCCAGGTAGCTGACCATCACGTCGCGACTGAACGAGTCCAGCGAGAATATCGTCGGTCTTGGTCAGCGGGATCACGTCGGGCTCGTGCGCGCCCTTCTTGATCTTGGCCGCGGCCACGGTGGTCGGCCGGAAGTCGGCGACGGCCGCGGCCATGATCACCGCGTCCGCACCGAGCGCATGCTTCTCGACGGCGGTCTTGAGCTGTTCGGCGGTGGTGATGTGCACCAGATCGACGGCGGCGGGTGCGGCCATCTCGATCGTGTTGCCCGCGATCAACGTGACGTGGGCGCCGCGCTGCGCGGCGACCCTGGCCAATGCGTAGCCCTGCTTGCCGGAGCTGCGATTGCCGAGGAAACGCACCGGATCCAGCGGTTCCCTGGTGCCGCCCGCGGTGATCACCACGCGGCGGCCCGCCAGATCACGCGGGATGGCGTCGGCGCGTTCCAGCAGCAGCGTCGCCAGCCCGAAGATCTCCTCGGGCTCGGGCAACCGGCCGGGTCCCGTATCGGTACCGGTCAACCGGCCCGACGCGGGTTCCATGACGATCGCACCGTGCGCGCGCAGCGTCGCGACATTGGCGACGGTGGCCGAATGCTCCCACATCTCGGTATGCATCGCGGGCGCGAACAACACCGGACATCGGGCCGTCAGCAAGGTGGCGGTGAGTAGATCGTCGGCGCGGCCCTGTGCGGCACGCGCCATCAGATCGGCGGTCGCCGGAGCGATGACCACAAGGTCCGCCTCCTGGCCCAACCGCACATGCGGCACCTCGGGGACATCGGTGAACACATCGGTGTGCACCGGATTCCCGGACAGCGCCTCGAAGGTTGCCTTACCGACGAACTGCAGCGCCGACTCGGTGGGGATCACCCGTACCTGGTGCCCGGTCTCGGTGAACCGGCGCACGATCGAACAGGCCTTATAGGCGGCGATCCCTCCGCCGACGCCGACGACGATCCGTGTGGTCACTACGCCTCCGGCCTAGATGTGGTTGTTACTCGCCTTCGGAGTGCTCGAGCAGGTCGGAGTGGATCTCACGCATCGCGACCGACAGCGGCTTCTCCTGCAGACCCGGCTCGACCAGCGGGCCGACGTATTCGAGGATGCCGTCGCCGAGCTGGTTGTAGTAGTCGTTGATCTGACGGGCCCGCTTGGCCGCGTAGATCACCAGCGCGTACTTGGACGACGTGCGCTCGAGCAACTCGTCGATCGGCGGGTTGGTGAGGCCGACCGGAGTGTCGTATGCGGGCGCGGGCTTGATGTCCGTACTGCTCACTGAGAGGGCTCCTGCGGGGATCGGTTCTTCGGGTTGGGTGGTTTTCCGAGAGTGCGGGTCACGAACTCGAATTTGTGCTAACGAACAACGATACCAACTGCTCACAGGCGCTGGTCACCTCGTCGTTCACTATGACGATGTCGAACTCGTCACAGGCCGCCAATTCCGTCCTGGCGGTCTCCAACCTGCGGGCGATCACCTCGGGTGATTCGGTACCCCGCGCGGTCAGCCGGGAAACCAGTTCCTCCCAGCTGGGCGGGGCGAGAAATACCAGCAGCGCCTCCGGCATGGCCTTGCGCACCGACCGCGCGCCCTCGAGGTCCACCTCGACGAGCACCGGCAGGCCGGCGGCGAGTGCGTCACGCACCGGTTTCGCCGGTGTACCCGAGCGCTGCAGTCCCCCGTGGATATCAGCCCACTCGAGGAGTTCGCCCGCCGCGATCATGGCGTCGAACTCCTCCCGGGATACGAACCGGTAGTCGCGGCCGTCGACCTCCCCGGGCCGGGGGGCCCGGGTTGTCGCCGACACGCTGAAGACCAGCTGGGGCAGTCGCTCGCGGACGCAGCGGACCACGGTCGACTTGCCCACGGCCGAGGGGCCGACCAGCACTACCAGTCGACCCTTCCGCGTGTGTTCGACCACCTTGGTGGTCAGGCGAAGTCGAATCGGGCGAGCAGCGCCTTGCGCTGCCGATCACCCAGTCCGCGCAGACGCCGGGTGGGGGCGATCTCCAGCTCGCTCATGATCTCTGCCGCCTTGACCTTGCCCACCTTGGGCAGGGCCTCCAGCAGCGCCGACACCTTCATCTTGCCGAGGATCTCGTCGGTTTCGGCGTCGGTGAGGACCTGCTTCAGGTCGGTGCCGCCACGCTTCAGGCGCTCCTTGAGCTCCGCCCGAGCACGGCGAGCGGCAGCCGCCTTCTCCAAAGCAGCGGCGCGCTGCTCGTCAGTCAGCTGGGGAAGGGCCACGGTTCCTCCGTCTCATCGTTCATTACATCAACTCCTGCCGGTAACCCAGCAGTCTCAGCGACCGTACCCACGACGTTGCCCGATTGCGAACCCACCCCCCAGGTCAGCGCATGATTCGCCGATGTCGTAAGGGTAGGCCCGGCGGGATGCGCACAGCGTGTCGATCGCTGCGGTGATCCTACCGCCGAAATCTCGAAACGCCCCGCTAGCAGGGCTTTTTCATGCCGAAAGCGGGTTAGCGGAGCGGTTGCGGCGCCAACGTGCATCGGACCAGCAACCGGTCACGTGTCCGACCTGGAATTTTCTGGGATTTTTCCGCGTGTCGCGTTGTTCTTGCGCGTGTCGGAGGCTCGAAATGACCGACTTCAGGCTTCCTTACCTCCCGAACCGACGCCCGACTCGCGGATCGCCACAAAGTCCTGGCATTGGCCTGGACCACAGCACGGCGACAGCGAACGGCACTCTGTGCCGGGCCAGTTGGCTCCGTGATCGATCAGGACGCCGCCTCGGCCACCGGTGTGCCCGGTGGCGGGGAAATCGGCGCAGCGGGCCGCACAGCTGTTCGATATGACACGTCATCCCCGATCAACGTGCCCGCCTCGCCCGAAACGCGAAATGGACCGACGCCCGAAGCGTCGGTCCATCGCAATCGTCACGCGTCATCGCCGCAGGAAGGCGAACTCCTCCTGCAGCGCGCTCACCTTGGCACACAGTGCCGACACGGATGGGCCGACGCCGAGCACCTCGCGCGAAACGGTCGGCACCGCGGCGTGCAACGACTGCTCCGGCACCAGCTCACGCGCAGTTTCCGGACCGCCACCCTGCGCGCCGACGCCCGGCATCAGGATCGGGCCGTTGAGCCCGGCGAGATCCGGCGCTTCGGTGAGGGTGGCGCCGAGCACAATGCCGACCGAGCCGAATTCCTGGCCCGCATTGCACTGCGCCACCGCATCGACCATGGTCTGCGCGATCGTGCGACCGTCCGCCGCCACTGCCCGCTGCACCTGTGCACCTTCGGGATTCGAGGTGGCGGCGAGTACGAAGACACCGCGCCCGTTCGCCTCCGCGAGCGTCAAAGCCGGTGCGAGGGAACCGAATCCGAGATACGGCGAGACCGTCACCGCATCCGAGCCGAGCGTGCCGTCGGCGAGCCAGGTCCGCGCGTAGGCATCCATGGTCGAGCCGATATCGCCGCGCTTCGCATCGGCGAGCACCAGGGTGCCCGATGCGCGCAACACCTCGATGGTGCGCTCGAGCACCGCGATTCCGCCGGAACCGTAAGCCTCGAAAAAGGCGACCTGCGGTTTGATCAGCGCAACCCGGCCGTCGAAAGCCTCCACGCAGATCTCGGCGAAGGCCTCGACACCGTCGACATCGTCGGTGAGACCCCACGATCGGAGCAGGCCGGGATGCGGATCGATGCCGACGCACAGTGGCCCGAGATGCCGCATGGCGTGCTGTAATCGGGCACCGAAGGTCTTCACCGCACCGTCTCCTTCGTCAGCCACGCAGCACCGAATGCAGTTCCTGCAGCGAGCGCACCCCGATGCCGCCGTTGATGCTCGCCTCGATGCCCTGCACGGCCGCGGCCGCACCCTGCACCGTGGTGATGCACGGGATGTTCACCCCGACCGCCGCCGTGCGGATCTCGTAACCGTCCACGCGCGGCCCGGAGTTGCCGTAGGGGGTGTTGAACACCATGTCGATCTCGCCGTCGCGGATCTGCTCCACAATGGTCGGCTGGTCGGCCGGCCCCTCCTCGGAGTGCTTGCGCACCTGTTCGCACGGAATTCCGTTGCGGCGCAGCATCTCCGCGGTGCCCTCGGTGGCCAGGATGCGGAAGCCGAGGTCGTTGAGGCGCTTCACCGGGAACACCATGGCGCGCTTGTCCCGGTTGGCGATCGAGACGAACACGGTACCGTCGGTCGGCAGCGAACCATAGGCCGCGGCCTGGCTCTTCGCGAAGGCAGTGCCGAAATCGGCGTCGATGCCCATGACCTCACCGGTGGACTTCATCTCCGGCGAAAGCAGCGAATCCACACCGCTGCCGTCGGCCTTGCGGAACCGGTGGAACGGCAGCACCGCCTCCTTCACCGCGACGGGTGCGTCGAGCGGCACGTGGCCGCCGTCGCCCTCGGCGGGCAGCATGCCCTCCTTGCGCAGTTCGGCGATGGTGGCGCCCATGGTGATCCGTGCGGCCGCCTTGGCCAGCGGCACCGCGGTGGCCTTGGAGACGAACGGAACCGTGCGGCTGGCCCGCGGATTCGCCTCGAGTACGTAGAGCACATCGTCCTTGAGCGCGTACTGCACATTGAGCAGGCCCTTGACGCCGATCCCCTTGGCCAGCGCGATGGTGGAGCGGCGAACCGCCTCGATATCGCTGCGGCCCAGGGTGATCGGCGGCAGTGCGCAGGCGGAGTCGCCGGAGTGGATGCCCGCCTCTTCGATGTGCTCCATCACACCGCCGAGGTAGACCTCGTCACCGTCGCAGAGCGCGTCGACGTCGATCTCGATGGCGTCTTCCAGGAACCGATCGACCAGCACCGGATGTTCCGGACTGAGTTCGGTGGCCCGGGAGATGTAGCCCTCCAGCGAGTCCTCGTCGTAGACGATCTCCATACCGCGACCGCCGAGCACGTACGACGGGCGGACCAGCACCGGGTAGCCGATGCCTGTGGCGATCTTCTTGGCCTGCGCGAAGGTGGTCGCGGTGCCGTACTTCGGTGCGGGCAGGCCCGCGGCGACCAGCACGTCACCGAATTCGCCGCGATCCTCGGCCAGGTCGATGGCGGCGGCGCTGGTGCCGACCACCGGCACACCGGCGTCGGTTAGGCGCTGCGCCAGCGCCAATGGGGTCTGGCCGCCGAGCTGGACGATTACCCCGGCGACCGTGCCGGACTCGGTTTCGGCGTGGTAGACCTCGAGCACATCCTCGAAGGTCAGCGGCTCGAAGTAGAGCCGGTCGGCGGTGTCGTAGTCGGTGGAGACGGTTTCCGGGTTGCAGTTGACCATGACGGTCTCGTATCCGGTCTGCGAAAGCGTCTGCGCCGCATGGACACACGAGTAATCGAACTCGATGCCCTGGCCGATCCGGTTCGGGCCGGAACCCAGGATGATCACTTTGTCGCGTTCGCGCTGCGGCGAGACCTCCGACTCGGCGGCGGGATCGAGTTCGTAGGTCGAGTAGTGATACGGGGTCTTGGCGTCGAACTCCGCGGCGCAGGTGTCCACGGTCTTGAAGACCGGACGAATACCGAGTCGATGACGCAGTGCGCGCACGCCGGTCTCACCCGCCAATTCCGGTCGCAGCGCGGCGATCTGGCGATCGGAGAGGCCATAGTGCTTGGCGCGGCGCAGCAGCGGCTCGTCGAGTACGGGTGCGTCGATGACCTCTCGGCGCAGCTCGACCAGTCCGGCCACCTCGGCGACGAACCAGGGGTCGATGCCGGAGGCCGCGGCGACGTCCTCGATGCTCGCGCCCAGCCGCAGCGCCCGCTCGACCTGGTAGATGCGTCCCTCGGTCGGGGTGCGCAGGTCTTCGAGGATGGCTTCGGTATCGGTCCAGTTGCCGTCGCCCTGGGTCCAGAAGCCGGCGGCCTTGGTCTCCAGCGAGCGCAGCACCTTGCCGAGTGCCTCGGCGAAGTTGCGACCCAGCGACATCGCCTCGCCGACCGACTTCATGGTGGTGGTGAGCGTGGCGTCGGCGCCAGGGAACTTCTCGAAGGCAAAGCGCGGCGCCTTGACGACCACATAGTCCAGGGTCGGCTCGAAACAGGCCGGGGTTTCCTTGGTGATGTCGTTGACGATCTCGTCCAGGGTGTAGCCGATGGCCAGCTTGGCGGCGATCTTGGCGATCGGGAAACCCGTTGCCTTGGAAGCCAATGCGGACGAGCGCGAGACGCGCGGGTTCATCTCGATGACGATCAGGCGTCCGTCGGCCGGATTAACCGCGAACTGGATATTGCAGCCACCGGTGTCGACGCCGACCTCGCGCAGGATGTCGATACCCAGGTCGCGCAACCGCTGGTATTCGCGGTCGGTCAAGGTCATGGCGGGTGCGACGGTGACCGAATCACCGGTGTGTACACCCATCGGGTCCACATTCTCGATCGAGCAGACCACCACGACATTGTCGCGGCCGTCGCGCATCAGCTCGAGTTCGTACTCCTTCCAACCGAGGATGGATTCCTCGATGAGCACATTGGCGGTCGGCGAGGCGGCCAAGCCACCGCCGGCGATGCGATCGAGGTCCTCGTCGTTGTAGGCCATGCCGGAGCCGAGGCCGCCCATGGTGAACGACGGCCGCACGACCACCGGAAAGCCCAGTTCAGTGACGGTTTCGCGGACCTCTTCCATGGTGTGACAGACCCGCGAGCGGGCGCTCTCGCCGCCGACCTCGGCGACGATGTCCTTGAACTTCTGCCGGTCCTCACCGCGTTGGATGGCCTCGAAATCGGCGCCGATCAACTCGACGTTGTATTTCTGCAGCACTCCGCGCTCGTGCAGGGCGACCGCGGTATTCAGCGCGGTCTGCCCACCGAGGGTGGCGAGAATGGCGTCGGGGCGCTCCTTTTCGATGACCTTCTCGACGAACTCCGGCGTAATCGGTTCCACATAGGTCGAATCGGCGAACTCCGGATCGGTCATGATGGTCGCCGGGTTGGAATTCACCAGCGATACCCGCAGGCCCTCGGCCCGCAGCACCCGGCACGCCTGGGTGCCGGAGTAGTCGAATTCGCAGGCCTGGCCGATGACGATCGGACCGGAGCCGATCACCAGGATGTGCTTCAGATCCTCGCGGCGAGGCATCAGGCTCCTTCCATGAGACCGGCGAAACGGTCGAAGAGATAGGCGGCGTCATGGGGTCCGGCGGCGGCCTCCGGGTGGTACTGCACCGAGAACGCGCGTCCGTCGACCAGGCGCACGCCCTCGACGGTGCCGTCATTGGCGCACACGTGGCTGACCTCGGCCTTGCCGAACGGGGTGTCGAACTGTTCGCCCTGTTCGCCCTCCAGCGCGAAGCCGTGGTTCTGCGCGGTGATCGAGATCCGGCCGGTCTCGCGTTCGACGACCGGGATATTGATGCCGCGGTGGCCGAACTTCATCTTGTAGGTCTTGCGGCCGAAGGCGCGGCCGAGGATCTGATTGCCGAAGCAGATGCCGAACAGCGGCAGCCCCTGCTCCAGCACACCCTGGGTGATGGCGACCGCGCCGTCCTGGGTTGCCGGGTCGCCCGGACCGTTGGACAGGAAGACGCCGTCCGGCTTCAACTCCAGGATCTGATCCAGCGAAACGGTCGACGGCACCACATGCACCCGCATGCCGCGCTGGGCGAACATGCGCGGGGTGTTGGTCTTGATGCCGAGGTCGACCGCGACGACGGTGAAGCGCGGGTCGCCGTTCGGTTCGATCGTGTACAGCGCGTCGGTGCTCACCTCCTCGGCCAGATCCGCCCCCAGCATCGAGGGCTGTCCGTTGACCCGGGCCAGCAGTTCGTCTGCATCGGCGAGCGCCGAGCCGGAAAAGATGCCCGCTTTCATCGAACCGCGGGTGCGCAGGTGGCGCACCAGGGCCCGGGTGTCGATGCCCGCGATACCGACGATCTGCTGACGGTCCAACTGGTCCTGCAGGGTGCCGGTCGAGCGCCAGTTCGACGCGACGCGCGAGGCGTCGCGGACCGCGTATCCGGCGACCCAGATCTTGCCGGATTCGTCGTCCTCGTCGTTCCAGCCGGTATTGCCGATCTGCGGGGCCGTGGCCACCACGATCTGGCGGTGGTAACTGGGGTCGGTGAGGGTCTCCTGGTACCCGGTCATCGCAGTGCAGAACACCGCCTCACCGAGTGTTTCGCCCATCGCGCCGAAGGCCGTGCCGCGGAAAACCCGGCCGTCCTCCAACACCAATGCTGCTGCTTCTTGTGTCATCCCTCGTCGTCTCCCGTCATCGCCCTGGCCCACGCCGGGTACACCGTCTTGTCGT
The DNA here is from genome assembly GCF_050955735.1 of Nocardia sp. CA-135953. Lineage (NCBI taxonomy): Bacteria > Bacillati > Actinomycetota > Actinomycetes > Mycobacteriales > Nocardiaceae > Nocardia > Nocardia sp. CA-135953. The sequence goes on from NZ_CP192082.1 coordinate 4,002,332, forward strand.
CACCTCGGAAACCGGTATCTATCTCGGTTCCGGTGGGCAGCTTCCAGCGAATTACCAGCACACCATCTTCCGTCATCACCTTGCCCGCATGTCCACGTTCGGTCCGCACGGCGGTAATGGATTCCTGCGGAATCCAGATCACCGTCGCACCGTCGCGCTCGAGCAGAATCCCCCGTTCGAACCGTGTGAGTTCCGCGGTGGCCCGGAAACCCAGGTCGCCCACCGCGATCCGGTCCTGCCAGCTCGGCGCGATGGTGCTGCCGAGATACAGTCCGGTGGTCGGCTCGAGCACCTGAGCGCCGAGATCACCCGGCACATGCGGTAGTTCGCCGATGCGCGCCTCCTGACGCGCGGCACGGTTCTGCCAGCCCCGGTACATCAGCCAGACGCACAGAACGAACAGTGCGATCAGCCCGACCACCAACAGCACTCTCATTTACGAACCTCCCACCGCCTTGCCCTCACGGGCGGTTACCCGGCCTCTGAGCAACGTCGTTGTCACCCGAGCCGGGAACGTCATGTCCTCGAACGGCGTGTTGTTCGAAATGCTGGCGAGTTCGGCGGCCCGCACCGTCCAGCTCGCATCCGGATCGACCAGCGTGAGATTGGCCGGCTCGCCGACCTCGATCGGGCGGCCATGGCCGTCGAGTCCGACGATTTCCGCCGGACGCTCGCTCATCACGCGCGCGACACCGCGCCAGTCCAGCAGGCCGGGTTCGACCATGGTCTGCACGATGATCGACAGCGCGGTCTCCAGGCCGAGCATGCCGGGGCGGGCGGCGGCGAATTCGCAGCACTTGTCCTGTTCGGCGTGCGGGGCGTGATCGGTGGCGACGCAGTCGAGGATGCCCTCGGCCAGTGCCTGCCGCAGCGCGATGGTGTCGGAGACCTCGCGCAGCGGCGGGTTCACCTTATTGACCGCGTCGTAGGTCTCCAAGCGCGAGTCGTCGAGCAGCAGGTGGTGCGGGGTGACCTCGGCGGTGATCGAAATACCTTGGGCCTTGGCCCATTTCACCAGCTCGACGGTGCCGACGGTGGAGGCGTGGCAGATGTGCACGCGCGCATCCGCGTCGCGGGCCAGCAGTGCATCGCGGGCCACGATCGACTCTTCCGCGGCGCGCGGCCAACCGGCAAGCCCGAGGCGAGCCGCGGTCGGACCTTCGTGCGCGACAGCGCCTTTGGTCAGGCGCGGCTCTTCCGCATGCTGTGCGATCAAGACGCCGAGGGAGTTCGAGTACTCCAGTGCGCGGCGCATGAGCAGCGGGTCGTAGACGCAGTGGCCGTCGTCGGAGAACATGCGCACCGCGCCGACTCCGGCGGCCATGGTGCCCATTTCGGCGAGCTGCTTACCTTCCAGCCCGACCGTGACCGCCCCCACCGGGTACACGTCGACCAGCCCGACCTCCTGACCACGCCGCCACACGTGATCGGTGACGACCACGGAGTCGGCGACCGGGTTGGTATTGGCCATGGCGAAGACCGCGGTGTAACCGCCGAGTGCCGCTGCGGCGGAGCCGGTTTCGATGGTCTCGGTGTCCTCGCGGCCGGGTTCGCGCAGATGGGTATGCAGATCGACGAAGCCGGGCAGCAGGATCTGGCCCTGCGCGTCGATGACCTCGGCGTCGATAATGCCGAGATCGGTTCCGATGGCGGCGATTACACCGTCACGCACGAGTACGTCGACCGGCTCGCCCTCGCCGTACGGCCGAACACCCTCGAGCAGCACGCTCATGCCTTCACCTCGCTGGCGCTCGGCTCCGGCATGCGCCATGCGCACCGGCACATGATTCGCTCATTTCGTTCGCTCATGCGGCTGCCTCCTGGGTACCGACCAGCAGCCGGAACAGCACGGCCATCCGCATATGCACTCCGTTCGTGACCTGTTGCAGGATCGCCGCTTGCGGGGAATCGGCCACCGGCGAGGCGATTTCCATGCCGCGCAGCATCGGCCCCGGATGCAGAACGACCGCGTTCTCGTCGAGCAGTGCCAGCCTGCGCTCGGAAAGTCCGTAGTTGACCGAGTATTCGCGCGCAGACGGGAAGAAACCGCCGTTCATCCGCTCCTGCTGCACCCGTAGCATCAGCACCGCATCTGCGCCGGGCAATTCGGCGTCGAGCGAAGGCGAGATCCGAGCGGGCCAGAGGTCCGCACCGACCGGCAGCAGCGTGCGCGGCGCGACCAGCACCACCTCGGCGCCAAGAGTATCGAGCAGAAAGACATTCGAGCGCGCGACCCGGCTGTGCAGGATATCGCCGACAATGACGATCCGCTTGCCCTCGATATCGCCGAGGCGCTGACGCAGGGTCAGGGCGTCCAGCAGCGCCTGCGTCGGATGCTGGTGGGTACCGTCACCGGCGTTGATGATGGCCGGGCCCTGCCTGCCCTCGGCGACCGCCCAGCCATCCATCCAGCGCGCGATCTGATGCGCCGCGCCGGAGGCCGGGTGCCGGACGATGAGCGCATCGGCGCCCGCCGCGTGCAGAGTCAGCGCGGTGTCGCGCAAGGATTCGCCCTTGGCGACCGAGGAGCTGCTCGCGCTGACATTGATCACATCGGCGCTCATCCACTTGCCCGCGACCTCGAACGAGACCCGGGTGCGAGTCGAGTTCTCGTAGAAGACCGTCATCACGGTGCGGCCGCGCAGCGTCGGCAGCTTCTTCACCTCGCGACCCAGCAGCGCCTGCTCGAAGCGCTCGGCCTCGTCGAGCAATTCGGTGGCGGTGGCACGATCGAGGTCGGTCACCGTCAAGAGATGTCTCACAAACGCACCTCATAGCCACTCGCTCCGGCGAGCCGGTTCACTGCGCTTCCTCCTGATGCAAGTAGACGCCGTCGCGGCCGTCGTGTTCGGTGAGCAATACAGAGATGTCCTCGCTGCGGGAGGTCGGCACGTTCTTGCCGACGAAATCCGCGCGGATCGGGAGTTCGCGATGGCCGCGGTCGATGAGCACCGCGAGTTGGACGGCGCGGGGGCGGCCGAGATCGCGCAGACCGTCGAGGGCGGAGCGCACGGTGCGGCCGGAGAAGAGCACGTCGTCGACCAGGACCACGAGTGCGTCCTCGATACCGCCGTCGGGCACCGAGGTGCGCTCGAGCGGGCGGTGCGGACGGCTGCGTAGATCGTCGCGATAGAGGGTGATGTCGAGTGAGCCGAGTGCCGGGCGGACCCCGGAGAACTCCTCGATCTTGTCGGTGAGCCGCGCGGCCAGCGTGGTGCCGCGGGTGGGAATACCGATCAGCACCACACGCGGCGCGTCCGGCTCGCCCGCATCGAGGGCGGTCTTTTCGATGATCTGATGCGCGATGCGCGCGATGGTCCGGCCGACGTCGGACGGAGACAGCAACTCTCGTCCCGCGCTCACCCACTCCGGGGTGTGTCGCTGCGACGTTTCGGCAGCGCCGGACTTGGCGGCCCGGTCCTCGGGCACAGCCATGCCGACCTCCTTCCCCGCCTCACCGGACGGTCCGTTAAAGGATGTCTTTACGGCATGCAGCCTAGCAGCGCCGTTCGCACTGCTTTAACCAGGCATATCCCGCTGTGAGCGGGCCGCGCGCGGTTCGGACACTCCGGGCATTGCGGGCGGTTCCCGCTTCGCGGACCGCGATGACGACTCCGATGTCCGGATCGTTCGAAGCGACGGGCCGGTCCAGCGCGGCGACCGTATCGTCCCAGCTACGGAATTCGGTATGCCAGCCGTGTTCGTCCAGCCAGGTTCTGGCATCGGCGCCGAGGCGGTGCGCGGACGATCCGCGTCGTCGTCACCGCGGACCAGGCGTTCGAGTTCGGCGTACGGCCGGGCATTTTCGTCGACGGCGAAGCGGTCTGACGCCGAAACGGCTTCCCGGAGCGGATAATTCGGTCAGTGCGGTGACCACGTGCAACGCGTGTTCATGGGGCCGGGTAGCCCAGGACGCCCTCGTCTACCCAGTGCGTGGACAGATCCGGCCGAAATCCGCGCTCCCCGAGCAGCTTTGCCCAGTCTTCGCGCAGATCGATGGCGAGCACCGCGCGGCGGCAGCGAGGTTGCGCACGTGCCGCGGCGAGGACCGGTTCCTTGAACCCGATGGCCGGTCCGGACCAGCCGGCGCTCGCCGTCTTCCGTGCACGCGAAGCCCTGCTCGCCATCAGCTGGAGCACCGCCATGATGGGCGATCTTCCGCTCACCGACGACGAGCGCTACGCCGCGGCCGTCGATATCGCGCGAGACATTCTCACCAAGAGTTGAATGACCGTTTCTCGCTAGCACATATGTTCGACAACGCGTAGATTCGACGGCATGTCGACACCGCTGCAGGGATCATTGCTGGACGGATTCGGAGACATCGAAGTGGGCGGGCTCGATGGTGTGCGCCGGACGGCGTTGAGTCATGGGGCCTGGGTGGATGTGTTGCCCGGGTGGCTGTCGGGGGCGGATGTGTTATTCGAACGGTTGGCGGATGGGGTGCCGTGGCAAGCGGAGCGGCGGCCGATGTACGACCGGGTGGTGGATGTGCCGCGGCTGCTGTGTTTCTACGAAGAGGGCGCGGAATTACCGGATCCAGCATTGGACGAGGCACGGGAGGCACTGACCGCGCACTACCGCGAGGAACTCGGTGAACCGTTCCGCACGGCCGGGTTGTGCTACTACCGCGACGGACGCGACAGCGTGGCCTGGCACGGCGATACCTTCGGACGCGGCGCGACCGACGACACGATGGTCGCCATCGTGTCGATCGGTGCGCCGCGAGCGTTGCTGCTGCGACCGCGCGGTGGCGGCGCGAGTCTTAGATTTCAGGTCGGACATGGAGATCTGCTGGTCATGGGCGGCTCATGCCAGCGTACCTGGGAGCACGCCGTACCGAAGACGAGCAGGCCGACCGGGCCGCGAATCAGCATTCAATTTCGACCGCGCGGCGTGCGCTGACTACGCAGCGGCGGGACGGCTTGTCGTCCTCAACCACGGTTGAGATAAGAAGCTGATCTGCATGAGCGCACCGACAATTCAGCCTGTGGTCGCGGACACCACGGTCGACCACACCCTAGTTCTGCCTCGCGTGCGTTCCAGGAGAACACGGCCGCCACGACGAGGCAACGGATTATTTGCGCGTGGTTGAACAATGGTCCAGAGCACAGCGGTGCACGGCCTCTCCCGATAGATTGGCCATATGACCAATCCTGGGGCGGGGGTTTTGGCCGTGATGCCGCTGCATACGATCAGCGAGGTTTACGGCGAAAGCGGACTGCGTGAACGACTACTGCTGGAAATCGCGGAACTGTCCGATACCGAACGGCTCACCCAGGCATTGGACCTGGCTACCGAACTGCACCGCGAGGATCGCTACGGCCGCGAGCCGTATCTGAGTCACCTACTGCGCGTTGCGATTCGGATCGTCAGCCACTACGAGGTGCGGGACCCGGACGTCGTCGCGGCCGGGCTGCTGCACGATTCGGTCGAGGATCACCCGGAAGAACTGGCCGGAGCGCGTCCCGGTTCGCCGACCGATGCCGCTCTAGCCGAACTCTCGGCCCGGTTCGGCACCCGGGTCGCCGAACTCGTCGCCGCCGTCACCAATCCGGAACCGGATCCGGACATAGATCAGCACGCGCAATACCGCGAACATGTGTCGGCCAATCTCGATCGGGCGCCGTGGGCCCGCATCGTCAAACTCTCCGACTTCACCGACAATGGCGTCGGCATCCTCTACGCCGACGGACCGGCGATGCACAAACTCGCCACCAAGTACCGCCCGCTCACCGATGTCTACCGCGACCTCGTCACCCGCTCGGATACCCCGCTCGCCGAGCACGTCAAACGGCATATCCTGCACCAGCTCGACAGCGCCGACGAACGTTTCGACGCCATTCTCGCCAGGGACTAGGGCGCGCGCAGCACAGATTCGACGAGTGCACGAACCGCCGCGCGCAGCCGTTCGGTAGCTCCGGCACGAGCCAGTCGCGGCACCTGTTCGCCACCCAGTGCACCGAACAGCAGCCTGCCGACCACTTCGGCATCCAGGTCCGGGCGGGCCTCCCGCAACAGCGCGGTGATGTGCGCATCCCAGAATTCGTGGATTTCGGTGGCACGCGGATGCGGCGGGCCCTGTAGATAGGCGACCGTCACCTCGATGTTGTCGGTCATCATTCGCACGAAGGCGTCGAAGAAGGCCAGTAGTCGCTCCCCGGGCGCCGCCCCTGGACCCAGCGGCGGCGGTCCGCTCCGGACGGCATCCATCAAGGCGAAGGTGCTCTCGGCGATCATCTCGTGCAGTAATCCGGCGCGATTGCCGAAGCGGTGGAAGATAGTGCCCTTGCCGACCCCGGCGGCCGCCGCGACTCGATCCATGGTGAGTGCGTCGGCGCCGTGTTCGGCGAGCAGGGCGGCCGTCGCGGCCAGGATCGCCTGCCGGTTACGCGCGGCATCCGCCCGTTCCCTCGGGCGTTCGTCGGTCATTCCACCACCTTCATTGACAACCTGACCGGCGGTCCATATTGTTCCGAGACATCTGGACCGACAGTCAAGTTATGGAGTTAGCAATGAAAGCAATCGTAATGACGGGCGTCGGCGGACCCGAGGTCCTGGTCGCCCAAGATGTCGCCGTACCGCATCCAGGCCCCGGCGAACTGGTAATCCGCGCCGAGGCGATTCCGGTGCTGTTCCCGGAGACCAAACTGCGCTCGGGTGAGTTCCCGATGCCTGTCGAAACACCGGTGGTTTTCGGTTTCCAGGCCGCCGGAGTGGTCGTCGAGATCGGAGACGGGGTCGACTCGGCACTGCTGGACCGGCGGGTCGCGGTGGCCACCGCAGGCTGCGGTTCCTACGCCGAATTCGTCTGTGCACCAGCATTTTCCGCGATCACGATCCCGGATGCCCTCTCGTCGGAAGACGCTGCGGCTGTCCTGATGGACGGATCGGTGGCACTGCCTCTGCTCGCGAAGGCGGCGCTCACCGGCACCGAAACCGTCCTGATCGAAGCCGCCGCAACAGGAGTCGGCAGCGCACTCACCCAACTCGCCAAGGAATTCGGCGCCGCGCGCGTCATCGCGACCGCCGGCGGTCCGGAAAAGTCCGCGCGGGCATTGGCATTGGGAGCGAACGAGGTCATCGACCACAATGCGCCGGACTGGCCGGCCCGGCTGCGCGAAGCCCTCGGCGGCACAACACTCGACGTCGTCTTCGATTCCATCGGCGGCGGCACCGCTCGAGATCTACTGCCAGCCATGACCCCGGTACGCGGCCGAATCCTCAGCTACGGCTGGCTCTCCGGAGCCCCCGCCCAGATATCCACAACAGACTTACTCCCCCACGGCCTCACCCTCACCGCCTGCGCCGGCCCGGCCTGGCTCACCGAGGTATCCCGCTCCGGTGCCGCCGCCCTCGACCGAGCCACTTCCGGAACACTCACTCCCCGAATCGATTCCGTTCTCCCCCTCGACGAGGCGGCCAAAGCCCACCAGCTCATCGAGCAGCGTTCCCCCATCGGCAAGATCGTCCTGTGTCCCTGATGCACCGCGGATATCCGCCGCGCCGTCGCCGTCATCGAAAGTGCATACGGACATCGAAATAGATTGTGGCCCATGATGTTTCCCCAGAGCATTCGGTGCCCGGCCTGCATAGTTGCACCGAGTGCATCCACCGGCTGTGTCAGGGGCGGCGAGCGAAAGCGGGGGCGTGTTCTGGGAGTATCCCTCGGGCGATCAGGAATGGGGGGAGGGTGCGGACGACCGGAATTCGGCGCAGGATGCGTAGCGGCAACGGAGTCGTTGCGGCGTTGGCGATATCGATTCGGCCGGACAGGGCGGGGCGGAATACGGCGGTGTGCAGGATACGTTGCAAGCCCTGGGTGACGGCGGTCGGCAGGGTGCGGCGACGCTGCACCCTGGCCAGGTCGTGGGTGGTCAGGGTGCCCGAAGTCAACGGTGGGGCAAGGATTCTCGCGGTGGCGACGGCGTCCTGGATGGCCAGGTTGATGCCGACTCCGCCGGCGGGTGACATGGCGTGAGCGGCGTCGCCGATGCAGAGCAGGCCGTCGGTGTACCACTTGGTGAGGCGGTCCAATTTCACATCGAGTAGTTTCACCTCGTCCCAGTCGCGCAGCGCATCCTCCCGGTCACGCAACCACGGTGCCGAATCGGCCATACTGCACACGATTTCGGTGACCGGACCGCGCCGGGCCGCCGCGTCGCCGCCCTTGGCGATGAGGGTTGCGACCTGCCAATAGTCACCGCGATCGAACATGACAGCGGCGCGGTGGGCGCTGAGCAGTCCGATCAAACCGGCGGGGTCGATATCGGTGCGCGGCAAACGGAACCACCACACATCCATCGGTGTCGGCCAACTTCGCGAGCCGAGTCCGACCTCGGCCCGCAGCACCGAGTTTCGGCCGTCGCAAGCCACGGTCAGATCGGCGCGGATCTCGCCGGTTTCGCCGTCTCTGGTCCGGTAGGCGACACCGGCGACCCGGCCGTCCTCCCGAATCACTGCTGTCGCTTCGGTATTCATGCGCAGCCGGAAACCCGGCTCCCGATCGGCCGCCCCCGCCAACAGGTCCAGCAGATCCCACTGCGGCACCATCGCGATGTATTTGTGCGTACCCGGCAAATGTTCCAGGGTGAATACCGTCTGCACCGACCCGCGGATCGGCAGCTGGATCTGCTGCAGCTTGCGCGCGGGTAGTTTCGCGAACTCCTCGCCGAGACCCAGTTCATCGAGCAGGTCCAGGGTCGTTGGATGTACTGTGTCGCCGCGGAAGTCACGCAGGAAGTCGTTATGTTTCTCCAGGACGGTGACATCGATACCAGCGCGAGCCAGCAGCAGCCCGAGCACCATCCCCGCCGGTCCACCACCAACCACCAAACACGTCGTACGTTCCATTGCCCCGACCTCCCTCCGTGCGCACGCGCCGGACGGACATTCCGCGGGCGCGGATGTAGCGGTTTCCCTGGCCGACTTCAATGGTATGCCGCTCCGTCGAGCCCAAGGCCCGTAACCGCTGCGGCAACGATCAGATCAGCGGCGGAGAACGAAAAAGTACGGCTCGGTCATCCCTCGCATATCCATCACCCCGAGTAGCGTATCTACATCCACGCGGCGGAAGTGGTCGATGATCGGCAGCTGGTCGTAAACCATCGCGGCACCCACCGCACCGCGGTATTCGATATCGCGCAAACGTGCTGTCGGCCTGCGAGTTCGGATCGCCGGGGCAACGACGGGCAATAGCTTCCGCGCCGTCCGCACGCCCGCGACCGGCACCTTACCGACCAGACCGAGCGGCACCCGCCGCGGATCGACTGCGAAGATATTTCCCGATTCGTCGGCGAACAGCAGTGGATGCACCGACTCCGGATCATCGAACTGCTTGCCGTACCAGCCCGAGGCGACCAGCACCCCGGCCATCGGATGCCCGGTATCCAGTTCCTCGCCCCGCCAGCGGCCGACGGTCACCTCCGCAACCCTGGCCGCGGGCAATCTATCGAACAGCTCCCACGCCTGATCCGTCGTGCATCCACCATCGAGCAAGTCCGCCAGATCGGACTGCGCGCTCTCATTCTCGGCCATGACCGATCTCCTTCCCCATGGCAACATTGCGAGAATAAGGCTATCAATCTCTTATTCCGGTTCGAGGAGTTCGGGCTGCTCGGCCGTCGGCAGCGCTGCGGTCACCTTCAGTCAATCGAATTCGAGCTGCGCGGTGGAACTCACCGCGTCCCGCCGCCCTCCTGAAGCACGCCATCGGCATGGCTCAGGCCAATACGCAAGGGGCCCAATCGGAATGCCACCGGTCATCCGACGGACTCAGGGTAACTTCCACCCGATTAGTCGGTCCGCGACGGCAGAATTGTGCGTACCCTGTGAATGCAACCGCGACGGGGGGTTCGGCCGCTGACCGGCCAATGGTCTCCGATGCCCACTCCTCGATTTCGTGGCTCGAACGATCAACGGAGTATCGAATGGCTTCTGCCGGCACGGAGCGGCGCAGCGGGATGCTTGCCGCTCTCCTGAGGACGACCCGCACCCAGATCCTGTGGGCTGGCGTCGGTATCGGTGTGTTGATCGCGGTGACGATGCTGGCCAGGGGAAATCTACACAAGATCTACGAGGTGCAGCCGGATTTCGTGCTCGGCGCCACGCTGACCATCAGCACCTTCTGCTTCACCAAAGCGTTCAGCCGCAACGGTGTCGATATCGCGGTGCAACTCATCCAGGAGGGCACCGCGCCCGAGGTGGTAGAAGCGCTGAACCGGGCCCGGGAGGAGACACTGCATCGCGACGGCGTCTATGAGCAAACCGCGCTGCTGATAAGAAATCTGACCGCCGCCAACAACCGTGCCGTCGAGTATTACGACTTGCAGGCCAAGTCGCCGCGGTTCTATCTCGTGGCGCCGTATCTCTCGGTGGTGATGCAGGATCTCGACGAGGCACTCCACAATGCGGCCCAGATCGGTCGCGCGGTCGGCAGCCAGCAGATGCAGCTCCCCAGCTATCCCTTTCCCGAGCAAGCCAGGTACCTGCTCAGAGAGGCGCTGCGCGATCTGCACGAGGCAGTTGCCCGCCGCAACGAGGCCTACGAAGCGCTGTCCACCCAGTTCGAGGTCCCGCAGGAGGATGAGCTCTGGGGCGCTTTCACGGTGATGACCTCCGACTCGCTCAAAGCATTGCGGGACCTGGAGTCACTGCTGGGCAAGAACATCCTTGCTCCGCCGAAGGATCAAGTCGCCAGCCTGCGCGGTTATGTCGAAGCCGCGCAGCGACGGGCCAAATCAGTCGATGAAATGATCAACGGACGACCGGCGCTCGCGTATCCGCCCGCCCTCGCAATTCTGCTCCAGGACCTGGAGCATGTCCTGGCAAAACTCGAGGGAGTCGACACCGCTCTCGCACAGGATAACGGCGCGTGATATCGCGCCGACGCTATTCCGGTGATCCGTTGTGCCGGTGCATGAATCGGAGCGCGCCAGCGGCTACCTGGTGGAATCCGACCGCGCCGACCTCGAAGTACTGACCGACCTGGTCGAGCGGCGGCAGTTGCGCCCACTGGTGGAAACGGTGCTGCCACTGGAGCAGGCAGGCACACCGCCTCATCGAGCAGGGCCGAGCCAGCGGAAAGATCGTGCTCACCGTGAGTGACCCAGACCACACAGCGGAATCTTGACCTCGAGTGCAGTTGAGGAACCAGGATCGAACCGTGCCAAGGTTCGCCGAAAGCGGTGCACACCCGTCGGTGCGCACCGCGGCGCCGGGCACGCCCGATTCCGCGAGACGGTCCTCGCGGTTCGCTCCCGCTGGGCCAGTACACCCACCAGCGGGAGCTCGGAGCGGCTATGGCACCGGATCGCGATCGGCCCTGAAACGTCAACAGCCGCACACCATTTCGGTGTGCGGCCGGGGCCGACGGCAATCAGGCGGAGACGGCGATCTCCCACTCGTACACGGTGAGCTCCGAGGAGCCGGTGGTGTGCACCGGGTCGGTGAACGCGATTTCCCTTGCGGCTTCCAGACTTTCGGCGTTGATCACATACGCACCGCCGGTGCCGTCGGTGAACCGACCGCTCTCCACCAACTGCCCGCGCTCGAGCAATTCGTCCAGGAACTGCTTGTGCGGCTCGATCACGGCCGGGTCGAACGACGGCTTGCGCATCGCCATGACCAGATACTTGTTGATCACGCCTGCGACTCCGGACGCGGTGCCCTGGTCGCCGCGGCGGCGGCGCGCACCTGCGGGGCGACCAGCACGACCTGGCCGAGCACACCGTTGACGAATCCGGGCGAATCGTCGGTGGACAGCTCCTTGGCCAACTCCACCGCCTCGTCGACCGCGACCACCGGCGGAACATCGTTGGCGTGGAACAACTCCCACACCGCGATCCGCAGGATGGCGCGGTCCACGGCGGGCAGCCGGGACAGCTCCCAGTCCTTGAGGTAGGACTCGATGGTGCCATCCACCCGATCGAGATCGTCGGCGACGCCCTCGACCAGGGTGTGGGTATAGGCGTGCACCGGGGCGACCGCCTGATCCTGGGTGGCCAGTTCGACCCGCTCGGTGAGCAGGTCGGCCGCGTCCACATCGCGGGCCTCCGCCTCGAAGAGCAGATCGACCGCCCGGCGGCGGGCCTTGTGACGCGCGCCGAGCTTCTTGAATGTGGACTTCTTGTCTATGGGCTGTTCCGCCACAGCACTCATTATCCCTGTTCGCAGTGTCTGATGGCGGCAGCAGCGGGTCCCTCCGTGGTCACGCTGCGCTACCGCCTCCGGGCCTGTCGCTACTGCCGCGGGGTGGGCGATCAGGCGTTCACGCGGCCGAGGTAGCTGCCGTCGCGCGAATCGATGCGCAGCTTGTCGCCGGTGTTGATGAACAGCGGGACCTGCACCTCGGCGCCGGTCTCCAGCGTGGCGGGCTTGGTTCCGCCGGTGGAGCGATCGCCCTGCAGGCCGATGTCGGTGTGCTGCACCTCGAGTTCGACGGTGACCGGCAGCTCGACGTAGAGCGGGGCGCCCTCGTGGGTGGCGACCTGAACGAGCATGTTCTCCAGCAGGAACCGGGCGCCGGGGCCGATGGTCTCCTCGGAGATGGAGATCTGGTCGAAGGTCTCGCCGTCCATGAAGACGTAATCCGAACCGTCGTGGTACAGGTAGGTCATATCGCGGCGGTCGACGGTGGCGGTCTCCACCTTGACGCCCGCGTTGAAGGTCTTGTCGACGACCTTGCCGGACAGCACGTTCTTCAGCTTGGTCCGCACGAAGGCAGGGCCCTTACCCGGCTTGACGTGCTGGAATTCGATGATCTGCTGGAGCTGACCGTCGATCTTCAGCACGAGGCCGTTCTTGAAGTCGCTGGTGTCCGCCACTGTTCTCGGATCTCCTAGTTCTGGATATGCGCTCTCGGTGACCGGCATCATTCGACGACGGTCAGGTCTTTGCTGGTGTTGGTGAGCAGATCCGGGCCCCCCTCGCGCACCACGAGCGTGTCCTCGATCCGGACGCCGCCGCGGCCGGGGAAGTACACACCTGGTTCGACGGTCACCGCCACGCCAGACAGAAGTGTACCGGTTCCGGTTTTGGCGATTCCCGGCGCTTCGTGGATCTGCAGTCCGACACCGTGTCCGAGACCGTGCACGAACAGCTTCCCGTGCCCGGCCGCCTCGATCACCGCACGAGCGGCCGCATCCACGTCGGTGACCGGCGCCCCGGGCTTCAGCGCCTCGCGTCCGGCCCGCTGGGCCGCCTCGACCAGCGCGTACACCTCTCGGTGCCAGTCGGATGCGGTGCCGAGTACAAAGGTGCGGGTCATATCGGAGTGGTAGCCGCCGACCACGGCGCCGAAGTCGATCTTGACGAAATCGCCAGTGGTCAGGACCGCTCCGGTGGGCCGGTGATGCGGGATGGCGGAGTTCGCACCGGTCGCCACGATGGTCTCGAAGGCGACCGCATCGGCGCCGTGTTCGAACATCGCCCATTCCAGATCCCTGGCGACCTCGCGCTCGGTACGGCCGGGGCGCAGGCCGCCGCGTTCCCGCAGGGTCGCCAGCCCGGCGTCCCCTGCGGCGCAGGCGGCACGCAACTGTTCGATCTCGTAAGCGTCCTTGACCATGCGCAGCTGTTCGACCAGCCCCGGAGTGGCGACGAATTCCAATCCGGTCTTCTGCTCGATGAATCCGCGATGCTGGTCGACGGTGACGATATGGCTCTCGTAGCCGACCCGGCCGAGCTGCCACTCCCCTGCGAGTTCCACGATCCGCCGGGCGGTGGCCCTGGCGATTTCGGCGCGCAGATCCGGCACCTGTTCGGCGACCTGGCCAAGATAGCGCCCGTCGGTGCCGATCACGGTGCGCTCCTCGGAATTACGCATATCCCAGGAGGTCACCAGCAGTGCGGCATTGGACCCGGTGAAGCCGGTCAGGTACCTGATGTTCACCAGATCGGTGACCAACAGCGCGTCGACCTCGTTCTCCACCAGCAGACTGCGCAGTGCGCCACGGCGCGCCGCGTAGTCGGGCCCAGGACCCGCGTGATCAGCAGACATGTCTCAAAACTACCGCCGACACGCCGCAGATCCCGCATTAAACACAGGTTTACCGGTATTCGAGCGAGGCGATCGATGTTCACATATCGATCGGTTATCCCCAATCCGAAATCAGGGGCTGCGTCCGCGACCGGGAGCGGACGAGGCTGAAAGCCATGTCCCCCATCGCTTTTGCCCTGCTGCTGGCATGGTGCTCGGTGCTCACCGCCAGCGATATCCGGCAGCGCCGACTGCCCAACGCGCTCACCGTCTCCGGTGCGCTGATCATCTTCGGATATGCGCTGTTCACAACACAATTCACAGCCGCTGCGGTCGGTTCGATCTTGTTGGCGACGCCATATTTATTGGTGCACTTGATCGCACCGGCCGCACTCGGGGCGGGTGATGTGAAACTGGCCGTCGGGCTCGGCGCGGTCGCCGCGCTCGGCGGTGCGCAGGTATGGGTGCGGGCGGCGCTCATCGCACCCGTGCTGACTGCGGCATCAGGGCTCGCCGTATTGGCTCACTGGCGGATTCGGTCCGGTGCTGATCGGGCCGGACCGCGTCCGCTTCCCCATGGGCCGGCCATGTGTGTCGCGACGGTGCTGAGCCTGGCGGCGGCGTATGGCTAGCCGATGCCACGACGCCGCCGTGCCGGTCATCACGGCGGGCCGCGTGCCAGAGCACCCCCGTCGACATGGGAAGATGGACAGCGTGTTGCGCTGGATAACTGCCGGAGAATCCCATGGTCCCGCTCTTGTCACCATCCTCGAGGGGATGGTGGCGGGTGTCGAGGTGACGTCCGACGAGATCTCCGCACAGTTGGCGCGCCGACGGCTCGGGTACGGGCGCGGCGCCCGAATGAAGTTCGAGGCCGATAGGGTCACCGTCATCGGCGGAGTGCGGCACGGGCGCACCATGGGCGGACCGGTGGCCATCGAGATCGCGAACTCCGAGTGGCCGAAGTGGACGACGGTCATGTCCGCGGATCCGGTGGACGAGAACGAACTCGCCGATCTGGCGCGCAACGCACCGCTGACCCGGCCGCGGCCGGGGCACGCCGACTACTCGGGCATGCTCAAGTACAACTTCGACGACGCCCGCAATGTTTTGGAGCGGGCCAGTGCCCGCGAGACCGCCGCGCGCGTCGCAGCGGGCACGGTCGCCAGGAATTTCCTGCGCCAAGCCTTCGGCGTCGAGGTCATCTCGCATGTCGTCTCGATCGGTACCGCCGCCAATGCCACTGGGATCGTGCCGACAGCCGCCGACCTGGCCGCGATCGACGAGAGTCCGGTGCGCGCATTCGACAAGGACACCGAGGCCGCGATGATCGCCGAGATCGAGGCCGCCAAGAAGGACGGCGACACTCTCGGTGGTGTGGTCGAGGTGGTCGTGGACGGGCTACCGGTTGGATTGGGTTCGTTCATCAGCGGCGCGGATCGGCTGGATTCGCGCCTCGCGGGCGCGCTCATGGGGATTCAGGCGATCAAGGGTGTCGAGGTCGGCGACGGTTTCGAAACCGCGCGCCGCCGCGGCAGCCAGGCACATGACGAGATGAAGCCGGGACCGGACGGCGTGCTGCGCTCGACCAACCGTGCCGGTGGTCTCGAGGGCGGTATGACCAATGGCGAGCCGCTGCGCGTGCGCGCCGCGATGAAGCCGATCTCGACGGTGCCGCGCGCGCTGTCCACGGTCGATATGACCACCGGCGAAGAGGCTGTCGCCATCCACCAGCGCTCGGATGTCTGTGCCGTGCCCGCCGCGGGTGTGGTCGCCGAGACCATGGTCGCGCTGGTCGTCGCGCAGGCCGCGCTGGAGAAGTTCGGCGGTGATTCACTGGTCGAGACCGTCGACAACATCACCAGCTACGTCAAGCGCATCGGCACCCGACCACACGTGCCGCAATGATCGTGCAGTCCGATCCGCGCGCACCGCGCGTGGTGCTGGTCGGACCGCCGGGGGCGGGGAAGTCGACGATCGGCCGCAAGCTCGCCAGGGAACTCGGTGTCGAGCTCTACGACACCGATGCCGGAATCGAGCGCGAGACCGGACGCACCATCCCGGAGATCTTCACCGAGGACGGCGAACCGGAATTCCGCCGGATCGAGGAGCAGGTGGTGCGTCGCGCCATCCTCGCCGAACGCGGTGTGGTCTCGCTCGGCGGTGGGGCCGTGCTGTCCGAGGACACCAGGGCGCTGTTGCGCAATCGCACCGTGGTGTATCTGGAAATCAGTGTGGCCGAAGGACTTCGGCGCACCGGCGCGAGTACCCAGCGACCGCTGCTCAATGGTGTGGATCCGGTTGCGAAATATCGCGAGCTGATGCGCAAGCGCAGACCGCTGTATCGGGAGGTTGCCACGGTGCGGGTGCGCACCGACGGTCGCAGTCCTGGTCGGGTGGTGCGGATGATCATGGCGAAGCTGGGCATGGAATCGGTACTGCCGCAAGAAGCGGAGCCCGACTCGAGCGGAACTACGCCGGACATCGCAGCGCCGAAACCGCAGGGCAGCAATAGATCCCGAGCCCGGCGCGCCGCCCGGGCGCGGGCGGCCGCGCGGAGTCGGGCCGCCGCCGCACAGGCGGACGGCACCGAATCCGCGGCGACCGAGCGGCTCGAGTCCAGCGGCAATATCACCGCGGCCGTCCGGATCCCGACCGATACCGCAACAGTCGATCGCCCCAAGCCCACCGGCAAAATCGCCAGCGGGCGTGCCGGTTCCGAAGGATCCGGTGACCCAGCGACACCCGGGAGCCGGTCCCGCCGCACCCGGGCACGTCGCGCCCGCGCGCGAGCGCTCAAACAATCAGCACGCACAGAATCGGAGCCGAGTACACGTGAGTGAGCGAAGCGAGCGACCCATCAGCCCAGCTGAGCAGCAGCCGACCAGCCCGACCGAGCCGAGTCGGATCGAGGTCCGCACCGCCGATCCGTATCCGGTGATCATCGGCCGCGGCCTGCTCGGCGAGCTCGTCGAGTCGGTCGTCGGCGCGACTACCGGCGTGCGCACCGTCGCGATCTTCCATCAGCCGCCGCTGGCCGAAACCGCCGAGGTGGTGCGCAAGGCCTTGGCCGACAAGGGTATCGACGCGCACCGCGTCGAAATCCCGGATGCCGAGGCAGGTAAGGATCTGGCCGTGGCCGGCTTCTGCTGGGAGGTGCTCGGCCGCATCGGCCTGACCCGCAATGACGTGGTGGTATCGCTCGGCGGCGGTGCGGCTACCGATCTGGCCGGATTCGTCGCCGCGACCTGGATGCGCGGAGTGCATATCGTGCATGTGCCGACCACGCTGCTGGCCATGGTCGACGCGGCCGTCGGTGGTAAGACCGGTATCAATACCGAGGCGGGCAAGAACCTCGTCGGCAGCTTCCACGAACCGGCCGCGGTGCTGGTAGACCTGGCGACTCTGGAGACAATCCCGCGCAACGAGATCGTCGCGGGGATGGCCGAGATCATCAAGGCCGGCTTCATCGCCGACCCGGTGATCCTGGACTTGGTCGAGCGTGATCCGGAGGCCGCGCTCGACCCGACCGGTGATGTGCTGCCCGAATTGATCCGCCGCGCCATCCAGGTGAAAGCCGATGTCGTTGCCGCCGACCTCAAGGAAGCCAGCCTGCGCGAGATCCTCAACTACGGCCACACTCTCGGCCACGCCATCGAGCGCCGCGAGCGCTACCGCTGGCGTCACGGTGCGGCCGTGTCGGTGGGCCTGGTCTTCGCCGCCGAACTCGGCCGACTCGCCGGTCGCCTCGACGATGCCACCGCCGACCGCCATCGCAGCGTCTTGGCCAGCGTCGGCCTGCCGACCAGCTACGACGCCGACGCCCTCCCGCAACTCCTCGACGCCATGCAGACCGATAAGAAAACCCGCTCCGGCGTGCTGCGTTTCGTGGTCCTCGACGGCCTCGCCAAGCCCGGCCGCCTCGAAGGCCCGGACCCTACCCTGCTGGCCGCCGCCTATTCGGCGATCGCCCGCGAGGACAGCGCCAGCAGCGGCGCGATCCTGCTGTAGTCGCGAACAGCGAAGCGGCGCATCCGATTCGGTCGGTTGCGCCGCTTTTGCGTCACGATCTCGGCCGCACGCACATCGGCATCGGCCCGCCCGCTGGATGGGCGAACTCAGCACCTGAACAGGCGCTGCGGCCCATCCGGAAAACGAAGGCGACCCTCGTGGCCGTATCGGCCGATGAAGGTCGCCTCCAATCGAATTCGCCAGCGGCTACGCGGGAGTCGCGGCGGCGCCCGGTGCCTGGGGTGTCGACCGTTTGGCAGACTTGTCGATCTGGCGGTCGGCAATGATGCGGCCGATGCCGATGCCGATGAGGCCCGGGATGAAGACCAGCAGGATGATGAAGGACGCGCCCGCCGTCAGCTCGAAGAGCAGGCCGTTATCGCCGAGATCGAAGCGGGGCAGCCAGTCGAGCAGCCACGAAACCACACCGCTGCCCAGACCCGCGGCAGCCGCGGTCTTCAGCCACAGGATGGTGAGGTCGGAGCCGTGCTCCGGATCCGGATGGACCTCACGGTCCTTGCGGCCATCCAGCACACCCCAGAACACCACCGCGGCGAGCAGCACCACCAGGCACAGCGGTCGCATCCAACTGCCCTGGGTCGGCCAGTACACCATCGCGAAGCCCAACGCGGCACGCAGGAAAACGACCAGCGCACCGAGCCCGATGGCCCGCAACACCCAACCATTCATGGTCAACACCATAGCCTCGAGTCGGCCGGATCCAAATGAGAACCGGTTACAGATTTATCGCCGCGGCCATCTCCGCGTGCGGAGCCGGGCGGCCGGTGAACTGTTCGACCTGTCCGTAGGCCTGGTTCAGCAGCATCTCCAGTCCGCCCACCACGGTGTGCTCTGCCCGCGCGACCGCAACAGCCAGCGGCGTCGGCCACGGGTTGTAGATCGCGTCGAGCACCACCGGGGCTACCGCCACCGCCTCGGCGACAACCGCGGCCGCCTCGGCCGGGATCGTGCTCACCACGGCACCGGTCACCGCGCACGCCGTGCGCAATGCGTCTTTGTCGAAGCCGATCACGACGGTGGTCATACCGAGTTGCTCAGCGAGGTCCACTGCGTTGCGCGCCCTTCCGGCATCGCGGGCGACAACGGTGACCGCCTTGGCACCGAGTTCGGACAATGCGAGCAGCGCCGGACGTGCGGTTCCACCCGCACCTAGTACGACGGCCTCGGTCAACTCGCCGACACCACCGCCGCGCAACGCGCCGAGCACACCGTCGACGTCGGTGCAGTCGGCACGCCAATCCTGCGAGCCGATCCGAACCAAGGTGTTGGCCGAGCCCACCAGAACCGCCCGTTCGGTGCGTTCGCTCGCATATGCCAGCGCGGCCTCTTTACCCGGCATGGTCACCGAAAGTCCGACCCATTCCGGTCCGAGCCCATCGACCAGACCGGGCAACTCCTCGGCCGAACATTCGATCCGCTCATAGCTCCAATCGAGCCCGAGCGCACGGTAGGCCGCAAGATGCAGCTGCGGCGACCGCGAATGCGCGATCGGCTTACCGAGCACAGCCGCTTTGCGGGTTTGCGTCATCGCCTCACCGCCCACTGTCGAGAATTCCGCTCTGCCTGGCCTTTTCGATATTGCGCAGATGTTCGCTGTAGCTCTCGGTGAACAAGGTGGTCCCCTGTTTGTCGACCGTCACGAAGTACAACCACGTCCCCGGCTCCGGATTCTCCACGGCGCGCATCGCATTCAACGATGGCGCGGAGATCGGGGTCGCCGGCAGTCCCGGCATGGCGTAGGTGTTCCACGGCGTGCGCTTGGCCCGGTCGCTGTCGGTGGTCGCGACCTCGGTGCGGTCCAGTGCGTAGTTCACCGTCGAGTCGAACTGTAGTGGCTGGTTCTCGGCGAGCCGGTTCACGATCACCCGCGCCACCTTGCCCATATCCTGCGGCAGTGCCTCGCGTTCCACCAGCGAGGCGGCGATCAGGGTTTGATATGGATTCAGCTTCGTCTCGGCGCCGGACTGCAGCAGACCGGTCGACTCGTAGCTGCGCGCACTCGCACTCACCAACTGCTTCAGAATCTGATCCGGCGTCCCACTGGGATCGAAATCCCAGGTGCCCGCGGCGATTAGACCTTCCAGCTGCCTGCTGCGGTCGGGTACGTCACGCACCCGCTGCTCGGCCCAGCTCGGCACGCCGAGGGCGGTCAGATCCGCACCCGCACCGGCGGCATCGAGCTGGTCGTAAGTGATGCATTTCTGATTCGTACCGGTGCCGACGCAGCTGGCGTCGGCGATCTTGCGGTAGATGCCGTCCTTGCGCGAGCCGGTATTCACGTCCTGCTGGTCGTGCAGCTGCCGTCCCTCGGAGACGACCAGATTGCCGACCCGCGAACTCTTGCCGAGCAGTGCCGTCACCGCCTGCGTGGACGGGCTGTGACTCGGGATCGCGTAGTAGCCGGGTTGCACCGAATTCATATTCGAATTGCGCACGGCCGCTTGGAAGAAGGCCTCACTGCTCGCGACGATGCCCTTGTTGTGCATCTCCTCCGCGATCTGGTTCGACGTATCGCCCGGATGGACCTGCACCACCACCAGCGGTCCAACCGGACCCGCGAAATCCTCGGGCGCGCCGAACATCTTGACCACTTTCATCCCCGCGAATACCGCGGCACCGGCGAACAGTGCCACGAACAGCGCACCGATCAGCCACAGATTCCGGCGCCGTTTCTTGCGCTCGGCGGCCTTACGGGAGGCCGCCCGAGACCGTCGGCCGCGCGTGGGCGTACTGCGCCGACGCTCCGAGCGGGACTCCGCACGCTCCTCGTCTGCCCGGCTCCCGCCGCGGTCGGGCCTGGTGCGCCCGGAGCGCGCGGACGCGGCACCGGAGCGTCCACCCACCCCGGCACCGCGGGCCCGCCGCGGCTCCGCTCCATCGGTCCGCTGCGGCCGCCCACGCCGCGGTTCCCCGTGCTGGGTCGCACGCCGCGAACGCTCGGCCGCGAGCACCTCGTCGTGATCTTCGTCGGTATAGCGCGGAATGACCGTGGTGTCGTCGTCGTAGTCCTCCCATGCCTGGTCGTTTCGCCGATAACGCCGCTCAGCCTCGCGCTGACGGAAACGTTCCTCGGCTCGCGCCCATCGATCCGTCATGCACCGTCTCCGGAATCAGACGCCGCTTCGGCCGACTTCAACACCGCACTCCGTTCGTCCAACCATCCCTGCAGGATCGCTACGGCGGCCGCCTGATCGATCACCTGCCGCTGGCCACGCGCGCGAACTCCACTGTCCCGCAATGCACGTGCAGCTGACACCGTAGTCAAACGTTCGTCGGAAAGTCGGATAGGCACCGGGGCTATGACTGCGCGCAAATGCTCCGCAAACGCCATCGCCGCATCGGCTGCGGTCCCTTTTTCCCCGCGCAATGTCCGTGGCAGACCGACGATGACCTCGACGGCCTCGTATTCCCGCACAATTTCGGCAATTCTGGAAATGTCGCTTGCTGGTCCGGGCGCGCGCCTATTCGGCTTTGCGCGCGCCACTGTTTCCACGGGCGTGGCGAGCATGCCGTCCGGGTCGCTGGAGGCGACCCCGATCCGGACACTGCCGACATCGATGCCGATCCGCCTGCCGCGGCCGGGGTCGGTGTCGGGCGAGGGACGATGACTCTCCGAGTCGCCCATCACCGGGCGAGTTCGGCCACCTGGGCACGGACCGAGGCCAGACCGACTTCGATACCCGAGGGGTCCGAACCGGCACCCTGCGCCATCTCCGGCTTGCCGCCGCCACGACCGGAAATGCTCGGGCCGAAGCTCGAGACCAGGTCTCCGGCCTTGAAGCCGAGAACCTGCGCGCTCTTGTTGACCGTCACGACGAAGGGGACCTTGCCATCGGCATTGCCGAGCAGCACGACGACCGCAGGTTCGGTGCCGAACCGGCCGCGGATATCGGTGGCGAGGGTACGCAGGTCACCGGCGGTGACGCCTTCGGGCGCGGCCGCGGCCACCAGCAGCACGCTACCGACCCGCTCGGCCTCGTCCACGAACTTGGCCGCCGAAGCGAGCACCGTGGCAATCTTGGTGCGCTCGAGCTCCTTCTCGGCCACCTTCAGCCGCTCCACGAGCTGCTCGACGCGCGCAGGCACCTCTTCCGAAGGCACCTTCAACGAGGACGCGACACCGGCCAGCAGGGCACGCTCCTTCGCCAGATACCTATACGAGTCCAGGCCGACGAAGGCCTCGACGCGTCGCTTACCGGAACCGATCGCCGATTCGCCGAGCACGGTGATCGGGCCGATCTGCGAGGAATGCTGTACGTGCGTACCACCGCACAGCTCCATCGAGAACGGTCCGCCGATCTCCACTACGCGCACCTCGTCGCCGTAGTTCTCACCGAACAGCGCGAGCGCGCCCATCTGCTTGGCCTTGGGCAGATCGGTGACGAAGGTGTTCACGGGGAAGTCCGAGCC
Organism: Nocardia sp. CA-135953; assembly: GCF_050955735.1. NCBI lineage: Bacteria > Bacillati > Actinomycetota > Actinomycetes > Mycobacteriales > Nocardiaceae > Nocardia > Nocardia sp. CA-135953. The sequence goes on from NZ_CP192082.1 coordinate 4,024,752, forward strand.
GACCGCGTCATTGGAGACGGCCTCGATATCGGCCTTCTGCTGTTCGGAGAGCTGTCCCTGCCAGTTGAAGTCGAAGCGCAGATAACCGGGCTTGTTCAGTGAACCGGCCTGCACGGCGTTCGGGCCGAGCACCTGCCGCAGCGCGGCATGCACCATATGCGTGCCGGAGTGTCCCTGGGTGGCGCCATGGCGCCAAGCCGGATCGGCTTGGGCGAGTACGACATCACCCTCGGTGATCTGGCCCTGTTCGACAGTGGTCTTGTGCACCCACAGCTTCTTGGCGATCTTCTGCACATCGTTGACGCGCAGTTTGAGGCCCTGCGCCGTAATGGTGCCGCGATCGGCGATCTGACCACCCGACTCCGCATACAGCGGGCTGCGGTCCAGGATCACCTCGATGTCCTGTCCGATGGTGGCGGTCGGCACTCGGACACCGTCGGCGATCAGCGCGAGAACGTGCGCCTCGGAGGTGAGCTCGTCGAAGCCGGTGAATTCCGTGGCGCCGCGGTCGACCAGCTCCTTGTAGATGGACAGGTCGGCATGGCCGTGCTTGCGCGCCTGCGCGTCCTCCTTGGCCATCTTCCGCTGCTCGGCCATGAGCGAGCGGAAGCCCTCCTCGTCGACCGACAGTCCGGCCTCGGCTGCCATCTCCAGGGTCAGCTCGATCGGGAAGCCATAGGTGTCGTGCAGTTTGAAGGCGTCCGAACCTGGAATCGTCTTGCCGCCCTTGGCCGCAACCTCGTCGACGGCATCGGCGAACAACCGGGAGCCGGTATTGAGTGTCTTGAGGAACGCGGTCTCCTCACCCACCGCGACATTCTCGATCCGCGCGAAGTCGGTGGCCAGTTCCGGATACGACGGCGACATCAGCTCGCTGACGACCTTCATGAATTCGCCGATCACCGGCTTGTCCGCGCCGAGCAGCCGAGCCGAGCGCACGATTCGGCGCAGCAGGCGGCGCAGCACATAGCCACGGCCCTCGTTGCCCGGGTTGACACCGTCGGCGATCAGCATGGCCGAGGTGCGGGCATGGTCGGCGATGACGCGGAAGCGGCGGTCGTCCTCGTGTTCGACACCGTAGGACCGGCCCGTCAACTCCTCGGCCTTATCGATGATCGGGCGCAGCAGGTCGGTCTCGTAGACGTTGTCGACGCCCTGCAACAGCAGCGCGATGCGTTCGACGCCCATGCCGGTATCGATATTCTTCTTGGGCAGCGATCCGACCGGCGGGTGGCCGAGCTTGGGGCTCTGCTCACCGCGAATGTCCTGCATGAAGACCAGATTCCAGATCTCCAGGTAGCGGTCCTCGTCGGCGACCGGGCCGCCGTCCCTACCGTATTCGGGGCCGCGGTCGTAGTAGATCTCCGAACACGGGCCACCCGGGCCGGGCACACCCATATCCCAGTAATTATCCTTGCCGTCGCGGAACTGGATCCGCTCCTTCGGGATGCCCGCGACCCGGTGCCAGATCTCGGCGGCCTCCGGATCGGATTCGTAGGCCGTCACCCAGATCCGCTCGGGATCGAAGCCGTAGCCGCCGTCCTCCTGCGACTTGCTGATCAACTCCCAGGCGAGGGTGATGGCGCCCTCCTTGAAGTAGTCACCGAAGGAGAAGTTGCCCGCCATCTGGAAGAAGGTGTTGTGCCGGGTGGTGACGCCGACCTCTTCGATATCACCGGTGCGTACGCATTTCTGCACACTGGTCGCGCGCGGGAACGGCGGCGCCTCCTGGCCCAAGAAGTACGGCTTGAACTGAACCATGCCCGCGTTGACGAACAACAGGGTCGGGTCGGCCAGGATCAGCGAGGCACTGGGCACCTCGGTGTGTCCGGCACGGACAAAATGGTCCAGGAATCGCCGTCGGATCTCGTGGGTCTGCACAGATATCCAGCCTACCGGTGCCCCGCATCCCCTTTTTCAGCGACCGGGTGGTCCACCTCCGCCGCCGGGAGCGCCCGGACCGGGTCTGCGGCGAAATGAGCGATTATCGTCCGCGGACGATTCTGCGCAGCTTCTCGACGCGGCGTTGGATATCGCGCTCGACGCCGTGATCGGTCGGAGAGTAGTAGTCGCGGCCGACGATTTCGTCGGGCGGATACTGTTGGGCCAGTATGCCGTCCGGGTCGTCGTGCGGGTATTTGTAGCCTTGGGCGTTGCCGAGAGCTGCGGCTCCCGCGTAGTGGCCGTCGCGTAGATGCGCGGGGACCGTACCCGCATTGCCTGCCGAAATATCGGCGAGCGCGGCGCCGAGCGCGGCGGGCACGGCACCGGATTTGGGGGCCGTGGCCAGGTGGATCGTCGCGTGGGTCAGGGTGAGTTGGGCCTCGGGCATGCCGATCAGCTGCACGACGTGCGCCGCCGCGACCGCCGTCTGCAGTGCCATCGGATCGGCCATGCCGATATCCTCGCTCGCCGAAATGACCAGGCGGCGGGCGATGAAGCGGGGGTCCTCGCCCGCGCTGAGCATGCGAGCCAGGTAGTGCAGTGCCGCATCGACATCCGAGCCGCGAATGGACTTGATGAAGGCGCTCACCACGTCGTAGTGCTGGTCACCTGCACGGTCGTAGCGCACGGCCGCCTTGTCCACGCTGGCCTCGACCAGATCCACATCGACGGTGCCGTCCAACGAGGATTCCGCCGATGCCTCCAACGCGGTCAGCGCCCGGCGCGCATCACCGCCGGCGATCCGCACGATGTGCTCGAGCGCGGCCTCGGTCACCGTGTACGCGCCGCCGTAACCACGCGAGTCCGCGAGCGCACGATCGAGCACCAGCCGGATATCGGCGGCGGTCAGCGACTGCAATTGCAGTACCAGCGAACGCGACAGCAGCGGCGAGACCACCGAGAACGATGGATTCTCGGTCGTCGCGCCGACCAGCAGCACGATCCGGTTCTCCACCGCGGCCAGCAACGCGTCCTGCTGCGTCTTGGAGAAACGGTGCACCTCATCGATGAACAGCACAGTCTGCTCGCCCGCGGTGAGACGGCGGCGGGCCACATCGATGACCGCACGCACTTCCTTCACCCCGGCCGACAAGGCCGACAGCGCCTCGAAGCGCCGACCCGTGGCCTGCGAAATCAGCGACGCCAGCGTCGTCTTGCCGGTTCCCGGCGGTCCGTACAGCAGCACCGACGCCGCGCCCGAACCCTCGATCAACCGCCGTAACGGCGAGCCGGGCCCGAGCAGATGCTGCTGGCCGACCACCTCATCCAATGTCGCGGGCCGCATCCGCACCGCCAGCGGCGCACCAGCATCGCGGCGCACCACACTGTCGATGGAGTGTCCGGTCGGCACCTCGTTACCGGGCACGTCGAATAAGCCTTCGCTCACACCGAGCACGTTACCGAGGAGCACCGACAGCGCCGGGTCGTGTGCCGATTTGCCTCGCCGACGTGGATCGGCTGTGATCGCAGCCGTGGCTGAAAACGTCGTCGTTCCGGATTCCGAGCCTTTCGCTCGACGCACTCTGCTGAAGGGTGGTGCCGCGGCGACAGTCGCCGCATTCGCGGTCGCCACGCCCGCACGCGCCGAGGGACCGGTATTCCGTCACGGCGTCGCTTCGGGTGATCCGCTGGCGAACGGTGTGATCATCTGGACTCGTGTCACCGTCTCCGACGACGCGACACCCGGTTCCGGCGTCGGCGAATCCGCGGCCGTGCGCTGGGAACTGGCCGCCGATGAGCGCTTCGCATCCGTGATCGCATCCGGAATGGCCACGGCCACAGCGGATTACGATCACACTGTCAAGATCGATGTGACCGATCTGCAGCCCGGCAGCGCGTACTTCTACCGCTTCACCGCGTTCGGCGTGCACTCCCCCGTCGGCCGCACCCGAACCGCTCCGGCCACTTCTGCCGCGGTCGATCGCCTGCGCTTCGGCGTGGTGTCCTGCTCGAACTGGGAGGCGGGATACTTCGGCGCGTACCGGCACCTGGCCGATCGCACCGACCTCGACGCGATCGTGCACCTCGGCGACTACATCTACGAATACGGCCGCGGCAAATACGGCGGGCGCAGCGGCGCGGTGCGTCCACACGAGCCCGCCGATGAGATCGTCACCCTGGCCGACTATCGCATTCGGCACGCGCAGTACAAGACCGATCCGGATCTGCTCGCGCTGCACGCGCGGGTGCCGTTCATCTGCACCTGGGATGATCACGAATTCGCGGACAATGCCTGGTCCGGCGGTGCGAACAACCATGATCGGGCCACCGAGGGCGACTGGCAGCGGCGCCGCAGCGCCTCGGCCCGCGCCTATCTCGAGTGGATGCCGGTCCGGGCGAGCAGTTCGGGATCCGACGTCCAGATCTATCGGCGGCTGCGTTTCGGCAACCTCGCCGAGTTGTCCATGCTCGACCTGCGCAGCTACCGCGACCAGGAGGTCGAACCGGTCGCGGGCTGGCGCGAGGTCGACAACCCGGCGCGCACCATCACCGGCAAGGCCCAAATGGATTGGCTCACTGCCGGTTTGGCATCCGCGCCGGTGCAGTGGAAGCTCGTCGGCAATTCGGTGATGATCGCGCCGCTGGTGTTCCCCCCGCTGGAACCGGCGACCACGGAGGCCATCACGACCATGGTGGGTGTGCCGCGATCCGGCGTTCCGGCCAACGCCGACCAGTGGGACGGCTACACCGCCGACCGTCGCACACTGTTCCAGTCGATCGCCGATCAGCAGGTCCGCGATGTCGTCTTCCTGACCGGCGATATCCACTCCTCGTGGGCCGCCGATCTGCCCGTCGATCCGGCGGACTATCCGGGCGGGCCGACGGTGGGCGCGGAATTCGTGGTCCCGTCGGTGACTTCATCGAGTCTCGGGGAGCTGCTGAAGGCACCGCCGCGCACGGTCGCGGTCTCGGTCGAGGAGTCCGTCAAGGGGGTGAATCGGCATCTGCGGTACGTCGAGATGGAATCGCACGGCTACGGTGTCTTGGAGCTCACCCCGGCGCAGGCGCAGATGGACTGGTTCTACGTCACCGATGTCGCCGATCCCGATTCCGGCGTGCGCCACGGTGCGTCGTTCGCCGTTCGTTCCGCTGGACGCGTCGAGCCACGCCCGGGTCCGGTCGCCTGATCGTTCGCGAGAGTCCGCATCGGCCCGACATGCGAGACGCCACGCGATTCCAGGAGCAGAATTTTCTCGCGAAAGGTTGTCGATTTCCGTCGAGCTCGATCGTCGGAACGAATACGACGGCCCGATCGGCGGGCCGGCGCAACCCGAAGGAGCGAGATCATGAGCCAGTACCTGGTGCTGATTTACGAGGACGAAAATGCGTACGCGACCGCGTCGGAACAGGTCATGGGTGAGGTCTACCAGGCGCACGTGACCTTCCAGGAGATCGCGGGCGACGCCGTGCAGGGCGGCAACGCACTCCAACCGACTGCTACCGCCACCGCCATCCGGCAGAAGGACGACGGCGATTTCACCGTGACCGATGCCCCGTTCGCCGAGGCCAAGGAGGCGCTCGGCGGCTACTACCTGATCGAGGCCGCGGATCTGGATGCCGCGATCGCAGTGGCCAAGCAGGTGCCCGCCCGATTCGGCGGCGTCGAGGTGCGCCCGATCATGACCTTCGACTAGCCCTGTGCCGATCGACACCGAAGCGGCTGCCGCCGTCGACCAGGCGCACCGTCGCGAATGGGCCTTCGTGCTCGCCGCGACGGTGCGGCTGGTTCGCGATTTCGACCTCGCCGAGGAGTGCGTGCAGGATGCTTACGCGCGGGCACTCACCGAGTGGGTCGCGCACGGCGTTCCCGCCAAGCCGGGCGCCTGGCTGACCACCGTCGCCCGCCGCCGCGGCCTCGACCTGCTGCGCCGCGATTCGACCATGCGGCGCGCACTGCCCATGCTGATCACCGACTTGGCCGACGACACCGCCGATCTCGCACTCGCGGAACTGGATTCGGCATCGGCCATTCCCGATGACCGGTTGCGCCTGATCAGCACCTGCTGCCACCCGGCACTGGCCCGTGAGGCCCGGGTGGCGCTGACCCTGCGTCTGGTCTGCGGTGTCACCACCGCCGAGGTCGCCCGCGCCTTCCTCACCAGCGAATCGACCATGGCAGCCCGAATCACGCGCGCCAAGAAGAAGATCGCGGTGGCGCGCATTCCGTATCGGGTGCCGTCGGTGCGCGAACTCCCCGACCGGCTCGATGCCATCTGCGCGGTCATCCACCTACTGTTCACCACCGGTCACACCGCGCCGTCGGGTGACGCGCTGGTTCGTACCGATCTGGTCGAACGGGCGCTCCAACTTGCACGAATGATGCATGCGCTCGTCCCGGACGACCCTTCCGTCACCGGGCTCCTTGCCCTGATCCTGCTCACCGACGCGCGCCGCGCCGCCCGAGTGGATACTGAAGGGCGCCTGTGCACTCTCGAACACCAAGACCGCTCCCGCTGGGATCGTGCGGCCATCGCCGAGGGTATTGCCTTGGTGAAAACCGCTCTGCCACATACGGATCGGTACACGCTGCAGGCCGCCATCGCCGCCGTCCACGACGAGGCGCCGTCCTGGGCGGAAACCGACTGGCGTGAGATCACCGGCCTGTACGTACTCCTGCTCCGGATCTGGCCCGCACCGGTGGCGCGCCTCAATCACGCGGTAGCAGTGGGCCTTTCCGGCAATCCGAGCCGAGCGCTCGCCCTCCTCGACGCGCTCGCCGCCGAACCGTCCCTCGCCACCTACGGCTACCTCGAAGCCTCCCGCGCGGCCTTTCTGACCCAACTGGGCCGCACCAACGAAGCCGCCCGAGCCTACGAATCCGCTCTACTCCTAACCGAAAACACCATAGAGCGAGCCCACCTCGAATCCCGGCTGTCCGACCTCACGGCCTGACGCAGCCGAGTAGGCGCGAAGCTATTCCGACCAGCGCTCTTCGAGCATCGCCGACACATCCTCGGCGAAATCCCCCACCGCGTCGTCGCCGGTGCAGCGCGCGTCTTCTGCCAGGGCGGCCCAGCGATTGATCAGGGCTTCCGAGCGCGGAACGGACAGGCCGTGTTCGCGGGCGGCGGCGATGCGGGTGTGGTCGGCGGGCAGGAACCAGTAGGTGGTGAGCCAGACCCAGATGAGGCGGGCTTCCAGGATGCGTTCGGCGAGTACGGTGTCGTCGGCCAGGGCAGGCCAGACGCCGACGACCTCCGCGCGCCACGCTTCGACCATTTGCTTGGCGCGCTCGCGGGATAGTTCGAAGTCGCAGAGGCAACCCGGAAAGGATACCAGCGCGTAGGCGATATCCAGGGTGGCGTCGCGGTAGCCGCCCCATTCGTAGTCGAGGAAGCGTGCACCCTCCTCGTTGAGGATCACATTGTCCGGGCACAGGTCCGACGGGCTGAATGCGCGGAAGCGCCCAGCGGAGAACAGACGATTGCCTCGAACGATCCGCTCGGCGATCTCACCGGGCACCTCGATGCCGAGTTCGCGCTGCAGCATGCCAGGCACCTCGGAGATGGCGGCCTCGGCCTGTTGCGCGATGCCGTCGACCCGGTGCACCACATCCACCCGGCGCAGCAGCGCGACAAAATCCGCTTCGCGCCCGACGGTTGCCGCATGCATCCGACCCAGCGCCTGCGCGAAGGCCATCAGCGCGTTGCGCGTCGCCGGTTCCGCACCGGATTGCAGCACCTGCGTCATCCGGGCGTTCTCCCCGAGATCACTCAGGACGAGCAGCCGGTCCGGGAGGCTGTGCGCGATCAGGTACGCACCGGGCCGCTGATCGCGGCTGAGCGCGGTCGTGAACTGATACGACACGGCCTCGCGTAGAAACGCGGAGTCGATGCTGGCGACGCCGGGCGCTAGTCCACCCGTCGTGCGGTCCGCCGCGGATCCGCGAACCTGCTTGACGATGAGCGTCCGGGGCAGGGAGAAGGCGTTCTCTGAAACACGCACGCGTAGGACCGTCGTCCTACCACTACCGCTGAGTTCCATCGGATCGCTCAGCTTTACCGGAGCACCCATTCGCTTTGTGAGCAACTGCTGTGCTGCGGACACGACTTCGGCGGCGCGTTCGGCCAATAGTGCGGTCATCGCTAATCAAGCTACTCGCACCGGGTCACTTCTAGCGAGCGGTTACACAACCTTTCCGCGTCGTTCGGCGTGTCCGCGTCAAGGTTGCGGAACGGGCGCTGGTTGCTTGACACCATTGCGGCTGTCCGGTTTTCTCATCGTCAACTGCCGTGCGCCACACCGCAAACCAGTTGCGTCGAAAGGTCTGCAGACAATGTCCGACTCACCGTCGCCCAAGCCGAACGAACCAACTGACTCGCCCGAACCGAGCGGCGGCGCGCCCGACGAAGGTGACGGCGAACAGTTCGCCGCACGTCCGGGTCAGCACGAAAGCCCGAATCCGCACCCGACGGAACCCAGCACCGGGCACAGCAGGCACGAGATGGCAGGCCCGGCGGGCTACCCGCAGTTCGAGGGTCCCGGCGCGGCGCAGTACGGCAGTGAACCGGTGGAGCCGCCACCGCCGGTCGGCGCGCCCGGGCAACCGGGACAGCCGAGCTACGGCCCACCGGGAACCGGTCCCGGTTCGGCGCATCCCGCAACGATGCCACCCGGCACGATGCCACCCGTCACGATGCCACCCGGGGTTGCCGCAACGCCTGCTGGAGCGGTCCCGCCGGGCGCAATGCAATCCGGCTTCGATCCGGCCGGTGCGGCAGCGCCCGGCCTGGCGAAGCCCGGCACCATGCCGCCCGGTGCCGTACCTCCCGGCGCAACGCAACCCGGCTTCGAACCTGCGGGCACGATGCCTCCTCCCGGCGCAATGCCTCCGGGCGCTCAGCCCGCCGCGCCGACCTACGGCTACCAATCCGCCCCCGGCGCGCCGACGACCCTCGATGTCGGCAATGCCCTGAGCTACGGCTGGGAGAAGTTCCGCGCGAATTTCGGCCCATGGCTGGCCGTTACCGCGATGGGCGTGATCATCTACCTCGCCTTCGTGCTCATCGTCCAGGCCGTGCAACCGAATTCGCTGTTCAGTCTGTTGCTGATCTTCCTCGCGGTCATGGTCGCGATCTGGCTGCTGCAGGCCGCCATGATCCGCGGCGCTCTTTATGAAACCGACGGCAACAAACCGACTTTCGCGTCCTACTTTCATTTCGTGAATGCGGGCAATGTCGTCTTGACAGCACTGCTCGCCTTCGCACTCACCTGGATCGGCGCGGCGCTGTGCTTCGTGCCCGGTCTGATCGCCGGATTCCTGTGCATGTTCTCGCTGCACTTCGTCGTCGATCAAGAGCAGGGTCCGTTCGACGCGATCAAGTCCAGCGCGACGCTGGTCATCGCCAATATCGGGCAGGTGCTGCTACTCGGCCTCGCCGTACTGGTCATCACCGTTGTCGCCACCCTGCTGTGCGGCTTCGGCCTGCTGGTCGCCGGGCCGGTGTGCACGATCGCGGTGACCTACGCCTACCGGGCACTCACCGGCGGCACCGTGTCCGTGTCCTAGCCTCCGGTGTCCTAGCCTCCGGTGCGCTGGGCGCCGCCGCTCCCAGCGCACCGGAACATCGGCCCCGCAAAGGAATTGGCGGTCACTTCGAGGGCACTGACCGCAGCCACCACCACTGCTTGAACCGGGCGATCGGTCCCCCTTCGCTACCCGCACGCGGACGCAGCGCCAGCACGAGCACCCCGGCCGTGACGATGCCCGCCAGGTTCACCGCGAGCTGCCCCGCCGACATGAATGCGATATGCCACTGCCCCAGAGTTGCCGCGATTACCGCGAATCCGGCCGCGGGCACGGTGGTCACCGAGATGAACACCCCGACCAGTGCCGCGGATTTCGCGGTGACCACCGCCAGCATCCCCGCTGCACCAGCCAACAGCGCGACCACCAGTGAGAACGGCCCGACCTCGTAAATGAAGTCGACATTCTCGATGGTTTCCACACCGGTGACCGTGATCCAGCCGAACTGCTCCCACAGCAAGGTCGCCAACAGCGTGATGACCATCGCCACCGGAAATGCGACCAGCAGCGCGACCGCCGACTTGCGAGCGAGCATGAAATCGCGCCGCCACAGCCCCACCGAAAAGGCTGCCAGTGGCCCGAATTCCGGCCCGACCACCATCGCGCCGACGATCGTCACCGGTGAGTCGGTGGCCACGCCGACCGCCGCGAGCAGGCACGCGATGGTGAGGAAGGCGACGAAGGTCAGCGTCAGCGAGGACTCCTCATGAGTCTGGGCGAGCAGTTCCTCCCACACCACCGCGTCGGTCGGATCCCCCGGAGCCTCCTCGATGGCCCGCTCACCCGCATCGGAGATCACCGTCTCGACGGGGCCGAGCGTGATGCCGCCGGTGTGCTTGATGCCGAGCGTGGTCAGATCGGCGAGCACGTCATTGGCGGCCTCACGCGCGACATCGGCCTGGATCAGATCACCGACGGGCTCGACGGCGACACCGCGCGCCAGCGTCACATGCGTGACGCCTGGGTCGGCACTCAGCACCGCCATCACCTTGTCGGTGAGTTCGGACGGGCTGATCATGCGCAAGTGCAGCACTGGAACCCCTTGTGGTCAGCATCGATGAGACTGACCAGAAAGTACCGTTCCAGCGGCAGCGCCCGCTATTCCGAAGCGCGACCCGCGTCGTCGACCTGGTCCTTCTTCTTCTCCGGTTTGAAGTCCAGGCCCGCTTCCTTACGCTGCTGTGCGGTGATCGGCGCGGGCGCATCGGTCAGCGGATCCACACCACCACCCGTCTTCGGGAAGGCGATGACCTCGCGGATCGAATCCATGCCGGCCAGCAGCGCGGTGATCCGGTCCCAGCCGAAGGCGATGCCGCCGTGCGGCGGGGCACCGTAGGAGAACGCGTCGAGCAGGAAACCGAACTTCTCCTGCGCCTCGTCATGCCCGATGCCCATCACCTTGAAGACTCGCTCCTGCACATCGCGGCGATGGATACGGATGCTACCGCCGCCGATCTCGTTGCCATTGCAGACGATGTCGTAGGCGTAGGCCAACGCCGAACCCGGGTCGGTGTCGAAGGTGTCCAGCGACTCCGGCTTGGGCGAGGTGAACGCGTGGTGCACCGCGGTCCATGCCGAATGACCAAGTGCCACATCGCCACTCGCGGTCGCCTCGGCGGCGGGTTCGAACATCGGCGCATCCACGATCCAGACGAACGCCCACGCGTTCTCATCGATCAGACCACATTTGCGCGCGATCTCGCCACGAGCCGCACCGAGCAGCGCACGCTGTGCTTTGGCCGGACCGGCGGCGAAGAACACACAGTCACCCGGTACCGCGCCGACATGCTTGGCCAGGCCCTCGCGCTCGGATTCGCTGAGGTTCTTGGCAACCGGACCGCCCAGCGTGCCGTCCTCCTGTACCAGCACATACGCCAGCCCCTTGGCGCCGCGCTGCTTGGCCCACTCCTGCCAGGCGTCGAGCTGACGCCGCGGCTGACTCGCGCCACCGGGCATCACGACCGCGCCCACGTACTCCGCCTGGAACACCCGGAACGGGGTCTCCTTGAAATACTCGGTGCATTCGGTGATCTCGACACCGAAGCGCAGGTCCGGCTTATCGCTACCGAAGCGGCGCATCGCCTCCGCGTAGGTCATATGCGGAATCGGGAACGGAATCTCGTAGCCGACGAGCTTCCACAAAGCCTCCAGGATCTCCTCGGCGACCAGGATCACGTCCTCCTGGCGTACGAAGCTCATCTCGAGGTCGAGCTGGGTGAATTCGGGTTGGCGGTCGGCGCGGAAGTCCTCGTCGCGGTAGCAGCGCGCGATCTGGTAGTACCGCTCGACACCGGCGACCATCAGCAGCTGCTTGAACAGCTGCGGGCTCTGCGGCAGCGCATAGAAGCTGCCCGGCTGCAGGCGCGCGGGCACCAGGAAGTCGCGGGCGCCCTCGGGCGTCGAGCGGGTCATCGTCGGGGTCTCGACCTCGACGAATTCATGATGGGCCAGCACCGCGCGGGCGGCCGCGTTGACCTTCGACCGCAGCCGGATGGCCTTGCCCGGCGCCTCGCGGCGCAGGTCGAGGTAGCGGTACTTGAGGCGGGCTTCGTCACCGGGCTGCTCGTCGAGCTGGAACGGCAGCGGCGCGCTCTCGTTGAGTACCTCGAGTTCGCTGACGTTGACCTCGATGGAACCGGTCGGCAGCTCCGGGTTCTCGTTGCCGTCGGGCCGCTGCTCGACCACACCGGTGACCCGGACGCAGAATTCGGCGCGCAGTTTGTGCGCCTGCGCAGCGGGCTCGCCCTCGCGGAACACCGCCTGCGCCACACCCGACGCATCGCGCAGATCGATGAAGATCACGCCACCGTGGTCACGACGCCGGGCCACCCAGCCGGTGAGGGTGACGGTCTGACCGGCGTGCTCGCTTCGCAGCGAACCAGCCAAGTGGGTGCGCAGCACGGGATTCCTTTCGACGAATGTGACACCGGCAGGGCGATCCGGTGCGGTTGCCATCGTAGTGAGGCACATATCCCGAGAGGAAACCGATATCGTCACCCCGCGTGCGAAGCTGTATCGGCAGGGTATGACCGAGTCGTTCAGGACACGAGAAAGCGAAGCAGATGACCTTCAACGAAGGCCTCCAGATCGATCCGGATCGGGCTTCATCCGGCGGTGGCCCCGGGATGGGCGGCAAGCTCGCCCTCGGCGGTGGTGCGGGTGGTCTCATCCTGCTGGTAATCGGCCTGTTGCTCGGTGGGGATCCCGGTTCGCTGCTCGGGCAGTTGAACGGCAGCGAGAGCAGCACTGTGCAGCCCGGCACCGCGGGCACGCCCGCGCACTGCAAGACCGGCGCGGACGCCAACAAGTACGTCGACTGCCGGGTGGTGCTCACCGCACAGAGCCTCGACGCGGTGTGGGCGGCACAGCTGCCCCAGCAGACCGGCAAGAAGTATTCGAAGCCGAAATTGGTGTTGTTCTCCGGCGCGGTCTCGACCAGCTGTGGCAACGCGACCAGCGCAGTCGGCCCGTTCTACTGCCCGGCCGACCGGACCGCGTACTTCGACACCGCCTTCTTCCAGGAACTGGTCGACCGCTTCGGTTCCAGCGGCGGCCCGCTCGCCCAGGAGTACGTGGTGGCACACGAGGTCGGCCACCACATCCAGAATCTGCTCGGCGATATCGGTCGGGCCCAGCAGGATCCGCGCGGACCGGAATCCGGCGCGGTGCGGACCGAACTCCAGGCCGACTGCTACGCGGGCATCTGGGCCCACTTCGCCGACAAGCAGCCCGCCCCCGGCAGCGATCAACCCTTCCTGAAACCTCTGTCCGACAACGATATCCGTGACGCCCTCTCCGCCGCGTCCGCGGTCGGCGACGACCGAATCCAGCGTGCCGCCCAGGGGCGCGTCAACCCGGAGGCCTGGACCCACGGTTCCTCGGACCAACGCCAGAAATGGTTCCTCACCGGCTACAAATCCGGTCAGGTCCAAGCATGCGACACGTACTCGGCCTCCGACCTGAACAACCCGTCGGCCTTACGCTGATCGCCGACGGATGATCGATAACCGAATCCAGTTGGACTGTGGCACAGCGTAGATAGGGATTTCATGCGGAGAACGAAGTCGGCACTGCTGTTTCTCGTCGTGGCGCTTGCGGGTAGCTGGGGGGTCGCCTCGGCCGAACCCGCTGCCGACGCACCACAACCGCCCGCCCCGGCACTCCTGACACTCACCACCATCCCGAGCGGTTGGTCCGAGCGGGTCGACCTGCGCCCAGTGCTGCAGATCTACGCCGACGGCCACGCGGTCGCACAGCCCGACGCCGCGTCCACCACCCGCGCCGCCGACACACCACCGCAGCGGCTCACCGGCACCGTCCCCGCCGACGTCCTGAATGCCGCACTGGCGGAAACCAAATCACTCGCCGCCCTCGACCTCGGCATGCCGAGCGCCACCGACCAGGGCACTCAGATCATCGACCTCATGCCTACGCCGCCCGACCAAGACGTCCATGTCCTCATGTACGCCCCCGATGCGACCGAGAACCTCACCTCTGACCAACAAGCCAACCGCAAGCGCTTCACCGATCTCTATCGCAAACTCGTCGACGCCTTCACCCGAGACCATTGAGCCGGTTGTCGACCTCGGTGGCGCTGGCACGAGGAACATTGCGCGCTTCGGTATCTCCGAGGCCTGAGGTACCGCAACACCGTTCGGACGTATGCCCGGCTGGAACTCCAGTGCCCCCACTCGAAACCGAGCGGGGGCACTGGAGGACTGTTTCGGCCTAGAACTGATCCTGTTCGTAGTCCGAGCTGACCAGTTCATCCGGGTGGGTCGCGCCGATGACGTCCGGGGTGGACTCACCGAGTGGCCCGGTGAGGTCGTCGTTGCCCGTGCGGCTCTGGTACGGGTCCACATTGCGCGTGTGCTCGTCGTCGTTGCCGCCGCGTTGGCCGGTGGCGCCGGGGCTGCCGCCCATGAAGGAGCTCCCCGAGCCGGCCACGCCGGTCGACGTACCTGTGCCCGAGGATGTGCCGGACAAACCCGGGACCCGGCTGATGGGCGAGACGGTGCTGCCCGGCGTCCCGGTCACCTTCTGCGTCGACGGCGAGCCCGATGTACTCGGCGAACCGGAACGGCTTCCGATGCCGCTCATGCCCGAGATCCCAGAGGTGGTGTGCCCGGCATTGGTCGATGCCGCCATGGTGGACGTGCTCGGCGAACCGGAGGTGCTGGAACCGTCCAATAGGCCGGCGGCATTGGTCGACGCATCCTGTGCGACCGACTGCGCCTGTTCCATGATCGGCTCACCGATGTTCTGCATGACCGCCTGCGCGACCTCCTGCGGCGCAGGCAGACCGCTGGTCCCGAGCAGCTGGTTCACCAGACCGGTCAGCTCGGCGGTCTTCCCGGCCAGGTCACCGCGGGTGGCATTGGCGACCGCGACGGCCGATCCAAGATGTTCGGTCGCGGTCGCGATGAGCGCGGCCTGACCGGGCGGCGTCAGCGCCACCGGCACGAGCGCGGTTGCCTGCGTGGCGAATTCGCTCGCGATCCCGAGCAGCTGCGCATTGCCCTGCTGCACCACCGCGGCGGCCCGTTGGGTGAGTTCGGAAATATCGATACCGCGCTGACTGGTGTCCTGCCCCTGGGTCTGCGCGGTATTGCTGGCGGCCTGCGCCTCGCGGGACGACTGGCCCTGCCACAGCTGCTCGACCGTCTGCAGACCACCCTTGCCGACCGATACCGCGGCCTCGATGATCTTGGACGACTGACTGAGAATCGCGGTCGGGTCGAAGGCTCCGATAACGCCGGTGCCGAAGCTGTTGAGCAGCTCCAAGATCGGCTGGAACAGCGTGTCGATGCCGGGAATTCCAGGAATCGACAAACCCTGCATCAGCGCCGCGACCGGATCGGATGGAATATTCGTCGTCGCCGCGGCCGCCGCGGCACCCTGGTTGCCCGCCCCGCCGAGGGCACCGGTGACCGCACTCTGCGCCTGTTGCGCCGCGCTCTGTGCCGCCTGCACCACCGGCGCGGCCGCATGGCTGATCGCGGTCTGCGCATCGGTAAGCGCCTGCGACACATCGGGGGGCACCGCACCGGACAGAATCGCGCTCGCGTCGGGGGTCGAATTGCCGTTGAGCCCCGGCATGCCGGTCGGTATGGTCCCCAGCTGCGGCGAATCCTCGGTGATCTTGCGCGCGAGCACGAATTCGGGCGCCTCGATCGGCGGCAGATCCGCGGGCAACTGCGGCAGCGACAGATCGCTCAATCCCTGCGATGCGTTCTGCAGTGCGTCGACGGCGGTATTCTGCGTCGCGATCACGGCCTCTTCGATTGCCGCGCTCTGCTGATCGGGCGCGATTACGCCGGTCGCGCCGGAATCCATCGGTCTCATGCTCCGCCTCCGACCTGGTCGGCGATCGCGTTCAGTGCGCCCGCGTTGCCGAAGTCGGTGGTATCGAACGCTGCGGCCGCGGTGAACGCGGACTTCGAGAGCTTGTCGTATTTGGTCGACAGATCATTGATGTCCTTGGCCTGCAATACCTGCGCCGCGGCGAACGCCAACAGATAATCGGCGCCGATCAAACCGAATACCGGCGTGAGCGCCGCAACGTTCTGCACGGCATCGAAATTGCCCGCTCCCGCGATCTCGCCGGCGACCCCGGCATTGGTCGCCGCGAACGCTCGGACCGCATCGGTCTCCACCGAGAGATCAGCCATCGAGTTGCACCCCCCAAATCGTCGTGAACTGTAGTTCCGTGTTCATAGCGTCGATCAACATCTACTCCCTGCCCGCACCGGCAGCTCGGCTGCGATCGGGCCCCTGCGCAGCTGCGAGTCGGTACCGGCGCCGCTGCGGTTGCGCTCAATATAGCGGACCCCACCGGCAAGTTTCGAGCCCGACGCGGCCACCGGAAACGAACTGGAACAGGTTGCAAATTAGAACAAGTTCTATATTCTCGATCGCATGAAGGTCGCAGTGACCGGCGCAGCCGGCTACCTTGGCACGAATCTGCTCAGCCTGCTGGTCGAACGAGGACACGAGGTCACAGCAATCGATCGCGTCGTTCCGGAGCAGCGGACGGACCCGAACGTCGCCTGGGTCGCCGGCAATGTGCTCGACCCCGAATCCATGCGCACCGTGCTCGCCGGCGCGGAGATCGTCTACCACCTCGTCGCCGTGATCACCCTGGCCGAGCAGCACGACCTGGCCTGGAAGGTCAATACCGAGGGGGTGCGTGTCGTCGCCGAGGCGGCGTTGGATCTGGGCGTGCGCCGCATGGTGCACGCGAGTTCCATCCACGCCTTCAACCAGTACACCTGCGGCGGTCGCATCGATGAGACCTCGGCGCGCTCGACCGATCCCGACCTGCCCGTCTACGACCGCTCCAAATGGGCTGGCGAAATCGAACTGCGCGAGGTGATCGAGCAAGGCCTGGACGCGGTGATCTGCAATCCCACCGGCGTCTTCGGCCCGCTCGACTACGGCACCCCGCTGTCCAGGATCAACCGCACCCTCGAGGACGCCGCCCGCGGCCGGGTACCGGCGATGATCCGTGGCGGCTTCGATCTGGTCGACGTCCGCGACGTCGCGAAGGGCCTGATCCTGGCCGGAGAGCGGGGCCGGACCGGCGAGAACTATCTGCTCGGCGGTTCGATGATCTCGATGCTCGACCTGTGTCGCACCGCGGCGGAATGCGGCGGCAAGAAGGGACCGAAGTTCTCGATCTCGCCCAGGTTCGTCAACGGCTTGATTCCGGTGCTCGAACCGATCGGCAAACTGCTCAAGACCGACATCATCTCGAAGGCCGCACTCGGTGCGCTGGTCTCCGCCCCGATCGTCGACCACGGCAAGGCGGAGCGCGAAATCGGTTATCAGCCCAGGCCCATCGAGGAGACGGTGCGCGACCTGGTCACCTTCTTCACCGATCCGCTACAGCTCACCACGCCCGATGCCCGACAGATCGCTTGACACTCCTTAGAACACATGTTCGACTGATGGGGTGCGGTGGCAAAGCCAAACCCTGGATGCCGACGACGGCGCCCTGCCCGGTCTCGACCGGGCGGGTTTCGTACGCACCGTACAGACCCCCGAATTCGAGGGCATCACGTTCCACGAGGTGCTGTGTAAGAGCGCGCTGAACAAGATGCCGGAGGCGTCGAATCTGCCGTTCCATTGGACGATCAATCCGATGCGCGGCTGTTCACACGCCTGCCGCTACTGTTTCGCGCGGCCCACCCACGAGTATCTGAACCTGGACGCGGGCCGGGATTTCGATTCGCAGATCGTGGTGAAGACCAATATCGCCGCGGTGCTGCGCAAGGAACTCGGCCGGCGGTCCTGGCATCACGAACCGGTCGCGCTGGGCACGAATACCGATCCGTATCAACGGGCCGAGGGCCGATATCGGTTGATGCCCGGCATTATTCGCGCGCTGACCGATTCCGGCACACCGTTCTCCATTCTCACCAAGGGCACGCTGCTGCGCCGGGATCTGCCCCTGCTCACGGCGGCGGCACGCCAGGTCCGGGTGAGCGTCGCCGTCTCCATCGCGATCCTGGATATGGATCTGCACCGCAGCCTGGAATCCGGTACGCCATCGCCCAGGGCGCGGTTGGAGATGGTGCGGGCGCTGGCCGATGCCGGGTTCGAAGTGAATGTGATGGTCGCGCCGGTGATTCCATATCTCACCGACAGCCGCGCCCAGCTGGACTCACTATTCGCTGCGGTCGCCGAGGCAGGGGCGGTATCGGTGGTCGCATTCCCGATGCATCTGCGCGGCGCCACCCGTGGCTGGTTCCTGAGTTGGCTGGCCGAGGCGCATCCAGCGCTGGTCCGCCGCTATCGCCAGCTCTATGGCCGCGGCGCCTATGTGACGCCGGAGTATGCGTCCTGGCTACGCGAGCGGGTGCAGCCATTGCTCCAACAACACGGCCTCGCCCGCGAGCACACACCGGAGCCGCAGACACAAACCCCGACACCGCTGCCCAACGACACGCAGCTGGCGCTCTTCGCGTAAAGCATTTCACAAACAATTCCCGCACACGGCGGAGTAGGTTGGCCAATGGCACCTCCCATCGGACGAGGAAGTGAAGCAGGCATATGGTTTCCGACCAAAGTGATGTCGGCACAGCGAAATTGGAAAAGGTCGTAATTCGGTTCGCCGGGGACTCCGGTGACGGAATGCAGCTCACCGGTGATCGCTTCACGCACGAGGCAGCCGCATTCGGCAACGACCTCGCCACCCAACCCAACTTCCCGGCCGAGATCCGGGCGCCACAGGGCACGCTGCCCGGCGTCTCGTCCTTCCAGATCCAGATCGCCGATTACGACATTCTCACCGCGGGCGACCAGCCCGACGTGCTGGTCGCGATGAATCCCGCGGCGTTGAAGTCCAATCTCGAGGACCTGCCGCGCGGTGCCACCCTCATCGTGAACACCGACGAGTTCACCAAACGCAATCTCGGTAAGGTCGGCTACACCACCGATCCGCTCGACGACGACACACTGAGCGATTTCGTGGTCCACCGCGTGCCGATGACCTCACTCACCCTCGGCGCGACCGAGCCGACCGGTGTCGGCAAGAAGGACGCTCAGCGCGCGAAGAATATGTTCGCGCTCGGCCTGCTGTCCTGGATGTACGGACGTCCGATCGGCGGCACCGAACGCTTCCTGCGCGAGAAATTCGCCGCGAAACCCGATATCGCCGAGGCGAATCTGCTCGCCTTCCGAGCGGGCTGGAACTACGGCGAGACCACCGAAAGCTTCGCAACCACCTTCGAGGTGGCCCCGGCCAAGCTCCCGACGGGCACCTACCGCCAGATCACCGGCAATACCGCGCTCGCCTACGGCCTCGTCACCGCGGGGCAGTTATCCGGGTTGCCGGTCTTTCTCGGCACCTATCCGATCACACCAGCCTCCGACATCCTGCATGAACTCAGTAAGCACAAGAACTTCGGCGTCACCACCTTCCAGGCCGAAGACGAGATCGCCGGCATCGGCGCTGCGCTCGGCGCGGCGCTGGGCGGCGCGCTCGGCGTCACCAGCACTTCCGGCCCCGGGCTGGCGCTCGAGAGCGAAACCATCGGGCTGGCGGTGATGACGGAACTGCCGTTGGTGATCGTCGACGTGCAGCGCGGCGGACCGTCCACCGGACTGCCGACCAAGACCGAACAGGCCGATCTACTGCAGGCGCTCTACGGCCGCAACGGGGAATCGCCGGTGGCGGTACTCGCGCCCCGCTCCCCCGCCGACTGCTTCGCCACCGCGGTGGAGGCCGCTCGCATCGCACTCACCTACCGCACGCCAGTGCTGTTGCTTTCCGACGGCTCGATCGCCAATGGCTCTGAGCCGTGGTCGATTCCGCGGGTCACCGAGCTGGAGCCGATCGATCCGCGCTTCGAACCCGAGGCCGAGGAGGGCACGCCGTTCCAGCCCTACTCCCGTGATCCCGATACCCTCGCCAGGCCGCTCGCGGTGCCGGGGACCACAGGTCGCGCGCATCGGATCGGCGGATTGGAGAAGGCCGACGGCAGCGGTGATATCTCCTATGAGCCCGGCAACCACGAACTGATGGTTCGCCTGCGGCAGGCCAAAATCGATGGCATCACCGTCCCCGATCTCGAGGTGGACGATCCGGACGGGCGGGCCGAACTCCTGCTGATCGGCTGGGGCAGTTCCTTCGGGCCGATCGGCGAGGCGTGCCGGCGCGCCCGCCGTCGCGGCGTCCCGGTCGCACAGGCACATCTGCGATATCTGAATCCATTGCCCGCCAACCTCGACACCGTGCTGCGGAGCTACCGGACGGTGGTCGCGCCGGAAATGAACGGCGGTCAGCTGGCCATGCTGCTGCGGGCGAAGTATCTGGTGGATGTGCGACCGTGGACGAAGATCGCGGGCACGGCATTCTCCGCACAGGAACTCGTCGGGGTAATCGATGCGGCACTGGACGGGTCGATCGAGGATATGGAACACGACAAGGCGTTCGCGGCACGGGCGCGTGCCACCTACTCGACTGGGGGTAACTGATGACCATCGTCGAGACCTCGCTCGTCGGAACCGATCTGGGCCTGACCGGACTCTCGGGAGTGCCGGCCGCGGACGGGCCGCAGAAGGTCAAGGACTTCACCTCCGATCAGGAGGTGCGCTGGTGCCCCGGCTGCGGTGACTACGTGATCCTGGCGACCGTGCGCGGCTTCCTCGCCGAACTCGGATTGCGCAGGGAGAACCTGATGTTCGTCTCCGGGATCGGCTGCTCGAGCCGGTTCCCGTACTACCTCGAGGCCTACGGCATCCACTCCATCCACGGCCGCGCGCCCGCCATCGCGACGGGGCTCGCGGTGACTCGCCCGGATCTGTCGGTGTGGGTGGTGACCGGGGACGGTGACGCGCTGTCGATCGGCGGCAACCATCTGATCCATGCCCTGCGCCGCAATGTGAATATGACGATCCTGCTGTTCAACAACCGGATCTACGGACTCACCAAGGGCCAGTACTCCCCGACCTCGGAAGAGGGCAAGATCACCAAGTCGACGCCGATGGGGTCGGTCGACCATCCGTTCAATACGCTGTCGGTCGCGCTCGGCGCGGAAGCCAGTTTCGCCGCGCGCGCTCTGGATTCCGACCGGGCGGGCCTCACCGAGGTGCTGCGTGCCGCCGCCGAACACCGCGGGACTTCGTTCGTGGAGATCCTGCAGGACTGCCCGATCTTCAACGACGGTTCCTTCGATGTGCTACGCAAGGGCGATGCCGAATCCCGCCTCATCCCGCTGCACCACGGTCAGCCGATCCGTTTCGGCGCCGATGGCGAATTCGCCGTGGTACGTGCCGGTTTCGGGCTCACGGTGGTGCGCACCGAGGAGGTCGAAGAGTCCGAGATCATCGTGCACGACGCCTACACCGACAATCCGGAGTACGCCTACGCGCTCTCGCGCCTGTCCGACCAGGACCTCGGCCACGTGGTCACCGGCATCTTCCGCAATGTCACCCGGCCCACCTACGACGATGCGGTTCGCACCCAAACCGCCATGGCGCGGGAACGCAAACCGGTACAAGAGGATTCACTGCAGTCCCTGCTCAACGGCTCGGAAACCTGGACCATCGGCTAGGCAGACCGTGCCGATCGGCGAGCGTGCCGAGAATGCGATGTAGGTCGGCACGCTCGGCGGCGCTGAGGTCCGCGGTGGTCTCGGCGTCGATCGCCTGCGCGGCGTCGAGGCTTTTGCGCAGTAGTGCGCCACCGTGAGA
Organism: Nocardia sp. CA-135953; assembly: GCF_050955735.1. Taxonomy (NCBI): domain Bacteria; kingdom Bacillati; phylum Actinomycetota; class Actinomycetes; order Mycobacteriales; family Nocardiaceae; genus Nocardia; species Nocardia sp. CA-135953. The sequence continues at coordinate 4,046,422 of NZ_CP192082.1, forward strand.
GGTCGGGCTCAGGTTCTGACGGCGGCGATCCTCCGGGTCCCGCAACCGTTCGGTCGCCCCGAGGGACTCGAGGTGGTCGGCCAGCGCGACTACCAGACTCGGCGCGACGCGCAGTACCTGCGCCATCTCCATCTGCGACGTCGGGCCATTGACTGCCAACACATTCAGCAACCCCGGCATGCTTCGTCTCGAGCCCGAGACTCGACACATCGGCGCTGAAGCGGCTGGTCAGGACCGCGCCCAGTATGCCCAGGCCTACGCCGCGCGTGCCATCCCGTTGGGCGCCGCGTTGCTATTCAGCCTGGCCAGCCGCCGCAAGTGGTCGCTCCTACCGCTGCTGACTGTGGTCGGGCGCGGTACAGCTCGGTGATGTCGCCATCGGCGCCACCCAGGGAATTCCGGGCTGATGGTCGGCGGCAGCTGATTCATCTCGCCACCGCGGGTCATTTGGGCCTCCGCAGCAGGCGCTCGGCCGTAGCCGCAGCCTGAGCTGTGGCTCTACCGATATCGATCAGACGTGCTTGGCGAAGCCGAGGTCGATAACGGCGTCGCGTTCCTGTTCGAGTTCCGCGACGCTGGCGTCGATGCGGGCGCGGGAGAATTCGTCGAGTTCCAGGTCCTGGACGATCGAGTAATCGCCGCCCACGCAGGTGACGGGGAACGAGGTGATGAGGCCTTCGGGAATGCCGTAGGAGCCGTCGGAGGGGACGGCCATGGAGGTCCAGTCGTCGGTGTGAGTGCCGAGAGACCAGTCGTGGATGTGGTCGACTGGCGGCCGAGGAGGCGCCGCGGGCCTGGATGATGGCGGTGCCGCGCTGCTGGACGGTGGGGATGAATTCCTCGCGCAGCCAGCTCTGGTCGACGAGTTCGCCGGCGGGACGGCCCGCGATGGTGGCGTGGGTGATATCCGGATACTGGGTCGCGGAGTGGTTGCCCCAGATGGCGACGCGGGCGATATCGGCGGCGGGCGCGCCGGTCTTCTTGGCCAGCTGCGCGATGGCACGGTTGTGGTCGAGGCGGGTCATCGCGGTGAATCGCTCGGCCGGGACGTCCGGGGCATTGCTCATGGCAATGAAGGCGTTGGTATTGGCCGGATTCCCGACCACGAGCACCTTGACGTCGTCTGCCGCGCTGGCGTTGATCGCCTGGCCCTGTTCGGTGAAGATCGGGCCGTTGGCGGCCAGCAGGTCCGCGCGCTCCATCCCCGTGGTGCGCGGCCGGGCACCGACCAGCAGTGCGACGTTCGCGCCCTCGAACCCGACCCACGGATCGTCACTGATGTCGATCGACTCGAGCAGCGGAAACGCACCGTCCTCGAGCTCCATCGCCACACCCTCCAGCGACGCCACTGCCGCCGGAATCTCCAGCAACCGCAGCCGTACCCGCGTCTGGGACCCCAGCAACGCACCGGACGCGATACGGAACAGCAGGCCGTAGGCGATCTGCCCAGCACCTCCGGTCACGGCGACGGTCACGGGCGCGGTCCGGGCAGCGGTGCTCACGAGAGACTCCTTGCGATAGACGGACACTCGATCCCCACCCTAACGACTCTCACGGCACCCGAACCCCAGTGGTGAGCTACGCGACAATCACCCCCGCCACATCCGTCCACCCGCACCAGCTAACGACAAGCACCCACAACGGGCGCGAAATCCGACAGAGTGCGCGCCGTTCAGCGCATGACGCAACCGCGCATCGCACGCAAACCCGCATGGCACGCCGATTCGCGTGTCGCACAACTCAACTCGCGTGTCAACACAGCCCCGCGACTTCCTGATCGGTCAGGACGATCGGCGACACATAGTCCTTCGCCCGAGCCAGGCGAACAGCACGGTACAGCGGCCGCTCCTCCAGTCCGGCATCTCGGGCCTCGGCGCGCAGTTGGTGGACGAGCATGGTCGACACCGCTACGGCCGCGGCGAGTTCGCTGGCGGCCAGGGCGTCGGCCAGTTTGCGGAGGCCGAGCAGATGGAGTTCGCGACCACTGCCCGCATCGGTGTACATCGCGAGCGGCACGACCTGCGACTCGACGCCTGCGGTGACCCGCAGGACGATGCGGCTCAAACGGGCCGGGAAGACGAGGATCTCGACGCCGCTGGCGGCCGCGATATCGACCTGACGCTCCCCGATCACCCGCCGCGCGTGAATCGTGGTCCCGGCCAACCACATCCGCCGACGGCGCAGCGCGATCGCGTAGGCGACGGTGGGCGCACCGACGGCGAGACCGATCGCGATCGCGATCGACCACGGCACCAGCAGCGCCGCGAGCAATGCGGCCCCGATACCCACCCCCACCGCGGCGAGGGCGAGTCGCCGTAGCATGGGCGCGTAGGTCTCGGGCGCGACGAGATCGAGTCCTACCGACGGAACCGGTTGGGCTGCACCGGGATTCGTGGGTTCTACAGGCACGGCTGCCCATTCGTCGTGGTGCGGGTGTACCCCGGCACCGTACTACTCGCCCGAGCGCAGAGCGGTCGCGACGGCGGCCACCGTCTCGTCCAGTGGGATCTGACGCTGTTCACCGGTGGCCATATCCTTCATGCCGATGGTGTTCTCGGCCAGATCCCGGTCACCCAGGACCAGGGTGAATTTCGCGCCGGACTTATCCGCGGCCTTCAGCGACCCTTTGACGCTTCGACCTCCGTAGGCCAGATCGACCCGGATGCCCGCCGCCCGCAACTGTGCCGCGAGCACGACCAACCGCTGCTTGGCCGCATCTCCGAGTGATACGCCGTAGACCTCGCACCGCGCCGGATCGCCCGCCGACTTGCCCTCGGCACGCAGCGCCAGAATGGTGCGGTCCACACCGAGCCCGAATCCGATGCCGGACAGCGGTTGTCCGCCCAGTTCGGCCATGAGCCCGTCGTAGCGTCCGCCGCCGCCGATACCCGACTGCGCCCCGAGACCGTCGTGCACGAATTCGAAGGTCGTCTTCGTGTAGTAGTCCAGGCCGCGCACCATCCGCGGATTCACCACGTAGGCCACGCCGAGCGCGTCGAGATACCCGAGCACCTGCTCGAAGTGCGTCTTCGCCGACTCCGACAGGTGATCGATCATCAGCGGCGCGTTCGCCGTCATCGCACGCACCTCGGGCCGCTTGTCGTCGAGCACCCGCAGCGGATTCAAGCGCGCCCGTCGCTTGGTCTCCTCGTCCAGCGGCAGCCCGAACAGGAACTCCTGCAACAGCTCTCGATACTGCGGACGACAGGTCTCGTCACCGAGCGAGGTGATCTCCAGCCGGAAGCCATCCAACCCGAGTTCGCGATATCCGGCGTCCGCGATCGCGATCACCTCGGCGTCCAGCGCCGGATCATCGATTCCGATCGCCTCGACACCGACCTGCTGCAACTGCCGGTACCGACCGGCCTGCGGGCGCTCATACCGGAAGAACGGACCCGAGTACACCAGCTTCACCGGCAATTGTCCCCGGTCGAGCCCGTTTTCGATGACCGCACGCATGACACCCGCGGTGCCCTCCGGCCGCAGCGTGACACTGCGCTCGCCGCGGTCGGCGAAGGTGTACATCTCCTTGGTCACCACATCGGTGGATTCACCGACACCCCGCGCGAACAAGGCGGTGTCCTCGAAGATCGGCAGCTCCACATGCCCGTACCCGGCGAGTCGGGCGGCACGGATCAAGCCGTCACGCACCGCGACGAACTCGGCCGAGCCGGGTGGCACGTAATCCGGAACCCCCTTCGGGGCGGAGAAGCTGCTGGTCTTGGTCACGATGGTCCAGTTTCCACCACTACGGCCCGTCAAGTCCAACCGGTTTGCCACCACGGGTTGATAGAGCGTCACGACTGGTCGAAACGGCCTGCTGAGCAGTCTCAGGAATAGATGGCACAATCCTGTGCCGTACGTAACGGATACGGGAGGAACGTGGTAGTGCCGAGCAACGAACAGCGACGAGCAGCGGCGAAACGCAAGCTGGAGCGCCAGCTGGCCAACCGGGCCGACCGGGCGCGCAAGCGCAAGCGACTCATGATCGCCGGATCGGCGCTCGGCGTGGTGGTCGTGGCGGCGGCGGCCGTCGGCGTCTACTTCCTGACCAAGGGTGACGGTAATAAGCCCGCGGCCATCAGCTGCGACTACCGAGACAGTCAGAAGCCCGCGGATAAGCAGGTGCAGAAGCCGCGCACCAGCGGCATCGAGAACACCGGCGACAATGCGAGTCTCAGCGTCAGCATGGAGACCACCCAGGGCCCCATCGGCCTCACCCTGGACAACGCCAAGGCGCCGTGCACCGTGAACAGCTTCGCCAGCCTGGCCAGTCAGGGCTACTTCGACAACACCACTTGCCACCGCATGACCGCGGACGAGGGCCTGAAGGTGCTGCAGTGCGGTGACCCGACCGGCACTGGCACCGGCGGTCCCGGCTACCAGTTCGACAACGAGTACCCGACCAATCGGTACAACCCCGCCGACCCCGCATTGCAGCAGCCCATGGACTACAAGCGCGGCACGCTGGCCATGGCCAACGCGGGACCGGATCCCGTCACCGGCGGTGGCACCAACGGCAGTCAGTTCTTCATCGTCTACGGCGATTCGAAACTGCCGCCGAATTACACGATCTTCGGCACCGTCGATCCGGACAGCATGGGCACGCTGGACAAGATCGCCGCCGGCGGTCAGGACAACTCCAACGGCCAAGGCGACGGCAAGCCCAATCTCCCCGTCACCATCCAGTCGGTCCGCCTCGACTGAGCCGACGCTTTCGGGCCACCCGCGAGCAGTCGCTACGACACGCCCGATCCGAATACTCGCTCCATTCGGACCCGCTGCGCACAATGAGCAGCGGGCCCGACCTACCTCCCTGAACCAGCCAGGGTAGGCGACCCTAATCGTTCGGTTAGGGTGTGCTAAAACCGGAGATCCTCCGAAGCTTTCCCGTAACCGCCGGAATTGTGCGATATATGCTGTTAAGCGGCACACCCACACGGTTGGCGCCGGGTTTTCTCGGGTAATCTCGAATAAAGGAGAACGCGTAGCGTAGTCATCTCCGGATCGGACGATCCCCAACCGGGAATGCCACGCGACGAGTTCTCTGGGTGTCCACGTTTGCAGGCGGGGCACCGGCGCGGCGGACTACAGTTCGACGTGGCGGCGTCCGTGACGAAGCACCACAACATCCATAGTGATCACTGCAGCATCGGGGAGCAGCCATGTCCGAGGAACTGGACGACATCGGCCGGGAAACCGCGGCCATGATGAAGACTATGTTGCAGCTTGCGACCCTGGTCGCGCTGCGGACCCGTGAGCGTGGTCAGAAAGAAGCCGAAGCGCGCGTCAAGCAGACCGAGGCCCGCATCAAGGAGGCCAGGGAAGTCCAGATCCGTGAGGCCCGCGACGCCAAGGCGAAGGACCCACGCAATCTCGAACTGGCCCGAATGGTCGAGAAATCGGTTCCGGCCAAGGGGATTTCATTGGAGAAGGATCGCTTCTCCGCACAGGCAGAGGCCAGCCGGATGGCCGCGACGGCGTCGGCTCAGTCCAAACCGCTCGTTCGTTACGACTCCCAGGAGCGTCGGCAGGCCATCGCGGCGCATCTCGCCCGGATCGGTATCGCACCGGAACTCGCGGCGGTGCGGATGCTCATCGAGGTAGGTCAGGGCCAACCGCCCGAAGAGGCCGTACGCATACGCGACGAAGCCGCCCGCGCGGCCGCTGCCCGAGGTCGGGAACAGGACGCACGCGGTTTGGAACGCGTCCGACAGTAGCTGGATCCGACGCCGGAAACCGAAAACGCCCGCTGAAATCAGCGGGCGTTTCGACGTTCTCGGCTCCTCAGACGCGGAAATCGCCGACGGTCGGATCGCCGAAAAGCCCCTGGGTGGGCGACTTCAGCGGCAGTGGGCTCAGCATGTCCTTGTGGCCGTTGCGCACACTGCAGTACTTGAACGGTCCGCGGGGATCGAAGAGTTTGATCATATGCGGATCCGCGTGGTCGAGGAACCAGATGCTCAATCCGGTGCTCGGCTCGAGCCGGTAGTGCTCCCATGCGCGCCAGAGCGCATCTAGTCGTGCCACCGCCTCGGCATGTTTCCACCACTCCGGGCACCACACCGTTTCACTGATGTCGGTGACCTGACGCCGGTACACCAGGCCGAGGTAGTTCTCGACGAAGTCCACCACATTGCTGTAGATCATGGGCTGTTGCTGCTGTTCAGTCACAGCTCCACCTCGCCGGCGCTCGGCTCCGCTGTGACTGGCGGTGCTGTGTCCATGGTTCCCTCGCTACGCTCGGTCACAGTGGCCGAACCTCCTCGATTTGACCGTATTCGGGTGGCGGAGCAGCCTTGGTCAGGTTGGGCGAGCCGAACAGGTCGGCGATCTCGGTCTTACGCCCCGGAAGATGGTGCGAGATCGACTTCTTCACGTCCTCAGCGTAGTCGCCCTCCCACCAGGGCACGGTTCGCACGAGCACCGCCGGCTGGCCGGAGGTGAAGACGATCGCGCGGCTCTGTGGCAGGGTAGCCAGCGCGTTCACGGTGAATGTCTTGGACGAACCGAGTGAACGCGAATAGCTCTTGCCGCCTTTGGATTCCGAGACCGAGGACGAGATCGCGTCGTATTCGCCGATTGCCTCGGAACGGTCGCGCAGGAAGTTCATGTCGTCGACGCCCGGACCGAGCACCTTGATGTTGGCCGCCGACCACAGCGCCAGCATGCCGTCGTCACCCCAGCAGCGCGCACCCTGGGCCCAGGACTGCAGCACCGTCATCACTACGATGCCGCGTGAACCGAAGTGACTGTACTGCTTGGGCAAATCCTTCCAGCGCACCACATTCGCCGCCTCGTCCAGGACTGCGAGCATCGGGATCGGCAACCGTCCGCCGGGCGAATGTGTGGCCTTGCGCATGGCCACATCGACCACGGCCTCGGTGAGCGCACTGACCAGCGGCGCCGCCGAACCGCGGCCCTCGAGCGAGAGGCTGTAGAGCGTGCCGTTGTTCTCGATGAATTCGAGTTCGTCGAACTGCATGCGGTTGTCGCCCGGCAAGATCCATGGGTGCACATTGGACAACTGCAGGCAGCGGATCATTTTCTTCGCGGTGCCGAAAATACCGCTCTTGGTGCGCGGGTCGGCGTTGTACTGCATCGCGAGGCCCGAGGCGGTGTAGTGCTTACTCGAATTGCGCAGCAGCTCGATGGGTTCGGAGTCGTTGGGATTGGTCACCCAGTCCCAGACCTGGACGATCGGGCGACCACCGAGCGCGGCCGCCAGGAACAGCCCGGCGAGCAGATCCTCGGCCTCCGGGTCGAAGAACACATCGCCCTTGGCCGCATCGGAACCGCTGTCCGCATCGGCGAAGTGTCCGGCCAGCCGCGCGGCTCGCATCTCCGCACCATCGTGATGTGCGTCCACCCAGGCAAGTGGATCCCAGAACCAGGTCGGCTCCTCCCCCGCGACGCCCTGCGGATCGAAGACGAACGTACGACTTCCCTTGGCCTCGCGCACATCTCGGGTCGCATCGACCACATCGCGCTTGTTCGAGGTGGACAGGACCGGTCCGATGGCAGTCAGGATGGCGGGAATCACCCGCGAGGTCGATTTGCCCTGGCGCGGACCCCAGATGTCCAGGTGCAGATCCTCATACGAGCCGTAGAGCATCACCCCATCGGCAATACCGATGCCGATGGGCACACCCGGGCTGTCGTTGTAGCCGAGCCGCACACCGAGCATTTCGGCCTTCGACCGCACCCCGGCCTCGGTGAGCGATTTGATGGCGCTGCCGCTGCCCATCACATCGGCCTTGTCGTCCACGGAGAGCCGACCGACCGACCGACGTGCGGCGAGTTGCTTGCGCACCACCACGTAGGCAACGATCGCGCCGATGACGAGCAGCACGATCACCGTGGAGGCGCGCGGCCAGTGCACCTTTCCCTTGACCAGATCTGCGACGATCGCGATCGGGTTGAGCGGAATGTCCTGCGGGGTGACAGCCATCGCGTTGCCGAGATGCAGGGCGATCCACAGGGTTCCGAGGGTCGCGAAACCGGCGTAGATCATGTAGAGGGTGATGTCGGGTCCGACCACGGCCGGATCCTGCACCTTCTTCTTTTTCGCCATGTCTGCCTCCTGTTAGGACCTAGCTATGTGGTTGTCGCTGGTGCGGGTTCAGCGGAAGGCGTCGAGCCGCCAACCTTCCGACGTACGCACCACGGTCGCGATGACCGTCGCGGGCGGCAGGGATTCCTTGCGCCCGTTCGGGTAGACGACCGTTTGCTCGATCCCGATCTTGAACTGTTGGACGTTCGGATCGGCGCTCGCGGGCGGGCGCTCACCCGACGCAAAGGTGAAGGCTTCGACATGTGCCTGCGCCTTGGCCCAGTCAGCCCATTGCAGCGTCGCTTTCGGTGTCTCGATCCCGGTCGGTGTGCTGTCCAGCACGCGGATCAGGCTGGGGCCCAACCATTTCCGCGCGCGCGACAGCGAGGCGCCCTGAGCCTCGGTAGCGGGCTGCCAGGAGTAGATCTCCTTCAGCGCGGCCACCGCAACACCGTCGGGCGTCACCGGATCAGGTGCGGGCACCCCCTCCAGCAATCGGGTCGTGGACGTGGGTTGCTGCGGCGCACCGGAACCCGACTCCCGATCCGAGCCGGCGCACCCCGCACCCGACATCGCGACGCTCAGCACCAGCATCACCACCAGTTTCACGCGTGCAGTGTTCGATATGCGACGTTCGCGGGCCCCTTCGTGGTCACGCTCCGCTACCGCCTCCGGGTCCGTCGCTCGCGCCGCCGTGTTATTCAAGGCTAGCCGCCGGGACCGACACTTGTGCGGTCCAATCGCCGCATGCGCTTCCGCGTGTTCGCCGGCCGCGGTATCGCTTGTCGTCACAGCACCCTCCTCCCGCGGCCGTCACCCGGCACCGCGACCTCGGTCACGCCACTGGAATGCCCGTATGCGGCGGGTACGGATTGGATCATTCGGCCGTTGCCGGAATAGATTCCGACCTCGGCGGGGCCGCGCGGGCCGAATGAACTGAAGACCAGATCACCGGGTTGCAACTTGCTCAGCGGTACTTCGGCGCCCGCCTCCCACTGCTGTTCGGCGGTCCGCGGCAAGGTCACCGCGCCCGACGAGGCCGCGAACACCGCGGCCGAGGTGAGGCCGGGGCCGTCCATGCCGCCGCCGCTGGGCCCCTGCGGGCCACCGCCCCCCCAGACGTACGGCGTGCCGAGCCATTGCTGCGCCGCCTGGACGACCTGAACGCCGCTCGCCCCCTCCTGCGGGGTGAAGCGGCCATTGGAACCCTGCGCGCGGTATTGCGGTTCCATCGCAAGGATATTCGCGACGTACGGCTGGGTTTCGGCGTAGTGCGCGGCCACCTGGTTCGGCATACCGCCGGAGGCGAGTACGGCGCCTTCGCCGGCGTTGTAGGCGGCCAGAGTCAGTGCGACGACATCGCCCCGCACGCGGCCCTGGGACTCCCACGCCGTGATCTTGTGCGCCAGCGCGCACATATAGCGGCCCTGACCGATGATCGCGTCGCCGTCGTCCCATACGCTCGCGACGCCATTGCCGTCGGCATCGATGACATAGGGCTGACCGTCGTCGGGATCGATACTGGCCGCCGTGCCGGGCAGGAACTGGGCCAGCCCCTGCGCGCCCGCGGGAGAGGACGCGCTGCGCCGGAATCCGGACTCCTGCCTGCCCTGTGCGGCCAGCAGCGACGGGGTGATCTGCGGGCAGATGGAACCCGCACGCCGATACCAGATCTCGAGTTCCTGCGGCACCTTGCCCGCGGCCAGCGCACCACCCGCGGTGCCGAAGCCGCGATTGCAGCGCGGGTCGGCGGAGAATGCCTGCGCGCCCCCCACATCCGGGGTCGGTGCGCCGTCGAGCCAGGGCAGCGGGTCGATTTGCCGACCACCGGTGAAACGTCCGCCCGGCACGATCTCGAAATGCAGGTGCGGGCCGCTGGACTCACCCGCCGACCCGACCTGCGCGATGGGCTGACCGGCGACGACGGTATCGCCGACGTGCACATGCACCCCGCTGTCCCACATATGGCCGTACACCGCGGAATACGCGCGACCGTTGGTGTCGACGGAATCGACGACGACCCAGTTGCCGAAACCCGAAGCGGGACCGGCCGCGACGACGCGTCCATCGGAGACCGAGTAGATCGTGGTGCCGTCGGCCGCGGCGAAGTCGACGCCCTTATGGGTGCCGCCGCGTGCGCCGAATACATCCGAGACGGTGAAGGTGCCTGCGGCCAGCGGCAGCGTCCGCCGGATCGGCCCCACGCCCGCGGCCAGCGACGGCGTACCGATAGCGGTCGAATGGGGTTGGGTGGCAGTCGGATTGCCGTTAGTACTCGTGGGAGTGGGGGTGCCCGCGACGCGGGAATTACCCGGCGTATATCCGCCGAGCGGCGCCGGCATGGTCGACGATACGAGCACCGAGGTGCCCTCGCAGGAGTCGTCCACGGCCGGCATCACGATGACGACCACCAGTGTCATCAGCCCGAGGACGCTCGCCAGCGCCAGGTAGAGGAGGGTCCGCCCGGTCACCGCATCCCCGGCGGTGCCGAACGACCGCGAACCGAAGCCATCACGTTTGCCGCCGAGACTCGTTGAGGGTATCGGCCAGCGTGCGGTTCATCTCCGCGGCGGCGGCCAATTGTTGTTGTAGCAGTGCGACTTTGCGGCGCAGCGCCGTCGCGTCCAGGCGCTCCAGACCGGGTCCCTCGGCAGCGCGCACCCAGTTGCGCACCGAGTTGGTATGCACGCCGATCTGCTCGGCGACCACCCGGCAGGCCTCCGATTCGCTGCGTAGTTTGCCGGTAAGTGCGATGACCTGCTCGACCGCGGCCTTGCGCACTTCCGGCGACACTCTCCGATAGGACCGGTGCGGCATCATGCGCCCCACCTCCCACAGCCATCCACCGCTCTCGACAACCGTGCACGAAGCGCCCTCATGCGGCACTCCCACTGGGGGAATCGCCACCACGCGAAGTCGACTCGGTGAACTCGGAGAAGCGTTGGTTGGTTTCGTGGATCCCACTCTCCTTCTCGGACAAGGTGAATTCCATATGGAACGGGATGCCGGGGCGGCGATCCTCACCGATCTTCAGTAGGAATTTGCCGGTACCCGGCGGCGACGGCCGCAGCTGACCAGGTTTGAGCGCCTCGCCCGTCAGCGCTTGCGGTGCGGACCATCCGGTCACCATCTCCTCCTCGGCGGATGTGAACGGAACCACGCTGTCCAAGCGCTTTATCTCCTCGCCGGGCAGCGCGCCGAATACCTTGGCGCGCGCGCGTTCGAGGAAGCCCAGCGCCTTCGCGATGGCGGCTTCCGATCCCAGTGCTTGCAGGTCCTTGATGGTGTGGCTGATCATGATCAGCGCGGTGGCGATGGTGCGCTGCAGACGGGTCAGCTCATCGACCCGGTCGACCATGAAGTCGCCGAGGCCGAGCACCTGCCACAGCTCGTCCATCACCACCTGGAAGTAGCGCTGCGGGCCGAGTTTCGCATCGGCGAGCACATGCGCGGCCTCTACCGAGGCGAAACCGTCGGCCCAGCAGGCCAGCATCACCGCGGCCTTGAGCTTTTTATCGCCGGTGGGGATATGCGATACGTCGATGCAGACCGCGACGGCGCTGGTATCGATCGGAACGGTGGTCTGCCCGTTGAAGATCGCGCCGAACGGGCCCTGGGTCAGGGCGCGCAGCGAGCGGCGCAGGCCCTTGATGGCGACCTGGTATTCGTTCGGATCGTCGGCGCCGGCGTCGAGCTGTAATTCGTCACCGCCGGCGACGATCACCTCGAGCAGGTTCTCCATGATGGGCGGTTGGTCGGGGGTATAGCCGCTGCCCGGTCGGTAGAGGATACGCAGTGCGGTGGCGATCAGCGTCTCCTCGTAGTCGCGTACCCGCGCGCCGCGTACGAGTTCGACCAGACCGGCGATGAGCGTGACCTGGCGAGCGCGCAGATCCTGTAGCACCTGAAGTTGCAGTGCCGGAAACTCGTCCAGCATCGGCACGACCGAACCGAGCACACCGGCGGCGAGCGGGTTGAGCTTGCCGTGGCCGTAACCGAGGTCGATCACCTGGCCACCGACCAGTTCGACCAACTTACGGTAGTCCGGTTTCACGTCGGCCAGGATCAGCGGGGTGATGCCCTGCGCGATACCGCCGAGCACAATCCGGCGCACCAGCGAGGACTTACCGAAACCGTTGAGCCCCAGGACGAAAAGGCTGGGCGCGGTGATGAAGCTGCCGCGCAGGAACCAGTTCATCGGATCGAAGCAGACCGGGGCGCCGGTATGCAGATGCGAACCGAGCGGGGTGCCGATCAACGGCGCACCCGCGCCGACCGACCACGGCCACAGACCCGCCACCTGGGCGGTGGTGGCCCGATATTCGACCGGGCGGCCCACAACGTTCATCCGGCCGCCGCCGGGACCCATATAGCCGCGATCGGTGAGTTGGGCTGTGCTGCGGTCGAATCCGTCTTCGAAGACCTGTTCGGCACGCGCCGCGTAATTGCGGCGGCGGATATCATCGGTGCGGATCCGGAAGGTCGCGAATGCCGCCCGCAGGCCGGTGCCCTCCCGGCTGATCTGCTCGAGTTTGCCCCTGGTCACATCGTCGAGCAGCGGCGGACCGGACTGTTTGCGCTTGTCCGACCTCGCCTTTGCGCGACGGGCGGCCTTGTCCGTCTGCGGCGTGCCCATGGCGCGGTCCGCGGTGTAGTCGATCTTCGCCGCGCGCTGTGCCTCGCGACTCGTCCGCGATCCATTGCGTTCCGGTCGTGCCACGCGTTCCCCCCGTGCCGTTCGTTGCGGTGCGCCATCGCGCGGGCGAGCGGTCCGAGCGCCGTCGGGACGTCCGCGCTCCGTCGAAGTCCGTTCACCGCGGCCGTGTTCGGTTCTGATGCGACCGCGGTCCGGATGCGGCCGATCGGCACGGCCACCGTCCGCGGCTGCGGCGCCGGGGCGCGCCCGTCGCTCGGCCGCATCGCGCGACGGTCGCCGCTCCCGATCGGACGTTTCGCCGATGCCGGTCCGCTCGCCGCCACTCACCCCCGCCGGGCCTCGCGCGGCCCGCCGACCCCGGTCGGGCATCTCCTCGATGCCCGAGCGCTCGACCCGACCCCCGGTGGGCCGCTGAGCGCGTTCGTCCGCGGGCCGCTCCCATGCCGCGTCCTCTGGCCGCCGTTTGCGCCGCACCGGCGCCTCGTCCCGTTCGCGCACGGGTGGCTCGTACTCACGTGCCATGTAATGCTCACCCCGCCAAGGCTTTCGGAATTGTCGCGTGTTCCGGCAGGATCACCCCGCAACCGAGCGAGGCCGCGAAGGCCGCCGCCTGGTAGCGGTAGCACCGCCGGATCTTCAACCGCGCCTGCGTGGACAGGTCACGGGTAATGGCTTCGATGCGTGGCAGATCACCGCGCAGGGGCTCGGTGATGGTCACCAGCGCACCGAAGCGGGTCACACCGTGACCCCGGGCTTGTTCCTCACGGGCCTGCTGGGTGGCGCCCACCCGCAGGGTCGCGGCCGCCGAGACGACACCGCGTTCACTCTGCTGGGCCACCAGCGCGTTCTTGAAATCGTCGTCGACGATTTCCGCGGCGTCGGCGGCCGAATGCGGACGGTACACGATGGCGATGCGCTTGCGCGGCACTTCGGGATTCGGCGCCAGCAGCCGCTGGAGCACTCGCTCGTCCACCGCGCCCTCGGGTGCCGCGTCCATCTCCCAGGTGACCGAACGGCCACCGTCGTGCACCAGATGATCCCACTTCTCGTCGTGCGAGACCGGTCCGGCATCGGCCCAATCCAGGCCGTGCCCTTCGGGTTCGCCCGCGGCGACCTCGAGATCGGCCTGCGAGGCAGGATCGTAGCTGCGCCGGATGAACGAAATGACCTCATCGGCCGACATCGGCTGAGCGCGCACACCCGCCTCGGCCAGCGCGGCACAGATTCCGGGGAGCCTGCGCCCGATCTCGACGGCCTCCTCGGCCGGATTCTTGCGGCGCTCGGCAGTGGTCGCCTTGAAGGTGATCGCAACGCGCGGCAGCAGCTGCACCCGCTCCTGCGGCAACTCGGTGGCAAGTTCGTACATCACCTGCTGCGCCAGCTCCGGCGCTTCCGGACGGGTGATGGTGGATACCTCGGTGAGCAGCCGGTTACCCGTCTCGGGCACGGTATCGATCACCGGGACGACGGCGACGATGTCACTGGTCTGGCCGACCGAGGCGAGAAACGTACCCCAGGCCGAGACCCAGCGATCGATGACCGGCTGGTCCACGGCCTCGTGCCCCTGCGGCCAAGCCCGCAAAACCACTGTGTACTGGGCGAATTGCGGTAGGTGGATCATGCCGAAGCTGTAGCCGCCCGCGTCGATGCCCTCGTAGAGCTTCGAGGGCGCGAGCAGACCGGGTAGCCGCGTGACACCGCCCGGAATCCGCGAGAACCGGCCGCCGCGATACACGTGCTCACCGCGGTTGCGGGAGCGCATCCAGTTGAACATCATCAATCCGTTCTCGTATCCGGAGCGGCCCCCTGTCCGCCACACCAGTGGAACCATCACGACAACGCCGGTGCCGCCCACGATCAGACCCCATTTGAAGCCACCGACCATGGCACAGATCAGGGCCGTGATCACGACGACGAAGCCGATGACGGTCTCTTCCCAGCGCAGACCGAAAAGGCCTGCGCTGCGCGGCTTCTGCCACAGTCCGTACGAGCGGCGCTCGTAGGTATCGCTCGTCGTCATCGTCATCGCGGAATGGTGCTCCTCCCGAGATCGGGCGAACGGTTCGCCCAGCGGTCGCCCGCCACATCACCCATGGCTTCATCGGCTCGGTTCAGCGGCGCGGTCGCCGCGCGGGCCACGCCGATCGCACCCGCCGCCCTCGACGCACCGGACGGTACTCCCGCCCCGCCCTGCGGGACGGAGGCGCGCGGAGGTGCTCCGCCGCCGCCACCACCACCGCGTGGCGGCGCCGGGCGCGGCGCGCCACCACCACCGCGCGGGCCGCCCGCACCACCCGGTGGACGCGGACCGGTGGAGGTACCGCTGACATAACCCGCCGAACCCGGTGCGGCGCTTTTCGTCGCGACGGCCTTGGTGCCCATCGCACCCAAAGCGCCCACCGCGAGCAAGGTTCCGCCGGTGGCGGTGAGACCGGAACCACCACTACCAACGATCGCGACAGCCGGCGTGACCAACCGCATCAGCGCGGGCAGCACGAACGCGACACTGCACAGCAGCACGATGGCGACCAACATCCGTTGTGCCTGTTCACCTTCGGGCAGCCCGCCGGTATCGGTCAGCGAATCCACATGGCCCGCGGTGGTGAACGCGATCATGTAGACGATGGCGGCCACCGGCTTCCAGAGCATGAACGCGATGATCCAGCCGATCAGCTTCTGATACGACTGTTTGCCGATATTCATCCCGGATGCGGCCGCGGCCAATGGCAGCACACCGGCCGCGATGATCAGCAGACCCTGACGCACGATGGCGAGCACGATCTGTGCCAGCGCGCCGAGCAGTCCGACGATCGCGATGATCAACACCAGACCCGGCGAAAATGCCTGCAGCTTACTGGTTTTCACCATCAGCTCGGCCAGGTCCTTGGCATTGCCATTGGTCGAATCATTGATGATCCACTCGGAGAAGCGATCCGAGGCCTGGGTGCCCGCGACGATGACGGCGCCGAGCATCCAGGAACTGAAAACCACCCGCGTGAACATGCGGAACGATTCGGCCGCCTCATTCATGACGGCGCCGCGTCTGGCCTCGGCCAATCTGGCGCCGGACAATATCACCGAGGCGATGAGCAGCAATATCTGCGCCTGATAGGTGTAGTCGTTGATCTTGACGAACAACGAACCCGAATCGCTGGCCGCCTCGTTGGGGACCTTCATCCAGAAGGTCAACGCGAGGATGATGGCCTCACCGAGACCGTTCATCAGCGAATCGACGACCTTGCCGAAGGTCGAATCCCACGCCTTGTCCTTGACCGCGTTCGCGGCGCTGCCCGGGTGCGAGGCGGCATTGCCCGCCTTGCACGCGGCCGACGCGGCGTCACCGAGGGAAACGCCCGGCAGCCCGACATTGTCGAGGGTGTCGTGCAGTTCGTTGCACGTATCGTCGAAGCCGTACGTCTGGCCGTAGGCCACCGTCGGCGTCGCGATCATCACCGTGAAGACGACCGCGAATATCGTGAGTACACGCCTCACCATTGTGTCCACCCCTCGATGCTTCGCAGGGAATCGATTTGGACTTGCTGCTGTCCGCTCAGCGCCGTGAGCTTCCAATCGCCGTCGCGCCATATGACTGCTAGGCGCATGCCGACCCATGTTGGTTGGCCATCAGCTGTTTCTCGGGCCTTTCTCGCAAACTGGATGATCGCGGAATCTTCGGTATAGCTTTCGATTCGGAACGCATCCGAAGCGAACAGCAAGGGTCTCAACTTGTCCGGCAGTCGATCCGAGACCTTGCCCTCGGCCACGAGCCGGTCGTAGTCGGCCAGGTATTGCGGAGTGACCTCGACCAGCCGCAGCAGCAGATCGCGATCACGCGGATTGGCGTTGGTGCGCCAGTAGATCTGTTCGGCAGCCAGGGCCGCGCCCTGCGGGGTGTGAGCGAATCCGACAGCTGCCTTACCGTCGATGCGCGCCGGGCCGTCGGACGTGGAGAACCGCACTACGGGTCCGCCGAATACCCGCTGCCACACGCCTTGTCCGCTCGCGGGATGCGGTGCGGCGGTCAGCCAAGTCGGTGCGCCCGGCTGCTGCGGCAAGGCCGGATTCTGTTCCAGCGCAACACCGATGCCGTTGTCGGGTACATCCACGCGGCGACCGAACATATCGACTTCCGGATTCCCGAACCCTGACGCTGCGGTGCCAGGCACATTCTCCGAGCTCGTTCCCGTCTTCGATACTTGGTCACCGCTGACGGCGTTGTCCCGCATGGCAGTCACGGTTACCAGCACCGCGACGACCACCGCGAGCAGCGCGCCGACACCGAGCATCGCCAGCGGCGAACGCTTCTGCGCCGGACCCGATCCGGGCCCCGAACTCACCATTTCGTCCACCCGTTCAGGGATTCGACGTACTCGGTCTGCGTGTTGCTCGTGGTGGCGGGCTTGAGCCGCCAGTCCCCGGCATCCCACACCATTACCAATCGCAGCGCCGCCCACAGCTGCTTGCCATCGACCACCTGGCCACGGGTGGCCAGCTGGATGATCGCCAGATCATCCGCATAGTTCTCGACCTTGAACGCGTCCGAGGCGACGAAATACTTGGTCACCTTCTCCGGCTGCTGCTGTGGGAGTTTGTCCTGGGACAGGGCCTTGTCGTAGGCGGCGATCTGCTGGGCCGAGACGCGGACCTGGCGGACGTAGAGGTCGCGGTCGGCGGGGCGGGCGTTGAGGCGGTAGGTGATCTGGGCGGCCGCGAGCACCGCTCCCTGCGGGGTGTGCGAATACCCGACGGCCAGACCGTCTTCGATGTGGGTCGGTCCATCCGAGGTGGAGAACGGGACCGATGCGCCGTAGACCCGCTGCCAACCGTGCGTTGCGGTGGTGCCCTCGGGTGCCGCGGTCAGCCAGTCCGCGTCCGACGACCTGCGCTGCCGGGTCGGATCCTGCGGAAGCGGTTGTCCGGCAGGGTTGTTCGGGATATCGACGCGCCTGCCGAGAATATCCACCTCGGGAGTCGCGAAGCCCTCACCGCCGAAATTGGCTGCGGTGGAGGCCTTGTCGCCACCGGAACCCGAATCGTCCCGGCTCACGTACACGAATACGCCGACGACCACGATGAGCACCAGCGCGGCGGCGGACGCGATGGCACCGAAGGAGACGCGATCGCGCGCGTACGACTCCTTCTCACTCACTTCGGCGCCTCCAATTTCACTATGTCCGTGGGCAATTCATCGACCGCCTCGATGGGCCGGGCGGTCGCGTCGAGATCCGGCAGTCGTAATCTCCAGTCGTTGCCGAACCATTCGACAGTGGTGTGGTTCACCGCCTTCGAGTTGTCCGAATATCGGGTGTAGACGTCGACCGCGGAAGCTGCATCGGTGTAGCCGGTGATCTTGTATCCGAGCACTCTCGGCGCATATTCGGGCGCGGCCGGACCGGTGATCGAGAGCTGCACCCGGTTGACCGCCCACTCGTCTCTGGCCTTGTTCGGTACCACCTCTTGGCGCACGATATCGGCCCATTGACTGTCGGCGGCCACCGACAATCGCACCGTGTGCATGATCGCCGCCAACGCGGCACCGGTCGGCGAATGCTCGAAACCCGTTGCGGCGCCTTCGGATATCTGTTCGGGCCCCTGGTCGGCACTCGGGAGTGCCACGCCTTGGAACGGCTGCCAACGCACCTGGGTCGGTGCGGCCGTCAGGTTCGGGCCGGCATCGCCGTCACCGCCACCGCAGCCGACCGCCGCAAGGAGCAGGGCAGCACCGAACGCACCTGCGGCCGGGTTGCGAATGCCGCGCCGCCACACGCCGGGTTGCTCCCGCACAACTGTGGAAATCATCCCAGGGCCGTCCCCATCCCGTTCACGTCGGCAGGAACGCCAACGCGATCCCCGAGGCCGTGCTCGCCACAGCCGCCCCGAGCAGACTCATCAATACGCCGTGCGAGGCGTCGTTCATCGCCAGGTCGCTCCGGAACGCGATCCACAGGCGACCGGCGGATACGATCATCCACGCCAGGCACACCAGCAGTACGAACCAGAGCAGCCAGTTCAGCAGCTGCATCAGCGGTTGCAGCACTTCGGCGGGCATCTGCTTGTAGGCAAGCAGTTCCGCCGCCGACATTCGCACGGTAGCCATCGCCGACATCAGGTTCCGATGACGGCGTTCATGATGGTGCCCGCGCTGGTCGCGACGACGCCGCCGATCATGGCTCCGGCCACCATCTTCGGCGATTCGAGCCCACCACCGGTCCACTTCTCCCACGCGAATTTGCCACCCGCGTAGGTGATTCCGCAAATACCGGAGAGCAACACGAACCAGGTGAGATAACGCACCAGCTGCAGGATCTTCTCCGAGCCAGGAGGCGCTTCCGGGGTCGGGTTACCGACCTGAGCCAGGACAGTGCCGTACGTGTCCTGCACGGCAAGGAGAATCATGCTCATCGGCTGCCTTTCTTGGTAGTGGCGGTCAACGGTGGCCCTCGTCGAAAGATGCACTGCTGTCCAGGTTTTCACGCACGACCGCAACGATATCGGCCCCGAGCTCCCGGATCTCGAGCGGAACTTCCTCGAGCGGGTCGATCCTTTTCTTCTTCTGCGGTATCTCGTCGCCCGGGGTCCAGATCGGCAGGCTCTCCGGTTCGACGAGGGTCCATTCCTCGTACCACGGGACCTGCCAGACCTGACCGGCCAGGGAGCCGACCACATCGCGGTAGCGGCGGATTTCGGCGGGCATGCGCCCGGGACGAGCCGCGACCGTGATCAGACCGAGGACCTCACAGGAGCCCGCGAAACCCGAATGATGTTGGCGCAGCAGATCATGCGCACGCGTGAGTCCGGCAATGGTCTCGCGAGCCACCAGGACGACGAAGGGCGATTCGCGGTCGAAGACGCCGGGCCAGCGGCGGCCCGAATCCGCCGCGGGCGCAAGCACTCGCGCGAGGCTACTGGCTCCGGCACCGCCGTGCACACCTAGCAGCCACCACAGCGGCGCCCGGCCGACGCCGGGTACGGGACGGTCCCAAATGGGCGCGCGACGGGACTCCGGTGGGGCGACCACACCGGCCTGGGCGGCTTCGGACTGGCGACGAAGTTTCATGGCGGCCGTCATGATGCCACTCCGGCGAGCAGCCGCCCATAAGCCCGGCGCGTCTCCGAAGCCAGCGATGCGTGGCGAACGAGTTCACCACGCGCCAGATGTGGATCGTAGGGAATCTCCCTGATATCACGAACCCAGCCGGAAAGGTGCTCGCGCAAATGGTCGGCAACATGCGAGTCCGCACCGGGGAGTTGGTGTGAGACAACGATTGTGGTGTCGCCGACGATGCCGCCGCCCTGCCCCTCGGCCGAAGCGCCGAACTGGTCATCGAGCCATTCCAAAGTCACCCGCAGCCGGTTCGCGGCATCTGCGCGCGCCGGAATGGCAAGTACCAGAGCAACATCCGCGTCATCCAGTAATGGCCGCAGCTGCCGTCCGGCAATCGGGTTGCCGCCGTCATAGACAGCGGTGTACCCGGCGTCATAGATCGCGCGCGCAACTGTGAGATATGTGGCACGCCGACGCAGTGGCGCGGCGTCGCGCCAGAGCAGTCCGATACCCGAACTCGCCTGCGACAGACACTCCTTCAACGGCGCGGGCTCATCGTTGCCGCGCCCGTACAACCACGATTGCAGGCTGATCGGATGCAGGTGCTCATCGGCGCCGCGCAGTGCCAGATCACTGCCCGCCGCCGTGGCGTCCACCGCTACCGTCGAGGTGCCCGTCGTGCCGAGTTCACCGGCCAAGCCCAAGGCCGTGGTCGTGGTTCCCGCACCACCACAGCCACCGACCACCAGAATCGAACGCGGCGCCGGTTCCGCGGATTCGTTGTCTCCGCCCTTACGCCGCAGACGCACCACCGGAGCCTTCGAAGGCGCATGCCGGTCCGACGGATCACCCGCATCGGGCGCCTCGTCGAGCCAGCGGCTCCAGTCGTCTCCCATCGCTATCAGCTCTCCCTAATTCATCCGGCCTCGACGCCCGTGATGAGCGTGCGGCCGTCGACCACCACCGTGGTGACGGTCTGCTTGTTGTACGTGGCGGGCGCGCCGCCGGGTCGGTACTCGGTGACCTCGACCGAATACCGGTCATCGGTAATCGTCTGGATCCGCACGCAATGCGTGGTGCCCAGCGGAATGGTGTCGATGCCGTGCTGGATCACCGTGGCCGAGGAGATATTCGAATCCGGGGCGACCACCGCCCGGACCCGCTCGCCGGAGCGTTCCACGTAGTAGGCGTATTGGAACGCCAGGATCGCATCCGGTCCGGAGTCGGTGCCGCCGGGTTCGGCACTGCGCACGATGCGGTCGCCGTGTTCGGTCGGACAGTCGGCGATACCACGGGATTCGACACTGCCCGCGGTGAATTGCATCGAAGGCACGACCGGCGCGGCGGCGCGATCGCCGGACGAGCGCACGAGCAATACCGCGCCCGCGGCGGCCGCGGCCAACAGCAGCACGGCCACGACGAGCACCGCGATCACCCGGGCCCGGCGCGTGGCCGGATGATCGCGCGCCTCCTGGCGCAGTGCGCGCGTCACGCGAGTCGACCGTTCGCGCGGAACGTGGTCGTCGTCGTCGTCCTCCGGCCACGGGAACTGTACAAGTTCGCCATCGCGCGGACCGACGTAGTCGTCGTCGGGACCGGGGGCGCGTCCGGCCACCCAATCCGACCACCCACCGGTGAATTCGCTGCGACTGGAGGCAAGATCGGCGGGCACCTCGTTGCGTGCGCGCACCTCGTCGGGATCCTCCTCGCGAATGTAGTGCGGAAACCGGGGCGCACCGTCCTCGTCACCGGGATCCCGCAATCCCGGCTCGTCGGGGTTCGGGACCGCTATCCCCGTCTCCGGCTCCAGCGCGCCGTACCAGCGCGACAGCTGTTTGTACGACTTCAACATTCCCCCATTCCCGCAGAGCGAGGCACATGCATAATCGGACCCTCTCTGCGATCAGTTCGTGGAGAACGGGTAGGTGTTGTCTACGGTGCCGGGTACTACGGTGGGCGGAGTCGACGTCGCGCCGCCGGATGAGGTGCCGTCGGCTCCTGTCCCGAACGGAAATTGTCCCGTACCGGACGAATTCGGCGTAGTCGACGCGCCGGAACTTTCCCCGAAGAATCCGGTCGTCGATTTCCTGCTGCCGCCGATAGGCACAGATCCGCTGCCATATTTATCGGCCAGATCATGTGCCGCTGCGGCGAACCAGTCCGCGACGAATCGGGTGGGCGCATCACCGGTCGCGGTGACCGCCGCCGTATTGTAGGCGCCGTGGCGCTGCACGGTATCCCAATAGCGCACCCAGGTGGTCACATTGAGCAGTTCGCTGTTATCGGTGATGTTCTGTACAACCGCGTCGAAGGCCTGAGTTACCAGTCGGGCACCGGTTGTCGGCGGCACCAACTGTGGAATCGCGCCCAGCAATTTCGTGCCGAACAGCAGGATTCCGGAGACCGGATCGGTCAGACCCGCGGTGGCCAGCTGCCTGATATCGGCCGAGTTGATGACCGACTTGACCACCGTCACGACCGCGTTCAGTCCGATCATGCCGACGTTCAGCAATGCCCGCAGCGCCGCAGGGATATTCAGCGGTGTGCGCGGATCGGCGGCATCGGCCAAGCGCTGCGAAATCGACTTCTGTGGTGAAATCGACAAATTCGCCAGCGAGTTGCCTTGGACATCCTCATTGAGGACTTTCGTGGCGGTTTTGATCGACGTGTATGCCAGCGCCTGGGAAATCGACACCAGTGATGCGATCGGGTCGCCACCACTCAACTCGGACTGGCCCGCAATAGACGCCACTGCCTTCAGAATCGGCGCGCCCTCCGGTGCGTCGCATGCGAGATCGCCTGCGGCACAGAAACTCGCGACACGTCCGGTGAGCGCGGCGAAATCGGGTGCCTTATCGCGCTCCGGCCCGATTCCGCCGCCACTGGCGGGCTCCTGCGACAGTGCCGCGATGGATGCGATGCGGTCCCCTGATGTGCCCGGTGCCGGATCCGGCGTCGCCTTGCCCGGTGAGCCGGGAAATAGCGGCGCACCGGGATTGCGGGTCGGATCGGCGAACAAGGCCACCGCAGCGACCTTCTCGGGCGGGATCACGCCATGGCTTTGGCCGACCTCCTTGGCGAACATCGAGGCCACGTGCGCGCCTTGCGAATAGCCCACGATCGCGAAGCGGGTCTCGGTGCAGCGGGCCGCGACATCCTGGGCCATCGAGCGCAGCCGGAGCAGTCCGCCGATCACCGACTCCGCATACGACACCGTGCCACCGGCGGTCGCGCCGCCGAAACCGGATTCGTATGGGACATAGGCACGGTCGACCAGACTGGGGTCGGCCTTGGCCAGCATCGGCAGGAAGACCGTGGAGAGCATGCCGGTATCGGTGGTCGGCGCGGCATCGGGTGACGATTCGCCTGTGCCCTGAATTCCCAAGGCGTACAGTGCCGGACACGTACCGATGGCGATGTTCGTCGACGGGCCCGCGGAATCGGACGGTTCCGCTACGGCGGTTCCTGCGGTCGCCACAGCAACGGCGAATGCGATCAGCATTCCCGAGATCCGTGCCGTGTAGTTCATCATAGCGATCCGCAATCAATTCGTGTTGCCGCAGCTAACCTAAACGCCATGAAACGCAATAGACCGTAACAGATTCCGGCTCTTGCTGCGGCTTCGACGAAAAGTTTGCGCGAACCGCCGAGTGCCGCACGGCAGTTCACGGCGTGCCACTCTGGATTATCCGACAAGTTTCCGAGGGCGGAGGCCGCCCCGCAACCGGTCGGCGACCCGCCGGGGATTCGAATCATCAACCTGGACTTCGCATTCCAGCGAACGCCGAACCACACCGGGAGGCAACCGCAACTTTCCATGCGGGTACGCCGGCTACGTCCAGCGAGGTTGACGGGTGGGCTCTAGGTGGCCGAGGTCACTCGGTAGACGTCGTAGACGCCCTCCACATTGCGAACCACATTCAGCAAGTGGCCGAGGTGTTTCGGATCGCCCATCTCGAAGGTGAACTTGCTGATCGCGACCCGGTCACCGTGTGTGGCGACCGATGCGGACAGGATGTTCACCTTCTCATCGGCGAGCACCTTGGTCACATCCGAGAGCAGTCGGGTGCGGTCGAGTGCCTCGATCTGGATGGCGACCAGGAAGACCGAGGACGGCGAAGGCGCCCACTCCACATCGATGATGCGCTCGGCCTGATCGCGCAGCGAACCGGCATTGGTGCAGTCGGTACGGTGCACGCTCACCGCGCCACCGCGGGTCACGAAGCCCATGATCTCGTCACCGGGGACCGGAGTGCAGCATTTGGCCAGCTTCGCCACCGTGCCCGACGCGCCGGGAATCAGCACCCCAGCGTCACCGGTCACGCGCTGTCGGCTCGGCGTCGTCGACGGAGTGGAGCGCTCGGCGAGCTCGTTCTCGACATCGCCGATACCACCGAGTTGCGCCATCAACCGCTGCACGACGTGGTGCGCGGACACCTGATGCTCACCGACGGCGGTGTAGAGGGTGGAGATGTCGGTGTAGTGCAGTTCGTGCGCGACGGCGGTCATCGCGTCCACGCTCATCAACCGCTGCAGCGGCAGCCCGACGCGGCGGACCTCCTTGGAGATCTGCTCTTTACCGCTTTCCAGAGCCTCTTCGCGGCGTTCCTTGGCGAACCACTGCCGGATCTTGGCCTTGGCGCGCGGAGAGACCACGAAGTTCTGCCAGTCGCGGCTGGGTCCTGCGTTCTGCGCCTTCGAGGTGAATACCTCGACGACCTCGCCATTTTCGAGCTGACGTTCCAGTGCGACCAACCGGCCGTTGACCCGCGCGCCGATGCAGCGGTGCCCGACCTCGGTATGCACGGCGTACGCGAAATCGACCGGAGTCGACTTCTGCGGCAACGTGATCACATCACCCTTCGGGGTGAACACGAAGATCTCGGGTGACTTCAGGTCGAAGCGCAACGACTCCAGGAATTCGGCCGGATCAGCGGCCTCTCGCTGCCAATCGAGCAGTTGACGCATCCACGCCATGTCGTCGACTTCGGTGGAGTCGTTGGAATGCTTGCCGCGGGTCTCTTTGTAGCGCCAGTGCGCGGCGATGCCGAATTCGGCGGTGCGGTGCATGTCCTGGGTGCGGATCTGCACTTCCAGTGGCTTACCGTCGGGACCGACGACCGTGGTGTGCAGCGACTGATAGACGCCATAGCGCGGCTGGGCGATGTAGTCCTTGAACCGGCCCGCCATCGGCTGCCACAGCGAATGCACGACACCGACCGCCGCATAGCAGTCGCGCACCTCGTCGCACAGGATGCGGATGCCGACCAGGTCGTGGATGTCGTCGAAGTCCTTACCCTTGACGATCATCTTCTGGTAGATCGACCAGTAGTGCTTGGGGCGACCCTCGACGATCGCGTTGATCCGCGATGCCGCAAGCGTATTCACGATTTCCGCGCGCACCCGCGCCAGGTAGGTATCGCGCGACGGCGCGCGATCGGCGACCAGGCGCACGATCTCGTCGTACTTCTTCGGGTGCAGAATCGCGAACGCGAGGTCCTCGAGCTCCCATTTGACCGTCGCCATACCGAGGCGGTGTGCCAGCGGGGCGATCACCTCGAGGGTCTCCTTGGCCTTCTTCGCCTGCTTCTCCGGCGGCAGGAAGCGCATGGTGCGCATGTTGTGCAGGCGGTCGGCCACCTTGATCACCAGCACGCGCGGGTCGCGCGCCATCGCGATGATCATCTTGCGGATCGTCTCGGCCTCGGCGGCGGCGCCCAGGTTGACCTTGTCGAGTTTGGTGACGCCGTCGACCAGATGGGCGACCTCTGCGCCGAAGTCCTCGGTCAGCTGCTCGAGCGAGTAGCCGGTGTCCTCCACGGTGTCGTGCAGCAGCGCCGCGACCAGCGTAGTGGTGTCCATGCCGAGTTCGGCGAGGATATTGGCGACCGCGAGCGGGTGGGTGATGTAGGGATCACCGGACTTGCGGAACTGGTGGGCGTGACGCTCGTCGGCGACGTCGAAGGCACGCTGCAGCAGCGTGAGATTCGCCTTCGGATACAGCTCGCGGTGCACGCTGGCCAGGGGTTCGAGCACCGGTTTGACCGCAGCGATACCGCGCTGGCCGGTCATGCGCCGGGCCAGTCGGGCGCGCACCCGCCGCGAGGCGGAGGTCGGGACCGCGGCCGTCGTACCGGGCTGACGCGCCGGTGCGGCACCGTCGCTCATCTGCGGTTTCGGCATGGTCACATCCGAGGCGGCCGCACCATTCGACTGCGGGGCACCTGCCGATTGCTCGACATTCGCCTCGCCCAGATGCTGAGTCATGCCACCACCTCTCCACGCCGCGATCGGACCACAGTATCCGACCGCTGCAACCGCCCAGACCACAACTTTAGTCCGCGCGCAGGTCACCTGCCCGATCCGAGGTTGCCGAGTCGGATATGCCCCGGTTATGCGGGTGAATTACGGCGCAGGCGATCGTATGCGGCGACAACGAACCGAGCGTGCGAAGGGTGCCCTATCGGCTGGTAAAAGGTTCAACGGGCTGGCGGATGCGCGATTGTCCGTCGAAGTCCGGGTCGAGCGGGGCGTGGAAAATGTCCAGCACGGTGGGCGTGATATCGACCAGCGAGAAGCTGGAACTGGTCGCACCGGCGAGGAAGTTCGGGCCGCGGGCGATGACGAAACTGCTTGTCTCGTCGGGAGTTTGGCCGCCGTGGCCGCCCTTGGGCCGGTGGCCGTGGTCGGTGGTGACCAGGACGGTCCAGCGTTCGGCGGGGTTGGCGCGAGCGCGAGTGTCCACGGCGGCGAGGATGCGGCCGACGAGGGCGTCGATGCGGGTGACGGCGTCGCGGTATTCGCTGGATGCGCCGCCGTGCTGGTGGCCGGCGCGGTCGACTTGGTCGAGGTGGGTGAAGAGGAAGTCGGGGGCGTATTTGGTGATGGCGGTGACGACGCTGTCGGTGGTGGCGGCGTCGGTGGCGCTTTCGTTGTCGTCGTCGGGGATGAGCGGGGTGGAGATGACGACGTCGGCGCGCGGATCGCCGCTGGCCGTCATCGTCGCGATCTGATCCCAGGTGGCGATGGACTGGGTTTTGAGGGTCGGATCGTGGCGTTCGAGGCGAGTGAAGATCGTCGGATATTTCGCGAACGGGGTGGCGTCGAAGTTGTTGTCGGTGATGCCGTGTTTGCTGCCCCAGACGCCGGTGAGCACGGTGGCCCAGGACGGGCCGGAGATGGAGATATGCGGGGCGATGGAGCCACGGCCGAGGGTGCCTTCGGCACTGAGCCGCAACAGGTTCGGCGCCCGCACCTCCTCGATCTTGCGGTACATCGTGCCGTCGAGTCCGATGAGGACGACCTTGTCGGCTCGGGGGGCGGCCTGCGCACGCCCAGCGGCGAAGACGGTGGAAACGGTCGCGACGGCAACGGCGCCGGAGAAAAGTCGCCTGCGTGCGAGGGACGTGGTGGCTACGGTTCGCGCGCTCATATCCCGAACGATCCGGTACGACAGTGCCTTTCGGTAGCGCACCGAGTGAGTGTTCATGGACGTTTCATCGGTCTCGCCATCGCCGGTCGCCTTGCTGAACAACCATTGAACTAGCGATAGCCAATAGCTATTCATGCTGCTCACGGGTGCGTATCGGTGAGGTGAACAGCAGAAGCCGGTTGACACGCTGGTGGGTGAACCGCCGAAGATCTACCCGGGGCTCGGCTGTCACGATCTAAGTGCGGCCGTGGACGCGGGCGGTGCGGTGCTGGCTATTCGTGGACACGCGCACGCAGGCACGGAATCCGGACGCACTGCGGGTGGGGTACCGGTGCGGAATGTGTCCTATCCGGTGCTCGGACGCACATACGCGGTTTACGAGGTGTAGAGCGCTCGCCGTGGACCCGGCTCGTCAAGAGCCCACCGACGATGACCAAGATCATCGATCCAGCGGGATCGGCTCAGGCGTCCTGCCACTCGCGCTTGCGCGCCTCACGCGCCAGTGCCCGGTCGCGCTGCTCCTCGAACTTGAGCACATCCTTGCCGAGCTGCTCGAGGAATACGCCGAGCTCCTCACGCGCCTGTTCGCCGCGGGGGCCGAAGTCGTTGCGCTCGAAGACATCCCACTTGCGCAGCACCGGCGTAACGACCTCCTCGAGGTGCTGGCGCAGATCGTAGATGCCATGTTTGGCCATCAGCACGCTGTTGCGACGCCAGTTCGGCATGCCGGCACCCGGCATCTGGAAGTTGCGGATGATCGCGGAGATCGCTACCAGCGCTTGGTCGGGAGCCAGATCTATGGCAGCACCGCAGAGATTGCGGTAGAAGACCATGTGCAGGTTCTCGTCGGTGGAAATGCGCTGCAGCATCCGGTCGGCGATCGCGTCGTTGCAGACCCGGCCGGTATTGCGATGACTGACTCTGGTCGCCAGTTCCTGGAAGGTCACGTAGGCGACGCCGGGTAGGAATCCGTTGTCGTCCACCCCGGTCGGGTGCTGCACCCCGGCTGTCATGCAGACCATCCGCGCATGTTCCAGCGCTACCGGGTCGACTCCGCGGGTGACGACGAGATAGTCACGCATGACGGTCCCGTGCCGGTTCTCCTCGGCGGTCCACCGCCCCACCCAGGTGCCCCAGGCGCCGTCCTGGGAGAAGGATTCGGCGATCAGTCGGTGATAGGACGGCAGATTGTCTTCGGTCAGCAGATTGGTGACCATCGCGGCTTTGGCCAGTTCACTCAACTGGGACTGCGCTGGTTCCCAATCGATTCCGCCCATCTCGGCGAAATTGCGGCCTTGGTCCCACGGCACGTAGTCGTGCGGGTGCCAGTTCTTGGCCATCGATAGATGACGGTTGAGATTTTGTTCGGCAACGGGTTCGAGTTCGGTCAGCAACTCCAGCTGTGTCAAGGTACGTGTCACGATCGGATTCCTGTCATCGGATCAGGGGCTCTCTTCCAGAGTGCCCCGATTACCGCGCCGCCGAAATCCCCTGCGGCGAATTCGTTTCGCCAGAGACACAAACGGCTCACTAATGGTTATCGCGAAGACCGTCCGACACGGTATCGCCACAGCGGCAAGTCGTCATCGCCCGTGACCTGACCCCTGCAGGCTGAACCTCGGCTTCCCAGCGTGGCGGCACCCGCAACCAGGTCGTATTCCCCACAGATTCGCGAGGAAGAACACGCCGACGACGGTATCGACGACAGTTGCCAAGGGAGCCTCCTGTTCGAGTCGGAAGGCCAGCATGCTCGACCGGCGCGGGCACCCGCTTCCACAAACGTGTGTTCAGTCACCGTTGTACTGCAGCGAGCGCCAGGCCTCGATCGCCCAATCCAGTTGCGTCCCGGGAACACTGATCGTGACAAGGAGCAATTCACCATTGCGACGACTGGCGATCCCTTGCACGCCGACCTCCGCACCGTCCTCCGAGGGCAACCACCATCCGTCACCGGGACCGCCACTGACCGGTTCGCCGCGATGGCCCGCGGTCGCGTTGGCACCGTATTGCAGCATCGCGGCCGGTGGCGGCCCGGTTTTCGGGTCGCCGACGCGCAGGATGGTGATCTCGATCTGGCGGGTGCCGTCCCAGGCCCACCACCGATCGCCATCCCAGCCGTAGGTGAAATCGCCGGGAATGCGCAGGCTCCACCCCGATACCGGTGTGGTGTGCACCGGGCGGCGACGGTAGCCGAGCGACACCTGGTCCGCAGCGGCGGCCCGTTCGGACAGATCGGCGGGCGCACCCGGCGCGGTGGCGGCCGAATCCCCGAGCAGCAGCCGTAATTCGTGCCACGCCGACCACGGTAGTTCCAGCGCCGCGTCGAGCCGGTGCGCCTCGGCGAGCAATGCATCGGCCTGGTGCAGTGCGGGCGTGTCATCGGCGTCCGATGGCGCCCGCCAACGCACGTCGTTCCACATGATGCCCATCGCGGTATTGCGAATCGTCGGCGCGGTCCAACCGTCCTCCCACCACGGGAAGAACGCGCGCGCGGCCACCTCGTCGCCGTCGCGGACGGCCTGGAACCAGTCGCGGTCGCGCGGCCCCAACCAGCTCGCGGCAAGCCCGTCGTAGTCGAAACGGTCACTGCCGAGCGACAATCCGATCGAAACCCAGGCGCCCTCGGCAGGCACTTCGGTCAGGACCGTATCCGCGAGACTGCGGATCCACACCAGATAGTCGCGTTCGACCTCGGCGCGGTCATCGCCCAATCCGAGCGGATCCTCGGTCCCCTCGTCCCACACGATGTCGAATCGCCGACCCATTTCGTGCAGCACCGCCGCGACGTGCCGGTGATAGCCCGGCCCGGCAGACGCACAACCCGCGCTCACCACGACCTGCCCGTGTGCCGCACGAAGATCGACCGGCTCGGCCGCCGGATGCAGCACTGCCAGCAGGCGATCTCCGGAGACGTCCACCGGTTTCCGCAGTGGCGCGGACGTGGCGGTCCAGCCGACCCGCGCTCCGGCGGGGCCGGTCAGCAGCCACTCCCCCACCCGATCGAGGAAGTCCGCGGTGGGCGCGCGGCATACCCCCGCCGCGTGCAACTCGATTCCCATGGATACATCCTCGTGTCCGCGTTCGGGCGGCGAAAGTCAGGACCCTACACCTGGTCTGTGGACGTGGGACCGAGCGGTTACTGCTCGACCAGCCGACGACAGCCGTCCCGCCCGCCGGGCAGGCCCGCGGTATCGAGCCAGCGTTCGAGTTGACCGAGCTGCCACAGATCATCGATCTCCACCAGTACCGCGAGGAACGACAGCTGGGCGGCGGACAGTTCCGATCCGCCGCGGACGGCATCCGGAAAGGCTCTGTGCAGGAAGGAAATACAGTCGGCGTGCACGGTGCTCGGATTCGCGGCCCAGGCCGCTTCGATCGCGGCAGGCAGCAGTGTCTCGAAATCATCGACCCGGCTGACGAGTTCGCGGATGACATCGTGGCGCAGCCAGCCGTCCTGTCCGGGCAGATGGCGATCGAACCACCGGTCGATGACCTCAGGATGCTCCAGCGCGGCAAGCAGTTCGTCGGTGGCACGCTGTTCGGCGGCGAATGCGGGCGCGAGGGCTGCGCAGGTGCGCACACCTGGATGGGCATCGGCGAGCAGTTGCTCAGGACGGCCGCCATTGAGGCCGGAAATCCGTGCGGCAGTGGCGCGTTCGACCGGGTCCGACATGGTCGGCCCGATTTCGTCCAGCCGCTGCAGCAGCGCGGCCCGCTTCTCGGCACATGCCGGATGCGCGGTGAGTTCGACCAGCGCCCGCAGCGCGGCCATGCGCACCGTCGGATCCGGATCGTCGACCAGGGGCTCGACCGCCGCGATCACGCCGGGAACAACTGCGCGACAAGCGATCTCGTCCCTGGCTCGCATCGCCGCGCGGAATTCGTGGTCATCGATGGCGGCCAGCAATCCCGGTGGCGTCGGAACATGTTCCACCAGAAGGGCATTGGCTGGGTCGGGCCCCAATTCGAGTAGCCCGGCGCGCCGATTCGCCTTGACGCGCTGCAGATCCTCTTCGGTACGGCCGGATGGATAGGCCTCGGCATACAGCTGGTCATCGGAGATCCCCGAACAACACCCCTGTGCGAAGACCTCGAGATACTCCAGTAGCG
The DNA here is from genome assembly GCF_050955735.1 of Nocardia sp. CA-135953. Classification (NCBI taxonomy): domain Bacteria; kingdom Bacillati; phylum Actinomycetota; class Actinomycetes; order Mycobacteriales; family Nocardiaceae; genus Nocardia; species Nocardia sp. CA-135953. The sequence continues at coordinate 4,077,719 of NZ_CP192082.1, forward strand.
CGACGCGCAACGATCGCGGACCCGGATCCCACGGCAGTATGTCCTCGACCTTCATCTCGGTATGCGAGCGCGCCAGCAGTTCGGCCACGATCGCGACGAACGGCGCGGTCGCGGAGTACACACTGCCCTGATGCAGTAGCGCGGCGTCGAGATAGCCGACCGCGTCGACGCAGGACTCGGCATCACCGTCCATCAGGGCCCGTAGGTGGGCCGGAGCATCCGCTGCCGGGCCGTAAGCATGTTCCAGCTCGGCCCAATCGACATCGGCTATCGCCCGCAACACCGGATCCATCGGATTGATCATGCTGCAGCCGGGCACGTCGATCAACTCGAGCGAAACACTTGCGTTACCCGACGGACCTAGGGCGCCGGTTCGAGATGATCGCCGATCAGCATGGTTCCCGGTCCGCGCCGCGCGCCGGGACCATGCCGCCAGTCCACATTGTCGGCGGTGGGCGGCCCGCCGCACATCGGCGAGGGTGTGCGCCGGGTTCTGCTCGCCGAGGCCGCCGTCGGACCGTTCCGGATGACCGAGGCGATGATCCTCGAATTGGCCGCCGACGGCCGCATCCGCCGCCTCGAACCGCACCTGCGGCCCTGGCTCCCGCTGCCCCTGCTCGCGGTGAAGCTGGCGCCGCGCCTACTTCGTCATCCGGGCGTCATACGGCGCGCGCTATCACGTTTCGACCAGCCCCGCACCGGTTAGCTCGAGTCGTCTGGTCACTCCGATATCGTCGAGGAAACGGGGGTCGTGGCTGACGACGACCAGTGCGCCCTCGTAGTTGGCCAGGGCCTGGGTGAGATGGTCGAGGCTGGGCAGGTCGAGGTTATTGGTGGGCTCGTCGAGCAGCAGCAGCTTCGGGGCCGGATCGGCGAGCAGGAGCATGGCCAGGGCCGCGCGCAGGCGTTCACCGCCGGACAGGGCCGCCACCGCGACGTCGGCGTCGGCGCCGCGGAACAGGAAGCGGGCCAGTTGGGCTCGGATCTGTTCGGCGCCGGCATGCGGTGCGGTCGCGGCGATATTCTCGAAGACCGTCCGCTGTTCGTCGAAGATGTCGAGGCGCTGCGGCAGTATGCGCCACGGCACCTGCGGCGGTTCGGCGGCGATGCGGTGCAGCAGTGTGGTTTTGCCCGCGCCGTTGCGACCGGTCAGTGCGATCCGCTCCGGCCCGCAGATCCGCAGTGTCACGGTCGGACCGCATGCCAATTCCACCTCCTCGAGATCGATGATGTCCTGGCCCGGGTAGAGCTGAGTGCCCGGCAGGTCGATCCGGATCTGTCGGGCGTCGCGCAACAGGTCCTCGGCCTGCCGCAGCTGCTCCTTCGCGGTGTCCAGCTTTTCGATGTGGTTATTGCGCAGCTTGCCCGCCGACACCTGCGCTGCGCGTTTGCGTGCGCCCATGACGATCTTCGGCTCACGTTTGTTCTCGAACATCTTCTGCCCGTAGCGGGCTCGGCGATCGAGTTTGATCCGAGTTTCGACCAGTTCGCGTGCCTGTTTGCGAACATCGCCGCGTGCGTCACGGATTGTCGCGCGCGCCACCTCCTGCTCAGCTTCGACGATGCGCTCGTATTCGCTGAAATTGCCGCCGAACAAACGCAATTCACCTTGACGCAGTTCGGCGATGGTGGACATCCGCTCCAGCAGCTCGCGGTCGTGGCTGACCGTGAGGACGGTGCCCGAGAATTGGGCGACGACCTCGTAGAGACGTTGGCGGGCAACGTGATCCAGGTTGTTGGTCGGCTCGTCGAGCAACAGCACATCCGGATCGCGCAGCAGCTCGGCGACCATCCCGAGTAGCACCGTCTCGCCGCCGGAAAGGGTTTCGAGGCGGCGGTCCAGTTGTTCGGTCGAGTCGGCGAGATAGTGCAGGCCCAGTCGGCCGAGCAGCGCGACGGCGCTCTCCTCGACGTCCCACTGCGCACCGACGATATCGAAGTCGGACTCGTCGCCGATGCCGGATTCGATGCGGTGCAGTGCCTTTCGCGTCTCGGCGATGCCCAGTACCGCGTCGACGCGCTGACCGTCGCCGAGTCCGAGATCCTGGCGCAGGTAGCCAAGCCGCCCGGTGAGCGAGATCGAACCGCGCGCCGGGGCCAGCTCACCCGCGATCAGCCGCAGCAGAGTGGACTTGCCCGCACCGTTGCCGCCGACCAGGCCGAGGTGGCCCGGTCCGAGCACTGCGTCCAGACCGTCGAAGACGGGGGTGCCATCGGGCCAGGAGAAAGTGAGATCGGAAAGAGACAGATTGGTCATGTGGACCCCAGAGGTTGCGGCGGGAATGCGGCGCACAGGATGCGAGCCGCCCGAGTGGCTACCTCATGAGAGCAACGACATGACTCCGATCAACGGGGATAAGGCCCGTCTAGATTAAACACATCCGCGGATGTTGTGCCAGTGATATTCGGATCACATTCTGTGTTCAGAACGCCGCGGCGGCGAAATCGGCACCCGAGCCCTCAACGCCAGCCTCGTCGACGAAGTCGCCCTCGCCCTGGTCCCCGAGTTGTTCGGCGACATATCCCCTCCTCCCGGAAACCCCCGAATCGTCCAGGGCGACCGAGTAGCCCCACCTCGACTACCCGGTCCGCCCGCACTGAACGCCGAACTACCCGCCGGTGCCGATCACCGCCGAGATCTTCGCCGACAGCGGATACAGTCGCTCGACCGGAAGGGCATCACCAGCTGCGGACAACCGCCCGGCGATCGCCAGCTCGTGGATTTGCCGCGCCTGATCGGTTACCTAGACCCGAACCACCGAGGTCAACGGGTAATCGCCTTGGCGATCCCGGCCATTGAGGAAACTCAACTCCAGAACCACTGCGGCCGCGATGATTTCGGCACCGGCGGTCTGGAACAGATCCGCGGCGGCAGCCAATGTGCCACCCGTGGCCAGCACATCGTCGAGCAGCAGAATGCGCCGCCCCTTCAGCTCGACACCGTCGGCCGGAATCTCGAGCGATGCGGTGCCGTACTCGAGGCTGTACTCACGCGAGATGACCGGCGGCGGCAACTTACCGGCCTTTCGCACCGCCATGACACCGGTTCCCAGCGTCGCGGCAACGCCGGCACCGATGATGAATCCGCGCGCGTCTACGCCCGCAACCAGGTCGGCATCGGGCGCGCACGCCCCGAGGCAGTCGATGACGGCCCGGAAACCCTCCGGATCTGCAAAGACCGGCGTGAGATCGGCGAAGCGAATGCCGGGAGAGGGGAAATCGTCGCGCCAGCGGGTGAGGCGTTCGACGAGTTCGGCCGCCTTACCTGTCCGCTCGGCTAGGACGTCGTCCGATTCCACCGCCGCATGCTTGCTCATCGACACCTCTCCATGGTTACTCACCCACCAACACCTGTCACCGCTTCAGCACCCAGCGGTCCATATTCCAGCCGGTGCCCTCCTGGGTGGGTCCGGCTACGCCGTTCTGCAGACCGTTGCCGAACGCGATGGTGCGAGGCGTGACGAACAACGGAATGCTCGGCATCTCCGCCCACAGCAGGTTCTCGGCCTCGGTGCGCAGATTCAGCGTTGTGGTCGAGTTGTCGTCGCCCGCAAGCTGATCGGTGATCGAATCGTAGCGGCCGTTACCGAAGCGACCGAAATTGAGCCCGCTACCGGTGCGCAACGCGCTGGTAGCGGCCACACCCGCCTCGGATCCGGCCGGACCCGGGGCCGATGCGGTGCTGCCGAGGACGGCGTCGACTTTGCCCTCGGTGAGCTGAGACGGCGTGAAATCGGCGGATCCAGCATCCACCACATTGATACCGGCCGGTTTGCACGCGTCGGCGATCATCTGCACGGTCTGCGCGCGCCGATCGTCCGGCTTCACATATCCGATCCGGATGGTCGGTTTGGCCGCACCGGCGCTCGCGGCCGCCGCTGTCGCATCACCACCGCGGTACTTGTCGGCCGCGCCGATCACGTTCGGGTAATACAGCGAATCCTGCTGTGTGATACGAGAATTCAGCACCGCCGTGCCGAGTCCGGTCTTCGGCGCATCCTTGGCCTTGCCGAGCTTGTCGAACAGGTCCTGGCGCGGCACACAAAACGCGAAACCGCGCCGCGCGTCGGCCGAGGCGAACACTCCCGAAGTAGCGAGTACCAACTGCTCGGCGCCGCGCCCGGGCACGGTCCGTACCGAAAACCCGTCCAGATTGATGTCTTTCACCGATCCGGCGCCGATATCGATGACCCCGACCGCATTGTCGCCGACCTTCGCCTTCAGATCGGCGGTCTTCGGATACACCATGATCCGCCCGGTCTCGGGCTTATTGCCCCACCAGCGCTCGTTCGCGACCAGCACCAGACCGTCCTTGGCGGAGTAGGAATCGATCCGATACGGCCCCGACGACGGGAACCGCGACAGATCCACCTTGTCCGCGCCGATCGTCCACCCGTTGTTCCAGAAGTCGGCGATCCGCTGCAAGGCGGCCTGATCACCGGACTGCACGGCGATCACCACATTCGGCACATTCGCCACCCGAGCGGCAACATGCGCGGGCATCAACTCACCTGCGGTGAACAGGTTGCGCCACGGCAGGTAGTGGTGGTCGGCGCGGAACACGACGGTGGCGTCCTTGGATCCCGGCTGACATTCCACCCGTTCGATATCGGCGTATCCGGCAGTGCTCCCGGCATCGAAGAGCGGAACTTGGCCACGGTCACCGGGTTTGGTGTAGCGGCCGCTGCGCGCGGCCCAGGCGAGCACCAGATCGTCACATGACGTCGGCACCCCGTCGGAGTACACCCCGTCCGCATTGAGCCGATACTGCACCGTCTGCGCCTCGCCCGGCACCTCTTTCGCGGTGCCGACATCGGTGTCCGCGACCTGCTGACCGTCCGGTCCGGTGTAGAAGAACCCGGTCAGCACCCGCGCGAACACCGCATCCGAGCCGGTGCTCGCACCGAGCGCGGTACCGCCGTTGTAGGTGGCGATCACCGCGTCGACGGCATAGCCGATGGAGGGCACCTGATTCTGGCTGGAACACCCGGCCATCACCGTGGCTGCCACGGTGCCCGCAGCCACCGCTCCGATCAGACGTGCCCCTAGCGACTGCTTCATAAATGCAAACCCCTGCCGTCGGCTGTCAGTGCCTGCGCTTGCTCCGCTTTCCGCTCGGCCGTGCACCCGGACGCGGAGCCTGTCCGGGTTCCCGCACGGGACGCGCACCCAGCTCCCGGCCGGTCGCCGCGACAGCGCGCCGCTCCGCCTCGGCTCCGGCACGCGCCGATGCAAGTCCGGCCCGCTTGTTGAGCACCTTCTTGGTGTGCGCCGCGACCGGACCCCACCGCTCCTTGATCGACACCAGCAGCGGCACCGCGAAGAAGATCGACGAATACGCGCCGACGATCATGCCGACCAGCTGCACCAGCGCCAGATCCTTCAGCGTGCCGACACCGAGCAGCCACACCGCGATCACCAGCATGCCGACAATCGGCAGGATGCCGATGATCGTGGTGTTGATCGACCGCATCAAGGTCTGGTTCGCCGCGAGGTTCGCCTGCTCGGCATAGGTGCGCCGGGTCGTATTGACCACACCGCGGGTGTTCTCCTCGACCTTGTCGAAGACGACGACATTGTCGTAGAGCACGTAGCCCAGGATGGTCAACAGACCGATCACCGCGGCGGGTGTCACCTCGAAGCCGACCAGCGAGTAGATGCCCGCCGTGACGATCATGTTGAAGAACAGCGAGGCGATCGCCGCGATCGACATATCCCGTTCGAAGCGGATCGCGATATAGACCATGGTGAGCCCGATGAACACGACCAGCGCGATCAAGGCCTTCTTGGTGATCTGGCTACCCCAGGTCTCGCTGATCTCGGCGATGCTGATCGCATTGCGCGAAACGTTGCCGTCCTTGTCGACCGGCTGGAAGGCGTTGAACAGTGCGGTCTGCAGCGCGTCGGTCTGGGTGGCGCTCAACGTGTCCGAGCGGACCTGGATGGTCTCCGCCGAGCCGGATCCCACCTTCTGCACCGTCACCGGGGCGTGGCCGATGGTCTGGGAGTAGATATCCTCGACCTTCTGCGTGGTGGCCGTGCCCGCCGCAGGCAACTGGATGCGCGACCCGCCCGCGAAATCGATGCCGAGGGTGAATCCGCGAATTCCGATGCTCAGCAACGAGATCAGCACGAAGGCCGCGGTCAGCGCGTAGTAGAAACGCCGCCGACTGACGATCTTGAATCCGCCGGTACCCGTGTAGAGGCGCTCGAAGATGCTGTGCTTGGGCGCCTCGATATCGTTCACCTCGTCGGCGAACGGCTCCAGGGTCGAGTTCGTCATCGTGCCGTCTCCTTAACCAGCGCCTCGCCGGCCCTACGCTCCCTGGCCACTTCCTGAATCGCACCGAGCCCGTTGACCGACGGCCTCGCCCAGAACGACGAGCGCGAGGCAAGCATCATCAGCGGCGCGGTCACCAGGTACAGCACGATCACGTCGAGGACGGTGGTGATACCGAGGGTGAACGCGAAGCCCTTCACCTGACCCGCGGCCAGGATGTAGAGCACCACCGAGGCGATGAGGCTGACGGTCTTACCGGAGAGGTTGGTGCGCTGGGCCCGCTGCCAACCGCGCGGCACCGCCGAACGGAAGCTGCGACCCTCGCGCATTTCATCCTTGATGCGTTCGAAGAACACCACGAAGGAGTCGGCGGTCAGACCGATACCGATGATCAAACCGGCGATACCGGCCAGGTCCAGCGTGAATCCGATCCACCGGCCGAGCAGCACGATAATGCCGTATACCGCCACACCCGAGGCGATCAGCGAGAATCCGGCGAGGAAGCCGAGCATCCGGTAGTAGAGCAGGCAGTACAGCAGCACCACCGCGAGACCGATCGCACCCGCGAGCAGACCCGCGCGCAGCGAGGACAGACCCAGCGTCGCCGAAACCGTCTCGGCCTCGGAGGTCTGGAACGACAGCGGCAGCGAACCGTACTTCAGGGTGTTCGCGAGCTCCTTGGCACTGGCCGCGGTGAAGCTGCCGGAGATGGTGGTACGACCGCCCTGCTGCGGACCCGACTGCACGACCGGCGCGCTGACCACCTTCGAGTCGAGTACGAATGCGACACGCTTGTTGATGTATTCACCGGTCAACGCGGCCCACGCATCACTACCACCGGATTTGAATTCGAGGTTCACCTCGTGGCGCGCCTGCTGCTGGTTGAGTCCGGAAGTGGCGTCCTTGATCTCCTGGCCGTCGATGCGGCTCTTGTCCAGCAGCAAGATTTCCTTGCCGTCGGTGGAGCAGGCGACCAGCGGCAGATTCGGATCGTCGTTACCGGCCAGCGGGTCGGACTTGGTGCAATCCATCGCGGCCAGCGCGGCCTGCTGCACGGTGGGATCGGTGCTCTGCCTGGTCGCCTTGGCGTCCGCGATTTCCTTCTTCGCCTGCTCCTGCGGCGTCAGGCCGCCGGGCGGGGCCGGCGGCGAGGTCGGGGCCTGCGCGGGAAAGACGCGTGGCTGCGGGGTCGACTCCGCCGCGGGCGCGGACTCTGTGGTCGGCGCCGCCTCGGTGGTGGGTGCGGGCTGGGTCGGTACGGTGCCATCGGGGTTGAGCTGGGTGGTATCCGGCACAGTGCCCGGCGTTGCCGCCCCCGGCGTCCCAGCCGTACCCGCCGTACCCGTCTGCGGCGTGGCCTTGCCGCCGACCGCGGGCACCGCCGACAGCACCGGACGGATGTAGAGCTTGGCGGTCGTCGCCAGCGCCTTGGCCTGGCCACCATCGTCACCCGGAACCGTGATCACCAGGTTGTCGCCGTCGATGACGACCTCGGAGCCCGAAACACCGAGACCGTTGACGCGGTTCTCGATGATCGTCTGCGCCCGGCGCAGGCTGTCCTGGTTGGGCTTGCTGCCGTCGGGCGTGCGCGCGGTCAATGTGACGCGAGTACCGCCCTGCAGGTCGATGCCGAGCTTGGGGGTCGGGGAATGGTCACCGGCGAAAAACACCAGCGCATAGATCACGGCCAGCAGCACGGCGTAGACGCCGAGCAACCGGAGCGGATGCGCCGATCCCTGAGAAGGTGGCACAGTTCGTCATCTCCTAGGCGGAAGTCGAGGGTGGAACAGGCGGGCGCGCACGGCCGGGCACCCGGACGGATGGCCCGCGGCGATCTGCAGCACGCGGGCACATCAGCAAACCGATCAGTCCTTGGTCAGCCGGGTCTCGGTCTGCTCCGCGGACTCCTCGACGGGACCGGCCTCGGTCTCATCGGTCACGGTCTCATCCGTGGTCTCGTCCTCGGTGCGCACATCGCGGATGGCCTGACGCAACCACGTGGTGACGACGTCCTCGGCGATCTCGAGATCGACCGTGGTGTCGTCGAGATCGACCACGGTTCCGTACAGACCCGACGTGGTGGTGACCTGATCGCCGACCTTCAGGGTTTCCTGCATGGACGTGACCTTCTCGGCCTCGCGCTTCTGGCGGCGCACACCGAGGAACATGGGCACGAGCAGGGCTACCAGTAGGAGCGGAAACAGAAGTTCCATCGTCGAAGTCAGTCCCTAGTCTGTGGGTGGAAATGGGCTATTACCCCAACAGTCTGCCAGCTCATGTCCTCACCACCACACCGGCACACCCTCGAGCCCCGGAATCCGGATCTCGGGCCGCTCCGGGACAGCACGAGCCCGCGACCGAACGAAGGTCGCGGGGCTGCGCAACGGGGCGTTCTAGGCGGTCTTGCCGTAGGTGTAGTCGTCGAGCGGAAAGCTGACCGCCTCGCGGTGGGCATTGACCGTGCTGGTCGGACGCAGTAGCGCGGCCTCGCCGTGCTGGTTGAAGTAGTAGCTGCGCGCGGTCGCGCAGTCACCGCCGTAGAAGACCGAGGAACCCAACTTCTCGGTGACGCGGTCCAGGAACCGGGTGTTGGCCTGCTCGGTCACCTCGAAGGTGGTCTCCCCGCGCCGGAACATCTCACCGAGCAACCGGCCCATGTGCTTCATCTGGGCCTCGATGGTGGTGAAGTAGGACAGACCGCTGTAGGAGTACGGGCTGTTGAGGCTGAGGAAGTTCGGGAACTTCGGCACGGTGATGCCCTCATAGGCCTGGAAACGGTTGTCGCGCCAGAACTTTCCGAGGTCGGCGCCGTCGCGTCCGATGATCTCGATGGCCGGGAAATTAACATCCCACAGGTTGAAGCCGGTGGCCAGGATCAGGGTATCGATCTGGGTCTTGTGTCCGTCGGCGGTGACGATGCCGTCGGCCTCGATGTGATCGATCGAATTGGTCTCCAACCGCACATTGGGCTGGTTGAACGTCTTGAAGTACTGGTTGGAGAAGGTGGGGCGCTTGCAGCCGAAATCGTAGTGCGGGGTGAGCTGCTTGCGAATCTCCTTGTCGCGCACCTGGGCACGCAGATGCGCCTTGGCGAGTACGCCCGCGGCCATATTCAGCGGCTTGGCCTGCTTGAAGTGCAGGACGCCGACCACCATGAGCGCCTCGAGCATGCTGGTGTTGACCAGGCGCGCGGCCTTCTGAGTGGCGGGCACGCGCGCGAACAGCTTCTGCACCGGCGCGGGAATCGCGGTGTCGATCTTCGGCACGACCCAGATCGGGGTGCGCTGGAACACGGTGAGTTCCTCGGTCTTCTTCGCGGCCTCGGGAATCAGCTGCACGGCGGTGGCGCCGGTGCCGATAATGGCGGCCTTGCGACCCGAGAGGTCGAAATCGTCCTCCCACGCGGTGGTGTGGATGATCTTGCCCGCGAAGGAATCGATGCCGGGAAACGGCGGCGTGTAGGGCTGGGACAGGAAGCCGGTGGCGGTGAGAAGGTAACGGCCGGTGACGGTTTCACCGCCCGCGATGGACACGACCCAGTGCTGGTGGTCCTCGTCCCAGCGGGCGCCGTCCACCACGGTGCGGAAACGCATCTTGCGGCGCAGGCCGTACTTGTCGGCGACGTGCGCGGCGTACTTCTTGAGCTCCCCGCCCGGCGCGAACAAGCGCGTCCAATACGGGTTGGGCTCGAAGGAATACGAGTAGGTCACCGAGGCGATATCGACCGCGAGACCCGGGTAGTGATTGACATGCCAGGTGCCGCCGAGGTCGTCCTCCCGCTCCAGAATGACGAAATTGCTCAGACCCAGCCGGTCGAGTTCGATACCCGCTCCCATGCCGCCGAATCCCGCACCGATCACGACCGCGTCGTATTGAGGCGCCACGTCGAACCTCCTGCTTGAACATTCCATCGGGAATGTAGGAACCATTCCTCACGGAATGACACATCATTCCGTTTGTGAACACCGTATCATCGGACAGGTGACGAAGCCATCCACGCGTGCGCCCCGCCCAGCGGCCGGAAATGCGATCCAGCGACGCAAGGCCGAACTGCGGCAGGAGATCATCGACACCGCCTTCGTCTGCTTCGCCGAGAAGGGCTATCACGCCACCGGTATCGCCGATATCGCCAATGAATTGGGCATCGGCCACGGCACCTTCTACCGGTACTTCAGCAACAAGCGCGAGATCATCGACGTGGTCATCGACGATCTGGCCGCCCGGATCATCGAGGCGCTCGGCACCGACAACGCACCCGACGCCGCCACCTCCCTTGACGAATATCGCGCCCAGATCGACCGCATCGGCGCCGCGCTCACCCGGATCCTCGTGGACGACCGCCGCGTGGCCCAACTGCTGCTGTTCCATGCCACCGGCATCGATGACGAACTCACCGCCCGGCTCTACGGTCTGCTCGATATGGCCGACGCGCTCACCGCGGGCTACCTGTCGCACGGTGTCGAACTCGGTTATCTGCGTGCGGATCTCGACACCAAGTACACCGCGAAAGCGGTGACCGGCATGCTGCTCGCAGGCATCGTGCACGGGCTGCGCAATCCGGACGAGGCCGCGGTGCAGGAGTTGAACGAGGCGATCCGGCGGCTGCTGATCGACGGCGTGCGCAAGGACTGAAACCCGGCAAATCTCCAGCGGCTAGGTGAGCCGATTCCGGCTAGGGTGGACCCGGATCGACCGGCCAACAGGGGCAACACGTGTTCGGCAGAGACCGCCTGGTTCGAAAAAACCGCATTCGACGCGAGCAGGGCAGCGCCCCTGGAACAATGTCGCGGGTGACCCCCGACGACGTGAGCCGAATCCACTTCGCCATGCCACCATTGGGGCACCGCGGCTACCACGCCGATGAGGTCGACGCGTTCCTGGAACTGGTCTCGGCGACACTGGCCGGTCAAGGTGTGCTGACCGCTGACGATATCCGGCACGTCGCCTTCGACGCCCCCCGCTTGGGTGGCCGCGGCTATCAGGCCGATCAGGTCGACGAATTCCTGGACCGGGTCCGCATCGAACTGGAATTCCGGCAGCGCGGTTCCCGTCCGGTCCCCGCCGGAAGCAATGGTTCCGGCCCCGCCGCACTGCTCACCCCTGACGATGTGCACCGCATGCAGTTCACCCCGGCCGCGGTCGGCCGCCGTGGCTACGGCACCGAAGAAGTAGACGCCTTCATGGACCTCGTCGCCGCCACCCTCGCCCACGGCGGCCCCGGCAGCCTGACTGTCACCGACGTCCGTGCCGTCCGCTTCACCGAGGCCCGCCTGGGCACCCGCGGCTACGCCCGCGACGAGGTCGACGCCTTCCTCGATCTCGTCGTCACCGCCCTCGAAAACAACCACCGCTAGCTCCACAGCGCACGACGCGAGATCAGGTGGACTCCATGGCGGCACCGACCAAGCGAGTAGCCACGGTCGCCAGTTCCACCCGATCTCGAGCGAGTGCCCGCGGGTCAGTCGAAGAGGTCGAGGGTGGGGTGGGGTTCGCGACCGCGGACTTCGATGGAGCCGAAGACGAGATCGGGCGGTGGCACGAGGCCGAGATGTTCCCAGGCGGCGGCGGTGGCGACGCGGCCGCGCGGGGTGCGGGCCACCATGCCGGCCCGGACGAGGAACGGCTCGCAGACCTCTTCGACGGTCGCGGCCTCCTCTCCCACGGCGACCGCGAGGGTCGAAACACCAACGGGCCCACCGCCGAAGCTGCGGACCAGCGCGCCGAGAACGGCGCGGTCGAGGCGGTCGAGGCCGAGGACATCCACGTCGTAAACCTCGAGGGCGGCCTGCGCGATGGGACGTGTGATCACTCCGTCGGCGCGAACCTCGGCATAGTCGCGGACGCGGCGCAGCAGACGGTTTGCGATGCGGGGGGTGCCGCGGGAGCGGCCCGCGATCTCGGCGGCGGCATCGCGGTCGATGGTGACACCGAGAATATGGGCCGAGCGCTGCAGAATGCGCAGGAGTTCTTCGGGATCGTAGAAGTCCATATGGCCGGTGAAGCCGAAACGGTCGCGCAGCGGGCCGGTCAGCGCGCCGGAGCGGGTGGTCGCGCCGACCAGGGTGAACGGTGCGATATCCAGCGGAATCGATGTTGCCCCAGGACCTTTCCCGACGACCACGTCGACGCGGAAATCCTCCATGGCGAGGTAGAGCATCTCCTCGGCGGCCCGGGCGATCCGGTGGATCTCATCGATGAACAGCACATCGCCCTCGACCAGATTGCTCAGCATCGCGGCGAGATCGCCCGCGCGTTCCAGCGCCGGACCGGAGGTAATGCGCAGTGCCGTACCGAGTTCGGCGGCGATGATCATCGCCATGCTGGTCTTGCCGAGTCCGGGCGGACCGGACAGCAGCACGTGGTCCGGGGTGCCGCCGCGCTGTTTCGCGCCGCGCAGCACCAGCGCGAGCTGTTCACGGACGCGCGACTGGCCGATGAAATCGTCCAGGGAATTCGGGCGCAAACTGGCCTCGATATCACCATCGGACTTGAGATAGCTTGCGCTGACCTGGGATTCGGCGTCCGGTTCGGGATCGTGATCCATGACGACTTACCGATTCTTCCCCAGCGAGCCGAGCGCCGCCCGCAGCGCCTTCGACGTATCGGCGGTGGGATCTTCGGCGAGTACCGCATCGACCGCGGGTTCGGCCTGTTTGACCGGGAATCCGAGTCCGACCAGCGCCTCGACAACCTGCTCGCGCACCGGTGTGAGCACCGGCGTCGGCGTACTGCCGGGCGGACCCGCCTGCACCGGAACAAGATTCACCTTGTCGCGCAACTCGACAACCATTCGCTCCGCCCCGCGCTTACCGATGCCGGGCACCCGGGTCAGCGCCGCGACATTGCTCTCCGCCAGCGCCTTGCGCAGCGACTCGGGCTCGAGCACCGCGAGCACCGCCATGGCCAGCCGGGGTCCGACTCCGGAGACGGTCTGCAAAAGGCCGAACAGGTCACGGGATTCGGTATCGGCGAATCCGAACAGCGTCATCGAATCCTCGCGCACGATCATCGCCGTGAAAAGCCGGGATTCCTCGCCGCGGGTCAGGGTGGACAGCGTCACCGGGGTGACATTGAGCCGGTAGCCCACGCCCGCCGCCTCGATCACCACATGATCGAGCGCTATCTCGAGCACCTCACCGCGTACCGACGCGATCACCCGCGCACCACCTTCCGTTGTTCGGCAAGCCGCTGTGTATACCGCCGTTGTGCCTCGGCGGCGCGCGCCTCGGCCTCGGCCATCCGCGCCATCAGCGGCGCCCGCCAACAATGACAGATCGCCAGGGCCAGCGCATCGGCCGCATCTGCCGGTTTCGGCGCGACCCGGAGGCCGAGAATACGCGTCACCATCGCGGTCACCTGCGCCTTGTCCGCCGTGCCGTTGCCGGTGACGGCGGCCTTCACCTCACTCGGGGTATGGAAGGCCACGGGTATCCCCCGGCGCGCGGCGGCCAGTGCGATCACGCCGCCCGCCTGGGCGGTGCCCATCGCGGTGCGCACATTGTGCTGCGCGAAAACCCGCTCGATCGCGACCGCGTCGGGCTTGTGCGTATCCATCCAGTGTTCGGCGACGTCGGCGACGCCCATCAGCCGGTGTGCCAGGTCCATATCCGCGGGGGTGCGCACCACGTCGACATCGAGCGCCGTGACCTTCCGCCCCAGCCCGCCCTCGACGATGCTGAGGCCGCACCGGGTGAGTCCCGGGTCGACGCCCATCACCCGCACACGATCCCCTCTCGAAGGCACGAACAACTGTTCGAGAGTCTAGTGGACGGCGCGGGCGCCCTTCACCAACGACACGGCGCCCGTCCGGGATTCGGCTAGTCGAAGGAGTGGTAGCAGCTCACATACGCGTAGGTACCGGAGTCCGAATCCTCGACGACCACCTTGCCGTCCTGCAGGATGCGGCAGGTCACCGTGCCGCCGCTGGATCCGCTGACGGTCGCCGACACCCGGCCCGTGCGGACATATCCGGTCACGGTCACGGCCTTGGTCCACGGCAGCGGTGCATCATTGGCATTGGTGGTATCGAAATCGCCAGTGTTGTAGGAGATATCAGCGGTGCCCGAGCCCGAGACCTCGTAGGTGATCGAGGTTTCCTTCTTCGATTCCTTGTCGAGCCGATAGGCGATGGATCCGAATACCGCGACGCAGCCGCCGACGGTGAGCACGATCGCCAGGAAGACGCCGCCGAGTACCCACGGCCACACCGGCTTGCCCTTGGGCGGCTGCGGCGGATATCCCGGGTAGCCCGGATACCCCTGCCCTGGATAGCCCTGCCCCGGATAACCCGGGTACTGCGGCGGTGGTTGATAAGTCATGTGCACCCCTCCTGAATCCTGCACGACCAGCTACTGGACTTTACCGGACAAGAGGTTCGGAGCCCGGATTCACCTGTGCGGTTATCGACATGCGATCGACCGGCGTTTCAGGGTCGCCCAGGTTCATCGGAGCGAATTCACAGACTTTCTCGAGGAACGGTCTCGACAATGCCGTAGGTGCCCGTAGTCCGTGCCCCGCTCGCCGCACCCGCGACCCCCGTGACACCGCCGCCACCACCGCGGCTGCCTTCGGCGAATCTGAATCCGAACTATCAGAACGGCTTTCATCACGGCATATCGCTGCTGCACGGCTGGTTGCCGGTGACCGTCGAACTGGTCGCGGTGGCCGCGTTGATCCTGGCGATCGGCTGGCGGACCCGGCGCTGGCGGCTGGTGCTGCTGCCGGTCTGCGTGGTCCTCGGTGCGGCGGGCGCGGTGGGCGCGTGGGCGTATGTGAACGATCAGGGGCTGGCCTCGGACCCGGCACCGGTCGAGTTGTGGGCCTGTGTCGGCGTCGCGGTCGCCGCGATCGCGGTCGCCGCGCTCGGTTGGCGCAGTGCCAGGTGGTGGCGGCGTGGTGTCTCGGTGCTCGCCATACCGCTGGCAGTGTTGAGCACCGGCATCGTGCTCGATCAGTGGGTGGGCTACTACCCCACCGTGCAGTCCGCGTGGAGTGCGCTCACCGCGGGTCCGCTGCCGAATCAGACCGATATCGATGCGCTGCCCGGACTGCGCAATACCGATGTCAGCACCGGCAAGATCGTGCCGGTGCAGATTCCGGACGCGGGCAGCGGATTTCCGCATCGAACCGAATACGTGTACTTGCCACCGGCCTGGTTCGCCGGTCCGACGCCGCCGACACTGCCGGTCGTCATGATGATCGGCGGCGAATTCAATACGCCCGCCGATTGGATCCGCAGCGGTCAGATCATGCCCGAGGTGGACAAGTTCACCGCCGCCAACGGCGGCCGCGCCCCGATCCTCGTCTTCGTCGATTCCAGCGGCAGTTTCAACAATGACACCGAGTGCGTGAACGGTCCGCGCGGCGATGCCGCCGACCATCTGACCCGAGATGTGCCCAGCTATCTGGAATCTCGCTTCGGCGCTTCGGCGGATCCGGCGAACTGGGCGGTAGTCGGCTGGTCCATGGGCGGCACCTGTGCGGTCGATCTGACGGTCATGCACCCGGAATTGGTGCACACCTTCGTCGATATCGCGGGCGATCTCGGCCCGGCCTCGGGCAATAAGGAACAAACGATCCGACGGCTTTTCGGCGGCGACGCCGACCGCTGGGCCGCGTTCGATCCGCTCACCGTTATGGCCGCGCACGGTCCGTATACGGGTATGGCGGGTCTGTTCGACGATCTCACCCCGCCCAAATCCGGTCCGGGATCCCGTGGTGCACGTCAACAATCCGCAGCCGCCGACGACGACAACGTGGGTATGGGGGGTCATGACGGAGTCTTCGACACCGGTGAGGTCGGCGCCGCCGAAAAGCTGTGCGACGCAGGCCACGAGGTCGGCATCGATTGCACCATTCACACCACCCAGGGCGGCCACACCTGGCAATTCGCCTCGGCCGCGTTCACCTCGTCGTTTCCCTGGATCGTTGCCCGCGTCGGTCTCCCCGTACCCGACGCGACCTGAAACCGATTGCGCGGTAGATGAATCGAGCCGCGCTCAGCCCAGGACTTCCCGCGTCGCCGCCGACGGCAGGCTGAACGACACCACCATGCGCGCGATTAGCCAAGACCTGATCGGCGGCCCCGAGGTCCTGATCGAAGCGAACCGCCCGTCCCGACACCCGGCCCCGGCGAAATCCTGGTCCGGTCGAACTCCCTCGGGTGCGGCATCGAAATTCCCCCAGGACAACCTGCGCCCTTCGGCCGCGTTTATGGCATGCATCACATCCGAGACCTACCATCCGAAGGATGAGCAATGTTGTGAAGGCTGTCCTAGAAGGTGGGCCCAAAGACTTGCCCGCTCGCATCGTTCCGATCACACCGCCCGGCGTCGAACTCAAAGTCGAATACCGCGGCGGATACGAGCACTTCAAGGTCACCAATCGGGAGGCCGATACGCCCGAGGGGCGGCTGCGGGTCTACGAATGGTCCGATCGGACACGAATCGCGGAATAACCGGTCACGCCTGGCTCGAAACGCACTCGGGGCGGTCCCGCATATTTGCGAACCGCCCCGAGGCGCTCGTCGATGACGAGCCGTGTCAGTCCTGTTCCAACTGGGAGCCGACCTCGTCGGAGATGTCCACGTTCGTGTAAACGTTCTGTACGTCGTCGCTGTCCTCGAGCGCGTCGACCAACTTGAACACCTTGCGCGCGCCGTCGACGTCGACGCCGACCGACACCGACGGCTGGAAGCCGGATTCGGCGGAGTCGTAATCGATTCCGGCGTCCTGCAGCGCCTTGCGTACCGGGATCAGATCCGACGGTTCGCTGATGACCTCGAAGGAATCACCGAGGTCGTTGACTTCCTCAGCGCCTGCGTCGAGCACGGCGAGCAGTACATCGTCCTCGGACAGCCCGTTCTTCTCCAGGGTCACGATGCCCTTGCGGTGGAACAGGTAGGAAACCGAACCCGGATCGGCCATATTGCCGCCGTTGCGGGTCATCGCAACGCGGACCTCGCCCGCGGCGCGGTTGCGGTTGTCGGTGAGGCATTCGATCAGCACCGCGACACCATTGGGGCCGTAACCCTCGTACATGATGGTCTGCCAGTCGGCGCCGCCGGCCTCTTCACCGCCGCCGCGCTTGCGGGCACGCTCGATGTTGTCATTCGGAACCGACGACTTCTTCGCCTTCTGGATGGCGTCGTACAACGTCGGATTGCCCGTCGGGTCACTGCCACCAGTGCGGGCCGCCACCTCGATGTTCTTGATCAACTTGGCGAAGAGCTTGCCGCGCTTCGCGTCGATCCCCGCCTTCTTGTGCTTGGTGGTGGCCCATTTGGAGTGGCCGCTCATTCCCTACTTCCTCCAGTCGACAGCACGTCTGATCGTGCGCACGGTACCCGCACCGGCCGGGTAGACAACTCTCTCAGCCTACTCGTCCGGTGACGGCCAGTTCCTGTGGGCGACTACTCGGCGGCCCGAACCAGATCGACGAACATCCGATGCACCCGCAAATCGCCGGTGACCTCGGGATGGAACGACGTCGCGACCACCTTGCCCTGCCGCACCGCGACAATGCGCCCGGCGGCCGGGCCACTGGGAACCGTGGCCAGCACCTCGACCCCCGCGCCGACCCGCTCCACCCACGGCGCCCGGATGAACACCGCGCGCACCGGACCGTCGGTCAGGCCCGCGAAGTCCAGATCGGTCTCGAACGAATCGACCTGACGGCCGAAAGCATTGCGCCGCACCGTCATATCGATACCGGACAGATGCTCGGCGTCGGGGCGAGTGTCGAGCACCTCAGACGCGAGCAGGATCATTCCGGCGCAGGAACCGAAGGCGGGCATACCTTCCCGCAGCCGCGCGCGCACCGGATCGAGGAGTTCGAAGACCTCCAGCAGCTTGCTGATGGTGGTCGATTCACCGCCGGGCAGCACCAGCGCATCCACCGCGGCGAGTTCGGACGCGCGGCGCACCAGCACCGGTCGCGCACCGCATTCCGCGAGTGCCGCGACATGTTCGCGCACGTCACCCTGCAGGGCCAGCACACCGATGGTGGGCCGGTCGGGACTGCGCTGCGCGCCCGTTGCGGGCGAGGCGACCGATGCGTTCACGCCATGAGCTTACGAGGCGCCGAGCTGTGGCCCTGCTCACGGTGGCCGTCAACGTTGCCTCGAGACCGGGTTCATTCGCTCGAATGCGGTCGACACTCACAGATGTGATTACGGTGTTACCACGCAAGGCGCCCGGGCGCTGGCGGCTCGCGCTCAACGGCTTCGGCGCACTGCTCACCGGCGTCGCCGCCATCGTCACCACAGCGATGAAATTCACCGACGGTGCGTGGGTGATCATGCTGGTACTGCCCGCCCTGGTACTCGGTATGGAGCGGATTCGCGGCGCCTACACCAGAATCGGCGGCCGCCGCGGCAATGGCGTGATTCCGGACCAGCCACAAGCCACCGGCACGGCGATCGTGGTGCCGATCTCCGAGGTCTCCGAACTCGGCCGCGAAGCGCTCTCGGCCACCATGTCGATCGGTAAAGACGTTGTCGCGGTGCATGTTTGCCTGCCGGGTGAATCGGTCCAGGCGTTCACCAAGCCGGGGAGGCATGGCATCCCGAGGTCAGGCTGATTCTGCTGGAGGACAGCGACGCCACCGTCGGCGGGCCCGTCGCACGCTATGTCCGCGAGAACTTCGCCGGACGACGCAAGGTCGTCGTCGTCATCGCCGATATCGATCCGCCGACCGGCTGGGACCGGGTACTGCCAAGTCACCGCAGCGACGAACTCGAGCGCGAGCTACATCGGATGACCGACACGGTGGTGTGCCACCTGCGCGTCCAGTCATACGGTCAGCGTTTGGGCGCTCACTCCTCGCGTAGGGTGCGAATCAAGCCTTCTTGCACGACCGCCGCAACCAACTCGCCCGCAAGGTTGAAAATCTTGCCGCCGGTCAGTGCCCGACCGAAACCCGCAGACGGGGAGGACTGGTCGTAGAGCAGCCACTCGTCGGCACGGAACGGGCGCAGGAACCACATGGCGTGATCGAGCGAGGCGTTCTGTGTCGGCTCATCGGGGTGGGTGACCTTCGCAGAACCGAGCAGGGTGATATCGCTCATGTAGGCGAGGGTGCAGACGTGCACGACCGGGTCGTCGGGCAGCGGATGCCGGTAGCGGAACCACACCTGCTGTGGGGAGACGACGCCGTCGCGGCGGGCTACTACATCCTGCGGCACGGTGCGAATATCCCAGTGCTCCCATTCGCGCATGGCCCACAGGCGCTCGGGGCTCATCGTGGTGCTGGCGTCCGGCAGCTCATCCGGACCCTGCACCGGCGGTATCTCGTCCTGATGTTCCGGACCCGAGTCACCGACGTGGAACGACGCCGACATCGTGAATATCGCGGCGCCGTCCTGCACACCGGTGACCCTGCGGGTGCAGAAGGATCGGCCGTCACGGATGCGCTCCACGAGATACACGGTCCGCTCTTCCGGGTTGCCCGGCCGCAGGAAGTACCCGTGCAGCGAATGCACCTGGAACCGCGGCTCCACCGTCCGTACCGCCGATACCAGCGCCTGGCCGGCAACCTGTCCGCCGAATGTGCGCACGAGCTGGGTCTTGGTGGACGCGCCACGGAAGATGTTCTGCTCGAGCCGCTCGATCTCCAGCGCCTCTTCGATTGTCGCCATGAGGGCGAGATTATCCCGAACGCCACCGCGACTTCTCGGTGACCTCTGAGCAACGGCCACGTCCGCCGCCCAGAACAGGGTTCCGCGGCACGGTTTGATGGAATGGATCGGTGCCGCATTTCGATCCGATCACCCGGGACGGTCTCGTCGAACTCATCACCAACCGCATCCTCGAGTTCGACGGGCGGATGCTGACCGCCGTAGACGGAGCCGACGCGGCCGAGCCCGTTGCGATCGCCGACCGCGTCGCCACCGCACTGCGTGACACCGGACGCGCCGCCGAGGTCGTCTCTCTGCACGACTACATCCGCCCGGCATCGCTTCGCTTGGAATTCGGACGCACCGACGAAATGTCTTATCGCACCGCATGGTTCGACTTCGCCGCACTCG
Organism: Nocardia sp. CA-135953; assembly: GCF_050955735.1. NCBI lineage: Bacteria > Bacillati > Actinomycetota > Actinomycetes > Mycobacteriales > Nocardiaceae > Nocardia > Nocardia sp. CA-135953. Next base: position 4,098,025 of record NZ_CP192082.1, read on the forward strand.
ACCGTGAAGTCATCCGCGCACTACGCCACGACGCCCGCTGGCTCCCCGCGCTCTGGGACGAGGACCGCGACCGCTCGGCGCGATCCCCCATCCGCGCCGCCGCACCCGACACGGTCCTGCTCGTGGCGGGTCCCATGCTATTGGGCCGCGGTCTCGACTTCGATCTGACCGTCCACCTCGACATGTCCGAACGGGCCCTGCACCGCCGCACGCCACCCGACGACCAGTGGACCATCCCGGCCCTGCTCCGTCACGACCGCGACAACCCCAGCAACCCAGCCCTTTTCATCCGCTGGGATCACCCCGATCGTCCGGCGCTCCGCATCGACGACACCGCTCGACGGTAGCCGTACCCCGTCCGAGACACCGGCTGCCCATCCTTTGCAATTTATTGAGACACAGACAGTTCCGCACTCGAGCGCAAAGCGACAATTCATAGTTAAATGCGCATATCAGCGTATCATAATGCGTAATGAGTGCTCCGTTGGACACCGCAACTTCTCGTGATCCGTACGGCGGTACACAACGAACGCGACTCCCCAGGAAGGAAGTGCGGATATCCGCGATATGAGACGCAGCGGGGCGACGAGCACAATGCTCGCCGCCCCGAATCACCCACTCCCCCGGCCGAACCCACCGCGGCCGGGATCAAGGACTAGCCGCAGGCCGTTGACTGCTGACCGAGATTGGTCAACATGGTGCAGGCCCAACTCTTTTCGACCTTCCACTTGCCGTCCTCAGCGACGAAGGGCACATCGACGATGTTCTCTTGACTGTTGATGGTGAACTTCGCCTTGGCGTTGAGTGCGTCGCCGAAGGCACTCACCTCGGTGACCTCGGATTTGGCGCCCGCTTGCTGGTATGCCTGCGCGAGACGGTTCGGCAGTTCCTGATCGGCCTGCGCGCCTTGCACCAGGTCCAGCTTCTCCGAACTCGGCACCGACGGGTCCAGCGCGCGGAGCAACTGGGCGTTGAGGTCGGCGACACTCGGGGTCGGCGGCAGGCTCGCATTCGACTTCGTGACGCTGGTCGAGGTCTTGGTCGGTGTGGTCGCGGTCTTCGAGTCATCGCTGCCACATGCCGACAGGCTGAGGGCGGCCACGGCGGCCAGACCCGCGATCGCGACACGTCCGGTATTACGAAGCTTCAACTGATCATCCTTTGCCGTTCGGACAGGTCCGTGACCCCGACGGTGCCGCGCCAACTGCCCGCGCGGCCGCCGACGTGCACCGAATTCCGAAGCTAGCCACCAACTCTGTGGCAGACATAAGACGACTGTGAGGGCCGCGACAGCTTCTCCCGCGCACCCAGGACGAGCAACGCCCGCGGCAGTGGATCAAGCAATCCCGTGCCACGGGCGTCGATTCGATTCAGCGGTAGTGCCGAATCACCAACCGCGCTCGGCCAGCCGGTGATCGACCGGCAGCTCCTCGACATTGATGCCGACCATGGCCTCGCCCAGACCGCGCGAAACCTTGGCGAGCACATCCGGGTCGTCGTAGAACGTAGTCGCCTTGACGATGGCGGCGGCGCGCTCGGCCGGATTGCCGGATTTGAAGATGCCCGAACCGACGAAGACTCCCTCGGCGCCGAGCTGCATCATCATCGCTGCGTCGGCGGGGGTGGCGATACCGCCCGCGGTGAACAGCACGACCGGCAGCTTGCCGGTCTGCGCGACCTCGCGCACCAGCTCGTACGGCGCCTGCAATTCCTTGGCGGCGACGAACAGCTCGTCCTCGGGCAGCGACGACAGCTTGCGAATCTCGCCGCGAATCTTGCGCATGTGGGTGGTGGCGTTGGAGACGTCACCGGTGCCCGCCTCACCCTTGGAGCGAATCATGGCCGCCCCCTCGGTGATCCGGCGCAGCGCCTCGCCCAGGTTGGTGGCACCGCACACGAACGGCACGGTGAAGTTCCACTTGTCGATGTGGTTGGCGTAGTCGGCGGGGGTCAGCACCTCGGATTCATCGATGTAGTCGACGCCGAGGCTCTGCAGGATCTGCGCCTCCACGAAGTGGCCGATACGCGCCTTGGCCATTACCGGAATCGAGACGGCGGAGATGATGCCGTCGATCATGTCCGGATCGCTCATCCGGGAGACGCCGCCCTGTGCTCGGATATCGGCCGGAACACGCTCCAGGGCCATCACCGCGACCGCGCCGGCGTCCTCGGCGATCTTGGCCTGCTCGGGGGTGACGACATCCATGATCACCCCGCCCTTGAGCATCTCGGCCATCCCGCGCTTCACGCGGGCGGTGCCGATGGTGTTGGTGGTCTCGGGCGTGGTCACGGCAAACTCCTGAGTCATGTGCGCCAATCGGGTCGCTTGGAACTAACGCCACCGATTCTAGGCGGGCCGATCAGGCCACTTGATAGCCAGTTGGCCACCACTGGCCTTGCCCCGACCAGCGGGTCCGGGTCCGGGCGTAAACCACTGGACCGGTCGCGAGACGGATCCGTCGGGGCCGACGCAAGTCTCGCGCCGTCCCGACGAACACCCGACAGGAATTACAGCGGGCCGACTACCAGCAACTGGGCCCAATACCCTGCGGCATCGGAACCCAACAACGGCAATAGGAAATCGAACAACAGGTAGGACATGTACTGCTTACCTTCCACACGCCAACGGACCATCTCACTGCAGTGGAAGTACCACCAGAACTCCCGGTAGCGCTCCCCCACCAGCACTACCCAGGCGGCAGCAATCCAGTCGCGACGCTATCACGATCGTGAAACACATCACAGCCGAAAGATCCAGGCGCGCACGCTGTTCACGCTCGAGGCGATCCACCGATCACCGGATAGACCGCACCTCGGGATCGGCGTCACCCGACGCCGCTTTGGCAGCTTCGGGAAGCAGTTGGTCCAGGTGGTAGGGGTAAACAGCCTCGCCGGTGTGGTCCAGGGCGACGATGTCCGCCCCGGTGCACCACTTGTTGTCGGTGATGCTGCGGCGCTCGACCGCTGTGAGATTGCCCGGCTCGGGGTCGAAGGCCGGGACGCGCAGGGCGAAGAACAGCTCCTCGGCCCGGATGAGTTCACCGTCGAAGGGGAATACCGCGACCCGCCGCCAGATGGGACCACGCAGGGCAGTCGGATCCGCGGTGTGCCCCGTCTCCTCCCAGAGTTCCCGCACCGCCGCGCTGCGCAGGGTCTCCCCAGGTTCCACGCCGCCGCCGATGGTGAACCAGAAGGAGACGTCAGGGGTCTTGGGGTCATTGCCGCGCATGAGCAGCACGCGATCCTGTTCGTCGAGCAGCACCACGCGCGCCGAAGTGCGGACCGTATCGACGACCAGGCCGGTCGAGGCGGCCGGGGTGGCGCGCTCGCTGATCTCGAAATATGTCGGCAGCGGCGCGGTACCGCCCAGGTGCAGGATGCGGACCGGGCGGCGGGTACGCAGGGCGAGGGTGTCGCGCACCGCGTCGTTGTGGAAGCGACGCGCGATCAGCACTCGGGCCTCGGCATCGGCGAGTTCGGCGACCTGCTGCGGGCGCAACTGGGCGATATCGATCACGGAAAGCGCTGCGGAGAGCTGATTTTCGATGGTTTCACGGTCGGCGCGACCCGCCCGTTCGGCCCGATCGGCGAGCATGGTGAGCCGTTTGGCCTGCTCGACCAGCGCGGAATCGGCAGTCGGGCCCGCGATGGCCACAGCGACCGACCTGGCCACCACCGCCCGTCGTGCCAGCGCACCGTCGAGGGCCTGCCAGGACTGATCCGACCGCACATGCAATCGGTCGAGCCGGTTTGCCGTCGAAGCCGCCCACAGAGCGATCGCGACGACCACCGCGGCGATGAGCGCGAGTACGAGAACCGTTGTGGCGGAGAACGTAATCATCCAGCAGCCCTCATGGTGCCATCGATCATCCGGCGGCCCGCACGCGCGTATCCCCCACCGTGACGGTTTCGTAGACCCGCAGGATCTGTTCGGCGACCACCGGCCAGTCGTATTCGCCGACCACCTGATCGGCGATGTGGATCAGGGCTTCGCGGCGCACATCGTCGGTGAGCAGGGTGTCCAGCGCCGCGGCGAGTCGAACCGAATCACCCACCGGGACGAGCATTCCCGCCGTGCCATCGCGCAATACCCGACGGAATGCGTCCAATTCGCTTGCCACCACGGCGGTTCCAGCCGCCATCGCCTCGATCAGGATGATGCCGAAGCTCTCCCCACCGAGATTCGGCGCGACGTACACATCCGCGCTGCGCATCGCCGAGGCCTTCTCCTCGTCCGACACCTGACCGAGGAAACGCAGATGCCGGGCGAGCGGCCCGGCCTCGCGGCGCAGCCGCTCCTCGTCACCGCGACCGACGATGAGGATCTCGACATCGGGATGTCTGCGCACCAGTTCGGGCAGCGCACCGAGCAGGACTTCCATCCCCTTGCGCGGTTCGTCGTAGCGACCGAGGAACAGCACCGTGCCGCCCGCGCGCGGATATCCGGGCAGCATCGGGGCCCGCGCGAAGGCTGGCACGGCGACGCCGTTGGGGATCTCGACCGCGTCCGAACCGAGTGCCTCCACCTGCCAGCGCCGCGCCAATTCGGAGACCGCGATCCGGCCGCTGATCTTCTCGTGATAGGGCCGCAGCACACCCTGAAAGGTGCTCAGCACCAACGATTTCGTGGTCGAGGTGTGGAAGGTGGCCACGATCGGTCCCTCGGCGATCTTCAGCGCGAGCATGGACAGGCTCGGCGCATTCGGTTCGTGGATGTGCAGCACATCGAAGTCGTTGCCGTCGATCCAGCGCCGAATCCTGGTATATGCCATGGGTCCGAAGGACAATCGGGCGACCGAACCATTGTACGGAATCGCCACCGCGCGACCAGCCGAAACCACGAAATCCGGCAGCGGCGTGTCCTCCGATGCGGGCGCGAGCACGCTCACCTTGTGGCCGCGTTCGATGAATACCCGCGCCAATTCCACGACATGGGCCTGCACACCACCGGGGACATCGAACGAATAGGGGCAGACCATGCCGATTTTCATGGTGTCTTCTCCCCATTGGCGCTGTCCGACCCGGCCTGCGCCGCGGCGATCCTGGCTCGCCGCTCCGCCGAAAGGTCCTGCTCCCATTGTGGCTGCAACATATGCCAATCGGCGGGATGCTCGGCGATATTGGCCGCGAACCGGTCGGCCAGCGCCTGGGTGACCGCCGCGACACAGTTCGAAACATCCAGCGGCGCTTCGGTCTTCATCCCCCAACCCTCGCGACCATCGGCATCTACGGTGAACCAGACGTGCACCGGAATAAGAGCCGCACCGGTCTCGATGGCCAGCTTCGCCGCGCCAGCGGGCAGCCAGGTGCGCTCGCCGTACATGGTCACCGGGACACCTTTACCGGTCAGGTCCCGCTCGCCCATCAGGCATACGACATTGTTCGCGCGCAGGCGGGCGGCCAGCGCGGTGAACGGCGGCTGCTCACCACCGGTCAGCGGGAATACCTCGAAACCCAGGCTCTCCCGGTAGGCGACGAACCGCTCGAAGAGCGATTCCGGCTTCAACCGTTCGGCCACGGTCGCCAACGTGCCGCTGTGGCCGACCAACCAGACCCCGGCCGCATCCCAGTTCCCGGAATGCGGCAGCGCAAGCACCACACCGCGTCCCCGCGCCAGGGCGGCGTCCAGATTCTCCACGCCCTCCACGAGCGAACCGGTCAGCGCCGAGTGATCCATCGTCGGCAGTCGGAAAGCTTCGCGCCAGTAGCGGGCGTAGGAGCGCATGCTCGCGCGGATCAGTTGGTCGGGGACCTCGGCCGGAGTCACACCGAGCACGCGAGCGAGATTGCGCCGCAACTGATTCGGTTCCCCACCGGCACGGAAGGCGCGATTCGCCTTGTCCGCGACCTGGTTACCGCCCCAATCGAAGGCCCGCCGCGCCGTCGATTCGGGCAGCGCGCGCACAACCCGCCAACCCGCCGCATAGGCCCAATCCGTCAGTCCGGACTTGATCCGCGAGCCGACGGTTTCGGACTGGGAACTCACGACTGCGCCTCGCCGGCGCTCGGCTCCGTCGTGCGTTCCGCACGCTGGGACGTGGTTCCCTCGCTTCGCTCGCTCACGACCGCGCCTCGCTGGCGCTCGGCTCCGTCGTGCGCGAAGGCGCACTGCGCTGATGGTTCACTCGCTGACGCTCGCTCACGACCGCGCCTCGCTGACGCTCGGCTCCGTCGTGCGCGAAGGCGCACTGCGCTGATGGTTCACTCGCTGACGCTCGCTCACGACCGCGCCTCGCTGACGCTCGGCTCCGTCGTGCGCGAAGGCGCACTGCGCTGATGGTTCACTCGCTGACGCTCGCTCACGAGGGCAACTCCGTCGCGTCCGCGGGATTCTGCGGCGGCGCGGGCGGAATCACGTCCCGAGCGCCCGGTGAATTCCGGACCGCCAGCACCCGCTGGAACACCGTGATAATGCTCAACACCGCCAGAATCCACATCGCCACGTGCACGGCCCAGGTCAGCCATTCGATCCCCCAATACCCGCCGATACCGGTGAATCCGGCACCGACCAACACAATTATCAGCCGATCCGGCCGCTCGATGAGTCCACCGTCCGCGGAAAGGCCACTGGCCTCGGCGCGCGCCTTCGCATACGAAATCACCTGGGAGGTAATCAGAACCACCAGGGTTGCGAAGAACAGCAGCCTACTGTTCTCGTGATACACCGCCCACCAGGCCAACCCGCCGAAAATGGCGCCGTCGGCGACGCGGTCGCACGTGGCATCGAGCACCGCACCATACTTCGTGCCGCCGCCGCGCGCTCTCGCCATGGCGCCGTCGAGCATGTCGAACATGACGAACAGCCAGATCACCATGGTTCCCCAGAACAGATGTCCGGTGGGGAACAAGGTGACCGCGGCCGCGATCGAGGCGACGGTGCCGATCACCGTCACCGCGTTGGGGGTGAGTCCGGTACTGACGAGCGCTCTGCCCAGCGGCGCAGTCGCTTTGGAGAACGTCTCGCGGCCGAAGAAGCTGAGCACCCTACTCGACTTCCTTCCACGCCGCCGAAAGCAGCGCCCGAGTTTCCCGCAGCAACTGCGGCATGACCTTCACACCGCCGACGATGGTGATGAAGTTGGCATCCCCGCCCCAGCGCGGCACGATGTGCTGATGCAGGTGGTCGGCAAGTGAACCACCTGCCACTCCGCCGAGATTCAGGCCGACATTGAAACCGTGCGGCCGCGAGACCCGCTTCATCACCCGAATCGCCTGCTGGGTGAACGACATCAGTTCGGCGCTCTCCTCGAGCGTCAGATCCTCGAGGTTGGCCACCTTGCGGTAGGGCACCACCATCGTGTGCCCCGGGTTGTACGGATACAGATTCAGTACCGCGTAGACGTGCTCGCCACGGGCGATGACCAGCCCGTCCTCATCCGACATCTTGGGAATATCGGTAAACGGATGGCCCGTGGTGTCTTTCGGATCGGCGGTCGCGGCCTCAGCGATGTAGGACATCCGGTACGGAGTCCACAGCCGCTGCAACCGATCCGGCTCACCGGCACCGGTATCCACGATGCTCCCCTGTTCGTCCGAGTCCGCGTTCAACTCCACGAGCCCGTCCGGCACCGTGCGCTCAGTCATGGTCTATCCGATCTGGTATGTGCGGGGCCCTCCGTGGTACGCCCGCTGCCTCCTCCAGGCACTGACTGCTCATTCCGGGCCCTTCACCACAAAACCCTCGGCGGTCGGCGAGGCGTTCTCCCGGTTCGCGATCCACTCCACGATCGTGGCCACCGCGGCGGCGACCGGCACGCCGTTGACCTGGGTGCCGTCGCGGAAGCGGAAGCTGATCGCGCCCGCGTTCACATCACGCTCACCGGCGAGCAGCATGAACGGGATCTTCTGCGCGGTGTTGTTGAAGATCTTCTTCTGCATCCGGTCGTCACTGCGATCGACCTGCGCGCGGATACCCGCGTCCTGCAGCTGCTCGATGACCGAATCCAGATGCGGCGCAAAGGTTTCCGCGACCGGGATGCCGACGACCTGGACCGGCGAGAGCCAGGCCGGGAAAGCGCCTGCGTAATGTTCGGTGAGCACGCCGAAGAAGCGTTCGATGGAACCGAATAGTGCGCGGTGGATCATTACCGGCCGCTGCTTGGTGCCGTCGGAGGCGGTGTATTCCAGGTTGAAGCGCTCGGGCAGGTTGAAGTCGAGCTGGATGGTCGACATCTGCCAGGTGCGCCCGAGCGCATCCTTGGCCTGTACCGAGATCTTCGGGCCGTAGAAGGCGGCGCCGCCCGGATCCGGGACGAGCTCCAGTCCGGAGTCGGTGGCCACCTTGCGCAGAGTCTCGGTGGCCTCCTCCCACATCTCCTCGGAGCCGACGAACTTCTTCGGATCCTTGGTGGAAAGCTCGAGGTAGAAGTCGTCGAGGCCGTAGTCGGCGAGCAGCCCGAGCACGAATTGCAGCGTGCTGGTCAGCTCGGCGTGCATCTGCTCCTTCGTGCAGTAGATGTGCGCATCGTCCTGGGTCATGCCGCGCACCCTGGTCAGTCCGTGCACGACACCGGACTTCTCATAACGGTAGACCGAGCCGAATTCGAACATCCGCAGCGGCAGCTCCCGATAGGACCGGCCGCGCGAGCGGAAGATCAGGTTGTGCATCGGGCAGTTCATCGGCTTGACGTAGTAGTCCTGGCCGGGCTTGCGAACGGTGCCGTCCTCGTTGAGTTCGGCGTCCAGGTGCATGGCCGGGAACATGCCGTCCTTGTACCAGTCCAGGTGACCGGAGACCTCGAATAGATGCCCCTTGGTGATGTGCGGCGTATTGACGAACTCATAGCCCGCGGCGACGTGGCGGCGGCGCGAGTACTCCTCGAGCTCCTTGCGGATGATGCCGCCCTTGGGATGGAAGACCGGCAGACCGGAGCCGAGTTCGTCCGGGAAGCTGAACAGGTCCAGCTCCAGACCGAGTTTGCGGTGGTCGCGCCGCTCGGCCTCCTCGAGCAGGTGCAGATGCTCGTCCAGTGACTCCTGCGATTCCCAGGCTGTGCCGTAGACGCGCTGCAGATCCTCGCGGTTCTGGTCGCCGCGCCAGTAGGCGGCGGAGCTGCGGGTCAGCTTGAAAGCGGGGATGAATTTGGTGGTCGGGATGTGCGGACCGCGGCACAGATCGCCCCAGACCCTTTCACCGGTGCGCGGGTCCAGGTTGTCGTAGATGGTCAGCTCTTTGCCGCCGACCTCCATGACCTCCGGATCGTCGATACCGGACTTATCGCTGATCAGCTCGAGCTTGAACGGCTCCTTCGCCAGTTCGACACGCGCGTCGTCGACCTCGACCACTCGACGCGAAAACCGCTGCGCGCCTTTGACGATCTTCTTCATCCGAGATTCCAGCTTGGCCAGATCCTCTGGGGTGAACGGCCGGTCGACCTGGAAGTCGTAGTAGAAGCCGTCCTTGATGGGCGGGCCGATGCCGAGCTTGGCCTCCGGGAACTCCTGTTGCACGGCCTGGGCCAGCACATGCGCGGCCGAATGCCGGATCACGCTGCGGCCGTCCTCGGTATTGGCGGCGACCGGCTCGACCTCGACATCGGTGTCCGGGGTCCAGGACAGATCCTTGAGCCCCTCCGCATCGCGCACCACGACGATGGTGTCCGGCCCCTTCGTCGGCAGCCCCGCCTCGCGCACCGCGGCACCCGCCGTCGTCCCGGCCGGCACCCGAACGAGGGCGACTGGGCTGATTGGTGCTGAGGTGGTCACGGCGAGAGACTCCTTGGCGTTCGCTGGCGGGCGTGTTCCCGCGCTGGTGCGGGCGGTTGCCCACGGGTCATCGTCGGAGGCGAATTGCTCCGGCGCGACCATGCTATCGGCACCCGGGAGGCCCCGCGTCGATGGACTCGGATCGCCACGTCGCGGGTGGACCGGTGCCGTTGTGCGAGACCAGAACGTGACATCCGGCAGCCGGTTCGGTCATGCGACTGCCGCCGGTTCGATGCGGTGCGCCCGTCGGCGCCACGAACCGCCGCGTTGGGAACCGGCGTCGGGTTCGACGGATTGCGCCGAGTGTGCTCTGCTCGGGCGCGCACAGCCCAACGCGCACGTTCAGGTACCTCGCGTGGACGCCGAATACCTTGCGGGCGATCAGCTTTCGGCGGCGATCCGAGCCAGCAGCGCCGTGCGTTCGGCGGCCGGCCGCTTCGGGCAACTGGTGCACATTTCGCAGCCGGGCACCTCGAAGACCAGGCAGCACGAGATCCGGCGGACAAAGGTCCGCCCGCCGACATCCACGAACCGCGGAACCGGCAGCCTCCCACCGACCTCGCCCGCGAGCCGCGCCCCGGCCTCGGCATTCCCCGCATCGAGTGCCCGGTTCCCGATGGCATCGGCGGCAATCGCCCAGAGTGACGGTACTCCCGCACCGGAGACCGCCGCTACGGGGCCGATCACGGCCGCCAAAGTCTCCCGCAACGCCTTCGCGCAGGCGTGACCGAGCGCGGCGGACTCGTGCGGTGTACCGCTGTCACCGTCGAGACCATGTCCTGCGCCCGCACCCGCGACGGGGTGGATGTGGACTCGTTCTATGCCGCCGTCCGGGCGGACCTCGCAGTCGAGGTGGTCCAGGAATGGCTCCGGCGCGGGTTCCTCGTTCGCGTAGGCGCGTGCGAGTTGTTCGACCAGTGCCGATGCGACCATGCACCACCAGAGCGTGCCGGAGACGCGCGGTTCGGCGGTGCCCCAGGAGCGGCCCATTTCCGCGATGCGTGCCGACAGCCAGTCCGGTTCGGTCAGGGTGCGGCCGGGGACGATGTTCACCGTTCCAGCGGACTGTGCAACCACTGCCATTCGACTCCGATCCAGCCGCCGACCAACCCGAATGTTCCCAATACCCATAGTGTCGCGAGGACCAGCGCAAAGGTCGCCATCGCCGCGCACACCCGCATGGCCGGGCCTCGTGCGGAGTACCACGCCATACCCTGCCGGTACTTGTCACGCAGCCAGCCGAGCGCCCGGCGCGCCCAGGCGAATTCGGTGGCGAGGATGCCAAGTCCGGCGAATACGATCGCCCAGCCGGGTCCGGGATAGGGAATCGCCAGGATTCCGACGACCAGCACCGCGATGCCGATCACCGCGACCCCGATCCGGTAGGCGAGGTTCAGCGTAGGCCGCGCGGCCAGCCGGGCGCGGAAGGCGCGCCATCCGGTGCGCGTGGGTTCGGATTCCAACTCGACGGTCATCTCCATCAGCCTACGAGCGACGTGCGTGGACCCGCCCGAGCCAGGTCGGACGGGTCCAGCTGTCGTCGGCTCAGACGAGTTCCGGAGTGACCCGCGCGCCGGTGTCGTCGATATGGGCAAGGCCGTCCACGGTCACCTCGATGACGCGTGCGCTGGCGATATCGAAGAACAGCCCCGATACCGTCACGCCACGCTCGGCCGTCGCCGCACGCACCGCAGGATGCCGGTGCAGCGTTTCCAACTGCACGGCCACATTGACCATGCTCAGCTGGTCGATCTCACCGAATCCGGCGGACGCGGCCGCCTGCGCCACCGGGTGCCCGAGCCGGAACCGCTTCAGGCTCGGATGGGCATGGGCGAGCCACGGTCCGATTCCCGGTCCATCATCGGTGCCGGAATGCAGTGCCTTCATGGCGCCACAGGAGGAATGCCCGCACACCACGATGGATCGGACATTCAGCTCGTTGAGCGCGAAGACCAGCGCGGCCTCCACCGACGCGTCACCGCTGTCGGGCACCAAATTGCCCACATTGCGCACCGTGAACATGTCACCGGGACCGCTGTTGGTGATGACGTTCGGAACGACTCGGGAGTCCGCGCAGGTCAGGAAGAAGGTATCGGGATCCTGACGGTCACGCAGTTCGTCCAGGTGCGGCCGCACCACATGGGCGTGGCTGCGGTGGTAGGCGGCCACACCCGAGGTCACTCGGTCGGTATTCGCGTCGTCGCCGCGCCACGGGCCGAGAATCTCGTCGAGCACAGCGCGCCCGAATCCGCGGGCCGGCGGCCCCGCGGTCGCGTGCGCCATCCGCGCACTGCCGATTTCCACGAAATCAACTGCGCCGCCGCTGCTTTCGTGCTGCCGCACCCAATCCTCGATGGCTTCGAAGGCGGCATGGTCGAGAAAGTCGACCGTCATCTCGACGGTGACGTCGACGCCTGCCGGCACTTTCGCGAATTCCGCGGACAGCTTCGGTAGCGCGAGGAAAGTGCAGGAACCATCAATGGTGAGCAGCCAGCGCGGCGAACCGGGAATCTGCTGGGCCGCCACGGCAACTCGAACGACGCGCCACAGCAGCAGCCCGAAAGCCAGTGCCAGACCGATGATCACGCCTTCCAGCAAATTCAGGAAGACCACGCCGAGGATGGTAACGGCATAGATGAGCAGATCGCCGGTGCGCCTGGCCATCTTGATGTGGGCCAGCTTCACCAGCTGGATACCGATGACGATCAGCAGGCCGGCGAGCGCGGACTTCGGAATCTGTTGCACCACCCCGGCCAGGACGACCGAGAACAGCAGAATCCAGCAGCCGTGCAGCACGGCCGAAGCACGACTGCGCGCACCCGCCTGCACGTTGGTGGCGCTGCGCACGATCACGCCGGTGACCGGCAGGCCGCCCAGTAGACCCGAGAGCACATTGGCCGAGCCCTGACCGATCAGCTCGCGGTCGAAATTGGTGCGCTTACCGGTGTGCATCTTGTCCACGGCCACCGCAGATAGCAGACTCTCGACGCTGGCGATCAGCGCGACGGTCAGAATCATCAGCGCCACCGCGGACCAGTTGCCGCTGGGGATCTGCGGCAGTCCGATAGCGTCGAACAGCGAGCCGTTCAACACGATTCGCTCGGCCTCGAAGGGCAGCACCAGTGACAACACCGTGCCGACCAAGACCGCCACCAGCGGTCCCGGCACTACCCGCACTTTGGCGGGGACCCGGCGCCAGCCGAGCATGATCGCGATGACCACCGCGCCGATGATGGCGTCATCGCCGTGCAGCGACAGCAGTTGCGACGGCAACTGGGTGATGTTGTGCCAGGCGGAACTGTGCGAGGACCCACCGAGCAGCACGTGAACTTGTTGCAGCGCAATGGTTATGCCGATGCCCGCTAGCATCGCGTGCACCACCACTGGTGCGACGGCCAACGCGGCCCGCGCAATCCGGCTGAGCCCGAATAGGATTTGCAGCACACCGGCGGCGACGACAATGAACGTGGTTGTCCGCCAACCGAATTGGTTGATGGACTCGGCGACGACCACGGTCAGACCCGCAGCGGGCCCGCTGACCTGCAGTATCGAACCGCCGAGCGTGCCCGCGACAACGCCACCGATGACGGCGGCGATGAGTCCGGCGGCCACCGGCGCGCCGGAGGCGACCGCGATGCCGAGGGACAGCGGCAACGCGACCAGGAAGACCACGATAGAGGACGGCAGATCGTGGCGCAGGATCGATGTCAATCGATCGGATAGAGGTTCGGAACTGCGATGGCCCTCGCCCTGTTCAGCGGGCGGTAACGGTGGTGCGGCTACAGCGCTATCAATAGCCATTGACTTCTCCTTCGCCGACTCGGCGCGAACGCCGAGGTCGGTTGACGATCAAAATGTCCAGCAGGGCACAGACCGCGAACCGGCATCTCGCGGTGAAGCAGTTCCCGACACAGCGATGGGTCGAGATGTAAACCGCATCAAGGCTATTAGTAAAGACTTAGCAAAGCCTGAGAACTCGCCGCCAAGTGCTCGAATCCATACCTCCGAATCGGTGTGAAACGCAACACATACGTGCCGAGTTCGCCTGTCGGGCCGCATCATTCGACCCGATACTCGGCGACTAGACGGGTTCGGCCGCCACGCCGGGCACATCGGCCAACTCATCGAATGCTTCGACCGTCAACTCGTCGTCGAACTCGGCGATACCGTCCATGGTCACCTCGATCACCCGGGCGGTCGTGAGATCGAAGAACAGTCCGGATACCGCCACTCCCCGCTCCTGCATCCCGCGACGGACCACTGGATGGGCGTGCAACCGCTCCAGTTGCACTGCCACATTCACCATGCCGAGCTGGTCGACCGGGCCGAATCCGGCGAATGCCGCGGCAGCGGCGACCGGATGCCCGAGCCGGAACCGGTCCAGGCTTGGCCGCGCGTACTCGAGCCAGTCGCCCAGCCCCGGCCCCGCGCGAACCTCCCGATGCAGTGCGTCCATCGCCCCGCAACCAGAGTGCCCGCAGACCACCACCGCGCGCACGTCCAGCTTCTCCAGCGCATAGACCAGCGCGGCTTCCACCGACACATCGCTGCCACCGGACGGGACCAGATTGCCCACGTTGCGAACGGTGAACAGATCCCCCGGCCCGCTATTGGTGATGACATTCGGCACGATGCGGGCATCGGCACAGGTCAGGAAGAAAGTGTCGGCGTCGGGCCGGTTGCGCAATCCGTGGAGATGGGGGCGCATCAGATGGGCGTGGCCGCGATGATAGGCGGCGATGCCCGCGGCGATCGGATCCTCCCGATTACCCGTCCGCCGCCACGGCCCGATGACCTCATCGATGACCTGACGCGAGCGCCCACGTTCGGGCGGGCCCGCCACCGCGGTCGCCATCCGCGCGCTGCCGATTTCCACGAAATCGACTGTGCCACCGGCGGCCTCACGCAAACCGGCCCAGTCGGTGATCAGCTCATAGGAGGCGTGGTCGAGGAAGTCGACCGTCATCTCGATGGTCACGTCCACGGCGGCGGGTACCTTCGCCAGTTCCGCGGTCAGCTTGGGCAGCGCGAGGAAGGTGCAGGTGCCATCGATGGTGATCAGCCAGCGGCGAGCATCGGCCACCGGCTCGGCGTGGATACTCACCCGCACCACCCGCCACAGCAGCAGGGCAAAGGAGAGTACGAGCCCGATCACCATGCCTTGCAACAGGTTCAGGAATACCACGCCCAGTACCGTTGCCACGTAGACGAACAAATCGCCGTTGCGCCGAGCCAACCGGATATGGGCCAGCCTCACCAATTGTACGCCGACGAGGATGAGCAGCCCCGCTAGTGCCGCCTTCGGAATCTGCTGCACCAACCCGGCCAGCGCGACCGCGAACAGCAGGATCCACACGCCGTGCAGCACCGTCGCAACCCTGGTCCGCGCCCCAGCATGGGCATTGGTAACGCTTCGGACGATCACGGCCGCGATCGGCAGACCACCGAGCAGACCCGACACCACATTCGCCGAGCCCTGCCCGATCAGCTCGCGATCGAAATTGGTTCGATGGTCAGGGCGCGTCTTGTCCACGGCGACCGCCGAGAGCAGGCTCTCTATGCTGGCGATCAGCGCGATCGTCACCATGGCCGTCGCGACGGCGAACCAACTGCCGGACGGTATCGCGGGCAAACCGATCGAATCGAGTAGCGAACCGCTCAGCACGACGCGCTCGACATCGGTCGGCAGTATCAGCGACAGGATTGTCGCGACCACCACGGCAACGAGTGGCCCCGGCACGACGCGGATCGTGGGTGGGACGAATTTCCAGCCGATCAGAATGATGATCACCACCAGGCCGACGAACAGATCGCCACGGTGCACCGACATCAACTGATGCGGCAGTTGGGTGACGCTGGCGTACGACGAACTCAGCGAGTTGCCGCCGAGCAGAATATGGACCTGTTGCAGCGCGATGATGACGCCGATACCGGCGAGCATCGCATGGACCACCACCGGTGCGATGGCGAGCGCGCCGCGCGCAACGCGACTGAGCCCGAACATAATCTGCAATAGGCCCGCACCTACGGTGATGAAACAGGTAGCGGCCCAACCGAACTGGTGCACGCTCTCGGCAACGACAACGGTGAGACTGGCCGTCGGCCCGCTGACCTGCACGGCCGAGCCACCTAGTAGCCCGGCGACGACACCGCCGACGACAGCGGCGATCAGTCCAGCGGCAACCGGCGCGCCCGAGGCGACCGCGATGCCCAGTGAAAGTGGTAGTGCGACAAGGAAAACCACAACCGAAGCGGGGAGGTCATGGCGGCCGACGGCGGCGAGACTTGCTGGAAGAATTGCGGGAAGCGGCGACGTCCGGGGTACGGGATCGGTGTCGGTGGACATTATTCTCCTTCGCCGAAACGGCACGGAGCCGATCGGTTCATCGGTCGAACATGTACTGGCATCGAAAGCGAGCGGCGGGCGAGCTTTCCGAGAACGCTAGGTGCTACATCTGCTCTCCATGGAGTGGCTTCGTGAAGCAGTGACCCATGACGCGAAGGCCAGGCGCAATAGTAAAGACTTCGCAAAGCGCATGGAAAGGCCTGCGTTACAAATGGGGTTAACTGCTATCAAAATGTGACCTAAGTCACGGCACGAGTAGGGGTGTCCCGGTTCGGGATCGATCGGAGATGTGGCGGACACTGCGCCGATACGAAAGAAGGCCGGGCACTCGCAGTGCACCGACCTTGTTCAATGTGTGGTCCCAGCTGGTTTCGAACCAGCGACCTTCCGCGTGTGAGGCGGAAGTACTCGCGATTCAGGCACTGGTCACTCCCTTCATTTCCCCTGGTAGATAGGCTATTTAACGTCTGAATCAGTCTGGATCAATTGATTGCAGGCTACAGTTATAGGCCACACTTGGTCAAGACAAGTGGCATCGAGCCGAGGGATGGAAATGGAACTACGAGACGGCCAGTGGATCGCGTCGGTCGAGGTGACCGCCGAGACCAAAGCGGATCTCATCAAGCGCGTTGCTGCGGTCAAGCGCACCCTCAAACAGATCGACAAGGAACGCGACCGCGCACGCCGTGCGAAGGGCGAGGGCGGGCTGTATCAGCGCAAGGATGATCAGATGTGGACCGGGCGTGTCGAGCTTCCTCCCGGCCCGGACGGGAAACGCCGGCGGAGCAAGCCTGTCTACTCCAAGGATCACGCAACCGCAGTCAACAAGTTGAACAAGCTGCGCGAGGAGATCGCGAAGGGCATGGATCAGCTGGACAAGACGCTCACCGTGGAGGCGTGGTTGCTGCGGTGGATCGACGAGATCGCCAAGCCGCGGATGAAACCGCACGCGTGGAAGTCGTACAGGTCCGCGATCAACACCAGGATCATCCCCGCCATCGGGACACGTAAGCTCGCGCAGCTGAAGCCGGAGCATGTGCGCTTCCTCCACAAACACATCCTCGGATCCACCTACACAGGCCGCGATCCGGAGACCGGCGAGAAGAAGCAAATCCCGTACAGCACACGGTCGGTCGAGGAGGCGCACAACGTTCTCAGTGCCGCACTCAGCGACGCGGTTTCCGAAGGCATGATTCACCGCAACGTCGCCGAACTGGTGACGAAACCGCAGGTGCTTTCCGAGTCACACGGTGCCCTGACTTCCGCCGAAGCCCGCGCCGTACTGCTGGCAGCGATGCGCGACGGCGACAGCCTGGTCACACGATGGGCGGCAGGTCTGATGCTTGGGGGACGCCAAGGAGAGGTTCTAGGAATGCGTTGGAGTGCAGTCGATTTGGAGAATGGAACACTCGATTTGGCGTGGCAATTGGAGTGGTTGCCGCTCAAACCTGGCGCAGATTCCGACGATCCGGATCGGTTCGATGTGCGCGCAGGGTTCGAGCACATCCCGCTCTGGAAGGGCGCCGCGCTTACCCGCCCGAAGACAAGCACTTCTCGACGGCTCGTACCCCTGCCCGCTCCCCTGGCAGCAATCTTGAAGGTCTACCGAGACAAGTGGGTTCCGAACGCGCATGACTTAATCTGGGCATCCGATCGCGGCACGCCGATCTCGGATGCTGCCGACCGCAAAGGCTGGAAGGCAGCGCAGAAGGCGGCGAAGATCGCCAAACCTGTTGACGTCCACGCGATGCGCGGAACCACCGCGACGCTGCTACTGGAGGCAGGCGTCGACGCGAAGGTCATTCAGGCGATTTTGGGGCACGCGAGCGTGGTCACGACCCGCGGCTATCAACAAGTCGACCTCACTCTTGCGCGGCAGGCGCTCGGCAACTTGGACGCATTGCTGGCTATAGAAGATTGAAGGCAGACCGTTCTGGAACGAGGACCACACCACGGTCATGTACGCAGAGAAGAAGGTCGTGACGAGAAGGCGCTGAAGAAGAAGGCTTGCACCTTCTGCAAGCAGAACGGCTCGGAGAGTTCTGCCCGGAATTCTCCTGCAACCTGCACGAGCAGAACGCTGCCGCGCGCACGCGGTCTACGGAGTCAGGGTGCATGACCGAGGAGTTCAAGTATTGCAACAACCCCGACACGCTTCTACTTCCGTACCCCCAGCGACAACGTGAAGGTCAAGGACGCCGAATTCTCCCAGAGCCTGACAGCCCGATCAAGACGGTCGCCGAATTCGTCGCCTACAACGTGATCCCGGAAGATCGCGGCCCTACGACAGGCCAACGGTCTGATCATCCGCATGCCGTTACAAAACGAGGGGCGTGCTTGACACCGAGCTGCTGAAGGTGCACGTCAAGACGGTCGGCAAGCACAACGTCGTGATGCACCTGCGCCCCAGCCCTTATCGATGGCCGCCAACGCAGGCTACTACGACGATATCGTCGCAGAGAAGGCGATCCTCAAAGTCCATTCTCCCTGGCTAACTGCCGAAAGTACTCTCGGCTACGGCCAGTTCGACGCACCAGCTCAGCCTGTACGCCACGCTCGCCAGAGGCGAGCATCCGCAGGAAGACATCGCGAAGCTGCTTCTCGGCGCGGGTTAGTTCGGCTAACGCCTGGTCGAGCGCGTCGCCCCCCGCCGCCTGTTCTGTCACGCCACCATTGTAGGCCAAAACTCTTGGCCAAACCACTTGCGCTTATGCCAACTGTCTTGGCATACTTACGGCATCGGCACAGCAACCGATACGTCGAGGCCCTACACGAGAATCCGATCGCGTCGGTCCCTCGCACCATAATGAACAAGTCAGTACACGACAGTGGAGCGACGCCCCTCCCGCGAAGAAGAAAGCGTCGCCACCACTCCAACAACGCCCACTCTCCAGCAAAGGAGAACAAGACGCGCATGCGCAAGACTACCTTCCCTGCATCGGGGCCGACAGATGCCGGAGCGGATACGCAAGCAACGCTCCGCCCTCTCGCGTACACACCCGCACAGGCCACCCAGATCGTCCCGATCGCCGAGTCGTCCGTTCGACGCTTGGTTCGCGAAGGCAAATTGGCGGCCCGCTACTACGGGTCCGCCGTGCTGATCGACGCGGTCTCTTTGGAATCTTTCTGGCGCTCGCTGCCCAGCGAACGCCAGGTTGACCGTGAGTGCGCCGCGAATCGGCGTGCCGCGTGACAAAGCCACTGCCGTACACAGCATTTGACGCGCTGCAGTGGCTCGCGCACCGCACCCGGTCTCAAATCGAGTGGGCAACCGACTCGATCGGATGGTCCAGCGCATGCGATGACGGCGCGGAAGCCGACTACGAATCCGAACTCGACAGTCTCAGTGAACACCTTGAGGCGATGGACGCCGTCCTTGCCGGTCTGCCGGGGCAATGGGGCGTCTATTCGGATGGCCGTCCAGTCAGCACCAGCGTGGAGATCGAGCGCGGCGCGATCCTCGATTACCTGTGGTCGCCCGACCCTTCCGTCGATGTGCCCCACGTCATTTCGGGCCACCGTCCGGCTGACCCTGGTGTCGATGGTGGCACCTATCAGGTCACGGTGACACCACCGTCATCCCTGACGGTGCAACTTTTCCCGCCAGCCACCGACTGACATCCGAGCTGGTGGTGCCCAATACTCGAATTTGAATATTGAGCTTGACCAGCGCGTTTGCTATGTCGCCGAACCAGGCTTCTACCCCTTCACGCTGCCTGTCGGCTCGCCCCTCGGGCCGACATCGGCGGCGGCACAACTGGATTCGTGGGCCTGACGCAAGCCGCGGGTCCAGTCCCCTCACCCACCCGCACCCGTTGCGGGTTCGTCTCGCACCCCTCTGGAGAGCTTCAGTGACGATGAAGTCCATCAATGCAATGACCACTATCACCAGCCACGCCGTGAACCTTGGGATTAACGCTGAGGACGCGATCGTGATTTTCGGTATCGCTGTCGGGCACGCCAAAGGCAAGTCCGTCATCGTCGAATTCGACGGCGAGAATGAACGTTTGATCGGCCGCTACGAACGCGACGAAAAGGGACGCGTGACCGTGATTCCTGTCGAAGACGGAACCGCACAGGATTTGGAAACGCTACTCGCGCAGGCATGCGAAGACGTAGACGAAAACCCCAGCGAAACCGATACATCCGTAGGCGTTTGGCTGCCCGTCGAATCCGACTGACACAGGCAATAAAAGAGTTCGGCTCAGGCGTAGCAGCACCTGAGCCGAACTAAAGCAGTTTCCCCACCAAGGAAACCTGACCAACCCGCAGCCTTCAAACCAGGGGAAGTCTCATGAACGAGGATAAGTCTACCAGCGATACTGTTGCTGGTCAAAAGGTTTCGCCGAACTTCGATCGGTCCGGACACGTCGGTGACATCGTTGTTCCCGACGATGATCGACGCCCGTATGTCGTTTTGCATCCCAACTTCCGTCGCGAGCACGGTGAACCAAAAACGCCGCAGGAACATTCACTCAAGCGGGCATTCGTGCGCGGTCTCCAAAGCGGATTCGCTGACGAAGAAAGCGAATTCACGCAGCGCAGGTACGGGCGCGTTCGCAAATTCAACGCAGCCGCATAGCCAGCAGCGCAACCCCCATCGCAAATCGGACCAGCGACAAAAGGAGATTCGGCAGTGAGCGAGTCGCCGAACGTTCAGCAACACCTTGATGATTGGGCGCGTGGCTATCAGCCGACAGTCGCTTCGCGGCGTTACTTCCGGTCCGCTTATCGGACCATGTTCACCGCCGCAATCGAGCGCCTTATTGAGCGCAGCGAGGAAGCGGACGAACTCGAATTACTGGACCTGTACCAAGATCTCGGCGGCCACCTCGAACGACTCGACGCGAAACTCCGAACCGATCTCGCGGGTGACCGCTGGGTCGACACCGGAAAGGCGGCGGCGTGAGTTGGCAAGCAGTGGCATGGGCAATGGAACACGCAGTCATTCCGACACCGACCCCGAAAGGGATGCCTACGGGGCACGCCTTGGCGAGCGTGCTCCATGCGCTCGCCTACCACGCGAACAAGTCGACCGCTCTTGCGTGGCCCACTGTCGAAACACTGGCTGAAGAATCGAAGATGTCTGCGCGTCAAGTGCAACGCTGCCTCGCCGCTCTCATCGAACTGGGACTCATCGAAGAATCATCCGTGGTGCCAAAGAACGTTCGTGCCGACAAGCGCGCGAACACCTACCGACTGGTGATAACAGAGGGCGACAGCAAGTCGGAAATCGACGATTCTGATCCCGATGACGGGGTGACAAATGAGCGCGACGGGGTGACAAACCAGCATCACGGGGTGACAAATGAGCGCGACGGGGTGACAGATGAGTCGCACGGGGTGACTCCCGTGTCACCCGAACATAAAGAGAACAAACAAGAACCGACAGGGAACACACAAGAACGTCCGGCGGCCCTGTCAAGACTCAAGACCAAGCCTGCAAACAGGTTCGCCGAATGGTGGTCGATCTTCCCTAAGCACAAAGATCGAGACGCAGCCCAAGCCGCGTATGACGAAGTCGTGGACACCGGCCTAGTCGACGAGGACACCCTTATCGCCGCCGCCGACCGCTACCGCGACGACCCCGACCGTCGCGCAGCGGGTATCCGATTCACCACCAGGGCGGACAAATGGTTGCGCGATGAAGCCTGGCGAGACTATGCCCCTGGCGGCCGTGAGACCGACACCCTCGCCGATATCCGCGCCCAAGCCCTCAGAGAAGTCGCGTAGGAGACGCAATGAAAGCCACCCCCGAAATGACCAGCCTCGCAATGGATGTGCTGGAAGAAGCTCATGCACTCGAACGCGGGAACCTGAAGTTCGACGCCAAAACCGTTGGCGCATGGGCACGTTGCTTCACGGGCCAGCAGGTCTGGCCAGAAGAAGCGCTGGAGGCCGTGCGCGTCCACTACCAGCAGGCCAACGCCTACCCCATCAAGCCCGGTGACGTTATCGCCTACTGCGAAGCGCAGCCGGTTTGGTCTTCCCCCGAACACGTGAACCACTTTCTCGACACGTGGTCCCAATTCCCCTATGCCACGGTGATCGAGGAGCACAGCGGCATCCGGCCCCCCGAATTCGAGGTCCCCGACTCGGTGCCCCGCGAGGAGCGCCGACAGTACCTCGTCCGCGAACTCGCGCGCTGGATCAACGACAACCGGGACGCCCTCGTTGCCGCGATCCTCAAGCGTCGCCACAAGGCTGTCGAGCAGTGATCGCTTACGAACGCGTCGTCGACGCTTTCCGCGAGCAGGGCCTCCACGTCAAGGACAACGGGCACGGCAAGGCTTACGCCCAAGCGCCTGGGCACAGCAGCGCGGACCGCTCGGTGTCGATCATGTACGTCAGCGACGGCGCAGATGGCAAGGTCGTCCTGTACGGGTTCGCGGGCGAGACCGCCGAGGACATCTGCACCAGCGTCGGACTCAACTACCCCAGCGACTTGTACGACAACCGCCGTGACGTCACGTATCAGTACCCGGACGGCAAATACTCGCGCCGATCGGCGCATAAAAAGTTCTTCTCGCCGGGCGAGG
The DNA here is from genome assembly GCF_050955735.1 of Nocardia sp. CA-135953. Classification (NCBI taxonomy): domain Bacteria; kingdom Bacillati; phylum Actinomycetota; class Actinomycetes; order Mycobacteriales; family Nocardiaceae; genus Nocardia; species Nocardia sp. CA-135953. Next base: position 4,120,615 of record NZ_CP192082.1, read on the forward strand.
TCAAGGGCGGCAAACTGTTCCAGCAAAATCTGATCACCGACGCCACCGATGAGGTGCATGTCTGCGAAGGCGAGCAGGACGCTATCGCACTGACGCAACACCTCGGGGTCGTCGCCGTGTCCGCCCGCAGTGGCGCAGGGTCGGCGCACCTGGCGGACTACTCGGCGTTGACCGGCAAGAACGTTGTCGTCTGGCAGGACAAGGACGAGGCGGGCCGCAAGCGCGGCAAAACGGTATCTCAGATCCTTGAGGGCGTCGCGGCATCGGTGAAGCTGGTGGAGGCTGGCGAAGGCTGCAAGGATGCCGCCGATCACGTCGCGGCCGGTCTCACGCTCAACGACATCAGCCAAGTGCACATATCCGAGAAAGCTCCGCTCGTCGTACTGCTCGAAAAGGCGCTGGCTGCCGCGCAGGAACTGCCCACCGAAGACGTCATTGCCGGGCTCTACAAACATCTCGGCGCCCTCAACGCCGGGCAAGCACAAGACTCCGGACTGCGCGACTTCAGCACCCTCATCCCGGAGTTCTTCGACTGGCTCAACGCGCCCCCCGAACAGGTCCGCACCATTGCCACGCCGTGGCCCGAACTCGACGACATCCTCTCCGGAGGGCTTCACCCCGGACGGTCCTACCTGTTCGCAGGCCGCCCCGGTGGCGGAAAGTCGCTGGCGCTGAGCAACATCGCCGCATACGCAGGCGTCCGTGGACACAAGGGCGCGTTGTTCTCCGTCGAAATGGGCACAATGGAAATCGTTGCCCGCATCATGGCCGCAGGTGGACAAGCCGAATACGGGCAGATCACCCGCCGCCAACTCGACGAACGCAACTGGGTGAAAGTCGTCAAGTATGCCGACGAAGCGCGGGACATGGAACTCAAGATCTGCGACAAATCGCCGATCACCATCGAGCAGATAACTGCGATGGCCCGAAAACTCAAGCACACCGAGGGCCTCGACTTCGTAGCAGTCGACTACGTGCAATTGCTGAAGGCGTCCGACACCAGGCTCTCGCGCGAACGGCAGATCGCCGACATCTCGTGGGGATTGAAGATGATGGCGAAAGAACTCGACGTCGCCGTAGTCAGCGCGTGCCAGCTGAACCGCGGCGCCACGAAAGAGAAGCGTCCACCGACGATCGCGGAACTACGCGAAAGCGGATCGCTGGAACAAGATAGCGACGTAGTCGTTCTGATCCACCACGAACTGAACGACAACCAGCCGACCGGCGAAGTCGAATTCATCGTCGGAAAGAACAGGACCGGTCCACTGACGACCATCACGCTCGATTGGCGCGGATACCAAGCCCGCATCGGGTGACTCAACTCTTCTAAAGCCAGAGGGGTACACAAAATTCGTGTACCCCTTGACCAGCACCAACCAGGAGAAACCCTATGGGAATTGCACCGTGCCGACACCCGGATTGCCGCGACATCGACGGCAACCCGCGGCTGACCCGCGACGGCATCTGCGAGCCCTGCCAGCGGCGCCTAGCCCGGCTGCTCGGTTGGCTGGTGGCCGACTGGGTCCATCTGCACACCGACATGCCCACACCACCGCGACGCGAGCGAGCTGAACGCACCACTCGTACACGGGAGTACGGCCAACACCCGGCCGAATGGTCAAGCGTTACCGCTGCGCAGATCGCCCGTGTATTGAACGAGATCCACGCCGACCTCGCAGCGCTCCGCGGCGAATCCCTCGCCCCTGACGCCTGGGTATCCGAACGCGTCCGCGTACGGGCCGCATGGAACTATCTGGAGCCCCGGATAACGGACCTCACAGTGTTGCCGGACATTCGGGACCGCATTACCGAAATGCGTGATCTGCACGGACAGATTCGCTCCCGGCTCGGCCTGACACGTCCGCGACAGATTCTTCCGACGCCGTGCCCGGCTTGCGACCTCCGCACATTGTTTCGGACGATAGCGCCCGGAAATGACGTAATTCAGTGCGGGAATTGCGGCAATGTCATCCCTGAAGAACATTACCCGTTCTATACGCGTGTGATTCTGGACACAATTCTGTATCGAAACGGCGAAACTGCCTGAATTTGGCAAACCGGTATGTTAAGATCAATTTCACACCTGAGCGTGTAGTTCAAGCTGCCCAAAAACAGCCAACACGCAATTTCAGGGCCGGACGTCCGCAGGAGCCACATGGACGCGATCCTCAGCACCGATGGAATTGACTCCCTACTCAACACCATCGAAGCCTCAACAATCTTCGGCGTACAAGCCGCCACTATCCGCAAATGGGCCAGCCTCGGCAAAATCGAAGCCCAAGGCCAAGACCCACAAGGCCGGAAACTCTACCGACTCATCGACCTCGCCCGCTACGAAAACCAAACCAGGAACGCAGCAGGGCGAGCCACATAACTCGAAGGGTCGCGTTTGAAACGCGACTTTCAAACCTCGTGGGACCGTGCTCCTGGTGTGTCCCACGACGCCCCCGCTAAACGCTGAAACCGGAAGCAGGCGGGCCGGAGCTGAGCCATCTCCGATACAAACTGGCTCATTCTCCTTTTTCATCGGCACTACAGGAGCCCGATGTCCTACCGCCAGCGCGATCAATGGTCTAACGCAACATGCCGGACTGAACCGCACCAAACCTGGGCGCGCGAAAACCACGGCTCACTGTGGGACGACAAAATCGACGGTGAACCCCCAAAGAACCGCCCGGAGCGGCACACAAAAGCCGCAGAACTCTGCGGCAGCTGCACCCTCCGCGCTCAATGCGAGCAGTACCACAGGCAGCTATCCCACGAAGCTGGACAGAACATCGTCGGCGTCTGGGCAGGGACCTTGTACACCGACAAACCAAACACCCACTCCAGCAACATCATTGCCGCATAGGCCCAGCGACTTACGGCAAAGCCACTACCCTCGCCGCAACCAAGATGCGGAGGAGGCACCAGGATGGAACCCGAGTGGCTCACACCTCGCCAAGTCGCTGACCTCACCGGGTACGCGCCAAAGACGTTGTCGAACTGGCGTCACATGACCCCGCAGAAGGGGCCGAAGTGCTTCAAGGTGAACGGCCAATACCGGTATCTGCGAGACGACGTCCGCGAATGGATGAAGCGGCAAGTCAAGGGTTGCCCCGCAACATGCCAGACATATTGCGGCAACTGCACTCAGTGAGCCTCACCCCAGAACGCGGAGAAGACCAATGAAAAAGCTGCGTAAATCCCTGGCCAACAAACTCATCGACCTCGCCACCCGAATCTACCCGTGGCACATGCGATTCGACGGCACAGATCCGCTAGAGCTGATCATCTTCTGATGCGCAGCCGGATACAAGACCTACTCGACGCAGTCACCCTGCGCATCGTCCAGGCGTTGATCCGCCTAACCCACATCTCCTAACCAGAGGAACACAGACATGAGTTTCGACCTCGACACCATCACCACAACCCTCCGCGCCATCCTGGCCATCCTCGAACTGTTCAGCTAATGACACGCGCCCGCCGAAACCAGGACCCCGAAGAGGCTGCCGCAGACGCAGACGCCGCAGCCCAGGACACAGACGTCGAGAAGCACGACCAAGCCGAAGCCGACCCCACCCCACTGCGGCCAACTATCTACGTCGCGTGACCAGACACCAGTAGGAACCGCCCAATGCCGGACATGCCCAAACTGGTCACAATCGACCTGCGCAGCAAGAAGCTCCTCGTCGACGGTGCCGAATTCCCCTGGTACATCAACGAAGACGGGCTGACCGTCAACAACCTCTTCACCTCAGTCATGGTGCCCTCCGTGACGGTGACCTTCTTCCCGAAGGACGTCGAGGTGGACTCGGCAAACAAGAAGCTGTTGGTCGACGGACAGGAATTCCCTTGGCTGATCAGCGAGAAAGGGCCGACCCTCAACAACCTCGACGCGCCTGATGCACTCACCGGCGTGACCCTCACCTTCTACGTGCGTGACATCGAGGTCATTCCAGAGAGCCCCTTCCCTGCGCCCACGGCGCTCTCCCTCAACGAGATGAGCGAACGACTCGGTTGGCCAGAGCTGCACCAACGCCGCATCCAAGGGCAGACCGCCGAAACAGATCCGTGGACTCAGCACTACCACCTCCCAGCAACACCCAACGAGAACCCGAAGGCCATGCGACTCCGCATACTTGAGCTACCCATGCGCCACCTCGGCCAGGCCAGCGAAACCCCATTCGCACTCATCATCGACCGCTGCAACGAAGACGAAGCCGAAGCACTCGCGAGCAACACCGGTTTCGCCCACAGCATCGGCGCAGTCGGCGCACTCGTCTTCGAACACGAAGTCACCTTGACCGAAGACGACCACACGCCCGACCTGACACCCGGCATCACCATCAACGTCCAGGACCACGACAACCCATGAGCCGCTGGGGATCCGGCCGCACCAGCACACCCGAACACCAGAGCTGGGCGCGCAGGGTGAAGGCCCGTGACGCGTATCGCTGCGTCCAGTGCGGCTATCAGGGAACCCCTAAGGCCGGCGATGTGGAAGCCGACCACATAATCCCGACATATCGAGGCGGAACAACCACACTCGACAACGGGCAAACACTCTGCAAGCCACACCACAAGGCCAAGAGCGAAGCTGAACGTCTTGAGGCCATTCGCGAACGCAACCAACGCGGACGACGACCAGCCGAGACGCACCCATCGGAGCAACCCCGCCGCAATACCCTGGGGGGATGACCCCCACCGGGGCCGCCGGGAGCCCCAGGGGCATAGCTGCTCCGCCTATGCGTGCGGACGCTTCGGCATTTGCCCAGGTCAGAGACTTGACCTCTTTGAACTGTCTCGTTCACCTAGCGGTTGCTCGGCATATGACCAGGTCAGTGGCGGTAATTCGTAACCCAGCCCACGACCCGCAACGGGTGTGGGCGATTCCCGAAACGGGGAGAGAACCCATGTCTGATTCCGAATCTACGTCTATGCCGATTCCGGCCCCCGATGGCCTTGGGTCCAGCGGAATGGCCTTGTGGTTCGGCGTGGCCAATGAGTTCGAGTTGCGGTCTGATGAGCTGCGCGTCCTCGAAGACGGTTGCCGTGAGGCTGACTTGATCGATGCCCTTGCGGCCCGCCTGGCGAACGAAGACTTGCTGATCACGGGTAGCCAAGGCCAGACCGTGATCAATCCTCTTGTGGCCGAATTGCGTATGCATCGCAACGTGCTCGCGTCGCTGTTGCAGAAGCTGAAGCTCGGCGATGGCGGCGAGGGTGATTCGCCCGAGCAGCGCTCGGCTCAGATGCGCGATCTTGCCAATAGGCGTTGGCACCCGGATGGCGCGTAGGCGTCGTGCTGCGGCGCCGGATTCGAGCCTTGAAGACCATTACGCGCAGATCGTTGCTTGGTACCGGACTGCGCTAGCGCACACCCGCCCTCCGACTGACTTGTTATGGGAGCCGATCAAAGTCGGTCCTACGTGGCAGTGGGATGAAGAATCCGGCTGGCTGCTGCCGAAGCACACGCTCGGCTGGCATGTGCTCGCCTGGTGTGGGCATTGGTTGCGCCACTCAGATGGCAAGCCGTGGCAATTCACGATGGAGCAAGCACGCTTTCTGCTCTGGTTCTACGCGGTCGACGAGGATGGCGACTTCCTCTATCCCTCAGCGGTTTTGCAGAGGGTCAAGGGTCACGGCAAGGATCCGCTCGCGGCATGTGTTGCTTTGGCGGCGTGCTTCGCCGATGTGACGTTCGATCACTGGGATGCCAGCGGCAACCCGGTCGGGCACGATGAGCCGGCGGCGTGGGTGCAAGTTGTCGCAGTTTCCCAGGAACAAACCGAGAATACGTTCGGGCTGTTCGGAAGTTTGGTCTCCGAGGAAGCCAGAGCGCGTTACGGCATTCAGATCAACGGTCTGGACGTTTACGGCATGGGCGGCAAGCGTCGCATCCAAGCGGTGACGAGTAACCCGTTCAGTATTGAGGGTGGCCGACCGACTCTGGTGATTCGTGGTGAAACTCAGAACTGGCAGAAACATAATCGCGGTTTCGCGATGGCTGGTGCGCTTGACGGCAATGTGTCGAAGTCGGCGACTGCGGCGCGGATTCTGGATGTTTGCAATGCCTATCGGACGAATGAAGATTCTGTCGGGCGGCAGATGCGGGAGGATTACGATAGCAGTGTCGCGAATCCTGATTTGGCTGTGGCTGATTTGGGTTTGTTGTACGACTCGCTTGAGGCTCCGCCTGATGCGCCGTTAACACCTCATGATGCGCCGGAGGTTGTGCGCGCTGTTCGTGGTGATTCTGTTTGGTTGAATGCGACGCCGAAGAGTTTGATCATCAAGTCGATTATGAAGCGCGGAAACTCCGTGTCCGAATCGCGGCGGAAATGGTACAACCAGATTGTCGCTGATGACGAAGACTGGATGCAGTATCCGGAGAATTGGGCGCGCATGGCTGCGCCTCAACCGATCGCAGCCGATGAGGAAGTCGTCATGTTCTTTGACGGCTCGAAGTCTGATGATGCGACAGCGCTGGTGGCGTGCCGTATCCGTGACGGATACGTGTTCGCGCTGGGTGTTTGGGAGCGTCCACCGAAGGCGCCGGCGGGTTGGAAGATCGACCGCGAGAGAATTGATCGCACCGTTCGGCAGGCGTTCGAGGATTACAACATCGTTGGATTCTGGGCGGACTTGTCGAATGCACGCGACGACGATACCGGCGAACGGTATTGGGAATTTTATGTCGACGCATGGGCCAAAGATTTCGCTCGCAAGCTGTCACATCTTCCTGCCGTCGCTACGGGCCATCGCCGCCATTTGGTCGAGTGGGACATGCGCGACCCAAACCACACACGCATATTCGTCGACGAGGCCGAACGATTCATTTCCGAAGTCTCCGAGGAAGCGTTCCGATGGGACGGCAACAAGTTGCTGAATCTCCACGTCGGCAATGCGAAACGCAATGTCGGCAAGTTCGGTGTCAGCTTGTCCAAAGAACACCGTGAAAGTCGCCGGAAAATCGACGCAGCCGTTTGTGCTGTCGGTGCGCGCCTCATGCGCCGCATGTGGCTTTCACGTCCCAAAACCAATAAACGCGCACCCGGCAAAGGCCGCGTGATCGTCCCGGATTAATGAGGAGGTGCACGCGTCTTGCCGATGAATATTTCTAATCTGCTGTCGCCTCTGCAACCCCTACCTGAGCCTGCCAGCGACTTCACGTTCCAAGTAAAAGACAGCCAATTCGCTCTATCGCCTGATGAAGCCGCGTTGGCTTCCTGGCTCGCGCGTCGACTGTTCGACCAGCGAGCAGACATGATGATGTCGGGCTTGTATTACGAAGGCTTGCAGCCGATCACGTCGCTGGGTATTTCGATCCCTCCGGAGTTGGAGGGCCTGCGCGCGATCCTCGGGTGGCCTGGTATCGGGGTCGATGCGATCGACGAACGCCTTGCCGTGCAGGGGTTCCGGATGCCGACGTCGACAGCCACTGTCGATGATTTGTGGGATATCTGGACCGCGAACAATCTCGTCGAAGAATCGCCGCTGGCGCACCTTGACGCCCTGATCTATGGGCGCTGCCCCATCGTTGTCGGTACCCGCGAGGGTGGCGGCCAGCCGGTCATCACGATCGAATCGCCGCTGGACATGATCGTGTACTGGGATCCACGGCGCCGCACCGCGACGGCGGCACTGCAAACGTATATGGATACGGACCCGACCAGCGAGTTCTATTTCCGTCAGCGAGCAACCCTGTACGTCATCGGGTCGACCATCCACTTGGTGCGCAGCGTGAGGGGTTGGCAGGTCATCGACCGCGACGACCACAAGTTGCCGATGCTGCCTGTGATCCAGATGGCGAACCGGCAGCGTGTTGGCCAGCGTAGCGGTTCTTCGGAAATCACCTATGCGTGGCGGAACACAGTCGACCGTGCCGCACGAACCATGGTCGCAATGGAAGTGGCTCGCGAGTTCACCGCGACCCCTCCGCGGTGGATCCTCGGCGCGGCTGAGGCTGCGTTCCAAAACGCTGATGGCACAGCGAAGACAGCGTGGCAAACCTACATGGGTCGGTTCCTCGCGCTGGAGGCCGACGAGAACGGCAACCTGCCGAGCGTCGGCACGTTCGAGGCTGGCAAGCCCGAAGCTTTCACCAAGCTCTATGACGTCGACGTTCGCATCATGTCTGGGCTCATGGGTCTGCCTCCGCAGTACTTGGGGATCTACAGCGATGGCAACCCCGCCTCCGCTGATGCGATCCGCATGAGCGACTTTCAACTGAAGACCTGCGCGGACAAGAAGGCGACAACCTTCGGTGGCCGGTGGGAAGACGTGCAACGTCTCGCGCTGTTCATTCGCGATGGCGAGGTTCCGCCTGATGCGCATCGGATGGAGACCGACTGGGCACCAACAGGCATCCCGACACCGGCCGCTGACACTGATGCGGTCATCAAGCAGATCGGTGCGGGAATGGTCCCGCCGGAATCGGATGTCGCGCTGGAGCGTGTCGGGTATTCGGCGCTGGAGCGGGAACGCATCAACGCCGATCGCCGCAACGGGCGCAGCCGCAAGGATCTGGCTGGGCTGATCGGCGCACTCGCGCCGACTCCGAAGCTTCCAGCTGACGAAGCACAGCAGGCGGCCTGATGCCGACGACAGCAGAGGTCGAAGAATATTCTGCTGCCACTCGCGCCGTCGTCGGTTTGGCTGCCGCACAGTTGGCGCCGCAGGTTCTGGCGGCACCCGCACCGGACCAGCTGGCGGAGTACTTCGCCGAGTTGGTTCGCGCAGCGGGTCGGGGTGCGGCCAGTATCGCCGCCGATTTCTACGACGACATGCGAGCCAACTCGCGAGCACGACGCGGTTTCCGGGCGACTGCGGCTGAGCCGATACCGGTCGAACAGGCGAGTCGAATCGTCACCTGGGCTACCAAGCCGCGCCCGAAGTTGTGGACGCCGAACGGTAGCGACTCAGACTCCTCAATGTCGCGTGACGCGACTGCAGGTGACGTCGAGTTCGACGCGTTCACCGATTCGGTACGTGAGTCGACTCGCGAGGAACCGCAGGTAAGTCCCGATTTTCCTGCGGATGTCCCCGAGTCGACCGACACCGCTGATGACGCCGTCGATACACCCGAGCTTGAGGAACCGACTCCTGAAGAGGTTCTGGCTCGACTCAGCCGCAAGACGCAACGGCTGATCATGCAACCCGCGAGGGACACGATCGTCGAATCGGCGGAACGAGATCCGGCCGACGCTCGCTGGGCGCGCGTGCCGAAAGGTGAAGTCACGTGCGCGTTCTGCCTCGTGATGGCCAGTCGCGGCGCGGTCTACACGTCCAGGGCTGCGGCTGTGTCGGTCATCGGCCGCCGTGGCAGGACACGCGGCAAGCGTGCGCTTGGCGAGGACTATCACGACTTTTGCGATTGCGAAGCCGTCCCGATGTGGGATGACGACGACTGGCCCGAGCATTACGACCCTGACGCCCTCTACGAGACGTATTTGGAAGCCAGGGACGCGGCTCATTCCGGTGACCTGAACAAGATTCTCGCCAAGTTGCGGGAACTTCACGGCCTCCACTGATTCTTCCCGCCACCGAAACGGTTGCGGACACACCCGAAACGGGAGCAGTACCAACATGTCTGAAGACAACAACACCCCCACCGCTGAAGCCGATCAGGCGAGTACCGCCCCCGTGGACGCTCCGCCTGCCGACACTCCTGGTGATGGCGTTCCGCAGCCGACCGAAACGGTCGAAGAGCTTCAAGCGAAGCTGGCGAAGTACAAGGAAATCGCCAGCACTCAGGAGAAGCGCGCCAAGGAGAACGCCGTCAAGGCCAAACAGTTCGATGAACTGACCACGGCCCAGATGTCGGAGTTGGAGCGTGCGCAGGATGAGGCGAAACGCTTCGCTGCCCAGGCCGAAAGCTTCCGCTCTCGCGCGGTTGTCGGCGAGGCGAAATCCCTTGCCTCGGAATTCGCTAACCCTGCCATCGCGGTCAAGTTGCTCGGCGACTTGACGGGCTACGTCGACGATCAGGGCGAGATCGACTCGGCTCGGCTGAAGACCGATCTCGACGAATTGCTGAAGCGTGAACCGTATCTCGCGCGTGTGCAGGGACCGGCCGGTATGCGACCGAATCCCGCGCAGGGCCAGTCCGGTAATCCGCCGCTGACCGCTTCGCAGCGCGCGAAGGAGAGCGAGCGGACCGGCGACTGGGCGCAGGCCAAGGCCGTCAAGGCAGACATGTTGCTGCAAATGAAATCCCAAACCAATCACTGAACTGGCAGGCAGCTTTGACCTGCCCATTCAACCCCACGCAAAGGAGTAGCTATCGTGGCTACCGTTTCCGGGCAGGGCACCGTTTTCAACCTGCCGAATTACACTGGCGAACTCTTCTCGGTGTCGCCTTCCGATACCCCGTTCCTGTCTGCGATCGGCGGCCTGACCGGTGGTGCAACCACCAGTTCGGTCGAATTCGAGTGGCAGACCGAGGATTTGGAATCGACCTCGGTCAACAACTCTCGTGTTGAGGGTGCCGCGGCGCCGACCGCTTCGGGTGTGTCCCGTTCGAATGTCTCCAACGTTGTGGAAATCCATCAGGAGGCCATCGAGGTCAGCTACACCAAGCAAGCTGCGGTCGGTTTGCACAATGGCATCAACTCCGAAGAGGCCAACCCTGTTCGCGATGAGCTGAGCCGACAGATTGATTTGAAGCTGCGCAAAGTCGCGGTCGATGTCGAGAAGTCGTTCCTCACCGGCGCGTACGCCAAGCCCGCCAACAACTCGACTGCGCGCACCACTCGCGGCATCATGACCGCGATCACCACCAACGTGTTCGCCAACGGTGGCACCCCACGCGCTATCTCGAAGGCGATCGTCGACAACGCGTTGTCGGCGATGTTCACCGCTGGCTCGATGCTGAATCAGGCGTCGACCGTGTTCATGGTCGGTTCGGCGCAGAAGATCGCGCTGTCGAACCTGTACGCGACTGCGACCCTGAACCAGCCGACTCAGACCCGCGACATCGGTGGTGTCGCCATCGACACGATCGTCACCGACTTCGGCACCTTCGGTGTGATGTTGAATCGCTGGTTCCCCACCGGCCAGATCGGCATCCTCGACCTGTCGGTATGCCGCCCAGTGTTCCTCGAAATCCCCGGCAAGGGGCACATGTTCGTTGAGCCACTGGCCAAGACCGGCGCTTCGGAGAAGTACCAGCTCTACGGCGAGATCGGCTTGCAGTACGGCCCCGAGGTTTACCACGGTGCCATCAAGGACCTCAGCTGACATGGCGGCAGTTGTATTCCACGCAACCCACGGCGTGGAGTTCTCCGAGGACGGCACGAACCCGTGGGCGAAGTTCGTGCTCGACAACGAATCCACTGGCCTGGTCGACGGTGTCACCAAACGCGTCTATCGGTTCGAGACGAGCGACACCAAGGTAATCGCACGTCTGCGGAAGGTCGACGACTACGGAATCACCGAGGTCAAGGCCGAAAAGGCTGCGGCCGACGCGGATACCTCGGGCAGCAAGTGACGGCAAGGGGGTGACCTGATGGCGGACTTCGCAACAACCGATGACCTCGCTGGCTTCTGGCGCCCCCTCGTCGGTGCCGAAGTGACTCGCGCTACCACTCTGCTCGGCTACGCCGCGGTGCTGATCCGAACAGAGTGGCCCGACATCGACGACCGCATCGCGCTCTACGACGAGAATCCGCGACCGGCAAACGCTCTCGATCCTGCTGTGCCCGAACTGGTTTCACTGTGCATGGTCAAACGGGCGATGATCGGCGGGACCGGCGGTGGTGAGGGTGTGTCGTCTGAAATGCAGGTCGGCGGCCCGTACACCCATCAGACGTCGTACTCGAATCCGATGGGGAACCTGTACCTGACCGCACAGGAACGCCGCCAGTTGTCCCCCACCGGGACACGGCGGCGGGCGTTCACCATCAACACGATCAGTGAAGACGCGGGTACGCGCCTGCCTTGGTGGGATCGGGAGCCGCAGTCGTGAGCTTCCTTCCCACGCCGTGGACAGTCGAATACCACGAGCGCGCACCAGGCGGGCCGGACCCGCACCGCAACCCTTCTACGTTCGCCCCGGCTGCCGACGAACCCGGAACCCCGATTTCGGTGTACGGCTGGTACACGCCCACTATCGACGATCCATTCATCGCCGGTCATCCCGACCGCGTCAACATCTCGATACTGCTGCTCACACCACCTGAGTTCCAGCCAACCGATGGCAGTCTCATCGACCTGCCTTCCGGTCCGGCTGGTCGGTTCGAGGTCGCGGGCGGGGTGCGTGACTACAACCACGGGCCGCACGGCTTCCGCCCTGGTGGGCTCGTTCCCTTGCGAAAGGTGGTGGGGTAGATGGCAGGTCACGACGAACCCCGCATCGTGTGGCGATACCCAGACGCGTTCCAAGAGATCCGCAATCTGGAGAAGCTGAAGGACGTCCTGCACGACTACGCGAAAGTCGGATCTGCCGCGGCGGGTGAGGGCTTCATCGCTCGCGCCGGCCATCAGACGACTCGTGCTCGTGCTGCGGTTATCGCCGCGCATCCGCACGCCCGTAATCGCGAGGCACGCGATCACATTCTGATGGGTCGTGCCCTCGACGCGATGCAGGCGTATCGGCCATGAACCCGGCAGTCATCTTCGGTGACATCGAGGTTGCGCTTGCCGACCATCTGGCGGCAGTTCTGGCCGCCCGCGGCGTATCCGTTCCCGTGGTGAATGCGGTTCCCGCTGAACGTCCTGCGCGCTTCGTGCGTGTGGCTCGCATCGGCGGGTTGACCGGCAATCTCGTCACTGATCGGCCGCGGGTTGTCGCCGAATGCAACGACCCTCTCGGTACTGGCGCCCACGATTTGGGGGCGCTGGTGCGGGCACTTATCGGTGCCGTCGCTCCGGGCTATGTGGGGTCGGTGTGGGTCGACAAGGTCAAAGACCTCGGACTCATCTCCAGCCCCGATCCCGACACCAATACACCGCGCTACGTCGTCACAGCTGAGCTGTTCACGACCGGCACGGCACTACCCGACTAGCTTCTTCAATTCCCCTGGGCCTGCGCAAATCCCTAGGGAGACAACAACAATGGCTGTTAATGACGTCACCAAGATTGGCGCGGGCACTCCGAATACCGTGACCGGTGGCATCCTCGTCGCGCCGACCGGCACCGCTCTGCCGACTTCCGTTGCGGCTACCCCGAACGTCGCGTTCAAGCCTCTCGGTTTCGTGTCCGAGGACGGCGTCGAACCGAAGGGTGAACGCACCGTCAACGTGATCAAAGATTGGAACGCGGATGACATCGCCCAGTTGCAGAACGGGCACAGCGTGCGATTCGGTTTCACGCTCTATGCGTACTGGGATGCCGACGTCCTGAAAGAGGTATTCGGGCCGGAGAACGTGACCGTTACCGCGGCAACCAGCTCGTCGGGCACCCTGATCACCGTCAACGAGACGGGCTCGGTCCTGCCGCTGCGGTCGTGGATCTTCGACATGGCGAACGGTCTGCGCAAGAAGCGGATCGTGCTGCCCAACGCCAAGATCACCGAGACCACTGAGCGGTCGTTCGTCGCTGGCGAGCTGACCGGTTTCAACGTCGTGGTCGACGCATTCAAGGACACCGCCGGCAAGAAGACCTACCGGTATTTCGACGACGGCGTGTTCTCCGCCTGATCCCCCTTCTCCGGCAGCGGCCGGTTTCCCCATGCGCAGGCCCCTGGCCGCTGCCGGGCTCGCTCAGCGTGCCCGAAACACCTGCGCTTCAACAACTTTGAAAGAGGTCTGCGCACATGGCTGCGAAGAAAGCAACCACCCCCGTCAAGGACGACTTCGTCGAGGAGATCGGCGGCGTCGAAGTGCGGCTTCCGTCGCTCACCTATCTGAAGCCCGGTTTGATTCGCAAGATACGGCGCCTCGGTGAAACCGATGCCGCCTACACCCTGCTCGAACTGTCGCTGTCGGAAGAGGGCCTGGCCGCCGTCGATGAGATGGACCCCGTCGAGTTCGACGAACTGATGGGTCGGTGGCGTGATCACTCCGGGGTGACGTTGGGGGAATCCTGAGCCTGGATGCCCTCATTGAGGAGCACCCCCAGGCGATCAAGGCCGACCTCATTGCCCGTGGCCTGCGACTGCGCCAGCTCGGCACTGATGCGCTGACCTGGGACGACTTCGCCGCAGTCGTATCCACTCTCAATACATCCGATTCCGCATTGTTTCGCGCCCTTCATCCGGAGGGCTGGATGTGGGGTCTCAACGAACAGTTGCTTGCCGCGAGCGTCGACACCCTCAATCTCCTGTTCTGGGCGAAGACCGAGGGCGCACGCAAGGGCACCGGCCGACCGAAACCTATTCCGCGGCCAGGCATCACACCACCAGAAGACGAAATCTTCGGCGAGTCCACATCCATGTCGATCGACGAAATGACGCGCTGGCTTGGATGGGAGGCGAAGAAGTAAATGACCGATCCCGGACCTGGACAAGCTGTCGAAGTCGGCGCTGCATATCTCTCCATCATCGGCGAGACTGACAAGCTCGGGCGCGCCATCAAAGACCAGCTCAAACAGTCGCAGGCGCACGCACGGGCGAATCCGATCAGCGTCAAGGCGACCGCCAATGTCGAGCTGAGAAGTACTGCCGCCGAACGCAATACGTTCGTCGCCGAACTCAACAGGCGGCTCAAGGACCGTCGCATCCTCGTCTATTTGACCCCGGTCATCGACGAGCAAGCGTTGCGGAACCGGCTCAACAACATGCCCGAGGGCCGCATCAAGCTGGGCCTCGACGTGTCGGCGGCGGAGATGAACCGTTTCATCACCGACTTGCGACGCCGGTTGCGCGATGCCGACTTCACCGTCCCGGTCCGTATGGACCTGTCCAACGAGGCGGCGTTCCGGGCGCGGATGGAAGACCTGACCCGTAGTCGGACAGTCGATGTCGACGTCAATGCCGACTCCAGGGGCCTGGACCGGCTCAAGTCGGCGGCATCCTTTGGTGGTCTCACCAAGGGTGCGCTTGGACTGTCTGCCGCGAGTGCTGGCATCGCTGCTATCGGTGGTGCCGCTGGTGCCGCGTTGGGTGCTATCAGCACCCTTGGTGTCGGCATCGCTGCTCTCGGTCCGGCTGCTGCGGCGGCTGGTGCGACGGCAGCGGTGGGTTTGCAGGGCATCGGTGATGCGTTCAAGGCGCTGTCAGCTGCCGAGGATTCCGCTGGTTCGGATGGTGCGGCCCAAGCGAAAGCTGTTGCGGCAGCGCAGGAACAGGTGCAGACCGCGCTTGAAGGCGTCGAGACGGCACAGCGCAATCTTGCTGACGCACAGAAGGATGCGCACGACGCACAGTCCAATCTCGCGCAGGCGTACAAGGACGCAGCCGACGAACTGGAGGACTACCAGTTCAAGCTGAAGGACGCCGCCCTCAGCGAGAAAGAGGCGGCACTAGCGGTCAAAGAAGCTCGCGACGAGCTGGCAAAGGCGAAGCCAGAGGACCGCGCGAAGGCGGCACTGCGGTTGGAGCGTGCCGAGTTGCGTTACGCCGAAGCGGTCGAGAAGAACAAAGACACGCAAGAGGCTGCGGCTGACGCACAAGCCAAGGGGATCGAGGGCAGCGACAAAGTTGTTGCAGCGAAAGACCGTGTCGCACAGGCGGATCAGAAGGTCGCTGACGCGCAGACTGCGGTGACCAAGGCCAATGAACAGGTCGCGAAGGCGCAGCAGGCGGTTGCCGATGCGGCGGACTCGTCGTCGTCTTCGCAGGACAAAGCTGCCCAAGCGCTAGCGAAACTCAGCCCGAACGCGCAGGCGTTCGTGTTGGCGACGCGTGATCTTGCCCCGGCGTGGAAAGACCTGCGCGGCGCTGTCCAGGACAGCCTGTTCGACGGTGCGGCGCAAGGGATTACCGAGCTTGCCACGGCGGCGCTGCCCACGCTGAAGGCGGGCATGGTCGATGTGGCTGGGTCCATGAACGGGCTGACCAAGCAGTTCGCCGCGTTCTGGGCCGCGCCACAGAATCTCGCTGGTATCCAAAGCATTTTCGCTGGCACGAAGTCGTTCATCGATGGTCTCGGCCCCGGCTTGCAGCAGGCGACCACCGGGTTCCTGTCTCTGGGGCAGGCGTTCGAACCGGTCGCGAACCAGGTTGGTGCTCAGTTCGCTGGGATGCTCGGCCAGATCGGTCAGTCGTTCACTGACGCATTTGCCAATGGCTCACTGACACAGCTGATTTCGACATTTGGCGACACCTTGCAGGGCTTGGGCGAGGGCCTGAACCCGTTGATTGATGGCCTGATTCAGATCGGCAATATCGTCGGTCCCACGCTCGGCCCGCTGTTTAAGGCACTGGGCGAATCGATCGGGGCGCTGGCCCCGTCGCTCGGTCAGATTGGCGCGACATTCGCAACGACCCTGACCGCGCTGATGCCGGATCTGACGAAGTTCATCGATGCCTTGCTGACCGGGCTCCAGCCGGTGTTGCCGGTGATCGGTGATCTTCTGCGCAGCGTTATGACGGCGCTGACTCCGCTGATCGGACCGATGAGCCAGATCGCGCAGGTCGTGGGAACTGCACTTGCACAGGCGATTACGGCGTTGGCTCCCGCGATCGGTCCTCTCGGTGATGCGTTCGCCAGCCTGGTGGCCGCGGTGGCTCCGATCCTGCCGGTGCTGGCTCAGGTCATCGCCGGACTCGTCCAGGCTTTGGCGCCCGCGCTGACCACTATCTTCAACGCGCTCGGCCCGGTGATCAAGCAGTGGGCAGACCTGATGCTGCCGGTGTTCGAACAACTGCAACCGATCCTGGCGGATGTCGCGAAGAAGATCGCCGATGCTCTGGTGTCGGCGTTGAATCAGCTGGCACCGTATCTGCCTGACATCGCGAAGAGCTTCGGCGACCTGATCACCGCGATTGCGCCTTTGCTGCCGCAGCTGATCGACATCGGCGTGAGCTTGCTCCCGCCGATGCTGGATCTGTTCATCGCGATCCTGCCGCAATTGCTCAAGCTCATCGACGCGTTTACGTGGCTGGTCAACAACGTCATTGAGCCGCTGGTCATTCCAGCGCTGAAGATGATGGCGGACAACTTCGGTAGTCAACTGCAGTTCGCTGCCGACGCTGTGACCACAGCCCGTGACGTCATCGGCGGTGCGGTCGACAAGATCGGCGAATTCTTCACTGATGTCGGCGCGACCATCGGGGCGGCATGGGACGGCGTCGTTCATGGTATCGCGGTCGCGGTCAAGAAGATCGGTGAACTGCTCCAACAGGTCAAGATCCCCGACTGGGTGCCCGGCGTAGGCGGCAAGGGCGCCGGTTCCCTCGGCGATTCGCTGGTCAAGTGGGCAGATGCACACATGGCCACTGGCGGTCTGCTGCGCGGAAAGGGTACCGGCACAAGCGATTCCATGCTGATCGCCGCGTCGACCGGCGAGTTCGTTGTGAACGCAGCCGCTACCTCGAAGACGCTGCCTCTGCTGCAGGCGATCAACAGCGGTTGGGTGCCGAGTGCGGACTTCTTGCACGGGATGGTTCCTGGCTTCCGGGACGGCGGACCCGTGCCCGGCAAGGACTTCGCGGTGTCGATGGACTCGGCCACCTATCTCATGGGTGGTTTCAATCGGTCCCAAATCGATTGCAGCGGAATAGTTTCCGCTGTCGTCAATGACGCGCTCGGCTTGGATCCGTTCGCCGGTCGCATGTCCACGGTCAACGAGGGCAAATGGTTGGCGGACAAGGGCGCGCTGCCCGGCCTGGGTGGGCCTGGCGATATCTCGATCTCCTGGTTCGACCGCGGCGGCGGTGCCAATGGGCATACCGCACTGACGCTGGGTGACGGCACGAACGTCGAGAGCAACGGCTCTGAAGGCGTTGTCATCGGCGGCAAGGTCGGTGCTGGGGACGCTATGTTCGACCAGCACGCCCACATCCCCGCATCACTGCTACGTGGCGGGGACCTCGGCGGACCCGCCACCGGGGCGGGGGCTGGCTCGACCGGCCGCCCCGGCAAGCTCGGGGGAAGCACAGGTGGTGCCGGCGGATCCGGTACCTCTGGCGGCAGCGGCGGATCAAGCAGCGGTGGTAGCGGCGGTTCGGCGGCTGCGACGAATGTGTTCGTCACCAACTGGCCTACTTCGCTGGGTGTCAGCTCGTCCGGCACAGGCAATTCGATTACTTCTGCCACCCCAGAAGCGTTGTCTTCCAACGAGTTCGGGTCTACCCCCACTCCGTTGGCGGCGTCTTCTGGCGCAGATCAAAGCACACACCCGCTCGCGAATCTGCCTATCCCTGGAGCGTCGGAACTGTTCAACGGTCCAGCGCCCTGGTACATGGCGGCTACCCCTGAGCAGGCGCTGAGCAATCTCGGTACTCAGGCCGCGAGCTTGGCGCAGTCCGGCGCAGATGACGTCACCAAATTCTTCCAGAACAACTGGAAAGAACTCCTGAACAGCGGCTTAGCGGTCGCTGGTATCGGCGCGACCGGTGGCGGTGGCACCACGGTCAACAACGAATGGAACATCTCGGGCACTGACCCGATGGTTGCCGCGATTGCGGTTGAGCGACAGCAACGACGACGCACGTTGGCGACACAACGGTCAGGGGGTTTCGGTCGATGAATCCACTCCTGCAGATCGAAACCACCAAGATTGTTGTCTGGGATATCCACGGCCGCGTCTGGCATCTGCATGGTGTCGGCGCGGGCAAGGAAGGGGTCCGCCTCACCCGCCAATCCGGCTACATGTTCGCACCAGTTCAACTGCTGGTGTCCGAGGGCGCACGCCAAGACGGCGCCACGTTCCTGCGGTCGGTGCGTTCGAAAAAGGAATGGGACTTCGTTGTCCTGCTCCGTGCTGATTCCGTTCGCGGGTTCCATGCCGTACACGACGCGTGGCATCGCGGTTGGTCGACCGACATCCCTTGCAAGGTCGGGTATTTCACGCGGCATCAGGGCTGGCGGTACCAGTTGGTGCAGCTCGATACCGCACCGGAACCACTCGGCGACATCGACCCGACCCGCAACCGGGCAATCGAATACCAGATGTCCGCAGCGGCAATGGATCCGCTGGAACGGCACCTGATCGAGACCGACGTTTGGGTCAACGCCGATGGCCTCGGTGAAGGAATTGTGCGCGGGCGCAACGCCGCCGATCAACCTGCCTGGCCGCGCTACACCATGAACGGCCCCGGTAGGTACGCGATTCAGGATCCGAACTTCGGCGACACCTTGCGGATCGTGGAAACCCCGTTACTCGCGTCGGGTGAAGAGCTACGCATCGACACCCATCCCCGGCATCGCACCGCCCGCGTGTACTCCGATGCCAACCCTGACGGAGACAACGTGTGGGGGAAGTTGGCTGGGCGCCGTTGGTTCCAGTCGCTTCCGGCGTGGTCATCCACAGAGATCATCGTGCGGGTCACCGAGGGCGCGACCCTGGAGTCGACCGTACGTATTGATGTCACCCCGCGATCGTCGAGGCCGTTCTGATGGCGTGGGATCACAAAGCCGCGGCACGGCGGCTGGACCTGTTGGAGCGCGCCGACCAGGCATACGCAGCCGATCAGACTGTGCTGGTTCGGTATTGGGACAAGTTCTTGCAAGAGGTCGGCGAGGAAGGCGCCTATTCCTCGCTGCAGTTCACCCGCACCAAGAACACCGCGGGCGGCTTGAAGATGAGCATCCCCCGCGAAGACATGGTGCATTACGCGCACATCTTCCAGAACCCGGACGGCGCGGACGCGACTATCCCGATCACGGTCAACACGCGGGCGTACCGGTGGGATGGGTACATCACGAAAGCATCGGTTGTCCGCGACGAAAACGGCACCGAGACAGTGGATATCGAAGCGATCCACTGCTGGCACCACATCGCCACAACCGCCTGCTGGGCCTCGCCGTTCGCGCCGATCTTGGCACAATTTCCGCGCCACATGATCTTGTTCGGGCCTGCCTGCACTATCTCCCTTCTCTATCTCGCCGTTAATCTGATCCGGCTGCAAGCCGCGTTCTGGACCATCCCTGACAGGTGGCTCGACGCACCGGACTGGGCGCAGGTCGGCAACGCGTTGTGGCCGATTGCTGTTGTGCCGGTTGATGTTCTGCGCGACACCTCCCCGTGGCGTGCGGCATCGGCCCGCTTCGACACCGCAGATCAGCTGATCTTGCCGATGCTCGAAGACACCGGCGTCATGCTCGACGCCTTCTTCTACCTGCCCGACGAGGATGAGCAACCAGCCCCGGAATGGTATTACCTGGACCGCCCGACCGTGGTCATCAAGGCAGTCGACAAATCCGGAGTGACCGGCCCCACCGGAACCCTGCTCGATGGTCTGGTGCGAATGGTCGAGGAATGGGTTGATGACACGACCCCGGTCCGCTACCCGGCGTTCAACGCCCAATCCGAATACGAAGCCGTCTATTCCAGCACCGGCCCACTCGGGACGGTCCGCACCTTCCCGTGGGTCTGGTATCTCGAAGGCGAGTACTCCGGGATCGGCGCGTCCGAAGTCGCGTTGCACAAACCACTCGCCACCTCGGTGATCGTCGGCGGCAAGAGCCCCGGATGGGTCAACGCCGCCATCGAAATCGCCATGAAAAATCTGCTGGCATGGATCGGCCTGCTGATCGGGCTGCCCGGTCTGGACTCGCTGTATCAGGGCCAACTCGACGATGTGTTCCTGGCGTGGATGAACTACGAAGACGCCGGCCGCACCCAACGCGCCGGACCATTCGCGTTCCGCGAGCACGTTGTCACCAACTCCAGCAAGGCATTCACCCTCGACGGAGTCATGACCGGGCGACGTGGTCTGCACCAGACCCGCGGATACACCAGCAAGAAAGCCTCCGTTGGAGACGGCGCCCCATACCTGGTCGGCAAGGACTTCGACCTCGGTGACCAGATCGGTTTCGCGTTGGGCGACCAGGCATTCACCGACTACGTGACCGAGCTGACCTTTACCGACGACCGAAAGACCCCGGCCCGCTGGGACATCAAGGTCGGCGACGGCTCCGACGAAGAGGACTCGCTAGTCAAGGCGTGGGGACGTCTCGGGCAAATGGCGCAAGCCGTCCGCACCTTGTTCACCGATGTCGGGGCTGACCTCGATTTGATCATTTTCTAGGGGGCCTTTCGCTGTGGACATTTCGTTCTCCGCCCACATGTCCGTCGATGAAGAAGCTGATGTCGATGGTCTGCCGGTTCTGACCGCTGAGGTCACTCCCGCCAGCGAAGCGGCTGCCCTGCCGCTCCCGGAGGGACCCCGCGGTCCGGCTGGTCCAACGGGCGCACCACGGACCACGTTCCGGAAGATGGGGACCATCGCCAACGTTGGTGCACGCCCCACCGGGCTCACCGCTGACGATCGCGGCAAATGGTGGCATCGGCTGGACAGTGACGGCATGGACTGCTGGACCGGCGCGACCTGGGTCCACTCTCCCGGTCCCGGCGCGGTCGGGGCTCAGGGTCCGGCTGCACCCGCGACGACGATCACTGCGACCACCACTCACGACCCAGCCTTGACCGTCCCCGCGGTCCGGTTCACCGGTACCGGTCCCGCGCTTGGGCTGGCGGTCACGGTTCCTGCCGGACTGCAAGGAGCCCCAGGCCCCGCCGGGGATTCGGGATCCATCTCCACCGCAACGGATTTCGATTCCACGATCGGCCCGGCGCAGCGTGGCATATTCGCTTGGGCTGCTGGTGCCCGTAAGTGGAAGGTGCAGCCCGCGCCGAACGGCTTCGGCTGCTGGAGCTGGTGGTACACCGACTTCTCGGCCGACACACAGACCGCGGTCGAACGCCTCACCGCTGGCACGTTCGCGCTACCGGCATTGCCGTTCGCGTACCGGCCGATGTGCTGGGGCCGGCTGTCGATCTACTGCCAGGACGGGCAGAACGCCGACGCTGAGATCCGGGTTCGACTCGGGTCCGAGACCGGTGCGATGGTCGGTGCCGGTGCGGGTGTGCGCTATGACGGCGCCTACCTGCTGACCGCGTTCTCACCCGCTATCGGTGACTCCACCACCAAACCCATTTCGCCGACTTCCACGTTGGCGACCGTGCCCGCTTACACCGCAACCAACCTCGTCGTGAACGTCGAACGCATCGGCCAGACCACCACGGGAGAGATCGGGTTTCAGCGTTCCCGCGCGTCGCTGACTGTGTGGGCTCAGCCGATCTGAGAGACGACATGGCAACTGTTGCAGAGTATTTCGCGTCCACGCTGATGCGTGGAATCAACGAAGGTATCGGCGTCCCCGGTATCGTGCAATCCTTCGCGGGTGTTCCCGCAGACGGAACACTGGAGCTACCTGTTGGAGCCACCGGCCCAACAGGTGATCAAGGCCCGCCCGCACCACCGTTTCGTTGGGAAGGCGACATCGCCGACCCCACCGCTCTGGCTGCGCTCTCCCCCGATCTCGGCGCCGCGCAGGCGGGTAAGGCGTGGCGCGTCAAATCAACCAACACGCTGATGTACTGGAACGGCTCATCGTTCGAACCGTTCCCGGATGCATTCGGCGCTGCCGGACCAGACGGTCCCGCGAATACGTTGAGCATCGGCACCGTCACCACAGGCACCGCCGGATCCGATCTCGGTATCACCGTGACCGGTACCCCACCCACGCAGGCAATCAACCTCACCATCCCCCGCGGTGTGCAAGGGGTCAAAGGCGCCACCGGCGGACCCGGCCCGATCCGGGAAGCCGCCGACTATCAGGAGTCCGCCACCCCCGTTGATGGCGCGGTGCCGATGTGGTCGGCTTCGGCGGGCAAGTGGCAGCCCACCCCTGCTCCCGGCTGGCGCGGTCCGTGGACGATCACCGAAACCACCGCATGGGATGGCGGTTCCGGGTTCGCCGCCAGCGTCACCAACGTATCCACCAACCCGAACACCATCGCGATCGTCAACGTCCCCGCCCAGGATGTGGCGTGGCGCCCGATGGTCCTCGGCGGCGCACAGGTCCGTTCCGCCTCCGCGGGTATCCGCTACGACCTGGAGGCGTGCATCGGCTCGGCCGCCGGGCAGGTCGTCGCCGTCGGCAACGGCCTTCCCGATGTCGGATGGAACTACAACCAGCTGCTTCCGCAGTATCAAACCTCGGCGCTGACCCCCGCCAGTTCGACCGGCACTATCGCCGCAGGTGTCGCGGGCGCGATCTATCTGGTGTTGCGCCGCAACCTGGGCTCCGGAAACTACAGCTACACCCGGCAATACGCGCACGTTGCGGTGTGGGCGGTGCCAGTGACAGGAGCGCCGTGATGAGCACCGTTTATGACGCCGATGTCACCATCACCATGCGTGGTGTCAGCGACCCTGTAGGGCTGCCCTACACCGTGAATCCGCTCGAACTCACCGACCGTGAAGCCGTTATCGAGATCCGCGAAGGCGACCAAGGCGAACCCGGTATACAGGGAGAGCCCGCATGGCCGTGGGTCTGGCTGGGCGATGCAGCGAGTTTCGCTGTCCTGGAAGGGTTTTCCCTCACAACTGCTGACGCCCGCAAGGCGTGGCGGGTGGTGGATGAGAGCGCTATCTATTTGTGGACTGGCGTGGACTGGGTACGTTTCGCCGACGCGTTCGGCGCACCGGGCAAGCAAGGTCCCGCGAATGTCTTGTCCGGTGTGGGTGTGGCCGGCGCTGTCGGGTCTTCTGCCGCAGCGGCGTTGACCGGGACCGCACCGAACCAGCAGTTGCAGATCACTTTTCCGCGAGGCACGACCGGTGTTACCGGTGATGCGGGGACGGCAGGCGCGATAGCTGATGCCGAAGACGTCGCAGATCTCACAGACGCCCGTGACGGGTCGGTTCTGACATGGGATTCGAGCGATGCTGTGTGGCGAGCCGCACCGAATCCGAAACTCGGTGGGCCGTGGGCGATTGCGGGTTCCCAGTTCGCTGCCGCATCCAACGTCAGTGCCGAATCACGGACCGTCGCGACGATGACGATCCCCGCGCAGCCTGTCGCGTGGCGCCCGATCGTCATCTCCGGGCAGATCAACGTCAAAGTCCAGGTCGTCAGCGCAGTCGATGACACCCGCATCATCGCCGAGATCCGGTTGGGTTCGGCTACAGGCCCTGTCGTCGGATTCGGGATGCCTCTGGGTGCAACCAACAACAGCAACATCCTGCTCTGCCCGCGGTGGGAACAGGCGATCACCCCGGATTCCACACACGCCACCGTCGCCCAGAACCAGACCGCAACTTTATATGTCGTGCTGACCCGCGTCGCTGGTGTCGGCACCTACACCGTCATCAACCAGGGCGCGCAGCTGCTCGTGATGGCCCAAGCACTCAAGGAGCAGCCGTGAGCGACGGCCCCGAAATCGTCGAGCAGATAGTCACCCGCGCAGGCCGCGAACTCGAAGAGCAGCAGTACCAGCCCAGCGGCGTTGAAGGTGTTGAGGTCACCGAGAAGTGGGGCCAGTTCATGCAGATGGCCCTGAATGGTCGTCTGCCCGATCTCGGTGACGTACCCGAAGTCGATCCGCAGGTGCGGGCGCTGGCTGAAGACTTGGCGGTGATCCACCTCCCCGATTGGCTGAATCCGGCTGGACGCAAACTGGCCGAGCCGACGACCGTGCAAACCCAGCAGGCCCCGCGTATCGCGCAATACCTCATCGACCGCGGGTGGCGGCATCACCCCGAACTCGAAACCGTGCGGTGGCGCCCCACTCCCGGCGGGCCACCCGGTGTCTATGACCAGGGACTGCACATCCACCCGGACGAGGACGGCAACTGGCCGGACCCCGACCCCGAAGAGTTCTACGACATCAGCGACATCCAAGTCACCCAACTGGAGGACGGCACGTGGGCCGCACGCCATCCGCGTGACCTCGCGTTCCAGGCGTCCACGAAATCCGAAGCGTACGCGGGACTTGTCGAACGGATCCGCGCGAAGATCGAGGAGGCCACCAATGGCTGATCCCGTATGGCTACCCGACGTTCTTCGGGCCAAGGGCCTGGTCGTCCACGAATACCCCGGTTGGCGCGAGCGCGGACACGGCGACTTCGGAAACATCTGGGGCGTTGTCTGCCACCACACCGGCTCATTCGGCGAGACCGCCCACGGCATCGCCGAACACCCCGACCTCGGGTTGGCATCGCAGCTGTTCTTGAGCCCCGACGGTGAGTTCACCATCTGCGGCGCCGGCATCGCCTGGCACGCGGGCGCAGGCTCATACCCCGGCATCTCCCGCGACGCCGCGAACAACTGCACCATCGGCATCGAAGCGGCGAACGACGGAGGCGGGACGCCCGGCAAGCCGCATCGGACGGGCTGGTCCGACAAGCAATACAACGCCTACACGCTCGGGGTCGCCGCGATCCTTGAGCACCTGGGCGAAGACTCCTCGCACGCCATCGGTCACAAGGAATGGGCTGGCGCTGCGCAAGGCAAGTGGGATCCGGGCGCCATCGACATGGACATCTTCCGGTCCGACGTGCAATCCATTCTCGACAACGGAGGCAGCGAAATGCCCGCTCTGCAAGAGACTTTCAAAAACTACAAAGGTGACACCGTCACGGTCGGCACGGCTCTGTTCTACCTGGATCAGTACGTGAACGAGATCCGCGAACAGCTCGGCGGCCCCGTCCCGTTCACGGGATGGAAGCAACTCGGCGACAAGACCGTCGTCGATTCCCTGGCTGACGCGCACCGCAAGATCGACGCCCTGACCGACTTGCTCAGCAAGCTCGTCGCAGCGAAGGGGCAGTGATGGACCTGAGCCCTGAAGTCATCCAGGCGATCAGTGCTGGTCTCGTCGCCATCATCGCCGCACTCACTGCCTGGCAGCAGAAGAAGGTCAAGGAGTTGACCGCGCGTGTTGTCGAGCTTGAGAAGCAGATGGCTGAGGAGCGCGGCAAGTTCAAGGCGGCTGTGCGGGTGATTCGCGGACTCCAGCGCTACATCGACGACCTATGCGCCGCGATGCGCCGCGCAGGGCAGGACCCGCCACCGAACCCTGTGGTGATTCCTGCCGAGTTGGAGGAGGAAATCTAGATGGCTGATCTAGCTCCATTGAAGTACGGGCGCGTGGTCGGCCGGTTCCTCGCCAATGTCGCTGACGGTCCCGACATCAACGACAGCCCAGAGTTTCCGCCGCTGACTGGTTCGGTCACCTTCACCGCTGAGGCTCCGAAGATTTTGGTTGCCGAGGCAGTGCCTGACCCCGCGACCTACGTTCAGCTGCCGAAGTATTACAAGGTCTCCCTGGATGAGTTCGGGTATCTGACGTGGCGCGGCGGGCGGGGCGTCCGCCTGGTCGCACCCAATGCCGACACCAACCCCAACGAGTGGACATGGCGGGTGAGCTTCGACCTCTCCTATGAGGGCGATCCCGTCCCGATCTCCCCGTTCTCGTTCGTCGTACCGGAGTACACGCCCGGACCAGACGAGGAGAATCCCGACGCTGGATCGTCCGGCCTGGTGGATTTGACGCTTGTCTCGCCTGTCCCCGCATCGGAAGGCAACGCCGTGGTGCGTGGCCTATCGGTGGTGTCGGTGTCCATCGACGGCAATGATCTGATCTTCGAGTTGGACAACGGCGAAGAGCTGGACCCGGTGACTGTGCCAGCAATCGCGGCGGCCAACGCTGCGGCTGCTGCTGCAGCTTCAAGCCAGTCCGCTGCGGCTGCCTCAGCAACTGCTGCACTGAACGCGGTCAACAGCTTCGACCTCGACATCGGTACCGTAACCACCGGTGCCGCAGGTTCATCCGCCTCGGCCAGCGTCCATGGCGGACCGCCCGCCTGGACAGTGGATCTCACAATCCCGCGTGGCGACACAGGCGCTACCGGTCCTGCCGCACCGGACGCCACGAGCAGCGTGAAGGGCATCCTGCAGCTGACCGGCGATCTGGGTGGTACTGCGGCGAGCCCGACCGTGCCTGGTCTGGCTTCGAAGGTGCCGACGTCGCGCACGATCAGCACGACCGCCCCGTTGACCGGCGGTGGGGATCTGTCTGCGGACCGGACCTTGGCCGTTTCGGACTCCACGACCAGCGCGAAAGGTGTTGTGCAGCTCGCGGGAATCCTCGCCGGCACCGCTGCGTCTCCCGCGTTCAACGCCGCGGCGTTCGGCACCTCCAGTTCGACCGCCTGTGTCGGCAACGACTCTCGTCTATCCGATGCCCGCACTCCTACCGCAGCCGGTCAGGTGTACGACATCGCCTACGTCGCGCAAACCGGTACACGCGCAACCGGTGCGGGCAACGTCCTCCCGCACGGCATCAAACTCCGGCGAGCAGTGCGGTTCACCGAGGTCACCTATCGCGGCAACACCGCCGACGCCTCCGGCAACCTCGTGGTCGAGCTGCGCAAGAACGGTTCTCAGGTCTCCGGCACGCCGAAAACCATCGCCGCGGCTGACCAGACTGCGGGCGGTGCGAACGCCACCAACACCGGAACCTGGGACTTCGCGGTCGGAGACGTCTTGTCCGTCCAAGTCACAGGCGTAGGCACCACTCCCGGTACCTACCTCGAAGCCGACATCAAAGGCGTGACGCTGTAATGCCTCTCATGTTTGCGATGGGAGGCAACCCATTCACGCCTTCGGGTGCCACCAATCCCGGCGGGCAGTCCTGGGCCACCAGCAGTACCTATATCGCGGTCACCGGAATGGTCGCCGACACGAGCACCTATCCCGGATCGACCGTGACCAGCAACAAACTGAATGTCCAAGGCAGTAAAACCAACGCGACAATCGCGGCGAGCATCCCGTTCGGCAGCTCCTTCGGCGGCGCGACCCACACGATCCGATTGGTTGATCAGTCCGGCACCGTCATCGGCTCACCAGGATCAGCTGTAGGCGGCATCTCGGGCACCTGCACGGTTACCGCAAGCGGTGTCGACCTATCGGCGATCACCAGCGTCGGCGTCGAGATGGCCGCGAGCGGTGCAGGCTCCGGCAACACCGCCGCGACGGGCACTCTCACCATCACGTGATACCTGGATACGCCGACCAAAACGCGCCCCGACCGGAAAGGTCGGGGCGCGTTTTGTCGTTCGGCAGTCGTCATCGCCCCCACGGCCGAATTACGTCATCGCCTCGGTCTTCGCGGGGGTCTTGATTCCAGTTGTCGTGGTTGTTGCCATCGGGTCCTGGGTCCTCCACTCGTGCCGCCATCTTGTTGGTCACCTCCTTCGAGCGTCGTTGCTTTCAGCGGGGCTATGCGCGGTCCACGTCGACAAACCGAAACGGGGCATGAGGTGCGTAGGTCTCTGTAGGGTTGACCGTGTTCAGCTCGCACTGCTGCACAAGTCGTTTCGGTACTTGGCCGCCGAAGTGTTCGAGGCTCGGCGCGATCACCGCGTCGACATCGAGGGCCTGGACCACGTTCACTAGCCGTCCCTCTGGGTCGACGGTCCTGGCGTCGAATGTCACGGTCTTGGCGAGGTCATAGCCGAGACGTTTTGCGCGGCTGCGGATTTGGATCTCATCCCAGTCTTGAGAGACACCTGAGATGTCCTTGCGCAGGTAACCGATCGCGGTAGGTGTCGCCCTCACCGGCTTGCCCCGTTCGTGTTCACGGTGGCAGCGCCGTTGTCCGGCAGGAATTCCCGGTACGGACGCTCATTGATCAGTGACCGTCCGCGATCGGTGATCCGCCACCCGACCGGGACTCTGCGGGAACCATGGGCGAGACCGGAATCGGCGAGCCCCTGCAACGCTGCCCGCGTGGCAGCCTCGGCGCGACCAGAGTGACCGCACAGTTCGCGCACGGTTAGCGCTTGCGCAGGTTCCAGAATTGCGAGTGCGGCAAGGACTTTGGCCTGTGGTTCAGTGAGCGCCATCTCACCCTCCGTCGTCGATGGTGAGGCAGCCCGCGGCCAGAGACGACTGGCACCGGCCGCGGGCGCCACCTCGGACGTTAGAAGTCGGCCCGGTCCGCAAGCAATGAAAGTGCCAAGAAGTGCCGGAATCAACTGCACTACCGGCGTTTAAGTGCGACGATTAGCATGTCAATCGACACCACTTGTCACGAAAGTTGTTAACCATGGAGATTCGACTTCTGGGTGGTCCGACCGGCGAGGGTGGTTCGCCCCGACTCTGGGCAACCGACCGCGGCAGCATCCTCGTCCAAGGCTGGCGAACGAGCGAAGCCAACAGAATCGAGATACCTCATCGCCTGCTGCAATGGACCGAGGCAGGAACCTGCCTGTCCGGACTCGTCGATACAGGGCGAGGTACTTTCTTTTTGCAGGGCGACCTGATCACCGACCCTCAAGTACTGGCGAAGATGGCGATTCCCGGTCACGAAACCGCCGTCGAGATCCCCACTCGCGAGGAGGTGTACCCGGATGCGGCTGATCCCAGGTAACGCTGCCTTCCCGGATCTTTTTGCCACCGTGAAGTCTCGGGCATTCCACCTGGAGACCCGCGACGACTACGCCTCGGCAAGCGAGACCGAATCACTGAGTCGCTTCCGTGCCGATGAAACAACCGACGTCGGCGGGGAATGGTTCGCCAACTGGTCGAACCTCATTCGCACCACGACGAGCCGCGGCGTCGCAGTCCAGCGCGTACGCATCGTGAGCGAACCGCACACCCTGTACACCAGGTACTTGCTGGCGCTGGCGAAACACAGCACTGCCGCCGGTGAGGACATCCGCTACCTCGCGCGACATCACGCGGACACCGAAGCCGCAAACTCCGAGGACTTTTGGGTACTCGATGATGATCGGGTGGCATTCAGTCTGTTCGATGACAACGACTACTGGGTCGGATCGGCAGTCACCGATGCCCCAGTGATCGTCGCTCACGCACGGTCGATTCGCGACCGGGTGTGGACAGCGGCAACCCGCTATGAGGAGTACGTGAGGCAGTGACTTCGGTCGACCGAGCCCGGCAAGCTCTCGGCGCCCGTCTCCGCGAACTGCGCAAGGACGCCGGGCTCAATGGTCGGCAATTCTCCGACGCCGCAGGTTGGCACTGGTCCAAGACGAGCCGCCTAGAGCGCGGCGAACGCCAACCGTCCGAAGCCGACCTCGTCGTATGGTGTCGACTTTGCGATGCCGACTTAGCTCTGCCAGATCTCATCGCGTCCCTGCGCAACGTGCAGGCACAGTGGGCCGAGTGGAAGCGGATAGCCGCGGCCGGTCACGCGCGCCGCCAACGCCGCGGTGTAGAGCTTGACGCCCGCGCCCGCTCAGTTCGCATCTACTCCCCGGTCGTTCTATCTGGGCTGGTCCAGACCGAGGCATACGCCCGTGCCATCTTGTCGACCTGCATCGAGTTCCTCGGCACCCGTGACGATCTCGACGATGCAGTTGCCGCGCGGCTGCAACGCCAGCAGGCACTACGCACGGGCAACACAACGTTCTCGATGCTGATCCATGAGCCGGTCTTGTACATGCAGGCAGGCGACGAGGACGTGCAGACCAACCAGTTGCGGCACCTGCTCGACGTGGGATTCGGCAACCCTCACCTGATACTCGGCGTCGTGCCGACAAGGTACAGATTCCTGTACACCACTACCGGTTTCGTCATCTACGACACACGCATGGCACTCGTCGAAACGATCAGTGCGGAACTGACCGTCACGACACCATCAGAACTCTCGTACTACGAAAAGGCGTGGGCCGGACTCCACCGGCAGGCGGTCTACGGCGACCAGGCCCGTGCCCTGATCACTGCCGCACTGGATCGCCCGCGCAGTTGATGCGAGTACGCGAGAGGGGTACTCAGAAAATGAGTACCCCTCTGCCCTTTTCGCTGGTCAAAGGGTACGCAAATTTGCGTACCCCCTCCGACCAGGGCGTTTGGCACCCGACCGCAAACGGACGAGGCCCGATCTGGAAGGGGACCGGATCGGGCTCTCAGCTGGAGGCTACTCGGCTTAGATCGTGCCGCTGCAGTTGACGACCGCGTACTTGCCGGTAGAGGTTTTCTCGTCTTTCACCTTGCCGTCCACGATGATCCGACACGTCACGCTGGTCCCCTTCGTTTGGGCACCCAGACCGATTACCGCGTAGGTCGAGTTGTTGATGACGGTCTTCGACCACGGCGCGGATGCGCTGTTCTCCTGCTGTAGTTCGGAGTTCTCGTCGAAGTAGGTGACGGAGTTGAGTCCGTCCGAGTCCGAGACGATCTCGTACACCACCGTCTTGCCCTTGCCGGCCGGTGGTTTCGCGCTCAACGGCGGTATCGAGGTGGGGATGTCGGCGGCGGCCGACTGGATGGATGAGTTCGCGGCATCAACAGCTTTGCTCACCTCATGCCCCGCGGTGCCGAGGATGGCGACGCAACCGCCGAACATCAGCAGGAAGACGCCGAGCAGCACCCACGGCCATACCTTGCGCTTTCGAGGCGGTTGCGGGTAGTGCCCGTACGGTGGTGGCTGCTGCCCGTAGGGCGGCGGCTGGGGAGGGTAGGGCTGGTTCGGTCCGGTCATGTTGTCCCCCTTGAGGGTTGGGTAAGCGAGGGTGGGTGATCCCCCGCGACTGGCAGCCCGGTTGCGGGCTGTTGGCTGCACATCAACGAGCAGCCACGTCCTGTTACGCGGATCACGGCATGTCCGAGCGGACACGCCCCGCATTTCACTAAATGTCGACGGACTTGCCGTCGACGAGTTGCTGAAGGTGACCACCGTTGCGGGCCAACCACTTCCGCAGGGGCTCCATCGCATCCAATGCAAGCCCGATCTCATGGTCGACGATGTGGCGCTGATCGTCGGGCACATCGAACCGAAGCGTGAACGTGGTCATCGCGCCACCCGCAACGGCTTGTCCCCCAACGCGATCCCGTCCAACCATTCCAGGACACCGGCCCAGCCCTCCGCGCGGATCCGTGCATCGATCGCACGGCACACCGCCAGGTCCACACCGCCACGCGTCATCGACAGCACAGCTTCACCGCGACGGCTCCAGCGTTCGCCGCCCTGGTCCGGGTAGCTGACATGGTCGCGGGCAAACTCCGGCCACACTCCTGGAAACAGGTCGGCACGTTCGATGTCCTCGTTCAGCCACACCAGAACCGCGACAGCTTCACCGAGCGCGGTGTGCGACCGGGCAAGCCGGACCCGCGCGATATCAATGCTCGGGACGTCCTCGGTAAGTGACGCCGCGAGAGTCAGCATCTGATGCCGCGTCGGTCCATCAGTCCAATGGATATGCCACGCCCGCCCGCTACCGGCGATGCTGTCGTGATATTCGAGACGCACGGTGGTCCGGGTGCGCTCGGACAGCTGGGCCGCGAGTTGGCGCGCACGACGCGACACATTGGCAGTCACGGGACCACCTTCAATCGACGATCACCCGACACGAGCCCATCCAGCCAAGCCAGCGCGTTGCCCCATCCGACCCCCGCGTGACGACGCAGCACATCGACTGCCGAAGCGCCGACCGTCCCGGCTGGCGACAGAGCCAGCAAGGCTCGCCCGCGCGCCTGCCACACCTCGTCGGCGTCCTCGGGATACCCACACTCGGCGAGCGCTTCGCGGGCGGTCCACACCGACAGAAACGGAATCTCGTGCGGGTTGGCGTCCAGCCACAGCAGCAGTGCGACCGCCTCATCGAGGTCGGTGTAGCCGCGCACATACTCCAGATGCGCGGCGGCAATCAACGGGTACCGGGCGGCGAGGGCAGCGACGTGGCCGCGCATGTCGGATGCGACTGGCCCGCCGCACCATTGGATGTGCCATCCACCATAGGAGTCTCGGCGGGCACCGTGGTATTCGATCCGGACATCGACGTTGGCGCGCTCGGTGAGGGCGCGCGACAACTGCCAAGCCTGACGAGAACGGTTGCCGCTCATCGGAGAACCACCAACCCCAGAATGTGACTAACATCACATCGAATGGAGCGAGACGGAGGGTCGGTAACGATCGACGTTGCACCCACAAAGGCGGCAGCTGCATCAAAGAATGGGCGATAGGCTACAGTTTCGGCCACACCCGTTGGACACAAGAAAGGCTCCAACCAAGCGGAGTGCTGGTCAGAGCCTATTTCTTCGGTGGTCCCAGCTGGTTTCGAACCAGCGACCTTCCGCGTGTGAGGCGGACGCTCTCCCACTGAGCTATGGGACCGAACTTGGCGTTCGATCGGCGACAGAGCAGCCGTTCGAACGAGATGGAACCTTAGCACGCACTACCGCCGTCCCACCAAATCGCCACCTCGACACGGGCGATCGGCTGTCGAGCTTTGCCGCCGGCGCTGCTGCGAGTTCATGAATTACAAAGTGGCGCAGCAGGTCCCGGAGGAGCCGTCCACGTACAGCCGCGGGATAACCCATCGGGCTTCGCGGGCTTTGCCATCCGAGCGCGCGAGGTTCGGCTTCGATACCGCCCGGCGGCATGGTCGGTCAGCACCCACCGTGATACCGCCTCCCGACGTTCCCAGCCTTACGGCGGGATTCGGATGTGGCGCAAGCGAAAGCGCGGCTCGGCCGATCCGAGCACGTTTGCCCGCGAGCGCCCCCTACCCAACCTCGCGAACAACACCTATGTAATTCGTCTTCAGGCCCTTCTACCAGCGGATTTGTAGGTTGCGCCGAACGTCGGCTAATGTTCTGTCTCGCACCACGGAGGGCCGCAAGGCTCCCGGAGATGCAAATGCGGATGTAGCGCAGCTGGTAGCGCATCACCTTGCCAAGGTGAGGGTCGCGGGTTCGAATCCCGTCATCCGCTCGAGGAGTAGGGCCAGGCAATAGTAGAGCCTTCCCCCTTCGCACGGTGGAGTGGCCGAGTGGTGAGGCAACGGCCTGCAAAGCCGTGCACACGGGTTCGATTCCCGTCTCCACCTCGCGCGATTAGCTCAGCGGGAGAGCGCTTCCCTGACACGGAAGAGGTCACTGGTTCAATCCCAGTATCGCGCACCACCGTCTCCGCAGTTCAGAGGCACTTTCTGAGGAAACTCAGAAGGTGCCTCTTCTGCTTTCAGCCTCCGAACACACACTCAGCACACACACGGTCGAGTAACTCCGGCTAGCGGGAACAACTCCGAGCTTGTCGGTGGTCGGCGTTAGGCTACGGCGCACATATCGAGGCGCACATATCGAGTGGAGTCGAGTCGTGGTCAGGGGTGCAGGTGGCGGCAAGTGAGGCCGATCGGCGGGAGCGGGCTGCCGACTATGCCGATCCCGACGTGCTGGACGATATCGCCGGGGATGTGTCGTTCGATCTCGAGGAGATCAACGAGCTATTGGGGGAATTGATCGAGATGCGGGGGGATCGCAAGCGGCGTGATGCCGACATCGTGGGGTTTCGGCTCGGGGTAAGCGGGGAGGCGCCGGAGACGTTGGCGCGGATCGGGGCTCGATTCGATCTGTCGCGAGATCGGGTTCGACAGTTGCATACCCGGGCGGTGGCGCAGATTCTGCGGGAAGCGCAGCTGAGTGGACATCGGGCTGCCGAGGTCTTCGGGACGCGATACCCGGTGGAGGCACGAGATCAGCAGTTGGTGCGGGCGCTGTTGGTGGAAACCTATGCGACGGATACCGATCTGGCCGCCAACGAGTTGGCTTATCTGAAGCTGCGGCTGGCAGGGCACGCGGGCGAGGATGCCAAGCGGGTCGCCGGATATGTCATGCAGCGGATCATGGGATGGCAGAAGAAGACGAACCGGCGGTTGGCGAAACTGCATGAGCCGCTGGCGACGAGTGAGCTGAATTCATGGCTGGGACAGGTCGATTGGCCCGCGTCCGCGCCAGCACCCGCTCCCCTGCCGATCGCCTCGGCACGCATAGTCGACGGCGACGACGAAAGGCGCGGGCGGTTTTATCTCGACAAGGTCGGACGCGATGTCGGGTTCGATTCCGGCTTGGAGGCTCGGCTGCTTCAGACGGTGAACGCGAGCGACCTGGTCGAGACATTCCAGGAGCAACCGAGTGCGGTCACCTTCGAAATAGACGGCACGGAACGAAGCTACTACCCCACCATCGCCGCACGACTGGCCGATGGCCGCGTCGTCCTGATCGATGTCGAACCGGTGGGACATGTCGGCTTCCACATCAATCGGATCAAGTCGGCGGCAGGTCGCACCCATGCGCATGCCAACGGCTGGGGCTGGCTGGTGTGGACCGGCAGCAAGATCGGAATCCCAGATCTATTGCGGCGCAAGGTAGCCGCGGAGGCCGAGGGTCGACTGTGGGAGTTGGTCGAGCGCGGACCGGTGTACTGGTCCGCGCTGCGACAGTTGCGTGCGGAGGTCGAGCTGGATCTGCTCGACCTGATCGCTCTGGTGCTGCGCAACGAATGGCGTTGGGACCGTGCGCCGTTCCGGTTGACCGGCAACCACCCAGCCGACCACTTCAGCGCACGAACATCGCTCCCGCGATGAAGGTCACGATCAGCATCATCGCGCAATAAGTGATCAGCTGCCAGTGGCCGATCGCCTTCTGCAGACTCAGGATGGTGGCACGCAGGCTGGCGTCGACGCGGTGGTGGTTGTCGAGCTTGCGCTTGACCTCGGCCAGCGAGTCCGCGCGCTCCTGTGCGGACTCCTCGGCACGTTCCAGCCGGGTGGTGAGCTTCATGATCTGTTTCTGCTTGTCCCGCACGGATTTTCGAGACAGGGCCAGGGTGGTGCGTTGGTTGACCAACTCCTGGCGCTGCCGAGCGATGACGCTGGCCTGTGTCCTCGTGTGGTGTTCCCAGTCGGTCACGGTGGCCCATCCTCCTGTCATCACATCGCGGTAGCCCCACGCGATTTCGCCTCGCACCCAGCCGCCCAGGAAATCGCGCAGTTCAAAGGGTTCACGGCGCGGCAGGACGACCGCGCTGTTCGCCGCATCCAGCATGCCCTCTTCGGCCCGGTAATCGCAGGCGGGCGGCGCGAAGTCGGCGAGGCCGAGCGCGGGCAGGTGTCCGACCCAATAGCCCGGCGGGCACAGCCAAAGCACCCCGTCACATCCGGCGGCGCGCAGCCGCGTCGTGTGGTGCTGCGCCGATTCCCGATCGAGCGGGCCGGTACGGACCTCGATGGCGTACTGCCGATCACCGCTGCGCCAGAGCACGTCCACCGGGACGTCACCCACCCGGCGGTCCACCTCGGCCACCTCGGCACCGTAGGACGCGAGCCGACCGCACAGCCAATACTTCAGCCGCTGGATATCCCATTGCGCGGCGGCACATTCCGGGCATGTGCAGCCGTATCCCCCTGCCCCGACCGCTCCGCCGACGGGTGCGCGACCATCCGGCACCCGGTTGTCCGCGACGCGACCGTCCGACAACCCCAATTCGGCGAGCATCGCCCGACGCCCGCACGCCCGCTCGACGCGCTGCTTCGTTCTCACGCGACCTCACCCCTGCCCAAAACCACCGCAGGTCAGGTACGACCTACGCCATAGATCAAGAGTGCGTCAGCTTTGGCCCGCCCGCCAGCCCCCTTTACCCCGCGCTCGGGTGCGCCACAACCCGCGAATACGCTCCGACCAGCCGATGTGGGCTGCCTCACAAGCGATTTCATTGCGACACGCGAGAGCATTGCCACAGTTATTCCGGCAATTGATAGTTGCGGCCATTCCTTGGACACGGCCGATGCCGCCGAACGAGCGCCGCCGCGTAACCGGACGAAAGGTGCAGAGCGTGGCCACCGCCGGTCCTCGAACCGCGTCGGTACCGATCGACAGATAGAATCGGCCGGCCACGAGCGGAGTTTCGGGCGATACGGGGAAGAAGGTATGGGATGGACCACGACGAGCGGAGTGGCGAATCGATCGGCGCACTCTTGTCGAGTCTCGCGACGACCCTGCGCGAGGTGAGCAATAAACTCGACGCGGTCGCCGCCCACGTGGATGACGAACGTAACCTGGCCGGTCGTCTGGCCAAGTTGGAGGCGTGGGCTTTCCGTACCGGGGAGGATGTTTCGAAGATCGGGTCGCGGTTGGAACAGGTCGTCACCGTCGAGCCCAGTGACGAACCGGCCGAACCCGCACTGCGGATCCGCCCGGAACCCGCGCCCGCGCCCGCGCCTGCGCCTGCGACCAGGGAACGACGCGAACCGATTCCGTCACGTCGCGACCGCCTCGATGCCGTCAACGGGCGAGCCGATACCACGAGCGCGCACACCGAGACCGGCCGCAACAGCCTCCCGGATATCACCACCGTGCTCAGCCAAACGCCGACCGGACAGAACAACCGCCCCGACACCACCGGAACCAACGGGCGCCTCGAGCCCAACACCGGCCGCGACGACCTGGTCATGCCGACGACCGGAGCCAACGGGCGCCTAGCGACCCCGACCGGACCCATGGACGCCACGACTGGGCGCAACGAGCGGCTGAAAGCGCCCGAAGACATCGCGCCCCGCCCCGCACGGACCGAATTCACCGCGCCGATCACTCGCACCGAACACCTCGAACCCTTCGGCCCCGCAACGCCCAACGACTCCCTGCCCCTCCCCTCGCGAACACCGCAACCCGTGCCGCCCGCAGTTCCCCCGACCTACCGCAGCGAGCCGCTCTCCGCACCCACCTCGCGCCCCGAATGGCTCGACTCGGCCACACCCGCCGGCACCGAACCTTCCGCGCCGACCTACACCAACTCCCAACCCGCGACCACCGGCGACCGGCTCGACTACGGCTCGATCGGCTCGAGTAACGGCCGTCTGGAGCCGCTCACCTCCCCGCCCCGCAAAGGCTACGAATCCCCAACGCCCACAACCCGTCCCGACACCGGCATGACCGCACCACGCACCGAGGGCAACGGCGCACTGACCCCAGGCGCGCACCGGGCGGGCACCGGCGAGGACACCTCGCACGTCGACAAGCTGCAGGCCATGCTCGACGAACTCAAGCGCAACCCGCACGGCCCCTTCGGGCGCCCGGAACCCTCCGCGCCGAACGAACTACCCGGCGTGGATCCGAACTTCGCGATCCGCACCGAGGGCTGAGCAACTCACCGGCCGGACGAGTCCAGCCTGGTAAGGGTGCCGCGGATCAATTCGCGTAGCCATCGGTGGGCGTTGTCGGCGGTATTACGGGGGTGCCACGCCATGGCGATGGCGATTTCGGGGAGGGGCAGGGGAATTTCGAACGCGCACAAGCCGAGTGCGGTGCGCGTTGTCGCGGTGAGGGCGGCGGGGACGGGGCAGATCAGATCGCCGGAGCGGACCGCTAGCAGGGCGCTGGTGAGGTCGGGGACGGTGGCCACGACGCGGCGAGTGCGGCCGTGCAGGGCCAGCCGGTCATCGATGGGGCCGCGGGCGCGACCCCGGCGGGAGATGCCGAGGTGGGCGGCAGCGGCGAACCGCGCCACCGTCACACGGTCGGTGATCAGCGGATGTTCCGGTGCGGCAACGCCGATCACGCGGTCGCGCAGTACCCGCTGCACGGTGGTCTCCGGATCGGTGTGCTCGATGACGCCGACCTCGATATCGACGCGGCCGTCGCGCAGTGCGGCGGTGCCCTCGTCGCGATCCGGGAGCAGGTGCAGTGTCACGCCGGGCGCCTGTGCGCGGACGGCGGCCAGCAGCGGCGTCGTCAATTCCCCGAGGACCATATCGCCCGCCTGCACGGCGAAGTCGCGCTTCAGCGTGGTCGGGTCGAGTGCGCCGCGCGGAGTGAGCAGCGTTCGTCCCCGCTCCACCAGAACGCTTACCTCGTAACGCAATTCGAGTGCGCGCGGCGTCGGCACCAGATTGCGGCCCGCGCGCACCAGCAGCGGATCGCCGAGCACGTGCCGCAGCCGGGCCAGCGTTCGGCTCATCGCGGGCGCCGAAGTGTGCAGCCGCTCGGCGGCCTGGGTGACGCTGTTGGTCTCCAGCAGCGCATCCAGAGCAACCAGCAGATTCATGTCGAGGGCGTCCACTCCTGGATTATCCAGAACGGAAAGACTGGTAACCAACATTGCATCGGCGATAATCCGCCGTGCCGACCTCGACAGCGCTGTCCGGCCCGATTGTCGACTCCGGCGGCAATTACTGCGCGTCTATGCGACGCCGGTCACACATTGAACTTCTTCTACTCGAAACCCACAGTCGCACTGGGTAAATCGATGTGCTCCGCAGAGGGAACGGACTCTGTTCCGATCCCGTATCCGCCGGCGACAACCAGCGCCGGGGCCATTGGCCGGCGAGAGCCGAGAGATCCCCCACCCACTGATCCTCGACGTCGATCGAACCGGTACGCCTCCATACGCAACACCGTCTCCGACCTACCACACGTTAGCGCGGAGGAGAACGCCGGCAATCCCCAGGCGCACTCCGGGCAATCGGGCTACGGCGTGCGCTGTTCGGTGGGAACCCGAGACGCCATTTCCGGCGCCGCTGTCACCACCGGCCCCTTCGACCGCTCGGCGAGGCCACGATACGAAGACGGCTTGATCATCCGGAACCATTGTGCCGCACGGGTTCTGCGCGGCAGCCGGAATTTCAGGTCGGCGAGCATCTCGTCGAGATTGTGGATCGAGAACGGGGTGATGGCGCCGCCGTGCGCATGGTGGCCACCCGTGCGTTCGGCCATCCAGCTCAGCCGCTCATCGACATGCGCGGTCATCTCTTCCTGCGTCGGCAGCGCGAGGCGGCCGCGGAGCAGGGCGGCGGTCCAATGTGCGCCGACCTCGGCGCTCAGCGTGCTGATGACCGACGAGTTGTATCCGACGAAGCTCAGATTCGGTACGCCGATCGGCAGGATCTGCCGGTACAGGCGGAAATTGCCCTCGTCGTCGGTGAGCTGACGCTGCACGTACGGGGTCAGGAAAGGCACCCGCTGGTGGAATCCGGTGGCGCAGATGACGATATCGGCTTGCAGGGTCGTGCCGTTGGACAGTCGCACCTGGTTCGCGGCCATCTCGGTGATGGTGCTGTCGCGGTGCACCGCGATCAGTCCCATTCCCACCCGCTCGAAGAAATCCTCGGTGACCAGGCTGACCGTGCTCTGCGCGATGTCCTCGAAGCGCCCCTGCGGCACCAGCCCCAGCTCGCGCAGATGCGACTTCTTGGTGGCGAGTTCCTGGATCACATCGAGGTTGCTGTCGCGGAAGCTGTGCCCCGAACCATGCAGGAATCGTTCGATCCGCCCGAGCTCCTGATAGCGGAAGTGCGCCTCCCCGAGTCTGGTCAGCATCAACCGTTCGTAGTCGACCAGTCCCCGCGCCAGCTTGCGCGGCATCTTCCACATCAGTCGGCGGGCGACCACATTCGTCGAGGCCGCGACGTGACTGACCGCCTCGGCCATATCGCAGGCCGACTTGCCATAGCCGACCACCACGACCGATTTGCCGCGCGCCCACTCGACATCCAGGAACTCCGAGGCGTGCCCGATCTGCCCGCCCGCCTGCCGGAACCGCTCGACGCCCGGAAAGTCGGGCATCGCCGGTTCACTGAATATTCCGTTGGCGATGACCAGATGGTCGCACGAAGTGCGGTGGACACCGAGGTGGTCGCGGATCTCCAGCAACCAACCACTGTCGACCGGATCGGCCGCGACCACCTCGGTGCCGAGGCGCAGGCTCTCGCCGAAGCCGAAGTGCCGCACATACCCGTCGAGGTACTGCTGCATCTGCTGCCCATCGGGCACGCGCGGATAGTCGTCGGGCATCGGGAAGTCGGAAAAGTGATATGTGTGTTTGCTGTTCTGTGCGCGCAGGCCGGGATACCGGCGCGTCGCACTCCACACTCCGCCGACGTCCGAGGTCCGATCGAATACCTCGACCGGAAAACCCTCTTGGCGCAACACCTTCGCGCAGGCGAGGCCTGCGATGCCCGCACCTACGATTGCGATGCGGTTCCCGCTCGTCATGGCACGGAGATTACGTCGCTCGCGCGCATGCGGCAAAGCCTCGGTGCGATTTCACGAGGTTGAACGGGGAGTGACTACAATCCTGGCCTTGTCGCGCGGCACGGTGGTGATATTGCGCACCCGTCCGCGCTCGCGTTTCGCCCCCTCGGGCGGGGCGAGGGTGTAACGGGCAAGGATCTCGCGGAGCACCGTGGTGCCCTCCATCAGCGAGAATCCGGCGCCGATGCAGCGGCGCACGCCGCCGCCGAAGGGTAGCCAGGTATTCGGTTCGACCTCGCCCTCGAGGAAGCGCGACGGACGGAACGCCCAGGTGTCGGGATAGTTGGCCGGGCTGCGGTGCGCCAGCAGGATCGAACAGCTGACCACAGTGCCCGCGGGCAGCTCCCAGCCGCCGATGGTCATATCCCTGGTGAGTTTGCGGACCGCGCCGGGGATGACGGTACGCATCCGCATCGCCTCCTTCATGACCGCCTCGAGCGCCTTGTCGTCATCGATGCGGACCGCTTCGTGAGCGTCGCCTTGTACCTGCGGGTTGACCGAGAGTTCGTGCAGCGCCCAGGACAGCGCAGCCGCGGTGGTTTCGTGACCGGCGAGCAGCAAGGTGATGAGTTGATCGCGCAGTTCGGGGTCGGTGAGCGGCGGATCGGACTCCGTATCGCCGCCCGCCTGCAATAGCCGGGACAGGACGTCGGTGCGTTCGTCCAGGTCGGGGGCGGTGCGCCGGGCTGTGATCTCGGCGTACAGCAGATCATCGATAGCGGCCATATTGCCGTGGAAGGACTTCCACGGCGGATACTTCTGCAGCACCGGTTTCATCAGGCCGATGTACTGCAGCGGCCCGATATCGACGATGCGCCCCAGGCGCGGCGCGAGCGCGGCCCGAGTGCGCTCATCGGTGACGCCGAATACCACCCGCGTGATCACCTCGAGGGTGAGCGCGTTCATCCGGTCGAGGGTGACGACCATCGAACCGGGCCGCCAGCGTTCGACCTCCGCGGCCGCGATCTCGGCGACCAGATCCCGATAGCCGCGCAGGGCCGCGCCGTTGAATGCGGGCATGAGCAATCGGCGGGTCCTCGCGTGTTCGGCCTCGTCGGTCATCAGCACCGAATGCTCGCCCATCACCGGGCCGAGGATCTGATTGCCTTCGCCCGCGTGCAGGTCGCGTGGGTCGCCCGCGAAGATCTCCTTGATGTGTTCGGGGCGGGTGAACACCACGAGGTTCTGCGCGAACGGCGGCACATGCAGCGAGAAGACATCGCCGTAGCGCCGCCGCAGCGGCGGCAGCACCTGGGCGCGGTTACGGATGTACAGCAGGCCCTGCAGAAATGCGGGTATCGGCGGACCGGGTGGATACGCCGCAGTCATCGCTTCCCTCCGCGTCCGGCGCCGGACGCATCGTTACGCCCGGTTCTCTGCACTGTCGCACAGTTGTCCGGTGTGGCGGAAGACCCTGGGGCACAACGCCTGATCAGCGGCGCAGTCCGCCGTTCTGCGCACCATCCCGGACGCCGGACTCAACGCAGGGCGGGCGCCCCTGCCAATTCGACCGGCAGATCCTGTAGCCCTCGGATGAGCATGCTCTCCCGCCAGCGCAATTCCCCATCGGCCGCCGCCAAGCGCAGGTCCGGATACTGCTCGACCAACCTCGTGATCGCGATGCGCGCCTCGAGCCGAGCCAGGCCGGCGCCGAGGCAGTAGTGGATGCCGTGGCCGAACGCCAAGTGGCCCGATTCGGAGCGCTGCGGGTCGAACTCCGCGGCGTCGCCGAAGTGCCGTTCGTCGTGGTTGGCCGAACCCAATGCGACGAGCACCATCTCGCCTGCGGGAATCTGGGTTCCGCGCAGCGTGATCGGTTCGGTGGTGTAGCGCAAGGTCGCGACATTCACCGGACCGTCGTAGCGCAGCATCTCCTCGATCAGGGCAGGCACCGCCTGCGTATTCCCGTGCAGCGCGCGGTAGCGCGCCGGATCCGACAACAGGGTGAGCACGGTATTGCCGATCAGATTGACCGTGGTCTCGTGGCCCGCGACCAGGATGAGGAACACCATGGAGATCAGCTCGTCGTCGGTGAGACGGTCGCCGTCGGCACTGGCCGTGATCAGGTCCGATACGAGATCCTCCCCCAACCCCTCGGCCCGCCGCCGCGTGATCAGCTGCTCGAAGTAGTCGGCAATCGCGTCGGTCGCGTGCCGGACCTCCTCGGGAGTCGCGGTCGATACTTCGACGATGATGCGCGACCACTCCCGGAAATCCGCGCGATCGGCCACCGGCACACCGAGTAGTTCACAGATGACGGTGATGGGCAGCGGAAACGCATACTCCGACAACAGATCCACCGGGCCCGCGCCGTCTACAGCGATCCGGTCCAGGAGCTCATCGGCGATCGCCAGCACGCGCGGGGCCAGCGCCTCGATCCGAGCGGGTGCGAATGCGGGGGCGACCAGTCGGCGCAGTCGGGTGTGCCCCGGCGGATCGGTATTCAGCAGGTGGTAGCTGATCCGGGCATTTACCGCCCCGACGCCGGTGTCACCGGTGGGCAGACCACGCGCCTTGCGGCCTGCGTCGGTGCGCGGGTCCTTGCGGATGGCCGGATGACGCAGCACCTCGCGCGCAACGTCCAGATCCACCACCAGCCAAGCGCGCACGCCGCTGTTCAACTCGATCGGGTGCACGGGGCCTTCGGCGCGCAACTCCGCGTAGAAGGCATACGGTGTACTAAAGAAATCCTGCGGCAGCTTTCTCATTCGAGGGCCTTCCCCGTTCGCGAGTTGTCTTGCGCCCC
Organism: Nocardia sp. CA-135953; assembly: GCF_050955735.1. Classification (NCBI taxonomy): domain Bacteria; kingdom Bacillati; phylum Actinomycetota; class Actinomycetes; order Mycobacteriales; family Nocardiaceae; genus Nocardia; species Nocardia sp. CA-135953. The sequence continues at coordinate 4,164,011 of NZ_CP192082.1, forward strand.
TTCGATAGTGACACGCGAAAGCGAGCTCGACCACCCGCGCGTCGACCTCAGCGACCGAATCTGACCAAAAACGATGACCGTCGCGCGCCGCATCCACCAAAAGGATGACCGCGACCGTCTGCCGGGGCACGGCCACGGCCGGGCCGATACTCTCCGCAGATGGGATCGATTTCTCCCGTCCTGCGCGGAGCCCGGATCGCGAATTCGTTCGCCTTCGGGTTGCAGGGCTTTTTCTTCGCGGTGGTGCTCACCGAACTGCCCCAGCAGAAGGATCGCTTCAGCCTGTCCGATGGCCTGATCGTCGGTGCGGTGGTGCTGGTTTCGATCCTCGCCGGCGTCGGCAGCGTGGCGGCCGAGCAGGTGGCAACGCGGTGGTCCAGCCGGGTCACGGTGCGGATCGGACTGCTGGGCATCACGGTCACCGGATGCGCCATCGCGCTGGCCCCGAATATCCCTGTGCTGGCGATGGCCCTCGGGTGCTACGGAATCGCGGTCGGCATTGTCGATGCGAGCACGAATATGCAGGGTGTATTCATTCAGCACGGGTACGGGAAATTCATCTTGTCCTCGTTTTACGGGGCGTGGAGTGCCGGATCGATCCTCGGTGCGCTGTTCGTATCCGCCTGCGAGGCATTGGACGTCACGCTGCGCGAATCGCTGTTGGCGGCAGCGGGCGTAGTTCTCATGGTCGGGTTGGTGACCGGCGAACGCCTGCTCGGCGCCGCGGAGGCCGAGGCCGGACCAGCGGAGGTGGCCGACAGCGAATCCTCAGTATCCGGGATGGTTCCGCTGCGCATGTACCTCGCCTTCGGCATCGCGGCATCGCTCGTTTTCGCGATCGATCTCGCGGTCAGCAACTGGTCGGCGTTGTACCTGAAGGAGGATCTGCTCGCCAGTTCGTCCACCGCGGCCTTGGCGTTGGCGGTCTATCAGTGCGCGTCGCTGGCCGCCAGGCTGAGCGGGGATCTGTGGGTGCGGCGCCTCGGCGGACGCCAGGTGGTGCGCATCGCGGGCGCGATCGGCGTGCTCGGACTGGCCGTCGCGGTCGTCGCGCCCGGGCCCGTGGTCGCGATTATCGGCTTCCTGACAGGCGGTTTCGGTACCGGCGTCGTCGCACCGCTGTGCTTCAGCGAGGCCGGGCTACTGACCAGCGGACGGCAACTCGACGCACTGATCGCGCGCCTGAATCTCTTCAACTACGTTGGCACACTCGTCGGCGGCGGGCTGGTCGGCGTGATCGCCGCCGGGTTCGGCCATCGGATCGGTTTCGTGATCCCCGTCCTGTTCATGGCAATCGTTATCGGACTCGCACGTGTATTCCATTCCCGTTCCGAACCGGACGAGCTTTCACCTTCCAACGGAGGCCGTGCTGTACTGGACACATGAGCAACATCCCAGTCACCGTCGACCGGGCCGGATTATGGGACGCCGAGGCCCTCAGTGACGTTGCGGCCGCGACCTTTCCACTCGCCTGTCCACCGCACGCCACCGCGGACGATATCGAGATCTTCATAGCCGAGGTGCTCTCCGGTGCACGCTTCGGCGAGTATCTGACCGACCCCGCCCGGATCGTGCTCAAGGCGGTAGCGGGCGGCGATATCGTCGGTTACGCGATGTTGCACTACGGTGACCCGGCCGATCCCGACGTCGCAAAGGCCGTCGATCTGCGGCCGGCCGCCGAGATCAGCAAGATGTATGTACTGCCCGGTCACCATGGCGCCGGTGTCTCGAAAGCACTGATGAACGCATCGCTGGAGCAGGCTCGCGAGGAGGCGGTGGCCGGGGTGTGGCTCGGGGTCAACGAGGAGAATGAACGCGCCCAGCGGTTCTATGTCAAGCACGGGTTCGAGTGGGTCGGCACCAAGACCTTCACCGTGGGTAGCCAGGTGCATCACGATTTCGTAATGCGCCGAGTTTTCTGACCGGCTCAGGCCACGAACTCGACCAACGCCGCATGGAAGCTCGGATACACGACGGCCATCAGGTGATCGCCGGGCACGATCCGCAATGTCGCGTCAGGCAGTGCAGACCTTCGGCCAGATCGCGGATGCGCTGCAGACGTCCAAAGGTTCCATCTCGTCGGTATTGAAGACGCTTGTCACTATGCGGTGGGTGGACAAGGTCTCCAAGCCTGGCGATCGCAAGGACTACGCCTCGATCCGGCCCGGAATTCCGCCGGAGCTGACCCGTCGGCAGAGCGGCATGTACACCGACCTCACCAATATGACCGCGCGGGCTCGCACTAATCGACGACCCGAATGGTGCTGACGCCGAACGGGTTCGGGATATGCACGAATTCTTGATGCGGATGGGCAAGGAACTGCCCGCGCTGATCGATCGGTGGTATACCGAACATCGCTCCTGAATCAGGCCAGCAGTTTCGCCTTCAGTGCTGCGACGTCGGTGGCCGACAGCTGCAATCCCGCACGGACATAATTGTCGAAACTGCCGTAGCTCTGGTTCGCTTGGTCGAACGCGGCATCCAGCCATGCGGCGGAGACGCCGTTGAGCGGATCGTTCGCGCTGGCATTGCGGTACTGATTCGACAGCAGGTAATCCTGCGTGACGGTGTCGCGGTCCACGCCGAGGATGGTCAGCAGGACCGCGGAGGTCCAGCCGGTGCGGTCCTTGCCCGCGGTGCAGTGGAAGAGCACGGCGCCGTCGGTGTCGATGATGTCGCGCAGCACCGAGGCGAAGGCTTCGTTCGCGCCCGGCGCGGCGATGAATGCGCGGTACAGGTCGTTGCCGCCGGTGAGGGTGGTGACCAGGGTTTGCGGCGGCGCCTGACCGATGACGTCGTTCCAGTTCGCGACCACACCAGCGGGCAGGCGGTCGGCCGCGATGGTCCGCTCGTAAACGGTGCGCAGATCGTCGACCACGCGCACCTGACGGTCGGTCAGCACGGCCAGATCGGCCGGAGTCGCATTGTTGAGCTGGCCGGTGCGGTAGACCAGCCCGGTGCGCACCCAGTGTCCGTCGGTGGTGCGGTAGCCGCCCGCGTCACGGCTGTTCTGCACGCCCTGCAGATTCAGTGCGCGGTCGACGGCGACCGGATCGGCGACGCTGACCGGATCGGCCGGTGCGAGGCCTGCCACCGGCCCGAAGGCGACGGTCAGACCGGCAGCCAGTGCGACCGGGACCCGAACGGAACGACGGACCACGACTGCTCCGATCACGCGGCGACTTCGAAGCGCGAAAGCGCCAGCAGACGCGAAATCGCACGCAGGTACTTCTTGCGGTAACCACCATCGAGCATCTCTTTGGAGAAGATCTCGTCCAGCTTCGCGCCCGAAACCGTCACCGCCACGCTCGCGTCGTACAGCCGGTCGGCCAGTACGACGATCCGCAGCGCGACCGCCTGATCGGTCACCGGATGCACATTCGAAATGAATACCGACGACACCCCGGAGATCAGCGCACCGTACTTCGACGGGTGCAGTGTGCTCAGATGCTTCAGTAGCGCGTCGAATTCATCGAGCGTGGAACCTGTTGTGGCACAAGCGTGCTCGGTGAGCAGTTCTGGTGAGGTGGGTTCGGGAGCGGGCGGCAGATCGCGGTGCCGGTAGTCCGGACCGTCGACGCGCACGGGCTCGAAGATCGAACCGAGCTTCTTGATCTCGCGCAGGAAGTCCTGGGCGGCGAAGCGGCCCTCCCCCAGCTGGCCGGGCAGGGTATTGGAGGTGGCGGCGATGGAGACGCCGCGCGCCGACAGCTCGGTCAGCAGCCGCGAGACGAGCATGGTGTCGCCGGGATCGTCGAGTTCGAATTCGTCGATGCACAGCACGCTGTTCGCCGCGAGCCGCTCGACGGCATTGTTGAAGCCGAGTGCGCCAACGAGATTGGTGAGTTCACCGAAGGTGCCGAAGGATTTCGGTGCGGGCGCGCTGTGGAAGATGGAGGCCAGCAGGTGGGTCTTGCCGACGCCGAAGCCGCCGTCGAGGTAGAGCCCGGCGCCGCTGATCGGTTTCCTCTTCCCGAACAGGCTCTTCTTGTTCGCCGCCCGATGGATCTTGGCGACCTGAACGGCGAAATCCTCGGCCTTGTGGACCGCGGCCGCCTGGGTCGGCTCCTTGGGATCGGGAATGTAGGAGGCGAAACTGACCTCGTCGAACATGGGCGGTGGCACCATCTGGGCGACCAACTGGTCCGCCGGAACCTCCGGATGGCGATCGACAAGGCGCTCTTGCATGCTGGAAGCCTAATGACGTGGTGTGATCTTTCTTCATGCAGCGTATCCACAATGCGATCCAGCTCACAGGACTGAGCCGGGACGAGCTCGCCGATCTGTACGCCTACCCCACCGAACTCGAGGCTCCTTGGGTCCGCGCCAATTTCGTCTCCAGCATCGACGGCTCCGCCACCAGCGGCAATGTCTCCGAAGGCCTCGGCACCCCGGCCGACAAAACCGTCTTCATGCTGTTGCGCCAATTGGCCGATGTGATCGTGGTCGGCGCGGGCACCGCACGGGCGGAGAACTACGGCGGCGCCGGGACCGACCCGGTCTTCCGGCGCGCGCTGTACGACCGCGGCATCGGCGGACACCGCGACGGGGCGCCGCCACCGATCGCGGTTGTCACCGCCAGCGCTTCGCTGGAGCCGGGCGCGCGGCTGTTCACCGAGACCAAAGTTCCGACGCTGATCATTACCACCAGCACTGCGCCGGAGGATCGCAAACAGCAACTCGCCGATGCGGGCGCGCACGTCATCGAGGCGGGCGGTGTCGCGATCGCCCCGCAGGGCCTGCTCAACACACTCGCCGACCTCGGGCTGCGGCGCGTGCTGTGCGAGGGCGGTCCGCATCTGTTCGGTGAGTTGCTGGAGGCGGATGCGGTCGATGAACTGTGCGTCACCACCGCACCGATCCTGGTGGGTGGTACCGCGCGCCGAATCTCGCTGTCGGCACACGAGTTCCGGGTGCCGATGGCGCGCAGGCATATCCTGCTCGACGACGACGGCACCGTGCTGACCCGCTGGACCCGTTCATGAACAAACCGCACGAACCTGGCAGGCTGTAGCGCATGCGCTGGACTCGGGCCGTCGTGCTGGCATCGACACTCTCGATCATGATCGCCGGATGCGGTGCGGGACCTTCCGATCGCCCCGGCGTCGCCGTCGAGCGCGCGCCGCAGGCCGGGGCGGGGCCGCAGCCGACCACGGTCATCGCGCCGCCGCCGGATGCCGGTGTCCCCAAAACCGATTTGACCTGGCGCGATTGCACCACGCCCACACTCGACCTACTCGGCCTCGGCCCCGCGCCATCCGGCCTGGTCCTGGACTGTGCCGAATACACCACCCCGATCGATTCGACCGGCGGCGTGCTCGGCAACTTCCGCACCGGTGCCATGCGGGCCCGGCTGCCGCAGACCCCGACCGATGTCGCGCCGCTGGTCATCACCTCCGGCGCGGACCGCTCCTCCACGGCGACACTGGCCGGGCTCGCCGTCGGCGCCGGCAACGGGCTGCTGGCCAGCCGCCCGATCGTCGCCGTGGACCGGCGCGGTCTCGGGACCTCGCAACCGATCGACTGCATGACCGCCGAGTCCCGCCGCGGCCTGGCCGACAACGGGCAATTCGGGCCGGGCGCAAACGATCCCGTCGAAGCGGTCACCGGATTCAGCCAGGACGCCACCATCGCCTGCCGCGACTTCCTGCAGCCCTATGAGGGCACCTTCGACGCACCGCATGCCGCCGACGACATCGAGCAGCTGCGCAAGCAGTGGCAGGTCGACCGGATCGACCTGCTCGGTTCGGGCAATGGCGCGAAGGTCGCGCTCAGCTACGCACGCAAATTCGGCGACCACCTGGCGCGCCTGGTGCTGGACTCACCGGAGGCCGTCGGCGCCGATGCCGTCACCCGCACCGAACAGCGCGTCCAGGGCGCGGAAGCGGCGGTGACCGCATTCGCCCAGCGTTGTACCGGCGTCGGCTGCTCACTCGGTGCCGACCCACGCGCGGCGATCATCGATCTGGTGCGCAAGGCGAGCAGTGGCGGACTCGGCGATATCTCCGCGAATGCGCTGCTGACCGGGTTGTCGGGCTTCCTGGCCGCTCCGCGCGACCAAGCCGCGCATATCGCCGAACTCGCCGACGCGCTCTCGGTCGCCGGGCGCGGCGATCGCGGCCCGCTCGGGACGCTGATCCAGCGCGAAACCGCCGCCACCGCGGCCGACGGCCAGTTCGTCAACCGCTGCACCGACAACCAGCTGCCGCCGAGCCCCACCAAGGCCAAGGAGCTCGCGGACACCTGGGGCACCAAATATCCGGTCTTCGGCAGGTCTGCCGCGATCGGGATGATGGAATGCGTCGCCTGGCCGGTCAGCGCCGCACCGCCGCTGCCGGAGAAGCTGGATCTGTCGGTTCTCGTGCTCGGCGGAATCGCGGATCCGCTGGTCGGCGACGGCGGTCAAGCCTCGGTGACCGGCGCGCTCGGCGCCGCCGGCGCGCGCAAGGCCGCGATCACCTGGCAGGGTTGGGGACATCCGGTTTTCGCTCATTCCGGTTGTGCGCAGCGGGCTCTGATCGACTACCTGAAAGACGCCAAGCTGCCTGCTGATGGCACCGCTTGCCCCGCATAAGCGCATCAAAGGCACAGCCCCTTTAGGGGATATGACGGAGCCGAGCGCCAGCGAGGCGCAGTCATTTCCCCTAACCTCGGCACGCCAGGTAGGTCCAGGCAACCGTCGTGTGTGGATCCGGTGTACCGTGCCCCAGTGTTACTTCGACAGCTCGAGCCTCGCACCGCTCGCACCACCGCCGAGGTGATCAAGTTCGCACTCTGGCCGCTCGCGGTCATGACTGTGCTCAACCGGGTCTTCATCAAGGCAGTCAACGGCTTCATCACCGATGATTTCAGACCGGTCTACAACGCGTCGCTGGCGTTCCTCAACCACCGACCGGTGTATACCGCGAATTACAATCTGGTGGATCCGCACTACTTGTATCCCCCGAGCGGCACGCTGCTGATCGCGCCTCTGGCGCTGATCGATCCGGAGAAGTCGCGCTGGTGCTTCATCCTGTTGAATGCCGCCGCCATCATCCTGGCCTGGTATCTGCTGCTCAAGCTGTTCAAGTTCACGGTGTCGTCGGTGGCGGCGCCGGCCCTGCTGCTGGCCATGTTCAGCTCCGAAACCGTCATCAACACACTGGTTTTCACCAATGTGAACGGATGCGTGCTGCTGGCCGAGGTGGGCTTTATCATGCTGCTGCTCGCCCGGCGGGATCTGTGGGCCGGCGCGATATTGGGTTTGAGTATCGCGGTGAAACCGACGCTCGCACCGCTGGTGCTGATCGCGGCGGCGCGCGGGCAGTGGAAGGTGTTCTACACCGCTATCGGTGTCCCGGTCGCGCTCACGGCGCTCGCCTGGCCGCTGTCGAAGGACGCGGACAAATTCTTCACCCGGACGTTGCGCTACATTTTCGAATCCCGGGACTACTTCAACAGCGCGATCGTCGGCAATGCGGCGTATTACGGCCTGCCGCTGTGGCTGACCTGGGGTATTCGCATCGTGATGGGCGTAGTGGTGGCCATCTCGCTGTGGCTGCTGTATCGCTACTACCGCGACGACGAACTGTTCTTCGTGACGACCTCGTCCGGTGTGCTGATGACCGCGTCGTTCCTGCTGTCCTCCCTGGGGCAGATGTACTACTCGATGATGCTGTTCCCGTTGCTGATGTCGGTGGTACTGCGCAATTCGGTGCTGCGGAACTGGCCGGCGTGGCTGGCGGTATTCGGATTCATGTCCTACGACAAGTGGCTCTCCGACCGCTGGCAGGGCCTCGGGCGCAATCTGGAGTATCTGCGCATCACCTTCGGCTGGGGTCTGCTGCTGATCGTCATCACATGTGTGCTCGGCGATCGGTATCTGGCGGCGCGACGGGAAGGTCGGCTGCAGTTCGGAATCGATCCGGAGTGGATGCGCTCGGCGCCGGATTCGCGGGCCGCCGCCGAGGACGCGCCGCTGGTGGTCGAGCCGGAGACGGCATACGACAGCACTCCTCGCGACGCGACGAACGGCAGCGAATTGCTCGATGACCCGCGGGCGAGTGCACTCAAGTAGCGACGGGACAGGCGGCGCAGGCGGCGAACACCTATTAGCGTGGAGCAATGAGTTCTGACGCCGACACGTCCCAACCCGTACCCCGGATCCAGCTGACCCCACAGGAGTGGAAGGCCAAGCTGAATCCGGAGGAATACGCGGTGCTGCGACAGGCCGCGACCGAACGCCCGTTCACCGGCGAGTACACCGACACCAAGACCGAGGGTGTCTATGTGTGCCGGGCGTGCGGGGCCGAATTGTTCCGCAGTGCCGAGAAATTCGATTCGCATTGCGGTTGGCCGTCGTTCTTCGACCCGGCGAAGTCGGAGGCGGTCATTCTGCGCTCCGACGACACACTGGGCATGCACCGGGTCGAAGTGCTGTGCGCGAACTGCCACAGCCACCTCGGCCACGTTTTCGAGGGCGAGGGATACAACACGCCCACCGATAAGCGCTATTGCATCAACTCCATCGCCCTGCAACTGCACCCCTCGGGCAGTGCAGCGGAGTAAAACGACTGCGGCGCTGAGCGAAAGATACAGACCGACCGGCTTGTTGAGCATGCCCCAAAAAACTGGGGCATGCTCAATCGGTCTTCAGCTCATGGCAAGGCGGCGATGAGCTTTTCGATTTCGACGCGAGGGCCGGTGAAGAATGGCACCTCTTCGCGCACGTGCAGGCGGGCTTCGGTGGCGCGCAGATCACGCATGAGGTCGACGATGCGGTGCAGTTCCGGTGCCTCGAAGGCGAGGATCCACTCGTAGTCGCCGAGAGCGAAGGAGCTGACGGTGTTGGCGCGCACATCCGGGTAGCCGCGTGCGGCCTTGCCGTGGTCGGCGAGCATCTTGCGGCGCTCGTCGTCGGGCAGCAGATACCACTCGTAGGAGCGCACGAACGGGTAGACGCAGATGTAGTTGCCCGGATCCTCACCGGCCAGGAACGCCGGAATGTGGCTCTTGTTGAATTCGGCGGGCCGATGCAGCGCCACATTGCTCCAGACCGGCGCGCTGGCCCGGCCCAGTTCGGTGGTGCGCCGGAAATCCGCGTACGCCGACTGCAGATCCTCGACCCGCTCGGCATGCGACCAGATCATGAAGTCGGCATCGGCGCGCATCCCCGCGACGTCATAGATGCCGCGAACCACGACGTCGCGCTCGGCGAGCCCATCGAAGAACGCCCGCGCCTCCTTGACGGCGGCCTCACGGTCATCCCCCAACACCCCCGGCTGCACCTGGAACACCGAGAACATCAGGTATCGGATGGTGGAATTGAGTGCTTGATAGTCGAGTCGCGCCATGATTCCTATCGTGCCATTGCGCCGAATCGGTGCATCCGTGCGGGCCGTTCCCGACGCGGATGCGCGCGCCGTATCTCAACCATCGCACTGCGGTGGGCAGCGCGACGCGGTGCCGATCAGGTCGACGCGGCTCAGGTCATGGCACTACAACCCGGTCGCGGCACCACGCATCTGGACGCCGCAGGTGTGGCCCTGACCACCCGGAAGTCGCAGGGCGCGACGCGGCTCCGATCACGATGCCGGGGCTCAGATCTGCCGCTGGCCACCCCATATAGTCGCGGTCCGAGGCACAGCTTCCGCGGCTGAGGCCATGGCGCTGCCCATCCGGTGGTCGCATTGCACAGCGCAGCGCCATCAAAACACCGCAGCTCGAGGTGCTACCTACCCGGCAGCCGACTGTGTGGGGCTGCGCGGATCAGGCGGCGGTGCGGGTCAGGGTGGTGGCTATGCGGTGGGCGGCAGCGGAGGCGGAGGCTACGCAGGCGGGGACGCCGACGCCGTGGAGGTAGGCGCCTGCTATCGCGAGGCCCTCGAAATCGGCTGTGGTGGACTCGATTTCGGCTATGCGGTCGAGGTGGCCGGGAGCGTATTGGGCGAGACCGCCGGGCCAGCGCTGAACAACGGCCGAGATCGGTTCGATGCTGGCACCGGTGACGGTGGCGAGGTCTTCGGTGGCGGCATTGATGAGTTCGGCGTCGGACCAAGTCTGGGTGGAGTCGTCGCCGAATTTGCCGAATGAGGCTCGGACGGCGGCGGTTTCGCGTTGGGCGAGGTGCGTCCACTTGCGACTGGACAGGGTGAAGGCCTTGGCGCGCAAGGGTTCTCCGGTGGCGACCAGGATGCCGGAGTTGTGTGGCAGCGCGGTATCACGCGGAAGAGCCAGGGCCACAACGACAGACGAGGACAATTCGATGCCGCCGGCGGCCGATGCGGCGGCGGGTGCGAAGGGGCGCAGCAGGTTCGCGGTCACCGGCGCTGGGGTGGCAAGCACCACCGCGTCCACCGCGCCGATCGGCTCGAGTACCCAGCCGTGGGTCGCGCGGCTCAGGTGGGTGGCCGAGGTCGCGGTGACGAATTCCGCCTCGGAGTTGGCGGCCAATGCGTCGAGCAGCACCCGGTAACCGTCGCGAAGGCCGCCGAAAACCGGCGTGTTCGAGGGCGGCGGCATCGCGGCGGCGACCGCTTGGGTGAGGCTCGACGCGCCGTTGTCGAGTGCGGCGGCCAGCGTCGGCAGTGCGGCGCGCACCCCGATGGAGCGCGAACTGCCCGCATAGACGCCACCGAGCAGCGGGTCGACGCTGCGCTCGGCGACCTGTGCGCCGAACCGGTCGGCGACGAGGTTGTAGACGTCGAGGTCGGCGTCCGGATACCAGGCCAGCGGCCGTCGCGTCTCCGCATCGATCCGCTCGAGCGTCTCGGCATCGACCAACCCCCGCATCGACTCGGCATCCGACGGAATGCCCATCAACGTGCGTTCCGGTAGCGGATGCGCGCTGCCCTGCGCCCAGACCAGCGGCCGCAATCCGGCGGGCACCACCAACTCCGATTCCAGCCCGAGCTCACGCAGCAGCGCGGGTACCTCCGGCCGCCGCCCGACGAACGCCTCCGCCCCGAGATCCAAGGGCTCCCCGGCCAATTCGCCGGTATAGAGAATCCCGCCCAGCCGCGCGCCGCGATCGACGACCACGATCTCCGCCCGCGTCCCCAGCAGCCCCCGTAACCGGTACGCCGCGACAAGCCCGCTGATCCCGCCACCGACCACCGCGATTCTCATGTCGCGACCGTAGCCCGCCGACGGATCCGCACCGACCACACCCCTGACCTTCGTGACCGAGCACACGGTCGGCGCCCCGAGTCCGCGGACCGGGCGGGTGTTTCCACCGGTCGCCGCGCAGCCGCACACCCTCGCCGAGCTCGGCTGCGCCCGGACCAACTTGCGGGAGATCGCGAGGAGATGATCCGTAACGTCGTCGACCGCTTCGCCGAGTTCTCGGGTCGACTGTTCCTGGTCCCCTCCGCTATTCGACGGGCTATCCCGACAGGCGCTGCCGCGCGAACTCGCCGGACGCGGCGATGCCGTCGATACGCTAGCCATCGAAGCCGCCGCCCTGCTCGACGTGGTGACCGGACCGCGCAAGCCCTGGCCGACCTCCGAATTGCACTGTTGCACGGCCGTTTACGGCCGCGCATAAGGCGTGATCTGCGCGACGCGTCCGTCACGTCATCCGTTTATGGCGGGAGTCAAGGCGTACCGGGGATTATCAGGTCCACATGGTCGCGCGTGTTGTCGGTGGCGAAGTGCTCGTCTTCAGCGGCCATCCACTGCTCCCATAAGGGCAGGGTGTGAACACCGTCGCGTTCGAGCCCGCGTGCCAGACGCACCGTGCGCGGAGTGTCGATCCAGACCGCCAGCGACAGCCGATCGCGGACGGCGGCGCGGGCCGAGGAGACGCCTTCGAGGATGAGCACTCCGTCGGGCGCGACATCATGCCATTCGACCAAAGTCCGCTTATCCCAGTCGTATCGCTGATACCGACCGGGACGGCCCCGGGCGATCGGTTCGAGCACCTGCTCCTCGAGCCGTGGCCACCACGGAAGTTCGTTGTTTCCGTCCGCGAAGTCGTCGGTGTGCACTACCTGCGCAGCGCACAGCCCCGCCAAAGACGCCGCGAATGTCGACTTTCCGGCCCCGCCCGGTCCGTCCACCGCCACCAGGCGGGTCGAACCGAGTCGCGGCGAGCTGGTGGCGATCCGACCTGCGATCTCGTCGGTGGCCGGACTCCGCCCTGGCGACACAGGTCGAGTATCCGCACTCACGCCTACTCGGTCACAGTTCGTGGACGAGTTGCACCAGGGCGGTCAGCACACCCGGATCGGTATCGGGCAGCACCCCGTGCCCGAGGTTGAAGATATGACCGGCCGCACCCATGGTGATCGCCTCATCGGCCTCGTGTGCGATACGCCGCGCCTCGGCCTCGACGGCAGCGGATCCGGCGAACAGCACGGCCGGATCCAGGTTGCCCTGCAACGCTTTTCCGGGTCCGACCCGACGCACCGCCTCGGTCAGTGGCACCCGCCAATCGACGCCCACGACATCGGCGCCGACTTCCCCCATCACACCGAGCAACTCACCGGTACCGACCCCGAAGTGGATCCGCGGCACGCCGGCCGCGGCGACCTCCGCGAATACCCGCTCCGAATGCGGCAGCACGAATTCGCGATAGTCGGCCAGCGAGAGCGCACCGGCCCACGAATCGAACAACTGGACGGCGTCGACACCGGCGGCCAACTGTGCCTGCAGGAAGGCGATGGTGATATCGGTCAGGACACCGAGCAGCTCGTGCCAGGTCGTCGGGTCGGCGTGCATCATCGCCTTGGTGCGCTCGTGGTTCTTGCTCGGCCCACCCTCGACCAGATACGACGCGAGCGTGAACGGCGCACCGGCGAATCCGATCAGCGGCGTATCGCCGAGTGCGTCGGTCAGCAGCTTCACCCCGTCGGTCACCGCGCCCACCTCTTCGGGCCGCAGCCGCGGCAGTGCGCGCACGTCCGCGATGGTGCGCACCGGCGAAGCGATCACCGGCCCGACGCCGGCCACGATATCGAGATCGATACCGGCGGCCTTCAGCGGAACGACGATGTCGGAGAACAAGATCGCCGCATCGACACCGTGGCGCCGGATCGGCTGCATGGTGATCTCACACACCAGCTCCGGGTCGAAGCACGACTCCAGCATGCCGATGCCCTTGCGCAGTTCGCGGTATTCGGGCAGCGACCGTCCGGCCTGCCGCATGAACCACACCGGACGACGGCTCGGTGCGGCGCCGGTGGCGGCGGCCAGGAACGGGGCATCGGTCAACCGGCGACGGGTTTGAGTGCTCATCACCGCCTATCGTATGCGGCCCGCAAGGCCCTCTAGCGGCGCGCCTCCGACTGCGCCGGGCACGCAAGGTCTACCGTCGCTTCCGTGACACCGCTCGACTTCCGCGACGGAGCCGCACCGACCGAAGGACCCAACGGCGAGCCAGCTCAGTTTCGCGCCGCGGTCGATGCGATGGGCACCGCAACCGTGCACCCTCGAATCGAGCTGGCACCGATCCGGCCCCCTCAACGCCTGGCACCCTTTTCGTACGCACTAGGCGCGGAAGTCGAACACCCCGAAACCAATGTGGTGCCGGTCGATTCCGAGGGTGATGCCTTCGGCAGGCTGATCCTGCTGCACGATCCCGAGGGCGGCGAGGCCTGGCACGGTGTCTTTCGCTTGGTTGCCTACATCCAGGCAGATATCGATGCGGCACTGGCCACCGACGCGCTGCTTCCCGAGGTCGCCTGGAGCTGGCTGGTCGACGCGCTCGAAACCCGCGGCGAAGCGTTTACCGCGCTCGGCGGCACGGTTACCTCCACCAGTTCGGTGCGCTACGGCGATATCGCCGGACCGCCGCGCGCACACCAATTGGAGCTGCGCGCCTCCTGGACCGCGATGACCACCGATATGCGCCCGCACGTGGAAGGCTTCTGCGAAGTGCTGGCCTACGCGGCCGGTTTGCCGCCCGCCGGAATCACCCATCTGCGACCGGAGTCGTATACCAGCAACGACCACACCTGATCGCCACGTAAAGTTCAAGTTTATGTCGGTAGCAGACGAGTCCGAGCAAAGCAACACGCCACCAGAAAGCACGGCGGAGCCGCTGCTCGTCCCTGCCGACGGTGTGCCCCCCGTGCTCGTTACCGCAGCAGAGGTCGCCGACGCCGCTGCTCGGCTCGCGGCGGGCACCGGTCCACTGGCCGTCGATGCCGAGCGCGCCTCCGGTTTCCGGTATTCGGCGCGCGCCTACCTGATCCAGTTGCGGCGCGCGGGTTCGGGCAGTTTCCTGATCGATCCGATTCCGGTCGCCGAAGCGCTCGAACCGCTGGCCGCCTCGATCAACGATCTCGAGTGGGTGCTGCATTCGGCGGATCAGGATCTACCCGGACTCGCCGAACTCGGCCTGCGCCCCGCGCGACTGTTCGACACCGAATTGGGCGGCAGGCTGGCCGGTTTCGAGCGCGTCGGATTGGCAGCCATGGTCGAGCGGCTGCTCGGCCGTGCGCTGCGCAAGGGTCACGGTGCTGCCGACTGGTCGACCCGGCCGCTGCCCGACGATTGGCTGAACTACGCGGCACTCGATGTCGAATTACTGCTCGAACTGCGCGACGAGGTGGCCGTCTCGCTCGACGCCCAGCACAAGACCGATTGGGCCGCACAGGAATTCGAGCATGTCCGGATCACCGAACCCGGCACGCCGAAGGCCGACCGCTGGCGGCGTACCTCCGGCATCCACACCCTGCGCCGCACCCGCCAGCTGGCCATCGTGCGCGAACTGTGGACCACCAGGGATACCCTGGCGCGCACCCGCGATGTCGCCCCGGCCCGCATCCTCCCGGATGCCGCGATCATCGCCGCCGCGAATGCCGAACCGCGCACCATCGCCCAACTGCGCACCCTGCCGGTGTTCGGCGGGCCACGCCAGCGCCGCTACTCCCGCGACTGGCTCGCCGCCGTCGACCGCGGCCGCGCCCTCCCCGACACCGACCTACCACCCCTGACCCAACCGTTCGAGGGACCGCCCCCGGTGAACCGCTGGGAGCGCCGCGACCCGGCTGCCGCCGCCCGACTGGTTCGAGCGCGCGCGGCGATGGGTGAACTGTCCGTCGAGTACACGATTCCGGTGGAGAATCTGCTCTCCCCCGACCTGGTGCGCCGCTTGTGCTGGGACGGACTCCCCGATTACGACCGAGTAGGCGGGCTCGACGACCTATCCGCCGCGATCGACGGATTCCTCAAGTCGGGCGGCGCTCGACCTTGGCAGCGCGAACTCGCGGTCCCCCGACTCGCCGCCGCCCTGACCCCAACCCCCGAGTAGACCGAACGCGGCGTTCAGGACGAGGTCGCGACGGACTGCTCGAAGACCTGCAGGCCGTGCTCCATGGCGGCACCGAACGCGTCCGCGAGGTCGTACGGCAGGGCGTCGTGGATCCAGACGAAGCGGCTGCCGTCGGCATGCGGGAAAACCTGCATGGACGAGCTGTCGTGCTCCGGGGTGACGCATCATTCCCGCAACCGCGGCCGCACCTGGTGCTCGATGGACGTCTGCGGCAATCGCGTGAAAGTCCGTGCCTCCCACCGGCGTAACGCAACACGGTAGGCGAGAGCACCAATGATGGTGCCGCCCAGCGCCAGTCGGCACCGGAGCGACAACCCCTTACTCAGCGTGCGTCGAGCCAGCCCGAGACGCGGCGGGCGATATCGGTAGCGGTCAATCCGAGCTCTTCGTGCATTTCGTTGCGAGACGCATGGTCCAGGAAGTGTTGCGGCACACCGAGATCGCGGGTCGGCACATCCAAGCCCGCACCGCGCAAGCGCGCGGATACGGTGGATCCGATGCCGCCGTGCAGACCGCCGTCTTCCAAAGTCACTACGAGACGGTAGTTTTCGGCGAGTTTGACGACAGTATCGGAAACCGGCAGCACCCACCGCGGATCGATCACGGTGACCGAAATACCTTCCGGCTCCAGCAGATCCGCGACCGCGACCGCGGTCGATGCGAATGGTCCGACCGTGACCAGCAGTACATCACCGCGCTGGGCTCGCGCAGAGCCGCCTTCACGCTCGGGCAGCCGCAGCACATCGACCCCATCGAGCCGCTCGACGGCCGAAATATCCTCGGCCACACTGCCCTTCGGGAAGCGGATGGCGGTCGGTCCGTCACTCACCGCGAGCGCCTCGGCCAACTCCTCACGCAATGTCGCCGCATCGCGCGGGGCCGCAACGCGCATGCCCGGAATGATGCCGAGTACCGACAGATCCCACATGCCATTGTGCGAGGCGCCGTCCGGACCGGTGATCCCGGCGCGATCCAGCACCACCGTCACCGGCTGCTTCAGCAGCGCGACATCCATCAGCAACTGGTCGAAGGCGCGGTTGAGGAATGTGGAGTAGATCGCCACCACCGGATGCATGCCGCCGAGAGCGAGTCCGGCCGCCGAGGCCATCGCGTGCTGTTCGGCGATGCCGACGTCGAACATCCGCTCCGGGAATCGCTCCCCGAACGCCGCCAGCCCGGTCGGTCCTGGCATGGCCGCGGTGATCGCGACGATGTCGTCGCGCTGCTCCGCATGCGCGATCAGCTCCTGGGAGAACACCGAGGTCCAGCCGAGCGCCTTGGGGCCGCCGAGCGGGCGGCCGGTGAGCGGGTCGATCGGATCACAGGCGTGCATCTGGTCGGCGACGTGGTTCTCGGCGTGCGAGTAGCCGCGGCCCTTCTGCGTCACCACGTGCACGACCACCGGCCCGCCGAAATCCTTCGCGCGACGCAGCGCCGCTTCCAACGCGACGGTGTCGTGGCCGTCCACCGGCCCGACATACTTCAACCCGAGATCGCTGAAGAGCTCCTGCGGACTGACCGCATCCTTGATTCCGGCCTTCACCGCGTGCACCATCGAGTACGCGGATTCACCGACGCGCGGAATGCTCTTGAGGATCCGCTTCCCCGCATCCAGCGCATGCTCGTAGGCGGGCTGAGTGCGCAGTGCGGTCAACCGGTCGGCGAGGCCGCCGATGGTCGGTGCATACGAGCGGCCGTTGTCGTTGACCACCACGACGACGGGCCGGTCCGGCGCGGCGGCGATATTGTTCAGCGCCTCCCAGCACATGCCACCGGTGAGCGCGCCGTCGCCGACCACCGCGACCACATGCCGGTTCCGCCCGGTCAGTGCGAAGGCCTTCGCCAGACCGTCGGCATAGGACAGCGAGGCCGAGGCGTGCGAGGACTCGACCCAGTCGTGGGCGCTCTCGGATCGGCTCGGGTAGCCGGACAATCCACCCTGCTTGCGCAGCGTGTCGAACTGATCCTTGCGACCGGTGAGGATCTTGTGCACGTAGGCCTGATGCCCCGTGTCGAAGATCAACGGATCGGCCGGCGAGTCGAAGATCCGGTGAAGTGCGATGGTCAGCTCGACCACGCCGAGATTGGGGCCGAGGTGCCCGCCGGTGACGGCGACCTTCTGCACCAGGAACTCGCGAATCTCCTCCGCCAGTTCACCCAATTCGGCAACGGTCAGCCGTCGCAGGTCTTCGGGCGTATCGACCCGGGAAAGCACTCCCACCTGAACTCGCTCCCTCCGGATAGCGCATCTGATCCGATCAGTCTACGGAGCCGCGCCAGCGGCTCCGCACGACAATGCCCCGCTACCAGCCGACTTCGCGTGGAAGTGTGAGCCTCCACACGAATCGCCGCCCATCCGAAAACACGCTCGTGCGGACGAGTTCGCAGGTCCACCTAACGTTACCCAGCTTAGAGTGGACCGGTGGCCCTGCCCGAGCAGAAGGTTCCGCAAACGGTCGACCCCGGCGTCGTGGCACGCATCGTCACCGATGGTGTGTACGAACTGTGCCGCGCCGACGATTTCTGGGAACTCGCCGACGAGTTGGACGTCCTCGCCGAATTCAGGCACCGCGCCCGCGTCTACGAACTGCACGGCGACCTGCTGTTCACCGGTGCGGAGCGGGCGGTGTGCGCGCGATCGAGGAGCAGGCCCGCGAGTTGGCGGCATCGGCGGTGGACCTGCGGCGGGGCGGTGAGGTCAGCGGGCTCGCGGTTCCGATGCTCGATGCCTTGCAGATCGAACTCGCCGCCACGGGCTGCCACGTCGCCATTGTCGACCCGGACAGCGAACTGGGGCATCTGGTCTCCAGCCTGGATCCGGTCGACCCGCGCGGGCGAGTATTCATCGATCGCGATACCGCGACCCAATGGTTCGAGGACATCGTCCTCGATCACTATCGGCCCGCGGATGAACCGGCGTGCACGTCCCTGGCGATCGAGGACCATCCCGCACTCGCGGCGCTCGCTCCGGATGATCGCAGCCGGCTGGCCAAGGATTTGAGGTGCCCACCATTGCCCGCAGCAAGGTCATCGCCGAGCGCGGCAGGACCCGCTCCGGGCTATATCTGCGGCGGTGCGCGCGATCGCCGTGCGCGGCGCCGACTATTGACCGGTTTTGCCCGGGTCGAGGGACATTTCCGAAGCATCGACCGTTGCGTCTGAAACCGATGAAGTCAGGAGAGCGCCGTGAGCAAGAAGAAGTCCCACGACACCGTCGGCACGGTCACCACTCTCGGGTCCGGCAGCGCCCGCGCCACCCCGGATCTGATGCGCGTCACCATTTCCATCGAAACCCGGGCCGGCAAGGTCGCGATCGCCTACGGCCAGGCCGGTGAGCGCGTCGCCGCTGTGACCGAATCACTGCGCTCCGATGGCGTTCCCGGCACCGATATCGCCACCAGCGGACTGTCGGTGCGCACCGAAACCGTCTGGCTCGAAGGCGGTGGCTCCAAGATCACCGGTTACGTCGCGACCACCGACCTCACCGTCGTGCTGCGCGATATCGGCGAAACTGCGGATCCGGGCCCCGCCACGATCATCGCCAACTGTGTCGACGCCGGTGGTGACGATGTCCGCCTCGGCGGCCTCGATCTCGGTTTCGCCGATCAGGAGAGCCTGCTGATCCGCGCCCGCGATGCCGCTTGGGACAACGCGCTCGCAAAGGCTGAGCAGTATGCGGACCGTGCTCGGCGGACCCTCGGCCCGGTTCTCGAAATCACCGAGAACACCACCTCCACTCCGACCGCCACGCCCCGGCTCATGGCCATGTCGGCCCCGATGAACGAGTCCTACGGTGGCGCTCCAGTTCCGGTCGAACTCGGCGAATCCGAAATCTCGGCGGCCATCCGCGCGACCTGGCAGCTCGACTGATTCCATCTGACCTAACGCTTGCTTGGGTATAGTAGGGGCCTCATGGCGTCTGACGGGGTCGGCCCTCGAAACGGTCAGTGCCGATACCGAAGTGCGGGTCGGGGTGCTCACGGGCGCGGGCGACGACATACACGGTCATGGTTCGTCTGTAAGCCGCTCTGCCACAACAGCGATCGAGGCACCGGACAGTTCACCGGGCCGGCCTGGGTGACCGGTTCAGCACCGTGGATCGATGGACAGGGGCTGAAGTCCGGCCGGTAGCTGCATACCGAGGCGCCGCTGATGATGCCGACTCCGACACCCGGGGGGGGCTGGCGGGATCGCGGCCGTCCTGCTCTGCGCCAGGCGTTACAGGTCTCAACGCTCCAGTAGAGCGAGGCATTCGACGTGGTGGGTGGCTGGGAAGGCGTCGAAGGCGCGTAGCTCAGCGAGGTGGTAGCCCACCGATCGGTAGAGGCCGAGGTCGCGGGCGAATGAGGCCGGATCGCAACCGATATGGATGATGCGGGACGGGCCGCTGGTGGTCACGGCGGTGACCACCTCCTTGCCCGCGCCCGCGCGGGGTGGATCCAGGACGACCACATCCGGGGCGGCGCTGCTGGCGTGTTCGGCCAGCCAGTGTTCGACACGCTGGGCGCGCAGGTCCAGCCAGGGCAGATCGCGCAGCGCGGCACTCCCGTCGGCGACCGCGGACCGCATCGATTCCACCGCGAGCACCGAACCGGTCTGGCCGACCTGTCCGGCCAGTCGGGCCGCGAAAACCCCTACGCCGCTGTACAGGTCCCATGCCCGCTCCCCGTGACCGAGCCCAGCCCACCCCGCGACCACATCCGAATAACATTGCGCCGCACCATGATGCGCCTGCCAGAACCCGGTTGCCGCGAGCTCCCACCGCCGTCCGGCAACATACTCGACCGTCCGACCACTACCGCCCATCACCCACTCGTCCCGAGCCGCGTGCGTCGCAGCCCGCCGCGCCGCCGCCCGCCGCCGAACTCCCTCTCTCCCAACCGATCCGGACCGATCGCTGCCTCGCGAGCCTGCGCCACCGATCTCGTCACGACGAGACCGATCCCGACGCCTGGCCCGGTCCCACTCGCCATCGTGCCCCGGTTCGGCATGACGGCCGCGACCATCCGCATCGCCGGGCAGGGCCTCAGGCCCGTCACCTTCATCGGTACGCCGCCATTCCGATCCGCCCGGACGGCCTTCGTCGCCGGGTCCACGTGCACCGGTCCGTGGCGACTCGCTGCCGGGCCCCCGCTCAGCGGCGCGACGCTTTCCGGAACGCCGGTCTGTGTCCCGCCTGCCACGCCGATCCGCACCTCGCCTCGAAGGCCGTTCGGACTCAGCACGTCCCGCAACCGCCGACGGAGCCAACTCGACGATGTGCCGCATCCCATCGCCGTCGACCGCGACTACCAGATCCGCGCCGGGAGTCCATATGCGGTCCGCGATGCCCGCCATCGCACCTGGAACCGGTTGGGGGCAGCGCAGATCGGTGATCACCTCGGTGCTGCGGTACCCGTGCACTCCGGCTCGGCCCTCGGCGTCAACGGCCAAGCGGACACGAGTACGCCAGCCGCCGGTGGCGTCGGCCGGATATCCGGCGATCGGCTCCACGGTGATATCTCGTTCGATTCCGGCGATGCGATGCAGTTGCTCCGCCACAATCGCGGCCTTCAGCGCCCGCTGCGCGGCGGGGGTGGCGAAGGAGAAATCGCAGCAGCCTGCGCCACCGGGACCGGAGACGGGACAGGTGGCGGGAACGCGATCCCGGGATGCTTCCAGGATTTCGATCGCATCGGCACGGCAGAACGAACCCCCGCGATCCTCGGTGACCCGCACTCGAACCAGTTCATCGGGCAGCCCATGCCGCACGAAGACGACCCGGCCCTCGTGCCGTGCGACACAGAACCCCCCGTGCCCGGGCGGCCCGAGCCGCACCTGGAAGGTGTTCGCGCGCCAGTCGGTCACCCTCGGTCCTCGTACCCGCGCCGCACCGCACCGGGCGCATTCACCACACCGGCCTGCCTGGCCTTCGCGGACGACGTCAACTGCCACGGCACACTCGTCACCATGACACCCGGTTCGAACAGCAACCTGCCCTTGAGCCGCAACGCGCTCTGGTTGTGCAGAATCTGCTCCCACCAGTGTCCGACAACGTATTCCGGAATGAATACGGTCACCACATCGCGCGGCGAATCGCGCCGCACCCGCTTGACGTAATCCAGTACCGGCTTGGTGATTTCGCGATAGGGCGATTCGATCACCTTGAGCGGCACCGTGATATCGCTGCGCTCCCACTCCCGCACCAGCGCCCTGGTGTCGGCCTCGTCGACGTTCACCGTCACCGCCTCCAAAGTATCGGGGCGGGTCGCGCGCGCGTAGGCCAGCGCCCGGCGCGTCGGCAGATGCAGTTTGGACACCAGCACGATCGAATGCGACCGACTCGGCAACACACCGTCCCATTCGTGCTCATCGAGTTCGCGGGAAACCGAATCGTAGTGCCGCCGAATGAGTTTCATCACAACGAAGATCGACACCATGGTGCAGATCGCGATCCAGGCACCGGCGAAGAACTTGGTGATCAACACGATGACCAGCACCGTCCCGGTGGCACTGAGCCCGATCGCGTTGATCACCCGCGAACGCTTCATCCGCGCCCGCTGCGACGGATCGGTTTCGGTGCGCAACAACCGGGTCCAGTGCCGCAGCATGCCGGTCTGGCTGAGCACGAACGAGACGAACACCCCGACGATGTACAGCTGGATGAGTTTGGTCACCTCGGCGCCGAACACCACGACGAATGCGACGGCCGCACCCGAGAGGAACAGAATGCCGTTGCTGAACGCCAGTCGGTCGCCACGGGTGTGCAACTGCCGTGGCAGGTAACGGTCCTGCGCCAGAATCGAACCCAGCACCGGGAAGCCGTTGAACGCGGTATTCGCGGCGAGCACCAGGATCAGCGCGGTCACTGTGGTAATGAAAAAGAAGCCGATCGGGAAGCCGTGGAAGACGGTCTCGGCCAGCTGGGCGATGAGCGTCTTCTGGTGGTAGTCCGCGGGTGCGCCGATCAACTCGGATTCATTGTGCGCGTAGACGATCCCGATCTTCTGGGCCAGGATGATGATGCCCATCAGCAGTGCGATCGCGATGCTGCCGAGCATCAACAACGTGGTCGCGGCATTGCGCGACTTGGGTTTCCGGAAGGCGGGCACACCATTGCTGATCGCCTCGACACCGGTGAGCGCGGCACAGCCGGACGAGAACGCCCGCGCGATCAGGAAGGTGAACGCGAGTCCGTATAGGTGCTCCTCCTCGGCATTGAGCTGGAAGCCCGCCGATTCGGCGCGCAGGTCGTCGCCGAGTATGAAGATGCGGAACAGCCCCCACCCCAGCATCGCGAACATGCCGAAAATGAAGGCGTAGGTCGGAATCGCGAAGGCGACACCCGATTCCCGGATGCCGCGCAGATTGATCGATGTCAGCACAACGATGGCGACGACCGCGAACAACACCTTGTGCGTGGCCACGAACGGAATCGCGGACCCGATATTCGACGCCGCCGAAGAGATGGATACCGCCACCGTGAGCACATAGTCGACGAGCAGCGCACTGCCGACGGTGAGCCCGGCGTTGGGCCCGAGATTCGTGGTGGCGACCTCGTAGTCACCGCCTCCAGAGGGGTAGGCGTGCACATTCTGCCGATAGCTGGCGACCACCACGGCCATCACGAATGAGACGGCCAGACCAACCCAGGGCGCATAGACGTAGGCAGAAATGCCTGCCACCGAAAGAACGAGGAAGATTTCCTCCGGGGCGTAGGCCACCGAGGACATGGCATCGGAGGCGAACACCGGAAGCGCGATTCGCTTCGGCAGCAGGGTGTGGCCCAGCGCATCGCTACGGAAAGGCCTGCCCAGCAGCAAACGTTTGGCTGCCGTCGTCAACTTGGACACTGGAGCGAGCATAGATCCCCGCAGGATGCAGCGCTCCTTCGGCCGGTTCACGTCGTATGTTTGGTTGACCGGCGGAGGGGAAATTGGGCCATGGAAACATCTGGCGGGTACGGTTCGATGCCGAGGTGAGCAAACCGAACGCCCCGCGGCGCGAGTTCACGGCCCGGAGGCGGTAGCTTGCGTAACCACATAGGGCCTGCGAGTGCCGCCAATTGAACACAGTTTCCAGGAACGAGGTTGCGGTGTACGTAGTGATCATGGGTTGCGGACGGGTCGGCTCATCGCTGGCACGCGCCCTGGTCCGGGTCGGCCATGAGGTCACCGTGATCGACCGGGACCACACCGCCTTCCTGCGCCTCGGCGAGGACTTTCCGGGCGAGCGGGTGGTCGGTGTCGGCTTCGACCGGGATGTGCTGACCCGCGCGGGAATCGAGCGGGCCGACGCCTTCGCCGCAGTCTCCTCCGGCGACAACTCCAACATCATCTCCGCGCGGGTGGCCCGGGAAATGTTCGGTGTGCAGCGCGTGGTCGCGCGCATCTACGACGCCAAACGCGCCGCCGTCTACGAGCGCCTCGGCATTCCGACCATCGCCACCGTGCCGTGGACCACCGACCGCTTCCTCACCACGCTGATCGGGGACGGCGGCACCACCACCTGGCGGGATCCGACGGGCACCGTTGCGGTAGCCCAGTTGACACTGCACGAGGAGTGGTACGGACGCACCGTGCGCGATCTGGAGCGCAGCGTGGGCGCAAGGGTCGCCTTCATCATCCGGTTCGGTCAGGGCCTGCTCCCCGAGAGCAAGACCGTGGTCCAGGCCGACGACGTCGTCTATGTCGCAGCCACCTCCGGCTCCGTCGGCGAGGCCGTCGCCTTGGCCGGTAAGCCCCCAGCAAGCGAGGACTGAACATGAAAGTGGCGATCGCCGGAGCCGGCGCCGTCGGCCGATCGATAGCCAGGGAGCTATTGCGCGGCGGCCATCGGGTGATGCTGCTCGAGCGCCAGCTCGACCACATCGACCCCGCCGCCATCCCGGATGCCATCTGGGTCCATGCCGACGCGTGCGAACTCGCACTGCTGGAGAACGCGGGCCTGCAGACCTACGAGGTCGTCATCGCCGCCACCGGTGACGATAAGACAAATCTGGTGCACAGCCTGCTCGCCAAGACCGAATTCGGCGTGCGCCGGGTGGTGGCGCGGGTCAACGACCCACGCAATGAATGGCTCTTCGACGGGTCCTGGGGCGTCGATGTCGCGGTGTCGACGCCACGGCTGCTGGCCTCGCTGGTGGAAGAGGCGGTCTCGGTCGGCGATCTGGTCCGGTTGATGACGCTGCGGCAGGGTCAGGCCAATCTGGTGGAGATCACCCTGCCCAGCGATACCGCCTTGGCGGGCAAGCCGGTCCGCACGCTCACCCTGCCGCGCGATGCCGCCCTTGTGACGATTCTGCGCGGCGGCCGCGTGATCGTGCCACAGCCCGACGACCCCTTCGAGGGCGATGACGAGCTGTTGTTCGTGACCTCCGTGGAGGCCGAGGAAGACCTGCGGGTGGCGCTGGCCACGCACGGTATCAAACCCTGACTCCCCGACAAGGCTGATCTGGATCAGCGCCTGTCCGACCTCAGGATGCGGCCGCGAGCTGCGCGCGCAGCTTGTTCAGCGCGCGATGCTGCATGACCCGAACCACGCCGGGACTGGTGCCGATGGCCTCGGCGGTCTGCGCTGCGGTCCAGCCGAGCACGATCCGCATCACCAGCACCTCGCGGTGTGCGGGGGCCAGGATCTTCATCAATTCCCGGGTGGCCTCGCGCCGTTCGGACGCGATCGCCCACTCCTCCGGGCCCGCGGCGGTCGATGCCGTATCGGGCACCTCGTCGACCGGGTACATCGGGTGCAGCTGCGAACGCCGGAACGCGTCGGCAACCTTATTGGCCGCGATGCCGTAGACGAACGCCAGGAACGACTTGCCCTGATCGCGGTAGCGCGGAATGGCGTTGACGGTGGCCAGCAGGATCTCCTGCACCACATCGTCGGCCGTCACGTGCAGATGTGCGGTATTGCCAAGGCGCGCACCGCAATACCGGCGCACGAGCGGGTGGACCAGCCGGATGATCTCGGTGACCGCCGCACGGTCGCCCGCTGCCGCCGGACCGATCAACTTATCCAGTTCGGCAGATACCCGGCGGCTCTCCGACAATGCCGGGTTGTGGTGGGCCTGGTTTTTCGACAGTGTCGCAATGTTGTGCTCGGTAGCCAACTTCCGAGTCCTTCCTCGCCGATCGTGCTTTTTTGCTTGCACTGATCGTCTGATGAACTCGGTCGCCCAACCAGGCACCCCAGGGTGGGTACTCCCCCACCTCCGGCGGCGATTCGTTAACACCCCAGCGGAATTCGGGGTGGGAATTCCTAGGCCGTTTCGGCGGCCGTATCCCGGCGCACCGGCAGATGTCCGGCCCGGCGCACCGCCCACACGGTGACTGCCAGCGCGACGCCGGTCAGCGGCCAGCCCATCGCGATGCGCGCGAAGGCCAGCCAGCCGGTGCGATCGGTGTCGTAGAGCTGCGACTGCACCAGATAACGCGCGCCGAAAACGATCACCCAGGTGGTAGTCGCCAGGTCGTAGAGGCGCACGACGCGGCGGTCGGACCGCCATTCGGTGCCGTGGCCGTTGAGCACACCCCAGATCACGCCGACCAGCGGCCAGCGCACCAGCATCGACACCAGGAAAACCCCGGCGTAGACCAGGCTGGTGTAGATGCCGAACAGGAAGAAGCCTTTCGCCTCACCCATGCGGTAGGCGATGAACGCGCAGATGCCCACCCCGACGAAGCCCGAGATCGCGGGCTGGATGGGGCTGCGCCGCACCAGCCGCCACACCAGAATCGCGGCAGCCACGCCGAGTGCCGACCAGATCGCCGCGGTGAGCCCGGCAAAGGTGTTCACGGGCACGAAGACCAGCACCGGCAGCGTCGAGTAGATCAGGCCGCTGAAGCCGCCCAACTGCTCCAGGAGGGTTTGTTCGGCCTCTTCGGTTTCGGCGTCTACAGAGCGATCTACGACGTCGGACGGGCCCGCGTCGATCGGCTCACGACCTCGGGTGTGGATCTCCGCGGCGTTCTCGTTGCTCGATGGCATACGTCAGCTGTTCTCACGCAATTCGTAGTAGGGGTTGTAGATCACCTTACGACCATCCCGGTCACCCACACGACCGCGGACAAGGATCTTGCGTCCCGGTTCGATACCGGGAATACGGCGGCGACCGATCCACACCAGACTGATGGCGTCGGTGCCGTCGAAGAATTCTGCCTGAACACTGGCGCCGACGGACTTCGGACACGCCTCGACACTGCGTAGTCGGCCGAGCATGGTCGCCTCCTCACCGCGCTGACAGTCCGAAGCCCGACAGGCACCCGACGCATCGGCCGATTCGGCGAGTTCCTCGGCGTCCAACTGATCGAGATCCTCGGTCAGCCTGCGGCTCAGTCGGCGAAAATAACCTGAGGCGGCGGATGACATTTGACGCTCTCCTGCGTGGAGCAAGACGACGTGGGTCCCACGCCATCATGGTTGTTCCGGTAACGACCGGCTTAAGGCCGTATACCCGCCACTGTAGATGGGCAACCCTCACCCCGCTACGCTCGGACCGGTGTTCGACTCCCCACATTTCGCGCCGGACCGCAGCGGCCGCGCCCCGATCGCTGTGGCGTTGCCGGGAACCGGTTCGGATGCCGACTTCGCCCGCCGCGCCTTCGGAGCGGCTTGTGCGGCACGCGGAATCGAATTCATCGCCGTCGAACCAGACCCGCGCGGAGTGGTTGCCGGGTACCGGGCGGCGCTCGATGGGGCCGCGAGGCGCGGGCCGGTCCTGGCCACCGGGATCTCCCTCGGCGCGGCGGTCGCACTCGAATGGGCGGCTGAACATCCTGGGGCAGCAACCGGCGTAGTGGCGGCGCTACCGGCCTGGACCGGTCCCGATACCGCCGCGTGCCCGGCCGCGCTCAGCGCTGCCGCCACCGCTGCCCAGTTACGTGCGGACGGGCTCGACGCGGTGGTCGAACGCATGCGCGCGAGCAGCCCGCGCTGGCTCGCCGATGCGCTCACCCAGTCCTGGCATTCGCAGTGGCCGCGGCTGCCCGAGGCGCTACAGGAGGCCGCCGACTACAAGTGGCCCGATGCGGAACGACTCGGCACCGTCGAGGTGCCCGTCACCATCGTCACCGCCGTCGACGATCCGGTTCACCCGCTGTCGGTCGCCGAGGAATGGGCCGAGCTGATCCCGCGCGCCGAGCTGATCCGGATCACCCTCGATGAGCTCGGCGCGGATCCCGCGATTCTCGGAAACGCGGGACTCGCGGCGTTCTAGTTGAGCCCGAGCTGCTGCATGGCGGAGCCGTCGGCACCGCGGCGCGGTTCATTCGGCATGCGCCGCGGGACCAGCGGCTGGGGTGTGGGCTGGACCGCGGCCTGCTGTGCGGCCATTGCCTGCTGCTGTGCGTCCACCTGCGCCTGATGCGCGGCGGCCAGCTGCTCGGCCAGCTCCGGTGGCAGCACGACGGCCAGCGGCTCGCGCACCGGCATCGGATCGTCGCCGCGTCGAATCACGGTCTCGGTCAAGATCGCTCGCGCGGCCCGCACCAGCGGCCCACCGTCATCGGCGGCGCCCTCCGGACCCGCGGCCACCAGCCGCACCATCCATCGCGGACCATCCACCCCGATGAAGCGCAGGTCCGCGCCCTCGGTGATGGCGAGCAGTTCCCGGCCCCACGGTCCGGTCTCCACCGCGACCCTGGCGCCGTCCTTGCGTAGCGATTCGGCCAGATCCGCTGCCACCGAACGCCATTGGCCCGCCGACTTGGGCGCGGCATAGGCCGCGACCGTGATCCGACCGTGTTCGGTAGCCAGGTGCACCGCCTGCGGCGTGCCGTCCGGGGTCATCTCGACCTGCAATTGGCCGCCCGGCGGCACCGGCAGGATCACCGAACCCAGATCGAGGCGCTGATCGGACACATTGTCCAGCAGTTCGGCCACCTCGTCGTAGTCGTACGGGCCGGATTTCGGCACATCCACGTCATCGTCATCGTCGTACTCGTGCTCGTCGTACTCGGGTTCGTCGAACTCGGGTTCGTCGTCGTAGTGCGCGGCGACGTAAGCGGCTGGGACGATCGGATTCTCGTCGGTGATCGGATCGATGATGGGGTTCTCGTCGGTGATCGGATCGATGATGGGACTCTCGTCCGTGATCGGCTCATCGTCGTAACCCGCGTCGTCGTAACCCGCGTCGTCGTAACCCGCGTCGTCGTAACCCGCGTCGCCGTAACCCGCGTCGCCGTAACCCGCGTCGCCGTAAGCGGCGTACTCGCCGTATTCGTCGTACCGATCCTCGGCGTATTCCTCACGTCCGCTGGACTTGCGTCTCTTCCCGAACATGCCGGTCATGCCTCCTTGCCGAGAGTGGCCACCTCGGCGGTCGACGCGGCCAGACTGGCGTGGCCACCGCTCGACCCGTAACCGCCCGCTCCCCGCGTGGTGTCGTCGAGTACGTCGACCTCCACGAAATCGACCAGTTCCACCCGCTGCACCAGCAGCTGCGCGATCCGATCGCCGCGACGCAATTCGATCGGGGTGCGCGGATCGTGATTGATCAGGCACACCTTGATTTCGCCCCGATAGCCCGCATCGACGGTGCCCGGCGTATTCACCACGGACAGACCGGTTTTCGCGGCGAGTCCAGACCTGGGATGGATCAGGCCGACCGTGCCGACCGGCAGTGCGACCGCGACACCGGTGCCGACCAGCACGCGCTCCCCCGGTTCGATGATGACGTCCTCTGTGGTGCACAAGTCCACGCCCGCGTCTCCGTGGTGGGCACGCGTTGGCACGGGGATGCCGGGATCAAGCCTCAGCAAAGGTATGGGTGAAAGGGCGCTCACATTGTCCGAGCCTACGCGTACGCCCTCGACCTCGGTGAATTAGTGTTGAGTCGTGTCGGACCAGCCCAACCCAGTGACTATGGACGATCAACAGCGAAGCTTCGAGCCTTACCGCGAGCGCCTGTGGGTGCCGCTGTGGTGGTGGCCGATCGCGTTCGCCGTCGCCGGCTTGCTGGCCGCCGAAATACATATGGGCGCACCTGGTCTGCGCGCCTGGTTGCCCTACGCGTTGCTGTTTCCGGTACCGGTGTGGGTGCTGTTGTGGCTGAGCCGTCATCGGGTGGAGGTCGCCCAGGACGGTTCCGGCGTCCGCGAACTCCGCGCCGATCGCGCGCATTTGCCGGTGAACTTCGTTGCCAGATCGGCCACGGTGGCCCCCACCGCCAAGAGTGCGGCGCTGGGCCGCCAGCTCGACCCCGCCGCCTATGTCCAACATCGGCCATGGGTGGGGCCGATGGTGCTACTTGTACTCGACGACCCGGACGATCCGACGCCGTACTGGTTGATCAGTACGCGACGGCCGGGCCGGGTCTTGGCCGCGCTTGGCATACCTGGCTGAGGCCGGGCGTGCCGAGCGCGGGCTGACCATTGATCTCGGGCTGGAGATCAGATCTCGCGCCGGAAATCAGGCTGCACAGTCCATGCAGATCAGCTGACCGCCACTCTCACTGGCCAGCCTGCTCCGGTGATGGACCAGGAAACAGCTGGAACAGGTGAACTCGTCGGCCTGCTTCGGGATCACCCGAACTGTCAGGACTTCCTCGGACAAGTCCGCGCCGGGAAGCTCGAACGACTCCGCGGTATCGGATTCGTCGATATCCACGACGGCGGACTGTGCCTCGTTGCGACGAGCCTTCAGCTCCTCCAGCGAATCTTCCGACACCTCGTCGGATTCAGTGCGCCTCGGTGCGTCATAGTCGGTTGCCATGTCGTCTTCCCCTCGTCCTTACTCCGTATATCCCGGACCGGGCCACTCACACCGATTCCTCGGAATCGGAATGACCAGCTCCGCCCCGCCGGTGGTGCACGTCACACGTACACCGGTCCCCTATCACTGCGGATCATGCGGACCCACCTTTGATAGCGCTCGGTAAACGCAGGACATGCCCTTCTTGTTCCCGCGACCGACCACCGTTTGGGCTGCGATGTTTCGATCTGGGCCGCCAGACAATAGCGGACGCCACAGCAAAAGTCGCAATCAAAACACAGATGATTCGAAACTGAGCGGTAATCGACACCAACCGTGAACTCGCCGAGACCTTACGCACTGGCGCGGACACATTTTCGTAGAGTATGCACGTGGTTTCACTCATCACCGAAGGCAGCGCAACGGATCGAACGGGTCAACCCTTCCTCCGGCGACGCAACCAGCCATGGTTGATCTTGGTCGGCGTCCTACTCCTGATCTGCACTGTGGTGTGGATCAAGGCCCTGACCACCGAGGACAGCAGCGGAACCGCGATGGCGTGCAATTCGCCGAGCCCGGCCACCGACGCGAAATCGCCTCAACCGGCCCCGATGGGTCAGCGGGTAGGGCAATCGCGGCTGACCGACGTCGAACCGGCGGCGCTGGCCTCGTCGAAGGTCCGCGTGCTGAACGCGAACAATAAGAGCGGTCAGGCCTCGCACATCGCCTCGGCGCTCGGTGATCTGGGCTTCGCGAGCGCGCCGGGACAGCAATTCGGTAACGATCCGGTTTATGTCAACGGCGACCTGAACTGCACCGGCCAGATCCGCTTCGGCGTGAACGGCCGGCCGGCCGCCGCCTCGGTCCAGTTGGTCGCGCCCTGTGCCGAGCTGATCGAGGATCAGCGCAACGACGATACCGTGGACCTGGTGCTCGGTTCGGTATTCGGCGAATCGCTGCGGCCCAGCCCCGATGCCGAGGAAGTGCTGAAATCGCTGAAGAATCCGGCACCGGGCGGATCCACGTCGATCGATCCCAAACTGCTTTCCGCGGCGCGCACGGCACGCTGCTGATCTTTCCTGAACCGACCTAATCGCCCCGGTCTGCCGCTTCGGCAGACCGGGGCGATCCGTTTTCAGGCGTCCGGGATCGCGGTGGTCGCGCCGACACGCTCGAACAGTTCGGTCAATTCGTTCGCGACGCCCGGTGCGGCGGCAACGACCAGTTCACCTGCCGCCCCCGGGCTGGTCGCCGCGGGCAAGCGCAGCGCCGCACCCGCCTCCGCGGCGACCAAAGCACCCGCCGCCCAGTCCCACGCGTTGAGTCCGTGTTCGTAGTACGCGTCGACGCGGCCCTCGGCGACGAAGCACAGATCCAGTGCCGCCGCGCCGAGACGGCGGATATCGCGGATCTCCGGCAGGATCTGCGCGATCAACTCCGCCTGCCTGGCCCTGCGGTGTTTGCCGTACGCGAATCCGGTGGCCACCAAGGCCATCGCCGCCGATCGCACCGGCGTGCAGCGCAGGTGTTCCACGGCGCCGTCACCGGTCACCTTCGTTGCTCCCATCCGCAGTCCGGCGCTGTAGGTGGCCGCTCGCGCGACATCGACCACCGCCCCGGCGAGGGGGCGTCCGTCGCGCATCGCGGCCACCGAAATCGCATAGCCGGGAATGCCGTACAGGAAGTTCACCGTGCCGTCGATCGGGTCCACGACCCAGTGCACGGTGTCCGCGTCACCGTTGGCCAGGCTACCGCCGCCCTCCTCACCGAGGATCGGATCGCCGGGGCGCACTTCGTCGAGCAGGCGGCGGATCAGATCCTCGGTTTCGGTATCGACGATCGTCACCGGATCGGTGGGGTGGCCCTTGGCCTGCACGACCCCGTCGCGCGCACCCTCCGGGCCGAATACCTCGGTCCGGCGCGAGCGCACATGCGCGGCCGCGGTTTCGGCGAGTTGCACCGCGATCCGGCGCAATTCGGCAACATCCTCGGATGGCATCGCGGTCGGGCGGGCGGTAACTGACGCTGTGGTCTCCGGCATGCCCCCATGCCATCACACATCCTCGGCAAACGGGAACCGATGCCCGCCATTACTCTTGTCGTGCACGACACAACGCCGTCGTCGGGCACATCACCGCATGCTCCGCGACCAGCCGGTGGTGCGTTCCTGTGCGGCGACGTGTTCTTCACATCGGCCAGCACAGGGAACGAGGGAACGTCATGTCCGCTCGGGGGCACGCATTCGGTATCGATATCGGTGGCAGCGGCGTCAAGGGCGCCGCAGTGGATCTGGCCACCGGAGCATTGGTCCATGAGCGGATAAAGATCCTGACACCGCATCCCTCGACACCAAAGGCGGTCGCCGACGCGGTCGCCGAATTGGTCGCCCGGGCCGATTGGGACGGCCCGGTCGGCATCACGCTGCCCTCGGTCGTGCTGCAAGGCGTCGCGCAGACGGCCGCCAATATCGACAAGGCGTGGATCGGCACCGACGCACGGGCGCTGTTCTCCGCGGCACTCGACGGCCGCGCGGTCACCGTGCTCAACGACGCCGACGCGGCCGGTCTGGCCGAAGATCGCTTTGGCGCGGCAAAGGAATTCGACGGTCTGGTGGTGCTGCTGACCTTCGGCACCGGCATCGGCTCGGCGCTGCTGTTCCACGGCACGCTGGTGCCCAATACCGAACTCGGCCATCTCGAGATCGGCGGCATGGAGACCGAACACCGCGCCGCCGCCTCGATCAAGGATCGCGACGGCCTGACCTACGAGCAATGGGCCGCTCAGGTCAGCATTGTGCTCGGCGGCCTGGAGAATTTGTTCTGGCCGAAGGTCTTCGTCGCAGGTGGCGGCATCAGCCGCGATGCCGAGCAATGGATTCCATTGCTCACCAACCGAACCCCGGTGATTCCCGCCCGACTGGAGAACACCGCGGGCATCGTGGGTGCGGCCATGGCCATCGATGCCGGCATCGCACCGTAGACGCGCGGAGGGTGCGGCATTAGCCGTTGCCGGGATCGTGCCGTAGGTACCCTGGTTCGATCGTTACAATGGAACGTACTCCGGCCGCGAGCCGGAAACCCCAGACCCGGCGTTCAGCCGGTGAAACCCGACAGACCGCTCCGCCGGAACACCACTCTGGCGTGACGCCGCACGAGACCGTCACGAAAGGGCGTACGTGGTAGCCACGACCCGTCAGACCGCCGAATCGGCCGATGCCGACTCCGCAGATATAACCGAAGCACGGCCGGTCCGCAAGGCTGCCGCGAAGAAGGCCCCGGCCAAGAAGGCCGCCGCCAAGAAGGCTCCGGCCAAGAAGGCCGCCGCCGCGAAGCCGACGAAGGGCCCGGCCAAGAAGGCCGGACCGAAGAAGGCCGGACCCGACGGCGAATCCGGCGGCGACGAGAACCTCGAGTCCGAGGATCTCGACATCGAGGATCTCGGCGATCTCGAGGTCTCCGAGGACGATCTCGCCGACGAGGCGGAGGAACTGGTCGAGGACGTCGCCGAGGAAGTCGAGGAGGGCGAGACCGACGAACCGTCCGCCGCGGACAAGGCCTCCGGTGACTTCGTCTGGGACGAGGAGGAATCCGAGGCGCTGCGCCAGGCCCGCAAGGATGCCGAACTCACCGCATCGGCCGACTCGGTGCGCGCCTACCTCAAGCAGATCGGCAAGGTCGCTCTGCTCAACGCCGAGGAGGAGGTCGAACTCGCCAAGCGGATCGAGGCCGGTCTCTACGCGGCGGAGAAGGTGCGCGACTTCGCGGAACAGGGCGAGAAGCTGCCGGTCGCGATGCGCCGCGACTACACCTGGATCGTGCGCGACGGCAACCGCGCCAAGAACCACCTGTTGGAAGCCAACCTGCGTCTGGTGGTCTCGCT
This sequence comes from Nocardia sp. CA-135953, assembly GCF_050955735.1. Classification (NCBI taxonomy): domain Bacteria; kingdom Bacillati; phylum Actinomycetota; class Actinomycetes; order Mycobacteriales; family Nocardiaceae; genus Nocardia; species Nocardia sp. CA-135953. Next base: position 4,197,817 of record NZ_CP192082.1, read on the forward strand.
TGCCAAGCGCTACACCGGCCGCGGCATGGCATTCCTGGACCTGATCCAGGAGGGCAACCTCGGTCTGATCCGCGCGGTGGAGAAGTTCGACTACACCAAGGGCTACAAGTTCTCCACGTACGCCACCTGGTGGATCCGGCAGGCCATCACCCGCGCCATGGCCGATCAGGCCCGCACCATCCGCATTCCGGTGCATATGGTCGAGGTCATCAACAAGCTCGGCCGCATCCAGCGCGAGCTGCTCCAGGATCTGGGCCGCGAGCCCACTCCGGAGGAGCTGGCCAAGGAAATGGACATCACGCCGGAGAAGGTCCTCGAGATCCAGCAGTACGCGCGTGAGCCCATCTCGCTGGACCAGACCATCGGCGATGAGGGCGACAGCCAACTCGGCGACTTCATCGAGGACTCCGAGGCCGTCGTCGCGGTGGACGCGGTGAGCTTCACGCTGCTGCAGGATCAGCTGCAGTCGGTGCTGGAGACGCTGTCCGAGCGCGAGGCGGGCGTGGTCCGGCTGCGCTTCGGCCTGACCGACGGCCAGCCGCGCACCCTCGATGAGATCGGCCAGGTCTACGGGGTCACCCGTGAGCGCATCCGCCAGATCGAGTCGAAGACCATGAGCAAGCTGCGCCACCCGAGCCGCTCGCAGGTCCTGCGCGACTACCTCGACTAGTTCGTTCTGCTCGATTTTTCCGAAGCGCCCGCGCCTGACAGCGCGGGCGCTTCGTTTTTCGCAACCGGCCTTCTCGTCGTCCGATCGACCGGCAACTCTGCCCGCATTCGCTCCGCCACGGGCCGCTATTGTCGAATCCGGCTGCACCCATCGGGGTTTCCATCGCATTGAGCCGAATCGCTTCTACAACAGTCACTTTCGGCGTTATGTGGCGCAACCGATCAGCCACAGGGCGGCAACCGAGACAGCGTCCCGCGCGTAACCAATTCAGGTTTCAATCAAACCTGAATGTGACCGAAACCACTTATATTCCGATAGATTTCGGCTCCCATCGGGCACTCGGCTGTCGTATCGTTTGACCCGCTGTTGTTTCAATCGTCGATTTTCGGCAGTGGGGGCGTGCGTGCTCGACATCTACCATTTCAGCTACGGTCTGCTGACCCCGCTGCTGGCCTACACCATGTCGGTCACCGGGTGCCTGCTCGGCTTGCAATGCGCCGCGCGCGCCCGCAGCGGCAAGGATCGAATCGGCTGGCTGCTCAGCGCGGCCGTCGCCATCGGCGGCACCGGCATCTGGGTCATGCATTTCATTGCGATGCTGGGCTTTTCGATCCGCGGCACCGAGATCCGGTACGACATTCCGCTCACTCTGCTCAGTGCGATCACCGCGATAGCCGTGGTCGGCATCGGGCTGTTCATCGTGGTCAAACCCGAACCGTCGCTGCGCGGCCTGCTGGCCGGGGGAACGATCACCGGCCTCGGCGTCGGGGCCATGCATTACATGGGCATGTTTGCGATGAAGTCGAATGCGATGATCAGCTATGACGCGAGGCGAGTCGGGCTGTCGATCGTCATCGCGGTGGTGGCGGCGACGGTTGCGCTCTGGTTCACGTTGCGGGTCAAGGGATTTTTCGCAACCACCGGTGCCGGACTGATCATGGGTGTGGCCGTATGCGGCATGCATTACACCGGGATGTCTGCGATGCATGCGCACACCGGAGAAATGCACAGCCCCGAAGGGACCGGTGCTATGGAGCTGATCGCGCCGATCATCGTCGTGATCAGCGTGGTGACGATGCTGCTGCTCATCAGCGTCAGCCTGACCGAGATCGATCGCAGTGCAGAGCTGCCGCCGCTGCGCACCGCACCGCGTGCCAAAACCGATCCGCTGCCGCCGCTGCCACCGGTGGAACCGCAGATACCGCCGACCGCGCACTGGCCGACGCGGACCGAGGTACCGCGCCACTGAACCCTTCGAAATCGCCTGTGCGACAAGCTTCCGGGCGATCTCAGGGCGATGCGGCTCAGTCCCTGGTCGGCCAGTAGCGCGCCGGGCGCGGTCCACGCGCACCCCGTCATCCTCGACATCGGTGATGCCGATATGCAGCAGCAGCATCATGGTGACCATGCCGACGCCGACCGTCAGCGGAGTCAGCAGTTGGGTCGCGCCCGCGCCCGCGGGTGGGTGCATGTGATGGCCGTTCTGCTCATGCATCGCGAACATACCGGTGCAGTGCATGCCGCAGACCGCGACGCCCATCACCAGCGCCGCACCGATGGTGGCCCGGGTGTCAGGGCGGAAAGACCAGCTCAGTGAGCCAGGACACAGACCGGCCGGGTCTGCGCGCAGAAGCACCTCGGAACCGGCAGACTTGTCCATGTGGTTGCCCCCACTTTGCGCCGAATCCACTCCCCCTGGACGCAGACCGTCGACCTCGGTGACGAGTTGCGCGCGGTCTGGTCGTGGGCACGTCGGCCCCGATTGGTGCGCCGACTACTGCCCGAACTGCGCCAGCACCTGTCCGGCGCACCGGCCAGCACGGCCTACGCGTTCACCCTGTTCGTCACCTGGTGGACGCTGCGCGGGGTCGGTGATTCGGTGGAGCGCAGGCTGATCTTCTCGGCCTCCACCAACCTCTACAACATGCAGCACAACCCGATCCAGGTGCTGGTGGCCTCGGCGTTCTGGACCCAGGGGCAATTTCCGTGGGTCACCATCGCGGAGATTCTGGTGGTCATGGGCTTCGTCGAACGCTGGCTCGGCACCAGTCGCTGGATTCTGCTGTTCGCGACCGGACATATCGGCGCGACGCTGCTCACCGTCACCGCGATCGACCACGCTATCGACCACCACGTCATCCCGGTGCGGGTGCAGTATGCGGCGGATGTCGGCACCAGCTACGGGTTCACCGCGGTTCTGGCCGCCATGGCGTTCCACTTCCGCGGTGTGGTCCGCGCACTGTGGGCGGGTGTCATCGTCGTGTTCCTCGGTTCGGGGCTGCTGATCGGACCGACCTTCACCGACTACGGGCATATGTGCGCGGCTCTGATCGGTTTGGCGGTCGGATTCGTCGCGTCGACCTTCTGGCGGCGCATCGAACGCCTGCGTACCGAACGCGAGTCAACTTCCGCGGCGTCGGCACCAGTGTCGACGAATCCGCTTGCGGCGCCCCGGATTTCCGCGGCTGCCGCCGATACCGGGACGAGTTCCATGGCGGCGCAGCCGCTATCCGGTGCTGACGGCGGGGTTGAAGCGGCGCTGCACCATGCCGATGACCGGTTCGACGACGCGGGCCGCGATCGGGCCGAGCACCGCCATCAGTAGCACATAGGCCGAGGCCAGCGCGGCGAGTTGGACGTCGACCGCGCCCATGCCCACCGCCAAACCCGCGATGACAATGGAGAATTCGCCGTGCGCGACCAGTGCCGCGCCCGCACGCGCCCGGCCCATCCGGCGGATACCCTGCCGACTCGCCGCCCACCAGCCGGTGGCGACCTTGGTGAGCACGGTCACCACCGCGAGCAGGATCGCCCAGCCGAGTACCGGCGGAATGGCCCGCGGATCGGTGCTGAATCCGAAGGCCACGAAAAAGATGGCCGCGAACAGATCCCGGATCGGTTCCAGCAATTTGGTCGCCTCGTGTGCGGTGGACCCGGAGATCGCGATGCCGAGCAGGAATGCGCCGACCGCCGCCGAAACATTCAGCGTCGATGCCAGCCCGGCGACCAGCAGCGCCGCGCCGAGCAGCTTCAGCAGGAATACCTCCCGGTCGGCGCTGTCCACGATTGCCGAGACGTACCGGCCGTAGCGCAGCGCAACGACCAAGACGACAGTGACAGTGGCCAGGGCCAGACCGAGCACCGTCAACCCGCTCAGCAAGCTCGTGCCGGCCAGGATCGCGGTGAGGATCGGCAGATACATCGCCATCGCGAGATCCTCGAAGACCAGGATCGACAGAATCACCGGGGTTTCCCGGTTACCGAGGCGACCGAGGTCGTTCAGTACTTTGGCGACAATGCCCGATGACGAGATATAGGTGACCCCGGCCATGGTGATCGCTCCGGTCATCCCCCAGCCGAGTATCAGGGCGACCACCACGCCGGGCGTCGCGTTCGCGACGAGATCGACCAGGCCTGCGGCCCAGGAGCGGCGCAATCCGGTCACCAATTCTGCCGCGGTGTATTCGAGGCCGAGCAGTAGCAACAGCAGTACGACGCCGATTTCGCCTGCGATATGGCCGAATTCGTTCGCGGCACCCAGTTCTACCAAGCCACCCTGGCCGAAGGCCAGCCCGCCGAGCAGATACAGCGGAATCGGGGACATGCCGAAGCGTGCCGCCACTCTCCCGAGCATGCCGAGGGTGAATAACACCGCCCCGAGCTCGATGAGGGCGAGCGCGGTTTCGTTCACGCTCTCACCCGTGCGTCAGGATCTTCGCGGCCGTGTCCAGACCGTCGGGGGTACCGACGACCACGAGTATGTCATCGGCGGTGAAAGTGAAATCCGGTCCCGGCGAGGGATGCAGCTGCCCCGCGCGCATTACCGCGACGATGGAAGCCTTGGTGCGCGTGCGCATTCCGGTCTCGCCGAGGGTGCGGCCCTCGTATGGCGAATCCTCGGCGATGGGTAGCTGGCGGGTAGTGATCCCAGGTAGGTCGCGGTGATCCTCGCGTAGCTTCGCCACCAGCTGCGGCGAGCCGAGTAGGTTGGCGAGCACCGCGGCCTCGTCGGGAGTCAGCGGTACTTGCGCGGCGCAGGAGTCCGGGTCATCGGGTTTGGAGACGATCAGATCGATGCCGCCGTCGCGGTGATCGACCACACCGATCCGGCGGCCCGACCGCAGCTGGAAGTCTTTGCGTACCCCGATCCCGGGCAGGGCGGTGACATCGACGTTCACACCTCCACCCTAACCGGCGAAAGCGGCTGATCGCCCAACAGGCCCGCGACCGCAGCACGCAACGCCCGCGATCACCTGGGCCCGGGTCATCGAACCGACCCGGGCTCATTCTTTCGGCGGACCCGGGGGCGCGGGGGCATGTGCTGTGATGGGGCGATGCGACGGCAGTGGGATGCTTTGTCGGCGACCGCGCAGGACGCGCTGGTCGCCGCCTTCGCGCTCGTCCTCGGCGCCGCGCTCTATCTCACCGGACTGGCCGAGATGGCCAGTGACCTGAGCCGCCATCCGTCGCTGCCGGTGCGGTTCGGGGTGCTCGCGCTGATCTGTGTGGCGAGCTTCCTGCGGCGGCGCATGCCGATGTCGGCACTCGGTATCGGGCTGATCCCGTTCGCCATCGATTTCGCACTCGGTCCGACGGTGCCGGTCTGGCTTATCTATTCGGATCTGATCTATGCGGGTGTGCTGTATGCCGCGCCCACGCGATCACGCTCGCTGGTCACGATTTGCGGGGTGGCCTCGGCCGTACTGACCGTGCTGGCGCTCGTGCTCGGCGACTGGCGGGTCGCGGTGATCACCATCGCCGCGCTGTTCGCGTTCGTCGCGACGCCGCTGTGGTGGGCGCTGTCGGTGCGCGGGCACAAGGAGATCGCCGAGGCCGAACGCAAACGCGCGCAGGCGATGACACTGGTCGCCGAATTGGATCGGCGCGCCGCCATCGCCGACGAACGCAAGACGATGGCGCGCGATCTGCACGATGTGATCGCCGGACATCTGTCGGCCATCGCCATCCAGTCCGAAGCGGCGCTCGGGGTGCTGGCCCGGCGGGAAACCGATCCCGCTGTGGCCGGGATCATTTCGTCGATCCGGTCCAACAGTGTCAGCGCGCTGCAGGAGATGCGCACCATGATCGGTCTGCTGCGCCGCGACGACGGCGCCGAGGACGATGCGGCCGCGCCGCGCAAACTGGCTCAGCTGCCGATTCTCGTCGATGCGGCCCGCGCCGCCGGAATCACCGTGCGCGTGCGGGATTCGCTGAACGGGACGGCGTTGCCGAGCGCGGTCGACCAGGCGGCCTACCGAATCGTCCAGGAAGCACTGACGAATGCCATGAAACACGCACCGGGTCAGGTGGTCGATATCGATGTGCGCACGGAGGCAACGGATCTGGCCCTTTCGGTGCGCAATCCAACGGTCCCGGTGCGCAATCGACCACCCGACGACGCGCGCCACAGTGGTCTGATGAATATGCGGGAACGAGCCGCGGCGCTCGGCGGCACCTTCACCGCCGGGCCGGGCGCAGGTGGCTGGGAAGTCCTTGCGCGACTGCCGATCTCGACGACGGAGATGTCATGATCCGGGTACTGATCGCCGATGACCACGGCGCGATCCGGGCCGGACTGCGGATGATCCTGGAGACCGCTGGGGGCATCGAAGTCGTCGGTGAGGCCGCCGACGGCGATATCGCGGTGGCACAGGCGAAGGTACTGCGCCCGGATGTGGTGCTGATGGATGTGCGCATGCCGGGCGTCGACGGCATCACCGCAACCGGCCGGATCACCGACGGCGGCCTGGCCAGGGTGCTCATCCTGACGACCTTCGACCTGGACGAGTACGTCTTCCGTACGTTGCGCGCCGGCGCGTCCGGGTTCGTGCTGAAATCCGCTTCGGGACAAGCACTTGTCGATGCGGTGCGCGCGGTGGCCGCCGGTGACGGTGTGCTCGCGCCCGAGGTGACCGCCGCGGTGATCAATGCGTTCGCCTCGACCGATGGCGAGCCGAGCCGGCCCGCGCCGGACGGCCTGGACGAGCTGACCGAACGCGAACGCGAGGTGCTCGACTGTCTCGGCGACGGTCTGTCGAATGCGCAGATCGCCGCGCGGCTGTTCATCGGTGAGACAACAGTCAAAACACATGTCTCGCGCGTGCTCACCAAACTCGGTGTGCGCTCTCGCGTTCAGGCCGCCATCGTGGCGCGCGAGGTCAGGGAGCGGTAGGTCAGGGAGCGGTAGGTCAGGACGCCGGGAAGTTCGGGTCGAGCGCTGCGAAGGTGCCGTCCGCCCCGGGCTGGTACTCGACCACTGCGCTGACCGCGCCCACCGGCAACGGACCGTACAGATGTGGGAACAGCATCGATTCCGGATCGGTGGGCACGCCCGGTTCCCATTTCACCGGCGCGCCGAGGCGGGCCGGATCGATACGCAGTAGCACCATATCCCGCCGTCCGGCGAACAGTCGGTTGGCGGGCAGATGCGCCTGCTGTGGCGTGGAGAGATGGATGAACCCGATCTCCTCGAACGACTCGGGGCGGTACTCGCCGGTTTGCCGGGCGGTCAGCCAATCGGTGAGTGTGCAAATGTGAACGAGCGTGTGAGTGTCATGGATCACGGGTAATCTCCCGGTAGACAACTGGATAGGCCTGTTCGTGATCGTGGTCGAGTGGAGTTCGATACGTAACCGGTGATGTTCGCCAGTAGCGAAATCCCAGGTGGTGTTATCGAAAACACACAGAATCACTTCCGGGAACAAAGCCCCCGTCCCGAACGTCTGACAGAGTAGTCATACCCCTGCTGGGAAGTAGCGGTAGCGAGCCCGCGGAGTGACCACGGGCCCCACACCAGGTGAACGGACTGTAGTGCCGGGAGCCAGGACGGAGGAGTCATGCCAGGAACCCTGACAAGCACCCCACTGACCGCGGTCGATCGTTGCGACCGCTGCGGTGCTGCCGCACGAGTTCGTGCCGTATTGCCCGCAGGTGGCGAGTTGCTCTTCTGCCAGCACCACGCGAATGAACACATGGATCGCTTGCGTGAGCTCGAAGCCGTGATCGACGCGGAATCGGCTCCCACGCTCTGACCAGTCCTCGCGTCCCGACACAACAGCATCGAACAACAGAACATCGCTGATAGACGACAGCGGGCGACCTACAGGTCGCCCGCTGTCGGCGTTTGCGGTCCCACTACTCCGGACAGGATGCCGTCGAGCAGTTTCCCGAGACCGAAGGCGAAGTCGCCCGGCGGGTCCGACGGCGCTTGATAGCGTTCGCCTACCGCCGCACCGACCCGCGAGGCGATCGGGAACTCCTCGACCGACATGACCTCGGTCAGCAGCGGGCCGTGCTGCTCCCACCACTGCGCGTCGGTCAGCTCCGCGGTACTGCGGATTCCGGCGATCGCCATCCGCGCATTGCCGGTCGCGAATTCCGACAGCACCGCGATCACCCGATCCATAGCCAGATCGGATAACCCGACCCCCTCGATCGCAGCCAGCTGCCGTTCGTATCGGCGCATCCGGCCCGGACCGAGCACGAGCCGCCAAGGTGGCACCTCGAGCAGCCACGGATGCGCGATCAGTTCCGCACGGACCTGTTCGGCGATCGCGGACATTCGGTCACGGACCGGGAGATCGGCCGGGATGGGTACATCCTCCAGTGCGACTGTGTCGACCATCAACACGGTCAATGCCTCCTTGCTCGGCACATAGGTATAGAGGCTCATCGGGCGCAGACCGAGGTCGGCGGCGACCGCGCGGATCGACACCTTCTCGTACCCCTTCCGATCGGCGAGGGCGATCGCGGCGACGACGACCTCATCGACACTCACCGTCGGCTTCGGGCCGCGCCCACCGGATCGCGGCGGCACAGCATGTCGCCAGAGCAGGCTCATCAACTGTTTCGCCTGGTCGGTCACGTTGTCCTCTCGGAATTAATTCGGCACGCTGTACGTTGTTATAATACTCCGTACACCATACGACGAACTAGGGGACCGCTCTGCCCAGCACACAGGCCACCTACCTACCCGACCGCCATATGTTCGCGCTGTGGACTTGGAACGGATCCGCGCCCGGCCGCGCACCCGATGGCGATCGGGAAGCGCTCTCCCTAGCAGTGCCGACGGGTCCGGACGGCGCCATCGAGGTCACGGATGTCGATTGCGCACTCGTTGATCCGGACGAGCTGTTGAATCTGGACTTCCGTGACGCGGGCCCGTCCGTACATGCTTGGCGCGCAGTACTGCGGGACGGCTTGGAACCGTGCGATGCGCAGACGGTGCCGCTGCCCGTTGCGGCGCATGCCGTCGCTGACGCGGCCGGAACATCGATCGTGTCCGCCGAGCGTGCGATGCGGGTGTTGCGCGAAACACGGTGCATAGGGGCGGAATTGCGAGCAGGACTGAAAGCGGAGTTGCGGCCGTATCAGCTGCGCGGGGCGGGTTGGTTGCACGAGACGATCGCTGCGCACGGCGGGGCGGTCTTGGCCGATGAGATGGGGCTCGGGAAAACGGTGCAGACCATCGGGTTCCTGCTCGGGCGCGCCGAGAGCGGAGCGCAGCTCGTGGTTTGTCCGACGTCGTTGGTCGGGAACTGGGCACATGAGATCACGCGGTTCGCGCCGGGGCTGCGGGCGGTGGCGTGGCGTGGGGGTCAGATCGCGGATGAGGCCGGGACCATTGTGGTGACGGGGTATCCGATACTGCGGTTGTACGGTGGTGCGTTGACCGATCGGTCCTGGGCGACAGTAGTTTTCGATGAGGCGCAGGCGTTGAAGAATCCGCGCACCCAGGTGTCCAAGGCGGCGCGGGCATTGACGGCTGAGGCGAAGGTCGCGCTGACGGGCACGCCGGTGGAGAACCATCTCGAGGAGCTGTGGGCGCTGCTGAATCTGGTGGCGCCGCGGCTGTTCGGGCATCGCGCCCAGTTCCGCCGTCGATTCGTCCGGCCGATCCACGATGGTTCGGCGGCCGCGGCGGGCCGACTGCGGGATGCGCTCGAACCGGTGCTGTTGGCCCGCAAGAAGGCTCAGGTCGCCGCATCGCTGCCCGCGAAGATCCACAGCGATCTGCTCTGCGATCTGACCACCGAACAAGAACGGCTCTACGACCAACTGCTCGACAAGGCGATCGATGACGGCTTCGGCCACGGCGCGCGACGGCAGAGCCGAGTGCTCGCGGCGCTCACCGCTCTCCGGCAGGTCTGCAACCATCCGGGACTGATCACCGGTGAGCTCGGTGAATTGGCGGGCCGGTCCGGAAAGCTGGATCTGTGCGCCGATATCGTGGCCAACAATCTCGAAACCGGCGACCCGACACTGATATTCACCCAGTATCGCGCCACCGGCGACCTGCTGGTCCGCCACCTGCACGAGCAATTCGGGGTGCGGGCGCCGTTCTTCCACGGCGGACTGAATCAGGCCGAGCGGGCCGAGATCGTTTCGGGCTTCCAGGCCGAAGACGGTGCGCCCGTGTTGATCCTGAGTCTGCGCGCCGCGGGCACCGGTCTCACCCTGACGCGTGCCGCCGATGTCATCCATTTCGACCGCTGGTGGAATCCGGCCGTCGAAGCCCAGGCCTCCGACCGGGTGCATCGCATCGGCCAGACTCGCACTGTCACCATTACCACCCTGACCTCGGGCACCACCGTCGAGGAACACATCGCGGGCATGCACGACCGCAAATCCGCCCTCGCGGACCTCAACGATTCCGCTGGGATCGCCGCGCTGGCCCGCCTCGACGACGACCGGCTCATCGAAATCCTGCGCCGCAAGAGGGAGAACTGATGGCGGACAACGAATTCGGATACACGGCATGGGGCATGGACTGGGTCCGGCTCGCCGAACCACTGCGCCAGACCCGACCCGACTCGCTGCTCCCCCGCGCCCGCAGCATTGCCCGCAACAGTGGTATCCAAACGACCATCGAAGGGCGCATCGTGCGCGCCGCCATCCACCGCGGTGGGCAGGCCTCGGTAACCCACCTCGAAGTCGCGCCACTTTCCCGTTCGGCCATCACCGCGATCGCCGAAATCATTCCGGATACAACAGTTCTCACCGACGAGATGCACCGAGCGCTGGTCGACGCCTGCATCAGCCCGGCACCTGACCCGGCCGGGACGGACTGCTCCTGTTCGGCTCGCACCGCCCGCTGCTTGCACGTCCTCGCGGTGTTCTACGACATGGCCCGCCGCGTGGACGAGAACCCCCGCCTGGCGCTGGAGATCCAGGGCTACTTCCAAGCGGCACCGCAGGATTCGACAGTACCGATCGAGTCTTCCCGCTGGACCCCGATCAATGCACTCGATCCTGCGGACTACTTCGAGGCCGCAATAGCGGTGCACTGAAAGGATTCACTCGGGGCGGCGGGCACGGAAGCGGAAACCGCGCTCGCCGGTTTCGATCTCGACATCGGTGACGCCGGCGCGGGTGAGCCGCGGCGGCGTGCTCCGGCGGTACCGGCAGGTAGGTCGCCCACATCGGTGTCGGTGGAACCCGGCTGCACCACCCGCAGCGAAACCATCCGCGACTTCCTGGTCGAAAAGCGGCGCGAGACAACCGAAGACATCCGCGAGCGCTTGGATCGCGGTGTCGCGGAAGGTGAGCTACCTCCGGACACCGATACCTGGGGCCTTGGCCGGCTTCTACACCACGGTGCTGTACGGTCTGTCGATCCGCGCCCGCGACGGCGCTTCGCACACCGAACTCACCCGATCCATCGACTGTGCCATGGCCGCGTGGCCCGTATCGGCCATCGCACACCGATCGCCGCGGTTACTTACGGCGCAGGGCGGCGATGCGCTCACCGAGTTGATCCGCGGTGGCCAATGCCGTTGGTGGACCACCGCATTCGCGGCGCAACTCACCGTGGATCACACCGTGCGGCTTGCCGGTGCGATGGTGGTGCATGGCGACCAGGCTGTTGAGCTCGCGACGCAGCTCACCGAGTTTATCCGCGGTCGCGACCCGCTCGGCGGCCGAGGCGACCTGCGGGCCGGGATCGGGCATCGCGGCCTCACCGCGTTCGGCGAGTTGCTTGGACTGACGTTCACGCAGCAGCGCCCGCATCTGCTCCGCGTCCAACAGCCCGGGAATCCCCAGGTAGTCCGCCTCCTCCGCACTGCCCGCGAAAGTGGCTGTGCCGAAGGAGGATCCATCGTAGATCACCTGGTCGAGTTCGGCGTCCGCGGCGAGTGCGACGAAGGGCTTCTCGTCCTCGCCCGGCTCGTCCTTCTGTTTGTTCGCGTCGATCAGGAGTTCGTCTTCGAGACCGTTCTGCTCGCGGTGCGGCTTACCGATGACGTGATCGCGCTGCAGTTCCAGCTGCGCGGCCAGATCGAGCAGCACCGGCACCGACGGCAGGAACACGCTGGCAGTTTCACCTGGCTTGCGCGCACGCACGAACCGGCCGATAGCCTGGGCGAAGTACAGCGGTGTCGAGGCACTGGTCGCATAGACGCCCACCGCGAGCCGCGGCACGTCGACGCCCTCGGACACCATGCGCACCGCGACCATCCACGGCTGGGTGTTCTTGCTGAATTCGGCGATCCGGTTCGAGGAGGACGGATCATCCGAGAGCACCACGGCAGGCCGCTCGCCCGAGATGTGTTCCAGCAGTTCGGCGTAATCGCGGGCCCGCTCCTGATCGGTGGCGATCACCAGACCACCGGCATCGGGCATACCGGTCGCACGCAGCTGGCGCAGCCGGGTATCGGCAGCCACGAGCACCTTGGACATCCAGTCACCTGCCGGATCCAAGGCGGTGCGCCACGCACGGGCGGTGTGTTCGGCGCTCAGCGGCTCACCGAGGCGGGCCGAATACTCCTCACCCGCGCTGTCGCGCCAGTGCGCCTCGCCGGAATACGCCAGGAAGACGACGGGCCGGACCACGCCGTCGGCCAATGCCTCCGCATAGCCGTAGGCGTGGTCGGCGCGCGAGCGCGGGAAACCGGCCTCATCGGGTTCGTAGCTGACGAACGGGATCTGGCTGTCATCGCTGCGGAACGGGGTACCGGTCAGCGCGAGCCGGCGGGTGGCGTCACCGAATGCCTCGGCGGTCGCCTCACCCCAGGACTTCGCATCGCCCGCATGGTGGATCTCGTCGAGAATCACCAGTGTTCTGCGTCTTTCGGTGCGGACACGGTGCCGCGCGGGATGCGAGGCGATCTGCGCATAGGTGACCACGACGCCGTGATAATCGCCGGAGGTCGCACCGGTCGCGTTGGAGAAGCGCGAATCCAGCTGAATGCCCACGCGGGCCGCGGATTGGGCCCACTGATGTTTGAGGTGTTCGGTCGGAGCGACGACGGTGATCTGGTCGACGGTGCGGTCGGCCAGCAGTTCGGCCGCGACCCGCAGTGCGAATGTGGTCTTACCAGCACCCGGCGTCGCCACCGCGAGGAAGTCCCTTGGCTTGGTCGACAAGTACTTCATCAGGGCCCGGCGCTGCCAGGCGCGCAGCGAACCACCTGTGGAACCCGCGGCGCTCGATTTTTGCGAATCGCCCGGTGTTTCCGCTTCTCCCGCCACAGCGGCGCCACCCGACACAGTCACGAAGACGACCCTAGCTGTCCCCCATGGCGTGTCGCCAAACCGACGCGGCGTGGGCGACGGGCGTCACACGCCGAACCCTGCGCCACGCCGTGTTCATCTGCTCCCCATCGACTCGATGCCACGGCAAACCGGAACAATATGCTCGGATGCGCGATGCTGTTAAGCATCATGACCGACGAAAGCGCTCTACCGCGCCATACCCCGGGGGTCGGCGACCAGCCGATCCACAGCGGCGGAGGCGGCGCGGAACCCACGGTGGCGACCTATGCCCGCAACGCCGCAACGCGGGCTGCGCATGCCGCGCGACATGGTGGCAAACTCGTCGTGCGGGTGGCGGTGAAGTCATGGAACGATTCGATTTTCGCCAAATCCGCGGCCGCGGCGTTCTGGCAGACAATGTCGCTGGCGCCGCTGCTGCTCGGGGTGCTCGGCAGCCTCGGTTACGTCGGGGAATGGTTCGGACCCGATACCGTGGAGATCGTCCGGCAGAAGATCATCGCGTTCAGCCGGGACCTGTTCAGCACCAGTGTGGTGAGCGATCTGATCGAACCGACCGTCACCGACGTGCTCAGTCGCGGACGCGCCGCGTTCGTCTCGGTGGGTTTCGTAATGTCGCTGTGGGCGGGATCCTCGGCCATGTCGACCTTCGTGGATTCGATCGTCGAGGCGCACGGCCAGAAGGATGCCCGGCATCCGGTGTGGCAGCGCATCTTCGCGTTGCTGCTATATGTGCTGTTCCTGGTGGTCGCGGTATTCCTGCTGCCGCTGATCGCGCTGGGTCCGACATTGATCGGACGGGTGCTGCCGGATTCGTGGCGGGAACCCGGGTTGCGGCTGATCGACTCGTTCTATTACCCGGGCGTCGGCCTGGTGCTGATCATCGGGCTCACCACCCTGTACAAGCTCGCACTGCACAAATCGCTGCCGTGGCATCGCTTGTTCGGCGGGGCGCTGGTCGCAGGAGTGTTCTTCATGGCCGCCAGCGAGGGACTGCGCCGCTATCTGTCGTGGGTCACCAGAACAGGTGTCAGCTACGGCGCGCTCGCAACGCCGATCGCGTTCCTGCTGTTCACGTTCTTCTTGGGCTTCGCGGTCATCCTCGGCGCGGAGTTCAATGCCGCGGTGCAGGAATTCTGGCCCGCCCGCAGCACCCGCATCGATCAGGTGAAGGAATGGTTGTCCAATCAGTTGGGCGGGGACGACTCCGGCACCGAACAGGATGATCCGGGCACAGCTGAACCCCCGAACCCACAGGAGGTTCGGGGGCCGATCGAGCGGACAGACGACAACGGCGCCGATGCCGACCGGGCACGACTCAGCGCGCGCGGCGATACATCACCGGTGTCGGCTCAGTCGCCCTTGCGCAAGCCGTCGTAGACCTTCTTGCAGTCCGGGCAGACCGGCGAGCCGGGCTTCGCCGAACGCGTCACTGGGAAGACCTCACCGCAGAGGGCGACCACGTGGGTGCCCATGACGGCGCTCTCGGCGATCTTGTCCTTCTTCACGTAGTGGAAGAACTTGGGGGTGTCGTCGCCCGTCGTCTCGTCGGTGGTCGTATCCGGGCGAACCAGAGTGTCGGTACTCACGGATTCCATGATGCCGCATACTCGGGAGTTCGGCCGATATCGGTCGGTGTTCGTCGAGCTGACCAGGCCATGTGCGGTGCGCCCTCGACAGTGGAAGACTCAGGGTATGCAGCAGTACGGCGACACCCCCGACGCCGACGACATCGGCAGCGGTGATCGCCCGGACGTCGCAGTGCCGACGCCACCGCGCAAGTCCAACGGTTACTTCCCCGGCAATGACGAGAAGCACCCGGTGCTGATCACCGAGGCCGCGCCGTCACTGGAGGATCAGCACCGCGCCAGGGTTCGCCGCTACACCATCATCATGGCGTTCCGCATCCCCTGCCTGATCCTGGCCGCGGTCGCCTACAGCGTCTTCAGCAACGCCCTGCTCTCGATCCTGATCATCACCGCTTCGATCCCTCTCCCCTGGATCGCCGTTCTCATCGCCAACGACCGCCCGCCGCGCCGCAAGGACGAACCCAGCCGTTGGGACCGCCCGCGCACCGCCATCGAATCCCGGCCACACCGCGCCATCGATTCCTGAACCTGGAGTCGGCTGAGGTCCAGAGGCGGGCAAGGTCAGGTCCTGGCTCCGTAGGGAGGTCCAGGCCGAGGGGCAGGGGCAGGGGCAGGGGCAGGGGCAGGGGCAGGGGCAGGGGCAGGGGCAGGGGCAGGATGCCATCGCACGCCACCACGCGGGCGCCGACACGCCGACGATCAAGCTGGACGGGTGATCACCGTGCAACGGTGGAGGCGAACATCGAGAATGGCCCGCCACCAGCGCATTCTCGGGGTCAGGGGTGGCGGCGGATGGTGGCGGACATGAGGGCTGCGGCGGCGCAGAGGGCGCCGGCGATGTACCAGGCGAGGTTGTAGGAGCCCTGGACGTCGCGGATGATGCCGGCGCCGGTGGCGGCTATGGCGGAGCCGATCTGGTGGGAGGCGAAGACCCAGCCGAACGCGACGGGGCCGTCGGCGCCGAAGAGTTCGCGGCAGAGCATGACCGTGGGTGGGACGGTGGCGATCCAGTCCAGGCCGTAGAAGATGATGAACACCCACATGCTCGGCTGGGTATCCGGCGCGAACAGCGACGGCAGGATCAGCAGCGACAGTCCGCGCAGGGTGTAGTAGCCGACCAGCAGATAGCGCGGGTCGGCGCGGTCGGTGAGCCAGCCGGAGAAGACAGTGCCCGCGACATCGAAGATGCCGACCAGTGCCAGCAGACCGGCGGCGGTGGTCGGCGGCATGCCGTGATCGTGTGCGGCACTGACGAAGTGAGTGCCGACCAGCCCGTTGGTCGATGCGCCGCAGATCGCGAATCCGCCTGCGAGCAGCCAGAATCCGGGACTGCGCGCGATCGTGGTCAAGACCGTCAGTGCGCGGGTGGCACCGCCGGTCGCCTGCACCCGCAGTCCAACTGTGCTGCCGGGTTCGGCGCCGTACGCGTAAACGCCTGCGTCACTGGGGAAGTCGCGGATGAACAGCAGGACCAGCGGCACCACCGCCAGTGCGATACCCGCGACGATCAGCGAGGGCACTCGCCAGCCGTGCTCATGCGCGACAGCAGACACCACCGGCAGGAAGATCAGTTGCCCGGTCGCGCCCGCCGCAGTGAGCACGCCGGTCACCAATCCGCGCTGGCGCACGAACCAGCGACCGGTGATCGTCGCCACGAACGGCATCGACATCGATCCGACGCCGACCCCGACCAACAGCCCCCAGGTCGCCACCAAATGCCAAGGCTGGGTCATGAATACGGTGAGGCCGCTACCCGCCGCGACGAGCACCAGTGCGCACGCCACCACCCGGCGGATGCCGAATCGGTCCATCAGGGCCGCCGCGAACGGCGAAATCAGCCCGTACAGCAGCAGATTCAGCGAGACCGCGGCACCGATGGTGCCGTGCGACCAACCGAACTCCTCGTGCAGCGGATCCAGCAGCACACTCGGCACCGACCGGAACGCCGCCGCGCCCAAGAGTGCGATGAATCCCACACCGGCGACGATCCAGGCGGGGTGCAGCCGCCTCGGCACGGAATCGACAGGTACCCGAGGCGTCTGCAGTTCAGTCACCCGCTGAGCCTGCCGGAATTTCGCACATCGAACGAGTGGCCGGAATGCCATAAACCGCCAAGATCGTGCCAGTCGCGGCCGAGCCGAAACCGGCTCGACAGCATCGCGGACGACACCTACTGTGTGGCGGGGGTAAGCGACGGACCTCCCTCAGCGCCAGTGATGTGCGACACATCCGCGTCAACCAGGCGCGGGCGCCGCCGAATCGCCGGAAGATGCGACAACTGCATGCCGGCTGCGGCGCGGGACCTCCCGCCAGGAAACAGGAGAAAGCATGATTCGGTGGGTCTGGGCCTTCCTCGACCGCCCGACGCAACGTTTCGACGAATGCGCGACATTCTGGTCGACGATCACCGACACCCAACTCTCGCCGCGACGCGGCGAGAACGACGAATTCCTCACGCTCCTACCGGATCCCGCACTATTCGCCGATGCCGGCGTCAAGATGCAGGCGGTGACCGGACTCGGGCGGGTACACCTCGATTTCGACGTCGACGATGTCACCGCCGCGGTCCGCATCGCACTCGACCTCGACGCCGAACTGGTCGCCAACCACAAGAGCTACGCCGTGCTGCGCTCACCAGGCGGTCAGATCTTCTGCTTCACCCCCAGCGGCCGCGCGAAGGGCACACCCGCCCCGGCCGTGCGCGCCCCGGACGGCACCCTTACCCGCCTCGACCAGGTCTGCCTCGATATCGGCCCGACCGACCACGCCGCCGAATCCCGCTTCTGGACCACGCTCACCAATTGGGACCTGACGCAGGGCCGCCTGCCCGAATTCGCCCGGCTGCGCGCGAAACAGCCGATGCCGGTGCAGCTTCTGCTGCAGCGCCTCGGCGAGGATCGACCCGCCGGCGCGCACATCGACCTGGCCTCCGCGGATATCGACGCCACCGCCGCCTGGCACGAGTCCCTCGGCGCGACATCGGTCGAGCGCAATGACCACTGGATCGTGATGCTCGATCCGGCCGACGCGCCTTACTGCATTACCGGCCGCGACCCGAACGGCGTCTGATATCGCACGCTGTCCCAAGTGACACGACGAGCACGTTTCTGTTGCTGGCGTGTCGCGGTGGCAGAGTACCGGTGTGCCTACCAACCAGACGACCACCGGATCGCTGCTCACCGCGCTGTGCCCCGATCTGCGGGCCGCGCTGACCCGCGTCGGCTACGACGCCGACATGCTGCTGGAAGTGCTCGGCGCCGATGCGCATGCCGCACTAGGCCGGTCCGAACCGGTGCCGGTGCGCCGCGCCGCGCGCCGAGCGGGCGCACTCGGAACTCTGATCCGCCTGTGGCTGCTCGGTGACGCAATGCCCGAACGGGAGGTCGCGGCCGCACTGGCACCGGTGGAGATCGACCGCGCGGTAGCCGCCGGCCTGCTCGCCCGCGACGGTGACGATGTGCGCGCGGCCCTGGACCTGCGTCCGTTCGACGCGGGCGACGGCACCCGCTGGATCCTGTCCGACCTCGACGATTCGATGTTCCGGCGCACCCTGACCGAGGATCACGTGCTCGGCGTCGGCCACGCCTCCCTGTCACTGTTGCGCGCCACCCCCACCCGCCGCGTTGGTTCGGTGCTGGACCTGGGCACCGGCTGCGGCGTCCAGGCCGTCCACGCCGCCGCGTACGCGGACCGGGTAACCGCGACCGACGTGAACCCGCGCGCCCTGTGGCTGGCCGAGGCGACGGCCGCACTCAACGGGCTCGATATCGAACTTCTGGCCGGTTCCTGGTTCGCGCCGGTGGCCGGTCGCCGCTTCGACCAGGTGGTGGCCAATCCGCCGTTCGTCGTCGGCCCTGCCCGCATCGAACACACCTACCGCGACTCCGGCCTCGCCCTCGATGGCGCAAGCGAATTGGTGATCTCGCGAGCCCCCGCCCTGCTCGCTCCCGATGGCACCGCAGCGATGCTGGCGGCATGGGTGCATGTGGACGGCGAGGACTGGCGCCAACGCGTCTCGTCCTGGCTGCCCGCACACGGCGTCGATGCCTGGGTGGTCCAACGCGATGTCGCCGATCCGGCACTCTATGTCGGAACATGGCTGCGTGATGCGGGGTTGGATCCGCGCGACCCGGCCGCGCAGCAGCGCGCCGAACGGTGGCTCGACGCCTTCACCGCCGCGGGCGTCGAGGGCATCGGCTTCGGCTTCGTCTACCTGCACGCCATCGACGGTCCGACCGAACTGCTCGCCGAGGATCTGACGCACGGCTTCGACGATCCGCTCGGCGCCGAGGCCACCGCGTATTTCGCACGCTCAGCATGGTTGCGCCGCGCCGCCGCCGAGGAAAACCTCGCGTGGTCAACACGTTTCGTGGTTGATCCGGCAACCGCGCTGGAACGGGTCTACCTGCACCGCGAATTCGGTTGGGAGCAGCAGGTCGCGCGGCTGCACCGCGGCGACGGTCCGCGCTGGCAGCACGAAGTGGACGAGTCCACCATCGCACTCGTCGCGGGAATGCGCGCCGAGGGTTTGCCGTTACACGAGCTGCTGGAACTGCTCGCGCTCGCCGACGGATCGGGCGAAGTGACCGAGGAGTTCGCGGCCGACGCATTATCCGTGGTGGCCGGATTGGTTCGCCACGGTTTGGTGCGGCCCGTGTAACGAAGCGGCAACCGCTCGCATCCCTCCGGACCTTTCGTGCACGGGCTGTTCCGACAGGGTGGGTTCTCAGGAACTTCTCAGACGCGAGTGATGGAAACCGCAGTTCAGAGCGGTTTATCGGAGCAGTAGCGGGGAACTTTCTACCTGTCGGGTCCGTTGTTCGGAGTGAGACACCACCGACAGGAGGCAAGTCATGACAAGCCCCGCCGCCACTCGTGTGCGCACCAGCGATTCGGACCTCGACGCCCAGAGCCCTGCCGCCGACCTGGTACGCGTGTACCTGAACGGGATCGGCCGTACCGCACTGCTCACGGCAGCCGACGAGGTCGAGCTGGCCAAGCGCATCGAGGCGGGCCTCTATGCGCAGCATCTGCTGGAGACCGGCAAGCGACTGTCGGCCACCCGCAAACGCGATCTGGCCGCCGTCGTTCGCGAAGGCCAAGCGGCGCGCTCGCATCTGCTCGAAGCCAACCTCCGGCTCGTGGTCTCCCTCGCCAAGCGCTACACCGGCCGCGGCATGCCGCTGCTGGACCTGATCCAGGAGGGCAACCTCGGGCTGATCAGGGCAATGGAAAAGTTCGACTACGCCAAGGGATTCAAGTTCTCCACCTATGCCACCTGGTGGATTCGGCAGGCCATCACCCGCGGTATGGCTGATCAGAGCCGCACCATCCGCCTCCCCGTGCATCTGGTCGAGCAGGTCAACAAGCTGGCCAGGATCAAGCGGGAATTGCATCAGCAGCTCGGCCGCGAGGCCACCGATGCCGAACTCGCCAACGAGTCCGGCATTCCGGTCGACAAGATCTCCGATCTGCTCGACCACAGCCGTGACCCGGTAAGCCTGGATATGCCGGTCGGCAATGACGAAGAGGCCCCGCTGGGCGATTTCATCGAGGACTCCGAGGCCACCTCGGCCGAATCCGCCGTGATCGCCGGGCTCCTGCACCACGATGTGCGCAGCGTGCTCGCCACCCTGGACGAGCGCGAACAGCAGGTCATCCGGCTGCGCTTCGGCCTGGACGACGGCCAGCCGCGCACCCTCGATCAGATCGGCAAGCTCTTCGGGCTCTCCCGAGAGCGTGTTCGTCAGATCGAGCGTGAGGTCATGTCGAAGCTGCGCAAGGGAGAGCGGGCCGACCGCCTGCGCGCCTACGCCAGCTGATTCCCGCAATAGCTCGTGCCGGTGATCTCGGCACGTGCCCACGACGCCGGACTACTCCGAGGCAAGTTCGGCGTTCGGCTTGGTGACCCTCGACGGTCACCTCGAAACGCCGACCGGTGACCGCGCGTCCCGCCCCCTCCGGGTTCGCGCGAGCCGGTCGGCGAACCCCATTCAATCCCCGCCGAGTCCGTTGTCGACCGCGACGTTGTCTGGTTTCAGTTCGAGTGCGGAGTTCTCGGCCTGCAGATCGAGCAGGATCGTGAAATCCTCGTGCACTCGACCGCTGCCAACACTGGCCTGGACCAGTTGTGCGGTGGCCTCCGCGAGCGGCATCGGTACGTCGCTTCAACGGGCCGCGTCGAGACCGAGATCGAAATCCTCGCGCAGCAGGATCGGGGTGAAAGTCGGTGTGTAGTTGAGGTTTACGAAGGCCGGGGTCTTGTAGCGAGTGAAGACCGAACCCATGACGCTGTTGTCGAGGAAGTCCAGGAAGGCCGCGCGGGATACTCTGCCCTTCTCCGCGAGGACGGTGACCTCGGCCATCGACTGGGTGACCACACCGAGGAACAGGTTGTGGCAGATCTTGACCAGCCGCGTACATCGCCCGCACAGGTGACGGATTTACCGATGGTGCGCAGTAGCGGTGCCACGCGTTCGTAGACATCCAGCGGACCCGAGGCCGCGATCGAAAGCCCGCCCGCGGCGACCACCTTCGCATTGCCGCTGACCGGTGCGGCCAGGAAACCCACACCACGCAGTTCGCCGGCCGCGCGAATGGCCGCGGAGGATCCCGTCGAGACTGTCGAGCAGTCCACCACTACGCGGGTACAGATTTCGTTGGCGAGCAGGCCGTCGGCGCCGAATAGGACCTCTGCCAGGTCGGCTCGGGTGGAGACCATGGTGAACACCACGTCGATGGCTCGGAGTCGTGCGGCCGGGTGGCGGCGAGTTGCGGGATTTCAGCCGAGGCGGCGGGGGCCGTTGTCGAAGCCGCTTGGTTGGGGGCCGAAGCGGGCTCGGGCGTAGAGGATTGCGGCGGCGTTGGGGGAGGCGAGGACGGGGTCGAAGGATAGTTCGCGGATTTCGGGGAGGTCGTCGAATAGGGCCGAGACGCGTTGAACGAGTTCGACAAGGGCGGGTTTGTCGACGCGGGGACTGGCAGGGGTGCCGGAGAGGAGTGGGGCGGCGCGAGGGGCGTCGATGAGGGCGGTCGCTTCGTCGGCGGTGAGTGGGAGGGCGCGGTAGGCGCGGTCGCCGAGGAGTTCGATGATCATGCCGGAGAGCCCGAATTCGATGACCGAGCCGAAGGACGGGTCGTCCTGCACCCGCAGCACACAGCCGACGCCGGGGCTGGCCATCTTCTGAATGTGCACGGCGGGATCACCACATAGTTCCACCAGGTGCGAGTAGGCCTGGCGCACGGCTTCAGGCCGCCACAGGTCCAGCCGAACCCCACTGAGGTCCGGTCGGCGCCGCCACATTTCGCCGGTTGCCTTGGCCGCGACCGGATAGCCGAGTTCTTCGGCCGCCGCCACCGCATCGTCGGCGCCGCGGACCTCGCGGAATTCGACGACGCGAATTCCGTAGCAATCCAACAGGTCCACGGCCTCCAGGTCGGTGAGCCAACGTCCGTGGGATTCGCGCATCCAGCCCGCGACCAGACGCCCGGCCCGTTCCTCGTCGATGCCCGCCGGACGAACCACGGTCGACACCGGTTTCGTGCGCCATTGCGCATATCGGTGCGCCCTGGCCAGTGCCCGTGCGGCCCGCTCGGGGTCCGGATAGGACGGTATCGAGCCGCGGACCGCCGTACCGCCCGAACCGCGCCTGGCCAGGAGGTTCGGAATCCCTTGCTCGGCAACGAAAGTGGTGAGAATGGGTTTCGCCGCATCGGGCACGGCTGCTGCGGCCTCGCGGATGGCATCGGCGAATCCGGCCATCCGCAGCGGCACCGGCGGCGCGAAAACCACGATAACCGCGTCGATCTCGTCCGAGCGCAGCGCGGCGACCACCGCGTCCAGATATGCACCCGGTGTCGCGTCGGGACCCAAGTTGACCGGATCGCCGATCGACTCCTCATCCACCACACGCTCGGTCGGGCGCGGTCGGCGAATATTGTCGAACGGCACCGCAGCTGGACGTCGGACCTCGAGCCCCTCACCGCGTGCGGCATCGACGGCCAGCCAGTTCAGCGCCGCGCTGTTGCCGATCACGGCGACCCGAGGACCCGCGGGCAGCGACTGATAGCCCAGCAGCGCCGCACAATCGAACAGCTCCGAAATCGAGTCGACCTGAACGATTCCCGACTGCGCGAACAGGTCCCGCACGATCGATCGGTCCATATCGCCGGTCGGCTGGGCCCGCGCGGCCAATCGCCCACTGCTTACCGCGACGATCGGTTTGCTCCGCGCGACCCGACGCGCGATCCGGGAAAATTTGCGCGGATTACCGAAACTCTCCAGATAAAGCAGGATCACATCGGTGGCGGAGTCGGTGTCCCAGTATTGCAGCAGGTCGTTGCCGGACACATCCGCGCGATTACCCGCCGAGACGAAGGTCGACAACCCGAGGTTGCGGGCAGCGGCCTCACCGAGGATGGCCGCACCCAACGGCCCGGACTGACAGAAGAACCCGATGCGCCCCGGCCCAGGCAGTACCGAAGCCAAGGTCGCGTTCAACGAAACCGAGGCATCGGTATTGGCAATGCCGAGCGCGCTCGGCCCGACCACCCGCATCCCGTGTCCACGTGCCGCGGCAACCAACTCGCGTTGAGCAACCACACCGCCATCACCGGTCTCCCCGAAGCCCGCGGTGAGTACGACCAATCCCTTGACGCCCTTGGCCATACAGTCGTCCAGAACAGAGCTGATCGCCTCCGGAGGCACGGCGACCACCGCGAGATCAACCTCATCGGGAATGTCGCGCACCGTCGGGTAAGCCCGCACGCCGCGCACCGATCGCCGGTTCGGATTGACCGGGAACACCGGACCTTGGAAAATTCCGGAAAGCAGATTGGCCAAGATCACTCCGCCGACCCGGGCCGGGCCAACGGTGGCGCCGATCACCGCGACCGAACGCGGCGCGAGCAGATTGCCGACACTCCGCGCCTCGGAGGCGCGTTCGCGCGAATCCCGCACCGAGAGAAGGGCTTCGGTGGGATCGATGGCGAATTCCAGATGCAGCACCGAACCGTCCCTTGCGCGCTCGACCTGATAGCCCGCATCACGGAATACTGTGACCATCACAGTGTTCTCGGCGAGCACCTCCGCGACGAACGTCTCGATCTTGTTCTCGGCGGCCGCACCCGCCAGATGTTCGAGCAGGATGGAACCGAGCCCGCGTCCCTGATGCTCGTCGGCCACCACGAATGCGACTTCGGCGGCGCGGGGTCCGGTGCGGTCGGTCAGTAGTTCGTAGCGGCCGACCGCGATGATCGCCTCGCCCAGTACCAACAGCAGTCCGACCCGGTCGTGGTGGTCGACGTGGGTGGAGCGGTACAGATCCTTGGGCGAAATACGCGGGTACGGACCGAAGTAGCGGAGGTACCGGGAGCGATCCGACAGAGCCGTGTGGAACTCCTGCAGCCGCTCGGCGTCATCGGGTGTGATCGGGCGCAGTCGCACCACGCCACCGTCCGAGGCGAGTACATCGGCGAACCAGTCCTGCGGCGGCGGAGGCGGTATCGCGGGAGTACGCGGGGAATCCGGGACGGGCGGGTTCTCAGTCACGGGGGTCCTCCGGATCGAGGCCGAGCAACCCGAAGGTGGCTCGGCGCGTAGCCAATACGGCCGTATCGATAGCGCGTTGCGCGCGGTCGGTGCGCGCGTCCCCAGTTTCCCCCGTGCCGCCGGGACCGTCCCACCGGCGGTAGGCAGTGTCACCACCGTCACCCATGGCGCGCGGCGGATCGACAGTCGGCGCCGCGGACTGGATCATATCGATCCAGTCCTGCGGCACCGCGGTTTCCGGCGCGATGGTGCGATCCAGCGCCGTCGCCAGCAGATGGGTCCAGGCACGTGGCACCACCCGCACCAGGCCGTAGCCGCCGCCTCCGACGGCGAGCCAACGGCCTTCGGCGTATTCGTCGGCCAGATCGCGCATGGCGATGAAGGCGGCGCGTTGACCGTCGACGGTCAGTTCCATATCGGCGAGTGGGTCCTCGCGGTGGGTGTCGACACCGCATTGACTGACCACGATCTGCGGCCGGAACGCCGCCAGCGCACCGGGCACGATCGCGTGAAAGCCGCGCAGCCACTGCGGATCCCGGGTGCCCGGCAGGACCGCCAGATTGATCGCGGTGCCGTCGGCGGCGCCGTGGCCGGTCTCCTCCGGCCAGCCGGTATTGGGCCACAATGTGGCCGGATGCTGATGAATCGAGATCGTCAGCACTCGGGGGTCGCCGTAGAAGGCGCGCTGCACACCGTCGCCGTGATGTACGTCGACATCGATGTAGGCGATGCGATCGAATCCGTTTTCCAGCAGCCAGGAGATGGCCACGGCCGCATCGTTGTAGATGCAGAATCCGGCCGCCGAATCCGGCATCGCGTGGTGCATGCCGCCGCCGATGCTCACTGCCCGCCGGGTGCGCCCCTGGGCGATCTCGCGTGCCGCGGCCAACGTGCCGCCGACGATCACCGAGGCTGCCTGATGCATCCGCGGGAACACCGGATTGTCCGGTGAGCCGAGACCGTACGGCGGTGCGAGCGGCGCACCCGCGGGAGGTGTGGCTTGTTCGACGGCCTCGATGTAGTCCGCGGTATGGATGCGCAGCAAATCGGACACTTCGGCCCGCTCGGGCACCAATCGCTCGACACCGTCGAGTATTCCGAGACTTTCCGCCAGGGCCATGGTGAACTGGAGGCGCGCCGGTTTCATGGGGTGCTCCGGCGTCCATGCGTAGTCGAGGAAGCGGTCGGTCCAGACGACCGTCCCGGATCGCGCCTCGAGATCATCTTGGTCGAGCGACGCGGACTGTTCGTCGTGCGGTGCAGTGGCCATGCTCGCAACGCTACGCGGGAAGGTAACGGCCCCGGACGTTCGTATGCAGTAGAAATACACGCAAGAGCGAATACGGTGACAGGCCGTGCGCCGACAGAATTCCCACAGCGCAGTCACGGGTGTGGCGCGAGACCACGCGGCACACGGGGGTGCCGACGTGCGTGGGTAGAATTCGTGCCGACGAAGGGGTAACAGGTGAAGGATCTGGTCGACACCACGGAGATGTACCTCCGTACCATCTACGACCTCGAGGAAGAGGGCGTGGTGCCCCTGCGTGCGCGCATCGCCGAGCGCCTCGAGCAGAGTGGCCCGACGGTCAGCCAGACCGTCGCGCGGATGGAACGCGATGGTCTGCTGTTGGTCGCCGGTGACCGCCATCTCGAACTGACCGACAAGGGCCGCGGCATGGCGGTCGCGGTCATGCGCAAACATCGCCTCGCCGAGCGGCTGCTCGTGGACGTCATCGGGCTCGACTGGCAGAACGTGCACGCCGAGGCGTGCCGCTGGGAACACGTCATGAGCGAGGATGTCGAGCGGCGGCTGGTCGAGGTGCTCAACCACCCGACCACCTCCCCCTACGGCAACCCGATTCCGGGTCTGGACGAGCTCGGCCTCGCCACGCGGTGCGGCGCCGACGAGACCCTGGTGCGGCTGTCGGATCTGCCACACGGCCAGGTGCACGCGGTCGTGGTGCGTCGCCTCGCCGAGCACATCCAGACCGATCCCGAGGTCATCGGCCAACTGCGCGAGGCGGGCGTGGTGCCCGACGCCCGCGTGACGGTCGAGACCAAGCCCGGTTCGGTGGTCATCACCGTGCCCGGCCACGCGGGTTTCGAGCTCTCGGATGAGATGGCCCACGCCGTCCAGGTGAAGTTGGTCTGAGGCGTGAAACTTCTGGTCACAGGTGGCGCAGGCTATGTAGGTGGCGTCTGCGCGCAGGTTCTGCTCGAATCGGGGCACGAGGTCGTGGTGGTCGACGATCTGTCGACCGGCAATGCCGAGGGCGTGCCGACCGAGGCGCGATTCATCGAGGGTGATGTCGGGGTCGCGGCGCCCGCCCTGCTCGAGGCCGAATCCTTCGACGGTGTCCTGCATTTCGCGGCCCAATCGCTGGTCGGTGAGTCGGTGCAGCAGCCGGAGAAGTACTGGCACGGCAATGTGGTGAAGACGCTCGAGCTGCTGGAGGCGATGCGCCGCACCGAAACGCCGCGGCTGGTCTTCTCCTCGACCGCGGCCGTGTACGGCGAACCCGAACGGGTGCCGATCACCGAGGACGCGCCGACCCGGCCGACCAACCCCTACGGCGCCTCCAAACTGGCCATCGACCACGCCATCACCTCCTATGCGATCGCGCACGGTCTCGCCGCGACCAGCCTGCGCTACTTCAACGTCGCCGGTGCCTACGGCGGTCTCGGCGAAAACCGGGTGGTGGAAACCCATCTCATCCCCCTCGTGCTCCAGGTCGCCCTCGGTCATCGCAAGGCGATCTCGGTCTTCGGCACCGACTGGCCCACACCCGACGGCACCGCGGTCCGCGATTACATCCACATTCGCGACCTCGCCGACGCCCACCTGCTGGCTCTCGGCTCCGCCGAATCCGGCACACATCGCATCTTCAATCTCGGCAGCGGCACCGGTTTCTCGGTCCGCGAGGTGATTTCGGCCTGCGAGCGCGTCACCGGCCTGCCGATCGCCGCCCTGGACGCACCGCGTCGTGCCGGCGACCCCGCCACGCTGATCGCGTCCAGCGACCGCGCCATCACCGATCTCGGTTGGCAGCCCAAGCACAACGATCTCGACGAAATCGTCGCCGATGCTTGGGAATTCCTGCGTGACCTCGGACCGCTGGCACACAGCGCGAAGTAAGCCGGCGCGGCATCGAACGCGGTGACATGGGTGGTGCCGCATTTGCCACAACCACCATGTGACTCGCCACCTCACCTCTGACCACCCGAGAACGCGATCGGGCTCACCGGACAGCTGGCCCGAAGTCGATACCGAGGTCCGCGGCAATGCCGAGCCCGCAGTAGGCGAGCCGGCGCAGCGTATCCGGACGCATCCCGGTGCGCAGTGAGATCTCGAGCAGACTCGCCATGGAATGGGCGGGATCGGCTTCCAAGGCCGCCTGCAGTGCGACACCGGCGAGCGGACCGTCACCGCGGATGTAGGCGCTGTAGCCGAGAAGTGTTGCCGCATCGGCACGGTCGCTGCCCGACAGTGCATGCGTCAGCGCCACCCAGAGGGTTTCCGCAGGGGCGGCGTGGTCTCCGACGGCCAGCCCGAACAGCGAGTCGCGTACCGTCCGATCGCGCAGTGCCGCGGCCAGTTCCGCGTATTCCTGGGCGGTCAGGACTGCACCGGAGTCGATATTGGCGATCTGCGAGAGCATATGTTCGAGTGCCCGCCGGTGGTATCCGTCGGGATCCCCGCGCCGGACGGCCGCCGCGTACCGCTCGTGCGCGAACGCGCGAGCGCGGTCCAGATGTACCGCGACCTGGTGCGCCAGGTCCTCATCCGGTGCGACCAGAGCGGTCAGCTCCGAACGGGTGCCTCGGATCGGCCGCCCTTCGAGCACATGCGCCACCGTGACCATCGATGTGGCCGGATCCGGCAGCGTCCCATGATGATTCGCATCGAGCAGACTCCACCACCGCTGATCCGCCTCGATAGCGCGCACCGCCCAGGCACCCTGGAGGTACGCCTCGGCCCGCGCCAGTCGGCGCGCGAACGCCGCGATGAGTGCGCCCCACGGTGCCGTAGTCCCCCCACCGTTTCGGCGCGTACGCCGCGGTTCGCGCAACCGGTCATCGACGATCACCGCGAGTACTTCCGTCGCCCCCTCTGCGGCACAGATTTGCGAAACACACTCCGCATATGCGGCCGCGAGCCCCCGCCGACTTCCGCCTTCCTGATCCAAATCGAACCGCACCACCGCATCGATGATCGGACTCTGCTCCATATCTGTCGCGCCCCGCAGCACCGCCACCACCAGCGACCGCTCCGGCACGAATCCGACCATGGCGGGCACAGCCACAATCAATTCACCCGGATCGTCGACATGCAGTGAGTCCCCTGGAATCCGCTCCCCGAATTCCGGCGGCGGTTCCGCACAGATTCCCGGGCGCAACTCTTTCCCGAAACCTCGTGTGCATTCCAACAATTCGTCGTCGATATCGGGGTCGAAGAAGGACACCGAATCGATTCGGGCCGAGACCGTGTCCACCGGCCACGTGCGATATGTATGCGCCCCAGCGCTATCGCGCGCTGGTTCATCGAACCGCGGCGCAGGGACAATGCCGCTCGAATACGCGATGGCGTGCGAGCCCTCTGTTTCGTCGCCGACATGCACCCCGCGATCCGCTGACCCCGCGGTAGCACCCAGATGCCCGGCGGCTCGATAGTCCGCCGGCTCGGCGGTACCCATCCCGGCGCCGTCACACGAATCCTCGACATCCCGGCAACCCGAGTCGCCGACACCGGACGAGTGAGCGGATTTGCGGGGGTGAACGGCGGGGCTTGTGCAAAAACCGGTGCGCGGCGATGCGCCGTCGCCTGGATCTCCGAGGGCGGGAGTGGGATTCGTGGAAGTCGTCATGCATCGAGGGTGCGCCCACCCACTTCGAAGCCCGGAACACCGACCTGGGGATATCGCGGGACCGAATTGCCCTGTGGAAAACATTTGGGCTGTGGATGAATCGGGAATCGGACACGAATACGGCGACGACTATGTCGGTGCCACCTGCTACTGTTCGGCCGCAAGCTCCAGCCAACATGCGGCGGAGGCCGCCGCATTCACCCCTGCTTCACTTTCCGCACCGCCGTTGTGAACAGCTCGTCCAATGCCGCCGTATCCGGCTTGGCATCGCCGAATGTCATGTATGTCACCGTGATACGCACATCGGCGATCTGCCCGGTGAGCGTCTGCATCGACTGCGTCAGGCCGGCCGCGCTCACCTGCGGTGCCACCGTGCGGCGCAGCGCGAGCGTGTCGTCGGCGTCGATCGTCGGGGGCGCTTGCAGTTCGGTGGTCACAATCGTCGTCGCACCCGCTCGGTTCACATGCACCTGCTGACACCGCTTCAACTGGTCACGCAATACCGACAACGGCTGTCCGGTCCTGGTCAACTCCGCGGTCATCGTGGCGCGCGTCTCGTTGTCGGTGCCCACCGCAACGGCCGTCTGATTCGGACCGAATTGCTGAGCAGGCGGGACACATCCGTCGGGCTGCACCTTCGCCCCGCGCCCGACCCCGGTCAGGTCCGCCGCCGCCTGCGCGGCCGCCTCCGGTGGCAGCACGACCGCCTCATATCCGGCCGGGAACCGCGCGGGATCGGGCAGCAGCGTCGAAAGCTGTGCCGTCACATGCCGGGTCCCCACGCTCGGACCGGACGCGACCGGATGCCCGGTCACCGTCGACGCGCAGCCGGCGAGCAGCGCCGCACTCGCGGCGAGGGGCACCAAACCAGATACCCCGAATCCGCGTGGCCCCTTGCGCGTCGAATTCGGCACAGTCACCGGTCCACTGTGCCAAACTCCCCCAGCCCGCCCACGATGCCACGCCGGTTCTTCGAGTGACCGGGAATGTGCGGGGTACTACTGACGTTGCCCTGCTCATGGGTCGGTGTCGCCCGTGGCAACGTGTGTCGGTGCCATGGGGGACAATGGACAGTGGTTGACCGCCGCGAATTGCCCAACACGCCTGTGAGCCTGGAAGCTCGCGCCGGTAAACCGCGCAGGAAGGAGACGCGATGGACCACGAGTCGCGAATGTACGAGTTGGAGTTCCCAGCTCCGCAGCTGTCGAACGACGATGGCTTGGGTCCGGTCCTGGTACACGGACTGGAGGGCTTCACCGATGCCGGGCATGCGGTACGGCTGGCCACGGCGCATCTGCGCGAGAGTCTCGAGAGCGAGCTGGTCGCCTCGTTCGATGTCGACGAGTTGCTGGACTATCGCTCGCGTCGTCCGCTGATGACGTTCAAGACCGACCACTTCTCGGATTACGCCGAGCCCGAGCTGAATCTCTGGGCGCTGCGCGATACCGCGGGCACCCCGTTCCTGCTGCTATCCGGCCTGGAACCGGATCTGCGCTGGGAGAAATTCACCACCGCGGTGCGTCTGCTCGCCGAACAGCTCGGTGTGCGGCGCAGCATCGGACTTGGTGCCATCCCGATGGCGATCCCGCATACCCGCCCGCTCGGTATCACCGCGCACTCCTCAGACCGCGACCTCATCGCCGACCATCAGCGCTGGCCGGGCGAACTACAGGTGCCGGGCAGCGCGTCCTCACTGCTGGAGTACCGGATGGCCCAGCACGGCCACGAATCCGTCGGATTCTCGGTGCATGTGCCGCATTACCTCGCGCAGACCGCCTACCCGGAGGCCGCGCAGACCCTGCTCGAGCACGTCGCCGACAACGCGGGCCTGGAATTCCCACTGGCCGCCCTCGGTGAGGCCGCCGCGCGGGTGCGCGAGCAGGTCAACGAGCACATCGCGGGGAATTCCGAGGTCGAGACCGTGGTGCACGCGCTCGAGCGCCAGTACGACAGCTTCGTCTCCGCGCAGGAACGCCAGTCGAGCCTGCTGGTCGGCGATGGTGAATTGCCCAGCGGCGACGAATTGGGCGCTGAATTCGAGCGCTTCCTGGCCGAGCAGGGCGGCTACGACGGCGACGAGAACGAACAGTCCAACTGACCCGGTCACCCTGACGGGACCGTAGGCGGCTGCCCGTAGGGTGGTCGGAGTGGATCTGACCGAACTGCTGGAGATACCGGGAACCGACGCCGACGCACTCTATGAGTCCTTCGGGGAGTGGGCGGCCGAGCAAGGGACACCGCTGTATCCGGCGCAGGACGAGGCGCTGCTGGAATTGGCGTCCGGATCCAATGTCATCCTGGCCACCCCCACCGGATCCGGTAAGTCCCTTGTCGCCGTCGGCGCGCATCTGTTCGCGTTGACCCGCGGCCTGCGCACCTACTACACCGCCCCGATCAAAGCGCTGGTCAGCGAGAAGTTCTTCGCCCTGTGCGAGGTTTTCGGCGCGGACCGGGTCGGCATGGTGACCGGTGACGCGGCGGTGAATCCGGAGGCGCCGATCATCTGCGCCACTGCCGAGATCCTGGCGAATATGGCGCTGCGCGAGGGGGCGGCCGCCGATGTCGGCCAGGTCGTGATGGACGAATTCCACTTCTACGCCGATCCGGACCGCGGCTGGGCCTGGCAGGTACCGCTGCTGGAACTCCCGCGCGCCCAATTCCTGCTGATGTCGGCAACTCTCGGCGAGGTCGATTTCTTCGCCGCCGACCTCGAGCGCCGCACCGGTAATCCGACCGCCATCGTCGCGGGCACCGAACGTCCTGTCCCGCTGAGCTTTTCCTACGCGCGCACCCCGATCACCGAAACCCTGGAAGATCTCGTCACGACCAACCAGTCACCGGTATACGTCGTGCATTTCACCCAGGCCGCCGCATTGGAACGCGCGCAGGCGCTCACCAGCGTCAACTTCGCCACGCGCGCCGAAAAGGACGCCATCGCAACAGCACTGGGTGATTTCCGCTTCTCCTCCGGCTTCGGCAAGACCCTGTCCCGGCTGATCCGCCACGGTATCGGCGTACATCACGCGGGCATGCTGCCCAAGTACCGCCGCCTGGTGGAGCGCCTGGCCCAGGACGGTCTGCTGACGGTGGTGTGCGGCACCGACACTCTCGGCGTCGGGATCAACGTGCCGATCCGCACGGTACTGCTCACCGGTCTCACCAAATTCGACGGTGTGCGCACCCGCAGGCTCAAGGCCCGCGAATTCCATCAGATCGCCGGCCGCGCGGGCCGGGCGGGCTACGACACGATGGGCACCGTGGTCGTGCAGGCGCCCGACCACGAAGTGGAGAACACCCGGCTGCTGGCCAAGGCGGGTGACGATCCGAAGAAGCAGCGCAAGGTGGTGCGCCGCAAACCGCCGGAGGGCTTCGTCTCCTGGAGCGAGGAGACCTTCGACCGGCTCGTCGCCGCCAGCCCCGAACCGATGGTGTCGCGCTTCAACGTGACGAACTCCATGCTGCTCAATGTGATCGCCCGCCCGGGCAATTGCTTCGACGCCATGCGCCATCTGCTGGAGGACAATCACGAGCCCCGCCCAGCGCAACGCCGGCACATCCTGCGCGCCATCCGCCTGTATCGCGCTCTGCGCGATGCCGGTGTGGTGCAACAGCTTCCCGAACCCGACGCACAGGGCCGCCGCGCCAGGCTCACCGTCGATCTGCAGCGCGATTTCGCCCTCGACCAGCCCCTGTCCCCCTTCGCCCTCGCTGCGCTCGACCTGCTCGACAACGACGCCCCCGGCTACACCCTCGACGTCATCTCCCTCATCGAGTCGACGCTGGAGGATCCGCGCCAGCTGCTGATGGCCCAGCAGCACAAGGCCCGCGGCCAGGCGATCAACGAGATGAAGGCCGACGGCATCGAATACGACGAACGCATGGAGCTGCTGGAAGAGGTCACCTGGCCCAAACCGCTGGCCGAGCTGATCGAACCCGCCTTCGAGACCTACCGGGCCGGGCATCCCTGGATGTCGGAATTCGCTCCGTCCCCCAAATCGGTCGTCCGCGACATGATCGAACGCTCGATGACCTTCGCCGAGCTGATCTCGCATTACGAGTTGGCCCGATCCGAGGGGGTGGTGCTGCGCTATCTCGCCGATGCCTACCGCGCGCTGCGGCGCACCGTCCCGGAATCCGCGCGCACCGAGGATCTCGACGATATGACCGAATGGCTGGGTGAGCTTGTGCGCCAAGTGGATTCGAGTCTGCTCGACGAATGGGAGCAACTCACCAATCCGGGTGCGGAGACCGATGCCGATCAGCTCGCCTTCGGCGCGGAAACGGTGCGGCCGATCTCGGCCAACGAACGCGCGTTCAAGGTGATGATCCGCAATGCCATGTTCCGTCGCGTCGAACTCGCCGCGCTGCGCCGCTGGGAGGCCCTCGCCGAGCTCGGCACCGGCCCGGACTGGGCCGCCGAGTTGAACCCCTACTTCGACGAGTACGAAAGCATCGGCACCGGCCCCGACGCTCGCGGTCCGCAACTGTTCCAGGTGGAACAACGCCCCGGTTTCTGGCAGGTGCGCCAAGTGCTCGACGATCCCGCCGGTGATCACGGCTGGGCGCTCGCGGCAGTGGTCGATCTCGCCGAGTCCGATGCCGCGGGCGAGGTCGTCTTCGACGAGGTCACGATAGTCGCAGGGTGATCATGATCAGGGTGTCGTCAACGAGTTGGTTACCAGGGGCATCGCGCTGATACTCTCTCGCGCGGTGCCCGAACGACGGCCGCCCCCCAAACGACGGAGAGTTCCCTTAGATTGACCGGTTCAAACCTGCCCGAATCGCCCTATCTGGCCATCCACCCAGAGCGGGTGCGCGACAACTACCGCGCACTCCAGGCCGCGGTACCCGGAGCCCGAATACGCTTCGCGGTCAAGGCAAGTCCGGTCCCGGAACTCATCCGGCTGCTCGACCGTCACGGAGCGGAGTTCGATGTCGCCAGCGTCGGTGAGATCGAACTGTGCCTGCACGAGGGCGTCGCCCCGGCGCGCATGTGCTACGGGAACCCGATCAAGAAGGCCGCCCACATCGCGGCCGCCTACGCCGCGGGTGTGCGCCGCTACGCCTTCGACACCGAGGACGATCTGCTGCGCATCGTCGAGCACGCGCCGGGTTCGGAAGTCGAGTGCCGGTTCCTGTCCTCGGCGCCGCAGTCGACGACGCCCTTCGGCACCAAATTCGGCTGCTCCCCCAACGAGGCGCTGCGGCTGCTGGTGCGGGCCCGCGATCTCGGACTGATCGTCGGGGGCCCGTACTTCCACGTCGGCTCCCAGCAGACCGACCCGCGAGCCTGGCGCATCGGTATCGAACAGGCGGGCCGCATCGTGGCGGCGCTGGCGGACAAAGATATTCCGGTACGCTCGGTGAATATCGGTGGCGGCCTGCCCATTTCGTACGTCGATGCGGCGCCCGCACTCGACGATATCGGCGCCGTCATTGCGGCCGCAACCGCCGAATTCCTGCCCGCGACCGCCGGACTCGTCATCGAGCCCGGCCGCGCGCTCGTAGGTTCGGCGGGCACCATTCACGCCGAGGTCATCGGCGTGCGCATCGCGCCGGACGGACGGCGCTGGGTGTATCTCGACATCGGCCGTTACAACGGCATGGCCGAGACCGAGAACGAGTACATCGCATACCGCTTCGTCACCGAGCGTGACGGAGATCCCGTGGATGAGGCGGTGGTGGCCGGACCGACCTGCGATGGCGACGATGTACTGTATCAACGCACGAAGGTCCTTCTTCCGACCTCGTTGCGAGCCGGTGATCGCATCCAGATCCTCGATACCGGCGCCTATACCGCGAGCTATTCGTCGGTGTCCTTCAATGGTTTTCCGCCCTTGACCGTTCATGTCTCGGGCGCTGAGCGAGAGTGAGTTTGCCTATGACGGCGGAATTCACCGGCTGGCATGTGCTGGCCGAGTTCGGTGGTGTCGACGCAGATCTCTGCGACGATCTCGAACGACTCGAATCGGCGTTGCGTGAGTCTCTGATCGCGGCGGGCGTCACCATCTGCGATGTCGTACACAAGAAGTTCGATCCGCAGGGGGTGACCGTCCTCGCGCTGTTGTCGGAGTCCCACGCCTCGATTCACACTTATCCGGAGTCCGGCGACATCTTTGTCGACGTATTCACCTGCGGAAGTATCGGCGCCGGCGCGTCGAAGGCCGTCGAAATACTGCGAGATAAGTTGTCTCCCAGGGATGTTCGCATGCAGGTCATCCAGCGCGGGCACGGTTCGACGCGGATCGAAGAGCCGGTGGGCAATGGCCTGACCCGCATCTGGGATCTGCACGAGGTCATCGTCGACACCCATACTCCGTTCCAGCACATGGTGATCGCGCGCACCGAACAGGGCATCAGCCTGTTCTCCGACGACGATCGCCAGTCCACGGAGTTCTCCCAGCTGACCTATCACGAGGCGATGATGGTCCCGGCCTTCGCGCTGGCCGCGAAGCTGGACAAGGTGCTGATCATCGGGTCGGGTGAGGGTGTGGCCAGCCAGATGTCGGTCGCCGCGGGTGCGACGCTGGTGGATCACGTCGATATCGACCAGCGCGAGGTCGAGTTGTGCGCCGAGTACCTGCCCTACGGCTACACCAGCGACGAGCTGGCCGCCGCCGTCAAGGGTGCGGGCCCGGTCGAAGTGCACTACGCCGACGGCTGGGACTTCCTTGCCAACGCGAACGAGGCGGGCACCCGCTACGACGTGATAGTCATCGATCTGCCCGATGAGCGGGTCGAGGACGCGCAGCACAACCGGCTCTACGAGTCGGAGTTCCTGTCGCGATGTCGGGCGCTGCTCGCACCCGGCGGCGTGCTCAGCGCACAGGCCGGATGCGCGACGATGTGGCGCAACGAGACGCTGAAGCGGTCCTGGAAGCGCTTCCACCAGCAGTTCGCAACCGTGGTGCAGTACGGCAGCGATGAGCACGAGTGGACATTCCTTTTCGGGTTGAACGAGCGAATCGATGACCCGGTGCAGGCGATGACCGATCGGCTGGGCACGCTGCCCTACCGCGCCGAGACGATCGATGCGCGGGCGCTTTTGCGCGGCGCGATCGAACCGCACGCGCTGCGCGTCTAGCGGCACTCTCGAATCGCACCGGCTCCCAAGGGTTTTCCCGTCGAGCCGGTGCGATTCGGCGTTCGGCCGGATGACCGCTCCTGGCCGATAACCGGATGGTTATAGCGTGAAACTCCGACGATTCCGGCATTGTTCACCAGCACGTCGACTCGACGGAAACGTTCCACCGCGAGGCGTACGAGTTCGGAACCCGTTGTGGGCGTGCCGATGTCACCGGCGAATACCGCCAACTGTGAGGGTGCACCCAACGAGTCCGCCACCGCTGCGAGCTTGTCCGCGTCCCGCCCGTTGAGCACGACATTGTCACCACGCGCCACGAAGCCGAGCGATATCGCGCCAGATCCACCGGAGGATCCGGTGACGATCACCGTCTTGACCATATCTTTCTCTCTTCTCGTGATCCCCGCTGAAACGACCGGTCGTCTCGGAATGGCAAATCCGACCTTCGATCACAGCAGTCGTCGCCATTCTGCGCACCGAGCCACGAACGTAGCGAGATGCTCGGCGGCAAAGCGCTCGGCTAACCAATCATCCTGCGCGACAACCGAAGTCCACACATACGTCCACGCCGATATGGCCGAACCGAGTCGAACCCGCCGCAACTCGTACTCGTCATCCTCGAACGCATCCAGCACCGCCCACTCCCCCGCGTCGAGCCCCGACAACACCACACCGCGCGCAATCCCACCCATGGCGGGTACCAACCCGGGATACGCCCGCCCCGGCAGTGCCGCCACCCGCCACCCGGTCAGCTTCGCCGCCACCAATTCCGGACACCGCCCGATCAACTGGACCAGCACCTCCGGAAACTGCAGTGTTCCGTAGGCGAACAGCTGATCACCGTTCGCGATCGAGCGACCGAGCCGCCGTCCCGGCTCGGTCGACACATTGGCACCCGACTCGTCCACAGTGCACCTTCCAACTGCCTACCAGCGGACATTACGCCCAAACGATCCGATAGACCGGCGTTGAAACTGGGGGCTGCCGGTCCGACGAACAACTCACCGGAAGCATCGAGGTGGCCGGACGCTCCGACCGAGCCAGAGCATTACCTCACCCGAATGCGTCTTCACACGAACGCATCGGCGATGCGGACGCACCAGTCGGCGAACCTACGCGGACTTCTGCCGAGCAGCTCACTCACCGTGTCGGTGCGGAACCCCACTGTATCGGCACGCAATCAACTCGAACCCCTCGATGATCGCCGCCGCCAGCGCCGGTGATGCACCGCCTGGGTAGCCGGTCCAAAGCCTCCTGCGGCGTGGCCGCCTCGTGCACCTCGATGGCGCGACCGATTGTGCGGGCGATGGTCGCGACTTGTTCTGCGACAGTGTCGGTTTCCGTGCCGGTGAGGGTGTATGTCATGCCGTGGTGCCCCTCGGGGGTGAGAACCTCGGCCGCCACGCGACGATATCGACAGGGTCGATCGGGGCATAGCGACCGGGTCCGGTGGGGTCGAGGACCACACCGCCGGAGCGGATCGTCTCCGCCCACGCCAGCGCATTCGTCATGAATCCACCGGGTCGCAGCACGGTCACCGGTATGCCGGATTCGGCGACGATCCGCTCGCGCTCGAGATGCCAACGGCCCCATGGCCGGTACCGGATCGCCCATCGCATTGAACGACGACAACTGCATGATATGCCGCACTCCGGCCGCTCGCGCCACGTTCACCGCGTCGACGGCGTGCCCCAGTCCGATGCTGGGCATCAGCAGGAAACAGTGTGTCGACACCGTCGAATGCGGGCACGAGGGTCGCCGGATCGTCCAGCTCGCCGACGATCAGCTCACCCCTGCCCGGATCCTCGGCGCCGCCGCACCCTGATCCCGCGGACTCAATTGACTCCGGGCCGCTGCGACCGAATGATCTCCGCCAGCCGTTCGTAATCGTCCGCGCGCGCCGTCGATGCGCGAAACGCCAGACCGAGCGTGCGCCCCGGAGCGGGGGCTGCGAAATGCGCGGTTTCCAGTGTGCCGCGCGCGGTTTCGGCCGCCACCGCCATTTCCGGAATCAACGTCACCCCGAGACCGCCTGCGACACACTGGACCACGGTCGCTAGCGACGCCGCACGAGTATCGCCGACCGTGCCAGGATGGGCGTCGGCGGAGCGGCAGAATTCCAGGGTCTGATCACGCAGACAGTGGCCCTCGTCGAGCAGCAGCAGCGGCAGCGCGTCCAAGGTGGCGGGTGCGATATCGGTGCGGCCGGCCAGCGCGTGACCGCGCGGAGTCACCAGAACGAATTCCTCGGTGTACAACGGGATCTCGACGAGTCC
The DNA here is from genome assembly GCF_050955735.1 of Nocardia sp. CA-135953. Taxonomy (NCBI): domain Bacteria; kingdom Bacillati; phylum Actinomycetota; class Actinomycetes; order Mycobacteriales; family Nocardiaceae; genus Nocardia; species Nocardia sp. CA-135953. The sequence goes on from NZ_CP192082.1 coordinate 4,236,343, forward strand.
GGGCGCTTCGGTCGGCAGTGCGAGCAGCGCGACATCCAGGACGCCGGTGCGCAATCCCTCCAGAAGCCGGGCGGTTTGGTCCTCGACCACCCGAGGATTCAAAGCGGGCAATACCTTGCGCAATTCGGGCAGCAGATCCGGCAGCACATACGGGGCAACCGTCGGGATGATGCCGATCCGCAGGGTGCCGCCGAGGCTGTCACCTGTCGCCGAAGCGACGAATCGATCGGCCGCCTCGAGGGTCGCCGTCGCCTGCGGCAACAACCGCATACCCGCGGCGGTGACGAGCACCCGCCGGGTGCTGCGCTCGATCAGCTGCAGCCCGAGCCCGTGTTCCAATGCGGCAAGTGCCTGCGATAACGTGGGCTGGCTCACACTGAGCCGCGCGGCCGCGGTACCGAAGTGGCGGTACTCCGCGACCGCTACGAACGCACGCAGCTGCGACAGGGTCGGCTGATAAGTCTGATCGGTCATGCCTATCAGTGTAGTGCGACTGATCACGTTTACCTTTCACCGAACTTTGGGCAAGATCACCAGTGAGCTTTTCGATCCACCCGCTCTTGCAAACCGACTGACGAGGAGACCAGCATGGCTTTGCTGACCATCGGCGACCAGTTCCCGGCATACAACCTCACCGCGGTGATCGGCGGTGACCTGTCGAAGGTCGACGCTCAGCAGCCTGACGACTACTTCACCCGCATCACCTCGGACGACCACGCCGGCAAGTGGCGCATCGTCTTCTTCTGGCCCAAGGACTTCACCTTCGTGTGCCCGACCGAGATCGCCGCCTTCGGCAAGCTCAACGACGAATTCGAGGACCGCGACGCGCAGGTGCTCGGTGCCTCGGTCGACAACGAGTTCGTGCATTTCCAGTGGCGCGCCCAGCACGAGGATCTCAAGACCCTCCCGTTCCCGATGCTGAGCGACCTCAAGCGTGAATTGGCCTCCGCCACCGGCGTTCTCAACGCCGACGGCGTCGCCGACCGCGCCACCTTCATCATCGACCCGAACAACGAGATCCAGTTCGTCTCGGTGACCGCCGGTTCGGTCGGCCGCAATGTCGACGAGGTGCTGCGTGTGCTGGACGCGCTGCAGTCCGACGAGCTGTGCGCCTGCAACTGGAAAAAGGGCGACCCGACCATCAATGCGGGCGAACTGCTCGCCGCGAGCGTCTGAGCAATATCCGAACCACCTGAAAACCCCTGAACAAGAAGAGGATTGACCGAATGAGCATTGAGACCCTGAAGAACTCCCTTCCCGAGTACGCAAAGGACCTCAAGCTCAATCTGTCGTCCATCGCACGCACCACCGTGCTGAACGAACAGCAGCTGTGGGGCACGCTGCTCGCGTCGGCGGCCGCGACCCGGTCGGCGACGACGCTGCGGGAAATCGCCGAGGAAGCCGCGGACAATCTATCCGCGGAGGCCTACAACGCCGCACTCGGCGCCGCCTCGATCATGGGCATGAACAATGTGTTCTACCGGGGCAAAGCGTTTCTGGAGGGCCGCTACGACGATCTGCGTGCCGGTCTGCGGATGAACATCATCGGCAACCCGGGTGTCGACAAGGCCGATTTCGAACTGTGGTCGTTCGCGGTCTCTTCGATCAACGGCTGTGCGCATTGCCTGGAGGCGCACGAGAAGACCCTGCGCGAGGCGGGCGTCTCGCGTGAGGTGATCTTCGAATCGCTGCGCGCGGCCGCGATCGTCGCCGGAGTCGGCCAGGCCGTGCAATCCACGGAGACGCTGGCCACCGCCGCGGTCTGATATCTCGCCGGAAACACGCAACGACCCCGTTCGAGCTTGGACGGGGTCGTTGCCGTTTCCGCGCCGACCGGCACGTGTCGGAGCGCCTCGCCAGCCTGTCCGCGCTACGCACCTCGTGAACAAGGGAGCAGGGCCGATGGCTGTCCGCACGCCGCCGACCGATGAGGATATCTGGGTGGTAACCGCGCCGCTTGGTGGTCGAAAACCGATGCCTTCCGCGGCAGATGGCCCGCACGCAACGGTGCCGTGAATGCGGCTGCGGCACAGACCGTCTCCGACAAGTTGGCGCAGTCCGCAGGTCGAACCCGCGCCATCCTGAGCCATTCCGGCTCGCACAAGGTGCTCGCCGAGCGGGGTGCGTCGGAAATCCTGCGTGACCTCCCCTGGCTCTGCGGCCCGCGTTGACAGCACTCCTGGACCTTTTGGGTGCCGGTAGGCTCGCGAACATGGGCACACAGGGTGAACTGGAGGCCATCGGTACGCGGGTCGAGGTCGTGCGCGTTTTCACGGACCCGACCGGTCGAGGCGGCAACGAGCTCGGCATCGCTCGCGCCGCCGATGTCGCCGAGGTCGACCACCAGGCGCTGGCGGCGAAGGCGGGGTACAGCGAGACCGTCGTTGTCGAGGATCCCGTCGACGAGGTCGCCAAGGTGCGGATCTACACCCCCGCGGTGGAGCTGCCCTTCGCCGGGCATCCGTCGGTGGGCACCGCGTGGTGGTTCGCCGAGCAGGGCCGGCCGGTGCGGATTCTGCAGGTGTCGGCGGGTCCAGTCGCCGTCGAACTCTCCGACGGCATGGTCTGGATCAGGGCACGCGGCGAATGGGCCCCGGACTTCACCTTTCACCAGGTCGACGACGTCGACGAGCTGGCGAATCTGCGCCCCGACGATTTCGACAGCGGCTCGCACTACCTCTGGACCTGGACCGATGAGCACCGCGGTGCCCTGCGCTCGCGCATGTTCGCCCCCGCCATGGGCGTACCCGAGGACGAAGCCACCGGAGCCGCCGCCGTCGCCCTCACCGCCCTGCTGCGCCGCGGCCTGATCATCACCCAGGGCAAGGGCTCGCAGATCTTCACCGAATGGGATTCCGACGGTTGGGTCCGACTCGGCGGCCGCGTGGTCGCCGACTCGGTCGTCAACCTGTAGACCGCGAGTATCCGACGACAGATTCCGGCGGCCGCGGATGGCGGTCGGAGACGAGTTCGACGAGGCGGCGCAGCAGCCTGACGACTGGTGGGCATGCCGAGTTCCCTGCTGGACTTCCCGTTCGACACCACCCGCACCGCCGTCCATATGACGCTCAACGGCGTGATGAGCCGGCACACCCGGATGAAGGTGATCCTCTCGCACGCGGGCGGCTTCCTGCCTGACGCCGCATGGCGGTTCACCGGAGGCACCCAGTTCAACCCCGACACAACGCCCATGGGTATTCCTGACGGACCTGCGGCGCTTCTACTTCGACACCGCACTGTCCACCACGCCGTCCGCCTTCCCTCCCCGCTGGGCTTGGCCGCGCCCGGACACATCTGCGACTTTCCCTTAGCCCCGGAGGGAAGCGGTGATCTCCTCGACTCTCTACTGGAGAGCTACGAGAGCTTCCAACCCGGCCAGCTCGACGCGATCAATCGCGGTAGCGTCGAGGCCCTATTCCCTCGTCTCGCAGCCGCCTGATCAGGCATCGGGTCGGCCCTACCCGGAGACGGCGGCGATCAGCATGTAGGCCGTGCCGAGGTCCATGACGATATGCGGCACGATCGCGGATGTCAGTGCGCGGGTGACGAAGGAAGCCGACTGCTGCGGGCCGGTTCGGATGTCGATCGGGTGGCCGAGCCAACGCCGGCAACGGCCGGTACTCGCCGCGACGAGCAAGGCGAGCGCATCGGCGGCGAAGAGCGCGGTCAGTGTCAGCGCCGGTCCGGGCGCCGGCCCGTCGGCGTACATGCCCGCACTGTGTCCCGCGATCGAGTACAGCATGGCGGCCGCGACGGTGATGTGATATCCGACGGCGACGATGCGATCATCGGGTAGCACGCGAATCGTATTGCGCCACTGCATAATTCGAACTACCAGTAAGGCCGCGAAGACGATGATGAGCGCGATCAGCACACCGCGCAGCACGACCGGATCCGCTCCCATCGGAAAGATCAACATCGCAAGCATGACCATGCACATGATCAGATGGGCGGCATCGGACTCGTGACATTCCGCCGCATTCATACCAGGCGAATCTGCTTGCAGGCGAACGGGTTCGGCCCTACCGACGCCGTCCGGCGCCGCCAATCGCCCGAGCACCACCGCGGCCGCGAAAACAAACGCCACCACCACCGACCACCGCAACGCGGGATACTCCTGCGCGAACTCCACCACACCCACCTCCCAACCCACGTCCTCCCCCATGCTCGCACCCCAACCCCCCACCCGCCGCCCTTTCCCCAAGCCACCCCCACAACGCAAAACCCCAGACACCCGCTGGGCGGATGTTCACGTGGAAACCATGGCGGCAAAGCCACCAGTTCCACCTGATCTTGATCGCCCGTTCTGAAATGGCGTGGCGGCCAAGGGATGTGCGGGGATCAGCGCGCGACGCTGGGGCGGAGGCCCTCGGTGGCCGCGCGGGCGAAGCGGCCCGGTGAGATGCCGCGCCATTGTTTGAAGGCGTTGGAGAAGCTCGGGGCGCCGGAATAGCCCATGCGGTAGGCGACATCCTCGACGGTGAGACCGGTGGTGAGCAGTTCCTCGGCGAGGGTGCCGTAGGTTTCGACGCACAGTCGGCGGTAGGAGGTGCCCTCATCGGCTAGTCGGCGTCGCATTGTGCGCAGGCTCATGTGCAGGCGTTCGGCCACATCCTCCTGGGTGATGCGCCCGTTCATCTGATGCAGCAGCACCTCGCGCACCGAACCAGCGAGGCCCTGTTGCAAACCTCGGCGCTGCAGCAGATCGGCGCACTGTTCCTCGAACATCAGCGCGGTGAGCGGGCTCGCATTGGGCATCGGTCGATCAATATCGGTGGCATCGAAAACCGCGAGCTGGAGCTCCGGGGATTCGACGCTGGGAATCTCGAATTGCTCCAGTATCGGCCGCATTCGGGACAGCAGCCCACCGGCGACCTCGGCCCGTACCACCGGCGGTGGCACCCCGAACACCAGATACCAGTTGTAGAGCATGGCCGCCACATCTCGTTCGGCCAGGAAGGCGCGCACATTTGCGGGCAGATCCCGGTCGTCGCCGTAGAGCCAGATCTCGTCGCCCTGATAAACATGCCAGGCCCGCGCGAACGAGGTCATCATGCTGAAGTAGCGCATCGCGACATCGATGGCCGAACGCATGGTCGGACTGCTCAGCACCGCCATACCGAGTACGCCGTGGGTGGTGATGCGCGTGCGCATACCCGCCTCGAAGCCCAGTCCCGGTTGGTCGTCGAGCAAAGTGACGAGATTGCGGACGAGTAGAAGTTCCTGTGCCGCAGCGATCTCCGCGCCAGGGGTTTTCAACACCACCGGATCGATGCCGGTGCCACACAGGAGGTCCGCGCGCGTCAGATTGTGATCATCGGCGAGCTCGGCCAGGATCGCCGCATTCGACACCGACCGCCGCCACTCCCATGAGGCCACCAATACATCGTGAGCGCTGCTGGCCGATACTCGCAAGGTTTTGGCCGAACATCGTATACACCAAGCGAGTTCGACTCGAGCTGACCGGTATGCGCAATCTCATGACCCGATATCGCATGGCGACCGCACTATCGCATACCTACCGTCATAGCTATCGTCGAGCGAAGACCAAGGTAGGCGAGAACAACATGCCGAGAAAGACCCTCGTCGGCACGCGCGTCGCGATTACGGGCGGCACCTACGGTATCGGCAAGGAGGCCGCACTGGCCTTCCTGTCCGTCGGTGCCGATGTGGCGATCGGTGACGCGGACATCGGCAAAGTGCGTGCCTTCACCGCCCAGCTCAACCGGATTCATGGGGCCGACGCCGTCGGCATTTCTGTCGAGGTCACCGACGGCCTGCGTTTCGCCGAATTCCTGGCGACCGCCGAGCGCAGGCTGGGCGGTCTCGATGTCGTCGTGAATGCCGCCGATGTCGAACCCACCGGTTCGTTTCTAGCCGAATCCGATCACGAAACGGATCGGCAGATCGATATCAATCTCCGTGCGGTGATCACCGGATCCCGGCTCGCCGGAATGCGTTTCGTCGAACAGGGCCACGGACACATCGTCAATATCGGTTCCGCCATCGGCGTCACGGCCGCACTCGGCGCCGCGGTGTACTGCGCGACAAAGCACGCGGTGGTCGGACTCGGCACCGCACTACATCGCGGACTAGCCGAACAGGGCGTATTGGTCAGCACCATCGCGCCCGGTTACGCACCCGATCCGGAGGCGGTGGCGGACGCGATCGTCGACTGTGTCGAGCACCGGCGCGGCGGACTGGTGGTGGTGCCGCCGACAGGGTGGTTCCGTACCGCGATGCCGGATCCGGCGCAGTTGCGCCATACGATGCGACGGATGCTCGGCAGTATGTGAGCCGTCAGGCCAGGAGTTCCCGCAGGATGACGCGCACCCTCTGATTCCACGCGTCGAAGAGCAGACCTCTAGCACCCGTCGAAGCCTGGTGGATCGGACCGTCAGCCCGCGTTGATCGCGGTGATCAGGGTGCGATTGCCCGCCGTTCGCGTCGTGATGATCTGCGTGAAGGTCTGCGGCTGCTCGCCCGGACGCTGCTGGGTCAGCTGGACCTCCCAGTGCGCATCCCCCGCATCGCTGCCAGCGCGGGTGATCTGCACGCAGTAGAGGGTGCCGATCGGCACCTGATTGATTCCGCGCTGAATCTGGTCGGCGGCGGGCACATTCGCATCATTGGCGACGACGCCGCGCGCGGCGAATCCGGAACGCTGCACATAGTAGGCACGTTCGAATGCGAGGATCGCCGACGGCCCATCGCCGGTGCCGCCGGGATCGGTGCCGGAGATGACGTCACCGGTGCGCCGCTGTTCGCAGCCCGGGGTGGCGACCGCGGACGGTTGGTCACCGGGTGCCGTGGTCGCCGGGGCGCGCCCACCTGTTCCCTGGGCGGCCGCCCGTGTTGTCGCCGCGGCCGGTCGCTTGTGATCGCCCGAGCCGCCGAAGACGAACATCAGCACCGAGACCACGGCCAACACGACGCCGAGCACGATCAGCACCGCGACGACTCGGTTGCCGCCACCGTTCGATTGCGGATCGCGACGGCGCGGCGGATGCCGCAGTGCCGGACCGGGATTGCCACCGGACCGATCGATGATGGTCGGTACGACGGAACTCGTCTCCGCCGGTAGCTCGGACTCGGCTTCGACCGCGCGCGTCGGCGGCCGACTGCGATTCGCCTCCGGTGGCGCCGCCGCGGGGCGCTGCGGTTCGAGCCACTCCTGCCAATCCCCGGCCGGCCGAGGACGGCGCGGCCGCTCGGGTGGATCGAGCGCATCGGCCAGCGGTGTCCGGGGCCGGCCCGAACCGCGACGTGCGTTGGAACGGCGGCGCCGCTTCGGGGCCGCAGCGGCGGGCCGGACCATGGGCAGCCCGGTGTCGAACGGATTGCCCTGGTTCTGGCTCGAGGAGCCGGAATCAGAGCTCGTCATCGTCGAATTCGCCGATCACCGCAGGCGGGACGGTCGCCAATACGGTGGGCACGGTGACACCGAGTTGACCGTCGCGCGGTCGGCGGTCATCATCCGACTGCGACGACGGCGGCATCGCCAGACCACCGGTGGTGCCGGGTTGATTCGTCGGTTCCGGCCCGGAAGGGCGCGACGGCGGCGCATCCGCGCTCGCGGCCGGTGCCTGCGGCGCGGGTGTGGGCGCGGGTTTCGTCGCGGTCGGGCCGTCCAGGCTCGGCGGGATCACCGAGTTGGTTCCAATATTCGGCGCGGGCTTGGACGACTGCCCCGATCCACCACCGAAGTCGATGACATTCGTCGGCTTGCTCGCGCTGTCACCGCCTGTGGGCGAATTCGTGGTGCTACCCGGATGGATGAGTTCGGGAATCGCCTTATCGATGACCTTGTCCGCGGACGCGGCCACGGTGTCCATGGCGTGCGTGCCGACCTCGGCGATCTTATCGATCAGGTGGGTGCCGATATTGACCCCGGCATCGATGGCGGCGGTGCCGACCGAAACGCCCGCGTTGATCAGGTACTGCTGCAACTGCAGTTGGGCCGCCTGCACCGGATCCAGTGGCGTCGTCGTGGTCACGCCCGCGGTGGTCACACCGTTCGTCGTACCTGGCACGACCGTCTGCTGGGTGGTGCCGACACCCTGCGGTGTGGTCACCGTGAGCGGTCCCATCGCATCCAACCGCGCAGTGTGGTCATCCATTTCCGACTGCGCCGTGCTGACCGCGGTGACCGCGTCGCGCAGCGCCTGGGTCGCTCGCGCGATGACCGCGTCGGAATCCGAGGACGCGCTCGCGGTGCTCATGATCTGTTTGGCGTCACGACGGAAGTCCGCGATGATCTGATCCACCTTCTGCGCGGCACGGGCGCTGGTGGCATGGGCGTCGCCGAGCACCGACAGGTACTCGGGTCCGCGATCGGTGATATCACCGATCTGAGTTTGCGTGGTGCGCAATGCCGGAACGGCATCGTCGGCCGCGCGGGAAGTCCATGTCGATTCGAGGGCGTGCAGGCCCTCGCGGTGCGGGCCCTCGGCATCGGCGGCCTGGGTGGACGCGGTGGACAGCGCGTTGACGACGGATTGGTCCGGAGTCGCGACGCCGCTGCCGAGCGACGCGCGCAATTGCAGCAGCGGCTCTACCAATGCCGCAACGATCGGCGGATCCACATTCGGGTCGATGGGCGTGCTGGCAGGAGTATCGGCCGCGTTGTTCGTGGGCCGCCGTCGAAGCAGTCGTCTCATGGCAGCGCCTCTCCTTGCCGGGCAAGGGCGCCCGCGGAATCGACATCGCTACCCTGCATGTCCGCGCTGTAGTCGCGCAACACCTGCCCGTAGGCGGCGACCAGTTGCCCTGCGGTCGAGAGCGCCTGCACGTGTTCGTTCACCTTCTCGGTGAACCGGGCCACGAATCCGGCACCGACCTGACCGAGGTCGGCCACCAGCCGCTCGGGATTCACCGCGCCACCCGCGACCGCCGACGCGGAGGCCAGCTGTTGCGACACCGTATTCGCGATCGTGGTGTAGGCGGCCATCGCCGCCGGGTCGAGCTTCAGCGCGTCCACTGTTCCCCCTTAGTACGGAAACCAATCTGTCGCGTCACATTTCGACACTCCGAGCGTACTTGGGACCCGGGCGATGCGCGCGCGGTTCCTTTCGTTCCGCTGGAGTCTATGCCGCCGGATCCGTCGCTTATGCCGACACCGGTCCGCTTCCGCCGAGACCGAGGTCGAATGCGGAATTGATCACTTTCACCTCGCGCCGGTTCTATGCTTGTGCGACGGAGTTGGTCCCATCATCACCCTGGCGATCCCCGCGCAGGGTGCCGGCAAGGGTTAGAGGGGGTCAGAAGCGTGAAGAACAGCAAACGTTTTCGAAACTGGTCGGTCAGATCCGCTTTACTCGTCGGTGCCGTTTCCGCAGGTCTCCTGATGGCGGGGACGGCACAGGCCGAACCGTTGTGGCCCGGTGGACCGGATATCGGCTCACCGGCGATCATCCCGCCGGTTCCGATCGTCGCACCGTGTGGCACCACCGCACGCATGTGCATGCGGCTGTCGACGAACGAGGCCTGGCTGATGGACAACGGCAAGGTCACCTACGGTCCGACCCCGATCTCGCACGGTCGGCCCGGGTATGAGACGCCGCCCGGCGTCTTCAAGGTCGCGTTCAAGCGGGAAGACTTCTGGAGCACTATGCACAACGCTCCGATGAAGTGGGCGGTCTTCTTCAACGGCGATATCGCCACCCATATCGGACCCATCGAGGAGCAGTCGCACGGCTGCATCCGGATGACTCCCGAGGGCGCCGAAGCGACATATCGCTATCTCAACCCCGGCGACGTGGTCGAGGTCGTGCCGTGACAAACGGATTGCGTATCGAAGGCCCGGGCGGATTCCGCGCCCGGACCTTCTCTCATGTCCTGCTCGCCTGCGTCAGTGTTCGCCGACGAGCTGCGGATCCGCGTCTTCTTCCATGACGGCCTCGCCGCGGGCGACCATGCCCGCTTCATCGGATAGCTTCATATGGGGAATGAACAGCGCGAGCACGAAGGCGATTGCCGCGCCCGGGATCAGGTACCAGAAGCCGGGGACCAAGGCATCCACGTAGGCGCCGACGATAGCGTCGTGTAGGCCTTCGGGAAGATGCTTGACCACCGAGGGCACCAGCGCGCCCGGATCCAGCTTCGCCGCCGCGGCTTCGGGCCCGTGGGAGACGAATACATCGGTGAGGCCCTCGGTCAAACGGTCGGTGAAGATGGAGCCGAAAATCGCCACGCCCAGTGCGCCGCCCATTTCGCGGAAATAGTTGTTGGCGCTGGTGGCGGTGCCGATTTGGTCGGGGGCCACGGCGTTCTGCACCACCAGAACGATGATCTGCATGATCAGGCCGAGGCCCGCGCCCATGACGAACAGCATGGCGGACACGACCCACATCGCGGTGTCCGCGTCCAGGCGGGTCAACCAGAGCATGTCCGCGAAGATCAAAACCGCGCCGAGGGGCGGATAGAGCTTGTAGCGGCCGGTTTTGGTGATCATCGCCATCGAGGCGATCAATGCGATCATCAGACCGACCATCATCGGAATCAGCAGCAGACCGGATACCGAAGCCGAAGCGCCCGTTGCCATTTGGAGATAGGTAGGGATGAAGGCGAGGGCGGCGAACATCATCAGGCCGACCACGAAGCCGATCGCGGAGGTCAGCACGAAGGTGCGATTGCGGAACAACCACAGCGGCAGCATCGGCTCCTCCGCGCGCGCCTCCGCGAGCACGAAGGCAGCGACCACCGCGACGAACGCCGCGATCATGGTGACCATAACCGTTGAGCCCCAAGCGTATTGCTTGCCGCCCCAGTCGGTGATCAGGATCAGCAACGTGGTCGCGGCCGACATCAGTACCACACCGAGATAATCGGGCCGGGTCTTGGGCCGGTGGCTGGGGATGCTCAGGTAGCGGAAGGCGATGAACAGTGCGACGATTCCGATCGGTACATTGATCCAGAAGCACCAGCGCCAGCCGAGATGGTCGGCGAAGAAGCCGCCGAGCAAGGGGCCCGCGACCGAGGTGATGCCGAAGACCGCGCCCATCGGGGCCATGTATTTGCCGCGATCCTTGGCGGGCACCACATCGGCGATGATGGCCTGCGCCAGAATCATCAGACCACCGCCGCCGACGCCCTGCAGGCCGCGGAAGGTGATGAACTCCCAGAAGCTCGTCGACGCGGCGGCACCGATGGAGGCAACGGTGAAAATCGTGATGGCGAACAGGAACGGCCAGCGCCGCCCGAACAGATCGCCGAATTTGCCGTAGATCGGCATCATGATGGTGGTCGCGAGCAGATACGACGTTGCGGTCCAAGCCATATGGGAGATGCCGCCCAGATCGCCGACGATGGTCGGCATCGCGGTGCCGACAATTGTCTGGTCCAGGCTGGCCAGGAACATCCCCGCGATCAGTGCGCCGAAGATGAGCCAGATCCGCTTCTGGGTCAGGATAATCGGCTCGGGCGGCGATTCAGCCGTGATGGTCATCTCTTGCGTCTCTCCTTCTTCCCGTCATGCTGTTCGAACATCCGCGCGGCCATTGCGCAGTGTTCGCGTACTGCCGCCGCGAGCGATACCGTCGGATCCCCGACCGTGGTCATCGCTGCCCGGCTGGTGATGTTCGTCATGAATCCCGCTGCCAGGCCGGCGAATTCGGGAGATACGGCACTGCCCAGCCGAGCCGAGAGCAGGTCGGTCATCACGCTCTGCAGGCGGGCGCCCGAGGCGACGAAGGCCGCGAGCACCCGAGGCTCGGTCTTGATGATCTCGGTAACCAGCGCGATGCCCTCGCGCAACTCGGTTTCGGATTCGAAGCCGTGCATGAACAACCAGGTGAGATCGTCCATCAGCACGCCACTCGGGCCGCCCGCGATGAACTGCTCGCGCAACTCCGGTGTGCCGATCTCGCCGACCGGCCCGACTACCGCGTCCATTTTCGTCTCGTAGTAGTTGAAGAACGTGCGGGGCGAGACCCCGACCGCTCCCGCAATGTCCTCGACGGTCGTCGCGTCCAGCCCGCGCTCGACCGCGAACCGACGCGCGGCGAGGCACAGATCGAGCTCGGTCTGGCGTTTCTTCTGCTCCCGCAACCCGATCGGGCGCTCGACCTTGGACATGCCCGCCAAAGTAGCACAAACTGCAATTTTTCAGAAACTGCAAGTTCAGCGGGCGCGCTGTGGCGCCGCGCGGCCGGACGACCCTGGCCCGACCAGCCGTGAGTGACCCACTCCCATCCGAGGCGAATAACCTGCTGCGCGCAACCCGAGCGAGCGCAGTCTCACATGAGCTCGTACCTGAATTGCCCGGAAAACCCGAGAAGTGGCGGGCTGCTCCGGCATGATCGGCTGAGCCGGCACGAGATCTTCGGCCCGGTGATCACCGTGCAGGCGTTCACAGACGAAGACGACGCGGTCCATAGTCGCTGGAGCTCAGCCCAGCGCGCGGGTGAATCCCTCGACGAGTTCGTCGACCTGGTCGTCGGTCATCACGAACGACGGCGAGATCTGCATTGCGCCCTGGCCCGCCGCACGCCCTGAGATGCCGTGCTCCCGTAGGGTTTTCACGAAGGGTAGGCCCTCGGAGGGATCGGCGAGCTGGATCGCGGCGACCGCGCCGAGACCGCTGCGGACCTCGGCGACGCGAGGGTGATCCGCGAGGGGCGCGAGCTTTTCGTGGAGGGTGGATTCCAGGCGCTTCGCGTCGGCGAGGAGGTTTTCGCGTTCGACGATGGCGAGGTTGGCGAGGGCTGCCGCGGCGGCACCGGCGTGGCCGCCGTAGGTGTAGCCGTGGCGCCACCAGACGCCGCCACGGAAGAAGGGGTCGGCGATATGGGGTGCGATGAAGACCGCGCCCATGGGGACGTAGCCGGAGGTGAGGCCCTTGGCGGTGGTCATGAGGTCGGGTTCGAGCTCGAAACGGGTTGCGGCGAACCAGGATCCGCCGATGCGGCCGAAGCCGGTGACGACCTCGTCGACGACGAAGAGGATGTCGTGATCGCGGCAGATGCGGCGGACCTCGGTGAGGTAGCCGTGCGGCGGCAGGTAGATCCCGCCTGCGCCGATGACGGGTTCGCAGAAGAAGGCCGCGATGCGCTCCGCGCCGATCTCCTCGATGAGCGCGAGCAGCGCCTTCGCATCGTCCCATTCGACGGTGCGGGCATCGGCCATCAGCTCGCCGTAGCCCTCACGGTTGACCGGGATCCCCGCCAAAGCCGTTCCCGCGACATGCATTCCGTGATACGCGCGCTGTCTGCCGACCACAATGGTCTTGTCCGGCCGCCCCAGCTCGTGCCAGTAGCGGCGGGCGAGCTTGGCCGCGGTGTCCACCGAATCCGAGCCGCCGGAGGTGAAGAAGATCTTGCTGCCTGGCACCGGTGCGATGCTCGCCAACTTCTCCGCCAACTCCTGGGTGGCGGGTTCAGCGAAATCACCGAAGTTCGAATAGTGCGCGACCGTGCGCAACTGTGCGGCGACCGCATCCGCGATCTCGGCGCGGCCGTGCCCGACGTTGGTGAACCACAGCCCGGCCGTCGCGTCCAGATACCTGGTGCCCGCCTGGTCGTAGATGTAGGCGCCCTCACCACGTGCAACGACGAACGCACCATCGCGTTCGACAGCACCCATATCGGCGAAGCCATGCCATAGCGCGCCCATATCAACCACCTCTGCTCGACAACCACGTCACTTCGTCGCTCCCTCCGGCTCGTCCGCGCCACGCCCACGCCACACAGCGCACCGAGCACGGCCACCGCGAGGCACGAATGAGCGTCTACGCGCTGTAGCCGAGCCGGTAGACCAGCCGGCCCGCGATCAGCCGCCCAGAAATACCGAGCGCGACCGGTGCCGACATTCAGTCCACGATCATCACCATAGGCATGCTGCGCTGCAGCACGTCATCGACCCACCCTTGTTCATCTCCCACGCAGATATGCGACAGCAACATCGCGTACACGATGCCGGTGACGCGCAGATACAGCCTGGCCGCACCGGGCACCCACTGCCGGCGTCGATCACGCGGATCGAACGCGCTCCGACCGGCAGCGGCGGACGCGGAAGCCGCACGACTCCCGCCGGCCGCCGAGCAGTGACGTCCACGGTCACCCGGGACCAGGATCCCGTGCGGCACGGCACCGGCTGCCATCGCCGGATCCTCCCACATCAGGACCGTTCCGAGCGGCGAGTCGAGCCGTGCGACAGCACAGTCTCGCCGACCGTACCGCCGGTCTGCTCACCGGATGCCCACGCCCGACTCGGATCAGACGCGCCGGTTTCGCTACCCTGGTGAACGCAATGACCAGGACAGCCGACGCGAATCTCCGCGAGCTTCGGACCCGCCTGGCCGCCGTAACCCTCCGCGATGAACACCGGTTGCGCCGCAACCTGGACCGGGCCCGCGGCGGCGATCTCACCGGCATCACGGCCGAGATCGCGGCAGCCGAGCAGCGCGTCGAGGCCCGCCGCGCCGCGGTACCCCAAATCCGATACCCGGAGCAGCTACCGGTCTCGGCACGCCGCGACGATATCGCCAAGGCGATCCTGGACAACCAGGTCGTCATTGTCGCCGGTGAGACCGGATCGGGTAAGACCACCCAGATTCCGAAGATCTGCCTGGAACTCGGCCGTGGCATCCGCGGCACCGTCGGCCACACCCAGCCGCGCCGTCTGGCCGCGCGCACGGTCGCCGAGCGCATCGCCGAGGAGTTGGGCACCGAACTGGGCGATGTCGTCGGCTACACCGTACGTTTCACCGACCAGGCCTCGGATCGCACACTCGTCAAACTGATGACCGACGGCATCCTGCTCGCCGAAATCCAGCGCGACCGGCTGCTGCGCCGCTACGACACGATCATCATCGACGAGGCGCACGAACGCAGCCTCAATATCGACTTCCTGCTCGGCTACCTGAAGCAATTGCTGCCGCGCCGACCGGATCTCAAGGTGATCATCACCTCGGCGACCATCGATCCGGAATTGTTCGCCAGGCACTTCGCGGACGAATCCGGTACTCCCGCACCGATTGTCGAAGTATCCGGCCGTTCCTACCCGGTCGAGATCCGGTACCGGCCGCTATCGCTGGAGCTACCCGTCGCCACCGATGACGACGACGAGGACACCCGGATCGTGGACCGCGACCCGGTCGACGCCATCGGTGACGCGGTGCGCGAACTCTTCGCCGACGGCGACGGTGACGTGCTGGTCTTCCTATCCGGCGAACGTGAGATCCGCGACGCCGCGGATGCTTTGCGCGACTTACAGATTCCGCGCACCGAGATTCTGCCGCTCTACGCGCGCCTGTCCACGGCCGAACAGCATCGCGTCTTCGCACCGCATCCTGGGCGACGAGTTGTGCTGGCCACCAATGTCGCCGAGACCTCGCTCACCGTCCCCGGCATCCGCTACGTCGTCGATCCCGGCACCGCGCGTATCTCGCGCTATTCGATGCGCACCAAGGTGCAGCGCCTGCCTATCGAAGAGGTCTCGCAGGCCTCGGCACGCCAGCGCGCGGGACGCTGCGGCCGCGTCGCCGACGGCATCTGCATCCGCCTGTACTCCGAGGAAGATTTCGAATCCCGGCCCGCCTTCACCGAACCGGAGATCCTGCGGACCAATCTTGCCGCCGTCATCCTGCAGATGACCGCGCTCGGACTCGGCGATATCGAGAAGTTCCCGTTCGTGGAGGCGCCGGACCGCAGGGCTATTCGCGACGGTATCGCGCTGCTGGCGGAATTGGGCGCGCTCGCACCGCGCGTCACCGCGAAACCCACTCGGCAGCAGGCTGATTCGACGGCCCAGGAAGTTGCCGCCACCGAGGGGCAAGCGGACCAGATGTCCGACACGACACTGACGCTTACGCCTACCGGCCGCGAAATGGCACAGATACCAGTCGATCCGCGAATGGCGCGGATGCTGGTCGAAGCCCACCGCGATGGCGTGCTCGCCGATGTACTGGTCATCGTTGCCGCGCTGTCCATTCAGGATGTGCGCGAACGTCCCGCGGACCATCAGCAGGCCGCCGACGCCAAACATGCCCGCTTCGTGGTCGAGGGCTCGGACTTCCTGGCCTACCTTCGGTTGTGGGAGTACCTGACCGAACAGCGGAAGTCGCTGTCGTCAAATCAGTTCCGGCGCATGTGCCGGGACGAGTTCCTGCACTATCTGCGGATCCGGGAGTGGCAGGATCTGCACGGGCAACTGCGGACCATCACTCGAGGGCTCGGGTGGTCGGCCAACGGCGACGGTTCGGACGGCCGAAGCGGTTCGCGCCGTGGGCGATCCGCTTCGAATGGTCGCGATTCGGAACGTGGACAGCGCAAGTCCGATTCATCTCGCGCGAAAGCGAACCGCGGCCGCGACAACACCGCCGCTTCGAAACCACAGGCTGCCGAAGACGATGGCACACCATGGGATTCGACCGCGATCCACCAGGCCCTGCTGGCGGGCATGCTATCCCACGTCGGCGTCCGCGAGGCCGAGACCCGCGAATTCCTGGGTGCCCGCAATGCGAAATTCATGATTTTCCCCGGATCCTCGCTGGCGAAGAAGCCGCCCCGCTGGGTGATGGCGGCCGAACTCGTCGAGACCTCCCGGCTCTGGGGTCGGATGGCGGCCCGGGTGGAGCCGGAGTGGGCCGAGCGGCTGGCCGGGGATCTGGTGAAACGCACCTACTCAGAACCGCATTGGTCATCCAAGCGCGGTGCAGCGCGCGCATACGAGCGAGTCACGCTGTACGGCATACCGCTGGTGGTCAGCCGTGCCGTCGATTACGGCCGGATCGATCCGGAACTGTCGCGCGAGCTGTTCATCCGGCATGCCCTCGTACAGGGTGAGTGGCAGACGCGGCACGAATTCTTCCACCGCAACCGCGAACTCCTGGACGATGTCGCCGATTTGGAGCACCGCGCCCGTCGCCGCGACATCCTCGTCGACGATGAGGTGCTGTTCGAGTTCTACGACAAGCGCGTCCCGGCGGATATCGTTTCGGTGCGCCACTTCGACAGCTGGTGGCGCACCGCGAAGCGCAAAGATCCTGCGCTGTTGGACTTCTCGACCGAGACCGTGGTCAATGACGCCGCCGTGCCGCTCGACCCGACCGACTTCCCGGACGCCTGGCGTCAGGGTGAGTTGAGCTTCCCGCTCACCTATCAATTCGAGCCCGGTAATGACGACGACGGTGTCACCGTGCGTATCCCGGTCGAGCAGCTGGCGCATGTGCGTGCCGTCGGCTTCGACTGGCTGGTGCCCGGTATGCGCGACGAGTTGGCCACCGCGCTGATCAAGACACTTCCGAAGGCTCTGCGCCGCACCGTCGTTCCCGCACCGGACTTCGCCGCGGCGGCGCTGGCCAGGCTCACCCCGCGTGCCGAACCCCTGCGCATCGGCCTGGCCAGGGAGCTGTCGCGGCTCGGTTCGGTCACCATCGCACCGGGCGATCTCGACCCCGCCGCGCTTACGGACCATCTGCGCATGACGTTCGCCGCGATCGCTGCCGACGGTCAGGTGCTGGCGCGCGGGAAAGACCTCGCTCAATTGAAAACCCGACTGTCCGAGCAGGTTTCGGCTTCGGTCGCCCGTGCGACCGCGGGCGCGGAACGAGCCGCCGCGACCGTGTGGACGTCGGAATCACTCGGGACGGTCGAGCCGACGGTGCGCAGCGAAGTGGCCGGACAGACGGTCACCGGTTACCCGGCGCTGGTCCCCGAGGGCGAGGGCGTCGCGGTGCGCGTCCTGAGCTCCCCCGCCGAGCAGGCCGCCGCCATGCGGGCGGGCACGCGCACACTGGTATTGAGCGCCATTCCCACCTCGGTTCGTACCGTCACGGCCAGTCTGCCGCCGCGGGATCGGCTTGCGCTGAGCCAGAATCCGTACGGCTCGCTCGACGCGCTCATCGACGACTGCCGCGCCACCGCGGCGGACGAACTGATCGCCGCCGCCGGTGGGCCGGTGCGCAGTCCGAAGCAGTTCGACGCGCTGGTCGCGAAGATCCGCCCCGACTTCGTCTCCGCCGTGGCCCGCATCGTGCGCTTGGTGGTGCCGGTGCTGGCTGGGGCGCACCAGGTTTCGTCCGCCATCGCCGATACCACCGAACGCGATATCGCCGACGATGTCCGCCACCAACTCGACGACCTGATTTTCCCCGGTTTCATCTCGGAGTGGGGCACCGCTCGGCTGCGCGAACTGCCCCGCTACCTGGCGGCCGCCCGGACCCGCCTGGAGGCACTACCCGGCTCCGCGGTCCGCGACCGACAGGGCATGGTCGAAATCGACCGCGCACTCGCCGCCTACGACCGCCTCGTCGATGCACTGCCCGAGACCCGCAAGAACGCCCCGGATGTCACCGAAATCTGGTGGATGCTCGAAGAATTCCGCGTCAGCCTCTTCGCCCAGAAACTCGGCACGCCGTACCCGGTCTCCACCAAACGCATCGAAAAAGCCATCGCCGCCATCCGCCGCTGACCCATCAGCCGTGCGGCTGCCGCCAGCGCGGCCGCCCCAGGACAACCGAAGCGCCGACCGAGCTCGCAGCGGTAGTTCTGGGGCGCGACCGGAGCCGCGGTACGGCGATACAGTCGCCGAAGCATGGTGGCGCGCAAGAGTATTGCGAGCGCTCACAGTATCCGCACCGCGCGTTGTTCAGCAGTTCGGCGCGAATTCTCGAAAGAGGTACTGGCTATGCGGAAATCCCTCACGCCGATTCTCGCCGCCTGCGCCGTCGCACTTGCCCCGATGGCAACCGCTTCAGCAACCACGCCACGACAGCCGCGCCGGTGCGCACCGACACCGATGTGGTTCGGCTGCTCGATACCGGATCGATCATCGTCTGCCCCGGGCAGGCGATGGGCAGCTTCGGCTGCTCGTGCCCGCCTGGGATCGGTCTCTGACCGCCGGGATCAGTCGGCAGAGGCGGCGACCGTCGCTTCCTCGCGGTGCTTGCGCAGGTCGGCGATTTCGCGTTCGAAATCGGCGGCGGAGGTGAAGGAGCGGTAGACCGAGGCGAACCGCAGGTAGGCCACCTCGTCCAGATCGCGCAGCGGGCCGAGAATGGCCAGGCCGACCTCGTGGCTGGGCACCTCCGGCGAACCCTTGGCGCGCACCGCGTCCTCCACCTGCTGAGCCAGCAGGTTCAGGGCGTCTTCGGCGACCTCGCGGCCCTGGCAGGCGCGACGAACACCGCGGATCACCTTCTCCCGGGAGAACGGTTCGGTGACGCCGCTGCGCTTGACCACGGATAGGATCGCGGTCTCGACGGTGGTGAATCGTCTCCCACACTGCGGGCAGGAACGCCGGCGGCGGATGGCCGCGCCTTCCTCGGCCTCACGCGAGTCGACGACCCGCGAGTCGGGGTGTCGGCAGTAGGGGCAATGCATCCGAGAGATCCTTCGTCGATGCGCGCGCCCGCGTCCGAATCGGCTCCGGTTCGCCAGTCCCGATCCGGCGAGCACGTGTACAGGGGTCTAGACCGATACGTCCATATCGGGTCCAGGATACCCGGGAGGGGTCACCAACCGTCTCACACGTCCCAACTACCCCGTCGAGCGACGCTCAGCCGAGTCGCCACTGGGTGGTCAGATCGGCGATCATATCCGGAATGCGGGCGATCATCCGGCCGTGCGCGAGCTTGCTCCAGAACGATTCACCGAGCACCACCTCGGCGAATGGCCGGTTGCTCGCCATATCGATGTGGCGCAGCACCAGATCGCCGGTGATGTAGGCCCAGCGGGTATCGCGGTCCCCCAGTTGAAGTCCGGCAGCGGGCTTCGTGGCGGATCGACCGGTCGCCATCCGCCACACCGGGTCTCGACGAGCTACCTCGGCACACCGGCCTCCATACCGTCCGGAACCGACTGCTGCTCGACCACGGCGGGGACCGTTGTCGGGGTCTCGCCGCCGAAAGTTCCTGCGCGCCAATGCGCCACCCCGATCAAAGCCGTCACCGCCAGCGCGCTCAGCAGCGCGGACACCGCGAGCACCGCGAAACCGACCTGCGCCTGTTCGACCCGCTCCATAGGATGCGGCCCCCGTGCCTGACGTAGTGCGGGCTTTCGAGCCGGACCGCGGCCGTACAGCAGCATCGCACCGCCGGGCCGACTGTCGCTCGGACGCCGATCCTTCCCGACGCGCGCGGACTCCAGGGCGCGCACACCACCTCGATGCGGGCGCTGCACGCGCGGAACGGATTCGAAGCCGAGATCGACGTCGGCCTCTTCCTCGAGGTCGGCGCTCAGGGCGCTGATCGATGTGCTCATCGGACAAACCTCCGTGAAGGGGTGTTGGTGGGTGCTCAGGTATGTCGCGAGACGATGGGGATGCTGTTCGATCAAGTGTTCGAAGAACTTGTGTTCGATTTCTACCACGCCCCACCGACAAAGTCAGCAGAAAACGCCGACATGCCTCGAACAGATGTTTGATACATAGGCGATACCGGACTAGATTCGTTAAACGAAATCAATGGACAGGCGGCGAGAGCGACGGGCACGGTGGCGGCAGCATGCATAACCACGGAGCCCCGCGAACGGCGCAAGTTGGACACGGCGCAAGTTGGACACAGAAGGGCGGTTGCGGTGAGCCACACAGACGACACGGGCGACGAGAGCGGAGTTGGCACCGACCCGCCCAGTACCGGGACGGATCTCACCGTGCGTCAGCGCAAAGTCCTGGAGGTCATCCGCACCTCGGTGAGCGAGCGCGGCTACCCGCCGAGCATCCGCGAGATCGGCGATGCGGTGGGACTGACCTCCACCTCGTCGGTCGCCCATCAGCTGCGCACCCTCGAGCGCAAGGGCTATCTGCGCCGCGACCCGAATCGCCCACGCGCCGTTGACGTTCGTGGTCTCGACGAGGCGGTGCGCGCGGTGACCAGCCTGCCCACCACCGAGGATGTCGAGGCAGGCAGGCCGGTCCCGATCTTCGTGCCCGTCCTGGGCCGGATCGCCGCCGGTGGCCCGATCCTGGCCGAGCAGGCGGTGGAGGATATCTTTCCGCTGCCGCGCGAGCTGGTCGGCGACGGTTCGCTGTTCCTGCTCAAGGTCGTCGGTGAATCGATGGTCGATGCCGCCATCTGCGATGGCGACTGGGTGGTCGTGCGCCAGCAGAATGTCGCCGACAACGGCGATATCGTGGCCGCGATGATCGAGGGCGAGGCGACGGTGAAGACGTTCAAGCGCACCGGTAAGGATGTCTGGCTCATGCCGCACAATCCGCTGTTCGAACCGATTCCGGGTAATGACGCGCAGATCCTCGGCAAGGTCGTCACGGTCATCCGCAAGATCTGACCCCAGTTCGGCGCGAGATGACCCAGCTCAGCGCGGAAGCATAGGTTTCCAGAAGTCGGCTCGGTGGTCGGCGGCATAGGAGTCGACGAGCCGGTTTCCGCTGGGCCGGAAGGACATGACCAGCGGTGCTGCCGGGTCGTAGGCCGGGATCGGTTCGAGACCGGCCGGATCCGGGCGGGCTTCGATGATGAATCGGGTCCAGTACCTTCGCATTTCGGCGGCGAGGCGCTGCTGGTCTGGTGTCTGGACGGCGCCGTACAGCCAGCCGAGGTCGCGCAGGCTCCATAGCGACGCCAATTCGCTGGCGTGGTAGGCGCCCAGCGGGAAGGTATTCGGTGGGCCGAGCGGCGCCGGGTCGTCGAAGGAGTAGGTGTAGGTGGGCGTGCGCGGGCCGAGCCCGTCGTATTCGACAACCAGCATGGCGAGGATGCGATCGGTCCAGGCGCGCGACAGTGCGAGTGCGGGCTGTGGGTAGGCGTCGACCGGATAAGTCTGTTCGACGCGGTCGAGTTGCTCCGGTGTCAGGTCGGGCATGGCGGCGGCCAGTGCGTCGCGGTATCCGGCGGCGGTCAGCGGCCTGCCAAGGGGCACACCGTATTTCATATACACCCACAACGACATCTCGTCGTTGTTCGCACCGACGAGCGTGGACACATCGGCGAAGGCGCCGTTGCGCACGGCCGCCTGTGGCCCGGACGGCAGGAATCGGCCCCCGAATACCGTTGGGGTGATGGGATCGTTCACCAGCGCATCGACCGGCAGCGCGCGCAGGCACGCCGCTGTATCGGGTCCGGTGCACCCGAGACGTGCGGCGTACGCGTCACTATCGGCCACCGCCGTGGCGGCGGGCACACCCGGACTGCACGGTCCGCTCTGCATGATCGCGGCCCGGAACAACCCACGCGAGCTCGGCGCGACCATCTGAGTGCATACCGACGTCGCACCTGCCGACTCGCCCGCCAGCGTCACGCGCTCCGGGTCACCACCGAATGCCGCGATATTGCGCTGCACCCAGCGCAATGCGGCCTGCTGATCCAGGTAGCCGTAATTACCGGGGCCGGAGCCGTCGTCGAGCGCCGAGGCGGCGAGGTAGCCGAGCGTGCCGAGCCGGTAATTGATGGTGACCACGATCAGGTCGCCGTCACCGTGCGCGATCAGCGGCTCGGCGCCGTAGATATCGCCGGAGCCGGTGACGAAACTGCCGCCGTGGATCCAGACCAGCACCGGTAGCCCAACGCCGTCGGCGTGCAGGTTGCGCGGCGTCGAAACATTCAGATATAGACAGTCTTCCGACTTCGTCGGGTTCGCGGCGAATACCCCGTAGAAGTCGTTTTCCTGCGGGCAGCTCGGCCCGGCCACCGTGGCATCCCGAATATCGGGCCAAGGTGCGGCCGGAGCAGGTGGCCGCCACCGCAATTCGCCGACCGGCGGGGCCGCGTACGGAATGCCGGCGAACAGTCGATGCTCCGCAGCTACGATGCCGTGCAATTGACCGGTCTCGACGCTGACGAGATCGCCGGCGACCGGCTCGGCGGGCGCTGGCACGGCCACACCGACCAGCACGATGACGGCCACGAGGATGGCCAACCAACCCCGAGCCGTCCGACCCCGAGCCGTCCAACCCCGAGGCGTCCAACCCAGAGCCGTGCCGCGAAACCAGCCTCCCGTTGTCACCCAATGATGCTTGCGCACGGGCCCACGCTAACTACCTGCGCCGCCGCAGCGGGTGGCTATTCCGAAAGTGACCCTCGCCACACGCGGTACGTGAGCGTACCGTGCTGATGGTACACACATGTACCGCGCTCGAGGTGCCGCATGACCACGGTGAAATTGCCCGACGGGCCAACGAGTCCGGCCTCTTACAGGCCATCGAGGTGATGGCGAGCCGCACCCGCGCATGGCGCAGATTGCACCGGCGATACGGCTCGGCATTCACGGTCTACCTACCGCGGTTCGGGCGGATCGTGGTGCTGTCCGAGCCGGCCGAGGTGAAGGCACTGTTCACCGCGAACTCGGATGTGGCCGATAACGTCGACGTCGATCTCGGTCAGTTCCTCGGTCCCGGCTCACTGTTCTCGCTGCGCGGCGCCGAACATCGTAAGCAGCGAAAATTGCTCACTCCGCCGTTCCACGGTCGTCGTCTCGCCCAATTGCTCTCGCGCCGTGGGTCGGCCGTGGCGATCGCCGATATCGACGAGGTCGGTTCGATGCAGACGGCCGCCACCCTGGCCGGTCCGGTGCTGATGCGTGTACTCGACGTTCGCGATGCCGCCGACCAACTCGCCTTCGCCGCCGAAAGCTAACCTGAATCTTGTGACCCGTGCCGAGCCCGCCGCCAGCATCGCCACCAAGGGGACGCCGGAATCCGCATTCCGGCGTCGGCTGCTCGATGCGATGGCCGAGGCCGTGCGCGATCGCGGTTATCGCGAAACGACCGTGGCCGATGTGGTCCGCAACGCGCGCACGTCCCGTCGTACCTTCTACGAACATTTCGACAGCAAACAGGACTGTTTCATCGCGCTGCTCGCCGAGCGCAACAACGACACGATCCAGCAGATCTACGACGCCGTCGATCCGGCCGCGCCCTGGCGCACCCAGGTCCGGCAGGCCATCGAGGCCTGGATCCACGCATCCGATCAGGACACGTCGATCGCCCTCGCCTGGATCCGGGACATCCCCGCGCTGGGCGACGCCGCCCGCCAGGTCCAGCACGACGCGGGCGAGGCCTTCATCAACCTGATCCAAAGCCTCACCGCCACACCTGGATTCGAGGCTCCCGGACTGCACCCGCCGACACGTCAGATGGCGACCATCCTCTACGGCGGTTACCGCGAGCTCATCGCCTCCACAGTCGAGGCGGGCAAGGACATTCGTGACATCGTCGACGTCGCGGTCGATACGGCCATCGCCCTGGTCGGCCCGCGCTACGAGCCGCCAGGCTAGTCCTTGACGGCCGTGAACTGCGCCAGCGCGCCGTTGCACACAAGCTCGACCTCGCGCAGGCCCGCCGCGGCGATCCAGCCCGACAGCTCGGCCGCGGTACCGGACGGACCGAATACGCCCATCGTCCGCATCACCCGCATGTGCAAGTCGAAGCGCGGCCGGACCCCGCGCACCACACAACTGCCGATCATCCGTCCCCCCGGCGCGAGCACCTGGGCAAGGGAGGCGACCGCGGCGGCCGGATCCGGCATGCAGTGCAGGCCCGCGAAACTCACCACCAGATCGAATTCGCCCGTGGCGAAGGGCAGGTCGACCACATCCGCGCGTACATAGTCGATATCGGAGAGCCCGGCGCGCTCGGCCGCGCGACGCGCCGCCGCCAACTGGTCTTCGGAAATATCCGCGGCCACATAGCGGAGTTTGCGATCGGGTGCGAGTCGACGCAGGGTCACGCCGCCGCCGACCGGCAGATCGAGCACTGCGGAGCCCTCCGGCAGTTGATTGACGACATCCATCGCCGCATACATCCGGCGGGTGTCGCAGCCCCACATCACCTGTCCGGCGGGTCGGGCCACCTGCGGATGATCGAGCACGAAGTCGTAAACCGGAGCGCCGAGATTTCCCCAGACTCGGCTCTGCCACAGTTCACGGACGTCGGGCACTGTCGTCTCCTCTTCGCGCGGTGGAAGTACAGGCTAGGCCGGAGATCATCGGCGCGCCAAGGCTTTCGCCGACACCCGCCCTGGTTGTCGCGACGCCGCAAAACGATACGCGTGCATTACCATCGGCAAGCTGTGCGTACGGAAATCGAGATGGTCGCGCTGCCCGCGGGGCGGGTGACGCTGTCGGATCGGCGGACCCAGCGGAGTTGGGCGGTCGAGGTGGCAGAGTTTCGGCTCGCGGCGTTTTCGATTACCCAGTCGCAGTATGAGCAGGTCACCGGTGAGGTACCGAGTGCGGCTCGGGGTGATCGGCTGCCGGTCGAGGGTGTCTCGTGGTTCGACGCGGTCAGGTTCTGCAATGGCTTGTCATCGGCGGCGGGATTGCCGCCCGCGTATCGCGTGCACGACGACGCGGTCGAGTGGGATGCCGACAGCGACGGGTATCGGCTGCCGACCGAGGCCGAGTGGGAGTATGCCTGCCGGGCGGGCACTTCGGGGCCACGATATGGCGAACTCGACGAAATCGCCTGGTATCGGGGGAATTCCGCAGAGCAGGTGCACGAGGTAGGGGGTAAGCTGCCCAACGCCTGGGGGCTGTACGACATGCTCGGCAATGTATGGGATTGGTGCTGGGACATTTACGACGCCGAGGTGTACGACTCGTATCGGGTGCTGCGCGGCGGCGGCTGGTCCGACGAGAAGTGGAGTTGCCGGGCCTCGGTGCGACGGCGCAGCCATCCGACCTACCGGATCGACGATGTCGGATTCCGGGTCGCGCGGTCGATATTCGCCTGATCCCGGCGTCTTATCGCCTGCCGCCCAAGAACTTCGGCAGCTTTCGCCTGCCGCGCCCGTCGAGCGCGCGCATCAAATCCTGCCACCACGCATGCGCCCATGCGAGGCCGGATACCACGACAGCTCGCGCTTCATCGCCGGTATGCGCGGCACCGTAATCGCTTGCTGGCGACAGTATTTCCGGATTCCAGCGGCCCCGCCCCACCGCGCGCCGATCCCGGAGGCCCCACCCTCCAGCGTGGCATTTCCGCCGGAGCGGCACCAGGTGTTCCGACATCCGCGCCTTCCGTCGCTGGCCAGGCTGTCCGCCACAGGAAGTCCGAGCCCGCGGGACGCTCGTCGCAACCAGGTGAATCCTCGACGCACAAACGTCGAGCGGACGCTTTCAATCCATTCTCGACCAACTCGCGTTGGCGTGAATGATGGCGGATAGCCAAGGGGTCAGGACGGGAGCGAGGCTGTCGAAGAAGATGCTGTAGTTCGGGTCGGTGAGGTAGGTGCGGGCGATGCAGATGTGCATGGCGGGGGTGCAGTCGAAGTAGGTGTCGATGGAGGCACGGTGGCGTTCGGCCAGGGCGTTGGCTTCGTCACTGCCGGGGAGTACTCCGGCGCGATAGGCGGTGGCAAGGTCGGCGTTGAGTGCGTCGACGGAGTCGGCGATCTGTTGCCAATCCTCGGCGGTTCGGTCCGCCGCGCGTTCGGCGTACTGGGCCCACTGCGCGGTGTCACCCCAGCGCTCGTGGGCCTGGGTGGTCCAGACGGGTTGCCAGTGCTCGCCGAAGATCTCGATCTGCTCGTCGGCGGAGAGCAGGATTCCGGATTCTCTGGCCTCGATCAAACGGTCCATGCCATCGGCCATCTGTTGCAGACGAACGGCGCGCTCGCGGAGTTCGTCGCGCTGCCGACGCAGCGACGACGTCGCATCGGCGGCAGGCGCATCCAGGACCGTCTTGATCTCATCGAGGGGTACGCCCAGCCCACGGTAGATGAGCACTCGATGGACGCGGGCGAGGTCCGCACTCGTGTAGATCCGGTACCCGGCGTCGGTGCGCTCGGTCGGGCACACGAGCCCTATCGCATCCCAATGGTGCAGCGTCCGGATCGTGACGCCCGTGGACGCGGCGGCCGCACCGATGGTGCGACCGGCGTCGGCCTGATCAGTCACACCGCCCAGTCTGACAGGCGCGCTCATGCCGGCGGCTCCCCGATCCCGATGGACCGCAACACCTCGGCTTCGGCGCTGTTCGCAACGTAGGGTCGCGCCGCGGTCATGATCACCCGCGTGTTGTCCGGCGTTCGAATCTCGAGATCCACCGTATTCCACGGCATCGGCCGCGGACCGGATGTGCAACCGGGCAGCAGTTGCTCGCACGCGACCGCGATCTCGTCGAGCTGGCTCAGCACGCAGGCGAAGCTCACGCTCAGTTCGGTTGCCGCCGCGGCCTGGTCGGCGGATACCAGCAGGACATCCTGAAATGCCCAGCGCCGCAGGTGGGTGAGTCGGCCGGGAATGGAGAACAGGTCGAAGAAGCCGAGTCCGCGCGTCCAGAAGTCCACCGATGCGACCAGATCGACCGTCGGCACCGTGACGAACATCGGCATCCCGTAGAGGCCGCGGAAAAGTTCCGGCGCCACGGCGTCGAGTGCGGGTACGGGAACCGGACTGATATCGAATGCTGGATAAGTTTCGCTCACCACCACATCGTCCAGCCTGACGTGACGTCAGGGTCAAATCACGGCACGCTGGACCGAGATGGGCGAACCGGTCGGCGGCGAGAGTCGCTATGCCGCACCGAAGAACAGGTAGTCGAACAGCGCCAGAATTCGGTCGATGCCGAATTTGTCGGGACGGTCGAGCACCAGGCCCGCCGCGGTTTGGATAATGCCCTGTACGACCTGGGCCAATACAACCGGATCGACGCCATCGGCATCGGGCTGGTCCGCCAGCCACAGTCCGAGTGCTTGCCGTAGTGGTGTGCGCAATTCGTCGCGAGCCGCGGCGAGCCGTTCCCGCAGTACCGACGGCACACCGTCGATCGGGAAGTACACCAGTCGCCAGGTGTCGGGCATCGAGCAGACCTCGGTCAGAAAGTAGCCGAGCATCGCGGGCAGCTGTTCCGATGCGGCGGTGCCGAATTCGGGTGTGGTGGCGGTCTCGGCGACCGAGCGGGCCACTGCCGCCGCCATGCGGGCGGTCTCGCGTTCGATGAGTGCCTCGAGCAGTTCGTCACGGCTGCCGAAGGAGTCGTAGACGACCGGCCTGGTCACCCCGCCCCGCTCGGCGACCGCGGCAATGCTCACGCTGGTGAATCCCGCCTCCGCTACAATGCGCAACGCCGCGTCGAGCAGTTGCTCACGCCGGTCCGCCGGCTGAAGACGCTTGGCGTACTTGCGTTTAGGCGATTGCTCATGGGGCGCTGCTTGTTTCGCGTCGGCCATCGCTAGTTCTCTCCGATTCCGGCGGCGGCGACCGCCCGGCGCGCCACCCAGCGCAATGTCTCGGATACCGCCTCGCGCCGTTGCGCGCCGTCCTCGGCGAGCACCAGCCTCGCACCGGTCTCGCTCGCGCTGATCACCGCGTGACTCAACAACTCTTCATCCATATCTCGCTCGGTGAGCGCGGCGATCAGCGCGAGTACCGCTCGACTGCGCTCCCGCAGCGCCTCGCGGCCGCGATCCACCCGTTCGTGCGCGGCTTCCGGTAGGCCGTCGCCGCGCATGAGGACGAATCGCCAGCTCTGCGGCGCGGCCGCGACGAGGTCGAGAAAGATATCGACGGCATCGGCCGAGACGTCCGCCGCGATCGCGGCCAGATCGGCGCCCTCCCGCAATACCGGAGTCGCCTCTGCCGCCATGGCCAGCAGCCGTTCTTCCTCGCGATCGAGCAGTGCCTCGAAAAGTTCATCCCTGTCACCGAATTCGGCGTACAGCGCGGGGCGGGTAACACCCGTCGCGCGCGCGATCGCATGCATACTGGCGCCGGCGTAACCCTCGCGCACGATCAGGTCCCGTGCTGCGTCGAGAATGTCGTCG
Source organism: Nocardia sp. CA-135953 (assembly GCF_050955735.1). Taxonomy (NCBI): domain Bacteria; kingdom Bacillati; phylum Actinomycetota; class Actinomycetes; order Mycobacteriales; family Nocardiaceae; genus Nocardia; species Nocardia sp. CA-135953. The sequence goes on from NZ_CP192082.1 coordinate 4,265,003, forward strand.
CGTCGTGTTGACAATTACCCTCCAACGTCGGCTGACGGACACATGTTTCAGATTTGCTCCGGCTGGGTCAGTGTACGCATTTCGCTCGCACTCGCGGATTCGACTTCCCAGCGCGCGAATAGCGCACCGGCGCAATGGGTGTGGCGCTCAATGCCCCCTGTCGGCACGCTGAATTACCAGATCGCCGTCGAACAGTCTCCTGAGACAGCAAGGCGTGGCGGGCTGATACATCACTCTTTGCGGAAATCTGCATCGCCACGAGTCAGCCATACACCGCCAGCAGCGCACAGACCAGGAGTACCGATTCCGTCCCAGACAACTTAGGCTGTGGTGACATCGTCGAAGGGACAGCGATGTCTGCCATATCGGAATCGCCGACGCGCGCACTCAACGGATTGGTGACCCACGGCTGGAACCGGGCCGCGCGGCTCTACAACTTCCCGATGCTGCAGCGGGTGGCCTATCGCCCACCACAAGACGAGATCATCGCGCAATTGCGGATCGGCCGGCCGCGGCGGATCGCCGATATCGGCTGCGGCACCGGCATTCTCGCCGCCCGCATAGAACGCGAGCTGCGACCGGATGTGGTGTACGGCTGCGATGCGTCGGTGCGGATGTTGCGGCAGGCGCGGTCGCGGTCGGATCGGGTGAAGTGGCGCAATCGTCGAGCCGAGGATCTCGGCCTGCCCGACGCTGCGGTGGAGGCGGTGGTGTCCACACACGCCTTCCATTTCTTCGATCATGCGGCGGCACTCGCGGAGTTCCATCGGGTGCTCGCGCCCGGCGGGTGGCTCGCGATCGTGATCAATAATCCGCGCAGCCGGTGGGCGATGGCGCTACAGCCGCCTGCGGTTCGGGGGCTCGCCTACTTTCCGCCGCCGGAGGTGATGCGTTCGCTGGTCCAGGCGGCCGGATTCACTGTTCTCGAACAGCGGCCGGTGCATCGCCCACTGCCGAACTCGCTGGTACCGGACGTGCTCACGGTCGCACGGCGCTGATACCGCCACCCGTGGCATGCTCGTGTCATAGGTGATTTCCGACCGGAAGGCGGGTGCGATGCCCGAATCAGCGCCATGACCGAGACCGTGTGGTACGCGTCGTACGGCTCGAATATGCATCTGAGCCGCCTGCGCTGCTACCTCGCCGGCGGCACACCCGACGGTGGCGCGATCACGCTCCCCGGCTGCCGCCACGGGGCCGAACCGCTGCGCTCGGTACCGCTGACGCTGCCCGGCCTGCAATATTTCGCCACCGAATCCTTGACCTGGACCGGCGGCCGAGCCTTCTACGATCCCGACGCCCCCGGTGAAACCGCCGCCCGCGCGCATCTGGTCACCATCGACCAGTTCTGCGATATCGCCGCCCAGGAGATGTACCGAACCCCCGGAACGGACCTGGACCTGCGCGAAGCGATGACCCACGGCCGCTCGACACTCGGTCCCGGACGCTACGAAACCCTGGTCTGCACCGGCATTTTCGAGGGACATCCGGTGCTCACCATCACCGCCCCGTGGCGCTACACCGACCTGCCCGGCAACCCGCCGTCGGCGGCCTACATACGCCACCTCGCCGCGGGCCTGATCGAATCCCACGCCTGGACGGTCGAAGAGATCGCCGACTACATCGCGACCCGCCCCGGTGCGGAACTCGGATGGACGGCTGCGACGATCGCCACCCTGCTGGGTCGGGCCACGCGAATGGATGCGGAGACGATCGCGCCGTTTCGAACCACGTAGTAGCGCCGCCAGACCACGTGTTCGGCCACCGCGACCAGATCGACGCCGGGTGAACGAGCGACCGATCGCAGCGGTTGCTCGACCACCTCGGTGGCGAGCACACTGTCCAAATGGACAGCCGCGCAAAGATACCGGTGGCCTCGTCACGACGCAGCGGACCGGGTCCGGTCGGCTGCGTCCTCCCCTCCGCAGGATCCACTCGGCGCGAGGGCGGCCCCACAGTTCCCGCAGAACGCGTGGTCTTCGGGGTTCGCATGGTCACACTCTTGGCATTGCACACCGGTAGCCAAACATTTCGCCGGATCGATTCGGCGGAAATTCACTGTGCTGTACCGCAATTCGCCTGCACCCGACCACGGCGGGTGTAAGAATCACCCGATGAGCCTGGGTGCGAGCAATATGTTGCTCGAACGGGATATGGGGCACCTGCGAATACTGGTGGCCTCGCCGCTGGGACGGGTCATCGAGCCGGTACTGCAGCAAGCATTCGCTGGTTCTACCGTCGCGGTGGCGCTGGACCGGCATGCCGTGCGCCGCGAGGTCGTGCACCAGGTCCGCTTCGATGTGGTGATCACCGACCTGATCTGGAACGATCCGGCGCTGGAGTACGGTTTCGACGGCTTGGACGTGCTGGATATGCTGGGTTCGGCGCAGCGCGAGGCCGCGGTGCTCATGGCGGCGCAGGGGCACAGCATGGAGCGCGACCATCTGGACGAAGCACTGCTCAGGTCTTCGGAATTGGCCGGCTTCTATTCGAAATCCTCTGGTGTCCCGGCATTGTTGGAGGCGATTCCCCCGGCGGCGACCGGACGACGGCCACACCTCGAGCCGCCGCCTGCCACGCCACCCCCGCTGTATCGGCTGTTCCAGGGGCAGCGCGGTGAGACGGCCGCGCGGCTGGCCGGAGCCATTGCCGCGGGCCGCGCCACCGACGCGGTTTCACTGGCCAAGGCCGCGCGGGTCGGTCTCAATACTGCCAATAAGGTGGCCAGCGTCTATATCGGGCCGATCGTGCTCGAACGCGGCGAGCACGATCCCGAATTGCCGCTGACCGCCAATGCGATCTATCGGTGGTGCGGCGTGCACGCGCATTACCTGCTCAGCTGGTGCCGCCGCAACGGTCACGACGACGTACTCACCGCTGACACACCGAGCAGCAGTTCGTCGAGATCCACCCGATAGCGTCCGGAGCGGAGCCCGCCACCGCATGCGATCAAACGCGCGGCCAGTGCCCCGACGGCGCCGGCCATGGTCGCCGCGGTGCCGAGCTGCGGCCAGGTCGGCAGCGTATGGCCGACCTGGGTCAGCGAATAGCGCAGCCGCGAGGTGAGTCCGCCACCGACTATGGCACCGACCAGCCGCGACCGCCGAGCCGGATCGCCGAGTTCGGCGAGTGACCACTGCGCCGCGAATTCGACACGGCCGTGCAGGATCGGATAGGCCGGGTCGAGGTCGTAGCGTTCGATATCGAGCAGCACATTGTCGCCGTTGTCGGTGACCATGACGACCGGAATTCCGGCTGCCTTCGCGCGTCGTCGAATATCGAATTTCATCGGCAGATCGTCCATTTCCTCGAGTAGCACGGCCAACCGCTCGGTGCCTTGCCCGCCGAGGAAGTCGTCCGCGAACTCGGGCACATACCCGTGCGGGAAGGCATCGATCCGGGTGTAGGGGTCGACCTCCAGCGTGCGGCGTTGCGCGAGTGTCAGTTTCGGGGCGCCCAGATCGCAGACCGAGGCGGCCAAGCGGTTGAGGTTCGTCGCGCCGAGGGTGTCGCGTTCGGCGAGACGGAAGCGTCGCGCGCCGGTCAGCGAGCAGACCGAAAGTGCCGCCGCGCCGACACTGAGCCCGGCGATGCCGATCAAGGCCCCCGACCAGGTCCGCTGCTCGTGGGTTTCGATCAGGAATCGGTTGCGGGCCGTGCGCAGTCGCCAGAAGTGTTCGGCATCGGGCAGTTTCACCACGGTTCGACGCCAAGGAAAGACGACATACCGCGCGGCTGGTCCGCTACGGCGCAGTGACGCAATGTGATTCGCCATATCCGCTCGGGCTTGCGGCGTGGCGACAACGAGCCGGGGATGGTCGAGGGCGACCAGTTCGGGTAGGCAGCCGTCCCATGCATCGACATAGCGGAACCCAGAGCCGGGTGCGAGCAATTCCGCGATCCGTGCGGAATCGTTTTCCGGATGCAGTATCTCGATCATGCCGCACGCTCCGTCCAGCGATGTTTGATATCGGCTTCGAATCCGGCCGATGCGAAGGGCCGCAGGCTGATCACGGGCTCGGCGGCCGTGCCGAGCGCCCGGTGCAGGCGGCGGTATTCGGTGTTGGTACGTACCAGCGCGTCCACTACCGCGCGCCGCAGCCGCACCTCGAACCCCTCGATCGGGTGCGTGCCCGCGCGCAATTCGACCCGCAGGGTGAGGGTCTGCTCGAACTGCCTGCCGGTGCTGGTGGCGAGTACGAACTTTCCGGTCACCGTCGGGGCTATATCCGGATGTTCCAAGGCCATTCGCACGCTGTCCGGGTAGATCTTCAGCGCGTAGAACGACGTGGCGATGTCGGTGCGCCGGTGTAGAGCCAGGAATCCGCACGAATCCGTCGAGGTGGTAATCGGAATATCGTTGTCGCCGATCAGATCCGCGAGTTCGGTGGCCGAGAACAGCGCACCCTGATCGTTGATGCGGTAGCGCACCAACGGGATCGCGGAGTCGATGGTGAACAGGAAGCGCTGCTCGGCATCGAGTTCGGCGAAACGGTAGTCGGTATCGTATTCGACCAGCGTGGGCTGGATCTCGTCCGCACCGAACAGCTCCGCGCCGACGACACGCTGCCGCGCGGCCAGCCGGCGCACGGCGATGGTGGTCGCGGTCTCGTGCCCCATGATGCCCGCATCAGCGGTGCCGTACATCAGACAGGTTGCGGTGGGGTCACCGGATTTGCCGATCCGCCGCAGCGCCCAGTCACGCCAGTTCTCGCTGATCGCCTCCCCCGCCAACAGGATTCGCAGATCCTGACCCAGCACCTCTTCGGGCGCGCGGTCCAGCACATCCTTGATGAACGGCGGATAGCCCGCGAGCACCACTTGGTCATAGCGCGGGCCGAGCGTCGCGATATTGTCCAGGATCGCTTCGGCGTCGATGCCGGGGGCGATGACCGAGAGTCGATGACCACGGTGGCGCAGCATCAGCGCACCGGTGTAGGTGTAGGTGCCGCCGATCCAGTTGCCCATGGCGAAGCCGATCACCAGCAGCGTCGAACGGCGCTGGGATCCGAAGCACTGCTGAAAAATCCGCGCGTAAAGTTCGGTGCTCTCGTCCAGGGACGCGATATCGCGCGGCCAATAGGTCGGGCGGCCGGTGGATCCGGAACTCGTGGACCACGTTCCGGCCCTGGTGATATCGCCGCGCCAGACGAGCGCCTCGAGCGGATATCGGTGCAGATAGTTCTCCTTCGTCATAGCCGGCACATTGGCGAAATCGGCGAGGGTGTGGATATCGGCGGGGTAGACGCCGTGCGCGGCGAGGAAGTCCGCATAGGCGGGAACCTGCCGAGCAGCACGGTGGAAAACACCGAGCGCACGTAGGAATCCCGGTGTCGGATCCGGTTTCACGGTTGGCAGAGGTATCGACATGATGGTTGTCCCTGTGTCGGAAGTAGTGCTCCGCAATCGTCCGACCTGCGATAACTCCATGCGGAACAGTCCATACAAGGTCCATACAGGCGCTGCGCGGCGGTCAGCGTGTCGAACAGAGCGGTCGGGATGGCACGCCGGGCAGGTAGCGCTGCCACTCGGCCGAACTCAGTCCGGTACTGCCGCTATTGCACAGCGCATCGGCGACACGATCCGGATCGGTCGCCCACAGCCGCACGACTTTATCGGGACCGGCGCCGATGAGCAGTTGGCCGCCCAGTGCGTAGCCCGCGTCGTTGACCCGGCCGGAATATGCGGTCAGCACGGCGACGCGACGTGGCCGATCCGGATCGATGACATCCCAGATCCAGATATCGCTGCCCTCACCGCCACCGACGATGTAGCGGCCGTCGGGACTGAAGTTCACCGTGATGATCGGGTCGGGTGGTCCGTCGAGCGTGCCGAGGTTGCGCGGATTCTCGGGATCGGACAGGTCGTAGAGTCGGGCGGTGTGGTCGGTACTGCCCGCGACGATCGTCGGGCCCTGCGGGCTGAAGGCCACCGAGGCCACGTCGTTGTCGAAACCTTTGAGCGACGGCAGTTCTCGAGACGGTCGGCCGCGATCGCTGATGTCCCATATGCGCACGACGTCATCGGTGGTGGCTATGGCGAGCAGGGTGCCGGTCGAGTCGATGGCGACCAGATTCGGCAACGCCTCTTTCAGATCGAGGGCAGCGATGGGCTGTGGGGTGTTCGGGTCCGTGAGGTTCCACACCGTTGCGATCGGATTGTCCTGTCCGACGACCGCAAGTACCGATCCGTCGGGGCTGAAGGCGATCGCGGCCACTATCCCCTCGACCGCTTCGATCGGCTGTCCCAGCAGATGCGGCTGACGGGGATCACGGACGTCCCAGAGATAGATCCGGCCGGTGCGCGTGCCGATGGCGGCACGGGTGCCGTCGGCGGAGAACGCGACGGCACCGCAGGTCTTTTCGTCATGGCCAACCCCGAGCGCCGGGTAGTCGATCGGTGTGGCCGGGTCGGTGATGTCCCAGAGGCGGGGACGACTATCACCCGCGCCGGTCCCGGTGAGGAATTTGGTGCCGGTGCGCTCGATCGGTGTCTGATAGATGGTGCTCTGCGCGCCGCGCAAGACCGGGCCGGGCAGTGGCCACAGGTGTATGACGCCGGTCTCGTCACCGGTGACGACCATGCGCCCACCGAGCGCGTAGCGAACCGAGGCCACGATCGCGAGATTCGGCAGAATCAGCTCGGGCTCGGTCGATTCGGTGGTGATATTCCAGATGCGGGTGCTGTGATCGGAACTGCCCGCGGCGAGTCGGGATCCGTCGGGGCTGAAGGTCAGATCGTTGATGTAGCTGTCGAATCCGCGCAATCTCGGCAACTCGGTCGGTGCGCCCGGCTCGTCGAGGCGCCAGCGCAGCACTTCGCGCGATCGGCCGCCCGCGACAAGGGTCTTGCTGTCGGGGCTGAACCGCAACGCCAACGTCTGTGCGGTGGAACCGTCTCGAGCGCGGTCGAAGACCTGCTCTGCATTGGTTCCGCTCAGACGCCAGATCCGCACCGACGCTTCGGGCCCCGCCGCGGCCAGCATTGTGCCGTCCGGGCTGAATGCCACCACCGGGGAACCGGCGGGCAGGACGAGCCTGGGCAAGGCGATCGGGTGAGCGCGATCGACGATATCCCATCTGGCCAGGCCGGTATCGGTGGTGCCCGCGGCGAGTTGGCGTCGGTCCGGGCTGAATGCCACACCGGTGTAGGTGACTCCGGAACTCGCCACGGTCGAAAGCAGATGCGGTGCACGCGGATCCGCGATATCCCACAGCTCGATCCGACCGGCGGTGATCCTGACGAGGACATCGTCGCCCGGACCGATCTCCAACACCATCGGCTGCGGCCCCGGCGGTCCCACGGGTGCCGGGATCTGACCGACCTCGGTCGCCGGGGTAGTGCCGCCACTCACCTGATACAGACCGACCGTCGCATCCACGGCACCGATGGCCAGCAGCGTGCCGCGAGAATCGGTGGCGACGACCGTGCGCCCCGGGTGTTCCCCGACGAACCGCACCGGCGTGTGCACGGCGCTCGAATCCAATAGTGCCGAGCGTGCTTCCAATGTCGGCTCGACCCGATAGGCCGCCAAGGCCAGTTGCGCCGACAGTGCGGGGTCCTTGTCCCGCAATCGAACCGCCTGCAATGCGATCTGCCGGGACATCGCGTCATCGCGCGCCCGCGCAGCACTCTGCTGCTGGGTGTAGGCCGCCAGCGCAAGCACGAGGGCAACCACCGAGGCCATCGCCAATGCCGCGACCAGCCGCTGCAGAATGCGGGTGCGGCGGCGCTGGGCGAGGATCGCGGCTTGCTGTTCGGCGGAACTGGCGGCGAGATAGGCGCGTTCGCGCTGATTCAGGTCGCGGTGGTGACCGCCGGTGCTCACCCACTCCTGCACCAGCGGCAGCCTTGCCGGGCCGAGCAATTCGCCCGGATCACAACCACTGTCGTGCCAGACCTGGGCGGCGTGGGTGAGTCTGCGGTGCACGATGAGTCCGCCGCGATCGCTGTCCACCCAGTCCGACAATCGGTTCCACGCGCCGATGATCGCCTCGTGGGTGATCTCGACGGTCTCCTCCTCGCAGGTGAACAGGCGCTGGGCGCAGAAGCGATCGATCACGGTATTGACGTCGGCGGCGGTGTCGTCGTCGAAGAACAGTTCCGAACGATGCACCCGCCGCCGGGTCACGCTGTCCTCGTCGATGGTCACCAACCGCAGGAAGGTGCGGCGCGCGATCTGACGTTGCGGGGTGGTGAGATCGGAATAGACGGCGTCGGCGCTGCGCTGGATCGCTCCCCCGATCCGGCCCACCGCGTTGTAATCGAGGACGGTCATCCGCCGCCGGGCGCCGCGTTGCCAAGTCTGCAGCAGCGCGTGCGAGAGCAATGGCAGGGCACCCGCATCGTGCGCCGCGCGGGAACCGTGCGGTGCGAGTTCGAGCAGCAGCAACTGCACCAGGTCTTCGTCCACGGTCCAGCCCGCTTTGCGCGCCGGTTCGACGATGATCTCGCGGACGCCGTCACTGCTCAGCGGCCGGACCAGCACCGCATTCGCGGCCAGCGCATCGTGCAGTACCGATTCCTCGGCGGCGTGCCGGTAGAAGTCCGCGCGCAGGCCGAGCACGAAAACCGTTCGGGTGCGCTGGTGGTCGGCGATCACCTCCAGGAACGCGGCCCGCTGCACCTCGTCCTCACATTGGGTCCAGGTCTCCTCGAACTGATCGAGTACGACGACCTCGGTCTCTTCGAGTTCGCGCAGTGCGTCCAGCGGATGTGAGCCCGGCAGCGCGACACCGGCGGTGAGCCCCTCCTCCTGCAGTGCGGGCAGCAGACCCGCCGACAACAAGGAGGATTTACCGGATCCCGACGCTCCGATGACGAACAGAATGCGTGGTCGTCCCCGCGCGCGCAGCAGTACATCGACCTTGCCCACCAATTCCGCGGTGAGTTCGACGCGTCCGAAAAACCAACCGGCATCATCGAATCGGAACGCCTCCAGCCCCCGATACGGACTCTCGTCATCTCGGCGGCGACGCCCGGTGGTACCGCGCACCCGACGCACCGCGGTCAGCCAGGGCTCCTGCTCCGCCCGCGTGTCGATGCCACAGACGGTGAGCACCGCGCGAAACATCTTCTCATTGCCGTCGGTCGGAACATGTTGTCCCGCAAACCATCCGCTGAGCGTGCCCTGCGGACATCCCGAAAGTTCCACGGTCTGACGGACAGTCAGCTTCGCCGCGACGCGCAAGGCCGTCAGCGCAGCGGCGAATTCTTCGCGAGTTCGAATTTCCGCGGGATCGAGCCCCCCGGCCCACCCTCCTACCACGCTATGACCATAGGGTTTTCGCGCGCAGAACCGAAAGGGCCGTAGGGACCTTGTATTGACTACCACCGACCCTGACCCGGCCGGCCACCCATACTGCTCGGACAGCGCATATTCCGTTGCCGCCCTTGGGACCCGACCCTAGGCGTGGTCCGCGATGCGGAGGATTTCGTCGACGATCAGGTCGGGTTCGGTGAACATGATGAGGTGACCCGAGCGCTCGGCCTCGACCAGTCGGCCGTTGCGGACGGCGGCGGCGGTGCGGCGGTGGGCGGCGGTCAGTGCGATTCGGGTGGTCTTGTCGGTTCGCGGAAGTTTCGTGCCGGTGATGACACTGACACGCACCGCGCCGAGTTCGCGCGGTTGGTCACGGAGGTTTCGCAGACCTGCGCTGAATTGGTCCTGTTCGGCGAGCATGGTGCGCGCGGCGCGCGGGGTGAAATCCTCGGCGCGGTGATCGGCGGCGATATCGGCGGGCTGTTTACTACCGATCCGGCTGCCGAGCAGGCGGTAGAGGCCGAAGCGGGCGAGTTCGGGTAACAGGGCCCTGGTCATCGCGTACCGCTTCTCGGCCGAGGGGAGGAAATACAGTTCGCAGTTCTCGTCGCTCTGATCGACCAGCACGATTCCCTGGATGCGGGTCGGATCCGCGGTCGCGGCGACCCGGACGATGGGACCGCCCCAGCTGTGTCCGACGAGAATGAAGGGCCCCTCCCCCAGTTCCGTCAATACCGCGGCGAGGTCGTCGGCCATCCGGGTGAGGGTACGTGGGTTCGGATCGTCATCGCTGCGACCGCTCCCGGCGCGGTCGTAGACAACGGCGCGCACGCGCTCGGCCACCACCGGCTGCACCAACCCCCATATCGACCGCGAAAAGCCCATACCCGATTCGAAAACCACGGTCGGCCCGCCGGTTCCGCGCACCATGTAGTGCAGTCGACGGCCGTCGGATGTGGTCGCGAATGCGCTCGCACCGAAGGTGTGCTCGTGCCCGAGGCCCTGCTCCGTCACTGTGCCCAACCTACCTTCTCCCTCGCCCTTCGGGCCGCGGTGGCCCGATAACAGGACTAGACAACTTCGGCCGGTGGCGCAACAGCTCGTTGCCCAGCCGCAGACCGGAGCCTGCGGCTGGAACGCGAAATCGGTTGGTATCAGCTCAGTTTCAGCGAACGACCGATAATTTCCTTCATGATTTCGGTAGTGCCGCCATAGATGGTCTGGACGCGGGCGTCCATGTAGGCCTTGGCGATCGGGTATTCCTTCATGTAGCCGTACCCGCCGTGCAACTGCAGGCAGCGGTCGATGAGGTAGAGCTGCTCCTCGGTGCTCCACCACTTGGCCATGGCGGCGTCCTCGACCGACAGCTTGCCCGCATTCAGGTCCTCGATGAAGCGGTCCACCAGAACGCGGACGGCGGTGGTCTTGGTAGCCAGTTCGGCCAGTACGAAGCGGGTGTTCTGCAGGGCGCCGATCGGCTTGCCGAAGGCCTTGCGGTCGCGCACGTACTGGATCGTCATCTCCAGGCAGGCTTCCATGGCCGCGGCCGCCATGACGGCGATCGACATGCGTTCCTGCGGCAGATTGTTCATCAGGTGGATGAAGCCCATGCCCTCGGTGCCGAGCAGGTTCTTACCCGGTACACGGACATCGGTGAAGCTCAACTCGGCGGTGTCCTGCGCCTTGAGACCGAGCTTGTCGAGGTTGCGGCCACGTTCGAAACCGGGCATGCCGCGTTCCACGACGAGCAGGCTGAAGCCCATCGCGCCCTTCTCCGGATCGGTCTGGGCGACCACGATGACGATATCGGAGTTGATGCCGTTGGTGATAAAGGTCTTGGCGCCGTTGAGGATCCAGTCGTCGCCGTCGCGGACCGCGCGGGTCTTGATGCCCTGGAGGTCGGAGCCGGTGCCCGGTTCGGTCATCGCGATGGCGGTGATGATCTCGCCGGAACAGAAGCCGGGCAGCCAGCGCTGCTTCTGCTCATCGTCGGCGAGTTCGAGCAGATAAGGCGCGATCACATCGTTGTGCAGAGCGAAGCCGAGGCCGGAGTACTGGCCGCGCACCGACTCCTCGGCGACGATCGCGTTGTAGCGGAAATCCTTGACCCCGCCGCCGCCGTACTCCTCCGGCATGGCCATGCCGAGGAATCCTTGTTTACCGGCCTCGAGCCAGACCGCACGGTCGACAATGCCCTGCTCTTCCCACTTCACGTGATTCGGCGCGACATGCTGATCGAGAAACTTGCGGAACGACTCCCGGAACAGCTCGTGTTCGGGTTCGAACAGTGTGCGCTCCACGCCAACCTCCTAGTGACCCCACGGCCGGTCCACACCGACCCGTCGTTCCCTCACACGTTACCCGCAACAAGAACCCCCGTTCACTTCCCACCCCGAAATCCCACCCTCACCTGCCACCCCAGTTGCCCGCCGCAGCGAGAATGCGCTCATGGAGATTCGCTCTCGACGTTCGCCCGCACCATCGCACGGCGACCCTCGTCCGGTCAGGCGGGCAGGCCGAGCCCTTGGGCGAGGACGGGCCAGGAGGCCTTCAGGGCGTCTTCCCAGTAGCCCCAGGAGTGGGTGCCGGTGGACTGGAAGTCGTAGGTGGCGGGGATGCCGAGTTGGTTCAGGCGGGACTGCAGGTTGTGTGAGCAGTAGTTGGTGGCGGCTTCGAGTGCGCCGCCGAGGCCGACCTGGTTCGCAAGACCGCCCATGCCCGACAGGGCGTGCTCGCCGTTGAGGGTGTCCCATTGTCCGGGGATGCCGCTGCCGTCGGAGATGAAGAGGTCAAGGCCGCGCAGTCGGTCGGCGTGCACGTACGGATCATTGGCGGCCCACATCGGATCACCTTGCGGCCCATACATATTCGCCGAATCACCACCGCCCACGGCGACCACGGCGTTGACGAAGTTGTAGCCGACCGGGTCGGAAATCTGCGCGCAACCGCTGTAGGCGGCCACGGACTTGTAGAGGCCCGGTGCGGCGATGGGGAGTTGCAGTACCGAAGTACCCGACATCGACAGGCCCGCAATGGCATTGGTGCCGTTGGTGCCGAGTCCGCTATCGATGAGCGGGGGCAGTTCCTCGGTGAGGAAGGTCTTCCACATGTTCACGCCGAGCTCCGGATCGGGGGCGCGCCAGTCGGTGTAGTAGCTCCAATGGCCGCCGACCGGTGTGACGACATTCACATCCTTGTCGTCGAAGAATTGCGCTGCATCGGTACGCGCCTGCCAGGTCGCCGAATCCTCGCCGCCGCCCGCGCCATTGAGCAGATACAGGGTCGGGCGCGGTACGGATGTGTCGGCGGGGCGCTGTACCTGGATCTCGATACTCTTGGCCATGGCGGCCGAGTACACCTGCAGCGTCAGATTGCGGTCGTTCTCGACCGCGACCTCGGCGACATACGAGCCATCGGACGAGCGCGACGAGGTAAGCATCTTGCCGGATGCGACGACCGGATCGGCGCCCGTGGCCGCGGACGCGAAAAAGCCACCCGATGCGGCTGGAAATCCCACCAGAACTGCCGCTACACCCGCTACCGCCGCCATACGTACTCTCGTTCCAGCCATTCGGCCAAAATATGGAGAGTTACTGACAAATAACTGAGAGCAGACTCAGAACAGACTGCGCAGTCGGCCGAACAGGGTGCGACCTGGATCACGATCGCGCTCACTGAACAGGAACTTCAGTTCCTCCTCCAGCTCCTTGCGCACCACGTCACGCAGTTCCACCGCCGCGGCATGCTTATCCGGCGCGTCACGCCACGGTGTCGGGTCGATCGGCGCGCCGGCGGAGAAGTAGAAGCGCTCCGGACGCGGGATGCCGGTCGGACCGACGCCGCGGATCAGCGGCGGGGTCAGGTCCCGGTTCAGGCCGAGCGCCTCGACGGCCCAGCGCAGTGGTCGCATGACTGGATGGTCGCCGTCGAAAACGATGTCGTAGGCATCGTCGACACCGATCATCGCCACCGGCACGATCGGCGCGCCCGCCTCGATCGCCATATGCGCGAAGCCGGAGCGGCCCTCCCACTTGAGGACGTACTTCTCGTTCTTGCGACGCACCGCTTCGCGACCACCGCCCGGAAACACGATGACGGCCTCGCCGCGGGCCAGCAACGCCAGGCAGTTGCGACGGTTGCCGCGCACCGAGCCGAAGTGGTGCAGCAGCTGACGGATGCCGGGCACATTGATGAGCACATTCTCGGCCAGCCCGCGAATCAGCCGACCGCGCCTGCGCAACACCTCGGGCAGCAACAGCGGCGCATCGATGCCGCCCATCAGGTTGTGGTTGCCGACCAGCAGCACCGGCCCCTCGGCCGGAATGTTCTCCAGGCCGTAGAACCGCGGACTCGTCCACGCGCGCAGCGGCGCCAGCAGCGTGTCGAGCACCCGCATATCGGTATCGGTGAGCGAAACCGACAGTGGCGCACCGTCGCTCAGCACTGCCGCGGCGAGCGACGAATCACCGGAGCGCCGATCACCCGAATCGGCCGCACCGGAGTGGTCATGCGACATTTAACCCTCCTGATGTCGATTCGATGACGATAGCCCAACGAATTCGCCTGTGTCGCACCGGATGTGCCGGGCACTCGCTACCGACCGGCCGGTTCGCGAGCAAACCCGGCCGACTCCGCCCTCGTTCAACGACTCAGTGCGCGGAACCATCGGCTTCCGACGAACCCGTGCCGCTCGACTCGGACGCCCCACCCGCATGCGCGTACTGCGACAGCGCCGCCGCCAGTGCGTGCGGGACTCGGGCGCGCACCCGGGTGCCGCCCTCCTCGTGCTCGGAGGTGGTGATGCGACCGTCCGCGTGGATGCGGGCCAGCAGATCGCCGCGCGTGTAGGGCAGCAGCACACTGATTTCGACGTCGAGGCCGCCGAGCACCTCGGCGAGGCGCTCACGCAGTTCGGTGATGCCGGACCCCTTGTGCGCCGAAACGTAGGACGCGCCGGGCAGCATCGCACGCAGCCGAGTGAGCTCGACCGGGTCGACCGCATCGATCTTGTTGACCACCAACAGCTCCGGCGGCGCCGGTGATCCCGACTGCTTGATCACATCGGTGATCACCTCGCGGACCGCCTTGATCTGTTCGGCGGGCAGCGGGTCGGAACCGTCGACCACGTGCAGCAGCAGATCCGCCCCGGTGACCTCCTCCAGGGTGGACCGGAACGCCTCGACCAATTGGGTCGGCAGATGCCGCACGAATCCGACGGTATCGGTGAAGACGACCTCGCGGCCGTCGTCCAGTTCGGCACGGCGGGTGGTCGGATCCAGGGTGGCGAACAGCGCGTCCTGGACCAGCAGGCCCGCGCCGGTCAGCGCGTTCATCAGGCTGGATTTGCCAGCGTTGGTGTAGCCGACGATGGCGACCGACGGGATACCGCTGGAGGTGCGGCGGGCCCGCTTGGTATCGCGCGCTGTCTTCATTTCGCGAATCTCGCGGCGCAACTTGGCCATTCGCTCGCGAATGCGGCGACGGTCGGTTTCGATCTTGGTCTCACCGGGACCACGCAGACCCACACCGCCGCCGTTGCCGCCCGCGCGACCACCGGCCTGCCGGGACATGGACTCACCCCAACCGCGCAGTCGCGGCAGCATGTATTCCATCTGGGCCAGCGATACCTGCGCCTTGCCCTCGCTGGAGGTGGCGTGCTGGGCGAAGATGTCCAGGATCAGTGCGGTCCGGTCGATCACTTTGACCTTGACGACCTTCTCCAGCGCGGTCAGCTGCGCCGGGGTCAGTTCACCGTCGCAGATCACGGTATCGGCGCCGGTTTCGAGTACCACGGCGCGTAGTTCGTCGGCCTTGCCGGAACCGATATAGGTGGCCGGGTCCGGCTTGTCGCGACGCTGGATCAGTCCTTCGAGCACCTCCGAACCCGCGGTTTCGGCGAGTGCGGCTAGTTCGGCCATGCTCGCCTCTGCCTGCGTGGCGGTGCCCGTGGTCCACACCCCGACCAGCACGACCCGCTCCAGTCGCAGCTGCCGGTACTCGACCTCGGTGATATCGGTGAGCTCGGTCGACAGACCCGCGACACGCCGCAGCGAGGAGCGCTCGTCGAGCTGCATCTCGCCGACCGTCGGATCGGCGGTCCACCCGGACCGCTGCATCCGCGCGGCGTGCTCGGCGACTACATCGCCGGTGTCTTCCGTCGTGTCCTCGACAGCCTCGACGTGGTCGTTGTCGTCAGCGGCCGGAGTGAATTCAAAAGTCTTCGATTTCGTCATACATCATCCATGCTGCCACGAGTTCTGACCGATGCGCATTCGGTTATTCCTGGACACGCGTGCGGTCGGTTCCCGCCTTTGCGTATGCGAGAAGTATCAGCGAACTCAGCTGGGCGAATGCGACGACCACCAGTCTTCGGCAATCCGACCCGTCGCCACCAGCACAGACGGTCCGCGCAACCAGGCCGCACCCTCGGCGATGCGGACAGTGACCTGGCCGCCGAGCACCCGGACGCGGACCTCTCCGGTGTCGGCGGCGATGCGGAAACCGTCGGCGGCCAGAGCGGCCGCCGCAGCGGCGACGGTTCCGGTTCCGCAGGAGCGGGTTTCGCCGACACCGCGTTCGTAGACGCGCATGTCGACCGCGCCGTCGACCAGTCCGGTCAGGATCTCGACATTCACGCCCTGCGGGAACAGGTCCGGGTCGAAGCCGGGTGCGACGGTGAGATCGAGTTTGGCGAGAGCGTCCACGGACAGGCTCGCATCGACGCAGGCCAGGTGCGGATTGCCGACGTCGATGCCGATGCCGGGCAACGCCCAACCACCGATGGTCGCGTTCGAGGAACCGAGCTCGCGAACGATCCCCATCCCCACGGTTACCTCGCCGTCGGCGGGCCCACCGGAATGCACCGTGACCGGACGCGCCCCCGCGCGACTACCAACGACGTACTCCGTACGTGATTCGAGTCCCTTCGCCGCCAGGTAGTGCGCGAATACGCGCACCCCGTTGCCGCACATCTCGGCGATCGAGCCGTCGGCATTGCGGTAGTCCATGAACCAGTCGGCATCGGCGATGCCCTCGGGAATTTCGGCGAGGACATCCGCGTCGCGTAGCGCACCCGCGCGCGCCACCCGCAGCACACCGTCGGCGCCGAGGCCGCGGCGGCGATCGCACAGCGCGGCGACCCGGTCCGGCGTCAGGTCCAGCCGGACCTCCGGATCGGGCAGCACCACGAAATCGTTCTCGGTGCCGTGGCCCTTGGTGAACTCGATATCCGACACGTCGCGCATTCTCCCTGCCTATCGTCCTCGAACCAACGTACGGCGCTGCCGCGAAATTTCGTACAGCGCGACCGCGGCGGCCGAGGGCGCACCGAGCGAGCTGGCGGTGCCGCCCATCGGGATATAGACCATATCGTCACAGGCCTGCTGCCAGGCCGCGCTCATGCCGCTGGTCTCATTGCCGACGACCAGGATCGTCGCCTCGGCGAAGTCGTAGTCGAAGACCGCGTCCGCGCCGTGCTCATCGGTGCCGACAATGCGGGTCGGGATGCCGCGCTGGATCTGCCGGTCGCGGAATTCGAGCACCTGCGTGGGTCCGGCGGCACGGAAGATCGGCATGGCGAACAGCGAACCGGTGGATGCGCGGACCGCCTGCGGATCGTATTGGTCGGCACCGTGCCCGGTCACGATGATGCCGCCGGCACCGAACGCGTCGGCCGAGCGGATCAGCGTGCCGAGGTTGCCGGGCGAGTTGGGGCGATCGAAAACCACGACGACAGGTGGCGCGGCATCACCGGGGTCGCCGGGCTCGAAGGTGTCGAGCTCGGGTTGCCTGGATATCGCGACAGCCACCAATTCCGGTATGCCGGTGGACTTTTCGCCGAGTTCAGCCATCAGCTCCGGCACCAGGCCGACCTGCTGCACGCCACTGGTCTCCAGTAGTTCACGGGCCCAGCTCGACAGCTCCGGCGCGCCGAGGCGGTAGAGCATCGTCTCCAGCGGCCAGTCGCTGGCGATCGCTCGAGTGATCGGGCGCACGCCCTGCACCAGGAAGCGGCCGTCGCGGTGGCGCTTGGTCCGGTTGTTCAGATACGCCTGCCACACCTGGACCGAGGCATTTCGGGTACTAACACGACGTGTCACTGCGGGGTCCGTTCCTTCTCGAGCAGGGTCAACGCCGTCGCGACCAGATCGGGATCGGCGCCGTCCACCCACCGCACCCTGGGATCGCGGCGGAACCACGAGCGCTGCCGCCGGACATAGCGCCGGGTGCCGATCAGGGTGCGTTCCTGCGCGTGGTTCAGGTCGTATTCGTTGGCCAGGTACGACAGGACTTGTGCGTAGCCGATCGCCCGGCGGGCCGTGACGCCCTCCCGCAGACCTTTATCGATCAGTCCGCGGACCTCGTCGACCAGACCGGCCTCGAACATCAGCGCGGTGCGCCGTTCGATGCGCTCGTCGAGTTCGGCGGTGTCGCGGTCCACTCCGATGATCACAGTGTCCCAGCGCGGTTTTCCGATCACCGGCGCCGAGGCCGCGAAGGGACGCCCGGTGAGTTCGACGACCTCGAGCGCACGCACCATGCGGCGCCCGTCGGTGGGCAGAATGGTGGCCGCGGCCGCCGGATCGGCCGCTTTCAACGCCTCGTGCACCGCATCGACGCCACGCTCGGCCAGCAGTGTCTCCCAGCGTGCGCGGACCGTCGGATCGGTGGCCGGAAATTCCCAATCATCCAGCAGCGCTTGGACATACATCATCGATCCGCCGACGATGATCGGCGTGCGGCCGCGCGCCATGATCTCGCGCACGTCCACGCTGGCCGCGGCCTGATAGGCGGCGACGGTTGCGGTTGCGGTGACCTCGAGGACATCGAGTTGGTGATGCGGGATCCCCCGGCGTTCGGCGGGCAGGAGTTTCGCGGTGCCGACATCCATGCCGCGATAGAGCTGCATCGCATCGATATTCACGATTTCGCCGCCCAGCCGTTCGGCGAGATCGAGGCCGAGATCGGATTTGCCGGTGGCGGTGGGACCGACGACGGCGATCGGCGTAGTCACCGATCACCTCCCGATGTACGCCAGATGCTCACCTGATAGCCCACGCCGAACGGGGCATCGCTGTACAGGGTTTCGACGGATGGGGCGACCGAATCGGCGGCGAAGAGTCCGGCGAGTACCTGATAGGCCGCGCGGCCGGACAACACGAGTTCGGCACACAAGCCTGGATCCAGGGCGAGCAGTGCGGCGGTATCGCCATCGGCCAGGGCGCGATCCAGTTCGCGCTGCACGTCGGCGGCGCGCTCGTCGAGGTAGCCCGGCGCCCCGAGGGTCAGGGTCGCCGCGCCGTCCGCGACGATGAGAACGCCCGCCTCCTCGGGTGAATCGTCCAGGGTGGTACGCAGCTGCGCGCCGATCCGGGCGCATTCGTCGGCGGGTGTGTCGACGGCGACGAGAGTCGTCGCAGCCACCGCATCCGGTGCGACCTGACCACGCAACCACCCGGCGATCAGGGCGGGCAGCGGCTGCTGCGGATCCGCCGCGCCGGGCGTTTGCCGCGATCGCGACAGCGCGGCCGCCGAAAGCCCGACCTGCACGTCCGCACCGAAACCGCGGAAGGTACCGACCGCATCCGGTGCGACGACCTGCGCGGCCGCGCCCACACCCACGACGGTCCAGTTCCGAGTCGTCGCGGCCAATGCGCCGACCGCGGCGAGCGCGGCCGCGCGCAACACCGCGGGCGCATCATCGGAATCCGACCCGGCCGCGCGCGCGAGACCGCCGCAGAGCTCGGGCACCAGGATCGGCGGCGACGGGACCAGGGCCGCAATGGAGAACACGCCGTAACCGTATCGTTCGCCGAATGTGCGATCCACAGCACCGCTGCGGTGTCCGCAACCTCCGGGTTCGAGTGTCTCTGCCGCAAACTCGGCCGAGATTGATAGTGTTCGAGGTGCTACAACCCAGGTCATCACGGGTTGATTTCCCTGGGAATCATCAGTCGGAGGGCTTTGATCGATGGTTTACAGGGCCCGGACCGGGTTCAATGGAGTGAGCTAGGGCGTAACCAGGCAGCCGTGACGCGCGGCAGGGACGAGGAGCAATGAGCGAGAGCAACGGAACGGCGAAAGCGACCCCCGGCAGCACGTCGCACCCCTCGGATTCCCCGAAGGCCGCCGTGCCCAAACCTTCCGCCGCGCCGAAACCAGCCGCAGCCCCCAAACCGGGCGGGTCGGCGGCCCATCCCAAGCCGCATGCGGTCAAACCGGCCCCAGGGCCGGCCGCACAGCAGCATCCGCATCCGGTCGTCGTGCCGACCGTCAGCGATCCCAGTGCATGGGGTCGCGTCGACGACGACGGCACCGCATGGGTGAAAACCGCCGAGGGCGAGCGCGTCGTCGGATCCTGGCAGGCCGGTGACGCCGCCGAGGGTTTGGCGCACTTCGGCCGCCGATTCGACGATCTGGCCACCGAGGTGGCGCTGCTCGAGGCACGACTGGCCGCAGGCGCGGATGCCCGCAAGACCAAGGCGGCCGCGGTCACTATCGCCGAATCGTTGCCCACCGCGGCGGTCATCGGCGATGTCGAGGGACTCGCCCAGCGACTGCAGGCCATTGCCGAACACTCCGAAGAGGCGGCGGCGCACGCCAAGGAGGAGAAGGAAAAGGCCAGGCACGAGCACACCGAGCGCAAGGAAGCACTGTGCGCCGAGGCCGAGAAGATCGCAACCGAATCCACCCAGTGGAAGGCCGCGGGCGATCGGCTGCGCGAAATCCTGGACGAGTGGAAGTCCATCCGCGGTGTGGACCGCAAGGTCGACGACGCATTGTGGAAGCGCTACTCCAAGGCGCGTGAGGCGTTCAACCGCCGCCGTGGCGCGCACTTCGCCGAACTCGACCGCGAACGCGCGGCCGCGAAGTCGCGCAAGGAAGAACTCTGCGTGCGCGCCGAGGAACTTTCCGGCTCCACCGACTGGGTCGGCACGGCGGGTGTCTTCCGCGATCTACTCGCCGAATGGAAGGCCGCGGGCCGGGCGCCACGTGAGGCCGACGAGGCGCTGTGGCGGCGTTTCAAGAGCGCCCAGGACGTCTTCTTCGCCGCACGCAATGCCGCCGTCTCCGAGCGCGACGCCGAATTCGAGCAGAACGCCGCCGCCAAGGAAGAACTGCTGCACGCCTACGCGCACATCGATCCCTCGACCGGTCTGGACGCCGCTCGCGCCGGCCTGCGCGAACTCCAGGACAAATGGGACGCGATCGGCAAGGTCCCGCGCGAACGCATCCAGGAACTCGAAGGCAAACTCCGCACCATCGAAAAGCGCGTCCGCGACGCGGCCGATGCCCAATGGCGCCGCACCGATCCCGAGGCCATGGCCCGAGCCGCTCAATTCCGCGAACGCGTCGCCCAATTCGAGGAACAGGCCGCCAAGGCAACCGCCGCAGGCAACAAGCGCGACGCGGAGAAGGCACTCGAGCAAGCCAAACAGTGGCGCGAGTGGGCCGAGGCGGCAGAAGGAGCAGTCAGCAACCGCTGATGCCTTTGTCGCCATGCGCTGGAACCGATCGCCCGGTCGGCCGCGCGATCGGTTGACGAGTTCGGGTGCGGATCGGCACCCGGCCGTCGATGCGACCCTCTCGGAGGCCAGCCAAGAGCCATCCAGGCACGTTGCTGTGTGTCCTTCCGCGCGGCCCGCTCTCGGAGTATGGGTCTGAGCATGCTCTCACACGAACTCGGCGTTCTCGTTCGCGCGATAGTGGCGCGGCTCAGGGTAGTCCCGGTATCGGGGGTGGGTCAGGAGTCGCCGGTGAGCCGGTGGCGATCGCGTTCCTCGGCGGCGGCTGCGGCGTTGCGCCGCTGTTCTTCTGCGGCTAGTTGCAGTGCGGTGCGGCTCCAGACGACGCGGATCCAGTGGAAGGTCAGCACGATGATGGCGATGGTGCCGAGGATGAGGCCGACGCCGGGGCCCGCGCCGTGGTAGTTGCCGAGGCCGGGGGTCTGGCGGTGCCAGATCGAGAAGATGCCGAAGACGCTGCCGATCGCGGAACCGGCGACCGCGATCCAGGCGAGCACCCAGCGGCGAGTCATCAGCGCGAGCAGTGAGAAGCCGATGCCGAAGAGGGCGGCGAACCAGACGAAGATCCGCGACGGCAGACCGATGTGCTCAGCGTGCGCGGCGTCGGTGCCGAGCAGCACATCGAACCCGCGGGCACCGCCCGCATGCGACAACACGAGCGAAAACAGCAGCAGGAAGACCGCGCCCGCGACCACCATCGCGCGCACCCCGGGGTCGATCTCCCCCGCGATGCGCCGCTCGACGGCATCGAGATCGTCCTTGAACTGCTCGAAGCCATTACTGCTCTCGACGGAGTTCACCGCGCCCTCGTCTCCTTCGGCTGATCCCTGCCCCGCTGCCTTATCCGGATCCACTGTGCCATCACCGCCCCGATCCCCCGCAGCCACCCCACTACGTTCGGTAGTACTCGCATCCCCCAGACCCGATCGCGAGTCCGCCCCACTCTGGCCAGCGCCGGAATACGGCGCGCCACTCGCGCCCGCAGTCGAATCCACGCCGATCTCGCCGGATCCTGAATCCGCGCCACCCTTGCCTTTACGCGAGTCCGAAGCGCTCTCGCCCGGTCCTGAGTCCTCCCCAGCACCCGAATCCACGCTGCCTTCGCCCCGATTCGGGACACCGCCGAGGTCACCCGCACGCAATTCCCCGCTTGATTCCGAATCCGCGTCGCCCTTGCTTCCACGCAAGTCCGAAGCGCTCTCGCCCGGTCCTGAGTCCTCCCCGACACCCGAATCCACGCTGCCTTCGCCCCCATTCGGGACACCGCCGGGGTCACCCGCACGCAATTCCCCGCCTGATTCCGAATCCGCGTCGCCCTTGCCTCCACGCGAGTCCGAAGCGCTCTCGCGCGGTCCTGAGTCCTCCCCGACACCCGAATCCACGCTGCCTTCGCCCCCATTCGAGGCACCGCCGAGGTCACCCGCACGCGATCCCGCGCCACCCCCACCTGATTCCGAATCCGCGTCGCCCTTGCCTCCACGCGAGTCCGAAGCGCCTACGCGCGGCCCCGAGTCCTCACCTGACCGCGAGCCCACGCCGTGTTCGCCCACATTCGAGACGACCTCGCGGTGTCGACCGTTCAACGCGGCACTCTCACTCGCACGCTCCTCGCGGTCAGCCTGCGCACCACGCGAATCCGACCTGGACGCACCCGGTGTGGGATCCGCTCCCCCGGCACGCGTCAGGTCCTCGTCATCGGACGGAGTGTTCATGCGCCGCAGCCGGTTGAGCAGCCTGAGGCGACGGGTGCGGGGGTGGGGGCACCGATGCGGGGGAGACCGAGGCCGACGCCGATGGGGTCGGTTTTGGGGGTGATGCCGCGTTCGTGGGCGTCGCCTGCGCGGGTGCGACGGTGGGTTTTGATGGTGGCGTCGGCGATCAGGTGGTGCGGGGCCGCGTCGGTGATGTCGACGGTGATGATGTCGCCTGGTCGGATCGTTTCCGCAGCGCCTTCAGGGCGGAAGTGCACGAGTCGGCCGTCGCGGGCACGGCCGCTCATGCGGGCGGTCGCGGCGTTCTTCTTGCCCGCGCCGTCGGCTACGAGCAGTTCGACCTCGGTGCCGACGAGCGCCTGGTTCGCGTTGAGGGAGATCTGCTCCTGCAGCGCGATCAGGCGCTCGTAGCGCTCCTGCACCACGGCCTTGGGCAGCTGGTCGGGCATATCCGCAGCGGGTGTGCCAGGACGCTTGGAGTACTGGAAGGTGTAGGCACTGGTGAACCGCGCCTGCCGGACGACATCCAGGGTCTCCTGGAAATCTTCCTCGGTCTCGCCCGGGAAGCCGACGATGATGTCGGTGGTGATCGCGGCATGCGGCATCGCGGCCCGCACCTTCTCGATGATGCCGAGGTAGCGCGCCCTGCGGTAGGACCGGCGCATCGCCTTCAGCACCCGATCCGATCCGGACTGCAGCGGCATATGCAGCTGCGGGCAGACATTCGGCGTCTGCGCCATCGCCTCGATCACGTCATCGGTGAATTCGGCCGGATGTGGCGAAGTGAAGCGCACCCGCTCTAGCCCATCGATGCGCCCGGCCGCGCGCAGCAGTTTGGCGAAGGCACCGCGATCGCGCGCCTCGTCGGGGTCGGCGAAGGACGCACCGTAGGAGTTCACGTTCTGCCCGAGCAGCGTGACTTCCAGGACGCCCTGATCGACCAGCGCCTGCACCTCGGCGAGCACATCGCCCGGACGGCGGTCGACCTCCTTGCCGCGCAGCGACGGCACGATGCAGAACGTGCAGGTGTTATTGCAGCCGACCGAGATCGAAACCCAACCGGCATAGGCGGATTCACGCTTGGCGGGCAGGCTCGAAGGGAACGCCTCCAGCGATTCCAGGATCTCCACCTGCGCCTCGGCATTGTGCCGCGCGCGTTCCAGCAGCACCGGCAGCGATCCGATGTTGTGTGTGCCGAACACCACATCCACCCACGGCGCTTTGCGCACGACGGTGTCGCGGTCCTTCTGCGCCAGGCAGCCGCCGACAGCGATCTGCATGCCCGGCCGGTCGGCCTTGATCGGGGCGAGGTGGCCGAGTGTGCCGTACAGCTTGTTGTCGGCGTTCTCGCGCACCGCGCAGGTATTGAAGACGACGAGGTCGGCCGTCGCACCCGGCGCGGCCTTCACATAGCCCGCATCCTCGAGCAGGCCCGACAAGCGTTCGGAATCGTGCACGTTCATCTGGCAACCGAAGGTGCGGACCTCGTAACTGCGTGCGCCGTCCGCGGCCGCAGGGGCGGGAGACAACACTGCCTGACCGATCGAATCCACTCGTCCAGGGTACGGGGGTGCGCAACGCGGGTTTTCAGCGCATCGGCGCAGGCTCCGGGCCCCGGCCCAGTCGCGTCGGAAGGGTTGCGGCGCTGTGTCGTATCGGCGCGGCGTAACGGTGTGTCGCAGAAACCCGGGCAAATCACCGTTTTCCGCTTAAGGTCTTGGACCATGACCGACGACGCCACCGCACCCGACACAATCGGGTTGGCCAAAACCGGGGCAGCGAGTTCTGATGAGGGCAGTACCGCCACAAGCGCGCCGATGATTTCGATGCGCAATGTGGAAAAGCACTTCGGTGACCTCCATGTGCTGCGCGATATCAACCTCGAGGTCCCCAAGGGACAGGTTGTTATCGTTCTGGGCCCTTCGGGGTCCGGGAAGTCGACGCTGTGCCGCACCATCAACCGACTGGAACCGATCGACTCCGGCGATATCGCCATCGACGGCGTACCACTGCCCGCCGAGGGCCGCGCGCTTGCCGCACTGCGCGCCGATGTCGGCATGGTGTTCCAATCGTTCAACCTCTTCGCGCACAAGACGATCATCGAGAACGTGATGCTCGCGCCGCTGAAGGTTCGCAAGGTGAAAAAGGAAGACGCCCGCAAGCGCGCAATGGAACTGCTCGAGCGCGTCGGGATCGCCGATCAGGCCGACAAGTATCCGGCGCAGCTCTCCGGCGGCCAGCAGCAGCGCGTGGCGATCGCTCGCGCGCTGGCGATGAGCCCGAAGGTGATGCTGTTCGACGAACCGACTTCGGCACTGGATCCGGAGATGGTCAACGAGGTGCTCGACGTCATGGTGTCGCTGGCCAAGGAGGGGATGACGATGCTGGTCGTCACCCACGAGATGGGCTTCGCGCGCAAGGCGGGCAACCGCGTGCTGTTCATGGCGGACGGGTCGATCGTCGAGGACGACACACCCGAGGTGTTCTTCACCGCCCCGAAGTCCGACCGTGCCAAGGATTTCCTCGGCAAGATCCTGAGCCACTGAACCGAGCAACCACCACAAACGTAAAGACCTCGGCCACCGAAATCACCAGAGGGAGAAGGAACACGATGAGGATCAACCGTTCGCTTCGACTCGGCATCGGGGCGATCGCCCTGACGCTGGCCGCAACAACCGCCGCCTGTGGCGGCGGAAGCGACAAATCCGCACTCGACAACGCCAAGGACGGAAAGCTCACCGTCGGCATCAAATTCGACCAGCCGGGCCTGGGCCTGCGCAACAAGGACGGCTCCTACAGCGGCTTCGACGTCGAGGTCGCCAAGTACGTCGCGGGCAAGCTCGGTGTGAAGCCGGAGAACATCACGTTCAAGGAGTCCCCGTCCGGACAGCGCGAGACGCTGATCGAGAACGGTCAGGTCGACTACATCGTCGCCACCTACTCGATCAACGATGCGCGTAAGCAGAAGGTCGACTTCGCAGGGCCGTATTACGTTGCGGGCCAGTCGCTTTTGGTCAAGGCCGACAACACCGGCATCAACGGTCCCGATGATCTGAAGGGTAAGAAGGTCTGCTCGGTGAAGGGCTCCACCCCGGCCCAGAACATCGAGAAGAACTACCCCGCCACGCAGCTGCAGACCAACGACACCTACTCGCTGTGCCTCGAGGGCCTGCAGGCCGGTTCGTACGACGCGGTCACCACCGATGACATCATCCTGGCCGGTTATGCCGCGCAGAGCGCGGGCACGTTCAAAGTCGTCGGCAAGCCGTTCACCACGGAGAACTACGGCATCGGCCTGAAGAAGGGCGATAAAGAGCTGCGCGACAAGGTCAACGACGCGATCGAGGCCATGATCGCCGACGGGTCCTGGAAGAAGGCGTTCGAGTCCACGGTCGGCGTCTCGGGCTACCAGGCGCCGACGCCGCCGACGGTGAACCGGTACTGAGATTCGTGATCGGGTGGCCCTGCAGGGCCACCCGATCTCTCGGCTACGAGCAACCTGTACATCGCGCGCGGAAGGACGATCTCCGGCCGCCGCACAATCCGATCGGAGGGACGCGAGCACCGTGTTCGACCTGATCTCGAGGTATGACGTCCTCGGCGCCTTCTGGGTGACCGTCAAACTGACCGCGTCGTCGGCGGTCCTCGCCCTGATCCTGGGCACATTCGTCGCCGCGATGCGCGTGTCCCCCGTGCCGGTCGCCCGTTTTCTCGGCGCCGCCTACGTCACCATCTTCCGCAATACCCCGCTGACGCTGATCATCGTGTTCTGCTCACTGGGCCTCTACTCCACCATGGGCTGGAAGCTCGCTCCGGAGGGCCCGAACTCGCTGGCGCAGAACAACTTCCGTTACGCTGTACTCGGACTCAGCATCTACACAGCGGCATTCGTGTGCGAGTCATTGCGCTCGGGTATCAACACCGTGCCGATGGGTCAGTCCGAGGCGGGCCGCTCACTGGGCTTCACCTTCACCCAGAATCTGCGAATCGTGGTGCTGCCGCAGGCATTCCGCTCGGTCATCGCCCCGCTCGGCAGCGTGCTGATCGCGCTCACCAAGAACTCCACGATCGCCTCGGCGATCGGCGTCGCCGAGGCCGCGACCCTGATGGCCAAGATGAACGAGAACGAGGCCGCACTGATCACCATCGGCTTCATCTTCGCACTCGGCTTCGTAATCCTGACCCTGCCGACCGGCCTGCTGTTCGGCTGGCTGGCCAAGCGATTCGAGGTGGTCCGATGAGTGCAGGAGCTTCGGTTCTTTTCGATGCGCCGGGGCCCCGCGCGCGCATTCGCAACTCCATCTATTCGGTCGTCGCGGTTGTCGCGGTGGTGGCGCTGGGCTGGGTGTTCTACCGCGGCTTCGCCGATAAGGGCCAGTTCACCGCAGAGAAGTGGAAGCCGTTCATCGAGGCGGACGTCTGGAAGACCTATCTGCTGCCCGGTCTGCGCGGGACCCTGGTCGCGGCGCTGCTGTCGATTGTGTTCGCACTGGTGGTCGGTATGGTCTTCGGCATCCTGCGGCTGTCGGATCACCGGGTAGTGCGCTGGGTGGCGGGCGCGATCGTCGAGGTGGCCCGGTCCATTCCGGTGCTGATCCTGATGATCTTCCTGTTCTACATCTTCTCCGATTACAAGGTGTTCAAGGTCGATCAGCTCGCGCTGTGGGCCGTGGTGATCGCGCTGACGGTCTACAACGGTTCGGTCATCGCCGAAATCGTGCGTGCCGGTATCAAATCGCTGCCGAAGGGGCAGACCGAGGCCGCGGTGGCGCTGGGGCTGCGCAAGGGGCAGCTGATGCGGTTGATCCTGCTACCGCAGGCGATTACCGCCATGCTGCCCGCCTTGATCTCGCAAATGGTTGTGGCGCTGAAGGATTCGGCGCTCGGTTATCAGATCACCTACCTCGAGATCGTGCGTCAGGGCTCGCAACTCGGTGCGGCCGAACGCAATACGGTGCCCGCGCTGATGGTCGTCGCCGTGGTGATGATTCTGCTGAACAGCACGTTGACGATCGTGGCCAATAAGTTGGAGCAGCGGTTGCGCTCGCGTAAGCGGGCCAAGGGTGCCGCCGTTGTGGCGGCCGACTCGATTCTTGCCGATGCGACTCCGGGGATGGATATCACGCAGAAGCCGTGAGGCCAGCGGCTCTGTCGATTTCGTCGGTGTTCTCCGCGATCGCCGTTGCAGCCGCACAATCGCTGTATGGGCGTGCGGCCCACCCGGGGTCCTGGTTTCCGGCCCCGTCCGCGTTCGGCCGCAGCGATCAGGACGACGGCACGCTGCTGCGGAGTTCTCCGGTCTCGGCGTGGACCGTGGAGGTGAAAGGTTCGGCGAACGGGACGGATTCGGGTGGGTAGGTGGCCGCTGCCACGGCGGTGGCCGCGCGGACGAAGGCGGCCACCGCGGGTGAATGGCAGGTCTGCGGCCACGCTACCGCGAGGGTAGTTGGTTTCAGGTCGGTGACCGGCCGATAGGCGATGCCGGGGCGGGGGTGACGGCGGGCGACCGAGGTGGGCGGGAACCAGATGCTGTCGCCGAGTTCGATCAGGTTGAAGATCTGCGCAAGATCCCGCACTGGACGCGAAGTTCCGGATGAGGGGACGAGGCCATCGCGGTCGGCGTGCGTTCCATCAGGGAGCAGTCGACCGGCCAGGTCGGCCAGGCACAGGGTTGCCTGGGCGGCGAGCGGATCAGAGGCAGCCAGTGCGACCAGGCGCGGTTCGGTGAGCAGCGGTTCGATGTCCAGGCCGCGGTCGTCGAACGGGGCCGTAATGAGCGCGACATCCGCACGGCCCTGACGCAATGCTGGAACCTGCTCACCCCGACCACCCAATATGAACTCCACCGGGACGGCCGCTTCATCGAGGCGGTATGTCTCGATGATCCGCGGCAGGAGTCCGGCGTCGTAGTCGGCCTTGAGCGCGAGCCGCAGCCCCGGTGTGGGCCGACCGACGTGCCGGGCACGCTCCGCGGCCGCCGCAACGGCATCGAGTGCGGTCCGCGCGTCGCGGAGCAAGGTCTCGCCGGGCGGGGTGAGCACGACGTGTCGGGTGGTGCGCTCGAAAAGTTGAACGCCCAGTTGACGTTCCAGTTCCCGGATCGCCCGCGACAGGGGTGGTTGTGCCATCCCCAGTCGGTCGGCTGCGCGTCCGAAATGCAGTTCCTCCGCGACGGCCACGAAGTATCGGAGTTGGCGAACCTCCAGATCACTCATATCCCCACGGTATCAACGCTTATCGGATCGGTCCTTCAGGTTCGGTGCCGCGCCGACTTGACTTGCCAGTGCCAAATCACTCGAGCAGAGGTTGTCATGATCGTTGTTACTGCCCCGACCGGCACCATCGGCCGTCAGGTCCTTCCGCATCTCCTCGATCGCGGCGCGCCGATCCGCGTTATCGCGCGTGATCCCGCACGCCTGCCCGTGCACATCCGCGAGCACGTCGAAGTCGTGACCGGATCGCACAGCGATATTGATGTCGTCACCCAGGCGTTCGCCGATGCCGACGCCGTGTTCTGGTTACTGCCTCCGGTTCATCGTGGAGCGAGCCTCGATGCCGCGGTTCTGGGTTTCACACGGCCCGCGTGCGAGGCATTCAAGGGTCAAGGTGTCGAGCGAGTGGTCGGCGTCTCGTCCATTGGTCGCGGGTCAGCGGTGGTCGGAAACGCCGGACTGGTCACAGCGTCGCTGGCGATGGACGATCTGATAGCGAGCACTGGCGTGAACTACCGAGCGCTGACCATGCCCTCGTTCATGGACAATCTGCTTCGCCAAGTCGATGCGATCAAGAACCAGGGCATGTTCTTCGCACCGCTTTCTCCCGACCTGAAACGCCCCACCTGCGCGACGCGTGATATCGCCGCCGTCGCCGCCGAACTGCTGCTCGACGACTCGTGGGACGGATACGACAGCGTTCCCGTACTCGGCCCAGAGGATTTGTCCAACAACGACATGGCGCAAATCATGTCCGAAGTGCTCGGCCGCCCGATCCGGTTCCGGCAAGTCTCCGGTGCGGCCTATAAGGCCACAATGCTCGAATCCGGCATGTCCGAGGCCATGGCCCAGGGCATGTACGACATGTTGGAGGCAAAGGAGAACGGCCTCGACAACGCCGAGCCCCGAACTCCTCGAGCCACGACTCCGACCACCTTCCGCCAATGGTGTGAAGAAGTCCTCGCCCCCGCCGTCCACGTCTAACCCGGCCCCCGGCCTCACTGAGGCTGCTGCCGCATGTTTCCGCCCGGCGAATTCGTGCGCGCTGCGAGAAAAGGTGCGCGGCGCAGTCTCTGTAGCTGACACCGCAGCAGGCCGACCCGCCGGACAGCCGGGCACAGCAGACGCTCAGTCGGGGTCCCGCGCGTCGAACTGGGCCTGTGCCAGTTCGGCTTTCACCACTGTGAAGGCGGTGGATTGGTTGTAGCCGCGCCGGGCGAGCATGGCTACGAGGCGGCGGATTGTTTTGTCGCGGTCCAGGTTTGCGGGCATGGTGCGTAGTTTGCGGCGGACCAGTTCGGTGGCGCGTTGTTCCTCGTCGTCGGCGGTGATGGCGGCGAGGGCGGAGGCGGCGTCGAAGTGGGAGACGCCCTTGCGGCGGAGTTCTTGGGCGAGGGCTTGTTTGCCCTTACCGGACAAGCTGTGGCGGGACTGGACCCATTGTTCGGCGAAGGCGGCGTCGTCGATCAGGCCGATCTCGGTGAAGCGGTCGAGGGCGCGTTCGGTGATTTCGGGCGTAAAGCCCTTGGCCGCGAGACGCTGCGCCAGTTCGGCACGGCTGCGGGCGCGGACGGCGAGCAGGCGAAGACACGCTTCCTTCGCCTGCTCGACCGTCCCGCCTTGGGGAATGCGCTCCGCACGGGACCGGTTCGCACCAGTGCCCGTCGAGGACGCACTCTCCTCGGATCCAGCCGCCACCGGATCCGCCCATCGGCCTTCGGAACTTTGTAAGTCAGCCGAGTGGGAGTCGTTGCGCCGGAACTCGTTCCGGTGCCCGCGCCCGCGCCGGGACCCAGTCGAGCGCGCCCGCTGCGGATCGGGCGCGCTCGACCGAGTTCCCATGATGTCCGAATCGGCCAAACCACCTTCGGCCAACCGGACCCGCCTATCCCCCTGCTCCCTCCCCTGAAATCCCGATCCCTCCGAATCCCTCTCATCACCCTCCGACCAATACACCTGCCCAGGTTCGGACTCGCCCGAATCGAATCCCGCGGGGGTCTGGATGGGTGGGCGGCCCGAGGCGGAGAGTAGTTCGTTCAGGCGGTGGCGGACCTCGGTAACCGGATCGGGCCGCGTTGTATCGGGTGCGGGCCGGGTGGGATGTGAGGCTGGGCGCCGAGGGGTCATCGGATCAGAAGTCGGCGGGGACCTCGGCCGCCGTGCCCTCTGCGGTCACGTCGGCGCCGATGCCGAGCTTTTCCTTGATCTTCTTCTCGATCTCGTCGCGGACGTCGGTGTTCTCCAGCAGGAACTTGCGGGCGTTCTCCTTGCCCTGGCCGAGCTGGTCGCCCTCGTAGGTGTACCAGGAGCCGGACTTGCGGATGAAGCCCTGCTCGACACCCATATCGATGAGCGAGCCCTCCTTGGAAATGCCCTGGCCGTAGAGGATGTCGAATTCCGCCTGCTTGAACGGCGGCGAGACCTTGTTCTTCACGACCTTCACACGAGTGCGGTTGCCGACCGCATCACTGCCGTCCTTGAGCGTCTCGATGCGGCGCACATCCAGGCGCACCGAGGCGTAGAACTTCAGCGCCTTACCACCGGTCGTGGTCTCGGGCGAACCGAACATCACACCGATCTTCTCGCGCAACTGGTTGATGAAGATGGCGGTGGTGCCGGAGTTGTTCAGCGCACCGGTCATCTTGCGCAGCGCCTGACTCATCAGGCGCGCCTGCAGACCGACGTGGCTGTCACCCATCTCGCCCTCGATTTCGGCACGCGGTACCAGCGCGGCCACCGAGTCGATGACGATGATGTCGATCGCGCCCGAACGCACCAGCATGTCAGCGATTTCCAGCGCCTGCTCACCGGTGTCGGGCTGGGAGACGAGCAGTGCGTCGGTGTCGACGCCCAGCTTACGGGCGTAGTCCGGATCGAGCGCGTGCTCGGCGTCGATGAAGGCGGCGACACCGCCCGCGGCCTGGGCATTGGCCACCGCGTGCAGTGCGACGGTCGTCTTACCCGAGGACTCCGGACCGTAGACCTCGATGATGCGGCCGCGCGGCAGACCGCCGATGCCGAGCGCCACGTCCAGGGCGATGGATCCGGTCGGGATCACCGAGATGGGCTGGCGGGCCTCCTCGCCGAGACGCATGACCGCGCCCTTGCCGAAGCTCTTCTCGACCTGAGCCAGCGCCAGCTCAAGCGCCTTATCACGGTCGTACGCCTGTGGTGCCATGTCCTGATCCCCTTCTCGACGGGTAAGTCTCGTTCTTGGTTGGCGCCCACATTAGAGGGCGGCACCGACAAGTTCTGACGACCAGCCTAGACGAACAGATGTTCGAGTCAAGCGACGCGCCCGACAAGGCGCGCCCCGAACTTCCCGGACACGGCAACCGCCGCGCTACGGCCGCTCGCAGCCCCTTTCCGAGCGCCGAACACCCCATCACCGACCCAGCGAAATCCGATCACTGTCCAGCAACGTCTGCGCCTGCTTGTACACCCGCAACGCCGGGCTCACCTCCACATCGGCGATCCCGTCGAGTGCACCCAGCCGCTGCGTGACATACCGATAGAGGTGCGCGGTATCGCGGCATATCAACGACGCCATCAGGTTGGTCGGCCCCGTGGTCGCGGCGATGAAGACGATCTCCGGATGGGTTGCCATCGCGGTGCCCACCGCCTCGAGATCCGCCGGTCGGGTGCGCAGCCACAGCGCCGCCCGCACGGCGTATCCCATCCGTTCGACCGCGAAATCGAGATCGAAGTACAGCACCCGGGATTCGACGAGTTCGGCCATGCGCCGTGCCACTTTCGTTGCGGTCCAACCGATTTCGGCCGCAATCTGAGCATAGGGCGCGCGTCCGTCGCGACCGAGCAGCACCAGCATCGCCTCATCCTGCGCCGAAAGTTCGACCGGCGCTTCCGGGCCCGTATCGGCCCGCCACGACGGCCGTGGACCGAGGTCGCGCAATTGCGCAGCCGTGAACAGGTGCCTGAAATCCGGCCACTCCTCATCGAGCGGGAAGCGGTGGATCACCTCATGGGCCGTCAGTCCGATCACCTGACTGGCCTGGGGCAACGTCTGCATCAACAGCTTGTCGCGCCGCTCGATCGAGCGCGGCCTGCTCACACAGGTCACCTCGGATCCGGTGGCCGACAATGCGACCCAGCTCAGATCCGGAAACCGCGCCAGTGACTCGGCCAGCCGCGCCGCCTTGTCCGGCGTCGACCGGAGCCGGATCACCCAGCGCGCATGCCCGAGCGGCACCGCGTTGACCTGCCCCGCCACATGCAGGATGCCGCGCTGCCGCAGCGATCGGTAGCGCCGCGCCACCGTCTGCTCCGAAACCCCGAGGATCGCGCCGAGCTTGGCGAACGGGATGCGCGCATCGGTCACCAGCGCGTGCAGGATCTGCTTCTCGAGGACATCGAGTACGGAGGAATCCACACCGCCTTCGGATTGCATAGGAGGAATCTAACGCATATGACCACGTGACTATGTGGATATCAACGCCTGCCGCACCCTGAGTGTCGATATCGTTCCAATCACCTCGGAGGCTCCCGTGAGGAAATGGCTGCCCTTATTCGCCGCGTGCCTGGGCACGCTGATGCTGCTCATCGACGTCACCATCGTCAATGTCGCGCTTCCCGACATCGCCGCCGATCTCGGCACCGGTCTGTCCGGACTGCAGTGGGTGATGGACGGATACGCGCTCGCGTTGGCCGCGCTACTGCTGGTGCTCGGTTCGCTGGCCGATCGGGTCGGTGCGAAGCGCGCCTATCTCGCCGGACTCGTCGTTTTCGCGATCGCATCGCTGATCTGCGGGATCGCCGATGCCTCGGCGAGTCTCATTGCGGCGCGCGCACTTCAGGGCATCGGCGGGGCCGCGATGTTCGCGACCACACTGTCGCTGCTGCACTCCACCTACACCGGCCGTGATCGGGGTGTCGCCTTCGGTGTCTGGGGTGCGGTATCGGGTGCGGCGGCCGGAATCGGTGTGGTGCTCGGCGGTGTACTCACCGACGCACTGTCGTGGCGGTGGATCTTCTTCGTCAATCTGCCGATCGCGGTATCGGCGATCGTGTTGACCGCCATCGTGTTCCAGCCGTCGCCGCGGCAGGCGGAGCGGGCCATCGATGTGCCGGGCATGCTCGCGTTCGCGACCGCCGCGACGGCGGTCACCTACGGCGTCATCCGCGGCGGCGAACACGGCTGGTCCGATGGTCCTACGCTGCTCGCCCTGGCGCTCGGCGCGGTCGCGCTGCTGGCCTTCGTATTCGTCGAATCCCGCAGTGCGGCAGCGATGTTCCCGCTGGCACTGCTCGGCAATCGCAACTTCGGGGCCACCCTTGTCTCGGCGTCCGGCCAGACGTTCGCGGCCTTCGCCGCCACGCCTCTTATTTCGCTCTGGCTGCAGCAGCAGTTGCACATGTCACCCATGCACGCCGGACTGGCCATGCTGCCGATGGCGGCGACAGCGTTCGTGGTCGCCGGCGCATTCGGCAAACCACTACACGATGTTTCGCCGAAATGGACGATCGGAGCCGGTCTGGTGCTGGTCGGCATCGGTGCCGGACTGCTCACCATCATTGACACCGAATCATCTTGGGCCGCACTGGTTCCTGGATTCGTGGTGATCGGTGCGGGCATCGGCGTCAACGCACCCGCGCTGGTCGCGGTGGGGATGGCGGCGGTGCCGCCACAGCAGGGTGGGATCGCCGCGGGCGCGGTGAATACCGCACGACAGCTCGGCCTCGCTCTCGGAGTCGCCGTGCTGGGCACCGTATTCCGCGAAGTCGCCGACGACAGCAACCCGATGACATTGTCGCGTTTCGTGGATGGCTTGGACGCGGCATTCGGCATCGCAGCCGGAGTCGGAATCGTATTCGGCGTGATCGCATTCGGGCTGTTCCACCGTGAGCGTCCGGTCGCCGACGCCCCGGTCCAGCCGGAGACCGTCGCCGCCTGAGCCCCACCGGCCCAACCATCAGGCCAGGCCGGGCACCCCCTTGCACCAACCGGGCACCCCGCACACGCGGGGGCCCGGTCCGGCAACGGGGTACCCGGCCGATTACTGCTGCGGCAGAACGGATTCGTCGCCTTCCGGGCGCGGGCCGGGGATGCGGCGGTCGGATTCGTCGATGCGGACATCGTTGATGCTGGCCTCGCGGCGCGACATCAGGCCTTCCGGGGTGAACTCCCACTGCTCATTGCCGTAACTGCGCCACCACTGGCCGGATTCGTCATGCCATTCGTATTGGAAGCGGACCGCGATGCGGTTGCCTTCGAATGCCCAGAGGTCCTTGCGCAGTGCGTACCCGTTCTCGATGGACCACTTTCGGGTGAGAAATTCGACGATGGCGGCGCGGCCGGTGAAGAACTCGTCACGATTGCGCCACACCGAATCCTCGGTGTATGCGGCGGCGACGCGCTCGGGATCCCTGGTGTTCCAGGCATTCTCGGCGGCCCGCACCTTGGCCTTGGCCGATTCCAGGTCGAATGGCGGCAGCGGAGGTCGCATGGCAATATCCTTCTCGGGGATTCGGGGTCAGGGGTTGACCGGGGAAAGTTCGGCGGGGCCCCAGCGGAGCGGGCCCGCGCCGTGGATCTCGATCACTTCCGTAATGGCGAAGTCGATCGAGCACTGGGCCCCGGCGGTGCGGGTTTCCGGTGCCCAGGACAATTCGGCGGTTCCGCTGAGTTGGAGGGTTCCGCCAGTGGTCCAGTCCGGGATCAGGATGCCACAGCGTGGGTTCACCGCGATGTTCCCGAGTGTCATGAACATCGAATTGCCCTGGTAGTCAGGCCATCTCAGCCGAGTCGGCGAAAGCACCCGCAGGAAGCCAGGATTCCCGCCACGGTGGGAGGCGTCGGCATTTCCGTCGATATCCGCGGTGGCGACGAAGAAGGCGTCCGCCGCGGCGATCAGTGCATGCTGCCGCGCATCGAGTTCCGTGCTATGCCGGGGCGCCGGCAGTTCGATATCGGGGCGGTACGATTCGATCTGCCTGCGCGAGATGTACTTCGGGCAGTTCGAATACACCTGATCGACGGCAATTCGTAGCCCCGCCTCCGTCGGAGCCGCGACTCCGTTGACGCGCATTCGCCTGCGCCGCTGAGGCTGCAGCGCGATCATACCGATCCGGACAGGGCGGGTCAGTGCGTCGTGTAGCGGATCTCCCACTGCCGGAAATGCAGCGATTGCGATTGTCTCGGCATCGACGACGTGCACGAATCCCGGCGAACCGACCACCGCACCTGCCCACATCCGTCCGTCCAGGTCCGCGGCCGCGATCACGACCATCGGCTGCTCCGCCAGGAAACCCGCCGCGATATCCGGGATGTCGGCACGAATCATCCGTCCTACCCGGTCTGCGATATGCGCCTGGCCCATTCGCTGCTGTACGGCGACCTCGCCCGGATGAAAGTGAGACATCACAGTGTTCAGCACCGTCCGGGCTCAGAAGAATCCGCACGTCGGGGCGGCACCGCTGGGCGCGGGAGCGGATTCGGCGCCCGTGGGTGCGTAGACCTCGAGGCGGATACCGTCGGGGTCGACGAAGAAGATGCCACCCGAGGCGACGCCCTCGCCGTGCGCGACCACCCCGTCGTGGGCGAAGGTCACCGACAGTTCACGCAGCATCGCCTCGATCGAACGCACCTGTTCGATGGTGTCGACCTGGAACGAAAGATGGTGCAGACCAGGGGTTGCGGTGGAGAACGCGCCGTCGGACTGTTGCCACAGGGTCAGCACGAGCTTGCCGTTCGCACCGAGGAAGGCCCAACGCTTTTCGTCGTCGATGCTGGCCGCGAGCTGCTCGAAACCGAATGCGCGGCGGTAGAAGTCCACCGATCGGTCCAGGTCGGAGACGTTCAGGCCGATGTGTCCGGTGGCCAGTTGGGGCGCGATGGCTGTGGGCATCGTGATCCTCCTCGAAATTTATAACTTATCTAAGTAGCTTTACCAGTTAGAACCTAACCAGAAGCGGAAAGAACGTCAACCTCCAAAATAGAGTTAATCGGTTAGAACGGCGGTGGTTGCCTTGGCAACGAAAGGAAGATCGCTACCCTCAGGTATGCCTGATCCACGCCCCCACCTCGGTGAACCGCTGGCACTCGACCTGCTGAACACCCGGTGGATCCAGGACGGACCGCAGGATCTGCTCACCGATGTCGCGGGCCTGGGCATATGGCTGACCTCGGCCGGACTCGACGATCGCGCCAATGCCGACGAGCGGACCCTGCAGGCGATACTCGCCGCCCGCACCGCCATCTACGACACCGTGAAACACACCTCACACACCGCGCTCAACCAAGTCCTCGACCACGGCCGGATCCGACGCATGCTGACCGACACCGGCCCCGCCGAAATAGTCGACGTACCCGAAACCACCTGGCTCCCCGGCTGGCTCGCCGCCGACAACCTGCTGCGGCTACTGGCCGAAGCGCCGGACCGGATCCGCCAGTGCGCCCACCCCGACTGCGTCCTGTTCTTCTACGACACCTCGAGAAACGGCACCCGCCGTTGGCATTCGATGGCGAGCTGCGGCAACCGCACCAAGGCCGCACGCCACTACGCCAAAAAGGCCTGAGCTCAGAAGAGTTCGTCGAGCAGTCGGTAGTAGTCCAGTCGCCGCCGGTCCGGCTCGGCGAGCCCATAGGCGGCGTAGAACGCGCCCAGTTCGTCGGTACCGAAGTCCTCGCGCAGGTCGCGTTCGACCAGGGCCAGATCACGGTACCGATCCGCGACACCCAAACCGCCGACGTCGATCAGCAGACCACCGACCAGCACATTGGACGGGGTGAAATCACCGTGCGCGACAACGAGGTCCTCGTCCGGCGGACGCTCGACCAGCAGCCGTCGGTAGATCTGTTCCGGCGTCTGCCCCCGATTGTCGTCGTCGAAGTCGTCGACATCGACCAAACCCTCGAGCACACGGCGCCGCGCCCGGGCCAGCATCACATCCAACCCGCCGTCGAACGGGCACTCGGCAACGGGCATATCGTGCAGCCGCCGCAACAGCGCGCCCATGACCGCGCCCACCGATGCCGTCGGTTCGGCGGCCAGACTCGGCAGACCCGCGTCGGCGAGAACCAGCACATCCTCTTCGAACACAGCAATGTCAGGTAGTTGAATCCCTTTGCCCCGCAGCCAATTCAACCGCGCACACTCGGCTGCGGCCTTCGGTCCCCGCTTCACCCAGTATGCACCGTCGACGTGCGCGACACCGCCGCTCATTCCCTCGTGGTCCTCCGACCACGCGGGGTCCGCACCCAGCACAGCGGCGACCTTCGGCGGCAAGGTCGTGGGCAGATCATCGAGCAGGTCGAGGGTGGTGCGGGTGGCCTCGATCAGTTCGGCATCCCCCTCGACGACGCGCAGTTTCAATGCCTCGGTGAGCCGCGCCCTTGCCTCGGGCAGTCTGCCCTGTTCGGCAAGGGCCTTGCCCAGGTGCTGCAGCGCGAAGGAGAGCACCTCGGAGTCGCCTGCTCGGTCCACGGCTCGGCGATACAGCGTCTCGGCGGTGACGATGTCACCCCAATAGCGGTAGACATCACCGAGGTTGATCCAGACCGAGGTCCGGCGATAGTCACTATCGGCGAGCTCGAGGGCGCGATCGAGGTGATCGAGGGCCTCCGCGTAGCGGCCCAGCAACATCAGCTCGATGCCGATCTTGCGGAATTCGGCGAAGTCGACCGGCCGCGCGGTCGCGACGCGAGCGGCCAGCTGCGCATGATCGATGGGAATCATGCGCAGCCGCTCGTCGAAGCGGTATCCGTGATCGCTCACCAGCGTGTTCTCGGCACGTCGAAGTCGGCGCAGAGCGCGCGCCACACGTCACGCGGGTCGACGCCCGCCTCGATGGCGGCGGCGCCCGTCCGCCCGCCCAATGCCGGGATGGTGTGGTCCCTGAGCAGCGCATCGCCGCGGGACACACCGAACTCGGTATGCAACAGCTCCTGGAACTCGGTCAACCGCACCGTATTCAAGATACTCGCGCCGCTGGGGACCTTCACTCGGGCCGTTCGATTGGCGAACAGGCCGCTAGCGCGTCCGCACGCTGAGAACGTCGTGACAGATGCGGATCGGGTCCGCGACCTCGGCGATACCGGCGGCCGCTCGTTGCGCCGCGGCGGCGTAGTCGGGCGTGTCGAGCAGATCGAGGACTGCGGTACGCACCGCATCGACGGTCAGGGGGCGGACCAGGATCGAACTACCTTGGCGGGCAGCGCGATTGGCGAGCTCCCACTGGTCGCCGCCGCCGGGTACCGTCACGATCGGTACACCAGCGAGCAGGGATTTCGCCAGCAGACCGTGGCCGCCGCCGCCCACCACGACCGACGCGTGGGTGAGCAGTTCGTCCTGACGGCCGAGTCCGGCGGTGGCCCATGACGGCAGGTCGGTGGGCGGAGCGTCGAGCATGGAAATGGCCACCCGGACGCCCGCTCCGTCCAATGCGGCGAGCACGGTTTCGACCATGCCCGCGACACCTGTATGCGCGGTCGACGGTGCGACCATGACCAGTGGCTCATCGCCGAGCGGTGGCTCGAGGATTTCCGGAGTCGGCTCCCACAGCAGCGGGCCGACGACGTGGGTGTGCTCGGGCCAGTCGGGACGCGGCATCTCGAGGGCGGGCAGCGTGGCGATCAGGCGGGCCGCCGGGCCCGGATCGGCGCCGGGCAATCCGACGCTTTCGCGGGCCTGCTCGCGCTGACGCAGACCGCTGCGAACGGCGCGCGCGGTCATAGTGCGCAACACGCCGTCACGCAGCCGGCCGCGTACCCCCTCTCCCGGCGCGAGGCCACTTCCGATGGGCGGCAACGCTTTCGACGGTAGGTACAGTGGATGCGGCGACAGCTCGACCCACGGCACCCCGAGTCGCTCGGCGGCCATCCCGCCGCCCGCGGTCAGCACATCCGACACCACGAGCTCCGGCAGCATCGCGCTGAGATCGGGCAGGATTTCGGTCGAAATATGCGCCGCACGCTCATGAATGCGCTGACCGGCATCATTGTCGTCGTCGACGGTTCGCGGCGCGAGCCCCTTGAGCCTGCGCACCGCGATGCCCGCCTGCTTGGCGGCCTCGAACCAACGCGGTCCGGTGAACAGCACCGGATCGTCTCCGGCGGCCAGGAAGCGTTCGCACAGCGCCAGCGCCGGAAACGCATGGCCGGGATCCGGCCCGGCAACAACGGCAACACGCATGCGGCCAGCCTGCCACATCGCTCTCGGAACTCGGTGCGGCGCGGACCGGGGTTCGGGGGAGCACCCGATGCGGCCCCGCGTTCATCGAAATGCCACTCGGAAGAACCCCGTCGAGCGTCGATCGACGACATACCGGTCTAGACCATTCCATCTGGTGACCGATAGATTGGGGTCGAAGTGCCCATCACCACCATCGACGAATTGCTGAACCTGTTGGCCGGATGCGCCGACGTCTGGGATACGCCCGACCGCAGCGGCGACCCCGTCGACATCTTGGACCACGACCTGCAATGCGCGGAGCTGCTGCGCCGATCCCATCCGGACGACGAGGAACTCCAACTCGCCGGACTCCTGCACGATATCGGCCACAAACTCGTCCCCGGCGACGATGCGGACCACGGCAAACACGGTGCGGACGCGATCCGCGCACTACTCGGCGACCGGGTCGCCCGACTGGTCGAACTCCACGTCGTCGCCAAGCGCTACTTGGCCGCCACCGAAACCGCCTACACCCCGTCCCCCACCAGCCGACGCACCCTGGTGGCCCAAGGCGGTCCGCTGACCGAGACCGAAATCGCCGAATTCCGAACCGATCCCGACTTCACCGCCGCCATCGCGCTCCGCCGCGCCGACGACGCGGGCAAGGTCGTCGGCCTTCGAGTCGCCTCCGTCAAGTCCTGGCGTCCAATGATCGAGCGCGTCGCCCGCACCCGCTGACCCAACCGATTTCAACACTTCCCCACCCATCCGTTACCCTTGCTCAGCAACACCGGTCCGGGTGGCGGAATGGCAGACGCTCTAGCTTGAGGTGCTAGTGCCCTTTATCGGGCGTGGGGGTTCAAGTCCCCCTCCGGACACAGACAGTACCTCATCTCACCCGTTCTACCTGCGGTTATGCAGGACGGGCAAGTGACGGCGTCGAGTCGAATCAGTGCATAACGGCAGGTTGGAGCCCTGTGGGGGTTCAATTCGGGTTCAGCTGAGAAAATCCAAAGAAGCGGGTGCGTCGCCCCGGCGGATCAGCTCAGCCCGTTCGGTGACATCGTTATATGCAACGCAGGGCGCCGCACGCCGCGCTACGCATCCGCTGTAGGCACGAGGGTGTCGATGCGGGCATTGAACGGGAGCGGCTAAGTGTGTCGAGGATAGAAGCGCCTCGCCCGCGTTCCTGTTCCAGGACTTGGTACACCGACACCCGACTGCCGCCACGACCTCACTCGAGCGTTGATAGCCGCAACGGCGAGCATGTGGTGTGTGTAACGGCGCTGGCCTTCTCGCGACAGTAACTGCGGTCGCAGTTGTACGGCCGGATCATGTCGAAGTATCAGAAGAGGGGTGAAGCGGGGTGGCGCGGCGCAGGGGGTTCTTCGCGGAACTGCAGCACCAGCAGCGGCTGGCACAGCAACGGCAGGCGCAGCAGCAACGAGCAGCGATACGGGCGCACAACACGGCTGTGCGGGAGGCACAACGCTGCGCGCGGGAGCAGCAACGGGCAGTGGCAGCAGCCGTGCGCGCCTCGGCCGCCGAACGCGTAGCGGCGGAGAAGGCCGCGAAGCTCGCCCACATTGCTGCCCGGGAGGCAGAGGTTCGGGAGAAGAATGCACAGCTGGTCGTCACTTACGACGAGATCGACAACCTCCTCAACGCCACGTTAGAGGTCGATGACTGGGTCGACCTCGAGTCGCTGCGCGAGTCGGCCACCGACCTGCCGTTCGATCGTCCCGAATTGCTCACACCATCCCCGGCTCCCCGCTACCACGCACTGCCAGATCGCCCGATCTTCGTGCCACCGGTGCCACCATCAAGTCTGAGCAGCGCTCTGGGCGGAAACCGCAGGCACGCCGCCCAATTGGAGGCAGCGCAACGGGAATACCTGAACGTTGTGCAGCAGTGGCTGCTGACACTTACCCGGACGTGCGCAGCGAACGCAGAACTTCGCGTCGCTTGGCGACACCAAGAAGCCTCACGTGTCGCGGAGTTGGGCGATGCTCGTCGCCGACTCGAGCAAGCAAATGCCGACCGCCGCAGACAGGTCGAAGAATCGAACGCACGCTTGGACCGGCTGATCGCCGGATTACGCGACCGCCAGCCCGCGGCGATGGACGAATACGTCGGCATCGTGCTGGCCAACTCGATC
Source organism: Nocardia sp. CA-135953 (assembly GCF_050955735.1). Lineage (NCBI taxonomy): Bacteria > Bacillati > Actinomycetota > Actinomycetes > Mycobacteriales > Nocardiaceae > Nocardia > Nocardia sp. CA-135953. The sequence goes on from NZ_CP192082.1 coordinate 4,307,001, forward strand.
TACCCCGAAACCTTCGAGGTGTCCTACGAGCACTCCTTCGATGCGGGCGACCGCGAATTACACATCACGGTCTTGGCTCCGCATCCCGATACCTTCCCGACAACGAAAGCGTTTCGCTACAACAAAACTACCGACGAAATCACTTCGGCCACTGTCGCGGCGGCCGAGGTCAAACGCCGCTACGCATCCGCGATCACGCAGACCGCGTTGCGGACAGTGCATGAAGTGTTCGAAGCCGACCGGGAAGAAATCATCGACAGCATCGCACTCACCGTCGCCGTCGATACCGTCGACGGCGCGACCGGACACGACGGCCGCATCGACCTCGTTCGGCTGGCTACCGACCGCGCAGATTTCCTGCCGATCGACCTCGCACGAGTGGATCCGCCAGCCACATTGGCTCACCTGGCCGCCGCGGTATCGAAAAACCCTTACGGGCTGGTGGCTTTGGCGAACCATGGAGTGCGCGGATGAACGACCCACAAGCCGTGATCGTCGGCCTGCGCAAGATGCTGGTCGTCAAGGAACGCGAAGCCGCCGACCTGCACGACCGCGTCCAAGAACTCACCGCACAGCTGCAGAACGGCCCGTCCTCGGCCGCTACACCGGCACAGACCCATCCCGAGCTGATCACCGTAGACGACGCTCTGGTGCTTCAGGAGGTGGGGATCTATGAATATCACCATCCATTGGAGAACGCCGAGAGCTACAAACAAGCCCTCGCCGAGCTGCGCGCCGACGTACGCGAAGCAGTCAAGACCAGCGAGGCCATCGTGGTGGCCAAGAAGTTCAGCTTCAACAACTCCCTCGCCGAAGGCCGCCGGTTGACCGCAGATCTGTCCAAGCTCATGCTGCGGGCATACAACGCCGAAGCCGAAAACTGCGTCCGAACCATACGCGCCGGCAACCTGGACACCGCCAAACGACGACTCGACAAAGCCGCCAAAGACATCGAAAAGCTCGGCGCGGCAATGCAAATGCACGTGTCACCGGCCTATCACGCGCTGCGGATCACCGAACTCGAACTCACCGCCGACTACATGATGAAGGTGCAACAAGAACGAGAAGCCGCCCGTGAGGAACGCGAACGCCTGCGCGAGGAACGCAAAGTCGAACAAGAACTCGCCGCCGAACGCGAACGGCTCGAGAAAGAACAAGCACACTACCGAGCCGTGCTGCAACGGCTCACCGCCACCGGACAAGACACCCGAGACATCGAAGCGCAACTCACCCGCATCACCGAGGCGATCACGCAGAACGACTACCGCGCAGCCAACATCCGCGCAGGCTACATCTACGTCATCTCCAACATCGGCGCCTTCGGACCCAACGTCGTCAAGATAGGGCTGACCCGCCGACTCGAACCACTCGACCGAGTCCGCGAACTCGGCGGAGCGTCGGTCCCCTTCCCCTTCGACGTCCACGCCGTCTACTTCTCCAACGACGCAGTCACACTCGAAAACCAACTCCACAAAGAATTCGGTGCAGCGCGACTGAACCACGCGAACCTGCGGCGCGAATTCTTCTTCGCCACACCGGAACAAGTACGCCGAGTCCTGGCGAAGAAAGTCGGCAACCTCCTCGACTACAACGACTCCCCCGAAGCCACCCAATACTTCCAATCCAAACGGTACTGGCCCGACCGTAGACAACAATAGACCACCAAGGGTCGACACTTCGGTTTACTGGCAGGAGGGGACGTTTGGTGCCGAAATGGCCTGCTGCGGTGTAGCTCCCGGATAGAGTCGAGTCCCACCCACGTCAGCCGAGGAAGCGAATGTCGAGCACCGCGTTGCGTAAGGGCGAGAACATTGCCCTCAACGGAGGGCATGTGTCCTTCTCCCTCACATCGGATCAGACCCCTATCGATGTTTCTGCGCTGCTACTCGGTCCAGGTGGGAAGGTGCGCGACGACAATGACCTCGTGTTCTACAACAACCCGACACGCCACGGTGTCGAAGTGGCCGGTACGACAGTGACAGTCGACCTCACGCGTGTTCCTCGTGACGTTGCCACCGTGGTGATTGTCGCGAGCATCGATCCGTTGAGTCCGGGGGCCGTCTTCACTCGCGCCCCACGGCTGGTCCTCACCCAAAACCCTGGACCGACAGTCGAATACACCGCACCGGACTTCACCGATAGGGAGACCGTCGTCGTCATCGCCGAGGCCTACCGCCGCAACGATGCCTGGAAGGTCCGGGCAGTGGGCCAGGGCTACGCCTCCGGTCTGGGTGGCTTGGCCAGTGACTATGGAGTCGATGTCGAGACCGATGAGAAGCCCGCCCAGGTCGGTGCGAGTACGCCATCGGGTTCCAGGACACCGACCGAGCTCGCGAAGGTCACCGAAATCGCGCCCGGGTTGCTGCCGGTGGCGACCGAAGCGAACCGGGCACTGGCGGATGCGGGAATGGGTAGCCGACGCGCTGCGGTGTATTTGGTTCTCGACCACAGCTACGACATGCGAGAACTGTATGAGTCGTTCACCGTGCAGGCGTTTGCTGAGCGAATTCTGGCTTTGGCGGCGAACCTCGACGACGACGGCACCGTCCCTGTGGTGTTCTCGGGTCGGCACGAACCCTTCGTAGAGGACCTCAGTCTGCAGAACTACCGGGGCAGGATCGGGCAATTGCACACCCAGGTCGACTGGGGCTGGTCGCAAGTCGACGAGGCGATGCGTTGCGTGCTCAATCACTACCAGGAGTCGGGGGCAGCTGATCCTGCGTTGGTCATCGTCCAGGTGGGAGACGAGCCCGACGATAAGGCGGCGGTGCGGACGCTGCTGCAGAATTCCGCGATGCTGGGAGTGTTCTGGATCTTTATCGGGTTCGGCCGAGGGAAGATGGCATTCTACAAGAACCTCAACTCCTCGACCACGGCAACCTTCCGCAACGTCGCGTTCTACAACACCGGAAAGAATCCAGGCGCAGTCCCGGGTGAACAGTTCTACGCGGAGCTGGTCCGCGGCTTCAGCACGTGGTCTCGAGCCCAGGGTTGAGTCCGGCCGATTCGATGTGCGTTATGACGGACTACTCATCGCAGTAGAGAAGGCAGCTACTTTGAGTTCTTCCTATCGGTTATGGGCCAAATCGCGGTACTTCTCATACCACGCTCTCGACGTCGATGAGGAGCACGTATCGGCAATCCACCGTCTGTTGGACGATACGGACGAGTCTCGGACTGTCGAGGTCCAATTGATCACCGAACCGGATGGGCCGCGAGGCCCTGCGGCGATCTCCGTTCGCGCGGGAGAGCGGACGATCGGCTACCTCCCCGACTACACAGCCTCCAAATGGTCCGGTATCGTCAATCGGGTTCTTGCTTCGGGTTTTGTCCCTACGAGCGATGTCGACATCGACATGTACGACGAAAACGGCGTCCTCACATCTACGCCTACTGTGTCGGTCATGCTCGGAAACCCGGCTTATGCAATTCCTATGAATGACCCCCCGAGGGTTCCATACACCATTCTTCCGCGGTCTTCTGTCGTCTATATGACCGAGCGAGAAGTGGATCTTCATACGTTGCGAAGGTTCGTCCGCAGCACTAGGCCCGGTCTGCTGTTCGTTACGCTGCACGAAAACACCGCAGTCACCTGCGCAGAACCGCGCGTGGAGGTACGGATCAATGAAGAGCGAATCGCGCAGCTCAACCCGCAAATGAGCCAGCGTTTCCACTCGATGATCCTGCATCTCAATAAACGCGGACTGGTCGCCACGTGCCTGGCCTACGCTACAAGCGCCGCTAAGGCCGTTACAAAGATCTGTATCGAGATCGACGAAGCACCACAAGAGATGCTGGACGCGCCACCGGTCACCTTCCCGCCGCTACCTCCAGCGCGGGCTGATCCGCTCGCGTATGACCTGACCCCCATGCGAGCTCTGCTGGCACCTCCTCCGCCCATGCCTGCCGTTATGCGCCCTTCTCCACAGGAACCTGACGAGGGATCGGTCGTGCGCTTCAAAAGGACCGGACTATTCCGTCAGTACAATTTCGTTGCGGTGCGCCGTGGTGACCATTGGGAGACAACGGCGACCAGCGACACCTGGGTAATCACCCAGCAGATGAAATGGGACGCCCTGACAGCTCGGGCTCGCACGTTCGAGATCGCTACCTCCTGGGCTCCTGCCGATCTCCACGAAGATGCGCGGACGCCCGAACATCGGTCGGTGATTCGGTTCATTACCGGCCGAGGGCATCTCGCGGCTGCAGTCAACATATTCGGCGACTGGTACACGACGATCACGGAAAGTATGGCTAGGCAGCTACCGATCGACGGTGTCGATGCGTGGTCGACTATTGTCCAGCACGGCGAACAGATTTTGCTGGCCCGTGATTGGAAACCACTCAATCCGACCGTGGCGTCGGACACCTGACCTCGATTCCATTTACCCAGCTCTCTCGGTGTTACCCAAACTGCGGTCTGGGTTGCGCCCCATGCCGACAAGAAGCTGTCGAGTGCCAGAAGAACGGGCATGTTGCCAGATTCGCAGCAGCTCAATGACATCCACCTGCGCACCGTCATCACCGCACCGGCCCGGCATGAGACCGCGACGGCGATCCGATTGCTAGAACCCTTGCAGAACAATGGATTCGGCGATGGAGCGGTGTCCGTGACAAGCGGGTTCGGTCAGCTGTGTTCAGCGCGTTCCGCTGGCCGGCGTTACCAGCCGGGATGCAAGCTGGCGCGCTGCCGTTCCAGTGCCTGCTGTGCCGTGTTGAGGGTGTGTTCGATCGCCATCCAAAGTGGCGCGGTTAACCACGCCAAAATTCCAGGGCGAGGGTGTATCCGAGTCACAGGCGACGACGCACCACAGTGCGGCGGGATTCATTGTCCAGGCGACGAGGAATCCCGCCACGGTGACAGGCTGATCCGAACGTAGCCCAGCGACAGGGACGCTGTTATCGAAAGTGCGACGGTCCGGGGTGACGGCGGCGACCATGGAGGTCAGTGCGCGGGACCATCCTCGCGTCGGCCGAGTCCCAGGAAGGAACGTCACCGCGCACCGGGTCAGGCGCATCCCCGCTTGCAGCACGGTGAGCGCGAACGCAGCGGGTACCTGCTCCCAGGTGGAGCGAGGAAGGTTTGCGAGGTCGTGGATGGCATTCGGTTTGATGGTGAGGCCGAGGCGGTCGCGGGCGATGGCAACGAGATTGTTGTGGTGGCCCAGGCGGTGCATCGAGTTGCGGCAGATAGTCGGGCTGACGGACATCAGCGGGAACCTTCATCGCATGCTCGGCGTTGATCTCGCGGAGATTGCTCGGGTATTGCCGATTTGAGATGAGGTGTGGTGAAAGCGCGCATCCGTACCAGCCCCGATATCGGCTGGCCAAATGTAGAACGCCGGTGCCGAGGGCGATTCCAGGCCGCCGCTGGTACTGCGTACTTCGTAATCGGTTCGGATGTCGAACTTGTCGAGCGGCTGAATCGGCGACGCCGGGTCAGTCTCGGGTGGTGGTGGGCGTGAGTCCGCGGCGAGGTGGAGAGTCCGACAAGATCGGCAATAGTTACGAGGCACTGTGGACTGCCTCCCGTCTGCTGGAAGTGCTTGCCGGTGAAGTGGAATGGGTCCGGCCGGAGCCGCTCGGCGATCTGGGTAAGCATGTCGAGTTCGTTCTCAAGCGGCGTGACGGCATCATCGAGGCTCATCAGGTCAAGCGGCAGTCCCGTAACAACAACGAATGGACCGTCGGAGCACTGACCACGCTGAAGATCTGGACGACGGCGGGCCATCACGCCGATCGTGGCCACGAGTTCCATTTCGTATCGATGGTCCCGTTCCGCAAATTGCAGGAGTTGACCGACCGCATACGTAACTCCGATGACTACCGGTCCTTCGTCGCGGAAGCGTTGCCGCCCGACCTGTCGGATTTGTTCACGACGTTGGCAGGGAAGTACCCGACTCCCGAGGATACCTACCGGATTCTCCGGCAGTTCCGTCTCCATCTGGTCGACGATATGGAGATCAGCCGTCACATCACTGTCCTGACTCAATGTCTGCTCGAGGGCGGAACCGGGCAACAGGGTGTGTCGGCATTGTGCGAAATCGCCGGAGGCTGCTTCGACATCACGCTGACCGCGGACCGGATTCTCGAGAAGCTGCGCCCCGACTTTCGTCGTCGCTTGGTCGCCAATCGGCAGAGTATCGAGGAGCTGGTGCGAGCTAGAACTGGTGATTGGCTCGGGATGGTCGGCAGGCAGTTGTTCCAGCCGGAGATTCCGCGGCAAGAGACAGCGGGGTTACGGTCCGTCATCGGGGGCGAGGAGAAGGTTTGTTTTCTGGTCGGCGAGGCGGGTGGTGGGAAGACAGCGGTCTTGCATCAAGTCGTGACCGGCCTTGTTGCCGAGCAGGTGCCGACTCTGGTGATACGGCTGGATCGCTACGAAAGTCTCGATTCCACCGATGAACTTGGCCGGAAGCTGGAACTCGGCATGTCCCCAGTCGCGGCGTTGGCAGCCGCGGCCGATGGTGGTCTGGCTGTTCTGGTTGTGGATCAGCTGGATGCGGTGAGTCTGGTGTCGGGTCGGCTTCCTGACAATTTCGATGTCATCGCTGCCATGATCGACGAGGCAGCTGCCTTCCCGAATCTCCGGGTGGTTCTCGGCTGCCGCAAATTCGATGTCGACAACGACGACCGTATCCGCAGCTTGAGAAGCCTCGAAACCGCGTCGGTGACGGTATCGACGCTGACGAACGATCAGATCGACGCGGCCGTGGCTGAATTCGGTCTCGCCGCAGGCGCGCTCAGTGCTCGGCAGCGAGATGTTTTGCGGCTTCCGCTGCATCTGGGGCTTCTCGCTACGGTCGCGCGGGAGCCCGGGGCGTTGGATTTCACGACCGGACTGTCGTTGTTCGATGCCTATTGGGTTTACAAACGCCGGGCGGCGCAGCGTCGTCGCGAGGGAGTTCGGTTCGGTGAGGTGCTCGGCCGCTTGGCGGAGGTGATCAGCGAACGGCAGCAGTTGTCGGTGCCGATGCGAGTTCTCGACGGCGCGGACCTTTCCGGTCACGCGGAGATCCTGATCTCCGAGCAGCTCCTAGTGCTGGATGGGCAACAGGTTTCGTTCTTCCATGAGGCACTGTTCGACTACGCCGGGGACGGCACGCACCACAGCAGCAACGAGGCCGGATACGACGGAAAATCAGGGCGGTGGCGTGGCCATAGCTGGTAATCGGCTTCAATCTGTTACCAACCGGCCAACAGGAAACCGTCGGTCAGACCCTTCCCATCTTCACAGTGCCCCGCAGAGGGCACCAACCCTGCGACCCATCTCCGCAGTTCAGCGGGTGTACCTGACCCGCACATCGCTTCCGGATCGCCGAAGAAGCCGAAAACGTGCAGGTCAAACAGTTGCCCTGGTACGCGTGTCGGAGGACGCACCTGCGACACTGCGGACCAGAACCATCACGCCGCCGCCACTATTCGCCGATGACCAGCAGTTTTCGCTGGGATAGCACGTGTGCGTAGTGGTCAAGTCCCCCTCCGGACACAGATTCGTCGTTGATCAGCGAGTGGCGCAAGCAGCGCGACGCGGGGCTGCTGGCCGGGAAGAAGCCGGGCGAGAAGATCGGGAAACCCGCCACCGAGCAGGCCGAGATCGCGCGGCTGCGCCGGGAGAACGAGCGGTTGAACAAGCGCCTGTCGACCACCGAAACCGCCCGGGACATCATGGGAAAAGCACACGCGCTCTTGCAGACTCTGTCCGAGAGCGCGGATTCCGACGCGCAGCGCAAGAAACGCTGAGCGCAGCGTATGCCGCGCTGACCGCCGGTGGTGTGGCCACCAGGGTGGCCGCGGTGTTGACCGGGCTGGTGCGTTCCACCGCGATGCGCCGCCGTCGGGCCGCGACGGCACCCACACCGCCCGTGTCGTCGGCACGGGCGAGTGATCCGGTCAACAAGCTGACTGCGCTGGAGCGGCGCCGAATCCTGGAGGTCCTCAACAGTTCTCGGTTCGTCGACCTGGCGCCGTTGCAGATCTATGCCCAACTGCTCGACGAGGGCACCTACCTGTGTTCGGTGTCCACGATGTATCGAGTATTGCGGGAGAACAAGCAGGTCCGTGAGCGTCGCCGCCTGGCGCGGCATCCGGCGAAGGTGTGTCCGGAGCTGGTCGCGTCCGCGCCCCGGCAGGTGTATTCGTGGGACATCACCAAGCTCGCCGGCCCGGTGAAGGGCAAGTATTTCGACGCCTACGTGATGATCGACATCTACTCCCGCTACATCGTCGGCGTTCATGTCCATACTCACGAATCCGGTGTCCTGGCAACGGAATTGATGAACGAGATCTTCGGTATCCACGGCATCCCGCAGGTCATGCACGCCGATCGGGGCACGTCGATGACGTCCAAGACCGTCGCCACGCTGCTGGCCGATCTCGAGGTCACCCGGTCGCATTCGCGGCCACGGGTGTCCAATGACAACCCTTTTTCGGAGGCGCTGTTCAAGACTCTGAAATACGGTCCGGAGTTCCCTGAGCGCTTCGGATCACTCACCGAGGCAAGGTAATTCATGGATTCCTTTGCCCACTGGTACAACCACGAACATCGCCACACCGGCATCGGCCTGCATACCCCCGCCGATGTCCACTGCGGGCTCGCAGCAGACAGGGCAGCCGACCGGCGAGCGGTGCTCGCCGCGGCTCGCGCCCGGCATCCTCATCGCTTCGCTGCCACGACACCACCGAAGATCCTCGCGCTACCCGACACCGTTTGGATCAACCAACCTGCCCAGGAGACCGATACAACAGCCGCATAACACACCCAATGGTCTCATTCGGCTTGAAAAATTCCGGATCGGCGTCAGTCACGGCTCACAGTGGCCGCGGCGACGCGCGACCACCACGCTCCGGATGCTGGCGAATGACCTGGCGGCTGTGGTGTCCATGTCTCGGAGAGCAGCGTGGTGCCGGTCTCGCACCCGGTCGGCAGCATCGTCGCCCAAGCTTTCGCCGAGTATCATCCAGTCCTCTTCCGAAAGCTCGCGGGTTCGGTGTGGTTCAACGCCGCTGCCGAGGTCCCCGAGTTCCGGTCGCTGCCCGGCTATTTTCTCTCCGCCTCGCATGCACACTTAGTTGGTTACGTCGAGGCCCGCTGGATGTCGTCGCCGCTGGCGGGTATGCCGTATCGGAATCACGATTCCGCCAGATGAGCCGAAAGTATCGATCGAAGGCCCAGTTGGTAACCGGCGCACGCGGGAGCGACCTGCGCGTGTTGGCCGCCCTCGTCGCCGATCTCACGGCGTTTCAGCTGTCCACGCAGGTCACCACCACCCTTCAGGCGGTACCGGCACTGGTTGTCGCCGCCGAGCGCGATGTGGTCGTCCCGGCAAGCCAAGTTCCCACCTTCAATGAGTACGTACCGCGAGTCGCCCGAGCAGTATCCCTCGGCGCGCCCGACGAGCCTACGTGCCCTGCTGGCGTCGGCTCAGCGCGCGCTGGCCCGACTGAGCACTCGATGAACCAACCGCCCTCGAACTCCAGGAACCCAACGAAGACAAAACTGGGATTGTTCATTTGTCGGAAAGCCCGGGTTCGACTTTCCGGGTTCAACATCGGACCTATCTGCTGTCGGGCGACACCAAGGTGATATCGATCGGTGCAGCCCAGCCGCGCGGCGGCGAACATGATCTCATCAGGCCAGCTTTGCAATGTATGCCCTTGTACTGTACGGGCTTTCGCGCCACTCGCTACCAGTCGACCAGCAGTTCGGTCAGACCGCCGTTGAGTCTGTCTCCGTCCAGGGTCGCCTCTTCGATCGCGCGGACGAGTCGCAGATCGGGCAGGCGTCGGGGCATGGCGGTGAAGATGACGTTCAGTTCGGCGCGAGCGAGGTTGGCGCCGATGCAATAGTGGGCGCCATGCCCGAAGGCGATGTGCGGGTTGGGATTTCGAGTGGGGTCGAAGGTGTTGGGCTGGTCGAAGATGCCGGGATCCCGGTTCGCGGCCGCGGGCGCGATGATGACCAGGTCGCCCTGCTCGATGGTGGCGCCTTCGATCTGGACCCGTTCGAGGGCGTGGCGGGGATGAATGGCGTTGTCGGATGGTGCGGCCATGCGCAGGATCTCCTCGACCGTACCCGGGACCAGATCGGGGTGCTCGCGCAACCGCTGGTACCGGTCGGGTTCCGCGAGCAGGAACATGGTCCCGAAATCAATGCGTCCTACGGTGGTGGTCTGGCCGGCGAACAACAGCACCGCAACGGTTCTGGCGATCACGGAATCGTCGAAGCCCTCGTCGAGTTGGGCGGCGATGAGATCGGTGAGTACATCGTTGCCCGGCTCGCGACGTTTGCGCCGCACCAAGTCCATCATGTACCCGAACAGGCCATCGGTCGCCGCGACACCCGCTTCCGGATCGGTCAACAGCGCGATATCGTCGCACCAGCGCAGGAAGTGGGCGCGGTCGTCGAACGGTACGCCGAGTATTTCGCAGATCACCAGGACGGGTAGGGGCACCGAGAACTGCTGGTGCAGATCGAGCGGGCGCTGCTGTTCGGTCAGTGCGGTGAGGCAGTCCTCGACCAGTTCTTCGATTCTGCTCTTCAGCCGTTGCATCCGATGCGCCGAGAACGCGGGGGCCAGTAGCCGTCGCACCATGGCATGGGTGGCCGGTTCGCCCGATCTGTCCTTCGGTACGTGCGCGCCGGAGGCCGAGGTGGTGAATTTGCGGTCCTCAGCGGGATTCTCGGGATGAACCCGGATCAATCGCGGATCCGCGAACAGGCGCTTCGCTACGTGATAGTCGGTGACCAGCCATGCGGCGTAACCGGCTTGGGTGCGGATCCGTGCGATCGGGCCCTGCTGGCGCAGTTCGTCATAGAGCGGAGCGAGTTCCAGCGGACTGGTGCGTGGGAACGGAAGCCGTGGTGGCGAGTCGGTTTTCAGCATGCAGAGCCTCCTTGGATCACGCGCTGTTCAGTCCTGTTTCACGAGTTGGAAGCGCCAGGCGGCGGGGATCTTCGACGAGGTCATGAACGCGCGAATCGGCCGCTGCGCGAGAGGCACCTCACCCACCGAGCTCTTCATCTCGTCGTTGGGTATCTTTTCGGCGCTGACGAGTTCCCAGGACGGAAACCGACGGGTGAGTTCCTCGGCGGTCATGCCGACTTCCCCGAAGGCTTCCCGACCCCAGATCCACAGCACCGCATGCGGTGCCGCGAAGGCGGTCACTACCTCCGCGTATGCGTCCCGCGCCGACCACGGCACACTGTGCAGGCAGCCGAAATCGACGAAAAGAGTAAAGTCGGAACCGATGTCGTCCGTGTCGAGTTTCAGGATGTCGGCGTGGACGAACCGTATCCCGGTCACCTCCTCGGCGCGGGCTCTCTCCTGCGCCTTCGAGATCGCCTCTTCCACCATGTCGACGCCGGTCACCCGCCAACCGTGCCGGGCGAGATAGACGGAGTTGCGGCCGGTGCCGCAGCCGAGATCCAAGGCGCGCCCGGCAGGTAAAGCCGTTGGACCCTCGATCAATTCGACGAGGCCACGGTCCACGTCGAATGTATCCCAGAAGGCCAGGCCGAGACGGTAATACATCTCGTATGGCAGCGTGCTGGTGGAGATCTTCTTCACGGTTCGCTCTTCCTCTCCGCCGACGCGTCGTGACGCGTTCCGTCTTGCCGGGCGCGCCGGACTGTGCGGGCGCGGGGGTCGATGCGTTCGCGGCGGAACGCCTCGTTCGCGATATTCGGGTAGCGCCAGCAGGCCGGGGCGAATCGCTCCCACAGAGGACTCAGCATGCGGCTGGTCGCACAGACAAGGGAATACAACCGTTCCTCGCGCGCGGACCAGTTGATCTGCAAATGCTCGCGCAGATCGGCCGGCGTTCCACCGATGGTCAGGAAGAGCAGCACGGCGGCGAAGGCGTTCCAGAGACGGGGCGGGACTCTCGTTCCCGGCGGCCGCGGTAACGTCCTGGTGTTCAGCCTGCGCGCCACCAGCTGCGCGCCGATACTCTTGCGGCTCTCTTCGCGCAGCGTACGGCCGAAGTACTCCTCGAATTCGACCCAGCTACCGGGAGTGTCCCTCGGCAGCTCCACGCCCCACATCGAGTACAGCTGGAGACTCTCCTGGAATAGTGCCTCTTTTTCCTCCGGTGACAGCCGGCGTACGAACCGGTCCACACCGACCACGAGATGGTCGAGAAATGTCGCGTGCGCGAAGAAGAACGTATCGGCATCGAGCGAATGGTAACGGCCGCCGCCCGGCATTCGGCCGGACAACGGTTTGTGGAAGTTTCGGATCTGGAGTGCGCGTTTGCGCGCCTCGTCCGGCGCACCATAGACGGTCTCGAATATCGGCAGGAAGGCGACTTTCAGCCGCTCGACGGGTCCGTGGGCCCGTGAGTGCTCCATCCCCGATTGCGCGAACTGGGGGTACGCGGCCTGGGTGACCGCACTGCGCAGTGCAATCCCGAAATGTCGGTAATCACCCATGTAGCGCCAGGTGAGCGATTGTGGGGACAACGGACGCTGGCACAACTGCGAGCGCTTCATGCTCGAATCCCTGGCCCGCTCAGGAACAGCGGAGACCCCCGCGCCGGTCCGCGGCTCCGCATTGCTCGCCGGCTCGTCGTCATTGTCGCCGCCGTCGAGGAATGCGGTGATCTCCATTCTTTGACGGTACCGGAGCCGAATGTTCACTGCAATGTCTGGGCCACAACGGCATTCGCATTGTCCAACAATGTGTCCGACGCATTTTCCGACGACGCGAGTGTCTCGCCCGGCCGGAATGCGGCGATCACGGAATCGATCGTCGCGACGCGGCCGTGCGCACCGTGTATCGCGCCGGAGAACACCACGTTGTTGCCGAGCACACGTTCCAGCACGACCTCGTGTCGCACCACATCGCCCGGATAGACGAGCATCTCGAACACGCAATCACTGAGCACGGCGACCATGCCGACGCCGTCGAGCGTCTCGCCCCGGTCGCGCGTGGATGCCAGCCACAGTAACGCGCCGCTCTGCGCGAACGACTCGACCAACAATGTCTCCGGATAGCGGAAAGCAGCCTGCGGCGCATTCTCGGGCAGGTCTGCATAGCACGGTTCCGCTCCGGAGATCGCCTTGATTGTCTCGATCCGCTCGCCCTCGGCGTAGCTGAGCACGCGATCCACCAAAAGGATCGGATGCCGGTGTGGCAGAAGCGATCTGATATCACTGTGCGTCAGCATCGACGACCTCTTCCGGTGCGAAGGTCAGGCGGACGGTGGCCGCGGCGACGCCGTCACCGCGAAGGCAGCGCGCTCGCACCCGGATCCGGCCGATCTGCTCGTCCATCGTGAATGTGCCGTGCACGAGCAGACGATCGCCGGGCCGCACCGGTGCCGTGAAACGACCGGAGCGCAGGCAATGCAGCCGCCACGCACGACCGGGGAACGCGTCGGCCAGCGCCGCAAGGGCCGCGCGCACGACATTCTCGACGATGAAGACCCCGGGATAGATCGAATAGTCGGGGTAGTGGCCGCACTGATAGGGATCATCCGCCACGATCGCCCGCTCGGCCTCGAATTCGCCCTGCCGCCCGGTCCGGACGGCGAACCGGCGCAGCGGAATCGGTGAAGCCTTCGCGGCGGCCGCCATCACAGGGTCATCCCGCCATCGATGCGGATCACCTGGCCGGTGATGAACGCGGCGGCGTCCGAGACCAGAAAACCGACCAACTCGGCGACCTCCTCCGGGCGGCCGAAACGACGCAGCGTGATCGCGGCCAGCGCCTTCTCCCTGGCCACGTCCGCGACCCCGGCGGTCATATCGGTCTCGATCCAGCCCGGCGCCACCACGTTGACCCGTATTCCGAAGGCGCCCAGTTCCTTTGCCAGGGACCGACTCATGCCGTCGATACCACCCTTGGCCGCGGCGTAGTTGCTCTGGCCCGCGCTACCGCGCTCCCCCGCCACCGAGGAGATATTGACGATGACGCCCTTCTTCTGCTTGATGAACATGAACGCGAGTCGTCGGCAGAAATGAAAGGTGCCGGTCAGATTCGTGTCCAGCACCGTCGTCCAGTCCGCGACCGAAAGCAGCGCCAGCGGTTTGTCCCGGATGATCCCGGCCGAGTTGACCAGGACCTCGATCGGCCCGAGCGCCTCGCCGACTTCGTCGACGAACTCCCCGACCGAGTCGTCGTCGGTGACGTCGCACCGGCGATAGTGGCATTTCCGGCCCGCTTCCGTGACGGCCGCCGCGACCTCGCGCGCGGCGGCCTCGTCGGAGCGATAGCACAGCGCGATGTCGTGCCCGGATCGCGCCAGGCGCACGGCGACGGCCCGCCCGATACCCCGTGATCCGCCGGTCACGAGCGCGGCACCTCGGTCCTCGGTCATCTGCGTTGCCTTTCTCGGGCAATTGCCCATCGTGTTGCGCCGGTCGTCAGCTACCCCGGGTGGGAAGCCTTGGACAGCCCGGGACCCGGCGACCGTCCGGCCTCGGCCCGGGCGGCCGCGATCTCTTCCCGACCGGCCAGACGCGTGTCGCGCAATAACAGTGCCGCGACCAGACTCACTGCGGCGCAGATGGTTCCGGCCCAGAACACACCGCTGATACCGGCGGCGACGCTTTCGCGGACCGCGTCCTGGACCGGTTCCGCAAGCGTGTGCAGGTGCGCCGGTGAGAGATCGGCGCGGCCGGTCAGCTCCGCCTGGTCGAGATCGGCGTGGCTGCGCGCGTTGTCGTCGAATCGGATCGCGTAGATCGTGCCGAGCACCGCGGCTCCCAGCGACATGCCGATCGTCCGCAGATAGGTGCTCACCCCCATCGCCGCACCCATATCGCGGAGCTCGACGCTGTTCTGTGCCACCAGTGTGGGGACCTGCAGAACACATCCCATTCCGATACCGAGCACGACCATGAACAGGATCGCCGCCAGCTGGCCGGTGTCGGAGTCGAGCTGGGCGAGCCCGAACATGCCGACCCCAGCGACAGCCGAACCGATGACCGGATAGATCCGCACTCGCCGCGTGCGCGAAATCAGTTGCCCCACCACAATGCTCACGATGACGATCGGTGCCATTACCGGCAGCAGCAGCAATCCGCTGCTGGTCGCCGAGACACCATGCACCAGTTGTTGGTACTGCGGCAGGAATGCCGCCGCCGTCACCATGGTCAGCCCGGCGACGAAGGTGAGCACGCCGGCCAGCGCGAAATCCCGGTTGATGATGACGGGTAAGGGCATCACCGGTTCCGCCGCTTCGCGTTCCACCGCGACGAACGCACCGATCCCGATGACGGTGACGGCCGCGAGCACAATGATCGGCCAGGAACCCCAGCTATAGCGGGTGCCCGCCCAGCTGCCGATCAGCACCAGCGAGCTGGTCCAGACCGCGAGCAGCAGCATGCCCCACCAGTCGATGACGATCTCGGGCCGTTCGCGGGTGGGCAACCGGAGGGTGAACCAGACGGTCAGCAACACCACCGCGCCCAGTGGCAGATTGACGTAGAACGCCCATCGCCAGGACGCGTTGTCGGTGATCCAGCCGCCCGCCAAGGGGCCACCCAGCAGCGCGATCGGCGTGACCGCCATCAGCAGACCCTGGTACTTGGCCCGTTCGGCGGGCGCGACCACAGCACCCATGATGGCCATCCCGCCGACCACGAGGCCGCCCGCGCCGATGCCCTGCACACCCCGAAAGATGATGAGCTGCACCATATTCTGCGCCGCCCCGCTCAGCGCCGAACCGATGAGGAACACCAGGATCGATGCCATCCAGGTCCGTTTGTGGCCGACCAGATCGCCGACCTTGCCCAGCAGCAGCATCGAGATCGCCGAGGTCAGCGCGAATGCGGTGAATACCCAGGAAAGCTGCTGCGGGCCACCGAGTTCACCGACGATCGTCGGCAACGCGGGACCGACGATCGTATTGTCCAACATCGCCAGTAGGAGGGCCAGCAACAGACTGATCAGGATCGGAATGATCTCGCGAGAACCATTGCGGCGCACCGAGTTCTCGGCTCGAGACGATGACTGCTGAGCGTTCATACGCTGCTCTTCTCTCATCCGGAAGCACTTTCGACACCGACAGTCATAGCGTCGCGTCCGAGCATCGCGCGACCACTTCCGAGATATCCTTGGGTGAATTCACAGGAATGGCCATGAGTTCACGGTCGAACAGCCTGATCAGCCCGCACAGCGCCTTACCCGGTCCGATCTCGAGGTAGATGCGTGCCCCGAGGTCGCGGCAGAGGGTGCGCATGGTGCGGTACCACTGCACCGGTCGCACCAACTGCCCACAGGCCAGTTCACCCCATTCGACCACGCCGGTCTTCGCCAGGCCGTCGACATTGGTGACGAGGGGGCACCAGCCCACGCCGACGGAAGTAGCGGCGAAGCACTCGGCCACCGGGGACACCGCTGGCGCCATGAACGGCGAGTGGAAAGCGCCACCCACCCGGAGCTCGAGCAACTTACCGCCGAGCTCGCGCACCCGAACCTCGAGCTGCGCCAGCCCCTCGGCCGATCCGGCAACGGTGATCTGCTGTGCCGCATTGACACTCGCGGTCCACACATCGGCTCCAGAGGCATGCGCCCGCTCGACCTGCGCCATAGCGCTGTCGCTGTCGAGGTTCACGATCACCGCCATGGTCCCCGGCTGCCGCAGCGCGGCGGCGAGCACGGCGCCGGCGCGGATGCTTACCAGTCGCGCGGCGTCGCCGGTGGTGAGCACACCGGAAGCGACCAAGGCCGCGTACTCACCCAGGCTGTGGCCCGCGCACCCGACTACCGTCCGCATCGGGAACCCGGCGCGTTCGAGCTCGGCGAGGATCACCAGCTCGAGCGCGAAGGTCGCGACTTGGGCGTGATCGGTCCGTTTCAGGGTGGTCGCGTCGGCGCGCAGCAGTAATTCGTCGAGGTCGTATCCGGTGATCCGCCCGAGGGCCGCGACCTGAGCCCAGGATTCCGTCTCGGTCCACGGCTGTCCCATGCCGGGACGCTGCGCGCCCTGGCCGGGGAAGACCAGCGCGACAGCGTCGAGTATCCGGTCGGTCATGAGGCCACCGCGTGCTTCCGTGCGCTCTCAGTCCTGCGGCAGTTTCCCGAGCAGGTGTTCGTAGAGCTCGCGCAGGTTTTCGAGCTCGAGCAGCTCCTCGCCGCTGACCTCCACGTTGTACCGGCGCACCAGGTGTACTGCCAGCTCCAGGCCTTTCGCCGAGTCCGCGCCCAGGTCTTCCTTGAACCGCGCGGCGGTGGTGACCTGATCGGGCTCGATGTCGAGCACCTCCGAGACGAGTTCACGCAGTTCGTCGATATCGGGCCGGGTACTGCTTGTCATGGCTGCCGCCTTTCCTCGGGCGATTCGTCGGCTGAGCCGAGTAGCTTCGACATGTTCAGGTCAGGCGGCCAGTACGGCGCGACCGCCCCGGAATAGGCGCAAGCCCATGGCGCCAGCAGTTCCAGGATTCTGGCGAACTGCGGTCGCATTCCCCACGACGCGGATTCCACAATCCCACCTCCGGTGTGTGTCGGCACCCCGGCGGCGAAACAGCTGGCCGCGCAACGAATGCCGGACCTGCGCGCTGGTCGGCGCGGACGGCGCAAGAAATGACAGTACGCGAGAACAAAGGTCGGCGGCAAGCATTCAAGCACATTCATCCGCGCATTCTTTGCGCATTGTATGTGCGATTGCCGCCTGCGTCGGGAACGACTACCGTCGAAACTCGGACCGCGTTGCCTATGCGACGTTGAGCAGTTGGGGCGCAACAACTTCCGCGGCCCACGGCCGGATGAGGAGCCCGCGATGACCCTGGCATACCGCTTCGGACTCAGCAAAATGGTAGCCGCGGATTCGACGCGGTGGCTCGACAGTTGTCGCCGGGCGGAGGCACAAGGCTACGACATCGTGCTGGTGCCCGACCACCTCGGCACCGCGGCGCCGTTTTCGGCCGCCGTGGCCGCCGCGCAGGCGACCGGCCTGCGGGTCGGGACCTATGCACTGAACGCGGCCTTCTACCGGACGGCGTTGCTGGCCCGCGAGGTCGCGACCGCGAGCGCATTGACCGCGGGCCGCTTCGAACTCGGAGTCGGGACCGGCTACCTGCGCGCGGAGTTCGAAGCCGTGGGGCTGGACCCCGGATCGCCGGGCGACCGGGTCGGTGACCTGACCCGCATTCTCACCGGACTCGGCGAGCGAACGAACGAATCGCGTTCGACCCCGGTGCTCGTCGCAGGCAACGGCGATCGCGTGTTGCGGTTGGCGGCAACGCACGCCGATATCGTCAGTTTCCTCGGAATGCGTTACGACCCCACGGTCCCCGGTGGCTTGCGGCCCTTGACCACCGACGAATTCGCCACCCGCGTGGCATTTTTCGACGCGGCGGCCGGCGCGCGCTCGGCCGCCATCGAGCGAAATATCGCGATCCGAGCGGTGCTGGTCACCGACGATCGGGCGGCCACCTTGCGGACGCTGGCCAGGACCCGGTTCCGGCTGCCGGTCGAGATCCTCGACGATCTCCCGATCCTGCTGGTCGGCACGGTCGAGCAGATCGCCGACCGGATCGAACAGCTCCGGGATCGGTTCGGCATTACCTACTTCGCGATTCCGGACCTGCACCAGGAGGCATTCGCGCCGGTGCTCGACAAGCTCCGGTGACCTGGCGTTCGCGCGGCCTCACCCACTCGCGGCCGGAAGGTAGTCGAGTAAGGGAACCGATCGCTTGACCGCGATATCGCGCCACCTGCGACACTGCGAGATCGCCGCGGGATTGGTCAGCTCCTGCACCGCGACGAACCTGTCGTCGCCGTCGAATTCCATGGACCACAGCGACTCGTCGTCGAACAGCCAGTAGTCGAAACCTTCCGGCAGATCGGCGGGCCACTCCCCGCCGTCGAGTGCCAGCACTCGGATGTCCTCCCCCGCCCGCACGCACTGCGTGAAGGCGGCCAGCGCGAATCGCAGGTAATCGCTGAGCGGCTCACGCACAACGAAGACGCGTTGCAGCACCCGTCCCTCGACGATGTGGCCCTCGATCACCCGCAGGAAGGCGTCGGGCAGATTGTCGATCCGGCCGGTGCACAGGAACTCCCGCATCGGCTCCAGTTCCGAATCGAAGTTGTACCGCTGCAAGGTGGCGAGCCGGAACCACGACGAGCGGATACCGGTGAGTTGGCCGCGAATCTCGCCCGAGGCCAGCTCGGTGATCCGTTTACCCATGAATGTCCCCTTCTCCGTGACGGATTCGCCGATGACAGGTGCTCGGCTCAGACCGGACGGGCCTCGATGATGCCCGCCCGGTCCAGCGTCGCGGTCGGAATCGTCGCGGTTACGCGCAGCCCGGCGGCGCCGAGCAGCTTCACGTATTGGCCTTCGGTCCGTTCACCGCGGCCGGAGGCGACCAGCATGGTCAGGTCCGCCCAGACCTTCTGCCGGTGTTCAGGATCCGGCCGCACCGTATCCGGCATCACCACCTCGATGACCAGCAGTCGGGACCGATCGGACATGGCTTCGCGGACCCGGCGCAGGATCTCGACCGCGCGGTCGTCGTCCCAGTCGTGCAGGACGCTCTTGAGCAAATACGCATCCGCCCCCTTCGGCAGTGCGGCGTCGAAGAAGCTGCCCCCCACGAAGTCGCACCGATCCGTCAGCTCGGCCGCGGCGATGACCCGTTCCGCCCCGGCACGGCAGTACGGACGGTCGAACACCACGCCGGTCAGATTCGGATGGGTGCGCAGGATCGGTGGTAGGAGTGTGCCATAGCCGCCGCCGACATCGACCACGCTATCGAGGCCGGTGAAGTCATAGGCCGCGGCGATGGCTTCGGCCACCGCGGCGGTGGCATCGGCCATCGCGGTGTGGAACTGATCCTGTGCTTCGGGCAGGGTCGCCAGCCGATCGAACGGATCCTCGGCCGCCTCACGCGGGCTGATGGGTGCGCGGCCGACCCGGATTCGCTCGGTGAGCCGCATCCATCCGCGCAGGAAGCGCTCGCCGCCGGAGACCAGTACGGCGTCGCGCAAGGATCCGGGCACCTCGGCGCGCAGCAGGCTACCGCGCGGGGTCAGGGCGAAGGTGTCCTGATGATCCCCGAGTTGTTCGACCACACCGATGGTGCCGAGCGCGCGCAGCAGGCTGTCGATGCCGGATTCACTGGCGCCCGTCGCAGCGGCGACGGCGCCCGCCGTGCGCGGGCCGTCGGCGAGCGCTTCCGCGACGTCGAGTTCGGCGGCCGTGGTGAGCACGTATCCGATCCAGCGGTTGGCGAGCAGGTCGGTGAGGGCGGCCCGGTCGGCCTCCGCCACGGCGGTGGGTGGGGACGATATCTCCGCGATGTAGTCGGCCATGGTGTTCGGTGCTCCTCGTCGATTCGTTGGGTATTGCGGTATCCACCGATCCGGCCGTGGTCACCGGAGTAGCTCGATGGCTTCGGCGAACAACTCCATCGAGTGGCCGAAGGTGGTGAAGTAGGTGAGGCCCAAACGGTTTCGCAGTTCGGCGATCTGATCGGCGATGTCGCGGGCGGTGCCGAACAGGAAAACGGGCGAATCCGCGAGCGCCTGCGGCGTGAGATCCGGCATCCGCGATCGGAGCCGGTCCAGCAGCGGTGCGACGTCGCGCGCGACCTGCTGGACGAGAAGATTCAGTTCGATCGCTTCCACGCGGCCCGCCGCGGCCGCCCGCGCGAAGGCGACGCGCTCGGCGATCGCATCGGAACCGGCAGGTATGCGAATCCCATTGGGCCCCTTGGTCGCACCGCTGAAGCTGATCACGTCCGCCTCGGTGGCGGCGAGCTCGAGCAGCCGATCGCCCGCGCCCGCGATCAGCAAGGGCGGATGCGGGTCCTGCACCGGCTGCGGTGCGTGCCCTGCGTCGCCGAGGAGCCGCTTGAGCTCGGTGACCGTGTGCGCGAGGTGGGCGATCCGTGCTCGTGCGGTGCCGAAAGGGATGCCCGCCGTGGCGAATTCGCCCTCGACGTAACCCGCACCGAGTCCCAGTTCCAGCCTGCCGCCGGTGAGCCGGTCCACCGTTGCCACCTCACGAGCCAGCAGCGTGGGGTTGTAGAACCCGGCATTGAGCACGAAGGTGTTCACCCGGACCCGCTCGGTCGCCTCCGCGGCGAGCACCAGCGCCGGAAACGGCGCGGGGAACCCGAGATGATCGGCGACACCGATCACATCGAAGCCCAGTTTCTCCGCCTTCCTGGATTCCTCGACAAAGGCCGCGCGATCGCCCGACCACACCGTGTTGACGCCGAAACGTAAAGGAGCCTGGTATGTCATCTGTCCTCCACTTCACCGTTGTACGGTCACCGCGCACATCCCAGGGCGCTCAGCCGGACCGGAGCAGGACGCGGTCGAGTACCTCACGCAGGACCGCCTCGGGCTGCTCCGGTGCCTCCGGTGACCGCCAGGCCACCACTTGGTCCGGGCGCACCAGCAACGCACCGGTGCTGCGAATGCCGACCGACTCGGCCCATTCGGTATCCAGGCTGTGCAGTCGCGGTGCCGGATGGATATTCGCCGCGAGTGCACGTTTCCAGTGCGCCGCGTCCGGTCCCGCGAGCAGCGCGAAATCCTTGCCGATCAGGTCCAGCGTGGACCGGCCCGCGCCGAGCGGGCGGTGCGGCAACCGGGTGCCTGGCTGGCCGGACAGGCCGAAACGTGTTGTCGGAGCGACGCTTCCGTCGTCGAGCACGGCGGCCGACCGATATTGGGCGCCGAGTATCAGCACCGTCGGATCGGCGAGCGGTGTGCCGTCGGGTGATTCGCCGTACATCTGGCGCAGATCCGCCGCGCTGCGCAGGCTCGACTGGTCGGCGGTGAACCAACCCACCGGGCGCCGTTCGTCGTGATAGGTGTCCAGCAGGCGCGCGGACGCGTCACCACGCAGGACATACGCCAGTTTCCATGCCACATTGTGGGCGGCCTGTATTCCGGTGTTCGCGCCGAGCGCGGCATAGGGTGGCATCACATGCGCCGCGTCACCCACCAGGAAGATGCGGCCCGCGCCGAACCTGTCGGCGATGAACATGCCCGGTGTCCACTCCAGCACCCGGTTCACCCGCACCGCGATATCGGGGATGCCGATGGCGGTGCGCATGGCCTCGGCCCATTCCTGCGACGACCGCGCTTGGTAGCCCGCGCTGGTGAAATACCAGCGGCCGCCGCCGTCCGCTGTGGCCAGGCCGCCGCTGACCTGATCGTTATTGATCTGGAAAACGCATTGTTCACGACCGCGGACCAGCTCGAACAGATCGGCGGTGAAGTCGATGTTCACCAAGGTATCCATCGGACCGCGTCCGTCGCGGCCGATGCCGAGGCGCTCCCGCACACCGCTGTGCGCGCCGTCGGCGGCGATCAGATAATCGGACCGGATGGCGGCGGATGAGCCGTCCGAGTTCCGCACGGTCACGATGATCCCGTCCGAATCCTCTTGCCAGCCGGTGCATTCGACGCCGAACCGGACGTCGCATCCGCGTTCGGCCGCGGCCGAACGCAGCACCGGCTCCAGGAGATCCTGGGAGCACAGGCAGGTGTCTTCCGGCGTCACCACCTGGGAACCGCTCGTGCCTGACGGCCGAGGCAGGTCGATCGGTTTCGCGTCGACGAGTGAAGGCCCTGCGGCGGCGGTTTGTTGACCGGCCCGGAAGGTCACCATGCGGGCGGCCTCGCGCACCCGTTCCGCGATGCCGATCTGCCGGAACAGTTCGACCGTACGGACATTGATCCGCCTGGCCTTGGGCAGCGTCGAGGTCTCGGCCCGCCGCTCCACCAGCACCGTCTGCACGCCGTGCCAATTCAGGAACAACGCCGCCGACAGCCCCGCCAATCCGCCTCCGACGATCAGGACACGCGGCATCAATGCCATCCCGCGTAGCCGGCCACGACACCGTAGACCGCCTTCATGTTGACCATCTTCGACAGTTCGGCCTGCGGTATCTCCACCTTGTAGGTCTTTTCCAGCCGCGCGAGAATCTCGATGGCGCGCAACGAATCCGCCTCGTGATCCTCGACGAACAGGCTGTCGTCGGTGAGTTCGTCCGGCTCGATCTCCAGCACATCGCAGACGATCTCGCGCAGCTCGTCCATATGCGCCTGATATGAAGTCGTATCGGTCATCCCTGTCTCCTATCGTGATTCCCGCTGTAGCCGCGGATGTCGTCCACGGCTGCCACCGTCGATCCGCTGTCTCACGCCGGCTGGCGTCCCAGCAGGGAACGCAACTGACTCGCGAACTCCACCGGGTGGGTGATATGCGGGTTGTAGCCCCCCTCGAAGACGAAGACCTCGCGACCCAGCAGTTCGGCCAGCGCCGCCGCGCACCGGCTGCCGAACATGTGCGCAGGCGTGGATTCGCCGACGGCGGCGATGATTTCCACATTCGATGTGATCAACTCTCCGACATCGAGCGTGGTCGTGCAGGCGGCCGGGATCTCGTTGACGTAGAGCCACTCGAAATTGCGGGTGCGTTCGGCCGACATCACCTGGGAGCGCAGATTGAGCTTCGCCGTCTGCCCGGCGCCGGGACCGCGTTTGGTGCTGTCCACACCGCGACGCTGATCGGCGACGTCGATGCCGAGGAACTCGCCGGTGCGCACGATCGTCTGGACCAGTCCACCGGTCCGGTAGGTCTCGGCGAGCCCTTCGAATTCTCGGATATGCCTGCTCCGTTCGGGTTCCGGGAGCAGGAACGGAGCGTGCGGGGTATGCGCGATAACGGTGGCGGCCTGCTCCGGATGGCGGGTCGCGAGCAGCAGCGCGGTCACGACGCCGAGCCCGACACCGAAGACGACGGCGGGCCCCACCCCCAGCTCGGTGAGCAGGCGATGGGCATCGTCGGCGTGCGTTTCGTGCGAAACCGGCCCCACCGGTTCGGGGTCGAGCGGGCTGCGATGGAAACCCCTGCGGTCGTAGGTGATCACCGTGAACGCGTCGCCGAGTTCGGCGATCACGTCGGCGCGCCGACGGGACTCGCCGCCGCCGTTGTCGGAAATCAACAGCGCCGGACCGGAGCCGGACATTTCATAGAACAATGCAGCGCCCGGCACCTGCAATGTTCCGGTTCGTTTCACACCGCTCACCGAAATGTCCTCCAGTCGAGGTAACAATCAACGAAATTGTCGCTCTGACCACGAACTACATTGTGCAACAACGTGTCACGAGCGCAGCTGAGATCCTGCTTCAATGTTAGACAATTCAAGCTACTATGGTGCACGTTGTCAGACAATAGCCCGGAGGTGGTCATGACAAGTCGGACAAACAATGAGTTCAGCCTGGGTGGGTTCAATCATGTCTCGTTGCTGTGCGACGACATGAAGCGCACCGTCGAGTTCTACCGCGACATTCTCGGGATGCCGTTGATCAAGACGGTCGACCTGCCCAAGCGCCCCGGCGGCGGCCAGCAGTTCGTCTTCGACGTCGGCAACGGCGCCTCGTTGACGATCTTCTGGCTGGCCAACCGCACCGATGGCAAGCCGGGCAACTTCAATCCCCCGGCGGCCGACCAAGAACCGGACGTCCCGCAGTGGAACGCCGCCATCAGCTCGTTGAATCACATCGCCTTCGACGTGCCGCCGGAGAAGTTCGACGAGTACTACGTGCGCCTGAAGGAGAAGGGGGTCGGCGTCGGCCCGATTCGCAACCACGACGACAGCGAAACCCAGGAGGCCGAGCAGCTGCACCCCGGTGTGTACTGCCGATCGTTCTACTTCCGCGACCCCGACGGGGTCCTACTCGAATTCGCCTGCTGGACAAGGGAACTGACCGACGAGGACGTCGTGCACGAGCCCAAGAGCGCCAGCGACCGGGCGCCGGTGGCCGTCAGCTCTTGACGCCGTCGGCGATGGGGCCGCCGGTCGGCACGGACCGGTCGGCCGTCGCCGCAGCCGCCGGGAGGTGCGGCGTCTTGCGCCCGGTGATGAGCAACGTCGGATCCTGCGCGATCCGCGATACGCTCACCTCCCGCAGGGCAAGATCACGCACCATCGCACGGGCCTCGTCGAGTTCCACCCCCTGGCCCGCGACGTAGGTGCGGAAATGCCAGAGCAGTGGTCCCCGCGCGATTCTGGGTGCGTTCATCCGTGCCACGAAGTCCTGCGCCGCCTCGAAGGTACACCCGCGGTCGATTTCGAGCACGGTCAACCGTCCGCCGGGCCGCAGCACCCGGACCATCTCCGCCATTCCGCGACGGCGGTCGGGCCAGTGTTTGATCGATCCGACGCTGACCACGGTGGAGAACGAGTCGTCGGCGAACGGGAGGTTCAGCGCCGACGCGACCTCGAAACGCACTCGATCGCGCACGTTCGCGGCCCGGCGCGTGGCTCGCGCGACCTGATCCTCGGACAGGTCCACTCCCACCACGGACACGTCGTCGCCGCGCTCGGCGATCGCCAGCGCGAGATGGCCTCCGCCGCAACCGACATCGAGTACCGAGCCGCCGATGGCGACATCGGCGAGCAAGCTGTCGACGAGGTGGGCCTGACTCGCCGAGACGCTGCCCGCCACCGTCCGGTCGTAGAACCAGGATTCGAAACCGGTGTAGGTCGAGGTAATATCCCTGAACAATCCCATGCTGCTTCCAATCCGTCAGGAACTCGCCGGCAGCCAGTCGGCGATGGCCCGCGCGACCTCCGCCGCGCCGGTGGTCAGGAGCGAGAAATGATCGAAAGCTATGGGGCGCACAGTGTATTCGGGCCGCCACGGTGTCGAGGTGGGGAACTCCGACAGGTCGGTCTCCGCGGACGCGCGATAGCTCATCGTGCACCGCACGAACAGCACCGGCGTCGGTAGCGGTTCGAGCGGAAGCTCCCGGAGGTGGCATCCCCAGGTCGACATCGCGGTGAGTTTCGTCGCGAGGCTCGTGGACGCTCCCAGTCCGTCACCGTCCGCCAGCATGCCCGCGAACAGCGGCTCCATCGGTGCGCCCCAGCCATCGGCGTCCGGCTTGAAGCTGTCCAGTAGCACCAGGCCACGCAGATCGCGTGGACGCTGCCGGGCGAGGTATTCGGCAACTGCGTGGGCGAGTACACCGCCCGACGAATAGCCGAGCAGGACGAAGGGGCGTCGGCCCGCGATCCGGTCGACCACATCCGCGAGATGGCCGATCGCGGCGGTCGGTGTCGCGGGCAGGGCCTGGCCCGGAGCGAAGCCGGGCAGCTGGACACCGATGACGGTGATCCTGCCGTCGAGTTGTTTGGCGATGCGCGTGTACTGATGTACGCCGCCGGTGATGATCGGCGCACTGATGCAGACCAGCACCGGTTCCGCGGAGCCCCGCGACAACACCGGCGCGGCAGCAACCGTGGCTGCCGGGTCCGCGGTGTCGAAGGTCGGGCGTAGATCGGCGGCGGCGCTGATCAGCGCGAGTCCCTTCGCCACCTGGCGGGTCCGCACCGCAGTCCGGAACAGTTCGGCCAGGTCCGGCTCCGCCGGGCCGGACCTCTGGACTGCCCCGGCCGCTTGGTCCGCGGCATCGAGTCTCTGGTCGATCAGCTCGGCGAGCCCGGTGACCGAACCGGCCTCCAGAATCGCCATGGGCGCCAAGCGAATTCCGGTGATCCTGCTCAGCGTCGTCTGGATGTCCATCACGCTGAGCGACTCGACGCCCAGCTCGAGGAATTGCCGGTCCGGGTCGACCGCGGCCGCATTCGGATGTCCGAGCGCCGCCGCGACGATTCCGCGGACGGCCGTGACGATCTCGCCCCGCCGTTCGGCCCCCGTCCGCCCTGACAAGCGACCGAGCAGGCCGCCTTCCGCGGCGTCAGCCGCACCCGGCGTGCCGTCCGCGATCGCCACTTCGCGCAATAGCACGGGTTGGTAGTCGGTGCGGGCCGCCAGTGCGCTGGCGTCGAGCCGCAGTGCGTGGATTACCGGCGCGTTGTGCGTGGCGGTCCGGCCGAGCAATGCCGTGCCCTCTGCGGTGCTGAGTCGCCCGATGCCTTGGCGCCGTAGGCGTTCCAGGTGCAGCTCGTCGGTCAGCGCGCCGACGCCGAGGTCGGCCCATGGTCCCCACAGGATCGCCGTCGCGGGCAATCCGCGCCCGTTCCGGTAGGCTGCCAAGGCGGCGAGGAAGGTATCCGCCGCCGCCTCGGCCGCTTGTGCGGCGGGCAGGATCGTTCCGCTCACCGAAGTCGAGAGCAGCAGGAACGACAGATCCAGATCCTCGGTCAACTCGTGGAGGTGCCAGGCGCCGTCGGCTCGTTGCGCCAGGGCCGATTCGATCACCGCATCCGTCACGGCGGCTACTCGTGTGCGCGCCGCGGCAGGCGCGGTGTATACGACGCCGGACAGCCGCTCGACGGCGGTGATTCGAGTGAGCAAGGCACGCAATGCGTTTCGGTCGGCGGCGAGGCACACAGCGATCTCCGCCGTCGCGCCCAGTTCCGTCAAGCGATCGAGCAGCGGTCGTACCTCGGCATCGCGCGGGCGCTCATGCGTCGTCAGTACGAATCGCCGCGCGCCGTGCTCGGCCGCCAACCGCTGCGCGATTCGCGCGCCGGATCCGTCGGTGCCTTCGATGATAAGCACGGTGCCCGAGACGTCGAGATGTGTTGCGGCGGAGTGGGACCGAGGTAGTGCGGCGAGTCGCGGCACCAGGAGGTGACCGTCCCGCAGCGCCAGCTCGGGCTCGTCCAGCTGAGCGAGTGCGGCGATATCGGCGGAGTCGTCGGCGTCGGCGAGCAGGATGCGTCCCGGATGCTCGGCCTGTGCCGCGCGAACCAGTCCCCAGACGGGTGCCGCGGCGAGCGCGGTGATGTCCTTGCCCGCCACATCGATCGCGCCCCGGGTGACGACAAGCAGTTGTGACCGCGTGAAGCGCTCTTCCTCGAGCCAGCGCCGCAGGACCGCCAGCACGCGCGTCGTCGTGCTCCGGATACCGGCCACGACGGTATCGGTCACATTGTCGACCCGCAGGACCACCAGATCGGGTACGGCGGAAGAGTTCTGGAGTTCTACCCAATCCGCGTGGGTGCGACCGTGCGGTTCTTTCGGTCGTAGTGGTCGCCACCGCACGTGGTAGAGCAGGCCGTGCTGGGTCGAGCGGCTGGTGTCATCGGCGGGACTTGCCGCTTCTGCGTGCACGGGGCCGGGCGGCTCGATCGGTTCCACGGCCGCCGACGTACCCGTCAGGTGGGCATTTCTCCGGTCTGGGATGAGCCAGTAGTTGGTGTGCTGGAAGGGGTAGGTGGGTAGCTTCGTGCGCCACGGGACGTCCGGATACTGGGCTGCCCAATCGATGTCGTATCCGGTGCGGTGCAGTGTGGCCAATGCGTCGAGGACCGCCTGCGGTTCGGACCGGCCGGACGGCAGTGACGTGATGGTGGTGGCGTCGGGAATCGTATCGACGATATGGACGCCCAATCCCGCGGCCGGGCCGAGCTCCAGGTAGCGAGTGGTCCGGTGTCGATGCAGGGTGGCGATGCCGCGAGCGAAATGCACAGTGTGGCGGGCATGTTCGGACCAGTAGTCCGCGCCGCCGTAGGTCTGGTCCGCGAGCTCCCCGGTGAGATTGGATACCAGAGGGATATGTGCGGTCGCGGCGGCGCGGCCTGCCATAGCGGCGCTCAGTCGATCCAGAATGGGCTGCATCGCGGCCGAATGGAACGCGTGCGAGACGGTGAGTCGCTTGGTGCGGTAGCCCTGTCGGTCGAGGCGGGTCTGCGCCGCGGCCACGGCCGCGCGCGGTCCGGCGAGCACCGTCGCGGTCGGGCTGTTGACGGCGGCGATGTCGAGATCATTCTGGTCCAGTGTCGCAGTCAGCTCGTCATAGCCGGCTCGGACGGCGAGCATGGCGCCGTCGTCGGGTAGGGATTGCATGAGGTTGGCGCGTTCGGTGACGAGGGTGGCGGCGTCGGTGAGGGTGAGGACTCCGGCGAGGTGGGCGGCGGAGATTTCTCCGATGGAGTGTCCGATCATGTAGTCGGGCAGTATTTTCCAGGATTCGAGTAGTCGGAACAGTGCGATGTGGAGTGTGAACAGGGCGGTTTGGGCGTGCAGGGTTTGGGTGAGTTCGGTGGTGTTGTGGCCCCAGGCGATGTCGCGGACTGGGAGTCGGAGGTGTTGTTCGACGTTGTCCCATGCTTGGGCGAATACGGGGTAGGTGTGGTATAGCTGGCGGCCCATGCCGAGTCGTTGGGAGCCCTGCCCGGTGAAGACGAACGCGGTCTTACCTGCGCCGGCGGGTATTTCGGGGTCGGGCAGGTGCGTCAATTCCGTCAGCAGCTGCTCGCGGGTGGATCCGGTGACCACCGCGCGGTGCTCGAAGACCGAGCGACGCGCCAAGGCCGCCGCCACCGCGCCGGGATCGATATCGGGATCGTTCAGCAGATGGGTGTGCAGTCGAGAGGCGCAGTCGCGCAAGGCTTCCCGAGTACGTGCCGACAATGTCCAGGCGAGGATCGGCGGACGTTCGGCTACTGTGGGTGGCTCGAGCTGGGGTGGTTGTTCGAGGATGATGTGGGCGTTGGTGCCCGAGATCCCGAATGAGGAGACTGCTGCTCGGCGTGGATGGCTGGTGTCGGGCCATGGTTGGTGTTCGGTGAGTATTTGGACATGTCCGGTGGTCCAGTCCACATGTGGTGTGGGCTCATCGACGTGCAAGGTCTTCGGCAATACACCGTGGCGCATCGCTTCGATCATTTTGATGATCCCGGCCACACCCGCGGCTGCCTGTGTGTGGCCGATGTTGGATTTGATCGAGCCCAGCCACAGTGGTGGACGGCTGTGGTCGCGTTGGCCGTAGGTGGCCAGGATGGCTTGGGCTTCGATCGGGTCGCCGAGGCGGGTGCCGGTGCCGTGGGCTTCGACCACATCCACCTGGCCCGCCGAAAGGTTCGCGTTGGCCAGTGCTGCTTGGATGACTCGTTGTTGGGCAGGACCGTTGGGTGCGGTCAACCCGTTGGAGGCCCCGTCCTGGTTCACCGCCGACCCACGCACGACCGCCAATATCTCGTGCCCGTGGCGTTGGGCGTCGCAAAGTCGT
This sequence comes from Nocardia sp. CA-135953, assembly GCF_050955735.1. NCBI lineage: Bacteria > Bacillati > Actinomycetota > Actinomycetes > Mycobacteriales > Nocardiaceae > Nocardia > Nocardia sp. CA-135953. The sequence continues at coordinate 4,336,908 of NZ_CP192082.1, forward strand.
TCCACCACAAGCACACCCACACCCTCGGCCCACCCCACCCCGTCCGCGGCAGCGGCGAACGATTTACAGCGGCCATCCGGAGCCAGGCCGCGTTGGCGGGAGAACTCGACGAATATTTCCGGGGTGGCCATCACCGTGACCCCACCCACCAACGCCAACTCACACTCCCCGGCCCGCAATGACAACCCCGCCTGATGCAGTGCCACCAGCGACGAGGAACACGCCGTGTCCACCGACACCGCCGGCCCACCCAACCCCAACACATAGGCCAGCCGTCCCGACACCAACGACCCGGCCTGCCCGATCAACCCGTAATCGTGATACATCACCCCCATGAACACCCCCACCTCGGCACCGCCCAATCCCCGCGGGTCCAGCCCCGCGTTCTCCAACGCCTCCCACCCCACCTCCAACACCAACCGCTGCTGAGGATCAATCTCCAACGCCTCACGCGGACTCACCCCGAAAAACCCGGCATCAAACAACCCCGCCCCTTCCAAAAACCCACCCCACCGCGAATACGACCGACCCACCACACCCACCCGCGGATCGAACAACCCCTCATCCCAGCCCCGATCCCCCGGCCACCGCCCCACCACATCACAACCACCCGAAACCACACCCCACAACCCATCCACCGAACCCACACCACCAGGAAAACGACACCCCACCCCCACCACAGCCAACGGCTCACCCGCCGCATCGCGTAGTTCTTTGTTCGCCGCCCGCAGTTCTTCGACTTCGGTCAGCGACGCACGCAATGCGTCGACGAGTCTTTCATCCGAGTTCGTCATGACCTCTCCTACTTCCCCGCCGCTCGATCTCGGTGTCCCCCAGTGCCATTCGGATCAGATCCTCTCGGTCCATATCCGCGATCCGCGTCGCGGCCCTGGGTGCGGGCTCCGTAGACGCCGCACGCCCTGCCAGCTCGAGCAGCCGGTTGAGCAGCCCGGCCTTGCGCAATGTGCCGAGCGGAATCGACGCGATGGCCGCGCGCAGTTCCTCGTCCGCGTCGGGCGTCTTGTCGCCCAGCATTCCGGCGAGCAGCTGCGCCACCGCGGCGGCGGTCGGATGATCGAAGGCGGTGGTGGCGGGCAGCGCGAGTCCCGTCACCGCCCGCAGCCGATTGCGGAACTCGACCACGCTGAGGGAGTCGAAGCCGAGATCCAGAAAGCGACGATGTGGGTCGATCTCGGCGGCCGCGTCGTAGCCGAGGGTTTCGGCGGCCGCGGTCGTGACGAGATCGAGGAGCGCCCTGTGGCGTTCCGCTCCGGTGAGTTCGGTGATCTCGGCGCGCACCCCATTACCGTCTGCGCTTGCAGTGGGGCGAATGGCTTTGCGCACCAAGCGATTCAGCAAGGGAGACACTTCGCCGCCACGCTGTAGTCGCGCGGTGTCGAAGCGTACCGCGACCGTGTTCGCCGTGGCGGATGCGGCGGCATCGAAGATGGCCAGCGCCGACGGTGTGGGCAGTTCGGTGAGTCCGGACCGGGTGAGACGGCGCCGATCCCGTTCGGTGAGCCGCTCTACCATTCCGCCCGCATCCCCCCACGGACCCCAGGCGATGGACGAGGCCGCCAAACCCTGAGCCCGGCGCTGCCCGGCGAGTGCGTCGAGAAAGGCATTGGCGGCGGCGTAATTGCCCTGCCCCGGACCGCCGAGCACACCCGACACCGAGGAGAACAGGACGAACAGCGACAGGTCCAACGCACGAGTGAGTTCGTGCAGGTGCCAGGCCCCGGTCACCTTGGGGGCGAACACCTTATCGATCCGATCGGGAGCGAGGGACGCCACGACCGCGTCGTCCAGTACGCCCGCCGCGTGTACGACACCGGAAGGCGGTGCGTCGGCGGGAACGGCGTCGAGCACCTTGCGCAGTGCCTCACGATCGGCGACATCGCACGATTCGATGCGGACCGTGGCTCCCGCGTCGGTGAGTTCGGCGTAGAGGTCCTGGGCATTGTCGGCCGACGGTCCCTGCCTGCTGATCAGCACCAGGTGTCGCACGCCACGGTCGCGCACCAAATGCCGCGCCACCGCCGCGCCGAGACCACCGGTGCCACCGGTGATCACGACGGTGCCCTGGATCGGCGGCGGCGCGGTATCGGTCGGCACGGCCGTGCGCACCAACCGCGGCACCCACACGGACCCGTTGCGCACCAACAACTCCGGCTCTCCGGAGATGACCAATGTAGCGGGATCGACGCCGTCGTCGTCGGTGTCGGCGATGACGATCCGATCCGGATTCTCCGCCCGCGCGGCCCGTACCAGCCCCCACAGCGCGGCGCCCGCGAGATCGGTGATCTCCGCTTCGGTCCGTCCCATCGCACCGCGGGTCAGCACAAGCAGGCGGGAGTCGGCGAGGCCGGGTGCGGACAGCCACCGTTGCAGGATGCCCACCAGTTCGGCGGTTCGTTCGGCCGCCGCCGCGGCCACGTCCGAGATATCGGTCGGCGGGCACCGCACGACGATCACATCGGCGGCGGTGTCCGCGCCGGATACCGCCCATTCGGTGACCGATAGGCTGGCCGTCCGCGACGACTCGTGTGCGTACCAGTCCATCCGGAACATCGAATCCGGTTCGGGCCCGTCCGGAGTCAGGCGATCCGGCGACCACGACCGACCGGTGACCGACTGTGCGGAGAGCACCGGTTGTCCCGTCGCGTCCGCCGCATGCACTGCAAGCCCGGACGCCGCGCTGCCGCTCAGCCGTACCCGCAACCGCGACGCGCCGCCCGCATGCAACCGCACCCTGGTCCAGCCGAACGGCAGGACGGGCGCGGCGGTCTCGTACAGCGCGAGGTGCGTCGCCGCGTCCAGCAGCGCCGGGTGCAAGCCGTACGCTCCCGACTCTGCCGTCGGCACGGCCAAGGGCGCGATCTCCGCGAACATCTCGGTACCTCGGCGCCACGCGGCGGTCAGACCGCGAAACGACTCGCCGTAGTCGTAGCCGCGCTCGGCCAGTGCGCGGTAGATGTCGGCGACATCGACCGGCACCGCACCCGCGGGCGGCCAGGCGGTGAGATCCCATGCGGCGGTTGATGATTCATCCGATCCGAGTGAACCGCGGGCGTGCAGCGTCCACACCGTGCCATCGCGCGAGGAGTAGATCGACACCCCGCGCCCGCTCTCCTCGGTCCCGTCGACCACGACCCGGATATCGATCCCGTCATCGGGCACGAGCAGCGGAGTGTGCAGCGTCAGTTCGCGCAGCACCGGACAGTCGACCTCGTCGCCGGCTCGAATCGCCATCTCGACCAACGCCGTGCCCGGCAGCAGGACAGCGCCGAAGACGATGTGCTCGCCCAGCCACGGGTGGGTATCGGGCGACAACCGACCGAGCAACAGCATGCCGCCGGTGTCCGGGTTCGTCAGCGATGCCGATAGCAGGGGATGCTCGACGGGTACGAACCCGGGGGCGGCCGCGCCTCTCGACGGCACCGACCACCAGTAGCGCTGATGCTGGAAAGCATAGGTGGGCAACTCGATTCGAGCCGCGTTCGCGCCGTCGAAGAAGCTGGACCGACGCATCTCGGCGCCCGCAACGAAGTTCCGCGCGACCGCGTCGATGACGGTTTCGGTCTCCGGTCGTCCCGGTCGCAACATCGGCACTATGGCGCCCGCCCCATCCAATGATCCGGCGATCAGCGCAGACAACCCGCCGTCGGGACCGACCTCGATGAATCGGGACACCCCCTCGGCCGCCAAAGTGCGTAGCCCGGCGTCGAACCGGACGGTCTCCCGGACATGCCGCACCCAGTAGCCGGGGCTGCCGTAGCCGTCGCCGACGATCTCGCCGGTCAGCGTGGACACCAGCGGGATATCCGGTGCGGCGGGAACTATCTCGGTGATCGCGGCGGCGAAGTCGGCGAGCATCGGCTCCATCAGGATCGAATGGAACGCGTGTGATACCCGCAGTCTCGTGGTCTTGCGGCCGAGCGCGGCGAACTCGGCGGCCACTTGGTGAACCGCCGCCTCTACACCCGAAATCACGACGGCCTCCGGCCCGTTGACGGCGGCGATCACTACTCCGGCGACCAGTCGCGGCGTTACCTCCGATTCGGCGGCCTGCACCGCGACCATGGCGCCGCCCGCGGGCAATGCCTGCATCAGCCGGCCGCGGGCCGCCACCAGAGCGGTCGCGTTCGCGAGCGAGAGGACGCCGGCCACATGGGCGGCGGCGATCTCACCCACCGAATGTCCCATGACGAAATCGGGTACCACACCCCAGGATTCGAGCAGCCGGTGCAGCGCCACTTCCATGGTGAACAACCCCGCCTGCACGTATCCGGTGTGCGCGAGCTGATCCGGGTCCTCGCCCCACACCACGTCGGTCACCGACATCCCAGCCCGCCGGTCGAGTTCGGTGGTGACCTCGTCCCACGCCGCCGCGAACACCGGCGAGGACCGATACAGTTCCCGGCCCATCCCGAGCCGCTGCGCGCCTTGGCCCGCGAAAACGAATGCCGTCGAACCTGGGAGTGCTTGTCCGGAAACGACATTCGTGGCCCGCTCGCCCGCGGCGAGTGCCGCGGCACCGGCACGTAACTCGGGGCGGTCGGCGCCGAGTACGACGGCGCGGTGTTCGAATACCGAGCGGGCGGCCAGCGCGGTGCCGATGTCGATCGCGGTGGCTTCCGGATGGCTGTCGATGAATTCCACCAAGCGCCGAGCCTGATCGGCCAGCGCCCGCTCGGTGCGCGCCGTCAGCAGCCACGGCATACGCGGAAACGGCGATGTCCGCGCCCGCGACGGCTCGTTCTCCGGCGCCTGTTCGAGGACGACATGCGCGTTGGTGCCGGACAATCCGAACGATGACACCGCTGCCCGGCGCGGCCGGTCCGGGGCGGGCCACGGTTGCGTCCGAGTCAACAGGGTCACCGCGCCCGCCGACCAGTCCACGTGCGGCGACGGCGCGTCGGCGTGCAGTGTCGGTGGCAATGTGGCGTTGCGCATGGCCAACACCATCTTCATCACGCCCGCCACCCCGGCCGCCGCCTGCGTGTGGCCCATATTGGACTTGACCGACCCCAGCCACAGCGGACGGTCCGCGGGCCGCCGTCCGTAGGTGGCCAGAATGGCCTGTGCCTCGATGGGATCGCCGAGTGTGGTGCCGGTACCGTGCGCCTCCACCACGTCGACATCCGCGGCGTCGAGGTCGGCCGCGGCCAACGCCGCGCGGATCACCCGCTGCTGCGACGGCCCGCTCGGCGCGGTCAGCCCATTGCTGGCTCCGTCCTGGTTCACCGCAGACCCACGCAGCACCGCGAGCACCTCGTGCCCGTTGCGCCGCGCGTCCGCGAGCCGTTCCAGCACCAGCACAGCGGCGCCTTCGGCCAGACCGACCCCGTCGGCGTCCGCGCCGAACGATTTGCACCGGCCGTCCGGCGCCAGCCCTTGTTGCCGTGAGAAGCCGAGCAGCATTCCCGGTGTCGCCATCACTGTGACACCACCGGCCAGGGCCAGGGAGCACTCCTCGGCGCGCAGCGACTGCGCCGCAACATGCAGTGCGACAAGCGAGGAGGAGCACGCCGTATCCACCGACACCGCTGGGCCGGTCAGCCCGAGCGTGTACGACACCCGGCCGGATAGCACCGAACCGCCGTTCGTGGTCAGCAGGTAGTCGGCGATCTCGGTGGGCGCATCGCTCATCCGCGGTAGATAGTCCCAGGAGAACGATCCGATGAAGACACCGGTATCGCTGCCGCGCAACGCTTTCGGATCCAGACCGGCACGCTCGAGCGCCTCCCAGACCACCTCGAGCAGTTGCCGCTGTTGTGGATCCATCACCCGTGCCTCGCGGGGGCTGATGCCGAAGAAGCCGGGATCGAAATCCGCGACGCCGGTGAGGAATCCGCCGTATCGGGTCGAGGTCCGGTCCACCCTACCCGGCTCCGGATCGAAAAGCGCCCGGTCCCAGCCACGATCGGTCGGGAACTCGCCGATGACGTCGCGGCCGTCGGCCACCATCTCCCACAGCTGTTCGGGTGTGGTGATCCCGCCGGGAAACCGGCACGCCATGCCGACGATCGCGATGGGCTCACCGTGACGGTTGCGCAGCTCGTCGTTCTCCTGCTGCAGGAAGGCGTTCTCCTTGACCGCGACCCGTAGCGCCGCCAGCAGCTCATCCTCGGTGGTCACGGCCGCTCACCGCCCGGGGCGCGGCGCGGACCGGCGAGCACATGGTTGACCAGCGCACCCGCATCCATGGTGTCGAACTCGAGTACATCGGCTCCGGGTGGCGCGGCGCCGTTGCGTGCCTGGGTCAGGTCGAGCAGCACGTCGAGTACGCCTGCCGCCCGCAGCTCCTCGGCCGAGATGGTCGCCAACCGCCTGCGCAGTGTGTTCTCGGTTTCGCGGTCGAGTGGAACCGGTTCGGCAAAACCGAGTTCCGTGACGAGATGTCGAGCCAGTTGATCCGGTGTCGGGTGGTCGAAGACGACCGTCACTGGCATGGTCATTCCGGTCTCGGCTCGCATCCGCGCGCGGAACTCCATCGCGGCGAGCGAATCGAAACCCAGTTCCTGGAATGTCGCATCCGGTGCCACGTCCGCGCTCGACCGGTGTGACAGCACATCCGCTGCGGCCGCACGGATCACGGCCAGTACCTGCTGCCTGCGTCGTGCCTCGGTGAGTGGTGCCAGCCGAGCACGCAGGGCCGCCTCCTTGTCGACTCCGGCCGCATCGTTGCGCACCGATCGCGGGGCCAGTCCGCGCAGCAAGGCGGGCAGTTCGTCGGTGCGGGCCCGCAGTGCCGCCCGGTTCAGGTGCATCGGCGCGACGACGGGATGGCCCGTGCCGAGGGCGGCGTCGAGCAGGCGCAGGCCCTCTGAGTCGGTCAATGTCGAGATGCCTTGTCGCCGAATACGATCGGCTTGTGGCGCGGACACCTCGGTGCCCATTCGCGCCCCCTCCCACGGGCCCCACGCCAACGAGGTGGCGGGCAGCCCGCGGGCACGCCGGTGTGCCGCCAGCGCGTCGAGGAACACATTGGCCGCCGCATACCAGCCCTGCCCACCGGCCAGTATCAGGCCGCCGATAGAGGAGAACAGCACGAAGAAGGACAGGTCCAGATCGCGGGTCAGAACGTGCAGATGCCAGGCGCCGTCCACCTTCGGGCGCACAGTGGCGTCGAGGCGGTCGGTGTCGAGTCCGTCGAGCACGCCGGTATCGAGGACGCCCGCCGTGTGCACCACCCCGACGAGCGGCTTGTCCGCCGGGATGGCGGCGAGTACCGCGCGCAGGGCGTCCCGGTCGGCGACATCACACGCGACCACGTCGACCTCGGTGCCGAGTTCGGCGAGCTCGGCACGCAATGCCGCCGCGCCGGAAGCCTTTTCACCGCTCCTGCTGACCAGCAGCAGATTCCGGGCACCGTGCGTGTCGACCAGGTGGCGCGCGACGAGTGCGCCGAGAACTCCGGTGCCACCGGTGATCAGCACCGTTCCGGTTCGTAGCGACAGCGCGCCGGGTGATTCGACCGCGGGTGGTTCGGTAGCGGGTAGTTGGGTCAGGCGTGGCACCCACGCCTGACCGTCGCGCACCATCAGCTCCGGCTCGGCGGTCGCGGCCAATCGTGCCGGGTCGGTGTCGTCGTCGATATCCGCCAGCAGGATTCGACCAGGGTGCTCGGCCTGGGCCGCGCGAACGAGACCCCAGACCGCAGCGCTGGGAAGATCGCCGATATCCTCGCCCGGAAGTGCGACGGCGCCGCGGGTCACGATCAGGAGGCGTTCCCGTCCGGTGGCCGGGTCGGCCGTCCATCGCCGCAGCATGTCGAGGACGGCGGCGAGTGTGTGGCGTACGCGGGGCAGAACCTGATCGGCCGAGACTTTCGCGCGCGACTGCACGCGGAATACGACGACCGCATCCACGCTGGACGGGTCCGGCACGTCATCCCATTCGCGCACCGCAGTGGCTGCTGAGTCCGCGAGTTCCACTCGCTGCCAATCTATTTCGAACAGCGCACCCGCAAGACGTCCCGGACCGTTCAGTTGATCGGGAGAGAACGGCCTGCCGACGATCGAGCCGACCGTCAGCACCGGATCGCCTTGAACATCCATCGCGCGCAAGGACATTCGACCCGGACCCAGCGGCAGGCCGAGTGCTCGCACCGTGCTGGCGTGTGCGGCGTGCAGCCGCACGTCGTTCCACACGAACGGCAAGACCAATTCACCGCCGTCCAGCAAGAAAGTGTGCGTTGCGGCGTCCAATAGCGCGGGATGAATGGCGAACCCGGCCGCGTCGGCGGTGTCGGGCAACTCCACCTCGACGGCGATCTCGTCGCCGCGTCGCCAAGCCGCCCGTACGCCGCGGAAGGTGGGACCGTAGTCGTAGCCGAGGCGTGCCAGCGCATCGTAGGCGCCATCGATCGCGATCGGGGTCGTGCCGAGCGGTGGCCACGAAGCCGCCTCGATCGCCGGTTCCGGCGCGTCGGCCACCGCCAATGTGCCCTCGGCGTGCGTGGTCCATTGCTCGGCACCTTCGAGTCGCGACGAGATGGACACCGAGCGATCGGCGCCGCTCGCACCGCGGACGACAACGTGCACCTGCACGGCGCCCTTCTCGGGTATGGCCAGTGGCGTGCGCAGCATGAGCTCGCGAATCATGCTGCAGCCCGTTTCATCCGCGGCCCGCAGGGCGAGTTCGACGAAGGCGGTGCCGGGTAGCAGCGCTTGCCCGAGAATCGCGTGGTCGGCCAGCCACGGATGCGTCGCCACCGTCAGCCGCCCAGACAGGTGTACGTCGCCGGTGTCGGGGTCGTCGATCGCCGCCGACAGTATCGGATGCTCGATCGCGCGGAGGCCGTGTCCGGTGGCGTCGCCGATCGCGGCCCGTGACAACCAGTAGCTCTGGTGCTGGAAGGCATAGGTGGGCAGGCGGGTCCCCGGCCGTGGTCGCGGGTAATGGGCGGACCAGTCGACGGTGTGGCCCGCGGCGTGCAGCGCCGCGAGCCCGTCGAATAGAGACTGTGGCTCAGGCCGTTTCGGATGCAGCAGGGCGATGGTGGCCGCCCCAGGTGCCGTCTCGGCGATGTGGGTGAGCAGACCGCTGTGCGGTCCGATCTCCAGGAACCGATGCACCTGTTGCCGCTCGAGTGTCACGATGCCCTTGGCGAAGTGCACGGTGCTCCTGGCGTGCTGGGTCCAATACTCCGCCGTCGCATAACCTTCGTCGGCGAGTTCGCCGGTCGGGTCGGCGATGACGGGGATGCGGGCCGGTGCGGGCGTGATCGTGCCCAGAGCCGTACCGAGTCGATCCAGAACCGGCTGTATCGCCGCCGAGTGGAACGCGTGCGAGACATTCAATCGTTTGACGCGGAAACCCGCTGTGCACAAATCGCTTTCGAGCTCATCGACGGCGGCGACCGTTCCGGCGATTAGGGTCGCGGTGGGGCTGTTGATCGCCGCGATATCCATGTCCTGGCTCAGCAACGGTATCAGTTCGTCTGCGGGGGCTCGGACGGCGAGCATGGCGCCGTCGTCGGGTAGGGATTGCATGAGGTTGGCGCGTTCGGTGACGAGGGTGGCGGCGTCGGTGAGGGTGAGGACTCCGGCGAGGTGGGCGGCGGAGATTTCTCCGATGGAGTGTCCGATCATGTAGTCGGGCAGTATTTTCCAGGATTCGAGTAGTCGGAACAGTGCGATGTGGAGTGTGAACAGGGCGGTTTGGGCGTGCAGGGTTTGGGTGAGTTCGGTGGTGTTGTGGCCCCAGGCGATGTCGCGGACTGGGAGTCGGAGGTGTTGTTCGACGTTGTCCCATGCTTGGGCGAATACGGGGTAGGTGTGGTATAGCTGGCGGCCCATGCCGAGTCGTTGGGAGCCCTGCCCGGTGAAGACGAACGCGGTCTTACCTGCGCCGGCGGGTATTTCGGGGTCGGGCAGGTGCGTCAATTCCGTCAGCAGCTGCTCGCGGGTGGATCCGGTGACCACCGCGCGGTGCTCGAAGACCGAGCGACGCGCCAAGGCCGCCGCCACCGCGCCGGGATCGATATCGGGATCGTTCAGCAGATGGGTGTGCAGTCGAGAGGCGCAGTCGCGCAAGGCTTCCCGAGTACGTGCCGACAATGTCCAGGCGAGGATCGGCGGACGTTCGGCTACTGTGGGTGGCTCGAGCTGGGGTGGTTGTTCGAGGATGATGTGGGCGTTGGTGCCCGAGATCCCGAATGAGGAGACTGCTGCTCGGCGTGGATGGCTGGTGTCGGGCCATGGTTGGTGTTCGGTGAGTATTTGGACATGTCCGGTGGTCCAGTCCACATGTGGTGTGGGCTCATCGACGTGCAAGGTCTTCGGCAATACACCGTGGCGCATCGCTTCGATCATTTTGATGATCCCGGCCACACCCGCGGCTGCCTGTGTGTGGCCGATGTTGGATTTGATCGAGCCCAGCCACAGTGGTGGACGGCTGTGGTCGCGTTGGCCGTAGGTGGCCAGGATGGCTTGGGCTTCGATCGGGTCGCCGAGGCGGGTGCCGGTGCCGTGGGCTTCGACCACATCCACCTGGCCCGCCGAAAGGTTCGCGTTGGCCAGTGCTGCTTGGATGACTCGTTGTTGGGCAGGACCGTTGGGTGCGGTCAACCCGTTGGAGGCCCCGTCCTGGTTCACCGCCGACCCACGCACGACCGCCAATATCTCGTGCCCGTGGCGTTGGGCGTCGCAAAGTCGTTCCACCACAAGCACACCCACACCCTCGGCCCACCCCACCCCGTCCGCGGCAGCGGCGAACGATTTACAGCGGCCATCCGGAGCCAGGCCGCGTTGGCGGGAGAACTCGACGAATATTTCCGGGGTGGCCATCACCGTGACCCCACCCACCAACGCCAACTCACACTCCCCGGCCCGCAATGACAACCCCGCCTGATGCAGTGCCACCAGCGACGAGGAACACGCCGTGTCCACCGACACCGCCGGCCCACCCAACCCCAACACATAGGCCAGCCGTCCCGACACCAACGACCCGGCCTGCCCGATCAACCCGTAATCGTGATACATCACCCCCATGAACACCCCCACCTCGGCACCGCCCAATCCCCGCGGGTCCAGCCCCGCGTTCTCCAACGCCTCCCACCCCACCTCCAACACCAACCGCTGCTGAGGATCAATCTCCAACGCCTCACGCGGACTCACCCCGAAAAACCCGGCATCAAACAACCCCGCCCCTTCCAAAAACCCACCCCACCGCGAATACGACCGACCCACCACACCCACCCGCGGATCGAACAACCCCTCATCCCAGCCCCGATCCCCCGGCCACCGCCCCACCACATCACAACCACCCGAAACCACACCCCACAACCCATCCACCGAACCCACACCACCAGGAAAACGACACCCCACCCCCACCACAGCCAACGGCTCACCCGCCGCGTACTCGAGTTCACGAATACGTTCCCGGACCTGTCGCAGTTCCTTCGTCGTACGCTTCAGGTACTCCACGTATTTGTCGTTGTCCGAACTCATTTCGGCGCCCCCTTTCTCGGTCACGAAACTCAGAGCTCGCGGTCGATGATCGCGAGCAGCTCGTCGCCGCTGGCGGAATCGATATCGTCAGCGGCCGATGCGGCGCCGTTGCCCCACTTCGTGGTGATCGCATGTAGTCGCCGCAGCACTCGGGTTCGCCCGGTTTTGTCGGCGGCGCGCGCGAGTACCGTGTCCAAGCGGTCCAGCAGTTCGTCGACCGAACCGACCGGAGTGCCGTCGAATCCGTTGTTCTGTTCGAGCAACACTTCGTGCAGATAGGTGCTCAGCGCCGCAGGCGTCGGCTGGTCGAAGACGACGCCCGCGGGCAATTTCAGTCCGGTGGCCTGGGTCAGCCGGTTACGGAACTCGACGGCGCTGAGCGAGTCGAAACCGATGTCCTTGAACGCCTGGTCAGGATCGATGGCGTCGGTGTCGGTGCGACCGAGTACGACTCCGGCATTGGTGCGAACCAGATCCAACACCGCGTCCCGCTGCTGAGTGGGTGCCAGCCCGTGTAGACGTTTGCGCAGTGCTGCTGGTCCGGGCCTGGACCCGTTGCGCGCCAATGGCTGTGCCGGTACGAGGTCGGCCAGGATCGGCGGTAGCAGGTCCGCGGCGGCGCGGGCACGCAGCCCGGTCGGATCCCACCGAGCGGCGACGACGCAGTCGGTGTCGGTGCGCACCGCACGATCGAAGAGGTCGAGTGCTCGATCGCGGGCCATGGCCGCTATCCCGGCTCGCTCGAAGCGGTCGACATCGGCGGCGGCCAGATGACCGGTCATGCCGGTGGTCTCGGCCCATAGTCCCCACGCGATCGAGGTGCCGACGCGCCCGCTCGCCCGGCGATGGGCGGCGAGCGCGTCGAGGAAACGGTTGGCGGCGGCGTAGTTGGCCTGGCCTGCGGCACCGATCGTCCCGGATACGGAGGAGTACAACACGAACATGGCGAGATCGGTGTCGGCGAGGAGTTCGTGCAGATGCCAGGCACCGTCGACTTTGGGTGCGAATACGGTGTCGATTCGGTGCCGCGACTGCGAGACGAGGACGGCGTCGTCCAGGACGCCGGCGGTGTGCACGACACCGACCAGGGGCATGTCATCGGGTACGGTCGCGAGCGCCTGCCGCAGCGATTCCCGGTCGGCGACATCGGCGGCGACGGCCCGGACGCGCGCACCGGTGGCCGCCAGCTCGCGCAGCAGATCGTCGACGCCGGGGGCGGCCGGGCCGCGCCTGCTCAGCAGCAGCAGGGAGCGCACACCGTATTCGGTCACCAGATGCCGCGCCAGCACGGCGCCGAGGCCGCCGGTGCCGCCGGTCACCAGCACTGTTCCCGAATCCAATGCGGGACCGGGCATGGGCGCTTGCGCCAGCGTGGTCAGCCGCGGGACAAACTGACGGCCCTTCCGCAGGGCGGCCTGCGGTTCAGTGCAGCGTGCGATCGACGCGGCATCGAGTTCTGCCCCGGAAGCCAGGTCGACCAGGCCGATCCGGTTCGGATATTCAGCCTGGGCCGCGCTCACCAGACCCCACAGCGCGGCACCCGGTAGCGAGGCCGGTGCGCCCGCCTCGGTGTCGATCACGTCGCGGGTTACCACGATCAGCCGGGACCGCTCGCAGCGCGGATCGGTGAGCCACGTCTGCAAGGTGGCCAGTATCTCGTGTGCCAGCGCGTGCGTGTCGGCGATGGATTCGCCTGTGCCCGTGGCATATTCGACGATCACAGTATCCGGAACCACCGGCTTTCGGCCGGGTACGGCGGCCGGCTCGGTCGCCTCGACGACGCTGACGACACCGGGTGCGGCGGTTGCGGTCTGAGGTCGCGGCACCCATCGGGTGACGAACAGCCGTGCGCCCGCACCCGGGTTCAGCTGTGCGACAGCGACGGGGCGCGATCGGAGTTCGCCGATGTCGAGCACCGGTCGGCCGGTCTCATCGGACACCTCGACGCGCACCGTATCCGCCCCGGTTGGGACGATCCGTGCGTGCACATGCGTCGCGCCGGTGTCGTGCACCCGCACGTCGCGCCAGTCGAACGGCATCAGCAACGAGTCGTCGTCGCGGGCACCGCCGAGCAGGATCGCGTGCAGCAGCGCATCCAGCAGCGCCGGGTGCATCGCGTATCCGTCGGGGTCCGCAGCGGACGGCAACACTGCCTCGGCATACCGCTCGTCGCCGTGCCGCCACGCCTCGAGCATGCCGCGGAAGGCCGGGCCGTACTCGTAGCCTCGGTCGGCGAGGTAGGCATAGGTGTCCGGTGTGTCGATTCGCTCGGCCTGCGCGGGCGGACGTGTGTCGGATCGGGCCGGATCGAGCGAATCCTGCTCGGTCAGAACACCTTCGGCGTGCTGTTGCCACTGCGCCGTGTCGTCGGGCGGGCGCGAGTAGATCGCGACCGGCCGTTCGCCACCGCCGGTGTCCGCACCGATGACGACACGTATCCGCGCGCCGCGTCGATCGAGCGGCAGCGGCGCGGACAGGGTCAGCTCACGCACCACAGCGCAGCCGACTTCCCGGCCCACCCGGAGCGCGAGTTCGACGAACGCGGTGCCGGGCAGCAGCGTCCGACCGGTGATCGCGTGCTCGGCGAGCCAGGGCTGGGTTCGCGACGACAGTGTGCCGGTGAAGGTGAGCTCGGCGGTTCGGGGACTGTCCATGGCGCCCGCGAGCAACGGGTGGTCGATCGGAATCAGGCCGAAATCTGCCGCGTCACCGGCCTCCATACCGGGCAGCCAGTAGTTCTGATGCTGAAATGCATAGGTGGGCAGGGCTATTCGCCGTGCCGCCGCACCGTCGAAGAGACGTGGCCAGTTCACGTCCTGACCCGCGACGAACATGCGGGCGAGCCCCTCCAACAGTGACTCCGGTTCGGATCGGTGCTTGCGCAGGGTCGGCACCGTGAGGGTGTCGTCGACGCATTCGGTGATCGCCGCGGACAACCCGCTCTCCGGGCCGATCTCGACGAACCGGACGACGCCCTGTTCGCGCAGGGTGGCGATGCCGTCGGCGAAACGCACCGTCTGTCGCACGTGCCGTACCCAGTAGTCGCTCGATCCGTAGTCTGCTGCGGCGAGTTCGCCGGTCGAGTTCGTCGCTATCGGAATCGTCGGGACGGCAGGGGTTATCCCCGCGATGGCGGCGGCGAACTCGGCAAGCATCGGCTCCATCGCCGCCGAGTGGAAGGCATGCGAAACCGCGAGCCGCTTAGTCCGGCGGCCCTGCTCTGTCAGGCGCGCGACCACCCCCGCTACCTGCTCGGCCGCGCCGGAGAGCACCACGGAGTGCGGGCTGTTCACCGCGGCGAGATCGACACCTGATACCAGCAGCTGCCGGACCGTATCCTCGTCGGCCTGTACGGCGACCATCGCGCCACCGACCGGCAGCGCCTGCATCAATCGGCCGCGCGCTGCCACCAGTGCCGTCGCGTCCGCGAGCGAAAGGACGCCGGCGACATGCGCGGCCGCGATCTCGCCGACAGAATGGCCGATCACGAGATCCGGTACCGCGCCCCATGATTCGAGCAGCCGAAACAGTGCGACCTCAACGGTGAACAACGCGGCCTGCGCGTGCGCCGTCTGCTCGAGCGCGTCGGGGTCGGCACCCCAGACGATCTCGCGCAGCGACGAGTCGAAATGCTTCGTCACGGTGTCCCATGCCGTGGCGAACGCCGGATATGCCTCGTACAGTTCGCGGCCCATACCCAGTCGCTGCGATCCCTGACCCGGGAACACGAACACCGTCCGGCCCGAGTGACGCATTGGTGTCTCGGTGTGCACCGCCGCGAGGCGGGACAGCAGCTCGGCACGATCGACGCCGAGCACAACCGCCCGATGCTCGAACGGGGTTCGTCCTGCCGCGGCCATGCCGACATCCACGGCGTCGAGTTCGTCTCGTGCCGCGACGAATTCGTGGAGTCGAGCCGCTTGTTCCGCCAGTGCCTGTGGTGTCCGCGCCGAAATCACCCAGGGGATCACCGGGAGCGGTGCGCCGGTCGGCTTCGGTGCCTCGGCTGGTGCTTGTTCGAGGATGACGTGGGCGTTGGTGCCCGAGATGCCGAAGGATGACACCCCCGCTCGTCGGGGCTTGTCGTCGGGCCAGGGTTGTTGCTCGGTGAGTAGGGCGACGTGTCCGGTGGTCCAATCCACGTGTGGTGAGGGTTCGTTCACGTGCAGCGTCTTCGGGAGCACGCCATGGCGCATCGCCTCGACCATCTTGATGACCCCGGCTACCCCGGCCGCAGCCTGCGTGTGGCCCATATTCGACTTGATCGAGCCCAGCCACAGTGGTGCGCCGCTACGGTCGCGCTGTCCGTAGGTGGCCAGGATGGCTTGCGCTTCGATCGGGTCACCGAGGGTGGTTCCGGTTCCATGCGCTTCGACGGCATCGACATCACCCACGTTTAGACCAGAGTTCGCCAAAGCAGTACGGATGACGCGTTGTTGGGACGGGCCGTTCGGTGCGGTCAATCCATTCGACGCGCCGTCCTGATTGACCGCTGATCCCCGCACCACCGCGAGTACTTCGTGGCCGTTGCGTTGGGCGTCGGAAAGTCGTTCCACCACAAGCACACCCACGCCCTCGGCCCAGCCGGTTCCATCCGCGGCTTTCGCGAACGATTTACACCGACCGTCTGCGGACAGCCCGCCCTGCAACGAGAACTCGACGAACACTTCCGGGGAAGCCATCACCGTGACCCCACCGACCAGCGCCAACTCGCACTCACCGGCCCGCAACGACAACCCCGCTTGATGCAACGCCACCAGTGATGAGGAACACGCGGTATCCACCGTCACCGCCGGACCCTCCAAACCCAGCACATACGACACCCGGCCGGATGCGACGCTCGCCGCGATCGCGGGGATCCCATACCCTTTGGCTCGGTATCCCTGCGGGGAGGCAACGCCCGCGAACACTCCGGTCGCACTGCCCCGCAACGACTTCGGGTCGATACCGGCGGATTCCAGTGCTTCCCAGGAAACTTCGAGCAACTGCCGCTGCTGCGGGTCCATGCCGACCGCCTCGCGCGGTGTGATACCGAAGAAGCCGGGGTCGAACCGGCCCGCCTCGTGCAGAAAACCGCCCTCGCGCACGTACGACTTGCCGGGCACGCCGGGCTCGGGGTCGTAGAGCTCTTCCAGGTCCCACCCGCGGTCGTCCGGGAAACCGCCCATTACGTCGAGCCCACGGGCGACGATGTCCCACAGGTGTTCCGGTGAGCTCGCGCCGCCGGGGAACCGGCACGCCATGCCGACGATCGCCAACGGGTCGTCGCTACGCGTCGCGGTGGGCGCCGGTGCGCGCTCGCGCGGTGCGTTGCCGGTCAGTTCGCCGACGAGGTAGCGGGCCAGCGCCAGCGGGGTAGGGTAGTCGAAGACGGCACTCGCGGGCAGTCGCACGCCGGTGGCGATCTCGAGCTGATCACGGAAGGCCACCGCGTCGAGCGAATCGAAGCCGAGATCCTTGAAGGCCTGCCCGGATTCGATCGACGCGGCGTCGGCGTGTCCGAGCACGATGGCCACCCGGGCTCGCACGATATCCAGCACGCGTTCGAATCGCTGCTTCTCGTCGAGACCCGCGAGATCGCCTGTCTGAGCACTGGCACCCTGGGCGCGGGCGGCGACGGCTCGCGGCTTGGGCGCAAGGTCGGCGAGGATGCGCGGCAGCGTGTCCGCGGCGGCACGGGCGCGCAGTTCGGGCAGGTTCCAGCGTGCGGCGAGGATGACGTCGGCATCGGCGCGCACGGCCTCGTCGAAGAGCGCGAGGCCGTGTTCACGGGTCATCGCCGCCAGCCCGGCCCTGGACAGTCTGCCGAGATCGGCGTCGCAGAGCCGACCGGTCATTCCGGTGGCCGCTGCCCACAGCCCCCACGCGAGGGACGTGGCGACCAGGCCGCGCGCCCGCCGATAGGACGCCAGGCCGTCCAGAAACCGGTTAGCCGCTGCGTAATTGGCTTGTCCAGGCGCGCCAAGTACGCCCGCCACCGACGAGAACACGACGAACAGCGCCAGGTCGGCGTGTGCGGTCAGGTCGTGCAGATGCCATGCCCCATCGACCTTGGGTGCGAATACGGCATCCATCCGCGGGGCCGACTGTTCGGACAGGAGCGCGTCGTCGAGCACCCCGGCGGCATGAACGACGCCGACGAGGGGCGCATCGTCCGGGACGGCTGTCAACGCCTGGCGCAACGATTCCCGATCGGCGACGTCGGCGGCCACCACACGGACCAGCGCGCCCGCCGCGGTCAGTTCGTCGATCAAACCGTCGACACCGGGTGTTTGCGGGCCGCGACGGCTGACCAGCAGCAGCGAACGCACCGCGTGTTCCAGCACCAGATGCCGGGCGAGCACGGCACCGAGCCCGGCGGTGCCACCGGTCACCACTACGGTCCCCGAGTCCAGCCGCACTGCGAACGGGTCGGCTTCGGGCGCGGACTCCGTGTCGAGCGTGACGATCCGTGGCGCGAGTACCCGCCCGGCGCGGATCGCCAGCCTGTCCTCACCCACGCCCAGGTACTCGGCCGGTTCCGTCGCAGTGTCGGTGTCCACCAGGAGGATCCGGTCTCGGTACTCGGACTGCGCCGAACTCACCAGGCCCCAGACGGCCGCGGCGGCGAGGTCCTCGACCGGTGCGCCCGGCGTCGCGACCGCGCCGCGCGTCTCGACAACGAGGCGCGTACCGACAAAGCGTTCGTCGTCCAGCCAGACCTGCAACGCCGCGAGTATGCGGTGGGTGACGGCGTGCACATCGGGCAGCACGGCATCGTCGTCCGGGTCGGCGGGGGTTGGGCAGCGGAGCACGACGACGTCGGGCGCGGTATCGCCGAGCCGTTCGACCTGCGCCGCGAACTCGGTGAGTTCGACCACGCGAACCTCGGTGTCCAGTGACTGGATCTTGTCCTGCGCCAACGGTATCCAGCGCAGGTGGTGCAGCGAGTGGTTGGCGGTGTGCAATTGCTGCGGGGTGATGGGCCGCGTGTGCAGTGTGGCGGTGAGGACGAGTTGTCCGGCGGGATCGGTCAGGCGCAGAGCGTAGGTGTCGGGGCCGACGGTGGCGAGGTGGGCGCGTAGCCGTGTCGCGCCCGCGGCGTGCAGGGTGGTGTCGGTCCAGGTGTAGGGCAGCGGGGTCTGCTCGGTGTCGGCGGTGGTGAGCAGTGCGGCGTGCAGGACCGCGTCGAGCAGGGCGGGGTGTATCCCGAAACCGGCGGTATCGGTGTCGGCGGGTAGTTCGATCTCGGCGTAGACCTGTTCGTCATGGCGCCAGAGTTGTTGCAGGCCTTGAAAAGCGGGGCCATAGTGGTAGCCCCGTTCGGCCAGTGCGCTGTAGGGCGCGTCCAGCTGCACCGGGTGGGCCTCGGTGGGCGGCCAGGTGAGCTCTGTCGTGGGTATCTCGGTGTGTTGCGCGGTGAGCAGGCCGCGAGCGTGCAGTTGCCACGGGGCGGAATCGGTCGAGTCGAGGCGGGCATAGATCTGGATCGAGCGGTGCTCGGGCTGCTCCCGGCCACCGACCACTACCTGCAGTTGCATGGGACCTTGATCGAGTAGTAGCGGTGTGGTGAGGGTGAGTTCCCGTAGCACCGGGCAGCCGATCTCGTCGCCGGCGCGAATGGCCAGTTCGACGAAGGCGGCTCCGGGTAGCAGGGTGCGTCCGAAGACGGCGTGCTCGGTCAGCCACGGCTGCGTGGTGAGTGAAAGGCGACCGGTCAGGCGGAGGCCGTCCGTTTCGGGGGCGTGGATCGCCGCCGCGAGTAACGGATGTTCGGTGGGCCGTATGCCTGCTGCCGCCAGGTCGGGAGTGCCGGTGGTGTTGTCGGTCCAGTAGCGTTGATGTTGGAAGGCATAGGTGGGCAGGGGAATTCGTCGCGCACCGGCTTGTTCGAACAGTTTGTGCCAGGTGACAGGGATGCCGTTGATCCAGGCGTCGGCGGCGTTGCCGAGCAGTTGTGCCCAGCTGCCGTCGTCGCGGCGTAGCGAGGCGATGGTGGTGAGGCCGCGATCGTGCACGCTCACGTCGTGGGTGGTCGCGTCGTAGGTGTCGTGTATCGCGGCGAGTAGAGCCGGGTGTGTGCTGGTTTCGATGAACATCGACCAGCCCTGGGTGAGCAGGGCGCGGGTGGCCGCTTCGAATCGTACGGTGGATCGCAGATTCCGAAACCAGTACTGCGCTTTCAACTCCGAGCCGTCGAGCCGATCACCGGTCACCGAGGAGAAGAAGGCTACCTCGGATGCATGCGGGTCGATATCGTGCAGGGCGGCGACGAGTTCGGATCGCACCTGGTCGACCTGCGTGGAATGGCTCGCGTAGTCGACCGGGAGTCGGCGCACCTGCACTTCATCGGCTTCGCAGCCTGTGACGAACTCGTCCAAGGCTTGCGCCGGACCGGAAACGACTGTCGCCGTGGGGCCGTTGATCGCCGCGATGCTCAACCCATCGTTCAACCGTGCGCCCACCGCCTGCTCGGACAGTGCTACGGCGGCCATGCCTCCTCGTTCGTCGAGACCGGTCAGCAGTCGTGATCGCACAGCGACTACTCGCGCGGCGTCCTCGAGGGAGAGCACACCGGCAACACACGCGGCCGCGATCTCGCCTTGGGAATGCCCGACCACCGCAGAGGGCTTGACTCCCAATGATTCCCACACTGCCGCCAGTGACACCATCACCGCCCACAACACCGGCTGCACCACATCCACCCGCGCCAACAACTCCTCATCGCCCTCGCGTACCACCTCGAGCAACGACCACCGCACCCACGGCGCCAACGCCCGCTCACACGCACTCATCCGCTCGGCGAACACACTCGACTCCGCCAACAGCTCACGACCCATCCCCAACCACTGCGACCCCTGACCCGGAAACACGAACACAATCCGGCCCGAGTGACGCGCGGGTGTCTCGGTGTTCGCGGCCGCGAGGCGGGACAGCAGTTCGGCACGATCCGCGCCGAGCAGCACCGCCCGATACTCGAACTCCGAGCGCCGCGCCAAGGACGCACCGATGTCGATCGCATCCAATTCCGGTCGTGCGGTGGCGAATTCGAGCAGGCGCGCGCACTGCGCCGCCAACGCCGCTCGCGATCGGGCCGATATCAGCCACGGCACCACTGACATCGCGTTCCGCTCCGGGGCGCCGATTTCGGCGGGTGCTTGTTCGAGGATGACGTGGGCGTTGGTGCCCGAGATGCCGAAGGATGACACCCCCGCTCGTCGGGGCTTGTCGTCGGGCCAGGGTTGTTGCTCGGTAAGTAGGGCGACGTGTCCGGTGGTCCAATCCACGTGTGGTGAGGGTTCGTTCACGTGCAAGGTCTGCGGTAGTACACCGTGGCGCATCGCCTCGACCATCTTGATGACCCCGGCGACCCCCGCGGCTGCCTGGGTGTGACCGAAGTTGGACTTGATCGAGCCCAGCCACAACGGCCGATCACCGTGGCGGTCCTGCCCATAGGTCGCCAGAATTGCTTGAGCTTCGATCGGGTCGCCCAGGGTCGTCCCTGTGCCGTGTGCCTCGACGGCGTCGACATCACTGGCGTCCAGGCCCGCGTTGGCCAGCGCCGCTCGGATGACCCGTTGTTGCGAAGGCCCATTCGGTGCGGTCAATCCGTTCGAGGCGCCGTCCTGGTTCACCGCCGACCCGCGCACCACCGCGAGTACTTCGTGGCCGTTGCGTTGGGCATCGGAAAGCCGTTCCACCACAAGCACACCGACGCCCTCGGCCCACCCGGTTCCATCCGCTGCTTCCGCGAACGGCTTACACCGGCCGTCGGCGGATAGCCCGCCCTGTAGTGAGAACTCGACGAACACGTTCGGGGAGGCCATCACGGTGACCCCGCCGACCAAAGCCAACTCGCATTCACCGGCCCGCAGCGACAACCCAGCCTGATGCAACGCCACCAGCGACGATGAACACGCGGTATCCACCGTCACCGCCGGACCCTCCAAACCCAGCACATACGACACCCGACCCGAAGCGATCGAGCCCTTGCCGTCGCTGGCCGGATAGTCGTGGTACATCAGTCCGGTGAAAACACCGGTGTCGGTGCCGCGCAGCGACGCCGGGTCGATACCGGCGGATTCCAGTGCCTCCCAGGTGACTTCGAGCAGCTGCCGCTGTTGCGGATCGGTCTCCACCGCTTCATGCGGGCTGATACCGAAGAACGCCGCGTCGAACTCGGCGATGCCATCGAGGAACCCGCCCGAGCGGGTGTACGTCTTGCCCGGCACACCGGGTTGCGGGTCGAACAATGTCTCGACATCCCAACCTCGGTCGGTGGGGAACTCGCCCACCACATCTCGGCCCTCGGCCATCAGGCGCCACAGATCCGATGGTGATCCGACTCCACCGGGAAAACGACAGCCCATTCCCACGATCGCCAGCGGCTCGTCGCGGCGTGCGCGGACCGGAACGGGACGCCGCTCCGGTTCCTGGTCACCGATGAGTTCGGCGATCAGGAACCGGGTCAACGCCCGTGGTGTCGGATGGTCGAAGACCAAACTCGACGGCAGGTTCAGTCCCGTCGCCGCGCCGAGCCGGTTGCGGAATCGCACCGCGGCGAGCGAGTCGAAGCCGAGCTCCTTGAACGCCTGCCCCGGCTCGATCGACGCGCTGGCGCTGTGGCCGAGGACAGTGGCAGCGTGGGTGCGACACAATTCGAGCACCAGGTCGAAGCGGCGGTCGACGTCGAGTGTATGGAGCCGACCACGCAGGTCGGGCTCCGCGGGACCGGGGTGCGCGATGGCACGCCGGTTCGGCACGAGCGCGGACAGCATCGGCGGTAGTTGCCTCGCCGCGGCTTGGGCATGCAGGGCGGCGGTGTCGACGCGGGCGGCGACAACCAGAGGAGCGTCGGCGGCAAGGGCATCGTCGAGCAGGCTCGTGCCTTGTTCGGCCGACATGGGCGCGATGCCGGTGTGCCGGAACCGGTCGGCGGATACGTGCGCGGTCATCGAGGTCGCCTCGGCCCACAGCCCCCACGCGATGGAGATGCCGGGCAGACCACGCTCGCGGCGGTAGGCGATCAGTCCGTCCAGAAAGCGGTTCGCGGCAGCGTAATTGGCCTGCCCCGCACCGCCGAGCACGCCCGCGACGGAAGAGAAGACGACGAACGCGGCCAGTCCGGCGTCGGCGGTCAGTTCGTGCAGATGCCACGCACCCTCGGCTTTGGGCGCCAGCACCTTGGCGATTTGTTCCGGAGTGATGGTGTCGACGAGGCCGTCGTCGAGCACACCCGCGAGGTGCACCACGGCCGAGAGCCGCAGCGGTGCGAGCAGCCGGGCGAGCGCCGCGCGATCGGCGACATCGCAGGCGGCGACCTCTACCCGCGCGCCGAGCTCGGCCAGTTCGGCGACGAGTTCTGCGGCCCCAGCAGCTTCCATTCCACTGCGGCTGGTCAGCACGACGTGCCGGATCCCGTGCCGACGCACCAGATGGCGTGCGACGATCGCCCCGAGACCACCTGTCCCGCCGGTGATCAGCACGGTACCCGCGCCGAAAGCAGCTTCCGCGGAAGGCGATAGCGGCGGCATCGGCCGCAATCGCGGTATCCGTGCCTGCCTGCCGCGCAGCGCGATCTCGGGCTCCCCCGCGGTCGCGGCCGTGGCGCAAAAATACTGTGCGAACTCCTGGTCGTCGGTATCGACCAGGACGAAGCGGCTAGGGTGCTCGGTCTGCGCGGCCCGCACCAGTCCCCATACCGCCGCGGCGACCGGATCGATCGACTCGGTGCCCGTCACCGCGACCGCGCCCTGGGTGATCACCAGGAGCGTGGATCGGTCGTAACGAGTGTCGGTGAGCCAGCGCCGCAGCGTCGCCGATATCGCCTTTGTGGCGCTCGCGAGCCGGTCTGTCATGCCGGTCTCCGGAGGTGTGCAGCGCGTGACCATGATCTCGGCGACATCGTCGCCCGCCGCGTCCCATTCGAGCTGGGACAGTGTGGCCGGTCCGCCGAATTCCGCAGGTAGCCAATCGAGTTGATACAGCGGGCCGGTTGCCGTCGGGAGTTGTCCCGGGGTGACGGGCCGGGTGCGCAGCGTGGCGGCGAGAACCGGTTGTCCGGCGGTGTCGGTCAGGCGAAGCGTGTACACGCCGGGATCGGTGGTGACGATACGAGCGCGCAGACTCGTGGCACCCGTGGCATACAGCGCGGTATCGGTCCACGTGTAGGGCAGCGGTGTCCGGTCGACGTCAGCGGTGGTGAGCAGTGCGGCGTGCAGGACCGCGTCGAGCAGGACGGGGTGGATCCTGAAGCCGGTGGCGTCGGTGCCATCGGGGAGCTCGATGTCGGCGTAGGTGTGCGCACCGTGACGCCAGAGTCGTTGTAGTCCTTGGAAGCAGGGGCCGTACTGGTAGCCGCGTTCGAGCAGGGTCTCGTACGGCTGGTCGAGCGGAACCGGTTCGGCATCAGGTGGCGGCCAGGTCGCGGTTTCGTCCGGAATTGCCTCGATGCTGTGGTATTCGGCGAGGACCCCTTCGGCGTGCAGCCGCCAGTTGGCCGCCTGCTCGGCGTCCGGCCGCGAGTAGATGCGCACGGATCGGCCCACCTGCTGCCGATCCCCGACCACGACGTGCAGTTGCACCGGACCTTGATCGAGTAGTAGCGGTGTGGTGAGGGTGAGTTCCCGTAGCACCGGGCAGCCGATCTCGTCGCCGGCGCGAATGGCCAGTTCGACGAAGGCGGCTCCGGGTAGCAGGGTGCGTCCGAAGACGGCGTGCTCGGCCAGCCACGGCTGTGCTTTCACCGACAGCTGCCCGGTGAGACGGATCCCGTCGAAATCCGGGACCGCAACGACGGCGGCGAGTAGTGGATGTCGCGCTGCCCGCATCCCGGCTGTGTCCAGGTCCGCGGGTGTCGAGATGGCGTCGGTCCAGTAGCGTTGATGTTGGAAGGCATAGGTGGGCAAGGGGATTCGCCGTACGCCCGCCTGCTCGAACAGTTTGTGCCAGGTGACAGGGATGCCGTTGATCCAGGCGTCGGCGGCATTGCCGAGCAGTTGCGCCCAGCCGCCGTCGTCGCGGCGCAGCGAGGCGACCGTCGCGATGCCGCGGTCACGGATAGTGTCGTCGGTGACGGTCTCGTAGGTGTCGTGTATCGCCGCGAGTAGGGCCGGGTGTGTGCTGGTTTCGATGAACATCGACCAGCCCTGGGTGAGCAGGGCGCGGGTGGCCGCTTCGAATCGTACGGTGGATCGCAGATTCCGAAACCAGTACTGCGCTTTCAACTCCGAGCCGTCGAGCCGATCACCGGTCACCGAGGAAAAAAACTCGACCTCAACCGATCTCGGATCGATGCCGTCCAATGCGGCAACCAGTTCGGCCCGCACGGCATCGACCTGGCCGGAGTGACTCGCGTAATCGACCGGAAGTCGGCGCACCTGCACTCCATCGGCTTCGCAGCCTGTCACGAACTCGTCCAAGGCTTGCGCCGGACCGGAAACAACTATCGCCGCGGGTCCGTTGATCGCGGCTATACCCACGCCGTCGATCAGCCGCGTCCGCACCGACTCCTCCGACAACGCGACAGCAGCCATACCCCCGCGTTGCGGCAGATCGGTCAGCAGTCGTGATCGCACCGCGACTACTCGCGCGGCGTCCTCGAGGGAGAGCACACCGGCAACACACGCGGCCGCGATCTCGCCTTGGGAATGCCCGACCACCGCAGAGGGCTTGACTCCCAATGATTCCCACACTGCCGCCAGTGACACCATCACCGCCCACAACACCGGCTGCACCACATCCACCCGCGCCAACAACTCCTCATCGCCCTCGCGTACCACCTCGAGCAACGACCACCGCACCCACGGCGCCAACGCCCGCTCACACGCACTCATCCGCTCGGCGAACACACTCGACTCCGCCAACAGCTCACGACCCATCCCCAACCACTGCGACCCCTGACCCGGAAACACGAACACAATCCGGCCAGGCGCCACCGTTCGCCCGCTCAGGACTGCTCTGCCATCCGCGATATCGGCAAGCCCGGCCAGCAGTTCGGCACGATCGCCGCCCAGCACCACGGCCCGATGCTCGAAACCGGTTCGGCGCGAAAGCGCCGCGCCGACTTGCGCCGAAACTGACTCGGGTCGGGATTCGGCGAATCCGAGAAGCTGAGCCGCCTGCGCCGCCAGTGCCTGTGCTGTCCGCGCCGAGATCACCCACGGGATGATCGGCAGCGGCCCGCCTACCGGCTCGGATGCGGTCGCCGGTGCTTGTTCGAGGATGACGTGGGCGTTGGTGCCCGAGATCCCGAACGACGAAACACCCGCCCGCCGCGGCCGATCCAACTCCGACCACGGTGCCTGCTCGGTCAGCAGTTCGACGCGACCCGTCGTCCAATCGACGTGCGGGGTCGGCTCGTCCACGTGCAGCGTCTTCGGGAGCACGCCATGGCGCATCGCCTCGACCATCTTGATGACCCCGGCTACCCCGGCCGCAGCCTGAGTGTGGCCTATATTCGACTTGATCGAGCCGAGCCACAACGGTCGATCGGCCGGCCGATCCTGCCCATAGGTCGCCAGGATCGCCTGAGCCTCGATCGGGTCACCCAGCCGAGTGCCGGTGCCGTGCGCCTCGATCACATCCACGTCCGTCGCCGACAATCCGGCGTTGGCGAGTGCTGCGCGGATGACGCGTTGTTGGGACGGGCCGTTCGGTGCGGTCAATCCATTCGACGCGCCGTCCTGATTGACCGCTGATCCCCGCACCACCGCGAGTACTTCGTGGCCGTTGCGTTGGGCGTCGGAAAGTCGTTCCACCACAAGCACACCCACGCCCTCGGCCCAGCCGGTTCCATCCGCGGCTTTCGCGAACGATTTACACCGACCGTCTGCGGACAGCCCGCCCTGCAACGAGAACTCGACGAACACTTCCGGGGAAGCCATCACCGTGACCCCACCGACCAGCGCCAACTCGCACTCACCGGCCCGCAACGACAACCCCGCTTGATGCAACGCCACCAGTGATGAGGAACACGCGGTATCCACCGTCACCGCCGGACCCTCCAAACCCAGCACATACGCAACGCGCCCCGACACCACACTCGCCGCCGTCGCCGGAATCCCGTATCCCGGCGCGGCATACTCCTGCGGCGACGCCACGCCGACGAACACCCCGGCTGCGCTGCCGTGCAACGTCTCCGGGTCGATACCGGCGGACTCCAGCGCCTCCCAGCTCACCTCGAGCAGTAATCGCTGGCGCGGGTCCATGCCCACCGCTTCGCGCGGGCTGATATCGAAGAACGCCGCGTCGAACTCGGCGACGCCGTCCAGGAATCCACCCGAGCGGGTATACGACTTGCCTGGCACGCCCGGTTCGGGATCGAACAGCGCGTCCACAGCCCAGCCGCGATCGATCGGGAACTCTCCCACCACATCCCGGCCGTCGGCCACCACCTGCCACAGATCCTGCGGCGATCGAACACCACCGGGGAAACGACAGCTCATCCCCACAATCGCCAGTGGCTCCGGCGCTCGGCCCGCCTGCAGCTGCCGGTTCTCCCTGCGCAGCCGCTCGACCTGGCGCATGGCAGCGCGCAGCGCGTCGACGACTTTGTGGTCCGGATTGTCAGTCATTGCGTTTCCCTTGGAACCGAACGGATGTGGGATCGTCGGCGGCCGCGCTCAGACCGCGATCGGCAGGGTCTCCGGCCCACGCAGATTCACTCGGCCGTTCCACTGGACGTCGCCGTCGAGCCGCAATTTGTCGAACCGCTGCACCAGGCCGCCGATCGCGGTCCTGCCCTCCAAACGGGCCAGCGCCGCGCCGAGACAGAAGCGGGAACCGGCGCCGAAGGACAGGTGGGCGCGGGCGTTGTCGCGGTTCAGCCGGAGCTGATCGGCGTCCGGGCCCCAGAACCGCTCGTCCCGGTTCGCCGAGCCGAGACTGATCAGCACGAACGAACCCGCCGGGATGACGGTGTCCTCGACGGCGAAGGGCCGCAGTGTGATTCGCCGCAGCGCCTGCGTCGGCACGTCGTAACGCAGCAGCTCATCGATGGCGGTATCGATCAATCCCGGATCGGCGCGCAGCAGCGCGAGCTGGTCCGGATTCCGCAGCAGCGCGAGCGTCCCGTTCGCGATGAAGTTGACCGTGTTGTGATAGCCGGCCAGATAGATGAGCTCGACCTGGGCGACGAGTTCGTCGTCGTCGAGGACGTCGCCGCTGTCTTCTGCGGCGATCAACGCCGACATCAAATCGTCGGTCGGGTGCGTGCGCTTCCAGGTGATCACCTCGCGCACGATGTCGGCGAGCTCCCGGTCCGCATCGGTGAGCGCGCGGGCAACATCGGGCGTGACACCCGGCTCGAACGACCCCGCCAGCACACCCGCCAGCTCGCGCACTCGGACGTGGTCCGTCTCGGGCATGCCCAGCATCGCGGAGATGACATCGAACGGTAGGGGAAAGGCCAGTGCGGCAACCAGATCCGCGCTGCCCGACGCGGCGATCTCGTTCAGCTGGGATTCGACAAGGGATGCGATGGTGGTCTCGAGCGCGTTCACCGCTCGCGGTGTGAACGCCTTCGTCACCAACTTGCGCAGCCGGGTATGCGTCGGCGGATCCCGGTCCAGCATCGACAAGCCGCCCAGACGTGGTGTGCCGACCGCACCGTAGAGTTGCTCGGTCATATCCCGATACCGGCCGGGCCCGAGATTGGTCAATTCCGCGGACTGATCGGACTTCAGGATCGCCTGTACATCGGCATATCTCGAGAGGAACCAGAAGCCGAGCGGATGCTCGTGGGCGGGTGCGAGCGCTCGCAGCCGGGCGTATTGCGGATAAGGGTCATCGGTGAACCCGGGTTCGAAGGGGTTGAAGACGGCCTCGGTGGTCTGGCTCATTGCTGGCGTACTCCTGTCGATCGATGCCTGCGGGTCGCGCCGGGATGACTCGCATCCGGCGCCGACGGATCACTGCGGAGCCACGGCTGCCCGCACCGAGCGCTGCTCGAGCACCTCGCGCAGGCGACGCGCGTACTCGACCGGATGCGTGAAATGCGCGTTGTGGCCGCCGGGGAAACGCACCACGCCGGCGCCGACTGCCGCGCCGAGCGCGTGCGCGCAGCGGCTGCCGAACAATTCCGGCGGCGTCGCCGCACCGACCGCCGCCACGACGCGCGGTGCCACCTCCCGCAGCGCGGCGGTATCGAGCACGGCCGTTCGGGCACAGGGGATCTCGTTGCGGAGGATGAAGTCGAAGTTCGCGGTGCGCTGTCCCGCCACCGCCGGATCGGACGGCGCGGTGCGGGCCCCGGCATCCCGGTCGAGGCTGTCCTGCACGCGGCGCTGATTTGCCGCGCCCGCGCCAAGCATCCGGGAAATCCGCACGACGGCGGCCGGCAGGCCGTGGGTGCGGTAGTCCGCCTCCAATTCCTCGAAGGCGGCGATGTGTTCGGCACGGTCCGCACCCGTGAGCAGCGCCGGCGCGAGCGGCTCGTGCGCGATCACCGTGGCGAAGAGATCGGGCTGCTCGAGTGCGGCGGTCAGCGCGGGCAGCACGCCGAGGGCACAACCCAGCACATGCGCGGGCCTCTCCGTCAGCTCGATCAGTAGGAGTCGCAGATCCTCGGCGTGCGTAGCGACCGGCACCGCAGTGCCCGGTTGGTCCTGCGCGCTGCGCGCGAAACCGCGCCGATCGTAGGTGACAACGGTGAAGGCATCGGCCAGCTCGGCCGCTATCTCGTTGCTGCGCCGCACCTCGCCGCCCCCGCTGTCGGAGATGAGCAGCACGGGCCCGGCGCCGCGCGCTTCGTAGTGCAGGTCGGCCCCGGGTACCCGCAGAGTCGCCGTGCGGACGTTCGCCATCGTCATTCTCCTTCGTCGACGGATCCGGTCGCGGAAACAATGTCGTTTGGCGGCCGAACAATGTATCCGGATCACAAACCCACCATTGCACGCTACAGTGATTTCAGCTCCGAATCACGCATTCTCAGGAGGATACGAGCAATGACGGCAGAATACGACGTAATTGTCGTCGGCGCTCGTTGCGCCGGTGCTACGACCGCAATGCTGTTGGCCCGCAAGGGGTATCGTGTACTCGCCGTGGACAGGGCGACATTCCCGAGCGACACGGTGTCCACCCACATGGTCCAGGCTCCGGGCGTCGCATTGCTCGAACAATGGGGATTGCTGGACGCCGTGGTGGCCGCCGGAACACCACCGATCGAGAAATACACCTTCGACTTCGGCTTCCCGAGCGGGTCGGTGCGCATCGCGGGTACCGCCCGGATGCCGGACGGCTTCTGCACCGCCTACGCGCCGCGGCGCACCATCTTGGACAAGATCCTGGTCGACGCCGCGGTCGCCGCGGGCGCCGAGGTGCGGGAGAACTTCACGGTCGACTCACTCGCCTTCGAGGACGGCCGAGTCGTCGGCATCAACGGGCATCGGGCGCGCGGCGGGCCGGTGACCGAGCGCGCGCGGTTGGTCGTCGGTGCGGACGGGCGCGACTCCAAAGTGGCGAAAGCCGTTGCCGCGCATCAGTACAACGACCATCCCAAGGGCCAATACCAGTACTACAGCTACTGGCGGAACCTGCCGACCGATGGCTTCGAGGTAGTGATCCGCCCGAGCCGAGTGTGGGCCGCGCAGCCGACCAATGATGAACTGACCATGCTGGTGGTGGCCTGGCCGATCACCGAGCGTCACGCGTTCCGCGCCGATATCGAGGGCAATTACCTGCGCACGCTCGACCTCGCCCCCGAATTCGCGCAACGTGTGCGCGCGGCGACGCGGGTCGAACCGTTCGTCGGCGCCGCCGTCGCGAACTATTTCCGCAAGCCCTACGGACCGGGCTGGGCGCTGGTCGGCGACGCGGCCTACAACAAAGATCCGATCACCGCCCTCGGCATCACCGACGCGTTCCAATGCGCCGAGTTGCTCACCGGTGCGATCGACGAAACATTCGGCGGTGCAACGACATTCGATGACGCGATGGCCGCTTACCAGCGAGCGAGGGACGAGCGGTACACGGCGGTATACGAGCACACCGCGCATATGGCTCAGCTCGAGCCCGCCTCGGCCGACTTCGAGCGACTGATCCGGGCGATGCGGGGGAATCAGGAGGCGATCGACGCCTTCGCCGGCATCAACGCGGGCATCGTCTCCCCGCTCGACTTCTTCGACCAGGCGAATATCGACCGGATTCTCGGCAACGACATCATGGCGCGGGCACGTCACTGACCAGGGCGATGGCGCCCGACGGGCACAGCTCGACCGCCCGGCGCACACCCTGCTCCTGCGCCGCCTCATCGATCAGGACGACCAGACCGGATTCGTCCTGATCGAAGATTTCCGGCGACACCGAAACGCATTGTCCCGCACCGATACAACGATTCCGGTCGATGACGACTCGCGCGCTCACCCCGCCTCCACCACCGGATCCCCGCCCCGCGCCGGCGGTCACCAGCGCACCGGCAACGCGTGCAGGCCGTAGATCCGCATATCGTGTTTGTAGGGCAGATCCGTCGGCTCGCCGTCGAGGCACATGGTGGAGATCCTGCGGGTCAGCGTGGTGTAGGCGACCTGCAGTTCGACCCGGGCCAGTGCCTGAGCCAGGCATTGGTGTGGGCCGAAGGCGAAGGCGAGATGGTTGCGCGGAGCCCGGGTGAGGTCGAGAACGTCCGGGTCACCGTCGAAGGCGCGCGGATCTCGATCTGCCGATTCGATGGCGAGGATCAGGCCCTCGCCCGCGCGGATCAGCGTGCCCTCGACATCGATGTCTTCGCGGGCGACCCGGCGCCTGCCGTGATGGACGATGGTTAGGTAGCGCAGTATCTCGTCGACCGCCCCCGCGATCGACTCCGGGGCGTCGCTGTCGCGCAGGTAGTTCCACTGATCCGGATTGGCCAGCAGCGCGGCCGCGCCGAGCGCGATCATGTTCGCGGTGGTCTCGTGCCCCGCCAGCAGCAGTACCCGGCCTATGCCCGCGATCTGCCGCGGCGCCAACTGTCCCTGGGACACCAGGTGACTCAGGATGTCCTCGCCCGGCTCCCGTGTCTTCAACGCGACCACCTCCCCGATCAGTCCCAGCATCTCGTCCGCTGCGGCGAGCGCCTGCTCGGCCGTGGTCGTGGTCGAGATCGACGTTCTGGCCAGGCGCTGGAACTGCTCCCGCTCGGCGTAGGGCACACCGAGCAGTTCGCAAATGACCATGGAAGGCAATGGCAGCGCGTAGGCGGACACCAGATCGGCGGCGTTTCCGGCGGCCAGCATGGCATCGATCAGGTCATCGGCCATGCGCTGGATATCCGGGCGCATCCGCTCGATCCGCTTGATCGAAAAGTAGCTGGTCAGCATGCGCCGGTACACCGCGTGCTCCGGATCGTCCATCGACATGAAGGTGTTGCCGCGCTTGACGCTCGCGGCCAGAGCGACGGTCGAGAACGGGTACCCCGGTCGCGTCGCGTCGGCGCTGACCCGCGGATCGGCCAGCAGCGCGCGCACCGAGTGATAGCCGGTGACCAGCCACGGCTCGCTGCCGTCCCAAATCCGCACCCGGGAAACGGATGGCACTGTCCGCAGTTCCGGCGGCGGGTCGAACGGGCGGCGCGGGTCGCGCGGCATCGGGAACGGGCGGACCTCGGCGATGGATTCGGTCATCTCGACTCCTGAGCTTTTCGGTGACGGCCCGCCACTGTCAGGCGAGCCGGGCTTCGAGCACCGACACCGCGGCCGGCGTCGGCACGATGCCGGTGATCTCGAATCCCGCCGCCGCCAACAAGTCTCGGTACTCCCGCTCGGTGCGTTCCTTACCGCCGAAGAGCGCGAGCAGGTTCAGATCGGTCAGGAAGCCGAGATTCGGCGCGTTGCCCTCGGGCAGCAGGATCTCGATGACCAGCAGCCTGCTCTGCGGTGACATCACCTGTTTGACATTGCCCAGGATCGTCAGCGCTTGCTCGTCGTTCCAGTTGTGCAGGACATGTTTGAGAATGTAGGCATCGCCACCGGCGGGCACGCCGTCGAAGAATGATCCACCCTCGATCGAGCAGCGATCCGCGACGGGGGTCAACCGCTCGCTCGCGCCCGCCACCACGGGTGGGGTGTCGTACAGAATGCCGCGTGATCCGGGTGTCTGCGCCAGGACTTCGCCGATCAGCCTGCCGTTGCCGCCGCCGATATCGACGATGGTGGGGAACGGTGCGAAGTCGTAGGAGGCCAGCACCGCGCG
This sequence comes from Nocardia sp. CA-135953, assembly GCF_050955735.1. Classification (NCBI taxonomy): domain Bacteria; kingdom Bacillati; phylum Actinomycetota; class Actinomycetes; order Mycobacteriales; family Nocardiaceae; genus Nocardia; species Nocardia sp. CA-135953. Next base: position 4,369,514 of record NZ_CP192082.1, read on the forward strand.
CAGGGTCAGCTCGGAGACACTGGTCTGCGAGTCGTTGAATACCTTCCCGAATTCGGGGTTGCTGCGGGTGAATTCGAAGAAGGACATGCCCCGCAGCGCCGGAACGACGGCGGCGCCGGTGCGCACCGCATCGTCCAGATGTGACCAGTGCTCACGGTGTTCGGGGGAGCCGATGAACAGCGACCAGGGACGGATGGAGACCTCGGCGTCGGAGCGCAGTGGATCCGAGAGTTCGTTGAGGGCGAAGCGGCCGTCGGGCTCCTGTTGAAAGACACCGCGACTGGACAGCAGGCGCAGCAGGCGGAAGACCGCGTCGGCGTCGGCATCGATCCGGGTCGCGATCGCGGTGGCGTCCAGCGGCCCCGCCGCCAGTGTGTCGGCGATGCCCAGTTTGGCGGCGACGTAGATGGCCTGCGCGAACGAACCGTTGCCGATCATCTCCATCAGTGCCATCGGCGCGGGAACCTTCGGATTGGAATGCACAGGGAACCTCCCTTTCGGCTGCCGATGCAACCGGCGACGATGCACGCCCGAGCGCGGGATAGGCTCGTAGCGGGGAACTTTCACATTGTTCGCGCTCCACAGTAACGGACGGAACCGGCCCGCCGCATTGTTCTGGCCCGGAAAGAATGTTCCGTGGCGGCTGTCGCGCATTGTCTTCTACCATGACATGGTCGAAGCGCCGCCATCACGGTGCCGGTCCTGCTGGCCGACAGGAGCACAAATGACCAGTACAGCAGCTACTTCCACCGCGCGCAGCGGCGCCTACCAGTATGTGACCAGCATTCTGGACGCATTGTCGGATCGGCCCGACGAGGTCGCGATCCGCTGGCGCGACGGCACTTTCACTCGCCAGGAATGCGCGAAAGCGATTCGGACCGCAGCCGATGTACTCCGGCGCCACGGTGTAGGCCCGGGGCACACCGTCGCGGTGCTCGCGGAATCGAACAGTCCGATGATGCTGTTCGTGCGGCACGCCGCCAATTCGGTCGGCGCGGCCGTGGTCTACCTGCGCTCGACCAACGCGGCGAGTTCGGTGCAGCCGTTGCCCGACGATCAGCAGTTCGCCATTCTGCGGGAGACGGGCGCGACCTTCCTCGCGGTCGACGGCGCACATCTCGCCCGCGCACACGAATTGCGCGCCCGGCTCGGCCATCCGCTGCGGCTCGGCGCCTACGGCGGCGGTCCGGAAGTACTCGACCTCGCAGCGGGCGAATCCGGCACGCCGACAACGGATGTCGCGGTAGCCGACGACGACCTCGCGGTGATCACCTACACCACCGGAACGACCGGGCGACCCAAAGGGATCTGTCGCTCGTTCCGCGCGTGGAACTATGCCATCACCACCATGCTCGACGACGCGTGCACGCGCATGCTTGTGACGACACCGCTGAGCCACACCGTCGGCCCGATGGCCGACGCGGTGCTCACCGCCGGTGGCGCACTGCACGTGCTCGAGGGTTTCGATCCGGGGACGGTGCTCGAGATCATCGCCACGCACCGCATCACGAAGGTGTTCTGGGCAACCCCGCAGGTGTACCAGTTACTCGACCATCCCGATCTCGGCGCCACCGATCTGTCCAGCCTGAATACGCTGATGTACGGCGGGATTCCCGCGGCACCGGGCCGATTGGCGCAGGCGGTGGCCGCGCTCGGTCCGGTCCTCGTGCAGTCCTACGGCACCACCGAGTGCTGGGAGATCGGCTGCCTCGACCGTGCCGACCACACCGACGAACAGCGCCTCGCCTCGGTCGGACGTCCGTCCGCTGACGCCGAGGTCGTCATCCGCGACCCGGACACCGGGGCCGACGCGGCGGCCGGGGAGGTCGGCGAGATCTGCGTGCGCTCGCCCGGCATCCTCACCGAATATTTCCGCGATCCGCAGCGAACGGCACAAACATTGCGCGACGGCTGGTTCCACACCGGCGATCTGGGCTACTTCGACACCGACGGTTACCTGTTCCTGGTGGACCGGCTGCAACACCGGATCAAATTCGACGGTGTGAACATATATCCGGCCGAGGTGGAGAAGACGCTGCAGGCCCATCCCGCGGTCGCGCAGGCGGCCGTCTTCGGCGTCGTGGACGACGATCGCGTGGAACGGATCCACGCCGCCGTGGTGCCCAGATCCGGGACGTCGGTGACGGCGGAGGCGCTGCGCGCACATGTCACGGAGCTGATGTCGCCGCGGCATGCGCCCGCGGTCGTCGAGTTCCGGCGCGAGCTGCCGATCATCGGCTCCGGCAAGATCGACAAGCAGCGCCTGCGTCGCGAGGCCGCCGCGCGCTAGCGGCAGCCTGGGCGCGAATCAGGCCAGCAGCGCGGACAATTCGCGCTTGAGCACCTTCCCGCTCGGACCGAGCGGGAACTCGGTGACGAATACGACCCGGCGCGGATATTTGTAGGCGGCCAAGCGGCACCGGCCCCAGGCGAGGATGTCGTCGGCCGCCGCGTCGTCCGGGGTGACGCCGCGGCGCGGGATCACCACCGCGCACACCTCCTCGCCGAGCCGCTCGTCGGGAATGCCGAGCACCGCGACTTGCGCGATCAGCGGATGGTCGATCAGCACATCTTCCAGCTCGCGCGGGTAGACGTTGTACCCGCCGCGCAGGATCATGTCCTTCTTCCGGTCTACCACGACCAGGTAGCCATCGGCGTCCTTGCGCCCGAGATCGCCGGTGCGGAACCAGCCGTCGATCAGCACCTGCGCGGTCGCCTCCGGTCGGTTCAGATACCCGGACATCACATTGTGCCCGCGCACGACGATCTCCCCCACCGCGCCGTCGGGCAGCAACTCGATGCGATGCTCCAGATCCGCGCGAGCGATCTCCACCCGAACCCCCCAGATCGTCCGCCCGACAGTTCCCGGCTTCACCGGCGCGCCAGGATCGTTGTAGGCGACCACCGGTGAGGTCTCGGTCAGGCCGTAGCCCTCGTAGATCTCGCAGCCGAACACCTTCCGAAACCGCTGCAACACCTGCGGTGACAAGGCCGCACCGCCGCAATAGGCCCGTGAAAGTGGGACCGAGACGTCGTCGCCGACCGCGTCCAGCAATGCGAAATACATTGTCGGGACACCCATGAATACCGTGCAATGTTCGGTCGCGATCAACTCCAGGGCGCGGACCGCGTCGAAGCGGGGCATCAGCACGAGTGTCGCGGCGGCCCGGAAGCACACACCCATGCCGCAGATCTGGCCGAAGGTGTGGTGCAGCGCCAGCGCGCCGAGCAGAACGTCGTCCGCGGTGAACGCGAACGGCGAGAGCATGGTGACCGTAATGTTCAGCACGAGGTTCGCGTGCGTCAGCAGTACGCCCTTCGGCTGCCCCGTGGTGCCCGAGGTATAGAGAATCACCGCGGTGTCGGAGTCTGCGGTGCGCACATAGTCGCCGATCGCGTAGCCTGCCTCGCCGCGCATATCGTCGAATAGCGTTACCCCGGCCGAATCGGCCGCCGCCGTGGCCAATTCGCGCAGCGCCGGTTCGGTCACCAGTGCCACCGCGCCGGAGTCGCGTAGCACGTAGGCGATCTCCTCGGCGCGCAGCAGGATGTTCACCGGGACCACCGCGGCACCGGCCGCGAGAATGCCGAAATAGGCCGCTGGGAAGTCCGGCGTGTTTGTCATCAACAATGCGACCCGATCGCCCCTGCCGATGCCGCGGTCGAGCAGGAATGCGGCGCGACGGCGGGCGCGTTCCCACAGCGTGCCGTAGCTCAGCCGCAGGTCGCCGCACACCACCGCGATGTCTTCGCTTGTCCGACTTGCGGTCTCGGCCAGCACGGCCGCCAGCGACAGTTCCACGACTGCCTCGCCTTCTCACGTCCCCTGGGCAGCGGCCACCCACGCACCGGCCGTGCGCGCTACCGAAGAAAAGGCCGGAACAACATTCTTACATTATCTTGCTGAGAAATGTCGCGCGCCGCTAATGTGGTGAATGCCCTTGCACGGCAAGGTCGCCGGACCCAAGCAGAGAGTGACGCGATCGCCATGACACAACTGCTCGAATTCTTCTCCCGTGAAATGGAGCAGCTCGGTGCGGGCCGGCGCGACTTCCTCGAGATCGGCCGTCGCGCCGGACATTTCCCGAGTGCGATCGCGCGCGGCGGGCCGGGCGGCGAACGCGAGATCAGCGTCTGGTGCAGCAACGACTACCTCGGGATGGGCCAGGCGCCGTTCGTCCTGGACGCGGTCAAGGACGCGGTCGACCGGTTCGGCGCCGGCTCCGGCGGGTCACGCAACATCAGCGGGACGAACCGATACCACGTCCTGCTGGAGCGGGAGCTCGCCGATCTGCACGGCAAGGAGTCCGCACTGCTGTTCAGCACCGGCTACACGGCCAATGACGGCGCATTGTCCATTCTCGCCGGACGAGCCGGGGACACCATTGTCTTCTCCGACGAGAAGAATCACGCGAGCCTCATCGACGGCATCCGGCACAGCCGAGCCGAAAAGCGCATCTTCCGGCACAACGACACCGCGCATCTGACCGAACTACTCGCCGCGGCCGATCCGGCCAAGTCGAAGTTGATCGTCTTCGAATCGGTCTACTCGATGGACGGTGATATCGCGCCACTCGCCGAGATCGCTCGGATCGCAAAAGAATTCGGCGCGACGACCTATGTGGACGAAGTGCACGCCATCGGCATGTACGGCCCGCGCGGCGCGGGAATCGCGGCCAGGGAGGGGCTTGCCGACGAGTTCACCGTGGTCATGGGCACGCTCGCGAAGGCCTTCGGCACGATCGGCGGCTACGTGGCGGGCCCGGCCCCGCTCATCGAGGCGGTGCGCGCGTACTCGCGCTCGTTCATCTTCACCACATCGTTGCCGCCCGCCATCGCGGCGGGCGCGCTCGCCGCGGTCCGGCATCTGATCGGCTCCGAGGTGGAGCGCACCAGACTGCGGGACAACGCCCAATTGCTGCACCGGCTGCTCGACGAGCGGGCCATCCCCTACATTTCACCGATGTCGCACATCGTGTCCGTCTTCATCGGTGACGAGCGGCTGTGTCGTCAGGCCTCCGCATTGCTGTTGCAGCGCTACGGGATCTACGTACAGCCCATCGATGCGCCCAGCGTCCCGGCGGGTGCCGCCATCCTGCGGGTAGCACCATCGGCCACGCACGATACGACCGACGTCGAGAAGTTCGCCACCGCGATCGATGACGTCTGGCGCGAGCTGGAGATCCCGCGCGCGAGCCGATGAGTGCCGCGATCCGGGCCGCGCGGGCCTGGGCTCAGCGGTAACCCTCGACGACGCCGTGCGGCGTCCACGAGGCGCCGCGAACCTCGCGCGTGCGTCCGAATCCGCACTCGGCCAGCCACTTCCGGTAGGTCGACCATGGATACAGAGTGCTCTGTGCGAACGGCAACGTCGCGAAATACACATTGTCCAGTGCGGAATAGAGCGGGCCGCGCCCGTCGTCGTCGGACATCGCGTTGAAGATGAGCACGCGCCCGCCAGGACGCAATGCGCGGTGCGCCTTAGCGAGCAGACGCCGATTCTGCTCCGGGGACCAGATCACGAGTTGATGCGCGAAGAGCACACAGCAGTAGCCGTCGGGATAGTCGTCATCGAAGATGTCGGCGGCGAAAGTACCTATGCGCGCCGACAGACCAGCCTGCTCGATATTGCGCCGGGCGATGTCGAGCGCCGGAGCCCGATCGAGCACCGTCACGCGTACATGCGGTTGTGCCTCGGCGAGGGCGATGGCGTTCACCGCGTCGCCGCCGCCGACGTCGAGTACGTGCTCGATGCCGGTGTAGTCGACGGCCTCGACGAGTACCGGATTGGACAGCTTCGACCACGAGTTCATGCAGCGATAGAACAGATCCTCCAGCCCGGGAACATTGGCCAGACGGCTGTACAGGTCCTCGGTGTCCCCTGGGAAGTGCCGAATTCCCACATTGCGGTCCTGCCGTAAGGATTCGGTGTAGTCCGATGCGGGCAGATAGGACACCCGCGCCTGGAACTCGATGATGTCGCGCATGATCGGCCACTGCTGCGCGGCGAACAACTCGGCGATGACGCCGCCATTGCGGTATCCATCGGCCTGCTTATCGGTCAGCCGCAGCGCGGTCGTTCCCAAGAGCAGCAGGTCGGTGGAGCGCGCGCTCAGGGCGAGCGATTCGGCGATTGCCGCCTTCGTGAGTTGTCCCTTGGCATCGAGTAGTTCGAACAACCCGAGTTCGGTGGCCGCGTGTAATTGCTGAAATGCCGCGTGGCCGAACAGGATCGGAACGAATCCGGCCATCATCGGGTGTGCGTCGTCTGCCATGCGCCTGTTCCCCTTTGCTCGATCGGTACTAGAGCCTGGTCCGCATCGACCAGAGCTCGGGAAAGAATCGGTGGTCGTTGACCGTACGCAGCCAGTCCAGCCCTTCGGTGCCGCCCGTGCCCGGCTTGCGCCCGAGCTTGCGCTCGACCACCAGCAGATGCGTCGCCCGCCAGTGTGAGAACTGGTAGGCCACCTCGGTGAGCAGCTCGGCGATGCGGTATTCGGCGGGATAGGCGGCCGGCGAACGGTAGATCGTCAGCCAGACGTCTTCCACGGCCAGGTGGCCCGCATAAGGTTGCTCGAAATCACGGGTGAGCAGTTGCTGCGGTACCGGGAATCCGCGGCGCGCCAGGAACCGCAGCGTCTCGTCGTACAGGCTCGGACCGCCCAGCTCCGCACGCAGATCCGGGTACAAATCGATGAACGCCGAGGCGAGCCGCACCATGTCCGGATCCTTATTGCCCATGGCGAATTCGAGCGTGCGGTACATGTAGGACTGGATACCGGACGCGTCGCCGAGCACGTCGCGGAAGGCAAGGAACTCGTCCGGCGCGATGGCGTTCATGCCCTCCCACGTCGTCACCAGGATTCGCTGCGTGCGGATCATTCGTTCCAGCGCCCGGCAGGCCTGTTCCACCCGATCGGCCCGCAGCTGGCTGCGGGCCTGTCCGAGATCGACGTAGGCCATCCGGAACAGCAGTTCTTTCACATGGCTGAGCAGGATGAAGGAGAGCTCCTGCGCGGATTCGGTGCGGGGATGGGCCAATTCGTGCAGCCGGTCCATATGCGCGTAGGACACATATTCAGGAGGTATCGGCTCGGCGTCACTTGCCGCACCGCCGAGGGGACAGCTCAGCGGGCGCTCGAGATGCTCGGTCATTCGCCTTCTCCTTCCGTATACCCGTACCGCCGTGCCGCGGCGCCGTACAGGTCGCGCAGGAATCGGTCGACACGAGTGGTGCCGGTGTAGTGGTGCCCGTACGCGCGCCGATAGCGCTCGAACCAGCGCCGTTCGTGGTGCAGGAACAGGATGTCGTGCACGGCCATCTGCCGGATGGCGTACAGCGGATACGGCGCGCGGTTGACCGGGAAGAGCGGGTTGCGGGCGGCGGGCTCCTGGCAGCGGGGGTGGAATTGACCGAGCATGTACCCCTGCTCGATCACCGAACCCTTTGCGGCGCGGTGTCCTTCGTCGACCAGATCGAAGTGGTTCTCCGGCAGGCCCGCGATGACCACGACCATGGCGTGCAGCTTCCGGTTCGGCGAAATCGGTTCGGATTCGCGGTAGCGCCGGGTGATGTCGTCGATCAACGAGACCATCCCGGTGACGTCGTGCGGCCCGTGCCAATCGTGGATCAACACCGACAGCGCGTCGGCGCGCAGGGCCGGGAGTACGAACGGGCAGACCGGTCCGGCGCGTCCCAGCCCGGGATGCGGCTGGCTCACGACATTTTCGAGCCAGTCGGAAACGGTCTCGGCGATCTCCCGGTCGACTTCCGACAGGTTACGAACCACGGATTCCCGCCCCTCCCACAATGTGCTCACGCACATTGTTTCCGCGGAACGACACGAGGTCGTTCCCGACCGACAGCACGCTGCCCGTGGGGTGCCCGGCGACGATCAGAGTGACGGAAATGTCTGTACGGCGACGCATCCGATGTTCTCGCGACATCCATCCACACCTCCTCCCGGTGCGCGGCAGGCACCCGAGACGGGCCGTCCACACCGATCCGGCGGAGAGTTGCATTCCCTCCGAACAATGACAGTACCGAAAAGAATCCATTTACATCACCCGTAGGGAACAGTCGGCCGACCATCGGCCGAACATTGTTGCCCGGTGTCCGCGCGACACGACAATGACGGCTGCGTTGCCGGGATGCGCACCGATCAGGTTGTGCCAGCGATGGTTTCGAATGATTACCGATCAGGTGATCAACCTGCGCGTCGCGAACCTGGCATCCAGGTACACCCCGGACGCCACAATATCGCGCAATTCCGCCGCGGCCCGGTGCACATCACGGAATGAGACGTAGAGGCCGTTGAAGCCGAAGCGAAGCAGATCCGGCGGGCGCATATCGCCGATGACATCGCGTTCGATGAGCGCGGTGATCATCTCGTAGGCCGCGCGATGGCGCAGGGCGAGCTGGCTACCACGCCGGTGCGGCGCACGCGGCGTGACGACCTCGAAGGTGCCGTCGAGCACGAGATCGCCGAGGCAGTCCAGGAAAAAGTCGGCCAGCGCCAGGCTTTTCGCGCGGACATCGGCCAGGTCGGCCTTGTCGAATACGTCCAGCGCGCTGTCGAGTGCGAGCAGCGACAGCACGTGCGGGGTGCCGATCCTGGTGCGTGAGATGCCTTCGGCCGGACGGAATTCCGGTTCCATGGCGAACGGCGCCGCATGGCCGTGCCAGCCCGTCAAGGGCGGTTCGAAGGCGCGCTGATGCCGGTGCGCCACATAGACGAACGCCGGCGCACCGGGACCGCCGCCGAGGTATTTATAGGTGCATCCGACGGCGAAGTCGACGCCGTCCTCGTCCAGCGAAAGCGGCACCGCGCCCACCGCGTGACACAGATCCCAGACGGCCACCGCACCCGCGGCGTGCGCGGCGGCGGTGATACCGGCGACGTCCCACAGCTCGCCGGTGCGGTAGTCCACCGCAGGCACGGCGACGACGCCGACCCGGTCCGCCCATTCGGAGATCGCGTCGGCCAATTCCGCTGCGGGAATGGCGATTACCCGCAGACCGAGTAGTCGGCCCACCGAGTCGGCCAGATATCGATCGGTCGGAAAATGGCCCGCGTCGGTGAGGAGTACATCGCGATCGCGGTCCAGTCGCGCGGCGGCGGCGAGCGTGTTGAACAGTTGCACCGAGGTCGACTCCCCCACGCTGACCTGCCCGGGTGCGGCACCGATCAGCCGTCCGATCCGGTCGCCGACCCGTAACGGCGCGCTCCACCAGTCGTGGTCGGTCCAGGCCCGGATGAGCGAACCACCCCATTCCTCCCGGATCACCCGCGCCAAGCGGTCGGGCACGGCCGCGGGTAAGGCACCGAGCGAGTTCCCGTCGAGATACACCACACCGGCGGGGAGATCGAAAAGCTCACGCATCGGCCCGAGGGCATCGGTTGCGTCGCGTCGCCCGGCGTCGTCACGAGTCGGCATTGCGGTCGCCCTTTCACCTGCGCCGCCGCGTGCGCGGCCGGGCGATTGATTCGGTTCCAATGACAATTATGTGAAATGATGACTCGGTTCGCCATTGTTCGAGACGATCCGGAGTCACCGCGATGTACGAGCAGCTGACCAGGCAGGAGCTCGACCAGCAGTATTCGCCGAGCTCACGAGCACCGGACTACCAGGCAATTCTGCGGCGCTACCGGGAGCTGAGCGATGGTGCGCGCCAACGGTTTCGACATGAGGCCGACGTTTCCTACGGCACGTCCGCCGCCGAGACCCTGCATTTCTTTCCGTCGGCGCGCCCGTCCGCGGACATTCATGTCTTCGTGCACGGCGGGCATTGGCAGGAATCGAGCAAAGAAGACGCCTGCTTCGCGGCCCCCGCATTCCTACGGGCGGGCGCGGCATTCATCGCGCTCGGTTACGGTCTGGCGCCCGAGCGCACACTCGACGATATGGTGCATTCGGTGCGGCGCGGGCTGTGGTGGGTCGCCGAGCACGCCCGTGACCTCGGCGTGCGCCCCGGCGGCGTCTACGCGGGCGGCAGTTCGGCGGGTGCGCATCTGGTGGCGATGGCGGTGGCCCACACCGGCGCCACGCCACCGCCGGTGGCGGGTGTCGCGCTGCTGAGCGGGGTGTACGACCTGGAGCCGGTGCGGCACAGCTATGTCAACGAACGGGTCGGCATGAGCAGGTGCACCGCGCAGGCCAACAGTCCGGTCGGCCATCTGCCGCTGGCCACACCGCGCGTCCTGGTGGCGCGCGGTGTGGCCGAGACCCGCGAATACGCCCGTCAGCAACAGCTTTTCGTCGACGCGCTGCGTGCCGCGGGACAGGCGTGCGCGGATCATGTGATCGAAGGACGCAACCATTTCGATCTACCGCTGGATCTGGGCGACCCGGCGACCCGGCTCGGCCGCGCCGTGCTCGCGCAGATGGATCTGCTCAGCGACCGATGAAGCGGGACTCGCGACCGGTCGCTACCGCGTCCAGCGCCTCGATCAGGTCCTCGGAGGGCAGGAATGCCGAATTCCATGCCGCCACATAGCGCAATCCGGACGCTACCGCCTCGCGGCGGCCGTGCTCGGCGATCTCCTTGACGCCCTGGACGACCAGTGGCGGGTTCGCCGCGATCTCCCGCGCGGTCGCCCTCGCCCGTCGCAAGGCAGCCACCGCGTCCGGCAATACGTCGTTCACCAGCCCGATCTTCTCGGCGCGCGCGGCATCGATCTCCTTGCCGGTGTAGGCGAGTTCCCGAAAGTGCCCCTCGCCGATGATCGCGGGCAAGCGTTGCAGCGAGCCGACATCGGCGACGATCGCCACCTTGACCTCGCGGACGCTGAATTTCGCATCCGCGCTCGCGTACCTGATATCGGCCGCGGCGATGAGATCGATCCCGCCGCCGATGCAGACGCCGTGCACGGCGGCGATCACGGGTTTGCGGCAGTCGGCGACCGCGGTAATGGCCTGCTGCATCCGGCGCAGCGCCGTATGAAAGGCGTTGCGCTGCGCGGCAAGCGAGCGATCCGCGAGCACCGCCTCGAAGACCGGCTGCATGGCCCGCAGGTCGAGCCCGACGGAGAAGTTTCGCCCCGAACCCGTGACGACGACGGCGTGCACCTCCGGATCCGCGTCGAGTTGCGCGAAGACCTGCGGTAGTTCGCGCCAGAAGTCCGGACCCATCGCATTGTGCTTCCCCGGTCCCGTCAAAGTCACCTCGGCGACCCGATCGGCGATCCGGAGCGTGCACGACTGCCATTCGGTCATCAGGGCATCCCTCCTTGCCGAACAATGCTAGCGCAACAATGCCGTTGTGCACGGCTATGACGGCGTGGAAGTCGCGTCTCCGCGTACCTGCCCCGGTCGCCGTCCGATCATTTCGAGCTGATCACCACATCATCGAAACATGCTCTGAGACAACAAGTTGCACAATGCGGGATGCTGGATGACGGACGTCCGGGTATGGTCGAATAAATGTCGGAGAATGCGTTGACGCATTCCCGGTGTCCGCACGGTGACTCGCGGGTCGAGCACGAGCAGGAAACGGAAAGTGATCACATGCCGGTCACCGAACACGATGAGCGCAGGGTTGTCGTCACCGGACTCGGGCCGATCAGCAGCGTCGGCGTGGGCGGCGCGGAATTCCTCCGCGCGCTGGAGTGCGGTCGCTCCGGTGCACAGCCGATCATCGGCTTCGACACCACCGGCTTCACGTACAGCACCGGCTGCGAGGTCGTCGGCTTCGACCCGGCGCCCTACCTCGAGCGTAAGAAAATGGATGAACTGGGCCGTGCCACCACCTTTTCGGTCGCCGCGGCGCGGATGGCCGTCGCCGACGCCGGGCTGGCGGTGGCCGAGTTGCGGGCGATGCGCAGCTTGATCGCGATCGGCACCACCGATGGCGAGTCGCGTGATCTCGACGCGTTGATCGAATCCTGGATCGCTACCGAACCGCGCCTGCTCGCCGGCGATCGCGCGCGACGGGTCCCCGCCGCCCGCCTCTCCGCCGCCATCGCCGAGGAACTCGACCTGCGCGACACCGAGGCGGTGACCCTGCCGACGGCATGCGCGGCCGGGAACTACGCCATCGGCTACGGCAGCGACGCGGTGCGCGCAGGCGACGTGGATGTCGCGCTGGTCGGCGGTGCGGATGCCGTCTGCCGCAAGACTTTTGCCGGATTCTACCGGCTCGGGACGATCGCCCCGCACCGGTGCCGTCCGTTCGATATCGACCGCGAGGGCATCCTGACCGGTGAAGGCGCGGCCGTCCTGGTGTTGGAGCGCCGCGACCGTGCGCTGGCACGCGGTGCGCGCATATACGCCGAGATACTCGGATACGGCTTGAACTGCGATGCTGATCATCCGGTCGCGCCCAACCGCGCGAGCGTGGCACGGTGCATGTCCCTGGCCCACGCCAATAGCGCGATCGCACCGGCGCAGGTCGATTTCATCTCCGCGCACGGCACCGGGACCAAGGCCAACGACATCACCGAGGCGGCCGCGATCCGCGAGGTCTTCGGCGCCGATCCACCGCCGACCATCTCCACCAAATCAATGATCGGGCACACCATGGGCGCGGCCAGCGCGCTGGCCGCGGTGGCCTGCTGTCTCGCCCTGACCCATCAGTTCATTCCACCCACCATCAACCACCGGCACACCGACCCCGAATGCGGTCTGGACTGCGTGCCCAACCACGCGCGCCCGGCCACGCTGCACGTTGTGCAGAACAATGCTCTTGCCTTCGGCGGCAACAACGCGGTGCTGATGTTGGGGGCCGACACCGGGCGGGCGGTCGCGTGACGAGCCCGGCGGCCGTGGCGATCGCGGGAGTCGGCGCGATCGCCTGTCTCGGCGATGACTCGGCGAGCCTGTATCAGAACCTGTGCGCGGGGCGGTCCGGCCTCGCACCGCTGCGCCGCTTCGCGCCGGAACAGCACCTCTCCGGTCACGCCTACGAGATCGATGCGCGTGACGACGCGGCCGACGGCGCGCGCAACGCCGGGCGGTGGTTGGCCCGCGCGATCGCCGAGGCGATCGACACGGCGGGACTCGACGCGGCCGAGCTACCCGATATTCCGGTCCTCGTCGGCACCGGGCTGCGCGAGCTGCGCAGTGCCGAATTGTGGTGGACCGGCCGGGCCGAGCTATCCGCCGCGGACCTGCATTTCGGGCCCGCACTGCGGAAGCGCTTCGGCTTCACCGAGATTCATACCCTCAACAACGCCTGCTCGGCGGCGCTGTATGCGCTCGGTCTCGGCTGTGACCTGGTGACCTCGGGCGAATCCGAGGCGGTGATCGTCGCGGGCGTCGACACCATCACCGAGAGCATGTTCGGCCTGCTGGCTCGGGCGAGCGGGCAAGGGGTGGATCGGATACGCCCGTTCGATGTCGACCGGCGCGGTGTCCTGATGGGCGACGGCGCGGCGGCTGTCGTCCTTCGCCGCGGCGGTCCTGCGCGCGGCTGGCTACGCTCGGTCGGGCTGAACTGCGACGCCCACCACGTGACGGCGCCGAACCGCGACGGCATCGCGGCGGCCATGCGCGAGGCGTTCGAGCGCGCGCACCTAGAGCCCCGCGATATCGACGTCGTATTCGCGCACGGCACCGGCACCGCGCTCAACGACCGGGTCGAGGCCGAGGTACTCAGCGACCACTTCGACTTACCGAACGCTCCGCTGGTCACCGCGATCAAGTCGATGATCGGCCATACCTCGGGGGCGTCGGGGCTGCACAGTGTCGCGGTCGCCCTCGAGACGCTCCGGCAAGGCGTCGTGCCTCCGATTGTCGGACTGCGGAAACCGGCGGCCGAGGCAAGCGCCCTGCGACTGTGCCGAACGGCCACACCGGCGTCCGACCTCCGGATCGCGCAGGTGGACGCCTTCGGCTTCGGCGGCGTGAATGCCGTTGCCCTGCTGGAGGCGGCTTCATGACCGACCGCACCGCCGAAAACGCACTACCGGTGGGGATCACCGGTGTCGGGGTGGCCTCGGACCGCCACGACACCGTCGACCAGTTGCTCCTCCCGGACGCCCCGCGACGCGCCGACGCCGCGGATCGGCTGCGGCGCGAACTCGGCCGCGGCTTCCGCTACAAGGACCAGGCCACCAAACTCGGTGTGCTCGCGGCCATTCGGGCGCTGAGCACCGCCGCGCATGATCAGCAGCCCGATACCGGCATCGTGGTCAGCAGCAATTTCGGCAATCTGCAGACGGTTTGCGATGCGGCACGGCTGATCCGGACCGAGGGCGTCGCCGCGACCAGTCCGATGGATCTGCCGAACGCGTCGAGCAATGTGATCGCCTCGACCATCGCCATTCACCTCGGACTACGCGGCCCCAACCTCACGGTGTGCAATGGCGCGCCCGCAGGTCTGGACGCACTGCGCTGGGCGATGCTCTTGATCCGTGCGCGGCGGGCTCGACGGGTCGTCGTGGTCGGCGTGGAGTCGGCCACCGAGGCCGCCGCCGCGCTACAGAGTTGCGCACCGAGCGAGTTGTTCGAAGGGGCCGCGGCCGTGGTCGTGGAGCCGCTGGTGCGCGAGACGGCGGCGGTCGTGGTTCGGCACTGTGGCCGCGGTACGGATGAAAAAGACGCTGTCACAAAGGCACTCGCCGCGGCCGCGGATCCTCCGGTCGACCTGTGGCTCGGTACGCAAATCGGCTCGGCGGGCACGGTGCTCGATGTCGAGACGTATCTCGGCCGGGCGAGCGGCGCACTCGGCGTCCTGCAGTGCGCGGTGGCCGCGCAATGGCTCGGCACCGGCGGGCGGACCGCGGTCGCGGTGGCGGGCGGCGACGATGAAGGCGCGGCAGCGACCGTCTTGACTCACGCGGAGCCGTCGTGACCACCCGGCCGGTCGTCCCGGTAGTCCTGCGGCGCGCCGCGGTCGCGGGCCGGCGCAAGCCGCCGATGCGGGTGCTGCTGTTGCACGGTATGGCCGGTGGCGCGGCGAGCTGGACGCCGCTGGAACCGCTTCTCGATCCGGCCGTCGAACTCTGGGAGGCTACGTTGCCGTGGGCGGCGCTCACCGACCCGGGCTGGGCGGTCGAGGGTGACGCTGCGGGCTGGGTGCGCAAGGCGCTCGCGCACTTTCCCGGGCACGGGCCCGATGTGGTGGTGGCGCATTCGTTCGGATGCAACGCGTTGCTCGAACTCATCGATCGCGAACCGGGCAGACAGATCGCCACCGTGCTCATCGCGCCGTTCTTCCGCCCCGCCACCGAAGACTTCGAATGGGACAGCGTGCGTTACTATTTCGAAGGCTTCCGGCTGATGCTCGACCAGGGACTTGCCCTGTGCGCCGCCGACCGGCTCGCCCCCGACATCCGCGCCGAGATGGTCCAGCGGCTGTGCGCCCGGCTCGGGCCGTATACCTGGCTCCGGTTCTTCGACACCTACCTGCGCACGCCACTGCTGCGACCCGCCCGATTCGGCGCGCCCGCCTTGCTGATCGGCGGTGCCGACGACCCCGGCGCGCTTGCCAGCGGCGTTCGCGCGCTCGGGACTGCCATGCCCGGCGCGAACACGGTAATCCTCGACGGCACCGGTCATTTCGCGATGCTCGAGCGGCCGGAGCGCGTCGCCGAGCTGATCAACGATTTCGTCGGTCGCGTTGCCGCAGCCAGCCGCGTTCGCTCCCGTCCCGCCGATCCATCAGGAGTTGCCTCATGACCAGTGAGCTGATCAGCCTGCCCACACCGCTGCTGCGGGAGTCGACCACACACCGGCTCCGGCCCCGATTCGAGGGCTCCAATATCTGCACCTGGATCGGCTTCAAACACGTCAACTATCTGGTGGAAGAGGCTGTGCTGGCACACTTCCGGCACGTCGGACTGCCCGCGCGGACGCTCTACGAAGCGCACGGGCTGTGTGTGGAGTTCATCGACCTGGACACCCGGATCCGCTCGGCATTCCATCTCGACGACGAAGTATCCGCCGAGGTGTCGCCCGCGCCGCACGCCGATGCGGACCAGTTGCGCTTCACAGTGGTCCTGCGCAGGCTGGTCGATGGCACTGCCACCCGCGCCGCGAGCTCGACCGTCGCGGTGGTGCTGCGGGGCGATGAGCGCGGGGGTGCCCCGGCCCACCCGGGCCCATCGCATCTGGCCCCGTATCAAAGGTCCCACCTGCGCCGTCAGCTGCCCGAGCGGCATCCGCTGCCGGCGATCCGCCGCAACTCACTCGGTCGCGGCGGCGTCGGCGGCGATGCGGTTCTGCAGGAATTGACCGGGGGGACAAACAGTTTCGCATGGCGGTGGCGGATACCGTACCCGTACTGTCACTTCACCGAACGGCTGCAGATGTCGGGCTACCTTCGCCAGCTCGAGGAAGTGGTCGATCTGTTCCTGATGTCACGGGGGGTGTCGATCAAACGGCTGCTCGACGAGCAGAACTACATCCCGGTTGTCCCGCGCTCGAATATCTCGATCATCGATGAGGCGCTGATGGAGGAGGATCTGTATACCGTATTCACGGTGGAGGAGGTCTTCAAGCGCGTCACCTACACCGCACGGATGGACTGTTACGTGCTGCGCGAGGAAATGCTGGTGCCGACCGCGACCGGACGGATCACGCACGGCTACGCCGAGATTCGCGATCGCACCGACTGGGCACTGGTCGACTTCGACGACCGGCTGCTCACCGCGCTGCGCGGCTGACCGTTCGGTGTCGAGGAGGAGCCGATGACTGCCACGCTGGCGATTACCGGATGGTCGGTGTTGTCACCGTACGGACCGGACCGCGACGCCTTCACCCGCGGCCTCACCGAACGGCGCTGCGCCTTGCGGGCAGTGCGCGACGAGGAGGGTTTGCCGCACGCGAGGGTCGGTGCGATCGATACGTTCGAGACGCGAGCTCATCTCGGCCGCAAGGGAACTCGGGCGATGGACCGCGCGACCGGTCTCGCGGTGGCGACGGTCGGCATGATTCTGGCCGCGCGCACGATCGAGCCGGCCGACACCGCGCTGGTGCTGGGCACGACCACCGGCAGTGCCCGCTCGATGATGGAGTTCACCCGCGATTCGCTCACCGAGGACAAGCCGTACCACGTCGACCCGGCGCGGTTCCCGAACACCGTGATGAACTGCGCCGCGGGTCAGTGCGCCATCTGGCATGGGCTGACCGGACCGAACACCACCATCTCCAGCGGCCGCGGGACCCTGCTCGCCGCGTTGAATTACGCCGAACGACTGCACCGCAACGGTCACACCGAGCGGGTGCTGTGCGGGGCGGTCGAGGAACTGTCCGAACACCGGGCCTGGCTGGAGTGGCATGGGACGGCTGATCCGGCGCGACGGACCGAGGCCTTGTCCGAGGGCTGTGCGATGTTCCTGCTCGAGCCCGCGGCGCGGGCCGAAGCCGATGGGGGCGCGGTCTACGCCGAGATCCTGGCCGTCACCTTCCGTCGTGGCGCACCGGAGCAGCGTCGGGATTCGGCGGCCACGGCGATCCGGGCGTGCCTGGATCGCGCGGGGATCGCGCCGGAACAGGTCTGGGCGCTGGCCATCGAGGACGACATCGACTCCGTCGCATCGGTATTCGGCACCCATACCGATGCGCTGCGGCACCTCCCGATCGCCGAGTTGCTCGGCGATCTCGGTGCGGTGAGCGCCGGCATGCAATTGGCCGCCGTCCTCGCCCACGCCCGTGCGGATGAGCGCGGACGCGCGGCGGTAGTGGCGACGACCGATCCCGATGGGGCGGCCACGGCGCTGGTGCTCAGGCTCGGCAATCCGCGATGACCGCCCGTCGTCGTCCGCCCCCGCGCTTCTACTTCAACCTGCGCAGCCCCTATTCCTGGTTGGCGGTAACCGATTTGGTGCACGGGTATCCCGACGTCGCCGCGTCCATCGAATGGCGGCCGTTCTGGGAACCCGGTGAACGCGACCTGCGGTGGCTGCGCGCGGCCGGTGGTGAGTTCCCGTACGCGCCGATGACCAAAGACAAGCACCTCTACATACTCCAGGACGTGAAACGGCTTGCGGCGGAACGAGGTCGGACGGTGCACTGGCCGGTCGACATCGAACCGCGCTGGGAGGTAGCGCATCATCCGTACTTCATCGCCCGACGGCACGGCTGCGCGGTGGACTACGTGCGGGCGATGGGTCGCACGCGCTGGGAGGAAGGCCGCGATATCTCCGATATCGAGGTGGTCGCCGCGTGTGCGGGCGGGCTCGGCCTGGATCCGGACGAGGTGCGTGCCTGCGTCGACGCGGAGGTGACACGCGGCGAGGCGACCGAGGCGCTGTTGGATGTCTATCGCGATGGCGTCTTCGGTGTGCCGTTCTGCATCGCCGGGCGGGAGAAGTTCTGGGGTGTCGATCGGCTGGACCGCTTCGTCACCGCGGTCCGCGCCACCGGAGTGACCGAGGTGGCCTCGCCCGCCGGAGTACCTGGTTCGCCGCCCGGATTCGACGACGGTCACGCCGGCGGGTGCGGGTGAGTTCGCCGTAGGTCAGGCGGGTTTCGTCGCGACGACGCACCCCGTCCACGGCTTGAAGAAGGTGAACTCGACGTTATCGGCGCCCGCTTCGCGCAGCGGTTCCACATACCGACGCGGGTCGATGGCCTGCATGACGGCACGGCGCCGCCTGCCGTAAGCAGTGCGCTCCTGCGGGTGCAGATCGGCGATCAGTAGCCTGCCGCCGGGGCGGACCACGCGGTACATCTCCGCCACGGTCGGCAGCCGATCCTCTTCCGGCACATGGTGCATGGCGAAGGTGGCGGTGACGGTGTCGAAGGCGCCATCCGGCGCATCGATGGCTTGCGCGTAGCCGACCCGGAATTCGGTGTTCGGATGCCGCTTGCTCTTCTTCGTCGCGAACCGCACCATCGGCTCGGACGGATCGAGGCCGACCACGTGCCCGTTCGGGCCCACTCGCTCGGCGAGCAACCGGGCCAGGATTCCCGGCCCCGCCCCGACGTCGAGTACCTGGTGACCGCTCGCGGCCCCGCTCTTCTCGACGAGCGCGCGGTCGAGCTTGCCGCGGCCACCGAAGAAGAACATGGTGATGATCGCGTTGTAGATGCGTACGTGGGTGACGAGCTCGCCCCCGTACTTGCGTGTCTTGGTCTGGTCGGCGGCCGATCGCTCCTGCGAGGAGCGCATTTCATTTCGCGACATGGAACAACGATAGCCGATGAAACACATTTATTCGCGGCCGTCGAAGAATTCGTCGACTACATTCATTTGCGCCACATATGAGCTGCAAAAATGAAGAGCGCCAAGACATTTGGCGACCAGGCAAACAATGCGTGTTCAGGCCGACAATTGTCTACGATCGACATGCGCGACGGCAATGTTCCCGGTGCTCGCCGCGGTGATCAGCAAGGACTGCGGCGGCCCCTCCGCGAGGCACCAGGCCAAGCGCAGCAATGGTTCGAGGCAACCAGGTCCCGCGATCACCGGCTCCACCTCCGGTGCGAGTGCCCGCGCCACCGCGGCGCCCACCGCCGAGTCGTCCAACACCGCGACCACGGGCAGCGCCGCCGAGCTTACGCCGCCGACAAACAGCGTGTCGAGCCGAGTGCGCGCACCGGCGGCGGTCACTTCATCCGGTGGCAGAAAACCCGAGCGCACCGTGCAGCGGCCATACGCCGTCGCACCCCTGGCCCACACCCGCTCGGCCGGTTCCACGACGAGAATCGCGGCGCCCTCCTCGGATTCGGCCGCGCCCGGCTCGGCGGCGTCCAACCTGGCTTCGGTGGCCCCGGCCAGTAGCCACCGGGTGCGTCCCAGCGCGAGCGCGCCCGACCCGAACCCCAGCGCCTCGACACCGGCGACGCGGGGGCTGGTGAAGGTCAGATTGAACCCGGTCAGCTCATGTTCGATGGCGAGCTGACCCGCCACCAGATTGATCGAGAAGAAGGTGGCGGTCATCGGGCTGAGTTCGTCCGCGTCCGCGCCGACGATGGTGCGGTCCAGCTCCGATTGCCAGACCGATCCGGCATTGTTGGTACCGATCGCGGCGGCGGCGGGCAAATCCTCGGCCGGACAACCGGAATCGGCTACCGCCCGGCGGGTCGCGGCGAGCAGATAGTGGCAGGCGGGCGGAAAGTACTTGTAACCGTGACGGCCGAGCTCGGTGCGGTAGTCGAACCACGGCTCGGGGCCGATCGGGCTCGGCGGCTCGACCATCTCACTCGGTGTGCGACCGCGCGGGCTCACCACACCGATTCCGCTGACCACCGGTTCCGTCGGAATCACGGCCACATCCCTCCGTCGTACCCGGCCATGCGCATGCCGCCGGTCATGGACTCGTGAGCACAAGCGAGACATTGTTTCCGCCGAACCCGTACGCGTTCACCAGGATCGCCGGACTGCGCAGCGGCACCGCCCGCGCCGGAAGCCACACCGGACACTCCGGATCCTGCGCACCCAGTGGCGGATTCGGCGGGACCAGCTGATGCTCGAGCGTCAGGATCGCGGCCACCGCGGCGAAAGCACCCGCGCCGCCACCGGTGTGCCCGGTGAGTGCCTTCAAGCTGTACAGCGGAGTCGTTTCGGTGCTCGCGCCGAGAACGCGCCGCAGTGCCCGCGCCTCGATGACGTCATTGAGGATGGTGCCGGTGGCGTGCGGAACGACGCAGCCGACGCGGTCCGGTGCGATGCCCGCCGCCGTGAGTGCCTCGTCCATCGCCCGCGCGATCTGGGTGCCCTCCGGTTCCGGCGCGGTGAGATGGAAACCGTCGCAACTCCAGCCGACGCCGGCGAGCCGTGCGTAACGGCGGGCCCGCCGCTCGGCGGCGTGGTTGGCGGATTCGACCACCAGCATGGCCGCGCCTTCGCCGAAGATCGTTCCCTTCCGGTCGGCGTCGAACGGACGACAGCGTTCGGGATCGACCGCGACGAGCCGGTTGAAGCAGCCCATAGAGGTGCGATGGTAGGTTTCCACGCCCCCGGCGAGCACCACGTCGGCCTGACCGGTCCGGATCAGATCCGCGGCGAGTGATAAGGCGTAACCGCCTGCGGCACAGGCATTGCTGATGCTGATATTGGCGCCGAGCGCGGGCAGTTGCGCCCCGACGGCGGCGGCGACCGAGAAGGTCGGAGCCCAGCCGCCGAAGGTGGGGAAGCCCTCGGTGCGCCAGTGCTCATGCAGCCGCCAGTCACCGAAACCCGAACCGACGACGACCGCCGTGCGGGCCGGATCGCGGTCCGCGAGCCCGGCGTCCGTGAGCGCCTGCCGAGCGGCGTCGAGTGCGAAGCGCACGGCGTCCCCGACGGGTAGCTCGCCCACCGTCGCCGGCTGCGCGGCCACGGTATCCGCCGGCACCGCGTACAGCTTGCGGTAGGTCATATTCGCATGCGGGTCTGTCACCTCGACCGGCGTGCTGGCCGCGGCATTCATTCCGGCCCATAGTGTTTCGATGCCGCGGCCGAAACAGGACACGGTCCCGAGGCCGGTGATCACAATGTCATCCACGGCTACCGGCCGCCCTCGGCGCCGCCATGGGCGGGCTCGTCGGCATCCGCGAGGGCCATCGCGACGAGAGCGTCGGTGTCCATCGTGTCCAGCGATGTCTCGAAATCGGTCGCATCCGCTTCGTCGGAGTTGTTCTGGGCCGCCAGATCCAGCAGGGTGTCGAGAATCCCGGCCGCGCGGAAGCTTTCGAGTGGCACCGACCGCAACGCGGCACGCAGTGCGCGGTCGTCGACGACCCGTTCGGGGCGCTCCTGGAAGAACTGTCGAGCCAAGTGAGTGGCCAGTGCGTTGGGTGTGGGGTAGTCGAAGATGAGGGTGGCCGAAAGCGGGACTCCGGTGGCGGTTTTCAGTCGATTGCGGACCTCGACGGCACTGAGCGAGTCGAATCCCATGTCCTCGAACTTCTGTTTCGGATCGACCGCCGCGGGTCCGGCGTGACCGAGCACCACCGCGATCTCGCCGCATACGACCTCGAGCAGGACACGATGCCGATCCCGCTCGCGGGTGCGGCGTAGCCGATCGGCGAGGGTCTCCTCGGCGGGCGAGGACTCGAGCGCATCGGCGGGTATCAGTTCGCGCAGGATCGGTTGCGGCCGCGCGGCTTTCGGCTGTGCCCGCAGTGCGTTGGTGTCCCAGTGGGCGGCGACGACATGGGCGATATCGGTATCGAGAGCGGCGTCGAACAGTTCGAGCCCCTCAGCGGTGCTCATGGCCGTCAGTCCGTCGCGGCGCAGGCGAGCGGTGTCGGCCGCACCGAGATGCCCGGTCATACCGCTGGACTGTTCCCAGAGTCCCCACGCGATCGCTTGGGCGGCAAGGCCACGGCCACGTCGCCAAGCCGCGAGACCATCGAGATACGCATTCGCCGCCGCGTAGTTGCCCTGTCCTGCGGTGCCGAGCGTGGCCGCGACGGAGGAGAACAAGACGAACAGCGACAGGTCCCGGTCGCGGGTCGCCTCGTGCAGATTCCACGCGCCAGTGACCTTCGGCGCCAATACCGCATCCAGCCGCTCTCGCGTCAGCGAGCCGACCACTCCGTCATCGAGTACCCCCGCCGCGTGAATAACCCCGACCAGCGGGTGTTCGGCCGGGATAGCGGCGACGAGTGCGCGAACCGCGGCGGGATCGGCCACATCACAGGCGACCACATCGACCGCCGCGCCCGCATCGCGCAACTGGCGCGCCAACTCCGCGGCGCCCGGTGCGGCGGGACCGCGCCGACTGGTCAGCACCAGCCGACGGACCGCCCACCGAGACACCAGATGCCGCGCCAGCACCGCACCCAACCCGCCGGTGCCACCGGTGATCAATACGGTTCCACTCTCGAGCCCGGCGGGCAGCGCGAGCACGAGCTTGCCCACCTGCCGGGCCTGGCTGAAGAAACGGAACGCCTCGGGTGCGCTCCTGATATCCCAGGCAGTCGTCGGCAGCGGGTGCAGGACGCCCTGCTGGAACAGGTCGACGATCTCGGCCAGCAGCTCACCCAAGCGGACGCGTCCGGCGTCGAACAGATCGAACGCGCGATAGGTGACACCCGGGTAGCGCGTGGCTATGTCATGCGGGTCGCGCACGTCCATCTTGCCCATCTCCACGAAGCGCCCGCCCCGGGGCAGCAGCCGCAGCGAAGCGTCGACGAGTTCGCCCGCCAGGCAGTCCAGGACGACATCGACCCCGCGGCCGTCCGTCGCGGCGGCGAAGGCGGTCTCGAACTCGGTGCTTCGCGAAGTCGAGATGTGCTCGGCGTCGAAGCCCATCTCGCGCAGCGTATTCCACTTCGCGGGGCTCGCGGTGGCGAAAACGGTGGCACCGCGGTGCCGGGCCAGTTGGACCGCGGCCATGCCGACCCCACCGGTGGCGGAGTGGATCAGCACGCTGTCACCGGGCCGGAGTCCGGCCAGGTCGGTGAGTGCGAAGTGGGCGGTCAGGAATGCGACGCACACGCCCGCCGCCTCGGTGAACGACAGCCCGGCCGGAATGCGGGCGAGCAATCGGCAATCGGCGACCACCCGTGGCCCGATACCTTCTTCCACCAAGCCCAGTACTCGATCGCCTTGGACCAGCCCCGTGACATCGGGACCGATCTCGACGACGATCCCGGACACCTCCGAGCCCACCGGGGTGTCGGGGTTCGGATACATCCCCAGCGCGATCAGCACGTCACGGAAGTTCAAGCCCGCCGCCTCGACGGCGACGCGTACTTGGCCAGGGCCGAGCGGACGGTCGAAGTCGTGGCATGTCGTGAGTGCGAGCCCCGCGAGCGTGCCCTTCTCCCCTGTCGCGAGCCGCCATGCGCCTGCCGCCGGCGGTGGAATCCGCAGGCGCTCTTGTGCTTTCACTGATTGCAGGCGGGGAATCCGGATGACCCCGTCGCGCACGAGCATCTGCGGTTCGTTCGCGGCCGCGATCGTCGCGACGTCGATGTCCTCGCCCGCCGCCACGTCGACGAGCAGGATCCGGCCGGGATTTTCGGACTGCGCCGACCGGACCAGCCCCCACACCGCCGAACCGACCGGGTCCGTGACCTCCGCGCCGACCGCACCCGCGGTCAGGACCACCAACGTGCTCGCGCCGAAACGTTCCTGCGATGCCCATGCCTGCAATACCGGTAGTACCCGGCCCGCCGCGTCGAGTACGTCCGCCTGCCCGGATCTCGAGGTTCGGCAATCCAGGACGACGACCGGTGGTACCTGCGCCGTCTCCGCCACGGCGGACCATTCGACGTACCCCTGCAGACCGTGCGGCACCGACGCCGACGCGACCCACCTGACCTCGGTCAAGCGGCTCGGCGCAGCACTGCCCGCCGGTGGCAGGGCGCGCAAACGCAACGACTCCACCGACAACCGCACCCGGCCTGTCTCGTCCACGCCAAGCACCGAGAACGCGTCGGAACCGCAGGGGCGCAACCGTACTCGCAACACCCGCGCTCCGGTGCCCGCGACCGCCACTCCCGTCCATATGAACGGCAGCACTGGCCGATCGGTGACGTCGCGATCCAGCAGCAGGACGTGCAGCGCGGTGTCCAATAGGGCCGGATGGATACCGAAGCCCGCGGCGGTCCCGGTATCCGGTTCCGGAAGGACGACCTCGGCCAGGATATCACCATCGGCGCTGCCGACGCGGCGCAAACCCTGGAATCGGGGGCCGTACTCATAGCCGAGTTCGGCCAGCCGTGGATAGATATCGGCCGTATCGATCGCCGTGGTCTCCGGCCACGGCCCGGCAGCGTCGGCGGTGACACCGGTGTACAGCGTGCCCACCGCGTGTCGGAGCCACTGCGCGCCGTTCTCCGCACCCCGTGAGCGGATCGAAACCGCCCGCTCCCCCGCACCGTCCGGTGCTTCGACGATCACCTCGACCAGGCGAGTCGCGCCGTGGTCCAACTCCATCGGAATCTGTAATACCAACTCGCGCAATGCGTTACATCCGGCTGCCGTCGCGGCGCGCAGTGCGAGCTCGACGAATCCGGTGCCGGGGAAGAGTACCCGGCCGCCCACCCGATGGTCGGCGAGCCACGGATGCGAGTCGAGCGATAACCGCCCGGTGAGCCGGATCCCGCCGCGGCTCGACCCGTAGGCGACGCCGGAGAGCAGGGGGTGATCGATGGGGCGTTCCCCGGTATCGCCCGCCAGCCAGTACCGCTGTCGCTGAAAAGCGTAGGTGGGCAGTTCGACCCGGCGTGCACCCGAGCCTTCGAACAATGCGGCCCAATGCACGGCCTGACCTGCTGTGAACAGTCGGCCCACCGCGTCGATCACCGCGGCGGGCTCGGACCGGTCCCTGCGCAGCATCGGTACGACGACCACATCGCGAGCGCATTCGGTGAGCACCGCGGTCAGGCCCGCGTCCGGGCTCAGCTCGACCAGCCTGGTCACCTCGCGGGTGCCGAGCGCGGCCACACCGTCCGCGAACCGCACCGTCTCGCGGACGTGCCGGACCCAGTACTCGGGCGACCCGTAGTCCGCGCCCGCGAGCGTGCCGGTGCGGTTCGAGACGAGCGGGAGCCGCGGCGCACGCGCCGTGAGACCGGCGATCGCCGCGCGGAATTCGTCGAGCATCGGATCCATCAGTCCGGAGTGGAACGCGTGCGATACGTCCAGCCGCTTCGTCCGCCGTCCCCTGGCCACGAAGCCGGCCGCCACATCGAGCACCCGCGCCTCGATGCCCGAAAGCACCACGGACGTGGGCGAATTGACAGCGGCGATCTCCACCCCCGAGGCCAGCAGCGGCGGCGCGGCGTCCGGCACCGCCGCCATCGATGCCAGCAGCAGCGCCACCTCGTCCTCGCTCGCCTGCACCGCGACCATCGCGCCCCCGGACGGCAGTGCCTGCATCAACCGGGCCCGTGCCGCCACCAGCGTCGCCGCGTCCGCGAGCGAGAGCACACCGGCCACATGGGCGGCCGCGATCTCGCCCACCGAATGTCCGAGTACCGCATCGGGTTCGACACCCCACGACTCGAGCAGTCGGAAGAGCGCGACCTCGAACACGAACAGCGCGGGCTGGGCGTGCAGTGTTCGCGCCAGTAACGCGGCGTCCGTGCCCCACGCGATATCGCGTACCGCGCCGCCGTGCTGCAGCAGCGCGTTCGCCGCCTCGTCCCACGCGCGCGCGAAGACCGGATACGCCTCGTAGAGTTCGCGACCCATGCCGAGGCGTTGCGATCCCTGCCCGCCGAATACGAATGCGGTCGCACCCGAGAGGATTCCGGGCGGGTCGTCGACGGCAGCCAGCGCGGCCAGCAGCTCGTCACGGGTGGTGCCGGTGATCACGGCGCGTTGCGCGAGGGCGGCACGCCCGGCCAGTGACCGCCCGACATCGACCGGATCCAGCTCCGGCCGAGCGGTCACCCACGCCGACAGCCGTGCCGCCTGCTCGGTGAATGCCGCAGGCGTTTGTGCCGAGATCACCCAGGGGAGCACCGGTGGCGGCACCGATGTGCTCGCGGGTTCGCGTGGCGGTGCCTGTTCGATGATCACATGCGCGTTGGTGCCGGAGATGCCGAAGGAGGAGACCGCCGCCCGGCGCGGCCGGTCCACCGCCGGCCATGGATGCGGCGCGGTCAGCAGCGCGACATGCCCGGCGGCCCAGTTCGCATGCGGCGACGGCTCGTCCACATGCAGCGTCTTCGGCAGCAGGCCGTGACGGATCGCCTGGACCACCTTGATGATTCCCGCCGCACCCGCCGCGGCCTGCGTATGGCCCATATTCGATTTCACCGAGCCGAGCCACAACGGTTCGCCCGCGTGGTCGCGTTGTCCGTAGGTGGCCAAAACGGCCTGCGCCTCGATCGGGTCGCCCAGCGTGGTGCCGGTGCCATGGGCCTCGACGACATCCACCTCGCTCGCCGCCAGCCCCGCGTTCGCCAGTGCGGCCCGGATCACGCGCTGCTGGGACGGTCCGTTCGGCGCGGTCAAGCCATTGCTCGCGCCGTCCTGGTTCACCGCCGACCCGCGCACCACCGCGAGCACCTCGTGCCCGTTGCGGTGGGCGTCCGAAAGGCGTTCCAGGACAAGCAGTCCCACGCCCTCGGCCCAGCCGACACCATCGGCCGCCGCGGCGAAGGATTTGCACCGGCCGTCCGGCGAGACGCCACGCTGGCGAGAGAACTCGACGAACATCCACGGTGTCGCCATCACAGTGACCCCGCCGGCGAGCGCGAGCGAGCACTCACCCGACCGCAGGGACTGCACGGCCTGATGCACTGTGACCAGGGATGACGAGCAACCGGTATCCACGGTCACCGCGGGCCCTTCCAGCCCCAGCGCATAGGAGACACGTCCGGAGGCCACACTGCCCGCGCTGCCGGTCAGCAGGTAGCCTTCGGCGCTCGGGTCGGACTGCCCGCGCACGGAGAATCGGGATCCGTAGTCCCCGTGCATGACTCCGACGAACACGCCGGTGTCACTGCCGCGTAGCGACTGGGGGTCGATGTGCGCGGATTCGAATGCCTCCCAGGCGACTTCGAGCAGCAGCCGCTGCTGCGGATCGGTCGCGAGCGCTTCACGTGGGGACATGCCGAAGAAGGCCGCGTCGAAATCCCCCGCCGCGTAGAGGAACCCGCCGCTGCGCACCGTCGATCGGCCCGTCGCGTCGGGGTCGGGATCGAAAAGACCGGCCAGATCCCAGCCGCGATCGGTGGGAAAATCACCGACGACGTCGCGGCCGTCGGCGACCAGCCGCCACAGATCCTCCGGGGAGCGCACCTCGCCCGGGTACCGGCACGCCATGCCCACGATCGCGATCGGCTCGGACCGCGCGGCCTTCAGCTCGGCGATCTCGGCCTGCAGACGCTCGTTGTCCTTCGCGGCGACGCGAAGCGCTTCGAAGAGCCGGTCTTGCGACGTGGTCATGCGGGTGCCACCCTCCGTCGGTGCTGGGGGTCGTGCGGTCAGGAGCTGCTGTTGGGTTGCATGATGTGCCGGATAAGCGCCTCCTGGTCCATCTCGTCGATCGCCGCGGCACCGTTCGGCGCGACGGCGGCTCCGGGCTGAGCGGAGGCGAGATCCAGGAGTGCGTCGAGAATCCCGGCCGCGCGGAAGTTCTCGAGAGGCACCGACTGCAACGCGGCACGCAGCGCGCGGTCGTCGACAACCCGCTCGGGGCGCTGGGAGAAGAACTGTTGCTCGAGGTGAGTAGCCAGCGCGTTGGGCGTGGGGTAGTCGAAGACGAGGGTCGCCGAAAGGGGTAGGCCGGTCGCGATCTTGAGCCGATTGCGTACCTCGACGGCACTGAGTGAGTCGAAGCCCATCTCCTCGAACTTCTGTGCTGGATCGACCACCGCGGGTCCGGCGTGACCGAGCACTACCGCGATCTCGCCACGAACCACATCCCGGATGACACGATGCCGTTCCTGTTCCGGCGTTTCCCGCAATCGCAGCGCCAACCCGTCGTCGCGCGGCACCGGGGGGCGGGTGGGGACCGTGGGTATCAGTTGCCGCAGGATGGGCGGAAGGTGACCGGTTCGCGCCTGTTCCCGCAATACGGCGGTGTCGAGCCGGGCGGCCAGCAGCCATGCGCTGTCGAGGCCGACGGCGGCGTCGAGCATGGCCAGGCCCTCGGGTGCGGACAATGCCACCAAGCCCGCGCGCCGGACGCGCGCGAGGTCGGCCTGATCGAGTCGGCGAGTCATGCGGCTGTCCTGTTCCCACAGGCCCCAGGCGATGGCCTGCCCGGCCAGACCCCGGCCGCGCCGCCAGGAGGCCAACGCGTCCAGGAAGGTGTTCGCGGCGGCATAGTTGCCTTGGCCCGGGCCGCCGAGGACGCCCGCCTCGGAGGAGAACAGCACGAACAGTGCCAAATCCAGGTCACACGTCGCCTCGTGCAGATGCCAGGCACCATCCACCTTCGGCGCCAGCACTTGGTCCACTTGCTCAGAGGTCAGCGAGCCGATCATGCCATTGGCACCGACACCCGCCGCATGGATGACGCCGACGAGCGGTTCCTCGGTCGGAACGGCCGCGATCAGATCGCGCACCGCCGCCGCATCGGCCACATCGCAGGCGACGACGTCTACGGCGGCCCCCGCGTCCCGGAGTTCTCGCGCCAGTTCCCCCGCGCCCGCGGCGTCCGGACCACTGCGACTGGTCAGCAGCAGCCGCCGAACGCCCCAGTGCGCCACCGCATGCCGCGCGACCAGCGCGCCGAGACCGCCCGTACCGCCGGTGATCAACAGTGTCCCGTCGGACAACGTCGGTGCCGCTGCGCCGCTGCGCGCGATGTCGACCCGCTTCAGCCGCGGTGCGCGAACAACCCCGTCCCGGACGATCACCTGCGGCTCCGCGCTGCCCAGGATCGCGGCCACATCGAACTCGCCTTCGGCTACATCGGCGAGCACGATCCGTCCCGGCTCCTCCGACTGCGCGGAGCGGACCAGGCCCCACACCGCCGCTGCCGCCAAGTCGGGCGCCGCGGTGTCGACCGCGCCGGATGTGACGATCACCAGCGTGCTCGACCCGAATCGTGGCTCCGACAACCAGGTTCGCAGCACGCCCAGCACCCGGGTTACCGCCGCGTGCGCCGCGGTGACCACAGTGGATCCAGCGCCGAACCCGCGGCAGTCCAGCACCAGGGCCGGCGGCGGCGGTTCCGCCTGCGCCGACCAATCCGCCCATGGCAGGGCCGCTGCCCGCTTGACCGGCCCCAGATCGATCCATTCCAATTCCGTCAACCAGCCAACCGTGCCACTCGCTGCCAGTTGTCTCACGGCCACCCCGCGCAACCGCAGCGACCGCACGACGAGCACGGTCCGTCCAGCCGCATCGGCCGCGGTCATCGCGAACGCGTCGACCCCGCACGGCCGCAACAACACTCGCGCAACCGGCGTTCCGGGCAGCAATACCGAAACGCCCTCCCACACGAACGGCAAGAGCACGTCCCCACCGGCGCGCCGCATCCGCAGTGCATGCAACAGCGCATGCAGTGCGGCGTCCAGCAGCGCCGGATGAATCTCGAAGTCCTTTGCCTCCGCCCGTACCGACTCCGGCAGGATCGCCTCGCCGAACACGTCATCGCCCCGGTGCCATGCGCCGGTCAGCCCGCGAAACGCGGGCCCGTATTCGTAGCCCCAGTCGGCCAACCGGGGGTACCCCTCGTCGAGATCGAGCGCCACGGCACCGGCCGGTGGCCACTGGGTGAACTCGTCGACCGGCGGCGGCGCGTCTGCGGTGAGCGTACCCGTGGCGTGCACCGTCCAGAATTCCTCTGCCGCGCCGCGCGAGTGGATCGAGAGCGCACGCTCGCCGGACTCGTCCTGCGCTTCGATCAGCACCTGCACTTGGCGTGCGGCGTTGTCCGGGAACACCAGGGGTGCGGACAGCGTGAGTTCCTGTACGAGGGTGCAGCCGACCTCCGCGGCGGCGCGCAGTGCCAGTTCGAGGAAGCCGGTGCCGGGCAGCAGCACTGTGCCGTGCACCGCGTGATCGGCCAGCCAGCCCGGCATATCGGGCGCCAACCGTCCGGTCAGCACAATCGTGCCCGAATCCGCCTGCGGCACAACGGCACCCAGCATCGGATGGGTTGCGGCCGTCAAGCCCGCCGCGGTGACATCGCCGAGTCCGGCCGCGACCCCGCGCAGCCAATATCGCTCGCCGAGGAACGGATAGGTCGGCAGCGGCACCCACCGCGCACCGGTGCCGTCGAATAACGCTGACCACCGGACGTCGGCACCGGACTCGAAGAGCCGGCCCACCGCCCCGAGCACCGACTCGACCTCCGCCCGACGACGGCGCAACGACGGCAGTGCGACCACCGCATCACCACTGACCGTCTGCTCGACCAGCGCGGCCAGCCCCGCGTCGGGTCCGATCTCGACGAACCGGACCACCCCGGCGGACTCCAATGTCCGCACACCGTCGGCGAATCGCACCGCATCCCGGGCGTGTCGCACCCAGTATTCCGCCGAACCGTAGTCCTCGTCCGCGACCGCCCCGGTCCGGTTCGATACCACCGGGATGCGCGGCGCACGTACCGTGAGGCTGGCGGCGACCTGCGCGAATTCGTCGAGCACCGGCTCCATCAGTTCGGAGTGGAACGCATGGGACACCGCGAGATCTCTGCTGCGAAAACCCTGTTCCCGCAGCCAGAGCACCACCTGCTGCACGGCGTCGTCGGCACCGGAGATGACAACCGAGTTCGGTGCGTTGATCGCCGCGATGCTGACGCCGTCGCCCACCAGCGGGCGAACATCATCGATCCGGGCCTGCACCGCGACCATCGCCCCACCAGGCGGCAACGACTGCATCAGCCTGCCCCGCGCCGCGACGAGCGCCGCCGCGTCCGCGAGCGACAGCACTCCGGCGACGTGTGCGGCCGCGATCTCACCGACCGAGTGCCCGAGCACGAAATCCGGTGTCACACCCCAGGATTCGAAGAGACGGTACAGCGCGACCTCGATCAGGAACAGGGCGGTCTGTGCGTACCTGGTCTGCTCGAGTAGTCGTTCGTCCGAGCCCCAGACGACATCGTCGAGTGATACGCCGAGGTGCCCGGACAACGCGGCCGCGGTCTCGTCCCAGGCCGCGGCGAACACCGGATACGCCTCGTGCAGTTCACGTCCCATGCCCAAGCGTTGGGCACCCTGACCGGCGAATACGAAGGCGGTTTTCCCCGCGACGATGCCCGCGGCGGCCGCCTGCACGGCCACCAACTCCTCCAGCAGCGCAGCACGGTCGCCGCCGGTGACGACCGCGCGATGCTCGAATGTGCCGCGGCGCGTCAACGCCGAGCCGACATCCACCGGCTCCAATTCGGGGTGCGCGATGAGGAATTCGAGCAGCCGAGCGGCCTGCGCGGCCAAGGCCGCCGGGCTGCGCGCGGAGAGCACCCACGGTATCGCCGGGATGGGCGCACGCGGCGGCTCCGGTTCCGGCGGGGGTGCTTGCTCGATGACGACGTGCGCGTTGGTTCCGCTGATGCCGAACGACGAGATGCCCGCCCGGCGCGGACGATCCGTCGCGGGCCACGCCAGTTGCTCGGTCAGCAGTTCGACGGCCCCCGCCGACCAGTCGACATGCGGTGAAGGCTGGTCCACGTGCAGCGTCCGCGGTAAAGTGCCGTGCCGCATCGCCAGCACCATCTTGATCACACCGGCGACACCCGCTGCGGCCTGGGTGTGCCCGATATTCGACTTCAGCGACCCGAGCCGGAGCGGGCGATCGGCGGGCCGGTTCCGGCCGTAGGTCGCCAGGATCGCCTGTGCCTCGATCGGGTCGCCGAGCGTCGTGCCGGTGCCGTGCGCCTCGACGGCGTCCACGTCGGCCGCCGACAATCCGGCAGCGGCGAGCGCGGAGCAGATGACCCGTTGCTGGGCAGGGCCGTTCGGCGCGGTCAGGCCGTTGGAGGCGCCGTCGGAATTCACCGCCGAACCGCGCACCAGCGCCAGCACCTCGTGCCCGTTGCGCCGCGCGTCCGAAAGGCGCTCGACGACAAGCATTCCCGCGCCCTCCGCCCAGCCGACGCCGTCGGCCGCAGCCGCGAAGGACTTGCAGCGGCCGTCCGGAGCGAGGCCGCGCTGGCGGGAGAACTCGATGAATATCCACGGCGACGCCATCACGGTCACCCCGCCCACCAGTGCGAGCGAACATTCGCCCGCGCGCAGGGACTGGCCGGCATGATGCAGCGCCACCAGTGATGATGAGCACGCGGTGTCCACGGATATCGCGGGTCCTTCCAGCCCGAGGAAGTACGCGATCCGCCCCGATGCGACGCTGCCCGCGCTGCCGGTCAGCCGATATCCCTCGCTCTCGGCATCGGAGGCGTCCAGTCGCGGCCCGTAATCCTGGCCGTAGATTCCGATAAACACGCCGGTATCCGTGCCACGCAGCGAATTCGGGTCGATACCCGCGGATTCGATTGCTTCCCAGGACACTTCGAGGATCTGACGCTGTTGCGGGTCCATACTCAGCGCCTCGCGTGGGCTGATGCCGAAGAACGTCGCGTCGAAATCGCCTGCTCCGGACAAAAATCCGCCCTTGCGCACCGTGGATCTGCCGTGCGCGTCGGGATCCGGATCGAACAGCCTGTCCAGATCCCAGCCGCGGTTGGCCGGGAAATCGCCGACGACGTCGCGGCCCGCCACGACGGCTTCCCACAACTGCTCCGGCGAGCCCAAGCCCCCGGCGAACCGGCAACCCATGCCCACGATCGCCAGCGGCTCGGTGGTTTGTAGAACAGTGCCCGGCGCGACGTCGGCGGAGCCGCTGACCAAGGCCGCGATCCGCAGGGCCAGCTCCGACGGCGACGGGTAGTCGAACACGGCGCTGGTGGGCAAAGTCAGCCCGGTGGCCGCATTGAGGCGGGTCACCAGTTCGACGGCCGTTCCGGAGTCGAGACCCGCGTCCTTGAACGACCGATCGAGCCGCACGGCCTGGACGTCACGGTGGCCGAGCACGATCGCGGTCTGCTTACATACGAGCGGCGCGAAATCGTCGACATCGGGGACTGGGTCGACCGTCGTCTCCGGCACATGCGCCACGTGCGTGGCGGCCGACGCGAGACCACCTTCCCCTACCTCCGGCCAGTACCGTCGCCCCTGAAAGGCGTAGGTGGGCAGCTCGATTCGATGTCCGGGTCCGGCGGTCGCGGCGAGGATGTTCGTCCAGTTCACCTGTGCGCCGTCGACGAACAGGCGTGTTGCCGAGTGCAGCAGTCGGGTCGGTCCACCGTTGTCGCGGGCCAGCGAGCCGACCGCCGATCGTCCCGGCACGCCGATGTCGGCGAAGATGTCCTGCATGCTGCCCACCAGCACGGGATGCGGGCTCGCCTCGAGGAAGATGTGGCGTCCGTCCTCCACCAGGGCACGGACCGCCGCGTCGAAACGCACGGGCTCGCGCACATTGCGGAACCAATAATGCGGGCCGAGCTCGGTCCCGTCGATCCACCGCTCCTCGACCGTGGAGTAGAACGGGACCGTACCCGCCCGCGGGGTGATGCCGGAAAGCGCTGCCAGCAGCGGGGTTTCGATCGCATCCACCTGGCCGCTGTGCGAGCCGTAGCCCACCGGCAGCAGTTGGGTGCGCACACCGGCCTCGGCGCATTCCCGCGCCACCTCGGTCAGCACGGCCACCGCGCCGCTCACCACGACCTGATTCGGCCCGTTGCTCGCGGCGATCTGCACATCGCCGCCCCGGCCGTCCAGCCACTCACGCATCGCCGTGGCCGACAATCCGACCGAAAGCATGCCGCCGCCGCGCGGGAGCCGGTGCAATAGTGCCGAACGCAACGCGACCACGCGCGCCGCGTCGTCGAGCGACAGCATGCCAGCGACGTATGCCGCCGCGATCTCGCCCTGCGAATGCCCGAGCACCGCCACCGGCTCGACTCCCCAGGACCGCCACACCGCGGCCAGCGACACCATCATCGAAAACAGCGCCGGTTGCAGCACGTCGTCGCGATCGAGGGCGTCAGCGGCGGCACCGCCGAGCACGTCCAGCAGCGTCCAGTCGACGAAGGGCCGAAATGCCTGCTGACAGCGGGCGATCGACTCGGCGAAGACCGGCGAGGTCAGCAGCAGTTCGCGCGCCATGCCCCGCCACTGCGAACCCTGCCCGGGAAAGACGAATACCACCCCGGTGTCGGACACCGGTCGCGCCGCGACGGTGACGGACTCGTCGGGTTCCCCCGTCGACAGACTCCGCAGGGCAGCGAGCGCCCCCGCGCGATCGGCGGTGACGACCGCACGGTGTTCGAATACGGTGCGGGTCGTCGCCAATGACCAGCCGATGTCGCCGGGATCGAGCGCCGGATCGGCATGCACCGCGTTGAACAGCTGCTCGGCCTGTTCGCGCAGTGCATGCGGCGAGCGGGCGGAAAGCACCCACGGGATCGCCGCCGGCTGCCGGCGAGTCCGGTGATCAACTGGCGCGGCGGCGTCCGGCGGCGCCGACAGCACCACATGACAATTGGTGCCGCCGATGCCGAACGAGCTGACTCCGGCCACCCGCGCCGAATCGTACGCCGGCCAGTCCCCGAGCCGGTCTTGAACCCGCAATCCCAGCTCCGCCACGGGGATTCGTGGATTGGGCGTTCGATAGTTGAGACTTGCCGGAATCGCGGCGTGCTGGATGGCGAGGATCGCCTTGATCATGCCCAGAATGCCCGCGGCGCCCTCGAGGTGGCCGATATTGGTCTTCACCGACCCGATGTGCAGTGGTGCCGCCGGGTCCCGTCCCGTGCCGAGCACCGCGCCGAGTGCGGCCGCCTCGATCGGATCGCCGATTCGCGTTCCGGTGCCGTGCAATTCGACGTATCCGACCTGACCGGGGGCGACACCGGCCCGCGCGTAGGCGGCGCGCAGGACCGCGGCTTGCGCATCCGCGCTCGGCGTGCTCAGTCCCATGGTCGCGCCGTCGTTGTTGGTGGCGCTACCGCGGATGACCGCGCGGATCGGGTCGCCGTCGCGCAGCGCCGCCGATAAGCGTTTCAGCAGGACGATGCCGCCCCCTTCGCCCCGCACGAAACCGTTGGCCCGGGAATCGAAGGTGAAGCACCGTCCATCCGGGGAGAGCGCGCCGAGCTGGGCCAGCGATAACCCCGTGTCGGGCAACAGATTCAGGTGGACTCCACCGGCGAGCGCGTAGTCACAGCCGCCGGAAAGCAGACTCTCGCACGCGATGTGCACCGCGACGAGCGATGAGGACTGCGCGGAATCTATCGCGAGACTCGGCCCGTGCAGGCCGAGCGCGTAGGAGATGCGGTTCGCGATCAGGCCGCGACTGACCCCGGTCGAGGTGTGCGCGGTAACCACCCGACCGAATGTCGCGAGCAGGGCGGCGAAGTCGCTGCCCGAGGATCCCACGAAGACACCGGTCGACCCGCCGCTCAGCCGCGCGGGCACGATCCCCGCGGATTCTACTGCCGCCCAGCTCAATTCGAGCGCGAGCCGTTGTTGCGGATCCAGCACCGCCGCCTCGCGTGGGGCAATGCCGAAGAATTCGGCGTCGAAATCGGCCACGTCCGGTAGGTAGGAGCCGCGGCGCAGCTCCGGTGGGATCGGGTCGGTGCTGTACCAGCGATCGGCGGGCATGTCGGTTACGGTGTCGCGACCCGCCGCGAGCAACCGCCAGTACTCGTGCGGTGCCCGGATATTCGGCAAACGGCACGCGATTCCGATCACGGCGATGTCGTCGCGGTACTCGCCTTGCCCTGCGGCAGTCGCTGTCTCCATCGCGTCGCGCTCCCCGTGTCGTGGCTGGCACCAGGACGGTCCTCCTAGGACCATATCCGATGTACCCACAATTGTGCCCAAACTTTTCGCAAAGAATGATGAATGCGTGGTGCGCGGCTGGCACAGCAGTCGACTGGCCGCCCTAATCGCTTGTCGTACAAGCAGTTCAGCGCAGCAACCGCCAGCGATCAATCCGGCGAAACAAGTGCCTGGGCACACCCGCTTCGCATTGTGTCTATGATTCCAACAATGCGTTCGTCCCGCGCGAACCGACCGCTCCGGCGCGCATTTTCGCCAGGCTGTCCGACCGGGCCCTCGGGTGGGATCCGGCGCGCATCGTCCGGCAGAGGAAGGCTTCCCGATGACACTCCAACCGCAGCATCTGCAATCGCTCCGTGACTTCGTCGCCGAGGAGCTGATCCCCCGGCAGGACTATCTCGATTCGTTCGACAGCGCTCCCCTGCCGCTGTACGAGCGGTTCCACAAGACCGGGTTGTCGAACTGGTGGATCGCCGAGGATCTCGGCGGCCTCGGCATCGGGCTGGAAGACAGCGTGGACATTGTCTCGGAACTGGCCTACGGCGACGCGGGCGCGGCCTTCACCCTGTTCGTCTCGATTCTCGGCACGAGCATCGTGGACCTGTACGCCTCGGCCGAACTGCGCGCGCGATACCTCGAGCCGATGGTCGCCAACGGCACCTTCTGCGCGACCGTCGGCAGCGAGGAGGAGGCGGGCAGCGAACTGTCCCGGATCACCACGACCGCCACCCGCCAGGGCGCCGGTCTCGTCCTCACCGGCGAGAAATACTTCTCCACCAATGCCGGATTCGCGGATTTCTACATCGTGATAGCTCGCTCCGACGAGGCCGCCGACGGCTACGTGGGGGTACTGGTGCCGCGGGACACACCGGGTCTGCGCGTGGTGCGGCGCTGGGAGATGATCGGCCTGCGCGCCTCGGCCACTTACCAACTGAGCTTGCGGGACTGCCGCGTCCCGGCGACGCACCTGCTGGACGGACACGGCCTGCGGCTACTGGAGTTCGGGCTCAACGCCAGCCGGATTCTGATCGCGGCGACCGCGATCGGGATTTCGCGTCGGATCCGTGATTTGTGCATGGATTACGGGAAGACGAAATACATTCGCCGTGAGCCGCTGACCTCGAATGCCGTCTTCGCGGCCAAACTGGGGCAGCTGGAGACCATGATCGAGGTCATGCGCAACCAGTGCCGCGCCGCCGGCCGCGAGTACGACGCCCTCATGCGATCCCCCGGCGCCGCAGTCGAATTCCGGCGCCAGGGGTCGCTGCGGTCGGCGCTGACGACCAAGCTGTTCTGTGGCCAGACCGGCTGGGCCATCGCGGGGACCGGCTCCGAAATGTTCGGCGGACTCGGGTACACGACCGATTCGATCGTCGGCAAGCTGGTCCGTGACATGCGCTATATCGCCATAGTCGAGGGCGGGGAGGACGTGCTGCGCGACATTGTGTACAACCGGTATGTTTTACCCCCGTCGAAACGAATCTGAGTCCGCTTCGATACCGAGGAAATGGCCGGGCGGCGGCATTCGAATGTTTGTTCTATCGGTAAAAGTGCTTCGCATTTGTTGCGCCACCGTCGGCGTGGCGCGCCGCACCCGATGTGACCTGAGTCTCCGCCGATGTGTGCCATGCGCCAATCATGTTGCCGCCCCGCGCTTCCGATCCCAACCGGAACTGTTGCTTCAGGTAACAAATCCGCAGCGGTAAGCGCGGAATACGAACGTCCGACATCACGATGCGCTCGTTTTCCGGCCCGAAACCGTGTGATTGTCGCCGAGCGGTTGCATTCCAATAATGTATGTGGCTACGATGTTCACCCAACGTGTCGGCCCCCATGAAAGGACTCTGGTGGCGCGAAAAGTCATCTCCAAGACCGTCGTTACCGACGATTTCGATGGAGACGAAATCCAGGATGGGCTCGCTATCGAAGTGAAGATCAGCATCGCCGACATTGAGTATCGCCTGGATCTACGCCCCGAGAATGTCGAAAGGTTTCGCGCCGATGTTCGCAAATGGATTGCGGCCGCCGAGGCAGGTGCGGGGGAAACCGAGGCGGAGGAGGACGTTTCCGTCACCCGCCGGACCACCGCGTCCCGCGCGGCGCACCGGCAGCGGGGCGCCAAAGCCACCGGCCGCCGGAAGGGGCCGGCGCCCCGGCGTCCCCGGGAAGAGATCCAAGCGGTTCGAGAATGGGCTGCCCGCCACGGATTCGAGGTGTCCGAGCGTGGCCGAATCTCGAACGAAGTTCACGACGCATTCCAAGCGGCACACTGACCCGCTGCCGCGTTCGGCCGTGCCGTCGCGCCGTCCCCTGTCGAGTGGGCGGGGAAGCCGAGCGACGGCAGACGGCCGGACTCGGTCACCCATGTCCGCGTTCTCGCCACTTGGGATGAAATCGCGAGCCGACACCTCCTCCGCGCAATCGATGCCCGGGATGTACGAATGCCGCCCGCCCCGCGGCCTTGTCACACGCATGGGTAGCGCCTCTTCAGTGCCGCAACATCTTTCGTAACCACCAGCTGGTTCCGATCGGCCGACTGTCGCATTGATCATCGGAACCAGGGTTGTCGAATAGGTACCTTCCGCGCATCGGTAGACCCGCGGTCGGCATAGGTATCCGCCACAATCTCCTCGGCCGCGGGCCGGAGTAATCGCAGCTCACGGCCGCTGAATGTGGGTCAACATTGTTGGACAATGCGATCAATCGATACGTGCCGCCCTTCTCACCGCGTCCGATCCGGCCCGTTGACACGGCTTCCGCGCGCGGGCATCATCTCCATAACGCGCGGTCCGGTTAGCGTCGAGCGCGGTCGGCGGACAGAGGAAAGCGCTAGAGCGGCAACCACATCGGCATCGGTCCTGACCAGGTACAGCCCGGTTGCTGACGGCTTGTTCGATGAGCCTATAGGATCGAGTTCGGAACCTTGTGGGGGGAGAAGCATTGCGCAATCAATCATCTTCGCGACGTGACGGAACGGCGGCCAAGGTCCGACAGGTCGCCATCAACATACTTCTCGGTTTCGGTATCACCGTCACGCCGGCGGCGTCGCTCGAATTGATTGCGGTCGACGGCACCAGGTACTCATTGAATACATTGGTGACGAAATGTCGCCGAGAACCCGATCACGTGCGCTGGCCCAACATTGTTTACGACCATTTCGCGGAGGTCACCGGACACACTCCGCAGAAGGCGGCGGTGGATGACGAGGAGCTTGCCGCGCGTATCTGTGTTCAGGTCGTACCACCCCTGACGACGTCAGTCGCGGGTCCGGAAGCATTGCGCGCGCGTCCGATAGCGTCCGATATGGATACCCGAGTGCCCGTCGCCGAGCTGGTGCTGAACAGACCCGACCGCCTCACGCCCGTCGACAAGAATGTTTTGGTCGGCTCCGATATCGATGCATTGTGGTCCATCGCGCATGCCAATACCGCGGCCGAACCCATTGATCGGCAGAGTCGGATAAAACGCGATGACGTGGTGATCGAGGTACTCGAAGGCGATTCGATGTTCGTCGCCTCGAAGATCGGCGACATGTCGCGCCTGGTCGTGAGTGAGATCGGCGAAGCGCCGTTCGGCGTGATGGTGGCGATCCCGAATCGGCACACGCTGGCCTTCCACCGCCTGACCAAAGCATCGACAGTATTGGCCAACGCGCACATACTGATCGATTTCGCCGCCGACTTCGCCCGGTGCACCACCGACCCGGTGACGCACGAGATCTTTTACTGGTACGACGGTCAAATGCAGCAGCTGACCCGCAC
The DNA here is from genome assembly GCF_050955735.1 of Nocardia sp. CA-135953. Taxonomy (NCBI): domain Bacteria; kingdom Bacillati; phylum Actinomycetota; class Actinomycetes; order Mycobacteriales; family Nocardiaceae; genus Nocardia; species Nocardia sp. CA-135953. The sequence continues at coordinate 4,409,350 of NZ_CP192082.1, forward strand.
CGACGATAAGGGTGTCACCGAGCTGCACATCACGGGTGCCTTCGACCAGGTTTTTCGCGAGATGCCGTGACGCGGAGGCCATCGCGGCTCACACTCCCGGTCGGTAGCCGAACACTCGAGCAAAAATGTCGTCGCCGTGGCTGGTCGACTCCGGAGCGCCGACGGTCAGGCGATATGTTCGGCGGCCGTCCGCGGCGCGCTGCGCGTGCAGGAACAGATCGACAAAGTGATCGGCGGCGTAGCGCTGCCGCACGAAATCGAACAGATGCGTCACCAGAACGATCTTCGTGCCTGCGTCGACCAGCGCGGAGAAGATCGGTTCGGCGATAAGCGATGCCTCTCGGTCGTTGGTGGAGGCGAAAGGTTCGTTGCACAGCAGCATTCCGCCGGGGCGCAGTTGGTCGGTGATCCCCCGCATCCGGGTGAGTTCCTCGTCGAGCCTGCCGTGTTTCATGGTGGCGTCCTCGCTGCGCACGAAATGCGTGAACACACCATCGCGCACATCCGCGGTGAAGTCATCGGCCACAACGAACATTCCCGCTTGCATCATCAGTTGCGCGAGACCGACACTACGCAGAAATGTCGACTTGCCACCGCTGTTAGCGCCCGTGACTACCACGAAGGAACTGCCGGCACCCTCGATATCGTTGCCGATCACCGTCTTCGCCGACAGGCACAAGGCCGCGTCGCGCAGATCGCTGCACCGCAACATCGCGTTGCCAGCTGGCACCGGCTCCGGCATGCACACTGGGGCACCCGCCCGGCTGAGCCGCTCGTGCAGGTTCAGGCAGCCGAGATAAAACGCCAGCTCAGCTCGCAGCTGGCGGAAGAAGTTCTGCACATTGTCGGTCGCGCGGGAGATCACCTCGGCGACCGAATCGAGCGCCGGTTCCACCACAGCTGCCAGTGGATCGTTCTGGATGTCGAAGTCGCTGGTCGCCTCGAACACCCGGCCGGACCGGCTACTGAACAGCGAGCGCTTCGAGTTCTTCGGCGGCTCGTGCAATATTATGCGGTCGGCCTTGTTGCCGGGCCCGAGTCCGGCGCTGAACAGCACGCCGTTATCGAAATACAGTGTTGCCAAATGGGTTTCGAGCTCGGCGAGATAGTCGTCGCGGAGCTTGTCGGCCAGCACCTCGCGCAACTGGCGCAATCCCTGCGAACGGCCGGAGCTTGCGTTGCTGTCGCAGGTCTCGCGCAGTCGGCGCAGATAGCCGACGAGCGCCTCGAGCGGTTGCAGCGCAAGCCCGAGCTTGGTTCGTGGCGTACGAGTGCGGCCCGCTGTCCAGCGGCGCACCGACGTCGCCTCGGCGGCGATGTCGTACAGCGAGCGGAGCATATCGGGGTTGTCGCGGCAGTCCGCGAACACGTCCTGCCGGTACCGGATCACCGCGATGTCGGTCAGACTGGCGGGGACAACGGATTTCACCACCGTCGCCACGAATTCGTCGTTCGCCGCCATCGCCGCATACAGCTCGGTAAGGCCGAGATCCTCGGCGATCGAGTCACCGTTGCGCGCGAGGTGCGGGGCGTGGCCCGGGGGGTGCAGCAGACCGACCGGGATCATCGGACCCTGGCCCGGATCGCGTCGTAGGTCAATCCATGCCGCTGCGCGACCACCGCGGCATGCGCCAGCCCGTCGGGAGGGCGCCGCGCGATCCGGAATGTCCGCAGCGCGTCGTCGCCCGGTTCGACACCCGCGACCATGCTCACCACCTCCGGTCCGAGATCGGCGAGCTCTTCGAGGAATGTGACGTAAACTGCTACCGCGCCGCGCTCGATGATCTGCCGTAGTACCTCACTACCGAGCCGGGTGGCGTCGCCGACGGTTGTCGTGCTCAGACTTTCGTTCAGCACCACCAGGCTGTGCTCGCTGATGCGTGCCAGGATGTCGTGCAGGCGGGCCAGTTCGCGCGCCAAGCCGCCGTCCGGATCACTGACGTCGTCTTCTCGAACGAAATGCGTGAAAACATTGTCGGTCAGCGGCACGCGGGCCCTGGCGGCGGGCACCGGGCACCCGAGCGCGGCCAGATACGCCAGCTGGCCGCACATTCGGGCGAAAGTACTCTTTCCACCCTGATTGGGACCGGTGACGACGAGTACGCGCTCCGCGCCGTCGAGCCGGAAGTCGTTGCGCACCAAGGGAGTTTGCTCCCGAATCAGCTGCGGTGCCAAGGCCGCATCGTAGGCGTCCTCGGCATACATTCCGCGGAAGCCGGTCGTGACCTCCGGAATGCAGAACGGGAGACCGTGCTCGTCCAAGTGCCGGACCAGCCACAGGTAGTCGAGATAGAACTGCAATTCGATCTGGAATCGGTCGATCACCGGATCAATGAAGTTCTGGTGTCGTCGCGCGTGCGCCTCGAGCTGCCCGAACACCTTCGGATGCTGCTCGGCAACCAAGGCGATGACCTGCTCCTCCACCTCGTTCATATCCGGCCACGGCTCGGTGAAGCGCTGGCGATCCAGATTGTCGTCCACGGCGAAGCGGGCGAAGGCCGCGGCGATGACATCGCTGTAGTCGGGCTGATCGTCGAACCGGTCGATAACCAGCTGACGGCCCGCCACTCGCACGGTGTACCGCACCGAATCCAGCCCTGCGCGAACCCGCGCCCCATCGGCCATGAGTGCGCGGAAATCCGTGCCGTCGACGTGGTCGGCCAGCCACCTCCGCCACTCCTGAAATCCGTTGGCGCTCAAGGGTAATTCACCCAGGGCCGTGTGCAGATCCAGCACGGTGCGGCAGTACAGCATCTCGGCATCGAGCTGACACCGGTCCCGCTGCTGCGGATTGCGCAATTTCTGCCAGCGCTCCCGATGTTTGCGCACCGAGTTCATTCCCGCCACGAACACCTCGAAAACAGCGCGTACGGCGTCGTCCCGAAGATCGATGAACACCTGCTGGCGGTAGTGCACAAGTTCCAGGTCACGCAGCGGACGGCGGTGCGCCGCTTCATGTTTCGTTGCGCCGGTAAGGACGAAGATCTGGTCCATATTCAGATCGGCAACCGTGTCGGCCCCGACAGCGACCGCGCTGTTCTGGCCGCCACCACCCCAAAGGATGCTTCCGAACCTACTCAAGTCGCATTCCTTCCCCAACCGTGCGCCGAAGATAACTACGGAACAATGTCGAAATAGATGATCAACTTATCGCCGGCATGCTTTTCGAGGTAGGCAAGAGGTTAAGCTCTTACCTTGCCGGTCGTCAAGCAAAGGGGATCTCCATGGACAAGCGCCGTAGTGACACCAGGGAGCGGATCCGCACGGTGGCGATCGAGTTGTTCGCCGAGCGCGGATACGAGACGACATCGTTGCGCGAGATCGCCGAGCGGCTCGGTGTCACCAAAGCCGCGCTCTACTACCACTTCCGGACCAAGGAAGACATCGTGGCCAGCCTGATCGAAGATCTGCGCCGCGGCATAGACGACATCGTGCAGTGGGCCGAGTCCGCGCCACCCGGCCAAGCCCGTGCCGAGCAGATCATCACGCGCTACGGCACGCTGCTGCACGACCTCGGCAGAGATGTCATTCAATTTTGGGCCGAGAACCAGTCCGCGTTGCGCGAAATCGGCGTCGGCGCGAGCTTGCGTATCCAGTTCCGGGTATTGGCGGATTTGATGACCGGACCCGATCACACCCCGATCGCCGTCTTCCACGCCCGCCAAGCCCTATTAGCCATCAGTTGGAGCCTATCCATGATGGGCGACCTCGACCTCAGCGACGAGGACAGCTACACGGCCGCGACCCGCATCTCCCTGGACATCGCCACCCGGATATCACCGGCATCACCCAACGCCCACATCGCTCGATGACCACTGCCGATGTGCTGGCGGATAGCCAGTCCGGCGCTGTGGTATGTCCAGCCATCTGGACCAGCCCCTGTTCGGCCCCGCGGGTCGGCTCCTACTGCTGCGCGGCCCACAACGTGCTGACAAGGCCGCCGATAGGCCGCATCCGTATCGGAGCCCGTTGAGCCGGGCCGCGCGGAGAGCGCGGGCAGCGAGCCGCGGTCGCGCAGGCGGTGCAGCAGCTTCTGGATGCCCAGCGAGGCCGCGGCGAAGATCACGTGTTCGGCGGTGAACTCATGGCCAACGGCATCCTCACCGCGCTCGCCCCCGTCTGCGACAGCAACCCCGGGGTTGTGCTCAACGACGCCCGCACGCACTACCGTCCCGCACCCGGACCTGTTGCCGCTCGGCCTCGGGTGATCGTCTGGGGCACCGGCGAGGTCGCGGCGGCCACGTTGACCGCGGCGGAGCACGATCCCGCGGTCGAGGTGGTCGGCCACGGACTCGATGATCTCGCGGAAGTGCTTGCGCTGGAGTCGGATTGCGTGCTTGTCGCCGCCGACGCCGCGCCCGTGTTGAGCGGGGTCGCCGAAGAGGATGTGCTCGCGCTGCTGGAATGCGGCCGGAACGTGGTCTGCTCCGGCAGCCCGGCGTCGCCGGAACGCCTGGCCGAGGCGTGCGAACTCGGCGCTGCCCGCGGGCACACCGTCGGCGGGCACGCGAACCCGATCGCCGAACGGGTGATCCCCACACTCGCGCGCCGTGAGCGGGGTACGGCACATCAGTTTCGTCGAAGCGCTCGACCTGCACACCGCGTCGATGGGCGGTGCGATCTCACCCGTCGTGGTTATATCGGTGACCGGCACGTCCTGACCCACGATATCTGTCACTACGACGGCCCCGACCACGCCTTTCGCGGCGAAGGTCTGCCGCTCGGCGGATTCACCGACCCGGCCGGCTACACGATCCAGATCACCGGCACTCGCGCCATATTCCATTGCCAGCTCGCATCCGAGCCGCTCGATCGGCCGAATGTCGCCGCGAGCATCCTCGCGCGGGCACTGCTGGACGCGATACCGGCCGTCGCCGCTGGATCGCCGGGAATTATCTCCACCGATCCAACCCCGCACTTCAAGATGGACGACCGCATCCACAGCGCGAGTCCAAAGCCCGAGCCTGTCTTGGCGGGCGACCGGCATGGCGGCGTTTGACGATCGCCTCCGTGACGGTGGCCGAAACCGTCGAGCTCATCGGTGATCTCGCGTTCGCGGTGACCTGCGAGGTCGGCGACGAGCAACCCGTCGCCGACCTCGCCGATACGAAGGAGTAGAGAATGTGTGACCGTGAAGTCGTAATCGTCGGTGCCGGATTCGGTGGCATGGCGGCGGCGATCAAGCTGCGTGCCGCCGGTATCGAGGACTTCGTCATCCTGGAACGTGCCGGGGAGGGTGGGCGGCATGTGGCGGGACAACACCTATCCGGGCGTCGCGGTCGACATCCCGTCGTTTACCTACAGCTTCCACTTCGAGCCGAACCTGCACTGGTCGCGCACCTACGCACCCGGTGCGGAGTTGTTCCAGCGCACCCCGATCTGGATGCTGCCTCGGCTCGACGCGGAACTCGGCGCTGCCGTGCAAGGCGTGTTCGATCACGTTCCATTCGCCCAGAAGGCCACGCGACTGGCCACCAGAGTGCTGACCGAAACCGTCGTGACCTTCGGCGCCGTCTACAACCAGCAGCTGCCGTTCCTGGTGAAGGGCATCGAGCAGATCTGCTCGGTGTTCCTGCACAAGCAGGTGCCCGACCCGGTGCTGCGCGAGAAGCTCACGCCACGTTATGGATTCGGGTGCAAACGGCCCTCGTTCTCCAACACCTACTACCCGACCTTCCTGCGCGACAATGTCGAGCTGGTCACCGACGGTATTACGCGAGTGACCCGCACCGGCATCCGCACCGTCGACGGCGAGCTGCGCAAATTCGACATGCTCGTCCTGGCCACCGGATTCAAAATGGGCGACATCCCATACCGACTCCATGGCAGCAGCGGCGAGACGCTCAACGAGCTGTGGGACCGCGATCGGCGGCAGTCCTTCGAGGGGATCATCGTGCACGGTTACCCGAACCTCTTCCTCAACCCAGGGCCGTCGCTGTTCGCGACATTCGACTTGCGCGCCACCCACGCGGTGCGCGTCATCAAGGCCGCACGAAAACGGGGCGCCACACGCGTCGAGGTGTCCGCCACGGCGCAGGACCGGTTCATGCACGACATGCGTCGGCGCGTGCGACACACGATGTTCTTCCGTCCGGGGTGCGCCGATGCGAATACGTACTACATCGACAACCACGGGGACGCCCCCTACCTACGGCCTACATCCGGCCCGCACGGCTGGTGGCGGCAGCACCAGTTCTCCCTCGAGAACTACGAATACACGGCCACATCGGCCTCCAGCCGAGACTGCGATCCGACGCCCAGCGGCCCCGTCGCGCAACCCGTCTGAGCCCCGCCTAGCCGAGAGTCGGAATACGCCACGCCCAACGGCGTCAGCCCCGCGGCTCCCCTGCCACCCAGAGGTGCGAACCGCCGCACCTAGCCGTCGATGCGAAACCGCTTCCAATGGTGAATACCGTGTGCGTAGTGGTCGTGTCCCCCTCCGGACACAAATAGCACGTCACGTCACCCGTCCTACCTGCGGGTTATACAGAAAGGGTGGGGTGACAACGTCGAGCCGAATCAGTGCATAACCGCAGGTGGGATCTCCGTGGGGGTTCAAGTCGGGTTCAGCTGAGAGAATCCTGAGAAACCGGCACGTCGGCCCAGTGAATCATGGACAGCCATATCACGGAAGTCTTTCCAGCTCTGTAGAAGTCGGTTGCGGCCTTCACAATCTGGGATACGGCGGCCCGCTCGCTTCCTCGGTCGGGACCGCCCCTGGTCGACGTGTCGCAGGACAGCGCGAGATTAACAGAACTCAGAGTCGTTGTACCGCACCGATCAGGTCAACGCGTCCGTCGAGGCATCTGCAATCACATCGACGGGGACGCACTGCGTAGTATCTGCTCGAACGCCTCAACCGCCGCTTCGAGGTCAGCATATCGGCGTGCCCAATCCCGAGCGCCGACATTGAGCCTTTTTCATCCTCGGCTGAGAGTTGTTGTCGCCATTGAGAATTGGTGCGGCGTGTCGCCGAGGTGAATGGCGAAGCCCCTGGTAGATCAGCTGTTTACCACAACCGCTGTTCACCAAGGGCTTCAGATGCTTTTCTACCGTTCCGCGCTGCCGTTGTCACGTCAGACCCTCGACTACGTGGCCGGAGTGATCCGGCGCCACCGCCGCCGGATCGGGTCGATGTGGCGGCTGCTCAACCCAGGCCGCAGCCCTGCTCGTGCTCGCCTACCTGCGCAAAGGCGAGACTTTCGATGATTTGGGTGCCGGGTTCGAGATCTCGACCTCCACCGCGTGGCGGTATGTCACCGAGACCGTGGAGTTGCTGGCCGCGCGAGCACCGGCATTGCGAAACGCGTTGGGCCAGGCCAGGACTGCCGGGCATGGCTACCTGATCCTGGACGGCACGCTGATCGCGATCGACCGTGTCGCCGCCGATCGGCCCTTCTACTCCGGCAAGCACCGCCACCACGGGATGAACGTGCAGGTCATCGCCACACCTGACGGTGAGATCGTGTGGATCTCGGGCGCGTTGCCCGGCAGCGTCCACGACATGAAGGCCGCTCGAACACGATGGATGGATCATGTTGGCCGACAAGGGATATCACGGTGCCACCGCGGCGCTCACACCGTACAAGGGCAGAAACAAGCCGGAATCGCAGAAGCAGTTCAACCGCGCGCACGCGAAGCTACGCGGTCCCGGCGAGCGCGCCAACGCCCAGCTCAAGAGCTGGAAAACCCTGCGGAAACTCCGCTGCTGCCCCTACCGGACCAGCCAACTGGTCAAAGCCATTCACGTCCTTCAAGACCGCGAGATCCAGGCCGCCCGGCGAGGATAAAAGGCTCATTGTACGAATGTGCTGCAGCAACGCTCCTCGGGTGGTGTTGATTGTAGGACCAGCCCGCGGCTACTGATTGCACGTCGATGAACCCGCCCTCGAGAGTAGCGATGCGAACAGCGCCTCCACAGGCAGGTGCGGCGTGAGACAGAACGACATCAGCATGCGCGGCACAGAGGCGACGCAATGCCCGCTGCTGCGGACGCAGTCTGTGCTCATCTTCAATTCTTCAACGCCTTCTGTTACCGGGTCACCCGATCTGGAGTACGGCATCGCAGGCGTCAAAATAGGATGACCAGAGCAAAATTTTGCCCGCACGTTATGACTCGGCATAGAGCGAGCACAGGATTATATAGCGCGGGCAAGATCTTGCTGGAAATGAGATCCCTGCCAATCCACTCTGGACGGCATGTCGGAATCGGGCCACGACGGCCCGAAATATTCTTGCAAAGCTGGCTCGCTGATCGACATAATTGATCAACTGGCACTGCTCGCAAAGGGGGCAAACTATCGAGAAGATGTGCCAACCGGCATGTTTCAGCGCTGCAGGTCGTCCACCTGATGGTTGATAGTCAATACCCCTGGGGCTACGGGGATTTAGGGTCTACCTATCCCGCTTCAAGCCTCGGGGCACACGGAGAAATGACATGCAAGGATAGGCATACGCCTTGGAGAGCAACATAACTAGCAGCCCAGCGGGGACCACCGGTCTTGGATAAATCGACTGTCTGGTTTGAAACAGCGAGCGCGGCTCTGGCGTGTCGCAGGCGGCGTGGCGTAACGAATCTATATCACACAAGATTAGACGGGGGTGTCGCGACAACTGGAGACATCCGCAGGTGATCGAGGCTGTGCCACGATCGTTGCGTTTCCCCTTCTCCCAAAGGTGCTGTCATGTATGATTTTCCATGCTCAACCTAAGGGCTCAAACGCGAAAGTCATTGGCCCTTGGCGCAGGGAAGGGTGGGCATGACAACTCCGGCCAAGAGTCGGCGACGACCATCGGTCTTCATCAGTTTCTCCTCGGCAGAGTTAGCTGCGGCAGAGGCGTTGGCAAATGCCCTCGAGTCGTCTGATGTCCCAACCTTTTTCGCGCCACGCGACATTCATGGTGGAATGAACTTTGCGGTCGAGATCGTCAAGGCTGTCGCCGCGTGCGATGTGGTGGTGGTACTTCTCTCGCCGACGTCGATCAAGTCACCGCACGTCCGCCGAGAGGTGTCGCTGGCGATCGATGAACGGCGGACTCTCCTCCCTTTGGCTATGCCTGGCACCACATATCCGACCGACTTCTCGACCGAATGGACGTACTGGCTCAGCGCCGTCCAGGTCATGGATTATCTCGGGCCTGACGCTGCTGCCGGTCAGATTGAGAGGATGTTGCCGTCAGTCGATACCGGCGGCATCCCGATCGAGCGTGGCGCTACTACACATTCACCACGCCGACCACCACGTCCGCCCAGGCGTCGAGTCGGCGGCACCGGAAGCCCGAGCGGTCTCCTGCGTGCCGACAGGCAGGATATCGCCATCGAGGGTAGAGAAGGTGAACTTACGAGGCTGGAGCAGTGGTGCCTTCGCGACGATGACTTCGATACTCGAATCCTCACGGGCGCGGCGGGGCAAGGTAAGACCCGCTTGGCGCATGAGCTCATGAGACTGGTCGGTCAGCAAGGCTGGGACACAGGGCTTGTGCCTGCAGGAGTGTCCGGCACTGATGAGATACTCAGGTTGAAGGGCAACCCGACATTGATCGTGGTGGACTATGCGGAGACGCGCGGACAGCAGCTCGCGAACCTGTTCGACGCACTACTCGAGCACGGAATCCACGATAAAGTCCGCGTACTGCTCATCGCCCGCACCTCGTCGGACTGGTGGAAGGCTCTCCTAGCGCGCAGCGACGCTCTGGCAGGTCTGTTGGCCGATGTGACCGTCCAGCCGCTCGCCCCAATAACAGGGGATCGAGACCTTGTCGACCGAATATATGTCTCAGCTTGCCAGCGGTTCTCTGCCGAACTGGGCGTCTCGCCGCCGGGAGCAGTGGTGGCACCACTGAGGCAGTTCGGTTCGGTTCTCGAGATTCTCGAGGGAGCCCTTGCTCGGGTTCTCGGGGCCGCGCCGGAGACGGGTGCAGGCACTGACCGACTCCTCGCTCATGAGCGCCGATACATTGCCGCCGCAGCGTCCGCCGACAACATTCCGGATATCGATGCTGTCGACTTGAACCGGATAGCCGCTGGGCTCACGCTCTTCGGTGCCGACACCGAGGATGAGGCAACTGCGGTCATCGAAGACTGCAATAGCGATCTGACGCCACTTGTCCGGCGGCGCATTGCGCGACTGTTTCGCCGCCTTTATCCCGGATCATCCTCGTACATTGAAGGGATACGCCCCGATGCCCTGGCAGAGGACCTGATTGCGGATGTGATGGCTGACGACGGCCGGCTGCCTGGTACCGCCATAGACCGGAACGGGGACAAGCGGTCACGAACACAGAGCCGCCGGGCTCTCACCACGCTGTCGCGAGGCGCCACGCGTCATATTGGGCTCGCGCCTGTAGTCGACAGCCTCATCCAGTCGGGCAGCGAAGCCTTTATCCGCATGGCGATGGACGTGGCAACACAGCTCGAGCAACCTGAAGTCGTCACAAAGTCGATCGCGGACGCTGTTGCCATGCGCCCCGAACTCGATGCCTTCACCCTACTCACGAACATCCCCGACGAAACTGTTGCGTTGGCTGACCTTGCCGCACAGTTGGCACGCCGCGTAATCGCCGGCCTGCCTGAACCCGAGGTAATGGACGCCACCGATGTCCAGCTCGAGATGGACTGCTCAAACCGGTTCAGTGATGCAGGCTGGTCCTTTGACGCCGCTGGCGCCGCGCAGCTCGCGGTCGATCGCCTTCTCGGGAGTGCGCTCGACGTCAACGGTCAACGCCAGCTTGGCCGAGCTCTCACGAATCTCTCGAACCGGTTGTGGGAGATCGGTCGAATCGGTGTCAGCCTCGAGCCTGCGCGGCAGTCGGTCGAGTACATGATCAGCGCAGGCTCGCCTGTAGGTGAGCTGGCGGCAGCCCGCAGTAATCTGGCATTCCGAATGAGCGAACTGGGGCATGTCGACGCTGCCGTGGCACAAGCGCTCGAGGCTGAACGGCTTTGCCGTTCTTCAGACTTCGGATCAAGCTCCGACATTGACAAGACCCTGGGATCGGCGCTGAACAACCTCGCATGTGTCATGCTCGCAGGTGGGGATAGCGACAGAGCGCTAAAGTACGCAACCGCTTGCGTGGACCTTCGCCGCTCCCAGGCACTGACCAACCGAGATCGTTATTTGCCTTACGTCGCCCGAGCGCTCGCCAACGCGGCATCCGCAGCCGAAGTAAGCGGCGATCGAGCAAGGGCCGATCGGCTTATCATTGAAGCTCGTTCACTCCATGAGCTCACTGGTCCGCAAGCACCGATCTTCCGGTTTGAACAGGCAGAGAGCGCAACAATCCACGCCATTATTCTGTTGTCGCGCTCGGACTGGAATGAGGCATGCACCATCGCAAATGATGCCCGTGACATGCTCGGATCGATCGACGCCGACCTCGGTGGTCTTACCGTGCGTCTTTCCGCCACGCAGGCATGGATCCAGGCAAGCGCTGAAGCCAAGCAATCGCCGGAGATTGGTGGCCCGCAATGCAAACTGCCTCAGTTGCTGGAGTATCGCGATCTATGAGCGAGCAGCTTGCCGTCGGAGTTTCGGAACGGACTTTGAGCGATCTTGGAACCATGTTCAGGCCATGGCTCAGATTAGTGTGCGCCGATGACCCTGACGTGTCGATTCTATGGCGCCGTCAGACCGACCGGACGTCGTGGGTGATCGAGGCGATCGCGCAGTTGCCACGCCTCCAGTGGCTGCACACGGACACGGCGGGCATCGATCGCCTACCTCTCGACGAACTCTCATCCCGAGGCGTTTTGGTAACAAACGCTCGAGGTATACATGCCGTCGCCGTCAGCGAATGGGCGCTGGCCGCTATCCTCACGGCGGCAAAGCGTTTCGACGAGATTGTGCGCAGGTCCGATCGCCGGGAGTGGGCCTTCGACGCTAACGCACACGAACTTGCGGATCGCACTGTCGTTATTCTCGGAGTTGGGTCGATCGGTACGGCCCTGGCCCGAGCCTGTTCGGGCCTGGGCATGCGTGTCGTGGGTGTGTCACGGACGAGGCGTCCACGGCCCTACCTGGACCGCCATGTCTCGGTGCTGGACCGCTGGATCGATGAACTGCCGCAAGCAAGCTTCTTGGTGAATTGTCTCCCGCTTACTCCTGCGACACGCAATCTCGTCGACGAGATTGCATTGGCGAGGTTACCCACAGGAGCATGGTTCGTGAATATCGGCAGGGGGGAGACCGTCGATGAGGACGCGCTGGTTCGCGTCGTAAGCACCGGCACGCTCGGCGGCGCGATTCTGGACACAGTTACCAACGAGCCGCTGGACTGCGAAAGCAAGCTCTGGGGACATCCGAACATCATCGTGGGCTCACACAGATCGAGCTTCACCGATCGGACCAGTGAGCGAACTGTCGAACTGTTCATTGCCGAAGCACGCAGGTACGGACGAGGCGATCCTCTTGTCAACGTCGTCAATCTTAATGAGGGGTACTGATGCGACCATCGGATGTCGCACGCTGGCCGGTCTATTCCGCAGAAATTGGTGACCGCATCAGAACAATGATCACGCGCGGCGATGTGTTCGACTACGCGGGCGCACCGCCGGTTACCGAACTGGAGCAGAAGTTCTCGTCGTTGCACGAGGGGCTATACGCTGTCAGCCTGAATTCCGGTACCAGCGCAATGTTCGCCGCCTTGCTCAGTCTTGGTGTCTCCGAGGGGGACGAGGTGATCATCCCAAACCTGACATTCATGGCAAGCGGCTCACCGCTGCTGTGGTTGGATGCGAAATTGGTCCTCGCCGACTCCGACTCGACCGAACCCTCTATTGGTGTGGAGGCGATAGCATCAGCGATCACCCCCCTAACCCGAGCTGTCGTCGTTACGCATTTGTTCGGTAATCCCGTAGATGTTGTCGCAATCGCGGCGCTCTGCCGATGCCACAATATCCGGTTGATTGAGGATTGCTCGCATGCCCATGCGTCCACGGTGGATTCCAGACATGTTGGCACCTTTGGGGACGCGGCGATTTACAGCATTGGGGCGGGGAAACTCGTTAGTGGTGGTCATGGCGGCATCTTGATCACGCCCCATTCGTCGGTGCGCGATGTCGCTGTACTGCTCGGCCATTTCAAGCCCCGTACTCGGCGGGATCTGCGATCAGCCGATCTCCGCCAATACGCCGAGTTCGCACTCGGAGGTAATCTTCGCCTGAGTCCCGTCGCCGCAGCGCTTGCTTTGGATCACCTCGACAGGCTCTCCGAGCTGTCACATGCACGGCAAGCCAATGTGGACGTTCTCGACGAGGCGTTCACTGGGTTGCTCGAACCCGTGCGCTCTTCCCGCCCGCGACGCAACGGATCTCACTTCGACATCGTGTACATGCTCCCAGCTGGGGTTCCATCAGCGCGGCGCGATGAGCTCCTTGACGCGCTTTCCGCAGCTGGCACCCTGGCCACGGCTCCGTCGACTCGGCCGTTGAACCGCGTGCTGCACGACATCGGATCTTCTGACGGCGCATTGTCCGATGTTTCAGTTATTAGGAGGCTCAGAGCATTTGCTGACGCGGCGCCACCAGATGATCGCCTTGCCTATAGCACGGGGCAGCACGACCGCATGGTGAGCTTTCCTGCGGCTCGGTTATATGCGGCCGATGCGCAGGCCGCTCGCTGGATCGCGCGTGCTGCCAGACCAATTATCAAGCGATTGGTCGAGGAGTTCGAACCGTGAGCGAGACCTGGCTGACTGTGGTTGCCCCGTTAAGTGTAGGATCCTGGTTTACTCATTTCTCGAAGGACTTGGACGCACCTCTTGTCGTAGGAGAGGAGTCCGACGATCCGATCACGCTTGCCGACCGGATTGAGGACTATGCATGCGGCCGTTCGGTTCGATTCCACTCAGGCCATGATTCACTTCTGCGCGATTGGGTGGCCTCACGGGAACTGCGCCGCCGCGCGATCGAGGTCGAGTCACAGTCCGGAATGGCCGTCGCCGCTGGAATAGACAAGCTCCTCCAAAAGCGACTTCTTGCGCTGGCAGACATTCCGACACCAGCTTGGGGCGATGTCGATGCGCCTGGCCCCGCGAATACGTGCACTCTCCGCAAGGGGCGCAATTCGACTCAAAGCCGCGGACTGGCCTGGGCAGCGCACCAGTCCGTTGGAGCAACCGAGTCCTATTGGGAAACTTATGTGGCGGGCATCGAGTATTCCGTAGTCTTGTATTGCGGAGGCATCGGCCTGACCGTATTTCCACCGGTCTGGAAGGGGCGGGTGCGCGATGATCTCCTTCCACCATGGCGACGATTGCGTCTCGTCCCTTCGGGTCTCACGTCAGGAACAGAGCTCGCTCTGCAGCGAACGGCCGCTGCCGTCGCTCAGTTGATAGATGCTTGGGGCTTCGTAGAAGTCGAGTTCATTCTGACCGACGACGGTGTGGCCGTGGTCATTGACGTCAACCCAAGGATCTGCGGCACGATGCGCATTGTAGCGATGGCCACCGAGACCCCAATTTTCGATCTCAGCGATGTGAATCGTAGCGGCACAAGAATTGAATCGGCCAGGAGATTCGCTGCGGAGGTGCCATATAGCGGGGTTCCGTTCGCGGCTGGTGGGGTTATCGCGACATCCCGGCTGACTTGCTCGGCTTCGTCTCCTGAGGCTGTTCGCAGCACTCTGGCGACCCACGGCTACACAGCCTCCGACAGTGACTGGCCCGGAGCTTGGTGTGCGAACTGACTACGACACCGCTGGCTACGCGGAGCGTTATGCGCGCTCGAGACGATTGGATGGCCCACTCCGCGCGCTGTGGGTTCGGATTCTTGCGAATGCGATTCCCGCAAGTGAGGTAGGCACCGTGCTCGACCTGGGCGCCGGAATCGGGCGGTTTTGGCCGATCATCCAAGAAGCGTGGGATCCGGAGATCATAGTCGCAGTCGATAGTTCGGCTGAGATGCTGAGAACCGGCGGTGCCTATCCTGGGGTGTCTCGTGTAGTCGGCGACCTCGATGCGGCGCCACTCCGCCCCAATTCAGTTGATGTTTGCTTCTGCTCCATGTCGATTCAATACAGCGCAGACCCCGCCCTTCTAATGCGCCGTTTGTACGCGGTGATACATCCGGGCGGCTACATGTGCATTCGAAGCGGCACGAAGGTCACTGTGGCATCCTTCGAGTTCCTTAGATTCTTTCCGACCGCGTTAATGGCCGAGACTCGTGCCATGCCGCAAGAAGGGGCGATTTCCGCTTGGTGCCAAGAAGTCGGCCTCGAAGTCCTGATAAGTAAAATGGCGACCATGCCAGCAGAGAGAACCCGCATGACACTGCTGCACAGGGTGATTAACCGTGGATTCCCCTCGCTCCAACTAGTCTCACTGGGCGAGTTCGCATGCGGGGTGATCCGATTCGCCTGCTACCTATTATTGACCTGGCTTCGCGGTACCAGGCTTCGCGGCGAGTCTGTTGTCCTCGTCGTGGCTCGACGGAGCGAGCAATGAATTCTCGCTCGGTTTTCTTGGCATACCCCATTAGCGGGGTCGCAGACTCGTCGGGCATCAATGCGTTCGCATGCGCCCTCGAATACTATTTTGTGCAGTTGGGGTGGCGGGTGCGACCCGATACGATAAATATAGATCGAAGAGTAGAGATCTCCGATCAACTCAATAATTCTGCCCTACTCCTAAGCAACATCGAAGGTATCCTCGCAAGCAATGCCGTCGTAATCATCGCGGCCGATGCGGCCGAGCCGACAAGCATTTGGGTCGAGTTCGGCATCGCGCTCGGAGCAGGAATACCAATTGTACTCGCGGCCACCACGGGCCGCCCGCTTCCGTTTCTTGCCCGCCTTGCCGCGCAGTCGAATCCCTTCCGGGGAGTCGCGCTGGTCACAGTCGACATGAGAAATTCTGACGAACTAGCTGAATTCGCCCAACGAACTGTCGCGGTTTCTCAGCGGCTTCTAGATGTTGGAAGTGGATTATGAATCCACAGATCGCACCGATACCTCTCGGTCGGATTTTTACTATCGTCGCAAGCGTGATCCAGGAGGCCTCGCAAATGAATTTCAAGAATCCCGACTTCCCCTTGGCTTTTCATCAGGCCGATAAGTTCTCGTTGGATGGTCAGCGCCGGACACTTGCCGGAACATCTACGCGACTTGTTCTTGCCATTGTCGCAACGCTCTGTCTGGCGCTGGCCCCTCTTTGGCCCACAGAATTGTTCGAGCATCGAGAGATCGAGTTAGTCGGTATCGTAGCCGCACTGCTCTTCTTGTTGGCGTTGCTGATCGAACTGAGGTTGTTGCGGCAACGCCCTGAGCGAGCCTGGTACGACGGCCGCGCCCTCGCAGAGTCAGCTAAGACGCTCAGTTGGCGGTATGCCGTCGGCGGCGCGCCCTACCCAATAGTTTTAGGTGCTGCGGCGGTTGACGATGCGTATCGGCGCGACATCCAGAACCTCGCAACCGACCTAATGGCGCTCGAGTCGGCGGTTGCCTCCGGCGAGGAACCAACCAATTGGATGCGCGACTTGCGAGTAAGTGAATTACCTGTACGGCAAACGGCATATCTACATCATCGAGTCCGAGATCAGGAGGAGTGGTACGCACGTAAGGCTACGTTTAATATTCGGCGTGCTCGTATGTGGGTGGCCACCCTGTTGGTCGCCGAAGCAGCGGGTGTCATCTTGGCGTTGCTCAAATCCACGTCCGTCGTGCCGGTCGATCTGGCGTGCGTCGCGGCGGCTGTAATCGCTAGCGGCGTAGCATGGACAGCGCTCAAGCAGCACGAATCCGTGGGTGCGGCGTACACATTGGCCAGTCGCGAACTTGCGTCTGTCCACGTCCGGTTGTTGGAAATCGAGTCCGAGGAACAATGGGCGCAGGAGGTCGCGAGTGCTGAAGGGGCGATCAGTCGTGAACACACGATGTGGCGCGCTTCTCGGCTTACTGTCCCCCAACCGGATTGATCATCGAGTCGCGGGCCTGAGGCGATTACCCAATTGGGTATAAGGAAGGGCTTTAGACGTCCGTGCCGCCAGTGTCAGATGTCACGTGAGTGTACGCCACTAAGACATGTGCGAATAAGTCGATACGGTGCTGATGAATTGCGGGGTTGCTGGGGTCCATCAGAATTTGAAGGCTAGTTCCGTCATGTACTGCAGCCAGCGCCCTCCCCAGCCCGTCCCGATCTGTCACGGCTCGACCGACTCGGTTGATCAACTTCTCCACTACCAGCATCATCGTTGTCATGATGGCTTGCTCGTGGGCAACGATGATTGGCTGCAGTGTCGGCCTACGCAAGGCATGTGCAGTGAATTCGGAGGATATGCGAAACCACTTGTCGTCCAACGGAATGGCGGCCAGCGACCGTGCGACAGTCTGACGAGTGTCGCCAATAACGGTTGGACAGTCCGTGTCGAGGATTGCCTTTACGTTAGCCAGCATCTGCGCCGACCGTTGCTCCCACATAGCTAGGAAGAGCTCTTCGAGAGATACGAAATTCGAGTAGAACGCGCCTCTGGTGAATCCGGCGCGCTCACAAACCTGCTCGACGGTTGAGTTTCCGAACCCAGCCTCGGCAAACGTTTCGAACGCCGCATCCAGTATTCGCTGCCTCGTGCGCGTGCGCCGCTTACTTGCTTGTCGCGGGGCAGAGCCTTCTGCGCTGGTCGGCACCAGACCCGGCCCTCCCTCCAAGAGTAATGCCGTAGCGGTGACTAATAACCTTGCTTGGTACGTCGGATCCTGCTGCGCGTAGATAATTGTGGTGACCAGATTGTGATCGGTACCTTCGCGCGTCCTATTCTATCGGGTCCGACCGATGGGCGTACACCACCTATCTGGGTGCAGCAGTGCATGTATCGAGGAGGTCAGTGTCGCCAAGCAGGTGGATCAGTTCCAACGCTGGTACATCGACGTCACAGATGGTTTATCGCGGCGGACCTCGAATGCGTGGGCACGCTCAGTGCGGTCCGTGCTGAGTGAGGTCGCGGTGGCGGCGGCACAGGTCCGGAGCGTGTGCATGTTTCGCCGGAGTTGCTGTACCGCAACAGGGTCCGGCTACGCAGTGATCCCGGCAGTAGCGAGCAGGCGCTCACGGACGACGGTGATTGCCGCGATCGCGGCCAATTGGCCGGTGTCGTCGAGAACCCGTTGGCAGTTCGGTGCCCCGCCACTAAGCAGTGCGGGGAGCAGGTGTTAATCGGTCCATGCCCGGCCTATGTGTCCGAGGCGGCGGGCAAGATCAGCCCAACTCGGGGGCACACTGTTGGCGCGGCCTGCGATCTCGGTCAGGTCGCGGTTGCGGGCGATCACGGCGAGCTGCTCGATGCTTTGTTTGCGGGGAATGGCGCCCTGGTCTGCGGTGTGATCGGTGTGCCGCAGGCGGGTGGCGTCGGCGGCCAACTGGTAGATGCGGCGCAACAGCGCGGCCTACTCCGGCGGGATGTCCCCACTGCGCGTGCCTGGTCCCCGCTTGGTCACCTACCTATAGCTGATGGTCGGCTTCGTATCACCACCGCCACCTGAAAGCTCCGGTTCGTCCCCGTCCCATGTCCGATGTGCCCCGCCGAGGGCACGAACCTGTGGCAACCGGAGCAGAACCGTCACGCCACCACTATTTGCCGATGACCAGCAGTCTTCGGTGTTGTAGGAGGTTGGCGTACTGGTCGATACCCTCTCCGGACACGGCACTACGCCCACGGGCGGTTTCGGGTTGGCTTCAGCCAGCACCGTCCGCGTGGCATGGTCATAGGTCAGTTTCAAGCCCAGCCGTCGATAGAGTTCCAGCTTGTCGTCGGGATCGGGTTTGTGAAGTATCTCGATCAGCCCGCCGAGGGAATCGATGAGTTGTTTGATTCCTTCCGTGCTCAGGCGCTGATGAGTGGTGGATTCGAGTGCGGTCTTCTGGGCGGCAACGATTTCTCGTTCCTTCTGGACCTCTCGTGTCCACCCCGCGACCAGTGCTGGGTCGGCTCCCGCTTCGAGCGCGGCGCGATGGCAGGCGAGTTTCCGGTCGAGGGCGGCCAGCGACGGGTCTGTCCAGTATTTACAGTCCCCGCGATCCGCTTGGGTTCACGGATTGAGCGAAGTCGAAATACCGGCTAAGTTCGATTTTAACTTAGTTCAAATCGACTCGGGAGATAGCTGTGTCTGTTGCCGTGGTGATCGCGAGCCTGTTGCAGGTGGGGTTGGCGGGGATGTTCGTTGTGATGCTGGGCGCCTACCGGACTGCCGGGCCACGGGCACAGCGCGCGGCGGATGCGGCGGCGGCACGGCAAGGGGTGGCGCCGGAGGTGCTCGCCGAGCACGGGGTCCGGTTGGACGAAGGACGAGAGGCTTTCATCGCGGGATATGCGATTGCGGCGGTGCTGATCGTGTTGGCAGTACTCGTTCTGACCGGGATCGAGATCGGACGGGTGCTGTCGTGGGTGGTGGAGCCACTGGTTCTGTTCGGGGTCGGTTTCGTCACCACGATGCAGGTGTTCGCGATGCGAATGACGGTGTCCGCGTTCGCGAAACTCGACGATCCGCGAGTGCGGGGGCTCGATATCGGTACGGTGCTGCAGGCTGCGGTCGATGCCCTGCCGTCGTGGTATCGACCGGCGATCGTGGCGCGGTGGCTGCTGGCGACCGCAGGCTCGCTCGCGGTGATCGTGTTGCTTGCTCTGCCGTCGGCCGATCGCTACTTCTCGTGATCGAGCCGGGCCTTCAGGCCATCGAGCACGGTGCGCAACCCGAACTCGAAACCCGTATCGGCGGGCAAGGTTTCGATGCTGTTCGGCGCCGAGGTTTCCAGTCGTGCCCGGAGTCGGGGGAATTGCTGCGCGGTCTCGGTGATGTAGGCGAGCACCTCGGCCTGACCTGCGTCTTCGTCGACACCCGCGCGTCGCATCCGGGCCTGCCAGGCGCGTTCGGCGGCCGAGCCATGTGCAGCGCCGATGACATACATCAGCACGGTCGCGGCGGCATGGTCCGCGTGCGGCCCCGTGAACCCCGCATCCTCGAATACCGCCAGGCAGCATTCGTCGAACCGGGCTTTGCCCGGACCGTAGATCAGATGCGTGCTCATGGCGGGCAGCAGCCAGAAATGGCGGCCGACCATCGCGTACACCTCGCGCGCCAACCCCGCAGCGGCCGAACGCCACTCGGTGACCGCCGGGTCGGGCAGCTCGATCTCCCGCCAGACCAGGTCTGCGGCGAGGGTGACCAACTCGTCCTTGTTCTTGACGTAGTAGTACATCGCCGTGGACGCCACACCCAACCGACCACCGAGCCGACGTACGTTCAACCCGGCGACACCCTCGGCGTCCAGTACCGCCACCGCCGCCGTGACGATCTGTTCCCTGGTCAACGTCTCTCGGGGCACAACCGCTACCGTACCCAGCGCCAACTCTGACTCGGCGGATCGGACCGGTGTGGCTTCCCCGACCGGCGACCCACGCATAGGGTGGCGGGTCGTGACCGATGCCGAGCTGTTCGATCTTCGGCCATGGCCGCGGCCGGTGGCACGAATGCGGCTGACGAATTGGTCGAACTGGCAGGTGAGCGTGGCGATCTCGATGAGCTGCGGCGACTGGCGGCCGATGGCAACCGTGACGCGGTCGACCAGCTCGTCGAGTTGGCGTCCGACTACCGGGGGCGATGAATTTAGCGCGACATCTGTAATAGACGGCGTCGCGGACCAACTCCGCCTGCATCTTTCGGCCACGTGCATCGCAGCGGACGAGTCCACACAGTAGGTACGGGCGCAGACTGCTGGCTGGTCTGTTGCGTTCGAGATTGCTGCGCGACCTGTTGCCAGTGCCCGCTCGCCATCGCCTGAGCAATTGTGCTCGGGTGAATCTCTCGACCGAGACGATGCCAGGATGGGCCGGTCGTTTCGAGCAGACGACGCGGTGGGTGGGCAATCGCCGGAACCGGGTGATGTTGTCGGTGGCGCGTCTGCGAAATCCGCCGCACTGCGCCAGCCCAGTCTCGCGTTGACGTCAGCGGCACCGATGCATCCTTCGCGGCCGTCCAAATCTCAGAAATCGCCTGCGCGCCGAAGCTGTGACGCCCATCAATGACGACGTGAACAGCACCAGTCACGTTCGCATCTACAGGCTCCGAATCCAGTACGGGTGCAGCCGATTTCATGACTCTGTGCCTGCTGTCTCGGATCCTCAGTGGAGCGGTAATGGTTGAGCTCCTCTCGCTGTCTTGCCGTCAACCTGTTGGCAGGATCCGGGCGGGCACGAGGTTGACACAAGACCGCGTAGTGTGGCACGCGGACAGCCATGGCCGCGATCGCGACGCATCCCGATGCTGTTCGACATACCGGCACGATCGCCGGCGCGCATCACGATCCCGCGATCACAGCCAGATCGTTGCATGCTCTATCGAATGCCGCGGCGGTGTCAGTGGCACGTACATCACGATGGTCGGTCCGGACCACGGCAACCAGCTCACCCTCGCTGTCTGAGAAGCTTGCCTCGAATTCGCACGCGAGACCGTACCTGCGAGGTCAGCTGGCGCGTGGATAGGCCCAGTGGTTCGCCTTCGGCAACCGTGCACCGGCAGCGGCCCGTGCAGGTGGTGCGGCCGTCGCGGATTCCTTTTGAGGATCCTCAGCCGTGAGATCCTGGATGGGGAGAGTTTGTGCAGGTCAGCAGCTTTTGCGGGAAATTCAGCAGATCACGACAGGTGCGGTGCAGTAGCTGATGCGGATCCGCCCCAGTCAGAGAACCACGATCGTCGTGCATGATAACCACGGGCCGACGAGCAACCAGAACACTAGTTGTCAGCTGTGAATCGCTTGGTTGAACGTCAACACCGCCCACATCGGGGCTGTCAGGGCGTAGTACTGCATCGGAATGCCCATCAGTCGATGACGATTCACCGACAGCACCGGTCGTCCGGTCGACCGATCGTAACCGGGTTTCGGGCGGTTGAGGGCACTGCCGGCGAACCATACGGCGACACCGCCCACCACGAACCCGATCGACGTACCCAGATTCGCACCGGAAGCGGATTGTCCCAGCAGGTCGGCGATTCCGGTACCGGCGCCCGCGCATGCGGCGAGGATCGCGAGCGCGAAGATCCCGAGGCCACTCCAACTGATCACCGAGCCTCCTCCGTTGCCACAGTGACAACGCCATCGGTCGGTTCGACCGGGCCGAGCCCGAATCCTGTTGCCGACGCCGGAATAAACGTCGAGGTCTGCATGCCCGACGACTGGTGAAGGACCGGATCGTGCATGATCGCGTATAGCACCGACAACACCAGAATCATCAATACCGCCGCGACGAGGACCGCGATATCCACTCGCCTTCTCCGGCGCCAGTATTCGGGGTCCACCTCGATGGGCGCGGTCACCGAGGCGCCGGGCAGCGACCCGGCCGGTGGTGACCCACTCCCCGCCGCGTGCGCCGCGCGCGACTCGGCCGAGACGGTCGGCAGGATCGTGTCCAGTCCGTTCAACGGCACGCCGAGGATGTCCGACTGCAGGAAATCCAGCAATTCCTCACGTGACAGTCCGCCATCGCGCAAGGCCTGTGCCGCAGCGCTGGAATCGTCGGCGACCAGGCCGATTGCCAGGATTCCCACCGGTAGCGGCCACATGTTGTACCGATACGTCAAGCGCCAAGCGACATCGAGAGCCATTGAGCACGTCTGCGTCAGCTGGATATGCTCCCAGCTCCGTTCGCTGGCGGTATTGGGATCGATGACAACCTTGCCGGCCACGGCATCGGCGTCTCCGGCATGGAGCCAGATGCGATGCCACGCCCCGGGTGAGTCGGCCCGCATCAACGCCACGAGCACGTCCCTCGTGTCCACCGGGCCCCTGGCGGCCCGCCCACCCGTGGCGCGCAACGCTGTCGACACGGTGGAATGCAGTGGTACCCCTGGCAACACAGCAGTCATCACCGGCGGTCTGTCATTCATCGTTCCCCCGGGTTGTTTACTCACGTATGGCGCATTGATGGAGATCATGACGTCATAGGTAGATGCGACACATCGGTAATTCCGTAGATAATCGAGAACTCCAATTCTTGATCGGGATTCTCACGATATGACTGCGCTGTCCTGGACTGGGACATCCTTGTCGGCAGGAGAATTCGCTGCTTCTGTGGTTGAAGTTGGCTCAGGTGAATGTTTCCTGGCTCTGGTGTTTCGCGGTCGACGACTTGATGCGTGCCCTGGCGTTGACGATAGTGACCCGCGGGCTGTGCTCGACCGAGCCGACTCGGGACGCGACAACGCTGATCGAACGCGACCTACCGCTGGTGGCCCGCGGCCTAGCTTGGCGGGTGCTGTTGTCCGGCAAGGGATTCGAGTGGATCCTGCAGGTGACCGGTCGTCGTTTCGAGGCCGCGAACTCCCGCCTGCTTGACACCGTCGCCCAACTCGTCACGCAGTATCGCGCCGACGATCACACCCGAGGCGATCTGCTGGCGTTGTCAATTGCGGCACGCGACCCGGACACCGGAAACGGACTCACCGATGACCAGATCTGCGACGAGATGGTGAACCTGCTTTTGGCGGGCACCGAGACCACCCGGCAACGCGATGGCCTGGCTGTGGCAGGCCGTGGCGGCACACCCCACAGTGACACCGGTTGCACACCGCGGCACTGACCGGCGAGCTCGACTACCCTATGCGCGTCGCGCGGGAGACACGCGGCTGTATCCACCGCCGTGGCTGGTATCCAGACAAGCCTCCCGTCCGGTCCGTTGGGGCACATATAGCAACTTCCGGCAGGCGCGCAAATCCTGTTCAGCCCCTATGCGATTCAACGCGATCCGGCGTATTTTTCCGACCCGGTCCGATTCGACCCCGACCGCTGGTCGTCGGACCGAGCGCACGCCCCCGACAGCCGCGCCTGGCTCGTCTTCGGCGCCTGCTCCCAGAACTGCGGCGGCCAGGGATTCGCACTACTGGAGATGGCAGTCGTAGCCACCACCATCGCCCGCCGATACCGGTTGGTACCGACCCGCCCGGCACACGAGAAAGCTTCGGCCGCATTGGTTCCCGACCGCCTCCCCGTGCGGGTGGAGTCGTACACGTCAGATTGATCGCAGACCGGCGCGAGCACGCATAGCAGCCCCGCTGCGAACAATCGAAGTGTGATGCTTCAGGTCGTCGAATTCCCCAACACTCTCGAATTCGAGGACCGTCGAGGACGCGACGGAATGACATCGTCAATCCACCCGCTCGTCATCGATGTCCGCCGTGCCAGATGCGGACTCGTCCGACACCGACGGGTTCGGATCGCGAAGGCTCGGCGCACCCGACATCAGATCTGGCAGATCTGGTATGCCACCGACGATAGCCTCGATCGGAGCAAGCATCTCTGATGCTTGCTGTTGTGCGAGACGCGCTGCTTCCCTGATGGTTTCGGTGATGGTCCGGCTCAAGTCCTGCGCTGTCTCGCACTGGGCTCGAGGATCCAATCGTAGGTCGGTGACGAGTCCGGAGACATCGACGGTCGCTTCGACCAGCCCGTCGGAGGAACGAGCATGAGTACGCACTTCGGACAGCTGGCGCCGGATGTCGCCTAGTAGAGCGCGCTGCTGCTCGTATGCCTGAAAAAGGTGATCGACATGGCTGCGCATGCCGTCGTTTGCCGAGCGCAAACCTTCCCACCGCGATCGGTCCATCACTGTGTCTCCTTGTCGAGAAATGCGTAGCTGGTCAAGACATCCGGCGCCGCATGGAGACGATGTGGTCATTCATTTCGATCCTCTCTCGCCAGCAATGTCGGATGGTCGAGGTGCGAATGCTGCAGATCCACCCCTGCAACGCCTCGAAAATCGCCTTCGCCCACAGCCCACCGAAGGCGATTCACCCTCCGAGATGTAAATCATCGACGGATCGGTAGATCTCACACATCGGCTGATGATCGGTAACAGCGGACTTCGGTCCACTGACATCTAATTCGGCGGCGGGAGTAGCTCTTTCGTAGGGAGTGTTTGAACTGCGGAAACGGGTTTGGGGGTGTTGCGGTGGCAGCGTGGCGGCCTATCGTCGAAGCCGGGGGTTCGGAGGCGTCGATGGGCTCGTGGCTGGAGGAATTGCAGCGGCGGGAAGCCGGTGCGCGGGAGCGGGCGGAGGGGTTGCGTGCGCGGATCGCGGATTTGACCGAGCAGCTCGCTGCCGAGGAGCGGCTATTGTCGCGGTTGCAGGTCACCAGGGAAACGATGATCGAGATACTCGGTGCGACAAGTGATCTCGGTGAGATGGTCGGGTCCGGTGATAACGGGGCCGACCCGCAGGAATCGGAGTCCGAGTCCGGTAGTGGATCACCGATCGGGGTGGTGCTGGTGCCGCAGCGTGGGCCAGGGATGAAAGCTCCCGCGGCTTCGCCGCCAACCAGATCTGGCCGGCCATCGTCACCCTCGCGCTCGACCTCGTCGCCTGGTTGCAGACCATCGGCCTGCACGGCCGGCCCGCCCGCCGCTGGGAACCGAATACCTTACGCCTGCACCTGTTCTCGATCCCAGCACGAATCACCCACCACGCCAGACAAGTCCACCTGCGACTATCCCGCACAGCCGCAGCCACCAGCCTCGCACTCACCGTGCTCAATCGGCTACACGCCACTTGACCAGGTGAAACCCGCACCAACAACCAACGAAAGACCCCCGGGTATGCGGAACTCGGCACCCAGCCCGCAGCACGGGCCGTCCCTTCACACCGTTCTGCAGCCGGACCGGCCACAGACGGGCCACCGACCCACTCGGACCAGCACATCACCGGCGAGAAATATCGAGGCCAGCACTGCTGCTCGTCGTTAGCGTTGGCCTCGGGCACTCGCGCGCTGGAGGGAAACCGTTCCCGGGGTGGTTGTCAGTGCGCCTGTTGCACAGCCGAATCGGGTCGCTGACGACGGCCAGCCTCTCCGGCGGCGGACTGCCGGTAAGGTAAAGTCACTTCAACCAGTAAATACATTCAGGATGGAAATGGCAACACAGGCAGCCACTGTCGTCATTGACGAAACAGGCAACATCGAACACCTTCGGATGGAGGATACGAATCCGCTGTCCTGGTTGAGAGGAACACTGAAGTCCGACACGGTCGATCATATTGCACTCGGTCCACAAATGCGACTGTACTATGATCCTGAATCGACGAACCGTGAAAATCCTGTCGCATCCGAAATGCTTAGTGCGTACCCCACAGAAGCGCCGATTATCATCCGTGGAACGATCGCTGTATGCCGATGGGATCAGCGAACTGCCACGATGGGAGATTTATTTGTCGCTCAGGTCGACCGGATTTCGGAACGTTTCCTGCGAGATATCGTCTCGCGTAAGCAAGTGTGTTCTCTATCTATCGATTCTCGTTCCGGAAGCATTGAAAGAATCAATATACCTCCCGGATCGTCCGAGGCCGTGATTGCCCAACTGCTGGCCGAGAGGAACAAATCACAAACGCAGAGTCGAAGTCTTTCGGTTGACAGACTACAGGGCGAGATAGTAATGGTCTCGATAGCGACGATGGGCTGGCCGAACCTCGCTGCCCAAGACTTGTTTGCCGCCTTCGTCAACAGAGCAGAACCATTCATAAGTGATACGGCGCTGGTGTGCCGCGAGGACCCAAACACTGGGATGTATACCGACCTGATGAAAGAGCAGCTCGATCGTGTGATGATCGTATTCAACGCTATGCCGAACTATTATCGTTCGATGGGGTACTTCGGGACCGGGCGACCTGAGCAGCGATGGACAAATTCCGAAAAAGGCGAGCTCGGTTTCAGGTTCGACACCGATAATTGAAATAGTGAATCGCTCGCACAGTCCGATTCGCAGCGCATATCGAGAACCGACCGGATAGCTACTACGCGAACATCTGGGACGATCTCGTCCTGATCTCCCGCACACACGTCGCCTGTCTGTCGCTAACTGTCACCGATTGACGGTCCCAACCTCAAAATTTGACGTCGAGTAACGCATCCCATCGACACCGACTTTGCACGAATGGCGTTGCGCTGCGATGGCTTCCGATGTCTCGACCCTGGTGAGTCGAGGGCGGCGTCATCGACGGCCGGGCAGAATCTCGCTCGAGACCTCCGCCGAGCCATGCAGAATGGCGATCTCGACTATTACGTGGCCAAGGCGTGGGTGCACGACGAGCTCGACCCTGGCCGGCAGCAAGGTTCCACACCCCGACGACCAGGCCAGTACAAGAAACCTCCCCGATGAGCTGGCTACAGCCTGATGCATATCGATCTGGACCGGCCACCGAAGATTCGTGGGGAGTGACGAAACCGTGCGCACTATCGGGTCTTCGAGCACTTCCGTCAGTCCCTCTTTCAACAGCCCGCAGATCAGCGACACGACCATGCGCGGTACCTGTCACCGACGGCAACCACTCCATTGGTACATTCGCATCTCCCACCGTTTCCGCCAAGCACGGCCGTCATCGTCCGACGATGGATCAGCTGATTCCTCGGCATGACACCCGGCACCGCCTTGCCCGACGTCGGTCGATGCGCCGTCTCCGCGGCGGGATCCCGTTGCGCGGCAGGGTTGTTCGATTCGGTACCGGAAGACCCGCGCTGGCGCCGATGGTCCGCGGAAGCGTGCCGTTCGAAGTTGTCGGATGGTGCCGCCGATGTTTCGCCCGGGCTCGGGTCACCCCTCGCCGCGCTCGGAATCGCCGCTCGGCGTCGCCGGTGCCGATGGAACGCCTTCCCCGGGTGACGCACTCATGAACGAGAGATCCAGATCAGGGATATACGGCATCGACTCATGCCCACCGGAATGCGCTACCGCATGCGCGCCAGCCGCCAAACCGAGCTGCACCGCGCGATTGACTGGCAGCCCGGCCGCGACACCCATCGCCAGTGCGGCGGTGAACGCATCGCTCCCGCCAGTCGTGTCGACCACGGACGTGCTGTGCGCCGCGAATACTTCTGTGCGCCCCTCATGGTGCACGGCGCAACCAGCCGCACCGAGCGTGACCACAATCGTCGGGACACCCAGCAACTCGAACAGGCGCTCGGGCAGCAGGTGCGCGTCGAGGGTCGCCACATCGCTCGAGGCCACATCGCTCGGGGCCGCGGCCAACAGCGCCCGGGCCTCGGCCTCGTTCGGCACGAGAATATCCGCCATCCGCACCGTGTCGAGAGAAAACCCGTCACGCGCCGGCGCCGGCTGCAAGACGACCGTGGCACCATTTTCCCGCGCGACGGAAGCGACTTGCGCGAGGACCGCGTCCGGCATTGTGAAAGTCAGCAACGCTAAATCCGCGTTCTCGATAGCGCCGATATTACGCAGAATGTCATCGCCGTTCAGATCCAGCTCGGGGGTCAGGTGGTCGATGAATGACATTTCCCCGTCCGGCTCGACAAGACATTCAACCCTCCCCGTCGAAATCCCGTCCTCGACCCGCATACCGCCGTAACCAATTCCCTCGCGCCGCAACTGTTCCCGAATTTCGACGCCTCCCTCATCATTTCCGGTCGCGGTCACGAATTCCACCACCGCGCCGAGCCGCGCTGCGGCAACCGCCTGGTTGAGGGATTTGGCGCCCGGCGTGTTACGAATGGACCGCGGGACACGATACTTCGACACTCCGGCTGGTTCATCGAATTCGACAACGCGATCGGTGAGAGAGACACCAACCGTAACTATCCGTGGACTACCCAGCGGTCCGGGTCCAAGAATTCGCGGAGCAGCAATGCGAAGCATATCGTCCGAAACATCGCAAACACGACCGAAACCACGCAGGTAATCTTCTGTTACGCGCGATTCATTCTCCGCCGATCCGACCGTCGACCGAGTTACACCCATTGCTTCGGCGAGTTGCTCCTGAGTCATCCCACGGAATACCCGGACAGCTCTGTGCCAGTCACCGAAGGTCCGGAGGTCACGATCTCGGGGGTCAGGAAAAGTCGTATCGAAAAACCGTGCCAAATGACGTGGAGAAACGACACGGAGCATGTCGTCCGAAATACCGACAGCGCGACCGAAAGCACGCATGTAATCAACGGTAATACGTACGCCGCGTTCGGCCATTCCTACGGCGTTCCTGCTGAACCCCATGGCGTCGGCGAGTTGTTGCTGTGTCAGGCCGTGCAGCATCCGGACAGCCTCGAGCCATTCACCGAAAATGACCATATTCTCGCGGTGGCTACGGGGCGGTGTACGCGGATGGAAATCACCCGTCACAAGAGGTCGATCATCGCCCCACGAACGACTGTTGTCTCGGCCGATCCGGTCAGCTTCCGGACCACGGGCCTCCAGGGTCGGAGCATCCGGTCCGGTGTCGTTCGCTGCCGCCTTCGAGGACCAGGGGGTCGGCGCTGGCGGATTCCGTTGCGGATCCGCGATACCGCTCGATGGCGTCGACGCGGACCGATTCACCCCATCACCGTCGGACCGGCCATCAATCGGCTGGTCACGAGTGGTCGCTACTTCATTCGCGGCACCGGTCTCGTCGGTCGGCGGTCTGAACTCCACCTCTGACTCGGCTCGAGTTTCGGTCTGCTGATCTGCAGTCCCAGCTGGTCGCGACCACGGCGTCGCGCTCCGCGATTCGCTCGGTGACTCCGACGACGCACCGACTTGCCCATCAGCAGACCCAGCCGATCCCCACAGCAGTGGCTTGATCTTACGGCCGCGAGCAGATTCGCGAGCGAACGCGTTTGGCGAAAACCGCGCGGGATTGATTTCGGAGGGCGGACGCCACGCCTGCGCCCTCTCCTCATAGGCATACGCGAACGCCAACAGCCGCGCCTCCGTGTGCGGTTTGCCGACCAGCGTGGCACACAACGGCAGACCTGTGCGTGGGTTGTATCCGATCCGCACTGTGACCGCCGGGTACCTTGCCCGGGCATACAATTTGTGTGCGGTGTCCTGGAAGAACAGCAACGCATCCGCTCGGCTCGCGTCGAATGCTTGCTCGAGTCGGTCCTTCGCATCCCTGATCGCATGATCACGATGGGCGTGGTACTCCGCCAATACCACTGGGTCGTCCAGGTCGATGGCGTTGGCGGCAATCAACCTGACCTGTCCGTACGTGAGTGCGCCCTCGAAGATGTGAGCTTCTTTGGAGCGAACCAGGTCGTCCATCGTCCTGATCGGCGCATTCTCAGGCAGCCCAGCCAGGTACAGATTCATAGCCCGCTTGAATTCGTAGGTGGCAAGAGGAACCGGTAGGTCGGCCTCGTGCACCTCGACCGGGATCAGCGTCGCGCCCAGCTCTCTGAGCAGGGTGTGCGCATCTGCGAAGATATGGGGCCCGCCAACCAGCCCGATCCGTGAGCCACGCAGAGCGTCGACGGACAGCGCAGCGGTGTAGTCCGTACGAACCTTGTCGGGAATGCTGGTTGTCGCGGGATCCGCGGGGTCGGCTGCGGCCATCACAGTGAGCAGAACCGCCGCGCCGTACACCGTCTTGGCTATCGGACCCACGGTATCCAGGGTTGGGGAAACCTGCATGACCCCGGTTCGGCTGACCAGATCGTACGATTTGACCGTGACCAGCGAGCTGGCCACCGCCGGAAAGACAAGCGAGCCAGCGGTCTCGGTACCGATGGCCACCGGGGCCTCCCGTACCGCTACAGCGACAGCGGACCCTGTGCTGGACCCCCCCGGGCTCGCACCAACTGCGTACACATTGAGCATCGAACCGTCGAGAGTGCTGTACCCAGCGGGCATAGCGTCGGCGACAAAGTTCGCCAGTTCGGTCATCTTGGTCTTGCCGAGAATTATCGCCCCCGCCAACCGCAACCGACGCACCACAAATGCATCACCAGCGGGATACGAATCACGCAACTCCGGCACCCCACCAGTCGTCGGCAAACCAGCCACATCAATGTTGTCCTTGATCAGAACCGGAATCCCGTGCAACGGCCCCCGGATCCGCCCTTGACGGCGCTCGGCGTCCAGCCGCTCGGCCTCGGCCACCGCATCCGGATTCAAGACCCGCACCCCATTCAAACGCGGATCGGCCTTGTCCAACAACTCGATCCGCCGCTGATACGACTCAACGAGCTGCACCGAGGTCACCGCCCGATCGGCCAGCGCACGCTGCAACGTGTCGATGTCGGCCCGCTCCAAATCGACCGCGATCGTTGTCCGCTCCGACACACCCGCACCGATCCGCCGGTCGGCCCGAAACGCACCGTCCTCTGCCTCCCGCAACCGCAATGCGTTGCCTGCCCGGTCGAAGCCCATCAACCAGCGGCAGGCCGGAACCTCGGATGCCGTCGAGGCGTCCCATGGCTCGTACCGCCCTGCGCCGGGATCCTGCCGTTCTATCCAGGCGTTTCGCCCGTCCTCGTCACAGCGGTACTCCGCGCGATAGGCATACGCGCCCACGCCGTGCTCATTCACCGCGTGAGCCTCGTCGACCACCACGATCGAGACGCCGTCACGCCGCCCCATAGGGATGCGCGCAACCGCAGCGAGCAGCGCTTGCTCGACCGACCGATGCGGATTGTCCGGGTCGACGGAGAATCGCTGCGGAACTCCGCGCAGCAACCTCGCAAATCTTTCGAACGACAGCCCCTCGGGCCCGACGTTGCCCGGGACGCCGACATTCTCGTTGCCAGTCCGGTTCCGGTGCAGCGCCGAAGTCAACGTCGCACTTCGACTCGACGCATGTCCATCGGAAAGAACGGATGCCCAACTGCCGTCGTCGGACCGGAAGATCAGGTCGTCGGCCTCACCCGCGACATCCAGCGCCGAATCCAGCCACCTATCAAGATTCGCGTCGAACCGATCGATATGCGATGTCAGGTCTACAATCTCGTCGGCGGCATCGACCATCGTGCTGAGGTATCGGCAGCGCTCGGCGCGCTCGCGCACCGCGGCGCCTCGCGGATGAACGTCAGCCAGTTGGCGCGACACCGATGTGAGCGCCGGAGGCAGCGAACGCATCTCGAGCGATTCCGCGGGAGTCGAGTCCAGCTCGCGCAGCTGTTCCGGAGTATCCGATCCGAGGACCAGTGTCAGCCAGCGCAGATCCTGTTTCACCATGCGCCGCAACGCTTCCCGCTTCTCAGGGAGCGTGTCCCACCGGCTCAGATCCACACCGATATGCGTGGCGGCTTGCGACAACCGATACTCGGCCGCCGCGCGTTTCGTTTCGGCATCACGTCGGCGCTGCACCGGCTCGTCGAATTCCTCCCCATGCCTGCGCAGTCTGATGCACCGATACCTCCACGGGGTTTCGGCATCGAAGGCATCGATCAGCCGACGCAGTCCGACATAACGGTCAGCGAAGTGCGACTCTCGATCGGCCTCGCCATTCATCCACAGCGCGGCCACACGCCGACGCACCTCATCGAGGGGCGACTCCGCCCACCCGTCGCCGGGCAACTCGGCCTCGCACGCTCGTGCCGCCGCACGCATAGTCATCGGATCGGGCTCGAGTTCCCCCCGGCTCAATCGACGATCCCACGGGTACGCGCGCAGGTGGTCCGCCTCCAGGCGCGCCCGCACCTCTCGCCCGAGTTTCCTCCGATGGTCGGCTTCGTCCAACGCCGCAACCACCGTATCGATTCGCGTGAGTTGCATACTCGCGCGGGCGATTTCGTGAATCAGACCGATGGTGGTTTCGAGCCGCTCGGATTTCGTCGACTGCAGACTCATCAACCGCATCAGCTCTTGCCCGCCCGCACCGAGTTCGTCGAGCGCCGGAAGATCGAGTTCGAACTCGCTGGCGAGCCCGCCTACAAGGGCGACGAACCCACGGTCTCGTCGGCGCGCTATATCATCCCGCACAGCGGTCAGGCCATCGCGCAAGGACGCCAAGCCTTCGCTCGTCTGCGCCGAACCGGGCTGTTCGTCGGGTTGTTCGTGCAGGCGCGGCGAGGATCCAGACGCTGCCGCCGATACACCGGACAGGTCCCGGGTCACATGCTCGATCGCAGCGTCCCTATCACCATTCAGCCGATCTATCGCGCCGTAGAGTTCGGCAACCCAAGTCGCTCGCTGCATCAATCGACGCAGCTCCTCGAAACCACCCGCACCCCCAGCGCTTCGAGCAGCCGCCAGCAAGCGCCGCAGGCGAGCAACCAGCAGCAACACCCCCGCACGTGAATCCCACGCCGGCAAGCCGTACTGCTGCGCCGCCGAGAAGATCTGCTGGTACATCGGCCCGAGCGACCGCAATACCCGCTCGTAATCCGCCACAGCCATTCCCAGCGCATAGAGCGAGTCGGCCTGCCCGTGCAGACGATGCGTCGCCTCGATCTGATCAGCCGCAACGGTAAGCATCGAGTCGATCAGTCGAACCGGTACACCGAACGGCCGGAACCCGGCAGCCGCATACTGCAGGCCGCGCACCCGGGCAATCAACCGGAACGTTTCGTCGGTGCGCCGCGCCAGCTCCGTTTCCACCGCATCGACCGTTCGGCTCCACGCGCTCAGGCGACGAATCTCGGCGACATGCTTTGCGATCGCAGCGGATTCGGCGAATACCTGTCCAGCGGCTATGAGCTCGGGTGTCGGGTAACCCAGTCGCTGCCGCTCCGCCAGAACATGTTGTATCCATTCGTCGTCCACCGCCTGGCCCCGCTCGATATCGAGCATTCCGACCAGGCCGCCGCGGACCTGCTCATACCTGGTGAACCAGCTCTCCGAGGTGGACGAGCCGGTGCGCAACAGCTCGTCTGCGTCGAGGTTGTGTGGCCGGAGCAGTTCGACCAGTTCCTGCCGCAGCTGCGCGGCTCTGTCGTCGACCCGGCGCGCCAACGCCCGCCGGATATCCGACTCCGCGTGAGCGAAATCGTGCCGTCCGAAGTCATCGGAAGGTCTGCTACCGATGTTTCCGCCCGGACTCGGGTCGCCCTCGATTTCGGCGAAGTCTGGTGAGTCGGGGAACTCGGCACCGATTCGTTCGCCGCCGAATATCTCGGTGGTGGCCGCCCGGATATCGCTTGCCGCTTCAGGAGAGGCAGGAGGACGGTCTTCACCGCTTGTGTTGGACGCGTCTGGTTCGGTAAAGGGGTCCGGCTCGTCTCCCGGGAGGTCGACTTCGAGTTCGGGTGTGATCACCGGCGGTCCCAGGGTGGTGACCAAATGGTGGATCGCCCATTGCGGACTGCCGATGGTCGCCCCGTTGATCTCCGCATCGGTGAACCCCACCGCGAGTGCCTCGCGCTCGTCGAGGTCGAAGTAATCCGGGCCTTCGAACGCGTATGCGGGCAGCCGGGCGATCCATGCCCCGTAGGACTCCTGCACCAGGCCGAGTCTGTTCAGTTCGGCCCACGTGTTCTGCAACATGTCCGGCAGCTGCTGACTGAGCCGCCTGTGGTGCGCGTGGTCGATCGCGTGCACGAACTCGTGCACGATGATGTCGTGGTAGGGGCGCCCACTGCTGACATTGAAGCACTCATGCAGTTCGCGCTCGGCGTCCTGCAGCGCTGTGGCCCGATCGGAGGCATAGTCGAGGCTTACGGTGAGCCACTCCGTTCGGCCGCTGCCGGGCAAGCCGTAGGTCGTGGCCTTGGACTTCGAGTCGTCCAAGAACCCGATCCGCAGTCCGCGGATGCTGGTCATGACGCGCCTGCGGCCGTCGGGCGTGTACCGGAACCTCGTGAGCAGGCCGTCCAGCGTCGCGATGATTTCCTTCACGACGTCGAGGGGCACGTCGGGATGGTCGAATCCGATGATGGTGAAGTACGGGTGCTTCAGGTAGAACTCCTCGACCTGCCGAGCTTTTTCCCGTCCTTCGATCGAGAGTCCGGCGAAATGGAGCACTTCGCCCGGGTCGTTCAGGGCGGCATGCCGTTCAGCGGCGGCCAGCTCGGCCATCACCCGCTTGTGCACGTCGACCAGGTCGTACTCCGCGAATTGCGGTTCCCGGTAGCCCACCAACTTCCGCAATTCGGTGATTTCGGCGCGGGGGATGGTGTGGTCATGCCACACGCGGCGGCCGTTGTCGTCGAGCGACACGAACATCGCCGAGTGAGCGTCGTACTTTCCCGTGATCGCGTGAAAAAGGCCGAGCAGCTCGTCCGAATGAGAACCGGGCTCCGGCAGGTCGGTCATGGGCTCACGGAACAGGACATTGCTCAGCTCGGGGTAGCTGCGGGTAATTGTGATCGGCGCCCTCATCGTCGAACCGATCCGTGTGAGCAACCATGCCTCTCTTGCCCTCTCGGCATCGGGGTACGTCTCCCGGATCAGTTGTGTGCCGTTGTCGAGGGTGATCAGCTCCACCGTCACCTCGGATGTGCTCTCGATCATCCGAGCCTGCACCACGGCGTGCCGAAGGGCCTCGTTCTCGCGATCTCTGTGCATCCCGTAGGCCGGGCGGTGTCGATCCTCCGGGTTCTGGTTCGCATCGGCGGTCGGTTCGTCGGGTCTGCTGCCGATCCGTCCACCCCGCGTCGAGCTACCCTCGCCCGGTACGGAATCGCTGTTGCCGTCGGCGTATCGCCCGCGCTCGGAGTCGATGGGTCGCGCGACCAACCCGCGGCCGGATCGACGGCGATCCACCCGAACAAGGGTGGCGCCGCGTCCGGCGGTGATCTGCGCGGCGTTGGCAAGCGCTTCGGTGGGCAGCCCGGTCGCCGGGTCGCGGTGCAGATAGCCCTGATGCACGGCCTCGGCGCCCGCGAAGTTCGGTGAGTCGGGGAACTCGGCGCCGATTCGTTGACCGCCGAACGCCTCGGTGGCCGGATCAATACCGTGGCCGAGCCGCTGGTGCACGCGGCTGCGCGCGCCGGGCTCATCCGCTCCGAACATGGTCACCGGATCGCGCCACGACGCGGCGACATAAACATTCTCCGCACCGATGCCGAACTCCGCGGCATGGCGAACCGGGCCCGCTCCCGGCGACCCCGACAGGGTGATCGAGCCGACCAGACCGGCGAGCCTGCCGTACCTGCCCGCATAGCATGTCGTCACCGAACCGTAGCTGTGCCCGTATAGCCGGTTGACCAGCCGGTCGGAGGCCGCGGTCCCGGCAAGACGTCTGGTGGCGTGGAATGCCGCGATGTCGCACAGCAACCGGTCCCCGCCGACGCGTGCGCGGCGTCGGAAGGCGGC
The DNA here is from genome assembly GCF_050955735.1 of Nocardia sp. CA-135953. Taxonomy (NCBI): domain Bacteria; kingdom Bacillati; phylum Actinomycetota; class Actinomycetes; order Mycobacteriales; family Nocardiaceae; genus Nocardia; species Nocardia sp. CA-135953. The sequence continues at coordinate 4,445,282 of NZ_CP192082.1, forward strand.
TTTCACATAGCCGGTGTGCACCGGCCCGGTCGGCGCGTCGTATCCGATCCAGATGATCGACGCCAGCTCGAGCGACGGATCGACCCGCAACGTCTCCTCATACAGGTTGCGCAACGGTTTGAACTGGTAGGCCAGCGAGGAAGAAGTCGTATTCGTCCCCGGCACATGCCAGTTCACCGTGTGCGCGGTATCCACATTGCCGAGCGCAGCGACGACCTTGCCTGTGCCCTGGAAGGCCGTGGAGTCGTAGGACAGCAGATGCACCGGAGGACTGCCCGCCATCTCGGCGGCCTGCCGGTCCAACTGTCGCAGATGATTTCGGATATGGATCAGGTTGCCGAACTGTTTCCGCTCGGCGGCGGTGAGTCCGGTCCGGATCCAGGCGAGCATTCCCACGCCGACCGGCTTGCGGGCGATGAACGCGTCCAGATCGCGGCGGATAGACAGCCGGTTGGCATGGTCGCGGATCACGGCGGGAAGGCCGTCGGCATTACCGATCTGGTGCGGGTAGACCTGGATGAGTGCCCGTTGCGTGCCGCTCAACCCACCGGGTTCGCTCAGCGAGTTCCACCACTCGCCGTTCTCGGTCGCACGGCGTTGTGCCGACCCCGCCGACAGGCGGCGATACCCCCGATGCTGCAACATATCCGCGTTGTCGAAGCCGCCCGCATGCAGCGCCTCATCGGCCAGCCGCCGCAGTTCGTCATCGAAACCGTGATCCACCGGCAACGAACGCCAGCGGTATGCCGGGGCCGCATCCGCCTGCATCGGGTCCTGCCGGTCCATCCATTCCACGACCGCGTCCAGACATTCGTTCGTCGTATACGTCTGGGCAGCCGCGGAGTTCGCGTGCTGCACCGCGTTCAGAAGTTCGTTCCGCGCGCGATGTTGTCCGTTCTGGAATTTGCTTCTGTCCGAACCATTTTCGCCGTCGAGGGATATTCCCGCACGGGTCGCGATCCGCATAGCGACTTGTCGGACGATATCGACCGCGCGCAAGCCACGCACGGAGTCCTCGGGCTCGAAGGCGGCAGGTGATGTCGCCGGTCCGAACCGGTTGATCAGGAGTTGACGTTCGGCGGCGGTGAGTTCGTCGAGTGCCGTCTGCAGGTCGCTAGAACTTGCCTCGGCCAGCGCGGTGGCCAACACCGCCTGCGATCGGTTGTGTTCGGCCGCAAGCACACTCACCGAGCGACGAGCGGCGAGGAGCGCCATGTTGCGGATCACCCGGCTGCGCGCTCCCGCTCGGACTGGACGCAGCGCTCCCCGATGAGCCGAATCGAGCTCTTGCACAGCGCGTTCCAGCTGCTCTGGGCTCGCCTCGGCGATCAGCTGTCGCGGATCCGGCGGGTCGGCGCCTATCAGGGCGGCGTACATGGCCGCTCGGAAACGGTCGGATTCGGATGTCTCGGACGGCTCGGCCGCACGCCCCGCCGTCACCAGCCGTGACCGCTGATTTCGGAGCTTGCGGCGGACACTGACCAGGTTCGCCCGCACATCACGCTCGGAAAGATCGAGCATCATCGCAATTTCTTTGTGCGTCAATCCATTTCGTGCGTCAGCGAGAATTTCCGTCTCGCTGGGCGTGAGTGATAGTCCTTCGATCACCTCGCGCGACCAGGGCGTCGTCTCGCCCGGTCGGCTGCCGATCCGATCGCCGGGTACCTGGCGCCCGGTGCCCGATTCCCAGGGAGGTGCATCGGGGGCGGATGCGGTTGACGCGGAAGGAGACTGGCCGCTCCACGACGTCCGCGCAGGCGTCGCCGGGGCCGGATCGGACCCCGTGGCCACCCACCGGGCAATAGTCGTCGCTCGGGCGAACTCGTCGTCGGAGAGCTGCCAGCGCTGTCGCATCTCCTCGACGGGGCTCGGCGACGCGATCATCTGGGTTCCGACCCGCTCGTCGAAACCGGTGCCGTTCACCGCGAATCCCAGGATCCGGGCAGTGCCCGGGTCGCAGCCGTGCGCTAGGGCGCGGTCGTGGAGCAGTTGCGCCGAACGCAATTCGTCATAGCCGTGCTGGTTGTCCGCACGCCGCCCGCCGCCGTACACGATGTCGCTCCACGCGTCGGCGACCATCGCCAGCATGATGTCGCGCACATCCGCACTCCGCAGCTTGCCGTTGTCCAGAATGTGGCGCAGGTCCGCGGCGACGTCCATGCCGTTGTGATAGAAGGCCGCCACGCCGAACTCGCGCAGTTCGAAGGCGTTGTCGTAGAGGTGATTGGCGCGACCGACGTCCGGGTGGCCGTATAGTGTCCGGTTGACGAACAGCCCTTCGGCTGCGAGCCGAATACTCCGCCGGATCTCCTCGTCGAACTCCGGGCCGATTTTTTCCTGCGGAAGCCCCGACCGCAGGATCTCGGTCACCTCGCTGATCTCGCGCCGAATCATGTTCTCCGGCAACGGCGGACACGTCCGGCTCAGCAGATGGTCCTTGATCCGGTCGACCAACTCCAGATCCTGCGGCAGACCCCGCTGCTGCGTCCAGGCATAGATATCGGGCAGCCCGGCGAAGTGCATACCATCCGCCGCCTGTTGCCACGCCCGACTCAGCAGATCCTCGTGCGACACCACGCCGTGCCAACCCACAGTCACCCGCACCCGGCCACGCTCGAGCCAGCGTCCGCCCCGACGCCCGGGAATAGGCGCCCAAGCCCAGCCTTCCGCCCTGAGCCGCTCATACAGCCACTGCGGAACCGACACCTCGACAACGTCGGGCGCACCTGGCAGGAGCGAACCCAGCGCCGGGGCCGCTGCCGCGCGTCCCAGCACCACACCGTGCTCGGCCAGCATCCCCTCGATCTCCGCGCCGATCGGCACAGCCGACCCCGGCGTACCTTCCAGTGTGTCCTCGTGGGCGCGACCTTCGTAAATGAGCTCTGTGAACCCGGCCCACGGACGCATGCCCCGGTCCGGCTCATTCTCGTGAGGTCGGGTACCGATGCGACCACCTGGACCGTCCGGGCGGTCCTCGGTAGGGTTCTCGTGGCCATGGACCAGATCGTCGGTGATGCCGCCGACCAGGCCGCCGGGTACGTCTGGGCTGGTGCCCGGTTTCCGACTGTCCGGCACCGGAGTCTCGCTGGGTGTGCTTGTGCTGCCAGAAGATTCGGAAGCGCTCGAGAGTATCGCCGAATTCGTCGGCTGGTTGCGGTGCCGGCGTGCGGCACCCTCCGGCGGCTGGGCACTGATGTGCAGCCCGTTGGCCTGCTTGCCGCCGACACCCAGACTCTGGCCGATCGCGGCGCTCAACTCCCGCGGGGACGCTGCCCGCAGACCGGATAACGCTTTCGCCAGTACATCGTGCTCGGGAAAAACGCCGTTCGCGGGTGCGATTCGCCAGGCTTCACCGGGCCCAGGCTGTTCTCCCACCACCCGTACCCTGGCTGCGCCGATATCAACGGACATTTCCTTCACAGAAACGCCTGGCGATGGCTTCGGCCAGTACGCCCGCAGCATATCCATTTCGAACCCCAGCGGCTTGTAGCGCATCGGTTCGTGGTCGGCGGCCCACCGCCGATGCACCGTGCCGGTGGGGCTGCGCGGATTCAAGGGGCGAGCATCGCCTGCCCAGAACCCTTCCGGCCCAGCCTCGTCCGGCTGCACGGTTCTTTCCTTGTGCGGATCATCATCGGACTTGTAGCTGTATCCGGAAAGCTTCTCCGGGCCATCGTCGAGCCACCCGCTGAATGAGAGTTTTCGGTCACTATAGTTGAGATAGGAATCGAGCAGATCTGCCACAATCATATGGCGGCACGGTCTGACTCGTTCCAACGCGTGGCCGCCCTCGTGTTTGATCAGGCGGTAGAACGGTCGATCTTCCGCACCGGGGCCGTGGAATCCGGTCCGAACATATTCTCGAGATTGCTCGTAGTAGCTTTCTGGATCGAGGAGGCGGTGCACATTGACCAGTATTATGCTGCCGAGCTCTCCGTCATCATAGACAGTATTATCGGTGTGCGCGGAAGCTCTATTATCCGCATACGTGGAATATTTCTTGTTCGGCCATTCGATCGGATCGACGATGCGCACTTCTCGGATATTGATATCCGGGTATTTCGTATACAGGTCGTCTATCGCCCGAGCGATCTCGCGAACCGCCTCCGGATCGATCCCTGGATAGTCGAACCCGACGGCCCTTTCCAAGCGATCCCACTTCGCCGTCAACTCTTCGGCGATCCGAACCGGATCGACACCCTCCCAAGCCAGGGGCGCCGAGGCTCCGGCGCTCGCAGACACCGCACGAGCGGCGACCTGCCCACCACCCGCCGACGACGGAGAGCCCGCACCTGCATCGTCCGACGGCCGTGCACCGTCGGGCCAAGGGCGATCGACCGGAACGGACTGCGGCGCTGCGGGTTTGGCATTCCATTCCACGGTGGGCGCCGAGGCACGCGACGACCACGGGGTCCGCCGTCGGACCACGTTCCGCGACTTCGGCACCGCTGGATCCGAGTTCGTGTCGCCAGCTGGCGCCGCGTTCGGATCCGAAATATGGAACCGCTCGGCCGCGCGCAGCGTCATGGCCGCCGAGACATAGCCCTCCTCACGCAGCCGGTGCAATTTGGCGAGTGCGGCCTGCTTTTCCGCGGCGGAGGCACCCCGAAAACCCGATCGGCCCCTAACGTCCCGGAAAGCCGCTGCGGCCGTCCGGTGATAGCAGCGGGTGGCCTCCTTCCAGTCGAGTATCGAATCGAAGTCGCCGGGGTCCGGAGCCGATTCCCCGAACGGATCCATGCGGTACGAGAATCCCCAGGCCGCGGCAAAACCGTTCCAATGACCGCCCTGCCACAGCAATCGGTCGTACAACCGGAGCGCACCGTCTACGCGGGCCGACGCCGTTCGACCCGGCTTCCAGTGGCCAAACAAACGTTCTATATCTTTATCGGCGAGCCTGTTCACCCGCTGAAATTCGGCCAGATACTCGACCGGATATCTCGTCAGGCGCGGGTCGGGGAAGAGGAATATTTCGGCGGCGTAGTCGTGGTTGCGCTGCCTTACGAGTCGAGTGATCGGAAACGACTCCACGATGGCACTGCGGAGAGAATGATCGAACTCATCGTCTCCGAGATACGCGTCCACCATCTCCATCGACAGCGGAACAAGGCCTCTCTCACGCTTTCCGATCATAACTTCCGTCATGCTCATCGCGGTCGCCGCCTGCAACAGAGGAATACCGGCCCGCTCCCGGCGATAACGGAGATAACCACCCGCATGCGGGTACCCTTCCGGGAAATTCGGCGTACCGGGAATAATCGAGCAGAGATACACTTCGACGATATCTTTCGAAGGCTGGGCACGGCTCGCCTCGATATCGGCGACGGTATCCTCCACCATTTTCATCTTGGCCGCGAGATGACGACGCGGAAGACCGGCTCGCAGCCGCAGTACCCGCAGGCACATACCGATGGGGGCACCGCCGTCGATAGCCTCCGACAACCGGGCGGCCAGGGCACGCAGATGCGCCTCCCACCCGATGGGCGCCAGATGAGACGCAACCTCCCGATTCAGGATCGTCGTGGGGATGACGCCGAGTTCGTCCGCGAGTTGTTCATGGGTCGCACCGGTGAATTCACGGAACCGCCGGAGGCTGCTGCCGACATAGGCCGGTGCGTCCGCCGCCAGCTCCGGACAGAAGACCTGGGAGAGCGGAGCATAGAGATGGCGGGCATCGGGAACACGGCGCAACAGCGCCCGCATGTGGTCAGCAGCCGGCTGCTGACCACCTTCGACATTCTGCCAGGTCCCTGGAGCCGCGTCGGTGAGAACATCCATCTCGCCGGGTGTCAACGCGAGGTACGTGCGAACGGCATGCGACCAATCATGAGCGACGCCAAAAGCATGCGGATGCGGTACGAATTCATCAGGCGCACTGTCGGGTTCAACACCGATAGCCGAGAGCCACCACCTGATCCGACGGCCGTCCACGCCGTGCATCCGCGCGTACTGCCCGAGACTCTGCGTGACGAACCCGGCCTCCTGGTTCCGCGCGCGGGCCTCGTACCAGCGCCGGAATGTGTCGATTCGGATGATGTCCGCATCGGTTTCGGGGCCTGCCTCGCGAGCACCGGCCTGCGGGTTCGGAGCATTGGATGTTGTGCTGTCAGCTGCCGCCTTCGCGGGCCGCGGAGTCGGCGATGGCGGATTCCCCTGCGGATCCGCGGGTGTACGGTCTGCGATCGGCAGTGGTGGGAGGACAATGGGGCCGTCCAGGGGTACCAGGTTGCCCGCAGGGTCGTATTTGATCGCGACCAGACGGTTTTCCTCGGGCGGTAGCACAGCGTCGGCAGGGCGCCGGCCGTAGGAGTATTCATGGACGCGATCGTCGTCTGTTTCGTAGAACTCGAGCATGCCCGCGACATGACCACGGGACAGCACGACGGTGTGCGCCGACCGCGAATCGATGAAATCGATCGGCGGAGCATCGACGATGCCGCGCGGCCAGTGGACCACGAGGATCGTGGTTCCCGGCGGTTCGAGGGACAGTTGCTGCTCGAGCAGCCCCCACGTGGCGATCTCGCGGAAAACGCCGCCCGCGGCCACCTGCGCCGGTACCGGAAGAACTCCTCGGCCAGTGACCTGGGCAGATTTCCACGTTCCCACATGTGCGCCCGTCACCGCGCGCACACGATCGAGTCCTCGCCGGAAACACACCACCGCGTCCTGAGATCTGCTCTCATCGTGCGCGGCGGTGAACCAATCGACGAAATCCGACTGACTTCTAGAATATGCCTGGATATCCACGTCGTGCTGATGAGTCAGCGCCGTACCGAACATGAATTCGTAGACGATGGCCGCGAAGATTCTGATCGTCGTGTCGCTGCCACGATGCATCAACGGCGCTTGGAAGAGCAGATACACCGCATTGGCGAAACGCCGAACGAGATCGGCCGAAGGTTCCGGCGAACGCTCCTCGAGCAGTTCGTCGATTTCGGTGATCGCGGCCTCGAAGATCTGTCGTTGATCGTGTGGCTCCGCCGTCACCGTTATGAACTTTTCGGCGTTCCGATCGAACGGATCGATCCGGCCGGGCGTGGTTTGTTGTTTTTCTGCGCTGGCTGCCTCCGCCGCAGCGCCCATCAACAGGGTATTGCCGTTGACCCGAGTGCCGTCGGGCAGATCCAAGATATTCCGCAATATCTCGCTGGTCGGCGATTCCGCCGCAAACCTGGCTCTGATGCGTTCACCTGCCATGCGGAATGTGCGGAAGGCGGGAGTTTCCGACCCGCCTTCCCATCGTCCGCTTTCCGGATCGAACCGGGCCCCGTCGAGTTCGCGGCCACGGGCACCGAACATGTCGAAATTCGGCTCGCCGGGCACGAGCCGCTTGCGGAACTTGTCAGGCTCGACGGTATGGGGATCACGGCGCGCATTGCGACGCGCCACGGCCGGGTGCAGGTCGCCGGCATTCGGATCACGCACGCGTTCGACGGCCCAGACCGCATGCACAGAGCGCTGATGCGACACCCACGCATACAGTTCGAACAACACCCTGCGGCGAGCCGACGGCGTGGCCGCCGCATCCCGTCGGCTACGAAGCTTCCCCCGTCCTCGGTCGGTAATGTGCGCCTGCCACAAGGCATACATCCGACGTGCCGCGATCCGCGCAGGATCGGTACTGCCCGTTACCAGTTCGGGCATCGGATAGTGCCTGGCGAGGAACGTCCCCGATCCAGCACGCCCACGCCAGGCGGCCACCGTCGCGCGGTCCCCCGTGCGCTCGCCGATCTGCGGGTCGAGCGGAATCGTACCGACTTCCCCGCCGGGCGAAGGCTGACTCCTGCCGAGACCGTCGGGCCGAACAGCGAACGCACTGTCTTGGGAAGCCCCGGCCGTAGCGGCCACTCGGCCGATCCGCAGACCGGGTGGGATCGCGCCGGGTCCCGCGCCCGGCAACCGCAAGGCGTTGCCCGCCCGGTCGAAACCCATCACCCAGACACCGGCCAGGGCGGCCGAGTTCGTCGCGCCGTCCCAAGCCCGCCGCAGCCCCCTGCCTGGATCCTGTACCTCGAGCCAGCCGTTGTTTCCTCGCTCGTCACAGCGGTATTCGACACGGTACGTATACGCGCCCACACCGTGCTCGTTCACGGCACGCGCCACGTCGATCACAATGATCGACACTCCGGCACGCTGGTCTGCCGGACGACTCGCCACCATGTCGAGCAGCGCCTTCGCGACCCATCGATGCGGATGATCCGCGTCGACCGGAAACCGCTGCGGAAGTCCCTGTAGCGACTCCACATAGCTGTCGAAAGACACCCCGTCGAAACCGACATCTTCTGGCACGACGACGTTTTTGTTGCCGGTCCGGGCCCGATGCAACGCCGCTGTCAGCGGCGCGCTCTGACTGAGCGAGTGGGCGTCGGGAGGACCATATTCCACAGCGCCGTCGTCGGGGGCGACCTCGAGTCCGCCCGTCTCCCCCACGGTGCCCAGCGCCGCGTGAAGCCACTCGGTCAGATCCGCGTCGAATCGGTCGATATCGGTTGTCTCGTTGCCGATCTTGTCGACATCACCGACCATTTCGGCGAGGGAAACGCAATGATCGGCGCGCGCCCGCACAACGGTGCCTCGCGGATGCCGGTCCGCCAGCCGGAAGAACACGTCCCTGAGCGCCGGCTGTACGGAATCCATCAGCAGCTCGTCCACCCGGACCGAGTCCAGTGCGCGCAGCGGTTCCGGAGCATCGGATCCCAACACCAGTACCAGCCAGCACAGGTCGCGTTTCACCATGCGGCACAGCGCTTCTCGCACCTCCGGGAGCGTCTCCCATCGGGTCAGGTTCGCATCGATCTTTGCGGCGCGCTGCCACAGCCGATACTCGGCCGCACGGCCCGTCAGGTCGGCCTGACGCCGTCGTTGTACGAGCCGGCTGAGCGTCGAACCATGCTTGTCGAGCTTGTAGTACCAATTACGCCACGGGGTTTCGTCGTCGAAGGCATCGATCAGCTGCCGCAATCCGAGGTAACGCTCAGCAAGATGCGCCGCGTATGCCGCCGTGGCATCCTGTCGCAACGCGGCCACGCGTCGGCGTACCTCTTCCAGAGGAGTCGGCTCGCCCCACCCGTCGCCCGGCAGTTCGTCCGCAAAAACGCGCGCCGCCTCGCGCATCGTCATCGGATCGGGTTCGAACACCCCCCAGCTGATCCGACGATCCTTCGGATACTTCCGTAGGTGGTCCCACACCAGGCGAATGAGCCGCTCCCGGCCCAGCTTCACACGGTGGTCGGCCTCGTCCATCGCCGCGGTGATCGTGTCGATGCCCGTTAGTTGCTTACGCGCGCGGCCGAGTGGATGAATCAGGCGAATGGTGGTGTCGAGCCGCTCCGATTGCCCTGGCGGCACGCTTATCAATCGACTCACGTCATACATGCCCGCGCCGGGTTCGTCGAGTGCCGGGATATCGATCCCGAATTCGCCGCTCAGCCCGTCCAGCAGGGTGAGGAGGTTATGTAGTCTCCGGTGCGCGATATCGTCACGCACAGCGACCAGACACTCACGGAACGACGCGGAATCGGAGAGTTCGGGCAAGCGCCACGAGTTTCCGTCCACCGCACCGGGAACACTGGTCAGCGTCCGATTCACATGCTCGAGCGCGGCGCGCAGATCGGTTCTGAGCAGATGGCTCGTGTCGTAGAGATCGACAAACTCGTCCGCCTGCGAAATCAATTGGCGCAGCCCTGTGTCCGCCTGTCCCTCCGAGTAGTCTGCGACCTCCGAGAGGTGTCGCAGACGAGCGAGTAGCAGCAGCATCCCGTGCCGCGAATCCGAGGATGACACGCGGTAGCGCCGAGCCGCCGAGAAGGATGGGTGTTGCGACGGATCGAACGACAGCCGCCGCTCGTATTCCTCCACAGCCGTTCCCAGCCAGAAGAGGTCGCGCGCTTGCGCTTCCAGCAGTTGTCTGGCCGCGATCTGCCGCTCCACCTCGGCGACCAACCCGTGCACTTCCACATCCCTACGCGCCAGCTCCGCTTCCACCGCCTCGACCGTGCGCGCCCATGTGCTCAGGCGATGAATCTCGTCGACTAGCTTCGCGATCGCAGCAGATTCGACGAACGCTTGTCCGGCGGTCGTGAGTGCCGGTGTCGTGTAACCCTTTTCGTGCCGCTCCGCCAGCACGTGATGGATCCACTCGTCGTCCACCGCCTGGCCGCGCTCGATATCGAGCATTCCGACCAGGTCGCCGCGAACCTGCCGATACCGGGTGAACCAGCTCTCCCAGGTGGACGAACCCGTGCGCAATAGTTCGTCGACATCGATGTCGTGGGGCCGGAGCAGTTCGACCAGTTCCTGCCGCAGCTGCGCAGCTCTGCCGTCGACCCGGCGCGCCAACGCCCGCCGGACTTCCGACCCGGCATCCGCGGAATCGTGCTGTTCGAAGTTGTCGGATGGTCTGCTGCCGATGTTTCCGCCCGAACTCGGGTCGTCCTCGCCGCGCTCGGAATCGTCGATCGGCGTCGCCGGTGAGCTGTGAGGCGTCGACAGCTGAACCGGTTCCGTTTCCGCGCTCCACGGCGTGATCGGCATCCGCGCCGATGAATCGCGGTATTCGCCTTCGGCCGGGCGGCTGTTCGACGGCGTGTCCTGTTCGCTCGTGCCCGCGATGATCCGAGCCAGATGCCCAGGGGGCGGCAGCTCGGGGCCCGACACCTGGCGCGCAGGCATTCGGCGTGTCGGAGAGCCAGAGCCTGGGACGCCCTGAGCCATGACCGCCGAGCGGTCGAGAAGCACCCAATACTCGCCGTGGTAGCCACTACCCGGACTGATTGCCCGGTAGGCCGGGTAACCCATCGCCGCCGCGAATCGTCCCAGATCCGAGAGCACTTCCCGGCGATTGCGGAGGGTCTCCTGGCGTGCGATCCGATCGTGGGTCTGCCGCATCGTGGCCAGGTGCTGCAGTTCCGCGGCAATGGAGTCGAGTTCTTCCCGCTGCTCGGCCCGCAAGCGGTCGTAATTCACCGTCTGGGCAACGGCGTCGGGATTCAGCACCATCCGGATCACGCATTCCGGACGGTCGGCGGCGTATTCCAAGGCCGCTTTTCTGCTTGTCGTGACGTATGTCCCGTTGCCGTTGTTGGCAACCCGCCATCGTCCGGGGAAGTAGGGTCCGCTGCGGAACAGCTCCACGTGACCTCTGGCGCTCACACCACGGAAGAACTCGAGCCCGCCCGCGGCGATGAGGTCATCGAGTGCGGTTGGCCCGGCGACGACCGGCAAACCGTCGAATCCTTGCTGTCGGCAGATCTCGCCGAGTGCGGGATCGGTTGGCCACTCGTACCCGCGAATCATTGCGGCGACGGCGTCGTAGTCGATGTCGTCGCGCCGATCACGACCGATTACCTGCGGGCGGCCGCGGGTGATGGCTCCCGTCGGCCCGAGCACGAGTGGGCCGCCGTCTCGGATGTCGACATCGCCGCCGCGGCCGGTAACCGGGCCACTGTCGGGGCCGTCCGGATCAGTACTGTCGGCCCGGCGGTTGCCGGCGTATCCGCCCGGCTGCCCGCTGGTTTGGAGATGCTGACGGGTATCCGGTCTTGTCGAGGCGGTCTGGAACTCCTGCCGGGTTTCGGGTGTGGCGGGGGCGGAGTTGTCGTGTGGGCGGTTGCCGGCTCTGCGCGACCAAGGCGCCGATGGGCGGTCTTTCTGGCCCGGTTCGTTCGGCTGGGGTTGATCCAGTGGACGACTACCGATGGTCCCAGCGGGACGATCGTGTTCAGCGGTATCGCCTTGGCCGCCACGCTTGCCCAACGCTCGGTCCAGATCGATCCGGGTATTGGTCAGTTGGATCAGTCGGGCCGTTTGCTGGTGGTCGGCGAGAGCCGCCAAGAGGCGGCCAGTTAGGGCGGCGGCGTCCGACGCGGCGGCAAGGCGATCGAGCGCACTCAGTCGGCCTTGGGCGCCGACATCGACGGCGGCTTCCGGCGCGACAGTGGAGCGACCTAACATGTCGTCGAGCTCCCGGCTCCGCTGGGCAGCTCTGTCGATGTTCGACGTGTTGAGCGCGGTGTCCGGTGTTCCCTCGATGGCCAGTGCGGTGGCCCGTTGAACATCGTCTTCCAGTGTCAGGCCGCAGCCGATCCAGGAGCCGAGCCGTGTCAACCGCTCCTGTCCAGCGCTGTCCAGCAGTTGGTCCCATTGTGATCGGGTGAGTGCATTCAACCGCCTGTGCAGGATGTTGAGCACGTCGTTCAGATGGGTTGTCACCAGTATCGGGTCGGCACCGGTCAACGTCGAAATGGTGGCAACGGCTGCGGCATGGTCCTGGTGCCACGCGTCCAAGGCCGCCGCCTCCTCGCCTCGAACCGGCGGCTCTTCTCCGCGCCGCGCCGCGACAACCTGCAGTTCCTCGACGATGTCCGCGCGGTTGCGAATGATTTGAGCGGTCCGCTCATCGGCGGCGTCGGACTCGGGCGGCCTGCTGCCGATGAATTCCTTCGGCTGGTTGGGACCGGGTGTGGTGTAGGTCCGATTGAACGGAACCGTCGACGAATGTCGAGCCGGATCGCCCGACTCAGGTGTGGCATCTGATGGGCGGCTTCCGATGTGACCGTCGGGCCGGTCCTGGCTCGCGTCTGATCGATCGAGATGCTGCTTGAAGGTATGGACCACCTCGGCGGTGTCCGGGTGCCACTCGACACCCTCAGATTCGGCCACCCACCGGGTCATCCGCTGGTGCAACTCGTCGAACACGAGGGCGACCTGCTCGGGTTCGGCACCCAGGTCGGGGTCGCGATACCGGACGACGGTGCGCTCGCCCTCCCGGTAAGCGACGACCTCGATATGTCCTGGTTCGCGGCGAAGCGGGCCGAGGGTCAGCGGCACCCGTACCTCGTCGGCGCTCTGTGTTATATCTTCACGAACGGGCCTCACCCAGAAACGATCGTCGTACGCAGCGAAGATTGCCACGATGCTGTTCTGGAGACCGGACTTCGGCATCGTGAACAGCTCGGACACCGGCACCGAGTTGCCCTGCCACAGGTCGGCTTGGCGCTCGTTGTCGAAGCCTGCGTCGGTGAGGTCGAACCCCGCTCTGGCGAGCACATCGCGAAGTTGAGCGGTGGCCATCGGGTCGGATACGGCGCCCCACGCGTAGGGATACACCTGGCCCTCCGGTCGCCCGTTCTCGTCGGTGAACACGACGCCCCACCCGGCCACCTCCTCCCCCATCGCCGACAGCAGATGGATCATGTGAGCGTGTTCGCTGTCACCGAGCATTCGACCCCACCGGTCCATGACGATGGAAATCCCGGATGGTTCTGCGCCAAGGGGGTCGACAGACGTTTCTTTCGGGGTCACGAACTGCGTGTCGAGCACCCCGAGCACGCGCGGCCGGAGGCCCGGGGGGATTTCATCTCGATAATCGTCGTCGGTGAACGTTTGCCCGTGGGTGACCGGGTGAGCAGTGTAGGACGGCCGGATCGGTCTTCGCGTTTCGGAGCCGTGGTGGGCGAGGACGTCGAGCGCTCGCACGATCCACGCGATCATCTGCGGCAGGAGGGGATTCTCCTCGAAGGCGTGCATAGTGCTGGACCGCATCGCCGAGGCGACCGCGCCTCCGGCAGCCGCGATCGCCTGATGAATGTCTATGCGCAACTGAAAGAGTGACAGCCCCGCTGCTGTGGCAGGCTCGGAAGGCCCGAGGCGGTCGACCGAAGCCGCGACTGCATGATCCAGATCGCGGAGCCGGTCGATCGCCTGCTCGGTATCACGGGTGTAGGTCAGGAAATGCAGCGCCGCCCGGTAGGCATTGGGGATATATCGCCGGGCCACCTCGCCAAAGGTCCGGTCCGAGCCGGTGAGGGCCTCAGCGAACTCAGCTGCTTGCGACGGTAGTGAGCGCAGCGAGCGGATCAGTTCTCGATCCCAGTCGCCGCCCCGACTCGCGACCAGGTGGTCGTCGGCAAGCCTTGACCAGTCCGCCCCATCGACGATCCGTACTGCGCCGAGTGCAGCGGCAGCGACCAATTGCTCTGGGAATCGGGTCAGTGTGTCGAGATCGTCATCAAAGGGCGCTGTCCTCGTCCCGGCCACGTGGAGCGCCCCGATGATCTCGAATACGCCGGTGGCGGCATCGGCCGCGGCGATCGCCGCCTCGGGACCGCCGTCGGCGATCCGGCGCCATTGTTCGGCGGCCAGCGCGGTCTGAACTCGAGCCGTACCGATGGCCACCTCGATCGCAGGTGGTTCTCCGCGATGAACGGCTTCGATGTGCGCCGACGTTTCAGCATGTGTGCCAGCGAGATATGTCCGCAGACCGTGATCCGACAGCCGAGTTGCCCATTGGGCGAGCTCTTCTCGCGTGGCATGGATCGGATCCGGCCTGGAGGGCTCAGGCCGCGTCTCGAGATTCTCGGCCGCAGGCTGCCCATCATCCGGGTCGGGCGTGAACTCCGGTGGGCGGCTGCCGACGCGGTCGTTCGAGGTGGTCGCGGGCGGATTCGGCAGGGCCTCGGGTGTCGACGGAACTTGCCCGCGTTCGGGTGCCGGGTCGGGTGGATCGGTGCTGTCGTATGGGCGACCGCCGACCTTGGCGGGTTCGGCCTGCTGGGGGAAGTTCGGCTCGTCGGGCGAGTTCGCAGGGATCGTGGACGGCTGACCGAGCGGTACGTCCAGTGATCTCGGCGAGTCGTGCACACGCACCGATTCGCCGATCTCGTCGATTTCCCGGATTCGTTCCGGGGACAGTCTGATCTCGGTGCGACGATTGACGTGGGCGGCCGAGTCGGGAACGAGCTCGCCGTGCTGATCGAAGTCGATGGTCCAGAAGGCCCGCTCGGCTTCGGGCACTCTGTCGATGAACTTCTGCTGTTCGCGCTGCCACGTGTCGAACCTGACGGCCTTGTTCAGCAGTGCATGGCGGTACTGCAGGTCATTCGGGCCGAAATCATTGTCGGTTTTGCCGTCTCGGGACGCCGCGAGGTCCACCACCTTCAGGTTCGGGGAGTCGACAAACTTGCTGTCGTTGACCAGCAGCACCAGGTGATTGTCGGCCTCGTCGCTGCCTTGTCCCTCGGTGTTCTTCCACTTGTAGACCAAGACTTGAATGCCTCCCGGCCGCTTCTTCAGCGACTTGACGGCCTGATCCAGCGAATCGGCCGCCTTGCGCGAGCCGTGGCGGAACGACGATTTGACGGTGTCCCATTTGTGGCCGCACAGCGGTATTTCACCGGGCGGCATGGTGAACCGGTCCGCGTTCTTTTCGCACAGCACTCGCATGGCGGTCACGCCGTTGTTGACGCAACTGTTCGGGCTGTGCCGGTGTATCTGGTTAACCAGGTCGAGCAACGCGGCGGTGGCCAAGTAGAGCGACGCCGCGGCAACGACGTTCTCGGCGTCGGGGTTCTCATTAACAGCACTGCGGGCCGCGAGGTCGTCGGCCACTGGGTTATCGGCAACGGTCCGATCTGCGGGATGGGCATTCGTACCCGGAGCGACCCGGTGGGTGCTGTCGCCGGACAGCTGCCGAGCGACGGCTTCGCCCAGTACATCCCGGGCCTTTGCGGTGGTGGCGTCAGAGTCGGCAACATCCAGGGCTTGGGCCAGGTCGCGCTGGGCGATGGTCATGGCGGCGCCGACACGGCGCAGTCCTTCCGCGCCCTCGATCTCCGCGAGGTTCTTCCAGCCGATCGCCTCGGCCAGCCGGTCGCGTCGCGGGATGAGTTCATCGAGCGCCTGTTCATCGGTGAACAGCGCATATTGCACAGCTTTTCCGGGCGCGGTCGCGTAGAGGTGCTGACGCAGTGCTGCCACCGCGGCGGGTGGGAGGTTCGTCCGGTCGAGCAGTATGTGGGCGTCGTTCTGGTCGAGCGCGTGGTCCTGGCCGAGCGCCGACGCGAGAGCAGTCGCGGTCGACGTGGGAATCTCCAGTAGCCCGGCGAGCCGCGTGGACCGGTCCACCAGCTGGTCCGGTCCGACGAGGTTACTCGGGTCCCAGCGCGTCATCGACGGGTCGGTGTTGGGTGCGTAGTGGAGGATGAAATCGGCGGTGGCACGGTGGTGGGCGCGATCTCGCAGCCCGGGCACGAGCTCGGCGAACTTGTGGCCTGCCGCGACGAGGTTGTCGTGCGTCGCGGGAGTGGGATCGGTTCGGTAGTCGGCGACGGCTTGTTCGTAGTGGATCACTGCCTCGCGGACCCCGCGCAGGTGCATGGCGTTGCGGATCAGTGCGTCCTGCGGCGACATCAATGCTTGCGCTGTGCCGGGTTTGCCGTTGCGGGCGGTGCGGTTCTTGGCCTGGTCGTAGATGTACTTGTGTTCAGGGACCTCGGTCATCCACACATGCATGCCGCCCTTGGCCAGCACCGCGTCGGATACCGAGATATCCACACCGCGCTGGCCCTGCCGGTTGATCACCAGGATCCTGCCCTGTTCACCGGCGGCGTCGAAGACCTTCTGCAACTCGGTTTCCCAGTCCGCACCCCACTTGGCGATCCGGTCGGCGTCGACCGCCTCGATCGCTTCCCGGGGCACCCCCGTGCGCAGCAGCGCCCGGACCTGCTTGTCGACCAAATCGTTGCGGTGGCACAGGATTTCCTGGAAACGGCCCTGCCCGCCGTCCCACATCTGGTGGGCGTATCCGGCCAGCGCGTTCAGCTTGGCCCTGGTGTTCTCGTGCACGTCGGGCTGGCCCTCCACCAACCGCGACGGGTTGAACGGATCGACCGCGTGCGGTATTTCCAGCCCGTATACGGTCTTCAGCACCCCACCCAGATCCGTCAGCGTGCCCGAGGCGCCGGTGATGTGATCGAAGAAGCGATCGGTGCCGTAGATCTCGGCCGCGGTGATGCTCTTGGCGGAGTCGGCGTCGGCGCGCACCACGATTCCGTGCCGCTCGGCGCTCATCCCGATGGATTCGGCGGCCCGGATCTCCTTGGCCTCGACGGCTTGGGCCAGGCTCGCCTTGCCCGGCTCGGCGCTCCATCGTGATTCGCTCGAGGTCTTCGGATTGCGTTGCAAGCCGTGCTCGCCCTGATCGATGATGACGATCTTGCCCTGATCCATCACGTAGTGCGTGTTGTTGCGGCAGGTGAACTCGGCGGAGGCGGCCATCTCGAGCCGCGACCTTCCCATGTGCCGCAGCCACCGGTTCCCGTCCGGCAGCGCCTCGACCTTCGCCCGTCCCGCTGGTGTCAGCGCCGCCTGTCCGTCGTACCAGTACTCCGTCCCCACCTCGAGGGTTCCGTCGGGCAGTTCCACGTCGACTTCTTCGGCGATCCGTTTCAGGCCGAAATCCTCATGCGACAGTTGACCTTTCACGAGCGCGTCGGCCAGGAAGTCGTGGGCGGCGAACACCTCCCGCGCGGTCGCCTCGGGGGCGGCGCCAGCGGCGATCTCGGAGCGGATGAACGTCCTCTCCCCGCGGTCGACGATCGCGTCCATCTCGTCGATCACCGCCCGGCGCGGTGGCATGTGACCGGCGTTACACAGGTGTCCGACCGTCTCACCGGTGGCCACCACGATCGCGGGCCGGCCCGAGGTCACCGGACCGAAACCCTTCTCCTGGTCGGCCCGCAACACGTCGATCCCGAAGCCACCCAACACCCGCTGGTACTCGGTGAACTCCCGATGCGCCAGCCCGTCCGCGGTCGTCACCAGCAGCACCGAACCGTGGCGGACCGCCTGGTTCATCGAGTACGACATGAACATCAGCGTCTTGCCCTGGCCGGGCAGCATCTGCACCGGTCGCCGGGCCATCTCGAACCCGCCCTCCAGCTGCGGCGGCCGCAGCACCATCCCCCCGGGCGCCCCGTCGGACGTCTGCCGCTGGATGATCGCCATCCCAGCGATCAACGATTCCCGCTCGTCGGGGTGGAACAACCCGGCCTTCAACACCTCGTCGGGAAGATTGGACAGCCGCAGTTCCTCCAGGAGGTGGTCACCCGAACGCGCGTGGAACTCGGCCAGCACCTCGTCGGCATGATCGCGGAAGTTCGATGCCGACGAACCGGCATCGTCGTGTGAACTCGCCGCCGGATCGGGGTGAGTCGGCGTTTCGGGACGGGCCGAGGTGTCCTGCTCCCCGGCAACGGCCGATGTGTGCCTGGCACCAGACACTGCGGCCGGGTCCGCGCCGGCCGACCTCTCTGCGTAACGTTCATTGGCCGAGGCGCCGCGTTTCCCGGTGCGATCGTGCTCCTCGCTGCTCGGCGATCCATGGTCCCTGGTAGCAGTCGATGCGTGCCCGTCCTCGGGAGCCGCGACCGGGTGTGCGCCAGCGGGTGCCTTCTGGCGAGGTTCAACGGTGGGGATGCCTTGCTTCCCTGTCCCGCCGGGCCCCTCATTCCCTGGCGATCGGTGTTCGCCTGTGGCAGCGGTCGTTTCGTGCCCGGTTCCGACAGGGCGTATCGGGGTGCTCGTCGAAACCTTCGGCGGCGCAGACGTTTCCCCACCGGCTTCAATCCTTCGCAGCACTGGCTCACTCGTACCGGCCGTGGATTCGCCTCGCTGCGGGCGCTCAACCGGCGTGGCCGTCTCCGAGTGGCCCGGCACCCCGGCCGCAGCACCGGGTGTGACCTGACCACGACCAGTCGCCTCCGCGAGCGACCGCGATTCGCCGGACCCGACCGACGCGGCGGTCCCGTCCGCCACGACCTGCGGCAGCTCGCTGCGCGCACCGTCGGCGATTACCGTATCCGGAGCCGCTGTCCATGCCGACTTCGCAGCCTCCCACGCCTGCCTCGATTCCGCCGACACCTCGACCTGCGGGAGAACCTGCTCCGGCAACGCGGTGCCATCGCTGCGGCGAGCCGGTATCAGCTGTGCGGCATCCTCGCCGCGAGCTGCGGCGGCCAGGTCGGGCCGAGTGAAGGCGCCACTGCCGTCTACGACCGCCCCCGACGACGCACCGAAATCCGAGTGAGCACCCGGACGCGCATTCACCACCCCGGCGAATCCGCCGTTGAGCAGCGGTGCAAGCACCTGATCGAAATGCTCCGGCCAACCCGTGACCAACGCCGCCGCCCCCAGACCCGACACCGCGCCCGCCGTCCCGTGTACCAGCCCCTGTAGCGTGCGACTGCTCTCCATCCGCGGAATCACACTCGGCGCGAACCGGCCCGCGAGCATGCCACCCACAGCGCCACCCGCACCCGCCGCACCCGCCGCCTCGATCGACGTCAGATCGATACCCCGCGGATTCTCACCCCCCGCCCCCTTGACAATCCAGTCCCGGTGGCCGTCGAGGGCCTGCACCAGTTGCGTACCAGCATCGACCGCAGCGGGCAATGCAGCAGCCTTGCCAACCATCACAACGCCCCTGAACGGCCCCAACGCCGACAACCTCGCCGCCGTCTTCGCCGCACCCGCCTTGAACGCCTGCTCCAGCCCCGCACGCATTAGCTGAACCTCACCCCGCCCCTCGGCCAGCATCGTGCTCACCACCGGCGCGGCCGCGGCTTCCCCGCCAGGACCGGCCGCCGCAGCCGCCGACAACACCCGGATGATCCGCCACGCCAGCTCGATACCGAACGCGAACATCACACACAGCGTCTTCTCCGCCTCGTTCGCCGCCCCATCCGCCTGATCAGCCAATACATGAGCCTCATCACGCAACCGGACCGCGCCGTCTTGCTGCAGCAGTAACGTCTCGCGCAGTCGGTCGCCGAGCACACCCACCGAATCCTGCTGCGCGAGAAGCTTTCTCGCCTCATCCGCGTGACCGCTCACCGCCTCGGCCCGCGTCCGCAGCTCAGCCGCCATCCACCGCATGCCGGACACATTGGCGCGCGGCAGATCACCCCCGAACACGACCATCTCGATCGCACGCCGCACAGGCACTGGCAGTCCATCGAACACGTGGCGGATCTCCTCCACCGGATTCAACGACCACACACCCACGACGCCGCCTACCTCCGCCGCGTAGTCGCATCGACCAGAACCCCGTGCAACGTCCGTGCTTGCACACTCGCTTCGCCGCCGCGTACGACGACATCGGCGAACGCGGCACCGAGTGCTCGGCTCGCGTCGAATCCGGACGCACCCGCGGAATCTCCGGTCAGCTCGGCACGCCAGCGCCGATAACCCCGCACCAACTCTGCGAGCGTGGTGTACTTTCCCGCCATCCGATGCATGTACTCCGCGATCAGGACATGCTGCGCCGTCCTGCGCGCGACACCGCCACCGGCAAAGTCGAGTGCCCGGCCGAATTCGCGTAGGGTCGCCGCGTAGACGGCCGGCACCTCCGGTTCGCCCTCGGATTGCGACGTTTCGGCTACACCCAACTCTCGTGCCGCCTGCCCGTCGAGGGTGATCGTTTTCTCGACTCTGGTCGGGTCTCCGCGCGATTCGGAACTCCATCGCACTCGACGTCGGTCCTCGAGGTCCGCTATCGCAACGACATCGACCGAAATCACCGGATAATCGGTCAGCACTCGATCGACGGCCGCAACGAATTCCCGCACGGCCGGTTCCTGCAGGCCGGGTGTGTCGAACCCGGTGACCTGCACGCCGTGTCGTTCGACCAAACTCCGTGCCAGCCACCCGAGTACAGCGTTGCCAGCCCGCTCATCCGGGCGACGTCGCTCAGGGCCGCGTTGCCGTTCTTCGGTGGGCTTCTTCGTGCGCGGCGGGGATACGGATCGCGGATTCGACGGACTCGACGGAGTGGTGGCCGCGGGCCCGCCGGGTGCGCTGGGCGACCGCCCGGACCACGGGGTCCCTCCGCGTCCCCCGCTGACCGTTGGACCGCCGCCCCGGGTGGCCGCGGCGTCCGGCGCACGGGGGACATTCCGCGCGGTGGCCGGAGGCGACACCGCCGAGGACGGGGAGCGGCGGCCGGGCTGCTCGGTGCGTTCTTCACCGCCGCGTCGGCCCGCCGCGTCGGTTGATGGGTCCGAGCCCTGCGCACCATCCTGCGGTGCGGATCGTCCGCGCGAACCGTCCGGACTCCGCGACCCACCGGGCGATGCTTGCTCGGCAGGGCGGGTCCGATCTCGGGCTCCCGCGGATGTCGCGAGCGGATCGCCGGGCGCCGTGCCGGACTCGGCGCCCGCGAACGGACCTGTACCCGCGCCATTGCCCGGCGAATACATATCCGTCCTGCCGCCTCGAGACGGACCGGTCGGTGTTCCGCCGATGGGGTCCAGCGGGTCGGACGAGTCGGCGATTCGACCGGCGCCGATCGCATCCTGAGCTTCGAAATCGTTTGCAGCGGTGTTGATTCCATTGGCCATGTCGTGCAGGCTTTCCGCCATCGACCGCAGGTTGGCCAGCAACTTGTCGGTGTTCGGCTTGAAATCCTTGGCGAACGCCAGGCCCATATCGTCGTCACCCCAACACCCATCGGCATACGCCAGGGCATCACGCAGCCCGGTGTAAGTCTGGCCCACCTGGTCGCCGAGTTCGGCCAGCCGCACGCTCTGATATCGCAGACTGTCCGGATCCACCCGGACTTCACGATTCACGTCGCCGCCCTCCTCCCGTCAGGCGAGGCCGTCACGGCGATAGCGGAACCGGCGCTCGAAATCGGCCACAAACACCGACGGCGGCACCGAGGAGTTCGAGCGCTCCACGACACCGTCGTCGGCAACGTAGAAGACCGCACGGTCCAAAGCGATTTCACCAGCAGGCACCGGCGAACGCACCATCCACCCCACACCGATACGATCGGCCGTCAACGTCGACAGCGGATATCCCGTGGTGTCGAGACCTCGCTGCCGAATATGTTCACGGACCAGATCGAGCGCCTCCATCGCACCGGTACCGCCGCCGTCGTGCGCGATCACCCCCGCGATCATGAACTGGAACAGAGCTCCGGCAATATCGATCCGCTCGCTGTCCCCGAATACGTCCACGATTGTGTCCCGAGTCACGGTGCCCGCCTGCGCCGCGGCTACCAACCGCTTCGCGGCATCCCGCGTTCCGGCCGACCGATCGGCGAGCAGGTCACCGATCACCCCCGCTACCGCCTCGACCGTCCATACCGCGGGCACCGCCGGCGCGCACTCCGACATCGGCGCGGACTCACCCCGATACCAGTGCCCCGCCTCCCACCAGTAACAAAACGAAAGCAAACCCGTTGCCACACGCGTATTGAGCACCGGATCCGCCACCCAATCCGGGGCTCCCGCAAAGAATTTCGGCATCCCGGCACCCACGTTGTGTACGGCGTCCAGCACGGGCGCGTTCCACACCCCGCCCGACAGCACCGCCCGATCACCGGGCAACAGGGTCAACGTCGAACCACTGTGTCCCGCGCTTTCGAATATTCCCACCGACGGACACACCCGCGGCCCCAACTGCGAACCCACCGCCACGAACGCCGCCGACAACGCCGCCCATCGCGCCCACAACGCCGTGAGGTCCGGCAACTCACCCGCGACGGCTACCGCCCGCACCCCCGCCCGCTCATCCGCGCGCGCCGCCTCGGCGGCCTGCCGCGGCGGCCTGGACCGCCACTCGCCCCGCCCGACATACGCTGCCAACCACACCGGCAACCGATCCCGTGGATAGATTTCCAAATCGGCCAGATATGCGTCCGGAGTAAACAACTGCTCACCCGAAAACGGCTCCGTACCACGGTCCTCCACAACCTCGACATCACGAGTATCGATCCGCACCAGCAATCGCCACCACGGCCCATCACCCGACGCAGCCGACACCCGCCGGTGCCGACGCACCACATCACATATCGCGTCCGGCACCGGACACCGCGCCGACCGCACACCGTCGTCGGCCACCAACAATGCCGATTCGGCAGCGACGGTCATCGCGAACCGGGCCTCCAATCGCTGCCACCCAGGCGGCGCGAGTTCACGCAGCCCGCTCACGACCCGATCCGTCAGCCCGACGAGGTCGTCTCCTCGCCCCTCCACCACGTCACACTCCGTGCTGCTGGACCCCATTGCCGATCTTCTCCTCGAACGCAGCCCCGGGATCGCAGCAGTTGCGGATCGACCCACCGCAATTGACTCGAACCACACACTTCTGCTCGGACAAATCGCGATAAGCATGACCGGATAGGTAGGTCCGAGTCATCGGGAACGTACGCGCATGCTGCGCTTGGTCTCCCACGATCGGGTTACCGTCTTCGAACGCATGGTTGGCCGAGGCAGATCAACTCGGATCTTCTTAGGCGAAAGGCGCATCGACAGGGCCCGGCTTGACCCGAATCGAAATATTTCTGGAAGGAGTGCCGCTCACCTTCCTCGACTTCTACCGATGCGCTCGGCCCACCTATCCGGAAATCCTGGTTATCGATCTTGTCTGGTGAATCGAAGCCACCGGACATTCGTACGATCGGATCGATAGAGTGTTCGAAGGAAGTCTTTCGGAGGCGATGCAGCCATCCGCGACAGATTGAAGAAGGATATAGCGGATGTCGCCGCGCTACAGGCGCAGCCGCCATCCGCGGTTGCGGATGCCACTTCTACGGAGAGGCACGATGTCCACGACGCCCCATCCTGGACAGCACTATCTGCTTCCGGCGATGAACCCGAGTCGAGCGGACCTTCCGGACCGAATCCGCCGTCGTCAGACGAATCACACGACCCAACCACCGACGCACTGGGGACATCGACCATATCGACGACGATCGGATCGACCGAGAATCCTGAAACAGGTGCTCGCGCCAAAGTCACCAGACCACACGAATGCCAGAACGATACCGGATAACTTACAGGCCGGACTGCGAACTTCCCGCGCATCTCACACGCCGCATATCCAGGCGCACTGTCCGATTCGATACGGACGATCGACCTGAAACGCAGGAGACGCCATCCGTGAATTACCGGCGTGCCGAGACCGGTATACCCACCTCCGCCATCTCGTTCTCGATGGCCTTCGCCGCGAAATGAAGCCCCATGGATCGCGGTTCGCGAACTCGCTGATGCAACGCGGAAACACCCCCGGGTGCAGCAGCGATCTGGACAATGCCGATAGGCGCCTCGATGGAGGGTATCACCGGTCGAATAGCCATGCCATCTAACCTTTCTGCCGTTTCGCTCATGCGGCTCGCTGATACGCAGAGCGAATGTACAAAGTGCTCGACACATTCCGACCGGCTCAATAAGTAATGCACATAGGTGGATAGCTCGCGGCAATTACCTATAAGCGGCCGCTACCTACGCAACCGCAGTTTGCTGCGATAAAACAAAGACGCCAGTTTGTATCGCGATCACCCGATGCCATAGACCTACTTATGGCGCCATTCTGGAGTTCCGCAGACCGGGATCGAGAGGTGCAAGAGCATGGTGTGCTGTGTGCTGCTCGCCGGCCTCGTGGTGTTCGGGCCGCGTGGTGTGCGTATCTACCACACCTTTTGGGCCCATCGCCGGGGCCGACGGCCGAATCGTCACCCTCTCGAAGTCGCCGTCTCCGGTCACCTTGTCGAATCATCGGATACGACAGTCCTTTTCGTGCCCGCCCGGCCACCGGCGGCGCGCACACCATGGGAGCCGTCATGAGCACAGCCGTACCGGTTCAGCAGTCCGCGTCGAATATTCGTCTGCGCGGACCGGCCACCACCCGATGGTTTCGGCGCACGCTCGCGATCACCGCGCTCGTCTGGGCTGCCGCGGCGGCTATCCCGCAGATTCTCGGGCTGTCCGATGCGTGGCGGGCCTTCGGAACCGGACTCATCATCCCGGGCGCGGGGCTGCTGTACGCGATGCCACCGCTGGATCACACCTTCGCTACCACGGTTGTCATCGGCCATGCCGTAGTGATCTGGGCCGAGGTCGCACTCGCGGGTGCAGCTGCGCGGCGCAACTCCGGGCTACTGATCGCAGGTTTGGTCGCGCCAGTGCTGGCCATTGCGGTCGTTGCCGTTCCGGCAGTCGTTGTGGCGGCTGGCCATATTGCCGCGTTCCTCGGCATCCTCACCGCCGGGGGCTGGGCATTCGCCTTCCGCTCGGTGGCGCGATCAGACTATGTGACCCTGCCCGCGATCGTGCTTGTCGCCGCCACAGCGTCCGCGGCACTGACGCAGGTCCATGGTGATATGCCCGGACCGATGACGTGGGTGTGGTGGGGTGCTCCTGTTGCCGCGGTAGGGATTTCGGTACTGGTCTCGATTCGGGAGCATGTCCGGCACCGTGCCGCCCGTAGGCTCGGAATCGAACGCGACAACTATCTGGCCGAGCGGCCATGCCCGGCGCGAACGAATCCGGTGCCGCTCGACCAGCGGACGGGCACACCAGCGGTGACCGAGGCCGACGCCGACCAGCTGCGCCTGCTGCGCTATCTGATGAGCATCGCCGCGCACCCACTCGACAGTTGGGACGGCTTCGACGCCGAGGGCGCCGGCCCGCTGCAACAGTATCGCTATCAGCTCAATGCCCTTGGCTGGGCGCTGGCGATGTACGGGTACGCACATACGCCCGCATTACGCGGACCGCTACACCGCGCGCAACTCGATGTGCTCACGCGAATGCGCGACAAAGCGGTCTGGGGATACTGGTACCATCAGAATCTGCTGGGCAACTGGGATTTTCGCGAGCGACGCGCGGACCCGATCGACGTTCCACAGAACATCATGTTCACCGGCTACCTCAACTTGCAGCTCGCAATGTTCCGGCAGGCGACCGGTGACCGTCGCTTCGACAAACCCGGCTCGCTGAACTTTTCCTGGTCTCCGACGGAACAATTCGCCTACAACCATCCGACGCTCAATGACATCGTGATCCGAAACTTCGACAGTGAGCTCGGCCTGTGGCCCTGCGAACCGCTCCCGGTCGGTCGCGGCCGAAGGCACGGACTGATCTTTCCCTATTGCAATGCGGTGAGCGCAGCGGGCGTCGCCACAGTCGACGCCCTGGCCGGAACCAACCACGCCGCCGATATCGCCCGCCGCTTCCAACGCGGTCTCGATGCCGAATTCACCGCCGCGGACGGCGATATCGTCTCATTCATCGCCACCGGACTCGGCTTCACCGCACGCGCATTCCGAGGACCCGCGACCACTGCGGCGGTCGCGGCCTTCGTAGCACCGCTGCTGCCCGATCTCGCATGGCGGGCATGGGAAATATTGCTGCGTGAGTGGCTGACCACCGACCGGTTCCGTCGGCTCGGGTCCGGCGGATCGGAATCTCCGATCGTCGCGGACTGGGGATCGCAGGCGGCGACCAACGCCGAATCATTCGCCGCGGCAATGCTGCTGGCACAGGAATGCGGCGAATCGGACTGGTGCGCCGAACTCTGGCACGCGGCCACCGAGCAGCTGAAATTCGTCGAAGACGAGAACCAGGCCGGCATGTGGAGTTTCGACACCGCCTCCCTCCACGCCAATGGCATGCTTGGTCTGGGTGGACTCGGCCGTGCGTACGCGCTGACCGATATGATGTCGCGCTTACGACCGTCGGAATGGAGTGCCGGTCCCCGGATCTTCGACCTACCACATCCGAACGTCCTTGTGGCGAAGGCGGTTTCCGATGGCCACGGACTGGACGCGGTGCTCTATCCCGGTCGCGGGCCAGGCCGCTTCGCGCTACTGCTCGATCAGCTCGCTCCTCGCGGACGGTATCTGGTACATGGTGCGGTCGAACCGGAATTGACCGCTGACGCGAGCGGAAAGGCCCGAATCACCGTCGAACTCCGCGCCCGCAGTGCCATCGAGCTTCGGCCGGTCCCGCACAGATGATCTGTCATCCGTTGATGAGACTGTGTCTCGTGTCGATGGCTCGGCCTTCATGAATGTCAACCGGGATCGTTCGCAAGCGGCCGTAGCGTACCGGCATCATTGCTGTTTGCCTCCGAGATGCCCACCGGCCAGTGGGGTTCCGGCGCGACCGCCCTGCGAACTGGACTTGCGCGGAGCGACCGGGCGCGGGCCTGTCACATCGCTCCTTTCGCTCAGTTCGTTGGAGTACGGGCGGTGTAACCACCGCTGAAGACCGGCGGTCTCCCACTCTGTCAACGGGCCTCGCACTTACGCAACAAAGCTCGACCAGCGCGCTCACAGCCCATCCGGCACCAGACACGGCGCCAGTACATCTACCGCGACCAGACATTTTGCAGCACAACCGGTTACGACGTACCGCGAACGACTCTGAAGCCCGAGCCGACCATGGCGACGTGAGACACGGTCTCGCATGGTGAACACGGATAATTCTGCAGAAATACCGATGCGACACAACTACCTATGTGACGAACATACGTATACATCGCGATACCGAGCGTCGAACGTACGCATTGATATCAGCCGATGAATCCAACGGAAAAGGGTGAATGCCGAAGGGTATTCGACAAAACGGAGGATGCTATGAAGTCGACATCGAAGGTGGCCGTGGTCGCCGGGTTGATGGCAGCGGGTGTGCAAGTGAGCGGCATCATCGCGCTTGGACACGCGGACGGCGCGGGTCGGGTGGTGACCGTCATCGCGGGCCACGCGGACCAAGTCGCCGACGACGACGCGACCGACCGAGCGACCCCATCGGATTTCGTACCAGTCGGGCGCTACCAGTCGGCGCCACCCGTCTGGACGGAACCGACACCCGCGGAGGCCCCGAGCAAGGCCCGATGAATTCTGTTGTGTCGCCGAGACATACCGTCGATGCCATTGTGGTTCCCGCATCCCGTCCCGGCGGGTACGTGCAGGCGGACTGCCAGCTGGCGGAGGGTCTTGGTTGCACCCTTGTGGTGTTGTGCAGCCAGGAAATCCGCGCGAAGAAGGTCATGGAGCTGGTCGACACACCCCGAACCGAAGTTGTCGCTCTCGACTTCGACCGCGACCACAGCGCGCCGATCCGCAATGCCTTCGGTACTTCGGAGTTGTTGCTGCACACACCATTCCACAACGACAGCGAAGCAAGCGCCAAACGCAATACGGCGATTGCCCTGTCCCACCTCACCGGATGGAACACAGTCTTCTTTCTCGATGACGACGTCGTGATCGACGATCCCGACCATATTCGAAGCGCCGCAGCGCTGTTGGACAAGTATGCGGTGACCGGACTGACAGTGCACACCTTCCCCGACCTCTCGGTGGCCACGCACGCGTACCGAAGACTCGGTGGGCAGGCCAAACCATTTCTCGCAGGTGGTGTCTTGATGACCGCTCCACGGCGCCGGAAGTCGTTCTTTCCGGAGATATACAACGATGATGCGTTCTATCTGCTCGACGAGCACTCCTTTCCACCCCTTGCCCTAACAGGACTGGCGACCCAGGACGAATACGATCCTTTCGACGACCCGGCCAGGGCGATACAGCAGGAGTTCGGCGAGGTGATCGCGATCGGCCTGCATTACCGAACGCGCGTCGGCGCCAAGCCACACGAGGCCGATCGCGATTTCTGGCGGGACTACCTGCCGATCAGGCGCCGTTTCCTCGACCATCTCTCGACGGAGTACCACGCTCGGATGGATACCGAGCCCGACAGCGCGAAGATCATCGCAGCCATTCAGGCGGCCATGGACACGCTATCGCTCATTACGCCGGCCTTCTGCACCGCATACGTGGACGCCTGGCTGCGCGACCGCACATCGTGGATCCGCTGTCTGGACAGTATATCCGACAAGCGAATGACCACTGTCGACGCGGTAGCCGAACTGGGCCTTCCGGCGCTGGTGCTGTCATGACGAGCCGCGATGCCAACATCGACTTGAGCTTTCGAGAAAAAGACCGACGTCTCGCCGACCGCATCCGAGCGAACAAACTGTTCGGTGATTTCGACCTGGAAACCTGGGTTACCGAACACGTCGGGAGTCTTCGGTGGAACTCGGTCCTCGACATCGGTTGTGGCGATGGCAACCACCTGGGGATCTATCTCGAGAACGGCCCGTCCACACGCCACGTCGTCGGCCTCGATCGGGATGCCGCGTTGTTGGAGCAAGCGCGGAAACGCTACGGCGACGCCGATGGACTGGAACTGCTGCAGCATTCCATGGACGACCCACTCCCCTTCGCCGACACCACATTCGGACTCGTCATGTCTGTCTTCGCAATCTACAACGCCCGAAATCCCGCCACCACGCTGCAGGAAATTCACCGTGTCATGCAACCGGGCGCACGCCTGACCCTTATCGGCCCGACTGTTGACAACGGCAAAGAACTCTACGAGTTCAACGAGCGCCTCACCAGCCAGCGAATCGACGAGCGGACTCTCGCACGATCCCAGCGCCTTGTCGACGAATTCCTCCCCATCGTCCACAAGATCTTCGACAGCTGCGAACACAACGTGATCGAAGCGAAACTGACCTTTCCCGACCGACACGAGTTTCTGCGGTACTACACCTCGACGATGCTGTACGAGGAGACCGCCGAGGGACGCGGCTATTCCCCGTCCGCCATGGCGGATGCCTGCTCGTCCACCCACAATCTTCGGCTATCGAAGGAAACTGTGGTGATCACCGCACAGAAGGACTGACGAGAGGCGGGCCCGCGGCGAGCCGGTGCGATGGCAGCGAGTCACCGCGATCTGACTTCAGCATCGCCACATCGTCGGCGACTCGGACGAATTGTGCGATCACTACCTGCTGCAACGAGTACCCCGGATAGGGATAGAGCTGCAAGGATGTTTCCGTGTATCCGCCGCTGTGATTCAGTGCGCGCACAGAAATCTTCGCGGATTCACCGGATTGCACCAGGGCGGCGGTCGAATCCCATTACCTACCTGGGAAAGACGACCGGTAGAGCCGACAAGGCTCGGTGAAATGGACCGGGTCGCCAGGTCAGCTTCTCGGCGGGAACCGCCAGCCGCATACCGGGCAAGGCGTCTAGGAGCTGGTCGATGGCGTCTTGGGCGATCAGGTACGCCGCCGTGCGGGCCGGACACGCGTGCGGTCCGGCGCTCCACGCCAGATGTGAACGGTTGCCGATGTGTTCACCGGCGCTGATCGCGGGATCGTTGTTGCATGCGGCCATACTGATCACGACCGGCTGATGCGCGGGCAGCCAGACGTTGTCGATCAGAATCGGCTGGCGCGGGTAGGTGACGCAGAAGTTCGCCATTGGCGGATCGGTGAACAAGACCTCGTCGAGCGCGTCGCGGGTGGATAGGCTGCCGCTGAGGATTCCGCCGCCGAATCGGTCATCGGTGAGCATCAGCAACAAAGTGTTGACGATCAGGTTCTGCTGTGGCTCGATCCCGGCGCCGTAGAGAACGACGAGTTGGTGGATCAACTCCATGTCGTCGAGCTTGCTGGGGTGGTGCAGTAGCCGGCTGGCGATGTCGTCACCCGGTTCGGCGCGTTTGAGCTCGATCAACCGCGCCAGCGCCGCGGCCAGCAGCACATTGCCCTGTTCGGCGTCGATACCGTCGAACAGCGCCGCAATGCCGGCCGCCACCTCGTGCCCGATCTCGGGTGGGCAGCCGATCATTGCGTTGACGACCGCGAAGGCGAGTGGAAAGGCATACTCCTCGACCAGCTCAACCGTTGCCGCCCCGAGGAAGCTATCGATCAGCGGGGCGGCGAGACGCTCAACCGTGGCGTGCAATGCGTGTAGATCGACCTCGCCGATGCTCGCGGTATTGGCCTGTCGGTAGCGAGCATGCTCGATTCCGCTGCTACGCAACGCATTCGGACGCCATTCCAGAACCGGCAGCACCGGGCACTCGGCCGGGATCGTTTGCTGCCAAGCCCGAGGATCGGCCGGAAAGTGCTCCGGGTCGTGCAGGATTCGTATCGCGGTGCGATATCCGATCACCAGAGTGGCGGGCACCCCGGGGGCCAGATCGACCGGCACCAGGGCGCCATAGCGCCGACGCATCTCCCGGTAGAAGCGGTGTGGATCCGCGGCGAATTCTGTACTGAACAACGCAACCCGCCGATCGTCGGGATCGACCGGTGATTGATGGTGTGGAATCGGACTGGTCACCATCGCTCTTCCTGGACGTCACAATATGCTGGGTTGGTTCTTTTCTGGCTGCTGAGCACGTGTGCGAGTTCGGCAGCCGTGGGGCGCAGACGGGCATCCGGTGACAGACCTGCTTCCAGGACGTCCCGCAGATCGGCGGATAACGCGGACGAACTTGCCCTGCCCGTCGCGGCGAATACCAATGCAGCGGCGAGCGCGAGCACGTCATCGGCAGGGCGGGACAGGTATTCGCTGGGCGCTGACCTTTCCCCGGCGATCTTTCTGAAATCGATACGGTCGAAGGCACCAGCCGCGGGCCGGCGAATGTCAGCTCTATGGACATCGGTGACACCGCACCATGGATACGCCCAGTTGCATGCAATCTGGCGAGGTGGCGCGCAAGAGCAGCGCCCACCGCCCGCACAAAGGGCTCGGGCAACGGCCCGAATTCGGAAATCATCTCATATAGCGGGGCCCTGACCGGCGCTTCGGACCCACCGACCCCATCCATCCGCGCGCTACGCTATCGATCGGCCAACCGCGGCCTTTTGAACCAACGACCCGCCGAACCCTGGCACAATAGTACCACAATGACAAATGCGGCAATCAAACCGATAGGCCCCGGCGAATAGCGCACGATATTCATGCCGGGATGCTCGTGCATAGCAATACTGGAGTTAGCCTGAACCGAGCCGAGTGCGATCAACGACTGCAGGATCGCCAGCACGATTGCCGCGACACGAACCCCGTTGCCGCCGCGGCGGAAGAATAAAGCGACGATAGCCAGGATCCAGAAGAAGAGATAGCCCGTGCTGTTGGCCCCCGCAACATAGGAATCACGGAAGGCAGCGAGGCCGACGGTTCCCACCACACCGATAATGGCGAAGATATTGATGATCCACCGCGCCGCACGGACGGTTCCAGGCAACGTCGGAAAGGCTTCTGACCGCTCATACATGTGTTGTGCACATTTCACCGGGTTGCACCGATCTTATCGACATTCTGTCGCTTTCCTGCCGACAGACCTGTTACAACAGTTCGCGATCGGAGTGACTGCACAGCAATCCCCGATACTCAGTTGACTCGATCGATGATCGTCGACTAGGTAGATGACGCACATCGGTAATTCACAAAGATCATGCACTGGCCAAGCCGTTCGAGGATCCAGCCATAATGGCTCGAGCCGCTCTCGATCAGTTCTCGCAGGAAGCAGAGGGGACAGACGGGGTCGAAAGGAGCTGTCGTCTGTGTTCGAGCAGTGAGTTCAGGTTGCGGCGGTGTCCTGTCCGGGGCGGCCACCGCGATCGCCGGCTGCAGACCGAGCGCCACAGAGATCGCTCCGGCGGCAATGATTTTCGCCACGACACGATACACGAGATCCTCCACTCCGATGAGATGAGCGCCGACGGCATCAAGGTCGACACCGCCGACCAACCCAAGCCAGTTCTCGGACACGTCACTCCTGTTGCCCCCGCTGGCGCACCTGCCGGTTGTGCAGGGACGCCGCCGATATCGGGCGACAATGTGATCCTTCTCGAATAGGTAGAGGACAAACATCAGTATTGTCGGCGCGCTGAGTCGATTCATGCCGACACCACAAGATTTCCCCTCTGTGTCGTGGTGTCGCAGGCCGGGGCTCCACCGATTGGTGGATGGGACGGACTTTCCGGTTGGCCCGCTCCCACCATCGACCGGTGGCGAAGTTTGACCGGGTCGGCGGATGTGCGCCGCTGTCTCGCCGCCCGGCCGTGACCGTCAGAAGACGCCACCGCCGGCGCCGAGGTTCTGCCCGGTGACCCAGCGCCCCTGATCCCCGGCGAGGAAGACCGCCACGTCGGCGACGTCCTCGGGTTGGCCGACCCGGCCGAACGCCGACATGCCCGCGGCGACTTCGCGGTCGCGGTCGGGCAGCAGGTCCGTGTCGGTGAAGCCGGGAGACAGGGCGTTGACGGTGACATCACGCGGGCCGAGCTCACGGGACAGCACGCGGACGAACTGCTCCACGGCAGCCTTGGTGCCGAGGTAGAGCGAGGTCTCGGTGAAGAACATCCGCGTGCCGCCGGTGGACGTGGCGATGATCCGCCCGCCGTCACGCACACGCCGCGCGGCCTCCTGCATGGTGAAGAAGGCGCTCTTGGCGTTGGCAGCGAACAGCTTGTCGAACTCCTCCTCGGTGCAGTCGACCACCGGCTTGATCACGACATCGGCTGCATTCGCCACCACGATGTCCAGGGCGCCGAACACCTCCTCCGCGCGGTCGAAGAGGCGCTTCACCTCGGTAGGCTTGGCAAGATCACCCTGCACGGCGATTGCCCGCCCACCCTGTTCGAGGATCTCCTCGACGACCGCGTTCGCCTTCTCCTCGTTGCGCAGGTAGCCGACGACGACGGCCGCGCCGCGAGTGGCGAGCCGGACCGCGATGGCGCGCCCGATCCCACGCGAAGCCCCGGTCACGATGGCTGTGCGCCCGGACAGATCCGTATGCATGGTGTCCTTACCTTTCTTGCAGGGATCGAGCCAGCTGTCCGCAGGCTTCGAATTGCCCAGGAGCGACGGGTCTGGCTTCCATGTTGAGCCGAGGTTCATAGCCGAAGGAAATGGCCGCCGATCGTTCCGCGACGGTCGAGCTGTGCATCCTTACCGCCGCCCGACCCGACCCGACCTGGCCTGGCCTGCGACCGCACCGTGCGATCAACCGACTGCGCGCCACACTGCTCGAACACCTCCCCGCCCTGAAACGCGCCTTCGACTACAGCGCTGATCCTGCTGTCGGGCCACAACACCCCCAATAGGTTGCGTGCCCTCGGCATGCAACGGCTGGCGGCTTGGCTGCGAGAACATAAGGCGCGCAACGCATCCGCAGTCGCAGCGACCGTCCCCGCAGCCGCTGATGCCCAGCACACGATCGTAGCGGGGCAAGCGATCGCCGCGGCGATAGTGGCCGAGATAATCC
Source organism: Nocardia sp. CA-135953 (assembly GCF_050955735.1). Classification (NCBI taxonomy): domain Bacteria; kingdom Bacillati; phylum Actinomycetota; class Actinomycetes; order Mycobacteriales; family Nocardiaceae; genus Nocardia; species Nocardia sp. CA-135953. The sequence continues at coordinate 4,478,971 of NZ_CP192082.1, forward strand.
TGAACATGCCCGTTTCGGCCCCCTGCTCAACGCGGAATTCGGCACCGCCACCGGCGATCTCGCCGTGGTCAACCGCAATGTGAGCCCTCGATTTCGGCAGCCGGGTCGAGACAACGCCCCGTTGACGCGCACTTGTATAGCTCGGCCTCCAGCCGATCAGGACACCGACAGCACCTCGTGCACGCGTGACCGGCGCAACACGGCGAAGGTGATCAACAGGTTGAAGATCACCACCACCGCAAGAACGACCACAGCGGCAACGACGAATGCCATGGCACTCCCAGCTTGTGAATATCGGCCCGGCTCAGGTGAGGGCCCATTTGAACTCGGGGGCGGTGGGTTGCCCTCCGGACGGCTGCTTCAGCATCAGGTCATTGAATTGCGTGGCCAGGTACCATCCTGAATGTTGGCGCGGCGAGAATGCTACTTGCGGCGGATTGACTGTCCCGCCTCCCGCCCAGTCCATCTCCTGACCGCCGTCGCACGAAGCGAGGCCGATCGAGGTCGAGCTGCCCGCGGGTCCACCGATGAGGCACAGGCTGGGCTGGTCGGCCAGTTGGAGGCGTGCCCAGCCGTCGGGGGTTCTGATGAAATTGAAGACGTTCGACGACGCGGGATTACAGGTCGTACCATCCAGCCCCTTGTCGAGCCAGATCCGTGTTTTGTCGCAGTAAATGCATTGTCTGCCGTGGCCAGGCCAATCGGCCGGATTGTAGAGCTGGAATTGTGACGGGAACCCAGCTTCCAGGCATTTCCCGACGGGCCCGGATCGGGTGAATCCGTAGGCGACGCAACAGCGGCCGGAGCGGACAGACCGAACGCCGCGACCAACGCGGCGGCAACCGACGCGATCGACCTGGTTTTCACACCGACTTGCCGCATTCGAATACTCATCTACTTGATTCCGATCGTTTGGTTGTGAATGACAAATCCCAAAGTTTCCGGCCGACTGCCGCACGGCCAGGAGTGCGCAGATCCAACCGCCGATCAACTGCCACTGCGCACACCTGGCCGCGTCCCAAAGAGATCATCGCGTCATAGGTAGGTGCGAAACATCGGTAATTCCGTCGGAGATCCTCCCTGTTGTCATCCACCACACCCTGCAAGTGATGCCGATATCAGGCAATCTCGGTGGCCCGCTGCCTGCAGGTCGACTGCCACGTGCTGCGCGATTTTATTGCGCGGCTTGGCTTCTCGGTCGACTATTCCTTTGCGAGCTCGGCGTTCGCCGTACAACCGGTCTTTGAGGTTGGTATCTTTGTGGGTCGGCAGGAAAACCTGGTGCCCCAAGGTGAATCGGTCGATGTCGCGGGTCGCGTTCTGCTGCTGAGCCGGATAGAAAATACGCACTTCCCCAATAGCGCGGCGTGTGGCTGGCCTCCGAGGGAAGGAGGCCGGTCAGCCTGCCTGTCGGAAGTCGGCGCAGCAGCCGCGGCGCCCGGAATGACATCGCGACATGTCGCGCGCGGGGAGTAATCGCGATAGCCTTCCCGCGTGCGAACCCTGATGTGGGAGGGCATCGATGAGCCTCGAATCGAAATCGTCCGAGTGGACTCCCTGGATCGGGCACGCGGTACTCAGCTCGGGCTCGTTTACGAATTGCGTTGGGAGCTGGACGGTTCCGAGTTGATCGTCGACATCGGTGACGGGCCGGTACGTCACCGTCCGGACGGAGCGGACTATTTCGACCTTCAGCATTCCGCGTTCTTCAACACGTTGCCCGTGGTGGGAGACCGGCTGCTGGACACCGCCGAACCACGCGACTACATCATGCGGTTCGTCTCTGTTCCCGAGCTCACCGCCACGCTCGCCACGCAGCGATACGAACCGGTGGGCGACCGCACGGTGCACTTCTCCTCGGGTGACTACGAGGCCGATATCGACTTCGACGACGACAGCTTCGTCCTGCTTTACCACGACTACTTGCGACGTCTGCGCCGTGGTGACAATTGGGAGACAACGGCGACCAGCGACAGCTGGGTAATCACCCAGCAGATGAAATGGGACGCCCTGACAGCTCGGGCTCGCACGTTCGAGATCGCTACCTCCTGGGCTCCTGCCGATCTCCACGAAGATGCGCGGACGCCCGAACATCGGTCGGTGATTCGGTTCATTTCCGGCCGAGTGAGGTTCACCCACGTTCGCCGACGCTCTCCCCCAGCTACTGATCACTCTTGAGCATTCCCTGGATCGGGTCGACGACCTCACGCTGCTCTGCGCACAGCGCGCCGTCGGCACCGACTCCACGAGCGAACCCGCAACCATTAGACCCGCGCACACATGAGCGATCGGCAAACTCGTCATCCGCGGACTCGCACAAACCCGACGACCACAACAACGCGCGGCGCTTCTGGATGTAGTCGACGCACTAGTCTTTCGAGGCTCCTACGGAATCAACCAACTCATCTCCGACTCCGAGAGACGGTGATCAGACCACACCGCAACGCCGGGGACGGCACGCACCACAGCAGCAACGAGGCCGGATACGACGGAAAATCAGGGCGGTGGCGTGGCCATAGCTGGTAATCGGCTTCAATCTGTTACCAACCGGCCAACAGGAAACCGTCGGTCAGACCCTTCCCATCTTCACAGTGCCCCGCAGAGGGCACCAACCCTGCGACCCATCTCCGCGGCTCAGCGGGTGTACCTGACCCGCACATCGCTTCCGGATCGCCGAAGAAACCGAAAACGTGCAGGTCAAACAGTTGCCCTGGTACGCGTGTCGGAGGACGCACCTGCGACACTGCGGACCAGAACCAATACGCCGCCGCCACTATTCGCCGATGACCAGCAGTTTTCGCTGGGATACCACGTGTGCGTAGTGGTCAAGTCCCCCTCCGGACACCAGTGCTAACCACACAAGGGTTGGCTAACACTGTGGCGATTTGCTGTCGATGGTCGTAGTGAATCTCGACGTTGAGCGCGGTGTAGAGCGCGATCTTGTCCTCCGGTGCGCCTGCGTTGAGGACCGCTGTCATGTCGCCCAGCGAGTCGATCAGCTTGTTGAACTGAGCGGCCGTCAGCATGACGGTCTGTGGAATCTGCTCCATTTCGGCTTGGGCGATTGCCTTTTCGGCTTGCGCGGCGTTCATGGTCTCGACCAGGGCGAACGGGTCAACTCCTGCCTCGATGGCGCTGCGGTGCCGCGTCAGCTTGGTCTCGGCCGCATTGATCTTGGCGCGCAGCATCTCGCGGCGTTGGTTGCCGTTGTCGTGGTTTTGGGCTTTGACCAGCTTCGCGACGGTGTGATCACGGTTGGTCCGGTTGAACAGCCCGCTGAGCCAGTCGTTGAGTGGGCCGATGATGTGGGATTCGCGTAGGTTCACTGTTTTCGGGTGGTCGGCCAGGGCCGGGCTTCCGGGTGCCAGGGTGCGGGCGATGCACCGGTAGTAGATAACGCCGTGCACGACCTCGGCCTGCATCTTCCTTCCACAGCAGTCGTGGCGGATCCGCCCGCGCAGCTGATAGGGCCGTGGCAGCCGCGTTTGCCGGCCTCGCTCCAGCTGACCGCGGGAGCGGTTACCGCTGCCGGCCTTGGCGCGCCGGATCAGATGCGCCTCGGTGAAGACCTCCACTGACACGATCTTGGGGTGCGCCGGTCGACGTGACCGGACGATGCGATCAGCGCGGGATCGCCGAAACCGCACCACATGCCCCGCGGCCACATCATCCGGGTCCAGAAGTTCCTCGACCTTGGACCATCGGCCGAACACCCCATAACCGGTGTAGCGGGGATTCTGCAGGATCGCCGAGACAGTGGGAGCCTGCCAGCCGTCACCGGCGCGATGGCGGTTCTGCTCCGGCCGATGCGCGGAAGGACACGGGATGCCGTCGCGGTTGAGGCCGATGGCGATCGCCTTGTCACCGGCACCAGCGATGTATTCGCGGAAGATGCGTTGCACCACCGCCGCCGTCAACTCGTCGATAGCGAGGATGCGCAGTTTCAGGCCCGCGGCCGCGCGGCTCGGGTTCGGGTGCGGCGGGCCGTCGATCGTCACGTAGCCATAGGGTGGCCGACCGCCCTGATGGCGTCCCTCGTTGAGGACCTGAGCGTCCATCGCCGAGCGAGTGCGTTGCTGAACTTGCTGGCGTTCGGACTGGCTCATCCCGCCGAGCATGCTCATCATCATGTTGTGCGCGGTGTTGTGCGGACCGTACTGACCACCCAGCTATGGCACCCAGATCCCGACCCCGTAGGCGTGCAAACGCGGTGCGACCAGGCTGAATTGATTACCGAACCAACAGCGTTGCCCCTCCCCGACCACGATCGCCGACCAGCCACGCTCCCGGTTCTTCAGATCCGCGAGCAGCCGACCCGCGTGCGGACGCCGATCCCACGGCACCGACCGGGATTGCCCGGTATCGAAATACGTTTGGGTGATCCGCCCCGGAGCCAGCGCGGTGGCCTTGGAGTACTGCCAGTTCAACGAGGTTTCCGGGTCCTGGTTGTCCTCGGTCGAGCAGCGACCCAGAAACGCGAACCACCGGTTCGAGTCGAACTCCTCTCCGGTGACCTCGATGCCGAGCAGCTCGTCGAGCATCACCCGCCATCTAGCCCTCTCCTTCCTGCCCAGCCGGCAGCCTGATTCTTGAATTGGTTGTGCGCCAGCATGATCCCAGCAGGACTCTCGCCACCGCCAGGTTCACCTCGGGGAGTTCTAAAGAACTCCATCGACACCTCGCCACGGGGCCACTGTCGTGGCACGACACCGGCACCTGACCATCCTGCGATCTTTCCCACGACGGCCAACCCAATCTCTATCGCGGACCCAATGTCATCGAACGTCGTTGTGCACCAGTCAATCCAGCGATCCACGTATTGGTATTCGCTGCCCGACCCCAGCTGCTGAGAGACCCGTGTTGAATATCTTCGGAATCGAGCAGCGCCCACATAACGCGAACCATTGGTCAGCGCCGCTTCCGGCGGTTTCGGGGACGATTTCGCGCGGCTCGTCGAGAAGGGCGCATCCGTTCGACTTGGTCGGCATCGTTCTCTGTCTCGCTGGAATGTTCGCGGGCATGTCGAAGTAGAAGCTGAAGCAGCACCCGGGCTGCCTGGTCGGTGAGCTCGGGCGGGCTGTCGGGACAGACGACTCCAATGATGCCAGGATCCACGGCACTTGAGTTAACCGCTCGGTTGCTGTGGTTAGCGCACACGATCGACACCGGAGCTCTGAAAGCCTGTTGTGGGACTGCAGATTGCGGGTCGCTCAGATTGCCCGCAGCCGTGCCGCAACGGTTGGCGGGCACCGGTCGAGGCAATAGGCGCAACCGCCGCAGGCAACGCGGGGGCTAGATCGGCGACCGCATCGCGGCTCAGTTCGACAGACAGGCAACTAGCGGCGTAGACCGGGCCTGCGCCGCCGCGGCCCAGACGCCAACCCCACATCGCCCAGGTTGGACCCGTGCCCGGCGGTGGCACAGGAACGCCGCCAGATCCTCTCGCCGTTACGGCGTGGCCCGCTCGTTGACGCTCGGCTGGCCACGCTTATGCTAGACTATCGACTTTCGATAGATTCGCATCGCAACTCGATAGAAGGACGGGACCATGGGAAAGCTGGCAGTACGTGCGCTCCGCGCCGTGCTCATGGTGGTACTCGCAGGCACCATGCTCATACAGGCTGGGATGGTGTGGGTGTTGGTAAGCGGGAGCGACCCGGAGGACGGATCGCGCCCACTGACCGCGTTCCGCGTCATGACGATCCTGGGGATGGTGTCGGTCCAGGTCGCCCTTGTCTGCGTATTGCAGCTGGTGACGATGGTGCGCCGTGGAACCGTGTTCTCCCACGCCGCCTTCCGTTACGTGGACGTCGTGATCGGCGCGATCGTATCGGCTGCCCTCGTGTGGTTCGCGGTTACGGCCATCAATGCGCCGGACCAGCGGGACGACCCAGGTGTCACCATCATCATGGCCGGGATCGGCGTGGCCATCCTCGGGGTCGCGCTCATCGTGTACGTACTGCGAATGCTGCTCGCTCAGGCCGTCGTGCGCGATGTCGAAGCGGCGCAGCTGCAGGCCGAGCTGGACGAGGTGATCTGATGCCGATCGCCGTCGACATCGACGTGATGCTGGCCCGGCGGAAGATGTCCGTCGGCGAGCTCGCGGACCGCGTCGGGATCACTCCCGCCAACCTGGCGGTACTCAAGAACGGCCGCGCCAAGGCGGTGCGCTTCTCGACGCTCGCCGCCCTCTGCGAGGAACTCGACTGCCAGCCAGGCGACCTGCTGCGCTGGGAGGCCGAGCCAGCGCGGGTCAAGGCCCCTCTGGGATCGCCCGGCGGCTTCGTCACTGCCCCGCCACCACCGCAGCCCCGTCACGACGATGCCTTCTGACCCGACTCGCGATCCGCACGTGAACACGCTCGGAGAGCTGCGGGTGATCGGCGCGCGTGCTGTCGTCCGCAGTGATGTCGTGACGACGGTCGGGCGGTTGAGCACAAAGCTGGCTGAGCCGTGGACGCTCAGCTCGCTAGCTGGCGAGGTCCATCTGTCGCGCTCTCAGCCTGTCCGCTCGTTCGACGCCATGGTCGGGATGAGCCCGATGGCGTATCTGCGGCGGACGCGAGTCGAACGGATGACCGCCGGCTGTTGACCACTGACCGGAAAATAGTCCGTGGTGACCGGCATGGCGGAGCCACTCGGCGGAGCCGGGTTGTTCGTTTGAAGCGTGGTCAGGCGGCGGGTTCGAGGGTGACGCGGTAGCCCATCGCAGCTGCGCGACGTGGTTGCGGGTCCTGCGTTCGGTGTTGATGCGGGTGGCGTGGTAGTCCGCGCCGAGGTCGCGGAACCGAGTCGTGGTGTCGTTGAGCAGGTTCCAGATGATGACCAGGATCGAACGTGCCACCGCGACAATGGCTTTGAGCTTGCCGCGGCGCTTGACGATACGACGGTAGCGTTCACCGAGAAAGGTGCTGGTTTTGTCGGCGGCCGTGGCGGCCTCGCCGAGCGCACCTTTCAGGTACGGGTTGCCCTTGCCGGTTTTACCGCCCGCTGCGCCGGCCCGGACTGGATGGTGCGTGGACACAGTTTCGCCCACGACACCAGGTGGGCGGCGGTCGGGAATCTGGTCATGTCGAGGCCGATTTCGGCGATGATGGCTTGGGCGAGTCCCGCGCTGATGCCGGGGATCTCATCGAGCCGTTAGACCGTGCTCGGTTCGCCGACCGCGTCGCGAGACCGATTCGCACCGTCGGCGTCGCTGCCGCTGGCACTGTCGGGTTCGGGCTCCATCGCTGAGAGCAACCCCTCGATGCGAGTGGTGAGTGTGGCGATCTGGGTGGCGAGGGTGTCGATCTGATCGAGCAGCATCCGGTCAGCTCGGCGTGGTGATCGTCGAACCGGCCGTCGAGCGCCTCGATGAGGTCGGCGTGTTTGTGTTTCATCCTGCCGCGTGCCAGACCGGCGAGCCGACGCGGATCGCGTTCACCGGCGATCAATGCCTCGAGCATGTCGCGCACCGAAAGCGTGTCCATCGTCGAGGCCACCGAGGACACCTTGATCGAGGCATCCTCGAGCAGTTTCTCCAACCGCTGCCAGTACCGCGTGCGTTCCCGGGTCAGATCGACCCGCAACCTGGTGTAAGGGCCGGTGGTACGAAACTGGGCCGCAGCAAGCCCTCGGTGAGTTTGGCCAACCACACCGCGTCCAGCTTGTCGGTCTTGGGCCGCCCCTGCACGTTTCTTCACATCCCGGCTGACCAGCTGCACCGAAAGTCCCGCCGCCTCCAGCACATAGAACCAGATCCGCCACTCGGGTAGCGACGGCGCATTACTGCGCCGTCGCCCCCTAGGAACCGGGCGGGCGGGATTTCCCCGCACCCGGCTCGGGCAAGCCCTGAAGGCTCGTGGCAGGTAGAAGCGCTGGTCGGCTGCCGCTGTCGCGGGTGAGGCGACGCTGGCAGCCGGTGTGGATCAAACCGGAATGTGGTAATCCCGTCCGGTGTGCTCGGGTCGGTGCCGCTGGTGATCGCGTGTCTGCGGATCGCCGTGCGGGTCACTGTGGACCACTGTTCCCACTCGTCGGGGGTTTGCGGTTCGCAGTCGGCGTGCAGCAAGAGCCCACCGCAGAGCGGACAGCGACCGTTCTGCGCGATCAGCGCGCGCAACCGGCCGCGGTCCAGCGGTGGCTTCTTGCGGCCACGCCGCCAAGCCCAGTACTCGGCCAGGGCCGGGTCATCAGGTGATGCCCAGCCTTTGACCATGGTGTGCCGCACAATCTTGGCCCAGGAGAACTTCAGGAGATAGGCGCCGGTGTCCCGGTCGCCGAAAACCCATCGGTCGCTCCTGGCGGGGTGGAATTTGCCGAAGTACCGGTTGACGATCCAGCGTTTCGGCTTGTGCGGGTGACGGAACTTCACCCCCTTGTAGGTGAGGTTCCACATGTGGTCGTCCAGCGCGTCGAATGTCTTGCTGGACACCACGATCCGGTAGTAGGCGGTCCAGCCCCGAATGATGGGGTTGAGCCGTTGCAGGACCGCTTCGGCGTTGGCCCCTCGCAGGGCCTTCATCTCGGCGGACAACCGCGCCCGGATCCGTTTGACCGCCGCCTTGCTCGGTTTGATCAGCAGCTTGCCGTGGTAGCGGCGGGCATGGAACCCCAGGAAATCCACACCGCCCTCATCGATTAGGTGATGCGGGTCTTGTCCTCGTTGAAGACCAGACCCCTGGGCGCCAGCCACTGGGCCAGCCGCGCCTTGACATCCTCGGCCTGCTGCCGGGAATGACAGAAAGCGAGAAGATCATCGGCGTATCTGATCACCACCGGTGAGCCCGGCACCACGCTTCCGGCATCTCGATGCCCGGCGGTGCGGTAGCGGACTCTGGCGGCCTGCTCCATCCCATGCAAAGCCACATTCATCAGCAACGGACTGATGCAACCACCCTGCGGGCTACCCCGCTCGGTGGACAACAGCCGACCCTGATCGAGCACGCCCGACCGCAACCATTTGCCGACCATCCGCCGGGCCGGGAAACTCCCCAGTGAACCCAGTAGATGATCATGATCGAGGTTGTCGAACGAAGCCTCGTCTTACTACGGTCCTCGAGGACTTGCCCGCGGCGGTGAGGATCATGCGGTCTCGTCATCCTCTGGAGGGTCGGTTGTTGCCGGTCCTGGGCGGCATGCATCGTCACGCCGTGCTGGAGTTGCTGTTGGTGCTGCCCGACGGCAGCAAGTCGCTGATGCCGGCCGCTTGGACGGACATGAAACCGGGCGATGTCACCGAGTTGCGGCGGCTCGCAGCCGACGGCAACTGCGATGCATCCGACATTCTGGCCGAGCTCGCCGAAGAGTAGCGCAACGACACGGAACAAGCGCCGGTGACGGTCGGCCAGCGCTCTCGGATTCCGCTGGTTTGACACGAAGTTGTTGTGGCTCAGCGACTTTCGCGAGACTAGATGCGCGACGCCGAGTTGTCCCGTGCCACGAGAAGTAGGATCACCCAAGCCGCAACGGCGCCTTGGTGATCCGCCCACTGCACCTTTTTGCCCAGCTGAGCAACCGGATCCGCTGGATGCGGGCGGTGACGGCCCGCTGGTCCAGTCACCGCCGACGGCGAGGTGGTCGCCGGTTCGCGATCGCCGAAATCGCGTGCGGCTTCTGCTGGCGACGGGCCGAGTCTCAGATGACGGTGGCCAGTTCGATGACGATCCTGCCGACGACACTGGCCAAGCTCGGCGCCATCGCCGAACGCCGAGCCGAGCGCCGTCACCGGCCCGCGCGGACGCCGAAGGACGGGCGGATTACCGCCGCGCTGACGCGTGGGATCGACCGGCGACCGGGTCGCACGTTGCTGCTCGCGGTCCTGGTGATGCTGGCTGGGGCTGGCCGCGCCGATCCTGGGCATGAGGATCACCGACATGGGGCCGGAGACCCACCCGCGCGAACTGGCGGCCATGCGCACCTACGATCGGTTGACCGGTGTGTATCCCGAGGTGAAGTCGATCCACCAGGTCGTTGTGCGCGGGGCTGGACCTGCGGTGACCGACGCTCTCTCGTCAAACTCGAGGACGATCGAGACTGTTCAGCCGACCCGACTTTGTCTCGGTGCAGAACAAACTTTGTATCAATTCTTCGAAAGTCGATACAAGGGCGACAAAGTCGGGTTGAATTCGTGCCAACGGAAGAAAGAAGGACCTGATGCGGATCGCGGTTCGACCCGAAAATGCCCACCAGGTGCGACTATTGCGGCTGCTGCGCGATCACGGCCCGCAGTCGCGGTCGGAACTGGGCCGCCCGATGGGGTTGTCCCGGTCCAAGCTCGGGGTGGAACTCGATCGCTTGGCCGAGCTCGGACTGGTGGAGGCGGGCGGCCTGGCGGCGTCCAGCGGCGGACGCCGCTCGGCCATCGCCCGGCTGGCCTCGGACCTGCGCTTCGCCTCGGTAGACATCGGGGCCACTTCCATTGATGTCGCGGTGACCGACGGCGAATTACGTGTTCTCGCCCATCTTTCCGAGCCATGCGATATCCGGCAGGGCCCAGCTGCGGTGCTCGAGCGGGCGCTGGATCTGATCGGCAAACTCCGCGACGACCATACGATGACCGGGCGACTGCACGGTGCGGGGATCGGCGTGCCCGGCCCGGTGAGCTTCCGCGATGGTATGCCGGTGACGCCGCCGATCATGCCGGGCTGGCACCGCTTCCCGGTGCGTGAGGTAGTCGCGCAGGAACTGGGTTGCCCGGTGCTGGTGGACAACGACGTGAATATCCTGGCGCTCGGCGAAATGCAGGCCGGTTCGGCGCATTCGGTCGACGACTTCCTGCTGGTCAAGGTCGGCACTGGGATCGGCTGCGGGATCGTGGTCGATGGCAGAATCTATCGCGGCGTCTCCGGCAGCGCGGGCGATATCGGCCATATCCGGATCAGCGATGACGGACCGGTCTGTGCCTGCGGCAACAGCGGTTGCCTCGAGGCGTACGCGGGCGGTGGGGCCCTGGCCCGGGATGCGCTGGCCATGGCCCGCGCTGGGCGATCGGCGTTCCTCGCCGAACGTCTGGCGGGCGCGGGCGCGCTGACCGCGGTGGATCTGGCCGATGCCGCCGCGGCGGGAGATCCGGTGGCGGTAGCCATGATTCGCGAGGCCGGCGCCCGTCTCGGCACCGTGCTCGCGGGGTTGGTCAGCTTCTTCAATCCCGGGCTGGTGGTGATCGCCGGGGGTATCGCCGGATTCGGGCATCCACTGCTCGCGGAGATCCGCAGCGTGGTTTACCGCCGGTCGCTGCCGCTGGCCACCGGCAATCTGCCGATCGTGCTGTCGGAGCTCGCCGAGCTCGGCGGAGTGATCGGCGCGGCGCGACTCATCAGCGATCACGTATTCAGCGTCGCCTGATCTGCGGCGCCGGACAAGGAGGCCTGGCCATGGAGACCGTGCTGACGATGCGTGGCATCGTCAAAGAATTCCCGGGCGTGCGTGCCCTCGACCACGTAGATCTCGAGGTGCGGGCCGGGGAGGTGCACTGCCTGCTCGGTCAGAACGGCGCAGGTAAATCCACGCTGATCAAGGTCCTGTCCGGCGCGCATCAGCCCGACGACGGTGAACTGCGCTGGCTCGGCGAACCCGTACGCCTATCCGGTCCCGCCGCCGCCACCCGGCTGGGCATCGCCACGATCTACCAGGAATTGGATCTGTGCGACGGACTGAGCATCGCCGAGAACATCTTCCTCGGCCACGAGCTGGCCCGCGCCGGATTCACCCGCCGAACTCCGGCTGCACGCGCCACCACCCGTCTGCTCGGCCGCCTCGGCCATGCCGAACTGCGACCGGACACGGTCGTCGGCACATTGGCCGCCGCGGCCAAGCAGGTCGTCAGCATCGCGCGGGCCCTGTCCTATGACGCACGCCTGATCGTGATGGACGAACCCTCGGCGGCGCTCGGCAATGACGAGGTGGCCAACCTGTTCCGCATCATCGAGCAGCTGTGCGCGGAAGGTGTTGCGGTCGTGTACATTTCGCACCGCCTCGAGGAGATCCGGACGATCGGTGACCGAATCACTGTGCTCAAGGACGGCCGCACCGTCGCGGCTGGACTGCCCGCCCGAATCACGAGCACCGAGGACGTGGTGTCTCTGATGACCGGGCGTGACCTCCAGGATTCGGTCGCTCGGTCCCCGCGCGGCGCGGCGTCCGCGGAGGTGCTGCGGGTGACGGGACTCGGGCTGTCCGGCCGGTTCCACGATCTGTCGTTCGCGGTGTACGCAGGGGAGATCGTCGGCCTGGCCGGCCTGGTCGGGGCGGGGCGTTCGGAAATCCTTGAAACGATCTACGGTGCGCGGCGTCCGTCGGCCGGACAGGTGCTGCTCGGTGGCCGCTCGATACGGCCCGGCAGCACCACCGCCGCGGTGGCCGCCGGAATAGGACTCGCGCCCGAGGAGCGTAAATCGCAGGCGCTGTTTCTGCTGCAATCGGTGGGCCGCAACATCTCGGCCGCCTCGTTGCCGCGCTACTCGCGATTCGGCTGGTTCGACCGCCGTCGGGAACGTGCCGAAACCGGCGCGTCGCTCGCCCACGTCGGGATCCGTCCGGCCGATCCCGCACACCCGGTGCGTGAACTGTCCGGCGGCAATCAGCAGAAGGCGATCCTTGCCCGCTGGCTACTCGACGACTGCACAGTGCTGTTGCTGGACGAACCGACTCGCGGCGTCGATGTCGGTGCGCGTGCAGACGTGTACGCACAGATCCGCCGACTGGCGGATCAGGGTGTGGCGGTACTGCTGGTTTCGAGTGATCTGCCGGAACTACTCGGGCTATCGGACCGGGTGCTGATACTGCGCGACGGCGCGATGATCCACGCGGCGCCTGCGGCCGACCTCACCGAACACGACATCATCACCAGGATCATGGAAGGGAGCGCCTTGTGAGTGAGGTGCAGACACCGGCAGCGCCCCCCGCCGGCGATCGACCGGCGACGGGCGGCGCGGCCGTGAATCACAAGGCGCGCCGCGAGATTCGCAAACACGCGACTCTGATCATCGCACTGCTGGCATTACTGCTCGTCGGTGCGCTGACCAAGGGCGCCGATTTCCTCGGCACCGGCAATATCGTCACCATCCTGACACTGGCATCGGTAATCGGCGTGGTCACGGTCGGAATGACCTTCGTGATCATCGGTGGCGGTATCGACCTGTCGGTTGGTGCGATCATCGCGCTGGCCTCGGTCTGGTGCACCACCACCGCGACCCAGTCCTACGGTGTGATCGGAATGGTGTTCAGCGCACTGCTGGTCGGCGCCGGTTGCGGACTGTTGAACGGGGCGCTCGTCGCCTACGGCCGACTGGTGCCGTTCATCGTCACGCTGGCAATGATGGTGGCCGCGCGCGGACTGGCCGAACAGATCTCGGGCCGCCAATCCCAACTCGTCACCACCGATCTGCTCGCCCTGGCGCAGAACCGGGTGTTGGGCATCCCATTGCTGGTCTACCTGTTCCTTGTGGTCGTGGTAATCGGCTGGATCGTATTGGAGCGCACCACCTTCGGCCGTCGCAGCTTCGCGGTGGGCGGCAATCCAGAGGCGGCCAGGCTGGCGGGCATCGACGTCCGCCGCCACACATTGCTGCTCTACGCCATATCCGGACTGTGCTGCGGGATAGCGGCGATAATGCTCACCGCCCAGACCACCACCGGCGCAAGTACCAACGGCCAACTCTACGAACTCGACGCCATCGCCGCGGTGGTCATCGGCGGAACGCTGCTCAGCGGCGGATTCGGCACCATTACCGGCTCGATCCTCGGGGTGCTGGTCTTCACCGTTATCGAGGACCTGTTCATCCTCAACAATCTCGAACAACCGATCCAGGCGATCGGCAAGGGCGCGATCATCGTCGCGGTCCTGCTGTTCCAGCGTTTCGGTCGCACCCGGGCCGTTCCCACTCTCACCTGATCGCCTTCACGCACAAAGGAATACGATGAGCACCACCCACTCCCTCCCCCGTCGCGGTCTCCTGCTGACCGGTCTCGCGGCCACTTCGGGTGCCCTCGTGGCGGCCTGCACGTCCAACAACACCTCCTCCAATACCCAGGTCGCGGGCAATACCGGCGACAACGCGGCCGCTGGGCAGCAGGTGAAGGTCGGCTTCTCCGCACCCTCCGCCGATCACGGCTGGACCGCGGCGATCACGCGTAATGCCAGGGCCCAAGCCGAGGGGTTCAGCGATGTGACACTCAATGTCACCGAGGGCACCAACGACGTCGCCCGCCAGATCGAGCAGGTGCAGTCGCTGATCAATCAGAAGGCCGATGTCCTCGTGGTGCTGCCGTTCGACGGCAACGCCCTCACCGAAATCGCGAAAACTGCTATGGCGGTGGGTATTCCGGTGATCAACCTGGATCGGAAATTCGCCTCGGCGCTGGCCTACCGCACCTGGATCGGCGGCGACAACTACGGCATGGGCGTCAACGCGGGCAACTTCATCATCCGCAAGATGCGCGATGCGAAAATCGCCGATCCGGTGATCGTGGAGGTCGCCGGAATCGACAATCTGCAACTCACCCAGGAACGTAGCCGCGGCTTCCAGGATGCGCTCAGCGCCGCCGGATTCCGCATCGCCGCACGACAATCCACGGATTTCACCGCGGCTGGCGGGCAGCAGGTGGCCAGCCAGATGCTGCAGGCGGTGAAGAGGATCGACGCTATGTGGAACCACGACGACGATCAAGGCATCGGCGTGCTTGCCGCGATCCGACAGGCCAACCGAGCGGGCGAATTCGTCATGGTCGGCGGCGGTGGTTCGGCCCAGGCCATGAAGGAGATCCAGGCTGGGAACTCACCATTGCAGGCGACGGTGCTCTACAGCCCCTCCATGGCCTCTTCGGCGGTCGCGCTGGCCCGGCTGCTCGGCCAACGCAAGGCCCTCGGCGATCTCGCCGAACACGATGTGCCCGCACAGATGACGACCTTCTCCCCGGTGGTCACCAAGGACAACGTGGACAAATACCTGGCCAACGGCTACTGACGCCGGACCCGAACGGAGCACGATGACCTCGACAAACCGCCCGACACTCGGTATCGGCCTGGTCGGTCATGCCTTTATGGGCCGGGCGCACTCCCATGCTTGGCGCAGTGCGGACGCGTTCTTCGACCTGCCGTGGCGGCCGGTTCTCTCGGTGCTCGCGGGTCGCGATACCGAGCGAGCGACGGCCGCCGCCACCCGGCTCGGCTGGGCGAACGCTGTGGGTGACTGGAAGGACCTGCTCGAGCGAGACGACGTCGACCTCATCGATATCTGCACTCCCGGTGACAGCCACGCCGAAATCGCTGTTGCCGCACTGCAAGCGGGCAAGCATGTGCTGTGTGAGAAGCCCCTCGCGAATACGGTGGCCGAGGCCGAAGCCATGGCCGCCGCGGCCGAGCGAGCCGCCCGCCGCGGGATACGGTCGATGGTCGGCTTCACCTACCGTCGCGTGCCTGCGCTGGCGCTGGCCCGGAACCTGGTGGCGCAGGGGCGGATCGGTGCGATCAGGCATGTGCGCGCGCAGTATCTGCAGGACTGGCTCGCTGATCCGGAGGCGCCGCTGAGCTGGCGGCTCGATCGGCGGCGAGCCGGGTCCGGTGCGCTCGGCGATATCGGCGCGCACATCATCGACGCCACCCGGTTCGTGACCGGGGAGACGCTTACCGGAGTGTCGGCACTGCTGGATACCTTCGTCACCGAACGTCCGCTTCCGGACGGGCCGGGTAATGGACCTGTCACGGTCGACGACGCCGCCTTGTTCCTCGGGCGGCTCTCCGGCGGGGGGCTGGCCTCCTTCGAGGCCAGCCGGGTAGCCGCCGGACGCAAGAACGCATTGCGCCTCGAGCTCAACGGAACTCGTGGCAGCCTGGCCTTCGATCTGGAGGCTATGAACGAGCTGTGGTTCCACGACCACACCGAGGAACCGGCGACCGCCGGATTCCGACGCATCCTGGTCACTGAACCACAGCACCCGTATGCCGGACGCTGGTGGCCGCCCGGGCACGGGCTCGGCTACGACCACTCTTTCACCAATGAGATCGCTGACCTGGTCATCGCGATCGCGGCGGGCAAGGACCCCGAGCCCACCTTCGCCGACGGGCTCTCCGTGCAGCGGGTGCTGGCGGCGGTCGAGGCGAGCGCGGCCGACGCGGGCCGGTGGACCGCAACCACAGGAGCACAAACATGAGACCGATCACACTGTTCACCGGCCAGTGGGCAGACCTTCCCTTCGAGCGGGTGTGTCGACTGGCGGCCGACTGGGGCTACGACGGGCTGGAAATCGCTTGTTCGGGCGATCACTTCGAGGTCGACAAGGCAATCGCCGACCCGAATTACGTGACCGCTAAACGCAAGATGCTCGAACAGCACGGACTCCAAGTGTTCGCGCTGTCCAATCACCTTGTGGGCCAGGCAGTCTGCGATCACCCCATCGACGAGCGGCATCGCGCCATTATTCCGGCGCGCATCTGGGGCGACGGCGAGCCCGAAAGCGTGCGCCGCCGCGCCGCGGTGGAGATGACCGATACCGCCCGGGCGGCAGCCGAACTCGGCGTTTCTACGGTCGTCGGATTTACCGGATCGAGTATCTGGCATACCGTCGCGATGTTCCCACCGGTGCCGCCGGAGACCATCGAACGTGGCTATCAGGATTTCGCGGATCGGTGGAATCCGATCCTCGATGTGTTCGACACCGAAGGAGTCCGCTTCGCCCACGAAGTCCATCCGAGCGAAATCGCCTACGACTACTGGACCACAACGCGCGCCCTGGCCGCAATCGAGCATCGCCCGGCATTCGGATTGAACTGGGACCCTTCCCATTTCATCTGGCAAGACCTCGACCCGGTTACCTTCATCCTGGACTTCGCCGACCGTATCTATCACGTCGACTGCAAGGACACCAAGGTCCGCTGCGGCGATGGCCGCCGCGGCCGCCTGTCCTCGCATCTGCCCTGGGCCGACCTACGTCGCGGCTGGGACTTCGTCTCCACCGGCCGCGGTGACGTGCCGTGGGAGGACTGTTTCCGCGCCCTGAACGCTATCGGCTACGACGGACCGATCTCGGTCGAGTGGGAAGACGCCGGGATGGACCGGCTCGCGGGCGCGCCCGAAGCGCTGGCCTTCGTGCGCGGCTACAACGCCATTACGCCACCGGCCACCGCGTTCGACGCGGCATTCGGCGACCATCGGTAAGCAGGCCTCGCCATCCACAGCCATTCCCAGGCAAGCAGTCAGCTGCCGGAAGCAGGCCCTGGACATCACGGTCGAGCGCCGCGGCGACGAGTATCAACTCGTCCACCCGGAACGACCCGGGTATCAGCCTGGGCAGAGGTCTTCATCTGCCGGCCGAGGTTGACGCGCTGCACCAGCCTGGCGGTGTCCTGCTGGTTCAGGTTGTTGAAGTTGTAGACGTTCTGTCGGCGGCTCGAAGGCTTGAATTCGGTCGTGCTGACGCTTCCCGGCATCCACGTGGCCAGCGGTCGCGTGGACGCCGAGAACGGGGTCTGCGATGTCGAATTCGACATCGGGGCCTCCTAATGCTCGAAATGTTCCAGGCGGGTGTAGATGTCGGCGAGGGCGTCGACGACAGTGCGGTTGTTCAGCTGGGACCAGCCGGCGTACTGGCCGCTGTCGCGCTGGGCCTGGCCGCACAGCTGTTCGCGGATGTCTTTGACGTCGCTGCTGATCGGGCCACAGAACGCGGTGATGAATTCTTTGATCTCGGCGACTTCTGCTGCGCTCATCGGCGCGTCCTCTCCGTCGATGAAAGCCTGGACATCGCGGCGGAACTCGTCCATGTCGATGCCGGCGGGGTCGATTTTTCCTTCGCTGCTGTACTCGCGGTGGGCTACGCAGTCGGCGGCGGTGCGGTCGATGCGGCGCAGGATGGCGGCGCAGCCGCGTTTGTAGGCGTCGAGCTGAGCTGGGGTCCAATCGATTCCGTCACCACGGGAGACCGCTTCGATGCCGATCACGTGGTAGTTGGCGTTGTTGGTGGGCCAGCCGGGCCAAGAGCCACGGCCGGCGTGCCAGCAAACGCCTGCCGCGATCACGCGATAGGTGCCGTCGCGTTCCAGAACCAGTTGGGCCAGTGGGCCGTCCAGGTCGGGCCGCCCGTATTGGACCGTGCGCCAATCGTCCGGTCCACCGCCTGCGGTGTGGTGGCAGAGCACGCCGCGCAGATCGGCGAAGTCGCCGTGACCGCGGTCGCGCCAGCCCTCGTGTTCGATGACGTGCAGGCCGGCGTCGCGGAGCACGTCCGCGAGCCAGATCGGGTCTGCTGTCCATGTCATGCGGTGTTCCTCCGTTACACGACGTCGAAGGTGACGTAGGTTGCGGAACCGCCCTTCAACGTCGCGGTCACACCCCAGAAGCTGGTGGTCGTGTTGGTGACGGCGAGCCACAGACGATCACCGGGCTGCACGGTGATCGGAGTATCTGTGAGGGCGACGAACGTCGCGCCGCTCGCGAAATCCGCCCCTTTGAGCTCGGTGCTGTTCTGCATGAGCGACACATGGAACCCGCCGCCACCTGCACCTGGGCTCCAGGCCGCGGCCAGGGTCACCTTGCAGCGCGCGATGCCCGCGCCCGAGCTTCCGATGAGGATCTCATCGGCGCCGGAGATGACAGTGTCCGGATACCCGCTGCGTGCGACCCACCCGGACACCTTCAGGTTGGCGGTGTCCTTGCCGACGGGAAGATCACCGGATTTGTCCATGCCCATCGGTGCCGGCACCGCACCGGGGGCGACCACGACGAAGACCATCAGACCGTCACTCCTTTGAGGCTCACCTGCAGGCCCTTACCCGCCGGGCTGTCGGCGGTTGTGATATTGACGGTGAGACGATCACCCGGAGCGAACGTCCACGGGCCGCCTGCTGTGATGACGGTGTCGGTGTTGTGGGCGGCGGCCGCGATGGTCGCCGAACTGCCTGCGACAGGGTTGTTTCCGCTGCCATTGGTTTTGCGCAATTCCACGACGAGGTTGCCGGTGCCGACGGTCTCACCGCGGTAAGTGATCGAACTGATGCTGATCGAGCGCTCGATGCGAAGCCCTTCCGCCATCACATTTCCGGTGCCCGCAGCTCGAGTTCCCGTGTGGGATTTGAACGCGATGTCGTAGACCTGGCCGGCCGCGGTGGGCGGACGCGGATCGCTGAGCCGGGTGTCGGTGGCCGACACCGTCCCGAGCGCGGTGCGGGCGGCCGCCGCATCGGTGGCAGTGAGCAGCGAGCGTCCCACCGCGCTCGCGTCCGAAATTTGTGCGGTCGTGTGCGTGTGCGCGGTAGGTGTCCGAGCGTCGGTGAGCCGCGGATCATTGCCCGCGACAGCAGTTGTCGAGGTCGAGCCGATGGTCGGCGGGAAGGTCGCCGGCTTGCCGGTGACGCCGGCCCAGTCGGTCGCACCGGCCGGGCCTCGGATCACGATGCCCTGTCCGTTGGGAGTCCAGCCACCGGCCGTCGCGCGGTAGACATACAACAGCCCGTCGGCCTTGACGACGTACTGCGCACCGTCTTTCGGCGTGGCAGGCAGCGCAGCGTAGGTGGCCACCTGGCCGTCGATCTGGATGCCCACACCGCGCTCGCCGCGCACCACGGCGTTGCCGGGGCTGGCGGGCACCGGCGAGACGAGCGTCAGGTCGACCAGGCCGGATGCGCCGGTGTCGGGATTGGCGGGGTCCGGGCCGGCAACGTACTCGGGAACAGTGAAGCTGAACGGCTCCAGGGCGACCGATTCGCCCTCGTACTGGAGCGCGAACGAGACCCGCCAGGTCCATTGGTTCGGATTGGTGTCGGCGTTCGGCGCGACCAGCCGGATGCCGCGCTGACCACGCCAGGTGAGATAACCGAATTCGTCCAGTTCGCACACGTAGTGGTTGGGCAGCTGGACATAGGTGGCCGGCGCGGGTTGCGCGGCGGCCACCAGTACCTTCGGGGCGTCCGCCGTGAAGGTGACGGTACCGGTGAGGGGCGGGAACTCGGGGAGATCGCCGATATCGGGGCCATCGGCGATATTCGCGAGGAAGCGCCCGACGACCTTGCCGTATTTCAGTGGGGCCAGATCAGCCATCGATCAATGCCTTTCGAACAGCGGGCAGCCGCAAGAGGGCATGCCGGAGAGCGAGAGCGGCTCCGCTACGGAGCCGTGCTGGATGTCAGCGCGTCTGAGCGCCGTGTGTGGATCTACTCGGCCGGAGCCGTGCCGCCCTCAGGCGGTTGCGCAGGCTGTTTGTAGACCCAGAGCAGCCTGTCGTTCTTCATGTAGGCGACGGCGCCGGGCAGCCCGGAGACACCACGCACGGTGTTGCCCGGATCCGCGCCGGGCGCCAACGGGAGAGAATCCGTCCGGAGCTTGCGGAGTTCGTCCGCGGCAGTGGTCGTCTCGCCGGGGTGGCTCCAGTAGGTAACGAACCTGCCGAATTCCGTACTGGTCCAGATCAGTTCGCTGTCCTTCGGTACCAGAATGTCGGTCCACTGCGATCCGACGTCCACCTGGAGCCGGAAGATGGTCGTCATGACACCTGCCCCGCGTAGACGATCAGCTGTGCGCCGGTGTTGTCGACGGAGAACGACTGGCTGCCCTTGGTGCGCTTGGCGATCACGTAGAGAGTGACGGTTTGATTGGGCTGCACCACACCGAAATTCGCCGTCGGCGAGAGCGGGAAATCGAATTTCGGGCCGATCAAGACCCAATCCCAGCTGCTTATATCGTAGCCGTAGCCGTAGCCGACGAGCTCGCCGGTCGGGCTACCGATCCGTACTTCGACATCGGTGCGGGTGCCGTAACCGTTGCCGTTCGACGACAGCACACGGACCGAACCGCGCACCTGCGGGCGCCAGGCCGTCGGCTGCCCCGGAATGGTGATAGCGGCGAGCACCTTCTGCTCGTTGAGGTTCGAGCCGCCGCTGAACTGACTCTTGCCGACCGCCCACGGCCCGCCGAGCTTCGGGTTGGGGGCCGGGACGAACTTGCCGAGGGCCGCGTTCCACTCGAGAACGTAGTCCTGGGCAACCGGATGATCGGCGTCGATGAGGACATCCGCCGCGTCCTGGATGCGACCGGCCGCGCCCGGGTCACCGGTGTCACCCTGGACGCCCCGGGGAAAGGTGACCTCGAGATTCTGGCCCGGTGTGGTTCCGGTAATCCGCGCCGAGGCGGAGGACCCGGGTGCGCCGGCAATGGCGGTGCCGGTCAGCGCGTTCGCCGGGCCGGCCTTGCCCGCTCGGCCGAACGCGTTGGCGAATGCGATGAAATCGAGGCCGGTCCAGTAATAGACGGCGTTCTCCGACACCACTCGCCAAGCACTGCGCGCATCGGCGGTGGTCAGGTTCAGTGCCTTCAATGCCGCGACATCGGCGACGTCGCCGCGCCACTGCCAGGGCCAGGCCGCATCGCCCTCGGGTCCCTGCCCGCCGGCCGGCCCTTCGCGCAGCTCGATGAGCGCCTCGCGATCGACCAGTTCCAGCGGATTCACCGTGTACGGTAGACCGACCGAGTCGGAGACCCCGCGCATGGTGATCATGATGTTCTCGTCGTAAACGGTCTGCTGTTCGTCGGTCATACTGTTCTCCACGCTCACGAGGCCGTCACCGGCCTCGCCCAGCACACGATGTGCGAGTCGTCTTGGCGGTAGGAATAGTTGGAAGTGCCGCGGTTCCGCCGCAGCACCACGTGCAACGTGATCGCCCGGCCGGCTTGCACGACGCCGACCGCGCTGTCGGGAGTCATAGTCCGAGTGCCGTAGTAGGGCTGGAAAGAGCAGAAGCCGTCGGTGCCGAACGGGAATCCGGCGCCGAGCGCGACGATTTGCCCGGACGGGGAGTCGATGCGAACCTCGGCGTCGATGCGGGTGTTGAAGTTGCCGATCGTTTCGTCGGTGAACACCAGGGTGCCGCCCGCTATCACCGGCCGCCAATCGACGTCCTGAGCGGGGATATTCAACTGCGCCACGGTATTCGGCGAGGTACCGGCCTTGGTCTGTGAGGCAGCGAAGCCAGGGCCGCCGTCCCATGCCAGCGCGCGATTGATCGACCACGGGCCGCGCAGCCCGGGATTGGGGCGGGGCGTCCACAGCTGAGTGGCCGTATTCCACACCGGGACCGCGCCATCGGCGTGCGGTCCGTCGGCGTAGTCGGGCGCCTGCCGGATCGGTCCGGGGCCGCCCGCAGCGCCCTTTGTGCCCTTGACTCCTTGCGGGACAGTCAGATTCAGTACGAGGTTCGGGCGGATTCCGGTCACGGTCACCACCAGATCGGAGCCCGCGGGACCGGTCGCGACCGTGCCGATCGTGACATTGCACGGTGCGCCGACCGGTCCGGCCCCACCGAAGGCGTCGGTGAAGGAGTCGAAACTGGTTCCGTTCCAGTACATCAGGGTGTTCGTGGCGAGTACGCGCCACACCTTGCCCGCATGGGCGGTGTTCAGCTTCGACGACAGCGCCGTCAGCGCGGCCTGGTCGGCGATGTCGCCCTCCCAGCGGAACGTGGCGCCCGGCTCACCCTGCGGTCCCGCCGGACCGGGGGTGCCGGTCATCAGTTCCAGAGAACCGTCGCGCGGGGTCCCGTGCAGCGCCTGCACGACCCCCGCGGTTCCGACACCCTCGTCGATCCCACGAATGAGCGTGGACTCGAAATATTCTCCTACGGTTGACATGTCACCTCATTCAGATGGGCTGGGCGTGGACAACGAGCGACGCTTGGGTGCGCGAGAAGCCGATCTTCCCGCTGCCGTCTCCCGCACGGTTCAGACTGACCACGAAGGTGGCGGGCTGCCCGGCGGGCAGGGTCGCGAAGGTCGAACTGGGCGACAGCGTCGGCACCGAATCCTCGTCGCGGTATGTGGTGATCAATGGCAGGTAGAGGTACCCGCCGCCGCACGGACGTGTGGCGGCCACGATCAGGCCGTCTGCACTTCCCAACCGAACGGTCGCGTCCACCGGGGAGCTCGCACCGTACAGGTAGACGTGTCCCTGCACCACCGGCCGCCATGCGAACGACTGAGCGGGCACGGTGAACGTGCCGACGGTCAGCTGCGACGCGTCGACCTCCTGATCCGCCACGAAGTCCTCCTGGAACCAGGACCAGGGGCCGACGCCCAGCGGCGGCTGGAGCGGCCGGAACTTCTGCGTGGGACGGTGATAAGCGAACACGTAGTTCGAGCCTGGGCTGGTCGACGGGTCGTAATCCGGCGAGGCGGCGATCTTGCCCGAAGCGCCCGCAGGTCCCTCGGGCCCGGCGAAGCCGGCCGGCGCGGTGACCTTCACCTGCTGGTTCGCACCCTTACCGATGAAGTCGAGAGCCGGGACAGTCAGATTGGGTTGGTGGAGGGTAGGGGCGACGTCGAGTGTATTGGCGTCGGCCAACGGTCCCCGCGGACCCACCGCGTGCGGCGAGTGCACCCACTGTGCACCGTCCCACACGTCCATGCCGTCGTCGTCCAGTCGATGCCACCACTTCCCCCGGTCGTCCGCGCCGAGTCCGCCTGGGCGCGCCGCGGCGGTGGGGATCTCCCCCATCTTTCGAAAGGTGCTGCGCGGACGGCCTTTCGGTCCCGCGGCACCGGCCGGACCCGGGGGCAGCGCCAGGCCGGCTACGTCGTCGGCGACCTCTAGCTTCGCGTCCAGTATTGGCAGGCCGTCGACGTCCGGCTGCCGGGCAATGGTGATTCGGGCGGGAAAACTGATGTCCGCCATGGTGTTTCCTCCCAGCGAGGTTAGAAGATGAGCAGGTCCAGATCCGCGCCGACATCGGTTGACAAGTCTTTGATGGCGGCCGCGAAGCGGCCGAGCCGCTGCCAGGCCTTGACGACCGAGTCCTCTTCGTCGGATCCGTCGCCGACAGTGATCTGCCAGACGGCCGGGGTCTGCCGATCGTCGGTGAAGGTCAGTTCGGTCACGTAGTCGGTGAACACGTGCTCCCCGACCGCGAAGCCGATCTGATCGCCGAGTCCGAAGTCCCTGCCCAGCAGGTAGGGCGCGTTGTCCTCGATGGTCACCTTGTGGCTGGTGTAGCCGCGGGTGAGGTGCAGCCCCTGGCGCGCGGCGACCAGGCCGTCGAGGTTGAAGGCCTTGTCGCTGCCGGTGATGTACAGCTCGCGGAACGCGTACGGCCCCGCCTTGCGGGCACGTTCCATGTCCCGGTACACCATCCAGGCCAGGAAGACGTCATTGAGCTGACCGCGATACAGCCAGCCCAGACCGATCAGCGACAGCAGGCCCTTGATGACGACTTCGATACCGGCGTTCACCCAGCCTGGGGAACGGCCGCCGATGATGACGTCCGTCGCGGTCGGCTTGTGCAGTGCCACTTCGGAGGCGCCAATGCCCGAGTACTCCCCTTCGAAGTACCAGACCCATGGGAAGTTCCGGGTGGTACCGAACTT
Source organism: Nocardia sp. CA-135953 (assembly GCF_050955735.1). Taxonomy (NCBI): domain Bacteria; kingdom Bacillati; phylum Actinomycetota; class Actinomycetes; order Mycobacteriales; family Nocardiaceae; genus Nocardia; species Nocardia sp. CA-135953. The sequence goes on from NZ_CP192082.1 coordinate 4,503,297, forward strand.
GCCCTGCTCCCCGTATACGGTTTCGTAGTCGGTGGTGGAGTCGAGATTCGGATAGCGCATCGGCGTGGTGCCGTCGTCGGCGAATTCCTCGAACCAGGACTGGATTCCATCCAAGAGCGTGCCGGTACTGCCGGTCACGCCGGACTTGTCGACGGTGTCGATCACAACGGTCGGATGCTCGAGGTAGAAGTAGTTCGGCGCCGGCTGCTCGTCCTCCTCGGGCAGGAAGAAACGCGCGGTCAGCATGACCCCGGAGTCCTCCAGCATCGGCTGAAACAGCTTGTCCGCCATATCGAATCGCGCAGAGGCAGCACTCCAGCGGCTGGTGTCGTGCAGCGGGTCGACCGGAACCACGGCGATCGGGAAGAGGGTATTGCCCGCATTCCACTTCGGGGTGTCGGGTCCGTCCGCGGGGGCCCATCCCGGCGCCTGCAACCGCATCAGGTTCATCGTCAGATAGGTGGTCACCAGCGTCCGGACCGGGCCGAACAGGATGTGATGCCGGGGGAACTGCGCCAGCACCGGCGCGAACGGTGACGCCCAGCAGCAGATGGTCGCGATGTGATTCCAGGCGTGAATGGCCTCGATATCGACCGTCTCGACGCCGTTCTCGTCCCGGACGATGGACGCCTTTGTGATGTAACCGTCCCACCGGAAACCCTTGGTGTTCACCGTGATCGGGATGGTGGCGTCCTCACCGTCCGGATTGTTGAACAGGTGGTCGAAGTGCACCATGTCGCGCGGGCAGATCATCTTCAGGCCGCCGGCGGCGTTGCGCGGATACGTGAACTGAACGGAGAGATAGCTGTGCTCCTCCCCCACCTCTTCCATGAATTTGTTCCAATAGCGAACCAGCACATCGGGATTGCGCGCGTGTTCCTGGTCGACCCGGAACTGCTCGTCCATCCGTCGTGATTCGTCGTACGGATCCCAGGTGCCCGCGGTCATCAGAACGGCCTCGAGGATCGGGGGGTGACCGAGGCGATGATGCTGGAGGCGGTGGTTCCGCCCTCGACCTGCACGGTGATCTCGGTGGAGCTCCAGGGATCCATCGACTGCATCCAGCGACGGCCGCTGAGCTGCGCCCACACATTGACCGGCTTCGCGCCCGAGCTGTCGTAGACGGTTGCGGTCCGGTGCCGCGGATGCGTGTCGATCCGTAGCGTCTGGGTGGCGGTCAGCAGCGGCGTCTGCACCATCCGAGGCAGGTCACCCGGAACCGGATCCAAAATCTGCCAACGTCCCGGGCCGTTCATCGTGTAACGCGGCCACGCCGGCTGATCCGCGGCATTGCGCAACCGCACGCTGCCCTGGCCGATGCCGGCCGAATTGGTCCACACCGAGTTCTCGTCGAAATGCCGCTCCAGCGGATCCATCGCGGTAGCGGACATCTTGTAGACCGCCATCGCATTTCGCGCAGGATCCACATCGCCGACCGGCTCCGGCGCGGCATCGAGCTGCGCCTGCTCGAACCGCCAGCCTTGATGCCGGGTGTAGTAGCCGACCGTGACCGGCTTGTCTGTCGACCAGCCTCGGAACCAGGCGTCATGCACAGCGTGGAAATCCCGAACCGGGTCGGCGCCACTATCTTTCGCGGACGCCGAGATGACGGCCAGGAAGTCCCACTCCTTCTTCGAACGGACGGATCGAACAAAGGTGGCGCCGTCCTGACGCGCCCCCTCCGAGATCAGCAGTTGCACCGGCGCGAACATGAATCCGTTCTGCTGGGACAAGCGCACGCCCTCCCGGCCGGAGTTCACTCCGGACAGGTGCCACACTCGTCCGTTGACATCCCACACGACCACCTTCGTGCCGTGGGTTTCCAAAAGTTGGTGGCTCATCGCCCGAAACCTCCTCCGCGTTGCTGCGCCACAGCCCGGCGCCGACGGACCCGCTCGACCGCGATCGATGCGCTCTTCGGGTCCATGCCGTTGAAGTTGTAGATATCGCCGCGAACGGTGTGCCCGCCCGGGCCTTCGGCCAGGTCGGTGAGACCGAAACCGGTTCCGACCAGCTCTTTGATCGTGTTGCCCACCCATTCGATAGGGCGAGTGAATTCCTCGGCGATACTGCCGCCGATCATCGAGCCCAGGAACTGGCCGATGACGGGGGCCAGCGGGGCGGCAGGGCCGAGGAACGGCGCGGCCAGGGTGCCGAGGAAGTTGCCAGCCAGGTTGCCCAGGGTCGAGCCTGCGCCGGAGATCGCGCCGGTCAGGCCACCGACCAAACCGTGCTGTTGCAGGCCCTGGATGCCTGATTCGAACGCCGCGACCCCGGCCTGCTGTTCATTGGTTATCTGATTCGCGGACGACGTGCCCGAACTGCCATTGGGGGTCCACTCGATACCTGTGGCTTGGCTGATCCAGCGACCGATGGTGTCGGTCCACGTGTGGTTCGGGTCGGCGTCGCTGTATGCCTGTCCGAGCGGCGCAGTCAATTGCGCTGCCAAATCGGCGAGGTTCTTGGGAGCATCGCTGCCGAGGATCGGCGTAAGCAAGGTGCCCAGGTCGGTGCCGACCTTTTGGGAGGCGAGGTCGACCAGATCCGCGAAATTGCCTTCGTTGGGGTTGTACTGGTGAATGTCGTCCTGCAGGGTTTGGGCGTCACCGTTGGCGGTCTTGCCGGTCAGCACATCGAGCCAATTCAGGCCCTTCGGGGTCCGTACCATCCGCTGCGGCGCGCCGTTATCGGGGATGAAGTTCCCCAGCTTGAAACCATCGGGCACCGCGTCCTTCGGCACCGAGTACTCCGACTCCGGCATGAAAAGCGCCCAGCCCGCCGACGTACCGAGTTCCGGGTTGGCCGAGACGTACTCCCAACGGCTGCCGTCCGCGTTGGTCTTTCCAATGATGTTGCCGCTGCCGACGTTCGAAGCTGCCGGGCCGGCAGTCTCCACGATGGTGCCGCCGCCGGGATTACCGTCGGTCGGTTCCGGCGCTGTACCGTCTCCCGTCGAGTCGGCTCCTGCCCCACCGGGTTCGGCACCGCCACCAGAGCCTGTCGCCGAACTGGCCTGTCCGCCGCCGACTCCGGCCTGCACGGTCAGCGAGGTACTCAGCTGAGCGCCGAACTGTGAGCCGATCAACCGGCCCAGTTGTTCGCCGATCACGGGTGCGAGCTCGCCGGATGGGCCAAGCGCGGGTTGGATTGCGGCACCGAGCATCTCACCCAGGCGGCTACCCGCGGCGGTCGCTGCACCGGTGATTCCGGAGCCCAGCGCCGCGGCGAGGGAACCCAGCTGACCGGCCGCGCCTGTCGGCGAATTCGGTTGTGCGGTACCGAGGAACCCAAGCGTGGCGGAGGGGGTGGCCTGAATCGAGGCCGTCATCGGAACGGCCGAGCCTGTGCCGGTCAGACCCGCATCGTTGCGAACCGACGCCGATGCCGCAGATCCAGGACGGGCCGCGAACAGGCCGCCCGGGCCGAACATGGGCGCCAGGGCGGAGCCCAATGCGGCGCCGGCCCAGGAAGCCGCGTCCACCGCCACATTTCCCAAGCCGCCCAACGTGTCCGCGATGACGCCCTGACCGAGCAGGTCTCGCCATTGGTTCGGATTGCTGGGCGCGGTGGTGCGACTCGCGTCCGCTCCGGCGAGGCTGGGCAGCATGCCCGCCAGGAAGTCCGCGGAGGGGACCCAGCCGGAATTGATCGCGTCGAGCAGCGAAAACGCGCGTGCGGCGGCGTCAGCATTGACCACGTACTCACCGCGGGAGGCCGCCAAGTGAACCAGATCGGAGGACGAGCCACCGGGTCCGGAAACCAGGCCACCGTCTGCGACGGTATCGCCGGGCTTGTAGACCAGACCGCCGCGTGCACGCCGCACCGGATTCTGTTCGAAGACCGAATCGCTCTGGTCCTCAGAGTCTTCCGGCCTACGCTGTCCGCCTCGCTTGGCAGGGTTGAGTAGCGTGGTCTTGGCGCTGAACTTGACGATCCGCGTTTCGGTGTCATCGCTCTTCGAGGTGTCACGAAGCAGGTTCAGCGCCTGCGACGCGACCCGGTCGGCGAAGAAGTTCGGTACATGGCCGAGCACTTCCTCGAAGGCATGGGCCAGCGCGGCGAACGGGCCGGACCGGCCCACGAGGGAGTTCGGCGCATCGGATCCGTTGTCGGAGACCAGAATCGGATCCTGGTCGGGAAGCGTGACGAGGGAGGTCCCGGGTGTCGGACCTCCCTCCCAGAGGGCGCCGCTGGGCAGCGTGATCCGCTTCCCCGGTGCCGGCTGCCCGCTGGTCGTCATCGCGAGAATGTCCGGCAGTGTCATCGCCGGTGGGCGTTGCTTGTCCACAATTCACATCCACTTTCTGGGCCGATTGCGCCCGAGCTCGCCCACCGGCGAGGAATCACTCACTCCAGCCGAGGAATTCGTTGATCCGGTCGACGCCCATCGCCGTCCCCACACGTTCGCGGCCGGACTCGAGGCCGGGACGGGAGATCGGCTCGGGGCGGTTGCGCCCGTGGCGGGCGTCGTCGCTCTTGGACCACACCAGCCAGCGCAGGCAGTCGGCCATCTCCGCGAGCAGATACTGATCGAGCCGCCAGCGGTGGGCTTCGGGGTGCATGGTGCGCATCAGTGCCGAGTCGGGCGGCAGAAATTTGACTATGGCCTTCAGGTCGCACCAGCTCAGCGCTTCATCGCCGAGCCGGCGCAACCGCAGGCCGAGGGCAATCAGGTCGTATTCGATTGCCTCGGAATGCTCTTCGAGAAGGGCATCGAGGCTCAGGATTCCCCCAGGCTGATCCCCGAGTGCGCGCGCCAGGCCTCCAACATCTCGTGGTAGGCATCCGGATCCATATCGTCCAGGGCCGCAAGCGCTTCGGGCGAAACCGCCAACTCCAGCAGGGTGTACATGGCGTCCACATCGCCCAGGCGGCGGATCCGGCGGACCAGACCCGGCTTGAGGTAGGTCAGCGACGGCAGCTCGATGTCGATGCCGTCGACCTGGTAGTGGAAGTTGTCCTTCACCTTCGTGGGAGTCGTGATCGCGATGGGGGCTTTCGGGGAAGTCATTGTTACGCAGACCTTTTCGTCTAGTTGTTGTGGTGGTTGTATGCAGTTGGAAGGCCCAACGGCGGCGGCGGGCCTGCGCATAGGTTTTGGAATAACCGCCGCCGTTGGGGGCTTTGCAGGACGGCTCGAGGCCGCCAGAGGGCAGGGTTCAGCCCCGAGCTACTCGGGGCTGAACCCTGTCATGGTGTTCGACGGTGAATACCGTCGGAATCAGGCAGTCTTGATGCCGTCGTCCAGGTACCGGTACGCCTTCACACCGGCGTCGTCTTTGAAGGCCTCGACGCTGATGGTGAAGCCCGCCAGGGCGTTCGACACGAACTTCTTCTCGGTGACCGAGGTGATCTTGGCGTTCGGCAGCACGATGCGCAGCTTCTTGTCCTCGGTGACCATGTCGAAGATCCACGAGCGACGCGGCAGCGGCGTACCGGTCTCCTTGACCTGGTACAGCGCACCGGAAGTAGAGGTAGCCGCGGTCGGAACGACATTGCCCGCGCCGAAGACCTCGCTCAGCACGTCCTTGTCCCACACCGCGTACAGGGTGAGACCGAACCGCACCGAGTGCTCGGTCTGCAGCTGCGCGATGATGTCCGCATTCCAGTCCTTAACGGACTCGATCTTGCGCTCACCCATCGATTCGATGCCGTCCTCGGACACATAACCCAGCGCCTTGAACGCGGGATCGATAGTGCCGGCCGCACCGGTCGGCAGCGCGGTAGCCAGCGGAGCCACCAGAACACCGCCGGTAACAGCGATGTTCGGGGTGCCGGCGCCAATGTACTTGCTGGAAGGCAGAGCCATTTTCGTTATCTCCCTTGGGATTTGCGCAGGCCCTAGGGATTGGTTATTCAGTTGTGACTGCCTCTTACATGCAGTCAGGCGAGAACAGTGCCCCGCACAATCAAATCGGTGACAATCGTGTACCGCGGAGCGGCAGTCACCGGATCGGTATCGTTCTCTTCGCCTGCATCCTCGACGTGGTCGCACCACACGGTGCCGATACGCCCAGGAGCAGCGGCATTCACAACGCCGCGCACAAGTGCAGCGAGGCCGGCCGCATTCCCAGCGTCATCGAAACACTCGAACAAGACCCGCGGCCGATCCAGAACCAGCTGAGCGCCACGGCGCCCCTCCCGATCCTCAACGTCAACGCGAGCCTTGCGATCATTCCGACTGACCCGCACCATTCGTGCAGGCCGCGACTCAGGAACCTTCGTGACCACCACCGCACTGTCGGAGACAGCTGCGAGCTTAGCGGTCAAGAAGGTGACAAGAGCCTTCTCGATATCAGCAAAAACTATCTGCTCAACCAAGGCAGGGATCCGTTCAATAGAAGCTCATAGGATAATTGAAACATCTACGCTTCAAGAAGCTAGAATCGAAATCCTTCCAGCCAGTCACCTTTTAACATATGCCTGGGGATGTAATCCGATTCGACCTCAACCGCAACTTCCATGTCATATCCGATGCACGCCATAGCGAGCGGAGCCAGAGCAATTGCTCCCGTAGCATCGTCGAAGCGATCGATATCCGAGGTCCAGTAGACCTTATGCAGTTCTAGTGCATCTTTCAACGCTTCGTTGAAAAGACTTACGTCTTTGAAGATCAAAGAATAGAAGAGATGCACGGGTGGATATAGAATAGTTTGAAGATAACCTGCCGAAACGAAATGAACCGCATCAGCATATGACGCCTCCATTGCACTCCGAACACGCGACGCCAAGCCGTCACCTCGAAGCCAAAAAGTTTGCAGAACATCTACCCATAGATAGATGAACTCATCTTCCCGGCTAGCCGCTCTAAGCCTATCGACCGGAATTTCGCATAGCTTCGTCATTCTAACTTGATCTCGGCAGATAACCGCGAGATAGAAGGAATTTAGCCAATTCGAAGCACTGGCGAATGTCCGCGCGCCGATCATGGGCAGCGTTCTATTCTCATCTAGAATGAATAACTCAACCGCATCAACATTATCGCCGGTCACTTCAAAAATTGCCGAGCCCACCTGCAAAGCTATTGCAGCCGACTCGCACGTTGCAAAATATTCCGCATCTCGGTCCGCCCAGAAGCTCAAATACATCGCCCGGAGGGCGGCATCGAACACTGCGCCGATAGAATTCGGCACATCTTCGAGGGAACTTACACGCATAGCAAGGTCGGACCGGGCTTCCTGAGCCCGCATTTCATCCGTCTTGGCCGGATGTCCATGATGAGCGACCATGACGGTCACGGAGTACCACCTTTACTGAGATCATATTCCCGCACTATATACCCATCATACAGGCCTATGCGCTTACCGTCCTGGCCGACTATATCGATACTCTTTCCCCGGATCTCAAGGTATCTAACACGGCCTAGCCGAAACGCCTTGTCCAATTCCTTAGCGATCTGAGCCGATACTCCACCATCCTTCATGACGCGCAAAATGTCGAAGAAATACTCCCGGGTACCCTCGTACACTTTTGTTCCATCCGGCAATGTCCGATAGTTGAGTCGAGTTCCCCTATCTCCCTTTGTTTCAATCACGAAATACGCGCCATCCGGAAAGCGGAGAATATCATCGAATCTGTGATTACCATTTGCGGGGCCAGGCGCGTCTACGTGCTTTCCGCCCGGAAAATTCTCAGGAACAGCGGCGACCCGCGATACCGCTTCGCCGTAAAGCTCAGACTTCTTACCCATCGCTGTATGCACTGCACTATATGCAGCCTCGTTCAGCTCCTGAGCTGCCGCATTCTCTGGGCTTGGATGAGTTTCTTGCAGTCTTCTAGAGGCCAGCTTCAGACGGTTCGCTTCGGTATCTGCATCGATAGCAGTCCGCCTGTCCGCTGCTAGGGGATCAAGAGTTTTCAGTACTTCCGGACTGGCGTTACTTCGTTCCTTCTCGATTCTGAATGGACCGTAATGCGGCTTCCATGGCGGGGGAATTTGATCCGCTAACGCCCATTTACCTGGAGATACTTCTTTGAGCTGCGGAGGTGTCGTGCCGGTATGGTCTCGAACCTCCGTGCGCAGGCGGTGCCCGTTTATCTGATAGTAGGCTGTGCGGTAGCCCTCGTAATTGTTCGCAAGCCAGACTTGATATTCGGCTATTAAACCGAAATCTCCAGGCTGCTTCTCGATATCCTCCGGCACCTCCCACTTAATCGTGGGCGGCCGCGAGGCGGGATTTGATTGCGATGATGATGATGCACGTCGACTACGCTGTTCGAACACGCTGCCTTCCAGCCAATTTCCTTGACTGGAGTTTGCGAGATATCGGCTCGATACGCCTGCGATAGCGGTTTGTGGACCTCCCAGCGGCGGGCCGCCGGATTTCCATTCATTCCATCGTGCTTCTATCCAGCTATCAACTTTGATAATTCCTGTTATCTTCGCATCAAAAGCTGGCGGCTGTTTATCAAACGTTTGGACAATCGGAGGTCTTCGGGTTCCGCCGGTCGGCGGCTGAACACGAGGTAGATGAGAAGACGTCTGGGTGTCGACCAGTGCGGATCGACCCGGAATGGCGCGAATTCCTTTTGTCGGTGTCGCCCAGCTGGCAATACCAAGGGCAGCGGTGGCGAGTACTGCGCCGGGGTTGTCGCGGAAGCCGGTCCAGTCCGTCCCGATGAGTAGTTTTGACTCCGCATTCAGAGCGGTGAGATAGCTCGGAATGCTCCTGGTGATTGCGTCGCCGAGACTCTGTCCTCCTGCTCGGTATACTGTAAGCTCTTTCAGTGCAGTAAGGTTGTGGAAGAGAACTGCCTGTTGGAAGCTATCGGCACCTTGCGAGAAGCTGTCTAGGATTTCCTTCTTGGTTGCGAGGTGGGGGCTATAGCCCATGACGGTGCCGGCCATGTTGATCACGTCATTGAGACCAACCATGCCGCTGAATCCTTCGACCATCCCACCGAGGGTCTTTACCGTCGTAAGGGCGAACTCCTGGCTCACCCATTCGTTGAACGAGCGATCTCCTTGGCGGTTGTAGCGTTTGACTTCGGCTCCGAATTTGTTGTACTCGACTGTTTCATAGCCGTCGCCGTAGTACAGACGCATGCCTCCGCCGGGAAGGTAAGAAAGTGTGCCCCTTCGACTTCGGTTGCCGCTCTCGTCTTTGAACGTATAATCGAGCTTTCCGTCTTTTCCAGGCTTCCCCTGAATGAGTAGTGCACCCGTACGTTCCAGTGATCCGATTACTTTGCCGTCGGGGCCGAACGTAAGGGAATTCACCAGCCGACCGGACGAGTCGAAAGTCTCGTTCTTCTCGTTCGGCCCATCCTTGTATACGAAACTCCACCCTCCGGTTAGAGGATCTTGGTATCGCCGGGCGCGATTCCCGTTATCGTCCTTGTAAAGTTCCCAGCGACGGTTCTCTTTATCGAGCCACCAACCGCGGCCTTCGATATCGACCTGACCTGCCTGTATGCTCCCGAGACCACCATCGGGCTTTACGATCGTGCGATCGAACGAGGTATTTCCGTACGTGTCCTGAAACTGATTGTCGTAGAATCCCTTGTCGTTTCGGACGCCGATGCTGACTCCGACATAGTTGCCATTTTCGTCGTACTCAGGCTGGTATGTATTGCTGTAATCAGCATTGGTTCCGGATTCACGAGTCGGTGCGCCCGACGTCGACTGTCCTGGATCGAACGATTGAATGTAGGCGTCCAGATCTGCTGTTTGCTTGTCGACATAAGACCCGGCGCCGGTGGAATCGTTGTTCCAACGCTGGTAACCACCGAGACCGTTGGCGACAACACGTGAGCGGGTGATGGTTCCGTCTGCGTTGTAGATCACCTGGTCGACGGTTTGGGTTCCGTTGCCGAAGGGGATCGTGTTTACACGGCGAATTCCTTCGGGATTGCCGGGGGTTGGGGGTAGGAACTCTTCCCAGGTGTCGCCTTCCTTGTGCCCCGTGACGTCTGGCAACCCGAAGACATGTTCATCGACACCCGCCGGTACGACACTGACGGTCTCCGGCCCTTGTTGGGTGGCGTCCGGTTGCGCCGCCTGCGACTGGCCCGATTGGCCCGCCGGCTGCTGCGAACTCGGTTGCGGCTGCTGGGCCGGTTGCGGGTTCGCGGGAGCTGGTTTGGCCGGTTCGGGTTGTGGTCGAGGGATGTCCGCGGGATCGAGGCCGGGGACCATCCGGCCGGTCTCCGGGTCCTTATGCATCGGGAAGATGGGTGTCGGTCCCAAATCACCACCGGGCGCATATGGGTCCTGGAACCGAACGCTGATGGGCCGAAGGCCTGGAATGAACTGTGCGCCAGCAGAAGCGAGCAGATCTTGGCCACCAACTATTCGCGCGAACTGTTGCGCGGCGTCAGCGCTCGATCTGACCGAGACATTGTGAACCTCACCAGTGGCAGCCTTGGACGGAGTGATCGGCATGATCACTCCTCACGGGTGCGCCGCGCTTGGTCGATGCGGGCGCGGAGCTGGTCGACGAGGGCGGCGTAGGCGTCGGTTTTGGTGGGGGCTTCGGTGGCCAGGCCGCGGGGGTGGGTGGCACACCAGAGGCCCTCGTCGGTTTTGGTGACCTGGATGTCTTCGAGGTTGTAGAAGTCCTCGGGGTCGGGGGCGGGCCAGCTACCGGTGGCGTCCTTGAGGATGTGGAGGCCGGTGTCGAAGACGCCGGGCTGCCCACCAGGGGTGGGGGTCCAGCGGATCTCCTCGAGCTCCGGATGCACACGGACGCCGCGCTTTACGAGGTATTCGGCTACTCGGACGGCCTGTTTGATGCTGGTAACCGTGGGTTCGGCCAGCTTGCGGCCTACCCCGGACTGCCATTCGGGGAGGTGGATCACCGACAGTTCCTCGGCCAGGGCACGGACTTCCGGGGAGAGTTCCTCGGTGTCGCGGTGCTCGGAGAACTTGCCGGAGAGCGACTGCTGGATGAGGGCGAGGAATTCGGGGGTGACCAGCTGGCCGGCATCGGTTTTCACGTACTCGGAAGGCGGCTGGTGGTTGCCGAAGTGGATGGATTCGAGAACTTCCTTGTCGGGCATCGGATTCGGAGACCTTCCGGGACGAGGGCATGGCGAAACACCGCGCCCTGGCTGAGGCTCGGGTTCGAGGGATGGGTGGGTCCCGTCCCCGGAGAGGGGGGAGAACGGGGACGGGACCCGTTGCGCCCCATTCGGCGTGACAACCCTGCATCTGCTACCGCAGACCACCAGCGGGAGACGGGTGCGCCGGAATGGGGCGAGTGTGAGAGGACGGGATCAGGCCTGGGTGAAAACGATTTCGTCGGTGTAACGGACGTACCGCCACGAACCGTACGGGTGAATCAAGCCGAGGTCGACGGCGCCGACGGGCAGCTCCCGATCAGGGCCGACCGAGGAAACGGTGACGTGGTGAATCTCGCCGACATTCATCGTGTTGTAACGAACGAACAGCTGAACAATGCCGAAGTCACCGACCGGCCGCAGCTTGTCGATCGCGACAAAGCCTGGGACATAGAACTCGAAGTTGGAAGGCCGACCTGTGAAGACCACCGTCTTCTCGTTGTGCCAGTTCGTCGGTGCGGGCAAGGCATAGCAGAAAACGTATGCCCAACCACCGATGGTACGGACCTTGCCGAGAGAGATGGCGGGAGGCGTCTGGCCCACGATCGGCGGCCCGTCCGAACGACTGCCCACGGTCACCTGTGCGACCTGGCCGAGCTGCGAATCGTCATAGACCACCGAAAACTCAGCGCTACCGTATTCGTCGGTCAGGCGCAGCTCGTCGATGCGAACGAACCCGGGGATATAGAACTGTGCCATAGCTATTGGCGGACAGGATCGTCGTCTTTTCCATTGTTCTTCTCTCGCTTCTTGATCGAACGGAAAGTTGGGTGCCCCTGCGCTGCGACCGCAGCCGGCGACCGTGGGACCACCTCACGGGAGGCGCGCGAGCGCAGGGGCGGGCATGCGGCGAGCTCGACCCGCTGTCAGGAACCGATGGAAGGTTTCCGGGGGCTGGCCGCATGGGTCTTGAAAGATCGCTTGATCGAAACCCGCTGGTAGAGAATGTGATTCAAGCAACGTTGACAAGTTGGGCTGTTTGCCGGGAAGGCCGCGCGGTCTTCACAATTTTCCGTATGGAACTGCGTGAACTCCACGACGACATCAACCGCGCGGTGGGTGACGAGTTGCGGGCCGCTCGCGCACGCCGCAATCTGACCCGGCCACAGCTAGCCGAGGCGTCGGGGGTCGCGATCAGTACGATTCAGCGCTTCGAGAACGGTGAACGCTCACCGGACATGCATCAGCTGTTCGCGCTGTGCAACGCACTCGACATCTCGCCGCTCGAGATCATGGATCGAGCGGTACGGATCGTCAAAGGCTCACTGTCACAGGACTGAACCTCGGACATCAAGTGATCGCCCCGTTCATCTCGACCTCGTCCATCAGCTCCCTGGACATGTACAGTTCCGGGATGCGGCCGTGCTGAGCGGCCTCTATAACGCCTCGCAGCACCGCGAGCGCCTCCCGGAAAAGCCCTGTGACCCTTGTCAATTCACGGATCGAAGCTTCCTGCGCCGCCTCGACCGCATCGAGACGGCCGGTGACATCGCGCAATTCCTGCGACACCCGTCCGAGCGTCTCGAGCGCGATGTCGTTCACGTTCTTGGCCGCCGCGACCTCATACCGCAGGCTGGTCATCGGCTGCATGCGACGAGCACGCAGCAACGAGAAGAAGGCCGAAGTACCAGTTCCGCCGAGGAAGGTGGCCGCGGCGAGTAGCAGCGTCTCGAACAAGCGATCACCCGGCCTCGGGTGCGACGATCTCGTCGATGGCGGATACGAGAGCCGGTTCGTTCTTGACGATCCAGACATTGGCGCTCCGCAGCGCCTCCATCAGCACCAGCAAGGTGGCGCCCACACCGGCGTATTCGGCCGGCGCGAACTGGAACAGGGCCGCCGACACCGCCAGCACATTGATGATTCCGCCGATAACGGAGACCACCGCTTTCGCATTGCGCGACACGAACACGCCCTGAGCGCTCACGATGTGGCCTTCGGAGCCGAGCCTAGATCGTGCTGTAGCTTCGCCACCGCGTCGACCAGAGTCATGTTCTGCCCCTGGGCATTGCGACCGAGTTGCGGCCAGCCTTGACCGTCCGGGCCGCGGAGCTGGCCCCAGATTTCCTGAACCTTCTCGTACAGGTCAGCCTGCTGGGCATCTGTGAGCGCCATGAGGACTCCTTGAGTAGTAGATGGTGCCAACCCGAGCAGAGCGCGGAGTTGGTCGAGGGTGCCGAGGAAGGCGTTGGCGTCGACTCGATGTCCGGCGACCACGGCAGCGTCGGTGAACTGGAGGATGTCGACGTTCTTGCCGCCGAAACCGGTCCACAATGGGGAATCGTCGCCCGGATACAGCGCCGAGGCGGGAGCCGAACCGTAGACATAGCTCGACTGGATCAACCCGGGTACCTTCGACACGTCCGGACAGCCGATCCGCTGCCAGTACCAACGGGGCAGGTAGGAGAGGTTGATCTGTCGACCGCGCGCGTTCACCGCGTTCACGAACGCCCAAAAGGTCGACAGATCACCGGAATTCGCCTCGAAGTCGACCATGGTCGCCGCGCCGCCGAGATGGGCGACATACAGATCGGCCTGGTCTTCGACGTCGGCGTCGCCCCTGAGGTAGTGATAGCCTGCCACCAGTAATCCGTTGGCGTGGGCTGCCTCTCGATACGCTGGCCACGTGTGGTCGACGAAGCCGTCGCCCTCGGTGACCTTGGCGAAGACGAATTGAAACCCTTCACGGGCGACCCGCGCCAGGTCGATGTCCGGACCGTTGTTATTGGAGATGTCGATCCCGAAGATGGTCATGGAACTCTCTTCGTGTTGTGTGCCGCCGGAATTCGAGTCACCGACCTGGCGAGGGGCAAGGTGCTGGCTACAGTCCGAACAGCGGCAGGACCAGCGGAATCAGGTCGCCGATCAGCTTGATGAGATCTTCGGCAATGGTGATCACTTCGTTCACCCCCTCTCCGGATAGCGGTTGAGGATCGCGGCCAGTCGATCGCAGAAGCCGCCGGTGATGTAGGCGGTACTGTGCTGACCGCCGTTCAGATAGCCCTCCATCAGCGCGGCGGCCTGCGACCACAGGTCCCAGATCCGGATCGGATGCGACCACGAGCCGAACTGCCTTGTCTGCCAACGATTTCTACGAATACGGTCGGCCAGGTCGCGGGTCCAGCCACCCATGTCGGCGAAACTGAAGGCGGATACCGTGTCGGCAAGGGCACGAAGCGGCGAATCCGGAGGACATGAGGTGATTCCATCCGCCGGGTTCGCGACCTCCCAGGTCGGAAACTCGTCGGGCCAAGGCCCGCGCTGACCATTGATACCGAAGCCGACAGGGTTCGGATCGATCGAATCTCCCTGCATACGCAGCGGATTGGCCAGATTCGCGGCCCAGGCCAGTTCGCAGTCGGGGAACTCGCCGCGAGCCTTTGCCTCGAGGAAGCGGGTAACCACCTCCGCACCGAGGCTGTAGCCGAGGAGTCCGACCCTGTTCGGGGTGGCGTTGATTGCCCGCACCAGGGCGGTGATGCCCTGGTCGATGGATTGCTGTTCACTACAGCCTCCGACACCGTGCCGCGGATTGGCGGGGCCGATGGCTGCGGGGTAGTCGACGTCGGGGCCGATTTCGTAGATCGCCGGGTCGAGCTGCCTGGTCACCGCGGCGAGCATGTTCGCCGGGGATCCGAGGGGTTCTCCGGTGCCACGGCAGGTCAGGACGGTGATCATGCGGAATCGCCTTTCGGTCCGGTGGATAGCGGACGGCCCCACCCGCGGATGAAGGCTGCGGGTGGGGCCGTCGAGGACTGGGTCCCGCCCTCGAGTTCGAGGGATTCGAGGGCGGGACCGTGGCACCCCCGCGCTGCTGCGGCGTCTGCGACCGCGGACCACCTGCGGGAGACGGGCGCACGAGGGGTGAGCATGCGGCGGGCTCTGATCCCGCGTTATACCTGAGAAGGGGTTTCGGGGGCCGACCACATGGGTCTCGGGAAAACGCCGATGGGTGGCTTCGTCATCAATATCTGTTGCAGTACAACAACTCTCGCACCGAGTCGGGTTCTCAGGAGTGGAAACCGTTGGTGGAGTGATGATTCCCGTGAGTTCGAGAGGAAGGCACAACTGTGGCGCTGCAAATAGCTTCACTTAAGCGGCGCGCAATGTCAACACCCAAGATCAAATCTCTTGAAACTTGCTGGTAGACGCCACTTCAGAGATCAAGTGTGGCGACCGGAGTCCGGCACCAGGCGCCCGGCGGCGGCCAGCGAATCGAACGCCGCCGACTTCCGTGGACACCTGCCGGCCGGACATTCACGGTGCAGACGCATGATCTCATGGGCGCTGTCCACAGACAGTGGCGTACTGGGTGCCGTGTGCGCGGCCATCTCGATCAGCTCGAGCAATGAGTAGTTCATGACGGACCTCCTGATCAGGGGATGCGAGAACGACAAAGGCCGCCGGACCGAGAGTGGAGCTGCGGTCGGCGGCCTTGAAAACGTGACTTCGTCTTCGAGACAAAGGATCACGATCAGTGTCGAGCAGGTCACACAGGGTGGGCCGGGTGCTGCAGTTTTGGCGAGCTTTCGACACTATCGCTGCGATGGCGGCGCAGTGAACTGGATGGCTGCGCAATGAACGGCGGGACCGACGCGGCGAGCGAGCACGCCGGCACTAGCAGATCGAGCGGCGGATCGGTCACAGTCGGTCTCTTTCGTGTGGTCGGAGTTCCCTTGCGGGAGTGGGTTGTTCGTGAGCCCCGTTCCCGAGCCCGGGGCCCGGGAACGGGGCTCACGCGCCCGAGTCGAGTGGTGTCTGGACCGCGCTGGTATTGCTGGAAGACACCGGATCGCCCGGGGCGGTATGCGGCAGGCTCCCCCCGCTTGTCCTTGGACATCGAAAGGGTTTCGGGGGCGTACCGCACGAATCAGCCGACCGAGAGGTGATGGACCGGCACAGGAACGACTGTGGCTTCGGCACCCACGCGGGTACCGAAGCCACAGTCACATTCGGAAAAGAAGGGGCCGACTCTTCGAGTCGTCAAAAAAGGAGGGGCGATGTGAGCCAAACGCTTTCCTCCAGAAGCACTTTCAAGGCTTCGGGCACAGCTCTGGCGCTGCACTAATCTTCACTTAACACGCAGCCGATGTCAACCCCCAGCCTCGAAATGACCCCCGAATGTGCTGGTAAACAATGGTTTACGGTCCACACGTGGCGTCGACAAAGCGAAGAGAATGCATCGAATACGCGAAGTGCCCCACCTGCGCTCGAGGTAGGGCACTGATCGGCGCGATGTGGATCACCGAGAAACGCGGTGTCGCGGTGGCGTGGTCGCTGAAGCAGCGCGCCTGCGGCGACTGGGGTAGGCGAGATGGGCGTCGAGGACCTGACCGACGGCGAATAGTTCGGGCCATTCGGGGGACCATGGTCCTGGTATCGGCGAGATCTTTCCGGCATCACGCAGTGTCTGCACGCGCCGGAGGGTCAACGTGCGGTATTCGGCTCCCAAGCGTTTCGCCAGGGCCGCCAGCCCTGAAGCGTTGAGACGTTGCGAGCGGGCCAACAGCAACGCCGCATCGTCGAGTACCGCGGACTCCTCGGGCGGACTGATGACCCGCAGCGCGGCTTGGACCACACGATCGATCTCCGTGGGCGCCGCCTCGGAACCCACGGTCATCGCCAAGGCGATGAGATTGCGTGCCAGCCAGCGGGCAATCCCGGCGGTCGTCGTTGATCCCGGATAGTCGATCGCACGCTGTTCACAGACCAGCCGCACCCATGACACCAGTACAGCCCGCATACCGTCGGCAGCGTCAGCGGCCGCTTGGTCGTAGGGCAGCGGTTGTTCACTGGGGTGCCGCGGTATCCCATAGTCGCGACGCGCACCGATTCGCGCCTGCCGGGATCTGGCGATCGTGAGGTCTTCGTCCAGTTCTGGTATGGCACGTAGCAAGTCGGCCAGCGCACACAGTTGTGATCTGTCGAGGTAGAGATGCTGCGATGCTTCGCTCACCGCGCGGACGCCCGTTCGACCGCGCCGTTGTCGAGAGTTTCGGCCAGATGCCGAGTACGTCCGAGGCGAATGGAGTCTTCCGTATGGCGGTCATCGGGGAGATAACACCGCGCATAGACGACAGCATCTGTCCAGACGCGCCAGCTCCATGGTGACCACCAGCGCCACAGCCGACCGCGCGCGACAACATCCACCGGACTGCACCCCCACCCCAACATCGCCTCGGGACTACTCGGACTGCGGCAGGAACCGAGGTGGGCGAGCGTGCGCAAGGGCCTGCCCTCGGGCCAGAAGGTGATCGGATTCCCTTGGGCCGCAGCCTGATACGCAGCGGCACGGACGGACTCGGTGACATCGTCTCGGTTCGGATGCCAGGTTCCGGCGACCATCAGCACCTCTGTCGTCGGTTCCGGCATCGTATACTTGGGCGCCTGAGTCCTTTTGGGCATGAAACCGGACACGACAGGTCTCACTTTCTGACGAATATTCCGAAAACGGTGGTTCAGTGCGTCGGCGCATGGGAGAACACCGGAGCTTTGGTCACGGGAGGCGAGTCCGGCTTCGCGACAGGGGATTCGAGCCGAAGGTTGGCGGGGTGGGTCGCGATGGCATTGCCAAGGCTCGGCCAGACCGGGTTGGGATAGCCGTAGTCGACGTACACCATCCGGTTGTCGACCCGGGCGATGACGCCACGTTCGACTCTCGTGTTCACCGGCGACACGAACACGACAGCGCATCCGATCCGACGCCGGAATTGCTCCAATGCCGCCGCGATATCGATAACTGATCGATCGCTCGAATGTCTGATTACCGATGACCCACTGGAGTGATGTCGCTCACATCGAGGTTTGCACTTCCCCCGCTTCGGTCGACCGCCAGCCACCATTCGCTCGATGCCGGTCACTGCCCACGCACCAGATCCGGAAGAAGATCGACGGTCCGACACCCCAGGACCGCGGCGATTGCGGCGAGTTCGGTCAATGTGAACGACGCTTCTGCGGCCAATTGCCGCCGCAACACCGCCGACGGTATCGAGGCGCCTTTGACCAGGTCTTTTATTCCGATTCCAGCTTCGCCGAGCGCCCTTCGGACACCGTCTGCGATCACCCTGTCCAGTTGCTCCACATGGAGCACAATATGGTCCAAACGGACTACTGGCAAGTCCGAACGAACCTATGGCTCCAGCAGTTGACCCGCAGGCACTTCAAGATCATCATCTACGGATGGCGTTTGCCACATAGCCGTTCGGAACTCAGAATGGTCCATATGGGTGCGAAACAGACGGCTACGGCAATCAATCGCGCGGTCGGGGACGAGCTTCGAGCCTCCCGGGCCCGGCGCGACCTGACGCGACAGCAACTCGCGGAGCTGACCGGGCTCGCCGTCAGCACGATTCAGCGATTCGAGAACGGAGAACGCTCCCCCGACATGCAGCAACTGCATGCCCTGTGCGACGCACTGGATATTTCCATGCGCGAGTTCGTCACGCTCGCCCTCGAGGGTGTCGAGCGGCCGACTGCGCGACCGTGACGCGAACGGGTTCCCATCACGTCGCGCTCGAGTCAAGACAATCGTGATGCTCGCTCCGCGAACGGAACAAGCGTCACCACCCATCACGCACAGCGCGGACCGGCAGTGCTCTCGGAGACGGGGCCGAGGGCCGCCTCGGCATAGTCCACCACAGCCTGCACCGAATCCACTCCCAGCACCCATGATGCTAGAACGACCTCGCACACAGTCGCCCTGCCTTCGAGTACTCGGTGCGCGCCGTCCATTCCCAAGGTCGTCTGCAGCGCAGACGCCGCTACCATCCCCCGCATCGTCGATTGTTCGGCGCCGGTGCCAATACACTCCACAACATGTTCCCCTTCAACTCGTTTGCCCGCCATCGGGCAAGGCGAACCCGGGCTACAGAACAAATCCTGCGTCCCGGAATCAGGGTATTTATATCGCATCGGCTTCCGGTTTACTCGGCAAAGACAGGCACCGAATCGACTCTTCGTCACTAGCAGTTGGTATCAATCGGCGCGTGCTGTTTGCCCGCTATTCGCCAATAGTGCGCGATCCGTCGAAGCACCCACCCGTGCAAGCACATATCCGTATGTCTGTATCGGATTACCCGGTCGTGGACGGCAGAGGAGGGATGAACAAACCCCGATAGATCTCACCGTGCGCCGAGGGGTTCGGAACAACCCGCGACTGGAACCATTCCGGAGCCGCCCGAACCACATCCATGAAAATACTCCGCGAATGAAAACACAGAGCCATCACTGAAACCGAGCACGTCGATACCCGCCGAGGTCCACCACCCCGCAACCCGACCTCATCGGCAGGGCCACAGGCAAACCCGAACCTGAACCTATCGCGCAAGGCGTTGCCAGGATCCCGCGGTGGTCTATCGCATCCATCCTGCTCGGATTACTCCAGCAGAGTGGCGAACCCGCGAACTGGACATAACTATTTGTGGCACACAGCCATCAGGCGCCGGCGAAACGAGTTCCCCTCCGCAGTGCCGCCTCCGACCTCGACGACAGGCCCGTCCGGCGGACATCACAACATTTCCCACGGGCGCCGACCAAGCCGTCAGCGCCGACCGACACACAGCCATACCCGGCGGGACTAACGCACGACGATAACCTTCACCGAAATCGGCCGAAGTTGCCGATTCGGAAATCGGACATGCCACTCAGCGGAATAGTTCGATGGGGTCACGGTCGAGGAGATAACAGGCGCGGACGAGATCGCACAGCGTTGGTTTGTCGCGCATCAGCCGGCCTGTAAGACGATGAGCGCACGCAGCGACGCCGACATCGCCGCGATCCGGATGATGATGGACCGGCTCGATCTCACCGTCGCCGACATCAGCGACGACACCCCTCCGGCCACAAACGTGCCGACCTTCGGCGACTACATCCCAGTCGTCGCCGACAGCATGCCCGCGAGCCGGACCCGCGACCACTACAGACCAAGATCCTTACCCAGCCGGGGTGGGCCGAACGGGCACTGAACAGCCGACTCCCGCCCAGTTGCAGGGGCTGTGCGAGATGATCAAAACCCAACGGCTGATCCGCCGCAACGGACGAGACGTCGCAGGCTGAACCATCTGCCCGCGGCCACAGCGGCACCCTTCTCCCTGTACGTGTACGTCCTGACGACGCGCCCAGCTTCCCGCACACCGACTAATAATGCATTGTTATGGTGCAACACCTCCGAGTTCGGCGTGCCGACCGTTCCGGAAATCTCAGCCGGTGGGCCCGAGAAGTACACCGGCGGAGTCGCCGTGCTCGCGCAGCGTGGCCACCACGGTGGCGAAGTGATCCTCGAGTCGTATCACCGCACGTAGGCCACGCCCGGCTTCGAGCAACTCCACCACAGCGTCCAGGCTCTCCCGCCACACGACCCACAGCGGGCTCGCGTCGTCCAGGCCGATCAGGCGGTAGGACCTGGTGGCGACTCCGTCGACGAGGTTCGCCAGCTCCCGGTTCGCCGCGGCGGCGGTGAGAATGTGCACGAAGTCATCCATGGCCGAACGTGTTACATGCTTGTCGCGCGCGCGGGAGGCCGGGCGGTACTCATCCACCGCGGCGCGCAGCCGCGCGAGTGGTTCGCCGGGCAGGTTCGGCAGCGCGCGCTGCAACGTCGCGCACAGCAGAACGCCGAGCACATCCATCAGTTCGGTCGCGGCCTCGAGCGAGAGCGTCGTCACGCGTCGACGCTTGTTCGGCAGAGCTTCGATGAGACCTTCCTCGATCAACTGGGTGACCGCCTCGCGCACCGGGGTGATGCTCACCTCGAGCCGCGCCGCCAGTTCGACGTCCTTGATCGGATGCCCGGGCGCCAGTGCGCCGGAGAGGATCTCGCCGCGCAACGTCCGCAGGACGACTTCCTTCCGGGAAGGCGCCAGCTCGGACTCGGTCAACCACTGCCCTTTCCGCGTGCTCATCTGCCTCGATCAGCGTACCCGCAGCGGTGCTGCTCTACGGGAACCGAACCCCCCCTTGCAAAACAATGCATTGTTTTTGTATGGTGTGTGACAGCCGCCACTTCAGGCCAATGTCATGGCGCACATCACATTTCAACTCCCGGTACCTCGAACTCGGGAGGGTCTCATCATCACTGCCTCGGAAGGGACCACCATGGCCCTCGACACCGCAACCTCGTCCTTTCTCGCCCAGATGGCAGGATCGGGTGCGCCACCCACGTGGACGCTGACTCCCCAGCAAGCTCGCGACAAGGGCGGGGCGCTGATCGAGATGATCGGTCCGGGTCCGGATATGGCGCAGATCCGCGACGTGCGAGTCGACAGCGACGCCGGTGGCACCTTCGAGATCCGGGTCCTCGTACCGAATGCGGAACCGTCCGCGGTCCTGGTCTACTACCACGGCGGCGGCTGGGTGGTCGGCCATATCGACGAGTTCGACACGCTCGCAAGAAAACTCGCGGTGGCGACCGGCGCGGCCGTGGTGCTGGTGAACTATCGCAAGGCACCCGAGCACCCGCACCCGGTGCCGATCGAGGACGCCTGGTCGGCGTTGCGGTGGGCGCAGGAGAACCTGACGTGGATCGCCGGACGCCCGGTGCCGCTCATGGTGGGCGGAGACAGCGCCGGAGGCAATCTCGCCGCCGTCGTCGCGCTACGGGCCCGGGATCGGCAAGGGCCGCAACTGGCCCTGCAAATCCTTATCTACCCGGTCACCGACGCCGACCTGGACACCTCGTCCTATCGCGATCCGGAGAACCAGCTGATGCTCGACCGGAAAACCATGACCTGGTTCTGGCATCACTACCTCGCGGACACCGCGGCCCGACCGGGTTGCGAAGCCGCACCGCTGCGCGCCGCATCGCTGGAAAATCTGCCGCCCGCAATCGTTCTCACCGCCGAGCACGATGTCCTGCGCGATGAGGGCGAGGCGTATGCCGAGCGTCTCGCCGCGTCCGGAGTGCAGGTGCGCTGCCACCGCTTCGCCGGACAGATGCACGGCTTCTTCACCTTCGTCAATATTCTTCCCGGCAGCGACGCGGGGATCGCTTTCGTCGCCGAGTCCGTCCGAGAGATCGTCGGAAAGGAGCAGGCTCGATGAGCGCGACCGATGTCGATGCCATTGTGGTCGGCGCGGGTTTCGCCGGACTGCATCTCGTTCATTCCCTGCGCGAAAAGGGTTTGCTTGTCCGGGCCTTCGAACGTGGCGACGGTGTCGGCGGCACCTGGTTCTGGAATCGTTACCCGGGCGCGCGCTGCGATGCCGAAAGCGTGTACTACTCGTACTCCTTCGACCCCGAGATCGAACAGGAGTGGACCTGGTCGGAGAAGTACGCCACACAACCGGAGATCAGGAGTTATCTGGACTTCGTCGCGGACCGGCTGGATCTGCGCCGCGACATCACCTTCGAAACGACCGTCACCGCAGCGTCTTTCGATGAATCGACAGGCACATGGACGGTCCGCACCAACGGCGGCGAAGAAGTCACCGCACGGTACGTCGTGATGGCCACGGGATGCCTGTCCGCCGGGCGGCGGCCCGACATCGCCGGGATCGACGACTTCACCGGCGAGGTCTACCACACCGGGTCCTGGCCGCGCGACGGCGTCGACCTGACCGGCAAACGGGTGGCGGTGATCGGCACGGGCTCATCCGGCATCCAGGCGATTCCACAAATCGCGACCCGAGCCGACCACCTCACGGTCTTCCAACGGACCCCCAATTTCAGTGTGCCCGCCCGCAACTCGCCCCTCGATCCCGACCACATCGCCGAGGTCAAAGCCAACTACCCGGATCTGCGGGAACGGTCCCGGTGGTCCGGTGGCGGCTCACCGACCGACGCCGTCGAGACCTCCGCACTCGAGGTCACCCCCGCCGAACGGCAGGCCCGATACGAAGAGTTCTGGCAGGCCGGAGGCGCGACCATCATGTTCGCGTACGCCGACATCATGACCGACAAGGCCGCCAACGACACCCTTGCCGATTTCATCCGGGGAAAGATCGACGAGATCGTCGAGGACCCGGAGCTGGCGCGCTTGCTCAAACCGCACGATCATCCTGTCGGCACCAAGCGGATCTGCGTCGACACCGATTACTACGCCACCTACAACCGGGACAACGTCTCACTGGTGGATCTGCGCACCACCCCGATCGAGGCCCTCACCGCGAACGGGATCCGCACCACCGCAGGGGATCACGATCTGGACGTCATCGTGTTCGCCACCGGATTCGACGCGATGACCGGCGCGCTGAACCGGATCGATATCGTCGGCCGCGACGGAGCGTCATTGCGCGACCGCTGGCGGGACGGTCCGAAAACATACCTCGGTGTAGCGGTCCACGGATTCCCGAAACTGTTCCTGGTCACCGGGCCGGGCAGCCCCTCAGTGCTCAGCAATGTCGTGACCTCGATCGAACAGCACGTCGAATGGATCGTCGCACATATCGAGCATCTCGAGAAGAACGAGCTGGACCACAGCGAAGCGGACGAAGCCGCTCAGGAACGGTGGGTTGCCCACGTCAACGAAACGGCGGACGCAACCCTGTACCCACAGGCCAACTCCTGGTACCTCGGGGCGAACATCCCCGGTAAGCCGCGAGTGTTCATGCCGTACGTCGGCGGGGTCGGGGCGTATCGCGAAAAGTGCGACGAGGTTGCCAGGAACAACTACGAGGGGTTCATCCTTGCTCGATAACCCCTACGGGCTGGTCCGAACGAACGGTCCGCAAGAGGAAGTCGACGAGCTCACGAATATAGCGAGATGCGGTGGCGGGCAACTGATGACGCAGATGCGCGGGGGTGGCCTGCACGTGCATGGTCACCGCACCGCACAGCATGTCCAGCAGCAAGGTGACAGAGGTGCCCGCCGGCAGCTCCCCGCGAGCCATCGCCCGGCGCACGAGCGTGCGCGCCGCGACCACTTGCGATTCGCGGATAACCCGCCACCGCTCGCCGATGGCCGGGATCTGATCGGCCTCGACCCCGAGGCGCATCACGGCCCGGCCGCTCGGTCCCATGTACTGCATCATGACCCCCTCCGCCAGACGTACGAGGTCGGTGCGCACGTCACCGGTTTCGACGTCCTCGATTCCGCCGAGCTGGTTCAGCGCATCGATGAGCAGCGCCTCACCGGTGGACCAGCGCAGATAGATCGACGCCTTTCCCACTCCGGCGACCTTGGCGACCTTTTCGACGTTGAACCCGCCCCAGCCCGCCTCGCCGTACAGCGTGAGAGCAGCCTCGAGGACCCGTCGGTCCACATCTGGATCACGACGTCGCCCTGGTCCCGTCGTGGTCATGCCAACCTCCGTGTTCGTCCGATCAATGTTTGCCATACGGATGCGTTCAGTATAGCCTGGGTCACATTACCGAACGGGATCGTTCCGTAATTCTGGTTTCTCGGAACCCCGCCGGTTATCCCGGCATTTCTAGTACAAGGAGCGTGCCCAACGATGAGCAGCGACATCACCCCCGACCGTCTGCGGACGTTGTTCCGGCCGCGCAGCGTGGCCCTGGTCGGGGCATCGGACAAATCAATGTTCTCGGCCATCGCCTACAAGAACCTGGTCGACTTCGGCTTCGCCGATCACACCTTTCTGGTGAACCGGCGCGGTGTCGACGTGCACGGGCAACCGTCCGTGCCCACCTGCTCGGATATCGGCCACGAGGTGGATGTCGCCTTCATGCAGGTTCCGCAGTCCGGTACGCTCGCCGCGCTCGACGACGCCGCCGCGGCCGGGATCCGCAATGCGGTGATCCTGTCCTCGGGATACGGCGAAGCGGGCGCGGACGGTCGCCGCGCCCAGCAGGAGCTGGTCGAACACGCCCGCTCGCTCGACATGCTGGTGCTCGGTCCCAACCACCTCGGATTCGCCAATTTCGTCGACCAGGTCCCGGTGACCCCTGTGCCGGGGCTGCCGCGGACGGCCGGGCGGGTAGCGCTGCTGTCGCAGTCGGGGGCCAGTTCCTCGGCCATGGTCGACTTCGCCAGCATGGCCGGCTCCGACCTGTCCTATATGGTCACGCTCGGCAACGAGGCGTTGATAACCGCCGGTCACGTCCTGGACTTTCTGGTGGACGACGAGGCGACCAAGGCGATCGCGATCTTCATGGAGACCATCCGCGAGCCGGAGGTGTTCGCAACCGCGGCCAAGCGGGCTGCCGCGGCGGGCAAGGCCATCGTCGTACTCAAGGCCGGTAGCAGCGAGATGTCGGCCCGGACGGCCGCGGCCCACACCGGCGCTCTGGTCGGCGACGATCGCACCATCGATGCGGTCTTCCGCGAGCTCGGCGTCATCCGGGTCGATTCGATCGAGGACATGATGATCACCGCGGCGGCGGCCGCGAACCTGGGCAAGCTCGGCGCGCCCGGAATCGGATGGGTCTCCATCTCCGGCGGCGCCTGTGACATCATCGCCGACAGGTCGGAAGACCTCGGCGCACATCTGCCCGAACTGGCCGCCCCGACCCGAGAGCGACTGCAGCAGGTCCTGCCGGACTACGGAACCGTGCAGAATCCGCTCGATGTCACCGGTGCCGCGATCATCGATCCCTCGATCTTCACCAAGGCGATCGAGGCGATCTCACAGGACCCGTCGGTCGGCGTGGTTGGCGTGATCAGCGGTGTCCCATGGCAATCCACCGGCGGACCGAACCAGTCGCAGTACATGCTCGACGCCATCGGCGCGGCGAATGCCGCCACACCGGTGACACTGGTCAACCAGGTGCTACAGCCCATCACCGACTACACCAAATCCGTTCTGGCCGAAGCGAAGATCGGTCACCTCATCCCCGGGCTGCGACAGTCGGTGGTGGCCCTGCGCAACCTTGCCTGGTGGTCCGCGACCATCGGTTCGGTGACCACTCACACCCCGAACCCGGTCGAGGTCACCACCGCCGCTGCCCGGGTCGGCGCCTGGTCGGAATCGACCGCTCGCGACGCGCTCACCGATGCCGGAATCCCCGTTGTCCCCAGCGGTCTGGTGACAGGTGCGGACGAAGCCGCGAAGGTGGCAGCCGGCTTCGGCGGCGCGGTCGCGATGAAGATCGCCTCCCCCGACATCCTGCACAAGAGTGATATCGGCGGTGTCGTACTCGGAGTCGAGGGCGACGCGAACATCGCTGCCGCCTATGAACAGATCACCGCCGCGGCGGCGACGAACGCGCCCGACGCCCGGATCGAGGGCGTCCTGATCTCGCCTATGCGGACCGGTGGAGTCGAACTGCTGGTCGGTGTCGTTCGCGATCCGCAGTGGGGCCCGGTGCTCGCGGTGGCGATCGGCGGGATCTTCGTCGAGGTACTCGATGATTCGGCCCTCGCGACACTGCCGGTGTCGCCCGATCGGGCCCGTGCGCTGCTGGACAGCCTGCGCGGCAAGGCGATTCTGCAGGGCGCACGCGGAACGGCCGCAGCCGATCTGGACGCACTCGCCGCGGTGATCGCCCGGGTCGGCGATCTCGCACTGAGCCTGGGCGACGAACTCGAATCGCTCGAGATCAACCCGCTGCGCGTCGACGGGTCGACGGTCGAGGCACTCGACGCGGTGATCACCTGGGCAACGCCCGCCGACGACACGAAGGGAGAATGAGGACATGACCACCATCGACGACATCGATTCGCGCACACCGGTTCTCGTCGGCGTCGGCCAAGCCGCCGAGCGTATCGACGGCTCCGCTTACCGCGCGCTGTCCGCAGTGGAGCTCGCCGCCGCAGCGGCGCGAGAAGCGCTCGCCGACGCAGGAGCGAACTCCGAAGCACTCGCGGCCCGTATCGATACGGTGGCCGGAGTCCGGCAGTTCGAGATCTCCACGCCCGGTGCACCTGCCCCGCTCGGCAAGTCCGACAACTATCCCCGTTCTGTGGCGGATCGGGTGGGGGCAGATCCCGCCCGTGCCATTCTGGAAGTCAGTGGCGGACAGTCACCGCAGCATCTGATCACTGAGCTGGCCCGCAACATTGCCGCCGGAAACTCCGACGCGGCATTGATTTTCGGTTCCGAAGCCATCTCGACGGTACGGCACCTGGCGAAATCCGAGCAGCGACCCGACTTCACCGAGCAACGGGGCGGGCAGTTGGAGGACCGGGGCTTCGGCCTGAGCGGACTGGTTTCCCGGTACGCGATGATGCACGGACTCACCGACGCGCCGAGCCAGTACGCGCTGTTCGACAACGCCCGGCGAGCCCGCCTGGGTCTCTCGCGCGAGGACTACCGCCGCAGTATCGGCGAGTTGTTCGCGCCCTTCACCCGGGTCGCCGCCAAGAACCCGTACGCCGCGGCACCGGTGGAGCGCAGCGCCGAGGAACTGATCGCGGTCGATGACCGCAACCGCATGGTTGCCGAGCCCTACACCAGATTCGTGGTAGCGCGCGATCAGGTGAATCAGGGTGCCGCGGTGCTGCTGATGTCGGTGGCCGCGGCCCGGGAACTCGGTGTCCCCCAGGACAAGTGGGTCTTTCTGCACGGCCATGCAGAACTGCGGGAGAAGAATCTGCTCGATCGTCCCGATCTCAGCGTCGCACCGGCCCTGGTGCGGGCCGCCGAACACGCCCTCGAGATCGCCGGAATCGGCGCCGATCAACTGCACACCATCGACCTCTACAGCTGCTTCCCGATCGCGGTCTCGGCCCTGTGCGACGATCTGGGACTGACCGCCGACGATCCGCGCGGCCTGACGGTCACCGGAGGTCTGCCGTTCTTCGGCGGCGCGGGCAATAACTATTCGATGCACGCGGTAGCAGAAACCGTTGCGCGCCTTCGTACTACGCCCGGAACCTACGGCTTCGTCGGCGCGAACGGCGGCACCCTGAGCAAGTATTCTGCCGCGGTCTACTCGACCACCCCGACCGACTGGCGCGAGGACGAGAGCCGACGCTTGCAGGAGGAACTGAACGCGGTGCCGTCGGTCGAGACGGCCGTGCAAGCCGACGGCCCGGCCAGGATCGAGACCTACACCGTCAAATACGAGCGCAGCGGCCCCACCGGCATCGTGGTGGGACGCCTGGACGACGGCCGCAGATTCCTGGCCACCGTGGCGCCGCAGGACACGGACCTGCTGGCGCTGCTCACCACCGGAGACCCGGTCGGACATCCCGTCTTCGCCCGATCCGACGGACGAGGCAACGTCGTCACCGGCAGCCCGGAGAAAATGAAAGAGCTTTTCCCCCAGCGTGTTCCGGTGCTGCGCGACGATTACGAGTTCGCCCGCGTGCACCGCGACGGCCACCTGCTCGAGATCACGATCAATCGCCCCGAGGCCCGCAACGCGCTCACCCCGCAGGCCAACGAGGAACTGGACGAGATCTTCGACGCCTACTTCGCCGATCCCGAACTCTGGGTCGCGATCATCACCGGCGCGGGTGACCAATCGTTCTGTTCCGGAAACGATCTGCGCTATTCCGCGAGCGGAAAGCCGGTCTGGGTACCGAAGAACGGCTTCGGCGGTCTGACCAGCCGCCGCGATATGACCAAACCGGTCATCGCGGCGGTCAACGGCTTCGCGATGGGCGGCGGCTGCGAGATCGCTCTCGCCTGCCATATTGTGGTCGCCGATGACACCGCGCAATTCGCCCTCAGCGAGACGCGCGTGGGGCTCATCGCCGGCGCCGGAGGTCTGGTGCGGCTGCCGCGCGCGATTCCCCCGAAGGTCGCCAACGAGCTGATCCTGACCGGCCGGAAGATCCCGGCCGAGCAGGCCCATGAACTCGGACTGGTGAACCGGGTCGTGCCCGCGGGTACGGCGTTGGACGGTGCGCGCGCAATCGCGGTCGAAATACTCTCCGCATCACCGACATCGGTGCGCGCTTCGCTGCAGGTGATGAACGAGACCAGCGGCATCAGCGACGTCATCGATGCCGTAGACCATCACTCACCGGCTCTCGACGATCTCATGACCAGTGAGGACATGATGGAGGGTCTTCTCGCTTTCGGCGCCAAACGCGCGCCGCAGTGGAAGAACCGATAAGCGAGGACGTGCTCACGGTCCCGATGATGTGACCGTGAGCATCTGCTCGAACGGCCCGTGATCACCCGACCAGGGAGGTCACGGGCCCAGTCGTGTCCCGATATCGTTCGCCCTGAGCAATGAAGGTCCGCGATCCCTTCGACATGGATCGCGGACCTTCATCGTCAGGAGACGGAACTCTCCGGGCTCAGCCCGGCAACAACGTCTCGACGCTGGATCTTGCCGACGACGTTGCGCGGCAACTCTTTCCAGCATTCGATGCGGTCGGGAGTCTTCGAACCACGCAACAGTCCACGGACGTAGGCTCGCAGCTCCTCGCCGTCCACCCGGGCGCCGGCCCTGGACACGACCACGGCCTCGATGCGCTGCCCCCACTCCTCGTCCGGTACGCCGACGACCACCGCGTCCTCGACGTCCGGGTGCCGGGTCAGCACATCTTCGATCTCGGCGGGCGCGATGTTCTCCGCGCCGCGGATGATCGTGTCGTCGATCCGCCCCTCGATGAACAGGTAGCCCTCGGAATCAATCCGGCCGCGGTCCCGTGTATCGAAGAACCCCTGGCTGTCCACCGATGATCCGCGACCTGCGTATTCGCTGGAGACCTGTGCCCCACGGACCCAGATCACGCCGGTCTCCCCTGAAGCTACCGGTTTACCCTCCTCGTCCCGGATGACGAGCTCGATCGAGGGCACCGGCCGCCCGGCCGACATGAGTCGATCACGCTGCGCGGCAACGGTACTGGACAGCGCAGCGCGGTGTTCCTCGGGTCCGAGTATGGAGATCGTGGAGCTGGTCTCGGTCAGCCCGTAGGCATTGACGAAATCGACGGCGGGCCATTCCCGCAGCGCCTGCTCGATCACCTTCAGTGGCATCTTCGCGCCACCGTACGACAACAATCGCAGCGACGGCACACTCCGGTCGCCGTCGTGGCTCATGATGCGAGCGAGCATGGTCGGCACCACCATCGCCTGGGTCACCGATTCGGTGCGAACCGTCTGCAGCCAACGCTGCGGATCGAACACCTCCAGAGTCAGAAAGCGCCGTCCCGCATAGAGATTGGTCAATACGTTGGACACCGCCGCGATGTGGTACGGCGGCACGCTCATCAAGGCGGCGTCATGCTGATCCGCCGCACCGAACTCCACGGTCTCCAATACGTAGGAGGCCAGGTTCTCGTGCCGGAGCACCACACCTTTCGGCTTGGATGTCGTGCCACTGGTGTAGATGATCACCGCCGGTGCGTCGGTCGGGGTGACCTCCATCGACTCCGGCACCGAGGCGGCGGCCCGGTCGAGCCACTCCCGCGGGGTCACCGCATCCCGGCCGGAGCGCGCGAGCGCGGCGGTCTGCGGTTCGTCTGCGATTGTCACAGCATGGGGGTGATTGGCCAGTAGTTCGTCGAGTTGCTCCGCGCCGAGCCGATAGTTCAGCGGAACCAGCGGTACGCCGGCGATGGCGGCAGCGAACAGCGCCACTGGGAAAGCGGGTCCGTTGACCGCCAGATAGACCACCGCGTCAGCATTCGCCTCGCGAATCAATTCGGCACCGCCGGCTGCCAATTCGCGTAGTCGGCTTCCGGTGATCGCCGCGCTGCGGGTTCCGACCACGCCGCGGTCGGCGAATCCGTCCGCGGCCATGTCGAGCAGCAGTGTCAGATGCATCGCGCACTCGTTTCAGTCAGAGGACGGCAAGGGTTTGGCCCCCTTGATCGTCAGAGGGACGCCGTTGACGGCGAGCGTGCCCTGGCCGGCCTTGGCCACCAGCAACTCGATGCCGATCTGTTCATCGGCGTACCGCTTGCCGAGCTGGGTGCCGTCCCGCTGGTCCGGATCCGCGGGCTGCCGGGCCGCCGCATCCGCCGCCTGCGGATCCACCATTTCCGCCCCGCCGCAGGTAATGCTCACCTGGGTGGCGGGCGCGCGCACGACAACCACCCGAGTGTCGTCGACCGCGCTGGCGAGCTGCTGTCCTGTTCGCGGATTCATCGCTGGAACCTTCCTGATCGAGATACAGAATACGATAACCTAGTTAGTGTATTTGGGTCCAGCTCGTCACTAAATCTAGAACATATATATAAACTGCATCCGGATTGACACTCCTGACCGCTACCGGGCGCGGACGAGTGCGCCTATCGACGACAAATTCTTCCGGCTTGCATCTATAAGAGGAACTTCCTTGTCCAGCAACAGATTTCACATCAACACCAACTCGAACCCCACCGGGGCCACGGTCGCCCCGCGACTCGGCGAACTCGGATACAACACCGCTGTCGCGTGCTACGAAACCGAGCTGGCGATGCATCTACCGACCTCTCGCCCGTTCGGCCTGACCGAGCAGTCGTGGTACCTCTACGGTGGCTGGCGCGATGCCTCCGGAGCGCTGCACATCGTCGAGCGGAAGTTCTGCGGCCCGATGACCGCTGGGCTGTGGCTGATGAACACCCGCTCGGGAAAGGTTTCGCTGGCCCCCGAGTCGCTGCAGACCGTGCGTGGCGAGGTCAAACGCGAGTACAGCGCGCAGGAGCATCACCTGTTCGGCTCGCTGCTGGGCAAGGCCGGCGGCGCCCCCGAGGAGGGCCTGGACTTCCGGCTCCGCGGCGACGGCCTGAGCTGGCGCGAAGGCGAGATCCTGGGCCTGGAGGGCACACTGGTCGGCCCCGGCATCCAGATCGCGAGTATCGATCACGAGGAGCCGTTCTTCTACACCAGCGAGTTGTACCGCATCGAGGGCAAGGTCCTCGGCGAAGACGTACGCGGGTTCGTATTCCTCGATCACGGCTATTGGCCGCACGGTGCGGACTGGAAGGAGTTCCGGATCTTCAACGAGACGCAGTTGTCCTGGTCGGCCTTCGCCACCGAATTCGAGGACGGAACCGTCGAGTGGGGCCAGGTCGCCATCGGGCGCGAAGGGTTCAACTTCGTCGCCGTCGCCGACGAGAAGGGCCCGGTCACCATGCAAGCGGGCACGCGCGGCGGATTCGACCCCGACGCCGATGACTGGGCACAGCGCATCGGATACCAAACCGACGATGGACAGACCTGGGTGTTCGAACTCGAACCCGGCGGCCAGATGGCCCAGTTCTCCGACGCCCGCTGGGGTGGCTACCGTGCGCAGGCCGGTCGCATCCTGCGCCACGGCGAGGACCGCCCCGTCCGAGTGGCATTCAGCTGGGGCGAAACCTTCATCACGCGGTTCCGCGACGAGGGCGTCGGCGGAGTCGACGAACTGCTCTCCCACTCCTGAAACGTATCGACAACACACCCCGTGCCCGCGGTGACGACGCGGCGCGGACGGTCCACCTGCACGAGAACACGTGCGCTCGACCTCGAAAATCCTCGTCGCGATATTGAAATGCGTCGGATTGTGTTCGGCACAAACACAATTCGCGACCGCCGGGCCGCCGCAGGACGCCCGGACGGTGGCCGTCCGCGGTGGCAAGACGGGACCGTCCGGTACCCGCCGACGCGGATCGGGGATCGGCCGCCGACGCCTGACCACCGTGCCGAACTCATTTTGCGTTCAGTGAGCGGTGTAACCGCCGTCCACCGAGTAGAACGAACCGGTGACGAAGGACGCCTCGTCCGACAGCAGGAAGGCCACGACCGCCGCGACCTCGCGCGGCGTACCCAGACGGCCGATCGGATGCAGTGCGGCCACGGCATCACGGACATCGGGCCGTTCGGCGGTCATCGGGCTCTCGATGACGCCGGGGCCCACGGCGTTGACCCGCACGCCCCGCGCGGAGAATTCCAGTGCGGCACTTCGGGTCAGCCCGACGACGGCATGTTTCGCCGCGGCGTAGGCGCCGCCGCCCGCCATTGAGACGGCGCCGAACATTGAGGACATATTGACGATGGACCCGCCGCCGGTGGCGAGCATGGCGGGGATCTCGGCCTTCATACAGAGCAGCACGCCGTCGAGGTCCACGGCGGTGACTCGCCGCCAGGTTTCGAGTTCGATCTCGGTGGTGTGCGGCTGCTCGCTGTCGCCGATGCCGGCGTTGTTCACCGCCATGTCCAGACGCCCGAAAGCGTTGACCGCCGCATCCACCATCGACCGGGCGTCGGCTTCCACGGTGACATCGGTGTGGTGCGCAATAGCGTTCTCGCCCAGGCGATCAGCGACTCGTCGAGCCGCCGTCTCATCGATGTCGGCGATGACCACCCGCGCTCCGCGTTCGACCAGCAGAGCGGCGGTGGCCTCACCGATTCCCGATCCGGCTCCGGTAACCACCGCAACCTTGCCCGACAACGCTGTCATGACATACCTCCGCAAATATCAGTAACCTTCGCCGAAGCGCGATTTCGCTCCGCAGCGGTTACGAAAGGCCCGAAAGACCTTCTGCCGCTGCGGAACTCACTGGTCTTCGCCGATCATCGACGGTCGGGGACTACGCATCGCCCCAGCCGAGATACTTGATCTCGGTGTACTCGGCGACGCCGAGGTCGCCGCATTCGCGGCCGACGCCGGACTGCTTGTATCCGCCGAACGGGCCCTCCGTCGTGGACGCCGTCGCGTTCACCCGGACCTGTCCGGCGCGGATCCGCCGGGCCAGCCGCACACCCAGGTCGACGTCGCGGGTCCACACGGCGCCGACCAGGCCGTATTCGGAATCGTTGGCCAGCGCGACGCCCTCGTCCGGATCGCCGCTGTAGCGGATCACCGAGATGACCGGGCCGAAGATCTCCTCGCGGGCCACGGTCATGTCGTTGCGCACATCGACCAGAAGAGTCGGTTCCAGGAAGTATCCGTTGCCCGGTACGTCGGGGCGCTTGCCGCCGAAGGCGATCGAGGCGCCCTCGTGCACGGCGTCGGCGAGACTCGCCTCGATTCGACCGAGTTCCCCGGCGCTGATGACCGGGCCCATCATCGTCTGCGGATCGTGCGCCGAACCGACCCGCACCTTGCCCAGCGCCGCGACGAAGGCCGCCACGACCCTGTCGTGCAGGGAATCGGGCACCAGAATCCGGGTGAGCAGGCCACAGCCCTGTCCGGCCAGGGTGACGAATCGCATCGCCGCCGCGACCATCGAGGGCACATCGGCGTCCGGCAGCGCCAGCAGCGCGGACTTGCCACCGAGTTCGAGCAGCGCGTGCTTCAACGATCCACCCGCCGTGGCGGCGATGCCGCGCCCTACCCCCGAGGAACCGGTGAACGCGATCATGTCGACGCGGGGATCTCCCACCATCAGGCGGCCGACCTCGCCGCCGCCGGTGATGACGTTCAGGACCCCCGCGGGGAGCCCTGCCTCGAGGGCGAGCTCCCCGAGCAACAGCGCGCACCCCGGCGCCTCGGGAGAAGGCTTGAGCACCATGGTGTTTCCGGTGACCAGCCCCGGGGCGACCTTCCACAGGTTGAGCAGATGCGGCGCGTTCCACGGCGTGATCGCCGATACCACGCCGCGAGGTTCACGGGCGATGATCTGCCGGGACCGCGGCGGTCCGGGCAGATCGGCCAATTCACGATCCAGGCCGCGCGCACCGCGGTCGATCATGTCGCGGTAATGATCCATCGGCCTGCGCACCTGCCCGGCCTCGGCGATCAGCCGCGGGGTGCCGACCTCGGTCGCCACGAGATCGGTGAACCGGCCGGTATCGGCCTCGATCAGGTCACCGAGGCGATGCAACGCCGCGGCCCGTTCGGCGACCGGCAGATGCGGCCACGGCCCCTCGTCGAACGCCCGTCGCGAGGCGGCGATCGCGGCCTCCGCCTCGGCGGGACCGCCGAGCCACACCTCTCGCACGACCTCGCCGATCGAGGGATCGACCACAGGAAGCGTGGCGCCGTCCGATGGGCCGACCAGTTCACCGTCGATGAGCAGATCCCGCGGCGGCGTACCTACCGCGGTCATGCCGCCAAGCCCGCGTCGAAGATGACGGGCATGGCGGCGACTCCGCGCATCATCATCGGGCCGTGCGGCCGGAACTCGTAGGTGTCGGCGAGCCTGATATCGGGCAGCCGGTCCAGCAGAACCTCCAGCACAACGGTGGCCTCGAGCCGGGCCAGCGACGAACCCACGCAGAAATGCTCGCCGAAGCCGAAGGTCAGATGTGTGCGGTTGCGTGCGGCCGGACGATCGATATCCCAGGTGTCGGGGTCTTCCCACATGGACGGATCGCGATTGGCGTTGCCGACCGCGTTGCACACCATCGTCCCGGCGGGGATTCGCGTCCCCGCGAACTCGGTGTCCGCGTACGTCATTCGCGGAACCCAGTACAGCGGCGGTTCGCAGCGCAGAGTCTCCTCGATGACGTTCGGGATCAGCGATCGATCCTGCTTCAGCTGCTCCCACCGGGACCGGTCCGACAGCAGGAAGTGCAGCATCGAGCCGATCAGGTTGGCGGTGGTGTCGGTACCGGCGAGGATGAGCTGGCGCACCAGCGCGAGCAGCTCGCCGGTGCTGAGCCGGTCGTTGCCGTCGTGCGCTTCGATCAGGTCGGTCAGCAGATCCTCACCAGGCGTGACGCGCCGTTCCTCGATGATCTGATTCACGTAGGCGCGCAATTCGGGGTCGGACGCCGCATAGCCCGACTTGCCCGGCGCCGCTTGGGAAATGGCGTCGTCGGCCCAGTGCACGAAGGTGCTGCGGTCGCCCGGCGGGATGCCGATCAGTTCGGCGATCACCATGGCGGGCAGGATGAATGCGAATTCCGCGCACATATCGGCGCAGCCCCGTGCGGCGAACGTGTCGATGAGTTCGTTGGCGATGTCGTGGGTCGGCTGTTCGAGGCGCTTGACCGCCTTCGGAGTGAACGCCTTGACCACCAGTTTGCGCAACCGGTTGTGGTCGGCGCCGTCGATGTGCACGAGGCTCGGCTCGATACCCGGTGCGGGCGGCTTCAATTGATTCCGGAAACCCTCCGGATCGCGGAAGACCCTGGAGACGTTCTCGTAGCCGGTGATCACCACACTGCCGGCGAGGCCGTTGTTCACCGGACAACGCGCGTGCGCCGCGGCGAGCGCGGAGTACGGGTCGACTGTGGGCGTGAAGACATCGAGCGCGGCGCTCTCCTCACGAGCCGGTGTTCCGGACATCCGTTCCTCCAAAAGTCTTCTCCGGCCGGCATCGTCCACGCCAGCCCAATGCATTAACCAGGTTAGTTAATTCGGATTGCAGGGTCAATCATCGATGCTGATGGCCCGTTCCGGACACGCCTGGGCGCCCGCGCGGGCGGCTTCGGCCAATTCCCCCTCCGGCGCGAGCACGCGGACCACACAGAAGCCGTCGTCGTCGGGCTCGAACACATCGGGCGCGTGCGTGTAGCACTGTCCGTGCCCGGCGCACAGTTCCGGATCCACCGACACTTCCATCACGACATCGCCGTTTCGGCCGCCGGAACGCCGCAGCGAGCGCGCAGGTCGGCTGCCGTGGCCGGTTCCAGACCCCGAGCTTGAATCAATTCAACGGCGCGCTCGACCATTTCGGTATTGGTCGCGGTCGGAAACGCCCAGGGGCAGTCGCCGATCCCGACGCGGATCCCCAGCCCGCGGTCCAGCGCCCGCTCCCACAGCTTCTCGGCACGCTCCGCCGAACTCATCGCATACGGGACCACGACGGTCTCGTGCTCGATACCGGCCGGTATACGAGAGAGCAGGAAGTCGATGACATCCGGGTCGGGATCGTTGTTGGAGACCCAGCGGTCGGAGAAGAAGAGCTTGATGTTGAGCGGTTGGCTCAGGATTCCGATCCGCGCGGCCAGGGCCACCCATCGCATATCGGCCGCGTTGAACACCGCGATATTGGGGATCAGCCCCAGCTCGCGGAACCGGTCGAGTTCGGGAGGGTAGGGCGGGCGCGAGTTGTTCGGATCGTCCGGGCCGAAACTCACCACACCGAAGCGGTTCTCCTCCTCGAGCCACAGCACCCGCTTGACGTGCTGCACCGGATCGAACGGGGTCAGCAGCAGCCGGGTTCCTGCCGGCGGCCGCTCGGCCAGCGCCCAGATGTGTTCCAGGCTGCCGTGATAACTCGGATAGGCCAGCACGTCGACCTCACGCGCCGCGGCGGACAGCACCCGCCGCGACACCTCGTCATCGGTCCAGGCCTGCCGTCCGTCGTCGTAACGAGCGTGGAAGTGCACCGCGGTGGCTCCGGCGCGGATGACCGACACGACATCCGGAGCCACCTCGTCGGCGCCGTAGGGCACGTTGGGGTTGTCCTGCTTCGAGACGACCTCGTTGACGCCTACCTCGAGGTAGACCTTCCCATCGTCGTGCAAACTCATCACATACTCCTGGTCCTCGCCGTCGCGGATGGACTCCCGGCGTACGGGCGCGACTGCCGCAAATGTTGAATCTCGTTGAAAGAGCGGAGTTTCCACCGCAGGTCAGCGGTGATCTGGATCCGGGTCATCGAGGCATATACCGCTTCCACGACCGAGCGCCCGGGATGGTCCAGCGCCTTGCGCGCAGCCGCGTTCACCACGCCCCCGTGCGCGAACACGGCAACGACGCCGCCGAGGTTGTCGGCGACGATCCGTTCGAGCGCATTGACCACCCGCACCTGATATCCGTCCAGAATCGCGGGCGCCTCCGGACTATCGATCCAGGCCCGGAATCTGTCCAGACGTGGATCCTGTTCCGCTCGCATCTCCTCCAAGGGGATGTAGTAGTCCGCACCCAGCTCGAATTCGGCCAGGTCGGCGTCGACATGCACGGGCAGGTCGAGCAACCGGGCGGCCGGACTCGCGGTCTCGGCGGCCCGTCGCATATTGCTGCTGTACAGGGCGGTAATCGGTTCCTGCGCAAGCCATTCGCCGACCGCCTGGGCCTGGCCCCGCCCGATCGGACTCAATTCCGGATCCGGGCGCGGAGTGTTCTCGACCCGGACCGGGAGGCCGTGCCGGACGATCAGGATCTCGGTGAACTCGGAAGTACCCACGATGTCCTTCACCAAATCCGTCATCGCCGCACCAGCACCGTCGCGCCCGCAGTCGGGCCGCCACCGACACCAACCGCGACCGTCCGAGGCGCTCCCGCCTGACGATCACCGCCGAGTTCCCACAACTGGACGCAGGCCTCGTAGAGCAGGCCGCAGCCGTGCAGACGACCGGCCGAGAGCTGGCCGCCGCCGGTGTTCAACGGCAACTCACCGTCCAGCGCGATGCGCCGGCCGCCGTCCAGGAACGGCCCGGCCTGGCCCTTGTCACAGAAGCCCAGCGCCTCGAGCCACACCAGCGGCAGGAACGAGAACCCGTCGTACAGCTGCACCTGGTCGACGTCCGCGGGCCGCAACTCGCTGCGCTCCCACAGGTGCGCGGCGGCGTCCCAGGCGGCCATCTCGGTCATATCGGGCCACTGGTCCCACAGCGGCCGATGCCGCATCGCCCAGCCGAATGACTCGATGCCCAGCGCGGGGCGCGGGCCGTCGTCGGCGGTGTCGACGTGCGAGACGATGAACGCCACCGAACCGTCGCACGGCACATCGCAGTCGAACATCCCGAACGGCGTGGAGATCATCCGCGCGCCGAAGTAGTCCTCGAGAGTCATCGGCGCCCGGTACACCGCGGCCGGATTGCGCCCGGCGTTGCGCCGGTTGTTGACCGCGATCGTGCCGAGATGTTCTCGGGTGGTACCGAATTCGTACATGTGCCGCTGGGCGTACAGCGCGATCCAATTGGCGGGCGAGTGCGCGTCGAACGGAGCCAGCCAGCGCCGGAAACCGCTCACCGGGGCATTGGCACCGGAAACCACCGTCCCGCCGCGACCGGCGCTGCCCTGCGCGGTCGCCTCGCCGACGGTCCGGTAGACCAGCACGTGGCGCGCGAGCCCGGTGGCCACGGCCAGGCACGCGGAGAAGAATCCGCCCAGCTGGCCGCCTTCCGGGCCGCCGTAGGTCCAGTTGGTCTCCAGCGCGAGGGCGGCCTCGACCTCCAGAGCGCCCGGACCGGCGAGGCCGGGCGTGTCGAAACCGCCGCCCGGAAACGTGGCCAGGCCATCGATATCGTCGCGGGTCAGCCCGGCATCGGCGATCGCCGCCTGACATGCCTCCAGTGTCAGATCGAGTTCGCTGCGCCCAAGCCGCCGCCCGATCCGCGAGGCGCCGATCCCGCGGACGACCGCGTCGCGCTCCGGTCGCCGGTCACTCATTCGGCACCTCCGGCCGGGGCGAAGAGGGGAACATAAAGACCGCCCTCGACCCGCTCGAAACGAACGGCGATCCGCATACCGATATGCACCTGCGAAACATCCTCGACGTCGATCAGCCTGCTGGCGAAACGCAGTCCGGGCTGCTCTGCCAATTCGGCGATGATCACCACGAAAGGCACCGCGAGGCCCGGACTCCACTGCTGATGGTTGATGGTGAACGTGTACACGGTGGCCTGCCCGCTGACCGGCTGGAAGACCACCTCGCGCGACAGGCAGCGAAAGCACACCGGCGAGGGTGGGTGCTGGAACTTTCCGCACGACCGGCACAGCTGCATCCGTAGCACGCCGTCCGCGCCCGATCGCCAGAACGGCTCGTCGTCGACGGTGACCGCCGGTATCGCTCGCTCGACCCGGACCGCTGCCTCGCCCGTCACGCCCGCTGCCACCGCAAGAGTCTCCTCACCGTACTTCCCATCGACAGAAAGATATCACGTGGTTATATATTTCTAAAGGTGCATCCGGCCGTTCGACGACCGCGAACAGCACGTCCCCTCACGCACGAAGCTAAACCGTTCTCCGCACGATGGCGTCGAAGAGGCCGGGCAGAAAACGCCGCATCCGCCACATGACGGTGGAGCCGCGCCCCGGAAAGACGAACACCTTACCGCGTGGGCGCGCGAGCGCGGCGTCGACGGCATCGAGCACGGTCTCGGGGGCGATCGGCACCGCCAGTTTCGTTGCGCGACGCGACATCCCCTGATCGAAGATGTCGTCCAGCATCGGCGTGCGAACCGCCGGCGGGCACACGCACCGCAGCGCGATGCCGGACCCGGCGAGTTCGAGTTTCAGTGTCTCCGCCAGCCCCACGACCGCAAACTTGCTCGCGGTATAAGCGCCCATCCGAGGCGTGGCGAACCACCCGGCGAGCGAGGCGAACAGGACCAGCTCGCCCGCCCCGCGCCGTCGCATCTGTGGCAGCACAGCCCGCACCCAGTGCACCGTGCCGAGATAGTTCACCTCGATCACCCGGGCGAACCGTTCGTTCGAAACGTCCTGCACCGAACCGGAAACAGCGATTCCCGCGGCATTGACCAGCCGGTCCACCCGTCCGTATCGCTCCTCGACGGCCGCGGCAACCCGATCGACCTCATCGGGTCGGCTGACGTCGCAGGCATGGGTCGATACCCCGTCGCGCCGGGCCAACGCCTTCAGCGGCTCCCCCGGCAGATCGACCGCGGCGACCCGCCACTCCCGCGCCACGAGGCGCTCGACCGTCAGCAGCCCGATCCCGCTGGCCGCGCCGGTTACTATCGCAGTTCGTGACATCACTGCTCCAGAAATAGATTACGTGGTTATATATTTTGGAGATTAGCAAAGGATGTCGCATGAAAAGCTGGTTTACCGATACCGTCGTCAATGCGAAATATCCGCTGTTCACCAGGGCAAACGCCGGCGAGGTCGCGCCGGCGCCGCTGACGCCCCTGGGCTGGACCCTGTTGTGGCAGCGCGGATGCACCCCCGGCACGGTGGACGCCTACTTCGAGAGCGGGGTATTCGATCCGTCCGAATCGGACGGGCTGGACACGATCTACGGCTGCTTCGGCGGCTACCTCATGCTGAATCTGTCCATCCTGCGCCGGCGAGCGGCGCGCGCCCCTGGCACCTCGGTGACCGCGATGGAGCAACTGCTGCTCGGACAGCATACGGGCGTGCCGCCGTACCAGCCGGATCCAGCCGACGACGCACCCGAGCGGCAGGCCGAGATCGGTGCCCGGCTACAGCGATTGCTCGCCGTGACGGAACTACCGCAACTCGACGAAGACGCCCGCCTCGTGCGTCGGATCCGCTCCGCGCGTGGCGATCTCACCGAATTCACCGATCATGAACTCGTCTCACGCGCAAGGGATCTCGCGTCGGTAGTCCGGCAGATCTATCCCCGGCACGTGCTGATGTCGACCGGCGCCGGAGCGGGCGACGGGATGCTGCGCCGGGCGTGTGCGGCGGTCGGCCGCGCGGACCTAGCCGTCGGATTCATCTCCGGAATCGGCGGCGTCGACTCGGTCGGGCCGGTACGGGATCTGTGGGAGATGTCCCGGCGAACGCGGCACGCGCCGATCATCGATCGGACCTTCGAGTCCGGCGGCCCCGCGGCCGTGCTGGATCTGCTCAACCGCGAATCCGGCAGCGACCTGGACGGTTTCCGCGGCAGCTGGGAGCGGTATATCGCGGAGTACGGTTATCGTGGAGCGGCCGAGTGGGATCCGGGCGCAGATTCCTGGCAGACCCGGCCAGAGCTGCTGCTCGCGCTGCTGAACGGACTGCGCCGCATCGACGACGACCGGGCACCGGACCTGTCCGCCGAGTCTGCCGATCACAGCGCGCTACGCGCCGAATTCCTTGCCGCCGAACCGGATTCGGAAACGACAGAACTCC
This sequence comes from Nocardia sp. CA-135953, assembly GCF_050955735.1. Taxonomy (NCBI): domain Bacteria; kingdom Bacillati; phylum Actinomycetota; class Actinomycetes; order Mycobacteriales; family Nocardiaceae; genus Nocardia; species Nocardia sp. CA-135953. The sequence continues at coordinate 4,544,779 of NZ_CP192082.1, forward strand.
TGGACAACGGATTGCGGGTGTCGGCGCTCTATCTCGCGGGCCGCGAGCGCAGCAAGACGAATCTGATGATCGTGGTCAACGAAATGCGTTCGGCGATAAGCGAACTCGGCAGGCGCCACCTGGCCGACGGTGCCGCCGTCGCCATGCTGCGCGATGACGAACTCGACGATTTCATCGCAGCCCCGGGTTCCTTCGATGACGAGATCCGGGAACGTAGCATGCGTTTCGGCGAACTGCGTGATCTCGAGCCGCCGTACATCGTCGACACCGCTCCCCCGCCGCTGTCGAACTGGCCCGTTCGAGCGGTGACAGACACGCACCCTCGGGCCCAGCGCGGCGACGTCCTGACGGGGCTCGCGGGCAGCCCGGGCACCGTCGCGGGTCGCGCTCGCATTCTGCGCGACAGTGACGATGTCGATCTGCTGCAATCCGGTGACGTGCTGATCACCCCGACGACCGACCCGGCCTGGACTCCGGCCTTCCTGATCGCCGCCGCCGTCGTCGTCGAAACCGGCAGTGTGCTCAGCCACGCGGTCATCGTCTCGCGTGAACTCGGCACACCCAGCGTCATCTCGCTGGCCGCGGCCACCACCCGCATTCGCGATGGGGATCGGATCCTGGTGGACGGGGCCCACGGCACGGTCACGATCCTGTGAAACCAAACGCCGCCCGCGACCGCCACGGAGACGATCGCGGGCGGCAAGCGACCCGGCGCGGGGGAATTGGGCAGGGACAAAGCGCGGGGTCGCGGTCTCAGGAGGGCAGCACTCGTCGTGCCACCAGTTCGGCGCGGAACCGTTCCGGCGTGGAGAACAGCACAGCGCTCAGGCCGACCTCGATCGCCGCCATCACATTGGCCGGGGTGTCGTCGACGAACAGCACCGGACCGGCGGACAGATTCAAGCGCTGGAGAAGTGCGGCGAAGATCCGCGGATCCGGTTTGCGCACACCGACTTCCGACGAGTCCACGATGACCTCGAAAGCGTCGATCGGCAGCACTCCGCTGTTCCACCAGGAGCGGGCCTCACGGACATTGTTGGTGAGCAGACCCAGCCGGGTGCCCGCATCCGCCAGTTCCCGCACCAGCTCGACCATTTCCGGACGCACTCGCTGCCCGGCGGCCATGGCGGCGGCCAGGCGCCGAATATCCACCTTGGCATCGAACCCGGCCTGTACGTCCACACACGTCGTTTTGAGGAAATCGCGCATCGTCGACGCCCCGGTTTCCACCGCCTGGAATCCGGGGCTGTCCCGGAGCAGGTCGGAGAAGGTCGACTCGGGCAGGCCGAGCTCGCGTGCGTACTCGTCACATGCGATGAAGGGGTCCTCGGTCAGCACCCCGCCCATGTCGAAGACCACGGCCGCCACCTCGGGTGGAGCACCCACGGACGCTCCACCCGTCGCGGTATCCGGGCTCACGTCGGACCCGGCGCCGAGGCGTGAGCGGCGAGGATCCGGTCCGCGGCCGCCTTCAGCTCCTCGGCGCGCTGCTGTTCGGCCGCCACCTCGGCGCGCAACCGCGCCGAGTCGGGACCGTCCGGATCGGCGACCAGCGACTCGGACGCGCGCTGCGCCCGTTCGCGAGCCAGGCGAACCTCCATCGCCAATCGCTCGGACGCCTCGCTGATGGTCAGGAGATCCTCGTCGTCCCAATCGGATTCGCCGAGCATCTGCTCGGGCGGGATGGGTTCGACCGGTGCCGGCATGTCACCGATCCTGCCGCGGGAAGTTGAACAGCGTGCGGGCATTGGTCTCGACGATCTTGCGAACCTGCTCGTCCGGAACGTCCGCGAAAACATCCTGCGCGATCTTGCGGCTGTTGGGCCAGTTCGAATCCGAATGCGGGTAGTCACACTCCCACAGGATGTTGTCCAGCCCGACATCGAACCGGTTCTTCAACCCGTGCCGATCGTCGATGAAGCACGAGTAGACGTGCTCGAAGTACAACTCCGAGGGACTGACGGTCTGATCGATGTTCTGGTAGTAGCGATGCCGCTTCCACACGTAGTCGGCCCGTTCGATGATGTACGGCACCCAGCCGATGCCTCCCTCGGACAGCGCGACCTTCAGCTTCGGATGCTTGTGGAATACCGGCGAGAACAGCAGATCGGTCAGCGCCGACATCGAATTGGTACCGAACAGCGTAATGCTCACCGCCAACGGCCCGTCCGCCGACGGACGCGGCGACTGGCCCGAGGTCCCGAAGTGCAGCGACAGCGGCAGATCCAGCTCCTCGGCGGCAGAGAACACCGGATCCCAGTGCTCGCTGTGCACCGAAGGAAGACCCAGCGGGGCAGGGTTTTCCGGGAATGCGATGGTACGCGCGCCCTTCGCGGCGGTGCGATGAATCTCCTTCACCGCCTCCTGCACATCCCACAGCGGCAGAATCACCAGCGGGATATAGCGGTGCGGCGCCGCGGCGCACCACTCATCGAGGATGAAGTCGTTGAACGCCCGCACCGAGGCCAGCGCGACCGCCCGATCCGGACCCTCGAGAAATACCGTCCCGGCGAAACGCGGGAACGACGGAAAGCACAGTGCCGCTTCGACTCCGTCGAGATCCATATCGGCCAGCCGCTGCACCGGGTCGTAACAGCCCGGCAGCATCTCGTCGAAGCGCGCGGGGTCGATGCCGTACTCTTCCGGGCTCTTACCAGCAACCGCATTGAGCCCGATCTGGGGGAAGCGCTTGCCCTGATACTCCCAGACCTGACTCGGCGGCCCGCCCTTCTCGCGCGGCACCTCCACGATGTGCGGCCCCAGAGCCCGGTACTTCTCCGGGAGCCGGTCCGCCCAGACCCGCGGATGTTCGATCAGGTGATCGTCGACCGATATGAGGTGCATATCCGGCTGGAGTGGCATCTCATCTACCTCCTGTTGAAAATCGGTGGCTGCCGCACATCAGCGCGCACGCCGTTCCAGAATGTGCACCGCGCAGGAGCTGCCCAGGCCCAGGACATGAGCCAAACCCACTCGCGCACCGTCGATTTGCCGGTCACCGGCGTCGCCACGCAGATGCGACACGATCTCGAACACCCCGGCCACGCCGGTCGCGCCGAGCGGGTGCCCCTTCGACAGCAGACCACCGGAGACGTTCACCGGCATGGCGCCGTCCCGCCACGGAGCACCCGAATCCAGGAATTCGGCGGCGCCGCCGGGCTCGCACAGTCGCAGGTTCTCGTAGTGCAGCAGCTCCGCGGTGGCGAAGCAGTCGTGCAATTCGACCAGATCCAGATCCGACGGACCCAGGCCCGCCTGCTCGTACGCCTGGGTCGCGGCATTGCGGGTGACGGTATTGACGTCCCACGAGGCCTCGGCGGCCTCGTCGAAGGGGTCCGAGACCAGGACCGAGGCCGCGATGCGGACCGCGCGATCACGAACCCCCGGTTCGAGTTTCGCCAGCGCGGCATCGCTCGCGATCACCACGGCCGCCGCGCCGTCCCCGGTGGGCGAGCACATCAGCGCGGTATTCGGGTAGGCGATCATATCGGCCGCGCGGATATCGTCGAAACTGAATTCCTTGCGGTACTGAGCATAGGGATTCAGTGCCGAATGACCGTGGTTCTTCTGGGCGATCTTGAAGAAATGATCGACCGTGGCACCGGGATTCTCTGCCAGATAACGAATTCCGGCCTCAGCGAAGACACCGGGCATCAAGGTGCTGCCGATCAGACCCTCGGTGTCCATGACCGAACCGTCCCGCCCACGCGGGGTGAATTCGCTGCCGCGCGGTTCCTCGGGTGCGGCGAGCAGACCGCGTTTGCCGAGCTGCTCACAACCGATTGCCAGGGCCAGGTCCGCTTCGCCGGCCCGGATCGCCAGCAGCGCGGTCCGGATCGCGGTCGCGCCGGTTGCGCAGGCGTTCACCACATTGTGCACCGGCACGCCGGTCTGCCCGATTTCGTGCAGAATCCGTTGTCCCACGCCGGTCATCGACTCGAACACATTGCCCACGGCCACCATCTGCATCTGGCCGATCGCGCAGTCCGCGTCCCGCAGGGCCTCGCGCGCCGCACGGGCGCCGAGGTCCACGACGTCGAATTCGGGATAGCGTCCGAACGGGGTCATCGCGGCCCCGATCACCCATACCGACTCGCTCACGCTCACGCCGACTCCTCGATCTCGAAGGTGAACCCGACCGCCTGCACGCCGCGGCTATCGGCGCCGACCACGGCGGTCCGCAGCCGGGCGGTCCGGCCGACGGCCGCCACCGGATCCTGCGGAACGCCGGTCAGCGTGGTCCGCACGAACCCGCCGCCGTCCAAGGCGACGACACCACTGGTGAACGGAGTCTTCACCCCTTTGGGTGCACGATGGATCGTCGCCGCGCTCACGACCCGGCCGGTATTCGAAAGATCTTGCGGCCCGGTGAATTCGGCATTCCCACACGATCCACAGGCGCTGCGGCGCAGCAGGTACACCGCACCGCACTCGGCGCAACGGTGGCCATGCAAACGCGGTTCGTCACCGAGCTTCAGATAAGCGACAAGTGGAACCTGCTGCGGTTCAACGGTTTCGGTCTGTGTCATCACGGAAGTCCTCAACGGCCGATGATGCGGCCGGTGCTCTCCCACGCCTTGATGGCGGGCGGGAAGAATTCGTTGTACGAGTGGTAGTACTTCGGCGTGCGGGTTTCCCCGACGCGCCGGATCAGTCCTTCCGAGGAGCGGTAGAAGTCGTGCCCGGATGCCTGGTCCGGCAGTTCCCCGTCATCGACGCAGGTCCACTCCCAGTCGACGCCATCGACCTCGTAGTACATGTGCTCCGGGAACGTGTTCGGCTTGTACTTGATGTCGCGGGCGCGAACGTCGTCGGTCTTGTGCAGGACCTCACCCGAGTCGGTGGCGATCATAGCGAAGTTGAAACCGTTTGCGCCGTAACAGATGTGGCCCATCTCGACCGAACCGTCGGTGTATTCGGTGCCGAAGGGGGTCCAGGCCAGTTCCACGCCCTTGAAGAAATCGCTGTTGCGCCAGGTTACCCCGGGCGGCAGGTATGCCTGATCGACCCAGAGGAATCCCTCGGCCCGCTTGCCGAACGCGGTCCCCGAGACGCGGTGCTGCAACGAGCTGTAGAACAGCGGCGTCGGCCCGGACGGCACGTAGACCTGCATTCCCGGTCCGATTCGCCTGCCGGAGAAGGCGAGTTCCTCGCCCTCCCGGTACTCCACCGTGCGCTCGGCGCGAGTCAGCTCGAACGGCTGCCCGGTCGCGTAACCGGCCTCGGCCGGCTTGCTGCGCATCCGGTAGACGCCGTCGGAGACGGTGGTCTGGATCGGGCCGCGGAAGAACTCCTTGCCCTCCGGCAGCTCGATCTTGCGCAACGCTCCGTCACGAGACTCATTGCAGGTGAAGTGCATCGAACCTTCGAGCCCCAGCGCGGTGCGATAGGCGAAGTGCAGTTTGCCCTCGGCGTCGCGGAAGTTGAGGTAGAACCACGTGCACATCAGCGACAGACCGAAGTATGTCCGCGTCGGGTCGCCGTCCTCGGCAACCGGTTCGAAGGTGTCGACGATCGTCCGGTGGCCGAAATCGCCTTTGCTGTTTGTCATTTCGCTGATCACTCCGTCTCGGAAGCCGCGACTGGCGCGTCTTCGATCACTGTGATGGTTCCTTCGGCGCCGTCCACGCGGACGAGTTGGCCCGTACGCAGCACGCGCGTCGCGTCGATTGTGTTCACCACCGCCGGAATCCCGAACTCACGGGCCACGATCGCGGCGTGCGACATGGCGCCGCCGATATCGGTGACCACGGCGGCGGCGCAGCCGAAGAACGGCGTCCACCCGGTATCGGTCACGCTGGCGACCAGAATCTCGCCCGACTCCAGTTCGTCGTCGGCGTCGGACATGATCCGGACCCGGCCCTGGGCCACTCCCGGCGACACGGCGAGTCCGGAGACCACCCGGTCCGCCGCGGTCTCTTCGGCCTGGTCCGTACCCGGATGCCAGGGCTGCACGAAATGGACGGGTACCGGCAGTACGCGCAGCCGCTCGCGTTCCGCGCGACGGCGCCGCACGCGCTCCTTGGCGTCGGCGGGCGGCTGGTAGAGCTCGTCCAGCGGCAGGTAGGGCAGATCCTCCGGCGCCTCCAGGATGCCGCGGGCCGTCAGACGCTCACCCCACTCACGCAGAATCAGCCGCAGTTCCAACGAGATTCGCATACAGGCGTCGCGACTGCGCTCGCGGCGGGCGATGGCCGTGGTCGCGGTGTTGATCAACGCGCGCCCGATCGGACCGCCCGGAGCCTTGGCCCGCCCGGGCGGCGAGGACGGCGCCTCGAGCGACCCGACGATCGCCTTCACCAGCAGTTCCGGCGCGTCGGCGTAGACCGGATTCGCGAATTCGGTCTCGCCCGGACCGCGGTGCCCGCAGCGGGACACCAGATCGTCGAAGCGGGCCGCGAAGTCCGGCGCCTCCGCCCGGAGTTTCTCCAGCACGACATCGCGCTGGGTCTCGCGCATGATCCGCGCGATCTCGGTCCGGCGGCGAACCTCGTCGGCCAGCTCCCGGATCCCGTTGAGCAGTGCGGCACTACGCAAATTCTCGGTGCCGACCCGAACCGCCTCGACACCGACGGTGCCGTATCGCTGCTCGATCATCGTCATGGGCGCGCCGACGAGGAAAGTGTTGACGCAGTTGATATCCCAGGCCCGCACCAGGAAATCGAACACCTGGTCGAAATACTTCAGCAGCGCCTCGTCGGTCACGGCCGAGTAGTCCGGGCGCCGCGCGGCCAGATCCTCGGCCCGCTGCTCGATTCCGGCGACCTCGCCGTTCAACCCCGCGACCTGGGGGCCCGCGGCGGTCAGCACCTTGCCCAGACGGGCGAGTTCGCGCGCTCCCAGCTTCGGCGGCTTGTAGTCTTCCGGAAACGGCGTGCCGTGCATCTGATTGTCGAACGCGTCCTGGGTCTGTCCCGGGATCGAGGTAACCAGCTCGTGCATGATGCTGACGTTGTTGTACAGCCGATGCCCGATCGCACCGACCTGCTTGGTGCTGACCCGCTCGGCGGTGTGCTCTTCCACGGGTACGAGCCGGGTCACCATATTGGCCGCGCTGAACATGATGCGCAACGCGATACCCAGCGACAGCGGCGTCATCGGACCGGGGAATGCCTCGGAAAGATTCGCCGCAGTCCACTCCGGATAGTCCGGATCCGCTGTCGCGGTATCGAATTCACCGCCGGAGTTGTCGCCGATGATGTTCTCGCTGCGGCCGTCGTCCGCGGCGTGCCGGGCGGGCAGCACCGTCGGGGTGGCCAGTCGCCGCGGCTTGCGGATGGCCTTGAGTCCCAGATAGATATGCGACTTCGACCACTCGCCCATGTCCGCTATCGCCTCCGCCGAGGAGTACGCGCAGGTGAAGCCGAATTCGTTCTTCAGCCGGGTGGTGTCTCCGAGCGGATAGTGCAGGAACAGTTCCAGCAGATCGGGCATCTGCCGTACCCGCGGAATCAAGCCGACCGGACGGACCATCCCGCGCGCCGGGCCCCTGCCGATGTTCACCACCGGCCGTCCGACCAGGCCACCGATCTCGGTCCAGGTGACCGCGTCGTCCGCGACGAGGTTGACCGCGCCGGTCGGACCGCCCAGCGAGGCCTGAGCGAAGAACCGGCCGACATCGTCCTGGTGCACGAGTTGCAGGCGAGCAGCGCGTCCCGGCGTGACCACGACGGGCTGCCGGAAGATCTGCGCGGGCGCGCTCCACGCCTCGCGGCCGACCACGACTGTCGGGCGGACGCTGACGCCCTCCACACCCGACTCGGCGATCATCCGTTCGGCCCGAACCTTGTTTCGCTCGTACAGGAAACTCGCCGCGGGCCGCAGCGCCTCGTCCTCGGTGTAGGGCTGCGGATGATCGGCGTGCCCGCCATAGGTCGTGATCGACGAGGCGAACACCATCCGCCGGCAGCCGGTGCGCTCCATCGCTTCCAGCAGGTTGCGCGTGCCACCGATATCGATCCCCTCCGCCTGCTCGGCGGTCTGGATCGCGGACACCGTCCACGCGAAATGCGCGACCGCGCTGCAATCACGCATAGCCCGCGTGACCGAATCCGCGTCCTGTATATCCGCCTGCATATAGGTGACACCCGGGAGCGGACGCGCGGGCGCGCGCCGCGCCAGCACGACGACATCCGCCCCGAACCGCCGCAGCCACTTCACTGTGGCCGCACCGAAGGCTCCGGTGCCTCCGGTGACCAGTACCCGGCCAGCGTTTTCCATGGTTCCTCCGCTTGTGACGCCAGTCTCATTCTGGGTCAATTTAACATAACCTGGTTAGACAATTCTATGAATCTAGCCGTTGCCCGGAACGGCGACGACGACCGCCGCGGTCACGGCGACACCACCGCCCTCCCGGCTCAACGTCAGCGCCAGCTCCAGCTGGCGTTCCCCGTCGGATTCGGATGTCTTCTCCACTCGACCGGCACAGACCAGCACGTCACCGGGCCAGACCTGTTCGGAGAACCGCACCGAGAACAGCCGCACGCTCTCCGGACCGAACAACTCGGCGCAATAGGTGCCGAGATATCCGGCCTGCAACATGCCGACGCTGAAAGCGCCCGGCATCCCACCGGCCTTGGCGAACTCGTCATCGTGATGAACGGGGTTGAAATCGCCGCTGGCCCCCTGATACCGCACGATGTCGGTACGGGTCTGCGGGCCGAATCGGCGAACGGGCAGCTCCTGCCCCGGGCAGTGATCGCTCATGACCGTCCCCTCTCGATGACGGTGGCGCGTGCCTCGGCCACGACCCTCCCTTCCGGGTCGCGATACCGGGTCAGCAGGACGACGAAGGTCATCTCGCCGCCACGCTTGCCCGCTTTCGTGGTCACGGACTCCACACTCACCACGGCGTACAGCCGGTCGCCGGCGTGTGGCACCCCGCCGAAGAAGCGAAACTCCTGGCCGCCCTGCAATACCCGGGTCAGGTCCAGTCCCAGCAGGTCCACCAGCGACGGTCGATCCTCGGGCTCCCACAGCATCGAACTGATCAGGAACGTCGGCGGGATCGGGGCTCGCTCACCGCGATACACCGCCGAGGTCGCACCGGTCGCTCGGGCGAATTCGCGGATTTTGCCGCGCTCGACGTCCAAATCGAACTCCAGCAGCACCGAATCGACCAGTGCCGCAGCAGGATGCGTGGCCGTGGTCATCAGGAGGGCCGCCGACCGGTCATATCCGCCGCCGGAACCGCCCCGGCCACCAGACCGGGCAACACCTCGTCGAGCCGATCCAGGGTCCACCGCTGGTCACTGGAAATCTCGGGACCGTATGCCCAGCCGTCCACCACCGCGACCGTGCCGCCGATGACCGCGAAGACGCGGCCCGTGACGTCCTTGGAGGCTGTGCTGCCGAGCCACACCACTACCGGGGACACCGACTCGGGCGCCAGATCGATCGTCGAAGCCAGTTCGTGCACGGCCTTCAGGTCGTCGGTCATCCGGGTCAGGGCCGTCGGGGCCACGGCGTTCACGGTGATGCCGTACGGGGCGAGCTCCATTGCGGCGATCACGCTGAAACCCGCGATTCCGGCCTTGGCCGCACCGTAGTTCGTCTGGCCCGGGTTGCCGAACAGCCCCGATGGCGAGGTCGTATTGATCACGCGGGCGTCGTTGGACAGCCCGTCCTTGGCACGCTTGCGCCAGTACGCGGCGGCGTGATGGGTGGGTGCGAACGTGCCCTTGAGATGGACATTGATCACCGCGTCCCATTCGGGCTCGGTCATCGACACCAACATGCGGTCCCGCAGGATGCCCGCGTTGTTCACCAGCACATCGAGGTTGCCGTAGGTGTCCACCGCCTGAGCGATCAGGTTGGCCGCGCCGTCGAAGGAGCTGATGTCGTCGGTATTGGCCGTGGCCTCGCCGCCGGCGGCGACGATCTCGTCCACCACCGACTGCGCCGGTCCCACAGATCCGCCGCTGCCGTCACGACTGCCGCCGAGATCGTTCACCACGACCTTGGCGCCCGCGGCGGCGAAGGCCAGCGCGTGCGCGCGGCCGAGGCCGTTACCGGCGCCGGTCACGACGACAACGCGTCCGGCTACTGTTTCCGTCATTGGGTTCTCCTCGTCGTTCGGATCTAGGTCGGGTTCGCGGCGAGGTTGTCCGCCAACATCGCTCGAACCTCGCCGCGCAGTGGCTTCATTGCGGGGTTCTTGGGAATCTCGCCGACGAACATGATCTGCGTCGGCGCCTTGTAGGACTGCAGCTTGGATTTCACCCACGCCACCAGCTCGGCATCCTCGACCGGGGTACGAGCGACCACCGCCGCGGCCGGGACCTGGCCGAGTCGCTCATCGGCGATGCCGACCACAACAGCTTCTCGGACCGCGGGATGTTCCTCCAGGCAATGCTCGAGTTCCGCAGGGAACACCTTGAATCCGCCGCGATTGATCACATCGTCACTGCGTCCGTCGATCCAGACGAATCCGTCCTCGTCGACGCGGCCGATGTCGTTGGTACGTACCCAGCCCGCGGCACTGCCGCCCACGGCCTGCGCGGACCGCACCAGCAGCACCCCCGATTCACCCGCGGGTAACGGCTCGTCGCTATCGGAATCGACCACGGTGATCTGCACTCCCGGGTGCGGGCGGCCCACACTGCCCCGCTTGGTGCTCTTCCACGAATTCCAGTCGCGCAGACTCCATCCGGTGATGCCGCCGGTGAATTCCGTCGCTCCGTAGCTGAGCAACACCGGGCACCCGAACCGTTCCTCGAATTCGGCGGCCAGCTCCGGGCCGACGGGCGCCGCGCCCGCCCACACTGCCTTGAGACTGCACAACGTGGACGGATCCAGCTCTGCATCCAGCAGCATGCGCAGGGCAGCCGGGGGCACCGACACCGACGAGGGAGCGTGTTCGGCAACCAGTGCCGCCCACGCCTTCGGTTCGAACCGATCGGTCAGCACCGACCTGCCGGCACCGGTCAGTGCGGTGATCAGGGCCCACAGACCGGAGATGTTCACCGGCGGGAGCGACACGATCTGCACTCCGCCGCCGCGCACCTTCGCACCATTGCCGACCTTGCCGACGTAGTGTTCCTGCGCACTGTCGAGGGCATGCTCGATTTCACTGAACCGCAGAGGAATTCGTTTCGGCGGGCCGGTCGTACCACTGGTGAGCATGAGGATGGCGACGTCCTCGCCGATCGCACCGACCTCGGCGTCTGCGCGCCGCGGGAACACCACATTCATCCGATCGGCCGGCATCTCCAGTAGCAGCCCGAGCGCACCGATCGACTCCGTCGCGTCACGAATGGGCGTGCGTTTCCAGTCCTCGCCGTCGGCGAGCACGGCCGCCGGACCCAGCGCCAACACGTCCGAAGCCACCGTCGCATCCGGATTGAGCGGACTCAACACCACCAGCGGACGACGGAAGCCGAGCAGCGCAGCGAGCGCCGCCACGTGCCCTGGACGGTTGCGCATGTAGATCCCGACTGGAACACCGTCGCCGACCCCTGCTTCACGCAGCAGCGCATCGATCCGATCGACCCCCCGGCTCAGCTGCGCCGCCGTCCACCACACCCCCGAGTAGCACACCGCCGGCTCGTCATCACTGCGCCGCGCTATCCGGCGGATCTGCTCAGGCAGTCCCATCCCATCTCCTTGCTCGAACGGCCGAAACCGTGCAGCGGGTCAACCAAATTAGATAACTAGGTTAACTCGTATAGATTCATATGATGATCTGGCATCGATCAGCCGTCCAGCAGCAACTGTGCGAGACGGTCGAGATGCCACCACGACGCACCGAAAGCCAGCTGCAGCGACTTGGCGCGACGTAGATACAGGTGCAGGTCGTTCTCCCAGGTGACGCCGATGCCTCCGTGCAGCTGAATTGCCGAACTGACAACGTCCACGGCATTGGCCGTCGCAACCGCCTGTGCCATGGCCACTGCCCGGCGCGGATCGCGCCCGTCGGCCAGAGCCCACGCCGCGCCGTAGACCGCCGAACGGCTGTTCTCCACCTCGACGAGCATGTCGGCGAGTCGGTGTTTCACGGCTTGGAACGTGCCGATCGGCAACCCGAACTGATGCCGCTGCGTGGTGTAGGCACTGGTGAGCTCGAGCGCTCGCGCCGCGATACTCGAAGCCTCCGCCGCCGCGAGGGTCAGTAGCAGCGCGGCGGAACTGTCCGCGACTGGCGCGAATTCCTTTGCACCGATCAGCAATTCAGCACTTCGTCCGGACATCTCCAGGCTCGCCAGCGGCCGGGTGCGGTCAACGGTGGGCAGTACCTGCAGCTCGGGGTCGTGTACAACGAACCAGCGCGGCCCGTGATCGGTGTCGGCGGGCAACACCACGAGTCCGGCGGCGGCCGCGTCGACGATCCATGGGATCGATCCGTCGAGATGCCATTCGCCGCCGTTCGAAGATGCCGTCGTCGTGATCGGGCCGTCCCATGCGGAGGCCGGGACGTACGCACCGATCATCTCGCCGAGCGCCAGCGGCCCCAACAGCCGCTTGCGCTGGTCGTCGTCACCAGCACGGACAATGACGTGCGCCGCCACGGTATGCCCCAGATAAGGCACCGGGGCCACGGTTCGGCCGAGTTCTTCGGCCACGATCATCTGCTCGATGACACCGGCCTCGGCGCCGTCGAACTCCGCGGGAATCGCCAGCCCGGTCGCCCCGACATCGGCCAGGGTCCGCCACAACGCCATGTCGTGGGAGGCGCCGTCGTCGTAACAGGCGCGCGGCGCAGCCTTGGCCTCGCACAACTCGGCCAGCATCGCCCGAAAAGCGTCATGCTCTTCGCTGAACTGATAATCCATCACGCATCCGCCCAAGGGTCGCGTGGCTGACCGAGAACACGCTCCGCCAGCACATTTCGTTGAATTTCGGAGGTGCCGCCACCGATCGTCGAGGCCCGCGTACGCAACCAGCCCAGGGCCCACTTGCCGCGATTGGGGGCGTTCTCGGCACCACGGTCCAGGAGTGCGGCGGTGCCGCCCAAGTCCAGGGCCAGTTCGTGTACTCGCTGCTCGGCGTGCTGGCCGAAAAGCTTCGACATCGCCCCTTCCGGGCCGGGAGCACGTCCCGAGAGCACCTTGCCCAGATTGCGAATCCCGTTGATACGCACCAGTTCCGCTTCGATCCAGGATTCAGCGATCCGGGTTCGCAGATGCGGGTCATCGGCCGGACGCCGACCGTGGCCGTCCACCTTCCGCGCTTGCGTGATGATCTTGCCGACCGTCGACGCCAGAGCGATCTGCTGCCCCATGAACAGGACCGCACGTTCGTTGGCCAGAGTCGTGCGGGTAACGCCCCAGCCCTTGTTCAACCCGCCCACGACGTTGTCCAGCGGCACCCGCACCTGATCGAGGAACACCTCGTTGAATCCGGAGTCACCCGAAATCTGTTTGATAGGGCGAACTTCGAGCCCCGGCGCGTCCATCGGAATCAGTACGAAACTGATGCCGTCACGCTTGGGCACCGTCCGGTCGGTGCGGACCAGCGCGAACATCCAGTCCGCACGGTCCGCGCCCGAGGTCCAGATCTTCTGGCCCGTGATCACGAGCTCGGAGCCGTCCACGACAGCCGAGGTCTGGAGCGACGCCAGATCCGACCCGGCACCCGGCTCGGAAAACCCCTGACACCACAGGTGCTCGCCGCGAAGCATCGGGCCGAGGAACTCCGCGCGTTGCCGGTCGGTGCCATGCGCGATCAGGGTCGGGCCACACAGGTTGACACCGATCCGGCCGATCGCCGGCGGCACCCGACGCTCGGCCATCGTGGAGTGATACACCAATTGCTGTGTGGCACTTGCCTCTCGACCACCATGTGCGCGCGGCCACGTGATCGCCGCCCATCCGCCGTCAGCCAGCCGCGCCTGCCAGCGACGGGCGATGCGGAGCCGATCCTCCGGCGTAGCCGCGCCAGCCGCTTCCGCCGAGTAGGCAGGCAGATTGGCATCCAGCCACGTCGACAACTCGGCGCCGAACGCTTCGTCAGCCGAATCCAGCTGCACACCCAGCTCGCCGATCACCCCTGGTGCATCCACAAGAGCCCTTTCGGTCGTCCGTTATTCCGCAATTGTATAACCAGGTACTATATTTTGAAAAGTAGGCAAAGCGCTCGAAAGATGGTGAGGTAGTCATATGTTCGATGAACGCTGGCCCGACGAAGCCGAGGAACTGGCGGCCGCCCTCGCGAACCTTCTGGCCAAACAGTGTCCCCGAGAGGTCGTCCGAGCTGCGGAAACCTCGGACGGGCACGACACCGCACTGGATGCCGCTCTTGCCGATTTCGGCCTGTGGGAGCTGGGTTCGGATCCCTGCCTGCTCGCTCGCGCAGCGGTCGTCCTGGGTAACCATCTAGCACCGGTTCCGTTCGTCTCGGCGGCACCAGCACTAGCGATCCTGGCCCGGAGCGGCGTCGCCAATGGCATCGATCGGGATCTCGTACCTGCCGGACTGGCCACAGTCGCGGTGGCCGTGGATGACAGGCTCGCGATCATGCCCACGCCGGCACAGCAGCACCGCACCACGGCCGGGGAGTACGCCATCGATCTGCGTGGGCTGAAAACCCAAGGCGCGGAGACGATCGCGGGGGCAGAAGAGTTGTCCGCGATGCGCACGCTCGGCCTATTACTCGAGGCTGCACGCCTCGTCGGCGCCGGCGACATGTTGCTACGCGAAGGTGTCCGATACGTGAGTGAACGTCACCAGTTCGGACAACCGATCGGCGCGTTCCAGGCGGTCTCGCATCCACTCGCCGATGTCGCCACGGCGTTGCAGGCCGCGGATCTGCTGGTCCGCAAGGCGGCCTTCCTGGCCGACCCGGCCAACGGTCGCAATGGTGCTCCCCCGCCACACGCGGCGACCATGGCAGCGCACAAGGCCCGCACAGCGTCCCGGCTCGCCGCGACCGCTGTCCATCAGGCCCTGGGCGGATACGGATTCACGATCGAAGCGGACTGCCAGCTCTACACCCGACGCATCCGGGCTTGGACGACGATGATGCCGGACACGACGCCCGCACTCGCGGCACTGGCCCGCACACTGAGCGATCCCGATCGCCGTGCGACGGTCGCAGATCTGTGGCAGTTCGACCGTGCCTACACTGTGCCTCGATGGGCAGCGGAGATCGACCGAGCCGCGCCCTGATCCGAACGCGGCCGATGTCTCAGAGCCTCTGCAATTCGCGCACGAGCGCTTCGACATTCGCCTGAGCATCGGCCCACAGTTCAGGACGGATCCGGCCGCTGTGATTGATGACCGAGACATGGGCCGGCCCCGCGCCACACACGCTCGGGCAGATGATCGCGCGAGCCGTTCCGGCTCAGGCGCGTGGCAGTCGTAGCCAGCGTTGGGCGATGACGTTGCGCTGAATCTCATTGGTACCGCCGATGATCGACAGTACGGTCGCGGCGCGCAGGAAGTGTTCTACATCGCCTGCCAGGCCGTCGGATTCGTCGAGAAGCGCATCGGCGCCGAGCCGGTCCACGAGCCATTGCGCGGTGCGCTGAGCGGTGGCAGCACCCTGCAATTTGCTCATCGAGGCTTCGCCGTTGGCGATGGTGCCGCGCTCCCCCATCGCCACGACGCGCTGGCCGAGCAGGCGCTCGGCTTCGAGTTCGGTCACCAGTTCACCCAATTCGGCGTAGTGCGCCTCGGTCAGTTCGGTGCCGGTGTCAGCGAGCCGATTCAGATAGCGCGCCAGCAGAAGTCGCGATTCGCGGCCGCCGAAGCTCATCGAGCGTTCGATGTCCAGGGCCTCGGCCATCATCCGCCAGGCCTGGCCGCGCTCGCCGATGACCTGTTCCAGCGGCACCCGGACATCCTCGAAAAAGCAGGCGTTGACTCGCCACCCGCCCATCACGCGCACCGGCTGAATCGTCACCCCGGGAGCCTTGGCGTCGATCATCAGCAACGACAAGCCGCGGTGGCGTTCGGAACCGGGTTCGGTGCGCACCAGTGTGTAGATCCAATTCGCCAGGTGCGCACCGGAAGTCCACATTTTCTGCCCGTTGACGATGAAATGGTCGCCTTCGAGGGTGGCTCGGGTCCGCAGCGCGAGCATGTCACTGCCGGCCTCGGGCTCGCTGTATCCGCCTGCGTAGGACCAGGTTCCGTCCAGGATGTGCGGGATGTGCTGCTCGGCCAGCGCCGCCGGGCCGAATCGGGCCAGCATCCACCCCACGGCCTCGGCCTGTTCCATACCGTAGGTCGGCAGCCCGGCCGAGTCGAGTTCCTCGTGTGCGATGAATCGCTCGGTCTGAGTGGCCGGGCGCCCGTACGGTTCCGGCCAACCCATGCCAAGCACCTCCTGCTGCGCCAGCCGCGGCGCGAAGGTGCGCGGAGCTTGGCGGTCCGCCTCCAATTCCGCAATCTCCCGGCGGATCTCCCGCATATCCTCGGCGCTGAAGCTGTCGACGAATTCGCGCAACCGGGAACGCAATTCGAGTTCTTCGTCGGTCAATCGGAACTGCATGGCACCCCTTATCTCAGGCGAGCAGACTGTAGCCGCCGTCGACGGCGATGGTCTGCCCGGTGACGAACGAGAAATCGCTGCCGAGCAGCGCGACGACCACCGAGGCCAGTTCCTCGGGCTTGGCCAGCCGGCGCAACGGCGTCTTCTTGGCGACCCCCTGAATCATCTCCTGCACGCCGGTGATGATGTCCTCACCGCCGTGCCCGGGATTGTCCACCAGCGACGGCGACACACCGTTCACCCGCACGCCGCGAGGACCGAGTTCGGCGCCGTAATAGCGAATGAGGTTCTCCATCGCGGCCTTCGCCGGGCCGATCGCGCCGTAATATCGCGCATAGTGGTTCGCACCCAGGCTGGACACCGCGACGACCGATCCGCGCACCTTCTCGAGTTCGGGCAGTGCGGCACGTACCGCCTCCCACAGACCCCAGACCTGCACGTCGAAGACGCGGTCGTACTCCTCACGGGTCACCGACAACGTCCGTCCGGCAAGAATCGGCACGGCGGTCGTCACGAATCCGCCCAGCCCGCCGAGCTGCTCGATGGCCGCATTCACCATGCCGGGCGCGTCGGCGCCGAGATCACCGCGGACCAGGACAGGCTCGGGTCCTCCGGTAGCGGCGGCCAGCGCCTGGGTCTGTTCGGCGGCGTCGTCGTTGGCGTTGTAGCCGATGGCGCAGTGGGTTCCGGCCGCCGTCAACTGAACCACGGTCGCGCGGCCGATACCGCGGCTGCCGCCGACAACCAGGACCTTGCTGGGAAGTGTGGTCATCAGGATGATCCGTTTCCGTAGAACTCGTCGCGTTTGCGGAATGCCTCGCTGGTGCCACCCGCGGCGCGTTCCTTGACGAAATTGAACTCATCGGGCTCGAACCGCAGATTCGTGCCGTAGCTGTGGAACAGGTAGGAGGTCGTCTCCTCGAGTCCCAGTGCCGAACCGGCCTCCACCAGACGGTAGGCCTCCTTGGCGATGGTGATGCCGTCCGCCGGCATCTTCGCCACCTGCGCGGCCAGTTCCTCGGTCGCGGCGGGGACGTCGACTCCCTCGACGAAGCGGGTGAACAAGCGAGCCGACTCGAATTCGGTGGCATCGGCCATCCGGCCGGTCAGCAGCAGCTCACGGGTCACCACGGGCCCGAGACGGTGCAGGAACAACGCGATATTGCCCAGGACGGGCCCGAGGAAACGGGCCGCGGGCATGCCGAGCTTGGCGTTTCGGCCCACTACGGTCAGATCCGCCGCGAGCGCCAGTTCGAGCCCCAAACCGAGCGCATAGGACTCCACCTGGGCGATGGTCGCTTTGGGGAAGCCGATGAATTCGTGGAACATACGCTGGCCCCGCCGGTCCACGCTCAATCGGCGACGCTGACTGGGGCGGCGGGTTTCGCCCGGCGTGTCGTACCAGCCGTAGGCGCGCGAGAGATCGACTCCGGTGCTGAAGGTTCCGCCTGTTCCCCGCAGAATGACGACCTTGATGGCATCGTCCGTCGCGATGTCGTCCAGGTGCCGGGTCAGCAGATCGCAGTCCTCCGGGGCCAGCGCGTTCTTCTTCGCCGGGTTGTTGAACGTGATCCGGGCGATGTGCGTCTCGTGATCCTTGTCCAGCAGGACCCGGTCGCCCGGATCGCTCCCGACCGGGTCCGAGGCGGATTCCGCAGTGGTCATGATGATCTCCTGATCAGTCGAAGAAGGTGCCCGCGACCAGGTCGCGGGACAGGACGCGCAGCATGACCTCATCGGCACCGCCGCCAATCGACAACAGCCGCGAGTCGCGATAAAACCGTGAGGTCCAGGTTTCGGCCATATATCCGAGGCCGCCGTGGTATTGCAGGCACAGATCGGCAACGCGCCGAATCAGCCTGCCCGCCAGCAACTTCGCATTACCGGCCCGGCGCGTGACATCCTGCCCGGCGACGATGAACTCGGCGCAGGAGTACGAATACTGCCGCACCGCATCGACTTCCGCCGCCAGTTCGGTCAGCGTGTACTGCAGATGCTGGTTGTCGATCAGCGACCGTCCGAATGCCGGACGCTGCTTCAGATATTCGACGGTGCGCTCGAGCGCGGTCTGCATCTGGCCCACAGCCTGATAGACGGCACTGATCCGCTCGGTCTGGAATTGCTCCATCTGCTGCTGGAAGCCGCGGCCGATCTCACCGATCGTGTTCTCAACCGGCACTCGCGCCTCGGTGAAGGTGAATTCGGCCGTGTCGGAGCACCGGTTGCCGAGCTTGCGCAGCGAACGGCTGACGGTGACGCCCGGCGTATCGGTGGGGACGATGATCTGACTCATCCCGCGGTAGCCGCCCTCCTCGGAGGTGCGTGCCAGCAGACAGAGCCAATCGCCCTGCACGCCGTTGGTGATGTAGGTCTTCGCACCGCTGATCACCCATTCGTCCCCGTCGCGAACGGCCTTCGTACGCAGGCCCGCGACATCGGAGCCGGCGTCCGGTTCGGTGACCGCGATCGAGCACACCTGCTCGCCGCGAATCGCCGGCGCGAGGAATCGTTTCTTGAGTTCGGGGCTGCCGTGCGCGTGCAGGGAAGGGGTGGCCATATTGGCCTGCACATTGTAGGCCATCGGAATTCCGTTGCAGGACAGCCGCCCGAACTCCTCGCAGGCGATGACCGTGTACCAGTGGTCGGCGCCTTCACCACCGTATTCGGGGTCGTATTCGAGCCCGAGCAGCCCGACCTCGGCGAGCTTGGGGAACAATTGGTGCGCGGGGAAGGTCCCGCCCTCTTCCCACTCGTCGATATGCGGTTCGACCTCGCGCGCCAGCAGGCCGCGCACGCTCTGCCGGAACAACCGGTGTTCGTCGGTGAAAAACATTGGGGCTCAGACCTCCTCGAGCGGCCGCGCTGCGCGGCTCAGGTACGTGGCGGGAATCGGCGCCGTGATCGCGCGGAATCGTTCGCCGAGGCTCTTGGCCTGGGCATCCTCTCGTAGGGAGGCGGCGACCCCGCGTCCGAGCAGGCCGCCGACCACGATGTTGACCGCGAGCAGATTGGGCAGCCGATAGCAGCGCACTTCCAAACCTGCTGTCTCCGGCAATAATTCGTGTATGCGCTCGGGTGTGGCCAGGCGGGTGAGCCACCCGTAGGCATCCGGGTCGCGGACCCACAGGCCGAGATTGGCGTTACCCGCCTTGTCGCCCGACCGTGCCCCGATCACCCGGCCCAGCGGCGCCGACACCGTGGAATCCGCAGCGGTGCTGTCGAATTCGATCGGAATGTTCGGAACATCACCTATCGGGCGAGCGGTCGCCGGTGTCGGAACCGGTAGCTCGGCACCGTCCATGCGCAGCCGGGCCGGGACCCGGGCGACATCGATCAGGGCCGGCCAGCCGACGAGGAACTCGCTTGCATCGCCGGGTGGACCGGTCAGATACAGGCCGGGATAGCTTGCCAGACTGGTGGCCACCACGGCGGAGGAGAAACGCCTGCCGACCAGTTCACGGTCGGGACCGGCCACCGAGATTCGCACGTAGCTCTGTCCCGCGCTGTCACCGGAATCCAGTGGCGCACCGATCGTTTCGACCCTGGTTTCGGCGAATTCTGAACGACCACAAGGGAATTGGGCCCAGATCGCACGTTCGACCGCAGCGGCTTTCGCGGCACGGTCGAGCCCGACGATCGCCACGGCCATCGAATTGCGGTAGCCGCCCGGATAGGTGAGCAGGACCTTGGCCCGGTCCGGCGCCGGTTCGCCGCGCACTCCGCTGATCAGCACCCGATCGGCCCCGACCGGGCTCAGCTCGACGGTGTCGAACCGCACGACGACATCGGGGACCAGGTAGCGCGGCCCGCCGATCTCGTACAACAGTTGCGCGGTCACCGTGCCGGTGGTGACCGCACCGCCCGTGCCGGGCTGCTTGGTGATGACACTGCTCCCATCGGCGGCGATTTCCGCGATCGGGAATCCAGGACGCACCAGATCGTCGATCTCTTCGAAGAACGCATAGTTTCCGCCGGTCACCTGGGTGCCGCATTCGATCGCATGGCCGGCGACGGTCGCACCCGCCAGAGGATCGAGGTCCTCCGGCGACCAGCCATGCCACCATGCGGCCGCACCCGAGACCAGTGCGGCGTCGGCGACCCGGCCGGTGATGACCACGTCCGCGCCCGCCCGCAGCGCCTCGGTGACCGCGTGGCCCCCGAGATATGCGTTGGCAGCGAGCACATCGGCCGGATCGCCCGCCCAGGGCTCGCCGCTGTCCATATGCTCGAAATTCTCGCCAGCAGAGCGTAATTCGTCGATCCGACCGGTGATGTCGTCGCCGTGAACGACGGCAACCCGCAGCTCGATCCCCTGCTCGCGCCCCAGCTCGACCACACGTCCGGCGCACTCGTCCGGAGCCACACCGCCCGCATTGGCGACGATGCGCACCCCCTGCTCGTGACAGGCCCCGAGGACGTCGGTCAGTTGACGCAGGAACGTGTGCGCATAGCCGCCCCGACCGCGGGCGCGCGATTTCGCCAGGATCGACATGGTCAGCTCGGCTAGCCAATCCCCGGACAGTACGTCGATCGGGTCACCGGCCATGATCTCCGCCGCGGCCGACAGCCGATCACCGTAATATCCGGAGCAGTTCGCAATGCGCACCGGACGCCGCTGATTGCCGTTGTGCGACATATTCATTCGTCCGCCTTCAGCTCGACCAGGACCTGCCCGGCAGCCACCGATTCGCCGACTCCGACCAGCACGCGTTCGACCAGGAAATCTCCGGGCGCCGCGACGACGTGTTCCATCTTCATCGCCTCGACCACCACCAGCGGCTGGCCCTCGGACACGACCTCCCCGGCTTGCACCCGGACATCGAGCACCGTGCCCGGCATCGGTGCGGTCGGGCCGCCAAGGACACCTTCCAGGGATACGTCGGCGAATCGCGGTGCAACGGTGAATTCGACAACTCCCCGCCGACCGTCGACCCACACACGCCCGCCGGAATCGGTGCGTGCCGACGGTTCCGCGGTGACCTCGAAATCTGCTGCCATGCCATCGATTTCCACTCGAGTCCAGCTGTCTGCGAACTCGCCGGACGCGGGCACCCGACGGACCCGGTGTACCGCACCGTCGAATTCGAAGGTTTCGAGTGGTCCGGCGGCGTAGACCGGTGGCAGATAAGCGATCTCGTGGTTGCCACCGAGGCTGTCCACCAGTTTCAGTACTATCGCCGGGGTCGGCGTATTCGACCAGGCGGGCGTCAGTCCGGTGACGACCGGAGCATCCCCCTCCAACAGGTCGTACACGGCTGCGGCCACCGCGCCGACCGGCAGCGAATCCACCGGTTGCGCCAGTTCCGGTCGCGCTTCGAGCCAGTTCACCGATACCGAACCGGTGCGGTAGTCGTCGCTGTCGAGAATCCGCAGCAGTGCGGGGATATTGGTCTGCGGACCGTGCAGGCGGGTATCGCGTAACCCCGCCGACAACCGGCCGATGGCCTCGGCGCGATCGGCGCCGGTGCCGATCACCTTGACGATCATCGAGTCGTAGTGCGGGCTCACGGTGCATCCGGTCGCGATGCCGTCCTCGAACCGAAGTCCCGGCTCGACGGGGTGGTCATAACGCAGCACCGGTCCGGAGCTGGGGAGCCATCCGGCGGCGGGATTCTCCGCGCAGACCCGGGCCTGGATCGAATGACCACGCACCACGATGTCCTGCTGGCGAACACCTAGCTCGCCACCGTCGGCGATCCGCAATTGCAGTGCGACCAGATCCAGACCGCTGACCTGCTCGGTCACCGTGTGCTCGACCTGCAGCCGCGTGTTCATCTCGAGAAAGTAGAAGTCCTCGCCGTCCACCAGGAATTCGCACGTTCCAGCGCCGAGGTAACCGATCTCGGTGGCCAGCCGTACGGCTGCCGCGGCCATCTCTGCCCGAAGTCCCGAATCGACCAGGGCTGCGGGCGCTTCCTCGAGCAACTTCTGGTGGCGGCGTTGCACGGAGCATTCGCGATCGCCGATATGCAGCACCGTGCCGTGTTTGTCGGCCATCACCTGGATCTCGATGTGCCGCGGGGCGGGCAGGTAGCGCTCGAGGAACAACGTCCCGTCCCCGAAGGCGGACACCGCCTCCCGTCCGGCAGCGGTCACCGCGTGTTCCAGCTCGGATTCGTCTGTGACCAAACGGATTCCGCGACCGCCGCCGCCTGCGCTGGCCTTGACCAACAGCGGATAGCCGACCTCGCTCGCGAGTTCGGCCACCTCGGCGGCTGTGAGCTCGGGCGCCAGCACGGCGTCGGGCAGCACGGGCACAGCGGCCTTGCGGGCGATCTCCTTCGCGCGAACCTTCGATCCCATCGCGGCCACGCAGTCCGCGGGCGGGCCGATGAAGCACAGCCCGGCCGCCTCCACCGCATGGGCGAAATCGGGGTTCTCCGCGAGGAATCCGTAGCCGGGATGGATCGCGTCGCAGTCGGCGCGACGGGCGGCGGCCAGCACGGCCTCGATGTTCAGATAGGTCTGCGCAGGCGTCGTCCCGGCCAGGGCCACCGCCTCGTCGACATCGTGCAGATACGGCAGGTGCGCATCGGGTTCGGAATAGATTCCGACAGTGCGGATTCCGTGGGCGCGAACGGTGCGGGCCACCCGGCTGACGATCTCGCCGCGGTTGGCGATCAGAATGCGTCGCATGTGGTGCTCCTCAGAAGCGGAAGACGCCGAAAATGGACGAGGGTGTGAGCGCACCGCCTCCTCGGCCGCAATCCGCGCCGGTGGCCATTGCGAAGCTCACCGCCAGCGCGGAGCGGGTGTGGCGCGGGTCGATGATGCCGTCATCCCAGCAGCGGCCGGTGGAGAACAGCGCTGTCGACTCGTGGTCGATCCGTTCCTCCAGCGCGGCACGACGTTTCGCGTCGGCGTCCTCGTCGAACGGCACACCCTTGGCTTCGGCCGATCGCCGCTGCACGATCGACATGACTCCGGCCAACTGTCGTCCGCCCATCACGGCGATGCGATGCGTCGGCCAGGTCAGCACCAGTCGTGGACGGTACGCGCGCCCGGCCATCGCGTAGTTGCCCGCCCCGTAGCTGACTCCGACCATCAGAGTCACATGCGGCACACGGGAATTGGATACGGCGTTGATGAGTTTCGCACCGTCCTTGATGATGCCGCCGTGTTCGGCGGCGGTGCCCACCATGAACCCGGTGATGTTCTGCAGGAACACGAGCGGGATGCCGAGTTGGTTGGCCAGCTGGATGAACTGAGCGCCCTTCTGCGATTCCGCGGAGAACAGGATCCCGTTGTTCGCCAGCACCCCGATCGGCATGCCATGCAGGGTGCCCCACCCGGTGACCAGATTGTGGCCGTACAGCGGCTTGAATTCGTCGAATTCCGAAGCATCGAGGACTCGCGCCAGAACCTCGCGAATATCGAACGGACGGCGCGGATCATCGGGGACAATGCCGAGCAACTCGTCCGGGTCGTGCAGCGGGACCGCCCCACCAGCCGGGCGGCGCTGTGCCGGGAACTGCCGCACCGCGGCACGCGCGAGCCGCATCGCATCGGGCTCGTCGGCGGCGAGGAAGTCGGCCAGGCCCGACACCCGGGCGTGCATGTCCGCACCGCCGAGTTCCTGTTCGGTGACATCCTCATCGATCGCCATCTTCACCAAGGGCGGACCGCCGAGGAAGGCATAGCCGCGATCTTTGACGAAGATCGTGTAGTCGCTCATACCGGGCAGGTAGGCGCCACCCGCGGTCGACGAGCCGAGCACCACCGAGACCGTCGGGATACCGGCGGCCGACAATTCGGTCAGTCGGCGGAACTGCTCACCGCCCGGTACGAAGATGTCGCTCTGCTTGTCCAGCTCGGCGCCGCCCGATTCCACCAGGGTGATCAGCGGCAGCCGGTTCGTTTCGGCGATGTCCAGTGCCCGTACGGTTTTGGTGATCGAGGTCGGTGACAGTGAGCCACCGCGCACAGTGGGATCGTTGGCGATCACCATCACCTGGCGGCCCTCGACCTGCGCGATACCGGTGACCACGCCCCCGCCGAGTGGATCGCCGGCGCCCCAGCCGGCCAGCGCGGAGAGTTCGAAGAACGATCCGTGCCGGTCGCGCAGCAATGCGATGCGCTCGCGCACCGGCAGTTTCCCTCGTTCGCGGTGGCGCGCGACCGATGCCGGCGAGCCACCCTCCCGGGCTTTGCGCTGCAACTGCTCGACCTCGCCGACCAGATCGAGCATCGCGCGCCGCGATCGTTCGTACGCCTCGGACCGCGTATCGAGCTGGCTCGGCAGAGCTGGCACCGCAACCTCCAACATTCAGATAAATGTATAACCAGGTTAGTTATATCAGGTGTGAGGCGGGAGCGGAACCTCCCACCCGGCTCACACCTCGAGTCGAAATGCCTCGACGGCGTTGTCCCGCAGGAACATTCGACGCACATCAGGGGTCAGATCGAGGATGTCGACACCGGTCAACGGTGGGCCGAACTCCAGGATCGGCCAGTCGCTGGCCCAGATGCACTTGCGTCGCCCGAACGTCCGCAGGAAGTGCACGAATGACGGCGGAAAATATTTGGGCAGGTGCGCACTGGTATCGATCCAGACGTTCGGATGCTTCGCGGCGACCGCGATCATCTCCTCGGTCCACGGCCAGCCGATGTGCCCGGCGACTATCCGCAGCTCGGGAAAATCGATCGCGACGCGATCGATGTGTCCGGGGCGGCCCGTTTCGGAGGTGTAGGTGGCCGGGCCGGTACCGCCGACCTGCACCTGCAGGGTGATATCCAATTCCACGCATTCGGCGTAGAGCGGGTACCACTGCGCCTCGGTCGGAGCCTTGTCGTTGATGAACGGCTCGAGCTTCAGCGCCTTGAATCCACACTCACGCACGAGCCGCCGCAGCTCTCGCACGGCGGGCATCACGCCGTCCGGGGACCACGGGTCCACGGACGCGACACCGACCAGCCGTTCCGGGTATTCGGCGACGGCCTCCTCCACGAACCGGTTCGGGATCAGCGGGCCCGCCGAGCACAACGCCCGGTCGATGCCGGCCGTGTCCATCTCGGCGATCATCTCCTTCACCGGGATTCCGGCCAGTAATCGCCGACCGTGCTCCATGCGGTCGGCGAGTCCGAAATTCCGGCGCGGCATCGCGGCAACCGCCTCCGCGGGCCAGGGCTGGACCCAGGCGTCGATCGCCCGCACGTCGTCACTCAATTGTGCTACTCACCCTTTCGGCAGGCCGAGCACGCGCTCGGCGATCATCGTCTTGACGATTTCGTCGGTACCGCCCGCGATGTGGAAAGCGGGAGCCGCGAGCACCACCAGACGCCAGTCGTCCCATTCCGGATCGGGATCCGCGATGCGCGGCCCGAGCGCACCGACCAGGGCGTCGCTGAGTTCGCTCAGCACGCGACCGGTGGCGAGCTTGGCCAGCGCGGCTTCGGGCCCCGGGGCCGCTCCAGCGGCGAACTTCCGCTGAAATCCCTCTTCCATCGCGGCCAGCGCGCGTTGATCGATGACGGCGTCCAACAGTGCGTTCCGGGCCCGCTCCTCCTGCCATGGCAGATCGGCCGCGCGGCGCATCAACCTGCCCATCGATCGGCCGAAACTGGAGAACCGTTCGAAGCCGAGCGTGGTCATCGCGACGGTCCAACCACCACCGACCTCACCGAGCACCGCGTCGGCGGGCAACTCGACATCGTCGAGAAACACTTCGGAGAACGATGATCCGCCGGTCATCTGCCGCAGCGGACGGACCCGCACGCCCGGTGCGGTCATATCGACGACGAAAGCGGTGATGCCGCGGTGGCGTTGCGCGTCGGGATCGGTGCGCGCCAGCAGATATCCGTACTGCGCGTGCCGAGCCTCCGAGGTCCACACCTTCTGCCCGTTGACCCGCCAGCCGGTTTCGGTGCGCACCGCCCGGGTGGCGATCCCGGCCAGATCACTGCCGGCGCCGGGCTCACTGAACAACTGGCACCACACCTGATCACCGCGCAGGATCGCGCCGCAATGCGCCCGCTGGGATTCGTTCCCGAACGCCAGCAGAGTCGGACCGACCATCTCCAGGGTCACGCCGAACACACCGCGCGGCAGTTCGTACTCGGACTCCAGATCCGCCCAGGCCAAGGCATACGCGTTGGACAGTCCCCGGCCGCCTACATCCTCGGGCCAGGTGATGCCGGCGAAGCCGTGCTCGAAGAGCAGGCGCTGCCAATCACGGCAGTTCCTGGCGTGCTGCTCGGGGTCGGCGATATCACGGAACTGGGCGAACATCGCGTCGGGGAAGCCGTCCGGCCGCAACGTCGCGAACTCGTCGAGGAACTTCTTCGCATCGGATCGAAACCCTTCGATCGACTGCGGACGAGACGCCATCGTCGCTCCCTCGGCCGTATGACAGTACGGATGCGAACTGTCGAAATATCGTGAACATGACTTCTGTGAACCAGATAATAACTAACCTGGTTATTCAATGGAAGCAGAATGTCGCATACAACGCTCCGCCAGGTCGCCCCTTTGTGTCGCGCACACCTGTTCGGATGCCGTGGTGCGCGAGTCGAGCCGGGCGGGTCCAAGGGGGCATCTTGTGAAGACGCTGCAATAATAGCTAACCTGGTTATGTGATGTCGAATACAAGTGACGCCGAAAGGAGCGAGATCATGACCGCTCCCTCCCTCGAGGGCAACCAGTCTCGGCCCACCGCGCCGGAGCTGGTTCTCCGCCTGGACGGCCGGGACGTCCCCGCTCGCGAACTCGTCGGCGGCAAGGCGCACGGCATCGCCCGGATGCGCGGGAACGGCTTGCGCACGCCGCCCGCCTTCGTGGTCGGCATCGAAGCCTGCCAACGCTACTTCGCCGAGGGCGACGCTCTCATCGACGACATCTGGGATCAGGTAATGGACGGCATCGCCTGGCTCGAAGCCGAGACCGGCCACACCTTCGGCGGCGGGCCCGAGATCCCGTTGCTGGTGTCGGTCCGCAGCGGAGCAGCGCGGAGCATGCCCGGCATGATGGACACGATCCTGAACCTCGGCATCAACGACCGGACCCGGGAGCAGCTCGCGGCCTTGGTCGGCGCAGAGTTCGCCACCGACACCCAACGCCGGTTCCGTGAACTCTACGGCGCGGTCGTCGGGCTCGGCGATCGACTTCCTCCGGCCGACCCTCGAGAGCAGCTTCGCGCGGCGATCAAGGCCGTATTCGATTCCTGGAACTCCCCCCGGGCGACCGCGTACCGCAGCCACCATGCGATCACCGACCTGCACGGCACGGCCGTCACAGTTCAGGCGATGGCGTTCGGCAATCTGGACGATCAGTCGGGAACCGGTGTGCTGTTCAGCCGCAACCCGCTGACCGGCGCGGCCGAAGCGTTCGGCGAGTGGCTGCCGCGCGGACAGGGCGAGGACGTCGTCAGCGGCCGATTCGACCCGTTGCCGCTGTCCGCGCTCGCCGCGCAGATGCCCACCGTCCACGCTGAATTACTCTCGGCGGCAAGGGAACTCGAACGCCAGAACACCGACGTCCAGGACATCGAATTCACCGTCGAGTCCGGCGCGCTGTACCTGCTTCAGACCCGCAACGCCAAACGGTCCGCGCATGCGGCGGTTCGATTCGCCGTCGCATTGCAGGAGGAGGGACTGATCGACACGCGCGAGGCATTGCGGCGCGTGAGTACCGCGCACGTATGCGCGGTACTGGAACCGACGCTGGCGCCCGAGACCAGGAAATCCGCCGAGCTTCTCGCATCTGGCCTACCCGCCTGTCCCGGCATCGCCCAGGGAGTCGTCGTCACCGATTCCGACGAGGCGCAGGACGCCGCGGACGAGGGCGTCGATGCGGTCCTGGTCCGGGAAACCACCAGCCCCGACGACGTCAGCGGCATGATCGCGGCGGTCGGGGTGGTCACCGAACTCGGCGGTTCGACCTCGCACGCGGCCGTGGTGAGCCGTGAACTCCATCGCCCCTGCGTGGTCGGCTGCGGCAGCGGGACGCTCACCGGGCTGGCCGGGCGCGAGATCACCGTGGACGGGGGCAGCGGCGAGATCTTCGCCGGACGCCTTCCGCTGACGGCGTTGTCGGAGGACTCGGACGCGGATCTGGCCAAATTACTCGAATGGGCCGGTGCGGCATCGGATATCGCGGTGCACCGACCGGATGCGGTGCCCGAGGGCATCCTGACCGCCCGGGTGGTGGACCACACCGATCCGAGCACGGTCGCCGCAGCGCTGGCAGCCGGTCACAAACATCTGATCTGCGAGCATCCTCTGCCCGTGTTGCTCACGATCGGCCGGTGAGCCGGCAACTGTGGGCCACACCCCACAGATCTATCGAACGTGGATATCACATTTCATGAGAGCATAGGCCTATGATCGGTAGCCAATCTGAGACCATCGGGACCCCGACCGCCGGGCAACTGGTCGCGGACTCGATCCGCCGAAAAATCGTACTCGGCGAACTCCGCGATGGCGACTACCTCCCCAATGAGGCACAGCTACTACAGAATTACGGTGTCTCGCGCCCGGTCCTTCGCGAGGCGATCCGGATTCTGCAATCCGAGGACTTGCTGAAGATTCGCCGCGGCAGCAAGGGCGGAGCCCTCGTGAGCGCACCGAACCCTGAGCCCATTGCCAAGCAGGCCGGCGCGCTATTGCAATATCAACACACTACCCTGGTTGATGTTTTCCGCACCCGGGCGATCATCGAGCCTCCCGCCGCGCGGCTGCTCGCGGAGAATCGGACACCCGAGGTGGTGGACCGCCTGCACACCGCATTGCAGAAGGAGGCCGAGTCGATCGAATCGGCCGCCACCTGGGGACCGGCGCACGCGCACTTCCACACCTTGGTCGTGGAACTGTCCGGGTCCAATACGCTCGCCCTGTTCGCCAACATCATGTCCGAGATCACGCGGGCGCACACGCAGGCGGTGATCGCCCGCGTGCACGACAGCGCGGAGCGGCACCAGGGCGCGGAGGTCTCACATCGCGTGCACCGCAAGCTCGTCCAATTGGTCGCAGCAGGCAAGGCCGACGAGGCCGAGAAGCTCTGGCGCAAACATCTCGAGGAGACGACCGAGCAGATGCTGCGCGATCAGGGTTCCCGCGAATTGCTGGAACTGTTCTCGTAGGGTTCCTATAAATAGCTATCCTGGTTAAACTTTTCGAAAGGATCTTGCGTCGAAGGAGACCACATGAGCCCGGACCTGTCCGAGGACATCCGTGCGGCAGTACGTGCCACGTTCATTCGGCACGACCCACGTGAGCACGGTTCGGGTGCATGGGAGGCGCTCGCCCAGCAAATCGGCGTGACGGGTTTATTCGTCCCCGAAGCCCTGGGTGGCGCGGGGCTCGGATCGAGCGAGATGGCCCTGGTCGCTCAGGAATTGGGCCGGACCGCGGCGAAGACCCCCTTCCTTTCGACCGCGGTGCTGGCCACGACCGTGGCCCTCGCCGCGGAGGACGGCCCACTGCGAGCCGACACACTTTCCTGGCTGCTGGAAGGCAAGACCGTGGTCGCCGTCGCCGTCGCGGAGACCGACGGCACCTGGCACGTGCACCAGCCGACCACCACCGCGCGCGAGTCCGGGGCGGGCTGGACGATCGACGGCGTGAAGCAGTGCGTCGTCGACGGCGCCGCCGCCGATCTGTACTTCGTTTTCGCCGAGACATCCACCGGCGCAGCGTGGTTCGTCATCGACGGCGGTGCGCCCGGTGTTCGGCGCACACCGGCGGATGCCTTCGACCTGACCCGGGATCTGGCGACTGTCACCTTCACCGACAGCCCGGCGAGCATTCTCATCGGCCCCGATCGCGCCGCCGAGGTGGTATGGGACACCGCGCGGCAAGGGTTGCTGGCAGTCGCGGCCGATCAGATCGGCGTGGCCGACCGCGCCCTGCAGCTCGCGGTGGAACATGCCAAGTCCCGCAGCCAATTCGGCAAAGTCATCGGATCATTCCAGGCCATCAAACATCTGTGCGCCGATGTCCTGCTCGAGGTCGAACTCGCCCGTGCCGCAGTCGATTCCGCGGCACTCGCCGGAGACGACGCACGGATCGCATTGGCCCACTTGTGCGCAGCGCGAGCGGCGATCTCCGCGACCGAGGCCTCCATCCGGATTCACGGCGGAATCGGGTTCACCTGGGAGCACGAAGCACATCTGTACCTGCGCCGGGCGCGCATGGGCGCGGTGCTCTTCGGTCCTCTCGACGAGTACCGGGACGCGATCGCGCGATCGGCCGGGTTGCCCGGCCGGACCTCCGTCTCGCCGTACTGATTTCACCAGTTCCCCCGTCACCACATCCCCGGCCGCAATCCGCGCGCAGTACAGATCTGCCGGGCAGCAGTTAGGAGTTCACACAGGTGAGCACTTTCGCCATCCTTCGTCTCGTGGTCATCAAGGGCCGTGTCGACGTACCGGCCATCGCCGAGAGTCTGGGCCTGTCTGTCGAGCAGGTAACAGAAACCACCACCGCACTGACCACCGAAGGCCATTTGAAGCAGACACCCATGGGATTGCGTGCCACCCCGCAGGGGCGCGAACACGCCGTCACCCTGGTGCAGCAGGAGAGCGCGGCCGTGGATACGGCGGCAGTCGAACAGGTCTACGCCGAATTCTGTTCGCTCAATAGCGATTTCAAGGCCCTCATCACCGACTGGCAGTTGCGGGAAGGCACCCCGAACGATCACGGCGACGCCGCCTACGATGCCGCCGTCCTGGACCGGCTGCGCAAGCTGCATGCCGAGGCGCTGCCCCTGGTCGAGCGAGTCGGTACGCTGGCCGAACGGCTGTCCGTGTACCCGCAGCGCTTGGAACGCGCCCTGCAACGAGTCGACGCGGGCGATATGACCTACATCGCCCGCCCGGTACTCGACAGTTATCACACCGTCTGGTTCGAACTCCACGAGGACCTGATCGGATTGGCCGGGCTCACCCGCGCCGATGAAGCCGCGGCGGGCCGGGGCGCCTGATCCGATGGCTACCCCCTCGGCAGAGCCTGCCGGTCGCCTGGTCTCGTCTCGGACGGCCAATGGGATCGCGACCATCACACTCGATTCGCCGCACAACCGCAACGCCCTGTCGGTCCGGCTTCGCGACCAGCTCGCCGAAGCGCTGGAATCGGCGTTGCGCGAGGATTCGGTCCGGGTGATCGTCCTGACTCACACCGGAACGGTGTGCAGCGCGGGCGCGGACCTGAAGGAGGCGCGCAGCGGCCTCAACATGACCAGGACGCGGGTCAGATCGGTCATGCCGACTCCTCCGATCGCCCGCACAAGTTCCGGAGTTCGCGATGACTGGGCTCGAAATACATGACGTGGTTAGTCTATTCTGACTTGGCTCACGTGAACACGATCGCGTTACTTGTTTCGGAGGCCGATAATGACCGCTGTGATGCGCGGAATCCGCGTCGTCGAGCTTGCCACCTGGGGGTTCATCCCCTCCGCGGGCGTTGCTCTCGCCGACTGGGGCGCCGAGGTCATCAAGATCGAGCACCCTGAGCACGGCGACCCCATGCGCGGACTCGTGCCGTCCTCGTTGAAGAGTTCGGGGACACATCCGGTGAGCTTCATGTTCCAGACATTCAGCCGCGGAAAGGCCAGTGTTGGAATCGATCTCACCACCGAGGGCGGTCGCGAGGCACTGCACCGCCTGGTTGAGACCGCCGATGTGTTCCTGACCAACTACCTGCCCTCGGTGCGCCGCAAACTCGGCGTGGACGTCGAGGATCTCCAGGCGATCAACCCGAAGCTGATCTACGTCAAGGGCAGCGGCCTCGGCCCGGACGGCGACGAAGCCGACACAGGCGGCTTCGATCTCGCCTCGTACTGGTCCCGTGGTGGCGTCGCCCACGTGACGACCGGAGCGCATGAGCCGTGGCCCGCCCCGATGCCCGGCGCCGCCTTCGGCGATCTGCAGGGCGGCCTCTACGCTGCCGGTGGCGTGGCAGCGGCCCTGTTCGACCGGGAACGCACCGGTACCGGTCACGTCGTCGATGTGAGTCTGCTCGGTGCCGCGGTCTGGGTGATGGCACCGCATATCGCGGCCTCGACGATGTACGGCATCGACGCGATGGCTCCCGCGCGCCACGAACTTCCGAGCAATCCCATCGCCAATACCTACCGCACCAGCGACGACCGCTACATCGCTCTGGTGATGCTCGAGTCCGACAGGTTCTGGGCGCCACTGGTGGAACTGATGGGGCGTGGCGACCTCGCCGCGGATCCGCGATTCGCCGATGCCACCGCCAGATCGGCCAACAGCGCCGAATGCGTCATCGAACTGGAGAAGATCTTCGCCGCACATTCCCTCGCCGACTGGTGCGAGTTGCTGAGCAAGCAGCGCGGCGTCTGGGCGGTGGTGCAGACACCCAAGGAGGTCGGCACGGATCCTCAGGTCCTTGCCAACAAATATGTCGGGCAGCTCGACCTCGGGCCCGGCGGCACGATCGGCGTGGGTATGCCGCCCATTCAGTTCGATCGACGACAGCCCGACCCCTCAGCCGCGCCGGAACTGGGCGCCGACACCGACCGCCTCCTACAAGAGGTTGGATACGACTGGGATCGCCTCATCGAATTGAAGATCGCGGGCGCGATCAACTGATCCGTTGCAGGCGCGCTCACGCAGATCCGTAGCGCCGCACCACTTCACGCCGAAGCAGCTTTCCGCTGGGAAGCCGCGGGATCTCCTCGAATGACACGGTCTTCGGGCACTTGTAGTGCGCGAGGCGCGCGCGACAGTATTCGATCAACGCGGCTTCCAGCGATTGCCCGGATTCGGCGTCGCTCGCCGGCTGCACGACCGCGTGGACTCGCTGACCGAATTCACCGTCGGGCACACCGACCACCGCCGCATCGGTGACGGCCGGGTGCAGCACCAGGACGTCTTCGACCTCTTGCGGATAGATGTTCACCCCACCGGAGATGATGAGATCGCCGCGCCGTCCGGACAGGTAGAGATATCCCTCCTCATCGAGGCGACCGAGATCTCCCAACGTATTCCAGCCTGCGGCGTTATGCGCTGCCGCTGTCTTGTTCGAGTCACCGTGATAGCGGAACTGCGGCACATCGCTGAACCAGACGGTCCCTACCGCGCCGACGGGCAATTCTCGCCCGCTCTCGTCGCAGATGTGCGGAACCCCGATCAGCGCCTTTCCGACCGATCCAGGGTGCGCCAGCCACTCTGCCGAATCAATCATGCAGAAGCCGCTGCCTTCGCTACCCGCGTAGAACTCCACGAGTGTCGGCCCGAACCACTCGATCATCGCCCGTTTCACCGCGCTCGGACACGGCGCCGCCGCGTGAACCACCACCCGAAGGCTCGACACATCACGTCGAATGCGCTCGCTCTCAGGGAGTTTCAGCATGCGCACGAACATCGTCGGGACGAACTGCCCGTGCGTGACTCGATGCCGTTCGATGAGATCGAGTGCCCGCGCGGCATCGAAGCGCTCCATCATGACGACCGTGCCGCCATTGCGGATCACGCCCATCGACCACCCCAGCGGCGCGGCGTGATAGATCGGCCCCGGACTGAGATAGACTGTGTCGCAGTCGAATCCGAATCGTTCGGCCATGACGTGATCTATCGGCAGCCCCGATCCGAACGGCGCACCCGACAGTTCCGGCAGGATGCCCTTGGGCCGGCCGGTGGTCCCGGACGAGTAGAGCATGTAGTAGCCCTCGGCCTCATCCGGGATCGGATCGGACGACTGCGTCGCGCACAGTTCGTCCAGCCCGTGTGCCCCGGACCCGGTTGCAACGCGGTCCAAATCTGGCAACTGCTCCGCTATCTGCGATAGCGATGCCGCGTGAACCAGCAGCCGGGCACCGCAGTTCTCGACGATGTACGCCGCTTCGGCGACCGTCAGATGCCAGTTGACCGGCGTATAGAACAGCCCGGCCCGCTGCGCGGCCCACAACACCGGAAAAACCTCGAGCGTGTTGTCGAACAACACAGCCACATGGTCACCCGCTCGCAGGCCCAATTTCCGGAACAGTCCGGCGATCCGATTGGATCGCGCCTCCAGTTCGCGGTAGCTCAGCGCTACCCCGGACTCCCCCATGACGACCGCAGGTTTGTCGCCGAGCTCACCAGCCAGCCGCGTCAGATTCATCCGGAATTCCACGGCAAAAGTATAGCTAATCCAGCTAATCTAATCATCTACAACGGATATACCGGACAATGACCAAACGTTGGACGGCGGACCGGGTCCGCATTCAGCGCAGCTCAGGCGATCAGCGCGGCGGTCTCGCGCAGCCGCTGTTCGCAGTCGGCAACGAGTTCCCGGGCAATGGTTTCCGCCGGTCGAAGCTCGGCGAACGAGCCCACGACCTGGCCGATGAAGAACGACTCGAGCATCTCGGCACCTTCGTTCCCGGCGGCCGCCGCGGCATCGATGCGGTTCCACGCCTCGTTGACCAGCATCGGCTGCAACGGCATGGGCAGCGGTGCGGGCGCACCCGCCGCCTCCCACTCGTCGTGCCAGGCACTGCGGAGCTGGCGCGCGGGCTTGCCGGTACGAGTCTTGGAGCGCAACGTATCCGAACTCGTCGCGACCAGGAATTTCCGCTTCACCTCAGGCGGAGTGATGTCCTCGCGACTGGACAACCATACCGAGCCACACCACACACCGGCCGCACCAAGCGCCAGCGCAGCCGCCATCTGACGGCCGCTGCCGATACCACCCGCAGCCAGCACCGGGCGCCCCTCGGCCAGGTCGACGATCTCCGGAGTCAGCACCATGGTCGCGATCGTGCCCGTGTGTCCGCCGGCCTCGGTCCCCTGCGCGATGAGCACGTCCACACCGCAAGCCAATTGGCGCACAGCATGTTTAGGCTGCCCGACGAGAGAGGCGACCACGATCCCGGATGCCTTGGCTCGCTCCACCATCTGCGGTGGCGGCGTGCCCAGTGCGTTGGCGATCAATGCGATGGGGTGGTCGAACACGACGTCGAGCAGGGCCGCCGCGCCGTCGGGGTTGATGCTCGCGGCGACGTCATCGTTGTACGTGCCCGCGTTCGAGCCCAGCGGCGGGATGTCGTACTTGTCGAGCAGACGATGCACGAAATCGATGTGCTCGCGCGGGATCTGGGCCCGCAAACTCGCGACGAGGCTGTCGGGATCACCGGCGGCGAATTTCTCCGGTACCAACAGATCGACACCGTAGGGTTTGCCGCCGACCTGTTCGTCGATCCAGGTCAATTGCGCGTCGAGTTCCTCGGGGGTGTACGCCGTCGCGGCGAGCACCCCCAGTCCGCCGGCGTTGGTGACCGCGGCGACTACGCCGGGCGAGCGATTGAAGCCGACCAACGGGTGCGTTACGCCGACCAGGTCCGTGAAAGAAGTACGCATCAGCGAGGACTTCCTTTCTCGAAAATTGCAGTGACAAAGAGGGATTCGTTGATGGAAAGAGATCGGGCCGCGTGGGACCGGCCGAGACGCTCAGCGCGGCAGCCCCAGCGATCGGGCGACCAGATTGCGCTGGATGTCGATCGTTCCGCCGCCCACGACCTGCATGATCGAGAACCGCAGGTTGTACTCGAACGCCCCGCGCCCTGGAACGTCGGTGACCGTTTCACCCAGCGCGGCGGCGGGTCCGAAGATACGCAGCGCCGCCTCGCTGAAATCCTCGTGCAGCAGGCTGGCGATGATCTTGGCCATCGGAGCCTCGAGTCGTACCCCTGCCCCCGCCGAGGTCGCCCGGATGCTGACATCGACCAGTACGCGAGCGGCCTGCAGACGGGCGGCGAGCTCGGTGATCAGTGCCCGCTTCGCCGAGCCGCGACCGCCGACGATGCCGTCGGGATCCTTCGCGATCTCGTCCAGCATGTCGTCCAGCAGCCGACGAATGTCGGCGGCGACGTTGGCCATCAGCACCCGCTCTTGCGCCAGCGCGGTCGTGATCACCTTCCATCCGCCGTTGACCTCTCCGATCCGATCACTATCCGGGATCCGGAACCCGTCGAAGAATGTGGAACACGAGATCTCGCCCGACAGTGCCCGATGCTGCTGCACCTCGAAGCCCGGACGATCCACCCGAGTCAGGAATACGGTGATACCGGCGTGTGGCGGACTCGCCGCCGGATCGGTGCGCGCGGCGAGCCAGACCCACTCCGCGGTGTGTGCGCCGGTGCCCCACATCTTGCGGCCGTCGACGATCCACTCGTCGCCGTCGCGCACCGCACGGGTGCGCAGCGCGGCCAGATCCGAGCCGGTCTCCGGTTCGGAATAGCCCAAGTAGAACGGGAAGTCGCCGCGACCGATCAACGGCAGCAGGCGCTTCTTCTGCTCATCGGTGCCGTGCCGGATGACCGCCGTACCCAGAAGGTCGATCGCCGCCTTTCCGGTCAGCGGAGCACGAGCGTACGAGAACTCCTCACCCAGGACGGTCTGGCGTTCGACCGATGCTTCCGCGCCGCCGTATTCCTGGGGCCAGGCCAGCGTGAGATAACCATGGTCGCGAGCTCCCTCGATGATCACCGCACCTGCGGGATCGCCGATGTGTCGCACCGCGACGTCATTGCCGTACTCGCCCAGGAACTTCCGGACCTCGGCGCGGAACGCCTCGGCGTCCTCACCCAGTTCGAGGGCGGGCAGCCGAGCGCCGGTCTCGATCAGCACATCGGCGACCTCGCCGGCGGCGAGCGGAAAAGCATCCAAGCGGCAGATGTCGGCGTTCACGCGGCGGAACAACCATGGCGCTTCGTGCTCCTCGAAGTATCCCGATGCCGCGAGCGTGTGCTGGGCGCCGAACTGGGTGCGGATCGCGGCCGGTCCGGCGAAGGCCACCGCGAGCTCGCACGCCAGCCCGGAGTCCGAGCGGCCCGCCTGCAGCGCGGCGACGGCTTCCTCGATCAGGTGGCGCGCTGCGGTGATGTCGGTGGCGCCATCGGCCGCCCGGTGCGACACCGCCTGGAAGCTGCCGATCGGCTTGCCGAACGCGACGCGCTCCTTCGCATGCGCGAGGCTCAGCTCCCACGCCCGCTCGGCAGCACCGACGGCGCGGGCCGCCAGACCAAGCCGGACCAGCTGCTTCGCCCGTTCGACCGGGTCGACTCCCACCGTCGACTCCGCAGTCACCTCCGGGGCCAGTGTCACTTCCGACCAGGACGGCAGCGCCAGCCCCACAGTCGGAGTACGCGTCGCGATCGGGCGCAATACGGCCCGGTCGCCGTCAACCAGCAGGACGTGCGTAGCCGCCACCGCTGCGTCCACCGAGCGCACAACTGTCGCATCGACCGCGGCCGCCGCCACGACCGGCCGGATGACACCGTTCACGATCTGCTCACCCACCGGGTCGGTGCCGAACAACTCCAGCGCCACATTGGCATCCACAAGCGGCAACACACATGCCATCCGGCCCAGCCGGGTCACCGCGGCGATCGTGGCGTCGATCGCACCGTCGGCAGCGAGTCCGGTCCACCCCTGCGCCGCGGCCACCGACCACAGTTCGGTGAGGGCGGTATCGGGATCACCTCCCGCGGCCGTCGCTGATGGCCAGAGACGGCGCAGTTCGCCGTCGACCGATTCGACGAACGCGTCGCGTTCGTCGCGGGTGAGTGTCGGCATTGTCGAGACCTCCCATGGATTCGGGCTGCAGAAGTGTCGCCGGGCGGCGACTGTTAATTCGTACGCTACCCGTACGTAAGTGTCTTCGCCAGTGTCTTCCAGCTGGAAATCGCACGAAGGTCCAAGTCGTTTGTATGGTTGCCACCATGGAGGGAGCGCAGACCGGTACGACCGCGGCGGGCCGCCGAGGGCGGCCCCGCAACCCCGACGTGGAGGACAAGGTCTTCGACGCGGCCATGTCGGTGTACGCGCGGGACGGCTGGGCCGGATTCACCTTCGAAACGATCGCCCGGGAGACGGGCATCGGCAAACCCGCGCTCTACCGCCGCTGGCCCTCCCGCGGAGACCTACTCGCCCAAACCTTCCGGGCACGCTTGTTCGTCGTCGACCGCATCGATACCGGCAATCTGCACGACGATCTACTGGCACTCGCGCGAATAACGCTGGAGCACATGCTCAGTCCGCACGGCCAGGCCATCGCCCACATGCGCATCGACGTGCCGCGCTACCCGGAAGTGGCGGAGTCCACCGCCGAATATCGCGAATCCACCACGGCCGCGGCCCGCCAGATCGTCCGTCGCGGCATTCGCCGCGACGAGCTGCCACCCGGAACGCCCCCGACCTTGGTCCTCGACATGGTCGTAGGCGCAGCAATCAACCACGTGAGCACCATGACACCGACACTGAAACCCCAGATCCTCTCGGGCATAGACGATTTCGCTCAATCTCTGGTCGCGGCCATCGTGCGCGGACTCGGCACCGGACGAGCGGAAACCCCGGACTAGATCTACTGTCGGCAGCGCCGACCGAATTCGGCGCGGAAGGCCAGGCGCGCACCTGGGTGCATCGTCCACCGAGACCGCAACCCGCCCACCGCTGTCGTGGTCCGCAGTGAATTCCACAGCGCCGGTTGGGAAGACAACCCGATGCATCGGGCACCGGTGAGTTCGCCCGCGATGTCGGAGAGCTTGCCGATCACGGAACAGGGGCTCCCTCCGCTGAGCATCGAACAACGCGGGTAGCCGTATCGCGCATCCAGGCCCACACTCACCTGGGCCCATACTCTCGAGTGTCGGGCATCGCCGGATCGAGTAGCCTGTGGGTAACCAGGACCTGTTGGCAGCCAACACTGTCCAGATCCCTCCGATGACGTGTTATATGAACGGAGCAGGTCGAGCGAATTCGGGAGAGCCGTGTCCAGCGAAGATGACTCAAAAGCCCCAGGCCGGCCACGAGACCCCAGCCTGGACGGCCGCATCCTGCAGGCCGCCCGCGAGGTCTACACCAGGTACGGCTGGTCTGGATTCACGGTCAAGGCGGTCGCCGCCACCGCCGGGGCATCACGGGACGCCGTCGGCCGCCGTTTCGGCACCCGCGAAGAACTGCTCATGGAGGCTCTGACCGCCTCAGGTTTCCCGCTCCTGGAACAGCACGACGGGCAACCGCTGCGAGAATGGCTGCTCGAGCTGACCCTCGCCATCGTCGATGTGTTCACCCGCGGTCCCGGCCGGGCGTACTTGCGTATCCATCTGGACGCCGACCACGTTCCCGGACTGTTCGCCGCCTATCGCAGGCGAGTGCTGGAGCCCGGACAACAGATGCTGCGCGAGCATATCGCTGAGGCCGCACGCGAGCAGAACATCGACGATATCGACCCGAGCACAGTCACCGAGGACATCCTCGGCCCGACCGTCCTACTCGCACTTCTGAACCAGGACATCGGCGGCGACCGCAATCGGCTGGCGGATCTGCGGGCGCACCTGTCCGCGGTTGTCGATCGAGCACTCTCCCGGCACGGATCTATCATTATCTAGATTATCTAGATTCGAAGTTCTAGGCTGGGACTCGCGGACGGACGACAGCAGCTCTCGCAGCCGCCAGCGAGCCTCTGGAGGCCCGAGATGTCTGACACGACAACGCGACCGCGGTGACGAAGAGGCGGGTCATGGAATCGGCTGGGTATACCGAAGTGCTCGCTCTGTTCACCGGCTACAGACGCAGCCGCCGCATGGCGCTCCAGCAAGCCGCCGCGATCGCGGGCCCAAGAGGCATGGTGCATGTCGTGCGCAACGCGGACTACATCTCGCCGATCGTCGGCATGGCCGGACTCGCCGGATTGACTACGGATCTCGACTGGGTCGAGGAAGCCGAGTTCGCCGAGGCCGCAGCCATTCTCGCGCCGACCGGCTGCGGCTGGTTCTGGCACAGTGTGCAAGGCCGAGAATGGTCGCATGTCCTCGACCGCGCCCGACGGGCCGGTCTGCCCGCCGTGGTCCCGGCGTGGAGCCGGCCCTGGGGTGAACCGCGACTGGTCCTCCCCGACCGACGACACGAACCCCGGTCAGCGGATGCCCTCGGCCCGAAAAACGATGACGGCCCACGCGACTCATGACGTCCACAGCCGCGCACAAGGTAGCGGGCGCAGACCGTCGTAGAGCTTTGCGTCGATCCGAACCTCGACGCCCGCGCGCCGCACGGCCTCCGCGAAGCGTTCGGCGATGTGCAGCGGAGCCCGATACTGCAGGGCGGGATGGTCGAGGAAGCTGATTGTCACCCGACACTCGGCGGTATCGGCCACTGCCACCTGACCGCGGTCATCCGGTTGTGATCGATACTGGTTTCGAGCCATCGCCCTGCACTCCGTCGTACAGCCAGCCGTCCATCGGCTTCCGTTCGAATCGGACGCGATATGACAACGCGTCGTAACCTCAAG
Organism: Nocardia sp. CA-135953; assembly: GCF_050955735.1. Lineage (NCBI taxonomy): Bacteria > Bacillati > Actinomycetota > Actinomycetes > Mycobacteriales > Nocardiaceae > Nocardia > Nocardia sp. CA-135953. The sequence continues at coordinate 4,585,438 of NZ_CP192082.1, forward strand.
TTAAGCTAGTTTATATAGATTAACAAGCCTTTCGTAAGGTACGTGGCACGTGATGTCGGGTTACGGCAACCGAACGATGCGGACAGCACGCCGAAACTTCCGGCGCGGGTGTGCCACCGGGCAGAGGTGCCATGTCCGTCGCGAGCAGCCGGATCAAGATGAACTTGCTGAACCAGATTCGTCGTCGCGGCCTGTCGCACCGGCCGCGATGAGATAATCTCCACCAGGCTCGATGACAACCAGCACGTACGCACACGGAGGAACATGTGACCAGCGCCAAGCGCGCGTCGCCCGACAATGCCCCGATCCGGATGAAGAAGATGCCGGAAGTCATTGCCGATCGCATACGGCTCCAGATCGCGCGGGAACAGATCCGCGACGGCGAATGGCTGCCGACCGAGCCCGAGTTGATGGAGCAGTTCGGGGTGTCGCGGCCGACGCTACGTGAGGCGTTCCGGCTACTCGAGGCCGATTCTCTCGTCACGATCCGCCGTGGCCCACCGGGCGGGGCACGAGTCACCATTCCGGGGCCTGAGGCAGCAGCCGCTCAGTTCAGCTTGCTGCTCACCCTGTCCAAGACCACGCTGCAGGATGTCTACGAGGCCCGCATGGTGATCGAGCCGGCGTCCGCTCGCCGTCTGGCGGAACGCGGTCCGGCGGCCAATCGGCGGGCACTGTCCGCCGAGGTCGAGAACGTCCGCGCCGCACTCGACACCCCGGTCGAATTCGGAAAACGGACAGTGCAGTTCCATCGTCGCCTGGTCGAACTGTCCGGAAACCAAACCCTGGCGACCGTGATCGGGATGCTGACCGAGGTCGTGGAGCGGCAGACAGAACAGCGCTACGACGAGACGGCAGGCAAACCCGGCGATGTCGATGCGAACAACAAGCGAGCACTGCGTGCGTACGAGCGACTCGCCGAACTCGTCCAGGCTCGTGACGGAGACGGCGCAGAGGCGTTTTGGCTCAAGCACATGAAAGCGGCGCGCTCGCACCTGCTGTCCAACGGCGGCGACACGACACAGGTCGTGGACCTGCTCTACTAGCCGGAGGACCAAGATTTGGCCACCGACATCCGACGCCGAGCCCGGTTGCATTCGTCGTCGCCATGCCACGCATCCCGGCGCTTGGTGGCCATGCGTCGAGTACTTGGCGCATGAACTATCCGGGGTCGACCATCGAACGGTACCCACTGATATAGCGCCTGCATCCTCGGCCGAAATCTACGGACCAATGCAACCGCGAATCGGATGAGGCCGGTCTCGATGGAGCGCGCCAACCCTCAGTCCGCCACGCTCAGCGCCGATCCGGAAACCGCCTGGCCGGTGTCCATGGCCTCGTCGAATCCGCGCGCCGTCAACACGGCGGCAACCCACCCTGCAGTTCCGGTGCGTCCGGCCATATTCGAGCTCGAGCATCGTCCCACATCAAGGCGGCAGCTCAGCACCGCTGGGAAGAGCCCGACCAGGCATAGCGGCGACAGGAGAATCCTCCTGCAACTATCTGCCCACGGTATTAACATGGTTTACTGAGTTGACTAGGACTTCCCAAAGGAGAACTCGGTGTCACGACCGGAAACGCTTGCCGCGATGCTGAGTCCGGAGGCAGCCGGCAAGGGAGTGCGAACACCGAAAACCGCAGAGGTCCTCGCTGGGAGACTTCGTCGAATGATTGTCGACGGTCAGCTGAAGGAAGGCGACTTCCTGCCCCACGAAGCCGAGCTGATGACCCATTTCCAGGTCAGCCGCCCCACACTTCGTGAGGCCGTGCGAGTTCTGGAATCCGAGCGGCTGGTCGAAGTCCGCCGCGGATCGCGCACCGGCGCGCGCGTGCGTGTGCCCGGACCCGAGATCGTCGCCCGACCGGCCGGGCTGCTACTCGAACTGAGCGGTGCAACCCTGGCCGACGTCATGGCCGCCCGTGCGGCCATCGAACCGGCCGCAGTGGGGATTCTCGCCGCGACCGGATCCGAACACGCCCACGACGAATTGGAAAATATGGTCGAGGCCTTCCCTGATCGCTGGGAGTCCGGGGACCTGGCTCGCGCCACCGCGGTGTTCCATCTCCAGCTCGTCGAACTTTCCGGCAATTCCGCCCTCGCCATGATCGCCGGCATGCTGCACGAGATCAGCGAGCGCCACACCGCGGCCGTGCTCGCCGAGGACCAGAACATCGTCCCGAAAAAGGAGTACGCACGACTTCTTCGTTCCTATCGTCGATTGCTGGAGCTGGTCCGGGATCGCAATTCGGCCGAAGCGGAAGCGCATTGGCGACGGCATATGGCCTATGCAGGTGCGGCGATCCTGCGCGGCAACGAGAAGACCAAAGTTCGCGACATCATGGGTTGATGCCGCGAACTCGACTCCCCCTGCCGCAGTCAGCCCGAGTCTTCGGTCATAGATTTCCAGTTCGGCCGTCGCCGACGAACTGGCTCACACGCACTGTGCTTTCGCATGGTCACCGAGACCACGCCACCGAGACCCGAGCTCGGTCGAGCCGATTATGAGCAAACTCGCAGCACATGCAGACGTTCACCGCATTGGCATCCGGTGATGCGGCGCGCGGTGGACGACGCTTGCTGTAGCGGCAAACTGCTGCCGTCCTGCCGACCTGCTTGGATCACAATCACCGACCTTCGTGACGGCAGCCACACATGTATGACATAGTTATACATGTTGGCCCAAAGGAGGATCATGTCGAAGGTCATCTCGAGCGACCGAGCCCAGTCCGAATCGCCCGCGGCGCAGACCAACGGGATTCCCACGGTCGCGCTGCTGGACGGTCGCAGCGGACTCTCGCGAAAAGTCATCGGCAACAAGGGATTCGGCATCGACGGTATGCGCGGGCACAATCTGCCCGTGCCAATCGACGAAGCCGAGGCACCGCGCCGGGTGCGACCCGACCACGTCGGCACCCTGCTACTACCGGCACGTCAGCCGGAAACACGTTTGACCGCAACACTTCTCGCCAAGGGGTTGGCCGCCTGCCCCGGAGTCGCCACGGGCCGCGCGGAACTCTGAATCGTCGACTCGGACGTGGAGGCGCTGATCCTCAGCGCGACTGTTCGATCCCAAATCTTCTATACAGCAACACATTTGACGCAAGGAACATAATCATGGCCAGACTGGCAGACAAGGTCGTCCTGATCAGTGGTGTGGCACGCGGACAGGGCCGCAGTCACGCGATCCGCCTCGCCGAGGAAGGCGCCGACATTATCGGTTTCGACCTCTGCGAGGACATTGCGAACAACGAGTACCCGCTGGGTACCGCCGAGGACCTGGAGGAGACGGTCCGGCTGGTGGGCAAGACCGGCCGCAGGATCATCGCCGACAAAGCCGATGTGCGTGACCGCCGAGCGGTCGAAGACCTGGTGGGGCGAGCTGTCCAGGAATTCGGCCACATCGACGTAATCGTCGCCAATGCCGGGATTTGCCCGCTCGGGGCCGGGCGGCCCATTGGTGCGTTCGTCGACGCCGTCGATGTCGACCTGCTCGGAGTGATCAATACGGTGCACGCCGGATTGCCGCATCTCACCGACGGTGGTTCTGTCATCGTCACCGGCTCGGTCGCCGGATTGCTCACGGGGGTCTCGCCGAGCTCCGGGCCGCAGGGGCCGGGCGGAGCGGGGTACAACCTCTCCAAGCGGTTCCTCGTGGAGTACGTCAACACTCTGTCCCTGCAACTGGCTCCGAGCGGCTCACGCGCCAACGCGGTACATCCCACGAACTGCGATACCGGCATGTTGCAGAGCGAGCCGATGTACAAGACATTCCGGCCGGACCTCGAATCGCCCACGCCGGAAGAGGCAGTCGAGGGATTCCATGCCATGCAGGCCATGCCGATTCCGTGGGTCGAGCCGGTGGACATCTCCAATGCGGTGCTTTTCCTGGCGTCGGACGAGTCCCGGTACGTCACCGGGTTGCAGCTGAAGGTCGACGGCGGCGCGTTGGTCAAGCGCGGTCTGTGACCGTCTGCGGCGTCCTCCGGCATTCGGAGGACGCCGAGCTCGGACCAATCTGCGGAGGATCGCAACCGCGTAGAGCCACAGTCGTCCGGCACCGAGGTGTAAGCCTCGGCGCCGGACGCGTTCTCGATTCTGCTGCGCGCGTTGTTACATCGGTTCTATCCGCACGGGCGTACGGCCTTCGAGCATCGCTCGCACCCGCGCATTACCGGATTGGTCCGCCGTGACGCCGGTCGTGTTCGCGGTGGACACGACCCGGTAATGGTGGCCGGGACCAACCGTTCGATCTCCAGCGCGGCCCAGCTCGACGGGCTGGCCACGAGGGCCACTGGTTCAGCCAGATAGCGATTCCTCCGACGGCGACCACGGCGACTCCGGTCTCGACGAGGGCCAATGACGCGAGTCGACCACCCGGCCAGGCGAGCCTGAATCTGCGTGGCGCGGTGGGTGAGATGAGTTCATGCAACCGCTGTGAACAGCCGCGCAAGCAAGAAACAGCAAACCATGGTGTCGTCCGCGAATTCGATCGAGGCGTCAGACCAGGTCGAATCTATTGCTGGACTGCAGGGCCCGGGTGAGGCCCGGTACCAGACGCTGCACGCGCCACATTCCCTTCGACACCGCTCCGGGCAACACGAGGAAATGTCCTCGGGCCAAACCCTTTTCGGTTGCCGCGACAACCTGCTGCGGCGTGATCGCCATCTTCAACGCTCGGCCCCGCTTGTCCGGGTTCGTGAAGAAGTCGCCCGCCATCGGTGTCTTGACCGCCTCTGGACACACACAAGCCAGCCTTACCCCGGTGCCGTCGACTTCGTAGCGCAGCGACTCGAGGAAGCCGATCACCGCGGCCTTCGTCGCGCCGTACGCGGCCATCTTGTGTGGCGCAACGATTCCCGTCAGCGACGCGACCACAGCGAACTCACCGTGTCCCCGCTCGATCATCCTCGGCAGCACCGCATACACGAGATTGACGACGCCGCCGTAGTTCACCCGTGTCATCAGATCCACATCCGCTCGGGCAACCGAGAGAGTCGGCCCGACCCGTGCCACCCCAGCACACGCCAACACATGGTCGATCGGACCGAGGTCGTCCTCGATCTTGGCGACCACAGCCCCCAACGCCGCCGAATCCGAAACGTCCACAGCGAATGTGGTGACGTTGTCGCCGAACCGATCCGCTACCTCACTCAGCGCCTTGTCACTGAGATCCAGCACGGCGATCCGGAAGCCACGCTCGGCGAGGCGCTCGACCCCGGCCAGGCCGATTCCACTCGCGCCGCCGGTGACCAGAGCCACCGATGACGATTGTGTGGCAGGTGTTTTCACTATGTCTCCTGTTTCTTTCGTGCTCATGCCTTCGACGGCAACCGGCGCCGCGCTACCTTCGCCGATCTGGCGAGCATGCCGTCGATCAATGCGCCGGTCCGGCGCCCGAGAGGAGGTGTCACGAAGGCGCCCATGGATGCCGGAAGGCTGCTCGTCACGGTCGCCCGTGTGTGGGTGAAGGTCTCGAATCCTCGCTTGCCGTGGTAAGCGCCAGATCCGCTGTGCCCGACTCCCCCGAAGGGCAGCAACGGAATTCCGGCATGCAAGGCGATGTCGTTCACCGTCATCCCCCCATAGCGGACACGCTGAGTGAACGTCCGGAAGGCGGCATTCCTGGGTCCGAACCAATACGCGGCCAACGGTGAATGCCGTTGCGCCACATACTCGATAACCTCATCGATCGACCGATAGGGTCGGACCATCAGGATCGGCCCGAAAATCTCCTCGTCGGCGATCCGCATACTGTCGTCGAAATCGGTCACGATGACCGGCGCGATCCTGCGGACGGCGGCATCGGGCTGTTCCCCGGGCAGTGATTCGTGCACGGTGGCACCACCCGCGCGAGCGCCTTCGATGAGATCCACCAGCCGACCGAAATTGGCGTCGTTGACCACCGACACGTGACCGCCATCGGCAGTCGCGATCGCGCGAGCGCGCCCAAGAGCGACATCGATGAACTTCGCGGTTGAATCCGCAGGAACGAACACCAATTCCGGACACAAGCACACCTGCCCACCGTTCATCAGGCGTCCGGCCATGATGCGCTCGGCCGCACGAGTCACGTCCGCGCCGGGATCGACGACCACCGGGTTCTTACCCCCGAGCTCGAGGGTCACCGGGACAAGATTCCGCCCGGCGGACTCCGCGACCAAGGCACCGACTTTCGGGGAGCCGGTGAAGAAGAGGTGATCGAAAGGCAAGCTACTGAACGCCGCCCCGACGGCAGCCCCACCGCTCACAGCGACCATTTCCGTAGGGTCGAAATACTCGCCGACCTTCTCCACGAACAGCGCCGCCGTCCGGCTTGTGACCTCCGAGAACTTGATCATGACATTGTTCCCGCCGGCCAATGCCGCCGCGGCGGGCTCGACCACCAACCCCAGCGGGAAATTCCACGGCCCGATGATCCCGACAACACCCAGCGGAACCTGCTCGACCGTGCTGCCGACCCCGAACAACCGCGCACCACGCATCGGCTTGCGCGGACGCATCCACGCCGCGAGCCGCGACCGCGTCAGTTGAATGTCGCTGAGCATCCCGACAATGTCCGACAGTTTGCTGATCATGCCGGGCCGATACCCGAAGTCGTCGTTCAACGCTTCGCCGAACGCGTCGGCATTCTCGGTCAACAATAGGATCAGCCGATCGATGCGGTCGCGCCGTTCGCGCAGTGAGAGTCGATCGCGCGACAGGAATGCTTGTCGTTGAGCATCAAGCAGCTCACGCAGTCGTTCGGGGGTGGGCTCCAGAAGCTCATTGGAAATGGACGGCGCGGAGGCCTCCGGGCCGACGGGGTTACTGATGGCTGTCATATCCGCCTCGAGGTGGGAACGTGGGTGGAGCTGCGAACCTGCGACCGACACGATCCGCAGCAGTACAACTGGGGCACGATGTCGGTGACGAGCAGTCCACGTCGAACATCCCGCGTGCAGGGGTCCAGGAACCCAGCCGGAATGCACGACATCCACGGTCCCCGGCAAACGGTCGCAGCACACGCTGCAGCGCGCGAGACAGAGCATCTTTGCGACCCTCCCGCCTCGTTGCGGGGAGCCACATCGGTGCGACTCCGGCCACCACATGCTATTACCGACACAACGTGTCGGCAACCCCTTCTGCGAGCAGCGGCCTCGCATACCGCGCAGCAGCTCTGGACGGCCGGGAGTTCGCGTTCTCCGCAGACGCGACAAACAGTAGGTCTCGCACTGAGTGCATTCGCCTCGGTCTGTAACGCCGTGCGGACCTCCGCCTGTTACTTCGCCCCCAGGGCCGAATCTATTCCGGATATATCGGTGATGTCCCAATCGTGGTTGCTGTCGACGGTCAATCGATAGGTGGCCGTCGAATTGATCCCGTCGACCGCCTGGCTGTTCTTGGTGAGCACGTTGACGAAGCAATCGACGGAGTACGAACCGTTGTTCTCCGAGCGCACCTTCGCGGCGATCGGCTTCGCCGTCGAGGTCCATTGCAACGGCGAGATGATCTGCTCCATCGAGGTCGCCGCTCGAGTCAGCCGGTTGGACAGCTCCGGGCTGGTTCCCTTGGTCAATCGACCCCGCCACGCGCTGAGGTCGTGGAAATCCATTTCCGCTGCGCCCGTGGCATAGTCGAGCGCGATCTGCTCGGCATGCGCCCGGCCCGCGGCCTCCTGGTCGATCGTGGAAATATCGCTCGACTTGGCGTGGACCTGCCATCCGAGCACTGCCACCGCAACGGCCAGAACGATCACGACGGCAGAAATCACCAGGGTCTGGAGCTGGATCGAGGAGCCGGAGACGCTGCGTCCGCGCGCCACCACTGCGTCGATCCGCGCAGAACGCTTCTTCGCATCGGATCTACCTGCATCGGATTTGCTTGTGCCACCGACGGTTTCGACGGCCTCCTCGACTGCCGAATCCTTCTCGATGTCTTTGTCGTTGTCTTTTTCACTGTCGGCGTCTTTTTCACTGTCGGCGACCACCGACGACCGGGCTGTCATGTATCCAATTCCTCTTCCACGAATATCCGCCCCCGCCAACAGTTCTCGATCGAATCGTTCAGGTCGGCCTCACCTCCCGGGAGTCTTCACGCGAAGGGTGACGCTGTTACCCGAATCAACCGCCGCGAGCGCCTCGTCCAGCAATCGCCCGGTGTCGATCGTCTTCAGCGAGGCGGCCCCGGCCTGCGCGGCGGGCAGCAGGTCCACGCCCAGCGTGTGCAGATCGGTGGCGTTCTCATCGGTGAACTTCTGGATCTCCTGGACGAAGGGAACCACTCCGTCCCGGTTGGCTGGAACGATCGGCTCCGAGTACTTCGCGTCGACGAATCCGTCCCACAGGTCGCTCAAGCGTCTACCCAGCTGCGGCGCGTGGCGTCCGGCACCGACGAGATCGGGGGGGACCCAAGAGCTGTCCTGCAGCATCGGCTGGATGACGCTCAACAGCTTGGTGAAGGCGCCCGACTGCTTGGTGATCATCGAGGCCAGCAACTGACCTGCCCGATTCAGATTGCCCAGAACCTGCGCATCTTCCGGCAACGCGACATCCATCTCGTGGAGTATCTCCCCGACTCGATTCGGATCCACCTCCTCGAGAAGCCTGGTCAGCCGCGCGGAAAGCTCCTTGATCGTCGTCGGCACGATCACCTTGTCGGTATCGATCACCGAATGGTCAGCCAAATACGGGCCGGCCTCGCTCGACGGTATAACGGCGATGTAGGTCTCCCCCAACGCCGACAGATTGTCCACCCGATAGTTGCTATCCAGCGGCACGCGGTATTTCTTGTCGAAGTTCCACTCGATTTGAATCCTGCCGACAGACGAGACGACCTTCGACACATCACCGATGTGCACGCCGCGCAACAACACCGGAGATCCCACGACGACCCCGTTGGTGTCGGGCAACGACATGCTCACCGTATCCAGGTCCTGCAGAGCGCTCATCGGCATGCCGAGGTGGTGCATATACGCGAAGGATCCGCCGGAGATCAGGGCCATGCCCACAACCGATGCGACAGTGCGATTGATCATCTCACCGCTCCCAACATGCGCAGAACGTTCTCCATGTCCCCGACCAGCTCATCACCGTTGGCTGCCTGCACCGATTGAATATTCACCGACGGGTGCTGCGCGAACGGCAGAACCACGGTCCGCAGGAATGTCGCCATATTTCCGGCCGCGCTCGGGGCCGTATTCCACATGCCGCGACCGTCGTGTGTGGTCGCCGACAGCGAATTCAGCATCGGAACCATCCAGTTACCACCGACGAAGAGGCTGCCGATCGATGGAAGTCCCGATCCGATGTGGCCGTACAGGATATCGGCGGAATAGCGCCAGTAGCGCAGTGCCGAATCGTTCAGCAATATTCGATTCAGGGTCGGGGCGTTGCCCGCGACGGTGCTCGCGGTGCGATCGAGTCCTGCCAGCGTGCGGTCGATCTCGTCGGTGTTCTGCGACAGGTCGTGCAGGTCGCCGGTCATGACCGTGGACAGCTCGCGGATCTCGGTGACGGCCGGCATGACGGTATTCAGCCGGGACATCGTGTCCTCGATCTTCTGGATACTGCCTCCGTTGACGAAGTACGCGAGCACGGCCAGCGTGTCTTCCAACTGCGGAGGCGAAGTCGTATCGCTGACCGGGATCGTTCCGCCCGCTGGCAGGTACCGCGTATTGTCCGGGCCCGCAGAGCGATCCAATCCGATGTAGGTGTCTCCGAGAATGGTGTCCTGCCGGATCATGGCCTTCACGTTCGACGGAACACGCACCCCAGGCTGGAGGACAACCGTCACCGCGACATCCGACGTGCCGAGGTCCACCTTCTCGACCTTGCCGATCTGCAGGCCGTCCATCGTCACGTTCGCCCCGTCGGGCAGGTTCATCACACTCTCGAAGTGCAGCACGATGTCGGAGCCACCGGAACTGGACCGGAAGCTCGGAATGTCCTTGGGGCCCAAGGAACACGACGCAGTCACCGCACCACACAACAGGGCCGCGGCAACTCGCGGGACGAGTCGTTCGAAAGCTTTCATCGCTCTTCCTTCGCCGGCACGAGATCCAGCACGAGATCCAGCAAGGGCATCGTGGGCGCGGCGCCGGGGCCCGTCCGCACGGTCGGCTGCTGGTAGGTGACGGTCATGCCATTCGGATCGCGGGTCTGCTGCCCCATCGCCGCGGTGACCGACGGAATCGTCGACAGCAGTCCGGCGATGTCCTTGGAACGGGTAGCTGCCAGGTGGATGGCGTCGGTGACGTTGCCGTGCACGAACGGCCAGATCGAGTCGCCGTAACGACGTTGGACGTCGTAGAGGAGCTTGGAGACGTCGATCACCCCGTTGTCCATCGTGATGACGCCGGGTAGCAGGTCATAGGTCATCGCGTCCAACGTCGCGGGGGCCTGGTCGAGGATCGAGCGGATGGTGGACCAGCGCTGCAGCGCCTCTTCGCTCAGCGGCGCCATGTTCATGATCGTGGTGCCGATGTCTGCGACCAGCTGGTCCGGGCTGTCCATGGCTGATGCAGCATGCTGCATCAGCGCCTGCGCGTCCTGCCCGTTACCGTGCAATGCCGTGTCCAAACCGCCCAGCGCCCGCTCCAGGCCCTGGTTGCCGTTCTCCGGCGCTATGGCGTCGATGAAGTCCGCGGCCGACCCGGTGATCTGCGAAATGCTCTTCGGCGTGTAGCTGCTGCCGAGTGAAATACACTTGCCCGCAGTGAGTTCCGGCCCGGACTTGTAGTTGCCGACGAGTTCCACGCTGCGATCCGCGAGCAGCGATTTGGACCGGGTGACAGCCTTCACGTTCGCCGGATACTTGCGGCCCGCGTCGAGGGAGAATGTTACCTCGACGTGATCGCCCTTCGGGACGATGGCGGTCACCTGACCGACCTTGAAACCCATTTGCGTGACCGGGTTTCCGGTGTAGAGCCCGATCGAATCGGACATCTCCGCGCAGTACCCTGCACCGCCGCTCGGACGGCTGTCGTCGGAGGTGGATGCGTAGGCGACACCGTATGCCGCGACGACGACAACCGTGGATGCCGCGACGATTGCCGTCGTCTTGCGTTTCTTGATCATGTCAGCACGTCCGACCTGGAGTCGGAATACAGATGTTCGACGCGAGCACCGTACCGCCGCCGACTGCTTTGAACCCGTCCGGACCGAGCCACTGCTGCAACTGCGATTGCAGTGCTTTCATCTGGTCCAGCGCGGGCCCCAGCTGTTTCTGGAATGCGCCGATGGATTCCCGCGCCTTGGTGACCGCGGCATAGAGCTGGTCCTTGTGCTCGAGGTAGTAGTCCATGAACGGTTTGACGCGGTTGAGGATGTCACCGAGTTCGGTATAGGCCTCGTCGAATCCGGCCTTGGTGATGTTGTACCGGGAGATCACCAGCTCCGCCTGCCGCAGCAGCTCGAAGATGAAATCGCGGCTCTTGTTGAACGTCTCGGTGTATTCCGAGGCCATATCCATGATCGTGCGGACCTGGTCACGCTGGTGATCCATCACGGTCGCGATGCTGTCGAGCCCGTCGATCATGGACTTGATCGAGGGTGCATTGTGCTGCAGCGCATCGGCGACCTGATCGATGTTCGCCTTGATCGTGCCGCCGTCGACCTTTTCGGTCACGTGCGGCACCGATTGCAACAAGTCGGCGATCGAATAGGGAACGGTAACCCGCTCGGGCGGGATGACCGCGTCCTTGTCCAAGGGCGCGTTGCCGACCGGAACCACCGTGACGGCGTACCCGCCTACCGGCGTCAGCATCCGGACGTCGATCGTGGTATTCGAGCCGATGAAGACATCGCCTTTGATGTCCAGCTTCACGCGCACGGTGTCGGGCTCGATCGACAAACCGGAGACCTTGCCGACACTGATCCCGGCAACGCGGACCTCCTCTCCGGTGCTCAGCGAGGACGCGTCCGTGGTTTCGAAGGAAATCGTCTTGCGGCCCAACGGATGTAGATAGACCAGCGTTGCCCCGGCCAGCACCACGACCGCGACGACGACCACGCTCAGGCCCAGCAGCACCTCGTTGCCGCCGATCTTCCGAAGCGCGGAAACCACACCCGTGCGTGGCCGGGCCACCCGCTTACTCAGTGCGCGTTGCATACCGTGACCTCACTGCCGTTCAGAAGGATCTGCACGTCCGTTGGAAGCACCGCAATCCCATTGCTGCACTTCATCGCATTCGGATGCGCATTCACCGCGGGCAGTTGCAACCCGACGAAAGCGTTCGGCAACAAGCGAAGAGCGTCTGCGACCGCGGGGACCCCCGCGGGGAACGCAGCCTGGAGGAACTTGTCGACATCCAGCTCGGGATCGAGCCCCAGGTCGATCAGCATCCGGTCGATCGGCCGGGTGAACGCCGGCCCGAAGGCGTCCGTCTTGGTGAATTCGTCCAGGACCGACAGTGCCCGGCCCACCGGAATACTCATGGACCGCAGGAAATTCATGACGTCCGAAGACTTGCCGCCCATCGTCTGGGACATCCGGTTCAGGTTCGCGGTGAGGATCGAAATGACCTGCTCGCGGTTGTGCGCGTAGTCCCCCAGCTTCTGCACGCTGTCCATGATCGGCGCGAGGCCGTTGCCGTCGCCCTGCAGCATGGAGATGACGTTCTGGGTGAACGTGTTCACCTCGTCCGTGCTCATCGTATTCAGCACGGGCTGAAGGCCGTTGAACAACTGAGTGATGTCGAACGACGGCTTGGTCATCGCGGTCGTCAGATGATCGGTCGGTTTACCGGGGCCGTTCGGCTCGCTCATATCGAGATACCGGATGCCGGTGAGGTTTTGATATTTGACCGCGAGGACGGAGTGATCGGTGAGCAGATACGGCTTCTTCAAGGTCAAGCGGACCTTCGCGATACTCTGCCCGGACTGGTGGACCAGGTCGATGGATTCGACCTTGCCGATGAGCACGCCTTTGGTCCGCACGTCGCCGTCGACGTGCAGGCCCGAAACATCGGTGAAATCGGCTGTGTACATTGCGGTCGCGTCCGAGACCGGATTGCGGATGGCGTTGATCGTGATGGTGAACAGCAGCACTGTGATGACCGCGGCGATGGTCAGCTGAACCACTCTGATGAGGGTGCGGGTGGACTGTTTCATCGCGGCGCTCCGGGCTGCGGCGCGTACGGTACACCGATGAGCGTCATCGGCGTGGTGAACGACGGCAGATCGTCGAGCACCACCCGCATATTCAGCGTCTTCGATCCCTCGGGGCCGGAATACGCCTTGCCGTATCGGTCGACGAGCTGGGACAGTTTGGACGCCGCGGCGCCGCCGTCGAGCAGGTTCGGCACCGCACTGGTCAGCGCCGTCACCATCTGTGTCGCCGGGGTGAGCTCACCCATGTGGCTTTCCAGCAATTTACCAGCGGCCGAGAACAATCCGCCCAGGACCAGGTCCAGGCCCTCATTCATATCGGCCCACCAGACCTTCTCGTCGTCGAGCGAGCCCTGCTGCGACTTCTTCTGCGAATCGTTGTCGTACATGTTGTAGAGCGCGTCGATGGCCTGCTGACTGAACCCGGGCAGCACGGTCAGGGTCCGATTCAGGTCTGCGAGAAGGACACTCGGCATTGCCTGCTGCGTCTGCGACATGCGATCGGCGACCACGATGCCGGTCTGGATCATCGGTGTCAGACCGTCGGTGTAGCGAATGACCTTGTCGAGGGTTGCGATCATCGATTGGGTCAACGTTCCGTTGACCACGAGCGAGCCCTTCTCGATCATTGTCGACATCGTGAAATCACCCGAAGGCATCCGGTCCAGAACCTGTCCGGACTGCAGGGGGTCACCAGTCGGCTTGCCCACAAGATTCACTGCCGAGACACCGAAATAGTTCTCCGGGCGGAAGTCCAGATCGAATGCGTCGGTCAGACCCTGGATTTCACCCGGCTGCAACGACAGGCTCATTCGCACCGAGTCGTCCTGGTGCCGGGTCAGGCCCTTGACCTCACCGACTTCCGCACCGCGCAGGATGACTTTCGTACCGGTATGGATGCCCGGCGCGACGGCGGGGACGTCGACGGCCAGATCCAGTGTGTCCGCGGTCTCGAGCCGCGGATACACCCAGAGGTACGCGACGAGGACGAGGGCTACCACCACGATGACGCCGGCCGCGGTGAGATTCAGAACCAGCGTTTGGCGCTCGCCCGTGCCTCGAAGGAAGTCCTGATTTCTGAACTTGCTCATTCCTATCCTTTGAAGATCAGGGTCGGGCTCAAACCCCAAAGAGCCACTGTCATCACGAAATTGATCACAACGAGCACGACAAGACTTGCGCGAATAGCGCGCCCCGACGCGGCGCCGACGCCGGCTGGTCCGCCCGAGGCGAAGTACCCGTAGTAGCAATGAATGAGCGTTACCGCCGAACAGAACACCAGTACCTTGATGATCGACGCGATCAGGTCCGAGGGGCTCAGAAACATTCGGAAGTAGTGATCGTAGGTGCCGGCTGGCTGGGAGAAGAAGGTCTTCACCACGATGCTGCCGGTGACGAAACTGACCACCAGGGCCATCAGATATCCGGGCAGCACGACCAGCATGCCGCCGATCAGCCGCGTCCCGACCACGAACGGAATCGCTTGCAGGCCCATGGATTCGGTGGCGTCGATCTCCTCGGAGATACGCATCGCGCCGATCTCCGCGGTCATCCGGCAGCCCGCCTGCGCGGCGAATCCGACGCCGGTGATGATCGGCGCGATGACGCGCAGGTTGCCGAATGATCCGATGATGCCGCTCATCGCACCGAAGCCGAGCAGATTCAACGCGGTGAACGATTCGATCGCGACCACCGCGCCGACCGCGATGCCCAGGAAGAACATCAGGCTGACCACGCCTCCGTCGACGATCAGAGATCCACTGCCCCAAGCCATCTGGTTCATGGTCTTGACCGTCGCCTTGCGATAGCGCCGCACGGTCTTCGGGAGCAGGTACAACACCTTGCCGCTGAATACGAAAATCTGCCCGATCTCGGCGAGCACATCGGAAAGTCCGCGCCCGATCGACCGCGCAGGACGAACGAGCACCGATTTCGCGGAAGCTGAGAACACGCTCGACAATCCGTTCATGATCACGCCAGATGCGTCGGGAAGAACATCTGCTGAAGCTGGCTGACCAACAGGTTGGTCATGAAAATGCAGAAAACGCTGAGTACCACCGAAGCGTTGACCGCGTCGGCCACCCCTTTGGGTCCGCCCTTGGCTTCCAGACCGCGCAGGCTTGCGATCAGCACGACGATCGCGGCGAACAGCAATGCCTTCACCACCGCGAACACCACATCCGTCGGCGTCGCGAAGGCACCGAACGTCTGCCAGAAGCTGCCTGGGACAACGTGACTGACCCTCGTAGAGATGACCAGACCCGCGGACACACCGGCGGCGATGATGACCGCGCACAGCACGGGCGCGATTGCGATCATCGCCAGGAACCGCGGCATCACCAATCGCTCCACCGGGTCCACGCCCATGACGCGCATCGCGTCGATCTCCTCGCGAATCGAGCGCGCCCCCAGATCCGAGGCGATCGCCGAGGCGGCGGCACCACTCATCAGCATCCCCGCGGCCATCGGCGCACCCTGTCCGACAACGCCCAGCCCGCTCGCAGCCCCGGCCAGAGAATTCGCTCCGACCTGATTCATAATCCCGCCGACCTCGACCGCGACCTCGGCACCGATCGGAATGGCCATCAACAGGGCCGGCAGTGCGGTGACCTTGAGCAAATTCCATGTCTGGTCGAGGATTTCGTACAGCGGCAGCCGGAACCGCACGCCATCGACGACCACGTATCGGACTACATCGGCGGTGAGTTCGGCCGACCTACCGATGGTTGCCAGCGAACGAACCGGAGCCTCGCGTAGATACGTCAGATAACGCGAGCCGCCGCCCCGACGGGCTCCTTCTGGCTCGGCGGTCAGCGATGTGTCGAGCTCGGGCGGCGATTGGCCGGCGACCGACGGCAACGTTGCAGTCATCGAACGCTATCCCTTTCCACGCACTCATCAGGCGGTCGCGACCAACCAGCCAGCAGGACATCTGTGACCTAACACACATCACAAGACGTGGTGTGACTGTAACCACGCCAGTGCACTTAGTCAACTAGGTGAGTTATGCGGAGGCCGCCGTGAAATCGGCAGGCAGCAAAGCCTGGGCAAGTCGAGAAAACGCCGTGAACTGGCCTTACTCGCTAGGCGAGGAGAATGTTCGGCATCGATTGAATGATCAGGCACAGCCGATCACACGTGCTCGAACTGAAAAATGGAGGCTATATTAACTAGAAAAGTAAGATAAATTCTTCACTCTCGGGCATCCCGATACCCCGATGCGTACATAGCACCAGACAAGCCCGCCACCGCTACGGACAGTCACACCCCGTTTGCCGCAAGCAACTGGCATGCGCCGGCGTGATCAGCATCTGGATGGCGGTGCGAATCTGCGGGTTGGGTTGAACCAGAAGTTCCAGAGGCGGCGCATGCCACCGGAGGCCAGAACACGATCTGCCAGCAGGTCGGTACCGGGCAGCTTGCCCGCGACCAGCTCGGCCGACGAGGTGGTAGCGCGATCGGATGCTACGACCTGCAACGCTGGGGCCTCACCAGCTGATCGCGCAGCGGCCGGGCGCTCGCGACACGCCCGGCCGTCGCATCGAGACTCGAATCACAGAGTGGCGCAGCATACAGCACTGTCGGGTTCGCTGAAACTGCACGTGAACCAAGATCTGGTATCCTGTATACAGAAACCAGTTCAAGGAGGCGCAGTGCCGGACCCCGCAACCGACCTTCCGGCCGGCCTGGTGGCCAGGCCGCAGACCCGCCTTGCCGATGAGGTCGCGCACGTGCTGCGTGATCTCATCCTGCGTGGCCAGCTGGCGCCGGGGACTCCCCTGCTCCAGATCCAGCTGGCGGAGCGCCTGGGGGTGAGCCGAACTCCGCTGCGGGAGGCGTTCCGCATTCTCGAGCGGGACGGCCTACTGCGAATCTCCAACGGGAACAAGACCGTTGAGGTCATCGAGCTCGACGGCCAGCACCTGATCGACACCTACCAGATCCGTGAGGTCGTCGACGGGCTCGCCGCTCGACTCGCCGCGGCTCGCAAGCTCCCCGAAGACATCACGCAACGGCTCGAGCGCTGCATCAGTCGCATGGAGACAGCCAGCGGGCCGAAGCTGGACGCTGCGGAGTACGGAGAGGCTCATGCCGACTTCCACCTATCGATCCTCGACGCGTCCGGCAATTCGCGCATGTTCGAATTCGCACCGCTGGTGCGGCTTTCGTCGCACATGCTGCTCACCCGTTATCTGCAACAGCACCTGGGCTCCGAACTGGAGGACACGCTGCGGCACGTGATCTGCCTGGGCAACGACAACCATCGCGACATCTTCACCGCGATCCGCAACGGCGACACCAAGACCGCGGAAACCGCTGCGACACGGCACATTCGCAAGACCATGGAGTTCGTCGCACGAGTCTCCGGCGACGAAGTCTCCGGGCGCTTGCAGTCGGCCTGAAACGTTAGGGCGCTTCATGTCCGACCTCGTACAACGATTCGTCGCCGGTGACCCGCGCGCACTGGCACGCGCTATCAGTCTCATCGAACGGCAGAGCCCGGAGGCGAGCGAAGTACTCGCCGCGCTGCGTTCGGTCACCAGGCCGCAACCGCGGCGGGTCGGACTGACCGGGGCGCCGGGCGCCGGAAAGTCGACCCTGCTGGCGGCGATGATCAGCTCGATGCGCAAGCAGGACCGGACCGTCGGCGTATTGGCCGTGGATCCGAGTTCGCCGTTTTCCGGTGGCGCCCTGCTGGGCGACCGCCTGCGCATGCACCAGCACACGCTCGATCCCGGAGTCTTCATCCGCAGTATGGGCGCGCGGGGGCAGTTGGGCGGTCTGGCCCCCGGGGCGGCGGAGGTCGCGTGGGCCATGGGCGCGCACGGCTTCGACGAGATCATGATCGAGACCGTGGGCACGGGTCAGTCCGAATTGGACCTGTCGTCGCTGGCGGACACCACTGTTCTTGTGCTCAACCCGAATTCGGGTGACGACATCCAGCTCGAGAAGGCGGGCATCCACGAGGTCGCCGACATCTATGTCGTGAACAAGGCCGATCTGCCCGGCGCACAACGCCTGGTCCGCGACCTGCACAAGATGCTCCATCTGGGAACCCGCACCGTGTGGCAGCCCAAAGTGGTGCCGACAGTGGCCAACGCTGACGACGGCTCGGTGGACAAGCTGTGGGACGCGGTGGCCGAACACCGCGCATTCCTCGACCGAGACCCCGAGGGCCGCAAGGTGGACGCCCGCAAGCTCCGTCAGGCCGCGGCCGAACTCGTCGCGGCACGCGTACACGCCTGGGCGCTCACGGAATACGACCGCGACCCCGCCTATACCGAGCTGGCCGCCCGAGGCGCACCGCACGTCGCCGCCGAGCGCCTGCTGGCACAGTATGGATCGTCGGATGCGAGGACCCGCTGATCCGGAACGTTCGACAGTCCGCAGGGGTAGCCTCCGCGCTTGCCGTCGAGTACCCCGAACTCGTTTCAGAACTGGCCACCACGTCGCGCTCGACACGATGACCTCCGGGGACACGGTGACGCACGAGCGGGTGGACCACTTCACCATGCGGGGCACCGAGATCTCGGTGCCGTGCGCGGCGGTCTTCGTCGTGCGTGAGGACCGAATTGCCCTGTGGCGGGACTACTTCGACATGAACACGGTAATCAAGCAGATGACCGCCGTGGGGGTGGGCGCGCACGCTTGACCCGATCGGCAGTTTCCGCCGGAATCCCTGAGCGGGAACTGCCTTCGCGGTCAGCTCTTCAGAGCCGTACTCCCGATACGGCTTTCGAATCGCCATCCTTCGGGTGTGCGGCGGTAGGAGTCCGCGTACGAGCCGACGAAGCTCGGCGGTCCCAGCGGCGCCGGTCCCTCGCCGGTCCACACCACGCGGTAGAAGGTCAGGTAGACCAGTCCCGTCGCATGATCGGCGTCCTGGACCTCCACCGCGATGTTGGTCATCACGTGCCGGGAGACGACATCGGTTTGGCCCTGCCGCTTTTCGAAGAAGGCGCGGATCTGCTCGATGCCCTCGAAACGGCCCGCGGACAATTCGCAAACTCCGTCATCGGTGAACAGTTCCGCCACCTTCGCGGCCTGACCGAAGTCCACGAGGCGTCCGTAGTCGACGCTGAGCTGGGTGCAATCGCGTTCGATCAGCAAGCGCTCGATGCTGTCCATCAGATATCGATGTCCAGCATCAGCGAGGCATAGCTCTTCCCGGTGCCGTCGACGCGCAGCGACCGCGAGTTACCGCCCGCCAGCGCCGCGGTGAGCACGAAGTTCAGGCCGTGCAGATTCGGCAGTTCGTACCTGGTCACGGTGCCCTTGATGATCGGGCCGAACTTGGCGGCGACGACGTCGGCGGTGATCTTCTCCCGCAGCAGCGGCCAGTCGGCTTCGTCGTGTGGATACAGACAGACGTTGGCGAGATCGGTCTTGTCGCCCTCCCGGGCGTATGCGATATCGCGAAGTTTCATGATTGGAGAACCTCCACATGCAGTGGGACGTCGGAACGGTCGAGTAGCGCGGGAGTTACGCCGATGGCCCGCACGAGCGCCATCGCGCCGCGACCACCGCCGGCTGCGGGGCCGGAGATCGGGATGTAGTCGCCCTCGTCGAAGATCGTCTGGGCAGCCGCCTTGGAGGCCGTCCTGGCCGCGACGCGCATCCGGACCTCGGCCGGGTAGCCACGGCTGATCGCGTCGCCGAACAGGGAGGTCATCCCGACCAGGTCGGAGTGCCACTCCAGGATCTCCGAGCCGAGAGCCGTCCTGGCGCGCGCCTCGAGCAGCTCCGCCGCGAACTGCGCGCGTTCGACGCAGCTGGGGCCGCCGTAGGACATTTCGACGGTAACCTTCCAGCCCAGGTCGAGTCCGACGAGCACCTTCAGCGTGTCCGGGCGCGCCCGGCCGGACGCGCCGACGACCTCGACCCGGTCCGGGCCGACCTGACGCACCGCGACCTGGCTGAAGTCGGCCGTCACGTCAGGCGTCAAATACGAAGCCGGATCACTGATTTCGTAGCCGATCTGCAGGCGCACGGTCTTGGTGCTGACCAGACCTCCGGTGCCCGGGGTCTTGCTGACCACGATGCGGTCGCCGTCGACCTCGGCCCACGGGAACCCGATCTCCATCATGTCGGGCACCAGGTTGAACGGCGGGTCGGTGAAGTTCCCGCCGGACACGTGCGGCCCGCATTCGAGCAGGTGTCCGGCGAGCGTGGCCAGGCCCACCTTCTCCCAGTCGTCCAGTTGCCAGTTGTTGCGGAAGCAGATCGGGCCGACATACGGCGAGGGATCGGCCAGCCGGCCACCGAGAATGAACGTGGCGCCCTGCTCCAGCGCCTCGACGATCGGCTCCGCGCCGATGTAGGCGTTGGCGGAGACGATCCGCTCGCTCATCTCGGAGATCTTGCAGCCGTGCTCGGGCAGGTACACATCCTGCTTCAGCACCTGCTCCATGACGTCGTCGCCGGTGATCACGGCGACCTTCACGCCGGTCACGTCCGCCTCGCGCAAACCGTCGACGACCGCGGCGCCGGCGCCCTCGGGGTTGGCGGCGCCGAAGTTGCCCACCATCGTCCCGCCGGACGCGACGAACGGCGCGAATTCCCGGACGATCTTGGGCAGCCGGACGTCGAACCCGACCGCCGGGGTCTCCAGCCGCTGTATGTACCCGGCGTTCGGGTCCTCCAGCTTGCGCAGCTGGTTCAACGCCATCGACCGCTCGGCCAGGCAATCGAACGCCATATGGTCTACGACTCCGGAGTTGGCAAGCCGCACCGGCCAATCGAGACGATCACGTTCGAAGGCGCTACCACAACCGATCCGGATCACTGGCGGCCTCCGATCGGCTCGAACGATATCGGTGGCTTCGGTGGCTTCGACATACGGGATATCCTTTCGCGCGGAAGCGGCTCGCCCGATCTGCGGTCTTCAGGCCCACCGACGCCACTCGCGCGCTCCCCCGGAGGTATCTCGAAGCTCCGTTGACCGGTGCTGATGTTGACCTTACCATGTTCCTGGATGCAGGATACTGGTATTCGAACGGGTCGTCGATCCGGACAACCCCCGAACCCCTCGGACGGAGTTCGGCAGACAGGAAGGACAAGGCGTGGTGGCCGAACAGAATGGCGTCAAGGTCGTCGTCGACCGGGACAAGTGCATGGGCCATGCGATTTGCGCGCAGGTCGCGCCGGACCTGATGGATCTCGACGATCTGGGTTACAACATCACCGAGGACCTCGAGCTGCCCGCGGACCAGGCCGTACAGGCTCACCGCGCCGCGGATTCGTGTCCGGAGGGCGCGATCAGAATCCTCCAGGTGGGTGAGTAGATGAGCGCGCCTGCCGAGGGATCGGCCTGCCCGGCCTGGCTGCCCACGCTCGACATCTGGACCGACACCGGCCTGCACGCCGACCCGTACCCGATGTTCGAGGAGCTGCGGGCGTGCCCGATGGGGCGCAGCGAGGCGCTCGGCGGTTACTGGGTCGCCTCCCGTTACGCGGATGTGCTGGCGGTTCTGCAGGATTCGAAGAGCTTCTCCAACGAGGTGCTGTTCGTGCCGCCGACCAAGGATCCGTCCGGTCGCCGGATTCCGATCGAACTCGATCCGCCCGAGCACGGGCCGTTCAAAGCGATGCTCGCGCAGTGGTTCTCCCCGCCGGCGGTGCGCAAGTGGGAGTCGCGTGCGCGCGAGCATTTTCGGTCGCTGCTGGCCGCGGTCGAGGGTCGCGACGAGGTCGAGTTCGTCTCGGCCGTCGCGGTGAGTTTCCCGTTCCTGGTGATGGGCGAGGTCTTCGGCCTGGACACCGAGACCGTCGACATGCTGCGGGAGTGGGACGAAGCGGGAATGCGCAAGGGCACCAACGACCTCGAGGCCCGGCGCACAGCCACCCGCTCCACTCGCGTCCGGATGCTGGAGTTCTTCGGTGATCTCGCCGAGCAGCGGTCGAAGGACAGCTCCGGACCGGCGTCGGGGATGATCGACGAACTGGTTCGCGCCGAGCTGGACGGCGAGCGCCTGAGCCGCGACGTCATCGCCAACATCTGCGTGACGATGTGGAACGCGGGCCTGCACACCACCTCGAACGTGTTGTCCAACAGTATGGTTCACCTCTCGGCGCGACCGGAGCTGCGCGACCGGCTGCGGGCCGAACCGGACATCGTCCCGGGCGCGGTCGAGGAGCTCATGCGGTACGAGTCGATCGTGTCGCAGGCCAGGGTTGTCGTGCGCGATGTGACGATCGGTGACCAGCGGATCTCCGCGGGCGATCACATCGTCACCCTGACCGGATCCGCCGGCCGGGACAGCGACGTGTACGACCAGCCGGATGTGATCGACTTCGACCGTACGAACAAGCGGCACTTGATGTTCGGCGCCGGTCTGCACCGCTGCATCGGCGCCCACGTCGCCCGGATGGAGTTGCAGATCGCCCTGTCCGAAATCCATGCCGCCTGGCCGAACTACCGTGCCGACCCGGCACGCCCGGCCCGCCGGCATACCGGACTCGAGCGCGGCACGGACGAACTCTGGCTGCTGCTCTAGAACCGCGGGGGAGAGTGTTCCGGCGATACCGGACACCCTCCCCCGGCCCTGATCACCAATGGCTCCGCGCATCTCGCAGGCCTGGAAACCACGTTGACCGGCTTACGAATTCACCGCGAGCTGGGCCGCGAGCAGACGCCGTGGATTGTCGTTCGCCAATCGCCGCAGCACCTCATCCGGCACGCCCGCACCGGCCGGCCGCTTCAGCCCGAACGCCAGTAGTTCGGGAGGCGGTGGCGCGCCGAGGATGCCTCCGTCCGAATTCAGAATCGTCTGGTCGGAGCCCGCGGTCTCCAGCAGGCGCATCGCATCGCGCAGTGGCTGCTCGCCGCCGCCCGCCGGTTCCCGGGACGCCGTGGCGGTAGCAATCGACAGCCCCCTCGCGCAGTACGGTGACGCGATGCCCGCCCGGCGAACTCATCCCGCCACCTGTCCCCCGTCGATCGGCACGGTGACACCGGTGATGTACCCCGCCGGACCGGAACACAGCCAGACCACCGTGTCGGCGACCTCCTGCACCGCTCCGACCCGGCCCAGCGGCACCGACTGGCGCAGAAGTTCTTCCAGTTCGGGCCGCTCGGTGATGGCACGCTGCACCATCTCGGTAGCGATCGGGCCGGGCGCGACGGCATTGACCCGGATGCCCGATTCCGCGAGCTCCATCGACGCCGTCTTGGTCAGGCTGACCAGCGCGGCCTTGGTCGCGGCATACCCGCCGGTCAGCGGAAAGCCGATCAGCCCGGTCGCCGAGGCGGTCAGCACGATCGACCCGCCGCGTCCCTGCGCGATCATCGCCTGGGCGGCGTGCTTGAGGCACAGCCAGGTGCCGGTCAGGTTCACCGAGACCAGCCGATCCCACGCCTGCTTGTCGACGTCGATGAGCCGGTTCTGCCCGATGCCGATCCCAGCGTTGGCATGCAGGATGTCCACCCCGCCGTAGGTCTGCACGGCCAGTTCGACGACCGCGGCGACCTGCTGCTCGTCCGAGATGTCACAGCCTATGGAAATCGCCTTCGCGCCCGCGCCGACGATCTCCTCGGCCACGGACTTCGCGTCGTCCCGGTCGGCCAGGACGACGCTGGCGCCCGCACGGGCCAGCGCCAGCGCGCTGCCCCGGCCGATGCCGTTGGCCGCGCCCGTGACAATGGCGACGCGACCGTCGAGGATCGAATCCGACATGCTCGGTTCTCCTTCGGATTGATCCGGTACGGGTACCGGAGAATTCGACGCGGTATCAACGGCGCTCGGTAGCAACCTGAATTCCGCGATCCTGGATCCATGAATCGTAGTCCTCGGCCTTATGCCGGTGATTGGCGATCTCGTCGTCCTCGGTCAGGATTCATTGCATTCACTCCTTCGAAGGTGGGCCGGCCGCGGTGTACGCGGCGCCCGGTGGATCCACGGCCCAGTCCGGCGCGTGCTCCCACCGGTCGGCGAAGACCAACTCGCCCAACGGGCGTCGGCGGACCGGACCGTGCCCGCCCGCCGGTTTGCCGAGCGTGATGGTTCCGGCGATCAGTACGTTGTCGGGGATGTCGAGAACCTGCCGCAGTTCCGGCTCGGCCAGGCGCTGGAAGCCGGTCATGACGCCCCCGTACCCCAGCGCGCGGGCCGCGAGCAACAGATTTTGACAGGCGGGATAGATCGAACCGCCCTCGGTCGGACGCGGTGAGCGGTAGCGCACCAGACAAGGCAGCACGATCACCGGAACCGACTCGAGGTGATCGACATACGCCTGCATCACCTCGGCCATCCGGCTCTTCGGCGAGCCCGCGGTAGTTCCGCTGCCCCGGTGGTACCCGTCGTGCTCCACCTTCGCGGCCCACAGGGTCCGGGCGCTGTCTCCGATGAGCCGGCGGGCCCGCAGTGCGTGCTGCCCGTCGGTCAGCACCAGGAACCGGAACGGCTGCCGGTTCGATCCGCTGGGGGCCCGGGTCGCGGCGAACAGGATGTCCCGCAACACATCCTGGGGAACCGGCTCGTCCCGATACCGCCGGATTGCCCGCGTGGTAGTGAGCCCGGCCAGGAGACCGACCGTGTCCTCGGGCAAATCCCTTGCTTCGTCACCGGATTCGCCCATCAGCCGAGTCCGGCGATCCGTGCCGCGCGGGCCAGCAGAGCCGGGACGCGTCGTTCGAACGTGGCGTGCGCCGGATCGTCGCTCTTGCCCGACTGATACCGGTACCAACTGCCCTCGATGATGCAGCTGAGCTTGAACAGCGCGAGCACCTGGTAGTAGTCGATCCGTTCGACAGGCAGCGGCGACACCTCCCGATAGCGTGCCAGCAACTCCAAACGGGTCGGATTGCCCGGCAACCGGCAGAACAGGCTGCGCTGGTCCCGGCCGTGCGCCTCCTCGCCCTCTTCCAGCCACAGCCCCAGTAGCCAGCCGATATCGATTAACGGATCACCGATCGTAGCCAGCTCCCAGTCCACGATCGCCGCGACGCGTCCCGGCCGATCCGGTGCGAACATCACGTTGGACCACGTGTAATCACCGTGGATCAGCCCGACCGGAGAGTGCGCCGGCCGATTGGCTCGCAACCAGTCGGCCAGCTCGTCCAGCCACGGAAGATCTCGGGTCCGGTACTTCGCCAGCTGGCTCAGCCAGCGGTCCACCTGGCGATCCAGAAAGCAATCCGGGCGGCCGAATCCCTCGAGTCCCACCGCCCGCCAATCAACGGCCGCCACACGCGCGAGCGCCTCGACGAGCCCGAAGGCGAGCTCGCGTCTGACCTCGACATCGTCGGTGAAGGGTTGCGGCAACGGGAGCGTCGGCGGGAAACCGGTCACGAACGACTGGATCAGGAACGGCGCGCCGATCACATCTGGGTCCTCGCACAGCGCCAGCGGCTGAGCGTGCGGCACGTCGGTATGTTCCAACGCCGACAACAGGCGAAATTCCCGTGCCATATCGTGCGCGCCGGCTGCGGCCCGCACTCGCGGCGGACGCCGCAGCAGCCACGTGTGGGAGCCGGTGCGCAGCCGGAACATCTCGTTCGAGTGGCCGGTGCTGACCCGGCCCACGACCAGATCATCCGCAACGGGCAACCGGCCGGTCAGCCAGCGCCGCAACGCCGCTATCGGCACGAAATCCGCTTCGGGCCGGACACCTTGTCCCGCTTCAGTATTCACGATTCACCACCCGCAGTTCGCACCAACCGTTCACCCACACAAGGACGCCAACCACAGGGCCCCGGCCGGACACGACCAGCAGCCGCCGCTGTTGAATCCCAGCCACGCTCACCCTGACCACATCGACAGCAGTCACCGGTCACGCTTCACCACCCGCCATCCGCACCAACCGTTCAGCCCGCGCGAGGACGCGAGCCGCGGAGCCCGGAGTGGGCATGACCAGAAGCCGGTCCTGTTCGATCCCCGCCACGGTCGCCCGCGCCACATCGGTGAGGGTCAGTGTGCTGGGCGGCCGATTCTCCCGGGGCCAGGCCGTCGACGGCGTGGCCCCGTTGGATTCCAGTTGCTCCGGACGGTTGCGCTCGGATTCGTGGATGCGGGTCCGCACCTGCCCGGGACACACCACCGTGGCCCCGACGTGGGCACCGACCCGGTTCAGCTCTCCGGCCAGTCCGTCCATCACGGCCACGATCGCGTGCTTGCTTGCCGCGTACGGCGCGTTCCCGGGCAATTCGAGCAGACCGCCCATCGAGGCGATCGTGACGACATGTCCGCTGTCCTGAGCGACGAATCCGGGAACGAACGCCCGGATGCCGTTGAGCGCGCCATGTAGATTGACACCGAGCACCCACTGCCAATCCCGTTCGGACAGTTCCCAGCACGGCCCCCGGGGCCCTACCACGCCGGCGTTGTTGACCAGCACATCGACCCGGCCGAACGTGCGCAGCACCCACTCGCGCGTCTCGCGCAGCTGCTCGAGACTGCTGACATCGGTCACGGTGCCGGCGACGTCGTGCCCGGCCGCGCGCAGCTCACGCACTGCCTGCCCAAGTGCGGCGTCCTCGACGTCGGTCAGCGCGACCCGCAGCCCCGCCTCCGCGAATGCCGTGGCCACGACGAGCCCGATGCCGCTGGCCGCGCCCGTGACGACCGCGACCAGGCCGGGTGAAAGCCTCACGGCGCGACCGGCTTTCCGGCTTTGCCCGCAGCAGGCTCCCCAGCGATCGCGGCCGCCCGCCGGGTCGGGATGTGTTCGGTGGGCCAGGGC
Source organism: Nocardia sp. CA-135953 (assembly GCF_050955735.1). NCBI lineage: Bacteria > Bacillati > Actinomycetota > Actinomycetes > Mycobacteriales > Nocardiaceae > Nocardia > Nocardia sp. CA-135953. The sequence goes on from NZ_CP192082.1 coordinate 4,612,204, forward strand.
CCGTCCACCGGTTGATAGCTCTCGAGCACCCGCCGGGCGACGGTCTCGCGGTGCACCTCGTCGGGGCCGTCGTAGATCCGGGCCGCGCGCGCCCACCGGTACATGTACTCGAGCGGCATATCCGAGGACACCCCGAGCGCGCCGTGCGCTTGGACCGCGCGATCGATGACATCGTGCAAGATCTTCGCGCCGTGGTATTTAATCGCAGCAATCTCGTTGCGCGCCTCGGAAACACCCTTGGTATCGATGACCCACGCCGCGTGCAGCGTCATCAGGCGCAGTCCCTGCATCTCCGCGTAGGAGTCGGCAATCCAGTTCCGCACCGTCTGCTTGTCGGCCAGTGTGCCGTCGCGGGTCTGCCTGCTGACCGCGCGCTCGCACAGCATGTCGAACGCGCGTCGACACTGGCCGAGCCACCGCATGACGTGATGGATCCGCCCGGGGCCCAACCGCGCCTGCGATATCGCGAACGCTCGGCCCCGCCCACCGAGCAGCGCGTCACGGGGCACCCGGCAGTTGTCGAAGACAATTTCGGCGTGCACACCGTCCAAACCCATCAGCGAGGTCTCGGACACGATATTCATCCCCGGAGCGCCACCGGGTACGAGCAGCATCGAAAATCGCTGATGTACCTTGGCCGCGGCGGGCTCGGTCTGCACCACCACGAGCACGAAGTCCGCGAAGGCGGCGTTGGACGCAAACCACTTGTGTCCGTTGATAACCCACTCGTCCCCGTCGAGTGTGGCCGTAGAACTGATCAGCGTCGGATCAGAGCCCGCCGTGGGTTCGGTCAGCGAGAAGCTGGAGAACAGATCACCGGCCAGAAGTGGCCACAGGTATCGCTCCTTCTGCTCGTCGGTACCGAAACGGGCGAGGATTTCGGCATTGCCGGAATCCGGCGCCTGGTTGCCGAAGATGGGTGGAGCCAGCCTGCTGGCACCCAGAACCTCATGCAGCAGACCGAGTTCGACCTGCCCGTACCCCCGGCCGCCGAGCTCCGGATCGAGATGGCAGGCCCACAATCCCGCGTCCTTGACCTGCTTCTTCAGTGGCGCGGTCCGTTCGAGCAGTTCCTTCCGATCCAGGCGCAGCGTCTCGAGCGGATAGACCTCGTTGCTCACGAAATCCCGTGCCCAGCGCAGCTTTTCCTCGTACTCGGGCTCGGTGGAGAAATCCCACATGTGCTGTGTCCTTCGTTCGGTCACCTATTGAGCGGCGGAGCGTGGGACCGGACCTCGGGAATCTCGGTCCCCAAGGCCGCAGCGGGCGATTCACCGGCTCCGAGAAGTTGTTGACGCAAGGTTGCGGCGAGCCACCGTTCGTAGTCGTCCGGCGACCAGCCACGGTCATGGATGAGTTCGCGGTAGACCGCTTGCATTGGATACACCGATGCGCTCTTACAGTGTCGCGGGCTTGGCCCGGCGCCGATAGCGTTCGAAGTCGGTGATCCGCGCTCCCCCATCGATATCGAGCACCTGTCCGGTGACCCACCCGGCATCGTCACTGAGCAGGTACATCGCTGCGGCCGCCACATCCTCGGGCTGCCCCACCCGTCCCATCGGGGGGATGCGCACATTCGGCGAGTTCCATAGGGCTTCCGCCTTCTCGGTCTGCACCAGACCGGGCGCGATGGCATTGACCCGCACACCCGGCGCGAGCTCGACAGCCAGGTAGCGGGTCAGGTAATCCAGCCCCGCCTTGGTCATCGTGTACGGGCCGTTGTCGCTCGTGTACGCCTGGCCACCGATCGAGGAGATGTTCAGGATGCTGCCGCCATTGCGGCTCATCCAGGCACGCCAGGCCTCCTGGCACCACAGCAACGGGCCACGCAGATTGACGTTCAGCGTCTTGTCCAACCTCGGCAGGTCGACCTCGATCAGCGGACCGTGATAGGGACTCGTGGCCGCGTTGTTGATCAGATAATCCAGCGAGCTGAACTTGCTCAGCGTATCCGCGACACTCGCAGCGATATCGTCGGGATTACCCGCATTGCCCGCCCGGTACTCCACTGCCGCGGTGCCCAGCTTCCGCAATTCCGCGACTCTTTCCCGCAGCGGTTGTTCCTTGCGCGCGACGAGCATGACCGCAGTTCCCTGGAGAACCAGCTTCTCGGCTATCGCGGCGCCGATCCCTTTGGACCCTCCCGTGATCAGGGCAGCTTTTTCTGACACGAGTTCACTCCCGTTCGATGAAGTGCGACTGCACTCGATGAAGGCTAACTCTATTCAGCACGAAAACAAAGGCATGAAAAAAACTGAACAATATTCGCATGAAGACACGTTCAGGACGGTCACGGCGAATATATTCGTGACCGTCCTGAAACCAAATATCGGGCGGCGCTGGAGTCAGCGCTCGTAAGCTATATCCAGATCCTTTTCGAATCCCGATTCACGCCACTTGTCGCACAACTCGATGTATTCGAAAGGACCACCACCGTAACCGCCCGAGAAGATCGAGATTCCGTCCTTCTTCCCCTCGTTGTTGAAATATCCGGGGGTGCATTCCTCTTCGAACTTCGCACGGTCGAGCGACTTGGCCACCATCGTGGCCGCCCACCCGTCCTCGGCCTCCTGCCGGACCTCCATGGTCTCGATCTGCTCATCCAGGCAGCGCTTGATGATCGAGGCGACGTGCGCGCTCTGCTCGCTGAGGATGTGCGGAACATTCGTGGTCAGCCCGGCATGCATCTTATTGCCGACGATGAACATGTTCGGGAAACCACGGGTGTAGATGCCGTGCAACGACTTGCACCCGTCGGCCCATTTATCCGCCAGGTCCAGGCCGTCACGACCGAGCAACGAGAATTCGCCGGTCTGATAGGTCGGGACACCGACCCGGAATCCAGTGGCGAAGACGATGCAATCGACCTCGTAGGACTTGCCATCGAATTCGATGGCGTGCTCGGTGATGCGCTCCACACCACGACCGTCGGTATCGACGAGTGTGACATTGGGCCGATTGAAGGCTTGCAGGAACTCGTCGCTGAACAACGGCCGCTTGCACCACAGGTTGTACCACGGCTTCAAGGACTCGGCCAGATCCGGATCCGCGACGACGGAATCAACTCGTTCACGAATCTGATTCATCTTCTCGAAGTCGGCCAGCTGCATTATCTCCGCCGGATCCAGTTCCGCCTCGGCGCCGGCCTGCTCACGCCGCAAGCGGGCGACCTTGCTCCAGACATCGGTCCAGCGGTCATTGACCATATCGTCGTCCGGCGGGCGGCCGATGAGAATGGAGGTGAAATTCTCCATCCGCTTCTTCTGCCAGCCCGGCTCGAGGCTCTCGAACCATTCCGTATCGGTCGGCTTGTTCGCCCGCACGTCGACCGACGACGGTGTGCGCTGGAAGACGAAGAGCTGCTGGGCCGACGCCGCGAGCTGCGGAACACACTGAATGGCCGTGGCCCCGGTGCCGATCACCGCGACGCGCTTGTCCGCGAGCCCGGTCAGCTCACCGGTCTGGCTACCGCCGGTGTATTCGTAGTCCCACCGGCTGGTGTGGAACGCCTTGCCCTTGAAGTCCTCGATGCCGGGGATGCCGGGCAGCTTGGCCAGATGCAGGCCACCGCTACCCAGGACGATAAAGCGCGCACGCATCACGTCGTCCCGATCGGTCTCGACGATCCAGCGCGAGGAGCCCTCGTCCCAGTGGATCTTGGTGACCCGGGTCTGCAGACAGGCATTGTCGTACAGGTCGAAATGCTTGGCCAGCGCTTGGCAGTACCCGAAGATCTCCTGGCCGCGCGCGTACTTCTCGGTCGGCATGTAGCCGAGTTCCTCGAGCAGCGGCAGGTAGATGTAGGACTCGACGTCGCACCGGATTCCCGGGTAGCGGTTCCAGTACCAGGTGCCGCCGAAGTCACCGCCCTTCTCGACGATACGGATGTCACGCACCCCGGCTTGGCGCAGCCGCGCCGCGGTGATCAGACCGGAGAAGCCACCGCCGAGGATCATCACCTCCACCTCGTCGGTAAGCGGCTCGCGGGTGAATCCCGGCTCGACGCAGGGATCCTCGGCGTACGTCTCGAATTGCCCGGTCAGGTCGATGTATTGGGAAATCCCGTCGGAGCGCAGGCGCTTGTCCCGTTCCTCGAGGTACTTCTTGCGCAGCGTTTCCGGGTCGTACTCCGCCCCGGGGCGACGCGTCACAGTCTCAGTCAAGCTTCCTCCTACGAACCAAGCAGGGCGTCACCGGAACGAGCCGACGCCGCTCGCCATTGCCGAAGCCTGCATCCTGAATGCAGGTTTCAATTATTCTGTCCCGCCGTAGTCGGCGGGGGATGGTCGCGACGATCGCAATGCTCGGCAAGATCACTGCGCGTCGCGTCATCGCATGCGGTGCCACACCGACCGACATTGACGGGCAGAATGTGACACCCTTGATATCATTCTGGATCCTACATCCAGCATCTGTCAAACAGCACTTCGGAGACTATGTCCAGGAGGCCCGTTCCTGGCCTCCGATGCCGCCGGATACCCACGCGGGCCACATAGGCGTGCGCTTCCGGGCTCAGAGCGAGGGGGTGACCTTCCGAATCCCGTCGGTCCCGTCCCATTCCCGCGAGGCTTCGGCAATCTGGTCGAAAAACGTTCGCAGACCGCCGATTTCGATCAACTCGACCAGTAAGCCCTGCCGCACCGGATCGGCGTAGTAGCAGAAGTGCACCCGTGGCCCCGCATCTCCCCACTGCACCAGCTCGAGGCCATTGTCCCGGCGGGCGGCCGACTCGGCCTCGTAGTCCTCGACGAAGTACCCGACGTGGTGTAGCGCCCCGGGACCATACGGATTCATATCGCGATAGGCACTCGGAGTGTCGTTACGCAACTGGATCAGCTCGATCTGCACGCCACCGGCCTGCGCCAGCGCGGTAGAGCTGACGACCTGGGTCTTCTCGCCGCGATAGTAGAGATTCGAGGTTGCCGAGCGCTCGAGATAGAAGAACGGGCCGACACCCATCGTCTCGTTCCAGAAGGCCATCGTTTCCTCGATGTCCTCGACGACGAAGCCGAGCTGATCGACGCCACGCCATTGCCCGGAACCGGTTGTTGTCACGGTCGGGTCACCATACTTTCTTCGTTATATCCAATGCCGTCGATCAAGTGCCGGCCGAACTCTTTTGCCCCGGCCGGCACTTGTGGGTCGCGTCTCAAGAGGTGACAGTCGACCAGTCGATGGTGGTCCGGAAATCGCGCTCACCGGAGGCGATATCTTCCGGGACCTCATGGCTGAACAATTTCGCGGCGTTACGCCAGGTGATCTTCTCCGCCTCGTCCCTCGGGATGTCTTTGAGCAGTTCCTTCAGGAAGGGCTGGGTGTGGGGCCAGCTGCCGTCGGCGTGCGGGTAGTCCACCTCGATGGTGATCTTGTCCAGGCCGATGCGGTCGCGCAGCAGGAAGCCCGACGGGTCGTCGAAGGTGCAGAAGTAGAAGTTGCGCGCGAAGACCTCGGTCGGCGAGTACTGCTTGTCCCGCCACCCGTCGAACGTGGACGCCATGCCGGCGTGCGATTCGATGTACTTCAGCCGATCGAAGATCATCGGAACCCAACCGATACCGCCCTCTGCCAGGCTGATTCGCAGATTCGGGAACTTGGACGGGACACCCGAGTACAGCCAACTCATGCCGGACAGCAGGGCGTACGCGGGGAACAGCGCGACGAAGACATCGCGACCGAGGTCCTTGTCGACGTCGTTCAGCATGCCGGACGAGCCCGTGTGCAGCGAGATCACCGTGTTGGTTTCCTCGCAGGCCTTGAAGATCTCGTCGTAGTGGCCACTCGCGAGACTGGGCAGCCCGAGCTTGGAAGGCACCTCGGGGAAGCTCAGCGCGCGGACGCCGCGCGCCGCATTGCGGTAGATCTCCTCCGCGCCGATCTTGCCGTCCAGCAGCCACGGCACCTGCAGCCCGATGATCCGGTCCGGGTACGGGGACATCCATTCCTCGTAGTACCAGTCGTTCCAGGCCTTCGCGCAGGCCAGGCCCAGCTCGGGGTCCTCGAGGTCGGCGAATCGCGCACCACCGAATCCAGCGACCCGGGACGGGAAGCACAGCGACGCGTAGACGCCGTTGAGGTCCATGTCGTGGATGCGAGCCTCGATGTCGAAGCAGCCCTTCCGCAGTTCCTGGAAGTTGGTGGGCTCGTCGTCCCACTCTTCCGGCGGGCGACCGGCGACCGCGTTCAGGCCCATGTTGTGCAGGACCTGGTCCTCGATTTTCCAAGCCTCGACGCCGTTGACATCGATGATCCGCGGCCCGCGATCACCGAACTTGGCGGGAATCCGGCCGTTGAACATGTCGGCGGGCTCGATCAGGTGATCGTCGGTCGAGATCACGAAGTGATTGAGCTTCTTCTCCGGAATCGGTTCCGGCAGAAAGGTTACCGAGCGTTCAGTCGTAGTAGTCATTACACCAAACCTTCTCCCACAACGGGTCTGATAATTTCGAATTCGAACACCTGGAAAACCGGACCGTGGTCATCCGGCGTCGGCTTGTTCCTTTGCAAAGCTCTCGGCGACTTCGATGAGAGCCAGCATCGCCTCGGTCGCCAGCGGCATTCCCGCGTAGTTGGCCAACTGCATCACCACCTCCGCGATCTCCTCTGGCGTGTTGCCGTTGCGGAGCGCGCCGCGAATGTGGAACCGCAATTCACGCTCGGTCCCCATCGCCGCGAGCATCGCGACATTGACCAGGCATCGCGTTTTCAGGTCGAGTCCGGGCCGGGCCCAGACGTCCCAGGTGCGCTCACCGCTCCACGCGAGCAACGGCTGCGCCAATGGCGAATCCACCATGGCCTGGACTTCAGGCGTACGAGCCTGCAATCCGCCCAGGACCTTTTCCCGAACCGCTCGGCGTGCTTCTGCGTCGCTCACATATCCCTCCGGAATCCTGGATCCAGTATTTTCAAAGTATAGGTCGCCCCTGCCGCTCGACGCAACGGTGACCCGCTCGGCCTGCGATGTTCCGATCCCCGCCGCATCGCCACGACGGCCGATCCGATCGAATTCGCCTCAGCGCTCGATCATTCGGAGTCGTTTACCGACTCAGGACGGGCGGCTCTCGGCATACCGATGCCCGACGATCCGCCCGAACTCAGCCAGATCCACACCGAGTTCGATCTCGAAAACGCCGAGGTCGTAGTAGTCCCGCCAGCTGGCCACCCGGCCGTCCCGGACGGTGAACACGCTCGCGACCCGCATGGCGAACACGTCGCCCTTCGGAAACGTGCCGGGCGGGAAGCGAAACGAGTCGATCCGCTCGTGCATCACGACATCGCCGTCCTCGATCTGGTGCACGATGTCGAACCGCTCCGCGGTGCCGACCTCGTAGAGCGCGGCCAGCCTCGATCGCACGATCTCGCGCCCGGACACCACCTGCGCCGGCGGTTGCATCGGGACGTTCTCGAAGACGATGTCGTCGGTGGCGAGATCGTCCAGGGCGCGGTCCAGCTCCCCGTCTCGCATGGCCCGAGTGAACTCCCGGACCACTTCACCAGCTGAGTCAGACATACCTTCTCCTTCTATGGAAACGCCGAAAGTGATCGAGACACTTACGATGCGGCGCTGTGCACGGGCGCCGCGACGGGCCGCACGCTCAAGACCTGCGCACCGTCCGCCGGCAACGCGCGAATTGTGAAGCTGTGACCGGCGTCGACCTGAACCATGTGCCCGGCGGGAACTTCGTCCCCGTCCACCGCGACCGTCCCGTTCAGAACGAAAAGGAGCAGGCCGAATTCGATGTTCTTCCACTCGACCGGCTTCGCTGCGGGGACGTCGACCACCGCTACCGGCGGGCGGTCCGCGGCCTGGTCGGCCGGGATCAGGTGGCGCATCGTCAGCCCCGTAGCGGGGTCCTGCGCCCGCGTCACCGACTCGGGATCGAATACGTGCAAGCCGCGCTCGGACAGGCCGCCCGCCACGCGGTCCAGGGAGTTCACGATGCCGTCGGCCTCCGCCTTCGCGATGTCCTCGGCGGTGGCCACGACGGTGTTACGGGCCCAGGCACGACGGATCATCAGGAAGTCGCAGCCGTCCGGCCCCGCGGCCTCGGCGCCGTAGATGGTCCGGGCGTCGTTGTAGGCCATGCCGCCGCTGCCGACCTCCTGGTCCCCGACTGCGGCCGAACCGCGCAGGATGAGCATGAACTCACCTTCGGTGTGCCAGTGCCGGGTGAATACGTAGTTGGGCCGAAAGCGTATGGCGGAGACCGGAAACCGATCATCGTCGGGAGAGGGTTTGACGAACCACTTCTCCTGCACCCCCGAGTTCCGGGTCGCCTCGGGATCACGGCCCGCCCGCGGGGCAGGATACGACCATTCGATCGCCGCGGGGTCGATGATGTGCACCCCACGCCCGGATGTCGGTAGGACAGCTACTTCGCTCACGACCACGCTCACTTATTCACTCGACCGGCGACCGACGCCACCCGATGCGCCGGCTGGACAATCGTCCGAACCCCCGCTGTTACGTGCGGTAGCAATCAGGGTTCGTGGTAGAACGTGGCCAGTTGGGTGGCCGCACCGGCCACGCCGAGCACGGCCGCGACCACAGCGGCCCGCCCGCCACGATGCTCGATACCCAGGCCACGGTCGATACTCCATCGGCCGGGCCCCAAGCCCGCCAGCGCTACCGAGGCCGCAGCCAGGTTGGCGACGTACTCCCAGCCCTCACCAGTGATGAAGAAACCGTTCTTCCGGTGGACCGAATAGGCAGCTACGCCCATCGTGCCGACGACCGCCGCCGAGGCGAGCGTCGTGCCTGCCCCTGCCAGAAGTGCGACACCCGCGCCGATCTCGGCGACGGCACTGGCCTGGGCCTGCAGGCGCGGCTCCCGAAAACCGATGGACCCGAACCAGCCCGCGGTACCGTCCAGGCTCCGTCCGTGTTTGACACCGTGCGCAATCATGGTGCCCCCCACCGCAGTACGCAGTAACAGGCGGGCAATCGCCTTGCCGACCCCGCTCTCTTCACTGCCGTTCATTCGACTCCTCGTTGTTCACATACCGCAAGAACCACGGAGCGGCTGTGCTGCCCGTGGTCCTGCCTTGCTTAGCCTGATTTTGATCAAGCGGTCTCAGCGGCCCTTGTAGGCCGGGGGCTCTTCGCGGTTGGCTGCCGCGGCCCACGCCGCCTTCGTGTCATCGGTGCTGCGCAGCAGATAGGCGAACGCGCGCTCGAGCTCGTAGTCCTCGTCCACGTGCATCGCGCGGTGAACCAGGCGCTTGGTCAGCGCCATGGTCAGCGGCGGACGGGCGGCGATCTCCTCGGCCAGCGCCCGCGCCTCCTTCATCAAGGACTCGACGGGCACGACCTTGTTGACCAGGCCGTACTCCAGCGCTTCCTGAGCGTTGATCTTGCGCCCGTTCAGGATCATGTCCATCGCGCGGTGCTTGCCGACCATCTTCGGCAGATAGTTCGTCGACATCGCGAACGGATTGACACCCAGCTCGACCTCGATCGCGCCGAACACGGCCGTCTCACTCGCGATGATCAGATCGCACAGGTGCGCCACTTCCCAGCCGCCCCCGAGGGCGTACCCGTTCACCGCGGCGATGATCGGCTTCTTGAAGTGCAGCAACGTCTTCCACATCAGACCGTACGAGTAGTCGTACGCCAGGCGCTGCGGCATCGTCGCGTTCTTGTCGAACTCCGTCTTGGGCTCCGGCTTGTTACGCAGATCGGCGCCCACGCTGAAGGCGCGGCCACGGCCGGTGATGATGACCACACGCACCGCCGGATCGTGCTCGGCCTCGTGCAGTGCGGCCTGGATCTCGCTCTCGGTCGACAGCGGGTCGATCGGGTTCAGCCGGTCGGGCTGGTTCAGTTCCAGCAGCGTCACACCCTTCTCATCGGTGGTGACGACAATGCGCTCATATTCGGTCATTGCTCTCCTTTTACGTTTCCGGAATATCCGGGTTCAGATGCTGCGGGTGTGGTTTTCCCAGTACGGCGCCCGAACCTGTCGCCGCAGCAGCTTGCCGTTCGATTGGCGAGGCAACGCCTCGACGAAATCGACCGATCGCGGTGACTTGAACTTCGCGGTGCGCTCCCTGGCGTGATCGATGAGCTCCTGCGCCAGTTCCGGGGTGCCCACGACGCCGTCGCGAAGCTCCACAACGGCTTTGACCTCTTCGCCCCATTCCTCGTTCGGTACCCCGATCACCGCGGCGTCCTCGACGGACTGGTGGGCCAGCAGAGCGGCCTCGACCTCAGCCGGGTAGATGTTCACGCCACCGGAGATGATCGTCTCCGCGGCCCTGTCGCACAGGAACAGATAGCCCTCGTCATCGACGTATCCGATATCGCCGACAGTCACCCAATCGCCATGCCGGGCCGACGCCGTCTTCTCCGGATCGCCCTTGTACTCGAACGGCGTGACGAGCTTGAAATGCACGAGTCCGGCAGTGCCCGTGGGCTGTTCGACACCCTGGTCATCGAGGATGCGCAGATCCGCACCGGCGTAAGGGCGGCCCACCGTTCCCGGCCTGCGCAGCCATTCCTCCGGACTGACCTGTGTGCCACCGACTTCCGAGGACGAGTAGTACTCCCACACGATCGGACCGAACCACTCGAGCATCGCCCGTTTGACGTCCGGCGGGCAGGGCGCGGCCGCGTGGACGACCGCCCGCAGCGAGGACACGTCGTAGGAAGCGCGCACGTCCTCGGGCAGCCGGAGCATCCGGTGGAACATCGTGGGGACGAAGTGTGAACCGGTGATGCGGTGCTTCTGGATCAGTCGCAGCGTGTCCTCGGCGTCCCACTTGTCCATCAGCACGACCGTCTGCCCGAAGTGCAGCGCGGCCATGCCGTACCCCAGCGGAGACGGGTGATAGGTCGGCCCGGTCACGAGATGGGCTTCATCCTCGCCGATGCCCAGGCCCGAATGACCGAACAGCCTCGTGGAGAAGTTGACCGCGGCCGTGTCCGCGTCGCCCTTCGGGCGGGGCTTGAGGACCGCCTTCGGCTTACCCGTGGTGCCCGATGTGTAGTAGAGCCGGTGACCGGGACCACGGACGGCGGGTGCGGCGGGCGATTGCGCGGCCTTCCACGATTCGTAGCATGTGAACCCCTCCGCCGAGCCGCCCACCAGCAGCCGACGCTCCGGCGGTATGTCGGCCGCCTCGGCGGCCGCACGCACGACGTCGGCGAATTCTGCCTGCGCCACAACAACTTTGGCACCACTGTCCCGCAGGATGTAGCCGATCTCTTGCGCCGTGAGATGCCAATTGACCGGGGTGAAGTAGCCACCGATCTGCAGCACCGCGGAGAAGACCTCATAGACCGTGTGGCCGTTCTTCAACACCATCGCGACTACGTCGTCGTCACCCAGCGAGAACGCGGCAAGTCCGTTCGCCACGCGGTTTCCGGCCGCGTTCAGCTCGGCGAATGTCGTGACCGCGCCGTCCGGATCGATGACGGCGGGCTTATCTCCGAGCACTTCGGCGCGCTGCCAGAACGACTGCGTTGTACGTTCCTCGGTCCGGACGCCCATGCACACCTCCATAAGATCTTGGATCCAGGATTCCTGAATAGTAAGGCGATGTCAACGTTAGTGCGCCACATCACTGCCGGCCGGGGAACATCATTCGTCCCGGCCGATCGAATCGGCCTCGGCCAGCGTCTGTGCGGGCACGCCATCGGTCGCGACTGCGATCAGCTCGGCCAGTTGCCGCGCCGAACCCGCACCGACGATCGCCGCGGTCACGCTCGGACGCGAGAGCGCCCACCCCAGGCACACCTGAGCCGGGTGCAGACCGGCGGATTCGGAGATTGCCGCGAGCCGCTCCGCACGTCCGGTGAGTGCTCCTCCCCCGTAGCGCCCGGCCACGGCCGGGCGCGATGACCTGGCCGAGCCTCCGGTGAGGACACCACCGGCCAGCACCTGGAAGGCCAGCACTCCCACCCCGGCCGCGCTCGCGGCCGGGAGCAGTTCCGCCTCGGCCTTGCGGTCGACCAGGTTGTAGCGGACCTGCACGGACTCGAAGCGCGCCAGCCCTTCTCGCTCGCTCAGCCACAGTGCCCGGTACAACTGCCATGCCGCGTACGCCGAGCACCCGACGTATCGCACCTTGCCGCTGCGGACCAGATCCTCCAGAGCCCGCAGCGTTTCCTCCAGCGGAACGTCCGGATCGAATCGATGCACTTGGTAGAGATCGAGGTAGTCGGTCCGCAACCGGTTCAGGCTGTCCTCGACCGCGGCGATGACGTGCTTACGGGACAGGCCGGCATCGGTCGGCGCGATACCGTGCGACCACCGCTCGGCGTGATCCGCGCGACCCGCCACGACCGCAGCGTGGTCGGCATCCGAATCTCCCGGGCGCAGACCGACTTTGGAGCAGATCACGAGCTGATCGCGACGAGCGTGCGGTAGCGCCGCACCCAATATCTGCTCGGATTTCGAACCGGCGTAGACATCCGCTGTGTCGAACGTGGTGACCCCCGCGTCCAGCGCGGCGGCCACCAATTCGGTCGCCGCCGCCGTGTCCACGGTGTCACCGAAGTTGGCCGTGCCCAGGACAAGTGAGGAGATGGTCAGGCCCGAGGCGCCCAGGCGCGTATACCTCACTCGGTGCTCCGCGAGGATGACGCGGCGGCCAGCACGTTGCGGGCCGACCTCGCCGCTTCGGAGGCCGCCCGGCCGACCGGGAGCCCCTGGACGTGCGTGGCGACGACCTCGACGCCGACCGGCACGTTCACACCGCGCTCGTTCAGCACTCGCAGCAGACCTACGACATCGAGCGCGCCTTCACCCGGCCAGAGCCGAGCGCTGATCGACTCTTGCAGCAACGGCATTACGGGATCCGCGGCGCCGTCACCGAGCTGAACGGTGACAATCTTGTCCGCGGGCACAGTACGCAGCACCTCGGGCGCGTCGGGCCCGCGCAGGTGGTGCCACACATCGACGACCAGACCGCCGTTGGGCCGATCGGCTTCGCGCACGACCTCCCACGCCCGTCCGAGTGTGGACAGCGCGAAGAACGGCATGTACTCGAGGCCGACCAGCAATCCGTGCTCGGCGGCGCGGTCGCAGATCCCCGCGAAACGCTCGACCAGCAGCTCCGATGGCGGTTCCTGGCCGGGCGGCACACTGGCACCCACGTTGAGATGTCTCGAGCCGAAGGCTTCGGCGAAGGCGTAGATGCGTTCTTCGGCGGCGCGGTCCGCGGCCAGCCGCTCACCGGCGGCCCACCAGCCATTGAGAAACTCGACCTCGGGCACCCCGACCCCGTGCTGGTCGAGGATCTCGCGCAACTCCTGGTTACCGACCCCGGACTCACGCAGATGGTCGTGGTCGAGCACGGTCAGCCCGATGCCGGTGAACCCCGCGTCTGCCGCGGCTGCGACACGCTCGGCGAACGAGTTCCGGGCCGGCTCGTTGACCGGTGCACCCGAGATCGTGTGGTGCGACGCGATCAGACCCGCTTCGCCCAAGACGCTCACTTGCCCACCAGCCTCTCCACCACTGGCGCGAACGACTCCATATCGGCTTCGCGGACGGTGACGTAGTTGAATCCGTACCGCTCCCGGCGCTCGACGAGCGTGTCGCAGATACGAGAGACGTCACCGATCAGGACGTGCGGATGCTCGAGCAGTTCGGACAACGGGAGATCGAGCATGCCGCCGGTCTGGGCGGGCAATGCGGCGGCGGCACCTTCCACGTCGTCGGTGACGACGGTGAAATAACTGCCTATCTCCAGCTGAATGTCGTCGAATCGGTCCCCTGCGGCCGCGCGGACCAGGTCGACCTTCTCCTTCGTCAGTGCCGCAGTCGCGGAGCGGGGACCGTCCGGTCCGAGCTTGCCGGTCGCGTTGTTGATATTGAATGCGACGATGTCGGCGACTCGGGCGGCCAGACTCAGGACCTTCGGTCCGCCGCCGCCGATGGTGATCGGCGGATTGCCCACGGGCTTCGGAACTCCTTCGAATCCCGACGCGTGCACACCGTGTGTGCCCCGCACGTCCACTTGTCCCTCGCCGAAACAGGCGCGCAGCACCTCGACTGTCTCGCCCAGCCTGGCGATCCGCACACCCGGACGGTCGAACGCGATCCCCATCGCGGCGTATTCCGCGGCGATCCAGCCCGCGCCGAGGCCGATGTCGAGGCGACCCTCGCTCAGCAGGTCGAGCGTGGCCAGCTCCTTGGCCAGCACGACCGGGTTGTGGTAGTCGACGCAGAGCACGCGGAATCCGATCACCAGAGTGTCGGTCACCGCAGCGGCCAGCGTGGCGGCCGGTATCGGGGCCACCTCCTGTATCGGGTGGTGCGCTTCGGCCATGGCCGGCCCGGGGCCGAGGTAATGATCGTTGTAGAGCAGCGAGTGATAGCCGAGCGCCTCGGCGCGCTTCGCATGGTCGGTAATGGCCTTGGCGGAGTTGCCACTTCGGGACATGAGTCCGAACCGGAACGGATGAACCATCGACTCCTGCCTTTCGATCCCGCTCCGAGCTGCCGTGGCACTCGACCGGGCATTGACGATTTGAAATCCTGTATGCAGGATACACAGACTCCCGAACCCAGGTAAAGTAGTGTTCGTTCGAACGTATCCAGGATCCTAATTTCTACCGAGCGTATTCGCGTGGGCCGCCTTGCGGGCCAGGACGCGGGACGGGAGCAACACAATGGACGGACAAGCCCGAGCGCTGGACCGCGAGATCGGCCTGGAACCGCGTCTGCTGATCGACGGCAAGTTGGTACCGGCAGTGGACGGCGCCGTCTACGACAACATCGACCCCTACCAGGAGCAGGTGCTCGGTACCGCTCCCGACGCGGACGTCGCCGACGCCGACCTCGCGGTCGCCGCAGCGCGCACCGCCTTCGACGAGGGCACATGGCGCAGCGACCCGGCTTTTCGCGCGCGCTGTCTGCGGCAACTCCAGAGCGCCCTGCGCGCGCACGCCGAACGGCTGCGCCCCGTGCTGGTCGCCGAAGTCGGCTGCCCGGTCGTCATGACCCGTGAGCTGCAGCTCGACAAGACCATCGACGAGATCGACTACTGGGCCGGACTTGCCGAGGGCTACCGATACGAGTCGTGGCTCGAGCCCGTCCCGGGAGCGACAGGCGACAGCGACCGGCTCGTGTTGCGCGAAGCAGTCGGCGTGGTCACCGCGATCACCCCGTACAACTATCCGTTCCAGCAGATCATGCTGAAGCTCGGCCCCGCGCTCGCCGCCGGGAACGCGGTCGTGCTCAAGCCCTCGCCACTGACGCCGTGGACCGCGAATCTGTTCGCCGAGTTGGTCGCCGAACACACAGATATCCCTGCGGGCGTGGTCAACATCCTGACCTCCTCGCGCGACCGCATCGGGGTACAGCTGACGACCGACCCCCGCGTGGACATGGTGACGTTCACCGGCTCGACCACCGTCGGCGCGGCGATCGCCGCCGCCGCGGGGCAGACGACCAAGAATCTCGTCATGGAGCTCGGCGGCAAATCCGCCAACATCATGCTCGACGACGCCGACCTCGAGTCCGTGGTCCGGGCGAACGTCCTGCGGATGACCCGGCACGCCGGTCAGGGCTGCTCCAATCTGACGCGCCTACTGCTGCCTCGCTCCCGCTATGAGGAGGGCCTTGCCATCGCGGCCGACGCGGCAGCCGCGATCCGGTGGGGCGACCCGTCCGATCCGCAGACCCACATGGGTCCGCTGATCAGCGCAACCCAGCAGGCCAAGGTCCTGTCGTTCGTGCAACATGCCCTGCACGATGGTGCACGAGTGGTCGCCGGCGGCGGCAAGCCCGAGACTGCGCACGGCTACTTCGTCGAGCCCACGGTGCTCGCTGATGTCGAGCCGTCCTCCTTCGCTGCCCAGGAAGAGGCATTCGGCCCGGTACTGGCCGTTATTCCGCACGACGGAGACGATCACGCGGTGGCGATCGCCAACAACTCCGAGTTCGGCCTCGCGGGTGCAGTGGCCTCGGCGTCGGCGACGCGCGCGGTGGCGGTGGCACGGCGCATCCGCACCGCCATCGTCGACTGCAACGGAGCGAAGTACTACGGCGTCGATACTCCCCGAGGCGGCATGCGGCGCAGCGGAATCGGCGACGAATACGGGGTCGGTGGTTTCGAGGAGTACACCGAGGCGCGAGTGATCAGCATGCCCGCGGGCACGCTGGCGCACGACTGACCGCCCCGGACGAACTTCGGGCCAACCTCGGGGTCGCCCGCAAACCACTGACCCGCGATGTGTTGGCAGCAGTGCAGAAAGCCGTCGCAGCGCCAAGTCACTGAAAGGGAACCCTATGACCGATGTACCTACCGACCCGTTCCGGGACGACATGCTCAAAGGCCGAGTCGTATTCGTCTCCGGCGGCTCGAGCGGCGTCAACCTGGGCGTCGCCACCCGCTTCGCGGAGAAGGGCGCACACGTCACACTGGTCAGCCGCACCGAGGAGAAGCTGATCGCCGCGGCCGACACAATCACCTCGGCCGGCGGCAGCGCCGACTACGCAGTGGCCGACGTGCGTGACGCCGAGGCCGTGCGCGCCGCACTCGAGCTGTGCCACGAGCGCCACGGCCTGATCGACGTCGTGCTGTCCGGCGCGGCCGGGAACTTCCTCGCGCCGGTGAACAAGCTGTCCTCCAACGGATTCCGCACGGTCATCGACATCGATCTGATCGGGACCTACAACGTCCTCAAGCACAGCTACGATCTGTTGCGGCGGCCGGGCGCCGCACTCATCTCGATCAGCGCGCCACAGGCGGTCCGGCCGATGGCCGAGCAATCGCACGCGGGTGCGGCGAAGGCCGGAATCAACATGCTCACAAAGAATCTCGCGCTGGAATGGGGCGGCGAGGGCATCCGGGTCAACGCCATCTCCCCCGGCTACATCGCGAACACCGAGGGAACCAGCCGGCTCATCGATACCCCGGAGAAGTCCGAAGCACTGCTGCGCAAGATCCCGGTCGGGCGGCTGGGCGAAAAAACGGAAATCGCCGACCTGGCATTGTTCCTGGCATCGGACCGGGCCGCCTACATCACCGGAGCGATCTTCGACTGCGACGGCGGTCTGACGCTGAACTGATTCCCGAAAGGTAAATGGGGGCCGCCGAATTCGGCGGCCCCCATTACTGTGGATGCGTGACGGTCAGCTCACGGTCCCGGCGATACTCGCCGGTTGCCTGATCAGATCCGCGGCGCGTTCCGCCACCGCGACCACCGCCGCGTTGGTGTTGCCGCTGACCAGGGTCGGGAAGACCGACGCATCGGCAACGCGCAGACCAGCGATTCCCCGCACCCGCAACTCGGGATCCACCACTGCCTCATCGTCCGATCCCATCCGGGCCGTGCCGACACCATGTTCAGCCCGGAAGGTGTGCGTACGCAGATACGCCTCCCACTCGTCGTCGGACTGCACGTCCGGACCCGGCTTCAGTTCTGCCACAACATGTCCGGCGAGCGGCTCCGCAGCATAGATATCGCGCAACATCCGCGCCGCGGTAATCATCTCCCGCACATCCGAGCGCTCACCCAGCAACTGCATGTCGATGACCGGCCTGCCGGTGGGATCGCCGGCGCGGAGCCGGACCGTGCCACGAGAGCTCGGGTGCAGCACACACGGATAGGTCGTGACCGACGACTGCGGAAGCAGTTTCATCGCGTTGACGTCGTGGTTGATCGGCCCACCCAGCGGATCGTCGGTACCGGCGTCCTCCACCGAGGTCGCCGACGGCTTGCCGACGACACCGAACGGACTGAACATGATCTGGTATCGCGAGGCCCCCGAATCCGAGGTGCCGGCGTAGACCATCGCGTGGCACGACGGGCTCGTGACCGCACCGCGCCCACGAATCACGTAGTCCAGGCCGTGACGCAGCACCCGGCCCGGCGTCAGTTCCTGGTTCAGCGTGCGCATGTCGAGCTGGTGCAGGAATAGCGTGATCGGATGTTCCTGCAGGTTCGAGCCGACACCCGGCACGTCCGCGACGACATCGATGCCGCTTTCGCGCAAATTTGCGGCGGGACCGATGCCGGACAGCATCAGGAGTCTGGGTGTGGCGAACGTTCCCGCGCTGAGCACGACCTCGCTCTCCGCGCGCACCCGATGCACCTGGCCACCCGTGCGATACATGACACCGGTGGCCCGACCGTTGTCCATGAGGACCTTCAGCACTTCGGCACCGGTGCGGATGGTGAGATTACGCCGACGTCTCGCCGGCGCCAGGTACGCGCGGGCGGTGCTGTGCCGCCAGCCCCGCCGCTGGGAAACCTGGGAGTACCCGACGCCGGTCTGCACCGCGCCGTTGTAATCCTCCTGGAGCGGATGCCCGGCCTTCTGCGCCCCTTCGAGGAACAGGTCCGTCACCGGATGGTCCACTCGCACCGGAGTAACGTGCAGCGGTCCGGCATATCCGCGGAACTCGCTGCTGCCGACCTCATAGTGCTCCGCGCGCCGGAAATACGGCTCCATCGTCGCGAAATCCCAACCCGGACAACCATTCTTGGCCCACGCGTCGTAGTCCGCAGCGTGCCCGCGCACCCACATCATGCCATTGATGGAGCTGCCGCCGCCGAGCAGCCGACCTGCCGCCCAGCTCTCCACCACGCCGTCGCGGCTGGCGTCGGGCTCGGCCTCGTAGCGCCAGTTGAATCCGGCGTTGAGCTGTTTGACTCCGGCGGGCACCTGCACGAACAGATTGCGGTCCGTCGGACCTGCCTCCAACAGCAGGACGCGGCGGGACGGGTTCTCGCTGAGCCGGGCGGCGAGGATGCAGCCGGCCGTACCGCCTCCCACCACGACGACATCGAATCGGTCTTTCACGGGCGCCTCCGAAATGACGTGTTCACCGGGGAGGTTCCGGGGTGAACACTGCGGGCATGCTGATGTAACCGTCCACGTTGCCGCTCGCCGCGTACCGGCGGGACTCCTCGCGGACGATGCGATGGTCGGGAAGCCGAACCACGATCCGCTCGATCATGACTTCGAGCTCGAGCCTGGCGACATAGGAGCCCACGCAGCGGTGGATCCCCCAGCCGAACGTAACGTGACGGCTGGGCGGGCGGTCGATGTCCACCGTCGCCGGATCCGGGAACACATCGGGGTCGTGATTCGCGGACAGCACCGAAAGCATCACGCGCTCACCGGGTTCCAGGACGGCATCGCCCAGTACCGTCTGCTCGGTCACCCGGCGCGAGAGTTGCCAGACGGGCGGAAAGACCCGCAGGAGTTCTTCGACGATCTGGGGCACCACACCGGGCTCGTCGATGATTCGCTGCCGGAGATCGCGATCGCGGTCGAGATAGTCCAGGGCGTGCGCGAGCGCGTTGGTTGTGGTGTCCACGCCACCGCCGACGAGGGTCATCAGGATTCCGACGCAGTCATCCACCGGCAGTGGCGCACCGTCGATTTCGGCGGTGACGATGCGGCTGACCATGTCGTCGCCGGGCTCGGCCCGGCGCTGGTGAGTCAGCTTCTCGAGCAGATCGCGAACCCAGCCCATCTCCGCGACTACCCGGTCGAATTCCGCGCTGTTCTTGTCCACCGACTCGTAAGCGTGGAATGGCCAGGCGATCCGCTCGGCCAGCGACTCGTCGATCTCCAGCAGCACGGTCACGACCATCGCGGGCACCGGCGCGCCGATGTCGGTGACCACGTCGAATCGACCGTTCGGAGCAAGCCGATCCAGCAGACGATCGACGTAGCCGAGCACCATCGGGCGCAGCGACTCGACGGAATTGCGACGCAGCCAGGGTTGCACGAGCGAGCGATAGCGGACCCCGAGCGGCGGGTCCATTTCCAGCGGCAGCAATGGTGCCCGCTGAGTGGTCGGGATGGTGGATCCGCCGCTCCAGCTGCCGTCGGGTTCCTTGGTCTTGGCCGAGGAGAACCGGGCTGTGTCGGTCAATGCGGATTTGATGGCTTCATATCCGCTCATCACCCAGAAGCCGCCGTGCGCGTCGCTCCAGCCGACCGGGCATTCGCTGCGCAGTTCGTCGTGTAGATCCCGGGCGGTGGTGCCGTACTCGGGTGAGTGATGATCGACCGGGCACACGGGGCGCCCGTCCGATTTCGCCGGCGGCACTCGACCGCCCTCAGTGGCTGAATTCATGAGTTGCCTCCAGGCATTGCCTGTCGAAAATGTTGTGCTGTAGAGAAATTCGTGCGCTTCGAAATTTCGGTGCGGACCTAATCGGTCCGCTCCAGCTGTCCCCGGCGCTGGGTGGCGAGCTCACGCACCTCGCGCTTGAGGATCTTGCCGGTCGATCCCTTCGGCAGGTCGTCGACCAACAGCACCCGGCGTGGCTTCTTGTAACCTGCCAGCTTCTCCCTCACCCATGCCATTACGGTGTCCTCGTCGACTGCCTCCGGCGACCGCGGAACAATCACGGCGGTGACGAGTTCGCCCCACTTTTCGTCAGGGATGCCGACCACGGCGGTCTCGGCCACGCCCGGCAACTCGCGAAGCACCCGCTCGACCTCGGCCGGGTAGACGTTGAGGCCGCCGGTGATCACGATGTCCTTCACGCGGTCCACCAGCGTGTACAGTCCGTCGCCGTCGACCGAGACCACGTCTCCGGTGCGGTACCAGCCATCCACGAGGGACTCCGCGGTCGCTTCGGGCCGACGCCAGTAGCCGACCATCACATTGGGCCCACGCACCCAGAGTTCGCCTGTGCGCACACCGTTGTCAGCCGCGGCGTCGGCGCCGTTCTCGTCCACGAGACGCACGTCCACGCCGAGCGCCGGATATCCGGCCGGAACGACGTCACGACCAGGCAGCCGCGGATCGGCCTGCTCACGATGACGCAGCGCCAGCACCGGATGCGGCGCTTCACACGAGCCGTAGACCTGGGTCACCACACCGCCGAGGACCTCGGCCGCCGCATCGAGGGTCTGGCGGGACATCGACGCGCCGCCGTAGGTCAGGTTCCGCAGACCCCACGCGTTCGTCGTCGGGTCCGTATGCGCGTGCTCCACCAACATCTGGATCATCGTGGGCACGACGAACGACGAAGTCCCGCCCGACTCCCGGACCGCACGTAGGAAGATTTCCGGCTCGAATTTCGGGATCACGATGTTGCGCGCACCGCGGACGAAGAACGTCAGCAGCTTGGACGCCGACCCGTGCGAGAGCGGCCCGGCGTGGATCATGCCGTCCGAGGGCGTCACGGCGAACTCCTCGACCAGCGACATCGTCGTCGCCGACACCCGGCACCGATCGAGCAGCATGGCGCCCTTGGGCCGCCCGGTCGTACCCGAGGTGTACAGGAATTGGCTCAGCCGCTCCGAATTCGGTTCCAGCACAGGCTCGTTCATCGAGGCGCTCGCGAGAATCTCCTCGTACCCGTGCACACCGGCCGCAGGGCCGTCGACGCTGATGACCTGGACCTTGCGGTCGCCGATGGTGTTACGCACGCGGTCGAGTTCGCTCGATTCCGTCAGCACGATGTCGGCTTCGGAATCGTCGATCACGAAGGCGCGCTCGTCGTCGGAGAGCTTGGGGTTGATCGGCACCTTGACCCGGCCCGCACGCGCGATCGCGAGATCGGCCTCGACATATTCGAGCCGGTTGCGCATCAGGATGGCGACCCGGCCGTCTTCGATGTCGGACAGGCCGTTCAGCGCGTTGGCCAGGCGAATGGTGCGTTCCCCCACCGCACCGAATGTTGCGGTCCGATCGCCGTCGACTACGGCGACGGACTCGCGGTGCGCGGCCACCGCTGCCCTGATCAGTTCGGGAATCGTGGGCATGAGAGAAATCGCTCCTAGCGTGTGCCGGTCGAGGCGGAGCCCGGTACCGGGTATGGAGAAATACCGGGGCTCAGGTCACTCGTGTGTTCGGTGCCGCTGGTCAGGCACCGGTGGCGGGAAAGTGGAACAGCTCGCGAGCATTCGTCTCGCAGATCTTCTTCACATCCGCGTCCGGCACGTCCGCGAACTCCTCGGCGGCGAGCTTGCGCGCGTCCGGCCAGTTCGAGTCGTTGTGCGGATAGTCGCACTCCCACAGCATCCGGTCGATGCCGATCCGGTCGCGCAGCGCGATCGCGGTCGGGTCGCTGATGAAGCAGGTCCAGAAGTGCTTGCGGAACAGGTCCGAGGGACGCTCGGTCTTGTCGATCTCGAGCCGCGTGCGCTCCCAGGTGTAGTCCATCCGGTCCAGGATGTAGGGCACCCAGCCGCTGCCGCCCTCGGACAGCGCGATCTTCAGCTTCGGGTGCCGGTTCAGCGTCCCGGAGAAGATGATGTCGGCCGTCGCGCTCATCGAGTTCAGGCCGCACAACGCGATCGGCACGGCCGGTGAAGCCTCCGGACTCGGCACGAACATCTTCGAAGACGATCCGATGTGCATGCACAGTGGCAAATCGGTCTCTTCCACCGCGCTCAGGAACGGGTCCCAGTGCGTGGTCGAGTAGGACGGAAGCCCCAGCGGCACAGGGTTTTCCGTGAACGAGATGCACTTCACGCCACGCTCCGCGACGCGGTAGACCTCGGCGGCGGCGAGCTTGGGATCCCACAGCGGGATCAGGCCCATCGGGATGAACCGATCCGGTGCGGCAGCGCACCACTCGTCGATCATCCAGTCGTTGTAGGCCTTGATGCACTCCAGACCGAGCTCGTGGTCGTCGGCCTCGTAGAAGGTCTGGCCGCAGTATCGCGGGAAGGTGGCGAACACGATCGAGGCGTGGATGCCGTCGGCGTCCATATCGCGCACCCGGGCCTTCGGGTCGTAACAGCCCGGAATCATGTCGTCGTAGTGCCGGGCAACGATCTCGCTGCCCTGACTCGCCAACTGCTCGGCCAGCGTGCCACCGGAGATGCCTGCGGAGGCCTTCTTCTCACCACCGACCGCGGCTTTTCCCTCGTCGTCGTGGAAGATCCGGGTACGAACACTTCCCTGCATCGACAGCGGGTAGCGCCGACCGTTGTATTCCCAGTCGAGCTTGCCCTTCTCGACCTCGACAATCTTCGGACCACGATCGCGGAACTTGGCGGGCAGTCGATCCACCCAGATGTTCGGCGGCTCGATCACGTGGTCATCCACGGAGATCAACTGGACCGAGTCCTGGAGCATGTCGCGTACGCCTCCTTCTACGCCTGATGAGCAATCTCGCCAACGGTTGCGCGGCGACCGCTTCTCGATGGCTTGAAATCCTGCTTCCTGTAAACTACATCCTGGATTCAGAATTGTCACGCTGCCGATGAGCAGGGCCGGAGGTCGTATGCAGCTGTCCACGTTTTTCCATTCCGACAGCGGGGCCGTCTTCGTGCACGGCAGTCGGTGCACCGACTGCCGTGCCGCCGCATTCCCCGCGCGTCAGGTGTGCGCGGTGTGCGCCTCCCGAAATCTCGAACGGGAGGACTTGGCCGCCCGCGGCCGCGTGCGGGCGACCTCGCTCGTGCGGACACCACCGTTCGGGTTCGATCAGCCGATCACAGTGGGTGTCGTCGTCCTCGACTCCGGTCCGGCGTTGTTCAGTCTGCTGGCGAGCGAACTTCCTGCTGGGTCCGCGGTACAGGCCGTGCCGGGCCCGGTGCGCGCCGGCGCCGAGGGCTTCGTGTTCGAGCGAGTGATGGAGTGATGGTGACCGGAGTACACGTAGCCGGAATCGGTATGACGCCGTTCGGCAAATTTCCCCAGCGCGGGCTCGAGGACCTCGGCCTGGCAGCGGTGCTCGCCGCGGTCGACGACGCGGGCCTGCATCAGCGAGAGATCCAGGCCGTCTACGCCGGGCACGCCAGAACAGGGCGGTTGCTGGGGAGAGAAAACGGTGTGGGCCAGCTCGTGATGGCCGCGGCCGGCGTCCGCGGCATCCCCGTCACCGGTGTCGGGAACTTCTGCGCGTCGGGATCCACCGCTTTCCGCGAGGCGGTGCTGGCGGTGATGACCGGCCTCTACGACGTCGTGCTGGCGCTCGGGGTCGAGAAGTTGTCGGTCCGGCCCGAGAAGGGCAAGCCGCTGACTTCCGACGGCATGGAGTTCGAGGGCGAGTTCGGCTTCACCCCACCGGCGTTCTTCGCCCTCGTCGCGAAGAGCTACCTGGCCGAAATCGGCGCGGACGCAGCCGATCTCGCGCACGTCGCGGTGAAGAACCGGGCGCACGCGCAGCACAATCCGTACGCCCAGTACCGGGATCCGATCAGCGCCGAGGAAGTACTCACCTCCCGCATGATCGCGGATCCGCTGACCCTGCTGTCCTGTTGCCCGACCGGCGACGGCGCGGCCGCGGCGCTCGTGGTGTCCGACCGGGTGGCCGCGCGCCTGGACCGCAAGACCGTCCGCGTCGGGGCGACCGCACTGCTATCGGGCTGCGGGGACCCCACCGCGACAGGGCATTTCGAGGTCGACACCCGCGCCGCGCGGGTCGCCTACGAGCAGGCCGGAATCGGCCCGGAGGACATCGACGTCGCGGAGGTGCACGACGCGTTCACGGTGACCGAGGTGATCCACTACGAAGATCTTCTGCTCTGCCCGCCGGGAGAAGGCGTCAAGTACCTGCTCGACGGCCGGACTTCGCTGGGCGGGCAGATTCCCGTCTCCACGAGCGGCGGGTTGATGTCGAAGGGACATCCGCTGGGAGCCACCGGCATCGCCCAGGTGCACGAGATCGTCACGCAGCTGCGTGGCGAAGCCGGTCCTCGACAGGTGGCAGGCGCGTCCACCGGTCTCACGCACTGCGCGGGCGGCTTCCTCGACAACGACGTCGCGGTCAGTGCCGTGCACCTCTTCAGCGTCTGAACCCGTTCTCCCCCAAAAGATCTAGGAGCACCATGTCCGGAACGACGCGCTCAGGTATCCCACTCGCCGACGTCTACACCGCCGCGGACGTCACCGCCGAACCCGCACCGCCGGGCACAGCGCCGTACACACGCGGCATCTCCCCTGGCGGCTACAACGACCGCATGTGGGTGATGGGACAGTACGGCGGCTTCGGCTCGGCGGCCGAAACCAACGCCCGCTTCAAACGCCTGCTCGACCAGGGGCAGACCGGCTTCTCGGTCGCCCTGGACCTGCCGACTCAGCTGGGTCTGGACTCCGACGATCCGCG
This sequence comes from Nocardia sp. CA-135953, assembly GCF_050955735.1. Classification (NCBI taxonomy): domain Bacteria; kingdom Bacillati; phylum Actinomycetota; class Actinomycetes; order Mycobacteriales; family Nocardiaceae; genus Nocardia; species Nocardia sp. CA-135953. The sequence goes on from NZ_CP192082.1 coordinate 4,637,189, forward strand.
CGCGCTCGGCGAGGTGGGCCGCGTCGGCGTGCCGATCGATTCGCTCGCCGACTTCGAGACGCTGTTCGACGGTATCCCGCTGTCCCAGGTCAAACAGATTCGCACGACCGCGAACTCGATCGGCCCGTTGTGGGTTGCGCTGGTGACCGCGTTCGCGGAGAAGCGGGGCACGGACCCGAACGACATCGCCATCTTCATCCAGAACGACGTGCTCAAGGAGTATGTCGCTCGCGGAACGCAGATCTTCCCCCCGGAGGCGGGCCTGCGGATGGCCGCCGATGTGGTGGAGCACACCGCGGCGCACCTGCCGAACTGGACGCCGATGGCGTTGTCCAGCTACCACATTCGCGAATCCGGCGCCGATGCCGCGCAAGAGGTGTCGATGACCCTGTCCAACACCGTTGCCTACCTCGACGAGGTGGTAAGGCGTGGCGTGGACATCGACCAGTTCGCCGACAAACTGTTCATGTTCCTCTCGGCCGGCATGGACCTGCTCGAGGAAGTGGCCAAGTTCCGGGCGGCCCGCACGGCGTGGTCACGGCTGCTGGAGAGTCGTTACCACGCCGGAGCCGATGCCCGAGCCCTGCAGATCTTCTCGTACACCGCGGGTTCCTCGCTCACCGCGCAGTCGCCGCACACCAACATCGTGCGCGTCACGATCGAGGCGCTGGCAGCCGTGCTCGGTGGCGTCCAGACGCTCAACACTTCCAGTTACGACGAAGCACTCGGCACGCCGACCCTGGAATCGGTGACGCTCGCGCTGCGCACCCAGCAGGTCCTTGCCGAGGAGACCTCGCTGGCCAAAGTCGCCGATCCGCTCGGTGGGTCCTATGTCGTCGAGTCGCTCACCGGCCAGATCCTTGCCCGCGTCGAAGCGGATATGGACGTGATCGCCGAACACGGCGGCGCGCTCCGCTGTATCGAATCCGGCTGGTTCGCCGAACGACTCTCCCAGCAGGCATACGAGGATCAGCAGAACGTCGAGAGCGGTGCCCGCCGCGTCCTCGGTGTGAACTGCTTCATCGACGACTCCACGATCGAGGTCCCCGCATTCTCCGTGGACCCCAGCGCCGAAGAGCAACAGCGCAAGCGGATTGCCCAGACTCGCGCCGACCGCGACCAGAGCGAGGTCGACGTCGCGCTCGACGAAGTCCGTCGCGCGGCCCGCCATGGAGAGAACTGCATCGGATCGATCACCGCCGCCGTGCGCGTCTACGCGACGGTCGGTGAAATCTACGGAGTACTGCGCGAAGTGCACGGCCCGTACACCGCGCACACCGGTCTCGGCTGATCCACTCCGAGCCAGCCTTGGTCAGGCCCCCTCGGGCCGACCGGGCTGGCTCAGCTAGTAATCGAGTCGCTCGCAACGGTAGCGCTCCTCGTCCCCGCCGGCGGCGCCAGTGCCTGGAGCAAGCTCATCTTCGCGGCGGGATCCAGCTCATTGATCATGAACGCGTCCAGGACGATCGTCTGCATCGATTCGTCGAGAATCCGGGTGCCAGCGCGGTCCGCGCGACCAGCCGGACCCGGCGGTCGCGCTCACTTACCTTGCACACCACCAGATCTCGCTGCAGCAACTGCCCGACGATGACGCTGACCGCGGACGCGTCCACGTCCAGTCCGCGGGCCAGCTCCCGCTGGGAGCGCGGCCCGTCCAGCTTCCGCAACACATTCGATTGCCCGTCGACGGCGGTATCACGTCCGGGCCGTTCCTGGATCCCCAGCGGATCAGGGAATTCGCGACCGAAGTAGTTGCGGCCGAATAGAACTCCGCGGCCGACCGGCCGCCTCGCTCACATGGCGAGGCGGTCGGCCAGCTCGGTCCGGTACCGGTCGGGTTCGCCGAACATCACTTCCGATGCCCTGGCGCGACGGAAGTACAGGTGCGCCGAATGTTCCCAGGTGAAGCCGATTCCGCCGTGCACGTGGATGGTGTCGGCGGTAATGGAACCGGCGGTCTCGGAGCAGAACATCTTGGCCGCGGTCGCGGCGGCGGGAAGGTGTTCGGGCCGATTGTCGGCGAGCCAGGCGGCATGTTCGACAATGGCCCGCATCGACTCGAGACCGACGGCCATGTTGGCGCACATATGCTTGATCGCCTGGAACGATCCTATCGGGCGGTCGAATTGCACACGGGTCTTGGCGTATTCGGCGCTCATCTCCACGGCCCGGTCGGCGCAACCGAGTTGCTCCGCCGCAAGTGCCAGCAGCGCCCGATCACGAACCTTGTTCACGATCTCGGCTGCCCGGCCGTTCGAGATCCGGCGGGCCGGCGCCTGCTGGAACTCCACTTTCGCCACCGAGCGAGCGAGATCCAGCCCGCGCAGCCCGCGAATCGTCACCGTGGGCCCCGGCTCGACCAGATACAGCGATCCACCGTGGTCGTCGGATGCCACCAACAACAACGCATCCGCGTGACACGCGTCGAGAACTCCGGACAGGGTTCCCGACACGGTCGCCTCGGCCCCGGAAACAGTTGCCGCGATAGTGAATTCGTGCCCCAGCGCGGGCAGGGCCGCGGTCGCGAGCAGGGCACCCTCGGCGATCTTCGGCAGCAGTTCCTGCTTCACCTGCTCGTTTTCCGCGGCGAGCAGCGCGGGAATCGCAAGGCCCACAGTGGAAAGCAGCGGCCCACTGTAGAGCGAGCGGCCCGCCTCCTGCAACGTGATCGACTGTTCGACCCAGCCGAATCCGTGGCCGCCGTACTCCTCGGGGATGGTCAGGCCCGCGGCGCCCAGCTCGCCACCGAACGCCTGCCACAGGTCGCGGTCGAATTCTTCGGCGCGGCCCTCGCGTTGGCGCAAAACCTCTTCGGAATGACGGCTCGACAGCAGAGCGCGAACCGAGTCACGCAGATCGAGATGCTCCTGGCGCAGTTCGGCGCCGCCACCGGCGACCTCGGCCGGGGCCAGCAACGCCCCCCTGGTTCCCATCACTCCTCACCTTTCGGCGGTGTCCCGCCATTCGTATTCGCCGTGCGCCGTGCGCCGTTCACCGACGGCTCGCGCGGCAACCCCAGCACCTGTTCGCCGATGATGTTCATGACGATCTCGTCGGTACCGCCGCCGATGGCCAGGCCGGGCGCGGCACAGAGGCGTAGCGCCCACTCGTCCACGCCTTCATCCTCGCTGTCCCAGGCCGTGGCGTTCTCACCGTGAATCAGCACACCGGTGCGCGAGGCCTTCTGGATATAGCGGGAAGCGGCCAGTTTGCCCACCGACCCCTCGGGTCCCGGCGTCCGACCAGCCTGAATCGCCCGTTTGGTTCGCTCTCGAAGCAAACCCAAGACCAGTTCGTCGATCCAGGCATCCGCCAGCCTGCCCCGAAGGAGCGGATCCTCATCCTTGCCTGCGGCGCGTGCGGCGGCAACCAACATCGCAAAGCTGCCGCCGCGCAGTGCGGTATTGCCTGCCACCGAGACGCGCTCGTTGAGCAGGGTCGTACGGGCCACGGTCCAGCCCTCGGTGGGTGCGCCGACTACCTGGTCATCGGGGATGAACACATCGTCCAGGAAGATTTCGTCGAATTTAGCGTGGCCCGTCATCTGCCGCAGCGGTCGCACGTCGACCCCGGGAGCGGCCATGTCGACGACAGCGACCATCAGGCCGGCGTGTTTGGGCAGGCTCGGATCACAGCGCAGCAGCGCCAAACCGAACTGGCTGTGCCGGCCGCCGGAGGTCCAGACCTTCTGCCCCGAAACTCGCCATCCACCATCGACGCGGGTCGCGCGCGAACGCACACTGGCCAGGTCGGACCCGGCCCCGGGCTCGGAGAACAGCTGGCACCAGATCTCATCACCCCGGACCAGCGGCGGCAGGTAGCGCTTGCGCTGCGCATCGGTCCCGTGCCGCAGGATTGTCGGACCACACATGCCGAATCCGACACCGAGCAATACGGTGGGCAGCTCGTAGCCCGCGATTTCCTGCTGATAGATCAGTTCGTAGCGCGAGGGGAGTCCGCGCCCGCCGCATTCCTCGGGCCAGCTCAACGCCGCGAAACCGGCTTCGGCGAGGCCGCACTGGAACTCTTTGGTCCGGCGAACGGACTCCTCATCCTGCTCCTCGGCAGTGCGCCCGGCACCGTCCGAGGCAGACAGGACCGGGAGATTCTGCTCGGCAAGCCAGGCGCGGAGCTCGGTCCGGAAGCGAGACTCCTCGGGAGCTTCGTCCAGCAGGCCGCGCTCCTCGGGCTCGGCAAAGATCGACATGGAAATATCCTACATCCAGGATACGAGCTAAGAAATGTGGGGCGCACCACGGTTAGCATCATTTGCATCCAGGATCCTACTTTGTCATCATGGTCCAGGTCACATTCCTGCTGGCTACACCCACCGTCTTGCGAGGTTCTCGATGACGCAAACCGATCCAACCGAAGCAACCTGTCCGGTGAGCACCGCGCAGAGAATCGCGGAGTATTCGACTTTCGCTCCCTGGTTGCAGACCGATCCCATTCCTTATTGGAAAGAGATGCGAGACGCGGCGCCGATCGCGCGTTCCGAGCAGCACGGCGGCTACTGGATCATGACCCGCCATGAAGATATCGTCTGGGCGGCACGGAACCCGGACATCTTCAGCAGCGCCGAACCACTGGTCCCCTACCACCCGTTGCTCGGTGCGGAGCGGCAGATTCCGCTCGAGCTGGACGGCAAGGTCCATCGAGATTGGCGGCGCACCCTGGGTGATGCTTTCAGCCCGGCCGCGGTCGAAGCGATCACCCCGCGAATTCGGCAGGCGGCCGCAGAATTGGTCGACCGGTTGGCAAACAACGAGCGATGCGAGTTCATCAGCGAGTTCGCCGTCACCCTGCCTGCGGAGACCTTCCTGGCCAACTTCGGTATCGGCCGGGAGCGGCTGGAAGAGTTCATCACCTTCAAGAACTGGTACGTGCACGAAGCGTTGCCCAACGCGCACTCGGGACTGGACATCATCGAGGCGGGGCGCCCGATTCGCGCATTCTTCGCCGAGGAGGTCGAGCGCCGCCGCGCGGCCGGCCAGACCGATGGCATAGATGTCATCTCACATCTGATGCGCGCGACCCTGGACGGTCGGCCACCGACGCTGGACGAGATCTCCAATGCTTGCTTCGTCTCGATGCTGGCCAGTTTGGACACCACGACGTCGGCCCTTGGACTGTCCTGGGCTCGCCTGGCGCAGGACACCAGGACTCGCGCCGTGATCACCGAATCACCCGACGCCATACCGGCTCTGGTCGAGGAGCTCATCCGCATCGAGCCGGTGCTCACCACTGCCCGCATCGTGACCAAGGACGTCGAATGTCACGGCGTCCAACTCTCGGCCGGGGACAAGGTTCTGATGTCCTGGGGCATGACTGGTCTGGACCCGGACGTCTACGATGAGCCGGACAAGTTCGTCGTCGATCGAATCCGCAAGAGACAGTTGGCCTTCGGTGTCGGACCGCACCGCTGCCTGGGTATGCACGTCGCCAGGCGGGTACTGGCCGTCGCGCTGCAGGAGTGGCATATGCGAATCCCGGACTATCGACTCGATCCCGAACAGCCGCCGGTCCTGCATTACTCATCGGTCCGCGGCGTCGATCAACTGCAGCTGCTGATCGGACGGTGAAAACCCACCGCGCATACTCGATCGAACCAGAGTAAACCGGCGCTTGGGCACTCCGCCGCGATGCACTGCCGGAAGTGGCGGTCCGCCGAGTGTCGGCGGGCAGTCGCCGCGAACTGCACGACGTGTTCGAACTCGCCCGCAATACCGGAATTCGTCCCGAAGTTGTGCGGTATCCCCTCGAACGCGTCGGTGATGCCATCGACGCCCTACACAACGGACAGATCGTCGGCCGGGCCGTGGTACTCCCCTGACCACATCGTCGACCGGAGTTATCGGACAAACACGTGAATGAGCATCGAAGGCATGGAAAGCTCGGATCTCGTGAACGGCCTCGAGCAACGCGTCGAACTGCACAGTCCCGATTTCTCCCACGATCCGCATCGCGCCTACCGGCAGATGCGAGAGCGTTTCGGCCGCCTCGTGCCGGTCGAACTCGCGCCCGGCGTCCCCGCCACCCTCGTCATCGGCTATCGAACCGGCCTTGCGATCCTCAACGATCCGGACCGGTTCCCCACCGACCCCCGCACCTGGGAGCCCAGCGTGCCACCCGAGTGCCCGGTGCTCCCAGCCATGCGCTGGAGGCCGAGTGCCTCGCGCACAACCGGTTTCGAGCACGCCCGGCTGCGCGCCGCGGTCTCTGCGGCACTGGACGAGGTCGACCTGCACGGTGTGCACGCGATCGTGGAGCGCACTGCGACACCATTGATCAACGCGTTCTGCACCACCGGTTCGGCGGAGCTGGTCACCCAGTACGCGGGGCCGGTCGTCTTCATGGTGATCAACCACCTGCTGGGCTGCCCGCCCGAGATCAGCCAGAAGGCCGCGGCCGGCATCGCCGCGATTCTGGACGGTGGCTCGGACGCGGAGGAAGGCAATCGCGCGTTCGAGAGCGCACTGCTCGAACTGATGGAGCTCAAGCGCACCACGCCCGGCACCGACATCGCGTCCGGTCTGTTGCGCCACGGCGACACCCTCGACGACGACGAGATCCTGCAGCAGCTCATCATGTTCTACGGCATCGGGATGGAGGCGGCGCAGTCGCTGATCGTCACCGCACTATGGCTACTGCTTACCGACGACCGGTTCGGCGGCAGCATCGTGAGCGGTGTCTTGTCCACACGTGATGCCCTCGACAGCGTCTTGTTCGAGGATCCGCCACTGCCCAACATCAGTTTCAGCTATCCGCGGCAGCCGATCATGATGGACGACGTGTGGCTGCCCGCCCACCAACCCGTCGTGGTCAGTTTCGCCGGGTGCAACTCCGATCCGGAGATCGCCGCCGGAGACCGGACGGGCAACCGCGCACATCTGGCGTGGGGAGCCGGGCCACATGCGTGTCCGGCCAAGTCGCTCGGCTATCTGATCGCACAGTGTGCCGTCGATCAGTTGCTCGACGCACTTCCCGAACTCGAACTCGCGGTCGCGGCCGATGCGCTCGAGTGGCGGCCGGGATGGCTGCAGCGTGCTCTTGCCGCACTTCCGGTCGCATTCCCGCCTTCGCCGCCCTTGCCGTCGTAATGACCCACCGCTCCTACTCCGTCGCCCCGGACCGCGCGCAACTGCCGGGGCGATGGGTAGTGCTAACGGCCCCTGGCTCTTTCCCATGTCTGCCGAATGTCATTGGCCAAGACGTCGGATACTTCAGCGAACCTTCCCGCATATCTTCTGTCACGCTCGGGACGTCTGTTCCAAGCTGCGCGAACGCACCCACTCGACGATCTCGGTCAGGCTCGCGCCCGGGGTGAACACTCCGTCGACGCCCATCTCCTTCAACCTGGGCACGTCGGCGTCGGGAATGATGCCTCCGCCGAACACCACTACATCTTCGATGCCCTGCTCTTCGAGCAGTTCGATCAGGCGCGCGAACAGGGTCAGGTGCGCACCCGACAGCACCGAAAGGCCGATGAAGTCGGCATCTTCCTGCAGGGCGGTCGCGGCGATCTCCTCCGGACGTTGATGCAGACCGGTGTAGATCACCTCCATCCCGGCATCCCGCAGTGCGCGGGCGACAACCTTCGCCCCACGGTCGTGCCCGTCGAGACCCGGCTTACCGACGACCACCCGGATCGGTCGCGTTGCGGCCATGACCACCTCCTAGGTTTCCCATAACAGTATCCTGGATCCTACTTTTCGCCAATGTGCGAGTTCTCTTGAATCCGAAAATAGACAGCGGATTCACCTTGCCTCGATACCGCGATTCGTGCATCCTGCATCCAGTACTCTGTCACTGACGCCGTGACAAACGGCATGGAGAACCGAAGGCCGGCTCGGGCCGCCCCCGGTCTCCCCGCTCCCGGACAGGTGACCTTGCACTGACCGAACGAACGAATTGGAGGCGACATGGTTGCCGATGACCGGAGCGAGATCTATGTCGGCGGGCGATGGGTCGATCCACGACTCCGGATTGATCTGATCGATCCGAGCACCGAAATGGTCTTCACTCAGGCGCCGATGGCCGAGACGGCAGCGGTGGACGACGCGGTGGAATCCGCCAGGGCGGCATTCGACTCGGGTCCCTGGCCGCAGCTGTCCCGCAAGGAACGGCTGGACGTGCTGTTGAGCATGTCGGCATACCTGGAAGAACACGCCAGCGAGTACGGCGACCAGCTGCTGCGTGAGACAGGACTGCCCCGACCGTTCGCCCGGGGCGGCGTCTTCGCGGCCGCTGGCCACGCCCGCTACCTGGCCGGGATCTACGAGTCCTACCCATGGACCGAGAAGCGCCAGGGCGTCACCGGAGTCAATACCCTTCTGGTACGGGCGGCCGTCGGTGTCGTCGCGGCCATCGTGCCGTGGAACTCCCCGTTCAGCCTGGCCGCGAGCAAACTCATGCCAGCGTTGCTCGCCGGGTGCACCGTGATCCTGAAGGCCTCCCCGATCAATGCGCTGAGCCTGCTCGCATTCGCCGACGCCGCCGAACACGCTGGTCTTCCGCAAGGGGTACTGAGCGTCTTCGCGGCCGGCCCCGAGCCGTCGCAGCGACTCGTGACGCATCCGGGCGTGGACAAGGTCGCATTCACCGGCAGCGACGCGACCGGTGCGGCGATCGCGGCCTCGGCGGGACCGTTGTTCAAACGCCTCACGCTGGAACTGGGCGGCAAGTCGGCAGGCATCGTGCTGCCCGATTGCTCGCTCGACCGGCTCCGCGCCGCGGTACCTCCGGCCTTCACCCTCAACAACGGTGAGGCCTGTGCGGCGATGACCCGGATGCTGGTGCCGCGCGCGCGGGCGGAGGAGATCACCAGCGCCGTCGCGGCCGAAGTCGACAAGCTCGTCGTCGGCGATCCGCGGGATCCGGCAACGGACATCGGACCGCTGGTGAACAAGGCGCAGTACGAGCGGGTGATGGGCTACATCGCCGGGGCGCTCGAGGACGGCGGTCGCGCGGTGTGCGGTGGGTCTCGGCCCGATCATCTCGACGTCGGCTACTACGTCCGTCCCACCATCATCGAGGGTGTCGGCCCGAATTCGAAGATCGCCCAGGACGAGCTGTTCGGCCCCGTGCTGACGGTGCTGCCGTACGACGACATCGACGAGGCCGTCGCGATCGCCAACGGAACTCGTTACGGTCTGTCCTCAGCGGTGTTCGGCGAGGACGAGGATCAATTGAACGCTGTCGGCAGGCGGCTACGCAGCGGCTCGGTGCACTTCAACAACGGCTTCACCGTCGATATCGGAATTCCGTTCGGTGGCTTCAAGGCCTCTGGCACCGGGCGTGAATTCGGACCCGAAGGCATCGACCCCTACGTCGAAACCAAAGCCGTGTTCCTCGACGGGCAGCCCTACCGCGCACGACGCTGAAAAGTGCCCGAGCAGCGCCGCGCGGTCACCGGCCCGACCCGCGGCGCTGCTCGCAAGCATCGATCACGACGAACCAATCAGCCGGTCGACGATTCGGGCGACGACTTCTCGCGCATCGACTTCGCCGACACCATGTACCGGAACATGCGGCGCCAAGAGCATCCGGCTCAATGCCACGCCGTGGAGCAGATCGAGTATTTCGCGGTAGTCGGCGTCCGGAGGCAACTCTCCGCGACTCACACCACGTTCGACTATCTCGCGCATCTGCTCCAACGCCGGCTCCAGAACTCTGGCCCGGTATGCCTGAAACAGGTCCGGCAGCATCTCGGCCTCGACGAACACACGTAACGTCGCGCCGCCATGGGGACCCAGGTATTGCTCCAGCATCGCCACACCGAACTGAATCAGCTGTTCGCGTGCACTTCCCGAGGCAACGATCGCGTCCCAGCCGGGCTCGATGTCCAATGCCTCCATCAGGAGTTCCTCGGGCGAGGACCAACGCCGGTACAGGGCGTTCTTCCCGACCCCTGCCCGCCGAGCGACCTGGTTGAAACCGAATGCGGCGCTACCGGATTCGGCGAAAACCGCGCGCGCTGCCTCGAAAACGCGGGCCTCCATGCCGGGGTCGCGGGGCCGTCCGACTGTCGCGGTCCGACCACGCGTTCGTGTCGCCGCCGCGCTGTCGCGGTCGTCCGTTCCGAGCGTGGTGGCGGAATCGTTCTCGCGTGGTCCGCCCGTCATGCCGAACGCGCGGTCGTCCCCGCGACCGATTTCCTGGCATGCGACTGGTTGAAAGTCGATCCGCCGGTCCACACGGAGTCGATGCAGAAACCCGCACGCCGCGCCAACTGCTGGGCGCCGTCGAGGCCGCCGTCGTAGGGCAGCAACGCCACCAACGGCCCGGGAACGGGCGGTTGGGCGACAGGTCCCAGGGGGTCGGGGTCCGCCACGACTGTCGGTTCCAGGAAGCAGCCGTCGTCCCAGGTGCGGTCCCGTGTGCCGCCCAGGGTGATCCGCGCTCCGGCCCGCCACGCCTGCGCGACAGCCGATTCCAGCGCCTCGACGTGCCAATCGTCCAGGACCGGGCCGATTGCCACATCCGGATCGCGCGGATCACCGACCGCCAGCGCGGCGACCGTGTCGGTCACGGCATCGACGATCTCGCCGAATCGCTTGCGGGGCACCAGAACACGCGTCCGGTCACGTCCGTACTGCCCATTGCCCGCAAGGCACAACCAGGGCAGCGCGGCGAGAAAACCATCGAGTGGAGCATCCTCGGACAGCAGTGCCGACGGGAGCGCGGACACAACGGCGTAGCCATTCGCGATCACGTGCTCCACGGCGGATCCCAGCAGCGCATCGACTGCGGCGGCACCACCGGGAAGCACCGTCACCAGTCCGTCCGGCAGCCCAGCGGCCCGCACGGCCTCGCCGAGCAACAGTCCGCTCAACGCGATCTCGGGTGCGACCACCACCACACATGAGCGGCCGGCCAGCAACAGCGGAACGATGAGGTCCGTGGTGCCCGCCAACGGGTCGTTCCACGTCACGACTACCCCGCAGACTCCGGCCTTGGCCCGGGATTCAGGGACGGCGAAGCCTGGGGACAGCGAAGGCAACGGGGTGACCGATACGCCTACCTCTTCGGCCAGCAGTCGAGCGATCTCCGGTTGTCGCAGAGTGACCTGCTCGATGACGCGGTGTACTGCGAGATGCTTGTCGACCGCGGGCACTGCCGCCCAATCCAGCGAGGCACGACGCGCGGCATCGACCGTCTGCAATACCTGACGGTCCGTCGCCAAAGGCACGCGCCCCAAGGAAAGACCGGTGACGGCAGAACACAGCCATGCCTCGTCGCCGTCCGCGTGTGCGGCCGACGGCCCCGTCACGGTCACTTCGCCAAATCGCCTCATCGCTCGCTCCCGCACGTGGCCTCGATCTCATTTCTGGGAGCCAGGCTATTACGGACCGCCGAAGTCCGCAACGATCGATTTTCGCGGCCCCTTTTGCCCGGCAACGCTTTCCAGCAGCTCGATCGTTCACCGAATACGATGCACGGCAACATGTTCCGACACATGGCGGCGATACATCGGGGCTTCCCGGTCGTCGCCGAGGCGGCTTTCGTTGCCGTCGTCGTCGCGCAGCCGGTTTACTTCACTTCGCCGGCGTCTCTCTACCGAAGATCTGGAGTCGGCTGCCCGCGAGTCGACAACCGAAGCGACGGCACGAACTCACCGAGCCGCGCCTTCGGCGAGAGCGCCAGGACGATCCGCGGACACCTCGCGCCGCGGAATGTGCGGATATGGTTCAGCCAGCCGCTTTACGCCCCTTGGCTTTATCGGCTTCAGCGCGCGTGCCCAGGCTTTCCAAAAGCTCGATCGTGGCGCGAATGTGCTGTTGCGCCGCACGTTCGGCGGCCGATGTATCGCCGCTGACAATGGCGTCGAAGATCTTCTTGTGGTTCTCGTTTCCGACCCGAATGGCATTGTGCACAGCCGAACTCGATCCACCCTTGCTTCGCTGGAGATGCCGGGTGAGTTGCATCTGCGTCGAAATTCGAACCAACGGTTCGAATTCGTGCAACCGAGGATTTCCCGCGGCGTCGATGATCGCGAGATGGAAATCAGCGTGCGCTTCGCTGTACCGGGTCAGATCCAACGGCGACTCGGCCGCGGACACCATTCGCTCTATCGCCTGTCCGATGCGACCGCTCGAATCGTCGGATAGACCCCGCCGGGCCGCCAAGCGGGCAGCGAGCCCGTCGATGACTTCCCTGATCTCGTAGGTATCGATGAGGGATTTGCGGTCGACCTCGACGACCTCGACCGTCTTGTTGCCGTTGGAAATTCGCAGCAAACCGTCGCGCTCCAAAAGCCGGAACGCCTCACGCAATGGAGTGCGGCTGACACCCAACTGCTCGGAGAGCTGAATCTGCAACAACTGCGAGCCGGGCTCCAACTCGCCACGCAGAATGAGGTCGCGCAGCACGTGCGCAACCTCGTCCGCCAGCCTCATCTGAGGGCGGTTCAGCAGCCCCACCGGGAGCTTGTCGAGTCCTTTGTCGGCCAAGTTTCCGACTCCTCATCCGATACCACGGTCCATTAATTGCTACATGCAGGATACCAGCCGGGGTTCGACGAACATGGACTCGCCACAGCGTCACGGAATCTACCGCCGAAGCCCGTGGAACCCGCCTCGGCGATCCGATGGTGACGCTATGCACAGCCACACAGAATCTTGTCTTGAATCCACGATTCAAGATACATCGAGTCGGTTGTCGAGTATCGGCGACACGAAACCCGGTTCAGCGGTTCGCCGTCCAATCCAGGAGCCGATTCCAGAGAATATGGCGGGTGCGCTCATTCCTGCCTCGCGAGGCAGAACTGTGCATCTCGCCTCCTCGGCACGCAATACTGCATCAGGGACGTCGTCGGCATGAAACTGCGGCCCGAGCAATTCACGCGGAACCTCCAGATACCCGCTGTCCCAGGTCTCCAGCGACATGGCTTTCAGAGCCGCTGCCGCATCCTCCAGCGACTTGGCGCCGAGCTCGGAATTGCCGACGAAAGAACTGCCCAGCACCACGATCCGATCGAACGGCCGGTGTCGAGCTTGCGCCGTCACAGTGATCTGCCCGCCCAGGGAATAGCCGAGGCCGACCAGTCCGACATCAGGCAACGGCGGTAGCGCCGCCAAACTACCGGATCGCAACTTCTCACCCAGTACCGACGCCGTCTGCGCCACAGCCTCCGCCATGTTGTGGACCGTAATCTCGGTCCCGTCGGACGGGCGGCTGCTGGCACCGGTGCCGAGGTTGGCCGAGGTTGGCTGAGGTTGTCCGGGGACAGCACGATCGCACCACGCGCTACCGCGTGATCGGCGAAGCTGTAGCCAGTCAACCCCGGCACCCGCAGATGCCAGTAGGACCTGTCGTAAGTTCCACCGGGACCAACGACCAGCGCGACCGGGGTGGCTCCGAGCCTATCGGTGAGCGGGGAGAAGAGCGTACCTGCCATCCGCTGGTTACCCAGACCTGTGACGCTTACTTCAACCTCGAACTCGGCCTGAATCGTCTCGGTTGTCCAACCCGATCCGCGCTCCCGCTGCATCAGAACTCGATGACTCCCCGCAGGTTCTTGCCAGCGTGCATGTCCGCGTATCCGGTCGCGATGTCATCCAGGGAGTACTTGCGAGTCACCATCTCGTCGAGCCGCAGGATGCCCGCCCGATACAGGTCGAGCATCGCGTTGATATCCGCAGCGGAATTGGTCAGCCCGAAAACGACACCGATCAGCGACTTCGCAGACAGCAGAAACCCGCTCAGCGGCAGGAGCGGCCGGTCGTCGTCGTATCGAGCAACTGCGGCGAGCACGAGTTTGCCGCCCTTGGCGGTCAACTGCTCCGCCGGGCCCAGCATGTCACCGTTCAACACGCCGACGGTCATGACCACGGCGTCGGCCATCACTCCCCTGGTCAGCTCCCGGACCAGGTCGAGCGCCTGGTCCATCGACTCGGCAACGTGGGTGGCCCCCAGCTTCAATGCCTGCTCACGCTTGAACGCCTGCGGGTCGACCGCCACCACGCGGGCCGCTCCCGAGATCCGAGCGCCCTGCACCGCGCTCATGCCGACGCCACCGGTGCCGACCACCACCACGGTCTGCCCCGGACGAACCTGCGCCGCTCGAACGGTCGCGCCGTAGCCCGTCACCACACCGCAGCTCAGGATCGCCGCACTGGCATCGGAGACATCCGATTCGTACGCCAGCACCTGCGTCTGCCGGACCACCGTGTACTCCGCGAATGTGCCCAGCTGCGCGTAAGCGCCGATCGGCCGGTCACCCGAGTAGAAGGGGGCCGATCCATCCGGACGGAGTCCGGACAGGACGTGGGCGTTCTCATCGCACAGGTAACTGCGACCCGAGGAGCAGAACCGGCACTTACCGCACGCCGGCGTCGCCAGCAACATCACCTTGTCACCGACCGCCACACGGTCGACGCCTGGACCCGCGGCCACTACCTCACCAGCACCCTCGTGTCCGCCCACCAGCGGCGCCTCCCCGGGAAAATCGCCCGTGACGTTGTGATCGTCACTGTGACACAGGCCGGCATAGAACATTTTGACGAGCACTTCGCCCGGCCCGGGATCGGCGACGTCGATTTCCTCGACGCTCCAAGGTTTTCCGACCTCCCAGAGGACAGCGGCTTTGGTCTTCATGAATGACTCCTTTGTCGAATGCGGAAAGGATCAGGGTTGATCAAGCGAGTGGGATGTAGACGTTCTTGTGATGCACGAATTCCTCGATGCCGGCGCGCCCGCCTTCGCGACCGAATCCGCTATGTTTGGTTCCGCCGAACGGCGCGGAGGCGGTCATCGACGGGAAGCTGTTCACGCCGATGTAGCCCGCCTCGAGTTCACTGGCCACCCGGTGAGCGCGCACCAGATCGCGGGTGTGCACGTAGGCGGCCAGCCCGTAGCGTGTGTCGTTCGCCTTGGCCAGGACCTCTTCCTCGGTCGAGAACGGCAACACGGCCAGTACCGGGCCGAAGATCTCCTCCTGCGCCAGTCGACTGCTGTTGTCGACGTCCGCGAAGACGGTCGGCCGGATGAAGTTGCCGCGTTCGAGCTCTCCTCCGACACGCTCACCGCCGGTGATCAACCGGGCCGAGCCGCTCCGCGCGTCCTCGACATAACCGAGGATGCGGTCGATCGCGCCCTGGCTGATGACCGGACCCATCACCGTGGCGGCCGCGAGCGGATCACCGATCGTCGGCGACTCCGCCACCGCGCGCGCCTGCTCGAGCACCTGGTCGTACACCGAGTCCTGCACGAACAACCGCGTCGGAAACAGGCAGCCCTGCCCGGAGGACGCGATGGTGGACATCAAGGCGGCCATCTGCGCGGCGTTGCCGAGATCGGCGTCGTCGAACACGATGTTCGCCGACTTGCCACCCAATTCCAGGCATACCGGTGTCAGGCTCTGCGCTGCGAGCGTCATGACCTGCTGCGCAATGGCCGGGCCGCCGGTGAACGACACCTTCCGAACGTCCGGATGAGCGATGATCGCGGTACCCGTGTCCGGCCCACCGGAGACGATATTGACCACGCCCTCCGGCAGTCCGGCCTCGAGCAAGATCTCCCCGAAGCGGATCAGCGCGAACGGGCCGAGTTCCGGCGACTTCAGCACGACGGTATTACCGGCGGCGATCGCCGGTGCGATCTTCATCGAGGCGTTGATGACCGGACCGTTCCACGTCACCAGCGCACCGACCACGCCGTACGGCTCATAGCTGACGTAGTCGAAAGCTCGATCGGGATAGCTGGTGATCAGCTCACCCTCGAATTTGTCGGTCCACCCCGCGTAGTACTCGAACTGATCGATGGCCATGCCGAGCCGGTTCGTGGCCAGCGGTGCGCCGGTTTCCAGCGCCATGATCTGCTTGAGTTCGTCCTCGTGTTCGCGCAACGCTTCGGCGATCTTGAACATGAGGTAGCGGCGCCGATCCGCGGGCATGCGGCGCCAGGCCGGGAACGCGGCCTTCGCCGTCGCAACGGCCCGGTCCACTTCCTGCTGTCCGGCAATGGGTATCTGCCCCAGCACTTCTCCGGTGGTCGGGTCGACATGATCGAAGGTTCCCGAACCGGTCTTGAACACGCGGTCTGCGCCGATCAGCAGAACCGGGTCCGGGAGCACGGCTGCGGCCACGGCAGTGTGGTCGGCGACGATGGTCATGAGGTCTCCTGGTTGGAATTCGACGGGTCGGTGCCGAGCCATTGGTCGATCTGCACGACGTTGCCCTCGGGGTCGTAGAACAGGGCGGTTCGCACGGTTGCGTCGCCGGGGTGGGCGTTGGCCGGTCCGTCGTTGTTCTTCGGTCCGGTAATGATCTCGACGCCCATCTCCTTCGCCTTCAGCACGACCGCATCGACATCCGCGACCAGGAAGGCGACGTGGTCGAACCCGATGCCCTGCAATGGAGTTGCCGTGCCGTCTTGCGTCCGGCCGACGTGCTGGCCGAGCGCGATGTAGCTGGCTCCCCACTTGTTTTCCCAGCGCAGATAGACCTCACGGCGATGGAAGTCGATCCGCGTGCCGTCGCGGTCGGGCGCGGAGAACGAGTGTTCACGGTCGATCGAGACCGCCAGTCCCAGCAGATCCTGATAAAACGGCAGGACTCGGTCGATGTCTCGCACCTGAACAGACAGGTGCGAGAACCCGGTGACCGTCATGCGCTATCACCCGGCCTCGACTGGTTCAGGCCCGCGCTGCGGGCTTCGGCCTCCGGTATGTGCACGTTCATCTTTCTCGCCTTCTTTCCCCGTTCCGAGCTAGTGTATCCAGGACCCAGGACGCAGGCAATGGATCATTTCGACCGGGTCGCGACCGACGGAAATCGCGACGAAGTATCCTGGATACCAGTATTCAATATATGTCCCCCGAGCGGGACACGTATAGGAAGGCCGTGCAGTGACTCAACTGTTTCGAGACGACGCGCTAGCAGGACGCCGAGCACTCGTGACCGGCGGAAGCCGCGGGATCGGCGCGGCCATCGCGACACGATTCGCCGACCTGGGCGCAGAGGTGATCTTGGCGGCCGATGACGCCGCCGGGCTCGCAGCCACTCGGGATGCCATCGTCGACAAAGGCGGCAAGGCTCAGATCGCCGTAGTGAACCTCATGGACCGCGAAGCGATCGCCGACCTCGCCCGCCAGTACGACGGAGTCGACACCCTTGTGAACAACGCGGCACCCGACCAGAAGCCCTTCCCTCTCCTCGACGCGCCAGACGAGTTGTGGGACGCGATGTTCGCGCTCAACTTCTGGGCACCGCTGCGGTTGATCAAGGCGCTCGCCCCGGCCATGATCAAGGCGCGAAGCGGCTGCGTCATCAACATCTCCTCGATCTCTACGCGCAACCCCGCGCCGCGCGTAGCCCCGTACGCCGCCAGCAAGGCAGCGCTGGAGATCGTCACCCGCATCGCCGCGATGGAAATGGGCCGCGACGGTATCCGGATCAACTCCATCGCGCCCTCGATGGTCCGCACCCAGCGGACCCAGCCAATGCTCGACGACCCTACGTTCGCCGCCTCCGCACTCGCGCGAATCCCCATGGGCCGCCTCGCCGAAACCGACGATGTCGCCGACGCCGCGGCATGGCTGGCGTCGGACGCCGCCTCCTTCGTAACCGGTCAGGTGCTGGCGATCGAAGGCGGTTCATCGGTGGGCACCTTCAGCCACGTACCGCCGAAAGCCGACTGACACCACTGGGCACGGGGCCCGCGCCGAACGGGCCCCGGTCAGGAACGATCGGATTCGTCCACATCGGTGCCCGAACGCTCCCGCACCAGCCCAGCGAGAGCTTCCTCCAGAACACTCCTGTGCTCCTGCGGTCGGACATCGAGAAAATCCTCTTCCGCACGACGAACATCCGCAGTCGCCGCGACGATCCGCCGCCGACCGGCCGAGGTGGGTGAGACCGCGATCAGCCTGCGGTCGGCCGAATCCCGATCCCGACGAACCAGCCCTTGCTCTCCAACGCATCCAACAGCGCCGTCGAACACTTCGTCTCCACCGTCCGCTGCATCTACCGGACTTGGATGCCGTGGCACACCGGGATCAGCGTCTCGGCGGGAAGGATGTCGATTCCTTCCCGCTCGCCAACTGATCAGGATTTCCCAATTCTCCGGCGCCACCTGGCGAGTTCACGGGTCATTCCGAAGCTCAACGCTCCGGACAGCTTTCCTGCTCGCCAGTAGCTCGCGACGAACCGATACGCTGCCGGCGAGCCCTCTTCCAGGCGCATCTCACAGCCGATTCCGAACCTGCCGATACCCCTGATGTTGACGCCGTACTGATCAGACCAGAACTCCGGCAAGGCGGTGTACGGCTGCGGATTACCAAGGACGCCCTGAGCCGCCGAGAGTCCTGAGAGCGCTGCGTTGGTCCAGTGCTCAACGCGCATGAGGTCTCCGCCGAAGCTGCGATGCGGCCACCGCGCAATGTCGCCCACCGCCCAGACCGGCCCGAGGTCGGTGCAATCGGCGGACCGGACCTTGAGCGTCTCGTCGCAAACTACACCGTTGTCGATCAGTGCCCCGCTGCCTTCGAGCCATTCGGTGCTGGGTTGTCCCCCGATGCCGACGAGAAGCAGGTCCCCTTCAACCGTCGACCCGTCGGCGAGCGTGACTCCTTCGACGCGGGTGTCGCCGTGGACCTCGGCGACTCGAGTGGCAAAGTGAGTTGCGACGCCATGCTCTCGGTGCAGGTCGGTGATCGTCGAGGCGACGTCATCGCCCAGGAGTGCGGCGAGCGGAGCGGGCGACTGATCGATGAGCGCGGTCTTGATCCCAAGCGAGCTGGCGGAGGCTGCGACCTCGCAGCCGATGAACCCGGCGCCCATCACGATGATCCCGCTGGACCTCGCGAGCCCGTCGGCCAACAGGGAAGCGTCCTCGACGGTCCGGAGTGTGATGCGGCCGACGCCTCGGGCGAGGGCGTCGGGCCAGCGCGGTCTCACACCGGTAGCGATGATGAGGGCGTCGTAAGCAACCGAACGTCCCGACTCGAGGTGGACAGTCATACGCCGCGGGTCGAGGTCGATGGCAGGGTCTGCGAGGTGCCACATCGCCTCGAGCTGATCGGCGCCCTTGAACGCCAACTCGGTAGCCGGCATCTTCCCGAGCACGAACTCCTTCGACAGCGGTGGCCGGTTGTAGGGAAGGTGTGGTTCTTCGCCGACCATGTGGAGCCGACCGGTGTAACCGCCGGCTCGCAGGCCTTCGGCGGCGCGAAGGCCTGCGAGCGAGGTCCCGACGACGACGACGTCATGGAGGTTGTGCGTCATCCGTCGTATGCGATCGCTTGGACCGGGCAAAGACGAGCAGCCAGCTCGATCTCCGCACGGTCGACGTCGTCTGGATTCGGCTCGTAGAGGAGATCTCCCGCCTCATCGAACTGGAATATGCCGGGTGCGGCGAAGACACACTGACCGTGTCCATCGCAGACATCCAAATCTACAGTCACTCTCATCGTGGGCTTTCCCTCCGCTCCTCGCGGTATTTGGACAACTTCGGCGTCAGGGTGGTAGGCAGCAGGCGCTGCTGCCAGGGCCCGAACCGGCCGACTCGCAATCCCCCAGCCGCCACGCGTCGGCGGAGTCGACCGCGGCCTCGATCTGTTCCCATGACTCGCGATCCCACCAGCGACCTCACAGCACGATCGACATGTTTTCATGCGGCTGGTCACTCTCGACGAGATAGACGTGCTTGGCGCGCACGTTCCAGCCGGTCGACGCAGCCGCGATGCGGTGGTGGAGCCACCCGAAGTGAGTGGCGTGGCGTGGTCCTCGCGCCTCGTGGAGGACGAAGTTGGATCTGACCAGCACGTCTTCGCCGTCGCGCGCTACCTCGACGTTGCTGAGCATGCGGACGGTCCGTGACTTCGGGATCTGGCTCCAGATATAGGCACTGCGAAGCCAGACGATTCGGTCTTCGAGCCGGCGGCGGTCGTCGAGGGCGATCGAGACTTCGGTTTCCGGGTCCCCTCCGCCGGGATGGCTGGGCACCCAATAGACGCAGTCGTCGGAGTACAGGTCGAGCCAGTCCTCGAACCTGCCATCGTCCAGCAGGCGGGCCTCGAGGAAGAGGAAGGCCTCGGCCTCAGCTCGGAGAGCGCCATTGCTTACCGGGGTGTTCTCGCTCCACCAGCGAGAATCCGACCGCAGCCGGTCGTACAACTCCGGCGTGAAGTACCACGACTCCCGAACCGGGACGTTCCCGAGATCAGTCATTTGAGCCAGAGTCCTTCCATGAGGTCGCGCCAGAAGGCGAAGTGTCCGCGCGCCGGATGTTCGTGCGTGACGGGGCCGGTGGTGACCTCGCCCTCGATCGTGACCCGGTCCATATCGCCGAGGCCCCGGTTGGTCATGACCCACTCCACTTCGGGGATGGCGAGGCCCCGCTGGCACTCGGCGAAGTTGGCCAGGTCGTCGGGCTCGCCGAACGCGGGGAAGTCCTCCTGGTGTCGCATCCGCAGGGTGTTGATGGAGTCCGGCAGTTCCGGGGAGGTGGTGGCGAACCAGGTCAGCACGGTCTGGTCGACCGAGATCGGGTCGAGGACCTGGATCTGGTTACCGATGAGCAGCAAGTTGGGGAAGATGGTGAAGTTCATTTGAGCTCCGACGCTGAGGTCGAGAGCGTTGACGGCACCCTCGCCGAGGTTCTTCTTCGCCTCGGACTCGATGAACTCGCGCCCGGGCGCCGGCCGCTGTTGTGCGAAGTACGAACCGGCTCCGTCGTAGGCAGGGCGCTGGTCGCAGAGGCTGTGACCGTGGCCGAGCGACTGGATATAGAGCGGTCCATTGTCGGGGCTGTCGGCGAAGTAGGACATGTCGCGGCCATCGCCGTATCGGGACGCCATCTGCAGGAGCGATCGGTGGGAGAAGGCCGGGTGGTAGCCGTCCACGGAGTTGTCGAGCACCAGTTTCCAGTTGGCCGGGACGACCATCTTGTGCTTGCCGTTGCGGGCGACGAGGTCGCTGCCGGGGAAGCGGGAGACCCACATCTCCAGAATCTCTTCGGCGGCACCCAGGTACTCACTCAGCGACGGTGCAGAAGGATTGAGGCAGGCGAAGACGAAGCCATGCCGGATCTCGACCCGGGCGCCGTGGAGCGGGAGCTGGGTCTTGTCGAAGTCCGGACCGTACGCCTCCGGCCAGGGCACACCATTCAGTTCACCGGAGTTTGCATAGGACCAGCCGTGGTAGGGGCAGGTGAAGCGGCTCGCCTTGCCGGACTCCCGGCGACATACGGTGGCTCCACGGTGCCGGCATCGGTTCAGGAGAACGTGGATTTCCCCCTTACGGCTGCGGGTCATGAGCATCGGCCGACGGGCGATGTCTCGCGTCACGAAGTCGTTCGGCTCGGGGATCTCGCTGGCGTGGCCGACGTAGAACCACACCTGGCCGAAGATGCGCTCCAGTTCGGCATCGAAGATTGCCGTGTCGGTGTAGACGGTGCGGTGGACGGCGTCAGGCCGAACCAGTTCGCTGGGTGAAGGAGGAGCCGGCATTGGTGACCGCCAATTGCTCGCCATGAGTGAGTTACCTTTCCGTCGAACGGTCGCAACCGCAGCGTGTCCGTATACCGTATACCGTATTTGCTAATGGTGCCCAGCGAGCCGGCTCGCGAGCACAACCGGTCGGCGAGGCCTAGTCGAGGTGAGAGGTGCGTCCCTCGCGGATATGCCCGCGCAAGGCTGTGAACGCCTCGTCCGGGCCCGAGCGCAGGGCGTCCAGCAGTGGGAGGTGCTCGTCGCGAACCGACATGGTCGGTTTCACATGCCCGGCGTAGTCGGCGAATGTGGCCATTCCGCGCGCCCGCTGCCAGATATCGTCGAAAAGCACGAGAATTACAGGATTCCCCGTCGCCTCGACGAGCGCACGATGGATCCGCAGGTTGGCGCTGAACGCATCTCGGACGTCGCCGCCACCGGCTGACCCTACGGATTCGATCGCTTCAGCAACGATGTCGATGGCCGCGGGCCCCATCTCTGCGACGCGTCGAGCCGAGAAGCCCTCGACTGCCTCGCGAGCTTCGTAGATCCACTCGACGTCCTCGACGGTGATCGCACTGACGACGTAGCCGCGACGCCCGGTCGGCTCGATCAGCCCCTCACGCTCGAGTCGCAACAGCGCGTCCCGCACGGGAGTACGGCTGATCGCAAGCTGATCGGCGAGCTGGTCCATGACGAGGCGCGCGCCGGGCGCGAATAAACCAGTCATCATCGCGTTCGAGATACGTTCGTAGGCGACATCCGCCAGACTTGCGCTCGTGCGGCCGATCGGTTCGAGTTGCCACGCCATCTGTACCGAATCCTCCTATGTTCGCCGCGCGCGCGCGAGAATACCAACCGGAGGCCGGGAGCCTCGCGCGAACGCACTTCAGGTCGGCTTGCCGCAGGAACTCCGGCAGTGCACAGGTGATCTCGCGCTCGAGGCTGGCGATAACGATGAACTGACTGCGGTCGGCCGGGCGCTCCACTTGGCGGAGTGGCCCCTTTGCCGGGAATTCTGCGACCACTCTGTCGCAGAAACTCCTGTCCACGCCTCCCACGACCGCGAGTATAGGAGGCGGCGAGCCGATACCTCAGGTCGGAGAGTCAGAAGAGCTCGAAGTACTCACGATGTTCCCACTCGGTGACGTTGGCGGCGTACTCGCCGTCCGGCCCGTGCTCGGCGAGGTGGGCGTTGTAGCGCTGAACCTCGCTCTGCTTGATCGTCAGCAGGTAGTCGACGAAGTCCGAGCCGAACGCTTCGCGGTAGAACCTGTCTCCGGTGAGCCGCTCCAGTGCCTGCTCGAGCGAGCCGGGCAGCGACTCGGCATCCTCGGCGTAGGGGTCTACGCTCGGCTCGCCGGGCTCGATCTTGTTGAGCACGCCGTCGAGTCCGGCGGCAGCCTGTGCGGCGAAGTAGAGGTAGGGGTTGGCAGCGGGCTCGCCTACGCGGTTCTCGACGTGAGACGCAGGGTCGTTCGCAGCGCTGATGACGCGAACCATCGCGGCACGGTTGTCGGCGCCCCACGTCAGCCGATCCGGCGCAAGCGAGTAAGGCCGGCGCCGTCGGTAACCGTTGACCGTCGGTGTGGTGAAGACCGATGCAGCCGCTGCGTGGGCGAGCGTTCCGCCCACGTAGTGGCGGCCCAGCTCGGAGAGCAGCTCACCCTCACCGGGCACCATGAGGTTGGTTCCATCGGTGGCGTCCACCAGCGAGGTGTGCAGGTGCCAGCCGCTGGCGTAGAAGCCGGGGATCCCGGGCGTGCACATGAAGGAGGCCAGGTGGCCGTTGCGACGCGCCACATGCTTGATTGCCTGACGGGCGAGAAGCGCGGCGTCCGCGGCGGCCACGCCTTCGAGGATGTCGAAGGTTGTCTCGATCTGGCTCGGAGCCCATTCATCCTCGACCGAGCGCAACGGCAAGCCGAGATCGACCAGTGCCCGGCGAATCGGACGCAGCGCGTCGTCGACGACGTCCAGATTGCCCTCGAGCATGAGGTTGTAGCCGCGATTCAGCGGAGCTACGACGGCGGGATCACCGGGCCGGCCCGGCGCGCCGACCGCGCCGGTAGCGAGCATATCGTCGACGATGCGAGTCAGGTACCACTCGATCTCGATGCCGGCGACGAATCGGTAGCCGGCCTGCTGCACTCGTTCCAGGGTGCGCCGGAGGATGTGACGCGGCGAATATGGGAACGGCATGCCGTCGCGGGTGTACAGGTCGCACAGCACCCATGCCGTGTCCGGCGCCCAGGGCAAGACCCTGACCGTCTCCGGGTCGGGGACCATGACCATGTTCGCCAGCCCGGCGAGTTCGGGGTCGCCGATCCCACCGTCGGGAGTGAACGGATTGATAGCGATCGTGTTGGCCGTGTCGAAGAAGAACGGCGCGATCGTGGCTTCCGCACCCGAACGGAGCGCAGCGAGGTAACCGTCCACGGTGAGGGCCTTGCCGCGAATGAGACCGTGTTGGTCGGGCCAGATGAGGCGGACGACCTCGATGTCGTGTTGCTTCATGGTCTCGTGAGAGCGGGCGGCGGCGGCGCGCTGATGATCGTTGTGCAGGCCGTATCGCTCTACGAAGGGGACCGGACTGTTCATGTATTGCTCATTTCTAGAGGGTCGTGCAGGTAAGGCTCGGGCGGGTGAAGGAGGAGCCGACCTTGGTGACGGCCAATTGCTCGCCATGAGTGAGTTACCTTCCATCGAACGGCTACAACCGCCGCTCGCCCGAATACCGTATACCGTATTTTGAAGTCCAGCGAGTCGACCGCGTGAGCACAACCGGTCGACGAGGCCTCAGCCGAGGTTTCGCGGCTATCTGCGGTCGATCTGCATCACCACGACCCTGGGCTCGGTGAAGAATTCGCGGCTGAAGTTGCCGCCCTCTCGACCGATTCCCGAGTCGCCGACACCACCGAAGGGTGTGCGCAGGTCGCGGATGAAGAAGCAGGTGACCCAGACGATGCCGGCGCGTAGCCGCGAGGAGATCCGGTGCACCCTGGAGCGGTTCTCGGTGAACAGCATCGCGTTGAGCCCGCACCGCGTGTCGTTGCTCAGACTGATTGCCTCGTCCTCGATCTCGAACTTGTGACCACCACGACGGGGCCGAAGATCTCCTGGCAGTACTGCGAGGCCTGCATGTCACGCGTGAGCGACCGCGCTCGGAGCAAACCGCGCAGCTCGCGGCGCTGATCACCGATGGGCCGTGACCTTGTGGCGCCGCCACCACGCGAAGCGGTAGCGCTTCGGCGGATTCAGCGGGTCTCGGCGAGAGCGGTCACCGATTCGGTGACCAGCGCAACGAGCCTCGAGCGGTTGGCGCGCGGTACCCGGGCCTCCAGCTCCGCCGCCAGGGCGGAGACGCCCGCTGGATCACCGGCCAATCCCTGCACGCCGGCGGCGGACTCTTCTGAACATCACCTGGTTCGTGTCCGCAGGTTATGCGACGGTCCGCCGCAGGGCGGGATCGGCGATCGCATCGGGGGTTTTGCCCATGTCGCGATCGCCGAAAACCGTTCCCGGAGGCACGATCTCGTCGATGCGGTCGAGCACAACGGGTGTCAGGACGACTTCGGCGGCCCGCTCTCGGGGAGCCCGTTCATCACCGCCGTGACTCCGGCGGCGCGGCGTGGGCGTGCAGCGTCTCGAGCCGACTCACGTATTCCTTCTCATCGATCTCGCCGCGAGCGAAGCGCTCCGCGAGCAAATGCTCGGCCCTCTGCGGCGACGGACCGGTCGACGCCGGATGACCGGAACGGGTGATCATACGAACCACCAGTACAAACGCGGCGATCAGCAGACCCCAGAACAACACCATCCCGACGCTCATCCAGGCGTAGCTCCACCCGTTGAGGTCGTGGTCGTACCAATACATCATCTCGGGCATCTCCTCGACATTACGAACCGGCCACATGCTGCGGACCGGTTCGGCAGATAGCACTACTGTGCGCCCACCCGCACGGCATCGGCAGGGCCGATCGCCCTGTCTTGCGGGTACCAATGACCCACGCCCCGACCGACACCTACCGACGACTTCCGGTGCCCTGGCCCAGCGCGGCGTCGGCCGAGTATGCGCCCGCGCCGACGATGAGCAAGAACAGGCTTCCACATAGTTGGGCCAGGTCGACGCGGGATTCGTGCACGAAATCCCACCAACCGGACTTGCCGGTGAACAATGCGGCCGTACCCCACAGGATGGGTAATTTCGTGATCAACAGTGCGCCGATCATGTCCACGATCATCGGGATCGCCGCGAGCCGCGTCAGCAGTCCGACCAGAATCAGTGCACCGCAGCCGATTTCGAATACTCCGTCGAGTGGGGCAACGAATCCCGCCGCCGGGATACCAGTCTTGTCGAACCGGCCGGTGCCGAGCGTCTCGGGCCGCAGAAACTTCAGAATGCCTTCGAAGAGAAAGACCGCGCCAACATACAGGCGGATCAGCACCACCGAGCCGGGCGCGGTGGTCGCGGTAATTCGGGCGAGCCAGTTGCCGTTGGTAGACATGCGACCTGCCTTTCGAAACACAATTCTATGAACCCAGCACCGCCGATGCCTGATCGGCGGCACAACTTCACGTGGTGGCGCAACTTCCGCACACCCCGGCCGGCGACGGTATGCGTATGGAGTTCGCTGGGCATCGTGCTCTCCTGATCAGGCATGCAATTCGATGCAACGCTCGCACTGCCCGGTGACCCGGAGAAGGGGCCGAAAGACCTGTTCAGCGTGCCGATCGGTCCGAATCCAGCGGCCACGGTCGCCATACCCGCCCAAAGGGGGAACAGGCCCCAACCTTGGAAGTGCCTATACCTCCGGCCGATGACCATGGACCTTCGGGAACAGGCGTAAGGCCCATATCGACTGGCACGTGGTCGGACGACACTCGAAGCCATGACCGACAACGCCACTACTCCAGTTCATCCCGGGCCGGACCATCCGACGGTGCTGGCGGCCATGCGTTCGGCCAGCCGAGCACCGTCGGTGCACAACACCCAGCCGTGGCGCTGGGTTTTCGACGGCGTCCGCCTGCACCTCTATCGCGACAACGACCGATGGCTGACCTCGACCGACCCGCTCGGCAGACAAGTGCTGATCAGCTGTGGCGCGATGCTGCACCACGTGCGCACCGCGTTCGCCGCCACAGGGTGGCACACCGACACCACGCGGATGCCCGATGCGCAACGCTCTGATTATCTGGCGGTGATCGAGTTCCGACCGTGGCCGGATCCCCCGATGGGGGTGCTGGCCCGCGCCCGCGCTATCGATGACCGACGCACCGACCGGCTGCCGCTGAACGCACCCGCGAACTTGGCGCAGCTCGTGCACACTGTGCGGATGCTGGTGACGCCCCACGACCTCGAGCTGGACGTCTTGGACGAGAGCGCCTATACGAAGCTCACGGTGGCCTCCGAACACGCCACGGCGGTACGCCGCTACGACACCGAATATCAGACCGAATTGCATTGGTGGGCGGGCCATTCCGGTGACCCGGAAGGCATCCCGCGTGAGGCCCTGATCTCCGACGCCGAATTCGCCCGAGTCGGTGTCGCGCGCACCTTCCCCTCCGCACCGCATTCCGCGCGCCGCGACAGCCTCGCGGACCAGGCCCGACTGCTGGTGCTCAGCTCGCCCCGCGAATCCGTGACAGCCTGGCTGCGCACCGGTGAGGCGCTCTCCGCCGTGTTACTGGAATGCACCACGGCCGGATCGGCGACCTGTGCACTGACACATATCACCGAGATACCCGCGAGCCGAAAGGCTATCGCAGGTATGCTGCCTCGCCCCGGTATCCCCCAAGTCGTGATCCGCGTCGGCACCGCACCCGACGACGAGCCGGAGACCGCACCGACGCCGCGGCGGCCGCTGACCGACATCCTGACGATGAACCACGGCTGAGCCGACCACGGCAACGACGACGGGACGGTCGCGGGAACCCCATGTCACCGTGATCAGCCGCACCGCAATCCCTCGCTGGAATGTCCTCGGAATCCAGCGCCACGCAAATGTCACGGTGGGTCGCGCTCCGCCGATTGCAGTGACCCCGACGTCACGCGGCTTGATGATCACCCGTCCAGACAGAGATCGGGTGAGTGGTGCTGGTGCTGTGGTGACCATGGACTCTCGGATATGTGCGTAATGCCCGTCGTGGTGGTGGGGTCGCGGAGGCGAGACTCGGAATATGAACGCAAGTCGTGCGAGCACACCCGATCTGCAGACCGTGCGGATGGCGCTGAAGCTCGCCTCGCGGGCCCCCTCGGTGCACAACACCCAGCCGTGGCATTGGGTGTTCGACGGCGCGCAACTGCAACTGCGCAGCGATACCGATCGGCTGCTGCAGTCGGCGGATCCGCTCGGCAGGCAGTTGGTGATCAGTTGCGGCGCGGTGCTCGATCACGCGCGCCTGGCCTTCCTGTCGATGGCCTGGTTCGCCGAGGTCACTCGCCTACCCGACCCCGGTCTGCCGGGCCTTTTGGCCACGCTGGAGTTTCGGCCGTGGTTCGGTGCGCTGAACACGACAGCCACTCGGGTGCGCGCGATACACCGGCGCCACACCGACCGATTGCCGATGATGACGCCGGACAACTGGCACGACGTGCTCAGCGCTGTTCGCGAACTGGCGCGCCCACATCACGTCGCGGTCGACGAGATCGCCGACAGCAGCAGGCCCCGACTGGCCGCGGCCACCGCACATGCCACGGCGTTGCGCCGCTACGATATGGAGTATCAGACCGAATTGCATTGGTGGGCCGGACATTCCGACGTCCAGGAAGGCATCCCCGCGG
This sequence comes from Nocardia sp. CA-135953, assembly GCF_050955735.1. Classification (NCBI taxonomy): domain Bacteria; kingdom Bacillati; phylum Actinomycetota; class Actinomycetes; order Mycobacteriales; family Nocardiaceae; genus Nocardia; species Nocardia sp. CA-135953. The sequence goes on from NZ_CP192082.1 coordinate 4,665,406, forward strand.
CCGCGCTGGTATCGGATGCCGAGGCAGCCAGGGTCGATGTCGGACGCACTTTCCCGTCCGCACCGTATTCGACCCGCCGAGACGACCTCGAGGACAAGGCGCGGCTGGTGGTGCTCAGCACCCTCGGCGATACCCCCGCACAATGGTTGCATGCCGGCGAGGCGCTCTCGGAGGTGCTGCTCGAATGCACCGCCCGCGGCCTGGCCACCTGCGCACTCACCCACATCACCGAACTCGGCGCCAGCCGTTCGGTTATCTCCGACCTGATCCCCCACCTAGACTTCCCCCAGGTCATCGTCCGCATCGGCATCGCCCCCGAGGACACCGAGTCGGCCCCGACACCACGACCACTCGACGAGGTTCTCGAGGTCCGTTCGTCTTGACCAATGGCCGCCTCCGCTCGGGCGGGTCGCGGGAATTCGGATCGGCGCGCACTGGTCGGCGCTGGTCACCCTGGGTCTGTTCACCTATCCGCTCGGCCGCTCGCTCACCGATGTCCACGGCAACTCGGTGGCGGTCCGGCTGGTCGCGGCGGTCGGCGCGATCGGGCTGTTCGCCTCACTGCCGGCCCATGAGCTGGCGCATTCGATCGTCGCTCGCCGGGACGGCACTCGGATTGAACAGATCAGTTGTTGCGTACCACGATCATCGGGCACTCCACCGCGTGCAGCAACGCGTTGCTGGTGGAGCCGAGGACCATACTCGCGAACCCACCGCGGCCGCGGCTGCCGACCACAACCAGCTGGGCGTTCACCGACTCGTCGAGCAGCGCTCGAACCGGCCGGTCGAGCTTCAGGATCCGCGACACCGGCACCTCCGGATATCGGTCGCGATAGCCGGCCATATTCTCGGCCAGCAGCGCCTGTTCGGATTCGCGCGCGGCCTCCCAGCCCGAATGTGGCAGATCGACGCCACTGGCATCGCTCCACGTGTGCAGCGCCGTCAGCCCCACCTTGCGTCGCGCGGCCTCCTCGAACGCGAGCTCGATGGCGGGCACGCTATTGGGAGAGCCGTCGACGCCGACCAAGACGGGTTTACTCGCCGATTCCGGATCGATCGCCGAATCGCCGTGAATCACGGCGACCGGACAATGCGCGTGATGGGTGACCGCGGTGCTGACCGAGCCGAGCAGCCCGCGGTGGAACGCGCCGATGCCGCGGCTGCCGACGACCAGCATCCTGGCCTGCATCGAGCGCAGGATCAGGGTCGGAATGATCGAGGCGAAGATCACCTCGGTGGCCATCTCCAATTCCGCCCCCGGCGCGGTGTGCTGTGCCAGGCTGGCCGCCTCGGCCAGGATCCGCTCGCCATCGCGGCGCAGCCACTCCATGTCCGCCTCGCTCAAAGTTCGGTCGGGTCCGAAGTCGGGGACGGCCACCGAGGTCAGAATGCGCAGCGGGCAGCGGTGCAGCGCGGCATCGACCGCCGCCCAGGCAACCGCCTCATATGAACTCGCCGAGCCGTCGACGGCCGCAATGATCTGCGGCGCTACGGAATTGCCCATGGTCGTTCCCTTCATTGCCTGTCTTCTGTGGTCGGACGGTTGAGCGTTCGCCATTGCCGGTCCCACTGCGCGCGATGTCGACGCCTGAGCAGCCATACGGTGCCCCGCAATAGCAGCCATGCGAGGACCCAGGTGCCGGTCAGCACGCCGACGCCGACGCCGATCCCGGTCATCGCGGCGGCACCGGGATGCCGAGGTGCGACCGTCGGAGCGCCGTCGGGCCCCAGCCACACCTCCACATGATCGCCGGGGACCGCATGGACCGGCACCCGCACAGTCGCGGTGCCTGGGCGGCCGTTGTGGACCCAGTGCACCGGTGCCTCGAGCAGATGCGAAGGCGTCCGCTCGGGCTCGGCCGTAATCACCGCGCTGACAACAGATTTCGTCACGTCCCCGGTGCGGATCCGGGCAGTGGCGTCGGTGTAGGCAGCCGTCCCCAGCGCTCCGGCGACCGGTATCGCTACGACTACGGCGACTACCGCCACGAGCCGCACCACGGCCTCGAGCCGATCCGAAGGCCGCACCAAGGGATTCGGGCTCCACAGGCGCAGCCACCACAGCCGTAGCATTGGTGAGGATGCGCCGCGAATCGAGAACGTCGAGTCCTGCGACATCGCCGATCACCTACTTCCCCGGGCAATTGTTCTGATCCGAGCATCGCGCGTAAGCGAGTACGCGGGCAGAGACGAAGGTCATCGCTGTCCGGGGTCCACCGACCTCGCTTTTCCGCCCGCTCGGTAGGCCGCGACCCGGTCGGCAAGGCGGGCACAAGGGATGGTCGAAAGTCCCTCGGCATGCCTCAGTTCGGCACTGTCCGCGGCCCGGCAGGCGGACGTAGCGTCGAGCGCGCAGGAGGTTCCTGCGGGTATGCAGAGGAGGCCGATATGCGGAGCCGAGTCGTCTACGAGTCGATGTTCGGCAACACCGCTGCCATCGCCGCCGCCATCGCACAGAAATTGGGCGAATACGGCGAGGTGGAGGTATTGGATGTGGCAGCCGCCGTCGAGCACCCTGAGCCGAAGGTCGATCTACTGGTGGTCGGGGCGCCCACACACGCCCTCGGGATGAGCCGTGCTCGGACTCGACGTGACGCGGCGAGCCGGACCGAGGCACCGGTCACGGTCGACATCGGCATGCGCGAATGGCTCGACGCGGCACTGCCGGTGCCGCCGGGCTCGCGGGCCGCCGCCTTCTGCACCAAGGCCGCGAAACCGTCCTGGCTGCCGGGATCGGCCGCGCGTGGCGCCGGAAAACGATTGCGGCGCTTGGGTTATGACCTCATCGACCGACCGGTGGACTTCCTCGTCGACGGCACCCTCGGCCCGGTCACGCCGGGCGAACTGGAGCGCGCGCAGGCCTGGGCGGATCACCTCGCCCGCGCCGAACTCGACCACATCGCCCACCGGGCCTGAGGTCGGCGATGCCCTACCAGGTCGAGATCGGCGAATCGAACACCACCACGGTGCTCGAACTGCGCCGCTCGGTGCGCCGCGAGCATGCCGGCGACGATATCGGCGCGGGGATGCGGGCACTCTACGAGTTGGCCACCCGCACCGGACTTGTACCTGCAGGACCACCGTCCACGACATACCTGGGCATGCTCGGACCAGGTATGACCACCGAGGTGGAGTTCGCTCTCCCGGTGACCGACGGCGTACTCGACAACAGCACCGAACAAGCCAGCTTGCGTCGTCCCGAGCCGACCTTGTGCGCCAGCATCAGGCACCACGGCGACTATCAGCACATCGGTGACGCCTACCGTGCGTTGGACGACTGGATCCGCTGCTCCGACTATCAACCGATGGGGCCACCGACCGAGGTGTATCTGGTGGCTCCGGACGCCGCCGTACGGCCCGGGGATCTCGTGACCGAGATCCGCCGACCGATCGCCGCCGCCCTCGCTGTGCGACTGCAAGCGCTGTTCGCCGACGCCGTCTCGGAGTTGCGAAAGGCGTTGGCCGAACAGGGCTTCGGCATCATGACCGAGATCGACGTGCGCGCCACACTGCACACGAAGCTCGGTGTGCGGATGGACGACTATCTGATTCTCGGTGCCTGCAACCCGATCCTCGCGCAGCGCGCCCTGACCGCCGATCCCCGAGTCGGGCTGCTGCTGCCATGCAATGTCGTGGTGCGCACCGACGGCGACACCACCCTTGTCGAGGCGGTCGACCCAGTGCTGCTGCTGCGCGGTGCGGTCCTGCACCACACCGACCGGCCCGAGCCGCACGCGGCCGCCCGTGAAGCCCGCGACCGGTTGGCAGCTGCCCTGGCAACCGTGGAAAAGCGCCTGGAGACGGCGACATAGCGTTCGCCCGATTCGAGGTAATCCAAGCTCGCCCGTTCAGCATGCGGTCGTTTCGGCGACCTCCAAGTGATCCAGCACATCCTCGACCGCCCGACGAGGTGTGAGGGGTAATTGTTCGGCGTTCGTCGGTGCCCAGCCGATTCTGATCACGGCCTGGGGGTAACCGTAATTGTCGAGGACACCGACACGGATACGGTCTCGCAGCGACGGTGTTTCGAGCGGTTCGGTCAGCGGACAGGTGGCCAACCCGACATTGGTCGCGGTCAGCAGCACCGCGCTCAGCGCCTCGCCCGCGCACAATCGCGAGAGCCGGTTGTCGGCGGAGGTGCCGAGCACGAGCAACTCGGCGAAGTCGGGTTCGTCTGCGGGCACAGCCTCCGCGGCGTGTCCGCCACTCCATTCGGCCGGCTCGAATCTGTATTCCAGGTCTCCGGCGTGTCGCTCGGCCGCGGCTTGCATCGCCTCGACCACACAGTCCCGCGATCGGTCGGCCGCCTGCCGCACGGTCGCCCCCAGGGTCGCCGCACGCTCGGTGACCAATCCGAGGTACCCGGACGGCACCGGCCACGCACTGAAGGGCCTGCGATCGGTTCGCCTGCGAGTGATGGCGGCGCTCAGTTCGATTTCGTGGGGAATGGGCCGATGCCGCACCAGTTCGATCGATGCCAGGTGGTTCGGTTGCGCCGGATTCGGCAGCCGCTGCACTACCGCCGACCAGCCAAGCGCGGCAAAGGCGACTCGCAGATGGTGCAGCGCGGCACCGCAGCTCGAGACGAGATCGCGTTGATCGGGGTCGGTCGAGGGCAAGGCCCGGGTCGGATCAAGATACAGGTGGACGCTGCGGTTTGCGATCCGCCACCGCCACGGTTGAGTGTTGTGTACCGACGGTGCCCGCACCGCGAGCGCTAGTGCCGCCCGCACAGTGTGATCGTCGGGCAGTCCGTGGTCCATCGCCGTCATCCTTTCGTTCCGTCCCGATTCACGCTCTCACCGTGGCGATATCGCATGTAGGGCAAGACGACCCCTCATGGCGGGACTTCGGACGTCAGGAGAGGGCGTCCGCCGACCACGAGAGCGCGAAGACGGTCCGGAAGTCCCATCACATCGATGACCTTCGGCCATCACGATGGGGCGGCTGTTGCGAAATTCTGAGTACAACAGCAGGAAACATTGCCCGTCAGCAATATGGAGGTGGGCACTATGCCCGAATTCCATGGCCGGAGCGCCGTCGTCGTCGGCGGCGCGCGCGGCATCGGTGCGGCGATCGCGCAAACCCTTGTCAAATCCGGCCTCCGCGTGGTCGTGGCCGATCTCCTCGACACCAAAGGCGCCGCGACGGCCGAATCCCTGGGCCCGACAGCGATGTTCCAGCACCTCCAGATATCGCCGATGCCATGGCGGCCGCGGCATCATCGTGGACCGATGCGGTACCGCTCGACACCGCTTTGCCGTTGGATCACACAGCGGCCGCGGCAGTACGTGCCTGGCAGCGGATCGAGCCGGACGCAGCTAGGGAAATTCGTCACCCCAACTGGGGCCCATCACCGCTATGTCATGCCTGATCACTCAGTAGTCTGAACTGACACTCGCGGAAGGTGTTTACCGATGATCAGTGTGTTCTTGGTCGATGATCACCAGATCGTGCGTCGCGGTGTCAAGGACTTGATCGAGACCGAGCCCGATCTCGAGGTCGTCGGGGAGGCGGGCACCGTTTCGCAGGCGCTGGCGCGCATTCCAGCGCTGCGCCCGCAGGTCGTGGTTCTGGATGTGCGACTGCCCGATGGCAATGGCATCGAACTGTGTCGCGAACTGCTGAATCAGCATCCGGAGCTGCGATGTCTGATACTCACCTCGTTCACCGACGAGCAGGCCATGCTCGACGCGATCTTGGCCGGGGCCAGCGGATATGTGGTCAAGGACATCGACACCCTGGAGCTGGTCGAGGCCATTCGCGAGGTCGGCGCGGGTAAGTCGCTGCTGGACAATCGCGCGGCCGCGGCCTTGATGGCGAAATTGCGTGAGGAAGCCGAGGCCAAGACCGGGCCCCTGGCGACACTCACCGAACAGGAACGAACCCTGCTCGATCTGCTCGGTGAAGGATTGACGAATCGGCAGATCGCGTCCCGAATGTTCCTCGCGGAGAAAACCGTGAAGAATTACGTCTCCCGGCTGCTGACCAAACTCGGAGTCGAGCGACGCACCCAGGCCGCGGTACTGGCCTCGAAACTCAAGACGCCCCTCACGAAGGAATGACCATCGACTGAGAGGTTTACACAGCACCGCACGGGGTAAATGATCATGCGAAAATGGGGGGATGGATGGAGTGTCCACCGAACCCGGCCAAACCCCGGTGACGGAAACCCTGGCCCAGCTGCGACTTCGGGAACTACTCGGCGAAGTCCAGGACCAGATAGCCCAAATCGTCGGCGTCCGCGACCAGATGGACCGCCTGATCGAGGCCATGCTGGTCGTCACCGCCGGACTCGACCTCGACAACACACTACGCTCGATCGTGCACTCTGCCATCGAACTCGTCGACGCCGGTTACGGAGCACTCGGCGTGCGTGAAACCGATAAGACCAGCCACCAACTCGCCGAATTCGTCTACGAAGGCATCGATGACCGGACCCGGGTGCTGATCGGCGATCTACCACGCGGTCACGGTGTCCTCGGCCTGTTGATCGAGGAGCCCAAACCCCTTCGGTTGACCAATCTTTCGGAGCACCCTTCCTCGGTCGGCTTTCCCGCCCACCATCCACCGATGCGCACGTTCCTCGGCGTACCGGTGAAGGTTCGCGACGTGGTGTTCGGCAACCTGTACCTGACCGAAAAGGCCGGTGGGCAGGAATTCACCGAGGACGACGAGGTCGTGGTGCAGGCGCTGGCCGCCGCCGCGGGTATCGCCATCGCCAACGCCCGCCTCTACGAACAGTCCCGGATCCGCCAGCAATGGCTGGAAGCCAACCGTGATGTAGCGACCGAGCTGCTCGCAGGCGGCGAACCGGGCACCGCACTCGAACTGGTCGCCGACCGCGCCTTGGCGCTCACTCGCTCGGCGTGCACCTTCCTCGCCCTCCCGGAGGATCCCGACATCCCCACCGAGGAGATCACCGAACTGGTGGTCGCCGCCGCCGCGGGCGTCGGCGCCGACGATCTGCTCGGCGAACGCATCCCGATGAGCGAATCGAATTCCGGCGAAGCGTTCCGATCCGGGCAGGTCGTCGCGGTCGACGAACTGCGCTTCCGGCCGGTCTTCTATGAGCCGTCGAAATTCGGGCCCGCGCTGATTCTGCCGCTACACGCTGAGGATTCGGTCATCGGCGTGCTCGCCACCGTGCAACCCGCGGGTGCGCAGCCATTGGACGAAGTGGGGCAATCGATGATGGCCGCCTTCTCCGAACAGGCCGCGCTAGCCTTGCAGCAGGCGACCACCCAGCGGCGGATGCGCGAACTCGACGTGCTTTCCGAACGCGACCGCATCGCGCGCGACCTACATGACCACGTCATCCAGCGCCTGTTCGCAGTCGGCCTCTCACTGCAGGGCACCGCGCAGCGGGCCCGCGCACCCGAGATCAAATCCCGACTCAACGACACCATCGCCGACATCCAATCAATCGTCCAAGACATCCGGCACTCGATCTTCGACCTGCACAGCACCACCACCGATGCCCCGACGCTGCGCAAACGCCTGCACGCCGTCATCGCCGACATGATCGGCGAAAGCGGTCTGCGCACCACAATTCGACTCGCCGGACCGGTCTCCGTGCTGGCGCCGCCACTATCCGAAGACGTCGAGGCGGTACTGCGCGAGGCGGTGAGCAACGTGGTGCGGCACGCGCACGCCACAACGGTGACGGTCCATCTGCGTGTAGGCGACGACGCCACCATTGAAATCACCGACGACGGCATCGGCATCCCCGACGACATCACCCGCATGAGCGGATTGGCGAATCTGGCGACGCGCGCCGAACAGGCCGGCGGCAACTTCAGCGTATCGAAGGGCGCGCACGGCGGAACGGTGTTGCGCTGGTCGGCGCCTTTGCCCTGAGGTCCGACACGCTCGCTCGGTGGCATGCGCGTGCCACCGAGCAGGGTCGCGCATGCCGAATCAGCGACGGCAGGAGCGGCCTTTGTGCCCTGCGGTTCGGGACCAACGCCAGGCGTGCCGAACCGCCTCGAATTCCTAATCTTCGGGTAGCCGATTTCTCGGAATCCGAAGGGACACTGTTCATGACCACCCAGCACCACGATGATCCGCACCGGCTGGCGTCGGCCGAAATAGTGGTCGGCATCGACGGTTCCGAAGCTGCCGACCTCGCCGTCCGATGGGCCGCCGAAACGGCGTCGCGGCGGGGTCGAGGCCTGCGGATCGTGCACGGCCTCGACCTCGCCGCCGCCGGAGCCGTCTACGGGATCTACGACGTGATCATGCCCCCGGTGATCGATGCGATCCGCCGCGAAGGCGCGGACCTCGTGCGCACGGCGCGTCGCCTCGCCCAGCAGGTGGATCCGACCCTGACCGTGGAAGCTGGAGTCTCCGAAGCCAATCCGGCTCACCTGCTGATCGAGCTGTCCGAGGTCGCGCATCTTGTCGCGATCGGCTCGGCCGGATCGGGCGGCACCCTCAGCCATCTCGGATCGACAATGCTCGCGGTCGCCAGCCATGGTCGCGGCCCGATCGTGGTGGTCCGTGACACCGGCACCGAACAGCAGACCCGGCGCATCGGCCCGGTCGTGGTCGGCGCCGACGGCGGACCGGTCAGCTCGGCCGCCGTTGCGGCCGCGTTCGCCGAAGCAAGCGAACGCAACACCCAACTCGTCGCCGTGCACGCCTGGAGCGATCTGTACTACGACCGCGTCGCCGGACTCCCCTACACCATCTCCGATCGCGACGCCGAGACCGCCGGAATGGCGATCCTGGCCGAACAACTCGCAGGGTGGCAGGAGAAGTACCCGGACGTGCAGATCATCCGCAAGGTGTATCTGTCCGCGCCGAGACAGGCGCTGCTCGAATGGTCGAGATCGGCCCAGTTACTGGTACTCGGCAGTCGGGGACGCGGCGGATTCCGCGGACTGCTGCTCGGTTCCACCAGCAACGCACTGGTGCAGACCGCGCACTGCCCGGTCATGGTCATCCACCCGCAGTAGCCACCAAACCAGAAGGGGTACGAATTCACATGTCCGCCAACGCCATCAATCCCCCCGTACTTGTCGGCATCGACGGCTCCGAGGCCGCCGCCGAGGCCGTGCGCTGGGCCGCCGTCGATGCCGTCCACCACCGCGCACCACTGCACATCGTGTATGGCATCGGCGCCCCGATGGATTTCGGGCCCGGAATCGCCTTCGACCAAATCGATTACGACGCCTATCGTGCCATCGGCGCCTCGGCCGTTGCCGCCGCCAGCGAATTCGCCACGGCCGCAGCCGCACCCGTCGGTGACCTCGACATCGCCACCTATGTGGTCGAGGCGCCGCCGATACCGGTCCTGCTCGACCGCTCCAAGGACGCGCGCATGCTCGTCGTCGGCACCCGTGGTCTCGGCGCGTTCCGCCGCGGCCTGCTCGGCTCGGTGAGCACCGCCGTCGCGAGGCACGGGCACTGCCCGGTCGCGGTTATCCCCGAACCCGAGAACTACACACCGGATCGGGTCCTCGGCCCCGTGCTGGTCGGCGTCGACGGCTCCCCCGCCAGTGTCCGCGCCATCGGAATCGCCTTCGATGAGGCCGTCAATCGCGACGTTGCGGTGCGAGCAGTGCTCACCTGGTCCGAATTCAACCGCTACATCTCCCGCGCCGACATGCAGAAAGAGGCCGAAGCACTGCTGTCGGAGAGCTTGGGCGGTTACGCAGAGAATTACCCCGGCCTCGAGGTGCAGCGCGTGGTCGTCGAGGACCGCCCGGCACGGCGCCTACTCGCCGAATCCACAGACGCGCAACTGATCGTCGTCGGCAGCCACGGCCGCGGCGGATTCGCCGGCATGACCCTCGGCTCGGTCAGCCAAGCCGTCCTCCACGCCACCGACTGCCCCCTCATCATCGCCCGCCCCTGAACCCGGCGTCTTCGGTCGGTTGCGCTGCCAGACCTGTCACGACCAGTTCAACTGCCAAAGGTTCGGACACCTGGTGGGTTCGCATGTGGCACTCGTCGGTGGGCGCGCCAGCCGGAAATGCATCGCGATCCGCTTCAGCGTCTCGGCATCCTTGGTGGTCAGCCGGAGCAACTGGGGCTCGTACTCCGCGCGAACCTCGGCCTCGACCGCGGCCAGCACTACTGCTCGGAAAGGTAACTCAAAAGTAAGTTGACTTGAGGGTAAGTAAAGATTTTCGTGTGTAGGACGTGAGATCGGTTGCGACGCTCGGAAAAAGGTAGTTTGCGCGAGCCGGATCATGGTTACAGCTAGGAGGATGCCGGTGCCGAGGACGCCGCCGGCTCATGATCGGGGCTGGAGACTAGCCCGCGGGGCATGCAGTCCGCCGCTTACCTCGGCCGACTGCCACGACAGCGGAAGGAACCAGACACATGCTGATGCTCACCCCCAATGCCATCGAGGCAGTTCGCACCATCACCTCCGCAGACGGCACGCCGACGGATGCCGGGCTGCGAATCTCCACGACGGATGGCGCAGAGACGATGTCGCTCGCAATCGCCGCGGAGCCGGCCGAGCAGGACCAGGTCCTGACCGCGGAAGGGTCGCGGATCTTCCTGGACGAGCAGGCCGCCGCCTTCCTGGACGACAAGATCCTCGATACCGAACTGGACCCGAACGGCCAGGGCACCTTCGTCCTCGCCCAGCAGGACCAACGCACGACCGGCCGGTAGTCCGGCTCGGGATCAGAACCGGCTAATTCTGCGGCAAGCCCCAGCAGGGATAGTCGCGGCCGGCATCAACGAGGCCGACGCTCTGCGGCGTGCGGCAGATGACGTGCGGTTTGTGGCGATAATCCACAACCAGATGCAGCGTCGCAGCCTTCTCACCGGTGAACGTCTGATGGCATTGGGAACAATGGCACACATTGTGCGCGCTCAAAGGCCACCAGCAGTGACATCCGCGGCATTTCACCGTCTCCGCCGATCTCGTCTTCATGATCACTCACCCACTCGCGCAACCCGGATGCTTTCCACCATCATCCTCGGCCGTACCCGCAGGATAGACTGTCGCAGCGCTCAGGCATCAATGCGTGTCGACGGCCGACCGAGATTTCGCTGGGCCACCACCCTGATGAGGGACGTCCATGCCGTGCTCCATCAGCTCTCGTAACCGATTGCGGCGCTGCGTACTTGGTTGATGTAGACGGTGGAGTGGTTGTAAGCCAGGACGGCTTGCCGCCAGCCATGGCGGTGGTCGCGCAGTACTCGCACCGCTTCCGGTTCGATGGTGGTGTGGACCCAGAATTTGCCGTCCGACCAGGCGAAAGAGTGCGGCATGCCGACCGACGCCGGAAACGCTACGGCGGATGCGGGCAGCTGCGATCCCATGTTTCGCTCGACGAGACGGCCCAAGGGCAAAGAATTATGGGGCGATGCCGGCAAGGAAGCTCTCAGATGAGGCTCTTGTTCTTGCGGATGCGCCAACGCAGGTCTCGCATCAGCCCGTAGGTGGGTGCGAAGCGCAGGAAGCGTGGGATGAAGCGGTTGACGAACCCGACGAACAGGAAGAGGTGCTCGAAGCGGCGTTGATCGGCGTCAGTCCATTCGACCTGGAGTTGCTCCTTGAAATACGGCGCCAGGAAACCGATCGTCAAGAACTTCAACAGGTTTCGGAACGGCAGCCGCAGATACCAGTGGATCATCCTGAGGTTGAGCAGATCATCCAGGTAGGCGCGGACCTTGTCGTCGAGGACGGCGTGGCTGCTCGCCTCGTTCCAGTAGCGGTCGAAGTCCTTACGCGTGGCGGGCCACATATCCTTGGTGACCTGCACACCGGTCGCCAGAGTGGAAGCGGTCTGATAGAACTGCTCGGCCTGCTCATCGTTCATCTTGCCGTGCAACAACTGGTAGGTGTCTTCGAAACCGATGAAAAGACAAGCAGCGACCCACTTTTGGAGATCACGGTTGAAGGCGTTGTACTTGACCGGGCTATCGGGACCCGACCGCACCTGACGGTGCGCGACGTTGATCGCCTCCCGATAGGCATCGATTTCATCCTGGGTGCCCAAGATCGCCACCGCCAGATACTGCGTGGTGGTCCTGGCCCGCTTCCACGGATGCACCATGAGCGCGCCGGAGTCCACTCGGCTCTCCGAAACGCCATAGCCGACACCGGGTCGCGCCATCTGCATCACCACATTGGCCGCGGCACCCGCGAAATTCCAGAAGTCCAGTGCGTCAGCGAGTTTCAGCGGCCGCTTCGTCTGCGAGCGATGGATGGCCGGAATATGGATCCGGGTTTCCTCGGCGGTGAGTGGCCCCACGGTGGGCAGCGGTTCAGCGGTTGCGGTCATCGGATTCCTTCCATTGTCGGGTCTGTAGCGGTCGAATGACATGCGTATGGACGTGCTGCCGTTTCCTCCCCGACCTGACAGCGGACGACCGTACAGCCCTTCCGGCGACCAAGAGGTCGAAGCGGTGTGAATATACAATAACTTATTGCCAGCAAGCGCACTGGTATACAGCGAAAACGCCCGTCAATCTTTGGCAAATTCGCAGTTCTTCGCCGTACGCACGGGACTAGAAGATCACGAATTGCGGGTAACATCATCGGCCAGGGCTCGACAATCCGCATCACGCGCCGGGCAGCCGCGATCGGCTTCCTGCGAGCCGTAGTCCAGCATCGCCGATCCCGATCGACCAGCGTGCAGGTGCGAGCCGTCGACGTGCCCGAAGGGCGCGTTCAGCGTGAAAAGCGCACGGGCACAACCGATATCGAGTATCGGAACAACGCTCAGCGGCTGAGGAGGTCCCGGTAGGTTTCGAGGATGCCGCGGATGGATGGCGTCACGAGCAGGTCACCGTCCAGCGGCGCCCACACGTAATCGGCGTGAGCAGACAGGACGATCGGGCCGGTGGCCGCCACCGTGACGGCGAAATGCAAGCGCCGCACGGGCTTTCCGGCCGGCGACAGGTAGTCGAAGTCGCCGATGTGGCGGCCGATATCGGTGACGGTCAGCCCGGTCTCTTCGCGGACGCCGCGAATCAGTGCGGCGGAGACTGATTCGCCCGGTTCGACAGTGGCACCCGGAAGCTTGCGGGTCAGCGGGAGCGGTCCGGTGCTGTGGGCCTCCAGCAGCAACACTTCCCCGCCGCGGTCGATGATCGCACCGACTCGCAGACCGACTCCATCACGTTCGCCGCGCGGAAGCGCCTCATCGAACATCGATACCGACATCGGCGGACTCACCAGCCTTCGGTCGGGCGGACGCGCCGCATTCGGAGTGAAAGCAATCATCCCAATATTAACGTGACGGGCCCGCCGCAGGACAGCAGGCACCAGAGGTATGTTCGCGCAATTGATTTCGCCCGGTCGACCTGCCGACCCGTGGCGCCTCCCGCGGCCTTCTTTTGAACCGCTCCGATTCAAGTATTGAACGCACGGGTTTCAATACCTAGTCCGAGATGTTCATGATGTCCGGAACCGACACTCACCCCTGGCGGATACGACTGCCGCTTGTCGGTAGCTCGAGATTGTCTGCTTCTGTATCGTCGTGTCTGCACTTATCGTCGGGTGGCGGACGTTTCGACACGAACAGCCGTGCAGCGGAGGTGCCGGGAGGGTTCGACGTAGTCGTTTGGGTCCACGAAGTGTTGTCGCGCAACGGTAGCTCGGAATGAACGACGGAGAGGGGCGTAGGTGGCGACAGCTGCGCAATTGCGAGCCGTGCTGGCGGTATTGCAGGCCGATATGGAAAGAACCGCTTCCAGCTGGTCGGCCGAACCGCGCGTCGAACGCGCCGAGTTGGCGGGTCGGCTACACGGTTTGATCAGTAGTGAGCTGCGGGACTTGGTAGTCCAGGACCCAGTTGGGCAGTACATGGGTGACTGGTCGATGGCGGCGACCGCCGAGCAAGCCGCCGTCGGTGATGTGTCGGCGCAGGCGCAGTTCGACGCACGGTGGCTGCGTCACCACATCGCCACACTGGCCTCGCGCAATGCCCCGACTCCCGTGCCCGCGCTATTGGCCGCCGCGGTGCAGGCCGTCGATGCCGCCACCACTTTGCTGGCGCTGGCCCGCGATCCGCGCGGCGAGGGCAGCCAGGCCGCGTGGCAGGCGGTAATCGATGATCTCGCGATCGCATTCCATCTGGTCAACGACGAACACGACGCCGTCACGCAGCCGATCCGCTGAGTGCAGGCACCTGACGATCACCGGTTCCGGGCGCCGAGATCGACGGACCGGAACCGGTGACGATGTCAATCGCCTTCCGGGGTCTCGGTAAAACGCTGCAGGTACAGTTGCTCGCCCAGCTTCTCGATCAGGTCGAGTTCGGTTTCCAGATAGTCGACGTGCGATTCCTCATCCTCGAGAATGGACTCGAAGATGCGCGCGGAGGTGACATCACCGCGCGAGCGCATCAGCTCGATACCGCCGCGCAGCCGGTCCACGGCCTCCATCTCGATCTTCAGATCGGCCCGCAACTGTTCGGGGACGGTCTGGCCGATGCGCAGCGGGTTGAGCTTCTGATAGTTGGGCAGCCCCTCGAGGAAGAGGATGCGATCGGTGAGCACCTCCGCATGCTTCATCTCATCGATGGACTCGTGGCGGGTGTGCTTGGCAAGTTTCGTGAAACCCCAGTTCTCCTGCATCTTGGCGTGCAGGAAGTACTGGTTGATGGCCGTGAGTTCGGCTGTCAGCTGCTCATTGAGCAGCGTAATGATTTCCTTATCGCCTTCCATGGGTGTGATGGTGTCACAGCGCACAATCGGCGAACTGGTAAGGACGACCTATCGTGTCGGACTATGCGGCGGGCACCTCGACGCCCCCGGCAGGGGCCGCACAGGCTCGGCCGACGACCTCCGAAAGGCGACGAGTGCAGCTCCCACAGCCGGGCTTCCAACCGCACGCCTTTTTGACCTGCGCGGTCGAGCTGGCACCTGCGGCGACACAGCTGTGTACGTCCGATTCGGAGACGGCGTTGCAGATACAGATATACACGGATGCCTCATTGTGCGAGTGGGACACTTCACGCGGTTAGCCTCATCTAAAGAGGTAAGCCTCCCCTAATGTATAGCACCCCCATCCCGATTCCTGTCAATAGCCTCTCGGCACTATTTGAGATGGAGATCTCCATCGCCTACCGGATGAGTCGGGCTCGCTCGAAGAAGGCGAGCAGCTGCCGCGCCTCTGCTTTGGACAGTTCAGGTGCCGCGCCGAGTACGTCGGCTGGACTACGCGATCCGTCCGATCGGTGCGATCGAGACGACCGTGACGGACGGGCTGGTCGACGAGTTCTCCAGCCTGCCTACGACACCGATAGATTCCGACTCGCATGTGTGGCTGCGCCGGTGGACGGCCCCGCGGGTGAGATCGTCGCCGGCGGCGACTGTGGCCGAAGTCCAGCGAATCCCGAGTCCAGCGAATCCCGGCCGTGGCCGAAGCGGTAAAGCGGGCGGCTGGCTCGGTCAGCACCAATCTGGCAAACTCCTCGGATCACATGGAGTGCTGACACTCCGACCGATGTGAAGCGGCCGGTCCTTGCCGCATTGCGGACAGGAGCCGGCCGGGGATGTGGTCGGTGATCACATGCCGAGCATGGAACGCAAGAAGTTCACGGTCATCCAGAACATATCCATCAACATCAGAGACTCACCTTCTTCGCAAATAGCTGTCATAACCCGCCATACCCAGCGTTATGACAGTTACGCAGCGACTACGGCAGACCGTCCCACTGCGTGGCGAACTCGGTGATCCGTGCGCGGACCTGGGGCAATCATGCTACTTCTGGCCGGTCCGGGATCGCGTTGGGTCTCGATCGACGGTATGTGCGGCGTCTACTGACCCGAATACACCAGCTCACCCGCCACGATGGTCACCGCGACGATCTCGGCATCGAGGTGATGGGCGGCCTCGTCCGGCGGTACCGACAGCAGTGTCAGGTCGGCGCCCGCGCCCGGGGTGATCCGGCGCGGCGTCGCCGGGCGCTCGGGTGCGCCGAAGAACAGTGATAGCGCTTTGGAGACCGAAACCGATTCCGCGGCATGGAATTCCGTCGGCCGACGTACTGCGGCACGCACTACCGACCACGGATCGGGTGCACCGAACGGTGCGTCGGACCCGGCTGCGACACCGACCCCGGCATCGAGGAGTGAACGCAGCCGCCACAGATCGGGCCGATCCTCCGCGGGCACCTCGTCGCGGTACTGCTCGGCTCGTTCGACCACGAAATGCGGCTGGGTGACGACCGTAACTCGCTGTCCGCGCAGCCAATCCAGCGATTCGCGGGGGATCACCGCACCGTGTTCGATCCGATCCCCCGCTCGCACACCGGCCAGGTC
Source organism: Nocardia sp. CA-135953 (assembly GCF_050955735.1). Classification (NCBI taxonomy): domain Bacteria; kingdom Bacillati; phylum Actinomycetota; class Actinomycetes; order Mycobacteriales; family Nocardiaceae; genus Nocardia; species Nocardia sp. CA-135953. The sequence goes on from NZ_CP192082.1 coordinate 4,681,648, forward strand.
CAGCGCGGCCATGGTCAAGATGAACTGCACCCGCGTAACGCAGTGCACCGCGACAGCCCGGCCCGCCGCATGAATCGCGCGCAGCCGGTCGGCGAATTCGTCGAAGGGGGGCAGATCGAAATCGTCGAGCACGATCTTGGTGGGGCCCAACGTGAATCGTGTGCCACTGGGCTCCGACACTTCGGGCGGAGCCATGCAGTGCACCCGCTGGACGATCCGCCCGGTTTCGATCGTCTCGGCCAGTTGGTCGATATCGGTCTGTGCGAGTCCAGGGGTCGCGTCGGTGAATCCGGTTATGCCCATCGCCGCGGCGGCAGCGCTGACCGCGGCAAGATCCGTGGTCCGCGAGTCGATCCGCTCCCCCAGCCAGGAGTCGAGACGGCGCAGCCGCCCGGTCGGCCGTCCGGTCTCGTCGCGTTCCACACCCGGCGTGTCATTGCCGTCCAGGCCGACCAGCTCACATGCCATCGAGTTGAGCTGCCACAACACACCCGTGCGATGCTGCACGCGCACGGGACGGTGCGGAAGCATCCGGTCCAGCACCGCGCGATCGAGGGGTCCGGCTACCGACTCGTGGTATCCGGTGCCCCGAATCCACCTGCCGGGCAGCAGCTCTCGATCCGCCTCCTGCAATCGCGCCGCCAACTCGGTTGCGGTGCGCACCTGCGGCGGGCCCAGTGGAACCGACTCGTAGGTCGCCGCGAGTGAACGCAGATGGATGTGGTGGTCGTGCAGTCCGGGCAGCAACCAGCCACCGCCCGCGTAGATTTCGTCCTCACCCGGCAGGCGAACCAAACCGGTAGCGCATTCGGCAATGACACCGCCCTGGGTGCGCACGTCCATCCGGCCCGAACCGAAAACCTCCGCGTCACGAATCAACATGGGGCACAATTCATTTCATCCCGTCCAGTTGCGGTACCCGCGGTCGCATCACCCGTTGCGAACGACCGTAGTGCGGGCAGTCGACAACCCAATCCGCACCATCGGCAAGCACGCGATGCGGCCCATGGGTGAGCGCGGGAGCCGAGGCGAAGGCGGCGGCAGTGGCGCGCATGGACAGGTCGATCAGCTGTCCCCCGCCACCGAGAACGGCGCAGCATACCGCCAGTGCCGCACAGATTCCGGTGAGTGGATCGGCGATGGCATCACCGCAGAACACCGGCTCGCCCGCGTCCCAGCCGACCAGGCCGCCCGCCACCGCCGCATCGTCGCCGAATGCCACGCGCATCGGCTCGGCACGTCCGTATCCGGTCAGACTCAGCCAAACCTGTCCGTCGCGATGCACACGTTCCCCGGGAGCCAGCCCTAGTTGGGCCATCGCCCGCGGCCGGGATGCCTCGATCACCACGTCCGCGGTGGACACCAACTCGCGCAGCGTTTCCCGCCCCGCAGGGCTGTGGAAGTCGACGGCGATCTGTTCGTGCCCGCCGTGGAGCCAGTCGAAGAAGCGGGGATCACCGCGGCGCGCGCCATCCGGGCGTCGCGTGCTCTCCACCTTGATCACCCGCGCGCCCGCGCGCCCGAGCAGATGGGCACACAGCGGGCCGGCCCACATCGACGACAGATCGACGACCACCGCCCCGTCCAGCCGTGCTCCGACGACCGGTTCGGCAATCCGACTTGCCTGCCAGGGACATTCGGGACCGGGCGTCGCGGACGGCAGCGCAGCGGCGGGAACGCCGAGTAACTGTGCTCGGTCGGCGAGGTCGGTTGCGGTCCACGCACGGGCGGCCGTGGTGAGCGTTTCCCACGGATCGCCGGCCACCGAATCCATCCCCAGGATCGCGGGCACCGAGTCGATATCGTCTTGGCGGCTCAAGGTGATCGCGCACCAACCGTCCGAGGTGCGCAGCAATCGACCGGCTCCGCCCGCGGTCTGCCGACCGCCGCGTCGTAGGTTCAACAATCCGGCTCGACCGGCCAGGAGCAGCCCCGGATCGGCACAAACCTCGGAGCCGATCTGCGCGGTGATTCGCGCCAGCGCCCCGGTGGTTTCGAGGAGTAGTCCGTATGCCGCCGCCGGCGAGGCAGTGGGCGCGCCATCAGGGCGTCCGGTCAGATCCATGGCGCCGGACGCGGCCCAGGCGAGCGCCGCGCACTCCGGCCGTGTTTCGACCGGGCGCGACAGGACGTCGGTCGGGCACATCGACCGCACCCAATCCCGCAGCACCGCTGCCATAGCCGAGGTATTCGTGTGCGATCAACTCCTCGTCTGTTCCACCGCGTCGACCATGCCCCACTCCAGTGCGGCCGCCGCGGTCAATCGCTGTTCGGTCAGCATCAACCAGGCCGCGCGCCAGCGGCCGATCCGCCGCGGCACGCTGACGGTACCGCCCGCCCCGGGCACCAGGCCCATCCGCAATTCCGGGAATGCGAAGTAGGTATCGGGGGCGGCGATCACCGTGCCCGCGAACGCGGCCACCTCCGCGCCCGCACCGATGCATGCGCCATGGGCACGCACCGTGACCCGGTCCCGGACGCGGTCGATGATCCGCCATGGCGCCCGATCCAGCCGAACCAGATACGCAGCCACCAGATCGGTCGCCGTCCCGAATTCGTCCAGATCGCCACCACTGCTGAAAACTGGTCCCGCCCCGTTGATTTCGACGGTGGTGAGCGTGGAATCGAGGTCGGCCAGGCGCACCGCCTCCAGCAGTTCCTCACGCAGCCGCATGCTGAGGGCATTGCGTCGCTGCGGGTGATTCAGCGTGATCGTCAGGCGATCGTCATCGCGGTGTGTCCGAACCAATGCATGCTCCGGCGGTGCGACCGTGCGCGGCGCGCCACGCCCGGCCAGCCAACGCTCGAATTCGGTGCCGCCGAGGAGCATCGAGTACACCGCCGCCTCCGCCGCCAGCGCGAGCACGGTCGGCAACTGCGCCGTCTGGCGCAGCAACTGTCCACACGCGACGGCCGCGCGGGGCGAATGCCGCACCGCCGCCCCCAGCAGCTCGAGCGCGGCATCGATATCGTCCACCACAACGGCCTGCGGCAACGAGTTCGCCGCGGCGTCCGTGGTGAGGGTGAGTGTCGCCGCCGCCAGCAGTGGCGTCAGGCCGGGTGTCGCAGGCCCACGCAGCACCCCGATGACGAGCGGTAGCGCCTGATTCATCCGCTCGGCGGTCCGGGCGATTCGGTCCGGTGGTTCCGTGCCGAACGCGTCCAGCGGGACCACCACCATAGGGGTGGCCGGAGTTCCGTCCGCGGTGAGCTCCACCGCGAACTCGTCGAACAAATCGATCCCCGAATCCGGCATAACTAAAACCTAGCCGCACCGCCGCCGAACTCGGCACCGACCTCGGCCTGCTCGACGACCGGCGCTGACGCATACCAGGCGGCGCCCCGAACCTGCTGTCGGTGCAGGTTCGAGTCGCCGCGCCCACCGCGCCACGCCGCGCGGGTGAGCAATCAGACCGGGACGAGGACTTCCGCTTCGGTCTGCTGGGCCGGACGGGCGGCAATCGCACGACGGACCGGAATGGCCATCGCAACCAGTGCCGCGAGAACCGATACGCCACAGCCGATCAAGAACGCGACGCGGAAACCGTCTTCGGTGGGGATGCTGTGACCGCCGACCGTCATGGTCTGCTGTGCCAGCACCGCGCCGACCACGGCCGCGGAGATCGAGGTGCCGATCGAGCGCATCAGGGTATTGAAGCCATTGGCGGCAGCGGTTTCCGACTGCGGCACCGCGCCCATGATCAGGGCGGGCATGGCGCCGTAAGCGAAACCGACACCCGAGCTGCAGATGATGTTCACGATCAGCAGGCCCCAGGTGCTGCCCATCAGGACCTCCGCGGCGCCGTAGCCGATGGCCATGACGACGGCACCGACGACAAGGGTGAACTTCGGACCGCGCATTGCCGACAGCTTCGCGCCGACCAAGGAAATGAGCATCATCATGATGCCGGCCGGGGCCATCCACAGACCCATCGCCATCATCGACTGGCCGAGACCGTAACCGAGTGAACTCGGCAGCTGCATCAACTGCGGGACGCTCAACTGCAACGTGTACATGCCGACGCCGATGGCGACCGTCGCGAGATTGGTGACGAGCACCTGTGGCCGGGCAGTGACCCGCAGGTCGACCAGCGGCTCGACGGTCCGCAGCTCCCACCAGCCCCATACCAGCAGCACCACTACGGCCGCGACGAACAGGCCGAGAATGCTGCCGCTCGTCCAACCCCACGTCGCGCCCTTGGACACGGCCAGCAGCAGTGACACCAGACCGGCGCCGAGCAGTATCGCACCGAGTCCATCGAAACGACCCGACGATCGCTCGGCAATACCCTCCGGGACGATCAGCGTGATCAGAGCGGTGGCGACCGCGACCAGCGCCGCCGCCGCCCAGAACAGCACCCGCCAGTTGCTGTACTCGGTGACCGCCGCCGCCAACGGCAGCCCGAGCGCGCTACCGATACCGAGCGAGGAGCTGATCAGCGCGATGGCCGAGCCGAGCCGCTCGGGCGGCAGCACATCGCGCAGTAGCGCGACGGCCAGCGGGATGGTGCCGAAGCCGAGACCCTGCAAGCCGCGGCCGATGATCATCGGCAGTAATGAACTCGCCATGGCGCAGACCACCGAGCCGATGATGAGCGGCACGGTCGAGGCGATCATCATCCGGCGCTTGCCGAACATATCGCCGAGGCGTCCGGCGACCGGGGTGGCGACCGCACCCATGAGCAGAGTGACCGTGACGACCCAGGATGTATTGGCCGCCGAGGAATTCACAATTTGCGGCAACTCGCCGAGCAATGGCACTACGAGCGTCTGCATCAGCGACGCGACAATGCCGGTATAGGCCAGCACCGCCAGGATGGCGCCTGGCCGGGCAGCGGAATCAGGCTTGTCCACCTAAATCTCCCTCGGACTCACAAGAATCAGCGTGTATCGCACACTATACGTGTATTATGCATTTCACGTGACCGATACATGCGTTGTGTGTGATGCACATCTCCGAGGAAGGAGGGCGTGGACAAGCGCATACAACTGATCGAGTTCCAGACCTGGCTACTCGGCCACTACCGACTGAGCCCGCAGCATCGGCGCAGACCGCGTCGTGCCACGAGTCGATGCTGAGGAAGATCCGACCGTCGGGCCGTCGCGAAGCGTCGCCGCGGCCGACCACGATGACCCGGTCGAGCGCAGCTCGTATCTGCTTCTGAGCCGCACTCCAGAGCTGAGAATGTCATCCTCCAGTTCGGAAATGAAGAGTCTCGCATTCGTTCGCTGACACAGCGTCCAGCCAGACGGACACACCCCGTTCTCCGGTAAAGTCCATCCATGTTCTCTCGACATGACCGAGGACCGGAGCGCCGGTGACCAGCCCGAGCGAGGAGCCCGCCTGGAAACAGCGCGCCGTCGAGCGTTCGCTACGGACCGCGAAATTGCGGGCCGAACAGCGCGTTCAGCGCTTCCTCGACGCAGCGCAGGCCATCATGACCGAGAAGGGCGGCACCGACTTCACCGTGCAGGAAGTCGTCGATCGTTCGCGCCAGTCGCTGCGGAGCTTCTATCTGCAGTTCGACGGCAAGCACGAGCTACTGCTCGCCCTCTTCGAAGACGCACTCGTGCGCACCACCGACCAACTGCGTGCCGCCGCCGACGCCAAGGCCGATCCGCTGGAGCGGTTACAGGTAACCGTCGAGCTGCTGTTCGAGTTGTCCCGGCCCGATCCGGCCGCACAACGCCCGCTGTTCACCGATTTCGCGCCACAGCTGCTCGTCACGCATCCGGCGCAGGTCAAGGTCGCGCACGCACCGTTGCTCGCACTGTTCACCGAACTCATGGAGCAGGCCGATCAGCTGCGCTCGGACGCGAATCCGCGGCGGACCGCGGCGATGGTCATGCAGACGGTCATGATCATCGCCCAGTCCACCGGTGGCACCGACGAGGAGACCGCGCACCCGCTGACCGCGACCGAGGTCTGGAACTTCTGCGCACACGGCTTCACCAATGATTGAGAATAAAATTCTCATTCGACGAGAGTTTCACTTACACCACAACGGCCCGGCCCAGTAATGCAAACGTCATTCGGCGGTCAGGTGAGCGGGTGACCTCGGCGGCGGTCGTGCGATAGACGAGCTTGGTGCTGTCGGCGTCGCCGCCTGCACCCAGCCTCAGCGCGCGAACCGCAGGTCGCGCCGCCGCCAAAGGGATTCCCGCTCAGAGCTGTCTAGGGAAATTGCCGGTGTCGCTGTCGTCGGTAATGTGCAGGCGCGAGCCGTACTCATTCGTCTCGCATGGCGCGATCTTAATGAAGGGGGGCATTCCTGCCACTGTCGGCGATGCTGAGCCAGCAGCGATGCTGTAAGTGTTCGCAGGAAACGCACGAAACAAAAGGAACGTACTCCATGATCGTCCGTTCACTGAGAGAGATCATCGGCACCGCGCGAGAAGTGAAGGGCCCCAAGTGGACCAGCCGTCGCCTGGTGCTCGCCGAGGAGAAGGTCGGCTTCTCTTTGAACGATACCGTGGTGGACGCGGGCACCGAGCTCGAGATGTGGTACGCCGACCACATCGAGGCCGTATATGTCATCGAGGGCCGGGGCGAACTGGTCGACGACGAGACCGGTGAAACGTGCCGCCTCGAGCCCGGCATGATGTATCTGGTCGACGCACACCAGCATCACACCCTGCGCGCCCACACCGAGTTCCGTGCGGTCTGCGTGTTCAACCCACCCCTCACCGGCCGTGAGGTCCACGACGAGAACGGCGCCTTCCCACTGCTGACAGAAGAGGATCAGTGAGCGACACCGCTGCCCACGGGGACGAGCCGCTACGCGGTTTCGCCAGTGACAACAACGCCTCCGTGCACCCGGACATCATGGCGGCGCTGGCCGCCGCCAACGAGGGCCACCAGCCTGCCTACGGCGATGACGTCCATACCGCCCGCCTGCGCGAGCTGATCAAGGACCATTTCGGCGAGCGCGCCGATGTTTATCCGGTCTTCAACGGCAGCGGCGCCAATGTGGTTGGGCTGCAGGCGATGTGCGACCGATGGAGCGCGGTGCTCTGCCCGGAGTCCGCGCACATCAACCTGGACGAGTGCGGCGCACCGGAGAAGGTGGCCGGGCTCAAGCTCATCCCGGTGCCCACCCCGGATGGCAAGCTGACGCCGGAGCTGCTGGACCGGTACGCGTGGGGGTTCGGCGATCAGCACCACGCCCAGCCCAAGGTTGTCTCCATTACCCAGAGCACCGAGCTCGGCACCCTTTACACCCCCGGCGAGATCGCGGCCATCGGCGCGCTGGCGCGCGATCGCGACATGCTGCTGCACGTGGACGGCGCCCGGCTGGCGAACGCGGCCGCCGCGCTCGATATCCCGTTGCGTGCGTTCACCACTGACGCCGGGGTTGATGTGCTGTCGTTCGGTGGCACCAAGAACGGCCTGATGCTCGGCGAGGCGATCGTGGTGCTGAACCCGGACGCGGTGCGCGGCGTGACGTATCTGCGTAAAGCCGGGCTGCAGTTGGCCTCCAAGATGCGGTACGTGTCGGCGCAGTTCGTCGCACTGCTGGAGGGCGACCTGTGGCTGCGCAACGCCCGGCACGCCAATGCGATGGCGGCCCGGCTGGCCACGGCGGTCGCCCGGGTGCCCGGCGTCGAGATCGTACGGCCGGTCCAGGCGAACGCCGTCTTCGCCGTACTGCCTCGGGACGTCACCGAGCGGCTGCAGAAACTGTTCCGCTTCCACACCTGGGACGAACGCACCGGCGAGGTCCGTTGGATGTGCTCGTTCGACACCACCGAGGCCGACGTGGACGCCTTCGCAGCCGCCATCACCCGGGAGATGACCACGTGAACAGCGCACCGGGGAGTTCGGCACCGACCCCGACGACGAGCAGCTACCCATCGTCGATCACCACTGCTCGATCGGCGCCGTGCGCGTCGATCGCCCGGTCCGTAACCGCGACGGTCCAACGCTGACCGTCATCGGCCGGACCGCGCAGATCATCGGCCAGCACCGGTCCCAGGAACGGTACATCGACCAGTCCGCGCCCGAACTCTGCAGAAGTACCGGATCCGGCGGAGCCTGCGCGAGGGGTGATCAGTGGCTGATGGTGGAATGCCGCGGCCACGGACGGCCGTGGTAGCGCTCGATATCGGTGTTGAAACGTTCGAGATAGGCGGCGAAGGCGGCGACGTCGTCGGGCGTCCAGTCGGTCATGATGGTGTCCAGATTGCGAACGCTCTGCGTGCGGTCGGATTCGAGTCGGCTACTTCCCTCGAGGGTGATGCGGAACAGTCGAGCCATGCCGCCCTCGGGGTCCGGAATCCGCTCGATCAGCCCCGCGCGCATCATCGCGGCGGTTTGTCGACGCAGCGTGGACGCCTCCAACCCCAGTGCGTCGCTGAGCTGACCGATCGACATCGGCCCTTCCCCGTGCAGTCGGTTGAGCAAGGTGTACGCGCTGCGGTCCATGCGACTGGCACCACGCCGAGACGCGAGGCTGTACCGCCCCAGCAGCATGGTCTCGAATTCGATCAAATGCGTGGGCTTGTCCATCCCGACCCTTCTGCCGATCCGCGCATCACCAACGACGCATGTATTTCACACAGGAAGTGCGCGACCACCTCGAATGTGCATCTTACACGTAATATGTATCATACACGTCGCATGTGACCCAAAGAGCGCGCCTGCTCCGGTCAGGCGCGCCTCGGTCGGGGCAAGACGTGGGCTTACTCAGGTCGTACACCGTCGTGCCGCCGACCGTAATGGCGGTGTAGTTCGCCTTGACCCCAGCGGTGATTTCGCTTGCGCTGCTGTTGGATCCGCCGCCCAGGCCGTCGCCCGCGATGATAGGCGATATCGCCGTTGGCGACGTACTGCTGGAATTGCGCCAACGTCGGTGAATTGTCGCTGCCGGTGCACCGCCGATCGCCATAATCGAAGCGCCGGTGGACAATTCGAGGCCGCTCATCGACTGCCGCTGCGGCCCGACGGGTGCCGGTATTGCGCAATCCGTAGCGCCGGCGCCGGATCAAGATCAGGTGAAACTGGTGGGGGCCTTCTCGACGGATGCCACCACAGATTCCACTTGATCTTGATCAGGGCGGCGGCGGGAGCGGAATGCTCGCATCGGCGAGGACCGATTGTGGGCTGAACAGCTTGTGAAACAAGGCATTTCGAATCATGCGAGTTGAAGTATGATGGCCCGGGCTGTCGGTTCGGGGTAGCATGCGGCGGTCTCGAATCTTGTGCCAGATCGACCGAGGTGGCGGATATGGGTCTGAGTGGTAAGCGGTTCCTGGATGTGGCTGGGAGCAGGGATACTGCGGTGACGGTGCTGGCATCGATCACAGCGTTGTACTACCTGATCGTCGCGGTCACCAACTGCATCGACACCGATACCAACCGGCGCGGCGTGCAGGCCGTGCTGTCGATGCAAGCCACGATCCACCACCCCAATGTCGACTGGCATGCCATCACCAACAGCACGGTCGTCCTTATCGCCTACATCCTTATCGTGACCTGGGAGTATCTGACCGGCTTCGTGCTGCTCGCGGGGGCAGTGACCGGCTGGTGGGCACTGTTCGGCCGGAATTCCGCCAGAACCGCAGTGGCAGCGAAGTTGTCGAGCCTCGGCTGGACCATGGCGGTACTGCTGTTCGCGGGCGGCTTCCTCACCATCGGCGGCGAGTGGTTCCGGATGTGGGCGAACAAGCAAGTGAACGCCACGTCGGCGGCACTGCAGAACTTCCTCCTCGCGGCCGTGGGACTCATCCTCGTGCACATGTCGACCCGCTCCGAAACCCGAGTCGGCGTGGAAAGCGATACTGTCCCCCAGCAGTAGCAGATCACCGCTGAGCTTGCCGGTCCACGCCCGGCGAACATTCGAACGGCGGATAGCGGGAACCACGCTGCGAGGTGCACACGACACCGACCTATCGGATCGGGCTGTCGATGTTGCCGCGTACATGATCGCGGTATTGCAGCGGACATCATTCGGCGTATCCGGGTTGGCTGCCGCCGAGCGGTACCACGCGAGTCCCGCGACATTATCCGGATTCGTTGTGCTGCAGGTCATCGTGTACGCGGGGATGCAGATTCCGGCGGGGTTGACGCTGGATCGGTTCGGCTCGCGCGCGATGACCCGTCAGCGACTCAGCACCGTGGTATCGAAGAAATGGCGCGAGGCTCGGTAGACATGCCTGCCCATTTCGATGGGACGCCCGGAATCATCGAAGGCGACCCGCTGCATGGTTAGCAGCGGCGCGTTCGTGCGCTCGTCCAGCAGTTGCGCCTCGGCCCTGGTGGCACCGCGCGCACCGATCCGCTGGCGCGCGAGCGCGATGTGAATTCCCTTGGCCCGCAGGCATTCATAGAATCCGTGCACTTCGAGCTGGTCGGGCGCGGGTGCGAATTCGGCGGGCACGTAATTGGTCATGACGGCCAGCGGCTCATGCCCGGCACGGCGCAGCCTGCAGAAGGTCACGAAGCGAGCGTCCTCGGGCACGCCGAGTTCGTCAGCGATATCCGGATCCGGAGCGCCGAGCTGATAGTCGAGCAATTCGGTGGTCGGTTCCTGACCTGCCGTGAGCAGATCGTCGTACAGACTGGTCAATTCGACCGGCCGACGCACCTGGTTCTGCACCACCTGCGTGCCCACCCCGCGCCTGCGCATCAGCAGTCCTTTGTCGACCAACGCCTGGATTGCCTGCCGTGTGGTCGGCCGCGACAGATTGAGCCGTTTGGCCAGATCGAGCTCGTTCTCGAGGCGATCCCCCGGGGCGAGCCGACCTTTCAGGATCGCGTTCTCGATGCCTTGTGCCAGTTGGAAATACAGCGGGACCGGGCTCGAGCGGTCGATCGCGACATCCAGTGGCGCGGGCATCGTCGGCTCCTCGGGGCGAGCGGGCGCAGGTGAGCGCCAGTTTCTTCCACTGTAAGTCACATCGCGCAGTTCTTGTTGATATGTCCGTAAGTCAGTATGTCCTGACAAAGTCTTGACAAGCGGGTATGACGGGCGCAAAGTCTGGATACGCGGCTATGCCCGTCCCCCGAGGCCCGAACCCTGGAGTCAGCCTGTGAACGCTCAATTCGAGGTCGTATCGACCGGTCGGGTCGGCGTCGACATCTATCCACTGCACGCCGGAGTCGGGCTGGAAGATGTCGACACCTTCGGCAAGTTCCTCGGTGGCAGTGCCGCCAATGTCGCCGTCGCGGCGGCGCGGCTCGGCCGGCGCACCGCGCTGTGGTCCGGCGTCGGCGCCGATCCCTTCGGTCGATACGTGCGGCGCGAACTGGTCCGGCTCGGCGTATCAGATGCCCTCGTGCAGACCACCGATCGCCTGCCGACCCCGGTGACCTTCTGCGAGATCTTCCCGCCGGACGATTTCCCGCTGTACTTCTACCGCGAACCCAGCGCGCCGGACCTGCAGATCACCTGCGGCCAAGTCGATCCCGACATCATCCGCGGCGCGGGCGTGTACTGGTCGACTGTCACCGGTCTGTCCCAAGAGCCCTCTCGTGCAGCGCATTTCGATGCTTGGTCGATCCGGGAACGGCGGCCGCTCACCGTGCTCGATCTGGACTACCGGCCGATGTTCTGGGCCGACGAGAAACAGGCCGGCACACAGGTACGTGAGGCGCTGACCCAGGTCACGGTGGCGGTCGGTAACCGCGAGGAGTGCCGCGTCGCCGTCGACGAGACCGATCCGCATCGCGCCGCCGACGCACTGTTGGATCTGGGTGTCGAACTCGCCATCGTCAAACAGGGGCCGGACGGGGTGCTCGGCAAGACCCGCCACGAATCCGTCGCGGTGCCCCCGGCCACCGTCGAGGTGCTCAACGGCCTCGGCGCGGGCGACGCCTTCGGCGGCAGCCTGTGTCACGGCCTGCTGGCCGGATGGGAGCTGGAGACCGTCCTGCGCCGCGCCAATGCCGCCGGGGCAATTGTGGCCGCCCGGCTCGAATGCTCCACCGCCATGCCGACCAGCGCCGAAATCGACGATCTCGTCGCGCTGTCATTGATTGGAAAGGCCCGGAAATGAAAGTGGCGTCGCGCAGCGATTCGACGAGGACTGGCGAAGGAGTGCTGTCCTACGCCGAGCTGACCGAGTTGCGTGCGGCCGATCCCGGCGCCATCGCCAGAGCCTTCGCCACGCGGACCCGTCGCGGTCTGGTGCGCGGCGACGGCCGGTTGATGATCATCGCCGCCGACCACCCGGCCCGCGGCGCGCTGGCGGCGTCCGGCAATCCCTTCGCCATGAACAGCCGCAGGGAACTGCTGGACCGGCTGGTCACGGCATTGGCCCGGCCCGGCGTCGACGGTGTGCTCGGCACTGCGGACATCATCGAGGATCTGCTGCTGCTCGGGGCGCTCGAGGACAAGGTCGTCTTCAGCTCCATGAACCGCGGTGGCATCGCGGGCGCGGATTTCGAACTCGACGACCGGATGACCGGATACACCGCGCGGGCGACCGCCGCGGCCGGACTCAACGGCGCGAAGATGCTCAACCGGTTCGATCTCGCCGATCCGGGCACGCTGTCGATGATGACCGCGAGCGCCGCCGCCATTGATGAGCTCGCCGCGCTCGGTTTGGCCGCGATGCTCGAGCCGTTCATATCGCATCGGCCCGATGGGCCGGGGACCAAGGTGGTCAACGATCTGTCACCGGATACGGTCATCAAGAGCGTGCACCTGGCGCAGGGATTGGGCTCCACTTCGGCCTATACCTGGCTGAAGCTGCCCGTCGTCGCGGAGATGGAGCGAGTCATGGATGCCACCACCCTGCCCACCCTGCTGCTCGGCGGCGATCCGCAGACCGGCCCGGACGAAACCTACGCGCGCTGGTCCAAAGCCCTTGCGCTGCCGGGTGTTCGGGGCCTCATCGTGGGCCGTGCGCTGCTCTATCCGCCGGATGACGATGTCGCGGGCGCGGTCGATACGGCCGTATCGCTGGTGCGGTGATCGCGATGCACAGCAAACATTACGTGCCCGCCGCCCGCACCTATCGCGCGCCGTACACGGTGGCACTCACCCAGGAGGCGGCCGAGTGGGATCACGCCAGCCTGCACGTCATCGAACTCGCGCCAGGGCAATCGCATCGCACGCACAGCCGTGCCGATGAGATCGTGGTGGTTCCGCTGTCCGGTTCGTGCACCGTGGCCAGTGCTGCCGAATCGTTCGAATTAGCCGGACGCGACAGTGTTTTCGACGGCCCGACCGATTTCGCCTACGTCGGACGGGACAGCGCCTACACCGTGACCAGTACCGGCGGTGGGCGATTCGCGCTCGGTGGCGCACGTGCCGAGCAGCAGCTGCCGTTCCGCTATGTGCCCGCCGCCGAGGTGGCCGTGGAGTTGCGCGGTGCGGGCAATTGCAGTCGCCAGGTGCACAATTTCGCGACCGCGGACACCTTCGAGGCCGAATCGATCATCGCCTGCGAGGTGATCACCCCGGGCGGGAACTGGTCGTCGTATCCGGCGCACAAACACGACGAGTTCTCCGATACCGAGACGCCGCTCGAGGAGATCTACTACTTCGAATTCGCCTGTGGCGCAGACGATTCGCCGGGCTTCGGCTATCACCGCGTGTACGGGACCCCCGAGCGACCGATCGATGTGCTGGAAGAGGTCCGCGACGGCGACGTGGTGCTCGTGCCGCACGGCTACCACGGCCCGTCCATCGCCGCGCCCGGCTATCACATGTACTACCTGAACATCATGGCCGGTCCCGGACCGGAGCGGGCCTGGCGGATCAGCGACGACCCGGCGCAGACGTGGCTGCGCGGCACCTGGACCGATATGGCGATCGATCCGCGACTTCCCATGAACGCCGAGGAGACTCCGCGGTGAGTCGATCGACCACACCGAATCGCGGCACCCGCTGGACCTGGCGGCACAAGCTCGTCACCTGGCCGAGGCGAGGGCGGTGGTATACCTCGGCTGGTGAGCGATGAGTTGGTGACCGGTGAGTTGGCCATTGACGGGCTTGCGCGCAGCTTCGCCGTGCGTCCGCCACGTGTACCGAATGCGCCGCTGGTACTGGTGCTACACGGCAATCACTCGGGCAGCGCGCGGACGTACACCAGGCCGATCATGTACGACTGGACCAGTTTTGCCGCCCATGCCGACGAATGGGGCATTGCCGTCGCGTATCCCGACGGTCATGGTGGCTGCTGGGCCGATGGGCGCGGTGTCACCGCTGCCGACGAGGCCGGGGTGGACGACGTGTCTTTTCTGCACGCGGTAATCGATTGGTGCGCCGACCGGTTCGGCGCCGCACCGGATCGGACACTTGTCGCCGGAATATCCAACGGCGCGTTCATGTCCCACCGATTCGCAGTGGAAGCCGCCGATCGAGTGCCGGTATTCGCCGCGGTCGCAGGCGGCTTCCCGGCGGCATTGCTCGATATGCGGCCAACCCATGCGGTATCGGCGATGCTCATCAATGGTGACACCGACCCGATTCAACCGATCACCGGCGGCCACTCGCGCCACTACGGAGCGAACGGCGAACCTCGCGGCCGCACACTGGGATTGCTCGAAACCGCTCGTCACTGGCAGGCACTCGATCGCTGCCGGCACGACGGCGGCACGATCACGACCGAGCACTCGGGCCGACACACGATGACCGGCGGCGTCGGCGGGACACAGGTCACGGCATGGACGGTATTCGCCGGCGGCCACACCTGGCCGGGCACGCCTGTCCCCGCCGAATGGGCCGACTCCCCCGGCGCCGCCGTAACCACCGAATTCGACGCCGCAGAACAGATCTACCACTTCGCCCACCCCCTCCTGACCCCACCAGCAACCCGCAAGCTCACCCCAACGGCGTGACCACCCGACGAGAATGCGCTGGTGGCGGGGCATTCTCGACATTTGCCGCCAGTGATACATGGTGATCGGTTGACCAGCCCTGGGAAATGGTCGGGTCGGTACCGAGCCCCTCGTGACCGAGGAACCACTCGGTCACCGGGTCGCCGATCGGGCGGCCGAAACAGCCATGACCGCCGTCCACGCGGCGCCTACCGCGAACAGTGAACGGACCTCGAACGCGGCCCTCGGATGAAGCGGGCGCTACCGCGAACACCGGCGAAACGCGAAAAGGCAGTAGGGCTAGGCTGCTTGCGGTAGGTGAGAAAGCCGAACGGAGAGGGCTGATATATGGCGTCCGCAACAGCATCCGCGCAGATCGGGGTTACCGGCTTGGCGGTCATGGGTAGCAATATCGCCCGGAACTTCGCCAAGCACGGCTACACGGTGGCGCTGCACAACCGCAGCATCGCCAAGACCGACGCACTGCTTGCCGAACACGGCGGCGACGGCGACTTCGTGCGCACCGAAACGATCGAGGAGTTCGTCGCAGCGCTGGAGAAGCCGCGCCGGGTGCTGATCATGGTCAAGGCGGGCGATCCGACCGATGCCGTCATCGAGGAACTCGCCGCTGCCATGGAGCCCGGCGACATCATCATCGACGGCGGCAACGCGCTCTACACCGATACCATTCGCCGCGAGGCCGCCATGAAGGCACGCGGGTTGAACTTCGTCGGCGCGGGCATTTCCGGTGGTGAGGAGGGCGCGCTCAACGGTCCCGCGATCATGCCGGGCGGCCCCAAGGAATCCTACGAATCCCTCGGTCCGCTGCTGGAGTCCATTGCGGCGCAGGTCGACGGCACGCCGTGCTGCACGCATATCGGACCCGACGGCTCCGGGCACTTCGTCAAGATGGTGCACAACGGCATCGAGTACGCCGATATGCAGCTGATCGGCGAGGCCTACCACCTGTTCCGCGACGCGCTCGGCTTCGACGCCAAGCAGATCGCCGATGTGTTCACGCAGTGGAACTCCGGCGAACTCGAGAGCTACCTCGTCGAGATCACCGCGGAGGTGCTGAACCAGGTCGATACGAAGACGGGGCAACCGCTGGTCGATGTCATCGTCGACGCGGCCGAGCAGAAGGGCACCGGTCGCTGGACGGTGAAGTCCGCACTCGATCTGGGTATCCCGGTCACCGGTATCGCCGAGGCGGTCTTCGCACGGGCGCTGTCGGGCTCGCGTGCGCAGCGCAAGGCCGCGGTCGGACTCGCCGCGGGCAAGCTCGGCGAAAAGCCTACCGACGTCGCGCAATTCACCGAAGACATCCGCCAGGCGCTCTACGCGTCGAAGATCGTCGCGTACGCCCAGGGCTTCGATCAGATCGCCGCGGGCAGTACCGAATACAACTGGGACCTGCGCCCCGGCGACATGGCCACCATCTGGCGCGGAGGCTGCATCATCCGAGCCCGCTTCCTGAACCGGATCAAAGAGGCATACGACCAGAACCCGGAACTCCCGAGCCTGATCCTGGCCCCGTACTTCCGCGAGGCGATCGAAACGGCCATCGACAGCTGGCGCCGCGTGGTCGCCACCGCCACCCTGCTCGGCATCCCGGTGCCCGCGTTCGCATCCTCGCTCTCCTACTACGACGCCCTGCGCGCCGAACGCCTGCCCGCCGCGCTCACTCAGGGCCAACGCGACTTCTTCGGCGCGCACACCTACGAGCGCATCGATGCGCCAGGCAAGTACCACACGCTGTGGAGCGGCGAGCGCAGCGAGGTTTCGGCCGACTGATTCGAGCGCCATCCCAGCTCTGGGAAGACCCCAAAATTAGGGGCCGGGTGTAACGCGCTCGCATGAGGAGGACTGTTTGGCGGACGAACCACACGAACCGGCCGCCGAGCAGCGGCTCGCCGATGCGCTGAAGGCGCTCGGACCAACGGGTTGGCAGCAAGCGGACGCGGTGTTCGCGGTCACGGTGGCAGGGGAAGTCGGGCAACTCGCGTACTCCGTCGGCGATCAGGTCGTTCCGCTATCACCCTCGGAGTCGCTCCTCGCTCTCGTCCGAGAAATGCGTACGCTCACGGCCCGCTCCAATGGCGGGCCGTGGTGGCGCATGCTGGTCGTGCTGGCAGAGTCCGGCGAGATCGACATCGATTACGACTACGGCGAGCAGCCGTTTCCGCCTGGGCAGCTGTTCGGTCCGGAGGCATATCGCGCCGACCTCCAGACGTATCCGCGCGCCAAAGTACCTGTGTGGATGGGTGCCTACATCGGCCACGGCGACCGCCAACGTCGCACACCGCAGCAGGCCGCCGCCCAGGCGCGCGCAGATCGATCCGGTCAGGTGTGGGCGACACTGGCGGAATACGAATTTCCCCCATTTCCGCAGATGTGGGCGCGCTGGGCGACGATCGCCGCGGCATTCGTCGCCGCCCGGTCGGAGCACGGTCCGCGGATGGAGCCGTGGACGGGAGTGTTCGAGGGCGCGGCATTGCACGGGTCGACGCTGCACGCGCTCCCGGCCGGGCGGGCCGTGCTCTCGGGCGGGGTGTGGAATGCCCCGACCTTGGACGCGGTCTACAACGGCGGCGAGCCGATGCCGAATCTCTATGCAGGCGCACCGGATTGGGTAGCCGATCCGGTACTCGACCCACGCGCCGCATCGGGTCTGCTGTCGTTCTGCTACTGGTGGGAGTCCGGGCGCTGGTATCGCGGGGCGTCGCCGTCGGCGGAGGAGTGCGCCGTTGCGGTCCCGGGGGTGTGGACCAGGGAAACGGTGCTGGGGATCGTCGCTGAACTGCTCGGCGCGGAGCCGAATCCTAGTGCACGCGAAGCGATTCCCGCGCTGCTCGCTGCGGCCGAGGGCGGTGGCGTCACGCGCCAGGAACTGGTCGCGGTGTTCGGTGAGGACGGCCGGTTCGATATCGACGGTGCGCTCTATCATTACTCGCTGGCCGGATTGGCGCCGCCGACGCCTGAGCCGATGCACGCCGCGGAGGCGATCTCCCGGGTGCGCGATTACATCACCGGGCGCGTACTGGACACCACGGGATATCCGCTCGAGCAGTTGGCCGCCGAACGATTCGGCGTCGGCTGGATGGTGCACGTGCCCGTGCCTGCCGGGATGGTCGCGACCGATCGGGCGATCTTCTATGTCGGCGACGACGGTGTGCTGGAGCAGTCGTCATCGTCCATT
The DNA here is from genome assembly GCF_050955735.1 of Nocardia sp. CA-135953. Lineage (NCBI taxonomy): Bacteria > Bacillati > Actinomycetota > Actinomycetes > Mycobacteriales > Nocardiaceae > Nocardia > Nocardia sp. CA-135953. The sequence goes on from NZ_CP192082.1 coordinate 4,699,614, forward strand.
GATCCGCCGGTCTATATCGCCGACTTCGAACGCCGATACGCCGAACGCCACGGCTGAGACCCGGAGGGACGTCATGGACCGGTGGGAACGAGAAGGGCTGCGCTCGGCCAACTTCGGGATACGCAATCAGGTCGAGAACATTCTCGACGCACTCGCCGAGCAGCGCGCCGACCAGGCCGAGGCCCAGCGAAAGTTGGACACCGCACGGAGCTGTGCGACCTCGGCAGATGGTCTGGTGGAAGTGACAGTCGACAGATCCGGCGTCCTCATCGATGTGCGGTTCACCGCGGACGCCGCGCATAGTACCGCCGAACAGCTGGGCCGCTCGGTCACCGAGGCCGGGCGCGAGGCGGCCCGTCGCGTGCGAGAGCAGACCACACAAATACTGGCCCCGGTCGCCGCGGCCATCCACGCCATGCCCGACCTGCCTGATCTGGTGCTCGGCGCACCGAGCCTGCGCGCGCCGAGCGAAGTCGAGAATCGCGACGAACAGCCGCACTATTCCCAACGCCGGGAAGGCGGGCCCCGTCCACAGTAAGATTCATTGCCAGGCAATCGCCTCCTCGGTTTCGCTGGTGAGGGTTGAAGGGTGACCGGGCATGGGCCAGTCGTTGCATATCGATCCGAATCGCCTGCATGCCCTCGTCACCGAACTCGCCGCGGTCGCCGAATCCGCACATCAAGATCTGGCCGACCTGAAGAATGCCTTGGCCCATGAGGGCAAGCCATGGGGTGACGACGAGCCGGGGCGAATGGTCGGCGATACCTACGAGCCGCAGGCGACGAAGGGGCTCGAGGGGTATCAGAACCTGGTCGAGAATCTGCGCGGATTGAGCAAGGGGGTCAGCGAGGTCAGCGAGTCACTCCACGACCAGGACCAGAACAGCGGCCGACAGATCCGCGGCACCGGCTCGAAACAGCCGGTGTCCATTGCGCCGGATTCGACGTGGCCCGGTACCGATACACCCAGAACCAGTTCGCCCACAACCGATTCCGGATCAAACTCGGCCAACGAGAACGCAACGCCGACACAGCTGAGCGGTACGACTCCCTCCGCATCCCAGCCCAACGCGATCCCGAGCGCCTACCCGAAATCGGAGCCCACCGACTACAACCCGATCAGCACACCCATATCCGCCGGTCCGCAACCCGTATACCCGGATTCGGACACACCGCCGATCGGATCGGACACCGCGCCGCAACCTGCCGCCGAAAGCTCGGCCGCGGCAAACGAAGACGCCGCGTCACCGCCGGTCGCGGATGATTCGATCCCAGCCACACCAGGCGCGGCATCGCCCGCCACGGCGGCGCCACCGCGGACCGGTGATCCCGCGGTCGCCGAGAAGCCCGCGGGCACACCGTGGTCGCGAACACCGGGGACGGCTTTTCCTTCGATACAGTCGGGTACCCCCTGGTCGGGTGCGCGTACCGGTGCTCGCCCACCGGGACAGGTCTTCGCGCCGCCGCCGACCGGCGTGGGTCCGGCGCAGCCCACCGACCCGAAGCGAGACGGCAAGTCCCGCAAGAAGAAGCGCGAATCGACCGCGGCGGAGCACATCCGAGTACCGACCGATGCGGCGGCACTGGCGGCGGCCCAGGAACTCGCCGACCGGCACGAACTGCGGATGGTCGGCTTCGAGACCTCGGGTATCGGAGCGGAGATGGTCGCCCAACTGGCGGCGGCCATCGATGACATTCTCGGCAGATTCCCGTTCGTCGAACTCGGCGGGATCGAGATCACCGAACTCGGCGACCGGATATCCCGGGTAACTCGGAATCGAAGCGATGACGGGCCGGAAGCGGCGAGCACCGCGTCGTGGATCCAGCTCGACCGCACACTCGTTGCGAATCCGGCCAAGTTCAGCGAAAAGATCTACGCCGCAATACAATCCGGGAGCTCCGTAGCCGGATCCGAGGAGCGACCGATGTATTCGACGATCGTCGGCGACCTCGGCCGGATCATGGCGGAGCGGGCGGGGCAGCCCATCCGGCGGTTGGCGCAGCGGTCCCTGATCACCGAATATCAGCGGATCAACGGCCCCTGGGACGGCGGGGATTCCCTGGCCCGCATCGTCGGTGGCTACCGGCGGTGGCGAGACCAATTGGGCGGCAACAGCATCGTTGACGGCCGGTTCCAGCCGCACGCGGCGTTGGTCGCGGCATTCGCCGAGTTGGAGTTGCGTGGCGACGACGCGTGTGGGCCGGCACGGGTGCTGTATCGGTTGTTGGTGGAGGGCGCTAGAGGGCGGTCGACACCCTGGTGAGTGTCGCTATCCCACCCGACTTCCCGGACTGGCTGACACGCTGGGTGATCGGCCACTTCCCGGTCGGTAAACCCAAGGACATTCGCGCCGCCGCCGACGCATGGGCGCGCTCGGCCGAACGTCTCGAAGTCACACTGCAGCACCTCGAACGACTCGCACGCGACGTGCCTGCGGCGATCCAGGGCGAGGCCGGCGAGGCGATCCAGAAACAGCTGAAAACCGAGATCGCCAACACGCGCAATCAAATCGAATTCGGCGACGGCATGGCCAGCCTGCTCTACGACTCGGCCAACGCGATCGAACTCGAGCAGTACATCGTCATCGGCATCGCAGCGGTGCTACTGGCCAACCTCCTCATCGACACCGCCGTACCGATGAAAGCCGCCAGCGACCGCATCGCCGCCGATGTCGCCGCCACCGCCGCCCGCCGCGACACCCTCGCCTTCATGTTCCAACGCATCGCCGCCTTCATGCGGCGATTCCCCGGCATGGGGCTCGCCGTGCGCGCGACCATCATGGGCGCGGTCTCCATGGGCGGCGTCGTCGCCGGTGCGCAATACGCCCAGATCCTGCAGGGCCGAGGCAAACCCGGACGCCGCACCAGCATGGATTGGGGCCAGGTGGGGGTGGCGGCGACCGCAGGTGGTGCCGGTGGCCTGATCGGCTCCCTGGTTACCCGCGCGATGCTGCCCGGGCTCACTCGCCTCGCCGCCGGTGCCGCGACACCGGCAGGACGCACGACCGGACGCGTCGTGGCCGTCGTGCTCGCCAGCGCCGGCGGTGGAGCCGCAGGTGGGGCCGGTGCCGCGGTGCTTGTATCCAAGCTCACCGACACCGAACTCACCGGCCGGCAGGTTGTCCAGATGATCCTGATGGGCGCCAGCAGTGGCGCCATCGCGGGCCTCGGCACAGCAGTGCGCGTGACCCGAGCCTCGAGCGCCGCCCGGCTCCCCGAGGGGACCGCCCCCGAGATCGGCGGATCCAGAGGCAGTCGCGATGACAGCTGGCACGACGGGCTCCCGGTCCGATCAGCGCCCGACTGGGCCCTACCGCACGGCAGCGCCGACACGCCTCGGCCACGCGAGGAAACCATCCCTGAGATCGGCGGATCCCGGGACGACAGGCGCGACGGTCTCCTGGGCCGAGAAACCACCGACGAAGGCCAAGCACCCTGGCAGCCGCCCAAAGACGCTGTCGCCGACATCAACGAGCTCGGCAAGTTGCGCGATAACGAGAGCGGCGGGTCACTAGAAGATGCCTTCCGCAAACTCGATGAGGACGGCACCCCGCCGCCCTCGGATCCCAACCAACCGTCATCGGGCACCCCGCAGACCCCACCCGGATCGCCGACATCTCCCGGAGGCACATCCGAACCCAGCCACGGCTGGAGTTCCTGGGACGAAGCCCTGCGCGGACTCACCGAGGGCAGCTTCGGAGCAGCGCCGGCCGATCCCATGGCCGCGGCGGGAGGTTCGTCGTCGACCAACCTCCCCGGCACCGCCCACTACCAAAGCAGCCGACCCGAGTCGCCTCCACAGATGGGTCTGGCTGGGAACGTCGTCGCCGCCGAGGGCCAGCCCAGCACCACACCGGGATCCGTGTTGACGATGACCGCCAACCCCCATGCGGAGAGCAACACTCACGTCGGTACCGCCAAGGATCTCGGCGGTACCGGAGACGGCAACGGGCCAGGCGTGACCGCGGGACCACCTGTCGCACACGGGGATTCGCCGATCGGAGGGGGACCGGGCGCAGGTTCGGCCAAGTCCGGGCGCGGGCCGGGCGAACTGCCGCCCGACCCCGACGAGGCCGTCCTCCTCGACCTCGACTTCTTCGATTACGAGCCGGTTCCCACCGAGCCGGTCATACCGGGCGGTGACTCCCCCGCGCCGATGCCGCAGACCGCGGGCGCCACAGCGGTCGAATCAGGGCCGGGCAATGGGTCCGGTTCGCCTCCGTCGGCCATCCCGACGGAGGCAAAGAACCCAACCGCGTATGCGGGTGCGACACCTGGTCCCGGCGGCCCACCGACTGCCACACCTGAGGCCAACAGGCCCCCCACCAACCAACCGGCCGGGCAACCCAACGCACCGCAGCCCCAACCCACGCCGCAAGCCGCACAAGGCAACGCACCCCAGCCACACGCCACGCCAAACGCCGCACAAGGCAACACACCCCAGCCACACGCCACGCCGCAAGCGGCACAGGGCAACGCCCCGCACCCAGCCAATCTGCAAGGTGCACAGGCCAACTCGCCACAGCCGCCGCACACCGCCACACCGACACCCGGCGCACCCGCAAACAACCTTGCAGCCCAGGCGATCCCACCCACAGCCCTGGCCGGCGCGGCGGCACTGGCCGGGCATGGGCCGTCGAATCCCGACACCACCGCAGAACACTCGGCATCCCTGCCCGCGATGTCGGGCGGGCAGCCCGCCGACAACGACCAGACTTCCAGCGATCCCAAGGAATTCCCCGACCAGGACGAGATCGGCACCGTCGTCAAACCTCCGATGCCCAGCTACGTCCCCGCACAACCGCAGGTCGACGAATATCCGAACAACGCGCCCGACGAATACACCAAACCACCGGGCACCACCTACACCATCCCCGGCCAGCCGGACACACCAGACGGCCCACCGCCCAACGCAATCCCGATCCTCCCGCACCCGCCCACCCCGGCTGTGCCGGAAAGTCGACCCGCCATACCACTCACCGACCGGCCACAGGTCCCGATCCCGGACACTGCCATCCCCGGCATGCCCGACGAAAACGACCGCGGGCAGAAGCCGCGCCTACACGACTCCGAACCACCCCTGCCCCGCCACGACAACGCCCCCGCGCCGCACCTGCCCGCCACACCGGCCGACCGCCCCACCGAACTCACCCCACCCTCCCACTACGCGACCACACCGAACTCGGAAACCCCCAGCGCACCAACCGATCCCACCGTCGAGCCACAACTCAACCGCGACAGCACCCAATACATCCCCGACCCGACCATCCAACCCACCCGCGGCGGCGCACCCGCCTCCACCCTCGCCGGCCCATTGCCGGAACCAGTGGTAGCGGCACGCCCCGTCCCGATGGCCTCGGCCAACGACCCCAAGAAGCGCAAATCCAAACCGAAGGCACAGTCGGAGCAACCCCAGACACCACCGCCACTCCCCGCGGCCGAACCGCCGCCAACGCCAACACCTGGAGCGCCGAAACCTGGTAAGCGCACCAACCCGTCGACGCCACCCATCCGCGACCAGTTCATTGTCCGCCGAGACGGCGGGGATACCGGCGTAGTAGGTGAGGAAGGAGAGCGAGTCCGCCCCGCCGGACGTGCCCGCGCATGGGTGCGATCGCTACCGCAGAAGTTCCCCTGGCTCACCGAGGATCTGATCGAAACTGCAGTACTGCTGGTTTCGGAGACGGTGGCGAATTCGCTGCGGTGGACCCAGCACGAGGTCGCGGTCATCTTGACGGTGACCGACTCCGGCGACGTCCGCAAGGTCCGGTTCACGGTCACCGACAAAAGCCCAGTCGTCCCGGAAGGCACCGACATGCCCGACTGGGACGCTGAACGCGGCCGCGGCGGCCCGTTGGTAGACATGCTGTCGGCCGACCACGGAACCATCGTGCAGGACAACGGCACCGGCAAATCCACCTGGTTCGAACTGCATACGCCACCCGGTGCCGCAGAACTCGGCATCCCGAGCGCCGCTCCGGACAACGACGACTCCGGTTCCGACGCAGCCACCGCACCGTCGCCCCCCGAGCCAACTCCGACGGCGGTCGAAACCGATTCCGCGGCAACCGAAGATCGAACTGCAACCGAACTCGGACAGTCCACTCCCCCCCGAGCGTCAGCCGGTGCCAGGTCCGTACCGGCCGAGTCGAAGGCTGTTTCGGATCCAACAGACCCCAGAGACCCCGGCAAACCTGGGCTGCCTGTCGCCGACCCGAACGACTCGGCGCAAGCAATTCCGAAGTCGCCAGAAGAACAGCGGTTTGTCGACTGGTATCGCGCACGACTGACGGGCGAGTCCGAGCAGCCGAGGCAGACATTTTCCGAATACCTCGAAATGCATTATCTCGAAATGCAACAGGTGCAGCGATGGCTGATACGTGCGGGACTCGAGACGAATAGTCCGGAGGTGGAGGCGAGGGGGCGGTTTCCAGCACCCACCGAAGACGACACCCCAGCCTGGTTGTCTGATGTTCGACGGTATCTGGGGGTGCTACCGCACCGGATGGACGAGTTGCTGGGCGCTCCGGAAGGTACGTGGGAAGCCGCCGAGCAAGGCGACCGGGAATTGGATCTGGAATATGTGCGGGCATTGCTGCGCCGGGCTCCGGACGCACGTGAAACCTATCGAGACCTTGCGCAACACCATTACCCCGCACTACTCACTCGGGACGGCGTAGCAGCTTATCCTGAGGGTTACTCCCACTTCGGCGAGTACCTGAATTTCCTCATGGAATCCGCACAGGTGAGCCGCCAGTGGCTTGCCGATCGGATAGGGAAAACGAGAAGAGTCGTCGGGAATTGGGTGAACGGGACGCAATCTCCTCCGAAGAAGAGGATCGACGAGGTGTCCGCGGTGCTGCCGTTCCAGCATGGCGTGACATACGACGAGGTTGCCGAGAGCTTTCCCTACTTGCCGAGGGAATCGCTGATATATCCGAGTCCGTATGCCGAGGAGTCATTCGGCGATTATCTGCGGCACTTTCGGCGCGTGAATCGACTCAAGATATCCGAAGCGGCGCGGGTTCTCGGACTGGACGAACAAACAGTGGTACGCCATGAGGAAGGAGCAATCGACGCGGGTGAGGAGCGCGTCATGTTGCGAACCTACCGACGTGTTCTGCACCATGCCGGCGCTTGGAACGACATGGTCGACGCGTGGGGATGGGAATTCACCTACCGGATGGATCGGAACGGCGAAGCGATTCCCGATCCAGCCTTCTATGATTCGGTGCGCGACTGGATCAGAGCAATACGCCTTTATCACGACCTGACTCGGGAGGAATTCAACCGAAGAGTAGTCGAATCGCGCGACGCTATTGCCGACACGGTGAATCGCAGGACACCTCTCATTGTCTACCTCCGGCAGATGCGGGACGCATTGGGCATTCCAAACGAAACACTGGTGGCAGCATTACGTCGCTTCCACTCGCGTGCTGACACAGCGACGGAGGAAGCAGCCGAGGACCGCCTGTTCTGGGATTTCATCGCGACCAAGCCGGATTCGCCGGAAGAAGGAGAGATCCGGAACAAGATAATCGAAAAGTACATGCATGTCGCAGAGAATGTGGCGCGTCGTTGGGAGATACCCAATCAGCAGCCTGACGACCTCTTGCAGATAGCATGCGTGGCGATCATGGTCGGCGCCGCACGAAACTTCGTTCCGCCGGGAAACTTTGCGGCCTTGGCCCGGGACCACGCATACTATGCCCTCGCTCGAGCATACTTCGAGTACCGATATCCGAACATAGATCAGCAGACACGACAACTGGTCATCAAAATCGATGCATATGTCAACAAAAGAGAAGAGCGGGGCTCGTCACCCAATGAAGCCGAGATCAGCGACGCACTAGGGGTTGAACCGGCGAAGGTTACGGAAGCTCTGATTCTGAGCACGCAAGGGCCTGAAGCGCTGAGAGAACCCACCGACCGCGAATCTTATGCAGGCCAGCGCGACGATGCGGAACAACCCGCACCATCTATAGACCCGACTTTTGCGGCAGAAATGCGGGAGGTTCTGTCGAATCTTCCCCACGCAGAAGAAATCGTTCTGCTGCATTTCCACGAAGAAATGGAGCTGACCGAAGTCTGCGAGCAGTTGGGGATCACGCTGGAAACCGCGCAACGAGTCATCACACAAGCGGCCCAGGCACTCCGAGCAAGATTCGCCGAAGCAGACCAAGCAGGCGGGGAGACGGTCGGCGGATCCGGAGCGGGCGGTACCGACGGGAACGCTACCCCCGGCCCGAAAACTCAGTTCTACAACGACATCGATCCAGCAGTCGATCATGGATTCATCGACCGGCGCAAGGCCGACGCACCCTGGGTGCTGAACAACTTCGGCCCGGTTAATCCCGGACCACAGAAACCGAAAAACGCACCGTCTACAGGCACAGCGCCCGAGACTGCACCTGTCGAACAGGAGCATCCCGCATACACCTTCGGTTCATCTGTCGCGGAACCCGCCGACGCCCCCTCACCGCTGCCGCGACCAACGGCTCCGGCGGACGGTTCGGCAACGGGCGTGCAGCAAACCGAGTCGACACCACCCGCGCCAGCCCGAACACTGTACGACGGTGCGGAAATGAGTTTCCGTCCCGAACTGGATGATTTCTGGCGGGAGCCGGTCGAGGCCATCGTCCTCGATCAGGACGACGACGGCCGCTTCCTCGGACCGGACGAACAGCCATACAATACCGTGGGCTCGGATCCATTTCTGCTGCATCGCAACGGAAAAATCGTCACCGCACGGTATCGCGAGCATCCGAATCTGCACAACGCATATCTTGCTCAGCACGCCGATGAGAATGAGCGGCGTGAAAACGCGAGACATCACGGTCCGAGCATGTGGGCCGGATTTGGATTATGCCGGATGGTCGAGGGAATACCCGAATTTGTCATCGCGTTCAGCGGCTTGTTCAAAGATGATATGCAGAAGACACCCAAGTTCTGGGTTCAGCTGCGGCACCGCTTGAGCCAGAACTTCGATCTCTCGACGATATTTTTCGAATTCGGCCACCATAATCTCGGTGGGGCATGGTGGGATCACCCGGAAAACAACGGCGAGTGTTCAGCGGCAGCACTGGTTCCGGAACCGGGTCTGTCCAGGGATAGGTTCGCGGTGAGCAAGCGGGTAGCCGAACACCTCCGCGGCGGCGGTGACGACTTCTGGTTCGAAGTCGAACATGTCGGGTTCCCTTATGGCGGTGGCCTGTCGATCAACATGATTATCCATCCGGTGCTCGGCGACCCGGCCCGGCTGACAGCGAACATCAGCCCGGCCAGTACGACGGCTACGGCCGAATATCAAGATTTCGATCCCGGCCCGGAACCCGAACGGACCTACCCGGCGTTCCGCACGGTCCATGACGTATTGACCCGATGGCTGTCCGCTTCGGGATTCGCCTGGGCGGAAGGCACCGAAGCAATCCTCATTCCGGCTCCGGCGGCCGTGCGCACACCGCGGGACTCCGCATCGCGGCAGACGGCGGAACCGGCATCGGGTCAGGCCGCGCAACCGGCAGAGGATCCCGACGCGAACTCGCAATCCGACGTCGCACCGAGGCTGTCCGATCGAGCGGCGGATCCGGCAACCATGACGTTCGAGGAGTTCCGTGACGAGTACCACTGCGTCATGACCGCGGTGGCCGCCAAGGAAAAGAACCCCGGTCAACCGCTGACCGAGGAAGAGCGCCTCCTTTCGGAGCAAGACTGGAGGGCGTTCAGCCGGAGCAGGGGGTATTCCGAAGCAGATATTGCCGAGTACGAGCGGTGGTTGGAGCTCTCCGGCCAGAAACAAGGACTTCCCGGTGCGGTGAACGACCCGTGGCGCCGAACCCACACCATCACATTTCCCGGCGGCTGGGAATCGGCACTGTACGTCAGGCATGTGGAAGCGCGCATGGCCCAAGACGGCGCCGAGCCGATCCCGCCAGAAGTACTCGAGTCCTACCGAACCTGCAAAGCAGTTGCCGACCAAAGTCTCATAGCGCCTTGGGGCGGCGACAAGCAGACGAGCGAAATGGAAGCTCCCCTTCCCACCACCCCGGACACCGCCGATGACTGGCTTTGGGTCGACGATGAATCAACCGCCCAGTCGGGAACAACCGATCCGGCGCCGCCAGCCGCGACACCGCAGACACCGGCATCGCCGGATTCCGCGGTCATCGAGGACGACGAAAGTGATTCGGCCACTGGGAATTCCGGCGAATCTCATCCGGCACAGACCGTATCCGTGTCCGAAGACCGCCCCACTGCGGTCCCCCCAGCACCGGCAGGCAGCGTCCCCACTGTGGTGGAGGCATTGGACCTACCTCCGCAGCGCGCCCGGGATGCCGCCGGTGCGCCGAACCCGGTACAGCATCGCATGGGTGTGCCCTGGCACGGCTTCGCAAACGCTCCCGGGGTCGACAACAAGGCACGCGCGAATCCCGAAGGCGCGCCGCCGAATCCGACAGTCACTTTGCCCACAATGCCGTTGGCTGCGGGCGGTGGTGGCGGCAATGGGGGTGGATCCGGCTCGAGCGGGACCGGAACGGGCGTGACTGGACCGATCGATGTTGTCGGCACGATTGCCGGGGAATTCGGTGGGGACCGCGCGACCGAAGATGTCGAGGACCTACTGCCGGGCGAGCGCGCGCACGCCGAAACCACCGACCGCGAACTGAGAACTGCTGCGCACGAGTCGGATTCGGGACAGTCCGACGACACCGCGGCAGGTGCGTCGAGCCAGCAGGCAGGTAGCGACACCACCCAGCTGCCGGCGTCAGCCGCAACGGACTCCAGCACCACTGATGTATCCGATTACGTCCTCAAATGCCTCCCCCAAGCCGCGCACGCCGCTTGGGCCGTCGGCTACGACGGCGCGAACCTCCCCGCCGCAGACGCGGAAACCTGGCCAGAACTGCAAGCCAGTCTGCCCGGCAGCTTCACCAAGGTTTTATTACCACCCAAAACCACCTCCAACACCGGCACCTATCCCCTCACTTACCTTCTCGACGCCCTGGAAAATCCGAAGAACAAAATCAAAGCCATGGTCCTCGTCGTCGACGACGGCAGTGCGGCCCACGTCTTATTCGCTGTCTGCGTAGGCAATAGCGAAACCCTCATCTTCGACACCGACGTCCCCCAGCCGTCCACCACCACTCGCTTCGACACCACCTCCGACGAAGAACACCGCGCCCTACAGATCCCCCGCGTGCGCACTCGCGACCAGTGGAAGCCGCTCTTCACCGATATCAAAGACGCGTTCGTCCTCAACCTCGCGGAAGACGCCGCCGGTCTTCTCCACCCCATCACCCCACCACATATCGACGGCCCCACCGAGGAACAACAACAGTATCTAATTCATGGCCGACCCGGCAACAACGCCGAAGGACCGGACGAATCAGCGGAATCCGACCCGCAGGGCAATCCCGCACCCGATACCGACGGGACTGCCGCTTCGTCGAATTCCAGCTTCCTGCAATGGATCCGCGGCAAGAAACGCCCCAAGACCACGGGCGGTTCCGCCCCTTCCTCTGCCGAGAACCAGCCCGCCGCGCAACAACAACCTACCAATTCGGCCTCCGACGAGCCTGCGTCTACACGAGAACTGCTCGTCGTCAACAAGCCATTCGCGCATTTGATACTGGGCACGATTTATCTTCCAGGCGGACAGGTCGGTAACAGGATCGGCAGCATCGCCGCAACGAGTGCCCTGCCGTACGCGCTGATGCATGCAGGGCAATCGCCGAAGTTGGCCGCCACGGCGGGTGCCCTGGCATGGGGCACGAGGCTTCTCGACCTGCACGCAGGCATCGTCACCGATCGCCGCGACCGGAAAAAGGTGATGGTCTACGCGCAATCGATCGGGGCTGGAGCCGCAGCGACAGCCACCGGCTTGATCCTCTTCGACGCGCCCCATCTCGGACTCGGATTGACTGCGGCAAGTGTGCTCGAAGGTATTGCGGCGACCTACTATTTCCGCACATATCTAGCAGTTGTCGGGGACATCCTCACCAAGGGCCAGGCGCCATTAGGAAACGACTTCAAAAATACCGCCGGGTCCATAGCAGATATCACCGGTCAAGCACTGGGTCCCGGCTTGTTCGGCATCGCGCCCGCGGCGCCATTCGGCCTCAACGCCCTCTCCTACTTGACGAATCTGCCAAACCTCTGGAAATTGCCCTTTCCCACCCAGATCTTCAACAAACCGGGCAGCTTCCTCCGTGATCTTGGTGAAGGCGCGCGGGTACTGTGGCGGGACACATTTCTCCGCGAATTCACCGGGATCGGCACGCTCAACAACGCCGCTTGGGCAATGATGGGATTCCGCACCACCACAGTGCTGGAAGCCTCCGACCTGCCGGGCTGGGCCGTCGGCGCGGTGGTCGCCGCACCCGCGGTTGGTGGGATGCTGGGTGGCATTCTGCGGAAGCTGACCCGCAAGGTAGAGGCCAGTACCTTTTACCCAGTCGCACTCGCCAATATGGCCGGGTTCTTCGCGCTCCAGGCAGCGACCACCAACCCCGCTGTGATAGCGGCCGCATCATTGCTGGACACGATGGTGATGACGGCCATGAACAGCCGGGTCGGCGCATACGAGACAGTGGCCATCCCCTCGGAAATCCGAGGCCGAGTGGGGGGTGTGAAAGGCACATTCCTGGGTTCTGGCCCCTCTGTCGGCCTGTGGGTGAGCAGCGCGCTGGTGGGCAGCTCCGCGGCGACCACACACAGCGGCGACGTTCTCGCCGCGCTGGCGGCGACCATCACCGCAATCACCGCCGCCGGCTACACCGCTCTTCTTCTTGTCCGGAAGGGCCGCGTCTTCGTCCGAATTGTCACACGAGGCCGTGGCTTGTTCGGAGGACTGTCGTACAAGCCCTTCCCCCTGACCGCACCGGCCCAAGCGCATACCCAGAAACCAGCTGGCACTGGCCCGACCGAGCAAGCGACGCCAAACACCCCAAACCCTACCGTCATCCAGAACTGTGCCATCCAAATCAGCCGCGTACACCGAGCAATCGGCGACGACACCGGACCCGACCCCAACGACAAAGACCCCCGATGGGATGCCGAAGACAACTGGCGGATGATCGAAAAGACCCTCGGCGCCCAACTTCGCCCGATGAAAACCAAAGGCACCGACCCCGTTGCCAAGGCCGTCGAAATCATCCGCGACAAGAGCAACGATATCGACAGGGTCGCCGTCACCGTCGACGAACATATCCACTACGTCGTCGACGTCGAGGGCGAAATCCTCGTTTTCGACACCCTCATCGACGACCCCGACAACGACACCCTGCACGTACGCAACGTCAAGGGCGACAACAAATGGCAACCCTCCTACAGCACCTTCGAAAACAGCTTCTATGCCGCCTTCACCCACCGTGAGGGCACCACCGCATCCGGCCGCCGACAGTTGCCCGGACCTCTGCACATCAAACATCCACCCAAGCTCCAGGGTCGCCCCGACACTCCGCGGGATCCAGCCGATCCCCACGAGTCCGCACCGTCGACATCCGACAACGGCACTGGGCAGGGTCAAGACACACCGGACATCGACCAGCACACCACTGAGGTCCAAGGACGAAGCACCGAGAACGACCGACATACCGACGCCAACGCACGGACCGCACCGGACGCGGCCGATCATACTCCCGCAGAATCGAGTATTGCGGACACTAGCGAAAGCGATTCCAGCACAACCAGTTCCGGCAAATCAATAGCTCTTGATGGCACCAGCTCCGCCGCACCGACCGACGACGAATCCCGTGCCCGCGGGGGTGGCGGCAGCCCATCCCCCGGCCCACAAACCCAATTCACCTACGACGTCGACGACGACGCAGTCGACCACGGATTCTTCAAACGGCGCAAAATCGAGGCCGGCTTCGTTCTCAACAACTTCGGCCCAGTCCAACCCGGGCCACGCAAGCTGAACCCGAAAAACCCGAATCAGGCATCGGATAGCGACCCGGGGCAGTCCACGAACGAGGCCGCCCCCCAGGGCACACAACCGAATCCGCACGCAGGCGGGGGCGAAGGCAACGGCGGTGGCTCCGGCTCGAGCGGCTTGGGCGGACCAGTCGCAGATATCCACGCACTCGCCGAAATGCACACGTCCGACGGCGGTATCCCCTCCTCGGGCGATCTGCCGAGCGAGCAATCGGAAACCAACACCACCAGCACCGAACCGAGCACCGTTGCAGACCAACAGAATTCAAAACCAGGAGGAGCCGCCGCGGCAGAGTCGGCGGGGTCCGCCGCAACCGATTCCAGCGAGACCACAGCTGCTTCCGAACAACCCATACTGGACGCGACCGTCGACTCGCCGAGCAAGCACGGCGATACGGATGCCGCGCCATCGGCGGTATCCCCATGGAGCGGAGGGGAACCAGCGTGTCGAGTACCGGCGACACCCTGGAATAAGCGCCAGAAAACACCGCACCCAACCGAAGCACACGCGCCCGAGCCAGCGGCGCTGCCAACAGATCCCGAGCACGCACTGTCCCGAGCTGGTGAGTCGGGTAGCAGCCATGCCGAGAACGAGGCCGACACCAATATTCCCGAGCGATGGCTAGCGGAACGTGCTCGTGACCGGGAGCGCATCGCTGCAATTCAATCGGGCGATGTCGCGGCTTTCGATGAGTTGTACAGGAACTACTGGGGACTCGCCACCAGCGTCGCCGCGGAAATTCTCAGTGACCCGACACACGTCGAGGATGTGGTGGGCGATTGCTTCGTCGCTTTGTTCGCCGCCATCCGTCGAGGTGGCGGGCCGACGGGAAGTGTCGGCGCGTATTTGGCGGTGTCGGTCCGCCGTGCCGCAACCGCATTCCGCAATCGTCCCGACCAACCGCTCCTCATAGGTGGCTTTCAACATTGGGTAGACCAGTCTGCGGGCAATCCGGGAAGTGAGCTATCGGGGGATTCCGCAATCAATCTCGCGTTCAAGGCACTACCGGAAAATCTACGAACAGTCCTGTGGCTCACCGCAGTAGACGGGCGTACCCGCGAACAGGCGGCGGAGCAGCTCGGGTCGACGCCAGACGAAGTGGGGAGGCTCGCGGCCTTGGCCCGCCGCATGGTAAGGGCCATCGTCGCCGGTCAGCCCACGCCGACGCCGACCACCCGAGCAGCGGACTCGGAGTGGCCCGCGTTGGGTCTCCTGAGCAACCCGACGAATCAGCCGATTAAAGAACCGTCGGGTGACCCGACGTTGTCCGAACAGGAAAAGCTCCTCCGTTTGCTCGCCACGGGCATGACCTATCCGCAAATCGCTGCGGAGCTCGGAATTTCCTTGGGCGCGCTGCAGGCACGACAAGCCAAAATCGCACGCGAGTTCGGGACCGGTGAGAGAGCCGAAATACTCGCGGCAGCGCGAATCCGGGGTCTCCTCACCGACGAGCTCGGATCGACGGCCCCCGAGCAAGAGGCACCGCCTGATCCGCAGGTCGCTTCGTCTGCTGGATCGGCTGATCCGGTGGTAACGCCTGCTCAGTTGAATTCAGTAGCGATCGAAAAACTTTCGCGCCGCGAAGCCCAAGTTGTCGGCCTGGCAGCATGTGGACTATCAACCCGTGCCATCGGGCTGCGGCTGAAAATCGCACCGCACACCGCAGAGGACCATCTCGGTCGCGCCGCCAAAAAGCTGGGTACCAAGGGACGGGACGCGACGATAGCCGCGGCAACACGCCCGGAGAACCCGTCCGAAGACGACGAAAGCAGTTCGACCACAGCGCACCATGATCCTGATAACAGCGCGGAAGTTGCGGCTGACCAAACCGACACCACCCCCACGCCGGACCCGGCAGGCGCATGGGCCGATGCGGCCGAAACACCCTCGACCACAGTGGATCCCGCCGATCAGGCGAACAGCCAACCCGTTACCGAAAACTCACGGGCCACACCGAATCCGCCTGTGCCACAAAACGATCATGCCAATGCCAGCACGGTTGATACGGACATGATCCGGCAGGTGCTACCTGCAGAGGTGCACACTGCGGAGACCCTTGACAACGAGCACAGCTCCGTCTTCAACGTATGGCGCTGTACCGAACGATTACTGGGTGATCTCGGTCTGGCGGACGAGCCGATACCCATGGGATCGGACGGCCGACCACAGTGGCCGCTGGGCCTGATCGGAGCCACCGCACAAACGAACGGGTATTCAGGTGTGGCCCTCGCACCTGGGCAAACCTTTCGAGCTATCGGCCTCGACGCGAAGAATGCTGCGGTGCGCCACGCGCGCATACACAACATGACACTGCCGCACGAACGTTCACGCATGCGCGAACTCAATTCGCAGCATGCCACCACGCGCTGGGACCAGGTGTATGTCTCTGCGAAGGACAACGCGCTCGCTCTGCATTCCCGGTTGACAGGGCGCCTGCTGAACCATAGCCAGGTCGAGGTCACCCTCCGCCTCGATGACGCCGACAACACAACCGGAACGTTCGAGGCACGACTCCCGATCGATGCCCCGGAGGTGGTCGGCCCGTCGTTGGCAACCATGTCGGGCGGGTTCTGCATCCGCAATGGAATCGTGGTCACCGCGATCGCGCTGCGGCACGAGGGCGAGGACACCGATCGGCAACAGCTGACCGAAGATTTCGGCGGTAGCGCCGCTCCGGCGGACAGTCGGCGCGAGCCGGCCGCCCCGACGCTCCGGCCCAGTTCCGGCCCGGCGACCGCTGGCGCGTCAGCTTCGAGACCAACATCTTCCTGGGAACCAGCGGAAAGTCCGACTTCGTGACCCCGGACTTCCTCGTTCACCGCTGCCTCGATGCGCCGTATCAGGACGTTCGTGCAAGCGATGTGCTCCTGGTCGGCGAAGTCCTGTCCCCATCCAACACACAGACCGATATCGAGGCGAAAAAAGGCCGCTACGCAAGCGCCGGTATTCCGTGGTATTGGGAAGTGACATTGGACCGCGACGTCAGCGCCATCGCAACGGTCCGTGCCTACGGCCTCGACATCGGGCACGCCCAACTGCCGGACGGCGTCCACCCCCTGCGCGCTGCCAACTACATCCTGGCCAGCGAATGGAACCCCGCGAACCCGGACGGTATCGCGATCGATGCCCCCTTCCCCATCGCCATCCCCTGGACCGAACTCGAATACTGACCCGAGCCCCGACATCCGACTGCAGCGCAGTCCAAGATCATCATGTGCTGGTGGCGGCAAACAGCGCTGTTTGCCGCCACCAGCACATGGTGATCTTGGTCAACGAAGCGGTGGCGCTGGAAATTCGATGTACCGGATCCTGGCCGCCAACACCCTGGTCAAGGAACGAAGACGGCTGGCGCGGCACCCGCAATCGGTCTGCCCGGAACTGGTGGCCACCGCAGGTGTACTCGTGGGACATATGACCGTCCGGTTGTCGTAGCAGCAAGGGGGCCTGTCATCCTTGTGTTGGCAGCTCCGCGGCCGCTACGTCACCGATCGCTAGGATCCCTCGTTTCAGCAGTGGTTCTGCAGCTCGATCCTGGTCACGGTCCGATACGCCTCTGGCGGATAGGTTTTCCGATCGTCGCGGTCTTTCTTCAGGTCCAGGTCCCAGTGGTATTGGACCGCAGAGGACGGCAAATTGATGACGAACTGGCCGAGATCGCCGCCGGTCGGCCAGTTGTTGACGATGTTGCCGAGATACGTGTGGTTTTCGTCGAACAGCGCAGCGTGCATAAGCCAGGCGTCGTTGTCAGAACCGCTGGTGACCAGGCCGTGGAACGTCGCGTAGCCATCGCTCTGTAAGATCCACGTCGCGCCACTGAATAAGGTGCAGTCGCCCACCTTTATGTCGTGGTTCCAGGTGAAGACCCTGTCAGGGTCAGCATGTCCGACGGGCATGGCTGCGAGGGTCGGTGTGGTAGCTAGTCCGAAACAGACGACGAGCCGAATTATGGCGTGACGAAATGTTGTGGTCATGATGTTGCTCCCCCGGGATATCAGCCTCGCTGACCAATATTGTCAACGTCCGGCCAACGGCCGTCAATAGGCCGTCAAGGCGGGTTGCGTTGTCGCCCACAATCGTTCGAACGTTCGCCCCGCGCACCGAATCCGGCGATCATCCAGTGCATTCAGCTTGTGCCGTCCACTCGGCAACGTTCCTGGTTACGTCGATGGTGCCGCGGTCGTCGGGGCCGTAGAGCCGCCGCCAGATCTCCGGTAAATCCGCACCGAGTTCCACTGCGGCGGCGTAATCACCTTGTCCGGCGCAGAACTGGGCCAGATTCCGTCTGGTCATGAGTGTGAACGGGTGCTCGGTGCCGGAAACCTTCTCGCGCATCGCGAGCACTTCGCCATACAGCCGGGCGGCGCCGTCGGGGTCACCGCAGGCCGCGGTCCACCTCGCGAGATTGTCCTTGGCCCACATCGTGTCGGTGTGCTCAGATCCGAGCACGTTTTCACAGACGGGCACGAGCTCGATCAACTGTCGTCGCGCCCGTTCCGGGTCACCTGCTTCGCCGATCCAACGCGCATACTGGTCACGGGAGTGCAGCACGTCGGGATGCATTGGACCGAGCAAACGTTCGAGCGCCGGTAGGAACGCGGTGTACTGATCGCGCGCACCGACGATGTCACCGGCCTGCCCGGTACTGAACCCGAGATCGGCGCGGATCCGCAGCTTCTCCCGTTCGTCTTGCTCCAAGCCCAACAACTCGGTGAGCATCACCACCGCTTGCGCGGCGCCACCGGTCTGAACGTGCCAGTTGGCAAGTTGCACACGCGGCAAAAGGGTTTGGGGGTGGTTATGACCGAACATCGCCGTGCAGTCCTCGACGAGTCCGGCGAACATCGCACGCGCCGCGAACGGCTCACCGGCGTCGCCGGTCCATCGCGCGAACCGGGCGCGGGCCGCCAGCAGATCGGGGTGGTCCGGCGGCAATGCTTCTTGGAAGGCCACCATCCAGTTTGCCCAGGAGGCTCGATTATCGATCGGACGCCGCCTCGTGTCCGCCACGTCGAGGAATGCCAATGCGCGAGCGGAGTTTTCGCTGGCCAGATAGTGCCGTGGCGCTGCGGTGTGCGCATAGACATCGATATCCGGGCCGGTTACGGTGTCGAACGCGGCGGCGAGTGCGGTATGCGCGTCCAACAACGCGGTCGGCCATTGCGCACAGACGATCTGACGCAGCGAATTGGTGAACGCCGCGTGCGACAGCCCGACTCGTTCGTTGTCCTGACCGGGATGACCGCGTGCGACAAGTACACCGAGGTCGACCACCGCATCACGCAGCTGCGGCAACGTCACCGGCCGTCCGAGCCGCCGTAGGGCTTCGCAGATCAGAGACAGTGGTGCGGTCGGACCGACGCCGACCGCCGCAAGCAGAGCACCCATCGGCAGCGCGATGTCGGCGTGTACCCGACGCTGATGGGTCGTGCGGAACCTGAGCGCCACCAGTGCATCCAGGTCCGCACCTTCGCAACTGCCGTCTCGCCAATCGATTTCGGTGATCAACCGCGGCAGCAGCCAGCCGCCGCGCATATCGTCAGGCAGTTCGTGGATAGTTCGATCGAGTCCGTCGGGGATCGCGCCTTCGGCGATCCTCAACTCCCGCAGTACTTCCCGCGCGGTCGGCGGTTGCAGGTGAACACGCCGGGCATGGGCAATATCCGGATGATCCACGACGTCGGTCCCCGACCGGATACCGACGATCACCCGCACGTGGCTCAACCGCTCGTCGGTGGTGAGGATGGTGATGGCGGCGACAACACTGCTGCGGCACCCTTCCTCCGGCTGGTCGAGGCCGTCGATCAGGATGCGGATCCGCCTGCCTGCCTTCCGCATCCGATGCAAGGGTCGCACGATCTCGATCTCGAAGGCGCTGAACCGCTCCCGATCGGTCAGCTCCGCATGTACCGCCTGGTGCGCCGCCGCGAACTCGGCGCCGAAGCGCGCGCCGAGTTGGTTACCCAGTTCCAAGAGCACCGACTCGACGGTGCTCGTGACATCCAGAAATACAGCCGCCGTGACGAATTCGGCGGTCAGCGAACCCAACGTCTCGACCAGGACGGGCCGGATCAGCAGCGACATCAGCGTAGATTTCCCCGCCCCAGCCGGCCCGATCAACGCCTGCAACCGATCACCGCTTGCCTCCACGATGTCGGCGAGGGTCTCCTGCACGCTCGTCGTCAGTGAAACACTGTGCACCAGATGATCCACCAAACCCGCCGCGGGCCTACCGGTCACCGCGTCTCTGGATCGGGACCGGTTGGGCACCAACCACAGTCCCTGGTCGCCGCGGCGCACCTGAGTTCCATTGAACGACAGGTGCCGTGGTGTCTGCCGTTGACACGAGCTGTTCAGCTCCGGGGTAAGGTCGGCGCACAGCAAGTTCGTTCCGCTACCTGGTAGTCCGGTATCGAAGGTACGCAACAGAGTTCGACTGAAACACCCGTCGTAGGCATTACCGTCATCTGAGGCGACGAGCAATTCCATTCGCCCAGCGGACTTTTCCAGTATCCGCACCCAGCGGCTTCCCGCACCGAGCGCACCGGTTCCCGCCTCACATGCATCGACGAGAACGATCAGCCCATCCAGCGATCGCGTATTGCCCAATTGTTCGGCAACGACATTGACCAGGTGAAAACCGGAATCGGAATCCAGTGGCATCGCCGAATCTGCCGCAAGTAGATAGAAATCGTCGTCGTTGGTGGTGAACCCGTGGCCGATGAAGGCGATCAACAGCGTCGCCCCCAACTCGTCGGCGCGTTGGAACGCAGCCTTGATGCGGCGCTTGAGTTCGATGATCGTCGGATCGAGCACCGGGCCATCCCCCACCGGAAGCCAATGACCAACCGTGGTGAAAACCGAGTACAGCGCCGTGGCCAGCTCAGCAGTGAACCCGAGCCGCGGAAATGCCGTGCACTCGGATGCGATGACCAAAGCCAACCTCTCCGCCATGAGAGAACTATCGGCGAGGACGACGCGCGACACAACCGCATCCGACGAATCACCGGGGGGCCAACATACTCCGCATCCGGGGCCGCCCAGCCGTCGCTCGGCAGCTTGGCAAGGCCAAAGGGAGCGTGTGGAAGGCGTTGCGGGGGCGAAGGTGCGATACGTCCGGCCGAACCAGCTGACTGACTTGGCCGAACCGGGAACGGTCCAAATGTCACCGACCTCCAACGCCACCTGGCCCGCACCGAGGCACCCACACCCCTCTACCGCTGCCAGTCGATGGCCGGTGACGCAACGAGTAGGACGACAGGGTGAGCCGCGCACGTAGCAACCCGACTCACCTGGATACCGCTGGGATGCCGTCTCGATGCGGACCAAGGCCGCCGGTTTGGACACCACAGCCAAGGTTCCCGGCCTCCTCCGTGCCTGGGCGCGAGCCGTCACCGGCGGCTGGGTCGGCTTGGTCGAGCTCCTGGCCTCACGGTCACGCCGACCGCCACGGCAGGAGCCGACGAACCGCCTTTCGTCCTGAGGTGATGTGCGGGGGTTGCGACATCAGGGAATCCTTGCCCCGAATACGCCACCCGAACGCCACCCACCGGTCGTCGTCATCGGTGATCACGTACTCTTCGGCGCCCCCGAGAATGATCGCCTCGACCGCCGCGGCCGCCTGGGACGACTTGTCCTCGAATTGGATTTCGTAGTCGGCGATGGCTCGGATGCACCAGCCCGTTTCGATGCGCACCGCGGCATCGCCCATATCCACCAGTTTGATGTGTGGATTGGCCCCGCGCACTTCGGCTTCCGTGGACGAGGATCCGCTGGAGAGCACCAGGGTGCCGGGATTCGAAAACGTCTGGATGGCGTAAGGCTCGGCGATGGCAAACACCTCCGAGCAGAACATCTCCCATTCCGTCCCACTCACCCCGGCCTCCCAGCCCACTCGCAATCTTGCCCCACCTCGGCACTACTTATCGCACGGATTCACCACCGTGTCCGAGTACTGCCACGCCGAGGATTGCGAGGGTACTCCCCCGTACACGCCGCCCCCACGAGCAGCCGTTCGGTACTCCCCGTCCGCGCAGGTGGTGGCGCCTTGGGCAACGAGTTTGGTCCCCGCGGCGGGTTTGGTGACCTCGTTGTGGCCGCCGGCCACCCGCTTCCAGCTCCCACCCTCCTTGCGCTGGAGTTCGACATCGATGTACAGCGAGTCGATGGCCGCCGTGCACTTGATACTGCCCTTTCCGACGATGTCGGTCGGCGTGCCTTTGGAATTGTGCGGATTCATGGCCTTCACGGCTTCCACTTGGCAGGCCGCGTTGCCCGGCCCGGGCGCCGCGTCGGCGGCGGGCAGTGCCACACACGTGGTCATCAAGACCGCCAGCACGCCAAACCGCGACCCCTCCGATGTTCCTCGCGTACTTCGTCATTCGCCTACCCCCAGTTGATGGAATCTTCGGTTCTTCATCTGGTTGGACGTCGAAGCACCCCGATCGATTCCATCGTTCAGCGAATTTTTCTCATCCGCCCTCCGCCATCGCCCGAACCCGCTCCAGCACACCATGGCCTTTGGGATCGACCAGCACGGCCTGCGGCGCCGACAGCCACCGCATCATCGGATCCGGCCCGCTCGCAGCGCTCATCCGGTGATCGCCAGCCCAGGGACCGGTCCCCGGTTTGGCTTCCGCTTCGGCGGTATGCCAGTGCACTCCGCCACCGGATTCGAGTTCCGGGTGAAACGCTGGCGGTCAGGCTGCCAGCCCGACCGCCAGGCCAAGCGCCTCTCGTCCCGTGAGCTTCGAGACCGGACCCCCGCGGGGCTACAGGCGCGACGTCGATCCAGCCGCACCGGGCAAGAAGTGGCCCTGCCGCGGCGGCGGCTTCTCGCCACGCCGACCGCCTGGCGGCTGACCAACGGGGGCCCGCCCCCGCGCCGGGGCTTCGTGCATGTCCTTCGAGCGGGGCGGCTTCTACGCAGTTTCCGTCAGATCCGAACTCGCCCACACCAAACCACGTCAAACGCGGCGGCCTGACCGACCCCCGGGAGACTTCCAGCCTCAACCACTTAGCCAGCTCGCGAAACAGGTCGTCGTACAACCCTATCGGCGGCGACAGAGGGCAACGTCAGCGGCAGTGAGCGGCCTTGGTCCCTCCGCCCCCTGGGCACCGGCGGACGGTTCAAGTACCGTCCTCTATCCCCTACTTCTGTCGGGCTGACAGGATTTGAACCTGCGACCACCTGACCCCCAGTCAGGTGCGCTACCAAGCTGCGCCACAGCCCGTTGCGCCTGATGTTCGGGCGCTCGGAAAGATTACCTCAGGGGGCGCTCAGACGCCGAATCGCCTGGTTATCGGTGTGGTGGGTGGGGCGCGAATCAGCGTGGGGTGATGCGGGCGGTGGCTCGGGGGTCGTCGGCTACGGCGAACCAGGCGTCGAGGGTGCTGCCGGCGCGGCGGCCGATTACGCGGACCTGCTCGCCTGCGGTCAGTGGTTTGGTGTATTCGATGACGGTGCGGTGCGGGCCGGAGGTGAGATCGGTGTGGGTGGCGAGGAGTTCCTGCAAGGCGCTGAGGTAGACCGCGTTGTTGACGTGGTCGAGCCAGTCGAAATCGGCGACGCGCAAGGGGAAGGGCAATTCCTGGACGTGTGGGCCGGTGGGTAGTGGGTCGGTGAGTGCGGCTTTCCAGCGCAGGCGATGTTCTGTGGTGCTGGCGAGCATGGGTGCCATGAAGCGGTCGCTCATGCGCACGGGCACGCCGGATTCGGCGCCGAAATGGATCAGGAATCCTTCGGTTTCGACCAGACCGCCGTTGCTGCCACAGATCTGCACGCGCATATTGCACCAGCGGTTCGACAGGGCCGAGCACCAGCGGCGCAGGGTGACGTGCTCGCCGAATTCGATGGGCTCGAGGACGTCGATGACGGTGCGGCGGACCACCCAGCCGCGGTGGATGTCACCGTCCTCGACGGCTTCGAGGTGTTCGAAGCCGATGTCCTGCAGGTAGCGGGCGATGGCGTCGAGGCGCAGACGCTGCTCCCGGTCCGTATCGGCGAGGCGGACCGGCCAGCCGGTCTCGAACGGGGATCCGACGGTAGGGCGTTCCGGCAGCACGCTGGGAATGACCATAAACGGATAATGCCAGGTCCTGCCCTACAGCAGCACCCTGACCCGCTCAGCGTGTCAACCGGCAGCAATGTGCTCCCGCCAATGGTGATAGGTATTCGCCCTCGGTTGAATAACGTTGAAGCTATGAGTCCCCCGGCCACGCCGTGGTCGAACCAGCCCAAGGGCCTCCCGAGCAAGGAGTCCACCGGCGCGGAGCTGGCCATCGACCCGGTGATTCTCACCGCTATCACGCTTCCCCCGAAGCGAGGGCAGCACTATCCCGACCTCGGCATGCTCATCGGAACCAGTTTCGCGGTCCTGCTGTCGTTGGTGGCCTACCTCTCGGTCGCGTCCATCGGTTCGACACCGGTCCGAGATTCGGCAACCGGCGGATCCGCGGCGGCCACCGCCGCCCCGGCGAACGCGGTCCAGGTCGATCGGGGGCTGACCATCGGCAAGGTCACTGCCAACGACGGCAAAACGCTTGCGGTGCAAGGGATATTGGGTGCCATGACGAACGTTCGTGCCAACACAAGTACCCGGGTACTTGTCCTCACCGGCAGTAGCGTGTCGGATGTGACGGTCGGAGCCGCGGTCGTCGTCTACGGCAATAAGGAAGCCGACGGCACAATTACCGCGAACCTGATCGTCGGCGGCTCGGTGAGCTAGGGGGCCACCGGCTCGGTGATGAGACCGCCGGTGAGTTCGACCGACCGGAGTCGGTCATCGATTTCGGTGGCGTGGTGGGCGACGATGAGTTCGTCCGCATCAATGGAGCCCGCGAAATCCGCCAGGTACGAACGGACTTCGGTGGGAGTGCCGACGGCGGTGTATCGGGTCATTGCGCTGAGCTGGCTGCCATTCGGCGAGGCGAGGAACGCATCGATCTCCGCGTCGGTGAAGTCCGCGTCCGCCGCGCCACGCCGAATCATGGCTCGCGCGCGAGCACGGTGGGAGATCGTCTTCTGCGCCACCGCCGCATCGTGGTCTTCGGCCGCGAATACATTGACACCGGCCATCACATACGGCTCGGCGAGTTGCTCTGACGGCCGGAAGCTGTCGCGGTAGACGCCGACCGCCTGGTGCAGCGCGTCCGGCGCGAAGTGGGATGCGAAGGCATACGGCAGGCCGAGTTGCGCGGCGAGTCGCGCACCGAATAGTGACGACCCCAGAATGTAAAGCGGCACAATGCCTTCCGCGCGAGGCACGGCTTGCACACCGGGTACTCGCGAGTTGCCCGACAGGTAGCCCTGCAACTCCAGCACATCCTGCGGAAAGGTGTCCGCCGAGGAAGGATTGCGGCGCAGTGCGAACATGGTCTTCTGATCACTGCCGGGCGCGCGGCCGAGTCCGAGATCGATCCGCCCGGGGAACAGCGTCTCCAGGGTGCCGAACTGCTCCGCGATCACCAGCGGCGAGTGATTGGGCAGCATGATGCCGCCTGCGCCGAGCCGAATGGTGTCGGTGTGCGCGGCGACGTAACCGATGAGCACGCTGGTGGCGCTGGACGCGATCGAGCGCATGTTGTGGTGTTCGGCGTACCAGACGCGTCGATAGCCGCTGCGCTCGGCGGCCCTGGCCAGCGCGACGCTGTTGTCGAAGCTGTCGCGTGCGGTGCTGCCGGGTGCGACCGACGCCAAGTCGAGGATCGACAGTGCGGTGGGCATAAGACTTCCTTCGTAGCTCAGAGAACGCGGTCGAGTTCTTCGGTGAAGGCCCGGATGCCGGCTTCGTCGCGGCGGTAGTAGGTCCACTGGCCGCGTTTAGTGGCGCTGAGAAATCCGGCGCGCTGCAGGATCGCGAGGTGTGCCGATATGGTCGAGGCCGAGGTCCCCGCCTTCTGCTGGATGAGACCGACGCACACCCCTAACTCGCCGGTGTCGTCGCCCCGCGCTGGGAAGTTCGCGTCCGGATCCTTGAGCCACGCCAGGATGCGCAAGCGGGTCTCATTCGCCAATGCCTTGCACTCGTCGAGCACATCCACCTCCCTTCGGCATTTCGCTAATTAACGAACTTACGCCGGAGCCTGCGACTCGGCATCGTGACGCAGCACACGTCAGACGAGCAGGGAGCCCGAACGTTTGACGGTACGAATGATCGGAGCGGTTTCGAGCGTAGCGATGCCGGGAAGTTCGGCGATGCGCTCGGTGAGGTAGCGACCGAGATCTCGAGGGTCGCGGCAGTTGACCGCCGCGACCAGATTGGCAGCGCCGGTGGTGACAGCGCCGGTGGTGACAGCGGCGAAGGAGACTTCGCGGTGGCGGGCCAGCGCCTCACCGACGCTGAGGTGGCGGCCGGTTGCGTGACGATCCAGAGTCGGGCCTCGGTACCGAATCCCAGTGCAGCGGACGGGATGTCGAGCTGGAATTGCAGGACTCCGTTGCGGCGCATGGCTTCCATCCGGCGACGCACCTTGGTTTCGGACCACTGGGTGGCGGCGGTGAGGTCGGAGTAGGAGGTGCGGCCGTCGTGGTTGAGGGCGCGCAGCAGGGATCTATCGTCTTCGTCGCCCCTGCGCTGGGCCGAACTCACCCGCGACCAGGCCAGACAGCGCCTGCTCGACGACGACACCTCTCCCGACTCCTTCGTCGACGTCCTCCTCGACGGCTACACCGAGATGCTTGCCGCGCCCCGCCCCGAAATCACCTCGACCGGTGCCGATATCACTGGTCGCCCGGCTCGTTCCCGGGCCGAGTGGGTATCCGACCACCCTCGCCGCGTTCCGCTGACGCCAAATGGCAACGGACGTCGTTGCTCGGCAACGACGTCCGTTCCAGGGGCCTACTTCCGGCGTTCCCGCTTCTCACGCACACGTACCGAAATACGAACCGGAGAACCGTCGAAGCCGAACTCCTCACGCAGTCGGCGCTCCAGGAACCGGCGGTAGCCCGCCTCCAAGAACCCCGTCGTGAAGAGCACGAAGGTCGGCGGCCGGGTAGTGGCCTGCGTGGCGAACAGGACGCGCGGCAATCGGCCACCACGCATCGGCGGCGGCGTTGCCGCGAT
This sequence comes from Nocardia sp. CA-135953, assembly GCF_050955735.1. Lineage (NCBI taxonomy): Bacteria > Bacillati > Actinomycetota > Actinomycetes > Mycobacteriales > Nocardiaceae > Nocardia > Nocardia sp. CA-135953. The sequence goes on from NZ_CP192082.1 coordinate 4,726,611, forward strand.
GACTTCCTTGAGCCAGTTGTTCAGCCTACCGGTCGGGATGCGCTTATCCCAGGACTCCAGTGCGGTTTCCATTGCGGGAACGAGCTTTTGGACGGCGCGGCCGGTATGCGCGGAGATATTGACCCGCTGCGCCCACGGCACGCGAACCAGATCCCGGTCGACTTCCTTGTCGAGTTGCAGGCGACGGTCCTCGTCGACCAGATCCCACTTGTTGAAGGCCAGCACGAGCGCGCGACCGGAGTCGGCGACCATGCTGATCACCCGCAGGTCCTGTTCGGTGATCGGCTCGGAGGCATCGATCAGCATGATCGCGACCTCGGAGGCCTCCAGCGCCGCCTTCGTGCGCAGCGAAGCATAGAACTCCATGCCACTGGCATGGGAGACCTTGCGACGCAGCCCTGCGGTATCGACGAATTTCCAGATCCTGCCGCCCAATTCGACCAGCGAATCGACCGGGTCGACGGTCGTGCCCGCGACATCGTGCACCACCGAACGCTCATCACCGGAGAGCTTGTTGAGCAGGCTGGACTTGCCGACGTTGGGCTTGCCGACCAGCGAGACCCGGCGCGGACCGGTACCGCCGGTGCCCTCACGCGGGGTCTCGGGGAGGACTTCCAGGACATCGTCGAGCAGGTCACCGGTGCCGCGACCGTGCGCGGCACTGACCATGCGCGGCTCACCGAGACCGAGCGACCACAGCGCGGCGGCCTCGGCCTCGACGCGTTCGTCGTCGACCTTGTTGGCGACCAGGATCACCGGAATCTTGGAGCGGCGCAGCTTCCTCACCGCGGCCTCGTCCGTGGCCGTCGCACCGACGACGGCATCGACCACCAGCAGGATCGCGTCGGCGGTCTCCATGGCCAGTTCGGCCTGGCGGGCAACCGACTGCTGCAGGCCCTTGGCATCGGGCTCCCAGCCACCGGTGTCCTGCACCAGGAAACGGCGACCAGCCCAGTTCGCCTCATATGAGATGCGGTCGCGGGTCACGCCGGGAATGTCCTCGACGACGGCTTCACGACGGCCGAGAATACGGTTCACCAGGGTCGATTTGCCGACATTCGGGCGGCCGACGACCGCCACCGTCGGCATCGCGAGGTGTTCGCCCTCGTCGAACTCACCGTCGAGACCGGCTATCTCCCAATCGGTTTCGTCGCTCCAGACGCCGTCGCCGGCGAGAACGTCTTCACTCACTGTGTCCTGCCTGTCCGGCCGATCGAAACCTGGCGCACCACAACGCGATACAGCTCGTCGATGACCTCATCCATATTCAGTTCGCTGGTGTCGACCTGCACCGCGTCGTCGGCCGGACGCAGTGGGGACACCGCGCGAGTGGAGTCGAGGGTGTCGCGACGCTGCACGTCGGCAAGTACGCCCTCGTAGTCGTCGCCGCGGCCTTCGGCGATGTTCTGCTGGTTGCGCCGCTGCGCGCGGGCCTCGGCGGAGGCGGTGAGGTAGATCTTGGCGTCGGCATCCCGCAGCACGACGGTACCGATATCGCGTCCCTCGACCACGATTCGCTGTGCGGCGGAAGCGATTTCACGCTGCAGAGCGACGAGCAGCTCGCGCACCTCGGCCACGGCGGACACCGCGGACACCGCCTTGGTGACGGCATTGCCGCGGATCTCGGAGGAGACGTCCTCACCGTCGAGCAGGATCAGCTCACGGCTGGGGTCGGTACCGATGGTCAGCGGCAGTTCCTTCACCGCGGCACCGATCGCTGCCGAATCGGTCAACTCGACCCCGGCACGCAGCACCCGCAGCGTCGCGACGCGGTACATCGCGCCGGTGTCGAGGTAGTTGGCGTCGAGCCGGGTGGCCAGTCGCCGCGACACACTGGACTTGCCCGTGCCCGAAGGCCCGTCCATGGCGACGACCAGCGGCGTGGTTCCTTCAACCATCGCAGGGACCTCCACAGGAATCACTACACCGTTCACAACGACACCGCCTCGTAAAGTTTGCCGACTTCATCGCGGCCGATCACGCGCAGCGTGCCGGGCCGTTGGTCGCCGAGTGCGACCGGACCGATATTGGTGCGCACCAACCGCGTCACCGGATGACCGACCGCGTCGAGCAGCCGGCGCACGATGTGCTTGCGCCCTTCGTGCAACACGATCTTGACCAGCGAACGTCCCTCGCCCAGCTCGAGCACCTGGAACCCGTCGACCTTGGCCGGACCGTCTTCGAGTTCGACACCGTCGCGCAGGCGCTTGCCGACCGATTTGTTGACCTCACCGTTCACTGTCGCCAGATAGGTCTTCGGGACCTGGAACGACGGGTGCATGAGCCGGTGCGCGAGGTCGCCGTCATTGGTGAGCAGCAGCAGCCCCTCGGTGTCGGCATCAAGCCTGCCGACGTGGAACAGGCGCTGACCGGCTGCGATGCGTTCGGCGACGATATCGCCGACGCACGGGCGGCCCAGATCGTCGGACATGGTGGACTGCCAGCCCTTGGGCTTGTTCAGCGCGATATGGACCAGTTCCTCACGCACCATCACGCGGGTGCCGTCGACGCGGACCACGGCATGCTGCGGATCGATCCGCAGACCCTGCTCGGTGACAATGGCGCCGTCGACCTCGACCCTCCCCTGGGCGATCATCTCCTCGGCGGCGCGGCGCGATGCGACACCGGCCTTGGCGAGAACCTTCTGCAGCCGCTCGCCCTCGCCCCACGGCAACTTCTCGTGGCCCCCCTCGGCGGGCTGGTCGACGTGCTGTTTCTTGGCGGGCTTGGCGTTGCTCAGCAGCGGGGCGGAGACCACGTTCTTCTGCGGCTTCGGATTCTTGGGCTTCTTGCCAACGGGCGCGGACATCGAGGCCGACGTTGTGCGGCGCGACGGATTGCCTTGCTGCGCAGCGCCTCCCGGTGCGGAGCCGCGCGAACCGGCGGTACGTGGGGCCGAGCTGTCCGGTGCGCCGGCGCGATAGCCGTCGCCGCGCGAACCACGATGATCGGAGCCGCCCTGCGACGAACCGCGATAACCCGCCCCGCCCTGCGACGAACCGCGATAACCGCCACCCTGCGACGTGCTACGCCGATCTGATCCGCGCTCGGCGGAACCGCGATAGCCACTGTCGCCCTGCGAGGTGCCGCGGTAGCCGCCACGCTGATCGCCCTGCGACGAACCGCGGTACCCGCGGTCGCCGCCTTCTGAGCTCCCCCGATAGCCCCCTTGCGAGGAGCCGCGCTCGGAACCGCCCCATGCGGCCCCGCGCTGCGTACTTCCCCGTTGCGCCGAACGCATATCGCGTGCGTTTCGGCCTGCGCCGCCCCTGGTGGGCTGGTCGCTTCTGTTCCTACGATCCGGTGTGCCATCTCGGCGAGCGGGCGTATTCATTTTGTCCTGTCAGTCTTCTTCGGTACCGAGATCCAAATCGGTCTCGGCGGATTTCTTCAACCTGGTGTAACGGGGGTCCGTGTCCAGGCTCTCGTTGATCTCGTCGATCAGGTCGACGCCCGGCAGCAGGGGCGCCAGTGGCGGCAGATCGGACAGCGATGCGAGTCCGATCCGCTCCAGGAACAGTTCGGTCGTGCAGTACTGCGTGCCATTCGTTTCCGGGTCGACCCCGGCCTCGGCGATCAATCCGCGAGCCAGCAGGGTTCGCATCACACCGTCGACGTTCACGCCGCGCACCGCGCTGACCCTGGTCCGGGTCACCGGTTGGCGGTATGCCACCACCGCCAATGTTTCCAAAGCGGCCCTGGTCAATTTCGACCGGGCGCCGTCGAGCAGCATCCGTTCCACATACGGCGCGTACTCGCTGCGAGTATAGAAGCGCCACCCGTCACCCACGAAACGCAGATCGATGCCACTGGCCCGCGCGGACAGTTCCGCGGCCATTTCGTGCAGCGCCCGCTCCACCCGCGCCGGTTTGTCCTGCAACGCGTCGGCCAGCAGTTCTACCGGGGCCGGAGCGTCCACAATGAGCAGCATCGCCTCCAACGCCGAGCGGAATTCATCGTCGTCCAGCGGTTCGGGCGTGAACTCCGCCACTTCGTCGTCGGAACCCGCGCCGGCGTCTTTTTTGTTCTTCGCCGCACGTGCGGTCTTCGTCGCACTTACAGAAGCTGGGGTGCCGTTCCTACGACTCCCCCGCCGCGTCTCACTCGGTCCTCCACCGGGCGCGCTCGCATCCGCAGCGTCTTCGATGCGCTCATCACTCGACGATGGCGCCTCGTCGCCCGAGCCCGCCGCGCTCGCGCCCGATGCATCGCCGCCCCGGGCGATCACTGCACGGTCACCGCCGTCGACCTGCTCGCCCGCGACCCCGGTGTCATGCTCGATGCCGTTGTGCTCGAGGGGTGCCGCGTCGTCGGTGCGCTCACTCACCCGTAGTCCTCCTCGATGGTCACGGTGTCGGCGGGTTCGTCCTTGGGGTCGCCGGTCCAACTGATCGAGAGCGGGCCGAGCGGGTCGGGCTGGTCGAACTCGATCGTCTTGCCCCGGTACAGCTCGAGCAGTGCCAGGAAGCGGGCCACGATCTGGATCGGCACATCACAGTCGGCGACCAGTTCGCCGAAGGTCGTCCAGCCGCCCGGTCCGCGCAGTTTGAGCTGTTCGAGCACGAGCGCGGCCTGTTCGGCGACCGAGAAGGCGTGCTGGTGCAGATGGTCGAGTCCAACCCGCGGCGCCGGGCGAGGCCGGAAGGCCGTCGCGGCGATCGCGGCGAACTGGTTTGCGTCAACACCCAGCTTAACCTCGGGCAGCAGGTCGGCGTATCGCTCCTCCAGCCCGACCGCGCGTGGGTAGCGTCGCAACGCGACCGCCTCCAGTTCCCCCAGCAACTCGGCGACCTGTTTGAACGCGCGGTACTGCAGCAGCCGCGCGAAGAGCAGATCGCGTGCCTCGAGCAACTCGAGATCCTCGGCGTCGGTCACCTCACCCGACGGCAGCAGTCGCGCCGCCTTGAGATCCAGCAATGTCGCCGCGACGACAAGGAATTCGGTGGTCTGATCCAGGATCTTGTCCGCACGCAACGCCTGCTGCCCGATGCTGGCGGTCAAAGCCTTTGTGTAGGCGATGAATTCGTCGGTCACCTGATGCAACGCGACCTCGGTGACATCGAGCTTGCGCGAACTGATCAGATTCAGCAGCAGATCGAACGGCCCTTGGAAGTTGCTCAGCCGCAGCTGGAACCCGGAGGTCTGGGCCGTAGGCTCGCTCTCACCGCCAGGTCTGCTTGGCGGATCATCGGCGGCCGAGTCGTTCGCAGCCGACGCGGTACGCCCGGCGTCGGAGTCTCGATCGACGAACTCATCGGACTCCGAGCCGAGCGTATCCGTGTTCGTCGATGGCGCCGGTTCCCTACCGCCGATCACCGGCCGGACCGGTGGATGACTTCCCGCGCCATCGCCCGATATGCTTCGGCCCCACTGGATTTCGGTGCCCACGTGGTGATGGGTTCACCCGCGACGCTGGCGTCCGGAAAACGTACGGTGCGCGCGATCGCCGTGTCGTACACCAGGTCGCCGAACACTTCGACGACGCGCGCCATGACCTGACGCGAATGTAGTAGCCGCGCATCGAACATGGTCACTACGATGCCGTACAGGCTCAGGCGCTGGTTCAAACGGTCGCGCACCTTCTCCACGGTGTCGTTGAGCAGGGCGAGTCCGCGCAGTGAAAAGTATTCGCACTCCATCGGAATGATCACGCCATCGGAACAGGCCAGCGCATTCACCGTGAGCAGGCCGAGCGATGGCTGGCAGTCGATGAGGATGTAGTCGTAGCGATCGCGCACCGATTCCAGTGCGCGGCCCAGTGTCTGCTCCCGACCGACCTCGTTGACCAACTGGATTTCCGCGGCGGACAGATCGATATTGCTCGGCAGCAGGTCCAGATTCTCGACGCGGGTCTCCATCAGGACATCGTCGATCGAGACCTTGGATCCGATGAGCAGGTTGTGCACCGTCAGATCGAGATCGTGGTGGGCCACACCCAATCCCGCCGACAGCGCACCCTGCGGATCCAGGTCGACCAGCAGTACCCGCCGACCGAACTCCGCGAGCGCCGCACCAAGGTTGATGGTCGAGGTGGTCTTGCCGACGCCACCCTTCTGATTGCACATCGCGACGATCAGCGCATCACCGTGGTTTTCGACCGGCGGCGGGTCGGGCACGACACGCAGCGGGCGCCCGGTCGGGCCGAGCGTCGCATCGTCGGGGACGGGTTCGGCGCCGTCGCCCCACAGCGTTTCCGCCGCAGCGGCCGAGTACGGACCCGTCCGGGGACCCGTAAGCGGCTGCGCCCCAGCACTCATCGGCGGCTCTGCCGCGCCGGCTGTCGTCACGATCCGCTGCTCCTTATACGTTCCTGCCCGTTGCCTTCGCCCGACTCCGGCATCTTCTGCCCGAGCGTAGCGAGGCCGATCAGGCCCGACCTCGCTTTCGTACGGTCCAGCTCTCGATAGACGCTACCGCTTGACAGCGCGAGACCCACGCTCGGACACGCGACACCCACGTTTACCTGCGCAGGCGTCCACTCCCCTAGCACCAATCCGGTCGGCCGTCGAAACGGACGTCGAACCGATCGCGAAGATCATCCATGCTGTCCCAATCCGCCTCACCCCGAGCGATACGACCGAGCTGCCGGAAGTACTCGAACCGGACGATACCCGGTGCGAGTACGGCGAAGAACTCGGCGGGACCGTCCACGGACGCCCCGAAGCCATGGACAGTACCCGGCGGAACCACCACCAGACCACCCTTCGCGACCGCATGCCGTTCGCCGTCGACGAGGAATTCCATGGTCCCGTCCAGGACCCGTGGACTTCGTGTGATAGTGCGGTCTGGTCCCATCCGCGCCTGCCCGCAGTACGAGCCGATTCGCTCCGAACAGCCCATCCGGTGTTCTCGCTGTCCCCGAGCAACCGGAACGATCCACCACCGGGCAGCGCCACCGCCTCGACATCGCGCTCCTGAACGATGAAAGCCTTTGCCATCCAACTCACCTCAGGTCGGTATGCCGAGACCACCCGATCACGACATACCGACACAACCGGACCACGGTTCTATTTCTTCCGCGGCGGGTGCCCGAGCACAGCGGGTCAGCGGGCGCGGGGGTGAGCGGTCGCCCAAACCTCACGAAGCGTGCTCACGGTGACCAGGGTGTAGATCTGAGTGGTCGTCACCGACGCATGCCCCAGAAGTTCTTGGACCACACGCACATCCGCACCCCCGTCGAGCAAATGCGTTGCGAAGGAATGACGCAGCGTATGTGGCGAAACGGTGGCCCCGATGCCCGCCCGCTCGGCGGCGGTCTGCAAAACCTGCCAGGCACTCTGCCGCGACAACCGACCACCGCGGGCATTCAGAAACAGCGCGCCCGCAGTGCCTTTCCCGTTCGCGGCGAGCACCGGCCTCCCGCGCACCAGATATGCGTCGACAGCCGCCAGCGCGGGCCTGCCGATCGGAACCATGCGCTGCTTGCCACCCTTGCCGTGCAACACAACAGCGCGTTCCTCGGTATCGAGATCGTCCACATCGAGCCCGACCATCTCCGATATCCGCGCCCCGGTCGAATACAGCAGCTCGAGCAGCGCGCGATCGCGCAATCCACGCGGCCCGCCATCGCTTCCGGCGCCATTCGCATCATCGATCGGCCCGCCGCCGGCCGCCTCCAACAGCCGCAACACCTGGTCGTACGGCAGCGCTTTCGGCAACCGCCGCCCCGGGGTCGGCGGCTTGACCGCATGTGCGACATCGGTACTCGTGAAACCCTCCGCCACGGCGAAGCGATGCAGCCCGCGCACCGCGATCAGCGCACGAGCGACCGAACCCGCGGCCAGGGGCGGATGTGTCTCCCCGCCCGCTCGCAGCACCATCGTGAACTCGGCGACATCGGATTCGCAAACCTGCTCGAGCGCCGTAATCTCGTGCCCGGTCAGGAAAACCCGATAACGGTCGAGATCGCGACGGTACGCACCGAGGGTGTTGCGGGCGGCGCCGCGCTCGACCGCAAGATGATCGAGGTAGGCGTCCACCTCCCGCGCGAGCACCCGCCCGGACCCGTCAGTCTTCGGACTGCCGCTGCGCCTTGCGACGCAGGAATGCGGTGGGCTGCCCCGGCCACGGTGCGTCGGCCGGACGCAACTGCGCCCCGCCCGCCCTGGCAGCGGCGAGCGCGAGCAGACCGGCGACGGCCGTGGCATTGACGATCTCACCGGCCAGTGCGGCCCCCACTGCCTCGTCCACCGGCAGGCGGACCAATTCCAGGTCCGCCTCCTCCAATTCCGGCTCCGGCCGGTCGGTTTCGTACAGACCTCGCGCGGCGTATACCCGCAGCGCCTCATCGGTGAATCCGGGCGAAAGCGCGACATCCACCAAAACCGACCATTCCCTGGCAGCCAGTCCGGTCTCCTCGGCCAATTCGCGCTTGGCCGCTGTCAGCGGATCCTCGCCGGGCACATCGAGCAGTCCGGCGGGCAGCTCGAGCAGCCGCTGATCGATCGGATGCCGATACTGCCTGATCAGCACCACATTGTCGGCATCATCGATGGCCGCGACCGCGACCGCCGCATGATGTTCGATCACCTCGCGCTCAACGACGCGTCCGCCCGGCATTGCCACCTGGTCGAGCCGCAAGGCGAGGATGGCACCGCTGTATATGGTCTTGCTCGCCACGGTCTCGAAGTCGTGGGTTCCCGGCTGGACGCCACCGATCTCACTCATCTACGACGCCTGGTCGGCGTTCGCGAACTCTTCGTCCGGGATATCGACCGGAAGCCGCTCGGCCAGTTTATATTTCAGCGCCGCCGCGATCAGCGCCGCGAACAGTGGGTGCGGGCGAGTCGGACGGCTCTTGAGCTCCGGATGCGCCTGGGTGGCCACGAAGAAAGGATGCTTATCGGCAGGCAGTTCGACGAATTCGACCAGATGCCCGTCGGGGGAGGTACCGCTGAATTTCAAACCGCTGGCGGCGATCTTGTCGCGATAGGCGTTGTTCACCTCGTAGCGATGCCGGTGCCGCTCGGAGACCTGGTCGGTGCCGTAGGCCTGCGCGACCACCGAACCCTTCTGCAGCGTCGCCGGGTAGGCGCCGAGGCGCATGGTGCCGCCGAGATCTGCCTCACCGGCCACGATCTCCTTCTGATCGGCCATGGTGGAAATCACCGGATGCGGTGTGTCCGGCTCGAATTCCGCCGAATTCGCTTCGGCCAGACCGACCGAGCGCGCGGCTTCGATGACCACACACTGCAAGCCAAGACACAGACCGAGCAGCGGAAGCCCCCTGGTCCGCGCATATTTGATGGCGCCGACCTTGCCCTCGATGCCACGGATGCCGAAGCCGCCCGGAATCAGCACCGCGTCCACATCGCGCAGCGCGGCCTGCGCACCCGCCGGGGTCTCGCATTCATCCGACTGCACCCAGTGGATATTCACCTTGGCCCGCGAAGCGAATCCACCCGCGCGCAACGCCTCGGTCACCGACAGATACGCATCGGGCAGATCGACATACTTTCCGACAAGTGCCACCTCGACGGTCTCCCGCGGCTGGTGCACCCGGTCGAGCAGATCGCCCCACACCGTCCAATCCACATCGCGGAACGGCAGCCCGAGCCTGCGCACTACATAGGCGTCCAGGCCCTCACGGTGCAGCACCTTGGGAATGTCGTAGATCGACGGCGCGTCCGGCGTGGAGATGCAGGCGTCCACATCGACGTCGCACATCAGCGCGATCTTGCTCTTGAGCGCCTGCGGCACCTCGCGATCGCAACGCAGGATCAGCGCGTCGGGCTGGATACCGATATTGCGCAGCGCGGCCACCGAATGCTGGGTCGGCTTGGTCTTGAGCTCACCCGACGGCGCCAGGTAGGGCACCAGCGATACGTGCAGGAAGAACACATTGTCCCGGCCCACATCGTGGCGGATCTGGCGCGCGGCCTCGAGGAAGGGCTGCGATTCGATATCGCCGACGGTGCCACCGATTTCGGTGATCACCACATCGGGCACCTGCCCCTGCAGATCCGGCCCCTGCATCGCCAGGATGCGACTTTTGATCTCGTCGGTGATGTGCGGGATAACTTGCACCGTGTCACCGAGGTATTCGCCGCGACGCTCCTTGGCGATCACCGACGAATAGATTTGCCCGGTAGTCACATTCGCGTCCCGGGACAGGTCCCGATCGAGAAATCGCTCGTAGTGGCCGACATCGAGATCGGTCTCCGCACCGTCCTCGGTGACGAACACTTCACCGTGCTGGAACGGATTCATGGTGCCCGGATCGACGTTCAAGTACGGGTCGAGTTTCTGCATGGTCACCCGCAGTCCGCGCGCGGTCAGCAGCTGACCGAGGCTGGAGGCGGTAAGACCCTTACCCAATGAGGAGGCGACACCACCGCTGACGAAGATGTGCTTCGTGGCCGTTCGCGCCTGATTCCGTGTATGACCCACGGGTCTTCACGGTAACACGAAATTGCTGGTCTGATCACATGCCACGCACGTTTGCCACCGAGTCGCTGCCATCAAGGATTCACACCGCGAGCTGTGTCCGCAGCACGGGGTATCGCGGATCGGCGGGTCAGCTCGAAGGCGGCGCGACGAGTGTGAGGGAGGTCGCCTTGGTGCCGGTTCCGTATCGGCCCGCGCCGCCGTTGAGCTGCTCGCTCAGGCCGAGCACGGTGGTGACGCGGCCGATATCTCGGTCGAGATTGTCGACGGTGGTGACGGCGGTGGCGAGCGCGGCGTCGGAACGAATGAGCGCGATCGGGCCGGGATTGTCGGCGGCACCGGATCGGCCCGCCAGCACCGCCCCCGCACCGCGACCACGTAGGGCGCCTGCGAATCGGGCGATATTGCTGCCCTGACTGTTCTCGCCGGACTTCGCGCCGTCGCCGGTGACGACAACGGCGACGTTCGCGGCCTGCGTCGGAGTGTCGCCGTAGGCGAGGAAACCGCCGCCGCGCAACGTCTCCAGCACCAGACTCAGCTCCTGCGGGGTGCTGCGCGGTTGCGCGCTCGCGGGATCCAGCAGCAGCACCAGGCCGAGCAGATCGCCCGCCATACTGCCCTGATCCACCTGGCCGGTGCGCAGCTGCGCGCCCGCGGGGATGACATTGGTGACCGCGGTGCGCATCCGGTCGCCCTCGGCGGCGTCGAGTAAGGCGTCGTTGAGTGCGACGCGGCCGGTCACGGTGGCGCCCGAGGTTTCCAGATCCTTCGCGACGGCCTCGACATCGGCGGGTTCGGCATCGGGGGTCGTGAACACCACGACGCTGCGGTCGGTGAGCGTGCCGCCGAGGATCCGGCCCGCCGATCCGGCGATGAACCGGTCCGCGGCATTGATTTCGTCGCCGAACCGCCGGTTCTGATCGGTGGCCACATCGAGCTGTTTGCGCAGATCCGTTTTGTCCGCGCGCAATCCGGACAGCAGGTCCGCCGCCACGGTCTGTGACCCGAGCACCACGCCGAGGGCGAGGGCCAGGAAGATCGCGACGATCGAAACCGCGTGCTGCCGAATCGAAATCATCGGTTCCCTCCCGTACCGGCTAGGCCCTCGGCCCACAGCGTGAACCGGTTCCAGCTATCGGCGGCCCAATCCAGCGCCTCGGTCCCCATATTCGATGCGAGCATGGCCACGATCACCGCGACCAGTGCGGCGAGGACGACCATCGCGATGGCGGTGCCGGACACCCGGTTCCGGTAGAGCGTGGCGACGGCCTTGGCATCCATGAGTTCGGTGCCGACTTTCAGTCGGGTGAGGAAGGTCGCCGGATTGCTGTCGCGGCGGCCGCGGTCGAAGAAATCGTCCAGCGAGGCGGCGGCGCCGGCGGTCACGATCAGCGATGCGCCGTGGTGGTGGGCCAGCAGCAGGGCCAAGTCGGAAGGTGCGCCCGACGACGGGAAGGTCGTCGCGCCGATGCCGAGATCCTGGATACGTTCCAGACCCTTGGCGTGGCCGTCGGTATCGGCGGGCAGGATCATCTCGGCACCGGATTTCAAGGTGGCGGTGGTGATTTCGTCCGGGTCGCCGACGATCAGATCGGGGTGATAGCCCTGCTTCGACAAGGTGTCCGCGCCGCGACCGACGCCGACCATGATCGGCGCGTACTCCTTGATGAAGGGCTTCAGTCGCTTGAGATCGTCGGCGTGCTCCGGGCCGTCGGCGACCACGACCACATGCCGATTCTTCATGTCGAGCTCGAGCTCCGGCACACCGATACCGTCGATGAGCAGCGCACTCTCGGTGCGAATGAATTCGATGGTGTTGCCGGCGAAGGCCTCCAGATGATCGGCGAGACCGTTGCGCGCATCGATCATTCGCTCGGCGATATCGGATTCGGTCAGCTCGATGCCCGTGACCAGGACCTCGGGCTCCTTCTTGACCAGCTTGTCGGAGTAGACGACGCCCTCATCGATGCGGACCTTGGTGCCGTCCTTGATCCGGAAGGCATCCGAACTCACGGTGTCCAGCAGCAGAATTCCATTGGCGACCAGCACTTCCGGCCCCAGATTGGGGTAGCGGCCCGAGATCGACGGCGAAGTATTCACCACCGCGACCACGCCCGCCTCGACCAACCGATCGGCGGTGAACCGATCCAGATCCATCTCATCGAGTATTACGACATCACCGGGCCCGACCCGCTTCAGCAGACGCCTGGTGTTGCGGTCAACCCGAGCTGTCCCGGTCAGCCCGGGCAGCGCTTCGGTGCTCTTCGACAACAACGCCAACATCTTCATGTGGCCGATCCTGTCCGCAAACCCTCAACCATTGGTGGAGGCGCGCCGTATCACCTATCACATTCGTCACTGTGATAACACGAACACCACGCCGCGCCGAGAGCGCGCCGACAAGTACCCGTATGCTGCGGGTCACAGATATCCCGAATAGGAGTCACCATGGTCAGCAGTACCGTCGACGCCGTGATCGCGGCCCCGCGCGATGTCGTCTACAAGTTCTTCACCGAGCGAGATGGCATCAACCCCTACATCCCGGTCGACTTCACCCTGAAGACCCCCGGCTCGCCCACCCCGACGGGCGTCGGCGCGCAGTACTTCATCGGCAAGGCCGGCGTCGGGTTCGTCGAGGAGACCACCAAGCTGGTCCCCGGCGAGCTCATGGAATACAAGATCATCAAGGGTGCGCCCGTGAAGCGGCACGTCGGCACAATCACCTTCACCGACACCGGCAACGGCACTCTCGTCTCCTACACGATGGAGTCCGAGCCCAGCCTTCCCGTCCCCGCAAAGGTCCTGGAATTCGGTCTGAAGAACCTCATCAACCAGTTCATCAAGGGCGCCCGAAAAGCCCTGCGCTGAACTCCTCAGGCGAGGGCACGTTCGGCGCGGGCTGTTTCGAGCAGTTCCTCGGCGTGGGCTCGGCCGGTTTCGGTGTCATCGAGACCAGCCAGCATGCGAGCCAATTCGATGACGCGCTCGTCCTTGGTCAATGCCCGGACGCCGCTGTTGACCTTGCCCTTGCCGTCATCGGACTTGTCCACCACCAGATGAGTGTCTGCGAATGCCGCGACCTGCGGCAGGTGGGTCACCACGATCACTTGATGGGTGCGCGCGAGCCGAGCCAGTCGGCGGCCGATCTCGACCGCGGCCCGGCCGCCGACACCGGCGTCGACCTCGTCGAACACCATCGTCGCGCCGTGATCCGAACTGGCGAGCACCACTTCGAGAGCCAGCATCACGCGTGACAACTCACCACCGGATGCGCTCTTGCTCAACGGCAACGACTGCGCGCCCGAATGCGCGGACAGCCGGAATTCCACCTCGTCGACACCGGCCGAACCCGCATGCAATTCCTGCCCGTCCACCGTCAGCGGCGCGGAATCCTGTGGGCTCGCAGGCACCGGCCGCACCACGACCTCGAGCTTCGCCTTACCCATCGCAAGCCCACCGAGTTCGGCGCTCACCGCCGAAGCGAGCTTGCCCGACGACTTGGTGCGCGCCGCAGTCAATTTGCGTGCCGCTTCCCGAACGCGTTCCGCAGCGGTATCCACCTCCGCCGCCAGCGCCGCCAACGCCTCTTCGGAGACATCGAGCGAGCCGAGACGCGTGCGCGCCTCATCCGCCCACGCGATGACCCCGTCGATATCGGGTGCGTACTTGCGCGTCAGCGGTTTCAATTCGGCCTGCCGGGTGAGCAGCGAATCCAATGCGCCCGGGTCCGAAGGCAAATCCGACAGATAGCCGCTGAGCTCGGTGGTGAGATCGACGACCACCGCGATGGCCTCACCGAGCCGCGGCCCGAGCGCGGTCAGCGCCGGATCGTGGGCCGATTCGATGCGGGCCCGCGCGGCGCCGAGCAATTCCAGCGCGCCCGAACCGTCTTCGGGCGAATCGGCGGGACCAGCCAACGCATCGTGCGCGATCGCGGCGGCCTCCCGCAGCGAATCCAGATCGCTGAGCCTGCGCACCTCGTCGACGATGCGCTCGTCCTCGCCGGGTTCCGGTGCGATGGTATCGATTTCGGACAGCGAATGCTTCAGCCGGTCGGCCTCCAGCGCGAGTTCCCTACTGCGCGCGGTACGTTCGAGCAGCTCAGTGCGAGCGTCGAGCCAGGATCGCCGCTGCACCTGGTACTTACGCAGCAGCGAAGCGACCGTATCGGCGGCGAACTGATCCAGCGCGGACAGCTGCTGATCCGGACGCTGCAGGCGCAGCTGATCGTTCTGACCGTGCACGGTCAGCAACGGCGCGGTGAAATCGGCGAGGACAGCGGCGGGTACGCCGCGCCCGCCCAGGTGCGCGCGGGAACGTCCGTCACTGCCGACGGTGCGGATCGCGATGATGCTGCCGTCGTCATCGCGTTCTGCCGCAGCCGCTTCCAAGACTTCCTGCACTTGCTTCTGCGCGGTGGTATTCACCTCGTCGACGGTGAACCGGCCCTCGACCACGGCCCGGTCCGCACCCAACCGGACCCGGCCCGCATCCGCCCGCGCCCCGCTGAGCAGGTGCAGGCTGGTCACCACCATGGTCTTACCGGCGCCGGTCTCACCGGTCAGAACCGTCAGGCCCTCATGGAATTGCGCGGTGGCCGTGGATATGACGCCAAGCCCGTCAATCCTGATCTCTGTCAGCACGTGTGATCTCCGTTCGCCGTCGGCCACGCCAGCCCGTCACGGGCAATTGGAACTTGCGCACCATCCGGTCTGCGAATGGTGCGGAATCCAACCGCACCCACCGCACCGGTTCGGCACCGCGGACCGCCTCGAGCCGGCCGCCCTTCGGCAATGCCAGGGTGCGCCTGCCATCCAGGAAAACTATCGCATCATGGCCCGCCGCAACGGATTCGACCGCGATCCTGGACTCCGGACTGGTCACCAACGGCCGTGCGAACAGGGCGTGCGCATTACTCGGAATCACCAGCAGCGCTTCGAGTTCCGGCCACACCACCGGGCCGCCCGCGGAGAACGCGTAGGCTGTCGATCCGGTCGGTGTGGAGATGAGGATGCCATCGCAACCGAACTGCGAAACCGGCCGCCCGTCGACCTCCAGGACCACCTCCAGCACACCCATGCGCGCGGCGTTCTCGATACTGGCTTCATTGAGCGCCCAACCGGTTTCGACGATATCGTCGTCCACCCGCACGTTCACATCGATCGTCATCCGATGCTCGATGCGGTAATCGCCGCGGACCACGCTCGCCAACGCCTCGTCGAGGTGTTCGGCCTCGGCCTCGGTGAGAAAACCGATGCGGCCCAGGTTGATTCCGAGCACCGGCACCCCCGCCGGTCTGGCCAGTTCGGCCGCGCGCAAGAAGGTGCCGTCACCGCCGAGCGAAAGCACCATCTCGCAGCCGACCGCAGCGTCCGGGCAATGCTCGACCACGCGCGCCGGATATCCGCCCGGTTCCGCGACGGCCGTCCCGCCCGGGGTATCGGGCTCACAGTCGAATCGGGTGCTGTCCGCCTCGTCCGCGAGCACGCGCAGCCCGATACCCACGTCCGCGAAAATCTTCGCGACACGATGAGCGGTCTCGATGATCTCCGCCCGGCCCGGATGCGAAACCAGCAGAATCTCTCTGGATTCCGCCGGCGTCAGCGCGTTCACTGTGGACCCTCCTCAATCGCACGTTCGACAAGCGCCGCGACCTGTTCGCCGTCGTACTCGAACTGCCCGTCTTTACGCAGCCACACAAAGTATTCGACATTGCCCGATGGGCCGGGCAGCGGGCTGGCCACCACCCCGACGGTGCGCAAGCCCAATTCGGCGGCGGCCGCCGCGACATCGCGCACCACTTCCACGCGCAATGCGGGATCACGCACCACACCGCCGGAGCCTACTCGCTCCTTGCCCACCTCGAACTGGGGTTTGACCATAGGCAACAGGTCGGCACCCGGCGCGGAGCAGGCCGCGAGGGCGGGCAGCACCAGATTCAGCGAGATGAACGACAGATCACCGACAACCAGTTCGACGGTGCCGCCGATGGATTCGGAGGTGATGGCGCGAACATTGGTGCGATCGAAAACCCGCACTCGATCGTCGTTCTGCAGCCGCCAGATCAGCTGGCCGTAGCCGACATCGACGGCGACGACCTCACGCGCCTGTCTGGAGAGCAGTACGTCGGTGAAGCCACCGGTCGACGCACCGGCATCCAGGCAGCGCTTCCCCTCGACGCTCAGGCCTTGGGGTTCGAATGCTTCGAGCGCGCCGAGCAGCTTGCGCGCACCACGCGACGCCCACGACACCTCGTCGGGCTCCTCGCGCACGACCAACGGCGTGCCGGTCTCCACGGCAGTCGCCGGCTTCACCGCGACCGTTCCAGCAATCAGGACGCGGCCCGCACCGATCAGCTCGACCGCGTGTTCACGCGATCGGGCCAATCCGCGGCGAACCAGTTCGGCGTCCACCCGCGCGCGCCTGGCCACCTCAGATCTTGTCCACCGTGGCCAGTGCCTGTACGAGCACTTCATGCGCCTGTTCCAGGATGCGGGCGCGCCGGGTGATATCGGCGCCGGAATCGGAGGCCGTCGGCGGGGGCGCCGCCAAGCCGGCCCACGCCGGACGCGCGTCGAGTTCGGCGAGCAGACCGTCGATCTCGACGCGGATCCGCTCGGGGTCGGCAGGCTCCGGGCGTCCCTGTGCACCCGGCAGATGCTGGCCGGGCAGCGGTGGCCCGGGGCGCGGTCCATTCGAGCCGGGTCCGTTGGGGCGTGGCATCGGAGTAGTCATCGTGGGGTCAACGCTATCGGATTTCCGAAGCGGACGCGTGCACCCTTACGGCTCTTCCCGGGTTACGGCGTAAGCGTTCCGCCAAGTCGTCGGCGAGGTCGGTCGCCTCGTCCTCGACCGGCGGATGATTCAGTGCATCCAATGACTCCGAGACGTAGGTCGGGATCAGGTCCGCCGGGGCGTCGCGTAGTTCGTCGAGGGTGCTCACGCCGGTCAGGACCAGCAGCGATTCCAGGCCGACGCGGTTGGCGCCCTCGATATCGGTGTCGAGGCGGTCGCCCACGACCAGGGCGCTGCGCGTTCCGGCGCGCACCAGGGCGTCCTCCAGTAGTGGCGGATAGGGTTTGCCCGCTACAACAGGCTCTCTACCGGAGGCGGCACGTAATGCGGCGACCATGGCGCCGTTGCCAGGGGCGAGGCCACGCTCGTTCGGCAACGTCCTATCGGTATTGGCCGCGACCCACAGTGCGTCGGCACTCAGTGCGTAGGCAGCCTCGGCCAGATCCGGCCAGGCGGTTTCGGGTGAATGTCCTTGTACAACAGCATCGGGCGCGGCTCCATTGAAGCGCCGGATCGAACGCAGCCCGACCGCTACGACCTCTTTGGCCAGGTCATCGGTGCCGACGATCAACACCGTTGCTCCGGAATCGAGCCGCTCGGCCAACAACCGCGCCGCCGCCTGCGCACTGGTCACGACATCATCGGTTTCCGCCGCGAACCCGAGCTCGACCAAATGCCGTGCGACCACATCCGGACCGCGACTCGCATTGTTCGTGACATATACAAGCCGCTGTGCCGCATCGGAATCCGCCAACGCCTCCGGCGCGCCCTCGATCACCTCCGGCCCGCGATACAGCGTGCCGTCCAGATCCAGCAGCAGGGCTTCATACCGCTCTCGTAGCCGCTTCACACCACTCTCACTTCATGTAACCGACCGACACCTCCCCGAACCCTACGCCAGCCCGCCGACAGGAAATGACGGCGTCGACCGACCGTATGCCACAACTCCGATTCCGAAACCCACGCTCGAATCGACAGTGCGACGTGTGACACCGCCTAGCCAGCGCATTGCAGAGGGTCCGCAGTCAGCGACGAAGAGCGACCAGAACCGCCGGACATCCGCGGGCCATGCGCAACCTCAGAAGCCACGCCTTCGCTGGCTAGCGCCCAACGCGAGACTGTGCCGCTCTTCCGACAAGATCCGTTCACCTGTACCCGCGCATTCCATACCCTCTTGACGGCTGTCCGACTCGATCGCCCCTGCACTTGTGACCTGAGTCCACTAACTCTTCGGTGTGTGCCTATAGGTCGGTGTCGCCGGTCAGTTCCTCGGCACGCTCTTCGGCATCTGTTTCACCGTCGAGGTCGGCGGAGGCCGCGTTGAGAAACCAGGTGAGGCCCTCTGCGGTGCGGCCCGCGGCGACCAGGGCGTCGGCGTAGAAGAGACGGGCGGCGGAGCCGGTGCTATAGGTCGGTGCCGCCGGTTAGTTCCTCGGCGCGCTCTTCGGCATCTGTTTCACCGTCGAGGTCAGCGGAGGCCGCGTTGAGGAACCAGGTGAGGCCCTCTGCGGTGCGGCCCGCAGCGACTAGGGCGTCGGCGTAGGCGTAGAAGAGACGGGCGGCGGCGGAGCCGGTGCGGGAGGGGTCGAGTTCCGAGGTCTGCAGGGTGACTACGGCCTGGTCGTATTGGCCGAGATCCATGCGGGCGCCGGCGACCACTATGCGGAGCTCGGTGGCCTCGTCACCGCGCAGGGCGCGGGCTTCATCGCCGCGGCCCAGTTCGATCGCACGTTCGGGGCGGCCGAGGCCGCGTTCGCAGTCGGCCATGACGGCGAGCAGACCGGAACCTCCGGACATCCGGCGGGCCGTGCGCAATTCGGAAAGGGCCTCGGCCCACTCACCCGCGTGATAGGCGGTGACGCCAGCGGTTTCGCGGACCACGGCAATGCGGCCGGCGCGTTGGCGGGCGGCCCGTGCATGAGCCAAAGCGAGACGCGGATCATCGTCGATGAGTCGGGCCGCCATTACGAGATGCCGGGCGACCGTTTCGGCATTGCTCTTGTCCAGACTCAGCAGGTCGCGACGCACCTCGGTTTCGAGGTCGGCGGCCTGGACTTCATCGGGCAGATCCGGCTCTTCGGGACGCGCGGCGCGTCGATCAGCCGAACCACCCCCGGCACGTGCGCCCTCGCCACCACGACGGCGATCCTGTGCCTCGTCGCCGCGGGTCCAGCCGCCGCGCTGACCGGAGTCACCGCCACGGTTGAAACCGCTACGCTGTCCGGCGTCATCGCGTCGCTTGAACCCGGTGCCTTCGTTCACATCGCCGCGCTGACCCGAGTCGCCACCACGCTTGAAACCACCGCGCTCACCGGTCCCACCACGGCCGACCCCGCCGCGCTCCGCCGAGTCACCGCGGTTGAAACCACCGCGGTCCCCCGAGTCACCACGGTTGAAACCACCGCGATCGCTCGAACCACGGCTGAAGCCACCACGATCGCCGGAACCACCACGGTCACCAGAACCACTGCGGCCGAAGCCACTTCGATCGCCGGAATCACCGCGCTGACCCGAATCGCCGCCACGTTTGAAGCCACGGCGCTCGCTGGAATCACCGCCTCGGTTAAAACCGCCACGCTCACTGGAATCGCCCCGATCGAAACGGCCGCGATCACCGGAGCCACCCCGATTGAATCCGCCCCGTTCGCCCGCATCGCCGCGTCGGCCCGAATCACCACTGCGGTTGAAACCGCCGCGTTCGTCCGAGCCACCACGGTTGAAACCACCTCTGTCGGCCGAATCACCGGAGCGCTTGAATCCGCCGCGCTCACCCGAACCACCACGGTTGAAACCACGCTCGCCGGAATCACCACGACGGCCAGAATCACCACGATGGCCGGAGTCGCCGCGCTCGAAACCGCCACGGCCGCCGCCGCGGTTGAAACCTCCGCGATCATCGGCACCGCGGTCGTAGCCGCCACGGCTACCGGAGTCGCCGCGCTCGCCGGATCCGCTGCGCTTGAAACCACCGCGGTCGCCGGAACTGCGATCATTGGAATCGTTGCGGCGGTTGAAGTCGCCGCGGTCGTTCGAACCACTCCGGGTCGAGTCGCTGCGTTTGAAGCCGCGCCGTTCACCGGAATCACCTCGGTCGGAAGAGCCGCGAGAGTCGCCACCTCGATCGCGGTCGGGACCGTCCTGCCGGAAAGACTTCCGGCCGTCGTTCTGTTCCGACACGGTGGCCCCTTTCTAGGTTCCGCCAGGGGTTGTCGAACCCCTGAATTCAATCACGTGTCGGCGGTCGGGCCCGAACACGGCATAGATATAGGTGCAAAAACGACGATAGGGGACCCAGATCTGGGTCCCCTATCGTGAAGGATGTTCCGGCGGTGTCCTACTCTCCCACACCCTGTCGAGTGCAGTACCATCGGCGCTGGTGGGCTTAGCTTCCGGGTTCGGAATGGGACCGGGCGTTTCCCCACCGCTATAGCCGCCGTAACTCTATGAAACTATCCACACCCACAACACCCTCGAGAACACACGATCCTCGGGATACCAGCGGGTGTTTGTGTGTTGTTTCAGATACCGCACAGTGGACGCGTAGCTTCTTCGTTGGTAAGTCCTCGGCCTATTAGTACCAGTCACCTCCACCCGTTACCGGGCTTCCAGTTCTGGCCTATCAACCCCATGGTCTGTAGGGGGCCTTAACCACTCGAAGGTGGTGAGAAACCTCATCTTGGAACAGGCTTCCCGCTTAGATGCTTTCAGCGGTTAT
Source organism: Nocardia sp. CA-135953 (assembly GCF_050955735.1). Lineage (NCBI taxonomy): Bacteria > Bacillati > Actinomycetota > Actinomycetes > Mycobacteriales > Nocardiaceae > Nocardia > Nocardia sp. CA-135953. Next base: position 4,747,507 of record NZ_CP192082.1, read on the forward strand.
CCCTCCCGAACGTAGCTAACCAGCAGTGCCCTTGGCAGGACAACTGGCACACCAGAGGTTCGTCCGTCCCGGTCCTCTCGTACTAGGGACAGCCTTCCTCAAGTTTCTGACGCGCGCGGCGGATAGAGACCGAACTGTCTCACGACGTTCTAAACCCAGCTCGCGTGCCGCTTTAATGGGCGAACAGCCCAACCCTTGGGACCTACTCCAGCCCCAGGATGCGACGAGCCGACATCGAGGTGCCAAACCATCCCGTCGATATGGACTCTTGGGGAAGATCAGCCTGTTATCCCCGGGGTACCTTTTATCCGTTGAGCGACACCGCTTCCACTTGCCGGTGCCGGATCACTAGTCCCGACTTTCGTCCCTGCTCGAGCTGTCACTCTCACAGTCAAGCTCCCTTGTGCACTTGCACTCGACACCTGATTGCCAACCAGGCTGAGGGAACCTTTGGGCGCCTCCGTTACATTTTAGGAGGCAACCGCCCCAGTTAAACTACCCACCAGGCACTGTCCCTGAACCAGATCATGGCCCGAGGTTAGAAGTCCAATACGATCAGAGTGGTATTTCAACGACGACTCCACAAACACTGGCGTGCCCGCTTCACAGTCTCCCACCTATCCTACACAAACCGCACCGAACACCAATACCAAGCTATAGTGAAGGTCCCGGGGTCTTTTCGTCCTGCCGCGCGTAACGAGCATCTTTACTCGTAATGCAATTTCGCCGAGTCTGTGGTTGAGACAGCAGAGAAGTCGTTACGCCATTCGTGCAGGTCGGAACTTACCCGACAAGGAATTTCGCTACCTTAGGATGGTTATAGTTACCACCGCCGTTTACCGGGGCTTAAATTCTCAGCTTCGCCCTTTACAGGCTAACCGGTCCTCTTAACCTTCCGGCACCGGGCAGGCGTCAGTCCGTATACATCGTCTTACGACTTCGCACGGACCTGTGTTTTTAGTAAACAGTCGCTTCTCTCTGGTCTCTGCGACCACCCCCAGCTCAGGCTGCAAGAACCATCACCAGACGTGGTCCCCCTTCTCCCGAAGTTACGGGGGCATTTTGCCGAGTTCCTTAACCACAGTTCTCTCGATCGCCTCAGTATTCTCTACCTGACCACCTGTGTCGGTTTGGGGTACGGGCCGTGCACCAACTCACTAGAGGCTTTTCTCGGCAGCATAGGATCACTGAATTCACCTCAATCGGCTACGCATCACCTCTCAGGCACAAGAGACACGGATTTGCCTATGCCTCGCCCTACAGGCTTACACCAGTACAACCACTGACTGGCCCAGCTACCTTCCTGCGTCACCCCATCGCTTGACTACTACAGCAAGGGTCGTATGCAGCCACTTCCGGCTCCCCGAAGGAAGTCCATCCGCTTTTGGATACTTAGCACCACTGATTCGCCACTGGGCGCGGATACACGGGTACGGGAATATCAACCCGTTGTCCATCGACTACGCCTGTCGGCCTCGCCTTAGGTCCCGACTCACCCTGGGCGGATTAACCTGGCCCAGGAACCCTTGGTCATTCGGCGGACGAGTTTCTCACTCGTCTTTCGCTACTCATGCCTGCATTCTCACTCCCACAGCCTCCACAACTAGCTCACACTGCTGCTTCCATGGCTGCAGGACGCTCCCCTACCCATCCACACCACTACACCACAAACCGTAATCTGTGGCGGATGTATTGTGTGAATGCCGCGGCTTCGGCGGTGTACTTGAGCCCCGCTACATTGTCGGCGCAGAATCACTTGACCAGTGAGCTATTACGCACTCTTTCAAGGATGGCTGCTTCTAAGCCAACCTCCTGGTTGTCTTCGCGACTCCACATCCTTTTCCACTTAGTACACGCTTAGGGGCCTTAGCCGGCGATCTGGGCTGTTTCCCTCTCGACTACGAAGCTTATCCCCCGCAGTCTCACTGCCACGCTCTCACACACCGGCATTCGGAGTTTGGCTGATTTCGGTAAGCTTGTAGGCCCCCTAGACCATCCAGTAGCTCTACCTCCGGCGTGAAACACGTGACGCTGCACCTAAATGCATTTCGGGGAGAACCAGCTATCACGGAGTTTGATTGGCCTTTCACCCCTACCCACAACTCATCCCCTCAGTTTTCAACCTAAGTGGGTTCGGGCCTCCACGACGTCTTACCGTCGCTTCACCCTGGCCATGGGTAGATCACTCCGCTTCGGGTCTAGAACACGCGACTGAAACGCCCTCTTCGGACTCGCTTTCGCTACGGCTACCCCACACGGGTTAACCTCGCCACATGCCACTAACTCGCAGGCTCATTCTTCAAAAGGCACGCCATCACCCACCACAACAAGTTGTGCGCAGGCCCTGACGGATTGTAAGCGCACGGTTTCAGGTACTATTTCACTCCCCTCCCGGGGTACTTTTCACCTTTCCCTCACGGTACTAGTCCGCTATCGGTCACCAGGGAGTATTCAGGCTTACCGGGTGGTCCCGGCAGATTCACAGCAGATTTCA